>NZ_LMRA01000001.1 GCF_001424705.1 Methylobacterium sp. Leaf465
CGATGAGCAAGGGCTACCCCTCGATGACCGCGCTGCTGGGCCTTCTGGCCGTGGCCGGCTACCAGAACCGCGACAAGCTCGCCGAGCTGCTGAAGGGCCACGAGCCCACCGCACCCCAACGCACCGTCCCACCGATCCCGAACACAGCCTCCACCGGCACGGCCACCGGCAGCGGCGGCCTCGGCAATCTGGCCGGGCTTCTGGGCGGCGTCGGCACCGCCGGGGTCGGCGGCCTGATCGCCAGCGGCCTGAGCGAGCTCGTCGACCACTTCACCAAGGGCGGCCACGGCGAGACCGCGAACTCCTGGGTCAGCCATGGCCCCAACCGCGACATCCCCGAGGGGGATCTCGAGCGGGCCATCGGCTCGGACACCCTCGACCACCTCACCCAGCAGACCGGCCTGAGCCGCGGCGCGCTCCTCTCCCGGCTCTCGCGCGAGCTGCCCTCGGCCATCGACCGCTACGCCGCCGACGGCCGNCCACCTCACCCAGCAGACCGGCCTGAGCCGCGGCGCGCTCCTCTCCCGGCTCTCGCGCGAGCTGCCCTCGGCCATCGACCGCTACGCCGCCGACGGCCGTCGCCCGGCCTGACCCGGCTCGAGATCCCGTTGCACGCGGCCGGTCCTTCCGAGCCCCGGCCACGGGCGACGGGCCCACGCCCCTCGACCTTTGGGTGACGGCGCGCGGCATGCCCCGCGCGCCCGAACGCGTTTTCAGATGGAGCCTTCGAAACCATGTCCAAGTTCATGAAGGCGGTGACTTATCTCGCCGCGGCCGCAGCCCTGGTCACGCTGATCTTCGTCGTATTCCAATCCACGAGCATGCTGGCGGGCTCCTGAGACCTGTTCCTCGCTCTGTGGGGACAGCGTTCCGAGAGACCCGAGAGCCCCTCGGTCCGGACCGGCGCAAGCGTCGGATCCGCGAGGCGTTCCCGGTCGGACGGCGCGCCGGACCTCGCCCGATCATCGAAGATCACGCCAGGGCATTCACACCATGGCGTGCCGCCTGACGCGCGGGTGAAGGAACGGTCCTGTCCTGATCCGGGTCTCGGCTCCCAAGTCGGAACCCGGAACTCTCATGCGCATCTTGGCATGTGCTGCTTCGCTTCTCAGGACGAATCTCAGACTTCAGGCTGCGCCGATCAAAGGATCGCGATCCCCGCATAGCCTTGTTCGGCCAGTGCAGAACAGAGGTACGCTTTATGTGGTCGGCCAGAGCTAGACCCGGGGCGGTCCTTCCGCGGTTTCCCACGGCTTTGGACCCGCTATAGGCTACGATACCTATCTGGGTGGGAACGGCTACTGCCCCTGTGACGTGTTGAACCATGGTCGGCATTGGAACGCGCCAAGCTCGGGGCTGTTATGAGCCCACATTCCACACGATAGGAGAGATCGCATGCGCAAGCTCGCACTGGCATCGACGGCCCTGCTCGGACTCGGCCTCCTGGCATCGGCCCCTGCCGAGGCCCGCGGCTGGGGCTACGGTGGCGGCTACGGCCACGGCGGCTACGGTTACGGCCACGGGGGCTACGGCTATCGTGGCGTCGGCTTCCGGGGCGGCTACGGCGGGTACCGGGGCTATGGCGGCGGCTACGGTCGCGGCTACGGCTACCGTCGCGGCATCGGCCCCGGCGCAGCCATCGGCCTCGGCATCGCGGGCCTCGCGGCCGGCGCCATCGTGGCGAACAGCTACGGCGGCTACGGTTACGGCTATGGCCGTCCGGTCGGTTACTACGGCGGCGGTTACGGCTACGCACCCGCCTACGGCTACGGCGGTGGCTACGGCTACCCGGCCTATGGTTACGGCTACTGATCCGAGTTGGTCGCGCCGGACGTTCGCCGGTGAGATAACAGACTGACAGATCGATGCGTCCGGATTTGTCTCCGGGCGCATCGGAATTCGCGTTCTTAGAAGCTGCAATGCTGTACAAAACGTTCTTTGTTTTGACTTGAAGCGAATATTGACGGGTAAATACGTTTTTTTATTGAACTTGTACATTATATTGACGTTGGTGGGAGCATTTCATTGAGGAATCCCATGCAACGTTTCAAGATGATCGGCGGTGCCGCCGCATTCTCCCTCCTCGGCTTCGTCAGCACGGCGGCCTTTGCCCAGGAGGGAGGTCCCTGCAGCGACGACATCGCCAAGCTCAAGCGTGAACTCGGCACTCAGGTGGGCATGGGCGCCCCCGTATCCCAGCCGGACACCGGACAGCAGAAGGGCCCCAGCGCCGCGTCGGCCGATCAGAAGACCGCCGGCACCACGGGAAGCACCGCCAAGCCTGGAACCGCGGAGACGGATCGGACGCAGCAGGGCGGCGCCTCCCGCGAGAGCGGCGGCTCCCCGGGCACGGTAGGGGGTGTCGCCGGACCGGTCGCCGCGGCGGCCGGGAAGGGTCCGGCGAATTCGGTGGCGAACGGCCAGATCGCCACGTCGCCGGCCGATGTCCGCGCGCAATCCGAGAACAAGCCGACCGCCGCGGCCGAGGCATCGAAGGGCGGCGAGGCGTCTGCCTCCGCCAGCCTCTCATCCGAGGACAAGGTTTCGCAGGCCAAGACCGCGTTGCAGCGCGCGACCGATCTCAATGCCAAGGGCGATACCTCCTGCCGCGACGCGGTCCAGCAGGCTCGGGCGCTGATGCCGCAGCAGGGTCGCTGAGGGTCGGAACCGAACGAGACCCGGTGCCCGCACCGGTGTCTCCCCGTTCAAGCGTTCCCCGATGGCGCGTTCCGGTCCCCGGTTCGCGCCATCGCCGCGTGGACGATCCTCCTGCCCAAGACGTCCTGCCCAAGACGTCCTGCCCAAGACGTCCTGCCCAAGACGTCCTGCCCAAGACGTCCTGCCCAAGACGTCCTGCCCAAGACGTCCTGCCCAAGACGTCCTGCCCAAGACCGGAGCCACCGATCGAACGAGCCGGAGCGGAGCCGCACGCGGTCCGCCGGTACGGCGCGCCGTCCGGGTCCCGGCACCATGACGCATTCGTCCAAATCGCGCCGCAAATCGTCAAGCCCGGTCGACCACCGGGCGCCATAGCTCATGGCATCCCCGACGCGGTCGCTGGTCCTTCGGCGCGCCCTCGGGTCACGATGATCGAGAGCCGCGACCGATGCTGCTACCCGCAACGCCTCTGCCCGGCACCGGCCCGGCGGCCGACTCCACCGGGCGCCGGATCGGCGTCTCCACGCTGTCGACCCGCGCAGCCCCCGGCCGTCGTTGCGAGGCCGGCCGCGCCGACGGTCCCGGTCTCATGGCCACGCGGCTGATGCTCACCCCTTCGGGAACCCGCTGAGGCGGCCGGCCCGCGACCACGCGACGGGATTCCCGACGCGCGTGGAGCCAGACCGCCATTCACCGCGACGATCTTTCTCTCTGAGACCGGGGCCATCGCCATGACCTACGTCACCACCCAGGACGGCGTCGAAATCTTCTTCAAGGATTGGGGTCCCAAGGACGCCCAGCCGATCATGTTCCATCACGGCTGGCCCCTCTCGTCCGACGACTGGGACGCCCAGATGCTGTACTTCCTGCATCAGGGCTACCGGGTCGTGGCCCACGACCGGCGCGGCCACGGCCGCTCAACGCAGGTCGACCGCGGCCACGACATGGATCACTACGCCGCCGACGCCTTCGCGGTGGTCGAGGCGCTCGACCTGCGCAACGCCGTCCATATCGGCCATTCCACCGGGGGCGGCGAGGTCGCCCGCTACGTCGCGCGGCACGGCGAACCGGCCGGGCGCGTCGCCAAGGCGGTGCTGGTCTCGGCGGTGCCGCCCCTGATGCTGAGGACCGACGCCAACCCCGAGGGCCTGCCGCGCGACGTCTTCGACGGCTTCCGGGCCGCGACCGCCGGGAACCGCGCGCAGTTCTTCCTCGATGTCGCGGGCGGCCCCTTCTACGGTTTCAACCGCGATGGCGCGACGGTGCTTCCCGGGGTGGTTCGGAACTGGTGGCGACAGGGCATGATGGGCAGCGCGAAGGCCCATTACGACGGGATCAAGGCCTTCTCGGAGACCGATCAGACCGAGGATCTCAAGGCCATCGGCGTCCCCACATTGGTGCTGCACGGCGAGGACGACCAGATCGTGCCGATCGCCGACGCGGCGCTGAAGTCGATCAAGCTCCTCCGGAACGGGACGATCAAGACCTATCCGGGCTACGCGCACGGCATGCTCACGGTGCATGCGGAGGTCCTGAACGCCGACCTCCTCGCATTCGTGAAGGGCTGACCCCCGAACGTCCTCTCCGAGAGCCGCCGCCCTGTGCGCCACGCGGTCCACGACCGCGCCACGGCGGGGGAGGGCGGGGCGGAAGCGGTTCCCCCCACCGGGATCGGAGGCTGCCCCGGGACGCCCGCCCGCCTCCGTCCCGCCGGGGCGCGGCCCGTGGTTCGGCGGTCTTCGGGGCGGCGGTCTTCGGCGCGCACCGCGGGCCCCTTCGCTTCACGCGACCAGCATCGTCGTGCATCAGTCCCAGCTCGAGGCACAGGCGCCCAGAGGGTTCGTCCAAGACAGCGCCCGATCCGATGCCTTCGGGGCGGATTGCCCCCTGCCGCTTCGGCCGTGTCGGCCCGTACGGCGTGATGGAGTGCTCCGACATGAGCGACACGGCCCTGACGACGGGGATCGACGGCGACGAGCGCGCCGCACAGACCTTCCCGCGCCTCGACGACGAGATGGCGCAGCGCGTCGCCGGTTACGGACGGGAGGAAACCCTGCCGGCGGGCACGGTGATCTTCGCGCGCGGTCAGCGGCGGGTGGATTTCTTCCTCGTCCGGTCCGGACGGATCGAGATGTTCGAGACCGACCACGCCGGCCAGACGACCGTGTTCACCGTGCATACCGAGGGCCAGTTCACGGGCGAGCTCGACCTCTTCAACGATCGCGAGATCCTCGTCTCGGGCCGCACGGTGAGCGACGCGCGGGTGGTGCGGATCGACCGCGCGGCCTTCCGCCGGCTGGTCACCGCGGAGCCCGATATCGGCGAGATCATCATGCGGGCCTTCATCCTGCGCCGGGTCGGGCTGATCCGACACGGGCGCGGCGGCGTCGTCCTGATCGGCCTCGGCCACCAGCGCGAGACCCTGCGCCTGGAGCGATTCCTCGTTCGCAACGCCTATCCGCACCGCATCCTCGACGTCGCCCTCGACGGGGCGGCGCGCGAAGCGCTCGACGGCTTCGGCCTGACGGAGGCCGACCTGCCGGTGGTCCTCGCGCCGGGCACGGCGGTCCTGCGCAACCCGAGCAACGCCGTGCTGGCCGATATCCTCGGGCTGACGGAGACGATCGATCCGGACCGCGTCTACGACGTCGCGGTGATCGGCGCCGGGCCGGCGGGCCTCGCCGCAGCGGTCTACGCCGCCTCCGAAGGGCTCGACACCATCGTGGTCGAGGGCTTGGCGCCGGGCGGTCAGGCGGGCACGTCCTCGAAGATCGAGAACTATCTGGGCTTTCCGACCGGCATCTCGGGTCAGGCCCTGGCCGGCCGGGCACAGGTCCAGGCCCAGAAGTTCGGGGCGCGGCTCGCGATCTCCCGCATGGCGGCCGGTCTCGACTGCCACGGGCCGGCCTTCCGGGTGCTCCTGGAGGATGGCACGGCCATTCCCGCCCGCGCGGTCATCGCCGCCACCGGCGCCCGCTACCGGCGGCTCGACCTGCCGCGCTACGCGCATTTCGAAGGGCAGGGCATCCACTACGCGGCCACCGCCATGGAGGCGCAGCTCTGCACCGGCGCGGAGGTGATCGTGGTCGGCGGCGGGAATTCGGCCGGGCAGGCGGCGATGTTCCTGTCCCGCACCGTGGCCCGTGTCCATCTCCTGGTGCGGGCCGAGGGACTCGCCGCGACCATGTCCGACTACCTCGTCCGCCGGATCGCCGCGTCCGCGCGGATCACGCTGCACACGCGGACCGAGATCAGCGCGTTCCACGGCGACGACACGCTGACGGCGGTGACCTGGACCGACCGGTCGCGCGATTTGAGCGTGACCCGGGCCGTCGGGAACGTCTTCCTGATGATCGGGGCCGTGCCGAACACCGGATGGCTCGCCGACTGCCTCACCCTCGACCCGAAGGGCTTCGTGCCGACGGGGTTGCGACCCGACGGGATGCCCGCCGCGTCGCCCTACGCCACCACCGTGCCGGGCCTCTACGCCGTCGGGGACGTGCGCGCGGGCTCGGTCAAGCGGGTGGCCTCCGGGGTGGGCGAAGGCTCGGTGGTCGTGCAGGCGGTTCACGGCTTCCTGCAGCCGGAGCCCTGATCGGTCCGGCCGCCGGCCGATTGGCCCGACAAGTATCGCCGGCCGAACATTTGATCAGCGCGGGGCGCCAACTGAATTTAAGGGAAAATTAACCATCCTATCCCCACAGGTTGTGGGGCCCGTCCGTCTGGTGTCGCGTATCGGGAAGTGAAGGCAGCGGAGCGATCAGCGGCATGTTGGGATTGGATCGCGTTTCTCTCAAGTCCGTGGCCGCCTTCCAGGCCGGCACGGTCGTGGTGCTCAGCGCCGTCATGGTCTGGAGCAGCCTCGCGCTGACCAGCCCGCCGCGCGGCGCCGGGCCGGATGCCGCTCAGGTCCGTCGCACCTCCGCGGCGTTCGCCGGCGCCCTCGACCGCAGCCTCTTCGAGGTGTCGCAGGACCTGCGCACCGCGGCCGTGGCCCTTCGCCAGACCGGCACCGGCCTGATGGATGCCGATCCTCAGGCCGTGCTGCGTGCCTGGGCCGACCTGCGCCCGGCCTATGCCGAGATCCTCCTGGTCAGTGCCAACGGACGCGTCCGGGCCGCCGGCCACGAGGAGATGATCGGCCGCGACGTCTCGGGACAGCCCTGGTTCGCCGGGGCACGGAATGCCTCCACGGCCCTCGTCACGGCCTCCGCGACGCCCCGGGATCCCGTCCCCTTCGAGGTCGCGATCCCGGTCGCCGGATCGGGCGCCCGCAACGCCGAGTACCTCGTCGCCCGCCTCGCCGACACCTGGCTTGCCGATCTCCGCAGCGGAATCCTGCGCGCGCAGCCCGCCCCGGATTCCCCCCTCGCCCTCACGGTCCTGGCGCCCGACGGCCGGGCGCTCGTGAGCGGCGCCGCGCGGCCGAGCGCCGACGGGGGCGCCCGCACCGTCGAGCACGCCACCCCGAGCGCCGGCTACGGCGACCTCGGCCCCTCGGGCTGGCTCGCGGTCGCCCGCACGACGGAATCCCGCGGCGCCGGTCTCGGCCTGCCGGATCCGCGCCTCTGTGCGCTCTGGCTCGCCGCCGCCCTGCTCGCGGCGGGCCTGGCCTACGCCCTCACCGGGCGCCTGACGCGGCGCCTGGCCCGGATCACGGAGGCGGACGGCGAGGCGATCGTGCCATCGCGGATCGCCGAGTTCCGGGCGAGCGCCGAGCACCTGACGGCCCGCGAGCGCAGCCGTGCCCGCGCTCTCCAGGAGGCCCGCACCGCCCTGGCGCGGGTGCGCGAGCGCCTGCGCACCTTCGAGGCGATGTCGGGCTGGACCTACTGGGAGATCGACACCGACGCCGGCAACGTCACCTGGGTTGATTCCACCACCCCGGGCGTCGCGGCCACCACCGACCGGGCCGTCGCGCTGACCGACCTGACGGACGGCATCAAGCCGCAGGATCGCGACCTGATGCGGTTCACCATGCAGGCCGCCCTGGACGGGGAGGGCCCGCACGACGTGGTTCTGCGCCGCGCCGACACGACGGACAGCCAGGAGACGCGTCGCCTCCTCGTCCGCTTCATCCGCGGCAGCGCGGAGGTCTCCGCCCCCGGCGCGGCCCGCCTTCACGCCCTGAGCCGCGAGATTCCCGCCGGCCTGGCCGGTGGGGAGACGGGCGCGCAGGACGGCACGGCCCCCTCCGACGGCAGGGCACAGGCCACCGAACGGCGCGGCGAGGGCATGCTGCGCCAGGTCATCGACGGCGTGGTCGACGACTTCAACAACCTGCTCACCGTGATCAGCGGCAATCTCGGCACGCTCAAGCGCCGGTATGGCCTCAACCCGGATCAGGTGCGCCTGGTCGAGGCCGCCCTCGCGGGCGCGCAGCGCGGCTCCAGCCTGACCCGCCGCCTGGTCCGGTTCGTGCGCCGCGACGACGCCACCCTCCAGGAGACGGAGATCGGGACCGCCCTGACGGCCTTCGTGCCGTTCCTCAGCGCCAACGTCCTGAACCAGGCTCCGATCAAGCTCCGGGTCCGCTCCGGGCTCGCGCGCGCCCAGTGCAGCGAGTCCGTGCTGGAGGCCGTGCTGCTGAACCTCGCCTTCCACGTGCGCGATCTCGGCTCCGAAGGCTTCGCGATCGGCGCCGACGAGCGGGTGCTGTCCGAGGAGGATGGGATCGCCCTGCGCCCGGGTCGCTACGTGCGCCTGGTCCTGGCCAGCGGAACGCCGGCGCGGCTCCCCGCCCCGGCGAAGCCGGCCGGAGAAGAGCGCTCCACGGCCGCCGTGGCGAGCCTGCTCAGCGGCATCGGCGGCGGCTTCCGCCTCGTGGCCGACGGACGCGGCGACTCCGCCTTCCTGGCCGAGATCTGGATCCCCGCCAGCGAGGCCCCGGCCGAGGCCGGCCATGAGGAGACGGCCACGGTCCAGCCGCGCCTGCGCGTCCTCCTCGTCGACAGCGACACCCTGGTCCGCGAGAGCTTCGCCGAGGCGCTCACCGATCTCGGTCACCGCGTCACCCAGGCCGGCTCCGCCGAACATGCGCTGACGCTCCTCGATGCGCCGGAGGGCTTCGACGTCATGATCGCCGACCAGCGCATGCCGGTGATGAGCGGCCTGCAGCTCGCCGCCACGGTGGTCCAGCACCATCCCGGGATCCGCATCGTCCTCGCCGGCCCCCAGGGCCACCTGCCGGAAAGCGCCCGGGCCTTCCTGCAGATCGAGAAGCCGTTCCGCTACGGCGATCTCGCCGCCGTGATGCGCCGGGCGGCCCGCGACCCGGCCGCCAAGGCAGCCTGAAGGCAGCCTGAAGGCCGCCACCCACGTCGTCGGCCGACCCCGGGACCGCCCGCACGGAATGCCCCCCCGTGGCCGGCCCGCTCCCCGCCCCAGGGGGCAGGGGGCGCGACGCCGGGGGGGGGCCCGGACGTCGCCGCGCTCGCCCTGCGAACCGAAGCCCCTCGGTCCCACAGGCTCCTCGGGCCGCGCGCAGCGGCTCCCGACGCGATGGCGGCGCCGAGGGCGGCCGCGAGGGGACAATCCACAGGGCCATCCTCAGAAAAATTCGGGCCCGCATCGGCAGCCCTCGCAGCGCACGAGACCGCCGTTCCAAGGATCGGCAACTCCGTCTCGGCGGCGCTCCGGAGACGGAAACCCGCGACGGACCCGCCCGACCACGCGCATCGGTTGCATAATCTTGAAAAATTCGCAGCCTCGACTTGCCCGAATGTTGTTGGAACAGCCTCAAACCGACGGAGATCACCCGACGCTTCTTTGTGCGCCCGCTCATTACATGACCATTGTGATCAGAAATTCTTCAACAATACATCATCGCCAAGAACAACATATGTTGCCTGAAAGCACATCCTCGGCATTGGTGACTTGCGAGATCCAGCTTTCGCGGTCGCGTTAAGATTCAATTAACCCCGAAGGTCGATGAATTACCGCGAGCGGACGCCGTCGATCTCCATCCATCGCGCGCGAATGCCTCAACGGAACGGATCATCCGCCTCGATGTCGCGCCTCGCCTTCCTCGCCTTGCCCCTGGTCCTGGGCCCCTCGCACGCCGCCGTCGCCGCGGACTGGTACACCGGTGCGGAGCCGGTGATCCTGGACGAGAACTGGACGGTGGCCGTCGACGCCTCGGTCGCGGTCACCTCCAACAGTTCCGCCTTCGGCTCGGCGACGGGCACGATCGCCACGGAGGGCACGCTCCTCGAGAGCGGCCCCCGCCTGCGCGTCGAGGGCGTCGCCGGCACCTACAGCTATCCCGGGCAGAAGGTGGGCCAGCGGGTGACGGGCTACCAGCAGGAGGGGGCCCTGTCGGGCGGCTACGAGTGGATCTGGCGCGATGCGGCCCTGGCCGGCTTCGTCGGCTTCAACGTGCGCAGCAACCAGCTGTCGATCCTCGATCCGGGCAACCCGGTCGTCGGAACCGGCGTGGGCGCCAAGTTCGCGGCCAACTTCTATGCGCGGCCGACCGAGAACACGATGGTCTCGGCCTACGGCTCGTACTCGACCCAGTTCAACGCCTACTACTCGCGCTTCCGCGTCGGGTACATGGTCGCCGACGGGGTCTATATCGGCCCCGAAGCCATGTTCCTCGGCGACAACTTCTTCAATCAGTACCGCATCGGCGGACACCTGACGGGATTTTCCTTCGGCCCGATCAAGATGGCCGTCGGAGTCGGCTACGTGAAAGACCGCATCCAGGGCAGCGGATACTACTCGACCGTCGAAGCGAGAACTGCTTTTTAGCCGCCTGTTCAGGCTTTGTTAGGTTCGATTGCGTGCGCGTGACCGCCAGTCACGTTTTTTCATATGTTCCATCTTACAACAGTTGAGCGCGTTCAATCCCGGACATGCACAAGTCCTGCGACGTGTGGCCGGACTTCTGTTGGCAGGCAAATCGCTCAGGTGTTTCACAGGTATTGCGCCGTCCCGTTCCCGCACAGGTTGCGACCCTGAAGGCCCGCTGGGCCCAGGTCGGTCCCGGAGGAACGCGGGCGAGGCGGATTGCGGAAGGGCAGGCTCGTGGCAAGTGCATTACGTTGGATGGCCTGGATCGCGTCGGCCGCTGCCGTCCTCGTCCTGCTGAGCCAGCCCGTCAGCACGCAGGACCAGCTGATCATGAGCCTCTGCGCCATGGCGGCGATGGTGGTGCTGTGGGTGTTCTTCGACAACCAGCCGGCGCGCTTCGTCTTCCTCGCCCTGGGAAGCCTCGTCGTGCTGCGCTACATGTTCTGGCGCGTGACGAACACGCTGCCCTCCGTCGGCGACCCGGTCAGCTTCGGGTTCGGACTCCTGCTCCTCCTGGGCGAGCTCTACTGCGTCTTCATCCTGTTCGTCAGCCTGACCATCAACGCCGACCCGCTCCGGCGCGCGCCCCCGCCGATGGCCGCCGCCGATGATCCGGAGGCCCTCGACGCGCTGCCCACCGTCGACATCTTCGTGCCGAGCTACAACGAGGATGCCGGCATCCTCTCGGTCACCCTCGCGGCGGCCCGCCTCATCGACTACCCCGCCCACAAGCTGACGGTCTGGCTGCTCGACGATGGCGGCACCGACCAGAAATGCGCCGATCCCGATCCGGCGAAGGCGCAGGCCGCGATGCGGCGGCGCATGGAGCTCCAGGCCCTGGCCGCCTCCCTCGGCGTCGAGTACCGCACCCGCGCCCGCAACCAGCACGCCAAGGCGGGCAACCTCAACAACGGGCTCAAGCACTCGCAGGGCGAGATCATCGTGGTGCTCGACGCCGACCACGTCCCGTTCCGCTCCTTCCTGCGCGACACGATCGGGTACTTCGCCCAGGACCCGCGCCTGTTCCTGGTGCAGACGCCGCACGCCTTCCTGAATCCCGACCCGATCGAGCGCAACCTGCGCACCTTCGAGCGCATGCCCTCCGAGAACGAGATGTTCTACGCGGTGACGCAGCGCGGTCTCGACAAGTGGAACGGCTCGTTCTTCTGCGGCTCGGCCGCGCTCCTGCGCCGGCGCGCCCTCGACGAGGCGGGCGGCTTCTCGGGCGTCACCATCACGGAGGATTGCGAGACCGCCTTCGAGCTGCATGCCCGCGGCTGGAACAGCATCTACGTCGACAAGCCCCTGATCGCCGGCCTGCAGCCGGAGACCCTGGAGGCCTTCATCGGCCAGCGCTCGCGCTGGTGCCAGGGCATGTTCCAGATCCTTCTGCTGAAGAACCCGCTGTTCAAGGGCGGCCTGCACGCCATCCAGAAGGTCGCCTACCTGTCGAGCATGACGTTCTGGTTCTTCCCCGTGCCGCGGCTGATCTTCATGTTCTCGCCGCTGCTGCACATCTTCTTCGACCTGAAGATCTTCGTCGCCAGCGTGGATGAATCCATCGCCTATACGGCGACCTACGTCGTCATCAACCTGATGATGCAGAACTACGTCTACGGGAAGTTCCGCTGGCCCTTCGTCTCCGAGCTGTACGAGTACGTCCAGGGCCTGTTCCTGTTCCGCGCCATCGCCTCGGTCATCGTCTCGCCCCGGCGCCCGACCTTCAACGTCACCGCCAAGGGCACGACCCTGGAGCAGGACCACCTCTCCGCCCTGGCCTGGCCGTTCTTCGCCGTCTACGGCCTGCTGCTGCTCGGCTGCGCCACGGCCCTCTACCGCTACCTGTTCGAGCCCGGCGTCACCAACCTGATGCTCGTGGTCGGCCTGTGGAACTTCTTCAACCTGCTCATGGCCGGCGCCGCCCTCGGCGTCGTGGCCGAGCGCCGGGTCACGGAGGCGAGCCCGTCCCTGGCGATCAACCGGCAGGGCCGGATGATGCTGGCCGGCCGCGCCCTCGACGTCGCGGTGGACCGCGCCTCGGCCGTCGGCTGCACCGTCCGGTTCGGGGCCGACGTCCTGCCGTTCGGCACCGGCAGCACCTACCGCACCGGCCAGCTCTCGGTGCAGCCCCTCGACGGCGCCCCCGCCGGCGGCGTGCTGCCGTTCGAGGTCGGGACGATCGCCCATGCGGGCGACGACGTGGTGGTGACCCTGCGCTTCCAGCCCCTCGACGCGCAGGGCTATGCCGGCCTCGCGAACCTGATGTACGGCGATGCGGGCGCGCTGCTGCGCTTCCAGCAGAGCCGGCGCCGGCACAAGAACATCGTCTCGGGCACCCTCCAGCTGATCTGGTGGGGCCTCGTCGAGCCGTTCCGCGCCTTCAGCTACCTGTTCAAGCCGCGCCCGCAGGCGGCGCCCGCCCCCACCACCGACACGGCCCTTCCGCGCACCCCGCAGCGGGCGCCGCTCCTGCCCGGCGGAAGCCCCGGCGGGGCGGAGGCCGCCCGGCCGCGCCCGGCCGAGAACCCCCTGCCGGCCCGGCCGAGCTTCGCACGCAGCAACGACGGCGAGCCGGGCACCGACTGGGTCCGCCTGATGCTGGAATTCGAGAACGATCGCCTGCTCGGCGGGGCGGCGGGCGGCGGGCGCGGCGCCGACCTGCACGCCCGGTCGTGAGGGAGGCTCGCATGCGTGTCACGACGATCACCCGCGGGCTTCTCGCGCTGGCCCTGGTGGGCGGGGCCACGGAGGCCCGGCCCCAGAGCTTCATCGGCGCGGGCCCCGCCGAGCGCTTCTCGGTCCCCCCCGCGGGCGACGCCCTGCGCCGCGCGGGCGAGCCCGGGCGCGGCCCGGCGGCCGCCGTCGCCCCGGCGCTGGCTCCGGCGGTCCGGGAGGGCACCCTGGCGACCATCGGGCCCGCCCGGCGCCTGCCGGCCACCACCGGCGGGTTCCGCCTGGAGGGCGAGGAGGACGTCCTGCGCTTCCCCGTCTACGTCACGGAAGCGCAGAGCCGCGGGCGTCCCCGCCTGCGGGTGTCCTACCTCTCCGCCATCTCGGTGGCGCCCGAGACGTCGGAACTCGTCGCCAGCGTCAACGGCGTCGTGGTCGGCCGAACCCGCATCCAGGCGCCCGGCGCCGTCAAGGTGGTGGAGTTCGAGCTGCCCGAGGGCAGCCTGAAGCTCGGCTACAACGCCATTGATCTCTCGGCGAGCCAGCGCCACCGGGTCGATTGCTCCCTCAACGCGACCTACGAACTCTGGACGCAGATCGATCCCTCGCGCTCCGGCCTCGTGGTGGCCCCCGTGGCGGCCGCCGGGATCGAGCTGAAGGATCTCGCCGCGCTGGAACCCGACGACGGCGGTGCCCTGCCGGTCCGCGTCGTGATCAACGACAAGCCGAGCCTGCCCCGCCTGGAGCGGATGTTCCACGCCATCGAGGCGATCGGCCTCGTCGGGCGCATCGCCCGCCCGGTGGTGGAGTTCGGCTCGGTGATGACCGGCCGGGCCGGGATCAACCTCATCGTCGGCACCGCGGCGGAACTGCGCGGCACGCCGGACCTCGAGACCGTCGGCCCGATCACCGGACCGAAGCTCGCGATGCTGCCGCCGCGGGAGGACCGGGCCCCCGCCCTCGTCGTCAGCGGCACCAGCTACGACGAGATCGAGGCGGCGATCGCGACCCTGGCCCGCGGCACCGAGCCCTACGGCACGCCGCGCGGCCTGAAGGCCGCGGCGCTGCTGCGGGGTGCGCCCCTGGAGAGCGGCGACCGGATCACGCTGCAAGCCCTCGGCGTGGCGACCCGGGAATTCTCCGGACGCCTCCTGACCACCCGCTTCGACGTCCAGCTGCCGCCGGACTTCCTGCCCGCCGATTACGGCAAGATGCTCCTGAACCTCTCGGGGGCCTACGCGTCCGGCCTCTCCTCCGAGGCGCGGATCCTCGTCGACCTCAACGGCCGCAACGCCGCCAGCGTGCCCCTGCCGCAGACGCGGGGCGAGGTCTTCGAGAACAACACCATCCCGCTGCCCCTGGGCCTGTGGCGGCCGGGCCTGAATCGGGTCGAGATCTCCGCGCAGGTGCCGACGCCCGGCGATGCCACCTGCGCGGCGAGCACGGCGGACGCGAAGCGCGAGCGTTTCCTGTTCCTCGACCGGACCACCGTCAGCGTTCCGAACCTGGCCCGTGCCGCCCGGATCCCGGATCTCGCCGCCACCACCAGCGGCGGCGCCCCCTTCCTGGAGGATGGCAAGCGGCCGCGCCTCGTGCTGCCCGTTCTCGATCGCGACACGGTGGCGGCGGGCGCCATGATCGCCGCGCGGCTGGCGAGCGCGGCCGGGCGGGTGATCGATTTCGAGCTGGCCACCGAGGCGCAGAGCGGGACGGGACCGACCCTGATGGTCGCGCCCGTCCGCGCCGTGGCGCCCGCGACCCTGACCGGGCTCGGCCTCGATCCGGAGCAGATCCGGCGGATCTGGGAAGCCCGCGCCGAGACGGCCCGTCCGGCGGGCCAGTCCGGCTCGGTGCCGGCGCCGACCCTCGATCGCCTGCGCCGCAACGTGCCGGCACGCTGCAGCCTGCCGGATCTCAGCTTCCGCGTCGCCGGCCCGGCGACGCCCCGCGGCGCCGGACCGGACGCCTCCGCCGGGGCCCGCGCGGCCCGGGTCCCCGCCAGCGACGGCGACCTCGTGACGAAGTGGGACGAGACCCTGCGCGCCCGCCATCCCCTGATCGAGGCCGCCGACGGCCTCGTCACGAGGGCCTCGACCACGGTGCGGGGCCTGCTCGGCGAGACGCGGACCTGGATCGACGCGGAGGCCTCGGAGCGGGCCTCCGCCGTGCCGCCCCGCGCCTCGCTGATCCTGGCCCAGGCCCTGTCCAGCGGCGGGATCGGCGTCGATGACACCACCACCCTGATCACGGCGCCGAACCCGCTCCTGCTCAAGGCCTCCGTGGCCTGCCTCATCGATCCCGGGGTCTGGTCGCGGATCGGCGGGCGCTTCGCCTTCCTGGACGCCGCCGACGGCCGCCTGGACACGGTCGAGCCCGAGACCGTCCGCATCGTCGAGACCCGGCCGCCCTCGGTCTGGAACCTCCGGCTCGTGCTGGCGGGCTGGCTCTCGATGAACCCCGCCGTCTACGCGACGCTGGCCCTGGTCCTGGCGCTCTGCCTCGGGCTGACCACCGCGCTCATGGTCCGCAACGTCGGCCGGAGGAATGCATGAGACGCCCCCTCCGGACCGTCCGCGGCGCGGCCCTCGCGGCCGCCCTGACCACGGGCCTCGCGACCGGCTTCGCCGCCGGGCCGGAGGCCCGGGCCCAGGGCGGGCCGGAGGCCCGGGTCGATGGCCGACCCGCGCTGATGCCCGCCGGCTCGCTCCGCGATCCCCAGCCCCGTGATCCCGCCATGCCGGACCAGCCGCGCTCCGTTCCCCCCGCCATCGCCCTGCCGGCCGCGCCGCAGGTCAAGGACGAGTCCGCCCGTGCGGCCCAGCCCCTCGTCGGGAGCCTGAAGGACCAGGACGGCTGGCGCCTCTACCGGTCCCGCTTCGTCACCGAGGCCGGGCGGGTGGTCGACACCGCCAATGGCGGGATCAGCCACAGCGAGGGGCAGGGCTACGGCATGCTGCTCGCCGTGGCGGCCAACGACCGGCCCACCTTCGAGCGGCTCTGGGGCTGGACCCGCGCCAACCTGATGGTGCGTCCGGATTCCCTCCTGGCCTGGCGCTGGGAGCCGGCCAAGCGCCCGGCGGTGGCGGACATGAACGACGCCACCGACGGCGACATCCTGGTCGCCTGGGCGCTGACGGAGGCCGCCGAGGCCTGGGACGATGCCGGCTACCGCGTGGCGGCCCGGCGGATCGCCGTCGAGATCGGCCGCCGGACCATCCTGTTCAAGGACCGGAACGGGGCGCTGCTGCTGCCGGCGGTCACGGGCTTCTCGGCGGGGGAACGCGCCGACGGTCCCCTGATCAACCTGTCCTACTGGGTCTTCCCGGCCTTCGCGCGCCTGCCCCTGGTGGCTCCGGAATACGACTGGGACGCCCTGACCCGCAGCGGCTTGCGGCTCCTGCGCCGCGCCCGCTTCGGCAGCGCCAACCTGCCCACCGAATGGATCTCCCTGAAGGGGGACCAGCCCCGTCCCGCGGACGGCTTCCCGCCGCTCTTCTCCTACAACGCGATCCGGATTCCCCTCTACATGGCCTGGGCCGACGTGGGACGGCAGGAGGATTACGCCCCCTTCGTCGCCCTCTGGTCCGGGCCGGACCGCGAGCGCCTGCCCATCGTGGATACCAGCGACGGGCGCACGGTCGAGTGGCTCGGCGAGAGCGGCTACGCGGCTCTCTCCAGCCTGCTGCTCTGTACCGTGAAGGGAACGCCGCTCCCCGAGGGCTTCGGCCAGGTGCAAGGCACCGAGAACTACTATCCGACCACGCTGCATCTCCTGGCCATGGTGGCCGCGCAGATGAGGGGACCCTCATGCTTGAAGCGTTAGCGCGCCGGCGGCGCCGTGGCCCCGCGCCCCTCGGCCTCCCGATGGGCCTCGCCCTCGCGGCGCTCACCCTCCCGGCGCTCACCCTCCCGACCCTGGCCCAGGGCCCCGGCGGCGAGGATGCCAGCCGCGCGCCCGCCATCGTCGTCGACCCGACGGGATCGGCGGCCAACGGCATGGTCGACGAGAGCGCCCTGCGCTACTACGCGGCGCAGAAGCAGACCGCCCGGATGAAGGCGGAGGCCGCGCGGCTGAAGCAGCTCTACCCGGGCTGGACCGAGCCCACCGACCTCGACACCCTGCAGCCGAGCCCCCCCGAGGAGGCCCCCCTCTGGGATCTCTTCACCGCGGGCCGCTTCGACGACCTCTACGCGGCCATCGCGGCGCGGCGCACGCTGGACGGGACCTGGCAGCCCTCGGACGAGCTGGCGCGCAAGCTGCGCCGCGCCGGGTTCCGCAGCCGCCTCAAGGGGCTCGCCGGCGCCAGGCGCAACCTCGACGTCGTCGCCCTCTACCGCGCCGATCCCAGCGCCCTCGACCCCAGCGACGTCGAGAGCCTCTGGATCGTCGCCGACGCGCTGGCGGCCGAGGAGGCCACGCCACAGGCCTACAACCTCTACAAGTCCGTCTTGGATACCAGCAACGACACGGGCGCCCGCCTGGCCACCATCCAGAAGGCGATGTCGAACCTGCCGATGGCCGCGGCCGAGCAGCTCATCGCCCTCGGCCGGACGGATTCCGACGGCAATTCCGAGTTCCGGCGCATCGCCATCGACATCACGCGCGCGCGGATCGTCGCCTTCCTGCACGACGAGGCCGCGCACGAGCCCACCACCACGGATATCGCCGTGTTCCAGGCCCAGGCCCGCAAGACCGGCGACCCGCGGGAGACCGGTCTCCTCGGCTGGTACGCCTACAAGCGCCAGCAGTTCCGCGAGGCGCTGGACTGGTTCAAGCTCGCGATCAGCCGCGGCGGCGACGCGATGATCGCCCACGGGCTCGCCCATTCGCTGCGCGCGGTCGGCATGACGCGCGAGGCCGAGGAGGTGGCCTATGCCTGGCGCGACAAGTACGTCGGCAACAGCATCCTCTTCATCGAGCTCCTGGAGCGGAAGCTCACCCAGGCCAATCCCGTCTTCATCGACCTGGACCGGATCAACCGCTACGCAAAGGTGACCCTGGCCTCGAGCTCCGGGGAAGGCGCGCAGGCGCTGGGCTGGTACGCCTACAATTCCTGCCAGTTCGACGCCGCCCTGGAGTGGTTCCAGCACGGCATCGCCTGGCTGCCGAGCGAGTCGACGGTGCTCGGCTACGCCCTGGCGCTGCAGCGCCTGAAGCGCACGCGCGAGTACCTCGAGATCGTCAACCGCTACGACGGGCTGTTCCCGAAGGTGGTGGACCTGCTGTTCCGCGAGGGGCCGGAGGGTCCGCCACTCGCCTGCAGCGTCGCGGCGGCGCCCCCGGCCGGCGCACGCCAGCCCGCGGCGCCCGCCGCGACGGCCGTGCTCGCGAACACCGCCCGCGCCCCCGCCGCCTACGGCCGCGTGCCGAAGCCCGACATCTCGGCCAACGGCGCGGTGCGTCCCCTGCCGGTCCTGCGCAGCGAATTCCCGCTCTCCGTCGCCGCCGAGAACCCGTTCCGCTACCTGCCGGCCGCCCTGGCCCGGCAGGTGCCCGAGCGGAGTGCCGGCGGCGTCCTGGCCGAACCCGCGACGGGTGCGCCACCCCTGGTCGCCCGCCGGGTGCCGGGCGCCGGGACGATGCCCTACGAGCGCTACGGCTTCGCCCTGCTGCCGGGCTACAACGGCATGACCCAGGCCTCCACCCTGACCGATCCGCCCGCCGGCACCCAGTGGCAGGACCAGCAGGCCGCCGGCGCCAACGGCCAGACCCGCTCGAGCCGGGAATCCGACCGCTTCGGCATCCCGGGATCGCAACGCGCCACCTTCATCGAGGCCGGCCCCACCGCCGGACAGCAGCCATGAGTCGGATACGGCATTCCGCAACCGCGGCGGCGCTGGCGGCGCTGGTGGTCCTGCCCTCGCCCCCCGCCGCCGCCCGGCCCGGCCGCGCGGCCCTCGAGCTGCCGGGCGCCGGCCCCGTGTCGGACGTGGCGCAGAATTCGTTCCGCGACGGCTTTTCCCAGCGGATCACCTTCCGGGACGATCCGCGCGGGCTCGCCGAGGTGAGCGTGCGCAGCGGGGAGGGGGGCTCCGGTCCCGCCCTCGCCATGGCC
The DNA here is from genome assembly GCF_001424705.1 of Methylobacterium sp. Leaf465. Lineage (GTDB taxonomy): Bacteria > Pseudomonadota > Alphaproteobacteria > Rhizobiales > Beijerinckiaceae > Methylobacterium. The sequence goes on from NZ_LMRA01000001.1 coordinate 19,179, forward strand.
AAGCCGAGCCGTACCGGGATCGCGGCCGAGTTGCGGGCGCGCTTTCCCGGCGAGACCATGCGGGTGGTGACCCAGGCGCACCGCAACGCCCACGGACCGGTCGGCCTCGCCCTGGGCATCGACTGCCTCTACGCCTGGCAATGGATCGACCTCGGCGGCGATGCGGCGCGGAGGCGGCCGTCCTCCCTGTTCGGCAGCGATCCTGGCGCGCCGGCCGCCTCGGTGCGGATCAAGCTCTGCCGCACGGTGACGGCGACCCTCGCCGACCTGACCCGCGCGGTGGAATCGATGCGGCTCTCGGCGAATCCCGCCGATGCGCCCCGCCTTCAGCCGGAGACGCTCGCCCGCCGGCCTGCGCCAGCGCGCCGGCGCGAGGCGGTCACCCGGTCGACGGGGACGCCCCGCGAGACCGCGCCGGGATCGGCGACCGCGCTCCGTCCGCCCGGCCCGATGGAACGGCCCGGCTCGGAGAAGCGCCCGGAGGCCTCGACGCGCCGCATGGCCTCCGAGCAGTCCGGCGAGACGCAGCGCTACCTCGTGCCGGGGCCCAGTGCGGCGGCGCCCGCGGTGCCGGTTCCGGTCCCCCCGGGCGAAGGTCAGGCCCCGCGCTACATCACGGACGCCGCGCCGGCGGAGGGCGCCGCCGCGATCATGGTCCCCAGACCGGCGCCGAACCGGGCCGAGGTCGAGGATCTCATGGCCCGCGAACTCCCGGCACGGGCCCTTCGGCCGCCGCCCTGAGGCGGATCCCGGATCGGCCCACCGCCGCGATTTCTACCCGGGCTGCACGGGAGCGTCGGAGCGTCCGCCGGGGAGGGGAGCCGCGCCCGAGCCTGTGCGATTCCCCCCCTCCGTCGGGTCCCGCCCGGCGGCGACGGCCCATGCGATCTGTGATTTTCCCGATCCTGCACACCTGCAACCTTGAATACCCATGCCCGGCGCGCGAAGAAGCGGTCAGCAGGGGTGGTGGGTTACGGATATGGCCCGGGTCGACGCGTGCGGTATTCCTTCGGGCCCGGTGGGCCCCGCCTCGAACCGTGGGCCTGCCGGCCGCGGGATCGCCGCATGAGCCGCGCGGCGGATGCGCCCGGCGCCGAGGCAGCGGTGCCGTCCGGTCTTCGCCCCGCATCCGGTCTTCGCCTCGCCTGCACCGCCACGGACCACGTCAGCCTCGCCTATTCGGCGAGCGCGATTCCGGTCATCCAGGAGATCGCGATCGCCAACGCCACGGAGGCCGATCTCGTCGACCTCCGGCTGCGCATCGAGAGCCGGCCACCGGTGGCGGGCCCACTGACGCTGCGCATCGACCGCATGGCCGCGGGTTCGAATTATCGGGTCGAGACCCCGTCCCTGCCCCTCGATGCCGGCCTCCTCGCCGCCTGCACCGAGGTCGGCCGCCTCGCCCTGACGGTGATCCTGGAGGATGCGGAGGGCGAGCGGGGGCGGACGGTCGCCGAGATGCGCCTGCTGCCGCCGGCGCACTGGGGTGGCGCCCCGAGCGCGCCCCACCTCCTCGCCGCCTTCGTCCGACCCGACGATCCGGCCGTCGACGCCGTCCTGCGCACGGCCGCCAGGAAGCTCGGCGCGGCGGGCCGCGCGACCACGCTGGATGGCTACGGGCGCGGCGGCAAGGTCCGGGCCTGGGACCTCGCCGGGGCGATCTGGGCCGCCCTGGCCGACCATCGCCTCGCCTCCGTCCTCCCCCCGGCGCGCTTCGAGCAGGCCGGACAGACGGTGCGCGGTCCGGGCGAGGTGATCGAGGACCGGGTCGGGACCTGCCTCGACCTCTCCCTGCTCTACGCCGCCTGCCTGGAGCAGGCCGGCCTGAACCCGGTACTGGTACTGACCGTCGGCCACGCCTTCGTCGGCGTGTGGCTCCAGGACGAGGGCTTCGCGAGCGCGACGATCGACGACCGGCAGCACCTGCGCAAGCGGCGCGATCTGCAGGACCTGATCCTCGTCGACACGACGCTGCTGACGCAGGATCCACCGACGACCTTCCGGGCCGCGGTCGATCACGGCGCCGGGCTGGTGGAGGACGGCGCTCCGGCGGCCCTCGACATCGCCATCGACATCCGCGGCTGCCGCCGGCGCGGCATCCGCCCCATGGATCTCGGCGGCCGGGGCAGGGAGGCGGCCCCCGGTCCGGTCGAACCGCTGGACCAGCCCCTCTCGGAAGCCCCCGCCTTCGACGAGGCGGAGCGCCCGCGCCTCGACGCGGCGCCCGAGACGCCGGTCGGTCGCCTGGAGCGCTGGAAACGGAAGCTCCTTGACCTGTCGCTGCGCAACAAGCTCCTGAACTTCAAGCCCGGCAAGGGCGCCATCGCCCTCGCGGGCATCGATCCCGGCGCCCTGGAAGACGGCCTGGCGGCCGGGCACGCGTTCCGGCTGACGCCGGTCTCCGACGGGCCGGCCGGGTCCGAAGGCGCCCTGGCCCGGAACGAGATCCCCACCACCGCGACGGAGGCCGATCTCGACGGTCGCCTGCTCGATCTCTATCGCCTCGCCCGCAGCGGGTTCGAGGAGGGCGGGGCCAACATCCTGTTCCTGGCCATCGGGTTCCTGTCCTGGACCCGCAAGGCGGACGAGGCCGCCCACCGGGCGCCGCTGCTGCTGGTCCCGGTCACCCTCCGGCGTGCCAGCGTCCGCGCCGGCTTCCGCCTGGCGCTGCACGACGACGAGGTCCGCATCAACCCGACCCTCCTCGAGATGCTGCGCCAGGACTTCCGGCTGCGGATGCCGGATCTGGAGGGCGACCTGCCCCGCGACGCATCCGGCATCGACGTGGACGCGATCGTCCGGAGCGTCCGCGGCCACACGCGCGACCTGCGCGGCTGGGAGGTGGTGCCCGACATGGTGCTGGCGACCTTCTCCTTCACCAAGCACCTGATGTGGAAGGATCTCGTCGACCAAGGCGACCGCCTCACGCGCAACCCGGTGGTGCGCCACCTCATCGAGACGCCCAAGCACGCCTACGGCGACGGGACGCCCTTCCCCGATCCGTCGCAACTCGATCGGGACCATCCGCCCGAGACGGTCTTCGCACCTCTCTCGGCGGATTCCTCGCAGCTCTCCGCCGTCCTGGCGGCCGCCGGCGGCAAGGACTTCGTCCTGTTCGGGCCGCCCGGCACCGGGAAGAGCCAGACCATCGCCAACATGATCGCCCAGTGCCTGGCGCAGGGACGCACGGTGCTGTTCGTCTCGCAGAAGACGGCCGCCCTCGAGGTGGTGCAGCGGCGCCTGCAGGAGGTCGGTCTCGGCGATTCCTGCCTGGAGGTGCATGCCACCAAGGCCCAGAAATCGGCGGTGCTCGGGCAGTTGCGCCGGGCGTGGCACGCGCGCGCCGCGCCTGCGCAGACAGAATGGCCGGGCGCCACGCGCACCCTCGCGAGCCTGCGCGCCGAGCTGAACGGCCTCGTGCAGGCCCTGCATCGGCGGCGGGAGAACGGGCTCACGGCCTACGAGGCCTTCGGACGCGTGATCGCGGCGGGCCCTGACGCGGAGAGCCTCGTCCTCGCCTGGCCCGACCACCGGGCCCACGAACCGGACACCCTCGCGGCCCTGCGGGCGGCCTGCCGGGACTTGCGCCCCGTCCTGGCCTCGGTGGGTCCCCTGGCCGACCATCCGCTGCAAGGTATCGTCGCCACCGAATGGTCGCCGGTCTGGCGCGACGGCCTGGGCGCGGGGATCGCCGCCGTCATCGAGTCCCTGACGGCCCTGCGCGCGAGCGGACAGGCCTTCGCCGCGGCGATCGGGCTCCCGGCCCTGCCGGCGACCGAGGCGGGGATCCGCGGCCTCCTGGATCTCGGCAGCGCGCTGATCCGTCCCGAGGCCGCCTGCGGAGGCGCCTTCCTGGCGGATGCCGCCGGCGACCTGCGCCGGGCGGTGGTCGCGCGCGACCACTTCCAGGCGACCCGGGCCGCACTCCGCGGCCGGCTCACCGGCGCGTACCGGCCCGGCCTCCTCGACCAGGACCTGCCCGGGCTCCTCGCCGAGTGGGTCGCGGCGCGCGGCGCGAACTTCCTCGTCCGGGGCGGGCGCCTGAGGAAGGTCCTGCTGCAGGTTCAGCCCTATGCGGAGGGCGCATTACCGGAGGATCTCGGGCCGGACCTCGCCGGCCTGATCGAACTCGCCCGGCACGGGCAGGCCGGCCGGCCCGAGGAGGCGGCCCTCGCCCGGCTGGGCCCGCCCTGGAGCGACCCGGAGGGGCCCGCCGCCGACTTCGCGCCGGCCATCGCCTGGGCCGAGACGGTGGCGCGGCTCCTGCCCCGCCTCGGGCCGTCGAGTCTCGGCCCCGAGCGCCTGCGCGACCACGTCGTCCGGCTCGTCACCCATCCGTCCCAGGGCTGGGAGGCGGGTGGCTCCCGTGCGGAGGCCTACGCCGCCTTCGCGCAGGATCACGCCCGGACGCGCGACGCGACGACGGCGTTGGCCCGCCGAGCCGGGCGGGGCGATTCCGAGACGCCGCCGGCCGCGGAGGCGGACTGGATCGGCGCCGGCCTCGCCCGCGCCCGGCGCTGGGCCGCCGGGCTCGGACGCGCCCAGGGCTGGTGTGCCTGGCAGGGCGCGGCCCAAGCGGCGCGCGGCCTCGGCCTCGGCCCCTTGATCGAGGGCCTGGAGGCGGGCCGGATCGACCCCGACGCCGCCGAGGCGGCGTTCGAGATCGCCTATGCCCGCTGGTGGATCGACCGCGTCGTCGGCGACGACCCGGTCCTGCGCGGCTTCCTGCCGGAGCGCCACGAGGACGCGATCGCCCGGTTCCGCGCCGCGGATGCCCGGGTCGGCGACCTCGCCCGGCAGGTCGTCCGCGCCCGCCTGGGGAGCGGTATCCCGGGTCCGACGACCTTCGGGAACGACCCCGAATGGGGCACGCTCTCGCACGAACTGACCAAGAAGCGGGCACAGATGCCCCTGCGCAAGCTGTTCGGCACGATGCCGAACGCCCTCGCGCGGCTCACTCCCTGCGTGATGATGAGCCCGCTGTCGATCGCCCAGTACCTGCCCCCCGATGGGACGCCGTTCGACATCGTCATCTTCGACGAGGCCTCGCAGATCGCCCCCTGGGACGCCATCGGGGCGATGGCGCGAGGCCGGCAGGTGGTCGTCGTCGGCGATCCCGAGCAGCTTCCGCCGACCAGCGTCGGCGACCGCGCCGGCGACGACACCGAGGACGGTGGCGACATCGCGGACCAGGAATCGATCCTCGATGCGTGCCTCGCGGCCAACCTCCCGCGGCGGGCCCTCGACTGGCATTACCGCAGCCGCCACGAGAGCCTGATCGCCTTCTCGAACGCCCGTTACTACGGCGGCCGCCTCATCACGTTTCCCTCGCCGGTGACCCAGGACCGGGCGGTGCGCCTGACCTTCGTGCCGGACGGCGTCTACGAGCGTGGAGCCGGCCGCGTGAACCGGCCCGAGGCCCGCGCCGTCGTCGCCGACATCGTGCGCCGCCTGCGCGATCCGGATTTCGCGCGGGCGCGGCGCTCCCTCGGCATCGTCACCTTCAACGGCGAGCAGCAGCGGCTGATCGAGAACCTGCTCGACGCGCAACGGCGATCCGATCCGGAGCTGGAGCCGTACTTCGATCGCGACCGCTGGCACGAGCCCGTCTTCGTGAAGAACCTCGAGACCGTGCAGGGCGACGAGCGCGACGTCATCCTGTTCTCGGTCGCAGTCGGTCCCGACCCGGGCGGCCGAACGGTGAGCACGGTGTCCTCCCTCAACAAGGAGGGTGGCCATCGCCGCCTGAACGTCGCCATCACGCGGGCCAGGCAGGAGCTCGTGGTCTTCGCCTCGATCCGGCCCGAGCAGATCGACCTCGGCCGCACCCGGACCCGCGGGGTGCGCGACTTCAAGCACTTCCTCGAATTCGCCGACCGCGGGTCGCGGGCGCTCGCCGAGGCCTTCGCACCCACCGGCGGAGAGGTCGAGTCGCCGTTCGAGGCCGCCGTCATGGCGGCGCTGCGGGCCAAGGGCTGGACCGTGCACGCGCAGATCGGCGTCTCGGGCTTCCGGATCGATCTCGGCATCGTCCACCCCGACGCGCCGGGGCGCTACCTCGCCGGCATCGAGTGCGACGGCGCCACCTATCATCGGTCCGCGACGGCCCGCGACCGCGACCGTCTGCGCGAGCATGTGCTGACCGATCTCGGCTGGCGCATCCGGCGGGTCTGGAGCACCGCCTGGTGGAGCGACGCAGCCGGCGCACTCGCGCAGCTCGACCGGCGCCTGCGGGAGGACCTCGAGGCCGACCGCCTCGATGCCGTCGAAGCCACGGCGGAGAGCGATCCGATCGCGGCACCCGTGCCCGACGCCCCGATCCTGACGGACCCTGCGGATTACACGACCGCTGCGGCGACGACGGGTGCTCCGAGCCCGACTCCCGTTCCGGAGGCGGACGACGCGATGCCGGCCCACCGGCTCGACGCCGGGCTTCCCCCCACGCCTGGGCCGCCGCCGATTCCCACGGTGGCGCGCGATCCGACGTACCGTCTCGCGGACCCGGCCGATCTCGGCCTCGTCCCGGAGCCCACGCGCTTCCATGACGCCGCCTACCGCCCGATCCTGGCGGCCCTTGTGGCGCACGTGCTTACCGTGGAGGGGCCGATCTACGAAGACGTGCTGCTCCGGCGCGTGGCCCGCGCCCACGGCCTGCAGCGGGTGGGCCCCCTCATCCGCGAGAGGATCCTCGAACAGGTCCCCGCCTCGGTGGCCCGCAGCGACGATGACGGTCGCGCCGTGCTGTGGCCACCCCACGACGAACCGCGGGCGCGGCATCCCTACCGGGTGGCGCCCGCCGGCCTGCGCAGCCATGCGGAAACGCCGATGCCGGAACTCGTCGGTCTCGCCGAATCGGTGGCGCCGGGCACGTCCGAGGTCGAGCGCGCGCGACTGATGGCCCAGGCGGTCGGTCTGTCGCGAGTGGAGGCGGCGACACGGGTCCGGTTCGCGCGCGCATGCGAACGCGCCGCGGCGGCGGGCGCGCGCCGTGGCGGGCCGTCCGGAACCTGACGGGGCTGCCGCCGCGAACGCCATCGGCCTGGCCTGGCCCGCGCCGTTCACAAAGATCGCGGCTCAGGTCCCTGCAACGGGAGCTCGGGGCCTCGGGCGTGCGCATCCTGCCGAATCGGCGGGCGCGGAGGCGGCCGAACGGGGGCGTCAGCCGGAGCGCCGCCCGACGACCGGAGGAATCACCCCGGACCCTGCGCCAGGATCACGACATCGCGCCAGCACACGCTCGAAACGCGACTCCATCAATGTTCGACCTCCGTCCACCTGTCCCGGCGACAGATTGTGGGCGTGGATCAAACCTCTTGCCGCTCCGATGTCCCGTGGTTTATGTCGCATCGCAACAAAAGGACCCTGCCGCGATCCGAAAGCAGGTTCCTTTCTGCAATGAAGCAACAGCCGAATTGAGCCTAACCTGCGATCCTATATTTATCTAACTCCGCTTTATGACCCCGAGACAACCGTTAATTGTCGCGCGAACAGCAATGCCGAAGGGTGAGCAACGCCGGTCGCCGCGGAGAAAACGTCGATTGTCCGGCTCGCGAATAATTGGCTTGGTTTCTGCTTCATTAGGAGAGATAGACGTGCACCGGATCGAAATAGGACGGATTTGTCCCGTTTCGCTTCAGCGCCACGGGCTGATGGGAATCAATGTCTGCTTATCCTGAGGGCACTGTCACGATGGACACCACTTCTGCTCGGAAGGGCCTTCCCGTCGGCACCACCACGACCGCGCTGACCCCATCCCGTCCCGGCCTCGCCCGTCCCAGCCTGGCGGCCCTCCGCCCCGCCCTGGACCAGACCCTGGCCGCCCTGGCCCTGTTCCTGGTCGCCCCGCTCCTGGTCCTGGTCGNGCCTCGCCCGTCCCAGCCTGGCGGCCCTCCGCCCCGCCCTGGACCAGACCCTGGCCGCCCTGGCCCTGTTCCTGGTCGCCCCGCTCCTGGTCCTGGTCGCCCTCCTGGTGCGCCTCGACAGCAAGGGCCCGGTCCTGTTCCGCCAGACCCGCACCGGCAAGGACGGGCACCCGTTCCAGATCTACAAGTTCCGCACCATGCGCGTGCTGGATGACGGGGCGGTCGTGCACCAGGCCACCCGGGGCGACGCCCGGGTGACCCGCGTCGGCGCCCTGCTGCGCCGGACCAGCATCGACGAGCTGCCCCAGCTCCTCAACGTGCTGCAGGGCGACATGGCCCTGGTCGGCCCGCGCCCCCATGCCCTGGCCCACGACCTCTACTACGGCGCCGAGATCCCGACCTACCGCCACCGCTTCGCCGTCAAGCCCGGCATNCATGGCCCTGGTCGGCCCGCGCCCCCATGCCCTGGCCCACGACCTCTACTACGGCGCCGAGATCCCGACCTACCGCCACCGCTTCGCCGTCAAGCCCGGCATYACCGGCTGGGCCCAGATCAACGGTTCGCGSGGGCCCACCCCCACCCTGGCCGACATGCAGCGCCGCGCCGCCCTCGACCTCTGGTACATTGAGAACCAGAGCCTGCGCCTCGACCTCCAGATCCTCCTGCGCACCGTCCTCGCCGAAATCACCCGCCGCACCAACGCCTTCTGAAGCTCACTTCCTCTGCCCGTAGTCTAGCGCGATAAATCTTCGTGCTCGCCCGATACCGATCCCTCGCTTCATCCAACGAGCGTGCCGGCCCGTCCCGGGGGTAGGACAGAGCGAAGATCCAGAGATCCGATCTGGCGACCTACGAGGTGAGCGGATTGAAGTGATGAAAGATGCGATGTCGGTCCATCTCCAGGATTCCATGATCCCGCCGGATCGACCAGACGATCAACCCTTGATTCAAGAATTCGCACGCGACGCGTAACGCCTCCTCTTCGCCTCGTATGGCGAGATAGACATGCGACACAACATCCTCCTCGGATAAGCCTGCTTTGACCGATTCGCTCCAATGGACGGTCCAGGACATCGCCTACTCCTGAAACAAGCCCAATTCTCCAGCTGAACGTTCAAGCGGGGGGATCGGCGAAACGTCGACGGTGGCGTTGCTTCAACAGCCAGTCGGCATCACGCAGCACCGGCACGCGCGCAATGAAGGCGCCAATCGCCGGTGGGTCCCGGACAGCGTTCTTTTCCATGAACCCGTCCGAATCTGCCGTCGAAGAGCAATGCATCTGAAGACTGCTCGCTGAGCTGCCCCGCACGCGGGCTTCCATTGTCTCTTTCATCCCAACAAATCTTCGCAAAGAGTGGCATCTTCGATGCCCACGAATGGGAACGGATTCACTTGGAAGGACTTGTTCGCTGGATGCGCAACGGGCGCGTCGACGGAAGATGGAACTCATGACGAAACTTGCGATCGCTCTGGCCGCCAGCACTCTGCTCGGCGCCATCGGACTGACGTCTGCGTCGGCCGCTCCCGTGATGCCAACGCCTGCCCTTGCCGTCGCCGGTGATCAAGTGGTCGACCAGGTCGCTTATCGCCGTCACCACCGCGGCATGCGCTATCACCGTCATCACCGCCGCATGCACCGCATGCCGCGATCGCGGATGATGAGCGATCCGAATTCCCGCAATCCGTCGCAGCCCGGCTATCAGCAGCAGAAGGGCAACACCTCAGGCGGCCCGCGCTACTGATCATCGGCGTCGGTCACAGCAGTCCGGTTGATCGTAGGGCCGACGTGCAGAGCACGTCGGCCCTTTTCACATTCCCCAGCGCTGGCGCTTTTTTGCTTCTCCCCAGGCGAGACGCATCCTCGCGCTGATTCTCCGACGGCCGCTCTGCTATGCTGAGCCCATGTCACAGCGCATCGCCCGCTCCGTTGCCAAGTCCGGTTCCGCTCCCTCGGATTACGCGACCAGTACGGCCGTCCTCGAGACGGCTGGCGCCACCCCGATGATGGCGCAGTATATCGAGATCAAGGCCGCTAACACCGATTGCCTTCTGTTTTATCGGATGGGCGATTTCTACGAACTGTTCTTCGAGGATGCGGAAATCGCATCCCGCGCCTTGGGGATCGTGCTCACCAAACGGGGGAAGCACGGCGGGACCGACATCCCCATGTGCGGCGTGCCGGTGGATCGCGCCGACGACTACCTCAGCCGCCTCATCGCGCTCGGCCATCGTGTTGCGGTCTGTGCGCAGACGGAAGATCCAGCCGAAGCGAAGAAGCGGGGTCCAAAATCCGTCGTCCGGCGCGAAGTGGTCCGACTTGTCACGCCCGGGACCATCACCGAAGATCACCTCCTCGATCCGGCTCGTGCGAATATCCTGCTCGCGATCGCCCGTCGTAAGGCGGGGGAAACGGCCTCCGTCTATGGTCTTGCAGCCGTGGACATCTCGACGGGGCGCTTCTCCCTGAGCGAGGTGCCGTCCGGCGAACTCGACTCCGCGATCGCCCGGCACGATCCGCGCGAGATCGTGCTGTCGGAAACCATTCACGCCGATCCGGCGCTCGCCCGGTTGTGGCGCGAATGCTCGGCCCCCGTAACGCCGTTGGCCCAGGCTGAACTCGAACTCTCCGCGGCAGAACGGCGGCTCAAGGCGCAATTCGGGGTTTCGACTCTGGAGGGCTTCGGCCAGTTCGGGCGGGCCGAGATCGCCGCCGCAGGGGCGGCACTGCTTTACATCGAGCGTACACAGGTCGGTGCGCGTCCGACCCTGTCACCGCCGACTCGAGAGAGTTCCGCCGCGACCCTCTCCATCGATGCATCCACCCGTGCCAATCTCGAACTGACCCGAACCCTATCCGGTGAGCGTAAGGGAAGCCTGCTGGACGCCATCGACCGGACTGTCTCCGCGGGTGGGGCCCGCCTCCTTGCGGAGCACCTCGCCGGCCCCCTGACTGATCTCGAGGCGATCCGGCACCGCCACGCAGCTGTGGAGTTCCTGGTCGATGATGCGCCTACCCGCGCCGCCTTCCGCGACAGCCTCGCAAGAGCGCCGGATCTCGCCCGAGCCCTCTCGCGTCTTGCCTTAGGACGGGGCGGCCCACGTGACCTCGCGGCTCTCCGTGATGGTCTCGACGCGGCGCAGGATCTCGCCGATCGATGTGGGAGCCTTGTGCGCCTGCCGGAGGATCTCTTGGCGGTCGCGACCTGCCTTGCTGCCGTGGACCGCGCCCTGGTGTCGGAACTTCGTGCGGCGCTGGCCGACGACCTCCCCCTGAAGCGTCAAGATGGGGGGTTCGTACGCCCCGGCTACGATTCGGAGATCGACGAAAGCCGACTGCTCGGCCAGGATTCACGAAAGGTCATCGCTGCCCTGCAGGCGCGTTACGCCGAGGAGACTGGCTGTCGTACCCTTCGGATCAAACACAACAACATGCTCGGCTACTACATCGAGGTGCCGCAGGGGGTGGGCGAGGCCTGCCTCAAAGGTGTGATGCGCGAGACCTTCATCCATCGCCAGACCATGGTCGATGCGATGCGCTTCACCAGTATCGAACTCGGCCAGCTCGAAAGCCGGATCTCGGGTGCATCCGACCGGGCCCTGGCCTTGGAAAACGCCGTGTTCGATGCCCTCGCCGGACGAGTCCTGACGCAGGCAACCGCTATTGCTGAAGTGGCCGAGGCCCTCGCGCGGCTCGATGTGGCCGCGTCGCACGCCGAACTCGCGGTCGAGCGCGACTGGCGCCGCCCTCTTGTCGATGAAAGCTACGCCTTCGTGGTGAAAGGAGGACGCCATCCCGTGGTGGAGGCGGCGCTCCACCGCTCCGGGGCTCCCTTCATCGCCAACGATTGCGATCTGTCGGGGGAGGGGCGCGGGCGCATCCGCCTGGTGACGGGTCCCAATATGGGCGGCAAGTCGACTTTCCTGCGTCAGAACGCGCTGATTGCCGTCCTGGCGCAGATCGGCGCGTTCGTGCCGGCGGCGCGCGTTCGCCTCGGCGTCGTCGATCGGCTGTTCTCCCGCGTTGGTGCCGCTGACGACCTCGCCCGAGGGCAATCGACCTTCATGGTCGAGATGGTCGAGACCGCTGCGATCCTGAATCAGGCGACCCGTCGCTCCCTCGTGATCTTGGACGAGATCGGTCGCGGCACCGCGACCTTCGATGGCCTCTCCATCGCCTGGGCCTGCCTTGAGCACCTGCACGAGCAGAATGGCGGTCGCGCCCTGTTCGCGACCCACTTCCACGAGCTTACCGCCCTTGGACAGCGCCTTTCCCACCTCGACAACGCGACTCTCCGGGTGGCCGAGCACAAGGGCGAAGTCGTCTTCCTGCATGAAGTGGTGCCGGGCGTGGCCGAGCGCTCCTACGGGTTGCAGGTGGCACGGCTGGCAGGCCTTCCGGCCGGCGTGATCGCCCGCGCGGGTTCGATCCTGAAGCATCTCGAGAAAGCCGAGCGCGACCGACCCTCAAGGCCCCGCATCGACGACTTGCCGCTCTTTGCCAATCTGGCGCCGCCGCCGATGCCGGAGCCGGTCTCCGAAGCGCCCGACGACACCCTGCGCCTCGCTCTCGAAGCCATCGATCCGGACGCGCTAACGCCACGCGAGGCCCTGGAGGCCCTGTACAGGCTCAAAGCTGTGGTCAGCCAGGGCCATTGAGGACGTCTCGGATGGTCTCAGGTGCCGACGACTGGGCCCACGGGCGGGGCCTGATCGTTGACACCTTGGACCCGATAGGACGTCGACAGGGTCACCCCCGCAGGGTGAGGCGGCCTCCATTCATACTGAACTCGTTCAAGCGCTTCAGAAAGGACATGCCGAGGAGGCTGGTGGACAGGCGCCCGCGAGGCATGACCATGCCGTTGACCCCTTGAACGGTGATGGTGCCGATCCGTATTTCAGGAATACGCACCGGCGCCGCCAGGATGGTACCGTTGGCAGTCTGGACCGGTACGCGGAATTCGTGTTCGCCGACCCGCAAGCCCGCGCGCTCTGCATCCTCGTAAGTGAAGGCGCAGGCTGTTGCACCGGTATCGACCAACATGCGTAGACGCTTCCCGTCGATCACCGCATCGGTCGAGAAGTGTCCTTGCGCATCGGAGAAGAGCGTCAGGGTGCTCGGGCCGCCTCGCACCGATGCGCCCATGGCGCGCTCGCCCAGCGGCGTGGCAATGATGGCAGTCTCCGGGGCCAGCGGACGTTGGAATCGCTCTGCTAGCCCGACGGCCCACATTGCGGCGGCTGCCGTCACTCCGAGCGCCCATACGATCGGTCGTGTCATAGCATCCATTCCTTCCTCGATGCGGAAGAATAGATCCGCCAGGGTGAACGAGCTGTCGGTTTGGGGCGGGAATCTTCTCGTGATTCGCTGTGACCAAGGCTTATGGTTTCAGAGTCGCTGACGGGATCGATTGATGAGATCGCGCTGCGGCACCGCAATTGCTGGCCCTGGAGGTCGGCAACCTCGGATAGAAAGGTGTCCTACCCAACGTTAGCAAGTTGCTCGGCGCAGGCCGCCTGCTGGGCCGCGAAGTTCAAACACGCCTACTCTAGTGTCGCGGCGATGGCGGGGCTTAATTGGGGTGAACGCGTCGCTTGGGCTGATGCTGCCGAACTGCACACCGATGAAGCCTGGAGCCAAACCTTCGAAACGTGGAATCGGGGCGCGGCCGAGACCTTCCCCGCGATGGAGCGCGTCGCTGCCCGCACGACGGGTGCCCGGGTACTATCGTTCTCCCCGGGCGGGATTGTCAGCGTGAGGAAGCCTGCTGGCTCCGTCTGCGGTCAAGCGAACCACACCCCTCAAAGGCTCGGGTGCACGGCTTGACGCAGGTGGCGCAGACTGAAGGGGACGCGGCCAGCCATACGCATTACCCTCTCATTGATTTCATCGATATCAATTATTGAAATCATCTGTTTGAATGATGGTGCGGTGCAAATACATTGCGATCACCGGACGAGGCATGGACCTCCGGTGAAAAGAAGGACACCTGTCATGACCAGCCGTATCTTGATTCTCGCGACCCTCGCAACGGCCAGCCTTGCCAATACTGCGATGGCGGACGACCGTACATTCCTTATGCCGCCGCTGTATCGCGAGCAGGTCCGCGCAACGGCCACCGTGCGTCCCGCTTCCGAGTTGACGACGACGCCTTCCCTGACCCCACGCGTGCCTGCCACCCGGCGGGTCATTGCCGAGACCGCTGACGTGTCCGTTCGTTAAGACGACCGCCCCGTGCGTCAGGGCAGTATCTCTCCGATCCGCGCTCCAGTGGGACGTTTCCCATTGGAGCGTTTTCGTCAATGCCTCGTGGCCGAAAGCGAAAGATCTCTCAAATTATCCGATCTATAGATTCGATTAGTAAGATAGCGCGTTCGTGTCTCGGGCCGGGCTCGCCTAGTTGCACGCCGAGATATCGTCAGCCAGGCTTCGGTCCACGATGCGGATCCGGGTCGGATGGATCGCCTTGGGGCGATCGGCTCGCGCTGAAATGACCGCGTCCGGACGACGCCTCGGTTGCGCCGCGCGTTACTTGCGGGTATAGGCCGCGCCAGCGCCCGCCAGACACCCTTGGAGGCACGGGCGCTTCGGGGATCGGGGCATGGCCGTCCGTTTCGGGCGGCCTTTCGCGTTTTCCCGAGATTTTCATTTTCAAAAGGATCACGCCATGAGCGCAGTCAAGACGCTTGAGGCCGTGGCACGCGACCGGGTCGGCAAGGGGGCCGCCCGGGCCGTTCGTCGCCAGGGTCAAGTTCCCGCCGTCATCTATGGTGGCGGTCAGGCTCCGCAGTCCATCGCCGTCGACCTGGTCCGCGTCCGCACGCTGATCTACGCTGGTGGCTTCAAGACCACCCTGTTCGAGATCAATGCGGGCGGCAAGAAGACTCGCGCAATCCCGCGCGACTTCCACCTGGATCCGGTGTCCGGCGTGCCGATCCACGTCGATTTTCTGCGCGTCGTTGCCGGCCAGTCGATCACGGTTGAGGTCCCGGTCCACTTCCTGAACGAGGACGCGGCCCCCGGCATCAAGCAGAAGGGCGGCACGCTCAACGTCGTGCTTCACACGCTTGCGCTCGAGGTTGCGCCCGACGCGATCCCGGATGCCATCGAGATCGATCTAACCGGCCGTGATATCGGTGATGCCATCCACATCACCGACGTGAAGCTGCCGTCCGGCGCCACCTTCACCGGTGAGCCCGACGCCACCGTCGCCAACATCGTGCCGCCGACCGTGCTTGGCGCCGAGGTCGAGGCCGAAGAGGCCGCGATCGCTGAGGCGCAGTCCGCCGAGGCCGCCGAGGAGAAGGCCGAAGAAGAGGCCACCGAGGAGGCCGGCGAGGACGAGAAGAAGGAGGATTGAGCCTGGGGCGCAAGCCCTGTCTCACCCCATCCCTGCGGGTGCCCCGGCCATCAGGCCGGGGCATCTCCGTTTCCGGGGACGCCCGCGGCGTTCCGATGCGAAAACCTGTCTGGATCGATTCGCGCAATGCGCCTGATCGTCGGCCTCGGCAATCCCGGCCCACGCTACGCCAGGAACCGCCACAATATCGGCTTCCTCGCCGTGGACGAGATCGCGCGCGTGCACCGCGCCGGACCGTGGCGCCATAAGTTCCAGGGGGAGATCGCCGAAGTGGCCCTCGGGTCCGAGCGGGCGATCCTGCTGAAGCCGCAGACCTTCATGAACGAATCCGGGCGTGCCGTGCAGGAAGCGCAGCGCTTCTACAAGATCGCCCTCTCCGACGTCATCGTCTTGCACGACGAACTGGATCTCGCCCCGGCCAAGCTGCGGGTGAAGACGGGGGGGGGCAATGCCGGCCACAATGGGCTGCGCTCGATCACGGCGCAATGCGGCAACGATTACCGCCGGGTCCGCCTCGGTATCGGACATCCAGGGGACAAGGCCCTGGTGCACGCCTACGTGCTGAACAACTTCGGCAAGGCGGAGGAGGCCTGGGTCGACGACCTCCGCCGGGCCATCGCCGACCATGCGCCCCTGCTGGCCGGTGGCGAGGATGCGAGCTTTCAGAACAAGGTCCACCTCGCCATGGCGGGGCGCGGCTGGGACGACGTCAAACAGGTCAACGCGCGCGATTGACCGCAGCGGTGACATCGGATTTCACGCGGGCAGCTTTTCAGCGGACCCGCGAACGGACAGGTGACCCATGGGCTTCAAATGCGGCATCGTCGGCCTGCCGAACGTCGGCAAGTCGACCCTTTTCAATGCGCTGACGCAGACGGCGGCGGCGCAGGCGGCGAACTATCCCTTCTGCACGATCGAGCCGAATGTCGGCGAGGTGGCGGTGCCGGATCCGCGTCTCGACGATCTCGCCAGGATCGCAGCCTCGAAGGAAATCATTCCGACCCGGCTCACGTTCGTGGATATCGCCGGCCTCGTGCGCGGCGCCTCGAAGGGCGAAGGCCTGGGGAACCAGTTCCTCGCCAACATCCGCGAGGTCGATGCCATCGCGCATGTGGTTCGCTGCTTCACCGACGGTGACGTGACGCATGTCGAGGGCAAGGTCGACCCAGCGGCCGACATCGAGACGATCGAGACCGAGCTGATGCTCGCCGACCTCGACAGCCTTGAGAAGCGCATCATCGCCCTCGAGAAGAAGGCCAAGGGCGCCGACAAGGAGGCCAAGGAGACCCTCGATCTCGTCCAGCGTGCCCTGCCGCTGCTGCGCGAAGGCAAGCCTGCGCGCCTTGTGCAGCGTAAGCCCGAGGAGGAGCACCTGTTCCAGAGCCTCGGCTTAATGACGGCGAAACCCGTCCTCTATGTCTGCAACGTCGATGAAGGCGATGCCGACAAGGGCAACGCCTACTCGGATGCCGTGATGGCCCGCGCCAAGGCGGAAGACGCCAAGGCGGTCGTGGTCTCCGCCAAGATCGAGAGCGAGATCGCCGTGATGCCGCTCGGCGACCAGGGCGATTTCCTGGAGGCTGTCGGTCTCGCCGAGCCCGGCCTGAACCGTGTCATCCGCGCCGGCTACGAGCTCCTTGGCCTCATCACCTACTTCACGGTGGGGCCCAAGGAAGCGCGCGCCTGGACCATCGAAAAGGGCACCCGGGCTCCCGCCGCCGCCGGCGTGATCCATACGGACTTCGAGAAGGGCTTCATCCGCGCCGAGGCTATCGCCTTCCACGACTATACGAGCTTGAAGGGTGAGGCCGGCGCCAAGGAAGCCGGCAAGTTCCGCCTCGAAGGCAAGGAATACGTGGTGCAGGACGGCGACGTGCTGCATTTCCGCTTCGCCAACTGATCTGACACGAGCGAGGGCGGCCTCGCTCCCGCATCGGCGGGCCGTCCCTCGGCCCGTCGAGTTCCAGCGCCTGAAAGGATCCGCATGACCGGCATCACCTTCGAGGACTTCACGCCCGGTACGGTGATCGAGGGTGGTCCGCTGACGGTGACGCAAGCCGAGATCATTGCCTTCGCTCAGGAATTCGACCCGCAACCGTTCCACCTCGACCCGGAGGCCGCCAAGGAAACCTTCGTCGGTCAGCTGATCGGCTCCGGCTGGCAGACCGCCGGCTTCGGGATGCGTCTCCTGCAGAAGCATGTCTTCCGCGGCGCTACCTCGATGGGCTCGCCCGGGATCAACGAGCTGCGCTGGCTCCGGCCGGTGCTGCCGGGCGACTGCCTGAGCATCTCGGTCCGGGTCGACACCTGCCGGGCCTCGAACTCGAAGCCGGACCGCGGCTTCGTCGGTTTCGCGATGACCGTCCTGAACGGGGATGGCGAGCGCGTGATGACACAGATCTTCACGGTGATGTTTCCGCGGCGCGGCGTGGCCCCCTTGCCGCCGCGGGCCGCATCGCCTGCGGACGCTGTGCCGTCCGCAGAGCCCGACGATGCCGAACAGCTCCACTTCCTCGAAGCGACACCCATCGGTGCCGTGCGGGATCTCGGCGGCCACCACTTCACGCCGGAGGCGGTCATGGCCTTCGCGCAAGCCTACGACCCGCAGGCGTTCCACCTCGACCCGGAGGCCGCCCAGCACACCCATTTCGGCGCGCTCTGCGCCTCCGGTTGGCATACCGCTGCCGCTTGGATGAAACGTCTCCACATCACCCGCGGCCGCGACATCGCCCATACGGCGAAGACCGGTCCGGTCCCGCAACTTGGTCCCTCACCGGGCTTTCGCGACATGCGCTGGCTGGCGCCGGTCTATGCCGGCGACACGATCCGATACAGCTGTACCCTGATCGACAAGCGCGAGACCGCGTCGCGCCCCGGCTGGGGCCTCGCCTCCCACCAGAACACTGGTGTGAACCAGCGCGGCGAGAAAGTCTTCGCCTTCACTGGCTCTGTGTTCTGGCAATGGGCATCCGACGCCTGAGGCGTCAGGCGGCCTTGCGCCGTTCCGGGTAAAGGCCGAGAAGCCCCTCGGCATCGGCCGCGGCGACGCCGCGCTCCGTGATGAGACCGGTGACGAGGCGTGCCGGCGTCACGTCGAAGGCGGGGTTCGCCACAGGGCTTCCCGGCGAGACGACTTCGACGGTGGCGAAGCCGCCATCGGCCAGACGCCCGGTGAGATGCGTGACCTCGCGTCCGTCGCGCTCCTCGATGGGGATCTCGCGCACGCCGTCGTCCAGGGTCCAATCGATCGTCGAGAAGGGCAGGGCGGCGTAGAACGGCACCTGGTTGTCGCTGGCGGCCAGCGCCTTCAGGTAGGTGCCGATCTTGTTGCAGACGTCACCCGAGGCCGTGGTACGATCCGAGCCGACGATGCAGACGTCGACGGCACCGTGCTGCATGAGGTGGCCGCCGGCATTGTCGGCGATGACGGTGTGCGGGACGCCGTGGGCGTTGAGCTCGAACGCCGTCAGGGCCGCGCCCTGGTTCCGAGGGCGGGTCTCGTCCACAAAAACGTGGACCGGCACGCCGGCATCGTGCGCCACGTAGATGGGTGCCAGGGCCGTTCCCCAATCCACCGTCGCGAGCCAGCCGGCGTTGCAGTGGGTCAGCACGTTGATGGTGCGATTCTTTTGACGGTGCAGGTCGCTCAGGATCTGTGCACCATGGACGCCGATGGCGTGGCAGCTCTCCACGTCCTCCTCGGCGATACGGCCGGCCTCCGCGTAGGCGAAGGCTGCGCGCTCGACCGCCGGCACCGTGCGAAGCTTGGCGGCGACACGGTCGAGGGCCCAGCGCAGGTTGATCGCGGTCGGCCGCGTGGCGGCGAGGATCGCCACGGCCCGGTCGAGCCCGGCTTCGGAGGCATCCGCGCGCAGGCCGAGCGCGAGCCCATAGGCGGCCGTGACACCGATCAGCGGGGCGCCGCGCACGACCATGGTGCGGATCGCCACCGCGGCCTCGTCCAGGGTGGACAGCGTCTTCAGCTCGAAGGCGAAGGGCAGGCGGGTCTGGTCGATCACTGCCACGGAGGCGCCGTCCTCTGCGGGGAAGATGGTGCGGTAGGGCTTGCCGTCGATCTTCATGGGGGGATCCGGATGCTGGCGGTTTCGAGGCCGAGAAGCCTCGTCGTTGGACGGCGTTTACGTCAGAATGCGGTCGGGGGGCCAGCTTGCGGCCCGATCTGTCGAGACCGCAAAATTCTCAGAACCGCAGCGGCCGCACCCGCTTCACCTGTGGGATCGCGGCGATGCTAGCCAGAACGTCCTTCGAGACCGGCGCATCGACGGCGCAGAAACAGATGGCATTGCCGCCCATCCCATCGCGTCCGAGGGCGAACGTCGCCACGTTGACGCCGGCTGCGCCGAGCGCGCTGCCGAAGCGTCCGATGAAGCCCGGCTGGTCGTGATTGCGCACGTACAGCATGTGCTCTGCGAAGGCGGAATCGATCGGAATGGAGCGGATCTCGATCATGCGCGGCTTGCCGTCGTGGAAGACCGTGCCGGCGGCATCGCGGGGCATGTCCTCGGCCTCGACGGTGATGCGGATCACCGATCCGAAATCGGGTGCCCCGCCGGCGCGGGTGACCTCCTCGACCCGGATGCCGCGCTCGCGCGCCACCGCCGGGGCGGAGATCATGTTGATGCCCGACAGGACGGGGCGGAGCACGCCGGTGACGGCGGCCGCCGTGAGTGCGCGGGTGTTCATCGCCGCCACCGCGCCTTCATACGTCACCCGGATGCCATGGATCGGCGCGTCGGTGAGCTGGCCTAGGAACGAGCCGAGGTTCTCGGCCAGCTCCACGAAGGGTCTCAGGCGCGGCGCCTCGTCGGCCGAGATCGACGGCGTGTTGACGGCGTTCACGACGGCGCCCTGCAGGAGGTAGTCCGCCATCTGCTCCGCGATCTGCAAGGCGACGTTCTCCTGCGCCTCCTTCGTCGCGGCGCCGAGATGGGGCGTGCAGACCACGTTCGGATGCCCGAAGAGCGGGTTCTCGTAAGCCGGCTCGGTCGCGAACACGTCGAAGGCGGCGCCCCCGACCCGGCCGGACTCGAGGGCAGCGCGCAGTGCGACCTCGTCGACCAGGCCACCGCGGGCACAGTTGATGATGCGGACGCCCGGCTTCGTCCGCGCCAGTGCGTCGGCCGAGAGGATGTTCCGGGTCCGCTCGGTCAGGGGGACGTGCAGGCTGATCAGTTCGGCCCGCATGAGAAGCGCGTCGAGTTCGCGCTTCTCGACGCCGATCTCGGCGGCGCGCTCCGGCGTGAGGTAGGGATCGTAGGCGATCACCTTGAGCTTGAGACCGATCGCCCGGTCGGCGACGACGGCGCCGATGTTGCCGCAGCCGATGATCCCCAGGGTCTTGCCCGTCAGCTCCGTGCCCATGAAGCGGGCCTTCTCCCAGCGGCCGGCCTGAGTCGAGGCGTCGGCCTGCGGGATCTGCCGGGCGAGGGCGAACATCATCGCGATGGCGTGCTCGGCGGTGGTGATCGCGTTGCCGAAGGGGGTGTTCATCACGATGACGCCGCGGGCGGTGGCCGCCGCCACGTCGACGTTGTCGACCCCGATTCCGGCGCGACCGACCACCTTCAGACGGTCGGCCCGCGCCAGCAGCTTGGCCGTGACCCTGGTGGTGGAGCGGATCGCGAGACCGTCATAGGCACCGATCAGGGCGGCGCAGGCGTCGCGATCCCGGCCGAGCTCGGGCCGGAAGTCGACGTCGAGGCCGCGGTCGCGCAGGCGCTGCACGGCGGCTTCGGAGAGGGCGTCGGAGATGAGCACCTTGGGCGCGGGCATGGCGGTGTCCGGCTCGGGCGGGGGAAAACCGACGCGCGACGGGGCCGGACAGCGGCTCCGTCGCGCGCACGGTATACGACGCGGGTGACGTCGAGGTCGCGCGGGCGTCAGGCGGCCCGGGCGAGCTTCGCCTTCTCAGACGCGAAGGCCCAGTCGAGCCACGGGGTCAGGGCCTCGAGGTCCGCGGACTCGACCGTGCCGCCGCACCAGATCCTGAGGCCGGCCGGAGCATCCCGGTAGGCGCCGATGTCGAAGGCGATGCCCTCGCGGTCCAGGGTGTCGGCGATGCCCTTGGCGACCGCACCGACGACGGCGTCGCCCATGGCGAGGATGTCCGGGTCGGTGAGGACGAGGCAGATCCCGGTGTTGCTGTAGGTGCCGGGATCGGCGGCGAGGTGGCCGATCCAGGGCGTCCGCGCCACCCAGTCGTGGATGACCCGGGCGTTGGCGTCGGCCCGGGCGTGCAGCGCCGGCAGGCCGCCGATGCGCGCGGCCCATTTCAGGGTGTCGAGGTAATCCTCGACCGCCAGCATCGAGGGCGTGTTGATGGTGTCGCCCTTGAAGATGCCCTCGATCAGCTTGCCGTCCTTGGCCAGGCGGAAGACCTTCGGGACTGGCCAGGCCGGGACGTTCGATTCGATGCGGGCGACGGCGCGGGGCGAGAGCACGATCATGCCGTGCGCGGCCTCGCCGCCCATGACCTTCTGCCAGGAGAAGGTGACGACATCGAGCTTGGCCCAGTCCAGTGGCATCGCGAAGGCCGCCGAGGTGGCGTCGCAGATGGTGACGCCCTCGCGGTCGGCGGCGATCCAGTCGCCGTTGGGCACGCGGACGCCGGCGGCGGTGCCGTTCCAGGTGAAGATGACGTCGTTGCGTCGGGTGTCGACGGCCGACAGGTCGGGCAGGACGCCGTAATCGCCGACATGCACCCGCGGCGCGATCTTCAGTTCCTTCAGGGCGTCGGTGACCCATTCGAGGCCGAAGGCCTCCCAGGCGACGACCTCGACGGTCTTCGGGCCCAGCATCGACCACATCGCCATCTCGACGGCGCCGGTGTCGGAGGCCGGCACGATGCCGATCCGGTAATCGGCCGGCACCTGCAGGACGCTGCGGGTGAGGTCGATGGCCTCCTTGAGCTTGGCCTTGCCGATGGCCGAGCGGTGCGAGCGGCCCAGCGGCGCGTCGGCCAGGGCCTCCAGGCTCCAGCCCGGACGCTTGGTGCAGGGGCCGGAGGAGAAATTCGGCACGCGGGGGCGCGTGGCGGGTCGGTTGGTCACGTGCGTCATCCTTCCAGATGAGAGCTCCTCGTTGGGGAGGAGTGGCCCGCCGACGCCAATGGACCCGCGCCGCACGGGACGCAAGCGGTCGTCCGCCCGGCCGGGATCGGACCGCACGCGAGCCGGGGCGAAACGGGTCTCCCGATGACGGCGCGGGTCACGTGTCGCGGAGATAGGCCCAGAGCGCGTCGGCGGCGTGGTTGCGGCACTCCGGCGAGCGGAACAGCCGGATCTCGATGGGCACGTCGAAGGGTTCGGGCCCGGCCCGGACGAGCTGGCCGCGGGCCTGGTCCTCGGCCGCCACGGTCTGCGGGAGCCAGGCGACGCCGTGGCCCTCGCGCGCCATGGTCGTCAGCGTGGCGGCGAGATGCGAGGTGAAGCGGGTCGCGAGGTGGTGGGCTTCGCTCTTCCGGCAGCTGGCGAGGATGCGCCCGAGGCCCGAGGGCTGGGAGTAGGCGAGGTAGGGGATGGGGTCGGCGGGCGTGCCGGGCAGCGCCCAGAGGCCCGTGCCGTCCGGAGCGGGTGCGCAAAGCGGGACCAGCCGGTCGTGCCCGACCCGCACGCTCTCGAAGCGATCGGACTCGAAGCGCGTCGGCGCATCCGCGTGGAAGTGGCAGAGCAGGAAGTGCACCTCGCCCGACAGCATGATCTGCTCGCAGGCTTCCATGCTGTCCGAGACGAGGTTCAGGGTCCCGAGCATCCGGGACTGCATGACCTGCCGGACCCAGCCCGGGAAGAACGTGAAGGACAGGGCGTGCGTCGCCGCGATCGACAGCGTCGCGGTGTCCTGGGCGCCGACCCCCTGCGCCTCCCGCCGCGCCCGCTCGAGGCTCCGCAGCAGGTCCTGGGCCGCCGGCTGGAAGTGGAGTCCGGCCGGCGTCAGCGTCGCCCCCTGCGCCCCGCGCAGGAACAGGGGCGTACCGACCCAGTCCTCCAGGGCCCGGATGCGGCGGCTGAAGGCCGGCTGCGTCACGCTCCGCGCCTCGGCCGCGCGCGAGAACGTCTTCTGCTCGGCCAGCGCGAGGAAGTCCTTCAGCCAGTCCAGGTCCATCCGCCCGTCCGATGCCGTCCCTGCATAGCGCGAACCGAACATGGCATTGGCCGAGCGCAGCTGTCCAGGCGTAAGCACAACGCCAAGCCCCACAAGAGGGATCACCGAGGAAACTGCCCAGAACGTGGCAGATGGGAGGAAACAGAGCATGAAGTCATGGCTCGGCAGGCTCTATGTTCAGGTCTTCATTGCGATCGTCTTGGGTGGTGTTGTCGGCGTCTTGCTGCCGGAGGTCGCCGTGACGCTCCAGCCACTGGCCGACGGCTTCATCAAGCTGATCAAGATGCTGCTCGCGCCGGTCATCTTCGGCACCATCGTCGTCGGCATCGCCAAGATGGGCAACATGAAGGAGGTCGGGCGCATCGGCGTGCGGGCGCTCGTCTACTTCGAGGTCGTCTCGACGCTCGCCCTCGTCATCGGCCTCGTCGTGGTCAACCTGATGCAGCCGGGCGTGGGCATGAACATCGACGCCAGCCACATCGACGGCAGCGCCATCGCCGCCTACGCCAAGCGGGCCGAGGCGCAGCCGGGCTTCGTCGGCTTCCTGATGGACATCATCCCCACCACCATCGTGGATGCCTTCGCCAAGGGCGCCATGTTGCAGATCATCCTGATCTCGCTGCTACTCGGCCTCGCCCTGGTCCAGGCCGGCGAGCGCGGCAAGCCGGTGGTCGCCGTCATCGACAGCCTGCTCGACGCGCTGTTCCGCGTCGTCGCCATGGTGATGCGGCTGGCCCCCATCGGGGCCGGGGCGGGGGTCGCCTTCACCATCGGCAAGTACGGGTTCGGCACCGTCTGGTCGCTCGCCTACCTGATGCTCGGCGTCTACGCCACGTCGATCCTGTTCGTGGTGCTGGTGCTCGGCTCGGTCTGCGCCTGGACCGGGTTCTCCCTCGCCAAGGTGCTGAGCTACTTCAAGGACGAGATCCTCATCACCTTCGGGACCTGCTCCACCGAGGCCGTCATGCCGCGCATGATGGCCAAGCTGGAACGGCTGGGCTGCGAGAAATCCGTCGTCGGCCTGGTGCTGCCCACGGGCTACACCTTCAACGCGGACGGCACCTGCATCTACCTGACCATGGCGGCGATCTTCGTGGCGCAGGCCACCAACACGCCGCTGGGCCTCGGCGACCAGCTCGTCGTCCTCGGGGTGCTGCTCCTGACCTCGAAAGGCTCCGCGGGCGTGGCCGGGGCCGGGTTCGTCACCCTCGCCGCCACCCTGTCGAGCCTCCACACCGTCCCGGTCGCCGGCCTCGTGCTCCTGCTCGGCGTCGACCGCTTCATGAACGAGGCGCGGGCGGTCACCAACCTCATCGGCAACGCGGTGGCCACCATCGCGATCGCCCAGTGGGAGGGCGCCTTCGATCGCGGCAGGGCCGAGGAGGCCTACCGCAACCGGGCCGCCATCGCCGCCGCCGACGTCGTTCCGGCCGAGACCCGGCCGGGAGCCGATCGGGCATTGCCCGCCGCGCTCGCCTCCTGAGGCCGCGCCCCCGTCACCCCACCCATTTCCCTCCGCCCAGTGAACCCAGGAGAATCCCCATGCGCATCGTCGACGTCTGCGAGGTCACCAAGCCGATCGCCTCGCCCATCCGCAACGCCTACATCGACTTCTCGAAGATGACCGCCAGCCTCGTCGCCGTCGTCACCGACGTCGAGCGCGACGGCCGCCGGGTGGTGGGCTACGGCTTCAACTCGAACGGCCGCTACGGCCAGGGCGGCCTCATCCGCGAGCGCTTCCGCAACCGCCTCCTGGAAGCCGACCCCAAGAGCGTGCTGAACGCGGCCGGCGACAACCTCGACCCGCACAAGCTCTGGGCGGCGATGATGACCAACGAGAAGCCCGGCGGCCACGGCGAGCGCTCGGTGGCGGTGGGCACCCTCGACATGGCGATCTGGGACGCGACCGCCAAGATCGCCGGCAAGCCGCTGTTCCGGATGCTCGCCGAGCAGAAGGGCATCGAGGCCGACCCGCGCGTCTTCGTCTACGCGGCGGGCGGCTACTACTATCCGGGCAAGGACGACACCCAGCTGCGCGCCGAGATGCGCAGCTACCTCGACCGCGGCTACACCGTGGTGAAGATGAAGATCGGCGGCGTTCCGATCGCGGAGGACCAGCGCCGCATCGAGGCGGTGCTCGCGGAGATCGGCTCGGCCGCGCAGCTCGCCGTCGACGTCAACGGGCGCTTCGACCTCGAGACCGCCATCGCCTACGCCAAGATGCTCCGCCAGTACCCGCTGTTCTGGTACGAGGAGATCGGCGATCCCCTCGACTACGCCCTGCAAGCGGCGATGTCGGAGTTCTATCCGGGTCCGATGGCCACGGGCGAGAACCTGTTCTCGCATCAGGACGCCCGCAACCTCCTGCGCTACGGCGGCATGCGCCCGGACCGCGACTGGCTGCAGTTCGACTGCGCCCTGTCCTACGGCCTGGTGGAGTACCTGCGCACCCTCGACGTGCTGGAGCAGTTCGGCTGGTCGCCGAAGCGCTGCATCCCGCATGGTGGGCACCAGATGTCACTGAACATCGCGGCGGGCCTCGGCCTCGGCGGAAACGAGAGCTATCCGGACCTGTTCCAGCCCTATGGCGGCTTCCCGGACGGGGTGCGGGTCGAGGCCGGGCACATCATCATGCCCGAGCTTCCCGGCATCGGCTTCGAGGGCAAGTCGGACCTCATCGCGGTGATGCGCGACCTCGCCGCCTGAAACGGTCTCGTGGGCCGTGCGGGACGGCGGTGTCCCGCGCGGTCCGCGCACGCCTCATGCGCCCGCGCGGGGGCCGCCCGGCAGGGTTCGGCGGAACAGGGCAAGCAGCGCGTCCCATCCCTGCGCGGCGGCGTCGGCGTCATAGACGGGGAAGTCCGGCATCATCCAGCCGTGGGCGGCCGGGTAGATCCGGGCAGTGTACCGGACGCCCGCCTGCGTCAGGGCCTCCTCCAGGCGCTCGGCCATCGCGGGCGGGTAGCTGCCATCGTTCTCGGCTGCCGCGATGGTGACCTCCGCCCGCAGCTTCGCGACGAACCGGTGCGGGCTCGTCGGTGCGTCGGTGGCGAGGTTGCCGCCGTGGAAGCTGGCCACCGCCGCGAAGCGATCCGGGTTCCGCCCCGCCGCGGCCAGCGCCATGCCGCCACCCATGCAGAAGCCCACGGCACCGACGGTCGCGCCCGCGACGTCGGCGCGCGTATCGAGATAGGCCAGGATCGCGTCCGTATCCCCCGCCGCCTTCTGAGGATCGGTGGTGGCCATCAGCGGGCCGAGGGTTGCGCGGAAGTCGCCGGCGAAGACCTCCCGCGGCACGAAGGGGCCGTAGGGCCCGTAGCGGTAGAAGAGATCCGGCAGGGCGACGACGTAGCCGGCCTCGGACAGGTGCCGGGCCATCTCGCGCATCGCCGGCCGGATTCCCCCGGCATCCATGTAGAGGATCACCCCCGGCCACGGCCCGTGGCCGGGGGGCACCAGGACGTCCATCGGGCAATCCCCGTCGGGCGTCCGGATCGTTACGCGCTCGTTCGGCATCGGCCTCTCCCGGTTCGGATCCCGGCGACTATGCCCGGTGCGGGTGGCGGGGCAACCCGGCCGGAGGCGACGCGTCAGTCCTCGCGGGAGCGCAGCAGGTCGGGTCGGCGCTCCTGGGTGAGGCGCAGAGCCTCGCCCCGGCGCCATCGCGCGATGGCGCCGTGGTTGCCGCCGGTGAGGACGTCCGGGATCGCCCGGCCCTCCCAGTCCCGGGGGCGGGTGTAGTGCGGGTACTCGAGATGGCCCGTCTCGAAGCTCTCCTCCTCGCCGGAGGCGAGCTTGCCCATCACGCCGGGCAGGAGGCGCACGCAGGCGTCGAGCACCACAAGGGCGGCGATCTCGCCGCCGGAGAGGATGTAGTCGCCGATGGAGACCTCCTCGAGGCCGCGCCCGGCGATCACGCGCTCGTCCACGCCCTCGAAGCGGCCGCAGACGACGAGCACGCCGGGCCCCGCGCTCAAGGACCGGACGCGCGCCTGCGTGAGAGGCCGGCCCCGTGGGCTCATGAAGAGCCGGGGCCGGGGATCGTCGGGCGCGCCCGCGGCGTCGATGGCGGCGGCGAGGACGTCGCAGCGCAGCACCATGCCGGCGCCGCCCCCGGCGGGGGTGTCGTCCACCGCCCGGTGCCGGCCGAGGCCGTGCTCGCGGATGTCGCGGGCCTCCAGGCTCCAGGTGCCCCGCGCCAGCGCATCCCCGGACAGGGACACCCCGAGCGGCCCCGGAAACATCTCCGGATAGAGGGTGAGGACGGTGGCGTTCCAGGGACTGGCGGTCATGGTGCTTACTGGCGCGCGGAGGCGCGCCGGGTCAACGTGGCACCGATCCGGCGGCGGCGGGTTAAGCCTGCATGGCCGCTTCCCCCGTGCTCCGCCCCCGGATCCTCGTTGCCCTCGTCCGGACCGTCACCCTGGCGCTGGCCCTGACGGGGTTCGGCCTGTTGCGGCCCGTCCGGGCGGCCGAGCCTCTGGCCCCGGCGGGTACGCCCGCCGCGGCCTTCCCGAAGCCCGACCGGCCGGTGGCCGAGATCGTCGCCCCGCTCTGGGCCTCGGAGGCGCAGCGCGATTCCGTCGACGAGGTCGGGCAGGTGATGCGGCTCATGGGCATCGCGGCCGGCCAGAGTGTCGCCGATATCGGCGCGGGCAGCGGCTACTACACGGTGCGGATGGCCGAGCGGGTCGGTCCCCAGGGACACGTCTACGCCGAGGACGTGACGCCGCGCTACCTGGTAGGGCTGGAGGGGCGCATCGCCAAGAGCGCGCTCACCAACGTCACGGTGGTGCGTGGCGAGCCGCACGATCCACGCCTGCCGCCGGCCTCCCTCGACGCCGCTGTGCTGGTCCACATGTACCACGAGATCGCCCAGCCCTTCGGCCTGCTCCACAACCTCGCGCCGATGATGAAGCCGGGCGGCCGGGTCGGGATCGTCGACGCCGACGACGTGCCCTCGCGGCACGGCACGCCGCCAGCGCTGCTCGCCTGCGAGTTGACGGCCGTCGGATACCGTCAGACCGGCTTCTCGGTGCTGGAGGGCGGCGTCGGCTACCTCGCGATCTTCGCGGCACCCGCCGCCGCCGACCGGCCGAATCCGGGTTCCATCCGCCCCTGCCAGGACGAGACCACCCGGGGCGCCAAGGATGGGGCGTCCAAGCGCGCGCGGTGAGCGGGTGGGCGACTCCGCCTTCAGGCGCTGGTGTCGAGGACCAGGGCCGAGGACGCGCTGCTGGTGCGGTTCGTTCCGTTGGCGCCGTAGGCGGACCCGGTGGCCTGGACGCTCTGCAGTTGCTTGATGAAGCTGCTCAGGAGGTCGCTGACCGAGGCGCGCGTGGCGGAGCCGTTCGTCGTGCCGTCATCCGAACCGGACGCCGCGCCGTCCGGCGGCGGACCTGGGGGCGGGCCGCCCGCCTCGCGCGCACCGTCGGCCTGCGACGCGCGCGTGCTCTGCCCGCCGCTGGCGAAGAGGGATTTCAGCGCGCCCGCCTGATCGTCCGTGAGGGTGCCGGCGCTGACCTGATCCGCGATCAGTCCGTCGATCCGGTCCGTCAGGGAGGCCGGATCGCGCGCTGTCGCCGCTCCCCCGGCGGCCTTTCCGCTCGACGACGCGGACAAACCCGTGTCGATCGCGGTGAGGGCCGAGGTGAGGGCGGTGGCGTCCGTGCCGCTCAGGGCGCCGGCGGACAGTTCGCTGGAGATGGTCGACGCCATCTGCTCCTTCATCGCCCCGTGAGGGCGCGGTGGCGGCCGCGGGGCGAAAACCGGGGAGGCCGCGGAGGCGATGGTGCTCATGGGGGCGCATGCGTGTTCGGGATACCGGGATCGCCCGGCCGTCAATTCGTGGGAAATTTACCCACGATGTTCTTAACGGCCGGTTATCCGGGATTCGGGATCCGTCGCGGTGGTCGCGCGTGCCGGCGGGGCGGGGGGAGCCCGTCACGCGGCCGCCCTCACCCGCGGCTTCACCTCGGTGCCCAGCAGGGCGATGGAGCGCTGCATGGCCTCCGGCTCCTGCATCGCCGAGCTCATCTGGAAGGTGAGGCGGGACAGGCCGCCGAGGACGGCGTCGGCGGCCCGCACCTTCGCGGCGACCGTCTCCGGGGCGCCGATGAGGTAGGACCCGCCGGGCGCGCACATGGCGGCGAACTGCTCCTCAAGGCCGGAACTCGGCCAGCCGCGTTCGGCCCCGATCTTGCCGAACATCGCGGCCCAGCCCGGATAGAACGCCTCCCGGGCCGCGCGGTCGGTGTCGGCGACGAAGCCGATGGCGTGGACGCCGACCTTCAGGGTCTCGGGGGCGTGCCCGGCCCGGCGGCCGGCCTCGCGGTAGAGCTCCACCAGGGGCCGGAAGCGCTCGAAGCGGCCGCCGATGATCGCCACCATCAGGGGCAGGCCGAGGGTGCCGGCGCGGGCGAAGGAGGCCGGCGTCCCGCCCACGCCGACCCAGATCGGGAGGCGCTCCTGGTACGGGCGCGGGTAGACGCCCTGTCCGGTGAGCGGGGGGCGGAAGCGGCCCCGCCAGGTGACGTGGGTCTGCGCGCGCAGGGCGAGCAGCAGCTCAAGCTTCTCCGCGAACAGGGCGTCGTAGTCCTCGGCCGCGAAGCCGAACAGCGGGTAGGCCTCGCCGAAGGAGCCCCGTCCGACCACCATCTCGGCGCGGCCCCGGGCGATCAGGTCGAGGGTGGCGAAGTCCTGGAAGACCCGCACCGGATCGGCCGCGCTCAGCACGGTCACGGCGCTGGTCAGGCGGATGCGACGGGTGCGGGCGGCCGCGGCCGCCAGGATGACGGCGGGGGCGGCGTCGAGGAACTCCGCCCGGTGATGTTCGCCGATGCCGAACACGTCGAGGCCGGAGCGGTCGGCGGCTTCGACCTCGTCGAGCAGGCGTTCCATGCGCTCGGCCGCCGAGAGGGTCCGGCCCGTCTTCGGATCGGGGAGGGTGACGGCGAAGCTGTCGATGCCGATGTCCATGGTGGGGTCTCTCGCGGGCGGGGGCGACGTGACGCGGGGGCGACGGGCAGCGAAGGGTTTCCGCCGATCAGCGCCGCAGGCCCAGGACCGAGCGGGTCTGGTCCCGGCGCAGCCAGGCCAGGGTCGCGGTCAGGACGAGGAGCACGGCGGCCGGGGCGGCGGGCGTGGGCAGGACGACCAGGTGGGCGATCACGGCGCCCACCATGGTGGCGGCGAGCCAGAGGGCGGCGAGGCCCGCGAAGCCGGGGATCAGCAGGGCGACGGCGCCGGCGACCTCCACGAGGCCGGTGACGATCCGGAACCACTGGCCGACGCCGATGAGGTCGTAGACCTGCACCATCATCGGCGCGCCGGCGAGCTTGGCGCCGCCCGCCGAAAGGAAGACGAGGGCGAGGAGACCCTGCAGCGCCCAGGCCGAGACGGTGCGGGCGCGCGTGGGAGCGGGAGAGGCGGTGAGGGCGAGGGACATGGGGGATCATCCGGGTCTGCGATCGCCGGGGCCGGAGCGGCTCGGCTGTGAGTCCCGATCTAGGTGGTGGCCCTCTCTCAGCGAAGCCTCTATCATTCGATGCATCCCATCACCCAGGCAGATGGATGCTCGACCCGCTCACGCTCGATCAGCTCCGCACCTTCGTGGCCGCCGTGGACACCGGCAGCTTCTCGGCCGCCGGACGCAAGCTCGGACGCGCGCAGTCCCTGGTGAGCCAGTCCCTGGCCAACCTGGAAGCCCAGTCGGGGGTGAAGCTGTTCGACCGCACCAGCCGGTACCCGGTGCTGACGGAGGCCGGGCGCGTGCTCCTGGCCCATGCGCGCGCCACGGTGGCGGCCGCCGAGACCTTCAAGGCGCAGGCCCGCGACCTCGCCGGCGGCCTGGAGCCGGAGGTGAGCATCGTCCTCGACGTGCTGTTTCCGATCCAGGTGGTGACGCAGGCGGTCGCGGCCTTCCAGCCGGCCTTCCCCGAGACGCCCCTGCGCATTCAGGTCGAGACCCTGGGGGCGGTGATCGCGCCGGTCCTCGACGGACGCTGCGCCTTCGCGGTGGCGGGGGCGACGCCCCTGTTGCCTCCCGAACTTGCCCGCGAGCCCCTGCGGCAGATCGAACTCGTGATGGTCGCGGCGCCCGCTCACCCGCTCGCCCGCCGGACCGGCCCGATCGCCACCGCCGACCTCGCCGAACAGGTCCAGCTCGTTCTGACCGACCGCAGCGACCTGACCAAGGGGCGGGAATTCGGCGTGTTCTCGCCGCGCACTTGGCGGCTCGCCGACCTCGGATCGAAGCACGCCTTCCTGCGCTCCGGCCTCGGTTGGGGCGGCATGCCCCTGGACGTGGTGGCCGAGGATCTCGCCAACGGTCAGCTCGTGCGCCTCGACGTCGCCGCCCTGCCGAAGGGCGGTCTGTTCCTGCCGATGTGGGCCGTCTACCCGATGGAGCGTCCGCCGGGCCCGGCCGGCCGCTGGCTCATCGGCCAGCTCCGCGACGTCTCCCCGGGCGCCTGATCCGGGGAAGGCGGGTGGGCCTCGGCCGCGCTCGCGCCGAGCTGGATCGGGGATGATCCGCGGCTTCGAGCGGTCTCGGATCGATCCGCACCACCGAACTTCTCGAAATGACGGGTCTCAGTTCATCTAGAAGAAGAAATCCTCCGCAATCTCCATTAAACTTTAATCGGCGTGCTGGATCTTGGCCGGAAAATTCGGGGTGCTCCCATGTCGTTTTTATCCAGGGTCAAGATTTTACCGAAGCTGGGAGCCATCGTAGCACTCATCGCAATAATGGTCGGCGTCTGTGTCTGGTTCGCTCAGGGGCGTATGATGGAGATCGACAATGCCTATAGTCTGTTCATCTCACGGGATGCCAAGGGTGCGGCGACCGCCCGCCGGGTGAACCGGCTCGTTTTCGAGATGAATTACTGGGTCTACCGGGTCATCGCGGAAACCGAGGACGCCCAGATGAAGGCGGCCAATGACGGATTCGAGGCCACGCTCGCGCCGATGCGCCAGGCCCTCGCCGACCTGCGTCTGCAGGCCCCGTCCTTCGGCACCCGCGTCGAGGCGCAGACCGCGCGCGTCGAGCGGTTCGTGCAAGACGTGTCCGAGGTCCGCCGGCTTGGGACGGCGAACCGGAACGCGGAGGCCATCGTTCTGGTGCACCGCGCCATCGACCCGACCTTCGCCCTCATGGTCCAGGAAGGCAGCCAGCTCGGCGAGGACATCGCCGCGTCGATGGAGAAGGGCTCGGCCGATTTGACCGCCCAGACCAATGCCACCCGCCACAGCCTGATCCTGTTCAGCACCCTCGGCATGCTCGCCGGCCTCCTGACCGCCGCCTTCGTGGGCATCCTGGGGATCACCCGGCCGCTGGCCAGCCTGGTCGGCGTTCTCGAGCGCATGGCGCAGGGCTCCTTCGAGGCGACGATCCCGGAGGCGCGCCGCGGCGACGAGGTCGGCGCGGTCGCCCGCGCGGTTGAGGGCATCAAGACGATGGTGGCGCAGAAGGCGGCCGAGCAGGCCGAGATCCGCCGCATCGCCGACGCGGCCGCGGTGACGGAACGCAGGCGCACGATGATCGAGCTTGCGGACGGCTTCGAGCGCGCCGTGGGCGGCATCGTCGGTCTCGTCTCGTCCTCGGCGACGGAGTTGCAGGCGACGGCCCAGCAGATGACTGCGACGGCCCAGGAGACGGCGGCCCAGTCCAGCCAGGTCGCAGCGGCGGCCGAGGAGGCCGCGTCGAACGTCGGCACCGTGGCGGCCGCCGCCGAGGAACTCGGCTCCTCGATCCAGGAGATCGGCCGACAGGTTCAGGGCTCGGCGGGGCTCGCGCAGGCGGCCGTCGGCG
Organism: Methylobacterium sp. Leaf465; assembly: GCF_001424705.1. Classification (GTDB taxonomy): domain Bacteria; phylum Pseudomonadota; class Alphaproteobacteria; order Rhizobiales; family Beijerinckiaceae; genus Methylobacterium. The sequence continues at coordinate 52,332 of NZ_LMRA01000001.1, forward strand.
AGGCGGATCAGACGGGCCAGCTCGTCCAGGCCCTGCGGACCACCTCGGCCCGGATCGGCGACATGGTCGGGCTGATCTCGAACATCGCCGGGCAGACCAACCTGCTGGCACTGAACGCCACCATCGAGGCGGCGCGGGCGGGCGAAGCGGGGCGGGGTTTCGCGGTGGTTGCCACGGAGGTCAAGGAGCTGGCCGGGCAGACCGCCCGGGCGACGGAGGAGATCGCGCGCCAGATCGGCGAGATCCAGGGCGTCACCGACCAGGCGGTCTCCGCGATCGGGGGCATCACCGGCCGGATCCGCGAGATCGACGGAATGGCGAGCGGCATCGCCGCGGCGGTCGAGCAGCAGGGGGCCGCCACCCAGGAGATCGTGCGCAACGTCGCCCAGGCGGCCCAGGGCACGAGCGAGGTCACCGGCAACATCTCGGGCGTGGCCAGGGCCTCGGAGGAGACCGGTGCGGCGGCCACGCAGGTGCTCGCCTCGGCCTCCGAGCTGTCGCGCCAGTCCGAGCATCTCAGCGCCGAGGTGAGCCGGTTCCTCTCGGGCGTCCGCGCCGCCTGAGACCCCGTCCGATGGATGGCCTCGGGTGGCTCGGTCGGATCAGGACCCCTCTTCCGAGCGGGCGAGGGCCGGGGTGAGGGGCATGCCCCATCCGACGCGGTTCCACACTCCACCCCGTCCCTCTCCGTCCTGGAGAGGGGACCCGCGCGTGACAGGTGCTGTCGGACTCGACCGGAGCGGGCATGCGGCAGCCCAGGCGGGGCCTGATTCGGCCGGGGCCATGCCCTTCCTCCGAGTCGGATCGCCGCGCCATGTGACCCGAAAAGGTGCCCCACCGGGGCCCCCAGGCCGCGGAACCGCCCGGCGGCTCCCGGCCTCGGCGTCCCGAAGTGGTTTGCTGAGACAAATGGGCTCCGGCGTCACCGCGTCGGTTTCCGGCTTGGGGACGGACAAGCTCTGCTTAGGACTTTCCGTGGCATCTGAGTCTCGAATGCACAACCGGAGGTTTCGGAGTCGCCGATGCGGATGCTGCCGGATCTCACGAGCCGCCTGAGCGCGGCGCGAGCCTGGATCGGACTCGGCGTCCTGGCGCCTCTCGGCCTCCTCGTGGTGTCCGGCCTGATGCTGGTCGATCTGCGCAACGATGCCTGGGACAAGGCCGCGCAGACGTCCCGCAACCTGCTTCAGGTCATCGAACGCGACATCGCGCGCAACGTCGAGATCGTCGACCTCTCCCTGCGCGGCGCCGTCGACAATCTCGCGGCGCCGGGCTTCTCGGCCGTGAGTCCGGCCCTGCGCCAGCTGATCCTCTTCGACCGGGCCGTCACGGCACGGGACATGGGGGTCTTCCTCGTGGTCGACGAGAACGGCGACACCGTCTACGACGCGAACGCGGTCCCGGCCCGGCCCCTGAACAACGCCGACCGCAGCTATTTCCGCGCCCATCGCGACCGGCCCGACCTCGGCCTGTTCATCAGCGAGCCCATGACCTCGCGGATGCTCGGCGTCCCCATCATCGTGCTCAGTCGCCGGATCAACAAGCCGGACGGCAGCTTCGGCGGCGTGGTCCAGGCCTCCCTGAAGCTCACCTATTTCAGCCGCCTGTTCGCCAATCTCGCCCTCGGCGCAAAGGGCGCGATCAACCTCTACGCCCGCGACGGGCGGCGCATCATGCGGCACCCCTTCTTCGAAGGCGCGATCGGGGACAGCGTCGCGGCCTCGCCGTCCTTCCAGCGCTTCGTTCGGGAGGGCAGCGGCAGCTTCCTCGGCAGCGCCGTCCGCAGCACCGAGCCGCGCCACCACACCTTCACGCGGATCGGCGACCTCCCCCTGATCCTCGCCGTGACCCTGGCGCCCGACGAGATCGATGCCGAGTGGCGCGCCAAGGCGCTGGTGATCGGCAGCATCGTGTCGATCCTGTGCGGGCTCTGCGCCGGCCTCTCGCTGCTCTTCGGGCGCGAGCTCCGGCACAGGGGACGGATGCAGGTGGAACTGGCGCGCCTCTCCCTCACCGATCCGCTGACCGGCCTGCCGAACCGGCGCCGCTTCGAGGAGGCCCTGGCGGATGTCGAACGGTCGGGTCGCTCCGGCGGCGCGCCGTTCTCCCTGCTGGTCATCGACGCCGATCACTTCAAGGCCGTGAACGACCGCCACGGACACGCCGTCGGGGACGAGGTCCTGCAGGGATTGGCGCGCTGCCTCCTGGCGAGTGCGCGCCACCCGGGCGATCTCGTCTGCCGGGTGGGCGGCGAGGAGTTCGTGATGCTGCTCGCCGGAACGGACGGGGCGGGCGCCCAGCGGGTGGCCGACGCCGTCCATGCCGAAGTCCGCCGCCTCGGGCTACCCGCCGCCGGCATCCCGGCGGGCGCCCTGACGGTGAGCATCGGCCTGGCCAGCACCGCGTCGGTCCGCGCGGGGGCGAGAGGGGCCAGAGAGCTCTACCGCGTCGCCGACGCGGCGCTCTACGCCGCGAAGGGGAGTGGTCGCAACCGGACCTGCATCGGTCCGCCGCGGAGCGCGTGCGCACCGGGCGAGGGGGCACCGGGCGCGCAGGCCGACGCCGCCTGAGAGCCGGGTGCGTCGCGCGGCCGGGTGCGGAGATCGCAGGCGGAGGACTCTTTCCCGTCCGGGGAGGAGGGATTTCGGCGATCGGCGGCGTCGGCGCGATCGCGCGGCCGCCTTCCCCTCAGGCGGGCTCGTCCGGGGGGCGCGGCTGGGCCGGGGCGAACAGGTCCTCCGGCGGATCGACCACGACGCGGCCGCCGGCGATGTCGAGCTCGGGCACGAAGATTTTGGTGAAGGGCAGGAGTGCGGTGGCGCCGCCCAGGGCCGGCTTAATCTCCAGGAGATCGCCGCCGCCGTAGTTCGGCACGTCCGCGACGGTGCCCAGGACCGTGCCCTGCGTGTCGACCACCGCGAGGCCGACGAGGTCGGCGGTGAAGAATTCGTCCGCGTCCGACACGGTGCCGAGGCGCTCGCGCGGCAGGTACAGGGCGAGGCGGTTGAGGCCTTCCGCGCCGGTGCGGTCGCCGACGCCCTTCACCCGCACGACCAGCAGGTCGGGGGAGGCGCCGCCGGCCTGCCGGACGTCCGTGAGTTCGACGCGGCGGCCGTCGGCGCCGATCAGCGGCCCGTAGGACGCGATCGCCTGCGGGTCGCCGGTGTAGGATTTCAGCCGGACCTCGCCGTTGAGCCCGTGCGCCCGCCCGAACTCGCCCATCTGGACGAGGCTCGGGTCGGTGGGCGGCAGGGGCGCGTCGGCCTCGGGCCGCGGCCGGTGGGCCGAGGTGGCCGCCGCGCTGCCGATGCGGCCGGGCCGCGCACGGCGCCCGCCGTCACCGTGGGTCGATGTGCCTCCGGGACGACGGGCCATGCGGGGGACCTCAGGCCGCGGCGTCTTCGGCCGGGGCGGCGGCCTTCTCGGCACGCTTGGCGGCGCGCTCCTTGGCCTTCTCGCCCGGCTCGGCCTTCTGCGGGTTGTTGCGCGCGGGGCGCTTGGCGAGGCCGGCGGCGTCGAGGAAGCGCAGGACGCGGTCGGTGGGCTGGGCGCCCTTGGCGAGCCAGGCCTGGATCTTGTCGGCCTCGAGCACGATGCGGGCCGGATCGTCCTTGGCCTTCATCGGGTCGTAGACGCCGACCTTGTCGATGAAGCGGCCGTCGCGGGGGGCGCGGGCGTCGGCGACGACGATGCGGTAGTACGGGCGCTTCTTGGCGCCGCCACGGGTGAGACGGATCTTGAGGGACATGGTTTGACTCCAAAGGTCAGTGTGTCGTGTGAGGGCGAGGCGCGCGTAGCGAATGGCGAGTCCGTGGGCGCGAACCCGACTCGCTATGCGCTACGCCCCCGTCGCTACTTCTTCTTCCCGAAGGGGAATCCGCCGAGACCCGGCAGGCCGCCGGGGCCCTTGGGACCCCCGAGCCCGGGCAGGCCCGGCATCTTGCCCCCGAGGCCCGGAGGCATCGGGGGGAGCTTGCCGCCGAGCTGCTTCTGCATGTCGGCGATCATTTCCGGCGTCGGCTCCGGCATGCCGGGGGGCAGGCCGGGCATGCCGCCCGGCATTCCACCACCCCCCATGCCGAACATCGAGCCGAGGGCCTGGCCGATGCCGCGCTTGCCCGAGCCCATCGCCTTCATCATGTCGGCCATGGTCCGGTGCATCTTGAGGAGCTTGTTGAGCTCCTCCACCTTCGTCCCCGAGCCCGCCGCGATGCGCTTCTTGCGGGAATTCTTGAGGATGTCGGGATTCTTCCGCTCCTGGGCGGTCATCGACGAGATGATGGCCCGCTGGCGCTTGAACATCTTCTCGTCGAGGTTGGCGTTCTCGACCTGCTTCTTCATCTGGCCCATGCCGGGAAGCATGCCCATCAGGCCGCCAATGCCGCCCATCTTCTCCATCTGGGCGAGCTGCATCGACAGGTCGTCGAGGTCGAACTTGCCCTTGCGCATCTTCTCCGCCGTGCGGAGCGCCTGCTCGTGGTCGATGGTCTCGGCCGCTTTTTCGACGAGGGAGACGATGTCGCCCATGCCGAGGATGCGGTTGGCGACGCGGGAGGGGTGGAACTCCTCCAGGGCGTCGACCTTCTCGCCGGTGCCGACGAGCTTGATCGGCTTGCCGGTGACGGCACGCATCGACAGGGCCGCGCCGCCGCGGGAATCGCCGTCCATGCGGGTCAGGACGATGCCGGTGACGCCGAGACGCTCGTCGAAGGCGCGGGCGGTGTTGACCGCGTCCTGGCCGGTGAGGGCGTCGGCGACGAGGAGCACCTCGTGCGGGTTGGTGGCGGCCTTGACCTCGGCCGCCTCCGCCATCAGCGCCTCGTCGAGGGTGATGCGGCCGGCGGTGTCGAGCATGACCACGTCGAAGCCGCCGAGGCGGGCCGCGTCCATGGCGCGCCGGGCGATCTGAACCGCCGACTGGCCGGCGACGATCGGCAGGCTCTCGACCTCGACCTGCTTGGCCAGGATCGCGAGCTGCTCCATGGCGGCCGGGCGGCGGGTGTCGAGGGAGGCCAGCAGCACCCGGCGCTTGTCGCGGGCGACCAGCCGGCGGGCGATCTTGGCGGTGGTGGTGGTCTTGCCCGAGCCCTGCAGGCCGACCATCAGGATGGCGACGGGGGCCGGGGCGTTGAGATCGATGATGCCGGCTTCCGAGCCCAGCATCGCCACGAGTTCGTCGTTGACGATCTTGACGACCATCTGGCCGGGGGTGACCGACTTGAGGACGACGGCGCCGACGGCCTTCTCGCGCACCTTCTCGGTGAAGCTACGCACCACCTCGAGGGCGACGTCGGCCTCCAGCAGGGCGCGCCGGACCTCGCGCAGGGCGGCGGTGACGTCGGCCTCGGTGAGGGCGCCGCGGCGCGTGAGGCCAGAGAGGATTCCGGAGAGGCGATCGGACAGGCCTTCGAACATGCGTCAGGCTCCCTGGACCGGCATCGTCGTCGGACCGGTCACTGGTTGACGCCCGCGCTCTCGGCCCGGCGCGCCTGGAGCGCGTCCTCGAAGCCGCGGATCGCCTGGGCGAACTTGTCCCGGCAGCCCGGGTCGCAGAAGCCCACCACCGCGCCGTTGTAGAGGGTGAGCGAATCGGCCGCGATCGGCTTGCCCGACCACGGGCAGGTGTCGTTCACCGCATCCTCGATGCGCAGGGTCGTGTTCGCGGCAGCGTTGGGCATCGGGACTCGCGACGACGGTGTGGCCGGGGCCGACGCCCTGTCCCCAACGCGAAACCCGCCCGAGGGCGCATCGCGCTGTCGGGCGTTGACCTCCGGCCTCGCAGGGCCGGTCGGCGTTCGTGGTGACGATCAGACCGTCGAATGAATAGGGAGGCGGTTAGTCCGACGGCGGGCCTGAGTCAAGTTTTGCGGGTGCCGCGCCATTCCTTCGTTGACCTCTGTCGGATCGAAGGAAGGGATCGCTTCCTTTCAGTCGCGTGCGAAAATGCGGCGAAGCGTCGATTCGCCAGGAGGCCTCGTGCGTTCCGTTCAGATCCGTGACGCCGCCCCGGACGACGCGTCGGCCATGGGGCATCTGCATGTCGCATCCTGGCACGAATCCTATGCCGGGCTGTTGCCCGAGACCCTGCTGGCGGACCTCTCCGTCGCGGCGCGGGTCGCACGATGGCAAACGATCCTCGACGCTCCTGCGGCGCGGGGGGTGGTCGCCGTCCTTGTAGCCGATGAGGGCGGCGGTCTCGTCGGCCTCGCGTCCTGTGGCAGCCAGCGGGACGCTACGCTGCGGACGGCCGGATTTGATGGCGAGATCAGCGCGCTCTATCTACGTCAGGCTCATCAGCGCCGGGGATTGGGCCGTCGCCTGATGCGGCGGATGGGGGCGGCCCTGATGGACCGCGGCTTGTCCACCGCGAGCGTCTGGGTGCTGCGCGAGAACGTCGGCGCGCGCGCGTTCTACGAGCGGCTGGGTGGGGAGATTGTGGGGGAAGCGATCGACCCGAGCGGCGACGTGGCCCTGGTAGAGGTGGCGTATGGCTGGCGCGATCTGTCCAGGCTGGCAAAAGCCACGAGCTCGGTGTCGGCGGATCACTCCCTCACGACGCATGTCGCCAACCCGCGTATCGCGACGCCAACCTGAACCAACCTTGCTGAGACGCCATGGGCGAGCCGCACGATTCCAGGACGCAATTGATCGCAAATGAACGCGCGAAGCTGACGGCCACCTACGTGAATGGCGTGGCCATCGCCGTTCTCGCGGTCGGTGGTTTGGCACCACTCTTTTCCCAGCGCGGCGCAGGGGCGGCGGCACCGGACAGGCCCTGGCTGACGCCCGTGCTGTCGCTGCTTTGCATCTGCGTCAGCGGAGCCCTACATTGGGCGGCAAGAGGTTTTCTGCGGGAACTCCGGTAATGGACGCCCATACCCTGACCCTGCTGCTGTTCCCACTCGGCGCCCTGGCGCTCGGTCTCGGAACCCTGTGGTTCGCCCGCCGGGCGCATTGAATCGCGCCCGCCGACCTGTCCGATCAGCGCCCCGCCGGCGGAAGCCCCGGCAGCGCCGCGAGCGTCGCGTCCGAGAACGCCATCGCCTTGAACAGGCTGCCCATGCCGCGCCGGGACGGGTCGGTCAGGCGGGTCGCCGCCGCCGTGATGGCCTCGCGCTGCGGCTCGCTCGCGGTCCGGCCCAGCCCCTCGGCGCGCTCGCGCAGGCCCAGCGCCAGAAGAAAGTCGCGCTGGTCCACGGGGCCGTGCAGGATCGCCCCTTCGCCGGTGGCGGCCCGGCCGAGGGCGCTGAAATCCACGTGGGTGGTGAGGTCGGCCTCGCCGGGGGCGGCCAGCGGCGGAACGAAGGCGTGGCCGCGCACGGCCTGGAGCGAATCGCCGAAGCCCGGCCGGACGTGGCCGTAATCCACGAGGAGGACGGCGCCCCGGTGGGCGACCACGCGGCGGGCGAGGCCGCGCACGGCGTCCAGGGCGGTGCTCGGCAGGGTCATCAAGACGCCGGTGGGGCCGCTCGCGGCGATGCGCGTGTCGGGCTCCGCCGCCAGGCCGAAGGCGAGGGCGCTGCCGTCCGGCAAGAGGCCGACGAGGCGCTCGAACCAGCCGCGCTCGGCCCGCTGGAACTGGCGGACGGGGAGGGCGTCGAAGAACTCGTTGGCGATCACGATGGTCGGGCCGTGCGGCAGGGTGTCGACGGATTCGTGCCAGGTCGGGGCCGCCCCCGACAGGCGGGATTCCTGCTCGCCCCGGAGCACCGGGCTCGTCTCCACGAGGTGCAGGGCCGGGCGCAGGGCCGGCGCGGCGCGGGACAGCGCCCGCAGGGCGTCCTGCATCAGGGTGCCGCGACCGGGGCCGAGCTCCACCAGGGCGAGGTCGGGGGGAGCGCCCATCGCCTCCCAGGTCGCCGCGATCCAGATCCCGATCAGCTCGCCGAACATCTGGCTGATCTCGGGGGCGGTGACGAAATCGCCCCGCGCCCCGAGGGGGTCGCGGGTGCGGTAGTAGCCATGCACCGGATGGCCGAGGCAGAGGGTCATGTAGCGGTCGAGTCCGATCGGACCCGAGGCCAGGATCTCGTCGCGGATCGCGGCGAAGAGCGGGCTCGTCACGCCGGATCGACCTTCGCGGGCGACGCCGCCCCGTCCTCGATCGCCACGCGCGGGCGGGTGGTGCCGCGCAGGGCCAGGACGATGGCGGCGAGGCCGACGAGCGCCATCGGCACGCAGAGCACCATGCCCATGGTGATGCCGCCGGTGGACCAGGTCTCGGTGCCGAACAGGTAGCCGAGCTGGCGGTCGGGCTCGCGGAAGAACTCGCAGAACGTGCGCGCGACGGCGTAGCCGAGGACGAAGATGCCGCCCATGAGGCCGGGCCTGCGGAAGCCGCGGGCCCGCACCGCGATCATCATCACCACGAACAGGAGAGCGCCCTCGGTGGCCGCCTCGTAGAGCTGGCTCGGGTGCCGGGGCAGGGGGCCGCCGGTGGGAAACACGATGGCGTAGGGAAAGTCCGGGGCGATGCGGCCCCAGAGTTCGCCGTTCACGAAGTTGGCGATCCGCCCGAAGAACAGCCCGATCGGCACCACGACGGCGGCGAGGTCGAGGAGGGTGAGGGCCTGAAGCTTCCGGGAGCGGGCGAACAGCACCATGGCCAGCACGGCGCCGAGGAAGCCGCCGTGGAACGACATGCCGCCGTTGCGGATGGCCAGGATCTCGATGGGGTCGGCGATGTAGAGCGGCAGGTTGTAGAACAGCACGTAGCCGATGCGGCCGCCCAGCACGACGCCCAGCGCCACCCAGACGATGAGGTCGTCGATGTCGTTCAGGCTCGGGCGCCGCACCACGCCCCAGTAGCGGTCCGCCGCCACCAGCCGGCGGGCATAGTACCAGCCGCCCAGCAGGCCGACGATGTAGGCGAGGGCGTACCACTTGATGGTGATCGGCCCGATCGCCACCGCCACCGGATCGATGGCGGGGAAGGGCAGGGCGAAGAGCGGCGGCATCGAGGCGGTGTCCCGGTTGAGCCGGGGCATTGGGCCCGAGCCCGCCCGGGGGTCAACCCCGCCGCGGACATGGCCGGCCCCGCCGCCCGCCCTGTAACCAAGCCTCCCCGATCACCTCCCGGCGGTCCGCGGCCGGCCGCCGCGATCAGGCGGCCCGGACGGTGGCGAGGAAGCTCGCCACTTCCGTGCGCAGCTGCTCGGACTGCCGCGAGAGGTCCGCGGAGGCCCGCTGCACCTGGTCCGCCGTCGCGCCCGCCTCGGCGGCCGAGCGGGCCACCGCCTCGATGTCCTGGCTCATGGCACCGGTGCCCGAGGAGGCCTGGCCCATGTTGCGCACGATCTCCTGGGTCGTCACCCCCTGCTCCTCCACCGCGGCGGCGATGCTGCTGGTGACGAAGCTCATGCCCTCGATTCGCGTGACGATGCTGCGGATCGCCCCGGTGGCGCCGGTGGTGGCCGAGCGGATGGCATCGACCTGCTCGGCGATCTCCGTGGTGGCGCGGCTGGTCTGCTCGGCGAGGTTCTTCACCTCCGCGGCGACGACGGCGAAGCCGCGGCCTGCCTCGCCGGCCCGCGCCGCCTCGATGGTGGCGTTCAGGGCCAGCAGGTTGGTCTGGCTGGCGATCTGCGAGACGAGGCCGACCACGTCGCCGATCCGGGTCGCGGCCTCGGACAGGGTCTGCATGGTGGCGGCGGTGCGGCCGGCCTCGTCCACGGCCTGGGCCGACATGGTCGCGGCCTGTTCGACCTGGCGGCCGATCTCGCCGACCGTGGCGCCGAGCTCCTCGGCCGCCACCGCCACGGCGTTGACGTTGCCCGCGGTCTCCTGCGCGGTGGCCGCCACGGAAGTCGAGCGCCGGGCCGTGCCGGCCACCGCCTCGGTCATGCCGGTGGCGGCGCCCTGCAGGTCGCCGGAGGCCTGCGAAACCGTGCCGACGATGCCGCCCACGGAGCGCTCGAAGCGGTCCGCGAGGTCGCGGAGCAGGGTCCGCCGCTCGGTCTCCTCCCGCAGGCGCGCCGCCTCGGTGGTCTTCAGCTGCTGCGCGGCCTCCTCCAGGGAGATGTCGCGGATGGTGACGACGGCTCGGGCGATGTCGCCGATCTCGTCGGCACGCCGGCTGCCCGGCACCTCGGCCAGGGATTCGCGCCGGGCGAGCGCCTGCAGGGCCCGGGTCAGCGCGCCGAGGGGACCCACGATGGTGCGGGCGAAGAGGAGGCCGAGGATCGCCGTGGCGGCGAGGACGGCGAGGGCCGTGACCGCCAGGGCCCGGGTGAGGGTGCCCACCGCCGTGAGGGTCTCGTCCTCGGCCTGCTCGGCCAGGATCGTCCAGGGGGCGCCGAGCACCGAGACCTTGGCGGTCGCCACCATCCGACGGTCGCTCCCGTTGGCGTAGGTGAAGGGGTGCTCGCTGGCGAGCTCCGCTTTGTCGAGGCCGAGGTCGGTCGCGGGCTTGCCGGCCGTGACGGCTGGGGACAGGGGCGGGTTGGACCGCAGGGCACCGTCTGCGCCCACCGCCAGGATCTGGCCGGTCTCGCCGAGGCCGGCGCGGTCCGCGAGGGTGCGATCGAACAGGGCGGGGGTCAGGCGCAGGAGGACGAAGCCGATGCGCGCGGCCTCCTGGCCGGTGCCCATGGCGACGTTGGCGCGGCGGGCGATGGCCCGGCCGATGAAGGCCGACGGGACGGCCTCCGCCGGATAGGCGGCGTAGTCCTCGTACAGCGTCGCGTCAGAATCGGCGCTCTTCAGGCGCGCCACCAGGCGGGCGAGGCCGGTCGATGCCAGCGCGGGCTCGGATAGGGCCTGGCCGAAATCGGCGCCCTTGGTGGTGGTGTAGACGACGCGCCCGTCCTCCGACACGAAGACGAGATCGGCGTAGCCCGGGCGCTCGAGGAGCTTGCGGGCGACCTCCTGCACCTTGGCGTGGCGGCGCCCGTACATCGTGCCCGAAGCCTCCGCCCCGAGGCGCGCCTCGAGGTTCGCGCCACCCGTATAAGTCCGGACGAGCCCGGCGAAGTCGGGCTTGGCGGGGTCGAGAGCTTCGGCCAGATCACCGAAGTTGCCGCCGACCTGCGGATTGCCCGCCACCGTGACGAGGTCTCCGCCGATCCGTTCGGCGATCAGCTCGATCCCCGCCTTCCGGGCCGAGGCGGCGAACTGGAGGCGCTCCCGGGCCGCGTCGACCAGGCCGGAGCGGGCGCTGTACCAGCTCAGCCCGCCCATCACCGTGGCGCTGACGAGGGCCAGACCGACGGTGATCGCGGGCAGACGAAAGTTGAGGCTGGTCAAACGTGCCATGGGATACGCCCGAAGAGGAAGTGCGGACGTCGTTGCTACGGAGAAATGTTGAATTAAAACTTTCGTTCGGGACAATCTGGCAGCGTATCCAGAATTCCAGTCCGTGCGCGACAACCGCCCGGCGCTTGTCAAGTCTTGTGGCTGCGCGGACGAAGGGACGTGCGGGCGATCGACACCTCGTTCACCACTGCCCCTGATCCGGCGATGCCGCCGGCCTGCTTCAGGCCGCAGCGCCGGCCATGCCCTGGCCGTCGTCCAGGAACATCCGGTAGGCCGGGTTGTCGGTCTCGTCGACGCACGGGTAGTGCAGGGCCTCGATCGCCGCATCGAAGCGGGCGCGCTCGGCCGGCGGTACGTCGATGCCGGCGAGGACCCGGCCGTAATCGGCGCCATGGTTGCGGTAGTGGAACAGCGTGATGGCGAAGCCGTCGCCCAGGGCGTCGAGGAACTTCATCAGCGCCCCCGGCCGCTCGGGAAACTGGAAGCGGTAGAGCCGCTCGTCGGCGAGGCCCGTGGCGCGTCCGCCCACCATGTAGCGGATGTGGACCTTGGCCATCTCGTTGTCGCTCATGTCGACGGTGCGGTAGCCGGCGGCCTTCAGCGAATCGATGAGGGCATGCTTCTCCCGCAGGCCGCCGGCGAGGTTGATGCCCACGAAGATCTGCGCGTCGGCGCCGGCGGCGTAGCGGTAGTTGAATTCGGTGATCGCCCGGGGGCCGAGGGTCTGGATGAAGGCGCGATAGGCGCCGGGCCGCTCGGGGATGGTGACGCCGAGCAGGACCTCGCGCTGCTCGCCGAGCTCGGCGCGCTCGGCGATGTGGCGCAGGCGGTCGAAGTTGAGGTTCGCCCCGCTGGAGATCGCCACCAGGGTGCCGGTGCCGCCCTCCTGCCGGGCGGCGTAGGCCTTGGCGCCGGCCAAGGCCAGGGCGCCGGAGGGCTCCGAGATGGCGCGGGTGTCGTCGAAGATGTCCTTCACCGCCGCGCACATGGCGTCGGTGTCGACGGTGATGACCTCGTCGAGGTACTCGCGGCAGAGCCGGAAGGTTTCGGCGCCGGCCTCGCGCACGGCGACGCCGTCCGCGAACAGGCCGACCGTGGGCAGCACCACGCGTTTCCCGGCGGCCAGCGCCGCGGCCATGCAGGCGGCATCGTCCGGCTCGACGCCGATGACCTTGGTCTCGGGCCGCAGGTATTTCACGAAGGTGGCGACGCCTGCCGCGAGGCCGCCGCCCCCGACGGGCACGAAGATCGCCTCGATCGGCCCGGAATGCTGGGTCAGGATCTCCATCCCGATGGTGCCCTGGCCGGCGATCACGTCGGGATCGTCGAAGGGATGCAGGAAGGTCAGGCCGTCGCGCGCCTCCAGCTCCCGGGCATGGCCCAGGGCCTCGTCGAAGGCATCGCCGAACAGGATGACCTCGGCCCCGCGCGCCCGGCAGGCGTCGACCTTGATCGCCGGGGTGGTGCGCGGCATCACGATCACGGCGCGGACATTCAGGCGGGCGGCCGCCAGGGCCACGCCCTGCGCATGGTTGCCGGCCGAGGCGCAGACGACGCCCTTGGCCAGCAGCTCGGGGGCCAGGCCCGACATCTTGTTGTAGGCGCCCCGCAGCTTGAACGAGAAGACCGGCTGCAGGTCCTCGCGCTTCAGGAGCACCGGACGGGCCAGACGCGCCGACATGCGCGGCATCGGGTCCAGCGGGCTCTCGATGGCGACGTCGTAGACGCGGGCGGTGAGGATCTTGCGGATGTAGTCGGTCAAGGAGACACGGGCTCCGGCGGTGCTGCGGTGCGATGGGACGTGTGCCCGCACATAGGCGCTCGGCGCGCCAGAAGCGAGCGAGGCGCTGTCGCGGGGCGCCGGCCCGGTTCCCGCCCCGCAACGGCGGCGTGGCCGCCGTCGCGGGGCGGCAGGGGCTACCGGTCGAACAGGGCCTGCAGGGCCGCGCGGTCCTTGGTCTTCGGCAGCGCGATCAGGGTGAGGATGCGCGCCTTGTCCGGCGTCAGGTCGTCGGCGAAGACGGCGCCGGCCTTCAGCAGCGTGTTGCCGCCGCCCTTGAAGCCGTACACCGGCAGGGCGCGGCCGTCATAGACCTTGGTGGCCACGACGACCGGCACGCCCTTGGCGATGACCTCCGCGATCGCGTTGTGCATCTCGGCGTTCATGTTGCCCCAGCCATAGGCCTCGACCACGATGGCCTCGGCGCCGGTCTCGGCCGCATGACGCACCTGGCTGCCGTCGGCCCCCGCATACATTGCCACCAGATCGACCCGCGGCATGCGGTCGGGCAGGGGCAGGGTCTGCCGGCGTAGGGACTTGCGGCTGAACACGACTCGATCCTCGTCGACGTAGCCGAGGAAGCCCGCATCGCCGGAATTGAAGGTCTCGACGTTGCTCGTGTGGGTCTTGCGCACCTCGCGGGCGGCGTTGATGTGGTGGTTGAGCGTCACGGTCACGCCCATGCCGGTCGAACCGTCGGCGAGGATCTGCCGGGCGGCGTTGAGCAGGTTGCGCGACCCGTCCGAATCCCAGTCGGAGGCGTTGCGCTGGGCGCCCACCAGCACGATCGGCTTGTCGCTCTTCACGGTGAGGTCGAGGAAGTAGGCGGTCTGGTCGAGCGTGTCGGTGCCGTGCAGGACGATGGCGCCGCGGATCGTGGGATCGGCCAGGATCTCGTCGACCTTGCGGGCCAGGCCGGGCCAGCGGTCCGGTCCCATGTAGTCGCTGGGGACGTTGCTGAACTCCGTCACGGCGATCGCGGCGATGTCCTTGAGCTTCGGGACCGCCGCGACGAGGTCCTCGCCGGAGAGCGCCGGCACCGGCGCGTGGGTGGTGGGGTCGAGCTTCATCGCGATCGTGCCGCCGGTGGCGATGACCGCAATCTTCGGCAGGTCCGCCGCGCTCGCTGGAGGCATGAGAAGAAGTAGACCGCTGAGGCCGAACAGTGTTCGTCTCAGGATTGTAACAACGGCCATGAACGCACCTCAGTTGACTCCGGTCGTTCCATCAGGGATCGACCGAGCGGTCAGCGTTGAAGGACCGTGCCGGTCCTGTCCAGATCGGACCGGCCCCCGCGGCTTTACGAAACCGGCGGATCTTCTCGGAGAAATTCCCCGGGCTTCAGGGCTGACCCGACAGTCGCTCGATCAGGGCCGCGATCCAGACCAGGGCCGCGATCCCCTGGGCGGAGAAGGTCCCGGCCGAGGCGAGATCCTTGACGATGCCGATCTTCGGGTGCCGGGCCGGGTGGAGGTGGTCGCAGAGCTTCTCCACCGCGGTGTTCAGGAACTCGGCGGCGAGCATCAGGAGCAGGCTCGCCACCAGGGCGACCCGGACCCAGAGGCCCGACCCGAGGAGGAGGGCCAGGGGAACCCCGAGGGCGAGGAGCGCGAGTTCCAGGCGCACCGCCCGCTCGGTCCGGGCGCCGTGCACGAGGCCGTGCCAGGAATTCAGGAAGGCGAGGTAGAGGGCGTGCATGTCCGGGCGCTGTCTCAGGGCGCCGCCGGAGCGCCGCGGGCGATCCACTTCGCCACGATCGGCCCCGTCACCAGCACCACGAACAGCCGGAGGGTCTGCACCGCCAGCACGAAGGAGACGTCGACCTTCGAGCCGACCGCGATGATGGCCACCGAATCGAGACCGCCCGGGCTGGTGGCGAGGTAGGCGGTGAGGAAGTCGACGGGCAGCAGAAAGGTCAGGCCGTAGGCCCAGCCGCCGCACAGGGCGATCACGCCGAGGGTGGCCACGACGATGCCCGGCATGGCGCTGAGCGTCTCGCGCAGGGTCTCGCGCCGGAAGCGCAGGCCGACATACCAGCCGATGGTGGCGTAGGCGAGGTCGAGGATCGGCATCGGCAGGGCCATGGAGACCAGGCCGCAGGCGTGCAGGGCGGCGCCGAGCAGCATCGGCCCGGTCAAGGCGAAGGCCGGAAGGTGCAGGAGCTTGGCGAGGCCGGCGCCGCAGGCGGCGACCGCCAGGGTCGCCAGGAGGGCGAGCGGGGCCACCGTGACGGGATCGGAGGCCGGGACCACGTCGGAGACGTTGGTGAGCAGGCGCGCCATGACGGAGGCCGAGAGCACCACGGCGACCACGCGCACGTACTGCATGAAGGCGACGAGGCGCGGATCGGCGCCGTATTCCTCCGACATCGCCACCATGGCGGCGGCGCCGCCGGGCGACGAGCCCCAGGCGGCGGTCGACCCCGGCAGGATGCGCAGGCGGGTCAGGGCCCAGCCGACCGCCCCGCCGACCAGGACGGTGACGAGCACCACCGCGAGGATGAGGAAGCCGTCATCCACCACGGTGCCGACGATCTCGGCCGTCACCGTGTGGGCGACGAGGCAGCCGATCATCGCCTGGGCGGCCTGGAAGCCGGATTTCGGCACCGACAGGTTCGCGCCCCCGACCCCGAAGGCGATCGCCGCCACCATCGGCCCGAGCAGGAGGGCCGCCGGGAAATGCGCGCGGTCGAGGCCGTAGGCCAGCAGGCCGGAGGCGCCGAGGAGGGCCGCCCAACGGCCGATGAAGCGCAGTGAGAGCACGGTGATGCCGGGAATGGGCCGGGCAGGGAACGCCCGTCGCGCCGGGCGCTACACCGGATCGCTCACGCTGTCACGGCGCCCGGCGCGCGGACGGGGCATGCCGTCGTCCCGGCAGGCCGTGGTGCCCGCCGGCGCGTGGGCCCGGAAGAACGCCGCCAGGTGCGCGAGCCCGTCGGCCCGCGGATCGCTGGTGCGCCAGGCCAGGGCGACGGTGCGCCCCGGCCCGTCCACGTCGAAGCTGCGCGTCACCGTGAGGCCGCTGGGATCGGGACCGGAGGGCACCGCCAGGGCCGGGAGCAGGGTGTAGCCCGCCCCCGCCGCCACCATCGAGCGCAGGGTCTCCAGGCTGGTGGCGTGGCGCCCGGCGGCCGAGCCGGCCCCGCAGGCCGCCACGGTCTGGTCGCGCAGGCAGTTGCCCTCGTCGAGGAGGAGCAGGTCGGGGCCGGCGATGTCGGTGGCGCGCAGGGCGCCGCCGCGGGCGAGGGGATGCTCGGCCGGGCAGGCGAGCTGGAACGGTTCGACGAAGAGGGGCGACACCGTGAGCCCGGATGCCGGCACCGGCAGGGAGATCAGGGCGGCGTCGATGCGCCCGTTGTGCAGCCCTTCGAGGATCTCGGCCGTGCGCGCCTCGCTCAGGGCGAGGGCGAGGAGCGGGAAGTCCTGGCGCAGGGTCCGCAGGATCAGGGGAAACAGGTAGGGCCCGAGGGTCTGGATCGCCGCCAGGACGAGGCGGCCGGTGAGCGGCGCGCCGCGCCCCTCGCTCGCCAGCACGAGGAGGCGCTGGGCCTCCGCCATGACGATACGGGCCTGCCGCACGATGGTCTGCCCGGCCGGTGTCAGCATCACCCGGCGGTTGCCGCGCTCGAACAGGGCGAGGCCGAGGAGGTCCTCCAGCTTGCGGACCTGGACGCTGAGGGTCGGCTGGCTGACGTTGCAGCGCTCGGCAGCCCGGCCGAAATGCATCTCCTCCGCCACGGCGACGACGTATTCGAGATCCCGCAGGGACAGGCCGGACATATTCATAGGCTGTGACTATCATCGCGTTCGCCACGATGCATTAGCCAAATCGCTCGCGGCGGGCCATAACGCTGTCTCAGAACCATTCCAGGTTTTCAGCCAAGGTCTGGATGCGGCCACCGCCGCGTCGATCTGTTCCGAACGAGAGAGCACCGCATGAGCGATCAGCGCCCGATTCTCACCACCCGCCAAGGCCACCCGGTTCGCGACAACCAGAGCACCCGGACGGTGGGCGAGCGCGGCCCGGCGACCCTCGAGAACTACCAGTTCATCGAGAAGATCACCCATTTCGACCGGGAGCGGATTCCGGAGCGCGTGGTCCACGCCCGCGGCGCCGGCGCCCACGGCTACTTCGAGGCGTATGGCAAGATCGGCAACGAGCCCGCCTCCAAGTACACCCGCGCCCGCGTCCTGAACGAGACCGGCGTGAAGACCCCGATGTTCGTGCGCTTCTCCACCGTCGCCGGCGCCAAGGAGTCGCCCGAGACCGAGCGCGACCCGCGCGGCTTCGCGGTGAAGTTCAAGACCGTCGACGGCAACTGGGACCTGGTGGGCAACAACCTCAAGGTCTTCTTCATCCGCGACGCGATCAAGTTCCCCGACATGATCCACGCGTTCAAGCCGGACCCGGTGACCAACCGCCAGGAGGCGTGGCGCTTCTTCGACTTCGTGGCGCAGCACCCCGAAGCCATCCACATGGTGACGCACCTGAAGTCGCCCTGGGGCATCCCCGCCAACTATCGCGAGATGGAGGGCTCGGGCGTCAACACCTACAAGCTGGTCAACGACCAGGGCGAAGCGGTGCTGTGCAAGTTCCACTGGGAGCCCAAGCAGGGCATCCGCAACCTGACCTCGGCCCAGGCGTCCGAGATCCAGGCCAAGGATGTCGGCCACGCCACCCGTGACCTCTACGACAACATCAAGGCCGGCAACTTCCCCGAGTGGGAGTTCTGCGTGCAGATCATGCCCGACGGCCCGAACGACCACCTGTCGTTCGATCCCCTCGACGACACCAAGCTCTGGCCGGTAGAGAACTTCCCCCTGTTGCCGGTGGGCCGCATGGTGCTGGATCGCGTGCCGGACAACTTCTTCGCGGAAGTCGAGCAATCGGCCTTCGGCACGGGCGTCCTCGTGGACGGCATCGACTTCTCGGACGACAAGATGCTCCAGGGGCGCACGCTGTCCTACTCGGACACGCAGCGCTACCGCGTCGGCGCCAACTACCTGCAGCTGCCGATCAACGCCCCGCAGCCGGGCGTGAAGGTCTATTCGAACCAGCGCGACGGCCAGATGACCTACGGCGTCGACGGCACGGGTCCGAACCGCCACATCAACTACGAGCCTTCGACCCTGGCCGAGGGTCTGCGGGAGGCTCCCAAGCCCGCCAAGGACTACCACCAGCCGGTCCAGGGCAACCTCGGCCGCTACCAGACCTCGCGCACCGAGGACGACTACACCCAGGCCGGCGTGCGCTACCGCTCGTTCCAGGATTGGGAGCGCGACGACCTGATCGCCAACCTCGTCGGCGACATGAAGCAGTGCCCGGAGCCGATCCAGCTGCGGATGGTCTGGCATTTCCTCCATGCCGATGAGGATTACGGCCGCCGCGTCGCCGAGGGTGCGGGCATCGACCTGGAGAAGGCCCGTGCCCTGCCGCCGCTGCCGGGCCGCGCGGCTCCGGGCCAGCGCCTCCAGGCCGAGACCTATACCGACGGCAGCCAGGCCCACAGCATCGCCGCCGAATAGACCGCCCTTCCCATAACGGAGACTGATCGAGTCCCGCAGGGTCAAGCGACCCTGCGGGACTTTTTCGTTGGTCGGTCCCCGGTGCACGGCAGGTCCAGGGCGGATCGGAAGGAGCCCTCAACGGAGGGGTCGACGCGACGACATCCATCGGGACGCGAGGCGAATAGATCGCGCGACGGTCGCGAACCTCGGGATTCGTCTTCTGGGAACGCTGAGCACTGACGCTTGTCGGGCAGTCTATTCGGCGGCTCTTATTGTGATGAGCGAAGGTGTTTCCAGAACTGAGCACGATATGTTTACAGATCGGGTCGCTAAATGCCAGGCATGAGGAAGTTTCAGGCTATTGCGGCGCGGGACTAGAGATCGGCATTGATCGCGAACCAGAAAAACTCCGTCGAAACGATCATCGAGCGCGATCGGGCGCGCGCGGTTCTGCGGGGCATGCCCGCGACGCTGATCGCGAACGTTCTGGTCTCGGTGTCCCTCGGCGGAATGATGTGGGACCTCGTGCCGCGTGGGCTCATCCTCGCCTTCGTCGGCCTCAACGGTCTGCTCAATCTCGCCCGCGCTCTGATCGCCGCCCGATGGCTGAAGCGGGACCACGCCACCCGGCACCCGGGCCGGATCCTGGCCTTTGCGTGGATCGGGGCCCTGTTCTCGGGCCTGTGCTGGGCGGTGGCCCTGATCGGCCTCGCCTGGAACGGACAGACCCAGTCCGTCGCGATCGCCCTGGCCTTCTGGAGCCTGAACGTCGGGGTCATCCAGAGCAAGGTGTCCCGCGCGCCCGCCATCGCCTTCATGCTTCCGAGCCTCACGATCCTGACGGTCCTGTTCCTCGTCGAGGACGCGCCGAGCTCGCCGTTCATCGCCGCGAACCTGATCGTCCTCGCGGTGCTGATGATCCGCAACGCGACCGATCAGGAGATGCATTACCTGCGGTCGAGCCGCCTGAAGCTGGAAGCCACGGAGCTGGCCGCATCGCTGAAGGCCGCCAACATCGCGGCGGAACAGGCCCTGCGCCGGGTGGAATACGCGGCGACCCACGATCACCTGACCGGCCTGCTCAACCGGGCCGCCTACCAGACAGCCTTCGAGGCGTGGTTGAGGGACGGGGCGGCGCATGGGAGGGGATTTTCGGTTCTGCTGATCGATCTCGACCGCTTCAAGGTCATCAACGACACCTTCGGGCATGCCGTGGGCGACGAGGTCCTGGTGGAGGCGGGCGCACGCCTGAGGCGGATTCTCGGAGAGGATGCCGTGGTGGCCCGCCTCGGCGGCGACGAGTTCGCAGCCCTGATTTCCAACCGGTCCGGCAAGGAGGACGGGCCGAGGCTGGCGGGGGAGATCGTGGCGCAGCTCGCCGTCCTCGTCACGGGATCCGGCCGGACCCTGCAGGCCGGGGCCAGCGTCGGCATCGCCCGGTATCCGGGTGACGCCCACACCCTTACCGACCTGCAGTGCCAGGCCGATCTTGCCCTTTATGCCGCCAAGACGGCGGGACGCGGCACCTGGCGCCCCTTCCACGCGAGCATGGGCGCGCAGCTGAAGGCCCGCCACGTCATCGAGCGGGATCTCCCCGAGGCGCTGGAGAGCGGAGCAGTCCAGGCCTGGTTCCAGCCGCAGCTCGACTGCGAAACCGGGCTCGTCATGGGCGTCGAGGCGCTCCTGCGCTGGAAGCATCCGGCGCTGGGCTGGATCTCTCCCCCGGACGCGATCGCCGCCGCCGCCGCCACCCGTCGATCGCAGGCCCTGACCCGAACCATCCTGCGGCAGGCCTGCCGCATGGCGCAGGTTCTCGACGCGAACGGGCACGAGTCCGTCGTGGTCTCGGTCAACGTCTCGCCCAACGAGTTCGGGGCCTATCCGATCGCCGACATGGTGGCGGCCGAACTGACCGGGCACGGCCTGTCCGCCGCCCGGATCGCCCTCGAGATCACCGAGGAGGCGGTCTACTCGAACGAGCGCGGCGGCAAGGACGTCGACGCCCTGATCGACATGGGGGTGGGCATCATCGTGGACGATTTCGGGGTGGCCTACTCGTCGGTCGGGTCGCTGCGCGACCTGCGCTTCGACGGCCTGAAGGTCGACCGGAGCTTTATCCAGGGGATCGTCGACAGTCCCCGGGACCGCGTGCTCCTGGAGGCCATCCTGGCCTTCGCCCGCACCCTCGGGGTGACGGTCCTGGCGGAGGGGGTGGAGACGAACGCGCAGTTCCAGCTGCTGCGCCAGCTCGGATGCCCGGCCGTACAGGGCTACCACTTCGCCCGGGCCATGCCGTCGACGCAGACCCTGGCCTGGATCACCGAGAACGATCTCACCACGCGCATCGCCCGGCAGGGCTGGGCGGCCAGCGGTTGGACGATCGCGGCGCACCCCGCGGTCGCGCAGGCCTGATCGCCGAAACCGAAAAAAGGCCCGCTCGATCGCTCGAGCGGGCCTGATGGCGGGGGCGGGGGCGCGGTGCGCCGCCCGGGTCTCACCCCAAATCTTACTCGGCGGCGGTCTTCGCGGCGCTCTTGGCGGCCTTCTCGGCCTTGCGGGCGTCCTTGTTCGCCTTCGAGGCATCGGCCTTGGCGGCCTTCTCGGCGGGGCGGTCGGCGCGCTCGACGATGCGGGCGGACTTCCCGCGACGGTCGCGCAGGTAGTACAGCTTGGCGCGACGCACCTTGCCGCGACGGACGACGGCAATCGAATCGATCAGCGGCGAGTAGAGCGGAAACACGCGCTCGACGCCCTCGCCGTAGGAGATCTTGCGGACGGTGAAGCTCTCGTTGAGGCCGCCGCCGGAGCGGCCGATGCACACGCCCTCGTAGGCCTGCACGCGGGTGCGCTCGCCTTCCTTCACCTTGACATTCACGGTCACCGTGTCGCCGGGCTGGAAATCGGGGATGGTCTTGCCGAGCGAAGCGATCTGCTCCTGCTCCAGCTGCTGGATGATGTTCATGGTCAAGTTCCTGCCGGTGCGCGCCCGAGGCCCCCGGATGGGACCGCGTGCGTCAGGATTTCGGCATCCTGTTTTGAGTTGAGGCGGGCCTTACACGAGGTGCGGCCCCTTGTCCAATGGCCGGTGAACGTCCCCCCGCGCGGGCGGCGTGGCGCGGACGCGGTTGAGAAAATCCCGCGCGCGGTCCACATGGAGGGTGCGGCGGGGACGTCCGCCGCCATTCCCGGCCGGCCTTGAACCGGCGCAGCGGACGAGGATCCTGTCCACCATGTTCATCCAGACCGAAGCCACTCCGAACCCCGCCACCCTGAAGTTCCTGCCCGGCCGGGTCGTCCTGCCCGAGGGCACCTTCGAGGCGCGCGATTCCGAGGCCGCCGCCCGCTCGCCCCTGGCGAGCCGGCTCTTCGACGTGCCCGGCGTCTCGGGCGTCTATCTCGGTCACGACTTCATCTCGGTCACCAAGGCCGAGGACGACAACCTGTGGCCGCAGGTGAAACCGGCCGTTCTCGGGGCCATCATGGAGCACTTCCAGTCCGGCGCCCCGCCCCTGGCCGAGGGCCACGTCGCCGGCAGCGACGACGCCGAGGAGTTCTTCGACCCGGCCGACCTCGAGACCGTCGAGACGATCAAGGACCTGCTCGAGACCCGCGTGCGCCCCGCCGTGGCCAGCGATGGCGGCGACATCACCTTCCGGGGCTACAAGGAAGGCGTGGTCTACCTGGAGATGAAGGGCGCCTGCTCGGGCTGCCCGTCTTCCACCGCGACCCTGCGCAACGGCGTGCAGAACCTGTTCCGCCACTTCCTGCCGGAGATCCGCGAAGTCCAGGCGATCTGAGGCCCGACATTCCGGCGGGCCGACGCAAAGCCGCAACAGGTTCGCCCGAATTTCTCCACGATGGCCGCTCCGCCCTGACGGAGCGGCCGTTTTTGTCTTAAAGTCGTGGCCCCGGACGCCTTCGCGCGGTCCGGGAGTGTGGCACGATCGGGAGTGAGTTTGCGTATCCTCGCCATCGACACGGCGCTCGACGCCTGTTCCGTCTGCATCGCCTCGGATTCGACCGACGATCTCCTCGCGCACGAGTCGATGGTCCTCGGCCGCGGCCATGCGGAGGCGCTGCTGCCGATGATCGAGCGGGTCGTCGCCCGGGCCGAGGGCGGCTTCGAGGCCCTGGACCGCGTCGCCGTGACGGTCGGGCCGGGCAGCTACACGGGCCTGCGGGTGGGGCTCTCGGCCGCCCGGGCCGTGGGGCTGGCCACCGGCATCCCCGTGGTCGGCGTCACGACCCTGTCGGCCCTGCTGGCGCCCCTGCTCGCCCAGAACGGCGAGGGCCTGATCGTGGCCGCGATCGATGCCCGGCACGGATCGGTCTACCTTCAGGCGATGAGCATGACGGACGGGATCGTCGTGCCGCCGAGCCACCTCCCGGTGACCGAGGCGGCGGCGATGCTCGACGGCGTCGTCACCCTCGTCGGCTCCGGCGCGCCCCTGGTCGCCCAGGCGGCGAAGGCCCGGGGCCTCGACGTGGCGGTCGCCGGCACCGGCGCGGCCGAGATCGCCTGGGTCGCCTCGCTCGGCATGCTGGCGGACCCCGCCCAGGCGCTGGCGCGTCCCCTCTACCTCCGCGGTCCCGACGCCCAGCCGCAAGACCACGCGAGGCTCGCCCGCCGATGACCCGTTCGCTGACGCCGTTCTGGCCCTTCGAGATCTGGTCCGCCTGGTGGGAAGCCTGGGGCACGGCGCCCTACGTCACGCTGCTGCGGGATTCCGGCCAGGCGCGGGCCCTGGCGCGCATCCACGCCACCGCCTTCGCGCGGCCCTGGGACGCGTACGAGTTCGAGCGCATGCTGTGCGAGCGCTCGACCGAGGCGCATGCCCTGTGGAAGAACGGTGCGATCCAGGGCTTCGTCCTGTCGCGCCGGGTGGCCGACGAGGCCGAGATCCTCACCGTCGTGCTGGCGCCCGCCGCCCGCGGCGGCGGCCTCTCGCACAAGCTCGTCGCCGCCCATCTCGAGCACCTCGTCCAGTCCGGCGTCCGGACGGTCCACCTCGAGGTCGACGAGGGCAACGCGCCGGCCCTGAAGCTCTACGCGCGCCACGGCTTCCGGCAGGTGGGCGAGCGGACGGGGTACTACACCCGGGCCGACGGAACCCGCGCGACGGCCCTGACCATGACGGCGGTGCTGGCGTGACGCCACCCGGCGCACGCTAGCCAGCCGATGTCCCGCCTCGGCGCGTATTGCCGCCTGGCGCTCTGCGCCGTGGTCTTCCTCGCCATCGTGGGGCCTCACCTCCTCAGCCTGCGCTTCGGACGCGGCCGGATCGCGGCCTGGATGCCGGTGCTGTTCCACCAGGTGTTCGTCGCCTTGTTCGGCCTGCGGGTGACCCAGAGCGGCTCGCCGCCGGCGGCGGATGAACCGGCGCTCGTGCTGGCGAACCACGTCTCCTGGCTCGACATCATCGTCCTCGGCTCCCTGCGGCCGCTGTCCTTCGTGGCGAAGTCCGAGATCGCCGGCTGGCCCGTCATCGGCACCCTGGCGCGGCTGCAGCGCACGGTGTTCATCGACCGGGCGCGCCGGGCCGACACCGCCGCCGTCAACGCCACGGTGGCGCAGCGCCTCGGCCGCGGCGACCTCATCGTGCTCTTCGCGGAGGGCACCACCGGGGACGGCACCCGGCTGCTGCCGTTCCGCTCCTCGCTGGTCGGCGCCGCCCGCGCGGCGGTCTCCGGGGAGGGGCCCGCCCGCATCCGGCTCCAGCCGCTCGCCATCACCTATCCCCGCCGCAACGGCCTGCCGCTCGTCCGCCATCAGCGCCCGGAGGTGGCCTGGTACGGGGACATGGAACTGGCGCCCCATCTCGCCGCCTTCTTCGACGGCGGCCCCATCGACGTCCACGTGGTCTGGGGCGCGCCGATCACCGTCGAGGCCGGCACGGATCGCAAGCGCGCCACCGCCCTGGCGGAGGCCTCGGTGCGCGCCGCACTCCAGCGCGGCGTCACCGGCCGGCCACCCCTGGGGCCGGTCTGGTCGGGTCCGCGGATACGCCCCGGCATCAAGGATGGCGCATCGCCGGGGCGAGGGATCGCGACGCCGCAGACGAACCGTGCTATGCGCGGCGCGGAAGTGCTGTCACCGGAATCGGACCGTTGAAGAAAGCCTACGTCAAATCCTACGGCTGCCAGATGAACGCCTACGACGCCGCCCGGATGGCGGACGTGCTGGGTGCCGAGGGCTATGCGGCGACCGACGCGGTGGAGGAGGCGGACGTCGTCATCCTGAACACCTGCCACATCCGCGAAAAGGCCGCCGACAAGGTCTATTCCGAGCTCGGCCGGCTGCGGGTGCTCAAGGGTGAGCGGGCCCAGGCCGGGCACGAGACCCGGATCGTCGTCGCCGGCTGCGTCGCCCAGGCGGAAGGGGCCGAGATCCTGGCCCGCGCCCCCACCGTCGACGTGGTGGTCGGCCCGCAGAACTATCACCGCCTGCCGGACCTGCTGGCGCGCTCGGCCACGAAGCGCGTGGTCGACACCGAGTTTCCGGTCGAGGACAAGTTCGACCACCTGCCGGCCCGCCGCACCCACGGGGTCACGGCCTTCCTCACCGTGCAGGAGGGCTGCGACAAGTTCTGCGCCTTCTGCGTCGTGCCCTATACCCGCGGCGCCGAGGTCTCGCGCTCCGTGGACGCGATCCTGGCCGAGGCCGAGAAGCTGGTGCGCGGCGGCGTCCGCGAGATCACCCTCATCGGTCAGAACGTGAACGCCTATCATGGCCTGGGCCAGGACGGCGGGAGCGCGACCCTGCCGGCGCTGATGCGCGCCCTGGAGCGCCTCCCGGGCCTCCTGCGCCTGCGCTACACCACCAGCCATCCCAACGACATGAACGACGACCTCATCGCCGCCCACGGCACCCTGCCGGCCCTGATGCCCTACCTGCACCTGCCGGTGCAGTCGGGCTCCGACCGGGTGCTCAAGGCGATGAACCGCAAGCATACCGGCGACGCCTATCGCCGAATCATCGAGCGCGTGCGCGCGGCCCGGCCCGACATCGCCCTGTCCTCCGACTTCATCGTCGGCTTCCCCGGTGAGACGGACGCCGAGTTCGAGGACACAATGCGGCTGGTGCGCGAGATCGGCTTCGCCAGCGCCTTCTCCTTCAAGTACAGCCCGCGCCCCGGTACCCCGGCGGCCGACAGCGCCGATGCCGTGCCGGAAGCCGTGAAGTCCGAGCGCCTCGCCGCGCTCCAGGCCCTCCTCGACGCGCAGCGCCACGCCTTCAATGCGGCCGCGGTGGGGCACGTGGTCGAGGTGCTGGTGGAGAAGGCCGGCCGCCATCCCGGCCAGGTCGCCGGCAAGACGCCCCATCTCCTGCCGGTCCAGTTCGACGCGCCGGCCTCCACCATCGGCACCGTCGTTCCGGTGCGGGTGATCCGCGCCGGCTCGAACAGCCTGTTCGGCGAGGCCCTCGGCGGCACGGCGGCGGCGGCTTGAGGGCGCGTTCCGGCCCCGTCGGTCGATACGCCGCGCCGATCCGCCCCTGTCCGGCGCGCCCCGGGCGACCATCTCGGAATCATCTGCGCTGCGATGCGGCCTCGGACGGTTGGCGCGGACCCCCTGTAATGAATGAAGGACGACGGCGTGCCGGGATCTGAAGGGTCGAGTGGACGCGGTGGCGCGTTGCGCGGGCGCGGCCCGGCGGCGCGGATCGAGGGCCTGGTCGAGACCGAGGAGGTCTCCCTGACCTTCGACGACAATCGACTCGCGAGCCTGGTCTTCGGCCAGTACGACCAGAACGTCGCGCATATCGAACGGCGCCTAGCCGTGACCGCCACCGCGCTCGGCAACCACCTCGTGGTCAAGGGCGGCGTCGAGGCGGCCGAGAAGGCCCGCAAGGTGTTCGAGCGGCTTTATGCCCGGGTGAAGGCGAGCGGCCTGCCCCTGACCCTCGGCGACGTGGACGGGGCGATCCACGAGACGACGCAGCAGGGCAACCTGTTCCCGGCGGCGGAGGTCAGCGCCGAGCCCGACCGGGCCGTGTTCGACCAGCTCGCCACCCGCAAGCGCGGCGCGGTGCGTGCCCGCAACGCGGCGCAGGACGCCTACATCAAGGCCCTGCGCAGCCACGAGCTCGTCTTCGCCGAAGGGCCGGCCGGCACCGGCAAGACCTGGCTCGCCGTGGGCTACGCCGTGTCGCTGCTGGAACAGGGGCACGTGGAGCGCCTGATCCTGTCGCGCCCCGCCGTGGAGGCCGGCGAGCGTCTCGGCTTTCTCCCCGGCGACATGCGCGAGAAGGTCGACCCCTACCTGCGGCCGATCTACGACGCCCTCTACGACTTCATGGAGGCCCGCCACGTCGACCGCGGCCTGCAGACCGGCGTCATCGAGATCGCGCCCCTCGCCTTCATGCGCGGCCGCACCCTGACCAACGCCGTGGTGCTCCTCGACGAGGCGCAGAACACCACGTCCATGCAGATGAAGATGTTCCTCACCCGCCTCGGTGAGAATTCCCGCATGATCATCACCGGTGATCCCAGCCAGATCGACCTGCCGCCGGGCCAGAAATCCGGCCTCGTCGAGGCGGTGCGCGTCCTCGACGGCGTCGAGGGCATCGGCCGCATCACCTTCCGGGACGTCGACGTGGTGCGCCACGACCTCGTGCGCCGCATCGTCACCGCCTACGAGGCCGCGGCCCACGGGGAGGGCGACGCCGACCGCCAGACGGTCTCGCGCCGGAGGCCGCTGTCGTGAGCGCCGGCCGCGCCGGCGAGGCGGAGATCGACGTCGCGATCGAGGACCCGCGCTGGGAGAGCGTCGCGCCCGACCTCGAAGCCTTCGTGATTCGGGCCGTCGAGGCCGGCCTCGCCGTGGCCCCCGCGCCGCCCGAGGGGCCGGTCGAGATCAGCATCCTGCTGGCCACCGACGCGGTGGTTCAGGACCTGAATCGAACCTGGCGCGGCAAGGACAAGCCCACCAACGTGCTGTCCTTCCCGGCGCCGGCGCAACCCGCCCATGCGGGCATGCCGGTGCCCCTGGGCGACGTGGTTCTTGCGTATGACACGATGCTGCGCGAAAGTGCGGAGCAGTCGAAGCCGCTCAGCGATCATCTGGCCCATCTCCTCGTCCATGGCACCCTTCACCTCCTTGGTCAGGACCACGAGACCGGCGAGGCGGATGCCGACGCGATGGAAGCCCTCGAGGTCGCGGCCCTCCGTACCCTCGGCGTGCCCGATCCCTATGCGCCCGGCCCCTCTTCGGCAGAACCGCCTGCCGAGCGAGCGGCCCCGTGAGCGGCGATCCCGCCTGACACTCCAGATCAGAGAGACATGACAAACGATCGAAGTCGCGGCGCGGCCCAGGCCGCGCCCAGTTCCGGCGACGGTGAGAGCCAGGCCCGCGAGCCCTGGTACGACCGCCTCCTGCACGTCTTCCACCTTCGTCCACGCGATTCGCTGCGCGACGACATCGAGGACGCGCTGGCCGAGCCCGACACCGGCGAGAACGCGTTCTCGCCCCTCGAACGCGCCATGCTCAAGAACGTCCTCGGCCTGCACAAGGTGCGGGTCGACGACGTGATGATCCCCCGGGCCGACATCGTCGCGGTGTCGATGGAGACCAGCCTCGGCGATCTCCTGAAGCTGTTCCGCACGGCCGGGCATTCGCGCCTGCCGGTCTACGGCGAGACCCTCGACGACCCCCGCGGCATGGTCCACATCCGCGACTTCGTCGACCACATCGCGGCCCGGGCTGAGGCCGGCAGCCGTCGCACGCCGCCCGCGGCCCCGGCGACCGAGGGCGAGGCCGCCCCCGTGCTGCCGCCCCGGGCGCGGCGGGGCGCGCGGGCCCTGCGCACCCTCAACCTCGCCAATGTCGACCTCTCGGCCACCCTGGCCGCCACCCGCATCCAGCGCCCCGTGCTGTTCGTGCCGCCCTCGATGCCGGCCATCGACCTTCTGGTGCGGATGCAGGCGACCCGCACCCACATGGCCCTCGTCATCGACGAGTACGGCGGCACCGACGGCCTGATCTCGATCGAGGATCTGATCGAGGTGGTGGTGGGCGACATCGAGGACGAGCACGACGTCGCCGAGGGACACCTCGTCCAGCGCGTCGACGGGGAGGGCGACGTCTTCGTGGCCGATGCCCGGGCCGGCCTCGCCGAGGTCTCGGCCGCGAGCGGTGTCGACCTCGTAGCGGCCGTCGGGGAGATGGCCGAGGAGATCGACACCATCGGCGGTCTGATCGTGACCCTCGCGGGGCGGGTGCCCTCCCGGGGCGAGCTCATCAGCGGACCGGGCGATCTCGAATTCGAGGTGCTCGACGCCGATCCGCGCCGGGTGAAGCGCCTGCGCCTGCAGCGCGGCGACGCCCGCATCACCGCGGTGGTGCCTCTGGCGCTGCCCGCCCCGAAGCCCGCGCCCGAATCGCCGGCCGCGTGACGGAGTCGGCATGACCTCGATCCTCGCGGACCGCGCCGGGCGCGGTCCGGCGACGGGACCGCTCGCCGCCCTGGCCCAGTGGGTCATGCTGACCGCCGGCTGGCGCCGCCTCGCCGTCGCGATGGCCTCCGGCGCGCTGGGCGCCCTCGCCATGCCGCCCTTCGGGCTGTTCCCCGCCCTCGTGGTCTCCCTGAGCGTCGCCGTCTGGCTCGTCGACGGAGCTGCCACGGGGCGCCGGGCCACCCGCGGCGCGGTTCTCGCGAGCGCGGTGATCGGCTGGGCCTGGGGCTTCGGCTACCTCACCGCCGGCCTGTGGTGGCTCGGCTCCGCGTTCCTGGTGGAGGCCGAGGAATTCCTCTGGGCCCTGCCCCTCGGCGTCGTCGGCCTGCCGGCGGTGCTCGCCCTGTTCTACGCCTTCGGCTTCGCGCTGGCCCGCCTGCTCTGGTCGCGGGGGGCGCTGCGCCTCGTCAGCCTCGCGCTCGGCCTCTCCGCCTGCGAGTGGCTGCGCGGGCATCTCTTCACCGGCTTCCCCTGGAACACCCTGGGCATGGCGCTCGGCCAGAACCTCTGGCTGATGCAGGGCGCGGCCGTGGTCGGCCTCTACGGCCTGACCGTCCTGGCGATCCTCGTCGCGGCCGCGCCCGCGACCCTGGCGGTCGCCGAGACGTGGCGCGGCCGCTTCGTTCCCCTCGGCCTCGCCGCTCTCGCCCTCGCGGGGCTCGCGGGCTTCGGCGCCCGGCGGGTGCCGGCTATCGCGGATCCGGTGGTCCAGGGCGTGCGCCTGCGCCTCGTCCAGCCGAACCTGAACCAGGACGCCAAGTTCCGGCCCGAGAACCGCCAGGACATCCTCGACCGCTACCTCGAACTCAGCGACCGCGCCGCCGCGCCCGACCGCACCGGCATCGCCGACGTCACCCACGTGATCTGGCCGGAATCCGCCTTCCCGTTCCTGATCCAGCGCGACCCCGAGGCCCTGGCCCGGATCGCCGCCGCGTTCCCGCCGGGCAAGCAGCTCATCACCGGCGCGGCCCGGGCCGAGGTGCCGGTGGGCGACGAGCGACCGCGCTTCTTCAACAGCATCCTGACGCTCTCCGCCGGACCCAAATTCGGCGATATCTACGACAAGGTTCATCTGGTCCCCTTCGGCGAGTACCTGCCGGGCCCCCTCGACGCGACCCTGCGCGCCCTGCACATCCGGCAGTTCGTCTCGATTCCGGGGGGCTTCACGGCGGGTGACCGGGCGACCCAGCGGATCATGACCGTGCCGGGCCTGCCGCCGGTGGCGGCGACGATCTGCTACGAGGCGATCTTTCCGGGGGCGATCGTGCCCGGCGCGACGCCGAACGGTCCGCCGCCGGTGCCGGGGCTGATCCTCAACCTCACCAATGACGCCTGGTTCGGCGACACGCCGGGGCCGCGCCAGCACCTCGCCCAGGCGCGCCTGCGCGCCGTGGAGGAAGGGCTCCCCCTGGTCCGCGACGCCAATACCGGCATCTCGGCCGTGATCGACGCCCATGGCCGGATCACCGCCAGCCTGCCGCTGGGCGTCGAGGGCGTCCTCGACGCCGATCTTCCGGCGCGCCTGCCGGGCCGGACCCTCTATGCCCGCCTCGGCGACCTGCCCTTCGG
This sequence comes from Methylobacterium sp. Leaf465, assembly GCF_001424705.1. Taxonomy (GTDB): domain Bacteria; phylum Pseudomonadota; class Alphaproteobacteria; order Rhizobiales; family Beijerinckiaceae; genus Methylobacterium. The sequence continues at coordinate 82,895 of NZ_LMRA01000001.1, forward strand.
TCTGGTCTGGGTCGGATCCTTCCTGACCCTCCTGGCGGCACGGCGGCGAAGCGCTTGAAGACCACCCTGCGGATCACGGCCCGCCCGATCCTTCTCGGTCTCGGCATCATGCTGGTCGCCTTCAACATGCGTCCGGCCCTGACGACCGTCGGCCCGCTCCTCGAGCGCATCCGGGCCGAAACGGCCCTGAGTGCGGCCGGGGCGGCGCTGCTCACCACGCTCCCGGTGCTCTGCATCGGCCTCGCCTGCACCCTCGGCCCCTGGGTGATGCGGCGCCTCGGCTCCGATCGCGGCGTGCTCCTCGCCGTGGCGGTGGTCGCCCTCGGCTCCGGCCTGCGCGGCCTCGGGGGGCTGGGACCGCTCTTCGTTGGCGCCTGCCTCGCCGCCCTTGGGATCGGTCTCTCGGGCGTGCTGCTGCCGGGCCTGGTCAAGCGCGACTTCCCGGGCCTGACGGGCGTCGTCACCGGTCTCTACACCATGGTGCTCTGCCTCGGCGCCGCGGCGGGCGCAGGCCTGTCGGTGCCCCTCGCCGACGGGCTCGGCGGCTGGCCCGCCGCGCTCGCCCTCTGGGCCGTGCCTGCCCTGGCGGCCACCCTCGCCTGGGCCCCCTTCGCCCGGGCACCTGAGACCGCCCCCGGCGCGGCGCGGCGGATCTCCCTATGGCGCGATCGTCTCGCGTGGCAGGTCACCGGCTTCATGGGCCTGCAATCGTCGCTGGCCTACATCATGTTCGGCTGGCTGCCCCTGGTGCTGCACGATCGGGGGCTCAGCGCGGTGGAAGCGGGCTTCGTGTCCTCGCTGATGAGCATCGGGCAGGCGCCGGCCGCGCTCCTGGTGCCGTCCTTCGCGGCCCGGGTCCGCGATCAGCGGGGCTTCGCGGCGGGCCTGCTCGCCCTCTGCGTGCTGGCCCTCGTCGCCCTGGTCTACGGCCCGCTCGCCTGGGCCCTGCCGATCGGGATGCTGCTCGGAGCCGGCCTCGGCGGCCTGTTCGGCCTCGGCCTCACGATCATCGTCCTGCGCGCCCGCGATCCGGCCACCGCCGGCAGCCTCGCGGCGATGTCCCAGAGCGTCGGATATACGGTGGCGTCCCTCGGGCCCTTGAGCTTCGGGCTGGCGCACGACTTGACGGGCACCTGGGCCGCCTCGACGGCCCTGTTCTGCACCATCGCGGCCGGCGCCTTCCTGTGCAGCCTGGGCGCGGGGCGCGACCGCTACGTGGGCAAGGCCTGACGGGCGGAGGGCCGACCGCCGTCGCCCCGCGGCGCCGGGAGCGATCACGCTCCCGTCCGGGCGCGCCCGGAGCGCGGCGCCCTCTGCGTCATGCAGGAGGGCGACGCGTGAGCGTGGTTCGTCAGAACACCTTTTCAGACGTGTCGCCGCGCGGGGTCGCGCCCGCGATGCCGGCCTTGGCATCGGCCTGCTCGGCGGCGCGCTTGTCGAGGGCGCGCTCCACCACCTTGGCGATGCCCACCATGATGGTGTCGAGGACGTAGTCCTTCGGGGTGTAGACCGCCGTGACGCCCATGTTCTTGAGCACCAGTTCGTCGTCGGGCGAGATGATGCCGCCGACCACCAGCGGGATGTGGTCGAGGCCGGCCTCGCGCATCTTGGCCCGGACGTCCCGCACCAGCGGTACGTGGCTGCCCGAGAGGATGGACAGGCCGACCACGTGGGCGCCGGTCGACTTGGCCTTGGCGACGATTTCGGCCGGGGTCTGGCGGATGCCGTCGTAGGTCACGTCGAAGCCGACGTCGCGGGCGCGCAGCGCGATCTGCTCGGCGCCGTTGGAATGGCCGTCGAGGCCGGGCTTGCCGACCACCAGCTTCGGGGTCTCGCCGAGACGCTCGCCGAGATCGGCGATCAGGAGCTTGGCGTCCTGGGCCGCCCCCGAGGAGATGGTCTCCAGGGTGACGCCGGTGGGGGCGCGGTACTCGCCGAAGACCTGGCGCAGGCGCCCGCCCCACTCGCCGGTGGTGACGCCGGCCTTCGCCGCCGCGATCGAGACCGGCATGATGTTGGCGCCCGAGCGCGCCGCAGCCTCGAGCGCGTCGAGGGCGGTCTCCACCGCCTTGCCGTCGCGCTTGGACCGCCACTCGCGGATGCGCTGCTCGGCCTCCATCTCCACCGTCTCGGAGACGGTGAAGATCGCGCCCTCGCCGGCGGTGAGGGGCGAGGGTTCGCCGGCCTGGAACTTGTTCACGCCGACCACGACCTGATCGCCGGCCTCGATGGCCGAGATGCGCCGGGCGTTGGATTCCACCAGGGCGCGCTTGAGGGCGCCGGTCTCAACCGCCGCCACGGCGCCACCGATGCCGCCGATCTCTTCGAGAGCCTGACGGGTCTCGGCCTTCAGGGCCTCGACCTTGGCGTCGATGACCTTCGAGCCGTCGAAGATGTCGTCGTATTCCAGGAGGTCGGTCTCGAAGGCGAGGATCTGCTGCATGCGCATCGACCATTGCTGGTCCCAGGGGCGCGGCAGGCCGAGGGCCTCGTTCCAGGCCGGCAGCTGCACGGCGCGGGCGCGCGCCCGCTTCGACAGGGTCACGGCGAGCATCTCGATGAGGATGCGGTGGACGTTGTTCTCGGGCTGCTGCTCGGTCAGTCCGAGCGAGTTCACCTGAACGCCGTAGCGGAAGATCCGCTTCTTCGGATCGGTGATGCCGTAGCGCTCCTGGGCGATCTCATCCCAAAGCTCGGAGAACGCCCGCATCTTGCAGATCTCGGTGACGAACCGCATGCCCGCGTTCACGAAGAACGAGATCCGGCTGAACACGTCGGCGAAGCTGGCCTCGTCGAAATCGGGGTCGTCGCGCACGGTGTCGAGCACCGCGATGGCGATGGCAAGCGCGTAGGACAGCTCCTGCACCGGCGTCGCCCCGGCCTCCTGCAGGTGGTAGGAGCAGACGTTCATCGGGTTCCACTTCGGCACTTCCTTGGTCGTGAACAGGATCACGTCCTTGGTCAGCCGGAGGGACGGCGCGGGCGGGAACACGTAGGTGCCCCGCGAGAGGTATTCCTTGATGATGTCGTTCTGGGTGGTGCCCTGAAGCCCTGCGAACGGCGCGCCCTGCTCCTCGGCCACCGCGAGATAGAGCGACAGCAGCCACGGCGCCGTGGCGTTGATCGTCATTGAGGTGTTCATCTGCTGCAGCGGAATCTGGTCGAACAGGGTCCGCATGTCGCCGAGATGCGCGATCGACACGCCGACCTTGCCGACTTCCCCCCGGGCGAGCTCGTGGTCAGGGTCGTAGCCGGTCTGGGTCGGCAGATCGAAGGCCACCGAGAGGCCGGTCTGTCCCTTGGCCAGGTTGCCGCGATAGAGCGCGTTCGACTCCTTGGCATTGGAATGACCCGCATAGGTGCGGATGATCCACGGCTTGTCGCGCTTGGTCTCGGCGACCGCTGCCTGTCCGCTCATCCCGGAACACTCCCTCAAGACTGAATTTGATGTGATCTCAAATTGCATTTGACTGCTGTCGATCACTTGCGGCGCACCCTAGCGAAGCGCGTTCGCCACGTCATCAGCACCAAAGACCATCCGCGGCAGCCCAGGTCCGCGCGGTCTCGTCGACGCCCTTGAACTCACGGAAACGTGCCGCCCATCGGGGGGACCGTGCGGTCCAACCCTGGTGCCGCAGCCCGGCCTTCCGGGGGCGATCCCAGCGACCTGTGGACAACTTCCGCAAAGCTGGGTGGGTCGGGTAGCCCCGTCGCACATCCGCGAATTGGACATTGGTACAAGGCGGCGTCGGGCCGTATCGCGGCGCTGCCGCGGGCGGCAGATCGTCGGGAGGTGGGCCACGGGCAGATAAGCCTATGTACGAAGGGCGCTAAAGGCCCGGTGCATCACGAGAATATTGAATACAGGATGCCGTCGGCTCAAGAAGTGGCCTCTTCTTGTGGGCGTGAAGGTTTCTTGGCCTCAGCCGAAAAGATTCTTGGGCGGTTCGGGCTCTTGGACGGCTCTCGGTTCGCCGATATAGCGAGCAGCACAAGAAGTGACGGGGAGAGCCAAGATGGCCGCGAGCGCTGCGTCGAGCACGACGGAACTGAAGGACCTGTACGAGATGGGCGAAGTGCCGCCCCTCGGGCACGTGCCGGCGAAGATGTACGCCTGGGCGATCCGGCGCGAGCGGCACGGGCCGCCCGAGCAGTCGCACCAGCTCGAGGTTCTGCCCGTCTGGGAAATCGGCGACGACGAGGTGCTGGTCTACGTCATGGCCGCCGGCGTGAACTACAACGGCGTCTGGGCGGGCCTCGGCGAGCCGATCTCGCCCTTCGACGTGCACAAGGGCGAGTACCATATTGCCGGCTCGGACGCCTCCGGCATCGTCTGGAAGGTCGGCGCCAAGGTGAAGCGCTGGAAGGTCGGCGACGAGGTCATCGTCCACTGCAACCGCGACGACGGCGACGACGAGGAGTGCAACGGCGGCGACCCGATGTTCTCCCCCTCCCAGCGCATCTGGGGTTACGAGACCGGCGACGGCTCCTTCGCCCAGTTCTGCCGGGTGCAGTCGCGCCAGCTCATGGTGCGCCCCAAGCACCTGACCTGGGAGGAGGCGGCCTGCTACACGCTGACCCTCGCTACCGCCTACCGCATGCTGTTCGGTCACGCCCCGCACACCGTGCGCCCGGGCCAGAACGTCCTGGTCTGGGGCGCCTCGGGCGGTCTCGGCGTGTTCGCCGTGCAGCTCTGCGCCGCCTCGGGCGCCAACGCCATCGCGGTGATCTCCGACGATTCCAAGCGCGACTACGTCATGAGCCTGGGCGCCAAGGGCGTGATCAACCGCAAGGAATTCGACTGCTGGGGCCAGCTGCCGAAGGTGAACTCGCCTGAGTACAACACCTGGCTCAAGGAAGCCCGCAAGTTCGGCAAGGCGATCTGGGACATCACCGGCAAGGGCAATGACGTCGACATCGTGTTCGAGCATCCGGGCGAGTCGACCTTCCCGGTCTCGACCCTGGTGGCCAAGCGCGGCGGCATGATCGTGTTCTGTGCCGGCACCACGGGCTTCAACATCACCTTCGACGCCCGCTACGTCTGGATGCGCCAGAAGCGCATCCAGGGCTCTCACTTCGCCCACCTGAAGCAAGCCTCGGCCGCCAACCAGTTCGTCCTCGACCAGCGCATCGACCCGTGCATGAGCGAGGTCTTCCCCTGGGAGAAGATCCCCCAGGCCCACACCAAGATGTGGAAGAACCAGCACGCCCCGGGCAACATGGCCTGCCTCGTCAACGCCCCCCGCGCCGGCCTGCGCACGGTCGAGGACGTGATCGAGGCCGGAAAGCGCTAGGCGACTGAAGCCATCACGGCCCGCCCGTTTCGGCGGGCGGGCTCGGAGCGACCCTCACCTGCCCTTCTCGGAGGGCAGGTGTTTTGCGTATTCCTCACGCTCTTCCTTCTGCTTGATCAGGTCCGCGTAGGCTTGGCGCATCTCGGGCGACACTGTCACCGAGCGCGCTTTCTCCTTCTTGCGCTTGGGCGCTTTCTTGAACTGGTTGGTGGTCTCGGTCATCGCCGCCCCTCGTGTCGTGCCGAACAGGGAGCATACGCTCGATGCGCGACGATCGCGAGACGCGCGGACCCCGTCTTTCAGGGGCGCCCCCTGGCTGTTAGATATCGCCCAAGCGCGACGCCCCGACCGTTCCTGGGAGAGGCCGCCGCGCATCGCGAGACCACGGCTACCGGCATCATGGAAAAATTCATCACCCTGGAGGGCGTCGCGGCGCCCATGCGGATCATCAACGTCGACACCGACCGGATCATCCCGAAGCAGTATCTCAAGACCATCAAGCGCACCGGCCTCGGCAAGGGCCTGTTCTCGGAAATGCGCTACCACGACGACGGCTCCGAGAACCCGGATTTCGTCCTGAACAAGCCGGCCTACCGCAACGCCAGGATCCTCGTGGTCGGCGACAATTTCGGCTGCGGCTCGTCGCGCGAGCACGCGCCCTGGGCTCTGACCGATTTCGGCATCCGCTGCGTCATCTCCACGAGCTTCGCCGACATCTTCTTCAACAACTGCGCCAAGAACGGCATCCTGGCGATCACGGTCTCGCCGGAAGACCTGGAGAAGCTGTTCGAGGATGCGGAGCGTGGCTCCAACGCGACCCTGTCGGTGGATCTCGAGGCCCAGACCATCAAGGGGCCCGACGGCGGCACCCTGCACTTCGACATCGATCCCGGCCGCAAGGAGAGCCTCCTGAACGGCCTCGACGAGATCGGCCTGACCCTGAAGCGGGCGCCCGCCATCGACGCCTACGAAGAGAAGCTCGCCGCGCGCGGCTTGGCCTGAATTCGGGCGAACCCGGCCCTCCGCCCGATCGCAGCGCGGTTGGGCTCGGGGTGGCCGGGTCCGGAGGGCGACCGCCCCGGAGCATTCCGCTCCGGCCTCAACCGTTCGTTAACCCTGGTATCGCCTGAATCGGCGATCACAGTTTCGACGAACGCATTGGCGGAGAACACGATGGCATTCGGCCGATCGGGTAAGACGGCGACCCTCTCCTGCGGAGCGGCCGCGGCCCTCCTGGCGATCTGCGCCCCGGCCCGGGCCGACTTCCAGGATTGCCTCGGCAGCCTGCAGGCGCAGGCCGCCGCGCAGGGCATCTCGGCCCAGACCTTCCGTGCGGCGACGGCCGGGATCACCTACGACGAGAAGGTGCTGGAACTCTCTCAGGCTCAGCCCGAGTTCAAGACGCCGATCTGGGACTACATGGCCGCCCTCGTGGACGAGGAGCGCGTCGACGATGGCAAGGCCGCCATGCGCCAGCACGCGCAGGCCCTGGCCAATGCGGAGGCTCGCTACGGCGTCGACCGGCACACCATCGCGGCGGTCTGGGGCGTCGAGTCGAACTTCGGGAAGAACCTCGGCAAGATGCCGCTGGTGCAGTCCTTTGCCACCCTGATCTGCGCCAATCATCGCCGGAAGGAGTTCTTCAAGGGCGAGCTGATGGCGACCCTGAAGATCATCGAGCGCGGCGATATCGATCCCTCCCGCTTGAACGGCTCCTGGGCCGGCGCCTTCGGGCAGACCCAGTTCATGCCCACGACCTATCAGCGCCTCGCCGTCGACGGGGACGGCGACGGGCGCCGCGACCTCGTCGATTCGGTGCCGGACGCGGTTGCCTCCACGGCGAACTTCCTGCGCGTGGCCAAGTGGAACAACGGCCAGCCCTGGGGTTACGAGGTGAAGGTGCCGCGCGGCTTCAATGCCGGCGCGGCGGGGCGCAAGAACAAGAAGGCGATCGCCCACTGGGCCTCCCTCGGCGTCACCCGCATCGACGGCCGTCCACTCTCGGGCGAGGGACCTGCCGGTATCCTGCTTCCGGCCGGCATCGACGGACCGGCCTTCCTGGTGACGAAGAACTTCGACGCGCTCTATTCCTACAACGCCGCCGAATCCTACGGTCTCGCCATCGCGGTGCTGTCCGACCGCCTCCGCGGTCGCGGCGGCATCCAGGCCGACTGGCCCACCGACGATCCGCCGCTGTCGCGGGCCGAGCGCCGCGACCTGCAGGCCCGCCTGACCAAGCGAGGCTTCGACGTCGGCGAGCCGGACGGTAAGGTCGGGTCCAAGACCCGCGACGCCATTAAGGAGGTCGAGCGCAGCCTCGGCATGCCGCCCACCGGCCGGCCCGGGGCCAAGGTTCTGGAGGCGCTGCGACGCGGATGAGCACACGCCGCCTGATCGACTCCGGCTCGCCCTTCGAGTCGGCCTACGGCTATTCCCGCGCCGTGGTGCAAGGCGGCTTCGTCTTCGTGGCCGGCACCACCGGCTACGACTATGCCACGATGACGATGCCGGTCTCGGCGGCCGACCAGGCCGAGGCCTGCTGGCGCACCATCGGCGACGTCCTGGGGCAGGCCGGGGCCGGGCTCGCGGACATCGTGCGGGCAACCTACTACGTGACGGATCGAACGGAGGCCGAGGCGGTACTCGGGGTCTGCGGCCGGAACCTGGCTGAGATCCGGCCCGCCGCCACGATCGTGATCGTCGCCGGCCTGTTGCGTCCCGAGATGAAGGTCGAGATCGAGGTCACGGCGCTGCTGCCGTAGGAGGGGTTCGTCCCATGGGTGGGCCGCTGATCGCACTCACCGGCGCCACGGGCTTCATCGGGCGGCACCTGCTGCGAAGCCTGTCGCAGCGCGGCTTTCGGGTGCGCGTCCTGCTCCGTCGGCCGGTCGAGGTCGCGGAGGGCGCGAGCAGCGCCGTCGTCGGCGACCTGACCCGGCCGATGAACATGGCCGCGGCCCTCGCAGGGGTCGACGCGGTGGTGCATTCCGCCGGATTGTCGCTGACCATGTCGGGCACGCCCGAGGACGATTTCCGGTCGTCCAATACCGAAGCGACCCTGCGGCTCGCCGAGGCCGCGGTTCGCGCCCGGGTCCAACGCTTCGTCTTCCTGTCCTCGATCCGGGCGCAGACCGGGATCTCAGCGGCCGGGATCGTGACGGAGTCCGATCTGGCCGCCCCGACCGACGCCTACGGGCGCTCGAAGCTCGCGGCCGAGGCGGCCCTGGCCGAGACGGGGCTCGACTGGGTCGCCCTGCGCCCCGTGCTGGTCTATGGCGCCGGCGTGAAGGGCAACGTCGCGACCCTTCTGCAACTGGCGCGCTCCGCCATGCCGCTGCCCCTCGCCAGCCTCAGGGGCCGCCGCTCCCTCGTCTCGGTGGAATCGCTGGCGCAGGCGGTTGCCGTGGCGCTCGAAGCGCCCGGTCCCTTGCGTCGCCCGCTCATCGTGGCCGAGCCCGACCCGCTGACGCCGGGCGAGATGGTCACGGCGTTGCGGGCCGGCTTCGGACGAAGCGCCGGCCTTCTGCCGACGCCGTCCGTGTTGCTGGGGCTCGCCTGTCGGATGGCCGGACAGGAGGCGGCCTATGCCCGCCTCTCGACCAGCCTCGTCGCGCGCGCGGATGGATTGGCCTCGCTGGGATGGAGGCCGGAGGGCACGGCGCGGGACGGTCTGGAACGCTTCGCCCGCAGCCAGACATGACGAAGGCCCGGCATCGCCTGCCGGGCCTCGACCGATGCGAAATTTTTCGCGGTCTGCCGGCTCAGCGGCGGACGTCGAGCACGTCGCCGGACCGGCTGTCGAGAACGACGGAGATGTCGTCGCCCCGGCGGTCCGAACCGCGGACGATCAGGCGCGGGCCGCGGCGGTCGACGCCGTCGACATCCACCAGACCCTCGCGGCGGGCGATGCGGGCGGCCTCACCGCGCGTCAGCTCGCTGCGCGGCGGGCCGCGATCGTCGTAGCCGCGGCGGTAGCCCGGATCGACCTGGACGCCGCCGGGACCGATGGAGATGCCCTGGGCGAAAGCGGGAGCGGCGGACAGGCCAAGGCCCAGGGCCACGAGGCTGCCAACCAGGCGCGTCGAACAAATTCGCATGATGTCTTCCCCTCTCTGACAGGCGCGCCGCCTCGATCCATTGCCGGCGCTGCGCATCCTTCAGTTTGGGGCCTCAATCGACGCGGGTCTGAATTTGTTCCTGAGCAGCATCAGCGTACCGCGCGAATCGCTGCGGCCACGGCGTCGTCGGTCTGGTCGATGTCCGGCGCGTCGATGTGGCGGAAGCGCGCCTGGATGAGGCCGAAAGCGCCGAAGGCGAAGTGGCCCGCGGCCACGATGGCGAGCAGCACCCAGCCATAGGGTTGCGCGCGCAAAGCCGCGAAGGCGCCGGCCAGACCCTTGACCTCCGAAGAAGCCTGATACCAGGCCGCCGCGATGAAGAACCCGCCGATGATCAGGAAGGCGACGCCCCGGGCGGCGTACCCGAACTGGCCCACGGGCTTGGCCCAGCGGCAATGGTCGGCATCGAGCTTCAGGCGATCGGTGACGTCGCCCTTGAACGCCTTGACCAGGAAGGCGACACCGCCCCCCATCACCCCGAGGCCGATCAGGCCCACGAGCCACAGGCCGAAGGGCTTGGCCAGAAGCCAGGCCGTCCAATCCTGGGCGGCGTCGCCGCCCCCGCGCCCGAGGCCGAGGGCGAGGCTCGCGGCTGTGATGGCGAGGCCGGTATAGATCGCGGCGCTCAGGAGATGGGCGAGCCGGACGGTCAGGCCCTTCAGCGAGGTCCCGCGCCGGTCGGCATCGGTGAGGCCCTCGATGAAGCGCCAGACGGCGAATCCCAGCAGCCCGGCCGCGATCAAACCGACGAGCACCACGCCGAACGGTCCGGCGAGGACCCAGCGGAGCGCACTCTCGCTGTCGCCGGCACGGCCGCCCTGGCCGATGGCGGCCAGCACGGCCAGCCCCCCGACGATGCAGTAGACGATGCCGCGGGCGCCGTAGCCGAATCGAGCGACGCGCTCGATGGTGTTGTGTCCGAGGGTGAGCAAGGGGTTTCCCGGGGTCGCGCGACGTTATCCGTCGGAGGAACGCACAGCCTTGCCGGATAGTGCCACGTAGAACCCGAGACCGTCGCCGGCCGGGAGGGTCTGCAGGCGATCGACGAGGCCCTTGCGCTTCGCGTCGAGGAGCAGGCGCCCGATCGGCTGGAACAGGGTTTCGCCCCCGCCCTCCGGCGGTGGAGCCAGGCGGATCGCCACCGTCTTGCCCTTCCCGAAGCGACTGCGTTCCAGCATGTCCGCGAGGGAGGCCTCCGCGGTCGGACGATTGGTCTCGCGCAGGTCGAGGACCGATTCCGCATCGGTCACCCCGAGCGAACCGCGCAGCTTGTTGGCGTAGAAATCTTCGAAGTGGGGCACCGGGCGGCTCAGTCCTGGCTGGAGACGAAGATGGTGCGCCTCGCAGCGCAACGCCATCGTAGCCGTCCGTCAGTCCCGGGCACAACGGGCTTCGATGCATCGCTCGCGTCCCCGGCGCGGAAGCCGTGCCGGGGACGCGACGACAGGGTGGCTCAGCCGTGCACGAGCACGTTGCGGAACTGCCAGGGATCGCTGGTGTCGATGTCCTCGGGGAACAAGCCCGGGCGGCCGGTCAGCGGGGTCCAGTCGGTGTAGACCCCGACGACAGGGCCGAGATACGGCGTCTGCACCTCGAGGCAGCGCCGGAAGTCCATCTCGTCGGCCTCGACGATGCCGGCCTCCGGGTTCTCCAGGGCCCAGACCATGCCGGCGAGCACCGCCGAGGTGACCTGCAGGCCCGTGGCGTTCTGGTAGGGGGCGATGCGCCGGGTCTCCTCGATGGAGAGCTGCGAGCCGTACCAGTAGGCGTTCTTGGCGTGGCCGTAGAGGAGGACGCCGAGCTCGTCGATGCCGTCCACGATCTCGGTCTCGTCGAGGATGTGGTGCTGCTCCTGCACCTTGCCGCCGTTCCCGAACATCTCGTGAAGCGACAGGACCGCGTCGTTGGCCGGGTGATAGGCGTAGTGGCAGGTCGGGCGGTAGGCGGCGCGCTCGCCCTCCAGCACCGTGTAGTAGTCGGAGATCGAGACGGCCTCGTTGTGGGTCACGAGGAAGCCGAACTGCGACTGGGCGGTCGGCGTCCAGGAGCGCACGCGGGTGTCGGCGCCGGGCTGGAGCAGGTAGATCGCGCAGCGCGACCCCTTCTCCTGCTCACGGGCGTTCTCCGGCTTCCAGGTCTCGTGGGTGCCCCAACCGAGCTCGGCCGGCTGGTTGCCCTCGGAGACGAAGCCCTCCACCGACCAGGTGTTGACGAAGACGCCCATGGGCTTGGCCGACTTGGCGCGCTGGGTGTCGCGTTCGGCGATGTGGACGCCCTTGACGCCGACCTCGCGCATGAGCGCGGCCCAACCGGCGCGGTCCTTCGGCTCGGAGATCTTCAGCCCGAGATCGCCGGCGACGTTGAGGAGGGCCTGCTTCACGAACCACGACACCATGCCGGGATTGGCGCCGCAGCACGACACGGCGGTGATGCCGCCGGGGTTCGCGGTGCGGGCGTCCAGGATCTCCTGGCGCAGAGCGTAGTTGGTGCGGTCGCCCTGGCTCTTGGTCTTGTCGAAGTAGAAGCCCGGCCAGGGCTCCGCCACGGTGTCGATGTAGAAGGCGCCGAGTTCGCGGCACAGCTCCATGATCGCCCGCGACGAGGTGTCGACCGAGAGGTTCACACAGAAGCCCTGGCCGCCGCCCTCGGTGAGCAGGGGCGTCAGGATCTCGCGGTAGTTTTCCTTGGTCAGCGCGACCTGCTCGAAGCGCAGGCCGTGCTGATCGGCCAGGGCCTTGTGCGCGTCGGACGGCTCGATGACCGTGAAGCGGGCCTTGTCGTAGGCGAAGTGTCGCTCGATCAGCGGGAGCGTGCCGCGTCCGATGGAGCCGAAGCCGATCATCACGATGGGGCCGGTGATGCGGCCGTGGACGGGCCAGGTGGTGGCGGCTTCGGTCATGGGCGTGATGTCCTTCTCAGAGACGTGTCGTTTTCAGTCGTCGCACGGCGACCGCATGCCTTAGGCGGCGCAAATGACGAACAAGCGACGGGCTCAGTGACGTTTGCGGCTCCGGCGGTCAACCGCCAGGACGCGACCGCGTCATGCGCCATGCACCAAGTCTTACGGAAGATTGAAGTGGCGCATGCCCTGCACGCAGGGCGACATCCCATCTCGGCGCATTGCGAGCGCGGTTCCACCAACCGATATTGCACTGCAACAGAACAAGAGCGACCCTAGACGAGGAAGCGTCCGCCCCTTCGACGCCACGGACATCTGCCATGCTCGCACTCATCGCCTCGCGCCTCGCCGCTCCGGTCGACGAGCCCATCGACCGCGATCCCGGCATCATCACGCTCGCCGCCTCGCTGCTTCGCGCGGTGACGCGTCGCCACGAGGCCGCCTTTCAGCGCCGCTGCGACCTCGCTGCCAAGACCGACTATCACACTGCGATCTAACCGGCGGCTGCGCCGGAACGGCCGTCAGGCGACCCGTCGTCGGGACTCCGCGCCGATCTCGGTCACCGCCGGCCCCAGGGGGATGGGCGCCGCCTGATCCCAGGCGCCCGAAGCCCGCAGGATGCCCCGTGCGCCGGCCAGCGCGCCGGGACGCAGTTCCAGGCCGAGGAAGCGCTCGCGCGCGAACGGACCGGGCATGAACAGCCCCTCCGCACGCTCCGCCGAGAAGCCGAAGCGCGCATAGTAGGGCGCGTCCCCCATCAGCAGCACCGCGCCGTGCCCGAGACGCTCCGCGCGACGCAGGGCTGCCCGCATAAGGATCGATCCGAGGCCGAGCCCCTGGATCGCCGGGTCGACCGCCAACGGCCCGAGCAGCAGGGCCGGACGCCGGAAACCCGCCTCGACATGCCAGAGACGGCAGGTGCCGACGACGCGACCGTCCTGCTCGGCGGCAAGGGCGAGGCCCTCCGCAGGAAGCCGACCCTCACGCAGGCGCTCGGACGTCTTCAGACGGCGTGCCTCGCCGAAGCAGGCGTCGAGGAGGTGCTCGCGGGCGACGACGTCGCCTTCCACTTCATCACGGATCTGGACCAAGGCCGCACCCCTCCCGAACGTTGGGCAGGCGACAGGACGAATCCGTTCGGGCTGCGGCCGGGGCCGCCAGCCTGAACGGGACGGGCGTGGAGAGTTTCAACGCCGGGCGTCCCCATGGGGAATGCCCGGCATTCGCGTCGTGACCGTGAAGGCGTTTAGATGACGTATTGCTGAAGGGGCGGGAAACCGTTGAAGGCGACCGCCGCGTAGGTCGTGGTGTAGGCGCCGGCCCCCTCGATCAGCACCTTGTCGCCAATGGAGAGCGACACCGGCAGCGGGTAGGGCACCTTCTCGTAGAGAACGTCCGCCGAGTCGCAGGTCGGGCCGGCGAGTACGCAGGGCGCCATGCGGTCCTCGTCATGCTCGGTGCGGATCGCGTAGCGGATCGACTCGTCCATGGTCTCGGCCAGGCCGCCGAACTTGCCGATGTCGAGGTAGACCCAGCGCACCTCGTCCTCGGCGTCGGACTTCTTCGAGACCAGCACCACCTCGGCTTCGATCACGCCGGCATTGCCGACCATGCCGCGACCCGGCTCGATGATGGTCTCCGGCATGTGGTTGCCGAAATGCTTGGTCAGGGCGCGGAAGATCGCGTCGCCGTACGATTCCACGCCCGGGACCGCCTTGAGGTACTTGGTCGGGAAGCCGCCACCGAGATTGACCATCGACAGGCTGATGCCGCGCAGGGCACACTCCTCGAAGATCGCGGCGGCGGAGGCGAGCGCGCCGTCCCAGGCATCGGTGTTGCCCTGCTGCGAGCCGACGTGAAACGAGACGCCATAGGCCGTGAGACCCTGGCGGTGGGCGTGCTCCAGCACGTCGACGGCCATCTCCGGCACGCAGCCGAACTTGCGCGACAGCGGCCATTCGGCCCCGGCCCCGTCGCAGAGGATGCGGCAGAACACCTGCACATCGGCAGCCGCGACGCCCGCGGCCTCGGCGGCCCGGGCGATCTTCTCGACCTCGGCCTGGCAATCGACGGCGAAGAGGCGCACGCCGAGCTTGAGCGCGCGGGTGATGCAGCGCTCCTTCTTGATGGTGTTGCCGAAGGAGACGCGGTCGGCGGTGGCACCGGCGGCGAGCGCCATCTCCACCTCGACCACCGAGGCCGTGTCGAAGCAGGAGCCCATCTCGGCGAGGAGGCGCAGGACCTCGGGGGCCGGGTTCGCCTTCACGGCGTAGAATACCCGGGTGTCCGGCAGGGCACGGGCGAACGCGGTGTAGTTGTCGCGCACGACCTCGAGGTCGAGCACCATCACCGGGCCCTCGTCCTGGCCCATGTCGCGGCGTGCGCGGAGGAAATCGCGGATACGATCGGTCATGGTCGTTCCAACCCACAGGTTCGCGGCCGCCCTCAAGGGGCGCGCTGTCGAATGTCAGGACGACGTGAGCCGTCCGGCGTCTGGGGGCGCTGCGTCGCGACGCACCGCGTGCTTTGGAGACACGCGAAGCGCAGCGGGCGCGAGAGCACCCGGAAGCTGCCTTGGATTGGAAGGGAGGACCCCCACCGCACGCCGGGCAAAGAGAAACAAGCCTCTTCGGTGCCGGCCTTTGGAGGGCCGACGAGACCAAAAAAGCCCGTTCGTCGTTGCTTTAAGCTGCGTCCCCCGTGGAGAGCGGGGTTCGCCGGTTTCGCCTCCGGCTGCCGGTTGTTGTCGGGGTCCGGTGTTGCCACCTGGATGCCGGCCGGAGGGAATCCACCCTGTCGACCATCGATCCTTTAAGACCCCTGGCGGCTGTCCGGCAGTTGGCCGGATGCCCACCAACCGACACGCGGCCACAGGCACGTGCGAAATTGGGCAAGGCGCATATACGGTCAGGGTGTTCTCCCCACAAGGGAAAACCGCGATCTTTCACCCGAAACCGGGTTGTCTTCCTGGGCTGTTGCAGAAACGCCGCGGACACCGCCGTCCGGCCGACGATGGGCCCTTCCCAAGCCCGTGCGGACGGGCCATCAAGCGCACGGTTTTCCCACAGGCGCACCGGATCGCAGGACGATGTCAAAACCCAACCGGCGCAGAATCGTGCAGGGACTCGCGGCCACGACTCTCCTGGCAGCAACCGGGGAGGCGCGGGCCCAACGCCGCGAGGGGCGCCCGGAGATCCCGTTCGGCTTCGCCGACGTGGAGCGCCGGGCGCAGGACCTGGCCAAGGTCGCCCATGATCCGCGCGTCCCGGCCCTGCCGGCACCGATCGCCAAGCTCGACTACGACGCCTGGCGCGACATCCGCTTCAAGCCCGACAAGGCCTTCCTCGGGGAGGGGAGCCCGTTCCGGCTCCAGCTCTTCCATCTCGGCTTCCTCTACACCCGTCCGGTGACGGTGAACCTCGTGCGCGGTGGCGTGGCGACGCCGATCCCCTACCAGTCGAGCCTCTACGACATGGGGCGCACCAAGCTCGACAAGGCGTTGCCGGTCGATCTCGGCTTCGCCGGTCTGCGCATCCATGCGCCGCTGAACAAGCCGAACCTGCTCGACGAGCTCGTCGTCTTCCTCGGGGCCAGCTACTATCGCTTCCTCGGACGCGATCAGCTCTACGGGCTTTCGGCCCGGGGGCTGGCGGTCAACGTCGAGGGGCAGGGCGGTCCGGAGGAGTTTCCGGTGTTCCGCGAGTTCTGGGTGGGCGCGCCGGAGAAAGCCGACGATGCCCTGACGCTCTACGCGCTCCTCGACAGCCCGTCGCTCACCGGCGCCTACCAGTTCACCGTGACGCCGGGTGACGAGACCAGCGTGGCGGTGCGCGCCACCCTGATCCCGCGGGTCGACCTCGCGACGGTGGGCCTGGCACCGCTCACCTCGATGTTCTTCATCGGCGAGAACGACCGCCGCCACGCCGACGATTACCGGCCGGAACTTCACGACTCCGACGGGCTTCAGATCGCGGCGGGCAGCGGGGAATGGCTGTGGCGCCCGCTGCACAATCCGCGCGACCGGCGCATCTCCAGCTTCATCGACCGCGACCCGAAGGGCTTCGGGCTGATGCAGCGCGATCGGACCTTCGAGACCTACCAGGACCTCGAAGCCTCCTACGACCGCCGGCCCGGCTATTTCGTGGAACCGGACGGCCCCTGGGGGGAGGGCGCGGTGATGTTGATGGAGCTTCCCACCGACACCGAGACCAACGACAACGTCGTCGCGTGCTGGCGGCCGGCGAACCCCTATCCGGCGGGCACGCCGGTCCCACTGTCCTACCGGGTTCGCGCCGTCGGCGGCGCCCCCCTCCATCCGGGGGGGCGCGTGATCAACACGTTCAGCGTCGCCCCAATGGCCAGCGGCACCGCCAAGGCCGAGGAGACCAAGGGCGGCCTGACGCGGCGCTTCCTCGTGGATTTCGCCGGCGGCGACCTCGACTACTATCGCGCCGATCCGAGCCGGGTGGAGGTGGTGGCCAGCACCTCCACCGGCCACATCACGCACAGTTCGGTGACGCCGAACCCGCATATCCGCGGCCTGCGGGCCGCTTTCGACGTGACCCTGGAGGCGCCGGGCCAGGCGACGGACCTGCGCGTCTTCCTGCGGGCCTCCGGCCGTGCCCTGTCGGAAACCTGGGTCTATCCCTGGACGGCCCGGTGAGGGCGCCCTCGATCCAGCCCGATCCGGCGCCGGTGGTGGAGATCCGCCCCGCGACCCTGGCCGACCTCGACGCCCTGGTGGCCCTCGAACACGCCGCCTTCGCCAGCGACCGTGCCGAGCGGCGGGCGATCCGCCACGCGATTCGCTCGGCCAGCATGTCGCTTCTCGTCGCGCTCACCCACGACGCGGCGGGGCAGGCGACCCTGGTGGGCTCCGCCACCCTGGAGCGCCGACGCGGCAGCCGCAGCGCTCGCCTCTCCTCCATCGCCGTGTCCCCGGCGCGGGCCGGTCTCGGGCTCGGCAGCCTCGTCCTCGATGCCGCCGAAGCGGATGCGCGCTCTCATGGCTGCGCACGCCTGCGCCTCGAGGTCCGAGCCGACAACGGTGCCGGAATCCGGCTCTACGAACGGCGGGGCTACACGCGCTTCGCCGCCATCCCGGATTACTACGAGGATGGCATGGAAGCCTGGCGCTACGAAAAGATCCTCTGAAACGCGTAAGCCCGCCCCGGTTGGACCGGAGCGGGCGTTGCAGCCATCCGAACTCGGACGCTGGGTTCAGTCGCAGCTCTCCTTGGTGACCGTCTTGCGGTCGCCGAGATCGTTCTCCTTGGTCACAGTCTTCGAGGAGCACCCGTCGCTGGATTCCCGGCGCTCGACCGTGCGGCTCTCGGTGGACGGACGGTCGACAACGACGGTGTCGGGCGCATCGCGGCGGATGACCGTGGTCTCCGCCTGCACGGCCGAAGCGCCAAACAGCGTTGCCAGGGTGAGGGCGGCGATGATGGGGTTGCGCATGAACATCTCCCTTCAGGAAAATCTGCAGCCCCAACGGCGTTCATCCAGAAACCGTTCCGCTTGTTGGCTGGCGGACCAGCCGAAATCTTCTGGATCTCGTCCCCTCGGTGAACGATGCCCTGCCGACTTCGTCCGAGACCTTACGCGAGGGCCCCGGCGACGACGCTGGCGTAGGGCGTCGTCGGCCGGCCGATCAGGTCGCGCAGGGCGTGGCCGTCGTCGAACAGGGCACCTTGGGCTGCGCCGGCATCGGAATCCGCGAGGAGGCGCGCGACCCCTTCCGGTAGGCCCGCCGCGAGGAGGGCCGCCGCGTGATCCGCGGGCGGCAGATCCTGGTAGCGGAGCGGCCGGCCGGAGGCCCGCGCGGCTTCCGCCGCGAAGTCGGGCAGGGTGTAGGCCTCGTCTCCCGCCAATTCGTAGATGCGCCCGGCTGCTTGGTCACCGGTGAGCACCGCGGCGGCGGCCTCGGCGTAGTCGGCACGGGCGGCGCTGGAGATCCGTCCCGTCCCGGCGCTTCCGAGCAGGACGCCGTGCGCGAGGGCCGACGGCAGGGACGCCGTATGGTTCTCGGTGTACCAGCCATTGCGCAGGATGATGGCGGGCAGGCCGGACTCCGTAAGGATCGCCTCGGTGGCGCGATGCTCCTCGGCAAGTCCGAGCGGCGAGGTGTCTGCGTGCAGCAGGCTGGTATAGGCGATCAGACCAACGCGCGCCCGGGCGGCGGCCGCGATGACGTTCCGGTGCTGGGTCACGCGCTGACCGATCTCGCTGGAGGAGATCAGCAGCAGCCGTTCGATTTCCGCGAAGGCCTCCGCGAGGGTTTCCGGGCGGGCGTAGTCGGCCACGCGCACCGCGACACCCTGTGCGCGAAGGTCCTGCGCCGCCGGGCCTTCGCCCTGCCGGACGCCGGCGACGATCCGGGCGGCGGGGACCCGCCGCAGAAGGGCCGCGATCACGAGCCGTCCGAGTTGGCCGGTGGCTCCAGTGACGAACAGTCTCGATGACGGAATCTGGGACATGTCGGGCTGCCTTGTGGTTCTGACTCTTCACAAGGTCTATAAAAGAGACCGACAGGCCCCGTAAGGCGGCAGGTTTTCGAACCCTGGTTACCCGGAGGGAACCGCCCATGACCGATGGCCCTGATCTCGCGGAGCGGTTCGCGGCTTGGCAGGATCTCGGCTTCGACCCGCATCACTGCCCGGTCCGCGACGTGCTGAGTCACCTCGGGGACAAGTGGACGACCCTCATCATCGCGTCCCTTGCCGGCGGCACCCGCCGGTTCGGCGCCATCCACCGGGTGATCCCCGACATCTCGAAGCGGATGCTGACGCAGACCCTGCGCGACCTGGAGCGCGACGGCCTCGTCACACGGCGCGTGTTTCCCACGAGCCCACCCAGCGTCGAATACAGCCTGACGCCCCTGGGCGGTTCGTTGCTCCGGCCCCTCGCCGGGTTGGTGGATTGGGCAGAGCGGAATCACCCCGCCATCCGCGCGGCTCGGACACGGTTCCAAGCCGAGCCGTGAGGGGCTGAATCCGGCCGCTCAGCCCTCGATGCGCGAGAAGTCCGCGACCTCGCGGGTCGCCGCCCGCAAGGCGTTGAGCAGGGCGAGACGGTTCTCGCGCAGGGCCGGATCATCGGCATTCACCGTGACCCGCTCAAAGAACGCATCCACCGGAGCGCGCAGCGTGGAGAGAGCCTGCATGGCCACGGCGAAATCCTCCGCCGCAACGGCCGCCGACGCAGTCTCGCGCGCCGCCGCCAGGGCTTCGGCGAGGGCCCGCTCTTCCGGCTCGCCACGGGCGGCCAGGGCCGTGTCGGGGGCAGCGTCGTGGGCGCGACCGTCCTTCTTCTCCTCGATGCGCAGGATGTTGGCGGCGCGCTTGTAGCCGGCCAGCAGATTCCGGCCGTCGTCGGTCTCGAGGAAGGTGCCGAGGGCCTCGACACGGCGGACCACCATCAGCAGATCGTCCTGGCCCGGCAGGGCGAAGACGGCGTCGATGAGGTCGTGCCGGGCGCCCTTGTCGCGCAGGTAGACCTTCAGGCGATCGGCGAAGAAGGTGAGGAGGCTCGCGGCATCCGCGTCAGCGGCGCTCGCTGGCGCGTCGTGCTTCGCCGGGTTGCCATAGTTCGCATGGCCGTCGGCGGCGGCTTGATAGCCGTCGCGAAGCAGCGACAGCTTGACGGTGTTCTCGATGAGCAACCGGATCACTCCGAGCGCCGCGCGGCGCAGGGCGTAGGGGTCCTTGCTGCCCGTCGGCTTCTCGTCGATGGACCAGAACCCTACCAGGGTGTCGAGCTTGTCGGCGAGCGCCACGGCCACGGCGACGGCATCGGTGGGGACCCGGTCGGAAGGACCGACCGGCTTGTAGTGGTCCTCGATCGCCGCTGCGACGCTCGAAGGTTCGCCCTGCAGTGCCGCATACTTGCGCCCCATCAGACCCTGAAGCTCGGGAAACTCGCCGACCATCTCGGTGACGAGGTCGGCTTTGGCGAGCGTCGCGGCACGCTCGGCCTGGTCCGGGTCGGCGCCGACCAGGGGTGCCAGCTCGCGGGCCAGGGCCGCGATGCGCTGAACGCGCGCGCCCTGCGTGCCGAGCTTCTCGTGGAACACGATGCTGTCGAGCTTCGGCAGCCGGTCCTCGAGGTGGATCGCCTTGTCGGTCTCCCAGAAGAACTTGGCGTCCGACAGCCGGGCGCGCACCACCCGCTCGTTGCCGGCAGTGATGGCGAGGCCACCGTCACTGGCGACCAGATTCGAGGTCAGGACGAAGGCCGGCGCGAGGGTGTCGGTGCCGGCTTGGCGCAGGACGAAGCACTTCTGGTTGGCCCGGATGGTGGCGCGGATGGCCTCGGCAGGGATGTCGAGGAAGGCCTCGTCGAAGGAGCCCACCAGCACCACGGGCCATTCGACGAGGCCGGCGACCTCCTCCAGCAGCCCCTCGTCCTCCACCAGTTCGAGGCCCCGCGCGAAGGCGAGGTCGCGGGCGTCGTGCAGGATGATGTCCTTGCGCCGCTCCACGTCGAGCACGACCTTCGCGCGCTCCAGGGCCTGGACGTAATCGTCGAAGCGCCGGACCTCGATGGCCTCCGGCGCCAGGAATCGGTGGCCGTAGGTCGTGGTTCCGGCAACGATGCCGTCCACTGCGAACGGCACCACGTCCGGCGTCTCGGTCTCCGGTCCGAAGGTGGCCACGATGGACTGGAGCGGACGCACCCAACGGAGGGCGCCCGGTTGTGCCGAGGCCTTGCCCCAGCGCATCGATTTCGGCCACGGGAAGCCGCGGATGATCTGCGGCAGGATCTCGGCGAGGACGTCGAGGGTCTCGCGCCCGGGCCGCTCGATCACCGCGACGTAGAATTCGCCCTTCTTCGGGTCGGTGACGATGGTCGCCTGATCGAGGCTCGCCAGCCCAGCGCTCTTCAGGAAGCCCAGGACCGCGCCCTCCGGTGCCCCGACCCGGGGCCCTTTGCGCTCCTCGCGCACGTCCTGGCCGCGCGGCGGCAGGCCGGCCACGTGCAGCGCCAGCCGGCGCGGCGTGGCGAAGGCCTTGGCGCCCTCGTAGAGGAAGCCGCGCTCCACGAGGGCGTCGGTGACGAGCTTCTTCAGGTCGTCGGCCGCCCGCCGCTGCATGCGGGCGGGAATCTCTTCGGAGCGCAGTTCGAGAAGGAGGTCGGGCATGGGATCAGGCGGCGTCCAGGTAATGGTGTTCGGGGTGACGGGCGCGGTCGGCGTTGCGGATCACGCCGCGCCACCACCCGCCGTGCGCAGGTACGCCGCCCCGCAGGCCTTCGCGAGTTCGCGCACCCGCAGGATGTAGCTCTGGCGCTCGGTCACCGAGATGACGCCCCGGGCGTCAAGCAGGTTGAAGACGTGGCTCGCCTTGATGCACTGGTCGTAGGCCGGCTGCGCCATCCGGTGCCGGCTGGTCTCGTCCTCCGGCGCACCGGCGTCGAGATAGGTCCGGCAGGCCTTTTCCGCGTCGGTGAACTGGCGAAACAGCATGGCGGTGTCCGCCGCCTCGAAGTTGTGGCGGGAATATTCCTGCTCGGACTGGAGAAAGACGTCGCCGTACGACACCCGATCCTCGCCCGTCCCACCATTGAAATTCAGGTCGTAGACGTTCTCGACGCCCTGGACGTACATTGCTAGCCGCTCAAGCCCGTAGGTGAGTTCGCCCGCCACGGGGGCGCACTCGAAGCCGGCGACCTGCTGGAAATAAGTGAACTGGCTCACCTCCATGCCGTCGCACCAGCACTCCCAGCCGAGGCCCCAGGCCCCGAGGGTTGGGCTCTCCCAGTCGTCCTCGACGAAGCGGATGTCGTGCAGCTTCAAGTCGACCCCGATGGCGTCGAGGGAAGCGAGGTAGAGCTCCTGCAGGTTGGGCGGGTTCGGCTTCAGGATCACTTGGAACTGGTAATAGTGCTGCAGCCGGTTCGGGTTCTCGCCGTAGCGGCCATCTTTCGGCCGCCGCGAGGGCTGGACATAGGCGGCCTTCCAAGGCTTCGGGCCGAGCGCCCGCAGGGTCGTCGCCGGGTGGAAGGTACCGGCACCGACTTCCATGTCGTAGGGCTGCAGGATCACGCAGCCCTGCGCCGCCCAGAATCGCTGCAGGGTCAGGATCAGGCCCTGGAACGAGGTTTTGGGCGCTAGATCGACGGCGCTCGACATGGGTTTTCCGGTCCGTGGAGGGGCGGCCAGCGTTTAAGAGGCGGCCCGGTCGTGTCAAGCGACGGCACCGCACCATGGGCGTGCGTCGCCACACACAATTCGGCCACGATCCGCCTTAGCGGTGGAACGGTCTCGCTTGCTGCCAAGTTTATTAGGCAATCAAGGGGTTCTCACCGTCCTCAAGGGCGGTCGACAATTTGGAACATCGCGCCATGCGCTCGTCCTTCACAGTCTTCGCCGCCCTCGTCGCAGCATCCCTGGTGGCCACCCCGCTGGTGATCACGGCGTCGAACGCGCTCGCCACGGCGGAGTATTCGGATACGGTCACGATGCCCGCCGCCGTGACGCCGATCGATGTTGCGGCCGTGCCGGCCCCCGCCGTTGCCGAGACCTGCGCCCGGAAGGTCCGGGTGGTCTATGCCGGTTACGGCACCGAGAGCTGCAAGCGCTGAAATCTGCAAACGCTGAGATCCTACAAGCCGTAGCGGGCGAAGGCCGCGCGATCCTCGATCGCTGCCAGGACTTCGCCCGCGACGCTGCTGCCGGGCGCCGAGCGCCGCAACAGTCGAGCGACGAGCGAGCCCTTCTTCTCGGCGATGAAGACGAGGTCAACCTTGTCGCCGTAGCGTGCCCGTAGGGTCGAGCGGGCATCCCCCAGGCCGTCGACGAGACCCAGCGGTAGCGCCTGCTGGCCGGTCCAGACAGCCCCCGTGAACAGATTTTCGCCATTAGGCGCGAGCTTCGGGCGGCGGGCGCCGACGAGGGCCGTGAACAGGGCCTGCACGTCCGTCTGGATGGCCTTGAGACGCGCCACGTCGGCCGGATCCTCCGGACGGAACGGGTCGAGCATCCCCTTGGCCTCACCCTGGGTGTGCACCCGGCGATCGATGCCGATGCGCTCGATCAGCCGGTCGAATCCGAACCCGGCCGAGACGACGCCGATCGATCCGACCAGCGACATCGGATCGGCGATGATCTCGTCGGCCGCGCAGGCGATCATGTAGCCGCCGGACGCCGCCACATCCTCCACGAAGGCCAGGACCGGGAGCTTCTTCTCGGCCGCCAAGGCGCGGATGCGTTGGTGGATCAGGTGCGATTGCGCCGGAGCGCCGCCGGGAGAGTTGATGACCAGCGCGACGGCGGCGATGCCGGGCGTCGCGAAGGCGCGATCGAGGCTGCTCGCGAGACTGCCGATCGACAGTCCGGCGCGGAACGGCGACACGGCGCCGATCGCCCCGCTGAGCCGCAGGACGGCGACGCGCGGCTCCGCACGGCGCCAGCGTCGGGGAAGCAGCGCGCGCAGGGGACCAGGCAGGGAAACGGGCATGCGGCCTCGACTCGGATCGGAGGAGCAGAAGGGTGTTGCGCGTCGGCCACGGAGGGCAGGGTCGCTCGAGCGGTGAGGTGGGGCGGGGCGAACCCTTTTGCCAGCGTCGCCGTTGTCGCCTCACGCCGCCGCATCGTGGCGGCCCGCGCGCCTCCCGGGGAGGCCCGCGCAGCAGCGAAGGAGACGCGACCATGCGCATGATGCGTTGGATGGCCCTGGCACTCGGCATGCTGGCCGGTGCGATGGGATTTGGAGCGACGGCGACCGCCGCGCCGATGCCCGTGGCGGGTATCGAGGCCGGTGCGCAGGCCCCCCTGGTGGCGCAGGCCCGGTGGCACGGACATCGGCGTCATTGGCATCACCGCCGGCACTGGCACCATCGCCACCACGGGTATCGCCGCCACCATTGGCGCCGGCACCACGGCTGGGGCCACCGCCATCACGGCTGGCATCGGCCTTATCGGGTCCGGACGTTCTACTGAGCGCGCCCCTCAGGGGACCTCGACGCCGGCATCGACCCACCCGCGACCCTCGTGAAGGGCCGCGGCGTGCGGGGTGAAGCGGCCCTCGTCGTCATGAAGGACGACGGGCGGCAGGAGCCGCAGCGGAGCCCGGCTTCCCTTCACGCCGCTCACGAGGATGCGGATCGCCGGCTGATTCCGCTTGGCGTGGACCGGCCGGATCGCCAGCGCGCCGAAGCGGCCGCGGGCGGCGTCGAGGCAGGCGGGGAGGTGATCCGCCCGGTGGATCAGGCCGAGCCGACCTTGTGGGCGGAGCAGATCGACGCAGCTGCGCATCCAGGCCTCGATCCCGCCGCCCGAAAAGGTATGCGCGCTGGCTTTGCCGGTCACGGGGGAGGGCCGGTGTCGTCCGGGCTCGAAGTAGGGCGGGTTCGTCAGGAGGAGGTCGGCGAGGCCGGGCGTCAGGCCATCGGCTTGCCGACGCAGTCCGGGCGCCAGCACGTCCGCCTCGATGACCGTCGTGCGGTTTACCAGGCCATTCGCCTCTGCGTTGCACCGGGCGTAAGCCGCCAGGTCCGGGTCGCGTTCCACCAGCACCACGCGGCAGTCGGGGCTCCGCAGGGCGACCGCGAGGCCCACCGCACCGCTCGCCGCCCCCACGTCGCAGACGACCGCACCGGACTCGGGTGCCAGGAGCCCCGCCAGAAGGACCGCGTCCGTGCCGGCCCGATGCGCGCCGCGCGGCGGCTGGATCAGGCGAAGCCGTCCGCCGAGCCAGAGATCGGCCCCGGGCTCAGGCATCCCGCAACTCGTGGGCGAGGCCCGCATCCGTGAGCAGGCGGCGCGCCTGCATCGCCTGATCCCGCGGCACCAGGAGACGCCGCGCGAAGGCGCCGATGGAGCCTTCAAGAAGGCTCATGTGCTGGTCGGCGACGAGGGCCGGAATGGCTGCGGCCTCCAGGATCGACTGGGCGAACCCGATAAGGACCACGTCGTTGCTGCGAATGAGTTCGGTCATACACGCTCTCCCCGGCGCCATCCCGGGCACCGCCTACGGATGTATAGCTTGCGGCATGGTGCGTGTTGCAGCGCCTCCGGGCGCATGCGATGGGGTGTCACGGACGCGGTCGATTGGATCGCGCCGCGTTGGCGTAGGGAAGCGGGAGGCCTCAAGGTCTTGGGCGTCGTAGTTCCGATCGATGAGAGAAGTCCCGATCCCGAGGCGAGCCTGGCCGACCTCGTCGCCCTGGTGTCCGGTGGGATGGAGCGCGTCAACGCGACGATCCTGTCCCGCACCGGATCCGACGTCCAGATGATTCCCGAAGTCGCCAACCACCTGATCTCCTCGGGCGGCAAGCGCCTTCGGCCGATCCTCACGCTCGCGACCGCCGATCTCTGCCACTATGTCGGCGACGGCGCGGTGAAGCTCGCCGCCAGCGTCGAGTTCATGCACACCGCGACCCTCCTGCACGACGATGTGGTCGACGGCAGCGACATGCGTCGCGGCAAGGTGGCGGCCCGCATCAAGTGGGGGAACGAGGCCAGCGTCCTGGTGGGCGATTTCCTCCTCGGCCAAGCCTTCCGGATGATGGTGGAGGTCGGATCGCTGAAGGCCCTCGACATCCTGTCCGCGGCGGCCACCATCATCGCCGAGGGCGAGGTGATGCAGCTCACCGCGGCGAAGAACACAGAAACGAGCGAGGCCGAGTATCTCGCGGTGATCAGCGCCAAGACGGCGGAGTTGTTCGCCGCTGCCTGCGAGGTCGGTCCGGTCCTGGCTGAGCGCGACGCCGCCGAGCAGGCAGCCTGCCGCGCCTACGGCATGAACCTCGGCATCGCCTTCCAGCTCATCGACGACGTCCTCGATTACGGCGGCACCAGCGATACCCTGGGCAAGAATGTCGGCGACGATTTTCGCGAGGGCAAGATCACGCTGCCCATCGTCCTGGCGGTGCGTCGTGCCACGGGTAGCGAGCGCGGCTTCTGGAAGCGGACGCTCGAACTCGGCGAGGTCACGGACAACGATCTCGAAACCGCGCGCGCCATCCTGCGGCGTCACGGCGCCCTGGAGGAAACGATGGCGCGCGCCCGCCTGTACGGCGACCGGGCCCGGGATGCCCTGAAGACGTTCCCGCCGAGCCCGATGAAGCACGCCCTGCTGCAGGTCGTCGACTTCTGCATCGCCCGGGCGCACTGAGCGTCCCGGCGCAGCGTCGGATCGTCAGGCTGCCGCCTGGCGCATGACCGGCGGCGGAGCGATGTCCACGTGCTCGCAATCGGTGACCTCGGTCATTTCGGCCGGGGACGGCGCGATCACGATCCGGCCCGCGTCGTCGGACCATTGCGTGAGAAGACCGTCGGTGGTGGCCTTGTCCATGGGCCGCCCGAAGAGGTAGCCCTGGCCGTAGGTGCACCCCTGGCCGGCAAGCCAATCGACGCTGGTCCCGCTCTCGATGCCCTCGGCCGTGGTGAGAAGGCCGAGGCTGGAGCCCAGGGCGATGATCGCATCCACGAGCTTGGCGCGCTCGCTGCTCAGCCGCATCGATTCCACGTAGCTGCGATCGATCTTCAGCTTGTCGAACTGCAGTTCGCGCAGATGGTAGAGGCTGGAATATCCAGTCCCGAAATCGTCGAGGGCGATGCGGACGCCAAAGCTCTGGAGCGACTTCAGGGCGGTCCGCGCCGCTTCGAGATCGTTGACCAGGGCCGTCTCGGTGATCTCGATCTCCAGGCGACCCGGTGCGAACCCGGTCTCCGTCAGGATGCCGAGGATCTGCTCGGGCAGGTGCGGATCGCGCAGCTGCAGCGGCGAGATGTTGATCGCCAGCTGGAGATGGGCCGGCCAGAGCCGAGCGTCCCGGCAGGCCCGGCGCATCAGCGACCAGGTGAGCTCGGCGATCAGACCGGTCTCCTCGGCCAGGCTGATGAAATCGGCCGGGGTCAGGACGCCCAGCCGGGGATGATTCCAGCGGGCCAGCACCTCGAACCCGATGAGATCGCGGCCGGGCAGCGACACCACCGGCTGGTAGAACGGCTCGATCTCGCCCTGCTCGATGCCGACCCGCAATTCCCCTTCAAGCCGGGCGCGTGCCTTCAGGGCCTGACCCATGTCGAGATGGAAGAACCGGTAGGTCCCGCGCCCATCCCGCTTGCCCTGGTACATGGCGACATCGGCGGCGTGCAGCAGCGCCTCGGCGGTGCGGCTCTCTTCCGTCGCCGTCGCGATTCCGATGGTGGCGCCGATCTCGAGACGGCTCTGGGTCCAGGCGATCGGCTGAGAGAGCGAGGCGATGACGCCCTGCGCGAGCCGCGCCAGAGCTTCCGGATCGCTGTCGGTGTCGAGAAGAAGAGCGAACTCATCGCCCCCGAGGCGCGCGACGAGGCTCTGGGGCGGCGCGAGGGCCCGCAGGCGATCGGCGATGACGCAGAGGACGGCGTCGCCCGCGGCATGACCATGGACGTCGTTCACCGGCTTGAAGCGGTCGAGATCGATCAGCATCACGGCGACCCGCGGGAGACCGGTGGCCACGCGGATGCGCGCCGCGAGGGTTTCGCCGAACAGCCGGCGATTGGCGAGACCCGTCATCGCATCGTGGCGTGCGACGGCTTCGGCATGCGCCTCGGCCCCGTCCCGATCCTGCATCGCCTTGCGCAGCTTGAACGACTTGCGGACGGCCGCCACGACCACGCCCAGGCTCATGCAAAGGGACAGCATCAGCAGATCCTGAAGCTGATGCGTCCGGGTCGCGTCGATGAGAACCGTGAAGAACCCCAGCTGGGTGCCGACGATCCAGATGCAGGAGCCGATCATCATCAGGCACAGGAGTTCTCGGAGCTCGCCCTCTCCCCACGAGTTGTTTTTTTGGTCGGGCATGCACCGCTCCTTGCGCGCGCCGATCCTGCAGCCTCAAACCTTGAGCGAGCGTAAAGCTGACGTCTGAAGTCGGCGCCGTTGCACGGAAAGTTGCTATCCCACCAAGAGGGCGAATGCTTAGCGCAGCATTGCTGCCGTGACCCACCAGCCTGGATGAACTGCCGCGATGCTGCGTGCGGCGCGGGCCGCCTCGGACCGATGCCCGAAAATTCCGAACACCGTCGCGCCGGACCCCGACATCCGCGCCAAGCGGCATCCGGGGGCGGCCCGCAGGGCCCCGAGCGCCACGTCGATCACCGGGGCGAGGCTCCGCGCCGGGGTTTCGAGGTCGTTGCGGGCAGGGGTGATCGCGCGCAGGAGGGCCTCCGCCCCGAGACCGGGGGCGATGACGGGATGCGCGCCGGTGCCGTGGCGATCGCCGACCGCGAGCCCGAGCGCGCGGAACACCGGCGCAGTCTCGACCGGGACGCCCGGATTGATGAGGACCGCCGGCAGCGGGGGCATATCCAGGGCGGGTCCGACGGCTTCGCCGGCGCCCGCCATCATGCGCGCGCGTGGGACAAGACAGACCGGGACATCGGCGCCGGTGGCACGGGCGGCCGCGACCAGGTCCGGATCGTCGGGGGCGATGTCGTTCAGGCGGCCCAGAAGGCGCAGGGCCGCCGCGGCGTCGGAGGAGCCGCCGCCGATGCCTGCGGCGACGGGCAGGCGCTTCACAAGATGGAAGGTGCCCTGGCGAAGACCGGGCCGAAGGCGGGCGAGGTGACGCACCGCGCGGATGACGAGGTTGTCGTCGAGGGGGCCGGCCGGGCCGGCCGTCGGCCCCGAAACGGTCAGCGCCAGGTCGGGACCCGGCTCCAGGCTGAGTGTGTCGCCGGCGCCGGTGAAGACCACGAGACTTTCGAGCTCGTGATAGCCGTCGCCGGCCCGGCGGCCGAGGACGTGAAGGGTGAGGTTGATCTTCGCCGGAGCGCGGGTGACGAGGAGGGGCACGGACACTCGGGGCTCACGGGTCGGGCAATCGCGGGGCTGGTCTGGCCCCGCGACGCGCGTTCCGTCAAGCCTTCGGGCCGATCAACCGCCGCTCTTCTTATCGGCCGCGCCCGGGGGCTCGTTCGGGGCCGGGGCGCCCTTCGGCAGCTCGGGGTTCACCTTGTTCTCGGGCGGATTCTCGGCGGTGGCGGCGGGCTTCTCGAGTTCCGGCAAGCCGTCCTTGAGCTTGGCATTGATCTTCTCAAGGTCGTCCGGCTCTGGGTTCAGGTCCTTGGCGTGCTGCCATTGGAACTTGCCCTCCAGGCGACGCCCGGCGCGCCAGTAGGCGTCGCCCAGGTGGTCGTTGATGGTCGGATCGCCGGGCTTGAGCTCGATCGCCTTTTCCAGCTCGCGCACCGCGTCGTCCCAGCGGCCGAGGCGGAAATAGGCCCAACCCAGGCTGTCGATGATCATGCCGTCGCGCGGAGCCGCATCGACGGCCTGCTTCAGCATTGTGAAGGCCTCGTCAATGTTCATGTTCTGGTCGACCCAGGAATAGGCCAGGTAGTTCAGCACCTGGGCCCGTGCACCGGGCTGGCTCGCGGGCACCAGCTCAAGGGCCTTCTTCAGGTCGGCCTCGGCCTTCGGCCACTGCTTGGCGCGCTCGTAGGCGGTCCCCCGGAAGTAGAACGTCGTCCAATAGTTCGCGGCCGGCTTGTCGCCGATCAGCGCGATGGCACGGCTGTAGGTCTCCGCCGCCTCCTCGTACTTCTTGCGCGAACGCTGGACGTTGCCGAGCGCCGTGACGACGTCGATGTCGTCCGGATGCGCCTTCATCGCGGCATCGAGATGGGCGATGGCCTCGTCGCCCTTGCCCATCTGCTCCAGGTTCAGTCCGACCTGAACGTCGGCATTGAGGCGCAGGGGCGAGGTGGTGGGGATCTGCGAATAGGCCTCGTTGGCCCGCTCGGTCTGCTTCATCCGGTCGAGGATGTCGGCAAGGGTGAGCCGCGCGAGGGCGTGCTCGGGGGCGAGGTAGAGGGCGAGGCGCAGGTAGACCACCGCCGGCAGTTCGTCGCCCTGGGTCGAGCCGGCCGAGCCGAGACCGTACAGCACCTCGCCCGCGCCCTCCTGCGCTGAGTTGACGAGGCGGCTGAGGGGTTTGCCCTCCTTCAGCTTGGTCAGGGCATCGCGCACGATGGGGTGGCGCGGCAGCAGCTTGTCGAACTCGGTATAGGCCTGGATCGCGAGGTCGGTGCGGCCGGCCTGGGCCTCGAAGCGCGCATAGGCGTCGACGATGCGCAGGGTGTTGCGGTCGGCGTCGTAGGCGGCCTTGAGGCGGCGCTCGGCTTCCGCCTGATCGCCGACGAGGCTGGCGATCAGCCCGGCATGGAAGTCGCGGAAGGTGTTGTAGTAGCGTTCGCCCTTAAGCTTGTTGATGGTCTCCAGCGCGCGCTTGCCGTCGTTGGCCCCGGCGAAGGCCCAGGCGGTGAGCAGCGTCCCGGTCAGGTCGGCGGCGGCCCCCCGGCCGCTGCGCGCGAAGTTCTGGCGGGCCTGGGCGAACTGTCCCGCCTTGATCTGGCGCACGCCGAGGGCGAGCTGGGCGAGGCCGTTCGATCCGTCGCGGCTGGTCAGGCGTTCGGCGGCCCGGAAGGCGTCCGGCAGGGAGCCGTCGGCGAGCAGCGACACGAAGGCCCGCTCCAGCAGCTCGGCGTTGCGGGGATCGGCCTTCACGGCCTCGCGGTAGTAGCTCGCTGCGGCTGCGGTGTCCTTGGAGGCACCGGCGATGTAGGCCGAGAGGAAGTTGCCCTCCAGCGACTCCGCGGGCTCGTATTCGGAGATCGGAGCGGATTCCCGCGGCTGAGCCGCGTAGGCCGCCGGCGAGTTCGCGAGGCAGACGGCGAGGGCCGAGAGGACCCGGCGGCCGGTCCGGCTGGTTTTGGCTGTTCCGTTCATGGGCACCGATCACGGCTCCTGCGCACCGGCCATCTCGGTGGCCGGGCTCGTTCGGGGCGGGACACTGGACTCTTACCGCCATCCTCGCAAGGCATAAGGATGGCGGCCCCTGCGCCCGCCATCCCCCCTCATTCGACCGTGATCCGGGCGGCGGACCGGCCCCCTCACATGTTCGGGTAGTTCGGCCCGCCCGGTCCTTCCGGGGTCTCCCAGTTGATGTTCTGGTTCGGATCCTTGATGTCGCAGGTCTTGCAGTGGACGCAGTTCTGGGCGTTGATCTGGTAGCGTACGCCGTCGCTGGCGCCGGCATCCTCCACCCATTCGTAGACGCCGGCCGGACAGTAGCGGGCAGACGGGCCACCGTAGACGTCGTGCTCGGAGGCCTTCTGCAGCTCCATGTTCCGCACCTTGAGGTGGGCCGGCTGGTCCTCCTCGTGGTTGGTGTTCGACAGGTAGACCGAGGAGAGTCGGTCGAAGGTCAGCTTGCCGTCGGGCTTGGGATAGACGATCGGCTTCACCTCGCTCAGCGGCTTCAGCGTCGCGTGGTCCGGCTTCCCGTGGCGCAGCGTTCCGAAGGGCGAGGCGTCCAGGATGGTGTTCGACCACATGTCGAGCCCGCCGAGCCCGACGCCGACGAGCGTGCCGTACTTCGACCAGAGCGGCTTGACGTTGCGCACGCGCTTCAGATCCTGGCCGATGGCGCTGTCGCGCCAGCCGTTCTCGTAGGTCTCGAGCTCGTCGCCCTGCCGGCCGGATTCGAGTGCCTGCGCCAGGGCCTCGGCCGCCTGCATGCCGGAGAGGACCGCATTGTGCGAGCCCTTGATGCGGGGCACGTTCACGAAGCCGGCGGAGTCGCCCACGAGGCAGCCGCCCGGGAACACGAGCTTCGGCACCGACTGCCAGCCGCCCTCCATGATGGCGCGCGCGCCGTAGCCGATGCGCTTGGCCCCGTCGAAGGTCTCGGCGATCATCGGGTGGGTCTTGAAGCGCTGGAACTCCTCGAACGGCGAAAGGGTCGGATTCTCGTAGTTCAGGTGCGTGACGAAGCCGACCGAGAGCAGGCCGTCGTCGAAATGGTAGAGCCAGGAGCCGCCGCCGGCCTTGTTCGGCAGGGGCCAGCCCATGGTGTGCTGCACGAGGCCGGCCTGGAACTTGTCAGGGGCGAGCTGCCAGAGTTCCTTGACGCCGAGGCCGTACTTCTGGTGGTCGCTGTAAGCGTTGAGCTTGAAGCGATCGATCACCGTCTTGGTCAGCGATCCGCGCGCGCCCTCACCGAAGACCGTGTACTTGGCCCGCAACTCCATGCCGCGGGTGTAGTCGTCGCGCGGCTCACCGGACTTGCCGATGCCGAGGTCGCCCGTGGCGACGCCCACGACGACGCCGGATTCGTCGTAAAGCACCTCGGATGCCGGGAAGCCCGGGTAGATCTCGACGCCGAGCTCCTCGGCCTTGGCGCCGAGATACTTCGTCACGTTCGAGAGCGAGCCGACGAAGTTGCCGTGGTTCGACATCAGCTTGGGGAAGAACAGGTTTGGCATGGTGAGGCCGCTGTTCTTGGTCAGGAACATGAACTCGTCGCGCGCGACCGCCGTCTTGAGCGGGCGCGCCTCGTCCTGGCGCCAGCCGGGCAGCAGGCCGTCGAGGCCCGAGGGATCGATCACCGCGCCCGACAGGATGTGGGCACCGACCTCTGAGCCCTTCTCCACCACGACGATGCTGGCATCGGCGGATAACTGCTTGAGGCGGATGGCGGTCGCGAGCCCGGCCGGCCCGGCCCCCACGATGACCACGTCGAATTCCATCGCCTCGCGTTCGGGCAGCGCCATCCGTCATCCTCCTGTGAGGCCCTGCTCTGCCGCGGGGCCCTCGTCATTCGTCCCGATCGTCCGTCTATGGACCGACGATCCCGTGTCCGGCGATCACTCTCAACCCATTCCAACCTGAGAACGCAAGCGGCGCCAAGGTCTCGGGGGCAGCGGGTGACGATGTCGCGCGGGTCAAAAGGCAGTGCGCAGCGCCGCACGCCCGGTTGTCCACAACTGCGTGAGGCGCCACATCGGGATCATGAGCCAAAGCGACGACCGACAGCGGGATCTCATCGCCAGCCTCGATTTTCACGTCGAGGCCGGACTCGACCTCTTCCTCGACGAGGCGCCCCACGACCGCTTCTCGGAGGCCGAGGCGCCCGAGCCGATGACGGCGCCCCCCGCACGGCCCATGCCTTTGCGCGACGCGCCGGCCCCGCCGCGCCCACCCTTGCCCGGCGCCGGCATGGTCCTGGCCGATTTGCCCCAGCGCGGCGCGGCCCCGCCGCCGGCCCGGACCTTCGGCCAGTCGGCCGCGTCCAAGCCTGGGGAGGCGGCAGGCGATGCCCGTGCGCGGGCCCGCGACGTGCAGAGCCTCGACGAGCTGGAGGCGCTGCTCGCCGGCTTCGATGGTTGCCCGCTGAAATTCACCGCCAAGAACCTCGTCTTCGCCGACGGCAATCCGGCGGCGAAGCTGATGTTCATCGGCGAGGCCCCGGGGGCCGACGAGGACCGCGTCGGCAAACCCTTCATGGGCCGTTCGGGCAAGCTTCTCGACCGCATGATGGCGGCCATCGGCCTCGACCGGACGAACGCTTACGTCACCAACATCGTCCCGTGGCGGCCGCCGGGGAACCGCAACCCGACCCCGCAGGAGGTCTCGATCTGCAGGCCGTTCATCGAACGGCAGATCGAACTCGCCGATCCGGACCTAATCGTTTGCCTCGGCAGCCCGGCGACGCAGGCGATCACCGGCACCAAGGACGGCATCTTGAAGGCGCGCGGTCGCTTCTACCCCTACCGCGTCGGGAGCCGCGAGATCCGTGCCCTGGCGACGCTGCATCCGGCCTATCTCCTGCGCCAACCGCTGCAGAAGCGCCTCGCCTGGCGGGACTTCCGGACCTTGCGCGCCGCCCTCGACGGGAAGGCCTGAGCCCGCTCGGGCCGGCGCCCAAGCGGAACCGTATCCCGTAGCTGCGACTTACTTCACGCGGTCGTGTGTGACGCCGCGTGGCCGGACAGGGTGTAACGAGATCATGCGCTGGGAAGATTTCCGCTCGTCGGACAATGTCGAGGATCGGCGCGGCGAAGGTGGTGGCGGTGGTGGGTTCGGCTTTCCCGGCGGCGGAGCCGGTGGCCTTGGCATCGGCACCATCGTGATCCTGTGCATCATCGGCTGGGTCACGGGCATCAACCCGGCGGTCCTGATCGGCGGTGCTGAGCAGATGTCCGGCGGCGGACGCCCGCGCCAGGAGCAGGTCGACCCCCAGACCCAGGCCCAGCGCAAGACCAAGCCGACGGACGAGAGCGGGCGCTTCGCCGCCGCGATCCTCGGCAACACCGAGGACGTGTGGAAGGAGGTCCTGCCGAACCAGACGGGCCGCCAGTACCGCCCGACCGCGATGGTGCTCTACACCGGCGGCACCCGCAGCGGCTGCGGCTCGGCCCAGGCCGCCATGGGGCCGTTCTACTGTCCGATCGACAAGAAGGTCTATCTCGACACTTCGTTCTTCAAGGAGATGGAGCAGAAGTTCGGCGTGAAGGGCGACTTTGCCTACGCCTACGTCATCGCCCACGAGGTCGGCCATCACGTGCAGGACGAACTCGGCATTCTTGGCAAGGTCCAGGGCCGCCAGCAGAACGCGTCGAGCAAGACCGAGGCGAACCAGCTGTCCGTGCGCACCGAGCTCATGGCCGACTGCCTCGCGGGCGTCTGGGCCAAGAATTCCAACGACAAGTATAACGCTCTGGAGCAGGGCGACATCGAAGAGGCGATGCAGGCGGCGAGCGCCATCGGTGACGACAAGCTTCAGAAGCAGTCGCAGGGGTATGCCGTGCCGGATTCCTTCACGCACGGCTCATCCGAGCAGCGGATGCGCTGGTTCATGACCGGCTATCGCAGCGGACAGACGAAATCCTGCGACACGTTCCGGGCCGCGCGGAACTGAGCTGCAGCCGGCGCGCTGTCTGGGGGCGGGACTTTCGCGTAGGATCAGTCCCGTCCCGCTCGCGTTCGGTTGAAGGCATTCCAAGATGGTCGCATCCGACAAGACCCGCAGCTTCATCCCGCTGGCCATCGCGGTCCTCACGGTATCGGATACCCGCAGCGAGGGGGACGACCGCTCCGGCGACACCCTTGTCGAGCGCCTCACGGCAGCGGGGCACACCCTGGCCGCCCGCGCCATCGTTCCCGACGAGGTCGAGGCGATCCGCGGACAGGTCGAGCGCTGGAGCCGTGACCTAGCCGTCGACGTGGTCATCACCACGGGCGGCACCGGTTTCACGGGTCGCGACGTGACGCCCGAGGCCATCGAGCCCCTGTTCGAGAAGCGCATGGATGGTTTCTCAGCCGTCTTCCACCGCATTTCCTACGACAAGATCGGAACCTCGACCTTGCAGTCGCGCGCCACGGCGGGCGTCGCGAACGCGACCTACATCTTCGTTCTGCCCGGCTCGCCCGGCGCCTGCCGCGACGCTTGGGACGGCATCCTAGCCGCGCAGCTCGACTACCGCCATCGGCCCTGCAACTTCGTCGAGATCATGCCCCGCCTGGACGAGCACCTGCGTCGCGGCGCTTCGATCTCG
The DNA here is from genome assembly GCF_001424705.1 of Methylobacterium sp. Leaf465. Lineage (GTDB taxonomy): Bacteria > Pseudomonadota > Alphaproteobacteria > Rhizobiales > Beijerinckiaceae > Methylobacterium. The sequence continues at coordinate 118,538 of NZ_LMRA01000001.1, forward strand.
GTGTAGGCGGGACGGTCGACCCGCGATCCGCGGCGATTACGCCCGGTCGAGGCGCGCCGCGAGCGGGCGGGCCTTCAAACGACGGATGAATTTCGGGCCCGCCAGCAGGCGTTCGCGGCGCACCAGATCGCCTGGGCGTGGAGCGTTTACGCCGATGACGCGCTCCCCTCCGGCGGCCAGGCGTGTCGGCAGGCCGGTATGGGGGCGGCGCAAGCGGGCCAAAGACACCTCCGGGCGGGCCGTCCCGATGAAGCGGTCCAGAAGACGGATCCAACCCTCGGCGGGAACATCGCCGGCCTCGAGACACAAGACCCAGTCCCGACGCGCGATCTTCGCACCGGCCGACCAGGGCGACGACCCACGACCACGCAGAACGACCGTCGCGCCGGTCGCCTCGGCCACGGCCTCGATCATCGCATTCGCGACCGGCACGACGATCACCGCGTCACCGACGAGTCCTGCCGCAACTCCGGCGACCAGCGCGCCTAGCGTATCGGCGAGGTGATCGACGGAATCGGGGTCGGCAGGCCGCGCCACGGAGATGAGAGCCGAAAGCATGCGCGCGCATACCGTATTTTCGCGTAGCGCCAAGCCACCTCGCGGCGACGCAGAGGACGCAAATGGGTAGAAACGCAACACGACACGCGTTCTGCCTGAAATTTTTGCAGCGCCCCGAACGTTTGTTCATGATACGTTCTCGTCCGATCCCAACGGATGAGCCTCGCCCATGCCAGCAGACGCCACTCGCCCATCGTCCGCCGGCCCCACAGCTGCGCGACGCCTCGGCGAGACCACACCGCAGCCGATGGGGCGGCGGGGCAGGGGTGCCACAGCCAATCCGAGCGGACGGTACGAGGCGGCCCGACGGGAAACCTTCGACGACGGCTGGTCCGGCAACGAGGAGGCGGTCCCCGTCCGGACCGAGGTGCGGCCGGAGCATGCCCGCACGCTGATCACCCGCAACACCTCGCCCGACATCTCGTTCGATCGCTCGATCAATCCCTACCGCGGCTGCGAGCACGGCTGCGTCTACTGCTTCGCCCGTCCGAACCACGCCTATGTCGGCCTGTCACCGGGCCTCGACTTCGAGACCAAGCTGTTCCGGAAGGTGGGTGCCGGCGCTCTGCTCCAAGCGGAGTTGTCGGCACCGGGCTACCGTCCCGCCACCATCGCCCTGGGCACCGTCACCGATCCCTACCAGCCGATCGAACGGGAGCATCGCGTCACCCGCGCGGTGCTGGAGGTCCTGGCGCGGTTCCGCCACCCGGTCGGCATCGTGACGAAATCGAATCTCGTCGTGCGCGATCTTGACCTCCTCACCGACCTCGCGCGCGACGGTCTCGTGAAGGTCGCGATCTCGGTGACCACCCTCGATCCCGTCCTGGCACGCCGGCTTGAGCCCCGCGCGCCGCATCCGCAAAAGCGCCTGGACGCGATCGCCCGCCTGAGCGCCGCGGGCATTCCCGTGATGGTCATCGCCGCGCCGATCATCCCTTCTTTGAACGATCACGAGCTCGAGGCGATCCTCGCCCGGGCCCGGGGGCTCGGCGCCGTGGAGGCGAGCCACGTACTCCTGCGCCTGCCGCTCGAACTCGATGATCTGGTGAACGACTGGTTCGCCGAGCATTACCCAGGTCGCCAGCGCCACGTCATGTCGCTGGTCCGCGCCGCGCGGGGCGGTAAGGCCTATGACGCCGCTTTCGGCACGCGGATGACCGGCACCGGCGCCTATGCCGACCTGATCCGCCAGCGCATGCGGCTCGCCCGGCAGCGCCTCGGCTATCCCGAAGTCCGTCGTCGCCTCCGCGTCGACCTGTTCAGGGTTCCGCGCGACCAGTTGAGCCTGTTCTGAGGTCGTAGGCGCGCGTGAAGCTGAGCCGATGATGGGGCGAGCGGCCGCGGTGTGCAAGGCCGGCGAGATGGGTGCGCGTGCCGTAGCCGACGTTGCTCGCCCACCCGTAGTCCGGGTAGCGCCCGGCCAGCCGACGCATCAATGCGTCGCGCAGGGTCTTGGCCACGATGGAGGCGGCGGCGATCTGCGGCACCAGCCGGTCGCCGCCCACCACGGCGCGGCCGGGGAGGGCGAGTCCCGGAATCGTGTCGCGGCCGTCGACCCAGACCGGTGCATCGAGATGCAGGCCGAGGACCGCGCGCCGCATGGCGTCGAGGGTGGCGGCGCGGACGTTGATCCGGTCCACCAGCGCGCGCGATCCGGCCGCCACCGCGACGCGGGCCCACGCCCGGATGAGTGGAGTCAACGCCTCGCGCTCGGCCGCCTTCAGGCGCTTGCTGTCGTCGAGACGCGCCAGAAGCTTGGGCGGGAATGCAGCCGGCGCAAACCACACCGCCGCGACGATCACCGGGCCGCAGAGGGCCCCCCGCCCAACCTCGTCGCAGCCGATCACGGCCGGGTAGGTCTCCGCCAGGCGCGGGTCGAAGGGCGGCATCGGGCAGGGTCCGGGCAGGGGGCTGATCCCTTTCCCTAGCGTGCGCGGTCAGACGGGTCCACGCGTCAGCCGAGTTCGACGATGCCCCGCGATGGCGTGCCCGCGGCCCGAACCCGGACGGACGTGCTGCCATGGGCTTGAGCGATGTTGTCGTAGAACTGCCGCGCGCTCTCGGCCCAGGTGTACCGCAGGGCTTCGCTGCGGCAACGCTCCCGCGGAATTGCCAAGGCGGCCAGGGCGGCCGCACGCAAGTCGTGATCGAGGACGCCGGCACCGGTCCGGCCGATGACGTCGAGGGGCCCGGTGACGGGATAGGCGGCCACTGGGACGCCACAGGCGAGGGCTTCGAGAAGCACGATTCCGAAGGTGTCGGTCAGGCTCGGAAACACGAAGACGTCGGCAGCGGCGTAGAGGGCGGCGAGGGCGGCGCCGGTGCGGATGCCGAGAAAGCGGGCCGCCGGCGCAATCCCCGCGAGGCGCGCCCGATCCGGGCCGTCGCCGACGACGACCTTCGTTCCGGGCAGATCGAGGCGCAGGAACGCCTCGAGGTTCTTCTCCACCGCGAGCCGTCCCACCGAGAGGAAGATCGGCCGCGGCAGCCCGGCAAGGTCCGGCGCATCCGGCGCATCCGGCGGGCGAGGCCGGAACAGCTCGGTGTCGACGCCGCGCGTCCAGCGCATCAGGTTGGTGAAGCCGCGCGCGTGGAGGTCGCGCTCCAGGGAGGGGGTCGAGACCATGGTGCCGTTGGCGGCGCCATGGAACCGGCGCAGCCAAGCATAGCTCCAGGTTTCGGGCACGGGGGCCCGGGCGGAGAGGTATTCCGGGAAGCGGGTGTGATAGCTCGTGGTGAACGGACGGCCATGGGCGAGGCAGTATCGCCGCGTGGCATAGCCCACGGTCCCTTCCGTGGAGATGTGGACGTGGGTGGGCTGCAGATCGTCCCAGAGGCGCGCTACGTGCCGCTTGGTGGCGTAAGCGACCCGAATCTCGGGATAGCCCGGCAGGGGCAGGGAGGCGAAGTCCTGGTGGGTCAGGAACACCGGGTCGAAGCCGTAGGCAGCCCCCGCCGCGGCCATGTTCTCCAGGGAGCGGACCACGCCGTTGACTTGCGGATGCCAAGCATCCGTCGCGATGAGCAGCCTCACGCGACCGCCCGGGCTCCGTCGGGCCGCGTGCGGCCGACGAGATCGGTCAGCCCGGCGCGGGCCCTCAGCAGGCTCGGATAGTGCAACACCTCCATGGTGCCGTCGTAGTGCTCGACGATGGCGGTGCAGGATTCCACCCAGTCGCCGGTGTTCAGGTAGGTGAGACCATTGATCTGCCGGTTGGCCGCGTGGTGGATGTGGCCGCAGATCACCCCGTCGGCCCCGACGCGCTTGGCCTCGGCGCTGAGCAATTCCTCGAACTTGCCGATGAAGTTGACGGCGTTCTTGACCTTCAGCTTGGCCCAGGCGGAGAGCGACCAGTAGGCGAGGCCGAGGCGGCGGCGCACGGTGTTGACGTAGGTGTTCACGAAGAGGGCGAAGGTGTAGGCGCCGTCGCCCAGGAACGCGAGCCACCGGGCATGGCGGACCACCATGTCGAATTGGTCGCCGTGGATGACGAGGTAGCGCTTGCCGTCGGCGGCCTCATGCACCCGCTGATCGGCGATTTCGATGCCACCGAAGGTCATGCCGATATAGTCGCGCAGGAACTCGTCGTGGTTGCCCGGGACGTAGACTAGCGTCGAGCCCTTGCGAACCTTGCGCATGAGCTTCTGCACGACGTCGTTGTGGCTCTGCGGCCAGTACCAGCCGGACTTGAGTTGCCAGCCATCCACGATATCGCCGACGAGGTAGATCTCGTCCGCATCGTAATCACGCAGGAATTCCAGCAGCAGATCGGCTTGGCAACCCTTGGTCCCCAGATGCATGTCGGACAGGAACAGGGTCCGGACGCGGGTCGTCTCGGTGTCTTCGCCCACGTTCGCCTCCGGGACAGCCTCCGATCCCTGGAGCCAAACCGGATTCCCGTATCAGTTTGATGACGTCGGCCTTGTCAGACCGGCCGCCTTCGGCGCCGCGACGTAAGCTCTTCTTCCACAAAAAAAATTTTGATTTGAGACCAAGTATTTCGGGTTTTCCTTTCGGCGGGAAGCCGGGCATAGTCCCGCTCAAGGTGCCCCACCGGGCGGCGTTCGAGAACGCATGACCGGAGCCCATCGAGGCGAACTAAGGGTGCCGTCCCCGGGGACGACGACGCTGAAACGGCCCAGCGGTCAGCGCGTGTCGCGCGACCCGGCCCATGGAGAAGAGGCTTGTGGTATTCGGTGGCGCGCGCGGCGACGGGCGTCGAAGGGCTTTCTTCGACGCGGGCGGACCTGGGTCCTGTATCCGTCCACAGGTCGCGCACGTACGAGTTCGTCCCGCGATTCATCTAACCAGCGGCCGCTACGAGCACTCGGGATCGTCCCGGGACGCCCCGTGCGATCCGCTTCAACCCTCGGCGCATCATTGTCGCCGCACGCCAGGGCGCGTGTGGTGACTAACGTGAGAAACGGAGAAAACATCATGGCGGCAACGCGACGTCCCGGCCGGAACCACCTGTTCGTCCCGGGCCCGACGAACATCCCGGATCGCGTGATGCGCGCGATGATGGTGCAGTCCGAGGATCACCGTTCGGTGGACTTCCCCACGCTGACCAAGCCGCTCTTCCAGGACACGAAGGCCGTCTACGGTTCGACCGAGGGCACCATCTTCCTGTTCCCGGCCTCCGGCACCGGCATCTGGGAATCCGCCCTGTCCAACACCCTGTCGCGCGGTGACAAGGTCCTGGCCGCCCGCTTCGGCCAGTTCAGCCACCTCTGGATCGACATGGCCCAGCGCCTCGGCCTGGAAGTCATCGTCCAGGACGAGGAGTGGGGCACGGGTGCGAACCCGGAGCGGATCGGCGAGGCCCTGCGCGCCGACAAGAACCACGAGATCAAGGCCGTCATGGTCGTCCATAACGAGACCGCCACCGGCGTCACCAGCGATGTCGGTGCCGTGCGCAAGGCGATCGACGCCGCCGGCCACCCGGCCCTGCTGTTCGTCGACGGCGTCTCCTCGATCGGCTCGCTCCCCTTCAAGATGGACGAGTGGAAGGTCGATTGCGCCATCGCCGGCTCGCAGAAGGGCCTGATGCTCCCCGCCGGCCTCGGCGTGATCTGCGTCAGCCAGAAGGCGCTCAAGGCCGCCGACACCTCGTCGGGCCAGAACGACCGCCTCGCACACGTGTACTTCGACTGGGCCGACCACCAGAAGCAGAACCCGGCCGGCTATTTCCCCTACACCCCGTCGCTGCCGCTGCTCTACGGCCTTCGCGAGGCCCTGGCCTGCCTCAACGAGGAAGGCCTTGAGAACGTCTACCACCGCCATCACGTCCTCGGCGAGGCGACCCGCCAGGCCGTGGCCGCCTGGGGCCTGAAGACCTGTGCCAAGGAGCCCAAGTGGAACTCCGACACGGTCACGGCCATCCTGGTGCCGGAGGGCGTCGACGCCGCCGCGATCATCAAGCACGCCTACGTGCGCTACAACCTGGCGCTCGGCGCCGGTCTGAGCCAGGTGGCCGGCAAGGTGTTCCGCATCGGTCACGTCGGTGACATGAACGAACTGTCGCTGCTGGGCGCCATCGCGGGTGCCGAGATGTCGATGCTCGACCACGGCGTGAAGGTCCAGCCCGGCTCCGGCGTCGCCGCCGCCTCGAGCTACCTGCGCGAGAACCCGCTCTCGAAGTCCTGAGCCTCCCCGGGTTCCGGATCTTTCGAAGCCAGACGTTCGGCCGGGATGGGTTCGCCCATCCCGGCCACGACCTCGACCCCACCCGTGACGTGCCCTATCCGAGACTTGGCCGGATCGGCCAGAGGATTCCATGACGAAGAAGATCGTGTTCCTCGACCGCGAGTCCCTGGACGCCAACGTCCGTGAGTTCAACTTCCCCCACGAGTACGTCGAGTACGAGTCGACCTGGACGCCGGAGGAGATCGTCGAGCGCCTGAAGGGTGCCGAGATCGCGCTGATCAACAAGGTCCCGATGCGGGCCGAAACCCTGAAGCAGCTCCCCGACCTCAAGCTGATCGCGGTGGCCGCCACCGGCACCGACGTGGTCGACAAGGATGCCGCCAAGGCCCAGGGCATCACCGTCGTCAACATCCGCGGCTACGCCTTCAACACCGTGCCCGAGCACGTGATCGGCCTGATGTTCGCCCTGCGCCGGGCCATCGTGCCCTACGCCAACTCCGTGCGCCGGGGCGATTGGGCGAAGTCGACCCAATTCTGCTACTTCGATTACCCGATCCACGACATCGCCGGCTCGACGCTGGGCATCGTCGGCTACGGCGCGCTCGGCAAGTCCATCGCCAAGCGGGCGGAAGCCCTCGGCATGACGGTCATCGCCTACGACGTGTTCCCCCAGGAGGGCCTCGTCGACTTCGAGACGATCCTGCGCGAGTCCGACGTCATCACGCTGCACGCGCCGCTGACGCCCGAAACCCGCAACATGATCGGGCGCGAACAACTCGCGAAGATGAAGAAGCACGCGCTCCTCATCAACACCGCGCGCGGCGGCCTCGTCGACGAGGAGGCTCTGGCCGAAGCCCTGAAGGCGGGCACCATCGGCGGCGCCGGCTTCGACGTGGTGATGACCGAGCCGCCCAAGAACGGCAACATCCTGTGCGAGCTCGACCTGCCCAACCTCATCGTCACGCCGCACGTGGCCTGGGCCAGCAAGGAGGCCATGCAGATTCTCGCCGACCAGCTCGTCGACAATGTTGAGGCCTTCGTCGCCGGCAAGCCGCAGAACGTAGTGTGACGCGGGCCCGCGCTCCGCACTCGCGCGGGGGCGCATCGTGATCGCCGAAGCGATCGACCAAATCGAAACCAAACGCCAGCCGCGCCGAGCGCGGAACCGACAGGGATCCTGAAGACATGAAGAAGCTGCTGTTCCAATTCGACACCGACGCCGTCCCGAGCGTGTTCGACGTGGTCGTCGGTTACGATGGCGGCGCGGATCACATCACCGGCTACGGCAACGTCACTCCGGACAATGTCGGCGCACTGGTCGACGGCACGATCTACACCCGCGGCGGCTCCGAGAAGAAGTCGACGGCGATCTTCGTCGGCGGCGGCAGCATGGCGGCCGGCGAGGCCGTGTTCGAGGCGGTGAAGAAGCGCTTCTTCGGCCCGTTCCGCGTCTCGATCATGCTCGATTCCAACGGCTCCAACACCACCGCCGCCGCCGGCGTCGCGCTGGTGCAAAAGGCGGCCGGGTCGCTGCAGGGCAAGAAGGCCGTCGTGCTCGCGGGCACCGGCCCGGTCGGCATGCGCTCGGCCGCGCTCCTCGCACAGGAAGGCGCCGACGTCATCCTGTGCGGTCGCTCGCTCGACAAGGCCCAGGCCGCCGCCGACCAGATCAACACCCGCTTCAAGGTGAACATCAAGGCCGCCGAGACGCCCGACGCCGCCTCGCGCGCACAGATCGTCAAGGGCCAGAACCTCGTGTTCTCGGCCGGCGCCATCGGCCTCGAGCTCCTGCCCGAGGACGCCTGGAAGGACGAGGCCAGCATCGAGTTCATGGCCGATTACAACGCTCAGCCGCCCCTCGGCTTCGGCGGCATCGAGGCCATGGACAAGGGCAAGGATCGGCACGGCAAGAAAGTGTTCGGCGCGCTCGGCATCGGCGGCCTGAAGCTCAAGCTGCACCGCGCCTGCGTCGGCCAGCTCTTCGACAACACCGAGCAGGTGCTCGACGCCGAGGCGATCTACGCGCTCGCCAAGAAGATGGCCTGATCGCCATGGCGGAGAAAGAGAATCCCGCGCACGAGACGATCCAGACCTTCCTGGATGGTCTGGCGAGTTCAGCGCCCACGCCCGGCGGCGGCGGTGCCGCCGCCATCTCGGGCGCCATGGGTGCCGCCCTCCTCAGCATGGTGTGCAACCTCACCATCGGGAAGAAGAAGTACGTCGAGGTCGAGGGCGAGCTCAAGGAGATCCTCGGACAGTCCGAGGCCCTGCGCGCCGAACTCACCGGCATGATCGCCGACGACGTCGAGGCCTTCGACGCGGTCATGGGCGCCTACGGGCTTCCCAAGACCACCGACGAGGAGAAGGCCGCGCGGGCGGACCGGATCCAGGCCGCCCTCAAGGTCGCCACCGACGTGCCGCTCGCCTGCTGCCGCGCCTGCCGCAAGGTCATCGACCTCGCCCAGACGGTCGCCGACAAGGGCAACCTGAACGTGATCTCTGATGCCGGTGTTGCGGTGCTCTCCGCGCATGCGGGCCTGCGCAGCGCGGCCCTGAACGTTTACGTCAACGCCAAGGGCCTCGACGACCGCGCCTTCGCCGACGAGCGCCTGCGCGAACTCGAAACCCTCCTGGGCTCGGCCGGTCCGCTGAACGAGTCCATCTATGAGGTCGTCAAGGCCAAGGTGAACTGAGGCGCGATCCGACCCGGGACCCGAGGTGAATCGGCCTCGGGAACGTCCGGGCGGTTCCGCGAGGCATCGGCTCAAGACAAACCGGACGATCAGAGGTAACAAGAGCTGCTCACGACGCCATCGGGGCAGCTCTTGTGCAAAATGAATACAGTTCACCGTCCCTCAAGGCAGAGTGAACGGTAATTTAAAAAAATATAAATGGCGAAGCACTTTCCGTGAAGTGAAATTTACGAGACAGTCGCCCCAAGAAAGAAACGCCGAGGAGAACGCTGATGGACGTGCACGAGTACCAAGCCAAGGAACTGCTTGCCGGCTTCGGTGTCGCCGTTCCCAAGGGAGCCGTGGCCTTCAGCGCCGACCAGGCGGTCTACGCCGCGACCGAGCTCGGCGGATCGTTCTGGGCCGTGAAGGCGCAGATCCACGCCGGCGCCCGCGGCAAGGCCGGCGGGATCAAGCTGTGCCGGACCTACAACGAGGTGCGCGACGCCGCCAAGGACCTCCTCGGCAAGCGCCTCGTGACCCTCCAAACGGGGCCCGAGGGCAAGCCGGTCCAGCGGGTCTACGTCGAGACCGCGGATCCGTTCGAGCGCGAACTCTACCTCGGCTACGTCCTCGACCGGAAGGCCGAGCGCGTGCGGGTCATCGCCTCCCAGCGCGGCGGCATGGACATCGAGGAGATCGCCGCCAATGAGCCGGAGGCGTTGATCCAGGTGGTCGTCGAACCCGCCGTCGGCCTGCAGCAGTTCCAGGCCCGCGAGATCGCGTTCCAGCTCGGCCTCAACATCAAGCAGGTGTCGGCCGCCGTGAAGACGATCATGAACGCCTACCGGGCGTTCCGCGATTGCGACGGCACCATGCTGGAGATTAACCCCCTGGTCGTCACCAAGGACGACCGGGTCCTGGCGCTCGACGCCAAGATGTCCTTCGACGACAACGCCATGTTCCGCCGGCGCAACATCGCCGACATGCACGACCCCTCGCAGGGCGACCCGCGCGAGGCCCAGGCCGCTGAGCACAACCTCTCGTATATCGGCCTCGAGGGTGAGATCGGCTGCATCGTGAACGGCGCCGGCCTCGCCATGGCCACCATGGACATGATCAAGCATGCCGGCGGCGAGCCCGCGAACTTCCTCGATGTCGGTGGCGGCGCCTCGCCGGACCGGGTCGCCACGGCCTTCCGCCTCGTCCTGTCGGATCGCAACGTGAAGGCGATCCTCGTCAACATCTTCGCTGGCATCAACCGCTGCGACTGGGTCGCGCAGGGCGTCATTCAGGCGGCGCGCGAGGTGAAGATCGACGTGCCGCTGATCGTGCGGCTCGCCGGCACGAACGTCGAGGCGGGCCAGAAGATCCTGGCCGAGAGCGGCCTCGACCTCATCACCGCCAACAGCCTGTCCGACGCCGCCGCCAAGGCCGTCGAGGCCTGCGCCGCGACCAAGCGCGCCAACTAAGAACGGGGAGGATACGTCATGAGCATTCTGATCGACGAGAAGACCCCGATCATCATCCAGGGCATCACGGGCGACAAGGGCACTTTCCACGCCAAGGAGATGATGGAGTACGGCTCCAACGTCGTGGGCGGCGTCACCCCCGGCAAGGGCGGCAAGACTCATCTCGGCGTGCCGGTGTTCAACACCGTCAGGGAGGCCGTGGAAGCCACCGGCGCCACCACCTCCATCACCTTCGTGGCGCCTCCCTTCGCGGCCGACGCCATCATGGAAGGGGCCGATGCCGGCCTCGCGCTGATCTGCTCGATCACCGACGGCATCCCGGCCCAGGACATGATGCGGGTGAAGCGCTATCTGCGCCGCTACCCCAAGGACAAGCGCACCATGGTGGTGGGCCCGAACTGCGCCGGCATCATCTCGCCCGGAAAGTCGATGCTCGGCATCATGCCCGGTCACATCTACCTGAAGGGCAATGTCGGCGTGATCTCGCGCTCCGGCACCCTCGGGTACGAGGCCGCCGCGCAGATGAAGGACGAGGGTATCGGCATCACCACCTCGGTGGGCATCGGCGGCGACCCGATCAACGGATCGTCGTTCCTCGATCATCTTGCCCTGTTCGAGCAGGACCCGGAGACCAAGGCCGTCCTGATGATCGGCGAAATCGGCGGTCCGCAGGAGGCCGAGGCCTCCGCCTGGATCAAGGAGAACATGACGAAGCCGGTCATCGGCTTCGTGGCCGGCCTCACCGCCCCGAAGGGCCGCCGCATGGGCCATGCCGGTGCGATCATCTCGGCGACCGGCGATTCCGCCGCCGAGAAGGCCGAGATCATGCGCTCCTACGGTCTTACGGTCGCTCCGAGCCCCGGTGAGTTCGGCACGACGGTGGCGCAGGTGATGCGCAAGCTGGCGGCGTGAGCCGACGCCGATCCGTCCTGCGGATCGGCCACGCGCCGACATTCGAACCTCGACTGACCGCTCCCCCCCCGGCGGATCGCCGGCCTCGCCGAAATCGATCGCGCTTGTGGGGAGGGGCGACGCGACTGAAAACCCGACGGCTGGCGCCGATCCCATGCCGGCGGGGCGCAACAGACCAATCCATTGGCTGCCTCCGTCGCGGTCAATCGGCTAATACTTCCCTCGAGGTGGCCTTCGATGACGGATACCCTTCACGCCCCGGTCGGAGCCGTCGACCACGCCTTCGCGCCGCCCGTCATCACGGGCACCTCGTCGAAGGAAGCGCTCGACATCCTGTTCCATGCCCTCCTGGACGTAGCCCGCCGGCACGAGCCCGAGCTCGAGGACGTACTGCACGGCCGCGCCAACATCTCGGAATTCTCGCCTGAGCTGCTGGCCCGCGCGCTGCAGGTGCAGGGCATCTGGTTCCAGCTCCTCTCGATCGCCGAGCAGAACGCCGCCATGCGCCGGCGCCGTCAGGTCGAGCGCACGAAGGGCCGCGAGGCGCTGAGCGGCAGCTTCAGCGCCGTGCTGGCCGATGCGGCGGCGAATGGCATCAAGGCGCCGGAAATCCACGCGCTGCTCAAGGATCTCCGAATCCGCCCGACGATCACCGCGCATCCCACCGAGGGCAAGCGCGTCACCGTGCTGGAGAAGTTCCGCCGCATCTACCTCGTGCTGCGCGAGCTGGAACTGCCGCGCTGGACCGAGCGCGAGCGCAACGGCCTGATGAACGAGCTGCGCGACCAGATTGAGCTCGTCTGGATGACGGGCGAACTCCACCTGGAGAAGGCCACCGTCGAGCGCGAGGTCGCCTGGGGCCTGCACTTCTTCGACGAGACGCTGTTCGAGATGCTGCCCGAGGTGCTCTATTCCCTGGAGGAGAGCCTGGCGCAGTACTACCCGGACGAAAAGTTCGAGGTGCCGGCGTTTTTCCAGTTCGGCTCCTGGATCGGCGGCGACCGCGACGGCAACCCCTACGTCACCTCGTCCGTCACCCGCACCACCCTGCAGCGCAACGCGCTCGCCTCCCTGCGGCGCTACCGCGACGGCGTGACGTCCCTCGGGCGCACGCTCTCCCTCACCGAACGCTCGCTGCCGGTGCCGGCGACCTTCAAGGCCGAATTGGCGCAGATGCTGGCCGAGAGCGGCGACGGCCGCGCCATCGCCAACCGCAACCCGGGCGAGGCCTATCGGCAGTTCCTCACCTGCATCCTGCGCAAGCTCGAGGCGACGATCCTGCGTAACAAGGGTCAGCGCTCGACCGGACCCGACTACCCGAGTGCCGACGGCCTCATCAACGACCTGCGGACCCTGGAACAGGGGCTCGCCGACGCGAAATGCGCCTCGCTGGCGATCGACTTGGTGCGCCCGGTGCGGCGCATGGTGGAGATCTTCCGCTTCTCCACCGTCCGCCTCGACCTGCGCGAGAACACCACCCGCACCACCAAGACCCTGCAAGCCCTGTGGATCCAGTCCCATGGGCAGAACCGCACCCCGCCCGACGTCGATTCACCCGAGTGGAAGAAGTGGCTGATCGAGGAACTGGCCAAACCCCGGACCGGGGAGCGCAGCTTCGACGACCTGCCGGACGACGCCCGCGAGACCCTGGAGACCTTCGCGCTGGTGGGCGAGATGCGTGAGCAGCTCGACCGCGAAGCCTTCGGCGCCTTCATCCTGTCGATGACCCGCTCGGTGCAGGACATCCTCGGCGCCTACCTGCTGGCCAAGGAGGCCGGCAACTTCCTCGACGCCACCGGCACCGAAATCTGCTGCCTGCCGATCGTGCCGCTGTTCGAGACCATCGACGATCTCCGCGCCGCGCCCGCGATCATGAAGGAGCTGTTCTCGATCCCGGTGGTGCGCCGCTCGACCCGCTGGCAGGGGGGCGTCCAGGAGGTGATGATCGGGTACTCGGATTCGAACAAGGACGGCGGCTTCGTCGCCTCGAACTGGGAACTCTACAAGGCGCAGGACAAGCTGACCCAGCTCGGCAAGGCCTCCGGCGTGCCGATCGCGTTCTTCCACGGCCGCGGCGGTTCGGTCAGCCGCGGCGGCGCTCCGACCGCCCGGGCCATCGCGGCCCAGCCACCGGGCTCGATCAACGGACGCTTCCGCACCACCGAGCAGGGCGAAGTCGTCTCGTTCAAGTATGCCAACCGGGGTACCGCCGCCTACCAGATGGAGCTTCTGGCCTCCTCGGTCTTCGAGCACGCCCTGAAATCGGAGCGCGAGGCCGCCAAGATCCCCCGTAACGAGTTCGACGATTGCCTGGAGGCGCTGTCGGGCGCCTCGCGCGCGGCCTACGTCAACCTGATCCAGCACCCCGATCTGGTGACGTATTTCGGCGCCGCGAGCCCCCTCGACGAGATCGCGCTCCTCAACATCGGCTCCCGCCCGGCCCGTCGCTTCGGGGCCCGCTCGCTCTCCGACCTGCGCGCCATCCCGTGGGTGTTCGCCTGGTCGCAGAACCGCCACGTCATCACGGGCTGGTATGGTGTCGGTTCGGGCCTCAAGAGCTTCCTCGACGTGCGCGGTCAGCAGGGCGAGGCCCAGCTGCGGCGGCTGTTCGCTGAATCGAAGCCGTTCCGGCTCATCCTCGACGAGGTCGAGAAGACGCTGCTGATGGTGGATCTGGAGATCGCGCGCGACTACGCGAGCCTCGTCCCCGACGAGAACGCGCGCAACAGCATCTTCCCGATGATCGAGGCCGAGTACGCCCTGACCCGCGAGATGGCCCTGCGGGTCAGCGGCGGCCGCGAGCTCGCCGAGCGCTTCCCCCTGTTCCGCGACCGCCTCAACGGGCGCCTGCCGACCATCAACCAGGTCAGCCGCGAGCAGGTCGAGCTCCTGCGCCGCTTCCGCTCGGAGGAGGACGAGGATCGACGCGAGGCGGTGAAGTCCGCCCTGCTGCTCTCGATCAATTGCATCGCCGTCGGCTTCGGCGCGACGGGGTAGTCCATTTGTCCCAAGACCGAAGACCGCCACCGGCCCTCGGTCTTGCGCGCAGCCGCACCCGGACGGGTATGGTGGCCCGACCGTCGGGTCTCCTGAACGACCCAATCATTCGCAACAGGAAGGAATCCCTATGAGCTTTACCCTGATCCAACAGGCCACGCCGCGCCTCCACCGCTCGGAACTCGCCGTCCCGGGCTCCAACCCGACCTTCATGGAGAAGTCGGCCACCTCGAAGGCCGACGTGATCTTCCTCGATCTTGAGGACGCGGTCGCTCCCGACGACAAGGAGCAGGCCCGCAAGAACATCATCCAGGCGCTCAACGAGATCGACTGGGGCAACAAGACCATGATGATCCGCATCAACGGTCTCGACACCCACTACATGTACCGCGACGTGGTCGACATCGTTGAAGCGTGTCCGCGCCTCGACATGATCCTGATCCCCAAGGTCGGCGTGCCGGCCGACGTCTACGCCATCGACGTGATGGTGACGCAGATCGAGCAGGCCAAAAAGCGCGAGAAGAAGATCGGCTTCGAGGTCCTGATCGAAACCGCTCTCGGCATGGCCAACGTCGAGGCGATCGCCACCTCGTCGAAGCGCCTGGAGGCCATGTCCTTCGGCGTCGCCGACTACGCCGCTTCGACCCGCGCCCGCTCCACCGTCATCGGCGGCGTGAACAAGGACTATTCGGTCCTGACCGACAAGGACGAGGCCGGCAACCGCGAGACCCATTGGCAGGACCCGTGGCTGTTCGCCCAGGCCCGCATGATGGTCGCCTGCCGCGCCTATGGCCTGCGCCCGATCGACGGTCCCTTCGGCGACTTCTCCGATCCGGACGGCTACACCTCCGCCGCCCGCCGCTGCGCCGCGCTCGGCTTCGAAGGCAAGTGGGCGATCCACCCCTCGCAGATCGACCTCGCCAACGAGGTGTTCACCCCGTCCGCTGCCGAGGTCGACAAGGCTCGCCGCATCCTGGCGGCCATGGAAGATGCCGCCAAGGCCGGCAAGGGCGCCGTGTCCCTCGACGGCCGCCTCATCGACATCGCCTCCATCCGCATGGCCGAGGCGCTGATCGAGAAGGCCAACGCGATGTCGGCGAGCTGAGGGCTCGGCCCGACGCCTGACGAAACCCGCAACTCGGCCGCCCCTCTGGGGGCGGCCCTTTTGTTTGGTGACCGGTCCGCAGCCTGGCCGGCACCAAGACCGCCCGTCATTCGTTAATCCACGCCCGCCATGGCCAAGCGTTGCGGCAAACCTGCAAGAGCGAGCCGACTGACGGGCGCATGACATAAGACCCTCACCAGGTATTCAGGGAGATCCCATCATGCACGTGACCATCGAAGACGCGCACAAGGCCATCGAGGCCGCCCGCGCGAAGGCCGTGGAGCTCGGCACACAGATGTGCATCGCCGTCGTGGATTCCGGCGGAAACCTGAAGGCCTTCTACCGGATGGACGGCGCCTGGGTCGGCTCCATCGACATTTCGCAGAAGAAGGCCAAGACCTCTGTCTTCTTCGGCATGATGACCGGGCAGATCGGTCAGCTCTCGCAGCCCGGCGGACCGCTTTACGGGATCGAGCATTCGAACGACGGCCTGATCACCTTCCCGGGCGGCATCCCGATCGTCGACAAGGACGGCGAGATGTCCGGCGCCATCGGCGTCAGCGGATCAACGGTCGAGAACGACCATGCGGTGGCGCTGGCCGGCGCAAGCTGCATCGGGTCGACGGAGCTGCCCGCGCACCCCTGGCGGACCTGATCTGCGCGCGCCCCCCCCCTTCGAACAGCGAAAAGCCCCGCTCGCGAGAGCGGGGCTTTTCCTTGCGTGCCACGAACGCGACGGCCCCGCGGGGCCGCCGGATCGAAGCTTACATCGAGCCGAACTTGTAGTTGAAGCCAGCCTTGATCAGGTTGCCCTCGGTGTTGAAGCGCGAGGTGTACGAGCCGGTCGCCGGAGCGCCGAGACCGGTGTTGTTCACCAGAACGTTGCGGCTGCCGAGGTCGTAGCGGAGATACTCGGCCTTCAGCGTGATGGCGCTGGCGCCGAGGAGGCCGCCGATGAAGTTGAAGCGGTTCAGGAAGCTGTCGGTGGGGATCGCGTACTCGATTCCGCCGCCGTAGACGTAGCCCGTCTCCATGCCCTTGTAGCGACCGAAATAGGCCAGCTGGTTGGCGGTGTTGAAGAAGTCGGCCTGGTACTTGACCTCGCCGTAGGCGAAACCACCGGTCCCGTACACGAGGAACCGATCGAAAGCGTAGCCCAGGCGACCCTGGACGGTGCCGAGATAGTTCAGACGGTTCCGGTAGCTGCTCGGATCCGGGATGAAGTTGTTCTGGGCGATGGCCGGGCCGAAATAGTCGCGGCGCTTGCCGATGTCGGTCCAGGTGACGTCGGCCTCGGCGCCGACGACGAAGCCGGAGCCCGGGGTGAACTGGTAGTTATAGCCGATGCCGCCACCGATGTTGCCGATGCCATCCTGCTCGGCCTTGAAGCTGGGAGCGCGGCGGCCGAGAGCGACGTTCGTGGCGGTGTTGGCGTTGTTGCCGACCGTGCGAATGGTCTGGCTGTCGCTGAAGGTGTAGGAGCTGTGCGTTCCCACGTAGAAACCGGTCCAGGTGAAGACCGGCACCGGCACGAAGACCGGCGGGGGCGCCTGACGGCGCGGAAGGTCGGCGGCATTTGCTGCGCCGATGGCGGCGAGCGAAGCGAGGCCAGCCAGGAAAGTCTTTGCAATCATCGGGGTGTCTGTCCCAGGGTCGGAGAGTTGCCGCCAAGCTACTCGCGGTTGTCCAAGCCGACTATGCCCCGCAAGCCACACCCCCCTCGGAAGCGTCAGACGGCGTAAGAAATTCCGGCGGACGGCCCCGTCGGCATGCGAGCCGCGATGCACTGCGGGGGCCGACAACGGCCGGTTAAGCACGTCGCGCTATCCCGGTCCGGCACCCCTCCAGCCGTGACAGGAGCGACGATGACACGGGACCAGCTCGCCGCCGAACTGAAGCGCATCGCCACCGACCAGGTCAGTGACATCGAGCGCGCGGTCAAGGACGGCCACAAGACGATCGCCCTGAATGAGATCGCTGATCTCAACCGTAACCTGAAGGCCCTCGCGGCTGCCGTGAAAGGCAAGGGCCTGGTCCGAGCCTGACGTCGGCGCCGGCACATTTGCGTGTGCCGGCTCCCGAGATGTCGGGAGGGCGAGGAAAAGCTCGACAGATCGGTTGACCATTCCTGACCTTCGGCCGCATGTTCCTGATATGTTCTTACTCAGGATCGCTTATGCAGCCACGGTCCACCTCCACGCCTGCCTGGACTTCGCCTGCGGCGGCGATCGTGGCCGCCTACCTGGAAGAGGCCGGCGGCGATGCGGTTCTCGCGCTCCATCGCGCGGTGGCCGATGCCCTCACGGACCTGTGCGAGGCCGAGCGCCGGACCCTGCGCCGGGATCGCCTCATCTCGCACGGCTACGTCCGGGGTCGGCCCGACCAGAACGATTAGGGAGGGCTCACACCGCACCGTCGGAGGCTCTTTGCGCCTCGACCTCCGGCGCGACCCGACCGAAGTTCAGAACCGCCACCAGGGCGGTGTCACTGAAGATGTTTCCGATCAGGGCCGGCGGGAAGAGGCGCCCGGCATCGTCGCTTATCGAGCCGAGCCAGACGAAGAGGGCGATCACGATGGGAGCGGGCCGGTTCTGGGATTCTTCAGGCGGGCGTGCCGCTGCGCAATCTCGCGAGGAGCGCGTCCACCTCGGCCCGGGCGGCGTCCAGAGACGTGGCTTCCCGGCCGCGCACCACGATGCGATTGGCAAAACCGTTCGGCGTCATCGACGGATAGGAGCCGATCGAGACCGTGGGATGAGCCTTGGCGATGGCCGCGAGACCGCCGGCATAATTGCCTTCGGGTAGATTGCCGGCCTCGATCGTTTCCGACAGGACCTTGGCGCCGGTCACCAGCGTCGGCCCGACATTGTCGAGCATGGCCTGCATGATCCCCGGCACACCCGCCATGACGATGACGTTGTCGATGCGGAAGCCCGGCGCCTTGGAGATCGGGTTGGCGATGAGATCGGCCCCGGCGGGGATGCGTGCCATGCGAAGGCGGGCCTCGTTGAGGTCCTCGGGCTTGTGGCGCTCCAGCAGCATCGCCTTCGCCCGCGGATCCACGTCAATCGCGACGCCGAAGGCGGCAGCCACGCAGTCGGCGGTGATGTCGTCGTGGGTCGGGCCGATGCCCCCGGTGGTGAACAGGTAGGTGTAGGAAACGCGCAGGGCATTGATGGCAGGGACGATGCGGTCGGCCTCGTCGGGAACGATCCGCACTTCCTTCAGGTCGATGCCGATGGCGGTGCAATAGTCCGCGATCGTACCGATGTTCTTGTCCTTGGTGCGCCCGGACAGGATTTCGTCACCGATGACCAGGACGGCGGCGGTGACGGCGGCGGTTTCGGCGGGTTCGGGCACGGCGGATCCGGGGCAAGCGGGGGAGACCCTGCCAAGTAGCGCGGCTGGACCCGCCTGACCACGCGACCTTCAGCGCGCCCCGCGCTGAAGGTCGCCGTCGATGAGGAGGGCGCTCTTGCCGTCCAGGCGATTGCGGTAGACCTGCAGGTTCTCCATCACCCGCTGAACGTAGTTGCGCGTCTCGGTGAACGGGATGCGCTCGACCCAGTCGATGGGGTCGACACCGCCCTTGCGGGGATCGCCGTAGGCGTCGATCCATTTCTTCACGTTCCCGCCGCCGGCATTGTAGGAAGCGAAGGCAAGGATGTAGGAGCCGCGCCAATCCTCCATCAGTTCGCCGAGATGGGCCTGACCAAGGCGGGCATTGTAGGCGGGGTCGCTGGTCAGGCGGTCCGGGTCGAAGCTGGCGCTGACCCGGCGCGCCGTGCGCTGGGCGGTGGCCGGCATCATCTGCATCAAGCCGCGGGCGCCCACGCTGGATTGCGCCTGCGGGTCGAATTGACTTTCCTGCCGAGCGATGGCGAAGACCATCGCCTTCTCCACCAGGGGAACGGCGGCCGAAGCCTCGTAGTTCGGGATGCCGATGGTCGGGTAGGCGTGGGCGTCGAGCGGTAGCCCGCGCTGCACCGCGATCTTGCCGATGGCGACGAGGGCGCGGGAGTTGCGCTGCTCGGCGGCGACGTTGCCGAGCGCTTCGAGTTCGGCCGCATCCGTGAGGCGGTTCGCCGTATCGATGTAGAGCGGTAGCGCGAGGTCGCGGATCGCGGCAGCCTCCAGCATCTTCAGGGCACGGACGTAGAGGCGCTGGTCGAAGGCGGCCTGCTGGGTCGCGTCGAGGCTGGGGATGCTGCGCAGGGACAGGCTGGAACGTCCGAGTTTGGTCCGCGCCAGTTGTCCGTAATACGCGATGGGCTGGAGAGCGGCGCGCTCGTAGAAGGTCTTGGCGGACCCGGCCTGGCCCATCGCCTCGGCGGCCCGGCCCTGCCAATACGCGGTGCGGGCGAGCGAGATCGGCGTCTCGGCGATCCGGGCGGCCTCGTCGAAGTGCTGCGCCGCCTTCGCGGCATCGTCCTGGAAGCGAAGGGCGATCCAACCGGCGTGAAACTCGGCCTCGATGCGCTTCTCCACCGTGCGGGCGCAGGGGGCGCGGGCCACCGCATAGGCGGCGGCGGGGTCGTTGGCGTCGATGAGCTTGCGGGCGACGATCCGGCGCTCGACCCACCATTCGTCGCCGTCGACCAAAACGTCCGCGTTGGTCGGCGCGGTGGCCAGGATCGCGGCCGCCTCCACGACCTTGTCGTGGCGGCGCAGGTACTGCGCCCGGGACAGGATGTAGGAGGAATCGCTGCGCAGCGACGGCGGGACCGCGTTGAGGGCGGCAGGCGCGGCCGAACTCTTGTCCTCCACGGCTCGGCGGGCACGGACCAGGGTCGCGTAGCTGCCGCCGGCCAGGGTCGCGGCGCGACCGGCCGTGTCGTAATCCTCCTTCAGAAGGGCCCGCTCCATGCGGTAGCGGTGATCGATCCGGGTCAGAACCGTCGGAAAGGCATCCAGCACCTTCGTCTCGAGATTCCGGCCGAAGGTTTCCGAGCGCCACAGGTCGCGCACCAGAGCGGCGGCGTCCCCGTCGAGGCCGTCGGCCTTGAAGGCCAGCGCCAGGGCGAACTTGCCCGGCGCACTCGCCGGCCGCGAGGCGGCGAAGAAGGCCCGCACCGTGGCAGAATTCCTGCGCTCGGTCAGCAAGGCCTCCTCGGCGCGGCGGCGCAGGAGGGGGCCGGCCGGCCAGTCGGGATTGCTGCGCGTGAAGGCGACGGTGCGTTCGAAGCCGATGCCGGCACCGGCCCGGATCGCCACCCATTCGAGGAGCGCGCGCGCGGCCGGGTCCTTGACCCCGTCGCGCAGACGGTCGCCCTCGGAGACGCGCCCCTTGCGATAGGCGTCGATGGCTTGGCGCAGGGCCGGCAGGTCCACGTCAGGCGCCACCTGTGCCGCCCGGGCCGGGTCCGGCACATCGGGAATCGGAGCTGCGGGCGAAACCGCCGCGTCGGGAAGCGGAAACGCGATGCCGGCCTCAGGGTCGGCGGAGGCATAGGCCTTGGCGGCGGCGGGAAGAACCTGGCTCGGGGCGGCCTCCGGTGCTTTCGCGTCGATCTTGAGCGCGTCCGCCGCGACCGGGTCGGGGATCTTGGCTTCGGGCAGTGCCGCGGAGGGCGCCACCGCGTCGCTCGCCGGCCGCAGGCTCGGCTCCCCGTCCGGGCCCGCCGAGGCCGCGAGAGCGCCGGCCGAAGCCAGGCTGAAGGCCAGTATCAGGGCCGCGCGTTGCGTCGAGAACACCATGGTTCTTCCAGTCCCATCACCGTGGACAGACCTTCAAGCTCACCCGAAGGGCATTAAGAAGGCATTAACCCCATGAAAGCAGCGTTTGCGCCGGTGCGGGCGACGGCCTATGTCTCCCCGTCCGCGCGAAGCGGTGCCGCTGCCGGACAACCGGCGCATGACGAGACCGACGTCTGGGAACGCCAGGATGACCGAGACCTCCACACGACGCCTCAGGGGCGCGATGTCCGCCCTCGTGACTCCGTTCAAGGACGGCGCCTTCGACGAGGCGGCCTTTCGCAAATTCGTGAATTGGCAGATCGCCGAGGGCATCCACGGGCTCGTTCCTACCGGTACCACCGGCGAGAGCCCGACCCTGAGCCATGCCGAGCACGACCGGGTGGTGGAGATCTGCATTGAGGAGGCCGCCGGCCGCGTTCCCGTGATCGCTGGCGCCGGCTCCAATTCCACTGCCGAGGCGGTGGAGCGCGCCCGCCACGCCGAGAAGGCGGGAGCGGATGCCGTACTCGTGGTCACGCCGTACTACAACAAGCCGACCCAGGCCGGCCTCTACGCGCATTTCAAGGCCGTGAACGACGCCATCGGTATTCCGATCATCCTCTACAACATTCCCGGGCGCTCCATCGTCGATATGAGCGTCGAGACGATGGCGCGCCTGTACGAACTGAAGAACATCGCCGGCGTGAAGGACGCAACGGCCAAGCTCGACCGGGTCAGCCTGCAGCGCCAAGCCATGGGCGAAGACTTCATCCAGCTTTCGGGCGAAGATGCGACGGCGCTCGGCTTCAACGCTCATGGCGGCCACGGCTGCATCTCGGTGGTCTCGAATGTCGCGCCACGGCTCTGTGCCGATCTCCAGGAGGCGAGCCTCGGTGGCGACTATGCCAAAGCGCTGCAGATCCAGGACCGGCTGATGCCGCTGCACGCCAGCATGTTCGTGGAGCCGAACCCGTCACCGGCGAAGTACGCGCTCGCGCGGCTCGGTCTGATGACCGACGAGGTCCGGCTGCCGCTCCTCACCGTCAGTGCAGAGACGAAAACCTTGGTCGACGCAGCCCTGCGTCACGCGGGCCTGCTCGACGCCTGAGCCCGACTAGCAAAGCGGTCCGCGCAGAACCATATTCCTCGGCCCGGTCGCGATGGCGCGACCGGCCTGACCCGACGTTGTGATGGCTCCCAAACCCGAATCGAACCGCCGCGTGGTCGCTGATAACCGCGCCGCCCGCTACCACTACGAGATCACCGATACGCTGGAGGCCGGACTCGCCCTGACGGGGACCGAGGTCAAATCCCTGCGCAAGGGCAAGGCGACGATCGGGGAGGCCTATGCCGGCCCGTCCGGCACCGACCTGATGCTGTTCAACGCCTACATCCCGGAATACGTCGAGGCGAACCGCTTCAACCACGAGACCAAGCGGCCCCGCCGGCTCCTGCTCCATCGTAAGCAGATCAACAAGCTGATCGGCGCCACCCAGCGTGAGGGCTTCACCGTGGTGCCGCTGAAGATCTACTTCAACGAGCAGGGACGCGCCAAGATCGAGCTCGGCCTCGGTCGGGGCAAGAAGCTGCACGACAAGCGCGAGGCCTCGAAGGAGCGGGATTGGCAGCGCGACCGCGCCCGCATCATGCGTGACAAAGGCTGAGGCCACGAGTGGTTCGCGGGCCCGGGCAATGCCGCGGCCCTTAAGATCGGGGTCAGACGACATGCGGCAGCGCGTCCGCTGTCCAGGCGCCTACGGGTCGTCAGACGTTGCGCGCTCGCCCTGTTTTCCGAAGGCGGCCGAGAACCCATAACGCCATCCGCGTCCGCCGGCGGGCCACACCGAGCATCGACATCGGGTCCCCGCCGGCCAGCCGTAGGAACGGTTCGTGCCGAACATCGGCTTAGACGGCGCATCGGTCGCGCGGGACAGGATGGTCTGCACCGTGATCGCCGCCTCCAATTGGAGCTGGAGACGTCGCGGAGCAGGTTGCGCCATTCCGGCATCGCCGGCACGCGTCGCTACAAACGCTGGAACGAAGCTTATGCGACGGGAGAGGCTGTCGCCCAAACGTTGCTCTTGTGCCTCGACCGAGGTGCCGATGACTTCTGCCAGGACGGCTCGATACCCGTCGGCCGGCATGACGTTCGACCGGGCGACGGGATCGCCCGGCCTCATCCTTCAGTCTCTGCGGCAAGCGCCAGTCTTCCGACGTTTCAGGGCTCGACCGCCTCATCGCTCTGGCGAATGCCGTAACGGCTTTCCAGAGCGGGGCTCGGCCGCGCCGAGCGCTCCGGCGTCTCGCCGCGGAAGCGGGTTCCCGTATCGGCGGAATTTCGGCTGTCCGGGGCGCGCGGGCTTCGCTCGCCGGGATCGCGGCCGATCCGTGCGATCAGTTGCGCGAGATCCACGAACTCGTCGGCCTGCCGGCGCAGATCGTCCGCGATCATCGCGGGTTGCGTCTGGATCGTGCTGACGACCGTGACCCGAACACCGCGGCGCTGCATCGCCTCGACCAGGGACCGAAAATCCCCATCGCCGGAGAAGAGCACCATATGGTCGATATGGGGGGCCAGTTCGAGCGCGTCGATCGCCAGCTCGATATCCATATTGCCCTTCACCTTCCGCCGACCCATCGAATCGACGAATTCCTTCGCAGGCTTGGTGACGACACGAAAGCCATTGTAATCGAGCCAATCGATCAGCGGACGAATGGACGAATATTCTTGGTCTTCAACGATTGCCGTATAATAAAAGGCGCGAAGAAGCGAATCTCTTGACTGGAACTCTCGGAGAAGACGTCGGTAATCGATGTCGAACCCGAGTGCCTTTGTCGCTGCGTAAAGATTCGCGCCATCAATAAATATGGCGCTGCGCTGTTGTGCGCTCATGGGTTGACCCGCTTAAGAGGAAGACAAAAAACGAATATCTTTGTGAAAAATGGTGGGCGACCCCGAACTTTATGCTTGCTCCTCAGCCCTGGTTGCAGATGCTCAGAATGCACTCGAAGCAAAAAAGAACGGATTGATCACGCAACGAAGCTTTGTCGACTGAAATACCTTCTGATTGTTTAAAGCCGTATCACGTCAGAAGTCAAATTTCGTCGGATATGAATTCGGGCAGACAGCAATCTGCAGAAGTTCACGCCAGAAATACAACCGCCGCTGCGTGCCGCATCGGGTCCTTCGCGTTCTCGTCCTCACGCGAGCGGATGGACGAAAGGGGAGCGGCAGGCGGCCAAATAGACGCTTCGGGTTTGTTAAGCGCGCCTTCGCCTCAGCCGTTGACGCGTTCGACCTTGTTCACGGTCCGCTTTCCGCGAAGCTCAGAGATGATGGCGTTCAGGTGCTTCAGGTCCCAGACCGAGAGATCGATGACGATCTGGGTGAAATCCTGCGTCTTCCGCTTCATCGAAACATTGTCGATATTGCCGTCATGATCGGCGATCACCTGAGCAATCTGTGCGAGGACGCCGGGCTCGTTGATCGATTGCAGGGCGAGACGTGCCGGAAAGCGCTCGCTCGTCCCGGCCTCGACGTCCCAGCGCACATCGAGCCAGCGATCGGGCTCGTTGTCGAAATCGGCGAGGGCAGCCGACTGGATCGGGTAGATCGTGACGCCGACGCCCGACGTCAGGATACCGACGATGCGGTCGCCCGGAACAGCACCACCGTTGGGCGCAAAGCTGACCGGCAGGTCGCTGTCGAGACCGCGGATCGGAATCCCGTCCGAGCGGCCATGCTCCGCGCTTCGCCCCTCCGGGAAGGTCAGCCGCATGGTCTGATCCTTGGACAGGCTGAGGCGCCCGGCTCCGTCGGTCGAGGTCGGCTGCGGCAGGGGTGCCGGGGCACCGCGGCGCTCGTCCTTGTAGTCCGGATAGACCGCCCGCACGACATCGCCCGAGAACATCTCGCCCCGTCCGACGGCGGCGAAGACATCTTCGGTACTCTGACGAGCGAGACGGGGCAGCGCCCCGCGGAGCTTATCCTCCGAAAAGCTCTTGGCCGCCCGCTCGAAGGCACGATCGAGGATCTGGCGCCCGAGGCCCGCATATTGGCGCCGGACGGCCGAGCGGGTCGCGCGCCGGATCGCCGAACGCGCCTTGCCGGTCACCACCAGGGATTCCCACGCAGCAGGCGGCGAAGCGCCGTCCGACCGGGCGATCTCGACCTCGTCGCCATTGACGAGTTCGTGCAGCAGCGGTGCCATGCGGCCGTTGATCTTGGCACCCACCGCCGAGTTCCCAACGTCGGTATGGACGGCGTAGGCGAAATCGATCGGGGTCGCCCCGCGGGGGAGGGCGATCAGGCGACCCTTCGGTGTGAAACAGAACACCTGGTCCTGGAAGAGTTCGAGCTTGGTGTGCTCCAGGAATTCTTCGGGGCTGTCGCCCTCGGCCAGGAGTTCGATGGTTCGACGCAGCCATTGGTAGGCGCCGCTCTCGGTCGCGAGACGCGGGTGTCCACCGCCGATCTCGTCCTTGCCGCCGCTCTCCTTGTAGTGGGCGTGCGCCGCGATGCCGTACTCGGCGATCTCGTCCATGGCCGCCGTGCGGATCTGCAGCTCGACGCGCTGGCTCTTCGGGCCGATCACCGTGGTGTGGATCGAACGGTAGTCGTTCTGCTTCGGCGTCGAGATGTAGTCCTTGTACCGGCCTGGGACCATCGGCCAGCTCGTGTGCACGACACCGAGAGCGCCGTAGCAATCGGCCAGGGTCTCGACCACGACACGGAAGCCGAAAATGTCGGACAACTGCTCGAAGGCGACCGACTTGCGCTCCATCTTGGCCGAGATGGAGTAAGGCCGCTTCTGCCGCCCCGTGACGACGGCTTTGATGTCCTGGGCCGCGAGCTTGGCGGTCAGGTCATGCTCGATGCTCTCGACGAGGCGTTCCGACTTGGCGGAGAGGTCGGACAGCCGCTGGGCGATGGTGGCGTAGATCTCCGGCTTGAGGTTGCGGAGCGCGAGATCCTCGAGTTCCTCGCGCAACTCCTGCATGCCCATCCGCCCGGCGAGCGGCGCATAGATGTCGAGGGTCTCCTGTGCGATCCGCTCGCGCTTGTCCGCCCGCATGTGGTGGAGTGTGCGCATGTTGTGCAAGCGGTCGGCGAGCTTGACGAGCAGCACCCGGACATCGGCCGCCACCGCCAGGAGCAGCTTGCGGAAATTCTCCCCCTGCGCCGCCCGCTTGGACACGAGGTCGAGGCGCTTCAGCTTGGTCAGGCCGTCCACCAGGGCACCGATCTCCGGGCTGAAAAGCTCGCGGATCTCGTCCAGGGTAGCCGCCGTATCCTCCACGGTGTCGTGCAGAACGGCCGCCACGATCGTGGCATCGTCGAGCCGGAGGTCGGTGAGGATCGCGGCGACTTCGAGGGGGTGGGCGAAGAAAGGGTCCCCGGAGGCCCGTTTCTGCGTGCCGTGGGCGCGCATGGCGTAGACGTAGGCGCGGTTCAGCAGGGCCTCGTTCGCGGCGGGATTGTAGCGCTTCACCCGCTCGACAAGTTCGTATTGGCGCATCATCCGCCGGAAGACCCTTTCACGCGCGACGGCCCCGGTGCCGGATCCGTTCCCATGATGTGTCCCGCATCGCACGCGGGCACGCCAGCCCCACGGCGTCGCATCGGCCGCGATTCCGGGGTCCCGAGACGAAAAAACCCGGCGCAGCGGCCGGGTCCTTCATCGGATCTGGGGGATCGACGATGGCCTACTCGGCCTCGTCGTCCGTCTCGGTGGGCGGCGCCAGGTTCTCGAGGCCGCGTAGCAAGTCTTCTTCGCTCATGCGATCGAACTGGACGGCGCTGTCGTCGCTGGAGGAGGGGGGGGCGACGGCGGCAGCGGCCGGCGAGCTCGACAGCAGCGGCACGGTCTCGGCCTCCGGCTCGTCGACCTCGACGTACTTCTGCATCGAGTGGATGAGCTGCTCTTTCAGGTCGTCCGCGGTGATCGTCTCGTCGCCGATCTCGCGCAGGGCGCAGACGGGGTTCTTGTCGCGGTCGCGATCGATCGTCAGCGGCGCGCCGGCGGCGAGCAGGCGAGCGCGGTGGCTGGCCAGCAGAACCAGCTCGAAGCGGTTCTCGACCTTGTCGATGCAGTCTTCAACGGTGACGCGAGCCATGGCGGACGGCTCCTTCCTCGGACGGAATTTCTGGGCTGAGCCCGCCTCATACACCCCTTGACGCCGGGCAACAAGCGCTGCGGCGGGTCTATCCCGTTGCGCACGTTCGGCGATCCTCCGGCAATCCCCTTCTGCGGTCCCGCATAACGCCTCAGCGACGCGGTGCTGCGGCACGGTTTAGAAGATCCGGGCGCGGCGGTGCATCGGCCGGGCGAGGGGGGATATTCCACAATGACCACGATACTCAGTCGTCGCAGCCTGCTCGGCTGTGGATGCCGGCTCGGGGCCGGATGCTTCGCGGCCACGGCGTTGCCGACCCTCGCCTTCGCCGCGGCGCCATCGACCAAGAAGACGACCCTGACCGCCGACCAGGCGCTGGAGGCCCTGAAGGAAGGCAACCGCCTCTACCAGACCGACAGCCCTGTCCGCGCGGTCCAGGGTCGCGAGCGCCGGATCGAGATCGCGCTGGGCCAGACCCCGTTCGTGGTGCTGGTGAGCTGCTCAGATTCGCGCGTGTCGCCGGAGATCCTGTTCGGGCGCGGCCTCGGCGAGCTGTTCATTGTGCGCAACGCCGGCAATTGCGTCGACACCGCCGCTTTGGGCTCCATCGAGTACGGCGTCTCGCAGCTCGGCGTGCCCCTGGTGCTGGTGATGGGCCACAGCCGCTGCGGCGCGGTGGAAGCGGCGATCGACGTCGTCCAGAACAACACCGTCTTTCCGGGTTCGATCGGCCGGATGATCGAGCCGATCGTGCCCGCGGTACTGTCGCAGCGCGACAAGCCCGGCGACTTCACCGAGAACTGCGTGCGCGCCAACGTCAACCGGGTGGTGGAGCGCCTGCGCAGCGCTTCGGAGCCGTCGCTCCTCGATCCCCTGAAGGCCGGCAAGCTTCGGATCGTCGGAGCCTCTTACAGCCTCGATTCCGGCACGGTCGACTTCTTCAACGAGGGGTAGGGCGCCCGGCCTCGCTGCGGTGCCATGTTGACACAGGTGGCGGGCGGTGCGACTGCGCCGCCCTTCCTGTCCCGGGCCGAGCCTCTCGGGGCGACCCGGCACGACGAGGACTTCACCATGGCGCGCGCTTGCATCTTCCCCGGCCAGGGCAGTCAGGCCGTCGGCATGGGACGGGCGCTGGCCGAACACTTCCATCAGGCCCGCGACGTGTTCGCGGAGGTCGACGAGGCCCTGGGCCAGCCGCTCTCCCGCCTGATGTTCGAGGGCCCGGTGGAGGAGCTGACCCTCACCGCCAACGCCCAGCCCGCCTTGATGGCTGCGAGCCTCGCGACCCTGCGGGTGCTGGAGGCCGAGCGCGGCCTCGACCTGAAGCGGGACGTCGCCTGCGTGGCCGGCCATTCCCTGGGCGAGTATACGGCCTTGTGCGCCGCCGGCACCTTCTCCATCGCGGACGCCGCCCGGTTGCTGCGCATCCGCGGCACCGCCATGCAGGACGCGGTGGCGCCCGGGGCCGGCGCCATGGCGGCCTTGATCGGGGCCGATGCCGAGACCGCGCAGGCGATCGCCGCGGAGGCCGCCGAGGGCGCGGTCTGCGAGGTGGCCAACGACAACGGCGGCGGCCAGGTGGTGCTTTCCGGCGACAAGGCGGCGGTCGAGCGGGCCGTGGCCCTGGCCCCGGGGCGGGGGATCAAGCGCGCGGTCCTGCTCAACGTCTCGGCCCCGTTTCACTGCTCGCTGATGGCGCCGGCCGCCGCTCGTATGCAGAGAGCACTTGTCGAGGTCGCGATGCACAGCCCCGTGGTGCCGGTCTACGCCAACGTGCTGGCCGCGCCCCTCACCGATCCGGTCGCGATTCGCGAGGCCCTGGTCGCCCAGGTCACCGGAACCGTGCGCTGGCGCGACTGCGTCGCCGCCATGGCGGCCGCCGGAATCGACCAGTTCACCGAGATCGGCACCGGCAAGGTGCTCACCGGACTCGTCAAGCGGATCGCCGCCGGCGCGTCGGCGAGCGCGGTCGGCACCCCCGACGACATCGCCGCGTTCCCTGCCTTCGGCTGAACCTCGAGGAAAGCCCATGTTCGACCTGACCGGCCGCAAGGCCCTCGTCACCGGCGCCACCGGCGGCCTCGGCGGCGCCATCGCCCGGGGGCTGCACGCGCAGGGCGCAACCCTCGCCATCTCGGGCACGCGCCAGGCGGCCCTGGAGGCCTTCGCGGCCGAGCTCGGGGGTGAGCGAATCCACGTCGTGCCGGGCGACCTCTCCGACAAGGCCTCGGTGGAGGCCCTCGTGCCGGCGGCGGAGGCGGCGCTGGGCGGCCTCGACATCCTGGTGAACAATGCCGGCATCACCCGCGACAACCTCGTGCTGCGCATGAAGGACGAGGAGTGGGACGCGGTGATCGCCGTCAACCTCTCGGCGGCGTTCCGGCTGTCGCGGGCGGCCGTGAAGGGCATGATGAAGCGCCGCCATGGCCGCATCGTGAACATCGGCTCGGTGGTGGGCGCCACCGGCAATCCGGGCCAGGTCAACTACGCCGCCGCCAAGGCGGGCCTGGTGGGCATGACCAAGGCCCTGGCGGCCGAGGTCGCCACCCGCAACCTCACGGTCAACTGCATCGCGCCGGGCTTCATCACCTCGCCGATGACCGACGCGCTGAACGAGAAGCAGCGCGAGGGCATCCTCGGCCGCGTTCCCATGGGGCGGCTGGGCACCGGCACCGACATCGCCGCCGCCGCGATCTACCTCGCCTCCGACGAGGCCGCCTACGTCACCGGCCAGACCCTGCACGTGAATGGCGGCATGGCCATGTATTGAGGGGTTCTGACCCCCGGTTTCGCTGCGGCGCACAGACCAAAAAACAGGCGATTGGCTCGAAAAGGCCACACCGATGAACGGGTTGTGAACAGCCTCTCGCCAGCGTCGGAACCCTGTGTTAACACCCCGGCTGCCGTGCGAGGGGGGTGCCGATTCAGCGTGTTGCGGAGGTTTGAAAAACGTGGGTCACTGACTGGACAAGTCCGGTGACTTGCCCGAAACGCGCGATCGAACACACCGGCCGCTCCATCCGAACAGGTCGTCCCGGGACGGGACGGCGGCCACGGCACCTTCACCGACCTTCCACCAGCAAGTCTCTTCACCCACAAGATCCTTGCACCATCACGACCTTGAAGAGCTAAGGACCAAGACCGATGAGCGATATCGCTGAGCGCGTGAAGAAGATCGTTGTCGAGCACCTCGGCGTGGAGCCGGAGAAGGTGGTCGAGGGCGCGAACTTCATCGATGATCTCGGCGCCGACAGCCTCGACACCGTCGAGCTCGTGATGGCGTTCGAGGAAGAGTTCAACGTCGAGATCCCCGACGACGCCGCCGAGACCATCCAGACGGTCGGCGATGCGGTGAAGTTCCTCGAGAAGAACTCCGCTTAAGGCCACGGGTCGTGCGTCCGCGGGGTCCCCTGAAACGGACCCCGCGCGCCATTCGTTGTGATGACAGGACCGGTTCGGGATAGCGCGATGCGTCGGGTAGTGGTGACGGGCTTGGGGATGGTGACGCCGCTGGCCAGCGGGGTCGAAGCCACCTGGAGCCGGTTGATCGCCGGCGAATCGGCGGCCAAGGTCGTGACGGCGTTCCCCGTCGACGATCTCGCCTGCCGCATCGCCTGTTCCGTGCCCTTCGGCGACGGCAGCGACGGCAGCTTCAATCCCGACGCCTTCATGGAGGTGAAGGAGCAGCGCAAGGTCGATCCGTTCATCGTCTACGCGATGGCGGCCGCCGGCGAGGCCCTGAACGACGCCGACTGGCACCCGACCTCCTACGAAGACCAGTGCGCCACCGGCGTCATGGTCGGCTCCGGCATCGGCGGCATCGGCGGCATCTACGACGCCTCGGTGACCCTGCACGACAAGGGCCCGCGCCGGATCTCCCCCTTCTTCATTCCCGGCCGCATCATCAATCTGGCTTCGGGCCAGATCTCGATCGCGCACGGCCTGAAGGGCCCGAACCACGCGGTGGTGACGGCCTGCTCCACCGGCGCCCACGCCATCGGCGACGCGGCCCGGCTGATCCAGTTCGGCGATGCCGACGTCATGGTGGCGGGCGGCGCCGAATCGCCGGTGAACCGCCTCGCGCTCGCTGGCTTCGCCGCCTGCCGCGCCCTCTCCACCGGCTTCAACGACGCGCCCACCAAGGCCTCGCGCCCCTACGACCGCGACCGCGACGGCTTCGTCATGGGCGAGGGCGCCGGCGTCGTCGTGCTCGAGGAATACGAGCACGCCAAGGCCCGCGGCGCCAAGATCTACGCCGAGGTGATCGGCTACGGCCTTACGGGCGACGCCTACCACATCACCTCGCCGGCCCCGGACGGCGACGGCGCCTTCCGCTGCATGAGCGCCGCCGTGAAGCGCGCCGGCATCCAGGCCAGCGACCTCGACTACATCAACGCCCACGGCACCTCGACGCCCATGGGCGACGAGCTGGAGCTGAAGGCCGTGGAGCGCCTCCTGGGCGACCACGCCGCCAAGGCCTCGATGTCCTCCACCAAGTCCTCCATCGGCCACCTCCTCGGCGCCGCCGGCTCCGTGGAAGCGATCTTCTCGATCCTGGCCATCCGCGACGGCATCCTGCCCCCGACCCTCAACCTCGACACCCCCTCCGTCGAGACCGCGATCGACCTCGTGCCGCACGAGG
Source organism: Methylobacterium sp. Leaf465 (assembly GCF_001424705.1). Classification (GTDB taxonomy): domain Bacteria; phylum Pseudomonadota; class Alphaproteobacteria; order Rhizobiales; family Beijerinckiaceae; genus Methylobacterium. The sequence goes on from NZ_LMRA01000001.1 coordinate 150,336, forward strand.
CCAAGCGCAAGCGGGTGGATACGGTGCTGTCGAATTCCTTTGGATTTGGTGGGACGAATGCGAGCTTGGTGATGCGGCGGGTGGATTGAAGCTCAAATATTTGGCCTCGCGCTTGAACTATCAAAAGCTCTAGATCGCTACCGCAAAATTGTCATCGATCGCATGCTATCATAAATATAGATAAAACTTCAAATTCGTGAATATATCCGTAAAACTCAGTTAGAGTTTCTTTCAACTCTGAGACCGATCTAAACCCATCCAATTCCGCGTCGTCTATATTTAAAGCACCAAAAGTCTTATAGCGCATTCCAGACACCCCAACACAGCCAGCGAAGGCTAAGCTGTCATTGATATCTTTGTCAGCTGTGTAGATTGGCAGTTGAGTTGACGAGGGATACTCAACGCACTTTGGGGTATACCGTACAGTAGATTTTTTCTGGCCGAGCCTCACGCCCTCCAAAAATTCTTCGGCGAGCCGGAAGCGGTCTCTGGAGCGGACCTCCAAGTCTGGATAGAGCTCTACTAGACGAGCCCGAAGAGCAGCTGGATTCGATGCATCTCGCGCAGTGAAAAACGCCGATGATCTGCAAGCCTGAGGCACGATATAGTTTCCTGTTCGCATCTCCTGCTTAGATCGAATCTCATTCGATTCTCAATATGACTCTCTGAAGCTTTTTGCTGATCCACAACAAAGCAGTTTGGGCCTGTGCGGACCGGGAATTAAGTCCACTTTCAGAATACTTTTCATCAAAATTTTATTTGTGAACGCATGCCTCCTTTGAAAACGCTCATTTGTACGAGTAAATTAACATAGAAGTCCCAAGAAATAATTCCTGAAAGATGACGGAGATTGATCACTCCACTATGAGCCGCGGATCGAGTTCGCTTAATTCAACGATGCGATCAAATTCGTGCTCAGAGATCTTGCGGAAATCCCACCGCGGGGACTCGGAAATGCCTACGTCGTCCAATAATACTTCCCGATTGGGCCGCCGAGGTAAGGCTGCGTTATAAGTCATTTTCACGGCGTAAAGCCTCTTAGCTCTATCTCGATACCAGTCGCGAAGCTCAGCTTCAGGAAAGACGCTGTGCGGAAGAGCAAAATCTACGAAGTCCTGTTCATTCGCGAAATCTGCGCGGGAGTGGGACTCTTCAACAACGCAGATTGAAGTTGCTACAGACCTAAAGCGCGCTCGACCTGGTATATCAGTAGTTCTGTATATAACAACTATGTCACCGCGTCGAAGGCGCGTGAGAACCATCTTAGCGATATATACTTTATGAATAGTATTAGTATGAGAAACATCTTCTACAATATGACCCACTTCCGTTCTCAAAATTGAGTCTGGAAATAAATTGGTATGATAATCAGGGTAGATAGCCAGCAGGTAAATCCGGCTTGGATTGCGTCGTATAAGTGGATATAAATCTAAGCCATCACGCGCGTGATCGACTAGAGATCGAACAAAGACTGCTTCTCTACCATTATCTGTCGTTTTATATCCATGTAGTATAAATCCATAACGTTCGAACAGTCTAATGAGCCCAGCATGCTCCTCAAAGACTGTAACGTAAATTTCCTCGGCCTCAGAAGCTACTGCATGATCAAATATCTTCTTGATCACTCTCTCACCCAGCTTTGTGCCATGGGCGAGAATTTTCAGAGTTCCAACTTTAACGCGTTTGAGTGCTGGCAAAGCAGGCTCAATGTCTTCAATTACGTCTTCTTCAATTTTTAAATAAATAAATCCTCGTAGTTGTCCCGTCATATCGTCGTCTACGACGTATACTGGTTCCGCAGCCTTACGCGCGAACCAATCCGAAAATTCGTTGTATTGCGCTTTCAAGCTATCAAAAAAAGGGTCTGCTAGGTTTACATCTCCGAAGGTGGTCAGTCGCAAAGAACCTGGCATCTCTACCTCGGCATTCAGGGTAAACCTTCAAATCAACTTAGCGAAAATTTTTACATCTGCAAGTGGCGTTGATCCAGATTTATCCACCTAAGCGATAGGAAGTGCTGAAAAATTTGGGTGGGTTCCCTCAACCTCATCCCCCGCCTTCGCCACAAAACCCACCAAGTTCGCGCGCCAAACTGCGCGTCCCGTGCGCCCCCCTCGACTCGGGCGTACGGACTCCCCTAAAAAATCCGGCGGCGGCCGGGGCGGGGACCTGAGGCCCGAACAGGATGTCCATGTTCTTCCGCAAACGCCCAGATCCGGCGCAGACGCCGGTGCCCTCCGACGAGCCGGCCCTGCCCAACCGGCTCTCGCCGCGAAGCCCCAGCGAGGCGATCAAGCCCACGGCCGCGCCGCCGCCGCCCGACCGTCCGGTCCGTGAGCGCGGCGGCCTGCTGGCCCGCATCTCCGGCCTGCTCACCGCCTCCGTGGTGCTGGCCATCGCGGTGATGATCGGCGTGACCCTGTTCGAGCGCCAGACCAAGGAGCCGGGTCCGCTGCCCGCCGACAAGGTCGTGGTCATCCCGCCCCGCAGCGGCACCACCGAGATCGCCGAGGCGCTCAGCCGCGAGGGCGTCATCACCCACACCGCCCTGTTCGAATGGGCCGCCCGTTTCTCGGGCAAGGCCCTCAAGGCCGGCGAGTACACCTTCAAGGCCCATGCGAGCATCGGGGAGGCCATCGACACCCTGTCCTCCGGCCGCCAGGTGCAGCACGCCATCACCTTCCCGGAGGGGCTGACCTCCGAGCAGATCGTGATGCGCCTGAACGACAACGACGTGCTCACCGGCGACGTCAACGAGATCCCGCCCGAGGGCTCGCTCCTGCCCGACACCTACAAGTTCGAGCGCGGCGCCACCCGGCAGCAGATCGTCAACCTGATGCGCGCCAAGCAGCGCGAGGTGCTGAACCAGATCTGGCTGCGCCGCTCGGCCGAGATCCCGGTGAAGACGCCGGCCGAAATGGTGACCCTGGCCTCCATCGTGGAGAAGGAGACCGGCCGGGCCGACGAGCGGCCCCGCGTCGCCGGGGTGTTCGTCAATCGCCTGAACAAGCGCATGAAGCTGCAATCGGACCCCACCATCGTGTACGGGCTGGTGGGCGGGCGCGGCACCCTCGGGCGCGGCATCCAGCGCGCCGAGATCGAGCGCGCCACTCCCTACAACACCTACGTGATCGAGGGCCTGCCCCCGGGCCCCATCGCCAATCCGGGCCGCGCCGCCCTGGAGGCCGTGGCCAACCCCTCGCGCACCAAGGACCTGTTCTTCGTGGCCGACGGCACCGGCGGCCACGCCTTCGCCGAGACCCTGGAAGGCCATTCCCGCAACGTCGCCCGCTGGCGCCAGGTCGAGCGCGCCCGCCAGACGCCGACGCCGGACGCGGTGGTCGACAAGGCCGACCCGCCGGGCGCCCCCACCGTCCCCGGCACCGCCTCGGCCTACGCCCCCGACGGCACCAACATGGCCGCCAGCCCCGACGGCGCCGGCAACCGCGCGAAGGCCTTCGACGCCTCAGAGGGCACGCGCCTCGACCCCCTGCGCAACAAGACCTTCGACCTGAACTCGCCCAAGACCGTGCCGGTGCTCAAGCAGCCGTAGCGTCCGCCCACGCAACCGGATGATCCACCCCGTCATCCCGGAGCCGCGCAGCGGAGCCCGGGATCCAGACACACAGGTGGGGCAAGGCCTTGCGCCGTCGGCGGCTCTGGATTGCACGCCTCCGGCGCGCCCCTGCGGGTCCGGGCTCGCCTGCGGCGCCCCGGAATGACGGGGTGTCATACGAACTCCGTTTGATCCCTTCGGGATGGCGGAGTTCGGCTTCGCTCAAGCGCCGCGCGGGCTGAGCGATACGGACCCCGCTTGAATCAAGCGGAACCCGTATCATGCCCTGCAACCGACCCGCCTCCGCAACCGGCAGGGTCCCCCGACCACCCCCAGCCTCTCCCCACAGGGGCCGGGACGAACGCGAAGACAGCCATGATCCTCTCCAGCATGACGGGCTTCGCCCGCGCCGCCGGCTCCACCGGGCCGGTCCAATGGGCCTGGGAGGTCCGCAGCGTGAACGGGCGTGGGCTCGACGTGCGCCTGCGCGTTCCCAACGGCTACGACGCCGTGGGCGAGGTCGCCCGCACCGCCCTGCAGAAGAGCCTGGCGCGGGGCCAGTGCCAGCTCTCCCTGACCCTCACCCGGCCGGAGGCGGCGCCCCGCGTCCGGATCAACGAGGCGCTGCTCGGCCAGCTCGCCGCCGCCATCGCGCGGGTGCCCCGGCCCGAGGGCGTGGCGCCCGCCACCCTCGACGGGCTGCTCGGCATCCGGGGCGTCGTCGAGGCCGACGAGGAGCCAGGGGCCGACGCGGAGGCCCTGGCCCGGGACCTCGCCGAGGGCGTGGTCCGCCTCGTCGCCGACCTCGTGGAGGCGCGCCGTGCCGAGGGGCGGGCGCTGCGCGGGGTCATCGAGGGCCAGCTCGCCGCGATGGCCCGGCTCACCGCCGCCGCCGAGGCCTGCCCGGCCCGCACGCCCGAGGCCGTGAAGGCGCGCCTCGCCGCCACCGTCGCGACGCTGCTGGAGGCGGGCCACCTCGATCCCGACCGCCTGCACCAGGAGGCCGTGCTGCTCGCCGCCAAGGCCGACGTTCGCGAAGAGCTCGACCGCCTCCAGGCCCACCTCGCAAGCGCGGCCGAGCTCCTGGCCGCCGGGGGCGCCATCGGGCGCAAGCTCGACTTCCTGGCCCAAGAGCTCGGGCGCGAGGCCAATACCCTGTGCGCCAAGGCGAATGACATCGCGCTGTCGCGGATCGGACTCGACTTGAAGGCCGTGGTGGAGCAATTCCGGGAGCAGGTTCAGAACGTCGAGTAGGTTTTTTCAGCGATGCGGGACGCTTTGACGATGGAGGCCGGGGTGATCGCGCGGCGCGGGTTCATCCTCATCCTGTCCTCCCCCTCGGGCGCGGGCAAGACGACCCTGACCCGGGCCGTCGCCGCCGACCCGAAATGGGGCCTCGACCTCTCGATCTCGGTAACGACCCGGCAGCGCCGCCCGTCCGAGATCGACGGCAAGCACTACACCTTCATCGACCGCGAGGCCTTCGACGCCCTGCGCAGCGCCGACAACCTGCTCGAATGGGCCGAGGTGCACGGCAATTTCTACGGCACCCCGCGTCGCCCGGTGGAGAAGGTGCTGGGCGCCGGCCGGGACATGATCTTCGACATCGACTACCAGGGCACCCGGCAGGTGCGCGCCAAGCTCGCCGACGACGTCGTCACGGTATTCATCCTGCCGCCCTCGCTGGCCGAGCTGCGCCACCGCCTGGAGCGTCGGGCCGAGGATTCGCCGGACACCATCGAGAAGCGCCTCGCCAACGCCCGGATGGAGATCCAGCGCTGGACCGAGTACGACTACGTCATCGTCAACGACGACCTCGACGACGCCTTCCGCTCCCTGGAGGGCATCCTCATCGCCGAGCGCCTGAAGCGCGCCCGCCGCACCGGCCTGACCAGCTTCGTGGAGGGCCTGCTCGCCGAGCCCGACTGACGGGCGGGTTGCCGCAGACAGGAACGTTCGTCGGGCGACGGGGGTTGGCCCGCGATTCCGACGGTCGGGGTCGAGAGGCGCGAACCCGAGAGCCGTCGCGATGCGCGAGAGATCCTGTGACATCGCCGTGATCGGCGCCGGCACCGCCGGTCTCGCCGCTCTCCGCGCCGCCCGCGATCGCGGCGCCGATGCCGTCCTGATCGAGGCCGGGCCGGGCGGCACCACCTGCGCCCGCGTGGGCTGCATGCCCTCGAAGCTGCTGATCACCGCCGCCAATGCCGCCCATGCGGCCCGCCACGCCGACGTGTTCGGCATCGATGCCGTCTCCGTTCGGGTGGATGGCCCCCGCGTGATGGCGCGCGTCCGGCGCGAGCGCGACCGCTTCGTGGCCGGCGTCCGCGCGGGCGTCGACGAACTGCCCGCCGAAATCCGCATCGCCGGCCGCGCCCGCTTCACCGGCCCCGACACCCTGACGGTGGACGACCACACCGCCTTGCGCTTCCGCGCCGCGATCGTCGCCACCGGCTCCAGCCCGGCCGTCCCCGAGCCCCTGCGCGACCTCGGCGACCGGCTCCTCACCAGCGACACGGTGTTCGAGATCCCCGACCTGCCCGAGTCCCTGGCGGTGCTCGGCGGCGGCGCCGTCGGCCTCGAGCTGGCGCAGGCCATGGCCCGCCTCGGCGTCGCCGTGACCCTGTTCGACCCCGGCACGCACCTCGCCTCCCTGCGCGACGACGGCCTCGCCGAGACGGCCCGCCGACTCTTCGGGGCCGAGATGACGCTATGCCTCGGCTGCAGGGTCACGGAGGGCGACCGCGCGCCCGAGGGCGTGCGCCTGACCTGGACCGACGCGGCCGGGGCGACCGGGACCGGCACCTTCGCGCGGGTCCTGGCGGCGGCCGGGCGGCCCCCCAACGTCCGGCATCTCGGGTTGGAGGCCGCCGGCCTCTCCCTCGACGAACACGGGATGCCGGCGTTCGACGCCCGCAGCCTGCTCTGCGCCGGCGGCCCGGTCTTCCTCGCGGGCGACGCCAACGCCGACCGGCCGGTGCTGCACGAGGCCGCCCGCCAGGGCCGGATCGCCGGCGCCAACGCGGCCCGTCTCGTCGCCTCCGGCCGCCACGCCGTCGAAGCGCCCCGGCGCTGGACCAACCTCGCCATGGTGTTCACCGAGCCGCAGGCGGCGAGCGTCGGCGCGCCCTACGATCCCGCGGACGCGACCCTCGTCCGCGGCAGCGTCGATTTCGGCGACCAGGGCCGGGCCCGGATCATGGCCGAGAATGCCGGGGCGCTGCACCTCCACGCCGACCGCAGCGGCACCCTCCGGGGGGCCGAGATGCTCGGACCGGCCTGCGAGCACCTCGCCCAGTTCCTCGCCCTTGCCATCGCGGACGGGCTGACCGCCGAGGCTCTTCTCGACCGGCCGTTCTATCACCCGACGGTGGAGGAGGGGCTGAAGACCGCCCTGGAGGCGATCGTCGCCGCCCTGGACCGCTGAGCCGGATCCGGCGCGCGACCGTCAGACCGGCGTCAGCGCGGCCGCGGCGGCCACCCGGCCGCGATGGCTCGTCACTGTGTTGCCCACCGAGGCCACCACGATGCAGGCGATGGCCAGCCACTCGGTGGGGGTGAGGTGCTCGCCCAGGATCGCGAGGCCGGCCAGCGAGCCCACGGCCGGCTCAAGGCTGAGCAGGACGCCGAAGCTCTGCTTCGACAACCGCTTCAGGGCGACCATCTCCAGCGTGTAGGGCAGGGCGCTCGACAGGGCCGCCACCGCCAGGCCGATTCCGAGCATGGCCGGCTGCAGGAGCAGCGTCCCCGCCTTCGCGATGCCGAACGGCAGCACCACCAGGGCCGCCACCGACATGCCGATGGCCACCGCCCGTCCGCCGTGCAGATGACCGACGCGCTGGCCGAAGACGATGTAGAGCGCCCAGCACAGGGCGGCGCCGAGGGCGCAGGCGACGCCGACGGGATCGAGCCCGGTGGACAGGTCGCCGAGGGGCAGCAGCAGCGACAGGCCGAGGATCGCGCAGCCGATCCAGGCGAAATCGATCCCCCGGCGGGAGACCGCGAGGGCGAGCGCCAGGGGCCCGGAGAATTCGATCGCGATGGCGAGGCCGAGGGGGATCGTGCGCAGGGACAGGTAGAACAGCAGATTCATGGCGCCCAGCACGGCCCCGTAGCGCAGCAGGGCCCGCCGGTCGGCGCGGCCGGGACGCAGGCGCCAGGGCCGCCAGATCGCGACGAGCATCAGCGCCGAGAGGCCGACCCGCAGCGCGGTCGTGCCCTCCGCGCCCAGGATCGGGAACAGCTGCTTGGCGTAGGAGGTGCCGACGCTGAGGGAGACGATGCTGCCCAGGAGGGCCGCGACGGGCAGCAGCGTGGCGACCAAGCCGCCGGGGGCCGAAGATCCGTGCGAAGCGGGAGCCATGGCGCGGGCGTCAGGCCGCCGGGGGCAGGATCAGCGCGCGCCGGGCTTCCAGGGCCTGCCAGAGCAGCAGGGCCGGAAGGCCGAGGACGACGTCGGGCACGCGCTTGATCAGCGACAGGGCGAGGGCGGTGCCCGCATCGATGCCGAAGAGGCTGCCGAGCAGGACGAAGCCGCCCTCCTGGACGCCGAGGCCGCTCGGCACCGGGAAGGCCGCCGACTTGATGGCCTGGCTCAGGGCCTCGATCACCACGACCTCGGTGAAGCTCACCGAATCGACGCCGATGCAGGTGAGCGCGATCCAGATCTCCAGGGCGCCCAGTCCCCAGGCGGCGAGGTGCAGAAGGACGGACGCCGCGAGCCGTCCGCGCCGACCCGGTGCCCAGACGGCATCGAGGGCGTCGTAGACGCTGCCGCCCGACGGCGACGGAGCGACGGGGTCACCCCGAAAGACGCGGCGCACGCCATCGACGGCCCTGCGCCCGATCGCGCGCGCCGCGGCGCTGCGCTGGACGGCCAGGAAAGCCCCCAGCAGCAGGGCGGTGACCGCCAGGGCGCGCAGGACCCAGGTGGCCAGCGCCTGCGCCGCCTCGCCGCCGACCTGAAGCAGGAGGCCCACCCCCGCCAGGGCGAAGACGGCCTGGGTCCCAGCCTGGAACAGCATGTCCACGAGGATCGAGGCGGCCGCCAGGGTTCCGGTGGTTCCCCAGAAGGTCAGCAGGCGGCCGCCCACCACGTCGCCGCCGACGGAGGCCACCGGAAGCAGCACGTTGATGCCCTCGCGGACGAGGCGCAGCAGCACGAAGGCTCCGGTGCGGGCCTGACCCAGCCCCGCGAGCCCCTGGATGACGCAGCCCCAGCCGAGGCCGCACAGAAGGATCACCGACAGCCGCACCAGCACGATGGCCGCGAGGCCGCCGGCACCGACCCGGCCGAAGGCGTCGGTGACGGCGGCCAGATCGTTGGTGGCGATGAGCCAGACAGCGAGACCGAGGCCCAGGAGGGTTCCGACCAGGGGAAGCCGGCGCAGGACGAGGCGCCCGAGACGACCGGACCCGATCCGCTCGCCCGCTGGACGTTCGGCGACCCGGGTCGTCGCGAAGCGCGGCTCGTCAGGCATCGGACCCGTCCCGAATCGTCCGTTTCAAGGATTCCCCGCTCCCGCATCCGTCGCACCGGGACGACGATCCCGGCTTCCCGTTCCGGCGCGCGGCTCCGACCTAGCGGTGCGGCAATTCCGCAGCGTCCGGCAGGTCTAGGCGGCCTTTGGGGCCGAAATCGGGGAACAGCGCCTCCACGGATTGGGCCGGCGTGGCCTGCGGGTCAAGCAGGTGAATGCGCTGCTTGGCGAGGCTGTCCGCCGTGATCACCGCGAGAGCACGCTTGGGACAGGGGCCAAGGCACCCGACCTCGACCACGCGCGGCTTGCGCGCCGTGAGGCGCCGCTTGAGTTCGCTCTTGAGCTGCCGCCGCACCGAGCCCTTCTTCAGGCCCTGGCGCTTGACGCACTTGCTGCAGACCAGCACGAGTTCCGTGAACCCGGCCCGCGCCATGCGGATCCGCGCCGGGCGGGCCGCCTCCCTGTCCGTGTCATCCATGCCGTCCCCGATGTCCCCTGCGGCCCCATGCGCCGAAAGCCCCCTGCGCCGACCCCCTCCACCCAGGCCCCACCACCAGGGCGACGCGCCTTAAAAAGGGCCGAAAAATGAAGGACTCGTCGGGTTCAACACGAGGACGGCGAGAGGGCTCCCCAGGCGTGACCATATGCAACGTCATCAGGCTCGGGCAAACTCGCCGCCCATGATGCTGCGTCCGCCATCAGCCCTGATCGCGCCGAGCCTCGGGAACCGGAAATCATGAAGGCCGACGAGGTCAAGCAGACCGACCGCGTGCGGGGGGTGATCGATATCGCCCTGCGTTCCCTGCCGGATCTGCGCCGCAACGCCGAAACGGTCGATCCCGTTTCGCGGAGCCGCGTCCCGGCCCTCCTGCGCCGGGCGCAGGAGCGGCTGGACTGGCGCCAGCTCCCGGGCCTGCGGCCGCCGCCGAGCAAGCCGAAGAATCTGGTCGGCAGTCTTTTGCGCCAGTTCGGCGTCTTCGTCCTGCTGCCGACGGTCCTGGCGGGGATCTATTTCTACGCCTTCGCGGCCGATCAGTACGTGGCCGTGTCGCAATTCGCCGTGCGCGGTAATGTCGAGCCGATGGAAGAAAGCTCGGGCGGGCAGTTCTCCGACCTGATCATGAAGCACAACAGCCAGGACAGCTTCATCATCCGGGACTTCGTCGAGAGCCGCGCCATCGTCGCCAAGATGGAAGAGAGCCTCCACATCTCGCAGATGTTCTCGCGGCCGGAAGCGGATTTCTGGACGCGCTACCGGGTCGATCAGTCCATGGAGGAACTGGTCAAGTACTGGAACAAGCATGTCGGGACGCGGATCGAGGTGCTCTCCGGCATCATCACGCTGAGCGTGCGCGCCTTCACGCCGGAGGATGCCCTGGCGATCAATCGCGGGGTCGTGGCGCGAAGCGAAGCGCTCATCAACGACATCTCCCGCCGAGCCCAGGCCGACATGGTCAAGCATGCGGAGGCCGAGGCGACGAAGGCGCAGGAGCGCCTGCGCAACGCCCACATGGCGCTCCAGGTCTTCCGGAATCGCTGGGGCATCATCGATCCGGCCAAGGCCGCCGAGTCCACCCTGACGACGATCGGCACGCTGCGGAAGGACCGGCTCAAGGCCGAGTCCGACCTCGCGGTCCTGCGCGGCTCCAATCTCGACGAGAAGTCCCGCAGCATCCAGAACCTGGCGTCCACCGTCGCGGCCCTCGATCAGCAGATCCAGAAGCTGACCGACCAGCTCACCAGCGACGGCCTGTCGGGCTCGAACGCCGCGAACAACATGACCCGCGCGCTCCTCGAATACGAGGGCCTGCAGGTCGAGCGCGTCATCGCCACCAAGCTCAACGAATCCGCGAACCTGATGGTGGACCGGGCCCGCATCGCTGCCAACAAGCAGCAGATCTACCTGGCAACGTTCGTCGAACCGGCCCTGCCCGACGATTCGATCTTCCCGCAGCGCGGCTACAGCATCATGGTCGTCTTCTTCGGGTGCCTGGTGGTCTGGAGCTCGATCGCCCTCATCCTCGCGGGCGTCAACGATCAGCGCCTCTAGAGTTTGTCAGGGATCGGTGGAAACCTGCTATCCTGAGAAGACAAACGACAGAAGAGACATCGAGCGTCTGCCGGGTTCAGGATGAACCCGACGGACTCCAGCCCGTCCCACGCCCCGGTCGTTCCCGCCAGCACGCATGTCCGAATTCACCGATCTCATCGCCCGCGCGGTCAATCCCGCCATGTCCCGCACGGAGCGGGAAGCGGTCTACAGCGTCGTCAAGCAGGCGGTCGAGCGCTTGCAGGCCCGCGACGGCCTGGAGGCGAACGATCCGCGCAGCGCGCTGCAGCAGCATCTCGTCGAGGAGACGATCCGCGACGTCGAAGCCGACATCGCCCGGTTCCATTCGATGGAGAAGCTCGAGCGCGCCCACGAGGCCCAGATGGCCGCCGAGCGCGCCAACAACGGCCGCTGAGGTCGGCCCGTCGGGGCGACCCGGGCTTTTCAGCTCCCGCGATCAGCCATAGGCGGCCACGGCCCGGACGCTGCCGGGCTCGGCCACCGACAGGCCGGCCTCGACGTACTCGTTGAGCTTGTTGCGCAGGGTGCGGATCGAGATGCCGAGGATCCTGGCGGCATGCGTCCGGTTGCCGAGGCAATGGTCCAGGGTGTCGAGGATGAGGTCGCACTCGACCTGCGCCACCGTCTGCCCCACGAGACCGCGCGTGGCGGCCTCCGCCACCCGGGCGGCGCGCTCGGCCGGCCCGGCCGAGACCGGTGCGATGCTGTCGCCCTCCGGGGTCAGGATCGCGTCGGGTCCGATCTCGGGTCCCGCGGCCAGGAGCACCGCGCGGTGCAGGGTGTTCTCGAGTTCGCGGACGTTGCCGCGCCAGGGATTGGCGCGCATCAGGCCCTGGGCCTCGGCGCTGAGGGGCCGCACCGGCACGCCGTTCACCTCGGCGTACTTCCGGGCGAAATGCGCCGCCAGTTCGAGGATGTCGGCGGGGCGCTCGCGCAGGGGCGGCAGGCGCAGGTGCACGACGTTCAGCCGGTAGTAGAGATCCTCGCGGAAGGTGCCCTTGCGGACCTCCTCCACCAGGTTGCGGTTGGAGGTGGCGAGCACGCGGATGTCGACCTTGACCGGCGCGGTCCCGCCGACCCGGTCGATCACCCGCTCCTGCAGGGCGCGCAGGAGCTTCGACTGCAGCCGCACGTCCATCTCGGAGATCTCGTCGAGGAGGAGCGTGCCGCCATGGGCCTCCTCGAAGCGGCCGATGCGGCGCGCCACGGCGCCCGTGAAGGCGCCCTTCTCGTGGCCGAACAGCTCGGATTCCAGCAGCGCTTCGGGAATCGCCGCACAGTTCACCGAGACGAAGGGCCGGTTGGCCCGGTTCGACTTGCCGTGGAGATGGCGGGCCAGGACCTCCTTGCCCGTTCCGCTCTCGCCGGTGATGAGCACGGACGCCTCCGAGCGGGCCACCTGCTCGGCGAGCTTGACCACCTTCTCCATGGAGGCGTCGCGCCAGACGAAGGCGCGCCCGTCCTCGGAGACCGCCTGCAGCACCGCCGCGATCAGCTCGGGATCGGGGGGCAGGGGGATGTATTCCCGCGCGCCGGCCTGGATCGCGGCCACCGCCGCCTTGGCGTCCGTGGCGACGCCGCAGGCGATGACGGGGGTGCGGATGCGCTCCTCGGCCAGGGCCGTGACCAGATCGCGGATCGCCAGGGCCACGTCGATCATGATGAGGTCGGCGCCCTTGGCCCGCAGCACCGCGAGGCCCTGGGCGAGGCTCTCGGCATTGGTGACGGCCGCGCCCCGGTTCATGGCGATCTTGGAGGCGGTGATCAGCTCGCCGTTGAGCCGTCCGATGATGAGAAGCCGCATGGCTCAGGGTCTCCGTCAGGGTCGGCTTCGCGCGGGGGGCGCGGCAGCCGGGAAGGCGAGGGGGGTCAGTGGTCGCTCTTGATGATCTCGGTCATCGTGACGCCGAGGCGATCCTCGACGAGCACCACCTCGCCGCGCGCCACGAGGCGGTTGTTCACGAAGATGTCGATGGCCTCGCCGACCTTGCGGTCGAGCTCGAGCACGGCGCCGGGCTGAAGCCGGAGCAGGTCGCCGATCGGCATGCGCGAGGAGCCGAGCACCGCCGAGACCACCACCGGCACGTCGAAGACCTGCTCCAGGTCGGCGGCGCTCTTGGGCGTGGTGGGCGTCTCGCGGATCGACTCGGTGCCGAGGCCGTCGAAGGAGGCATCCAAGCCGTTGAGCTGGGGCAGGCTGAAATCGTCGGACATGCGGAGGTTTCTCGGGCTGAGTTCGGGTCGGGCGGTCGGTTCAGGCTGGAAGTCCGAGGGCGGAGAGCACCGCGGCTTCGATCTGGGCCCGGTCCCGGACGACGCCGCCATCGGCCCATTCCATGCGGGCATCGCCCGGCGCGAGATCGGGCTCGCCGAGGACCACGAGGCGGCCCTCGAAGCCGCGCTCGCGGGCGAGCCGCTTCACCAGGGCCTCGGAGTCGTCGACCAGGCTCTCGTGCACCCGGACGACGAGGTGGGGGACGCCGCGCAGGTGCTGGAGCGCGGCGCGGGCCGCGTCGCCGATCGCCGCCAGGGGCTGCGCGTCCAGGGCCTCGCCGGCGATCTTGCGGGCGAGCAGGATGGCGAAGTCGAGGGCCTCGTCCTCGCGCGCCTGGTCCCGGGCGTCCGATTGCCCGATCAGGCCCGCCGCCGCGAGGCCCACCCGGGTGAGGGCGTCGGACAGGCGCGCCTGGATCTGCTGCTCGGCCAGGGCCTGGCCCTCGCGCAGGCCGCGCGCGTAGCCCTCGGCCTCGGCGCGCGCCACGGTCTCCGCCAGGGCGGCCGCCTCCTTGGCGGCGACCGGATTGTCGGGCCGGGGCCGGAAGTCGGTGTCGAAGAGGAAGCGGCGCGCGTTCAATAGACCAGCTCCTCCTCGCCGCTCGACTTGGCGATCATGATCTCGCCCTTCTCGGCGAGTTCCTTGGCCAGCTCGGTCATCTTGGCCTGCGCCTCGTCGACGTCCTTCAGGCGGATCGGGCCGAGGGAGCCCATCTCGTCGGTGATGTTCTTGGCCGCGCGGGTGGACATGTTCTTCAGGAAGAAGTTGCGCACCCGGTCGTCGGCGCCCTTCAGGGCCCGGCACAGGGTCTCGTTGTCGACCTTGCGCAGGAGGGTCTGGACGCTGCCGGCATCGAGCTTCAGCAGGTCCTCGAAGGTGAACATCAGCTGGCGGATCTTCTTGGCCGAGCCGCGATTGGCCTGGTCGAGGGCGGTGAGGAAGCGGCCTTCCGTCTGCCGGTCGAAGGCGTTGAAGACGTCGGCCATCAGCTCGTGGGCGTCGCGCCGCGTGGTCTGCGCGATGGTCGACACGAACTCGACCCGCAGGGTCTCCTCGATGTGGCGCAGGGCCTCCTTCTGCACCGTCTCCATCCGCAGCATCCGGTTCAGGACGTCGATGGCGAAGTCCTCGGGGAGGATGGTGAGCACCCGGGCCGCGTAATCCGAGCGCACCTTGGAGAGCACCACCGCGACGGTCTGCGGGTACTCGTTGCGCAGGAAGGAGGCGAGGATCTCGGGATCGATCTGGGTCAGGCTCGCCCAGACGCGCTTGCCCGAGGCGCCCTTGATCTCCGCCATGATCGAGGAGACCTGCTCGGACGGGAAGATCTTGAGGAGCAGGGATTCCGTCCGCTCGAAGTTCGAGGTGATACCGCCGCCGGAGGACAGGCGGGACACGAAGTCGACGATGAGCTTCTCGACCGTCTCGGCCTCGAGGGAGCCCAGCTGCACCATGGCGTGCGAGACGAGCTTCACCTCGTCCTCGTCGAGCATCTGCCAGATCGGCGCGCCCTCGCTCTCCCCGAGGAGGAGCAGGAGCGCGGCGGCGCGCTGGGCCCCGGTCATGGCGCCGAAGGCGCCGTTGCCGCCCTTGGCGAGTTCCGCCTGGAGGTTCAATCCCGAGGACATGGTCTCAACGCCTCACGGTGGGGAGGGGGGACAGGACGCGCATCAGCTCTCGTGAATCCAGTTGCGGAGCACTTCCACGGTCTCGCTCGGGCTGGCGCGGACCATGTCGACCACGCGCTGGACGGTCTCGGCCTGGACCTTGCCGTTGAGCTGGGCGAAATCCACGAGGCGGGCGGTCGGGTTGTCGGGCGCCACCATCAGCGCCTCGCCGCCCGCCACCGCTCCGGCCGCTCCGGCGCCCGAGACCAGGGCGATCTGGATCGGCTCCGAGGCCAGCACCTTCTTCAGGAGCGGGCGCACCACCGCCATCAGGACGATCAGGGTCAGCATCGTCAGCACGCCGAGTTCGACGATCCGCATGATCTCCTCCTTGGAGGGAGAGAGCAGCGACTGGACCAGGGACGGCTCGGCGAATTCGGCCGGGACGGGCGTCTCGGCGAAGCGGAGGTTCACCACCTCGACCTGATCGCCGCGCGCCTTGTCGAAGCCGATGGCCGAGCGCACCAGGGCGGCGATGCGGTCGACCTCGGCGACCGGGCGGGCCTGGTAGACGGGCTTGCCGTCCGGGCCGGGCACGTAGGCGCCGTCCACCACCACCGCCACGGAGAGGCGCTTGATCCGGCCGCCTTCGGCGACCTCGGTCTTGGTCACCCGGGAGATCTCGTAATTCGTGGTCTCCTCGTTCTTGTTCGTGGAATCCTTCTGGGTCGGTGTCTGGCCGGGCTGATTGGCGCCCGGGAGCTCGTTGCCGACGCTGACCGCGCCCTCGGCACCGCCCGTCAGCGAATTCTCGGTGCGGGTCTGGGTCGAGCGCACCACCCGGCTCTCGGGGTCGAAGCTCTCGGACCGGCTCTCGATGCGGTTCAGGTCGAGCTCGGCGCTGACCTGGATGCGGGCGCGCCCGGCGCCGACGATGCCGGCGACGATCTCCTCGATCTGCGCGCGCAGGCGGCGCTCGATGCCGACCTGCTTCTCCTCCATGCCGGCGCCGGTCTCGGCCTCGGCCCCGCGGGCGCCATCCGCGAGCAGGCGCCCGCGCTCGTCGACGATGGAGACCCGCTCCGGCTTCAGGCCCTCGACGGCGGAGGCCGCGAGGTGGCGGATGGCGCGCACCTGGGAGGGGTCGAGGTCGCCCATCAGCTTGAGCACGATGGCGGCGCTCGGCATCTCCCGGTCGCGCTCGAACAGCCGTCGCTCGGGGATCACGAGGTGGACGCGCGCCGCCTGGACCCGCCCGATGGCGCGGATGGAGCGGGACAGTTCGCCCTCCAGGGCGCGCAGGTGGTTCACGTTCTGGACGAAGTTGGTGGACGAGAAGGCGTCGCCCTTGTCGAAGATCTCGTAGCCGACGCCGGCGGCGCTCGGCAGGCCCTTGCCGGCGAGGTCCATGCGCAGGCGGGGCAGGTCGGCCCGGGGGGCGAGGATGGTCTGGCCCGCGTCGCCCTTGGTCTCGTACTTGATGCCGCGCGCGTCGAGGTCACGGATCACGGCCGAGGAATCCGACATCGACAGGTCCGCGAAGAGCACGCCCATGTCGGGCTTCGAGACACGCAGGATCACGAAGGCGAAGAAGCCGATCAGCGTCATCGTGACGGCGGCCATTGCGGCCAGGCGCGCCGGGCCCAACTTGGTCACGAGGTCGAGGACCGGTTTCACGACGCGACGCACCCACCCGAGACGCGGCGCCGGACTGCCGGCACCCGCTCGGCAAAATTTGCCTGGGTCGTGGTTAGCGTCGAGTTAACGATCCTGAACGAAGGGGTGTCGGCGCCACCCGGGAAGACCGCAAAACGCGAAAGCCGCGCCCGGGTGAGGGGACGCGGCTTCCGGGTTCGGGAGGGGCGGCGACGGGGTCCGACGGAGACCCCGGCCATCGCCCGGCTCAGTGGCGGTAGTGCTGGATGCGCGTGGTGCGCAGGCCGGCCAGACCGTGCTGATCGATGGAGAACTGCCAGCTCAGGAACTCCTCGGTGGTGAGGGTGTAGCGCTGGCAGGCCTCTTCGAGGCTGAGCAATCCGCCTCTGACGGCGGCGACCACTTCGGCCTTGCGACGGATCACCCATCGCCGGGTCGTGGTCGGCGGAAGGTCCGCGATGGTTAACGGACTTCCATCAGGCCCGATGACGTACTTAACTCTCGGGCGGCTTGGTTCGGTCATGATACGCTCTACAACTCGACTGACCTGTCGAGATTGGAAGCTACTTGTGCCCACTTAAGATATCTTGAAGCGGATCGTTCGCATTGGATTCGCCCTGTTCGTCATGTGGACAACCCGGCGCCGATGTCCTGAACGGTGGAGACCGGAACCCGTGATTTGCCGACCATCAGCACCGGCTCCGAGCCGCTGAGATCGACGCTGTCGACGGTCCCGCTCACCTTGGTGTCGACCGTGACCTTCGCCCCCGTGGCGTCCACGGCATCGACCTTGATCGCGTAGGTCCCGTTGGGCGCGGTGAAGCCGCTGGACGAGCGGCCGTCCCAGGTGAAGGCCTGTTCGCCCGCGGTGAGGGCCTTGGTCTGCGTCGCCACCACGTTGCCCTTGGCGTCGCTGATCGTCATCGTCGCCTGCTTGGCCGCCCGCGCCGGCGTCAGGGTCCAGCTCGCGGCGCCGTCCTTGAGGGCCGTGGATTTGCCGTCCGCCGTGATCGTCTGGCCGATGAAGCCCGTGGCCGAGGCGGCGCTCGACGACTTCGCATTGCTCAGGATCGAGTCCAGGCGGTCGTTGGACTTCAGCTGCTGCTCCACGCCGGCATACTGCACCAGTTGCTGGGTGAACTGGTTGGTGTCCATCGGGTCGAGGGGATTCTGGTTCTTCAGCTGCGTGGTCAGCAGCGTCAGAAACTGGGTGAAATTCCCGGCGAGCTCCTGCTGCGAGGTCTTGGTCGTTCCGCTCGACGCGGTGGTACTCGAAGCGCCGGTGATGCCTGAAGCCATGATCGGGTTCCTCAGATGCGGATGTCGATGCCGAGGAGGGCGCCGTAACGGCGCATCGGAACGGCGGCGAGGGAAGTCGGATCGGGTGTGTCGGCACGGGCGCTCCGGCCCGTCTCGGACCGCTGCCCATCGGAACCGGCGCCGCTCTGTCGGTCGTCGGACGGACCGTCTCCACGGAGCGAGAGGTTGATGCTGCCGTCGCCGGGATTCAGGCCGGCCTGGGCCAGGGCCTGCTGCAGGTTGCCGGCGTCGCGCTGCAGCAGCGCCAGGGTCTCGGGGCGGTCGACGACCAGACGCGCCTGGACCGCGCCGGTCTCCTTGTCGATGTCGAGGTTGACGTCGATGCGGCCGAGATCCTTCGGATCGAGGCGAATCTCGAACTGGTTGCTGCCCGCGAGGGAGCGCAGGCCGATCGTCATCGGCACGGCGCCGAGGGGCACCGGCGCCGGTGCGGGCGCGCCCGGCGCGCCGGGGGCGACCGCCTCCGCTGCCTTCGCGGGCGCCGGCGCGGGCGCCGCCGGGGCGGCGGGCGTCAGGTCGGTGCGGGCGGCGGCGTCCGAGGCCGGGGCGAGGGCGGCGGCGAGATCGCCCTGCGGCTTGCCGTTGCCCGGCTCACCGCTCTCGGACCCGTCGCCACGGCCGGCGGGCGCCTGGACCTGCAGGCCGGGTAGCCCCCGGGCCGCGCTCCCGTCGTGGTTCGTGCCCACGGCCACGACCGGCGCAGCGGTCCCGGACGCATCGGCGGGAACCGCGCCGCCGGGGCCGGCCGCCGCGGCGCCCTGCGCGGCGGAAGCCAGGGCGGTGGGCGGTGGGGCAGTCGGCAGAAGCAGGATCGGCGTCGCGGTTCCGGCCTGCGCGGTGGCCTCGGTCTTCTCCGACGGGTCGGCGGAGGCGGCTTCCCCAGCCGTCGTGGCGCCGGTGGCTGCGTCGCTCTCGGCCGGCGCGGTCGTGTCCTGGCGCGCGCTCGCCCCGGGTGATGCGTTCGTCGCGTCGCGCGGGCCCCGCGCCGCGTCCGATGCTCCGGGACGGGCGGGATCGCGTCCGCCGCGGGCCTCGGCGCCGGCCGCGCCCGTCCTGTTGCTGCCCGCCTTCGCCCCGTCCGCCTTCACCCCCTCCGCCTTGGCCCCGTCCGCCTTGAGCGCGCGCGCCTCGACCTGACGCGCCTCGGCCGCGGCCTTCGCGGTGTCGCGGGCCTGCGCCGCCTCGCGGTTCGCCGCCGCGTCGTTGGCCCGTTGGGAGGCGATCCGGTCGCTGCGGGCATCGGCCGCCGCACGGTCGTCCCGGGCATGGGCCTCCGCGGCCCGCGGACGAGGGTCGGGCGCGGGCGCGTCGAGCCGGAAGGTGGTGGCGGCCGATCCCCGCGACGGAACCGCGCCCGGCGAAGCCGTGCGCCGGGATAGTGCGTTCCAATCGATCGATGAGACGGCCATGGGCGACAATCCTCTCCGCCGCATCCCTCCGCAAGGTGCGGGCCAGCGCGCGCGGAACGCAAGCCACTGTACAGAAAAGTCTTTTTCTCTGAGACCCCGTCCCGCGCCGGTGCAAGGGGGCAAATCCTGCCGGGCGCCCGGCAGCTTTGGCCCGACCGCCGCCGCCATGCGCGGGGACACACCCGGCGCACCGGCCTCCCTGGAACTCGCGCCCGAGGATGGCTATAGACTCACGCGCGGGGCCGGACCGGTCCCTCCCGGCACAGTCTGGCGCGATGAATTCCCTCGATCTTCCCAAGGCTCCCCACGAGACGCGCGTCGTCGTCGCCATGTCGGGCGGCGTCGATTCCTCCGTCGTGGCCGGGCTCCTGAAGCGGCAGGGCTACGACGTCGTCGGCATCACGCTCCAGCTCTACGATCACCGCGCCGCCACCCATCGCAAGGGGGCCTGCTGCGCCGGCCAGGACATCCACGACGCGCGCCGGGTGGCCGAGACCCTCGGCATTCCCCATTACGTCCTCGATTACGAGGACCGCTTCCGGGAATCGGTGATCGACCGCTTCGCCGAGAGCTACCTCGCCGGCGAGACGCCGATCCCCTGCGTCGAGTGCAACCGCTCGATCAAGTTCCGCGACCTGCTGCGCACCGCCCGGGACCTGGAGGCCGATTGCCTCGCCACCGGGCACTACGTGGCGAGCCGGCCCGAGGCCTCCGGCGGACGCGGGCTCTACCGCGCCCTCGATCCGGCCCGGGACCAGAGCTACTTCCTCTATGCCACCACGGCGGAACAGCTCGACTTCCTGCGCTTCCCCCTGGGCGAGCTCCCGAAGGACGAGACCCGGCGCCTCGCCCGCGACCTCGGCCTCGCCGTGGCCGAGAAGGCCGACAGCCAGGACATCTGCTTCGTGCCCCAGGGGCGCTACGCCGACGTGATCGCGCGGCTGCGGCCGGACGCGGCCCGGGCCGGTGAGATCGTCGATCTCGGCGGCCGGGTGCTCGGGCAGCACGAGGGCATCATTCACTACACCGTCGGCCAGCGCCGGGGCCTGCGCCTCGCGGTGGGCGAGCCCCTCTACGTCATCCGCCTCGAGCCCGACACCGCCCGGGTCGTGGTCGGGCCGCGCGCGGCGCTCGCCACCAGCCGCATCCGCATCACCGACCTGAACTGGCTCGGCGACGCGGGGCCGGTGGAGAGCCTGCCGGTGGCGGTGCGCGTGCGCTCGACCCGGGAGCCGCGACCGGCCCTCCTGAGCCGCGATGCGTCGGGCGACGGCGCCGAGATCGTCCTCGCCACCCCGGAGGACGGCGTCTCGCCCGGACAGGCCTGCGTGCTCTACGCCGATGACGGCCCGCGCGCCCGGGTCCTCGGCGGTGGCACCATCCGGCGCATCGACGCGTTGGCGACCGGCGCGGCCGAAGCGGCCTGACCGGATCACGGCCCGAACGAACCCCATCCCCCAACAGGACGACGAGATCGACATGCTGAGCGAGCCGCGGGAGGCCGGTCCGAGCACCGCCCTGATGCGCAAGGCCTATGCGCGCTGGGCGCCGGTCTACGACGTGGTCTACGACAAGCTGACGGAGCCGGCCGCCCGCGACGCGGTGAACGCCGCCGTCGCCTGCGGCCCGCGCATCCTTGAGGCCGGCGTCGGCACCGGCCTGTCGCTGGGCTACTACCCCCCGACGAGCTTCGTCTGCGGCGTCGACCTCTCCGAGGACATGCTGAAGCGCGCGCGCGCCAAGGTTCTGCGCCGCGGCCTGCGCCACGTGCGCGGCCTCCAGGTGATGGACGTCTGCCGCCTCGGCTACGCCGATGCGAGCTTCGACGCCGTGGTGGCGCAGTTCCTCATCACCCTGGTGCCGGATCCCGAGGCCGCCCTCTCCGAGTTCCTCCGCGTGGTCCGGCCGGGCGGCGAGATCGTGCTGGCCAATCATTTCGGCCAGGACACCGGGCCCGTGGCCAAAGTCGAGGAGATCGTGGCGCCGCTCTGCACGAAGATCGGCTGGTCCTCCGACTTCAAGGCGAGCCGGATCGAGGCCTGGGCCCGTGCCCATGGGGTCGAGTTCATCGGCGTCGCGCCGACCTTCCCGGGCGGGTTCTTCAAGATCCTGCGGATGCGCAAGCGCGGGTGAGCGCGCCGACGCCTCCGCCCGCCGGACCCGCCGGAGCGCCGAGCCGGCTGAAGCGCCTCCTCCGCTGGGGACCGCTCCTGCTCCTCGTCTGCGCCTCCCTGGCCGTGCTGGCCTCCGGCGCCTCGCATCTCCTCAGCCTTGACCGGCTGCTCGCCTCCCGGGCCTGGCTCAACGCCTGGGTGGCCGAGGATCGCTTCCGCGCGATGGTGGTCGCCTACCTCGTCTATGTCGGGGCCGTGGTGGTGTCGGTGCCGGCCTCGCTCTTCCTGACGATGCTGTGCGGATTCCTGTTCGGGATCGTGCCCGGCGCCCTCGTCGCCGTCGCCTCGGCCACCACGGGGGCCGCCATCGTCTTCACCATCGGGCGCGGGGCGGCCTCCGACCTGCTCCTGCGGCGGGCCGGTCCCCGCCTGGCGGGCCTCGCGGCGGGCTTTCGCGAGGACGCCTTCGGCTACATCGCCTTCCTGCGCCTGCTGCCGATCTTTCCGTTCTGGATGACCAACCTCGCCCCGGCCGCCTTCGGGGTGCGGCGCAGCACCTTCGTGCTGGCGACCCTAATCGGCCTCCTGCCGGGGGCCTTCGTGTACGCCGCCACCGGCGCGGCGATCGAGGACGTGGTGCTGGCGCACGAGACCGCCAAGGCGGCATGCCTCGCCGCCGACGGCCTCGATTGCGAGAACGCCCTGACTTTGCGCGCGCTCATCACCCCCAAGATGGTGCTCGGCCTGGGCGCCCTGGCCGCCCTGGCCCTGATCTCGGTATTCCTACGACGTCGCCTCCAGGCGCGGCGCCGGCTAGAATCCTGATCGAATTTGGCCAGACACCTGATCTAAAAAGTTGTATCTCCGGACGCAGCCTAATGCGGTGCGGAGCGTTGGTGGGCAATCGCGCTCCGAGCCGTCGCCCTGAAAACGCCACTGGATCACGCTCCAGATCGGGTTCACGCCGTCACCCGCCGCGCCGTTGGGACACCGGAAACGCCAAGTACCGAGATGGGTGTGACGTCGCGCGTCGAAATTCAGCAGGAGGCGACCGCCACGAACCCCGTGGCCGCCCGCGGTCTCGGCCGGCATCTCGGCCTGTCCGGTCGGCTCTTCCTGCTCACCGTGGCGTTCGTGGCGCTGATCGAGGTGCTGATCTACGTCCCGACGGTGGCGAATTACCGCCGGATGTGGCTGTCGGACCGGATCGCCGCCGCCCAGGTGGCCGCCCTCGTCCTCGACGCGGCCCCCGACCAGCAGGTCTCGGAGGGGCTGTCCCAGCGCCTGCTCGCGGGTGCGGGCGCGCGGGCCATCGCGGTGCGCGGCAACGGGACCCGCCGGCTCCTCGCCAACGAGCCGGTCCCGGACACGGTCTCGGACACCATCGACCTGCGGTCGGAGCATTGGATCCGGTCGATCAACGGCGTCGCCCGGACGCTCCTGACCGAATCGGGCGATCCGATCCGCGTGATCGGGCACGGCCGCGACGGCTTCGACCTCGTGGAGATCCTGATGGATCCCCACCCCCTGCGGGAGGCCGTGGCGGATTTCTCGATCCGGCTGGCTTTGTCCTCCCTGGCCCTCGCGGCGACCGTCGCGGGCCTGATCTTCCTCGTCCTGCAGCGGGTGATCGTGCGGCCGGTCCGGCGCCTCGTCCAGAACATCACGGGGTTCGCCGACGATCCGGAAGCGATCGACGGCGTGATCGTGCCCTCGCGGCGCACGGACGAGATCGGCCATGCCGAGATCGCGCTCGCCCGCATGGAGACGGCGCTCGCGAGCGAGCTGCGCGAGAAGCGGCGGCTGGCCGGCCTCGGGTTGTCGGTGAGCAAGATCAACCACGAACTGCGCAACCTGCTGACGACGGCCCAGCTCCTCAGCGACCGCCTCGACGGCGTCGCCGATCCCGTCGCCCAGCGGGTGGCCCCCCGCCTCGTCGCGACGCTGGATCGGGCGATCCGGTTCTGCGAGGAAACCCTGGCCTACGGGCGGGCGACGGAGCGCAACCCGAACCGCCGCCTCGTCCCCATCGCCCAGATCGTCGCCGAGCAGGCGGACCTGGCCGGGCGCGGGCGCGATTCGAAGATCGTCATCCGCGAACTCTGTCCGACCGAGCTCCGGATCTTCGTCGACCCGGACCAATTCTCGCGCGCGCTCGCCAACATCGTCCGGAACGCCGTGCAGGCCCTGAGCCCGCAGGGGGCCGGCTACGAGGCGCCGTCCCAGGAGAACCCCGAGATCACCATCCGGGCCCGCCGCCAGGGCCAGCCCGGCGCCGGCGAGACGACGATCCTCGTGGCCGACAACGGCCCCGGCCTGCCGTCCCGGGCCCGCGAGCACCTGTTCTCCCCGTTCAAGGGCTCGTCGCGCTCCGGCGGCACCGGCCTCGGCCTCGCCATCGCGTCGGAGCTGATCGAGCTGAACGGCGGACGCCTCAGCCTCGACGACACCGCGATCGGCACCTGCTTCCGCATCACCATCCCGGACGCCGCCGTCGCCTGAGCCGACGTCGCCGGATGGCGGACCGAAGGGGCGGGCGCTACTCCGCTGCCGCCGCCAGGGTCAGGCCCGGCACGGTGATGCCGATGTCGCGCAGGAGCTCGGCATCCGAATCGGTCTCGTTGTTCGCCGTGGTCAGCAGCCGCTCGCCGTAGAAGATCGAGTTGGCCCCGGCGAGGAAGCAGAGGATCTGCGCCTCGCGGGTAAGGCCCTTGCGGCCGGCGCTGAGGCGCACGCGGGCGCGGGGCATCACGATGCGGGCGGTGGCGCACATCCGCACGAGGTCGAGGGGGTCGACGGCGGGGCGGTCCTCCAGGGGCGTGCCCTCCACCGCCACGAGCGCGTTGATCGGCACGCTCTCGGGGTGCGGCGCGTGGTTGGCCAGCACCTGGAGCATGCTCGCCCGGTCCTTCACCCCCTCGCCCATGCCGACGATGCCGCCGCAGCAGACGCCGATACCGGCATCGCGCACGTTCTGGAGCGTGGTGAGGCGGTCCTCGTAGGTGCGGGTCGAGATGATGTCGCCGTAGAAGTCGGGGCCGGTGTCGAGGTTGTGGTTGTAGGAGGTCAGCCCGGCCTCCGCGAGGCGCTCGGCCTGCGCAGGCGAGAGCATGCCGAGGGTGACGCAGGCCTCCATGCCGAGGCCGCGCACGCCGCGCACCATCGCCAGCACGGCGTCGAATTCCGGCCCGTCCTTGGGCTGGCGCCAGGCCGCCCCCATGCAGAAGCGGTGGGCGCCCGCCGCCTTGGCCTCGGCCGCCTCCCGCAGCACGGCATCGACCGGCATCAGGCGCTCGCGGGCCATGCCGGTGCCCTTGTGGTGGGCGGATTGCGGGCAGTAGGCGCAATCCTCGGGGCAGCCGCCGGTCTTGATCGACAGCAGGCTGGCTCGCTGGATGTCGGCCGGATCGTTGTGGGCGCGATGGACCTCCGCCGCCCGGAACACCAGGTCGAGGAGCGGGAGGTCGTGGATCGCCTGGATCTCGGCCACGGTCCAGTCGTGACGGATCGCGGCTGAGGCGGGAGCCGGGCGGGCGGCGAGGGGGGCCAGGGTGTCGGTCATAGCCCCCATGAGGCGAATCTCGGCCGGAAAATCAAGCCGGCCGCACGCCCTCAATGCGTCGGTTCGCCCGCCGCGACCTTGGCGGTCCAGTCGTCGAAGGCGATGATCTCCTGGCGCTGCTCGCCGAGCCCGGCGATGCCGAGGGTCATCACGTCGCCGCTGCGCAGGAAGCGGGGCGGCTTGCGCGCCATTCCGACGCCGGGGGGCGTGCCCGTGGTGATGATGTCCCCGGGCTCCAGCATCATGAAATGCGAGACGTAGGCGACGAGTTGCGCCGCGTCGAAGATCATCGTGGCCGTCGAACCCGTCTGCATCCGGGTGCCGTTGACGTCGAGCCACATGCCGAGATTCTTCAGGTCGGGAATCTCGTCGAGGGTGACGAGCCAGGGACCGAGGGGTCCGAAGGTCGGGCAGCCCTTGCCCTTCGTCCAGGTGCCCCCGCGCTCCATCTGGTACGCGCGCTCGGACACGTCGTTGCAGATGCAGGCGCCCGCCACGTAGGACAGGGCCTCGTTGGCGTGCACGTAGGAGGCGCGCGCGCCGATCACCAAAGCGAGTTCCACCTCCCAGTCGGTCTTGGCCGAGCCCTTGGGCAGGATGACCCGGTCGTTCGCCCCGGCGAGGCACGAGGGCGCCTTGTTGAAGAGGATCGGCTCCGGCGGAATGTCGGCGCCGATCTCGGCGGCATGGTCGCTGAAGTTCAGCCCGATGGCGACGAAGTTGCGGGTGCCGCCGACGCAGGGGCCGAGGCGGGTGTCCGCCGGCAGGGCCGGCAGGCTCGCCGGATCGAGCCGGCGCAGGCGCTCCAGGGTCTCGCGGGACAGGGCAGGCCCGGCGATGTCGCGCACATGGGCCGAGAGGTCGCGCAGGACACCCTGCGCATCGATGAGACCCGGCTTCTCGTCTCCGCTCGCGCCGTGGCGTACCAGTTTCATCGCTCGTGCCTCCGCATGGCTGTCCCCTGCCTGACATCGATCGGAGCGGGACGGGCGGCAAGGGGCAATCGGCGACGGATGGCCTGCCGTCTCACCGGCCGATCGTGCCGGGACGCCGGGCCCATGACCGGTCTGTCGCCGAAAGGTCACACCTCCGTCCGGAGATGCGCCGGGCGCATTTTTTCGCCCGCGCGGCTTACTCACGTCGACGAGAGTTTAGATGTGAACCATTCTGCCGGCATCCTCGCCAGAGCGCGCCCAGGCCTGCAATATCGCGCAAATTTCAGTATTGCTTTCGAACTATTCAGCAGTTTTATTTGTAAATCTTTGATTTGCGAAGTCGCGCCACTCGCGTCATTGTCGCTCCCAAGGTGCGAGGCCGTCCCGAACGGGACAGGACAAGCGAGCACCAACAATAGGGATGGGTCTGACGTCATGATGGGCACGATTCGGCGCCGTTCTCTGCGCGGCCTCGCGCGATCGGGAGTTTCCACGGCCATCCTCTGCGCCGGCGTGGCCGGCGCCTCGGCCGGCGCCTTCGGCATCCGCGAGCAGAGCACCGAGGCCCAGGGCCTCGCCTTCGCGGGCGCCGCCTCGGGATCCGGCGGCGTCTCCTCGATGTTCTGGAACCCCGCCACCGTGACCATGCGGCCGGGTTGGGTCACCGAGCAGAACCTGTCCTTCATCAACCTGTCGGCAAAGATCACGCCCGACGTGGGTACGAACCCGGCCTTCGGCCGCCTGGGCGACAGCGGCGAGCTCGGCCAGGGCGCGATCGTTCCGGCCGGGGCGACCTCCTACCAGATCAACGACCGCCTCTGGGTCGGCATCACCTCCGGCGCGCCCTTCGGCCTCGTGACCAAGCCGCGGCAGACCTGGTCGGGCGAGCTCTACGGCCGGTCGAGCCGCATCTTCTCCCTGGCCTTCAACCCGGTCATCGGCTTCAAGGTCAACGAGTGGCTCTCCATCGCCGCCGGCCCGAACATCGAGTATTTCAAGCTCGTCCTGCGCCAGGCCTTCATCCCGTCCCCGGTCTTCAACCCGGCGGCCCTGCCGAGCTCCGGCCTGAAGGGCGACTCCTGGGGCGTCGGGTTCACCGCGGGTGCGCTGATCACGCCGTTCGAGGGCACCGCGATCGGCGTCGGCTACCGCTCGTCGGTCCATCACGACATCGGCGGCCAGCTCATCCTGCCCGGGGCCCTGGCGGCGCTGGGCGGCGACATCAAGGCCAAGCTGAACACCCCCGAGAAGCTCAGTGTCGGCCTCACCCAGGCGATCACCCCGGTGGCCCGCGTCAATCTCGGCTTCGAGTGGGACAACTGGAGCCGCCTCGGGCTGGTCAACATCGTCTCGGCCGGCGCCCGCGCCGCGGCCCCGCCGCTGACCCTGAACTACAAGGACGGCTACACCTACTCCATCGGCGGCGAGTACGACTGGTCCCCGGCCCTGACGGTCCGGGCCGGCGTCGCCTACGAATCCTCCCCCATCGACTTCTCGAACCGGTCGGTGCGCCTGCCCGACGGCGACCGGGTGAACGTGTCGGTCGGCGGAAGCTACCGCTGGAGCGAGAAGCTGACCCTCAACGTCGCCTACTCGCACTTCTTCGTGGACAAGGGGCGGATCCTGGCCGGCCCCGGCCGCGACTACAACGTCCAGAACGTCGTCTTCGCAGGCGTGGCCGACAGCAGCGCCGACATCGTCTCGGTGGGCTTCCGCTACGTCTTCGGGGAGCCCGTCGCCGCCGCGCCGGCCCCCCTGGTGCGCAAGTTCTGAGGCGCCGGGTATTCAGGGCGGCGGAACCGCTGCGGTCCCGCCGTCGTCGAAGCGCTTCACGTAGAAGATCCGGTCATGGCCGGGCGGATAATCGGTGATCCGCCCGCACTCGGTGAAGCCGAGGCGCGCGTAGAAGCCGGGGGCCTGGAACGTCCAGGTGTCGAGCCAGATCCCGGACAGGCCGCGCCGGCGCGCCTCGGCCTCGGCCTGCCGCATCAGGCGCCGTCCCAGGCCCTGCCCGCGCGCCGGCCCCAGGGCCAGCAACTCCACGAAGAGCATGCCGTAGCCGTGCCGGCCCCAGAGGCCGCCGACGATGGCGCCGTCCGCATCCCGCACCGTGAGGGCGAGGAGGCCCCAGTCGCCGCCCGGCACCTGCGCCTCGTTACAGGCGACGAGGGGCGCCAGGATCGCGGTCCGCATCCCCGGGTCGGGCTCCGCCTCCAGGCGGATCGTCCAATCGGACCCCGTCGCGGCGACGCTCACGCCTTCATGCGAACATAGGTGCCGGGCGCCGGGCCCAGCGAAGCGAGGCCGCCTTCGCCCGGCACCCGTGCCGGGACGCGGGCGGGGGCCTGGTGCTCCAGCCACGCGAACCAGTAGGGCCACCAGGAGCCCTTGGTCTCGGTGGC
The DNA here is from genome assembly GCF_001424705.1 of Methylobacterium sp. Leaf465. GTDB lineage: Bacteria > Pseudomonadota > Alphaproteobacteria > Rhizobiales > Beijerinckiaceae > Methylobacterium. The sequence continues at coordinate 178,723 of NZ_LMRA01000001.1, forward strand.
CGCCGCCATCCAGTCCTCGAACCGGCCCTTGGCCGGCCCTCCGGTCCAGAAGCCGTATTTCGGCTTGGCCGGCGGGTTCACCACCCCGGCGATATGGCCCGAGCCGGCGAGCACGTAGTCGACCGGTCCGCCGAACTTCGCGGATCCCTCGAACACCGACAGGGCGGGCGCGATGTGGTCCTCCTTGGTGGCGAGGTTGAAGATCGGGATCTTCACCTTCTTCAGGTCGAGCCGGACGTTGCCGAGGATCATCTTGCCCTGCGCGAGCGTGTTGTTCAGGTAGCAGTTGCGCAGGTAGAACGAGTGGTTGGCCGCCGGCATCCGGGTGGAATCGGCGTTCCAGTACAGCAGGTCGAAGGGCATCGGCGTCTGGCCCTTGACGTAGTTGTTGACCACGTAGGACCAGATCAGGTCGTTGGGGCGCAGCATGTTGAAGGCGGTCGCCATGCCGGTGCCTTCGAGGTAACCGCGCTTCTGCATCCGCGACTCGATCAGGCGGATCTGATCCTCGTCGGCGAACACCTTCAGGTCGCCCGCATGGGTGAAGTCCACCTGCGTGGTCAGGAAGGTGGCGCTCTTGATGCGCTTGTTGCCGGTGGCGGCCTGCATCGCCAGGGTCACGGCCAGGAGGGTGCCGCCGACGCAGTAGCCCGCCGCCGCGACCTCGTTCTCGCCGGTGGCGACCCCGATGGCATCGATCGCGGTCTCGATGCCCTCCCGCATGTAGCTCTCGAAATCCTTGTCGGCGTGGCGCGCATCCGGGTTGACCCAGGAGATGCAGAACACCGTCAGGCCCTGGCCGACCATCCAGGCGATCAGGCTCTTCGAGGGGTTCAAGTCGAGGATGTAGAACTTGTTGATCCAGGGCGGCACGATCAGGAACGGCCGCTTGAGCACCGTCTCCGTGGTCGGCGCGTACTGGATCAGCTCCATCAGGTCGTTGCGGAAGACGACCTCGCCCGGCGTCACCGCGACGTTGACGCCGACCTCGAAACCCGCCGCCGGATCGGTCTGGCGCACCCGGAGCTGCCCCTTGCCGGCCTCGATGTCCTCGGCGAGCATCTTCATGCCGCGCACCAGGTTGGCGCCGTTCTCTTGGAGGGTGTGCCGGATCAGCTCCGGGTTGGTCATCACGAAGTTCGAGGGCGACAGCGCCCCGGTGATCTGGCGCAGGTAGAACTGCGCCTTGTGCCGGGTGTGCTCGTCGATGCCCTCGGCCTCGTCCACGAGGCCCTCGGCCCAGCGGGAGGTGATGAGATAGCTCTGCTTGATGAAGTCGAAGATCGGGTTGGTGGACCATTCCGCATGGGCGAAGCGGTTGTCCTTCGGCTCGGGCTCGGCCACGGGCGGAGCGCTCTCGCCCTGCAGGCGCTGCCAGGTCGAGCCCCAGAGGGTGATGAAGGCCTCGCTCAGCTTCGTCTGTGCCTCGACGGTCTTCTTCGGGTCGGCGAGCCAGGTCTCGGCGACGCTGCCGAGGGTGCGGACCACGTCCTTGACCTCCTCGGGCGGCTCGACCGCCTCGACCGGCAGGGCGTCCGGCGTGCCCACGGGCTTCATGTAGCGCGACGCGGCCCGGCCGAATTCCTCGACCAGCAGGCTCGCGTTGCGGGACAGGGCCTCGATGTCGGGCAGCGGTGTCGTCCGTTCGGTCGTCACGCGTGCATCTCTCCCCGAGTGTGGCCGAACCTTTGGCCGCACGACGCCTGCCGCACGGTCGAGGGGGCCTCGTTTCCGACAAATTAACGCGCCATCGCGGAGTTCCGCCAGAGCGCACGCCTCCAAAACGGCCGACTTCTCCCATGTCCGGGCTTCACAACTCTCAGTTTGTCGCGGTCCTCGCCGTGGCCCTCCTGCTCGCGGGATGTTCCGGCGACCTGAATCCCATGCGGATCGCCTACGGCACCGGCGAGGCCGGGCCGCCCGCCAAGGCGCCGGACTTCGTGGCCCAGTCCCGCCGCGGCGGCGACGACTTCATGCCGGTGGGCGTCTCCGCCCCGGCCCGGCCGATCCGGGCCAAGACGCCCGAGGGCACCAAGGCCCTGGAGGCGGAGCTCGTCGCGGCGCGCGGGCGCAACGAAGCGCGCGGCCGGTCCGCCGAGGGCGCGGCCCAGGCCGCCAAGCCGTAGGCCCCCCAGATATCGTTCGGCGTCGGGGCACAAAACTGCTAGACGGGAAGCGAGCGTGCGGATTCTGCGACGGCCCTGCGCCAGGCGAGGCCGTCAAAAGACGTCCGGATTCCACCCGAGGGACATCCGGAGAAGACCACGCCACCATCTCGGGATGATGACAGCTTCGCGCCGGGTGACGCTCGCCGCCCCGCGCCCCCATTCGTATCTCTCGCTCGTTTTCTCGGACATCGTGAAGGCCATGACCGACTTCCACCGCATCAAGCGCCTGCCCCCCTACGTGTTCGAGCAGGTGAACCGGATCAAGGCCCAGGCCCGCGCCAACGGCGCCGACATCATCGACCTCGGCATGGGCAACCCGGACCTCGACGCCCCGAAGCACGTCATCGCCAAGCTGGTGGAAACCGCCGGCCGTCCGCGTACCGACCGCTACTCCGCCTCGAAGGGCATCGCCGGCCTGCGCCGCGCCCAGGCGAACTATTACAAGCGCCGCTTCGGCGTGAGCCTGAACCCCGACACCCAGGTGGTGGCGACGCTGGGTTCGAAGGAGGGCTTCGCCAACATGGCGCAGGCGATCACGGCGCCGGGCGACGTGGTGCTGGTGCCGAACCCGAGCTACCCGATCCACGCCTTCGGCTTCCTCATGGCCGGCGGCGTCATCCGCTCGGTGCCGGCCGAGCCGACGCCCGCCTTCTTCCCCGCGGTGGAGAAGGCGATGCAGCACTCGATCCCGAAGCCGGTGGCGATCGTGGTCTGCTATCCCTCGAATCCCACCGCCTACGTGGCGAGCCTCGACTTCTATCGGGACCTCGTCGCCTTCGCGAAGCGCCACGAGATCATCATCCTGTCGGACCTCGCCTATGCGGAGGTCTACTTCGACGGCGATCCGCCGCCCTCCGTGCTGGAGATCCCGGGCGCCATCGACTGCACGGTGGAGTTCTCGTCCCTGTCGAAGACGTTCTCCATGGCCGGCTGGCGCATGGGCTTCGCGGTGGGCAACGAGCGCCTGCTCGCCGCGCTCACCCGCGTGAAGTCCTACCTCGATTACGGCGCCTTCACGCCGATCCAGGTCGCCGCCACCGCCGCCCTGAACGGGCCGGAGGACTGCATCGTCGAGATGCGCGGGATTTACAAGAAGCGCCGCGACGCGCTGGTCGAGTCCTTCGGCAAGACCGGCTGGAAGATCCCGACCCCGTCGGCCTCGATGTTCGCCTGGGTGCCGATCCCCGAGAAGTACCAGGCGCTGGGCAGCCTCGAATTCTCGAAGCTCCTCCTCGAGAAGTCCGACGTGGCGGTGGCCCCCGGCATCGGCTTCGGCGAGCACGGCGACAACTACGTCCGCATCGCGCTCGTGGAGAACGAGCAGCGCATCCGGCAGGCGGCGCGCAACGTCCGGCGCTTCTTCGAGACCTCGGACAAGACGCTGCACAACGTGGTGCCGATGCCCGAGGCGTCCCTGTCGAAGGCCGGCTGAGGCTCCCTCGTCTGGATCTCGGGCCCGGATCCAGGGACGGGATCTAGAGCCCGGATGTTGCGGCCGGGAGACAGCCGTCCGCAAAGCTTGTCGAAACGCACCGATGCGCTTGTCACGGCGCGGCGCGCTCCGCAGGGTCCCAGCGATACCGCGCCGCGTTTCCTGTCTGCGCGCGGTGCGTTCGCCGAGGCCCGAGGATCGTATGCGTCGCCTGACCCTTCGTCGCCTGCCCCTTGCCGTCGCCCTGGTGCTGAGCGCCTCCGCGGGCGCCTGCGCGCCGAAGCCGATCGTCGCCCGCGACCCGGTTCCGGCACCCGAGCCGACGCTCGGCTACGAGTGCAGCTCGCGGCCGACCGTGCTGAACGGATTCTATTCCACCTGCGAACCGGCGCTCCAGGAGCGTTCGGTCGTGGTCCGCGCCAAGGGCTGAGCCCCCCGGAACGCGTCGCAGGGCCGGGCCGATGTCCGGCCGTCGACGTCTCGAGGCCGCGCGTCGCGGCCGCTTTCCCACAGGACAGCGACGAATGTCGCGCTCCCGCGACCGAACGGACACGGACAGGAACGCGGGATTGGGGCAGGATGCCCCCGGGCGCGTCCCTCCGGGTCTTCAGGTTGCCCGCCGGAGTTTGATCGTGGTGCTGATGATGCGGACCCTCCTCGCTGCTGGCCTGATCGGTCTCGGGTTCACCCTTGGTGCCTCCGCGCAGACCCTCTATCTCGGCGCGAACGGCCCCGTGGTGCTGCCGACGAGCCCGAGCTCCGGCCGGCCGATCCCGGACGTTCCCGAGGCGGTGCCGGTGCCGAGCGTGATGAACGGCGGCGGATTCGGCCTGACCGGAACCGAGTATTTCAGCGACGGCCTCAGCGAGGGCCCGCTCAACCAGCGCCACCGCCCGCGCGAATTCGTCCTGGCGCCGGCCCGCATCGGCCCGCCGGACTACGTCCGCCCCGCCCTCCGCTAGCGCCGGTCGGCCCGGCGGCACTGCCTGGGGTCATCGCGTCCCCGGGGACCGATCCGCCTTCCGTCACGACCGGTGCCGAAGGGCAGGCACAGCCACGTGCGTGGGCTCGCCCCCCTTGCGCCGGCGCGCCGACCGGGGGCGCGACGCGTCCTCGGTTTCGCTCCCCGGCGTTTACACCATCCGGCCGGCCCGGTATCACCCGGTCCCACACCCCGAACACACGAGCCCGAAACACCAGATGCGCGCCGAGATCGAACAACTCTCGGATGCCGCCAAGCAGTCGATCGGACTGCTGAGGAGGCATCTTTGACTGGGATACCGTCGAGAAACGCCTCGCGGAGCTGAACGCGGCTTCCGAGAATCCCGAGCTCTGGAACGACGCCGAGGCCGCCCAGAAGGTCATGCGCGAGCGCACCCAGCTCGATGACGCGGTCAACGCGATCAAGAAGCTGAGCCAGGACCTCGAGGACGCCCACACGCTGATCGAACTCGGCGAGATGGAGGGCGACGAGGCCACCATCCAGGAGGGCGAGGCGGGCGTGCGCGCCGTCGAGAAGGAGGCCGCGCGGCGCCAGATCGAGACGCTGCTCTCCGGCGAGGCCGACGGCTTCGACACCTACCTAGAGGTCCATTCCGGCGCCGGCGGCACCGAGAGCCAGGACTGGGCCAACATGCTTCAGCGCATGTATGGCCGCTGGGCCGAGCGCCGGAAGTACAAGGTCGAGATCGTCGAGTGGTCGGATGGCGACGAGGCCGGGATCAAGGGCGCCACGCTCCTGATCAAGGGCCACAACGCCTATGGCTGGCTCAAGACCGAGTCCGGCGTGCACCGGCTGGTGCGGATCTCGCCCTACGATTCGAGCGCGCGCCGCCACACCAGCTTCGCCAGCGTCTGGGTCTATCCGGTCATCGACGACCGGATCGAGATCGAGATCAAGGAATCCGACTGCCGCATCGACACCTACCGGTCGTCGGGCGCGGGCGGCCAGCACGTCAACACCACCGATTCGGCGGTGCGCATCACGCACATTCCGACGGGCATCGTGGTGGCGTGCCAGCAGGAGCGTTCGCAGCACAAGAACCGGGCCACCGCCTGGAACATGCTACGCGCCCGCATGTACGAGGCCGAGCTGAAGAAGCGGGAGGAGAAGGCCAGTGCCGAGGCCGCCGCGAAGACCGACATCGGCTGGGGTCATCAGATCCGCAGCTACGTGCTGCAGCCCTACCAGCTCGTGAAGGACCTGCGCACCGGCACCCAGTCCACCGATCCCGATGCGGTGCTGGACGGCTCCCTCGATCCGTTCATGGAAGCGTCCCTCGCCCAGCGCGTCTATGGCGGGGCGGATGTGGTCGAGGACATCGAGTAGGGCGCGCGCCCGCTCCCGGGTGGTCGGACGGCGTTTCCCGGCTTCGGGAAAACGCCGCGCCGGCTCCCTCGTCGGGGTATCTCGACGCGAAGCGGGGCCGGCGGAGGGCCGGTCAGAGCACGTCGGCGGCTCTGAGAAAGCGCACCGGGTCGACCGGCTCGCCGTCGATGCGGGTCTCGTAATGCAGGTGGCTGCCGGTGGAGCGGCCGGTGGAGCCCACGCGTCCGACGATCGTGCCCGGCTCGACCCATTGGCCCGGCGATACGTCGAAGGCCGAGAGGTGCGCGTAGCGGGTGACGAGTCCGTGGCCGTGATCGACCTCGACCATGTTGCCGTAGCCGCCATTGTACTCGGCCACCGTGATGCGCCCCGCCGCCGTGGCGCGGGCCGGCTCTCCGGTCTCCGCCCGCATGTCCATGCCGGTATGCATGGCGTAGCCGCGGGTGAACGGATCGAGGCGGGGGCCGAAATTGCTGGACAGGCTGAGGTCCCCGGAGAGCGGACGGCGCACGGGGAGGGCCGCCGTGATCCGGCGCAGATGCGCCTCCTCGGCCAGGGAGCGCTGAACCTCCGACAGGGATAGGGCGAACGCGTCGCCGCTCAGGGGCACCAGCGGCCCACCGATCCCGGCCGGACGCTCGTGCTCGTAGCGGGCGGGATCGAGACCGAGGCGGGCGACGAGGCCGCGCAGGCGCTGGGCGCCTTTGCCGGCCCGCGCCCCGATCGTGGCGAGCACGCGGGACTGCGCCTCGGCGAGGCCGTCCAGGCGCTGCTCCAGGGCCGCGACCCTTCCCTCGACCGCGCGGGCGGATTGTCGCCCGGAGGCGGGGTCGGCGGCGGTCCGGAGCTGGAGCGCATCGGGGGTCGGGAACGGCTTGGCGCCTGACAGGGTGCCCGGCAGGAAAGTGGACGGGCCCTTGATCGCGGGCTCGGGCGCCTCGCTCACGGGGGCGGCCAGCGTCGCGGCGCCGGGATCGCCCGCGAGGGTGGCGATGGCGGCCTGGCGGGCCTCAAGCGCGGCCTGCCGGCGCGCGAGCTCGGCCATGCGCTGGGCGAGGCCGTCGCGCGACGCCGCCTGCTCCATCGTCACCCGGTCGAGCTGCAGGCGCAGGGTGCCGATCCGCTCCTCGTAGCCGTACTGGAGGGCGCTCTGCTGCGAGACGAAGCGGGCCAGCACCTCGTCGTGGAAGACGAGGTAGTACGTCGCCCCGCCGGCCCAGGCGACGGCGACGGCCAGCGCTCCGGCGAGGAGGCGGGACCGCAGCGTTGAGGCCGGGCCGGCGGGGACGACGCGGTTCGCCGTCGAGGAGGATTTCCGGGAAGACGATGGCATGGGACGCGTGACCTGATCCACCGCGTCACCCTGCCCGGATCAGGGTTAACGAACCGCCAAGGCGCAGCCCCGACGATTCATCATACGAAATCCAGTCCTCAGGCCAGGTCGCGGGCGGCGGCCAGCACCGCCTCGGCATGGCCCGGCACCTTCACCTTCGGCCAGATCCGGGCGATGCGACCCGCGCGGTCCAGGAGCATCGTCGTACGCTCCACGCCCATGTATTTCCGGCCGTACATGCTCTTCTCGACCCACACGCCATAGGCCTCGAGCATGGCCTTGCCCTCGTCGGAGGCCAGCGGAAAGGTGAGGGCGTACTTCGCGCGGAACTTGTCGTGGCTCTTCACCGAGTCCGGCGACACCCCGATCACGATGGTGTCAGCCGCGGCAAAGTCGGGGCCGAGGGCGTTGAAGCCCTGCGCCTCCAGGGTACAACCGCTCGTGTCGTCCTTGGGGTAGAAGTACAGGACCGCCTTGCGGCCCGACAGGTCCCCGAGGCTGATCGTCTCGTCGCCGGCGCCCGGCAGGGTGAAGTCGGGCGCCTGATCTCCGGTATCGAGGGGCATCATGCCTTCCTTTCGGCCGATTGATGGTGTGCCTCTGGCGTTGCACCGCGACGGGAGTTCCACGCCCCGGCGCACCAGGACCGACGAACGCCAAAGACCCGCGCAAGCAGAAACCCGTAGGACTGCCGCTCGATAGCCCGAGGGGACGTTCCGATCCAGCGGCACAAGGATTGATGGACCAGGAAACGGCCAAAGGTTCGCGGCCCGCGCGGCCCGCCGCACGGCGGCGGCCGCTGCTTTGGATTGCGGCCGCCCTGGTGGTCGGCCTGACGGTCGCCGTCGGCGGAGTCATCGGCCGCCTGTCGATGGGTCCCCTGCGCATCGACGGCATGTCGGAGCGCGTGGCCTCGGCCATCGCCGGCAGCATCGGTCCCGGCTGGCGCGTCGCTCTCAGCGACAGCGCCCTGGAGCTCGACGCGGAGCAGTCCCTGGCCCTGCGCGTCGCCGGTCTCGACATCCACAATCCCGAGGGCGCCCTCGTGGTCCGGGCGCCCCTGGCCGTGGTCAGCCTCGACACCTGGAGCCTTCTGCGCCTTGCGGTGCAGCCGCGGGCCATCGAGTTCCGGGACCTGCAGATGACGGCCCTGGTCCACCGCAACGGCAGCATCGCCTTCGCGGCCTCCGACAGCAGCCCGGGCAGCGCGGTGGTGCCCCACACGCTGCCGAGCGTCGATGCCGCGGCCGGCCACGTCTCGCCGATCTCCGCCAGCGTCGCCTCGATCTTCGGGGTGGTGCTCGATTCCGCCGGCGTGATCGGCGCCCTCGACCGGGCGCGGATCACCAACGGACGCCTCACGCTCATCGACGACGATGCCCGCCAGCGCGCCGTGTTCGAGCACGTCAACGGCCTGTTCCGCCGCGATGCCGTGCGCGACGCCCGGGTCTTCGAACTGCGCATCGACGGGCCGCACGGGGAATGGCGCTTCGGCGGCGACCTGCACGAGGCCGGGGGCACCAAGCGCACCGGCATCATCACCCTCGACGACCTGCCGATCAGCGACCTCCTCCTCCTGTCCGGCCAGTCGAAGCTGCCGGTGGACACCGACCTCAAGCTCTCGGCCAAGGCCGACGTGGCGATCGATGCCGGGCGCATCGAGACGATGACGGCCGAGATCCGCACCGGCGGCGGCAACGTCCTGATCGAGGAGAAGGACTTCAACCCGGTCACCATCGACAGCCTCGCGGCCGCGGTGAGCTGGGACGAGGCCGGCCGGGCGATGAAGCTCGACGCCCTCGATTATCGCGGGGCCGGCAACGCGGTGCACCTCACCGGCGCCTGGACTGCGGCGCCCGCGGGCGCGGATTCCGCCTGGACCCTGGAACTGGCGGGCAGGGACGCGGTGCTGCGCGGGGCCAATGCGGCCGACAAGCCCGTCGGCCTCGACACGGTCTCGGCCCATCTCACCGGCAAGGCCGGCGGGATCGTCATCGACGACTTCTCGGTCCGGGCCGGTGCCGCCAACGGCCGGATCACCGGGACCATCGGGACCTCGGCCGACGATGACGGGCTGACCCTGCACATCGTCGCCGGCGACACCGACGGGCGGATGGCGCTGCGCCTCTGGCCCGAGCACGTGGCGCCGCCCGCCCGCAACTACCTCGTGGACAACCTGCGCGGCGGAAAGGTCAACGCGGTCGACATCACCGTGGACATGAGCGGCTCGGAACTCGCCGCCGCCACCCGCGGCGAGCCGATGCCCGACAACGCGGTCCATATCGATTTCGCGGTCTCCGACGCCACCCTGATCGTGGTGCCCGACTCGCCGCCGCTCACGCGGGGGCGGGTGACCGGCACGATCACCGGACAGACGACCAAGATCCGCAACGTCACCGCCGATGTCCGCATGGCGGACAACCGGACCCTGTCGATCTCGGATGGATCCTTCGTGATCCCCAAGATCACCCCCGACACGGTGACGGCGCAGATCGGGCTGCGCCTCAGCGGCGGCGCCGACGCCCTGGTCTCGCTGCTGCAGACCAACATGTTCAAGACCCTCACGGGCCTCGACCTCGATCCCGGGACGGTGAAGGGCGCCGCGGACCTGCGCATCGACTTCCCCCTCAACCTGAAGCACATCCCCGACCTGCCCGACCTGCCGGTGAGCATCACCGGGACCCTGTCGGACATCGCGGTCGACAAGGTGTTCGGGAAGGAGCGGCTCGAGGGCGGACGCTTCGCGGTCCTCTGCGAGCGGGGCGCCTTCTCGCTCAAGGGCGACGGCCGAGTCATGGGTACGCCGATCACGGTGGACCTGCGCCAGCCCAAGGCCGGCGCGCCCGGCGAGGTGAATATCGGCCTGGCCATCGACGACGCCCTGCGGGCCCGCAAGGGCCTGCCGGTGGCGCCCCAGATCACCGGCACCATCCCGGTCCGCCTGACCTTGCCGATCGGCCGGACCGGACTGGGCAAGCCCCCGATCCGCGTGGAGGCCGACCTCACCCGGATGGGGAGCGACGGGCTCCTGCCGGGCGTGACGAAGGCCGTCGGCAAGGCCGGACGCGCGAGCTTCACCGTGAGCGAGGGGGCGAACGGCAACCAGGACCTGCGCGATCTCGTCGTCGACGCGGGACCGCTGATGGCGCGCGGCAGCGCCAGCCTCAACGGCGACGGGGGGTTGGAGCGCGCGGATCTGACGGCGCTGAAGCTCTCGCCCGGGGACGACATGCGCGTCCAGGTCGACCGCACCGGCGGCAATGCCTATCGGGTCGCCGTCCGGGGCGCCGTGGCCGATGCGCGCCCGTTCTTGCGCGGACTCGGCGGGCCCGACGTCAAGGGGGCCCGGGATGCGAACCCGAAGGATGTCGAGGCCGATCTCAGCCTCGGCATCGTCAGCGGCTTCAACGGGGAATCCCTGACCAATGCCAGCGCCAAGCTCTCCTTGCGCGGCCGCGACCTGCGAAGCGGGCGCGTCCAGGGCAAGTTCAGCAGCGCGCCCTTCTCGGCGCAGGTGACCCACACCGATCGCGGCGCCTCGAGCGTCACCATCGAGACGCTGGATGCCGGCTCGACCCTGCGCTTCGCCGACATCTACAAGCGGATGTACGGCGGCAAGCTGATCATGACGAGCGCCCTGAACGACGGGCCGCAGCCGGGCTCCGTCCAGATCCGCAACTTCATCCTGCGCAACGAGCCGGCCCTGTCCAGCATCATGGCGCAGGGGCCGGCCACCAGCGAGGTCGTGGATTCCCGCGGCCGGAAATACGTCGTGCAGAATGCCGGCAACGACGTGGAGTTCGACCGCCTGCGGGCGATCTTCACGCGCACAGGCAGCCGGATCGACATCAGCGACGCGGCGATCTCGAACCCCGCCATGGGCTTCACCATGACGGGCTTCCTCGACACCGCCAAGGAGCGCACCGACATCAACGGCACCTTCGTGCCGCTCTACGGCCTGAACAACGTCGTCTCCCAGCTGCCGATCCTCGGCCAGCTCCTCGGTGGCGGCCGGAACGAGGGCCTGTTCGCCCTGAACTTCCGGGTGTCCGGCCGCCTCGCCAAGCCGGACGTGAGCGTGAACCCGCTCTCGGCCCTCGCCCCCGGCATCCTGCGCAAGCTGTTCAGCGCGGGCGGCGGCAATGACGGCCTCGCTGCGGGCGCGCCGATGAGCGAGACCGAGCGCTGAGGGGCTCGCCGTCCTGCGCGCGACCCCGCTCCGGGATCCCCATGGTCAGCCCGCGCCCGCGATCCCGTCGAGCTCCGCCAGCGCGTCCGCCGGCAGGGACAGACCGGCGGCCGCCATGTTCTCGCGCAGGTGCTCCGGCGACGACGTGCCGGGGATCAGCAGGATGTTGGGCGCCCGGGCGAGGAGCCAGGCGAGGGCGACCTGCATCGGGGTCGCGCCGATGCGCGCGGCGACGGCCGACAGCGTCGTCGACTGGAGCGGGCTGAAGCCGCCCAGCGGAAAGAAGGGCACGTAGGCGATGCCGGCGGCGGAAAGGTCGTCGACCAGCGCGTCGTCCGCCCGCTGCGCGAGGTTGTAGGCGTTCTGCACGCAGACGATGGGCGTGATCGCGCGCCCCTCGGCCACCTGGCGCGGCGTCACGTTGCTGAGCCCGATCCGGCGCACGAGTCCCTGGCGCTGCAGGTCGACCAGGACGCCCAGGGGCTCCGCGATGGAGCCCTCGGCGGGACCGTGCGCGTCGAACATGATCCGCAGGTTCACCACATCCAGCGCCTCGACGCCGAGGTTTCTCAGGTTGTCGTGGACGGCGTGCGTCAGGTCCTCGGCCGAGGCGGCCGGGTTCCAGGAGGCGTCCGGTCCCCGCCGCGCCCCGACCTTGGTGACGAGGACGAGATCGTCCGGGTAGGGGTGCAGCGCTTCGCGGATGATCTGGTTCGTGACGTGGGGGCCGTAGAAATCGCTCGTGTCGATGTGATTCACACCGGAGGCCACCGCCTCCCGCAGCACGGCCACAGCACGAGCCCGGTCCTTCGGGGGGCCGAATACCTGCGGTCCGGCGAGCTGCATGGCACCGTAGCCCATCCGCTTCACCGTCCGGTCGCCGAGCCGGTAGGTGCCGGCTCCGTCGAGATCCTTCGCCCTGTCGCGATCGTTCATGGAAAACTCCTTTGCGCTGAGCTCCACCTAGCCCCTGCCGCCCCGCGCGATAATCCGGCACAATGCGCACGGGCCGTGCGGGGAAACGAACGATGCGCACCGATCTCGGGGAACTCGCGGCCTTCGTGGCCGTGGCGGAAGCCGGCGGCTTTCGCGACGGTGCCCGCACGAGCGGGCTCAGCGCCTCCGGACTGAGCGAGGCGGTGCGGCGCCTGGAGACGCGCCTCGGGGTCCGGCTCCTGAACCGGACCACCCGCAGCGTCGTCCCGACGGAGGCCGGCCTGCGTCTTCTGGAGCGCCTGAAACCGGCCCTCGGCGAGGTCGCGGCGGCGGTGGACGTGGTCAACGGCTTTCGCGATCGGCCGGCCGGCACGCTGAAGCTCAACGTGCCGGTGAGCGCGGCCCGGCTGGTGCTGCCCCGGATCGTCCCGCCCTTCCTGGCGGCCTATCCCGACATCCGCCTGGAGGTGATCGCCGACGACAGCTTCGTCGACGTGCTGGCCGCCGGCTGCGATGCCGGCATCCGCTACGACGAGCGCCTGGAGCAGGACATGGTGGCGGTCCCGATCGGCCCGCGGGAGCAGCGCTTCGCCACGGCGGCGGCGCCGGCCTATCTCGACCGGCACGGCCGGCCGGAGCACCCGCGCGACCTCCTCGACCATGCCTGCATCGGCGGCCGCTTCGCCAGCGGCGCCATGCCGGCCTGGGAGTTCGAGCGCGCCGGCGAGATCGTCCGGGTGGAGCCGACGGGGCCGCTGGTCGTGCGCGTCGGGGCGGCGACCGAACTCGCCATCGACGCGGCGATCGTCGGCGTCGGACTGTTGAACCTGTTCGAGGATTGGCTCCAGCCGCATTTCGACAGCGGCGCCCTGGAGCCCGTGCTGGAGCCCTGGTGGCAGCGGTTCTCCGGGCCGTTCCTGTACTATCCCGGGCGCCGCTACCTGCCGGCGCCGTTGCGCGCCTTCGTGGACTTCATCGCCCCCCGCCCTGGACGCAGGGGAGATCTCGCGGCGAACCATCCCCCGACGTCGCCTGGCACCCCGCTTCGGAATGTTTCGTGACGGACGGGGGATCGCGGTGCGTGGGCTCGGTGCCCCAGCGTCACGGGGGTCGACCGGACCCTACGGGAGAGGGGGATACCGGTAGACGATCGCCTGCGAGATGCCATCGCGGATCTCGGCGGATGTGGGTCGAACGCCCGTACCCGGCTTGTCGATCAGGGCCTTCACATGAGACTTCGCCGAGTCCAGGTCATTGGCCCAAGCCTTCGAGCCAAGCGCCGACGTCTCGTGACGGAGAATAATTCGGAACATATTTCGCCCTTTTCAAGATTTAGGCGAACATACACGAGTTTCTGAAAGCTCCTACGCGTTTAAATAGAAATAAGTTTGCCTTCCATGATTGCCAGAGACCGACCCCGAGTGCATCTTTGATGAGGGATCTCGCGCGTCAGCGGCCAACGATAGGGCTGACGTTACTCTCAGGTCATTGTTTTAAGGGACCGCCGATGGATGTCGTCCTCACGCCGATGAAATCGGACGTCGATGTCTGGTCGCTGAAGGATCGGCTGGGTCGCGATCTGGGAACGATCCGGAGAAGCGCGACGGGGGATACCGTCAGCATCGAACCGGAGCCGGGCACGATCCTGCAGACCATCAAGCTCCGGCACCCGAGCCTCGATGAGGCCATGTCGGCCATTGCCAAGCTGACGAACGGCGCTTGCAACCTCGACAGCCAGCAATGGGATTAGGGCACCTTGGATGAAGGAATTCCTCGAAGTGGCCCTCGACGTGGCGGTCGCCCTGGTCGCTCTGGCGATCGGCGCAACGATGGTCCGGGCTCAGGCCGGAAATTCCGAGCCAACGCTCTCCCGGACACCATCTCCCGCGCTGCACTTCTGTGCCGCGGCGCTCATCTTCATCATCGAAACCTGCATCGGCGCCACCTCGCTCAGACACTGATACCGGTTTGAGATCCGAATCCCCGCCACGCCTCGGCCCTGCGCTCAGCGACAGGCGCGCTCCGGGGCCGACCTTCGGTGCGAACGACGCCAACGGACCGATCGCAGGGCACGGACGCATGCGGTCCGGGGGATCGCCTGCGTTTTGGCTGTGATCTGTTGAAGTTGCGCGAAGACGCCTGGCGAGCGGCCGTCGCACCGCCCCGGTGGCCAATCGCGTCCGCCCCGGCGACGTCCGTCGCGATCAGACTTCCCTCACTCAGGCCGCCTCGACGGCGACCACGCGCTCGGCGACGGCGTCCAACGCGACGAGGGCGGCCAGGGCCCGACCGATGCGATTAAGCCCCGCTTCGTTCTCGATGATGGGAAACGCCATCTCCAAAGCACGCGTCACACCGACGACGGCCGCCTGTCCTGCCGAAGATCGACGCCGACGCACGAGTTCTTTGATTGTCATAGAGATTCCTACCCAGCGGGCAGTATGCGCCTCGATCGATCGATCACCTACACTTATTGTAGATTGGGTCGGATCCCGCCGCCCGGACACTGCCGGGCGCGAACGTGCGCCTAGAGCCAGCTCCCGTCGTTGATCCGGGCGCGGATCGGATGCTGCTCAGCCAGGACACGCGCGTGCGAGATCCCCGCCGCGAGCGCGAGGGCCGCGGACGGGTAGGAACTCGGGGACCGGTAGGGGTGATAGCCGGTCGTGCAGACCGACCAGCGAAAGCGACCTTTCTCGCTCCGGCAGGCCGAGACGGCCACGCTATGGTCTGGCAGCGAAGGAATGCGCATCGGCCCGTCATGCCACGTCCCCCGGTCCCGACCAAGGCAGGGGACTTCCGGGGTTTCCAGGATCGGGCCACGGTCTCGGGTCGATACGGCGGATCACCTCTCAGGCGACGCGGACGAGCACGTGCTTCTTGCGACCGAACGAGAGCTTGATGACGCCGTCCGCGGTGAGGTCCGCCGTGCGCAGGACCGCCCGCTCGTCCGTCACCGGCACGTCGTTGACGCGCAGGCCCCCGCTCTTGATCTGGCGGCGGCCCTCGCTGGTGGAGGGCAGGAGCTTGGCGTAGTCCGGGCCGAAGGCCGAGAGGACGCCGAGGCCGGCGTCCAGGAGCTCGGGCGAGACGGTGATGCTCGGGAGGTCCTGCGCCACCGTGCCCTCGACGAAGGTCTTGTGGGCCGTCTCGGCGGCGGCGTCCGCCGCCTCGCGGCCGTGCATCAGGGCCGTCGCCTCCGTCGCCAGCACCTTCTTGGCCTCGTTGATGCCCGCGCCGGGCAAGGCTTCCAGGCGCGCGATCTCGTCCATGGGCAGGAGGGTGAACAGCTTGAGGAAGCGGCCGACATCGGCGTCCTCGGTGTTGCGCCAGAACTGCCAGTAATCGTAGGGGCTGAGCATCCCGGCATCGAGCCAGACCGCCCCGGCGGCGGTCTTGCCCATCTTGGCGCCCGAGGCGGTGGTCAGCAGCGGGCAGGTGAGCCCGTAGAGCTGCGGCGTGCCCATGCGGCGACCGAGATCGATGCCGTTGACGATGTTGCCCCACTGGTCCGAGCCGCCCATCTGCAGCACGCAGCCGTAGCGACGGTTGAGCTCGACGAAGTCGTAGGACTGCAGGATCATGTAGTTGAACTCCAGGAACGAGAGTTCCTGGTCGCGCTCCAGGCGCATGCGCACGCTGTCCATCGACATCATGCGGTTGACCGAGAAGTGGCGCCCGATGTCTCGCAGCATCTCGATGTAGTTCAGCTTGGTCAGCCACTCGGCATTGTCGACCATCGTCGCAGCCTGGCCGCCGTCACCGAACGTGAGAAACCGTGAAAAGGTCTTCTGGATGCCGGCCTTGTTCTCCTCGATCTGCGCGAGGGTGAGAATCTTTCGCGATTCGTCCCGGCCCGAGGGGTCGCCCACCCGCGTCGTGCCGCCGCCCATCAGGGTGATGGGCGTGCCGCCGGTGGCCTGGAGCCAGTGCAGCATCATGATCGAGAGGAGGTGGCCCACATGCAGGGAGGCGGCAGTGCAGTCGTACCCGACATAGGCCGTCAGCCGGCCCTCGCGGGCGGCCGCATCGATGCCGGCGAGGTCCGACCCCTGGTGGATGTAGCCGCGCTCGGTCAGGACCTTCAGAAAATCGGATTGCGGCTGGAAGGGCGCGTTTGCGGCGGCAGCCTGGGGGGCGTCGGAGGACATGCGAGGTTCCGGTTTCGAGAATCGCGGCGCGGGACAGCGTTGAAGGCCGCGTGATAGCACCGCACGGGATGTGGAGCGGCTCTTAGCAGGGCTGCGGACGGAAGGCACGGGCATCAAGGCCCGGGGAGGGCACCATGACGATGATGCGCGCGATCGGGTTGATGAGCGGCACGTCCCTCGACGGCGTCGACGTCGCCCTGATCGAGACCGACGGCGAGACCGTGCGGGTGGTCCAGAGCCATAACGGCTACCTCGAGCCCCTCGGGCCGACGGGCTATCGCGGCTACTCGGACGAGGACCGGGCCCTGCTGCGCCAGGCGCTGATCGATTCGGAAGGGGTCTCCGCCCGCGAGGACCGGCCGGGCTGCCTGGCGGAGGCCGAGGCCTTCGTCACCGCCGCCCATGCCGAGGCGGTGGAGAGCTTCCTGGCGGACAACCATCTCACCCCGGCCGACATCGACGTGATCGGCTTCCATGGCCAGACCGTGGTGCACCGGCCGGACCAGCGCATGAGCGTGCAGATCGGCGACGGCGCGGCCCTGAGCCGGCGGCTGGGCATCGCCGTGGTGTCGGACCTGCGCCACGCCGACGTGGTGGCGGGCGGGCAGGGCGCCCCCCTGGTCCCGGTGTTCCACCAGGCCCTCGCCCGCGCCTCCGGCTTCGAGGGGGCCCTCGGCATCCTGAACATCGGCGGGGTCGCCAACGCCACCATCCTGTCGGCGAACGGCGACGTCATCGCGTTCGACACGGGGCCCGGCAACGCGCTGATCGACGACTGGATGCGGGAGCGCACCGGCCGCCCCCTCGACGACGGCGGTCGCACCGCCGCCCGCGGACGCCCCGACGAGCCGCTGCTGGCCTGGCTGCTGATCCACCCGTTCTTCGCCCGGCGGCCGCCGAA
Organism: Methylobacterium sp. Leaf465; assembly: GCF_001424705.1. Classification (GTDB taxonomy): domain Bacteria; phylum Pseudomonadota; class Alphaproteobacteria; order Rhizobiales; family Beijerinckiaceae; genus Methylobacterium. The sequence goes on from NZ_LMRA01000001.1 coordinate 196,162, forward strand.
ATCCCTCGACCGCAACTGGTTCTCGCACAAGCTCGCGGGACAGCTCTCGACGGAGGACGGCGCCGCGACCCTTACGGCCTTCACCGCCCGCGCGGTGGCCCGCGCCCTCGACCACGCCCCCGAGATCCCGGCCCGCTGGATCGTGGCCGGCGGCGGCGCCCGCAACGGCGAGCTCGTGCGCCTGCTGAACTACCACCTGCGCGCCGAGATCACGACGGCGGACGCCATCGGCTGGTCCTCGGCCTATCTCGAGGCACAGGCCTTCGCGCATCTCGCGGTGCGCTCGCTCAAGGGCCTGCCGATCACCTTCCCGTCCACCACCGGCGTGCGCGAGCCGACCACCGGCGGCGTGCTCGCGCGGCCGGATGCCTGAGGCGCAGCGCGTGTCCTGGCGCAGGGTCGCCCCCGGACCGGCGCATGGCCCCGCGCTGGCCCTCGGGCCAAACCCGCGCTAGAGCGGGAGCGCCATGTCGCACAATACGTTCGGACACCTGTTTCGCGTCACCACCTTCGGCGAGAGCCACGGGGTCGCCCTCGGCTGCGTGGTCGACGGCTGTCCGCCCGGGCTCGCCCTGTCGGCGGAGGACATCCAGGCGGAACTCGACCGGCGCAAGCCCGGCCAGTCGCGCTTCACCACCCAGCGGCGCGAGCCCGACCAGGTCCGCATCCTCTCGGGCGTCTTCGCCGACGACCGCACCGGCGGCGTCCAGCTCACCACCGGCACGCCGATCGCCCTGGAGATCGAGAACACCGATCAGCGCTCGAAGGATTACTCCGAGATCCGGGACAGCTACCGGCCCGGCCATGCCGACTACGCCTACGAGGCCAAGTACGGCATCCGCGACTATCGCGGCGGCGGGCGCTCCTCGGCGCGCGAGACCGCCGCGCGGGTCGCGGCGGGCGCCGTCGCCCGCAAGGTCCTGCCCGCCGGCGTCACCATCCGGGCCGCCCTCGTGCAGATGGGCCCCCACGCCGTCGACCGGTCGCGCTGGGACTGGGAGGCGGTGAACGCCAACCCGTTCTTCTGTCCGGACCCCGAGACCGCGACCTTCTATGCCGATTACCTCGACGGCATCCGCAAGGACGGCTCGTCCGTCGGCGCGGTGATCGAGGTGGTGGCCGAGGGCGTGCCCCCCGGTCTCGGCGCGCCGATCTACGGCAAGCTCGACGCGGATCTCGCCGCCGCCATGATGTCGATCAACGCCGTGAAGGGCGTCGAGATCGGCGACGGCTTCGCCGCCGCGTCCCTGCGGGGCGAGGAGAACGCCGACGAGATGCGCTCGGGCAATGCCGGCGCCCCGACCTTCCTCGCCAACCATGCGGGCGGGGTTCTGGGCGGCATCTCCACCGGCCAGCCCATCGTCTGCCGCTTCGCCGTGAAGCCGACCTCCTCGATCCTGACGCCGCGCATGAGCGTCTCCCGGGACAACCGCGACGTCGACCTCGTCACCAAGGGGCGCCACGACCCCTGCGTCGGCATTCGCGCCGTACCGGTGGCCGAGGCCATGATGGCGTGCGTCCTCGCCGATCACTATCTGCGTCATCGGGGGCAGGTCGGCGCGCGGGACTGATCCTGCCCGCGCCCGCCGTCGTCCGATCCGCGAAACGCCAAGAGACAGCCCGTGCCCCACACCCACGTCACCGAGGCCATCGAGGCCTATGCTCGCGGCGAGATCGTCGTCGTCACCGACGACGACGATCGCGAGAACGAGGGCGACCTCGTCGTCGCCGCCGCGCTCTGCACGCCGGAGAAGATGGCCTTCATCATCCGCAACACCTGCGGCATCGTCTGCGCGCCCCTGACCCGGGCCGAGGCCCGGCGCCTGCGCCTCGACCCGATGGTGGCCTCGAACGACGCGCCGCTCGGTACCGCCTTCACGGTGACGGTGGACACCAAGCACGGGCTGACCACCGGGATCTCGGCCGAGCAGCGCTGCAACACGGTGCGGGCGCTGGCCAACGGCAACATGGGCGAGGACGATTTCGTCCGTCCCGGCCATGTCTTCCCGCTGATCGCCAAGGATGGCGGCGTGCTCATGCGCTCCGGCCACACCGAGGCGGCGGTGGACCTGTGCAAGCTCGCGAACCTACCCCCAGTGGGCGTGATCTGCGAACTCGCCAACGACGACGGCACGGTGATGAAGGGTCCGCAGATCACGGCCTTCGCCGAGTTGCACAACCTCAAGCGCGTCTCGGTGGCCGATCTGATCGCCTACCGGCAGGCCCGCGAGACCCTGGTGGAGCGGGTCGGCACCTTCCCGGTGAAGACCGAGTTCGGCGAGATGACGGGCTACGCCTACACGACGCCGTTCGAGACCGTGCAGCAATTCGCCTTCGTCCACGGCCGCATCGGCGACGGCGAGGACGTGCTGGTGCGCTTGCACCGGTCGAACGTGGTGGCCGACGTCATCGAGGGCGGGCGCCAGATCGAGGCGGTGATGCGCCGCTTCGCCGAGGAAGGCCGCGGCATCCTCGTCTACCTCCGCGACGGCACGGCCGGCGTGCCCCTGAAGCCCTTCGTCGAGGAGGGTTCGGAGGCGCAGCGCGTGGCGCAGTGGCGCGAAGTCGGGCTCGGCGCCCAGATCCTGCGCGATCTCGGCGTCTCGTCGATCCGCAACCTCGCGACCTCGTCGCGCGCCTATGTCGGACTCTCGGGATTCGGGATCGAGTTCCTGGGCGACGAGCGCCTGGAGAGCTGAGCCGACGCGGGGGGCGAGAGCATCCAATTGCTTCTCGACCCCACCGAGGATCGGGTCGGCCGGCTCTCAGGCCTTGGGGCCGCTCGACCAGGACAGCCGGCGCGGGTGGGATCCCGCATGCGGTCCTGGGTAGGACGGGGCCCCGCCCCGGTGGTGCTCGGTGTCGCGGCGCGTCAGGATCTCGCGAACGGCGAGGATGGTGAAGCGATACCAGATGTAGGCACCGCGCAGGAGCCGTCGCCCCCCTCTCGCATCCACGTCCTCGATCAACCGCATTCCGCTTCCCTCTGCGCTCGGCGAGCGTCTCCGTCAGACCTACGTAGTTTCGGTCGCGATGGCACCCATTTTCCGTCATCGCCGCGGGCCGGCGGCGAGAACCGCCAGCAAGGAGCGTCGTCGCCGACACCCGCGTTCGACTTGCTGCGATTCGCTTGCAAGCGCCGGGCCGCGCGTATCGGTCTCGCACATGCCCGACCCGGACAAGGCGGTCTGGCACAGGGCAGACCTGCGCGGGAACCCGCCGCACAGGGCGAACCCATACCGGGAAGGTCCAACGCGGCAGGCGGTTCCCGCGCGCGCGTATCCTTGCCACAGTGGCGCGCGTGCAGAGTGCGCAGCGCCGGTCGGGACGCGAACGGAGAGGCTTCATGATCGATGATGCGCGCGGGCGCGTCCTCGTCGCCGGCGGCGGCATCGCGGGACTGGCGGCGGCGCGGGCCCTGCACCGGCGCGGGGTGCCCGTCCTCGCCCTGGAGCGGCGCACGGCGCCGGAGGATGGCGGGCTCGCCATCAACCTCCCGGGCAACGCGGTGCAGGCCCTCGGGCAACTCGGGCTGGGCGACGCCCTGGAGCGCGTCGGGTCGCCCGTCCGGCGCCGCGAATATCGCACCCATCGCGGCCAGCTCCTGTTCGCCGTGGACGAGGCGGCGTTCTGGGGGGAGGCGGCCTGCCCGCGCTGCCTGCGCCGCTCCGACCTTCAGCGCCTCCTGGGGCAGGACCTCCCGCCGGAGGCGATCCGGCGTGGCGGCACGATCCGCGCGGTCCGGGCGACCGCGTCGGGCGTGAGCGTCGATCTTGGCGAAGGAGGGGTGGAGCAGGGCGGCCTGCTCGTCGGCGCGGATGGGGTCCACTCGACGGTCCGGCGTTCCATGTTCGGCGAACAGGCGACCCGCGCGGCCGTGCTCGGACAGGCCAGCTGGCGCTTCATGGCCCCAAACCCCGGCATCGATGCGTGGACCCTCTGGGCGGGGGCGGGGGGCCTGTTCCTGCTCATCCCGGTCGACACCGATGCGGTCTATGGCTGGGTTTCGATCAGCCGGACCGGGGCGGGCGAACGGGATCTGGCGAAAGTCCGCCGGGTGTTCGCCCCCTTCCCGCGCCTGGTGCAGGACACCCTGGATCGAGTCCTGGTCCATCCCGACGCGATCCATCATTCCCCGCTCGAGGAGGTGCGGATCGCGCGCTGGACCCAAGGTCGGGTTCTCCTGGCCGGCGATGCCGCCCATGCCACCGCGCCGGTCTGGGCACAGGGCGCCGCCCTCGCCCTGGAGGATGCCCTGGTGCTCGCGGACCTCCTGGGGCGCGAAGCGGATTGGAACACGGTCGGCCTCGCCTACGAGGCGCGGCGTCGCCCCCGCGTGGCCCATGTCCAGGCCATGACCGATCGCCTGTCGCGCACCGCCGCGCTGCCGGACTGGGCGCGAAACCGGCTGCTGCCCGTCATCGGCCCACGCAGCTACCGCGCCGCCTATGCGCCCCTCCGCGAGCCGGTCTCGGTGTGGGAGCGGACGGGCGATGGAAGAGGCGCGTCTGTGCAGGGCGCCTGATCGAACGAATTGTCGGAGGGAGAAGGGGAGGCCTGGTAGCGACCTCGTCAGTTCATGAGGGGACACCAACTCTGTTGAGTTGGTGCGGCCAAGAGGACTCGAACCTCCACCCCTTGCAGGACTAGCACCTCAAGCTAGCGCGTCTACCAATTCCGCCATGGCCGCATCGTCAACACACCGTTCGCGTCGGTCACCGGGCCCGGAGATCCTGTCTCACTCGGCTGCGGCGGCCGATCTCTCGGGGCGCGGCGCAGCCAATAACAGAGGGATTTCCGTCCGACAAGCGCCGCGTGGGCGGGATCAGAGAAAATCGACACCGCCTTCGAGGACCGGGACCGCGCCCTCGCCGATGGTCACCCCGGCGAGGCGCACCACCTCGGCCTTGCGGATCAGCTCGGTGATTTCCACGGAGATGCGGTTGCCCGTCACGACGATCTGGCCCCGCGCGATCGGGTGGTCGTTGGCGAGGATCTCGACCATATCGGACTCGGTGGATTCGAGTTCGATCACGGCGCCCCGGCCCATGCGCAGCAGCATGTGCAGCGGCATGTGACTGCGGCCGAGCACCACCTTAAGATCGACCTTCAAGTCTTCCAGAACCGCCACGCGCCCCGTCCCCCGCTCCGGGGCGGCGCGCGATGCGGCGTCCGCCCTTCCGTCCACCTTCCACGCGCGATGGTGAAGTCTTGGTAAACGAAACCCTAAACGCCACCCGGCTGGCGCTCCCGCCGAGGGACTTCCGGCCCATGGCCGGCGCGGCGCCGGTGGACTGGCGGATCAGCGACGCGCTCGTGCCCTACGGGGAGGCCGTGGCCGCCATGGAGGCGCGCGCCGAGGCGATCGCGGCGGGGCAGGCGCCGGAACTGGTCTGGCTGCTGGAGCACCCACCGCTCTACACGGCCGGCACCTCGGCGCAGGACGCCGACCTCGTCGCCCCCAGGCGCTTCCCCGTGCACCGGACGGGCCGGGGCGGGCAGTATACCTATCACGGGCCCGGCCAGCGGGTGGCCTACGTGATGCTCGACCTCAACCGGCGCCGCCGGGATCTGCGGGCCTACGTGGCCGCCCTGGAGGCCTGGATCATCACAACCCTGGAGGCCTTCAACGTGCGCGGCGAGCGGCGGGAGGACCGGGTCGGGGTCTGGGTCCGCCGACCGGAGCGCGGGGCGGCGGTCGAGGATAAGATCGCCGCCATCGGCATCCGGGTCCGGCGCTGGGTCAGCTTCCACGGCATCAGCCTCAACGTGGAGCCGGACCTGTCGCACTTCTCCGGCATCGTCCCCTGCGGCATCGCCGGCCACGGCGTCACCAGCCTCGTCGATCTCGGCCACCTCGTCTCGATGCCCGAGGTCGACATGCAACTGCGCGCCGCCTTCGAAGCGATCTTCGGCGAGACGGTGTCCCTCGGTTAGAGTTTGCCCGGGATGGGGGGAAACCGGTTCTCCCGAGGAGGCAAACCGGCGAGACAGACCCTAGATCACCGGCACGCCGCGTCCCTTGGCGTGCTCGCCCGGCTCGACGTGAATGACCACCACGGAGCCCTCGATGGCGTTCTCGATGGCGGCCTCCAGCCGGTCGCAGATCGCGTGCGAATCCTGCACCGTCATCGTGCCCGGCACCACGAGGTGGAAGTCGATGAAGGTGGCCTGTCCTGCGTGACGGGTGCGGACGTCGTGCGCCTCCAGGGCGCCGGTGCTGTGGAGGGAGATGAGCGCGCGGATCTGCGCGACCATCTCGCCGGGGGCCGCCTTGTCCATGAGGCCGCTGACCGAATCGCGGATCATGCCCCAGCCCGACCACAGGATGTTGAGGGCGACGAGCCCGGCGATGAGCGGATCGAGGATCGCGTAGCCCGTGACCGCCACCAGGGCGACGCCGACGAGCACGCCGCCTGAGGTGACGACGTCGGCCATGACGTGCCGGGCATCCGCCACCAGGGCGGGGGAGCGCCATTCCCGGCCGCGGCGCAGCAGGATCACGGCCCAGGCGCCGTTGATCGCGGTGGCCATGAGGTTGACGAGGAGGCCGGTCAGCGGCGCGTCGAGGGGCTTCGGGTCGAGAAGCCCGTGGAAGGATTCGCGCAGGATCAGGATCGCCGCCACGACGATGAGCGCGCCCTCGATCACGGCGGAGAAGTACTCGGCCTTGTGGTGGCCGTAGGGGTGGTCGTCGTCGGCCGGACGGGCGGCGACCCGCAGGGCGACGAGGGCGAACACCGCCGCCACCACGTTGATGATGCTCTCCAGGGCATCCGAGTACAGCGCGAGGCTGCCGGTGACCCAGTAGGCGGCGAACTTGAGGCCCATCACCAGGGCGCCGAGGCCGGCGCTCAGGAGGGCAGCTTTCTGGGTACGGTCCATGGCGACGTCCGGTCTCGGCCCGGGCGCAGCAGCGACGCCCGGTCGCGCGGCCATAGCGCCCGTCCCGGCGCCAAGGCCACGGCAAAGGTTGAACCCGCCGCTGAACGATTGAGCCGGGGCTATGCCGACTCGGAGGTCTCCGGCGTGTCCGGCGCCACGGGCTTGCGCGCCCGCTCGCGGGCAGCGAAGCGCGCGCCTTCAGCCCTGGCGCGCTCGGCCTTGCGCCGGAAGCTGCGGGCGCTCCAGTTCCAGCGCGCGGCATCGGCCAGCGTCTCGAGGCGCTGCGCCTCCCGCTCCCAGTACGTCACCAGCTGCCCGTCCAGGGTCACGCGGCCCGGCCGCACCGGCCGGGGGGTCCCGTCGCTCATGCCTCGAACTCCTGACTCGATCCCACCGTGAGGGGGTCGGACTATCGCAACCGGAAGTACGAAAATCCAGGCGCGCCGGGCGGTGGCCCGGCCCCTCAGCGAACCGGCAGGACCGTCCCGGGTTCCGGGCACGCGCGCCGGACCATTGATCCGCGCGGGCAAACCGGGCAGGTGGCGCGGCATGCGCGTCGATCTCTTCGATTTCGAGCTGCCCGAAGACAGCATCGCCCTCAGGCCGCCTGTGCCCCGCGATGCCGGGCGCCTCCTCGTGGTCCGGCCCGACGACGGCCTGGAGGATCGGCGGGTGCGCGACCTCGCGCAGCTCCTGCGCCAGGGCGACGCCCTGGTTTTCAACGACACCCGGGTGATCCCGGCGCGGCTCGCCGGCGTCCGCCATCGCCCGGGCTCGCCGGGCCTGCGGATGGAGGCGATGCTGCACCTGCGCGAGGCGGCGGACACCTGGCGCGCCTTCGCCCGGCCGGGCAAGCGCCTCGCCGCCGGCGAGCGGGTCAGCTTCGGCCGCCACGGCGCCAGCGCGCCCTGCGCCCTCGGTGGACTCGACGCCACCATCGCGGCGAAGGGGGAGGGCGGCGAGATCACCCTGCGCTTCGATCTCGCCGGACCGGCCCTGGACGAGGCCATCGCCGCCATCGGGGACCTGCCGCTGCCGCCCTACATCGCCGGCAAGCGCCCCACCGACGCGCAGGACGCCACCGACTACCAGACCGTCTATGCCCGCGAGCCCGGCGCGGTGGCGGCCCCCACCGCCGGCCTGCACTTCTCCGAGGCGATGCTGGCCGAACTCGATGCCGCCGGCATCGCCCGCCACACCGTGACCCTGCACGTGGGCGCCGGCACCTTCCTGCCGGTGAAGGCCGACGACACCGCCGACCATCGCATGCATGCCGAGATCGGTCGCCTCGACGCCGACACCGCCGAGGCCCTCAACGGCGTGCGGGCGCGGGGCGGGCGCATCGTCGCCGTGGGCACCACGGCCCTGCGCCTCCTCGAGAGCGCGGCCGACGAGGACGGGCGCCTCCACCCCTTCGCCGGCCAGACCGAGATCTTCATCACCCCGGGCACGCGCATCCGCGCGGTGGACGCCCTGATGACCAACTTCCACCTGCCGCGCTCGACCCTGTTCATGCTGGTCTCGGCCTTCTCGGGCCTGGAGACCATGCGGGCGGCCTACGCGCACGCCATCGCGGGGGGCTATCGCTTCTATTCCTACGGCGATTCCAGCCTGCTGTTTCCGGCGCGCGGCTGAGGGGCCGGCCCGCGCGGGGTTTGCCTCGAAAGCGCCGGAGGCTCTAAGACGGCGCCCATGTCCGAGCCCGCCTCTCCCGCCGCATCCGCCGGCCTGCCCGCCGAATTCACCTTCCGCGTCGACGCCACCGACGGGGCGGCGCGCACCGGCGCGATCACGATGCCGCGCGGCACCATCCGGACGCCGGCCTTCATGCCGGTGGGCACGGCCGCCACCGTGAAGGCGATGTATCCGGGCCAGGTCCGCGAACTCGGGGCCGACGTGGTCCTGGGCAACACCTACCACCTGATGCTGCGCCCCGGTCCCGAGCGCATGGCCCGCCTCGGGGGCCTGCATCGCTTCATGAACTGGCCGCATCCGATCCTCACCGATTCCGGCGGCTTCCAGGTCATGTCGCTCTCGGCCCTGCGCAAGCTGGACGAGCAGGGCGTGACCTTCCGCTCCCATGTGGATGGCTCGACCCACCACATGAGCCCGGAGCGCTCCATCGAGATCCAGGGCCTGCTCGGCTCCGACATCCAGATGCAGCTCGACGAGTGCGTCCGCCTGCCGGCCGAGCACGCGGCCATCGAGAAGGCGATGCACCTGTCCCTGCGCTGGGCCGAGCGCTGCCGCGTGGCCTTCGGCACCCAGCCCGGCAAGGCGATGTTCGGGATCGTCCAGGGCGGCGACGTGCCGGCCCTGCGGGTGGAGAGCGCCCGCGCCCTCGTGGACCTCGACCTCAAGGGCTACGCCATCGGAGGCCTCGCGGTGGGCGAGCCCCAGGCCGTGATGCTGGCGATGATCGAGACGGTCGAGCCGCACCTGCCCGCGGGCAAGCCGCGCTACCTGATGGGCGTCGGCACTCCGGACGACCTGATGCGCTCGGTGGCCCGGGGCATCGACATGTTCGACTGCGTGATGCCGACCCGCGCCGGCCGCCACGGCCTCGCCTATACCCGACACGGCCGGATCAACCTGCGCAACGCCCGCCACGCCGAGGACACCCGCCCCCTGGACGAGGCCTCGTCCTGCCCGGCGGCCCGCGACTATTCCCGGGCCTACCTCCACCACCTGGTGCGCAGCGACGAGATCCTGGGAATGATGCTGCTCACCTGGAACAACCTGTCCTACTACCAGGACCTGATGGCGGGCCTGCGCACCGCCATCGCGCAGGGCCGCCTCGCCGACTTCAGCGACGAGACCCGCGCGGCCTGGACCCGGGCCGAGGCCGAGCGCGCCGCGGCCTGACGCACCATCCCCGGGGGACGACCGCGAAGCCGGTTGACCCCATACCGCCGACCCCCTATTGCGAGCCACGCTGTTCGACACGGCGCGGCGCCGAGCGCCGCAACGCCCCGTCGCACACGAGCGCGTAGCTCAGTTGGTAGAGCAACGGACTTTTAATCTGTAGGTCCTGGGTTCGAGCCCCAGCGCGCTCACCATCTCTTTCCAGATCTCGAAATGTGATCCGCTGCGCGGCGCCGCTTCTCGTGGCTCCGCAGGAATGGTGACGCCCCGTCGCCGCGCATGAGCGAGCCGATAAACTGCGTGGCCGCGACCGTACGGGACCCCTCGCCGGGGGAGTCGTTAGAGAAGCGGAACCAGTGGTCCGATATGCCCGAAGAGGCGTTCGAGCATCATTGCGGGCTGGCAAGATCGAGCGGATCGGGGGCGATCGGAGATCGACCGCGAAAACATCGCTGGCGCGCCCTACGGGAATCGAACCCGTGTTTTCGCCGTGAAAGGGCCGTTCCGGGCCCAAAGCTGAGAACCATGAGGTGCTAAGCGCGCTGCGCCGCTGGCAAAATCCCGTCATTCACATCATAGTTCGTGCACACCTCAGTGTGAGACGATCTGTGAGACGCAGTATGGCTCAGCCTTCGACGATCGACAGCGCCGCGAAGCGTGCGAAGCTGGCGCCGAACAAGAACCCCTACTGGCACGGTATCTCGGGCGGGCGAGGGGGCGTCTCGCTTGGCTACCGTAAACCGGCGCGCGGACCAGGCTCATGGGTCGCGAAGCTCGTTCTGGACGGCAAGCGCAGCGAAGAGCGTCTGACGCTGGCCGACGATCCGGGGGCTGGATCCGGCGCACTCTCCTATCCCGCGGCCGTCACTGCAGCGATCCAATGGGCCAAGGCCCGCCTTGCTTCGATAGAGAACGCCGAGGCAGACGACACAGCGGTTCGGGCTCCTACGGTCAGGTCCGCCGTGGAGACCTACATCGCCGCTCGGGCCGACCGTGCCGCAGCCGCTGGTCGAGATGCCGGAAGCCGTCTGTCGAAGCACGTACTGTCCGATTCTGAGTTCGCAGAGGCGCCGATGGCGCGCTTGTCGGCGGCCGCAATCCAGGCTTGGCGTCGACGCCTGACGAAGGAATTGGCGCCGACGACGGTCAATCGTCTCCTCAATGACCTGCGGGCGGCTCTGAACGCATCTACAGACCTACATCGGCGCAGTTTGCCACCGTCGACCGCAGCAGAGATCAAGTCGGGTACGAAGGCCATCTCTGCGGCCTCGGACGCGCGAAAGCAGGTGCTGCCCGACGCCGAGATCAGACGCCTTGTGGATGCCTCCTTCGCCGTCGACGGGTCAGGCGACTTCGGCCGACTTGTGCTGGTCATGGCCGCGACGGGCGCCCGGTTCTCGCAGGTCGCGCGCATCACTGTTGCCGACGTCCAGGTAGCGCGGTCTCGGATCATGGTGCCGCCATCGCAAAAGGGTCGCGCGGGAAAACGGCCTACCCCGATCGCGGTCCCGGTCGGTGCCGACGTGGTGGGACGGCTCCAGCCAGTCCTATGCGGCCGGCGAGGGCACGAACCGCTGCTTCTTCACTGGTACAAGAAGCAGACCGGGCCGGCGGAATGGGAGCGCGTCGACCGGCGGCCTTGGGCCTCGGCGTCGGCAGCAATTCGTCAGTGGGCCGCCGCGCGCGACATCGCTGCGGCGCCAGCCGACACGGTAATGCTGTGCCTTCGGCATAGCTCGATCGTGCGGGCACTGAGCGCCGGCGTGCCTGTTCGCCTCGTCGCCGCGCTTCACGACACCAGCGTCGGGATGATCGAAGCGCACTATTCGGCCTACATCGTGGACGCCACCGAGGAAATCGCGCGCCGGGCCGTCACGCCGTTGGCGCCGACCGAGGCCACGCCGCTGCGCCCTGTTTCCGAGGTGGCAGCGTGAAGGAGAGGCCACCGACCCGAACGAAGCTGACGAAGAGCGGGCGGATCATGGGCCGGCCGCCAGGGGATGCGGTGGCTGGGAAGGCGAAGGTTGAGCGGCCCGCGATGACGCGCCGTCTCGTCGGTCTCGCGCCAATTCGCGCAGTGTTCAAGGACGGCACCTTCGTGCCTGCCTACGGTCCGCCGCGCCCGATCTACGAAGAGCGCGAAGACGGGGCAGGGCGGTGGGGCCAGACTTCCAGCGACGATACGCTCTGGATCGTGCGGGCCCTCGAGGGGCGCGGTCGCCGGGGCTACGCCGCGAACCTAGCAAGACAGATTGCCGACGAGGCTGGCCGACCGACCGCCGACGTCGAAAGCGTCAAACGGAAGCTTCTCAAGACGCGGGCTGCAATTAGAGCTGCGAGAGAGCGCCTCGAAAAAGCCCCTTAGACCCCTCGCAGCGCTTTCGACTTTCCACCGAAAACGAAGCCGCATCAGCTGTTTGGGATGCAGGTATTATCTGTAGCTCCCGGCCGCTTAAGCCTCATGGTTCCCTACCGTCATCACGGACACAGGTGGCGAACATGCAGAGCAAAAGAATCGGTCGCGACCAGCACAGCGCGTCGCGAAAGGGTGGGGCCGCAGCTGTACCGCCGACGGCAAAGAGGATCTCGAAAGCCGCTGTCCGGATGCCCTGGCAGGAGCGGCCATACCAGCAGCTTGGGGCCGCGAGCGAGATCGCGCAGGTCTCAGAAGCCGCGCTGTACAAAGCCGAGAAGGAAGGGGCTCTGACTTTCGTCCGGCTCGCCGGCCGAACCCTCGTCGAGACCAGCAGTCTGATCGCATTCCTGAATCGTGCTCAGCCGTGGACGCCATCCGATCGCGGCGCCGCAGCTCGTGCTCGCCGTGTTGAGGTTGCGCGGTCGGCGTTGCGGCCGTGAGCTCCCAAGCGCAGCAAACCTTCCGACAGGATCCCGAAGACGCGCTCGAGCAAAGCTCCGGGCCAGCGCTGCAGCCCGTGCACCCTCAAAACCGAAACGGCCAGGACCCCCGTGGCAGGGCGTCTGGCCGTTTGGCTTAAGCGTTCAAGGAATTGAGATGCTGGACAGCACCAATGTAGCGGCCGCCGTGCCGTTGGACAACGTGGCCGATGACACGGCTAACTTTGGCAATCCGGCCTCTCCCCCTCAGGAGCATGGCCGATGAACGCCTCGACCCCCGTCAATTACTTCCGTGCGCTCTATGACTACGGCTACACGCGCCTTGTCCCGATTCTTCCGATGGGCGTGTCAGTCACCGAACGCACCACGCTCAATCGGCCCGGCTCCCACGGGAAGGCCGTTGGTATCCGCGGCAGCAACGGCCTGTGGTTCAGCTACGACTGGGTCACATACGAAAACGATGAGGACGACCTGGAGCGCTGGCATCGGATGCAGGCCGACATCGGCATCAAGTGCGGCCAGATGCCGGACGGCACCTGGTTCCTGTTCCTGGATGCCGACACGAAGAACCCCGAGCTGGCGGCCATCATCGAGCAGCACGTCGAGGCGATGGCCCCGGGGCTGCCGAAGCGCATCGGGCAGGCCCCCAAGGCGGCCTTCCCGATCCGGGTGTCGGGCGAGTACCGCTACAGCCGCATCGAGTTCGGCGAGCGCAACGCCAAGGGCGAGCTGTCGGACCGGTTCGAGGTGCTGACCGAGGGCCGGCAATGCAAGGTGCGTGGCATCCACCCTGACACCGGAGAGCCGTACTACTGGCCGCGCAAGCTGATGCCGTTCCACGAGCTGCCCGTGGTCACGCCGCAGCGCCTGACGCAGTTCATGGACGATCTGCGCGCCGTGCTGCCGGCGGCGTCCGAGGTGAAGCGCGAAGGCTCGTCGGCCGTCGTGAACCAGGAGAGCTTGCGCGGCGATCCGGATCTCGTGCGGAAGGCCGTATCCCTGATTCCCAACACGTCGGAGCGCTTCCCGACACGGGACACCTACCGAGACCTCGGTTACGCGATCAAGGCCGCACTACCGGACGACGAACCGGCGGCCTTCGCCCTGTTCGAGGACTGGTGCGAGCGATGGGAGGACGGCGAGAACGATCCGAAGGTGGTTGCGAGCGACTGGCGCCGGATGAAGCCGCCGTTTCGCCGCGGTGCCTCGTGGTTGTTCGATCTCGCTGCAGCCGCAGCGCCGGACCAGTTCTCGAAGGGAGAACAGTGGTTCGAAGCCGATCCTGACGTTTCGGAGTTCCCCTCCCTTCCAGAGGGGGGAGGGTCGGTAGCGGCCAGGCCGAAACTCCAGCTCCAGTCCTTCGATGACGTGGCCGCCACTGCCCTGACCATCTCGTCCCACCCGCTCGTCGACGATCTGTTGGACCAACGCGCCATGACGGTGCTGTACGGCGAGAGCAACACGGGCAAGACGTTCGTGGCGATGGATCTGGCGTACCACGTGGCGTCCGGGCTCCCGTGGGGCGGGATGCGCACCGAACAGCACGCCGTGGTCTATATCGCGGCCGAGGGCGGTGCTGGCGCTCGCAAGCGTGCGGCGGCGCTCCGGTCGAAGTATGGGCCTTGCCCGGGCTTCCTGTACCTGTTGTCGCCCGTGAACCTGTTGGACCCGAACGCCGATCTCGGGCCGTTGATCGATCTCCTGAAGGGCGTCGACCGTCTCGGCCTGATCGTGCTCGATACGCTGTCTCGGGTCCTCGCCGGAGGCGACGAGAACAGCAGCATCGATATGGGCGCGTTGGTCCGGCACTTCGATGCGATCCGGGCGGCCACCGATGCGCACCTCTTGGTAGTCCACCACACCGGCAAAAAGCTGGAGCGCGGCGCGCGCGGCCATTCGCTGTTGCGAGCCGCCACCGATACCGAGATCGAGATTTCGGAGGGGAAAATCCGGGTCACGAAACAGCGCGACATGGAGAAGTTTTCCGAGGCAGCGTTCGGCCTCGAAACGGTCGTGCTCGGGCAGAACGCGCGCGGCAAGGATATCACCTCTTGCACGGTCGGCCTCTTGGCTCGCGGCAGCGTCGAGGCTGGAGAGCTAACGGATCGAGAGGCCGAGGTGCTGCGAGCCGTTACGGTAGTCCTGGCCCGGGCTGTCGCTCCGGCCAAGGGTGTGCGGTCCGCTGCCATCGCGTCGGAGCTTGGCGAGGCGGGGGACGATGGAGCGAACCGGGTCCGCGGCCATCTCAACAAGCTGGTCTCGAAAAACCGCCTCGTGAAGCTGGATCGAGGTCTGTGGTTGCCACGTGACATACACGCCGCGACCTACTTCGAAGCGATCGATCCTCCAGAGGAAACACCGAAAAACCTCGGCAAAACGCTTGCTACGGAAGCCCCCCAAAACAGCCGACCGCAAACTACGCTTTTGGACCCTAGCGGAGGAGTTTTTGCGTAGTGCAGGACAACCGTAGTTTCTTCGGCCTGTGCAATATCAATGACTTACGACCAACCGTAGGGAACCGTAGGACGATCCGTAGCGTCGGCGACCAACCGTAGCAGCCCGTAGGGACCCTTAGGGCCCTACGGACTACGGAGTTCCGTAGTGGTTCGGATTTCCAGGCAGGAGAATGAGCTGAGAGCCGTGACATACAAAGCTGAAATCGGAGGGTTGGCGGCTCCCGGAGCGACAGCATGGGGCAGGCCAACGGTGCGGCCGTCTTGGCGGATAGTTCACGGGGCCGCAACGTGAAGCGCGGGTTCGGGACGAACGCGCCCGCGTCGTCGCGGCAAATCGCGTGGCGGCGCTCGGCCCGCTTCAAGGCGATGGGCCGGGCCGCGTGCCTGCGCTTCAACGCCCTCCGCAGGACCGGGCCGAAGTGCGAGGCCATCAAACGGTCGGACGGCCAGCCATGCCAGAACCCGCCGCTGGCGAACGGGTCGGGCCGGTGTCGGCTTCATGGGGGCGCTACTCCGGCCGGGAAAAAGGGCTGGCACGTCGTCCAGCTCCCGCCGGTTGATACCGCCAAATTCGAACGGAAGCTGGCCGACGTGAACCAGCGCGCGCGGAAGCTGGCCAAGCGCCTTGCCGCGATGACCCCGGAGCAGCGCGGCCGCTACGATGCCTGGCAGCGCACGCACCGGCCGGGTCCGCCCGGCGCGCGATCCGCCGCCCGGTACATGGCTGACCAGGCCAGAGCCATCCGCGAGATCATCGCACGGCCTGACGCGCCGAGCGCCCACGACGCCGAGCTGGCCGAGATCGACGCGATCCTCGCGGAGCTGAAGCGCCAGCACGCCGTCGCGGCCGAACAACCGGGAACCCATCACATCGGAGATATCTTCGAATGAGTGACTATCACGGCATGACCCCCGCCGAGGCGCGTCGGTATCTTCAGGAGCGCATGGAGACCGAAGGAGCGGTGCTCGCCTACGAAACGGCCGTCTCGATTTGCCGCGACCCTAAGGCCTCCGCGACGGCCAAGGCGTCGGCGCTCAAAGCGCTGTTCTACGTCGCCGGTCACGATGGGAAGCCAGCGCCCGACCGGGACAAGCCCGTTTCTGAGATGACCTACGCCGAGGCGGAAGTGATGCTCGCGGAGCTGAAGCGGGAGCACGCCGCCAAGTCGAGCGACACAGCGACAGACATATTCGACTAAAGGTCTCAAAACGTTGTCCATTCTGTACATCGGAACTATATGCAAGTATGGACAAGATAATATTTCAACTAATACGCTTGACAGGCTTCAGATAAGAAGTTTTCTTAAGTTTATCCGGAGCCTCCGGACGAACACCGGCCGTTGAATACGGCCAGGGTCTCCAACCATGTCGCACTTGAGCATCGTGCCGCCTTCAGCGGCGCAGTCGAACACGCTCGACCTTTTCACGCACCCTCTCACGTCGAACGGCCTCCACCCAGGCTACATGGTCCCCTGCTTCCCTGTCGTGGACGGAGAGGATCCAAGCCCGAACGCCTCGATTGAGGTGCTCGTCCACCAGGACCAGGCCCCGGCGTTTACGGACGAGGCCAACGCCATTGGGGAAACCGCTGGTCTCACGCATCCCGTGTGTGATGTCGCCACCGATCATGGGGGCGGCCTTTGGCGGCTTGTCGAGATCGTCGGCCCTCGCGCGCTCATTCTGGAGCTGATGCTGGTGGCGCAGCGCCACGGATGCAAGCGCGTGCTGTACCCGGCCTAGGTCCTTGCCAACATCGAACCACCCGAGGGGCGCCCTGACCGGCGCCCCTTTCGCGTTCCGGATCGGACTCGCGCGAAGGATCGAAAATCAGCGCCGAACGGCCAGAAACCGATTGCGTAACATTCTCAAACGGACGTATAAGGTTGTTATAGACGAGATCGAGACCCTCATGACCGGCACGAACCACCCCGAGCTGCCCCTGTCCAAGCCGGCCATCGCCTACGTCCGCGTCTCGACGGATCGGCAAGGCAAGTCAGGCCTCGGGCTCGATGCGCAGCGGGCGGCCCTGACGGCCTTCGCCGCGGCGCACGGGTTCGAGATCGTGGAAGAGTTCACGGACGTCGCCTCGGGCAAGGGCGAGGACGCGCTGGAGCGCCGGCCGCAGCTGGCCAAGGCGCTGGCCCGGGCGAAGAAGTTGAAGTGCCCTGTCGTCGTCGCCAAGCTCGACCGCCTCTCCCGCGACGTGGCCTTCATCGCCGGCCTGATGGCGCAGCGGGTCCCCTTCATTGTGGCCGAGCTCGGCGCCGATGCCGACCCCTTCATGCTCCACATCTATGCCGCCCTGGCCGAGAAGGAGCGCGCGCTGATCTCGGCCCGCACCCGGGCCGCGCTGGCGCCGATGGTCGGCCGCGGTGTGCTCGGCAACCGCACGAACCTTGCCGAGGCATCAGCCAAGGGCCGCGAGACCCTGGCCGCCAAGGCCGACGACTTCGCCGCGAACGTGCTGCCCGTCATTCGGGAGATGCAGGCCCGGGGCGCCTCGATGCGGGCCGTGGCGGCCGAGCTGAACGACCGCAACGTCAAGACGGCGCGCGGCGGCACGTGGACGGCCGTCCAGGTGTCTCGCATCCTCGATCGGGCGGCGTGAGAGAGCTTAGCCGGCCCGCAGGGCGATGACGTTCGAGCCGGGTTCGCTGTGGCCTACGAACCGCCGTGAGGGCCTCGGCGAGACCGGCGCCAGGATCGCGGCCGGGACGGGCCGTAGCGTCTTCTCCAGGTCCACGGCGTGCCGGCGAGCATCGGCCAACATGCCATTGAGCCGCGCGGCCAGCGCGGGCGTGAGATCGGCGCCGCGGATCTCGTCCGCGACCGTGTCGAGTGTGGAGCGCAGGACGCGGGCGCGCATGTCGGCGGGCAAGCACATGGGGCGATCTCCTGTGGCGGGCGGGCATTGTGCGCCCGACGACCTCGACGCGCCAAGCGTCATCTCCGCCGCTTGAGGGGGCGAAGGGCCGCCCCGGGGCCGGGCCGACCCCCGCCCGGGCAGTCCAAACGCCTCCGCTAAAACCGGCGGCGCCCCTGTCTGTAAATTTTGCGCGCCTCAAAAATCCGAGACATACAAAGCCGCGTTACCGACAGTTTTTGTATGTCACCTATGAAGCAGACAGCAAGGCCACAGGCCAACGATCTAGCGCAGTTCCGGGATTTGCTTTGAATAGGCGGGGCGTCTATATTGCGCTAACTCTTACGGCACGGGGCCGCGCATCGAATGGCTACCTCAGAACCGCACAATCCCGAGAACGATCCGCTCATCGATGCAGGGGCCGCAGCATCGTCCCCGGAGGAGCTCGAAACAGAGGCGCAGGTCGCCCTGGTGTGCCGATGCTATGACGAGGCGCGGGGCGACGAGGCGCCTGCGGCGCTGATCCGAATGCTGGATTGCCTTCTCGTCATCGGATCGAAGTTCGACGGGCCGAGGCCCTCGTACGACCAGTCCGACCGGATGATGGCGGCCAGCAACAAGGCCCGCAATCCGATCCGAGAGGCCCTGGAAAAGGTCTATCCGTACGACAAGATGCAGCTCGGCATGGATGCGTTGACCGGTCTCAAATTCCACTGGACCGAGACGCCAGAAGAGCGCGCCGCCCGCACACCACATATCATCGCGGACCTCGCGGACTTGGCCGCGATCTTCCGGAACGACCTGCGCAACGTTCTCCTGCGCCGGGCGATCAAGGATCGGGCCGACCAACGTCGGGACGACTCGATCGCAGGGCTCCATCCGGTCTTCCGCGAGATCATGGAAACCGAGATCCTCGACATTGTCGACGTGAAGGTCGCGTGATGGAGGGCGAGGCTCCTGCACCCGCTGAAATCGTACTGGCCGCCGTGACGGTCCGGCTCGGCCTGGCCGCCGAGGGCAACGACATTCCCGGCAACCTCGACCTGGCGCTGCGCACGATCATCACCGCGGCGAAGGATTTCGACATGACGCGCGCCTCCCCGGAGGCCATCGAACGGGCGAAGATCGCGCTCGCCGTCGTCGCTCCGGTCGCGACCGAGCACTTCGGCGGGTGGCCGCAGCCCGAGACCGTCGACATGGGCTTGAGCTGCGCCAGCAACATCGTTTGCACCTTCGGCACCGATCCGGCCGACCTCCCGCAGACGCACCGGGACCTGTTGCCGATCTGGGCCGATTGGGCCGCGATCCTGGTCGCCGAGGCGGACGCGGTGACGCGCTACCGGCGCCTTGCGGCCGGGCTCGGCCGAGACTTCGACGCCCCCGCGGCCGCGCCGCATTCCGTGCACTGACGAGGATTCGCGATGCCCGTTCGACTGAGCCGCTTCTACAACGACGAAGGCATCGGCCGAGGCTTTCAGAACATCGCCGGCGCGCTGGCGCCGCCGAGCGCCGACGATCAGCTCGCCGGGCAAAAGGCGCTGGAGATCAAGGAGAAGGCCGGACGGATCGCGCGGCTTTTCGACAACCCGAACGACCCGAGCTTCGACCGGCGCGCCACGGCGGCAGGGCTCCAGACGGGGTCACAAAGCCTCGAAGCGGTCGGCATGAACAACGCCACCGCGCGGGCCACGAACGCCGCCGACAATGCGCGGACCATCGCCACCAACGCAAACACGACCCGAGGCTCCACGATAGCTTCGCTCTATGGGTCGCTGAATCCGGGACAGGTACGGCCAATGGTTCCGGAGGAGGTGGCGAGCACCATCGGCCTGCCCTCAATGGCCGCGGCGCAGGGCAACGCTCCGGTTCTGAGCAGCGACCAGCTCAAGGCGGCGATCATCGGGCGCCTGCCCGAGAACGAACAACGGGCCTCGGCGCTTCACGAAGTGCCGGTGGAGCAGGTGCAGACGCCTGCGGGGCCGCGCATCGCCTTCCGGGCCGATTCGGTCGGCCAAGCCCCGACGCCGCCCGACGTTACGGGCAAGGTTACGAACTACACGGGGCCGAACGGGGCCAAGGGCACGGCGGTGCCGGGTCCGGGGGGCAAGCTGTTCGACACGCAGACCGGAGCCGAGGTGCCGGCGCAATCGACGGTCTACAATGGGCAGGCCACGGGCACTCCCGGCGAGTTCGGCAAGACGACCGAGGCGCAGGGCCGTGCCGCCTATGCATCCGACATGGTCGAAGGCGCGACGCGGGACATCCTGACGGCCTTCGATACCGGCAAGCTCCCGACCCGCACCGACACGGCGCTGCGCAGCGCGGCCGAGGCACTTCCGAGCATCCTGTCGCCCGAGCTCACGACGAACATGTCCCCCGAAGGCCAGGTGTTCTTTCAGAACGTGCGCACGGCCCTGCCGATGCAGCTCCTGACGCAGTCGGGCCAGGGCGTCACCGAGCGCGAGTACGAACGCAAGATGGCCGAGCTGGTGCCGGTTCCGGGCGAGGCGCCGGGCGTCACGGCAGCCAAGCGGCGCCAGTTCGCGACCTATGCCGAAGCCGTCAAGCGCCTGGCCGGTCCGGCGGGCGTCCGTCCCGCCGCAGCTCCTGCAGCGGCGACGCCCTCGACCGGCGCGGCCGAGAACACGGTCATCGAGAACGATGCGGGCGTGCGGATGATCCGCCGCGGCGGCAAGTGGGAGCCCTACAATGGATGACCTGCCCGAAGGATTCCGCGTCGTCTCGGCCCCGCAGTCGCCTCCGGGCGACGACATGCCGGCCGGCTTCCGGGTGGTCTCGCCTCCCGCCGCGCCCGCGCCGGAGGCCCCGTCCGTGGCCCTCGACGTTGCCAAGGCCGCCCCGGTCGGGGTGGCGAAGGGGACCATCGGCCTGGCCGGCCTACCTGGCGACGTTCAGGAGATGGGCGGCAGTCTCGTGGATCGGATCATGCTCGGCGTCGGGCACAAGGTCATGGACTGGACGGGCTACGGCCCGCAGGCCGGCACGCCCGAGCGCGCGGACTTCGACCGCATGTATACCGGCATAGGCTCGGGCGGCGGCCTGCCGACTTCGGGCGCGATCCAGCGCGGCGTCGAGACCGCGACCGGACCGTTCTACAAGCCGCAGACGACGGCCGGCGCATATGCGCAGACCGTTGGCGAGTTCGCGCCGAGCGCCGTCATCGGCCCCGGCGGTCTCGTGCGCAAGATTATGGAAACGGCGGTCCCCGCCGTCGCGTCCGAGACGGCCGGCCAGGCCACCAAGGGCTCGGCCGCCGAACCGGCGGCGCGGTTGATAGGGGCCATCATGGGCGGCACCGGTACAGCCGCCGTGCGTGCTCGAGCCGATGCGCACGACCGCACCATCCGCGCTGCGATCCCCCGCGGCATGACGGAAGCCGAGTGGCAAGCATCGCAAGGTGTGGCCGACACCGGCCGGCGCATCGGCGTCGACCTAACGGGGCCGGAGGCCGTCCAGCAAGGCACCGGTGGGGCCACCAAACTGGCCGACGTTCAGCGCTTCGTGGAGGGCTCGCCTCAGAGCGCCGCCCTGACCGGGATGATGGCGGCCCGGCCGGACCAGATGCGGGCGGCCGTGGGCAACGCCCTCGATACCGTCGCGCCGCAGAGTGCCCTCCCTTCGACGCTCGGGCCGCGCGCGGCCGAGACGGCCACGACGGCGATCGATGACGTGCGCCAGGGCATCAACGCCGCGACGCGCCCGGCCTATGCCGCCGCCGGCCGGCATGTGCTCGACCCGGCCGACTTCGACCCCATTGCCCGGGATCCTGCGTTCCAGGCATCGCTGCGGCGCCTGCGGAATGACGAAGTGCTCGGGCCGACGTACCGGGACCAGCCCGACAACGCGGTGGGGGTGATCGACGCCGTGACGAAGGACATGCGCGACCGAGGCGTGGCCCTCGGGAACGCCGCGAACCCGGGCTTCAGCTCGCAGACCGCCGGCCTCTACGGCAACGGCGCAGCCGAGGCCCGCGCCATCGCCCGCGATCCGGCCCGGGGCGGCGTCCAGGCCTATGACGACGCCCTCACGGCGCAGGCGCAGGCGCGGCAGCAGAACCTGGCCCCGCTGGAGCAAGGGCCACTCGGGCGCGTGGCCGAGGCGACCAGCACCGACGCGGCCGGCCGGGCGGTGCTCCCCGGCGCGGGCAGTCCGCACCTCAACGTCGGCGGCCAGGGGGAGCTTGCAGACGCCGTGACCCGTCTCGCCGCGCGCGATCCGGACCTGACGGCGCAACTCATCCGCCAGCGTCTCGCCAACCAGGCCGACACCAGCATGACGCGGCTTGTCGGTGGCGAGGCGCAGGGCGGTGGTGCCCGCTACGCGAAGGATATCGCCGGCACGGACCAGCAAGCGGCCAACCTGCAGGCCGTTCTTAGCGCTCTGCCGAACAGCCCGGGCGCCCGCGCGGCGATGGAGGATCTCCTGCAGACCTTGCGCGCCACCGGACAGCGCAAGCCGCAGGGGAGTCCAACCGACTTCAACGCGCAGTACCGGGCCGAGATCGGGGCCGAGACCTTGCCGCAGCAGGCAAGCACGGCGCTGCGGACCGGCGGGCGTTCGCTCCTGTCCAACGTCGGGGACGCCACGCGGCGGGCCTACCTTGGGCGCAACAACGAACGACTGGCCGAGACCTTCGCGGCCCCGGACAGCGTGGAGCGCCTGAAGGCGATCATCATGCGGGGGGCCGAGACGCCGTTCACCGACGCGGCGCTTCGGGCCCTCATCATGGCGCCGATGGCGATCAACAGCCGATGACGGCGACGCTTTGCCTAAGTGTGGGACGTCTCGACGAAAAGCATTCGGGGTTCGTCGGATCGTTTCTCCGCGCTGATAGGCGAGAAAACCTACAGCTGCGGCCTAACTTGCTGCCTGAGGAGTTACGTCGACGCTCGGAGGTGCTGCCGGGAACGGACACTCCTCCAGCTCCATTCTGCCCCGGCGGAGAAGCAGTTCTTTGAGATTCCCCCGCGCAGCTACGCGATGGTTTCGCAGTTCGATTTGAGCCTCTGAAAAACCGAGCACCGCGTGCGCACGATCATGCGCTAACCCGTCGTCAGCGACACAGAAGGCACCAACGCCGCTGTCGCCTAGCGCGATTTCTCGGATTTCTTTGGAGAAGGCCCAAAGAGCGCCCTGATAAACGTTGCCGCTTCTCGCAAGCGGTTCGATCACAGCTTCAGTTATGAGTTTGACGCTAGAATATTGCGCCCTGCAAACACTGAGCACTCTAGCCTTGAGCTTGCTGTTCGAAAATTCCTTAACGCTGCCCTCAATGCAGGTATAAGGGTCTACTAAAGCATAAATTATTTCTTCGTCATCGCTTACTAATCCAGGCGAATGCTCGCTTTGCAGCGTGTCTTCGCAGCCGCAACCCTCTCGGGGCATACTCAACCCACAGTAAGATAGGCAAGGAGGTCGGTAGGAAACGAATGAGGCTCAGCGGCAGCGATCGCCCCCGGCACAAACGTTCCGTCTACACGGTAAGCGTAGCCTAGGACGCCATCGCCCTCAATGCTGACGACAGCATGTCGCCCGTGCTTGATCCATTCGAACCCAACTTCGCCGTCGTCGAACCATACGCGCGGCAGGGGAACGCCAGGCGGAAGGCTACCTGCGAACTCTAGGGCGTCGCAGAAAATCGATCCGGTCGCAGGGTCCGAAGGCGCAGTGCCCCACAGAGATTTCACTGCGTCCACAAGGCCCAAGATACGTTTGGCTTCCGCCTTCTGGCCAACGCCTTCAAGCGCTGACGCAGCGCGTCGAACGTCTGGCCCTAAATTAACCTTCGAACTCGTATTCCCCATGGGTCGCACGTTGATATGCAGCCCCAGGGGACGCGCTTCGCGCGAGTCGGTCCAAGCGTTCCTCATACACTCTGATATGCGCTTTCACGGGCCGAAAGGAAGTGGCTTTAACGCGCAGCTCGATCAACTTTCGGTCCGATAAGCTTTTGAAGCGCAGGACTCAGGAGAGCTTCGAACGTCTTCCTGATAGCTTCCCGGGCTTGATCGAACCACGCGACCGGATCTCCATCCGGTTTTCCGCGGATAGCTAGCTCCAAAATGCACGCGGGCTGATTGGCGTGTGAGCCTACGGAGGCCATTAACGTGAAACGCGACCCCCCTGGGGCCGTCGACGGCGCATGAAGCGACAGGTGAATTTCGCGCATGTCCCAATCAATTCGGACCCCATCGGGAAGATCGCGTTCAACATCGACACGAAGCCCTAGATGCTCGTGGAGAAAGGTGGCTTGCCTTCCATCGAACCCGTGAGTAGCCGTGAACGCATTCACGTACCTGAGGCTCAGATTGTCGACCTCAGCGTCTACGCGGCCAGCCTTCTGATATGCGGTGGTCACTGCGGCATAGCCTGCGGCGAGAGTGGAGCGGAACTCGCCCCAACCAGCATAAGGTGGGACCATGTTGGCGGTGAAGACGCCCGGCCCGAGCTGGAATAGCGGCCATCCTTCCGGCCGGCTCCGGTAACGGGTCACAACCTGGTTCGGCATCATCTCCATCGGGACGCCGGGCGGCACAAGAGACTCGACCACGCTGAAACCGAGCGCAGCGACCTCTTCTCGGAACTGAACGCTCGCACGCGGAAAAAACGGGTCTACAGCCGCGCCAGGGATAGCTGAGAGCTGAATCAGCGGCCAAAAAGCTTCGGCGATCACCTCGACCAATGGCGCTTGTTGGTAGGTGAAGTCCATTTTCGGCATCCTCGCCTGCGGCGCCTCTGGGATAGCGCAGACTCGTGAAAGAGACGTTAGATTTTGATGCGCTCGCTAGCTCTTCAGAGACTGACGGCCTCACTAAATCCATACCGTCGCCGAGCATCGGGACGGCTGAGCCAAGGGCGGAGAAACCGACGACCCCAAGCGCTGTGTGAGACATATATGTGAGAAGCGGGCGCAAGCCGGAGCTAAGTGCCTGGTATCGCTGGCGCGCCCTACGGGAATCGAACCCGTGTTTTCGCCGTGAAAGGGCGACGTCCTGGACCGCTAGACGAAGGGCGCCGCTGCGGTGAGCGGTTCTATATGCGGCTTCGGGCGCGGGGGCAACGGGGGAATCGCCGCGGGTTTGCGGCTTGACGAATGCGGCCCCGGCCGGTTTGTCGGGCGGACACGCGGACCGCTCCTTCCGGCGGCCGGAGAGCGGACCTGACTGCATGACCACGCGACGCGACGGCCCGCCGGGGCCGAGGACGAACAAGCCCGGCTTTTCGCGCAGTCCCTTCCGGCGCGGGCCGCAGCAGAACCAGCGGGGCGCGGCGAGCGTCGCGGCGGCTGCCGGCGACCACGTCGTCCTCTACGGCTGGCACCCGGTGGCGCAGGCCCTGGCCAACGAGGGGCGCAAGCTGCACCGGCTGCTCGCCACCGAGAACGCCATGATCCGGCTCACCGAGGAGATCGGGACGCTGCGGATCGATCCCGAGCTGGTGCGCCCGAGCGCGATCAACGCGCTGCTCGGACCCGACGCCGTGCACCAGGGCCTCTACCTGGAGGCCGACCCCCTGCCGGGGCCGGATCTCGACGAGCTGGGCGACGACGTGCTGCTCCTCGCCCTCGACCAGATCACCGATCCGCACAATGTCGGCGCCATCGTGCGCACCGCCGCCGCCTTCGGGGTGGCGGGCATCATCACCACCGCGCGGCACTCGCCCAACGCCACGGGCGTGCTGGCCAAATCCGCCTCGGGCGGCCTGGAGCACGTGCCCCTGATCGTGGTCCGCAACCTATCGGACGCCCTGGTCGACCTCGGCAAGCGCGGCTTCACCCGGATCGGCCTCGATTCCGACGCCGAGACCGTACTGGACACCATCGGCCCGAAGCGCCCGGCCGTGATCGTGCTCGGGGCCGAGGGCAAGGGCCTGCGCCAGCGCACCCGCGACAACTGCGACGTGCTGGCCCGCATCCCCTTCAGCGGCGAGATCCGCAGCATCAACGTCTCGAACGCCGCCGCGATCACGCTCTACGCCCTCAGCCCCCGCGGCTGAGTCACACCTGGGCGTTGGCGCCTCAGCGTTGGCGCCTCAGCGCCAGAACGGCTTGACCGCCACGAGGTCCCCGTGGGCCTCGGCGGCCGCTTTCAGCAGCTTCCGGCCGTCGGCCTCGTTGTCGCCGGCCGCAAGGCCCGCGGCGAAGGCCGTTTCGCCGGGGATCTCCTGCGGGTCGGGCACCGCCACGAGGCTGGCCAGCACCGTGTGGGCGGTGGCCTGGTCGTTGAGGCTGCCGAGATGGTCCTGCAGGTCGGACAGGGCCGAGACGAAGGCCTTGTGGCGCTTGCGCAGCTTCTTCTCGGTGTAGAGGCTGGCGAAGAACTCCGCGCCGTAGCGAAGCTTCTTCGCCTCGATCCGGACGCGGTGGCGCTCCTCGGCCTCCTGGCGGTCGAGGTGGCGGCCACGCTTGCGGATGCGGCGCAGGGCCTTGTCGAGCACCTCGGCGGCGAAGTCGCGCGCCGGCAAGTCGCGCGCCGGCACTCCGCGGTCCGGCACATCGCGGTCCGGGGCGGCCGGTCCGGTCCGCCAGGCGCCGGTCTCCAGCCAGGCGGCGACGTCGAGGACGAGGCCGCGCCATTCCTGCGATTCCAGGGTGGCGAGGACGCCGTCATGGGCGCGGTCCCGCTCCGCCTCGAGGCGCCGGCGCAGGTCGTCGAGACCGGCCTCGTCCGGGCGCCTGGCCATCTCGGCCGGCAGGGTCTCGGCCAGGAACACGTCGAGGTTCCGGGCGTGGCCGAAGGGTTCGGTGATGCGCTTGATCTCGTCGCGCAGGGTCGCGGCCGTCGCGTCCTGCGCCAGGACCGGCTTGAACAGGGTGAGGGCCGAACGCAGGCGGCGCAGGGCGACCCGCAGCTGGTGCAGCGCTTCCACGTCCCGGTTGTGCAGGAAGACGTCCTCGTTGAGGCGCAGGTGGGACAGGCAGGCGAAGGCGATGGCGCGGAAGGCCTCGCCGGCCGTGGCGTCCGGCGCCAGCGAAACCGGCCGCGCCTTGCTCGGGCGCCGCAGGGTGCCGTCGCGGAGGCTGAAGCCGCGGGCCGACTTGCTCAGTGCCCCGAGGCGGAGCGGCACGGTCTCGGCCAGGGCCTGGGCCAGGGTGAACAGGTCCTCCGACCGGCCCTCCTTGAGTTCGAGTTCGAGCTCCCACAGGGGCGCGTCGCCGTTCGGGGTCTCGATCCGACCCTCGTCGAAGGCGACCTCGATCCGCGAGGCTCCGTAGCGCACCGAGCGGCTGCGCCGCTCCACCAGGGTGGCGAAGGTGGGGGACAGCTCCGGCGCCTCGGCGTCCGCCAGCACCTCCGGCACCGGCGTCTCGGAGACCTGCGACAGGTCGGGCGCGTTCCCCGCGACGGGCGCCTCCCATTCCGAGCGGTCGAACAGGCCGGGGGCGGTGGCGGCGGCCTTCACGGTCTGGACGAACGTCTCGCCGTCGCGGCGGACCCGCAGGGTCAGCCCGGCCGCACGCAGGTCGCCGGCGGCCGTGTCGAAGTAGGTGGAGGTGAGGAGGCGGGAGTCCTCCGAGCCTTCCGCCTGCAGGAAGGGATGGCGGCTCAGCTCCGCGAGGTCGCTGCCCTCGCATTCCAGCTTCAACTCGATCTCACGCGGCGCGACCATGATGTGTCCCAAGTTTCGGCCCCGATCCGTCGTCCCCGACGGGGCGGCGGGCCCCCAGCGATCGGGACAAGCCCGGCCCGCGGCAACCGTTCCGTGCGGAATCACCAGCCACCGTCGTCGGTTATGGAGCAGGGCGACCCGGACGCGCGACTGAATTCGTGACGATTTTCATTCGCCCCCGGCGCCGAGTGGTGTAGCGGGAGGAACCGGCCCGGGGCCGGCGGGAACGAGACTCGTTGGGCGTGGTGATGAATCGGGAGCGGCTGAGGGCCGACCGCCTGCTGGTGGAACGGGGCCTCTTCGAGAGCCGCGCCCGGGCCCAGGCCGCCATCGCGGCGGGTCTCGTCCGGGCGGACGACCAGCCGGTGACGCGGGCCTCCGACCTCCTCGCCCGGGACGCGCGCCTCGTGGCGTCCGCCCCCCATCCGTTCGTGTCCCGCGGCGGGCTGAAGCTCGATGCCGCCCTCGACGCCTTCGGCTTCGACCCGGCGGGCCGCGTCTGCCTCGATGTCGGGGCCTCGACCGGCGGCTTCACCGACGCGCTGCTGGCGCGGGGCGCCGCCCACGTCTACGCCGTCGACGTGGGACGCGACCAGCTCCACGTCTCCCTCCGGGACGACGCCCGCGTCACCAGCCTGGAGGGCACCGATGCCCGCAGCCTCGACCGCGCCGCGATCCCGCGCCCCCCGGACCTCTGCGCCATCGACGTCAGCTTCATCTCCCTCCGGCTGATCCTGCCGGCCCTCCTGCCGCTGCTGGCCCCCGGCGCCGACCTCGCGGCGCTGATCAAGCCGCAATTCGAGGCCGGGCGCGACCGGGTCGGGCGCGGCGGGATCGTCCGCGATCCCGCCATCCACGACGCCGTCTGCGCCGAGATCCGCGCCGCCCTCGAGGCTCTGGGGCTTCAGATCCTCGGCCTCATCCCGTCACCCGTCGCCGGCGGCGACGGCAACCGCGAGTTCCTGATCGGGGCGCGCCTGGACCCACGACCATGACCGAGCCGGACACCCAGCCGACCCCCGAGACCCTGGAGATCCGCCGCCTCGGCGCCCGCGGCGACGGGCTGGCCGAGGACGGCACCGCCGTCGCCCTGGCGCTGCCGGGGGAGCGCGTCACGGTGCTGCGGGCGGGCACGCGCGGGACGCTCGTCGATGTTCTGCACGCCTCGCCGGATCGCATCGCGCCGTTCTGCCCGTATTTCGGCACCTGCGGCGGCTGCACCGTGCAGCACCTCGCGCCCGGGCCCTACGCCGCCTGGAAGCGGGACCACCTCGTCCAGGCGCTGTCCCATGCGGGGCTCGCCGTCGCGCCGGAGCCGCTGGTCGATGCCCGCGGGGCCGGGCGGCGGCGCCTCACCCTGCACGTGCGGGCCATCGAGGGCCGGGCGCAGGCCGGGCTGATGGCGGCGCGCAGCCACGACCTCGTCGCCATCGACCATTGCCCGATCACCGTGGCGGCCCTGCACCGGGCGCCCCAGGTGGCGACGGCCCTGAGCGCGCCGCTCGGGCACGGCCGCAAGCCCCTCGACGTCGCCGTCAGCGCCACCGAGGCCGGCCTCGACGTCGACATCCGCGGGCACGGACCCGCCGCCGAGGGAGTTCGCGCGGCGCTGGTGCGCCTCGCCGGAGACCTCGACCTCGCGCGCCTCTCGCTGCACGGAGAGGTGCTGGTGGAGCGCCGGGCTCCGGCGGTCACCAGCGCGGGCCTGCGGCTGGTGCCGCCGGCCGGCGGTTTCCTCCAGGCCACGGAGGAGGGCGAGCGGGTGCTGACCGAGGCCGTGGTGGCGGCCCTCGACAAGAAGACGAAGCGGGTCGTCGACCTCTTCTCCGGCAGCGGACCGTTCAGCCTCGCCATGGCGCGCAGCCGGGACGTCCATGCCGTCGAGGGCGAGGCGGCGGCCCTGGACAGCCTCGACCGGGCCGTGCGCGCGGTGCCGGGCCTGCGCCGGGTCACCACCGAGCGCCGCGACCTGTTCCGCCGGCCGCTGCTGGCCCTCGAACTCGACGCCTACGATGCCGTGGTGTTCGATCCGCCCCGGGCGGGCGCGGGCGCGCAGGCGGCCCGGATCGCTGAATCGAAGGTGCCGCTGGTGATCGGGGTCGCCTGCGACGCCGGCACCTTCGCGCGGGATGCCGCGACCCTGGTGTCGGGCGGCTACACCCTGGAGCGGGTGATTCCGGTCGACCAGTTCGCCTATTCGGGCCATCTGGAAATGGTCGGGGTGTTCCGCCGCCCGCCGCCACCCCGCAAGCGCCTGTAGCCGCAGCGCTCGACAACCGCCGGGCCGCTCTTAGGTAGAAGGGCATGCGCGTGATTCGTCCCACCCTGGCCGCGACCCTCGGCCTCCTCGCCCTCGCCGGACCCGCCGCGGCGGATCCCTGCGGAGACCTCATCGACCGGGTGGTGGCCGAGACCCAGGCCACCCTGGTCAAGCGGACGGCGGACTTCGCGGAATTCAGCGCCCCCGACGGGATCGGGATGACGCTGGCCTGCGGCGAGCTCTCGGCCACCGGCGTCCAGTTCCGGGGCACGCCACTCCCCGCTGGCTACTTCGATCTGTTCGGACGGGCGGGCCACGCCGTCACGGGCCTCGCGTCCGAGGACTTGGCGCAGGCGGCCCGGACGGCCCGCACCGCCGCCGCCACGACGCGGCACAGCAACGTCGATGCCGGGAAGGTCCTCGTGACCTGCTCCCTCTCCGGATCGCGCGAAGCGCCCGTCACCGCCTGCGCGGTGATCGAGCGCGACGAGCGCCGCTGAGCCTCGTTCAGGACCTCATGGCGAGGACCATGTAGCCGGAATACAGGAGGGCTGCGGCTAGCAGGAGGTAGACGTTCGGTTCCATGGCGTCCTGTTAGGCCGCCCGGGCGCCGTGGGTCGAGCGGACGCGCTGCCGCTGCGGCATCCGGTTCGCTTCAGACATCGTTAACCCTGTTCAGCCGAACGATGGCGGCCGGCATGGCCGATCCCCACGCCGTCGAATCGCACCGAGGAGCCGATGCCCCGTTCCCGTTCCGCAGCCCTGGCGATCGCGGGTAGCCTGACCGCCCTCGCGCCTGCTATCGGGGTCCTGACGGGCGGCCCGGCCCTCGCTGAGGAACCGCTGTTCATCCGCATCCGCCCCGGCGGCGAGGCGAGCGTCGGCTCCGGTGGGTCCGGCGCCTTCGACGACGCCGCGGCCCAGGCGGCGCGGGCCCGCAGCGAGGCGGTCTGGCAGCGGGCCGAAGCCCGGTCCCGCATCGCCATCGCCTCGGTCTGCACCGGCTGCCTCGCGGCCGTGCCGCCCTCCTCGGTGCCGGTCGCCGCACCGCCCGCCCGCGCCGATGCGGGCGGCCTCACGCCCCTCGCGGCCGATTCGCCGGCCGTTCTCCCTCCGCCCCTCGCACAGGCAGATGCCCCATGACGCAGGCTCACCCGACCAGCGGCGCCGTTCCCGATCCGGATTGCCCGGTCTCCCTCGAACTCCTCGGCCAGGTCTACCGGGCGGACGAGGAGGACCTGCCGGAGATCCTGGAGGCGATGTCCACGACGACGCGCGCGCGCCTCGCCGTCTACCTCTACGGCAAGAGCCACATGCACCAGCTCGGCCTGCGGGTCGCGCGGGCCTGCGAGCGCGAGGATCTCGTGCGCGTCGCGGACGAGATCGGTTCGGTGGTCTACGGCCAGTCCCGCCTGAAGCCGGCGCGCCCGGCGACGCCGAGCCCGGCCGCCGCCCCGCCGAAGAAGATCAGCCTCGGCGGATCGGGCACGAAGAAGATCAGCCTCGGCGGCTCCGGCGCGAAGAACCGCCTGTTCGACTGAGCGAACGGGTCCCCAGCCCGGATACCGGGCGCGGGACCCTATCGGTAAGGCCGAGCCGCCAAGCCGGCTCGGCGCGACCTATCTTGAGAGTGGATGCTGATGTTCGGTTCGTGGTGGAAGCTCGGCATGGACGCGACCCTGCTCGCGATGGAATCGCAGCAGGTCATCGCCCTGCGCCTCGCCAAGCTGGCGACGGGCGGTGCCGCGGCCCAGGCCGAGGCCCAGCACATGGTCACCGAGAAGATCATGGCCGCCCAGGAGGCCGCCCTGCTGATCGCCACCGGCGGCTCCACCGCCGGGGTCGTGGCCGGCTACCGGCGGAAGGTCCGCGCCAACGCCCGACGCCTGTCCCAGGGCTGAGCACCCGCCGCCATGCCGGGGCGGTTAACGCCCGCTTAACCATCCGGTTTCATCCTCGCCCGGGACGTCGGAACCGATCGGACGAGGAGACAGCATGAACCCCTTCGAGCAGCAGGTGCGCGAACGCGCCTATTACATCTGGGAAGACGAGGGCCGCGTGTTCGGCCAGGCGGAGGCGCACTGGCTGCGCGCCGAGATCGAGCTCCTGACCCCGTCGCGGATGGGCATCGAGGTGATCCAGGCCGCCACCGCGGACGTCACCCTCTCGGCCAGCCCGGCCGCCGTCCTCGCCGAGACTCTCAAGGCCAAGCCG
Source organism: Methylobacterium sp. Leaf465 (assembly GCF_001424705.1). Taxonomy (GTDB): domain Bacteria; phylum Pseudomonadota; class Alphaproteobacteria; order Rhizobiales; family Beijerinckiaceae; genus Methylobacterium. The sequence goes on from NZ_LMRA01000001.1 coordinate 228,191, forward strand.
AGCCGCAGCCGCAGCGCCGGCGCCAAGGTCGAGACGAAGGCGAAGGCCGCCGCCGACACGAAGGCCACCAAGCCGGTGGCCGCGAAGGCGCCCGCTGCCAAGACGGCCACTGCCAAGACTGTCGCTGCCAAGACCGCCGCTGCCAAGACCGCCGCTGCCAAGACGCCCGCCGCCGAGAAGGCCACCGTGGCCAAGGCTGCCGTGGCCAAGGCTGCGGTGACCAAGACGCCCCGGGCTCCCGCCCGCGGCCGCGTGGTCGAGAGCGTCGCCACCGTTCACTGAGACGCGCGGGCCGGAGCCTTCCGGCCCCGCCCCCGGACGAATCAGAGCCCGCTTCACCGGACCGGTGGGGCGGGCTTTTCGCTGGCCGCGGAGGCAGCCTCCACGCGAGGGACGCCGGAACGAAGGAAAACCTTGACCGTTGTCACGCCAGATCCAGAGACGTGGCCGCGGCCCTGAGGGCCGTGCGCCTTCCCAGGCGAGGCTTCCATGAAGACGACGATCGCGACCCTTCTGGCCCTCGGGGTGGCCGGCCTGCCGCTCGCCGCCCTGGCGGGACCCGGCGGCCTGCGCGGCGGCCCCGCGCTCCTCGACGTCGACACCACCGGCGGCGTCGGCGGACGGGCGCCCTGGAGCAAGCCCTACGAGTATGATTCCGGCGGCGACAACGATCGCCGTCCGGAGCTGCCCTATTACCAGCAGGGCCGCGGCCAGCAGACCGGCGGTCCAGCCCGCAACCTCCTGCCCGACGACGGCCTGCACATCTTTCCCCGCTGAGCCCGCCGAACGAATCCCGCCATCCCGGCGGAACGGCCGGGAGAGCCATCCGTTCGCCCAGGGAGCCCCGGCCTGTCCGCCGGCGTGCAACCGGTTCGGGATGACGCGATGACCAAGACCGTACGGGCGGTAATCTTCGATATCGACGGAACCCTGCTCGACAGCGTCGACCTCCATGCCCAGGCCTGGGTGGACGCCTTCGCGCATTTCGGCGTCACCGTCAGCCACGACCAGGTCCGCAGCCAGATCGGCAAGGGCGGCGACCAGTTGCTGCCGGTCTTCCTCGACGGGGAGCGGGTGGAGCGCGAGGGCAAGACGATCGAGGCCTACCGCTCCGACCTGTTCAAGCGCGACTATCTCTCGAAGGTGAAGCCCTTCCCCGGCGTCCGCGCCCTGTTCGAGCACCTGAAGGCCCAGGACCTGACCCTCGCCCTGGCCTCCTCCGGCAAGGCGAAGGAGGTGGAGCACTACCAGACTTTGATGGGGGTCGAGGACCTCACCGACGTGGTGGTCAGTTCCGACGACGTCGAACGCTCGAAGCCCTTCCCCGACATCTTCGAGGCCGCCCTGACAAAGCTTGCCCCGATCACGGCGGCGCAGGCCGTGGTGATCGGCGACACGCCCTACGACGCCGAGGCGGCGGGGAAGGCCGGCCTTCCGACCATCGGAGTTCTCTGCGGCGGTTTTCCGGAAGCCGACCTGAGCGCGTCCGGCTGCATCGCCCTCTACAAGGATCCGCAGGACCTTCTCGACGGCTACGCCGCCTCGCCGCTGGCTCGGTGATCCGGCGACCGGAGTCCCGACGCAGCGGTTTCGGTCCGGGCCTGTCGATTCGGACGGGCCCGGTGGCAAATCGGCCACGCGGCGCGTGGGAACTGCACCGATCCACACATTTCCCGCGTAATCCCGCTTTGTTCCGTGGCGCAGGGCAGGATTGCGTGCCGGCTATGGATAGATGGCAAAAAACCCTGGCGCCGGGTCCTTCGATGGCGTAGCGAGCCGCCCGTGATCGCGCCTGATCACGCCACGGATCCGCGGACCATGCCCCAGCCGGCCCAGACGAACCTGAAAATGCACCCGGCCAGCGAGCCTGTTCCCCTTCGGGCCCTCATCGACGCGGCGGTCGAGGACCGCACCACGCCGATCAGCCGGCTGCTTCGCCTGATGGCCGCCCTCGACGCGGACACCAACGACAACGAGAACCTTCGGCACGTCCTCCGGGCCCGGATCGGCGCGCCCCTCAGCGTCTGATCGCACCGCCTTCGCGTTTGTCGGGGATCAGCGGAAACCGGTGATCCCGAAGAGACGAACGACCTGACCGGAATCGGGAGTCCGCGAGGTTCAGGATGAACCCGCCGGATCCTACGAGGCGCGCGCCCGCTCCCGGCGGCGAGGCCCCGGCTGGGCGCGCTTCATGCAGGCGAAGTAGAGCTGACGGCCGATCGCGTAGAGGCCGAGCCCCTTCGGGTCGGGCGTCGAGAACACCCGGTCGCGGGCCTCCGTGCGGCAGGCCGCGTCCTGCGGACTCTGGATCGGCGTGGATTCCCCCTGCGCCGAAGCCGCGTGAGCCATGGCCACCGAGGCGATGGCCGAGAGCGTCAATGCGAGCGCCGGCCCACGCCACATCCCTGTTGTCTGCATCCTGTTCCCCCTGCTGTCGTGGTGGTGACGTCGTTTCGGCGTGCCCGTCAGGGCATCACCCAGGCGCAATCGGCCTCGTTCGCCACGGTAAGGCACTCGAACGGGGCCCCGCCGACCATGGCGCGGTGCTCCGCGGCGCCGATGCGCGCACGCGCGATCCGTCGGCAATCCGGATGCTGCGGCAGGACCGCCTCCGCGGCAGCCCGGTCGCCGCTGGCCATCAGGACCCGCAACCCGACCAGGGTCTTGCAGGCGATGACGTCGGTGGGTTCGACCGGCTGGGCGCGGGCGGCGGTGCCGGCGGCGAGGCCGAGGAGGAGGGCCAGGGGGAGGACGCGCAAAGGTCGGGTCATCGGCGGCTCTTCTCCGGTGCGGCGGGTTTGTCGGACGTCCTGTCGGTGGCCTTGTCGGACGTCTTGTCGGCCGCCTTGGATTTCTCGCCCGCGCGAGGCTTCGCCACGGCCTCGGTGGGCTTGACCGTGCCGGCGACGACCCAATGGCAGACGCTCGTGGTGCGCAGGGTCAGGCAATCGTAGGCGCTGCCGTTCAGGGTCAGGTGCTCGGCGATGCCCGCCACCGCATCGCGCGCAACGACCTGGCAGCCGAGGTGGTCGGCCTTGTCGTCGGTGAGGCGCGCGACGGCGGTGGCCACCACGTCCCTGCTCTCGCGCAGGAGCAGCCGCAGGTTCGCCAGGGACGCGCATCCGATCGCCGGTACCGGTGCGGGGGCCGGCGCAGCCGGGGCCTCCCGGATGGTCGCCTGCGCCGTGCCGGCGACCGCCAGGGCGAGCAGGAGAGGTCGGATCGAACGCATCGGGAAATTCTCGGCAGAAACGAACGTGATCGGCGGCCGGCCTCTCGGGAGGAGGGCGGGCCGCCAAGCCATAACGCGCTCGCGGCCATTCCGACGCACGGCGGCCGCGCTTTCAGGGGCCTGACCGGCGCAGCTTGGCGAAGCGCCTGATCGCCCGGTCCCGGCGCAGGCGGGAGAGGCGCTCGATCCAGAAGATCCCGTCGAGCTGGTCGATCTCGTGCTGGAGGCAGGCCGCCCGGAATCCCTCGGCGTCCTCTTCGTGCTCGGCGCCCTCGAGGTCGCGGTAGCGAACCCGGATCCGCACGGCCCGGTCGACCACGTCCATCACCCCCGGCATCGAGACGCTGCCCTCCTGCTGCGGTCCGCGCTCGGGGGAGGCCCAGACGATCTCCGGGTTCACGTAGGCGGTCACCGGCTCGCCGGGCTCCATCCGCAGCAGCACCAGGCGCTGGCCCTGCCCGATATGCGGCAGGGTGAGCCCGAGGGCGGAGACCGCCAGCATCACCGCCTCGAGGTCACGGGCGGATTCGTGCAGAGCGTCATCGAACCGGGCGACCGAAGCCGCCACGAGCCTGAGGCGGGGATCGGGATAGATGAGCAGGGAGGAGGCGGACACGAGGGTCATTCCGGAGTGGGATGGGGGACGTCACGGTTGCGCGAGGGCGACCCGGACGCGGGTTCCTGGCCCGCGGCTTGCGGCGTTCGATGGATGACAAGCTCGACCCGGAGACGGAATGGCACGGCAACGCACCGAGACCCCATCGCCCAAGGGGGCCCACCGATTCCTGAGGCTGCGCGAGTCCGGCGAGGTCATCCTCGTCGCCCTCACCACGATCCTCGGCCTGCTCTGGGCGATCGTCCTGGTCACGCATTTCCACGAACCGCTCAGCGGCATCGGCCAGTCCCTCTGGCTGACGCGCTGAGCGTCAGTATTCCCACTCGGCCCCGACGCCCACCGCGGTGCGGCCGTCGCTGCCGGCCTCGCCCTGGATCTTGATGCGCCGGGTCACGTCGTAATCCACCGTCGCCGCCGTGTCGGCGGGCTTGGCGCCCGCCTTCACGCCGACGCTGAGGCGGTCGCTGAGATAGCGCGAGGCGCCCAGCGCCGGTCCGCCGCTGGCGCCGGTGGAGACGTCGAGGCTGTCGAGCCCGAGGCCCTTGCGGGCCTGCTCGAAGACGTCGACGCCGCCGGCCCCGCCGGAGAACTGGGCCACGGCCTGCGCGAGCTGCAGGGCCTGGAACGGCGACAGGCCCCCCGAGGCCTTCTTGAACAGCAGGCGCGAGAGCACCTCGTCCTGCGGCAGGCTCGGGTCCGAGGTGAGGAGGAAGCTCGGCTGGTTGGCCGGACCCGTCACGGCGATCCGCGCCGTGACCTCGGCGGCCTTGGTCTCGGCGACGAAGTCGAGATCCGGCGTGGCGATCTCGCCGCCGAAGGTCAGGCGCCCGCGGGTGAAGTCGAGGCGCTGGCCGACCACGCTGAGGCGGCCGCGCCGCATCTCGAAATCGCCGGTGGCGACGGGATCTCGCGAGGAGCCGGTGATCCGGAGGGCGCCGCCCAATTCGGCATCGATGCCGCGGCCGCGCACGAAGATGCGGTTGGGGGCGTTCACGGCGACGTCGAGGGTGGCGTCGAAGGGCGGGGCGACCTTGCCCCGCTTGCCCAGGGCCGCGACCTTGGCGCGGCGATCGGCCCGGGCGGCGAGGCGGGCGCGCACCTCCGGGGGCGTGTTCACGCGACGGATCTCGGGCAGGGGCTGCACCGTGGCGGGCAGGCGGTCCGGCACCGAGACGTCGACGGAGACGAGGTCGATCCGGCCCGCCACCTTCGGGGTTCGGGCCAGTGGCCCCGTGAGCGCAAGGTTGAGGCTCGCCACGGCCGTCATCAGCGGGCTAGAGACGAGCTCCGCCCGCTCGGCCGAGACCCGAAGCGAGCCCGGGAAGCCGGCGGCGGGATCGAGCGCCACCCGGCCGTCGCCGCGCAGGCTTCCGCCGTTGCGGGTCAGCGCGGTCAGGCGCTCCACCACCAGGGTGTCGCCCCGGCCGGTGACCCGTCCCTCGATGTTGGTCAGGCGAATGCCCTGGAGCGGATCGGTGAAGGAACCGCCCGTCAGGGTGGCGCTGCCCTCGGCGCGGGGGGCCGCGAGGGTGCCGGTCACACCGGCGTCGAGGGCGATGCGCCCGGCGACGCGCTGGCCGCCGACGCTGAGGAGGCTGTTGGCGAGCGCCGCGTCGAGGGTGCCGCGCAGCTTCACCGCCAGCGCCTCGCCGGGGGCCACCGGCAGGGAGCCGGTCACCGTCAGCTCGGCGCCGCGCCCGGCGGAGACCCGTCCGTCGATCCCGGCGCGTCCGTCGCTCACCGTGCCGCTCGCCCGGGCGTCGATGGGCGGCAGGCCGGCCTTGCGGGTCTCGGGCGTAATGAGGCGGGCGACCGTCAGGGCGTAGCGGCCCTCGGGCCGGTTGGCGGAGCCGCGCAGGTCCGCCTCGCCGTCGAGGGTTCCGGAGAGGGCGAGGTTGGGCGCGGCGATCCGCGCCAGGGCGAGGGGCAGGCTGCGGATGCCGAGCTTGAGGTCGAGGGCCTCGCCGACCCGGCCCGACAGGCTGAGGCGGCCGCTACCGGCGGACACCACGAGGTTGTCGATCACGGCCGAGCCTCCGTCGAGGGTCACGCTCGCGGGGCCGGCCAGGGCGAAGCGGTCCCCACCCCGCGCGGCGGAGAAGCGCGACAGGTCGATGCGGGTGCGCTCGCCCGGCACGAGACGGGCGGCGCCGTCGAGGTCGAAACCCCGGGCCTTGGCCGTCAGGGTGATGTCGCTGGCGCTCGGCGAGCCCACGGCGACGAGGCGCACGGTGTCGAGGCTCTGCCCGGAGGCGAGGAGGCGGTCGGCGTTCACCCGCCCGTCGACGATGGGCCGGCCGAGCAGGTCCCGCCCGGTGAGGTCGGCGTCGAGGCGCGACAGGGCGAATTCGCCGAAGCGCAGGGACGCCCCGTTCGCCCGGATGCCGGCGTCCTGGCGCCCGCCCGCGCGGGACAGGGTGACGGCGGCCTCGACGTTGCCCGCCATCGGTGTCAGCGCGAGGGGCGCGAGGTCGTCTAGATTCCCGGCCTTGAGGGCCAGCGCCCCCTCGGTGAGGAAGGTGCGGGCGTCGAGGGCGGCGTGCCCGTCGAGGGTGACCGAGCCGAGGCCGAAGGCGAGGCGGTCGAGGACCCAGGCGTCGGGGGCGGGCCGGGCCACGTGGGCGTCCCCGCGCAGGGCCTTTCCGCCCACCGCGCCGGACAGGCGCAGGGTGCCGTCGAGGGCGCCGGTGACGTCCGTCAGCGCCGTCTCGACCCGGAGGTCGCGCAAGGGGCGACCGAGGGCGCGGGCGTCGTCGGCGGTGAGCGTGGCGGTGAGATCGGGCTTCTCCAGGGTGCCGGTGAGGCGCCCGTCGAGGAGCGCGCGGCCGGACAGCTTCGGGTCGAGGGTCGACAGGTCCTTCAGGTCGACCAGCAGCTTGGCGTCGGCGAGGCGCGCGGTGGCGCGGCCCTCCAGGCGCCCGACGATCTCGGCGCCCTCGAGGCGGGCGTTCTCGAAGGCGTAGCCGTCATAGACCTGCGACAGGCGGCCGCTGAAGCGCGGCGACGGGCCGAGGGTCCGGTCGAGGGCCGGCAGGGACAGGACCAGGCCCGAGGTGCGCAGGTCCAGATCGGCGTTCACCGCCTTGCGGGCCGGGTCGCCGCTCAGCGCCGCCCGCGCCGTCAGGGTGCCGGCGAGCGGCCGCCCGGCCACCTCCGAGAAGGCCGCGAGGTCGGACAGCGCCGCATCGAGCGTGCCCGCGAGGGTGTTCTGCCCGATCCGGCCCACATAGGCGGCCCGGGCCGTCGGGCCGTCGAGCTTGAATTCGGCGACGTCGACGATGCCGTCGGGCTGCAGCGTGCCCCGGAAGCTCAGCCCGGCCCGCGATCCGATGGCCCGGCGCAGGGCCGGATCGGCGAGGCGCAGGCCGTCCACCTTGGCGTCGGCGGCTAGCACGAAGCGGGCGGCGGCGGGATCGGCGCCGGCCGGCGCCATGGACAGGGTGGCGTCGACCCGCTCCAGTACCGAGCCGCCGGCGCGCAGGCCCGCGGCCTTCAGCGTGCCATTGACGACGGGCCGCGCGATCGGCCCCTTCACGCTGCCATCGAAGACCAGGGTGTCGAGTTCGGCATCCGCCGCCTTGGTGACGCCGCCCTCGGTGGGCACGGCGCGGGCGGAGACGAGGAAGTCGGCGATCCGGTCGGCGGTGAGGGTACCCTGGGCCTCGAGCCGGGCCGTGCGCGAGGTCAGCTCCAGCCGGTCGATGCCGAAGGCCCCGCTGTCGGAAAAGCGCAGGCCGCCGTCGAGCTTGGTCGTGCCCGAGAAGATCGCCGCCGCCGGGCCGGGCAGCAGGCCCTCGATCCGCGAGGCGAGGTCGAGGGCGAGCCGGCGCTCGGCCCCGATGCGGGAGATGCGGGCGGTGCCGCGGGCCCCGAGGTCCGGCCCGGCATCGAAGTCGAGGCGGGCGTTCCAGGCGTCGAGCGTGCCGCGCCCGTCGAGGTCGAGGTTGATCGGGGGTGCGCCGGGGAGGTTGGCGGCCTTGGAGAGAAGCCCGCCGGTGGGCTCCACCAGGGTGGTCTTGAGCTCCAGGGTCTCGCCCTTCGGTACGAAGAGCAGGCGGGCGCCGAAGCGCCCCTCGGCGTCGAGGCGGCGCACCGCCACATCGAGGTCGAGGCCCTCGGCCGGCGCGCCGAGCTTGGCCCGGCCCTCGGCCGTCAGGCGGGCCGGCTGCCCGGCGAGGGCCTCGCCGAGAACGAGTTCGGCGAGCTTGAAGGTCTTCACCTCGACCTTCACCGGCAGGTCGGGCAGCAGCGATCCGTCGGGCTCCGGCGTCGCCGAGACCGGGGCGGGGAGGGGGCGGCGCAGCACTTCGAGGCGCCCGACCTCCAGGCTGTCCACCTCCAGGCGGCCGGAGAGCAGGGCGAGGCGGCGCCAGACCAGGCGCGCCCGGTCGAGCTTCAGCCAGACGCCGTTGGCGTCGCTGATCGCCACGTCGCGGATGGTGGCGTCCGACGAGAGGGCGCCGTCCACGGCCCCGATGGCGACCCGCGAGCCCGGCGTCGACAGGGCCTTCGAGAGGAGGCCGCCGAGCACGGTCTTCTCGCCCTCGTCGGCGTAGGTCAGGGTGGCCGGCGTCGCAGCGAAGACGGAGAGGCACAGGGTGGCGGCGGCGACCTGCGCGCGCGGACGCTTCCAGAATCCCATCAGAAGGACTGCCCCAGGCTGATGTACAGGGCCACCGGGCGCTCGTGGTTGCCCTTGATGCGGTCCATCGGGAAGGCGAGGTCGACCCGGATCGGGCCGATGCCGGTGTAGTAGCGCAGGCCGAGGCCGACCGCGTAGCGGATGCGCTCGTCGAAATCCGGCAGGCTGCCGGCGAAGGCGGTACCCGCGTCGATGAAGGGCACGACGCCGATGGTGTCGGTCACCTTGATGCGCGCCTCCACCGAGGCCTCGAGCAGGCTGCGTCCGCCGATGGGCAGGTTGAAGGGTCCGCGCGGGCCGAGCGTCCGGTAGGGGAAGCCGCGCACGGAACCGCCGCCGCCGGCGAAGAACCGGATGTTGGCCGGGATGTCCTCGAGGTTCGCCCCCGAGATCGAGCCGAAGCCGATGCGGCCGGCCAGGATGTAGCGGCCCTCGTCGTCGAAGGCGTAGTAGGTCGAGCCCTGCGCCTTGGCGACGAAGATCGACGGATCGGAGCCGAGGAAGCCCGCATAGGGCGTCGCCGAGGCGGTGAGGCGCACGCCCTCGGTCGGATCCAGCAGGTTGTCGGTGGAATCGTAGCTCACGGAGAGCGGCACGCCGACGAGGCGGTAATCGACCTTGCCGAGGGCGTCCTGCGAGCGCCCGGCCTGTCCGTCGAGGCCGACCTGGGCGAAGAAGGTGTCGGAGAAGCGGTGGCGCAGGGCGACGGTGCCGCCCGCCGCGTCGCTGACGTAGGATTGCTGCGCCTCGCGGCCCACGAAGACGTTGGCGATGAAGTCGTTCCGGGTGCCCCAGAGACCCGGCTTGACGAAGGTGGCCGAGAGCCGCCCGCCGAGGCCGTTCGAGTCGATGCCGGCGGCCTTGCGTTGCTTGGCGTAGAGGTCGTTGCCGAGATAGTAGATGTCGGCATCGACCCGGAAGGTCTCGCCGCCGCCGAACAGGTTGCGGTTGGCGTAGTAGGCCCGGATGCCGGGACCGTCGACGGTGGAGTAGCGGGCCGCGACGCCGATCAGGTTCTTCTCGCGCTCGGTGACGTCAACGAAGATCGGCAGGTTGCCGGACGGATCGAGGGTCTCGCCCTCGCGCACCCGGATCGAGCCCAACCCCTCGACCTTGGCGACCGAGCGTCGGATGTCCGACACGGCCTTGGGCGAGTAGGGATCGCCCGGCTCGGCGTAGATGAACGAGCGCACCACCGCCGGGTCGATGTCCTGCGTGCCGCGCACCGCGACCTCGCCGAGGCCGGCGATCGGCCCGGGATCGACGGTGTAGGTCACGTCCATGACGTGGGCGGCGTCGTCCACCACGGGGTCGCGGGCGACCGCCTTGGCGAAGGGATGGCCCAGGGCCCGGAAGCGATCGACGATCTTGGCCTCGCGGGCCAGCACGGTGGCCGAGCGGGCCGGCACGTCGTCCCCGACGCGGGTGAAGCGCTCCGGCAGGACCTCCTCGGGAAACGGGTTGCCCCGGGGGTCGCGGGCCCGGATCGACCGCAGGGTGTAGAGGGGACCGGAATCGACCACGACCTTGACCGGCACGAGGGCGCGGGAGCGCGACGCTTCGGCCGCGCGGGCGGCCGCCACCACGGTGGACTCGCCGGCCAGCGCGACGCCGTCGACGCGGATCGCGACGGTGCCCTGGTAGTAGCCGTAGCCCGAGAGCACGTCGGCGAGGCGGCGCTGGTCGGCCTCCGCCCGGCGCACCAGGCCCTCGCCGTCCGGCGGCGCCTCCTGGCGCAGGCGATAGAGCGTCGAGGTGTCCTGCAGCGCGCGCAGGACGTCGTCGTCATCGATGCCCGAGATCTTCACCGTGTAGGGCAGGGCGCCCGCGCTCGGAACCGGCGGTTCCTCCTCGGAGCCGAACAGTCCGAACAGGTCGAAAGCCCGGGCCGGCCCCACGGCGAGCCCGGCCCCGGCCGAACCGAGGACGAGCGGCCAGGCGAAGCAGGCGAGCCTCCAGACCGACGCGCGACGCATCCGCCCCCGAATCCGCGTCACGAATGGCCGTTCCGGCGAGCCCGGTGCGCCTGCGCTCCCGGCTTTCGTCGCTGCGTCGCAGGCCTCGCCATCCCATCCCCTTCCGGGCCGCGGCCCCGCTGCCGGTCCCGCATCCCGGCCCTGTCCCAGGGCCCTTCGGACCCACATATGTTGACCGCCAGCCTACCGGTCCGGCGGCGGTGCAGCAACCGCGGTGCACCGCTCTACCCCCAGCCGCGGGGGTGGTTGCGCGGTTCGCCGCAGGCCCGGCTCCGCCTCGGCTTTCCGCCATCGGCCAGGGAACCCGGCTTTGGCTGGCGCCTTGTCCCTGCGTCGCAGGCTTCCTACTTTTGTCCCCATCGCTCCATGGCCGGCTCATTCCGGGTAGCTCACCCGCCCTTTTCCCAGGACTGCTCGCCAGTCCTGCACGCGGGTGCCGCTGCGATCGCACATCCCATCCGACGACCCTGCGCCTCGGGTGCCCGCGCGATTGCGACGCGGGCACCGGGCAGCCGATGGCAGGCAAGACAACGCTTCAGGAGAACAGCACCATGAGCACGGGCACCGTGAAATGGTTCAATGAGACCAAGGGTTACGGCTTTATCCAGCCGGATGACGGCGGCAAGGACGTGTTCGTTCACATCTCCGCCGTGGAGCGCGCCGGCATGCGCAACCTGATCGAGGGTCAGAAGGTCTCCTACGAGATCGAGAACGACCGCCGCACCGGCAAGCAGTCGGCCGGCAACCTCCAGGCGGCCTGATCGCCGCCGGTCGGTCCGGGTCGCCCGATGCGGGCGGCCCGAGACCGGCTCGAATGCTGCGGCATCGTTTCAACAACCTGTCAGAAGCCGCTTTTCGATGAGCGGCTTCTGTTGATTCCCGGCAGGCGGTCGGGCATGGGGCTGTTGCGGTGCAAGATCAGCGTATACCCCAGTTTTTCCACGGCCCCATACCGCGCGTGCTCCACGCCGGATGCGGGCGACACACCACATGAGAAAGGTCAGATGGGCGCCTTCGACTACAGGAACTTCGACGATCGCCGTAAGAACTCCGTCAGCGCCAAGCAGATGCTGCTGGAAAAATTCAAGGCCCGTCCTCCGGCCGATGATCCGGAGATGATCGCCAAGGCGCAGGCCCGCGCCGAGGTCGCCCGCGCCCGCGAAGAGCGCGCCCGCGAGCGCGAGGCGGCCCGGATCGCCGCCGAGAAGGCCGCGGCGGAAGCCAAGCGGGCCCGCGAGGAAGCGGAACTCGCCGCGCAGATCGCCCGCGAAGAAGCCGAGGCTCTGGCCGCCGCCGAGGCGAAGGCCGCCGAGCTCGTCGCCAAGAAGGCGGCCCGCGATGCCCGCTACGCGGCGCGCAAGGCCAAGGCCCGCCGCTGACCTAAGGCCCGCGGCGAAGGGTCAAGGCGTATGAGCGCGCCGCCGAACCACTCCTGAGCGCACCTCTTCGGCGGCGCCCGGAACGGGACGGACGCGAACCAGACAGCGAAAAGGGCCGACGCGGCGCGTCGGCCCTTTTCGTGTTGGACGATCGGGCGAACCGCGTTCGTCCTCAGCTCTCGGAGCGCGTCTCGGACTCGGCGTCCTCGCCCTCGGCGGTCTCCTGGCCCTCGGTCTGGGCCTCGGCCGGCTCCGCCGTCTCCTCTTCGGGACGCGGGCCTGCCTTGAAGGTGCGGCGCGGCGCGTTCCCGCGCTTCATCTGGACCGGCTTCTCGATCGCGCCCAGGCGCTCGGACAGGAGCTTCGCGCGCTCGTTGAAATCATTGGTCGATCGCGACTGCGACGCACCGCTCTTGAACGCATTTGCCACTTGGGCCTCATGGGGTTGCCCAGGGCACGGGGTCGTGCGGGGTTGGCTCCGTGTAGCACGGTTGGGCCCCCGCGTCGGCTTTTATTGTCACGGCGAGACGCGGAAGCGCCGCGGCTCAGAAGCGTGCCGTCAGGAAGAGGCGGACGTTGCGGCCCGGCAGCAGGATCTCGTCCTTCTTGAACGAGGCCGAGTTGCGGATGTCGTCGTCGAGGAGGTTGCGCCCCTGCAGCCCGAGGGTGACTTCGCTCGCGCCGTAGAGCGCCGGATCGACGGCCTTGGTGTAGCTCACCTCGGCGCGCAGGTCGTTCCAGCCGGGCGTGACCGTCTCGAACGGCGCGATCTCCACGTGGTCGAAGGCGTGCAGCAGGTTCACCCGGGCGAACCAGCCCTCGGTCGCCAGGAACACGCCGCCGCCCAGGCGATGGGGTGGAATGCGTGGCACGTAGGAGCCGTCGTCGAACTGCGCCCGGACGAAGTCGTACTGCGCCTCGAGGCCGGCCCAGCCGTTGCCCACCGGGATCAGGTCGAGCTGCGCGGCGATCTCCGCACCGTAGAAGGTGGCGTTCTGCTGTGCGTAGACGATCTGCCGAAGTTCGTCCCCGCTGCCGCAGGAGGCGAAGTCGTCGCCGCAGCGGTTGCCCGTGTCGCGCTTGTAGATGAAGCCGGTGTAGCGGGTGTAGTAGCCCGTCGCGTCGAGGCGCAGCGGCCCCTGCGCCCGGCGGAGACTCATCTCCACCGTGCGGGCACGCTCGAGCTTCAGGCGGGGATCGCCGATCTCGAAGGTCTCGGTCGCGTCGTGCGGTCCCTGCGAGAACAGCTCGTAGGCCGTGGGCGCCCGCTCCACGTAGGAGCCGTTCACGCTGGCCACGAAGCCGTAGGGCAGGTCCTGGAGGGCGCCGAAGCTGGCGCTCTTGGGCGCGAAGCGTCGCTTGAGGCCGAACGCCAGGGGATCCTGCCCCTCGACCGGCAGGTAGTCGCTCGGGAACTGCACCGCCGTGCTCGCCGAGCGCGTGCCCTCGATGCGCCCGGCCGCCTGGAAGCGCAGGCCGTGGCCCACGTCGAGCTGCTCGAAGAGGTAGACCGCGTTCGAGCGCGACTCCGTCGGCGGCAGGAAGCTCTCCCCCTGCGTGTTGAGCACCCTGCGTCCGCTCTGCACGCCGAGGGCGCCCGTCAGCGTCCCCAGGGCGGTGAAGACCGGCACGTGCTGGGCCTCGATGCGCCCCTCGGCCTCCCGGCTCTTGAAGGTGGCCTGGATGCCGTCGATCCCGGTCTCGCCGATGCCGCGCTCGTCGTGCCGGTAGACCGAGCCGCCGGCCCAGAACCGGATCACCTCCAGGGGGCCGTCCAGCGGGCGGTACTCGCCCCGGGCGACGACTCGATCCTGGCGCGGGTCGAGGCGGGTCCGGCTCTCGGCCGCCTCCCCGCCGGGGATCTGGTAGAGCGCGTCGTAGTGGCTGAAGGAGATGCCCACGAAGCCGCGGTCGCCGATGGCCGAGATGCCGACGGAGCCGCCCTGGGATTCGGTGGCCGAATTGCGCTGGATCCCGCCCGGAATGGCGTAGCTGTCCGTGGCGCTGCGGAAGCCGTCGGCATGGACCGCAATGCCGTCCTTGCCGGCATCCACCGTCGCGGCGCCGAGCCGCCCGTTGTCAACGCTGGAGAATCCGGTCGTGACCTGACCGGACACCCCGTTCGCCGGGATGAAGGTCGGGACCCGGTTGTTCTCGGCCGAGACGACGCCGCCGATCGCCCCGGAGCCGTAGCGGAGGGTCGCCGGTCCGCGGATCACTTCGATCCGGTCGCTGACGAGAGGGTTCACCGGAACGGTGTGGTCCTCGCCGAGGTCCGACACGCCGTTGTTGATGACGCCGTTTTCCTGGATGCGCACCCGGGCGTTGTCGAGGCCACGGATGATGGGCCGGCTGGCGGCGCCGGGCGCGTAGGTCGAGGAGGAGATGCCGGGGCGGTCGAACAGGGCGTCCCCGAGGGTGCGCGGCTGCTCGCGGGCGATCTGCTGCTGCGTCACCACGGTGACGGGCGAGTAGGTGCTGGTCACCACCGGGAGCACGCCCACCGGGAACGACGCGCCGGCGTCGCCCGCGGCGCCGCCCGCCCCGCGGACGGGCTGGATCGGGCTCGGCGAGGTGACGCTGAGTTCGTCCAGGGTCGCCTGGGCCTGCTGCGCCGCGCCGGCATTCGCCCCGAGGCCGGCCCCCGCCAGGGCCGCGCCGGCCCACACCATCCGCGATCGACGCACCCGCTCACCCCATCACTCAACGTTATAATGTTTCATGATGGGGATGTTATTGTATGACAAGTGCCTGTCGGGGCGCGGACCCTCTTCCCGCTCCCCTGTGGCCGGGGCGCATCACCGGCGGCCGGTCCCGGGGCGGCGTCCGTTCGCGCGCCGGGCCGCGTCCCCGTGGCACGTGGTGCGTCGCGGAACCGTGAGCGGGTCGGGTAGATTGCGCCAGCATGTCCGACTTGAACCACCACGACCGGCCGAGCGCCGACGGGCGCCGGGCCGCCGGGGGCCTGCGGGTCACCGTCGACCTGAACCTCTGCCAGGCCTACGCCCAGTGCTGCTACGCGGCCCCCCACCACTTCGTCCTGAAGGGCCGCGAGGCCCTCCACTACGACCCGGCCCCCTCGGCCGCCGCCCGCGACGACATCGAGCGCGCCCGGATCGCCTGTCCGGTGCAGGCCATCCGCGTCGAGGATGCCGGGGCCGACCCGCGATGAGCGACGCCGAGACGCGGATCGTGGTGGTCGGGGCCTCCCTGGCCGGCCTGCGCGGCGCCGAGAGCCTGCGGCAGGCGGGCTTCTGCGGCCCCCTGACCATCATCGGGGCCGAGCCGCACCGCCCCTACGACCGGCCGCCGCTCTCGAAGGCGGTGCTCACCGGGGAGGTCGCGGCCGACGCCACGACGCTGCCGAACCTCGTGGCGCTCGAGGCCGACTGGCGCTTCGGTGATCCGGCAACCGGCCTCGACCGCACCCGGCGGACCGTGACGCTGGCGAGCGGCGAGGTGGTGCCCTACGACCGGCTGCTCATCGCCACCGGGGCCTCCGCGCGCGGCTGGCCGAACGCCGCGGAAGCAGGGCTCGCGGGCGTGCATACCCTGCGGGGCCGCGACGAGGCCGAGGCCCTGCGGCGCGACCTCGCCGCCGGCCCGGCCCACGTGGTCATCATCGGCGGCGGCTTCATCGGCTGCGAGGTGGCGGCCTCGTGCCGGGCCCTCGGTCTGACCGTCACCCTGGTGGAGACCGGCCCGACCCTCCTCGCCAAGGTGCTCGGGCAGCATCTCGGCTCCGTGGTGGAGGCCCTGCATGCCAGCCTCGGCACCACCATCCGCAGCAACGTCAAGGTGGCGGCCCTGGAGGATGACGGCGCCGGCCGCGTGGCGCGGGTCCGCCTCGCCGACGGCACGGTTCTCCCGGCCGACGTGGTGGTGGTGGCCCTCGGTGCCGTGCGCAACACGGGCTGGCTCGAAGGCTCGGGCCTCGCCTGCGACGACGGCGGGATCGACTGCGACGCGCAGGGTTACGTCCTCGACGAATCCGAACGGCCCGATACCCGGATCGCGGCGGCCGGCGACGTTGCGCGGTTTCCCCATCCGCTCTATCCGGGCCACCGCATCGCCCTGGAGCACTGGGGCCACGCCGTCGCGCAGGGCCGGCATGCCGGCCGGCTCCTGGCCGGCCTCGCGCCGGAGCCTTACGCCGAGGTGCCCGCCTTCTGGTCGAGCCAGGGCGGAATCACCCTCAAGTCGGTGGGCCTGACCACGGGCGCCGACGGCTTCGTCGTGGCCCGGGGCAGCCTGAAGGAGGGCCGGTTCGTGGCGGTCTACGGCCGGGAGGGCCGCTGCATCGCCGCCGTGGCCTTCGACTGCGCCCGCTGGCTCCCGACCTATGCCGAGCACATCGCCGCGGGGGCGCCGTTCCCGCCCGAGACCGGCGGCGTCGATGCCGGCCCGTTCGCGGTGCTGCCGCCGGCCTTCCCCGAACCCGCCGAGCCCACATCTTCCGAGAAGGACGCGGCATGAGCGACCACACCCTGTTCGCGCAGATCAAGGACGAGGCCGCCCGGCCGGACCCGTACCCGCTCTTCGCCCGCCTGCGGGAATGCCCGGTCTCGCGCCAGGCGGACGGCACCTACGTGGCCGCCTCCCACGCGGCGATCGCGAGCCTGCTGCACGACCCGCGGGTGAGCTCCGAGACCCTGCCGCCGGCCGACCGGCCCAAGACCGGCAACCCGCTCAAGGACTGGCTGGTGAAGCCGGTGCGCGACCACATCACCGACACCCACCGGCCCTTCATCTTCCGCGATCCGCCGGACCACGACGCCCTGCGCGCCGCCGTGATGCAGCAGTTCACGCCGGAGCGGGTCCAGGCCCTGCGGGCGCGCTCCCACGTCCTCGTGGACGAGATCCTCGACAGGCTCGGGGACGCGACGGCCATCGATATCGTCGACGACCTCGCCTATCCGCTCCCCGTGACGGTGATCTGCGAACTCCTGGGCATCCCGCCGGCGGACGAGGCGCAGTTCCACGGCTGGGCGACGCAGCTCGCCACCGCCCTCGAACCCGACACCCTGCAGGACGACGACCTGCGCGCCGAGAACAGCCGCACCTTCGATGCCATCTCCGAATACATGCAGGGCCTGATCGCGCAGAAGCGCAAGGATCCGCAGGACGACATGCTGTCGGGCCTGGCCACCGCGCCCGTCGACGGCCACGGGCGCATGAGCGACTTCGACCTCATCGCCACCGCGATCCTGATGCTGGTGGCCGGCCACGAGACCACGGTGAACCTCATCACCAACGGCATGCTGACCCTGCTCCGCCACCCGGAGGAGCTGCGGCGCCTGCGCGAGGACCCGTCCCGCGCCCCCCGCGTCGTGGAGGAGCTGCTGCGCTACGAGCCCCCGGTCCAGTTCCGCACCCGCAAGACCCTGTGCCCGATCACGCAGAACGGCGTCACCATCCCGGAGGGGGCCCCCCTCGTCTTGCTGCTCGCCTCCGGCAACCGGGACCCCGAGGTCTATGCCGAGCCCGACCGCTTCGATCCCGACCGGGCCGACAACCGCCATCTCGGCTTCGGGGGCAGCCTGCACTACTGCGTCGGCGCGCCGCTCGCCCGCTTCGAGGTCGAGGCCGCCCTGGTGGCCCTCGCCCGCCGCCTGAAGAACCCGCGCCTGACCGTCGACCCCCCGCCCTACCGGCCGGGCTCGGCCCTGCGCGGCCCGAAGCACCTGCGCCTCGCCATCGACGGCATCGCTCCGTAGGGTCCGGCCGCGCGGGACCATCCCGAAGGTTAGGTGGACCCTGCAAGCAATGCGCCTTGCTCAGACGGACTTCTATACTGCTCTTTTAACGGAATATTGTTGGATCTAGCCTATTAAAGGTCTCGCGACGTAATCCTACTCAGCGAGACACTGCAATGAAGTTCGGTATTCGGACCCGCCTGTATGCCGGCTTCGGCACGCTGATGCTCCTCATCGCCGGCCTGGGCATCGCATCGCATTACCAGTTCGCCGAACTGTCCGGCCAGTACGAGAACCGCAACCGGATCGAGACGAACACCCGCGACATCTACACGATCACGGGCCTGACCGACCGGCTCATCGCCCAATCCTTCGCATACAGCGCCACGGCCAAGCCGGAGACCCTGGTCGACCTCGATCAGACCCGCCGGAGCATCGTCGAGATCGGCGACCGGGTGACGCGGAACACGGCCTCGGACGAGCGTCGGAAGGTCTACGCCCAATTGCCCGACGGAGGCCGGGACCTGGAGCAGGACGTCGTCCGCCTGGGAGCCAGCGGCGCCGCCCTGGCCGAGGCTCGCACCCGCCTGTTCGACGAGGGCAACGGCCTGACCCGCCTGAACCAGGCCATCCTCCAGGAGATCCGGGCCAACGGCAGCGTGGCGCACCTCATCCAGGCCCAGACCTACGACAGCGCGGTCCTGCTGACGCGGATGTCCGCCTGGCGTTTCCTGACGACCCTGGACCCCAAGGGTCCGACGATCTTCGCGGACTACGCCCAGACGGCCGTGGCCGCCGGCAAGGCGCTTCGGGCCCTCGATCCCGACCCGGCGTCCGCCGCGGCGATCACCCGCGGCGAGGCTGCGTTCGCCAGCTATATCGGCGCCTTCCAGGAGGCCGCCAAGGCCATGGAGGACAGCCGCCGCGATTTCGACGGCATCAAGACGAAGGTCGCCGCCATCACGGCCGCCGGGGTCCAATCCCGCGCCGTCACCGAGGGGCGGATGAAGGCCGTCGCCGCGACCACCGAGGCGACCGTCGCCTTCGGCGAGCGCCTGCAGCAGGGCCTGATCGCCCTGGCGCTGATCCTGGGCGGCGGCATGGCCGTCCTGATCGCCCGCAGCCTGATCCGCCCGATCGCCGGGATGACCGAGGCCATGACCCGCCTGGCCGCCGGGGAAACGGCGGTCGTCGTGCCGTCGCAGGACGCCACGGACGAGATGGGCGCGATGGCCAAGGCCGTCGACGTCTTCCGCCGGAACGCCATCGCCCGCATCGAACTCGAGGCCCAGCAGGTCTCGGAGCGCTCCGCCCGTCAGCGCCGCGCCGACCGCGTCGACGAGCTGGTCAAGGGGTTCGAACGGACGATCGGCGCCGCCGTGGGGGTCGTCACCGCGGCCTCCACCGAACTCGACGCCACCGCCCGCTCCATGACGGGCGTGGCCGACGCGACGAGTCATCAGGCCCAGGCCTCCAGTGCGGCCGCCGAGCAGACCTCCGCGAACGTGCAGACGGTCGCCTCGGCGGCGGAGGAGATGGTGGCCTCCCTGCGCGAGATCGAGCGTCAGGTGAAGCAGTCGAACACGGTCGCGGCCGCGGCGACGCGGGAGGCCCAGGCGACCGACGTGGCCATGGCCAGCCTGTCGGCCGCCGCCGAGCAGATCGGCGAAGCCGTGACGATGATCTCCAGCATCGCGGGCCAGACCAACCTGCTGGCCCTGAACGCCACCATCGAGGCGGCGCGGGCCGGCGAGGCCGGACGCGGCTTCGCCGTCGTCGCCACGGAGGTCAAGGAACTGGCCGGCCAGACGGCGCGCGCCACGAACGAGATCGGCGGACACATCGCGGCGATCCAGCAGGCCACCGCCCAGGCCGTCACCGCGATCCGCCAGATCGGCCAGACCATCGGGTCGGTCAACAGCATCACGGAAACGATCGCCGCGACCGTGATCGAGCAGACGGCGGCAACCGGAGAAATCTCGCGCAACGCCATCGAGGCCGCCCACGGGACGGAGGACGTCTCGGCGAACGTGGCCCGGGTGCTGGCCTCGGCCGGCGAGACCGGCAGCGCCGCCCAGCAGGTGATGATGGCGGCCGGGGAACTCTCGACCCAGGCCGTGGCCGTCCAGCGCGAGGTCGAGACCTTCCTCGACGCCATCCGGGCCGCCTGACCTCGGCCCGGCGCCGGCTGCGCGACGGTCCGTCCCGCAGCCGCGCCGGCATCCGGCCCGGCTCAGGCCCGGACGTCGAGCGTTCCCATCATGCCGAGATCCTCGTGTTCGAGGATGTGGCAGTGGTACATGCGCGGCCCCGCCATGTCCTGGCGCAGGCGGATGCGGACCGTCTCGCCGGCCGCCACGTTGACGGTGTCCTTCCAGGACCGGAATTCCGGCGTCCGGACCGCGCCGCCCTTCGCGATGTCCACGATCTGGAACTGGGTCCCGTGGACGTGGAACGGATGGTCCATGTCCGACTCGTTGACGATGCTCCAGGATTCGACCTGGCCGACCTTCGAGACCTCGTCGATGCGGCCCAGGTCGAATCTCCGGCCGTTGATCAGGAATCGCATCGCCATGCCGCCGGACGGCGCGGCCGATGCGGGTCCGGGCGGCGCCGTCGCGCCCCGGTCCATACCCGCCATGCCTCCCATGCCCGCCATGCCTCCCATACCCGCCATGCCCTTCGAGCCATCCCGGCCGCCGCCCTGCGTCATGGCTTCCGTGAAGACGAAGCGCCGGGAGACGACCGGCTCGCCGAGCGGTGCGATCCGGTTCAAGACCGGCGGCAGGGGCGGGGAGGCGGCGGCCGGCTGGCCCGACACCCGGGCCGTCAGCAGGACGAGGCCGGCCTCCTTCGGCTCACCCGGCCCCATCCAGCCCCGCGCATAGGGGCGCGTCGTCAGCCGGGCCTCCCCGGGCCGGTCGAAGGTGACGATGAGTTCCACGCGCTCGCCCGGCGTGATCAGCACGGCGTCGACCGGAACCGGCGTCTCCACCAAGCCGCCATCGGTGCCGACGAGGAGCATGCGCGCGCCCTCGAAACCGAGGCGCAGGAACCGGGCATTCGTCGCGTTGACGAGGCGGATGCGGCGCTTCTCCCCCGGCGCTACGGACAGGACCGGGTTCTTCTGCCCATTGACCAGCACATGGTCGCCGACGCGGCCGTTCATGGCGTCGGCCATGGTGCTCCGGGGCATCGTTCCATCGGCGGCGATCCGCAGATCAGTGAGCATCAGGACGGTGTCGCCGTAGGCGGCCGGAATGGGATCGACCTTCGGCTTGACGAGGAACAGGCCCGCCAGACCGCGATAGACCTGCTCGGCGGTGAAGCCGTGCGGGTGCGGGTGAAACCAGTAAGTCGCTGCGCTGCCCTCGGGGAGATCGAAGGCGTAGACGCGCTCGTCCCCCGGCGCGACCGGGTTCATCGGGTTGCCGTCCTGATCGGACGGGACCGGCATCCCGTGCCAGTGAATCGTGGAGGGCTGTCCCGGAACGCCGTTCCGGAACCGGATCGCGATCCGGTCGCCCTCCGTCGCCTCGATCACGGGCTGGACGCCGTTGTAGAGCAGCACCGGCGTCTCGAGACCCTCCGCGTAGCGCACGACGCCCGGGCCGGCCGTGATCGTCGCGCTGAAGCGGCCGGGAACGGTGGACTGGTTCGGCAGGCGCGGCAGGTCGCGCAGCGGTTGCCCCTGGGGCAGGACGGGCGCCGCCGGCGTCGGGGCGGCAAGTGCACCCTGGCCCGCCATCGTGCCCATGTCGTGCCGCATCTGCGCCGACGCGGGCCGGGACCCGATGAACCCGGCGAGACCCGCCACGAATGTACGCCGCCGCATCCTCAGCCTCTCACCGGTTCATTCGACCAATCCATCAATCGCCTTATCAGGAATTCATCGGCCAACACCATCCCGAAAGCAGCATTTGTTGTATATTTTACAGTATTGAAGCGACAGTATTGCACAAGTCTTCGTCATGGTGTCGTTGCGCGCACGGCGACGCTCCTTCCCAACCAAGACGCCGCGGCGACGCGCAGACGTCCCGCCGAGCGTCGTCGGCGTGTCGTACCGATCCCGAACACCGACGAGACCCTGGACCCCATCGGGGGCGGGCGCGCCTGCCGACGCGCGAAGACACGCGAACAGCACGCGAAACGCGCCGAATGCGGATGAGTCCTGGGACAGATCTTTCCACGCGGTCTCAGCCGGGACCGCGACGCACGGCCTCCGCGAAGGGATCTCGACGGCGCCGATGCGCCCGACGCGATCCCGGACCGCGGCCCCGTGACGAGTGGCCGTGAGGCCCCTAGCCGCCCGCGACCACGACGAGGCGCTGGACCTCGCCGCGCAGGTACGCCTGCAGGAACTTGTCGTAGTCGCGGAACGAGACGCAGCCGTTCGAAGCGCCGCTCGCACCCAGCATGTAGGTGTGGGCGAGGAGGCCGACCCGGCCGTGGATGGCCTCGGGGCCTCCGACGGGGGTGAGACGCAGGGCGCGGACGCCGTGGAACGGCTGCTCGCGCTCGCGGATGTCGTAGGTGCCGAGGGGGGTCGGCCCCCTCATCCGCACATGCGTGTGGCCGGGATTGTCCATGCTCTCGCCCAGCCCCGAATGCGCCTCGAGCTTCTCTCCGTTCGGGAGGGTCACGACCTTGGCGCGAATATCGTAGACCGCGACGCCGCCGGTCGGGCTGGTCGGCACGGCGCTGAGGGCGCGCCGGAAGACGTCGTCGACGGGTTTGGTCTCCAGGGCCGCGTAGGCGAGCCGCGGCGGCTCGGAACTCTCGACGCCGAAGAGCTTCTCGATGAAGGAGCGGGTGTCCTCCGGGGGCGGCGCCGCGCTGGCGGTCCGGGCGGGCGCCGCGCGGGTCGACCGTGCGGAGAGGCGCCCGGCGCGAAATTCCGGGGGTCGCGGCACCGGCAGCGGCACCCACCGCGCCACGAGGGGCGGCTGGGCCGTGGCCGGCTCCGCCATAGCCGTGGGCGCGGTCTCGGGCGCGGCCTCGGGGGTTGCTGTCGTGGCTTCGGCGACGCTCGCGGGCGCCGGGACTTCGGGTGCCACGGGCGCCGGGACTTCGGGCGCCGGGTCGGCGGACGTCGCGGCGGCGGAGTCGGCAGACCTGTCGGCACCGACCGGGGCCGCTGCCGGCGGGTCCACCGGCGTGACGGCGGCGAGGGTCGGGATCGCGGCCGGCGGACGGGACCAGGCGACGAAACCCGCGATACCGCCGCCGAGGAGGAGGGCCGCGAGGCCCAGGCCTCGGGCGGCGCGACCGGGTCGGGTCGACATGGAACGCTCGGCAGCTTCCGCCATGGTCGGCTCCATCTCCTGCATGGGCCGGCGCGCGTGCCGGGCCTTCGGTCCGGCCCCAGGGGGCGCGGATGACGGGCGCGCGACTTGCGCCGTCCGTCACGGGGCTATCCGACCCGGTCGACTCGGCGTTTCTGAGGCGGGATTGTGCCGAAACTGGACACATGCTTGCATCCGGCGCGCCTTTATTCGCGGAATCTGCCGAACCTCCGGCGCAAGACTGCCGATCCTGTGTCACCACACTTTCGTCCGGAATGCGATACCGAGCGCGATGCGTCGATCCTCGCGCCGGGGTCGGATCCCGCTCGGCACCTCGTCCTGGCGGAACGCCGGCGGATGCCCGCGCGGCAGGCCGGCGCGACGGAGCCGGGGGTCGGCCCCATCCCCTGAGGCACGAACGCCACACCCGCCGCGAAAGATCGAGCGGTCCCGGCAAATCCCTTACCGCCCGCGCCCGGCGCCTTGCCGCCAGCGCAATTGCCGGTGACGCAGGCCGAAACGAGGAGCCCCCGGGCTCCCCACCCGCACCTGCTCGGAACATGACATCGATGCCGCGTTCGCTCCTGTCGACAGCCGCCGTCCTCGCGCTCGCCGCCAGCCTCGGCGCCTGTGCCTCCCAGCGCCTCGAGGGTCCCACGCGCGGCCGGATCGCCCCCGGCCCCCAGGCGGCCCTGGAGCCGGTCGTCCCCGCCATGCCGTCCGGCCCGGTCACCTCGGAGCCGCTGGCCCCGCCGCCGGGCGCCACCGCCGCCCCGGCGGACCTGCCGCCCCCGGTGGGCGCCACCGTGGCCGTCGCCCCCTCGACCCCGGTGATCGCCCCGGAGGCGCCCCCCGTCGCCCCGGCTCCGCCGCCGGTCGTGGCGGGCGGCCGCTCGTCCGTCGTCGGCACCTGGAATGCCAAGGACGCCACCGGCGCGAGCTGCAAGGTCTCCCTGTCGAGCGCTCCGGCCCTGGACCTCTACAAGGCCAGCGCCTCCGGCTGCCCGAACAAGGACCTCTCCAAGGTCACCGCCTGGGATTACCGCGACGGCGAGGTCTACCTCTACCAGCCCGGCGGCACCGTCGCGGCCCGGCTGCGTCAGGGTGGCGGGGCCCTCGACGGCGCGCTGTCGAAATCCGGCGCGTCGCTGGCGATGGTGCGCTGAAACCCGCGCGACCTCGACACGACCCTCTTGGTATACCGCGACGAAAAAGCGGGTCTGCGCGTCACGGATTGACGCGCAGGCCGAGCAGGAACGTGTTCGCGTGGAAGCTTGAACCGGACGAGGTGCTGTCGAGGCGCTGGTAGATGTAGCTCCCGCGCATCGCCAGCCAGCGGTTGAAGCGATAGTCGATCCGCGCCGTCGCCGAGAATCCGCGCTCGGTGATGTTCACCCGGTCATAGTCGTTCGACAGGTAGCTGATGCCGCCGGTCAGCGAGAGATTGCGCAGGAGATCGTGCTGGACTTCCAGCGTCGCGGTTTGTGTCAGGACACCGCTCGAACCGGGCACCGACGTCTCGACGATGCCCGTCGCTCCATTCAGGCGGACCGTGGTGAGCGGACTCGCGCTCCAGATCAGCGCCGCGGTGATGACGGGCGCCGTCAGATCGCGCAGGGCCGGGTCGACATAGCTGCGGTGCTGAAGTCCCGCCGAGATTTCCCCGGTGACGAAGCGGGTCAGGGCAAAGGACGCGCCGCCCGAGAGCGTGATGCCATCGGAATCGCGCCGTATTCCCGAGGAGTCGACGCGTAGATCGTAGACGCGCGTGTCGGCCAGGACATCGACGAAGGGCGTGATGACGGGCGAGATCTCGTATCCGGCCCGGAGTTGCAGGCCATACTGGTTCAGGTTGCGATCGCTCTGGCGCAGGATGGTGCCATCCGAGAGCTGCGCATCCTCGAACTCCGAGCGGTCGAGCAACCCCCGCAGCGAAACCTGGACCCGGTTGAAGCGCTCGGAGACGCCGACCGTCGTGCCATAGCTCGCGATCAGCGGCCGGGTCGCCGTCGCGGCCGCCAGGTCCGGCGTGCCAGTGCGTTGTGTTTCCAGGAGAAATCGGCCTTCGACCTCGATCCGCGTGTCGCGGTTCGCGTCGATCCGCAGCCGCGTCACGCCGGCTCCGTTCGGCCGGCTGGCTCCCTGATTGTCCGGATAATCGACGTAGCCCCCCCGCAGGTCGCCGGTGAGCTCGCTCGATGACCAGTCGCTCCGGAAGCTCAATTCGCCATCGGTCCGCAGCGCCAGCGACGGCTTGGCCAGCCGATTCGTGATCTGGTCGGGGTTGGTGTCATAGCCGATGCTCTGCTGGATCGCAGGCAGGATCGTGAAGGTGCCGACCTTGATCCCGAGCGGCGCGTAGGCCTCGTCGATGGTGATCGGCCGCCGAAGGGCCGTCGAGAGAAAGAATCCCGGCGTCTGGACACCAGCGAGCGGCAGCACCGTCGGCAACGGAACGCCGCTCACGGCATTGCGCACCACCGGCGTGAGACGCAGATCGTAAGGCGGCACTTGCGTGATCGATCGGACCGGCCGGACCGTCGCGCTCCCGAAGCGGCGCGGCGGGATCGCCCTGAGCCGCAGGAGATTCGTCAGTCCGCGATTGTTGGGCCCATTCGTCCCGCCGGAGGCGAGGGCGCTGCCGGATCGGCTTCCGGCCAGCGCACGGGTGGCCAGTCCTCCGCTGCCTGACGTCTCTCCGCCGGTCGCAGAGCCGTTGCTGTTCAGAACCCCGCTGCCCGAGACGGCACTGCCCCGCAGGCCCGCGCCCAGCGGCAGGACGTCGCCCACGGCCGGCGCTCCGACGGTACTATCGGGCGCACCGGAGGGAAGCGCCTGAGCCCGGGCAAGGGACGGAAGCGTGAGGGCAGCGATCAGGGCAAAGCCACGAAGACCTTGGCTCTGCCATCCTGCGATCGGCCCTGCGCATGTCACGGATCGACGTCTTTCCGCTGACCTTGACGCCGAAGACGGCGCTTCGAGACCTGGACCGCCTGCGGATGCGCGAGACGGACGACGCCAGACCGTCTTTCAAGGGAAGACGCCCCGACCTCATGGTTAACAGGCCTACAACCGGCACGGTTAATGGGGCGTCAACGCGGAGCGGGACACATCGGGCAAGGCCAAGGGGTCGCCATCCGACCACAATCGCTGTCCATAGGCGGACGACCGTGGCGCCGCACGCGCACGCGATCTTACGAGAAGGATACGGGCCAGTATGGCTCCAGCAGACAGCGCCCAGGCCTTGCGCCCCGCCTCGATCCCCGCGGATTCGACGCTCTCGCCGGCGGTCGCCTCCGCCCTGCGGACGATCGAGACCGAACGCGACGGGCTCGCCTGCTTGATGGAGTCCATCGGCAATGGGCTCGGCGCGGCGTTCACCGATGCGGTGTCGCGCATCGCCCGCGCCAAGGGACGCGCCATCCTCACGGGTATGGGCAAATCGGGCCATATCGGTCGCAAGATCGCTGCGACGCTGGCCTCGACCGGGACGCCCGCCCTGTACGTTCACCCCGCCGAGGCCAGCCATGGCGATCTGGGCATGATCCAGCCCGAAGACGTCGTGGTGGCGCTATCCTGGTCGGGCGAGACGACGGAGCTGGCCGACATCATCGGTTATGCCCGTCGCTACCGCGTCGGCCTGATCGCCATCACATCCAACAGTTCATCGACCCTGGGCCGCGAAGCCGACATCTGCCTGACCCTCCCGAAGGCGCGCGAGGCCTGTCCGAATGGCTTGGCCCCGACGACGTCCACGGCGATGCAGCTCGCCCTCGGCGATGCGCTCTCCATTGCGCTCCTCGAAGCACGCGGCTTCTCCGCGCGGGAATTCAGCATCTATCACCCGGGCGGTCGCCTCGGGGCCTCGCTGCGTCAGGTTCGCGAGGTGATGCATACCGGATCTCAGTTGCCGGTGGTCCCATGCGGGACCCCGATGCGCGCGGCCATCGCCGAGATCGATGCGAAGGGGTTCGGCTCGGTGGTCGTGGTGGACGCCGATGGACGCCTCGCGGGTATCCTCACGGACGGCGATCTACGCCGCAACGTCTTCCGCACGGATCTCGATAGCCTCGCGGTGGAGGCGCTGATGAGCGGCAAGCCACGGACGGTCGCCCCCGAAACGTTGCTCGCGAAGGCCCTGGAAATCCAGGAATCGATGAAGATCACGGCGCTGATCGTCGTCGAGGACGACCGCCCGGTCGGGCTCGTGCACTACCACGATCTGCTCCGCTCAGGCGTCGCCTGAGCCTTCAGAGGCGGCGCTCGAGCCAGCGCTGGACCGGTTTCCAGCCCGGGATCCACTTGGATCGCCATCGCGCCGCGTCCTCGGCGGCATCGCGGGCCTCGAGGCTGTCGAAGGCATGCGCGCGCTCCAGCATCTCGGCCGCGACCGCTTGTGGGTCCGGGATCGACCACCCGAAATGGAAGCCGGGCTCCTCTTCGATCATGCTCCCCGGAACGAAGTAGTACCGCGCCTGCGTGCCATTGAGCGCATCAAGCAGGGGATAGTTGGCGTGGACCGGAGGCGTCCAGTTCAACGCGAGGATCCGGCGGTTCGGCGCCGCGAAGACGGCCGTGTGAAACGCCGAGCCTGCCGTTCCAAGAACCATTTTCCGCTCCGAAAGCAGACGAACCAACTCAGGAAACCGCAGGGTCTCCGGGAAAACGATGTCCACCCCCTGCCGCGCCAGACGCTCGCACAGCACATCCTCGTTGCGCAGGCGCGAGATCCCCGATGCCAATCTTGCTTTCGACAGGTAGACCGGCCGCGTTTCCCGATCGACAGCGACTGGGTCGTAGAACGCCTCGCCGGTATAGTGCGTGAGCGTGCCGTAGATCGCATGGGTGAAGTCCTGCTCCTTCACGCTCGGCTCCGGAACCAGCAGATTCGGGATCCGCGTCACGTTCTGGAAGGTCACGAGGTCTGCAATGGTCAGATCGAAGCGGGCGAGAATGTCGGCGAGAAACGGTAGCGTCGCCCATTTCGCGTGCAGCGCATCCAGAGGTCCTTCAGCGTAGCAGAGGAGGCGCGGCTTCGGTCCCCTCCAGGTGAGGAGTGGCCAGAGGCGCGCGAAGGTGCCGAGGAGGAAATGGCCGTAATGGGTGATCAGCGGACCGATGAAGAGAGTCGGGCGATCGTCCGCCTCGTCCACGACGTCCGTCAGCATGGGATTGGCGCCAAATTCGATGATGGTGCCATCAGCATCGCACAGCGCCCAACTCCCGTCCGGGGTCGCCGGCTGATACACGGCGTTGGTCACCGCACGCAGTCCCGGAAGTGTATCGCGCTGTTCGGTCCGTCCCCATACGGTGCGGCAGCGCTGCAGCTTGGCCTTCACGCGCGGACAAGCCCCTCGAAAGAGAACCGTAAGATCTTCATACCGTCGATCTTGTCGTCACCCTCGTGAGCGTGCGTCGAATCGGCAGCGGGTGTGGCACGAACCAACGTTTCCATCATGGCCTTTCGGCTGTGTCCGAGGGCACCTATAGTTTCCTCCGCATGTCCACGCCACCTCGCCCCGTCCGTCGCCTCGATCCGATCCTCGTCGACCGTATCGCTGCGGGCGAGGTCGTTGAGCGGCCTGCCTCAGCGGTCAAGGAACTCGTCGAGAACGCGATCGATGCTGGCGCACGCAGTATCGAGGTCACGATCGAAGGAGGCGGCCGACACTTGATCCGCGTGGTCGATGACGGCGCGGGCATGGATGCAGATGATCTTGCGCTCGCCGTAGAGCGACACGCCACCTCGAAGCTTCCAGGGGGAGACCTTACCCGCATCGAAACGCTGGGTTTTCGTGGCGAGGCCCTACCCTCCATCGGCGCGGTCGCGCGCCTGACTCTTACTAGTCGCACGGCCAAGGCCGAAACGGGTGTCACCCTTACGGTCGATGCGGGCATCAAGGGCGAAGTCCGCCCGGCACCGAGCGCGCGCGGCACACGCATTGAGGTGTCCGATCTGTTCGCGGCCACACCTGCGCGACTGAAATTCCTGAAGTCCGACCGGGCCGAAACGGCGGCGATCGGCGACATCCTGCGCCGGCTCGCGGTGGCGCAGCCCGAAATCCGACTTGTCCTGCGATCGGAAAGTGGGACGCCGCTCATTTTCCCGGCCGAGACAGAAACGGGTTCTTCCGCAACCCTCCGGCGCCTGACTGGGATCTTCGGCACCGATTTCGGATCGAACTCGCTAGCCCTCGACATGGCCCGCGAGGGCTTCGCGCTTGCGGGTCATATCGGCCTGCCGAGCTTCCATCGGGGCGCTGCCAGCCAGATCCACTTCACCGTCAATGGCCGGCCGGTCCGTGACCGCCTACTGCTCGGCGCCGTGCGGGGCGCTTATGCCGATACCATGAGTTCCGACCGCCACCCGGTCCTGGCTCTGGCGATCCTGTGCGATCCGTCGCTGGTGGACGTGAACGTGCACCCGGCCAAAACCGAAGTCCGCTTTCGCGATCCCGGCCTGGTCCGGAGCCTGATCGTCAGTGCGATCCACGAGACCCTCCGTCAAGCCGGCCTGCGCGGCTCCACCACGGGCGCTGCCCGCACGTTGGACGCCTTGCGGCCGACCGGTCTCGCCGTTCATTCGGGCATCAGTACCTATCCGATCCCCTCACTGAACCGACCGGGCTCGGTGCCGTCCATTGCTGCGCCCTATCCCTACCGCCAGGCGGTTCCGCGCTCGCCGGTGCTCGCCGGATTGGCCGAGGCGCCCCAGGCCCGCTTCGCGCATGATTTCGCCCCCCCGGCGGCGGATCTGCGCCCAGGGGTGGAGCCAGCGGACGAACAGGTGCACCCCCTTGGAGCGGCGCGGGCTCAGTTGCACGAGACCTACATCGTCGCCCAGACGGCCGATGGTCTCGTCCTCGTCGATCAGCATGCCGCTCACGAGCGTCTGGTATACGAACGGCTGAAACGCGAACGCGCACGGGGCGGCATCGCCCGTCAGGGTCTGCTGATTCCCGACGTGGTGGAGATGGCTCCCGGCGAGGCGGAGCGCCTCGTCGCCGCGGCCCCCGATCTCGACCGCCTGGGCCTGACGCTCGAGCCGTTCGGCTCGGGCGCCGTCCTCGTGCGGGAGGTACCGGCCGCTCTTGCCGGCGCCTCGATCCGGACCCTCGTCACCGATATCCTCGATGCGCTCAGCCAGAGTGGTCTCGAAGACGAAAGCCCTGATGGCACCGATGCGGGTGCAGGCCCCCTCGGCCGGCGCCTGGACGCGATCCTGTCGCGGATGAGTTGCCACGGCTCGATCCGAGCGGGCCGGCGCCTGCACCCAGAGGAAATGAACGCGCTCCTGCGCGAGATGGAAGCGACGCCGCTCGCCGGCACCTGCAACCATGGCCGCCCGACCTTCGTGGAGCTGAAGCTCCACGACATCGAGCGGCTCTTCGGACGGCGCTAGGCCGCCGGCAGGTCGGAGGCGGCCTTCAGAGCACCGTCGAGGGCCTTCTGGCGGGCGTCCGGACCGAGTGCGATGCCCTCGGCGACGATGATCTCCGGGTTCGTGATGCCGATGAAACCCAGAACCACGCGCAGGTAGGTCTCGGCATGCTCCGCCGCCGCGTTCGGTGTTCCCGCTCCGTAAAGACCGCCCCGAGCAACGGCCACGATGACCCGCTTCTGCGGAACGAGGCCGACGGCGCCGCTCTCGGTGTACTTGAAGGTCTGGCCCGCCACGAGGATACGATCGATCCAGGCCTTCAGCTGCGACGAGATCGTGAAGTTGTACAGAGGCGCGCCAATCACCACGATGTCGGCGGCGAGGAATTCGGCAAGCACGGAACGGCCGAGCTCGACGTCGTGCTGGATATCAGGGGTGTTCGTCGCGTTCGGCTGGTGGCCTGCCAGGTAGGCACCCGAGAGGTGCGGAATCGGCGTCGCGGCGAGATCGCGGTAGGTGACGTCGAGGCCCGGTGTCCCCGCCGTCAGATGCGTGACGATCGCAGCCGAAACCGCACGGCTAACCGAATGATCCCCCAGAATGCTTCCGTCGACGTGCAGGAGTTTCATCTTCGATCCCCGGTATCAGAAGTGTACCGAGGCGGTATAGAGAACCAGATGCGCTCCCGCGCAAGGAGGCACATTCGTGGAACTGGGGCACAACGAGGGAACCGCGACGACCGCACAGCACACCCTGGGCGATTGCCGGGTCGTCGGCACAGTCCTGTCGCGGATCGGCGACAAGTGGTCGATCCTCGTGGTGATGATGCTGACGGATGGGCCGCGGCGCTTCAACGAACTGAAGCGCCTGGTCGGGGGCGTCTCGCAGCGGATGCTGACCTTCACCCTCCGGGGCCTCGAGCGCGACGGCTTGGTCTCACGGACCGTGTATCCCACTATTCCGCCGCGGGTGGAGTATGAACTTACGGATCTCGGGCGATCGCTGCAGGTCCCCGTTCAGGCCCTGGGGGCCTGGGCATTCTCGAATCTTCCGGCGATCCAGGAGGCGCGCAGTCGCTTCGATGAAGGCCGACCGAATTGAAGGCAGGATATTATCTCACGTCCAGTAAAGGATACGAGCCGGCAAGGTGCGCTGGATCTCTCCCGTCAGCCAAGAACGCATGGACTGCATCAGATCTCGCGGAAAGACGTACTTGACCGATCCGAATTTCGTCAGCTTGCGACTTCGTTCCGTCTCCGTCATCGGGAGATCCGAACCGGGATACCACCTTTGCAGAACGCTCTTCGAACCGGGCGTGAAGCGATGGGTGATGAGTTCAACGGTGAGATCGATGCCCTTCACGCCCGACAGCGCCGCGGCGACATCCCGTATCAAGCCGGCATAGGCGTCCCGCCAGTTCGGGACCGGCAGGATCGGCGCGATGGTGAGGCCGACCGGATAGCCAACCTCCGCGACCTCCCGGAGGGCCGCCAGGCGCGCATCCAAACTCGCCGTTCCCCCCTCGTAGCGAGCGGCCGAGCGCGCATTCACGGAGAACCGGATGCGGGTACGCCGGTTGTGGGCAAGGCCGAGCAAGGGCTGCACGGCCGCGAACTTGGTGGTGAAGCGAAGTTGGACCGGTGCGTCCCAGGCGCCGAAGCGGGTGATGGCGGCCGAGAGCGAGCCGGTGAGATGTTCGATGCCGAGGGGATCGGTGTAGCACGAGGCCTCGAAGGTGGTGCCTTCCTGGGCGCGGTTGGCCTGGGTCGAGGTGATGGCGCCCTGGCCGAGATAGGCCGGCAGGTTGTCGAGGATCGCGTCGAGGTTCGCGTAGGCCCGCGTCACCGGGGGGCCCGAGAGAGAGCCCGCCAGATAGCAGTACTGGCAATGGGCCGGGCAGCCCTCGGCGAGGTCGAAGCGCCAGTCGGCGCTCGGGGGAATTGGCTGGAGTTTCAGCTTGGTCGGTGGGGCGACGACGATGGCGAGGGTCGCCTTCGCCTCGCGATACGCGATCCGTGGGTCCGAATTTCGTAAGCCCGTCAGACGGTTGGCGGCCAAGCGCTCGACCGGTAACCCGAGGGCCTCGGCGCGGGCCACCATCGCGCGGCCGTGCGCGTGCTCCAGGGCGGCCGGGGTGACGAGGACGCGGCGCGGTCGCCAGAGGCGGGACGGGCGCGGGTCGGAGGCGGGCTCGGACGCGACCGGATCGATCTCGGCGGCGTCGGTTCGGGGTTCGGCGAGGACCATACCGGAGGAACGCGCCCGGGTGCCGCGGGGGTCCGCCGCGCGCGCGTCGGTCGCGCCGGTATACCACGCAGGTCGCGTCGAGGTCGCGCGTCAGGCGGCGTAGCGCACGTAGGCGAGGGCGGTGTCGCCGTAGACCCGGCGCTCCAGCTCGGTGAATCCGGGCGGCAGGGCGACGTGGACACTCGCGGATTCCTCGACGACCGCGAGGGCGCCGGGAGCGAGCCAGCCGCCGGTGGCCGCGCTGGCCAGGGCGGCCGGAGCGAGGTCGCGGTGGTAGGGCGGGTCGCAGAACACGAGGGAGAAGGTACCGCTGGTACCGGCCGGGCCGAGTCGGGTGGCGTCGCGCCGGAACAGGCGGGTCGCCCCTTCGGCGCCGAAGGATTCGATGTTCTCCCGAATCAGGGCGCGGGCCTCGGCGCCCTCGTCGACCAGGAGGGCGTAGGCCGCACCGCGCGACAGGGCTTCGAAGCTCAGCGCCCCGGTGCCGGCGAACAGGTCGAGGACCCGGGCCCCGGCGACGGCGTCGTCATAGGCGTGCGCGAGGACGTTGAAGAGCGCCTCGCGCAGGCGGTCCGAGGTCGGCCGGATCGCGTCGGTCTTCGGCGTGGCGAGGCGGCGACCGCGGTGATCGCCGCCGACGATCCTCACCGGCTGCCACCGCGGGGCGGACGGGCGCCGCCGGGCTTGCCCCCACCGGAGCCGCCGCGGCTGAAACCGCCCGGCTTGCCACCGGGCTTGCTGAAACCGCCGGGTTTGCCACCGGCCTTGAAACCGCCGCCGGGCTTGCCGGCCCCCTTGAAGCCGCTGCGCTCGCCGTCCGGGCGGGTGCCCTTGAAGCTGCCACGGTCGCCGTCCGGGCGAGTGCCCTTGTAGCCACCGCGCTCGCCGTCCGGGCGGGTGCCCTTGAAGCCGCCACGGTCGCCGCCGGGGCGGTCGTTGCCACGGAAGCCGCTGGGCTTGTCGCCCCGGAAGCCGTCGCGGCGGTCGTCCCGGGCCGGCGCGCCGCGGGAGGCCGGACGGGCGCCACGGTCGTCGCCGCCCTCGGCGCGATTCGCGTTGCCGCGGAAGGGGCCGCGGGGGCGGTCCTCGCTCCCGCGCGGGGGACCACGGCGCTCGGCACCGTCCTGCGAGCGGAAGTTCCCGCGCGGACGGTCGTCGTCCCGGCGCGGCGGCCGGCCTTC
The DNA here is from genome assembly GCF_001424705.1 of Methylobacterium sp. Leaf465. Taxonomy (GTDB): domain Bacteria; phylum Pseudomonadota; class Alphaproteobacteria; order Rhizobiales; family Beijerinckiaceae; genus Methylobacterium. Next base: position 261,826 of record NZ_LMRA01000001.1, read on the forward strand.
GCTGCCGAAGCCGCGAGCGGGCCGGTCACCGGCGGGGCGAGACTCCGAGGCACGGTCGTCGGCCTGCCGGAACGGACGGCCCTGGGCCTCGGCGCGGGGGAAGCGGCCCTCGCGGGGGGCGGCCTCGTCCCCGCGACGGCGCACGGCGCTGTCGCGGCGATGCGGCTCGGCGGCCGGTTCCTGCGGGCTCGACTTCAGGCGCTCCACGAGGACACGGCGCTCGCCGGTGCTGATGGCGCCGACGCGCTCGCGTCCCCGGGCGGCGGCCGTCTCGCGCTCGACCTTCGGGTCGGCTCCCCGGCGCGGGATCTTGACCCGCCGGGTCCCATCCTCAGTTTTGGCCTCGTCCTCGGCGCGCCAGACGGAGCGGCGCGGACCGGCGCTGTTGCCGCCAGTAGGCACGCGGGCGGGCTTGGCCGGCGCCATCGGGCGGCCGCCGCCGCGCGGCCCCTCGTCGTCGGTGCCCCGGGTGTCGCGGCGCTGGGCGGCCGAGGCGCTGCGGGCGGGCTGCTTGGCCTGCTGCTTCGGCGAGCCGAAGGGCGCGATCGGCTCGCGCACCGGGCTCTCGAAATCGACGCCGGCCTGTTCCGAGAGGGCCGGACCGAGCTGTTCCTTCAGCACCTTGGTGCGGATCTCCTCCGCCAGGCCCGCTTCGAGGTCGCCGAGCTGGAACGGCCCGAACGAGAGGCGGATCAGCCGGTTCACCGCGAGCCCGAGATGCTCGAGGATGCGCTTGACCTCGCGGTTCTTGCCCTCGCGCAGGCCGAGGGTGATCCAGAGGTTGTCGCCGGACGCCCGGTCGAGGGTCGCCTCCACCGGACCGTAATCCATGCCGTCGATGGTCACGCCCCGGCGCAGCTTGTCGAGCTCGGCCTGGGTGGTGTCGCCATGGGCGCGCACGCGGTAGCGGCGCAGCCAGCCGGTATCCGGATGGGCCACGACCTTGGCGAGGCCGCCATCGTTGGTGAGGAGCAGCAGCCCCTCGGTGTTGATGTCGAGGCGGCCGATGGCGACGACGCGGGGCAGGTCCTCGGGCAGGTTGTCGAAGACGGTCTGGCGGCCTTCCGGGTCGCGCGCCGTGGTCACGAGGCCGCGGGGCTTGTGGTAGATCCACAGGCGCGTGCGCTCGCGGGCCGGCAGCGGCTCGCCGTCGACGGTAATCCGGTCATCGGGGGTCACGTTCATCGCCGGCGAGGTCAGGACCCGCCCGTTGAGGGTGACCCGGCCCTGCTCGATCATCGCCTCGGCATCCCGGCGCGAGGCGATGCCCGCGCGGGCGATGGCCTTGGCGATGCGGTCGCCCTCGGGCGTGCCCTCGTCGCGGGCGGGACCGCCGGACGCGGCGGCCGCGGTCCCCGGCTGGGCGGCCTTCGCCACGGCGGTCGTTGCCATGGCGGTCCTGCGGCGCAGGGGCGCGTCGCCGCCGCGGGGCATGGCGGCGTGCCGGACCTTCGGCTTCTCCTCGGCCGAAGGGCCGGGAATGCCGGCATCGGTCGCCGGAGCCCAGGACCCGGCCGGGGCCTTCGACTCGGAAGAGGTCGTGGCGGCGGCCTGCGGCGCCGCCGCCTCGGCCGGCGTCGCCTTGGCGCGCTTGGGCGCAGCCTCGACCGCCGGCCTGGCGACGGACGCGTCCGCCGCGGGCGCGGGAGGCTCGGCGGCGACAGCCTCGCTCGGCGCGGCTTCGGGTGCCTTGGCCTTGGAGGGCTTCGCCGTCGTGGGCTTGGCCGTTGTGGGCTTGGCCGTCCCGGGCTTGGCCGCGGACGGCTCCGCCGCTGCGCTCGCGGCCTCGGGCGCTACGGTGGAGGCCTCCTTCGAGACGTCCTGGGACGCCTCGGCCTTGGCCGGCTTGGCTTTCGCGGCTTTCGGCTTCGCCGTGTCGACGGGTTCGGCGCCCGCCGCAGCCTTGGCCGACGCGGCATCGGCCGTCGCAGGCTTGCCCGTCTCAGCCTTCGGCTTGGCGGAGGCCGCCTTCGGGGCCTTGGACGTCACGGTCCCCGCCGCGAGCGTGTCCTCGGACGCGGACGGCTTCGCGGACTTCGCTTTCGAAGGCGTCGCACCGGACGCCGGGGTGTCCGAAGCCGTCGCGGTCACCGTCTTGCCAGCGCCGGCCTTGCCCGCACCCGTCTTGGCGGCGTCCGCCGTCTCAGGCTTGGCCTTCGCGGCCTTGGCCGCCTTGGCGGGCGGGCTCGCCGCCCCCTCGGCCGCCCCTGCGGCGGGCGCGGACGCGCGGGCCTTCGCTGGCGCGGTCTGGGTGGACACCGCCACGGTCTTGCTCGACGGGTTTGCCGAAGCCTTGGGCTTCGAACGGGAGGTCTTGGCAGGCACGTCCTCAGACTTGCCCATCGTATCGTCAGTCTTGTCGGTCATGCCTGCCCCATAACAGAGCGGGCGCGTTGTTGCGAGTGATCCCGCGCGCAAGGGCCGCGGGTTCGGTGGATGCAGTCCCCAAACATGCGAAAAGGCGGCTCGCGCCGCCTTTCCGAGATCATCGTCGCCGGATGCGAGATCCGGGGTCGAAAGACTTAGAGCTTGCTCTTGACCGCGTCGGCGGCGTTCTTGACGCCGTCCTTGGCATCGCCGACCGTCTTCTGGGTCTCGCCCTTCAGCTCCTGGGCCTTGCCCTCGGCCTTCAGCTTGTCGTTATCGGTCACGTTGCCGATGCCCTGCTTGACGTTGCCGACAGCCTCGTTAGCGAGACCCTTGATCTTGTCGGTGGTGCTGCTCATCGTGCGCTCCTCGTCTTCGGGTTGGCGGTCGGCGTCGTCTCGGCCGTGCCGCATTACCCATCCCAACGGCCACGCCCGAGCGATGTTCCGGGTTTTAACATCCTCGTGAAGCCATTCCACGAACGGCTTCGGCTTCTGCTCGGTGCGGGGGCTCCATCGGCGCGCCGCGCTCGAACAATCCGCGTGCGAAGACGGCGGCGATGTCCCATGGCGGTGACGAAGCCGCCGTCGGGCCCGACCTGCCGTCGCTGAACCGCCAGCCGGGGGTCGCAGGGCTTTCGTGCCGACGGTGCCGAGGGTTCCTCGGGTGCAGCCCATTGCGAAGCAGCGTCGCGGTCGCCAAGGATCGGGCGCCAGGGATCGGGCGCCGATCCGCAGGACTCCGTCATGCCCGAGACCGATCCGTCCGCCACCGACCCCCTCAGCCACGCCTTCGCGGCGGCACGTCGGGCGGCGGCGGAGGGGGAGGTTCCGGTGGGTGCGGCGGTGGTGCGGGATGGGGTGGTCCTCGCCGTGGCGCACAATCGCCCGCGGGCCCTGCGCGATCCGACCGCCCATGCGGAGATTCTGGCGATCCGGGCCGCCTGCCAGGCCCTCGACGACGAACGCCTGAGCGGATGCGACCTCTACGTCACCCTGGAGCCCTGCGCGATGTGTGCGGCCGCGATCGCCTTCGCGCGGATCCGACGGCTGTACTTCTCGGCCGCGGACCCGAAGGGCGGTGCCGTGGAGAACGGGCCGCGCTTCTTTAACCAGCCGACCTGCCATCACAGTCCGGAGGTCTATGGCGGCTTCCGGGAAGCCGAGGCCGCCGGGTTGCTGCGGGATTTCTTCGCCGAACGCCGCCTGCCCTGAGAGTTCAGCTGCCGCCCCCGCCGCCGGTGCTGGCGATCGGCGTCTGGGTCTACGCGGCGTTACCGGACGCGCCGGACGCGTTCGAGGCACTTGGAGGCCCCAGTGGCTCCGGGGGCGACGGTGCCGATCGAACCCGGGTCCCCATTATCGATGCCGCCGGGCCAGACGATCCCTTCGCCGACGACGCCCGGAATCGTCAGGCGCGGCGGCCGGGGGGCTCGATCTCGGCGCGGGCATTGCTCGGCGCCAACGCCAGGGAGCCGCCGGCGAGGACCAGGGAAAGGGCGGTGGGGACGATCCGCATGAGGTCCTTCCCGAGATGGGCGTGACCCGGTCGGTGCCGGACCGACACGGATCAATCCCGGTGGTTTCGAGCCTTGCCGGGGCGCGATCGCCGAAGATCAGGCGGCCGCCAAAGGTTTCGAGACGTCTTCCAGGGATTTCCCCTCGGCCGCCGTGCCGAAGAGACCGCCCACGACCGCCGCCACGGCCATCAGGGTCGCGCCGATGAGGTAGCCGACCAGCACGTAGTCCCGCGAGCCGGTCTCCACCAGGGCGCCGAACAGGAGCGGCCCGGAGACGCCGCCGATGCCGGTGCCCAGCGCGTAGAACACCGCGATGGCCAGGGCCCGGATCTCCAGGGGGAAGGTCTCCGCGACGGTGAGGTAAGCCGCGCTGGCGGCGGCGGAGGCGAAGAAGAACACCACCATCCAGGCCGCCGTCTGGCCCACCGGGCCGAACACGTCGATCTTGAACAGGTAGCCGGTGATCGCCAGCAGGACCGCCGAGATGCCGTAGGTGAAGGCGATCATGGGACGGCGGCCGATGGTGTCGAACAGGCGCCCGAGGAGCACGGGACCCAGGAAGGAGCCCAGGGCGAACGGCAGCAGGTACCAACCGACATGGTCGCCCGGCACGTTGTAGAACCGCTGCAGCACCAGGGCGTAGGTGAAGAACAGGGCGTTGTAGAAGAAGGCCTGCGCCACCATCAGGGCGAGGCCGACGAACGTCTGCCGGCGGTGACCGACCAGCATGGTGCCGAACACCTCCTTGAGGGGGGTGTGGCTGCGGGTCCTGAGCTTCATGCGCTTGCCCTCGTCGATCGGCGGCAGGGTGTGGCCCTCGTCGGTGAAGCGCTTCTCGATGGCGGTGACCACGCGGTCGGCCTCGGCGACGTAGCCGTGGGTGGCGAGCCAGCGCGGGCTCTCGGGAATCCAGGTGCGCAGGAGGAGGATGACGAGGCCGATGCCGCCGCCGACGAAGAAGGCGATGCGCCAGCCCCAGGCCGGGTCGATCATGCCCGGGCGCAGCACCACGATGGAGAGGAACGAGCCCATCGCCGCGCCGATCCAGAACGAGCCGTTGATGACGAGGTCGGTCCAGCCGCGCACGCGAGCCGGCACGAGTTCCTGGATCGTCGAGTTGATGGCCGTGTATTCGCCACCGATGCCGGCGCCCGTGAGGAAGCGGAACAGGCAGAAGCTGTATATATTCCAGGACAGGCCCGTGGCGGCGGTGGCGGCGAGGTAGAGCGCCAGGGTGATGAAGAAGAGCTTCTTGCGGCCGATGCGGTCGGTCAGCCAGCCGAAGCCCAGCGCGCCCGTAACGGCGCCGACGAGGTAGGAACTCGCCGCGAGGCCGATGTCGAACTCGGTGAAGCTCATGGGCTCGGCTCGCAGCGCGCCCACGAGGGAGCCCGCGAGGGTGACTTCGAGGCCGTCGAGCACCCAGGTGATGCCCAGCGCCACGATGACGAGGACGTGGAAGCGCCCCCAGGGCAGGCGGTCGAGCCGGGCGGAGATGTCGGTGTCGATCACGGTTCCCATCGGGACCCGCTCCGGCGTCGTCCCCGCGCTCGCGCTGCCCCGGTCCGCCACGGCCTTGGTTGCCATCGAATCCTCGTTAACCGTGCAGTACGACAGTTGTTGGCAATCCGGCGCGGTGCCCGGCGGTTCCGCCAAGCTTCACGCAAAGGTTAAGTCATCTCCGCTGAACTCGGCAGGCTCTCCCGGACGCCCTGCCGATGCCTGCCCGCGTGTCTTCCGCCCTGCTTCTCGCCCTCACCGCCCTCGGGGTCCCGCCCGCCGCCGCATCCGAAGCGGGACGCGGCGCGGCGGCGCGGCCCCTCGATCCGTGGCGACTGCGGCCGAGCGACGTCGTGCCGGCGGAGGCGGGCCCTGCGCGGGACGCCAAGGGCCGGCCGGTCTCGGAGATCCCGGAAGAGCGGCGCGTGGTCCGGGTGGTTTATCCCGGACTCACCAATCCGCGCTGAGACGCGGGTCGAGGGCCTCGGCGAGGCCGTCGCCCAGCACGTTCAGTGCCACCAGGGTGGCGACGAGGAACCCGGCCGGGGCGGCGAGCATCCAGGGGGCGGATTCGATGGCCCGTGCGCCCTCGGCGATCAGGGCGCCCCAGCTCGTGGACGGTTCCTGCACGCCGAGCCCGAGGAAGGAGAGGAAGCTTTCCAGCAGGATCACCTTGGGGACCAGCAGGGTCGCCGCCACGGTGACGGGCCCGAGGGTGTTGGGGACGATGTGCCGGCGCAGGATCGCGACCGCGGAGAGGCCGAGCGCCTCGGCGGCGCGCACGAAGTCGCGGTGGCGCAGCGACAGGGTCTGCGCCCGGGTGATCCGGGCCATGTCGAGCCATTCCACCGCGCCGATGGCGACGAGGATCAGCCCGAGCCCGGCCCGGAAGAACACCAGCAGCAGGATGACGAAGAACACGAAGGGCAGGGCGTAGAGCACGTCGACGCCGCGCATCATCACCGCGTCGACCCGGCCGCCGGCATAGCCCGCCACCGCCCCGTAGGTGACGCCGATGAGGAGCGCGACGCCGGTGGCGACGAGGCCGATGAGGAGCGAGATCCGGCCGGCGACGAGGCTGCGCGTAAGGAGGTCGCGCCCGAGCACGTCGGTGCCGAGGGGAAAAAAGAGCCGCCGCACCGGCGCCTCGACCACGAGGCGGCGCCCCTCGGCTTCCCGCGACAGGATGGTGGCGGGGCCGAAGAGGTCCGAGCGGGGCAGGTAGCTCAGCACCCGCGCGTTGATCGGGTTCGGCGCCGACAGGGTGACGCGCAGGCGCCCGTCCGCGACCCGGATGTCCGCGGCCGTCACCCGCATGCGGAAGGCGAGGCGCTCCACCGCCGGCGCGATGGCCTCGGGGCGCGGATGGGCCCGGAGCGAGGGCGCGGTGCGCACGAGGTCGGGATAGATCCGGCCCGGATCGTGGCCGGTGAGCGGGGGACCGGCGAGGCAGGCGAGGGCGACCAGCCCCAGGACGGCGAGGGCCGCCAGGGCATTCCCGTTGCGGGCGAGGCGCCCGAGGACGCGCCTCACCGGGCCGCCCGCAGGCGCGGGTCGAGAAGGCCGGAGAGGAGGTCGGCCACGAGGTTGAGGGCGATGACGAAGACGGCCACCAGCACGGCGGTGCCCATCACCAGGGTGTAGTCGCGGTTGAGCGCCCCGTCGACGAAGTAGCGGCCGATGCCGGGCAGGCCGAAAATGGTCTCGACCACCACCGAGCCGGTGAGCAGCGAGGCCGCCGTCGGCCCGAGGATCGCCACCACCGGCAGCAGGGCCCCGCGCAGGGCGTGGCGGGCGATGCGGTGCGGCGGCAGGCCCATGGCGCGCTGGGTCCGGACCGGCTGCGCGGCCAGCACCTCCGCCAGGGCGGCGCGGGTGAGGCGGGCGAGCGCCCCGACCTGGGGCAGGGCCAGGGTGACCACCGGGAGCACGAGGTTGGCCGGCGCGCCGTTCTCCCAGCTGCCCACCGGCAGCCAGCGCAAGGTCAGGCCGAACACGATCTGCAGCAGGGGCGCCACCACGAAGGTCGGCACCGCGAGCGTCAGGCCGGCGGTGAGGCCGACGAGGCGGTCGGCGGCGCTGCCCCGGCGGAAGGCCGCCAGCGCGCCGAGGCCGATGCCGAGCACCAGGGCGAGCGCCAGGGCGAGGGCGCCCAGCGTCATCGAGACCGGCAGGCCGCGGGCGAACAGGTCGCCGACGGTGAGGTCGCGAAACGAGAAGGAGGGCCCAAAATCACCGGTGAGCAGGGCGCCGAGGTAGCGCCCGTACTGGGCGATCAGCGGCTGGTCGAGGCCGTAGACCCGGGCGAGGTTGGCCATGGCGGCCGGGGGCAGGGGCCGCTCCAGGTCGAAGGGCCCGCCCGGGGCGAGGCGGATCAGGAAGAAGCTCGCGGTGACCACGGCGAACAGGGTCGGGATCGCCTGGAGGAGGCGGCGCAGGACGAAGCCGATCACACCGTCAGCCTCAGGAACCGGGTCGGCGCGGCGTTGCGCAGGTTCGGGTGATAGCCGGCGAGGCGCGGGGCGATCAGGGCCTTCGAGCGGGTGTGCATCACCGGGATCCAGGGCAGCTCGGTGACCACGATCGTTTCGGCCGCGGAGAGGAGGTCGGCCCGTCGGGTGATGTCGCGCTCGGCCGCCGCCCGCCGCATCAGGGCGTCGTAGGCCGGGTTGCTGTAGCGGCCCGGGTTGAGGCCGTCATTGCCCGTCTCCAGCAGGAACAGGAAGTTCTGCGGATCGGAATAGTCCGCGATCCAGGACATGCGCGCCACGTCGAAGGCGCCGCCGTCGCGCAGGTAGGCGAAGTGGGTCTTGGCGTCGGTGTAGACGAAGCGGGTCTCGATCCCGATGCCGCGCCACATGTCGGCGATGGCGAGCGCCGTGTTGCGGTTGTTGTCGCTGGTGTTGAAGCGATACTCGAGCCGCAGGGGCCGGCCTTCGCCGAAGCCGGCGGCCGCCAGCAGCGCCCGGGCCTCGTCCTCGCGATCGATCGGCAGGGCCTCGCGGCCTTCGGTCTCGGGCGGCCTGCGATAATGGTCGAGGCCGGGCGGGCAGAGGGAATAGGCCGGGTCCATGGTCCCGCCCCAGAGCTGGCTCGCCAGGAACTCGCGGTCGATGACGAGGGAGAGGGCGCGCCGGACCCGGACGTCGTCGAAGGGCGCCTTGCGGGTGTTCACCGCGAGCGCATAGAGGCCGAGTGAGGGGCCGAGCACCACTTCGGAGCCGAAGCGCGCCTTGAGCGAAGCGATCTGGTCGCCGGGCAGGTCGGCCAGCGAATCGATCTCGCCGGCCGCGTAGCGCCGGACCGCGCTGGACAGGTCCGGCGTCGGCAGGAAGGCCACCTGCGGGATCGCGACCGTGGCCGCCGCATGAAAATGCGGGTTGCGCTCCAGGGTGATGCGGTCGTTCGGCACCATCTCCCTCAGGCGGTAGGGGCCATTGGTCACGCTGTTGCCGGCCCGGGCGAAAGCATCGCCGTGGCGGGCCAGGGAGGGCGGATGCACGGGCAGCGAGGTCTGGTGCGTCAGGAGTTCGAGCAGGTACGGCGTCGGCTGCTCCAGGGTCAGCACCAGGCGCCGCTCGTCCGGGGCGACGACCCCGAGGGCCTCGGGGGGCAGTCCGCCCTGGTTCACCGCCCGGGCGTTCTTCAGGGGGAACAGGATCTCGGCGTATTTCGCCGCCGTGGCGGGGGCGAGGATGCGCCGGAGGGCGAAGACGAAGTCCCCGGCTAAGACCGGGTCGCCGTTCGACCAGCGCCCGTCGGCGCGCAGGGTGAAGTCGTAGGTCAGGCGATCCTCGGACACGGTCCAGGCGGTGGCCGCCCCCGGAATGATCGCGCCATAATTGTCGTAGGTGAGCAGGCCCTCGTAGAGGTCGCGCAGGATATGCGCCTCGGCCACCGTCGAGGATTTATGCGGGTCCAGGGTCTCGGGGTCCGCATCGTTGCCGCGCCGGTAGAGGTTCGCCGGCGCGGCCACGGCCCGGCCGAGGCCCCCGGCGGCCAGGAGCGCCGCGCCGCCGACGAGCCAGTGCCGCCGATGCGGGCGCCGCATCGCCTCAGGCGCCGGTCTGCGCGGTGAGCCCCGCCGCCTCGATGCCGGCCACGGCGCAGAGCTCGTCGTTGTCCGAGGTGTCGCCCGAGATGCCGACCGCGCCGATCACGGCCTCGCCCCGACGGATGAGCACTCCGCCCGGCACCGGCACCAGGGCGGCGGGGCCGACGAGGTGGCTGATTGCGGCGACGAAGTAGGCCTGTTCCTCGGCACGCTTGTGGATCGCGCGACCGCCGAGGCCGAGGGCGAGGCAGCCATTGGCCTTGCCCATGGCCACCTCGGCCCGGCGCAGGGAGGTCCCGTCCTCGGCGCCCATGGCCTTGAGGGCGCCCCGCGCGTCGTAGACCACCACGGCCAGGGGCTTCAGCGCGTGGGCGCGAGCCGTCTCCAGGGCGATGGCGACGATGGTCTGCGCGGCGGCGAGGGTGAGGTCGGACATCGGGGCTCCGGATTTTTATCGAGCGGGCGTGCTCCTCGACTAACCCGGCGCGGCGCGACCGACCAGGGGCTCAACGCGCGTGGCGCGCCAAGAAGGCGTCGTAGCGGGCGGTGACCGCGCCCAGGCGCTCGAAATGCGGGAAAGCGCCCGTCTCCAGCACGTCGAGGGTCCAGTTCGGATCGCCGCGGAAGCGGTCGGCGTATCGGTAGTCGACGAAATCGCCGCGGGTGCCGTGCACCATCCAGACCGGCCCCTCGAGGCGGGGATAGATCCGGCCCGTCTCGGTGGCGAAGAGGTGCCCGGCCAGGAACGAGAAGGGCGCGAATTCGGCGCCGGGCTGGTGGGCCGAGACCTGATCGTATTCGAGCAGGCCCTCGTCGATGCTGCGCGAGCCCCAGGTCTTCTCGAGAAAGAACCGCATGCTCGGGCGGCTGACGAGGAGGTCGAACAGCGCCTGGCCCCAGAGCGGATAGGCCGCCACCGCCCGGGCCGTGTCGCTGCCGGACGGATTGCGGCGCTCGTAGCGCTTGTCGAAACCGGTCGGGCTGATCAGCCCCAGGCTGCGGTAATCGTCGGGGCGCGCCAGGGCCGCCCGGGCCAGGAACTCGGCCGAGAGGGAAAGCGCCATCGCGTCGATGGCGGCGCCCCCGTGCCGGTGGCGGATCTCGGCCACCATGGCGTGGATCGCGTCCGTCATGAGTTCCGGCGTGTAGATCCGGTCGCTGCGCTCGGAGAAGCCGAAGCCCGGCAGGTCGAGGGCGTAGACCGGGCGCGTCCTCGCGTAATGGCGATAGAGCGGCCGGACCTCGTAGGCGTTGGCCGCCGCGTTCACGGAATGGATCAGCAGGAGCGGCACGCCCTCGGCCGGCCCATCGGCGTAGAACGACAGCCCGCCCGCATCGCTGCCCAGGCATTCTTGCCGGGCGGGGAGGGCGGGCGGCATCCGGCGACGATGGTCGATGCCGAGGCGGCTATAGGCGATCCAGGCCCCGGCGGCACCGAAAGGAAGCAGCGCCAGCAAGGGCCCGAGCCGGCGGCGGGGGGCATCAGGCATCGTCGGGGTCCCTCGGGTTGCGCCGTCGGAAACGCCCCGGCGGTTTGGATGTTTCCGAGCGGCCTTGCGGTCGGTGCTGGTCCTTTCACGATCAGGGCGCGTCTCGCTCGCCTTGGGGGGAGGAGGGGTGCGTCGTGCCTCTTCAGCAAACGACGACCCAGGACAGGGCGCGTCCCTCTCCCCCTTGTGGGGAGAGATTAGGCGTGGGGGTGGCTTCGCCAGCCGCCGCCGGTCGAGGGAGGATGCGTGCGTAACCCCCATCACCGGAAAGGCAGCCGCGACCGCACCGTCATTCCGGGGCGCCGCAGGCGAGCCCGGAATCCAGAACCGCCGACAGCGTGAAGTCTTACACGACCTGCGTGTCTGGATCCCGGGCTCCGCTGCGCGGCCCCGGGATGACGGGGTGCTGCGGGCTGATTTCGAACACGGGGTCCTCTCCTGGAGTATCGCAGCACCGCGGGGAGCGTCTCGACCCGCTCAGGCCGTCGCGCCCTCGATCTCGCCGCTGAGTTCCAGCCACTCCTCCTCGGCCGTCTCCAGGGCGGCGGCGGCGTCGGCGCGCATCTTGGCGAGTTCGCCGGCCTTGGCCGGGTTGGCCTGGAAGGCGGTGCCGTCGGCGAGGGCCGCGTCGATCTTGGCCATGGCGTCGGTGAGCTTCTTCATGCGCGCCTCGACGCCCTCGAGCTTCTTGCGCAGGGGTGCGAGAGCGACGCGGCGGTCGGCATTGGAGCGCCGTTCCACCGCCTTGGCGCCGCCGGTGGAGTCCGCCGCGCCCTTCTCGGCCTCGCGCTCCGGCCCGGCGAGGACGTAGCGGCGGTAATCGTCCATGTCGCCGTCGAAGGCCTTCACGCTGCCGTTCGAGACGAGCCAGAGCCGGTCGGCGCAGGCCTCCACCAGGAAGCGGTCGTGGCTCACCAGGATGACGGCGCCCTCGTAGTCGTTGATCGCCTCCACCAGGGCCTGGCGGCTCTCGATGTCGAGGTGGTTGGTCGGCTCGTCGAGGATCAGGAGGTGCGGGCCGCGGAAGGCCGCGAGCCCCATGAGCAGGCGCGCCTTCTCGCCGCCGGAGAGCTGGGAGACCGGCGTCTCCGACTTGGTGCCCGAGAAGCCCAGGCGGGCCGCCGCCGCGCGGGCCTTCGATTCGGGCACGTCCGGCATCAGGTCGCGGACATGGGCGTAGGCGCTCTCGGCCGGGCGCAGTTCGTCGAGCTGGTGCTGGGCGAAATAGGCCACCTCCATCTTGGAGGAGCGGCGCAAGTCGCCGCTCAAGGGAGGCAGGCGCCCGCCGATGAGCTTGCAGAAGGTCGACTTGCCGTTGCCGTTGGCGCCGAGCAGCGCCACCCGGTCGTCGGGTGCGAGGCTCAAGTTCAGGCCCGTGAGCACGATCCGGTCCGGGTAGCCGGCCTGCACCCGCTCCATGGCGACGATGGGCGGGGAGAGCGGGCGCTCCGGGCTCGGCAGGCGGAAGGCCGGCACGTCGTCCTCGATCACCGAGGCGATGATCTCCATCTTGGCGAGGCGCTTGACCCGGGACTGGGCCTGGCGCGCCTTGGTGGCCTTGGCCTTGAAGCGGTCCACGAAGCTCTGGAGATGGGCCCGCTCCGCGTCCTGCTTCTGCTTCGCCTTGGCCTGGAGCACGCGCTTCTCGGCGACCTGCCGGGCGAAGCTCGTGTAACCGCCCCGGTAGATGCTGAGCTTGCCCCGGTCGAGGTGCAGGATATGGTCCACGCACTCGTCGAGGAGGTCGCGGTCGTGGCTGATGATGACGGCCGTGCGGGGATAGCGCTCCAGGTAGTCGTAGAGCCAGATCGTGCCCTCGATGTCGAGATAGTTGGTCGGCTCGTCGAGGAGCAGCAGGTCGGGCTCGGAGAACAGCACCGCGGCGAGCGCCACGCGCATGCGCCAGCCGCCGGAGAAGTCCGAGCAGGGCCGGCCTTGCGCCTCCGCGTCGAAGCCGAGGCCGTGCAGGATGGCCGCCGCGCGGGCGGGCGCCGAATGCGCCTCGATGTCCACCAGCCGGGTCTCGATCTCGGCGCGGCGCAGGCCGTCGGCGTGCTCGGCCTCCGCCATCAGGCGGGCGCGCTCCGTGTCGGCGGCCAGCACCACGGCGTGCAGGGTCTCGGGGCCGGCGGGCGCCTCCTGGGCCACCGCGCCGATGCGCATGCCCTTGGGCATCGACACCGTGCCGCCCTCGGTGGGCAGCTCGCCGAGGATCGCCTTGAACAGGGTGGTCTTGCCGGCGCCGTTGCGCCCGACGAGGCCGACACGGGCGCGATCCGGGATGACGAAGGTGGCGCCGTCGAGGATCAGGCGCTCGCCGATGCGGTAGGTGAGGTCGTTGACGCGGAGCATGGCGCGCTTTTGCGGGGTCGGGGCCTCACTGGCAAGCGGCCGGGGCCGCGCGCCCCGCACCGGCCTGTGCGGTTGGCGCGGACCTCGCATCCACGCCTATCGGCAGGCGAGCAGTACGGGACAGCTTGACCCAGGAATTGCACGGCGTATCGATCAGGTTCGATCATCGAGGGGGCAGGACGCGTGACCACAGGACGGCTGACGACCATCCCGTTCTTCAAGGAGCCGGGAATCGAGCTGTCCGTCTACGAGACGCGCTGCCACTGGCGCCGCTTCGACGAGAACGAGGTTCTGGTCGATTACGACGACGTCTCCACCGACGTCTATTTCCTGGCCTCCGGCGAAGTGCGCATCCTCAACCGCTCGCAATCGGGCAAGGAAGTGATTCTCGGCGAGATGCGCGGCGGCGCCTTCTTCGGCGAGCTGGCCGCGCTGGACGGCATCGGCCGCTCGGCCAACGTCACGGCCCTGACCCGCGGCGAGGTCTGCGTGGTGCCCGCCCCCGTGTTCCGGCAGATCATCTTCGCCTCCGAGGCGATCGCCGACCGGCTGTTCCGCCTGTTGGCCAAGCGCGTGCGTGAGCTGAACACCCGCCTGATGGAGCACGCGCTCCTCGACCTGCGCCACCGGCTCTATGCCGAGCTGCTGCGCCTGTCGGTGCCCCGCGCCGGCGGCGACGGCGAGCGGGTGGTCACGCCGCCGCCCTACCACCATGTGCTCGCCGCCCGCATCGGCTGCCGCCGCGAGCAGGTGACGCGGGAATTCACCGTGATGGCGGCCGACGGCCTGATCGACCGGACGCGCGGCGCCCTGGTGATCCGCCGGCCCGACCTCCTGGAGGCCCGCGTCGCCGAAGCGCTGCGCGAGGACGGCTGAGGGTCCGGCACCCGCGATGGCGTCGACGCGCGCGCCCGGTCCCGCCGGCCTGCTGACCTGTGCCGGCCTCGGCAAGCGCTTCGGCGCGCACGCGGCGGTGGCCGACCTCGACCTCACCCTGCAGCCCGGCGAGTTCGTCTGCCTGCTCGGTCCCTCCGGTTGCGGCAAGAGCACGCTTTTGCGCCTCATCGCCGGCTTCGAGACCCCGACCTCGGGCACGATCCGCCTCGGGGACACCGACATCACGGCCGACCCGCCGCATCGCCGGCCGGTCAACATGATGTTTCAGTCCTACGCCCTGTTCCCGCACATGAGCGTGGCCGCCAACATCGCCTACGGCCTCACCGGCCTCGCGCGCGCGGCGCGTCAGGCGCGGGTGGACGAGCTCCTGCGCCTCGTGCGTCTCGACGGGTTCGGCCCGCGCAGGCCCGACACCCTGTCCGGCGGGCAGCGGCAACGGGTGGCGCTGGCCCGCGCCCTGGCGCGCGCGCCGAAGGTGCTGCTCCTCGACGAGCCGCTGGGCGCCCTCGACCGCGCCCTGCGGGAGGAGACGCAAGGGGAGCTGCGCGCCCTGCAGCGGCGCCTCGGCACGAGCTTCCTCGTGGTCACCCACGATCCCGGCGAGGCCCTGGCGCTGGCCGACCGCATCGGCGTGATGGAAGGCGGCCGCCTCGCGCAGATCGGCGACGGGGCGAGCCTGTACGAGCGCCCGGCCAACCGCTTCGTCGCCGGGCTCCTGGGCGACGTGAACCTGATCCCGGGCCGGGTGCCGGATCGCGACCCCGGCGGCCTGTCCACCCTCGACACCGCGCTCGGGCCAATGCGCGCCCGCGGCGCAGCCGACGGGGAAGGCGTCATCGCCCTGCGGCCCGAACGGATCGCGCTGGCCCGCACCCCGTCCGGGGACGGACGGGCCCTGCCCGGGCAGGTGGTCGAGACGACCTATCTCGGCGACCGCATCCGGCTCCGGGTCCGCATGGCCGACGGATCGCTCTGGCGGGTGAGCGCGCCCACGGGCGCCGACGCGCCCGGCGTGGGAGAGACCGTCCACCTGTCCTATCCGCCCGAGCGGGCCTGGCTGATGCCGGCGGCGGGGTGAGCATGAAGCGCTGGCTCCCGGTCCTGCCCGCCCTGTGGCTCGCCGCCTTCGTGCTGCTGCCGGTGATCCTGACCCTGAAGATCAGCCTCTCGACGCCGGCCACCGCGCAGCCGCCCTACCTGCCGGTGCTCGACTGGAGCGCGGGGTTCGAGGGTTGGGGCAGCTTCCTCGAGGCCCTCGACTTCGCCAACTTCGAAACGCTGGCGGGCGACGCCCTCTACCGCGACGCCGCCCTGTCCTCCGTGACGCTCGCGGCCGTCGCCACCGCGATTCTCGCCCTGATCGGCACCCCGATCGCCCACGCCATGGCCCGCGCCCCGGAGCGCCGTCAGCCGCTCCTCGTGGCGCTCCTCATCGTGCCGTTCTGGACGAGCTTCCTCATCCGCATCTATGCCTGGATCGCGATCTTGAAGCCCGAGGGGCTGCTCAACGCCGGCCTGATGCGGCTCGGGCTGATCGCGCAGCCCCTGGAGATCCTGAACACCCAAGGGGCGGTGCTGATCGGGCTCACCTACGCCTACCTGCCCTTCATGGTGCTGCCGCTCTACGCCGTGCTGGCCAAGCGCGACCCACGCCTGGCCGAGGCCGCGGCCGATCTCGGCGCCGGGCCCGCGCGGGTGTTCTGGACCGTGACCCTGCCGCTGGCCCGCCCCGGGCTGGTGGCCGGGGCGCTGCTCTGCTTCGTGCCGATGGTGGGCGAGTTCATCATCCCGGACCTGCTCGGCGGCTCGGACACCCTGATGCTCGGGCGGGTGCTGTGGAGCGAGTTCTTCTCCAACCGCGACTGGCCGCTCGCCTCCGCGGTGGCGATCCTGGTCCTCGTCCTGGTGGTCGGCCCGCTGATCCTGTTCCGCGAGGACGGGGCGACCGCGCGGGAGGCCGGCCGGTGAGGGCCCTCGACCGCATCGCCCTCACGTTCGGGCTCGGCTTCCTCTACGCGCCGATCCTGATCCTGGTGGTCTACTCGTTCAACGCCTCGGCCCTGGTCACGGTCTGGGGCGGGTTCTCGACCCGTTGGTACGGCGTGCTCGCCGCCGACGCCCCCTTGCGCGCGGCGGCCGGCGTCTCCCTCGCGGTGGCGCTGGCCTCGGCCGCCCTCGCCACGGTGTTCGGGACCCTGGCGGCCCTGGCCCTCGACCGGGGCGGGCGCTTCGCCGGCCGGCGGGTCTTCACCGGGCTGATCTACGCGCCGCTGGTCATGCCCGAGGTGATCACCGGGCTGTCGCTGCTGCTGCTCTTCGTCGGCCTCGGCCTCGATCGCGGCCTCCTCACCCTGGTCGTCGCGCACGCGACCCTCGGCCTCGGCTTCGTGGCGGTGATCGTCGGGGCGCGCCTGCGCGGTCTCGACGGCGCGCTGGAGGAGGCGGCGGCCGATCTCGGCGCGGCGCCGGGCCGGGTCTTCGCCACCGTCACCCTGCCGCTGATCGCGCCCTCGTTGGCGGCGGGCTTCCTCCTCGCCTTCACCCTGTCCCTCGACGACCTCGTCATCGCGAGCTTCGTCTCGGGGCCGGGGGCGACGACCCTGCCGATGCGGCTCTACAGCCAGGTCCGGCTCGGGGTGAACCCGGAGATCAACGCGGCCTCGACGCTTCTCGTCGGCACCGTCACCGCCCTCGTGCTCACCGCCTCGTGGCTGACCGGGCGCAAGGGTGTAGCCTGAAACGCCGAGGGCCGGGCTTCCGCTACGGGGCGTAGGCGCGGGCGCCCGCCGGGAGGGCCAGCCCGACGGCCGGCATCCGCAGGGACTTTGACGGCGCCACCGCGCCGCCGCGCAGGTCCGGCGTGGCGTCCTGGGCGAGGCTGCGCACGTCGAGGTTGCCGAAGGGACCCGCGATCTGGACGCGCATCGGCGGCCGCTTCTCCGACGCCGTCCCCCGTGCGGAGATCTCCGCGAGGGTGTCGCAGCGCCGGTCCGGCAGCGAGACGGTGCCGCGCAGGGAGGCGGCCATGACGTTGGCCTCCATCGTGCCCTCGGTGATCTCGCCGATTCCGTCGCGGAAGCGCAGGCTCAAGGTCGCACGCTCGAACGCCGTGCGGCCGACGCGCCGGGCCGGCATCCGGTTGCGCTGGGCCGCCTCGTTCAGGTCGAGCCCGATCAGGGTGCCGGCGTCGACCGAGAGGGCGGCATGACCGTCGAGATGCTGCAGGAGCGCGTGCAGGTCGGCCCCCGAGCCCTCGGCCTGGAACTGGCCCTGCGCCGTGCCGAGGATCCAGTTCTCCGGGCGCAGCGCGCCGGGGACGACCGCCAGGTCGAGCCGGTCGAAGGCACCCTGCACCTTGGCGTCGGTCACGGCCGCGTCCTCGGGCGAGGTGGCGAGGGCGAGGCGGCCCTTGAGGGTTCCGCCCCCCAGGGCGGCGCGGCTCAGGGACGCCTCGATATTCCCGTCCCGGACCAGGACGCTGGCGGCCAGGTCCTCGGCGAGGATCGGACCGAACCGGGCCGCGCCCGCCGAGATTCGCAGGTCGAGGTCGCCGCCGGTATAGGGCGCGAGGGCGAGGGCGCGCAGGCGCCAGTCGGGGGCGCCGGCGGTGGCGCCGACGGCTCTCAGCAGATCCGCCAGCAGGGGGGCCAGGTTCAGCGTCTCGGCCGCCAGGGTCGCCTGCACGGCTGGACGGCCCCGTTCGAAGGAGACGGCACCGGCCCCCTCCAGGCGATTGTCGCCGAAGGAGACCCGGACGTTGGGCAGCAGGAGCTGACGCCCCGTCATCTCGAAATTGCCGGTCATCCCGAACGCCCTGACGAACGGCGAGAGGGCGACGTCGCCACCGGCCCAGGCGAGGGTCTCCGGCAGGGACCGCGTCTCGAACTGGCCGAGCCCGGTGAGTGTCAGGCCCTCGGCCCGGACGACGCCGCTGCCCTCGGCCGTGAGGGTCCCGGCGGCCCAGCTCGCCGTGAGGGCGTAGGGGGTGGCGCCGCCGTCGAGGAGGTCGATCACCCGCAGGCCCGAGACGGAGAACCGCGTCGGCATGGCGCTCCACTGGAAGCTGCCGAAGATCTCGGCCTGGGCGCTCCAGAGCGGCCAGGACAGGGTCAGGTCGAGGTCGCGGGCGGTCTGGGGAGAGCCGTCCCGGGGATCGAGGCCCTTGGCGACGGCACGCGACAGGCTGATGCGGCGCGGATGCGCGGCGCCGTCCACCGCGAGGCGCGCGCCGAGAAGCCGAACGGGCTCGGCCCAGCGGGCGTCGTCCGGCCCCGAGGGCAGGTAGACCGTCGCGCCGTCGAGCCCCAGGGTGTTCACCTCGAGGCGCCCCGTCAACAGGGCCAGCAGGCTCAGCTGGAGGGAGAGGGCGCCGCCCTCCGCCAGGACGGGACCGTCGACGCCGCCCGCGGCCAGGCGGACATCGCGAAACCCCAGGCGCGGCAGCGGCAGCAGGGTGACCTCGGTCGGCCCCCGCGCGGTCATGGCGAGCCCGTAGACCCGCGCGAAGTCCCGTGCCACGAAGGCCCGCAGGCGCGGCGTCGCGACCGACCAGGGCAGGCAGGCGGCCGAGAGGGCGACGACGAACGCCGCGAGGCACATCAGGGACAGGAGGCGGCGCAGGGGCATTCCCCTCCATCCGGTGTGTGGGACGCGCGGCGGACCGCGTGATCGACGAGGGGATGGGCGTGTCCGGCCCCGGCAGCCGCGACGCGCGGAAGACCCGGCGACCCTCTCCTGATAGGCCTCGGCGCCCGGCTTGTCTCCCCGGGCGGGGGCGACGCCCCGGTGCCATCCACCACGCAGCGCGCCGGAACGGTCCCGCCGGCCCGAGCGCCCCCGGGCCACGCCGTCCGGTCGGACCCGCGCTCAGACCCGATCCGAGCGGTGCCGCGCAGTGCAAAATGTAACGGCCGCACCGCGACAAGGGGTTGGCAGGACGCCGCTTTCGCGTGACGGTCGCGCCGACGAAGAACAGAACCACACAGGAGGGCATCCATGAAGAAGGTTTATCCCGACGCCACGGCGGCGCTGGCCGGCGTGCTGAAGGACGGCATGATGATCATGTGCGGCGGCTTCGGCCTCTGCGGGATTCCCGACGCCCTGATCGATGCGATCCGCGCGTCCGGGGTGAAGAACCTGACCGTGGTCTCCAACAATGCCGGCATCGACGGCGTCGGCCTCGGCAAGCTCCTGGAAACCCGCCAGGTCGCCAAGATGATCTCGTCCTATGTGGGCGAGAACAAGGAATTCGCCCGCCAGTACCTCGGCGGCGAGCTCGCCATCGAGTTCAACCCCCAGGGCACGCTGGCCGAGCGCATCCGCGCCGGCGGCGCCGGTATCCCGGCCTTCTATACCAAGACCGGCGTCGGCACCCTGATCGCCGAGGGCAAGGACGTGCGCGAATTCGACGGCGAGGACTACGTGATGGAGCGCGGCCTGTTCGCGGACCTCGCCATCGTCCACGCCTGGAAGGGCGACACCGAGGGCAACCTGATCTACCGGAAGACGGCGCGGAACTTCAATCCGATGATGGCCACCGCCGCCACGATCACCGTGGCCCAGGTGGAGCATCTGGTGCAGCCCGGCGAGATCGATCCCGACACCATCATCACCCCCGGCATCTTCGTGAAGCGCCTCGTCCACGTGCCGGAGCGCGAGAAGCGCATCGAGCAGCGCACCACCCGCAAGCGCGGCGAGCCCGCCGTGCCGCCCGCCGCCGTCTGAGAGCCGACAAGGAGACCACGATCATGGCCTGGACCCGCGAACAGATGGCCGAGCGCGCCGCACGAGAGCTGCAGGACGGCTACTACGTGAACCTCGGCATCGGCATCCCAACCCTCGTGTCGAACTACATCCCGGACGGGATGTCGGTGCAGCTGCAATCCGAGAACGGCATGCTCGGCATGGGCCCCTTCCCCTACGAGGGCGAGGAGGATGCCGACCTGATCAATGCCGGCAAGCAGACGATCACCGCGCTGCCCACCACCAGCTACTTCTCCTCGGCCGAATCCTTCGGGATGATCCGGGGCGGCCACATCAACCTGTCGATCCTCGGCGCGATGCAGGTGGCCGAGAACGGCGACCTCGCCAACTGGATGATCCCGGGCAAGATGGTGAAGGGCATGGGCGGCGCCATGGACCTCGTGGCCGGCGTCAAGAAGGTGGTTGTGGTGATGGAGCACACCGCCAAGGGCAAGGACGGCTCGGAGAGCCCCAAGCTGCTGGACGCCTGCGACCTGCCGCTCACCGGCACCCACGTGGTCGACATGGTCATTACCGACCTCGGCGTCTTCGCCATCGACAAGAAGGGCGACGGGGGCATGACGCTGGTCGAACTCGCCGACGGCGTCACCGAGGACGAGGTCCGCGCCAAGACCACGGCCCGCTTCACCACCAAGCTCGCCTGAGCGGCGTGGTCCCGGGCGGAGCCGCTCCGCCCGGGCGACGGAAACCCGCCCGGCGCCGGCCGCGGCGGGTTTTTGCGGGCCCGAGGGTCCCCGCGCGCCGGCGGCGCCCTACCGTAAGGCACAGGTCCAAACGGGAGCGCACGACATGGCAGTGGTATCCAAGACGGTGATGGACGAGGGCAGGGCGGCCAAGCAGGCTGGCCAGCCGGACTCCGTCAATCCCTATCCGGCCGGCTCGCAGAACAGCGCCGACTGGCTCGAGGGCTACACCTACGACGAGGCCGAGCAGAACACCGACCGGGCCGAGAGTGACACCTGAGGACCGCGCGGGAGCCGGCGCCGCCGGCTCCCGCTTCGCCGGGGTCGAGTGGGTCACCGCCGAATGTGCCCGCGACCGGGCACGACGATCGGAATCGTTCGCGCCACACCGGACCACGGGATCGGTGCCGGGCGGGCCAAGCCTGGATAAAGAATTTGAACAATTGATTGCGGGCCTGCGTTGGTCGATCAGCTAACGAAAACTGGGAGATACCGCAGCATGTCTATCAAGACCCTTGCCTTTGCCGGCTCGATCGCCCTGGCCCTGACGGGGACCGCCTTCGCGCAGACCGCGACGGGTACCGAGGGCAACATGAACAATCCGGGCAGCGTGAAGAGCAACAGCGAGAAGTCGATGGAGCGGATGGGCGCCCCCGCCACCACGGGTTCGACCATGGCCCCGGCTGGCACCTCCGGCGGGCCCAGCACCGCGACCGTCGGCGCGCCCGGCGGCAGCACCGGCGGCAACGGCGAGACCGGCAGCGGCGCGGCCCCCAGCGGCAAGTAAGCCCGCAAGTAAGCCCGTGAGCAGGCCCCATCGGGGTCCGTCGAAGGGCCTGAGTGCGTTCCGAGCCCCGCAGCCCCACTGCGGGGCTTTTTGCGAGCCCGACTACGAACCCGTGTAGCCGAGCGCGGCGGCGGCGGCCTTCAGGCGGCCGAACGCCTCCGCGTAGCGCGCATGCCGGGCTTCGCCGTTCGCCAGCGTCCGGTCGGGGCTGAGATTGTCCTCCGTGTCGGACATCTTGATCAGCAGCCCCCCGAGATGGCCACTGGCGATCAGGGCGGAGATGCGTGCGTCGTACGGCACCGGCTCGGCGGACTTCGTCAGCATCACCACCATAGCGATGACAGCGTCGGAAAAGCCTTCGGCCCGCAGGGCGATCGGGGTGGTCGGGGTGTCCTCGAGGACGTCGTGGAGGATCGCGGCCTGCATCACCTCCATCGGCTCGATGGCGAGGCGGTCCACCGATTTCGCGTGCCCCGCCCGGCCGACCGCCGCATTGGCGACCCGCTCCAGGTGGCGAATGTAGGGTTGCCCGCCTTTATCGATTTGCCCCGCATGCGCGATCATCGCGAAGCTGTGGGCCTCGAAGATGGATGCCATGCCGCGCGCTCCTCTCCGGCCGGACCTGCCGGCCCGGTAGACCATTCCGCCGAGCGATCCACAAGCGCGGCCGTGCATCGGTGGTTCGGCCCGGAAACGGGACGTCGCCGACCGGTAACGTTAGCGGCCCATTAAGCGGAACCGTCGAAATCAGGGGATGTGCCGGGGCGTTCGCCCGGCCCTTCGAGTGCAGCGTGAGGACAGTGGCGTATGGGCAGCGTTCCGGCGACGATGGACAATGTGGTCCCCTTCCGACGCGCCCTCCGCCCCCAGCCGTCGGCGGCAGCCCCGTCGGCGCCCCGCGGCGGCCTCGCGGCCCGGCGCAGCGAGCAGCGTGCCCTGATGGATTCGGTTTATGCCACGGGCAGCCTGTCCGTGGCGGCGGGCGACCGCGAGACCAAGCTGATCGCGGCGCGGCTCCAGGTCTACGGCTTCGTGCTGATCGAGGAGATCGGGGCCGACGGCACGCCCCGGCGCCTGCGCCCGTCCGAGGCCATCCGCGCCCGGACCGAGTCGCCGTGGCGCCTCTCGAAGGCGAGCTACGGCGCGGGTGCCGGCCTCGCGGTCACCATCCCGGCCGTCGACGACTTCCTGTTCGACCAGCCGGCCGACCGTCCGGCCTGAGGAGGCCGCGCACGCCTCTGTGGCCGCCGGGAGACATCGGCAATTTCCTCGTCGGCGCCGTGGTTCTGATCATCGAATTCTCAGGCCGGGCGTGAGATGAAGGGTCTCGTTTCACTCCCGGCCATACCGCCATGCTGTCCGCCTCAGAAAACATCGTCATCCAGCACCGTGAGATCGTCGCCGTCCTGGTGACCTACGGGATATTCCTGGCCGGCGTGATGGGTGTGGCTTGGTTGATCGCGTAGCCGCGGCCCGGTTGATCGCATAGGCACGGCCGGCTTGATCGCGTAGGCGCGGCCCAACTGATCGCCTGAGCGGACGCGCCGTCGCGGGGTCGGAACCGCGCGGGTTTCACCCCGGTTTTCCGCCCGATCGTTTCGGGAGAGAACCGCATGGCAGACAAGGGTGACGACCACGCCGAGACCTACAAGGCGTTCCACGAGGCCGTGAACATGACGGCGGCCAAGCTCGACGCGTTCCTGGAGACCGACGAGAGCCAATCGGTCGGCCAGAAGAAGGATGGCGGCGAAGCCACCGGCCACCGCGAGGGGCGGCGCATCGTCGAGCTTCTGCGCACCAAGAAGACCGACCTCACCGACGACGACTACGCGCACATGGCCAAGGTCGTCGGCTACGTGCACCGTCACCTCAAGCAGGGCGGCCCGAAGGAGGCCGACAAGGTGAAGGAGTCCCCCTGGCGCCTGTCGCTGATGAATTGGGGACACGATCCGCTGAAGGACGACTGAGTCCGGCCCGGAGCGGGCTTCGGATCAGGTCGGATCGCGGGTTGGAAAACCACCGGCCGTCCCGCGTTGGGGAAACCTGGTGGAGCTGAGCGGGATCGAACCGCTGACCTCCGCAGTGCGATTGCGGCGCTCTCCCATCTGAGCTACAGCCCCGTTCCGGGGTGGCGGCCTTTTAGGCTCGCTCACGCCGACCTGTCAATTCCCGAAATCCTGCAGCTTTGCGTGGGCGTGATGCGTCCCGCGGGCGCGGGCCACGAGGACATCGTTTCCGCGCATGAACGCCTTCATCTGGCTCTTCGACACCGTCGTGCAGCTCTACATCTACGTCCTCATCGCCAGCGCCGTCCTGAGCTGGCTCGTGGCGTTCAATGTGGTGAATGTCCGCAACCCGATCGTGTCGCAGATCGGCGAGGTGCTCTACCGCCTCACCGAGCCGGTGCTGCGCCCGATCCGAAACATCCTGCCCAACCTCGGCGGCGTCGATCTTTCGCCGATCGTGCTGGTGCTGCTGCTGCTGTTCGCCAGCCGCCTGCTGCACGAATTCGTGCCGACGCAGACCTCCGTCTACATCCGCTGACCGGTCGGGCTTTCGAGGGGCGGGGCGCAACGACGGCCCGCCCGACATCAAAAAACAGACGCGCCATCGCGTCGCCCTGGGGACGAGACCGTCATGAAGACCAATCCCGGCCGATTCTTCGAGGATTACCGCCTCGGGGAAACCCTCCGTCACGCCACGCCTCGCACGGTCACCCTCGGCGACGTCGCGCTCTACACGTCGCTCTACGGCCCGCGCTTCGCCGTGCAGTCCTCGGACGCCTTCGCGCGCGCCATCGGCTATCCGCAGAGCCCCCTCGACGACCTCCTCACCTTCCACGTGGTCTTCGGCAAGACCGTGCCGGACATCTCCCTCAACGCGCTGGCCAATCTCGGCTACGCCGAGGGCGGCTTCCGCCGGCCGGTCTATCCGGGCGAGACCCTCTCGACGGTCTCCGAGGTCATCGGCCTGAAGGAGAGCTCGAACCGCCAGACCGGCGTCGTCTACGTGCGCTCCACCGGCTCGGACGCCAACGGCGAGACCGTGCTGAGCTACTGCCGCTGGGTGCTGGTGAAGAAACGCGACCCCGAGGCCAAGATCGCGCAGGAGCACGTGCCGACCTTCGCCAAGGTGGTGGACCCGGCCGACCTCGCCGGGGCCCTGCCGCCCTTGAACCCGGCCGCCTATGATTGCGCGCTCTCAGGCTCGCCCCACCGATTCGGCGACTACGTCGTCGGCGAGAAGATCGACCATGTCGACGGCATGACCGTCGAGGAGGCCGAGCATCAGATCGCCACCCGCCTCTACCAGAACACCGCCAAGGTGCATTTCGACGGCTACGCCGCCAAGGACACCCGCTTCGGCCGCCGGCTGATCTACGGCGGCGTCGTGATCTCGCTGGCCCGGGCCCTGAGCTTCAACGGCCTCGGCAACGCCTTCGCGCTGGCGGGCATCAATGCCGGCCGCCACGTCGCCCCGCTCTTCGCCGGCGACACGGTCTATGCCTGGAGCGAGGTGCTGGAGACCGCCGAGCTCCCCGGCCGCACCGATATCGGGGCGCTGCGCCTGCGCACGGTGGCCACCAAGAACCAGCCCTGCGGCAACCACCCCGACAAGGTCGGCGACGCCTACGACCCGTCGGTGATCCTCGACCTCGACTACTGGGCGTTCATGCCGCGCTGACCCCCCGGTCCCGGCCCGGCGCATGACGGGCCGGGCGGGCTGGTCCGGTGGCGACGAGCGGCGGATGCCGTGCGGGGTCGCGAACCGGACGTGGAAGGCGACGCAGTCCCCGGCCAGGTCGGGCCGTCGCCGCCGGCGAACCGCTCCCCGGCGACTCAGCGCCCTGCTCGCCGGCAGACCCGCGGCGGCGGTCGCGGGACGGCTCGCGACCATCCCGCCGAGGGTCGGGACCACCCCGCCGAACGCTCCGTCCGCGAAGGACCGGGCCTCGGCGTCCACGGCCCGGGCAGCGACGACACGATTCTCGGCTTTGGCCTGCTCCGCCGCGGACGCTCAAACGGTACCCGTCGCCTGGTCGTGCCCCCGCTCCCCCCCGGCTTCGGATCCAGGCGCCGCGCGCACTGCGCGATGCCATCGGCGATGCCGCGACGGATCTCGTCGTCGCGGGCGCCCCCGGCGTTTCCGGTGCGGGACGGCTCCGCGATATGCGCTCGGATCGCGTCGCTCAGGCCGCCGCCGACACAGTCGCCCCCGTCCGAAACGTCGCCTTGTCTGCGTGAAAGTCGACGCATCTCGTGCGCAGGACTGCGGCTCCATTTCCCATCGTCGTCGAATACAGTCTGCCGGCCTCTCGCAGGAAGTCTTCAAAGCAGATCATTAGGACACCTGGGTCGACCTGCTTTTCTGGACACATGCGCCGGATCATCGCCCAAAAAATTCGCGTAGCGACCAATCGGGGCCGGAGCGAAGCCCCCTCCGCACCCCCGATTTCTGGCACTTCCGCATTAGAACAATTAGGAATTGTTGCCGCAAAGGCACGGGCCCCGAACCATTTTCTGCCGACGCTTGATCACCAGCGCGTGATCGAATAACCGCCAGACATGTCGACGTATCGATGAGCAATTTAGGATCACTCTAAGGTAATCCTCAAGAGTTCGATACGCGGCGTGGGCGCCAGCACAAGGATTTACGGGTGCGCAAGATCACCTCAGCGCTGTCAGCAACCTCGACGTATGCTTTGATCAGCACGACTGCGCTGGTTTTCAGCTCGGCAGGTCTGACGTCGAGCGCCAAAGCGCAAGAATCCGTGCGGCTCGACGAGCTTTCGGTGGCGGGGCCTTCCGGGGGGACGGGGCGCGGCGGCCAGGGCGTCGGGCTCCTGAAGGATCTGCCGCCGCCCTATGCCGGGGGCCAGTTCGCGCGGGGCGGATCCCTCGGTGTGCTCGGAACGCGGGACGCCCTGAACACGCCGTTCAGCACCGTCAACTTCACGCAGCAGGTCATCCAGGACCAGCAGGCGCGCACCGCGGCCGATACCCTCGTCAACGACGCTTCGGTCCGCCTGACGACGGCCAGCAACGGCTTCAGCGACACCTTCCAGATCCGCGGCTTCGAGGTTCAGGCGCAGGATGTCGGGTTGAACGGCCTCTACGGCCTGGTCTCGTCCAATCGCGTGGCGGCGCAGTACATCGAGCGCATCGAGCTTCTGAAGGGACCCGGCGCGTTCATGTACGGCATTCCGCCGGGCGGCAGCGTCGGCGGCAGCATCAACATCGTTACGAAACGCGCCCTCGATGTGCCCTTCGTCCAGGTGACGCCGCAATACATCAGCCCCGGCAATTTCGGTGTTCATGTCGATGCCAGCACCCGCGGCGGCGAGAACAAGGAATGGGGCGTCCGCTTCAACGGCCTGGCCCGGGACGGCGAGGCGACGATCCGGGACGGAAAGCTGCGGACGGGACTCGGGGCCCTGTCCCTCGACTATCAGGGTGAGCGCCTGCGCTGGGCGCTCGACGTGATCTCCCAGAACGACGACACCAAGAATTTCCGGCCGCAGATCGGCCTGCAATCGGATATCGCCTTCATCCCGCGCCCGCCCAGCGGGCGCAGCAACTGGTTCCCGGGGACGCAACTCCAGCAGCGGGACAACACGGTCGCCTCCTTCCTGGAATACGATCTGACCGACTGGCTGACGGCCTATGGCGGGATCGGATATCGCGCGGGGTCCAATCGGCAGACCTTCCCGGATTACCGGGTGTTCGGCTTCCCGAGCGGTGCCGACGTTCTCGGCAACTTCCGGCTCGTGAACGCCTTCTACGATTCCTACAGCAGCACCGTCAGCGGCAATGCCGGTCTGAAGGCCCGCTTCGACACCGGGTTCATCAATCACTCGGTGAACCTCGTCTATACCGGGTTCACGCGGGAGGACGGCTACGCCTACGTGGCGAACTCGGCCGACGAGTCGGTCCCGTCCAACATCTATCGGCCGGCGCCGCTGCCAGTCGTGACCGGCGAGCGGATCGCCCCGCAGCGCTATGCCGGGACCACCCTGACGAGCGTCGCCATCGCAGACACGATGTCGGCCTTCGACGACACCGTCCTGCTGACCGCCGGCGTCCGCTATCAGATGGTGAACCAGAAGAGCTACGACACCGTCACCCAGGCGCGGACCAGCGAATACGACGCGGACGCCACGTCGCCGCTCGCCGGCATCGTGTTCAAGCCCTGGAAGAACGTCTCCCTGTACGCGAACTATGCCGAAGGCCTGACGGCCGGCACCATCGTGGGACCCGGCTACAGCAACGCGGGCGCGATCCTGAGTCCCTACAAATCGGATCAGCAGGAAGTCGGCATCAAGGTCGACTGGGGCATCCTCACGACGACGGCGGCCCTGTTCCAGATCAGCCGGCCGGACCAGGTCCAGACGGCGACCAACGCCCTGGCGTATAACGGCGAGCAGCGCAACCAGGGTCTGGAGCTGTCGGCCTTCGGGGCGCTCGCACCGACCCTGCGCGGATTCGCGAGCGCGACCTTCCTGCGTCCCGAACTGACCAAGCCGATCGACCCGCTCCAGCGCGGGAACGACGCCGCGGGCGTCCCGGACCTGACCGTCTCCGCCGGCCTCGAATGGGATACCCCCTGGGTCCCGGGCCTCGCCCTGAACGGCCGGGTCCTCTACACCTCCGGCTCCTTTCTCACCGGCGCCAACACCGTCCGCTTCCCGGACTGGACGCGGTTCGACCTTGGCTTCCGCTACGCGAAGATCCTCGACGACAGGCCGTTCGTCTTCCGCTTCAACGTCGAGAACGTGGCGGACAACCGGTACTGGCTGACGACGGGCACCTTCGTGACGGTCGCCTCGCCCCGGACCTTCGTCGTGTCCGCCTCCTATACGTTCTGACGGGACCGAACGGCCTGGAGCGGCTCCGACCGGACGCGATCCCTCGGGGCCGCGACGGGAAAAGCGCGGGGACGCTCATCGCACCTTGGCGCTCCGACCGGGCTCCGGCGCGGAGGTCTTGCGGGCCGCGCCTCCCGTCGGCAAACATCGGGCCGACGACACCTTCGGAGGAAGCTTTGCCATGCCGGCTGAACCGACCAAGGGACCGGCGTCGTATTTCCCGTCGATCGAGAAGCGGTACGGCCGCCCGATCGCGGCGTGGCAGCAACTCGTCCGGGAGAGACTTCCGGCCAAGCACATGGACCTCGTGGCGATGCTGAAGGCCGAGCACGGGATGGGGCATGGACACGCCAACGCGATCGTGTCGCACGTCCTGGCAGCGCAGAAATCGTGACGCGCTCCCGCTGACACCGCGCGCCGACGGCGGCGGAGACCGCGCGGCCCTCTCAGTGGCGCAGACGCCCTGCGGTGGCCGTCATCCCCCGAACCATCCGGCCACCGCCCGGCGCAGCGGGTTGCCCGGGTCGGAGAGGAGGCGCAGGGCCATCAGGCAGGCGATGGTGACGAGGAGCGGGCGGATCAGCCGGGCGCCCATGCGGATCGCCAGGCGCGAGCCGATCTGCGCACCGAGAAAGGCGCCCACCGCCATCATCAGGCCGATCGTCCAGACCACGTGGCCGCCGAGCGCGAAGAGCGCGAGGCTGCCGAGGTTGCTCGCGGCGTTGGCGAGCTTGGTGTGGGCGGTGCCCTTCACCACGCCCAATCCCAGCAGGGTCACGAAGCCGATCATGTAGAAGGCGCCGGCGCCGGGGCCGAACACTCCGTCGTAGAAGCCGACCGCCGGGGCCCAGGTCAGGGCGAACCAGTTCGGGGTGATCCGCGCGGTGGCGTCTTCGTTGCTCATGCGCTTGGCGGTCGCGAAGTAGATCGCGATGGCCACGAGGAGAATCGGCACGGCGGCATCCAGCACCGCGCGCGGCAGCAGGCTGACGCAGAGCGCGCCCGCCACCGAGGCGCAGCCGGCGCTCACCGCGATCTTCCAGGCGTCGGGCCAGTGGATCAGGCGGCGGCGCGCGAAGGCGAGGGTCGAGGAGACCGCGCCGGCACTGCCCTGGAGCTTGTTCGTAGCGATCGCCGAGACGGGATCGAGGCCGGAGAGCAGCAGGGCCGGCAGGGTCAGGAGACCCCCGCCGCCGGCGATCGCGTCGACGCAGCCGGCCGCCACCGCGACCGCGAACAGACCCGCGATCAGGCCGATATCCACCCCGAAGATCATCCCGTCCTCATGTCATGGTCCAGTGAGGGCCGACTGGAGGCGGGATGGCGATCGAGGGGAAGCGCCGGACGCACGCCTTAGTTGCGGACGACGACCTTGGTGCCGACCTTGGCGCGATCGTAGAGATCGACCACGTCCTTGTTGGTCATGCGGATGCAGCCCGAGGAGACGGCGGCGCCCATGGTCTCGGGCTCGTTCGAGCCGTGGATGCGGTAGAGCGAGGAGCCGAGGTAGAGCGCCCGGGCGCCGAGCGGATTGTCCTGGCCGCCGGCCATGAAGCGCGGCAGGTCGGGGCGGCGCGCCAGCATCTGCGACGGCGGGCGCCAATCCGGCCACTCCTTCTTCATGGTCACGTGCTTCTCGCCGGACCACGAGAAGCCCTGGCGGCCGACGCCGACGCCGTAGCGCACGGCCTGGCCGCCGCCGAGCACGTAGTAGAGCCGCCGCTGGCTGGTCGAGACCACGATGGTGCCGGGCTTCTCGGCGCCCTTCCAGGCGACGGTCTCGCGCGGAATCGCCTGCTCCTTGAAGATGTTCATGAAGTCGGCGATCGGCCCGCTGTCGAACGGGTTTCCGGCGAAGGCCGGTCCGGTCGATACGGTTAGGGCCGCCGTGAGGGCGGATGCGGCGAAAACGCGGCGCGTCTGCATGGTCTCTCCTCCAGCCGAGGACCGGCAAAGGGCGGGCGCGAGGACCCGGCTTTCCCGGAGGCTTGTGGTCGGGGGCGAGAGCCTTGGCGCGATGGGGAAGGGGGGTCAACCGCACCGCGATCGAACGCGGTGCCCCTGTGTGATCCCGGCAACGCCCCGACTCGGGATCCCTCGGAGGGCCATCAGGCCCCCAGACACGATGCCGCAGGAACTTGCGGCCAAGCCCGCTTATCCCCAGACTCGGTGCGGTGAGACCCAACACTGTCCAGATCGCACGCGCCGCCGAAGCGGCTTCGCACGTGCATGAACCGGCTTCGCCCTCGGCGGCGCGCCCGGTCGTGCGCGCCGTCGGCGTGTTTGCGTCCGGTCTCCTCGCGCTCCTGCTCCTCGTCTGCGCCGTCCTGCCTCTGATGCGGATGGCGGGGGACGTACCGCACGGCTTCGCCCGCCAGACTGTGATGTCTCAGGCCTCGCTGCCCGAGAACCGGGACACGATCCTGCGCGTCTCGGCTGCGATGGCCGACCTCGACGACAGCTTCGGCAGCGTCGCAACCCTGCGGATCCCGCGCGTGACGAAGCACAGGGTGGATCGCCTCGCGATGCCGCGCAGCCTACGGGTCCTTGCGACGCGCGCGGTCGCTCCCCTCGAGCGCCCCCCCAGGCTCGCCCTCCCGGCCTGAACGGTCCGGAGTCGTCCGGCGCTCACGGAATTCGACGTCACTTTTTCGCGTTGAATACAACCCGTGTCGTCGGAACGCCCAGATTGTGGGCCATCTCCGGGATCGTCACCGGACGATTCGGGCCGGGTCTAAGCGATGCGACCCGCGCCGCCGCGGCGCGGGCGATGCCTCGGCCCCTGTCACCGCCCCCACCGCGCCCGGCCATGCCATATGGCCCAGCGCTTGCCATGGCCCGGACCGCTCGCGGCGACGGGGCCCTGGACCCTGAATGCGGCGATGCCGGCCTGCGCCACGCGGGCCATCCGCCAGAATCTCGCAGGAGCGACGCGATCGTGACGTCTTTCAATCACCGCCTGTTCGGGGCCCGGCCGACCGCGCTCGCCGCGGGCGTCGTCCTGGTCGCTCTCTCTGCCTGCAATCAGAAGCAGCAGGCCGCGGCGCCGGTTCCGGGCCCGATCCCCGAGGTCAACATCGTGACCGTCCGCGAGCAGCCGATTCCGTACGTTCGGGATCTCCCCGGCCGCGTGGCGCCCCTGCGCATCGCCGAGGTCCGCTCGCGGGTGTCCGGCCTCGTCGTGAAGCGCACGTTCGAGCAGGGCAGCCTCGTGAAGGAGGGCGACCTCCTCTATAAGATCGACCCGGCCCCCTTCGCGGTCGAACTGCAGAGCGCCGAGGCCGCCCTCGCCCGCACCGAGGCGGCGCAGGTCCTCGCGAGCCAGCAGGCCGACCGCCTGGAGCAGCTGCTCTCGCGCCAGACGGCGAGCCAGGCCCAGTACGACAGCGCCTACGCCGCCCTGAAGCAGGCCGAGGCCGAGGTTGCCGGCGCCAAGGCGGCCCGCGACCGGGCCAAGCTCAATCTCAACTGGACCGACGTCCGCGCGCCCATCTCCGGCCGCATCGGCCGCGCGCTCCTCACCGAGGGCACGCTGGTGGAGCAGGGCGGCACCGCCAACCTCGCCACCATCCAGCAGCTCGACCCGATCTACGTCGACATCACCCAGTCGGTGGGCGAGCTGAACAAGCTGCGCCGCGATCTCGCCAGCGGCGAGCTCTCGCGCCTCTCGGCCGACACGGCCAACGTTCACATCATCATGGATGACGGGACGCTCTACGGCTCGGCCGGCAAGCTGCTGTTCTCCGACGTCACGGCGGACCCGAGCACCGGGCAGGTCACCCTGCGCGTGCTGTTCCCGAACCCGCATGACGAGCTCTTCCCGGGGATGTACGTGCGCGCCCGCATCAAGCAGGGCATCGACACCGATGCGCTCGCGGTGCCGCAGCAGGCGATCCAGCGGACCAACGACGGCAAAGCCGAGGTCTGGGTGGTGCGCGACGACAGCAAAGTCATGCTTCAGCCCGTGGAAGTCGGCCCGGTGGTCGACAACCAGTGGGTCATCCGCTCCGGCCTGAAGGCCGGCGACCGGGTGGTCGTCGAAGGCGTGCAGAAGATCACCGTCGGCCAGCAGGTGAAGACCGTCGAGCTGAAGATCGCCACCGCCGACGCCGAGCCGAAGCCCCGTGATACGGAGGTACCGGAGCGCGAGGCCGCCGAGGCGCCCGGCACGCCCAAGCCTGCGTCATCGACCTCGGCGTCGCCCAATTCCGATTCACCGAGTTCTGCCTCACCCAAGCCCGTGTCGCAGGTGCGCTGAACCATGGCTCGCTTCTTCATCGACCGACCGGTCTTCGCCTGGGTCGTCGCCCTCTTCATCATCCTGGGCGGCCTGCTCACGATCCCGCAATTGCCGGTGGCGCAGTATCCCGTGATCGCGCCCCCCTCCATCGCGCTCTCGACCGCCTATCCGGGCGCCTCGGTGGAGAACCTCTACACGGGCACCACGCGGCTCATCGAGGATGAACTGAACGGGGCCGCCAACATCCTGAGCTTCGAATCGGCCAGCGACGCCTTCGGCGTCGTCGAGATCACGGCCCAGTTCCAGCCTGGCACCGATTCGAGCCTCGCGGGCGTCGAGGTGCAGAACCGCCTCAAGCGCGTCGAGGCCCGGCTGCCCGCCGAAGTGCGCCAGCAGGGCACCTTGGTGGAGGAGGCCTCCGCCGCGACACTGCAGATCATCACCCTGGTCTCGCCCGACAAGTCGATGGACGAGATCGCGCTCGGCGACTTCCTCATCCGCAACGTCATCAATGAGATCCGCCGCATCCCCGGCGTCGGGCGCGCGACGCTGTACTCCACCGAGCGAAGCCTGCGCATCTGGATCGATTCCGACAAGTTGCGCGGTCTCTCGCTTAACGCCTCGGACGTGTCGAAGGCGATCTCGAACCAGAACGTCCAGATCGCCTCCGGCGCCGTCGGCGCCATGCCGAGCCCGCAGAACAACCCGGTCAACTTCCCCATCATCGTGAAGGGCCAGATGACCGCGCCGGAGGAGTTCGGCGCCATCGTGCTGCGCGCCAATTCCGACGGCTCCAACGTACGCTTGCGCGACGTCGCCCGGATCGAGCTCGGTGGCGAGGACTACAAATTCACGACCCGCCTCGACGGCGGCGAGGCCGCCGGCATCTCCGTCACCCTGGCCCCCGACGGCAACGCGCTCCAGACCGCCTCGGCCATCCGCGCCAAAATGGAGGAGCTGTCGCAGTTCTTCCCGTCGAACGTGAAGTGGGACATCCCCTACGACATCACCCCGGCCGTCGAGGCTTCCATCGAGAAGGTGCTGCACACCCTCGTCGAGGCGGTGGTGCTGGTGTTCATCGTGATGTTCGTCTTCCTCCAGAACATCCGCTACACGCTCATCCCCACCATCGTGGTCCCGATCGCCCTGATGGGCACCTGCACGGTGATGCTGCTCGCAGGCTTCTCGGTGAACGTGCTCACCATGTTCGGTATGGTGCTCGCCATCGGCATCCTCGTCGATGACGCCATCGTGGTGGTCGAGAACGTCGAGCGCATCATGAACGAGGAAGGCCTCTCTCCGAAGGAGGCCACCCGCAAGGCGATGAGCCAGATCACCGGCGCCATCATCGGGATCACGCTGGTGCTGATCGCGGTGTTCATCCCGATGGCGTTCTTCCCCGGCTCGGTCGGCATCATTTACCGCCAGTTCTCCATCGCCATGGTGACCTCGATCGCGTTCTCGGCGCTGCTGGCCCTGTCGCTGACCCCGGCCCTGTGCGCGACCCTGCTCAAGCCCATCGAGAAGGGCCACGGCCATTCGAAGGGCGGCGTCTTCGGCTGGTTCAACCGGGTGGTGGATCGCGAGACCGCCCGCTACGGCCGCGGCGTCGCCGGGCTGATCAAGCGCTCCGGCCGGGTCATGCTGGTCTATCTCGCCCTGGTCATCGGCCTCGGCTACGCCTTCCTCCGCCTGCCGGAGGGCTTCCTGCCGGTGGAGGATCAGGGCTTCTTCACCGTCGACATCCAGACCCCGCCCGGCTCCTCCTTCAACCGCACCGAAGCGGCGGTGAAGAAGGTCGAGGAACACCTCCTCGCGCAGCCCGGCGTCGCCACCGTGACCGTCGTCAACGGCTTCTCATTCTCCGGCCAGGGACAGGTCACCTCGCAAGCCTTCGTGACCCTGAAGCCCTGGGGTGAGCGCGATGCCGACAACTCGGCGGCCAAGCTGATCGAGGGCACCAACAAGGCTTTGGCATCGTACAAGGACGCGGTGATCCAGGCCCTCGAGCCGCCGCCGATAGACAATCTCGGCAACGCCTCGGGCTTCAGCTTCCGCCTCCAGGATCGCGCGCAGAAGGGCTACTCGGCCCTGATGGCGGCCCAGGAGCAGTTGCTGTCGCTCGCCCGCAAGAGCCCCGTCCTTCAAAAGGTCTATGTCGAGGGCCTGCCCCCGGCGCCCCAGGCGGAACTCGTCATCGACCGCGAGAAGGCGGCCGCCCTCGGAGTCAACTTCGAAGAGATCAACAACACCATCCAGGTCAATCTCGGCTCGGTCTACACCAATGACTTTCCGAACCGGGGCAAAATGCAGCGCGTCATCGTTCAGGCCGAGGACGCACAACGCCTGAAGGCGGCCGACATCCTGAACTACGGGGTGAAGAACGCCTCCGGGACCATGGTGCCGATGTCGTCCTTCGCCGACCTGAAATGGGGCGTCGGCCCGGCCCAGATCATCGGCTTCAACGGCTACCAGTCGGTGCGCATCACCGGCGAGCCGGCCCCGGGCTACACCTCGGGCGACGCGCTGAATGAAATGGAGCGGCTGATGGAGCAGTTGCCGAAGGGCTTCGGCTACGCCTGGACCGGCCAGTCGCTGCAGGAGAAGCAGGCGGGCTCACAGGCCTCGCTGCTGCTCGGCCTCTCGATCCTGATCGTGTTCCTATGCCTGGCCGCCCTCTACGAGAGCTGGTCGATCCCGTTCTCCGTGCTGCTGGTCATCCCGCTCGGCGTCATCGGCTCCGTGGCGGCGGTGTACCTGCGCGGGCTGCCGAACGACGTCTACTTCAAGATCGGGATCATCACGATCATCGGTCTCTCGGCCAAGAACGCGATCCTGATCGTGGAATTTGCCAAGGACCTCTGGAAGCCGGGAACCTCCCTGGTGGACGCGACCATCGAGGCGGCGACGCTCCGCTTCCGACCGATCGTGATGACCTCGCTGGCCTTCATCTTCGGCGTGGTGCCCCTGGCGATCGCCTCCGGCGCCGCCTCGAAGAGCCAGCAGGCGATCGGCACCGGCGTGCTCGGCGGCATGATCTCGGCCACCATCCTGGCGGTGCTGTTCGTGCCGGTGTTCTTCGTGGTGGTGATGCGGATCTTCCGCCGCAAGGACGCTACCGAGGGCATCCAACCCAAGGCGGAGCCGGCCACGGTGCATGGGCCCCATCACGCCCCGGCCGAGTAGTCCGGCGCGGCGGAGCTCACCCACCGGGGAGCTCCGCACATGAGAAAGGGGCGCGCGGTCCGATCGACCGCGCGCCCCTTTTCTTCCAATGTCCGGTCGCGACGGGGGCCGAGCCTCAGACCAGATCCGGCTGATCCCTTCGGGATGGCGGATCTGGGCTTCGCCCAGACGACGCGCCGGCTTGCCTGAATTACGCTCCGCTTTGATCGAGCGGAGCCCGTATCAGACCTCGCGGGCGATCATCATCTTCTTGATCTCGGCGATGGCCTTGGCCGGGTTCAGGCTCTTCGGGCAGGTGTTGGCGCAGTTCATGATCGTGTGGCAGCGATACAGCCGGAAGGGATCGTGCAGCGCATCGAGGCGCTCGCCGGTGTTCTCGTCGCGGCTGTCGATCAGCCAGCGATAGGCCTGGAGCAGGGCCGCCGGGCCGAGGAAGCGGTCGCCGTTCCACCAGTAGCTCGGGCACGAGGTGGTGCAGCAGGCGCAGAGGATGCATTCGTAGAGTCCGTCGAGCTGGGCCCGGTCCTCCGGCGTCTGCTTCCACTCGCCCTCGGGCGCGGGCGTCTCGGTCTGGAGCCAGGGCTCGATGGACGCATGCTGGGCGAAGAAGTTCGTCAGGTCGGGGACGAGGTCCTTCAGCACCGGCATGTGCGGCAGCGGATAGATCCGCACCGCGCCGGTCTTCTTGCCCTTGGCGTGCTCCTGGCACTCGTCGATGCCCATGGTGCAGGCCAGCGCGTTCTGGCCCTCGATGTTCATGGCACAGGAGCCACAGATGCCCTCGCGGCAGGAGCGGCGGAACACCAGGGTGGAGTCGACCTTGCTCTTGATCCACAGGAGGGCGTCGAGGACCATCGGGCCGCAATCGTCGCGATCGACCTGGTAGACGTCGACGCGCGGGTTCTTCCCGTCGTCGGGATTCCAGCGGTAGATCCGGAATTCCTGCAGGTTGTTGGCGCCGGCGGGCCGAGGCCAGGTCTTGCCCTCGGTAATCTGAGAGTTTTTGGGAAGATTAAACTGAGCCATGGTGTGGCGTGCCTAAATCCGTCTCGTGAGAACCAGTCCAGGGAACGACGGGAGTCGTGTCCTCAATACACCCGCGCTTTCGGCTCGATGTACTGGATCTCGTTCGACATCGTGTAGGTGTGGACCGGACGGTAATCGATGCTGACCTGCTTGGACGAGTCGTCCATCCAGGCGAGGGTGTGCTTCATCCACTCCTTGTCGTCGCGGTCCGGGAAGTCCTCGCGGGCATGGGCGCCGCGGCTCTCCTTGCGGTTGGCCGCCGATTCCATGGTGACGACGGCCTGGCCGATCAAGTTGTCGAACTCGAGGGTCTCGAGGAGATCGGTGTTCCAGATCAGCGAGCGGTCGTTGACGTGGATGTCGGGAATACCGGCGGCGACCTTGTGGATGAGGGTCTTGCCCTCCTCCAGCACCTCGCCGGTGCGGAACACCGCGCAGTTGTTCTGCATGGTCTTCTGCATCTCGGCGCGCAGCTGCGCCGTCGGGGTGCCGCCGCTGGCGTAGCGGAAGCGGTCGAGGCGGGCGAGCGCCTTGTCGGCGGAGTCCTTCGGCAGGTCCATCTGGCGGGCGCCCGGCTCGACGATCTCGGCGCAGCGCAGACCGGCGGCCCGGCCGAACACCACAAGGTCGATCAGCGAGTTCGAGCCGAGGCGGTTGGCCCCGTGAACCGAGACGCAGGCCGCCTCGCCCAGTGCCATCAGGCCCGGCACCACCGTGTCGGGGTTGCCGTTGCGCAGGGTCAGCACCTCGCCGTGATAGTTCGTCGGGATGCCGCCCATGTTGTAGTGCACGGTCGGCAGTACCGGGATCGGCTCCTTGGTGACGTCGACGCCCGCGAAGATCTTGGCCGATTCCGAGATACCGGGAAGGCGCTGGTGCAGGATGGCCGGGTCCAGGTGGTCGAGGTGCAGGTAGATGTGGTCGTTGGACTTGCCAACGCCGCGACCGGCTCGGATCTCCATGGTCATGGAGCGGGAGACTACGTCGCGCGAGGCGAGGTCCTTGGCGCTCGGAGCGTAGCGCTCCATGAAGCGCTCGCCCTCGGAGTTGGTCAGGTAGCCGCCCTCGCCGCGCGCGCCCTCGGTGATGAGGCAGCCGGCGCCGTAGATGCCGGTGGGGTGGAACTGCACGAATTCCATGTCCTGCAGGGGCAGGCCGGCGCGCAGCACCATGGCGTTGCCGTCGCCGGTGCAGGTATGGGCCGAAGTGGCCGAGAAGTACGAGCGGCCGTAGCCGCCGGTGGCCAGGATGGTCTGCTGGGCGCGGAAGCGGTGGATCTCGCCCGACGCCTGGTCGATCGCGATGACGCCGAGGCAGCGGCCCTCCTCGTCCATGATGAGGTCGAGGGCGAAGTACTCGATGAAGAAGTTGGTGTGGTTCTTCACCGCCTGCCCGTAGAGGGTGTGCAGCATGGCGTGGCCGGTGCGGTCGGCCGCCGCGCAGGTGCGCTGGGCGGTGCCCTTGCCGTAATCAGTGGTCATGCCGCCGAAGGGGCGCTGGTAGATCTTGCCCTCTTCGGTGCGGGAGAAGGGCACGCCCCAGTGCTCGAGTTCGTAGACGGCGGCGGGCGCGTTGCGCACGAGGTACTCGATCGCGTCCTGGTCGCCGAGCCAGTCCGACCCCTTCACGGTGTCGTACATGTGCCAGCGCCAGTCGTCCGGGCCCATGTTGCCGAGGGAGGCCGAGATGCCGCCCTGCGCCGCCACGGTGTGGGACCGGGTCGGGAACACCTTGGAGATGCAGGCGGTGCGCAGGCCGGCCTGGGAGCAGCCCACGGTGGCGCGCAGGCCCGCGCCGCCCGCACCCACCACCACCACGTCGAAGGTGTGGTCGTTGATCGTGTAGGCGGGGGTGCCGTTGGTTCCGTTGGTGGCCATGGGCTGATCCTTCGGGTTCGGGATGCGGGTCAGACGAGCTTGCCGAGGCTGACGCGCAGGATCGCGTACAGGCAGGCGACGGCGACGACGACCGCGTAGAAGTTATTGGCGAGCAGGCTCAAGAGCTTGAGTGTCTTGTCGTGCACGTAGTCTTCGATGATGACTTGCATTCCGATCCTCATATGGGCCGTGACCGAGATCACGGCGAGGATCAGGATGAGCGCCACCACCGGGTGCGACATCAGGGCGACGGCCTCCGGGTAGGGCCGGTTCGCCATCAGGGCGACGACCACCACGAAAGCCAGCATGAGCGGCGCGTTGGCGGCGGCGGTCAGGCGCTGGATCCAGAAATGGCCTGCGCCATGGCCCGAAGCCCCGAGGCCCTTCACCCGGGCGCGGGGCGTACGCATGGTGACGTGGGTGTTCTGGCGATTGTCGACCATCGATCGGCCTCCTCAGCGCAGGGTCAGGGCGAGCGCCCAGATCAGGACGGTCAGGATGACGGAGCCGATCAGGGTGGCGCGGGCGAGGCCCATGCGCTGGGCGCGGTCGAAGCCGTAGCCGAGATCCCAGATGAAGTGGCGCAGGCCGCCCAACATGTGGTGCATCAGGATCCACGTGTAGACGAACAGCACCAAGCGCCCGACGATGGAGCCGAAGAACCACGACACGGTGCCGTAGGCGCCCGGACCCGCGGCGAGGGCCACCAGCCAGATCGCCACCAGGGCCGAGCCGCCGTAGAGCGCGGTGCCGGTGACGCGGTGGAATACCGACATCGCCATGGTCCAGGTCCAGCGGTAGATCTGGAGGTGGGGTGAGAGCGGCTGGGCGACCGTGGGACGGACGGTGGGAGCCATCGTGCGGAAGGTCCTCGACTGGGCGGCGCACCCCGATTTGAAGGTGCGCCAAGAAAAATTTGGATCGTCTCTAAAGTGCTAGCGGGCAGGCGCCAATGCGCAACCCCGGCTTGCCGCAACGCACATGCGACACGGGCGCCAAATCGTCATTCGCCTCGCGCCGCGTCATGGCAGCCATCCGAGCATGCGCCACCACAGATAATCCAGGGGTGCGACGACGACGAGCGACGCGAGCCCCGTTGCCAGGGTCAGCTTGGTCGCTGCCCGCAGCGGCACCTTGCCGAGATCGACCGCGAGGACGATCGGCGGCGCCTGGTAAGGCAGGAACAGGGTCGAGTAGCCAACCACCTGGATCATCACCACGGCCATGAGGTCGAGACCGCTGACCCGGGCCATCTCGCCCGCGAGCGCCGTGTAGAGTGCCGGGGCGCCGTTCGCGGTGACCGCGAGGGTCAGGATCGCCGCGAGCCCTGTCAGAATCCCGAAATTGTAGCCCGGAGCGTCGGGCGTCAGGGGCGCGACGTGGAGCAGGGCATGGCCCAGGCGAGCGCCGAGGCCGGTCTCGTTCACGGTGGCCACGAGACCCAGGAGGGCGGCCACGTAGAAGCAGGTCCGCAGGTTCACGGCGCCGAAGGCCTCGGCGGGCAGGACGCCGATGCGGGGCATCAGGCAGAGGATCGCGGCGACGAGGCCCACCCAGGCGGGGGCGATGTGGTGCAGGCTGTCCGTGACCCAGAAGGCGAGGGTGGCGGCCAGGATCACGGCGAGGCGCCGCGCCTCCGGGCGCAGGGGTTCCTTGACCAGGGCGGCCCCGTTCTCGCCGTGGTCGAGCCGGTCCGGAAACAGCCAGAGGATCGCCAGGACGAGCAGGACGCCCTTCGCGAGGGCCAGGACCGGCGCGTGCAGCAGCAGGTAGGGCAGGTAGGCGATGTGGAGGCCGTACTGCGTCTCCGCGGTGCCGGCCATGACGAGGTTCGGGACGTTGGCGGGCAGGATCGCGGCGGAGAGGAGCGGTGTGGCGAGTCCCACCGCCAGGACCGCGCCGTGCCGGCCCGGGCGCCCGTTCGCGAGCCCGAAGGCGTCGCAGAGCGCGAGCACCACCGGGACCAGCAGGGCGATCCGCCCGAGATTGGACGGCATCACGAAGGCGACGGCGAAGGACAGGGCGACGATCCCGGCGACGAAGGCCGGGTAGGAGGCGGAGAGATGCCCCGACAGGCTTCGCGCCAAGCGGTCGCCGAGGCCGGAGCGCGTCATGGCGAGCCCGACCACCATGCCGCTCAGGACGAGCCAGAACGCCGAGGAGGCGAAGCCCGAGAACACCGTCGCGGGGGGCGCGAGGTGGAACAGCATCGCCCCGGCGAAGAACAGCATCGCCGTGACGATCTCCGCGATGAGGCCGCTGGCCCAGAGGCCCATGCAGAGCACGAGCAGGAGCGCGGTCACCGCGACCGTCGCCTCCCCGCCCATGAACGCCCCTGCCGGCATGCCCGAGTCCGATCCGTCTCTTCCGGCGGGACGATGATCCTACCTTGGAGCCGTTCGCAATTCGGAGTTTTCCGATCCAGCCTTCGCCGCCCGCGAAGGCTCAGAAGCGGGCCGGGTCGAGCTCGAAGGTCGGGGGCAGGGCCTCGAACCACTCGCCGTAATAGGGATCGCGGGGGAGCTTCGCCGCCCAGCGATCGCGAAACCGCTGGTGCTCGGCCGGGTCGACGGTGCGGGCGCGATTGCGGCTCTCATAGTGATAGAGGCTGGCCTGGGCGCAGTAGACGCTGCGCAGCCCGCGCTCGCGCAGGCGCAGGCACAGGTCGACGTCGTTGTAATTCACGGCGAAGCCCGCATCGAAGCCGCCGATGGCCTCGAAGTCCGCGCGCCGCACCATCACGCAGGCGCCGGTGACCGCAAGGTAGTTCCGGCTGCCGACGGTGGAGAAGAAGTGCCCGGGATCGTCGCCGGGATAGCCGCGCCGGACATGATCGGGGGTGGCGTCGACGATCGAGACGCCGACATGCTGGATCTCGCCGGTCTCGAACAGGAGCTTGGGGCCGACGGCGCCGACGCCGGGGATCTGCAACTGCGCCAGCATCGCCTCGATCCAGTCGGGCGTGATGACCGCGATGTCGTCGTTGAGGAAGACCAGGATGTCGCCGCTCGCCGCCGCGGCGCCGAGGTTCATCTTGGCCGCCACGTTGAAGACCGGCTCCGACCAGGTCACGCGCCGGGCGCCGTGGCGGGCGAGGGCCGCCTCCGTGCCGGATCGCAGGTCCCCGTTGTCCACCACCACGAACTCGATGTCGGGATAGGTGCTGGTCGCGGCGACGCTGTCGAGACAGGCGGCGAGGAGATCCACCGTGCAGCCGCCGACGGTGCTGTCGCGCCCGGCCGTGGGGATCACGATGGAGACCGAAGGGCGCTCGGTCAGCTTGCGGCGCATCTCGAAACAGCCCTTGAACGCGCTCGAGCGGGCGAAGTCGAGTTCGCCGGTGCGCCGGGCCCGGTCCTCCAGGCCACGGATCGCCGCGGCGATGACGTAGTCCTTGTTGTCCATGGTCTGGGCGGTGGAGCCCGGGATCGCGCGCCAATGGTAGAGCACCTTCGGCACGTGGACGACGTTGCGGACATGCTCGGTGTAACGCAGGGCGAAGTCGTAATCCTGCGCCCCGTTGCATTCGTCGCGAAAGCCACCGATTTGGCGGACGATGTCCATCCGGTAGAGCGCCAGGTGCGCCGTATACATGCAGGCTTCGAGGGCTTCGGGCGACCAGTCCGGCTTGAAGAACGGCTCGTAGCGGACCCCGTCGATCGAGATCTTGTCCTCGTCCGAGTAGATGAAGTCGACGCTCGCGTCGGCGTTCAGGATACGGACGAACTCGTAGAGCGCGTTGTCGGGAATCGCGTCGTCGTGGTCCATCAGGGTCAGGTAGGTGCCGGTCGCCAGGGCCATGGCGTCGTTCGAAGCGGCCGAGATGCGCCCGTTCGTGGTGCGGCGATGGAGCTTGATGCGCGGGTCGGCGGCCGCGAAGGCCTGGAGCAGCGGCCAGATCTGCGGGTCGGGCGAGTTGTCATCGCAGAGGCAGAGTTCCCAGTCCGGATAGGCCTGGGCCTGCACCGAGGCGATGGCGGCTTCCAGCCAGCGCCGGGGAGTGTTGTAGACCGGCATGACGATGGAGATACGGGGGCGAGAGCGGAAGCCCTCGATCTCGGCCCGCATCGCCGCCACGCTGAGGCGGCTTGGCGTCTCCACCGTGTCGATCCAGGCCGTGTAGGAGGCCGGCACCGGGCGGGGCCGGGCGCTCGCCCGGAAGTCGCGCCAGAGTTCCGCGGCGCCCTTCGCGCGCCAGGCGTCGCGGAGGCGGGCGAGGAGGCGGGCCGGCGCGCGCTCTGCCTCGGGCAGCGCCTGCACGCGGCGGCGGGCGGTCTCCGCGGTCGCGCCGAGGGGGCCGAGATGTGTCAGGGAGACGTGGCCCAGGCGAAAGCGTCCGGCGCCGCTCATCGGATCGAGGCGCAGGCCCCGGACCCGGCGCGGCAGGTGCACGAGGTTGTCGATGCCGGTCGCATCGGCCTCCAGCGGAATGGTCAGGGTCTCGCGAAACCCCTGGCCGTCATCGACGTAGAGGATCGGGACGAGCTTCGTGCGGTCGAGGGCGGTGAGGTCGGCGCGCAAGCGGACCCAACCGCCGCGATGGCGCCGGCGTCCCTCCGGCGGCCAGAGGCGGAAATGCGGGTCCGACCCAGTCGCGCGCCACGTGTCGGGCGTCCCCTCCGCCTCGATCTGGCTGACGGCGTCGAGGCGACAGCGTAGGGTGCGCGGCAAACCCGGATCCTCTTCGAGGCGGGCGCAGGGCCTGCCGTGCCCGGGGGTTTAGGGCAAGCCCGCCGGCCCTCGCAAGGGCAGCCCCGGACCTCGCCTCAGCGGCGCCCGGCGGCGAGATAGGCACGCCACCCCCCGTGCCGGGTGATCTCCGACGCCTCCGCGACGGCGTGGGCTTCGCAGAGGAAGCCCGATACGGGTTCGCCATCGGCCAGAGCGATCTTGCCGAGGCCGAGGGGCGCGGGAATCGCGGCGGCGAAACGCCCGAAGGCAGCCGGGTCGAGCGCCCAGACCTCGACCTCGAGCCCGGGGCCCGCGAAGCCGGGCGCGCGCACGAGGCCGGGTTTCGGCGGTACCGTGCCGGGCAGGGCATAGAGGCGGTAGTCGGGCGCCGTCCGGGTCGCGCGCAGGAACGTCGCTCCGAGGTCCTGGAGCTGGTGATTGAGGGCGAGCCCTGTGAGGTGCGCACCGACCACGACCAGGGGGATCTGCCCGGAGGGCGAGGCAGAAACGCGGCCTTCTTCGGGGAGGGAGCGGGCACGCTCGACGCCCATGCCGCCGGCGAGGTCGCGATGCAGGGCATCGGCCCAGGGCGCCAGGGCCTCGTCGCTGAAGCCGGGGCCCACCAGCGTCACGCCCGCCGGCAGGCCGTCCCGGCGGAACCCGGCCGGCACCGCGATGGCGGCCATCCCAAGCAGGTTGGCGAAATTGGTGTAGCGGCCGAGATGGCTGTTCCGGACGATGGGCTCGGCCGCCATCTCGGCCACCGTGTAGATCGTCGGCGCAGTCGGCAGCAACAGCACGTCGAGCCCGGCGAGGATCGCATCGGTCCGGCGCTTCAGGGCCTCGAAGGCGTACCGACCCCGGAAGGCGTCGACGGCGCTGTAGGTGCGGGCCGAGTCGAGGATGGCGCGCACGCTCGGATCCATCGCGGCGGCATGGTC
Organism: Methylobacterium sp. Leaf465; assembly: GCF_001424705.1. Classification (GTDB taxonomy): domain Bacteria; phylum Pseudomonadota; class Alphaproteobacteria; order Rhizobiales; family Beijerinckiaceae; genus Methylobacterium. Next base: position 306,044 of record NZ_LMRA01000001.1, read on the forward strand.
GGCATGGAAGGCTTCGACCGCCGCCAGCCGCTCGGCGACCCAGGGGCCGTCATACAGGAGGGCGGCGATCTCCCGGAACGGCGCGTAGTCGAACGGCACGGCGACGGCACCGAGGCGCTCCAGCCGGGCGATGGCGTCGTCGTAGAGGGCCGCCGTCTCGGCATCGCCGTAGAACTCGCGCTCGGCCGGGGCGAGCACGCCAAAGCGCAGGCCCGTCGTCGGGAGGGGATGCGGGACCACCGGGCGCGAATACGGGTCGGCCGGGTCGAACCCCTCGGCGATCCGGCGCACGGCGAGGCCGTCCCCGACGGTGCTCGCGAACACCGTGATGCAGTCGAGGCTGCGGCAGGCCGGAACGAGGCCGGTGGTGCTCAGCGCCCCCGGCGTCGGCTTGATGCCGACGAGGTTGTTGAAGGCCGCCGGCACGCGGCCGGAGCCGGCGGTGTCGGTGCCGAGACTGAAGCAGGCGAGCCCGGCCGCCACGGCCACGGCCGAACCGGAACTCGATCCGCCGGAAACGAAGTCGGCGTTGAACACGCTGCGCGGGGCACCGTAGGGCGAGCGGGTGCCGTTGAGGCCGGTGGCGAACTGGTCGAGGTTGGTCTTGCCCGTTACCAGGGCGCCGGCGGCCTTCAACCGCGCCACGACCGCGGCATCGCGCTCGGGCGTGGTGGCGAAGGCCGGGCAGGCGGCAGTGGTGGGCAGGCCCGCCACGTCGATGTTGTCCTTGACGGCGAAGGGCAGGCCCCAGAGCGGCAGGGAATTCGGCTCCGGGTGCGCCTGCATCAGGGCGCGGGCCGCCGCGACGAGGTCGGCGCGCGGCACCGGGGTGATGAAGATGGCCGGGTCGGGCGAGGCCGCCATCCGCTCGGCGACGGTCTCGGCGAGGCCGACGGGGTCGAGGCTGCCGGAGGCGAAGGCCGCGCGCAGGCTCGCAATGTCCAGGATCGTGGGCAGCATGGATTCAGGTCTCCTGGGTCACCGCGACAAGATCACCGCGACAAGGCCGCCGCCGCGCCGGGTCGGGCCGGCCTGGATTCTCCGGCACGGGGTCCGCCGCCGCAGCGCCCCGATGCCCACGGACATTGCCCGGCCTCTTCGCGGACACTGCATCCTTCGTGCCGACCGGGCCCGCCTCGTCGACCGGATTTTCGGGACGGCAACCAGCGCCGGTGCCCGCACGCGCGCACCGGCCTGCCGAGATGGCGGTCGGCCCATCCGAATGCTCAGCTCTGCCAGACGCGGGGGAGGGGCCGTCCCCGATAGGCGGTGAGGAGGCGCTGGGCCACGGCCCGCAGGGCGTCCGGATCGCGGCCGAGAAGGCGGACGACGAGGTGTCCGTTCCAGGCGCTGGCCGCCGCGGCGACGCCGTCCACGCCGGTCGCGTCGAGCAGGGCGCGGGTCTCGTCCAGCCGGCCCTCCGCCACGGGCGAGACGTCGAGGAGCGTCGCCATCGCCCGGGCGCCGTTGCCGATCGCCGTTCGGGCGAGCTGGTCCGAGAGGGCGCCGTCGAGGCGGAGGGTGTCGGCGTAGACGAGGCGTCCGTCGCGGCGGATGCGCCAGGTGTCGGAGAGGTGGCCCCGCGTCATCGGCTCGTCGCGGGCGGTCCGCCCGAAGGTGATGGCCTCGAAGGCGAGGAGGTGGGCGCCCGGCGCCAGATCCGCCTCGAAGCGCCGCGCCAGGGCGGCTTGGTCGAACAGGATCGTTTCCTGCGGCAGATGCGCGAGGCGCCCTCCGGCTCCCACCGTCACCACGGTGGCGATCCGGCTCATCGGCCCGTCCGAACGGTAGACCTTCTCGGCCGCCGTGGTGGTCAGGGTCAGGTCGCCCCCCGCACCGACATCGGCGGTGACGCGAAACGTGTCGCCGCAGGCGATGCCGCCGGCGGTGTTGAGGAGCACCGCCTCGCACGGGCCCTTCGGCCGGCGCGGCAGACGCAGGCGCAAGGGTCCGCCCTCGCCGATGTCGAGGATGCGGGTGTCGTGCCCGTCCGCGCAGGCCACGCGCAGGTGGATGCGGCCCTGCGAGCGCTGGCGCTCCGGCGCGGCGCCGCGAACCGCCGGAGGGTCGGGGTTCAGCAAGGCGGCGGGTCAGGCCGGGCCGGTGGCGACCGGACGCTTGGGATCCGAGCCCCATTCCGACCAGGAGCCGTCGTAGAGGGCGCGGGGCGGCCGGCCCAGGGTCTCCAGCGCCAGCCCGACGATGGCGGCGGTGACGCCCGACCCGCAGGTGGTGATCACGGGCTTGCCGACATCGACGCCGTTCTCGGCGAAGACCGCGCGCAGGGCTGCCTCCTCCTTCAGCCGACCTTCGCTCTGGAGTGCGGCATAGTGGACGTTGCGGGCGCCCGGCATGTGGCCGGGGCGGACGCCGGGGCGGGGTTCCGCCTCCTCGCCGCGGAAGCGCGCGCCCGAGCGGGCGTCGACCAGCTGGGCGCTGCCCGATTCGAGGGCCCGGGCAATGTCCGAGGCATCCGCCACGGCGCCGTGGTCGAGGCGGGCGGTGAAGTGGCGCCGGGCGCGCGGCCGGCCCTCGCCGTCCTCGAGGGGGTAGCCCGCCGCCACCCAGGCCGGAAGGCCGCCCTCCAGGATCTCCACGTCGCGGACCCCGTAGGCCTTCAGCATCCAGCGCACCCGCGGCGCCGAGAACAGGCCCATCCCGTCATAGACGACGATGTGGGCGCCGTCGCCTACGCCCAGCGCCCGCATGCGGGAGGCGAAGACCTCCGGGCGCGGCAGCATGTGGGGCAGCGGCGAGGTCTCGTCGCTCATGGTGTCGATGTCGAAGCGGATCGCGCCGGGGATGTGACCGGCGAGATACTCGGCCCGGGCATCGCGCCCCTGGGCCGGGAGGTACCAGGACCCGTCGAGGATCACGATGTCGGGCGCGCCGAGACGGGCGTGGAGCCAGTCGGCCGTGACGAAGGGCGTCGTCGGCATGGTGTTCTCTGCTCTGTGGGCCGGAACGCGTCCGGCCGGACTCGCCAGGAGGGTTGTCGGGAGTGGACACCAAACCACATCCGGCCGGCAGTTGCACCCGTCACCGGCCGCTTTGCGATCTGAACCCGTGGTTGCCGCCCCGCGTTGAACCGGCGAGACGCTCCAGATCAATTCCTCATCTCCCGGAAAACAGCCGCCATGCGCACGCCGACCTTCCTCCTCGCCGCCGCCCTCGGCCTCGCCCTCGCGGGCGCCGCACAGGCGCAATCCTCGGTGACCGGCGCCGGCCAGAACGCGATCAACGGTTCCGGAACCGGCATGGGCGGCGGCACCTCCAATGCCCCCGCGACCACCGGGACGGCACCGGGCGCCGGCGCCGTGCGCAACCCGAGCGCCGCCCCGCTGCCGAGCGCCGGGCGTGCCGTCACGCCGGGCACTGCAGCGCCGAGCACCCCGCCCTCCGGGCCCGCGTCCCGCTGAGGCCTCCGCCACCATCCGGACCGAGGGCCGGGCCGCGAGGCCGGGCCTTTTTCGTCGCAGCCGGCCCGGCCATGGTGCCAAGGCACGGCCGCTGCGGTTATGGATGGTCGGGCCGTGCCAGCGTGATGGAGCCGCCGTGAACCCGCGCGAGACCTACCACATCGAAGTCCTCGCCGCGGAGGACGAGGCCGGCGCGCGCGGCGATGATCCCGTGAGCCAGCGCATTTCCGTGCGCACCTACACGGTCGAGGCCGCCAAGGAGCGGGCCCTGACCCTGTTCGCCCGGGCCCGGGCGCCCCAGCGCAGCGGCGCGCCCGCCGAAGCCGTGCGGGTCATCGACGGCGCCGGCACGGAGGTGTTCCGCTGGAGCCGGTTCGACGAACCGGCCTGACGGAGCGGTCCCGCCATGCGCGCCCTCATCCTGCCTGGCCTCGTCCTGCTGTTCGCGGCCCTCTTCGTGCGCAGCTACACGGTGCCCCCGGCCCCCGACCGGCGCGGCGGGACGAGCGTGTCGCTCGCCTGGCCGAACCGGCCACTCTTCGGCAGCCCGCGGGCCGATTGTCTCGGCCTCCCGGCGGGCCACTCCGTCATCGCCTGCCTGATCGGATCGGTGTCGCGGGCGCGGGCGGACGGCATTCCGCTGATGCAGGTCGGCTTCTGCGGGACGTGTTACACCTTGTCCCAGCGCGCCGCCGCCCTCGGGCGCGACGAGGCCGCCGTGCAGGCGCGCCTCGGCGAGATCGCCCGCTTCGGCTGGTGAGACCACGTTCATGAGGCGCGGGGCCGCCGGGAGACCGCCATGCCCCTCATCCGCATCGACCTGAATCGCACGGCACCGCCGGATCGTGCCCGGACCGTCGGCGACGTGGTCTATGCCGCCCTGCGTCCGGTGGCGAGCGTGCCCGAGAACGACAAGTTCCAGATCGTCACCCGCCACGGGGCCGGGGAGATCGTGGCGCCCGAGGCCGGCTATCTCGGCGTGACCTGCACGGACGATCTCGTCATCATCCAGATCACCTGGAATGCCGGGCGCTCCGTCGCGGTCAAGCGCGCCCTGTGCCGGCAGATCGCCGACGGTATCGCCGCGCGGACCGGGATCCGCCGCACGGACGTCTTCATCAATTTCGTCGAGGTGGCGAAGGAGAACTGGTCCTTCGGCAACGGCGAGATGCAGTACGCGTCGGCCTGAAGGCCCACCCGCAGGGAGGCAGCGGCGGCATTGACGCGACACCCGGCGCGCCCTTAGACAGGCGCCACGATGACGACCGTCCTTCGCCCCCTCGCGTATCCGGCGCCGCACCCTTAGCGGCGCGGGGCTCGTCATGTCTCAACCGCTGAGTCGTCGGCGGTTGATCTCCATCCAGGACCACACGTCGACGACCCGGCTTCCACCGAGGTCACGTCCGTGCTGTCCCATTCTCCCGAGAATCCCCGTCCCCGCCTCGGCCTGATCGGCTTCGGTGCCTTCGGCCGCCTCGTGGCGCGCCACCTTGCACCGTTCTTCGTCATTCACGCCTACGACCCGGCGATGCCGGCCGAGCCGGGGTCCGATGTGTCCCCAGGCGCCCTGCGCGTTGCAGCGGATTGCCCGGTGGTGATCCTGGCGGCTCCGGTTCCGGCGATCCCCGGCATCGTGGCCGCGATCGGTCCGCATCTCCGCCCGGGCGCCCTCGTCCTCGATGTCGGTTCGGTGAAGGCCGTGGCCGCGACGGCGATGCGGGACGGACTGCCGGGGCACGTCGCCATCGTCGCCACCCATCCGCTGTTCGGGCCGCAGAGCGCCCGCGACGGCCTCCGGGGCCTGAAGATTGCGCTCTGCGAGGTGCGGGGCGGTCAAACCCGGCAGGTCGCCGCCTTCCTGCGCCGGCATCTCGGCCTCGACGTCATCCTGACGACGCCGGAGGCGCATGACCGGGACGCGGCGGTCGTCCAGGGCCTGACCCACCTCATCGCGAAGGTGATGGTGCGGATGGAGCCGCTGCCGACCCGCATGACCACCCGGAGCTTCGACCTCCTGATGCAGGCGGTGGCGATGGTGCGCCACGATGCGCCGGAGGTCTTCGACGCCATCGAGCGGGCCAACCCCTATGCCGGCGCGGTCCGCCGGAGCTTCGTCGCCGAGGCGGCCCGGCTCGCCCACGACCTGTCGGACGCGCCGGAGCCGGCGATCCGGGCGGCCTGAGGCAGGTGGAGCACCTTCAGGCCTCGGGATCGGGGCCCCGGGCCGCGGCAGTGCTGGAGAGGCGGTCCCGCAGGCGGTCGCGCCAGGCCTTCAGGCGGAGATTGGCCCCGGCCCGCCAGCCCTCTAGGCGGACGGCGAGGGGAAACAACCGGTCGCCGCCCGGTGCCTCGACCAGGATGTGGGCGAGGGCCAGCCGCTCGCTCCAGAAGGTCTCGGGGAGGGGATAGTCCGGCGGGGCGCAGGAATCCGCCGTGCTCAGCTTCGAATCGGCCAGGATGGCCTGGGTTAGGCGGTGGAAGGCCAGGGCACCGGGCGAGTGCCGGGCGACGGCGGGATCGTAGGAGATCTTCAGGCTCCAGAGCCGGCCGCGCGTCGTGAAGCTGACCACGGCGGCCAGGGTGCGGCCGTCCCGGCGCAGGCGGTCGATCCGGACCGCCCCGCGGGCGCCGAGGCGGGCAACGAAGGCACGCATCATCCGGGTCTGGACCGCGTCGCCCGCGATGGCGGTGCCGCGCGCGCCCTTCCAGCCGGCGCCTTCCAGGGCGATGTAGTCGTCGATGGCCGCCGACAGCGCGGCCGGATCGCGGATCGTCTCGAACGCCACCGGGCCGTCCGCGTTCAGGCGGTCCCAGGCCTGGCGCAGCTTGCGCTGCTTGCGGGACGAGAGGTGCCCGAGATAGGCGGCGCGCGCCCCGGCGTCCCGGCCGGTCAGGTCGAGGAAGGCGCGCTCGTGCGCCCAGAAGCGGGCGTGGCGAAGGCGGTTGCGCCCGAGCCGGTCCGAGAGCAGGTCCGCGAAAGGGCCGGAGGTCGGGACATGGGTCAGCATCAGGCGCGGGCCGATGAGGCTGCGCAGGCCGAAGAGCAGTCCGTCGAGGGCTCGACCCGCGTCGGCGCCGTCGAGGAGCGGGGCGCCGAAGATGCCGAAATCATGCATCCAGCCCATCGCGAGGAGCAGCGGCAGCCCCCAGCGCCAGCGTTTCACCCGCAGGGGCCAGACCGCGACGAGCCGCAGGCCGGGCTCCTCCGGGGCGCGGTCGCCGACCAGGGCGACCTGAACCCCGCTGCCGAAGGCGCCGGCGGCGGGCAGGGCGTAGTCGGGATCGTAGAACAGGTTGTCGACGAGTGGCCGGCGGCCGAGGTCGTGCCAGGCCGCGATCCAGGGCGCGCCGGCCGCCAGGGGGCGCAGGGCGACCACGAGGCCGTCGGGGGTCGCGACCTGGCGCTGGGCGGAGCGGCTCATGAAGCGGCGCGACCGAAGCGGCGCGCCGCGAGGTCGGCGACGCCCAGGATGTTGAACGCCCACGCGGTCCCGGCCGAGACGGCGGCGAGGCAGGCGAGGCGCAGGCCGAGGGCGAGGCCCGGATCCAGGGGGAGGCGGCCGAGCCCGGCAATCGCCGCGGCGCAGGCCAGGGCCAGGCCGCAGATCGCCGCGAGGTCGCGCAGGGGCACCGGCATGCGGAAGCGCTCACGGGAGCCGAGGATGAAGACGAGACAAGCCAGGGCCTGCCCCGTCGCCATGGCGATGGCCGCCCCCTCGACGCCGTAGCGCGGGATGAGCAGGGCCGAAAGGCCACCGATCGCCACGAGCAGCGTCAGCGATGCGACCGCATCGAGCTGGCTCTTCTGGGTGAAGTAGATGACCTGCCCGAAATAATACGACCGGAACATCTGCAGGATGCTGGCCGCCACCAGGAGGGGCGCCACCCGCAGGGCGGTCTCGCGGTAATCGGGGCCGAGCAGGAGGGTGACGAGGAGGCCGTCGAAGGCCAGGAAGAACACCGCGCCGAAGGCGGCGATCAGGGTGAGGAGGCGGATGGCATCCTCCAGCACCGGACCGGCCGCGGCGATGCCGCCGTCGCGGGCATCTCGCTTGGCGATCGAGATCAGCGCGAGGGCCACGCTGTCGCCGAAGACGACGAAGCTCTGGCGCAGGAAGTCGGCGAAGGCGCCGTAGGCCCCGAGCTCCGAGACGCCGATGCTGGCCCCGATCACGAGGCGGTCGGCAGTCTGCGCCAGGGCGGCGGCCCCGAACGAGAGCACCAGGGGCCAGCCATAGGCGAGGAGGCGCCGCGCCTCCGCCCAGCTCCCGCCGCCCCGCAGCAGGCCGCGGATGACATAGAGCGTGGGCAGGGCCGCGACCATGTTGGCGCCGGCGGTGGCCAGCAGCAGCGGGATCGCGCCACCACCGAGGAGGAGGGCGCTGCTGCCGAGGGCCAGGACCAGCACGGCGCGCAGCACCACAGACACGGCGACCGCGCCGACCTGCAGCCGCGTCCGCGCGATCTCGGCGGCGCCCTCGAAGGCCATCATTCCGAAAACGGCGGCGAAGATCGCGAGCGCGGCGTGCGGCTCGAGCAGTCCGAGCCCGGCGGCGCACGCCGCGATCAGGGCGGCGAGCGCCGCCATCGCGCCGAGGAGTCGGACTACGGTGCCGACCTGCAAGATCGCACGCTCCTCGGCGTAGAGGGCGAAGAACGAGAATTTCGGCCACTGGCAGGTGGCGCTGTACAGCACCAGCGCCCAGGACAGGATGAGCAGGTAGAGTCCGAACACGTCCGTGGGCGCGAGCCGGGTGAATACCGCGAGGGCGCCCATGTTCAGGGCTGCGGCGACACCCCGCGAGCCGACATAGGTGAGGGTGTGGCGCGCGATCATCCGACCCCGTGAAGTGCCGGGCGGTCCGGCTGGTGGAACGAGGTAACACGCCAGTGTAGCCGCCGCGTCAATCCGTTCGTCCGCCATTCGCCCTCGACGTTGGCGATGGACGCGAACGGCCTGTGTCGTCGTCAACGTGGCCATTGACTTCGCACCCGCGAAGGATCATATCGCAAGTGCAGCGTCAGCGGCCGTCATGGTTCCGCTTGAGAGGGCTGCGTGACGGATTGCCGGATCGCTTCTGCGGGCCCCGCGCGACCTGAGCCCCTCTCTTCAACGTGCATGCACCCGGACTGCCCCGGCACGCGGGCGGCTCCAGCTCAACGGACCGACCACCTTTTTCGACGATTTCCCTCGGCACGAGGGCGTCCGGCACGGTCCCGCTGCCTGAAAGTGACTCCTTGACCCAATTCACCGATTTCGGCCTCGCCCAGCCCGTGCTGCGCGCCCTGGAAGAGGCCGGCTACAAGAGCCCGACTCCGATCCAGGCCCAGGCCATCGCCCCCGCCATGCAGGGCCGCGACCTCTGCGGCATCGCCCAGACGGGCACCGGCAAGACGGCGGCCTTCGCGCTGCCGATCCTGCACCGCCTCGCCGAGACCCCGCGCAAGGCGATCCGTCGCGGCTGCCGCGTGCTGGTGCTCTCGCCCACCCGCGAGCTCGCCAACCAGATCGCGGAGAACTTCTCCGATTACGGAAAATACCTCTCGTTCACCAACACCGTGGTGTTCGGCGGCGTCACCATCTCCCGTCAGGAGAAGGCGCTGGCCAACGGCGTCGACATCCTGGTCGCGACCCCCGGTCGCCTGATGGACCTCATCGAGCGTCGCTCGCTGACCCTCGAGGCCGTCGAGATCCTCGTCCTCGACGAGGCCGACCAGATGCTGGACCTCGGCTTCATCCACGCCCTCAAGCGCATCGTGAAGATGCTGCCGAAGGAGCGCCAGAGCCTCTTCTTCTCGGCGACCATGCCGAAGAACATCGCCAGCCTCGCCGACCAGTACCTGCGCGATCCGGTCCAGGTGGCGGTGACTCCGGTCGCCACCACCGCCGAGCGCGTCACCCAGGAGGTCATCTTCGCCCATACCGGGGCGAAGCAGGCCCTGCTGAACCACATCCTGCGCGATCCGGTGATCGAGCGCGTCCTCGTCTTCACCCGGACCAAGCACGGCGCCGACCGCGTCGTCCGCGGCCTGGAGAAGGTCGGGATCAACGCCTCGGCGATTCACGGCAACAAGTCGCAGCCGCAGCGCGAGCGGGCGCTGGCCGCCTTCAAGGACGGTTCCTGCCGGGTGCTCGTCGCCACCGACATCGCCGCCCGCGGCATCGACGTCGAGGCGGTGAGCCACGTCATCAACTACGACCTCCCGAACGTGCCGGAGAGCTACGTCCACCGCATCGGCCGCACCGCGCGCGCCGGGGCGAACGGGCTCGCGATCTCGTTCTGCAACGACGAGGAGAAGGCCTACCTGCGGGACATCGAGCGCACCACGCGCCAGAAGATCCCCGTCGGCGCCTTCCCCGAGGGCTTCACCCCGCCGTCTCGCCAGGAGGCGGCGGACAACGCCCAGGCCGAGGAGCGCCGTCCGGCGCCGAACGGCCAGCGTCCCGGCCAGCGCCAGGGCCAGCGCCCGAGCAGCCGCCCGGGCGGCCGTCCCGGCCAGGGCCGTGGCTTCGAGGGGCGCGGCGGTGAGAACCGCGGTGGCTCCGGACGCCCGAGCCGTTCCGACGGTGGGGCCCGTCCGCAGGACGGCCGCGGCGATCGCCGGCCGGCTGCTCAGGGCGAGCCCCGCGCCGAGCCGCGTGGCGAACGCCCCCGGGCCCCGCGCCCGCAGGGCGGCGGCGAGGGTCGCGCCATCGGCTGGCTGGATCGCGGCCCGCGTTCCTGATCCGTCACATCCGACGCATTCGAGCGCCGTCCCGGTTTCCGGGGCGGCGTTTTCGCGTCCGATGCCCCGGGCATTGCCATGCCGTTTCGCGGGGCCACATCAAACAGGCCGGGTACCGAGCCCGGCGTCTTCGGAGGCATGAGCGATGCGGTTTGAACTCTACCGGGATTCCGCCGGCGGATGGCGCTGGCGCCTGCGGTCGCAGAACGGAAACGTCGTCGCAGATTCGGCGGAGGCCTATCTGCGTCGTGAGGATTGCGAGCACGGTATCGGCCTCGTGAAGGGCAGTGCCGATGCGCCGACGGTGGACATGACCCTGAAGATCGCGTGACGAACCGCACGCAGGGCTTCGTTGACCATCACGGCAACGCTTGCCGAGCCGTGGGAAACGCTTTCGCACCTCGTGCGTTTGCTGCATCCGGGCCTCGCGACGAGGGATGCCGGTGTGTCGAGACTCGACAGAATTCAGGGAGTTGAGAACGTGCTGAGGAAACTCGTGCTGGCCGCGCTGCTGGCCCTAGGCTTCGCCGCCACCGCGCCACAGGGCGCTTCGGCCGCCCCCGTCGGTCCTGCCCTCGCCCTCCAGAGCGAGGCTGCGCCGGCCGCTGTGCAGACGGTTCAGTATTACGGCTATCGCCGCCGCTTCTATGGCCCGCGTCGCTTCTACGGCCCGCGCCCCTTCTACGGCCGTCGCTACTACGGCCCGCGCCGCTTCTACGGCCCGCGTCGTTTCTATGGTCCGCGTCGCTTCTACGGCCCGCGCCGCTTCTACTACTAAGGAACCGGCTGCGTCCCGACACGGACGCAAAGCCTTCGACGGCCCGGCCTTCGTTACGACGAGGGCCGGGCCGTCCTCGTTTTCAGCAGTAAACTTCAGGCCGATGGCTGTGACCCACCGGCGGGATGCGATAAGTTGCCGCCTTGGAAGACGGCCGTCATCGAAACGGCTCGCTTCGGAGGTTACGCCATGAACGTCCTTGCGGCCCGCCGCGCCGAGGCGCGCGCACTCTGGGAATCGGTTCCTCTCGAACTCGTTCTCTCCGCCTTCGCGATCATCCTGGCGGGTGCCCTGAAATATGCCGACGTGATGCCCTGAAGGCGGTCGCGATGCCTCGGCAAAGGGCCCGGCATCGGCCTACATTGCTGGCGGTCGAGGGTGAGACGTGAGCGGGATCATGACGGAGACGGACGAGGCGCGGCGCCCCAGCGGGGACCTGACGGTGCGCACCATCGCGATGCCGGCCGACACGAACGCCAACGGCGACATCTTCGGCGGCTGGGTCATGTCGCAGATGGACCAGGCCGGCGGGATCGCCGCCGTGGAGCGCTCGCAGGGACGGGCGGTCACGGTCGCGGTGAATGCGATGACGTTCATCCGGCCCGTGCGGGTCGGTGACGTCCTCTGCGTCTACACCCGGATCGATCGGGTGGGGCGCAGTTCCATGAAGATCGAGGTCGAGGCCTGGGCGCGGCGCTTCCGCACCCAGTTTCGGGAGCAGGTCACCGAGGCGACCTTTACCTTCGTGGCCATCGACGACGAGGGCCGGCCGCGCGCCATCGAACCGACCTGACCGCCCGGGGGGTCCGATCGGGGCCGGGCACTCAGGCGTTGGGGGCCGCCACCTTCTGGCGCAGGCCCGTGATGACCGCCTTGAGGACATCCGCGTCGGCATCGGAGCTGCCCATGCAGCGGACCGATTCGATCCGTTCGTGCACGAAGGACAGCTTGGCGATCACCGCCGGGGTCAGCTTGAACGGGAACAGGGCCGGCTGGCCCATGCTGCGGCTGAGCGAATTCACCGCGTAGGTGAGGGGCAGCCACGCCTCCACGATCCGGCTGAAATCCGTCATCCGGTAGGGGTCGAAGTCGATCACCACCGGCTCGGACGAGCCGTGGCGCAGGCGCGGACGCACATGCATCTCGAAGGTGCTGGCGGTCTCCAGCGTGTCGACGATGTGGAGGTATTGAGCCCAGGTCTCGGCAAAGTCCTCCCACGGATGCGCCGTGGCGTAAGCGCTGACGTAGCTCTCCTCCCAGTCCGGCGGTGCTCCGTGGGCGTAGTGGCGCTGCAGGGCGCCGGAATAGTTCAGCCGCTCGTCCCCGAACAGGGACCGGAAGGTCCACAGGCTCTGGTCGAAGCGCACCAGCACGTTCCAGAAGTAATGTCCGATCTCGTGGCGGAAATGCCCGAGCAGCGTGCGGTAATACTCGCCGAACAGCATCCGCCGCCGCTCGCGCTCGACGTCGTCGGCCTCGGCGATGTTGAGGGTGATGAGACCGCTGCGATGCCCGGTGAGGACGGGTGGCCCGATCTGATAGCTTTCCGACGGATCGACCAGGAAATCGAAGGCGAGACCCGTGGCGGGGTTCTCGTCACGGGTCATCAGCGGCAGGTCGAGGCGCAGCAGCGAATAGAACAGCCGATGCTTGGCCGCCTCGATCTGGCGCCAGCGGGTCAGGTTCCAGGCGATGGAGAGATCGGGCACCACGTGGTTGTGGCGGCAGGTGACGCAGTAGCGGTTGGGGGAATCGTCCGGGACCAGCCAGTTGCAGGCGTCGTGATCCGCGTTGGCGCAGAACCGGTACTTGCGGCCCGGATTCGCGTAGGCGTGCCAGAGGCCGTTCACCGGCTCCACCGCCGACATCTCGTGGACGTCGCAGACATAGCCCAGCCGACGCTCGCAGCTCTCGCAATGGGTGCTCTCGAAGCTGATCGGCTGGTGGCAAGCCTGGCACTGGAAGATCTTCATGGAGCCGTCGGGGGACGCCTTTCCTGTCTGTCCGCGGAGCGTCGCATGCCGCCCGCGAGGGAACCCTCTTAGCCTATCCGCACGCGATACGGTGGCAAAGCATGGGAGGGGACCGAAGTTCCGGCCCTGGGGCTCGGCCGGCATGGCCGAACCCCGGGAGCACGAAACTTGCAGGCCGTCACGGGCCGTACCCGTCCTGGCCATCCCCCGGCGCGAGGATGGGGCGGTCGTCGTGCGGGCGGCCTTCCGGGTCCCCGCGCGCAAGGGCATCGCTTGCGGGTCTCCGTTGGCGTATGTCTCTGGTGAAGCTTTCTTCGGAGCACCGCAGGGTGGTGCCCCGTCCCTCCGCCGCCGGCGCGTGCCGATCCGCCCGCCCGGCGCCCTGTCCAGTCACAGCGGGAGCCCCCGTGTCGATCAAAGCCGCCCTGCACCACGTCACCCACTACACCTACGATCGGCCGATCACGCTGGGCCCCCAGGTGATCCGCCTGCGCCCGGCGCCGCATACGCGGACCGCCGTTCCGGCCTACTCGCTCAAGGTTCTGCCGGAGAACCACTTCATCAACTGGCAGCAGGACCCGAACGGCAACTGGCTCGCCCGGCTGGTCTTTCCGGAGAAGACCACCGAGCTGAAGATCGAGGTCGACCTCACCGCCGACATGTCGGTGATCAACCCATTCGACTTCTTCGTAGAAGACTATGCCCAGACCTGCGGCTTCACCTACGCGGACGACCTCACGGCCGAGCTGAAGCCCTACCTCGTCCTCGACGACGCCATGGCGCCGGAGGTGGATGCCTTCCTGGAGCGCCTCCCGGCCGAGCAGAACACGGTCCTGTTCCTCGTGGCCCTGAACGCGCAGGTGGCGCAGGAGATCACCTATGGCGTCCGCATGGAGCCCGGCGTCCAGACCGCCGCCGAGACCCTGACGCTGAAGAGCGGCTCCTGCCGCGACTCGGCCTGGCTGATGGTGCAGATCCTGCGCCGCCTCGGCATGGCGGCCCGCTTTGTGTCGGGCTACCTGATCCAGCTCATCCCCGACACCACCGCCGTCGACGGGCCGGCCGGCACCACCACCGACTTCACCGATCTGCACGCCTGGGCCGAGGTCTACCTGCCGGGCGCCGGCTGGATCGGGCTCGACGCCACCTCCGGCCTCCTCTGCGGCGAGGGCCACATCCCGCTGGCGGCGACCCCGCACCACGCCTCCGCGGCGCCGATCTCCGGCCTCGCCGAGCCGGCGGGCGTCGAGTTCGGCTTCGAGATGACGGTGACCCGCGTGGCCGAGGCGCCGCGCATCACCAAGCCGTTCTCCGAGGAGGTCTGGGCCGCGATGGACGCCCTCGGCGACCGCATCGACGCCGACCTCGCCGAGCAGGACGTCCGCCTGACCATGGGCGGGGAGCCGACCTTCGTCTCCATCGACGACTTCGAGTCGCCCGAGTGGAACGCCGCCGCCGTCGGTCCGACCAAGCGCGGCCTCGCTGACAAGCTGATCCGTCGCCTGCGCGATCGATTCGCCCCCGGCGGCATGCTGCATTACGGCCAGGGCAAGTGGTATCCGGGCGAGAGCCTGCCGCGCTGGGCCTTCGCCCTGTACTGGCGCCGGGACGGTGTGCCGGTCTGGAAGGATGCCGGCCTGATCGCCCCCGAGGACGGCCCCCGCGACGCCGACATCCACAAGGCCAAGGCCCTGATCGACGGAGTCGCCAAGCGCCTCGGCCTCGGGGCCTACGTGTTCCCGGCCTTCGAGGATCCGGTCTACTGGTCCGACAAGCGCGACGAGTTGCCCCCCAACGTCACGACGGCGGAGCCGCACTACCCGAACCCGGAGACCAATGCCCGCATGGCGCGGGTCTTCGCGCGCGGTCTCGGCGAGGCCGCGGGCTATGCCCTCCCGCTGGCGAGCCTGCCCACCGGCAAGGCGAGCGATTCCGACCGGCTCTGGATCTCGGAGCCGTGGGACTTTCGCCGGGGCCACGCCTTCCTGACGCCGGGCGACTCGCCGGTGGGCTACCGCCTGCCCCTGTCCTCGCTGCCCTTCGTGCCGCCCGAGCACTATCCCTATTACCAGCCGCAGGACACGCTCGAAGCCCGCGCCCCGCTCCCCGAGGGCCATCCCGGCCCCGAGACCGTCAACGGCTCCGGCGTCACCGGCGTCGCGGTCCGCACCGCCTTCGCGGTGGAGCCGCGCGACGGCATCCTGCACGTCTTCATGCCGCCCCTGCAGCGGGTCGACGAGTACCTGGAGCTCCTGGGCCATCTTGAGGCGACGGCCGCCGCGCTGAAGCAGCCGCTCCACATCGAAGGCTACGAGCCCCCCTTCGACCCGCGCCTCAACGTCATCAAAGTCACGCCCGATCCCGGCGTGATCGAGGTCAACGTGCATCCCGCCGCGGCCTGGCGCGACGCCGTGCGGATCACCACCGACCTCTACGAGGATGCCCGGCAGATCCGCCTCGGCGCGCAGAAGTTCATGACCGACGGCCGACACACCGGCACCGGCGGCGGAAACCACGTGGTGCTCGGCGGCGCGACACCGGACGACTCGCCGTTCCTGCGCCGGCCCGACCTCCTGAAGAGCCTGGTGCTGTACTGGCAGCGCCACCCGGCGATGTCCTACCTGTTCTCGGGCCTCTACATCGGTCCGACGAGCCAGGCGCCGCGCATGGACGAGGCGCGCCACGATGGGCTCTACGAGCTCGAGATCGCCATGGCGCAGGTGCCGAAGCCCGACGAGCCCAACATCCCGCGCTGGCTCGTGGATCGCATCTTCCGCAACATCCTCGTGGACGTGACCGGCAACACCCACCGGTCCGAGATCTGCATCGACAAGCTCTACTCGCCGGACGGCCCCACGGGGCGCCTCGGGCTCCTCGAATTCCGCTCGTTCGAGATGCCGCCGGACCCGCGCATGAGCCTGGCGCAGCAGCTCCTGCTGCGGGCGATCGTCGCCTGGCTCTGGCGCGAGCCGCAGGAAGGCGGCTGTGTCCGCTGGGGCACGGGCCTGCACGATCGCTTCATGCTGCCCCACTTCCTGTGGGCCGATTTCCTCGGCGTGCTGGAAGACCTCCGGGCGGCCGGCTACGACTTCGACCCGGCGGCCTTCGTGGCGCAGCGCGAGTTCCGCTTCCCGGTCTTCGGAACGGTGGAGCAGGGCGGCGTGAAGCTGGAGCTCCGCCAGGCCCTCGAACCCTGGCACGTGCTGGGCGAGGAGGGCGCGATCGGGGGAACCGTGCGCTACGTGGACTCGTCGGTGGAGCGTCTGCAGGTGAAGGTCGAGGGCTACGTGCCCGGCCGGCACGTCATCGCCTGCAATGGCCGGCGCCTGCCGATGACCGGCACCGGGACCGCCGGCGAGGCGGTGGCCGGACTGCGCTTCAAGGCGTGGCAGCCCGCCTCCTCGATGCACCCCACGATTCCCGCGCACTCGCCGCTCACCCTCGACATCCTCGACGCCTGGAGCGGCCGGTCGCTGGGCGGCTGCCGGTACCATGTCAGCCATCCGGGCGGACGCAACTACGAGACCTTCCCGGTGAACACCTACGAGGCGGAGGGGCGTCGCCTCGCGCGCTTCCAGGCCCACGGCCACACCCCCGGCAAGATCGCGATGCCGCCCGAAGAGACCAATCGCGAGTTTCCGATGACGCTCGACCTGCGCACCCCCGCACCCCCGGGCTTCGCCCTCCCATGAGCGCAGCGGCCGCGGCGGAGATACAGGGACGGGCCGAGCGCCTCGCGCGCTGGACCTCCGCATACCGGCCGCATCGGGACGTCCCCGACGAGCTGATGGATCACGAGGGCCGTCCCAAGGGGGCCTGGCCGAGATTCCTAGACCAGCTCGGCGGCATGGACGAGGTCGAGATCGGCGCCCGCTTCATCTCGGCGGTCCGGCGCATCCGCGACACCGGGATCTCCTATCGGATCTACGGCGACAAGCGCGAGCATGCCTGGCCGCTGGGCTCGCTGCCGCTCGTCCTCGAACAGGCGGACTGGGAGACGCTGAGCGCCAGCATCGTCGAGCGCGCCGCGCTGATGGAGACGATCCTCGCCGACCTCTACGGCCCGGAGCGCCTTGTGGCCGAGGGCCTGCTGCCAGCCGCAGTGGTGGCGGGCAGCCCGGAATTCATGCGCCCCCTGGTCGGCGTCACGCCGCCGGGCGGCCGCTTCCTCAAGCTCTACGCCGCCGACGTGACGCGCGGGCCCGACGGGCGCTGGCGGGTGCTCGCCGACCGGACGCAATCGCCCTCCGGGCCCGGCTACGCCCTGGAGAACCGGCTCGTCCTCACCCGCGCCTTCCCGGACCTCCATGCCGACCTGCAGGTCGAGCGCCTGGCCGCCTTCTTCCAGGCCTTTCGCGATGGCCTCGCGGTGGGTGCGCAGCGCAGCGACCCGCGCATCTGCCTCCTGACCTCAGGGGTTTTCAGCTCGACCTATGTCGAGCAGGCCGCGCTCGCCCGCTATCTCGGCCTGCTCCTGGTGGAGGGCGACGACCTCGTGATGCAGGACGGAGCCCTGCACATCCGCACCGTCTCCGGCCTGAAGCGGGCGGACGTGCTCTGGCGGCGCATCGACTCCGACTACCTCGACCCCCTGGAGCTCAACCCGGCCTCGCGCCTCGGCGTCCCGGGCATCGTGGAAGCCCTGCGCAACGGCAACCTCGTCGTCGGCAACATGCCGGGTTCGGGCATCCTCGAATCCGGTGCGCTCGCCGCCTACCTGCCCGGCATCGCACGGCATCTCCTCGGGCGGGACCTGACACTCGCCGGGCCGAAGACCTGGTGGTGCGGCGATCCGCGGGCGCTGGCCGAGATCCGCGACCGGCTCGACAGCTTGAGCCTGCGTCCGGTGGCGACGCCTCCGAAGGGAGCCGTCCGCGACGCGATCCTGGCCCCGCACGCCCTCGATGCCGAGCGCGACCGCCTGCGCGCGGCCCTGCGCGACCGGCCTTTCGACTACGTCGCCCAGGAGACGATGCCGCTCGCCACCATGCCGGCCTGGGATCCGAGCGGCGGCTCCCCGCGCCTAGTGCCGCGGCCCTTCGTGCTGCGGGTCTTCGCGGCGGCGACGCCCGAGGGCTGGCGCGTGATGCCGGGCGGCTTCTGCCGCATCTCGGAGCGGCCCGATGTCGAGCCTCTTGAGATGCGCGCCGGCATCAAGTCGGCCGATGTCTGGATCCTGTCGCGCGATCCCGTGGAGCCGGTCACCCTGATTCAGACCGGGCCGGCGCGGGTGCGCCGGATCGCCGGGCACCTGCCGTCGCGGGCGGCCGACAACCTGTTCTGGTTCGGGCGCTACGTCGAGCGGGCCGAGGCGGTGATCCGCCTCGTCCTCGCGCATCTCGGCAGCGTCGGTTCCGCCGTGATCGCCGACATGGCGGGCGACGCGAAGGCGCCCACCGCGCTGCGCATTCGTGCACTCCTCGACGAGTGGGGGGCCATCGAGGCCCCCGACCTGCCCACCGCGGCCCTGGCCCAGCAGGCCCTCGGCGGCCACGACGCCCACGGCTCCGCCCTGCGCCACAGCCTGTCCGCGCGGATCAACGCCGCGACCCTGCGCGAGCGTCTCTCCGGCGAAGCCTGGCGGGCGCTGGCGGACCTGAAGGAGGTCCTGGAGATCGAGGCCGGGCAGGCGTTGCCGGAAGCGCAGCTCCTGGGCCTCGCCGAACGCGCCCTCAGCCACATCGCGGCCCTGTCGGGTCTCGCCCAGGAGAACATGAACCGCACCACCGGTTGGCACTTCGTCGATCTCGGCCGCCGGATCGAGCGCGCCATCAACACCCTGAGCTTCGCCACCCGCTTCGCCGGCGACGGCGCCAGCGCCGAGGACCTCGGCGTGATGCTGTCCCTGTGCGATTCGCACGTCTCGTTCGGTGCCCGCTACCTGCAGGGGGTAGCCCTCGATCCGGTGCGCGACATGGTGCTCCTCGATCCGTTCAATCCGCGCTCGGTCGCCTTCCAGCTCGAGGCGATCACCCGGCATCTCGGCCAGCTTCCGGTTCTGCGGGCCGACGGGTTGCCCGAGCCGCACCAGCGCATCGCCGCCAAGCTCTCGGCCGAGTTCGCCACCGGCGAGGCGGCGGAGTTCGACGGCGCCGCCCTGATGCGCCTGGAGAACGAGGTCGAGGGCCTCGCCGACGCCGTGGCCACCCGCTACTTCCCCAACGGGCCGCATGCCCTGCGCCCGGAAAAGCTCGTGGGGCTCGCGTGATCTATACGCTGCGCCACCTCACAACCTACCGGTACGCCCGCCCCGTGCGCTTCGCCCGCTGCACCCTGCGCCTGCGCCCGCGCGACGGAGAAGGGCAAAGCGTGCTGGAGAGCGGCCTCACGATCACGCCCGATCCGCGGACCCGCATCGTCCGGCGCGACTATTTCGGTCTCGATGCCACCGCGGTTACGATCGACACGCCCCACACCGAACTGCGGGTGGAGGCCCTGTCGCGGGTTCGGGTCGAGCGCGATCCGCCGCCGCCGGCGGAGTCCGGCCGCTCTTGGGAGCAGGTGCGCGACGAGGCGGTGAATGGGCGCGGCCTCGGTCCGGAACGGCCGGTGCACTTCCAATTCCCGAGCCTGCGCGTGCCGCTGGTGCCGGAGGTGACGGATTATGCCCGGGCGAGCTTTCCCCCGGGCCGGAGCGCCTATGGCGGCGCCTTCGACCTGATGCAGCGGATTCGGGCGGACTTCACCTTCGACGCGAAGGCCACCACCGTGCACACGCCCCTCGCCGAGGCCTTCGCCCTCCGGGCCGGCGTCTGCCAGGACTTCACCCACATCATGATCGCGGCCCTGCGCGGCCTAGGCCTGCCGGCCGCCTATGTCAGCGGCTACCTCCGGACGATCCCGCCCGCCGGTCGTCCGCGCCTGCGCGGCGCCGATGCGAGCCATGCCTGGGTCTCGGTCTGGTGCGGGGACGGCTGGATCGGCCTCGACCCCACCAACGGCATCGGCATGTGCGACGATCACATCGTCGTGGCCCGTGGACGCGACTACACCGACGTGTCCCCCATCGACGGCATCGTTTCCGCCTCGGGCCCGCAGAAGCTCAAGGTCGAGGTGGACGTGGTACCGGACGGTGAGCCGATGCCCGAGCATGCGGCTCCGCTCCAGGCCACCCCGGCCTGACCGGCCCCGCCGGGATCCGAACGGACCCTAGGCGGATCTGGCCGTGAACAGACGGAAGGCTTCCAGGGTCTCGGCGCTGACGTGATGCTCGATGCCCTCGGCGTCGCGGCGGGCGATCTCGGGGCTGACCCCGAGCGCGCAGAGGAACTGCTCGACGATGCGGTGGCGCTCGCGGCTCTGCACGGCCAGGGCCTGCCCGGCCTCCGTGAGGAAGACGCCCCGATAGGGGCGCTGCTGCACGAGGCCGTCCTCGGCGAGGCGCTTCAGCATCTTGGCGACGGTCGGCTGGGCCACGCCGAGGCGCGCGGCGATATCCACCTGCCGCGCCTCGCCGCCATCACCGATCAGGTCGGCGATGAGCTCGACGTAATCCTCGACGAGTTCCAGCCGGCGCGCCTCGCGGGCTTGCCGGAAGCTCTCCACGTGGACGTCGGGATCGACCAGGGAGGTGTCGGGCGCGGAGGACGTCGAATCCTGCATGTGGCCGGCGAACTCCCCCGAACAATGGCGCCCTCGAACGGGAGCCCGAGCCGGTTTGTACCGAAGCCGCGCCCCGGATGGGAGCCCCCGGGGTCGGAAAGCCGCCTCAACCGCGCAGGTGAGCCACAAAATCCCGCGTGAACCGGGGCAGATCGTCCAGCGAGCGCAGGCAGATCGTGAGATCGCGCAGGGCCCAGGCATCCTCCAGGGGCACGATGGCGAGGGCCATGGTGCGCGCGGCCCGGGCCGCAGTGGTTTCGGGGACGATGCCGAGGCCGACGTCGCAGGCCACGAGCCGGCAGATCGCGTCGAAACTGCGCAGCTGCACCCGGAGGCGCATCGGAGGCCGGCCCGTGCGCGTGGCCTTGTCGGCCAGGAAGCGGGTGAGGGCGCTGGTCCGGTCGAGGCCGACCAGGGGATGCTCAATCACCTCCGCGAAGGCGACCGAGGCGCGCGCCGCCAGGGGGTGCCCGGTGGCCGCCACCATGACGAAGCGGTCCTGTCGGAACGGATAGGTCTCCAGGGCGCCGGTATCGACGGTGCCGGCGACGATACCGAGATCGGCCGAGCCCTCGGCCACCAGCCCGACGATCTCGTCCGAGGTCCGCTCCTCGATGTCCACGCTGACACCGGCCTGACGGGCCAGGAAGGCGCTCAGGACCTCGGGCAGGAATTCCGTGAGGGCGTTGGTGTTCGAGACGAGGCGGATCTGCCCCACCGTGCCGCCCGAGAAGGCGGCCAGGTCCTCCTGCATCCGGTCGATCCCGTCGAGGAGCCCGCGCGCATGGGCGAGGAGCGACCGCCCCGCCGGCGTCGGCACCACCCCCTGGCGCCCCCGCGTCAGCAGCGCGGCCCCGAGGGTCTCCTCCATGGCGCGGATGCGCACCGAGGCGGCGGCGAGGGCGAGATTCGCCCGGGCCGCGCCGTGGGTGATCGAGCCCGCCTCCACCACGTGCCGGAACAGCGAGAGATCGACCAGATCGAAGCGCATCATCGGCTCGGGGCCCCCCTGCGCAGGGCGACCCTTCGCGGTTCCGTCAGCACTTCCTTAACCCTGTGGGTGCATCGTGCCGGCATGGTGGTCCGTCGTCGCGTCCGTGCTGTTCTGATGCCCCTCGGCCTCTACGCCGTGTCGGGCCTCGTCGTGGGCTTCTTCGTGCATCAGGCCGAAAGCGGCAACCGCGGCCTCGAGGCCAAGCGCGCCCTCAAGGTCCAGGCCCGCGCCCTGAACCAAGAGCTCAACGCCGCCAAGGCGGACCGGGCGATCTGGGAGCACCGGGTGGCCCTGCTGCGCAGCGATCAGATCGATCGCGACCTCTTGGAGGAGCGCGCCCGCGTCATGCTCGGCCGTGTCCATGCCAACGACGTGGTCATCATCGATCCCTGATCGGCCCCGGACGGCGAAACCCGTCGCCCGCGCAGGCGCTTCGCAACTGACAACTTCCCCGTTCTGTCGGGTGGGCGGCCTCGCTTTCACTTCGGGCGTGCCCTAGAACCCCCGGTGAACAGATGGTCCCGGGGAGTTGCCGATGGATGCCGCGAAGGATGCAGGCCAAGCCGCCTCCGACACAAGCCGGGCGGGGGCTGAGCGATCCGGGGGGGCGAAGCCCACGGGCGCGGCCGAAACCCACGCGCCGGCCCCGAACGCGCCGCAGTTCACCCGCGAGGAAGATCTCCACGCCTATCACGAGATGCTGCTGATCCGGCGCTTCGAGGAGAAGGCCGGACAGCTCTACGGCATGGGCCTGATCGGCGGCTTCTGCCACCTCTACATCGGCCAGGAAGCGGTGGTCATCGGCATGCAGATGGCCTCGGTCGACGGCGACCAGGTCATCACCGGGTACCGCGACCACGGCCACATGCTCGCCTGCGGCATGGATCCGAAGGGCGTCATGGCCGAGCTGACCGGCCGGCGCGGCGGCTACAGCCGCGGCAAGGGCGGCTCGATGCACATGTTCTCCCGCGAAAAGCAGTTTTTCGGCGGCCACGGCATCGTCGGCGCCCAGGTTTCGCTCGGGACGGGGCTGGCCTTTGCCGACGCCTACAAGAAGAACGGCAACGTCAGCCTGACCTACATGGGTGACGGTGCGGCCAACCAGGGCCAGGTCTACGAGAGCTTCAACATGGCGCAGCTCTGGAAGCTGCCGGTGGTCTACGTGATCGAGAACAACCGCTACGCCATGGGCACTTCGGTGGCCCGCGCCTCGGCCCAGACCGACTTCTCCCGGCGCGGCATTTCCTTCGGCATCCCCGGCGAGCAGGTGGACGGCATGGACGTGCGCACCGTGCGGGAGGCCGCGACCCGGGCGATCCAGCACGCCCGCTCGGGCGAGGGTCCCTACATCCTCGAGATGCAGACCTACCGCTATCGCGGCCACTCGATGTCCGACCCGGCCAAGTACCGGACCAAGGACGAGGTCTCGAAGATGCGCGAGGAGCACGACCCGATCGAAATGGTGCGCAAGCGCCTGATCGAGATGCACGGGGTGCCCGAGGCCGAGCTGAAGGCCACCGACGCCAAGGTGCGCGAGACCGTGAACGAATCCGCCGAGTTCGCCACGCACGATCCCGAGCCGGATCCGTCCGAGCTGTGGACCGACATCCTGCTGGAAGCCCGCGCCTGAGACCCATCATGTGTCGGAGACGGGGCGGCATCCCGCGCATGCGGCCGCACCCCTCGTCTCCGAAGGGCTGACCGCCTCATCCTCGATCGACGAGTATTTCATGGCGACCGACATCCTGATGCCCGCCCTCTCCCCGACCATGGAGGAGGGCAAGCTCTCGAAGTGGCTGAAGAAGGCGGGTGACCCGGTCAAATCCGGCGACGTGCTGGCCGAGATCGAGACCGACAAGGCGACCATGGAGGTCGAGGCCATCGACGAGGGCGTGCTCGCCAAGATCCTCGTCGAGGAGGGCACCGAGGGCGTGAAGGTCAACACGCCGATCGCGATCATCGCCGCCGAGGGCGAGGACGTTTCGGCAGCGTCCGCTGGCGGCGGTGTCCCGAAACCCGAGACGTCCGCGCAGCCCGCTCCGGCGCCCGACATGCAGGCCGAGGGCCAAGCCGAGAAGCCGGCCCCGAGCGCCAAGACCGGCGACGACGCGCCCAGGGCCCCGGCGGCCCCCGCCACCATCACCAACAAGGCGCCGGCGCCGGTCATGGAGGAGTTTCCGGAGGGCACCGAGATGGTCTCGACGACCGTCCGCGAGGCCCTGCGCGACGCCATGGCCGAGGAGATGCGCAAGGACGACGCCGTCTTCGTGATGGGCGAGGAGGTCGCCGAGTACCAGGGTGCCTACAAGATCACGCAGGGGCTGCTGCAGGAGTTCGGCGCCCGCCGCGTCGTCGACACCCCGATCACCGAGCACGGCTTCGCCGGCATCGGCGTCGGCGCGGCCTTCACGGGCCTGCGTCCCATCGTGGAGTTCATGACCTTCAACTTCGCCATGCAGGCGATCGACCACATCATCAACTCGGCGGCCAAGACCCTCTACATGTCCGGCGGCCAGCTCGGCTGTCCCATCGTGTTCCGCGGCCCCAACGGTGCGGCCGCCCGCGTCGGCGCACAGCACAGCCACGACTACTCGGCCTGGTACTCCAACGTGCCCGGCCTGAAGGTCATTGCGCCCTACACCGCGTCGGACGCCAAGGGCCTGCTCAAGGCGGCCATCCGCGATCCCAACCCGATCATCTTCCTCGAGAACGAGATTCTCTACGGCCAGAGCTTCCCGGTGCCGAAGCTCGACGACTTCGTGCTGCCGATCGGCAAGGCGCGGATTCACCGTCCCGGCACCGACGTGACCATCGTGTCGTTCTCCATCGGCATGACCTATGCCCTCAAGGCGGCGCAGGCCCTCGCCGAGGAGGGTATCGAGGCGGAGGTGATCGATCTGCGGACCCTGCGCCCGATGGACACCGACACGGTGGTGGAATCGGTGAAGAAGACCGGCCGCTGCGTCACTGTGGAGGAGGGCTTCCCGCAATCGGGCATCGGCGCCGAGATCTCGGCCCGCCTGATGGTCGATGCCTTCGACTACCTCGACGCCCCGGTCCTGCGCGTCACCGGCAAGGACGTGCCGATGCCCTACGCCGCCAACCTCGAGAAGCTGGCGCTCCCCAACGTCGCCGAGGTGATCGAGGCGGCAAAGGCGGTCTGCTACCGCTGAGGGCCGCGCGCGTTCCCCTCCCACTCTCCCCGTCCGGGGAGAGACCGGAGACGAGATGATGACCGACAAATTCGAAGAACTGTCCGCCCCGCCGGATGCCCTCGAGAACGGTGGCGTCGAGGTCCTTCGCGCCAGCGTCGTCGACGGGGCCGTGAGCATCGCCCTGCGGCGCTCCTTTGACGACGCAGCCACCTGGGGGCGCCTCCTCGCCGATCTCGCCCGTCAGGCGGCGCGGGTCTACGCGCTGGAGACCGAGATGTCGGAGGATGACGCCTTCGCGCGCATCCGCGCCGGCTTCGAAGCCGAGAGCCTCGACCCCGACGCGCCGATACTGAACTGACCGCCGCTCCCCCGATATCGCCCGCTGACGATCAGGATTTCCCCCCATGCCGATCAACGTCCTGATGCCCGCCCTGTCGCCCACGATGGAGAAGGGCAACCTCGCCAAGTGGCTGAAGAAGGAGGGGGACGCGGTGAAGTCCGGCGACGTGCTCGCCGAGATCGAGACCGACAAGGCGACCATGGAGGTGGAGGCCATCGACGAGGGCGTGCTTGCCAAGATCCTGGTGGCCGAGGGCACGGCCGACGTGCCGGTGAACGACCTGATCGCCATCATCGCGGCGGACGGCGAGGACCCGGCCAGTGTGCAGGCCCCCGGCGGCGGGGCCGCCGAAGCCCCGAAGGCCGAATCCTCCAAGGCGGAGGCGACCGCCGAGAACGCCACGCCCGGCGGCGGAACGATGTCCTACGCCCGGGTGAACGAGGCCCCGGACGGCGCGAAGCCCACGGGTGGCAAGAGCGAGGGCGCGAGCCCCGGCGCCGCGCCGTCGAACGAGGTCGGACGCGTCTTCGCATCGCCGCTGGCCCGCCGCATCGCCAAGCAGGAAGGGGTCGATCTCGGTGCGGTGACGGGCTCCGGCCCGCGCGGGCGGGTGATCGAGCGCGACGTCCGCGCGGCGCTCGCGGCCGGAACCGGCAAGGCGGCCCCCGCCGCCGCGCCGAAGCCCGTCGAGACCCCGCAGGCAGCGTCCGCACAGGCCGCACCGCCCCCCGCCAAGGCGGCGCCCCCCGCCGGCCTCTCCGCGGACCAGGTACGCGGCTTCTACGCGAAGGGCACTTACGAGGAAGTCCCCCTCGACGGCATGCGCAAGACCATCGCCAAACGCCTCACCGAGGCGATGCAGTTGGCGCCTCACTTCTACCTGACGGTGGATTGCGAGCTCGATGCGTTGATGGCCCTGCGCGAACAGCTCAACACGAGCGCCGGCAAGACCAAGGACGGCAAGCCTCTGTTCAAACTCTCGGTCAACGACTTCGTCATCAAGGCGATGGGCCTCGCCCTGATGCGGGTGCCGGCGGCCAACGCCGTCTGGGCCGAGGACCGGATCCTGCGCTTCGACAATGCCGAGGTCGGCGTGGCTGTCGCCATCGACGGCGGCCTGTACACGCCGGTAATCCGCCGGGCCGACCAGAAAACGCTCTCCACCATCTCCAACGAGATGAAGGACTTCGCCGCCCGGGCGCGGGCCAAGAAGCTGAAGCCTGAGGAATACCAGGGTGGCGTCACGTCCGTGTCCAACCTCGGCATGTTCGGCATCAAGCACTTCACGGCGGTGATCAACCCGCCGCAATCTTCGATCCTGGCGGTGGGTGCGGGCGAGAAGCGCATCGTGGTCCGCGACGGCGCCCCGGCCGTGGCCCAGGTGATGACCACCACCCTGTCCTGCGACCACCGCGTCCTCGACGGAGCGTTGGGCGCCGAACTGATCTCGGCGTTCAAGGCGCTGATCGAGAACCCCATGGGGATGCTGGTTTAGGCGGGACGGAGCGTCCGCCTGGCGAATACGGCTGAACCACCCCCACCCCGGTCCCTCCCAGTGCGTGGAGGACGTAGGAGCGCCCAATGGCCGACACCTATGACATCCTCATCATCGGCGCCGGCCCCGGCGGCTACGTGGCGGCGATTCGGGCGGCGCAGCTCGGGTTCAAGACGGCGGTGGTGGACCGCGAGCATCTCGGCGGCATCTGCCTGAACTGGGGCTGCATCCCCACCAAGGCGCTGCTGCGCACGGCCGAGATCTACCACTACATGCAGCACGCCTCCGATTACGGCCTGTCGGCCGAGAAGGTCGGATTCGACACCGCGGCAATCGTCAAGCGCTCGCGCGGGGTCTCGACCCGACTGAACGGCGGCGTCGGCATGCTGCTGAAGAAGAACAAGGTTGACGTGATTTGGGGCGAGGCCACCATCACGGCGGCCGCCAAGGGTAATCAGCCGGGCCAAGTCACCGTCAAGGAGACCACCCGCGCCCCGGCCCCCAAGGGCGCTCTGGCGGCGGGCGCCTATTCGGCCAAGCACATCATCGTCGCCACCGGAGCGCGGCCCCGCGCCATACCGGGCATCGAGCCGGACAAGAAGCAGATCTGGACCTACTACGAGGCCATGGTGCCAGAGACGATGCCGAAGAGCCTGCTGGTCATGGGCTCCGGCGCCATCGGCATCGAGTTCGCCTCGTTCTACCGCACCATGGGCGCCGAGGTGACGGTGATCGAGCTGCTGCCGCAGATCCTGCCGGTGGAGGACGCCGAGATCGCGGGCCTCGCCCGTAAGCGCTTCGAGAAGCAGGGCATCAAGATCCTCACCGGCGCCAAGGTGACGAAGGTGGAGAAATCCGCCGACGCCGTCACGGCGACGATCGAGACGGGGGACGGCAAGTCCCAGCACCTGACGGCGGAGAAGCTGATCTCGGCGGTGGGCGTCGTCGGCAACATCGAGGGCATCGGCCTCGAGACTCTCGGCGTTACCATCGAGCGCGGGATCGTGGTCACCGACGGCCTCGGGCGCACCAATGTGCCCGGCGTCTACGCCATCGGCGACGTCGCGGGGCCGCCGATGCTCGCCCACAAGGCCGAGCACGAGGGCGTCCTCTGCGTCGAGACGATCAAGGGCCTGCACACCCACGCCATGGACAAGGCCAAGATCCCCGGCTGCACCTACTGCCAGCCGCAGATCGCCTCGGTGGGCCTCACCGAGGCCAAGGCCAAGGAGCAGGGCTTCGCCGTGAAGGTCGGCCGGTTTCCTTTCGCGGGCAACGGCAAGGCCATCGCGCTGGGCGAGCCGGACGGCCTGGTGAAGACGATCTTCGACGCCAAGACCGGCCAGTTGCTGGGCGCCCACATGGTCGGCGCCGAAGTCACCGAGCTGATCCAGGGCTACGTCGTCGCCATGAACCTGGAGACCACCGAGGAAGACCTGATGCATACGGTCTTCCCGCACCCGACGCTCAGCGAGATGATGCACGAGAGCGTGCTGGATGCGTACGGGAAGGTGATCCACACCTGATCCCGCGCTACGACCCAAGCGGCACAGCCGCCCCTCCGAGGCCGCGCCGAACGCCCGCCTCGCAAGCCGCCGGCCAAGGCGACACCCGAGCGCCCGCCGACCGGAACGATCGCGTGCCGCGCACAGGAGAGCCCGCGCTGGATGGACACGTCTACGGCGCCCTGGGTCAGCCCGGCGTCGCCTTGCTCATGGCGATCGTCGTCGGGGCGCTGGCGGCATGGCTCGCCGAGCGGTTGAGCGCGGCGAACATGGGTCGCCTTGTCAATATCGTGACGGGGATCCTCTGCGGCCGGCTCGGCAACGGCCTCGCCCACAAGCGGCCCATCCCGATCTTCGGATTTTCACGCAACCCGATCTCGGCGACGGTCGGCGCGATCCTCATGGCCACGATCGACCAGGCGGTGGCCGGACGCCGGTGTTGAGCCGGCGGCGGAGCTGACGAACGACGCCCCCTGTCGCGCCATCCCGTCGCAACGGGTTTGCGGTCGGGGGCGTCACGCCTTAAGTCCTGGGCACGCGCCGGCGTCTCGCAGGCGAATCCCGCGGATTGTCATGGCCGTCGTCCTCGACCTCCTTCGTAACGACCAGCGTCCGCGCCACCCCGAGAAGGCGCACCGGCCCGATAAGCCGATCCAGCGCAAGCCCGACTGGATTCGCGTGAAGGCCCCCGGCTCCAAGGGCTGGGAGGACACGCGCAGGATCGTCCACGAGCACGGCCTCGTCACGGTCTGCGAGGAGGCCGGCTGCCCCAACATCGGCGAGTGCTGGGAGAAGAAGCACGCCACCTTCATGATCATGGGCGACACCTGTACGCGGGCCTGCGCCTTCTGCAACGTGCGCACCGGCCTGCCGGAGGGCCTTGATTTGGGGGAACCCGACAAGGTCGCGGATTCCGTTGCCAAGCTCGGCCTGCACCACGTGGTGATCACCTCGGTGGATCGCGACGATCTCGCCGATGGCGGCGCCGAGCACTTCGCCCGCACCATCCGGGCGATCCGCGCGCGCAGCCCCGCCACAACCATCGAGGTGCTCACCCCGGATTTCCTGCGCAAAGCCGGCGCCCTTGAGATCGTGGTCGCGGCCCGGCCCGACGTGTTCAACCACAATATGGAGACCGTGCCGGGTAACTACCTCACGGTCCGCCCCGGCGCGCGCTACTTCCACTCGGTGCGCCTGCTCCAGCGCGTGAAGGAACTCGACCCGACCATCTTCACCAAGTCCGGCATCATGGTCGGCCTCGGCGAGGAACGGAACGAGGTGGTTCAGCTCATGGACGACCTGCGCTCGGCGGATGTCGACTTCCTCACCATCGGCCAGTACCTCCAGCCGACCAAGAAGCACCACGAGGTGGTGCGCTTCGTGCCCCCGGACGAGTTCAGGGGCCTGGAAACCACCGCTTACACCAAGGGCTTCCTCCTCGTCTCGGCGACGCCCCTGACCCGCTCCTCCCATCACGCCGGAGAGGATTTCGCAAAGCTGAAGGCGGCCCGTCTCGCCCGCATCGCCAACGCCTAGAGTCTCGATGCCCTCATTCCGGATCAACCGCACGGTGCGCCACTCGCCGCGCCAGATGTACGACCTCGTGGCCGACGTGGAGCGCTACCCGGACTTCCTGCCCCTCTGCGAATCCCTGCGTGTGCTCCGGCGCCAGCCGGGGGCGGACGGCACGGAGGTGCTCGTGGCCGAGATGGGCGTCGGCTACAAGGCGATTCGCGAGCGCTTCACCACGCGCGTCACCCTCGACCCCCAGAACCTGCGCATCGTCGCCGAGTACATCGACGGCCCGTTCCGCCACCTCGAGAACCGCTGGGCCTTCAAGGAAGCCGTGGACGGGGCGTGCACGATCGACTTCTTCATCACCTACGAGTTCAAGAGCCGGACGCTCGGGATGCTCATGGGCACGATGTTCGATCGCGCCTTCCGCAAGTTCACAGACGCCTTCGAGGCGCGGGCGAACCGGGTCTACGGCGCGGCCTGAGCCGCGCCGCCCTTCACGCCGCCACCACGCCGCCGCTGGCCTGGCGCTCGAACAGGGCGCGGTAGCGTCCCCCCGGCCGAACCCGCAGGTCGTCGTGGGTCCCGTCCTCGACGATGCGGCCGCCGTCGAAGACGAGGATCCGGTCGAGCGCGCGCACGGTGGAGAGCCGGTGCGCAATCACGATGGCCGTGCGCCCGCGCATCAGCCGCTCCATCGCCTCCTGGATCAGCGCCTCCGATTCCGAGTCGAGGCTCGAGGTGGCCTCGTCGAGAATGAGGATCGGCGCGTCGGCCAGGAAGGCGCGGGCCAGCGCCACCCGCTGGCGCTCGCCGCCCGAGAGCTTGACGCCGCGTTCGCCCACCAAGGTGGCGTAGCCCTGAGGCAGGCGGGCGATGAAGTCGTGTGCATTGGCGAGGCGGGCCGCGCGCGCGATCTCGTCCGCCGAGGCCCCGGGGCGGGCATAGGCGATGTTCTCGGCCAGCGACCGGTGGAACAGGACGGGCTCCTGCGGCACGATGGCGATGTGGGCGCGCAGGGACGCCTGCGTCACGCCGGCGACGTCCCGCCCCTCGATGCAGACGCGGCCGCCCGTGACGTCGTAGAGGCGCTGCACCAGCTTGACGAAGGTCGTCTTGCCGGAGCCCGAGCGGCCGACGAGCCCGACCCGCTGCCCGGCGGGGATGTGCACCGAGAGGTCGCGATAGAGCGGCGTCGCGTGCCCCGCATAGTGGAAGGTGACGCGGTCGAACCGGAGGTCGCCGCCCTTTGCGACGAGCGCCGTGGCGCCCGGCCGATCCGCGACGCCGTAGGGCTCGGCCTCGAGGGCCACGAGTTCCTCCATCTCGTTCACCCCCCGCTGCACCCGGTTGATCTGACTGCCGATGTCCCGCAGGTAGCCATGCACTACGAAGTAGGTGGTGAGCACGTACGCCACGTCGCCGGGAGTCGCCGCCCCCGTCCACCACAGCCACAGGGCCGTGCCGACGATCGCCGTGCGCAGCAGGAGGAGCAGCGCGAACTGCGCCGTGATGCTCCAGGTGATCCGCATCCAGGTGCGGTGCGTGCGCCGGTTCCACTTGCCGAGGAGCCGCGCGAGGCGCGCATCCTCGCGCGCCTCGGCGCCGAAGGCCTTGACCACCGCATTGGCCCCGACTGCGTCGCTCAGGGCTCCGCCGAGCCGGGAATCCCAGACGTTGGAGAGCTGGGCCGCCGGTGCGATGACCCGCGTGGCGAGGGCCACGACGATGCCGAGATAGATCAGCGAGCCGAGGCCGATCACCAGCCCCATCACGGGCCATTGCAAGCCGAGGAGCAACATGGTGCCGACGAGCACCACGAAGGCCGGCAGCAGTTCCAGCAGCAGCGTGTCGTTCAGGCCTTCGAGGGCCCACATCCCGCGCGAGACCTTGCGCACGGTGGAGCCCGAGAAGCTGTTGGCGTGCCACTCGGTGGAAAGGCGCTGAACCCGGTGGAAGCCTGCCTGCGCCACCGTCTGCATGGTCGAGAGGGTGAGCGGCACCACAAGAGACCAAGCCACGTGACGTAGACCCAGGGTGACGAGCCCGAGGCCGCCCATGGCGGCGAAGGCGACGAGGGCATCCAAGCGGGCCGACGCGCGGTCGACGGCCGAGAGCGCGTCGACCAGCCGACCGGCGAACAGGGGCAGGAACACGTCGGCCAGGGTCGATCCGACGATCGCCGCGACGACGCCGCCGAGGAGGCGGAGCCGACTGCGCCACTGGCGGACGAGGAACGCGAGAACGGCACGATAGGCCTCCGCGCCTTTCAGGCGGTCGAGAATCATGGACGCGATCACGGCGCGGAACGCGCGCCGACTCCGTGGACGGCCCGGGCGCCGCAGCGAGTGGCCGAAGAAGGGGGGACGGAACGGCGACGCGCTGGCGCGCTCAGGCGCGCGACGACGTCAGACCGGCAGGCGCACGCGGCGCGGGCGGGCCGGGGCGGCGAACGATATCGATGTCATGCAGCCTCCCCATGGGTTCGCGGACGAACACGGCGTGGGTGCGCCGTGAGTGGCATCCTGGCAGTCGGGCGTGTCGGTTTCAAGACGTCGGTGCGAGGACCGATTCGAGGAGGCCGAGCGCATCGGCCACCGCCTGCCGGCGGATTTCGGTGCGGCCGAGGTCGCCGTAGCGACGCTCCAGGTGGCGCACGGTGTTGCCCCTGGCGGCGAGACCGAAATGCACGAGGCCGACCGGCTTGTCGGCGCTGCCGCCGCCGGGCCCGGCGATACCGGTGATCGCGACAGCGACACTGGAGCGGGCATGGGCCAGGGTCCCATCGGCCATGGCGCGGGCCACCGGCGCACTCACTGCGCCGTGGGCGGCGATGAGGTCGGCGGGTACGCCGATGCTCTCGGATTTCGCGGCGTTCGAGTAGGTGACGAAGCCACGCTCCACCACCGCCGAGGAGCCCGGGATCGCAGTGAGCAGCCCGGCGACGAGGCCGCCGGTGCAGGATTCGGCCGTGGCGACCGTCAGGCCCGCCGCCGCGTAGGCGGCGACAAGCGCCTCCGCCCGGGCCAGCAGGGCGGGATCGTCGATCACGCGCGGCGCTCGGCCGTCTCGTCGGCGGCGTTGAGCTCGGCCGTCATCTCGGGCAGCCGCACCGTGGCGGCGGCCTGAGCGGCGAGGCCCTCGGCACGGCCGACGAAGCCGAGCTTCTCGCTGGTGGTCGCCTTGATCGAGACGGAACTCAGCGGCACGCAGGCAATCTCGGCGATGCGGGCGCGGATGGCTTCGCGATGCGCGCCGACGCGCGGGGCCTCGGCCAGGACGGTGATGTCCAGGTGGTCGATCTTGCCGCCGCGCGCTCGCACCAAGTCCACCGCATGGGCGAGGAAGCGGTCGGACGAGGCGCCGCGCCACTGCTCGTCGCTCGGCGGGAAATGGGTGCCGATATCGCCGTCCGCGATCGCACCGAGCAGGGCATCGGTGAGGGCGTGGAGGGCGACGTCACCGTCCGAGTGGGCGAGGACGCCCCGGTCCGCCGGGATCTTCACGCCACCGAGCCAGACATGGTCGCCCTCCGTGAAGGCGTGGACATCGAAGCCGGTACCGAGGCGGGTGACGTAGGTGGTCATGGGATGGGCCTCGCTCAGGGCGGTGGGGTGTTGGCCGGAGAAGCCGCGATCGGCCTCGATCAGGTCGGCCGGCTGGGTGATCTTGCGGTTGCGCGGGTCGCCCTCGAAGACGACGACGGCTAAGCCGGCCCATTCGGCGAGGGCCCCGTCGTCGGTGAAGGCGTGCAGGTCGGCCTCGGCCGCGCGGCGATGGGCGTCGCGCAGCGGGCCGTAGGCGAAGGACTGGGGCGTCTGAACCGCGCGCAGGCCCTCGCGCTGCGGCGTCTCGCGGACCCGGCCGGTGCCGTCGCCGAGGTCCTCCACCACCTTGATCGTGTCGGTGACGGCGATGCCCGGCACGGCGGCGCGATGGTCGCGGCCGGCCACGAGGGCGCGCTCGATCAGGGCCACATCCACGTGCGGACGCGCGGCGTCGTGAACGAGGACGAGATCCGGTGCGCCGGCGCCGTCCAGGGCCTCAAGTCCGGCGCGGACCGATTGCTGGCGGGTGGCGCCGCCGGGCACGGGATCGGCGAGCTTGTCCCGGATGGCGGCGTCGAGATCGTCGAGGCAGGCGCGATAGAAGTCCGCGGCGTCCGGGGCGATCACCGGCTGGATTCGGCCGATGCCCGGATGGGCCGCCAGGGCCGCCAGCGTCCGGGTCAGCACCGCATGGCCGCCGACGCGGCGGTACTGTTTCGGGGTGTCGCCCCCGATGCGGATGCCGCGGCCGGCGGCGACGACCACCGCTGCCGCATTCCACGCGGTACCGGACATGGGTATGCTCCCGCGCTTCGGGTGTGTGAAGATTCGCGCACCGACCAGTCCCCACGCGCGCGCGATGCGAATGGCTCGGTGGCCCACCGATGGGCGGTCTGTCGTTTAAGCGCGGGAGAAGCTGAAATCAAATCCCGGGAATCGCTTGCGCGGCCTGCCGTTTTGTCTATTTGTTGAGCACAATGTGCGCTGATGATTATTTGAGCTTTCTCCGCGGGTCGGAGACCGAGGGTGGCCTCGCGCCCCCCGGCGGCGAGCGACCCGTTCCGGTCCTCTTGGCGCCGCTGTCCGGTGTCACCGACCTGCATGTCCGACGCATCGCGCGACGCCTCGGTGCGAGCGCGGTCGTCTCCGAGATGGTGGCCGCCGCGGAACTCGCCCGCGGCGACCAGGAAGCTCGGCTGCGGGCAGAGGGCAGCGGCGTCGATCCGCACATCGTGCAGCTCGCGGGTTGCGCCCCGGAGCCGATGGCGGAGGCCGCGCGCATCGCAGAAGCCAACGGGGCGGACGTGATCGACATCAACATGGGCTGTCCCGCCAAGGTGGTGACCGGCGTCGCCTCGGGCTCGGCGCTGATGCGCGACATCGAGGGGGCGACCCGCATCCTCGCCGCCGTGCGGGGGGCCGTGCGGGTCCCCGTCACGGTGAAGATGCGGCTCGGCTGGGACCACGCCAACCTCAATGCCCCCGACCTCGCGCGCCGGGCCGAGAGGCTTGGGCTGAACGCCGTGACGGTGCACGGCCGGACGCGGCAGCAATTCTACAAGGACCAGGCCGATTGGGTCGCGATCCGCGCCGTGGTCGAGGCGGTGGCCATTCCGGTCATTGCCAACGGCGACATCGCCACCCTCGCCGAGGCGCGAACCTGCCTCGCGCGCTCCGGCGCCGCCGGCCTGATGGTCGGGCGGGCGGCGGTGGGACGGCCCTGGCTCGTCGGCGCCCTCGCCGCCGGCCTCGCGGGCCGGCCCGCGCCCGTCCTTTCGGGAGCCGAGAAGGCCGCCCTGGCGGTGGAGCATTATCAAGGCCTCCTCGCCCTCTACGGCCTGCGCATGGGCGTGCGCCACGCCCGCAAGCACCTGGCAGCCTATGCGGAGGCCGGCGGCGGCCTCTCGGCCGAGGACCGGATGCGCCTTCTCACCACCACGGACCCGGCGGTCGCCACCACCCTCCTGGGCCGGGCCTTCGGCGCGGATTGCGGCGGGATACTGCCGCACGCTATCGGGGAGGCCGCATGAGCTCGGACAAGCCGATCTCGGGGCGCGGCGGTGCCATGCGACCCGACGCCATCCCCACCAACGAGGCGGTGATCAACGCCCTGCCGCTGCCGGTCCTGACGGTCGGGGCGGACGACCACATCCTCCACGTCAATCATGCCGGCGAGACCTTCTTCGATCATTCCGCCCGGCTGATGCAGCGGCGGCGCCTCTCGGACATCATCCCCTTCGCCTCGCCGATCATCGCCCTGGTGGCGGAGGTGCGGCGGCGCCGGGCCAGCGTCAGCGAGTACGGGGTGGAGTTGGTGCAGCCGCGCTCGGGCCTCGAGCGCAGCGTCGACGTCTTCGCGACGCCCCTGGGCGACGACGAAGAAGCCGTGGTCCTCATGCTCCAGGAACGCACCATCGCCGACAAGATGAACCGCCAGCTCACCCATCGGGGCGCGGCACGTTCCATGGTGGCGCTCGGCGCCATGCTGGCCCACGAGATCAAGAACCCGCTCGCGGGCATCCGCGGGGCGGCCCAGCTCCTCGAGCAGTCGGGCAACGAGGACGATCGTCTCCTGACCCGCCTGATCTGCGACGAATCCGACCGGATCGTACGCATCGTCGAGCGCATGGAGCTGTTCGGGGACGAGCGCCCGGTGGAGCGCGGCTCGGTCAACGTGCACGGCGTGCTCGACCAGGTGAAGCGCTCGGCACAGTCGGGCTTCGCCCGCCATATCCGCTTCGTCGAAACCTACGATCCCTCCCTGCCGCCGGTGCTGGGCAACCGAGACCAGCTCGTGCAGGTGATCCTGAACCTCGTGAAGAACGCCGCCGAGGCCATCGGCGCCGACGCGGTCGACGGCGAGATCACCCTGTCGACGGCCTTCCGCACCGGCCTGCGCCTGCAGGTGCCGGGGTCGCGCGAGCGCGTCAGCCTGCCGATCGAGGTCGCTGTGCGGGACAACGGTCCCGGCGTCTCGGCGGACCTGCTGCCCGACCTGTTCGATCCCTTCGTCACGACGAAGGCGCAAGGCTCCGGCCTCGGACTTGCATTAGTCGCCAAGATCATCGGCGACCATGGCGGGATCGTCGAGTGCGATCCGGTCCCCCGCCGAACCACGTTCCGCCTTCTTCTCCCCATGTCGAGCGCCCGCGACGGGCGCGAATCGTCCGCGGAGCTGTAGAGTCGCGTCATGCCCAACGGACACATCATCGTCGCGGATGACGACGCCGCCATCCGCACCGTCCTCAACCAAGCCCTGTCGCGGGCCGGGTACGAGGTCCGCTCGACCGGCAATTGCGCCACCCTCTGGCGGTGGGTCGCCGAAGGCGCGGGCGACCTCGTCATCACCGACGTGGTGATGCCGGACGAGAACGTCTTCGACTTGCTGCCGCGCATCAAGCGGGTGCGGCCGGAGCTGCCGATCATCGTCATGAGTGCGCAGAACACCTTCATGACGGCGATCCGCGCGTCCGAGCGGGGTGCCTACGAATACCTGCCCAAGCCCTTCGACCTGAAGGAGCTGATCGCCATCGTTGGGCGCGCCCTGTCCCGTCCGCGCGGCACCGCACCCGCCGGGGCCGACCCGGGCAACGAGGACATCCCCCTGGTCGGGCGCTCGCCGGCCATGCAGGAGATCTACCGGGCGCTGGCCCGGCTGATGCCGACCGACCTCACCGTGATGATCACCGGCGAGTCCGGCACCGGCAAGGAGCTCGTCGCCCGGGCGCTGCACGATTACGGACGGCGCCGGACCGGCCCGTTCGTGCCAGTGAACATGGCCGCCATCCCGCGCGACCTCATCGAATCCGAGCTGTTCGGTCATGAGAAGGGAGCCTTCACAGGCGCGTTGTCGCGCTCGGCCGGCCGCTTCGAGCAGGCCGAGGGCGGCACGCTGTTCCTCGACGAGATCGGCGACATGCCCATGGAGGCGCAGACCCGCCTCCTGCGCGTGCTGCAGCAGGGCGAGTACACCACCGTCGGCGGCCGGGTGCCGATCAAGACCAACGTCCGCATCATCGCAGCGACGAACAAGGACCTGCGGGTCTCGATCCAGCAGGGCATCTTCCGCGAGGACCTGTTCTTCCGGCTGAACGTGGTGCCCCTGCGCCTGCCGGCCCTGCGCGAGCGCTCCGAGGACGTGCCCGACCTCATCCGCCACTTCTTCATCCTGGTGGAGCGCGAGGGCCTGAGCCGCAAGCAGCTCGACGGCGAGGCGATGGAGCGGCTGAAGCGCTATCGCTGGCCCGGCAATGTCCGCGAGTTGGAGAACCTCGTCCGGCGCCTCGCGGCCCTCTACCCGCAGGAGACGATCACCGGGCCCGTCATCGAGGCCGAGCTCGACACCCTGCCGTTGGCCCAGAGCCAGCCGAACGGCGCGGCCGGCGCCCGCAAGCCACCCGGCGAGGCCGAGACGCTGTCGGGGGCGGTGGAGCGCCACCTCGCCGAGTATTTCAGCGGATACCGGGACACGCTGCCTCCGCCGGGCCTGTACCACCGCATCCTGCGCGAGATCGAAGGGCCGCTGATCGGTGCGGCGCTGGCCGCCACCCGCGGCAACCAGATCCGGGCGGCGGAGCTGCTGGGCGTGAACCGCAACACCCTGCGCAAGAAGGTCCGAGACCTCGACCTGCAGGTCTTCCGCAACGCGCGGTGACCCGCCCGGGCGACGCCGCGGGGCGCGCACCCGGCCTGTTCCACTTCAGCGAGGATCCGGCGATCCGGCTCTTCGTGCCGCGTCCCGTTCGGGTCCCCATCGATCGCGGTCCGGACCGGGCCTGGCTGAACGGCCCCCTGGTCTGGGCGATCGACGCCGCCCACAGCCTGCTCTACCTCTTCCCCCGCGACTGTCCCCGGATCGTGATCTGGCCGACCGCCGAGACCTCGCCGGAGGACCGGCGGACCTGGTTCGGGGACGTCGCGGGCCGCGCCGTCGCCTATGTGGAGGAAGCCTGGATGGACCGGATCCGATCCGGGACGCTCCACCGCTACGCGATGCCATCCGAAGCGTTCGAGCCTGCCGGAGATCCCGGCACCTGGGTCTCGCGGCGCGCTGTCATTCCGGACAGCCGTGACAGCCTCCCCGATCTGCCGGCTGCAATGGCTTGGGCGGGTTTGGAGCTTCGCATGCTGCCCCGTCTCACCCCGCTCGCGCCGATCTGGCGATCGAGCCTGCACGCCAGCGGCATTCGCCTCCGGAACGCACAGGATTGGGTACCCCCCGAGGGCGGACCGCCTCGGCCGATCGCCCATTGGCCCTGACGATCCCGGCCCAGCGAAACGCGGACGGGTTGCCCCGTCCGCGTCGCCGCCGCGCTCTCGCTGTGTCGCCTATCAGGCCATGGCGGGCTTGCCCACGAGCACCGGTTCGACGCTTCCGTCGAGCCAGCGCCGACGCATCGGCTTCAGCACGAAGTAGGCGAGGATCGCGGTCAGCACGTCGAGGGTGATGATGATCGCGAAGACCGGCAGCCACGATCCCTGCACGGCGTAGATCCAAGCCGCGATCGGGCCGCCGAAGAGCGAGCCGATGCCCTGGGCCATGTAGAGGAAGCCGTAATTCGTCGTGGCATGCTTGGTGCCGAACGTGTCGGTGAGGATCGAGGGGAACAGCGAGAAGATCTCGCCCCAGGCGAAAAACACCACGCCGGAGAGCAGCGCGAAGGCGTAGGCGTTCTCGCGGAACACCAGGAGCAGGGCGATCGCCACCGCTTCGGCCGCGAAGGCGATGCCCATGGTGTTCTCGCGACCGATCTTGTCGGAGACCCAGCCGAAGAACGGGCGGGTCAGGCCGTTGGTGATGCGGTCGAAGGTCAGCGCGAAGGGCAGGGCAACGAAGCCGAAGATGATCGCATCGGCGACACCGAAGTCGCGGGCGAAGGAGGCGAAGTTGGCCACCACCATCAGGCCGCCGGTCGACATCATCGTCATCATCACGAACATCAGCCAGAACAGCGGCGTCCGCAGCATCACCCGCGGGGGGGTGTCGTGGACGCAGGTCGACAGGTTGACGGCCGGGGGCGGCAGAACCTCACCGGCGCGCGGTGCGCGCAGACCGAGGGCCGCGAGCGCTCCGATCGCTCCGAGCACGATGCCGAACACCGTGAGCGTGTGACGGTAGCCCGATGCGGTGAGCATGTCGCTGATCGGGAAGGTGCTCAGCATGGCGCCCATGCCGTAACCGGCCGCGACCACGCCGACGGCGAAGCCGCGCCGGTCGGGAAACCACTTCACCATCAGGCCGACGATGCCGACATAGACGATGCCGGTGCCGAGGCCGCAGAACAGCCCATAGGTGGCGTAGACACCCAGCAGGGTGTCGACCCGGGCAGCCAGGACCCAGCCGAGGCCGGACAGGGCGGCCCCCAGCGCGATCATCAGCTTGGGGCTGAACCGATCGATTAGGTAGCCCTGTACCGGCGAGAAGAAGGTCTGCAGCACGATCAGGATCGTGAAGGTCCACTGGATCTGCGGCAGCGTCGAGCCGGTCGTCGCGATCAGCGGTTTGGTGAAGAGCGTCCAGACGTATTGCGGACTGGAGATCGCCATCATGGCGATCAGCCCGAGGCCGAGTTGCAGCCAGCGTTGGCGGGAAAGGGTCGTATCCATTATTCGCTCCTTGCGATGGACCGGCCTTCGCAAGGATGGTGCCAAGTCGTTGCTCTATCTCGTCTTATGACGCAACCCAGCCGCGAAGATCAGGGGAAGTTACAGCCCCTCCGAACCACCGTCGGATCTCGGATCGTGGACCGCGGCGATCGCGCCGTTGCTTGCGTGACGCACGAGCATGCCGGCATGGCCGAGGGAGTCGATGTAGGCGCCGCCGAGTTCCTCGATCTCGTGTCCGAGCTTGCGCAGCGCGGCGATGCAGGCCGGGTCGAAGCGGTCCTCCACCTTCACGGTGAGGGATTCGGCCCCCCAGGTCCGGCCGTAGAGAAGGCGCGGCGCGTCGACAGCGGCCGCCGGGTCCATCCCGTAATCGGCGTAGCGCGCGAAGATCTGCGACTGGAACTGCGGCTGCCCGTCGCCGCCCATGCTGCCGTAGGACATCACGCGGCCGTCGTCGAAGCAGGCGAGGGCCGGAATCAGGGTGTGGAACGGGCGACGGCCAGGCTCCAGCGGGTTCACCGCCGTGGCGTCGAGGGAGAACGAGGTCCCCCGGTTCTGCCAGTGGATGCCGGTCTTCGGCAACACGATGCCGGAGCCGTATTCCCAGTAGATCGACTGGATGTAGGACACTGCCAGACCGTCGCGGTCGATGGCGCCCATCCAGACGGTGTCGCCCTCGCCGAGGTTGCGCAGGGGCACGCTCGCGGCCCGGCGCATGTCGATCTGTGCCGCCTCGCGGTCCATGCGCTCCGGCGTCAGGAAGCTGGCGGGGTCGACGGCCAGCCGATCGTAGTCGGTCACGATCCGGTCGCGGATCGCGAAGGCGCGCTTCGTGGCCTCGATCAGCCCATGGTAATGCGCGGTGGTCTCGGGCCGGTCGATCCGAAGGCGGTCGAAGATGCCGAGGATCAACAGCGCGGCGATGCCCTGGGTGGGCGGCGGGAAGTTGTAGAGCATGGCATCCCGGCGGCGGATCGCGAGCGGCGCGCGTTCGCGGGGCGCATAGGCTTCGAGGTCGGCCCGGGTGACAGGCGTTTCGAGGCGGTCGAGGTCGGCGGCGATCTCGCGCCCGAGGTCACCCTTGTAGAAGTCGTCGAGACCCGCATGGGCCAGTTGCTCCAGGGTGCCGGCGAGCGCCGGCAGCTTGCGGAGGGCGCCGGCCGCGAACGGCTTGCCGCCGTCGAGGAAGGTCTCCGCGAAGTGCGGCTGGTCGTGGAGCGTGTCGAGCTCCTTCGGGACGTAGCGCGCCTCCGAGGGCGAGACCGCGACGC
Source organism: Methylobacterium sp. Leaf465 (assembly GCF_001424705.1). Classification (GTDB taxonomy): domain Bacteria; phylum Pseudomonadota; class Alphaproteobacteria; order Rhizobiales; family Beijerinckiaceae; genus Methylobacterium. Next base: position 346,971 of record NZ_LMRA01000001.1, read on the forward strand.
CGTCCCGGGCATGGCGGATCGCGTCGGCGAGCAGGGTGGAGAGGGGTAAGCGGCCACCCAGCGCCTTCGACAGGTCGAGGGCGAGGCGCCAGCCGCCGATGGCGCCCGCCACGGTGAGCGCCGCATCCGGGCCCCGGGACGGGAGGACCTCGTAGCCCTTCTCCCGGTAGCGCCGGATCGTGGCGTTCTGGCCGGCCGGGCCGCAAGCCTCGATACCGCGCACCCGCCCGCCGCGTTCGCGTACCAGCCAGAAGCCGTCGCCGCCGATCCCATTCATGTGCGGGTAGACCACCGCGATGGCGGCGGCCATGGCCGTCATCGCCTCGATCGCGTTGCCCCCCTGCGCCAGGACGTGCTGCCCGGCCTGGGCGGCGAGGCGGTGGGGCGCCGCGACCGCGGCCGAAGCGAAGACGGGGGTGTTGGACATGGTGATCTCTGCGTGAGGATGCGCTGAAGGATAATGTATTTACACGGGGCGTCGATCGTTGTCGGGCTGGTCTGGGCGCCGGGCCCACCGGCGCAGACGGCGGCTTCGGGCCCAAGCGGCGCCTCGCCTTTTAGAAGATTCCGACCCTCCTCCGTGCCCAATTCGTATTAATTTCGCCACACTGTTGTGGCGACGCATCAGCAATGCCGTGGCTCCGCTCGTCCCACAATTCCAAGGCCTCCCGGGAGGGTTCGGGCTCCGCCGATCCGGCGGAGACCGGCGGGACCGACCGATCACCCATGACGGTGCGTCCCCCGCCGCGCGGCCCAGGCCTGATCGGTGCGCTGGTGGTCATCACGGCGCTGGTCTCCGCCATCACCACCTTTCTGATCCTGGCCGGCGTGATCCGGGTCACGCCGACGCCGACGGTGGGACTGACCCTCCTCGGCATCAATGTCTTCCTCGTCCTCGGCCTCGTGGTGATCATCGCCTGGGAGGCGCGGGTCTTCCTCTACGCGCGGCGGACGAATGCCGCGGTGGCCCGCCTGCACACCCGCATCGTCGGCCTGTTCAGCCTGATCGCCATCCTGCCGACCGTGCTCCTCGCAGTGGTGGCGGCGGTGACCATCGATCGCGGCCTGTCGCTCGGCTTCACCGATCGGGTCCGCGACGTGGTTCTCAAATCCGTCGAGGTGGCGGATGCCTATCAGGAAAACCAGTGCCAGAGCCTGGCGCGCGAGATCCGCATCCTGGCCGACGACCTCACCCGGGCGCGGCCGAACTTCGACGTGAATCGCGCTTGGTTCGAGAGCTTCCTCACCACCCGCGCCACGGCCCTCGGCCTGCCGGTGGCCGAGATCATGCGCGGCCCGAACGAGGTGGTGGCGCGCGCCAAGATCGATACCCTGAAGGAACGCCGCCTACCTTCGGCGGCGGCCTTCGAGGACGCGGCGAAATCGACCGATCCGATCTGCCTCGTACCGAGCGAAGGGCGCATCTTCGCCGCCCTCCTGCGGATGCCGGCCTACGACGGCGCCGTGCTGCTGGTGCAGCGCGAGGTGAGCCAACTCGCCATCGAGTTCCCAGGCGTGTCGCGGGCGGCCGCCGCCGAGTACCTGACCTACGACTCGCTGAAGCGCTCGATCCAGATCAGCTTCGCCTCGGTCTTCGTGCTGATCGCCCTGATCGCCCTGCTCTCGGCGGTGTGGTTCGGCCTCAACTTCGCCAACCGTTTCGTCGCGCCGATCCGACGCCTGATCAACGCCGCCGACCAGGTCGCCTCGGGCAACTTCTACGCTCAGGTCCCGGCCCGCAAGAGCGACGGCGACCTCGCGCACCTGTCCGAGAGCTTCAACAAGATGACGCAGGAGTTGCGCCGCCAGCATGACGGTCTGACGGCAGCCAGCGATCTCATCGACCGGCGCCGTCGATTCACGGAGGCCGTGCTGGCTGGCGTCTCCCCCGGCGTCCTCGGCGTCGACGCGGCGGGGCACGTCACCATCGCCAATCCGTCGGTGGAGCGCACCCTCGGGCTCTCGGCCGACGCGATCGTCGGCAAACCCCTGACCCAGGCGGTACCCGAGCTGCAGGCGCTGTTCCCAGAGGGCGGCGAGGCGCGCCTGCGCACCCTGCAGCAGCAGATCCAGCTCACGCGGGACGGTCGCGAGCGCACCGTGACCGTTCGGGTCACCAGCGAGCAGGCTCAGGGCGGCGCCCGCGGCTTCGTCGTCACCCTCGACGACATCACCGATCTCGTCTCGGCCCAGCGCACCTCGGCCTGGGCGGACGTCGCCCGGCGCATCGCCCATGAAATCAAGAATCCGCTGACCCCGATCCAGCTCTCGGCCGAGCGCATCCGGCGCAAGTACGGCAAGGTCATCACCACCGACAAGGAGGTGTTCGACCAGTGCACGGCGACGATCGTGCGCCAGGTCGACGAGATCAAGCGCATGGTCGACGAGTTCTCGTCCTTCGCACGGATGCCGAAGCCGGCCATCGCGCAGAACGACCTCAGCGAGATCACGCGCCAGAACCTGTTCATGATGCGGGTGGCGCATCCCGACATGGAATTCTCGTTCGGCGAGGACGGCGATCAGCCGATCCTGGCCGCGTTTGATATCCGCCTGCTGTCCCAGGCGATCACGAACATCCTGAAGAACGCCGTCGAGGCGGTGCAGGCCGTGCCGGAGGCCGAACTCGGCCAGGGCAAGGTCGACGTGCGCCTCGTCCTCGAAGAGGGGTTCGTGATCATCGAGGTCACGGATAACGGCAAGGGATTTCCCATCGAGGGGCGCCAGCGGCTGCTGGAGCCCTATATGACCACCCGCGAGGGTGGCACCGGCCTGGGGCTGGCCATCGTTAGCAAAGTCCTCGAAGAGCATGGCGGCGGGATCGAATTGAACGACAATCCGGAAGGTCGGGGAGGGCGCGTACGCCTGCGCGTCCCGCGCGACACCAGCGCCGCCCCCGTCCGAGACTCAGCCAACCACACGCCGCCGGAGGGCAACCCCTCTGCGCAGGATGAGAAGGGCGCCGCGCGGACGGCCCCCCCAATCGCGGAGATCCAGTCATGAGCGCCGATATCCTCATCGTCGACGACGAAGCCGACATCCGCGACCTCGTGGCCGGTATCCTCGACGACGAGGGCCATCGCACCCGCACCGCCGGCGGATCGGACGAGGCCCTGGCGGCGATCGAGTCCCGTCGGCCCCACCTCGTCTTCCTCGACATCTGGCTGCAGGGCTCGCGCCTCGACGGCCTGCAGGTGCTCGACCAGATCAAGGCCGGCCACCCGGACCTGCCGGTGGTGATGATCTCGGGCCACGGCAACATCGAGACCGCCGTGGCGGCGATCAAGGCCGGTGCCTACGACTTCATCGAGAAGCCGTTCAAGGCCGACCGGCTGATCCTGGTGGCCGAGCGCGCCCTCGAAGCCTCGCGCCTCAAGCGCGAGGTTCGCGACCTCAAGGCCCGGTCGGGTCAGGCCAGCCGGCTCGTCGGCGCCTCGGTGGTGGTCAACCAGCTGCGCCAGACCGTGGAGCGGGTGGCACCGACCAACGCCCGCGTGATGATCCTCGGGGCACCGGGCTCGGGCAAGGAGCTCTCGGCACGCACCCTCCACGCCCTGTCGGCCCGGGCGAACGGGCCCTTCGTGGTCATCAACGCCGCCACCATCACACCGGACACGATGGAGGCCGAGCTGTTCGGCGTCGAGGCGGGGGAGGGCCGGGCGCGCCGGGTCGGTGCCCTGGAGGAGGCCCATGGCGGGTCGCTCTACATCGACGAAGTCGCAGACATGCCGCGCGAGACCCAGAACCGCATCCTGCGCGTCCTGGTCGATCAGAACTTCCAGCGCGTCGGCGGCACGACGCGGGTGCACGTGGATGTCCGCATCATCTCGTCCTCGTCGCGCGATCTCGCCGAGGAGATCGCCGGGGGCCGCTTCCGGGAGGACCTGTTCCACCGCCTCTCAGTGGTGCCGATCCGGGTGCCATCCCTGTCGGAGCGCCGCGAGGACGTGCCCGAACTGATCACCTTCTTCATGGAGCAGATCTCGGGCGCGACCGGCCTGCCGCGTCGGCGCATCGCCGAGGACGCCATGGCGGTCCTCCAGTCGCACGACTGGCCCGGCAACGTCCGCCAGCTGCGCAACAACGTCGAACGCCTGATGATCCTGACCCACACGGATCCGGATCAGGAAGTGACCTCCGAGATGCTGCCCACCGAGATCGGCGCCCTGGTGCCGACGACGCCGAACGGGTCGGGCGGCGAGAAGCTGATGAGCCTGGCGCTCCGCGAGGCCCGCGAGATCTTCGAGCGTGAGTACCTGATCGCGCAGATCGCCCGATTCTCCGGCAACATCTCCCGCACGGCGGAGTTCATCGGCATGGAGCGCTCCGCACTCCACCGAAAACTCAAGTCGCTCGGGATCGGCCCCTGAGAACACCGCGGCGATGCACTTGCATCGTGACCGCGATACACGTGTAATGTTCCCGCACCGTCGCCCTGCTGCGTAGCGCGTCGGGGCATGCGAGACCAACGGACGAGAACCCGTCATTACGGCGGGCGGCGATGCGAACCAAGGATAAGAAAAAATGGCGGGCGAGCGCGCTCAGAACCTCCAGGACACGTTCCTGAACCATGTTCGCAAGAACAAGATTCCGCTCACGATTTTCCTCGTGAACGGCGTCAAGCTTCAGGGCGTGGTGACGTGGTTCGACAATTTCTGCGTGCTCCTGCGGCGGGACGGCCATTCTCAGCTCGTCTACAAGCACGCCATCTCGACGATCATGCCGGGGCACCCGGTGCAGCTGTTCGAGCCCGACGAAACGGCGCCGGACAAGGCCTGAGCGCGCGGGAAACTGCATCCGTCCGGCCGGAAAGGTTTGCCGCGCCCTTGTCTGGGGCCGGCAAGCGCCCATTGTCCTGAAGACACGCAGGACAGGGTTGAACAAAGAACTTCATGACTGAACCGATGACGCCCGGCGAAGCCCGGCTCCAGGCGATGGCCGCCCCCGAGGGTGACATCGCGGCGGCAACCCACACCCTCGTCGTCGGACCCTATCTCGGGCGCGCCGCCGCCGCCCGAGGCAATTCCGACGGCAGCCCGGAAACCTTGCGCTCGACCGAGGCGCGCCTCGACGAGGCCGCCGGGCTCGCGGCCGCCATCGAGCTCGACGTCGTCGAAGCCATCGTGGCGCCGGTGCAGCGGATCCGCCCGTCAACCTATCTCGGCAAGGGACGCGTCGAGGAGCTGGCCGACGTGATTCGCGCCCGCGAGATCGGTCTCGTGGTGATGGACTGCGCCCTGTCGCCGGTGCAGCAGCGCAACCTCGAGAAGGCCTTCGGCTGCAAGGTCATCGACCGCACCGGCCTGATCCTGGAGATCTTCGGCCGGCGCGCCTCGACTCGCGAAGGCACGCTGCAGGTCGAGCATGCCCATCTCGCCTACCAGAAGAGCCGCCTCGTCCGATCCTGGACCCACCTGGAGCGCCAGCGCGGCGGCTTCGGCTTCCTCGGCGGTCCCGGTGAGACGCAGATCGAGGCCGACCGGCGCATGATCCAGGAACGGATGACGAAGATCGAGCGCGAGCTCGACAGCGTGACCCGCACCCGCGGCCTGCACCGACAGAGCCGGGCACGGGTGCCCTACCCGATCGTGGCCCTCGTGGGCTACACCAATGCCGGCAAGTCGACGTTGTTCAACACTCTCACCAAGGCCCAGGTCATGGCGCAGGACATGCTGTTCGCGACCCTGGACCCGACGGCGCGGGCGACGAAGCTGCCGCACGGCGAGACCGTGATCCTCTCCGACACCGTGGGTTTCATCTCGGAGCTGCCGACCTCCCTGATCGCAGCCTTCCGGGCGACCCTGGAGGACGTGATCCACGCCGACATCCTGCTCCATGTCCGCGACGTGTCTCACGTGGACAGCGCCGCCCAGGCGGAGGATGTGGGCTCCGTTCTGCGCGAGCTCGGGATCGAGACTTCGGCCTCGCGCATCATCGAGGTCTGGAACAAGGCCGATCTCCTCGATGCGGATGAGCGAACCCGCCTCCTGAATCTCAGCGGACAGGGCCGCAGCGATCGGGACAGCGATGCCCCGGTGCTGGTCTCGGCCCTGACGGGGGAGGGGCTCGGTGTCCTGACGGCGCGCATCGAAGCGCGGATTGCGCGCCAGCGTTCGACCTTCGCGGTGGTCCTGCCGCCGGAGGACGGCGCCGCCCTGCACTGGCTCTACGAGAATGCCGAGGTGCTCGACCGGCGCGAAGAGGAGGGCGGCACGATGCACCTCGCCATCCGCATCGCGCCCGAGAAGGAGCCGCGCTTCCTGAACCGCTTCGAGGGCGCGCGCCGCCTCAATCGGGTGAGTTGACGACCTTTCCGACGGCTCGTCCCTGAACGCGTGACGCCCGCGATCCTTCCGGATCACGGGCGTTTCCGTCAGTGGCGCCGAGGGCCCGAAACGATCAGGGCTGGAGCACGCCGTTGATGACGTGGATGACGCCGTTCGACTGCATCACGTTGGCGGTGGTGACGGTGGCGGTGCTGCCCTTGGCGTCGGTCACATAGACCTTCTTGCCCTTGGTCTGGACGGTCAGCGGCTCGCCCTCGACCGTCTTCAACTGCGCTTCGCCGCCGCCATCCTTGGCGAGCTTCATCAGATCCTTGGCCGTGTAGGTGCCGGGGACCACGTGGTAGGTCAGGATCTTGGTCAGGGTCGCCTTGTTCTCGGGCTTCACCAGGGTCTCGACCGTGCCGGCCGGCAGCTTGGCGAAGGCGGCGTTGGTGGGCGCGAACACCGTGAACGGGCCGGGGCTGGCCAGGGTGTCGACGAGGCCGGCGGCCTTCACGGCGGCGACCAGGGTGGTGTGGTCCTTCGAGTTCACCGCGTTCTCGACGATGTTCTTCGAGGCGTACATCGGCGCACCGCCGACCATCGGGTTCTTGGCGAAGGCCGCGACCGGGAAGGTGGCGCCGACGGAGAAGGCGAGCACGACGGCGGCGATCTTGGAAGCCACCGGGCGACGGGCGTGACGCGTGATCATGGAGCGTATCCTCTGGAACGATTGCCCCTTCGTGGGCATCATCGTCCGGTACGGAGGACGGTCGGATAAAGTTTCAGACGCCGGCGGATTGCTTGAAGGGCGGACGGGGTTTCTCTTACCCGCGAGGCACCGGCTCGAATCCCCTCTCGGAGCGGTCTCTGTCGCCGAACACGCGAAAGCCCGTCCGACAGGTGTCGGACGGGCTTTGCGCGATCCCCTCTGCGGCGGGGCCAGGCCCCGCCGCCGGACGTCGGATCAGTACTTGCGGATGATCGGCGCGGGAGCGGCGGCAACCGGGGTCGGCGAGTACAGCGGAACGATCAGGCGGCCCGAGATCTCGGTGCTGTCGAAGCTGGTGGTCGCGACGGTACGGGCGACGTAGACCTGCGCGGTGACGGGCCCGAAGTCGTAGCCGACGAGGCCGCCCATCAGGAACCGGCCGCGATCGTTGAAGGCGGCGTTGACGGTGCCGACCCGACCGAGGCTGGTGTCGAAGTTGACGGTGCCGTAGGCGATGGCGCCGATCTCGAACTTGCCGAACTTCTTGGTCGCGGTCAGGTCGAGGTTGAGCGAGTCGGACAGGGTGTAGACGGTACCGAAGTTCCGGCCACCACCGAACGACGACGGCGAGTCGTAGAAGTTGGCGGTCAGGTTGGCGGTGATGTTCCAGCCATCAGCCGTGTAGCTGCCTGCGATGCCGGCGCGGTAGGTGTTCGAGGAGAGCTGCGGGAGCACGGCGCCGGCGCCGAGGACACCGTTGTTCTGCACCAGAACGCCGCGGTCGCCGTTCAGCTCGTTCAGGTAGACACCGCCGAGCAAGCTGACGCCGAAGCCGCCGCCGAGATCGAAGGCCCAGATGCCGCCCACGAAGGTACCGACGTTGATCGACAGATCACGCACGCCGGTGGGGCCGCCGCGCTTGCCGAAGGCGAACACGGTGGGGGGAGCAACGAGGAGCTCGACGCGGCCGCCGAAGGGAACGAACGGGGTCGACCAGACCAGCACCGGGACGTTCACACCGACGTCGACGGCCGACGGATTGTCCCGCGACTGGAAGACGAACGTGTTCAGCGCATAGATGCCCTCGGGCAGCGGGGCGCCGGTGGCCAGGCCGACCTGCTCGCCCGGAACCGTCGTGGTCTGCGCGTAGGATGCGGTGGCGGTCATGCCGACCGTGAGCGCGAGCGCTCCGGCAACGAGCCAGTTCTTCGACATTTTTACTCTTCCTTCCCAAGGATTTCAGGCGTCCGCCACGCAGCCGTCCGAACCATTCTGCCGATGCGCCGCTTGTTCGCAGCTTGTTTGCAGTGGATCCGGCGGCCCCCCTTGCGGCCCGTTCTCAAGTCTCAACGTCGAGAACTATTCTACAGGACGCCGCGGAAGGACAGAGGAATGCTTGGAAACGGGGCAGTTCGGATCCGACCGTTGCGCAAAAGTCGCATTTTCGGTGCAGTGCAGCGGAAGGATTTGTTAACCTTTTGAGCAGGTTGGCCGACGTCTTCGCGCCTCCGCGAAGACCTGGAACGGCAAAATACCGCTGAACACTCAAGCTGTTATGGTTACGGTTCCGTCCCAGGACGATCCGGCAACCGCCCGCGGACCATTGCGCAGTCCGGCGCGCTCGGTCGGGTCGGACCGGGCTCCCGACCGGCGGGTTGATGCGTTGCGCCACCGGTTCGGATCGGTCGACCCGGCGAATCGCCGGGTATCGCGTCGTCCCGATGCGCTATTCGGCGGCGGCCCGACCCTTCGCGGGCGCCGCGACCGGCCGACGCGCGAGGACGTCTCGCAGGAATCGACCCGTGTGGCTCGCCCGCGACTTGGCGATCTGCTCGGGCGTTCCTTGGGCCACGACGACGCCACCGCCGTCGCCGCCTTCGGGTCCCATATCGATGACCCAGTCGGCGGTCTTGATGACTTCGAGGTTGTGCTCGATCACCACCACGGTGTTGCCCTGGTCGACGAGCTCGTGGAGCACCTCCATGAGTTTGGCGACGTCGTGGAAGTGCAGTCCCGTCGTCGGCTCGTCGAGAATGTAGAGCGTGCGGCCTGTGGCGCGCTTGGACAGCTCTTTCGAAAGCTTCACCCGCTGCGCCTCACCGCCCGACAGAGTGGTCGCCTGCTGCCCGACCTTGACGTAGCCGAGGCCGACCCGGGCCAAGGTCTCCATCTTCTCGCGAATGGTGGGCACCGCCTTGAACAAATCGGCGGCTTCCTCGACGGTCATGTCGAGGACGTCGGCGATCGAGTGGTCGCGGTACTTCACCTCCAGGGTCTCGCGGTCGTAACGGCGGCCCTTGCAGACGTCGCAGGTGACGTAGACGTCCGGCAGGAAGTGCATCTCGATCTTGATGACGCCGTCGCCGGAACAGGCCTCGCAGCGTCCGCCCTTCACGTTGAAGGAGAAGCGCCCGGCCTGATAGCCGCGCGCCTTGGCCTCGGGCAGGCCCGCGAACCAGTCGCGGATCGGCGTGAAGGCGCCGGTGTAGGTGGCGGGGTTGGAGCGCGGGGTCCGGCCGATCGGCGACTGGTCGATGTCGATGACCTTGTCGAGATGCTCCAGCCCGTCGAGCCGCTCGAAGGGCGCCGGGTGCTCCAGGGCACCGTTCAGGGATTTCGCCACCGCCTTGTAGAGCGTGTCGATGATCAGGGTCGACTTGCCGCCGCCGGAGACACCCGAGATGCAGGTGAAGGTGCCGAGCGGGATGTCGACCGAGACGTTCTTGAGGTTGTTGCCCCGGGCCCCGACGAGGCTGAGCGTGCCCTTCCGTCCCTTGCGACGCGCCGTCGGCACCCGCACGCTCATCTCGCCGGTGAGATACTTGGCGGTCAGCGAATCCGGGTTCTTCAGCACCTCTTCGGGCGTGCCCTGGGCGATGATCCGTCCGCCATGGATGCCGGCGCCCGGGCCGACATCCACGACGTAGTCGGCCTGCAGGATCGCGTCCTCGTCGTGCTCGACCACGATCACCGAGTTGCCGAGGTCGCGCAGGCGCTTCAGCGTGCCGAGCAGGCGCTCGTTGTCGCGCTGGTGCAGGCCGATGGACGGCTCGTCCAGCACGTAGAGCACGCCGGTCAGCCCGGAGCCGATCTGGGAGGCCAGACGGATGCGCTGGCTCTCGCCGCCGGACAGCGAGCCGGAGCCGCGCGCCAGCGTCAGGTACTCGAGCCCGACATCGATCAAGAAGGTCAGCCGGTCGCGGATCTCCTTGAGGATCCGGTAGGCGATCTCGTTCTGCTTTTCGGTGAGCTTGCCCGGCAGCTCCGAGAACCATGCATGGGCATTTCGGACCGAGAGGGCGGTGATCTCGCCCACATCCTGCATCGCGATCTTGACCGAGAGCGCTTCGAGCTTCAGGCGCTTGCCGCCGCAGGTGGCGCAGGGCGTCTCGCTCATGAAGCGCGCGATCTCCTCGCGCGAGCTGTCGCTCTCGGTCTCCTTGTAGCGCCGCTCCAGGTTCGGGATGACGCCCTCGAAGGGCTTGTTCACCTCGTAGGCGCGCATGCCGTCGTCGTAGGCGAAGCGGACCAATTCAGAACCGGTGCCGGACAGGATCACGTCCCGGGCCTTCGTCGGCAGATCGGCCCAGGCGACCGTGGTTTTGAAGCCGAAGTGGCGGGCCAGCGCGTCGAGGGTCTGGCCGTAATAGGGAGAGGTCGACTTCGCCCAGGGACCGACGGCACCGCGCTTCAGGCTGAGCTTGGCATCCGAGATCACGAGCTCCGGGTCGATCCGCATCTCGTGGCCGATGCCCCCGCAGGTCGGGCAGGCGCCGAAGGGATTGTTGAACGAGAAGAGCCGCGGTTCGATCTCCGCGATGGTGAAGCCGGAGACGGGGCAGGCGAAACGCGACGAGAAGGTGATGGCCTCCCGCGGCGCCGCGCCCTCCGGCGTCTCGGCGAACTCGATCAGGGCGATGCCGTCGGCGAGTTCCAGGGCGGTCTCGAAGGAATCGGCCAGCCGCGCCGCGATGTCCGCCCGCACCACGATCCGGTCCACCACCACGTCGATGTCGTGCTTCAGCTTCTTGTCGAGCTTCGGCACGTCGTCGATGGCGTAGTACTCGCCGTCGATCCGCAGGCGCTGGAAGCCCTTCTTCTGGAACTCGGCGATCTCCTTGCGGTACTCGCCCTTTCGGCCACGGATCACCGGTGCCAGGAGGTAGAGTCGGCTCTTCTCCGGCAGGGCCAGGACGCGGTCCACCATCTGGCTGACGGTCTGGCTCTCGATCGGCAGCCCGGTCGCGGGCGAGTAGGGAATGCCCACCCGCGCCCAGAGCAGGCGCATGTAGTCGTAGATCTCGGTGACGGTGCCGACCGTCGAGCGCGGGTTCTTCGAGGTGGTCTTCTGCTCGATGGAGATCGCCGGCGAGAGCCCGTCGATCTGGTCGACATCGGGCTTCGACATCATCTCCAGGAACTGGCGCGCGTAGGCCGAGAGGGATTCGACGTAGCGGCGCTGGCCCTCGGCGTAGATGGTGTCGAAGGCGAGCGACGACTTACCGGAACCGGACAGACCCGTGAAGACAACGAGGCGATCGCGGGGAATCGTCAGGTCGATGTTCTTCAGATTGTGCTCGCGCGCGCCGCGCACCGAGATGACCCGCGCGTCGCGAGCCCCGTCGAACAGCGCCTCGATCTTGGCTTCGACCCGCTCGGCCTCGGCTTGCGATGTCTTGGCAGCGGCTTTGGCTTTGGCCATGGAGTCTCTTCGGAACGTCTTCGGCGCGGAACTCGTCGGGACTCGACCGGAGCCCCAGCGGCATGTCGGGCGCACCACCGCGTCGGGCAAGGCGCGCGCCACGCATAGCCGCTCTTCAGCTAGAACAAAAAGCGTACGCGGACAATATCGCGGCCTTCCGGCAGAGGTTTCGGCTGCCGCGACCGCACCGAGTGGCAGTGAGGGAGTTCGCTGCCGAAGGTTTGGAAGACGCGGCCCCCGCGGCTTCGGCCGCAGGATTGGGCCGCCCCCTGCCGCTTCCGCAGACGGATCAGTTGCTTCGCGGTCCAGCGGTCGCGTGAGCGAGCCGGAGTCACAAAGCAACTGGATGGTTCGCTGAAGCTCCCGACCCGCCCTGCCTAAAAATTGAAGGGACCGACCAAAAATTGATCATAAGATAAATTTGAAACACAACTTTTACCGGCTGCTCCGACAGTGCCGCAGCGTTTCGAAGCAGGTTTCATGTGATGTCCGCCGGTCTTTTTTCATCGCTGCGCATTCGGATTCTTCTGGTTGCCCTCGCTCCATGTCTTGCGTTTGCGATGGTCGTGGGCCTTGCCATCACTGAGCGGATGAATGCTCGGACCCGGATGGTCCATGTGCAAGACCTCGTCGGCATGGCGGGCCAGATCAGCGCCCTGGTGCACGAAGCCCAGCGGGAGCGCGGGGCATCGAGCCTCTATCTCGCCGCCAAGGGGACCAAGTTTCGGTCCGAACTCGATGCGCAGCGCCTGCGGACCGATGCCGCCCGGGCAGCCCTGGACGCGGGCCGGGCCGGCCTCGACCTCCCCGCCTTAGGAGCCGGCGTCGCCCGTCGCAATGCAACGCTGACCGAGCAGCTGGCGGCCATCGTCCCCCACCGCGCGGCGGTCGACGGGCTCGGTCGCACGCCGGCTCAGAACATGGGGCTCTATTCGGGGGTGATCGCCAACGCGCTCGACCTAGTGCGCGAGGTTTCCCAGGTCGCCGCCAGCGCCGATCTCGCCGCCCGCATCAGTTCCTACTCGTCGTTCCTCGCCCTCAAGGAACTGGCGGGCCAGGAGCGGGCCGCGGCCTCGGCGATCTTCGGCGCCGGCCAGATCGATCTTGCAGGCCACGAGCGCCTGGCGGGTCTGAGCGCGGGCCAGGGCACCTACGAAGCCCTGTTCCGCCTCGGGGCCGAGCCGGAACAGGTGGCCCTCCTCGATGCCGGCAAGGCTGCGCCCGCGGCCCGGGAGATCGATCGTCTCCGCCGCCTCGTTCTCGACACGCCCCCCGGCACGCCGCTCGCCTTCACCGATGCGCCCGCCTGGTTCCGCCTCGCGACCGAGCGCATCGATACGCTCAAGACGATCGAGGACCGGCTCACCGCGGATCTCGGAGCCGCCGCCGGAGCAGCCCGCGCCGATGCCGAGCGGAGCGTCCTGGTCTGGATGGCCGTGGGACTCGCGATCCTGGTCCTCTCGTGCGGCCTCGCCTTCGCCTTCGGGACCGCCATCGCCCGTCCGCTCACCCGCATCGCCGCCTCCCTGACAGCCATCGGCCGAGGCGAGGAAGCCGGCCCTATCCTGCAGAACGGCGCCCGCGAGGTTCGCGCCATCGCGGCAGCGGCCGTCGACTTCCAGGCCAGCGTGGTCGAGCGCCGGCGCATCGCCACGGAAGCCGACCACCTCACCGCCCACGCCGCGGCGGCCCGCCGCGCCGAGATGGTGGCACTGGCCGATCGCTTCGAGGCCCAGGCCAGCGGGATCGTCGAGGCGGTGTCGGCCTCCGCGATCCAGCTCGAAACGGCGGCCTATGCCCTCACCCAGGCCGCGACCGACACGTCATCCCTGAGTGGGTCCGTGGCCGCAGCCTCGGCGGAAACCGCGGCCACGGCCGACACCGTGGCGGCAGCCACGGAGGAGCTCAGCGCCTCGGTGCGGGAGATCGGCAACCGCGTCGAGGCCTCGAGCGCGGTCGCCGGTGAGGCGGAGCGCGATGCAGCGCGGATGGCGGAGGATGTCCATCGCCTGGCCCAAGCGGCGAGCAGCATCGGCGAGATCGTCGGCCTGATCACCAGTATCGCGGCCCAGACCAACCTCCTGGCGCTGAACGCCACCATCGAGGCGGCCCGAGCCGGCGAGGCCGGGCGCGGATTCGCGGTCGTCGCCGCAGAGGTGAAGAGCCTCGCGACCCAGACAGCCAGGGCCACCGAAGAGATCGCCGCGAAGGTCGGCGAGATCGCCCAATCGACCGACGCGTCCGTGACGGCCATCGGTGGAATCACCGACGTCATCCAACGCCTGAGTCGGATCTCGGAGGACATCTCGGTGGCCGTCGACCAACAGGAAGCGGCCACGCAGGAGATCGCCCGCAACACGGTCCTGACGTCCGAGGGCACCCGGGCCGTATCCGGCCACATCGTCGGTGTCCGCGAGGCGGCGGAATCAGCCCGTAGCGGGTCGGCGCAGGTGCTTACCGCGGCGAGCGATCTCGCCCGTCAGGCCTCGGCCCTGCGCCGGGAAGTCGACGGCTTCCTGGTCACGGTCCGGGCAGCCTGATCCGCCCTACGGGTTGGTCTTCCAGGGGTTGATGACGCGCATCGCCGTCAATTCCGGCTTCACGGATTGGTCGACGCTCGCGGGCATCACCTTGCGCGCCTGCGCCATCATCTTGCGGGCCTGATCCGCTGGAAGAGCGCCGATCGGCAGCATCATCGCGGCGAGCTGGTTGCGGGTGCGCCGATCGACGAAGTCGGAGCGCCCGACGCTCTCGAAGTCGCGAACGGTGTGCCGGTCGTCGGGCCGCCCGGTGAAGACCTTCGCGCCGTCCTTCATCACCACGATATCCCCGGGGCGGAGGGTCTCGTCCTTCATGAAGGCGGCCGCGGGGCCAGCCTTCATGTCGAGCGGAGTCTGGCGGTCCGTGACCTTGATCTGCAGGGGCTCAGATTTGGGAAGCGCGGCGTAGCGGATCTTCGGACGCTGGCGCGTGGCCTTTCGGATCGAGCGACGGGCCTGCTGATAGTCGAAGCCGGGATCGGCCACGGGCGCGGGCGCGGCTTGCTGGGCCGGCCGTGCGGGCGCAAAGAGCAGGTCGAACAGGCCGCCATCGGCGCTCTGAGCGCACGCCGGAAGCGTGAGCATCATCAGTCCGAAAACGGGAGCGGCGACAATGCGCGTGGCTGCGGAGAACGGGATCGTCGGCATCGATGTCTCCGGGTGAGGCGCCCGACGGCGCGCCGAGATGACCCCTTAACAAAAGCACAACCTGAACAGTTCCGAGTTTTTCAAAAGATGGTGAGGGCTGTGCCAAGACTTCGCGAGCCTGCTTTCGCAGCCGAGAATGGAAAAAAATCCGGCTCGGATCGCATCCGCGGACCGGTCGCCTGATGGTTGCCAGTGAACACCTGGTTCCGCGCCCGCATCAGCGTTCGGCGCGCGACGCGATCCTGGCTGCACGTGCTGCCGGCCGGACAGGATTTCTGCTCGGCGACACGACCGGCCTCGGCAAGACCCTGTCGGTCTGGAGCGCGGTCGCGGCCATGCCCGAGCGCGATGTCCTCATCGTCTGTCCCAAGGGCGCGATGCCCCAGTGGCGGCGCACGATCGCCTTGGCGCATCTCGGCGAGAAGGCGGTGACGCTCACCAATTACGAGCGCACCAAGGCGCTGATGGCGCCGCCTCCCGCCAGCAACCGGCGCTCGACCCGGGCAAAGAACAATGCGCTCGCCCGGCATGGCACACCGAAGCGGACCTGGTCCCTGGTGGTCTTCGACGAGAGTCACCGGATCCGGAACCCGTACGCCCAGCAGAGCCTCGTCTGCCAGCAGATCGCGGAGGCGGCCGCCTTCACGATCTATCTCAGCGCCACCGCCGGCCAGGCCCCGCACGAGCTCTCCTATCTCGGGCGCCTGCTGGGTGAGGCCGCGGGCCAGCCCACAGCGACCCTGGCGGACTTCCGAGGTCTGATGCAGCACCTCGGGATCGGCCGGGCCAAGGGCCGCTGGACCAACTGGTCCTGGGACGCGAACCCACGCGACTGCACGGTGATGGCCGACCTGCTGTTCAAGGGGGAGGGGGCGATCGGCCTGCGCCGGCGCCCCGGCGACATCGCCGGGTGGCCCGAGGTGCAGCGCGCCCTGAGCGCGGTCGCCCTCACGCCGTCCGAACGCCGCCTCTACGACGCGACCTGGCGCGAGTTCCGCCGGGAATGGGGCCTCCTCGGTGGCAGCACCCGCAAGCCGGCCGGCTGGGCGGCGGACCTGCGATTCCGCCAGAAGGCGAGTCTGCTCCGGGTCTCGGGCACCACGGCCTTTGCCGACCTCCTGATGGAGGACGGCCAGGCGGTAGCGATCTCGGTGGCCTTCCTGGAGACGGCTTCCGCGCTGGTCGAGGCGATGCGGGCGGCGGGCTGGCGGGCCGACGCGATCACGGGCACGCAGTCGGGCGAGGCGAACGAGGCCGTACGGCTCGCCTTCCAGACCGGCGGGCTCGACGCCGTCATCTTCACCGTGACGGAATCGATCTCCCTGCATGCCCACGAGTTGCCGGGGGGCGAGAAGCCGCGCGCGCTCATCGTCCACGACCTGCGCCACAGCGCGATCCAGCTGACGCAGATCGAGGGCCGCTGCCACCGGGACGGACAGCAGGCGACGATCTACTACGCCCTCGCCGAGGGCACGGTGGAGGAGAGCATCGCCGCCACCGTCGTCGGCCGCATGGCCTCGATGGACGCCATGGCGGGCGAGGACACCAGGCTGATCGACGCGATCGCCCAGGCCATCGCCGAGGTGCAGGCCGGCGAGGCGGCCTAGGTCGGCCTCGTTCCGTTGGAACGGGATCGAACCGCCACGGTTGTGGCCATCAGGGTCCCGTCTCGCCGGGGCGCCTACCCCCAACGAGGAGGACCGTCCCGATGGCACGACCGACGCCGAGCCTTGGCCGCCTGATCAGCGAGGGCCTGCGCCATGGCGGCGACCTCGTCGGCCAGGAACTCGAGCTGATGCGGCGCGAGACGGACGGGAACATCCGCGCGATCCTCGGCCTCGTCGCCCGGTTCGGCACCGCGCTCACCCTCGTGGTCGCCGCCCTGGTGATGCTGTTCGTGGCACTGGTGAAGGGCATCGCCGCCCTGATCGGGTCGGAAATCCTGGCGGCGCTCATCGTCGGGGCGCCCTTCGCTGGAATCGCCCTGGTCCTGATGGTCCTGGGCCTGCGCCGGATGGACCGCTCCAACCTGCTGCCGCGTCGCTTCGAGCGCCAGGTGGAGAAGGACGCCGCCCTGGTGGCCAGCCGCGTCGCCGACTGAACCTCAGGCCTTCCGGACGGAGCCGAGCAAGGCGTCCTTGTCCACGCCGAGCGCCGCGGCGATCTCGGCCAGGGCCGCGTGCTCCGGCTCGCTGATTCCGGCTTGGTCGGCGACGTCCGCGGCGATCAGGAACACGCTGGTGCGCTGGGCGATCTCGCGCTCCGCGATGGCGGCGACGAAGTGCAGGTTCTCGGCGCGGCCGGCGCGGGTGCGGGCGCGGGCGATCCCCTCGAACAGCTCGGCCTCAAGCTTGAGGGTGTCGTAGCCGCGCTCGAGGATTGGATTGGACCGCATGCCGGCGAGCGCGACCTCGATCTCCTCCTCGTCGATCTCGTAATCCGCCAGGATGACGTTGGCCGAGGCCGAGACCGCCGCCTCCATCAGCGCCCGGTCGCCCAGATAGGCGCCCATGGTCTGAGAGAAGCGCCCGACGAACTCCTGAAACACACCCATCCGGCTCCCCGAAGACTTTCAAAATGGGCGGCACCCGGATCTGGCCGGACCGTCCCACGACACCGCTTTCGCATCAAAAGCTTGGCGCCGGAGGCGTGTCAACGCACCTGCCGCTTCACGGCTCGCACGCCTTGGGCGGATAATCGTGGACGGCTCCCTGCGGGTCGGTCACCCGCCATCCGACGCCGGCTTCGGCGAGATAATCGGGCCCGGCCGGGACCTTGCCGTGCCCGCCCGGGATGTCGAGCACGTAGAGGGGCTGGGCGAGACCCGAGAGGCGTCCGCGCAGCGCCCGGACGAGGTCGCGGCCCGCGCCGAGATCCGTGCGCAGGTGGCTGGTCCCGGGTGCGAGGTCGCCGTGATGCAGGTAGTAGGGCTTGATCCGGTTCTCGACGAAGCGCCGCATCAGCAGGGCCAGGGTCTCCGGATCGTCGTTGATCCCGGCGAGCAGTACCGTCTGGCTCACCATCGGGATGCCGGCATCGACGAGGCGCGCCACGGCCGCGCAGGCCGCCGGGGTGAACTCGCGCGGGTGATTGGCATGCAGCGCGACGAACACCGCCCCCTCGAATCGCTTCAGGGCCTCGATGAGCTCCGCGCCGACCGAGCCGGGGTCCACCACCGGAACCCGGGTGTGGATGCGCAACACCCGCACGTGCGGGATCGCCGCGAGGGCGGCGGCGATCTGGGCCAGCCGGCGCGGCGCCAGGGCGAAGGGGTCGCCCCCGGTGACCACGACCTCCCAGATCTCGGGCCGTTCGGCGATGTAGGCGAGAGCCCGGGCAAGATCGGCCTCGCCCAGGGTCCCGAGGCCCTCCGGCCCGACCATTTCGCGCCGGAAGCAGAAGCGGCAATAGACCGGACAGACATGCAGCGGCTTCAGGAGCACCCGGTCCGGGTAGCGATGGACCAGGCCGGGCAGGGGGCTGTGGGCCCCGTCGCCGATGGGGTCGGCCGCCTCCTGATCCTGCGTCTGCAATTCCTCGACCCGGGGCAGGAACTGCCGGGCGATCGGGTCCGCCGGATCGTGCGGATCAATCAGCTCGGCCATGTCGGCGGTGACGGAGACGGCATAGCGGGCCGCCACGGCCTCCAGGGCCGGAAGGTCGGCGGGGGCAACGAGCCCGACGCGGGCGAGGTCGGCCGGCCGACGCAGGGACGGACTCATCGCGCCGGCCCCACCACCGGCGTCCAGAGCACATCCTCGATGTGGCGGGCATCGGTCGCCAGCATGACGAGGCGGTCGAGACCGAGGGCGATTCCGCTCGCCTCCGGCATGATCGCCAGGGCGTCGAGGAAATCCTCGTCGATGGGATAGGACTCGCCGTAGACGCGCGCCTTCTCGGCCATCTCGAGCGTGAAGCGCCGGCGTTGCTCCTCGGCATCCGTAAGCTCGCCGAAGGCATTGGCGAGTTCGACGCCGCAGGCATAGAGCTCGAAGCGCTCGGCCACGCGCGGGTCGCGCGGGCTCGGCCGGGCCAGGGCGGCTTCGCTTACGGGGTACTCGCACAGGATCGTCGGGCGCCCGAGCCCGAGATGCGGCTCGATCCGCGCCACTAGGACCCGGCTGAACAGGTCGGCCCAGGTGTCGTCAGCGGCGACCCGGAGCCCGGCCCCGGACACGGCCGCCGCGAGCGCCGCACGGTCGGTGGTGCCGTCGGCATCGATGGTGGCGAGGAGGTCGATGCCGGCACGCGCGGCGAAGGCCTCCGCCACGGTCACCCGCTCGGGCTTCGCGAAGGGATCGGCCGTGCGACCGCGATGGCGCAGCGTCGGGACCCCCGCCGTCTCCGCTGCGAGCGCCAGGAGCTCGGCCCCGTCGCGCATCAGCGCGGTATAGTCGGCCCCGGCCCGGTACCATTCGAGCATAGTGAATTCCGGGTGGTGCAGGGGCCCCCGCTCGCGGTTACGGTAGACACGGGCGAAGCTGACGAGGCGCGGCTCGCCGGCGGCCAGGAGCTTCTTGCAGGCGAATTCCGGCGAGGTGTGGAGGTAGAGCGCCTGCCGCGCGCCGTCCGGACCCAGGGCCTCGGTGGCGAAGGCCGAGAGATGGGCCTCGTTGCCGGGCGAGACCTGCAGCGCGGCCGCCTCGACCTCGACGAAGTCGGCCGCCGCGAAATGCGCTCGGAAGGCCGCGACGATGCGGTTGCGCACCATCAGGGCTGGCCGGCGGTCGGCGTGGCGATGGGGCGCCCACCAGGGGGAGGGGGTGTTCATGCGGCGAGCTTTGCGACCTGCTTCAGACCTGGAATCGACGTCTCGGGAGTGGCGTCTCGCGGAGCGACTGGCAACGGTGGCGCGGATAGGTTAGTGGCGGAGCCAAGATGTCGCTCCCGCGGAGAGATCCGCGTCGGGGTGCCGAGTCGTTTTTCTCAACGAACACAGCAGGACCAGACCCCGTGAAGGTGATCGCCTCTACGCTCCGCAAGGGCAACGTCGTCGACAAGGATGGCAAGCTCTACGTCATCCTGACGGTCGAGAACATCCACCCCGGCAAGGGCACCCCGGTGACCCAGCTCGACATGCGCCGCATCACCGATGGCGTGAAGGTGTCCGAGCGCTACCGCACCACCGAATCGGTCGAGCGCGCCTTCGTCGAGGACCGGGAGCACACCTTCCTCTACGAGGACGGCGAGGGCTTCCACTTCATGAACCCCGAGAACTACGATCAGGTCGCGATCCCCAAGGACGTCGTCGGCAATGCCGCCCCGTACCTTCAGGAAGGCATGGCCGTGATGGTCTCGACTCATAACGGCGTGGCGCTGACCCTCGATCTGCCGCAGCGCGTCGTCCTCGAAGTCACCGAGACCGAGCCGGCGATGAAGGGCCAGACGGCCTCCTCGTCCTACAAGCCCGCGATCCTCTCCAACGGCGTTCGTACCGCCGTGCCGCCGCATATCGCCGTCGGCACCCGCGTGGTGATCATGACCGAGGACGGCTCCTACGTGGAGCGCGCCAAGGACTGACCGCACCGGAGGATCGCGAGCCGGATTCACGGAGCCGGCGCCGTTCCCTCCGCTGCCTCGTAACAGCCCTGCGACAGGCCTTGGGCCCGCAGGCGCTCCTCGGCGGTGAAGCTGCGCGGCCGGTCCGCCCAGAGGTTTTCCCGGCGGAACGCATCAGAGACGCAGGCCGCCGCGCGGGTGCAGGCCTGTGTCTCGCCCCCCGTCGCGACGCAGTTGCGCACGTAGAGCGCTCGGAATTCGGCCACTCCCGCCTGCGGGTGCGGGCCCGTCACGGTCACCAGCCCCAAGAAAAGTCCCATCAGGATCGGCTGGTGGATCAGGTAGATCGCTAGGCTGTGGCGCCCGGCCCAGGCCAGCCCCCGCGCAAGGCGGCCGGTGGGCGTCCAGGTCGCGAGCCGCGAGCGGCGGACGGCGGCCAGGCCGTACAGGGCCGTCGCGACACCGGCGAGAACCAGTCCGAACCAGGGAAACAGCGGTACGTAGTCGTTAGTCTGCGGCATGGCGCGCCCGAGTCCCAGGAAGGACAGCATCGGCGCATCGAGGATCCCGCCCGAGATCAGGTGCGGCCCTGCCAGGACGAGCGCCGCGGCGAGAACCGAAGCCCAGCGCGGCAGGACCCGCACGAAGGGCAGCGCCAGCACGCTCGATACGGCGATGCAGTGCAGGATTCCGAAGAAGATGTAACTGGACGGATCGGTGACGACCGTCGCGACGGTCACGAGCAGCGCTGCACCGGTGATCCGGGCCAGCCGCAGAACGAACGGCCGCGCCGCGAAGCGCTCGCCGTTCATCAGCACGAGCCCGATCCCGACGAGGAGCAGGAAGCTTCCGGCGATGCCGTGTGCGGCGAGACGGCCCGACGGCGTCAGCGCATAGTTTTCGGGCGTGAGACGCACCGCCCCGAGATCCCAGGTGGCATGGTAGAGCGCCATGGCCACGAGGGCGATGCCGCGCGTGACATCGAGGGCCGCGTACCGGAAGCGGGGCGCAGCGGAGGAGGGGGGCGGGCGCATCATCGCGCAGGCCCTAGCATCGATCCCGAGCCGTCGCGACGGTCCAGGGTCGATGACAGACGTCGCAGCTTTTCCGCGCCCTTGGCTAACAAATTTTGATCGCCGACGATCCGAGCCAAAAAAATACTGAAGCTCAGCGCGAGCTTGGGGCGCGATCGTCGGGGGTCTGCTGTTGCCCCCGCACCGCCCTGCCGAACAATGCGGCATCGAAGTCCAACGAGGATCGCCAAACGGGCTTCCGCCGAGTCATGACTTTGTTAATCTCTGGTGCGGGTCGCGAGACGTGATTCGGTGTGGGTTGCTTACATGTCTGACGAGTTCGGTTCAGGCCCCTTCGGGCAGCGTTCGTCGGGAGAGCAGGACGACACCCGCGCCGTCGAGGGCCAGGGCGCCGAGGCGCAGCGCCCGCTCGACCTCACGGAGGTATCGGGCCGGATCAAATGGTTCGACGTGGCGAAGGGCTTCGGCTTCATCGTGCCGGACGACGGCTCGGCCGACGTGCTCCTCCACATCACCTGCCTGCGTCGGGACGGGCATCAGAGCGCCAGCGAGGGAGCCCGCGTGGTGGTCGAGGCCACGGAGCGGCCCCGCGGCTGGCAGGCCTTCCGGGTCATCTCCCTCGATCAGTCCACCGCGCTTCATCCCTCCGAACTGCCCCTGCCGCGCACCCACGTCACCGTCTCGCCGACCAGCGGCCTCGAAACCGCCGTGGTGAAGTGGTTCAATCGCCTGCGCGGCTTCGGATTCCTCAGCCGCGGCGACGGGACGCCGGATATCTTCGTTCACATGGAGACGCTCCGCCGTTACGGAATCGCCGAACTCAAGCCGGGCGAGACCGTTCTCGTCCGCTACGGCGATGGTTCTAAGGGCAAGATGGCCGCCGAAGTTCGGCTCCTCGACGGTGCACTGCCCGCCTCACACTGACGGATGGTCCGGTGGTCACGCGACGTTTGATCGATTGGCGCGACGGGATTCGCGCACTCCTCGCCCTCGCCTTGTTCGGGCTACTCCTCGGCCACGCGACGGCGCAGGATGCGGCCTCCGGGCCGACCGAGCCGCTGAGCATCGTCGGCCGCCAGGGGCGGCACGTCTTCGCCGTCGAGGTGATGCGCACCGATGCCGACCGCTCGCGCGGATTGATGTACCGGCGCACCATGGCGCCCGACCACGGCATGCTGTTCGACTTCCAGGCCTCGGCGCCCGTGGCCATGTGGATGAAGAACACCTACCTGCCGCTCGACATGCTGTTCATACGGTCCGACGGCACCATCGCCAAGATCGCCGCCGATACCGAGCCGCTCTCCACCAAGGTGATCCCCTCGAACGAGCCGGTTCTCTCCGTGCTGGAGCTGAACGCCGGAACGGCCGCGCGTCTTCGGATCCATGCCGGAGATCGGGTGGAGCATGCGCTGTTCGAGCGGACGCCGCGCTAGAGCTGCCTTTGCTCCGATCGAACACACCAAGAACAAACCCTTGACGCTCGATCGATTTATCCCCACTGTTCCCTCAATGTTCTGATCCATTTCGGGACGGCCGCGCGGCGGCTCCGAAGCTGGCGAAGAGGGGACATCATGTTCGACCTGCCCTTGGACGACTCGCCTCTGGACGATCTGCCTCTCGACGACCTGTCCCCCGACCATGGGTGCCAGCCGACGGCGATCCTGTTCGAGAACGCCGACTGGTGCGTCGCCGCCGACGGCCTCGAGCATCGCGAGACCGGCTATTTCATCGCGCGTGACATGGTTTCCCAGCGGCGGGGCGACCTCTGGGAATGGCCGATGCATCTGGCCGAGAAGAGCTGGTGCACACCGCGCAGCTTCCGGGAAGCGTTCCTCGCCGCCGTGGCGGCATTCGGGGTCGAGATGGATTCCGGCCTCTCGCAGTCCTTCGCGATCGCCTTTGGGGTGGTCGCCGGCGCCGGGACGCGACGGGGCGACGTGGGCTTCGTGCCCCTGGGCGATCTCGTTCGGCCGAAGCCGGCGAGTTCCGGGGTGGCCCGGAAGCGCACCCCGGCCGGCGAGGCCCGTTCGGCGACGCGGCGCGCAGGTTCGCCGGCCGATCCGCGGACGGGCGAGGCGGCACGCCAGCGCGTGGCCCTCTGAGACTGTTCGGCGCGGCGCCGAGCCCTAACTTCCCGGTTGCGATCCAGGATGTCTTCGTCCCGCGCGATCGCTTCTCCCAGTTCGCCCCGGGAACACCATGTCGCACACGTCGGATCATCGCGCTGACACCATGCCGCTCGAGGGCCTCGACGGACTCCTGACACCGCCCTTTTCCCGACGCGGTTTCGTCATGACGAGCCTGATGACGGGGCTGACCCTCGCGACGAGTTCCGTCGAGGCCCAGGTCATCAGGACCGACGCCGAGGACATCGAAGCCGGTGAAGTGAAGATCCCCGCCGCCGATGGCCCGATGCCCGGATACCGGGCCATGCCGAAGGGAGAGGGGCCGTTTCCGGTCATCCTCGTCATCGAAGAGATCTTCGGCGTTCACGACTACATCAAGGATATCTGCCGCCGGCTCGCTAAGGTCGGCTACTGTGCGGTCGCTCCCGAGCTCTATGCCCGCCAGGGCGATCTTTCGACCATGACGGACGCGAAGGTGATCATTCGCGATGTCATCTCGAAGACTCCGGACGCCCAATGGATCGCCGACCTGGACGCCGCCGCGGGCTGGGCGGTCTCGGCCTCGCGTGGTGATCCGTCACGGATCGGAACGATGGGCTGGTGCCGCGGCGGCCGTGGCGTCTGGCTCTACGCCGCCCACCGGAAGGACCTCAAGGCGGGGGTCGCGTGGTACGGACCCGTCGGCGGTGAGCGCACCGAGATCCAGCCTCGCACGGCCACGGATCTGGCGGCGGACATCAACGCACCGCTCCTGTGCCTGTACGGTGGCGCGGATACCGGCATCCCGGTCCCGGCCGTGGAAGCGGCGCGGGACAAGGCCAAGGCCGCTGGCAAGTCGGTGGAGCTCGTCGTGTATCCGGACGCGCCGCATGGATTTCATGCGGATTACCGGCCGAGCTACCGTGAAGGCGATGCGAAGGACGGTTGGGCGCGGGCCCTAGCCTTTCTCAAATCTCATGGTGTTGGCTAAAAACCTCGCGAAAGCGTGGCACTGAAAGCACAACGAGCCTGCGCGGCGTTCCTTCGGGGCTATTGGTCGGTTCCGCCACATTGACAGCTTCGCGCCTCCGTGGCGCAAGATTGCACTTGGCCCGCCGTTCTGGCCCGAAGAGCGTACCGGACCCATGAGTGCAGTGACCCCATCTGACGCACGTCCCGTGATCCTCGTCGTCGAGGACGAGCCAGATGAGCGGTTCCTCGCGGCCGAGCTTCTCGAAGAGACCGGCTTCCGGGTGATCGAGGCCGAGACGGCCGAACGCGCCCTGGCGATCCTCAATGATCGGGGCGATGAGGTCAGCGTAGTCTTCTCGGATGTCCGCACACCGGGGCCGATCGGGGGCTTCGAACTGGCCCGGATCATCGGCGTCACCTGGCCGCGTGTCCGGGTCCTTCTGACCTCCGGCGATGCCGGGGACCAGCCCAGCGACCTGCGCGTCTCGGCGACGTTCATTCCAAAGCCCTGGCGCGCCGCGGATATCCTGGCCTGGGTCGAGGAGGCCGCCGGACGCCCCGACGACGCAGCCTCCGGGCCGGACGTCATCGGCTCCCCTCTGCGCGGAACCTGAAATTATCATAGATCAGTGGAAACATCGGGGCGCTTGACCGTTGTCCGGGTTCACGCAATCGAGAGGCCGCGCGATGGCCCGAAAGCCGACGATGAACTTTGCCCCATCGGTCCGTGCCCAGCGTTTGGATGAAGCGTGGTCGTCCCTGACCGCCTTGCCCGAAGATCGGATGCTCGCGACACTCGGGAGCAGTCTTCGCGACGTCTATCGAGCGGTTACCGACGCAACGCAGCCCAACGATCTGATGCGACTTGCGGCAATGATCGACGAGCGGCGCGGCCAGTTCAAGCGCTGAATCCCACATTCCGCCGGCCCAGTGCGGCGGGAATACCGCACTCAGACGCGTCGGATTGCCGTATGGTTCGGCCCACATTCGATCCGTGCTTCGCGAGGACTGGCCTTCGAAGCTCACGGGCCGCGTCATCGGACTGTCCATGCGTTTCACACTGAGCCTCGGCGTCGCCGCTCTGGGCCTCGCCGCGCTGATGGCGGCGGTCGTTCCAGCCATCGCCGCCGCCCCGCCGAGCCAGCCCGCGGAAGGGCCCGGCGGGGTCGGCGATCGCGCTGCGACCGTCGTGAAGCGCGGCCTCGGCAAGGCCGGCTCCGGCAGCTTCGTCTTCCACAAGGCGGGCGCCGCACCGGCCGAGGGCCGCCCGGTCGTCGTCTTCCTTCACGCTTGGGGGGCCCCCAATCCGCAGGCCTACGGCAGCTGGATCGACCACCTCGCCCGAACCGGCTCGCTCGTCATCTTTCCGCGCTTTCAGGACCTCAACCGGACGCGCCCGTCGGAGGCGAGCGCGATCGCCGAGCGCATCCTCAAGTCGACGCTGTCCGACCTGGCGAGCGATGCCGACGCCAAGCCCGACCCGAAGCGGGTCGCAGTCATCGGGCACCTCGCCGGCGCACCGATCGCCGCCAACCTCGCCGCCGACGCGGCCGAGCAGGGCCTGCCGATCCCGCGTCTCGTCTTCGCGATCATGCCCGGCGGTATCGCCAGCGACGCACGTGCCCGTGGGATCGTCCTGCACGATCTCGGCCGGATCGCGCCCGAGACTCTGGTCATCACCGTCATCGGCGACCGGGACGCGCGGGCTGCGGACCTGGCGGGGCGACGCCTTCTGCGGGAGGCCAGCGGCGTGCCGAGCGAGCGCAAGCTGTTCGTGCGCGCCCTCTCGGACGACCATGGGTTTCCCGCCCTGGCCGCGACGCTGACGTCGCCGGCCGGCGTGGATGCCGCCTATGACGGATCGGCAATCAAGCTGCCGCCAGAGCCGCCCCGCGACCCGAAGCAGCCGGCACCGCCCTTCAAGTGGTCGCCCGACATGGCCCTCACCGGCGAGCAAACCACCCTGGTCTCCCAGATCAACAATTCCCGCGCCGACAGCCTCGACTATCTCGCCTATTGGAAGACCTTCGACCTCGCCGCGGCCGCGGCCTTCGGTGGAACAGACGCCGCGGGCTTGAAAGCCAACCCGCGCTTCAGCGACATGGAGCGTTGGGCCGACGGCTGGCCGGTCAAACGTCTCGTCGTGGAAACGCCGCGCCCGCCCGCGGCCCAGCCGGCCGCCGCACCGACCCCGGCGACGACGGGTACCCGCCCGAAGCCGGCGGCGTCGCGCCGCCCCTGACGCGGGCGTTCAGCCCTGCCGTACGGCCGGGAGGCGAAAGCCCGCATTCGTGAGGGATCGGGGCTCTGGCGCACGCTTTGCGTGGAGGTGTCCGGGTCAACCGGATACGCCGCCATGCCCGATTTCATCGCTATCCTAGCCGCGTCAGCGTTGTTCTGTGGCACCGTGATCGTCCTGAATGGCCTGACGCGCCTTCTGCTTCAGATGCACGGATCGATCGGCGATCTCGCGGAGAACGGCTTCGCGCAGTACGGCCTCGCCCTCGCCCTAGCCGGTCTCGTCTGGCGACGCGTCGTCCGCCGCAACGCTCTGTGACGCCGATCCTGGTTTCCGCCCTGCGGCGCCATCGAAGAACCGAGTGAAACGTGCCGTCCATCGCCCGGGGAAAACGTGGCGAACCTGTGACGAACCCAGGAACCGTCCCGCTAACTTGGCGTTATGCTGTCATGAGGTCGCAGCCGATGCTGCACCGTACTTGATGAAGGGTAGAGTCACATGCTCGGATGGGCCGTTACGTTCCTGGTCGTCGCCCTCGTCGCGGCGCTGCTTGGTTTCGGTGGAATTGCCGGCACGGCGATGGAAGCCGCGAAGCTCGTGTTCTTCGTCGCGATCGTCCTGTTCGCCATCTCGGCCGTGATCGGCCTGATGCGCGGTCGTTCGCCGACGCTCTGACGTCCCTCGACGCAAGCGCGCCGGACGTTTGAAGACATGAAAAGGGCCGCTCACGAAGAGCGGCCCTTTTTCGATGCGGGCGGAGGCGCCGCCACGGACCTATGCGGCCCAGGGAGGGAATGCAGGTGCGACGGGAACCGCCTCAGCTCGAGGGCTCGGAATTGGTGGCCGAGGCGTCGAGTTTGGCAATGAGATCGCGGAATCGATCCGGCACCGGTTGTTGCACGATGGTGTCGTACATGGCCCGCAGGTGAAGCCCGATTCGCTTCTGAGTATGATCACTCAGGCCCTGCCCGGGCAAAGCGTCGCCTGTCTTCGGGTCGGCACCCTCGGGTGAGGGGCCGGCACCCGGTCCGTTTTCGTCCATACGTCGGTCCCCTTGGATGTCGACAAGCGACATCGCCGCGATTGTTTTGCGGCTTCACATAGGCCATGGCTGCACCTGCAACGCTGGTGTGAACAATCGGTTCCCGCTCAGCGGAACGGAGCCCTGCATTCCGCGTTGTGGCGGAGGCGCCCGATAGAACGGCAAAGCCAAGGGGATATAATGTCGACAGCTCAACTCGTCGTTCAGCATCTGCCGTACCTGCGCCGTTATGCGCGGGCGCTGACCGGCAGCCAGGTTGCTGGCGACGCCTACGTGGCAGCCACGCTGGAAACACTCGTGAACGAGCCGGAGACACTCGGCCGCAGCTCCAACGTAAAGGCCGACCTGTTCCGCGTCTTCACCCGCATCTGGAACTCGCTCTCGGTGAACGGCCAGAGCGAGCAGGTTCAGCACGATCTGCCGGCGGAAGTCCGCCTCGGTCAGATCACGCCTCTGCCGCGCCAGGCCTTCCTGCTCTCCTGCCTCGAGGGCTTCTCCGAGGAGGATGCCGCGATCATCCTCGACGTCGACGTCAGCCAGGTCCGCGACCTCGTGGACGAAGCCGGACGCGAGCTCGCCGCCGACATGGCGACCGAGATCCTCATCATCGAGGACGAGCCGCTGATCGCGATGGATCTCGAAGCGCTCGTGGAAGGCCTGGGCCACAATGTGATCGGCGTCGCACGCACCCGCACCGAAGCGATCAAGATCGCCTCCGGCGGCACGCGCCCGGGCCTGATCCTGGCCGACATCCAGCTCGCCGATGGCAGCTCCGGGCTCGACGCGGTGAACGACCTCCTGAAGACCTTCGAGGTTCCGGTGATCTTCATCACGGCCTATCCCGAGCGCTTCCTCACCGGCGAGCGGCCCGAGCCGGCCTTCCTCATCGCCAAGCCTTTCCAGCCCGCCAACGTCTCGGCGGTGATCAGCCAAGCGCTGTTCTTTCAGCAGAGCGCGCGGCGGCGCGAGGCCAAATCGGCCTGATCGTCCGCCAAGCGCGTATTGGCCGCCTGCGAGGATCGGCTTACGAGCGACGAAACGAACCCCGGTCCAGCGGCCGGGGTTTTTTCACGCCACCTTCACGGGCCACCGCCGCCCGGAAAACCGGCACAAAAAAACGGGTCGGATTTGCTCCGACCCGTTGAAAGGTTCCGGCCTATGCACAAGGGGAATGCGGGGGAGGACCAGGCGGCCGGGTGCAGGAACAACGACCAGCGCCCGGGGCGGTTCCGACCCGCCATCTCGGCGAGCGCTTTTTCCTGTGCCGATGCAAATTCGCCACGGGATCCGAGAGGCCCCGGGCCATGGCCTCGGCAATCCAGAGAATGCGACGCATCGCCTTAAGGACTGGATATCCAGATCAAAAGGGTTAAGGAACCGTTGTTTGCGGTCTGCGTTGAGCTGACAACCTGTCAAGCTCTGCGCGGAGATTAAGACTATGTCTCGGTCTGGCTTCTTTCTCAGCGTGAGTGGACCGGCGGCCATACTGACGTTGCTGATCCATCCGACGATCCGCTTGGCAGCCGATCAGTGGGCGCCCGCAACCAAACCGGTCGCTTCGCTTGCGCAGCAAGAAAATCCCGAAATCCGCGACATTCCGGCAACGGCTGGCCAGGTGTATCTCGCGTCCGTTCCGAGTGCGGCACCGCGTTCCGAGCCGGTTTCTCCCGCTCTAGGGAGGACGGCCAGCGACAGGGAGCTGCTCCGGCTGCGCAAGCCGCTCCAGGAAGGCTGCGAGCGGGCCATCAGTTCCCTGGCCGGTCCGGAGGCCCGTCGTATGGTGCCGGGCCGTTGCATGACCTGACCGAGACCGATCTAACAATCTAACCGTACGAGAACGCCCCGTTCTGTTCGAGCGGGGCGTTCTCGTAGATTCAGAGGGCACGAAAAAGGCGCGTAGCCCTGAGGGCCACGCGCCGAAACGTGTGCTACTCGTCGCCGGGACGGCCGGAGCCGCTCGACTGACCGCCCTTGCGGCCCGCATTCGAGGCCAACTCGCGATCCTGCGAGAACGAGCGCTTCTCGGCCGGCACGCTGCGGCCGCCCTTGCTCGCGATTTCCCGCTGCCGTTCGAGGTCCATCGATGCGAAACCTCGCTTCGAGGTGGAATTTCCTGATGCCATCAGCGCCTCCTCAGCTTTGCGTTCACTGCCAAGACAACCTTTGCGAATATCGATGGTTCCTCATCTGATCGCTGAGCGAGCAGTCCAGGCCCCGAGGATTGGCGATTAATTTAAGCTTAACCGTTAGATGTGGAGGCTGTTCTGACGGGCTGAGGCCCAGGCGGATCGCTTCCGCTGGGGGCGCCGCAGCCCTCGGGCCGTCGGGGTCTGGACAAAGGGGCGCCGACCCGCATTGGATGCGCCAGGATCGTGCCGGACCGGGAGGGACGTCGCGTCACGGGAGCCCGACTCAATGACCCTCGAGACAGAGGTTTCGTCCCTTCGCCAGGTGCCCCTGTTCCGCGGTGTCGAGCCGTCGCGCCTGAAGCTTCTCGCCTTCACCAGCGAGCGCGTGCATTTCGAGGCCGGCCAGCAGCTTTTCGCTCGGGGCGACGCGGCCGATGCGGCCTATCTTCTCCTGGAAGGTTCGGCGGAGGTCTCCATCGACGGACCGCAAGGTCCTTTTCGCCTGGCGCTGCTGGGCGCGAACGCCCTCGTGGGGGAGATGGGCATCCTCGCCGACCAGCCGCGCTCGGCGACCGTCGCCGCAGTCGATCCGGCCATGGCCCTGCGCATCGATCGGACGGTCTTCCTGGAACTTCTGGCGCAGTTCCCGCCCATCGCCATCGCGGTGATGCGCGAACTGGCGCTCCGCCTCGAACAGACCAACCAGCAGCTCGCCCAGAGCCGGGGCTGAGGGCGAAGGCCGAGCCGCGTGCCTACGGGGAGGCCGGGTAGGTGATGAACTCCATCAGGGAGCCGTCAGGGTCTCGGAAGTAGAGGCTCACCCCGGCGCCGGCGGCACCGTTGCGCTCCACGGGTCCGAGCTCGATCGTCACGCCCAGCGACGCGAGGTGGTCGGCGGCCTGCTCGATCGTGCCCGACCAGCGAAAGCACAGATCGCTGTTCCCCGGCTGCACGGGGATCCGCGCCAGCGGCGTCGCGTTCACCCCCGGCCCGTGCACGTTCAGTTGGACGCCGCCGAAGCGATAGACGAAGGCCGACCCGCGGGAGATGATCTCGGCCCCCATCACGTCACGATAGAACGCGTTCGAGCGCTCCCAGTCCGTGACTTGGATGACGCAGTGGTCAAGATGGACGGCGGGGGCGAGGTCGGCCAGAGGGGCGCCCGCATCGATCTCGGAAAGCACCTGCGTTTCGACCATCGTCACCCGTACTCCGGAGCCCATGGCGGCCCGGAGCCATCATGGAAGTCCCGTTCGCGCGATGCAATGCGCGGGGCGCAGCCCGGCTCGTCCCGCCGTCATCATCCGATCTCGGACGCCTCCGCCGCAGGGCTGCTCGAGCACGCAACTGCTTACCTGCGGCGGGAATGACACAACGTCGGCGCCCCGGGAGCGGTAGTCAGGGGACAGAGCCGTCCTCCGACGCGTCGAAACGTGGAGCTGTCCATGCCGTCCCGCCGCCTCATCCTCGGCCTGATCCTGATCGCGCCCCTCGCGGCATGCCAGTCCCATGGCCCCGTGAACCTGGCCCAGGACGACGAAGCGGCCTGGTACACCGGCACGATGCCGGACAAGCCCTACGACGTCCCCCTGGTCGACAAGTCCCGGCTCGATCCGAAGTATCGCCGGCAGGTGGTGCGCTACACCGGTCCGGAGAAGCCCGGCACGATCGTCGTCGACATCGACAACCGGCAGCTCGCCCTGGTGCAGGAGGACGGGACGGCGGTGCAGTACGGCGTCGGCGTGGGCAAGCTCGGCTTCTCTTGGAAGGGCCAGGCCCGGGTCGGACGCAAGGGTGTCTGGCCCGACTGGAGCCCCACCACCACGATGGTCTCCCTCAACCCGGACCTGCCGCGCACCCGAAAGGGCGGCGTCGACAATCCCCTCGGCGCCCGCGCCCTCTACCTCTACCAGGGCAACCGCGACATCCTCTTCCGCATCCACGGCACCAACGAGCCCTGGAGCATCGGCGAGCAGATGTCGTCCGGTTGCGTGCGGATGCTCAACGAGGACATCGTCGACCTCTACGAGCGGGTGCCCGTGGGTACGCAGGTCCTGGTCAGGCGCAACGGCAAGTACCGCGTCTGACACCGCCTCTGAGCCGCCGCGCGGCGCCGACAAGTCCTGAAGCCGTGCCGGAGCGCGCCCCATGACCATCACGATCTCCAGTCTTCAGCCCGTCATCGCCCTGGCCGCCGGCGTGCTGATCCTGATCGTCCCGCGGCTGCTGAACTTCATCGTGGCGATCTACCTCATCCTGGTCGGCCTGATCGGCCTCGGCGTCTTCCGCGCGCTCGGCTGATCCGGCAACGGCTCCGTTACAGCGGGCCCGAAGCGTCACGCGGTGCCCGCCTGGAGAAGCCGTTCATCTTGCGTTGCAGCAGAAGATGGTCCAACCCGCCGTGTTAGGCATGGGGCAGTGTTCACTCCTGCAAGCGGACGGATACAGATGGGCAAGTGGGTCTACTCCTTCGGTGACGGCAAGGCCGAGGGCCAGTCGTCCATGCGCAACCTCCTGGGCGGGAAGGGCGCGAACCTCGCGGAGATGTCGAATCTCGGTCTTCCGGTACCACCCGGTTTCACCATCACGACCGAAGTCTGCACGTACTATTACGACCACGGACAGCAGTATCCGGACGAGCTGAAGAGCCAGGTCAAGGCCGCCCTGGACGCCGTCGGCGCGCTCACCGGACGCGGCTTCGGCGATCCGGAGAACCCGCTCCTCGTCTCGGTCCGCTCGGGCGCCCGCGCCTCGATGCCGGGCATGATGGACACCGTGCTCAACCTCGGCCTCAACGACATCACGGTCGAGGCCCTGGCGCAGGGCGCCGGCGACCCGCGCTTCGCCTACGATTCCTACCGCCGCTTCATCACCATGTACTCGAACGTCGTCCTCGGCGTGGAGCACCACGCCTTCGAGGAGGCGCTGGAGTACTACAAGGAAGGCAAGGGCGTCAGCCTCGACACCGAGCTCGGGGCCGAGGACTGGAAGCACCTCGTCGGCAAGTACAAGGCCATCGTGAAGGCCGAGCACGGCGCCGATTTCCCGCAGGCCCCCGAGGACCAGCTCTGGGGCGCCATCGGCGCGGTGTTCGATTCCTGGATGATTCCGCGCGCGAAGAAGTACCGCGAGCTGAACAGCATTCCGGAGAGCTGGGGCACGGCCGTCAACGTCCAGGCCATGGTGTTCGGCAACATGGGCGACACCTCGGCCACCGGCGTCGCCTTCACCCGCAACCCGTCCACCGGTGAGCGCGCCCTCTACGGCGAGTTCCTGATCAACGCCCAGGGCGAGGACGTGGTGGCGGGCATCCGCACCCCGCAGGACATCACCGAGAAGGCCCGCATCGAGGCGAAGTCCGACCGTCCGTCGATGGAGCTTGCCATGCCCGACTCCTATGCGGAGCTGGTGCGGATCTACGGCCTCCTCGAGAACCACTACCGCGACATGCAGGACATGGAGTTCACCATCGAGAGCGGGAAGCTCTGGATGCTCCAGACCCGTAACGGCAAGCGCACCGCCAAGGCGGCCCTGCGGATCGCCGTCGATCTGGCCGCGGAAGGCCTGATCACCGAGGAGGAGGCCATCGGCCGCGTCGAGCCCGCCGCCCTCGATCAGCTCCTGCACCCGACCATCGACCCGAAGGCCGAGCGCAAGGTCATCGCCGCCGGCCTGCCGGCCTCGCCGGGCGCCGCCACCGGCGAGATCGTCTTCAACTCCGAGGATGCCGAGGCCGCTCGCAAGGCCGAGCGCAAGTGTATCCTGGTGCGCGTGGAGACCTCGCCGGAGGACATCCACGGCATGCACGCCTCCGAGGGCATCCTCACCACCCGCGGCGGCATGACCAGCCACGCGGCCGTGGTGGCCCGCGGCATGGGCAAGCCCTGCGTCTCCGGCGTCGGCTCGATCCGCGTGGACTACAAGGCCGGCACCCTCTCGGTCGCCGGGACCACCCTGAACGCCGGCGACAAGATTACCATCGACGGCTCGACGGGTCAGGTTCTCCTCGGCGAGGTGGCGATGCTGGAGCCGTCCCTGTCGGGCGAGTTCGCCACCCTCATGGGCTGGGCCGACAAGGTGCGTACCATGAAGGTCCGCACCAACGCGGACACCCCGACCGACGCGCGCGCCGCCCGCAACTTCGGCGCCGAGGGCATCGGCCTGTGCCGCACCGAGCACATGTTCTTCGAGGGTGACCGCATCGTCGCCGTGCGCGAGATGATCCTCGCCGACGACGTGGAGGGCCGCCGCGCGGCGCTCGCCAAGATCCTGCCCTACCAGCGCCAGGACTTCGTCGAGCTGTTCACGATCATGTCGGGCCTGCCCGTCACGATCCGCCTCCTGGATCCGCCGCTGCACGAATTCCTGCCGCATACCGACGAGGAGGTCCGCGACGTCGCCACGAGCACGGGCGTCTCGGAGGACAAGCTGCGCCGCCGCATGACGGAGCTGCACGAGTTCAACCCGATGCTCGGTTTCCGCGGCTGCCGCCTCGCCATCGCCTTCCCGGAGATCGCCGAGATGCAGGCCCGCGCGATCTTCGAGGCTGCCGTCCAGGCCGCCAAGGAGACCGGCGCGCCCGTCACTCCCGAGGTGATGGTGCCGCTCGTCTTCACCAAGATGGAGTTCGACATCGTCAAGGCGCGCATCGATGCCATGGCGAAGGCCGTCGCTGCCGAAACGGGCGGCACGGTTGATTACCAAGTCGGCACGATGATCGAGCTGCCCCGGGCTGCGCTCCGGGCCGGCGACATCGCCGAGACGGCGGAGTTCTTCTCCTTCGGCACCAACGACCTGACGCAGACCGCCCTCGGCATCTCCCGCGACGATGCCGCGACCTTCCTCGGCGCCTACACGCAGAAGGGCATCCTGGCGGCGGATCCGTTCATCAGCATCGATCAGGAAGGCGTCGGCGAACTCGTGCGCATCGGCGTGGAGCGCGGCCGGGCGGTTCGTCCCGACATCAAGCTCGGCATCTGCGGCGAGCACGGCGGCGACCCGGCCTCGGTGGCGTTCTGCCAGGACGTCGGCCTCGACTACGTGTCGTGCTCGCCCTACCGGGTGCCGATCGCCCGTCTCGCGGCCGCCCAGGCGGCTCTTGCCGCCAAGGCAGCAAAGGCTGCCAAGTAGGATCGCACGAGGGGCCGCGGCGACCCGCACAGTGTCGCCGCGGCCCGACGATGACGGATCGGGACGGCCGCGCGCCGTCCCGGGTCAACGGTCGAACGAACCGTTCAACAAATTGTCGAAAACGCGGCGAACCGATTCCGCGCGGGCACGTTCAGTGCTAGTGCCAAACCATGACGCGCAGGCAACCCTGCTGACTGGGGCGGCAGCCAACGCGTGGGATCGCCGGCATGAACGACACCAGCCCACCCCCCCTGTTTCTCAATGAAAGTCCCGTCGCTGTCCCGCTGCCCCGCGTGATGCAGCAGGCGTATCTCTGGATCGTGGCCGGCCTGAGCGGCCTCGCCACCATCGTGCTGTTCGTCTTCGCCGTCGCCACGCAGAGCGGGGCCGATGCCGAGCGGATCGCCGGCGCGCAGGGGAGCGGACGCTCGAACCTCGCGACCCTGGTCGGCAGCCTGGCGGCGATGCACGGTCGTCCCGGCGCGCTCTGACGCCCCCGCTTAACCGCTCCGCAACCATACCGCACGATAGTTGAACGCAACGGCCGCTTCCGTGTCCTCCTGGGACCGGCGGTGTGAGCGTTTGGCATCCTGGTGCGAGTCGGTTGCGTGGGTAGGAAACAGGTACGGCGCGCGTCGCATCTGCGCTGGCTCAGCGCGGCGATGACTCCCTGGGCGGCGGGCATCGGGCTGCTCGTCTCCTTCACCGCCACGGCCGGCACGGACATGGCGCCGGGCTCCGCCGGGCGCGCGGCCGGTCCGGCTCGGCTCCTCGCGACGGCCTCCCCCGGGGCCCGGCTTGCGGGGACGGAGACGCGCTCGCACGCGCCGCACCGGGTCTACACCCGCGGCACCACCGAAGGCCTTCTCTACGCCGAGGGCCGGGGCGACGCCCTCGTCGTACGGACGAGCCTCGCGGAGCCCGTGAGCGGCTTGCTGGAATCAGGATCGGCGACCTGGAATCCGGACCTCGATGCCGGCTTCGTACCACCCCCCGACCTCGGCCTCGATGCGAGCGGGGAGAGCGAGGGCTCGGTGATCGCGGTGGAGGATGGGGCGACCCCCGCCATTCCCCGCGCGGAAGCGCTCTCCTCGACCACCCCGGCCCCGGCCGATGCGACGCCGATCGAGATCGCCGCCGCGAGCCTCGTCTTCCCAGGCCTGTCGCCGCGGGGATCCCAGGCGGATGGCGCCACGCCGGGTGCGGCCGTGCCCCCGGACGTCGCACGCCACCGCTACGCCGACCTGATCGGTCCCGACGCCATGGACCGCGAGCAGCGCTGTCTCGCCGAGGCCGTGTACTTCGAGGCGCGCAGCGAATCCGAAGAGGGGCAGGCGGCGGTCGCCCAGGTCGTCCTCAACCGAGTGAAGAGCGGTCTCTATCCCAGCAACGTCTGCGGCGTCGTCTATCAGAACCGCCACCGCTACATGGGCTGCCAGTTCTCCTTCGCCTGCGAAGGCAAGTCCCTGCGCATCGCCGACGGGCCGTCCTGGCAGAACGCCACCCGGATCGCCAGCGCGGTCATTGAGGGGCGCACCTATCTAAGCGAAGTCGGCGGAGCGACCCATTACCACGCGGACTACGTGAAACCAGGCTGGTCACGGCGCCTGAAGAAGATGGACGTCATCGGGCGGCACATCTTTTACCAGCTCAAGCGCGGTCAGACCTGATTTTCTCGACAGTTCCGCGTGTTTTTACCTAAGCAGTGAAACTTCTAAGTAGTCCTAAGCTTGGGTTAATTTTACCTTGAGTCTCGATACAGCTTGATCGAGCGGCAACTTGGCGGCCTCTGGAACGTCGAGATGCGCGCGGGCTTCGCGCGCCATCCCGTCCTATCCAGCGTTTCGAGCCGAGGAACCCGTCATGACCACGCCGGTCGCAGCCCGTATCAGTCTCGCCGCCATCGCGGGCGCCGTCATCACCCTGTCCTCCGCCCAGGCCGGCGGCTGCGGCGGCGCCGAGTGCTACCGCCACGTCAACACCCCTCCGGTCTACGGCGCGGTGTCCGAGCAGGTCCTCGTCCGCCCGGCCGAGACCGTCTACCGCACCATTCCTCCGGTCTACGAGACCGTCTCGGAGCGTGTTCTCGTGGCGCCCGGCGGCCGGGTCTGGCAGACTCGTCGGGATGCCTATGGTGAGCTGATCGGTTGCTGGGTGGACGTGCCGCCGCAATATTCCGTCCGCCGCCGCCGCGTCCTCGTGCAGCCCGCGCAGACGATTCCCGAGACCCTTCCGCCGCAATACGCCAGCGTCCGCCGCCGGGTCCTGGTGCAGCCCGCCCGGTCGGGCTGGGTCCCGGCCAATTACGGCCAGGGCGGCTATCCCGGCGCCTTCGGCCCCAGTCTCGCCGTCGGCTCGATTCCCGACGCCTTCGGCATCACCGGTGCCAGCTCGGCCGATGTCGGCGTCGGCCTCGGCTTCTCCTCCGGCAGCATCTACGACGGCTACTGAGCCCTTCGTCGCCGACCCTTCTCCGGCTCCGGACGCCAGCGGCGCCCGGGGCCGCTTGATTCGGACCGTCCGTGCCACACCTCAGTCCCGTCAGTGGAGGCGTGCCATGGGTCGGTTCAAGGCTTGGGTCATCGAGAAGACCGAGACGGGGCAATCCATCGCCTTCCAGGATTTCGACGACGCCGACCTGATGCCGGGCGACGTCACGGTCCGGGTCACCCACTCCACGGTGAACTACAAGGACGGGCTGGCGATGACCGGCAAGTCGCCGGTGGTGCGCCGTTTCCCCATGATTCCCGGCATCGACTTCGCCGGGATCGTCGAGACCTCGGATCATCCCGACTACCAGCCCGGCGATGCGGTGGTGCTCACCGGTTGGGGCGTCGGCGAGACCCATCTCGGGGCCTATGCGCAGCGCGCCCGGGTCAAAGGCGACTGGCTGGTGCCGCTTCCCCAGAGCCTGAGCCCCGCCCAGGCGATGGCGATCGGCACCGCCGGTTATACGGCGATGCTCTGCCTGATGGCCCTCGACCACCACGGCGCGACTCCGTCACAAGGACCGGTTCTCGTTACCGGCGCCTCGGGTGGCGTCGGGTCCGTGGCAGTGGCCTTGCTGGCGCAGGCCGGCTGGCACGTCATCGCCTCCACCGGCCGCGATGCGGAATCCGACTACCTGCGCGGCCTCGGTGCCTCGGAAATCCTCGACCGCGCGGAGCTGAGCCAGCCCGGCAAGCCGCTGGCCAAGGAGCGCTGGGCAGCGGCGGTGGATGCGGTCGGATCGGTCACTCTTGCCAACGTCCTGGCGGGGACGAAGGTGGACGGTGCGGTCGCCGCCTGCGGTCTGGCGCAGGGCATGGACCTGCCGACCTCGGTCGCCCCGTTCATCCTGCGCGGTGTCTCTCTGCTCGGCATCAACAGCGTGACGACGCCGCAACCGAAGCGCCGGGCGGCCTGGGACCGGCTCGCCCGGGAGCTCGATCACGACAAGCTGGCGGCGATGACCCAGACGGTGCCGCTGGCCGGCGTCGATACGGTGGCACGGGCGATCCTCGAAGGCCGGGTCCGGGGACGCACGGTTGTCGAGGTCGCCTGAGCATGACGGAACGTCGGGCAGGCGCCGGGCGTTTCCCCGATCATGAGCCAAGCATTCGTCCGTGAGCGTGAAGGTGAAGCGGTGTTCGAGGATCTTCCCGAACGCCAGATCTCGTCGCACCCGAATTTCGTCACCGCCGAGGGCCTGGCCCATATCGAGGCGGAGGTCGCACGCCTTCAGGCCGCGTTCTCGGCCCTGACGCCCGAGGCCCAGGCCGACGTGGCCCGGGTGAACCGCGATCTCGCCTATTGGACCGCCCGGCGCAGTTCCGCGCAGTTGGTCGAGGCGGAGCCGGGCGACGTGGTCCGCTTCGGCTCGATGGTGACGATCCTGGCCGAGGACGACAGCCGCCGCACCTACCGGATCGTCGGCGAGGACGAGGCCGACCCGGCCCAAGGCACGATCTCCTATGTCTCGCCGATGGCGCGCGCGCTGACCGGCAAGGTCGCCGGCGATGTGGTCGAGGTGAACGGGCACGAGAGCGAGATCCTGGAAATCGCCTGATGGGGTCTCGTAAATCGGGTCAGGGCGCCGTGGCCAGGGCCCGAATGACGCGCAAGAAAAAAGGCTCGGATTGCTCCGAGCCCGAGAGGGGAAAAGGCCATTGGGGGCTGAACTGGCCTTCGTACGGGGAAAACACGCCCCCGGCGGCTTGGTTCCAGCGCATCCCGAAAAAATTTCAGCGCGGCGCCGCGGCCCTCCGAAGCCGGTCGTTGATCGCTTCGCCAAGACCCCGCTCCGGAATGGGCGCCACCGCGATCACCGGCGCCCCGAGGCCGTCGAGCTGGCGCAGGGCCGAGAACAGCCGGGCCGCGGCCTCGGCGAGATCCCCTGTGGGACTGAGGTTGAGGCGCGCCTGCGCCGCATCCGCTCCCGGGAGCGGATGCGGTCCGAACAGCAGCGCAACTTCGTCCGGTGCGGCGGCGGTCGCCTCGAGGCGGACCTGCGCCCGCGGCGCGTAGTGGGAGGCGAGGAGTCCCGGGCCGACCGGATGGGCCGTGTCCCCCCGCTCCGGGCCGGCCAGGGCGAAGCCAAGGCGCGCTTCCAGCGCCTCCCGTGTGACGCCCCCGGGCCGCAGCAGCCGGGGCACTCCGCCGAGACAGGCCACCACGGTGGATTCGACGCCGACCGGTGTCTCGCCGCCATCCAGCACGGCAGCGATCCGGCCCTCGAGGTCCGCCAGGACGTGATCGGCGTTGGTCGGGCTGACGCGTCCCGAACGGTTGGCGGAAGGCGCGGCGACGGGACGCCCGACCTGCGCCAGCAAGGCCCGGGTCAGGTCGGGCGCCGGCACCCGGAGGGCGACGCTCGGCAGGCCGGCCCGAGCGAGGTCGCAGACGCGGCAGCCCGGCGCGGAAGGCACCACTAGGGTCAGAGGGCCGGGCCAGAACGCCGCGGCGAGACTGCGCGCCGCGTCGTCGAAAAAGCCCTGGGCGAAGGCAGCCTCCGTGTCAGCTAGATGCGCGATCAGCGGATTGAAGCGCGGCCGCGCCTTGGCGGCAAAAATCTTCGCGACCGCCGCCGGGTCGGTGGCATCGGCCCCGAGGCCGTAGACCGTCTCAGTGGGGAAGGCCACGACCTGCCCGGCCCGGAGCAGGGACGCGGCCGCCGCGATCCCGGCGGCGTCCTCGGTCAGCCGACGCGTCGCCACCGCCGGGATCGCGTCGTCGGGGATTGACCCGAGATTGTTCATATCTAAACTATCTTCACTGGCGCCCCTTCGGCGGGGAAAGCCTGGGCCTAGCGCCCGTCCGGGCCATGCGTCAAACACGGGGCGACACGCGTCGATTCAACCAAGGCGCGGGAGGAAGCAACATGACCTATCGCGCTCCGGTGGCCGACATGCTGTTCGCCCTGCGCCACGTGGCCGGGCTCGACGCTGCCCTGGCGGCCGGCCTGCACGGCGACCTCGCCGTCGACGACGCGGAAGCCGTCCTGGCCGAGGCCGGCAAGGTCGCCGAATCGGTCATCGCCCCCCTCAACCAGGTCGGCGACCGGCACGGCACGCCGCTCAAGGACGGTGCCATCACCACCCCGCCGGGCTGGCGCGAAGCCTACCGGACCTGGATCGCCGGCGGCTGGAACGGCCTCAGCGCCGACCCCGACCATGGCGGGCAAGGCCTGCCCCTCGTGCTCAACGCCGCCTGCAACGAGATGTGGAACGCAGCGAGCATCGCCTTCGGCCTCTGCCCGCTCCTCACGGCGGGCGGGATCGAGGCCCTGGCCCAGCACGGCTCGGACGACCTCAAAGCGCGTTACCTCGCCAAGCTGATCTCGGGCGAATGGACCGCGACCATGAACCTGACGGAGCCGCAGGCCGGCTCGGACCTGGCCCTGCTGCGCAGCCGCGCCGAACCCCTTGGGGACGGTCGCTACGGCATCGTCGGCGCGAAGATCTACATCACCTACGGCGAGCACGACCTCACCGACAACATCGTCCACCTCGTGCTGGCCCGGCTCAAGGACGCGCCCGCCGGCACCCGCGGAATCTCGCTGTTCCTCGTGCCCAAGATCCTGCCGGACGGCAGCCGCAACGACCTGCGCTGCTCCGGCATCGAGCACAAGCTCGGCATTCACGGCTCGCCCACCTGCTCGATGGCCTTCGGCGACGATGGCGGCGCCGTCGGCTGGCTGATCGGCGAGGAGAATCGCGGGCTCGCCTGCATGTTCA
Source organism: Methylobacterium sp. Leaf465 (assembly GCF_001424705.1). Lineage (GTDB taxonomy): Bacteria > Pseudomonadota > Alphaproteobacteria > Rhizobiales > Beijerinckiaceae > Methylobacterium. The sequence goes on from NZ_LMRA01000001.1 coordinate 388,201, forward strand.
CGATGATGAACTCGGCTCGCCTCAACGTCGGCCTCCAGGGCGTCGGCATCGCCGAGCGGGCCTACCAGCAGGCGCTGGGCTATGCCCGCGACCGGCGTCAGGGCAAGGCGCCCGGCGCCCCCGAGACCAGCCCCATCGTCGACCACGCCGACGTGCAGCGCATGTTGCTGACCATGAAGGCCTTCACCCAGGCCGCGCGCGGCATCTGCTACCTCACCGCCGCCGCCCTCGACGCGGCGGAGGGCCCGGAAGGGCAGGGGGCGCATGACCGCGCCTCGCTGCTGACGCCGGTGGCCAAGGCCTTCTCCACCGACATCGCCAACGAGGTGACCTCGCTGGGTGTCCAGGTCCATGGCGGCATGGGCTTCGTGGAGGAGACCGGCGCCGCCCAGCACATGCGCGACGCCCGCATCCTCGGCATCTACGAGGGCACGAACGGCATCCAGGCCATCGACCTCGTCGCCCGCAAGTTGCCGCTCAACGGCGGGGCGACGGTGCGGGCGCAGATCGCGAGCCTGCGCCGGACCGCCGAGGGCTTCCTCAAGGATCCCGATCCGGCCTTCGGCAGCCTCGGCGCCCGGCTGCGTGCCGGCATCGAGAGCCTCGACCGGGCGACGAGCTTCCAGCTCAAGGCCCTCGCGTCGAACCGGCCGGAGGCGGCGCTGGCGGGCGCGACGCCGTACCTGCGCCTGTTCGGCCTGGTCCAGGGGGGCGCCTGCCTCGGTCGCCAGGCGCTCGCCGCCCACGCGGCGCTCAAGGCGGGGGACACCGATCCCGCCCATGCGGGCCGGATCGCGCTGGCCCGGTTCTTCGCCGACAACCTGCTGACCGCCGTGGGCGGCCTGGAGGAGAGCGTCGTCGCGGGTGGGCGCTTCACCGAGGACGCCGCCCTCGCCCTGGCGAGCTGATCCGGCCCCGCCGAGCGTCGCACTCGCGCGGATCGAACACCATCCAGGAGGGCAGGGCACCATGAGCGAGCACATCGCGATCGCGGATACCGCCGACGGCGTCCGCCTCATCCGCATCGACCGGCCCGAGAAGAAGAATGCGCTGACCGGCGCCATGTACGACGCCCTGCGCGCCGCCCTGGTGGAGGCCGACGAACACGATGCGATCGGCGCCGTGGTGTTCGCCGGGGCGCCGGGCGCCTTCAGCGCGGGCAACGACCTCGCCGATTTCGTCGCGGGCGCGAGCAAGCCGTTCCGCGAGGCGCCGGCCCTGCAGTTCATCCGCCAGCTCGCCCGCACGCGCACGCCGATGATCGCGGCCGTGGACGGGATCGCGGTGGGGATCGGCACGACCCTGACCCTGCACTGCGACCTCGTCTATGCCAGCCCGGCGGCCCGCTTCCGCATGCCCTTCGTGGAACTCGGCCTCGTGCCGGAGGCGGCGTCGAGCTACCTGCTGCCGCGCCGGGTCGGGCTCCTGAAGGCCACGGAGATGCTGCTCCTGAGCCAGCCCTTCGACGCGGACGAAGCGCTGGGTCTCGGGCTCGTCAACGGGGTGATGCCGGCCGGGCTGCTGCTGGAGCATGCCCGTGCGCAGGGCGCGCGCCTCGCCGGGCTGCCGCGCGGGGCGGTGCAGGCGACGCGGGCGCTGATCCGGGGCGACCAGGCCGCCCTGGACGCCGCCCTGGAGGCCGAGGCCGTGGCCTTCGAGGAGCGCCTGCGGTCGCCCGAGGCCCAGGCCGCCTTCGCGCGCTTCCTCGGCCGGGCCAAGCCGGCGTGACCCCCGCACCGGACCTGCTGCGCGGAAAGATCTGCCTCGTCGCCGGCGCCTCGCGCGGGGTGGGACGCGGCTTGGCGCGGGGGCTCGGCGAGGCCGGCGCCACCGTCATCGTCACCGCCCGGTCCAGCGAGACCGGGCCACGCACGGAGGGGCGGCCCGAGACCATCGAGGATACCGCCCGCGCGGTCGATGCCGCCGGTGGCGAGGGCCATCACTACCTCTGCGACCACACCAGCGAGCGCGCCGTCGACACCCTGGTCCACTGGGCCCTGCGCCGGTTCGGGCGCATCGACGTGGCGGTCTCCAGCGTCTGGGGGGGCAACGAGGGTTATGACGGCGAGCGCTACGCCGATGGCGCCGCCTGGGGCACGCCGTTCTGGCGCCGCTCGGCCGAGCCGTTTTCGGACTTCTTCGGGAGCGGCCCCTATCCGGCCCTCCTCCTCGCCCGCGCCGTCGCCCCCGCGATGGTCTCGGCGAAATCCGGCCTCATCGCCTTCGTCTCGTTCGACACCGCGCCGGGCTATCTCGGCGACATCTTCTACGACCTGACCAAGGCGGCCACGAACCGGCTGGCCTTCGCCTGCGCCGAGGAACTGGCGCCGCACGGGGTCACGGCGCTCGGGCTGTCCCCCGGCTTCGTGCGCACCGAGCGCGCCGTCGACATCGGCCATGCCGACCGGGCGACGGAGACCCCGCTCTATGCCGGCCGGGCGCTGGCCGCCCTGGCGGCCGACCCGGCCGTGGCGGCGCGGGCCGGGCAGATCCTCCATGCGGGCGACCTCGCGGCCGAATACGGCTTCACCGATGCGGACGGCACGCAGCCGGCCCGGTTCCAGATCAACGCCGAGGAGAGCTGAGACATGAGCGATTCGCTGCAGGGCAAAACCCTGTTCATCACCGGGGCGTCCCGCGGCATCGGACTCGCCATCGCCCTGCGGGCGGCCCGCGACGGCGCCAACATCGCCATCGCGGCCAAGACCGACGCGCCGCATCCCAAGCTGGCGGGCACCATCCACACCGCCGCCGCCGCCATCGAGTCGGCGGGCGGCCGGGCGCTGCCGCTCCTGGTGGATGTCCGCGACGAGGACAGCGTCGCCTCCGCCATCGCCCGGACGGCCGAGACCTTCGGCGGCATCGACATCGTGGTGAACAACGCCAGCGCGATCGCGCTGACCCGGACGCCCGAGACCGAGATGAAGCGCTTCGACCTGATGCATGGCGTCAACACGCGCGGAACCTACATGGTCAGCAAGTACGCGATCCCGCACCTCGCCAAGGCAGAAAACCCGCACATCGTCATGCTGTCGCCGCCCCTCGACATGGCGGAGAAGTGGTTCGCGCCGCACCTCGCCTACTCGATCGCCAAGTACGGCATGTCGCTCTGCGTGCTCGGGCTCGCCGGCGAGCTCAAGCGCCAGGGCATCGCCGTGAACGCTCTCTGGCCGCGCACCACCATCGCCACGGCGGCGGTGCAGAATCTGCTGGGCGGAGAGGCGCTGATGCAGGCGAGCCGCACGCCCGAGATCCTGGCCGACGCCGCCCACGCGCTGTTCCGCCTGCCCGCCCGCGCGGTGACGGGCCGCTTCCTCATCGACGACAGCTTCCTGGCGGAGCAGGGTGTCACGGACTTTTCAAAATACCGGGTCACACCCGGCATTCCTCTTGCGCCGGACTTCTTCGTGCCGGATGCGAGCACACCGCCTCCCGGGGCCTTCGCCTGAGACATCCCGCGTGATCTTCATCCACCAGCCGGTCGCCGGCGCCGGGCAGACCCTGCTCGAGCGCCGTTCCCTCGAATTGCAGGAGCCGATCCCCGACGACACCGTCTGGCTCGACATGGTGCGGCCGAGCCGGGAGGAGGACCTCAAGGTCGAGGTCTTCATGGGCATCTCGGTGCCGACCCGCGAGGAGATGAAGGACATCGAGCCCTCCGAACTCCTCTACGTCGAGGACGGGGCGCGCTACATGACCGGCCGGGTGCTGAGCAAGGTCAGCGAATCCGAGGAGCCGGGGCTGGCCGGCATCACCTTCATCCTGCGCGGCAGCCGCCTCGTCACGGTGCGCTACGAGGAGCCGCAGGCCTTCCGGATGTACACCCAGCGGGCCGGCCGCTCGACGGGCAACGGCCCCTCGGCCGTGCCCTCGGGCGAGACCATCCTGGCCGGGCTGATCGAGACGGTGATCGACCGGGCGGCCGACGTGCTCCAGCTCCAGGGGGAGCGCATCGACCGCCTCTCGGGCAAGATCTTCGAGGAGAAGGAGGACCCGAGCGCCCGCAACACCGCGTTGCAGGACACCCTCCGGGCGCTCGGGCGCCACGGCGACCTGATCTCGAAGCAGCGCGAGAGCCTCGTCTCGATGGAGCGCATCCTGCTCTCGCTCTCGGCGACCTACCGCACCGCCAAGGCGCCGCGCGAATTGCGCGAGGACGTGCGCTCCACCCTGCGCGACCTGCAGTCCCTGGAGGAGCACGCCACCTTCCTGTCCTCCAAGATCCAGTTCCTCCTCGACGCCACGCTCGGCCTCGTGAACCTGGAGCAGAACAACATCATCAAGCTGTTCTCGGTCATGGCGGTCGTGTTCATGCCGCCGACCCTGATCGCCTCGATCTACGGCATGAACTTCAAGGCGATGCCCGAATTGGATTGGGGATTCGGATACCCGATGGCGGTCGTGATGATGGTCGTGGCGGCTGTCCTTCCATACGTGTTCTTCCGCTGGAAACGCTGGTTGTAGCGAGTATCCGATGCATCCTGTTAAGGATGCCGATGCAATGTAATCGCACTTGGCATGATCCGGAGGGCGGATGCATGCTCTTGGAGCGGTTCCATGACCTTCAAGACCCTGACCATCCGCACTCGGTTGGTTGCCAGCTTCGCGATCATCACATTCTTCATCGTCGCAATTGGCTGGCTTGGAATGTCCGGTGTCGGACGGATCAACGCACTACTCACCGCCGTCCAGACCAATTGGCTTCCGAGCGTGCAGGTGAGCGGTCGGATCGACGTCGCCCTGGCCCGCTACACCACGAGCCTGCTGCGCGTGACGCAGACCACGGATGCCGGCGACCAGGCCAAGATCGAGGCCGACATGACCAAGCGCCGGGAACAGGTCGGCGCCCTGTCCAAGAGCTACGAGCGCCTGATCAGTTCGGATGCGGAGCGCGGGCATTTCCAGGCCTTTAGGCGGGAGGTCACCACCTTCTTCGGCGTGGCCGACCGGATCGTCGCCGCCGCCCGCACCGCCCCGAAGGGCGAGGCTTACGCCCTCTACCTCTCCGACGGCGTCGAGCCGCGGCGGCGCGCCTCCACCGCCCTGGAGAAGCTCATCGAGATCAACGACGCCGGCGCCGCGCAGGCCGAGGCGGAGGGCGTCGCCCTCGCGGCCCAGACGACGTCGATCGCGCTGGCGGCCCTCGGCGTGGCTGTCGTGCTCGCGGTCCTGCTCGCGACCCTGATCATCCGCAGCGTCACGCGGGGCATCGACTCGGTGGTGCAGCCGATGACGGCGCTCACCGCCGGGAACCTCGCCGTGACGGTCCCGCACCAGGGCACCGGCACCGAGATCGGCCGCATCGCCGACGCCGTCCAGGTCTTCAAGGAGAGTCTGATCCGCATGAAGGCCCTCGAGGCGGACACGGCCTCGGCCCGGGCCGGGGCCGAGGCCCAGCGCCGCCAGGCGATGCAGGAGATGGCCGACGGCTTCGAGCGTGCCGTGGGCGGCATCGTGGACTCCGTGGGCAGGGCCGCGAGCGAGTTGCAGGCGACCGCCCAGGCCATGAGCGGCACCGCGAGCGAGACCGCCGGGCGTTCCCTGTCGGTGGCCGCCGCCGCCGAGGAGGCGGCCTCGAACGTCGAGACGGTGGCGGCGGCGGCCGAGGAGCTCGGCTCCTCCGTGCAGGAGATCGGCCGCCAGGTGCAAGGCTCGGCCGAGCTCGCCGGCGCCGCCGTGTGCGAGGCCGGCACGACCGCCGCCCTGGTGCAGGAACTCAGCGGCGCGACGGCGCGGATCGGCGACGTGGTCAAGCTGATCTCCGACATCGCCGGTCAGACCAACCTCCTCGCGCTGAACGCCACGATCGAGGCGGCCCGGGCCGGCGAAGCGGGGCGCGGCTTCGCCGTGGTTGCGACGGAGGTGAAGGAACTGGCCGGGCAGACGGCCCGGGCCACCGACGAGATCAGCACGCAGATCGCGCGGATCCAGGGCGCCACGGCCGAGAGCGTGCACGCCATCGACGCCATCCGCGGCCGGATCGACGAGATCAGCGCGGTGGCGACCACCATCGCGGCGGCCGTCGAGGAGCAGGGCGCGGCGACCCAAGAGATTGTGCGCAACGTCGCGCAGGCCGCCACCGGCACGGGCGAGGTCACGGCCAACATCGCTGGCGTGGCGGGAGCGGCCGAGGAAACCGGCGCCGCGGCGAGCCAGGTCCTGGCGTCCGCCTCGGCCCTCGCGCGCCAGTCCGACCATCTTGGCCAGGAGGTCGGCCGCTTCCTCGCCGGCGTCCGCGCCGCCTGAGACCGGCGACGCGCCCCCGGGGGATCCGTCGCCCCGGGGGGCCTGAGCCCCTTGCCCATCGGGTCGAATTTGCGGATCGTCCGCGGATGTGTGGACGCTTCTTCATCGCCCAGGCTCCGGACATCTTCCGGGCCTTCTACGGCTATCCCGAGCTGCCGAACTTCCCGCCCCGGTACAACGTGGCGCCGACCCAGCCGGTGCCGGTGGTGCTGTCCGAGGGCGGGCGGCGCCGGTTCCGGCTGGTGCGCTGGGGTCTGTGGCCGAGCTGGGTCAAGGACCCGAAGGACTTCCCCCTCGTCATCAACGCCCGGTCCGAGACCCTGCGGGAGAAGCCGACCTTCCGCGGCGCCCTGCGCCACCGCCGCTGCGTCTTCCTGGCCGACGGGTTCTACGAGTGGCGCCGGGAGGGGACGGGCAAGGCCGCGACGAAGACCCCCTACATGATCCGCCGCGCCGACCGGGCACCGATGGCGCTCGCGGGCCTTTGGGAAAACTGGCTCGGGGCCGACGGCTCGGAGGTCGACACGGCGGCCGTCGTCACAACGGACGCGAACGGCACGATGGCGGCGGTGCACGACCGCATGCCGGCGATCCTCGCGCCGGACCAGATCGATTCCTGGCTCGACACCCGCGACACGGAGCCGGACGCCGCGGTGAAGCTGTGCCGCCCCTGTCCCGCCGACTGGCTCACGCTGGACCCCGTCAGCGCCCGGGTGAACGACGCCCGCATTGATGCGCCGGACCTCATCGAGCCCCTGGCCCGGCCGCAGAGGGGCGAAGCCGGGCGGTCTGCCCCGCCCGCCGCGCAGCCGCGCTCCAGCGACGAGGATGCGCAGGGTGCCCTGTTCTGAAGGGGGACCCTCGGGACGACGCCGTCCTTGCGTTCGGCCCCCAAAGGTCGCATCGCTCCCGCGGCCCGGCCGGGCGTTCAGGAGAGCACAGCATGACGGCGGAAGAGATCGACCAGATGAACCGGGCGCGAGACAGCCTGGCTCGTCAGCGCGCTGCGCTCGCCCGGCGGATCGGCAGCAGCGAGGTCGCGGCGCCCTCGGCGGCCGAAGACCTCACCCGCATCCTCCTTGCCATCGAGGCCGTGGACCGGGCGCTCGTGGATGCCGGCCGACCCTACCTGCGTCCCGAGAGCTGAGAGCGCGGGCGATGGACGAGACCCGGGATGCGAACGGCACCAAGCTCGCCGACGGCGACGCGGTGACGCTGATCAAGGACCTGAAGGTGAAGGGAACTTCGACGACCCTGAAGCGCGGTACGCTGATCAAGAACATCCGCCTGACCGACGATCCGTCGGAGATCGAGGGCAATGCCGAGAAGGTGAAGGGCCTCGTGCTGAGGGCCGAATTCCTCAAGAAGGCCTGAGGCGGGGCCTCGCCGGCCCCGCACCGCAGGCCGGCCTGGCGAGCGCCTACTCGTCGGACGCCGTGGAGACGCGGGCGGGCGAGCGGGTCAGGCTGCGGATCGCCCGCAGGGGACGACCGGATTTCTCGGAAATGGCGCGGTCCTGGTCCTCGATGAGCTGGCGGGCCGGCTCGTCGCCGTCGAGGCCGCCGAGGATCTCCATGGGGACGCGCCGGTTGGAGGCGCGGGACTCGTCGTCATAGACGACGTCGAACAGGACGGAGCCGCGCTCCTGCGGTTTCGACTTGGTACGCTTGGCCATGACGGGACGGTGCTCGAACTGCAGGGGTGGGGAAGAGACGCCGACGGCCACGGATGGGCGGGGCGGGTGCGCGTACATCCGGCGTCACCCAGGCCCGGCCTCGTGGCCGTCTCCGATCGAGCGACGCGGGGTCGCGATCGGCATCTGTCTTAAATGGTCTCGCCGTTCCCGCTTGGCAACCCGTTTCGCCGGGTCGCACCGCCTGTCCGCCCGGCCCGGTGTCTGGCACGATGCATGCGCCGCGGAACGGCCGGGCCGGCGTGGCGGCCCCGGCGCACGCCAGATCCGACGGACACGTCGAGTGCCACGGAGCCGGGAGACCGCATGACCGACACGCGACCGCTGACGCGCTTCTCCGTCGAACCGTTGAGCCGGATGACGCGACACCTCTCGGCCGTGGCCTCCGGCCGCGCGGAGCCCGACAGCGTCCTCACCGGCGCCCGCCTGCTCTCGACCTACTCGGAGCGCATCCTGCCGCATCGCGAGGTCTGGATCGCCGGCGGGCGGATCGCGGCGGTGAAGCCGGCGGGAACCTACCGGGGCAATGCGCCCCGGCGCGACCTCGGCGGCGGGCTCCTCGCGCCGGGCCTCGTCGACCCGCACCTGCACATCGAGAGCAGCATGGTCACGGCCTGTGCCTATGCCGAGGCCGCGCTCCTCAACGGCACCACCACGATCGTCTGCGACAGCCACGAGATCGGCAACGTCCTCGACGCCGACGGCATCGCCTGGATGCTGGAGGATGCCCGCGCGGCGCCCCTGAACATCTACCTCACGGTGCCCAGCACGGTGCCGGCGACCTCGCCCGAACTGGAGACCGCGGGCGGCGACCTCGATGCCGCCAAGATCGCGGCCCTGTTCGATGCCTGGCCGGAGGCGATCGGCCTCGGCGAGAAGATGGATTTCGTGGCGGTCTGCGAGGGCGATCCCCGCGCCCATGCCATCATCCAGGCCGCCCTGGAGCGCGGTCGCCCGGTCTCGGGCCACATCTATGGACGCGACTTCGTGGCGGCCTACGCCGCCAGCGGCGTCACCGACACGCACGAGGCGATCGACCGCGACATCGCCGACGACCTCCTGGAGGCCGGAATCTGGATCTACCTGCGCGGCGGCCCGCCGACCACGCCCTGGCACAGCCTGCCGAAAGCCATCGGCACCATCCTGGATTACGGCGCCGCGGCCAAGCGGATCTGCGTCTGCACCGACGACCGCGACGCGCAGGATCTCCTCGCCTTCGGCCTCGACTGGGTCGTGCGCGAGGCGGTGCGCATGGGCGTCCCGAAGGTCCAGGCCTGGTCGATGGGCTCGCTGCACCCCGCCGCCCGCTACGGCCTCGATGGGGAGATCGGCGGCTTCGGCGGCGGGCGCCGGGCCGACCTCGTGCTCCTCGACGACGACCTCGTGCCCCAGTCCACCTGGTACGGCGGGGAGCTCGTGGTCGAGGAACGCCGGATCACGCCGTTGCTCGACGCCGCGCTGTCGCGACCCTACCGCTACCCCGCGCCGGCCTACGCCACCATGCACCTGCCCGACCCGCTGCCGGCCCTGACCCCGGACCTGCCGACAGGCCCATGCCGGGTCAACGCGATCCGCACCACGCTGCCGGGCATCGAACTCACCCACGAGATCGTCGACCTCGTGCCCGGACCGGACTGGCCGTCGACCCTCGGGGCCAACGATCTCTGCTTCGTCACCGTGATCGAGCGCCACGGCCGGGCCGGCAACGTCGCCCACGGCTTGCTGCGGGCCTTCGGGCTGAAGCGGGGCGCGGTGGCGAGCAGCGTCGGCCACGATTCGCACAACGTCATCGTCGCCGGCCTGAACGAGGGCGACATGCGCGTCGCCCTCGATGCCCTCGGCGCGATCCAGGGCGGCGTCTGCGTGGTGGAGGACGGGGCCGTGGTCGCCCTGGTGCCGCTGCCGGTGGCGGGGCTCCTGTCGGACAAGCGCGTCACCGCCGTGGCCGAGGAAGTCCAAATCCTGAAGGAGGCCTGGGACCGGGCCGGCTGCACCATTCCGTATATGGGCTTCAACCTCATCCCGCTCTCGGTGATCCCGGAGATCCGCATCACCGACAAGGGTCTCGTCCTGGTGCCGGGGATGCGGATCGTGCCCCTGTTCCAGGCGGCCTGACGTTTTCCCGCTCCACGCGCGGGAACCAGGGCGGGGTCTCCCCGTTGTCAGGCAGGTCTCAACAGCCTCTCGATCCTCCCAAGCTTACACAGCCTGCATGCCGTGATCGGCGCGCGGGCTGTTTCTTTGTCCCGGGCTTACCCGGACTTGGGATCGCCCGACGATCGGGTGGACGGAAGGGGCGCCAGACCGGTCCTGGGAGTTGCCCCGATGCGTAGTCTTCTCACCCTCATCCTCGTCGGCGCCGTCGCCTTCGTCCTCGTCGGCATGTACGTAGCCCCCGGCCAGCCGGAATTGCGGGCCTGGTACCTGCGCAATGCCTGCGAGCATCTCGACAAGGTGTCGCCGCAGATCTGCGCCCCGGCCCGCAAGGCCGAGAGCGGGGTGCCGACCTGAACGCGATCGACTGGTTCTTTCGCGACCGGAAGACCGGTGCGATCACCATCGGACAATGGCCGAACGCGCCGCTGCTGATCTTCATCGGCTGCGCGCTGGTCGGCTGGCTCGACGGGCCCGGCGGCCGAATCGGTCCCTACCTGCGTATTCTCGGCGCGGCGGCCCTGGCATGGTGGGCCGTCGACGAGGTCGTGCGGGGCGTGAATCCGTGGCGGCGGTGTCTCGGTGCCGGTGTCCTGGCCTTCCTGGCCTGGAAGTTGGCGCTGGCGGCTCTCTGAGGGCACCCTCGCGTCTTGCCGAACCCCGTGCGTCGCCTATTCTCGCTGTCGCGCGTGGCGCGCCGGAGGATTCGCAGGCATGACGTTCTTCATCGGGATCGCGGGGCCCTGGATCGTCATCGCCGTGCTCGAGATGCTGTCGCTCAGCCGCCAGCGCGAGCTGGATGCCGAGGGCCTGGCCCCCGGTGCGTCGTCGCTGAGCGTTGCCCACAGCGCCTACCTCGCTTAACCCGCACCCATCCGAGGCGCGCCGTCCGGCGCCCGGGCGGGATGCGAGGAGCGACGTGGTGCGAGCAGGCGAACAGGCGACCGGCGTGATGCCCGGCCTACGGGGCGTGCGGATCTGGCTCTACGTTCTGGCCGCCCTCGTCGTCGGCATGGTCGCCGTCGGCGGCGCCACCCGCCTGACCGGTTCCGGGCTCTCCATCACCGAGTGGCGCCCCGTCACCGGGGCGATTCCGCCCGTCTCGGCCGAGGCCTGGGCGGCGGAGTTCGACAAGTACCGCGACACGCCCCAGTACCGCATCCTGAACCAGGGCATGGGGCTTTCGGACTTCAAGGTCCTGTATGCCTGGGAATGGGGCCACCGCCTCCTCGGCCGCATCGTCGGCCTCGTCTTCTTCCTGCCGCTGCTCTGGTTCTGGTGGCGCGGCGCCCTGACCCGGCGCCTCGGCCTCGGCCTCCTCGGCCTCGGGCTCCTGGGCGGGCTCCAGGGCGCGATCGGCTGGATCATGGTCGCCTCCGGCCTGCAGCCGGGGATGACCGCCGTGGCGCCCCTCAAGCTCGCCCTGCACCTCACCACCGCCAGCCTGATCCTGGCCGGTCTGGTCTGGCTCGCCGCCGGATTGCGGGCGCCGGACGCCGCCGTCGTGGTCGATCCGCCCCGCCTGCGCCGGACGGCCCTGGCCATCATGACCCTCGTCGTCGTGCAGATCTTCCTCGGCGGCCTCGTGGCGGGCTCGAAGGCCGGTCTCCTCTACAACACATGGCCGACCATGGACGGACACCTCATCCCGCCGGTCGCGGAGCTCTTCGCCGGGACGCCCTGGATCGAGAATTTCGTCGACAACCTCGCCCTGGTGCAGCTGAACCATCGCCTGACCGCCTACCTGCTGCTGGCGGTGGCCCTCGTTCATGCGTTCGACGCCCGCCGGGCGCGCCCGGGCTCGGGCATGGGCCGCCGGGCAACCGGCATCGCCGCCCTCGTCCTCACCCAGGCCGTCCTCGGCATCACCACCCTGCTGCTGGCCGTGCCGCTCTGGGCCGCGCTCGCCCATCAGGTCTTCGCCATGGCGGTGCTGACGATGGCGACGGTCCATGCCCGGCGAGCGGCCCGATCCCGCGTCCCGGCGCCCCTCGGACGCCCGTCGACCCCCTTCGGCTACGAAACGCTCACCGGCAGGACGGCGTGACCGGCCGGGCAGCGTGATCGACAGAGCTCCCTGAGCGACACGGTTGCCGGATCGACGCGAGCGCGTGACGGATGCGGCCGAGGCCCGGCATGTGCGGATCGCCACATCACGACCGCACTGCAACGAACCACTCTGGCCCCCGCACGTTCGACCCCCGTCGGAACGCGGCCGGAGCCCTCGGGCTTTCCCCCCGTCCGACGCCCCTGAACCGCGAGAGGACGATCCCTGCATGCAGGATACCGAGACCCGGCGCACGCCCGCATCCGAGCCGACCCCCTCCGAGCCCCGGACGAACTCCGAGCCCCGGACAGCCGCCTCCGCCGGTCAGACCCCATCCCCGGCGAAGCGCCGTCACGGCAAGCAGGCCTGGTTGGCCCTCGGCCTGACGGGATTGCTCGGCGCCGTCTGGGCCGTCGCCATCGCGAACCGCTATCCCAACATCCTTCCGGGCTAGTCCTCGCCCGAAGAGATTCCTGTTGATCGCTCCAACTCGGTAGTTGTCGCGGGGAACGCGGCAACAGGTTCAAGCGTAGCCTCAACGGATATACCGGAGGTCGGCGATGCTTTTAGCGGACGACGGACGCCCAACGGGAGTGACCTGGAACTATACCCGGAAAGAAATCCTGGCGGATGGCGCCGTCCACGTCGTGGGCGTCGCCCTCGGCGTCGCGGGTGCCATCGCCATCGTGGTGATCGCCGCCCTCTCGCCGCTCTCGCTCCTCGAGCGTGCCGGGGTCACGATCTACGCGGCCGGCCTCGTCTCGATGCTCGGCGTCTCGGCCACCTACAACATGTGGCCGGTGTCCCGCCGGAAATGGCTGCTGCGGCGCGCCGACCACGCCCTGATCTACCTGATGATCGCCGGAACCTACACGCCCCTGGTCGCCCTGGTGGGCGACGGATTGCCGGCGTGGAGCCTTCTCGGCACGGTCTGGCTGGTGGCGGCGATCGGCATCGCCCTGAAGCTGCTCCTGCCCGGGCGCTACGACCGGGTTTCGATCGGGCTCTACCTCACCCTCGGGTGGAGCGGGGTCGTCGCCTACGACGCGGTAATCGGCCGACTCGGCAGCGATGCCCTCTGGATGCTCGCGCTGGGCGGCGTCCTCTACTCCCTCGGGGTCGTCTTCCACGTCTGGCGCAGCCTGCCGTACCAGAACGCGATCTGGCACGCCTTCGTCCTCGCCGCGACGGCCTGCCATTACGGGACCGTGATGGCGACCGTGATGGGCGCCGGCGCCTGAGGGGCGACCGGGCCCGACGCCGGGACGCCGTGCTCGGAGTCGGTCAGAGGTTCGAGGCCGGGAACGACTCTTGGCGCTACTTGCCCGTGCAGAGTCCGCGATCGGCAAGGTTGCGGTGCTCGCGCGGATCGCAATCCGTCGACAGGAACGAGGCCCACTCGGCGGGGGTGCCGTAGAAGGCGTTGCGGTCGACGTCGCCGCGCACGCCCGGAACCCGCCCGGTCGAGGTGAACTGCCACAGCATCCACTTGCGCTTGACGTAGCGCTGCTCCGGCTCGGCGGCCGTGGAGCGGACCCAGTGCGGGTAGTCCGGCAGCTCGTCCTCGAGCACGTCCTTGTGGAAGGTGATGTCCGTGTAGATGATCGGTCGCTTGCCGGTGTAGCGCTCCATCTCGTCGAGCATGTAGCGGATCATCGACAGGGCCTGGGCCTTGGGCAGCTTCTTCGGGCAGAGCTGCGAATGGCCGTTCCACTCCACGTCGAGGACGGGGGGGAGGGCGGTCGGGTCGTTGGGGACGTTCTTCTTGAACCAGGCCATCTGGTCCTGGGCCGAGCGGCACCAGAAGACGAAATGGTAGGCGCCCCGCGGCACGCCGGCCTGCGCGGCCCCGTCCCAGTTCGTCCGGAAGCGCTCGTCCACGTGGTCGCCGCCCTCCGTCGCCTTGATGAAGGCGAACTGGGTGCCGGCCGCACGCACCGACATCCAGTCGACGGGACCCTGCCACTTCGAGATGTCGATGCCCTGGACCGGGTGCTGCTTGGCCCGCGCGACGCCGGGATGAGGCTTGGCATCGCCCTTGGTCGGATAGAAATCCGTGGTTCCCGAGCAGGCCGCGAGGGCGGACAGCACGGCGACCGCCGCGCCGCGCCGCAATCCGGCGCGCAAGGCGGTCAGCGGCGCACGCTGGTTCTGACGTGCCGGGGCAGTCCCGTTCCACAGCCGCATCGTTGCCCGACCCACCAGCTTCTACGCGCTACCAATGGCTAAGGGATGACCCGGGCGCGGTTAACAGACCTTTGACGGCAATGCGGCGGATTTCCGGAAGCCGTGTCGAGCGAGCCACATAGGCGGTCGGCATCCACCCTGGCCCCCACGGGCACCACCCCCTAAGTGCAGGCCGTGCCTGCGGGTTTGGGACACAGGAGGGTGCCGTGAAGGTTCTGTTCACCATCGGGTACGAAGGTCTCGATTCCGAGCGCCTGATCGCGGCTCTGAAGGACGCAGAGGTGGGAACCCTGGCGGATGTCCGCGCCGTGGCGAATTCCCGCAAGCGCGGCTTCTCCAAGACCGCCCTGCGCACCAGCCTGGAGGAGTCCGGCATCGGCTACGCCCATGCCCGCAGCCTCGGCACGCCGAAAGCCGGCCGACAGGCGGCCCGCGCCGACGATGCCGCGCTGATGCGGCGCATCTATTGCGAGGAGGTGCTCGACACCGCCGATGGCGGCCTCGCCCTCGACGAACTCTGTGCCCTGGCCGACCGCACGCCGATCTGTCTGCTCTGCTTCGAGCGCGAGCCGGCGCGCTGCCATCGCCGCGTCCTCGCCGAGCGGATGCAGGCGCGGGGCTTCACGACGGTGGACCTGTTCGGGTGACGCCCGCTGCCCTCGCCACACGTAGGCCATCGGCGCGTTGACAATCTAGAGTTATCCGGTTTTCACTCAACCGGGGGTGACGATGCCGGATTTGCAATGACGCGCAAGGCGCTGGATCAGACGTTGGGCTTCCTCCGGGCCCTCGACCGGACCGCGAGCACCGACGATGTGGGGCGCCTGCTGGTGACGGAATTCGCGGCGCACGGCGTGTCCCATGCCATGGCGGGGACCATTCCCCGCAAGGGGACGCCGGCGCGGCAGCAGCACGGACACATCCTGGTCAACACCTTCCCGGAGGAATGGGGCCGGCGCTACCTGGCGCGCGGCTACGCCTTCCACGACCCCACGGTCCGTCACCTCGCCCACAGCACGGCGCCCTTCGCCTGGAGCGAGCTGGGCGAGCGGTTCGGCGATGATGCCGGCGCCCGCCGGGTGATGGCGGAGGCGGGCGAGTTCCGCCTCCGCGACGGGATCACGGTCCCGCTGATGACCCTCGACGGCGACATGGCGGGTTTCAGCCTCTCGGGCGAGCGCCTCGGGCTGAATCCCGGCGACCGGCCGATGCTCCACCTCATCGCCACCTACGCGTTCGGCCATCTCCTGCGCCTGCGCGGCCCGGCGGGGGCGGCGCGGGCCGCCCGGCTCGCGCCGCGGGAGCGCGAGGCCCTGCAATGGGCGGCGGAGGGCAAGACCGACTGGGAGATCGGCGAGGTCATGGGCATCTCGACCCACGGGGTCGACTTCCACCTGCGCTCGGCCCGGACGAAGCTCGGCACCACCAACCGGACCCAGGCGGTCGCGGTGGCGTTGCGGCGTGGACTGATCACCTGACGCGGCCCCCTCGCGGGGGCCATCGCGACCACCCGCGCAGGGTCCGCCGGCGTCGATCCCGCACGCCTCGCGGCGTCGACCTACGGGTTCCCGTAGGTTTGTGACGGTCCCGATCATGTCAGAACCGGCCTCGGAACGGAGGTTTCGACATGATTCAGATCGTGACACCCGCGAATGAATACTGCTTCCGCGAAGAAATGGAACAGGTCTGGCGCCTGAGGCACGCGATCTTCGTCGAGGAGAAGCGTTGGCTCGACCTCGCTCGTCCCGATGGGCGCGAGATCGACCAGTTCGACACGGCCCACGCGATGCACTTCCTTGCCATCGAGGCGGGGCGGGTCATCGGCTACAGCCGGCTCCTGCCGACGACCCGGCCACACCTCCTCTCCGACGTGCTGCCGCAGCTCTGCGAGGTGGCGCTGCCCTGCGGCCACGACACCTGGGAATGGACGCGCCAGGCCGTCGCCCGGTCCCATCGCGGACGGGGCAAGGCGGTGAATCCGGTCTCGCTCAGCCTGCTCTCCGGCATCGTCGAGTGGGGCCTCGCCAACGGCGTGCGCCAGCTCGTGCTGCAAATGCCGACCCTCTACCTGCTGCACGTGGTGCAGCTCCACTTCCGGGCCCGGCCGCTGGGCCTGCCGCAATCGATCAGCGGCGAGGACATCATCGCGGCCACCGCGGAATTCGACGAGCGGACGCTGGCACGCCTGCGCGCCCTCACGGGGCGGACGGACTCCGTCCTCGCTCCGACCTACCCCTACCTCGCCGCCTGACGCGCGGCCGCAAAGGACCTGCCATGCTCACCCTGATCCAGCCACCGAAGGGCGAGGCCTTCGACGTCCTTGCCGCCCACTGCATCGCGGCGCGGGCCGTCATCGCGGAGGCCGGGACGCCGGTGATGCGGCGGTTGATCGATCTTCTGCTGTTCGAGATCGCCGTCGCCATGGCGGATCCATCGGACAATCCGGCCCTCGTCCCGGAGCCGGTCGCCTGAGGGCGAACGGGCGGACCGGCGCCGGAGACTCAGCGCCCCATCAGCGCATCCACGTGGGCGGCGACGGAGAGGCCCAGCCCCTTGAGGCTGTAGCCGCCCTCCAGGACCGAGACGACGCGCCCGCCGGCATGGCGATCGGCCAGCGCCATCAGGCGGCGGGTCGCCCAGCCGAAATCGGCTTCGGTGAGCTCGACATGGCCGAGGGGATCGAGGTGGTGGGCGTCGAAGCCCGCCGAGATGATGATGAGGTCGGGGGCATAGGCGTCGAGGCGGCGCAGGATGCCGGCCTCGAAGGCCTCGCGAAAGACCGGGCCGTCGTCGCCCGCCCGCAGGGGTACGTTGACGATGGTGTCGTGGTTGCCCCGCTCCGACGCGGCGCCCGTACCCGGAAACAGCGGCATCTCGTGGGTGGAGGCGTACATCACGGAGCGGTCGTCCCAGAAGATGTCCTGCGTGCCGTTGCCGTGGTGGACGTCCCAATCGACGATCGCCACCCGGCTCGCCCCGTGGGCTTCGCGGGCATGGCGCGCCGCGATGGCGGCGTTGTTGAAGACGCAGAACCCCATCGCGGTCATGCGCTCGGCATGGTGGCCCGGAGGCCGCATGGCCACGAAGGCATTGGCGCACTCGCCCGCCATCACGGCATCGACCGCGTGCACGGCGCCGCCGACCCCGCGCAGGGCTGCCTCGACGGTGCCGGGGGAGAGCAGGGTGTCGCCGTCGATCTGGACGTAGCCCTCCGTCGGCGACGCCTCGATGATCGCCTGCACGTAGGGCACGGGATGGACCAGGGTGGGCACCGAGGTCTCGGCCCTCGGGGCCTGGCCGCGGACCAGCCCAGCGAAGCGCTCGTCCTCGAGGGCCCGCTCCACCGCCCGGATCCGGTCGGCGCGTTCGGGATGCCCTTCCGGCATGGCGTGATCGAGGGCGGACGGGTGGCTCACGTACAGCGTCGTCACGGTCATCCCTTTGCGGCCGCCGATCTGTCGCTTTGAAACAACAGATGATGCCAATGTATCACATCTTGCGCATGATCACGTTGCCGGGATGCGCGCTCGGCTCGGGTTGTGCAAGACCTGTCCGAACACGAATCGATCAGACCGCGCCCGGTGACCGGCGGGTCGAGACAGGCCCTCATCCATGCGCGCGCCCGCCCTTCTCCTCCTGATCGGTACGCTGCTGCCGCTCGGCGCCTGCAACACCCAGACCAATCCGGGGGCGACCGGACCGCTCGCCGCGGCGCCCGCCCCCCTGAGCGGGCCGGAGCGCGACAAGGCCTGGATGAAACTCGCGCCGAGCGCCCCCATCGATCCGAAGATCGCCCGTGCCACCGTGGACTACCCGACGCGGGAAGCGCCCGGAACCGTCATCGTGGTCACCAAGGAGCGGCGGCTCTACTATGTGCTGCCCGACGGCAAGGCCGTGCGCTATCCCGTGGCCGTGGGCCATGCCGGCATGGCTTGGGCCGGGACGGCGGAGGTCGACCGCAAGGGCGAATGGCCGGACTGGAACCCGCCGCCGGAGATGCTGGCCCGCCGGCCCGACCTGCCGAAGCGCCTGGAAGGTGGCCCCACGAGCCCGATCGGGGCCCGCGCCCTCTATCTCGCGGAGGGCAAGAAGGACACGCTGTTCCGCATCCACGGCACCAACGAGCCGGAGAAGATCGGTCAGGCGGTCTCTTCGGGCTGCATCCGCATGCGCAACGACGACGTGGTCGACCTCTACGACCGGGTGCCGATCGGCGCGAAGGTGGTGGTGCGCTGACACTTAACCAAGCGCGGGTGGTTTGTCGGTCGCGGCGGGTCGTTCGTCGGCACCAGCCCCCAGGCGCATCCCGCGGTGACGCCCGGCGGGACGGTGGGCCGGCGGAACGCCGACCGCCTCGCGCGGGGATTCGCCGTCACGAACCGGGCGGATGGAGCCGCCGACGGCCGATCCCGACGTGACGATGAGCGCGTTCGCCTGCGCCGCGAGAACCGGCAGGCACAACGGGAGCGCGACGTCGTCGCGCCCGAGACGGCCGTTCCGGGCGAGGTCATGGCGCCGGGACGGCCGATGCCCGGGCACCCCGCCGCACGTCCCGGCACGAAGGCGCGCCCCCCGAAACGCTCACGAACACCTGGCGTGCCCGGTGACCCTCGCGTGTGCCGAGCCCTGCCTGCAAGGCAGGCGCGGGGCGAGCGGGGATGGCGAGGCGGGCAGGATCATCGGAGCGCCCGCCGCCTCTGGGGCACCGGACGCCCCCCGGTCGACGCGCCGGGCGCCGAGCAACCCGCCGTGAGCCACGCCGTCTTCGCCCCGGATGCGCCGGACCGCTTCGCGGCCTACCACGACCTCTACGCGATCGGCTCGACGGTCTCGCGGATCGGCGACCGCCTCCAGGCCGCCGTGAGGGGGCGCCGCGCCGCCAGATTGCTCCTGCGTGACCGGCAGATCGCCGGCGCCGTCCACCAGCGCGAGGCGGCGCGCATCTGGGGCGGCGGGACCTCGACATGCGCGCGGTCGCCTCCGGCTCCGGCCTGTCCCGCAGCGCCCTCTACCGGGCCTTCGTCCCGATCGGCAGGGTCGGGCACGAGATCCTGCGCCGCCGCGTGGACCGCCTGCGCTCGGCCATCTTCCGCAGCGGCAGGGACGTGCGGATTTCGAATCTGGTCTGGACCCTCGGGTTCGCTACGCCGAGTCATGCCGCGCGGGCCTTCAAGGGCACCCACGGCCTCGCGCCGGGCAAATCCGCGCGGAAGTCCGGGCCCCGGAGGGGCGCCTCTCGAGGACCTCGAACCCGATCATCTGCGGGGCTGGATCCGGGGCCTGAGCGGATCGTCCCGGCTCTCCTGAGCGGTCCGGTCGGCGCCAGATAGACCTGGCCTCCCGCGACGGCGCCGATTAACAACGCGACCGCACGAGGGAGAGCCAGACCGATGCAGAGTTTCGTCCGCGCCAAATTGCACGGCCTCCGGGTGACCGGTGCCGACCTGAACTATCACGGCTCGATCACCCTCGACGCGGACTTCTGCCGGGAGGTCGGCCTCGATCCCCTCGAATTCGTCGAGATCTGGAACAAGATGTCGGGCGCCCGGATCAGCACCTACGTGCTCTACGGCGCGGCGGGATCGCGCTGCTGCATCCTGAACGGGGCCGCTGCCCGCACCTGCCAGGTCGGCGACGAGGTCATCATCGCCTCCGCGACCTACGGCTCCATCGAGGACGTGATCGCGCGCAAGCCGAAGGTGCTGATCTTCGGCCCGGACAACACGATCAGCGACCGGGTAACCTACGACGTCTTCCGCGACGCCGAGGGACGCCTCGACATGCGCATCCTCGGGCCCGGCATCGCGGGCTGACGGGGCGCTCGCTCCGCCCGCGGCCCTCGGAGCGGGGAGGGTGCGCCGGCTCCGGAGCGTCAGGATTTCGAAAGGCTCATTCGTGAGCAGGCTTTAACCTGAACAGTGATTCAGATTTGCCCGTTAACCGCTTGAACGATGCCGTCCTGCATAGTCGAACCATCGACAGGGACACAGACCGGCCAAGATAAAGCCGGGGAGGCATCAAGAGATGATCAACCTTTCGCTTCAGGTTTTCTGTAACCGTATCGTTGCAGCCGATTGCATCACCGCCGAGGATGTCCAGATCCTGGCGCGCGAGATCCTCCCCGATGGCTTCGTGTGCCGCGACGAGGCCGACATGCTGATCGCCCTCGAGCGCATCGTCACCTTCGCGGATACGAGCTTCGGCGACTACCTCGTCGCGTCGGTGGTGGATTTCGCCGTCTGGGGCGAGCGCCCCACCGGCTACATCGATGCGGGCGTGGCCGCCTGGCTGGTGGGCAGCCTGCGCGCCGGCAGCGGCCCGACCCGTCTCGCCGCCCGCCTCGCTCGCGAGGTCGTGCGTGAGGCCCAGGCCAGCGACGAAGCCCTCATCGCCTTCGCGCTGGCAGCCAACCGCGCCGCCGCCGAGAGCGACCGGATGCGCGAATTGCTGGCTGCTTAGGTGCCGCCAGCCCCTGATATTTCGCATTCAAAATCATATGGTGCATCGCACCGTGAGATTGTCGGTCGTGGCCGTGCATAAACAGGCCCCCGGCCTGGATCGATCAGCTTCCCGAAGCCGCATAACTGCTTTAACGGGAACCAGCTTGGGCGTTTGCAAGACGCCGCATGTTCCCTGACGGACCAGAGTGCGCGGAAAGATGTTCGACAAGATCCTGATCGCGAACCGTGGCGAAATCGCCTGTCGCATCATCAAGACCGCCCGGCGCATGGGCATCAAGACCGTGGCGGTCTACTCGGATGCCGACCGAGACGCCGTGCACGTCGCCATGGCCGACGAGGCCGTGCATATCGGTCCGGCCCCGGCGGCGCAGTCCTACCTGCTCATCGACAAGATCATCGAAGCCTGCAAGCAGACCGGTGCCCAGGCCGTGCATCCGGGCTACGGCTTCCTGTCCGAGCGCGAATCCTTCCCGCGCGCGCTGGAAGCGGCCGGCATCGTCTTCATCGGCCCCAACCCCGCCGCCATCGCGGCGATGGGCGACAAGATCGAATCCAAGAAGGCGGCCTCGGCCGCGACGGTCTCCACCGTGCCAGGCTTCCTCGGCGTCATCGAGAGCCCCGAGCACGCGGTCACCATCGCGGACGAGATCGGCTATCCCGTCATGATCAAGGCCTCCGCCGGCGGCGGCGGCAAGGGCATGCGCATCGCCCATTCCTCCGGCGAGGTGGCGGAGGGCTTCGCCCGCGCCAAGTCCGAGGCCGCCTCGTCCTTCGGCGACGACCGCGTCTTCGTGGAGAAGTTCATCACCGACCCGCGCCACATCGAGATCCAGGTGATCGGCGACAAGCACGGCAACGTGATCTACCTCGGCGAGCGCGAGTGCTCGATCCAGCGCCGCAACCAGAAGGTCATCGAGGAGGCGCCGTCGCCGCTCCTCGACGAGGCCACCCGCCGCAAGATGGGCGAGCAGGCCGTCGCGCTGGCGAAAGCCGTGAACTACGATTCCGCCGGCACCGTCGAGTTCGTGGCCGGCCAGGACAAGTCGTTCTACTTCCTCGAGATGAACACCCGCCTGCAGGTGGAGCATCCGGTCACCGAGATGATCACCGGCCTCGACCTCGTCGAGCTGATGATCCGGGTCGCGGCCGGCGAGGCCCTGCCGCTCGGCCAGGCAGACGTGAAGCTCAACGGCTGGGCCGTCGAGAGCCGGGTCTACGCCGAGGACCCGACCCGCAACTTCCTGCCCTCGATCGGGCGCCTCACCACCTACCGGCCGCCGGCCGAAGGCGAGTTCGGCGGCGCCATCGTCCGCAACGACACCGGCGTGGAGGAGGGCGGCGAGATCGCGATCCACTACGACCCGATGATCGCCAAGCTGGTCACCTGGGCCCCGACCCGGGCCGAGGCCATCGAATCCCAGGGCGAGGCGCTGGACGCCTTCGCCATCGAGGGCATCCGCCACAACATCCCGTTCCTCGCCGCCCTGATGGCGCATCCGCGCTGGCGCTCGGGCAACCTCTCCACCGGCTTCATCGCCGAGGAGTTCCCCGAGGGCTTCGTCGCCCCCGAGCCGAAGGGCGCGATCGCCCAGCGCATGGCGGCCGCGGCCGCGGCCATCGACCACAAGATGAACCAGCGCAAGCGCGGCATCTCGGGCCAGATGCGCGATCCGGCCTTGCTGCATTTCGAGCGCGACCGCGTCGTGGTCCTGGCGGGCGAATCCTACCCAGTTACCGTCGACGCCGTCGGCGGCACCCTGATCGTCACGGGCGCCGACGGCACCACCTGGCCGGTCTCCTCCGACTGGCGCCC
Organism: Methylobacterium sp. Leaf465; assembly: GCF_001424705.1. GTDB lineage: Bacteria > Pseudomonadota > Alphaproteobacteria > Rhizobiales > Beijerinckiaceae > Methylobacterium. The sequence continues at coordinate 410,802 of NZ_LMRA01000001.1, forward strand.
GGGCGAACCCGTCTGGCAGGGCGAGATCGGCGGGGCTCGCGTGGCGATGCAGGTCCGCGGCCTCCTCAACGGCGTCGCCCTCCAGCACGCCGGCGCCGCGGCCGAGGCCCGGGTCTACACCCGGCGCGAGGCGGCCCTCGCCGCCCTGATGCCGGTCAAGGAGGATGCCGGCTCCGGCAAGCAGGTGCTCTGCCCGATGCCCGGCCTCGTCAAGGCGATCCTGGTCAAGGAAGGCCAGGAGGTGAAGAACGGCGAACCCCTGGCCATCGTCGAGGCGATGAAGATGGAGAACGTGCTGCGGGCCGAGCGCGACGCCACCGTCGCCAAGATCGCCGCCAAGGAAGGCGACAGCCTCGCGGTCGACGCGGTCATCCTCGAATTCGCTTGACGCGCGGCCGGCCCCGGGCCGCGTCGCCTCCCGTCCCGGGACGCGGCGCGGCCCGGGACGGACGCCCTGGACCCGGTCGATGCCCCTCTACTTCGCCTACGGCGCGAACATGGATGCCGGCGCCATGGCCGCGCGCTGCCCGCGCTCGACCTTGATCGGGCAGGGCCGCCTCAACCGGCACCGCTTCATCATCATGCGGGAGGGCTACGCCTCCGTGGTGCGCGACCCACGCGCGACCGTGCATGGTATACTGTGGGATCTCGCCCTCGGAGACGTCCCGGCCCTCGACCGCTACGAGGGCGTCGCCTCGGGCCTCTACATCAAGGCGATGCAGCCGGTCTCGGTGCCGGGCGGTTCGAAGCGGGCGCTGATCTATCTCGGCGGCACCAGCGCCACGGGGGCGCCCCGTCCGGGCTACCTCGAAGCCGTCCTCGCCGCGGCGACCGCCGCACAGTTGCCGGCCGTCTATCGCGCGGAATTACAGGCCTGGCAGCGCGGGCGCGCCGGTTGAGCCATGCTCCCCGGATGGTCTTCGATCGCCCGGGTCCGGCTTCGGGCTGTCGAAGACGGGGCAAGTCCGAACGGAGTCCTGCGCGCGCAGGTCCCTCTCCCTCGGCGGCGTGCCATCGCGTCTTCCGGACCGCCGCCGCCCAACGATGCCACGAAGGACAAGACTGCGATGCCCGAGATCCGAACCGTCGCGGTGATCATCAAGGGCCGGGTCCAGGGCGTCGGCTACCGGTTCTGGACGCGCGGCGAGGCGGATCGCCAAGGCCTCTCCGGGTTCGTCCGCAACCGCCCGGACGGGTCTGTCGAGGCCCTGTTCTCCGGAGCCCCCGACGCCGTGGCACGGATGCTGGACGCCTGCCGCCAGGGTCCGCCCGGTGCCCGCGTCACGGACATCGCCGTGACGGAGCCTGCGGTCGCACCGCCGCAGACCGGTTTCGCGATCCGCTGACGCTTCGTCCCGGGTGAGACACATCCGGCCCCCCTTCGTCTGGACAGGGCGTCGGCTTCCGCGCTAGCGCCCGGGCGGGGCGCCCGGCGATCGGTCGTCGAGAGACCGGACGCGATGCTGACCGCCGACTTCTCCTATCTCGACCTCGCGGCCCTCAGCTACTTCGTGGCCGCCTGGGCCGGCTACGGCATCGCGGTGGCGCGCATGCGCGGGCGCCGCACCAGCCTCAGCCAGATCATGAATGCGCAGCGGGCGGAGTGGACGCGCCAGCTCATCGGGCGCGACAACCGCGTGGTCGACACCACGATCAACGCCTCCCTCCAGAACGGGACGGCCTTCTTCGCCTCGACCTCGCTCATCGCCCTCGGCGGCGTCCTGACCCTGTCACGCTCGGGAGACGACGTCCTCACCCTGTTCGGTACGCTCCCCTTCGGCGCCATCGCCACGCGCTTGACCTGGGAGATCAAGGTAGCGGGCCTCGCGGTCGTCTTCGTCTACGCCTTCTTCAAGTTCTCCTGGGCCTACCGGCTGTTCAATTACGGCGCGATCCTCCTCGGCGCGGTGCCGCCGAAAGGTTCGGATGCGACGCCGGAGCAGATGCTCCGCGCGGCGCGCAAGGCGGCCGCGATGAACATTGCCGCCGGAAGCCACTTCGCGCGCGGCCAGCGCGCCTTCTTCTTCGCCCTGGCCTATCTCGGCTGGTTCGTGAGCCCCTGGCTCCTCATGCTGACGACCACCGCGGTGGTGCTGGTGATGTGGCGACGGCAATTCGCCTCGCGAATTCGCGCCGCCCTGCTGGCGGAAGACGACGGGACAGGGCAGGGATGGCAGCCATGACGATTCCCAAGAAGCCCACGCGCCAGCGCACCTCCTCCCCGAAGATCCCCGCCGCGAAGGCGCCCCCGAAGGTCGCGGCGAAGCCGGAACCGAAATCGACGGGTCGCCCCGAACGCAAGGGGCCGTCCGAAACGCTGATCGCGGAGACGATCCTGCGTCTTCTCGCGGCCCGCGAGGCCGGCAAGACCATCTGTCCGTCCGAGGTGGCCCGGGAACTCGGGGGACCGCAGCCGGAGGGCTGGAGCCCCCTGATGCAGCCCATCCGCCGGATCGCTGTGCGGATGACCAAGGCCGGCGAAGTCGCGATCCTGCGCAAGGGAAAGCCGGTTGAAGACCCGGACGATTTCCGCGGCGTCTATCGGCTCGGGGCCGCGGCCCCCGCGCCGGACGAGGCCTGAGGCGCCGGCAGCAGGGCATCGGTGTAGCCGCTGAGCCGATAGGCGACGAGGCCGAACCACTCCTTGGTCACGATGTCCAGGAGCGCCAACCCCTCGGACGCGAAGGCATTGACGTGCAGGACGTCTCGCCAACCGCCGGTGCGATAATCCACGGGATAGGCGGTGACGGCGAAGCCGGCCTCGCGGAAGCAGCCGATCGCCCGGGGCATGTGCCAGGCCGAGGTAACGAGAAGCCAGCGCTCCCCCGGCTGCGGCTTGACCATGTCGGCGGTGAAGCGCGCGTTCTCGCGCGTGTTGCGCGAGCGATCCTCAAGGATCAGCCGGGTGCGCGGCAGCCCCATCGTGTCGGCGTAGCGACCGACGATCTCGGATTCCGAGGCCTTGCTGCCGCCGAGGCTGCCGCTTCCGCCGGTGAAGACGAGACGGCTCTGGGGATAGCGCCGGGCCAGATCCGCCATCGCGACCTGTCGCTCGGCCGCGTCGTTGAGGAGAAGTTGTCCCCGATCCGCCGAAAGCCGGGTCTCGATCGCGCCGCCGAGAACGATGATCCCGGTGACCGGTGCACCATCGTCGACGAATGCGGGAAATCGCTCCTCAAGCGGCAGGGCGATGAGGACGGGCAGGGGTGAGAGGCCGGCGACCAATAGGATCATGGCCGCCAGGCCGCCGATCCAGAGCCCGCTCCGAAGCCATCCCCCTGTCGCCAATCCGATCCCCAGCAGCACGAGCAGGGCAAGGGCGTTCGACGGCGTCACAAGGAAGTACAGCAGCTTCGACAAGGGAAAGAACATGCACGGGCAACCGGAGCGGGTGGGCAGGTGAGGCGTGATACCGCAACGGCCACGGCCTTGTCCCGCGCGTTACCCGGTAGCGCGAACCAGCGCATCGGACAGAGGCGAACCGAGACATCGTCATGCCCACTCGCATAGACGATGGAGCTGACAAATCCGTCCCGGATCAGCCCTACGCAAGGACCACCGATTGCACTTGATCCGCGAACGGCTTAGGTTAATTTCATGGAGTGGGATAAATTCCCACGGGTAATATTGTCAATGCCACGCTTTTTCATCGACCTCCACGACGGAGCCAATTTCGTCAAGGACAAGGTCGGATTCGAATTGTCCGACGAGGATGCGGTGCGCACGAAGCTCGTGCGCATCATGGCCAAGATCGCGCAGGAATTCAGCGTCGAGACCGAGCGACAGGACTACCTGGCGATCGTGCGGGGCGAAGAGGCGCAGGTCCTGTTCCGGGCCCATCTCTCGCTCGATATCGAGCGGGTCGACGGCGCGGTCGAGGTCATTCCGGACGAAGCCTGACGACGTCCGACCGACGCGCGGTGATTTTCGTCCCAGCACGTCCTCCTCGGAAGCCGATTTCTCGGTGGCGGTGGGGACTCGGACGATCGTCCTGCACCGGTATCGCGGAGCCGTCAGTGCCCCTGCGGCCTTACGGAAAGACTTTCGGGGAGGGCGCCCGGCGGTCTCAGCGTCCGTAGATATCCTCGACGCGGATGATGTCGTCCTCGCCGGTGTAGGAGCCGACCTGGACCTCGATCAGTTCCAGGGGGATCCTGCCCGGGTTGGTCAGGCGGTGCATCGAGCCGATCGGCAGGTAGATCGCCTCGTTCTCGTGCACCAGCACCACCGACTCGTTCAGCGTGACCTCCGCCGTGCCCTTGACCACGACCCAGTGCTCGGCTCGGTGGAAGTGCTTCTGCAGCGACAGCCGCCCGCCCGGCGTTACCATGATCCGCTTGACCTGGAAGCGCTCGCCCAGGTCGATCCGCTGGTACCAGCCCCAGGGCCGGTACATCCGCCGATGGGCGTCCGCCTCCGGGTGGCCCTGCGCGCGCAGGCGCGTGACCAGGTCCTTGACCTCGCCCGATCGCGCCTTCGAGGTCACCAGCACGGCGTCGGGGGTCGTGACCACGACGACGTCGTCGAGCCCCACCACCGTCGTCAGGTGCTCGCCCTCGCTGTGGATCAGGCTGCCATGGGTGTCGATGGTCTCGACCCGGCCCCGGACGGCGTTGCCGTCGGCATCGTGCGCCAGCACCGCCCAGACCGCGTCCCAGGTGCCGACATCCGACCACGCGAAAGACACCGGACGGACGCCGGCATGCCGGGTCCGCTCCATCACGGCGTAATCGATCGAGGTCTTGGGCGCCCGGCCGAAGGCCTCCGCGTCGAGGCGCACGAAGTCGAGGTCGGTCACGGCCGCATCGAGGGCCGCCCGGGTGGCCGCCAGGATCTCCGGGGCGTGGGCTTCGAGCTCGGCCAGCATCACGTCGGCGCGGAACAGGAAGTAGCCCGAGTTCCAGAGGGCGCCCTCCTCGATCAGCCGTAGGGCGCCGGCGTGATCGGGCTTCTCCACGAAGCGCTCGACCGCGTGGTTGCCCGCGCCGCCCGAAAGGGCTGCGCCGACGCGGATGTAGCCATAGCCGGTGGCGGGGGCGGTCGGCGTGATCCCGAGGGTCATGATCGCCCCGGCCCTGGCGCCGGCCGCGGCGGCCTTGGCAGCGGCCACGAAGGCGAGGGTGTCGCCGATGACGTGGTCGGCGGCCATGATCAGCACGACGCTCTCGGGGTCGCGCCGGGCCGCGTGCAGGGTGGCGACCGCCACCGCTGCGGCGGAGTCGCGCCGCTCGGGCTCGAGGATGATGTCGGCCGCGATGCCCGCCTGCTGCAGCTGCTCGGCGACGATGAAGCGTGCATCGCTGCTGGTCAGCACGGTGGGGCGGGCGAACACGCCGGTATCACTCAGGCGCTGGGCGGTGGCCTGGAAGGTCGAGGTCTTGGGGTCCACGAGCGGCGTGAACTGCTTGGGCATGCTCTCGCGCGAGGCCGGCCACAGCCGCGTGCCCGAACCGCCGCAGAGAATGATCGGATGGATCAAAGCGTCGGCAGACTCGGACATTCTCGCGTTCGCCTCGTCGGGAGCTAAGCGCATCGAGCCGGCCGACCCGCCGCAATCCGCATTCCAACCTGATCGTCACCTAACAGGTTACACCTCCCCCCACCAGTCCGGACGCGCCGGCGACGATGGCCACCTATCCGGTAACCTTAAGGCAGACCTGGTTTTTTTGCTGTGGGGCGGACGCAAGCTAAAGCGTTGTAGAGACCCGGAAGCCGGGCTTCAGCGTCGCGGTTTCACCGGCTTGCGGGTCGCCGGCTGCGGTCGCCCGATCGGCTTGCGGGGCGTCTGCGCGGCCAGGGCCGCGCGTGCGATGTCCTGAGGACGCGGCGCTCCGCTCGCGATCCGCTTCAGGGCTTCCGCCATCTCTTCGATCATCTGGGCCGATTCACCCTCCAGGGTCTCCTCGGCCCTGATCCCGTTCAGTTCCGGGGCGATCTCCTCGGCCGCCTCGCGCAATTCATCGACGAGTTCGGCGGGCGACCAGCGGGGGTAGGACGTTTGCGGCATGCCGCATCATGCCAGGGCGCCCTGGCTCCGACAACGGCCGACGCTGCCGGTCGGGTGTCGGAATCGCGTAGGTCGCCCGCCGATCGGCGACCGAACACCCCACTGCAGCGGCGGCTGGACGCGGTCTCTGCCTGCCATGGACCTCAGCGGCCGCCCGGTCCCCCATTGGCGCTGCCGTTGGGGAAGGCTTGCTCCGGCCGGCTCGCATTGCCCCCCGCGGCCGAGTTCGTGGTCACGGTATCGGCGCCCGTGGCCCCGTACGAGATGACCAGATCGCGGCTGTTGCCGGTGGTGTTGGGCTGGTTCTGGATAATGACGCCGCGACGGTCGTGCGGGGTCAGCCCCCCCTGCGCCTGCACCGATGACGTCATCACGATCGCGAGCGCACCCGCGCTTAACAGGGGAGCGGACATCTTCATGGGAAAACCCCGAGGGTTAGGTCTGACGCTTCAACCTGCATGGGCAGGGGGCTGTTCCTGTGACGAAGCCGCGCCCCCGGGCGGGGATCCATGCAGTGCGATCGCTTTCCCGCCCGGCGTGGGCGCACGCCGTACGCCGTACGCTGGCACGGTTCGGAGGCGGCAAGACGTCTGAGAACAACCGACCACAGAGCCGATCCGCGCATTCCGTTCGGCCAACGGCGGCGTCCGGAAGCACCGAGATGAAATCCGATGGGACCGGCCTCGTCTCCGCGCCGATCACCGGGGAGCCGGATGGCGAGCGGGGGGTCGGCATCACGGCGGGCTGGGGCTGGGCGGGGCGGTTCCGCTCTGGGGCGGCGAGGTGGCAAAACTCACCCCCGGCATCACCCAGGGCGGCAGCGTCCGGGCCTCCACGCTGCCGAAGACCGTCGTCGCGCGTCGAACGGTCGGATTTCGGGCGGGGAAGGCCTGCGCCCGCACCACGAGGCGGGCCGCCGGCCGGCGGCCCGAACGCAAACCTCAGTCCGGGATCTCGGCTGCGCGCGTCGGCTCGCGCTGCGGATTGCCGTTCTGTCGCTGCCGGAAGGCGTAGAGAGCGGGATAGGTCCGCAGGCGGGCCCGCATCAGTGAGCCCAGCGGGCGGTGCGCCGCCAGACTGTGTCCGGGGCGAAACGACATCACGTCGTTCATGAAGGTCCTGCGCGCCGCGCCCATGGCCTCCTGCCGGGGGAGCACGAGGCGGGCCACCGGCCGATACGGGCTCTCCGCCTCCGGCCACGGCACGGAAGCATCCTCCACCGGCATCGTCGCGAGGTCCGTACAGAGCTGAACCCGGATCTCGAAGGCGGCCTCCTGCTCTTGGAAATACACCACGGTGGCGTCCCGGAAGACGTCCGGATTGCGGGTATCCAACGGGTCCCGGCTCAAGCCGTCCTGCCCGGACGAAACTGGTACGGCGACGATCTTGGCGATGTAGTCGCCGTAGCGCAGGGCGGCCTGCGAGTAGTAGCAGTCGGTCAGCGGATGGCGGGCCGAGTGGCCGAAGAAATCCAGGAGGGGACTGTCGCCGCCGGTCACGGCCTTCACCATACTGTTGAGGGCGCCTGCCGTCGCCGACACGGCCGCCTTCATCCCGTCGGGCACGCTTCCACCCGCGCCGGCCTCCAATCCCTTCATGGCACCGAGAAAGCTCGCGGCCGTGCCGTTGGGGAAGACCGGCCCCGTGGCGAGGACGAAATCCTGCGTGTCGGCGTCATGGTCCGGCAGTGTCTCGCCCTGCACACCGAACACCTTGATCGCCATGCCGCGGTGGGTGTGCACCTTGTCCGGCAGGTGTTCGCCCGGCCCCTGGGCAAGACGAACGGCAACTTCGTAGCCGCCCGGTTTCGCGAAGACGCCCTGACGCAACTCCGGTGGGAGATCGTCGCGCACCTGCAGCGTGCCCTTCAGGAAGGCCGACGCCTTGGCGTGGGATGCCCGGACCGCACGGTGTTCGCGCGCCTGGACCTTCTCGCTCGCGTGAGTCATCGCCGCGATGATCTTGGCGATCGTCGCGTCCTCGTCAGGCGCCCTCACTTCGATGCTGTCGCTGTAGCGCAGGGGTGGGCGGGTCTCGGCCATACCGAAGTCCTATCTGGGTGCGTGTCCAAGCGAACCTCGGCACTCGGCCCGGGTTTCCGGCCGTGACGCCGGGCCCGCCTCACAATCGCGGCACCCGATGTCTCCGGCATCCGCGGAAGGTCCGACGATGTCGAGCAGCCTGCCGGACGGGACCCCGGCGCGGGGCCGGTCATGTCTTCCCGAGGAATCCCGGGAACACCCGGGGAGGCGCTGCGCTTCTCGGATCGGACAGGTCGGAACGGTCCGACGGACGACGGAGGCTTCGAAGTCATGCCCAGGCACGCCCCCCTCATCGCAGGCGCGATCCTGATCGGCCTCGCGGGCTCCGCAGCGGCCGCGGACGGTTCGGACAAGGCCGGTGAAAGGCCCCGGTCGGGGTCGGACGCCCCGGTGGGCTCCGGGACGACGAGCGTCGAAGCCGGCGGGCTGACCGGCTCCGGGGCGATCGAGGAGGGCAGCCACCGGGCCGGCCCAGATGCAGCCTCGGACAAGGAGCCCCCGTCGTCGCGCCCCGGCGCCCCGGGGGCGCCGGCCGCCGGAACCACCCGATAGCGGGGATCCGGCAGCGAACGAGCCTACTGGCTCCGGCGTCCGAACGAGACGGCGTAGGCCTGGACCCGCGCGTCGATCAGGGGATCGTCCGAGACCTCGACGCCGTCCGTGAGCGCGTTCGGCATGAACAGCAGCGCCTTCTCGGCCTCGGCGCTGTCGGGCACGACCTTGGAGACGGTGAGGACTCCCAGGTCGACGATTCTCCGGTCCTCGGGCCAGGGCTTGGTGGCGTCGTTGGTCGGGTCGCCCGGCGCGGCGAGCTGCGCCTGAACGGTGAAGCGCGCCGGCTCCTTCGCGATGCGAGGACCGATCTCCGCCATCAGGTAATCCGGTTCGCGCTTGGCCGCGTCCTCGGGCGAGAGGATGTCCTCGCCCTGAACCGGCACGAAGCGGAAGCGGAACGGTTGGCGCTTGCCGTCCTTGTCGACGAAGACGAAGGCGTTCACGCCGTTATAGGTCTGTCGCGCCAGGCTCGACGGGGTCTTGGCCGTGCCGCCGGCCGTGGCTGCGGCCGGATGGGCGGCGGTGAACCGCTCGAGCGCGGTCGGGTGCGCCGCGTCCGAACCGCTGTCGGCGACGGCCTGGAGCAGGTCGCGGAACGCCTCACCGGTCGCGACCGGGAAGTACTTGAGCGCGTTCAGGACGACGTCCATCTCCGAGCCGTCCACGAGCTTGAACTTCAGCGACATCCCGTGCGGATTGGCGTTCTTCGAGCCGTCGGGGATCGTCGGCACGCCGGTCGCATCCGAGAACCGGATCGTCACCGGGACGGGCGGCCCCTGGAACAGCGACGCCTTGCTGATCCCCGCGGCCTCGGCCGAAGGGGTGAAGCTGCCTTCCGCCACCACGCCCTTGGCATGGTTGGCGCGCTTGCCCGGATGCGACCCGAACAGCTTGTTCATGACGTTGATGGTCTGCTCGGCGGTCGTCGCCTCCTCGGCGAAGACCGGCGTTACCGTGACGACAGCAAAGGCGACACCGGCCGCGAGGGTGTACTTGATGCTCGATGGACGCATGACGATCCTCAGGGGAGCGTCGACGCTGGACGCGTCGACCGGCTGGGCTTGGAGTCGTTCTTAAGCGCGAACGACGACGGTCGACAATGCCGGGATTGCTACGCGATCCGGACCCGGCCGGCCCATCACCATCGCGTCACGAAGACATGGTCTCGACAGGGGCCGAGCCCGCTGCCACCATCGGATTCCGGCCCGGGACCTCCACCCTTGCGTGGATCCCGCCCCCTGCAGGGCCGGTGCGTCGCGCCGGCGAGACGAACAGGTTCAGAATGCGTGTATCGGCCTCCCGCGCGGTGATCGTTCAACCCGGTGGCGGCTTCGACGCCGTCGGCTTCGGCGAGCGACCGGTTCCGGAACCCGGCCCCGGCGAGATCACCGTCCGCCTGCGGGCGAGTTCTCTCAACTATCACGACTACGCCGTGGTGAGCGGCATGTGGGGCCCGAGCGAAGCGCGCGTGCCGATGTCGGATGGGGCCGGTGAGGTCGAAGCCGTGGGTCCGGGGGTCGACGCCTTCGTGGTCGGCGACCGCGTGGTCAGCACCTTCTTTCCGACCTGGACGGAAGGAAGCCCCCAGGTCGAGGGATTCGCGACCGTGCCGGGCGACGGCATCGACGGGTATGCCCGCGAGCGCGTCACCGCCTCCGCGATGGCGTTCACCCACGCGCCGCGGGGATGGGACCATGCCGAGGCGGCGACCCTGACGACGGCCGCGCTCACGGCCTGGCGGGCCCTGCACGGGGATGCGGGCCTGAAGAGCGGCGACGTCGTCCTGGTTCAGGGCACCGGAGGCGTCTCGCTCTTCGCCCTGCAATTCGCCAAGGCCGCCGGCGCCACCGTGGTCGCCACCTCGTCGAGCGCGGAGAAGCTTGAGCGCCTGCGCGCCCTGGGGGCGGACCACGTCCTGAATTACCGGTCCGACACCAGCTGGGGTGAAACGGCCCGACGCCTGACTGACGGGCGCGGAGTCGACCACGTCCTCGACGTCGGGGGTCCGGCGACCCTGGAGCAGTCGATGGCCGCCGTGCGGGTGGGCGGGCACATCTCGGTGATCGGCATCCTGACCGGTGTTGCCGGCCCACTCCCCCTGGTACCGGCCCTGCTTCGGCAGATCCGCCTCCAGGGCGTGCTCGTCGGCAGTCGACGCCAGCAGATCGAGATGGTCCGGGGCATCGAGGCCTGCGGGCTGCGTCCGATCGTCGACCGCCGCTATCCCCTGGCGGATCTCGTCGCGGCGTTCCGGCACCAGGAAAGCAACCGGCACTTCGGCAAGATCTGTATCGAGATCTGATCCGCCGCCGCGCGCCTCAGCCGACCCGGAACAGGAGGGCGACGGCCGCCACGGCTATGACCGCGAAGGTCGCGAGGATCCCGCCCCCGCGGCAGGCGAATTGGCGTGGCGAATTCTTCGGGGCGAACATCCCGAACGGGTGCAGCACCCGCGCCACCAGCAAAGCGATCAGGAGGCTGCGGACCAGGGTCGGGCTCCCCCCGCCCGCTTCCAGCAGAGCGACGAGGATCAGCGCCAGCGGCACGTACTCCCCGAAATTGCCCTGCGCGCGGATGCGCTTCTCCAGGTTCGGATTCCCACCGTCCCCATGCAGGACGTCCGCCGACAGGCGGCCCGCAACGACCCAGGACGAGAGGCCGACATAGAGAAGGGCGAACGCGGCCGCGTAGAAAGCCGTGAGGGCAGGATAGATCACGGGGTCACTCCGGTAGGGCGGATCTCGATGGCGTGCGCGGACAGGGTCGACGGCAGGACGTTTGAACCCAAGCTCAGCGGGGACCCTGGGCGGTGCGGCTCGGATCGTCGGCCGGGTCGATGTAGTTCAGACCGAAGGGGCCGGTCCCGTTGACCTGCAGTTCCACGGGCTCGCTCGTGGTCCAGAGGGCGTGCGGCATGTCCTGCGGCAGGTAGACGAAGCCGCCGGCGCGCAGCGGTTTGCCGGCGCTCTTGTCCAGCGTCGCACCGTGCTGATGGTAGATGGAGCCGGCCAGGATAGTCAGTGTTTCGGCCTGCGCATGCGTGTGCGGGGCGATCACGGTCTCGGCGGGAAACTTGATGCGAAGCACGAAGGGCCCGGGCTTGGCCGGATCACCCGCCACCCGGCTGATCTGCGTGCCCTTGGGCAGGTTCGCCGGACCGGCCTCGTAGACCACGCTGGCCGCGTCCGGAACGGTGACGCTGCCATGCTCCGCGTGGTCGCCCGCCGCCGCGACGGCCGTGCCCGCAACGGGGATCACCAGCAATGCGGCGGCGAGGGTTCGTGCGAGCGGGCTCATGGATGTCCTTGCTGCGAGAAGCGGGAGGAGGCGGTCTTGGGAAGACACCGGCCAATCCTCAATGCCCGGCGCCGGGCTCATGGATGGGACATCCATTGAAGCGCTGGCGAAACTCGGCCGAGTGCTTGTAGGGGGCGTTGCGGGCGCGATTGATGTTGCCAAGGGGCTGATGGGCGGCGAGGCCCGTCCAGATGCTGAAGCGCATCCCTTCGTCGACCGCCTGGACGCGCGACGGATCCCAGCTGTCCTGCGGCCGGACGGTGATCAGCCCGACGCGCCGGAACGGAGCTTCCACCTCGTCCCACTCCACCGTCGGATCCTCGACGGGCTGGCGCGCGAGGTCGCGGCAGAGCTGGACGCGGAACTCCCAGACGCCCTCGATGCCGCGCATCTCGGACTGCACCGTCTCGCGGATCGCATTGGGACGACCGGACGCGTCGATCTCGTTCCCGGTCAGCGCGGTGAGCGCCGGGGCAACCGGAGCGACCGAGAACTTGGCGATGTAGTCGCCGTACCGGAACGGAGTGACGCTGTAGTAGGTCTCGCCGAGCGGGTCGACGTTGGGTGCGCCGCCGAGGGACGCCAGCGTCGTGCTCTCGACGCCCACGGCCTGAAGCGCCTTGTTGACGCCCCGCAGCACCGTCGAGGCCGCGACCTTCAGGCCCTCGGCCCGGTCGGTGGTGCCGGCCAACAGCTTCAGGCTGCCGAGAAACTTCTGGGCGCTCGGGGCCTGGAAGACCTTACCGTTGACCATGATGAAGTTCTGGGTGGCGCCGTCGGCGCCGGCCAGGCGCTCGCCCTCGACGTCGAGCACCTTCAGCGCGAGACCCCGCGGCAGCGAGACGGCGTCGGGGAGGATATCGCCCGCGTTGGTGGACAGGCGCATGAAGACCTTGTGCGTCCCGGGGCGGGCGAACAGGCCCTGGGCGAGTTCTGCGGGCAGGGCGTCATCGATGCGGAGCTCGCCCTCCAGGATGCCGTGCGACTTGGCATGCACCGAACGCACCGCATGTCCGGAATCCTCGGCCACGGTCTGCAGGATCTTGTCGAAGGTCTGGTTGAGCTGCGCGATGGTCTCGTTCTCATCGGACGTCACCGTCTCGACATCGGGACTGTAGCGAACGGGGGCTTGCAAGGTCAGGAACTCCGGTCGGGATCGGCTTGCAGATGAACGGACCGGTCCGGTCTCCGTTCCGGGTTGGTCCCCTTCAACGCTCCGTGAACGCGCCGCCGAGGCGGCGTCAGGCGCCGATCCCGCCGGTCTCACGCGGGATGGCGGTCGTCCCAGAACCCGAACCGCCCGCGGAAGCCGGATCCCTCCGGTTCACGGTCTCGCGGAGGCTTCGGGGGAGACAGGCCCGGTCCAAATCGAGCGATCGCCGTTCTCGATCCCGGCTGCGGGTCCGACCCGGACGCCGTCCTGCCTCCGGCTCAGCGCGGCGCGTGGATGTCCTCACGGCTGCGGAGGAGACCGGGCGGAAGCCCGGGTCGCAGGTCGGCGGCCATCGCCCATTCCCAGAGTGCGCGGTCCAGATCCTGAAGGGTGACGCCGAAGCTTCGGGAGAAGTCACGGCAGAACGCGAGGTAGCGGAGGTAGAGGTCGAGCGGCAGAGACGCCTTCGCACCGATCTCGAGCGGTCCGCAGCCGAGGGCCTTGAGGCCCCGAGGGTCGATGACGGCGTAATGGTCCGGACGGATCGCGGCCAGGATCGCCGACGCAACGGGCCCGGCCACGCCGGAGAGACCGGTGAGGACCGACACGGCCACCCGCGGGGTCGTGGCGAGCAGCGCCGTCCGCAGGGCGTCGGCGACCTCCTCGTCGCTGTTCCTCCGTTGACGACTCCGGCCACGGTCGCTGACCTTCCAGGTCAGGATCGGGGCGAGGTTCTCACGCGTGCAGGCGCCGTGCCGGATGCGCGCGCCGGCGGCGAGGGCCGCCCGCTCCTTCGCGTCGATCCGATAGGCTGCCGCGAGGCGTGAAATCTCCAAGGGTGAGAATTGCAGGCGGAGCGGTCTTGCGGCGTCGCGCTCCGGGCGCGACCGTCCGACGGCACGCGTCGCTCGGAGGGCGAGGGCCAAGATCAGGTCTACGATCTGGAGGACACGGCGTCGCGGCGCCCAAAAGCCGCCTCGCGCGCGGCTGAAACCGCCACGAGGGCAGCACCTGTCGGAGTTTCGTGGTCGCGCCTCATGCCATCGAATCCCGTCATCCGCGGCAGCCCTAAGCGCGGGCACCCGTCGCAAATACGTAGAAAGATGTTACGATCGACGCAATATGATGCACGCATCCGATGATTCACCTCTCGCCATCGACCTCGCCCTAGGCGGCACGATCACCGTCGGGTCGCACCGCATCTCGGTCGCCGAGGCCGTCACGGTGCTCGACGCGATCGCGGAGACGGGCTCCGTCCAGGGCATCGCGACCGCGCTCGGCCTCTGCTACCGGGCGGCCTGGGAGCGTCTTCGTGCCCTCGAAGCCGGCCTCGGGCACCAGCTCGTGCAGAAGACGCGCGGGCACGGCAGCGCGCTGACGCCCACGGGTGTGCTGCTGCGCGAGTCCCTGGGAGCGGCCGCGGCCAGTCTCGCGGCGCCGATGGCCCGGGAAGCACGCGCCATCAGTGCCCACCTCGCGCCGGTCCTGACCGGGGCCGTGCGCCCCGTCACGCTGGTCGCCAGCCACGACCTGCTCATCATGGACGTCGCCGCGACTTGGCCGAAGCTCGCCCTGGCGATCGCCGGCAGCGAGGATGCCGTGGCGCGCCTGACCGAGGCCCGTGCCGATGCGGCCGGATTCCACTGCGGTGCCGTCGACTGGCCGACGGCCGGTCCCGCCTTCGCGGACCTCGCGGCCGATCCCGGTTTCCGGGTCAGGATTCTATTCGAGCGCGAGCAGGGATTGATGCTCGCGGCCGGCAATCCCCTCGGCATCCGCGGCGTGGACGACCTCGCCGCCGGAAATGCCCGGTACGTCAATCGCCAGAAGGGGTCGGGCACCCGGGTGTGGTTCGATCGGCTCCTGGCCCAGCACGACATTCCGGCCGACCGGATCCGGGGCTACGCCACCGAGGAATTCACGCATCAGGCGGTCGCCGCCGTGATTGCCTACGGCGCGGCCGATGCCGGGCTCGGTGCGCGGGCGGCGGCCGACCGGTTCGGACTCGATTTTCTATCCGTGGGCTGGGAGCGCTACTACCTCGCGACCGCCCAATCCCGGATCGACGCGACCTTCGACGCCCTCGCGGAGGCCCTGGCCGAGCGCGCGTGCCGGACATCCGGCTATCGTCCGCCCGAGACCGTGCGGGGCATCGGGCAAGGGACTGCCGTTCCCGGGGCGCCGCTTCCCTAATCCGGCAGGATCGGAGCGCAGACGGCATGCCCATGCCCCGGAAGCGGCACCACCGCCACGGCGACGCCGTAGATCCGCGCCAGGGTCTCGGGCGTGATCGTCGCGGCCGGAGTCCCGAGGGCGAGGAGTCGGCCCTCGTGCAGCAGGGCCACCCGGTCGGCGCACAGGAAGGCGTGGTCCGGGTCGTGCGTCGAGAGGACGACCGCGATACCCGATCGCGACAGGCGCCGGATCTGGCCGAGCACCCGGGCCTGGTTGCCGAAATCGAGGCTGGCGGTGGGCTCGTCCATCACGACGATCCGGGGTTCGCCGGCGAGCGCGCGGGCGATCAGCACCATCTGGCGCTCGCCGCCGCTGATCTCGGTGTAGATCCGTTCCGCGAGGTGCCCGATCTCCAGGGTTTCGAGAACTCGCTCGGCCACGGCGTGGTCGGCCGGGCCGGGGCTCGCGAAGGCGCCGAGCCGGCTCGCGCGCCCCATCAGGACGACGTCGCGCACCCGGAACGGAAAGAACCCGCCCTGCGCCTGGGGGACGTAGCCGAGGCTCGCCGCCAGCCGGCGCCGAGACCAACGGCCGAGCTCCTCCCCGTCGAGGCGGATGCGGCCGCCGAGGGGCGGAAGCAGGCCCAGGAGCGTCTTGAACAGCGTGGTCTTGCCGCCGCCATTTGGGCCCAGCAGGCACAGCACCTCCCCGGGCTCCACGGTGAGGGCGAGGCCGGCGCCGATGCGACGGCGCCCGTAGCCGAAGGCGAGATCCTCGACGCTGAGCATCAGGCCCAGCCCCGCCGGCCGCTGGCAAGGAGCCAGAGGAAGAACGGCGCGCCAATGAGGGCGGTCAGGATGCCGAGCGGCACCTCGATGGGGGCGATGGTGCGGGCCACGAGGTCGACGGCGAGCAGGTAGCCCGCGCCGAGAACCAGGGAAGCCGGCAGCAGGCGGCGGAAATCCGGGCCCACCAGCAGCCGGGCCACGTGCGGCACCAGGAGGCCGATCCAGCCGATCACCCCCGTCACCGACACCGAGGCGGCGGTGACCAGGGTGGCGGCGGCGATCAGGACCGGGCGCAGGACCCGGGTCTCGACCCCGAGGGCGCGCGCTTCCTCCTCGCCGAGACTCATCAGGTTCATGCGCCAGCGCAGGAGCACCAGGGGCGCCAGACCGAGGCCGATCGCCGGCAGGATCGCACCGACATCCCCCGACGTCACCGAAGCGAGGCTGCCGAGGAGCCAGTAGGTGATGGCCGGCAACTGGTTGTAGGGATCCGCCAGGACCTTCAGGAGCGCGATGGCCGAGCCCAGCACGGCCCCGATGGCGACACCGGCCAGGACCAGCGTCAGCACCGGATCCTGACCGCGCACCGCCGCGCCGACCGCGTAGACGGCGGCGACCGCGGCGAGGCCGCCGGCGAAGGCGAGCCCCTGGATCGCCGCCACGGGCAGGGACAGGAAGATGCCGAGCACCGCCCCGAGGCTCGCCCCCGCCGAGACCCCGAGAATGTCCGGCGAGACCAGGGGATTCCGGAACAGGCCCTGGTAGGTCGCCCCGGCCGCCGCGAGACTCGCCCCCACCACCAGGGCGGCGAGGACACGGGGCAGGCGGACCTGGAGGATGACGGTCTGCATTGCCGGGTCGGCCCGCGCGGGCAGGCCGACGAGCCGGGCCCCGAGGATCTCGACCACGTCGCCGAGGGGAACGGCGAAGCGCCCGGTGGCCAGCGCCAGCACCACCAGGGCGAGGAGCCCCAGCATCAGCGCCAGGACGGGCCAGATCCGCGCCCATCGCCGGCGTTCCGCCTTCTCCGGCAGGGCGAGGGCCTCCGTGTCCGGCGTCATGGCTTTGGACCGGGCGCGGCGCCCGAGAGCAGCGCCGCCACCTGCCCGTCCTCGAGATCCACATGGTAGAAGCGCCGGTAGAAGTCCCGCGTCGCCGCTTTCAGGCCGGTCGGGAACAGGTCCGGGTAGAGCACCTGCGCCAGCCAGCGGATGCCGATCAGGCGATTGGCCCCGGGCGGTGCATCGAACCAGCCGAAGGGCAGGGCCGGCACCTGGTAGACCCGGCCCGCGCGGACGGCCCGGAGGCCGGACCAGAGCGGGTCTTGCGCGATCCCACGCCGGAAGCCGGCATCCTGGGTGAGGATCACGTCCGGGTCCCAGGCCAGCACCTGTTCCGGCGAGACGGTGGCGATCCCGCCGGGGCCGGCGGCGGCCGCAACGTTCCGGGCTCCGACCACGCCGAGGAGCTCGACGTTGATCGACCCGCCGAGGCCGGTCTCGAGCCCCTTCGGCCCGCGGGCGTAGTAGACGCGCGGGCGCCGCGCCTCCGACACCGTCGCGATCACCCGGGCCACATCCGCCATCGCGGCCTCGGACGCACCCGCGAGGTCCGCCGCCGCCGATTCCAGGCCGAGGAGGGCGCCGAGGCGCCGATAGCTCTCCGCGGTCTTCTCGAAATGCCCGTCGAGGAGCACGTAGGGAATCCCGGTCTGGGCCTGGACCCGATCGGCGAGGGACACGTAGGTCGGCGCGGTGCTGCCGACATCGAGGATGAGATCGGGCTTGAGGCCGAGGACCGCCTCGACGTTCGCAGTCCCGCCGCGCCCGGTCAGGCGCCCCGTGACGGGCAGGTCGCGGGTCGCGGGAGCGAGAAAGGGCTTCTCCTCCGGGGTCGGGCTGCGGATCCAGCCGACCATCCGGTCCGGCGCCAGGGTGTAGAGCAGGACGGAGGCCGGCGGGCCGGCCGCCAGGATTCGGGCGGGGCGCTCGGGCACCGCGACGGTCCGGCCGGCGGCATCGGTGAAGGGCCGTGCGTCGAGGGGGCCGCCGAGACCGAGCCCCGCCAGCAAGGGAACGAGGCGAAGGGTGGCGTGACGCGCACGGCGCAGACCGCCATGCGGACGTGGAAACGGTGCCGTGTTCACAGGAGAACGATCCCCAGACGAGCGGGTGTCCGCGTCAGTGTAGTGGGTCCGGCAGCCGGCGCCTACGGACGGGATGTCCGGGCCGGTGCGGGCCGCAGAGCGCCGATGCGGCGCAGACGGGACGACAGGCGCTACGCCGCACGGGATCGCTCGGCGTTGCAGGAGGGCAAGAGAGACAAGGTCACGACCGGGCCTTTCGTCCGCAGGGGAATCGGTGCCGCGGACCCACGCAGCTGCGCCGCGATCGTCCGGCTCGCCCGGAACGAGACGATGCGCTTCTCGCCCACCAGGACCGGGGCGCCGGACGCCAGGTTTCGCCCCGGGCGCGGCGCCCGGGGGACGGCCGAGAAGACGCCGAGCCCCCGCAATTCGACCCGGTCGTCCGCAGCCAGGGCTTCGGCGATCCGTGCCAGGATGGCGTTCACCACGGCGTCCGCCTCCGCGGCTCCGAGATGCGGGTGTTGCTCGCACGTGCGGGCGATCAGACCGGACTTGATCATGGTGGGAACTCAGCACCTGCGAGTGATCGAGAGGAGGGAGAAGTTTCGCGTCTTCTCGCACCGGACGCAGAGGCCGGTTTCCGCCCCAGCAGGGTCTTCCGGCTCGATGGATCCGGGCGCCGTGCGCTCGCGTGTCATCGGAGACTGTTCTCACGAACGTCGACGGCGCAGGCCCGCGACGCGTCCGCCTTCCCGATCCGCTCATCCAGGGTCCGCGCCAGCTGTCGCGCGATGCCCACCAGCGCGGCGACCATCGGCGTCGCCGGTTCGCGTTGCGGCACGACGAGGCCGATCGTGTGCTCGATCTCCGGCTCGACGATCGGGATCGTCCGCAGACCCGGCATCGGCCCGAGGGCGTCGGCCAGCGCGGCCGGCATGATGCTCGACCAGTGCAGGGTGCGCACATGGCTCATCAGGACGATCATCGAATTCGACTCGAGGGTCGGCGCAGGGTCGCTCCCCGAGGCCCGAAGCTGCTGATCGACGATGCGCCGGTTCTGCATGTCGGGCGTCAGCAGGCAGAGCGGCGTCCGGCTGACTTCGGACCAGGTGATGCTGGTGCGCCCGTCGTGCTGGCCGCCGGCCGCGGTGAGAAGCTGGTAGCGCTCCTTAAAGAGCGGGATCGTCGTGACCCGGCTCAGCGGCTCATGGTCGAGATAGGTGAGACCGGCATCCGCCACGAGGTTCTCGATCAGGTCGAGGATGGTCGCCGACGTCGCTGACAGGACGCTGAGGCGGACGTCCGGATAGCGGAGATGATACGGGGTGGTCAGCGCGGAGATCATCGGAAGGACGGTCGGGATCGCGGCGATCCGCAGGTGTCCCGCCGGTCCCCGGCGCAGGGTCGCGACATCCTCGCGCATCGCGCGCGCATCGGCGACGATCCGCCGGGCCCAGGCCAGAACCCGTTCGCCCTCGGGCGTGAATCCCTGAAACCGGGAGCCGCGCTGCACCAGCCGGGTCCCGAGTTGGTTTTCCAGGCTCTTCACACCGGCCGACAGCGTCTGCTGCGTCACGCAGCACGCATCCGCGGCGCGCCCGAAATGGTGCTCCCGCGACAGGGCGAGGAGAAGGTCGAGTTTGTCGATCACGGGTCCGGGAGAGGAAGCATGGCGCCGTCAGGCCCCGAGACGAACGGTGGTATACATCCAATGCGATCAGCTCAATAAGTCGTAGACTTCCATTGGCCTTGTGAGTTAGGGCCTGGCTCATGGCGGGATCGGACGTACGCGGCCCCGACCCGGTGGCGGGCCGCGAAGAACCCGCCACGGCTGGCGTTGGAAGGGTCCAGAGTTGGTGCTGACGGATTTGGCCAAGACGAGGGGTGACTGATCGGCGCCTCGAGTCGGCGCCTCGAGAGGATCGATCTCAGGACGCCACAGAGATCTACGCGTGGCCCCGTCCAGCATCGCGGCCCTGGCATCGCGTCCAACGGACGAGATAATCGAACCGGCATTCCCGATCAGGCGCTGCGGGCGCCCCGATCGATGCCCAATCTTGCGACGGACGACGCATGACCGCTCGGCTGGGACCGATCGAGCGGGACCGACGCCCCGCAAGGCCCGGCGCGCCTGGACCAGTCTCGTCCTCGAAATCCCGCCCACGGATGCCGATGCCCTGCTCGCCGCCTGGACGGACGACACGGAGATCATGAAGCGCCAGCCCGGATTCGTCTCGGCACCGCAGCATCGCGGGCAGGGGCGTCTTCCTGGATGACGCCGTCTGGGACAGCGTCGCGGCGTTTCGTACGGCCTTCACCGATCCCGAGTTCCGAGCCCGTCTCGCCGATGATCCGGCGACCGCCACCGCGAGCCCGCAGCTGTTCCACACGGTCGCCGTTCCGGGCCTCTGCGCAGCGTGAGCCCCAGCCTTCCTTCCGACGAGATCGCCCTGCGCGAGGACGCGACCGACAAGGCCGACGTCATCGGCGCCGGCGCCGTGGCGGATCCCGCACTCGGACTGGCGGCGGAGGCGGTCCCGAGCCTCGGAGCGCGACTTCCGGGAACGGACGCCCTGCAACGGATGAGCGTGCGCGACCCGAGGCGTCCGCAGACCGAGGACCAATTTCTCGGACCGGTCGCAGCGCGTGCTGACAGGTCCCGCCCCACCCCGACCTCAGGCGGCGCCGTCATGGCTGGCGAAAAGCCCTCGCTCGCCAACAGGTCGAGCGGACGATCAGGATCGGCCGAACCGTGCCGTTTTGCCCTGCACCGCATGACGTCCGATCCGTATCCTTCACGATTCGGGAAGGGCTTGCCCGGCACGCGACAGGACCCGCTGCACGCATGACGGGCGTCGATTCAGCCCGTAAGGTGCGGTCTGGAGATTGAGCATGGCGCACCCTCACGATCATGATGACCATTCCCATGGGAGGCACCCGGCAAGCGAACTCTCGCCGATGGAATTGCGGGTGCGCGCCCTGGAATCCATCCTCGTGGACAAGGGCTACGTCGACCCGGCCGCCCTCGATGCGCTGATCGAGACCTACGAGACCAAGGTCGGCCCGCATAACGGGGCCCGGGTGGTGGCGCGGGCCTGGGTCGATCCCGGCTTTCGCGCCCGCCTGCTCGCGGATGCCAATCCGGCCATGCGCGAGCTCGGCGTCGGCGGGCGGGGTGGTGAGCACATGGTCGTCGTCGCCAACACCCCCGAGGAACACAACCTCGTGGTCTGCACGCTCTGCTCCTGCTACCCGTGGCCGGTGCTCGGCCTGCCACCGATCTGGTACAAGTCGCCCCCCTACCGCTCGCGCGCCGTGATCGAGCCGCGCGCGGTGCTGGCCGAGTTCGGCGTGACGCTGCCGGTCGAACAGCGCATCCGGGTCTGGGATTCCACCGCCGAGCTGCGCTACATGGTGTTGCCGATGCGTCCCGCCGGAACGGAAGAACTGGACGAGGCAGCCCTCGCGGCCCTCGTCACCCGGGATGCGATGATCGGCACCGGCCTTCCGCGCGCGCCGGCAACGACCGCATGAACGGGGGGCAGGACCTCGGCGGCATGCACGGCTTCGGCCCTGTCGCGCCCGAAGCCGACGAGCCGCGCTTCCATGCGGCCTGGGAGAAGCGCGTCTTCGGCCTCGCGATGGCCATGGGCCTCTCCGGCGCCTGGAACCTCGATGCCAGCCGGTCGGCCCGCGAGGCGCTGCCGCCGGGCGAGTACCTCGCTTCCAGCTATTACGCGATCTGGCTCAAGGCGCTGGAACGCCAGGTGCAGCACCACGGCCTCGTCACGCCCGAGGAGCTGTCCACCGGCATCGCGTCGGCTCCCGCCGCTCCGGTCAAGCGCGTCCTTCGGGGGGAAGAGGTGGCGACGCTCTTCGCGCGGGGCTTCCCGAGTGACCGGCCCGTCCCCGACCCGGCGCGCTTCTCGCGGGGCGACCGCGTCCGCGCCCGGATCATCCATCCGGCGGGACACACGCGCCTGCCGCGCTACGTGCGGGGCCAGATCGGAACCATCGAGGCGGTGCATGGCGGCTTCGTCTTTCCCGACACGAACGCGCAGCTCGCCGGCGAGGCGCCGCAATGGCTCTACACCGTCCGGTTCTCGGGCCGCGACCTCTGGGGGGACCAGGCCGAACCCGGCCACACCGTCTCGGTGAACGCCTTCGAGAGCTACCTGGAACCCGTCGAACCGGTACGCTCCGCATGAGCGCCGATCAGATTCCCCGGGACGACGGGGCCGATCCGGTCTTTGCCGAGCCCTGGGAGGCCCAGGCCTTCGCCCTGGTGGTGGCGCTCCACGACCGCGGCCTGTTCGACTGGAGCGAATGGGCGGAGGCGCTCGGGGCGCAGACGCGGCGCACCGGGCAGGCGGCGGACTATGCCGCCTGGCTCGCGACCCTCGAAGGCCTGCTCGCGGCACGCGGCATCGCGGCGCCCGAACGCCTCGCCGCGCGCCGGGCCGCCTTCGCACGGGCCGCCGCGGCCACACCGCACGGCGAGCCGATCCTCCTGGCGAACGATCCGCTCGCGGGCACCCGTCCGGGGTGAGGGGCCGAGACGCCGCGAGAGCCGGGCGGATGCGTGAGCCGTCGCTCCGCAAACGTGGGGCCGGATCGGAGCAGGCGATCTCGGGTCGAACGGTCGAGCGTCCTGAACCCGGCCCGAGGCGATGACGGCGCTTGTCGATCCGACAGGACGAGGCGACACGATCGGCGATGCCTCCGTCGCGCGCACGGGCCTGACACGGATCAGCGTCGGGAGCGACTGGGAGAACACCGAAAGGAATGGCGGAGACGGAGGGATTCGAACCCTCGATACCCCTTTCGGGGTATGCTCATTTAGCAAACGAGTGCCTTCAGCCGCTCGGCCACGTCTCCGCAGGCGGTCGATCTAGAATTTCGCATTCGGCGGGTCAAGCTGCGATTGGCGCGGCCGCAGGGAAATCGATGCCTTCCGGGCGGGCGTGCCGTCGGGGCCACAGGCCCGGTCGATGCCCCGGGGCCGCCGGACGGGCCGGGCAGGGCGGCTCTTGCGGCCGCCGTGCCGTCTCAGGCGCCGACGCTGGCGGCGAGGCGCTTGCGCTGGATCTTGCCGTTCGCCGTGCGCGGCAGCGCATCCAGGAAGCGCACTTCGCGGGGGCACTTGTAGGTCGCGAGGCGATCGAGACACCAGGCCATAATGTCGTCGGCGTCCAGCACGGCATCGGGCTTCGGCACGACGAAGGCGGTGATGACGCTGAGGTCGGCCCGGACCGCCATCTCCGCGACGCCGACCTCGGCGACGTCGGGATGCTCGATCACGACTCCCTCGATCTCGTTCGGCGAGACCCGATAGCCGAAGGCGTTCATGAGGTCGTCGTTGCGGCCGTGGTAGGTCAGGTAGCCGTCCGCATCGAGGCTCGCGCGGTCGCCACCGACGAACCAGTCGCCGCGCATCACCGCGGCCTCCTCCTCGGGCCGGTTCCAGTAGCCCAGCATCAGGCCCGGCTCGGAGCGGTGGATGGCGAGGAGGCCGACCTCTCCGGGCGGCAGCGGCTCGGCCGGGCCCTCGGGCGACAGGATCGCCACGCGGCGCCCGGGCTGCGGCTTGCCGGGGGAGCCGGGGCGCACGGGGATCGTCGGGCCGCTCGAGACGTAGGTCGAGCACTCGCTCATCCCGAGGGCCTCGTAGAGGGGCTTGCCGGTCGCCTGCGTCCAGGCCGCGAGGAGCTCTGGCGACAGGGCCTCTCCCGCCGTCACCCCGTGGCGCAGGGTGCCGAGATCGACGGCCCCGAGATCGGCATATTTCAGGATCTGGCGGTAGACGCTCGGCACGGCGGCGAAGAGCGTTGCCCGATGGCGGGCGATGAGGGCCGGCCAGATCGCCGGATCGCGCGGGCCGTCGTAGAGCACCGCCGTGGCGCCGCAGGCCCAGGGATCGGTGATCCCGACGCCCAGCGCGTAGGTCCAGTTCATCGTACCGGCATGGAGCATGACGTCGTGCTCCGACAGGCCGAGCCAGTGCGCGTGCATCGGCCGGCGCCCGCGGATGGCGCGATGCGCGTGCAGGACGCCCTTGGGCCGGCTGGTCGTGCCGGAGGTGTAGACCAGGGTCGCGGGGTCCTCGGCCCGGGTGTCCGCGTAATCGGGCAGCAGCGGCCCGGCCTTCATCGCGGCGATGTCGTCGGGCCGGAGCAGAATTCGCCCCCCGAGCCCGGCCGGATCGACGGCATGGCCCGCCCCCACGACCACGACGGACGCGCCCGCATTCTCCATCAGGAACGCGGCCTCGGGCTCGGTCAGTTGCGGCGAGGCCGGCAGGGCCACGAAGCCGGCGGCTAGGGCTCCGAAGTAGACCAGCACGTAGTCCGCCTCGTTGCCCATGCGAATCATCACGCGCGCGCCGGGCGCGAGGCCGAGGGACCGAAGCCCGGCCCCGATGGCCCGGACCGCCCGATCGACCTCGCCGAAGGTCAGGACGCGAACGTCGTCGCCGACTCCCGCCATGATGAGCGCCGTCTTGTGGGCGCGCAGACGGGCATTCTCGGTAAGGCAGAAGCGCGCGCCGTTGAACGGCGGGGCCTCGGCGGCGGCGGCAAGGGATGAGGTCAAGCGAGGGCTCCGTGGCGACCCGCGCAAGGAAGCCGAAAGCGGGCGCCTCGACAAGGGCACCCGCTCCCCGTTTCCGACGCGCCGCCCCGCGGCGCGGCCGGCCCTCAGCCGGCGATTTCCTTGGCGGCGACGAGCATCTCCTTCATCGCTTCCGCGGCGGCCTGGTAGGCGGGGGTTCCGACATCCCAGTTGCTGGCCTTGAGGGCTTCCAGCATCTTGCCGGCTTCCGCGAAGGCCTTGCTCTCCGCAGCCACCAGCCGGGCGAAGGCGGGGTGGGCGGCCGGTGCCGTCCCGGCCAGGTCCGTCTTCAGGCTCCGGCCGGGCTGGCCCGACGGGGTGGCCAGGATCGGATCCGGCTGGGCCATGCCGACGAGAACCCGGGCGAGCTTGCGCTTCCACGCGCCGAGATCGGCCGGCAGGCGCACCAGGGCGTAGACCGGTACGTCGCGGGCATTCGCGTTCAGCGCCGTCTGGCCGGTGGCCTCGGCGCGCACGAGCCGGCTCGTGATCTTCTCGATTTCCTCGTGGGTCTTCGAGGCCTTCGCGGCGATGTTCTGCACGCTGGTCGAGATTTCCGAGGTCGCGGCCCGCTGTTGTCCCAGCATGTGCGAGATCGCCTGGTTCAGGTCGCTCGCCTGCGCGATGCGGGCATTGGTCTCGACGATCCGGTGCTCGAGGTGATCGACGATGGTGCGGCCCGTGGTGACGGCGCTGCGGCTCTCGTGAACCGCCTCCGAGATCGCGCCCATCTCGGCGGTGAGGGTACTCAGCAGCCCGCGGATCTCCCCGGTGGACTTGGCGGTCTGGGCGGAGAGCGACTTCACCTCGGCGGCCACCACGGAGAACCCGCGGCCGGCCTCGCCCGCCCGGGCGGCCTCGATGGTGGCGTTGAGGGCCAGGAGATTGGTCTGCGCCGAAATCGCCGCGATGGTGGTGGCCATCACCTCGATCTGCGCGATGGCGCGCTCGAGGACGACGACGCGATCGGAGATCTGCGAGGTCCGGACATCGATCTCGTGCATCGCCGTGCGCGCCTTCTGCGCGTCCTGGATGCAGGCCTGGGTCTCCGCGAGGGCATCCCGCGCGACGGTCACCACGGTCTCGGAGGTCTGCGCCACCTCCGCCACGGAAGCCGCCATCTCCTCGGCGGCGCCCGCGATCGTCTGGGTGGCGCTCGCCACCTCACCGACGTCGTAGGTCATCCAGCCCGTGTTCGTCGCAGCCTCGGAAGCCTCGCGGGCGACGGAGGCGGTGGTGGCCAGGCTGCGCAGGAGATCGGCTTCGCGATTCGCATGCAACCGCTCGATCGCGGCGCGGAGCGGCCCCTCGGGCAGATCGACCGATGCGAGATTTTGGCTCACCATCAGGGATTCCACCGCCTGTACCAGACGGGCTTCGTCGCGGATCCCAGCGGCATCCGGCGCCGTCTCGGTGACGGGCGACTTCGGGGTGGAACGAGCGAAGGGAAGGCCGAGCATCGCGGTTGGTCCTGTAAGGCGTAGCGATGTGATCTACCGATCTTCCATTAATGTATCCTTATGGCCTGAAACACCCGCTCAAAATCGAGAAGCGTTCCGTCTCGCACCGCGATGCGCTGTTGTGCAACGCGAACAATTAACAGGTGGCTCGCCACAATCAGTGCTTGTTGTCTACCACCAGTTTTGGTTCGGTAAGCTTTAGCGTTTCATTATAATTTATTTAAAATTCCATATTGATTGTTAGTATCTATGACGAATTCAGAACCCTTGCGGAGGCCTGAGGGATCATCCGTCCGGTCCAGCCCAGGTGGGACACCCGGCCGAACGCGACGTCCACTTCGACACAGGCCGGCGATGCCGGGAGGCCCGCGCGTGGCCCGGGGATCGCCGCCCGCAACCTCCGGCGAGACCGAGGGGCGTCCGCCTGGACCAAATCTGTTCAGGCGCTGAACCATCCCGCGAGGCCCGGCACGGCACGGCCCATCCAATTCAGGATGGCGCCCGGGCAGGCGCGGAGGAAGACGGGCGGCGCGTCGGATCGACGCCGCTCGGCCGCCGGTCCGGATCGAGTCCGGCTCAGGCCGAGCGGGAGAGCGGCATCTCGCGCGGGCCGATGAGGTCCGCCTTGCGCTCCAGCAGAGTCGGCGGGGGGACCGGGGCCTCGATGGTGCAGACGACACCGCTGGCCGCGAACAGCAACTGGACCTCGCCATCGAGTTCCCGGGCCAGGCTGCGCTCGATCAGGCGCGAGCCGAAGCCGGTCCGGGTCGGCGGGACGACGGGGGGGCCGCCCGCCTCGCTCCAGCGCAGGATCAGGCGGGTCTCCGCCTGGCGCTCCACCGACCAGGCGATCGTCACCGTGCCCCCCTCCTGCGAGAGCGCCCCGTACTTGACCGCATTGGTGCCGAGCTCATGGAGCGCCATGGCGATCGACAAGGCCAGGCGCGGCGGCAGCCGCAGGGCTGGGCCGGAGACGAAGAACCGGGAGCGCTGCCCCTCCGCCGCATCCAGCGGCGCGATGGCGTCGGCCACGACGTTCCCAAGCTCGGCGCCGTCCCAGCTCTCCCGGGTGAGGACGTTGTGCACCCGGGCCAGGGCCAGCAGGCGGGCCTCGAACGCGGCTCGGGCCGCGGTGGCCTCCGGCCCCTCGAGCCGGCGCAGGGACTGTCCCGCGATCGACTGCACGGTGGCCAGGGTATTCTTCACGCGATGGTTCAGTTCGTGGATCAGCAATTGCTGGTGCTCGGCGGCGCGCTTGGCGTCGGTGATGTCGACGTTGCAGCCCGTGTAGCCGAGGAAATTGCCGGTATCGTCCGTCCGCGGCACCCCCTCGCAGCGCAGCCAGCGCACGACGCCGTCCTGGTCCACCACCCGGACGTCGGCCTGGAAGGGCACCCGCGCCGCGAAGGCGTCCCGAAAGCGGGTCGCGAAGGCCTCGTAGTCCTCCGCGAAGAGGATCCGGCGCCAATCCTCGCCGGCCAGCACGGCGGCCGTATGCAGCCCGAACATGTGGTCGAAATGCATGTTGGCGAAGCTGATCCGGGCGTTCTCGTCGGTCATCCAGATCAGGGCCGGCGCGGAATCGGCCATGTGGCGGAAGCGGGCTTCGCTCTCGCGCAGGGCACTCAGGCCGCGCTCGGTCTCCGCCAGCGCCCGGTCGCGCTCGTCGCTGCGCAGGCGCAGGCGCTGGGAGGCCTCCGCGAGCACGTCCCCCAGGCGCCGGATCTCGTGGATCGGCGAGGTGATCCGCGGGATGACCTCGCCGCGGGAGAGGGCCGGCCCCGTCGCGGCGAGCCGGCGCAGGGGCTGCGAGACCCGCGACCACAGGTGAACCGCCAGGATGGACGAGGTCGCCAGCACCAGGAGGCCGAAGCCGCAGAAGGCCCAGATCCAGTTGCGCAGGCGCGCTTCCACCAGGGCCTGCGGGATGATCGCGGCCGCGGTCCAGCCCGTGAGGCGGGAGCGGGCCTCGACGACCGTCACGGCCTTGAGGCGCCGATCCTTGCCCTCCCAGACATTCGGCGTCGCGGTCTGGTACTGACGCAGGGTCGCGAGGCGCTGCGAGCCGATATTGGTCTCCGGATCGGGCACCCGCGCCAGGATGACCCCGTCCCGGTCGGAGAGGCCGGTGGTCCAGCCCTCGACGGCTTCCCGGGCGACCAGGCCGTCCAGCCGGCCGATCGGGACCGTGAAGCTGAGGATATGGGTGACGCCGCCCTCGCCGAACACCGGCACCGCGACCGCATAGGTCGCGTCCGTGGGCTTCATGCCCTTGACGTAGCCCGAGACGACGGCCCGCTGGCTGCCCGTGGCGATCTCGCGATCGAAGGGCAGCCCGCTGCGCGGCAGCGGGGCCCGGCGCGGCACCGCCGTGTTCACGACCTGCTGTCCGTCCGGTCGCCGAAGCAGGATGTCGAGGCCGACCGCGTCCCGCACGAGGCGCGCCTGGGCGTCGAAATTGTCGAACTCGCCGTCCTTCAGTCGCGGCGATGTGGCGAGGGTCTGCAGCACCGAGACGAGGCCCGCCGTGTCGCGGTCGACGGAGAGGGCGATGCTCCGCACGTTCTCGCGGGCATCCTGCTCGAAGCGGGCCCGCTCGGTTCCCGCGTAGCGCGCGAGCAGGATCGCCGTGAACAGCAATCCCGGTCCGATCAGCGCGATCACCAGGGCGACCAGGTAGACCTGGGTCGAGAAACCGCGCTGTCGGACACGCGCGAAGGCGGAGGCGAGCGACCCCCACCCCCGGCGCCAAGTGCGGCGCCCGGTCGGGGTCTCTCCGGGAGGCGGTGTCTCTCCGGGAGGCGGATGGCTCATGAGCGCGCGACGCCCGCGCGATCGATGTGTCCGAGGTCGCGATCCGGCGCGAGGTGATCCCGAACGCGCTGCTTGAGGACCTTGACGTCGGGGAAGCCGCCGTCGCGCGTCCGATCCCAGATCAGGTGCGGTCCGCACAGGATCACGAAGACGCCGCCGGTGCCGGGGATCAGCGCCACCTCCCCGAGGTCGTCGCGAAACGTGGAGAGGAGTTCCTGCGCCATCCATCCCGCCCGCAGCAGCCACTGGCACTGCGTGCAGTAGGTGATCGAAACCCGCGGCTTCTCGGGCGATGGGCGGGGCGTTTCGTCCATGGCGGGTAAAGCGACCGATCGCTCCCGGCTTGTCAACCGAAACGCGCGCCCGGGCTTCGCACGGCGATGGTCTTCGGTGGGGTTCGGCGACGTTTTCCCGTCAACCGGCCAAGTTTTTCCCTGTGCGCCTTTATCGCAGCGCCGATGCGCCTATGTGTGTTCACGGGCCGGTGAGGGACCGATCTTCGCGCGGCGCGCCGATGGCCAAGGAGTCCAAGCATGCGTTCAGGTGTCGTCACCCCGACGACGGGTCCCGTCCGGGCCTGGCTCGGCAGGGTTCGGATCGCTGTCGCGGCTCTCGCCCTGGGCACGACCCTGACCGGCTGCGGAGCGATCAATCGGGTCCCGACCCTCGAGGAGCGGGCGAAATCCTCGTGGAGCGAGGTGCAGAACCAGTACCAGCGCCGGGCCGACCTGATCCCGAACCTCGTCGAGACGGTGAAGGGCTACGCGCAGCAGGAGAAGGACGTGCTGATCGGCGTGACCGAGGCGCGGGCCAAGGCGTCGAGCGTCAAGGTCGACGCCTCGACCGTGAGCGATCCACAGAAGTTCAAGGAATTCCAGGACGCGCAGAACCAACTCTCGGGCGCCCTCGGCCGCCTCCTCGTCACCGTCGAGCGCTACCCCGACATCAAGTCGAACCAGAACTTCCTCGCCCTGCAGTCGCAGCTCGAAGGCACCGAGAACCGGATCGCCGTCGCCCGCCGCGACTACATCGCCGCGGTCCAGGACTACAACACCGAGGTCCGCACCATTCCGGGCCGGTGGATCGCCGCCATCTTCTACCCGGACGCGAAGCCGATGGAGACCTTCACGGCGACGCCCAACGCCGAGCGCCCGCCGAACGTGAAGTTCTAGCCCGCCATGGACCGTCCGCGCCCGGGCAGCGCCGGGACAGACGCCATCCGGTCGATCGCCGCGCGGCTGATCCTCGGGCTCTGGCTCGTCGTCGGCGCCACCGGCCTCGCGCACGCGCAGGCCGGTGGCGCCGAACCGACCTTCCCCGCCCTGACCGGGCGGGTGGTCGACGGCGCCGGCCTCCTGAAGCCCGAGGACCGGACGGTCCTCGAGACCAAGCTGAAGGCCTACGAGGACAAGACCTCCGATCAGGTTGTAGTCGCCACGGTCCCCAGCCTGCAGGGCCGGACGGTGGAGGACTACGCCAACCGCCTGTTCCGCGCCTGGAAGCTCGGGCAGGCCAAGACCGACAACGGGGCGCTGCTCCTCGTCGCCCCCAACGAGCGCAAGGTCCGGATCGAAGTCGGCTACGGCCTCGAGGGGGCCCTCACCGATGCCCTCTCGAAGGTCATCATCACCACCGCGATCACGCCACGCTTCAAGACCGGCGACTACGCCGGCGGCATCAACGCGGGCGTCGACGCGGTGCTGTCGATCCTCGCGGGCGACGCCGAGGAGTGGCAACGCAAGGCGCAGGTACGCAGCGACGAGGCCGATCCCGGACAGGTGGTGATCTTCATCATCCTGTTCTTCGTCGTCCTGTTCGTCGTCTACCGGATGAACCGCGGGCGGCGGAGCGGTGGGGGCGGCTTCATCATCCTGCCGGGGCCATCCTCGGGGGGCTGGAGCGGCGGCGTCTCGGGCGGCTTCGATGGGGGCGGTTTTTCCGGCGGGGGCGGCTCGTCGGGTGGGGGAGGAGCCTCCGGTGACTGGTAAGCGACCGCCCTTTCTCGATGCGCCGGCGCGGGCGCGGATCGCGGAGGCGATCCGCCGGGCCGAGACCGCGACGTCCGGCGAGATCGTCGTGCTGGTGGCCGCCCGTGCCGGACTCTACCGTTCCGCGCCGCTGCTGCTCGCCCTGGCCGCCGGCCTCGTCCTGCCCTGGCCGCTGATCGTCCTGACGCCGTGGAGCGCGGCCACGATCGCGCTGGCGCAGGTCGCCGTGGTCCTGCTGGCGCTGCTGGCGGGTCTCCATCCCCGGGTTCGGATGGCCCTGGTCCCACGGGCGATCCGCCGCGATCGCGCCCACGAACAGGCCCTGCGCGAATTCACGACCCGCGGCCTCAGCCGGACGGCAGGGCGGACCGGGGTGCTGATCTACGTCGCCCGGGCCGAGGGCCATGCCGAGATCGTGGCCGATCACGGCGTTGCCGCGCGCGTCCCGCCCGGCGCCTGGTCCGGCGCGATCGAGGCGCTCCTGGCCGCCCTGCGCCGCGGCGAGGCCGAGGCGGGCCTGACCGAAGCCGTCGGGCAGGTCGGCACCATCCTGGCCGGGCCACTTCCGCCGGAAGCCAGACCCCTCGACGCCCTGCCGAACCGCGTCATCGAACTCGATTGAGGATCGCGGACCTTTCGCAACCCGCGGTGACAAACGGGGGATGGGTTATTCAATCCCTACCGATTGAAATCGCGGGCCTCTGGCCCTGCGGAAGAATTTGCGCAAGAAGAGCCCTTGACGACCAGCCACGAAGGACAGGTCGCAGGAGCGAGACGTCTATGAGTGCGGTAACGAAGCACGGGCCCTGGGCCCTCGTGGGAGCGCTGGGGGCGGCCGCCCTCGCCATCGTCGCGACGACGCGCGGGGAAACGGTCAACGCCCTCTGGATCGTCGTGGCGGCGGTCTGCGTCTATCTCATCGCCTATCGCTACTACTCGCTCTTCATCTCCTCCAAGGTCATGCGGCTCGACGACAGCCGCCGGACGCCGGCCCACGTCCACAACGACGGGCTCGACTACGTCCCCACCAACCGCAACGTGCTGTTCGGACACCACTTCGCCGCCATCGCCGGCGCCGGGCCGCTGGTCGGCCCCGTGCTCGCCGCGCAGATGGGCTACCTCCCGGGCCTGCTCTGGATCCTGGCCGGCGTGGTGCTGGCCGGCGCCGTGCAGGACTTCATGGTCCTCTTCATCTCGATGCGCCGGGACGGCCGCTCGCTGGGCGAGCTGATCCGGTCCGAACTCGGCACCAT
Organism: Methylobacterium sp. Leaf465; assembly: GCF_001424705.1. Lineage (GTDB taxonomy): Bacteria > Pseudomonadota > Alphaproteobacteria > Rhizobiales > Beijerinckiaceae > Methylobacterium. The sequence continues at coordinate 443,029 of NZ_LMRA01000001.1, forward strand.
TCCGGGCGTCATCGCCCTGTTCGGCACCTTCATGATCATGGTCATCCTGCTGGCGGTGCTGGCGATGATCGTCGTGAAGGCCCTGGCCGAGAGCCCCTGGGGCACCTTCACGGTCGCGGCGACGATCCCGATCGCGATGCTGATGGGCCTCTACGCCCGCTACATCCGGCCCGGAAAGGTCGGCGAGGTCTCGATCATCGGCTTCGTGCTGCTGATGCTGGCCATCGTCTACGGCGGCAACGTGGCGGCCGATCCCTACTGGGGCCCGGTCTTCACCTTCACGGGCACGCAGCTCTGCTGGCTGCTGATCGGCTACGGCTTCATCGCCTCGATCCTGCCGGTCTGGCTCCTGCTCGCCCCGCGCGACTACCTCTCGACCTTCCTCAAGATCGGCACGATCATCGGCCTGGCGCTGGGCATCGCCTACGTCGCCCCGCACATGCAGATGCCGGCCGTGACCAAGTTCGTCGACGGCAGCGGACCGGTCTGGGCCGGGTCGCTGTTCCCGTTCCTGTTCATCACCATCGCCTGCGGCGCGGTCTCGGGCTTCCACGCGCTGATCTCCTCGGGCACCACGCCCAAGCTCATCGACCGCGAGTCCGATGCCCGCTTCATCGGCTACGGCGGCATGCTCATGGAGAGCTTCGTGGCCGTGATGGCGCTGGTCTCCGCCAGCGTGATCGAGCCGGGCATCTACTTCACCATGAACTCGCCCGCCGGCCTCGTCGGCACGACGCCGGAGAGCGCGGCGGCCGCGGTGACGAAGCTCGATCCCGCCTTCGCCATCACGCCGGAGCAGATCGCCCAGACGGCCAAGGACGTCGGCGAGCACTCGATCATCTCCCGCGCCGGCGGCGCGCCGACCCTCGCGGTCGGCATGGCGCACATCATCTCCTCGGCCATCGGCGGCAAGGCGATGATGGCGTTCTGGTACCACTTCGCCATCCTGTTCGAGGCGCTGTTCATCCTGACCGCGGTGGATGCCGGCACGCGCGCCGGGCGCTTCATGCTGCAGGACCTGCTCGGCCTCGTCTCGCCGCGCTTCAAGGACACGACGGCCTGGGCGCCCAGCATCCTGGCCACCGCCCTCTGCGTCGGCGCCTGGGGCTACTTCCTCTACCAGGGCGTCACCGATCCCCTCGGCGGCATCTACACCCTGTGGCCGCTGTTCGGCATCTCCAACCAGATGCTGGCCGCCGTGGCCCTGACGCTCGCCACCGTGGTGATCTTCAAGATGAAGCGCGAGCGCTACGCCTTCGTCACGATCATCCCCACCGTCTGGCTCTGCGTCTGCACCCTCACGGCCGGCTGGCAGAAGATCTTCTCGGCCGACCCCAAGATCGGCTTCCTGTCCCACGCCGATCGCTTCTCGGCGGCCATCGCCGAGAACAAGGTGCTGGCGCCGGCCAAGAGCATGGCCGACATGCACAAGATCGTCTTCAACGATCGGATCGACGCCGCCCTCGCGGTGCTGTTCGTCGGCCTCGTGCTCGCCATCGCCACCTTCGGCATCATGGCCTGCGTGAAGGCCTATCGGGCCGATCGCTGGACCGCCCTGGAGAGCGGCGGCCCGGCCGCCGTTCCCGCGGAGTAAAGCCCATGGCGCTGTCGTCGACCGAATTGCGGGACCGTCTCAAGACCTTCTCGAAATGCGTCTGCGACGGCGCCCGACTGATGGTGGGGCAGGGCGATTACGAGGCCTATGCCGCCCATATCCGCAGGACGCATGCGGACCAGGAGCCCATGAGCGAGCGGGAGTTCTTCCGGAACCGGGAGAATGCCCGCTTCGGCGTCGGCAACCGCAGCGGCTTCCGCTGCTGCTGAGCGCCACCGCCTGCCGTACCGGCGGGTCTTCACCGGACGGACGGCCTCGCGCGCGTCCTCCGCAGCCATCCGATCACACGCAGACACGCCCGCGTATGCCGCCCCCTGGCCCGGCCCCGAGCCCGCCGCGTGGGCCATCCCCACGGGCTCGGGTGACGCGGTGCCGAGCGGCCTCGGCCGCGACGTCCCGACGAAGCCTGCCCAGGCCTCGGGCCGCGGCGCCGGCGATGCGGCCCCCGGTTTACACCCGGAAACAAAAATCCCGGCTTGAAACCTCGATTGCGTCGCGGCGTCACGGCTACAGAGGAACCGGTGGCATGCGACCACCGTGGTACACCAGCCTGAACGCGATCGCGTGGGAGCCGCATGGGCCTCGTCCAGTATGCTCTGAAGTTCCGCATCACGATCTACGTGCTGGCCGTGCTGATGATGCTCGGCGGCGCGGCGGCGGTCGTGGTCGCGCCCAAGGACGTGCTGCCCACCGTGGATATCCCGGTGGTCGTGGTGGTGTGGACCTACAACGGCCTGTCGACCTCCGAGATGGAGCGTCGCATCACGACCTACGCGGAGTTCTCGCTCTCGAACAACGTCAACAACATCGCCCGGATGGAATCGACGACCCTGCAGGGCACGGCGATCCAGAAGATCTACTTCGACGGCGCGGTGAGCATCGATCTGGCCATCGCGCAGGTCGTCTCGGCGATGAACTCGATCCGCGCGACGATGCCGCCCGGGGTGCAGCCCCCCATCGTCCTGCGCTTCTCGGCCTCCTCGGTGCCGGTGATCCAGCTCGCGCTCTCGTCCGACCGGGAGAGCCTGACCAAGGTCTTCGACTACGCCCAGTATCGCATCCGCCAGCGCCTGACCCAGGTGCCGGGCTCGACCCTGCCCTCGCCCTTCGGCGGCACCCCGCGCCAGATCATGGTCGATCTCGACCTGCACGCCCTCCAGGCCCTCGGGCTCACGGCGCTGGACGTCACCAACGCGGTGACGGCCCAGAACCTGACGATCCCCTCCGGCCTCGCCAAGATCGGCGAGCAGCAATACCCGGTGCAGCTCAACGCCTCGCCCGAGGCGATCGAGGCCCTGAACCAGATCCCCATCAAGGTGGTGGGCGGCCAGCCGATCCTGGTGCGCGACGTCGCCAACGTGCGCGACGGCGGCCCGCCGCAGGTCAACATCGTGCGCGCGGACGGCCTGCATTCGGTGCTGATGCGCATCTTCAAGAACGGCACCGCCTCGACGCTGGATGTCGTCAACAACGTGAAGAAGGCGCTGCCCGACATCCAGGCCGCCGCCCCCGAGGGCATGAGCCTGAAGCCGCTGTTCGACCAGTCGGTCTTCGTCTCCGCCGCCATCGAGGGCGTGATCCACGAGGCGATCATCGCGGCGGGCCTGACGGGCCTCACCATCCTGCTGTTCCTCGGGTCGTGGCGCTCCACCATCGTGGTGCTGGTCTCGATCCCGCTCTCGATCCTGACCTCCCTGGCGATCCTGGCGGCGCTCGGCGAGACCATCAACGTGATGACGCTGGGCGGCCTCGCCCTGGCGGTCGGCATCCTGGTCGACGATGCGACGGTGGCGATCGAGAACACCTACCGGCTGTTTGAGGAGGGCGAGCCCTTCCGCAAGTCGGTGGTAGAGGGCGCGGCCGGCATCGCCAAGCCGGCACTGATCTCGACCCTGTCGATCTGCGCCGCCTTCGTCTCGGTCTTCGCCCTCACGGACACGCCGAAATACCTGTTCACGCCCCAGGCCCTGGCGGTCGTGTTCGCCATGCTGACCTCCTACGTCCTGTCGCGCACCCTGGTCCCGGTGCTGATCGACGTGCTGGTGGCGCGGGAATACGACGCCAAGCACGGGGCGGGCGCCGCGCCGCGGCGGGGACGCGTCGCCCGCGCCCTCGCGTGGATCGGCGGCCCGGTCTTTCGGCTGGCCGGCTGGGTCCGCCACGGCTTCGAGGCGCGGTTCGCGCGCTTCCAGCGCGGCTATCTCGGCCTGCTCCACGTCGTCGTCGCCCGCCGCGCCGCGACGCTGACCCTGGTGGCCGTCGTCTTCGCCACCACCGCCGGGCTCTTCGTCTTCGTGGGGCAGGACTACTTCCCGCAGGTCGCCTCGAGCCAGATGACCCTGCATCTGCGGACGCGGCCCGGCATGCGCATCGAGACGGCCGAGCAGGTCTTCGCCCAGGTCGAGAACGTGGTCCGCGAGGTGATCCCCGAGGGCGAGATCGACCAGATCCTCGACAATATCGGCCTGCCGGCGAACAACTACAATTTCGCGTTCTCGGACGGTTCGTTCGTCGCCTACAACGACGGCCAGATGCTCATCAACCTCAAGGAGGGCCACGGTTCGGTGGCGGATTACACCAAGCGCCTGCGCGAGGTCTTGCGCGAGCGTTTCCCCGACGTGGTGTTCTACTTCCAGCCCTCGGACATCATCACCCAGATCCTGAACTTCGGCACCCTGGCGCAGATCGACATCCAGGTCTCGGGCCGCAACACCGCCAAGGACCTCGAGGTGGCCCAGAGCATCGTCCGCCGCCTGAAGGCGGTGCGCGGGGCGGTCGACGTGCACCTGCACCAGATCGTCGGCACGCCGCAATTCTTCGTCGACGTCGACCGGCGGCTCGCCTCGGAGCTCGGGCTGACCCAGCAGCAGATCGCCCAGGGGCTGAACGTCTCGCTGTCGGGCTCGTTTCAGGTGACGCCGAACTTCTGGACCGACCCGAAGACCGGCATCCCCTACCAGCTCTGGGTGCAGACGCCGGAATACCGCAACGACTCGCTCACCGCGCTCCAGAACACGCCGCTCCTCGTCAACGGCAATGCGGATGCGCCGGGCGTGCTGACGCTCCTCTCCAGCGTCTCGACCCTGCGCCGCGAGGGGTCGCAGACGGTGATCAACCACGTCAACACCCAGCCGACCTTCAACGTCTACGCAGCGGTGCAGGACAGCGATCTCGGCTCGGTGTCGAAGGCGATCCGCCAGATCGTCGCCGAGGAGCAGAAGGCCCTGCCGGCCCCCGACAAGATCACGGTCCGGGGCCAGATCGAGAACATGGAATCGGCCTTCTTCCGGCTTCAGGTCGGCCTCGCGATCGCCCTGGTGGCGGTCTACCTGCTGATGGCGGTGAACTTCCAGAGCTGGGGCGATCCCTTCGTGGTGCTGGCCGCCCTGCCGCTGGCCTTCTGCGGCATCGTCGCGAGCCTGTTCATCACCGGGACGACGTTCTCGATTCCCTCGCTCTTCGGGGCGATCATGTCGGTGGGCATCGCCTCCGCGAACTCGATCCTGCTGGTGACCTTCGCCAAGGAGCATCGCGAGGCCACGGGATGCGGCGCCGTCGAGGCGGCCCTGCTCGCCGGCGAGACCCGCCTGCGGCCGGTGCTGATGACCGCGAGCGCGATGTTCCTCGGCCTGATCCCGATGGCCCTCGGCACGGGCGAGGGCGGCGAGCAGAACGCGGCTTTGGCCCGGGCCGTCATGGGCGGCATCGCCATCGGCACGCCGGCGACGCTGCTCTTCGTGCCGTTCCTGTACACGCTCCTGCGCCGGGGCGCGGTCAAGCCGCTGGAGGATTACGCGTGAGCCGTTGGCGGGTCTGGAACAGGGATGGCAGGATGAGGCCCGGTTCGGCGATGGGACAGGCGTGATGCATCAGACCCACGATCCGTCCGACATCCCGCCGCCGCCCGGCAAGGCACCGTTCGTGATCGCCGCCCTGGCGGCCATCGGCCTCCTCGCCTGGGGCGGCTACGGCCAGATGCAGCGGCGCGCCGCCGCCTCCGAGACCCAGCGCAAGGTGAACAGCTTCGTGCCGGTGGTGCGCACCGCCACCGCGGAGCGGGCGGACAAGCCCATCGACATCACCCTGCCGGGGCAGACCGACGCCTTCGCCAAGGCGGCCCTCTACGCCCGCGCCACCGGCTACATCGCCGAGCGCCGGGTCGATATCGGCAGCCGTGTCCGCCAGGGCGACATCCTGATGCGCATCGCGGCGCCCGACCTCGACCAGCAGCTGGCCCAGGCGGAGGCGCAGACGGGACAGCTCGAGGCCGCGCTCCTCCAGGCCCGGTCCATGGTCGACCAGGCCAAGGCCAATGTGAACCTCGCCAACGTCACCAACAGCCGCACCACGACGCTGGCCGGCCAGGGCTGGGCCTCGAAGCAGAACGCGGACAATTCCCAGGCCAGCGTGCTCAGCCAGGCCGCGACCCTCGCCTCGGCGGAAGCCGGCGTGAAGGTGGCCCAGGCCAACATCAAGGCCCAGGCGGCCACGGTGGAGCGCCTGCGGGCGCTCACCGGCTTCAAGGACATCATCGCGCCCTTCGACGGCGTGGTGACCCAGCGCGGCGTCGATGTCGGCGACCTCGTGCACGCCGACGGCACAGGGACCGCCCTGCTTTCCATGGACCGCGACGACATCCTGCGCGTCTCGGTCAACGTACCCCAGAACGTCGCCGTCGGGGTGAAGCCGGGGGTGGATGCGTCCATCAAGGTGCCGCAGATCGCCGACCGGACCTTCTCGGGCAAGGTCGAGCGCAGCTCGGTGGCGCTGCTGACCTCGTCGCGCACCCTGACGGCGCAGGTCGACGTCCCGAACACCGACGGCGCCCTGCGGGCCGGGCTCTACGTCTACGTCACCCTGAAGGTGCCGCGCACCGAACCGAACGTGCGGGTGCCGGCCGAGACCCTCGTCTTCAACCAGCGCGGCACCCAGGTGGCGGTGGCCCGCGACGACGGCACGGCACAGTGGCGCACGGTGACGATCCGGCGCGACCTCGGTACCACGGTGGAGCTCGACCAGGGCCTGGAGGGCGGCGAGGAGATCGTACTCAGCCCCCCCGCCGACCTGCAGGACGGCCAGAAGATCGAGCGCAAGCCGCCGACCGCCGACGGCAAGCCGCTGAAATCGGCCGCGCGCTGAGGGCAGGCCCCCGGTTGCGCCGGCCCGCCCCGGCGTAGACAAGGCGGTCCCGGCGTCGCGCCAGCGACCCGCAGCGGACCCCTTCATGCCGGCCCCTCCCCACGCCGAGTCGCGCGACGGCTCCCGCTTCGCCTCGATCGCCGCGGCCATCACCTGCGTGGCGGTGGTCGGCATCGGCCTTAGCCTGACGATCCCGCTGCTCTCCATCGAGATGGCGCGCATGGGCGCGTCGAGCACCCTGATCGGGGTGAACACCGCCGTGGCGGGCCTCGCGGCCATCCTGACGGTGCCGTTCGTACCGCGCCTGGCGGCCCGGCTCGGCGTGCTGCCGCTCCTCGTGGGCGCCATCGTCCTCGGCGCCCTCTGCCTCGTCGCCTTCAAGCTCCTCCAGGGCATCGCCTGGTGGTTCGTGCTGCGCTTCGTGTTTTCCACGAGCCTCGGCGCCCTGTTCGTGCTCTCGGAGTTCTGGATCAACGCGGCGGCCCCGCCGGAGCGGCGCGGCCTGGTGATGGGCGTCTACGCCACGGTCCTGGCGCTGGGCTTCGCGGTGGGACCGACCCTGCTCACCGTCCTGGGGACGCAGGGCTACGCGCCCTATCTCGGCGGGGCCGGCCTGTTCCTCGTCGCCCTGGTCCCCCTCCTGCTGGCCCGGGGCCTGTCCCCGGTGATCGGACACGGCGCGTCGCGCCCCTTCCACGCCTATCTGCGCCTCGCGCCCGCCGCCACCGCGGCAGCCCTGGTCTACGGGGCGGTGGAGACCGGCGGCTTCGCGATCCTGCCCCTCTACGGCCTGCGCCTCGGCTACGACGCCGAGACGGCGGCCGGCCTCGTCAGTGCGCTGGCGCTGGGCAACGTCCTCTTCCAGATCCCCTTCGGCTGGCTCGCCGACCGGGTCGACCGGCGCCTCGTCCTGCTCATGGCCGGGCTCGGCGGGGCCCTCGGGTCGATGCTGATACCCCTGGCATCGACCTGGTTTCCGGCCCTCCTCGGATTGCTCTTCCTGTGGGGCGGCATCGCCGGGACGCTCTACACCGTGGGCCTCGCCCATCTCGGCGCCACCGTGCGGGGGCCGGAACTGGCGGGGGCCAACGCCGCCTTCGTGGTCCTCTACAATGTCGGTCTGATGCTCGGTCCGCCGCTCATCGGCGGGGGGATGGACCTGATCCCGCCCCAGGGGTTCGCCTACAGCCTCTGCCTGCTGTTCCTGGGCTACGCGATGGTCGTCGCCCTGGGCATCGTCCGGCATCCGACGTATGAGGCGCCTTGACGAATCCCGGCCGATGGGGCAATCACCCGCCGGTATTCAGCCGGCCACCGCCGGCCCTTTTGCGTTTCGCTGATGCGGAATGCCGCGATCACAGGAGCGCCGCGTCCATGGCCAAGGCCGTCACCGTTAAAGTCAAGCTGATCTCGACCGCCGACACGGGTTACTTCTACGTCACCAAGAAGAACTCCCGTACGCAGACCGAGAAGCTGTCGATGAAGAAGTACGACCCCGTCGTGCGCAAGCATGTCGACTTCAAGGAAACCAAGATCAAGTAAGCCCGCCGGCGCCTCGCGCCGCATCGGTGTCTTCGAGGCCGTTTCTCCGGGTGGGGAAGCGGCCTTTTCGTTTGCGCCGCGGGACGGTTGATGTGCTGCCCCGTTCGGGCGATGGAGAGCCCTCGGCGCTCCCACCCGCAGGATGAGTTCATGGCAGACGATCTGGACCGCACCTTCGACGTCGATCTGTTCGTCATCGGCGGCGGCTCCGGCGGCGTCCGGGCGGCCCGCATCGCGGCCGGCTACGGCGCCCGGGTCCAGCTCGCCGAGGAGTACCGGGTCGGCGGCACCTGCGTGATCCGCGGCTGCGTGCCGAAGAAGCTCATGGTCTATGCCGGGCGCTTCGCCGACGAATTCGAGGATGCCGCCGGCTTCGGCTGGTCGGTGCCCGAGCCGCGCTTCGACTGGCGCATCCTGAAGGCCCGGCGCGATGCCGAGGTGACGCGCCTGGAGGGCATCTACGACGCCAATCTCGGCCGGGCCGGCGTCACCGTCATCCCCGAACGGGCGGTGATCGAGGATGCGCACACCGTGCGCCTCGTCGGATCGGACCGCCGCGTCACCGCCCGCTTCATCCTCGTCGCGGTCGGGGCCCATCCGGTCAAGGAGCCGCTGATCCCGGGCGCCGAGCTCGCCATCACCTCCAACGAGGTCTTCGAACTGGAAACGCTGCCCGAGCGCATCCTCGTGGTGGGCGGCGGCTACATCGCCGTCGAGTTCGCCGGCGTCTTCGCCCATCTGGGCAGCCGCACCACCCTGCTGCACCGGGGCGACCGGCTCCTGCGGGGCTTCGACGACGAGCTCCGCGACGCCCTCGGCGAAGCCTATGCCAAGCGCATGGACCTGCGCCTCAACCGCACGGTGGAGCGCCTCGACCAGGCCGGGAGCGGCATCCGCGTCACCCTCGACGACGGCAGCACCCTGGAGGTCGATCAGGTCCTGACGGCCACGGGCCGGCGCCCCAACATCGCCGGCCTCGGTCTCGAGGCGATCGGGATCGCCCCCGATGCCCGCGGCGCGATCCCGGTCGACGCCTTCTCGCAGACCCGCGTGCCGTCGATCTACGCGGTCGGCGACGTCACCGACCGAGCTGCGCTGACCCCGATCGCGATTCGCGAGGGCCACGCCTTCGCCGACACGGTGTTCGGCGACACGCCGTGGTGCGTCGACCACGGCCTCATCCCCACGGCCGTCTTCTCGACCCCGGAGATCGGGGTCGTTGGCCACAACGAGGATGTGGCCCGTGACCTCTACGGCACCATCGACGTATACCGCTCGCATTTTCGCCCGATGAAGGCGACCCTGTCCGGCCGCGACGAGCGCGTGCTGATGAAGGTCGTGGTGGACCGCGCCAGCGACCGCGTCGTCGGCGTCCACGTCCTCGGCCACGATGCCGGCGAGATCATTCAGGCCGTGGGCATCGCCGTCACCATGGGCGCCACCAAGGCGGATTTCGACCGCACCATCGCGGTGCATCCCACGGCCGGCGAGGAGCTCGTCACCATGCGCAGCCCCGTGGTGACGAAGCATCCGGTGGGCGTCGGCTAGCGCCCCGGGGGCCGGGATCCCCGCGTCCGATCCGCCACCTGGACAAGCTCGAGGATCGACCGCCGGTCAGCCCGGCGGCCACTTGAAGTCGTCGGCCCGGCCGGGCTGGGGCAGGGGGGCGGCGCCCCGCACCAGGGCGCGCTCGACGGTGCCCGAGGGATCGGCGTCGCGGGGGCGTCCGCTGATCAGCGTCCCCCCCGGCGTCACCTCGGCGCGGCCGAGGGGCACCACCGGGCCGGCGAGGGGCTTGACCGGCAGGGCCGGGATGCCGGGCGGCTCCGGCAGGCTCGGGAGCATCGCGGTGATCTGCCGGTCGATGGCGGCGGCATCGTCGAGCTTGGCCGCCTCGCCTTCCAGCGGCGGCTGCGGCGCCACCGCCACGGGGGCGGCGAGCGCCGGCTGGGCCGGCGGCGCACCCGTGCCCATCATCCGCTTCAGCTCGACGTCGGCGAAATGCGCCATTTTGCGCGCGCCCGCCTTGGTGAAGTGGACACCGTCCGCCGTGCGCAGCTTGGCTTCCTGACCTTCCAGGTCGGGCCCCGTCGCGGTGTAGCGGTTGCGGTCGTCGACGAAGCCGGGCCAGATATCGACGTAGGTCTGGCCGGCCTTGGCCACGCGCTCGCGGTAGATGTCGTTGATCGCGGCGATGTCCTTCGTCAGGGATTCGCTGCGCATGGGCGGAGCCCCGACCCAGATCAGCGGGATCTTCGCGTCCGTGAACACCTTGATCAGGGCGTCGACGCGCTCGGCATAGAGGGTGCGCCAGCGGTCGCTCAAGGGATCGAGGGTCTGGTCTCCCTCCCGGATGGGTTGGCGATCGTTCGATCCCATCATGACGAGGGCATAGGTGGTCTTCGGGTTGGCCTTCAGGAACTCCTCGGCGGCCTTCGGCCAGTCGACCACGTCCTTCCGCACGAGGCCGCTATCGGCCTTCGAGCGATCCACCACGCCGATCTCCGTATTGTCTTCGAAGACGTTCGACAGGCCGCCGCCGAGGTGGCCGGCCAGGGTATCGCCGAAGACCGCGATCCGCGTCGTCGGCTCGACCTTCGGTGCGACCGGCTTCGGCTGGGCCACGACCGGGGCCGGGCGGGGACGGCGCCGGACGGCGCGCCCGTCATCGTGGCTTGAGCGCCCGTCATCGGCATAGCCCCGATTGCGCGGCGGCGCCGGGCGGGCGCTCGGCACGGGGGCGACCTGGGGCGGAGCGGGGCGATCCTCCCAGGGCCAGTAGAACTGGCGCGGCGCCTCCTGGGGCGGAGGCGCGTAGCGCCGGTTCGCCTGGCGGGCGGCGTAGCCGTCGTCGTCCCGGTAATAGTCCCGGGCCCGGCGGCGGGGGGATTGGTAATCGCCGCCCCGGGGCGCGTCGTAGGAATCGCCCCATTGCGCACAGGCCGGCCCGGCGCCGGCGAGGAGCAGGGACAGACCGGAGAGGAAACACCAGGCCGCGCGCGATGCCGGCAAGGTCATGGGACGCCTCGATCAATCGGACCGGAGGACCGGTCGGGTGGCCGACACCTTAGAGGAGGATGCCGCCGAGGTCTAAGGCCGCCCCCGCAGGTGTTCCAGCAACCGCGGCGTCGCGTAGCCGTCCGCCGGTAGGCCCTCGGCGATCTGGTACTGCCGCACCGCCTCCCGCAGCTTTGGTCCGGCGCGCCCGTCCGCCTCGCCCGCGTAAAGGCCGCGCTCCGTGAGGCCCGCCTGGAGGGCTTGCAGCCCCGCCTTGTCGAGGCGGGCGTCGCGGACCGGCCAGGGCGCGGCGAGGACCGGCTCGCCGGCCAGTCGGTCGGCGAGATGCCCCACCGCCAACGCGTAGGAATCCGAGGTGTTGTAGGCGCGGACCACCTCGAAATTGTCGGTGATCAGGAAGACCGGCCCCCCGAGGCCGCCCGGCAGGAACAGGCTGGCGGTGCCCGCATCCGGCAGGGCCTGACCGTCGGTGCGTCGAACCCCGCGCCGGGCAAAATCCACGAGCCCGCCGCGATAGCGGGCGAGATCGAACCCCACCGGCAGGGTGACCGCGTAGCCCCAGGAGAAGGCCGGGTTCCAGCCCAGGGTCTTGAGGTAGGCGGCGATGGAGGCCAGGGCGTCCGCTTCCGATCCCCAGATGTCGCGGTGCCCGTCGCCGTCGAAATCCACCGCGTGGACCAGGAAACTGGACGGCAGGAACTGCACCTGCCCCATGGCCCCGGCCCAGGAACCCTTCATGTGCTCCGGCGTGACGTCGCCCCGCTCCAGGATGGTGAGGGCGGCCAGGAGTTCATCGCGGAACAGCGTGCCGCGGAACCGCGCCTCCGCCAGGGTCGCGAGGGCCCGGATCGTCGGGACGCTGCCGCCGCTTGCGCCGAAATCCGACTCGACGCCCCAGAACGCCAGCACGATCCAGCGCGGCACGCCGTAGCGCGCCTCGATCCGCGCGAGGACGGACGCGAGCCGCTTGGCGTGGGCCTGCCCCCGGGCGATCCGGCCGGGCGAGACTGCGCCGACGAGGTAGTCCCAGACCGGACGCCCGAACTCGCCCTGCTTGCGCGTGCGGGCGAGGATGTCGGGATCGGGTCCGGACATCCCCGCGAAGGCCGCCGAGAAGGTCCGGGCCGAGACGCCCCGCGCCTCGGCCTCCGGTCGCAGCGCGGCGATGAAGGCGGCGAAGCGGGACTGTGCTTCCGCCGACGTTGCGGGCGGTACAGGCTGACCGCCCGCCGCCAGCACCGTTCCGGCCCCGAGCATGCCCGCAAGGGCGAGCGGCGCCCAGCCCCTCACAGACGGTTGCGCCGGGTCAGGGTCTCTTCCCAGGCGAAAGCCTGGGCGACGATCCGGTCGAGGTCGTCGTTCTGCGGCGTCCAGCCGAGATCGCGGATGCGCTGGGCCTCGGCGACGATCTGGGCCGGATCGCCGGGACGGCGCGGCGAGAGCCGAACCTCGAAGTCGCGTCCCGAGACCCGCTTGACCACGTCGATCACCTCGAGGACCGAGTAGCCGCGCCCGTAGCCGCAGTTCAGGGTCAGGCTCTCGCCGCCGGACCGCAGATGGTTCAGGGCGACGCGATGGGCCTCGGCGAGGTCGGAAACCTGGATGTAGTCCCGCAGGCACGAACCATCCCGCGTCGGGTAATCGGTGCCGAAGACCTCGAGATGCGTCCGCTGCCCGAGGGCGGCCTGGGTCGCGACCTTGATGAGGTGGGTGGCGTTGGGCGTCGATTGCCCCGTGCGGCCCCGCGGGTCGGCTCCGGCCACGTTGAAGTAGCGCAGGATGACGTAGGAGAAGCCGTGGGCCTTGGCCGCATCGGCGATCATCCACTCGCTCATCAGTTTGGAGCGTCCGTACGGATTAATCGGCGACGGCCGCAGATCCTCCGGAACCGGCACGACCTCCGGCTCGCCGTAGACCGCAGCCGTCGAGGAGAAGATCACGTGCTTGACCCCGCAGCGAACCGCCGTTTCGATCAAGGCCCGGGTCTTGACGGTATTGGCCAAGTAATACTGCAGGGGATCCGCGACCGAATCCGGCACGACGATGCGCGCGGCGAAGTGCGCGATGGCGTCGATACGATGCTGGAGGATGACTTCCGTGAGGAGCGACTGGTCGGCGACATCGCCGATGACGAGCTTCACCTCAGGTGGAAGCGCCCAGTCGAACCCGGTTGAAAGGTCGTCGAGGACCACAACCTCCTCGTGCCCGGCGTCGAGCAGTGCCAGCACCATGTGGCTGCCGATATAGCCCGCACCGCCCGTCACAAGAACCGCCATGACACCTTCCCCCCAAACGTTTCACTGACGATATATCGGAAAACGAGCTTGTCGGTTATGCCCGTTACGTCGATGGCTCTATCGCCTTCCCTGGGCGGAGGCTGTACCGAGGCAACGTCAATCCACTCGGGGTTTTCCTCACCTCCCCTCGCTACCGGGTCTCGCTTGATGAAACCGATTCGCAAAGCCGTCCTGCCCGTCGCCGGCTTGGGCACCCGCTTCCTTCCGGCCACCAAGGCCGTTCCGAAGGAGATGCTCACCGTCGTCGACCGGCCGGTCGTTCAGCACGTCGTCGACGAGGCCCGCGAAGCGGGGATCGAGCACTTCATCTTCGTCACGGGACGCGGCAAGGCGGTCATCGAAGACCACTTCGACGTTGCCTTCGAGCTCGACCGAATGCTGCAGGAGCGGGGCAAGACCGAGGCCTACGAGGCCCTGAAGCGCGACCTCCCGGCCGCGGGCCAGACCAGCTTCACCCGCCAGCAATCGCCGCTCGGCCTCGGGCACGCCGTCTGGTGCGCCCGCGAGATCGTCGGCGACGAGCCCTTCGCGGTGCTGCTGCCCGATATGCTGAGCCGCGGCTGCATGCAGCAGATGCTCTCCGCCTACGAGCGCCACGGCGGCAACGTCATCGCGGTCGAGGAGGTGAAGCCCGAGGAGACGCACCAGTACGGCATCGTCGGCGTCGGCCAGACCTTCGGCCAGACCTTCGAGATCAACGGCATGGTGGAGAAGCCGAAGGCCGGCACCGCGCCCTCGAACTTCATCATCTCCGGGCGCTACATCCTCCAGCCCGAGATCTTCGACATCCTGTCGGCGGGGGAGACGGGCGCCGGCGGCGAGATCCAACTCACCGACGCCATGATCAAGCTCGCCAAGGACCAGGCCTTCTTCGGCATGCACTACCAGGGCCGGACCTACGATACCGGCTCGAAGCTCGGATTCCTCACCGCGAACATCGCCTACGCCCTCGAGCGCAAGGACCTCTCGGAGGCCCTTAAGGCCGAAATCGCGCAGCTTCTGAGCGAGCACTGAGATCGCGCCCCGGCGCGGCCTGCTCGGTGCCTCAGGGAACGCCGAGCCCAAGCTCCAGAAAACGAGTTGAACGATGTGCAAAGGCCTTGATTTTTGTGCGTCGCACTTTAGATTGTGCGTTGCGGGACCGCGATGGCGTCGCGGTTCGGCAGCCCTTCTTGGGCGTTTCCTCCCTAGACTTCGGGCCGCTCTTCGGAGCGGCCTTTTTTTGTACCTGCTCCGGACGGTGCAGACGGACGCCCCAGGCACGACGCGCCTTGGGCTCCGCGGGCGACCCGGGGTTCGGGCGCGCGATCACGCGCGCACGCATGCCTGTGAAACGGGTGGAAGGATTTGCACGCGATCCGGCATTCGGGATCGCGGAGCGAGGGCTCGGCCTCAGGCCGCAGGATATCGGTGGAGGCGCCTCTGGAAGGCGCGCGAGCCGGCCGCGCCTAGGGCTGCGGTCGGCTCGCGGGACGACGGACGCGACGGCGCCGGCGGGTCGTTTCAGTTCAGGTAGGTCCGGATCCAGTTCGGCGACAGCACCTCGCCATCCTCCGTGATGATCCAGGGCTGCTTGGCCGGATCGGACAGGGCGCCGGCGGCAGCCTCGATGGCCTCACGCAGGGTCCGGTAGCGCGCAGGCTGAGCGAGGGGAGCCGGAACCGGAGCGGTACGCCAGATCGTCAGATCGGCGGGACGTTCCAGGGCTTGGGTTTCCATGTGTGTGTTCCTTTGATCGTGAGGGTCGTTCCCCGCGATGCCGGCTGCCCGGCGAAAGGTCTGTACGACCTCGAACCTGAACATTTGCTGCGGGACGTCTATCCGGGTGAATGGAAGCATCTCTAAGGCAGCTTTGAGGTCATTTCAGACAGGGATGAAATGCTCATCCGCACCTGAACGCTCCCTCCCTCATACAAACCGCACCGTTGCTGATCAGCGCGCAGAATATGGCTGCTTTTGGACGCCCTCTCGTTCTGTTTGTCGCCTCGGCTGACAATGTCGAGCCGTTGTTTATCTTTCGCCAAAACGGGTTTCGGTGTGCTGACGCACCCTGGCCCGTCACGGTACCGAGCCAGTTGAAGGCCATTGCGTCACCGCCCAGTTAATGGCGATGCGACGCGATGCGGTTTTCGCAGCATGGTGAAGAGGATGACACATGCCCGATCGGTCTCCCCCGCGGCCGGCGGATCGCTTCCTGCGCTGGGCCGCGGCTGCAGCCCTCGGCCTGCTCGCGCTCTTCGTGGCGCAGCCCTACCTGACCGGCTTCCTGTTTTCGGCGGACACCGCGCGGGCGATCACCGCCCGCGGCGATCTGGCGCCCGCCGAGACGGCGACGGTGGAGCTTTTCGCCCGCGCCAGCCCGTCCGTGGTTCATGTCTTCGTGCAGGCCGCGGCCCAGGGGCGGGCCCTGATGGGGGTCGACAACGAGGGCGGTGAGCCGGGCGGGGGCTCGCAGACCGGGACCGGTTTCATCTGGGATGCGGCCGGGCACATCGTCACCAACAACCACGTGGTCGCGGCGGCTGCGCAGGGTGGGGGCGCCATCGCGGTCCGCCTGTCCTCCGGCGAGGTCGTGTCGGCGAGCCTCGTCGGCGCTGCCCCGAGCTACGATCTGGCCGTCATTCGCCTGGGGCGCACCACCGCGGCCCTGCAGCCCCTGGCCATTGGCACTTCGGCCGACCTCAAGGTCGGCCAGTCGGTCTTCGCCATCGGCAACCCGTTCGGCCTCGACCACACCCTGACCACCGGCGTGATCAGCGCCCTGCAGCGTCGCCTGCCCACCAGCGCGGGACGCGAGCTTTCCGGCGTCATCCAGACCGATGCGGCGATCAACCCGGGCAATTCCGGCGGTCCGCTCCTCGACTCCGCCGGGCGCCTCATCGGCGTGAACACCGCCATCTTCTCGCCCTCCGGGGCGAGCGCCGGCATCGGCTTCGCGATCCCGGTCGATGTCGTGAACCGGGTCGTGCCCGAACTCATCCGCAACGGACGGACGCGCAATCCCGGCATCGGCATCATCGCGGGGCAGGAGGCGACCGCGGCCCGCCTCGGAATCGACGGGGTGGTGGTCCTGCGCGTGCTGCGCGGCTCTCCGGCCGCCGCGGCCGGCCTGCAGGGCGTCGACGCGCAGACGGGCGAGATCGGCGACATCATCGTGGGGGCCGGCGACCGGCCGGTCCACCGCCTCGCCGATCTCACCGCCGCCATGGAGGCGGCCGGTCTCGGCGCCTCGGTCGACCTGATCGTGGAGCGGGACGGGCGCACGCGCCGGGTCCGCGTCACCACCACGGACGTGGCGGAGAGCCGGCTCTGAGGCCGGGCCCTCGTCACGCCGCGCAGCGCTCGCTAAAGCGACCCATCGCCCAGTGAAAGTGACCCATGGTCAGCCACCGCCCCTCCTGCGCCGTCCTGCTCTGGCTGGCCGGTGTCCTCGCCGCCGGTGCCGCCGAGCGCACAAAGCCCCATCTCTGCCCGGAGAATGCCCCCGAGGGCGTCCGCCTGCCGCCCCAGCCCGGCTGCGCCGCGGCGGGCCCGAAGCCGGCAGCGCCGGACAGCCAGGGGTTCCGTGACGTCGGCGGGGTGAAGCTGCGCGTCGGCGGCCGGATCGGTGCCGAGTACGGGTTCGCCCGGTGACGTTCCTTGCCGGAGCGGTCGCGCTCCTTCTCCTGTGGTGGTTCGGGCGGAACCTGAAGATCCGCCATCCGGCCCTGACGGCGCGCGTCCTGCGGCAGGTGGGGGGCTACGCCGCCCTCGCGCTGGCGGCCCTCTTCCTGGTGCGGGGCCGGCTCGAGTTCGCCATCCTGCTCGGGGGCGGTGCCATCTGGCTGCTGGAGGGGTCGGCGGCCTTGAACCGCCGGATCCGGGGCCTTGCCGCCCGCTACGATCCGCGCCGACTCTCGGGGGCTACCATCCGCTTCGATGCGGCGGGGGAGGGGATCGCCCTGGCAGGTCCCTATGCCGGCCAACCCCTGTCGGTAATTCCTTTGCCCGCCCTCGTCGCCCTGTTCGGACGCGATGCCGACACCGCCCGTCGGCTAGAGGCGTATCTCGACCGCCGGCATCCCGGTTGGCGTGTAGACGCTCAGGGCAATCCCGACCCGGGGCCGCGCCGCGCGGCGTATCCAGGGGCGATGACGGAGCAGGAGGCCTATGAGATCCTGGGGCTTGAGCGCGGGGCGTCCCTGGAGCAGGTCCGAACGGCTCACCGGACGCTGATGAAGCGGCTGCACCCCGACCAAGGAGGCACGGCCGAGCAGGCGGCCCGCGTCAACGCGGCCCGTGACAGGCTTAACAACCGACATCGCTGATACTCCACGCGCGTTGTCAGACAGGGAATGTCGAGAGTACGGCCGTCCGGCGATACGAACCGGGCGCCCGTGTCCTGAGCCGGAACGCCCGAAGGGGCGCCGGCCCCTTGCGAACCCGTCAGCGCGAACTCAGCTGCGGGTGGCGAAGCAATTGAAGCCGTTGCGCTTCAGCGCGTTGCAGGCATCCTGTGCGCTGTCCTGCTCGGCGAAGCCCGAGAACCGGGCGCGGAACAGGGTCGCGCCGCCATGCTCGACCTTCACCGTATAGGGCGAAGCCTTCGAGAGCGCGCCGCCGGCCCGGCTGCGGGCCTCGGACAGCATGGATTTCGCTTTGTCCTCGTCGTCCATGGCGCCGAGCTGGATGACCCAGGCCGTGGGGGTGATCCGCGCGCCGGAAACCGGTTTCGCCGCCTCGGCGCGAGGACCGTCGATGGACGCCAAGCGGGCATCGCTCTTGCCGCCGGCCGGGAAGGCGGCCTGGCCGCCCGCCGGCGCATAGGCCTGCGCCGAGGATGGGAGCGCGCCGGAGCGCCACTTCATGCCGGCGCTGCCGGGCGTCATGGTGGCGGTGCGGGCGGGGCTGATATCGAGAGGCTGGCCAGCGCGCAGGGTCGACGCCGTGGTCTCAACATCCTCGTCGTCGGCGGAAGCCACCTGCGTCCGGGTGCGCGAGGCGCCGTCGGCGACCACGGCCGGGCGGGCGCGCTCCGCGACCTCGATGGTCGAAGGAGCCTGGCGGGCACCGGCATAGGCGCGGGGCAGGGACTGGCGGACGAGGTCGGCCATGATCCGGTCGCGACTGGCGCCGGATTTGCCGCCCAGCACGATCGCCACGATCTGACGGTCGTCGAGCTTGGCCGCCGTCATCAGGTTGAAGCCGGAATCGCGGGTGTAGCCGGTCTTGATCCCGTCCACGCCCTGAACATTGCCGAGGAGGCGGTTGTGATTGCCGATGACCCGGCCGCGGAAGGCGAAGGAGCGGGTCTGGAAGTACTTGTAATAGCGCGGGAAGCGATCCTGGATCGCCCGAGCGAGGATCGTGAGATCGCGCGCCGTGGTGATCTGGTCGGCATCCGGCAGACCGGAGGCATTGGCATAGTGGGTGCGGCTCATGCCGAGGGCCTTGGCCTTCTGCGTCATCATCTCGGCGAAGCGGGGTTCCGAGCCGGCGATGTTCTCGCCGATGGCACAGGCCACATCGTTGGCCGACTTCGTCACGATCGCCTTGATCGCGTCCTCGACCTCGATGGTGGAACCCGGCCGCAGGCCGAGCTTCGAGGGGGCCTGGGAGGCCGCGAAGGACGAGATGGTGAGCGGCGACTCGAGGGTGTAGCGTCCGCGCTCCAGCTGTTCGAACAGCATGTAGAGCGTCATCACCTTGGTGATGGAGGCCGGGTGGCGCAGCGAATCCTCGTTGATCGCGTGCAGCGTCTTGCCGGTCTTCACGTCCACCACCATGGCGGCGTAGGGCGGATTGTAGCCGCCACCGCCGCCACCGCGGTGATGATGGCCACGTCGCGCCTCGGCCGGGGAGGCGAGGGCGGCCAGGACGGCGGCTGCGGCGATCGCGGCCGAGAGGGCAGGCACCCGGCCGACGCGGGGAGTATGGCTACGCATCACGACTCACTGCCTCGACATGCACGACCCGCGGGCCGGCTTGCACCGCAACATCTCGGCGGGGGTGCGGCCGTGCCGCCGTAACCCCGCAACATCTGTCAATCAGGCTAGGTGGACGCAGTTACGGCCCGGTTAATGCAGCGAGACCAATTCGCCGGATCCGACCGTCATATTGCGATGCAATATATCGCTTGACGTCTTATGTTGCATCGCACACAAAAGGCCCCGGCCGGTCTCGGCCTCGCGGGCAATGGCCCGACACATCAGGGTAAGCCCCGCGGGGGCGGAAGGATCGTCAGATGACGCAGATGTACGAGAAGGCCGCCGAGATGAACAAGGCCGGCCTCGCCACGGTGATGAAGAGCGTCTCCTCGCTCGCCAAGACCCATCAGACCGCCAGCATCGAGATGGCCGATTTCGCCAAGGAATCCTACAGCGCCGGCGCCGCGGCGATAAAGAAGCTCGCCACCGCGCGCACGCTCCAGTCCGCCCTGGAGATCCAGGCCGAGTACCTCAAGGCGTCCTACGAGCGCCTCCAGAACCAGGCCAAGGTGATGACCGACCTGTACCAGGGCCTCGCCCAGGAGGTCGGCGCGCCGCTCCAGACCAAGGCGCCGTTCGACCTCAAGATTTTCTTCGATCCGAAGACCTTGTTCGATCCGAAGACGTTCTTCAATCCGAAGGCCTTCGATTTCAAGGCTTTCCCAAAGCTTCCCGGCTTCTCCATTGCCGACCAGAAGGCAGCCTGACACACGGCTTTCCCGCGTCGGGCGAACGGTCCCGACGCGAGCCCAGACGTTTTGCCAGTCCGGCCCCCGTGCGATCGATCGCACGGGGGCATTTTCGTGTTCGGGACCGGGCGATCGCGGAACACCGTCCGGGCGGTTCGGAACGCCGGTCCGCGGCCGTCTCGGACAAGTGCGCGCAGCCGACTGGCGAAGCAGCCGATGGCCCTATAGATTACCAGCGATGCGAGCGCGCCTCGCCGGCGCGACCCGCGGATGAAGCAGCCACCAAGCAGCATGCCGCACCAAGGGGTCGATGCGATTCAGATGACCGACGTCCTGATACGGGGCAGCGAATCCTCACGCGCGGACGGCCCCGAGACCTTCACGCTCCAGCGTCGCGTCACCGATGTGCGGGCGACGGACGAGCCACGCGAACCGGGTGGTACGGATGACGGCCGGTCCGGAACCGCCATCATCACCCGCACCAAGCCGAAGACCAAGCGACCGAGCCTCTACCGGGTTCTCTTGCTGAACGACGACTACACTCCCCAGGAGTTCGTCGTCCACGTCGTCGAGAAATTCTTCAACAAGTCGCAGGAAGTCGCGTTTCAGATCATGATGCACGTACACCACAACGGTGTCGGCGAGTGCGGGATCTTCACGTACGAAGTTGCGGAGACCAAGGTGACGCAGGTCATGGACTTCGCCCGCAAACACCAACATCCTCTCCAGTGCGTTATGGAAAAGAAATAGGCACCCCACACAGAGGCCACGCTTTGCCCAGCTTCTCTCGCAGCCTAGAACAAGCTCTCCACCGCGCCCTGGCGCTCGCCGGCGAGCGCCGGCACGAATATGCGACGCTGGAGCATCTCCTGCTCGCCCTCGTGGACGATCAGGACGCGGCCGCGGTCATGCGGGCCTGCAACGTCGAGGTCGACACCCTCAAGCGCAGCCTCGTCGAGTACGTCGACACCGAGTTGTCGAACCTCATCGGGGACGGCCGCCAGGATGCCAAGCCGACGGCCGGCTTCCAGCGCGTGATCCAGCGTGCCGTGATCCACGTGCAGTCCTCCGGGCGCGAGGAGGTCACCGGCGCGAACGTGCTGGTGGCGATCTTCGCCGAGCGCGAGAGCCATGCCGCGTACTTCCTGCAGGAGCAGGACATGACGCGCTACGACGCGGTCAACTACATCAGCCACGGCATCGCCAAGCGCCCGGGCGCCTCCGAGGCCAAGCCCGTGCGCGGCGCGGACGAGGAATCCGCCTCCGAGCGTCCGAGCGGCGACGAGGGCGAGGGCCGCGCGAAGAAGAAGGGCGATGCCCTCGAGGCCTACTGCGTCAACCTGAACAAGAAGGCCCGCGACGGGCGGATCGACCCGCTGATCGGCCGCGAGGCGGAGGTGCAGCGCACGATCCAGATCCTGTGCCGCCGCCAGAAGAACAACCCGCTCCTCGTGGGCGAGCCCGGCGTCGGCAAGACCGCCATCGCCGAGGGCCTGGCGCGAAAGATCATCAACAAGGAGGTGCCCGAGGTCCTCATCGAGGCCACGGTCTTCTCCCTCGACATGGGCACCCTGCTGGCGGGCACCCGCTACCGGGGCGATTTCGAGGAGCGCCTGAAGCAGGTGATGAAGGAGATCGAGGCGCACCCGAACGCGGTGCTCTTCATCGACGAGATCCACACGGTGATCGGCGCCGGGGCGACCTCCGGCGGGGCGATGGACGCCTCGAACCTCCTGAAACCCGCCTTGGCCAACGGCTCCCTGCGCTGCATCGGCTCGACCACCTACAAGGAGTACCGCCAGTACTTCGAGAAGGACCGCGCCCTGGTGCGCCGCTTCCAGAAGATCGACGTCAACGAGCCGTCGATCCCCGACGCGATCGAGATCGTGAAGGGTCTGAAGCCGTATTTCGAGGAGTTCCACAAGCTGAAGTACACCACTGAGGCCGTGAAGGCCGCGGTCGAGCTGTCGGCGCGCTACATCAACGACCGCAAGCTTCCGGACAAGGCGATCGACGTCATCGACGAGACCGGCGCCTCGCAGATGCTGGTGCCGGAAGCGCGCCGCAAGCGAACCATCGGCGTCAAGGAGATCGAGGCGACCATCGCCACGATGGCCCGCATCCCGCCGAAGACCGTCTCGAAGGACGACGCGGTGGTTCTCAAGAACCTCACCGAGAACCTGAAGCGCGTCGTCTACGGCCAGCCCAACGCCATCGACGCGCTGACCTCGGCGATCAAGCTGGCCCGCGCGGGCCTGCGCGATCCCGACAAGCCGATCGGCTCGTACCTGTTCGCGGGACCGACCGGCGTCGGCAAGACCGAGGCCGCCAAGCAGCTCGCCGCGTCCCTCGGCGTCGAGATGCTGCGTTTCGACATGTCGGAGTACATGGAGCGGCACACGGTCAGCCGCCTCATCGGCGCGCCCCCCGGCTATGTCGGGTTCGACCAGGGCGGCCTGCTCACCGACGGCATCGACCAGCACCCGCATTGCGTGCTGCTGCTCGACGAGATCGAGAAGGCGCATCCGGACCTGTTCAACATCCTGTTGCAGGTCATGGACCACGGCAAGCTCACCGACCACAACGGCAAGCAGGTCGATTTCCGCAACGTGATCATCATCATGACCACGAATGCGGGCGCCTCCGACCTCGCGCGCTCGGCCTACGGTTTCACCCAGGCCAAGCGCACGGGCGACGATGTCGAGGCGATCAACAAGCTGTTCGCGCCGGAATTCCGCAATCGTCTCGACGCGATCATCTCCTTCGGGCACCTGCCGAAGGATGTGGTGGCGAAGGTGGTCGACAAGTTCGTCCTCCAGCTCGAGGCCCAGCTCGCCGACCGCAACGTCACCATCGAGCTCTCCGACGAGGCGCGGGAGTGGCTGACCGAGAACGGCTACGACGACGCGATGGGCGCCCGCCCGATGGCCCGACTCATCCAGTCGACCATCAAGACCCCGCTGGCCGACGAGGTGCTGTTCGGGCGCTTGAAGGACGGCGGCGCAGTGCAGGTCGTCCTGCGCAAGGGCGAGGGCGCGGAGAAGGACGGGCTCGCCTTCGAGTTTCCGGCCGGTCCGGTCACGCCGAAGCCGGAGAAGGACGTGGCCAACGCAGCCAAGAAGCACAAGCGCACCAAGGCCAAGGCCTCGGCGCGCAAGACGAACGACAAGCGCGACGACAAGGGCGGCCCGAGCGGCGGCTCCGGCGTCCGCACCGTTCCGAAGGTGCCGCTGGTCAAGGCCTGAAAGGTCGGGGCCTGAGATCCGCCAAGTCTGTTGGCTAGGCCAGACAGGCCCAGTCGAAGCGGCCCCTCCCCGACGGGAGGGGCCGTTCTTTCATGTCCTCAGGGCGGCGGAAAACCGCATCCGGCGGTCGACACGCGGGCGCCGGATGGTTAGCAAGCGCGGGAATGGAGAGCGGGCACTGCGAGAGACTGGCCGGATACGCTTCCCCATCGCTGAGATCGGTTGAGGAGGGGCGTCCCCGATGAACGACTTGCATGAGGGTCCCCTCACGCCTATCGCGACCAAGCAGGCCCCCTCACCGAAACTCACGGCTCGGGAGCAGCGCCGGCTGCGGCGCCGGCGCCGGCGCCGCGGCGAGGAGATCCTGGGCTGGATCCTGGTTCCGCTGATCGTCTTCGGGATCTACTGGGGCGTGACCGCGAGCCTCGATTTCCTCGGGACTTCGCCGGGCCAGCTCTGGGACCAGCTGATGCAGGTCAAGGCGATGATGGAGAAGCGAAGCTGATACGGACGCCGGTCGATCGAACCGGCGCCGGTATCCTCCTGACCTGCGCGGCGCTCGTGCGAAGCACCGACGCCGGCTTCCCGAGGGAATCGCCGGCATCGAGCTCGGGCGATCAGCTCCGCCGCAGGGCGTGGATCGAGAACAGCCGGCCGGGATCGGTCCAGACCGCCTCGGCGCGCCAGCCTGCCTCGGCCGCCAGGGCCCGGAAGCGCTCAACCGTATACTTGTAGCTGTTCTCGGTGTGGATCGTCTCACCCTCGGCGAAAGCGATGTCGCGGTCCGCGATGCGGATGGTCTGCGCCTTCAGACTGACGAGGTGCATCTCAATGCGGGAGGCCTCGGGGTTGAAGAAGGCGCGGTGGGCGAAGGCGTCGAGATCGACCTCGGCACCGAGTTCGCTGCGCATCCGCACGAGCAGGTTTCGGTTAAAGGCCGCGGTCACGCCGGCCGCATCGTCGTAGGCGGCATCCAGCACCGCCTTCTCCTTCACGAGGTCGACGCCGATGATCAGGGTGGCGCCGGCCCCGAGCACCCGCCCGAAATGCGCGAGCAGCCGGGTCGCCTGCGGCGGCTCGAAATTGCCGATGGTGGAGCCGGGGAAGAACCCGGCCACGGGGCCGTCCGACAGGCCGGCCGGCAGGGTGAAGGCGCGGGTGAAATCGGCCGCCACGGGGGTGATCGTCAGGTTCGGGAAATCCCGGGCCAGGGCCTCGGCCTCACTCCGGAGAAAGCTCTCCGAGACATCGACCGGAACGTAGGCGGCGAGATCCGGCCGGTGCACCATCAGGCGCCGGACCTTCACGGTCGAGCCGCTGCCGAGCTCGACGAGGTTCGCCCGGGCCGGGAGGGTCGCGGCGATGGCCGCCCCCTGGGCGTCGAGGATGCCGAGCTCCGTGCGGGTCGGATAATATTCCGGCTGCCGGGTGATGGCCTCGAACAGATCCGAGCCCGCCGCGTCGTAGAAATACTTCGCCGACAGGAATTTCTGGGGTGCCGAGAGACCAGCCAGGACATCGTCCAGGAACTGACGCTCGGCATCGATGGCCGCGATCGGGGTCGCGTCCGTGAAGACGGGGTTGATGGTCAAGGAACGTCTCCGGTTACGCGACGATTCAGGGACGGGTCTTGGATCAGGACCGGGCGTCCGACAGGCGCAGGCCCGTGAACTGCCAGCGCTGATGGGGATAGAAGAAGTTGCGGTAGCCGACCCGCGCATGGCCCTGCGGGGTCGCCACCGAGGAGCCGCGCAGGACGAACTGGTTCGACATGAACTTGCCGTTGTACTCGCCGAGCGCGCCGTCCACCGGGCGGTAGCCCGGGTAGGCGGTGTAGGCGCTGCGGGTCCATTGCCAGACCAGCCCGAAGGCGTCGGGCAGCAGGTCCTCACGGGCCGCCACCTCCCACTCGAACTCGGTGGGCAGGTCTCGCCCGGCCCAGCGGGCATAGGCATCGGCCTCGTAGTAGCTGATATGGGTGACGGGCAGGTCGGGATCGACCGGCCGAATGCCGGCGAGCGTCATGCTCGCCCACCCGCCCTCAGCCTCGCGCCAGTAGCCCGGCGCCTCCCACCCTTCGGCCTGGGCGGCGATCCAGCCATCCGAGAGCCAGAGCTCCGGTCGCGCGTAGCCACCATCGGCCATGAAGTCGCGCCACTGCCCGTTGGTGACCAGGGCCCGGTCGATGGTGCCGCCCTGGATCAGCGCATCGTGGCGCGGCGACTCGTTGTCGAAGGAGAAGCCCTCACCGGCATGACCGATGGGCACGATGCCCCGGCGCAGCTCCGCCCGCCCCCCTGCGCTCTGGGGCCGGGGAAAGCGCCAATCCGCGTCGTAGGCCGGTCCGAGGGGATTCTGGGCGAAGGCGTGCAGGATGTCGGTGACCAGCAATTCCTGGTGCTGCTGCTCGTGATAGAGCCCGATCTCGAGGACCGGAAGCACCGCCTCGAGGGCGCTGGCGGACGCCTGACTCAGGAGGGCGTCGACCGAGCGGTCGACATGCGCGCGGTAGGCGGCGACCTCGTCCGCCGTCGGGCGGGTGATCAGCCCGCGCATGATCCGCGGCTGACGGGGGCCGGCGGCGACGTAGTACGAGTTGAACAGGTAGTGCAGCCGCTCGTCGTAGATGGCGTAGCCTGGCAGGTGCTCGCGCAACAGGAACTGCTCGAAGAACCATGTCGTGTGCGCGCGATGCCACTTCGTCGGACTGGCATCCGCCATCGACTGGATTTGCTGGTCCTCGGGCGAAAGCGGTGCCGCCCGGCGCTCGGTCTCGTCGCGGACATGGTGGAAGGCCGCGATCCAGGCCGCGCGATCCACCGGCGTCGCCGAGAGGGGCGGGGGCGGGAAGGCCGATCGAACGGCCTCGGCCGCAGAGGTCTCGCGAAACGCTGCCGTCGCTGCCATGGCGGCCACTCCCATATCCGAACCCGCAAACCTAAACGTGAGAGGGGAGATATGGCCGCGGCGGCATTCGGCAACGGAGGCCGAGCGGGGTCCTTCGTCGCGGCCACGCTCGCACCGCCGGATCGATCGCCTTTTTCCGGCCACGGTGACCTCCCCTTAACCCTCCGGAGCCGACACTTCGCCGTTCACGCGGGACAGTCGGGCCGGACTCGGATGCGGATCGATCTCATGGCAGGAGCGACCACGGCGGCCGTGGCACGGAGCGTGGCGCCGGCGCCCACCATCCTGGTGTTCGACTCCGGGCTGGGCGGGCTGACGGTGCTGGAGCAGGTCCGGCGCGCCCGACCGGATGCCGCCTACGTCTACGCCGCCGACGATGCCGCCTTCCCGTATGGCCGCCTGTCCGAGCCGGTGCTGGTCGAGCGGGTGCTTGGGGTCATGGAGCGCCTGATCGGCCTGCACGCGCCGGACCTCGTGGTGGTGGCCTGCAACACCGCCTCGACCCTGGTGCTGCCCGCCCTGCGCCAGCGCTTCGCCACCCCCTTCGTCGGCGTCGTACCGCCGATCAAGCCGGCCGCGGAGGCGACCCGCTCGCGGGTGGTCAGCCTCCTGGCGACCCCCGGCACCGTGGCGCGCGCCTACACCCACGAACTCGTCGAGACCTACGCGAATGCCTGCGCCGTCACCCTGGTGGGCGCCCCGAATCTCGCCGGTTTCGCGGAAGCGGAGCTGGCCGGCCAGCCCGTGGACGACGCGGCCCTGGCCCGCGAGATCGCACCCTGCTTCGTCACCCTGGAGGACGGCCGGCGCACCGACGTGGTCTGCCTCGCTTGCACCCACTACCCCCTGCTCCTCGCCCGGTTCCAGGCCCTCGCCCCCTGGCCCGTGACCTGGATCGACCCGGCCCCGGCCATCGCCCGGCGGGTGACGCAGCTGATCGGGCCGAGCCCCCGCGCCCTGGGCCGGGACGATGCGCCGGTGCTCGGGGCCTTCACGAGCGGTGCCGGCCTCACGGCGCCCCTGCGCCGCTCCCTCGAATCGCGCGGGATCGGACGCGTGGCGGTGGAGGCGATGCCGCTCGGCCTGCAATAGGCGACCGGCAGCCGGCTCGGCATTGACGACGGCGGCCTCGTGCTCTAACGAGACGCCGGTAACGGGGCTCCGACGAGGGGCCCCGATGCTTTTCAAGCGCACCCGTGGGCGGCCATGTCCGTCCTGTCGCTCCGCTCCAGGCTCCCGGGCCCAGCGGAGAGAGGAGGGCGCGTTCCTCGATAGATCTCCATTGCGAGAGGAACCGCGATGTCAAAACGCATTCAGGCGAAGCACAAGCTCGATCGCCGCATGGGCCAGAACATCTGGGGCCGCCCGAAGAGCCCCGTCAATCGCCGCGAGTACGGCCCCGGCCAGCACGGCCAGCGCCGCAAGGGCAAGATGTCCGACTTCGGCACGCAGCTGCGCGCCAAGCAGAAGCTCAAGGGCTACTACGCCAACATCACCGAGAAGCAGTTCCGCCGCTACTACGCCGAGGCGATCCGCCTGCGCGGCGATTCCGGCGAGAACCTGATCGGCCTGCTCGAGCGCCGCCTCGATGCCGTCGTGTACCGCGCGAAGTTCGTTCCGACCCCGTTCGCGGCGCGTCAGTTCGTCAACCACGGCCACGTCAAGGTCAACGGCCAGCGCGTCAACATCGCCAGCTACCTCGTGAAGCCGGGCGACCTGATCGAGGTCAAGGATTCCTCGAAGCAGCTCGAGATCGTCGTCGTGGCCGCGCAGCTCGCCGAGCGCGACGTGCCGGACTACATCGAGGTGGATCATTCCAAGATGACGGCCCGGGTCACGCGCGTGCCGAACCTCGGCGAGGTTCCCTACCCGGTCCAGATGGAACCGAACCTCGTGATCGAGTTCTACTCGCGCTGATCCCACCGGATCATCGCCGAAGATGCGAAAGGGCCGCCCGCGAGGGCGGCCTTTTCTCGTTGGGCGACGGCTTCAGCGCAACGGCCGCCCCGTCTCAGCGGGGGAGGGCGCTACCCGGGGACGCGCGATTGCGCGACTTCAGGGCACGGGACGCATCCCGGGCGCTCGGCGGAAGTCCGGTGTCGGCGGCAGATCCCGGCGCGTCGCCCGGCGCACCCGGCACGAAGCCGCGTCCGTCCCGCCCACCCGTCTCGAAGCCGTAGCCCGCATTCACACCGGCATAGAAGCCTGTGAAGTCCTCGGCCGCGGCCGGCGCAGGCGCCGCCAGGCCGGCCAGGCCGATCAGCGCGAGGAGGGTGGTCCGCATTCCGATCTCCGGAGGCAAGGTCGTGTCTCGAAAGGTCATGTCTCAAAACGCGAAACGGCGGCCCGGAAGGGGCCGCCGCTTCAGTCATGCCGTGAAAGGTGGCCGCAGCGCGGCCAGCCCGGGTCGATCAATCGTCGACGTTGATGCTCTGGGCCTCGCGGCCCTTCTGACCCTCGACGACGCCGAGGACGACCTGCTGGCCTTCGGCCAGGGAGTCGAGGCCGGCGCGGGAGAGGGCCGAACGATGCACGAACACGTCCTTGCCGCCGTCGTTGACGGAGACGAAGCCGAAGCCCTTGGCCGGGTCGTACCACTTCACCGTGCCGGTCATCTCGGTGGACGGGCCGCTGGCGAAGCGTCCGCCGCCACGGTCGCCACCGCGGTCGCCGTAACCACCGCCGCCGCCGCCGCCGTAACCGCCGGCACCGCCACCGCCGAAGCGGTCGCCGCCACCGAAGCCGCCGCTGCGGGGCGGACGCGCGTCGCGCATGGGCGCGGCCTCGGCCGTGGAGGTATCCACGCTGGTGACGTCGGTCACCTGCGGACCCTTCTGGCCCTGGGCGGTGTGAACCGTCAGGCGCGTGCCGGGGAGGAGGTCGGCATGGCCGGCAGCTTCGACGGCGCGGATGTGGAGGAAGGCATCGCCCGAACCGTCAGCCAGCTCGACGAACCCGAAGCCTTTCTCCTTGTTGAACCACTTGACCGTCGCATCGCGCTCCGGTCCAGAGGGTGCCGCAGCGGCGCGCGACGGACCACGGTCGAAACCGCCGCCACCGCCGAAACCACCACCGTAGCCACCGCCGCTCGGAGGAGCCTGATCCGGCCAACGCGGCTCGGCTCCACCCTCATCGAAGCCGCGCTTCTGCGGCCCCCGAAAATCACGACCACGTCCCATAGAAAGCTCGCAAAAACCGTCCGCCGACCATCAGTTTCGATAACCGCGTGCGCGCCATCCCAGACAGCCCACGCTCCGCTCTATCATTACTCCCAGCAGCGGTGACCAAGAATAACGCCTTAGTCCTGACTGAAAGCCGCCTTGATCGCAAGATGCTTCTGCCCCGGTTGGCGAGAGTTCCGTAACTTTCCTGCGGCAAAATGCGTAGCTTTTTAGCGCACCCCGGCGGCGGCGGCGGCCCGCGCCCGCCGCCGAGGCCTGTCTCGCGCCCGACGATCGAATCGATTTGCGGGTCGATGTTAGCAAAGCGCAAAGTCCCGGACGGTAGGGTGCCGACGGGGCATGCCCGCCCCGAGCCGCCGGGCCCGACGCCGCATCCATGATCGCCACCCCGAGTTTTCCGGACCTCTCGGCACTGGTGGTCGACGAGAGTCTCTACATCCGCCGCATCGTGCGCGACATGCTCATGCGGGTCGGGATCAAGCGCGTGCTCGAGGCGCCGGACGGGGCCGAAGCCCTGGGCGTCCTGGCCGAGAGCAAGCCGGACCTCACCATCATCGACTGGGACCTGGCGATCCTCTCGGGCGAGGAGTTCATCCGCCTGGCGCGCACGCCCACCACCTCGCCGTCGCCCACCGTGCCGATCATCCTGATGCTGGCCCAGCCCCGCCGCAACGTGGTCGATCGGGCGATCTCCCTGGGGGTCAACGAGATCATCGCCAAGCCGTTCTCGCCCAAGACCCTGTGGTCGCGCCTCGACGAGGTGATCAACCGGCCGCGCCCGTTCTCGCAGGTCAAGAGCCTCCTCCGGCCCGTGCCGCGCATGGCCGCGGCCGGCAAGCTCGGGTGAAGACCGCTCGGAGCAGGCCCGGCCGGCTCCGTTCGAGCCGCCGAAATCATCCCGGATCCGATCGTGTTCGCGATCGAGGCTTTGCAGTTTGCCGGGGAGACCTGTAGCGTCTCAAGCGACTGTTGGTCCGGCTGTCCGCCTGGGACCATGATCGAGGATTTCGGCTCAGCCGATGAGGGACGAGAGCGCCGCGACCATGCCGGCCCGCCCGAGCGGCGGGACAACGCCGCTGGCGGCATCGGTGGCGCGCGCCGATGCGCCGGGTCCGGCCGGCCGTCCGAGCCGGCGCAGCGCCTATGCCGCCCTCGACCTCGGCACGAACAATTGCCGCCTCCTCGTGGCCGAGCCGGCCTCGCACGGCTTCCGGGTGATCGATGCCTTCTCGCGGATCGTCCGTCTCGGGGAGGGGCTCGGCAACTCGAACCGGCTCAGCGAGGCCGCGATCGAGCGGACCATCGAAGCCCTCCGGGTCTGCAAGGCCAAGATGCAGGCCCGCGGCGTGGTGCGGGCCAAGATCATCGCCACCGAGGCCTGCCGGCTCGCGGTGAACGGGGCCGAGTTCGTCGAGCGCGTGCGCAACGAGGTCGGTCTCGACCTCGAGATCGTCGACCGGCAGACGGAGGCCTACCTCGCGGTGACGGGCTGCGCCGCCCTGGCGGACCCCTATTCCGAGTCAGTGGTCATCTTCGACATCGGCGGCGGCTCCACCGAGATCGCCTGGCTCGACGGTGCGGCGACGAACCCCTCGGCCGATCCGACCCTGCGCATCCGCGCCTGGGACTCCCTGCCCGTGGGCGTCGTGACCCTGGCCGAGCGCCACGGCGGTTCCGACGTCACCCGCCTGACCTTCGAGGGTATGGTGGAGGAGGTGGCCGACCTCCTGGCGCGCTTCGCCATCCGGGCCGCGCCCGCCGCGAATGCCCGGCACTTCCACCTGCTCGGCACCTCCGGTACGGTGACGACGCTGGCGGCGATGCACCTGCGTCTCGCCCGCTACGAGCGCCGGCGGGTCGACGGTCTCTGGATGAGCGACGCCGACGTGGGCGAGGCCATCGACGACCTCCTCGACACCCGGCTCGAACAGCGCGCGGACAATCCCTGCATCGGGCGCGACCGGGCCGACCTGGTTCTGGCGGGCTGCGCCATCCTGGAGGCGATCCGCCGGGCGTTTCCCTCCGACCGCCTGCGCATCGCCGACCGCGGCCTGCGCGAGGGTCTCTTGATGAACATGATGCGTGAGGACGGCGTCTGGCGCCGTGGGAGCTACCGGTGAGTGACAGGCGTGGTGCCGGCGCGGGTCTGCGCGGCGAACTCAAGCAGCGGGTGAAGACGGGGCGGGGCCGCACCGCCTCCCAGAAGCGCTGGCTGGAGCGCCAGCTCAACGATCCCTACGTGGCCCGGGCCAAGCGCGAGGGCTACCGCTCGCGCGCGGCCTTCAAGCTCATCGAGATCGACGAGCGCTTCAAGCTCCTGAAGCCCGGCCAGCGCATCGTCGATCTCGGCGCGGCCCCAGGCGGCTGGTCGCAGGTGGCGGCCAAGATCGTGGGGACCAGCGGCAAGATCGTCGGCATCGACCTCCTCGAGATCGAGCCGATGGTCGGGGTCGACTTCATCACCCTCGACTTCCTCGCCCCCGAGGCGCCGACGCTGCTCACCGACGTCCTCGGGGGTCCGGCCGACCTCGTGCTCTCGGACATGGCCGCCAACACCACCGGCCACAAGCAGACCGACCACCTGCGGATCATCGGCCTGGCCGAGACGGCGGCCGAATTCGCCCGCGAGATCCTGGCACCCGGCGGATCCTATCTCGCCAAGGTGTTCCAGGGCGGCACGGAAGGGACGCTGCTCGCCGACCTGAAACGCGACTTCGCCAGCGTGCGCCACGTCAAGCCGAATGCCAGCCGGGCCGATTCGAGCGAACTCTACGTGCTGGCGACGGGCTATCGCGGGCCGACCGGGGCCGCCGTCGAACCGCGGGATCCCTGAGCCGAGCTCCTTCCGGGCAGGGGAAGCTCCCAGGTTAGGGGAAGCGTGACCATAATGCACTGCGTGCAACGCAGCGTGAAGGCTGACGCAGACCTCTCTATTTCCGACGACTTTCTGTTCAAGATCCGTTGCGACGTTTTTGAAGTAAAATTTAGATTTATGCACTATATTTTACGGATCTCGCCTGCCAAAGGAGAACTATAGTCCCGGACGGCAATCTTGCGCGCTGCAACATGAATGGTGCAGGACAGCATCTCCGCGAGATCGCTGCGAGCCATTTGAATGTCCGAGACGTTTCACCCTCAGTCCGGTGCCGAGACGGAAAAACTGTTCCACCGCCGCAAGTTCCTGGAGTTCCTGTCGGCCAGCCCGGTGGTGGCGCCCGGGATGGTGAGCGCGCTCGCCGGCCTGTCGGCCCTCGGCACCGACGCCGCCATGGCCCAGAGCTACGACGTCTTGCGGCAGTCCCCCGGCAATGTCGGCGAGATCATCGATTCGCCGAGCCAGGCCCTCAACGTCTTCGATTTCGAGCCCGCCGCGAAGAAGGCCCTGCCCCCGGCCCATTACGGCTACCTCGCCAGCGGCGTCGACGGCGACGAGACCCTGAAGGCGAATCGCGCGGGCTTCGAGAAGATCCGCATCCGTGCCCGCCGCCTCATCGACGTGCGCAAGATCGACACTACGGTGAAGATCTTCGGCGAGACCTGGGCAAGCCCGATCGTGCTCGCCCCGGTGAGCAGCCAGGCCGCCTTCCACCCCGAGGCCGAGTCGGCCGTGGCGCGCGGCGCCAAGGTCAAGGGTCACCAGATGATCCTGTCGACCGTGGGCAGCACGTCGATCGAGGACGTGATCAAGGAGCGCGGCGCGCCGGTCTGGTACATGCTCTACCCGACCGACGACTGGGCCGTGACCGAGGCCCTGGTGAGGCGGGCCGAGAAGGCCGGCGCCCCCGCCATCGTCCTCACCGTGGACCGCCAGGGCGGCCGCAACACCGAGACGCTGTTCCGGGAACGCCGCCTCGACACCCGCACCTGCTCGGATTGCCATACGCCCGGCTTCAAGAACGAGGTCAGCCGCAAGCCGATGTTCGACGACATCGACGTCTCGAAGGTGACGAACCTCTACGGCACCGGCATGACCTGGGACTACGTGAAGCGCCTGCGCGGCATCGTGAAGGGCAAGCTCGTCCTCAAGGGTATCGTCACCCACGAGGACGCCAGGAAGGCCCTCGATTACGGCGTCGACGCCCTGATCGTGTCGAACCATGGCGGCCGTGCCGAGGAGAGCCTCGAGGCGACGATCGATGCGCTGCCGGAGGTCGTCCAGGCGGTCAACGGCCGGGTGCCCGTGCTCATCGACGGCGGCTTCCGCCGCGGCACCGACGTGATCAAGGCCCTGGCCCTCGGCGCCAACGCGGTCTGCATCGGGCGTCCCTACGTCTGGGGTCTGGCCGCCTTCGGCGAGCCCGGCGTCACGGCGGTGCTGGCGATCATGCAGCGCGAGTTCGAGACGATCATGCGCCAGGTCGGCGCGACGAAGCTCGCCGAAATTACCCCCGCCAGCGTCAGCCGCGCCTGAGATCATCGACGCGGCGGCGAAACCCGTGCGCCGCCCCCTCCGGATCGCTTCTCGGGCAGAACCGCCCGGGGAGCGATCCGCGTTCCGGGGCTCGGCCGGCGAACCGGCGGGACAGGTCGGGTAAGACTACGGCATCCATCGCGGTGCCCCGTTCGGCCCCCAGCATTGCGCCGAACGCTCAGGACGCCTCCGGTCTTCAATCCCGGCCGACGCGGCGCTCCGTGAATCGAAAGATCGATGCGCAGCGCTCTCGCGCGGTTTCTTTGCGGAGCAGCAATTTTCCGATCTGCAGGGCCGGATCATTACGTTTTCATTAGCCCTGATCGCCACGATCACTCGGCGATGTCAGGGACTTCAACACATCCTCCATGTTCCGCAGTCCAGATTGCCGAACGCGATCCGGGCGCCTGCCCCGGACGGGCAGGCGGTGTGGAGTTGTCGATGGTCTTCCGGTGTCTGGTCTCCCTGTTCGCGGCCGGGATCGGCTTCGCCGCGACGGCGGCGACGGCCAAGGACGTCCCCTTCGCGAAGGTGGCGGATTGGGACATCAGCCGCAGCGGCGACGGCGCCAAGGCCAAGTGCATGATGGTGCGCGGCTACCAGGATGCGGACGACGAGAACGCCAGCGCGGTCGCGATCGGGACCTATCCGGGATTCCTGATCATCTCCCTGGGCTATCAGGGCTGGTCGCACGACAAGGGCGACCGCACCGTCGTTCTCCTGGCTGGCGGCAAGGTCGTCCTTCCGCGCTCCAAGTGGAAGGCCGACGATACCCAGTTGACCGGGGAGTTCCCGGACACACTCCTGCCGCACCTTCTGGGCGCCGACGCCATCGTCCTGCGCTTCAAGGATGGCGACGCGGACTTCAAGATCCCGGCCTTCGCCGAAGCCTTCGAGGCCCTGAAGCGCTGCAGCGGACCGCCGGACGAAATCGCGACGGAGCTTCCGTCGCAGGGCCGTATCGCCAACTACGCGAGCGGGCTCTTCTTCCAGAAAGCGCTGAAGGATTGCGACGTCGCGAGCACGGGCAAGCAGCGCGCCGACCTCGAGGCCAAACTGGCGGCGATGCGCCCGGAGATGAGCCCGATCCAGGCGCTGATCGACATCGAACTCGGCAAGCGCTTCACGGACCCGAAGGCGCCGTTCTGCCCCAAGCCGGACGATGCGGCGGCTTTCGGCACAGCCCTCGGCCAGTACCTCGTCATGACCCCGGAAGCCTTCGCGGCCGAGACGGAGCGGCGCCAGAGTGAGAAGAAGGCGGCGGCGCGGCCGCCGGAGACCCGGATCAAGGTCTACGGGATGGGCCTGATCTTCCAGAAGGTCCTCGCGAGTTGCGAGATTCCGACCACGGCGCGGCAGCGGGCCGACTTCGATGCCAAGCTCGCGGCCCTGGCGCCCGAGATGGCCCCGGTCACGGAGGAGATCCAGGCAAAGCTGCAGCCGACCTTCGCGAAGCCGGCGACGGAGCTCTGCGCGGCGTTCCGCGACCTGTCGGACGACCCGCAGCCCATCGTCGCCTTCTCGACCCGGACGCCCGAGGACTTCGCCACCTTCATGGATGCCCGCGAGGCCGCCAAGGCGCCCCCCAATCCGGCGGAGACGCCGGTGCCCGGCGCCAAGCTCTGAGCCGCGACCGTCCGCATTCCCACCGGAGAATCCCGTCATGAAGCGCCCGTCGCCCGCTCGGTCCTGCCTGTTCGGCCTCGTCGCCGGTCTGGTTACCCTCGCGCCTGCGGAGGCCCAGGAAAGCCCTGTCCCGGAGCGCCCCCTGTTCGAGAGCCTGAACGGCTGGCAGGTCGAGCGTGCCACCAGCGTCACGGGCAGTCCGTCCTGCGTGATCGTGCGGTCCTATGTCGACGAGGACGATGACGACGCCGACAATTCCATCACCTTCGCGCTGGAGAACAAGGCCCTCGTCGTGGTGCTGACCTACGGCAAGTGGCAGCACGACCGGGACGAAAAGATCACGGCCGCCACCGAACTCGGCGGCAAGACCGTGAACGCCAAATCGACCTGGACCGGCAACGGCACCCGGCTCGTCGGGACGTTGCCGGGCAACCTCGCCGAGAAGGCCGCGGAGTCCGAAGAGATCCTCATCAAGGGCAAGGGCTGGAAAGCGGGCTTCGACCTGAGCGGCGCCGCCGACGCCTTCGCGGCGATGAAGCGCTGCAATGCCGGCGGGGCGCCGAAGCCGCGCTCCTGACGCCTCAGAGCCGGCAGGCGCCCTCCAGCGCCGTGTTCTCGGCCTCGGTGAAGACCCGGGACCGGATGAGGAAGCGCTTGTCGCGCCCGTTCTCCAGGGAGAACATGCCGCCGCGGCCGCGCACCACGTCGAGGATGAGGTGCGTGTGCTTCCAGACCGCGAATTGCGGCCGGCTGATCCAGAAATCGGCGCCCGCCACGGTACCGAGATGGACGTCGCTGTCGCCGGTGAGGAAGTCGCCCACCGGATAGCACATCGGCGACGAGCCGTCGCAGCAGCCGCCGGACTGATGGAACATCACCGGACCGTGCTCGGCCCGCAATTCCGCGATGAGGTCGATGGCGGCGGGGGTCGCGGTGACGCGCAGGGGCGTCCCGTCGGCGCCGGCCTGGTCGGCGGTGGTCGGGTCGAGGGCGGTCTCGCTCATGGGGCGGTCTCCGGGAAAGGCCTTTCGGGAGAAATAGGGCGGAAGACGAAAAAGCCCCGGCCGTCATCCGGCCGGGGCAAGTCTCACGCGGGTCTGCGTGGCCTGAACGGGTCCTAGAAGAAGCCGAGCTTCTTGGCCGAGTAGCTGACGAGCATGTTCTTCGTCTGCTGGTAGTGGTCGAGCATCATCTTGTGGTTCTCACGGCCGATGCCGGACTGCTTGTAACCGCCGAAGGCCGCGTGGGCCGGGTAGGCGTGGTAGCAGTTGGTCCAGACGCGGCCGGCCTGGATGGCGCGGCCGAAGCGGTAGGCGCGGGTCCCGTCGCGGGTCCAGACGCCGGCACCGAGGCCGTAGAGGGTGTCGTTGGCGATGCTGAGAGCATCGGCATCGTCCTTGAAGGTCGTGACCGAGAGGACGGGGCCGAAGATCTCCTCCTGGAAGATGCGCATCTTGTTGTGGCCGCGGAACACGGTCGGCTTCATGTAGTAGCCTTCCGCGAACTCGCCGTCCTTCACGTTGCGCTCGCCGCCGGTGAGGCACTGGGCGCCTTCCTGCTTGCCGATGTCGACGTAGCTGAGGATCTTCTCCAGCTGCTCCGAGGAGGCCTGGGCGCCGATCATCGTGGCGGGATCGAGGGGCGAGCCCTGGGTGATCGCCTCGACGCGCTTGATCGCCCGCTCCATGAAGCGGTCGTAGATCGACTCGTGCACCAGGGCGCGGCTCGGACAGGTACAGACCTCGCCCTGGTTGAGGGCGAACATCGTGAACCCCTCCAGCGCCTTGTCGAAGAAGTCGTCATCCTCGTTGGCGACGTCGGAGAAGAAGATGTTCGGCGACTTGCCGCCGAGTTCCAGCGTCACCGGGATCAGGTTCTGCGAAGCGTACTGCATGATTAGCCGGCCCGTCGTCGTCTCGCCCGTGAAAGCGATCTTGGCGATGCGGGGCGAGGAGGCGAGCGGCTTGCCGCATTCGAGGCCGAAGCCGTTGACAATGTTGAGCACGCCCGCCGGCAGCAGGTCGGCGATAAGCTCGGCCACCACGAGGATCGAGGCCGGGGTCTGCTCGGCGGGCTTGAGCACGACGCAGTTGCCGGCCGCCAGCGCCGGGGCGAGCTTCCACACCGCCATCAGGATGGGGAAGTTCCACGGGATGATCTGGCCGACGACGCCCAGCGGCTCGTGGAAATGGTAGGCCACGGTGTCGTGGTCGATCTCGGAGATCGAGCCCTCCTGCGCGCGGACGCAGCCGGCGAAGTAGCGGAAATGGTCGATGGCGAGCGGGATGTCGGCGTGGGTCGTCTCGCGGATCGGCTTGCCGTTGTCCCAGGTCTCGGCCAGCGCGATCAGGTCGAGGTTCTCCTCCATCCGGTCGGCGATCTTGTTCAGGATGCGGGCGCGCTCGCCCGGCGCGGTGCGGCCCCAGGCCTCCTTCGCGGCGTGGGCGGCGTCGAGCGCCTTGTCGACGTCGGCGGCGTCCGAGCGGGCGACTTCGCAGATCACCCGGCCGGTGATCGGGGACGTGTTCTCGAAGTAGCGGCCGGCCACGGGCGCGACCCACTGGCCGCCGATGAAGTTGTCGTAGCGCGCCGAGAACGGCGCCTTCGTACCCTGGTCGAGAAATTCCGGCTTGTTCATCGCGTATCCTCCTGATTGTTCTTATGGGCAGCAGCCAAAGCCAGACGCAGCGTCAAATCAAGATGGACTTTTGGCCAACGGTCGGTCGCGCGAGCGCACGGCCCGGATGATCGGCGCGCCCGATGGCGTCGTGGCGCGGGGGCGATGTTAGACCCGTTCGGGCGGGTTGGCGACCCGGGCGGCGCTCAGCGCGGCCCGAGGCGCGCCAGACGGCGGCTGCCGATCCGCCGGGCCGTCTGCGCGTCGATCCGGGGACCCGCGCGCGCGCCGCCGGGCAGGTCGAGGAGGAGGCCCGTCGCCCGGCCGTCCGGCTCGATGTCGAGGGCGAGGCGGGTGCCGTCCTCGGCCACGAAGACGCGGTCGCTCTCCGGTGTCAGGGCAAGGCGCGCGGGACCGGCCCCGCGGGCGACGAGGCGGTCGCCCTCCCGGGCGAGGGCGACCACGGCGCGCGGCCCCGTCCGGTAGAACCCGACATAGCGGTCGAGCACGGTGGCCGGCACCGCGATCTCGCTGACCTCCGGCTGCCCGAGGGCGAGGGCGCCGAGGCGGCGGGACAGGGTCTGGGCCGGCGTGGTCTCGGTGTTGCCGAGGACCACGACCGTCAGGCCGAGATCCGGGTAGCTGTCCTTGATCGCCGAGAACCCGTCGAGGAAGCCCCCATGGGACAGGAGCCGCTGGCCGTAGGCGCGGCCGACATAGAGGCCGAGCCCGTAGCCGTGGCCGCCGTCGCGGACCATCTCGGCCAGGGAGGCCGGTCGCAGGACCCGGCCGGAGAACAGCGCGGCGTCCCAGGCCACGAGGTCGTCGAGCGTGGAGACGAGGCCGCCGGCCCCGAGGACGGCCGCCGGAACCTCGGGGGGCGCGTTGCGCCACTGCCCGGCGGCACGGTGGTAGCCGGCGGCCCGCTGCGGGATCACCGCCGCCGGATCGGCGTCCCCGGTGTCGGCGAGGCCGGCGGGGGCGAGGACCAGGCGGTGCAGCACGGCCGCGAAGGGCGCGCCGGTGATCCCCTCCACGATCGCCGCCAGCAGGATGTAGCCGGTGTTGCTGTATTCCTGCGCCGAGCCCGCCGGGAACAGCAGCGCCTCGCGATAGAGCCGGCCCACCACGTCCATGGGCGTCCGGGCGGTCCGGGCGAGGAGGGTCGGGTAATCGGGCAGGGCCGTCACGTTGGGCAGGCCCGCGGTGTGGTCGAGGAGCATCCGCAGGGTGATCGGCGCCCAGGTCGCCGGCAGGCCGGGCATGTACCGCGCGGCCGGGTCGTCG
The DNA here is from genome assembly GCF_001424705.1 of Methylobacterium sp. Leaf465. Taxonomy (GTDB): domain Bacteria; phylum Pseudomonadota; class Alphaproteobacteria; order Rhizobiales; family Beijerinckiaceae; genus Methylobacterium. The sequence goes on from NZ_LMRA01000001.1 coordinate 482,570, forward strand.
AGCCGGAGCCGCCCGGCCTCCTGCAGCTTCAGGATCGCGGCGGCGGTGAACTGCTTCGTCAGGGAGGCGATCCGGAAGCGGGTCTCGGGCGTGTTGGGCACCGACCATTCGCGCTGGGCAACGCCGTAGGCCTGCCGGAACAGCACCGCGCCGTCGCGGGCCACGATGGCGGCGCCGGAGAAGATCCCGGCTCGGGCGTAGGGCCGCACCAGGGCGTCGGCCCGGGCGGCGAAGTCGGGCGGGGTGATCTCGGACGAGGCGATCGAATCGGCGCCGGCCCGGGCCGGACGGCCCGGCAGGAGGGCCCCGAGGAGCCCGAACTGGACGATGCGGCGACGCGTCTCCTGCATGCTGCCGCCGTTCCGCTCCCCGACCCGCCGCGATCCCGGCACCCGGTCACGGTTCTCCGAAATTGTGGCGCGAGCGCGCCGAGGACCCCGCGCGGCTGCCATGCAGCGCCCCCGATGGCCCCGCCGCGCCGAAGGCACCAAGAGCCGGACGAAACGTTCTGGCTCGACTGATGATCCGCCGCGCCGCCCCAGCCCCCGAGGACCGTCCCAGGTGAGCACCACCCCGGCCAAAATCGCGCAGGCCCCCGCCGCGCACGCCCCGGCCGCCCCCATCCCCGTCACCGTCTCCGAACCGGCCGCCCGGCCGTGGACAGGCCCGGGCTTCGGCGAGTTCGTCGGCATCGTCGCGCTGATGATGGCCGTCACGGCGATTTCGATCGACAACCTGCTGCCCGCGTTTCCGGCGATCCAGGCCCGCTTCGGCGTGGTCGATCCAAACAGCCTGCAACTCCTCATCTACGTCTACATGATCGGCTTCGGCACGGCGCAGATCGTCTACGGGCCGCTCTCGGACACCTACGGGCGGCGCTCGGTGCTGCTGGCGGGCCTGGCGATCTACGTCGTCGGCACCGGCCTTGCCATGGTGGCCCCGTCCTTCGGCTGGCTCCTGGCGGCGCGCGTCATCCAGGGCATCGGCGCCGCCAGCGGGCGCGTCCTCTCGACGGCGATCGTGCGCGACCGCTTCGCGGGGCGCGAGATGGCGAGCGTGATGTCGCTCATCATGATGGTGTTCCTGATCGTGCCGATGATCGCGCCGGCCATCGGCGGCGCGATGCTGCTGTTCGGCTCGTGGGTCTACGTCTTCGTCTCGATGCTGGCGCTCGCCGGCATCCTGGTGATCTGGTTCGCCTGGCGGATGCCCGAGACGCTGCATCCGGAATACCGGCGGCCCTTCTCCCTCGCGGCGGTGGCCCAGGCGGTGGCCATCACCTTCCGCAACCGCGTGGCGGTGGGGTACGCCACGGCGCTCGGCCTGCTCACCGGCTGCATCATGGGCTATGTCGGCTCGGCCCAGCAGGTCTTCGACACGGGGCTCTACCATCTCGGGGGCCTGTTCCCCCTGGCCTTCGGCCTCGTCGCCGGCGCCATGGGGGTCGCCACCCTGGTGAACGCCCGCCTCGTCCGGCGCCTCGGCATGCGCCCGCTGTCCCATGCGGGTCTGAGCCTGTTCGTCGTCGTGGCGGTGGGGCAGGTGGTGGCGGGGCTCGCCTATCACGGTCACCCGCCCCTGGGGCTGTTTCTCGCGATCCTGGCCGCCAACCAGTTCCTGATCAGCTTCGCCATGCCGAACTTCAACGCCCTGGCGCTGCAGCCCCTGGGCGAGATCGCCGGCACGGCCTCGTCCTTCCTCGGCTTCTACACCACGATCCTGGGCGCCTTCTGCGGCTTCCTGATCGGGCACGCCTTCGACGGCTCGGTGCTGCCCATCGGCATCGGCTACGCCCTCCTCGGGGGCCTAGCCCTCGCGGTGGTGGCCTGGACGGAGCGGGGCCGCCTCTTCCGCGGCGGCGTCTCCGGTTGAGGACACCGCAGCCTTAACGCCGTCTTCAGGCGGTCGCGACAAAGCTCGGTCTCCCAGGATCCCTGACGGAGCCCCAGACGTGACCGGCCGTGCCCAAGACGGACTGCTCTTCCTCGCCCGGCTGCTGCTCGCCGCCGCGCTGCTGCCCACGGGGGTCGCCCGGGCCCTGAACGTCTCCGGCTTCGCCGTCACCCTCGCGGCCACAGGCCTGCCGTCCCCGAACGCCGTCGCCACCGCGGCCGTGATCGTCCAGGTGTTCGGCCCCGTCGCGCTGATCCTCGGCGTGCTGCCGCGCCTCAGCGGCCTGGCGCTCGCCGTCTTCGTCGGCGTGATGGCCGTGCTCCTGCACCCGTTCTGGCAGTTCTCCGGGCCGAGCGCGGTGGCCGAGCGCACCCTGCTGCTGGCCGATTTCGGCCTCGCCGGCGGCTTCCTCATCTACGCGATGACCGGCCCCGGCCGCTGGAGCTGGCAGGGCTGGCGCCAGGGCGCGCGCGCGTCGGCGGGTGCGGGCAAGGCATCGGCCAAGGCACCGGCCACTTCCTCGGCCGCCGCGCGGGGCGGATCGAAGCCCAAGCGCGCCCCCGGGCGGAATCCGGCCCGGGCCGCCGCCTGAGGTCCCGGACGCCCCCGCGTTCGACGGCATCGCGTCCTACGGCATCGCGTTGCGCGGGGCGGCGGCGGCGAGCCGGTGCCCCGAGACCTCGGCGCCGGCCTCCGGGCTGAGCCGCCGGAAGGAGAAGAAGGACATCACCGAGATCAGCGCCACCGCCAGGAAGGCCGGGGCGAAATCCTGCGCCACGATCTCGGTGCGGCCGTGGAACGCCGCGGCGCCCTCCAGGGCCAGCGCCCCGAAGGACACTCCGAGGCTGAGCGAGAGCTGCTGGGCCACGCTCGCGAGGCTCGTGGCCGCGCTCATCTCCCGGGTCTCCAACTCGGCATACGCGATGGCGTTGACGCAGGTGAATTGCAGGGACCGCACGCAGCCGCCGATCAGCAGCACGCAGATGATGATCGCGTGCGGGGTCTCGGCGGTGAACAGGCCGTTCACCGCGAGGAAGGCCGAGGCGACCAGCGCGTTGATGAGCATCACCCGCCGGAAGCCGTAGGCGCGCAGGATGCGGGGGCCGACGAGCTTGATCAGGAGCGCGCCCGCCGCCGCCGCGAAGGTGATGAGGCCCGAGCGCAGGGGATCGAGGCCGAAGCCGATCTGGAGCATCAGCGGCAGCAGGAAGGGGATCGCCCCGGTGCCGATCCGGAACAGGCTGCCGCCGGTCACCGCCGCGCGGAAGGTCGGGTAGCGCAGCAGGTCGAGGCGGATCACCGGGTTGGCCAGGCCGCGCGAATGCCGGAAATACAGCCCCAGGAGGATCGCTCCGGCGGCGAGGCAGCCCCAGGAGACGCCCTCCGGGAGGAGGGGGCGGCCGGTGGATGCAAGGCCGAGCATCAGCGTGGCGAGCCCAAGCCCGGAGAGGAGGAAGCCGAGGACGTCGAGGGGTGGGCGCTCGGATTCGCGGATGTTCTCGAAGTAGAGCGTCGACAGCACGATGCCGGCGATCCCGATCGGGATGTTGATGAAGAAGATCCAGCGCCAGTCGAAATAGGTCGTGATGAAGCCGCCCAGGGGCGGACCGAAGATCGGCCCGATCAGGGCGGGGATGGTCAGGTAGGCCAGCGCGCTGACGAGTTCGCTCTTGGGCACGCTGCGCAGGATCACGAGGCGTCCCACCGGCACCATCATGGCGCCGCCGAGCCCCTGGAAGAACCGTGCGGCGACGAAGCCTGCCAGGGAGTTCGAGGCCGCGCAGGCCAGCGAACCGGCCATGAACACCCCGAGGGCGACCCGGAACACCGTGCGGGCCCCGAACCGGTCCGCCATCCAGCCGCTGATCGGAATGAAGATCGCCAGGCTGACGAGGTAGGCGGTGAGGGCGAGCTTGAGGGCGATCGGGTCCTCGTTCAGGCTCTGGGCGATGGCCGGGAGCGCGGTGGCGATCACGGTGGAATCGGTGTTCTCCATGAACAGCGCGGTGGCGACGACGAGGGGGACGATCTGGGACGTGCGCATCGGCGAGACATAGGTCCGGTCGGGCGTTTCGGATGCCTCATACCGACAAAAAGCGATGCCGCGGCAAGCGCGTATGCAATGACGAATGGCTCGGGATGAAAGGGACATGCCGCACGTGCAGGGCCCGGGCCTTTCGACGGCGTGGCCCTGCGGCCACATCGGCCCAGCATCGAACCGGCGACGGCCTCGCTCACCTTTCCACAATGTTGCTGGAGCCGCTAAGCTCGACGGCATGATCGGGTGCCGCTCGACTCCGCTTCGGAGCCGTGCCGGGCGCTCCCCACCGTGTCCCCAAGAAAGTCACCGATGCTTCCGAGGTTCGAACATCGACGCAGGCTGGCGGGCTTCGTCTCCTGCCTCGCCCTGGCGGCTGCCGTCGCCGGCTGCGGGACCGTGGTGCTCACGGAATCCGGCGCCCTGACCCGGTACGACCGCCTCGCCGGCAGCGACGAGACGGCCAGCTCTTCGCGGATCTTCGTCGATCCGGCGGCCCTCGCGGCCACCCGGACCGTGCGGATCGTCCCCACCGCCTTCTCGGAGGTGGTGGCCCCGGGCCTGACGCCGGCCGAGCGCAAGCTCGTGGCCAACGCGGCCGACCGGGCGCTCTGCTACGAACTCTCCCTGCGCTACGACGTGGTCTCGGGCCGGAAGGCGGACCTCACGGTGCGCTCGGCCGTGACCCGGATCGATCTCACCAACGTGCCGGCGGCCGGCGCCACGGTGGCGACCTCGGCGGGCATCACCATCGCGTCCCAGCTCGGCGCCGGCTTCGCGACGGCCGTCGGCCGCGTCCCGATCCCCCGCATCCCGATCGGTCTCGGCAGCCTGACCGTCGAGGCCGAGGCTCTCGACAGCCGCAACGTGCAGCGCGCCGCCATGGTCTGGGGCGGGGCCAGCAACGCCTTCACCAACCAGGCCCGGTTCTCCCCGGCCAGCGACGCCTACGACCTCGCCGGCGAGTTCGGCCAGGATTTCGGCTTCTACCTCGCCACCGGCCAGGACCCGTTCAAGGCGCCGCTTACGCTGCCGACCTACGACCGCGTCCGCATCACGACCCTCGGCGAAGCGCCCCTCGACCCCGATTGCGAAGCGTTCGGCCGTGCCCCGGGCCTCGACGGCATCCTCGGCGATTACGTCGGCGCGCCGCCGGAATGGACCGACAGGGGGCCAGCCGAGGGCCTGCCGGGCGCGCCCCGAGGCGTGCGCTAGGCGCAACCCCCACCGGAGAACGGCGTCCCGGGCGCATTTTCCTGTCGGACGCGCGCACCGGCGGCTTTGCGCCGGTTCCCCGTGCATGATACTGGCCCGTGCCAACCCAGTGACGTCGGAACGCCCGCGAGCGCCCGACGCAGCACCCGTTCCGGAGTTGGTTCATGGCCCGCATCACCGCTGATTCCATCATCGAGGGCCTGACCTTCGACGACGTCCTGCTGCGCCCCGCGGCCTCCTCGGTGATGCCCAGCGACGTCAAGATCGCGAGCCGGCTCACCCGCTCGATCCACCTGAACCTGCCGATCCTGGCTTCGGCCATGGACACCGTCACCGAGGCCCCGATGGCCATCGCCATGGCGCAGAACGGCGGCATGGGCGTCATCCATCGCAACCTCGAGCCGGCCGAGCAGGCCGAGCAGGTCCGCCTCGTCAAGAAGTACGAGTCGGGCATGGTGCTGAACCCCATCACCATCCACCCGGACGAGACCCTGGCGGATGCGTTCTCGCTGATGAAGCAGAACCGCATCTCCGGCATCCCGGTGGTGGAGCGCGGCCCCAACGGCTCCCGCGGCAAGCTCGTCGGCATCCTCACCAACCGCGACGTCCGTTTCGCCACCAACTCGTCCGAGACCGTCGCCGACCTGATGACCCGCGATCGGCTCATCACCGTGCGCGAGGGCGTGAGCCAGGACGAGGCCAAGCGCCTGCTGCACCAGTTCCGCATCGAGAAGCTGCTCGTCGTCGACGACCACTATCGCTGCATCGGCCTCATCACGGTCAAGGACATCGAGAAGCAGGTCGCCTATCCGGGCGCGGTCAAGGACGAGCAGGGCCGCCTGCGGGTCGCGGCCGCCACCACCACGGGCGACAGCGGCTTCGAGCGGGCCGAGCGCCTCATCGATGCCGGCTGCGACGTCATCGTGGTCGACACGGCCCACGGCCACTCGATCAAGGTGCTCGACGCCGTGCGCCGCGTGAAGCAGCTCTCCAACACCGTGCAGATCGTCGCCGGCAACGTCGCGACCCGCGACGGCGCCCAGGCGCTGATCGATGCCGGCGCGGACGCGATCAAGGTCGGCATCGGCCCGGGCTCCATCTGCACCACCCGCATCGTCGCCGGCGTCGGCGTGCCGCAGCTCACCGCCCTGATGGAGGCCGTCGAGGCGGCACAGAGCGCCGACGTGCCGGTCATCGCCGACGGCGGCATCAAGTACTCGGGCGACCTCGCCAAGGCGATCGCGGCCGGCGCCTCCGTGGCCATGCTCGGCTCGCTCCTCGCCGGCACCGACGAGGCCCCCGGAGAGGTGTTCCTGCACCAGGGCCGCTCCTACAAGAGCTACCGGGGCATGGGCTCGGTGGGCGCCATGGCCCGCGGCTCCGCCGACCGCTACTTCCAGGCCGAGGTCAGCGACACCCACAAGCTCGTGCCCGAGGGCATCGAGGGGCAGGTGCCCTACAAGGGCCCGGTGGCGGCGGTGCTCCACCAGCTCGCCGGCGGCCTGCGGGCCGCCATGGGCTATGTCGGCGCCCCGACGATCCCCGAGTTCCAGGAGAAGGCGCAGTTCATCCGCATCACCAATGCGGGCCTGCGCGAGAGCCACGTCCACGACGTGACCATCACCCGCGAGAGCCCGAACTACCCCGGCCGCGCCTGACCCGCGCCGCGCGCGCCCGTGTCGGACGTCCGGCACGGGTCGCCGCCCGATAGGAATCGCCGTGACCGTCCAAGCCATCCTGGCGCCCGTCTTCGCCCAGGTCCTCCTCACCTTCGCGCTGCTGTTCTGGACCGGGCGGATGCGCCTCTCGGCGGTGCGCGACGGCGCCGTGAAGGACCGCGCGTTGACACTGGGCCAGCGCGACTGGCCGGCCCCGGCCCAGCAGGCCGCCAACACCTTCTCGAACCAGTTCGAGATCCCGGTGCTGTTCTACGTCCTCGTCGGGTTCGCCCTGGCCACCCGCAAGGCCGACCTCCTGTTCGTGATCCTGGCCTGGATCTTCGTGGCCACGCGCGTCGTCCATGCCGGCGTCTATCTCACCACGAACCACATCCCGCACCGCTTCCGCGCCTATGCCGTCGGCACGCTGGTGCTGCTGGTGATGTGGATCCTCTTCGCGTTCCGGATCTTCCTGGCGCCGATCGGCGTCTGAGCCGGGACGATGACGCGGCCTGACGGATCGGTGGCCGCATCGGGCCGCGATCCGCGAACGACGAAAGGGATCAGACCATGCGCGTGCTCGTTGTCGGCGCCGGGGCCACCGGCGGATACTTTGGCGCACGCCTCGCCGAGGCCGGCCGCGACGTCACCTTCCTGGTCCGTCCGGCCCGCGCGGCGAAGCTCGCCGCGGCCGGGCTGAGGGTCGAGAGTCCCGCCGGCAACCTGCACATTCCGGCGCCACAGACCGTCACCGCCGCCGACCTCGCCGCCGGCAAGGGCGGCGCCTTCGACCTCGTGCTGTTCTCGTGCAAGGCCTACGATCTCGACAGCGCCATCGCCGACGTCGCGCCGGCCGTCGGACCCGACACCGCGATCCTGCCCCTGCTCAACGGGATGCGCCACCTCGACGCGTTCGACGTGGTATACGGTGCGGACCGTGTGCTCGGCGGCTCCTGCGCCATCGTGGCGACTCTCGGCCCCGCGGGCGAGATCCGTCAGATGAACCCGCTCCATACCTTGACCTACGGGGAGCGCGCCGGCGGCCGCTCCACCCGCGTCGAGGCCATCGAGGCCCTGATGCAGGGCGTGAATTTCCAGCCCCGCCTCAGCGAGCAAATGCTGCTGGAAATGTGGGAGAAATGGAGCTTCCTGGCGACCCTGGCCGGGGCCACCTGCCTGATGCGCGCCACCATCGGCGACATCATGGCCGCTCCGGGCGGGCTCGCCTTCGTAGAAGCGCTGATGGAGGAGTGCCGTGCCATCGCCGAAGCCGCCGGCTACGCACCGCGGTCGACCGTGATGGACAACACGCGCAGGACGCTCACCGCCGAGGGCTCGGCCTTCACCGCCTCGATGCTGCGCGACATCGAGGGCGGCGCCCGCATCGAGGCCGACCACATCATCGGCGACTTGATCGCGCGGGCCCCCGATGCGGCCGGGCATCCGATGCTCGACCGGGTCTACACGCACCTGAAGGCCTACGAGAACCGCCGCGCCCGCGAGTCGGCGGCTGCGACCCCTCAGTAGCGCGGGCCGGGCGGCGGGGGCGGGGGCGCGCCGTATTCGAGCTGGGTCTTGGCATCGAGCCGGCGCGGGGGTGGCGCCGACAGGTCGGGGGCGTCCGGCGCCGTGGAACAGGCGGCGACCGCCAGCATGACGAGGCCGGCGAGGCTGAGATGGATGACGGGAGACATGGGGTTCTCTAAAGCTCCAGGCGTCCGCTCTGCGCGGCACCGTGGCGCAAGCTGAGCCGTAAACGCGCCGGAAGCTCGACTGTATTGTGTCCGGCCGCCGCCCGAAGCGTGGCCGTATCGCGGCGCCCGCCGAAAGCGACTGCCCAGAACCCGAGGATCTTGCCCTGACGCCCCCCGCCCGCCTCTCCGCCGCCATCGAGGTCCTTGCCGATATCGCCTCGCGCCGCCGCCCCGCCGCCGATGCCCTGAAGGATTGGGGCCTCGCCCATCGCTTCGCCGGATCGGGCGACCGGGCCGCCATCGCCAGCCTCGTCTACGACACCCTGCGCCGGCGCGCCTCCGCCGCCTGGATCATGGCCGACGAGAGCCCGCGCAGCCTCGTCATCGGCACGCTGCGGCTCCAGTACGGTCTCGCTGCCCCGACCATCGCAGAGATGTTCAGCGGCGAACGCTTCGCCCCGGAGCCACTGACCGCAGACGAATGGACGCGCTTGACGGACGGCACCCTGGTCGACGCCCCGCTTCATGTCGCCGGCGATGTTCCCGAATGGGTGCTCCCCTCCCTCGAGGCGACCTTCGGATCCGCTATCCTCGACGAATTGCGGGCCCTCGGCCGACGCGCGCCCCTCGACATCCGTGTCAACACCCTCAAGCGCAGCCGCGCAGAGGCCCTGGCGGGCCTCGCCCACCTCACACCGGAACCGACCCCGCACGCGCCCAATGGCCTGCGCATCCCCATCGGCGACGACGGACGCGGCCCGGCCCTCCATGTCGAGCCAGAGTTCATCGACGGCTGGTACGAGATTCAGGACGAGGGCTCGCAGCTCGCAAGCCTTCTCAGCGGCGCACGGCCCGGCGAAACCGTCATCGATCTCTGCGCCGGCGGCGGGGGAAAGACCCTGAGCCTGGCCGCGATGATGGAGAACTCCGGCCGTTTGATCGCCAGTGACGACGATCCGCGCCGGCTCGCCCCGATGCACGAGCGCCTACGGCGCGCCGGCGCCGTCGCGGAGATCCGCACGCCCCGTGCCGGCAAGGCCCGCACCGACGTCCTCGCAGACCTCGACGGCCGCGCGGACCGCGTCCTCGTCGATGCCCCCTGCACCGGCTCCGGCACGTGGCGGCGTAATCCCGATGCCAAGTGGCGGATGCGTCCGAATGCCCTGAGCACACGCGTCGCCGACCAGGCCACGGTACTCGACCGGGCCGCAAGGCTGGTGCGCACCGGCGGTCGCATCACCTACATCACCTGCTCGCTGCTCCCCGAGGAGAACGACGCGGCCGTCGCTGGCCTTCTCGCGCGTCGGCCTGACGACTTCGCGGTGGTCTCAGCCTCCAAGATCCTTTCCGCGCACGCCCCCGAACTCGGCTCGGCCATCCGCCTGACCCAGTACGGCCTCCAGATGAGTCCCGCCCGAACCGGCACCGATGGCTTCTACGTCGCCACCCTGGAGCGGCGGGCCTGAAACGAGGAATGGCCCCACATGGGGGCCATTCCAGACATCTGCTCAGGAGAAGCGGCGCAGTTTTAGAAGCAGCGGCGCTTCCGCACCACGACCATCCGGCCCATCGGCCCACGGCGCTTGGTGACGACGGTCTTGCAACGGGGGCCGCGGATCACCGTGCGCTCGACAACGCGGACCTGCTGGATCCCGCTGGTGGGTGCAATGCCGGCCGGAACGGGTAAGGCGGAGGCCGAGGTGGCTCCGAAGCCGGCGAGGGCGAGGGTGGCGATCCCGAAGATGGTGGCTCTCATGGCTGAGGCTCCTGTTCGTTGCTGGGGTCGCACGGTGTCGACGCCCGGCTGTGAACACCGGGTTAACGGTCCTTTGCGCCGCATCCCCAGCCCGATACCCGCCGCGGGGCGGCTCTGCGGGGTGATCCGTTGCACCGGACCGAGGCCTCGTCTAACTCCGGTTCCATGACTACAGAGCACGATAAGATCCTCATCGTCGATTTCGGCAGCCAGGTGACGCAGCTCATTGCACGCCGCGTTCGCGAGGAGGGCGTCTACTGTGAGATCGTCCCCTTCACCAAGGCGGCCGAAGCCTTCGCCGAAACCAAGCCCAAGGGCGTGATCCTCTCGGGCGGTCCCGAATCGGTGACGACCGACGCCTCGCCCCGGACCCCGCAGATCGTGTTCGATTCCGGCGTGCCGGTCTTCGGCATCTGCTACGGTCAGCAGACCATGGCGGCCCAGCTCGGCGGCGAGGTCGAGGGCGGGCACCACGCGGAGTTCGGTCGGGCCGAGATCGAGATCCTGTCGGATTGCCCCCTGTTCAAGGGCGTCTGGCACGTGGGCGAGCACTACCCCGTCTGGATGAGCCACGGCGACCGCGTCACGAAGCTGCCGGACGGTTTCACGACCGTCGCCATGTCGAAGAACGCCCCCTTCGCGGCGGTCGCGGACGAAGCGCGCAAGTACTACGCGGTGCAGTTCCATCCGGAGGTGGCGCACACGCCGCATGGCGCCCTCCTGATCCGCAACTTCGTGCGCGACATCGCCGGCTGTTCCGGCGACTGGACCATGGGCGCCTACCGCGAGGAGGCGATCGAGAAGATCCGAGCGCAGGTCGGCAAGGAGCGGGTGATCTGCGGCCTGTCCGGCGGCGTCGACTCAGCGGTGGCGGCGGTGCTGATCCACGAGGCGATCGGCGAGCAGCTCACCTGCGTCTTCGTCGACCACGGCCTCCTGCGCATGGGCGAGGCCGAGGAGGTCGTGCGCCTGTTCCGCGACCACTACAACATCCCCCTCGTCCATGTGGAGGCGCAGGACCTGTTCCTCGGCGAGCTGACCGGCGTCAGCGACCCGGAGCAGAAGCGCAAGACCATCGGGCGCCTGTTCATCGACGTTTTCGAAGCCGAGTCGAGGAAGATCGGCGGCGCCGCCTTCCTGGCCCAGGGCACCCTCTACCCGGACGTGATCGAGAGCGTCTCGTTCACCGGTGGTCCCTCGGTCACGATCAAGTCCCACCACAATGTCGGCGGCCTGCCCGAGCGCATGAACATGCAGCTCGTCGAGCCCCTGCGCGAGCTGTTCAAGGACGAGGTCCGTGTGCTCGGCAAGGAGCTCGGGCTGCCGGAGGCCTTCGTCGGACGCCACCCCTTCCCGGGTCCGGGCCTTGCCATCCGCTGCCCCGGTACGATCACCCCCGAGAAGCTCGAAGCTCTGCGCAAGGCCGATGCGATCTACCTGGAGGAGATCCGCAACGCGGGCCTCTACGACACGATCTGGCAGGCCTTCGCGGTGATCCTTCCCGTGAAGACCGTCGGGGTGATGGGCGATGGACGCACCTACGACCACGTCTGCGCCCTGCGCGCGGTGACCTCGGTCGACGGCATGACCGCCGATTTCTATCCGTTCGACATGACGTTCCTCGGTCGGGTGGCGACGCGGATCATCAACGAGGTCAAGGGGATCAACCGCGTGACCTACGATATTACCTCGAAGCCGCCTGGAACGATCGAGTGGGAATGATTTTTGCCTATCCGGCCATATCCAAAACCACCCCAGAGCACGATCTAAACCACTGATAAAAATAAATATTCCTGTCGGGATCTATCGATGCCTATCGGTGGGCAGAGATCGCGGCTGTCGGACCCGTTGACGGGCCTTGGCCATATTGATCGCGACGAAATTTGAAAGTACCGTCAAGGGAGATGAGGCTCCTGACGGTACTTTTTTGACGCTAAGCTGCTGACAATACGCAGACTTTTCCGACGAGAGCCCCCCAAAACCGCGTGACGGTACTTTTTTGGAGGTGGCGTACCATGTTGACGGACGCAGCGATCAAGGCGCTTAAACCTAAAGAGAAAATGTACAAGGTGACGGACCGCGATGGCATGTATTTGCGCGTCGCGCCCTCGGGCGCTCTGTCGTTCAGGCTGGACTATCGGCTCAATGGACGACGGGAGACGGTCTACCTGGGCAAATACGGGCGAGATGGAATCTCGTTGGCGCGGGCTCGAGAGCTTTGCCTGGACGCGCGGCGAGCGATCAGCGAGGGCCGATCGCCGGCCATTGAGAAGCAGCGCGAGAAGCGCCGTATCAAGGAAGCGAAGAGCTTCGGCGAGTTTGGCGAAAAGTGGCTGGTGAATGCGCCCATGGCTGACAGCACACGCGCCATGCGTCGTTCCATTTTTGAACGGGAGCTATTGCCGGTTTGGCGCAACCGCCTGCTTACCGAGATCACACCGGACGATCTTCGCGCGCAATGCGGAAAGATCGTTGATCGCGGCGCGCCCGCTACCGCGATCCATGTACGCGACATCCTGAAGCAGATCTACGGGTTCGCGATCTTGCATGGCGAGAAGGTGGCCAATCCGGCCGACGACGTCGGACCAGCATCGATCGCGACGTTCACGCCGAAAGATCGGGCTCTGTCGCCAGCCGAAATTCGAGTGATGCTAAAAGAGCTGGAAAAGGTCGCCACGCTGCCGACGATCCGGCTCGGGATGCGGCTCTTCCTACTGACGATGGTGCGCAAGAGCGAACTGCAGGACGCGGTTTGGGACGAGGTCGACTTCGAGAACGCTGTTTGGACAATTCCCAAGGAGCGGATGAAGCGGTCAAAGGCGCACAACGTCTATCTGTGCCGCCAGACTCTCGACATCATGATTGCGCTCAAAACCTGCGCCGGGAATTCCCGGTATCTGTTGCCTTCGCGCTATGACGTCGATGCGCCAATGTCTCGCGCGACGTTCAATCGGGTCACATATTCGGTCGTTGAGCAGGCCAAGCAAGATGGGCTGCCACTCGAACCATTCACGGTTCACGACCTGCGGCGTACAGGCTCGACCCTGCTAAACGAACTGGGTTTTAATAGAGATTGGATCGAGAAGTGCTGGGCGCACGAAGACGGTCGCTCGTCGCGTGGAGTCTATAACAAGGCCGAATACGAGGTCCAGCGCCGCCATATGATGCAGGAGTGGGCGGATACCGTGGACGCGTGGGTCGAGGGTCGCAGGCATGCCCCAACGCTCCTACCCACGACTATGCCTTTGCTGGAGCTTGATCCTGCCCTTTGACTGGACGGGATTTTCGCTTGGCGACGTCGGGGTGCTGCGCACGACGGATCGGGGCGGTCCGTCGTGCGATCAACCAAGCCTCGACCTCGGCTAGATCCCACACGATGCAACGTGGCGAGAGCGCGAACCGCCGTGGGAATTCGCCGCGTTGCTCCATTTCATAGATGGTGCTGTCTGCCATCGGCACCATTTCACGCAACTGCTGCCGCCGGATTGTTCTTCGGATTTGCGTAGCTTCAGTTTTTGCCATCTCAATCTCCTACGTTGCCGGAGCGATTGAGACCGATAGATGTTGATACTGGAAGCCCTCCCGAGATGCTGTGCGGTATTTTCGGGCAATGGCGTACACATCGGCGGGTTTTCCCTGACCCGTAGGTGCAGCATAGTAGCGAACAGGCCCTGCTGAACGAACTCGAATAGCGGTAAGTTCGCCCCACGAAGGAGGCGTTCGGTAGACTCGACTCACTTCCAAATCCGGTTCCGAAAGGAGTGTCGGTTCGATTCCGACCACCCGCACCAATTCCCCGTCGAAATATTTCGACGGCAGGTCAGCCCGAAACTCTCGGGGCCGAGCACCGCTAGGGTCTGTCATCGCTTGAGCCAATCGAGGGCCGCGGCAAGACAGAGGACGCCCATGAAGCTGACGGTCGTCTTCTCGTAGCGTGTGGCGATGGCGCGCCACTCCTTGAGCCTGGCCCAGAGGCGCTCGACCTGRTTGCGGTTGTTGTAGATCCAGTCCGGGCAGGCGACGGGTGCTTCGTGGCGCTGAGGCGGGATCGCGGGCCGCGCGCCCATGTCCCAGATGTGCTCACGAGCTAGGGTCTGTCATCGCTTGAGCCAATCGAGGGCCGCGGCAAGACAGAGGACGCCCATGAAGCTGACGGTCGTCTTCTCGTAGCGTGTGGCGATGGCGCGCCACTCCTTGAGCCTGGCCCAGAGGCGCTCGACCTGGTTGCGGTTGTTGTAGATCCAGTCCGGGCAGGCGACGGGTGCTTCGTGGCGCTGAGGCGGGATCGCGGGCCGCGCGCCCATGTCCCAGATGTGCTCACGAAAGGCGTGGCTGGTGTAGCCCCGGTCCCCGACGACCCACTTGGGCACACCCGGAAGCTGGTCGAGCAGCGGAACCGCATGGGGCAGTTCATGGGCCTGACCGGGCGCCAGCCGGAAGGCGATGGCGCGACCCACCATCCCGAGTTGGACGCCCCGCTCCTGCACGAGGCCAAGCAGTCGCTCCCAGACGCCGGCACGGGACCAGCGGATGAAGATCTGCGCAGCGCGCCACCAGGGACCCAGATSCTCCGGAATAGCCCGCCACTTGGCCCCGTTCTGATGCCGCCAGAGAATGGCTGAGAGCGTGCGCCGAAGATCCTGTGGGGGCGTCTTGGCCTTGGGCCGGCAGGCCTCCACCAGGGGCTCCAGTTCAGACCACTGCGCGTCGCTCAGCATCGTNGAGCGTGCGCCGAAGATCCTGTGGGGGCGTCTTGGCCTTGGGCCGGCAGGCCTCCACCAGGGGCTCCAGTTCAGACCACTGCGCGTCGCTCAGCATCGTCCCTCCTGCATCAGAGAGACGAAAACGAAAGCCAAACCAATCCGTTCAGGCGACGACAGACCCTAACGGTATCCCACCGTCATTCTTGGGGCGCCGATCACCACTCTGGCCTTACTGGAATCGAACGCCGTGGGAGGCCTCGGTCGCTGTTCAGCGGCTGAGGCGCAGCCCGAGATCTCGCCGGTCGTTTGAGCGGAAGACCGAATGCCGACGAGGTTCAGGTCTTGATGCCCGTGAAGGTCTTCGAGATCGGCGGCTGGGCTCGCGCTTACCGATGTTCACGAGCGTCGGGACCGAACGCGCAGCGGCGATGGGCGGTGTGACAATCACACCCCTGGCCTGATCAGGATCGTTCACTAGAACGCTTCTGATCACCGGGACGGCCGACACTTGAACGACTCCGAAGACGGCGCGCGCATCGACGCCGAGATCACCAGCTCCGTCGTCGGCTCCGATCCCTTCGCCGCTGCCGTGCGCGCGACGCGCATGCCGATGGTGATCACCGATCCGCGGTTGCCCGACAATCCCATCGTGTACGTGAACGACGCGTTCGTGAAGCTCACCGGCTACGAACGCCCGGAGATCATCGGACGCAACTGCCGTTTCCTGCAGGGCCCCGAGACGAACCCCGAGGACGTCAAGCGGGTCAGGGACGCCATCGACCGGCGCGTCACCATCGAGATCGACCTGAAAAACCACCGCAAGGACGGCATCGCTTTCTGGAACCGCCTCCTCGTCTCGCCCGTCTTCGCGCCCGACGGCGAACTGACTTACTTCTTCGCCTCGCAGTATGACGTGACCCTCGAAAAGGAGCGGCTCGTCGTCCTCCAGAAGGACCGTGACGCCCTGGAGGCGGAGTCGGCCCGCCGCTCCCTCGAACTCATCGAGAGCGAGGAGCGCCTCCGATTCACCCTGAAGGCCGGACGCCTCGGAGCCTGGACGCTCGATCTCGGCGTCATGCGCCTGGTCTCGTCGGATGGGTTCAAGGAGAACCTTGGTCACCCGCAGAATGAGCCGCTGACCTACGAGGAGATGCTCAAGGCCATCCATCCGGAGGATCTCCCCAGGAAGCTCGCGGCCCGGGACGCCGCGATTGCCGGCCACTCGGACTACGACGTCGAGATCCGTGTCATCACTCCGCGAGGCGAGACACGCTGGCTGCAGTTTCGCGGCCAGGCCTCGTACCGCGCGGATGGCACACCTCTGAGCATCGCCGGGATCAGCCTGGACATCACGGACCGCAAGCGGGCCGAAGAGCACCGCGACCTCCTTGCGGGCGAGCTCAACCACCGCATCCAGAACACCCTGGCGACCGTCCAATCCATCTCCCGCCAGACGCTGCGGGGTGCCGCTTCCCTGGAGGAGGCGCAGGTCGCGATGGAGTCCCGCCTACGTTCCTTGTCGGCCGCGACGGAAATGCTGGCCCGGGGCAGTGGCGATTGGGCGACTCTGACGGAGGTCGTCATTGCGGCGCTGCACCCGTTCGGCGTCGAGCAGGGTCATCGCTTCAAGATCGGCGGACCGATCCTGCGCCTCGCACCGCGCGTCGCCCTGGCCTTCGCGCTCGCCATCCACGAACTCGCGACGAATTCCGTCAAGTACGGTTCCCTCTCGCGGGACGACGGTCGGGTGATCGTGAGCTGGGATATCGTGGACGGGTCCAGTCCCGACCGGCTCTGGTTCCAGTGGCAGGAGGTCGGTGGACCCCGGGTCTCGCGACCGACGCGGACCGGCTTCGGCTCCCGCATGATCGAACGCGCCCTGGCCCAGGAGATCGGAGGGACGGCGGAGATCGATTACCGCCCGCGCGGCGTCGTGTTCACGGCCGAGGCGCCGCTGCTGGAGATCACCCGAGACTGAAGGGGCGCCGTTCGGTCTGGTATCCTCATTCTGGTAAACGCCATCCAGACGTCAGGCCGCGTGGTGGATGGCGTCGACGACCTGGGAGGAGCTGTACGGTTTGGCGACGAACAACCCGTGATCCGGCATGTCCCGATTCGCGAACCGGTTGCGTCCCGAGGTCACGACGAGCCGGATGTCGGGCCAGGCGTGGTGGACGCGCTCGGCCAGGGTCACTCCGCACATAGACCCGGGCATATCGACGTCCGTGAAGAGCACGCCGATGTCCGAACGCTCGTGAAGGATGAACCAGGCTTCATCGGCTTGACGTGCCTCGACCACCGAGAAGCCGGCATCCTCCAGCATGTCGACCGCCATCATGCGGACGAGGTCATCGTCCTCGACCACAAGCACCCACGATGTTTCGGGATCGCGTTTCCTCGACATTGCTGTTCAACAAGCGACCTCCGGAACGGTTGCCTGTGGGACTGTTAGGCCCAGGGGTATTCCCGACCTTGGCCGTCTCGGTGTTTGATCCCGCGGTGTGGTGATATGGCTGAGCACCATGCTGCGAGGGACGCGCTCTAGTCCGGGTTCTCCCCGGAAGCGGGGCACTCCGTCGCGCGATCCGGTGACGTGAAGAAAGCGTAAGGGCGCTGGCCCGGCGCTGCGGCGTCAGCCCGGCAGCTTTGCCAGGGCGGCGGCGTCGCGCCCGACCACGGGGGCGAGCTGGGGCATGCCCTCGGCCTTCATGCGCTCTACCAGCCCGACCTTGATCTTCGGGATCAGCCCGGGACCGGCATAGACGAGGCTCGAATAGAGTTGGAGCAGGCTGGCGCCGGCCCGGATCTTGGTCCAGGCGGCCTCCGCCGAGTCGATGCCGCCGACGCCGACCAGGGGAAGCTTTCCGCCGACCCGCAGATAGGTCTCGGCGAGGAGACGAGTCGCCGCCGCGAAGAGCGGCCGGCCCGAGAGGCCGCCGGTCTCGCGGGCGAGGCTCGCCTCGCGAAGGGTCCCGGGCCGGGCGATGGTGGTGTTGGACACGACCAGACCCTGGACGCCGCGCCGCAGGGCGGTGGCCGTCATCGCGTCGAGGGCGTCGAGGGTGATGTCGGGCGCGATCTTCAGCAGGATGGCGGAGGCCGGATGGGTCGTGTCGCGGGCCTCGACCACCCGGGCGAGCAGCTCGTCGAGGAAGGCTTCGCCCTGGAGGTCCCGCAGGCCGGGGGTGTTCGGCGAGGAGACGTTGACGGTGACGAAATCCACCAGCGGCGCCAGGGCGCGGGTGCAGGTCACGTAGTCGGCGAGGCGGTTGGTCGAATCCTTGTTGGCGCCGATATTGACGCCGACGCGCCCTGGCCGGCCCTGGCGGGCGGCGAGGCGGCCTCGCACCACCTCGAGGCCCTCGCTGTTCAGGCCGAAGCGGTTGATGACCGCTTGGTCCTGTGCCAGCCGGAAGACCCGGGGGCGGGGATTGCCCGGCTGCGCCTTCGGAACGACGCCGCCGACCTCGACGAAGCCGAAGCCGAGTCCGAGCAGGGCATCGGGCACCTCGGCGCCCTTGTCGAAGCCCGCCGCGAGACCGACCGGATTCGGAAACCGGCGGCCCAGGGCCTCGACGGAGAGGCGTGCATCGTCGGCCGGCGGCCGGCGCGGGGGCAGGGCGGCGAGGCCGCGCAGCGTGAGATTGTGCGCCGTCTCGGCATCGAGGCGGTGCAGCAGGGGCTTGGCCAGGGGGAAGAGAGCGCCGATCATGCCGGGCGTCCTTCGGCACGGGGGGCCGCGCCGGCGAGGGGGGCTGCGCCGAGATCGCGCGGGAAGACGTGGCGCCCGTCGGCCCCGAGGGGCAGGTCGGTCACGGACCGGACGGCCTTCAGGTCCAGGACGGCGTAGAGGTGCGGGAACAGATTGCCCCCCCGCGACGGTTCGTATCGCAGGGCCGGCCCGAGATCTTCGGCCTCCACGGCGACCAGAACGAGGTCCTCGACGCCGGCGAAGTGGCGGGCCGCGGTCTCCCCCACCTGAGCGGCGGTGGAGAAATGGATGTAGCCGTCGGTGCGGTCGATCGGGGCGCCCTCGAAGCGGCCGATATCCTCGGCCCTGCGCCAGAGGGCCCGGGGGGAGATCTTGTAGATGAGCGCCATGCCCGCTCCGTACCGGGTTTCGCAGGGCCGATCAAACGCCGCCGCGACGTCCGAAACTGCAACCTCACGGACTAAGTTGACATCATGAGTTGCCAGGACCCGGGGATGAAGCGACCGGCTGAATCGGCAGCCTTCGCACCATTGCCATTCGAGTAGAATAGTTCTACTTTCCTAACTCTAGGCTGGACGTCTTACCCGTAATACGCTTTGAGCTTTCGATGCTGTCTCATGAACAGATTTGGACCGCAATCGACCGCCTAGCGGAACGTCATGGATTCTCCGCGTCCGGTCTCGCTCGGCGGGCCGGGCTGGACGCGACGAGCTTCAATCGCTCGAAGCGCATCGGCCCCGATGGCCGCAAGCGCTGGCCCTCCACCGAATCGGTCTCGAAGGTGCTGGCTGCCACCGGCGCGAGCCTCGACGAATTTCTCCGTCTGATCGAAGCGCGCGATGGACCACCGCGCACCATGATCCCGCTGATCGGCATGACCCAGGCCGGCGCCGGGCGCCTCTTCACCGACGAGGGCATGCCCACCGGCGGTCCCGGCTGGGAGGAGATCGAGTTTCCGGACCTGGCCGACGATCGCGCCTTCGCCCTGGAGGTGCAGGGCGATTCAATGGCCCCCCTCTATCGCGACGGCGACGTGGTCATCGTCTCGCCGACCGCCGGGGTCCGCAAGGGCGACCGGGTGGTGGTGCGGCTCGCGGCCGGCGAGGTGCTGGCCAAGGAACTGAAGCGCAAGACCGCACGCACCATCGAGCTCGCCTCGCTGAACCCGGACCACGAGGACCGGGTCGTCAACGTCAGCGATATCGCCTGGATCGGCCGGGTGATGTGGGTGCGCCAGTAGCGTCTCCGGCGCAGCTTTGCCGTTCTCCCGGTTGGGGGTATGCCTTGCGGCCGGAGGGGCCGCGTGCCCCGGATCGGCGGACAGGCCATGGCATCGCCCCGGACGGACGATCACCCTGCGGAAAGTGCGCCGGAGGCCGGCCTCGCCCGACTGCTGACCGCCTCGGCCGTGCCGGCCGCGCTGCTGGCGCCGGACGCGCCCGGCGGCCGCATCCTCCTCGCCAACCGCGCCCTCCGCGACCTCGTCCGCCGGCCCGCCGATGCGCCCTCCGACGGCGACCTGCGCGACTGGCTCGGGCTCGCCGGTGACCGGGACTCCGGCGCCACCTTCGCGGCGGCCCTCTCCGGTGGGGCGCCCGAGGGCGTCGAGGTGCTGGCGCGCCTGGGCGGCGGTGCGGCATTCTGGGTGCAGGTCTACCTCGTCCCGGTTCCGGAAACCCCCTACCGGCTGGCGCAGGTCGTGGACGTCACCCGCCGCCACGACGCCGAGGGAGCCCTCGCACTCTCCCGTCAGCGCGAGGCGCTGGGCCTGCTCACCAACAGCGTGGCCCATGAATTCAACAACTTCCTCCAGATCCTCATCGGCTACATCGACGGGCTGAAGCGTCGTCTGGGGGACCGCGACGAGCCCTTCATTCAGCGCGCCATCGTCCGCTCCACGGACGCGGCCGAGCGCGCCACCACTCTGACCCGCCAGCTCCTGGCCTTCTCGCGCCGCATCGCGCCCGATGTCCGCCCGGTCGACCTGAACGGGCTGATCGAAGCGTTCGGCGCCCGGACTGGCCCGACGCTGCCGGCCCGGATCACCCTGGAGACCCGGACCACGCCGGGGCTCGCCTGCGGCCTCAGCAACCCGACCCAGATCGAGCTCGCCCTCAACCACATCGTGGCCAATGCCTGTGAGGCCATGCCGGCGCCCGGGCGCATCGTGATCGCGACCTTCGCGGTGCCCCCGGGGGACCGGGCCCTGCAGCGGCCCGGCGACGGCGCCGTCGGCATCACGGTGACCGACGAGGGCCAGGGCATGTCCCCCGAGATGGCGGCCCGCGCCCTCGCGCCCTTCGTCACCAGCCGCGAGGCCGGTCGGGGTGCCGGGCTCGCCATCGTCCACGGCCTCGTGAAGCGCCAGAACGGCACGGTGTCGATCGATTCGAAGCCCGGTGAGGGCGCCACGGTCCGGATGGTGTTCCCTGCCGCGCTCTGAGGGGAATCCAACAGGATTCTGGCAAGAACAGCGGACTAAAACTCCGGCGCGAACGTCACCATATCAGGAGCGGCGTCATCGCCGGACTTCCCAGTTGTTCACCAGAGGCGTTTTCATGCTCACCTCCACCACTCGCCGGAAGCGCGCGGCATCCATCCTCGCGCTCGCCGCGACGCTGGTTCTCGCAGCGCCCGTCGTCGAGGCGCGTCCCGGTAGCGGCAGCAGCGGTGGCATGGGCTCGCGCGGCTCGCGCACCTACGCGCCGCCCTCGGCCACCACCACGGCGCCCGGCGCCCCGGCCCCGATCCAGCGCTCGCAGACCCAGCCCGGCCCCGCCATGGGCAATCCCGGCATGAACACCGCCGCCCAGCCCGGACGGCGCTTCGGCGGCGGCTTCATGGCCGGCCTGCTCGGCGCAGGCCTGCTCGGCGCGCTCCTGGGCGGCGGCTTCTTCGGCGGCCTCGGCGGCATCGCCTCGTTCCTCGGCCTGATCCTGCAGGTCGGCCTCGTGGTCCTGCTCGTCTCCTTCGCCGTGCGCTGGTTCCGCCGGCGCCAGGGCCAACCGGCCGCGGCCGGCCTGTCCCGCTCCAATCTCGACGGCGCCGGCGCGAATCCGGGCCCGTTGGGTGGCGCACCCCTGGGGGGCGCCCCGACGGGCGGCGGCTACGGCAACGCCCAGCGCGGTCCCGCACCGGTCCAGCCCGCGCAGGCGCGTCCGGTCCAGATCGGACCGGGCGACTTCGAGAGCTTCGAGATCGCCCTCAACGACGTGCAGGCTGCCTATGGCCGTGAGGATGCGGCCGCGCTCCGCAACCTCGCCACCCCGGAGATGGCCGGCTACTTCCTTGAGGAGTTGCGCGCCAACGAGGCACGCGGTGTCGTCAATCGGATCTCGGACGTGAAGCTGCTGCAGGGCGACCTCTCCGAGTCCTGGGGCGAGGGCAATGCCGAGTACGCCACGGTGGCGATGCGCTACGCGATCAAGGATGTGACTCTCGACCGTAAGACCCAGCGGGTCGTCGAGACCGGCGAGCCCGAGGCGGTCGAACTGTGGACCTTCGTGCGCGAGCGCGGCGGCCGGTGGATCCTCTCGGCGATCCAGCAGGGTCGCTGAACGACCGACATCGGCGATGAGCCGCTGAAAACGAAGGGCCCGCGCGGAGATGTCCGCGCGGGCCCTTCCGCGTTTCAGGAGGCGGCGATCAGGCGGGCCTGTAAGCCTGCGCCATCGCCACGAAGGCCGAGACCGGCACTTCCTCCGCCCTTGCCGTCTCGGGGATGCCGGCCGCGTCCAGAAGCCGGGCCGGATCGGGCACTGCCGCCTTGAGGCTCTGACGCAGCATCTTGCGCCGCTGCCCGAAGGCCGCCCGGGTGATCGCCTCCAGGGCCTGAACCGAACAGGCCAGCGGCTCGCGCCGGGGCGTCAGCCGCACGATGGAGGACGTCACCTTCGGTGGTGGCACGAAGGCCGAGGGCGCCACGTCGAAGAGGATGTGGGCCTCGGTCCGCCAGCCGCAGAGGACGCCGAGGCGGCCGTAATTGGCGCGGTCGTCCTGGTCGGCGACGATGCGCTCGGCCACCTCGCGCTGGAACATCAGTGTCAGGGAATCCCACCAGGGCGGCCAGGCTGCGCTGGCGAGCCAGCCCACCAGCAGGGGCGTGCCGATGTTGTAGGGCAAGTTGGCGACGATCCGTACCGGCCCCGTGCCGATCAGCGGCACCGGGTCGAAGCTCAGGGCATCGGCATCGACCACGTCGAGGCGCCCCGGATAGTGCGCCGCGATCTCGGCCAGCGCCGGAAGCGCGCGGGGATCGCGCTCGATGGCGATGACCCGGGCGGCGCCCTCCGCCAGGAGCGCACGGGTGAGGCCGCCGGGGCCGGGGCCGATCTCGACCACGGTCACGCCGTCGAGCGGGCCAGCCGAGCGGGCGATCCGTCCCGTGAGGTTGAGGTCGAACAGGAAGTTCTGCCCGAGCGCCTTCTTAGGCTCCAGGCCGTGCCGGCGCACCACCTCCCGCAGGGGCGGCAGGCCATCGCTGCTGATGCTTCCGTCCTCGCTCACGCGCCGGCCTTCACGAGACGGGCGGCGAGGCGGAGCGCCGCCATCAGGCTGTCGGGTCGTGCGATGCCCTTGCCGGCGATGTCGAAGGCGGTGCCGTGGTCCGGCGATGTCCGGATGAAGGGCAGGCCGAGGGTGACGTTCACGCCCTCGTCGAAGGCCAGGGTCTTGATCGGGATCAAGGCCTGGTCGTGGGTCGGCGTCAGGGCCACGTCGTAGGTCTCCCGGGCCCGCGCATGGAACAGGGTGTCGGCGGGCAACGGCCCGCGGATGTCGATGCCCTCGCTCTGCAACTGCAGCACCGCCGCCTCCAACACGTCACGATCCTCCGTGCCCATGGTGCCGTTCTCGCCCGCATGTGGGTTGAGGCCGGACAGGACGAGGCGCGGCCGGGCGAGACCGAAGCGCCGGCGCAGGTCCTCCGCCACGATGCGGGCGGTGCGCAGGACGAGATCCTGCGTCAGCAGGTCGGGCACCCGCCGAAGGGCGACGTGAATGGTCACCGGCACCACCGCCAGGGTTTCGCTCCACAGCATCATCACAGGAAGCGGCGGGATCTCGCCGGGCTCCACCGCGCAGGCGGCCAGGAACTCGGTATGGCCCGGATGCGCGAAGCCGACCTGCGTCAGGACGTACTTGGCGATCGGATTGGTGACGAGGGCGGTCGCCGCCCCGGCACGGACGAGGGTCACCGCCGTGGTGATCGATTCCAGCGTCGCACCGGCATTGGCGGAATCCGGCCGGCCCGCCACGGTATGAATGGCGGCGCCACTGGGAAGGGCCATCACCGGCAGGGCGCGCCCGAAGACTTCGGTGGCGAGATCCGGGCCGACATCCGCGATGGGAACTCGCAAGTTCAGTTCGCTCGCCCGCCGCTCGATGAAGGCGGGGTCGCCGATCAGGAAGAAGGGCGGCAGCCCGGGCCCTGCGTCCCGCAGGCGCCAAGCCATGAGGGCGAGTTCCGGTCCGATGCCGGCCGGATCTCCGAGGGTGAGGGCGATCGGCCCATGCAGGCTGCTCACCGCAACACTCCGTGTCGTTCCAGGGGCCAAGCCGCCTTAGCGGACCGTCGAGATGCCGTCGGCCGTGATGGCCGTGTTCAGGTTCTGGCGGAAGTCCGCCTCGCCCAGGGTCTTCAGTTCAAGCCGGAGCAGGACGGTCCGGTTGCGCTCGCTAGTGCCGAGGGCCGCCGCCACCGGCGAGACGATGTAGTTGACCGACACCGTCGTGCACTCGTCCTGGTATCCGCCGCCGATGCTCATGCCCGAGAGATAGGCGCGTCCCGGGTTGCGGTAGACGGGCGCGTCCCCGACGGGGTTCGCGAGGTAAGAGGCGTAGGCGGTCTGGAAGTTGTCGCGCACGTCGAGGTAGTGCGACAGGTCCACCAGGGCCGAGCCCGTGACGAACCAGTTCGGCGTCACGTGATAGGTGGCCGAGGCGGTGACGCCCTCGCGACGGTTGGCGAAGCCGAGGGCGGGCTGGGCCTTGTAATAGGAGTAGAACGCCGAGAGATCGATCGGCGCGAAGGGAGCTAGGCGGGCAATTACGCCGGTCTCGACCCGGTTCACGCCGAGATCGGCGTGATCGAAGCGCCCGCGGGTAATGAAGGTGATGTGCTGGTTGGGCGACAGCTGGAACCGGCCGACGAAGTCCGAGGCCCGGCTGTCGAGGCCGGAATCGAGGCCGACATTGGCGATGTCGCCGCGGCGGAACGAGTTCACGCCGGCGATCTGGATCGATTCGCCGAACATCACGTTCGCGTACCAACCGGCGGGAGTTACGACGGAGTACTGCGCGCCCAGATTGGTGCGCATGCCGCCCTCGACCCGGTCGTAGCCCGAGAACTTGTCCCACTCGAACAGCGAGGTGTCGTCGAAGATCAGGCTCTGCGCGTCCTCGTTCGGCAGCCGGCCGATCCGCGTCTCGCTCGGTCGCGCGATGACCTGCGCGATCGGCTCGATCGTATGCACGCCCAGCGGCCCGAAATTGCTGACGAACGGGTAGCGGTAGTCGATGCCGACGGCGGGCAGGACGCGCCCCGAGAAATCCGCGTCCTGCGTCGCGATGTTGGCGGACAGGGCGTTCTGGTAGCCGGAGGTGCGCGGGTCGACGAAGAACGCGTCCGTGCGCAGGTAGGCGAAGGGCGTGAAGACCTGGCCGACGTCGTCGATGAAGCTGCGGCGCCAGGACAGCTGGGCCGAGGCGCGGGTGTTCGTGCCGGCGAGGCCCCGGATCACGCACTGGCCGCGCGAGAAGGACGTGCATGTCTCGTAGAGGTAGTAGGTCCGGCCATTGATGGTCGGCGTCTGGAGATAGGCCGTCGGGCTCTGAACGGCCTGGAAATCCGTCGCCTGGCGGGTCAGGCTGGTGATGTTGGCCTCGAACCGCACCTCGCCGCCCAGGAAGCCGGGTCCGTTGATGCGCTTGTCGTAGTCGATCACCGGCGCGACGAAGGGCTGCTCCTTCTGCCAGTCGAAGCTCGACAGGCCCTTGAAGTAGTAGCCCCGCGCCTCGAACCACGAGCGATCGCCCTGACCGATCAGGTAGGCGGTCGACACGGCCTCACGGAAATAGTCCGTGGTGATGCTCTGGTTGCGGATGCGGTAGTTGTCGAGGAACCACTTGTCGGTGACGCCGACGACGTCCCAGCCCGTGCGCCAGCGGTCGTTGATGTAGAACTGGCCCTTGGACTCCACCGAGCCGCGGAAGTCGCGGTCTCCCGCCCCGAGGGGGCCGGGCAGGAAGGCGCTCGGCGTGGTCTGGAAGATGCCGGAGAGGCGCAGGTTGTAGGAGCCCGTCTCCAGCCGGTGCCGGAACTCCGCCTGGCCGAGGACGCCCTGGTTGCTCAGGAAGGCCGGCGACAGCGTCAGGTCGTAGTTCGGCGCCAGGTTGACGAAGAACGGGGTCGCGAGGCCGGAGCCCAGGGCCGTCGAAGTGAGGAAGCGCGGCGTCAGGAAGCCGGTCTTGCGCTTCACCGTCGGGTCGGCGGTCTCGAAATACGGCAGGTAGGCGACCGGGATGCCGCCGATCTCAAGGGTCGATTCCTCGAACGCGACGGTGTGGGTCTGATTGTTGTGGACGATCTTGGTGGCGCGGATCTGCCAGAGCGGCGGCGTCTCCGGATTGTTCTTGCAGGGTTCGCAGGCCGTGTAGGTGCCGTAGTCGAAGCTGGTGCTGTCGCCCTCGATCCGCTCGGCTCGGGGCGCCGAGAAGCGGGTGCGGACGGTCTGCCCGTTGAGCTGGACGCTCTGCTGCACCCGGAGGGCGTCGATGAAGCCGTTCTTGAAGTCGTCGGTGAGCTCCATCTTGGAGCCGGTGACCACCGCGCCCGACGCCTCCGTCAGCCGCACGTTGCCCTCGGCGAAGACCCGGCTCGCCTTGCGGTCGTAGATCACCCGGTCGGCCTGCAAGGTGCGTGGGCCGTAATGCAGCTCGGCGTTGCCGCGGGCCGTCACCGTGTTGCGGTCGTTGTCGTAGACGAGCTCGGCGGCCTCCACGAGAAGGCGCTCGGCCGGCTTTCCCGAGTCCGGCTTGCCGGCGTCCGTCTTCGAGGCACTGGCCCGCGGAGCCCCCTGGGCGAGCGCCTGCCCGCCGGTCGCCGCGGGGGCGACGGCCGTGAGCAGCGCCACGAACCCCGTGGCCAACGTGATGTCGGCGACCTTACGCAACGCCAGTCCCAACTCCTGCCAAGGCCTGCGCCCCTTCGCCACCACCGAGTCCGACATCAGCCGTCCTCCTGATAGAGAAGCGTGAGCGTACCAAGGAGACTCCCTACCACGGCCGGGAACCACGCCGCCACAGCCGGCGTCACGATTCCCGAGGCACCGAGGCCTTCCAGCACCTGTCGGGCGACGTACAGCACGAACCCCGCCGCGACGCCGCTCAGCACCAGTTTGCCGACACCACCAAAGCGGAAGAACCTTAAGGAAACGCTGGCCGCCACCAGCACCATGGCCAGGAACAGGACGGGCCGCGCCAGCAGGACGTCGTACTGGAGGCGGTACCGCGTGGCGTCGAGGCCGGCCCGCTCGGAGCGTGAGATGGTCTCCGGCAGTTGCCAGAAAGGCACGGATTCGGGCGGCGTGAAGCGCTGGCGTACCTGCGAGGGCACCAGGGTCGAAGCGATCAGGTAGGTGTCGAAGGTCTCGGCCGGCTGGCCCTTGGCCATCACCCGGGCCTGGCTCAGCTCCCAGTAGCCGTCGTGCAGGCTGGCCTTGGCCGCCTCGATCTGCGCGGTGAAGATGCCGGCCTCGTCGAAGGCGAAGACCGAGACGCCGGCCAGCGTGGTGGTGCCCTCCACCGCGGTGTCGGCGCGGATGATGGCCTGCCCGTCGAGGCTGCGCTGGCGGATCCAGAGATCCTTACCCGAGTTGGCCTTGGTCGAGCGGGCGAAGATCTTCGCCTCGATCTCGGTGGAGCGCTGCTTCATCAGCGCCGAAATGGGATTGTAGACCCCCACCGTGAAGGCCCCGATGGCCAGCGCCACGAACACGCCCGGCTGCAGGAATTGCCAGGCCGAGATGCCGGCGGCCCGGGCCACCACCAGTTCGAGCTTGCGCGAGAGTTGGAGCAGGGCGGCCATCGAGCCGAACAGGATGGCGAAGGGCAGTACGCCCTCGGCCACTGCCGGGGTTCGATAGAGCGAGAGCTGCGCCATCAAACCTGTGGACGCGCCTTCGGCGTCGCCGGCGCGTCGCAGGAGTTCGACGAAATCGAGGGTGTAGACCAGCGTGAAGACCGTGAGGAACACCCCCAGGATCGTGCGCACGAAGCGCATCGCGAAGTAGCGGCCAAGGGTGGCGCCGATCAGCATGGCGTCAGCTCCGCCTCACTGCACGCCGAGGCGCGGGCGCCGGCCGAAGCGGCCGACGAGCCCGGTCGCGGCCCGGCCCACCCGGGCGTTCCAGTCCCGCACCGCCGCGCCGTTGAAGATGATCACCGCCGAGATCAGGATGGCGAGGAGGGGCACGGCGTAGACGGCCACCACCGCGCCCGGACTGCGCGCCGCCGCGCTGGAAGCCGCGAAGCCGCCGATGCGCACAACCACCACCGCGAGGACGGCGCCGGCCACCGCGAGGCCGCGCCCCTGGCGGGTGGTGCGCGGGTCGCCGAGAGCCGCGAAGGCGATGAAGGTCAGGGCCAGCGGGTAGAGCCAGGACGAGAGCCGGTCGTGCAGCTCGGCCCGGAAACGACCCTTCTGCTGCTTGTAGTAGGTCTCGCTGGTGTCGGGGAACAGCAGCTGCGCCGTGGCGCGTTCGCGCGGCTTGTAGACCAGCTCGGCGTCGGGCGGCGTGAACGCGGCGAGGTCGACGGTGTAGCGCTCGAAGGTGATGATCGAGGCGTCGCGGGAATCTTTCTGCTGGCGGTGGATGCTGCCCTTCTCCAGGGCGAGATAGCTCTGGCCGCCATAGTCCAACGCCTGTCCGCGCTCGGCGAGGTAGACCACCGACTTGCCCGCCTCGCGCTTGTCCTGGATGAACAGGCCGAGCAGGGCGCCCCCCGGGCCGCGCTCGCGGAAATGGAAGGTGATGCCGCTGTCGAGGCTGGTGAACTGCCCCTCCTTGACCACGTTGGCGATAAAGTCGCCGCGCACCCGGGTCAGCACGTCGCGCAGTTCCTGGAACGACGATGGCATCACCTGGATCGTCAGGAAGGCCACCGCGAGGCTGACCGCGAGGCCGAGGCTGAGGAAGGGGCGCAGGATCTGCCGCGGTCGCATCCCTGCCGCCGACATGACGATGAGCTCGGAATCACCGTTGAGCTTGTTCAGCGCGTAGACAACGGCGATGAACAGCGCCACCGGAGCGATCACGGTGATCAGGGTCGGCAGCGAAAGACCGGTGATGAGGAAGAAGATGACCAGGGTCTGACCCTTGGCGGTGATGAGGTCGAGCTCGCGCAGGGCCTGCGTCACCCAGATCGTACCGGTCAGGCCGACGAGGCAGGCGAAGAAGGCCCCGAGCGCGATTTTGAAGATGTAGCGCTCGATCTGCGTCATGGGTTCTCGTGGATCGGCGTCTCGCGGATCGCCCCCCGCATCGCCCGGCGAGGCCTCGGCCCCACCCGTTTGTATCCGTCCCGCCCCCCGGCCGTCGACTCCGATCCGGGCGCGCCGATTCGGGCGCTTTCACGGCCGTCCGGTCGCGTTGCGTTCTGTGCCTCAACAGGTACACAGAAGCGCCGGGAGTGGCACGTCCGATGCCGTGCCGCTCCGCACATCCTGCACGCACCACTTCGAACGCACGGTTCGTTCGAGCCCAATCCTCGGAAAGCTAGCGTCATGGCGGACGGAATTACGATCGCGTTCGGGCCCCTCGGCCCGGTGGGCCGGGGCGACGTCGTCCTCTTCGTCGGCGACGATCTCGCCCTGGCTCCGGCCGTGGCCCAGGCGATCGGCGGCGGCGTGGCCGATCTCGTCGCCCGTGCCGCCGCCAGCGAGCGCTTCAAGGGCAAGTCCCTGTCGGCCCTGGCACTGCCCGCACCCGCAGGCCTCGACGCCGACCGCCTGGTGGTGATCGGCCTCGGCTCGGAGAAGGACCGCGCCAAGATCGACTGGCCTGCGCTCGGCGGCTTCACCGCCAGCAAGGTCTCGGGCCGGAACGCCCAGGCCGCCCTGATCCTCGCCGGTCTCGATGTCACGGCCGAGAACGCTGCCGATTTCGCCCTCGGGGCCCGCCTGCGCCACTACAGCTTCGACCGTTACAAGACCAAGAAGAAGCCCGAGGGCGAGGATGCCAGGGCCACCGCGCTGACCCTGATGGTGGCCGATGGCGCCGCCGCCGAGGCGGCCGCGAAGGTCTCGGAGGCGGTCTCCGACGGCGTCATCCTGGCGCGCGAGCTGATCAACGAGCCGCCGAACGTCCTCTATCCGGAGGAGTTCGCCCGCCGGGCCGAGGCACTGACGCAGCTCGGCGTCGAGGTCGAGGTTCTCGGCCCTGGCAAGCTGGAGGCGCTCGGCATGCGCGCCCTCCTCGCCGTGGCGCAGGGCTCGACGAAGGAGGCCCGCGTCGTGGTGATGCGCTGGAACGGCGCCGCCGACCCGGCCGAGGCGCCCCTGGCCTTCGTCGGCAAGGGCGTCTGTTTCGATTCCGGCGGCGTCTCGATCAAGTCCGCCGGCGGCATGGAGGACATGAAGGGTGACATGGGCGGAGCCGCCTGCGTCGTCGGCACGATGCACGCGCTCGCCAGTCGGAAGGCGAAGGTGAACGTCGTCGGCGCCATCGGCATCGTTGAGAACATGCCGGATGGCAACGCCATGCGCCCGAGCGACATCATCACCTCGATGTCGGGCCAGACCATCGAGATCATCAACACCGACGCCGAGGGCCGCCTCGTCCTCGCCGACGTGCTTTGGCACATCCAGAGCGCCTACAAGCCGAAGTTCATGATCGACCTCGCGACCCTGACGGGGGCGATCATCGTCGCCCTCGGCCAGGACATCGCCGGGATGTTCTCCAACGACGACGCGCTCTCGGCCAAGATCACGGCCGCCGGCGAGGCGACGGGCGAGGCCGTGTGGCGGATGCCCCTGATTCCGGCTTACGACAAGGCGATCGACTCGAAGTTCGCCGACATGAAGAACTCCGGCGGCCGCCATGGCGGCGCGGCGACCGCGGCGTCCTTCCTGAAGCGCTACGTCAACGACGTGCCCTGGGCGCATCTCGACATCGCCGGCGTGGCGATGTCCTCGTCGGCGAGCGAGATCAACAGGAGCTGGGGGGCGGGCTGGGGCGTGCGCCTGCTCGACCGCCTGGTGCGCGACAACTACGAGGCCTGAGCCGCGTGCTGTCGGCCGTGACTCCGCTGGCGGCAGTGCTCCTGGCGATCGCGCTTACTTTCGCCACGGGGTTCGACCAGCGGGTGGCCATGCCGCCCGAGCTCGACGCCCGCTTCTACGGCTTCTTCCTCGATCGCTACCCACTCTTCGCGGTGGCCATCGTCTACGGGCTCGCCTGCCTCGGCCTGCGGATCCTGCGGCCGGGATCGGCCGGCTGGCCCCGCCGCCTCATCGGCGGGGCGCTGGCCGTGGCCCTGTTCCTGGCAGCCTGCCTCTATCCCACCTTCGGCGGCGTGGCCCTGCGCCTCGCCTTCGCCAGCGGCGGCACCGCCTTCATCACGCAGCAGCCGATGCCGGCGGCCTACGCCCTCGGATCAGCCCTCGCCGCGACGGTGTTCGGAAGCGTCCTGGGGGTCGGCGCCCTGCTGATCGGCAACGGTCCTGCGGGTCGATCCCAGCCCCGGCGCTGGATGCGGGCCGCGGTCGACGTCCTGCTCCGGTACCTCGCCCTCTGGTTCGCCCTGGCCATGCTGGGCTTCGCCCACGCGGCGGGGTTCGGCATCTGGCCGCGCCGATCGATGACGATCGGGGATGCCCTGTTAGCCGGTACCCTAGCCTGCATCGCGTTTCTGCCGCACCTGAGTTGCAACGGGCTGACGACGCGGCAGGATCGTTTGCGCCTGTCCCGCGCCGACGCTTGATCCCGCCGCCGGAATGCCTGAGGATAGTTTAGGTGTGAACTAAGGAGGCAGGAAGCCGCCGGGTCGCATCGCAGGGAGGATCGACATGGCCGAAACCCGGAGCGCCGTGCGCCCGTGGCTGTCCGCGTATCCGCCGGGCATTCCCGCTGAGCTCGATGTCGACGGCCTCGGAACGCTGGTCGACCTGTTCGAGGAGTGCACGGCGCGCTCGGCCGCGCGGCCCGCGCTGGAGAGCTTCGGAGCCCGCATCTCCTACGCGGCCCTCGGGGCGTCGGCGGAGGCCGTCGCCGCGTGGCTGGCGGCGCAGGGCCTGACCAAGGGCGATCGCGTCGCCATCATGATGCCGAACGTCGCCGCCTATCCGGCGACGATCTTCGGCGTGCTCCTCGCCGGCTGTATCGTCGTCAACGTCAATCCCCTCTACACGCCGCGCGAGTTGACGGCGCAGCTGAACGATTCGGGCGCGCGCATCCTCTTCGTCCTGGAGAATTTCGCCCATACCGTGGTGCAGGCCCTGCCGGACCTCGCCCTCGACCGCGTGGTCCTGGCTGGTCCCGGGGACGGCCTCGGCATGAAGGGGCGGCTGATCACCCTGGTCTCGCGCCATGTGAAGAAAGCCGTTCCGGCCTATCGCTTGCCCGAAGGACTCGCGGTCCGCTTCGACGCGATGATCCGCGCGGGCACCGGCAAGCCGAAGGTCCGGGTTCCCGTCGTGCCGGACGACTTGGCGTTCCTGCAATATACCGGCGGGACCACGGGGGTCGCCAAGGCCGCGATGCTGACTCATCGCAACATCATGGCCAATGTCGAGCAGAGTCGGATCTGGTTCCGCGTCTCGGCCGAGGACGGCGCAGCGCGCGTCATGGTCACGGCGCTGCCACTGTATCATATCTTCGCCCTGACCTGCTGCTTCTTCTTCTTCATGAAGGTTGGTGGCTGTTGCCTGCTGATCGCCAACCCGCGCGATGCCGACGGCTTCATCAAGACCCTCAAGGGGACGCCCTTCACCCACTTCTCAGGGGTGAACACCCTGTTCAATCTGCTCATCAACCATCCGAAGATCCGCGAGGTCGACTTCTCGAGGTTGGATTTCGTCATCGCGGGCGGGATGGCGGTGCAGGCGGCGGTCGCCGAGAAGTGGAAGGCGATCACCGGTCGCGCCATCGTGGAGGGCTACGGCCTGTCCGAGACCTCCCCGGTGGTCTG
Source organism: Methylobacterium sp. Leaf465 (assembly GCF_001424705.1). Classification (GTDB taxonomy): domain Bacteria; phylum Pseudomonadota; class Alphaproteobacteria; order Rhizobiales; family Beijerinckiaceae; genus Methylobacterium. The sequence goes on from NZ_LMRA01000001.1 coordinate 515,426, forward strand.
CGTCAACCCGCCGGATCTCTCCGCGTGGAGCGGCACCATCGGGTATCCCTTGCCCTCGACCGACGTCTCGATCCGAGGGCTCGACGGCCGCGAGGTCGATATCGGCGAGCCCGGCGAACTCTGCGTGCGCGGCCCCCAGGTCATGGCCGGCTACTGGAAGCGCCCGGACGAGACGGCCCACGCCACCACCGTCGATGGCTACTTCCGCACCGGCGACGTGGCGGTGCTGAACCCCGATGGACAGGTCCGCATCGTCGATCGAATGAAGGACATGATCCTGGTCTCGGGCTTCAACGTCTACCCGAACGAGATCGAGGACGTGCTCGCGAGCCATCCGGGCGTACTCGAATGCGCCGTGGTCGGCGCGGTCAACGACGAGACCGGCGAGATGGTCGTCGCGCATGTGGTGCGCAAGGACGACGCGATGACCACCGACGCACTCCGGACCTTCGCCCGCTCGCAGCTCACCGGTTACAAGGTTCCCCGCCGGGTCGTCTTCCACGACGCCCTGCCCAAGACCAACGTTGGCAAGGTGCTGCGTCGGGCCCTTCGCGACGATCCGCCCCCTCCGTGATCGCGTTCCGCCCGTAACCTGCGGCCGCCTGCCGGCGAAGGGTGACATCGAGACGGCTTGCGCGCTCGCCGCGTCCGGCCAATGTCAGGACAACAGGCCGGCGCGCCGCGATTCGCGCTGAACGGAGGGAACGACATGAACATCAGACGCACCCACGCATGGGAGATGCCCGAACATCTCGCGACGCCGGAGAGCATCTTCCTCGATCGCCGGCGCCTGCTTGGAGGGGCCGCGGGCCTGGCGGCCGCCTCGCTGATCGGGACGGAGAGCGCCCGGGCGGCGTCCGACCCGACCGCCGATCTCTATCCGGCCAAGCGCAACGAGGCCTATACCCTCGACCGCCCGCTGACCCCGGAGAAGTTCAGCGCCGACTACAACAATTTCTACGAATACGGCACCTCGAAGTCGGTCCTGCCGGCCGCCAACGCCCTGAAGACGCGGCCCTGGACGGTGGCCATCGACGGCCTCGTCGAGAAGCCGATGACCCTCGGAATCGACGACCTCATCCGCAAGATGCCGCTGGAGGAGCGCCTTTACCGGCACCGCTGCGTCGAGGCCTGGTCCATGTCGGTGCCCTGGACCGGATTCCCCCTCGCGAAGCTCGTGGCGCTGGCGAAGCCCACCTCAGGCGCGAAGTACATCCAGATGCAGACCTTCCTCGACCGGTCGATGGCGCCGGGCCAGAAGTCGTTCCTGTATCCCTGGCCCTACACCGAGGGGCTGACCCTGGAAGAGGCGGGCAACGACCTCGCCTTCGTCGCCACGGGCGTCTACGGTAAGCCGCTCGCCAACCAGTTCGGCGCGCCGATCCGCCTCGTTGTGCCGTGGAAATACGGCTTCAAGTCGGTGAAATCGATCACCAAGATCTCCTTCGTGGCCGAGCGTCCGAAGACCTTCTGGGAAGGGCTGCAATCGGCCGAGTACGGCTTCTGGGCCAACGTCAATCCGGCGGTGTCGCATCCCCGCTGGAGTCAGGCCACGGAACGGGTCCTGGGCACCGACCAGCGCGTGCCGACCCTGATCTACAACGGCTACGGCGAACAGGTGGCCGGCCTCTACAAGGGGCTGGAGAAGGAGCGCTTGTTCGTCTGACGGGCCCCGCGGCGGGGTAGGTCGGCCCCGTCCGCTCAGGCGTCCCGTGTTGCTTCTAGTACGTCCAGCGCTGGGCCTTGGCCACGAGGAAGTCGCGGAACGCTTGGACACGGGCGACGGACCGCATCTCCTCGGCATAGACGAGATAGCTTTCCATGTGCGGCATCTCGGTCTCGCGCATGACCTGAACCAGGCCCGCCTGACCCTCGGCCGCGTAGTCCGGGAGGATGCCGATGCCGGCGCCGGTGTCGATGGCCTGCTGCAGGGCCGTGATGTTGTTCACCGTGAAGTGGATCGTCCGGCGCTCCTGTCCCTCGCGGCCGACGGTGGAGAGCCAGTGCGTCGCCAGCAGGTAGGACGGCTCGTTGCCGCCGAACGAGACCAGGCGGTGATTGTCGAGGTCGGCGATGGATTTCGGCTCGCCGAAGCGCTTCACGTAATCCTGCGAGGCGAAGGCGTGGTAGTGGACCGTGAACAGGCGCCGCTGGATCAAGTCCGGCTGGGCCGGGCGCCGCATACGGATCGCCACGTCGGCCTCGCGCATGGCCAGGTCGAGTTCCTCGTTGGTGAGGATGAGTTCGACGCGCACGTCCGGGTAGAGGTCGAGGAATTCGGCGACACGCTGGGCCAGCCAGGCCGTGCCGAGGCCGACGGTGGTGGTGACCTTGAGGTCGCCGGTCGGCCGCTCGCTCGTTTCGACGAGGCGCGCCTTGGTGTTCTCCAGGCGCAGCTTCATGTCCCGCGCCGCGCGGAACAAGAGGTCGCCCTGTTCGGTCAAGATCAGGCCGCGGGCGTGGCGGTGGAACAGCGGCGCCTTCAACTCGCGTTCGAGGGCGCTGATCTGACGGCTGACGGCCGACTGGCTCAGGCCGATGTCGTCGCCCGCGCGCGTGAAGCTGCCGGCTTCCGCCACGTTGAGGAAGATGCGGATCTTGTCCCAGTCCAAGGCGTCCACTCCCGTACGCAACCCGACGCCGGCTGACCAAGCTTCCCGTCTCGCGGCGTGCGAGTCGGCTATCCGTGCCTGGCCCGAGCGACCCGGACCCTCCGGCCCACGCGGGACATGGACGGAAAGGTTCGAGTCATGCGGGTGACGCCGACGGCTCATGCCGTTAGCGCTTAGGTTAGTGGGTCGACCTTGCGATTGTCTTGACGTCGCGCGCAAGACGCATGGCGCCGTCGTCCGCCAGAATCTTCCTATTCTGCGGCAGCTTGCTGGGGTGTTTCGCCGACTTCGAGGGCGGCCAGGTACTTCTCGGCGTCCAGGGCAGCCATGCAGCCCATACCGGCGGCGGTGATCGCCTGACGGTAGACGTCGTCGGTGACGTCGCCCGCGGCTTCTCTAAACCAAAAAAGTTTGCGCATTCAAACCGTCAGCGTGCTCTTCGTGATCGAGAAAAAAGTGATATTGGCCCGAGGCTTAAATCTCCCATCGTGGCAAAAAAGGCCACGGGCCGCCGTTGCAGATTCAAACATGACCGTTAAGCTGTGTTCTGGCTCCATCGAGCAGTTGCCGCGAACGTACCTCCCCGGAGTTGTCTGAAACCATCCGAACCGCCCGGATGAATGCCGAACCATCGGCGTGGAGGACCGTTTGCAGGTCCTCGTTCACCGAGGAGAGCAGGCATGGTCAAGCCGACGGATATCGCGGAGCATATGGAAGTCCTGTCCGCAGACGGGCTCCATGTCGGAACGGTCGACCACATGGAGGGCGACCAGCTCATCAAGCTGACGCGGACGGACCCAGCCGCCCATGGTCGGCACCACCTGCTACCCTTGGCCTGGGTCGACCATGTCGACGAGCGCGTTCACCTCACGGCCACGGCCGCCGATGTCAGGGCCCAGTGGGAGGATGACGAGGGCACGGTCGGCAAGTGACCGCGCCTGGAGGCTCGGCGTCCGTGCCGACCCTGGATGCCCGGGCTTTCCAGTCCCGTCCGCCGAATGGGTGAACGGCGACTTCAGGCCTCATTCAAGTCTCCGGTGACATCCTGGTGCCATCACCTGCAGAGGAAAGAGCCATGCGAGCCCGCGTTCCAGCCCTACTCGCCGCGACCCTGATCCTCGCCCCCGCCGCGGCGTCCGCCCAGTATTACGGCGGCGACTTCGACAGGCGCGGCCGCGACGTCCATGTCGACCGCTACCACCACGGAGACCATGACGACATCGTCGTGCATCGCCATCGCCGCCACTACGAGGAGCGGCCGGTCTACTACGAGCGTCGTCACCACCACCACCACCATCACGACTATTGAGGCTTGCCCCCTTTCGCGGGCCATCCGGCATGTACGGGTGGCCCGGAATGGTTCATAAGGCGGCCATGAGCGCGGTATCCCCGATCAGGGCCTACGAGGCGATGCGCGGCTGGTGGGTGACCGCCGTCCGCGCGCTGTCGTTCGTCCTGGTCCTGGCGCTCGTCGTCCCCGGAGCCGTCCCGTCCGCCGAGGCCCAGCGGCTTCCCGGCACGGAAGCCTCGCTGTCGGCCTACACGGCACAGGCAACGTCGGGCCAGCCCGACGGCTGCCCAGCCTGCCACGCCACCTGCGGCTGCCACCTCGCGGTTACCTCGGAAGGTTCTGCCTGGCTCCCGTCCGCCGCGACCGGGCGTCCATCCTACGCCACTGTGGACGTGGCCCTCGCCTCCATTTCGTCCGGCAGGCTTCCAAGGCCCCCTCGCGCCTGAGGCGGGACCGCCACGCCCGTGGCGCGTGCCCGGCCGGCCCTCCCAGCGGAGGCCGGTCTGCAGACCAAGCGTGACAAGCAACGGACCTACCAGATCGCCCGACGCGGCGTCCGGGTCCCAGGTGAACGGCCCTCCTTCCCATGCGTGCATTCCTGTCCGTGGCCTTCCTGGCCCTCGGCATCGCCATCGGCGGTGCTTTCCCCCGCGTGTCCGAGACCGTGCAGGGGGCGCTGGCCGCAGCCGGCCTCTCGACCGCGGGCAAGACGCCGGCGACCCATGTGGCTTTGACCAGGCCACCGGCCTCCAAGGCGGATGATGACGACGACCAAGAGCACGCCAAGGGCGAGCCCAAGCCTGCCGGCGAGCCCAAGCCTGCCGGCGAGCGGAAGCATTCGGACGACGAAGGCAATCCCGAGCTCGGAGGCCACAAACACGCCGAGGGCGGGGCGCACGGCCACGACGAGGAGGGCGAGGGCAAGATCAGGATGACCGCCGAGCAGGCCGAGCGGCAGGACATCAAGCTGGCCAAGGTCGAGGGCGGCGTCCTCTCGCGTCACCTTCTCGTGCCCGGCACCATCGCCCAGGACGCCGACCGCATCGCCCGCGTGCCTGCGCGGGTCGCCGGCACCGTGGCGGAGATGCGCAAGCGCCTCGGCGAGGACGTCGCCAAGGGCGAGGTCGTCGCCGTCCTCGACAGCCGCGAGGTCGCCGAGGCAAAAAGCGACTTCCTCACCGCGACGGTCAAGGCGGACTTGGAGAAGACCAACTTCGACCGCCAGAAGGCTCTCTGGGACAAACGGATCTCGGCGGAATCGGCGTTCCTGAACGCGAGGGCCGCCTACTCCGAGGCAACCCTGCGCATCGACCTCTCCCGCCAGAAGCTGTCGGCCTTGGGGCTAAACGCGACCGAGGTCGCCGCCGCGGCCAAGAAGGATGAGACCACCCCGAACCTGTCGACCCTGCGCCGTTACGAACTGCGCTCGCCCCTCGCCGGTCGGATCGTGGAACGCAAGGTAGACGTCGGCACGAAGGTGGGCAGCGAGGGCGACCCGGCCGACGTCTACACGGTCGCCGACCTCTCCTCGCTGTGGATCGAGATTTCCGTTCCCACCACCGAGCTATCGAAGGTCCGCGAGGGAGCCAGGGTGACCATCGTCGGCGGCGAGGAGACCCCACGCCCCGAGGGCAAGGTCGTCTTCGTCAGCCCGATCCTCAACCCCGAGACGCGCTCGGCCCGGGTCATCGTCGCCCTGCCCAACAAGGACATGGCCTGGCGCCCGGGCACCTTCGTCACGACCGAGATCGAGATCGCACAGGACAAGGTCGAGGTTCGCCTGCCGAAGTCAGCCATCCAGAACATTGGGGCTGAGAAGGTCGTGTTCGTCCGGACCGAGGAGGGCTTCTCGAAGCGGGAGGTGACCATCGGGAAGGCGGACGACGACGCCTACGAGATCCTGTCCGGGCTGGAGCCCGGCGATGAGGTGGCGGTGGCCAACTCCTTCGTCCTCAAGGCCGAGCTCGGCAAGGCCGAAGCCGGCGACGACGACTGAGCGGAAGAAACGGTCATGATCTCCTCCGTACTCAACTTCTCCGTCCGGCAGCGTTACCTCGTGGTGCTCCTGTCGCTCCTGGCGGCCGGTTTCGGCGCGTTCTCGCTGACCAAACTGCCCATCGACGCCGTTCCCGACATCACCAACAACCAAGTTCAGATCAACACGACGGCGCCGTCCCTGAGCCCCTCGGACATCGAGCGGCAGGTCACGTTCGCCATCGAGACCTCGCTCGCGGGCATCAAGGGCCTGGAATACACCCGCTCGCTCTCCCGGAACGGGTTCTCCCAGGTCACCGCCGTCTTCTCGGAGGCGACCGACGTCTACTTCGCTCGCCAGCAGGTCGCCGAGCGCCTGCGGGAGGCCGAGGCCGCGATGCCGTCCGGGACCGAGCCGCGCATGGGGCCGATCTCCACGGGCCTCGGCGAGATCTACATGTGGTCGGTGCATTACGCGAAGCCCGGGGAGCGCAAGCTCGCCCGCGTGGGCAAGCCCGGTTGGCAATCCGACGGGAGCTACCTGACCCCCGAGGGCCAGAGGCTCTCAACGGAGCTCGAACGCACGGCCTACCTTCGAACGGTCCAGGATTGGATCATCCGTCCCCAGGTGAGGACCGTCCCTGGTGTGGCCGGCGTCGACGGCATCGGCGGCTTCGAGAAGCAGTACCACGTCCAGCCGGACCCGATGCGACTGACGGCCCTTGACCTGTCGTTTGCCGACATCGGCCGGGCACTGGAGGCCAACAACGCAAATCAGGGCGCGCGCTACCTGGAGGACAACGGCGAGGGCTACGTCGTACGCGCCGCGGGGCGCCTTGAGAGCATGGAGGACATCGGTTCGGTTGTTGTGACCACGCGCGGCGGCGTGCCCGTGCGTATCTCCGACATCGCCGAGGTCCGCATCGGACGCGACCTACGAACCGGTTCGGGAAGCGAGGACGGGCAGGAGGTCGTCATCGGCACCGCCCTGATGCTCATCGGCGAGAACAGCCGTACCGTGGCCGCCGCCGTCGACGCCCGCATGGGCGAGATACGGCGCACGCTACCGCCCGGCGTCGAGGTCCGGACAGTCCTTAACCGCACCGTCCTCGTCGAGGCCACCATCCGGACGGTGGCGAAGAACCTGGCCGAGGGCGCCGCCCTCGTCATCGTCGTACTGTTCCTGCTGCTCGGCAACATCCGCGCGGCCATCGTCACGGCCCTGGTCATTCCGGTGGCGATGCTGATGACCATGACCGGCATGGTCCAGGCCCGCATCAGCGCCAACCTGATGAGCCTCGGCGCCCTCGACTTCGGCCTCATCGTCGACGGCGCCGTCATTATCGCGGAGAACGCCCTGAGGCACGTGGCCGAGAGGCAGGCCCAACTCGGGCGCAAGCTCGACCTGGATGAGCGCCTCGCCACCGTCCGGGCCTCGGCCGAGGAAATGATCAAGCCGTCCTTGTACGGGCAGGCCATCATCATCCTCGTCTACGTGCCGCTCCTGACCTTCACAGGGGTCGAGGGCAAGATGTTCGAGCCGATGGCGCTCACCGTCATCATCGCCCTGATCGCGGCCTTCGTCCTGTCGCTGACCTTCGTACCGGCGATGATCGCCATCGTCATCACCGGCAAGGTCACCGAGACCGACAACCTCTTCGTCCGTGCGATCAAGGCCGCCTATCGCCCGGTCCTCGGGGCCGCCCTGCGCGTGCCCATGCTGTTCGTTGCGGTCGCGCTCGTCCTGCTCGTGGGCGCCGGGTTCCTGTTCAAGGGGCTGGGCCAGGAGTTCATCCCGCAGCTCGACGAGAAGAGCATCGCGCTCAACGCCCAGCGCATCCCCTCGACCTCGCTGAGCCAGTCCCAGGCGATGCAGTTGAAGATCGAGCAAGCCATCGGACGATTCCCCCAGGTCGCCTACGTCTTCTCCAAGACCGGCACCGCGGAGGTGGCCTCGGACCCGATGCCGCCGAGCTCGTCGGACACCTTCGTCATCCTGAAGCCGCAAGCCGAATGGCCAGACCCCGGCCTGCCGAAGGCCGAGCTGCAGGAGGAGATCGAGAAGGAATTGGGGGGCCTTGCAGGCAACGTCTACGAGTTCTCCCAGCCGATCCAGCTTCGTTTCAACGAACTCCTGGCCGGTACGCGAGGCGACCTCGCCGTGAAGGTCTTCGGGGACGAGCTTGGCCCGATGACCGCGGCCGCGAACCAGGTCGCCGCGATCCTGCGGGGTGTCGAGGGTGCCGATGACGTGAAGGTCGAGCAGACGGCAGGACTGCCGTTCCTGGACATCAAGATCAACAAGCGGGAAGCCGCGCGCCTCGGCTTGAGCACCTCGGCCATCCAGGAGGTCATCGGGGCAGCCATCGGCGGCCGCGAGTCCGGCGCCGTCTTCGAGGGCGACCGGCGCTTCCCCATCGTCGTGCGCCTGAACGACAAGGTGCGCGAGGACCGCGAGGCCCTGGAGAACATCCCGGTCCCGTTGCCTCCCGGGCCGAACGGGCGCACCGCGTCCGTTCTCCTGAAGCAGGTGGCGAGCTTCTCGGTGACGGAGGGCCCGAACCAAATCTCGCGGGAGAACGGGCGGCGTCGGGTCGTGGTCACCGCCAACGTGCGCGGTCGCGATATCGGCTCGCTCGTCGCCGAGGCACAGGCCAAGGTCGCGTCCGATATATCGCTACCCACCGGGTATTACGTGACCTGGGGCGGGCAGTTCGAGAACCTTGCTTCCGCCCGACAGCGCCTGATGGTGGTCGTTCCCGTATGCTTCTTCCTGATCTTCCTGCTGCTGTTCTCGGCCCTGAACTCGGCCCGCGACGCCCTGCTGGTGTTCAGCGCCGTACCCCTGGCGCTGACCGGCGGCATCGCGGCCCTGTGGCTGCGCGGGATGCCGTTCTCCGTGCCAGCTGCCGTCGGGTTCATCGCCCTGTCCGGGGTGGCGGTGCTTAACGGCCTGGTGATGCTGACGTACGTCAAGCAACTCATCGCCGAGGGTCGTCCGCGGCGCGAGGCCATCATGGAGGGCGCCATGACCCGGCTACGTCCGGTGGCGATGACCGCCCTGGTGGCGTCCCTCGGGTTCGTGCCGATGGCTTTGGCGACCGAAACCGGTGCCGAGATCCAGCGTCCCCTGGCGACCGTGGTCATCGGCGGCCTCATCTCGGCGACCCTGCTGACCCTCGTCGTCCTGCCGGCCCTCTATGCCAGGTTCGCCGGTGTGGTCGCCCCCGAAAGGAAGGATCGGCCCATGGCGGTCCAACCACATCTCCGCGCCGCCGAGTAGGAGGGACGGGATGAGCAAGAAGGTCGCCCGAACCATCCCCGACTGGGGCGGGGGCGCACGTCGCCGACGCCGCGTCAGGCCCCATGTCCGGCGGGCGGCCAGCCGGACTTTCGGACTGGCCCTCATCGCAATCCCGGCCTGCGTCTATCTGCTCTACTGCCTCTGCAACATCGGCGGGAAGACGCACTTCCACCTGATGCCGATGGCGCCGACCCATCCTCAGGACGGCTCGCCATGGGGGGACAAGGCTTCGATGATGCGACAGTCGGCGACCGAGCCACACCCGCACTGACCGATGACGTCGCGCAGTTCCTGGGCGAGCCGGGTCAGGTCGGAGAGCTTGCGCTCGACCTGGGCGAGATGAGATCGGGCGATGGTGTCGACCTCGGCGCAGGATCGGTCTCTGTCATCGGCAAGGGCTAGCAGCTCCCGGATCTGATCGACCGTGAAGCCCAGATCCCGCCCACGCCGGATGAAGCTCAGGCGGCGTAGGTGCTCACGACCGTAAAGACGGTAGTTGCCCGCCGACCGGGCTGGGGCCGGCAGGAGCTTGACCTTCTCGTACCAGCGAACCGTCTCGACGCTTGTATCGGTCGCCGCAGCGAGGTCGCCGATGGTCATGGGGGATGCGTTCGCCACGGCCTTGACCCTGTAGTTGCTACAGGGTGCATATAGGGCGTCCCACCGCCTGGCGCGACGCCCGGGCCAACGGAGCGTGCCATGCCTGGGACAGGAACCATCGAGGATATCCCCACAGCCGCCCTGCGCTACCGCGTGAAGGGCATGGATTGCCCAAGCTGCGCGTCCAAGATCGAGACGGCCGTGACGCGCCTGCCCGGCGTCGGTGACGTGCGGGTGAACTACACGGCGCAGGTCCTCGATCTCACCCTCGACGAGGGCGCCACGCCCCGGGGTATCCTGGAAGAGCGGATCACAGGGCTCGGCTACGGCGTTGCCACCCTGCCTACGGCATCCGACCTCGCACGCGCGCACGCCACGGGGACCGAGGTCACCGCCATCGAGGACGAGGAGGCGGAGCCTTCGGTCTGGCGCAGCCGCAAGGGCCTCCTGGCACTGTCCATCGCCGCCTTGTTCGCCCTGGGCTTCATTCTCGACCGGGTCCAACCGAGCCTGGTCGGAGAGTACGCCTACTGGCCCGGTGCGCTTTTCGGACTTGCCTTCTACGGACGTCGGGCCATCGCCGCGGCGCGCAACGGATCGCCCTTCTCCATCGAGATGCTGATGTCGGTCGCGACCGTCGGGGCTCTGGCCATCCATGCCGCGGAGGAAGCCGCTGTCGTGGTCCTCCTCTTCACCGTCGGCGAGATGCTCGAAGGCTTCGCGGCTGGCCGGTCCCGGGCCGGCATCAAGGCGCTGGTTGGACTGGTGCCGAAGACGGCGCGCCTCATCGAGGAGGACGGCGTCGTGCGCGAGGTACCGGCCGCCGCCTTGCTGATCGGCCAGACCGTGCTGGTCCGGCCCGGCGACCGGGTCCCCGCCGACGGCGAGGTCACGGACGGCTCATCGAGCCTCGACGAGTCCCCCATCACGGGTGAATCCGTGCCCCGGCCGAAGGAGGTCGGCGACGCGGTCTACGCCGGCAGTGTCAACGCGGACGGTGCCCTGCAGGTCAGGGTCACCCGGATGCCGTCCGACAACACCGTCGCCCGCATCCTCCACATGGTCGAGGAGGCGCAGGCGTCGAAGTCGCCAACCGCCCGGTTCATCGACCGCTTCAGCGCCGTATACACCCCGGTCGCCTTTGCCATCGCCGCCCTGGCGGCGCTCGGTCCGCCGCTGCTGCTTGGAGCCGACTGGGGCACCTGGATCTATCGCGGGCTGGCGCTGCTTCTCATCGCCTGCCCCTGCGCCCTGGTACTCTCGACCCCCGCCGCCATCGCCTCGGGGCTGGCCGCCGGTGCGCGCCGCGGACTCCTGGTGAAGGGCGGCGCGGCCTTGGAGACCATCGGACGGGTGCGCACAGTCGCCTTCGACAAGACCGGGACGCTGACGGTCGGGCGTCCGTTCGTTACGGACGTGTTGCCGTTCGTCACGGGCATGACGGATCGCTCCCTGCTCGGGCTGGCGGCGGCGGTCGAGGCGGGTTCGAGCCACCCCATCGCCCGTGCGCTCCTCGAACGCGCGGAGGCGGACGGCATCCCCCTTCGGCCCGTCCGCGACGCTCGCGCGGTACCCGGCAAGGCGGTCCAGGCAACTGTCGCCGGACGCACAATCGCGGTGGCATCCCCACGCCACGCCGCGACGCTGGCCAGTCTCTCGCCGGAAGTGGAAGCGACGGTGCAGGCCCTGGAGGAGGCGGGCAAGACCGCCGTCATCGTGGTCCAGGACGGCGAGGCCCTCGGCGCCATCGCGGTCCGCGACGAGCCTCGTCAGGACGCGGCCGTCGGCATCGCGTCCCTGCGCCGCCTCGGCGTTGAGTGCGTGATGCTGACGGGCGACAACCGCCGCACCGGCGAAGCCATCGCCAGGGGCCTCGGGCTTTCCGTCCGGGCCGATCTCCTGCCCGCGGACAAGCTTGCGGAGGTGGGGGCTTTAAAGGAGATGGGTACCGTCGCCATGGTCGGCGACGGCATCAACGACGCCCCCGCGCTTGCCGCAGCCAACGTCGGCATCGCCATGGGCGGCGGCACCGACGCGGCGCTGGAGACGGCCGATGCCGCTGTCCTCAACGACCGGGTGGCCGACGTGGCGGCGCTCGTGGCTCTCTCCCGGGCGACGCTAGGCAACATTCACCAGAACGTGGCCATTTCGCTCGGTCTGAAGGCGGTGTTCCTTGTGACCACGCTTGCGGGCGTCACTGGGCTTTGGCCGGCCATCCTGGCGGATACCGGCGCGACCGTCCTGGTGACGGCCAACGCGCTCCGCCTCCTGAGGGCATGATGGGGTCCCGACCGCACGGACGGGCCCGCAGGGGCGCGATGGTAGGAGCGGTCCTGGTGATCGCCGCGGTCATCGACCTCGTTGCTAAGGCGGCCGCCGAGGCCTGGCTCGACGAGGGTAGTGTCCAGGGCTTCCTGCCCTTCGTCGACCTGACCTTGTCGTTCAACCACGGCATCAGCTTCAGCCTATTCCCGGCACGCGATCCATCGTCCTTGACCCTTCTCCTCGGCATCCAGGGCACGCTCACCTGCCTCATTGCCGTCTGGGCGGTGGCGGCAGGAAGCGGGCTCGAACGCCTCGGGCTCGCCTCGATGGCCGGCGGCGCCGCGGGAAATCTCATCGACCGGTTCGTGGACGGGGCCGTCACCGACTACCTCGACCTGCACACGGGCGGCATGCGCTGGTTCACCTTCAACCTAGCGGATGCGTGGATCTCCCTGGGCGTCGTCCTGCTGCTCGTCGACGGCTTCCGAGCGCGCCAGCGGCATTCAGATGCCGGGGGATTGACCTCATGATGGCCTCGATCCCGCCGAACCGTGGCCACGGCAACCGGTCATGCCCCTTCCGGGCCCAGGCTCAGACACCGATACCGTCGAGGCCGACATGCTGAGAAAGATCACGCTTGGGTTGGCTCTCCTGCTGGCGCTGTCCGCCTGCCAGGACGGACGGTACGCAGGCTCGACACGTCACCTCGCGCCCATCCCGCCGGCGACCCTGGCCTTGATGTCGGCCGAGGGAGCGTCTCCCGCCGACCCGATCCTGATGCGGGCCTACAAGAAGGAGTCCGAGATCGAGCTCTGGAAGCGCCGAGCGGACGGCAGGTACGCCTTGCTGAAGACGTATCCGATGTGCCGTTGGTCCGGCCAGCTCGGACCCAAGACCCGGGAGGGCGACCGCCAGGCCCCCGAGGGCTTCTACGCGATCACGCCGGAGTCCATGAACCCGAATTCCAGCCTCTACCTCTCGTTTAACCTCGGCTACCCGAACGCGTACGACCGCTCCCTGGGACGCACCGGTACGCATCTGATGGTCCACGGCTCCTGCTCGTCCCAGGGCTGCTTCGCGATGACGGACGAGGCGATCTCGGAGCTCTATGCCGTGGTTCGCGAGGCGTTCGCCGGCGGGCAGCGTGCCGTCCAGTTCCAGTCTTACCCGTTCCGCATGACCCCGGAGAACCTGGCCCGACATCGGGCGGACCCGAACATGGCCTTCTGGAAGAACATCAAGGAAGGCGCCGACCGGTTCGAGGTCACGAAGGCCGAACCGGTCGTCGAGGTATCGGGCGGGCGCTACGTCTTCGATGCGAGCGGCGACGGCCCCACCGCCGACGCGGTCGCACGGAAGCAGGCGGACGACGAGCGGCAGGTCACTGCCCTGGTGGCGAACGGAACGCCGGCCGTCCGCCTGGTGTACGAGGACGGCGGTCAGCACCGGGCATTCCGCGAGACCATGACGGCGGCCGGATACGGTCTTGGCGAGGTGAGCCGCCCCGAAGCCCTGGCGGCAGGGCCGCGCGAAGTCGCGATGCCCGCTCAGAGGCCGGGCGCCACCGTCGGAAAGCGTGAGCCAGTGCGGAGCACGGCGGCACCCAAGCTTCCGGGGACCGGCGTGACGGAGGCGGAACGTCGGCGCCTACTTGAGACTTTCGCCGCAGCTGGGGACGGGCGGAAGTGATGCAACGGTCGGGGACAGGCGACGAAATGACCGAGGGGCCTCGCTGATGCCCCGCGTTCGTCAGGCCGCGGCGACCTCGTCCGCCCATCCCAGGCGCGCCTTGAGGTCGTTCATGTGGCTGAAGGGAACGACGCGACGATGCTGCAGCATCCCGAGCACGATGCCCGGATGAAGCCCGACCTCGTCGGCGAATGCCACGACCTCCTGCTTGGCCCTGGGGCACGTGGTGGCGAAGGCGGCGATCCGCTCGCGTCCGACCAGCATCTCCTCGGCCCAGGCATCCGCCTCGGCCTCGACGTCGTCGCCCTCGCCGTTGTGGTCATCGACGAAGTTCTTCCCGCGATGCAGGGTGATGTGCGCCGCCTCGTGGAAGAAGGTCCACCAGAAATGGTCGTTGGTCTTCATGCGAAGCGACATCTGGATCAGGGGACGCTCGTCGTTCAGCCACCGCGCCGAGCCGAAGACACACGTTTTGCTCAGGGGCTTCTGGAACACCAGCGCGACGCCGGACGCGTGGCAGATCTCCCTGAGGCGCGGCTCGAAGGTCTCGGCGCGGTGCACGGTGAGCGAACGGATCTCGGCGCATCCCTGCACGAACCGCCGGGGATCGTAGGCCGGCAGGCTGAGCCGGCGCGCCTGCTCCTCGCCCAGCATCAGCCAACAAAGCATGTGGTGCGGCGAGCTCGTGCCCGTCCGCGCCTTGCGGTGGTGCACGGCCAGTGACCCAAGCTTCGCCTCATAGGCATGAGGGCTCCCGATCCCGAGGAGGCCGAGCAACCCGTCCATGATCCTCCCGGGGTCACTGGTCTGGGGAAGGCGTCCGCAGGTCTTCAGCTCCCGGACGGGGAACCCCTTCAGCCACTCGGCCTCTCGCCCAGCCGCCTCCTGCTCTCTTTGACGGGCCTGGAACAGGTCCCAGTTCGCCTGGAGGCCGGTCCAGATGTAGGCCTTGAGGCCGAGCACATGCTCCAGCTTGAGCGCGGTCTCGGGGGTGACCGGGTTCGAGCCGTTGATGATCGTGCTCACGAGCTTGGGCGTCATGTCGGCGATGCGGGCGAACTCCGCCTGGGACCAGCCGCGCTCCTGGATGTACTCATCGAGGTGTTCGCCGGGATGGGTCGCCCACTGCGGGGTCCAGGCTTCCTGCGTCGTCATCCCCGTGGTCTCCGCCGTTCAGTTGCCGTGGTAGTCGACGATTTCGATGATCTCGACCGCCGTGACCTGCCCGGTGTCGAGCCCGCCGTCAGGCCGGCATGGCACCGGGTCGTGGTCGGGCACGAAGACGATACGCCAGTTGTCCTTGATCGTGACCGAGAGTTGGCCGTTCCGGTTACCGCCGAGTTGATGCCGGTGGTCGGGGGGCCCCGTCGGGACGTCCGCGAGGCAGGCCGCCTGCCCGAGGATGTCCAGCCGCCTCCGTATCTGTTTCGCCCTGTCCCCGTAGGCCTTGGCCATCTGCCTCGGGTCCGACAGGTCCTTGTTCAGCCGCTTAACCCGGAAACGGATCTGCATCGCACCAATCCGTTACCCGCAAGTTAATGCTCCGCACTCCGTTACCCAATAGGTAACACGGTCGCAGACGTGTGGCGAATCCTTCCGTCGACGTTGGCGCCCTGCCATTGGACGCCCCATGCGAGTACGTCTGCGGGACAAGCCTTCGTTATCCACGGCGAGGGGCAGGCTGCGCACTCACGGAACCCTCCTTAGAGGGGGGCCGTTCTTCGTCGCTCCCCGAGACCAACCCGATCCCGGCATCGGAACGGTGCCGGAACGGGCCAACGACAATCAACGAGGAAGCACCCATGAGGAAGTCACTATTCGCCGTCGCAGCCCTGGCCGCGCTCGGCGCCCTCGGCATTGCCGCACCGGCAGCGGCCGCCCCCGGCCTGGTCGGGGCCGTCGATGCCTCCACCAATATCGTCGACGTCCGCATGGACGACACGCAGGGTCAGCGCGGCCGTCACGGAATGCGGGGCCACCGTCACATGCGCGGTCACATGATGCGCCACCATCATCACCGTGGGCACATGATGCGTCACGGCCACGGCCATCGCCACCACCGCATGTGACCGCGAGGGGTCCTTCGGGGCCCCTCCTCGTTTCCGACGCCCCTCAGCTTGAAGGTTGGGCGCCTTTCAGGAGGGCCTCGTCGTACCGTTCAACGCGACCCTCGCCACTTCCGTCCTCCGGTAGCCGTCGTGGCGCGTGCGTCCAAGCGGGTCCGAATGCACCCTTCGTATCCACCCCCGCCGGACCAGCACCTCCAGCGAGCGCGCATCCAGGCGAGTGGCCTCGATCCAGCCTTCGTCCGGGACCTTGAGAAGCTGCGCGCGGTGCCCGTCGGTGAGACGCCAGGGCGTGGCGGCGGCAAGCCCTGCGCCCGGTGACGGCGGCGAAGGGCTGACATCCAGGAGCGGGTGGTCCAGTGCCTGCAGGATCGCGTCCAGGCCGTCCGTCAGCGCCGCCGGTCCGGGCTGCAGGATCAGGGGCGACTTGATCTCGATGATGCGCCCCTGCGCAACGGCGGGGATGGCCGACCAGCCCGGGCGCCCGGCGATGCGGGAGGGCACGACCTTCTTCCCGCACCAGGACGCCAGGATGACCTCGGGCGAGGCCGCCAGCACCGCCTCGGCCGTCACGATGCGGTCCTTGGCGGCCGCCTGTCGGGCAAGGTCCGGGAACACGTCGTCGCCGCCGGCGATGCCCACGAGCTCGGAGACCCAGCCGATGCCGGAGATGAGTGGCTCGTCCCATTCCTCGAAGTACACCCGGGGACGCGGCCGTTCCCTGGCCTGCTCCGCCACGCTCGCGAGTCTGGCCTCGTAGCCGTGGACCAACGCCTCCGCCTTGTCGCGGGCGTCGACGAGCGCCCCGACGGTGCGGATCATGGCGAGGATGCCAGCGACGTCGCGATGATTGAAGGCATGCACGGCGACGCCAGCCCGAACCAAATCGGCGACGATGCCGGCCTGCAAGTCGGAGAAAGTCAGAACCAGGTCGGGGTCGAGGGCGAGAACCTTCGGGATATCCGCGCTGGCGAAGGCCGAGACCCGCGGCTTCTCGCGGCGGACCTGCGGCGGCCGGACGGCATAGCCGGATACGCCGACGATGCGGTCCTGCTCGCCGAGCAGGTACAGGGTCTCGACCGTTTCCTCGGTCAGGCAGACGATGCGGGCGGGAGGGAAGCGGCGCATGACAGTGCATAGCCTCCTTGGGACTTACCCGAGAACCAATCCCCCACTGGGCCACGACGGTCAGGCATCGGTCCGGCGCTCCCACGGAGTCTTGGGCCGCTCGATGATCCTCAGCCTCACTTCGGTGTCCCTTACCTTTCGCGGCAATCCACCGCCACGAGAATCCCTACAGCCGCACAGCACGCAGCCGCAGGGCGTTCCCGATGACGCTGACCGAGGAGAGCGCCATCGCCGCGGCCGCGATGACCGGCGACAACAGGATGCCGAGGAACGGGTAGAGCACTCCGGCCGCCACCGGTACGCCCGCGGCGTTGTAGATGAAGGCGAAGAACAGGTTCTGGCGGATGTTGCCCATCACCGCCCGCGACAGGCGCCGTGCCCGCACGATGCCCATGAGGTCGCCCTTGAGCAGCGTGAGCCCGGCACTCTCGATGGCCACGTCGGTCCCGGTCCCCATGGCGATGCCGACGTCCGCCGCGGCAAGCGCCGGGGCATCGTTTACGCCATCGCCCGCCATCGCCACCACCTGACCCGCCGCCTTGTGCCGCGCGACCACGGCGGCCTTTTGGTCGGGCAGCACCTCCGCCTCGACCTCCTCGATGCCGAGCCGGCGCGCCACCGCCTCGGCGGTGGTCCGGTTGTCGCCCGTGAGCATGACGACACGGATGCCCTCGGCCCGGAGCGCGGCCAGGGCTTCCGCGGTCGTCGCCTTGACCGGATCGGCGATGGCGAGGACGCCGGCGATGCGTCCGTCGACGCCGGCGAAGATCGCCGTCGCCCCGTCCCGCCTCTGGTCGTCGGCCTCCGTCGCGTAGGCGGAGACGTCCACGCCCTGCTCGCGCAGGAAGGTCGCGTTGCCGAGCGCCACACGCCGCCCCTCGATGGTGCCAAGCGCGCCCTTGCCGGTCGGGCTGTCGAAGTCGGTGACCGGGGCGAGGGCCAGCCCCCGCTTCTCGGCGGCCGCCACGACCGCGACCGCCAAGGGGTGTTCGCTTGCGCGCTCCACGCTAGCCGAAAGCCGCAGGACCTCCGCCTCGTCGAATCCCGCCGCGGGCACGATCCGGGTGACCGTGGGCTTGCCCTCGGTCAAGGTGCCGGTCTTGTCGACCACGAGGGTGGTGACCCGCTCCATCCGCTCCAGCGCCTCGGCGTTCTTCACGAGCACCCCGGCCCCGGCGCCCCGGCCGACGCCGACCATGATGGACATCGGGGTGGCGAGCCCGAGCGCGCAGGGGCAGGCGATGATGAGGACGGCCACGGCGGCCAGGAGGGCGAAGGTGAAGCGCGGCTCGGGGCCGAACGCCATCCAGGCGACGAAGGCCAGCAGCGCCACGCCGATGACGGCGGGCACGAACCAGCCCGCCACCCGGTCCGCGAGGCGCTGGATGGGGGCCCGGCTGCGCTGCGCCTCGGCCACCATCTGGACGATGCGGGCCAGCATGGTGTCCCTTCCGACCTTGGTCGCCTCGACGACGAGCGAGCCGGACTGGTTGAGGCTGCCGCCGATGACAGCGGCGCCGGCCTCCTTCGTGACCGGCATCGCCTCCCCGGTCACGAGGCTCTCGTCGACCGAGCTTCGACCCTCGCTCACGGTTCCGTCGACCGGTACCTTCTCGCCCGGGCGCACCCGCAGGCGGTCGCCGACGCGGATGTCCTCCAGGCGAACCTCGTCGTCGGTACCGTCCGGATGAAGGCGCCGGGCGGTCTTCGGCGCCAGGTCGAGGAGCGCCCTGAGGGCGCCGCCGGTGCTCTCGCGCGCCCGCAGTTCCAGGACCTGGCCGAGGAGCACCAGCACGGTGATGACGGCCGCCGCCTCGAAGTAGGCCGGCACCGCCCCGCCGTGACCGCGCAGCGCCTCGGGGAACAGGCCGGGAGCGACGGTGGCGACGACGCTGTAAGCCCAGGCCACCCCGGTCCCGAGGGCGACGAGGGTGAACATGTTGAGGTTGCGCGAGCGCACGGAGTGCAGGGCCCGCACGAAGAAGGGCCAGCCGGCCCAGAGCACGACCGGCGTCGCGAGCGCGAACTGCATCCAGTTCGAGGCCTGCTGGCCGAGCCGCTCGGTCAGTCCGAAAAGATGGCCGCCCATCTCCAGCACGAAGACCGGAAGCGTCAGGACGAGCCCGACCCGGAACCGGCGCGTCATGTCGACGAGCTCCTCGCTCGGGCCAGCGTCCGCGCCGACCATGGCCGGCTCCAACCCCATGCCGCAGATCGGGCAGGCGCCGGGGCCGACCTGGCGCACCTCCGGATGCATCGGGCAGGTGTAGATCGTGCCTTCGGGCACGGGATCGGACTTCGCGGCGGCTTGGGCCGGGTCGATGTACCGGACCGGATCGGCCTCGAACTTCGTTCGGCAGCCTGTCGAACAGAAGTAGTACGGGTGCCCGGCATGCTCGGCCCGATGCTTCGCCCTGTGAGGGTCGACCGTCATCCCACAGACGGGATCCTTGACTGTCCCCGCGCCGGCGGGCGGCTCCACCTGATGGCCATGCGCGTGGTCATGCCCGGCATGGGCACCGTGGGGGTCTGCATGGTCGTTCGCTGCGGTGCCGTGGATCATGATCCTGTTCCCGTTCGTCGATGTTGCCTATCGGTGCGCGCCTTCCCATCATGGGAAGGTCAATCATGGGGATCGTCATGAACATCGGGCAGGCGGCGGACGCATCGGGGGTCTCAGCCAAGATGATCCGCCATTACGAGAGCATCGGCTTGGTGCCCCAGGCCGACCGCCGGGACAGCGGCTACCGCGACTACGACCCGGAGGACGTGCACCGGCTCAGCTTCGTCCGCCGGGCTCGGGACCTCGGCTTCCCGTTGGAACGCATCCGGGTCCTTCTGGGATTGTGGGGCGATCCCACACGCAGCAGCGCCGAGGTGAAGGCCCTCGCTTTGACCCACATCGAGGAACTCGAAGAGAAGGCCCGCCACCTTCAGGAGATGGCGGACGTCCTTCGTGGTCTGGCCGACGCCTGCGACGGGGACGGACGACCCCACTGCCCGATCATCGAGGGGCTGGAGGCCAGATCCGTGCCGGCCTCCAGCCCCTCGGGTGAACGGCCTATTTCGCGTTCTTCTTCAACCAGGCTTCCATCTCGCCGATCTCCTTCTCCTGGTCGTCGATGATCTTCTGGGCCATCGCCTTGGTCTCGGGGTCCTTGGCGTGCTTCAGGGCCACCTTGGCCATGGCCACCGCGCCCTTGTGGTGCGGGATCATGTGGGTGCGGAAATCCACGTCCGGGTTGCCGGTGTAGGGCACGTGCATGTCGTGCATCATCGCCATGTCGGCGGCCTTGAAGTCCTTGGTCGAGGCCGGGTCCTTCGGGTCCGGCTTCATGTCGTTGATCATCTTCATCATGTCTTCGTCATGCGACGCCTTCGGGTCGCCGGGCATCTCGTGCCCGCCGTGGGAATGGGTCGACTGGGCGAGGCTCGGCCCAGCCGTTCCGAGGCCGAGCAGCGCGGCCAGTGCAATCGTGCCGATGGTCTTCATGGTCGTTTCCATTCCTACGTGACGTAACTTGGTGGTGGGGCAGTGGGAGCCCTGCGCCCTGGACGGACGCATGAGGGTTCCCGGTCCGCGCGGCCGATCAGCGGTTCCGGGAAGGCTTGGAGGCCGATCCATCGGGATGGGCGTGGTCCATGCGTTCACCCGACCCCGTCGAACCCGTCTCGCCGGGGCGCGCGTCGTGGGCCGGCCCACCCGAGGTGCCACCACGGTTCGGCGTCGGCTGGGTCTGCTGCTCGGCGTTGGCATTGCCCTGGTCGTCGGCGAGGGCCGGGGTGGCCGCCGAGAGGGCGATCAGCAGGGCGGCGGCGGTCATGGTCTTCATGGCTTCGGTCTCCTTGGTTCGTCGTGTTGGACAGGCCGGCAAAGCGTTTTCCGGCCGGTGGCTCGAACAGGAGGGACAGCCTTCGGCGGTCCTCCTGCATCCCTGCACGGGATCGGTCGGTCCCCTCCGGCCCGCGTCCGGGGCCGGAGGGCCGTTGGTCAGTTGAACTTGCCGCTCGTCGTCGCGCCGTCCGGGGCGGTGAGCTGGACGGCGCCCTTCGGGCTATCGCCGAGCACCACGGACGCCTTGCCCGAGAGGCGGTTGCCGTCGGCCGGTTCGAGGGGCACCCGAGCCGGCTTGCCGCCGACGACAAGGATGGCGGTGCCCTTGAAGCCGGTCGCCGGCACCGGCTTCTGGCTTCCGTCCGAGACGAACACGTCGACGGTCTCGCCCTTGGCGACGAGCTCGACGTGGTACTTGCCGGCGTCCGTCACCCGGCCGCCGTGCTGGCCGGACACCTCGTGCGCGTGGACCGGCAGGGCGAGCAGCACGCCCGCCATCAGGGCCATTCTCCAGGGAATCATCGGGTTTCTCCTTTTTGGGTGGGGGCTCAGAACGCCTCGACCGGACGCGGCTTGGCGCCGTCCGGACGCGGTGCATCGGGTGTCTCGGCCTGCGTGGCGCGCAGGCGCTCCAGCGGGGCCTTGCCGAACCGCAGGAACAGGACGGGCGTCAGGACCGTGTCGAGCAGGGTCGCGCTGATCAGGCCGCCGAAGATGGTCACCGCGACCGGGTGCAGGATCTCCTTGCCCGGGTTCGCGGCGTCGTAGAGCAGCGGCACCAGGGCGACGCCGGCCGACAGGGCGGTCATCAGCACCGGCGTCAGGCGCTCCAGGCTGCCGCGCACCACGAGGTCGCGCCCGAACGGCATGCCCTCGTGCAGCGACAGGTTCAGGTAGTGGCTGATCTTCAGGATGCCGTTGCGGGCGCTGATGCCGGTCAGCGTGATGAACCCGATCATCGACGCCACCGAGAGCGGCTGGCCCACCAGCCACAGCGCGATCACGCTGCCGATGAGGGCGAGCGGCACGTTGCCCATGATGATCAGCGCCAGCACGGCCGAGCGGTAGCGGCTGTAGAGGATGGCGAAGACCAGGGCGAGGGACAGGGTCGACAGGGCCGCGATGGTCCGGCTCGCCTCCTCCTGCGCCTGGAAGGTCCCCTCCAGGCTGGCGAAGAAGCCCGGCGGGAACTTCGCGTCCGCCACCTGCTCGCGAATGGCCGCCACGATGGTGGCCATGTCGCTTTGCCCGTTGGTGTTGGCCTGGACGACGAGACGGCGCCGGCTGTTCTCGCGCAGGATCTGGTTGGGGCCGTCCGTCTCGCGGATGTCGGCGACCTGGCGCGCCGGCACCCAGCCGGACGGCGTCTCGATCAGGAGGTCCTTGAGCCCCTGGGTCGTGCGCTGGCGCTCGGGCAGGCGCAAGAGCACGTCGAAGCGCTTGTAGCCATCGGCCACCGTCGAAACGACGCGCCCGTTGGACAGCCGGCTGAGCTGCTCGACCACGGCCGAGGGCTGGACCCCGTAGAGGGCGGCCCGGGTGTAGTCGACCCGGATCTCCAGCTGCGGGATGCGGACCTGCTTCTCCACCTGCAGGTCGGCCAGGCCCGGGATTTTTGCCATGCGGTCGCGCAGGTCGTTGGCCACGCTGCGAAGCGCATCGAGGTCCTCGCCGAAGATCTTCAGGGCAAGCTCGGCCCGGACGCCGGACAGCATGTGGTCGAGGCGGTGCGAGATCGGCTGGCCGACGTTCACCGAGAGCGGCAGCCGGGACAGGCGCTGCCGGATGTCCGCCACGACCGCGTCCTTCGGCCGGCCGCCGCCCTTGAGCTCGACCTCGATCTCGGAGGAGTGGACGCCCTCGGCATGCTCGTCGAGCTCGGCCCGGCCGGTGCGGCGACCCACCGAGGCGACCTCCGGAATGTCCAGGAGCAGCTTCTCGGCGATGAGGCCGACGCGGTTGCTCTCGGAAAGCGAGATCCCCGGGTTGAAGGTCGTGTTGACGGTGAACGAGCCCTCGTTGAAGGGCGGGAGGAAGGCGCGCGGCAGGTTCCAGGCGGCGATGCCGGCGGCCACGACGGACAATGCCACCATGGCGACGAGCAGGCGCTGGTGCCTGAAGGCGACCCCGAGCAGTCGGGCGTTGCCCCGCTTCAACCATCGCAGC
Organism: Methylobacterium sp. Leaf465; assembly: GCF_001424705.1. GTDB lineage: Bacteria > Pseudomonadota > Alphaproteobacteria > Rhizobiales > Beijerinckiaceae > Methylobacterium. The sequence goes on from NZ_LMRA01000001.1 coordinate 538,356, forward strand.
AGGGCGCTGTCGTGCTCGGCCAGGCTCTTGAGGCCCGGCAGCAGGTAGTAGGCCAGCACCGGCGTCAGCGTCACCGACACCAGCAGGCTCGCCAGGATTGAGATGATGTACGCCTGCCCCAGGGGGGCGAACAGCCGGCCCTCGATGCCCGACAGGGCGAACAGGGGCACGAACACGAGGACGATGATCATCGTCGCGTAGACGATGCCGGAGCGCACCTCCGAGGAGGCGGCAACCACCACCTCGAAGGTCGAGCGCGGCGAGCCGGCCGCCCGGTTCTCGCCGAGCCTTCGAAAGATGTTCTCGACGTCGACCACGGCGTCGTCGACGAGCTCGCCGATGGCGATGGCGAGCCCGCCCAGGGTCATGGTGTTAATCGACAGGCCGGCGAGGTGGAAAGCCACCGCGGTCGCCAGGATCGAGACCGGGATGGCGGTCAGCGAGATGGCCGTGGTGCGCACGTTCAGGAGGAACGCGAACAGCACGATGGCCACGACCACGATGGCCTCGACGAGCACGCGCTCGACGTTGGCGATGGATGTCTCGATGAAGTTCGCCTGACGGAACAGGATCTGGTCGGCCTTGATGCCGTTCGGCAGGGTTGCGGTGATCTCCTTCAGGGCGGACTCGATCTCGCGCGTCAGCTTGACCGTGTCGACGTCGGGCTGCTTCTCGACGGAGACGATGACGCCGGGCTTGCCCATGTAGCCGCCGTCGCCGCGCTTCACCCTCGGGGCGAAGGAGACTTCCGCCACCTGGCGCAGGTAGACAGGCGCGTCCGCGACGTTGGCGACGACGACGCTGCGCAGGTCGTCGAGGCTCATGGTCCGGCCGATGTTCCGGATGAGGTACTCGCGGGCGTACTGGTCGGTGAAGCCGCCGCCCGCATTGGTGCCGAACTGGGTCAAGGACGCCTCAAGCTGGGCGTTGGTGACGCCGAGCGCCCGCATGGCCGCCACGTTCGGGCTTACCCGGAACTGGCGCACCTCGCCGCCGATGGGAATGACCTGGGCGACGCCCGGGATGGTGAGCAGGCGAGGCCGCAGGATGAAGTCGGCGGCCTCGCGCACCTCCATCGGGGTGGCGTTGTCGCCCGTCACCGCCACCAGCAGGATCTGGCCCATGATGGACGAGATCGGCCCCATCTGGGGCGTGACGTTCGGCGGGAGCTGGTCGCGGACCAGGGTCAGGCGCTCGGCGATCTGCTGCCGATTCCGGTAGATGTCGGTGCCCCAGTCGAACTCGACATAGACGATGGAGAGCCCGACGCCGGAGACCGAGCGCACCCGGCTGACGCCGGGCAGGCCGTTCATCCGGGTCTCGATGGGGTAGGTGACGAGTTGCTCGACCTCGGGCGGCGCGAGCCCCTCGGCCTCGGTCATGATGGTGACCGTGGGCTTGTTGAGGTCGGGAAACACGTCCACCGGCAGCTTGGTGGCGGTGAAGGCGCCGTACAGGATCAGGACGGCGGCGACCGCGAGGACGAGCAGGCGGTTGCGCAGTGACTGCGTGACGAGGAAATTGAACATGGGCGTGCCTCCTCAGCGGACCTGATCGAGGAGCTCGGCGCCCTCGGTGACGACGCGCTTGCCCGCGCCCACCCCCTCGGCGACGAGCACGTTGGTCCCGTCGAGGGGCTCGACCCGGACCTGGCGGGCCTCGAAGCGCTCGGCGGCGACGTGCTCGTAGACGATGGCCTGCCCGTTGCCGGAGCGGACCACCGCCGCACGCGGCAGGGCGAGGCCGGACTGCTCGGCGTCCGTGCCGGCGAGCACCGTGAGGAACTGCCCGACCCGCAGGCCGGCGGTGTTGCCCTTGATCGCGAACTGGACCGGGATGGCCTGGTTGCGGTCGGCGAGGCCGGCGCCCTGGTAGACGAGGGATAGGGTGCGCCCGTCGGCGAAGCGGGCCGTGGCGTTCCCAGCCGGCGTGAGGGCGTCGAAGCTCAGGGCCTCGACCCAGAGACGGGTCGGGTCGACGATCTGGAACACCATGGCGCCGGCCGCCGCCATCTGGCCCGCCACCGCGGAGGCCTGCGCGATCACGCCGTCGACGGGCGCGACCAGGGCTTCCGGCTGCTGTCGTGCCTTGTCGAGGGCCGTGCGGCGGTCCTGCAGGCCCTTCAGCTCGGAGAGGGCGTCGTCGAGCTGCGTCTGGGCGACGGCGCCGGTGGTCGCGAGCTTGCGATAGCGCTCCACGCGGCGCTCGACGACGTCGATCTGCTGGTCGAGCTCGCCCTGGCGCTGGCGCATGTCCGAGACGTCGATGGCCTGGACCGGGGGCGTCACGTAGGCCAGCACGTCGCCCTTCCTCACCGTCGTCCCGAGGCGCGGGAACAGGCCTGAGGACGGCGGCGAGAGCCGGCCGCCGACCGAGGATTGCACGACGCCGCTGGCGTTCGGGTCCGGGATCACGCGTCCCGGCAGTTCGACCGTCCGGTGGAACGTCGCCTGCTCCGTCATGGTGGTGCGCAGGACCAGGAGGCGCTGGGTCGGCTTGGGCACGAACACGGAGCCGTCGGGCAGGCGCTGGGCAAGGTCGGACGACGGCTGCGCGGGGTCGAGCAGGGCCGCGCCTTGAACCGGGTCGCCCTTGGACGGGGTGCCGTGGTCCTCGTCGCCATGGGCGAAGGCCACGGTCCCGAGCGCCAGGGTCACGAAGACCGCCATGACGGCCACGGCGGGAAGGCTGCGCCGGCCCCGCATGAGCACGGTGAGCAGCATGCCGAGGAGGAAGGCGGCCGCCGCGGTCAGCATCAGGACGGGGTCCTTGGCCGCGAGGCGGGCCTTCAGGTCGGCGACGGCGGCGGACGCCTTGGCCATGGCGGTGCCGGCCGGCGCTGCGGCCGGGGCGGCGACGGGCGCCTGGGTCTGCGGGATGGACAGCGGGACGGTGAGGACGTCGACCGCCTCCCCGGCGGTGACGGTCACCAGGAGGTCGTGCGATCCCGCCTGCGCGAGCCAGGGCGCGGGAAGCACGTAGGCCGCCTCGGCGGTCTCGGTGGCGGTCCTCTGCCCCTCGGGCGTCTCCACCTCCAGGACTGCGCCGCGGACGGGTTCGTTGGTCCGGAAGCGGTCGAGGTAGAACGTGACCTTCCCGTCCCGTGGGATGGCGGTCAGCTCGAACGCGTCCGACGCGGCCTCGCCGCGCGGGGCGAGGGACTTCGAGACGGGCGGGGGCGGTGCGCCGTGGTCGTGCCCCTCATGGGCACGTGCGGGACCCGCCAGCGAAGCGACGGCCAGCCACGCCGCGCCAAGGGCGGCGGCAATACGAAAAGACATGGAAGAGGCATCCTCGCGTTCGAACACCGGACGCACATCCGCGGCTTGCGGACGGAATCCGACCGTTGCGCGCCCTTGGCGCGCCGTTCGTTACGCGAGAGTTCGTGGGGGCCTGGGCAGGGCCTCGGGGCCGAGGCCGGAGCGGCCGTCGACGTCGTGCGTGACCAGGACGACATGCCCGAAGGCGAGCGTCGGCATTGTCATCGGAGCCGAGACGATGCCAGGAACGCAGCAGGACATCGTCCCGCAGCATGCGCCCTTGCAGGGACCGGGGCAGCAACCCCGACCCGCGTCCTCGGACTGGAGGACGGCGACCCGGGCGGGAACCGCGGCCTTGAGCAGCACGGGCGTTGCATCGACGGCAGCCGCCGACCGACCGATGTCGCGCGGTGCGGGGGCCGCCAGCGGCGCGACGGACGCCTTGGGCGCCCGCGTCATGGCGGCATGGTCATGGCCACCGTGATGATGGCCTTCGTGAGCCTGGACGGCAGACGGCGCGACGTAGGCGATGATCATCACGATCATCGCCGCCATCAGGCGCACGAGTTGCCGGTCGGGTCTCATCGGGATTGCTTACACCGTTTCGATGGGCCGAGGAATACTCGCCCCGGGACACAAATGGCCGAGCGCCGATATTGTTTCCACTTACCCCTCGTTCAAGCCGCGGTACTCAGCGGCTCGGCGCCATAGCCCGCGGAACGGACCGCGTCGGCGAACCGCGTCGCATCCGAGGCCGACGCGATGGAGACGATGCCGCCGCCCAGGTCGATGTCGACGGTGGCATTCGGGTCGACGCCCAGGACCGCACGCGTGACGGACCTGGCGCAGCCGCCGCAGTTCATTCGAGTGACCTTGAGCCGGATCATGACGGTTCCCCTCTTTGGAGTGACGTCACGCCGATATGGGGCTTCCCATGGTGGGAAGGTCAAGGGGGACGATGTCAGGACCGAGGGGGCCGTAAGCGAGACTGCAGCGGGGGGGGCACCCCGGAGCTTCCCGCCGCATGGAGCGGGATGGCGACGGCACCGACTATCATGACCGTTCCAGCCTCGGAACCTGGTCCGCCTGAGCGGTCACCCGCCGGATAAAAACAGGTTCCATGCGAGGCGAAGGAACCATAGAAAGATATCGGGAACAAAGAAGCCCACAGGTTGGAACCTGTGGGCTTCACACGGGCCGGAGCCCATGGGTTGCTGGCGGCGCACCGTTCAGCGTTGACGGATCGGATATGAGTGCATGGGGTCGGATAGTCAAGCCGAAAAATCCAAGATCCGGGCCGCACTCTATATCGATGGTTTCAATTTATACCACTCCGTCAATGACTTAGAAGAACCGTTCCTGAAGTGGTGCAACTTCTGGAAGTTGGGGGAAACCATCCTGCCGCGCCAGACCGAGACGCTCGTCCGCGTCGTGTTCTGCACGGCCTACTACCCCGGGGACCACAGCAAGAAGGTCCGCCACGAACGCCTGGTCAAGGCCCTGAAACTGGTCGGCGTCGAGACCATCCTCGGACACTTCAGCCGTGAGGACGCCAGGTGCAGGGACTGCGGCTCCACCTGGCAGAAGCCGACCGAGAAGGCGACGGACATCAACCTGGCCTTGAGCGTCTACGACGATGCGGTCCACGACGTCATGGATACCGCCTACCTGCTGACCGCAGATACGGACCAGGCTGCGACCGCCCAGCTCTTCGCCAGGCGTTTCCCGGGAAAGAGGCTCGTCAGCGTGAGCCCTCCGGGCCGGACGCACTCACAGCACATCCTCTCGCACACGGCGCACAAGATCGCGCTCAACCGGGACCACATCGAGCGGGCGCTGTTTCCCGGGTTGGTCTCCGTCGAGGGGCAGGCCGCCGTCCTGCGCCCGCACGAGTACGACCCACCGCCCGGCTACGTCATGTGGGACGAGCGACCGAAGTCGCCCGCGAAGTCGAACGGGCAAGCGGCGCCGAGGCTTAACGTGTCGCCTGGGCGGTGAAGCGCCTATCGCTCCGGGGGCCGGCAGGGAGGCAAGGCCGGAATGGGGTGGAGGATGGACGAGGTCGTCGACGGACCTTGCGAACCCCGCGAGGATGACGGTCGGCGGCTCCGTCGCCCGGCGCGGATGCCTTGCTTCGGGATCGGACCCACCACCCTGCAGGTCGAGACGGTCGCCGCCTGCACCCTCAACCCCATGGGCGTCGTCCGAACCCTCGGACGCGGCACCTGACCCAACCCGTCTTCCGAGACGGTTACGGGCGGGACACGGCAGGGAAGACGGAGGGGTGCCTCGGGAAGCTCGGCATAGTTCGATGATCCCGACCGCCGTGACCTGACCCGTGTCCGGCCCGCCGTCAGGCAGGCAGGGGACAAGGCTTCCTTATCCATGCGGACCGGGAGAGGACCTAGCCTCGGAACGGTCCGGGAAGGTCCACCGTTCCTCGACGCTTCCGTACCCATCCCATGCGATCAACGAAGAGCGCGGATCGTCGGTACGGGCAACCAAAAACCAACGAGGAAGCCCCGCATGAGGAAGTCCCTGTTCGCCGTCGCCGCCCTGGCCGCGCTCGGCGCCATCGGCATCGCCGCCCCCGTCTCGGCCGCTCCCGGCACGGTCGGCGCCGTCGATGCCCAGACCAACATCGTCGACGTCCGCATGCATGACAGCCACGGCCACCGCGGCCATGGCATGCGCCATCACCACCATCGTGGGCACGGCATGCGCCATCACCACCATCACCGCGGCCACATGATGCGCCACGGTCACGGCCATCGCCACCACCGCATGTGATCGTCCAGGGGCCCTTCGGGGCCCCTTTTTGTTTCGGACTGCCCTCGGCCAAGGGTCGAGGACGGGATTAAGGGGATACCCTGGGCCGCTCCTTCCTCATTGAGGAGGAAAGCCCATGACGCGCACCTTTTCCTTGATCGCCCTGTCGGTTCTTGCGGTCCTCACCTTCGGCACGACCACTTCCGCCGCGCCCCTGGCACCTGGCGGGGCCCTTGCGATGCAGGATGGTCCCGGCCTCCTGCGGCAGGCCCAGTACCACCATCATCACCATCGCCGGCATCACCATCATCATGGTGGTGGCCACTACGGCCGTGGCCACCACCACGGCTGGGGCCACCATCACCATTTCCGTCCTCACCACCACCATGGCTGGGGGAACCAGCATCACCATCGGCGGCATCACCATCACTTCTAGGATGGCTCGCCGAGCTTGAAGGCGGCACCTCCTATTCCGAGCAGTGGTGGGAAGGCGGCTGGTCCTGGTCACGGACCGGAGAAAATGTGCTCGTCGGCGTTGTCGGCTCCCGCCACCTCGTTCGGTTCGACGGGGGTGGATGTTCGCGCAAGCATCGTAGGCACCGCGGCGCATTAGACAGCAGGACCGGGTGGTGCTTTGGATGCGGCCACACCATCCCCGAGATCCGCGCCTGGCGGAAGCTGACCGATTTCAGACGAACGGCGCTCGCCCGCGATCTACCCCGCTGCGTTTCGCAGGTCGGGGAAGCCACGCCCGTGGATCGGGAAAACTGAATCCGATGGCTATCGCGGCCCCTCGGCGTCTTGGATTTCAGGTCACTGCGCCTCCTCGGTAGCGTGCGAAGACGCTTCGCCCGGACGGCCCGAAAAGGACGACGTCGTAGGTGTCGGGCTCCATGCCCTCGACCTCCATGCCAGGCGAGCCGGCGGGCATCCCCGGGACGGCCAACCCGGTTCCTTCCGGCTTCTCCACCAGGAGCCGCTTGATCGCCCCGGCCGGGACATGCCCTTCCACGACGTAGCCGCCGACCTGGGCCGTGTGGCACGAGGCGAGGTCCCGCGGCACGCCGAGGCGGACCTTGAGCGGGTTCACCGGTCCTTCCGTGACCGTCACCGTGAAACCGTTCTCCCGGAGGTGGGCGACCCACTTCTCGCAGCAGCCGCAGGTCGGGTCCTTGGTCACGGCCACGGTCGGAAGGTCCTGTGCCAGGGCGTGGCGCCCGAAGGCCACCGACGCCGCCAGGCCCAGCACCAGGGCGCGTCGCGTTGGTCCCGTCGTCTCGTTCATCACTTGGTTTTCCCCTCTCATTCGGCGGCCGCGGGCATCGTAAGCTCTTCGACGGACTCTGGCCGCATGTCGGATTTCGGCAGTCCCCATCCCTTCACCAGCCCGTAGACCGCCGGGATCACGACGAGGGTCAGGACGGTCGATGACACCATGCCGCCGATCATCGGCACCGCGATGCGCTGCATGACCTCGGAGCCCGAGCCGGTGCTCCACAGGATGGGCAGCAGCCCGGCCATGATGGCGACCACCGTCATCATCTTGGGCCGCACCCGCTCGACCGCCCCGACCATGATCGCCCGCCTCAGGGCGTTTCGCGATAGGGGGCGACCTTCACGCACGCACTCCGCCCGGACCTCGGCCAGCGCATGGTCGAGGTAGACCAGCATGATCACCCCGGTCTCGGCGGCGACCCCGGCGAGCGCGATGAAGCCCACCGCCACGGCGACCGACAGGTTGAAGCCGAGCCACCACATCAGCCAGACGCCGCCGACCAGGGCGAAGGGCAGCGACAGCATTACGATGAGCGTCTCGGTGAGCCTCCGGAAGTTCAGGTAGAGCAGCAGGAACACGGTCAGGAGGGTCAGGGGCACCACGATCTTGAGCCGGGCCGTCGCGCGGTCGAGGTACTCGACCTGCCCGCTCCACTGGAGGGTGGTCCCCGGCGGCAGGCTCACCTCGCCGGCCACGGCCGCCCGCGCATCGGCCACGTAGCCGCCGAGGTCACGTCCCGAGACGTCGACGTAGATGAAGACCGCAAGTTGCCCGTTCTCGGTCCGGATCTGGGTCGGGCCCCGGGTCAGCGCGACCTTGGCGACCTCGCCCAAGGGCACCGTACCTCCGCCCGCGATGGGCACCTGCACCTCGGAGGCGATGGATTGCGGGCTCGACCGGAAGGCGCGCGGGTAACGCACGTTGACGGTGTAGCGCTCACGTCCCTCGACGGTGTTGGTGACGCTCTCGCCGCCGAGCGCCATCCCGATCACGTCCTGCACGTCGCCGACCGTCAGGCCGTACCGGCCCAGCATCTCGCGGTCGGGCGTGATGTCGAGGAAGTAGCCGCCCTGGACGCGCTCGGCGTAGGCGCTCGACGTGCCCGGGACCGCCTTCACCACGGCCTCGACCTGGCGGGCGACCTTCTCCATCTCGGTGAGGTCCGTCCCCAGCACCTTGATCCCGACCGGCGTACGGATGCCGGTCGAGAGCATGTCGATCCGGGCGCGGATCGGCTGGGTCCAGGCATTCGAGACCCCGGGGAACTGGAGCGCGGCGTCCATCTCGGCCTTCAGGCTCGCCGTCGTGACCCCGGGGCGCCACTCCGCCTTCGGCTTCAGGTTGACGATGGTCTCGAACATCTCGCTCGGCGCCGGGTCGGTCGCGGTGTTGGCCCGTCCGGCCTTGCCGTAGACCGAGGCCACCTCGGGGAAGGACTTGATGATGCGGTCCTGGGTGGCGAGCAGGTCACCGGCCTTGGTCACCGAGATGCCCGGCAGCGTGGTGGGCATGTACATCAGGGTGCCCTCGTCGAGATCGGGCATGAACTCAGAGCCGAGGCGGCTCGCCGGCCACGCCGTCGCCGCAAGGATGACGAGGGCCAGCAGGATGGTGAGCACCCGCGCCCGCAGGACGCCCGCGATGAGCGGCCGGTAAACCCAGATCAGGAGTCTGTTCAGCGGGTTGCGGTGCTCAGGGATGATCCGGCCATGGACGAACACGACCATCAGCGCCGGGACGAGGGTCAGGGACAGCACGGCGGCCGCGGCCATCGCGAACGTCTTGGTGAAGGCCAGCGGACCGAACAGGCGCCCTTCCTGGCTCTCCAGGGTAAAGATGGGCAGGAAGCTCACCGTGATGATGAGGAGCGAGAAGAACAGCGACGGCCCGACCTCGCTTGCCGCCTCGATCAGGATCTCGACCCTGGTATTGTCCGGCGGCGCCCGTTCCAGGTGCTTGTGGGCGTTCTCGATCATCACGATGGCAGCGTCGATCATGGCACCCACCGCGATGGCGATGCCGCCCAGGCTCATGATGTTGGCACCGAGCCCAAAGGCCTTCATGCCCGCGAACGCCATGAGGATGCCGACCGGCAGCATCAGGATGGCCACCAGCGCGCTGCGCACGTGGAGCAGGAACACGACGCAGACGAGAGCGACGATGGCGCTCTCCTCGATCAGGGTCCCCTTGAGCGTCTCGATGGCCGCCTCGATCAGGTGCGAGCGGTCGTAGACCGGCAGGATCTCGGTGCCCTTAGGCAGGCTGGCGGCGACCTCGGCGAGGCGCGCCTTGGCGCTCGCGATGACGTCGAGGGCGTTGGCCCCGAAGCGCTGGAGGATGATCCCGCCGGCGACCTCGCCCTCCCCGTTCATCTCGGTGATGCCGCGGCGCTCGTCGGGACCGAGCTCGACCCGGGCTACGTCCTTCACCCGCAGGGGGGTGCCCGCCTCCGTTTTGAGGACGATGCTCTCGATGTCGGCGACGCTCTTGAGGTACCCGCGGCCACGGACGACGAACTCGAACTCGGAGAGCTCGACCGTTCGCCCGCCGACGTCGGCGTTGCTCGACCGGATCGCGTCCCGGAGCTTGGACAGGGTGATGCCCTGCGCCCGCAGCCGGTTCGGATCGACGACCACGTTGTACTGCTTCACGAAGCCGCCGACGCCCGCGACCTCCGCCACGCCCTCGGCGCGGGAGGCCCCGAAGCGCACGACCCAATCCTGGAGCGAGCGGAGCTCGGCCAGCGTCCGTTCCTTGGCCACCACGACGTACTGGTAGACCCAGCCCACCCCCGTCGCGTCCGGTCCCAGCGTCGGGGTGACGCCGGCCGGCAGGCGCTTGGCCACGGTGTTCAGGTATTCGAGCACCCGGCTGCGGGCCCAGTACGGGTCTGTGCCGTCCTCGAAGATCACGTAGACGAACGACACCCCGAAGAACGAGAAGCCGCGCACGACCTTGGAACGGGGCACCGTCAGCATGGCGGTAGTCAGCGGGTAGGTGACCTGGTCCTCGATGACCTGGGGCGCCTGCCCGGGGTACTCCGTGTAGACGATGGTCTGCACGTCCGAGAGGTCCGGGATCGCGTCGAGCGGCAGGGTTTTCAGGGCGTAGAGCCCGGCTCCCACCGCGAACACGGTCCCGATCAGGACCAGCACCAGATTCTTTGCCGACCAGGCGATGAGACGGGCGATCATGGCGCCTTCCGCTCGGCGGCGGCCTGCGCCCCGGGATCGGGCTTGGGTTCGGAAAGCCCCTGCAGCGCCGCCTTCAGGTTGCTCTCGGCATCGATGAGGAAGTTGGCCGAGGTCACCACGCGGTCGCCCGCGGCGATGCCGTCGCGGATCTCGACGTAGCCGTCGCCATGGGTGCCGAGCCTGACTGGTCTCGGCTCGAAGCGGCCTTCGCCCTTGTCGAGCAGGACGACCTGTTTCGTGCCGGTGTCGATGACCGCGTCGTCTGGCACCGCGACCACCGGCCTGCCGCTGCCGGTTTCGATCTCGACGTCGGCGAACATGCCCGGGCGCAGGTCGCCGTTCGGGTTGGGCAACTCGATACGCAGGCGGGCGGTACGCGTCCCCATGGCGAGGTGCGGGTAGATCCGGGTCACCGCGCCGGTGAAGACGCGATCCGGGAACGTCCGGGCATGCACAGTCGCCGTCTGGCCTTCGGCCACCCCCGCCAGGTCGCGTTCGGTCACGTCGGCCAGGACCCAGACCCTGGAATGGTCAACGAGCTTGAACAGCGTGTCGCCGGACTTGGCGCGCATGCCGTCGGAGACGTTGCGCTCGACCACGACGCCGTCGCGTGGCGCCGACCACGTGATGGTCGCCGGCACTTTTCGGGATCGCTCGATCTCGTCGATCACCTCGGGCGGGATGCCGAGGTTCTCCAGGCGTCGCCGGGCGCCCTCGTAGCCGATGCCGGTGAGGTATTGTGCGGCGGCGGCGTTCATCTCCGGCGAGAACAGGCGCAGCAGCGGCTGGCCCTTGCGGACGTGGTCGCCGGTGGTGACGGCCTCGACCTTCTCGATGAAGGCGTCGGTACGCATCGCGATGACCGAGATCCGCCGCTCGTCCTCCTCGATGGCGCCGGGCGAGCGCACCGGCATGGACAGGACGCGTCGCTCGGCCACCGTCGTCCGGACCCCGGTGCGCTGGAGCTTGCCGGGCGAGATTGTCACTGTGCCGTCGTCGGTGTCCTCGCCCTCGTAGACGGGGAGGTAGTCCATCCCCATCGAGTCCTTCTTCGGAGTCGGCGAGGTGTCGGGGAGGCCCATCGGGTTGCGGTAGAAGCGCACCTTGCGGGCGCTCGCAGGCATCGTGGCCTGCCCCATGGCCATGTCGCCGTGCCCGGCATCGGACATCGCCTCCGCTTCGTCGGGTTCGTCGAAGCGCACGTCCTCGCTGGCGTGGACGGCGCGGTAGTTGCGACCGTCCGCCGTCTGTTTCGGTTCGGACGCGTAGTCCGGCTTTCCGTCCGGGTCTCGGTAGTAGACCACGGGACCCGTCGCCTTGATCGGAGCCTGGGCGGGCATCGGGGAGGCCGGACGTGCACCCGGCAGCCAATGGGCGAACCCGGTCCGCGCCTGCTGGACGAGCACCGGCACGGGGCTGCCCTCATGCCCCGCGCCATACCCCAGGCCTCCCGCCGCGAGCGCGGCGAGGGTCCCGGCCAGCCATGCTCTCCGGCTCACTTGGTGGCCTTGAACACCAGCTTGTTCTCGACGGTGCCGGTCTCGCCCTGAACCTTGGCACCGAGCGAGAGGCGCCAGCCGCCGGCCATCGTCAGCTTCGCCTTGAACCGGTAGAGGCCCGGCTCCGGGGACGGCAGTTGCTCGATCTTGGAGGTCATTTCCTCCATGCTGTCGGGCGCCATGTCGATGCGCTTGGCGAAGATGACGGCGTTCGGCACGGGCTTGGACGTGCGCTTGTCGACGAGGCGGACGTCGAGGATGGCCTCGCCCTGCTTGGCTTCGTCCTTCACCAGCTGGAACTCGTAGTCCTTGGTGTCAGCCCGGGCCGCGGCGGTGAGGACGAGGCCGAGCAGCGCAGCCGTGAGGGCGCGCGAAAACGATGTCTTGGTCACGGTCGATGATCTCCTGAACACGATGGGACCCGGGCCTTCAGGCGCGCGGGATCGGCCGGCGCAGGGGCCGGCGGCATCGGGTTCAGGCTCGGGGAGGCTCGGCGGGCGGCCCTTGAGACAGGCTGTCGAAGGAGGCGATGACGGCCCACGCAGTCCCCTCGACGACGGAGACGCGGCCCGGAAGTCCGACGGCGACAGGCAGCCCGGTGGCGACCTTCGCCAAGCAAAGAGCCATCAGGGGGCAGCCCTTCGAGCAGTCGGGCATGTCCGGCCGCTCCTTGGGGCAACACGACATCTTGTCCATGGCCTCGTCGGGCATCGCCATGGCGTGCTCCTGAACGGCCCTCGGCGCGCGCATGCCTGCGGCGGCCGCGGATGCGGTCACCGGTGCAAGGGCGAGGCCGAGAACCGCCAGGAGCGGGAGCAGCCTGCGAAGGGCGAGCCAGAAGGTCACCGGCGAACGATGCCACATCATGTGCCGGCGAGGAAGGGTCTGGAGTACGGGACGCGCCGGACGTCTCGCACTCGGGTCTCCGAAGCTATGCACCCGAGGGTTTCGGACACGCTCCATCGAGCGTCGGACCGTGGTCGGGAAAGGTCGGATCGCTCCGCACGGCACCCTGCCCGAACTTGGACCGAGCGGGTATCGTTCCTGTCCGATCCGCAGCTCAAGAGAGCCCCGAGCAGCAGGACGCAGACCCGCCGTTCTCGCGAGCCTCCTGGATGGGCGGGCAGGGTACGTCGCCGAAGGAGCAGAAGACGCAGCAGTCGCCCGCCTTCGGGCGCAGGAGCGCGCCGCAGCCGGTACATTCGTAGAAGAACAGACAGGCGTCCGTCGGCATCGCTTCCGTCGCCGTATGACCGCAATGCGGGCATGTAAGAGTGGATCGAAGCTGCATCCGCGTTACCGCATCGCCTTGAGTACCACGGGCTCAAGGTAGGGTTCCCACACGAGCGAGAGACCGACCAGCACGGTTCCGAGCCCCAGAAGCGCGACCGTGCCCCAGGATGGTCCCTTCCGTGAGCAGGGTCCGGACATGTCGCATGCCGTCGCCCGGCGACGAAGGAACAGACCCCATCCGACGAAGAGGGCCAAGGCGGCCCCGCCGAGCAGGAGCGGGCGGAGGTACGACAACATCGCCAACCCGCCGAACACGGCTCCCGTCGCCCCGAGACCGGCGAGCGCGACCGGCAGGGCGCAGCAGGACGATGCCGCGAGGGCTCCCAAGCCCGCGACCGTGCCGAGGCCGGCGAACCAGCTTCCGGAGGGAACCGGCCGGCCGTGCAACGTGGGCGGACCGCCGACCGCCGAGGCAGCTGCGGATGGTGCGTCAGTCATCATCGTGCCAACATGCATCCCGTAGCCACTACGGGATCAAGCGAAAAATGGTAACGGGTCCGCGAGGTCTTTCCATCGGGCGGATCGCGGCGGCGGCCGGGGTCAACCTGGAGACGGTCCGCTACTACGAGCGCATAGGGCTCATGCCGCCGCCGGACCGCACCGAAGGCGGTCACCGGGCCTACGATGCCGCCCATGTCCGCCGCTTGGCGTTCATCCGTCACGCCCGAGCGCTGGGCTTCGGGATCGAGGACATCCGAACCTTGCTGGCGCTGGCCGCGCCCGGTCACCGGTCCTGCCGCGATGTTCGGGATATCGCGAGCGCCCACCTGGCCGAGGTCCGGACCAAGCTTGCTCAACTCGCGCGGCTTGAACGCATCCTGGGCGACACGGTCGACCGATGCAGCGGCGCGGCTACGCCCGCCTGCCCGGTTCTCGACATGCTCGATGCCCCGATGTGAAAGGCCGACCCCTTAGAAGGTCGGCCTTCGGAAGGGGCCGCGTTGAACGGGCCTGCGGCTCGTTCGGGGCGGTCCCCTCCCGATGCGGCAGGCGGCCTACCGGACGCACCAAAGGGATACGGCGAGCGCGACGTTCGCGAGGGCGAGAACGGAAAGAAGGGCATAGGTCGCGTCGGCGCCCGCCTGCGTCAGCACGACGGCCCCAAGTGAGGGCGCAAACGCCTGCGCGACCAGCCCCGGACGGGCGAGCCGGCCGACGAGCGGGGCGTAGCGCTCGGGACCGAACAGCGCGAGAGGCACCGTGCCGCGTGCGATGGAATAGATGCCGTTCCCGGCGCCGTAGAGGACGAGCGCCAGTCCGACCACGGGCAAGCCCGCGGCCAGCATCGCAATCCCGATCGCCACGAGAACCATCGCCGCCGTCAGGGTCCAAAGGGGGTGATGCCTGCCCTTTCCGGCCATTTCGACGATGCGGGCCCCGACTTGGGACGGCCCGATCAGGGCGCCGTAGGCCACGGCCGAGGTCAGCGCCACGCCACGGGCCTGAAGCAAGGTGATGAGGTGAACCGAGACCATGGCCATCACGGTCCCGCCGAGGGTCAGCACCCCGGCCATGAGGAGGAAGGAACGCCGCTCCCGACCATCGAGCCGAATGACGAGGCTTGGCCCTGCGGATCGCGTGACCGGATGTGCGAGCGGTTGGGGGATCGCGAGCAGGACCAGCGGTAGTGTGACCGAAAGGTGCAGCCCGGCATAGGCGAGGCAGGTCCCGCGCCAGCCCACCTGTTCGATCAGAAAGGCCGAGAGTGGCCAGCATACCGTACTGGCGAAGCCGCCCCAGAGCGTTAGCGTCGTGATCGCGGGCCGTGCCTCGGCACCGTAGAGACGCCCGAGCGTGGCGAAGGCGGGATCGTACAGTCCGGTGCCCATGCCGAGGCCGATAAGGAGCCAGCCTCCGAGGTAGGTCGGCAGGTTCGGCGCCAGGCCGAGGACGGCAAGGCCGACGGCGAGGGCGACGGCCGCGAAGGTCAGGACTGGCCGACCACCGTGCTCCCCGATGAAGGCTCCCACTCTCGGGGAGATCAAACCCGCCACGAGGAGGCCGAGGGACAGGCCACCGATGACCCAACCCAGCGGCCATCCCGTATCCTTCGACATCGGGGCTGCCAGCACCGACAGGAGGTAGAACGAGGAGCCCCAGGTCAGGATCTGGATCACGCCCAGGGCCGAGATCACGGGCCAGCGGCGCGTCGGACCCATCGGATCGCTACCGGGCCCCGAGCAGCGGCAGCCAGAGCGCCAGCGCCGCCAGGGTCACGAGGAGTACCGGCGGGGTGATGATCAGGCCGACCCGCATGTACTGGCCCCAGGTGATGTGCTGGCCCTTGGTGTCGAGGACGTGCAGCCAGAGCAGGGTCGCCAGACTTCCGATGGGGGTGAACTTCGGGCCGAGGTCGCAGCCGATGACGTTGGCGTAGACCATCAGTTCGCGCATTAGGGGTGAGAGATCCTGGGCCTGCTGGATGGAGAGCGCACCCACTAGCACGCTTGGCATGTTGTTCATGACCGAGGACAGGATGGCTGCGGCCAACCCGGTGCCGATGGTGGCGACGAACGGGCCAAAGCCCGAGAGCCAGACGAGCCCCTGCGCCAGGTAGTCGGTCAGGCCGGCATTCTTCAGGCCGTAGACCACGAGGTACATGCCGAGGCTGAACAGGACGATCTGCCAGGGGGCCACCGAAAGAACCGTGCGGATGGGGATGATCCGGCCCCGGTTGGCCAGGGCCAGGAGCACGAGCGCCCCCGCACAGGTGACCACCGAGACCGGTACGCCGAACGGGGCCGTCACGAAGTAGGCGACCAGCAGCAGGCCGAGGAGCGGGAAGGCCGCCCGGAAGACCAGCGGGTCCCGGATCGCCTGGCGCGGCGCCTCCAATTCGGCCACCGGGTAGGTGGCGGGCAGGTCGCGCCGGTAGAACAGCCACAGCACCACCAGGGTCGCGGCCAGCGAGACGAGGTTCACCGGCACCATCACGGCGGCGTAGCGGCTGAAGGAGATGTCGAAGAAGTTCGCCGAGACGATGTTGACGAGGTTCGAAATGACCAACGGCAGGCTCGTCGAGTCTGCCACGAACCCGCAGGCTACGATGAAGGCCACCGCCGCCGCCGGCTTGAAGTCGAGACGGAGCAGGATCGCGAGCACGATGGGGGTCAGCAGCAGGGCCGCTCCGTCATTGGCGAACACCGCCGCGATGGCTGCACCCAGGAGGATGACCAGCGGGAAGAGCAGGCGTCCCCGGCCGCCGCCCCAGCGGGCGATGTGGAGCGCCGCCCAGTGAAAGAAGCCGGCTTCGTCGAGGAGCAGCGAGATGATGATGAGGGCGACGAAGGTGAAGGTGGCGTCCCAGACGATGTGCCAGACCACCGGGATATCACCGGGGCTGATGACCCCGGTAGCGAGCGCCACGGCGGCCCCGATGAGGGCGCTCCACCCGATCCCGAACCCCTTTGGCTGCCAGATGACGAAGACGAGGGTGACCACGAAGATGGCAAGCGCGAGCATCGGGACCGTTTCTTGTTCTTGGCTGCGTGGGGAAGATCAGGCGGTGGCGACGCGGCGCCCGTGCTCGTCGACGACGCGCTCGCCGTCCTCCTTCACGAACTCGCCTTGCTGAGCCGGGAGGAGGTCGAGGACCTTCTCCGAGGGCCGGCAAAGGGCGACGCCCTTCGGGCTCACCACCACGGGGCGGTTCAGCAGGATCGGGTGTTCTGCGATGGCATCGAGTAGCTGGTCGTCCGTCAGGCTCGGGTCCGAGAGCCCAAGTTCGGCGTAGGGCGTCCCCTTCTCGCGGAGCAGGTCGCGGACCGTGACGCCGGCCCGGTCGGCGAGCTGACGCACCAGGAGCGGGTTCGGCGGCGTCTTGAGGTACTCGACCACATGCGGCTCGATGCCGGCGTTGCGGATCAGGGCCAGGGTGTTGCGGGACGTGCCGCAATCCGGGTTGTGGTAGATGACGACGTCCATCACGCGACCTCCGGGCGGGGCGAGGTGGCGCCGGCCTGCTGGCCGATCTCGCGCACCTTGGCGGACAGGGCGACCCCGTCGAGGCTGGCCAGCGGCAACGCCACGAAGGCCGAGATCCGGTTCTTGAGGTAGCGCTGCGCGGTCACGAAGGCCGTCTTGCGCTCCAGGTCCGTCCCCTCGGCTGCGGCGGGGTCCTCGATGCCCCAGTGAGCCGTCACCGGCTGGCCGGGCCAGTACGGGCAAGCCTCGCCGGCGGCGTTGTCACAGACCGTGAAGACGAAATCCATGACCGGCGCGTCGGGGCGGGCGAACTCGTCCCAGGACTTCGAGCGCAGCCCCTCAGTCGGGTACTCCGTCTCGCTCAGAACCTGAACGGCGAGCGGGTTCACGTCTGCCTTGGGCTGGCTGCCGGCGGAGAAGGCCCGGAAGCGTCCCTGGCCCTCCTTTTTGAGCATGGCCTCCGCCAGGATCGAGCGAGCGGAGTTGCCGGTGCAGAGGAACAGGACGTTGTAGACGCGATCAGGCATGGGCGGTGTCTCCGGTGGGCAGGCAGCAGGCTGCGAGCGCGGCGACGGCGGGGGCGCAGACCTCGGGTCGCCCTTGGCAGCAATCGCGCATCAGGAATTGGATGAGCTCGGACAGGTCCGGGTAGGCGGCGCTGTAAATGATCGAGCGTCCCTCGCGCCGCGAGGTGACCAGCCCGGCATGGCTGAGCTCCTTTAGGTGGAATGACAGGTTGGTGCCCGAGACGCCGACCGCCTCGGCCAGCATGCCGGCCGCCATTCCGTCAGGGCCGGCGGTGACGAGCTGGCGCACGATGCGCAGGCGGTGCTCCTGGCCGAGGGCCGCGAAGGCGGCGACGGCTTGCCGTTCGTCCATCATGATGTCAATATCTCAACCATCGTTGAAACGTAGAGGAATGAAGCGTCTTGGACAAGCCCCAACAGCTCTTCGCCGACGGATTGCCCAACCTCAGCGAGGAGCATTTCGTGGTTCCGACGGCGACCAACCTGCAGGTGCAGGCACCGTTCACCCACGCCCCACGCTTCCTGATCCTGTACGGCTCGCTCCGAGAGCGTTCTTTCAGCCGCTTCCTGGCCTACGAGGCCGCGCGCCTGCTGGAGGCAATGGGCGGCGAGGTGCGGATCTACGACGCGCACAGCTTACCGCTGCCTGATGACGCGACCGCCGACCATCCCAAGGTCCAGGAGCTGCGCAACCTCTCGATCTGGTCCGAGGGGCATGTCTGGGTCAGCCCCGAGCGCCACGGCAACATGACCGGGGTCATCAAGAGCCAAATCGACTGGCTGCCCCTGTCGGAGGAGTCGGTGCGCCCGACGCAGGGTCGGACCCTGGCTGTGATGCAGGTCTCAGGCGGCTCGCAGTCGTTCAACGCCGTCAACAACCTGCGCATCCTCGGGCGCTGGATGCGGATGATTACCATTCCGAACCAGTCGTCCGTACCCATGGCCTACAAGGAGTTCGACGAGGCCGGCCGGATGAAGCAGGGGCCGCTCTACGACCGGGTGGTCGACGTTTGCGAGGAACTGGTCAGGTTCACGCTCCTGACCCGCGAGCGGGCTGACTACCTCGTCGACCGGTATTCCGAGCGGAAGGAGCGGGAGCCCGAACGGCTCAAGGCCGTGGCGGTCGACATCGGGTTCGTAAAACGACCTTCGTGACAGGCCTGGACGGAGGAGCCTCCGAACTTCGGCGAGGCATCGGCCCTATGGGCCGGATGCATGGGCTCCCGCCATCCTTTCGATGATTTCGCCCAGGGTGACCGGAGCCCACTCCCAGCAATCAACGCCGACGTCGAGGCTCGCCCGGGTCGCCGGAATGCTGCCGTGGGAGTGGCCATAGACGTGAAGGTCGCCGTGCCAGGCATGGGGCCACGTCACGTGCGAATAGTGGCTCACCCACAGGGCGACCCGCCGGGGCATGCCCGGGTCCTGGACGAAGACCCTTTGGACGTCGACGACGGGTCCCGCCCATTCGAGACGCTCGCCCAGCCCGAAATCATGGTTGCCCCGGACCAGATGAATGCGGCCGTGTAGGCGCGCCCGAATGGAGGCGGCGTAGTCGAGGCTGCACCGGTAGGCGAAGTCCCCGAGGTGCCAGACGATGTCGTCGGGTCGGACGGCCTTGTTCCAGGCGGCGACCAAGGCCTCGTCATGCGCCTCGATGGTCTCGAACGGACGGGGGCGAGCCATGCGGGAACTGAGCAGGCTTCGATGGCCGAAATGGGTGTCCGCGCAGAAGAGCGTCCTAGGCATTCTTTGCCTCCGAAATGACGGAGGCCTCGTACGGGACGCAGCGCTCCGAAGTCAGCGGGAAGGGTGGACGTCCCTGGTTTTCATCGGCTCGGCGCTCCTGTTGCGCAGTGTCGATCGCACCGCTTGCGTCCCTTCGCAAGGGTTCGTCCGACGAGATCCACGGGAATGGCCGTCATCCCGCCCGTCGGTGTATCCCGCGCTCGCGGGTTTCAACGCCGGCTGCTACGCTTGACCCCCAACGAATCCGCCCGTGATTGTACGAACGCAGCCATGCCGATCCCTCCTGAGCAACGGCTCGCCCTCTCGGACATGCTGGAGCTCACGCTGCGGCGCCTGACCGGCAACCACTTCCAGGAGTTCTTCTGTCGGATGATGGAACTCCGTCACCCCGACGCCTTCATGAGGCCCGCGCTTGAGGGCTCGCTCGGTGATCGGAAGTGCGATGGTTACCTTCGCCCCGGGCACGAGATCTTCCAGTGCTACGGGGCCGAGAACGGCGGTGCGAAGGTCAAGGCCGTGAATGCCCGACTGGCGGCCAAGATCGACGAGGACTACGTCGGAGCGGCAGGGCATTGGCCCGACATGAAGGTCTGGCACATCGTCAACAACTTCATCCTCGGGATGGGCACGACGCCGCTTGCCCGGATCGACGCGCTGCAGGCCGCCAACCCGCATCACCGTATCGCGGTCTTCGGCTGGGCGACCTTCGAGGCCCACATCATGTCCTTGGAGTCCTACCAGGTGACCGGCCTGCTCGGACGCGAGGTAACGGCCGAGGACTTCCGCAATATCCAGGCTCCTGAGGTGGTCGCCGTCATCGATGCCATCGCCCAGGGTACCCTTGAGGAACTGCCGGAAGACGACGAGCGACGTGACGTGCCGGTTGGCAAGCTCCGGACGAACGGCTTGTCGGGCGCCATCCAGCGTAAGATCGCCATGGGCGGCCTGAACGAGCGCATCGTAAAGAGGGAGATCGAGGGCCACCCGGTCCCGCTGATGGCGATGACCATCGCCAACGAGTTCAGGCGACAGTACGTCGATCTCGACCTCCAGGGCCTCGAACCCGATGACATCATGATGAAGCTTTACGGCAACATCGTCGGCCACGGTCCGGTCGCGGTCGAGATGGACGTGGCCGCCTGGAGCTTGCTCTCCTACCTCTTCGTCCGGTGCACCATCTTCAAGGACAAAGTTGTCGACGAAGGGGTGTTCGGATGATCCTGCCGAGCAAACATCTCAGCCAGGATCGGGCCCTCATCGGCGTCGGCGCGGACATCCTCGAAGTCCTCACCCGACCGATGACCGTTTCCGAGGCGTGGGACGGGGTACGGAAGAACCGCGCCTCGCGCCCCGACAGCGCCGTGCTGCCGTTCGACTGGTTCGTGCTGGCCATGTGCCTGCTCAGGGCCCTTGGCGCCCTCGACCTGAACGACGAGGGCCTGCTCGTCCGGGCCGAGCGCAAGCCATGATCCTATCCCTCACCAGCGACCTTCCGGGCTTCAAGGGGCTCACCTTCCACGAAGGTCTCAACGTCGTCCTCGCCGACCGTACCGACGCGTCCACGGAAAGGCAGACCCGCAACAGCGCCGGCAAGACCAGCGTGATCGAGGTCATGCACTTCCTGCTTGGCTCGGCCGCCGGGAAGTCGTCGATCTTCCAGTCGCCCGCCTTGTTCGCGTTCACGTTCCACGCCAGACTCCGGCTCGGTCATCATGAAATCACCGTGTCGCGCAGCGGTGCCGACGCAAACCGGATACTTCTCCTGGAGGAGGATGCCGCCAAGATCGCCGCCCCGCTGACGCGGGACAAGTCGGGGGCGGTCTACCTTCCCGTGGAGCGGTGGCGCGAGATCCTCGGCCACTACTGGTTTGACCTGCCCAGGGACCCAAAGGGCACCGAGTTCGAGCAATCCTTTGTGCCGGGCTTCCGCTCGCTCGTAAGCTACTTCATCCGCCGCAACGCCGGAGGCGCGTTCGCTGTGCCTGTACGCCAGCACGAGAAGCAGAACGCCTACGACTGGCAAGTCAACCTGTCCTACCTCATCGGCCTGGACTGGCGCATCCCGCGGGCCATCGAACAGCTTAAGGTTTCCACCGCCGCCCTGGCCGACCTACGGAAGGCGATCAAGGAAGGCGCCTTCGGCAAGCTGTTTGGAAGCGTCGGGGAGATCCGGCCCGAGATCCAGAGGATCGAGGCCAGGATCGAACGCCTCAGGGCCGCCATCGCCGCGTTCGAGGTCGCCGAGAATTACCGGGAACGCGCCGCGGAAGCCGCGACCGCCCGACGCCGCATCCAGTCGCTCGGCTTCGAGCGTATGCGCGCACTTCAGACCATCGCCCACCTTGAGGCGGCGGTCGCCGAGGAAAGGGCCCCGGAATACGCCGCCCTCGAACGCCTCTACCGCGCCGCCGACGTCCAGTTGCCCGGCATCGTCCTGGCCAAGATGGACGACGTCGCGAGCTTCCAGAGGTCGGTTTCCGAGAATCGCCGCGTCCATCTCGGGGGGCAGATCTCGGAAACCCGCGCGGGCTTGGCCTTGGTCGACGCCGAGATGACCGCTCTGGACGAGAGCCAGGGCGCGATCATGGCCGAAATAGCCGGCAAGGGCGCTCTGGAAGATTTCACGATGATGGCCGAGGAGATCGGCACCCTCGGCAGCGAGGTCGAGCTCCTGCGCGAAAAGCTCAGGAACGCGGAAGTCCTCGAAGGCAAAAAGTCCCTGCTGCTGCAGGAGCGCGCATCCCTCCTGCAACGTCTCCAGGCCGATCATCGGGAGCGGGGCGATGCCCTTCGTTCGGCCACCCTCATGATCGACCGATCGATCACCGAGCTCTACGACGACCGGTACGGCAACCTCATCGTCGAGGCGACGCCCAAGGGGCCTGAGTTCCGCATCAGCATCCAGGGCGACGGGAACCGGGGCGGGATCGACCGCATGGAGATCTTCTGCTTCGACCTGATGCTCTACGAGACCGCCGCGGAACGGTTCAACGGAGGTCCTGGGCTCCTCGTCCACGACAGCCACCTTTTCGACGGCGTTGACCCCCGCCAGGTTCGCACCGCCATCGCCCTCGGCCACCGAACGACCGTGTCTCGGGGCGGGCAATACATCATCGCCCTGAACTCGGAAGTGCTCGACGTCCTCGACCTCGGAAGCGAAATCGACCTCGACGCTGCCGTGCTCCGACCACGCCTGTCCGACGACGAGACCGGCGGCCTGTTCGGAATCCGGTTCGACGCGAGGTGAGCGGACGTACCGGCTACCGACGCGTTCCTGGAGCGGTAGAAGCCTCCGGCATGCACAGTTCGACGCTCGATAACCACGGCGACGCGCGCTGCACGCTTCAGGCTATCATATCCGATCCCAAAGGTTGCGCCGGACGCCCTGAGGCTTGTAGGGGGCGCTCGGCGATAAGGACTTCTTAACCGTCCACACGGATCCACAGTTGCCGCCAAGGAGGAAGCGCCCGGACATCGGATTACGCCCAATCCGGCTTGACCTTCGGGTCGTTCACTCCTTATGCGTTCTTCGTTCGTTCCCGATATCGCGGGTTCGACCATCCGCGCACACGTCCCCCGCCAAGGTTCAGCCCGTGACCGCTCACCGCTGCCTCATAGGGATAGCCCTGCTGCCGACAGGCAGATCAGCGCCCATCCCGGAAACACTTTACGAGGCCTGACCGGCGCGCCATGACGCGAGCCCGGCCGCCTCGTGACGCGAGGCATTCATGGCCAAGAAGTCTCCATCGCTTACGAAGCCCCCGAAGGTCGAGCAGCAGGGCTGCCTCGACGAATTTCTCGACGGGGCCCAAGAGGACGAACTCGAACCGCATCAATCCCGCCAGGTTTCGGATGTCCTGGCCCGGGCGATCCTCGAAGAGGCGCTCCCGATCCGGGCCCGCGCCAGAATCCGGGGTTTCCTGGCGGTCGGCGTCGTCGTTCAGGTGCCCTCGGCCGACTGGATCGAACCGATCAAGCGGGCCATCAGGCGGCACGGACCCTTCCCCCACATCGTAGCTCGCAATGGCAGTGCGAGGCTCCAGGACCGCGCAGAGGTCGGGAACGAGGAAATCGGTCGGTACCTTGGTGCCAACCACAACGTTTGCGGGATCAGCACCTCACCGGAACGCTACCTGCCATCGGCGCTGGTGGCAGGCGCCGACATCCGCATCGAAATCACCACGCCGTCCAACAAGGTCATCTCCAACGTGATCCTGGAGGTCACGAAGGGCCGTCCGCGCAAGCTTCCGCCCAGGGTCGCGTCGGGACTTGGGTTCTACGACCTTTGTACCGCCATCCGCATCCAATCCTCCCCCGTCGATTGCGTCCGCCGGCTAACTGCCATGACGCGATCCAGGTCGATGGGCGATCCCCATCTCGACGACGTTCCGCTCGTTCGTGACCTTCATGGATACGCGGGCGGTGCACAGGAATGGGCGATCAAGCTCGTCGACGACGTCGAGTCATGGCGCCGGGGCGAGATCCCCTGGAGCCAGATCGACCGCGCAGTCGTGTTGGCAAGTATTCCTGGACTAGGAAAGACATCCTTTGCGCGCTCTGTAGCCAAGTCCTTGGGAATGCCCCTCGTTCCGACTTCGGTTGCGCACTGGTTCTCCTCGACCGCCGGGTACATCAATGAAATCATCAAGTTCGTCGATACCCTGCTCGCCCAGGCGGTTGCAAACGGTCCAGCGGTACTACTTCTGGATGAACTCGACGGTTTGCCCCGACGCTCCGCCCTCGGTCGGAACGCAGACTACTGGGCTCCGATTGTTGGGCATATTCTCCTAGCTCTCGACAGCGCCGTCTCTGGTGATGCGGGAAAGCTGGTGATCATCGGCGCGACCAATCATGCCTCTTCCTTGGATGAGGCGCTCATCCGGCCGGGTCGGCTCAATCGCGTCATCACCATTATGCCACCGGATGCCACTGCGGTCGCCGGCATCCTCCGGCACCATCTCGGAGATGACCTGCCAGGGTTCGACCTGTCGGGCCTCGCCACCCTGGGAGCCGGGTCTACGGGTGCCGAGATCGCAGGATGGGTGAAGGCGGCGCGGCGCACCGCACGCATCGCCGAACGTTCCCTGGCCGCATCGGACCTGCTGGCCGAGATCGCCCCGCCAGACGTACGACCCTGGGCCGAGATCCTCGCGACCGCCCGCCATGAATCGAGCCACGCTTGTCTGTCTGAGCTCCTTCGCGTGTCCGAGGTCTCTCAGGTCTCGATCATTCCTACCGGTGCGATGGCAGGCAGCATGCGTGCGCGCATGCTGTGCGGGGCTTCGCCCACGAGAGCCGAACTCGATGCCTACGTTGTGACGACCCTTGCCGGTCGGGCGGCGGACGAGTTTTGGGGTGGCGTCTCCGCGGGCGCCGGAGGACATCCTTCGTCCGATCTCGGCATCGCGACCCGCACCGTCGCGTCCTGCCACGCGTCCCTGGGCCTCGGGGGGAATATCGCGATGCGCGCGACGGACGAACAGGCCTTTGACCTGGTCCGGACCGACGCCGCCTTCAGGGCCGTCGTGGAGCGCGATCTCGCCGACCTTTATGCCCAGGCCTTGGCGCATGTTGCAGCCAACGCGGACGTGATCGACCGCGTAGCGCACGTCCTTGCCGAGTCCCGCATCCTCGACGGTCCGACCCTCCGACGCATGATCGGCCCCTCTACCCCGAATGCCTCTCCGGTCGAATCAGCCGTGACGATTTCCGGAGGCCGTCATGAATGAGTCCGAGCTTGACGACCAGGTCGCCCTCCTGATGAAGGGAATCCTCAGGGTTCGTCGTGACCTTGATCCCATTAGCTTCGATGCGATGTTGGGAGCCGTCATGGTCGAGATCGAACTCGGATTGCAGTTGGCCGAGGAGGCCGCCCTGGAGCGGGCCATGCGACCACGTGCGGTCGGCAATGTCGTGAAATTCCCCCTGCCGCCGGCGCGGCCGGGATCGATCCAGAAGACCCCGTGATCGGGTGGTGCGGCCTCGTCCAGATCCTGGACGAGGCCGCCGAGGCGGAGCCGGCGCGTTAAGCGACCCGGCCGACATCTGTCGAAGTCGAACCCGTCGCATGCGCCGGCGCTGCAGATGAAGCTTCACGACGCCGCGACAGGCTCGAATTTCGTGCGACGCCAACCGTTCAGGAGATGATGGCGATGCCACTGAAGCATCTCACCCGGACCGTGATCCGGCGACAGGATACCGGCAAGTCCGAGGAGATCTTCGTCAACGACGACGGCTATGAGATCGACGCGCTGCTACGGTTCAGGCGCTATATCGACGGCCGCGGCAATCGCGCGACGAGCCTGAAGCGTTACGTCGAGTCCGCGGCGCGGTTTGTCGACTACCTCATCGAATGCGAGGTTTTCGGCCAGGCAGCCCGGCCCGATGACATCTCCGAGGCTTTCACAGCCTACCCGATCTTTCTCAGGGATGGACCTAGGGTCGCGTGGGCCGAGTTCCCAACGCTCGCTACTTACGCCGGGGAGATCGGCTTCGCCGGACTCGCGCCAGCCAGCTTCCTCCCGACCCTGGCCGCGGTGAACCATTTCCTCGCGTTTGCGCGGAATGAGGCGCTGAAGGCAATGTCCGCCCTGAGCGACGAGAACGTGGCCGTGGACTGGCTGGACCTGCGCACGACCTATGCAGCCATCGACGGTGTGCGGCGATGGTCGCACTTCGACAGGGTGCGCCTGAAGCAATCCTTGCTTGGCGGCAACATCCGCATTCTCAATCGAATTGACCGACCGAGGCACCTGGAAGCGCCCCTCGGCCGCCAGACGCGGGTCGGCATTGAGAACAAGGAGTTTCCTCTGGACAGGCTGGCAGACCTGCTGGCCTGCGCGACGAGTCATCGGGATCGAGCACTGTGGTCTCTCCTTGCCGGTGGAGGCCTTCGCTTGCACGAAGCCCTCAATCTTCGGTTCGATGACGTAGACCCCTCGACCGGGGAGATCTGGGTTCATGACCCCAACTTGAGCCGATTCGGTCGTGAGATGCCGAAGGGAGAGTTCCTGCGCTTCAAGGGGCGCACCATGAGCCGGGTTTACATGTATGAACCGGTTCAGACCAGCTTCTGGGAGGCCCTTCGCGCCTATCTTAGTCAAGAGTTCGTCGGGACGACCGACCACGAGAACGACTTCCTTTTCCAGAAGCTGGACAGCCGCGATAGGGCACGTCCGTTGGTGGAGGCCAGCGACGCCGCCCACCAGAAGCAGTTCAAGAGGGCCGTACTCCGCGCCGACGTGCAAGGTCCTCCGGAAGCACCCGATCACGTCTGGACGCTGCATTCCCTACGGCACAGCTATGGCATCTACATGCTGAACTTCATTCCCGTCCCTGGCGGGCCCGGCCTGAAGCTCACCGAGGTCCAGATGCTGATGGGTCATAAGAGCATCGAGAGCACGAAGGTCTATGCCCGGCATGACACGCATATCGTCCAGGCGAGGGTCGAGGCAGCAGATGAGGTCGTCTTCGCGGGCATGGACGCCTCCGCGGATGCTGGAAGGCATTTCCTGCCAACCAGCATCGCCGAGCGACTGCGTAAGACGGCGGACCGGATCGAGAAGGAGGGGGCCTTCCAACGTCGACTGCCACCGGGCAGGAGGGAGGACTAAGCTTCGTAAGGTCCCGTCTTTCGCAATTTCTCGTTTTTCAATTAGGGACCGTAAACCTTGGCCATGAAGAGGTTCCGTATAGCGGACGCTTTTCCTGGACGCAGGCCCCTCCGATATGTTCAGCTGGCACACATGAGCAGCTTCGCAATAATTCAGGCCGCGTTCGCGCAGGCCTTAAGCAAAACCGGCTTAATAGCCTAGGGTCGCTGCTGACCTGCGGCTGGTGGACCTGGCCGCTTAAGAACCTTCCCGCATCCCGGATGCAACCGGTGCCTGGAAGGCTGGAATTACCACCTGTTCCGAGATCAGCCTTGCAGGGGTGCGCCCTTGTTCGAGGTTACGCGGAACCTGCTCCCTCTCCCTTGCAGAACCCAACCACCGCCATGGGCACCGCGCAGTCTCACTTGCGCTTCAGCTGTGTCTCGGCGGCTCCCGGAGCCCAACCCATGATTGTTTTATCGCGAATACGACCGCCCTGATGGCGTCGGGTCCTCGGTTCTCCGGTCCCCGACTGCCTGATGGTCACGTCCGAACAGGCGCCGCGCCCCGCGCGGCAGCCGATCAAGCGGACTGAAATCCCACAGCACAGTCGATGTCCGGCCCGAGGCGCTCCCCGGGATGGCGATGCCTTGTCCGACGACCGCCGGGGAAAGCCCCAGCGCCTCGGACGCCAGCCCGAGGAGCCTCAAATGAACAAGCATGTACCTGAGAATGCCCAAGTCGCCATTGCCACGTCGGTTGAGCTTCCTTCCTCCGAAGGCACTACCTACGACCCGTCGGCTGCCGCTGGGCCGCAAAGTGTTCCAATCAGCCCGCCGGATGAGTTGCGGCACCCTCGGTTCGACATCCCGGTCATCAACCTCACGGATGGTCTGATCGTCGTGGGCAAGACGGAGCAACTGCAAACCCAGTTCGCACAACGCGTTCAAGAGGCCGCGGAAATCGACATTGCTCGGGGTCGTCGCGGCGAGATCACGACTCGCGTCAGCACCATGCTGCGTATTCGCAAGCAGCTACTGGCCGCAGCCAAGGTGATGAGCGTCCATGAATTCATCGATGCATTTCTGATGCTGGATCGTCTTGATACAAACAATCCACCTAAGGAAAAGCTTAGAAAGGTGGAAAGTGCCCTTAGAATTCCTCCGATGGCGCAGAAGACGCGCGGAGTTATCACTTTGTGGTTCAAGTATGCTTATTTTATGATGTGGAGTGACGGTTTGGTCCGTCTTCCGTTGACATTCAGACTTCGAACCGACGTCTGGAACGAGCAATTCCGAAAGCTCGCACCTGCCCTGGCAACTTGTCAATTCGATAATCCCGACGCTCAAAGCAGCACACTGGGACTAAGCCTTGTCCTTGCGTCGGGCTGGCGTTCATTCTCAGACATTGACCTGGACTTGTTCGGCCCATCGACAATGGAGGTCGTTAGAAAGATCCGTTCGGGTGGACTTCCGGGAGTACGCGACAGCCAGCCGTCGACTGCGATCTTGGCAGCCCTCGCGCACATCGCAAAGTCTGGTCAGGGACACGGGTTCGCGTACTCCCTGGATGATATCAGAAGCTATCGCTACTGGGTCCATCTTCACCTCAGGGGCGTCGGCGATATGACGCCTTCCGAACTTCTTGCCGATCCCGAGAGCGTTCGTCGTGCTCAAGCGAGCGTACCGAACCAAGCCTATGCCCGGCGCCTTGCCGCCGCCCAACTCGACCTCATCGACGACGAAAATCGTGAGGACTTCCGGCATGCGGTCCTTGATGGCGAGAAGGTCCTACAGGACGTGAAGTTCGAGTTGTTGGCTAACAAGGTCAACGCTCCTGAGGATATCCTCGTCTACATGAAGGCGTTGAGGATGCGCGGGACGTTCCGCAACAAGGGAAACCCGTATCCGACGCGGATGCATGCATTCCCGGTCGACCTTTGGTCTACATGGTCTTCAGCGCTCGACGAGTTCTTTGCGCACCGGGTGCGACAAGGATACGAGTCCCTCGGGAAGGCAGAAACCCGCCGTCATCTTATCCAGGATTACCTATGCTGCTACCTTCCGTGGTGGATCGAGCTCCACCCGGGTCTGGACGTCAGTCTCCCTACAGACCCGTCCCAGTTCACGCGCTTCGGCAACTGGGTCGAGGGCATGGAAAACGGCGCGGCCCCCGTTCCGCTCCTGGATTTCTACCGGGACATCCGCATGAGCAAGGGAGATAATGGGCTCAACGCCTTTATCTCGTTTGCCTTTCGTTTCTTTGAGTTCTGCAGGGCACAGGCGCCGAAGCTCAATTTTTCACGACAAGATTTCGTAAATCCAGTGATGCCGGAGTTTGACAGGAACATCAGCCGGTCCCCGCAGAAGACGAATAAGACGCCCATTCCCAAGGCTCTCATGCCGTTCATCCTGCGATACGCTTATGCTTGCGAGAGCTTCTTCATCGAGATCTCAAACCAAATTCTCGCGGGGAAGCTTACTAAGTCAGACGTGAAGGGCATCTGGAGAAGGGTACGCAAGAGCGAGGCCTTCAAGGCATCAGAATACGGACTGAACGTTACCTTTGAATACGATGGCAATAGCTACACCATCTCGGAGGTACCACAACTCGCCACATGGGCGGAGCGGTCCGTGAAGCTTGGTGCCCAGGAGGTGAGCAAGGTCGTCCTTCCGCACCTTTCGAGCCTGCGGATGATCATCGTCGCCTTGGAAACGGGCATTCGTTTCCAAGGAGTCCAGTGGCTTTGCAAGAAGGCATTCCACCGTCTGGCCGCCGGCAACATGGCTGGGGCGGAGCTCATGCCATTGCAGGTCAATACCGACAAGGTTCGGGACCGTCCGTGGAATACGCTGATCGTGCGTAGGGCCTTTGAGGTTCTGATGCGCGAGGCGGCATTCCAAGATCAAATGGTCGACGACTTTCAGGAAGTCGCCGTTCAGTACGAGAGACGGGAGTACACGCGGTTCGCCCCAGTCTTCCCCCTGTTCCGGTCGCCATACCAGGAATACCCGGTATCAAACCAAGCCTATACGACGACGTGGGATCGTTTCCTCGTCTCGTTCTGTCTCTGGCATCGGCGAGCATTGAACTCGCAGGCCTCTAATGGGATGTGGCGATACGTTCCCGAAATGGATCCGCTCACGGGCATGCCGAAGGTCGTGATGCACTTGGACGGCGAGGAAAGCCGTCCTTGCTCGCCGATCAAGGTTCGCCTGAAGCATACGCCCCATTCGGCACGTTCCACTTTCATCACCTCTCGATCCGGCGTGCTGCCCATCGAGATCACGGGGTGGTTGGTGGGACACACCAACACGGCGACAACCTACCACTACACGGTCGAGAACCAGGAGCAGGTCGGCGCGCGTGTGCTCGCCGCCTCGAACTCTGTCTGGGAGCCAGATCCTGAGAACCCCGTCCACATCCGGGCCGACAACGCGAACAGCGCCCTGCGGAAGAGCTTCCAGGCGGATCGGGTGAGGACGGAGGCGGCCTTTGGGCTGCAGACGCTGTCCCTCCTTAACGAGGATCTCCAGGACGTCGATGGCATCATGAGGTTGCGCTCCACACCGATGTCGCAGGTGATTTTCCGCGAGACGCACATCTGTCCTGTCGGGGAGATGTGCCCGAGCGACGTCATGGACGTCATCGTGGAGCCGCGGCGGTGCGGCGTTTGCCCCTTGGCGGTCAAGTCCGTCGACCACTTGCCGTCTATCGGCGCAAAGATGCGCCAGCTTTTGGAACAGGTCCGTGAGGGCGGCCGTCTGGTGGAGCGTCTCAAGGCGAAGTCTGAACCCGACGCCACGGTCGACGCGGTGCAGCATCGACGCCGCCTCGACGCCACGGAGTACGAGGGCTGGCGCACATCGCTCCTCGCGCTGACACGGAGCCTGGACGAACTCGGGCACGCGTCAGTGGACTTGTTCCACGTCGGGATGCCCGACGCCGTTCGCCTGCACTTGAGGATGGTCACGCGCGACGCGAGCATGGCCGAGTTCATCCTGCATAGGCTCACTGACGCGAGCGGCCACCCGGGCTTCGAGACACCAGTCCTCCGGGCGCAGGCGATCCAGTTGCGGCAGAGGCTACTCGCATCAATGAGGGCCATCGAGGCGGAGATTGAGCTCTACGAGGTCGATCCGGTTCGAGCTTTTGTGTCGGGGCTACACCTTGCCCTAAAGGCTCACGGCATTGCCCCGACGTTTGCATCTGCGTTGGAGGCCGTCTCCAGCGTCAGCTCCCTGGCGGGTACGGGCGCAAGCCCGCGCCTAGCCGCCCCGCCGGAGGAGTGACTGTGGGCGCGCGCAAGGGCCAAAACAACTTCGGTCTCCACCAGCGGGAGGTGACGGAAGCCAACCTCGTGAAGGTGCGTCGTGCCCTCAAGGCCCTCCCGCGCCGTACGAAGTACGAAACGTTCCATGCCCTGCGCAACGCGGTTGCCATGGGCAGCGGTCTGCACGCCACGACCTTGTCACGGAACAAGCGCTACCGGGCGGAGATCCTGCGGTTCGTCGCCGAGAATCCTCGCTTGATCCCAGCTCCGGAGGATGACGTGCGGCCGCGCGCGGCGCTGGCCGCCAAGGCGCTCGACGCCGACATCAACACCAACCTGCTCCGGCGAGACAACGTGAGGCTACGGAAGCTGATCGAGCGCAACGGCGTCAATGCGGAGTTGCCGGCGCCGACGACCGACGGAGACGGTGAGGGCAGGGCGTACCGGATCGCTTTCGAGCGCACGGCGACGGTGTTGGGGCGATTGCTGACCCACCTGACCGAGGAAGAATTCGGCATCGTCCTCGACAAGGGCGAGATCAGGAACACCGCACAGGTCGGCTCCAAGAGCCTCATCGCGGGACCGCCCGACACGACGCCCTTCGTCGAGTGGCTCCGGAAGCAGCCACGGACACGCAATCAGCTCAATGAGGATGTTTGATGCCCAGGACCGCGACGGTGCCAGAGTTGCTGGACGAACTCAGAACCTTCCTCGACCAAAGGTTCGCCGAATACGATCAGGGCGGACGTGCATCCCCGAACCTTCCCAGCCGGGGCGGCCGGATCAACGTTCGATCCTTGATGCAGGAGTTCCGGCAATGGGGCGAGGAACGGGGCGTCGAGGTTCCCGAGAGCGTGAGACAGTACGTCTACAACGAGGCCGAGTGGGGAGCGCTGATCGACGTCGCGGCGCAGGACCAGGGACTGACTGCCACGAAGACGACCGAGACCGCGAAGTCCAGCGATGCGGCGGAGGATCGGATCGTCAGGCTGAGCAAGGACGTGAAGAACCAGAGCGAGGGACATGCCCTCGCAAGGGCGCGCATCGTTCACCTCGAACGTGAGCTTGCCGAGAAGGAAGCCGAGAACGCCCGCCTTCGTGAACGCTTCGCGTTCATCCAACGCACCGGCATGGTCTTGCGTACGGACGACGTTCAATGACCACCCAACCTGTCCAGCATCTGACCGTCCAGGTCACGTCCATCGTCTGGGCCGGCGATAGGGCCACCATCTTCTCGGGCATCACGACCGGGCGCGAGAGCGTCAGGGTGGTCGCGAAGGGGGAGGCGTTCCATCCGGTTGACGGGGAGGTCTACCGGATCGAGGGCCAGTGGCACGAAAGCGTGCGTCATGGCCTCCAATTCTACGGGCGCCCGGACGGATTCGTTCGTCTCATGCCATCCGGGAAGCTGGTCGTTCCCTGGCTTCAGGTCGTGGGCGGCCTGGGCCCGGCGCGTGCCAAGCGTATCGCGCAAGCCCTGCGGGGGCGGCTCGACGGGCTCCTGGATGGGTCCGTGACGCTGGAACAGCTGACGGAGATCATCGACCCCGAGCGTCCGAACCTGGCCGCCCGGCTCGCCGTCGCCGTCTTCCGCACCCTGGCGGAAACCAAGGGCGAGTACGAGACGGTTCGATGGCTTGAGGAGCAGGGGGTGGAGGACGGCGGAACGGTACGGCGTATCCTGCGCCTGTTCGGTCCCGAGGCGCTGCCCCTCCTCCAGCGTAATCCCTACGTGCTGTCAGGCCCCTTGCCCTGGTCGAAGGTCGATCCCCTCGCCCTTCGCATCCTCAAGGCCCGTGGCGGCATCGGGGATGCGCATACCCACCCGACACGTATCGTCGGTGCAATCGACGCCGTCATGCTGGACGCCATTCGAGAGGGAGACACGGCGGTTCACCGTTCCGTCCTGGGAAGCCGCGTTGCCAAGAAGCTCGGGCTGGATGCGGAGATGGAACTGGACGAGGAGGTGGTACGTGTCGGGATGGCGAACCATGCGCTGATCGAGTCCGGAGACCTGTGGCGTTCTCCCGGTTGCGCGGTGCTTGAGGAAGACCTCCTGGTCCGTTTCCGACGTCTCGCCGGCGGCCGCGAGCGTACCGGCGTCAAGATCCCGTCCGCGGTGGACCTGCGGCGGCTCCTCGCGATGGTGGAAAACCGGGGTCGTTCGCTTCACCCCGAACAGCGCGACGCCGTGCTTGCCGTAATGGGCCGGCCACTGGCCTGTCTGACCGGAGGAGCCGGTACGGGAAAGACGGCCACCTGCCGAGCCATCGTTGACCTTTGGGAACACCTGGGTGGCCACGTCCAGATGGCCGCCCTGTCAGGCAAGGCCGCGCTGAGGCTGACGGAGGGCACGGGTCGCAGCGAACCTGGGCAATCGCCCGCGGTGACCATTCATCGTCTCATCCTCGGCTTGGAGAAGCGAGTCGACGGCCAAACTCAGTGGGGAGGGACTAGCCAGCGGCAGGCTGCCCCCGATGCCGGACGGGAGCTTCCGCTGCTCACCAACCGCACGCTCCTGGTCATCGACGAGGCTTCGATGGTCGACCTCAGTCAGATGCACCGCCTCGTCGACGCGATGCCGCAAGGCTGTCGCCTGCTCCTGGTTGGTGACGCCTTCCAACTGCCTCCTGTCGGGTTCGGCCTGATCTTCCATCACCTTGTGGAACAGCGGGGCATCACGTCGCGGCTTGAGACCGTGCACCGACAGTCGGATGGGAGTGGTATCCCGGCCATCTCCCGAGAGGTACGGGGAAGTCGCATCCCGGTCCTCCCCGCCTATCAGCCGGGACGTCCCGGAGTGAGCTTTCTGGTGGTGGAACCGGGCGAGGTGAGCGAGTCCGTTGAGCGTGTCGTCGCGGATCTGGGCCGTCATGGTCCGGATTCCACGGGCTTGATGGTGCTTTCGGCCGTGAACAGCCGTGCCGCCGCGCCGGACGGCACGGTCCGGCATCTCAATCACCGCCTCCACTCGGCCCACGTCGCGTCGCTGGAGGCCGCCGATCCTGGAAAGGTGGAGAGCGTACGTGGTTACATGGGCAACGAGTTCTGCGTCGGCGAGCCGGTTACGTTCCTACGAAACGACTACGAGAAGGGGTTGCGCAACGGCAGCCTCGGACATGTCACGGCCGTCGACGAGGACCTGGGCACGGTGACGTGCGAGTTCGATGGGGAAACCGTCACCCTCACGGACAAGGACCTGTTCGACCTGGCCCTAGCCTACGCCGTAAGTTGCCACCGGGCTCAGGGAAGCCAGGCACGCACCGTGGTGGTCGCCCTGATCGAAGCCCGGAATATGGACCCTACCTGGGTCTACACGGCGCTGACCCGGGCCGAGGAGGCGGTAGTTCTCGTCGGTTCCGAAGAGGCTCTCAAGGCTGCCATGTCCCGTCCACCCGCTCATGCCCGGCGCATGGTCGGCTGTACCTTCGACCTGTCGCTCCCGGACGTCCAGGCACTTGATCAAGCATGAGGTGCCGGAACCGCACCGCTGCGGAGTCCAGGACGACGAGGGTAGCAGGTGCCAAGGCGAGGAGGCGGAAGGGGTATCCCCCGGCCTGGTTAAGCCAACGGCACGCAAGGTGGAGGGCCCCGTCCCCTCGGCGGAATAGAGACGGTGCCTGGCATGCGGAAGAGGCGGAGCCCTCTCCCTGGAACGTCGGCGGTGAAGGCCCGGGGTTCGACCGAGCCTAGTCGTAAGCGCCGATCATCTCGACCTCATGTGCCTCCTCGTTCCGGACCTTGGGATTTGAGGAATGCTCGGCCAGGAATTTCTCGGACTCAAGCGCCGCCATGCACCCCATCCCGGCTGCTACCACCGCCTGTCGGTAAACGAATTCCGCACAGTCGCCGGCCGCGTAGACGCCCTCCACCGTCGTCTTCGTAGTGCCGGGGACGATCTTGATGTAGCCGCCTTCCAGAAGTTCGAGCTGGTCGGCGAACAACTTCGTCGCGGGATCGTGACCAATGGCGACGAACAAGCCGTCGGCTGCCATCTCCCTCGTTGAACCGCTGACCGCATCCCTGAGCCGGAGGCCAGTCATCGACTTCACGGGCTCCCGCCGCCCAAGGACCTCATCGACCGTGTGGTTCCATATGACCTCGATCTTAGGGTGGGCGAAGAGGCGGTCCTGCAGGATAGGCTCCGCCCTGAAACGGTCGCGCCGATGGACGACGGTGACCTTCGAGGCCAGGTTGGCTAGGTAGAGCGCTTCCTCGACGGCGGTGTTCCCGCCGCCGGCGACGACAACCTGCTTTCCGCGATAGAAAAAGCCATCGCAGGTCGCGCAGGCCGACACGCCCGCACCGTTGAATTCCATCTCGGAGGGCAGTCCCAGCCACCGCGCCTGGGCTCCAGTGGCCGCGATGAGTGTGTCGGCGACGTATGTGTCCCCACCGTCGCCCTGTGCCACGAACGGCCGCTTCGACAGATCGACCGATACGATTGTGTCGTAGAGGATCTGGGTCCCGACGTGCTCGGCTTGAAGGCGCATTTGCTCCATCAGGTCCGGGCCCTGAACGGCCTGTGCGAAGCCTGGGTAGTTCTCGACGTCAGTGGTGATGGTCAACTGGCCGCCCGGCTGGATGCCCGTCACGAGGATGGGCTTCATGTTCGCTCGGGCTGCGTAGATGCCCGCGGTGTAACCGGCCGGCCCGGCACCGATAATGAGAACCTTCGTCTTATGCGTGGTCATGGCCAGCCTTGATGTGTCGATGAAGCGGGGGGGCCTTGAATGCGCTCTAGGCTGCAGCTTCAAGGAGCAGCTGCGACCGGTTATCGTTCGAGACGGAAGTGGTTGAATACACACACATCCGGGGGGCACCTGGTACAGAGAAAACGACATAGACCCCGGGGATCGCCGTATGTGTCGTGCCCGGCGCCGTCTCGATGTAGCCGCCGTCGCGCATGGCCAGTTGACCCTCGAAGATCGCAGTCGCCGGCTGGTGGCCGATGGCGATGAACACGCCATCCGTTCGCTGCTCCGTGATTTCGCCGGTGCGGGTGTCTTTGAGGCGGACATGGGTCACCGACGGCGGCTTCTCGCTGCCGCAGATCTCCTCGACCGCGTGGTGCCACACCACTTCGACGTTGGGGTGCTTGGACAGGCGCTCCTGCAGGATGCGCTCGGCGCGGAACTCGCCCCGGCGGTGGACCACGATGACCTTGGCGGCGAGGTTGGCGAGGTAGAGCGCCTCCTCCACGGCGGTGTTGCCGCCGCCGACCACCACGACCTCCTTGCCCCGGAAGAAGAAGCCGTCGCAGGTGGCGCAGGCCGAGACGCCGAAGCCCTGGTATTTGGCCTCCGACGGCAGGCCGAGCCACTTGGCCTGGGCCCCCGTGGCGATGATGACCGCGTCGGCCGAGTAGGTTTCGCCGGAATCGGCCTCCAGCCGGAACGGCCGGACCTGGAAATCCACCTTGGTGATGTACTCGGACACGATCTTGGTCCCGACATGCT
Source organism: Methylobacterium sp. Leaf465 (assembly GCF_001424705.1). Taxonomy (GTDB): domain Bacteria; phylum Pseudomonadota; class Alphaproteobacteria; order Rhizobiales; family Beijerinckiaceae; genus Methylobacterium. Next base: position 575,171 of record NZ_LMRA01000001.1, read on the forward strand.
CGGCTTGGGAGCGCATCTGCTCCATCAGCCAGGGACCTTGGATCGCCTCGGCGAAGCCCGGATAGTTCTCGACATCGGTGGTGATCATGAGCTGGCCGCCGGGCTGGAAGCCCGAGATCATCAGCGGCTCCACCATGGCACGGGCGGCGTAGATCGCGGCGGAGTAGCCGGCGGGGCCGGAGCCGATGATGATGAGTTTGGAATGGGTGTGCGCCATCGCTCTCGTCTCCTTCAGGCCCATCGCGCGCGGTGCTCGGCATAGGCCTTGGCCATCGCGCCTGCGATGACGGGGGTCGCATCCAGGGGCTGGTAGTGCAATTCCTCCAGGCGGCCGACGAAGGGCTTCAGGGCCCCGGCCATCGCGAGTCCCGCGAAGAGCCGCCTGTGGCGGATATAGGTCTTGGGCAGGTCGAACAGGAGGACGGGAGCCCCGGTACTTACAGCCTCCCCGACCATGTTGGCCGAATCCGAGGTGACGACGATCGAATCGGCGATCGCCAGCATCGAAACATAGGGATTCGGGCTGCCACCGTCCCAGAAGAAACCGCCTTTCGTCGCCACCATGGTACGCAGAGCGTCCCGCAGGTTCTGCGGCGTGCGCCGGGACACGGTGACCATGAGGGAACAGCCGCCCTCGGTGAGCTTGTCGAGGTCGCGCAGGAGCCTGCGCATATCCGCCGGACGATAGCTCAAATGTCGGCTGTCGCCGCCGATCAGCACCGCGATGCGGGGCCAGGGCAGGGTGGACAGGCGCGGGTCCGGGTGCGCGCGGGCCTCGGCGAGACGCTCTGGTGTGACCTGGTGCGGCGGTGTCAGGGTGGTGAAGACGTTGGGGCCGCGCAGGTCGTCGTAATCGGGCACCCAGACGAAGTTCGCCGCGTCGTGGCCGATGCGGGGATCCTTCAGGAAGGCCGTGAAGGTGCGGCCCTCGGACGCCGTGCGCACGGCGCGGAGGTACGGGACGGACCGGCGCCCGGACGCGATCAGCAGATCGGGGAGGGGCCCGGACAAGGCGCCGCGTGCGTTGCCCAGCCGGTCCCGCGGGTCGGTCGGTCCCCAGGGTGCCATCCAGCCGAAGGGGGGGCGGGGCGCGATCCGACGGATCTCGAACGGCAGGCCGAGGGTTTCGGCGAGGCCGACGCATTGGTTCTCGTCGCCCGCCTTGCCGTCGGTGACGATCCAGGTCCTGGCCTGAGCGAGGTCGGGAAGCGGCGCAGCGGCGCCGGTGGTGGAGGGCATCGCGGACGCTGCCGACATCAGGTGATCCAGGTCAATCCTCGAGCGGAGTCATCCGCCACGCCGTCCACTCAATCCTGGGGCAGGGCGCGCCGGAGCCAGCCCGCATAGTGCTGGGCGATGGCAGTCACCCGGCGGCGCTCGGAAGCCGGGTCGTACCAGGCCCCGCCCGAACTCGACGGGACCGCGGAGAGCTGGGGATGACGCGCGAGAATCTCGCCCCGACGTCCGATGAGCAGGGCCTCGCCGTCAAGATAATCGCTCTGCGTGCCACCGCCGAGGCGGCCACGTCCGCCGTCGCCACCGGCATAGGGATTGATCGAGAGACCCGTGATCCGCACCAGTAGCACGGGCCCGCGGCCGCCGAGCCGGTCGGCGAATTCAGCTTTCAGGGCGGAAAGCAGATCCTCACGCAGCGCCAGGGCCGGAACGCCGCCGCCGAGGGCAAGCAGGGGTCGGACATCGACGTCGACGCCGGCCAGGCGCTCGCCGCCTAGGCTCGGCAAGTCCTCGGCCCAGGCCGATCCGAGCAGTGCGACGAGACCGAGTAGCGGAGCCGCTGCCCGGAAGGGGCCCAACCGCATGGGCGGCTCAGCCGCCGTACTGGACGGCGACGACCTCGTAGGACTTTCCGCCGCCCGGCGTCGTCACTTCGACAGTGTCGCCAACGCCCTTGCCGATCAGCGCGCGGGCGATCGGGGAGGTGATGGAGACCAGGCCGGAGCGCACGTCCGCCTCGGGCTCGCCGACGAGCTGATAGGTCTTCTCTTCCTCGGTGTCCTCGTCGAGGAGCTTCACCGTGGCCCCGAACTTGATCTTCGTCCCGGAAAGCTTCGACACGTCGATCACCTCGGCGCGCGAGATCATGCTTTCGAGCTCCAGGACGCGGCCCTCATTGTGGGACTGCGCCTCCTTGGCGGCATGGTACTCGGCATTCTCCGACAGGTCGCCCAGGGCGCGGGCCTCGGCGATGGCCTGGATGATCCGCTGGCGCTCCACCTGCTGGCGGTGCTTCAACTCCTCCTCCAGCGCTGCGTAACCGCGCACCGTCATCGGAACCTTGTCTATCGTCATCGTCTCGCGCCACAATGAATAAGCCCGGCCGGAGCGTGCCGCTCCTTCCGGGCCAGAGTAAATTACTCCCGAACCGCCAACAACACGGCTTCCGTTCAATACGGATGCCGCGAGAGAATTCAGGCCGCGAAGTATTCTTGCAAAGCGCGGACCTTGAGATCGCCTCCAAGATAGGCCTTGATCCCTTCGGCCGCCGCCATCGCTCCTGCAAGAGTGGTGTAGTATGGCACTTTATGCAAGAGGGCCGCGCGGCGGAGGGACCGGGAGTCCGAGAGCGCGCCAGCACCCTCGGTGGTGTTGAAGACGAGCTGAACGTCGCCGTTCTTGATCGAGTCAACGACGTGCGGCCGGCCCTCCAGAACCTTGTTCACCCGCTCCGTCGGAACGCCCGCATCGGCGAGATAGCGCTGGGTGCCACCGGTCGCGATGATCGAGAAGCCCAACTCAGACAAAAGCCGAATCGCCGGCAGGATGCGCTCCTTGTCGGCATCGCGCACCGAGACGAAGACCGCGCCGCCCTTCGGCACCAGGGTGCCCGAACCCAGCTGGCTCTTGGCGAAGGCGACGCCGAAGCTCGAATCGAGACCGATGACCTCGCCGGTGGAGCGCATCTCCGGCCCGAGCAGCACATCGACGCCGGGGAAGCGGGCGAACGGAAACACCGCTTCCTTGACGGCGATGTGATTGAGGACCTTCGCCTTCAGGTCAAAACTCGCCAACGACTCGCCGGCCATCACGCGGGCGGCGATCTTGGCGATCGGATCGCCGATCACCTTGGCGACGAAGGGCACCGTCCGCGAGGCGCGCGGGTTCACCTCCAGCACGTAGATCGTGCCGTCCTTGATGGCGTACTGGACGTTCATCAGGCCGCCGACCTGCAGCGCCAGGGCCATGGCCCGGGTCTGCCGCTCCAGTTCGGCGATGATCTCCGGCGACAGCGAGCGCGAGGGCAGCGAACAGGCGGAATCGCCCGAGTGGATGCCCGCCTCCTCGATGTGCTCCATGATGCCGGCGATGAAGACGTCCTTGCCGTCGCAGAGGGCGTCGACGTCGATCTCGGTGGCGTCCGACAGGTAACGGTCGAACAGGAGCGGGTTCTTGCCCAGGACCGTGTTGATCTGTCCGGTCTTGTCGTTGGGATAGCGTGCCTTGACGTCCGACGGGATCAGGCTCGGCAGAGTGTCGAGGAGGTAGTCGGCGAACTGCGCCTCGTCGCGGATGATTGCCATGGCGCGGCCGCCCAGCACGTAGCTCGGACGTACCACGAAGGGCAGGCCGAGATCCGAGGCGATAAGCCGGCTCTGCTCCACAGAGTAAGCGATGCCGTTCTTCGGCTGCTTCATGCCGAGCTTGTCGAGGAGACGCTTGAACTGGTCGCGGTCTTCGGCGAGGTCGATGGCATCCGGCGAGGTGCCGAGGATCGGCACGCCGGCGGCTTCCAGGGCGCGGGCCAGCTTTAGCGGGGTCTGCCCGCCGAACTGCACGATGACGCCGTGGAGCGTCCCGGCCTGACGCTCGGTCTCGATGATCTCGAGCACGTCCTCCTGGGTCAGCGGCTCGAAATAGAGCCGGTCGGAGGTGTCGTAGTCGGTCGAGACCGTCTCCGGGTTGCAGTTGACCATGATGGTCTCGTAGCCGGCCTCGGAGAGCGCGAAGCAGGCATGGCAGCAGCAATAGTCGAACTCGATGCCCTGACCGATCCGGTTCGGGCCGCCGCCGAGGATGATGACCTTCTTGGCGTCGGTCGGGCGTGCCTCGTCCACCACCGTGCCGGCGAAGGGCGCCACGTAGGTCGAGTACATGTAGGCGGTGGGCGCCTGGAACTCGGCGGCGCAGGTGTCGATGCGCTTGAACACCGGGCGCACGCCCAGGGCGCGGCGCGCCGCCCGCACGCTGTCCTCGTTGGTCTTGGCGAGCACGGCCAGGCGGGCATCGGAGAAGCCGGCCGCCTTGAGCTGGCGCAGCGCCCCGGGGGTGTTCGGGATGCCGTGGGCCTTGACCCGGTTCTCCAGGTCGATGATCGCCTGAAGCTGTTCCAGGAACCACGGATCGATCTTGCAGGAGGCATGGACCTCCTCGTGGCTGACGCCGAGGCGCAGGGCTTGGCCGACCTTCAGGAGGCGATCGGGCGTCGGGGTTCCCAGGGCGGCCTTGATGGCGTTGTGGTCGTCGCCCTTGCCGAGTCCCTCGATCTCGATTTCGTCGAGACCGGTGAGGCCGGTCTCGAGGGAACGCAGGGCCTTCTGGAGCGATTCCGCGAAGCAGCGGCCGATCGCCATGGCCTCGCCCACCGACTTCATGGCGGTGGTCAGCGTCGGCTCGGCGCCGGGGAACTTCTCGAAGGCGAAGCGGGGAATCTTCGTGACGACGTAGTCGATCGACGGCTCGAACGAGGCCGGTGTCGCGCCGCCGGTGATGTCGTTGGCGATCTCGTCGAGGGTGTAGCCGACGGCGAGCTTGGCCGCGACCTTGGCGATCGGGAAGCCGGTGGCCTTCGAGGCCAGGGCGGAGGAGCGCGAGACGCGCGGATTCATCTCGATGACGATCATCCGGCCGGTGGCGGGGTCGATCGCGAACTGGACGTTCGAGCCGCCGGTCTCGACGCCGATCTCGCGCAGGACCGCCAGGGATGCGTCGCGCATCACCTGGTATTCCTTGTCCGTGAGCGTCAGAGCCGGCGCGACGGTGATGGAATCGCCGGTATGGACGCCCATCGGGTCGATGTTCTCGATGGAGCAAACGATGATGCAGTTGTCGTTCTTATCGCGAACGACCTCCATCTCGTATTCCTTCCAGCCGAGGACGCTCTCCTCGATCAGGACCTCGTTCGTCGGCGAGGCGTCGATGCCGCGCTCGACGATGTCCAGGAATTCCTCGCGGTTGTAAGCGATGCCGCCGCCGGTGCCGCCCATGGTGAAGGAGGGGCGGATGATCGCCGGCAGGCCGACTTCGGCCAGCGCGATCAGCGCCTGCCCGATGGCGTGCTCGCCGTAGCGCTTGCGCCGCTCGGACTCGCCCCGGTGCCAGGTCTTCTCGAAGGCGGCGAGGGCGGCGGCGCGGGCCTCGCCCTCGTTCGCCGCCTCGATGCGGGCGACCTCGGCCAGGTACTTCTCGCGGTCGGCCTTCTTGGCCGCCGAGGCGTTGGCCAGGGCCGATTTCGGCGTCTCCAGGCCGATCTTGGTCATCGCGTCGCGGAAGAGGTGGCGGTCCTCGGCCTTGTCGATCGCCTCGGTGGTGGCGCCGATCATCTGGACGTCGAACTTCTCCAGAACGCCCATTTTCTTGAGGGACAGGGCGCAATTCAGCGCCGTCTGGCCGCCCATCGTCGGGAGCAGGGCGAAGCCGCCCGGAATGGCGTGGCGTTCTTTCTCGATGATCTTGGCGACAATCTCGGGCGTGATCGGCTCGACGTAGGTCGCGTCCGCCATGTCCGGGTCGGTCATGATCGTGGCCGGGTTCGAATTCACCAGCACGATCCGGTAGCCCTCCTCGCGGAGGGCCTTGCAGGCCTGGGTCCCGGAATAATCGAACTCGCAGGCCTGACCGATGACGATCGGCCCCGCACCGATGATCAGGATCGAGGAAATGTCGGTGCGTTTCGGCATCGGGCGCCTTGGCTGCAGGCACGCGCGCCCGGCCATGCGCGGTGCCGGAGAAGCGGCACGGGCCTGGGGGCGCTAGCGGCGTGGATTGTCGTTGATCCTGGCACTTACACGCAGCCCGCCGCCATTGGAAGGGCGCGGGCCGAAGGTGAAGCGCTGAAGCGTCTCAGAAGCCCAGGTAGAGAGCCGAGACGGCGCGGTCGATGGACAGGTAGAACACCCCGAAGGCGACCACGGCGGCGGCGGCGAATTCGAGTGCCGCATTGGAGAGGGTCTGGCTCCGGCGGAGCATCTCGCGGCCGAAATACAGGCCAATCCAGGCCAGCGTCATCACCACCGGTAGCGCGAACAGGAAGGACCAGGTGCTCTCGACGCGGTCGAGGCTCGCGGCCGGGTCGATCAAGGCGCGGATGTTGCGGACCCACGGCGCATAGCAGGCCGAGTAGAGGGCGGTCATCCACGCGAGGCTGACGGCCACGCCGAGATGGAACGTGAAGAGGCGATGCAGGCGCGAGAAGTCGTCGCGCGCGTCGTCGAACGTCATGTGGAAATCCCCGGCAAGCGTCGGAACCGACCCGGCGACGATCTTCGAACGCCGTCCTTAGCGGGCCGTTAACGATGCCGGGATGCCCCGGAATGCCGGATTTTTTGTGACGCGGCGGGAACCTTCTCGCGGTTGGCATCGCCTGCGTGCAGGGCTGGCCTGCCGCCGCCGCGGTGGCCGGAAGGGGCATCGCCTCCGTCCGGCCATACGAATCAGTCGGCGGTGGTGACCAGGGTCTCGGGCTTGCCGGCCTTCATCAGGGCGACGAAGCGCTCGAACAGGTAGTGGCTGTCCCGTGGGCCGGGCGAGGCCTCCGGGTGGTGCTGAACCGAGAAGGCCGGCCGGTCGGTGAGGGTGAGGCCGCAATTGGAGCCGTCGAACAGGGAGACGTGGGTCTCTAGCGCCGTCTCGGGCAGGCTCGCCGGATCGACCGCGAAGCCATGATTCATCGAGACGATCTCAACCTTTCCTGTGGTCTTGTCCTTCACCGGATGGTTCGCCCCGTGGTGGCCCTGCGCCATCTTCACGGTGCGGCCGCCCAGCGCCAGGCCCATCAGCTGGTGCCCGAGGCAGATGCCGAAGGTCGGCACCTTCTCGGCGAGCAATGCCCGGATCACCGGGACCGCGTATTCGCCGGTGGCGGCTGGATCGCCCGGGCCGTTCGAGAGAAACACGCCATCGGGCTCCATCGCCATGATCTCGTCGGCGGTGGTGGTGGCGGGCACCACGGTGACGTCGCAGCCGGCCTCGGCCAGAAGCCGCAGGATATTGCGCTTCACGCCGTAGTCGATCGCCACGACCTTGAGGCCGGTGCCGGGCTTGCGGTCGCCGTAGCCGGCCTTCACGTCCCAGATGGTCTGCGACCATTCCGAGCGCTCACGGCTCGTCACCGGCGGCACGAGGTCGAGACCTTCCATCGGCGCGAGAGCCGCGGCGCGGGCCTTCAGGGCCTCGCGGTCGAACCGGCCCTCCGGATCGTTGGCGATGACGGCGTTCGGCATGCCGTTGTCGCGGATCAGGGCGGTGAGCGCCCGGGTGTCGACGCCGGTGATGCCGACGATGCCGCGGGCCTTGAGCCAAGCGTCGAGGTGGCTCGACGAGCGCCAGTTCGATGGCTTGGTCACGGCGGACGCGATCACGGTGCCGCGCACGCCGGAGGCCGGCGCCGCATCGAGGCTCTCAAGGTCCTCGTCGTTGGTACCGGTGTTGCCGATATGCGGGAAGGTGAAGGTGACGATCTGGCCGGCATAGGACGGGTCGGTCAGGATCTCTTGGTAACCGGTCATCGCGGTGTTGAAGCAGACCTCACCGTCGGCGGTTCCGGTCTGGCCGATGCCGAAGCCCTCCAGCACGGTCCCGTCCGCCAGGACCAGAAGGGCTGTAGCCAGGGGCTCGGCCCAGGGAGCGGGGGGCGCGGGCACGGCAGGCGTCTGGACGCCATCATCTTGCAGCATCGGCGTGATCTCGCTTATGTCCGGCCGATCCCGGCGCCGTATAGCGGCGCATGCGGGCGGCTTGTCGTGCGGCGCTCATAGCGAGCGTGCCGTGTTAGGGTCAATGTGGCCCTCGCGTCGGTGCGTCTCAAGAACCCTGGTTCGCGCAGCAATTCGCAGACCACGCCGTTGATCCGCTGCCCTGGGTTCATTTTTCAGGAGTCACACGATGCTGCGCGCCCGTCTCACCACCGAGATGAAGGAAGCCATGAAGGCCGGCGACAAGGCGAAGCTCGCCACCGTCCGGATGATCCAGGCCGCCTTGAAGGACAAGGACATCGAGGCGCGCGGCCTCGGCAAGGAGCCGGCCTCTGAGGAGGAAATCCTCGCGCTCCTGCAGAAGATGATCAAGCAGCGCAACGAATCGGCCGCTGTCTACGACCAGGGTGGCCGGCCCGAGCTCGCCGAGAACGAGCGCAACGAGGTCGCGATCATCGCCGGCTTCCTGCCGCAGCAGATGGACGAGGCCGAGACCCGGGCGGCCATCGACAAGGCCGTGGCCGAAGTGGGCGCCGCCGGGCCCAAGGACATGGGCAAGGTCATCGCCGCCCTGAAGGGCGCCTATGCCGGCCGCATGGACTTCGCCAAGGCGAGCGGCCTCGTGAAAGAGGCGCTGAACGCAAAGGCCTGAGGGCGTCCCAGCGCCCCGCATCGGCGTTGGGGACTCTTTAAGCCCGGGTCGCTAAGATGGGCGGCCGCAGAGGTCCGGTTCTTGCCGTGCGTTACCCGCCCCACATCCTTGAAGAGATCCGTGCGCGCCTGCCCGCATCCGATATCGTGGGGCGGCGCGTCCGGCTGAAGAAAGCGGGCCGCGAGTGGCGCGGTCTGTCGCCGTTCAATGCCGAGAAGTCGCCCTCGTTCTACGTGAACGACCAGAAGCAGTTTTATCACTGCTTTTCCTCGGGCAAGCACGGAGACGTCTTCACCTTCCTGATGGAGACGGAGGGCTTGAGCTTTCCGGAGGCGGTGGAGCGTTTGGCGGCGGAGGCCGGCGTGACCCTGCCGGCGCCAAGCGCCGATGCCCGCGAGCAGGAGACCAAGCGCGCCGGGGCCTTCGACGTCATGGAGATGGCCGCCGCGTTCTTCGAGGAGCAGCTGCGCGGCCGCGCCGGTGCGGAGGCACGCGCCTATCTCGACCGGCGCCAGCTCGGCTCGGAGACCCGGAGCCGCTTCCGTCTCGGCTACGCGCCCGGTGACCGCTACGCTCTGCGCGACCACCTCGCCGCCAAGGATGTCGACCGCGACCTGATGGTCGAGCTCGGTTTGCTCGTGGCCGGCGAGGACATCCGCGTTCCCTATGGCAAATTTCGCGACCGGGTGATGTTTCCGATCGCCGATTCGCGCGGGCGCGTCATCGCCTTCGGCGGCCGGGCGATGCAGAAGGACGCCAAGGCGAAGTACATGAACTCGCCGGAGACGCCGCTCTTCCACAAGGGGCAGCTCCTCTACAATCTGCACCAGGCCCGCAAGCCTGCGCACGATCGCGGCGTCATCATCGCCGTCGAGGGCTACGTCGACGTCATCGCCATGACCCTGGCGGGCCATCCCAACGCGGTGGCGGGGCTTGGCACGGCGCTCACCGAGGAGCAGATCGGCCTTCTCTGGCGCAACGCCGACGAACCGATCCTATGCTTCGACGGCGATGGCGCCGGCCAGCGTGCGGCCTTCAAGGCCCTCGATGTGGCGCTGCCCGGCCTGACGCCGGGCAAGTCGCTGCGCTTCGCCATGCTGCCCGAGGGCCAGGACCCCGACGACCTCCTGCGCGCCGAGGGAAAATCGGCCATCGACCGGGTGCTCGACGCGGCCCGGCCCCTCGTCGAAGTGCTGTGGTCGCGCGCCACCGACGGGGCGCCGCTCGATACGCCCGAGCGGCGAGCCGGTCTCGCCAAATCGCTGCGCGAGATGGTCGCCTCCATCCGCGACGAGACCGTGCGGGGATTCTACCGGGACGAGATCGAGGGCCGCCTGCGCGCTCTCTCTCCGCAGGCCGCCTCCGGGCGCCGCGGCCCCTGGGAGCCGCGGGCGGCGTCCGCGCGACCCGCCTTCCAGCGCCAGCCCCGTCCGGGCGATCCGCCACCCTCGCCGCGAATCACCACCAAGTTCAATCCGCTCTATGCCGGCGAGACCAGCGCCTCCGGCCCGGTGGCGTTTCGCGACCGCGAGGCGATGATCGTCTCCAGCCTCCTCGTCCACCCCGAACTGCTCGGGATCGAGGCGGAGGATCTCGCCGAGCTCGAACTGGGCGACCCGGATGCGCAGGCGTTGCGCTCCCTCCTGCTCGACAGCCACGCCGACGCGGATCAGCCCGGCGTCGCGGTTCTGGACAGCCGATTGAAGCGGGCCGGGCTCACGGAAGCCGCCTCCCGGCTCGCCAGTCATGTGCGCCCGGGCGATCGATGGACCCTTGACGCGCATGCCGATCCTGTGCGTCTCGAAGACGCATTGCGTCAGGCCGTGATCTTGCACCGCAAGTCTGGAGCGCTAAATAGCGAACTCCGCTTGGCTGAGCGGGCCCTGGTCGAGGACGAGACGGAGGCGAACTTCGCTTGGCTGTGCGACGTAAAGGCCCGTATGGCCGTCATCGCTGGTGCGGAGGCGGACGAGGTGGTGCCGGATGAGGCGTCGACACCCTGAGACGTGCACCGCGAATGAATTCGGCCGCCATTGGCGGCTCATGGTTAACAATCGGTCAAGCGTCTCGCTTGCATACCGGGATCTGACTTCGACGCGGCTGTCACTTCGGCGGACCGCACATCACATGCATTTCAGCGTCGACGACGCGGAGTGAGCGACATGCTCCCGCGCGATGCTGACACGACAACCATAGGCGGACCATGGCGACGAAGGCAACGGAACGGGACGAGACGGATGCTGCTCCGGAGCAACAGACCGACGGGCCGCTCCTCGATCTGACGGATGCCTCCGTCAAGCGGATGGTGAAGCTCGCCAAGAAGCGCGGCTACATCACCTACGAGGAGATCAACGAGGTTCTGCCCGACGGTCAGTCCGACCCAGACCAGATCGAGGACGTGCTGTCGCAGCTCTCGGAGATGGGCATCAACGTCGTCGAGGCGGAGGAGACCGAGGAGACGACGGAGGCTAAGGGCAACGGCGAGGCCGACGACGAGGACGGGGCGGAGGGGACCGAGGTCGCCGAGATCGCCCCCACCAAGCCCGTTGCCCTGCGCGCCGAGACGACCAAGGAGCCCACCGACCGCACGGACGATCCCGTGCGCATGTACTTGCGCGAGATGGGCTCCGTGGAGCTCCTGTCCCGCGAGGGCGAGATCGCCATCGCCAAGCGCATCGAGGCCGGTCGCGAGGCGATGATCGCCGGGCTCTGCGAGAGCCCGCTGACCTTCCAGGCCATCATCATCTGGCGCGACGAACTCGTCGACGGCCGGGTGCTCCTGCGCGAGATCATCGACCTCGAAGCGACCTATGCGGGCCCCGACGCCAAGAACGCGATGCAGATCGCCGACGGTACGGAGGAGAGCGAGGACGGCGAGGGGGATGCGCCGACGCCGCCCGAGGGCGACGACGAGGACGACATGGAGAACAACGTCTCCCTGGCAGCCATGGAGACCGAGATCAAGCCGCGCGTCCTCGAGACGTTCGACAACATCGCCAACAATTACCGTAAGCTGCGCAAGCTGCAGATCGAGCATGCCGAGCTCAAGGCCTCGGGCGGCACCCGCACCGATGCGCAGGAGCGTAAGCAGGAGGAGCTGAAGGACGCCGTCGTCACCGACGTGAAGTCGCTCTCCCTCAATGCCAACCGCATCGAGGCCCTCGTCGAGCAGCTCTACGACATCAACAAGCGCCTCATCTCCCATGAGGGCCGCCTGATGCGCTACGCCGAGAGCCACGGCGTCGCCCGCGACGAGTTCCTGCGCCACTACCAGGGCTGGGAGCTCGACCCGAACTGGATGGAGCGCGTCGGCAGCCTCGGCGGCCGTGGCTGGAAGAACCTCGTCGAGAAGGGATCGAGCGAGGTCGCCCGGCTGCGCGAGCAGATCCTGACCCTTGCGTCGGAGACGGGCCTCGAGATCGGCGAGTACCGCAAGATCGTCAACATGGTCCAGAAGGGCGAACGCGAAGCCCGCCAAGCCAAGAAGGAGATGATCGAGGCCAACCTGCGCCTCGTGATCTCGATCGCCAAGAAGTACACCAACCGCGGTCTGCAGTTCCTGGATCTGATCCAGGAGGGCAACATCGGCCTGATGAAAGCCGTCGACAAGTTCGAGTACCGCCGCGGCTACAAGTTCTCGACTTACGCCACTTGGTGGATCAGGCAGGCGATCACCCGCTCGATCGCCGATCAGGCCCGCACCATCCGCATCCCGGTGCACATGATCGAGACGATCAACAAGATCGTCCGGACCTCGCGCCAGATGCTGCACGAGATCGGTCGCGAGCCGACCCCGGAGGAGTTGGCCGAGAAGCTGGCCATGCCGCTGGAGAAGGTGCGCAAGGTTCTCAAGATCGCCAAGGAGCCGATCTCACTCGAGACCCCGATCGGCGACGAGGAGGACAGCCATCTCGGCGACTTCATCGAGGACAAGAACGTCGTCCTGCCCATCGACGCGGCGATCCAATCTAACCTGCGGGAGACCACGACGCGTGTGCTCGCCTCGCTCACGCCCCGCGAGGAGCGGGTGCTGCGCATGCGTTTCGGCATCGGCATGAACACCGACCACACCCTCGAGGAGGTCGGCCAGCAGTTCTCGGTAACCCGCGAGCGCATCCGGCAGATCGAGGCGAAGGCTCTGCGCAAGCTCAAGCACCCGAGCCGCTCGCGCAAGCTGCGCAGCTTCCTCGACAACTGACATCTTCGTTTGCGCCGGCTCGCCCCGGCCAACGACCCCTGCGAATGAGCCGGCTCCTCTCGGGGTCGGCTCTTTCGTTTCGACTTCCCGGCCATCGATGCGCATGAAGCGCGCCGAACGGCGTCGGCTCCGGCGTCCGGCCCAGTCTGCACTGTTGAAGCGGTGACGCCGGCACGATACGCACGAAACCAGAGCGGTGGCCGTTGCCGGACGCCATCTTCCAACCCACCTTGGCCATATGCTCGATCAAGGCCCGCCCCAGCCTTCCCCCACCGCCGAAGCCGATGGCTCGGAGGCGGCCGACGTCCCCTTCGGCGCCCTCCAGCAATGCGTGGCCCTGCGCGACTGGCTGCTGAGCGAGGGGGCCCGCATGCCGAAAGCGGAAGACCTGCTCTCCGGCCTCGCCGAACGCCTGATCGCGCTGGATGTGCCGGTGGACCGCGCCACCACGGCCATCGACGCCCTGCATTCCGAATATTCCGGCGTCGGGCGGTTCTGGACCCGCGAGACGGGCTCTACGGTCCGTCTGTTCCCGCACGGGGAAGCGTCGGACAAGGCCTATCGGGCAAGCCCGTTCTTCCGTGTTCACGAAACCGGCGCGTGGCTGATCCTCGATCTCGCCGAGACCCCGGATGAGGCCTTCGCTGTCATTCCGGACCTGAAGGCCGAGGGCTACCGGCACTACATCGTCGCGCCGCTGTTCTTCACCAACGGCACGCGCAACGGCATCTCCTTCGCCACCCGATCCGAAGCGGGGTTCCGCGACGAGGACGTGGCGATTCTCCGCTTCGTTATGCCGACACTGGCGGCGGTCATGGAGATGCGCAGCGTCAACAAGCAGCTGGATCACGTCCTGCGGATCTATGTCGGCGACGAGCCGCACAAGGCGATCCTCGGCGGCTCCATCCGTCGCGGTCACGTCCAGCGCATCCGCTCGGCGATCCTGTTTGCCGACATGCGCGATTACACGCGCATCTCCGCCGACATGACGCCGGAAGAGGCGGTCGACCTCCTGAACATCTTCTTCGACTGCCTGGTGCCGGCCATCGAGCGCGAGGGCGGCGAGGTCCTGAAATATCTCGGCGACGGCCTGCTGGCGATTTTTCGCGAGCCCGGAGACGATTTGGGTGGTGCCGCCAAGGGGGCGCTCACCGCCTCGCAGAGCGCCATGGCGGCCCTCGCGGAGGCCAATGCGCTCGGCCGCTTCGCCAATCCCGTGGCCGCCGGCATCGCCCTGCATCACGGCGAGGCCGCCTACGGCAATGTCGGCTCCGGCGCCCGACTGGACTTCACCGTGATTGGACGCGACGTGAACCTGGCGAGCCGCGTCGCCCGGCTGAACCGAACGCTGGGCGAACCGATCCTGATGACGAAGCCCTTCGTCGACTTCCTCTGGGACATGCCTGAGCCTCTGGGCGAACATGCGCTCGATGGGTTCGCCGAACCCATGGGTGTCTATCGGCCGGCGCGCCCGCCTGCTGCCTGAGACCCGCTCGGGGATTGACCCCGATGCGCGGACGGCCCACATCAGGGGTGTTCCAGGGAGATCCCCGGCAAGGGGCTGAGAAACCGATGGCCGTCCGCTCGCGGATGGCGGCGCGGAAATCCTTCGAACCTGACCCGGTTCATACCGGCGTAGGGATTGGACCGCGGGTTTCTCCTCGAGCCCGGCACGCTTCACGACGCGAAGCTGCAGCCCCACCAATCTCGACGCCTGTTGCGGAGATTGTGTTGGACGTGACCCCGAACGCCTTCCTCAACCTGCGACGGACGCATGGCGTTGCGCCGCCGGCCGCCGTTGCCCCGGCACGCAGTGACGTGGTCGTCGTCGGCGCCGGCCTGATCGGGCTGTCGATCGCTTGGCGCCTGACGCAGGCCGGGCGATCGGTGACCGTGGTGGAGCGCGACACCGTCGGCGCCGGGGCGAGCCTCGCCGCCACCGGTATGCTGGCTCCCGCTGCCGAGCACGAGCCCGGCTCCGACCCGCTGCTGCCCCTGGCCCTGGAGAGCCTGTCGCGCTGGCCGGGTTTCCGCGATGCCCTTCAGGCCGCGGCCGGCCTCGACATCGACTACCGAGAGGAGGGCACCCTGGTGCTGGCCATCGGCCGCGACGAGGTCGAGCGCCTGCGCTTCCGGCACGATCTGCAGAAGCGCTCCGGCCTCGACGCTCGCTGGCTGACCGGTCCCGAGGCCCGGGCCCGCGAGCCGCGCCTGCGCCCCGCCGTCACCGCCGGCCTGTACTGCCCGCACGACCATCAGGTCGATCCGAGCCGGGTAATGGCCGCCCTCGTGCGGGCCTGCCTCGCCGCAGGAGTCGCCATCGTGGAGGGCTGCGCGGTCGAGGCGCTGGATTGGAGTGCCGACCGGGTCACTGGCGTCCGTACGGCCCAGGGCATCAGCCGGGCCGACACCGTCGTGCTCGCCTCCGGCGCCTGGAGTGGGGAGACGGGACTCCTGCCCGATCATCTCGCCCTGCCGGTCCGGCCCCTGCGCGGCCAGTCCCTCGCCCTACGGACCACGGCCCGCACCGGCACCCTCGCCCACATGGTCTGGACCGAGCAGGTTCACATGGCGCCGAAGAGCGACGGCCATCTCATCGTCGGCGCGACGGTGGAGGATTGCGGCTTCGTCCCCGGCGTCACGGCCGGCGGCCTCTACGCCCTGCTGGAGGGCGCCCGCCGCGTCCTGCCCGGCATCGAGGAGATGGCAGTGGAGGCGATCTGGAGCGGCTTCCGGCCGACCTCGGACGACGATGCGCCGATCATCGATGCCCTGGCGCCCGGCCTCGTCGTCGCCACCGGTCATCACCGCAATGGCTACCTGCTGGCCCCCGCCACCGCCGATGCGGTCGCGGCCCTGGTCGCCGAGGGAACGCTGCCGGATTACGCCCGGGATTTTGGTCGAGCCCGCTTCGCGTCGGCACCGCAGAGGGTGTTCGCATGAAGCTCACGGTCAACGGAGAGGCCCGCGAGAGCACGGCTGCCGACCTCGACGCCCTGTTCCGGGAGGAGGCCGAGGAGACCGGCATCGAGAGCCCTCAGGGCATCGCCATCGCGCTAAACGGGTCCGTGGTTCGCCGCCGGGACTGGGCGCTCACCGCCCTCAGCGACGGCGACCGCGTCGAGATCGTCCGCGCGATGCAGGGCGGATGATCGATAGGGGGGAGACATCATGACAGGAAGGTGGGAATGACCGAGATCGCGAACGACACTGACTCGCTGGTGATTGGCGGTGTGAGCCTGGGCTCGCGTCTTTTCATCGGTACCGCCGGCTACCCCACCCAGAGCATTCTGTTCGATGCGGTGGCGGCGTCCGGCGCCGAGGTGGTCACGGCCTCGATCCGGCGGGTTTCGCTCCAGGGGCACGGCTCAGATACGCTGCGCCGGCTCAAGGGGCACCGCTTCCTGCCCAACACCGCCGGCTGCGAGACGGCGCGCGACGCGATCATGACCGCCGAACTCGCCCGCGAGGCCCTCGATACGAACTGGATCAAGGTCGAGGTCATCGGCGATCGCGAAACGCTGTATCCCGACGTGGCCGAGCTGCTGGATGCCTGCCGCCACCTCGTCGATGACGGCTTCACCGTGCTGCCCTATTGCAACGACGATCCGGTGGTCTGCCAGCGTCTCGCCGATCTCGGCTGCGCCGCCGTGATGCCCATGGGCTCGCTGATCGGCTCCGGCATGGGTGTGGCCAACCCGGCCAACCTGGAGCTGATCTGTCGGCGCTCGCCGGTGCCGGTGATCGTCGATGCCGGCATCGGCACCGCCTCCGACGCGGTCATCGCCATGGAGCTCGGCGCCGCCGGCTGCCTCCTCAACACCGCGGTCGCCAAGGCCGACGATCCTGTGCGGATGGCTCGTGCCATGCGCAACGCCGTCCAGGCCGGTCGCGACGCGTATCTTGCCGGCCGCATCCCGAAGCGGGGCCGGGCCGAGCCGTCGAGCCCGCAACTCGGTCTCGTGGGCTCGTGAGCCGGGTTGCGTCCGACGCGCCCGCTACCGGCGCACGGCGATGAGCGGCCTGCCCGCGCGGCTGCTGGTGGTGACGGACAGGTCGGCGACCGACGTACCGGAGGTCGCCACCCGGAACATCCGCGCCACCCTCGAACGCCTCCTGCGGGCCGGCGCCCGCTGGGTCTGGTTTCGGGAGCGCGACCTGGCGCCGGATGCACGGCGCGCGCTCGCCCGGGATATCGCGCGCCTGGTTCAGGCCGAGGGCGGTTCACTGACCATCGGCGCCGATGTGGCGCTCGCCGCCGAACTCGGGGCCGACGGAGTCCATCTGCCCGGTGGAACCACCGCGGCCGAGATCGCCGAAGCCCGCCGGCGCCTATCCGGCGGTCGCATCGGGGTTTCGGCGCACACACTGGAGGAGATCGCGGTGGCCGCGCGGTCCGGCGCCGACTACGCTACCCTCAGCCCGATCTTTCCGACGCAGAGCAAGCCCGGCTACGGTCCCGCCCTCGGAGCGGCGGCCCTGGAAACCGCCGCCGTGTTCGGCATGCCGGTCATCGCCCTCGGGGGAATCACGGTCGACCGCGTGGACGCATGCCGCGCTGCGGGCGCTGCCGGCGTCGCGGTGATGGGCGCACTGATGCACGGCGTGGACCCGGTGGCCGAGGTGCGCGCCTATCTCGCCCGCCTCGGCGCGACATCCGACGAGCGGTGACAGGCAAGGAGGCAGCGCATGTGGGGAAAGAACCGCTTTCTCGAGCGCGTAAGGGTGCAGCATCCGATCATCCAGGCGCCGATGATCGGACCGAAGCCGGCCCTTGCCGCCAGCGTCAGCGCGGCCGGGGGCCTCGGCTCCCTCGCCTGCGCGGCGATGAACCCGGACACGGTACGCAACGAAGCGGCGGCGATTCGGGCGCGGACGGACGCGCCGTTCAACCTGAACTTCTTCTGTCACGTGCCGGACGTGCCGGATGCAGCGCGCGAGTCCGCCTGGCGCAGCCGGCTCGCGCCCTACTATGCGGAACTCGGCCTTGATCCGTCGGCTCTGATCGTCATGGCACAGCGGTCGCCCTTCGACGCTGCGATGCTCGCGGCCGTCGCCGACGTCCGGCCGGCGGTGGTCAGCTTCCATTTCGGCCTGCCGGAAGCGGCGCTCCTCGACCGCGTCCGGGCGCTCGGCTGCATCATTCTCTCGTCCGCAACCACGGTGCGCGAAGCGCGCTGGCTCGCCGAGCGCGGGGTCGATGCGATCATCGCGCAGGGAGCCGAAGCCGGCGGGCATCGCGGCCTGTTCCTCGGCGGCGATCCCGCGACGCAAGTCGGCACGATGGCTCTGGTGCCCCAGGTGGTCGACGCGGTGGACGTGCCCGTCATCGCGGCCGGGGGCATCGCCGATGTCCGCGGGATCGCCGCCGCCTTCATGCTCGGCGCCTCCGCCGTTCAGCTGGGAACGGCCTACCTGCGCTGCACCGAGGCCGGTCTCTCGGGGCCGCACCAGGAAGCCCTGCGCCGCGCCCGCGACGAGGACACCACGATCACCAACGTCCTGACGGGCAAGCCGGCCCGGGGACTCGTGAACCGCGTCATGCGCGAACTCGGGCCCTGGCACGCGGAGGTGCCGGTCTTCCCCACCGCCGCCATCGGGCTTCAGCCCCTGCGGATCGAGGCCGAGCGACGCGGCTCCGGCGACTTCTCGCCCCTCTGGGCCGGGCAGGGGGCGCCCCTTGCCCGCGAGACTGAGGCGGGTCGCCTGACCGTTGAGCTCGCGGAGGGCGCGCTCAGGCTCCTCGGCCGCGCGAGGGCGTGATTACTTCGCCGTGGCCGGGCCGTAGGGCGGCCGGGGGATGGCCCGATGGGCGGCACGCAGCGCCGCCGACCAGCGCTCCCGCAGATCGTGGAAGTAGCTCTCGCCGGCTTCGATCCGGTGGTTTACCTCGAGGTCGAGGGCGTTGCGGCGGGCGACCGCGATGTCGATGGGCAGGCCGACGCCGAGGTTCGAGCGCATCGTCGAATCCATCGAGACGAGGCCGACCTTGAGGGCGTCGTAGAGGTCGGTCTCGTACTTCACCGCCCGGTCCAGGATCGGCTTACCGTACTTGTGTTCCCCGATCTGCAGAAAAGGCGCGTCGCCGCTGCACTCGATGAAGTTGCCGGCCGAGTAGATCAGGTAGAGCTTCATCGGGTCTGAGCCGATCTGTCCGCCGAACAACAGCGAGACCGAGAAGCGCAGGTTGGCCGCCTCGAACCCCGCCTTCTCGATCTCGCGGACCCGCCGAATGGCGCGGCCCACGAGCTGGGCCGCCTGGAACATCGTCGGCGCCTCTACGAGCTTCATCTTCGGCTCGCCGGCATCGCCCTCGACTCCCTCGGCCAGAAGGCTGAGGACCGACTGGGTGATCGAGAGATTCCCGGCGGAGGCCAGCATCATCACGCGCTCGCCCGGCACGTTGAAGTGGTGGAGCTTGCGGTAGGTCGAGATGTCGTCGAGCCCGGCATTGGTCCGGGTGTCGGCGATCATCACCAGCCCCTCCTCGACGAGGACACCGACGCAGTAGGTCATGGAGCGGTCTTTCTCGCGCGTCCGTCCGCGATCAGGACTGGACGGAAGCCTGTGCTTGCTCGACGCGAAGCGTCACGTCGAGTGTTTCTGTCCCGCCGCCCATGCGGCTGCCGCGAATCGGAGCCGCCCCGAGATAGTCGAGGGCGACAGCCACGCGGATATGCGCCTCGGTGGTGGCGATACCGTGGGCGGCGTCGAAGCCGATCCAGCCGAGCCCCGGCACCAGCGATTCGGCCCAGGCATGGCCGGAGCCTTGATCCGCATCCCGGTCGGCGTGGTGGTAGTAGCCCGAGACGTAGCGGGTGGGAATCTCGAGGTGGCGGGCCGCCGCGATGAAGAGATGGGTGATGTCCTGGCAGACGCCCTTCTCCTGCACGAAGGCCTGCGCGGCGTTCGTGCTGGCGCTGGCCGGGCCGGGGACGAAGGTGACCCGCTGGTGCACGGCGGCGAGCAGCCGGTGCAGACACGGTAGGGGGGCCGGGTCGCCGGCCGCCGCGATCTCCTGGGCGAAGGCCTGAATGGCGTCGTTGGCCAGGGCGAGATCTGAATCCCGCAGGTAGAACACGTCCGGCAGGCGCTCGATGGTGCCGCGCACGATGCCGTGCATCTCCAGGGTGTCGACCTCTCCGGTGACCCGGATCGACAGGGCCTCGGCCGGCTCGTCCGCCGTGAACCAGTGCACCACGTTGCCGAAGCCATCCTCGCGCTCGCTCACGCGGCCGTCGACGGAGGGCTCGATGCGCCAGCGCCGGACATACTGGCCGTCATGGTCGCGAGGACGCAGACGCAGGACCTGAATCAGCCCGCGGGCGGGCTGCTCATAGGTATAGTTGGTCTCGTGGAAGACGCGGATTCGCATGCGGCGACCTTTGCGCGGCGTCGGGCCGGGGCCGGCCCTATACCAGATATTGCTCGATGACCGCTGCGCCGAGGCGATTGTTCTCGACGATGAACTCCGTCACGAACTCATGCAGGCCGGATGAGAAGATGCGGTTGATGTTCTCGCCTTCCAGGCGTGCCAGGGTATTGCTGGCCAGGCGCTGGCTCGCGCCGCGCCGCCCGTAGGCGTCGGCGATGAGGTCGAGGTGCTCCACCAGCATGCCGTAGCAGTTGGTGAAGGAGCGCGGCATCTGCCGGTTCAGGATGAGAAGATCGGCCACCAGGAGTGGCTTCACGCTCTCGCGGTAGACCCAGTGATAGGCGTTGAAGGCCGAGACCTCGCGCAGGATCGTGGTCCACTGGAAATAATCGAGGCTGCCGCCGATCTTCTCCGTGGCGGGGAGCAGGATGCGGTACTTCACGTCCAGGATGCGGGCGGTGTTGTCCGCCCGTTCGATCGCCGTTCCGAGGCGTGTGAACCAGTAGGCGTCGTTGCGCAGCATCGTGCGGTAGGCCGAACCGTCGAAGGCAAGGGAGACGCCCTTCACCCAGTCCAGGAAGCGGGTGAACTCGTCGCGGTTGAGGTCGCGTCCCTCGTAGTTGCGCAGTTCGAGCCAGGCGCCGTTGATGGCGTCCCACATTTCGGTGGTCAGCGCCGTGCGGACGCTGCGGGCATTCTCGCGCGCGGTCTCGATGCAGGAGCGGATCGAGGAAGGATTGTGGGGGCTGAAGGCAAGGAAATCGCAGACGGTCGCTTCCGTGACGCTGGCGTAGAGCGGCTTGAACACGTCCGGATCGCCAGCCGAGGCCAGGGCGGAGGCCCACTCGTTGGTCTCGCCGCCGCCGTAGCTCGACGGCAGGGCGGCCAGGCGCAGGGCGGCATCGAGGATGCGGGCGACGAACTCCGCTCGCTCGGCGTAGCGCGAGAGCCAGTACAGGTTGTCGGCGGTCCGGGACAGCATGGGGTTCCATCGGGACGTCGGCTGGCGTCGGAAACGCAGGCCGCAGGGCGAAAAGGACTATGCCGGAGCCGGCACGGACTTGGAAAGGCACCCGGGACGGAAGGCCCCGCCGGATGCCGCGCGATGGCTCAGGCGTCGAGGACCCAGGTGTCCTTGGTGCCGCCGCCCTGGCTTGAGTTCACGACGAGCGACCCTTCCTTCAGCGCGACCCGGGTGAGGCCCCCGGGGACGATGCGGATTTCGTCCGAGCCGCACAGCACGAAGGGGCGCAGATCCACGTGCCGGGGTGCGACCCCGGATGCGACGAAAGTCGGGCAGGTGGAGAGGGCCAAGGTCGGCTGGGCGATGAAGCCGTCCGGCGCATGCTTCAGCTTGCGTCCGAACTCCTCGATCTCGCGCTTGGTGGCGTGTGGGCCGACCAGCATGCCGTAGCCGCCGGAGCCGTTGACCTCCTTCACCACGAGCTCGCTGAGATTGTCCATCACATAGGCGAAAGCCTCTTTCTCGCGGCAGCGGTAGGTCGGCACGTTGTGCAGGATCGGCTCCTCGCCGGTGAAGAACTTCACGATCTCCGGCATGTAGCTGTAGACCGCCTTGTCGTCGGCGATGCCGGTACCGACGGCGTTGGCCAGGGTCACGGTCCCGCGCTCGTAGGCGTTCATGATGCCGGGGACTCCGAGCACCGAGTCCGGGCGGAAGACTAGCGGATCGAGGAAATCGTCGTCGAGACGGCGGTACAGCACGTCGACCCGGCGGGGCCCCTCGGTCGTCCGCATGTAGACGACGTCGTCCTTGGTGAAGAGGTCGGAGGCCTCGACGAGGTCGACGCCGAGCTTGTCGGCCAGGAACGAGTGTTCGTAGAAGGCCGAGTTGTAACGACCCGGCGTCAGCAGCGCGACGGTGGGGTCGCGGGTCGCCGTGGACGGCGCGAGGCTGCGCAGGGTCGCCAGCAGGGCGTCGGGATAGTTCTCCACCGGTGCGACGCGGTGGCGGGAGAACAGCTCCGGGAACAGCCGCAGCATGACCTCGCGGTTCTCGAGCATGTAGGAGACGCCGGACGGGGTCCGGGCATTGTCCTCCAGCACGAAGAAGTCGTTCTCCCCGGTGCGGACGATGTCGATGCCGGCGATGTGGACGTAGAGGTCGTGCGGCACCCGGAAAGCGCGCATTTCCATGCGGTAATGCGGGTTGCGGTAGACGAGGTCGGCCGGGATCACGCCGGCCTTGATGCATTCCTGCGCCCCGTAGATGTCCTTCAGGAAGGCGTTGATGGCGGTGACGCGCTGCTTGAGGCCTCGCTCCAGGAAACCCCATTCGGGCTTCGTGATGACCCGCGGGATTATGTCGAAGGGTATCAGCCGTTCGGTGGACTCGTTCGCGCCGTAGACCGCGAAAGTGATGCCGATGCGCCGGAACAGCATCTCGGCCTGGCTGCGGCGGGTGTTGAAATGCTCGGGCGGCGTGGTGTCGAGCCAGTGCTTCAGGCTGTCGTAGGCTTCGCGCACGGCGGGGTTGCTCAGCGCCCCATCGGGCAGCCCGGTCATCTCGTCGAATGCAGCGAGCGCCATTCGCGTCTCCCCCTTGAACACCGTTTCTTGTCTAGGCAAGAGGCGCGCCAGCGTCTTGGGATCGGAGTCCGCGCCCACCGCCCTTGCGTGTAGGGTAGCACGTTCAGATCAACTTCAAGCCCTTGAAGCTGGCGTGACCCTCCCGACCCAGGATGATGTGATCGTGGATCAGGATGCCGAGGGGGTCCAGCACCCCGATGAGCTCGCGGGTCATCCGGATGTCGGCGGCCGAGGGAGTGGGGTCGCCCGAGGGATGGTTATGAGCCAGGATGATGGCGGTGGCCGAGAGTTCGAGGGCACGGCGCGCCACCTCGCGCGGATAGACTGGCGTGTGGTCGACGGTTCCCCGCCCCTGGACCTCGTCGGCGATCAGGTGGTTGCGTCGGTCGAGGAACAGCACGCGGAACTGCTCGCGCGCCGCGAAAGCCATGGTGGCGCGGCAATATTCCAGCACGGCGCTCCACGACGAGAGCAGAGGGCGGTCGGCGATCGCCCCGCGCGCCAGCCGATGCCCTGCCGCTTCGATGAGCTTCAGGTCGGCGATGACTCCGGGGCCGATGCCTTCAATTTCAGCAAGTCGCGCCGGCTCAGCGCTCACCACCTCGGCAAAGCTGCCGAAGCGTCGGATCAGGGCCTTGGCCAGGGGCTTCACGTCCCGGCGGGGAATGGCCCGGAACAGGGCGAGTTCGAGAAGCTCGTAATCCGGAAGGGCCTCGGCCCCACCCTGGGCGAACCGGGCGCGCAGGCGGTCGCGATGGCCGAGGTAATGCGGCTCGCCGTCCGACGGGTCGGGCGCGGACGGCGGCCGGGTGGTCATGAGCCCGAAATCAACCGGCGGTCGGCGCGGGCTGGTGCAGACCCATGGGCGAGAGAGTGAAGATTTCCGCCCCCGTCTCCGTCACCGCCACGGTGTGCTCGAACTGCGCCGAGAGCGAGCGGTCGCGGGTGACCGCGGTCCAGCCGTCGGAGAGGACCTTCACCGCTGGCCGGCCGAGATTGATCATGGGCTCGACGGTGAAGAACTGGCCGGGCTGGAACTTCACGTCGTAGCTCGGCTCGACGTAGTGCAGGATGGTGGGGGCATCGTGGTAGGTGCGCCCGAGGCCGTGGCCGCAGAAATCCCGCACGACGGAGCAGCGCTCCGCCTCGGCATAGGCCTGGATCGCCCGGCCGATATCCGTGGTGGAGCCCCCCGGCTTGATCGTCGCGATGCCGCGCATCAGGCACTCGTGGGTGATCTCGCACAGGCGCTGGGCCTTGCGCGGCACCTCTCCGACATAGGCCATCCGGCTCGAGTCGCCGTGCCATCCGTCGACGATGAGGCAGATGTCGAGGTTGACGATGTCGCCCTCGCGCAGGGGCTTGTCGTTCGGGATGCCGTGGCAGACCACGTGGTTGATCGAGGTGCAGATCGATTTCGGATAGCCGCGGTAGAGCAGCGAGGCCGGATAGGCGCCGTGGTCCATGGCGAAGGTGTAGGCGAGCTTGTCGAGATGGTCCGTTGTGATGCCGGGAGCGGTGGCCTCCATCAGCAGATCCAGGGCTTCCGCGGTCAGACGGCCGGCCTTGCGCATGCCCTCGAAGGCCTCCGGTCCATGAATCGGCGGCTGGGGCGCGCGGCGTCCGCTCTCGGACACGGCCTGTTCGTTCTGGGTCATGGGGACGTTTCGCGGAGGGGAACCGGGGCGGGGCCTGCCCCTATGTACGGTGACGCGCGCGCGAGGCCAACCCTTCGCGCGCTGCGCACTAGGATTGCGCCGAGGGAGAGGCTAGAGACGGGTCCCGGCAGACCCCGACAACACGGATGCCCGCACGAGCACGATCCTTCCTCGAGGACGAGGCTTCGGCGGGCCGGCAGGCAGGACGAGGCGATGGCTGACAAGGCGGTCCCGCATTTCCACAATGAGCCCGGCGTGGCGGTCATTCACGTCGGCTCCAAGGAGTTCATGTGCATCGGGGCCAAGCCCCCCTTCGATCATCCCCACATCTTCCTCGACATGGGCACGGACGACGAGACCATCTGCCAGTACTGCTCGACGCTGTTCCGCTACCGGCCGACCCTGGCCGCTGGCAACGCCGATCCGGCGATCTGCGTCTGGGACGACCGGACCTCGGCCGCCGCCTGATCAGGCGAGGCGGCTCCGTGCCGGCCCTGAACATCGCCATCGTCGGCGCGGGCATCGGCGGCCTGACGGCTGCGCTTACCCTCGATTCCGCCGGCCATGCCGTCACCCTCATCGAGCGCCGCACCGGATTCAGCGAAGTCGGGGCCGGGATCCAGCTGTCGCCGAATGCCAGCCGAGTGTTGATCGGCCTCGGCCTCGGCGCCGCCCTGCGACGCGCGGCGAGCGAGCCGCCGGCAGTGGTGGTGCGGGCCCTGACGAGTGGGACGGTCATAGGCGGCGTCGCTCTAGGAGCCCATCTGCGCGAGCGCTTCGGCGCGCCCTACTACGTCATCCACCGGGCCGACCTGCAGACCCTGCTCCTCGACGCTGTGCGCGGCCGGCCGGGTATCCGCCTCCTGATGGGACGGGACGTGACCGGTCTGGCGGAGCGGCCGGACGGTGTCGACCTGACCCTGGAAAGCGGCACGGGCACGCGGACCGAGCGGTTTTCCGCCGACCTCGTCATCGGGGCCGACGGTGTACGCTCCCGCCTGCGCGGCCACCTCGACGGCAAGGACCTGAGGTCCGGGCGTGCCGCGGCGTGGCGGGCCATCGTTCCGCGGGAAGCCCTGCCACCCGAACTTTCGGGCGAGGCCACGGGCCTGTGGCTTGGGCCGGCGCGCCACGTGGTGCATTACCCGATCCGGGGTGGCCAGCACGTCAACGTCGTCGCCGTGATTCCGGAGCGGAAGGGCAGCGAGGGCTGGGGCCAACTCGGTGAGCCGGCCGTGCTGCGCGCCCGCTTTCGCGACGCGGCGCTGCCCCTCGCGGCCCTCCTGGCCGTACCGGATTCCTGGCTGGTCTGGTCGCTGGAGGATCGGGGTGCCGCCCGTCCGATGGCACGCGGACGGCTGGCCCTGATCGGGGATGCCGCCCATCCGATCCTGCCCTTCCTCGCACAGGGGGCCGCCCTCGCCATCGAGGATGCGGCGATCCTCGCCAGAGAACTGGGCGCGGACGGCGCCGATCTCGGTGCCGCCCTGGCCCGCTACGATGCGGTGCGGCGTGCGCGGGTGCGCCGCGTTCGCCGGGCCGCCCGTGCCAATGGCCGGACCTATCATGCGGGGGCTCTCGTCGGCACGATCCGTAATGTCGTGATGGGCCGCCTCGGGCCGGACGGAATGAACCGTCGCTACGCCTGGCTCTACGGCTGGACGCCTTGATCTGCGGAGGCCGCCCCGCTACCGCTGATGCCGGCATGCGGACGTGGCGAAACCGGTAGACGCACGAGACTTAAAATCTTGCGGCCTTTGGCTGTGCGGGTTCGAGTCCCGCCGTCCGCACCAATCCATTGAAATCGTGAACGGTGCCAGTAAGATGCTGGCAACAAGGTGTTTTTCGGCGCTCCTCGCTACAAAGGGCGCTACAAATGGCCGTTCCGATGACCTCCCTTAGCCGTGCCTCCAACGGGGATTGGTTCGCCCGTAAGGGCATCCCCAAGGACGTTCGCGAAGCGTACAAGCAAGCGTTCGGCGTCTCACAGGAGGAGCGTTTCCGTCGCCCTGGGAGCTTGTCCACGGGTTCCGCGAAGGCAGAGCTGCGCGAGTGGGACGCGACCGTAACGGGCCGTATCGAGGCCCTGAGGGCCGCTGCGAGGGGCGAGGGGAGAAGCCTGAACCACCGGGAGGCGCACGGGCTAGCGGGTCAGTGGTACGCATGGTTCCTCGAATGGCGGGCGGACCTCCCTGTCTCGGAAGCGGCCGGGGCTGTTGAGCTGGAGGGGCTGGAGGCGGCACATAGCTGCCGTGGGAGCGATGCGGCGCGCGCTTACTTGCGCGAGCGGGGCCGCATCGGAACCTTTCTCACAGAGCGCGAGGTGACTCTCACCCCCGAGGCTGAAGGCTTCCTGGTGGATGTGATCGAACCGGAGTTTCGTGCCGCGTGGGCGCTGCTAGACCGGCAGGCTTCAGGCAACTTCCAGCCTGACGAGCGCCCTCAGCGTCACCCTAAGTTCAAGCAGGCTGCACCGGGGAAGGCGGCACGCCTGACGTGCTGGACGCTCTTCGAAGCATGGATCGCAGAGCGCCGGCCGGGAGCGTCCACGGTGAACCGCTGGCGGGCCGTCTTCCGGGGCCTTGAGGCGTACTTCGAGGGGCGTGACATCGCGACCATCAGCGGAGACGACGCCATCGCCTGGAAGAACACGCTGGTCACCCCCGAGCGGACCGCAGGGGTGGTCAACGATGTGTGGCTAAGGGCGGCCCGTGTCGCCTTCGGGTGGGCACGCGACAACAAGCGCCTCACCATGAATCCCTTCGAGGGGGTCACCGTGGCGGTGGGTAAGGCCCAACCGAAGGTCCGCGAGCGCGAGTTCCTGGAAGAGGAATGGCGCGTGATCCTCAACGCGACCACCGCGCCAGCACCCGGACGCATGGCCGTTCATAATCTCGCGGCACGCCGGTGGGTGCCCTGGATTTGTGCCTATACGGGTTCGCGGCCGGGTGAAGTGACCCAGCTCCGCGCAGAGGACTTCACACGCCACAAAGCGGGCTTTTGGGTCATGAAGATCAACCCCGAGGCCGGGACGGTGAAGGGCGGACAGGCGCGGGTCGTCCCGCTCCACGACCACCTGATTGAGCTGGGTCTCATCGCCTTCGTTGAGCAAGCCGGGAAGGGGCCGCTGTTCTACGACCCTGAGGGCCAGCGGGTGACCCGCGAGGACCCGACCAACCCAGTCCAAGCCCCTTGGGTGAAGCAGCGAAACAAGCTTGCGGAGTGGGTTCGGGGTCTCGGTGTCACGGACACGAACATCAGCCCGAACCATGCCTGGAGGCACACCTTCAAGCGGCGTGCGGCGCGGGCGAAGATTGAGCGGAGGATACGGTTCGCGTTCTGTGGGCACGCCTCGGACGACGTAGGGGACGACTACGAGACCCCCACGGTGGAGGACATGGCCGAGGAGCTGAGGCTGTTTCCCAAGTACGTTCTAGAGGTGCCGGTCTCGTGAACGGACGGCTTGCTTGGATACCCCGACACGGCTTCCAACCAAGGCGAACAGGGGCCCGAAGACCATCCATCCGCTGAGGGGCAGGGCGGTGCCTAACAGCGCCAGCCCCATTCCGCCGATGAACAGCCCCAAGACAGCTCCGAAGGCGCCCAGTCCGAGTGTCCATCTCCCCTCTCGTGAAGGGGCCCATACGCGAAACCAGCGGAGGGCTGCGCGCACTGAGTGGACGACATGCCCCAAGGCGCGCGAGTATCCCGCGTTGATTTCCATTCCTGGCGGCTCTGGTTCATCCGAAAGGCAGTCGGAGCCCTGGAGGAGGGCGCTACCGGCTTCACAGCGTGGACGATAGCGGATGTTGTCGGTCACTCGAACGAAGATGGGCCTCTCGCTATGACGATGAGACGTTACCCGGGGCGCGCTGATGCTAAAGCACTGCGAGCCTGTGTAAATTCCGTTGAATAACCGCCGCCTGGCCCCGCGGAACATTAAAGGGTTGCTCCGAGGGGAGGGGGAGGATGCTGTATGCTTGCTACCTTTACGTGAAAGCAGCATCGTTCCCAGTTGCATTGGGTGTCATGGTAGCGCTTGGGGCATAGCTGCTGGGGAAGTGGTTAGTGAAAGTTTCGATAATCTTCGATCCGTAGTAAGCATATACAAGCCGTTTTTGCGGCTCGTCTTTTGCGAACAAAATTGTAAAAATTAACGCCTTACCAGTCACTACCTCGGCCCTTAGGTATCCTCTCAATTTCCACTGAGAAGCGAGATGGGTGAAATCTCCGTCCCTGTCTGCCTCCCAAGTCGTAATGTCATTGTCCTTGATTGCCTTCTTGAAAGCGTCAAAAAGCGCCTGAGGCCGATTTGTTGGAAACGTAATCACTCAAAGTCTCCACGCTGGTAAGAGAAAATCATAAATCCTTGTCTGTGCGAAGTCTGAAATGGTGCCTTGCGAACGCCTATCAAGAGGTAGTCGGTGTAGGAGAGTTTTTTGGCGCTGCTTGCAATGCACCCTTTGTTTCACCGAAAAAATCTGTGAGGACATCGATCAAAACGGCACGCGCGGTTCCCCCCCGTATACCCCCGCCTGGACGTGAGTGCCTGCGCAGGGAGAAGCACGCTGGCGCCCGTGATGCGCGCGCGGGAGAGGGGGGGCCGCAGAGCGCGTTCGAAGCTGGACGAGACCGTCGATGGCTGGCCCGCCGCTCACAGGTCGCTACCTTTAGCGAACCAAGGACTGCGGGAGAGCATCGCATGGTGACGGTCCATCACTTCAGGGTTTGGGACGTGGCGAAGGACGAGTGGGTCTATCCTCCTCTGAAGAGCCCAGAGGACCGCATCAGAGACGTGGCGAAGGGAGAGGTCATCCCTGGCACCGCTGAAGAGGTGGAGTCGTCCCAGCTAGACGAACACGGCCGGTACGATCCTTCGAAGTCTCAGACCACTTGACGCCGCTCAAACCAATCCATAACAATCTGGCCAACGTTCGTTGGCTGGAATGTGATGGCTATGGCTCAAGGCGCTTTCGTTGCCTACTACCGTGTGAGCACGGCCCGTCAGGGAGCCTCGGGGCTCGGCCTGGAGGCGCAGAAGGAAACCGTTCGGCGCTACCTTAACGGGGGCGACTGGAGCATCCGTGCCGAGTTCGTGGAGGTCGAGAGCGGACGCAAGAGCGACCGACCCGAGCTGGAGCGAGCCCTCTCAGCCGCCCGCTTGCACCGTATTCCGCTCATCGTCGCGAACGTTTCCCGACTTACGCGCTCTTCGGCCTTCCTCCATCGCCTCCTAGAGGCCGGCGTAGAGGTCCGCTTCTGTGACCTTCCGGAGATAGAGGGTCCCACCGGCCGGTTCCTGCTTCAACAGATGGCGTCCGTGGCGGAGCTGGAGGCGGGCATGATTGCCAGCCGCACCAGGGCCGCCCTCCAGGCAGCGAAGGCTCGTGGGACGAAGCTCGGTGGGAACCGGGGCGTGGTGATGTCAGATGCCACCAGGGAGGCCGGCAGAGCCACTAGGACGGCCAAGTCGAAGGCAAGGGCTGTAGACCTCGGGCCCATCCTTGTTGAGCTTCGTGGGGCAGGTATCGAGTCCCTGGGCGGCATCGCAAGGGCACTGAACGAGCGCGGCATCCCAACCGCGCGGGGAGGCTTGTGGTCGCCAATGCAGGTGTCGAGGGTGGTCGCGAAGCTGGCGCCGAAGATGGCCTAGACTTGTTTCCCGGACATCCCCAGTTCAGGCATACGTGAAGGAGAGGTTGGGAGGCTAGGCGCATGAAACGAGACATGGAGCTGGTTCGAGAAATCCTTCTGGCTATCGAGGGTGGCCTCAAGCAAATGGACCTTACTGAAGGCTTGCCCGGTTCTCAGTTCACGCCTGAGCAATTCGAATATCACTACAGCCTCATGGTTGAGCATGGCCTCATTGACCAGATGGCGCGCTCTCTAGGGGGCGGGGTTTATGTGAGAGGTATGACCTGGGAAGGTCATGACTTCATCGACACGCTACGTGACCCAGAAATTTGGAAAAAGACGAAGAGCGCGGCGTCAACGATTGGCGGTGTTGGCTTCAAAGCGACGGTCGAGATTGGGAAGGCGATTGCCAAGCAAAAACTGCAAGAGCTTGGAATTCCTATCCCCTAGGTCCTAGACTTCAGTGCGGTGAAGCTCAAGATTGGAGACAAGGCCGCGTATCGGGCGCTGAACGAGTCCGCGATGTTACGGCACCGGCATGCACCAAGCCAAGGACCGAAGTGGTAGCTTTCACCGACGAGACAACCGCTGACCTTAGATCGCTCATTGAAGCCGACTTCGGTCCACTGCGGGCTGACGCTGAGCTGTGGCGTGACGTACTCTACGATTGGCTGAACTACCGGGCTCGACTCATCCCGCGGCAGCCTCGTGAAGTTATCTTTTCTGAGCAGGTTAAGGCCCATCTATCATCTCAGCCGGCTATCAGCGAGATTGCGGCTGTCTTACGAACAGGCGGAGATGTGTCACCGTGGCTGAGCGAAAGGGTGAGACGTAGAAAGGACGACCCGAAAGCGGACCTGATGTTCAACGACTGGCAGATAAGCCACTTCCATCTTGGGCGCGTATTCGACCGACCTGAGAGAGTTAAGAGAAGCGGCCCACTGCTGTTCGCCTACATCAACCCAGCCAGAGCGGTTCTTCTTGACGTGCAACCCCACAACTCGTGGGCCATGCAATCTCTACTTCGCACCCTGTTGCACACAAGCCCAGCCGACATGAACACGGAGATTAGGGGAATATTGCCCGAACCGCCCATGAGCGATGACCAGCTCTTAATGCTTCGCAAAAAGGGTGTAAACGTGACTATCAACATCGACGGGCGGCCGTTCCTGCCTCCAGGGCTAGCGCTCGCAACTAGCGGCGCGGCCTTCCGCACTGTGCGCCTTGGAGACAACGTTCGCATCATGCTTGATGAAGCGCGCGAGAAGCTAGCCTCCAACAGCCTTGCGCCCTCGCAAATGGCGAAGGTCGCTGGGAGCATCGGCGTCCCCGTCCGGCTGGGCTTGAGGTTCGACGGGTCCACCTTCTATGCCCACGAGAAGAACCGAAAACTCGATCTGATCCGCTCCTCTCCGCTGACGTAGCGGGGGCACTCGATGGACCCTGCGAAACAATCTCGCCACCCTTGACCGAACCCATTGGCCTGTGGCGTGTTCCTCATCCGTTCTCACAGCGGATCGAAGGGGCATCATCGCGTGGCACCGAGAGAAGACACCCGGCCACCTATCTCCTCCTGTCCCATCGAGGCCATCGCTCAAGCCTACCTCGTCACAACCGCGGGCAACGAAGGGCAGGCGCTACGCATCGCCATCACGGATGCCCTAGCGGACCTCATGGAAGGCGACAGGCGAGCCCGAGCGCACAGCCGGCTCATCTCGCGGGGCTACGTGCGTGGTGGTCTGGACGATGCCGCCAAGGAGGCCTGATGCTGTCCCGAACCTCGCTGCCTACCCGTATGTCGTGGTCCGCGTGGCTTGCACCATGTGCCCGCACCGGACGGGGAGCTATCGGCTGGCGAGGCTTGCCGCACGCTTCGGCCCTGAGACGCCGCTAGAGGACGTCTTGAAGCAGATTGCCTTGGACTGTCCGCACCGGGAGCACTCTGGGCGGCGGAAGGGGAACCAGTACGTGCCCCGCTGTCATGCCCACTTCCCGGACCTGGAGCGGGCGCCTACGCCGCCAGACTTGCCGCCTGGGATGATGGGCCTGAGGCTCATCCAGGGCGGGAGGCGGTGAGGGGCCAGCTTACGGGTCCCATGAGTAGGAGAGTGGGGGGGCTTAGGTCACTGCCGAGGCGCTGGGCTGGGTGTCGGCGTAGCCGGATCGTTCGGCTGCGGTGCTGGCGCCCTGGGTGCCTGTGAGGTGGGATTGGAAGGCGCCTGTTGCTGCGGAGTTTGCGGTTGCACTCCCTGGTCCTCCGCTATCGCCTGATTGGCCTTGTTCTGGAGGCCGTCAGCGGTCTGTTGGGTGATGAGCCCATAGGACACAGCCACTGCCAACGCGATGGCGATGACCGCCCCAAGTATCGTCCTCTTGAGCTTGTCCGTCATCGGTGCAGCCTTTCGGGTTAGCTCTGAGCCCAGAGGTCCTTGTGCAGCTCGCAGGGCGGGCGACACATGGCGGATCAGATCCAACTAGGTCGCGAGGCGGGGAGTTGCGAGGCTAACCCCCGGCGGGAGTCGGAAAGGGACATCTGTGCGCAAGCTCAAGGCCGTCATCACCAAAACCCCCCCGCGCCTCTGTTCCGGCGCTTTCCAGGTGATGAGCGGACCACGCTCGGCCGAGTGGAGGCAGGGATAGGGGCTGGCAAGGACGTGATTGCGGGGTTGGTATCCACTCCAATCCAGATTTCCGCTCACCTGACAACGTGACATGTAGAGTCATGGGCTGACGTGTCGCGGTAAGGTAAGCCCGGCTATTGTCGCGTTTCAGGCCGTTGGATGTTCGCTCTCAACCCGCCAATCTACCTCACCGACTGCAGGCGCTCATCCTCCACGAAGCAATCGAGCGCGAGTTTCGCCTTCTCGAAATCGTCACCGCCCAGGAGCGGGAGCAGGGCAACCGCGACGGCTGGGCCCTCGCCCGCATCAAGGTTCGCGAGTTGAGGAGCGTTTGCTCCAAGGTGGTCACCTGTATCCCGTGGACATCAGAGGATCGCTACGGCCTCAAGCCGGAAGACCGGGCGGAGTTGGCCGAGCGCATTGCGGAGATTGGCTTGCGAATGAAGCCGCCGCGCGCAGAGATGGAGATGAAGCGTTCGGTAAAGGCTCGCCGCAAGTCCCTGGTGAAGGCCAAGGCGCCGAACCCGACTGGGAACGCTTCTAAATAATCGACCCGGATGTGGGTAAGTATTGGCGCAAAACTTTTGTCGTGATAACAAAATTCCACTTCAAGTCTAGTTCTTTTTTCGTGGGCATGGGAACTTTCCCTTGCGGGCCGGTGAACAGGCCCTTGGGGATCAACGACGATGATTACGTTCAGCCGCTCCGGTGTGACGGTGCTCGCGGTGAGCCGAACCGGTGTGACCTTGGGTAAATCTTTCGACTGTTTTTACGAGCGAGACAGCCTCAGCCGTGGGCGGCGCTACGTCGATGGGATGTGGGGACCACAGGGCTTCGAGGTCTGGGCCGGGCGGCGCCACCTCATCGTGGAGTGTCCGCCGGTCGCTCGGCTCCTGAAACGCGGGGGAGGGTCCGTACCGACCGCCGCGTGAGAGGGATTACTTTCCACCCGAGGCGCCTCATTCGCTTGGCCGTGACGGGGCCCTCGGAATTACCACCCACCCCAGGAATAATCAGGCGGCTTCCCCTGCCTGGGCGCATCAATTGTTTTCCAGTTGTGTAGCGTTTCCCGCACCGCTTCTTCCGCCTTCGGTCCCCGTTCACGGCAACATCACTTCGCCTGACCGGACCACCTCCACCATCCTCCAAGGAACTCTCACCATGACTACGGCTGTCCTTCACAGCCGGGATGATGACGGCCGTCCGGTCGTTGGCGTCCCGCTGAGCAATCGTCCAGGCGAACGCGCTTGGCTCTACCAGACCAACTACGAAGCCATCTTGGCCGAGCACGGCACGCACTCCTGGTACGTCAACAGCAACGGGAACGGCGGCCTGTGTCCGACGTCAGCACCTGTGGGACAGATTGAGGGTCTTCACGAACGGAGGATGGCTGGTTCATCGTAGCCCCTGAGGAGCGAAGATGAAGCAGACATCNTGTCCGACGTCAGCACCTGTGGGACAGATTGAGGGTCTTCACGAACGGAGGATGGCTGGTTCATCGTAGCCCCTGAGGAGCGAAGATGAAGCAGACATCTGGGCCGGCCAAGAAACCGGCAGAGGCGGTGATCAAGGACATCCGTCGGGCCACACGTCGGCAGTTCTCCTCCGAGGAGAAGATCCGCGTGGTGCTGGAAGRCTTGCGTGGCGAGGACAGCATCGCCGAGTTGTGCCGACGCGAGGGGATCGCCGCCTCAATGTACTACGGCTGGTCCAAGGAGTTCCTGGAGGCGGGCAAGAAGCGCCTGTCGGGGGACACGGCTCGTGCGGCCACCACGGACGAGGTGCGGGATCTGCGGCGCGAGGCGGGGGCGCTGAAGGAGGTCGTAGCTGATCTCGTCCTAGAGAACCGTCTGCTCAAAAAAAGCATGACCGGGGCTGGGGGCGACGAGGCATGAGGTACCCGGCCTCTGAGAAGCTGGAGATCATCCGGCTCGTTGAGCAATCCCACCTGCCGGTGCGTGCCACCCTGGACAAGCTCGGCATCACGCGCTCGACGTTTTACCGCTGGTACGACGCCTACCAGCGCGGCGGCCCCGAGGCGCTGAAGGACCATCCCTCGCAGCCGAGCCGGGTCTGGAACCGTCTACCTGCGGAGATCCGCGAGCAGATCGTAGCCCTGGCTCTGGAGCAGCCTGAACTCAGTCCGCGTGAGCTGGCGGTGCGCTTCACCGACGAGCGCCGCTACTTCGTCTCGGAAGCCACTGTCTACCGGCTCCTCAAGGCTCAGGACCTGATCACCAGCCCGGCCTATATCGTCATCAAGGCTGCCGCCGAGTTCCGCGATAAGACCACCGCGCCCAACCAGCTTTGGCAGACGGACTTCACCTACCTGAAGGTCGTTGGCTGGGGTTGGTACTACCTGTCGACCGTATTGGACGACTTCTCACGCTACATCGTGGCGTGGAAGCTGTGCACGACGATGCAGGCCAGCGACGTCACCGCCACACTCGACCTGGCGCTGGGTGCAGCTGGGCTCGATCAGGCGCGGGTGATGCAGCGGCCACGCCTGCTCTCCGACAACGGGCCGAGCTACGTCGCCAGCGACCTGGCCGACTGGCTCGCCAGCCGAGGCATGACCCACATCCGCGGCGCGCCATGCCATCCTCAAACGCAGGGCAAGATCGAGCGTTGGCATCAGACGCTCAAGAACCGCATCCTGCTGGAACACGCCTACTTGCCCGGTGAGCTGGAGACGCAGATTGCCGACTTCGTCGAACACTACAACCATGCCCGAGCTCATGAGAGCCTGAGCAACCTCACACCCGCCGACGTCTACTTCGGACGCGGCGAAGGGATCCTGGCCGAGCGGGAACGCATCAAGCGTCAGACCCTGATGGATCGCCGCTTGCGCCATCACGCGCAGGCTGCCTAACCTCTTACCCCAGATGGACCAGAGCCTCCGCTCCTGAACACCGCTGAATGTCCCAAATCATCTGACGACAGACA
>NZ_LMRA01000002.1 GCF_001424705.1 Methylobacterium sp. Leaf465
AAGCTGCCGGTTCCCGACAACATCACCCTCTTGTCCCTGCCGGCGCGCTCACCCGAACTCAACCCGGTCGAGAACCTCTGGCAGTTCATGCGGGACAACTGGCTCGGAAACCGGATCTTCCAATCCTACGACGACATCCTCGATCACTGCTGCGACGCCTGGAACAAGATCATCGCCCAACCCTGGCGCC
This sequence comes from Methylobacterium sp. Leaf465, assembly GCF_001424705.1. Lineage (GTDB taxonomy): Bacteria > Pseudomonadota > Alphaproteobacteria > Rhizobiales > Beijerinckiaceae > Methylobacterium. The sequence goes on from NZ_LMRA01000002.1 coordinate 191, forward strand.
TCATGTCCATCGGACTGCGCCGATGGGCCCATGCGTTCTGATCAGTGAGGATTGGTATGAGTCCCAAAGGTCTTCCTTTTTAGGCGTAAAGCCCAACATCTGTCGGCATATGAACAGTGAAGGCCTTGCCTTCGGAGATCCATCCAGGGCCAGCCGCTCCCTGATTGATGCTGGCGGTCTCTTCGGAAGATGCCGAGAAGTGATGCTGACCCGTCTGGGTATTATAGAAGCGATCAAGTGTCAGGTGTCCTGGCCCAGCCACATCGTTGTATGCTGCGAACGCTACGCCTTCGTAGGTATAATTGGGAATCGTCGCTAGGATGACGTCGCGCTCCGCGACACTGTCCGTCAGGAAGTGCGTTCCCCCCTTCGTATCGAAGAAACGGAAAACGTTGTGGGTATCCGGACCCTTATCGGGTGTTGACCACGCTGCACCCTCGTAATTGAACGTTGGCATGCTTGACTGGATTTGCGCTTTCTCGACTGCGCTTGCCGTGTAGAAATGATTGCCAGTCTGTGTGTCGAAGAAGCGAAAGATTGGACTCAGATGCTCGGGGGCAGCCAAGGCTAAAGCCGCCGGGTAGCTTTGAGCGACTGTCGAAGCTTGCGGCGACGCCGTCGGTTGGACTGATATGGGAGCCTGGACCGGCGCCGTGACCAAATCGGCGTTGTGGACCAAAATGAAATCGCTGGTGCCAACGGCGATCTTGCCGGTGAGTTCGATTTTCAGATCGGCCTTCAGGTTGCCATCTGCATCGACTTCGATCACTGTCGTCGTGCTGGCGTAGGTAGAGCGGAACTGCCAAGCATGGCCGGTGAAGCTCTCGGAATCAAGCCATTGCCAGTCGGCGAACGCCTTGGGCGCACCGGCGATGGAGGCCAGATCGATCCGGTCCTGACCCTGAACGAAATCTCCGATGCGGTCGATGCCATCGTCCGACAGGAATTTGTACACGAAGATATCGTTCCCGATACCGCCAGTGATGAAATCTCGCCCGCCGCCGCCCGCGATGACATCGTCGCCGTCCCCGCCTTCGATATAGTTGGAGTCGCTGCCGCCGATGATGTAGTCGTTCTTCGCAGTTCCTTTGATCGCGGCCCCCGGCGCGCTTGCGGAAATCATATTAAGAGTCAATGGGTCGGGCAGAGATCCGGCTGCTTCGAGGCCCGGTGTCGCAGGTCCTCCGGTGGCGTGAAGGTTGTTGGCATAGACCATATCCTTGGGGCGAGAACTCTGCTCGAGCTCGCCGTATTTGCCGTAATCGACGACGTTACCGGTGATCCTCACGCTGCTCACCGAACCGACCTGGGCGGCGGTGTGGGTCTGGGTCGCGCCGTCAGATACGAGGATGCTGTAGCTGCCCCCTAGAATGATATTGTTCTTGACCAGAACGTCCGAAACGTTGCCCATCTCACCGGTGATACGAACGGCATTGTTTGTTTCGGCTGGCGCATCCTCACGGGAACGCCAATCAATGACGTTCTCGGAGATCACGACTGGGCTGATGGTCTTGCCGATCCAGATCGCGTCCGCGTGTGCGCCAGTCGTATATGCCCCCCCGGCAAAGTAGTTCGCGCTGATTGTTCCGCTCTGAATGGAAACTGCATCAGAAGGCGCATCAAGGAACGTGTTATGGGTGAGAATTGTATTTTCGCCACGCGAGGTAATAAAATCGACATAACCGACCTTGCTGATCTTCAGGCCGTCGAATGTCGATTGATCGACCGTAAGGTTCTTTGTCCCGGGAAATGCATTGATCGCGTAAATACCGGCTGACGCGTCAAAATACGAATTCTTGATGGTAATGTTGTCGGCTTGGATGTTTATGGAAACACCACGGAAGTCATAGCCATCTAGAATGAGGCCAGGCTTTGTGATGGACAGAACATTTAGGTCTTTGTTGTAGTATGCGCCATCAATCGACACCAAATATTTAAAACTCTTCGTTTGTACGACGCCAGTGAGGGCGCCAATCTTTGTATGAAAAGCGCCCACACCCGTTATATCAGATATTTTTGCAATTGCAGCGACGTCATTCGCGCTAAGCATAAATTTACCTGATTAATCTATCGCCGGATCGCTCAATGTTTGAGTATTTATCATTGAAGTTAAGTTTTAAAGTGACGTTAAAGGAATTGGTTAAGTTTTTTGTTGGTTGCTGCTTTTATCGTCGAGGAAATAATTGCGCCGATCATAATCAGGCCCGCTGATGTGGGTCGCGGGCAGATCGCTTGTTTCATGGAGAAAGGTCAGGGTCTGCTATCCATCCTGAGCGGTCATTCAAGCCCCCTTCACCAGCATCTCTTGCAAGGGCTACACGCGCATCCCACGCATAGCTCAATGATGTCGGGTATCCGGTGGTTCTCTCTGCGGAAGCAGCCGTGCCGTGCTATGGTTTCAATCAATGTGGGTTCCATCAGTACCTGTTTTGACGGTGGTAAGTACGCGATCCTCTTTGTCACGGGGCTGAGCTCATATTTGCTCATCAACCTCGCGAGGCTTATTGTATCGCCTTAAGGGTCTTCTGAACGTTCACGACCTGTGAGTAGGAGCTATGCGTTGAGGGCGACCCGATTGTTGAACATAGCAGCGCTGGGCAGCATGCTTGGCTTACCTCCAGCTGTCGCTCATTCAAGTATGCGCCAATTCCTTGAAGGTCGTTGGGTAGGCGACGGTGTTGAAATTCGTGTAGATCAAGACGCAGTTCAAGCAAACGACAGCCCAGATAAGCCATTCGAATGGAGTGCTCTGAATGTACTTGATGTAAATGGAAATATGATCGTCTTTGATATCGGTAAGCGCCGGTACGTTGGCTTGCTTGATGGCGAGCAGATGACAGTTACGATTGCGGGATCAACGGGCTCATATGTGCTGAAAAAAATACATCCTCTATCGATATTTAAGAATACGCCTTATTGAATTGGTATTTCACTCGCAATATTTCAATAAATTTGTCTAAATCTGGGATTACTTTGCTTATAAATTATTAGGCTCATCCGCTCAGTTTGTGCCTTCTTTATAGAATCGGTCTATAATATGTCATGCAATCGCTGTTAATCTGATGCGCCGGCTTTCGTTGGCTTCGTCAGCAGCTGCGTTTGAAGGGTGTGCAGTGCCACAAGGGTATCTCCGTGGGGCGTGATCAGCCCTTGAACCTGGACCGTGTCCTGCCCCTGCAGAACCGTCCCAGGACCCTAGAAACCTGCGCATTTGAGCGTGTTTCCGCCTCGATGACGAAACCGTTGATCCCCATGACCGCGTCGGTCCATTCCGTCTTCACGGGTCGTGCTCCTCACGTTGCGATGCTTTTTGGATCAGTTCCTCCGATCCGCCTCTTCTCTCTCGAAAACCACTTTGGCCATGATGTTCGATTTTTTGAACCCATGTTACCTGATCCAGGCCTGCCACTCGCGGTCGATGATGCGAACCACATTTGGCAGGCTCTTGGCGCCCGACCGGCTGCGTTCTTAGACCTTGACCATGCCGAGGTACCGAGCTTGCCGGATTGCATTCTGGACTGTTGTGCGGGACACCCTGGCACGGGCTGCAATGGCATCGAGACAGAGGGCGCAGACTTGGGGCGCCTTAGGGCGCCACGATCCGTAATCACCCAGTAGAACAGTGACATCCGGCTTGGGCGCGTTGGTGCGTGCAACGACAGCGAGTAGATCCGCTTCATTCATGTTGCGCGGATGGGCGTGGAAGTCGGTCAGGACCGCAATGCGGAGCTTTTGCCCGACCGGCCAGTTGGCTGGCGTGAAGGAGTAACGGGTTAAGCCGCGTCGGTTCGGCTCAACGGCAGTCGCATAGCCGGCCAGGCTCGGGGGGCTGTAGCAGTGAGTGCCGCTGCGAGGGAGGTTCGAGACAGGATCAAGTGCCGTGTGATCATGGAAGAAAATAGCTCCTCGCCCCTGCAAGCATGATGGCAACTTGCGTTGTCGAGCCACTTTAAAATGTGTGGTTCGCCCTACACCACGCAGGTCAGTGAGCTGCCGACCGCGCATTGTTAGGAAGTAAGAGGATAGAAGTGATGAAAAACGCGATGCCTATCCATCTCGAGAATGCCGTGATCTCTTTTGATCGACCACACAACGCACCCTCTTTCGAGAAGATCTCCTGCAATGGAGAGGGCTTCTTCTTCGCCTTTTAAGGCAAGATGAATCTGGACGCTCGACTCGGCTTCAGAGCTGCCAGCCTCCGAGGCTTCGCTCCACTCAATGGTCCAAGACATCGGTCGCCTCCTGATTTGAACTAATGATTCCACCGGATTTCCGGTCAAAGCAACAAGCTAATCTGCGTAACTTCTCACCGACTTGCTGGCCGGACGAGCAGGATTGCGGTGCGAACGGCGACGCGTTTCAGATGGTCGGTGGCCTCTTTGTTCGCGACGGTCACCTTCGGGGCGTGTCGCAAGCTTGGACATATGGCATGGAAGGGACTCTACCGTCCCCCCCCCCCCCCCCAGCCGTCGAACGAGGATCATGAGGGCAACAGCGAGGAGGAAGGCTTGAGCGGAAGAGAGGGTCGCTTTGGGGATTTTCCACAGGCGGCGGATGCGGCTGATCCACCCGAAGAAGCGCTCGACCACCACCGGCGCGGATGCACGGCGAAGCCGACCTGATCCAGAGGCTTGCGCACGATCCGGACGGTGACGATCGAGGCGGCCCGCGGGTGCCCGGCGACGCCGTTGGCCGCCCGTCTTCCCGGCGAGGGATCGGTTCGTGCGGCGCGGACGTTCCCCATGGTGCGTCACAGCATGAGGATGCCGCGATGTCATTGCTGCTCGAAGCCGCCGAAGACCTGGACGCGATGGCGAAGGCGGCGCGCGAGGCCATCGATCGGCGCCTGCGCCTCCTCCAGGGTGAGGATGCCGGGCGCTTCTGGTCCGCCGTGGCGAGGCTCTACGCCCGGGGCCTGCCGGAGATCGCGGCCGCCGCGCCGGTGCGGCGCGCGGAGATCACATCGACTCCAGACCGTACCCTGCCAGGAGCGCCGCCCGCCTGCCGCGCAGCGCCAGCGCTTTGATGGCATGGTTGCGGCTCGTCGTGAGGATCGCGGCCGCCGTCTCCGGTTGCGCGTCGCGCATCGTGTCGGCCAGTGCGGCGAGCTCCGACGCGGCCGCTTCCTCCGCCGCGATGCCCGCCCGGAGGGTATCGAGCACGGCCTGCACCATGGGAATGACCTGCGGGTACCGAACCTCATCTCTCATCCCAGGTCCCTTTCTGCCTGTGCCCCGTCGCGCGCCGTCCGGGAACGGACGCCCACGCGGTGCCTTCGATCGCACCTGATGCGCGACAGGGTAGCGCCCTGGGCTCATGGGGCAAGCGGGCGCGGGCGAGTTCAGGTGCCGCGCCCCGGTGGTGCGCCCTCCGGTCCGGCCGGATGCGGGGGGCCTTATGGCATCGCCGGGGCCGGGCCGCCTGTTGGGGGATCGCCGGTTTCGACGCGTGGGCCGCCACGACCTTCGCTGACCCCCGGCAGGACACGTCCTGCGGTGTCGCATGGGGAGCCGACGCCCCGCGACCACCTGCTCGGAGGGCGCGCTGGCGACGAGGCGCGGGTCGGTCGCGATCACAACCGCAAGAGCGCCGCCGCAATCAACCGGGATAAACCGCCCGATGGATCGGTGGAGATCGTCGAGGGACAGCACCCGCGTACGAAAACGGTTCGTGTCGCAGTTTTGCCGCAATGGTTGCCCGGCGCGGAACTTGAACCCAATTTTGGATAAACTTTGAAACGGTTCCGACGGGACCGCGTTACGGACACATCCACCTCTCACATCGGACATGCTCATGGCGGAACAAGCCCTGGCCGCGACGGCAGACACCACGTCCGCAGAAGGCAAGCCCCCACGCGATTACCTGACCCCCATCGTTCTGGGGTCACTTGCCGTCTTGGAACTGGGATGGGTCGGGCTGTTGGGCTGGGGAGCGCTTTGGCTGATCGGCGCCTAGCTGCGCGGGCTGCTGGCGCTCAGCGGAGCAGGCTAACCGGCACTTCGTCGGGCCAGAGCGGTGCGCGGCCGGCCATCTCCAGCACGAGCGCGAAGCACGCAAGATGGATCGTGACGTAGGCGAACATGGCGTCTTGCGCTTCCTCTCCGCGCACGGACGGCACGGCTGCGGAGCATGCTGCTACGACCATGGGAAATGCGCAATGCGCGTTGTGGAATCGAATGTGCGAACGTGAAGGCTGTGCTTTTAAGACCACCCTCGCACGCTTTTGATGGTGGATCGGCAGCCGATCGCACCGCGCGGGACTCACGTGACCGTGACCAAGACGCTGGCGGGACTCCGCCAGGACTCGCAGAGGCCTGGAACGGGGTGCCCGGCGAGACGCTGTTCCTGACGAGACCTGTCCTGGCCCGTCTCGGCCCCTGCTCCAAATCGATCGCGCGCCGGAGCGCTCCGCCGGCCTCAGTGCCGCGTACCGTCCGGCGGATCGGACAGGGGTTCGATCCCGAGGGCTTCGGTCAGGGGAAACTCCAGCACGATCTCTCCGGTCTGGTCCTCCACGAACAGCACCGCTCGCAGGAGCTGCGGGTCGCTGTCGGCGCCCTGGAGGAGCTGCCGGGCCAGGATCTGGGCCGCGGCCCAGGCGGCGTCCGGGCTCGACAGGTCCCGGCCGTCTGGGTCCACCACCACGTCGTCCCCGATATGCGTATGGAAGTAGTAGCGTGGCATCGAAGCCGGCTCCCGTTCGGCGCGGTGACCCGCGCGCATGACCTGCGCGGGAAGATAGGGGCGCGCGGGCGGGCGGGGCAGGGGCGGGCTGGTCGCTAGCGCTTCTTGCCCAGTTCGGCCGCGATGTCCTTCGTCATCCGGCCGACCTTGCGGTGGGCGGCGGCGAGTTGGTCCTGGGTGACGCCCCAGCGCTTCATCCAGAACTCCACCGCCTTGCGCTCCGAGAGGTCGAGGCGATCCTTGTCGATGAAGCCGCGTTTGTCCTTGAGGCCAGCCATGTCCGTTCCCGTCCGCGCGGCCGCCGGGCGGCGCGGGACCGATATGGGGTGCCGGGCCGGCCGGGGCGAGCCTGCGGCGCGCGCCATCGCGCGCCGCGTCGCGGATCAGCGGGTGGGCGCGCCGGTGCCCTTGCCCGCGGCACCCGGCGAGGCGCCGGATCCGGCATCGTTGGCGCCGGTGCTGTTGGAGGTGCCGGACCGGCTCTTGTCCCCGGTGGAGGGGCCGCTGCCGGCCGCGCCCGGGGAGGAGCCGGCGCCGGCATCGTTCGGGCCGGTGGAGTTCATGGTCCCGGACCGGGTGGTGCCGGAGCCGCCCTCGGCCGCGAGGGCGACCGAACCGAGGGCGAGGGTGCTGGCGAAGGTGCCGGCGAGGGCGAGTGCGAGGGCCTTCATGGCGTTTCTCCCGAATGATTGGCGTGAAACACGCCTCGGGTAACGCCACGCTGACGCCGATGGTTCTGGACGCGGCGGGGACGACACCAGGCCGCCGGGGCCCCATCGCTGCGGACGGGCCGGCATCCCGTCTGACGCCCCGCGCATCCGAGAGCCGCGGCTGTTCCTGTCCGCGCTGCAGGGTTTAAGGCGCAGGCGCCGGCTCAGGCCGCCTGGGCCGGCTCGATGTCCTCGCGGGAGGGCTCGTAGGCGCACCAGTGGCAGTAGCCCTTGTCGGCGACCTTCGGTGCGTTGCGCTGCGAGCAGCGGGGGCAGACCAGCACGGACAGCGTCTGGCCGCGCAGGCGGGCGAAGCCGCGCCCCCGGAAGGTGACGGCCACCGACTCTCCGGCGTGGGAATCAGGGCTGTCGGACATCGAGGCTCCTCGGATCGCGGTCGGCGAGGACCAACGGCCAACCTTGGCATCGGTTCAGGGCCTTCCCCAGGCGAAGGCCGCCCCGCCCTCGAAAAAGGGGCCGGAGGCGACGCCGATGCGCGTCGCCACCGGCCCCCGGCCGTCGCGTGGTGAGGGGCGCCCGCCCTACTCGGCGGCGATCTGCCGGGGCTGGACCGCCTCGACCCGGGCGGCGCAGAACTTGAACTCCGGGATCTTGCCCATGGGATCGAGGGCCGGGTTGGTCAGGAGGTTGGCGGCGGCCTCGGCGTAGCAGAACGGCATGAAGATCATGCCCACCGGCACGTCGCGGTCGGACCGGACCTTGAGCTCCACCGCGCCGCGGCGGGTCTCCAGGCGCATGGTGTCGCCGGGCTCCAGGCCGAGGCGGTAGAGCTCCTTCGGCGCCATGAAGGCCACCGCCTCCGGCTCCAGGGCGTCGAGGACGCCCGAGCGCCGGGTCATCGAGCCGGTGTGCCAGTGCTCCAGCACGCGGCCCGTGGAGAGCACCATCGGGTACTCGGTGTCGGGCACCTCGTCCGGCGGCACGATGTGGGCCGGCACGATCTTGGCCCGCCCGCTCGCCGTCGGGAAGCCGGCGTAGAAGATGATCTCGTTGCCGGGCTGATCGGGACCGTCGACCGGGTAGGTCACGGCGCCCTCGCGCTCCAGCCGCTCCCAGGTGATGTTCTTCAGGGAAGGCATCACCTGGGCCATCTCGGTGAAGATGTCGGCCGGGCCGGTATAGGTCCAGTCGAGGCCGAGACGTCGGGCGAGCTCCTGCAGGATCCACCAATCCTGGCGGGCGTCGCCCGGCGGCGGGACGACGGGCTTGGCGATCTGCACGCGCCGGTCGGTGTTGGTGAAGCTGCCCGCCTTCTCGGCGAAGGCGGAGGCCGGCAGCACCACGTCGGCGTGGAAGGCGGTCTCGGTCAGGAACAGGTCCTGCACCACCAGGTGGTCGAGCATGGCGAGCGCGTGCCGGGCGTGGTTGAGGTCGGGGTCCGACATCGCGGGGTTCTCGCCCTCGACGAACATGCCCTTAATCTCGCCCGTGTGGATGGCGCGCATGATCTCGACCACGGTCAGGCCGTTCTTCGGATCGAGGGACTGGCCCCAGAACGTCTCGAACAGGTCGCGGACGGTCTCGTTCTCCACCGACTGGTAGTCCGGATAGACCATCGGGATCAGGCCGGCATCGGAGGCGCCCTGGACGTTGTTCTGGCCGCGCAGGGGGTGCAGGCCGGTGCCGGGGCGGCCGATCTGGCCCGTGGTGAGGGCGAGCGCGATCAGGCAGCGCGAGTTGTCGGTGCCGTGGACGTGCTGGCTGACGCCCATGCCCCAGAAGATGATCGAGGCCCGGGAGCGGGCGTAGAGGCGGGCCACCTCGCGCAGGGTCTCCGCGTCGATGTCGCAGACCGGAGACATCTTCTCCGGCGTGAACTCGACGATGCGCTCCTTGAGCGCCTCGAAGTTCTCGGTGTACCCGGCGATGTACTGCTCGTCGTAGAGCTTCTCCGTCACGATGACGTTGAGCATGGCGTTCAGCATCGCCACGTCGGAGCCCGGTTTGAAGGCGAGGTGCTTGTAGGCGTGCCGGGACAGGACCTGCCGGCGCGGATCCATGATGATCAGCTTGGCGCCGCGCTCCTTGACCGCGTTCTTGATGAAGGTCGCGGCCACCGGGTGGTTCACCGTCGGGTTGGCGCCGATGATGACGATGACCTCGGCGTCGAGGGCTGCCGAGAACGGGGCCGAGACGGCACCGGAATTCAGGCCTTCCATCAGGGCCGCCACCGAGGAGGCGTGGCAGAGCCGGGTGCAGTGGTCGACGTTGTTCGAGCCGAAGCCGAGGCGCACCAGCTTCTGGAAGAGGTAGGCCTCCTCGTTCGAGCCCTTGGCGGAGCCGAAGCCCGCCAGCGCCTTGCGGCCGACGGTGTCGCGGATCTTTTTGAGTCCGCCGGCGGCGCGCTCCAGCGCCTCGTCCCAGGTCGCCTCGCGGAAATGGGTCCAGGGATTGGCCGGATCGACCTGGTCGTTGGCATCCTTGGCCACGTTGTCGAGGCGGATCAGGGGCTTGGTCAGCCGGTGGGGGTGGTGGACGTAGTCGAACCCGAAGCGGCCCTTCACGCAGAGGCGGTTCTGGTTGGCCGGTCCGTCACGCCCCTCGGCGTAGACGATCTTGTCGTCCTTGACCTTGTAGGAGACCTGGCAGCCGACGCCGCAATAGGGGCAGAGCGAGTCCACCTCGCGGTCGGGATAGACGGTGCGGGTCTGGCTGTCGTCGAGGTAGGCCGACGGCATCAGCGCGCCGGTCGGGCAGGCCTGGACGCACTCGCCGCAGCCGACGCAGGTCGACTGGCCCATCGGGTCGTCGAAGTCGAACACCACCTTGGCGTCCGCCGAGCGGTAGGCCATTCCGATGACGTCGTTGACCTGCACCTCGCGACAGGCGCGGACGCAGAGGTTGCACTGGATGCAGGCGTCGAGGTTGACCCGCATGGCCGGGTGGCTCCAGTCGCCCTCCCAGCGCTGGGCGGCCGGGAAGCGGCTCTCGGTGACCGCGACATGGTCGGCCTGCGCCCAGAAATGCGAGGTCGGGTCGTGCGAGATCTCCCGGGCCGGCTGGTCGGCCACGAGGAGCTCCATCACCATGGCCCGGGCCTTGGTCGCCCGCTCCGAGGCGGACTTCACCTTCATGCCGACGCCCGGCACCCGCTTGCACGAGGCGGCGAGCACGCGCTCGCCCTCGATCTCGACCATGCAGGCGCGGCAATTGCCGTCCGGCCGGTAGCCCGGGGCGGGCTTGTGGCAGAGGTGGGGGATGTGCGTGCCCAGACGCTGGGCGACGGCCCAGATCGTCTCGCCCGGGGCGGCCTCGACCTGCTGCCCGTCGAACTCGAAGATCACGCCCGGGATTCCGGCCGGCATCTCCTTGAGGCCGAAGGTGCCGCTCGGGGCCGGGCCCGCCTGGCCGCCCGACTGGGTGCCCTCGGAATAGGTGCTCCCGGCGCCCGGGTTGGCGCCGTCCGCCTTGCCGCCCGCATCCTGGGGGCCGGTGGGGGTGGTGGCGTGGGCTCCGCTGAGACCACTGTTCTGTGTGCCGCTGCTCATGGTTCCGCTCCAGTCATGGCGCAGGAAAATCGGGGTCGGGCCGCTGCCGCGAGGGGGCAGCCGCGCCGTCGGATCGGGGATGGATCGCTATTCAGCCGCGATCCGCTGCGGCGACGGGAACAGGTCCGGGAAGTACTTGATCACGGTGGTGAGCGGGTTCGACGCCGCCTGGCCCAGGCCGCAGATCGAGGCGTCGCGCATGCACTGCGAAAGCTCGCCGAGGAGATCGGTGTCCCACACGTCATTCTCCATCATCACGCGCGCCTTCTGCGTGCCGGAGCGGCAGGGCGTGCACTGCCCGCAGGACTCGTCCTCGAAGAACCGCATCAGGTTCAGGGCCGCGCCGCGCACATCGTCCTGGTCCGACAGGACGATGACGGCGGCCGAGCCGATGAAGCAGCCGTATTTCTCGAGGGTGCCGAAATCGAGGGGGATGTCGTCCATGCTGGCCGGCAGGATGCCGCCCGAGGCGCCGCCCGGCAGGTAGGCCGCGAAGCGGTGCCCCTCGCTGATTCCGCCGCAATATTCTTCGATCAGCTCCCGGATGGTCAGGCCGGCGGGGGCGAGCTTGACGCCCGGCTCCTTCACGCGCCCCGACACCGAGTAGGAGCGCAGGCCGACCCGGCCGTTGCGGCCGTGGCTCTTCCACCAATCGGCGCCCTTCTCGATCAGGTCCCTGACCCAGTAGAGCGTCTCGACGTTGTTGATCAGGGTCGGGCGGTTGAACAGGCCAACCTGGAACGGGAAGGGCGGCTTGTGCCGCGGTAGCCCGCGCTTGCCCTCCAGGGACTCGATCAGCGAGGATTCCTCGCCGCAGATATAGGCCCCCGCACCCCGGCGTAGGTGGATGCGCGGGCCGCCGGCGGGGAGCCGGGCGATCTCGCGGGCCAGGATCTCGCGGGAAATCGGGTACTCGTCGCGCAGGTAGATGTAGACGTCGGCTGCTTCCACCACGTGGGCGCCGATCAGCATGCCCTCGAGGAAGCGGTGCGGATCGGCGTTGAGGTAGAGCTGGTCCTTGAAGGTGCCAGGCTCGCCCTCGTCGCCGTTCACCGCCATGAGGCGGGGACCGGGCTCGCCGCGCACCGAGCGCCACTTGCGCCCCGTGGGGAAGCCGGCGCCGCCGAGGCCGCGCAGGCCGCCATCGTCGAGGATCTGCAGGATGGCGTCGATGCCAAGCTCGCCGGAGCGCAGCCGGTCGAGGACGGCGTAGCCGCCCCCCGCACGGTAGGCGTCGTAATCGGGATAGGCGGGCAGGTGGGCGTGGGTGTCACCGGCCTCGACGGCCGCCGTGACGCTGGCGACGTCCGCCTTGTGCAGGAAGTTGTGGCCGACCTCGACCGCCGGGGCGTGGTCGCACAGGCCGACGCAGGGCGCGCGCACCACGCGCACCCCGCTGCCGAGGGTCTCGCGCAGGGCTTCCAGCAGGGGCTCGGCGCCGAACATCGCGCAGGTGAGGCTGTCGCAGACGCGCACGGTGAGGGCCGGCAGGTCGGCGTCGCCGTCCTTGAGCACGTCGAAATGCGCGTAGAACGTCGCCGTCTCGAACACCTCGGCGAAGGCCAGGCTCATCTCGTCGGCCAGGGCCGCTAGGTGGGCGGCGCTGATCCGCCCGTAGGTGTCCTGGACGAGGTGCAGGTGCTCGATCAGCAGGTCGCGCTGCCGCGACCGATCGCCCAGCAGGCGCTCGATCTCGACCTTGGCCACGGGTTCGACCTGCCGTCCCTTGGGGACGGGCCTGGCTCGGTTGCGTCCCTTGCCAGGGTGCTCGAAGCGGCGAACCTCGCCGATGTCATGCGCGCTCATGCGTTCATCCTACCCCTTTGGTATTCAAAATACCAGATTCTGCGCAGTGTTCTTATAGGCCTCCCCATAGCAGCACATGAGAAAAATTCGGAAGTGAATTTGGTCGCGCGTCACTGGCCGCCGAACGCGCGCAGCGGCCGCCCGGCCTCCGAGCGCTGGACGAAGGACGGCGGCGCACCGGCCGGCAGCGCGGCGACGCGCGGCCCGACCACGGCGTTGATCTCGAGTTCGAAGGCGTCCAGGGCCTCGTTGATCCGCGCCACGGTGGCGGCATCGAGGGACTCCGCCTGGGGACGGTCGAGGCCGGCCCCGCGCAGGGTTTCCCGAACCGTCTCCAGCAATTCCGGCGTCAGCGGCGGTGCCGCCGCGTCGGCGTAGCCCTGGGCGACGATCCCGGCCCAATCGGCTGTGGATACGGTGTGGGATTCGGTCATCGATGCGGCTCCAAGTCGCGAGTGTCGGGGCATCAACGCGCGGCGCGGCCATTCAGCCGCGCGGTTTCGTCATCGCGCCGATGACGGGCGGTCAGGCCCGGTCGGTGATGCGGATCGACAGGTCGGGCAGGCCGGCGATCTGCCCGAGGAGCACGTCGCCCGGCACCACCGACCCGACATTCTCCGGCGTGCCCGAATAGATCAGATCGCCGGCCTTCAGCTCGAAGGCCTCGGACAGGTTGGCGATCTGCTCGGCCACCGACCAGATCATCTGCGACAGGTCGGCGTCCTGGCGGACCGTGCCGTTCACGCTGAGGCGGATGGCGCCGCGCACCGGGTGGCCGAGGGCCGAGACCGGATGCAGGGGCCCGATCGGCGCCGCCTGGTCGAAGCTCTTGCCGATCTCCCAGGGCTTTTTCTGGTCGCCCATGCCGCGCTGCAGGTCGCGCCGCGTCATGTCGAGGCCGATCGCGTACGCGTAGACATGGTCGAGGGCGGCCTCCTTCGGGATGTTGCGGCCTCCCGACGCGAGGGCGGCCACCAGTTCGAGCTCGTGGTGGTAGTTCCGGGTCAGGGACGGGTAGGGGTGGTCGGCCACGTGGCCGACGGGCACGACCTGGATCGCGTCCGTGGGCTTCTGGAAGAAGAACGGCGGCTCGCGCGTCGGGTCCGAACCCATCTCGCGGGCATGGGCGGCGTAGTTGCGCCCGATGCAGTAGATCCGCCGCACCGGAAAGACCTCGGCGCTGCCGACGATGGGGATCGTGACCGGGGGCAGGGCGAACAGCGGCCGGGGCGCGGCGCCGCCCGGGGCCGTCCCGGCTTCCCCGGCCGTCGCCCCGGTGGACCGAAGGGCAGTGCCGGCGGCGGCCGCGGCCGCGACCCTGAGGGCGTTGCGTCTGTTCGGGGTCATGGGGGATCCGTTCGGATGGGTGTGATCGTGCCGTGGTCGTCCGGTGTAAACGCGGCGCCGCCCCGTGCGTCCCCTCGAGCCGGCGCGCCCGGTGGTCTGGGTGCGCCGGCCCCTGCCCGAGCCCGGCGCCGGTCCGCGCCCTTCCGTGCCGACCACCGCCCTGTCGATCTTCGCCCCGGCGCACCTGCGCGTCACCCGGGTGGGACTCCTCCTCGCCAGCGGCGCCCATGTCCTCGCCAGCGGCGCCCATGTCCCCGCCACCGGCGCCCATGTCCCCGCCACCGGCGCCCATGACGGCGACGCCGCGGTGACGCGCGGGCCGGCGACTTCCCCGCGCACCGAACGCGGCTTCTCCCTTGGGCGGCAACGGCGGCTCCCTCGCGCTCATCATCGTCGGGGCTTTCCCCTGCCGCCGCCGCCGCGGGTGGTCCTCACGGCCTCCGGCAGCGCCAGGGTCTTCGCCCCTCGGGCCCGCTTCCCGCAGGCGGGTGAGCCTGCGGGAAGCGGGGGCGGCGTCGGGCCGGGGCGGCGGGACTATTTCTTGCCGTGGCCGTGGCCGTGGGCATGCCCGTCCGTGTCGGAATGCAGCGGCTTGCCGTCGGGACCCTTGTCCTGCGTCTCCCGCACCCGGGGATCGTCGCTGTGGTTCGGTCCGCCGGAGACGGTGCCGAGGTTCGGCTTCACCTGCTCGGGGTTCGACGCGTTGCCGTGTCCGTCGACGGCGAGGGCCGGGGCCGCCGCGAGCAGGCCGGCGGTGAGGAGGGCGAACATCGTGGTCTTCATGGGTCTGTCTCCGAAGTCGGAGCGGCGATGGCCGCTTCGAACCGGGAGATAGCCGGCCCGTTTGTCGCGCCGTTGCCGCCAGCGTAACGAAGCATGTCCGCGTCCCCCCGCGGGGCGCGGGCCGGGCCCCATGGCTGACGCGGAGGCGCAGGCCCTCAGTAGCCCCGCCTCCGGTCGATCCCTGCCGGCGCACGGCCGGTGCGCCGGAACTCCGCCACTGCCTCGGCGACGAGCGCGGCGGCCGAGGCCATGTTCGTCGGGGCCGCGACGTGGGGCAGGATCGTGATCGCCGGATGGGTCCAGAGGCGGTGATCCGGGGGCAGGGGCTCCTCCGGGAAGACGTCGAGGATGGCGTGGCCGAGGGCGCCCGTCGACAGGGCGGCGAGGAGATCGTCCTCGACCACGTGCGCGCCGCGCCCGAAATTCACCAGGGCGGCGCCCGGCGGCAGGTGGCCGAAGGCGTCGGCGTTCAGGATGCCGCGGGTGTTCGGGGTCAGGGGCAGCAGGTTGACCAGGATGTCGGCCGCCGCGAGGCTCTGCACGAAGCCGTCCGGGCCGGTGGCGACCGGGATCGTCCCGTGCGCGGTGCCGGACCGGCTCCAGCCCCGGACGGGAAAGCCGAGGGCGCGCAGGAGGTCGGCCGCGGCCCGGCCCATCTCGCCGAGGCCGAGGAGCGTCACGCGGCGCGCGCCGGCTAAGCGGACGGGGTGCTGGTGCCACGTTCCCGTGCGCTGCTGGGCGGCATAGAGCGGGAAGTCGCGGTGCAGGTGCAGGACCGCCGCCGCCACCGCCTCCGCCATGGCGCGCGCCAGGGTCGGGTCGACGAGGCGCCGCACGGGCACGTCGGGCAGCGTGTCGTCGAGGACGAGGCGGTCGACGCCGGCCCAGAGGCTCTGGATCCAGCGCAGGTTCGGCAGGCCCGCGAGGGACCCTAGTGGTGGGTTCGCCACGATGGCGACCTCCACCGCGTGCGCCGGGGCGCCCACGGAGGCCGTCTGGATCCGCTCCCCCGGCATGGCGGCGCCCAGGGCGTCCCGCCAGGCCGCCTCGTCCGCGGCGGGAAGGCTGGTCACGAGAAGGAGGGGGGAGGGCATGGAGTCGGATCTCCTCGGGGCCGGCGCATATCGCCGGGCGACGGGATCACCCGCGAGCGGCCCGCCGTCAACGAAGCGCCTTGACCATTCCGGCCCGAAACCTGCCTGATCGCGGGCCTCTTCGATCCGTATCGGAATCCAATGCCCAAGATCGCTTATCCCGGACCTGCCTGCGTCTTCGCCCTCGCGGGCGCCGTCCTCGCCCAAGCCGCCCCCGTCGCGGCGCAGGACCCGGCTTCGGCGCCTTTCCGAGTCGAGGCGGCGACGATCGCGGGGGCGCGCGAGGCCCTCGCCTCCGGGCGGATCACCTGCCGCGACCTGGTCCAGGGCTATCTCGACCGCATCGCCGCCTACGATCAGGCCGGTCCGAAGCTCGCGGCGATCCGGGCGCTGAACCCGCAGGCCCTGACCCAGGCCGAGGGCTACGACGCGGATCGCACGGCGGGCGCGGCCAAGCCCCTCGGTTGCGTGCCCCTGCTCCTCAAGGACAATTACGACACCGTCGAACTGCCGACGACCGGTGGTTCGGCGGCGCTGGCGGGCGCGCAGCCGGCGCAGGACGCCACGGCGGTGGCCCGCCTGCGCGCCGCCGGCGCCATCGTGCTGGCCAAGGCGAACATGCAGGAACTCGCCCTCGGCGGGGTCTCGGTGAGTTCGCTGGGGGGACAGGTCCGCAATCCCTACGACCTGACCCGCACCCCCGGCGGCTCCAGCGGCGGCGTCGGCGCTGGGCTGGCTGCCGGCTTCGCCCTCGGGGGGCTCGGCAGCGACACCGTGAATTCCATCCGCTCGCCCGCCTCGGCCAACAACCTCGTGGGCCTGCGCGTCACCCAGGGGCTGATCAGCCTCGCGGGCATCATGCCGGTCTCGAAGACGCAGGATGCCATCGGGCCGATCACCCGCACGGTGGCGGATGCGGCGACCCTGCTGCAGGCCATGGCCGGCCCCGACCCGGCCGATCCCCTCACGGCCGCGGCGATCGGCAAGGTCGCGCGGAGCTACGCCGATGCGCTGAAGCCCGACGCCCTCAAGGGCGCCCGCCTCGGCGTCGTCCGGGCCCTGTTCGGGACCAAGCCGGAGCACGCGGAGGTCAACCGCGTCATGCAGACGGCCCTCGACGCCCTGGAGGCGGCGGGCGCCACCCTGGTGCGGATCGACGATCCGGCCTTCGAGGCCGACGCCCTCAACCGCGAGGACGACGTTCAGACCTACGAGTACAAGGCGCTGATGAACGGCTATCTGGCCACGATCCCGAATGCGCCGCACAAGGATCTCGCCGGCATCCTGGCCTCGGGCCGGTTCCACCGCGCCGCCCTGGAGTCGTTCCTGACGGCCGCCGAGGCGCGCCAGGACGGCATGGCCGAGCCCGAGTACAGGGCCCGTCTCGGACGGATCGCGGCTCTGAAGGCGCATGTCACCGAGGTTTTCGCGGCGCAGAAGCTCGACGCCCTGGTCTACCCGCTGCAGAAGCGGCTCGTGGTGCCCATCGGCGAACTCAACCAGGCGGATCGCAACGGGATCGTCGCGGGGCTGACGGGCTTCCCCGCCATCGACGTCCCCGCCGGGTTCTCGGCCGCCACCGCGACGGCGCCCGAGGGCGTGCCGGTCGGCATGGACCTGCTCGGCCAGCCCTGGAGCGAGGCGAAGCTCCTCGGTCTCGCCTACGCCTTCGAGCAGGCGACGACCTTGCGTCGGCTGCCGGCGAGCACGCCGCCCCTCGGGGCGCGCTGATCAGGCTGCGCGGGTCGGGGCCGGCACGAGGTCGCGCACCCGCCACATCGCGCGGGCGAGGTGGGAGCGATAGGGTGCGAAGGGGCGCGTGAACGCCTGCGTGTCCGTGCAGCCGGTCAGGCGCCGGAGGCTGCCGACGGCGGCGACGTCGCCGGCCGGCCATATGTCCGGGTCGTGATAGTGGAAGATGCCGATCATGTCGGCGGTCCACTGGCCCACGCCCTTGATGCTGCGCAGGATCGCCGCGCGGTCCGGGTGGGGCAGGGTGGCGAGGTCGGGGCCGAACAGGCCCGCCTCGTCCGCGGCGCGGATGGCCTGGACCGCCCGCACCTTGGCGCCCGAGAGGCCGCAGCCGCGCAGGGTCTCGGCATGGGCTTCGACGAAGAGGTCGCGGGGGGCCACGCTCCGCAGCTGCGCCGCGGCCTCGACGCGGGCCCAGATGGCTGCTGCGGCGCGGACCGAGATCTGCTGGTTCACGACCTCGAGGGCGAGGCGGTCCGCGACATGGGCGTGGGTCGGCGGTTCGACCGCCACCGGCCCGAGGCGCGCGAGGGCGTCGTGCAGGGCATGGGACAACCCCCGGGCGGTGGCCAGGAGGTGGGCGTGCGGATCGGAATCGGGGCGCATGCGGTCCGGCGGGGATTGGGCGGACAGGCCCGGAAAGGCCTCGGCCCCGAGACGGGGCCGAGGCGGTCGGCTTAGCGGTCGCGGCGCTCGCGCGTGATGGTGGTACGCTCCTCGCGACGCTCGATCCGGTCCTCACGGCGATCCGGATCGACACCGAGGACGCCGCCGACCGTGCCGGTGGCCGCGCCGACGGCGCCGCCCACCACGCCGCCGATCGGGCCGGCCGCGCGGTTGCCGTCCTCGACGCCGCGCTCGGCGCCCCGGATGGTGCCCTGGGCCTGCGCCGTGCCCGCGAGGACGACGGGGGTGAGGAGGAGGGCGGTGGCGATGACGAATGACTTCATGAAAGGGACCTCGCGTCGATGGTTCGGGATGGCCGGTCACGCCGTCGCGACCGGTTCGGCATGTCTCATCAACGGCCGAAACGCCGAAAGGTCACAGACTTCGCTGGAATAGGCGCGGGCGCGGGTGGTTTGGGCGGCGCTGCGCTTTCCGTTTTCGCGTCTTCGCGTGCCCTCTGCGGGCGATCGGCGTCGACGCGTTTGAAGCCGGCCGCACGCGCCATCTGCACCCGTCGAACGGCGCGCCCTGCCGCTCAGTAGGTCGCGAACATCGCGGCGATGTCGACCGGATCGCGGGTGCGGGTCAGCGCCAGCCCGAGCAGGATCCGCGCCTTCTGCGGCGTCAGGTTGTCGGCGCTGAGGATCCCGCGTTCGCGCAGGCGGGTCGTGACCGGCACCACGCCGCTGCCGGCGCGGGTGGACTGGACCACCACCACCCCGGCGGCCACGGCCTCGGCCAGGGCGTCGGCCTCGCCCGGGGGCGTCATGCCGGGGGCGAGGCCCGCCGAGACGAGTCCCTGCGCGCCTGCCGCCACGAAGGCGCGCACGGCGGTGCCGTCCGCGTCGGCATAGGCGTAGGCGACGTCGACCCGGGGCAGGGCGGCCCGCCCCTCCAGGGTGAAGGGCGTGCCCGGGGCGTGCCGTCGCTCGGGGCGGCGGTAGTAGCGGACATGCGGTCCATCGACGTGGCCGAGGACGCCGAAATCCGCCGTGCGGAAGGTCTGGAGCCGGCCGACCGAGGTTTTCGTCACCTCGCGGGCCGCCTGGATCTCGTCGTTGAGCACCACCAGCACCCCGCGCCCGCGCGAGGCCGGGTCGGCGGCGACCCGCAGGGCCGCGACGAGGTTGAGGCCGGCGTCGCTCGACAGGGCGCTGATCGGGCGCTGGGCCCCGACGAGGACCACCGGACAGGCCACCGTCAGGGTGAGGCCGAGCGCGTAGGCGGTCTCCTCCAGGGTCGCGGTGCCGTGCCCGATCACGATGCCGGCGAGGTCGGGATGGGCCTCCGCGAGTTCCGCGCAGAGGGCGGCGAGGGCACGCCACTCGGCAAAGCCGATGGCGGGGCTCGCCACCGCGCGGAACGGCACCGCGACCACCTCGGCCACGGTGCGCGCCTCGGGCACCCGCTCGAGGATCGCGTCGGCCGCGAGGCGTTGCCCGGTGGCGGTGTAGTCGAGGACGTCGAGGGAATCCCAGCCGAGGGACGCGATCGTCCCGCCCGTGCCGATGAAGGCCACCTTGGATCGCGTCGCCATCGTGTCGTCGTCTCCGCCTGGTTGCCGGTTCGGCGGCCCTCCCATGCAGGAGGCTTGCCGGAGCGGCCTCCGTCCGTCAGCGGCGGGAGGTCGGCCGGGGCTTCAGGTCGTCGAGGGCGTCGGCATTGGCGCGGCCCCAGGCGTAGAGGAGTTCGACCGGCTCGACGAAGCGGCCCCCGAGCGCGGTCAGGCGATAGTCCACGGCGGGCGGCACCGTGCCGGCCACGTGGCGGGTGAGGAGGCCGCTCGCCTCCATGTCGCGCAGGGTCTGGGTCAGCATCTTCTTCGAGATGCCGGGCAGGCTGCGCTGGAGCACGCCGGTGCGCGCCGCCCCGCCGTGGCGGGCGTGCAGCGTATGCAGGACCATGCTGGTCCACTTGGTGGCGAACAGGTCGAGCACCCGGCGCGGTGCGCAGTCCTCGCGCCACGTCTCGTCCGCACTCAGCCTCTCCATGGTCGTCGCCCTTTGCTGGTTACCGTTTGGTGCCTATGACCCCAATCGGTGCCGTCTGGTCAGGGGCGGACTGTCTCCATAGGTCGGTCTCAGATCAAGACGGAGACTTCCATGACCAGGACGGCCCTCATCGCCGGCGTCAGCGGCATCGTCGGCAACAACCTCGCCCGTCACCTGGTGTCGGAGGGCTGGTCCGTGGCCGGCCTCGCCCGGCGCCCGCCCGCCGACCTGGCCGGCGTCACGCCGGTGGCCGCCGACCTCCTCGACCCCGAGAGCCTGCGCGGCGCGCTGGCGGAGGTCCGCCCCACCGACGTCTTCATCACGACCTGGCTCCGCCAGGAGACGGAGGCGGAGAACATCCGCGTCAACGGGACGATGGTGCGCAATCTCCTCGACGCCCTTCGGCCGAACGGCGGCGTGGCGCATGTCGGCCTGGTCACCGGCCTCAAGCACTATCTCGGGCCGTTCGAGGCCTACGGGAAGGGCACCCTGCCGGCCACGCCGTTCCGCGAGGAGCAGGGCCGCCTCGACGTCGAGAACTTCTACTACGCGCAGGAAGACGAGGTCTTCGCCGCCGCAGCACGGGACGGCTTCGGCTGGAGCGTGCACCGGCCCCACACCATCATCGGCTACGCGCTCGGCAACGCCATGAACATGGGCGTGACCCTGGCGGTCTACGCCACGCTCTGCCGCGAGACCGGTCGGCCGTTCCGCTTCCCGGGCTCGGCCGCCCAGTGGAACGGGCTCACCGACATGACGGATGCGCGCATCCTGGCGCGCCAGCTCGCCTGGGCCGCCACCACGCCGGCGGCCCGCAACGAGGCCTTCAACATCGTCGACGGCGACGTCTTCCGCTGGAGCTGGATGTGGGGCCGGATCGCCGACTGGTTCGGCGTGCAGCCGGCGCCCTTCGACGGCACGGTCCTGCCCCTGGAGCAGCAGATGGACGGCGCCGCCCCGCTCTGGGCCGAACTCGCCGCCCGGCACGGCCTCAAGGAGGCCGATCTCGGGCGCCTCGCCTCGGCCTGGCACACGGATGCGGATCTCGGCCGCCCCATCGAGGTCGTCACCGACATGAGCAAGAGCCGGCGCCTCGGCTTCCTCGACTACCAGGCCACCGACGACGCGTTCTTCGACCTGTTCGCCCGCCTGCGGGCGGAGCGGGTCATCCCCTGACATCCGCCACCGGCCGGGGCTTCGCCCGCGACTTGGCGGACCCGGCGTTTGTCTCCATCATCGCCGGATCCCCCGATGCGCGAGACCCCGATCCGATGAAGCCGTTCGACTGGACCACCGGCTACCCCACCGTGCGGATGCCGATCTTCGGCCGCAACATGGTCTCGACCTCGCACGCCCTCGCGGCCCAGGCCGGCATCCGCATGCTGTGGCAGGGCGGCAATGCGGTCGATGCCGCCATCGCCACGGCGGCGGCCAAGACCATCACCGAGCCCTGCAGCAACGGCCTCGGCTCGGACGCCTTCTGCATCCTGTGGGACGGCAAGGCGCTGCACGGCCTCAACGCCTCGGGCGGGGCGCCGGCGGCCTGGACCCCCGACTACTTCGCCCGGAAATACGGGGCAGCCGAGCGCCCGCCGATGCGGGGCTGGGATTCCGTCACGGTGCCGGGCGCCGTCGCGGCCTGGGTGGCCCTGAGCGAGCGCTTTGGGACGCTGCCCTTCGCCGATCTCCTGCAGCCCGCCATCGAGATCGCCGAGCGCGGCTACCTCGCGCCGGTCGTGGTGCAGCAGAAATGGGCGGCCGCTGCGACGGTCGCCGATCTCGTGAGCAAGCCCGGCTTCGCCGAAACCTTCCTGCCCCGCGGCCGCGCCCCCCATGTGGGCGAGCGCGTCACCCTGCCGGGCATCGCCCGGTCGCTGCGGGCCATCGCCGAGACCAAGGGGTGGGCCTTCTACGAGGGCGAGATCGCCGAGGCCATGGCCCGCCACGCCGCGGCCCATGGCGGCGCCATGACGGTGGCGGACCTTTCCGCCTTCCGGCCCGAATGGGTGACGCCGACGGCCAAGGACTACCGCGGCTACACCCTGCACGAGATCCCGCCGAACGGGCAGGGCATCGCCGCCCAGATCGCCCTCGGCATCCTCGACTCCTTCGACCTTGCGGGCTTGGCCCCCGACGGGCCGGCGGCGCAGCACCTTCAGATCGAGGCGATGAAGCTCGCGTTCGCCGACACCTACCGCTACGTCGCCGACGCGCGCAGCATGGAGGTCAGCCCGGAGGCGATGCTCGACCCCGCCTATCTGGCGGACCGCGCCAAGCTGATCGACCCGCGCCGGGCGCAGGATTTCGGCGCCGGCAACCCGGTGCGCGGCGGCACCGTCTACCTCACGGCGGCCGATGAATCCGGCATGATGGTGAGCTTCATCCAGTCGAACTTCATGGGCTTCGGCTCGGGCGTGGTCGTGCCCGAATGGGGCCTGTCGCTGCAGAACCGCGGCTACGGCTTCGTGCTGGACCCGCGCAGTCCGAACGTGGTGGCGCCGGGCAAGCGGCCCTTCCACACCATCATCCCGGGTTTCCTCACGCAGGGCGGCGCGCCCGTGATGAGCTTCGGTGTGATGGGCGGCAACATGCAGCCGCAAGGCCACCTGCAGACCCTGGTGCGGATGATCGACCACGGCCAGAACCCGCAGGCCGCCTGCGACGCGCCGCGCTGGCGCTTCAACGCGGGCCTGGAGATCAACGCCGAGGCGACGATGCCGGCCGCGACCCTGCAGGGCCTCGTGGAGCGCGGCCACCGGGTCGACGTGATCCAGGACAGCTACCAGGATTTCGGCGCCGGCCAGTTCATCTGGCGCATGGGGGATGCGGGCACCGAGGGCTATGTCGGCGCCAGCGATCCGCGCCGCGATGGGCAAGTGGCGGTTTGGTAATTGGCCGCGCTTGCGCCAGCATCCGCTGGCACGGATAATGTATGCACTTTCGAACGTCTTCCCGGCTCGTGCCGATCGGCCCTCGGGTGCGACCGATCCGCGATCCGGACCGATCCCTGTTCTGAAGGAAGCTTGATGCTGCGTCTGTTCGCTGTCGGCCTCGTCGCGGGCATTGCCGCGCTGTCGCCCGTTCTCGTCGGGGCGTCGCAGGCCCAGACCCTGCGCTTCGGCCTGATGGAGGACCCGGACGCCCTCGACCCGACGCTGGCCCGCACCTTCGCCGGCCGCATGGTCTTCGCCGCCCTGTGCGACAAGCTCGTGGATATCGGCCCCGACCTGAAGCCGGTGCCGCAGCTCGCCACCGGCTGGAGCCTGTCGGAGGACCAGAAGACCCTCACCATGACCCTGCGGCCCGGCGTGCTGTTCCACGACGGCGAGAAGCTCGACGCGGCGGCGGCCAAGTACAGCCTCGAGCGGCACATGAAGCTGCCCGGATCGCAGCGGCGCGGCGAGATCGCACCGATCGACCGGGTCGAGGTCGTCGACGACCTGACCTTCAAGATCCTCCTCAAGACGCCGTTCGCCCCCCTGATGGCGCAGTTCACCGACCGCGCCGGCATGATGGTCTCGCCCAAGGCCGCCGAGCGCCTGGGCGACAAGTTCTCCACCGCTCCCGTCTGCGCCGGGCCGTTCAAGTTCGTCGAGCGGGTGCCGCAGGACCGGATCGTGGTCGAGCGCTTCGACGATTACTGGAACAAGGACCAGATCCACCTTCAGCGCATCGAGTTCCGGCCGATCCCCGACGGCACCGTGCGCCTGACGAACCTCCGCGCCGGCCAGCTCGACCTGCTGGAGCGCCTGACCCCGACCGACCTGCCGCAGGTGAGCCGCGACCCGAAGCTCAAGATCGGCTCGACCATCGAGCTCGGCTTCCAGTCCATCGTGTTCAACCCGAACAGGGCGGGCTCGGCGGTGGCCGACCCGCGCGTGCGCGCTGCCTTCGACCTCGCCATCGACCGCAACGCCCTCAACCAGGTGGTGTTCAGCGGCGAGTTCCTGCCCGGCAACCAGTGGGTCTCGCCCAAGCACCCGGCCTACGTGCAGGCGTATCCGATCCCGAAGCGGGATGTGGCCAAGGCCAAGGCCCTGCTGGCGGAGGCCGGGGTGCCGAAGCCGAGCGTGACCCTCACGGTCTATGCCAACAACGAGGCGCCCCAGGTGGGCCAGGTCATCCAGGCGATGACCCGTGAGGCCGGCTTCGATGTGAAGCTCCAGGCCACCGACTTCACCACCGCGCTGGACGCCGCCGACAAGGGCAATTTCGACGCCTACCTCTATTCCTGGAGCGGCCGGCCCGATCCCGACGGCAACACCTTCAGCTTCCTCGCCTGCAAGACGCCCCTGAACTACGCACGCTACTGCAACCCGGAGGCGGACGCAGCGCTCGGCGCCGAGCGTGCCACGGTCGATCCCGGCCAGCGCGCCGAGGCCTGGAAACAGCTCGCCGACCGGGTGATGGCCGACCGGCCGCTGATCTACCTGTTCCACCGCAAGCTGTTCTGGGCCTACAGCACCAAGCTCACCGGCTTCACGCCCTATCCCGACGGCCTCGTGCGCTTCACCGGCCTCACGCTCAACTGAGGCGGAGGCCCGGCCGATGCTGCGCTTTCTCGTCCAGCGCCTGGCGCTCGCGATCCCAACCCTGGTGATCGCCTCGATGATCATCTTCACCCTGCAGCAATTGCTGCCGGGCGACACCGCGACGGCCCTGTCCGGCGAGGAGCGCGACCCCGAGGTCATCGCCTTCATCCGGCAGAAGTACCACCTCGATCAGCCCCTGCCCGTGCGCTACGCCCTCTGGGCCGGCGGCGTGCTGCAGGGCGATCTCGGCGAGTCGATCCGCCTGCAGAAGCCGGTCCTCGACCTCGTCATCGAGAAGCTGCCGGTCACCCTCGAACTCGCCTGCCTCGCCATGCTGGTGGCGCTCGTCATCGGCGTGCCGATGGGGATCCTGTCGGCGGTCAAGCGCGGAACGGCTGCCGACACCCTGGCCAACGGCATCGCCCTCTGGGGCCTGTCGGTACCGAATTTCTGGCTCGGCATCCTGATGATCCTGCTGTTCTCCGTGCAGCTCGGCTGGCTCCCGGCGTCCGGCTACGTCTCGCCCTTCGAGAGCTTGTCCGAGAACCTGCGCTCCATGGCGATGCCGGCCTTCGTCCTCGGCAACGCCATCGCGGCGGTGATGATGCGCCACACCCGCGCGGCGATGCTGGGCGTGCTCGGCTCGGACTACGTCCGCACCGCCCGGGCCAAGGGCGTCTCGCCCCTGCGCCTGATCCTGCGCCACGCCCTGCCCAACGCCGCGATCCCGATCATCACCCTGGGCGCCCTCGAATTCGGGCAGCTTCTCTCCGGCGCGGTGCTCACCGAGCAGGTGTTTTCGGTGCCGGGCTTCGGCAAGCTGATGGTCGATGCGGTGTTCAACCGCGACTACGCCACCGTGCAGGGCGTCGTGATCTGCACCGCCACCACCTACGTCCTCCTCAACCTCGCGGCCGACCTCCTCGCGGCCTTCGTCAACCCGAAGCTGAGGCGCGCGTGAGCATGGGCGTTGTGCAGGAGCACCGCATCGCGGGGATATCGAGCGCGTCTCTCCTCCCCCTCGTGGGCAGGAGCAGGAGTTGGGGGTGGTTGGGTGACCCTCAGGCGGCGGAGGCTGACGGCGCCACCCTCGATCCCTCCCCACGAGGGGGAGGGAAGCGCGTGATCGCCTGGCAGGAACCGATCGACGGGAGTGGCGCCCGATGACCAAGGCCGCCATCGCCCCGCCCGGCATCGCCCTGCCGGCCGCCGAGCCCGCGCTCCGCGCCGAGCCGAGCCCGATCCGCGAATTCTGGACGCGCTTGAAAGCGCGCCGCACCGCCATGGTGGGCCTCGTCATCGTGGTGGCGCTGATCTTGATGGCAATCTTCGCCGACGGGATCGCGCCCTACGATCCCATCGCCACCGATTGGGGCGCCATCCGCTCTCCGCCGAGCTGGGCGCATCCCTTCGGCACCGACGAGGTCGGGCATGACGTGCTCTCGCGCATCGTCTTCGGGGCGCGGGCCTCCCTCGGCGCCGGCCTGACCTCGGTGGCTCTCGCGGTGGCGCTCGGCCTGCCGTTCGGCCTGCTGGCCGGCTATGCCGGCGGCATGGTCGACCTGGCGATCATGCGCCTGACCGACGCCCTCCTGGCGATCCCGTTCCTGATTCTCGCCATCGCGCTCGCCGCCTTCCTCGGTCCGAGCCTGACCAACGCCATGGTGGCGATCGGCCTCTCGGCCACCTCGACCTTCGTGCGCCTGACCCGGGCGCAGGTGCAGGCGGTGGCGGCGGAGGAGTTCGTGGAGGCAGCCCGCGCCGTCGGCAACCCGCCCTGGCGGATCGCCATCCGCCACATTGTGCCCAACATCGTGCCGGCGATCCTGGTCCAGGCGACCCTGACCATCGCGGCGGCGATCATCGCCGAGGCCAGCCTGTCCTTCCTCGGCCTCGGCCAGCAGCCGCCCGAGCCGTCCTGGGGCTCGATGCTCAACGTCGCCAAGAACTTCCTCGAGCAGGCGCCCTGGATGGCGATCTGGCCCGGGGCCTCGATCTTCCTTGCGGTGCTGGCCTTCAACCTCCTCGGTGACGGCCTGCGCGATGCCCTCGACCCCCGGCAGAGGACCTGACCATGGTTCCGGAGAGCCCGAAGCCCCTGCTCGACGTCCGCGACCTCGGCGTCGCCTTCGACAGCGAGGGCGGCGCGGTCCACGCGGTCAACGGCGTGTCGTATACGCTCAAGGAGGGCGAGACCCTCGGCATCGTCGGCGAATCCGGCTCCGGCAAGAGCGTGCACGTGCTGGCGATGCTGGGGTTGATCCCGCGCCCGCCCGGCCGCATCACCGGCGGGCAGGTTCTGTTCGCCGGCCGCGACCTCTTGCGCCTGCCGGAGCGCGACCTGCGGAAGGTGCGCGGCGGGCAGATCGGCTTCGTCTTCCAGGACCCGATGAGCTCCCTCAACCCCGGCATGACGGTGGCCGCGCAGATCATCGAGCCCCTGCGCATCCATCTCGGCCTCGACGGCCGGGCGGCGCGGGCCCGGGCCCGCGACCTCCTCGACCTCGTGCGCATCCCGAACGCCGGCGCCCGCCTCGACCAGTACCCGCACGAGTTCTCCGGCGGCCAGCGCCAGCGGGTGATGATCGCCATCGGGTTGTCGTGCCGCCCCAAGCTCCTCATCGCCGACGAGGCGACGACCGCCCTCGACGTCACCGTGCAGGCGGAGATCATCGGTCTGGTGCAGGAGCTCAAGCGCGAGATCGGCATGGCGATCATCTGGATCACCCACGATCTCGGCGTGGTGGCGGGCATCGCCGACACCGTGCAGGTCATGTATGCCGGCCGCATCCTCGAGCGCGGCCCGGTGGACGACCTTTTCCGCGATCCGCGCAGCGCCTACACCCTCGGTCTGCTGCGCTCGCTGCCCGACCTCAGCCGCGGCCGGGCCGGGCGCCGGCGCCTGCATCAGATCGAGGGCGCTCCCCCGGACATGCGCCATCCGCCGCCGGGCGACCCCTTCGCCGCGCGCAACGCGTACGCGACGTCGCGCTGCCTCACCGAGGCGCCGCCCCTGGCCCAGGCCCCCGGCGCCGCCCCGGGCCACCTCGTGGCGGCGTGGTACGACCTGCCGGCGCGCCTCGCCGCCGAGGAAGCCGCACGATGAGGCCCGAGCCCGCCGACCGCTATCCGCTGCTCTCGGTGCGCAACCTGAGCAAGCACTACCCCTTGCGCAGCTGGTGGGGCGGCAAAAGCGCGGTGTTCCGGGCGGTCCAGGATGTCAGCTTCGACATCCGGCCGGGCGAAACGCTGGGCCTCGTGGGGGAATCCGGCTCGGGCAAGTCCACCATCGGCCGTGCCGTCACCATGCTGAACCCGCCGAGCGCCGGCACCGTCGCCTTCGAGGGCACCGACCTCGCCAAGCTCTCCGCCGGGGAGATGCGCCGGATGCGCGCCCGCATCCAGATGGTGTTCCAGGACCCCTACGCGGCCCTCAACCCGCGCATGAGCATCGGCGACTACGTGGCCGAGCCGTTCCGGCTGCACCGGCCCGCCATGGCCCGGGGCGAGCGCCGCGACGAGGTCGAGGGCTTGCTGGCCCGGGTCGGACTCGATCCGCGCTTCGCCCGGCGCTACCCGCACCAGTTCTCCGGCGGGCAGCGCCAGCGCATCTGCATCGCCCGCGCGATCGCGCTGAAACCCAGCTTCATCGTCGCCGACGAGCCGATCGCCGCCCTCGACGTCTCGATCCAGGCCCAGGTCGTCAACCTGCTGCAGGACCTGCAGGACGAGCTCGGCATCTCGTACCTGTTCATCTCCCACGACCTGCGCATGGTGCGCTACCTCTGCCAGCGCGTCGCCGTACTCTGGCACGGCCGGGTGGTGGAACTCGCCGAGGCCGATGCCCTCTACGAGGATCCGCGCCATCCCTACACCCGGCGCCTCCTCAGCGCCGTGCCGGTGCCCAACCCCGTGGAGGAGCGCGCCCGCCTGCGCGCCGCCTCCCTCCTGCCCCCCGCCGATCCGGATGCCATCGGCGGCCTGGTCGAGGTCGCTCCCGGCCACTGGGTCGCCGACACCCGCTATTCCTGACCCCCAAGGACCCGACGCCGTGAGAGACTTCTCGAAACCGGGCCGCTCGCCCGTCTATGCCGCCAACGCCGCGGTCGCGACCTCCCATCCCCTCGCTTCGCTGGCCGCCATCGAGGTCCTGAAGGCCGGCGGCAACGCCGTTGACGCCGCCATCGCGGCGGTGGCGGTGCAGGGCGTGGTCGAGCCGGCCATGACCGGCATCGGCGGCGACTGCTTCGCCCTCTACGCGCCGAAGGGCGCCGCCGTGCCGGTCACGCTGAACGGCTCCGGCCGCAGCCCGGCCGCCGCGCACGACGCCTGGTACGTGGAGAACCAGGTGGCGATCGACGCGACCTCGCCGCACGCCGTCACGGTTCCGGGCGCCGTCGCGGCCTGGGCGCGGCTGCTCGCCGATCACGGCACCCGCACCTTGGGCGAGCTGCTGCAGCCGGCGATCCGCTACGCCGAGGAGGGCTATCCGGTGCAGCCGCGCGTCGCCTACGACTGGGCGCGCAACCGCGACAAGCTGCGGGCCGATCCCGGCTCGGCCGCCGCCTACCTCGTCGACGGCGAGGCGCCGAAGGTCGGCACGATCATGCGCCACCCGAAGCTCGGCGCCACCCTGCGGCGCATCGCCGAGCACGGCGCCCCCGGCTTCTACGAGGGCCCGGTGGCCGAGGACATGGTGCGCACCTTGCGCGAACTCGGCGGCCTGCACACGCTGGAGGATTTCGCCAACGCGGCGCCCGAATACGTGACGCCGATCTCGACCCGCTACCGGGGTTACGACGTCTATGAATGTCCCCCGAGCGGCCAGGGCCTCGCCGCCCTGATGATGCTGAACGTGCTGTCGCAGTACGACGTCGGCGCGCTGTCCGAACTGGACCGGGTCCACCTCTTCGCGGAAGCCTGCAAGCAGGCCTACCACCACCGCGACGCGCTCTTCGCCGATCCGGTCGTGAACGCCGTGCCGGTGGAGCACCTGCTCTCCCAGGCCTGGCAGGCGCGGGCGCACGGCGCCATCGACATGGCCCACGCGCAGGCGCCGGTGCTGTGGCCGGAGATCCGGCACACCGACACGGTCTACCTCTGCGTGGTCGACCGCGACGGCAACGCGATCTCGCTGATCAACTCGATCTTCCAGGGCTTCGGCAGCGGCATCACCGCGCCGGAGAGCGGCGTGCTGCTGCACAACCGCGGCTTCTCGTTCCGGGTCGAGCCCGGCCATCCCAACACCATCGCGCCCTCGAAGCGCCCGATGCACACCATCATCCCCGGCATGCTGATGCGCGACGGCGCCGTGGTGGCGCCCTTCGGCGTGATGGGCGGGCACTACCAGGCCATGGGCCATGTCGAGCTGCTCACGGGCATCATCGACCGGGGCCTCGACGTGCAGGAGGCCCTCGATGCCCCGCGCAGCTTCGCCTATGGCGGCGGGGTCGAGTTCGAGGCCGGCTTCGCTCCAGGGCTCGCAGAGGGGCTGGCCGCGCGCGGGCACGTCACGGTGCCGGCCCCGGTCCCGATCGGCGGCGGCCAGATCATCTGGATCGACCCGGCGACGGGCATGCGCGCCGCCGGATCCGATCCGCGCAAGGACGGCTGCGCCCTCGGCTACTGAACGTTCTTCCGGTCGATCGCGTCGATTGGACCGGTCGGGACAGGCCCCCTCTCCCATGGGGAGAGGGTCGGGGTGAGCGCCGTGCCCCATCCGCGGAAGTCACACACCTCGCCCTGTCCCTCTCCTTACAGAAGAGGGGATCCGCGCGCGAAGGGCGCGGGATGAATCGACCGAAGAGGGTCTGAGGCGCGGGCATCCGGCTCACGGGTAGCGCACCGGGGCCGGCTGCTCGGGTAGGGGGATGAACTCGGTTTCCCCCGGCACGGTGTCGAAGCGGGCCTGGCGCCAATCCTCCTTGGCCTGCTCGATCCGCTCGGGCCGGGAGGAGACGAAGTTCCACCAGAGATGGCGCGGGCCGTCCATCGGCTCGCCGCCCAGGACCATGAAGCGGGCGGTCTCGGTCGCCCGCACGCTGATCCGGTCGCCCGGCCGGAAGACTAGGAGCTGGCCCGGGCCGAACCCGTCCCCGGCGATGTCGATGGCGCCCGAGACCGTGTAGATGGCACGCTCGTCGTAGGTCGGGTCGAGGGGCAGCACCGCGCCGGCCTCGAGCCTCACGTCGGCATAGACCATCG
Source organism: Methylobacterium sp. Leaf465 (assembly GCF_001424705.1). Classification (GTDB taxonomy): domain Bacteria; phylum Pseudomonadota; class Alphaproteobacteria; order Rhizobiales; family Beijerinckiaceae; genus Methylobacterium. The sequence continues at coordinate 31,269 of NZ_LMRA01000002.1, forward strand.
GGCTCGAGGTCCGCACCGGCGATGTCGCCCCGAAGGCCTCGCCGGCGATCAACCGGACGGTCTTGCCCTCGCCGCCGAGGATCGGCAGCGCCTCGGCTTCGTAATGCTCGAAGGCCGGCGCGGTCTCCTCGTCCTGGCGGCTCAGCGCCACCCAGCTCTGGAGGCCGAACAGGGTCGAGCCGGTCCGGCGCAGGTCCGCCCCGGTGCGCTCGGAATGGGTGATGCCCCGCCCGGCCGTCATCCAGTTCAGCGCGCCCGGCCGGATCGGCAGCGCGGTGCCCAGGCTGTCCCGGTGCAGGATCTCCCCCTCGAACAGGTAGGTCACCGTCGACAGGCCGATATGCGGGTGGGGCCGCACGTCCATGCCCTGGCCGAGCAGGAACTCGGACGGGCCCATCTGGTCGAAGAAGAAGAACGGGCCGACCATCCGGCACTCGGTCGACGGCAGGGCACGCCGGACCGCGAAGGAGCCGAGGTCCCGCGAGCGCGGCACGATCAGGGTCTTGATCGCGTCGCAGGTGAAGCGGTCGCCCGGGATCGGGTCCTCCGCACTGTGCCAGCTCATTCGATGTCCTCCCGTGTCATGGCCGCCAAGCCGGATCATCCCGTGCCGACCGCCTCGCCCGGCAGGCGGCGCCGGCCCGGGTGCCGGCCCGCTCGCATCTGGAGGCCGGGGGAGGGGATGGGATTGTCGAATCCGGCTTCGCTTTGCACCTTCGCGCCGTGCCTCAGCGCTGGCGGGTCGCCGCCACGCCGATCTGGTCGGCCATGCGCACGAGGTCGGCCAGGGATCGGGCCTGCATCTTCTCCATCACCCGCCGCTTGTGGACCTTGGCGGTGATCTCGGTGATCCCGAGTTCGGCGGCGATCTGCTTATTCATCAGGCCGCCGATGGCGCAGCGCATGACGTCCAGCTCGCGCGGGGTCAGGGCCTGCAGACGCTCGGCCAAAGCCTCCCGGGCGCGGCGGGCCTCCAGGGCCGCCGCATCGGTTTCGAGGGCCCGGTGCACGGCATCGAGCAGGACCTCGGCCACCACCGGCTTCGTCAGGAACTCCACCGCGCCGCCGCGCATCGCCCGCACCGTCATCGGGATGGTGCCGAAGCCGGTCAGGAAGATGATCGGCACGGTGCTGCCGGCCGAACGCAGGGCTTCCTGGACCGAGAGGCCGTTCTCCCCGGCAAGACGAACGTCGAGGAGGATGCATTCCGGTGCCGTCCGGACCCGTGTCGCGGCGAGTGCGGCAGCGTCTCCGTGACCGACCGCAAGCAATCCGCTCGACCGGCACAGACGCATCAGCGCGCAACGCAGGGCCGGATCATCGTCGACGATGTGGACGGTCGCTTCGGACATCTTTCCAAGGAAAGCGAATACACTGGGCAAGCTTACAAGATACGGGCCAGCCCGGTGAATCTTCTGCGGATGAGGCACCTGCGTATCACGGGTGGCGCGTGATGCCGAGGACGCTGCCCAGGCAGTGTTCGAACTGCTCGGCGTCGAAGGGCTTGGCAAGGTAGGCGAAGGCGCCGAAGGCCAGCGCCCGCGCACGGCTCGACTCGCTCGGATAGGCCGTCATCACGATGACCGGCAGCGTCGGTCGGCGCAGGCGCAGGAGCCGCAGGAGGTCGAGACCGTTCAGGCCCGGCATCTGCACGTCCGTGACGACGACGGCGATCCCCGCATCGTCCGCCGCGTTCAGGAGCGGCTCGGCCCCGGCGAAGGAAGCGGGGGCGTAGCCGAGGGAGCGGGCGAGCCGCGACAGGGCCGAGCGGATCGCCGGGTCGTCGTCCACGATGGCGACGACGGGCGCCCGCGAGGCCGCGTTCCGGGTGGCGGAATCTCCGGCGGCGGGCTCAGCCATGGGCGGGTCCGGCGATCGGGAGGGTGAAGTGGAAGGCGGCCCCGCCCCCGGGCGCGGCATCGGCCCAGATGTCGCCGCCATGGGCATCGATGAGGTTGCGGCAGATGGCGAGGCCCATGCCCATCCCGCCCGCCCGGGTCGAGTGGAACGGCTCGAAGATGTGGGCGCGCCGCTCGGGCGCGATGCCGGGGCCGGTATCGGTGACGTCGACCGTCACCGCCTCGCCCGTGGCCCGGATCGTCACGGTGACGTCGCGCGGTCCGTCCCCCTCCGCCATCGCCTGAGCGGCGTTCAGGAGCAGGTTCACGAAGACCTGCTGCAGGCCGATCGCATCGGCGTCGATCCAGGGAATCGCGCCCTCGGCCGCGATGTGGACGGCGGCCCGGTGCAGGCGCAGTTCGCCCTCGACGAGCAAATTCGCGTCGCGGGCCGTCTGGAGGAGGTCCACGGGGGCGGAGGCGCGCGGGGCGTTGCCGAGATAGGACCGGGTCCGGGCGATCACGTCGCGGGCGCGGGTCGCCTCGGTGACGACGTCGTCGAGGGCCGCCGCGGCCTCGCCGATATCCGGCACCGGGCGCCGCAGCCAGCGGGTGGCGGCCTGTGCGTTGGCCAGGATGGCCGCCAGGGGGGAATTGACCTCGTGGGCGATGGAGGCGCTGAGCGCCCCCACGGTGGTGATGCGGGAGGCGCGCGCGAGTTCGGTGTCGGCCCGGGCGAAGCGCTTCTGGGCCTGCTTGAAGGCCGTCACGTCGAGGGCCGTCACGACGATCTCGGAGAAGCCCGCTAGGTCCCGGGGCAGCATGGCGGTGAACAGCATGTCGATCTCGCTGCCGTCGGCGCGCACCACGTGGGCTTCCGAGCGGAAGAAGCGGTCGCCCCGGCCGAAGGCCACCAGCCACTGCACGAAGGTCTGGTCGGTGTCCGGCAGGAGGCGGTCCAGGGGACCCAGATAGGCGTCCTTGCCGGAGGCGCCCGTCTCCTCGACCGTGAAGCCGTTCACGTCGGTGACGATGACCTGCCGGCGCAGGGCGCGAAGCGCCTCCGGCCGGCTCGCGAAGTGGGACTCGATGTCCACCGTGCCGGCCCGGCGCAGGGCCATCACCGCTTCGCCCGCCGCCGTCCAGTCCTCGCGCCACATCGAGATGCCGGACCGCTCGAAGATGGCCTCCAGGCGCGTCTCGCCGATCCAGTACCGCTGCGCCTGTCGGGCCGCCACGGCGAGGGCCGCGCCCCCGGCGACGAGGGCGAGTGCGCCGAGGACGAGGGCGGGCGCCCCGCCCCGGGCCGCGGCGGCCCAGCCGGCGAGGCCGGCGAGGCCCATGGATGGCAGGATCAGCAGGGCCGCCGTGCCGATGGCCGTCGCCCGGGCCCGGCCCCGCCCCGGCGGCGCGGTCAGCATCCAGGCCGGAAGATCGTCGATGCCGATGGGACCGTCATGGGCCGAGGCGGAGGCGCGGCTGGGCCAGCGGGAGAAGACCTGGCGCGGCAGCGCCTGTCGCGAGTCCGTCGGGCGTGCAAACCGTTGCCGCGAGAAACCGTGCCGCATGCACCTCATCCACCGGGGTCCGACAGGATAGCGGGACCGCGCCCGGGGGTCTCCGATACACCTGTATAATGGCGCGCCCGACGCAAGGATTGCACGGTGCGGGCATGGATCTGCACCGGCACAGCGCCCACAAGTTTCCCAGAGCCGGCCTGCTTGCGACCTCCCGGGGCCGGCAGTGGCAGGGGGTCGCGGCGGAGCTGCGCTCGCATCCGGCCGGCGATCTGCCGGCGATCGTACCGACCCAGATGGAGATCACCCTGGCGACGCGCCGCGTTCCGGGGGCGCATGTCAGCCGCAAGGGCGCCGGTCTCCGCCAGCGGACGGCGGTCGAGGCGGGCACGATCTGGCTCTGCCCCGTCGGCGTCGGGGAGGACGACATCAACATTTCGGCCCCGTTGACCGAGATCCTGCACATCTACCTGCCGGCCGAGCGCTTCGCGGCCCTGGCGAACCTCTACGGCGATGCCCGCATCCGCGCCGACACCGTGCGCTACCTCGCCGATGTGCCGGATCCACTGATCCGCCAGATCGGGCTGTCGATCCTCAGCGAACTCGTCCGGGAATCCTCGGCGGGCCGGATGATGGTGGAGGCTGCGGCCCTCGCCCTCACGGCCCGGGTGGCGCAGGCCTACGGCCACGACCGTCCGGACCGGGCCGATCCGGTCTGCGGCGACCACGATTGTCCCGAGCGCATCCAGCGGGCGATCGCCTTCATCCGCGACAACCTCGATCGCGACCTCGGCGTGACCGAACTCGCCGCCGCCGCCTGCCTCAGCCCGTTCCACTTCGCGCGCCTGTTCAAGCGCGTCACCGGCAAGACGCCCTACGGCTTCGTCAGCGCCGAGCGGCTGGCGCGCGCCCGCCGGCTCCTGGCCGAGCGCAAGCTGCCGCTGGTGGATGTCGCCCTTTCGTCCGGTTTCTCGAGCCAGGCCGCCTTCAGCACCGCCTTCAAGCGGGTGACGGGCTGCACGCCGGGGGAATACCGGCAGCTTGCGCCCTGAGGCGCCCGGCAAAGAGCAGGATCGCGTAACGGCCGAGCAAGTCTGCGAAAGACCGTTGCCCCGTCCCGCCGGCAGGGTGTCCTCACCCGAAGGTCTGCTGTGGAGACGAGGATGCATCGGTCAGCCGACACCCCTGCGGCCCGGCTCGCGATTCCGCCGCTGCCGCGCCGCCGGCGGCCAGCCCTGGAGCCCGGCCAGCGCCCGCGCACGGTCGAACCCCCGCGGGAGCCCGGTCCCGAACCCGTTCGCACGACCCGGTCGCCGGATGCGGAGACGGACGGCATCGTGGTCTCGGAGCTCCCCGCCGTCGGGCGAACGACGGCACCGCAGCCGCAGACCTACGGCGAGGGGCTGCTGATCCGCGTGCAGCGGGCCGATGACGGGGGCTGGCCGGCGGGCGGTCCCCTCCGACCCGCCCCCGAGCGCATCTGCGCCAGCGCCGTCACGCTCCTCGATCGCCGCATCAGGCCTCCGGCCAGCCATCGGGGCGTCGCGGTGCAGATCTGGCTGTCGCGCCGGATCCTCGTCGAGGTGGCCGCGAGCATGGGCCTCGGGGACATCGATCCGCTCGAGGCTCTGAAGCCGGTCGACGGCAGGGTCCTGGTCGACCCGACGATCCATGACCTCGCCGCCAGCGCCGCCGCTACGCTCGATCGGCCGGATCGCGGCGCGGCCGTGTTTCGCCTGCAGATCGGCCGGGCCATCGGGGCGCATCTGATCGGCCTCCATGCCGATCCGGGCCTCGCCGCGGAGCTGGCCCGGGGCGGGCTCGCCCCCTGGCAGCTGCGCCGCGCCCAGGACCGCCTGCGCGCAGGGCTGGGCGACACGCCGAGCCTGCAGGCGATCGCGGTGGCGTGCGGCCTCTCCGTGAGCCACTTCGCCCGGGCGTTCCGCCAGTCCCTCGGGGTTTCGCCCCATGTCTGGCTCGTCCGTCAGCGCATCGCCCGGGCCAAGACCCTGATGCGGGGGCCCGGCCCGTCGCTGGCCGAGATCGCGCTCGCCTGCGGGTTCGCCGACCAGAGCCATTTCACCCGCGTCTTCGCCCGCGAGGCGGGTGTGAGCCCCGGGCGCTGGCGCCGGATGGTCGAGCCGGAGGAGCCGGGCGTGGATCCCCGAAAGATCTCGGCGTGAAAGGGCATCGGCGTGACCGCGCCTTAATGTCGAGGCGCCCTGGTGCGCGCGGGCCGACGGCTCCATGATCGCGGAATCACCGGCCGGTCCCGGCACGCCGGACCCGGCTCGGACGGCGACGGCAGGCAGCGAGGCGCGGCCATGAACAGTCCCCTGCACCAGGACGAGACCCGTCGCTTCGCACGGGCCCAGCTGCGCGGGGAGATGCTCGATTGGCTCCTGGCGGGAACCCGGGGGGAGCGCTTCCTCGACGATATCTTCGTGGCATTCTGCCGGCGCCTGCGCGAGGCCGGGATCCCGGTGGCGCGGGGCACGATCCACCTGCGGACGCATCATCCCCTGTGGCTCGGAACCCGCATCCTCTGGCGGACCGGCCTTGAGGCGGCCGCGTTGCAGAACTTCGAGTACGGCATCGTCGAGACCGACCAGTTCAAGCTCAGCCCGGCCGCCGAGATCTTCAACGGCGCGGAGCGGGTCCGGAAGCGCCTGGAAGAGCCGGCGCAGCCGGCGACGGATTACGGGATCTACCGTGACCTGCGCGCGGAGGGCCTGACCGACTACGTCGCCTGGCCGCTGCACTACACCCTCGGCAAGAGCCACATCGTCACCTTCTCGGCCGATCGGCCCGGCGGGTTCGCGCCCGACGACCTCGATCTCCTGGCCTCGCTCCTGCCGGCCCTGTCGGTGGTCACGGAGGTCCGGCACAAGAACCGCCTGACCCGCCTGCTCCTCGACACCTATGTCGGACCGCATGCCAGCGAGATGATCCTCAACGGGGCGACCCGGCGCGGCAGCGGCGTCACCGTGGAGGCCGCCATCATGGTGATCGACCTGCGCGGCTTCACCGAGATCTCCGAGCTGTGGCCGCGCGACGACGTCATCGCCCTGCTGAACGACTACTTCGACGCGATCTCCCTGCCGATCGAGCGGCACGGGGGCGAGATCCTGAAATTCATGGGCGACGGCCTGCTGGCGATCTTCCACCTCGACACGCCGGCCGCCTGCACCGCAGCGCAATCCGCCGCCCTGGAGGCGCGCGCCGCCATGCGAGCGCTGAACGCGGCGCGGGCCGAGCGCGGGCAGCCGCGCCTCGGCTACGGCATCGGCGTCAATGTCGGCGCGGTGATGTACGGCAACATCGGCTCGCGCTCGCGCCTGGACTTCACGATCATCGGGCCCGCCGTGAACGTGGCGGCCCGGCTGGAGAGCCTGACCAAGGTCCTCGACGTCAGCGTGCTGTTCTCGGGCGCCTTCGCGGCCCGCTCCAGCGACGGACACCAGCTCGTGCCCCTCGGGACCTTTCCCCTGCGCGGCGTCGGCGATCCCCTGGAGGTGCTGGCCTTCCCGGACGACGCCGAGGCCGGTGCGTGACGCCGCGGCCGGCGCGCTGAACCGAGGCGCTACCCGAAACCGCAGGACCCCGGAACGGGAAAGGCCAGCCTCGCGGCTGGCCTTCGGGATGGTCGAAGCGGGATCGACGCCGCCGCTTACTCCGCGGCGGTCATTTCGGGCGCGAAGTGGCCGCACCAGTCGGCCGAGCCGACCACCGGCCACAGGCCGTGATCCGACGGACCCGGCTGGCTCACCGGCGGATTGAACCGGCACAGCCCCTCGTCGGCCGCCGCGGCGGCGCCGTTGACCTTGTGCTCGTCGAAGAACTTGCAGCTCTCGCACTTCGCGTTCGCCATGTCGGTGATCTCCATCCTGCGCGGCGTGCCGCCGCTGCTACTTACGAATTAGAACAGATCCAATGTAAGCGTCAACCGTCTTGTCGGGGGGCGGTTCCCCGGTCGCGTCGCAGGATCGGGGATCGGAGCCTTGGGACACGCTGCCCCCGTCGCCTCGGGGGCACCGGAGCGTATTCCGGTCGGTCGCGCTTTGGCCTATCAGGCCTTCATGTCCCCCACGCCCGTCGCACCCGACGACATCGCCCACGTCATCCAGATCGCCCTCGCGCCCGCGTTCCTGCTGACGGCGCTCGCGACCCTGCTCAACGTCTTCTCGACGCGCCTCGGCCGCGTCGCCGACAAGGTCGATGCGGCGGCTGCCGGTCTGCGGACCGCCGACCCGCACGAGGCCGTCCGCCTCTCCCGGCAATTGTCGTATCTGCGGCGGCGCTCCTTCGTGCTGGACGGCGCCGTGGTCCTGGCCTCCGCCGGCGCGGTCATGACCGGTATCGCCGTGCTCACCCTGTTCGTCGGGGCCCTGCGCGATGCCGCGACCGCCTCGATCCTGTTCGCCTGCTTCGGCGTGGCGCTGGTCTGCACCGTGGTCGCGGTCTGCGCCTTCCTGGTCGAGATCCTGATGGCCGGGCGCGGCATCCGGGACGAGGTCGACCGCCAGCAGGAGCATGCGGGGGAACGCGGCGCATCCTGAGCCGCGCGCGGGCCGGCCTCGCGGGGGACGAGGGGCTGGCGTGCGTGCGGGCGGTCTCGATCAACGGGCCGCACCCTGATACGCGCCAGTCCGCCGGCAGGGATGGGACGAGGTCCGATGAGCGTCGAGACAATGAAGGCGGATGTGGTCGTCATCGGCGGCGGCATGGTCGGGCTTGCCTCGGCGATCGCCCTGCGGGACCGGGGCCTCGACGTCCTGCTCTGCGATCCCGGGGAGGCGCGCGCCCGGACCTCCTACGGCAATGCCGGCGTGATCAGCCGGGGCTCGATCTTTCCGATGTCGAGCCCGGCCCTCTGGGCCAAGCTGCCGACCTACCTGCGCAATGCCGACCGGGGCCTGCGCCTGCGCCACACCCACGTCGCCCGCGTGCTGCCCTGGACGGCGCATTTCCTGGCCTCCGCCCGAACCTCCGCCTGGGAGCGGGCCGCCGCGTCCCTGCTGCCCCTGACCAGCGCGGCGCTGCCCGCGCATCTCGCCCTGGCCGAGCGGGCGGGCGCCGGCCACCTGTTGCGCCGCTGCGGCTGGATCAAGCTCTACCGGACGCACGCCGCCTTCGCCGGCGCGGTCCTGGAGCGGGCGATCCTGGGCCGGCACGGCGTCTCCTTCGAGATCCTCGACCCGGACGACATCCGCGCCGCGGAGCCGGCCCTGATCCGGGCCTATGCCCACGGCATGCTCCTGCCGGAGACCGGCGCCGTGAGCGATCCGGGCGGGCTGCTGGAAGCCTATCAACACCTCTATCTCGGGCTCGGCGGACGAACGCTCCGAATGGTTACGACGCACCTCGAGCCCGAGGGGGAGGGCTGGTGCATCCGCCACGACGGCGGCACTGTGCGGGCCCGCCAGGTCGTCCTGGCCGCGGGCGCCGCCTCCGGCGAGATCGCCCGCGGCCTCGGCTACCGCTTCGCCTTCGCGGCGGAGCGCGGCTACCACGCCCACTACGCCCTGCATCCCGACAGCCCGCCGCTGACCCGCCCGGTGCTCGACACCGGCGCCGGCTCGATCATCGCCCCGATGGGTGAGGGGCGCGTGCGCGTCCTCTCCGGCGTCGAACTCAATGCCCGCGAGGCTCCCCCCGACTACGTCCAGATCGAGGCCGCCGCGCAGGAAGCGGGCGGAACGCTGCGCCTGGGCGCGAGCCTCGACAACCGCCCCTGGATGGGCGCGCGCCCCTCGACCCCGGACGGCCTGCCGGTGATCGGCCCGGCACCCCGGCATCGCGGCCTGATCTTCGCGTTCGGCCACGGCCATATCGGCCTGTCCACGGGGCCGATTACGGGGCGCCTGGTGGCCGATCTCGCCACCGGCGCCGCGCCCGCCGTTCCGGTGGCGCCCTTCGCGCCACAGCGCCTCCTCGGCTGGCCGCGGTGGAACCCGGTTCGGGCGCGCGAACGCGCGGATTGACGCCTCCCGCCGGAGGCGCCATGCCGGGGGGCCGCACCACTCCCTCGTCCGAGGACATCCGTCTCCATGCGCCTGAGCGTTCGCCTCGACGGGGGCATGTGCCGCCGTTGGCACCTCCGGCTGATCGAACGCCTCCTGCGCCGCCCCGGGCTCTCGGTGTCCCTCGACCTGTCGCCGGGACCAGGCGCGCTGCCGCCCAACGCCGCGCTGCTGTTCCGGCTCGAGGCGATGCTGCGCCGGCTGCCGCGCACCGGGCCGGCCCTGCGGGTCGAACGCGCGGACCTCCTGGCCGGTGCCGCCCCGGCCGACGGAATGCCCGACCTCGTCCTCGACCTCTGCGGCGACGCGGCGGGTCCGCCGGGCGTGCCGGTCTGGCGCCTCGCCTTCGACGGGGCCTGCGGCGAGGCGGCCCTGCTCGCCTCGCTGCTGGCCGGGCGCCCGCCCGTGGTCAGCCTGACCGACGACGGGCGGATCGTCGCCTCCGGCCGGGTCGGAACCGAGGCGCGGGGCATCATGCTCACCGCCTTCGAGGATGCTCTCGTTCGGACCGTGAGCCTGATCCTGGCCGCCCTCGGCGGAGCGGGGCCGCGGCTCGCGCCCGAGGGTGTCCCGATCCCGGGCCCGGCGCCGACGGGCTTCACGGCGGCCGCCCTCACGGCTCGGGCCGCCCGCACCTGTGCCCGGATGGCCGCCCGCCGGCTCTACGCCCTCTGCACCTGGGCGCCCCATTGGCGGGTCGGCTGGCGCCGGCTCGCCGGTCCCGACCTCATCGACCTCCAGGCCCATCCGGAGACCGGCTGGCACACGCTTCCGGACGACGGGCGCCGCTTCTACGCCGATCCGTTCCCGATCGCCGATGCCGCCGGCACGGTGCTGTTCGTGGAGGATTACAGCCACGTCCTGCAGAAGGGCGTGATCTCGGCCGTGCGCTTCGGCGCCGACGGCCCCCTCGGGACACCGGTGCCGGTGCTGGAGGCCGCCCACCACCTCTCCTATCCGTTCGTCTTCGCGGAGGGCGGTGCCTACTGGATGGTGCCCGAGAGCGGCGCCACCGGAACCCTCGATCTCTACCGCGCCACCGCCTTCCCCGGCGGCTGGGTCAAGGAGGCGACCCTGATCTCCGGCCTGAATGCCAGCGATCCGACTCTTCTCCGGCACGACGGCCGCTGGTGGCTGTTCGCGACGGTGCGCGACGACGGCGAGCATGACGGCCCCTTCGCCGCCTGGGGATCGTATTCCGACAGCCTGCACCTCTGGTCCGCGCCGGATTTCCGCGGGCCGTGGACCGCGCATCCCGGAAATCCGGTGCTGATCGACATCGCCGCCGCCCGGTCCGGCGGCCGCATCGTCGCCCGGGACGGTGCCCTGTTCCGGCCGGTGCAGGATTGCCGCGACGGCTATGGCGGGGCGCTCGGCCTCGCGCGGATCCGGCGCCTCGACGCGGCGGGCTACGCCCAGAGCGTGGAGATGATCCTGCGTGCGGGTCCGCGCTTCCCGGGCACGGGCCTGCACACCCTCAACCGAACGCCGCATTTTGAATTCATCGACGGGGCCGGACGCGTCCGCCGGCGCTTCCGCGGCGGGGCGGGCGGTGCCTCCGAAACCTGACGTTTCGCAGCCACTTACGTCATCACGGACATTTTAATCCCGCCCCAGGAACAATCATCGGCGCGCACGCTTGTGCCACCGCTGGTGGGGGCAAGGAATCCGGTCCCCTGCGAGCCCGATCTCACATCGTCCTGCTCGAACGTCCGGAAGGGCCCCTCATGGCCGAGCCGCTCTCCTCCCGCACCGCTCCGATGCGAAACCCGTCGGCCCGTGTCCTGCGGGGGCTCGATGCGCTCAACTTCTTCCTCGCCGACGTCCGCGATGGGCTTGGTCCCTACCTGGCGATCTACCTGATCGCCGTGCGGGGGCCGGACCAGGGCTGGAACGAGGCCACCACCGGCCTCGTCATGACCATCGCGGGCATCGCCGGCCTCATCGCCCAGACGCCAGCCGGGGCGCTGATCGACCGGACCAATCACAAGCGCGCCATCGTCATCGCGGCGGCCGTCGCAGTCACGCTGAGCTGCCTCGTCCTGCCCTTCATCACGAACTTCTACGTGGTGGCCGCCACGCAATCGGTGGCCGGCATCGCCGGGGCGATCTTCCCGCCGGCGCTGGCCGCCATCACCCTCGGCGTCGTCGGCCCGAAGCTGTTCGCCAAGCGCATCGGCCGCAACGAGGGCTTCAACCATGCGGGCAACGCCGCCTCTGCTGCGATCGCCGGCGGCACTGCCTACTTCTTCGGACCGATCGTGGTGTTCTGGCTGATGGCGCTGCTCGCCGTGTGCAGCATCGGCGCCATGCTGATGGTGCCCGCAGATTCCATCGACGATGATCTCGCCCGCGGCCTCGACCAGACCGAGACGCAGGCCCGGACCGAGGGCGAGGAGGAACCCTCGGGCCTCACCGCGCTCCTGAAGAACAAGTACCTGCTGCTCTTCGCGGTGCTGGCCGCGCTGTTCCACCTCTCGAACGCCGCGATGCTCACCTCGGTGGGGCAGCTGCTCACGAAGCTCTCCGGCAAGGACAACGCCACCTCACTGATCGCGATCTGCATCGTGGCCGCGCAGCTGGTGATGGTGCCGGTGGCGGTGTTCGTCGGCGCCAAGGCAGATGCGATCGGGCGCAAGCCGATCTTCCTCGCGGCCTTCGGCGTCCTGGCGATCCGGGGCGTGCTCTACACCCTGTCGGACAACCCGTTCTATCTCGTGGGCGTCCAGCTCCTCGACGGCGTCGGCGCCGGCATCTACGGCGCCCTCTTCCCCGTCATCGTCGCCGACCTGACCCGGGGCACGGGCCGGTTCAACGTCTCCCAGGGGGCCGTCGCCACGGCCCAGAGCCTGGGCGCGGCGCTGAGCGCAACCCTCGCCGGCCTGATCATCGTGTCGGCGGGCTACTCGACCGCGTTCCTGTCCCTGGCCGCCATCGCGGGTCTGGGCTTCGCCCTCTACCTCTTCGCGATGCCGGAGACGCGCGGCTACGAGCCCGGCCGCTCCGGCGCCGACGGTGGCGGCCTGACGCCCGTCCCTGCGCCGGCGGCCTGACCCCCATGGCCGCCACCGACGACATCCTCGCCTTCGCCCATATCGGCGACCTGCACCTCACCGATGCGGACGCCGACAACGCCCGCGACCTCCACGCCATCGTGGACCAGATCAACGCCGTGGACGGGGTCGACTTCGTCTATCTGCCCGGCGACAACGCCGACAACGGCACGCCCGCGCAGTACGCCCTGGTGCGCGCCGAACTCGACCGCCTGCGCCGGCCTTTCCACGTCATCACCGGCGACCACGACATGGAAACCGGGAGCCTCGCGGCGTTCTATGCCGGCCTCGGCGTGCCGAGGCTGCCCTACGCGGTGACGGTGTCGGGCACCCGCTGCCTGTTCCTCGACATGTGCGGGCCGGGCTCCGGCGGACCGGATTTTCGCCTCGGCGACGGGCAGGTCGCCTGGCTCCGGCGGGAGGCGGACGCCGCCGAGGCGGAAGGGCACGACTGCGCCCTGTTCATGCACAGCTACCCCGCCGACCTGACGGGGGAGGGCGAGGCTGCGACGGTCGCAGAACTCGTGCACGGCTCGCGCATCCGCCTCGTCGAGATGGGGCACACCCACTACAACGAACTCGCCAATGACGGCCGGACCATCTACGCGGCGACCCGCTCGACGGGCCAGATCGAGGAGGGGCCGGTCGGTTACACCATCGCGGCGATCGACCGGGGCGTGGTGAGCTGGCGCTTCAAGGAACTGGCGCAGGGCTGGCCCTTCGTGGTGATCACCGCGCCGGCCGACCGCCGCCTCGCCCATGCCGAGGACCACATCGTCTCGGGCACCACCGAGATCCGCGCCCTGGTGCTCGGTGCCGGCCGGACGGCGGTCTGCGAGTTCAGCATCGACGGCGGTCCCTGGCGCCCGATGCGGCGCGCCGAGGGCGAGCGCCGCTTCCGCGCCACGGTCGACTGGCCCCCCGGCGCGGGACGCCTCACCGTCCGCGCCCAGGATTCCGAGGGCGGCGTCGGCCAGGACCAGATCGAGCCGGCCGGCGACGTCGGCGCCCTCGTCCGCTCCAAGGGCCTCGGCAGCGACGCGGATTCCGTCGGCGCCTGGCCGGACCGGGGCATCCTCGGCACCCAGCTCGGCCCGAACCGCAACGGGCGCCACTGGTAGGGCGCATCCGCCCTGCCCGACTTTCTTTCCGACCAAGGATTCCGAACCCGATGGGTGCGCTGACGCTGACCCCGAACCTCGTCACATGGGCGATCGCCGCCGTGGCCACCCTGGGGGTGATCACCCGTCCCTTCTCCTGGCCGGAGGCGATCTGGGCCGTCCTGGGCGCCGCCGCCCTCGTGGTGTTCGGCCTGATGCCGGCCGGGACCGCCTGGGAGGGCGTCCTCAAGGGTACCGACGTCTATCTCTTCCTCGTCGGCATGATGCTGATGTCGGAGGTGGCGCGGAAGGAGGGCCTGTTCGACTGGCTCGCCGGCATCGCGGTGCGGGCGGCCAAGGGCTCGGCCACCCGCCTGTTCACCCTGATCTACGTCGTCGGCACCGTGGTGACGGTCTTCCTCTCCAACGATGCCTGCGCGGTGGTGCTGACCCCGGCCGTCTACGCCGCCACCAAGGCCGCCAAGGTCGAGAACCCGCTGCCCTACCTCCTGATCTGCGCCTTCATCGCTAATGCGGCGAGCTTCGTGCTGCCGATCTCGAACCCGGCCAACCTCGTGGTCTTCGCCGAGCACATGCCGCCGCTGACGCAGTGGCTGGCGATGTTCGCGCTGCCCTCGGTGCTGGCCATCGTCGCCACCTACGCCACCCTTCGCCTGACGCAGAATTCCGTTCTGCGCGACCAGCAGGTCGCTACCGATGTCGAAACGGTACGCCTGTCGCGGACCGGGCTCGTCGCCGGCCTCGGCATCGTGGCCACCGGCGGCGTCCTCATCGGCGCCTCCGCCCTGGGGCTCGATCTCGGCCTTCCGACCTTCGTGGCCGGTGGCCTCACCACGGCGGCCGTCCTCCTGATGAAGCGCGGCGGCCTCGTCGAGGTCGCCAAGGACGTGTCCTGGAGCGTGCTGCCCCTGGTCGCCGGCCTGTTCGTGCTGGTCGAGGCACTGGAGAAGACCGGCGTCCTGCGCATGATCGCCGATGCGCTGAGGCAGGCGGCCGCCGCCTCGCCCGTCGAGACCGCCTGGGGCGCCGGCACCCTGATCGCGGTGCTCTGCAACCTCGTCAACAACCTCCCCGCCGGCCTCATCGCGGGTGCCGCGGTGCAGACCGCCCACGTGCCCGACACGGTCGCGGGCGCGGTGCTGATCGGGGTCGACATCGGTCCGAACCTCTCGGTGACGGGCTCGCTGGCCACCATCCTGTGGCTGACCGCGATCCGCCGCGAGGGCCAGGACGTCGGCTTCTGGCGCTTCCTGAAGCTCGGGCTGCTCGTCATGCCGCCCGCGCTGCTGCTGGCGCTGGCCGGCCTGCTCCTCGTCTAGATCCCTCGCGTCTCAGCCCGAAGTCCCCCAGCCCAAGGTCCCCCGTGAACGCCGCACTGCTCTATCCCTTCATCCTCGTCGCGGGCGTCCTGCAGGCGCTCGGCAATTCGATGAACGCGCAGCTGCGCGGCCGGCTCGTGAACCCCTGGCTCGCCGCCTCGGTCTCGTTCCTGCCCATCGTGTTCGTGTTCGCCACGCTGTTCCTCGTGATGCCGACGCCGCTCCCCACCCTGGAGACCCTCGGCAAGATGCCCTGGTACGCGCCGCTCGGCGGCGTCGCCGGCGCGGTGGCGGTGTTCGGCGGGCTCGCCTTCATCGACAAGGTCGGTGCGGGGCCGTTCAACGGCCTGACGCTCACGGCCAACATCCTGGCCTCCCTCGCCATGGATTCCTTCGGCCTGTTCGGCCTCCAGGGCGGCGGCTTCAAGCTGATGCCCTGGCTCGGCGGACTGCTGATGGCGATCGGCGTGTTCTTCATCGCCCGCACCACCGCCGACACGGGCGGGGACAAGGATAGCGGTCACGGCCTCAACCCGAAGCTGCTCTACCCCTTCATCGTCATCGCGGGCATCCTGCAGGCCGTCGGCGTCGTCTGGAATTCGCAGCTGCGCGGCGCCCTGGTGAACCCCTGGCTCGCCGCCACCGTCTCCTTCCTGCCCGTCGTGTTCGTGTTCGTGCTGGTGTTCCTCGTGCGCCCGACCCCGCTGCCCACCCGGCAGGACGTGTCCGGCGTGCGCTGGTGGATGCCGCTCGCCGGCATCACCGGGGCGGTGGCGGTGTTCGGCGGCCTGCTCTTCGTCGACAAGGTGGGGGCGGGTGCCTTCAACGGCCTCCTCATCACCGCCAACCTCCTGACCTCGGTGGCCCTCGACCATTTCGGCTGGGTCGGCATGAAGCAGGTCAAGGCCGGGCCCGCCCGGCTCGGCGGTGCGGCCCTGATGGTCGCCGGCATCGTGCTGATCTCGGTGTTTTGAGCGGCCCCTGCGTATTCGAAAACGCGAAGCTTGAGGACAAGCGGTTGCAGCCGCCGGGAAACGTTGGCCTTTTCGGCGCCCGGCGTGCTAAACCTCCGACGATCCCGCCCGGAGCCGATCCGCGTCAAGGGTGTGTGGACAGCCTCTCGTGCCGCCCGATTGCCGTCTCCCGGCCGAGTCCGGCGCGCGTCACGACCTGATCGGTCACCGAAATCCGGCGCCCGGACCGCCCACGCGGCCGCGCCGACGGGCATCTGCGACGCCGCGCCGAGCGCGTGCGGGAGGGTTCAAGGACAGGAATGCAATGAGCGACGAGACCGACGCCCGGACCCGATCCGAGGAGCGCGCCGAGCGGGCCGAGCGGATGGCCAAGGAAGGCGCCCAGGCCATGGCCGAGCATCTCGCCTCGGTGAAGGCCGTGGACGAGCGGACGGTGAAGCTGCGGGCCCTGCGCTTGGCCAAGGAGGCCGCCGACGCCGAAGCGAAGGCCGCCGCCCCGCCGCCCGCGCCCAAGCGCAAGCGGTCCTGAGACGGCCCGGCGGAGGAGAAGCCATGGCATTCGACCGCTCCCGTCGACCGAGCGACCCGCGACAGGCCGCCGAGGCGGCCTTCAAGGCCGCCACCACCAAACCCGTCGAGACCGCTAAGCCCATCGGAACGGCCAAGACGATCTCGGCCACGCCGGCCGCCCCGGCCTCGGTCGTGCCCGGCGCCCGCGAGATGGTCAGCCTGCGCCTCGACCGCGCCGTGCTCGAGCATTTCCAGAAGGACGGTCCGGGCTGGCAGGATCGCATCAACGCGGCGCTCAAGGCCGCCGCCGGGCTCTAGGCCGGGGCCGCACGGCGCAACGCCGCCGCGAGGCCTGGTCGTGGGGGCATCGGCTCTGCCGCACCGGTCGACGATTCGGATTCGGAAGCCTAGCCGAAGCCGCCCCGCTTCAGCCGCATCACGGTGCGGTCGAGGGCGCCGAGGAAGGCCGAGCGGTCGCGGGCCGAGAACGGCTTCGGCCCGCCGGTGATCGCGCCGGCCTCGCGCAGGTCCTGCATCAGGTTGCGCGTGGCCAGCGCCATGCCGATGCCGCTCTCGCTGAAGGGCTTGCCGGTGGGGGCGAGCACGTCGGCGCCCGCCTTCACGCAGCGGCTGGCCAGGGGCACATCGGCGGTGACGACGATGGCACCGGGCCGGGCTCGCTCGGCGATCCAGTCATCGGCGGCGTCGAACCCGTCGCTGACCACCACCCGTTCGATCCACGGCTCCCGCGGCAGCGCCAGGAAACTGTTGGCGACGACACAGACGTGCAGCCCGTATCGGCCGGCGACCCGGTAGGTCTCGTCCTTCACCGGGCAGGCATCCGCGTCGATGTAGACGACGATGGACCGGGTCGGCTCGACCCCGCTCACTGCGCGGCGACCGCGTGCGGCGGTACGCCGGACTCCACCGTCTCCGTCCCGACGCGCTCCAGGGTCGAGACGCTGAGGGGCTGGCCGCGCCCCCGCAGGGCGTGGGCGCCGAGGGCTCGGGCGCGGATGCCCGCGGGCAGGCGCGCGATCCGGGCCAGCAGGTCGTCCGAGACGAGGATCTCGGTGCCGAGGGGCCGGCACAGGGATTCGATGCGCGCGGTGACGTTCACCGCATCGCCGAAATACGCGATCTTGTGCCGGTCGACTCCGACTTCCGCCGTGACGATCGAGCCGCCGTGCAGGGCCGCGCGCAGGCGCGGCACGGTGCCGAACCGCGCCATCCAGGCCTCGGATTCCGCGTCCAGGCGGTCCATCACGTCGAACACGCAGGCGACGCAGCGCGCATCCTTCAGGCCGCGGGCCATCGGCCAGGTGATCATCGCCATGTCGCCGATATAGTCGTCGATGGAGCCGGCGTTGCGCCGGACGGGCTCGGCGAGGGCTGCGAAGACCGCGCCGAGATAGGCCTGGGCCTTCAGGTCGCCGTGGGTTTCGGCGAAGGCGGTCGATCCGACGACGTCGAGGAACAGGAAGATCCGTTCCTCCCGCACGGGCTGGTGGTAGCGCCCCACGAGGAAGTTCACGAACACCTCGCCGCCGATGAGATCGCGCATGCGGATGACGAAGACGAGCATCGCCGAGACCGCGAGGCAGTAGGCCAGCACCCGCGGGGTGATCCGCACCGCGTGGCTGAGGTCGTCGTCGGTGAGTCCGAGAGCCCAGACCAGCAACCCGCCCAGCGCGATCCCGGCGGCGATCATCAGCACGTAGGCGAGCTCGGCCGCCGGCACGTAGAGCTTCGCCGGCATCCGGCGCATCCGCGCCTGTAGGCCGCCCAGGATCATGCCCCGGTCGAAGGCGAGCGTCGTGCCGCCCACGGCCAGGCCGTAGGTCAGGCCGGCGAGGGGCGTCGCGCCGCCGGCGAACAGCACGTTGTAGAGGAGGCCCGCGCCGCCGCAGGCGAAGAGGATGAGGAGCCAGAACCAGCGGTGCTGCGGCAGCATCAGCGGCGTCCCTCGTGCGGTGCCCCGGCGGGGGCCGGCCGCGGCGATCCGGTCAGGATGGGGGAGGGTGCAGCGCTGCGCAACGGATGGACCCCTTCGGGGATGGGTCCGGAGGCGGCGGCGCCCCTTGGCGCGCCGAGCTTCGAACCCCGTCCTGATCATCGCCCTATGATGGCGCGAGTAAGGCCAAGGTGACGCAGGCCCGCGGATCGGGGACCGGTGTGGCCGCCATGCGTTGCCAGAGGAGATCACCATTCTGGGAGCGCGAGGCGGATGCGGAGTAGAACCTTCGGGACGGCGGGGCCGGCGGTGCCCGTCATCGGACAGGGCACGTGGCACCTCGACCAGGCGGACCGCGCCGCCGCGGTCGCGACCCTGCGGGCGGGCCTCGACGCCGGCCTGACGCATATCGACACCGCCGAGATGTACGGCGAGGCCGAGCCCCTGGTGGGCGAGGCCATCGCGGGACGGCGCGCGGAGGTATTCCTGGTGTCGAAGGTGGTGCCCGGCAACGCCAGCCGGGCGGGGGTGGTCGCCGCCTGCGAGCGCTCGCTGAAGCGCCTCGGCACCGACCATCTCGACGCCTACCTGCTGCACTGGCCGGGCCGTTACCCGCTGGAGGACACCATCGCGGGCTTCTCCGCCCTCAAGCAGGCGGGCAAGATCCGGTCCTGGGGGGTGAGCAACTTCGACGTCGCCGATCTCGACGAGGCCCTGGCGATCGCGGGGCCGGGCCAGATCGCCTGCAATCAGGTGCTCTACCATCTGAAGGAGCGCGCCATCGAGCACGCGGTGCTGCCCTGGTGCCGACGCAACGGCGTCGCCCTGGTCGGCTATTCGCCCTTCGGGAGCGGCGACTTCCCCGAGGCCGGACGCGCCGGAGGCCGGGTGCTCGCCCGCCTGGCGGAGGTGCACGGCACCACGGCGCGGGCCATCGCCGTCGCGTTCCTGACCCGGGAGGAGGGCACCTTCACCATCCCGAAGACGGCGCGGCCCGAGCGGGCCCGGGCGAACGCGGCGGCGGGGTCGATCGGCCTGACGCCGGAGGATCGCGCCGCCCTCGAGGCGGCCTTCCCGCGCGGTCCACGCCCGCGCAGCCTGCCGATGCTGTAGCGGCCGGGGCGAAGTTGTGGCCAAAGGCCGGGGAGGATCCGGTGCCGACGGTCGGCGCCGGGCCCCTGTGAGGAATGCGTACGATGGTGCGATGGCTGGATCCGGTCGTCCTCGGCCTGTGCTGCCTCGCCGGCACCCCTGCGCTGTCCGAGGACGCCAAGACCGACAAGAGCCGGCCCGACACGCGCAATCCCGACCAGCCCAACGGCGAGACCCTGACGATCGACGAGAAGGGCATCACCCTGCGCTTCCCCGATGTCGCCAAGCTGCGCATCGGCGGCAAGCTGCAGCTCGATTACGGGGCGGCGGCCATCCGGCAGCCCGGCTTTCCCGAGCCCTTCCCGGAGAATTTCGCGGTGCGCCGGGCCTGGATCGAGAGCTATCTCACCCTTGGCAAGAGCCTGGAGCTCGCCCTCCAGTACGATTTCGCCGACCCGATGCGGCCGATCAATGACGCGGCCGCCGCCTATACGGGCTTCGCGAACACCCTCCTGACGGTAGGCAACATGAAGGAGCCCTTCAGCCTCGACCAGCTGACCGGCGACAACAACACCCTGTTCACCGAGCGCTCGCTCGCCGACGCCTTCGCGCCGGCCCGCAATTTCGGTTTCGCGCTCGGCCGCCACGGAGAGGACTGGACGGTGGTCGCCAGCGTCTTCGGCGGCAACGCCAATACCGGGGTCGGCAGCGAGGGCGTCGCCGCCACGGGGCGCGCCACCTACGCGCCGATCCACGAGGACGAACGGGTGCTGCATCTCGGCCTCGCCGGAAGCTTTCGCGATCTGCCCCGCGACGGGCAGGGGCTGTCGCTGTCGAGCCGGTCCGAGGCGTTCCTGTACCAGCGCGACTTCGTCGACACCGGCGCCATCCGCGACGCGTCGGGCGTCCGTCGCATCGGCCTCGAGGCGGCCTATCGCGACGGCCCGTTCCTGGTCCAGGCCGAGTACATCCGCACGGAGGTGGAGCGCTTCGGGGGCGCCCGCACGGTCGGCTTCCAGGGCGGCTACGTCCAGGCCAGCCTCATTCTCAACGGCAAGGGCCGCGCCTACAAGCTCGCCCCCGATTACGGTGCCACCTACGCGATCTTCTCCGGCGTGCAGGTGGCGGAGGCCGACCGTGTCTCGCGGGGCGGGATCGGCGTCTTCGAACTCGGCACCCGCTTCAGCGCCATCGACCTCGACGATGCCGGCATTCGCGGCGGCATCGAGCGCGACGTCACGGTCGGACTGAACTGGTACCCCGACCGCAACATCCGCGTGGTCGCCGACTACGTCCGCTCGCATACCAGCCCGTCGGCGGTGCAGGGCGGCCGCACCATCGACGCGGACAGCTTCATCGGGCGGTTTCAGCTCTACTGGTAGGCGGTTCGGGATGGCCTAAGCCCGTTGGGCAGGCTTGCGGCCGGCCCCCGGGGCGATGCTACGATGCGCCGGCAGGCCGGGCCGCGCCCGGCGATCCGGGTCGGCATGACGATCCATGGAACGCACGGAAGTCCTGATCGTGGGCGCCGGGCCCACGGGGCTGGTCCTCGCCCTGTGGTTGACACGGCTCGGCATCCGCGTCCGGATCATCGACCGGACAGCGGGGCCCGGCACCGCCTCCCGGGCGCTCGGAATCCAGGCGCGCACCCTCGAACTCTACCGCCTCCTCGGCGTCGCCGAGGCGGTCGCCGCCGCGGGGCACCGGGTGCCGGCCGTCAACGTCTGGACCGCCGGCACCCGGCGCGCCCGCGTGGCCTTCGCGGCCGACCCGCGGAACCCGACGCCCTATCCTTTCCTGCTGATCTACCCGCAGGACGCGCACGAGCGGCTCCTGATCGATCGTCTCGCCGCGGCCGGGATCCGGGTTGAGCGAGGCACCGAACTCATCGGGTTCACGCAGGACAGGGCGCGCGTCGTCGCCACCCTGCGCACGGCCGAGGGAGCGCCGGCCCAGGTGGCGACCGCCTATCTTGCCGGGTGCGACGGCGCCCGCTCGACGGTGCGCGAGACCCTGGGCATCGGGTTCCCGGGCGGCACCTACGATCGCTTCTTCTACGTCGCCGATCTCGCCGCGGACGGCCCGGCCATCGACGGCGAGATCCATCTCAACCTCGACGGGGCCGCCGATTTCCTCGCCGTGTTCCCCCTGGCGGAGCGCGGGCGGGCGCGCCTCGTCGGAACGATGCGCGACGATCAGGCCGGTCGCGGCGAGCGCCTGACCTTCGACGAGATCGCCGTTACGGCGCTGGAGCGGCTGCGGATCGCGCCGCGGACCGTGAATTGGTTCTCGACCTACCGGGTGCATCACCGGGTCGCCGACCGCTTTCGCGACGGGCGCGCCTTCCTGCTCGGGGATGCGGGACACATTCACAGCCCGGCCGGCGGGCAGGGCATGAACACCGGCATCGGCGACGCGATGAATCTCGGCTGGAAGCTCGCCGCCTGTCTCCGGGGGCGGGCCGACGACGCTTTGCTCGACACCTACGAGACCGAGCGGATCGGCTTTGCCCGCCGGCTCGTCGCGACGACGGACCGGGTGTTTACCCTGGCGACGTCGGAGACCCCGCTGGCGCAGCTCGGGCGGACCACCCTCGCGCCCCTGCTGGCACGGCTCGTCGCCGGTTCCCCGGCCCTCCGGCGCTACCTGTTCCGAACGATCGGGCAGATCGCCCTGGCCTACCGGCACAGCGCGCTCAGCGCCGGCCGGGCGGGCCGGGTCCATGGCGGGGACCGGCTGCCTTGGGTGCCGGGCGCGGAGGTGGACGACCCGGAATGGCGGGTGCGGGTCCACGGGGCGGCGGCGCCGGACCTGGCGCGCTGGTGCGGTCAGCAGGGTCTGCGCCTGCACGTCTGCGCCTGGAGCCCCGAGGCCGAGCGCGTCGGCCTTGCCCGGGACGCCCTCTACCTCGTGCGGCCCGACGGCTACGTGGCCCTCGCCGATGGGCAAGCCTCCGTCTCGACGCTGGCCGCCTTCCAGGCGCAGCACGGGCTGACCTGGGGAGCGGACGACTGACATTGGTCCGGCTGGACCGGAGCCAGGACCGTATCCGCCGGCTCGCGCTGCGCCTGGGCGAAGCGCGGACCCGTCACCCCGCAGCAACGATTGGAGGGGATCCGGAGCCGGCGCTACTCGCCGACCCCGAACAGCTTCTCGAGGAAGTTGCGGTCGTCCTGGCTCGGGCCGCGGCTCGCATCCGCGTGGCGGGCGGCCGGGCGCGGCGGGGCGGCGGCCTGCGGCTCGCCCAGGAGGGCGCCGATCAGGCCACCCGGGGTGCTGTTGGTGACGGCGGGCTCGGACGACGGGCCGCGGTTGCGCCAGCGATTGGCGCCGGGGAGCATCACCGGGCTCTGGCCCTTCAGCGCCACGGTCATGTAGGCCTTCCAGATCTCGCCCGGCAGGTTGCCGCCCGAGACCTTCTTCGTCGGCTCGCCGTCGTCGTTGCCGAGCCAGACGCCGGTCACCAGGGTGGCCGAGTAGCCGATGAACCAGGCATCGCGGAAGTCCTGGCTGGTGCCGGTCTTGCCGGCGAGATCCCAGCCCGGAACCTCCGCCTTCCTGGCGGTGCCGCTCACGAAGGTTTCGTGCATCATGGCGTTCATCATCGAGACCGCGTTGGCGTCGATGACGCGGCCGAGGCCGCCGTCCTTGCGCCGGTAGAGCACCTTGCCGTCGGCACTCTTCACGCTGGCGATGACGTAGGGGATCACCCCCGTGCCGCCATTGGCGAAGGCGGCGTAGGCGCCCACCATCTCCAGGGGCGTCACCTCCGAAGTGCCGAGCGCGATCGAACCGTTGGCCTGCAGCGGGGAGGAGATGCCGAGGCGCTGGGCCGTCTGCACCACGGTCTTGGGCCCGACCTCCTGGCCGAGGCGGACCGCCACGGTGTTGAGGGAGAGCGCGAGGGCGTCGCGTAGGGTCACCGCGCCCCGGTAATCGCGGGAATAGTTCTCCGGGCTCCAGCCCCTGATGCTGATCGGGGCGTCCTCCCGCACGGAATCGGGGGTCAGGCCGTGCTCGACCGCCGCGAGGTAGACGAAGGGCTTGAACGACGAGCCGGGCTGGCGCTTGGCCGTGGTGGCGCGGTTGAACTGGCTCTGGGCATAGTCGCGCCCGCCCACCAGGGCGCGGATCGCCCCGTCCGGCTTCATCGAAACGAGGGCGCCCTGGGCGACGTTGTAGCGGCCGCCCTTCTGGTTCAGCTCGTCCACCAGCGCCTTCTCGCCGGCGGCCTGAAGGCCGGTCTCGACGGTGGTGGCGATGACGATGTCGCTCTCGAACTTCGGCACGAAGTCGTCGAGGACATCCATGACGAGGTCGGCGACGTAGTTGGCCGAGCCGCCGCCGCGTACACCGGCGGGCCGGGCCGGGGTCGCGAGCGCCAGCTTGACGTCGGAGGGCTTGGCGAAGCCCAGCTCCTCCATGGCGGCGAGCACCTGGGCGGCACGGACCTGGGCGGCGGGCAGGTTGCGGTTCGGCGCCAGGCGCGACGGCGCCTGCACGAGGCCGCCGAGCATGGCCGCCTCCGCCAGCGTCACGGCCTTGGCGGGCTTGCCGAAATAGCGCTGGGCCGCGGCCTCCACACCGTAGGCGCCGGCGCCGAAATAGACGCGGTTGAGGTAGAGCTCGAGGATCTCGTCCTTGCTGTACTTGTGCTCCAGCCAGAGGGCGAGGATCGCCTCCTGGATCTTTCGCGATGCGGAGCGTTCCGGGGTGAGGAACAGGTTCTTGGCGAGCTGCTGCGTCAGGGTCGAGCCGCCCTGCGACACGCCGCGGCGGGTCACGTTCTGGGCGACCGCGCGGGCGATGCCGACGGGATCGACGCCGAAATGGCTGTAGAAGCGCCGGTCCTCGATGGCCACGAAGGCACGCGGCAGGTAGGGCGGCAGTTCCTTGATGCCGACCACCCGGCCGCCGGTCTCGCCGCGATTGGCCAGGAGCGAACCGTCGCTCGCCAGGATGGCGATGTTGGGCGGGCGCTTGGGGACCGCGAGCTGGTCGATCGGCGGCAGCTGCGACGCGTGGTAGGCCACGAGCCCCGCGATGCCGATCACGCCCCAGAGGCCGAGGACGAGGACGCCGTAGACGAGCCGGCCGAGGATCGAGCGTCGGGCCCGGCGCGGCGCCTTGCGCAGCGCCCGTGATGGGGCGGGGGCACGGCTCTTCGCGCCGCGGCCGCCCCGTGAACCTGACTCGCCTCGTGCCACGCCGCCTCCCGCGCGATCGGCGCGCGAGAGCCGCAGATCGAGATCGGCCGGGTCCCCGACACGGCCCTCGGGCAGGTCGAAGTTCGGCTCCCCCCTGCCCGCGCCTCCACGTCCCTTCGCCATGCGTCCCGTCTGCCCCAAGGTTCGTTCGCGATTCGAGCGACCCTGCTAGCGCACGGTAATTGCGGCGGGTTTAAGGGGTGTTAACCGGCTGATTTTTCAAAGCCTTGAAAAACCAGGGGAAATTCGACGGCCCGCGCGGTTCGTGCACCGGATGTTCAGGGGGCGACCGGGGCGGCGGGAGCGGCCGCGCGGGCGCCCGCTCGACCCCCGCAACCCGGCGGGCCTGCTCACCCCTTCTTGCGCAGGGGCCGGACCGAGACGGAGCCGTGATCGCTGAATCCGGTGGCGGCGCCGAAGGCCTGCAGATCCGCCTGGTCGTGGCGGGCCAGCAACTGAATCTCGCCGCATCCGGCCGAGCGCGCCGCCTGCGAGGCCGCCTTGAGGAGAAGGCGGCCGATACCGCGCCGTCGGGCCTCGGGATCCACCAGCAGGGTGGTGATCTGCGCCGTGGGCAGGCTGGCCGTGAGGGAGGGATACCAGTGCAGGACGACGAGGCCGCTCGGCGGACCCCAGTCGACCGCGACGAAGGCCGCGCCCGAGCCGTGCCGCAGGGCCTCGATCCGCTCGGCCAAAGTCTCGCTCGCGGCGGGGTGGCCGGTGCCGCGCAGAAGTTCGGCGAGGCCCGCCGCGTCGCTGCCGTTCGCCGCCCGGATCTCCAGCCCGTAACGGCTCGCCACGCATCGCTCCGGTCGGCTCCCCCGGCCGGAGCCGGCGGAGCGAGGGTCTTGCGGGTGGTTCTAGTCCCGGCGCATCAGGCCGAACAGGGCGAAACCCGCCAGGGCCGCGAGACCGAGGGCGAGACCGCGATTGTCCTGGAAGCGGCTCGCCACGGCCTGTCCTGCGGCCCGCAGGTCGTTGCCCTGGGGCGAGCCGCTGAGGATGCGCTCGGCCCGGGCATGGTTCTCCGGCCGGGTCGCGATCGACACTTCGAAGGCGTCGTCGTCCACGCGGTCGATCTCGATGCTGTTGCGGGCGAAGCCGGCGCGCGACAGACGATCCCGTGCCACGCGGGCGGCCCTGAGAGACGGAACGGTCACGGTCGCCAACACGCTGTCAGACATCAAGTTTTCTCCCTGTTCGGCAGACCCAACCACGGCCGCGGGAATACGGTTCCGTGATCGCGGGTTCTGAGCGTGACGGGCGGCCCGGCCTTAAGCTTCCCGCAACCACCCTGGACCTAAGCCCGGGCCTCGCCCGGCGGGTTCCCACCCGCGCGGGCCATGACGAGGAGCCTGCCGGACTTGCGCGATCCGTTCGTTCCTGCCGCCCTTGCCGACCGCCTCCGGGAGAAGCGCCGAAGGCCGCGGTCCCGCGACGCCCTGGCCTACGAGCCGGCCAAGCCGGTCTTCGCCGAACTCCTCGATGCGCGCGGGCATGGCACCGGCCAGTTCGTGCGGCTGTCGCAGGGCATGGTGGAGGCGATCACGCGAGGCGCCCGCGCGGACACCTGATCGATCGGGGTCAGCGGTCGCAGCCGATGCAGATGTCGCGCACCATGCGCTCGCGCCCGTGTCCCGTGCGCTGGTTCGGCAGGTGTCCGTCGAAGGCCTGCTCCGCCGCGCGGGTCGGCGGCGGAACCGGCTTCGGCGGCTCGGGCGCGGCCGGTTTCGGCGCGGGGGCGGTCAGGGCCATGTACTGCGCCGCGGCGGGCGCCGGAGCGAAACCGGGCACCAGACCGGCGAGGGCGAGACCCAGGGAGGCCCACCGAGGGCGGGCGCGACCGAGTGGGGCGGTCGCGGGACGTCGCGTGGCCATCGAAGCCTCCGATCGTGGGCTCTCGGTGCGAATCGCCGCCGACCGCCATGCGGCGATCCGGCGTCCGGCCTAACGGGAACGAGGGCAGTCAGGGATCGTTCCCCGTCCCTTTGGCCGGCCCCCGGGGCCGGATGGGACCGCATCCATGCTGCACCTCCTCGTGGCCGATGGGAACGACCGGTCCGGACGGGCCGATCACGTCTCAGCCACCGGCGTCACCTCGGCGGAAGCCTATGCGGAGGTCCTGCGCCAGATCTCACCCGGGGTCGACTGCACCCTGATCACCCCGGCCGACGCCGATGCGGCTTTGTCCCCCGGGACGCGGCTCGCCGGCTTCGACGCCCTCTTCCTCACGGGATCGACGCTCCACGTCTGCGACGCGTCCGACGCCGTGCGGCGCCAGATCGACCTCGTGCGCGAAGCCCTCGGCGCAGGGCTTCCGGTCTTCGGCTCGTGCTGGGGCGTCCAGGTCGCCGCGGTGGTGGCCGGCGGCCATGCGGCCCGCAACCCGAAGGGTCCGGAATACGGATTCTCGCGCGATCTCGTGCGCACCGAGGCCGGGCGGGCGCACCCGCTCCTCGCCGGGCGGGGCGAGCGCTTCGATGCCCCCGCCATGCATCTCGACGCCGTCATCACGCCGCCGGCCCACGCCACGGTGCTGGCGGGCAACGCGGTCCTGTCGGTCCAGGCGATCGAGATCCGGCACGGGGCCGGCGTGTTCTGGGGCACGCAGTACCACCCCGAACTCGATCTCGACGCCCTGGCCGCGATGCTGCGCCTCAGCGCCGAGGACGTGGTGGAGGCGGGCGCGCTGCCCGACCGCGCGGCGGTGGAGGCCTATGCGGCGGACCTCTGCCGCATCCATGCTGACCCGGAGGGACACCGGGACCGGATCGCCCGCCACCGGCTCGGCCCCGACCTGCTGGAGCCGGCCCGCCGGCGGGCGGAGATCGGGAACTTCCTCGACCGTCTCGTCCGGCCGCGGGTCGAGGCCGCGGCCTGAGGGCTCAGACCGCGCGCAGGGCGGGAGCGCCCGGCCGCGGGCGGGCGCCGACGATGTGGAAGGCCCGCGGTCGCACGAACAGGAACGACAGGCGCGTGTGACGGATCATCCGCTCGAAGCCCAGCGGAACCAGGATCGCCACCACCGTGACGACGAGGCTCGCCCAGCCGATGTCGGTGATCGCCCCCGACCGCACGATCAGCGTGCGGGTGAGGGCCATCGGCAGGAAGAACGCGAGGTAGATCACGATCGAGCGCTGGCCGCAGGCCCGCAGCGCCGCCGTCACCGGCCCGCCGGCCCGGGACATCAGGGCCCCGATGGCGACGATCGCGAGGGCGCCGGCGCCGCTCAGGACGAGGGCGAGGCCCGGGAGGTTCGCCAGGACCGGCACGGCTGGGAAGCCCGTGGGGACGAAGACCATCGCGGTGTTGACCATGGCCCAGAGCGCCAGGCCGAGCAGCGCGGCGCGGGCGTGGCGTTGCACGAGATCGGCGAAGGTGAAGATGCGCGCGGCGAAGAGGTAGCCGACCAGGAACCAGACGTAGCGGTCGCAGAACTCGTCGATCAGTTCGAAACCGGTATGGATCGGCAGGACCTGCAGCAGTGCCGCCCCGCCGAGGAGCCAGGCCGTCGGCACCGGCCGCAGCGCCTTGGTCAGCACCGAGAACACCGCCAGCAGGTAGATGAACCACAAGGTCGAGTAGGGTTCGACCACCGCCAGGGCGAGGTGGGCGACGAAGGCGCCCGGCCCGGCTCCGTCGGTGATCGGGCCGTACTTGAAGGCCGACTGGATCAGCACCCAGAGGACGTAGAAGTAGACGAAGTGCACGAGGCGCCGGTCGAGGAACAGGCGCCAGTCGCGGTCGATGACCCGGCCGAGGAACAGGCCCGACAGCAGGAAGAAGTCCGGGATGCGGAACGGGCGCGCGAAGGCCACCACGGTGTGCAGGAAGCCCTCGCCCTCCATCGCGATTCCGGTGCCGAGCGTCGCATGCATCATGACCACGAGGATGATGCACAGGCCCTTGGCGACATCCACCCAGGCGAGCCGGGCGGCATCCCGCGGGGATCCCGCTGCGCGCTGCCCCGTTCCGTCCACCGTTCCTTCCGCCGTGCCTTGTCCCACCGCGACCGCCGCCATGATCCGCCCCCGCCCACAGGACCGCGATCCTTCGGCGCCAGGTCTTAAGGATGGCGATACGGCGAGGACCGCCCGCGGATCATGCCGAACGGAGGGTAAAGGCCGGGCCGTGACCGGCTCCGGTTTGGGCCACGCCTTGCCCGCGTGCGGCCACCCCTCGCCGCCCTCAATGCGGGTCGCGCTTGGCGCCCCGGCGGTCGCGGGTCATGCGGGTCGCGGCGTGAAAGTCGTCCGGCTTGGTGCGGACCCAGGCCAGGAACTCCGCCATCTCGGGCGCCGCCCGCAGGGCATCGACGTCGGCGAGGCGCCGGGCGATCTCGGCCTCGCTGAAGCGGGCGTGGATCGCCGAATGGCAGATCTGGTGCAGGCGCACGGTGCCGGCCCGCGCCCCGCCCTTCAGCTTCGGGGTCAGGTGGTGCAGGCTCGATTTGGCATGGGGCGGGATCGGCCGCTCGCAGAGCGGGCAGATCACCGGAGACTTGGCCTGCGGACCGTGCGTCGCCGGGTCGTCGTCGCGCCAGAGTCGGGCTCGTCGTCCCAAGGGTGTCTCCCGTCGGATGCGTGCGTCAGTGGACCGCTGCCGGAACAGGCCGGCGCTGGGCGGGGTCGTTCGGTTGGAACACGGCCGCGGCCTCGCGGTCCTGGGTCCCGAGAATGGAGACGTGGTCGCCGGCGATGACCGTCAGGCGCGTGCGCGGACCGGCCTGCGCCGCCAGCCGCTCGGCATGCGCGAGGGGCACCACCGGGTCGTCCCGGCCGTGGACGATGACGATCGGACCGCCCTCGGCGGCGATGCGCGCATCAGACCGGAAGGTGTCCCGAAGGAGCAGGCTGGTCGGCAGGAAGGGGAAGCGCCCGGCGACGATGGCGGAGAGGGAGTCGAAGGGCGCCTCGAGATAGAGGCCGAGATGCGGCCGGGCCTCGGCCAGGGCCACCGCCACCGCGGCCCCGAGGGAGTGGCCGTGCAGCAGCACCGGGGTTCCGGGGACCCGCGCCTGGACCATCGCGTAGGCCGCCTGTCCGTCGGCGATCAGCCCCGCCTCGCTCGGACTCCCGGTCGAGCCGGGATAGCCGCGATAGGCGATGGCGAGGACGCCCCAGCCCGCCCCGCGCCAGGGAGCGCCGGCAAAGCGCGCCGCACCGGGCTCCGGCCGCGAGCCGTTGCCATGGAAGCTGAGCACCACGGGACAGCCCGGCTCCGGCGCGCGCCAGAACCCGAACAGCCGCTCGCCGTCGGCCGTGGGCAGGCTGATCGCCTCCGTGCCCGGGGGCGCCGGCCGGGCGGGTGCGGGCGCTCGGCTGCGGAAGGCGCCCGGATAGATCAGGTGCCGCTGGAAGACGGTCAGCAGGGTCACGGCCAGGACGGAGAGACCGAGGATGGCGGTGGCCACGAGGGAAGCGAGAAGGCGCATGCGCTCGATGAAGGGGAAGCCGCGACCGAGCGACGACCCCGGACCGTCGTGGCGGGGCGCCGAACCGCGCCGGACCCTGGGGATGGAGGGGACACTGGGGCGTCCCCGAGAAGTAGGGCTGGACTTTGGCGTGTCACCAGCGATGTTGCGTCGCGTGAATGCTCCCGCGCCCGTCCCTCCCCGAAGCGGCCTCCGGCCCCAAAGCCGCTTCCTGACGACGCGTCACCGGTCCGCCGCGCCCGCACCGGTCCGGCGCGGCGCGGCATGAGGGACGCGTCCGGCCGCGCGGAGGGCATGGGCGGTCCCGGCCTGAGCCCGAACGCGCTCCTCATCGGGCTGATCTTCTGCGGGGTCGGCTTCGGCATCGGCGCCGGGGCGCTCGCGGGCTCGGGCGCCGCCTTCGTGTTCCTGATGTCCGGCTGGGTGCTGGGCCTGTGCCTGCACGAATACGGCCATGCCCGGGCCGCACTGTCCTGGGGCCTGCCCCCGACCGGTGCGCTCAGCCTCGATCCCCTGCGGGCCCCCAACCCCGTGGTGACCATGCTGCTGCCGGCGCTCTTCACCGTCATGGGGGGCGTGGGATTTCCAGGGGGCGCGGGATTGCCAGGCCGCGTCGGCGGTCCGCCCGAGGCCGGGTTGAGCCGGGGACGGCAATCGGCGGTGGCCGCCGCCGGCCCGGCGATGAGCGTCCTCTTCCTCGTCGTTCTCGCGCTGCTCTATGCCCTGGCCAGTCCGGGGGCCGAGACGCTGCGTGCGGTGCTCGCCGTCTCGGTGCTGTTCCAGGGCACAGCCCTGGTGCTCGGTCTGATGCCGATCCCAGGGCTCGACGGCTACGGCATCGTCCGACCTTGGCTCTCCGGCCCGCCGGCTTCGCCGCCATCCCCGCCCTGGGCCTTCGCGGACCGGATGGCCCGGCATTCGGGGCTGGTGCTGCTGGGTCTTTTCCTCGTCTCCGCCGCCTTCACCCGGCCGCTGTTCCGCGCCAGCTTGCTGTTGACGGACCTGCTCGGCATCGATCTCGCAGATGTGATCGCAGGTTTCCGGCTGGTGCGCCTGTGGTGATCCGCTCGTGCGGGGCGACCACCGCGAACGGAAGACTTGAACCCATCGTGGAATGATTTGCCGATGCGGTGTGTACGTTAACGAGCCGAGCCGTACTCTTGCGACGCATGCGGAGCCGGCACGCGGTTCGTCTTGAATTCGGGGCGACGCACCGGCCCGTCGCGATCGTCGAGGCGGGAGGGGGTCATGCGGGACGATGCGCCGGGGCAGGGGACGCCGCCGTCGGCCTACCGCGTGTTGCTGCTGAACAATGCCGGCCGCGTCCTTCGCACCAAGTCCCTCGCGGGCTGCACCGAGGCGGAGGCGCTGGAGCGGGCACGGGCCTTCATGGACGGCCGTTCGGTCGAGCTCTGGGACGGGGGGCGCCTGATCCAGCGGCTCGAGGCACCACACGAACCGACAGCCTGAGCGGAGGAGCGCGGCCCGGGCCTGTCCGCGGCGTTCGGGTCGCGTGGGAACCGGGCTTTCGTGCTAGGTGCGCTCGGTATCCGGATCCGACGCGATCCGGCGCGGCCCGGTGGAGAGACCCTGCGATGGCCCTCAAGACGACGTTCCTGGTGCAGACCTTCGTGCTCAAGCGCAAGCGGCTCTCGCCGGGCGACCGTGAGGTGGCGGTGACGGAGAGCGGGGCCCTGAAGAAGGCCGAGGCGATGGCCGCCCGCTTTCCCGGGACGGCGGCGATCAAGGTCGTGGCCGACGACGAGACGGGGGAACTGGAGAGCGCCACGATCCTCGGCAGCTTCGGCGAGGTGCCGGACGACTTCGCCGAGAGCCTGCAGGGCTCGTGAGGCCCGACGCGTCCGGCCTCCGCACCCCCGATCAAAGTGCCCCGCGGACGCGAAAGGGCCCCGCCGCGCGGCGGAGCCCCTTCTGATCGTCCCGGAGCCTGTCAGCCGTTACGGGCAGGCGTGGCGCTGACCGTCATTGCCGAGATAGGTCCCGGTGCGGCGGTCGTAGGACCGGAAGCGCTGGACGCAGTAGGCGACGTCCTCGCCGCTGGTCGCGACCTCCGGGGTGGCCTCGTAGCCCGTCGCGGCATAGCCGCCACCATAGGGCGCGTAACCGCCGTAATAGGCCGGCGCATAGCCGCCGGCGTAATAGTCGTCGCCGTAGTAGCCGCCATAGGCGCTGCCGAGGCCGTAGCCGATCCCGGCGCCGGCGAGACCCAGGCCGAGCCCGAGGCCGAGGCCGCCATAGCCGCGACGGTAGCCGTAGCCGCGCCCGGCATAGGCGCCACCCCGGTTGAACCCACCGCGGTTGAAGCCGCCGCGATCACCCCGGAAGCCGTTACCGGCAGCGAGGCCCGCCCCGGCACCGACGGCACCGGCGCCCACGCCGATGGTCCCGCCGCGGTTGAACCCGCCGCGGTTGAAGCCACCCTGCGCGAGGCCGCCGCGGAACCCGCCGCCGCCGAAGTTGCCCCCGACATTGCCGCCGCGGAACCCGCCGCCCTGGGCGAGACCACCGCGGAAGCCACCGCCGCCGAAGTTGCCGCCGCGGAATCCGCCGCCACCCAGGCCGCCGCCGTGGAAGCCGCCGCCACCGCCACGGAAACCACCGCCGCCGCCGCCCGGACGTGCGTCCGCGGAGGCGGGAATCATCGAGAGGGCCCCGACCAGGGCGGCCGATGCCAGGAGTATGCGCTTCATGGGAGAACCTGTCGTTCGCATGCCGATCCCGAGGATCGAACTTCTGGTAAAGGAACGCGGGGCCTGACGATAAAGTTCGTTTCAGGCCCTATTCCGTCTCAGTTCGTCGGGCCGGCGATTGACAAAACGGCCGCCGACCTCAAATCTGGAAAAATTCCGAGGGGAGCTCCGAGTGCGGGGGCTGAGATTGGGCGCGACGCCCTGACCCTTGAACCTGATCCGGTTCGTACCGGCGGAGGGACGGGAATTCCAAGACGCGGCGCGCATGTTCAGGCGTCGTCCCATCCGACACCGCCGTTCGCGAGTCCGGATCGTCTCCCACGCCAGGAGCGAACCCGATGAATGCACCCGTTCTTCCGAAGGATCTGCCGCAGGGGCAGGCGCCCACGGTGACCACCGGCCCGATCATGGGCTCGCGCAAGGTCTACGCGGCGGTGGCCGGGCACGACGACATCCGGGTACCGTTCCGCGAGATCACCTTGAGCGATCCGAAGGAGGCGCCGGTGAGGGTCTACGATCCGTCGGGTCCCTACACGGAGACGGATGCGGGGATCGACCTCGGGGCCGGCCTTCCGCTGGTGCGCGAGCCCTGGATCGCCCGGCGCGGCTACGCCACCGTGACCCCGCGCGCGGTCAAGCCCGAGGACAACGGCTTCGTGCCCGAGGACAAGCTCGTGGCCCCGTGTCCGGCCACCCGCGAGATCCGCAAGGCCGCGCCCGGCCAGATGGTGACGCAGTACGAGTTCGCCCGCGCTGGGATCATCACCGAGGAGATGATCTACGTCGCGCACCGCGAGAACCTGGCGCGCGAGACGATGCTGGAGGGCGCCCAGGCGGCCCTGGCCGACGGCAACAGCTTCGGCGCCGCCCTGCCTGCCTTCATCACGCCGGAATT
Organism: Methylobacterium sp. Leaf465; assembly: GCF_001424705.1. Lineage (GTDB taxonomy): Bacteria > Pseudomonadota > Alphaproteobacteria > Rhizobiales > Beijerinckiaceae > Methylobacterium. Next base: position 64,917 of record NZ_LMRA01000002.1, read on the forward strand.
CGTGCGCGACGAGGTGGCCCGGGGCCGCGCCATTATCCCGGCCAACATCAACCACCCCGAGGTGGAGCCGATGGCGATCGGCCGCAACTTCCTCGTGAAGATCAACGCCAACATCGGCAACTCGGCCGTGACCTCGTCCGCCGCCGAGGAGGTCGAGAAGCTGGTCTGGGCGACCCGCTGGGGCGCCGACACGGTGATGGACCTCTCGACGGGCCGCAACATCCACAACATCCGCTCGTGGATCGTGCGCAACTCGCCCGTGCCGATCGGCACGGTGCCGATCTACCAGGCCCTGGAGAAGGTCGGCGGCGACCCGCTGAAGCTCGACTGGGAGGTCTTCAAGGACACCCTGATCGAGCAGGCCGAGCAGGGCATCGACTACTTCACCATCCATGCCGGCGTGCGCCTCGCCCACGTGCCGCTCACCGCCCGCCGCGTCACCGGCATCGTCAGCCGCGGCGGTTCGATCATGGCGCGCTGGTGCCTGGCCGGGCACCGCGAATCGTTCCTCTACGAGCGCTTCGACGAGATCTGCGACATCATGCGGGCCTACGACGTGTCGTTCTCGCTCGGCGACGGCCTGCGCCCCGGCTCCATCGCGGATGCCAACGACGCGGCCCAGTTCGCCGAGCTCGAGACCCTGGGCGAACTGACCAAGATCGCCTGGGACAAGGGCTGCCAGACCATGATCGAGGGCCCCGGCCACGTGCCGATGCACAAGATCAAGGTGAACATGGAGAAGCAGCTCGTGGAGTGCGGCGAGGCGCCGTTCTACACCCTCGGCCCGCTGACCACCGACATCGCCCCCGGCTACGACCACATCACGTCGGGCATCGGCGCCGCCATGATCGGCTGGTTCGGGTGCGCCATGCTCTGCTACGTCACCCCGAAGGAGCATCTCGGCCTGCCCAACCGCGACGACGTCAAGGAAGGCGTGATCACCTACAAGATCGCGGCCCATGCCGCCGACCTCGCCAAGGGCCATCCGGCGGCGCAGCTGCGCGACGACGCCCTGTCGCGGGCCCGGTTCGACTTCCGCTGGGAGGACCAGTTCAACCTCTCCCTCGATCCCGACACCGCCCGCGCCTACCACGACGAGACCCTTCCGAAGGACGCCCACAAGGTCGCCCATTTCTGCTCGATGTGCGGCCCGAAGTTCTGCTCGATGAAGATCACGCAGGACCTGCGCGCCGAGGTGCTGGCGATGGAGGCGGCCGGCCAGGTGCTGGGCGAGGCCGCGCCCTTGAGCGCGGCCGAGCGCGAGGCTGGCATGGCGGCGAAATCGGCCGAGTTCCAGGCCGAGGGTGGCAAGCTCTACGTCGACGCGGCGGAGTAGGCCCCCGCGTCCCGGGCCGGCTAGTTTTCGCTGACCGGCCCGGGACAGGCATCGCGGGGAAGGGCCGCCCGCGGTGCGTGGAATTCCAGAGGCGTGTGCGCGCGCGCGTCGTAGGCATCGGAGAGCGCGCCGATCATGACATCGGCCGCGGCATCGAAGTCGGGCGGCGTGCCCAGCGAAATCTCCCGCTCATAGTTCTCGTTCCGCCGGAACTGCACGAAGCCCAGCCGGTGAAGGGCCGCCTTCGCGGAGTCGGGCAGGGCATCGCCAGACGCCTCCGGCCCCTGCGCGTACCCGCCCGACGCGGCTTCGCAGCGCATCCACGTATCCATGTCGAAGAAGATGCACTGCACGTAGCGCTGATCCGTTCGGACGATGCTCACGGTGAGGAACCGATCCCGGGACGTGCTGCGCGGGCCGCGCAGGTGGATGCTGCTCAGCCGCGCGACCACTTCGCAGCGATGGGCCGCGACGAAGGCGGCGCGGCCGCGAGCGTCCGACGCGGCGTCCGAGGTCGGGACGTGGACGATCCCCGGCAGCGCCGCCGCGAACGGCCGCACCCGATTCCACGCCCGTCCGGTGGGGATCATTCCGATGGCCCTGCGTTTCCGTCCCGGACGGGCGTGCCCGATCGCGCGGAGTGCTATCACAGGTTGTGTGGCGCGGCATCGCCCCGGCGCGGTTCTCCCCCGTCGCGTCACGCGAACAGCCCGTGCACGAACCAGCGCGCGGGCGCCTCCATCGTGGGGAAGCCCTCGCGATAGACCCAGAGGCGGCGGCCGGCCTCGTCTTCGACCACGTAGTAGTCCCGCAGCGGACCCGGCGCCCGCCACCACTCGTCGGCGATGCGCTCGGGTCCGTCCGCATGGGCGACGTGGTGCAGGCGCCGGCGCCAGCGGAAGCGGTGCGGCGGCCCGTCGGGGGCCAGCGCGATGACGTCCTCGGCCGCTTCGCCCCGGCTGAGCAGCACCAGCGGGCGCGGCGGCAGGGGCGCGCGAGCCTCCCCGCGCAGGCGGGCTCCCGGATCGGGTCGGCCCGCCTGCGCGGGGAGGCTCGCGCGCCACGGCTCCACGGCCTCGGCCCGCTCGGGCAGGTGGGTCTGGCGAAACCCGAGGCGCATCATGCGCCGGCCGAGGCGCTGGCGCAGGGCATCGCCCAGATGCTCGGTGCCTTCGCCCCCGCCGGGGGCCTCCATCAGGGCCGTCTGGCGTGCCGCGATCGGGCCCGTGGCGGTGACCTCGAGGCCCACGGTCTCGAAGCCGAAGCCGGCATCGAGGGCCGGGCCGAGGCGGTCGAGGCGCAGGGCGAGCAGGCGTCCGATCTGGGCCGGGCAGCGGGTCGGCAGGCTCAGGCCGAGGTCGAGGCTGCGCAGGATCCCATCGACGCGGGTCAGGGTCAGCCGTACGGCCCGGGCGCCGAGGCCGGCCGCTTCCAGCCGGGGGGCGATGCCCTCCATCAGACCCATGGCGGTGGCCACGATGGTTTCCGGCTGCCCGATCGGTTCGAGGAAGCCGCGCGCCGCCTGGAATTCGCGCGGGTCCTCGGCCGTGACCAGGGGTTCGGGCCGGTATCCGAGGGCCTGGTCGAGGCGCAGCAGCAGGGTTTCGCCGAAGCGCCGGGCCAGCGGCGCCCGGGGCGCCGTGGCGAGGTCGCCGATCCGGTGCAGGCCGAGGCGGGCCAGGGCCTGCGCCGTGGCCCCATCGAGGCGCAGGGCCGAGACGGGCAGGGCGTGCAGGGCCTCCGCGTTGCAGCCCGGGGCCACGAGGCCGCCCCCGCCGTGGCGCGCCAGGGCGAAGGCGCAGGCCGGCGTGTCGGCGAGGGCGATCCGGGCCGGCATGTCGCGGGTCGACAGCCGCCGGGCGAGGTCTTCCACCAGCGCGGCCTCGCCGCCGAACAGGTGGCTCGCCCCCGCGATGTCGAGGAAGAACCCGTCGCCGCCCTCCGCCGGGCCGTAGGGAGCGACGACGGGCGTGTAGCGCTTGGCCCACAGGCAGAGGCGGTGCAAGGCGGCGGCATCGGCCTCCGGATCGGCCGGATGGACGGCGACCGGCATCCCGATCCGGGCGCGGGCCCGGGCCAGGGTTTCACCGGGCACGAGGCCGAGGGCGCGGGCGGCGGAATCCACCGCCACCAGGCGCAGGCCGTTGGCCTCCATGGCGGCCACGACCATCGGGCCGCTGTCGCGGTCGCCGTCAGCCCGAGCGCTGGGCGCGCCGCTCGGGACGGACGGCGCCTGCGTCCGCCTCAGCCGCGTGACCGGCCAGTGCTCCAGCCAGACCGAAACGATGCGCGGCATGATCCCACTCCAGAAGCCAATGTCCGGTCCGCCCGTTGCGGCTCCGGTCGAGGGTCACCTGCCAGCACGGCCGCTCGATGCAGCCGAAGCGGTCGCGCAGGGCCTTGCCGGCGGCGACCCGCCAGCGTGTCGCCGCCACGTTGGGGCTCTCCGCCTCCGGTGGCCTCAGGACAAGGAGGAGCAGGTCGGTCCGGGCCGCCGCGAGGTGGAGCCGGCGGCTCTGGGCGAGGGGCAGGGCGGCATCGATGAGGCCCGCCACGGCCGCCAGCCCCTGCGCGCGCAGGGATTCCTCCAGGGCCCGGTAGGCGTCCCCGTCGCTCGCCACCTCGAACAGCAGCAGGCGGCCGGGATCGAGGCCGAGCCCGGCCAGCCCGTGCCCGTAGGGGAGGGGATGCCCCCGGCCCGCCACGAGCAGGGCCTCGCCGCGCACCCGGGCGAGGTGGCGCGCCACCAGCGCAAGGGCGAAGCCCAGCGCCGCCGGCTCGTCGCCCGCCTGCGCCGGGGCGATCTCGTGCAACTGACCGAGGGCGAGGCCGCCCTGTGCGAGGCGCGTATCGACGTCGTGGATGCCGAGGGGCAGGGCGCCCCGGAGGACGGATGCGCCTCCGCGATCGGCCACGAGGGCGCGCAGGGCCGCCAGATCCGGGGGCGCACCCGGATTCGCGGCATCCGGATTTGGCGGATCCGCCGGCAAAGTCTCGGTCTCGGCATCGGGAGGGTCTTCAGGGCTCTGTCTCATCGGCTCCGCTCCATCCCGCTACGCTAAGAACAAAACAGGAACGCACTCAATCGGTTTCCGGGGGGATTCGGAATTTCGCCTGCCCACAGGGACTTGGCCTGTGGACGGCTGTGGACGCTTGTGGACGATGGTTTCCGGGCCGGCCGATCCGCCGCGCTTGACCCTATAGCGAGGGCAGGGCAGCACTCCTCACCTGCCGCGCACAAGACGCGGATCAGCCGGGAGAACTCCATGCGTTTCGCTCGTGCCCTCGTGGTCCTGTCGGGCCTGATCACCGTCGCGGGCGGCCTCCCCGCCGCCGCGCAGACGGCGGCCCAGCCCCGGGGCGAGGCCAAGGCGCGCCGGCCCCAGGTCGTGTCGCAGCCGATCCAGGTCTACGATGCCCGCTTCGAGAACGGGGACCTGCGCATCTCCGGCAGCGTGCGCAAGCCCGGCACCGTGGTGGTGCTCGACGAGGACATCTCGATCATCGCCGACAGCCGGGGCCGCTTCGTCTTCCGCCTGCCTTACGTGCCCACCAACTGCATCGCCACCCTGAAGGCGGGCGAGGACGAGCGCGAGGCGGTCATCGCCAATTGCGGCCCCGCCGGCCAGCCCGGCCCGAAGGGCGAGACGGGGCAGAAGGGCGACACGGGTGACAAGGGCGAGACGGGCCCCGCCGGCCCGCAGGGCGTCGCCGGCCTGCCCGGTCCCCTGGGGCCCAAGGGCGAGCCGGGTGTCAAGGGCGAGCCGGGTGCCAAGGGCGAGCCGGGTGCCAAGGGCGAGGTCGGACCGAAGGGGGAACCCGGCCCCAAGGGAGAGACGGGTCCGAAGGGGGACGCCGGACCGAAGGGCGAGACGGGCGCGAAGGGGCCGGCCGGCGAGCGCGGCCCGGCGGGACAGAAGGGCGAGCCCGGTCAGGCCGCCCTGGCGGCCGCCGCACCCGCATCCCCGTTCCGGGTGGTGCGCCAGGACACCTGCCCGGCCTCGGGCTGCGCGATCACCTGCGAGGGCACCGAGATCCTCGCCTCGGCCCTCTGCCTGAAGGGCGGCAGCGCCTTCGTGACGGCGGGCGCCGACGGAACCTTGAGCGCGGCCTGCCCCACCGAGAGCCAGGGCCTCGTCGGCCTCTGCGCCCGGCGCTGAGGGGACGAACGACCCGGGCGATCGCCCCTCGCCGAAACGGAGCCGTCCGGTGTAAGGACGCGCTTCGTTTCGCGCCGAAGTCGATCCCACCCGTGTCGATACCGTCCATGCTCCCTGCCCCTGCCAGCCCCGTTCCCCGCGCCCGCGGGGTCGTCCGATGACCCTGGGCATCTGGGGCAAGCTCGGCGGGGCCGGCCTCGGCCTCGCCATCGGCGGTCCCCTCGGCGGCCTCGTCGGCGGGGTGGCCGGGCACTTCCTGGTCGACCGCGAGGGCGCGCTGTTCGGCACCACGCCGCGCGACGTGGTCTTCACCACCGGCCTCGTGGCCCTGGCCGCCAAGATGGCCAAATCCGACGGCGTGGTGACGCAGGCCGAGGTGGAGGCCTTCGCCAAGGTGGTGCAGGTGGACGAGCGCGCCCGGCCCGGCGTGCAGCGCCTGTTCGACCTCGCCAAGGGCACCGCGAACGGCTTCGAGGCCTATGCCCGGCAATTGGCCACCACCTTCCACGACGAGCCGGCCCTGCTGGAGGACGTGCTCGACGGCCTGTTCCACATCGCCAAGGCCGACGGCGCCATCCACGAGGCGGAGGAGCGCTACCTGCGGGCGGTGGCTGAGACCTTCGGCTACGACGAGGCCGCGTTCCGCCGCATCGCCGCCCGCCACGTCCGGCTCTCCGACGATCCCTACCTCGTCCTCGGCCTCGACCACGACGTCGACGATGCCGGGCTGAAGGCCGCCCACCGGGCCCTGGTGCGGGAGAACCATCCCGACCGGGCCATCGCGCGCGGCCTGCCGCCGGAGGCGGTGGCCATCGCCACCCGCCGGCTCGCGGCCATCAACGCCGCCTATGACCGGATCAGCACCGAGCGGGGCCTCACGTGAAACCGACGCCCGAGAGCGCCGTCGCCACCAGCGTCCACCCGTCGCCGAATCACGGCGAGCGGCGGTCCGGCCCGGTGGATCTCCTCATCCTGCACTACACCGGCATGGAGAGCGCGGCCGTCGCCCTGCAGCGCCTTGCCAACCCCGTGGCGGAGGTCTCGGCCCATTACGTGGTGCTGGAGGACGGCCTCGTGGTTCAGATGGTGCCCGAGGGGCGCCGGGCCTGGCACGCGGGCCAGGGCTCCTGGGCCGGGCTCAGCGACGTGAATTCGCGCTCCCTCGGCGTCGAGATCGTCAATGGTGGCCATGCGGGCGGCCTGCCGGCCTACCCCCCGGCACAGATCGAGGCCGTGATCGCCCTGTGCGGCGATCTCGCCAAGCGCTGGAGCCTCGCTCCGCACCGGATCCTCGCCCATTCCGACATCGCCCCCGAGCGTAAGGAGGACCCGGGCGAGCACTTCCCCTGGGAGACCCTCGCCCGCGCCGGCATCGGCCACTGGGTGCCGCCGGCCCCGATCCGCGACGGCCGCTTCTTCGCGCAGGGCGATGCCGGGCCGCCGATCGAGGCGCTGCAGGCGATGTTCGCCCTCTACGGCTACGACCTGCCGGTGAGCGCCACCTTCGATGCCCGCATGGGCGCGGTGGTGACGGCGTTCCAGCGCCACTTCCGTCCGGCCCGCATCGATGGTGTCGCCGACGCCTCGACGATCACGACCCTGCGGGACCTGATCGCGGCGCTGCCGGGACGGTAGGGGACGAGAGGGAGCGCTTCCGCTCGCGTCCTCCTGCGGAAGAGGGTGGGCGCGGAGCCTCTAGAGAGGAAGGCGCCTGCGCCAGGGCCGACGGGCACTTCGCGGGCGTGCGGCCTGCGATCCCGCTCGGGTGAGCCGGGAGATCCCGGCTCACCTCTGGGAGCCGGGTCAGGCCCGGTGCTGTACCGCCCCGCCGCCATGCCCGTGCGCCTCTTCCGTCACCGAGCCGCGGGTGCGCCACAGGCTGTAGGCGATGCCCGCGATGAGGAACACGACGGTGACCGCGAGGGAGACCCACGGCGGCACGTGGACGAGGTCGAAAGTGTCGGCGACCACGATCTTGCCGCCGATGAAGATCAGGATGAAGGCCAGCGCCGTCTTGAGATAGGCGAAGCGGTCCACCATCGCGGCCAGGGCGAAGTAGAGCGCGCGCAGGCCGAGGATCGCGAAGATGTTCGAGGTGTAGACCACGAAGGTGTCGGTGGTGATGGCGAAGATCGCCGGCACGCTGTCGACGGCGAAGATCACGTCGGCGCCGTTCACGAGAATGAGCGCCAGGGCCAGGGGCGTCAGCCAGAGGGCGGTCTTGCCGGTCTTCGGGTCGGGCTTGCGCACGACGAAGTGCTGCCCGTGCAGCTCGGGCGTGATGCGCAGGACCCGCTGCAGGAACCGGACGGCCCGGTTCTCGCGGATGTCGCCCGGCTCCTCGTCCTTCGAGAGCAGCATCTTGAGGCCGGCGAAGATCAGGAAGGCGGCGAAGATCGACAGCACCCAGGCGGCCTGGTGCACGAGGGCCGCGCCGAGGCCGATCATCAGCCCGCGCAGCAGGACGGCCGCGAGGATGCCCCAGACCAGGACCCGGTGCTGGGCGGCGCGGGGGATGCCGAGCGCCGTGAGGATGACGGCGATCACGAAGACGTTGTCCATCGACAGCGACTTCTCGACCACGAGGCCGGCGACGTATTCCTGGCCCGCCTGGGGCCCGAGATACCACCAGACCCAGCCGCCGAAGATCATGCCCAGGGTAAAGTAGAACAGCGTGAGGAGCAGGCTCTCCTTCACGCCGATCTCGTGATTCTTGTCGCGATGCAGGAGTCCGAGATCGAAGGCCAGCAACCCGGCCACGAGGGCGTGGAACCCGAGCCACATCCACACGGGCTTGCCGAGCCACTCGTAATACAGAAAATCAACCATGACGCAGGACCGTCGATGCTTCTTGAGGTGAGAAAGCATCGGCTCCGACATCACGGAACGCATCATGCAGCATCCCGCCAGAGGGGCCCGCAGCCGATGAGGCGCAGTTGGGACTCTGAACCGGGCGAATCAAGGGCATCGGGCCGTCACGCTTGACAGGGCCGGCCCCCGGCGGCTTCCCAAAGCGCATGACTGACAGCGAACGCAACGGCCGCGAGGCTCGCGGCCCCGCGGTGATCGGGGCCGGCCCGGCCGGCCTCGCGGCGGCGGAGGTGCTGGCGCAGGCCGGCCACGGCGTGACCCTCTACGACCGGATGCCGAGCGTGGGGCGAAAATTCCTCATCGCCGGACGCGGCGGGCTCAACCTCACGCATTCCGAGCCGCTGCCGGCCTTCCTGGCGCGCTACCAGCCGGCTGAGGACGCCCTCGCCGGGGCGATCGCGGCGTTTCCGCCGAGCGCCCTGCGCGCCTGGTGCGACGACCTCGGCCAGCCGACCTTCGTCGGGTCGAGCGGCCGCGTCTTTCCCGAGGCCTTCAAGGCCTCGCCGCTGCTCCGGGCCTGGCTCCAGCGCCTCGACGGGCTGGGCGTCCGCATCCGCACCCGTCACCGCTTCACCGGCTGGTCGGACGCGGGCGGCCCGGTCTTCGAGACCCCGGACGGACGGGTCGAGCCCGTGCACCGCCCGGTGCTCCTGGCTCTCGGCGGCGCGAGCTGGCCGCGCCTCGGCTCCGATGGGGCCTGGGTGCCCCTGCTCGAACGGGACGGCATCGCGGTGGCGCCCCTCAAGCCCGCCAATGTCGGGTTCACCGTGGCCTGGTCGCCGGTCTTCGCCGCGCGCTTCGCCGGCACGCCCCTGAAGCGGATCGCCCTCAGCCTCGACGGGATCCGCGTGCGGGGCGAGGCCGTGATCAGCGCCGACGGGATCGAGGGCGGGGCGATCTACGCCCTCGCGCACCGGATCCGGGCCGCCACCGAACGCGGCGAGGCCCGGCTGGAGATCGATCTCCGGCCGGACGTGGAGGAGGCCGCGCTGGCACGGGCGCTCCGCGATCCGAAACCCGGGCTCTCCCTCGCCAACCGCCTGCGCAAGGCCGCGGCGCTGACGCCCGTGGGGATCGGCCTCCTGCGCGAGGCGGCCCACCCGCTGCCCGCGGCCGCCGAGGCCCTGGCGGCCCTGATCAAGGCGGTACCGCTCCGTCTCCTGGCGCCGCGCGGCCTCGACCGGGCGATCTCCACGGCGGGCGGGGTCCGCTTCGGCGACGTCGATGCCGGCTTCATGCTCGTCCGGCGGCCCGGCACCTTCGTGGCCGGCGAGATGCTGGACTGGGAGGCCCCGACGGGGGGCTACCTCCTCCAGGGGGCCTTCGCCTCGGGCCGCGCGGCTGCGGCGGGCATGCTGGCCTGGATCGCGCGGGACGCCGCCCGAGGCGCGTGATTCGCCGTCTCACGAAAAAGGCTCCCTCTCGGGGGAGAGGGAGCCTGATGGTCCGGCGCGGCCGTTCCGGGCCGCGCGCTGCCGGGTCTCAGCGGCAGTACACGTCGCCGTAGGCGTCGCGGTAGGTGCCGTAGGGGCAGCGCGGGGCGGTGGAGGCGCCGACGATGGCACCGCCGGCACCGCCGATGGCGGCACCCGCGAGCGCGCCGCCGGCGCGACCGGTGGCGGCTCCGCCGATGGCGGCACCCGCGAGGGCGCCGAGGCCGGCGCCGCCGAGGGCGCGGTCCTGCGGCGTGTTGCAGGCGCCGACCGAGAGGGCGAGAGCACCCGCGAGGGTGGCGGCGATGAGCTTCTTCATGGTTCCGAGACTCCCTTGTGCGTCGTCGTGACCCGGCCTTCGGCCGTGATGTTCGTGCCGCCCGAGCTTAAGCATTCCGCGCGAGAAATGCACGCGAAACGGCTCAGGTTCCGTCCTGCCTTTCCGTTTCGTCGAAAAACCCTCTAGTGATGCGCCGATCAGGGCCCATCCGGGCGGCGCCGTCCGCCCATCCCGCCGCGAGGACTCCATGCAGCGCGCCACCGCCATCGTCCGCAAGGTCGCCGTCCGCGCCGATGCGATCGTCGACACGATCGTGCTCGACCATGCCGCCCGGCAGGCCCCCCCGGAGAGCCTGACCGGGGAAGGCGGGCTGAGCCTGACCCTCGCGCTCGCCAAGGCGGCGGCCTTCGAGGACGGCGATGCCCTGCGCCTGGAGGACGGGCGCCTCGTCGCGATCCGCGCCGCCGGCGAGCCGCTCCTCGAGGTCCGTGCCGAGAACCCGGCCCGGCTCCTGCGCCTCGCCTGGCAGCTCGGCGGCAGCCACGTGCCGGCCGAGATCGCCGCCGAGGTGCTCTACGTGCCCCGCAGCGCCGCCGAGTTGGTGCGCGGCCAGGGCTGCGCCGCCACGCCGGTCACCCGCGCCTTCAAGCCCGAGCGCGCCGCCCACGACCACAGCCAGTGCGGCCACGATCATCACGATCACGGGCACCACGCGCACGACCACGCGGATCACGACCACGGCCATACCCATGCGGGGCATGACCATGATCACGGCCATGATCACGGCCATGATCACGGCCATGATCACGCGCACACCCATTCCCATGGGCACGATCATGCCCACGCGCACGATCATGCCCAAGACCCTGCCAAAGAGCACGGCGCGCACGGCCACGTGCACGGGCCGGACTGCAAGCACGACCACTGAGCGGAGCCGCCCCGCGTTGAAGCCGGCGGCGCGGACCGTTATGTCCGCCGGATGATCGCCCGCGACCTCCGCTTCTCCGTCGCCCCCATGATGGACTGGACCGACCGTTACTGTCGGGCCTTCCACCGCACCCTGTCGCGGCACGCCCGCCTCTACACCGAGATGGTGACCACCGGGGCGGTCATCCACGGCCCGCGCGACCGGCTGCTCGGCTTCGACGCGCTGGAGCACCCGGTGGCGGTGCAGCTCGGCGGCTCAGATCCGGCCGACCTCGCGCACGCCGCCCGCATCGCCGAGGATTTCGGCTACGACGAGGTCAACCTCAACGTCGGCTGCCCGTCCGACCGGGTTCAGGACGGGCGCTTCGGCGCCTGCCTGATGCGCGAACCCGCCGTGGTGGCCGACTGCGTCGCCGCCATGAAGGCGGCCGTGTCGGTGCCGGTCACGGTGAAGTGCCGCATCGGCGTCGACGACCAGGACCCCGAGCGGGCCCTCGACGCCCTCGCGGACGCCGTGGTCGCGGCCGGCGTCGACGGCCTCGTGGTGCATGCCCGCAAGGCCTGGCTCCAGGGCCTGTCGCCCAAGGAGAACCGCGACGTGCCGCCCCTCGACTATCCGCGGGTGGCCCGGCTGAAGCGGGCCCATCCCACGCTGCCCATCGCCATCAACGGCGGCATCGCCACCCTCGCGGACGCGGTCGCCCGTCTGGCGGAGGTCGACGGCGTCATGATCGGCCGGGCCGCCTACAGCGACCCGGCGATCCTCCTCGACGTCGATCCGGTCCTGTTCGGCGAGCCCGCCCCGGCGGCCGACCCGTTCGCCGCGATCGCGGCCTTCGAGCCCGTCCTCGCCGGAATGCTGCAGGAGGGCGTGCGCCTGCACGCGGTGACCCGGCACATGCTCGGCCTGTTCAACGGCCGCCCGGGCGCGCGCGCCTATCGCCGGCATCTCTCCACCTTCGGCCTCCAGCCCGAGGCCGGCCTCGCGACCCTGCGGGAGGCAGTGAATCGGGTCTCCCGCGGCGGTCAGGCTTCCGATCCGGCCATTCCGGACAGGGACGGGGCACAGGATGCCGCCTGAGCCTCCCCGTCCGGGCCTCTATAACTAGAAGCGGGCGTCTTCTTGTTTGCTGGCGCAATATTCAGGAAGTGCATTGCGATTGTTGCTGATATGGCACGCAAGATCACAGCTTAGATTGTGACATCATTATGAACAATTTACGGCTGTAGTTTTCGGTATTTCAACCATCGATCCGACCAGCGGATTCGATGGGGCGAACGATGCGATTCCAATACAGTGTTTCGAGTGCGGCCATCATTCTCGCGGCATCGGGTATAGCCTCTGCGCAGGCACAGACCGCGACTATCACGCCGTCCAATGCCAATGTGCTGAACCTGCTCGCACCGTTCCTGTCCCTGAACGCCAGTGCGATTGGCCAGGCGACGCTGCAAGGCAACCTCTCGCAAGCCATCGCCATCAACAACCAGTCGACGCCGGACCAGCGCGCCCTCGCCATCAGCGGCAAGGCCCTCCCGGGCGGCACCCCCTTCCTCGGCTCGATCACCCTGGTCGACGGATCGGTGGTGAAGCTCGGACCGGCCGACAATCTGGCCGGCGGCCTCCCGCTCCAGGCCATCCAGAGCAATCCGGGAGTGCCGGGCACGATCAACCCGATCCAGCCGGTGGGTGGTTACGGCCCGGTGCTGGGTCCGCTCTATCAGCAGGGCATCCGCGCCAGCACGGACACGACGGGACCGCTGGCCCGGACTTTTGATTTCCTGAACCGGGCCTACAAGTTCACCAGCTCCGATCTGGGCGTCGCGAAGAACTACTTCGCCAACGGTGCGGCCAACAACCCGAGCGTGACGCCGGCCGGCTATGTCCCGGTTCCCGCCGTCGCGCCTGCCGGATACACGCTGCCCCGCTTCAACGGGCTGCCCAACACGACGACGAGCGTCCTCGATATCGCTGCCGGCGTGACCAACACGCAAGCCGGACAGGACGTCTACGGGAGTTCGCGCCCGGTCCAGGTTCGTCCGAAGGGCATCGACCCGTTCGATCCGACCTCGATCAATGGCCTGACCACCAACCCTTCGTTCCCCAGCGGCCACACCAATTACGGGATTACCGATTCGATTCTGCTCGGCATGCTGACGCCGTCGCTCTACCAGAGCATGCTCATGCGCGGCTCGGAATTCGGCGACAGCCGCATCGTGCTCGGCGTCCATTATCCGCTCGACATCATCGGAAGTCGCGCCTTCTCGGCTTATAATCTCGCGCAGGCCTTCACCAACCCGGCCTATATCGACAATGCCGCCACCACCGGCACGGCCATCAACCTGACCTCGCTCTTCACCCAGGCCCAGGGCGAACTCCAGAGCTACCTGTCGGCCGGCTGCGGCGCCGCCGTCGCGACCTGCGCCACGAGCGCGGCCAACACGGGGGGCAACCCCTATCTCCCGTCCGCCGCCAATCAGGCCTTGTACCAGTCGCGCCTGACCTATGGTTTGCCGGTCCTCACCTTCGCCGAGGCGCCGCGCGAAGCCGCACCTGCCGGCGGGCCGGATGCCGCCATTCTGCTTGCGCCTCTGTATGGCGGTAGCAGCAGCGCGGCCGCGCAGATCGCGCCGAAAGGCGGCCTCTATGGCGCGCTCCAGGACAGCACGATCAATCAGATCATCGTCAACACCGAGACGAACGCGCTCAGCGCCTTCTACGGCATGCCGCTGAGCTACTGGGCGCGCATCGACCTCTACAGCGCCGCCGGCTACTTCCGGAACGTCGTCGGCACGCTGTCGATGGCCGCGAGCGACCGTGTCGCCACCGACGTCACCATCGGCCAGACCGGGGCCCTCTATGCCAACGGCACCATCGCGGGGACCGTCACGGTGGGCACGGGCGGTCTTCTCGGCGGCGCCGGCACGGTGGGCGGGCTCGTGGCCCAGTCCGGGGCCGTGGTGGCGCCGGGCAATTCCATCGGCACCCTGAACGTGGCCGGCAACGCCGCCTTCGCCGCCGGCACCACCCTCCGTGTCGAGGCCAACGCCGCCGGCCAGGCCGACCGCCTCGCCGTGGCGGGGACCGCGACGCTGTCGGGCGGCACCGTCCAGGTGCTGGCGGCCGACGGCGCCTACGATCCGCGCACCCGCTACACCGTCCTGACCGCCGGCGGCGGCGTGCAGGGCCAGTTCTCCGGCGTCACCGCCAACTTCGCCTTCCTGACGCCCACCCTGGGCTATGGCGCGAACGCGGTCGACCTGACCCTGACCCGCAACGACGTCGCCTTCTCCACCATCGCCCAGACCCGCAACCAGGGCAGCGTCGCCGACGCCATCCAGGCGGCCGGGGCGGGCGCCGCCCTCTACGGCCGCACCGTCGGGCTGAGCACGCCCGAGGCCCGCGCCGCCTTCGGGGCGCTCACCGGTGACATCCACGCCAGCGCGGCCGGCGCCCAGTTCGAGACCGCCTTCTTCGTGCGCGAAGCGATCCTCGACCGCCTGCGCTGGGGCGCGGGCGAGGCCACCGACTACGGCGCTCTTCCGGCGACCTACACCGCCGACCTGCCGGGCCGGGCCGCCCCGGTGGTGCCCGTGCCCATGCGGGTGCTCGATCCGCAGGTGTTCGGGCTCTGGGGCCAGGGCTTCGGCAGCTTCGGCCAGGTCCGCGGTGACGGCAATGCCGCGTCCCTGGCGCGCCAGACCTCCGGCTTCGTGCTCGGCGCCGATCTGCGCCTCGAAACCGGCTTCCGCCTCGGGTTCACGGGCGGCTACACGCTGACCAGCCTCGACAGCGCCGGACGGCTCGCCACCGGCACGATCGAGAGCGGCTTCGGCGGCGTCTATGGCGGCTTCGCGCGGGGGGCCTTCGCCCTGCGCCTCGGCGCGGTCTATGCCGATCAGGCGAGCCGCCTGCGCCGGGCGGTGACCTTCGCGGGCGTCTCCGACAGCGACACGGCCCGCATCGGCGGCTCCACCGTGCAGGGCTTCGGCGAAATCGGATACCGGATCGTGCTGGGTGCGGCGCCGGCGCTCGCGCTCCAGGCGTCCGCCCTGCAGCCGACCTCCCTCGAGCCCTTCGTGGGCGGGGCCTACGTGTCGATCGGGCGCGACCGCTTCGCCGAGACCGGGGGGCTCGCCGCCCTGACGGGCGCGGCGCAGACCACCGAGGTGGCGACCTCCACGGTGGGCGTGCGCGGCCAGACCAGCCTGGACCTGGGCCTGGGCTCCGGGGCGCCGGTGTCCCTGCACGGTCTGGTGGGCTATCGCCGGGCCTATGGCGACGTGGTGCCGAAGGCGCTCCTCGGCTTCGGCACCGGTCCGAGCTTCCTCGTGGCCGGCACGCCGATCGGCCGGGACGCGCTGGTGGCCGAGGCCGGCCTCGACGTGCGGGTGGACCGCGCCACCACCCTGGGCGTGGCCTATACCGGCCAGGTCGGCGAACGCGCCCAGGACCACGCGGTGAAGGGCAGCTTCACCTACCGGTTCTGAGACGCGACCGGCCGGGTCGGAGACGCGAAGACGCCGCCCGCCCCGTCGGCCGGGCGGCGTCTCCTTCGGCGAAGAACCTCAGCGGCCGCGCAGCACCAGCCGGTCCCCGCGGACCTCGAAGGAAGCGAGGCGGTCGAGGAAGCTCATGCCGAGGAGGTTTTCGCGCAGGGCGCCCGGCCGGCTCACCAGGGCCGGGACCCGCCGCGCGACGATACCCCCGACCCGGAGGCTGTCGAGGAAGGCCGGGGCCGCCACGGTGACGCCGTTGGCGGTGGAGACCCGGACGCTGAATTCGGACTCCGCCGGGCGGATGCCGAGGGCGGCCGCGCTCTCGGCGGTGAGCACCACGGAGCTGGCGCCGGTGTCGAACTGGAAGCCTTGGGGCTGGCCGTTCACCTCGGCCCGGACGTGGAAGTTGCCGTCGCTGCGCCGGGTGATCGTCACCGTGCCGTCCGACCCCGTTACCGCGCTGCCGGGGCGCAAGGCCCCGAGCATCCGGTCGCCGATGATCCGGGCGTCGTCGCGGTAGGCGTAGCCGGCCACCAGGGCGGCCCCAAGGGCGCCCCAGAGCAGCAGGGCCGTCAGGTTCGCGCTCATGCGGCCCCGGAACTGGTGCCAGAATCCCGCCGCCACCACGGCGAGGAGGCCGGCGCTCATGGCGAGCTGGGCAAACTGGTCCGGCTCCATCCCGGCGATGCGCTGGGTGTCATCGGACAGGAGCAGCACCGCCAGGGCGCCGCCCAGGATGAGCAGTCCGACCAGGATCATGACGCCGCCGGGGCCGGGGCCCGGGTCGGGAAGGCGTTCCGCAGGCGTGCGTCGAGCGTGGCCATCACCGCCCGGCGCTGGGGCTCCGACATCGAGCCCCAGAGGGCGATCTCGTCGCGGGTCCGGCCGCAGCCCTCGCACAGGCCGGTGGCCGCATCGAGGAGGCAGAGCTTCGTGCAGGGGCTGGAGGGTTTGGGGCGGAGCTGGGTCATCGCCCCTGTCCATGCCAGGGCCATGGTGTCCGGATCAAGTCCGGCCGCGGATCAGGCGGGGACCGCCGCCAGGAGACCGATGAGGGCGGCGATCTCGGCCGCCTGCTGGGCGGCACCGACCACGTCGCCGCTCTGCCCGCCGATCATCCGTCGCGCCAGGGCGGTGACCGCGAGGGACGCGCCGAGGCCGAGGCCGAGCATCAGGACGAGGCCGGGCACCGGAAGGCCGAGGACCAGGGCCACCAGGGCGACGAGGAGGGTGAGGGCCCCGGCGGTGGCCAGGGTCCGCCGGCTCGGACGTCCCACGGCGGCGCCGGCGCCGTCCGCACGGGCGGGCGGCAGCAGGGCGAGGGGCGCCAGGGCGGCGCTGCGCGAGAGCGCGGCGGCCAGCAGCAGGGCCGGCGCCGCCAGGAGCTCGACCCGGTCGAGGAGCGTCGCCAGGGCGCCGATCCGCAGGGCCAGGGACAGCATCAGGGCGACGCCGCCATAGGCGCCGATGCGGCTGTCGCGCATGATCTCCAGGCGCCGGGCGGGCGTGGTCCCGCCGCCGAATCCGTCGGCGACGTCGGCGAGGCCGTCCTCGTGCAGGGCCCCCGTCACCAGGACGCCCGCCGTCACCGCGAGGGCGGCGGCGAGGAAGGGCCCGAGGCCGAGGCCCCAGGCGGCGAGCAGCATCCCGGCTCCGGGCAGGCCGAGGAGGAAGCCCGCCAGGGGCAGCATCCGGGGGAGGGTGCGGAAGTCCGGGACCGCGTGCGGGTCGCCCTCGCCGGGCAGCGCCGGCACGGGCAGGCGGGAGTAGAAGCGCAGGCAGCCCGCCAGGTCGTAGGCCAGGCGGGCCCCCGGAAAGGCGGGTTCGGCCTCCTCGTTCATCGCGACCCTGCCTCGCCTTCACCACCCGTGCCCGGAGCGTTATAGCTCCCGCGACGGGCGGCCCGCCATCCTGGCACCGGGGCCGGCCACCGGAATCGCTCCATGACCTCCGAGACGACCGCCCCCGAGAGCCCCTTCGGCGACATCCGCCGCCTCGTCGAATCCCTGCCGGGGCCGGACCGGGACGCGGTGGCGATGGTGGCCGAGCGCGACGCCACCCTGACCAAGCCCGCCGGCTCCCTGGGGCGCCTGGAACATCTCGTCTCCTGGCTCGCCGCCTGGCAGGGCAAGGGCCAGCCGAGCCTCGACCGTCCCCTCGTCTGCGTCTTCGCCGGCAGCCACGGCGTCACCGCCCGGGGCGTCTCGGCCTTCCCGGATGCGGTGAACCGCCAGATGCTCGACAACTTCGCGGCCGGCGGCGGGGCGATCAACCAGATCTGCGCCGCCTACGGCCTGGGCTTCAAGGTGTTCGACCTCGCCATCGACATGCCCACGGGCGACATCACGGTCGGGCCGGCCTTCGACGAGAAGGCCTGCGTCGCCACCATGGCGTTCGGGATGGAGGCGGTGGCCGCCGGGACCGATTGCCTGGCGCTCGGCGAGATGGGCATCGGCAACACCACCGTGGCGGCGGCGATCTACGCGGCCCTCTACGGGGGAGAGGCCGCCCATTGGGTCGGGCGCGGAACCGGCGTCGACGCGGCGGGGCTCGCCCGCAAGGTCGCGGCCGTGGAGGCGGCCCTCGCCCAGCATGCCGGCCACCTCGACGATCCCCTGGAGATCCTGGCGCGCCTCGGCGGCCGCGAGATCGCCGCCATGGCGGGGGCGATCCTGGCGGCCCGCCTGCAGCGGGTGCCGGTGGTGCTCGACGGCTATGTGGCGACCGCCGCCGCCGCGCTCCTGCACCGGCTCGACCCGACGCTCCTCGACCATTGCCTCGCCGGGCACGTCTCGGCGGAGGGGGCGCATGCGGACGTGCTGGAGCGCCTGGGCCTCGTGCCGCTGCTGGCCCTCGGGATGCGCCTCGGCGAGGCCTCCGGCGCGGCTCTGGCCCTGGGCCTCCTCAAGGGCGCGCTCGCCTGCCACCGGGACATGGCGACCTTCGCCCAGGCCGGGGTCTCGGAGCGCAGCGCGGGCTGACGCCCTCAGGCGGCCCGGGCACGCTTCTCGGCGGGGGCGGCCTGGGATTCCCCCGGCACTTCCAGCGCCGGCAGGGTCTCCATCACGCGGCTCGCGGGGAAGATCACCACGACCTCGGTGCCCTCGCGCGGCTTCGACTTCAGCTGGAAGTTGCCGCCGTGCAGGTCGACGAGGCCCTTCACGATGGGCAGGCCGAGACCCGAGCCCTGCTCGGCCGTCTTGATCGCCAGCGACCCGCGTCCGAAGGACGACATCACGGTGCCGATCTCGTCCTCGGGGATGCCGGGGCCGCTGTCCTTCACGCTGACGTACTGGCCCCCGGACGAGGTCCAGCCGACCTTGATGGTGATCTCGCCCCCCGGCGGCGTGAACTTCACCGCGTTCGAGAGGAGGTTCAGCACGATCTGGCGCAGGGCCCGTTCGTCGGCCCAGAGCCGGGGCAGGCTGCCGTCGATGAACTCGTGGACGACCTGGTTCTTGCCGCGGGCGCGCAGGCCCATCATGTGGCGGCACTCCTCCACGGCGTGGCCGAGCTGAACCGCCTCCTCATTGAGCTCGTAGCGCCCGGCCTCGATGCGCGAGAGGTCGAGGATCTCGTTGATCAGGTTGAGGAGGTGCATCCCGCTGTCGTGGATGTCGGAGGCGTATTCCTTGTACGAGGGCGCGACGTGGACGCCGAACACCTCGTTCTTCATCACCTCGGAGAAGCCCAGGATGGCGTTGAGCGGCGTGCGCAGCTCGTGGCTCATGGTGGCCAGGAAGCGGGACTTGGCGAGGTTGGCCTCCTCGGCGCGGCGGCGGGCCTCATCGGAATTGGCCTTGGCCTGCTCGAGCTCGCCGAAGATCGAATCCTTCTCCGCCTGGGATTGCAGCGCCTCCACCGTCGAGGCGTAGACGCGGCGCCCGAGGCCGAGGAAGAACAGCTGCGCGCCGACCACCATGGTGACCAGCATCATCGTGTTCATGTCCTGGGACACCGCCAGGAGCGAGAGGGCGGCGATGCACAGGGGCACCAGGGCGGCCCCGGCGGCGGCCGGCAGGGTCGCGGCCAGCATCGTCGCCATGGCGGCCACGATGACGAGGCCGAACAACACGAAGGTCCGCGCCCCGGAGGCGCCGACCAGCACCATCATCGCCCAGGCCGTGCTCTGGAGGAACTCCGCGGCCATGAAGGTGCGGCGCCAGCTCCGCACCGAGACGAGGTCCGGGTCCTGGGCCAGGAAGCGGCGCGTGAGCAGCTTGGAGACCGTCACCGTCGCCAGGAGGCACAGCCCCCAGCCCGCCGCGAGGGCCGGCGGGGTCCAGACCGCCGCGATCCCCGCCACCGCGAGGCCGAGCAGCGCCAGGGGGATGACCGCGCCCGATCGGTACTGCGCGTAGACCCGGATCAGCTCGTAGTCAAAGGCACGTTCCAGCCCGCTCGTCGAGGTGAGCTTCTCCCGCGCCGATCGCATGTCGCGCGCCACCTCGCGTCGACGGGCCGCCTCCTGGGCGGAGGGGCCGCGGCCGCGCTGAATCATCTCGGCAGTCAGGTCGGTCATCACCGTCGCGAGGAGTCGGAGGGGGCGTCGCGGTCGAGATCGGGACCGCGGAGAGGCCGGGATACAACCGCTCGGAACCTGCGCCGGATATGTTAAGAAGCGCCTGCCGGAACCGGGCGGATTGTCGGAATCCGCATCACGGCGGCGGCCTGTGAACAGGATTCCGGCAAGGATTTCAGGGGCGCGTGGCCACGGCGCGGCGATGGAATGCGGTCTGCCAGGGTGTGCTGCCGCACATGGTTACGATCAAGCAACGCTTAGCCTCGTTCCAAACTGCGATCGGGAGGCCGAGATGCTGAAACTCACCGTCAACGGGGTCTCCCACGAGGTCGATGCCGACCCGGAGATGCCGCTCCTCTGGGCGCTGCGCGACCACCTCAACCAGACCGGCACCAAGTACGGCTGCGGCATCGCCCAGTGCGGCGCCTGCACGGTCCATCTCGACGGCCAGCCCGTCCGCGCCTGCCAGACCCGCATCGGCGATGTGGGCGCGGCCCAGATCACCACCATCGAGGGCGTCTCCGGCAAGGTCGCCGAAGCGGTGCGCACCGCCTGGCGCGGCCTCGACGTGGTCCAGTGCGGCTACTGCCAGTCCGGCCAGATCATGTCGGCGATCGGCCTCCTGTCCGGGAACCCGAAGCCCACCGATGCCGACATCGACGGGGCCATGGACGGCAACGTCTGCCGCTGCGGCACCTACCAGCGCATCCGCGCGGCGATCCACGAGGCGGCGCGAACCCTCGCCTGAGCCTCAGGCCCGCCGCGACCCCGAATTCCCGATCTTTCCGACTCTCGCGTCTGAACTGGAGCCCCCCATGCTGAAGGTCCGTCAGGCCGCCCCGCCCGTGCCGTCCCGCCGCGCCTTCCTGGGCGGAGGCGCCGTGGCCGCCGGGGCCCTCGTCATCGGCTTCACCCTCGACCCGGCGAAGTTCGCCCAGGCCGCCCCCGGCCCCGACCTCTCGGCCCTGCCGCCGATGCCGAACGCCTTCGTGCGGATCGCCGCCGACGACACCGTGACGGTGGTGATCAAGCACCTCGACATGGGCCAGGGCAATACCACCGGCCTCGCCACCATCCTGGCCGACGAGCTCGATGCGGACTGGGCCACCATCCGCACCACCTTCGCGCCGGCCGACGCCACGCTCTACAACAACTTCGCCTTCGGCCCCGTCCAGGGCACCGGCGGCTCCACCGCCATCGCCAATTCCTGGGTCCAGCTGCGCAAGGCGGGGGCGGCCGCCCGCGCCATGCTGGTGGCGGCGGCCGCCGAGCGCTGGACGGTCCCGGCCTCCGAGATCACGGTGGAATCCGGCACGGTGCGCCACGCGGCCTCGAACCGGCAGGCCCGGTTCGGCGAACTCGCGGAAGCCGCCGCGGCCCAGCCGGTGCCGAAGGAACCGCGCCTCAAGGAGGCGAGCCAGTTCACCCTCATCGGCAAGAAGGTGCCGCGGACCGATTCGGTGGCCAAGACCGACGGCACGGCGATCTACTCCCTCGACATCCGCCGCCCCGGGCAGCTGACCGCGGTGGTGGCCCATGCGCCCCGCTTCGGCGGCACCGTGAAGACCGTCGACGACAAGGCCGCCCGCGCGGTGGCGGGCGTGGTCGACGTGCTCACGATCCCCACCGGCGTCGCGGTGCTGGCGCGTGACACCTGGTCGGCCATGAAGGGCCGCGAGGCGCTCAAGATCACCTGGGACGACAGCGCGGCCGAGACCCGCTCGTCCGACGCGATCCTGGCCGATCACCGCAAGCGCCTGGAGACGCCGGGCCTCGTCGCGTCCAAGAAGGGCGATGCCGCCGGCGCGATCGCCGGGTCGGCCAAGGTGCTGGAGGCCGAGTTCACCTTCCCCTACCTCGCCCACGCGGCGATGGAGCCCCTGAACGCCACCATCGAGAAGGCCTCGGACGGCACCTACGACGTCTTCGCCGGCTGCCAGCTCCAGACGATCGAGCAGGCCGTGGTGGCGGCCACGCTCGGGGTGACCACCGACAAGGTCCGGCTGCACACGCAATGGGCCGGCGGCTCCTTCGGCCGGCGCGCGACCCCGGGCGCCGACTACTTCGCCGAGACCGCCTCCATCGTCCGCGCCACCGGCGGCAAGGCTCCCGTCCACCTCGTCTGGACCCGCGAGGACGACATGGCCGGCGGCTTCTACCGGCCGATGGTGGTCCACCGCCTCCGCGCCGGCCTCGACGCCAAGGGCGGGATCACGGGCTGGGAGCACCGGACCATCGGCAAGTCGATCATGATCGGCACCGCCTTCGAGACCATGATCGTGAAGGACGGCGTCGACGCGACCACGGTGGAGGGCGCCTCGGACACCCCCTACGCGCTGCCCGCCTACCGCTTCGAGGTCCACAACGCCCGCGAGGGCGTGCCGGTGCTGTGGTGGCGCTCGGTGGGCCACACCCACACCGCCCAGGCGATGGAGGTGTTCATCGACGAGCTCGCCCACGCGGCCGGCGCCGATCCCGTCGCCTACCGCCTCGGGCTGCTGGGGGGCGCGCCGCGCCTCTCCGCCACCCTGAAGCTCGCCGCCGAGAAGGCCGGCTGGGATCCGAAGAAGGGCGCCGACAAGAATCGCGGCCTCGGCGTCGCGGCGCACGAATCCTTCGGCTCCTACGTGGCCATGGTGGCGGACGTGACGGCCGAGGACGCCAAGGTGAAGGTGAACCGCATCGTGGCGGCGGTGGATGTCGGCATCGCGGTCAACCCGGACGTGATCCGCGCCCAGGTCGAGGGCGCCGTGGGTTTCGCCCTGTCCTCGGTCCTGCGCAACAAGATCACGCTCAAGGACGGCGTGGTGCAGGAGAAGAACTTCGACGCCTACGAGCCGACCCGGATGAGCGAGATGCCGGTGGTCGAGGTCCACATCGTGCCCTCCACCGCGGCGCCCACCGGCATCGGCGAGCCCGGCGTGCCCGTCATCGCCCCGGCGATCTCGAACGCGATCTTCGCCGCCACCGGCCAGCGCCTGCGCTCGCTGCCCCTCGACCTCAGCGGCCTGAAGGGGGCCTGAGCCGGCGCGACGACACGGGCCCTCGCCCGCGGCTCCGGCGCCGCCTATCTCGGAGGGCATCATGCTCTCCGAGATCAAGCCCACCGAGACGCCCTTCGACGCCACCGTGGCGCGCCTGCGCGCCTGCCGGATCTGCCGGGATGCGCCGCGCTACGGCGCGCCCCTGCCGCAGGAGCCGCGCCCCATCGTCCAGGGCCTGGCCTCGGCCCGGCTCTGCGTCGCGAGCCAGGCGCCCGGCAACCGGGCCGACAAGAGCGGCATCCCCTTCATGGATCCCTCGGGCACCCGCCTGCGGGACTGGCTCGGCCTCGACGAAGCGGCCTTCTACGACGCGCGCCGCCTTGCCATCGTACCCATGGGGGCCTGCTTTCCCGGCTACGACGCGAAGGGGGGCGACAAACCCCCGCGCCGGGAATGCGCCGAGCGCTGGCGGGACGAGCTGTTCGCCGGCCTGCCGAACCTCGAACTCATCCTGGTGATCGGGCAATACGCGCAGGCTTGGCATCTCGGCCGCGCCAAGGCCGGGCTCACCGACACGGTGCGGCGCTGGCGCGAGATCCTGGCGAGCCCCGGCACGCCGCGGGTTCTGCCGCTGCCCCATCCCTCCTGGCGCAACAGCGGCTGGCTCAAGGCCAATCCCTGGTACGAGGCCGAGCTGCTGCCGGTCCTGAAGGCCGAGGTGTCGCGAGCGATGGCGCCCCGTTGACGGCGTTCCCCCCGGCGGGATCGCCCGTTGACAGGAACGGCCCTGCGCGGGATCGCTCGCGGCGGAACCGGAGAGCCCCATGACCGCATTGCTGGACCCGCGCGACCGCCTGATCGTCGCCCTCGACGTGGGCACCGTGGACGAGGCCGAACGTCTGGTCGACCGGATCGGCGATGCGGCGACCTTCTACAAGATCGGCTACCGGCTGGCCTATGCGGGCGGGCTCGCCCTGGTGCCGCGCCTCGCCGCCGCCGGCCACAAGGTCTTCCTCGACCTCAAGCTCCATGACATCGGCAACACCGTGGAGGAAGGGGTCCGGGCCCTCACCGACCTCGGCGCCACCTTCCTCACCGTCCACGCCTATCCGCAGACCATGCGGGCGGCGATCCGGGGCCGGGGTGCGAACGGCCCCCGGATCCTCGCCGTCACGGTGCTGACCTCCTACGACGATGCCGATGCGGTGGAGGCGGGCTATGCCCTGCCGGTGGCGGACCTCGTGGCCCGGCGCGCCGGCCAGGCGGCGGAGGCCGGGATCGACGGCATCGTCTGCAGCGCCGCCGAGGCCCCGGCGGTGCGCGCCCGGATCGGGGCGGACCGCGCCATCGTCACCCCCGGCATCCGGCCGGCGGGCGCCGAGGCGGGCGACCAGAAGCGCGTCATGACGCCCGGCGAGGCGCGCCGGATCGGGATCGATCACGTCGTGGTGGGGCGTCCCATCACCCAGGCGGCGGACCCCCGCGCGGTGGCGCAGGGCATCGTCGCGGAGATGCGATAGGGGTTCAGCTCCTGGCGCGCAGGCTTCCCAGCAGGAAGGCGATCATCGCGTCGAGGGGCGGGGCACCGGCGTCCGGGTAATGGCTGACCAGGGCGGGATGGCAGTAGCGGATGACGGCGGTATGGATGCAGGCCGCCGCGGTCGACGGATCGGCGACGTCGAACTCGCCGGCCGCCACCCCCGCCTGGACGAGTTCGCGCAGGACCGAGCCGATCTGGTCCACATGGGCGCGGCAGACGTCCCAGCTCTCGGTGATGGCCGCTTCCACCATCTCGTGGAGGCGCGGGTTCGCTTCGCAACGCTCGACGCAGGCCTGGTGCATGACCGTGACGACCCCGGCGATCCGCGCGGCGGCGGTCCGGTCCGGCGCGGCGGCGGCCTGGGCCACCCGCTGCTCCGTGTCGTCCATCAGGCGCTTGATGACGGCCTCGTGGATCGCCTTCTTCGACTCGAAGAAGCGGTACACGTTGGCTGGGCTCATCCGAAGCGTCTTGGCGATGTCGGCGACGGTGGTCTTCTGGTAGCCGACGAGCCGGAACGCCTCTTCGGCCGTCGCGAGAATGCGGCAGCGCGTGGTGGGGGCCGCTTCGTCGGGGATGTCGCGGACGAGGGCCGCTGTACGGGTCATGGCGTTTAACTAGGCTGTTGCCACGCTGGCGTCAAAAACACGCCGCGCCCTACCGTCCCTCGCCGATGGCCTGCCGACGCACGACGCGGCCCGGCACCGCGCCGGACAGTTTCGGGCTGGAACCGGATCGGAACGGATCAGGATCCGAACTGCGAGCCCAGCTGTTCCAGGTACTCGGCCAGATCGACGCCGCCGATCCGCTTGCCGTAGTCGAAGCGCATGCCCTGGCGGATGTCGACGCTGCTGCTCTTGGTCGTCAACGTGAAGGGCTTCACGCAGACCCAGGCGCCGTCGCGCCGATGTTCGAAGAAATTCAAGATCTCATGCTTGGCCATGAGGGCCTCCCCGGCTGTCTCACCAGACAACGGGCCGGCACGGGAACGGTTGCGCTCCCGGTTAACGAAGTTCGAGCTTGACCGTTAGCTTTGGGCGTCCCCGCGCCGCACTGTCCGATGGTGCGCCGCAGCTATCCTGGTCTTGCGGAGATTGCCGCCGGGTCCGTGGCCGCGGGGGGGATGGCCTCCCGGCGTCACGGAGCCCGGGCGCTCCGGGATCAGGCGGCGCTCTTCAGCGCGCCCGTGCTGTCGTGAAAATCCGGGCCGTTGGTCGTCCGGGTCACGTAGCCGTCGCGGATCAGGTAATCGCCGAACCGTTCGCCGGCCTGCTTGTTCCGGGCATAGGCGGCGAAGAGCGGGTCGAGGAGGGTCTTGATCTCGGAGGCGGTGACATCCTCGGCGTAGAGCTTGCCGAGGCGCGAGCCGTCGAAGGCCGCCCCGAGATAGAGGTGGTAGCGCTCGGGCCCGCGGCCGACGAGGCCGATCTCCGCGATGAACGGCCGGGCGCAGCCGTTGGGGCAGCCGGTCATCCGGATGGTGATCTCGTCGTCCTGCAGGCCGTGGGAGGCGAGGCTCGCCTCCAGCTCGTCCATCAGGCTCGGCAGGTAGCGCTCGCTCTCGGCCAGGGCCAGGCCGCAGGTCGGCAGGGCGACGCAGGCCATGGAGTTGCGGCGCAGGGCGCTGGCGCCCTTCAGCATGCCGTACTGGTCCACCAGGGCCTCGATCTCCGCCCGCTTCTCGGACGGCACGTTGGCGATGATGACGTTCTGGTTGCCGGTGAGGCGGAAGTCGCCTTCGTGGATCTCGGCGATCCGGCGCAGGCCGGTGAGCAGCTGCGGGCCGTTCTCGTAGTCCTTGATCCGGCCCGAGGCGACGTAGAGCGTGAGGTGGTGGCGCCCGTCGTCGCCCTCGGTCCAGCCGTAGCGGTCGCCGTTGGCCGTGAAGGCGAAGGGCTTCGGGTCGGCGAGCGGCTTGCCGACGCGCGTCTCCACCTCGGCCCGGAACGCGGCGAGCCCGTAGCGCTCGATGGTGTACTTCAGGCGGGCGTTCTTGCGGACCTTGCGGTTGCCCCAGTCGCGCTGCACCGTCATCACGGCTTCCGCCACCTTCAGGGCATCCTCCGGCGCCACGAAGCACATCACGTCGGCGGTGCGCGGAAAGGTGTCGGTCTCGCCGTGGGTCATGCCCATGCCGCCGCCCACCGTGACGTTCCAGCCCGTCACCCCGCCCTTCTCGTCGAGGATGGCGATGAAGCCGAGATCGTGGGCGAAGATGTCGACCTCGTTGGAGGGCGGCACGGCGACCACGGTCTTGAACTTCCGGGGCAGGTAGGTCTTGCCGTAGATCGGCTCGATCTCCGCCGCGTCCTCGCCGCCGACCACGCGCTCGCCGTCGAGCCAGATCTCGCGCCAGGCGCTGGTCTTGGGCAGGAGCGAGTCCGAGATGTCCTTGGCGAGCTGGTAGGCGGCCTTGTGGGCGCCGGTCTGGGCCGGGTTGGTCGCCGCCATCACGTTGCGGTTGACGTCACCGCAGGCCGCGATGGTGTCGAGGAGCGTCGCGTCGATGGCCGCCATCGTGCGCTTCAGGTTCGACTTGATGACGCCGTGGTACTGGAAGGTCTGGCGCGTGGTCGCCCGGAGCGCCCCGCCCGCATAGGTCGTGGCGATCTCGTCCAGCGCCAGCCACTGCTTCGGGGTGACGACGCCGCCGGCGATGCGCAGGCGGATCATGAAGCTGTAGGCCTTCTCGAGCTTCTTCTTGGTGCGCTCGGCCCGGATGTCGCGGTCGTCCTGCAGGTACATCCCGTGGAACTTCACGAGCTGACCGTCATCCTCGGAGATGGCGCCGGTGGCGTGCTTGAGGAGGCCGTCCGCCAGTGTGCCGCGCAGGTAGCCGCTGGCGATCTTGATGTGTTCGTTGGCGGCCAGGCCCGCGGCGCGCGCCGCTTCCGCTTCCGAGATCGGGCGGTCGGTGGGCGGGGTCTCGTAGGTGCGGGTGGTGGTCTTGTCGGCCATGGCGGGCATCCGGTTCGGGAACTCTCCTCCCCCCTGTGGGGAGGAGTTGGAGGTGGGGGTGGTGCAGGAGGCACCGCGAGCGCTCGATCCTGTGCCACCCCCACCCTTGGTCCCTCCCCACAAGGGGGAGGGAGGGGTCTCAGTAGACGTCCTGCTGGTAGCGGTGGGCGCGCTCCAGGGCGGCGACGGCGGCCTCGGCCTCGGCGGGGCTGAGGGCCTTCACGTCCTGGAAGGCCTTCACCACGGCGTTGCGCACGTCCTTGGCCATCCGGGTGGCATCGCCGCAGACGTAGAAGCTGGCGCCGCCGTCGAGCCAGGCAACGACCTCCTTGGCGTGCTGGGCGATCCGGTCCTGCACGTAGACCTTCTCGGGCTGGTCGCGCGAGAAGGCCACGTCGATCTGCGACAGCGACCCGTCCTCCAGGGCCTCCTGCCACTCGAGCTGGTACAGGAAGTCGTGGGTGAAGTGCCGGTCGCCGAAGAACAGCCACGAGCGGCCGGGCGCTTCGACGGCGCGGCGCTCCTGCACGAAGGCGCGGAACGGCGCGACACCGGTGCCGGGGCCGATCATGATGATGTCGGTGGCCGGGTCCTGCGGCAGGCGGAAGTGCCGGTTGGGCTTCAGCTTCACCCGCAGCTTGGCGCCGTTGCGGATCCGGTCGGCCACGTGGGTCGAGGCGACGCCGCTGCGCGCCCGGCCGTGGGTCTCGTAGCGCACCGCCGCGATCACGAGGTGGACCTCGTCGCCCACCTCCTTGCGCGAGGACGCGATGGAATAGGCCCGCGGCGGCAGGGGCCGGGTGATGGTGGTGAGGTGCTCGGCCGTGACGGTGGCCGGGAAGCTCTGGATGAGGTCGATGAGGTGGCGCCCCTCGATCCAGGCCTTGGCCTCGCCGCTGTCGATGAGTTTCTGCGCCTCGGCATGGCCCGTCGCCTTGACGAAGCGCTCGACGGTGGTGGCCGACAGGGTGGTGATGTCGCGCTCGGCCAGCAGGGCCTGGCGCAGGGCCGCGTCGCCGGACAGGCCGGTGGCCGCCAGGATCTCGTCCACCAGGGCCGGGTCGTTCTCCGGATAGATCTCCAGGGAATCGCCGGGCTCGTAAGCGGGCGCGCCGTCCTCGAATTCGAGGGCGAGGTGGATCGTCTCCTTGTCGGAGCGCGACGAGTTCAGGTTGACGTGGTCGATGACCTCCACGACCCGGGGCTCGCGGCTCGGCTCGGCCTCCTCGTCCTCGTCGCCGGCAGCGCGCGCGGCGAAGTCCACCGCCACGACGTTGTCGGCGCTCGGGGGCGGCGCCAGTGCCTTGAGGGTATCTTTGATCCAGGCGGCGGCCGGCGTCTCGAAATCGAGGTCGAGGTCGGCGCGGTCATGGGCCCGGGTGCCCCCCAGGGCCTCGAAGCGGGCATCGAGCGCCTTCCCGATGGCGCAGAACTCCGCGTAGGAGGTGTCCCCGAGGGACAGCACGCCGAAGGACACGCCCTCGAGGCGCGGCGCACCGTCGGCCATCAGTTCGTTGTAGGCGCGCACGGCCCGGGCCGGCGGCTCGCCTTCGCCCCAGGTCGCCGCGATGGCGACGATGCGCTTCTCCTTGGCGAGGCTGGCGATGTCGAGATCGGCGAAGTCGAGGACCTTCGGCTTGAAGCCGTTCTTGCGGGCGAGCTTGGCCATGTCGCCGGCGAGCTTCTCGGAGTTGCCCGACTCGCTCGCGAACAGGATGGTCAGCGGCTCGGCGGCCTTGGGCGGCGCGGCCGGGACGGTGGCGGCCTGCGGCGCACCGCTGGCGTCGAGGCCGGCGAGGAAGCCCGCGAGCCAGGCCCGCTGAATCGGGGAGG
The DNA here is from genome assembly GCF_001424705.1 of Methylobacterium sp. Leaf465. Taxonomy (GTDB): domain Bacteria; phylum Pseudomonadota; class Alphaproteobacteria; order Rhizobiales; family Beijerinckiaceae; genus Methylobacterium. Next base: position 94,258 of record NZ_LMRA01000002.1, read on the forward strand.
CGGCGCCGAGGACGGCGTCGAGGCTCGCGCGTTCGGTGTCGCCGAAGGGAGCCGTGCGGGGAATGATCGCGTGTCGTGCCATGTGGGAAGCCATGTCGTCCTGAGAGGCCGGCTGTCAACGGGGTTGTCCGTTTTACAGAACGACGTCACGGTAGAAGGAGCTGCCTGCGTGTGCAGGGCAAAAGAGAATTTTATTCCCCGGCCACCACCGACAGCGTCGGCGTGAAGCGTCCGTTGGCGGGCGGGGCCGGAAGGGGCAGGGCGGTGGTGGACTTGACCTTTTCCATCGCGAACCGGGATGTCACGTTCTTGAGGGGCAGAGTCGCGATGAGGTGCTTATAGAACGTATCGTAGGCGCGCATATCGGCGACGACGACGCGGAGCATGTAATCCACGTCGCCGGCCATGCGATAGAACTCGAGCACCTCCGGCATGGCCGAGACGGTCTCGGCGAAGCGTTCCAGCCATTCGCGCGAGTGATCCGCCGTCTCGATGGAGACGAAGACGGTGAGGCCCAGGCCGAGCTTCACCGGATCGAGCACGGCGACGCGCCGATCGATGACGCCGTCCGCCTCCAACCGCTGGATGCGCTTCCAGCAGGGCGTCTGCGACAGGCCGACCTTCTCGCCGATGGTGGCGATGGACAGGGTGGCGTCCTGCTGCAGCAGCGCCAGGATCTTCAGGTCGATCGAATCCAAGCTGGCCTCGCGGGTTCGTGAGACGCGGCGACGTGCTGGTCGGCACATCGTGGCCGCATAATGAGAAGGAATTTCCTTCGTCGAGCAACAGAATGCCCCTGCGGCCCGTTTCGGCAATGGGGGTGCGGCACCGGGGAGTTGCCCGGTATCGATGGCCGCCATGCCTTGACAGCGTTCGTTATAGCGAACATTTCAGGTGCCAGACAAGTCACATCGCCACATTCGCCGCCAAGCCACCTCCACCACGGTACATCGCGAAGTCTCTCATGAGCTCTCAACTGGAACACGCGGCGCGGGACCTCGCGTCCGCGATGGCGGGCCGCGACCTGAAGGCCCGGATCGCCTTGATCGAGGCGACGGTGCCGGGCCGGCTCGTGTTCACCACCAGCCTCGGCATCGAGGACCAGGCGCTCACGCACGCGGTCGCGATGCACAAGGGCCGGACCGAGATCGTCACCCTCGACACCGGGCGGCTCTACCCCGAGACCTACGACACCTGGACCGAGACCGAATCGGCCTACGGCATCCGCATCCGCGCCTATGCGCCCGAGCGCGAGGCCGAGGAGCGCTTCGTGGCCGAGTCCGGCATCAACGGGTTCCGCCACTCGGTCGCCGCCCGGCAGGCCTGCTGCGGCTTCCGCAAGGTCGAGCCCCTGGGCCGGGCCCTCGCAGGGGCCGCCGGCTGGCTCACGGGCCTGCGGGCCGGGCAGTCGGCCAACCGGGCCGACACGCCCCTGGCCGAGGCCGACGAGGGGCGCGGCCTCCTGAAGATCAACCCCCTGGCCGACTGGTCCCGCGCCGACGTCGAGCGCTTCGTCGCGGACAATTACGTGCCCTACAACGTGCTGCACGATCGCGGCTTCCCCTCCATCGGCTGCGCGCCCTGCACCCGGGCGATCCGCGTCGGCGAGGACGAGCGCGCCGGCCGCTGGTGGTGGGAACAGGCGTCCAAGAAGGAATGCGGCTTGCACGTCCACGCCCCCGAAGAGCAGCCACCCGACGAGCGATCGCCCGAACGGAATGTCGCGCCCGGCCAGGAAGCGGCCGCCTTCGAAACGACCCGAACCTCGAACGCCCTGGAGATGGCCCGATGAGCGCCGCCCCCCTCACCACCCACGCGGCCACCGCCCAAGGGGCGAGCCGGCCCGCCCGGCTCACCCACCTGCAGCGCCTGGAGGCCGAGAGCATCCACATCATGCGGGAGACGGTCGCCGAGACCGAGAACCCGGTGATGCTCTATTCCATCGGCAAGGATTCCTCGGTGCTGCTGCACCTGGCGCTGAAGGCCTTCGCGCCGGGGCGCCTGCCGTTCCCGCTGATGCACATCGACACCACCTGGAAGTTCAAGGAGATGATCGCCTTCCGCGACCAGCGCGCGAAGGAACTCGGCCTCGACCTCATCGTGCACACCAACCAGGACGGTCTCGCCCGCGGCATCGGTCCGGTGAGCCACGGCTCGGAGGTGCACACCGACGTGATGAAGACCCAGGCCCTGCGCCAGGCCCTGGACAAGCACAAGTTCGACGCGGCCTTCGGCGGCGCGCGGCGCGACGAGGAGGCCTCGCGCGCCAAGGAGCGCATCGTTTCCCTGCGCACGGCGCAGCACCGCTGGGACCCGAAGCGCCAGCGCGCCGAGCCCTGGCACCTCTACAACATGCGCAAGAAGCGCGGTGAGTCGCTGCGCGTGTTCCCGCTCTCGAATTGGACCGAGCTCGACGTCTGGCTCTACATCGAGCAGGAGCAGATCCCGATCGTGCCGCTCTACTTCGCCAAGCCCCGCCCGGTGGTGGAGCGCGAGGGCCAGCTCATCATGGTCGACGACGACCGGCTGCCGCTGAACCCCGGCGAGACGCCTCAGGAGGTGTCGGTCCGTTTCCGGACGCTGGGCGACTATCCCCTGACCGGTGCCGTCGAGAGCGGCGCCGCGACCCTGCCGGAGATCATCGGCGAGACCCTGGCCGCCCGCACCTCGGAGCGCCAGGGCCGGGTCATCGACAAGGACGGCGCGGGCGCCATGGAGCGGAAGAAGCAGGAGGGCTATTTCTAAGATGACGATCCACCAGTCACCCGAAGCCTTCGGCTACGACGCGTTCCTGTCCGCCCACCAGAACAAGGAAGTCCTGCGCTTCATCACCTGCGGCTCCGTCGACGACGGCAAGTCGACCCTGATCGGCCGCCTGCTGCACGACACCAAGCAGATCTTCGACGACCAGGTGACGGCCCTGCAGCGCGACTCGCGCAAGCACGGCACGCAGGGCGCGGAGATCGACCTGGCGCTCCTCGTGGACGGCCTCCAGGCCGAGCGCGAGCAGGGCATCACCATCGACGTCGCCTACCGCTTCTTCTCCACCGACAAGCGTTCCTTCATCGTGGCGGACACCCCCGGCCACGAGCAGTACACCCGCAACATGGCCACCGGCGCCTCCACGGCGGACGTGGCCGTGATCCTGGTGGATGCCCGCCAGGGTCTCACCCGGCAGACCCGGCGGCACGCGCTCCTGGTCTCCCTGCTGGGGATCAAGCGCGTGGCGCTGGCCGTGAACAAGATGGACCTCGTCGGCTGGTCGCAGACCCGTTTCGAGGAGCTCCTGTCGGCCTTCAACGCCTTCGCAGGCCCCCTCGGCTTCAGCGAGATCCGGGCGATCCCGCTCTCGGCCAAGAACGGCGACAACGTGGTGCTGCCGGGCGCCGCCGCACCCTGGTACACCGGCACCCCGCTGCTCCAGTACCTCGAAGAGGTCCCGGTCCGCGTCGAGGAGCAGGCCGCCCCGTTCCGCATGGCGGTGCAGTGGGTGAACCGGCCGAACTCGGATTTCCGGGGCTTTGCCGGCCTGATCGCCAGCGGCCGCGTGGCCCCGGGCGACGCCGTCATCGTCGAGCCCTCGGGCCGGACCTCGACCATCGCCCGCATCGTCACCGCCGACGGCGACCTGCCGCATGCGGTGGAGGGCCAGTCGGTGACCCTGGTGCTCGCCGACGAGATCGACGCCTCGCGCGGCTCGGTGATCGTCACCGCGGACGCCCCGATGCGGGTGACGGACAGCCTCGACGCCCGCCTGTTCTGGGCGGCCGAGACCGAGCTGCTGCCCGGCGCCACCCTGCTCGCCAAGATCGGGACCGTGACGGTGAACGCCGTCGTCACCACGATCCGGACCCGGATCGATCCCGAGACCGGCAACCCCGAGCCGGCCGCGCGCCTGACCGCCAACGACATCGCCGACGTGACCCTGACCCTCGACCGGGCGGTGGCGGTGGACGCCTATACGGCCAACCGCGACACCGGCGGCTTCATCCTGATCGACCGCGAGACCACCGACACGGCGGCCCTCGGCCTGATCCAGGCCGATGCGGCGGCGACCCCGGTCAAGGACGAGCCCGCGGAGGTGCGCGAGACGCGCTCCGGCGGCGGCTTCCTGTCGAAGCTACGCTGGGTCTTCGGCGGAATCTGACCGGTCCGGACCCGGCCCGGCAGCGCCGGCCCCGCAGGACCACCCCCGACGGCCTCACCGCCGCGGCTCCTCCCGGAGCCGCGGCGGTTTGCGTTCGCTGCGCGCCGGTGCCGTTTGCAAGGGGGGATCGATGCGGCGGGGGTCATCTCCCTCGCCCATCTCCCTTGCCCGTGCGCGACGGCGCGACTAGGGTCCGCGCCGCTCGATCCGACCTTCGAAAACAGACGGGAGTGACCACCCATGGGCTTTCTGGCCGACGCCTTGTCCCGCGTGAAGCCGTCCGCGACCATCGCGATGACGCAGAAGGCGCGCGAGCTGAAAGCGCAGGGCATGGACGTGATCAGCCTCTCCGTCGGAGAGCCGGATTTCGACACCCCCCAGCACATCAAGGATGCGGCCATCGAGGCGATCCGGCGCGGCGAGACCAAGTACCCGCCCGTCTCCGGCATCGTGCCCCTGCGCGAGGCCATCGCCAAGAAGTTCAAGCGCGAGAACGGGCTCGACTACAAGCCGTCCCAGACCATCGTCGGCACCGGCGGCAAGCACGTCATCTACAACGCCCTCCTCGCCACCCTGAACCCCGGCGACGAGGTGGTGATCCCGCGTCCGTACTGGGTCTCCTACCCGGAGATGGTGGTGCTGTGCGGCGGCACCCCGGTCTTCGCCGAGACCGACATGGCCCATGACTTCAAGCTGCAGCCCGAGGAGCTGGAGCGGGTGATCACCCCCAAAACCAAGTGGATCATCCTCAACTCGCCCTCGAACCCCTCCGGCGCGGCCTATGCCCGCGACGAGCTGAAGAAGATCACCGACGTGCTGATGCGCCACCCGCAGGTCTGGGTGCTCACCGACGACATGTACGAGCACCTGACCTACGGCGACTTCGAATTCGTCACCCCGGCCCAGATCGAGCCCGGCCTCTACGAGCGCACGCTGACGATGAACGGCGTCTCCAAGGCCTACGCCATGACCGGGTGGCGCATCGGCTACGCCGCCGGCCCCGAGCACCTGATCAAGGCGATGGACTTCGTCCAGGGCCAGCAGACCTCCGGCGCCTCGACGATCTCGCAATGGGCCGCGGTGGCGGCCCTCGAGGGGACGCAGGCCCACCTCGCCGAGTTCCGCAAGGCCTTCCACACCCGCCGCGACCTCGTGGTGTCGATGCTGAACCAGACCAAGGGCCTCAAGTGCCCGACGCCCGAGGGCGCGTTCTACGTCTATCCGTCCTGCGCCGAGACCATCGGGCGCAAGACCCCGGCGGGCAAGACCATCGCGACCGACGAGGACTTCGTGGTGGAGCTGCTCCAGGCGGAGGGCGTCGCGGCCGTCCACGGCTCGGCCTTCGGCCTCGGCCCCAACCTGCGCATCTCCTACGCCACCTCCAACGCGGCCCTCGAAGAGGCCTGCACCCGAATCCAGCGCTTCTGCGGCTCCCTGAGCTGACGGCGGCGTCCGGCGCGGCCCGCGGGCCTCGCCCGGATCTTGCGTCCCTCGAACGACCGCGCCCCGGCCGAGAGCCGCGGCGCGGTCGTTCTCGTTTCCGGAGGTCCGTGCCCATGACGACGATCGCCATCCTGGCCGCCGGCGCGATGGGGAGCGCACTCGCCGCGCGCCTCACCGGGAACGGCGCCGAAGTCCTGACCGTCCTCGACGGACGCAGCCCGGGGACCCGGGCGCGGGCGCTCGCCGCCGGCATGACCGACACCGACCTGCCCGGCCTGATGCGGGCCGACCTGCTGCTCTCCATCGTCCCGCCGGCCGATGCCGAGGCCCTCGCCATCACTCTGGCGCCGATCCTCGCGGCGGCGGCGCACAAGCCCGTCTACGTCGATTGCAACGCGGTGAACGTCGTGACGGTCCGACGCATCGCCGGGATCGTCGCGCCGACCGGGGCGGCCTTCCTCGACGGTGCGATCATCGGCCTGCCGCCGAAACCCGGCACGCCCGGTCCGCGCCTTCACGTGTCGGGCGATGCCGCCGAATCCGCGCGACCTCTTCGCGACCTCGGTGTCGACCTCAGGGTGAATACCGGTGGTATCGGCGCGGCCTCGGGCCTGAAGATGGCCTATGCGGGCATCAACAAGGGCCTCACCGCTCTGGCCGCCCTCATGGTGCTGGGGGCCGAACGGGCGGGCGCCGGCGAAGCCCTGCGGGCGGAACTCGCCGAAACCGAGCCGGCTCTCCTCGCGCGCTTCGCCCGCGGCCTGCCCGACATGCTTCCCAAAGCCCAGCGCTGGGTCGCCGAGATGCACGAGATCGCCGATTTCCTCGGTGACGATGCCGCCGGGCGCCAGGTCTTCGCCGGCGCGGCCGACCTCTATGCGCGTCTGTCCGGCGCGGACGAGGCGGGTGACAGCGCCCGCCTGCGAGCCTTCGCGGCGGCGTGCGGATCGTCGCAGCCGTCATGACGCGGGGGAAGCCGGTTGCCGGCTTCATCGGCGCCGCCTACATCGGCGGTCCCTGCTGCCGAGGCGCTCGATGGTTTCGCGAACCCTCTCGGGCTTGGCATGGCAGCGGGGCTTGTCGTGACGGGGCGGTGCGGACCAGTTCTCTGCATGGTTCCTGTGAGGCCTAGTGGGCCGGGTGGCGACAGGCGTGTCAGGGACGCGGGGAACAGGAACCGCAGCCTTGGCGCAAGGCCCACCTCATCGGCCCCGTCTCATCCCGGGACGGTCTTCCGCTGCATCCCGGTCGCGTTCGTTAAGGATCCTCGGCAAGTGTAGGGATCGGCCGGGGAACCGGTCGTGTGCCACTGCGTAGTTTCGGGCCAGACCACTATGAGACGCCTCCTGACGGGCGGCATCAAGGCGATCCTCGCGGTCGCTGCGCTCTCCACCGCCGCTCACTGGACCTTGCGCCTGCAGCGCGAGCCGACCCTTCCGCTCCGCGCTCAGGCGGAGCTTCCCGACCCGATCACCACCGGATCGATCACGCCGCGGCACGCAGAGCCTGCCGTCCCGGCGGAGCCGGCTGCGGACTTTGCCAAGACCCTCGACCAGCGCCACCTTTCCGAACTCTTCGCCGGTGCGGCGCCCGAAAAGGCGAAGGTGCAGAAGACGGCCGTCAAGCGCTAGGACCAAAGTCCCGACTGCCCGTCGGCCGGCCATGCCACGGACCGCACGCCCGAATCCGGGGCGTGCGACCGTCGACGACGGGATCGTGGATCGGTCAGGCGGCGGCGCGGCTGGCGTGATTGCCGTCCTGGATCTCCGCGATGATCTTGGCGCAGAAGGCGTCGAGGTCGCCAGGGTTGCGGCTCGTGATCAGGCCCCGGTCCGACACGACGGGCTCGTCCGTCCAGTCCGCGCCCGCATTCACCACATCCGTCCGGATCGATTCGAACGAGGTCATCCGGCGTCCCTTCGCGGCGCCGACCTCGATCAGCAGCCAAGGCGCGTGGCAGATGGCAGCGACCACCTTGCCGGAATCCACGAAGCTGCGAATCACCGCGAGGGCCTTCGGCTCCAGGCGCAGCTTGTCCGGGTTGATCTGGCCGCCCGGGAGGACGAGGGCATCGTAGTCCTGCGGTGACCCGGACTCGAGATCCTTGTCGACCGCGACGTTCTTGCCCCAATCGGTCTTGTCCCACCCGCGAATGGATTCCTTCGCCGTGCGGGACTGCGGCGCCGCGACGTGCACGGTGGCGCCGACCTCCTTGAGCCTGCTCTGCGGGACGGTGAGCTCGGTCTCCTCGAAGCCATCGGTGGCGAGGATCAAAACCTTGGCCTGCCTGATGTCAGACATGGATTGTCTCCGGAATGCGAAAGATATGGCACTGAACAGGTCCCGTGAGATGCGGGTTCCGCACGGGTAACGGACGGGCCCTTCGGGCGCGGGAACCTGGCCGCGCTCGGCCGTGTTGGTCCGCACATCCCTCAGACAGACAGGAGGCTTCGCATGGCCAATCACGAGATGGCCAATCCCGGCCTGCCGATTCCCGAGCCGCTGCCGGGTGGAATTCCGGGCGATCTGCCGACGCCGCCCCCGCCGGACGAGCAGCCCGATATCGGACCGACGGGGCCGCGCACGCCGTATCCGGTCAACGATCCGGGGATCGACGAGCCGGCCGGCCCGGGCTCGGAGCCGGATTACCTGCCGGGCGGTCCGACCGATCCCGGCGTCCGGATGTAGGGGGGGGTCAGTGGTCCCCGTGCGACGCGCGCACGTCGCGCGGTGCACTCAGGATTTCGGAGAGGCTCGTCGCCACGTGACGGGCCTCTTCATCCGTCAGGCGAAGCTGAAACGGGGGCAGGGCGCCAGCCCGGAGGGCCACGACGGCCTGGCCTTTTTCGTCCGTACCGATCTCGATCGCCGACGACGTGACGTCGAGCATCGCAATCTCCTCGTCGGACATGTCCTCGGGCAGATCGCTGTCGTCGGGTTCGTCGATGGCGGTGAGAAGCTGGCCCACCGCCCGCACCAGGGCGCGAGCCGCCCGGGCATCCATCACGACGGCCGTGGCCTGATCGTCCTTCTGAAATGAAAGCTGGATGTTCGCCCCTTCGAGGGAAACCGAGATGCCCGCCATGAATCGCCTAACCGCTTGCTCAGGAACTCTTATATGCGCTGGGCCGCGCAAATAACACAGGGGACGCCGTTAGGGGCGCTCCGAACCGGGGTCGTTTCCGTCGGGTAGAACGCCTTGTTGCCGCCGCATGATCGGACTACATGAGAGATAGCGGGTATCGGTGAGCTGGGATCTTGTACCGCAAGCGTCTCACGTCCTGCTGATTCCGTCAGGCCTACCGAAGAGGATCTGCCGCTTGTGTCGAGCAGACGCAGGCTGTTGATCGACGAACGATACGAGGATCTATTTCGTGAATACCGGCACTGTAAAGTGGTTCAACGAGACCAAGGGCTACGGCTTCATTCAGCCTGACGACGGCGGCAAGGATGTGTTTGTGCACATCTCCGCAGTCGAGCGCGCTGGCATGCGCAACCTCATCGAGGGTCAGAAGATCTCCTACGAGATTCAGACCGACAAGCGCAGCGGCAAGGACTCGGCTGGTAACCTCCAGGCGGCCTGATGCTCCCGGCGCCAGCCCCCGGGCTGGCGTCACCCTGAAGGGCTTCCCACGAAGCCTCCGCCGCCGGTGACCGACACCCTTCTGGGGAGAAGGGGTTTAGCATCCGGCATATCCCGCAACACCAACGACGCGCGCGGCTCAACCGGCCCGATGCGTCCGAGACACGGCACGCAAAACCTGCACGTTATTGAAAGTACACAAGAAAAATATGTTGTTTGAATATACCCGACGCCGCGGCGTCCGTTCGCCCGTCACCGATGCGGCGACCTTCAAGGTGGGTCACCTGAAGCAAACCATGGCTCATGAGGCAAAGACCGTCGACCTCAGCCATCTGATCGACACCTCCTACAACTACCATTCGCCCCGCGAACTGCGCTGGCATCTGGCCGAGCGGTTCGGCATGGCCCCAGAGGCGGTCGCTCTCCGCGAGCATCACTGATCCGAGGCCGCCCTGATCCTGTCGGGGCGGACCACGCGCCTCGTCATCGAGCCGACGTTACGATCGAGCCCAGCGCCCAGGTGCTGGGCTTTCCTGTTTCGAGACACCCGGGCGCCGCCTCCGCCGGCGTCTTCAGCGGGGTGCCAGCGCCGCCACGACGTCGTTTCGCAAGGTCTGGGACACGGCCACGAGTTCTCCATGCACCGGGTCCGGACGGTTGTAGGTCGTGGGACGGCCTTGAAGATCGCTGACCGTGCCGCCCGCCTCGCGCAGGATCAGGTCGGCACCCGCGAGATCCCAGTCCCGCGCATGGGGCGAGACCAATCCGACATCGATGGAGCCCTCGGCAACCCGCGCGACGCGCAGGGCCAGGGACGGAACCCGCTCGACGGAGACGAGCTCGGCCTGTTGCCCGTTCGTCCCGGCGCCCCGGGCCAGGCGGTCCATCATCGGCTTCGGACCGGTGACGCGAGCCCCTTCGACGGCGCGCTGGCCGGAGACGGTGATGGTCTGTCCGTTGCGGGTGGCTCCCGCTCCCGCGATGGCTTCATATAAGGTATTGGTCACGGGCGCGTGGACGAAGCCGAGGACGGGTTGCCCGGCCGACAGCAGCGCCACGGCGATCGACCAATCGGGATGCCCGGACATGAAGGCGCGGGTCCCATCGATGGGATCGACGATCCAGACGAGACCGGCATCGAGCCGCACCGGATTGTCGCTGGTCTCCTCCGAGAGCCAGGCTGCTCGGGGCAGCATCGCGCTGAGGCGAACCTTCAGGAAGGTGTCCACCGCCACGTCGGCTTCCGTCACCGGCGAGCCGCCCGCCTTCGACCAGACCCGCGCCCCCGTCTGCCCGCCTGCCTTGTAGAACGGCAACGCGAGGGCGGCCGCTTCGCGGATCGTCTCGCGCAGGGCGGGAACGAGGGCGTGTGCGGCTTCCGGGGGGATCGGATCGGACATGCGTCTCCATACGGTTCAGGAGGTCAGGCTGGGCGCTTGTTGAAGAGCCCGTCGCCCCGGCACGGATGCATGGAGGGCGGTGCTTCCTTCGTTGTAGGATGCCGGGCGGGTTGTCACAAGGAGAGCGACGCAGATGTCGATACGGACAAATCTCTTAGATCGAAGCAAGGAAGCGTTGAGCATTCCACGTGCTTCACCCTTGTCCATACTCGCTTAACGCTCACTCTTAAGCTGGCCTGAGGAGGTTAGACGTAAATCTGCTTGTCATAGACGGGTGGCCGACAGAGGTTGCCGGCGCCAACAGGGTGTACGAGCCATGAACACTTTCGCGAACATGAACGACATGTCGGCGGATGCCACCTTCGTCGGCGCTGCCCCCGTTCTGACGCTGTCGCGTCTCCCGGTGATCGACCGCCTGGGCCCGGGGCGGCCCGCCGGCGTGGCCCTCGCCTACGCCGAGGATGATTCGGATGCTTGCGGCGAGGACCGCTTCGACCTCCTCCTCGTCGACGCCACCGGCCGGGTCGTCACCCGCCTCGGACCGTTCTGCGAGGACGAGGTCGTGGCACATTGGCGTGACGTCGCCGCCAAGTCGGGCCTGCCACGGATGATCGTCAAGGAGGACGGCGAACTCGCCAGCGTCTCGAACCAACTCGGCCCGGTAGCCCTGGGCCGGACCCGGACCCGCCGCCGTCACGGCCTCCTCAACGGCCGCCGCCCGCGCTTCCTCGTCCGCCGCAAGACCGGCGCGCTGCCGGTTCGTCCCCTGATCCATCGCGGCGAGAACGAGATCATCTCCGGCGCCCGCTGCTGAGCCGGGTCGCCGTATCCCGAGCGAGACTCAGAGGATGTGCGTCACGGCGGCATCCGCCGCGAGGCCGACAAACAGGATCAGTCCCGCTTCCCGATTGGAGCGGAAGAGCGTCAGGGCACCGCGCCCGTCGCGCGTGTCGAGGCGCAGCACCTGTCGCCCGAGATGGACGCCGAACAGGGCGACGCCGAGCAGGCCCACGGGGCCTGCGCCTGCCAGGACCGCAGCGAGCGCGACGAAGCCGACGCTGGTGCCGTAGCACAGACCGATCGCCCCCCGCATCCGGCGCCCGAAGAAGCGGGCCGAAGAGCGGATGCCCGCGATCTCGTCGTCCTCGATATCCTGTACGGCGTAGATCGTGTCGTATCCGATCACCCAGGCGATGGTGCCCGCGTAGAGCAGCAGGGCCGGGACATCGAGGCGTGCGAACACCGCGACCCAGCCCATCAGCGCGCCCCACGCGAAGGCGAGGCCGAGGACCGCCTGCGGCACCGGCATGACGCGCTTCATGAAGGGATAGATCGCCACCGGGACCAGCGAGGCGATGCCGACGCCGATCGCCGGACCGTTGAACTGGAGCAGTACCGCGAGGCCCATCAGGGCCTGCAGCACGAGGAAGACGGCGGCTTGGCGCGCCCGGACCTGGCCCGAGGGCAGGGGGCGCGAGCGGGTGCGCTCCACCTGGGCGTCTAGGTCCCGATCGGCGATGTCGTTGTAGGTCGAGCCCGCACCCCGCATGGCGACGGCGCCGACGAAGAACAGGGCCAGATGGATCGGGTCAGGGAAAGCGGCACCGGACCGGATGGCCGCGAGGGAGGCCGACCACCAGCAGGGCAGAAGCAGGAGCCACCAGCCGATCGGCCGGTCGATACGGGCGAGGCGCAGGTAGGGCCGGGACCAGCGCGGCGCGATCCGGTCGACCCAATGTCCCGCCACCGCATCGGCGACGCGGCGGTCCGCGTGCGGGGAGCTCACGCCGTCCATGGACGCACGGGCGCGTCGGGCCGACTCGTCCGGAAAGGTTTCAGCACCGGATCAGAGGGCGCCCTGCGGCATCTTCAGGCTGCCCGTGAGTCCGGGGCCGCCGAGGAGGCCACCGCCGCCGCCGTTCTGGGCCTGCGCGCGGGCCTGGGCTTCCATCTTGGAGGCCTGGGCCGCGACGGTGCAGACCTTGGTCTTGATGCCCGACACCTTGAGGTGGTCGGCCTTGAAGCCTTCCGCGAAGGAATCCGGGATCGAGCACCACTCCTTGTTGGCGGTGATCCATTTCAGGCCGGCGGTGCCGTTGGCCTGGAGCTTGCCGAACAGGGTGCAGGCCTCGGCCGGCGTCATCTTCTTCTTCGAGTTCGACGCGGCGTTCGCCTTGCCGATCAGGTCCTTGCGGGCCTGGAGGGTCTGCTGGATCTCGCCGCACTCGGCGGACTGCGCGAAGGCCTGTTCGCTGAAGAGCGCCGTGCCGGCGAGGGCGACGGCCAGCGTCGCGATGGTCTTGAACGACATGCCTTGAGATCCTTTCTCCCCCCATCCGCGATCCGATGGGGGTGAGCCCGGCGACCGGATGCGGAATGGCCTGATGCGTGCCCGGAAGCGCACAAGAGTTCGCGCCTTTCGGTCTTGGTTTCGTTTCGGCATAGGAATGTGGCGTCTTTCGAGCCGCAAACGCCGGGTCGCATTCGAAGGTGGATTTACGGCGCAATGTTGCCGCGTGTTGCGGGTTTGCATCAGCTGCTGCGGTTCGGGACCGCGCCGTTGACAGCCGACTCACCCCACGCGACCACGCCGGGTATGGCCGCTTATGACTTCACCGCCCCACGCCTCTTCGTCGAAGCCGACCTCTCCGTCGGAGCGACGCTGCCCCTCAACCGGGCGCAGGCGAACTACCTCCTCAACGTCCTGCGGCGCGGGCCCTCCGATCCAGTTCTCCTGTTCAACGGGCGCGACGGCGAATGGCGCGCAGAGATCGCCCCGACCGGGCGTAAGAGCGCGGACCTGATCGTGCGGGAGCGCACACGCCAGCAGCCGCCACGCGCGGACCTTCATTACCTGTTCGCGCCGTTGAAGTCGGCCCGGCTCGACTACCTGGCCCAGAAGGCGGTTGAGATGGGGGCCGGCACCCTTCGCCCTGTCTACACCCGCTATACCCAGAGCGAGCGGCTGAATGTCGATCGCCTGCGCGCGAACGCCATCGAGGCCGCCGAGCAATGCGGCATCCTCGATCTGCCGGAGATCCAGGAGGCGGCCAAGCTCCCGGCGGCGCTCGCAAACCTCAACCCCTTGCGCCTGCTCGTGTTCTGCGACGAGGACGCCCCGGTTTCGGATCCTATCCTGGCCCTCCGGCAGGCCGCCGATCCCGCGGCCGCCCCGCCTCTCGCGGTTCTGGTCGGACCCGAGGGCGGGTTTTCACCGGACGAACGCGCCCTGATCCTGGAACGTCCGAACACGGTGGCCCTCTCCCTCGGTCCGCGCATCCTGCGGGCCGACACGGCGGCGGTGATGGTGCTGGCCCTGATTCAGGCGGTGCTCGGCGACGCTCGCTGAGGCGTCGCTTGCCCGCGTTGTTCGCGCGGGTCCCGTGGCCTATGAGGCGCGTTGACCCGATGTAAGGGGCCACGCCGCTGCGGTCCGGCGCGCCTCTCCTTTGAACGACCTTCCTGAAGAGGCAGCGCATGGCGCGCGACACGTCCGATACGACGCCCCTGACCACGCGGGACGAGCTCATCGCCTGGTTCGCGGAGGGCGAGAAGCCGCGCGCGCGCTTCGCGATCGGCACCGAACACGAGAAGGTGCCCTTCTACCGCGACGGACACCGCCCGGTCCCGTATGCGGGTGAGAAGGGCATCCGGGCTCTGCTGGAGGGGCTCGGCCGCGAGACCGGCTGGGAGGCGATCGAGGATGCCGGTAACCTGATCGGTCTCGCCGGTGCCGAGGGCGGCGCCATCTCCCTGGAGCCCGGCGGACAGTTCGAGCTCTCCGGTGCACCGCTGGCCGACGTGCACGCGACGGCCACGGAGTTGCGGACGCATCTCGACGCGACGACCCGGGTTGCAGACGGTCTCGGCATCGGCTTCCTCGATCTCGGCATGAGTCCGAAATGGACGCGGGAGGAAACCCCCGTGATGCCGAAGAGCCGCTACAAGATCATGGCGGCGTACATGCCCAAGGTCGGCAGCCTCGGCCTGGACATGATGCTGCGTACCGCCACCGTGCAGGTGAACCTCGATTTCGCCTCCGAGGCCGACATGGTGGCCAAGATGCGCGTCGCCCTGGCGCTGCAGCCGGTGGCGACCGCCCTCTTCGCCAATTCGCCCTTCACGGATGGGCGTCCCAACGGCTTCCTGTCGCGCCGGTCCGAGATCTGGCGCGACACCGATGGCGACCGCACCGGCATGCTGCCGCGGGCCTTCGAGCCCGGCTTCGGCTACGAGTCCTACGTCGACTGGTTGCTCGACATGCCGATGTACTTCGTGAAGCGCGGCGAGACCTACCACGACGTCTCCGGCGCCTCGTTCCGCGACCTGATGGCCGGCCGGCTCGCGACGCTGCCGGGGGAGCGCGCGACGGTGTCGGATTGGGCCAACCACGCTTCGACCGCCTTCCCGGAGGTCCGGCTCAAGCGCTTCATCGAGATGCGCGGATCCGATGTGGGCGGTCCGTCGATGATCGCTGCGCAGGCTGCTTTCTGGGTCGGGTTGCTCTACGATGAAGCCTCGCTTGCGGCGGCCTGGGACATCGCCAAGAACTGGAACGCCTGCGACCGGGAGGGGCTGCGCGCCACCGTTCCCCGCCTCGGTCTGGCCGCCCGCATCGCGGGTCGATCCCTCGGGGCGGTGGCGGCCGAGGCGCTGACGATCGCCCGCGCCGGGCTTGCCGCCCGGGCGCGACGCGACGCTCAAGGTCGGGACGAGACCCATTTCCTGCAGCCGCTGGAGGCCATCGTCGCCGCCGGACGCTCCCTCGCCGAGGAGCGCCTCGCCGATTACGAGGGCCGCTGGCAGCGCTCCGTGGAGCCTGCTTTCACCGAATGCGTCTTCTGAACGACTCGCGCCGTCGCAGCCGGGCACATTCGCCGGCAAAAGCGCGAAGGTGCTCGAAAACACCCGCCATCCTGGCTTGACTGTTGCGTATCGGGAACGGATCGCCAATTTTGCCGTTTCCAGGACTAACTCTTCCTGTGACGGAGAACGCTCGCATGTCGCGCATCTTGTCCTTCGCCCTCGCGGGCACCACTGCCATCGGTCTCTCGGCCGGTTCCTTCACCGCCGCTCAGGCCGCCCCGATGCCGACGCTCAGCGCCGCCCAGGTCGGTGGCGGCGCGGCCATCGAAACCGTGCGCTATCGTGGCTATGGCCGGGGCTATCACGGTGGCTACCGTCGCGGGCCCGGAGTCGGCGGCGCGCTCGCGGCCGGTGCGGCCCTCGGCATCATCGGTGGCGCCATCGCCGCCAGTCAGGCCCCGCGCTACGGCTACTACGATCGTGGCTACGTCGGAACGGGCTACGGCTATGGCTACGGCGCGCCCGCCTATGGCTACTATGCCGCCCCGTCTTACGGTTATGGCTACGGCTATCCGACCTACGGCTACGGTTACTGACGTCTCGCCGTCCGGGTGCGCTTTGCGCCCGGACCGGACGTCCATGATCCCGCTGACGGTCGAAGCCGTCGGCGGGATTTTTCATTCCTTCAGGGGGTAGAACAGCGGTGAGCGGGAAAGCTGCGGGCTGGGATGCGTTGCCGATGACGGACGGAGGCAGCGAGACCGAGCATCTCGACCTCACCGGCTTGAAGTGCCCCCTGCCGGCCCTGCGGACCCGGAAAGCGCTGCGCCGGATGCCGTCCGACGCCGTCCTGGTGGTGACGTGCACCGATCCGATGGCGGGGATCGACATTCCGCATCTGGTCAGGGAGGAGGGCGACACCCTCCTCGCGCAGGCGCGGGACGCGGATCGGATGACGTTTACGATCCGCAGAGGCCGCACAATCCCCGAGATTGTTGCCGAAAACACGCGCCTCACGCCTCATTGATGCGCCAACGCCCTGTTAGGGCCCTCCCATCCGGTCGCCGCAGCCTCGGCGATCCGACGGGGGAGAGCAGAATGGCGCCGATTATCCGCGGCACCCGAATCGTGCACGACGGCTGGAGCCGGTTTCTCGTCGCCGAGGTGACGATGGACGACGGCACACGCCTGGCGCGCGAGATCGAGGATCACGGACGGGCGACAGCGGTACTGCCCTACGACCCGACCCGGCGGGTCGCCCTGCTGGTCGAGCAGTTCCGGACCCCGGCCTTCTATGCGGCTGGGGTCACCTCCGTGCTGGAGGTCCCGGCCGGCCTCCTCGACGAGTCGGAGCCCGAGGAAGGCGCACGGCGCGAGGCCTACGAGGAGACCGGCCTGCGTCTCGGTGCCCTCGAACCGGTGACCTGCGGCTGGAGCATGCCGGGAATCTCGACCGAGCAGATGGACCTGTTCCTGGCCCCGTACGAGGCGCCCGACCGGGTCGGTCCCGGCGGCGGCCTTGCCGGGGAGCATGAGGACATCACCGTTCGCGAGATGGCCCTGAGCGAACTTGCGGCCATGACGGATCGCGGCGAGGTCACCGACATCAAGACCCTGGCATTGATCCTGACCCTACGCCTGCGGCATCCGCACCTGTTCGCCGCGGCCTGATACCTCCTCGACGCTTCAGGGCGTATCGGGCGCGCGCCGCGCGTTGGGGGTCGGACGCGGCCGGGCAGCATGGTGACGCTGGCGGGATGTCCCGAGCAGCGATCGGCGCAGGGCAATTCCGATCAGCCCCCAGGAGCGGACGAAGTAGCGGCGGAATAGCCGGTGCGGCGCGTGCCAGAACCGGAAGAACCACTCGAGCCCGAAGCGCTGCATCAGGGCGGGCGCGCGGGGCACCAGCCCGGCCGCGACGTTCAGCGCTTCACCGACGGCCAGGACCACGGGACCGCCGAGGGCATTTCCTTGGCGGTCGACCCAGATTTCCGAGCGCGGCGCACCGACGCCGAAGACCAGGAGGGTCGTCCCGTGCGCCCGCACCGCCGCACAGAGTTGCGCCCCATAGGTCTCATCGTTCTCGAATCCGAAGTGCGGCACCGTGAAGGCGATCGACGCGCGCGGGATCCCCTCCGCCACCAGGCGCTCGGTGAGGTGGAGCCCGACGGCCTCCGTCGAGCAGACGAGGAAAATCTGCTGGCCGGCAGGCCATGGCGCAGCGAAGGCGGCCGCGATCAGATCGTGGCCCGTGACCCGCTGTGCCGATCGGCCCCCGCGGAGCCGGGCGAGCCAGACGAGGGGCATGCCGTCGAGGGTGTGAGCGACGGCGCCCTCATACGCTTTCCGGAACGCCGCGTTCTCCGACAGCGTAACGATGTGATCGAGGTTCGCGGTGACGATCATGCGCGGCCGAGTCGCCGGCTGGCGGGCCGAGGTCGCGAGGATGTCGGAGGCCGATCCGGGCGTGAACGTGATGTCAAATAAGCGAACGCTCATGTCATCGCCTTTGGGACCTGTCCCGTGCGCACCCCGAGGATGAGCGACGGGAACCCGGGGCTGATCCATCGCGCCTCGGGGGAGGCTGGCGCGGGGGAGGTTTGAGGGGATCGATCGTGGGAGCCGTGGCGGACGGCGCTGCGTTCAGGCATCGACAGCTCGGAAGCTGCGGGCCCCGGTCGACCCGCTCGTCCGAGGCGGACGGGTCATCACGCGTCGGTCGCGACGGGCCCCGAGCCAGAGAGCGGCGGCGGCGCCGAGACCCATGCCCAGTAGCAGGGCGAGCGGCAGCACCAGCTTGGGGGAGGGTGGCCAGGCTCGGCTCCGCGGCGGCGTCGCCGTCGAAATGACCCGCACGTTGGAGCTGTTCACGCGCTCCTGTTCGTTGGTCTCCCGTGAGCGGCGCAGGAATGCCTCGTAGATCGACCGCCGGGCATCGAGCTCGCGCTCGAGTTCGCGCAGGCCGACATTGGCGCGATCGTTGCCCGCCGTCTCGGTCTTGGCCCGCTCCAGGCTCCGGCGTACGGCGGACTCGCTCGCCACGGCCCGGTCGTAGTCCTTCTGCGAGGTGTCGATGATGCGCTCCTTCTCGCGCTGGATCAGGCGTTGTAGATCGCGCTGCTGCGCATACTGGTCGGCCATGGCCGGGTGGCGGTCGCCGAGGCGCTGGGCGAGTTCCGCGGTGTTGCGCGAGAGCGTCGCGTATTGCTGCCGCAGGTTCTGCATCTCGAGGGATTGCAGCATCTCCGGCAGGGCGGTCCCGGCTTCGCCGGTGCGCATGTGCCGCGCCTGATCGAGGCGGGCCTTGGCCTCGGCCATTTTCAGGGTCGCGGTGACGAGCTGTTGGTTGAGGTCGCTGAGCTGCTGGTCGCTCAGGAGGCGCCCGCTCGACGTCACCAGCTTGTTCGTCACCCGATATTGCAGGACCCTGCGCTCGGCCTCCTCGACCGATTGGCGCAGCGTCGTCAAACGGCCCGACAGGGCCTCGGAGACACGGCGCGCCGCATCGGTGCGCGCTGCCGCATCCTCCGCGAAATACGCGTCCGCGATGGCATTGGCGATCCGGGCCGACTTCTCCGGGTCCCGGGTCTGGACGTAGACGTCGATGACGAATGTCCGTTCGGCCCGACGCACGCCGAGCTTGAGGCGGAGGTTGTCGAGGGCGAGATTGACCGGCTCGCGGCTCGCCGGCGGCGGCTCCATGCCGAGGAGCGCCTTGAGGCTCAGCACCAGAGGATTTGTCGAGGCTGCGGGAACGAACTCCTCGTCCCGCGTCAGATCGAGGCGGTCGATGACTCGCCGCAGGACGTTGTCGGACTGCATCACCCGCGTCTGGCTCTCGGCGATCGAGACGCCGCTATCCGCCTGGGGCTGCCGGTTGCTCAAGTCGTTCTGGATCACCGGAAGATCGGCCGGATCGACCAGGATCTGCGTCACGGCGGTGTAAGTCGGTGTCACGGCGTTCAGCAGCACCACGGCGAGGATCACGGCCGCGAGCCCGCCGAGCAGGATCACGCCGGTGCCGCGCCACAGGCGACGCAGGATCAGGCCGCTGTCGAGCCCGCTCGGTACTCTGGTCTCGAGGATCACCGGCTCGCCACGGACCGGGCTTCCGAAGTCGAACATCTGTCTCGTCTCCCGACCTGGTCGCCGCTCGCGCGGTTCTTGTCTTCCGCCTCGAACAACTCTGTTCCAGTTTTGTCGCCGGTCTGTTTCGAAACGGAACAGGCGCCCACCGAAAAGTCCTCAACAACGTCGTCTGCGCAGAACCTATGCCAAGGGAGCTGCTGCGCTGTGCGTCGCGATGGCCGCACCCCACGATGTTCTCGTCCAAGCCGGGAATCGAGATGATATTGGCAAGAACAGGCTTGATGACAGGTTGCGATCTACGTAGTCCGCCGGACCTTCGTCATTTGCCTGTGCACAACTGCGCCCGACGTCATGCTGGGTCATGATTGGGTGGCTGTACGAGCCGATCTTCCGCGACCTCGTAGGCGGATGGGCCGACCTTTAGAAATGTCGAGAAACACGCCGCGTCCCCGGCGGCCAAGCGGTTCCAGCGTGCCACGTTGGCCCGGGCGGCCGCCGGGACCCCTGCGAATGCGGGATTCTCGACCCAAGCGAGGATCGCGGCCGCGGCACCCTCCGGATCGGAGGGTTCGATCTGCAAACCGGAGCCGGCCAGGACTTCGGAGAAGACCGGTCCGTGCGGTGAGACGACCGGAAGCCCGCCGTGCTGAGCCTCGAGGAGCGGCAACCCGAGCCCCTCGGCCTTCGAAGTCGAGAGCAGGAGATGACACCGGGCGACGAGGCCGCGCAGGGCCCCGTCGTCGAGATAGCCGTGCAGGGTGAGGAACGGCGGCGGTGCGGCGAGAAACGCATGGTGTCCCCAGCCGACCCGGCCGACCACATGGAGTTCCGCCGCGACCCCGCCCGCATTCAGGGCTGCGACGATCGCGAGCGCGGACGGGTAGTCCTTCCGCGGCTCGATGGTCCCGATGCAGAGCAGCCGAAGCGGCATGCCGGGGGCGGGCGGCGGGCCTGCGGGCAGGTCGGTGAGTCCGAATACATCGCGCACGGCGGGCCGCAGCAGGGCCACCAGGGCCTCGCGGGCGCAGAAGGTCCTTACCGCCTCTCCGGTGGTGCGGGAGTTGACGAGGAAGGTGCGCCCGAAGCGCAGCGCGAAGGCGAAGCTCGGCGCCATGTAGAGGCGGCTCTTCCAGCTGAGGTCGTTTGGGCGCGTCAGCAGAAAGGTGTCGTGCACATACGTGATGCATTGGCGACGGCGCAGGACCGAGAGCGGCCCCGGGGGGAACCCCGGAAAGAGGAACAGGGCCGAGGGATCGCGCAGGGCCCGTAGGGGCAGGCCGAGATGCTGGGCCGCGATCATGCCGGCGATCCCGCGCGCCCGGACCGTGGTGACAGGGTGCGGATGGAGCGTGTCGGACGTGAACAGGTCGAGGGCGACGCGCTCGATCCCGGTGACGTGCCCGCGCAGATGGGTGTGATCGAGATAGAGGCGGCGCGGCTCGGACGGCACGGTCATCGCGCCTCTCCGCCGGGAACGGGCCGGAACGTTCTCCGAAGCGCCGCGACCGCGTAGAGGAGCCGGCGCAGCCACGGCGGCATGTCGCGACCCACGAGAGCGTGCTTGGCCCGCCGGGCCAAGCGGACTCCCCGCGACGCGTCGCCGGGGATCAGGCCCGTACGTCCGGGCGCGCGGTCCAACGCCATCGCGAAGGTCGACAGCATCTCCGGCGCGAAGCGGAGACGTCCGGCCCCGGCCGAGGCCGGCAGGATCCCGCGCGCGACGAACACGTCGTTCAGGCGCATCGCACAGGCGGCGTGGCTGTTGCGGCTCTCGAGGGCGATCCGCCCCAGGGCTCCCAGGCGTCTGCGCTCGGAAGCATCGGCGATCAGCGCTCGGAGTGCGTCCTCGAGGGCGCCCCCGTCCGGTGAGACGAGGCGGCCCGAGACCCCGTCCAGGACGGCGGTGGCGAGACCGGTAGTGCGATAGGCGACGGTCGGAGTTCCGCACAGCCCGGCTTCGACGGGGGTTTGGCCGAACGTCTCCTGGCGGCTCGCCGTGATGGCGAGATCACAGGCACCGTACCAGGCTGCCAGCGTCGCCTCGTCGCCGATGGGACCCGCCGCGATCAAATCCGGGATTCCCAGGGAATCCGGATCGTCGAGCCGCCCGACCGCGACGAAACGGAGCCCCGGCCGGGCGACCCGGCGCAGGATCGCGGTCAGCTCGGTGGTCCCCTTGCTGGGCGCGTCCGCGATCACGGCGGCGAACATGACGAGGACGTCACCGGACGGCAAGCCGAGTTCGCGCCGCAGGGCTTCCCGCGATCCGGGCCGGAACACCCCCGTCGGAAAAGCCAGGTCGATGCGGTGGACGCGTGTCCCCTCCGGCGCCAGCGCGCGCGCCGCGGATTCCGACCAGTCGGAGGCCGCGAGCAGGAAGGGTCCCTCGGGTCCCGCGAGGATCGCCTGCTTTTCCGCATAAACGCCGGCGATCCGCTGCGGCAGCAACTGCGGATAGGCGTTGGGCGAGGGGCAGCGGGCGTCGCATCCCTCGGCGATGATCGGGCAGCCGGACG
This sequence comes from Methylobacterium sp. Leaf465, assembly GCF_001424705.1. Taxonomy (GTDB): domain Bacteria; phylum Pseudomonadota; class Alphaproteobacteria; order Rhizobiales; family Beijerinckiaceae; genus Methylobacterium. Next base: position 116,242 of record NZ_LMRA01000002.1, read on the forward strand.
GGGAGGCGCAGCGCCCGGTGACGGGGAAGAGATCGTGCAGAACGGCGGCGACCGGAACGGTGCGGGCGAGCCGCCCCAGGATCGTGGTGCGGCGGGTCGCGCCATGAAGGTTACCCGCCAGGACAACATCGTAGCCGCCCTGCGACAGGGCATGCTCCGTCTGCGGAAACCGCTCGACCCACTCGGCCGCGGCCGGCGGCGATTCTGCCCCGAGGCAGTGATCGCCGACGGCGTGGCCGGCAAGGGCAAGCGCATCGCATAGGCGCCGGTGGGCGATCCCGGCGCCGCCAAGCTGACCCTGGTCGGTCAGGCTAGCCACCGAGAGGCCGGAGGCCATCGCGGGCGCAACGTTGCCCGGCGCATAGTGCAGGAGCACCGGTCGGCCTACGCGTGCGAGTGCGGCGCCCTGTCGGACGAGGTGGGGCCAGAGGGCGGCTACTGGATGCGCGGCCTCGGGGTCGAGGCCGCCGGCGGCCTGCACGCAGGAGCGCTTGAGCAGAACCTCGCCGCCGGTGAAGGGAGCGAGCGGCCCGTCCGGCGGCGCGGGATCGACGAGCGTCCCCGGCGCCGCCGCCGGTGCGTCGAGACCGAGTGGTCCCATATCGAAGACGACTCGCAGGCCGACGACGACATCGGCGCCACTGAGAAGGAATTGCAGGCCAAGGGCCGCGAGCGCATCCGGGGCCAGAAGATCCCCCGGACGAAGGACCAGAAGAGCGTCCCACCCCTCGTCCGCGACGATGACGGGCAACTGCACCGCGCCCTCTGCCAACGGGATGAGGTCGTGGCGGAGGTTCGGATAGCCCTGAGCCTCCACGGACGCCCGGGTGGCGGCGAGCGGCCCGTCGCACGAGCCATGGACCAGCGTGACGACACGCAGGCGAGGCCAGGCACGATTCGTCAAGGGCGGAACGACCAGAGCGGGACGGGGTGGTCCGAAGGGCCAGGCCGCGATGCCATGCGCACGGGGTCCGAAGCGGTCCGCGACTCCATCGACCGTCGGCTGCGCGACGGATCTGTCCGATAAGTCCGTCACGCTTGCCCGATCACCCTTCGCCCGACCACTGCTTGCCTGGGCGCCGTCGGGAATGCCGAGGGCCGCCGCACAGGATGCGGGGGAAGATCTGAATCGTCCGTATGCGCGGAGCTGAATTCCGGCGGACGACCCCGACGTACCCCCAACGTGCGATCGCCTCACTCCAGACGGACAGTCCGAGCGGACAGGGGCTTGCCTGTCACGCGAACGCGCGGGCCGAATTTTCAGGCGAAGAGGGACGTCGATCGGCCGAGATCGTGACGTCGCGAGGCGCTCCCGTCAGGATAATTCGCACGAAAAGCCGGACAGCTTCTGGTGTTCGATGATCTCGGGAAAGACAGGGTCTTGATGATACTGGTCGGAGTGGCAGGATTTGAACCTGCGACCCCCACGTCCCGAACGGCGTGCCCGCCCATTTCCACCTCGCGCCACCCGGTTCGGGTCCCATCTGAGAATCGCGATTCAGACAACGTTCTCAACCCCTAAGGTAGGGAACCCCGTGCCGTGCCGTTCCGCGGGGTGCCCTACCATTCCGCTCCGTTCCGCCCTGAAAACTTGGCGCAAACTTGGCGCGGCGTGCTTCATTCTCCGCACGCCCTGGCGGCCTTCGTCAGCCCCTGCTCCGCTCCTGGTAGGTCTCGACGAGGAACGTCGCGATGGCGCCGGCCGCGTTGACTGCGAGGCTCGCGTGCCGGGGCGACGGTCGGACCCGGGGCCGCTCCTCCGTCGGCGGGTCGTCGGCATGCGCATCCGAGAACCGGTTCCGCAGGGTGCCGAGCCCGTTCACCAGGTTCATGGCGCCGCCGAGGATGGCCCGGATCGGCTCCTCCCGGTGCTGGTCAGGGGCGAGCTTCAGTCCGCGGGCGACGGCGCCGTAGAGCTTGGGCAGATCGTCCTTCGGGGCGTAGGCGATCCCGAGCCCGTCGAGGATATGCTTGCACACCGCCTCCAGCAGAGTGCGCGCGACCGTGATGGCGCCCTCGGGATCGGCGGTCCGGCGCGCCAGGGCCTTGGCCCAGACCGCATGCACGCCGTCGGCGTCGAACGAGGCGAGCGCGTCCCCTACGACAGCGTCCCCGGGAGCCCGGTTGCGCCCTTCGAGGTGGTCCATGACCGGTGCGAAGGCATCCCGTATGTAGGTCCGCCGCTCCTCGTACCGGTCAAGCCGAGGCTTGATGTGGGACCAGAACGCCCCGAGATCGCGGCAGGTCCGGACGAACTCCGGCAGCATTGGCTTGAGCTCGCCGTCGGCGAGGACCTCCCGGCGCAGGTACTCGTAGGCGTGTCCGTCGGGCGAGCCCCCGGTCGCCCGCGAGGTGAGGATACCCTCCATCATCGCCACCTGCTCGATGCGGGTCTCGGGTATGTCGTCCATCGGGTCCCTCAGCGTTGCGCCCAGGCTATCGTCGTGCCGCGAGGGGTGCACGTGCGCACGCGAGATGCGCGCACGGTAACTCTCCACGTGGCAGGCTGATGCACCTAGCTAAAAGTCGATGTCCCGGAGCGCCTCGGCGTCCTCCGGCAGGATCTCGCCCGTGCTGCGTGCCACGGGCTTGACCGTTGGCTTCCTGACCCTCGGCTTCGGGTCCCAAGGGTATGGCGGCCCGTAGGCCTCCAGCCACATAGCGCGTTTGGGAAGCCATGTTTCAGCGCTATATAGAGCCTTGGCTACTCGCACCTGTCCGGCCTCGCAATAGAGGAATCGCTGCGTGTAGCGCATCTCGCCATACCGCCGCTCATCCTTGCGGCGCTTCACCGAGACTATGAGCGGCGTCTCGTCATACCGTGCTCGGAACTCGTCTCCGAACTTGTCGAAGATCAAGCACAGCCCGACGGTTTCATGAGTGTCGGGCGCGCGGAAAAGCTTGGCCTTGAATGGCTGCTTCATGAGGACTGCCCTAGCATCGTCCGTGATGTCAGCCCTCTGCCAGTGGTGGTTACGCTGCAGGACGGCTGGGTCCGAGGTGACCAAGCGCTCGAAGAACTCAAACCTGGGACTCAGGCTCAGTCTTACCGCCTCGGGTTCGAACCACCGGAATTTGCGCCATCTCGACATGTGAGTTGAGTACCGTGGCGGCGGTTACCGGGCACTCAACGCTGCGGCCGGTCCCGCCTTACCAGAGTATTAAACCACAGGCCGGGAATCCGACGATCCGTTTTGCCAACGCCAGATCCGACCCTGGCAAGGTGCCCTCCATCGGCTCGGGCGGTCCCCGGGCCTCAGTGTGGGGAGTGCGACATGCGCGGCATCAAGCTCGTGGGGGACTACGTTTTCGAGAGGATCGGACTGGAGGCCCAGGAGGTGTACCGGCAGAACTTGCTGCAGGCGATCAGGGGCGACTGCGACGACCCACTACACAACAAGCTCGGCAATGTAGGCGCGGGCGTAAGTACCTCTTCCCTGGACGAGAACGGGCAACTCAGCGACGACCGCCTGAGGGACTACCTTGACTCCATGCATCTCGCTCGGGTGGATTCGGCGTACTCTGACGACTGGTACTGGCGGTTCGTCCTCGAACTTGCGTTCCAACGCAGGGGTTTTGGGTCCTTTCAAGAGCGGGTTCGCCCTCTCTACGTGCAGGCTACCGGCATGAGCGACAGGTTCGCGTTCTCGGATGAGGGGCAGACGTTCTGCGAACAACTCATGCACGCGTGGCTGCACCTCCCGGGGTGCCGGGAATTCGGCTTCTCGCTGACGCCGGCGTCGATCAGGCTCTACGAGCGGGCTGGTATCGCGCCGCACGTCGCGGTGATCCCGGCAAAGCGGGGCGGCACGCCCACGGCCTATGTGTCGGACGAACTCCGGGAGGCGCTAGCGACCTGGAAAGGGCGCTCGGAGGGCTCCTCGGTTGGTCGCCGCTTGCGCAGGCCGAGTCTGCTGTCCGCATAGGCCCGCACCAGGTCCTCGTAGCTGCGGACGCCCCGGCCCCAGACGATGGGCTCCCGCATCGACGCGGGGAACCGCGGGCAGGCTATGCGGAACAGCTTCCGAATCCTTGCAGACGCTGGGAAGATCCGCTTTCCGGCAGCTTGGTGGACGTAGACCTACGACTGCAACGGGTGGTTATCGGCCTGTCAGCTTTGGGGGGCGCGAATTGAGAAAGCGGACGCTTGCTTCGAAGTCACCGCGAGTTGGCTCGCAGCGAGCCGCAAGCCTCCGCTCTTTTCATGACGCGGCCAGCAAGGCCTCCGGCGTCCCGCGGCGGAAGACCGCTCCGGGATGGCTTGCCTTCAGGAGTGGGCCGCTGCCAGGGAAAAGCTTCTCGCGCAGTGTGCCCTCCGAATACTGAGTCTTGAAGGCGCCACGCGTCTGGAGTTCCGGCACGACGAGGTCGACGAAAGCTTCCAGGGTTTCCGGCGCTACCGCGCGGGTCAGGTTGAAGCCGTCGGCGTCAGTGGCCTCGGCCCAGGCGACGAGTTCGTCGGCGACTTCCGAGGGCGCGCCGACGATGAAGGGCGCCCGGGCCCCGCGCGGGCCGAACGCGGCGAAGTCCGCCCGGGTGAAGGGCCGCTCCCCGGCCTGCGTCAGGGTCTCCACCAGGGACTGCATGGCGTTCGTCTGGACATAGGCGAGGCCCTCTTCGGGCCCAAGGGTCGAGAGGTCGATGCCGGTCCAGCCCGAGACCAGGGCGAGCTGGCCCTCGACGTCGATGTAGCGCGCATACTCGTCGCGTAAGGACAGGGCCTCGGCGCGGGTCGGCGCCACGATCACCGTGGCGCCGAGGAACATGCGGATGTCGTAAGGGTCACGCCCGGCGGCGCGGGCCGCCTCGCGCAGGTCGCGCACGGCCTTGGCGGCGAGCGGCTTCGTCTGGCCGTTGAAGAACACGGCCTCGGCGTGGCGCCCCGCGAAGAGCTTGCCCCGCCGGGAGGTGCCCGCCTGGTAGAGCACCGGCGTGCGCTGGGGCGAGGGCTCGGCGAGGTGGCGGCCGTCGACGCGGTAGTAAGGACCGTCGTGCCGGATGCGGTGGACCCGTTCCGGATCGGTGAAGACGCCGCCGGCCCGGTCGCGCCGCACGGCGCCCGCCTCCCAGCTGCCCTCCCACAGCTTGTAGGCGGCCTCCAGAAAGTCGTCCCCCGCCTCGTAGCGGGTGTCGTGCGCCCGGGCCGTGTCCTGGCCCATGCCGCGGGCGCCGCTCTCGAGATAGCCGGTGACGATGTTCCAGCCGACCCGGCCGCCGGTGAGGTGGTCGAGGGTCGTGATCCGGCGGACGAAGGGATAGGGGTGCTCGTAGGTCAGGTTGGCGGTGACGCCGAAACCAAGATGGCGCGTCGCCTGCGCCATGGCGGGCACCAGCAGGAACGGATCGAGATTGGGCGCCTGCGCGGCCCGCGCCAGGGCCGTGTCGGCGCTGCCGCCGTAGACGTCGTATTGCCCGAGCACGTCGGCGAGGAAAATTCCGTCGAAGAGGCCGCGCTCGGCGGTGCGCGCCAGATCGACCCAATAGTCGAGGCTGTTATAGGCGCTGCCGGTGTCGCGCGGATGCCGCCACAGGCCGGCCCAGGTATGGCCCGGCGAGGCCATCTGGAAGGCGTTCAGCCGCAATTCTCGGCGCGTCGTCATCGGAGGATCCGTCCGCAGGGTGGGAAGGTCAGGGTATTGGTCCCGTCCATCCGGTCAACAAGAACGTTCTTTTTCTCAAGGCCTTTGCAGGAGCAGGATCGTTCATTCATAGATGATCGAAGAGATATGCGTCCCAAACTGGTATGATATCACGGTATTATCGGCATGAAGACTTGAGTTTTAAGCGATAATCCCGGATTCCAACGGCTGCCGCCGCGTCTGGTCCGTTGGTTCGGACGCGGCTCAGGACGGGATTGCAGGATCATGTCGCAAACGGATGCGGGCTGGGGTGCCGGCCCGAGCGCTCGCTACGAGGACCTCGCCGCACGCTTCCGACCGGCCTTCGCCGAGATCCGTGCGACCGCCGTGGCCCGGGACGGCGAACGCCGGTTGCCGCATGCCGAGATCGGCTGGCTCAAGGAGGCGGGCTTCACCACCCTTCGGCTACCGGAAGCGGCGGGCGGGCACGGGGCGAGCCTGCCCGAACTGTTCAACCTACTGATCGAGCTCTCGCAGGGGGATTCCAACGTCACCAACGCGTTGCGTGCGCATTTCGGGTTCACCGAGGACGTGCTGTGCTCGACCTCGCCCGAATGGCGGGCGCGCTGGACCGCGCGGATCGCCGCGGGCCAGACCATCGGCAGCGGCGTCTCGGAGACCGGGGAGGCCAAGGTCGGCCAGTTCGACACCATCCTCCGCCGGCGCGGGGCCGAGCGGGTCGTCGACGGCCGGAAGTTCTATACGACCGGCTCGCTCTTCGCAGACTTGATCCACCTCTCGGCCCAGGACGAGGACGGCGCGCCCGTGGTCGCGGCGGTCTCGACCCAGGCCCCGGGCGTTTCCATCGAGGACGACTGGGACGGGTTCGGGCAGGCGCTGACGGCGAGCGGCACCGCGCATTTCACCGGGGTGGTGGTCGAGGCCGATTGGATCAAGCCGGACCCGGCGCGCTTCCCCTACGCCATGGCGTTCTTCCAGCTCGTGCACCTCGCGACTCTTGCCGGCATCGGCCGGGCGGCGGCCGAGGACGTCGCCCGGCTGGTGGCCGAGCGACGGCGTGTCTACAGCCACGGCAATGCCGGGCGCACCGGCGACGACCCGCAGATCCAGGCGGTCGTCGGCCGCGTCCGGGGCAACGCCTACGCGGCCGGCGCCATCGTGCTGAAGGCGGCCGAGGCGGTGCAGCGGGTGTTCGAGGCCCGCCGCGACGGGGCCGATCCGACGGGCCCGGCCGCGCTCGCCGACGTCGAGGTCAACCAGGCGGTCACGGTAGTGACGAACCTCGTGCTGGAGGCCACCACCGGCCTGTTCGACGCGCTCGGCGCCTCGGCGGTGAAGGAGGGCCTGGGCCTCGACCGCTACTGGCGCAACGCCCGCACCATCGCCTCGCACAATCCGCGGATCTACCGCGACCGCATCGTCGGGGCCTTCGCGGTCAACGGCACCGCGCCGCCGCGCGAGTACCGCGTCGGTTCGGCCTGAGGTCAGCCCGCGATGCCGGCCCGCTCCGACCGCATGCGCCTCGGCGCCTTCCTGTATCCCGGCGGGCACCACGTCGCGGCCTGGCGGCACCCGTCCGCCCAGGCCGATGCCGGGGTCAACGCCGCGCATTACCGGCGGATCGCCAGGACGGCGGAGGCGGCGAAGTTCGACCTGATCTTCCTCGCCGACGGCGTCGCCGTCCGGGGCGAGGACATCGACGCCCTCAGCCGGACGGCGATCCGCTACGTCGGGCAGTTCGAGCCCCTGACCCTACTCTCCCACCTCGCGGCGGTGACCGAGCGGATCGGCCTCGTGGCCACGGCCTCCACCACCTACAATGAGCCGTTCCACGTCGCCCGCAAGTTCGCCTCCCTCGACCACCTCAGCGAGGGCCGGGCCGGCTGGAACCTCGTGACCTCGGCCGATCCGCGCGAGGCTTGGAACTTCAGCCGCGAGAGCCACCTCGCCCATGGCCACCGCTACGCCCGGGCGGAGGAATTCGTCGACGTGGTCCGCGGCCTGTGGGATTCCTACGCGGACGACGCCTTCGTGCGCGACCGGGACTCGGGTCGGTTCTTCGACCCGGACCGACTGCACCTCCTGGCCCACGAGGGCGCGCACTTCTCGGTGCGCGGGCCCCTCAACGTGCCACGCCCTCCGCAGGGCCACCCGGTCGTGGTGCAGGCCGGCTCCTCCGAGGCCGGCAAGGCACTGGCCGCCCGCACCGCCGAGATCGTCTTCACCGCGCAAGAGACCCTGGCAGACGCGACCGCCTTCTACGCCGACGTGAAGGGCCGCATGGCCGGCTTCGCGCGCGACCCCAACCATCTCAAGATCATGCCCGGCGCCTTCCCGGTCGTCGGGCGCACGGAGGGCGAGGCCCAGGACCGCTACGGGGCATTGCAGGACCTGATCCACCCCGTGGTCGGCCGCTCGCTGCTCGAACAGCTCGCCGGCGCCGACCTGTCGGCCTATCCGGACGACGCCCTGGTGCCCGACCTGCCCGAGACCGAGGGCGGCAAGAGCCGGCAGGCCCTGATGCTGACGCTGGCGCGGCGCGAGGGGCTGACCATCCGCGAGCTCTACCTGCGCATCGCCGGCGCTCGCGGGCACTGGACCCTGGTCGGCACCCCGGGCCAGATCGCCGACGCGCTGCAGGAGCATTTCGAGGCTCACGGCGCGGACGGCTTCAACATCATGCCGCCGACCCTACCCGGCGGCCTTGACGATTTCGCCACCCTGGTGATCCCCGAGCTCCAGCGCCGCGGCCTGTTCCGCACGGACTACGAGGGCCGCACCCTGCGCGAAAACCTCGGATTGCCGCGCCCGCCCCATCGCCACCCCGCCGCCGCGATCCGGGTGCCGGCCGCCCCGTGATTCCGTCCTCCTCCCCGCACCAGGACCCTGAGCCCATGACGATCCGCCAGCGGCGCCGCCACGCCTCGCACACCCGCCGCACCCTCCTCGCCCTCGCCTGCGCGGCCCTCCTGCCGCTGGGCGCGGCCCGCCGAAGCGAGGCCGCCGAGGTGACGGAGGTTCGCCTCGACTGGGCGACCTACAACCCGGTCAGCCTCGTCCTGAAGGACAAGGGCTTCCTCGAATCCGCCCTGAAGGCGCGCGGCATCGCCGTGCGCTGGACGCAGTCGCTCGGCTCGAACAAGGCGCTCGAATTCCTGAACGGCGGGGCCATCGACTTCGGCTCCTCGGCCGGGGCGGCCGCCCTGCTGGCGCGCATCAACGGCAACCCGGTCAAGGCGATCTACGCCTACTCGCAGCCCGAATGGACCGCCCTGGTAACCACGAAGGACAGCGGCATCCGGACGCCCGCGGACCTCAAGGGCAAGCGGATCGCGGTGACGCGGGGCACCGATCCGCACATCTTCCTCATCCGCGCCCTGCAGGGCGCCGGGCTCACCGAGAAGGACGCCAAGCTCGTCCTGCTCCAGCACGCCGACGGCCGCACCGCCCTGGAGCGCGGCGACGTCGACGCCTGGGCCGGCCTCGACCCGATGATGGCGGCCTCGGAGATCGAGGGCAGCACCCGTCTGTTCTTCCGGGACCCGGCCGCCAACACCTGGGGCGTCCTCGACGTGCGCGAGGATTTCGCCAAGGCCCATCCGGACCTCGTGAAGATCGTCATCGCCGCCTACGAGCAGGCGCGCACCTACGCGATCGCCAACCCGGAGGCCGTGACGCGCGCCCTGGTGGCCGCGACCAAGCTGCCCGAGGCCGTGATCGCCCGCCAGCTCGCCCGCACCGACCTGAGCCGGCCCGAGATCGGCCGGGTCCAGGCCGAGAGCATCCGGGCGGCGGGCCTCGCATTGCAGCAGGCCGGCGTGATCCCGGCGGAGACCAACGTGGCCGCCGCCGTCGATGGGCTCATCGATCCCCGCTTCACCGCCGGATCCGAGCGGTGAGCGCGGGAACCGCGTCCCCGCTCCTCGCGTCCGGCGCGGATGGCGACGGCGCCGCTCCGGCACCGGCCGGGCTGCACCCGTCCTGGCGACGGGATGCCGGGCGCACGGGCGGGCGCCTCGTCCTCGGAATCCTGATCCCCCTGGTCCTCGCCATCGGCTGGGAGCTCGCCATCCGGTCCGGCCTTACCCAGGGGCGGCTGCTGCCGCCGCCGAGCCGGGTCCTCGGGACGCTGCTGGCGCTGGCCCAATCCGGCGATCTCCGCCTGCACGTCCAGGCGACGCTCCTGCGCGTCGCCCTCGGCTTCGTGGCCGGCGCCGGGGCGGGCATCCTCGTGGGCGCCCTCACCGGCACGCTCCCGCTCGCCCGGCACCTTCTCGACCCCAGCCTGCAGGCCCTGCGGGCGGTACCTTCGCTCGCCTGGGTGCCGCTCTTCATCCTCTGGCTCGGCATCCTCGAGACGCCGAAAGTGGTGCTGATCGCCGTCGGGGTGTTCTTCCCGGTCTATGTCGGGGTCTCCGGCGCGATCGCGTCGGTGGATCGCAAGCTCGTGGAGGTCGGGCGCATCTTTCGCCTGTCGCGCCTCGCGCTCGCCCGCCGCATCCTCCTGCCCGCGGTGCTGCCCGGCACTTTGGTGGCGCTCCGCACCGGCCTCGGGCTCGGCTTCCTGTTCGTGGTCGCGGCCGAGCTGATGGGTGCTTCGGAGGGGCTCGGCTACCTCCTGGTGGACGGCCAGCAATTCGGGAAGCCGGACCAGATCCTGGCGGCCATCCTGGCCTTCGCTGGTCTGGGCAAGCTCGCCGACGGCCTCCTCGTCCTGGCGACCCGCCCGCTGCTGCGCTGGCAGGATGTCAGCCGCGGCGTCCTTTAGATTGTTCTTCCGGACCGACCACATGCTGACGATCCAGGACCTTTCGAAGACCTACGCGGACGGGACGCAGGCGCTCTCAGGTCTGACCCTCTCCCTCGCGCCCGGCGAGATCGTCGCCGTGGTCGGCGGCTCGGGCTGCGGCAAGACCACCCTCCTGCGCCTCGTGGCGGGCCTCGACGCGGCGACGGCGGGCCTGATCCGGCTCGACGGCGCCACCCTCGACGGCCCGCATCCCGGACTCGGCCTGGTCTTCCAGGAGCCGCGCCTGCTGCCCTGGCTCAGCATCGCCGAGAATGTCGGCTTCGGCCTCGCGGACCGGCCGGCGGCCGAGCGCCGGACCCGCGTCGCCCGGGCCCTGGCCCGCGTCGGCCTCGCCGACCATGCGGGGCGCTGGCCGCGCGCGCTTTCCGGCGGCCAGCAGCAGCGCGTGTCCATCGCCCGGGCCTTCGTGGCCGACCCCCGGGTTCTCCTGCTGGACGAGCCCTTCTCGGCCCTCGACGCTGTCACGCGCGAGGACCTGCACCGCCACCTGCTGGCCCTCTGGGCCGAGACCCGCCCGACCATCCTCCTGGTCACCCACGACGTCGCCGAGGCAGCCGCCCTGGCGGATCGTGTCGTGGTCATGCGTCCCCATCCCGGCCGCATCCACGAGACGATCACGATCGATGCGCCCCGCTCCGAAGATGCGGCGGACCATCTCCGGACCTCACAGGTCCTGCGGACCCTGCTGGACGCGTCCCTCGCCCCACCCCCGCGCCGGGCGCCCCTCGCCGTCTGACGGGCCTGCGCCCAGCCGCCATCGGCGCGTCCAGGCTGGGGCACCCTACCAGCTCGTGAGCACCGCTCCGCCGAAGGTCGTCTCCACGAAGGCCTTGGTCTCCGGCGTGCGGTAGCTCTCCACCAGGGCCTTGACCCAGGGTTTGTCCTTGTCCGCCTCGCGCACCGCCAGCATGTTCAAATAGGGGCCCTTCGGCTCCTCCTTCAGGAGCGCGTCGGAGGGCTTGAGGCCGGCGGGCGTCGCGTAGTTGGTGTTGACCGCCGCGGCGTCCACGTCATCGAGGGCGCGGGGCGTCTGGGCCGCATCCACCTCGATGAAGCGGAGCTTGCGCGGATTCTCGACGATGTCGGCCACCGTCGGCTTGAAGCCGGTGCCGGGGGCCAGCTTGATCACGCCCTTGTCCTGCAGGAGGAGCAGCGAGCGCCCGCCATTGGTCGGGTCGTTCTGGATCGCCACGGTGCCGCCGCTCGGCACCGCGTCGAAGCTCTTGTGGCGCTTCGAATAGATGCCGAGGGGGAAGTTCACCGTCAGGCCGACGCCGGTGATCCGGTAGCCCCGGTCGGCCTTCTGGTTGTCGAGGAAGGGCTGGTTCTGGAACGAGTTCGCCTCGATCTCGCCGGCCGAGAGGGCCTCGTTCGGCACGACGTAGTCGGAGAACTCGATGATCTGGAGGTCGAGCCCCCGCTTCGCTGCGATCGGCTTCACCGCCTCGAGGATCTGCGCGTGCGGCCCCGGCGTCGCCCCGATGCGGATCCGCGTCAGGGGCTCGGCCCGGGCCGGCCCCGGAAGGAGCAGGGCAGAGGCGGCGAGGAGGGCGGCGAGGGTCAGGGCGCGCGGCATGGCGGATCGTCCGGTTCGGGAACGGGAGGGTGGGACAGAAGAGCGGCGCGTCAGGCCGACCGGATGCGCCGGTTCAGACGCCGGGCCAGGCCCTCGCCGACGGTCTGCACCGCCTGGACGAGGACCACGAGGACGACGACCACGGCCAGCATCATCTCGGGCCGGAAGCGCTGGTAGCCGTAGCGGATGCCGAGGTCGCCGAGCCCTCCGCCGCCGACGGCGCCCACCATGGCGGAGAACCCGAGGAGGGAGACCACCGCCAAAGTCAGGCCCGATACGATGCCGGGCAGCGCCTCGGGGATCAGCACCTTGGCGATGATCTGCCCCGGGCTCGCCCCGAAGGCCCGGGCCGCCTCCACGAGGCCTGGATCGACCTCCCGGATCGCCGCCTCGATCAGGCGCGCCAGGAAGGGCGTCGCCGCCACCGTGAGCGGGACCGTCGCGGCGAGGATCCCGATGGAGGTGCCGGCGATGAGCCGGGTGAAGGGAATGATCGCCACCACCAGGATGATGAAGGGCGTCGAGCGGGTCGCGTTGACGACGAAGCCCAGCACCGCGTTCGCGATCGGCGCGGTGAAGAGTTCGCCCCGCCGGCTCGTCGCTAGGAAGATCCCCAGCGGCAGGCCGAACAGGGTTCCGAGGGAGGCGGAGAGCGCCACCATCGTGAGGGTGTCGCCGGTGGCCTGGACGAGGAGGCGGATCAGTTCAGGCGACACGGGACGCCTCCTGGGCCGGCGGCAGGTATCCCAGGACCTGACTGTCGATGCTGTGCTGCGCGAGGTAGGCCCGCGCCCGTGCCGCCACGTCGGGCGCCGGCGGCAGCCCGATCGCCAGGGAGCCGTACGGACGCCCGCCGATCTCGTCCACGGTGCCGGCCAGGATCGCGGCTTCGATGCCGGTGTCGCGGGCGAGCTTCGCCAGGATCGCGGTGCCGTCCGGGGCGTCCTCGAAGGCGATGCGCAGCACGACCGTCGCGCCCGGGCGTGGGCCGGCTCCGATCCGCGCCGCCAGGACCGGGGGCAGCCCGTGGCCCATCTCCCCGGCGAGGAGGGAGCGGGTGATCTCGGCCCGCGGTCGGGTGAAGACGTCGAAGGCCGAGCCCTCCTCGACGATCGCGCCGTTCTCGATCACCGCGACACGGTCGGCCACGGCGCGGATCACCGACATCTCGTGGGTGATGAGCACAATGGTGAGGCCGAGCTCCCGGTTGATGCGCGCGAGGAGCGCCAGGATCGCGCGGGTGGTCTCGAGATCCAGGGCCGAGGTCGCCTCGTCGGAGAGCAGCACCTCCGGCCGGGTCGCCAGGGCCCGGGCGATGCCGACGCGCTGCTTCTGCCCGCCCGACAGCTCGGCGGGATATCGCCCCGCCTGATCCGCGAGCCCCACGAGATCGAGCAACTCGGCGACCCGCGCCCGGATCGCCGCCGGCGCCCAGCCGGCGATCTCCAGGGGCAGCGCGACGTTGCCGGCGGCGTCCCGCGACGAGAGCAGGTTGAAGTGCTGGAAGATCATCCCGACCCGGGCCCGCAGGGCGCGCAAATCCCGCGGGCGCAGGGCCGACACCTCGGCATCCCCGACCCAGACGCGGCCCGCACTCGGCCGCTCGAGGCCGTTGATCAGGCGGATCAGAGTCGACTTGCCGGCGCCCGAGCGCCCGATGATGCCCAGGATCAACCCGGCCGGAACCGCGAGGTCGATGCCCTCCAGGGCAGCGACCGCCGTCCCGTTGCGCCGGGGCGCGTAGGTCTTCGAGACGGATTCGAAGCGGATCACCGCTTCGGCGGGGTGGCTGGTCGACGGCATGGACGGGGATGATCCTCGGCCCGGTCGCGCGCTTGCCGATCTCAGGATGCGGAAGACGAGAGCAGGTCTCTTGAAGCAGAGGGGGCTGCTCTATTTATCTACGCCTGATGTACCCCCAGTCAATGAAAGCATAGACCAAACTGCGGCGTCGACGAGGATGAAGGTCGTCGTGACGGCCGGGCGCGCGAGAAGGTTCTCCCTCGATGCTGTAGATGGGCCCGCCGAGCGTGCGACACCCGCGCTTTCATCCTCTCGAGGCTTGCTCTCCGGACTTAGGCGCGATCTTTCGTGAGGTCATTCTGGCTATTTCGCCAGATACGAAAACAATCGTCCTAAAAGCCATCGAAATTTGAAAATCCCTTTCCTTGCGAAATCTTGGGAGTTTTTCGTACATCATCGGCACGGGATCGTGATCGTGCGGCGACGACGTCGGCGATGTGCGATCCGGGCCGTGCAGACCGTCGGGTGCACGGCGGGCGACACTTCTCCGGAGACGATCCATGACCGACGACACGCCGCGCGGGGCTGCCCCCTCGCGCCGGACGATCCTGCGCGCCGGCCTCGCGACCGCCGCGCTAGCGCCTCTCGGGATGCCGGCGGTCCGGGCCGCCGAGCGGACGGTCCGCCTGAGCTACCAGCGCTCCTCGACCCTGCTTACCATCCTGAAGGCCAAAGGCACCCTGGACGAACGCCTGAAGCTCCTGGGCTTCGCACCCTCCTGGCACCTCTTCACCAGCGTGATCGAGCCCATGAACGCCGGGGCCGTCGACCTCCACGCGGACGTCGCGGACGCGGTGCCGATCTTCACCCAGGCGGCCAATGCGCCGCTCACCTTCTATGCCCGCGAGGTCGGTTCCCCCGCGGCCGAGGCCATCATTGTTCCCGAGGAGTCGCCGATCCGCTCCATCGCCGACCTGAAGGGGCGCACGGTCGGCGTCTCGCGTGGGTCGGGCTGCCACTTCATCCTGGCAGCCGCCCTCAAGCGGGCGGGCCTCGCCTTCACCGACATCAAGCCGGCCTATCTCCAGGCGCCGGAGGGGCTGGCGGCCTTCGGACAGGGCAGCCTCGACGCCTGGGTGATCTGGGACCCGTTCCTCGCCATCGCTCAGGCCAAGCGGCCGGTGCGGGTGTTGGCCGACGCCACCGGCCTATCGAGCTATCACCGCTACTACCTCGCCAACGACCGCTTCGTGGCCGAGAACCCGCAAGTGGTCGGGATCGTCTACGACGCGCTCCGGCAGGCGGGCCGCTGGGTCAAGGCCGAGCCGGATGCGGCGGTAGCGCTGCTCGCGCCGATCTGGGGCGACCTCTCCCCCGAGGTGGTCGCCACGGTGAACCGGCGCCGGACCTACGCAGTCACGCCGGTGGTGCGGTCCGAACTCGGCGAGCAGCAGGCCATCGCCGACACCTTCCGCGAGGCCAGGCTGATTCCGCGCGACCTCGACGTGACCGCGGTGAATACCTGGCAGCCGCCGGCGGAGCGGGGCTGAGCGCATGACCCATCCGCTCCGCTTCGGAATCTGGGCGGCCGTCCACGGCTCCCGCGCCTCCCACCACGATCCGGACGAGCCGGACGACGCCAGCTGGGACCGCAACCGCGCCCTGGTGCTGGAGGCTGAAGCCCTCGGCTTCGACGCCGTTCTCGTCGCCCAGCACACCGCCAATCCCTACGACGACGGGCGCGACCAGCTCGAAGCCTGGACTGCCTCGGCCGCCCTGGCGGCCCTGACCCGGCGCATCGAGATCATCGCGGCGATCAAGCCCGGGCTCTACCACCCCGTGGTGCTGGCCAAGATGGCCCTGCAGATCGAGCACATCGCGCAGGGGCGGTTCGCCCTGAACCTCGTGAATGCCTGGAACCGGGCCGAGTTCGAGCGGGCGGGACTACCCTTTCCTGCCCACGACGCGCGCTACGCCTACGGCTCCGAGTGGATCGGCCTCGTCGACCGGCTGATGCGGGGCGAGCGCGTCACCCATGCGGGCCCGCACTTCCAGGTGTCGGACTATCAGCTTCGCCCGGCCGGCAGCTTCCGGCCGCGCCCGACGATCTATCTCGGTGGCGAATCCGAACCGGCCCGGGCGCTGGCGGCAAGCCAAGCCGACGTTTGGTTCATCAACGGCCAGCCCCTCGCGGAGGTCGCGGCGCTGATCGCCGACGTGGCCCGTCGGCCCGCTGCCAACGGCCCCTTGCGCTATGGGCTCTCAGCCTTCGTCATCGCCCGCGAGACCGATGCGGAGGCTCAGGCTGAGCACGCGCGCCTGCTGGCCCTGGCCGATCGCGACGCGGCTTTGCGGGCGGACACCCGGGCGCGCACGGACACGGCGAGCGTGATGTTCGCCAAGACCGACGCGGCGGCCTCCCGCCATGTCGGGACCAATGGCGGCACCGCCGCCGGCCTCGTCGGCAGCTACGACACCGTCGCTTCCCGCATCCGCGCCTTCCATGCCGCCGGAATCGAGCTGTTCATGCTGCAATTCCAACCGTTCGAGACCGAGATGCGGCGCTTCGCCGTAGAGGTCCTGCCCCGGGTGCGCTGAGGCTTAGGCGCGGGCGACGAAGCGCTGGTGGGCCGTCATGCCCACGAGCATGGCGGCGACAAAGACCGCTACGGGCAGAGCCCCCGTCGACAGGGCCGCCACGGCGGGGCCGGGACAGAGGCCCGATAGGCCCCAGCCGATCCCGAACAGGGCCGCGCCGCCGATCAGCGACGAGTCGATCCGATGGTTCGTCGGCAGGTCGAAGGCGATAGCCAGTGCCGGGCGCGGCAGGCGCCGGGCCAGGGCGTATCCGAGGCCGGCGACGCTCACCGAGCCGCCGAGCACGAAGGCCAGGGTCGGGTCCCAGGCCTGACGCCCGTCGAAGGCGCCAGTCACGTCGAGGAAGCCCTGGACCCGGGCCGGGTCGAGCATGCCAGAGAGCGACAGGCCGAGCCCGAAGATAAGACCGGCGGCGAGGGCCGCGAGCAAGTGGAGCGCCGCGCTCACGCCAGCGCCCGCAACAGGGCGACGGTGAGCATGCCGGTCCCCAGGAAGGTCAGGACCGCCGCCAGCGAGCGGGCTGAAAGCCGGGCGAGGCCGGCGACGCCGTGGCCGCTGGTGCAGCCCGAGCCGAGACGGGTGCCGAACCCGACGAGGAGGCCGGCGACGGCGAGCACCGGCAGGGAAGCGACGAAGCGCATCGCCGGCCACGCCCCGGTGGCGAGGGCGAAGACCGGCGGACCGGCGATCAGGCCGGCGACGAAGGCGGCATCGACCCACCGACGCAGGCCCCGATCCCGGCCGAGGCCGGCCACGAGGCCGCTGATTCCGGCGATGCGCCCGTTCAGGAGCATCAGGAGCGCCACCGACAGGCCGATCAGCGCGCCGCCGGCGAACCCGGACGCATAGGTATTCATGTGTATCGGCTCTCTTCCGCAACCGCGTGTCGCCTCAAGCTCGAAAGGGCCCTATCCTAGCGGGCCATGCCCCAGCGCCGCACGGTGATCCGCTCGAAGACCGCGAACACCAGGTTCTCGACCACGAGGCCGATGACGATGACCATGACGAGACCGGCAAAGACCCGGTCGGTGTAGAGTTCGTTGCGGTTCTGGAAGATGTACCAGCCGAGGCCACCCCGCCCCGAGGAAGCCCCGAACACCAGCTCGGCCGCGATCAAGGTGCGCCAGGCGAAGGCCCAGCCGATCTTCAGGCCCGACAGGATCGCCGGCAGGGCGGCCGGGATCAGGATCTGCAGGACGTAGGACGGCCCGCGCAGGCCGTAGTTGCGCCCCGCCATCCGCAGGGTCTCGGGCACGCCCTGGAAGCCCGCATAGGTGTTGAGCGCCATCGGCCACAGCACCGAGTGGATCAGCACGAAGATCAGGCTCCCTGAGCCGAGGCCGAACCAGAGCAGGGCGAGCGGAAGCAGGGCGATGGCTGGCAGCGGGTTAAACATCGCCGTCAGGGTCGAAAGCAGGTCGCGGCCGAACTGCGTCGAGACCGCGAGCGTCGTCAGCCCGAAGGCCAGCACGATGCCGGCGAGGTAGCCCTGCACCAGCACGGTGAGCGAGATCCGCACCCGGTCGATGAGCTCGCCGTTGGCGAGGCCGTCGAAGAGGGCCGACATCGTGGCGAGAAATCCGGGCAGCAGCAGGTCGTTGTCCTGCCAGCGCGCCAGCCCCTCCCAGACCAGCGCCAGGGCGGCGATGATCAGGCCCTTGCGCAGCCAGTCCCGCTGCCACAGCCGCGCCCCGAGCGGCAGCGTGCGTTCCACCGGTGCCTCCACGAAGGGCGCGAGCACCCGGTCGTATTCCGGGCGGACCGGCGGCACCAGATCGCACGAGACGCCGTTCCGCGTGAAGAGATCGGGGCGGGTCGCGGACGCGCTCATCGGTTCGCCTCCGCCGGCGCGCCGGTCTCAAACAGGCGCGCGTGCAACCGCTGCACCGCTCCCTGGAAGGCCTCGCTGCCGATGCTGGAAAGATCGAAGGCGTGGCTGTTGAACTCGGCCCGCACCCGGCCGGGATGGGGCGAAAGCAGGGCCACCCGGTTGCCGACCACGAGCGCCTCCTCGATCGAATGCGTGACGAAGAGCAGCGTGAACCGGGCCTCGTCCCAGAGGGCGAGGAGCTCTTCCTGCATTCGCCGCCGGGTCAGGGCGTCGAGCGCTGCGAAGGGCTCGTCCATCATCAGCACCCGGGGCTGCATCGCCAGGGCGCGGGCAATGGCGACCCGCTGCTTCATGCCGCCCGAGAGCTGGTGCGGGTAGCTGTCGGCGAAGGGCGTGAGTCCGACCTTGTCGATGTAGTGGCGCGCGCGCTCCTGCGCCTCCCGCCGGCTGAGCGCCTTGGCGGCGCGCAGCGGGAAGGCGACGTTCTGCACCACCGTCTTCCAGGGCGGCAGTTGGTCGAATTCCTGGAACACCACGATGCGGTCGGGCCCGGGCGCGCGCACCGGAGCGCCTGCTAGGGTGATCGCGCCCTCCACTGGCGTGATGAAGCCGGCCGCCGCTTTCAACAGGGTGGACTTGCCGCAGCCCGAGGGCCCGAGCAGGACGAAGCGGTCGCCCGCATGGATGTCGAGGTCGATCCGGTGCGTGGCCCGCACCACCCGCTGCGGCGTGCAGTATTCCAGGGTAACGCCCCGGATCTGCAGCAGGGGCGACGGGTCGGGCGCGGGGGGCGGCGGCGGCTCCGGTGACGGCCGGGCGGGGGCGGCCTCGCGTCGAGCGCCGCCGCGCGGGCGCGGCTCGGCCAGTTCGAGGACGGAGAGGTCGGACAGAGTGGCGGCGCAGATCATCGCGGGCCGCTCAGCTGCCGGTGTCGATGCGCGGATCGGCGAAGAAGTAATCGCCAATGGCCTGGGGCGCGGACTTGATCGCCCCGACCCGATGCATGAACTGGCCCAGCCCAAGGGTGTTCTCCGGCGTCACCTTGAAGGTCACGGCCGGGTTGGTGATGATGGTCTTCAGCAGCGCCGGATCGAGCTTGCTGCTGGTCGTCCGGACATAGATTTCGGCCGCCTTGCCGGGGTTCTCGGTGATGAACTTCGCTGCCTCGTCGAGCGCGTCCAGGAAGGCCTTGTAGGTCTTCGGGCTGGATTTGTAGAACGCCTCCGTCCCGTAGAGCACCGTCGAGGAGGACGGGCCGCCCTGGACGTCGTACGAATTCAAGACGATGCGGGCCTTGGGGTTCTCGGCCAGTTCCTGGTCCTGGAAGGGCGGATTGCCGAAATGCGCGGAGATCTCGGTGCCGCCTTTGATGATCGCGGCGGCCGCCTCCGGGTGCGGGACCGCGACGCTGATCCGGTCGAGCTTGGCGAAGTCCTTGTCGCCCCAGAGCTTGGCCGAGGCCCACTGCAGGATGCGCGACTGCACCGAGACGCCCACCGCAGGCACTGCGATTCGGTCCTTCTCACCGAAGTCGGCGATGCTCCTCACCTCGGGATTGTTGGTGACGAGGTAGTAGGGAAAGTTGCCGAGCGAGGCGATGCCCTTGACGTTCTGCCGGCCCCGGGTGCGGTCCCAGAGCGTGAACAGTGGCCCGACGCCGGCCCCCGCGACCTCGATGTTGCCCGACAGCAGCGCGTCGTTGACCGCCGCACCACCCGAGAGCTGGACGTAGTCGACCTTGATGTCGAGGCCAGCCGCGTTGCCGTGCTTCTCGATGAGCCTCTGGTCCTCGACCACGTTGAGGAGCAGGTAGACGACGCCGAACTGCTTGGCGATCCGTAGCTGTCCCTCGGCCGCCGCCGCGCCGCCAGCGAGCGACGCGCACAGGGCCAGCCCGCCGAGCAAGGCACCCGCCAGGCGCCGCGGGAGAATGAAGTGTTGCCTGGTCGTCATTGTGTCCGCCGCCGACATGTCTGGAGAAGTTGTCTTGTCTAAAGGCAATCCAGGTGATCCGGGTCGATAAAGAGCCGTGGATCGATGGCGCAGATGGTATCTTGTGTCGGGGTTAGGTCAATAAAAGCGCCATCTTTATTCCGATCGCCCTGGAGAATGCTTGTGTCTCATGCGCGGTCTTCCGGAGAGCATTTCTCCCGACGGGCAATTTAGCGCCGGAAACCCGTTTTGGTGCGGGGAAGTACCGCTTCCTTTCGCCGGACCTCTCTGCAGGCGTTGCGCTCTCCGCGGGGACCGGAGTCAGAATGAACGTCCTGGCCGGAATTTCTCCCTGAAACCGGCGTATCCGGAGGCTATTTCTATTGCCGTGCGCTGAATATGGAAAGATTTTTGCGTTGATAACCTCGGCCGAATACATTTGAATTTCGCTCTCGGAGGCGCTGTCGCCTCTGCCCTCACGCACTTCGTGTCATGCGGCTCCGCCTCGCGATCGTTCCCCACCCCTGTTCGACTACATCCGCTGCGCCAGCCAGTTCGACGCGCCGCAATCCATCGGTGCGGACGAGACCTACCCCCTAAGCGCCTAAGTCCCTCACCCCGAAGGACTTCTGCCGCAGGACTCCGGCACGCTCCCGGCGGTGGCGATGCCGAACCGGCAGGGCTTCACCGGGGATGCACGCCCCGACATCCCGGTGACAGTTCGCTGAGCTGGTAAGGTCGGCCGCGCAGGAGAAGCCTGCTGTCAGGACCCATCCGGAAGGAAGGCTGTGCCCGCAGGCCACCGATCTTTGGAAACCGCTCTCATTGACCCTGGAGGCCCCGGATCGGCACACTTCCCCGAGGCGCGGCGCTCCCGTCCGTGCCCCGCAAAGGTCCGTCCGTGGACCCCGGACCGCGCCACCGGCACCCCCTCGCCACCCTTCTCGAGCGACGACTTTCAGACCGGAGAAAACGATGGTTCTCGGAGATCAGGTTGTATTTGCCCGGCTCGACGTGGCCGATGCCCTCGGGATCTGGCGCCACGCCACCGGGCGAATCGTCGACGTCCTGCCGGCCCGGGACGGGGCGCAGGTCGTGGACGTGCAATTCGACGGACATGGCCTCCTCGTGGGCTACATCGCCGCTCTCTTCCAGCGCGTCGGGTGAGGCCGATGCCGCCGCGCACCGCCCGGACCTCGCGATCCGCATGAGCCGATACACATGACCGCCGGCAGTCAGGCCTCGCGCAGTCCCAGCAACCTCCTGCGCCCGCCCCTGCGCAGCGTGAGCCAGACCACGGCCGGCTCCGACGTCTGGCGGGCGATGCGTGCCGAGGCGGAGGCGGCCCTGATCGAGGAGCCGCTCTATGCCGGCATCATCCAGGCGACGGTGCTCGACCAGCCCAGTCTGATCCACGCCTTCGCCTACAGGCTCGCCCATCGCCTCGGCGACGGCGACCTCGCGCGGCTCTCCACCCGCGATCTCTGCCTCTCGGCCTTCGAGGCCGACCCGCATGCGGGCGAGCACGCCGTGCGCGACCTCGTGGCCATCCGCGAGCGTGACCCGACCTGCCGGCGCTACCTCGACCCCTTCCTCTTCTACAAGGGGCTTGCTGCCCTGGAGGGCTACCGGGTGGCGCACTGGCTCTGGCACCAGGGCCGGGCCACCCTGGCGCTGCACATCCAGAGCCGGATCTCCGAGGTGTTCGGCGCCGATATCCACCCGGCAGCGCGGATCGGCTCGGGCGTCTTCATCGACCACGCCACCGGCGTCGTCATCGGAGAGACCACGGTGATCGCCGACGACGTCTCGATCCTGCAATCGGTGACGCTCGGGGGCAACGGCAAGGAGAGCGGCGACCGCCACCCGAAGATCGAGCGCGGCGTGCTCCTCAGCGTCGGCGCCAAGGTGCTCGGCAACATCCGGGTCGGCGAAGGCGCGAAGGTGGCCGCCGCGGCCGTCGTCCTGCACGACGTGCCGGCCCACACCACCGTGGCAGGCGTGCCGGCCCGCGTCGTGTCGCGCATCAGTTCGGCCGAGGACCCCGCTCAGACCATGGACCAGTTCTTCGGCGACGGGATCTGACAGGTGCGGGGGCCGGACGTCCCCCGGGGCAGCGACTGACCCGTCCATCGATCTCCGGCCGGTCCCCATACCCGGCCGCACAAGCGGGTCTCCCTTGCCGGGCGGACCGGATTTCAGGCCAAGTCGCTCCGACCGTTTCCCGCCCCCCTTATCTCGGACAACAATTTCCTCCAATCTCGCAGTAATATAATCTAAATTTTTGCCATCATTGATTTATAGACTGATTGAGTCTCATAAATATTCAAATATAGAATATCTTTCCGTTGACGTTCGCGCAAAGTAACGGTTAGAACCGCATCGCGTCCGGCGCTGTACAATTTATTATGCCGGGTACGACAGGACTATGCGGTGTTCCCCGCAGCGCTGTCCTTGATCGCGTAGTCGCTCGACTGCGCACGCGAAGATCCATGGCCGGATGCGCACGGCATTACCCAACAATCCAGACGGACCACACGGAGACGACCAGACATGAGCGGACAGGGGCAGAGCGTGGGCGCATCCGCAGCACGCAATCTATCGACGGCGACCGTCACGTCGGTCCAGAACCTCGCCAACACCCCGCGCTGGTTCCTGCGGCTTCTGCCCTTCGTCAACGTGGATGGCGGCGTCTACCGCGTGAACCGGCGCGCCGTCGTGCTGGCCAAGCCCGGCCGCATCGCGTTCGCCAGCGCCGACAAAGCGCGCACGATCAGCCCCGCTTCCCTGCGCGCCGTGCCGCCGTTCAGCCGTCTGGGCGATGCCGAACTCGCGGCCCTCGCCGACCGGTTCACCGAGAGCAAGCACAAAGCCGGAGAGACGATCTCGGAAGGGGGCGCGGGCGACCGCAGCCTGACCATCGTCGCCGACGGCACCGTCGAACTGTCCCTGTCCGGGCCCTACCAGAACCGCCTGCGTTCGGGGCTCGCCACCCGCGGCGACTTCTTCGGTGACGACGCCCTCACGGGCGACGGCCAGCCCGCTCCCGCCGTCAAGGCGCTCTCGGCCGTCACGCTGCTGACCCTTGACCGGGCGGCCCTGGACGACGCCGCCGTCAAGAATCGCATCGCGCAGTATGTCGAGGAGCGCGACCGCTTGAAGGGTCACACCAACAGCCACGGCGAGCAGGGCATCGAGCTGCTCGCGGTGCAGACCGGCGCGCCGCGCCTGCCGAGCACCTTCGTGGATTACGAGATCGACCCGCGCGAGTACCACCTCTCCACGATCCAGACGATCCTCAACACCCATACCCGCGTCACCGACCTCTACTCCAACGAGATCGACCAGCTACGCGAGCAGATCCGCCTCACGGTCGACGCCGTGAAGGAGCGGGAGGAGTGGGAGCTGCTCAACAATTCCGAGTTCGGCCTGCTGAACGAGGTCGGCGGACGCCAGCGCATCCCCACCCGCGGCGGCCCGCCGACCCCGGACGACCTCGACGAGCTGCTGACGCTGGTCTGGAAGAAGCCCGCGTTCTTCGTGGCGCATCCCCGCGCCATCGCGGCCTTCGGCCGGGAAGCCACCCGCCGCGGCGTGCCCCCGGTGGTGATCCACTTGTTCGGCGCGCCCTTCATCACCTGGCGCGGCGTGCCGCTGGTGCCGAGCGACAAGCTGCCGATCGACACCGATCCGGTCACCGGATCCCAGACCACCTCGATCCTGCTGCTGCGCGTCGGCGAGGGCGAGCAGGGCGTGGTCGGCCTGCAGAAATCCGGCGTCACCGGCGAGATCGAGCCTGGCCTGTCGGTGCGCTACATGGGGACCAACGACCATTCCATCGCTTCCCACCTCGTGACCCGCTACTTCTCCGCCGCAGTGCTGGTGGAGGATGCCATCGCACGCCTCGATAACGTTCTGCTGGGCAACTACCATGACTACGCCTGAGGCCGGCGTGTTGGGCTCGTCCGGCTTCGGTCTGCCCATGGGCGCGGGCGGCGACTCCGCCGGTTCCTTGGCGCATGCCGACCTCGTCGGACGCCTCGCCCGCGAGATCTACGGCCAGGGCCAAGCGGCGTCCGCGCCGCTGGCCCCCGCGCTGCCGGCCGCGTCGCAGGGTCCCCAGGGTCTGGAAAGCCTTCCCCAGGCCCCCGGGCAGCCATCGCTTCCGGGTGACGTCATCGGCACGCCCTTGGTGCCCTCGGACGCCCTGCCGTCGGGCTTCCAGCCCGACGCCGCGGCCCTCGGGGCGCGCAATTTCGGTGGCCCGCGCGTCGGGCTTCCGGGCCTGACCGGGCCGTCGGCCGCCAACCCGTTCGGTGCCACGCCAGCGCCAGCGGGCGCCGGCTTCCTCGACACGGCGACGATCCCTTCGGTCCATCCCCTCACCGACCCGTTATCGGTCCGGCACGGCCTCCCGGAATTCTTCGTGCCCACCGTGCCGGAAGTGGCCGCCTTCCTACCCGGCGGCCCCGACCTGCACCGGACGATCGCCCAGGATCATCCGCGCGCGAACGCCTTCGCGCACGCGATCGCACCGAGCCTCGTGCCGGCCGATCCAGCGAAGCGTGGCGGGGACGTCGCTCAGGCAAACTCTCAGCGCACAGGGCGCCTCTCGGGAGAGCCCGTCCGCTCGGCGCAGCCGGGCGGTGACGCGGCGTCCGCTTCCGGCGACTATTATTTCCTGTCCGATTCTTCCCCGACACAGTCCCAGCGCGCCTCGAGGCCGCACGCCTCCCCGCGCGCCGAGCCCTCGCGGCACGGCGGGCCGGCTCCGCGCGTGAGCTCCCACGAGTCGAGCCCGGTGGCGGCGCCCTTCGATGTCGAGCGCGTCCGCAAGGACTTCCCGGCCCTCCACCAGAGCGTCAACGGGCACCCCCTGGTCTGGCTCGACAACGCGGCCACCACCCACAAGCCGCAGAGCGTCATCGACGCCACGTCCGAGTTCTACGCGCGCCACAACTCGAACATCCACCGGGCCGCCCACACCCTGGCGGCGCGTTCCACCGACTTGTTCGAGGGCGGGCGCGAGAAGGTCCGGCGCTTCCTCAACGCGCCCTTCAAGGACAACATCGTCTTCCTGCGTGGCACCACGGAGGCGATCAACCTCGTGGCCAACGCGTATGGCCGCGCCAACATCGGTCCAGGCGACGAGATCATCGTCTCTCAGATCGAGCACCACGCCAACATCGTGCCCTGGCAGCTGCTGACCCAGGCTACGGGCGCGACCCTGCGGGTGATCCCGGTGGACGACCGCGGCGAGATCATCTTCGAGCAGTTCGCCGCCCTGCTCTCGGGCCGCACCAAGATCGTCTCGGTAACCCACGTCGCGAACGCACTCGGCACCATCAACCCGGTCCGTGAGATCATCGCGCTGTCCCACGCCTACGGCGTGCCGGTGCTGGTGGATGCGGCGCAGTCCTCGCCCCACATCCCCCTCGACGTGCAGGCGCTCGATGCCGACTTCCTCGTCTTCTCCGGCCACAAGGTGTTCGGGCCGACGGGAATCGGTGCCCTCTACGGCAAGAAGCACCTCCTGGAAGCGATGCCGCCCTGGCAGGGCGGCGGCCACATGATCGAGGACGTCACCTTCGCGAAGACCGTCTACAAGGGCGCGCCGGAGAAGTTCGAGGCCGGCACGCCCGACATTGCCGGCGCGGTCGGCCTCGGCGCCGCCCTCGACTACCTGAATGGGGTCGGACTGCCCGGCATCGCCGCCTACGAGCACGACCTGCTGGACTACGCGCAGGCCGGCCTCGCCGACGTGAAGGGTCTGCGCCTGATCGGTACCGCCCGCCAGAAGGCAAGCGTGATGTCCTTCGTCATCGACGGGCACACAAATGAAGCTGTGGCCCACCATCTCGATGCCCACGGCATCGCGGTGCGATCGGGCCATCATTGCGCCCTTCCGGCCCTGCGCCGTTTCGGCGTCGACCAGTCGGTGCGGGCCTCGCTCGCCTTCTACAACACCCGCGCGGACGTGGATGCCTTCCTGACGGCGATGCACCGCTTGCCGCGGCGATAGGAAAGGCGGTCTTGCCTTGGCCGAGTTAAAAAATGACCGGTCCGCTGGAGTCCGCAATTCGGCAGCCTTGACGAACGCATGTACGACCGGGTTGGGTCGGGATCCGTTCGTCCGCTCTACGTCTGGGTTGGTTGGAAAGCAGTCCGGCTGCTATCGGAGGCGTGCTGTGCTTAAGCAGACTTAGGCACATGAAACGGGTGCCAGACGACTGGCTCATCTGCTTCTATCGGCAAGGCTGGAAAACGCTCTAGGAGTGCCACCGCGTACGGCTCCTTTGGCCTATTCGACGTCCAACTTGGATGGCACCTATCGGCCGCACCCGGTCAGGCTGGTACCGACGGAGATAAGGGCGATGCCCCCGGCCCCGAGCAAGAGTCGTCCCAAGACAAGAAAGGCCAACGTACGCCCGACGTGTGCCGGTCGCTGCGCCGGCACGGGCATATCGTCGTTCGCAGAATGATGCAGGCAGCCGCGGAAGGGCGAGGCCGTCCCAATGCCCGAGATGGCGGGCATCGAGGACTTCTGCGGATGACTGCGGTGCGCGCACATGGGCCCGCCCCTTTCGTCCGCGATCATGCTCCGGGTCCATCGAAGCCGCAAGCCGGTGGACCGACTTGCGGAACCAAGGTGTCGTTCGCTCAGGGCTTGGCCTCAAGCGACACCACCTCGTCGCCGTGCCATCGCACCTGGAAGCCAGCCTCGGCGGTCGCTTCCGAGACAATGGCCTTCCAGTCCGAAGGATGGCGCTCGGCGGCTCGTTCGTAGACCAGTTCGCAGATGCGCGTGACGCTCCCAACGGACGTCGCGCCGCGGCTGGTCCAGTAGCGGTTCAGGCTGGCGAAGGCGACGTCGTACAGGCGCGCCTGCTCGGCAGCGAGGAAATCCAGCCGCATGTCCTCGAATTCAGCGGGTCTGAGCATCGGCAAGGCGCTCCCAGGTCACAGCCATGTCGATCCGGCGGATGCCGAACCGACCCCGTCCTGCCGGGACTACGGCAATGCACCGATCATGCCCTTGGCCTCGCTCATGGTGTTCTCGCAGGCACGCTTGTCGCCGCTGCGGTCCTCGCCGACTGCACGGAGGATGAGGGTTCGGGCCTCCGCCACGTGAGTGGCCGTCGAGACCATCGCGAGGTCGCTCGGTGCGTCGAGGCGAGCCGCCTGGATGCCACGGGGCGAACCGGTGCGCAGCGTATGGCCTTCCTGCAGGCCGGTGACCTGGATGGCACCGGCACTGTCGAGGCGTCGCTCGATGGTACCGATCTGCTCGGCGCAGGAAGAGGCGAGCGCCGGAAGCGGCAGGGCGGCGATGGCAAAGGTCGCGAGAATGTAGGCTGGGCGCATCTTGAGACTTCCCGGGCGGTGGCAGCATCCCAGCCTCGTTCCACGAACGGGTAACCGGATGCCGTCCCTCACGCGGCGATGCGAGGGTAGCGTCCACTCAACGGCTCGCCAGCGCTTTGTGTTGCATCGCAACATGAAGCGCGGGGCTGCCCTGCATTGGGCGACGCGACGAACCGTCAGACTTCAGAGCCCTCAGACGGCGAAAGCTCGCCGCAGGGCATCGGCGTCGTAGGGCTTCTTGACTACAGGCACGGTTCCGAGGTCGGCCGGGATCCTGAAGCTTTCGCCATAGCCCGTCGCGAAGGCGTAGGGGATGCCGAGTTCGGCCAGCCGACGAGCGACCGCGATGCTCGTCTCGGAACCGAGGTTGACGTCGAGGAGGGCCCGGTCGGGCGGCGATGCCTCGATCAGGCGCAGGGCGTCCCGGGTCGATGCCGCCATGTCGACGGTCTCGGCGCCGAGCGCGGTCAGCACCTCCTCGGCTTCCAGGGCGATGATCATATTGTCCTCGACCACCAGGACCGTGCCGGTCAGTTGAAGCGGGACCGCCGGCTGCTCGCGCTTGACGGGGGACGCGGAGACAGGCGGGGCGGCCCGGAGGTACACCGGCGGCAGCGAGAACCGCGCCTCGACGCCGGTGAGCTCGTATCGGATCTCGGCCGTGCCTTGCAGTTCGTACGGGATCGACCGTTCGATAATGGTGGTGCCGAAGCCTCGGCGCTTAGGTGCACGCACCGTCGGTCCCCCGCTCTCACGCCAGTGCAGGACGAGGTAGTCGAGCGCGTCGCGTTCCCAGCGGATGTCGACCCGGCCGTGCCGGTCGCAGAGAGCGCCGTACTTGGCTGAGTTCGTCATCATCTCGTGCACGACGAGCGCGATCGTCGAGAACGCCTGCGGCTCCAGGAGGACGTCGGCCCCCTCCAGCACCAGCCGGTCGGCCTTCTCGCCAAGGTAGGCGCCAGCCTCCAGCAGGATGAGATTGCGCAGGGAGCCGGGCCCCCAGTTCGAGGTGGTGATCTGGTCGTGGGCCCGGGCAAGGGCCTGGATGCGGCTGCCGACCAGGGCCGCGAACTCCTCGCCGCTGAGCTCGCTGGAGCGGCTCTGCGTGACCACGCCCCGGATCAGGTTGAGGATGTTGCGGACGCGGTGATTGAGCTCGGCGATAAGGAGTTCCTGCCGCTCCTGGGCGCCCTTGCGCTCCTTCTCGGCCGAATCCGTGAGCCGCAGGATGACCTCAAGCAGGGTGACCCGGAGTGCTTCGGCGGTCCGTAACTCGACCTCGGCCCAGGGAAGGGATCGCCCGTGCACGACCTCGCGCCAAGCCTCGAAGCTCTTGCGCGGGGTCAGGCGCACGCCGTTCGGGCCCGGGATCGCGGGCTTCTCGGGATTGCCTGCCCAGGTCACCGTGCGCGAGACCTCGGAGCGGAAGAACACGAGGAAGTCGCGCGGGGTACGGGAGACCGGGATGGCGAGCATGCCGGCGGCGCGTTCGGTGAAGTCCTGTCCAGGCTCGTGCACCCGCCCGATCTCGTCGATGGCATAGGGTCGGCTCGCCGCCGTCCGGTTGAGGAAGCGCACGAGGCCGGCGAACTCCTCCGCCGTCGGCGTCGCGCCCTGGAGCGTGACCTCGCCGTTGACCCAAAGCCCGATGCCGTCGCAGGGCACGATGCCGGAGAGTTCGTCTAGGAAGCCGGAGAGCTCCTCAAGGCTGGTCCCGCCCGAGGCGAGCGCGCTCATCAGGCGGGTATGGATCTCGCGCGAGCGGCCCTCCTGGGCGGCCTCGACCTCGCGCTCGCGGCTCTCCAGGATCCAGGAGAACATCTGCCCGAACAGCTCCGCGCCGGTCCGGCGCTCCAGGGTGATGTGGCGCGGCTCCATGTGGTGGCAGGCAAACAGGCCCCAGAGACGACCGTTGCGCAGGATCGAGACCGACAGCGAGGCGGCCACGCCCATGTTGCGCAGGTATTCGAGGTGGATCGGCGAGACCGTGCGAAGGGTCGAGAGGGAGAGGTCGAGCGGCGCTCCGTCGGGGTCGCGCGCCGGCACCACCGCGGCGCCGGGTGCGTCGACGTCGGCGATGATGCGCAGCCAGTTGCGTTCGTAGAGGGCGCGGGCCTGCTTCGGGATGTCGGAGGCCGGGTAGTGCAGGCCGAGGTAGCGGTCGAGGCCGGAGCGCACCGCCTCCGCGACGACCTCACCCGAGCCGTCCTGCGCGAAGCGATAGACCATGACCCGGTCGAAGCCGGTCAGCGCCCGCATCTGCCGGGCGGCCTCGCGGCAGAGCGGCTCGAACCCGGCTGTCTGCTGGAGACGGGTGACCATGCTGCGCACAAGGTTGCCGGCACTGAGATGCTCCGGCGCGCTGGGTTCGGCCTCGATGACGATGGAGCCGCCCGAAAGGTGTAGGGCGACGTCGAACAGGGGCTGGTCCAGCAGCAACCGGACCCCGAACACCCGGTCGACGGCATCGGGGCCGCGCAGGGTCTGAAGGTGACCCCGCAGGACGTGAATAGCCTCGCTGTCGATGAGCTCGTCCAGCGGCAGGCCGAGCATCGCCTCGACGGGACGCCCCAGCCACTCCGATGCGTTCGCGCTCGCCCGCGCCACGATCCAGTCCGGGGACACGGCCAGCAGGAAGCCGAAGCCTTGGACGGCCCCGAGGATGTGGATCGGCTCGCGGTCGCACGAGCTCAGGTCGACGGATGCGGGGGGCTGGCCGTCAATCGTCTGGGTCATGTCTTGGGAAGCTTGGGGCACGCGAACCGCCTCTCGGTTCGCCCTGCATTCTCTTCCGAGGCATTCACGGCAAACCGATGGCGGTCACTACAGAGAAAATGCGGAGATGCCCGTTCCGTCGATACGTCGATCCGGGTCGAGGACGTGGTTCAATCATGCGGGAACGGACCATTGTATAGTTTCATACGTTGTACTTGCGTCGGCTCCGGATGCAGTCGACCACATCGTGTACCGGGAGGCGACCATGCCCATCAGGATACCCTCACGACCAGGGTTTGACCGGGCAGCATGCCTGACGGAGTTGAGCGCCTGCATCGCCGAGGCCGAGGCGTCCTCCTCCGCCCAGGCCGCCACGGTCCGCATCCTTTCTCGGACGGGGTACGATGCGTCCGAGGCCATCCAGGCCTTGTGGGGCGAGATGGATGCCCTTGCAGCCTTGCGGGAAGTCCGAAGCTTCCTCGGAACGGGCCATCCTTAGAACGAGAGCCAGCCTCTCCCTGCGGTAAGGTGACCAGGGCCGGCCGCCGATGCCTCAGCGCTGCAGGCGGTCCCTTGCCGACACGGCGCGCCGGAGCGTGCGCGAGAGATCCTCCACCGAGTAGGGTTTTTTCAGGAATGGGAAGCCGTGGGTGCCTTCCTCCGCCAAGGGTGCGTCGAACCTCAATGTGACTTCCTTACCCCTGGACTGATCGGGATTGTTCACTAGAACGATTCCGATCAACGGGATTGGCGTAGCTTGAACGACACTGAGGACGGCGCCCGGATCGACGCCGAGATCACCAGCACCGTCGTCGGCTCCGACCCCTTCGCCGCCGCCGTCCGCGCGACGCGCATGCCGATGGTCATCACCGACCCGCGGCTGCCCGACAATCCCATCGTCTACGTGAACGACGCTTTCGTGAAGCTGACGGGCTACGCGCGCGACGAGATCCTCGGCCGCAATTGCCGCTTCCTTCAGGGCCCCGAGACGGACCCCGGGGACGTCGCGCGGGTGCGGGATGCCATTGAGCGGCGCGTGACGATCGAGATCGACCTGAAGAACCGGCGCAAGGACGGCACGGCCTTCTGGAACCGCCTCCTCGTCTCGCCCGTCTTCGCGCCCGACGGCGAGCTCACCTACTTCTTCGCCTCGCAGTACGACGTGACCCTCGAAAAGGAGCGGCTCGTGCTCCTGAAGAAGGACCGGGATGCGCTCGAAGCCGAGGCCGCGCGCCGGTCCCTGGAACTGCTGCAGAGCGAGGAGCGCCTCCGGTTCACCCTGAAGGCCGGCCGCCTCGGAGCCTGGACCCTCGACCTCGGCGTCATGCGCCTGATCTCGTCGGATGGGTTCAAGGAGAACCTCGGGCGCTCGCCGAACGATACGCTGACCTACGAGGAGATGCTCGCGGCCATCCATCCGGAGGACCTCCCGAGGAAGCTCTCGGCCCGAGACGCGGCCATCGCCGGGCATTCGGATTACGACGTCGAGATCCGGGTCATCACCCCTCATGGCGAGACCCGTTGGCTGCAGTTCCGCGGGCAGGCCTCGTACCGGGCGGACGGGACGCCCCTGAGCATCGCCGGCATCAGCCTCGACATCACGGACCGCAAGCGGGCGGAGGAGCACCGCGACCTCCTGGCGGGCGAACTCAGCCACCGCATCCAGAACACCCTGGCGACCGTGCAGTCCATCGCCCGGCAGACGCTGCGGGGGGCGGCCTCGCTGGAAGAGGCCGGGGTCGCGATGGAGGCCCGGCTGCGGTCGTTGTCGGCCGCCACGGAGATGCTGGCCCGCGGCAGCGGCGAGTGGGCGACCCTGACGGAGGTGGTCATCGCGGCCCTGCACCCGTTCGGCGTCGAGCAGGACCACCGCTTCAAGATCGGCGGCCCGATCCTCCGCCTCGCGCCGCGCGTCGCCCTGGCCTTCAGCCTCGCGATCCACGAGC
Organism: Methylobacterium sp. Leaf465; assembly: GCF_001424705.1. Lineage (GTDB taxonomy): Bacteria > Pseudomonadota > Alphaproteobacteria > Rhizobiales > Beijerinckiaceae > Methylobacterium. Next base: position 148,358 of record NZ_LMRA01000002.1, read on the forward strand.
TCGCGACGAACTCTGTCAAGTACGGGTCCCTCTCATCGGACGATGGACGCGTCATCGTGAGCTGGGACGTCGTGGACGGCTCCAATCCGGACCGGCTTTGGTTCCAGTGGCAGGAGGTAGGCGGCCCCCGGGTCTCGCCCCCGACGCGAACGGGCTTCGGCTCTCGAATGATCGAGCGGGCCCTGGCCCGAGAGATCGGCGGCAAGGCGGAGATCGAGTATCGGCCGCGCGGTGTCGTGTTCACGGCCGAGGCGCCGCTGCCGGAGATTACGCGGGACTGAGCGACGGCGGGAGCTTTTTGTCAGTTCGGACGTATCGCATCCATGGACGCCTCCCCTGCCTCCCTGCCGCCGTTTGCCCTCGTGGTCGAGGGGAACATCCTCGTGCGGATGGACGCCGCGGACATCCTTGAGCAGGCGGGCTTCCGAGTCCTCGACGTCGCGACGGCCGATATGGCCATGCAGGTCCTGCAGCGGCACGGCCACGAGTTGAACCTGCTGTTTACGGCCGTCGGGCTTCAAGGCACCCACAACGGGTTCGCGCTGGCACGCCGAGCCGCGGCGGACCACCCGCACATCAGCGTGGTGGTGGCTTCGGGCCATGACCGGCCGGGTCCGGGCGAGCTGCCGGACACCGCCTGCTTTATCGAGAAGCCCTTCAGCGCGGAGATCGTCCATGCACATCTGCAGCGGATCATGCCCGACGAGCGGAAGCCTGCGCCCCTGAGGGAGAAGCAGGCGTCCAGCCACTGACGGTGTTCCATCCGACACAAGCCGCCGGACTTGATCTACGACAGGGACGGATTGCGTCGGACGTGCAGGGCTAAGATCCCGGCCGAAGAACCATTCCGAGCGATATGCGATGCCCCGATTCTACTTCGATTTCCAGAACGGAACCTCACGCATCGACGATGAGGAGGGCGTCGAGTTGGAGGGCCTTGAGACCGGTCGGCGCGAGGCGCTGAGGACCCTGGGCGAGGTCGCCAGGGAGGCGCTATCCAAGGGGGACGAGCAGACGTTGCGTGCGTCCATCCGGGATGCGAATGGGCATGTCGCCTACACGGCGACGGTGACGGTTACCGGCACGTGGCACCCGACATCCATCGACCCTGTCAGCCGCCCTCGGGAGCGAGGTTGAGGTAGGTCGGGTCGAACTCGGCGATGGACGTCAGCCTCGGTAGGTCGAGAATCGTGAGGCGACGCTCGGCGAGCCGGATGACCCGCTGGTGACGAAGCTCCTGCAGGGAGCGGTTGGTATGGACGCCGGACAGACCGAGCGTGTGGGCCAGATCGACCTGCGTGACGGGCAGGGAAAAGCTGTTGCCGTTCGTGAGCCCGACTGCGCGGAGGCGATGGAAGAGCTCACAGATCAGATGGGCGAGGCGCTCGACGCCGGACCGGCAGCCGAGGTTGAGCAACCACTCGCCGGAGGTGGCTTCCTCGATGAGCGACAGCATTCGCGCAGCCTGGGACAGAGCCTGCGATTGGTAGATCGTCTCATTCAGGACCCTGGGCGACAGGCGCGCGATCCGGCAGGGCGTGATCGTCGAGACGCCATGGGGCATCCGGTCCTGGAAGACCGCGTCGAGATCGCTCATATCCCCTGGCAGCAGGTACGCCGTGATCTGACGCCGGCCGTTGGAGCGCTGCTTGTAGCGACAGGCGATGCCCTCAAGGATGAGGATGGCGCCGTCCGGATCGCTCCCCTCGACAATCAAATCCGTCCTGGCGCCAACGAGCCGTGCTTCGGCCTCGACGCGTCCCAGCCATTCCCTGTCCGCGGCGGATAGGACGACCAAGCGTTCCAGCTTCCGGATGGCAGGGTTCGGCCTCGTCTGCACCGAGCGTTCGTCCAAGGCCGCTCAATGCTCCCGTTGGCGCGAACCTCTCGACACAATGTCCAGGCGCGTCTCAGAAAGGATTTTATTCGAAATTGCGTTCGATGATACAGGAATCACGAAAGCGAGATCAGTGATTATTCCTGGCTCGGGACAATCAGGCCGTTAAACATCAGCGTCGCCGTGTAGACGGTCTCGTGCCTGTCGTTCCGGACGCGGACGGTCAGGGTGAGGTGGTCGCCGTCCTCGGGGAGTATCTCCCCCGCGATGGCAGGCAGGGCGCGCTTTGCCTCGCGCCGGACGGCATCGAAGTCCGCGCATTCCAAGCCGTCCTCGTCGAGCCGGAACGAGCCGTCATTGATGTCGAAGAAATAGCGGGCCATGCCGGTCTCCACACGCAGCGGGCGGGAGCACACGCGGTCTCACAGGCGCGGAGAGCCAAGGATCGGGCCGCGATGGTACGGTTCTATACGGTTCTCGTGGAATTGCACCCGGGGCGTTGGCCCCACCGGCGTTCCTTCGAAACCGGGGCGATGCCGTCCTAGCGTCCGGACCCCTAACGGTGGCGCGGACGGCGTAGGTGTGATTCACGGCTCCCATGGGAGGGGCCGATGGATCAGTTCTGGCTGACGGACGAGCAGTTTGCGCGGATCGCACCGCACCTGCCCACCGACACGCGGGGCAAGGAGCGCGTGGACGACCGGCGGGTGATCAGTGGTATCGTCCACGTGCTCAAGTCCGGCGGCCGTTGGACGGACGCGCCGCGGGACGTCTACGGGCCGAAGAAGACGCTCTACAACCGCTTCGTGCGCTGGGCGGCCAAGGGGGTCTGGGTCGGGTTATTCGAGACGCTGTCCCAGGCCGGCGGGCCGCCCTCCCAGGTGCTGATCGACTCCACCGCCGTGAAAGCCCACCGCTGCGCCGCCGGGGGTAAAGGGGGGAGCAAAACCAGGCCATCGGCCGCTCGCGGGGCGGGCGCACGACCAAGATCCATGCTCTCACCGACCGCGCCTGCCGCCCGCTCGCCTTCCTGCCGACTGGCGGGCAGGTCGCCGACTGCAAGGCCGGTGCGCTGCTGCTCGAACGCCTGCCCGCCTGCCGCGTCGTGCTGGCTGACAAGGGCTACGACAGCGATGCCATCCGCCGACAAATCGAGGCGGCCGGAGCCGCGCCCAACATCCCGCCCAAGGTCAACCGGCGCTGGAAGCCGTGCTTCTCGCCTGTGCTCTATCGGGGCCGCAACAGCATCGAGCGGATGTTCGGTCGCCTGAAAGACTTCCGCCGGATCGCCACGCGCGACGACCGCTCGGCGATCAACTTCCTCGCCGCCGTCTGTCTCGCCGCGACCGTCAGCTACTGGTTATGAGTCCGGACGCTAGGACATGACTGCTGATGGCCGTCCGAACCGTTACCGCTGACGCAAGGAAGACTTCGGTTCTCCTTTGGGATCCACAGCTCCACGAGCCGGCTCAAGCGTGGCCGCTTGTACGGAGCCCGCTTCGCGTGTTCACGTTTTGTGCGTGCATTCGCTGAGCAGGCGCATGCAGGTCATCGACGTCATCATAGGCATGCCCATGCCTGCAGCCGCGTAGGTGGCTAGTCGAGCGCTTCTTCGGATGGATCAGCCGCAACCGACGCCTCTAGAAGGACCCGGAAGCGACCCTCGCCTCCGCACACGCCTTCCTCTACGCCGCCGCCGTCATGATCCTCGTCCGAAGGCTGGGGCGAGCAGCATGATTTATCGGAAAGCCTCTAAGCAGCCATGAAGCGGACCTTCCCAGGGACTGCGAAGGGTCGATAGCAACCTGAACGATGTGTCAAGTATTCGATCGGATATCCGCTATGGAGATCACTCGGACGAATATCTGGTTTCAAAAGTTTCAAGAGGATCCGCTTCAGGCGGGTAATCACCCCAAGCCGAAGCTTCCGGAAGACTGACGAACGACCGCTTTTGAGAAGCGTCAACGGCGGTCCGGGCGACTGGGTTGGGTTGGACACAGCTGGGCTGCATTCTAGGCTTGGCCGCTGAGTGGCACAGATCCCGAACGTCGAACCGGTGGTGCGCAGACTACGTTCGCAGCGCCCTTTCTCTCCCTGCCGGCATCTGCCGGTTGGGAGATGAGAAATGGGACATTCACAGCACGACCCAGCCTTCAAGAACCGACGTCCGTGGAACGTAGGACGGAAGCTCGGCGCCAAGCGCGCTCTCAAGCCTCAGCAGGTTTGGGCCATCCGTTTCTGGCTCGACGGAAAGCGGCGTGTACGCGACCGCGCCATGTTTGACCTCGCCATCGACAGTAAGCTGCGCGGTTGTGACATCGTCAAATTGAAGATCGGTGAGCTTGTCAGCGGCGAGCGGGTGCGGGCGCGGGTCATCGTCGTTCAGCGAAAGACTGGACGGCCTGTACAGTTCGAACTGCTTGAACCAGCACGTACCAGCATTCTGACTTGGCTTGAGTGTCGAGGGGGCAGGCTTGATGATTACGCTTTTCCCAGCCGGATCGACCATAAAGCGCACATAAGCACCCGACAGTACGCCCGTCTGGTAGATGAATGGGTGACAGGTATAGGGCTCCGGCGCGAGGACTACGGAACACATTCCCTACGTCGAACAAAGGCGGCGTTGATCTATAAGCGAACAGGCAACTTGCGCGCTGTGCAAATTCTGCTCGGGCATACGAAAATCGAGAGTACGGTACGCTACCTCGGCGTGGACGTTGAAGACGCACTCGCTCTGGCCGAAGGGACCGAAATCTGAAGCCCGGCCTCCTCGGCGGCAGAGTTGAGGAGGCCATGCATGCTTCGGGAATGCAGCGCATGTAATGGAGTCGGTTACCCCGACATAATACCGTCCCGGACATAGGCGTTCTCGAACGAACCCAGCCCTTCCGCCCTGGGTGGATTTCTGCCTGTCCGCTAACTGACATCAAACGGGTTAAAGCGGACGCCCGCTTGAGACCTGGACTCATAATTCCATCCCATGTGCCTACGGGAGTGGATTGGTCGCTTGGAGTGCGAGTAAGCATCGCCGGCAGCCCGTGAATTTCGCCAGCATCCTGATGGGACACTTATGCGGAAGTCCTAGGCTCCCGCTCGAACCCTTATGCGTGCGGGTCCAGCTTACGGGAGCGGTCCGCCGACGGATCGCGTAACCCCCCGACGCTCCATGCCCGTCACCATTCCAGCCGCCGTCATCGTCTCCGAGGCGGCCCCGTCCCCATCGATCCGGTTCATCGTCGGCCAGGACCCGCAGGGGCACTGGGTCGCTGTGGACGTTCACGGCTTGGGCGGCGGCATATTCCGCACCCGGCAGCACGCGCTCCACTATGCGGTCGACCTCACCGGTCATCGTCCCGATGCGGTCGCCATCGCGACGGATCGCATCGAGCTTCGAATCTGAGATGGGCGTCGCGGCACGGCGCCTCCGGGCACGTCGTGCCCGACGACTCGTCGCTCGCTTCGCCCTGTGGGGTTGTGCCCTCGCCTTAGGTGCCGTCGCCGGGTGGGCCGGAGGACTCACCGCCTCAGCCACCATAGCGACGCTCTGCATCGGGTTATCGACAGCGGCCCTGATCCTTCACCTTGCCGCTTGGGTGCAGGGTCATCGGCGGAAGGAAGGCGTAAGCGAACGGCGGCCCATCCGGCACACCCGCGACCGTCGTCGGTCGCTCGTACGAGGCGCCTTAAGCCATGCCACTGACACCAGACGAGATCGAGCGGATGGCGGCAAGCCTCGCCGCGGCCCATGCCTCGGGCAGGGAGAGCCGCGAGGCGGCCCTTCATCGCCTGACAGGGATGGCCGATGCCGAGAATATCCAGGAGGCGATGCTGAGGATGCTGGCCGACGCCCAGGTCGGCTACGCGCTGGGCGCCTCCAGTCCGACGACAGCGCGGCTCCTCGGCACCAATGCACCGATCCTCGCCCCCTTGCTTCGCGGCAGCTTGCTCGATGACGGGTCGACCTATCTCCTCCCGCAGGGGACCATCGGGCTCGGTGCCGGGTTCTGCTTCGTACTCGGGCGCCCCTTGGAGGATGTATCGGACGGTCCGGCCGGAGATCGCAAGGCCACCGATGCCTGCATCGCTTGCCACCTTGAACTCCACATCCTTGGACGGCGTGTCCCCCATGGAACGCCCCTGAATGAATGGACGGCGACGGCCGATCTCGGGCTGGACGTTGTCCATGTGCTCGGGCCCCGGGTCACGGACTGGCGCTCGATCGACCTTACTTCGACAGTCATCCGTGTCCGTCTCGACGGGAACGCCGTTACCCAGGGGCACGGATCGGACGCGTTCGGCGCGCCGGTCGGCGCCGTCGCCTGGACGGCACGATGGCTGGTCGGTCGAGGGCGACGCATCGAGGCTGGCGAGTTGGTTACCACCGGCAGTCTCACGGGCTTGGTGCGCGTCATTCCGGGCCAGCGGGTCAGCGCCGATGTCGAAGGCGTCGGCGCTGTCACCCTGAACCTCATATAATCGCAAAACCGTGCATCCAGGCTTCACCTTGGCCGCAACGGCGTCGGATGGCGGGTCGATGAGGATCCCGCCTATACCTGCGCTGCGGTTTCAGTGACCAGACAGGCAGGTGTCGACCGTTGGGAGCCCTGCGAGGCTCAATCGAGTTGTGGAAAGGGAAGATCGACTGGTGGGCTTACAAGTAGCTTAACCCCGACCAGGCCGCTCGGCGCTTCAGCCGGACCATCCAGCGGCAGGCGAGCCAGAGCGGCGGGACCAGGATCGCCGCGACAAGCCAGATCTGCCACGGGGCCCCCGCCTCGATTCGGTTGGATGGGCCGCCGAGGCCGAGCGCCAGTGCGCCGTCGTGGAGCAGTCGCAGCAGCCAGAGATGCGCGAGGTAGAAGAACAGCGGCGCGCCCCCGAAGGTACGTAGAACACCGAGGCTTCGCGCCGGCACCGCCTCGAACAGGGCGAGGAGCCCGATGCCGAGGCCCAGGGTTAGCAGCAGGAAGTCGGCTGAGGGCGGGTACTTCGTCAGGTTGACGAAGGAGAGCGCGGTGAGGAGTGGCGTCGCCCCCGACTGCCATGGCGCCGGCTCGCCGTAGCCGTTGAGGCTCCGCAGGATCAGGAAGGCGGAGAGCGCCGCGCCGCCGAGTGCCAGGAGCCCCGTGCGGCGGGTGGCCGGCGCGACCGCTCCGGCGAAGAGCGGCCCCAGGGCGTAGCCCGCCGCGATCACGCCGAACCAGGGCAGCACGGGATAAGAGGTGCGCGCCACGCCCCAGGGCAGTTCGATGACGCCCCGCTGGTGCAGGATCGACCAGGGCACGTAGCCCGTATCTCCTGATTGGAGCACGAGTCCGTCGAGCAGGTTGTGGCCGAGCATCACCGCCGCGGCGAAAAGGACGAGGGCAGCACGCGGCAGCCAGAGCAGGGCGGCGAGAGCCAGCATGCTGAGGCCGATGGCCCAAATCACCTGCAGGTAGAGGATCGGTGGCGTCAGGCTGCGGGTCCAGGCGAGGCTGACCAGCGTCACCTCCAGAAGGATCAGCAGCAGGCCGCGCTTCGCCAGAAACACGCTGGTCGCCCGCCGGTCGCCGTGCTTCTGCGCATGGAGGCTGGCCGAGAGGCCGGTCAGCAGGATGAAGACCGGCGCGCAGAGGTGCGCGGTGAGCCGGGTCAGGACGAGGCCGGGCGGCGTCACGGCCAGATCCATCGGGTCACGGACCTGGGCGTGCAGGTAGACGAACTCCCGCACGTGGTCGACGAGCATGAGCAGCATGACGAGGCCGCGCAGGGCGTCGATGGAGACGATGCGGGACTGTGGACCCTGCGCTCCCTCGGAGGCTGTCGGTCTCATCGCACGCGCTCCGTTCCGATCCGATGCAGGAGCCGGCCGACATCCACGGGTGTCCAGACCGCGCCGCCGCGCGGCTTGCGGACCCCACGCCGCGTCAACTCGGGAGCGAGGCACTGGGGCGTCCGCCCGACTTCTCCGCCAATCGATTCCAGAATCGGCATGAGGTCGAGCACGTAGCGGCGCGCGCGCTCGGACGAGGCCCCGCGCCCCGCATCCCCGCGCCGGACATGGGCGGCAGGCGCATCAACAAGCTGGGCCGCCGGGCTGCCATCCCCGGCTGCACCCTTCCGGTTCGCGCGCATCATGCGGGCCATTCGGCGAGGCGGCGGAGAGCCAGCGCGGCGAGGAGTAGGGTTCCCGCGACCAAGCAACCGAGGGCCACCATCGCCTGGCGCTCCGCCGCGGCGCGGGGCACGGAGGGCGCGAATGCCGGCACGGCATCGTAGGCGGCAAAATCGAGCCGCGCGGGACAGCCCGGACAGACCGGCGCGGGGTCCAGTGCCTGGGCGAGGATGCGAGGCTCGAAGAACGCACGCAGGTCCCGGCGGTACGCGGCGCCTGCCGCCAGGAAGGCGGAATGGCGCTCGGCGTCGGTTCCCGCCGCCATCTCAAGCGCAAGGGCGAGGACCGTCGCGGGCGACAGGATCGCCAGGCGTCGGCTCCAGGTCGCCGCCGTCCGGGCATGGTCCCGCGCGGCATCCCGATAGCTCGCCAGCGCTTCGTCGTAGAACGCATCGCGGGCGAGGCGCTTGACCTCGGGCGCCTCCGCCAGTCCCGGCCGGCTCGCGGCGTCCGGAACCTTGCCGGTCAGCCAGGCCGCGGTGATCCGTGCGCCTTCCTCCCCGGTGTAGAACCGGACCTGTGCCCGCCGGCTCGCATCGATCGCCGCGATCCGCGAGGGCGTCGGTGCGAGGACCTCAACCGCGAGGCCGAGCGTGCTTGGCAGGGCCACCGTAACGCAGGCCCAGGCTAGCACGAGGATCGCGAGGGCGGCGACGCCCCCGCGCCACAGGCTGGCCGCCAGGGCGCAGGCCGACACCCACAGGACGACGTAGGCGGCCAGGGCCGCCGCGAGGAGGGCCAGCGTGCCCACCCAACCGTCGAGCTCTCCGAGACCGCCCGAGACGATGAGCGCCAGCGCCGTTGCCCCGAGAACGGCCGCGATGGCGACCAGAGCCACGGCCCCGAACTTCGCGCCTGCCACGCGACGCGGCCCGACTGGCTGCGACGCGATCATGCGCAGGATGCCGCTGTCGAACTCGGAGGAGAGCCGCGTGCCGGCGAGCGCGATAACCACGAGCGGCACGAGGTAGACCAGCGCGAAGGTGAGATCGAACGGACCAAGCCTGAGCCGAGCCGTCGAGCCGGGCTCGTAGGCGGTGTCGTCGAAGACGGTGCTGAAGCCGAAGCTGGCCCGCATGATCGCGGGCTGCACGTCGGACTGACCTGCCGCGAACGCGGCGAGCGGCGTCGGAGGCTTCACCGCGTAGGCGGCCATGAAGTAGGTCATGAAGCCGAAGGCGTCCGTGGGGTCCTGCCAGTAATTCACCTTGATCGGCGAGGGCTTGCCGTAGCGTTCATGGGCGGCCTTGGCGTCCCGCACGACCCGGTCGGTGTCGGCGACGGCCTGCGCGAGGGCGGCCCGCTCCGTTGCGACGCGCCCGGCGCCCGTCCACGCTGCCAGGCAGAGCGCCGCGACAAGGGCGGCGAGGATCGCCCAGGTCAGGCGCTCGCGCAGGATGAGGCGCAACTCGGCGCCGAGCAGCACAGGGAACCGTACGGTTGTCACGGCTTCAGCCTCCGGACCAGGGGACGGCACAGGAGCGCCAGCAGACCGAGCCAGAGGGCTAGGACGAGGGCCGGAACGCGTGCGTTCGCCAGCGTGGTCGCGAACGGCAATGGCCGGTGGACGAACGGCGGGATCTCCTCCCAGAGATCCCGCCCGGAAACGAGGATGGTCCCGCCGCGCTGGGGATGGTCGCGGATCTCTGCGTTCATGCGTTCGGAGATGTCGCGCCGATAGGCTTCCGCCGTCCAGACGAAGTGGGCATGCTGGGCGAAATCGGTGCCGGCCAGCGTCTGCGAGAGGGCCTGCAGGGCAACCCGCGGCGAGAGGAGGCCGGCCCAGGCCAAGGCCCTGTCCTGGGCCGCGAGGCTGTCGAAGAATGCTCCGAGCTCGCGGTCGTAGACCGCGAAGTTGTGCCCCTCGTTTTCGGACATCATCAGGCCGCGCAGGTCGACGGGCAATTCGTCGGGGTCGCTCACGCCGTAGCGGGCCAGAACCTCGCGCGTACGGATGTCGTTCGCCTCTGCAGTACGATGGGCCCGAAATCCGGCCTCGATCCGCGCACGGACATCCCGGTAGGACAAGGCAGGCACGACGGCGTCGACTCCGACGACCGCGAGGCGGGGGGCCGCGACGCAGAGGAGGGCCCAGGCCGCAAGTGTCGCCGCGAGCGCGCCCCGGGCCGTGCGGGCGACCAGTGAGACGAGCATCGCGAGCAGTAGGAACACGGCGGTGTAGGCGAGTTGCGCAGCGACCCAGATCAGCAGGCGCGGAACGACCTGCCAGCCCGCACCATCCTGACTCACCACCGCAAGCGCGCCGATCCCGAGGAGCGGTAGGCCCGCCACGAGGGCGAGCGCGGCGAAAAGGGCCGCGAACCGGCTCGCGAAGAGCCGGCCCGGCGGGACGCCGTTGCCGAGTGCGAGACGCAGCGTCCCACGCTCGCGGTCGGCCGCGAAGGCGGAGAAGCCCAGCAGGATGGCGGCGAGCGGCACCACGAGCTGGACGATGTCGGCGACGCTGCTGAGGCCGGATCGGGTGAGCGGGCCGGCATCCTGGACGGCGCGGTAAACCGCGTCGTTGAACACGTGGGCCTCCACACGCACCATCCGGCCCGTATAGGGCTCGGTGCCGGGATCGAGGACGGCAAGCGGTGCGGAGGGACGGAACACCCACAGCCCGAAATGGTCGGCCGAATGCGGGTTCTTGGCATCCTGGCCGAGCCAGCGCGCGCGCTCGGCGGCCGCGACCTGAGCGACCTCGCCGGCGTAGCGCGTGGAATCCCGCCAGCCGCCGAGGCCCGCGACCGTAAGGAGCAGGACGAGGACGGCACCGATCCAGCGAAGGCGCACATCGCGGGCGGTGCGCGCAAGTTCGGCTAGGAGTTGCCTCACGCCGCGCTCCCCGCCAGCCGCTGGATGTAGAGCCGCTCCAGGCCGACGTGGTCGAGAGTCCTAGGGTCGATTTCCTCGACGATGCGGCCACGGCTCAAGACCCCGACTTGCCCGGCCATCTCGTGCACCCGATAGAGGTCGTGGGTCGCCATCAGGATAGCGGTGCCGCGCGTTGCCGCCGCCCGGACCGTGGTCGAGAAGTCCGCGGCTGCTCTCGGATCGAGGCCGGAGGTGGGCTCATCGAGGAGAAGGAGCCGGGCACGGCGCGCGAGCGCCACCGCGATGCCGACCTTCTGGCGCATACCCTTGGAATAAGAGCCGGCGGGACTCTCGTGTGCAGTCTCGGCAAGACCGGCCTCGGCCAGGAGCGTGCGGGCTGTCCCCTTGCCCAGGTCGAGGCCGGCCAGGGTCGTGAAGTAGCGCAGGTTCTCTACGCCGGAGAGGCCGGGATAGAGTGCTACCTGTTCGGGGATGTAGGCCACGTGGCGGCGGGCGCCGACCGGGTCAGCGCCGGCATCGATTCCGCAGACCCGGACCGTGCCGGCATCCGCCTTCAGGAAGCCGAGGATCAGGTTAACCGTGGTGGTCTTGCCGGCACCGTTCGGTCCGAGCAGGGCGAAGACCTCGCCGGGGCGGAGCGACAGGTCGAGGCCATCGAGGGCCTGGCGTTCGCCGAAGCGCTTGCCCGCCCCCCGGATCTCCAGGACGAAGTCACCCGCATGGGTCGTGACGTCAGCCATTAGAACCGCACCGAGATCGTGCCGGTGAAGCGCCGGGGCGCGCCGGGATAGACCCGGAAGGCGTTGTTCGAGCTCTCGTAGTAGGTGGCGTCGAAGATGTTCTCGACGTTGAGGCCGAAGCGCATGTTCTCGTAGCGATAGTAGGCCAGGGCATCGACCGCGATGTAGGCCGGGAGCACGAAGCCGGAGCCTGCGGCGTCTCCGGCGCGTTCGCCGACACCGCGCACGCCGCCGCCGAGGCCGAGGCCCTTCCAGGGGCCGGCCTGCACCTCGTGCACGGCGAGCAGGCTGCCGGAGTGGCGCGGGATATTGACCAGCGGAGCGCCTACGGGGAGCACGTTGTCCTTCGTGACCAGGGCGTCGGCGTAGACGTAGCCGGCCAGGAGCTTGATCTCGGGGGTGATCTGACCGGCGGCCGTGAGCTCGAAGCCCTGGCTGCTTACCCCGCCAGCCGCCAGGGAGAAGCCCGGGTTGTTGGGGTCGGCCGTGAGCACGTTCTGCCGCTCGATGCGGAAGGCCGCCGCCGTCAGGCCGAGCGCGCCGCCGAACAGGTCGAGCTTGGCGCCGACTTCGTAGCCGAGCCCGGTCTCGGGCTCGAAGGGCACGGAGCGGGCCACCGCGAAGGCGTCGGGGCCGATATTGGGCCGGAAGCTGGTGCCCACGTTGGTGTAGAGGGCGAGCTCCGGCAGGGGCTGGTAGACGAGGCCGGCGCGCGGTGTCGCCGCCACCCGGGACTGGTCGACCTGGGTCGCCGTGGTGCGCTCGCGGAAGGACTGCTCGAAGAAATCGAATCGCACGCCGAGCAGGGCTTTCCACTCCGGACTGAGCGCGATCTGGTCCTGGGCGTAGAGGGCTGTGTTGGTGACCCGCTCCAGGTTGTTGCGCCGGATGGTGAGCGGCGGCAGGGCCTGGCCGTAGCGCGGATCGTAGATGTCGAGGCTGTAGGGGCTCTGACGGAAGTTCGAGCGGTCGTAGACCACGCGGCTGTCGGTGCTCTCCCGCTCGAAGCCGAGCAGCACGGTATGGCCGAGATCGCCGGTGGCGAAGCGTCCCACAACCTCGGCCTGGCCGATGGCGGTATCCCAGCGGTAATCGCGAAAATTCCGGTCGCGCAGGACGGTGCGATTGTCGGCAGCGAGGCCACGCACCTCTGCCGATTCCCCGACCAGCGAGCCGGTGTTGAAGTGGGTCGCCAGCCGCATCTGCCAGTCGGCGTCGAAGCGGTGCTCCACCCGGACCTGCATCGTGTCCGAGCTCTGGTACGTGCTCTGCCCGGGCTCACCGAGGAAGCGGGAGATCGGCAGGAATCCGAGCTGCTTGTTGATCGCGATCACGCCCCGGTCGACGACGATGCGGTTGCGCAGAAACTCGGTCTCGACGGTGACCTTCGTGTCCGGCGTGACCTGCCAGCTCACCACGGGCGCGACGAGGAGCCGGTCGCCATCCACGAAATCGCGAAAGCTGTTCTGGCGGCCGCCCGCGAAGTTGAAGCGGTAGAGCAGCGTGCCGTCCTCGTTGAGTTCGCCGCCGGCATCGACAGTGCCGCGGAATTGCTCGAACGAGCCCCAAAGGCCGCCCATCTCGACGAAGCGCTCGGCCGTCGGCTGCTTCGTGACAAAGTTGACGAGGCCGCCCGGGTCGCTGCGCCCGAACAGGCCGCCGCCGGGGCCCTTGAGCACCTCGATGCGCTCCACGTTCTGGGTATCGGGCGGCGGCGGCGAACCGCGGTTGATCGGGAAGCCGTTGCGGTAGAGCTCCGAGGTGGTCGTGCCGCGGATGGCGTAGCTGAATACCGTCAGGCCGCCGAAATTGTTCTGCTGGGCCACGCCCGGCGTGTAGTTGAAGATGCGGTCGACGCGGGTGGCGGCAAGATCGGTGATGACCTCGCGCGGCGCGACGGTGACGACCTGCGGCACGTCGCGCTGAGGGGTGTCGGTCTTGGTGCTGCTCACCGCCCGGTCGGCCCGGTAGCCCGGGGTCGGACCGATCAGACCTATTCCCGGGTTGGGGCCAGCACCAACGGCGACCGGGGCGCCCCCGCCAGCCCCCTCGACGGAAAGTTCCTCCAGCGTGACGGCTTCCTGCGCTCGGGCCTCCCAGGCGGGTGAACCCGTCGAGAGGATCGCGGCGAGGGCGCAACGCGATCCCGGGCGTCCGGCCCTCCAGCGGCGTTTGGTGGATCCGGGCGGGTTCGGGATCTGGGCCGTCGCGGTGGGCAGGCTCGGACGAGGGAACACCGGTGCACTCAAGGTTGTCGAGCGACAGCCGAGCGGGTGCCCTCACGGGATCGGCCGCGTCAGCAGCCAAGCCCGTTCCAGCGCTCCGCCGGGACACCCCGCCCGAGAGACGTATCGTCGTGCAAGGCAGGTCTCCTGGCTCGCGGGTCGTCGCCCTCTCCTCGGCCTTCCCAGTGCGACGCACCAGTGACCCTGGACGGAAAGAGCTCGCCGCTGACAGTTGCGGGGGCAGCTTCGGAAGCGCTCCTGCGAGTACCCCGAATTCCCTCTTAGCCCACGAGCCGACGACCCGCAGGAACCTTGACGGTCGAACAATCGCCGCGCTTCGGCTGGTAGTCAATCGCGAGACGTTGAATTTTTGAAACATTGTAACATTGCGCTCGCTTGTAATGGCTTCGGTCGACCCGGCGATGGGCGCAAGTGTGAACGCCGCACGCTGGGCGATTGACCGTCCCCGGCACCCGGCCGTAAATGCGGCGATGCGCGGATGCCTGCCACGGATGGTCCAAGGCCGCGCGATCATCTCGGTGGTCGCGCTCTACGCGCTTGTGCTTCAGGCCGTTCTCGGCGGCCTGGTTCCGTTGCCATCCGCACCGGTCGGCGCCGTGATCTGCGCCGAGCATGACGGTTCGACCGGGCCGGGCGATCACGGGCCGGCTTGCCAGCATCACGCCTGTTGCACGATGGCCCAGGCCGTACAGTTGCTCCATCCGCTTCTGTGGGCGTTTGCAGCGGTCGCTTGGGCCCCCGCTCGGGTGACCTCCGCCCCGTGGCGAGACGCAGGTGCGGTCCAGGCGCGCGCGCCTCCCGACCCGTCCGTCAGTCCGCGAGGTCCGCCCACCGCCTGATCGATCCGCTTCCCGATCGCTCAGACCCGGACCCGAACCCATGTCCCAGACCCTCCAGGGTGATGCGACGGCATTGTCCGCCGTTGCGCTCGCGCGCCCGGCTCAGGATGCCGTCCACCGCGCCGTCTGGCGTTGGCATTTCTACGCCGGCCTGCTCTGCCTGCCCTTCCTCGTCCTGCTTGTCCGACGTCAGCACCTGTGGGACAGATTGAGGGTCTTCACGAACGGAGGATGGCTGGTTCATCGTAGCCCCTGAGGAGCGAAGATGAAGCAGACATC
>NZ_LMRA01000003.1 GCF_001424705.1 Methylobacterium sp. Leaf465
GCGACATCCAGGATGGCACCCGCGAGCACCCGGATGAGCTTCGCCTGGGCCATGGGAGGGCGCTGGAAGTGCAGGCCCCGCACCGTGCCGCGCGGGGCGGAGAAGGACTGGTTGTCCTGGATGAAGACATCCGCAATGCCGGCGCGCGCCAGGATGTCCGCCCGGTAGGTCTCGCAAAACCAGCCCCGCGCATCGCCGAAGCGCGTCGGCACCACCCGCCGGACCGCCGGAATCTCTGTCTCAATCACCTGCATGCTCGGGGGACCTCAAGATCGGGAAGCTGGACGTCCTTGGCAAGTTTGGATCCCGGCCTGTCAAGGATCAGAGGGGATTTTCAAAGGGGCCGCGATGCGTCGGAGCCGTCCCGAGCTCGCGGCCCTGTTTCCGACACAGGACTTCGCGACAGGAGACGGCGTTTGATGTTGACGGACCTCCTCCTCAGCGCGGGGGATGGTCCGGACGGAAAGTATCGATGATCGCCATTCAGATCATATCCGGAACGTTCGGCGCCGGGCCGGGATCTTACGAATTCGGCGTCTTCGGGCTGCCCGATGGAAGCCTGCGCGGAGTCGAGGACTTGGAGGCCTTGACGCTCGCGCCGCCGGAGCAGGCGGTGCCACGGCGCACCGGTATCGTCCAGGGATTGCGGCAGGCCTTGACGGCCACCGGTCCCCTGCCGAATCCGCTCGGCCTCGCCGCCTCCTTCATGCACGCCGGCCTCGACGTCCTCGGGGGCAACGCGCGGCCGGCCTGGTCCGTCGAGCTTCGATTCCGGGACGGGGTCCACGCTCTGGTCCGGACCGATGCCGAGACGGCCGCGCAGATCGAGCGGGACCGGGAGGTGGTGCAGCGCGCCAGCCTGCGCCTGCCTCCATCCCGCCCGGCAGTACCGCCGGCCGAGACCCAGCTCCAGATGCCCGAAGAGGCGGAGGGCGAGGCCGCCTCGATCGACGCGTCCGTCCCCGATGGGCAGACCCTGGCCTCCCTCTTCGCCTATGAGAAGCGCGGAGGCCGCGTGCGCCGCCTGTCCAAGGCACTCGACCGCGCCTGATCCGCCGCGAGGGAAGGAGATCAGCCCGTGATGATGCTCACATGGGCCGCAACGACCCTCCAGCCGTCGGGGAAGCGGATCCATGTCTGGCTCTGGCGTCCGATGCGCCCCGGGGTGCTCGACCGGGTGAACAGCGTCATGGCGATTCCGGTATCGGATCCGTAGGTGGTTATCACCGTTTCGCTCAGGTCGCGGGCCAGGCCCTCGGGCGACCGCGCCCGACGGAAGGCGCGGATTGCCTCCATCCCGTAGAGGTTCTCGGCCCCGCCGTAGCGGATCGTGCGCGGATCATCGTGGAACAGGGCCTCCAGCGTCGGCACGTCGTTGCCCACCAGGGCTGCCTCGTAGGCCGCGAAGGCGGCCTCCACCTCGGCCTTCACAGGCGGATCATCGATGATCATCGCGGTCTCGCTCACAGGTTCGCCACGGGGGCTCGGACGACGCCGTCCCGCTCCAACTGGTGCGCCACGCGCAGGGCGTGGTCCTCGCGCCAGGGGGCGGCGATGACCTGAACGCCGAGGGGCAGGCCGTCGTCCAGGCGCACGGGCACCGCCACCACCGGCAGGCCGATGAAGGATATCGGCTGGGTGAACACCCCGATATTGGCCCGCACCGGCAGAGTCACCCCGTCGAGGACGAAGGTGGCCTGGCCCGAACGGGGCGCGCGGCAAGGCGTGGCGGGCGCCAGGATCACGTCGACCTCGCGGAACAGATCAAGGACGGCGGACCGGTACCAGCGGCGGAAGCGCTGCGCACGCTCGACCAGCGGGGCCGGGATCATCGCCCCGGCGATCAGCCGGTCGCGTACGGCCGGATCAAAATCCTCCCCCCGGGTCCGGAGGCGGTCGAGATGGAGGGCAGCTCCTTCGGCTGCCGTGATGAGGTAGGCCGCCGCCCGGGCGCGGGCCGCCTCCGGAATCGCGACGCTGCGCGTGACGCCGAGGGCCCGGGCGATGGCGGCCACCGCCGCGAACGCCTCGGCGTCGCCACCGCGCGCGAAGTAGCCGCCCGCCACCGCGACGCGCAGGTTCCCGAGCCCGTCGGTGAGGTGAGACAGGGCCGGCTCTGCGGGGCGCGTCGTGGCCACCGGGTCGTCCGGGTCCGGCCCCTGCATGGCGTCGTAGCTCAGGGCGAGGTCCGTGACGCTGCGCGCCATGGGCCCGACATGGTCGAGGCTGCCCACGAAGGGAAAGCTGCCCGCCCGGGTCAGGCGGCCGTAGGTGGGTTTGAGGCCGAAGCAGCCGCAGAAGGTGGAGGGGACGCGGATCGAGCCGTTGGTGTCGGAGCCGAGGGCGATCGGCACCAGCCCGGCCCCGACGGCCCCTCCCGAGCCTCCGGACGAGCCGCCGGACATGTGGCCGAGATCGTGCGGGTTCCGGGTCGGTCCGTCATGGACGTTCTCGCCGGTGAAATCGTAGGCGTACTCGCCCATGTTGAGGCCTCCGACGAGGATCGCGCCCGCCGCCTCCATGCGGCGCACCAGGGCGGCATCGCGCTCCGCCGGGGCCCGATCGCGGTTGATCTTCGCGCCGGCCCGGGTCGGCAGACCGGCGATGTCGAACAGATTCTTGACCGCAAAGGGAACGCCAGCCAGCGGCCCCAGGGGCTCGCCCCGGCCCCGGGCCGCATCCAGGGCCTCGGCGCGGGCCTGGGCACGCGCGGCGAGAATGTCCGTGAAGGCGTTCACCACGCCGTCGACCCGCGCGATGCGCGCCAGGGTCGCGGCGACGTTCGCGCAGGCGCTGGTGGTCCCTTCCCGAAACGCCGTCGCCAGCGCCTCAGCCGTCATCGTGCTCGGATCGTGCATCGTGTCCGGACCGCTCATGCTTCGTAGACCGGGGCGGCTTCCGCCTCGTCGGGCAGGGAAAACTCGGCCACATGCGCGGCGGCCGCGCGCAGGACGGCGAGATTGCTGCCGATGGCGCCGATCCAGGCCGGATCGAGGGGAATCGCGAGCAGCCCAGCTGCCGCTTCGATGTAGGCGTCGAGGCCGCCGGTGGACGGGTCGTTGCGCTCCGACATGGGCTTTCTCCCAGTGATGTCCCTCCGCGCGACCGGAACGCCGGCGGCGTGGCGGGGAGTTCTTCTGCCGGCAGGGCGGCGTGGGTCGAGGGCGGGATTCGCGGCGCTATGGCCGCCGCCCGCGCGGCCCCAACGAGCTGCCCGGCCACCCGGGTGTAAGCAAGCGCCAGGCCGGGCGTCACCGCAGGCCTGTGCGGAAAGCCGGAAACGATGGGGGCCGAACAGCGCAGGCCGCGGCACCCGCCCTTAGCGTGCGCCGCCGAGGGCTTCGACCACCGCCGCCGAGGAGGAGACCCAGCCGAAGATGCCGCCCTGGGCGGCGATCATCGCGAGGCCGACCCGGTGGAACTCGGGGCGGTAGGAGGCGCAGCCATCCCCGATCGCCACGCAGCGGTAGCCGCGGTCGTTGGCCTCGCGGATCGTCGTGTGCACGCAGACCTCGGTGGTCACCCCGCAGACCAGCAGGGTCGCGATGCGGCGGGCGGAGAGGACCGCGCCGAGATCGGTGGCGTAGAAGGCGCCCTTCCCGGGCTTGTCGATGACCACCTCGCCCCGGATCGGCGCCAGTTCGGGAACGATGGCGTGGCCCGGTTCGCCGCGGATCAGGATGCGCCCCATCGGACCCGGCGCGCCGATGCGCGCGGTGGGCGTCCCTCGCTCCAGCTTGGCCGGCGGCGCATCGGAGAGGTCGGGCTTGTGGCCCTCCCGCGTGTGCACGATGAGAAGGCCGGCACTCCGCGCCGCCGCCAGCACCGCCCGGATCGGGGGCACCGCCGTCTGCAGCAGGGTGACGTCGTTGCCGAGGGTCTCGCCGAAGCCGCCCGGCTCCAGGAAGTCGCGCTGCATGTCGATGATGACCAGTGCGGTGGTCGCCGGATCGAAGGTCAGAGGGGCGGGGTCGGCCGCTATGACGGGAAGCATGCTCGGGGCACCGGGCCGGAGGGCGCGCGACCCGGGAGGGACGGCGTCGCGTTCCGCCCCGATCCCGAATCTTCGGTAATCATGAATGCAGGGTCGGCCGGAGACACGCCCAAATGATGCGCGGCGCTGCATCCTTCCCATGCAGGTTGGGCCGGCCCGCGCCTCGGCGCCTCGGGCGCAACGAGGCTTGCCCGCCGGGAGGCAGGACCGATTTCCGGACGGGACGCACCCATGTCGCGTTTCCCAAGCGGTCGCGTCCCGTCGGACGCGAGAGACCGGGCGGTGTATGGCCGCCAGGACCACTCGGCCGCGAAGGCGCGGAATCGGCGGTCCGGGGCGCGTGACCCGGGGCAGCGGCGCCGTGGAAGATGGACGCCGCGATGCCCAACAACGATGCAACCCTGGCTAGAAATTAGACCATATGGTCTAACTCGTATTCGTCCTGTGGCGCTTCCCCGTCGCGCGCCTGCCGATGTTCAAGCCCGCGAAGGGTCGTTCCAGCATGGCGAACCGAGGCAATGTTGCGTCCATGCATCACCCCGTCTGGTTGTGCGGGAAGGCCGGGCGGGTGGCACATCGGTTGCGGTCATTTTCCCCAACGGGTGCTTAAACCCGGGGGGACTTTATCGATGATCGCGACATTCACACGACCGCTGGTGGCCGCCGCTCTGAGCCTCGCCACCCTGATGCCGGCCCTGGCCGCGGACCTCGCCAAGGAGAAGGCGCCGGTCGCACCCGTGGAGGTGCCCTCCGGGTTCTTCCTGTTCTCCGACACGCAGATCAGCTACCGCTACCAGTTCCCGGCCGCCAGGCCCGGCTCCCAGATCCAGCGCGCCGACGGCAGCTTCCGCAACCAGGACGCGCCGAAGCACATCCTCAACATCTCGCACGCCGATGCCTGGGCCTACGGCACCAATTTCTTCACCCTCGACATCCTCAAGTCGGGGTCGCAATTTTCGGCGGGCACCACCGACGGCTTCGGCGTGCCGACCTTCTACGATTACGGGAACACCGAGGCCTACGGCCTCTACCGCGGAACCCTGAGCCTGAACGCCCTGACCGGGACGAAGGCCTTCGTGGTGCCCGGCATCATCAAGGACGTGTCGCTCGCCTACGGCTTCGACGCCAATGCCCAGAACGATGCCTTCGGTTCCAAGAAGCGCGACGTGGTCGGCGGTCTGAACTTTGCATTCGACGTCCCGGCCGGGTTCCTCAGCGCCTCGGTCCATGCCTACAAGGAGTGGAATCGCAACGGCTTCAACGTCGCTCCGAACCGGGATACCAGTTTCAACACGGTCCCGGAATTCGAGATCGTCTACAGCTTCCCGCTCGCCTTCACGGGTCTGCCGCTCAGCATCGCGGGCTTCAACAACATCGTCCTGCCCAAGGGGCGCGGTGTGAACGATCCGTCCGCCTTCGCCACCAACCCGAAGACGGGTCTCGAATTCCTGTCGCGGACCAACCTCGTCCTCGATGTCGGCAAGCTGATCTACGACCAGCCGAACCGGGTCGACGTCTTCATCGGCTTCCAGTACTGGCTCAACAAGTTCGGCAACATCGAGCGCGCCAACTTCAAGGGGACCGAAGAGAAGAGCTTCCTGGCCGGCGTCTCCTTCCACGTCTTCTGAGGGCTGGCACCTGTTCTCACGACGGGCTCCTTGCCCGGAACGACCATCCACGCAAGCGATGGTCTGCATGACGAGGCCGGATTTCCATCCGGCCTCCGGATTTCCGGACGGGCCATGGTGATGGCCGGTCCACATCGAGGGAACACCGGTTCAGCATGGTCGAGACCCCCGCGACGCGACGTCTCTGGATCCGCAACCCGCTGGCGATCCTGGCGCCGGATTCCGCCGGGGGCCTCGTCGTCGCGGGCTCCCGCATCGTCGAGCGGGTGCCCGCGGGAGGCATGCCCGCCGCGCCCGTCGACGAGACCTTCGACGCCGGCCGCCACGTGGTCGTCCCGGGCCTCGTCAACACCCATCACCACTTCTTCCAGACGCTCACCCGCGCCCATCCGGCGGCGATCAACAAGCCGCTCTTTCCCTGGCTGAAGGCGCTCTACACGGTCTGGGATAGGGTCACCCCCGAGGCGTTCCGGCTGGCGACGCGTCTCGCCTACACCGAGCTGCTGCTCTCCGGCTGCACCACGGCCGGCGATCACCATTACCTCTTCCCCAAGGGGCTGGAATCCTCCGTCGACATTCAGGTGGAGGAGGCCGGGCCTGTCGGGATCCGCGCCTTCGTCACCCGCGGCTCGATGAGCCTGTCCGAGCGCGACGGCGGCCTGCCGCCCGAATGCCTGACCCAGGACGACGACACCATCCTGGCTGACAGCGAACGGGTGCTGCGCCTGTTCCACGACCCCAAGCCCGGCGCGATGGTGCAGATCGGGCTGGCCCCCTGCTCGCCCTTCAACGTGACGAAGCGGCTGATGCGCGAGAGCGCGGCGCTGGCCGAGCGCCACGATTGCCGCCTGCACACCCATCTCGGCGAGACGCTGGACGAGGACCGCTACTGCGTCGAAATGTTCGGCCAGCGCCCGGTGGACTACCTCGAGGAGGTCGGCTGGATGGGCCCGCGCACCTGGCTCGCCCACGGCATCCACTTCAACGACGCCGAGGTGAAGCGTCTCGGCGCGGCCGGCGTCGGCGTCTGCCACTGCCCGACCTCGAACATGACCCTGGCCTCCGGCCAGTGCCGGACCTGTGAGCTGGAGGCCGCCGGCAGCCCCGTCGGCCTCGGCGTCGACGGGTCGGCCTCGAACGACAGCTCGAACCTGATGGAGGGCGTCCGTCACGCCCTGATGATCAACCGTCTGACCTACGGGGCCGAGGCCGTGACCCATCTCGACGCTCTGCGCTGGGCGACGGAGGGGTCCGCGGCCTGCCTCGGTCGGAGCGACATCGGACGGATCGCGGAGGGGTGCGAGGCGGACCTGGCTCTTTTCACCCTCGACGAACTGCGCTTCTCCGGCGCGCACGATCCGCTGGCCGCCCTGGTGCTCTGCGGCGCTCACCGGGCCGACCGGGTGATGGTGGCGGGGTCGTGGCGGGTGGTCGACGGCCAGCCTCTCGGGATGGAGACCGGCCAGCTGCGCGAGGCCCATACCCGCCTCGCCCACGCGCTGTTCGGGACGCTCTAGCGTGGCCCCCGTCGTCCCCCCTGCCCGCACGGAGGGGCCGACGCCTCTCTTCGGCGCGTACGGCATCGTCAAGCGCTTCGGCGCCTTCACGGCCAATGACGGGGTCGATCTCGAGATCCGGGCCGGCGAGATTCACGCCCTGCTGGGCGAGAACGGCGCCGGCAAGTCGACCCTGATGAAGATCCTCTACGGGCTCCTGGAGCCCACCGAAGGGGTCGTCACCCATCGGGGCGATGTCGTGCGCCTCGCCCATCCGGAGACCGCCCGCGCCCTCGGCATCGGCATGGTGTTCCAGCATTTTTCGCTCTGCGAGAACCTGACGGTCGCCGAGAACATCGCCCTGGTGATGCCCAAGGGCCTGGGCGGCCGAGCCCTGAAGGCCCGGATCGCGGCGGTCGGGACGACCTACGGCCTGCACCTCGACCCCGACCGGCCAGTCTGGTCGCTCTCGGCCGGCGAGCGCCAGCGCATCGAGATCATCCGCTGCCTGCTGCAGGACCCCAAGCTCGTGATCCTCGACGAGCCGACCTCGGTGCTCACCCCGGGCGAGGCCGAATTGCTGTTCACCGTTCTGGAGCGCCTGCGCGACGAGGGCCGGGCGCTGCTCTACATCTCGCACCGCCTCGACGAGGTGCGCCGGCTGTGCTCGCGCGCCACCATCCTGCGCGGCGGCCGGGTGGTGGGGGCCTGCGATCCCCGCGCCGAGACCGCCCGCTCTCTCGCCGCCCTGATGGTGGGGGCACAGGTAGGCGCGGTGACGGCGCCCGCCGGCGTGGCGACCGGGCCGGAGCGCCTGGTCCTGTCCGGGCTCACCCTCCCCGCCCCCGGCCTGCACGGCACCGCCCTCGATGGCATCTCGCTGAGCGTGCGCGGCGGCGAGATCGTCGGCCTCGCCGGGATCGCCGGCAACGGGCAGGCGGAGCTGTTCGACGCCCTTTCGGGCGAGACCCTGGCGCCGGAACCCGGCATGGTGCGGTTCGACGGCGTCGAATCCGGGCGCCTCGGCATCACCGCCCGGCGGCGGGGCGGCGCCGGCTTCGTACCCGAGGAGCGCAACGGCCATGGCGCCGTGCCGACCCTGAGCCTGTCCGCCAACGCGATCCTGTCGCGCCACGCCACGGCGCGCCTGAGCCGCTTCGGCGTCCTGCGCCGCGCGGCCGCCAAGGCCCTGGCCCGGGACGTGGTCGCGGCCTTCGACGTGCGCAAGGCGGGCCCCGATCCCGCCGCCGGCACCCTGTCGGGCGGCAACCTGCAGAAATACCTGATGGGACGCGAGATCCTGGCCGAGCCCGGCATCCTCGTGGTCAACCAGCCGACCTGGGGCGTCGACGCCCTGGCGGCCGCCCATATCCGGCAGGCGCTGCTCGACCTCGCGGCCCGCGGCGCCGCCGTGCTGGTGATCAGCCAGGACCTCGACGAACTGTTCGCGATCACCGGCCGCATCGCCGTGCTGCATCACGGCACCCTGTCGCCGGCGGCGCCGGCCGCCGAGACCACCCGCGAGGCCCTGGGGCTGCGCATGGGCGGGGCGGCGCCGGCCGAGGATCCGGTGACGGGCGCGCCGGACCACGCCCGGGAGGCGGCCCATGCGCATTGACCTGACGCCGCGCACCGGCCGGTCGGCCCTGATGGACGCGCTCTCGCCCATCCTGGCCTTCCTGGCCGCGCTGGTGATCGGCGGGCTCGTCGTGGCCGCCCTGGGCCGCTCGCCGGCCGCCGCCTTCGTCACCTACTTCATGGCGCCCCTGAGCGAGGTCTGGTCGCTGCAGGAGGTGGCCATCAAGGCCGCGCCGCTCGCCCTCATCGCCACCGGCCTCGCCTTCTGCTACCGCGCCAACATCTGGAATATCGGGGCCGAAGGGCAGTTCGTCGTCGGCGGCCTGTTCGGCGGCTGGATCGGCGTCGCCGCGCACGGGATCCCCGGCGACCCCCTCTGGGTGCTGCCCCTGATGCTACTCGTCGGCACGGGGGCCGGCATGGTCTACGGGCTGATCCCCGCCCTCCTCAAGGTGCACCTCGGCGTCTCCGAGATCCTCACCAGCCTGATGCTGGTCTACGTGGCCGAACTGCTGCTCGACTACATGGCGCGCGGCCCCTTGCGCGATCCGGCGGGCTTCAACTTCCCCCAGAGCGTCACCTTCGACGACGCTGCCCACCTGCCCTACCTGATGGAGGGCGGCACCCTGCATGCCGGCGTCGCCCTCGCGGTGGCGGTCGTGGTCCTCGCCACCCTGGTGCTCGGCCGCACCCTGTTCGGCTTCGCCGTGCGGGTGGTGGGGGCGAGCCCGCGCGCGGCCCGCTTCGCCGGCTTCGGCGACGCACGCCTGACGCTCGCGGTCTTCGCCGTCTCCGGCGCCGCCGCGGGGCTGGCCGGCATCAGCGAGGTGGCGGGCCGGATCGGCCAGCTCCAGCCCTCGATCTCGCCGGGCTACGGCTTCACCGCCATCATCGTGGCCTTCCTGGGACGGCTCTCGCCGATGGGGATCCTGGTGGCGGCTCTGGTCATCGCCCTGACCACCATCGGGGGCGAGGGCGCGCAGATCGACCTGAAACTCCCCCTCGACCTGACCCGGGCCTTCCAGGGCCTGCTGCTCGCCCTGGTGCTCGGGGCCGACGCGCTGTCGCGCTACAGGGTCCGCTTCGTGCCGGGAGCGACCGCGTGACCGTTCATGGCCTGACCCTCGACATCGTCCAGATGGTGCTCGTCACCATCGTGGCCGCCGCCACCCCGCTGATGATCGCGGCGCTCGGCGAACTCGTGGCCGAGCGCGCGGGCGTGCTCAACCTCGGCGTCGAGGGCATGATGGTGCTGGGCGCCGCCGCCGGTTTCGCGGTGGCGGTGGAGACCGGCTCGACCTTCGTCGGCGCGGTGGCCGGCGCCGGGGCGGGCCTCGCCCTCTCGGCCCTGTTCGGCCTCCTCACGGTGGTGCTGAGCGCCAACCAGGTCGCCTCCGGACTCGCCATGACGATCCTGGGTCTCGGGCTCTCGGGCCTCGTCGGGGCCTCCTATGTCGGCCTCAAGCGCGATCCGGCGCCGCATCTCGCCCT
Organism: Methylobacterium sp. Leaf465; assembly: GCF_001424705.1. Lineage (GTDB taxonomy): Bacteria > Pseudomonadota > Alphaproteobacteria > Rhizobiales > Beijerinckiaceae > Methylobacterium. The sequence continues at coordinate 10,188 of NZ_LMRA01000003.1, forward strand.
GCCCGGCCTCACTGACCTGCCCGGCCTCGGCCGCCTGCTCTTCGGGCAGGACGGCTTCGTCTATCTCGCCTTCGCGCTGGCGGCCGGGGTGTCGTGGTTCCTGTGGCGCACCCGCGCCGGCCTGATCCTGCGGGCCATCGGCGACGACCACACCGCCACCCACGCGCTGGGCCTGCAGGTGCGCAGGGTGCGCTTCCGCGCGGTGCTGTTCGGCGGCGCCTGCGCGGGTCTGGCCGGGGCCTACCTGTCGCTGTCCTACACCCCGTTCTGGGCGCCCGCGATGACGGCCGGGCGCGGCTGGATCGCCCTGGCCCTCGTGGTCTTCGCCTCGTGGCGCCCGTTCCGGGTGCTGGCCGGCGCCCTGCTGTTCGGCGGCGCCACGGTGCTTCAGCTCAACGCCCAGGCCGCCGGCCTCGGCCTGCCGGGGCAGGCGCTCTCCGCGCTGCCCTACCTTGCCACCATCCTGGCCCTGGTCTTGCTCTCCCTCGGCAGGCGCCGGGGCGGCTCCCTCGCCCCGGCGGCCCTCGGCCGGGTCTTCACCCCGCACCGGTAGGCGCGCACTCTCGAAGGATCTTTGAACGATGCGGATCGTGCAGGGGGCCCTGGTGGCCGTTCTCGCCCTCGGACTCGGGGGCGCGCAGGCGCAGGAGAAGAAGCCCGGCGAGAAGCTGAAGGTCGGCTTCGTCTATGTCGGCCCGGTGGCCGATTACGGCTACTCGTACCAGCACGACCAGAGCCGCAAGGCGCTCGCCGCGGCGCTGGGCGACGAGGTCGAGACCAGCTTCCTCGAGAACGTGCCGGAGGCCGACAGCGAGCGCTCCATCGAGAGCTTCGCGCGCTCCGGCTACGGCCTGATCTTCACCACCTCGTTCGGCTTCATGGAGCCGACCCTCAAGGTCGCCAAGAAATTCCCGAAGGTGAAGTTCGAGCACGCCACCGGCTACAAGCGGGCGCCCAACGTCTCGACCTACTCGGCCCGCTTCTACGAGGGCCGCTACGTCTGCGGCGTGATCGCCGGGCGCCTCTCGAAGACGGGCACGCTGGGCTACATCGCCTCGTTCCCGATCCCCGAGGTGGTGAGCGGCATCAACGCCTTCATGCTCGGCGCCCAGTCGGTGAACCCCGACATCAAGATCAAGATCGTCTGGGTGAACACCTGGTTCGACCCGGGCAAGGAGGCGGAGGCCGCCAAGGCGCTGCTGGCCCAGGGCGCCGACATCCTATCGCAGCACACCGATTCCGCCGCGCCGTTGCAGGAGGCGGAGAAGCAGGGCAAGCTCGCCTTCGGACAATCCTCGGACCAGATGCGTTTCGCCCCCAAGGCCCAGCTCACCTCCATCGTCGACGACTGGGACGGCTACGTCGTCGGCGAGGCCAAGGCCGTCCTCGACGGCACCTGGAAGAGCCACGACACCTGGGGCGGCATCAAGGACGGCATGGTCGTGCTGGCGCCCTTCGCCAACATGCCCGACGACGTGAAGGCCCAGGCCGAGGCCACCAAGAAGGCGATCGCGGACGGCACGCTCCTGCCCTTCCACGGCCCCGTCTTCAAGCAGGACGGCAGCGAGGCGGTGAAGGCCGGCGAGAACGCTCCCGATCCGATGATCCTCGGCATGAACTGGTACGTGAAGGGCATCAGCGACACGCTGCCGCGATAGGGGGTTCGAGAGCCCTCTCCCACCGCGGGGAGAGGGACCGGTGTTCGACGAAGAGGTCGCATGAGACACGCCATCCGCTTCCTCCTCGGGGCCGACGCGCGCACGATCGAGGCCTGCGACCCGACTCTAACGGTGCTCGACTGGCTGCGCGGTCCCGAGCGGCTGATCGGGACCAAGGAGGGCTGCAACGAGGGGGATTGCGGGGCCTGCACCGTGGTGGTGGTCCGCCCCGAGGGGCCGTCCGGCGCCGAGCGCCTGCGCTACCGCGCGGTGGATGCCTGCATCACCTTCCTGGGGATGCTCGACGGCTGCCAGCTCCTCACCGTGGAGCACCTGCGTGGGGCCGACGGCACGCTCCATCCGGTCCAGCGCCTGATGGTGGAGGAGCACGGCTCGCAATGCGGCTTCTGCACGCCGGGCTTCGTCATGTCGCTGTTCGCGATGACCAAGGATTCTCCTACCAAGGACCTGCTCGCCGCGACCGGCACGGTCCGAACCTCGGCGAGCCCCATCGACGACGCGCTCGCGGGCAACCTCTGCCGCTGCACCGGCTACGCTCCCATCGTGCGCGCGGCCGAGCGTGCGTTGGCCGCACCGGAAGCGGATACCTTCGATGCCGCCCACGACGCCACCCTCGCCCGGCTGCTGGCCCTGCGCGACGACGAGACCGTGGCGGTCTCCGGGCCGAAGGGCCGCTTCTTCGCCCCCGCCACCCTTCCGGCGCTCGTCGATCTCATGGCCGAGCACCCCCAGGCGACGATCGTGGCCGGGGCCACCGACGTCGCCCTCTGGGTGACCAAGGGCCTGCGCGTCCTCGACCCGGTGATCTGGATCGGGCGGGTGCGAAGCCTGCGCGTCGTGGGCGAGGGCCCCGATCACCTGTATCTCGGAGCCGGCGTGAGCCTCTCCGACGCCGGCACGCACCTCGCCGGCCTGCACCCGGATCTCGGGGAGCTCTTCCGCCGCCACGGCGCCGCCCAGACCCGCAATGCCGGCACCCTCGGCGGTAACATCGCCAACGGCTCGCCCATCGGCGACGCGGCGCCGGCCCTGATCGCCCTCGGGGCAAGCCTCCATCTCATCGGCCGTGGCAGCGAGCGCGAGATTCCCCTCGAAGACTTCTTCGTCGCCTATGGCCGGCAGGACCTGCGTCCGGGCGAGTTCGTCGCCGGGGTACGGGTGCCGAAGCTCGGCCCGGAGACGGTCTTTCGCGCCTACAAGATCTCGAAGCGCTTCGACGAGGACATCTCCGCCGTCCTCGGCGCCTTCCGGCTGACCGTCGACGCTGGCACGACCCGGCAGGCCCGCATCGCCTACGGCGGCATGGCGAGCACCCCGAAGCGGGCCGTCCAGGCCGAGGCCGCGCTCCTGGGCCAGTCCCTCGACCCGGCCGTCATCCCCGCCTTCAAGGCGGCGGTGGCCCGGGATTTTACGCCCCTCTCGGACATGCGGGCCTCGGCCGCCTACCGCCTCAAGGTCGCTGGCAACCTCATCGAGCGGCTGATCCACGAGGCCGCGCCGGAGGCCCCGGAAACCCGCCTCGCCACCGTCGGAGCGCCGGCCCATGCTTGATCGCACGCCTCCGGCCCCGAAGGTGGACGACCGGATCGCGGGCGGCGCCCACACGCCGCGCATCCACGACAGCGCCGCCCGACACGTCAGTGGCTCGGCCCTCTACATCGACGACATGGCCGAGCCGGCCGGCCTGCTCCACGTCTGCCTGGGGCTGAGCGAACGCGCTCATGCCCGCCTCGTCTCGGTGGATCTGGCGCCCGTGCGGGGCGCCGAGGGCGTGGTCGCGGTGTTCACCGGCGCCGACGTGCCGGGCGTCAACGAGATCTCCTCCTCGCACCGGGACGACGAGCCGATGCTGGCCGAGGACACGGTGTCGTATGTCGGCCAGCCGATCTTCGCCGTGGCGGCCCTGACCCGCGATGCGGCCCGCCGCGCCGCCCGCCTGGCCGTGATCGCCTACGAGGATCTCGACCCCGTCCTCACCTACCGGCAAGCGCGGGCGGACGGAAAACTCGTCTGGCCGCCCATGACCCTGAAGCGCGGCGATTCCGACGCGGGGCTCGCCGAGGCCCCGGGTATCGTCCGCGGCCGGATGGCGATCGGCGGCCAGGAACACTTCTACCTCGAGGGCCAGATCGCCCTGGCGATCCCGGGTGAGGACGACGAGGTCACGGTCCACACCTCGACCCAGCACCCTTCCGAGGCCCAGGCCCTCGTCGCCAAGGTGCTGGGCACGGTGAATTCGGCCGTGACCGCTGAGGTCCGTCGGATGGGCGGCGGCTTCGGCGGCAAGGAGAGCCAGTCGAACCTGTTCGCCTGCGTGGCGGCCCTGGTGGCCAAGACGACCGGCCGCGCCGCCAAGATCCGGCCCGACCGCGACGACGACATGGTCATCACCGGCAAGCGCCACGATTTCGAGGTCGACTACCTCGTGGGGCACGACGCGGACGGGAAGATTCTCGCCGTCGACATGCAGCTCGCCGCCCGCTGCGGCTGGGCCGCCGACCTGTCGGGGCCGGTCACCGACCGGGCCCTGTTCCACGCCGACAACTGCTACCACTACCCGGCGGTGCACCTGACCTCGCGGCCCTACCGCACGAACACCCAGTCCAACACCGCCTTCCGGGGCTTCGGCGGGCCCCAGGGCATGGTGGCGGCCGAGCGGGTGATCGAGGAGGTGGCCTATGCCTGCGGCCTCGACCCGCTGGAGGTGCGCAAGCGCAACTTCTACGGCACCGAGAGCGACAACGTCACGCCGTACCACCAGACCATTGCCGACAATTGCATCCGGGATCTGGTGGCCAAGCTGGAAGCGGACTGCGATTACGCCGCCCGCCGCGCGGCTTTGCATGCGGCGAACGAAACCAGCCCGGTGATCAAGCGCGGCCTCGCCCTGACGCCGGTGAAGTTCGGCATCTCCTTCACCTCCACCGCCTACAACCAGGCCGGCGCCCTGGTGCACATCTACAACGACGGCTCGGTCGGCTTGAATCACGGCGGCACCGAGATGGGCCAGGGGCTCTACGTCAAGGTCGCGCAGGTGGTGGCGGAGGAATTCCAGATCGACGCCGACCGGGTCCGCATCACCGCGACCACGACGGGCAAGGTGCCCAACACCTCGGCCACGGCCGCCTCGTCGGGGGCCGACCTCAACGGCATGGCGGCCCGCGCCGCCGCCCAGACCCTGAAGGGCCGCCTCGTGGCCTTCGCAGCCGAGGCCTGGAGCGTCGCGCCCGAGACGGTGCTGTTCCTGCCGAATCGGGTCCGGGTCGGCAACCAGGAGATCGCCTGGGCCACGCTGATCCACAAGGCCTACCTCGCCCGCATCCAGCTCTCGGCCACGGGCTTCTACAAGACGCCGACCATCCATTGGGACAGGGAGGCGGGCCGGGGCCACCCGTTCTACTACTTCGCCTACGGCGCGGCCTGCGTGCAGGCGGCGGTGGACACCCTGACCGGCGAGTACCGGATCGAGCGGGCCGACATCCTGCACGATTGCGGCCGTTCCCTGAACCCGGCGGTGGACCGGGGCCAGATCGAGGGCGGCTTCATCCAGGGGCTCGGCTGGCTCACCACCGAGGAGCTGTGGTGGGACGGCAAGGGCGCTTTGGGCACCCACGCCCCCTCCACCTACAAGATCCCGGCCTGCGGCGACCGCCCGCGCATCTTCAACGTGGCGCTCTACGAGAACCAGAACCGAGAGGCGACGATCTACCGTTCGAAAGCGGTGGGCGAGCCTCCGCTGATGCTCGGCATCGCCGGCCTGCACGCCCTCTCGGATGCGGTGGCGAGCGTCGCCGGCCACCGGTACTGCCCCCGCCTCGATGCCCCGGCGACCCCGGAGCGCGTCCTCGACGCCGTCGACCGGATGCGGGCGCTGGCAGACGCGCAATCTGCGCAGCCGTGAGCGCCGATTCGTCGGAGGCGCTGTCGGAAGCCCTGGCGACCGCCCTCGCGGCGGGCGAGCCGGCGGCCCTCGTCGCCCTGTCGGAGGCGCGGGGCTCGACGCCGCGCGCGGCGGGCACCGCCATGCTGGTGATGCCCGAACGGGTCGCCGGCACCATCGGGGGCGGCACCTATGAATGGTCGGGCATCGCCCGCGCCCGGGCGCTTCTGGCGGCGGGCGAGGCCGAGGCGATCCTGCGCAGGCCCCTGGGACCCGAGACCGGCCAGTGCTGCGGCGGGCACGTGACCCTGGTGATCCACCGGGCCGATGCCGGTACGCTCGCCGCCCTCCGGGCTTCGGAGGCCGAATCCGCCGCACGGGCGCCCCTGGTGATGATCTACGGCGCGGGCCATGTCGGGCGCGCCCTGGCCCTGGCGCTCGATCCGCTGCCCATCCGTACGCGGATCATCGATGACCGGCCCGAGGAGATCGCACGGGTGTCGGGCGCGCGCGTCGCGCGGATCGTCGGCTCGGCCAGCGCCGCGGCGGAAGCCGCACTGCCCGGAGCCGCCCACGTGGTGGTCACCCACAGCCACGCCCTCGACAGCCTGATCTGCGCCAGCCTGCTGGAGGCGAACACCTTCGCGTATCTCGGTCTGATCGGGTCCGCCACGAAGCGGGCAACCTTCCTCGGCGCCTTTCGGGCGATGGGCCTGGACGAGGCAGCGCTGGCTCGCCTCGTCTGCCCGATCGGCGGGACGCGGGTGCGCGACAAGCGCCCCGCGGTCATCGCCGCCCTGGTGGCGGCCGAACTCCTCGCCGCCTTCGCGTCCTGAGCCTCAGGGACGTCCGGGCGGCGTCGAAGGCGCCTCGGTCCCGTGCACCGGCCGCTCCTCGATCGGAATGCCGCCGGCCCGGGGCGGAACCGGGATCGCGTCGCCGCTGCGGATCGCCTCCGCCTCGTTGCGGGGGCCGGCCCGCCCCTCGGTTCCCCCCGGGGCGGTGGCAGCCTCCATGCCGGCGGGCGCGCCGACGCCCTGGGCCAGGACCGGTCCGGCAAGGCCGAGGGAGAGGCTGAGAAGGCTGAGCACACGGATCATGCGGTCTGGTTTCCTGGAAGCGGATGGTCGAGGCGGTTTCAACGGTGGCGGCGGGTGAGCGCCGGCTGGTGGCGGGCCTTGTGCCGGTGTCGGAAGGCGGAGCGGCCGCGCAGGCCGCCTGGGGCGGTGACCCGGGGCTGGCCCCCCGGCGCGATCAGGGTGCCCTGGGCCCGGGCGGCTGGGGCAAACATCAGGGGACCCGTCAGGAGCAGCGCCGCGGCAAGACCGCGCGCCATCAGGGTCCGAACCGAAAGCCGATGCGTCAAATCCCATCCTCCCTGCGCCCCACGTAACCGGGGGCGATCAAGTTGCACGCAAAGGACATGCCGGAGCGGACTGAAATCACAAGGCTTTGTCACATCGTGCCGATGCCGCGGTCTCGGACCGCTCAACTGCCGCGATAGGTCTGGTAGCTCCACGGGCTCGCCACCAGGGGCACGTGGTAATGCCCTTCCGGATCGGCGACCCCGAAGCGCAGCGTGACGATGTCGAGGAAAGGCGGTTCGGGCAGGCCCGGACAGGTGGCGCGGAAGTGATCGCCGATGCGGAAACGCAGCTCGTAGGCGGCCACCGGAACGGGGCGTCCGCCGATCAGCGGCGCATCGGTGCGCCCGTCGGCATTCGTCACCGTCCGGGCGACCAGCACGGTCTCGGTCTCCGACACCCATTCGTGGAGCTCCACCGGGATCCCCGGCGCCGGCCGGCCCGCCACGGTGTCGAGGACGTGGGTGGAGATCCGGCCCGTGACGCGCGGCGCACCCGGCCCGCTCACCAGGGTGCCGAGGCGAAGGGCGGCGATGCGGAACATCTCTGCGAGGGCGGTCCGGCGCTCGCTCTCCGGGTCGGCGGCGAGGCGTGCCTGAAAGGTGCGCAGCAACGAGGCGCGACCGTGGCGCTTGACGCAGAGGATGAAGGGAAACCCGAAGGTCCGGCCATAGGCCGCATTCAGCGCCGCGAACCGCGCCTCTTCCGCCTCCGAGAGCCGATCGAGGCCGGCGGCCGCCTGCTCGGCGATGGAGTCGGGGGCGATCGTGCCGGCGTGGGCCGCACGCCCGGCCAGCTCGGGATGGTTGGTGAGAAGGGCGTGGCGGGCCGCCTCGGGCGCGGCGTCGACTGCCTCCTGCAGGGCGGCGAGCAGGGCCTGGACGGTGGGGAACGGCCGCTTCGCGGCGGCGGCCTCGGTGACCCAGGGCGCGTGCTCGAACACGGCCCCGAGGGCGGCAACGAAATCGCCGTGCGAAGCCTGGTTCAGGGCGTCGAGGGTCGGCATCGAGGATCCATCCCGCGCAGGTCGGAGGGCCGCGCAAGCCATAGCAGGCAGCGGGCCATCCGGCGCGGGCGCGTCGCCGCGCAAGGATCGCCAGGCGCGTGAAAATGTGGTCTGGCCGACGCTCCCGCTCGATCGATGAATGCCGGACGGGCAGCGAGGCCAGCCATGATCCGCAAGACGCACCTTCCGCCCGACGCGACGCTGATCCAAGTCGCCGGTGAGCTCGCCGAGCCCGAGGAGTACCTACGCCGGCTCCTCGGGAACATGCGATTCTGTCAGAAACGGCACGGCGACGCCCTGGTGCGGATCGGGGTGACCGGGAAGGGCAAGGGCCGGGGTCTCAGCCCCTCTTACCGGATCGACTACCGGGTGGACGGGGTCGAGACGGTCTTCAACGGATTCGGCGGCACCTCGCACAGCGTCTTCACCGAAACCAACGTCCGCGAGACGAACTGGAGCCGGGCCCACGCGACGATCCAGGAGGTCCAGCGCCTCTACGACGACCTGCGCAAGGGCCCTCCCCGCGCACCGTAAGCCTGCCGGAGACTCCCGTCCGTCGCCTGCCGATCCGACTTCAGGAGAAGGAGGGATCGGCATTTGGCGGAACTGTATGAATTCATACATTCGAAAGTCTGCTGTGTGAGATGAAGGAAGGCTCGATGCTCAATTCTATAGCAAGCGATCGGCTGTTTCGGGTCGATTAAAGGTTGCATGTCAGATCTCACGGACCAGAAACCCGTGGGTGTGATGAGAATGGCCGGAGTGTCGCCGTCTCGGAGTGAGCCAGTAGCTGTCGAGGTCTTGAGCCAACCTGCGCCGGACCCGGAGCTGGACGCCGTATGCCGGACAGCGGCCGCGCTCTTCGGCGTTCGCTACGCCTTCGTCTCGCAACTGGACGGCGCCTGTCAGTGGTTCCTCGGCCGCGAGGGCCTGATCCTTCCGGGCACGCAGCGGGAGATCGCGTTCTGCGCCCACACGATTCGCGGCGAAGCCCATGCGCCCCTGATCGTGCTCGATACCCGTCGTGATCGACGTTTCGCCGCCAATCCGCTGGTCACGGGAGCCCCGTTCCTGCGCTTCTATGCCGGCGTGTCGATCGCTCTGGGTGACGGCCGCCATGCCGGCACCGTCTGCATTGCCGACACCGTTCCGCGCACCGGCTTCAGTGCGGCCCAGGTCCGGCGCCTGTCCGACCTTGCCCTCTTCGTCGAGGCGACCCTGCGCGGGCGCGCCGCCGAGTCGGAGGCCTGTCAGGCGCGCCATCGGGCCGAGGCCTCGGACACCCTCCTCCGCACCACCCTGGAACGCATGGATCAGGGCCTGCTGATGACTGATGCCGCGGACCGGATCCGGATCTTCAATCGCCGCGTGGCGACTCTGATAGGTGTGCCGGAGGAACTCCTCTACGACGGTGCGCCCTTCGCGGCCGTCCGGGCCCACCAGGCGGCGACCGGCGAGTTCGCTCACCTGCCCGACGCCTTGCGAGCCTGGCTGGAGTACGGTGCACCGGAGGCCCGCATCTACGATTACGAGCGCGTCCGCCCCGACGGGACCGTGCTTCAGGTCCGCACCCTGCCCCTGCCGCGGGGCGGGCTCGTGCGGACCTTCACCGACATGACGGCGCGCCGGGCGGCTGAGAGCGCCCTGCGCGCGAGCGAGGGCCGCTATCGGCTCCTCGCCGAGAATGCCAACGACGTCATCGTCCTCGGCGATATCGCCATGCGCTGCCTCTACGTCTCGCCCGCCGTGCGGACGGTCCTCGGTTACGAGCCGGAGGACCTCATCGGAACCACCGCGGCCGAGTTCTGCCACCCTGATGACGCAGCGGACCTTACGGAGCACTGGTCTCAGCTGAAGGCGGGTCGGGAGGGGCGGTTCGTCACCTGCCTGCGGCATCGTCACAAGGCTGGTCACTACGTCTGGATCGAGGCCTCCGTCCGCGTCCTGCCGGATGCGCAGGCCGAGGACCGGATCACCTACGTGGCGACCCTGCGCGACGTCAGCGCCCGTCGTGAGGCCGAGGAGCGGGTCCGTCACATGGCGCTGCACGACGCCCTGACCGGACTGCCGAACCGGACGCTGTTCCGCGACCGCCTGGATCAGGCGATCGCCCATGCACGCCGGGTTCGGACCGGCTTCGCGGTGCTGGCCTGCGACCTCGATCGCTTCAAGGCCGTCAACGACAGTCTCGGCCATCCGGCCGGCGACGCGTTGCTGCGCATCGTCGCCGAGCGGATGCGCGCGGCTCTGCGACCCTACGATACCATCGCCCGCCTCGGCGGCGACGAATTCGCCATCGTGCTCACCTATCTCGATGACGCGCGGGAAGCGGCCTGCCTCGCGGAGCGGCTGATCGCGGCGGTGAGCGAACCGATCGATCTCGACGGGCAGAGCGTCGAAGTCGGCGTCAGTATCGGCCTGACCGTCGCGACGGAGCAGGACTGTGACCCGGACGAGCTGTTCAAGCGCGCCGACATCGCCCTTTACGAGGCCAAGGCGGCGGGGCGGAACACCCATCGGGAGTTCGAGCCGGATGCGGGGGCGCGCATCGCCACGCGCGGTCTCCTCGCCCTCGACATGAAGGAAGCGATCCGCCGCGATGCCTTCCATCTCGCCTACCAGCCCGTGGTCGATGCCGCGACGGGGACGGTGGTGGGCTTCGAGGCCCTGATGCGCTGGCGCCATCCCGTGCAGGGCGATCTCGCGCCCGGCGCCTTCATTCCCCTCGCCGAGGAGACGGGGCTCATCGTGCCTCTCGGCGCCTGGGCCCTGCAGGAGGCTTGCCGGGAGGCGGCGGGCTGGCCCGCGCCGATCCGCGTCGCGGTGAACGTCTCGGCGGTGCAATTGCGGCGCCCGGGCCTCGAGGCCACGGTGCTGTCGGCCCTGGCCGCGAGCGGCCTCCCGGCGAACCGCCTCAAGCTGGAGGTGACCGAGAGCATGCTGATGCAGGATGCCGAGGCGGTCCTCGCCTGCCTACACCGTTTGCGGGGCCGCGGCGTCCGGATCGCCCTCGACGATTTCGGCACCGGCTACTCCTCGCTGAGCTACCTGCGCCGCTTTCCCTTCGACCAGATCAAGATCGACCGTTCCTTCATCCGCGACATCGCCGATCCTGATGCCGCCGCGATCGTGCGGGCGGTGGTCGGCATCGGCGAGCGCCTCGGCATGGGCATCGTCGCCGAGGGCGTCGAGACCCCGGAGCAGCTCGACCTCGTGCGCCGGGAAGGCTGCACGCAGGTCCAGGGCTTCCTGTTCAGCCGGCCGCTGCCGCCGCGGGAGGCGTCCGCTTACATCGCGGCCCGTGCCGACCGGGCCGGAGCCTCACGGGGTCCGCGCGTGGCCGCCGGTCAAGGCTGAGCCTCCGCCGCGCGGGCGGCCGCGACGAGGCGTTCCGCGTCCTCCTTCAGGAGCAGCCGCTCCGCCACCAGGCCGTCCGCCGCGCGGGCAACCGCCGCCGTCCGGTCGCCCCGGGTCGGGTAGCGCTCGGCCAGGGAGCGGCGCGGGTCCCCCTTCGCCTCGCGCTCGGCCCGGGTCTCGGCCAGGGGCAGCCGACTGCCCTCCCGGTCGCAGAGCTCGCCCGCCGGGAATGGCTCGGCGTAGAGGTTCCAGCCGGTCTGGGTCGCGAGCGGGGCAGCGACGTCGGGCAGGCGGATGCCGGCGATCTCGTGGCCGTCGGCATCGACTTTCGGCACCAGGGGGCGGTACTGCGAACCGCCCTCCGGACGGGGATCGACGGCGCTGGCGAAGCGCGCGATCGCGTTCGGGGCATCCGGCAGGCGCAAGCCCGGGATGTAGGGAAACCCGGTCTCCGCGGCGGGCACCAGCGTCCCGTCCGCGAGCTTCGGCACGCGGCTCGGCGGCGGCGCGACCCCGCGGGCGACCCAGTCCTCCAGGGCGACCAAGAGGGCGCGCAGGGCCGGGGCGGGGCTCAGGGTGTTGCGCGGATGGAGGCACGGCCCGCGGGCCGCACTCAGGCCGGCGCGCCCGTAATGGAATCCGCTGGAGACGAGATAGGCCCGGGCGGTGTCCGGCAGGGCGACGTCGGTTTGGCCCAGGGAATCGGTGGTGAGGAGCGAGGCCCCCTTCTGCCAGTACTCGGTGCTGGTGTTGACCTCCATCAGCAGCGGGTCGAACCCGTCCCCGCGCAGCAGCGAGCCGGTCCGGCCGGTGACGGGATCGTGCTGGGGAGCGGCCGAGAACGGGAACGCGTTCTCGGGGTAGAGGTGGTCCTCGTGCTGGGTGTTGGTGCGCGAGGGCTGGCCGAAGCGGGCATTGAGGTACACCCCGCCGATGCCGGAGATGTGCAGCAGCATCCCGTCGAAGACGCGCCGGCCGTCCTCGTCCTGATTGAAGCCCTGGTGGATGTAGTCCCGCAGGAAGCGCCCGCTCTGGGAGATGCCGAGGGCGACCGCGTGGCGGATCGCGCCGCCCGCCGGGTTCTCGGACGAGGCCGGTCCGCGGAGATGGGCGACGACGTCCCGGGTGGCGGCGAAGCCGATGCCGAGCACCTTCGGGTTCGCGGCCGGATAGGTCAGGGTGTAGAGTGTGCCCGGCTCCGGCTTGACGGTGGCGGGCAGGAGGCGGAGCTCGCCGGGCCCGGCGAAGGTCCAGGCACCGTCCGGGACGGGGCGCGGCGTGTCCGCCTCCCGGCGGCGCACGGTGAGGCGGGCGCCGGCCTTGTCGGGGTTCGCCGCCTTGAAGGTGAGGAAGAACGGCGCCTCGGGCGGCCCCCGGGTGGCGCTCACGAGTTCGTCCCGCACGGTCTCGACGATGGGCGCCCCGCCTTGCGTGGCTACCGGTACGTCGATCGCCATGCCGCCCAGCTGACGCAGGGCCTCCGCCTCCCAGCCCGACCAGACCACGGTGTCACCCCGGCGCAGGACCAGGGCGGTGCCCGCATCCTGGGCGGTGCGCGGATCGTTCACCGCCTGGGCCGCCTGCGGGGGCGCGTCGAGGACCCAGTTAAACAGGAACTTCCGGCCGCGGTTCAGCGCCTCGTAGAGCAGCGTGCCGCTGGCGCGGGCGGGATCCTTCGGCCGGAGCATGAACAGGTCGGTGCTGTATTCCACGAGCCCGCGCGTGTTTCGGGGCGCCCGTATGAGGTCGACAATGCCGGCGTTGCGCGGGTCGGCCGGGTCGAGCTCCCCGCGCACGACGCCGATCACCCGTTCGTAGGCGCCCGCCTCGCCGAAGCTCTGGCCGTCGGCGAAGGGCTCGACGGTCCGGATCTCGACGGCGGTGACCCGGGCCAGGGCCGGCTGGGCGAGGCCCGCGCAGAGGAGCGCGCCCACGAGAGCGGTGGTCCTGACCATGTGCCTGTTCCTCGCCCGACCAGCGTCAAGCTGCGCTGTTGGTCCGGATCTTACACCGGACCGCCCCACGGTCGAGGGCGTGCGCGCCGCCGGGTGAGGATCGGCCGGATGGCACGTGGTTTGCGGACCTCGGGACCGGCAGCCCGGCGGGGCTCGCGGGACGGGGGACCGACGCGTGGATCACGGTTCTGCTCAGATCAGCCCGGCCCGGATCGTCCCGGCCACCCGGGTTCCTCCGGTGGCGCTCGGCCTGCTCGCCCTCCAGCACGTCCTGGTGATGTATGCCGGGGCCGTGGCGGTGCCGCTCATCGTCGGGCGCGCCCTCGGGCTGCCGCCCGAGCAGGTGGCGATGCTGGTGAGCGCCGACCTGTTCGCCTGCGGCCTCGCCACCCTGATCCAGAGCTGGGGCCTGCCCGGCATCGGCATCCGCATGCCGGTGATGATGGGCGTGACCTTCGCGGCGGTGACGCCGATGATCGCCCTGGGCACCAACCCGGCCCTCGGGCTCGCGGGCATCTACGGCGCCGTCATCGTCGCGGGCCTGTTCGCGCTCCTCGCCGCGCCCCTGGTGGGGCGTCTCCTGCCCCTGTTCCCGCCGGTGGTGACCGGCACGGTGATCCTCGTCATCGGCATCTCGCTGATGCGGGTGGGCGTGAACTGGGCCGCCGGCGGCCTCGGCAACCCGCGCTACGGGGCCCTGCTCTATCTCGGCCTCGCGCTGTTCGTCCTCCTCGTCATCCTGGGCCTGACCCGGTACGCCCGCGGCTTCGTCGCCTCGGCCTCCGTGCTGATCGGCATCGTGGTCGGCATGGCCGCGGCGGGAGCCTTCGGCCTCGTCGACCTGTCGCGGGTGGCCACGGCGCCGTGGTTCGACGTGGTGCGGCCCTTCGCCTTCGGGGCGCCGACCTTCGACCTCGTCGCCAGCCTCACCCTGTGCCTCGTCATGGTGGTGGTGATGATCGAATCCACCGGCATGTTCCTGGCGCTCGCCGAGATCACCGGCGAGACCGTGGACGCGGCGCGCCTGATCCGGGGCCTGCGCGCCGATGGCCTCGGCACCGTGCTGGGCGGGGTCTTCAACACCTTCCCGTACACCGCGTTCTCGCAGAACATCGGCCTCGTCGGCGTCACCGGCGTGCGCTCGCGCTGGGTCGCGGTGATCGGCGGCGTGGTGATGCTGGTCCTCGGCCTGATCCCGAAGCTCGCCGCCCTGGTGGAGGCCGTGCCGCCCTGCATCCTCGGCGGGGCCGGGCTCGTCATGTTCGGCATGGTGGCGGCCACCGGCACCCGCATCCTCGGGGCGGTGGATTTCGCCGCCAACCGCAACAACCTGTTCGTCGTCGCGGTGTCGGTGGGCTTCGGCCTGATCCCCCTGGTGGCGCCCGCCTTCTTCAAGCAGATGCCGGACGTGCTGCATCCGCTGCTGGAATCCGGCATCCTCCTCGCCGCCCTGTCGGCCGTGAGCCTGAACCTGTTCTTCAACGGGCTCGGCAGTCGGGCGGACGCCCGGGCCGCGGCGGCCCGCCTCGCCCACGCCGCCGAGGCGTGAGACCCTCGGCGTCCCATCACCGGAGGAGACCCATCATGGCCCTGACGAAGGCACGCTACGGCAAGGGTCGGGTGCGGGTGCTCCGGCTCGCCCGGGAGAGCGCCCGCCACGCGGTGCGCGAACTCACCCTGACGGTGCTGCTGGAAGGCGATTTCGGCGCGGCCTGGACGGCGGGCGACAACCGGCAGGTGATCGCCACCGACAGCATCAAGAACATCGTCAATGTCACGGCCGCCCAATACGTCGAGGCCGAGACCGAGGCCTTCGTCGGCCACGTCGCCGCCCTGTTCCTGGAACGCTACGCGCAGGTCGCCGCCGTCACCATCGAGGCCCTGGAGACCCGCTGGCTGCGCCGGACCGTCGACGGGGTGCCGCACGCCCACACCTTCACCCTCGACGGCAACGGCGCGCCCTTCGTCCGCCTCGTCGCCGACCGGACCGGCGCAGTGCTGCAATCGGGCCTGCGCGGCTACACCCTGATGAAGACCACCGAATCCGGCTGGGCCGATTTCGTCGACGACGCCTTCCGGACCCTGCCCGACACCCACGACCGCATCTGCGCCACCAGCATGGACGCGACCTGGACCTGGACCGCGCCGCCCACCGACCCGGTGGCGACCAACGCGACGGTGCTCGACACGCTGATCACGGTCTTCGCCACCACCTACAGCGCCGGCGTGCAGGACAGCATGTACCGCATGGGCGAGGCGGTGCTGGCGGCCCGGCCGGACATCGCCGAGATCCACTTCGCGATGCCTAACAAGCACTACCTCCCGATGAACCTCGCGCCCTTCGGCATCGCCCACGGGGGCCAGGTCTTCCTGCCCACCGACGAGCCGCACGGCCAGATCGAGGCCACCCTCACGCGCGGCGCCTGACGCCGCGACGCGGCCCCGGACGGATCGGATCACGGCGATTCCGCCTCCGGGCGGGCCGGCGCGCCACAACCCGCTTCCCGAAAATCTGGCCGTGCGCGTGCCGATCCGCACACGGCGTCCGGAATCGTGCCAAGGCAGCCACGTTGCCGAAAAGAGGGGCGGTCTCCGCCCAAGGCATGGAAATCACTGAGGATTCCGAAGCTT
The DNA here is from genome assembly GCF_001424705.1 of Methylobacterium sp. Leaf465. Classification (GTDB taxonomy): domain Bacteria; phylum Pseudomonadota; class Alphaproteobacteria; order Rhizobiales; family Beijerinckiaceae; genus Methylobacterium. The sequence continues at coordinate 26,060 of NZ_LMRA01000003.1, forward strand.
TCCGGTGCTTCCACTGGGGGATGGGCGCCGGACCGCATGCTGCTTTGCTCATCCTTGATGCACGCGCATCGAGCAGTCCGTGTTGTTTTCGGTGGCATACGCGCACAGATTGCAGGAACTCGAACACGCCCCCTCGCGTCTTTGCGAGACGTGTTCCGATCAAGGATCCCTGCCATGCGCCATCGTCACCTCACCGCCGCCCTCGCCATCGCCCTGGGCCTGTCCGCGTCCGGAGCCCTCGCCCAGAGCTACACCGCGCCTGCCGGCATCCCGGCGGCCGTGGCGCCCGCCGGTCTCGAAGGTCGGGCCGCCGCCAACAACCTGAACGCGTTGCGCCGGAGCCATGGCCAGCCCGTCGCGCAGCGGCACCTCACCGATGACCTCACCACCGGTTCGGTCCGCGCCCCCCGCACCGACCGCTGGTAAGTCCCGGGTCCGATCCGTTCGCCGCCTTCGGGATGCCGAGCGGCACGCGATCTCGCGGGCAAGCCTGCGCGGTCCGATCCCGACGACGGCCGGTGTTCCCAGGCGGGGGCGCCGGCTGTCGTCGTTCCGGGAGCCCCCGTTTCCGGAGGGGTCCGGGGCGGATGGCGTTCAGGCCGCCGCTTCGCGCGGGGCCACGACGCCGAGCGGCACGGTGTGATAGCGTCGATCGGCGTAGACGAGGCCGTGCCCGTCGCCGGGTTCGGCCAGGCCCACCACCTCGCAATAGAGCACGTCGTGGGTGCCGACCGCGTGACGCCCGACGATGCGGCAATCGAAGGCGGAGAGCGCCCCGGGGAGGGCCGGCGCTCCGGTCACCAGGGTGGTCCAGGTGGCCGCGGCGAAGCGCGTCTCCATCGGGGTGCGCCCGCCGAAGGCCGCCGCGATCTCGGATTGCTCCGCCGCCAGGGTGTTGACGCAGAGCACGTCGTTGGCGCTCACGGCCGCGTAGGCCGAGGACGACCGGTTGATGCAAACCAGCAGCGTCGGCGGCCCGTCGCTCACGCTGCACACCGCCGAGGCGGTGAAACCGGCCCGGCCGCCCGGCCCGTCGGTGGTGACGAGATGGACCGCGCCGGCCACGCGCGCCATGGCGCCGCGGAAGGCGTCGGCCTCGACGGGAAGGGTGTCGGCCTCGACGGATGATGGGTGCGCCGCGTCGCTCGGCCTCGTCTGGCTCACGGTGATCACTCCTGTCGGTCGAGGAACGCCACGAGCGTCCGGTTGAAGGCGTCGGCGCGGGTGACGCTGTGCGCGTGGCCGCCGCTGGGGACCCGGTCGAGCTGCGCGTTCGGCAGGCCGCGCGCAAGGTCTTCCGAACACAGATAGGGCACCAGGACGTCGTCGTCCGCCGCCATCACCAGCGTCTCGTGCGGGATGTGCGGGAGATCCGCCGTCAGGTCGAAGGCCTCGAGGGCGGCGATCCGGGCCAGGACGGTCTCGCGCCCGGGGAACTGCGCCAGGGCGTGCGCCTCGTCCTCGGCCACCCGGGCCGCGTTCCGGGACAGCCATTCCGCCGGGTAGAGGAAGATCGCCTGGGCGCGGACATAGGCCTCGGGGCTCTCGGCCAACAGCACCTTCCGGGCGGCAAAGCAGCGCTTCGTGGCGGAATCCGCCCGCGCCCAGCCGTTGACCACGGCGAGGCGACCGACGCGCTCCGGGGCGGTCCGGGCGAGTTCGAGGCCGATCAGGCCGCCGAGGGCGTGGCCGACGACGTCGCAGCGTTCGACCCCGCAGGCTTCCATCACCGCGAGGGCGTCCCGGGCCATGGCGGCGATGTCGTGGCCGGGCTCCAGGCTCCCGCCCGAGCGGCCGGTGCCGCGATGGTCGTAGGTGATGACGCGGAACCGCTGGGTCAGCGCCGCCATCTGCGGCGCGAAGTAGGCGGCCGAGCCGCCGAGGCCCGCCGAGAGCAGGACCGTGCGGTCGCCGATGCCGTGGACGGCATGGTGGAGCGATCCGGCCATGCCGCCTCAGGCCCCGCCCACATGCGCCACCGAGGCGATCTCCACCAGGGCGTCGGGCTTCACCAGGCCGCACTGGATGCAGTAGCGCGCCGGCTTCTCGCCGGGGAAGTACTCGGCATAGACCCCGTTGATGGCAGCGTAGTCGGCCCAGTCCTTGAGGAAGACGTGGTTGAAGGTGACGTCGTCCATGCTGCCCCCGGCGGCGGCGACCACGCCCTTGATCGTCTCCAGCACGTGCCGGGTCTGGGCGGCGGCGTCGCCCACGTGCACGACGTTGGCCTCGGCATCGAGGGGCAGCGTGCCCGAGACGTAGAGGACGCCGTCCGCCAGGGTGCCGGGAACGTAGGGGGCCAGCGGCTTGCCGGTGCCGGGCGGGATGATCGCGGTCTTGGGCATCTTCGGGGGCTCCTCGGAGGATATCTGAATCGGGGCGACTCCGCGCAGGAGGCGCCGACGTGTCTTCCTGCCCGCGTGGGGAGGGGGAACGCGGTCCGGCACGGGGTCCGGCTTCGCGCCGGCGGCCCTATGCGGCGGCCTCCGTGCGATCGAGGTCCGGTGCGACGGCCGCCTCGAAGGCGGCGACGTCCGAGACCCAGCCGAAGAAGGTCTCGATGTTGGCGAGCGCCCCCGCCTGCAGGGCCGGCGGGCCTGCCTGGTGGGTGGCGTCGGCCAGCACGATGCCGAAATATTCGAGGAAGAAGCCGTCGCGCAGGGTCGATTCCACGCAGACGTTGGTGGCGATGCCGGTGAAGACCAGGGTGCGGATGCCGGCCGCGCGCAGCAGGCTGTCGAGCTGGGTGTTGTAGAAGCCGCTGTAGCGCGGCTTGCCCAGTACGATGTCGCCGGGCTCGGGCCGGAGGGCGTCGACCAGGGCGTAGTCCCAGGTTCCCTTGGCCAGCAGGCGTTCGTTCATGCCCGGCTGGGCCCGCATGGTCTTGAGGGCGTTGGACTTGTGCCAGTTCGGCGAACCCGGTCCGCCGGCCTCGACGTAGTCCGGGTCCCAGCCGTTCTGGAACCAGACGATCCGGATCCCGGCGGACCGCGCCGCCGTCACCGCGCGGGCGATCTGCGCCACCACCGGTCCGGTGCCCGAGACGTCGAAGCCGGCGAGATCGAGGTAGCCGCCCGGGCTGGTGTAGGCGTTCTGCATGTCGACGACGATGAGCGCGGTGGCGGATCCGTCGAAGGCGATGGGTTCGGGCCGGGCCGCCAGGGTGATGCCGCCCTGGCGCCCCTCTGCGTCGGTGTAGCCGGCTGGTCTTGCGCTCTGGTCCATCACGCCACCTTGACCATGGTCTCGGCGTCCCCTGCGGCGGGGGCGTCGTCCGCGATGTGGGCGCGGCTCTTCATCAGGGGCTGGATGCGGGTGCCGTAGGCGTCGAGCCCCTTGAGGAAGTCGTCGAACACCAGGAGCACGCCCTCGGTGCCCGGCACGGTGGCGACCTCGTCGAGCATCCGCGCCACCTCGGCGTAGGAGCCGACCAGCGTGCCCATGTTGATGTTCACCGCGGAGGTCGGGTCCGCCATCTGGCGCACGTTGGTGTCGGTGCCGGACTTGGTGTCGGCGGCCCCCTGGACCCCGAGCCAGGCGATGGCCTCCTGGTCGGCGCCGGCCTTGTAGTGCTCCCAGGTGGCGCGGGCGGCCTCGTCGGTCTCGTCGGCGATGACCATGAACAGCACGTAGGAGGAGACGTCGCGGCCGGTGGCGGCCATCCCCATCGTGGCCTTGGCCTCCTCCAGCCGCGCCACCGTGGGGGCGAAGGCCGTGGGCGTGTTCACGCCCTTGCCGAAGCAGAAATTGTAGTCGGCGTACTTCGCCGTGAACGCCATGCCGGCGCTGGACTGGCCGGCGCAGATGATCTTCATCGCGGCCTGCGGGCGCGGGCTCAGGCGGCAATCGTCCATCTGGAAGAATTCGCCCTTGCGGTCGCAGACCCCCGTCTCCCACAGGTCGCGCAGCACCTGTGCGTATTCCGAGAGGTACTCGTACCGGCGGGAGAAGTATTCGTCCCCGGGCCACAGGCCCATCTGCGCGTATTCCGGCCGCTGCCAGCCGGTGACGAGGTTGAGGCCGAAGCGCCCGTTCGAGATCGAGTCGATGGTCGCGGCCATGCGGGCCGTGATGGCGGGGGGCATGCACAGGGTGGCGGCCGTGGCGAACAGCTTGATCCGGCTGGTGACGGCCGCCAGGCCCGCCATCAGGGTGAAGGATTCGAGGTTGTGGTCCCAGAACTCGGTCTTGCCGCCGAAGCCCCGCAGCTTGATCATCGACAGCGCGAAGTCGAGGCCGTAGCCCTCGGCCTTGAGCACGATCTGCTTGTTCAGCTCGAAGCTCGGCTTGTACTGCGGCGCGTTCTCCGACAGGAGCCAGCCGTTGTTTCCGATCGGTATGAAGACGCCGACGTTCATGGCAACCTCGCTCGCACGGGCAGGACCCGACTGAAGGACAAGACTTCGCAACAGGCACGGACTGGACAAAGCAAGACGAGGGCCTGTCGGGACCGGACGGGAGACTGGAATCACCCCCGGCACCGACGATCCAACTCTATTCAGACCAAATGGTCAAACTCCATTCGGCGTTTTTCCGGCGGTTGCATAAAGTCTCTTCGGTTTGCCCAGCGGTTGAGCGATCCCTGCCCAGATCGGCGGCGGATTCCGCCCCCTACGGTCTCGGATTCAGGCCGAGGCCCGCCAGGATCAGCTCCTGCGTGCTGCCGACGACCGCTTCGAAGAAGGCCGGATCGTCGAGGCTGCGCCCGGTGACGGCATCCACCTGCACGGCGAAGTCGGCATAGTGCTGGGTGATCGCCCAGATCGAGAAGATCAGGTGATGGGGGTCGTGTGGGCCGATCCGTCCCTGCGCGCTCCAGCTCCGGATGACGGTGGCCTTGGCCTCCACGAGGTCGCGCAAGGGGCCTTCCAGCTCCGGCCGCAGCAGCGGCGCCCCCTGCACGATCTCCAGGCAGAACAGGCGCGAGGCCTGGGGCGCGTCGCGCGACAGGGTCAGCTTGGCGCGGATGTAGTGCCGGAAGGCTTCGACCGGCTCGCTGTCGGCGTCGAAGGCCTGGAGCGGATCGAGCCAGACCGCGAGCACCCGGCGCAGGACCGCGACGTAGAGCGCCTCCTTGGAGGGGAAGTAGTAGAGCAGGTTGGTCTTCGAGAGGCCGGCCCGCTCGGCGATGCCCTCGACGCTGGCGCCGTGCAGCCCGACGCTCGAAAACAGGGCGAGCCCCGCATCGAGGATCATCACGCGGCGCGCCTCGCCGTCCTTGCGGCGCCGGCGCGCGGGCGGGGGGGCGACGGCGGCGTCCGGGCTGGTCTCTGTCATGGCCCGCATCGAAGCCCGCGGCGGCGGCGCCTGGCAAGGGGGGCGAGCCGGCATGTCCCGCGCTATTGCGGCGCGCCGCCCTCAGGCGGGCGGGTGCGTCCGCATCCAGTGCTCGGCGATGTCGATGCGCCGGGCGATCCAGACCCGGTCGTGGGCGGCGATGTGGTCGAGGAAGCGGACCAGGGCGCCGATCCGCCCGGGCCGGCCGACGAGCCGGCAATGCAGGCCCACCGACATCATCTTGGGCGCCTCCGCCCCCTCGGCGTAGAGCGCGTCGAAGGTGTCGCGTAGGTAGGTGAAGAGGTGGTCGCCCGTGTTGAAGCCCTGGATCGCCGCGCATTTCATGTCGTTGGCGTCCAGCGTGTAGGGCACCACCAGGCCCCGGCCGCTGGGCTCGTCGATCCAGTACGGCAGGTCGTCGGCGTAGGAATCGGCCAGATAGGTCATCCCGGCCTCGATCCCGAGGTCGAGGGTGTGGGGCGAGGAGCGCCCGGTGTACCAGCCGCGCGGGCGGGCGCCCGTGATCTCGGTGTGGATGCGGATCGCCTCCTCCATGTGCGCCTTCTCCTCGGCGCGGGTGAAGTCGCGGTAGTCGATCCACTTGAGGCCGTGGCAGGCGATCTCCCAGTCGGCCTCCCGCATCGCCGCGGCGACGTCCGGGTGGCGGGCGAGCGCGGTGGCGACCGCGAAGGCGGTGACGGGAATTTTTCGCGATTGGAACAGCCGCCAGAGGCGCCAGAACCCGGCCCGCGAGCCGTACTCGAACAGGGATTCCAGGCTCATGTGGCGCTGGCCCGGCCAGGGCTGCGCCCCGACGATCTCCGACAGGAAGGCCTCGGAGGCCGCATCCCCGTGCAGGATGCAGTTCTCGCCCCCCTCCTCGTAATTCAGCACGATCTGCACCGCGATGCGCGCGCCGTCGGGCCAATGCGGGTGCGGCGGGGTGCGGCCGTAGCCGACGAGGTCGCGGGGATAGGTCAACGGCCGGCCCTCGGGACGGAGAGAAGGATCGCCCCCGCTGTTCGGCCGGGGACCCGCATCCTGTCAACCGGAGGGCGGGCCGCGGCAAGCTTGCGCTCGCTGTCCAGGGATGCATCCATGCGCGCCGCGTTCCCGGCGCGCGGTTCCGCCGCGCACGGTCCTTGCCTTCCCGGGCCCGAGACGTCCGCGCCCAACCTCCGAGGTCCCCGTGCTCCTGACCCCACGCGAAAAGGACAAGCTCCTCCTCGCCATGGCCGCGCAGGTGGCCCGCAACCGGCTCGGCCGCGGCGTGAAGCTGAACTACCCGGAGGCGGTGGCGCTGATCAGCGACTTCGTGGTCGAGGGCGCCCGGGACGGGCGCTCGGTCTCGGAGCTGATGCAGGCCGGCGGGCACGTGCTCACCGCCGAGCAGTGCATGGACGGCATCCCCGAGATGATCCACGACATCCAGGTCGAGGCGACCTTCCCGGACGGGACCAAGCTCGTCACCGTGCACCACCCGATCCGGGGCGCGGCCTCGGCGGAGGTGCCCGGCACCGTGACCACGCAGCCCGGCGAGATCGTCTTCAACGCCGATCTGCCCCGCACGGTCGTGACGGTGTCCAACGTCGGCGACCGGCCGATCCAGGTCGGCTCGCATTACCACTTCTACGAGGTCAATCCCGGCCTGACCTTCGACCGCGCGGCGGCGCGCGGCCAGCGCCTCGACATCGCCCCCGGCACGGCGGTGCGCTTCGAGCCCGGCGTGACCCGGGAGGTGGTGCTGGTGCCGCTCGGTGGAGGCCGCACCGTGTACGGCTTCCGCGGCGACGTGATGGGAGCGCTCTGACGCCATGGCCAACATGCCCCCCCGCGCCGCCCTGCCCCGGGCCGCCTATGCCGACATGTTCGGCCCCACCACCGGCGACCGCATCCGCCTCGCCGATACGTCGCTGGTGATCGAGGTGGAGCGGGACCACACCACCTACGGCGAGGAGGTGAAGTTCGGCGGCGGCAAGGTCATCCGCGACGGCATGGGGCAATCCCAGGTCACCAACCAGGACGGCGCCGTCGACACCGTCATCACCAACGCGGTGGTCCTCGACCATTGGGGCGTGGTGAAGTGCGACGTCGGCCTCGTGAAGGGCCGGATCGCCAGGCTCGGCAAGGCCGGCAACCCGGACATCCAGCCCGGCGTGGACATCGTGGTCGGCCCCGGCACCGAAGTGATCGCCGGCGAAGGCAAGATCCTCACGGCCGGCGGGTTCGACAGCCACATCCACTACATCTGCCCGCAGCAGATCGACGAGGCCCTGTGCTCGGGCATCACCACGATGCTCGGAGGCGGCACCGGGCCGGCGCACGGCACCTTCGCCACCACCTGCACCCCCGGCCCCTGGCACCTCGCCCGGATGATCGAGGCGGCGGATGCCTTCCCGATGAACCTCGCCTTCGCGGGCAAGGGCAACGCCGCCCGGCCCGAGAGCCTGGTGGAGATGATCCGCGCCGGCGCCTGCGCCCTCAAGCTCCACGAGGACTGGGGCACCACCCCCGCGGCCATCGACACCTGCCTCACGGTCGCCGACCTCCACGACGTGCAGGTGATGATCCACTCCGACACCCTCAACGAATCCGGCTTCGTCGAGGACACGATCCGGGCCTTCGCGGGGCGGACCATCCACGCCTTCCACACCGAGGGGGCGGGCGGCGGCCACGCACCGGACATCATCAAGGTGGCGGGGCTCGCCAACGTGCTGCCCTCCTCCACCAATCCGACGCGCCCCTATACGAAGAACACCATCGACGAGCATCTCGACATGCTGATGGTGTGCCATCACCTCGACCCGGCGATCCCCGAGGATCTGGCCTTCGCGGAGAGCCGCATCCGCCGCGAGACCATCGCGGCCGAGGACATCCTGCACGACATCGGCGCCCTCTCGATGATGTCGTCGGACAGCCAGGCCATGGGCCGGGTCGGCGAGGTCGTCATCCGCACCTGGCAGACGGCCGACAAGATGAAGCGCCAGCGCGGCGCCCTGCCCGGGGACACCTCCGGCAACGACAACCTGCGCGCCCGCCGCTACGTGGCCAAGTACACCATCAACCCCGCCATCGCGCACGGCGTCTCGGCCCATATCGGCTCGGTGGAGCCGGGCAAGCTCGCCGACCTCGTCCTGTGGAATCCGGCCTTCTTCGGGGTGAAGCCCGATCTCGTCATCAAGGGCGGCGCCATCGCCACCGCCCCGATGGGCGACCCCAACGCCTCGATCCCGACGCCGCAGCCGGTGCATTACCGACCGATGTTCGGGGCTTGCGGCCGGGTGCCCTTCGCCACCGCCCTGACCTTCGTGTCGAAGGCGGCGATCGAGGACGGGCTCGGCGACCGCCTCGGCGTGCAGAAGCGCCTCGTCGCCGTCGAGAACGTGCGCGGCGGCATCTCGAAGAAGAGCATGATCCTCAACGACGCCACCCCCGACATCGAGGTCGACCCCGAGACCTACGACGTCCGCGCCGACGGCGAATTGCTGGTCTGCGAGCCCGCCGACGTCCTGCCGATGGCGCAGCGGTACTTCCTGTTTTGAGGCGATCCGTTCCGTTTTGCGGTAGGATGCGGCCGACGCCCGCGGAGCTTTCCATGTCCAAGGCTGCCCTCAGCCCATCCCAGGGGCACGAACTCTACGAGGCTGATCTCTATCTGTGGACGCAGGATCAGGCCGCCCTGCTGCGGGCGGGGCGACGGCAGGACATCGACTGGCACCACATCGCCGAGGAGATCGAGAGCTTGGGCGGATCGCAGAAATCCGAGATCCGGGCTCGGCTCGCCGTGCTGTTGCAGCACCTGCTGAAGTGGGAGCTTCAACCGGAACAGCGGAAATACAGCTGGCGTGCCTCGATCGTCGAACCGCGCCTTCAGATCGAGGGGCTCCTCGAGGTCAGCCCGAGTCTCCGGGCTTGGCCGGAGACGGTCCTGACCAAGGCCTATCAGCTCGGGCGCGTCCGCGCGGCGAGCGAGACCGGGCTGGCGGAACAGACCTTTCCGTCGCCGTGCCCCTACACCCTGGCGCAGATCCTGGACGATGACTTCTATCCCGGCCCCATCGAGCCCCGCTTCACCTGATGAAACCCGCCGCTCCCGTGATCCCCCGCACCGCATCGTCCCACGCCCCATGATCCGCGCCACGAAAGTCCTGCGTCGCGACGCGCTCGCCGGCGAGATCGTCGACCGCATCGTCCTCGACCACGGCGACCGGCACCGCCGGCGCGTGGCGATGCGCAGCGCGGGCGGGCTGCGCTTCCTGCTCGACCTGCCGGAGCCCACCGTCCTCGACGACGGCGACGCCCTGGTGCTGCAGGACGGGCGGCTGGTCTGGGTCGAGGCCGCGCCGGAGCCGCTGCTGGAGATCCGGGCCCCCGACGACCACGCCCTCAAGCGCCTGATTTGGCACATCGGCAACCGGCACATCCCCGCCGAGATCGGCGCCGACGCCGTCTATATCGGTTTCGACCACGTGCTCGCCGAGATGGTGCGGGGCTTAGGCGGCAGCGCCGAGCCGGTGGAACGCCCGTTCCGGCCGGAGGGTGGCGCCTATGCGGGCGCGGCCGCAGTCCACCCCCATCACGGCCACTCCCATCACCACGACGGCCATCACCACGACCATCCGCACGACCATGATTGAGGCCCTGCGCCTGATGGCGTGGCTGTCGCCGGGCTACCCGGTGGGGGCCTATGCCTACTCGCACGGGCTCGAGGGCGCGGTGGAGAGCGGTGAGGTCGGCGACGAGGCCTCGCTGACGGCCTGGCTCGCCGACGTGCTCGAACACGGCTCGGGCCGCAACGACCTGATCCTGGCGGCGCACGCCCATGCGGCGGCGCGCGCGGACGACGCCGCCGGGCTCAGCGAGGTCAACGACCTCGCCCTGGCCCTCGCCCCATCGCGAGAGCTGCACCTGGAGACGAGCCAGCAGGGCCGCAGTTTCCTCGACGCCACCGTGGCGGCCTGGGGTACGCCCGGCCTCGACCGGCTCGCCGCGGGCCTGACCGGTGCGGTCGCCTACCCGGTGGCCGTCGGGCTCGCGGCCGGGGCCCACCGCATGGCGTTGGTCCCGGTGCTCGCCGGCTTCGGTCTCGCCTTCCTGCAGAACCTCGTCTCGGCGGCCCTGCGCTGCGCGCCCATCGGCCAGAGCGCGGGCACCCGGATCATCGCCGCCCTGACACCGCGGGTGACGGCGCTCGCCGCCACGATTCCGGCCCTCTCGCTCGACGATCTCGGCAGCGCCACCCTGAACCTCGACCTCGGCTCGTTCCGGCACGAGACCCAGTATTCCCGGATCTTCCGCTCCTGAGGCCCCCTCTTGAGGATCGTGTCATGAACTCCGCCAACGGCTCCGCTCTCAACGGCCCGCTCCGCGTCGGCATCGGTGGCCCCGTCGGCTCCGGCAAGACCGCCCTGATGGAGCAGCTCTGCAAGCGTTTTCGCGATACCTACGAGATCTGCGCGATCACCAACGACATCTATACGAAGGAGGATGCCCGCCTCCTCACCGTGGCCGGCGCCCTGCCGGAGGAGCGGATCATGGGCGTCGAGACGGGGGGGTGCCCGCACACGGCGATCCGCGAGGACGCCTCGATCAACCTCGCGGCGGTGGCGGAGATGCGCCGGCGCTTCCCGAAGCTCGACCTCATCCTGATCGAGTCCGGCGGCGACAACCTTGCGGCCACCTTCTCGCCGGAGCTCGCCGACCTGACCCTCTACGTCATCGACGTGGCGGGCGGCGAGAAGATCCCCCGCAAGGGCGGCCCCGGCATCACCCGCTCGGACCTCCTCATCGTCAACAAGACCGACCTCGCGCCCCTGGTGGGCGCCGATCTCGGCATCATGGAATCCGACACCAAGCGCATGCGCGGCGCCCGGCCCTACGTGTTCTCGTCGCTCCGCGACGGCCACGGGGCGGACGCCATCGCGCGCTTCGTGGTGGAGGCGGGCGGCCTGAGCTAGCCGGGTGCCGTGAGCCTCACAAAAAAGAAGGGCCCGGAACGCGCCCCTTCTCGTGTCCTGGCGATCGTGGGCACCGCTCAGGCGGCGCGCACGGTGGCCAGGAAGCGCTGGACCTCGGCGCTGAGGTGCTCGGACTGGCGCGAGAGCTCGGAGGCGGCGCCCAGCACCTGGGCGGCGGCCGCGCCGGTCTCCTCGGCCGCGCCCGCCACGCCCGCGATGTTGGCCGTCACCGCCCCCGTGCCCATCGCCGCCTGCGCCACGTTTCGTACGATCTCCTGGGTGGCCGCCCCCTGCTCCTCCACCGCCGCCGAGATCGAGGTGGCGACACCGCTGATCTCGCGGATGCGCGCCGCGATCCCGTCGATGGCCGCCACCGCCTGGCCCGTCGAGCCCTGGATCTGGCTGATGTGCTCGCCGATCTCCTGCGTGGCCCGCGCCGTCTGGTTGGCCAGCTCCTTGACCTCGGCGGCCACCACCGCGAAGCCTCGGCCCGCCTCGCCGGCCCGCGCCGCCTCAATGGTGGCGTTCAGCGCCAGCAGGTTGGTCTGCCCTGCGATCGAGGTGATCATCGTGACCACGTCGCCGATGCGCGCCACGGCCGTGTTCAGGGTCTGCACGAAGGTGGCGGTCTGAGCGGCCTCGGCCACGGCGGTCTGGGCCATGGCGGCCGAGCTGCCGACCTGGCGGCCGATCTCCTGCACCGAGGAGCCGAGTTCCTCGGCCGCGGCCGCCACGGTGTTGACGTTGGCGGCGGCCTCGTCGGCGGCCGCGGCCACGCTGCTGGACTGGTTGGCGGTCTGGGTGGCGGTGCCGGCCATGCTCTGGGCGGTGGCCTGCAGCTCGGTGGCCGAACTCGTCACCATGCCGAGGATGCCGCCTACCGCCCCTTCGAAGCTGTCGGCCATCGCCCGCATCGCCGCCTGGCGCTGCGCTTCCGCCCCGGCCCGTGCCAGGACCGTCTCCGCCTCGAGCTTGCGGGTCTGGAGCAGGTTGTCCCGGAACACGCTCACGGCGGCGGCCATGTCGCCGATCTCGTCGCGGCGGGTCCGGGACGGAATCTCCACGCCGGTGTCACCTCCGGCCAGCCTGCCCATGGTGCGCGTCATGCGCTCGATCGGACGCGCGACGCCGAACAGGCTGAACAGCATCGCGCCGAGGGCCGCCACCACCGAGATCGCCATCGCGATCCAGGCCGTGAGCATGGCCGAGCCGGCGCTGGCCATGCTCAGCGCGGTGCTGCGCTGGGCGCCCTCCCGGTTGAAGTCGACCGCCCGCTGCAGGGCCCGGATGGCGCCGTTGTTCAGGTCGGCCATCGCGGCGCTGGTGGTGAGCGCCAGGGCGTCGGCCTGGCGGCCGGCCTTCATGAGGTCAATGACTTTCTGCTGGCCCTCGGTGTAGCGCGACCACAGGGGCGCGAAGGAGTCGTAGAGCGCCTTCTCCTCGGCGGAGCTGATCAGCGGCTCGTAGGTCCGGCGCAGGCCGTCGAGGGTCTTCAGGGCGGTGTTCAGGCCCGCCTCGTTCTCGGCCAGCGCCTGCGGCGTCTCGGAGGCCACGACGAAGCGGTACAGCTTCACCCGCACGTCGCGCGTCGCCGTGCTGATCGTGTTCACGACGTTGACGGAGGGAAGCCAGTTCGTCGCGACCTCGTTCACCTCGCGCTCGATCGCCCTGAGCTTCACGACGCTGACCACGCCTTGACCCGCCGCGGCGACGCCGAGCAGAGTTGCCGAACCGATCAGGATGGATTTCAGGGATACGCGCATCGTTGAGGGACCGTCCGGATTTGCATTCCGACCGGAGGAAACAACTGCGTGCTTAACACGACGTTATCGGATTGGCGCAGAGAGTAACGATAACTGTTTTGTTATGTTTCCGATGTCCGATGCCGCCTCGGCGATGACGTACAGGGTTGTCCGTTCAACGCGCGATGAAACTCGCTATACGGTCCAGTGGCGCCCGGATACACGCGCCGCGTGAGATCAAATGCCCGCGTACCAGGGGAAGCCGAGCTCGGCGACCATGCTGCCGCGCCCCTTGCCGAGCACGTCGACCCGGTCCACGGCCTCGATGGCGCTGATGTACTTCAGGCTCTTGTAGCCGAGTTGGCGCTCGACCCGCAGGCGCACCGGCGCCCCGTGCGCCACCGGCAGGGCGTCGCCGTTCATGCCATAGGCAAGGATGGTCTGCGGGTGGAGGGCGTCGAACAGGTCGTAGCTGTCCCACCAGCCGTCGACGCTGCGCACCACGATGAAGCGCGCCTCCGGCCGCAACCCGACCTGCGCCAGCAGGTGGGCCAGGGGCACGCCGGTCCAGCCGCCGATGGCCGACCAGCCCTGCTCGCAGGCATGAAGCGTGATCTGGGTGCGGGCCGGCATCGCCTTCAGGTCGGCCAGGGAGAAGGCGCCCGGGCGCGCCACGAGGCCGGTGACCGGAAGCGTCCAGTCGGAAAAACCCAGCGCCTTCGAGCGCTGGTAATCGGGGTTGTCCGGGTCGGTGGTGTTGATGGTCGGGAACACCGCCGAGATCGCCTCCGGCCCGAACTCGCGCACCAGGGGCTGGTGGCGCTGGAGCCAGCGCTGGACCGCGAAGGTCAGGCCGTTGCTCCAGTCATAGGGGGTGGCGAGCCGCGACAGCGCCGGGGCGTCGCAGCCGCCGAGGAGGCCGGCGCCGATCAGGCTGCCCGAGCCGGTGAGGAGGCGGCGGCGCGAGAGGTCACGCATCGGGGGGCTCCGCAAAGGTCGCCCGGACCCTCTCCGGGGGAACCCGGAAGCGTCCGGTGATCATCGACCGCATCAGGTTGCCGGCCCCGCCGACGAAGACCTGGGCCACGTGGATGACGAGGAAGAGCACGAGGAGGCAGGCGACGGCGAAGTGCAGGGTGCGCGCCGATTGCCGGCCGCCGAACAGGGCGAAGAGTTCCGGGTAGGCCGCCGTGACCCCCGGCGACATGGTCAACCCGGTCAGCACCATCAGCGGAAACAGCACGAACAGGACGACCAGATAGGCGAATTTCTGCAGGGCGTTGTAGCGCAGGGCCTCGCGCCCGCGCGCCGGCTTGAGGCGGGCGTGGTCGGCGATCTCGCGGGCGAGGTGGCCCGGGGCCAGCTGATCGCGATCCGGCACGAGGTCGCGGGCGAAGTGACCGCCGACGAAGGCCACGATGAGGTAGACGATCCCGTTGAGGACGAGCACCCAGGCGGCGAGGAAGTGCAGGTTGCGGCCCCAGCCCGTCTGCTCGAGGTTCACCGGCAGCGGCAGCTCGAGGGCGGCCGGCGCCCCGTTGGCCCCGGTCTCGCCCCAGAACAGCCGCGGCAAGGCCAGCAGGATCGCGATGCCGCTGGCCAGGAGGGCGAGGAACGCGACGGCGTTGAGCCAATGGGTCATGCGCACCCAGGCGGCGTGCCGGTGAACCAGGGACGGGCGCGGCTCCTCCGCCATCGGGGGCCGGCTCACGCGGGCGCCCGCAGCACGTCGAGGCGATAGCGCTCGGTGCGGCCCCTGCGGTCGGGTTCGAGGGCGCCGCGGGTGAGATCGATCAGCGTCTCCACCGCCGCATCGGCGCTCAAGGGGAAGTTCGTCTCACCGAGCCAGTGGACCAGGATGACCTCGCCCCCCGGTTTCAGGGCCGCCACCAGGCGCTCGGCGATGCGGGCCAGATCGTCCGGCGTGAAGAAGTACAGCACCTCCGAGAGCACCACGAGGTCGAACCGGCCGGGGGGCCACTCCGCCGGCACCGCGGCGCGCCGGAACGCGACGTGGGGGCACGCCGCACAACGGGCGCGGGCGGCATCGAGGGCCGTCTCGGCCACGTCGAGGGCGAGCAGCCCCGCGCAGCGGTCGGCCAGCCGGCGGGTCAGCACGCCGATCGAGCACCCGACCTCCAGGGCCTCCGGGTAGGTCTCGCGGCCCAGCGCCGCCAGGGTGGCGTCGTACTTGGCGTGCTCGTAGGGACTGGTGGTGAAGTCCCACGGATCGGGGTTCGCGGCGTAGAGATCCGTGAAGTAATCCGGCGGCAGCGTCTGCGGGGAGCGTCTCATCACCGTCACCGCCTAAAGATCGGCCGGAACCTCGTCGGGGCTCGGCGCCCCGGCGAGGTCGCGCCAGAGCCGGTCCGCCGGTCGAACATCGCCGAGGACGTGAGCCGCCGCGCTGGTGAGGGCCCGGTCGGGCCCGGGCTGGCGCAGGTAGGTCGCCAGGTCCCGCGCCAGGCGCTCCAGGGGATGCGGACGGAGGAAGCCCGCCAGTCCCACGGAGCGATGGGCCCGCTCCAGCACGTCGAGGCCGGCCCGCTCCACCGCGAGGCGGGTGAGGTTGACGTAGGCGATCACCCGGTCCGGCTCCGCCTCGGGGTCGGCGGCGAGGCGGGCGGCCTGGGCCACGAAGAGGCGGGCGCTCTCCACCGCGATCGCGGCCTCGCCGAGGCGGGCCGCCTGATGCGGGTCGCCGCCGCGTCCGGTGGACCGCAGATGCCCCCGCAGGACGTCGAACACCGCCTCGATGCCGCCGAGTTGCACCGCGGCGAAGCGCCAGGCGCCGCCGGAGAAGTGCGGCTCCGCGAAGTAGTCGTCCGGGTCACCGATGAAGCAACCGGGGCCGGCGGGCAGGCCGGTGAAGTCGAGGAGGCCGGAGGTCGAGGCCCGCATGCCCTGCGCCTGCCAGCCGGACAGGTCGGCCCGGGTCCCGGCCTCGAGATCGGCGACCAGCATCTGCTGGCGGCCGTCGGGTCGGCGCGCCGTGACCAGGGGGCGGGTGACCGAGCCGGCTCCGGAGGCGAAGGATTTGACCCCCCTCAGCATCCAGGCATCCCCGGCGGGTGCGAGGCCGCCGGCGTTCTCCAGGCTGAGGCCGCCTGTGTTCTCGAGGCTGAGGCCGCCGACTTTCTCGAGGCTGAGGCCGCCGGCCTGGGGCTGGGTATTCCACACGCCGAACAGGTGTCCGGCACGGACATCCCCGGCCAGTCGCTCGATCACCGCCGGCGCCGCATAGCGCAGGACCAGGGAGAGGGCGTTGACGTGCCCTTCGTAGAGGCGACCCAGGGCGAGACTGCCCCGCCCGATCTGCGCGAGGACATCGGCGAGAACCGGCGCCATCGCGGGGGCATCGAGGCCGGCACCGCCCAGGGCCACGGGCAGCGGCGCGGCGAGCAGCCCGGCCCGATGCGCGTGGGCGATATCCTCGGCCGGAAACCCGCCGTCCCGGTCGAGGGCATCGGCGCGTTCGCCCGCGCGGTCCGCGACCGCGCGGGCCGCGGCCTGGATGCGGGCGGCGTGGGTCTCCGAACAATCCTGAAGATGCCGATGCGGTGGAATGAAGTTCATCTCCAGCACATGGATCACGCCTGCGCGATCTCCAGTCGGTGTTTGCACACAGACGGCCGATTTTTCCCGCGTCGAAGGGCGCTGGCGTCCCCGGATCGATCCACCGCGGACATCCGTGCCCGCTCGCCGCGGCCGGCCCGCAGGTCGGTCAGCAGGGCCCGCAGGGTCCAGCCCACCGTGACCAGGGTGAAGGCGCCGATGGCCACCGGTAGGGCCGCTCCTCCGGCATCTGGACGGTCTCGACATCCACGGTCCGGGTTTTCGAAGACCGTCGCGCCTCGTCGCATTCCGCGACGAAAACCATGAGGATGGTCTCGAAGACGCGCCTCGGGCCCGGAGCCGCGCAGGCCCGCCCGGCGAAACGCCGCCCTGCATCGCTCCGTGTCCGGCTGGTGCGGCCGCACACGGGGGGGCGGACCCGCCGTCGAGGCCGGCGGGTCACGCCGACCGGAATCGCGGGGCGTGCGATCGTACTGGGGAGAGAGGATATTGCTTGGGCGAGCGCCGCAGAGCAAGCTTCCCCCGGACACGGGTCGAGCGGCCCGGGCTGTTTCGTTAAAGGTCCGGCGGCACACCCTCCGGTAAAGGAAGGCCTCCGCGAGGCGTGTTGAATCAAGGCTGCTCTGATGTTCGTCCTCATCCTGGATGATGCGCCCCTCAACAACATGCTGATGGTGGAGGCCCTTCGCGACCTGCCCGGCGGCACGGCCCGTGATTTCCTCCAGCCCGCCGATGCCCTGGCGTTCGTCCGCGAGAATCCGGCCGCGATCGGCGTTGCCATCTCCGACTTCGAGATGCCGGGCATGAACGGCATCGAGTTCATCCGCGCCGCCCGCGACATCCCGGGCTTCGAGCACGTGCCGGTGATCATGGTGACGAGCCTGGACCAGCGCGCCTTGCGCCGGGACGCTCTGGCCGCCGGCGCTACCGATTTCCTCGCCAAGCCCTTCGATCCGGTCGAAGTGCGCGCCCGTGTCTCGAATCTGCTGGCCCTCAACCAGGCGCGCCTGGCGCAGATCGACCGCGCAGCCTGGCTCGATCGCGAGGTGAAGGCCGCCACCGCCCTCATCGTCGCCCGCGAGCGTGAGATCATCAGCCTGCTGATGAAGGCCGTCGAACATCGCGACTCGGAGACCGGCAACCACGTGGCGCGGGTCGCCGAATATGTGGCCCGGATCGCCGAGGGATTGGGCCTTGCCGCGGAGGACGTGGAACAGCTCAGCCTGGCCTCCACCATGCACGATATCGGCAAGCTCAGCGTTCCGGATTCCATCCTGCTGAAACCCGGACGCCTGTCCGCGGACGAGCGCCGGACGATGGAGGCGCATGCCGAGCGCGGTCGTCGCATCCTCGAAGGCAGCGACTCGCGCCTGGTCCGCCTCGCGGCGGAGATTGCGGCCACTCATCACGAGCGCTGGGACGGCGGCGGCTATCCGGCCGGCCTCCGCGGGGAGGCCATTCCCCTGTCGGGACGGATCGTGGCCGTGGCGGACGTCTACGATGCCCTGACCTCCGATCGGCCGTACAAGACGGCGTGGTCGCACGCGGAGGCGTTGGCCCATCTCCAGGCTGAGGCCGGGCGTCATTTCGATCCGGCCTGCGTGGAAGCCTTCCTGAAATCTCGTACGCGCTGAACCGGACAGGTCGTGGCGCGGCGCCGACCTTCAGGAAGACTCCGGGATTCTACTCCGTGACCTTAACCTTGATCCCGTCTTCGGCTGAACACGGTGATTTTTCCGGGACGGTTTCAGGAGGTCGGTAACCCGTCCCTTGTAAGCGTAGCAGCATGACTCCCCTCCACACCGCCCAGCTTGCTGCCGGTTTCCGCACGGACCAACGTGGCGGCGTCCTCGTTCTGGTCGCCCTCCTGTTTCCGATCCTGACCGGCCTGAGCGCCGTGGCGATCGATTACGCCTCCCTGGTCAAGCGGCGGGCCGAGCTCCAGCGTGCCGCCGACAGCGGCAGCATCGCGGGCGTCAACTAGTTCAAGCTCGCCAATGCCGACGACGCGGCGGCGCTCCGCACCGCCAAGGCCATGGCCCTGGCCCAGGCCCGCAGCGGCAACGCGGCGCCCCCGGCCGTGACGGCGGAGGTGCTCAACAACCATTCCGGTGTCCGCCTCACGCTCACCGAGCAGGTCGCCCTGTCCTTCGGCAAGCTCCTCAACACCCCGAGCCTGGAGGTGAGCGTCACCTCGACGGCGAAGCTCGCCGGCACCACGCGGCTGTGCCTGCTCGCCCTCGATCGTCAGGCGATGGGCGCCTTCCACCTGGAGAGCGCGGCCCGCATCACCGCCACCGACTGCTCGCTCTACTCGAACTCCGCCAACCCGGAGGGCATCCAGGGCGAGAACGCGGCGGTGGCCACCGCCCTCTCCACCTGCTCGGCCGGGGGCTATTCCGGGTCGGGCGCCAACTTCACGCCGCCGCCGGCCACCGGGTGCCCCGCCCTGCGCGATCCCCTGATCGACCGGCAGGGCCCGACGCCGGGCTCCTGCGTCAGCCTCGGGTTCTTCGTCGATCCGAAGAAATTCGTCGACGGCATCGACGACCCGACCTACGGCGTCAACGTCGTGAGCGGGATCGTCACCCTGCAGCCCGGCACCTATTGCGGCGGCCTGCACCTCACCAAGGGCGCGACCGTAACGCTGCAGCCCGGGATCTACATCCTCAAGGACGGCCCCCTCGTCGTCGACAAGGGCGCCAGCCTGAGCGGCGTCAACACGGGCTTCTACTTCACCGGGGTGCGCGGCGGCCTGCTCTTCGATGAGAAGAGCGTCGTCAGCCTCACCGCGCCGAAGGACGGCCTCCTGGCGGGGCTGCTGTTCTTCGAGGACCGCAACGCGACCATTCCGGCCACCCTGCCCCCGCCCCTCAGCGGCAAGGGCAAGCCCAAGCCCGCGCCCGGCGGGTTCGTCGCCCTGCGCGAGTACCGCATCATCAGCGACAACGCCCGCACGCTCCTGGGGACCATCTACCTGCCCCTCGGACGCCTGATCATCGATTCCAAGAAGCCGGTGGCCGACCAGTCGGCCTACACGGTGATCATCGCCCGCACGATCAATCTCTATGACGGCCCGAACCTGATGCTGAACGCCCGCTACGGCAGCACCGACGTGCCCGTGCCGGCCGGCGTCGGACCGAGCTCGGCCGACACGCAGCTCACGCAGTAGGTCGAGCGCCATCGGCTCCCGACCCCCGGCTCCTGCGCTCGACCGGGCCGGCCGCTCAGCGCGGCGGGCAGGAGGCGCCGTTGCCCAGGACGACCTCGGGGCTCATGCTCGCGTAGCGCCGTCCGTACCGGACCGGCCATAGGGTCCTGCGGGTGATGACGAAGCCCGGGCCGCCATCGCTGAACAGGGAGGAGCCGGTCACCGGCCTGTAGGGGACGCTGATCTCCACGAGCAGCAGGCGCGTCCCCTTCGGCTGCAGGCTGTCGGCGACGGCGACGGGGGCCGGCGCCCCGGCGGTGCGGACCGGCGATCCCGCCGCGGCCACGCTGGAACAGATCTGCAGCGGGCCCGTCTCGGTGTCGCCCACCACCCCGACCGCGCTCACCGTCATCTGCAGCCCGGTGCCATCGAAGGGAGCGAGCACGATGGGTCCCACCTGGAACACGTCGTTCACCTCATCCGCCGTCGGCATCGTGCGCTGGGAGAGCGTGTCGCCGATGGTGCGGGACAGGATGTCGACCTTGCGCACGTTGCGCATCACGCTCGTGATCTCCACGGTCCCGAAGTAGATGAGCAGCAGCACCGGGACGATCAGGGCGAATTCGACGATCGCGACGCCGTCCTCGGCCCGCGCGAAGCCCGCGGCGGCTCGCACACCCATCGGACGGATCGCGATCGCGGAGCGGAGGCGCGTGGCCAGCATGGCTCAACAGCCGCTGCCGCCGGTGGAATTACCCTCCAGCTGCAGCACGGACGTGGCGTTGATGAGCCAGCTTCCGTCCTGAAACTGGGTCTTCACGACGCCGAACTTCTGGAACGTGTGCTGCGCGAAGGCGGCCTGGACCACCACCACGCTGCCCTTCGTGAGACAGCCGTGCTGGGTGCCGAAATTCGCCCGCCAGGTTCCCGAGGCGGGGTCGATGGGGCTGGTCCGGTCGATCCGGGTGAAGCTGTCGTAGACTCCGATGTCGATCTTCAGGTTCTCGCAGCGGACGAACGGATTGACCTGGCGGCAGACCTCGCTGCGCACGGCGTCGAGGAGCGAGGTCGCCGAGGCGCCGGACTGGACGTAGAACTGGCGCATCGAGGCATCGAGGCCGTTGTCCAGCGCGGACGTGACCCAGAACACCAGCGCGTTCTCGAGGACGAAGAAGATCAGGATGCAGAGCGGAAACAGGACCAGGGCGAATTCGACCGCCATGGCGCCCGACTGATCCTGCCCGAACCGCTGCGGACCGGATCGTGCCGGGACGATGCGCAGGCGCCTCCCGCCTCCGTCGCCGGGTGAGCGGCCGGGACCCGCGACGACGCGATCGGGACTTGGGAGCTCGGGACTTGCGAACTCGGGATTTGCGAGCTCGGGATTTGCGAGCTCAGGACTCGCGGGCTCAGGACTCGCGCGATCAGGACCTGCGAGTTCGACATTTGCGAGTTCGGAATTTGCAGGTTCGGGTTTCGCGGGATCGCACATGGGGAGGGGCGGCATACGGATCGGGCGGCCGATCGGAACGCGTTCGAGGGGGCGTCGGCAGCCCTGCCCTGGTCTAGCGCCGAGCCCTTAAGATTCCGGCAAGCCAGCCTAAAAGGTTTCCCGCCCTGAATGCATCGACGCATTCGCCGCCGCACCACCGGGAGTTTGTGAGGGATCGTCTCTCCCGATGACCGAATCCGGAAGCAGAGGTTCAGCGCCTGAGCGCTGCTGGACTTTCGGTGCTCGCACTGGTTGCGGATGGGGTTGGCCGAATTCGTGCCTCTGGGCCCGTTCCGGCCGTGACGCGACTGTGCGCTCGGTGGACGATTAAGACCCTTCCAACCAACAGCCGGTACGCTGGCGCGACCATGACCGATTCCCGGCACGCGCCCGACCCGTCCCGCGAAACCCGTCCGTCCGCCCGGCGTCCGGGTCGGCAGCGCACCCTGGCCGGACGCCTGGCCCTGGCGATGTGCGCTTCCGTGGCGATCGCCTTCCTGGCCGGAACGCTGCTCTCGCTCTGGCAGGAGGTGAACCGCTACGCCGACGACAAGCGGGATGCCCTCGTCGCCATCGCCAACGTGCTCGCGGCGGCGAGCGCGGGGGCCACGGCGGCCGGGGACGAGGCGGCGGCGGCCCGCGTCCTGAACGCCATCGGCAAGACCCGCGACGCCAGGATCCTCAACGGCGAGACGAACGACGGCGAGACCCCGGACGGCAGTCCCGGAGCGGCCGAGCGGAGCGAGCTGGTCTATGCGGCCATCGAGCGGCCCGACGGCTCGATCCTGGCGGACCGGGGCCTCACGGCCCGCCTCACCGACGATTTCGACCTTCGGAAGGGGCAGTCGCCCCTGGCCCTCCTCGGCAGCCGGACCGCCCTGGTGGCGGTGACCGTCGAGGAGGCGGGCCGGACGGTGGGCAATCTCATCCTCGTCTCCGACCTGGCCGACCTCAACGACCGTCTGCTGGCGCTGCTCCGGACCTCGGCCTTGATCTCGAGCCTCGTCATGGTCCTGGGCTTCGCGATCTCCTACGCGATCCAGCGGGGGATCACCCAGCCGATCGCGGCGCTCGCCGGCACCATGGACCGCGTCCGCATCGAGCAGGACTACACGCAAGGCGCGGTGATCGCGCGCGACGACGAGGTCGGCGTGCTGGCGCGCTCGTTCAACGCGCTCCTCGACACCGTGCGGGAGCGCGATGCCCGCCTGGCGCAGCACATGCAGCGCCTGGAGGCCGACGTGGCGGAACGGACCGCCGACCTGCACGAGGCCAAGCAGGCGGCCGAGGCCGCCAACGCCGCCAAGTCGACGTTCCTGGCCACCATGAGCCACGAGATCCGCACGCCGCTCAACGGCATGCTGGTGATGGCCGAACTCCTGGCGGCCTCCGACCTGCCGCAGCGGCAGCAGCGCTACGCCGAGGTGGTCGCCCGCTCCGGGCAGAGCCTGCTGGCGATCATCAACGACATCCTCGACTTCGCGAAGGTGGAGGCGGGCAAGCTCGATCTGGAGCGGATCGCCGTCGATCCGTCCGAGGTCGTCGACACCGTGGTCTCGCTCTTCGCCGAGAAGGCCGTCGAGAACGGCCTCGACCTTGCCGCCTACGTGGCGCCGGACGTGCCGCGCCACGTGATCGGCGATCCGGTGCGCCTCGGCCAGATCCTCAGCAACTTCGTCAACAATGCCCTGAAGTTCACCCCGTCCGGCTCGGTCCTGGTGCGGCTGGAGCGCGGCGCGGCCGGCATGCTGCGCCTCAGCGTCCGGGATACCGGCGTCGGCATCCCGGCCGACAAGGTCGGCACCCTGTTCTCGGCCTTCGCGCAGGCCGATCAGTCGACCACCCGGCGCTTCGGCGGCACTGGCCTCGGCCTCTCGATCGCCCATCGCCTCGCCCTCGCCATGGGCGGCCGCATGGGCGTCGAGAGCGAGATCGGCGCCGGCTCGACCTTCTGGGCCGAGCTGCCCCTGGAGGCGGGCGACGCCGATGCGCCGACCCTCGTCCGGCGCACCGACGCGGTCGGAGCCGGGATCGTGCTCGCGCTGTCGGGCGACGCCACGCGGGAGTGCCTCGGGCTCCGCCTCGCCGAGGCCGGGTTCACCTGCCTTCCGGCGGAGGCCGCCGAGGCCGGGGCGGCGCACTGGATCGCGGATGCGGCCACGATCCTGGCCCTGGGCCGTCGCCCGAGCGGGCCGGGCCGGGTCCTGGCCCTGGCGCGCCTCGGCGATGCCGCCGCGGCGCCGGTCCTGGAGGCGGGCTGGGCCGACCACCTCCTCGGCTGGCCGGTCGTCCAGGAGGAGTGGCGCGGCGCCCTGGACGCGCTGGCCGGCGGGACGCCGTTCGTCTCCGGCCCCCGCCTGTCCGCCCGCACGCGCCTGCCGCAATTCCCCGCCGCGCGCATCCTCCTGGCCGACGATAGCCCGGTGAACCGCGAGGTCGCCCGCGAGGCCCTGGCTCGCTGCGGCGTCACCGCCCTCACCCTGGTCGAGGACGGCCGTGCGGCCCTCGAAGCCTGTCGCGACCGGGCGTTCGACCTCATCCTGATGGACGGCAGCATGCCGGTCCTCGACGGCTACGCGGCGGCCGAGGCCATTCGGGCCGAGGCCATCGCGCAGGGCCGCGTCCGCACGCCCATCGTGGCCCTCACGGCCCACGTGGTGGGGGCCGGCGCCGAGGCGTGGCGCGAGGCCGGCATGGATGCCAAGCTCGCCAAGCCCTTCACCCTGGCGGCCCTCGCCGACACGCTGGCGGCCTTCCTCGTGCCCGAGGCCGAGACTGAGACCGCGGTCGCGCCGCGACGTCCCTCGCCCGACGCCGCGCCCCAGCCGGAGGCGGACGGCCTCTTGGACGAGGACGTGCTCGCGGGGTTGATCGACATGGCGGCCCGGGCCGGCGGCGATTTCAGTGCCCGCGTGCTCGGCCTCTATCGGGACCACGCGCCCAAGGCCCTCGCGGACCTCCGGGCGGCGGCAAGCCGCGGCGATGCCGAGGCGATCGCGCGCGCGGCGCACAGCCTGAAGTCGATGAGCCTGAACATCGGTGGCCGGGCCCTGGGCCTGGTGCTGGGAGAGATCGAGAGCAGGGCTCGCTCCAGCGCCGTCCTCCCGACGGACGCGGAGATCGCCGGCCTGTCGCCGCTCCTGGACCGGACCCTGGAGGCCCTTGAGGCCCGCCTTGGGCAGACGCCCGATCCGGAGGAAGGGGCCGCGGCGCGGCGCTCCGCCTGAGGGACCCCGCCCCCGGAGCGGACGATGTCCGCGATGGGGTGCCGGCGGGTCCCATGCGTGCGGGGCCGGACACCCGGTGGACCCCGCGTCCCGGTCCGCGCTCCGGCGCACCGAATCGGGCGTCGGGGGGGCGTCGTCGAGGAGGGTGCGTGTCGGCGTCCCGCCTCAGCTCCACGCGTGGAAGGGCGGGTTCACCCCATTGAGCGCGTGGTTGCCGACGATCGCGTATTTCCAGCGCACGGGGTCGTGGAGCGTGTGGGTGCGGGCGTTGCGCCAGTGCCGGTCGAGATTGTGCTCGGCCAGTGTCGCGCGGGTGCCGGCGAGCTCGAACAGGGTGTTGCTGGCGCCGAGCGCCACCTCGGTGGTGAGCACCTTGGCTTCCGCCACCGCGAGCTGCGCGGCCGCCACCGTCTCGGCATCCGGCGCCGCCACGGCGGCGTCGAGGGCGAGGCCGGCCCGGTCGAGCAGCGCCTCTGCGGCGTGCAGGCGGATCGTGAGGTCGCCGACGATGCGGATGGTGTGGGGGTCGTCGGAGGCGCGCGCCAGGCCGCTGTCGACCTAGGGGCGCGACTTGGTGCGCACGAAGTCGATGGTCTCGGCGAGCGCCGCCCGGGCGATGCCCGCATCCACGGCCGCCTGGATGATCTGGAAGATCGCCCCGTCGGCGCTCGGCTGCGCGTAGCCCTTCCAGGCCGGCACCAGGTGGGTTTTCGGCACGCGCACGCCGTCGATTCGCACGGTGCCGCTCGCGGTGGTGCGCTGGCCGAAGCTCGACCAGTCGTCGATCACCGTGAGTCCCGGCGCGTTGCGCTCGGCAATGGCGTACCAGGCCCGGCCCTCGCCATCGAGGGCCACGATGGGCACGAGGTGGGCCAGCAGCGCGCCGGTGGCGTAGAACTTGGTGCCGTGCACCACCACGTGGTCGCCATCCTCCACGAAGTGGGTCTCGAAGTCGGCGGCGCGCGGCGTGCCGATCTCCGAGAAGGCGTTGCCGAACCGGGTGCCGGCCAGGACGAGGCCGAACAGCAGGGCCTTCTGAGCCTCGTCCGAGACCGTGTCGATGGCCGCCACGATGCCGAGGTGGTTCTGGGCGATCTGCCCAATCGACGGGTCGGCGGCCGAGACGATGGCGATGACCTGCGCCAAGGTCCCGTAGGACAGCCCCGGCCCGCCATGGGCCCGCGGCACGTTGATGGACCACAGGCCGCTCTGCGAGAACGCGTCGAGCTCGGCCAGGGGTCGGCGCCCCGTGCGGTCGCGCTCGGAGGCGCCGACCCGGAACGTCGCCGCCAGGGCGTGGGCGACGCGCAGGGCCTCGGCCGCGTCGCGGATGACGTGGGCCGGCGCGGCCGGGCGCTCGGGGCCGGGTGCCCCGGCGGGCCAGCGATCGGTGTCCCGCGGGGGCGGACTGACGGCGATGTTCATGGGGTGTCTCCGGATCAGGGGGCGCGTTCGGGGACCGGCTCGGCTCAGGCCGCCTGCGCCTGTTCGCGGCGCGCCGCCTCCAGGGCGCGGACGCGCGGAATGACGTGTTCGCCGAAATACGCGACCTCCTCCTGGAAGTGCAGGAAGGCCAGCAGGGCGAGGTCGACGCCGACCGCCTTCAGCGCCACGATGCGCTCGGCGATCTGATCCGGCGTGCCGATCAGATTGGTCTTGAAGCCGTCGTTGTACTGGACGAGGTCCGCGAAGCTCGATTTGGCCCAGTTGCCCTCGCCCTCCGGCGAGGCCTTGCCGGCGTTCTTCGCCTCGTGCCCGAAGGCCTTCACGGCGTCCGGGTCGGCCTGGTCGATGATCTCCTGGAGGACGGCGCGGGCCTCTTCCTCGGTGTCGCGGGCGATGACGAAGGCGTTGACGCCCACCTTCACCGCGTGGCCGTTGGCGCGCGCCTTGGCTTGGACGTCGTCGACCTGGGCCCGGATGCCCTCGGGCGTGTTGCCGTTGGTGAAGTACCAGTCCGAGACGCGGGCCGCCATGTCGCGCGCCGCCCGGGACGAGCCGCCCTGGAAGATCTCGGGCTGCGGATCGGCGGGTTTCGGCTTCAGGGTGTAGTCGCTGTAGCGGTAGAAATCGCCCCGGAAGGTGAAGTTGTCCTGGGTCCAGATTCCCCGCAGGGCACGGATGAACTCCTCCGAGCGGCGGTAGCGCTCGTCATGGTCGAGCCATGGCTCGCCGATGGCGCGGAACTCGCCCGAGAACCAGCCCGAGACCACGTTGATGGCGATGCGCCCCTCCGTGATCTGGCTGATGGTGGCGATCTGCTTGGCGGCGAGCGTCGGGTTCCAGGGCCCGGGCAGGAGGGCGGCGATCACCTTCAGCCGGGAGGTGGCCGCCAGCAGGGCGTGGCTGAAGGCGACGGATTCGTGCTGGTACTCGGCACCGTAGCCGGCCGTGAAGCGGATCTGCGTGAGGGCGTAGTCGAACCCGGCCTCCTCCGCGATCTGCGCGAGGCGTCGGTTATAGGGCGCGTCCCAGCTCGTGCGCTGGGCGATCTTGCTGATGACGAGGCCCCCCGAGACGTTGGGCACCCAGTAGGCGAAGCGGATCGGCTCGCTGCCGTCGCGAGTTCCCGTTTGAAAGGCCATGTTCCCACCCCTGCGTTGATCGGGCCGCGCGTTCCGGCAGGGCGCACGGAGTGCACCCGATGTCGATCGGTTGACGGACTGAATACGAAAACCAGAGCGTTCACATGCTCGTGAATGCTGGTCTTACCCAGATCTGTGTTTGGGTTCGTCGTTCTGTTCTTAGGATTGCTTGGTATTGATCGCGCGTCAAAGGAAGCAAACGGCTTTTTTCGGCCCGGACGGAAAAGCTCCTTCCCCGATCGCGGGCGCTGGCCGAAGGTTTGCGTCGTGGGCCCGAGCGCGAGGCGGGATTGCCCGCCCGGCCCGGGTCTGGGGCAAGCGGAGGCCTGCGGAGAGCGGAGCCGTCCGGTTTTCACCCCGGCGATGCCCTGATTCCAGGCGGCCATCGGGTGTAAAATCCAGTCGATGCGGCCGACCTGCTTGGGGCGCTATCTTTTCAGGCAGGTCGATGCTGATAAGGCGGGCATTTCCTCCAAATTGCCGAACTTGTGTGCTTGTCGAGAAAATCGATATTGCCTCGTGAAACCGGTCGTTTAAGGACGCGTTAATTGATCGATCCTACCGTCGAACCACCGTCCACTTGAAAGCCGAAGCGCGCGAGATCGGTTTACCCAGGAAGTTCACGCATGATGCCCGCGTTCCGCCAACCGCTCGTGGTTCTCCTTGCCGGAGACGAGTTGACCCGCTCCATCACCACGAGCTGCCTGGAGATGTCGGGCTACGCGGTGCTCGGCGCGCGCACGGCCGGCGAGGTCGAGAGCCTGCTCCTCGCCCAGACCGGCGAGCGCCGCGTCGACGTGCTGGTGACCGATGCCGACGTGCGCGACACGGTGGACGGCCTTTCGCTCGCCGGCGTGGCCCGCTGTCTCGATCCGGCGGTGGGCGTCGTCTACACCGCCCGCTCCCTGCGCCAGCTCGACGGCGAGGCCCTGGAGCCGGGGGCCCTGCGCCTGCGCACGCCCTATCACGGGCATCAACTCGTCGCCCTGGTCGCCGAGCTCCTGGCCTCGGCCGCCGACCGGACCGATTTCGACCGCGCCGCGGCCTGATCCGCCGGGATTCCACCGCGCCGCCCTGGGTCGGCGGCGGCGCGAATTCAGGATGCGCGGCCCGGGCCCGGCGGTGTATCAGGCGGGGCGCCGCCTCCCGGCCGGCGCCCGCCCGCAGCGTGGAAGAGCGGTGGCGGCGTTCCTGCCCGGGCGTCGGTCCCATCCGGAACGCGAGAGCCGATGATCAGCGCCTTCGACCTCTTCAAGATCGGGATCGGCCCGTCGAGCTCGCACACCGTCGGCCCGATGCTGGCCGCGCTCCGCTTCCGCGCCCGGACCGCGGGGTTGCCCGGGCTCGCCCGCATCCAGGCGGAGATCTTCGGCTCCCTGGCCTGGACGGGACGCGGGCACGGCACCGACACGGCGATCTTCCTCGGGCTCCTCGGCCACGACCCCCGATCCGTCGACCCGGACGGGGTGGCCGGCCTCGTCGCGGCCCTCGGTGCGGAGAAGCGGCTGGCCCCCGCGGGCCCGGCCTTCGACCCGGCCGCGGACCTCGCGTTCAACTTTACCGACGTGCTGCCCCTGCACACCAACGGCCTGCGCTTTCGCGCCCTCGATGCCGCCGGGGCGATCCGCGACAGCGAGATCTATTACTCGATCGGCGGCGGGTTCGTGGTGACGGAGGCGGAGGCGCAAGGGGGGGCGGGCGCGGAGGCGGATTGCCCCCTGCCCTATGCCAGTGCCGCCGGCCTCCTCGCCCTCTGTGTCGCCGAGGGCCGGACCATCGCCGAGGTGCAGTTCGCCAACGAGTGCGGCACTCGCACGCCCGATGCCGTGGAGGCCGGCCTCGACGACATCCGCGACGCGATGTTCGCCTGCATCGACCGGGGTCTGCGCCAGGACGGCGAGTTGCCCGGCGGCCTCAAGGTGCGCCGGCGGGCCAAGCGGCTGCACGAGGACCTCACCGCCGGGCGCCTGCGCAATGCGCGCGCCGCCCACGAGATCGTGGACTGGATCAGCCTCTACGCGCTGGCGGTGAACGAGGAGAACGCGGCGGGCGGACGGGTGGTGACGGCGCCCACCAACGGCGCGGCGGGGATCGTGCCGGCCGTCCTGCGCTACGCCCGGGACTTCTGCCCCGACTGGTCGGAGGCCCGCGCCCGGGAATTCCTGCTCACGGCCGCGGCGGTGGGCGGCCTGATCAAGACCCGCGCGTCGATCTCGGGCGCCGAGGTCGGCTGCCAGGGGGAGGTCGGTTCGGCGGCCGCGATGGCAGCGGCGGGCCTCGCGGCCTTCCTCGGCGGCAGCCCGGCCCAGGTGGAGAACGCCGCCGAGATCGCGATGGAGCACCATCTCGGCATGACCTGCGATCCCATCGGCGGGCTGGTGCAGATCCCCTGCATCGAGCGCAACGCCTTCGGGGCCAACAAGGCGGTGGTGGCCGCGTCCCTGGCCCTGCGCGGCGATGGCATTCACCGCGTCAGCCTCGACGAGGTCATCGAGACCATGCGCCAGACCGGCCACGACATGCAGGCGAAGTACAAGGAGACCTCGCTGGGCGGCCTCGCGGTGAACGTCGCGGCCTGCTGAGGATGGTCGCGAAAAGGAACGATTGCGTTTCCTGATCGCGGCGGAAGGGCGCTCAGACCGGCACGGTGCCTAGCTGGGACGTCGGCTGACCTGTCAGGGTCCCGTCGCGCATGCCCGCCTGCAGGCGTGAGCCTGGCCAACGTTCGCCGTTCCGGACCGGAGGCTCTGCGAAAACTATGGAACGCAGCGGTTCCGATCCGGTTGTAACGCCCGAGGGGTCTACCGGACGGCAGATGCGGCCAGCGCGTGCGGCCCGCGTCCGATCCGTCCTGCCAAGACGCGGGACCGTGACACCATGACCTTCGCATCGCCGACCATCGGAACCGCCGGGCCGGACCGCGTCCGGGCGCTCATCCGAGGCGCTCCCCCGGCCTGAGCGCGTCGCACCCTGCCGCCTTCGGGCGCAGCCCCGCGCCCGCGTCCGCCCGATTCCATAGTCGGTGCCGCCACGCGTCCGGCGGGCTCGAACCCCGCGATTTCCCGACCCCATCCCCTGACCGGAGACCCGCCATGCGGACCCTGACGCTCGCCCTGCTTCTCGGAGCCTTCAGCCTCGCCACGCCCCTCGCCGCCCAGGACCTGACGGGTCCCGGTCAGACGCCGCGCCCGACCCTGCTCATGCACGGGCATTATTGCGGCCCCGGCAACGACGGCATGGATGTGGCTCCGGTCGACGCGCTGGATGCCGCGTGCCGCAGGCACGATGCCTGCACGCCCGACGGAGGCCTGCCCTCCTGCGGCTGCAACCGCGCCCTCAAGCGCGATGCCGGCCGCGTGGCGGCGAGCCCGCGCGAGCCGCAGGACCTGCGCGCCGTCGCCGGTCTCGTGGCGGGCGCGACCGACCTGATGCTCTGCAGCGACGACGTCGCCGGGCTGCGGCCCTGAGGCCGGACGCGCTCCGCGCCGGGGCGCGGAGCGCGGACCGGGCCGCTAGCGGCCGTCGATGCGCTCGCCGAGCAGCGCGATGGCGCGCTGGTAGACGGAGGCGGCGTTCCAGCCCTGGATGGCGGCGAAGTTCGGCTCGCCCGGCTGGTAGCCGGCGCCCGCGCGCCAGCCATGGCCCTTGAGGAAGTTCGCGGTGGAGTTGAGGGCGTTGGCCGAGCTGTCGAGGCTGCCGCCGACGCCGTAGTTCAGGACGTTCTTGGGCAGGAACTGGGTGTGGCCGACCTCGCCGTGGGCCGCGCCCCGGGTGCTCGCGGTCAGGACGCCGCGATCCACCAGGGTGAGGGCGGCGTAGAGCTGATCGGTGAAGTAGGCCGAGCGGCGGCAATCGTAGGCCAGCGTCGCGACCGCCGAGAGCGTGTTCACGTTGCCCTTCACCGCGCCGAAGCCCGTCTCCATGCCCCAGATCGCCAGGAGCGGACCCGGCGGCACGCCGTAGCGCTGCTCGATCGAGTCGAACAGGGCGGCGTTCTGGGCCTTGAGGGCGCGGCCGCGGGACACGATGGTGTTGCCGCCGCGCTTGGCCAGGAACTGGTCCAGCGAGAGCTTGAAGCTCTTCTGGCCGCGATCGGCCGAGATCGTCGCCGTCGAGTAGGACGTGCCCATCAGGGCGGCGAGGCTCGCGGCGCTGGCCCGGCCGCGCGCCTCCTCGGCGAATTCCCGCTTCCAGGCTTCGAAGCCGGCCGCGCTGTTGCCGCATTGCGCCGCGTTCGCCCCGCCCGTCGCACAGACGAGCGCCGCGAAGGCCGCCGCGAGCCACGGCGTCCGATACCCACGTCCGATCATGTCAAAACTCCCTGGCCGTGCGGCGCCGCCCCGGGGCCGCACGGATCGATGGTGACCCCTTGCGCGGAGCAAGGCGGCAAACGCGGCCGTGAGTCGAGCCACATTGCGGCAATTTTGCTTGTGAACCAGGCCACGGACATCACTTCCCCGCGTTTGGTTACGCAGAGATGTCCGAATACAGCGCCGCGCCGTCGCGTCGACCTCGCCGCCGGGACGGTCCGGACCCTGCAGTTCAGCCCTAGACGAACGTCGAACTGTCCCGGGCCGCATCGATCATGTTCCGCATCAAGACACGCCGTCCTGGCCCGAACCGGCGCCCGCCCCTGGCGCTGGTGCTCGTTTCCTGCGCGACGGCCCTACTTCTGTGGTGGCCGATCTTGGCGCTCAGCGAGACGGCGGTCTGGTTCTGGTGAGGCCGCCGCGCCGTCAGGGGTCGTCGGCGCGGACGCGCAGATAGGCGCCGAGCAGGTAGCCGCTTTGCAGGGCACTGAGATGGGCGAGCAGCACGAGGCCGCCGATGCCGGAGGCGTCGCCCCGGGCGATCCAGACCACGACCGACAGGACGACCACGAGACCGGACAATCCGACGGCCGTCATGACCCGGCTGCAGAAGCCGATCGCGATCCCGCCTACGACCAGTAGCAGCGCGATCAGCATCGGCCGCCTCGCGGGCGATCACGCCGGTTCCGGCAACGCATAACGATCCTCCCTCGCCCGATCGTGGACGCGCAGCGCCGGCTTCGCAACGGCCGGTGGGTGCCGCGGCCAGGCCGGCGCGTCCCGATCACGCGGCGGTCCGCGGGGAGCGAGGCGTCGCCAGGGACCGCTTCCGCCCTCCGATCGGCGACGCTAGGCTCCCGACGGAACGAGGAGAGGAGACGACCCGCATGTGGTGCCGCCAGCGACGCTCCGGGGTTTTGCGCGGGCCTGCCGCCGCGATCTCTCTCATGGCCGCCCTGTTCCTGCTTCCCGAGGCGGGCCGTACCGCGTCGGCCGAGACCGCGGCCCCCGCCGCGGGTGCCGCATCCGGGGGCGAGGCGCAACCCCGCGCCTTCGGGCTGTGCACCGGGGCGATCGCCGCCGAAGCGGAGGCGCGTGGCGTTCCCGCGCGGGTGGCGGACGGCTTGCGCGCCCTCTCCCCCGATTCCGAGGTGGCCGCCGCGCCGCAGGCCCAGGCGGAATTCGTGACGCCGATCTGGTCCTACCTCGATGCCAACCTCACCGAGGCGCGGATCGCCGAAGGCCGGCGCAAGCTGGCGGAATGGTCCGCGACCTTCGATGCCATCGAGGCCCGATACGGCGTCGACCGCTTCGTCCTGGCGGCCTTCTGGGGGGTCGAATCGACCTACGGCAGCGTGCTCGAGGATCCCGGGATCGTCCGTCCCGTCCTGCGCGCTCTGGCGACGCTGGCCTGCACCGAGACGGCGCGGGCGCCCTATTGGCGCGCGGAACTGATCGCCGCCCTGGAAATCCAGGCCCAGGACAAGGCGCCCCCCGGGCCGCTCACCGGATCCTGGGCCGGGGCCATGGGCCACACCCAGTTCATGCCGACCGTCTACCAGGCCTATGCGGTGGATTTCGACGGGGACGGCCGGCGCGACATCTGGACCTCGGTGCCGGACGCCCTCGCCTCCACGGCCAACTACCTCGTGGCGATGGGCTGGCGCTCCGGCGCGCGCTGGGGCAGCGAGGCCCGGCTGCCGGAGGGGTTCGACCTCGCCCTGGCCGACGAGACCACGGAGCGCAGCCTCGCGGATTGGCGCGACCGCGGCGTGATCCCGGTCCAGCCGCTCGCGGAGGCGGGCGGCCCGGCGACGCTGGTTCTGCCGGCGGGCGCGCGCGGGCCGGCCTTCCTGCTCCAGCCCAACTTCCGGGTCATCCTGCGCTACAACACCGCCCTCGCCTACGCGCTCAGCGTGGCGCACCTGTCCGACCGCCTGCGCGGCGAGCCGGGCTTCATCCGGGACTGGCCGCGCGACGCGGTGATGCCCAGTACCGGCGACGTCCGGGCGCTGCAGCTGCGCCTCGCCGAGCGCGGGTTTCCGGCCGGCGGCGCCGACGGCAAGATCGGCCCCCGGACGCGGGCGGCGATCCGTGCCTACCAGGCCGCCAACGGCCTGCCCCCCGACGGTTACGCGGATGCCCCGTTGCGGGAGCGGATCCTGGCCTCCCCGTGATCCGGACCGGATTTAGCGGTGGTCGCGCCGGAGGGGCCGCGATAGAGCAGCCCCGGGGAACCGAGGCCGCGCGGCGGCGAGACGGAAGGGCATGAGAGGGAATGAGTCGATCCGCGGCCATGCCCGTTGCGCCCGAGCGAACGCCACCGAGGACCATCGTCACCTACTGGGAAGGGCCGGTGACCTGGCTCGAACGGCTCAGCGCCGCCTCGATCGTCGCGGCCGGACACCCGCTCCACATCTACGCGCACGATGTCGCCGCCCTGCGCGCGCAGGGGCTGCCCGGCACGGTGATCGATGCCCGCGAGGGGATCGGCCCCAATGTCATGGCGGATCTCTACCGCAGCCGCGGGGTCCTCGCCTTCTACGCCGACTACCTGCGCCTCAGCCTGATCCGCGACGGCAAGGGCATCTGGTCGGACCTCGACTGCGTCTTCCAGCGCCCCCTCGAGACGCCCGCCGGCGCGGCCGAGTACCTGTTCGGCTGGCTCAACGCGAGCCGCCTCAACAACGCGATCCTGTCGGCCCCCCCGGAGTCCGAGCTCGTCACCCGCTACTGGGACGCGATCTCGACGGTGCCGATCCGGGCGCCCTGGGCGACCGGACACATCCGGGTCAAGCGCCGCCTCGAACTGCTGGTCGGCAAGCGCATCCCGTTCCACCCGGAGCGCCTGGCGATCGGCCCGCGCGCCCTCACCTACTTCGTGCGCAAGCTCCGCCTGGAGGGCCATGCCCGGGCGCGGGCGGTGTTCTATCCCCTCGGCGACGACGACGCCCACCTCCTGACCGAGGCGGACGACCGGGCGGCGCGCACGCTCATCGGGCCCGAGACGGTTTCGGTGCATGCCTGGCGCGGCAAGCTCTGGTCGATCGGCCGGGACGCTCCCCCGCCGCCCACCTCCTGGCTCGGCCAGCAGGCTCGGAGCCTCGGCCTCTGACCGGCCGGACACGCGATCCCTGGAGATGTCGATGCGTCGGGTCCTGTTCATCTGCGCGACGCCGGTGGCCTTCGGCCTCGACACGCCGCCCGCGATCGGCCTCGGCGGGATCGAGAGCACGAACATCGCCCTGTCCCGCGCCCTGGCTCGACGGGGCTGGGCGGTGACCCTGGCCACCCGCCGGAGCGGGACGGTGGAGCGGGACGGCGTCCGCAACATCCCCCTCGGCGAGGCGGCGACCTGCGAGGCCGACGCGGTGGTCACCAGCAACGACCCCCGCCCGCTCCGCGCCCATCCGGGCCGGCGCGGCATCGTCTGGGTCCACAATCCGCTGAACGTCGAGAAGTCCGTGCGGAAGGGCTACCTCCTGCCCTTCCTCTCCCTGCGGCCGGAGGCCGTCTTCGTCGGCACCCTCGCGGCGCGGAACATGTCGCCGCTCTATCCCTTCCGGCGCCGCCACGTCGTCCCGCACGGCGTCTCGCCCGTCTTCCTGACGCCCGAGCCGACGCGGGGCCGGAGCCGGGATTTCGTCTACGCCTCCC
Organism: Methylobacterium sp. Leaf465; assembly: GCF_001424705.1. Classification (GTDB taxonomy): domain Bacteria; phylum Pseudomonadota; class Alphaproteobacteria; order Rhizobiales; family Beijerinckiaceae; genus Methylobacterium. The sequence continues at coordinate 61,034 of NZ_LMRA01000003.1, forward strand.
AGCCCCAGCGCGGCCTCGACCGGATGCTGCGGCTCTGGCGCAGCGCCGCGCCCCTGATCGCGTCGGGCGCGAAGCTCCACGTCTTCGGATCCGAACAGCCCGACTCGCCCGACGATCGCGGACCGGTGGTGTTCCACCCCCGCCGTGGGGCCGCCGCCCTGGCGGCGTTCTACGGCACTGCACGCGCCATGGTCTGCCCCGGTTCCCCCGACGAGACCTTCTGCCTCGCGGCGGCGGAGGCCCAGGCCATGGGGTTGCCGGTGGTGACCGCCGGTATCGGCGCCCTCGCCGAGCGGGTGCAGCACGGCGTGAACGGCTGGATCGCCGGGACGGATGCGGCCTTCGCCGAGGCCGTCGTGAGCCTCGCCACCCAGGACGACCTCTGGTCGGAACTCAGCGCCGGCGCGCTCCTCCAGCGCCGGGCCCTGACCTGGGAGCGGGCGGCGATCCTGTGGGAGGCGGTCCTCCGGGGGGCGTCCCAGGAGGGGGCCCGACGCGCGCCGGCCGGGTGACAGATCCGGGTCGGCGACACGCCTCCGCCCTGGCGCGACTGGACGCCTCGCCGCCGGGCGCGAATACTGTGTGCAAGATCGGATCAGAAAGATCTGATCGGCAACAGCCGATCATCAAGAGACGGTCGCCAAGGCCGGACGACATCGGGAGGAAAGCATGAGGCTTCGGCTTGGTCTGGCCGCGCTCGCGGTCGCGTGGTCGGGTGTGGCGTGTGCGGATCCGCTGACCTTCCAGGTCGATCCGGCCTGGCCGAAACCGCTGCCCCATCAGTGGATCATGGGTCAGGCCTCGGGCGTCGCCGTCGACGCGCAGGACAACATCTGGGTGGTGCAGCGCCCGCGCACCCTTACCGATGACGAGAAGGCCGCAAGCCTCTCGCCGCCCCGCACCAAGTGCTGCCGCCCCGCGCCCCCCGTACTGGTGTTCGACCAGGCCGGCACCCTGATCCGCAGCTGGGGCGGCCCCGGCGAGGGCTACGACTGGCCGCAGAACGAGCACGGCATCCACATCGACCACAAGGGCTTCGTCTGGCTTGCCGGGAACGGCGACACGGACGGGCAGATCCTGAAATTCACCACCGAGGGCCGGTTCGTCCTGCAGATCGGCAAGCAGGGCCCGCAGACCAACAGCCTCGACACCTCGCGGCTCGGCAAGCCGGCCGCGATGCAGGTCGATCCCGAGACCAACGAGCTCTACGTCGCCGACGGCTACTTCAACCATCGAATCATCGTATTCGATGCCGAGACCGGCGCGTTCAAGCGGATGTGGGGCGCCTACGGCAAGCCGCCCACGGACGAGACCCTGCCGGCCTACGACCCGGTCGCGGCTCCGGCTCAGCAGTTCCGCAATCCCGTCCACTGCGTGCAGATCGCCCGCGACGGCCTGGTCTACGTCTGCGACCGCACCAACGACCGGGTCCAGGTCTTCCGCCGCGACGGCACCTTCGTGAAGGAGTTCTTCGTCGAGGCGAACACCCGCGCCAACGGCTCCGTCTGGGAGCTGGCGCTCTGGCCCGACGCCGAGCAGAGCTACCTCCTGAACGCGGACGGGGCCAACAACGAGGTCCGGACGCTCAGCCGCGCGACCGGCGAGGTGCTCGGCGCCTTCGGCCGCAACGGCCGGATGGCGGGCGACTTCCACTGGGTCCACAACCTTGCGGTGGACAGCCACGGCAACGTCTTCACCACCGAGGTCGACACCGGCAAGCGCGCCCAGAAGTTCCTGTTCCGGGGTGACCTGATCCTGCGCAAGCGCGCCGCCCTGCCCTGACCCCTCGAACCCGATGCGTTCGATCCCTCGGGGTGGCGGATTCCGGCTTCGCTCGAGCGTCGCGCGGGCTTGCCGATCCGGTCTCCGCTCTGATCGAGCAAAGCCCGTATCCGCCCCTGGTTCCGCCGGACCCGGCCGCCACCGTCGCCCGAGGTCGTTCGGCCGGCGGGCTCCGGGTGCGGCGCCCGGCATCACCCGATGCCGCATCGGCATTGGCTTCGCGGCCCTGGATCGGGTTCAGTCCCGCACCGCGTTTCCCGTTTGAACCCAGTCCCGCCGGAGCCCGAGAGCCGATCGATGCAGGCCCGCACCCTCTACGACAAGCTGGTGGACGCCCACACCGTGCGCCGTCTGGACGACGCCGAAGGCCCCGGGGCCAGCGTCCTGCTCTACGTCGACCGCACGGTGCTCAACGAGTACACCAGCCCGCAGGCCTTCAGCGGCCTGCGGGCCGCCGGGCGCCGGGTCTGGCGGCCGGACGCCGCCCTGGCGGTGGTCGATCACGTCAATCCCACGGCGGCGGAGCGCGTCGCCGCCATGCCCGATTCCGGCGGGGCGCGGCAGGTCGCGTATTTCGACGAGAACTGCCGGGATTTCGGGATCGAGCTCCTCGACGTGCTGCACCCGCTCCAGGGCATCGAGCACGTGGTCGCCCCCGAGCAGGGCTTCGTCCTGCCGGGCATGATCGTGGCGGCGGGCGACAGCCACACCACCACCTACGGGGCGTTGGGCGCCCTCGGCTTCGGCATCGGCACCTCGGACATCGAGCACTACCTCGCCACCCAGACCCTGGTGTACCGCCGGATGAAGACCCTGCGGGTCACGGTCTCGGGCACCCTGGCGCCGGGCGTCACCGCCAAGGACGTGGTCATGGCCCTGATCCGCCGCATCGGCGCCGACGGGGCGACGGGCTACGCCGTCGAGTTCGCCGGCCCCACCGTGGAGGCCCTGTCCGTCGAGGGCCGCATGACGATCTGCAACATGGCCGTCGAGTGCGGCGCCCGCGGCGTCGTCATGGCCCCCGACCGGACCGTGCTGGACTACCTGGCGGACAAGCCCCGCGCGCCGAAGGGCGTCCTCTGGGAGGCTGCCGCGGCCCATTGGCCGAGCTTGCGCAGCGACGACGGGGCCGTGTTCGACCGCGAGGTCGCCCTCGACGCCGCCGCGATCGAGCCGATGGTGACCTGGGGGACCAGCCCGGACCAGGCGGGCCCGGTCAACGGCCGCGTGCCCGATCCGGCGGCCGAGCCCGATCCGGCCCGTCGCCGGGACATGGTCCGGGCACTGTCCTACATGGACCTCGTCCCGGGCACGCCCCTTGAGGCCATCCCGATCCAGCGCGCCTTCATCGGCTCCTGCACCAACGCCCGGCTCTCCGACCTGCGCGAGGCCGCCGCCCTCGTGCGCGGCCGGCGGGTCGCGCACGGCGTCCAGGCCATGGTGGTGCCCGGCTCCTCCAGCGTGCGCCGGGCGGCCGAGGCGGAGGGGCTCGACCGGGTCTTCCGCGATGCCGGCTTCGAGTGGCGCCAATCCGGCTGCTCGATGTGCCTGGCCATGAACGACGACGTGCTGGCGCCGGGCGAGCGCTGCGCCTCCAGCACCAACCGCAACTTCGAGGGCCGCCAGGGCGCGGGCGGGCGCACCCACCTGATGAGCCCCGCCATGGTGGCGGCCGCGGCCATTGCCGGCCACCTCACCGACAGCCGCCGCTTCGCGCCGGAAAACCGCCTCGCGCCGGAGACCTGACCATGCAGCCGTTCACGATCGTCGCGGGCCCGGCCGCCGGCCTGCCTGCGGCCAACATCGACACCGACGTCATCATGCCCAAGCAGTTCCTCAAGGGGATCGACCGCGCGGGCTTGGGGGCGGCCACCTTCCACGACCTGCGCTATGCCGGCCCCGGCCAGCCGCGCCCGGACTTCGTCCTCAACCGGCCCGCATGGCAGGGGGCCTGCATCCTGGTGGTCGGCCTGAATTTCGGCTGCGGCTCGTCGCGCGAGCACGCGGTCTGGGGCCTGCTCCAGGGCGGCATCCGCGCGGTCATCGGCACCAGCTTCGCCGGCATCTTCGCCGACAACGCCGCCAATAACGGCCTGCTGCTGATCGAGCTGGCGCCCGGACCCGTCGCGGAACTGTCGGCCCGGGCCGCAGACCCCGCCCGGAACCATATGACGATCGACCTGCCCGCCCAGACCATCACCACCGCGGACGGCGCGGTGCAGGGCTTCGCCATCCCGGCCCGGCGCAAGGATCACCTCGTCCGGGGCCTCGACGCGATCGGGGCCACCCTCGACCACGCGGAGGCGATCCGGGCGTTCCAGGCCCGGCACCTCGCGGCCCAGCCCTGGCTCGCCTGAGCCGGGCTCGGGGCTGCCGGCGGCTCAGTACACCCGCGTGACCCACCCGTGGGGATCGGGGGCGTTGCCGCGCTGGATGTCCACGAGGGCCGAGCGCAGGCGCTTCGTCACCGGGCCGGCGACGTTGTCCGAGACCGAGAATTCCCCGTCCGCGCTGCGCACGGTCCCGACCGGGGTGATGACCGCGGCGGTGCCGCAGGCGAAGACCTCGCGCAGCCGTCCGCTGGCGGCGTCCGCCTTCCAGTCGTCGATGGAATAGGGCCGTTCGGCGACCGTGATGCCGTCGGCCTTCGCCAGGGTCAGGATCGAGTCGCGGGTGATGCCCGACAGGATGGTGTCGCTCAGGGGCGGGGTGACCATCGAGCCGTCGTCGAAGACAAAGAAGATGTTCATGCCGCCGAGTTCCTCGACCCAGCGGCGCTCGACCGCGTCGAGGAACACCACCTGGGCGCAGCCATGCTCCACCGCTGCCGCCTGGGCGCGCAGGCTGGCCGCGTAATTGCCGCCGCACTTGGCCGCACCGGTGCCGCCGGGGGCGGCGCGGGTCTGGTCCCGCGAGACCCAGACCGTCACGGTCTCGGAGCCGCCCTTGAAGTAGGCGCCCACCGCCGAGGCGATGACGAGGTAGAGGTATTCCGAGGACGGCTTGACCCCGAGGAACACCTCGCTGGCGATCATGAAGGGGCGCAGGTACAGGCTGCCGCCCTCGCTCGACGGGATCCAGTCGCGGTCGGCGCTGACCAGTTGCTTGACGGACTCGACGAAGACGGCGTCGGGCAGCGGCGGCATCGCTAGGCGCTCGGCCGAACGGCGGAAGCGCAGGGCGTTGGCCTCCGGCCGGAACAGGGCGGCGCCGCCGTCGGCGGTGCGGTAGGCCTTCAGCCCCTCGAAGATCTCCTGGGCGTAGTGCAGCACCGCCGCCGCCGGATCGAGGGCGATCGGCGCGCGCGCCTCGACGCGGGCATCGTGCCAGCCCCGCCCCTCGACGTAGCGGATCGTCACCATGTGGTCGGTGAACACCCGCCCGAAGCCGGGATCGACGAGGAGCTCGGCCCGGCGCTCCGGCGAGACGGGCGAGGCGTGCGGCTGCGTGGTGAAGGAGAGGTTGTCGGGGGCGCTCATCGTCAGTCCTTACTTACGTCTCGTCGGATCAATCAAGGGCCGGTGCGGCGCGGGCCGCCGGGCGCATCCGGACGACGAGACGTGGGCTGGTGCCCTGATACGACGATGTCCGCTTGCGATCAAACGGATTGCATCCTAATAATACGCAAACGAAAAGAGAACCGGATCGTCCACCGGTCGGTGTCACAGGAGCCTCACGCGTGCCGCCCCGAAAACCGTCCGCGGATCCGGCGCCGGTCGATGTGCCGCCCGACCGCCGCCTGGACCAGCTCCGCCTCGCCTACACGCACACCCTGCTCCTGACGGGGCGGCACTGGCGCCGCGCCGCCAACGCCGTGATGGAGGCGCACGGCCTCTCGGACGCCACCGCCGTGCCGCTGATCATGATCGCCCGTCTCGACGGCGCTCCGCGTCAGAACGCCCTCGCGGAGGCCGTCGGCATCGAGGGCCCGTCGCTGGTCCGTCTCCTCGACCAGCTCTGCGAGGCCGGCCTCGCGCTCCGCCGCGAGGACCCCACCGACCGCAGGGCCAAGGTGCTCAGCCTGACGCCCGCCGGCATGGCCGTGGTCGCCCGCATGGAGGCCGATCTTGCCCGCCTGCGCGCCGCGGTCTTCGCCGAGGTCGGCACCGCCGATCTCGAGGCGAGCCTGCGCGTCTTCGCGGCTCTGCAGGCCTCCGCGCCCCGCTGAAGGCCGCGCAACCGGCGTAGGCGTTCGTTCCGCGCCCGGGCTGCTGCCGAACGCCGCGTCCCCGATGACTTGAACGCGCGACGCCGCGCGCTCTTTCGGGCCTATGTCGATCACATCATCCGACCGCCCGGTCTTATATTGTCTTCATTATCTCGGCGGCAGTGCCGGGACTTTCGAGATGGTCGCGCAACACCTCGCGGATGCCGTGACCTGCGTCGCCCTCGACCTGCCGGGCTTCGGCGCGGACGGTGCCGACGCCGGCCGGGACGTCGCCGCGATGGCGGAGGGCGTGGCCGCCCGGATTCGCGCCGACGCGCCGGAACGGTGGATGCTGGCCGGCAACAGCATGGGCGCCAAGGTCGCCCTGGCGGTCGCCCGGCAGGCGGAGGACGGCGCGCCCGGCCTCGAAGGCCTGACCGGCCTCGTGCTCATGGCGGGTTCGCCACCCTCCCCCGAGCCCATGGGCGAGGACAAGCGCGCCGCCATGATCGCCTGGATCGGCGCCGATTCCGAGACCCGGCAGCGGGAGGCCGAGGCCTTCGTCGCCGCGAACATCGCCCGGCCCCTCGACCCGGACCGGATGGCGCAGACGGTGGCGGATGTGCTGCGTGCCAGCCCCGATGCCTGGACGCTCTGGCTCACCGCGGGCAGCCGCGAGGACTGGTGCGCGCGCATCGGCGTGCTGCGCAGCCCGGCGATCCTCCTGGCGGGGGCGGAGGATGCCGATCTCGGCCCCGCCGCCCAGGCCGCGCTGACGGCGCCGCACCTCGCCCATCATCGTCTCGTGTCTCTCGCAGGGACCGGGCACCTCATCCCCCTGGAGCGCCCCGAGGCGGTGGCCGAAGCGGTGCGGAGCCTCGCGGCCGGAGCGGTCTCGAACGAAGCCGAGGCGCCCGCGATCCCGGATTCCTACGCGGCCCTGATCCGGTCCGACCGGGTGAATGCCCGCCTGCGCGCGGCCCTGCTGCAGCGCGCCGAGCCCGACGATCCGGCCTATCAGCCCCGGGCCCTCGATCCGGTCGGCCTCGCCATCCTGCGGGCCGCCTGCGCCCGGGTGCTTCCGCTGGACGGCGCCGGGACCATCGATTTTGCCGCCCGCATCGACGCGCGGCTGGCGAGCGGGGCGGGGGATGGCTGGCGCTTCGCCCGGCTTCCGCCCGACCCGGAAGCCTACCGGCGCGCCCTTCGCACCCTGGACGCTGCCGCCCGCGCCGCCCACGACGCGCCCTTCGTCGCCCTCGGGGCCGAGGCGCAGGACGCGATGCTCGGAAGCCTGGAATCCGGTGCGGTCTCCGGTGATCTCGATGCGGAGCAGATGGGCTTCTGGTTCGAGGACCTGCGCGCGGACGTGGCCCGCACCTATCTCGCCCACCCCGTCGCCCTCGCCCGCATGAACTTCGGCGGCATCGGCGCCGGCGGCGATACCGCCCCCCTGCCCGGCTTCCACGCGGTCGGCATCGGCCAGCGCGAGGCCTGGGAACCGAACGCCCCCCTGGAGACCGCCCGATGAACCTCGATGCGATGCGTCGCTTTGCTACCTCCGAGACCGTCGACGCGGTGGTGATCGGCACCGGCGCCGGCGGCGCGCCCCTGCTGGCGCGCCTCGCTCAGGCCGGCCTCTCCTGCGTCGCCCTGGAAGCCGGACCCAACTTCGATCCGAAGGGATTCGCCTTCGACGAGACCCTGGCCGACGAGATCTACTGGACCGAGGAGCGGATCAGCGGCGGCTCGACGCCCGAGGCCTTCGGCGGCAACAACAGCGGCACCGGTGTCGGCGGTTCCACCTTGCACTGGGGCGCCTTCACGCCCCGGGCCGATGCCCGCGACCTGCGCCTCCACACCGAGACCGGCGAGGGCGTCGACTGGCCCCTCGACTACGCCGAGCTGCTGCCCTTCTACGCGCGCGTCGAGGCCTTCATCGGCGTGTCCGGCCCGGCCTCGTATCCCTGGGACGACGCACGCACCTACCCGCTCGGCCCCGTCGCCCGCAACGCCCCGGCCCAGGCCATGGCCAGCGCCTGCGCGGCGCTCGGCGTGCGCTACGCCGATGCGCCGGCGGCCGTGGTCTCGCGCGCCTTCGCGCAGGAGCACGGCCCGACCCGGCCCGGCTGCATCAATTGCGGCTACTGCCATCAGGGCTGCCGCACCGGCGCCAAGACCAGCATGGACGTCACCTATCTGCCGCTCGCCGTCCATCACGGCGCCGAGATCCGAGCCGAGGCCCGGGTCCACGGCATCGAGCGCGCGAAGGACGGCCGGGTGACGGCGGTGATCTATCGCCAGGGCGGCGTCGACCATCGTCAGCCCTGCCGCACCGTCTTCCTCTGCGCCGGCTCGGTGGAATCCGCGCGTCTCCTGCTGCATCTCGACCTTGCCAACGGCAGCGGCCAGGTCGGGCGCAACTACATGGGCCACGTCGCCACTCAGGTCTGGGGCACCTTCGAGCCCGAGATGCGCATGAACAAGGGCTACCCGTCCTCGCTCATCACCGAGGACATGATCCGCCCGGCCGATGCGGACTTCGCCGGCGGCTACCTCGTCCAGAGCCTCGGTGTGGTGCCCCTCACCTTCGCCAATTCCCTGGCGCGGGGCCGCAAGCTCTGGGGGCGGGCGCTGGCCGACCAACTGGCCCGCTACAACCACATGGCCGGGATCGGCATCAACGGCGAGACCCTGCCCTGCGACGCCAACGTCCTGACGCTGTCCGACGAGGTTGACGCTCTGGGCATGCGCAAGGCCGCGATCAGCTTCGGCTACAGCCGGAACGAGGAGCGCCTCAACGCTCACGCGACCCGCTTCCTGAATCAGGTCTGGGAGGCGGCCGGGGCCACGGATCTCTGGACCCTGGAGCGCGTCGCCCACACCATCGGCACCTGTCGCATGGGCCGCGACGGCGACACGGCGGTGGTCGACCCCGTCGGCCGCAGCTTCGAGGTCCCGAACCTCTGGATCTGCGACGGCTCGACTTTCCCGAGTTCGCTCGCCGCCAACCCGGCGCTGACGATCATGGCACTGAGCCTGCGCAGCGCCGAGGCCTTCCTCAAGGCCGGACGCTGAGAGTCGACTCGGCTCAGGCCACCGCTTGAGCCACAATGTCCGGGTAGCGGCCGATCACCCTGACATAGGCGATGGCGAAATCCGGTGCGGTCGCACGTGCCTGTTCCCAGTCGCGTAGGGTGCCGACCGGAACCCGAAATCGGCTGGCGAACTCGGACTGCGACAGACCGAGGCCGGTCCGCGTTCGACGGATGAGCCGCGCGCGCTGGCCTCGGTCCAAGGCCTCGGACGTCGCGTCGAAATCCTGATCGTCCGTTGGATCAGTCGGAAGCGCGATAGGCTCGTTCTTCACCCGTGTTGCTCCTTCTAACCGAAATGAAGCGGGGCTGACCGGACCGGCGGACGAAAACGCCCGTAAAGAGCTTATCGCCGACGATCCCGATCACTTTGAATCGTTCCTCTCCATCGATCTCACGGATGGAGGGAACGATCACATGATCGTCGTCCGCGAAAATCCGATCCCCGAGTGCGAGCGAGACCCGGTGTTTCTCCAGGTTGGCTGCGTTCTTGACAGGGTCATACCGCTCCCGCGTCATCAGCCGTGAACATACGGAATTTCCGTACGGTCTGTAAAGTCTCTCAGCGGTATTCGCCTGCACAGCCCCTCAATACATCGGCGTCCCGCCCGTGACCGGCACCAGCGCACCGGTCATGTAGCTGCCCTCCCGCGAAGCGAGGAGCACGTAGGCAGGGGCGAGTTCGGCCGGCTGGCCGGCGCGGCCCAGGGGCGTGTCGGCGCCGAGGGAGGCGATCTGCTCGGGGCTCTTCACGATGGGTTGGATCGGGGTCCAGACCGGGCCCGGGGCGACGCAGTTCACCCGGATGCCTTTCGGCGCCAGCAGGTTGGACAGGCCGATGGTCAGACTCGCGATGGCGCCCTTGGTGGCGGCGTAGACCAGCATGGTCTTGTCGGCGATCTTGGCCTGCTGGCTTGTGGAGTTCACGATGGCAGAGCTCGGCTTCATGTGCGGCACGGCGGCCTGGGCGAGGTAGAGCATCGCGAACACGTTGGCGCGGAACGAACCCTCGAGATCCTCCGGCGTCACGTCGTCGAGGTCCTCGTTGACCACCTGCGCGGCGGCGTTGTTCACGAGGATGTCGAGCCCGCCGAGTTCGGACACGGTGCGGGCGACGAGGTCGCGGCAATAGGTCGGGTCGCGCAGGTCGCCGGGCAGGAGCAGGACGCGCCGGCCCGCCTTGCGCACCCATTCGGCGGTGTCCTCGGCATCGGACTGCTCGACCGGCAGGTACGCGATCGCCACGTGGGCGCCCTCGCGGGCATACGCGATGGCCACGGCCCGGCCGATCCCGGAATCGCCGCCGGTCACCAGGGCGACGCGGTCGGTGAGGAGCCCCTTGCCGACGTAGCTCGTCTCGCCGTGGTCGGGGGCCGGACGCATCCGCGAGGTCAGGCCCGGCCGTTCCTGTTGCTGGTCGCCGGGAAAGGGCGGCCGCGGGCCGGCGTCGCGGGGATCGATGGTCATCGGCGTCTGAGGCCTTCCGGGGCTGTCTTCAACAAAAAGGGGCCCACCGGGCGGCGGGCCCCGGGACGATCAGGCGTCCGCGTCGTCGGCCTCGAGAATGGTCTCGAGGTCGCCCGTGAGGGCATCGAGCTGGTCGGGCGTCGCGCGGATCTTGAAGGTGGTTCCGTCCTCGGCCTCGACCGCGATCTCCACGTGATCGTCGACGCGTGCGGCCATGGCCTGCTTCAGGATGTAGGTCGTCACGTCCGGATTGGTCGTGTCCGTGGTCTTGTTCGTGGTCTTGGCCATGCTGCCGTCTCCTGATGGGCTCCCCGGCAACGCGGCAGGGCCCTGGTCGGATCTGCGACCAAAGCTCCCGCCGGGCGCCGCAGTCATCTACAGGCTCAGGCCCGACAGGGTGGCGGCGGCCTGGATCAGGGCCAGATGGGTCAGCCCCTGCGGCAGGTTGCCGAGATAGATGCCGCTGACCGGGTCGGCCATCTCCGAATAGGTGCCGGAATTCCGGTCGAGGGCCTTCACCAGGGCCTCGAACGCGGCTTGCGCTTCCGCCGTCTCCCCGAGCAGGGCCCTGGCCTCCACGAGCCAGAAGGTGCAGGCGAGGAAGCAGCCCTCCTCCGCCTCGGCGCCGGTGTAGCGGTAGTGATAGGGGCCGCGTCCGAGCTCCCGGTCGATGGCCCGGCAGGTGGCCGCGAGGCGCTCGGGGTTGCCGAAGCGGAAGCGAACGGCCAGCGTCAGGGAGGCATCGAGCTTCTCCGTGCCGGGATACATGACGTAGGATTGCTTGGCCTCCGACCAGCAGTTCCGGTCGATCCAGTCCGCGACGCGGTCGCGGGCCCGGGCCCAGCGCTCGCGGCAGGTGCCCGGTAGGTGGCCGCCATCGGCGAGTTCCACCGCCCGGGCCAGCGCCTGCCAGCAGCTGATCTTGGAGCCGGTGTAGTGCTCGGCCTCCGGCAACTCCCAGATGCCCGCATCCTTGAGCTTCCAGGATTCGGCGCATTGGTCGGCGAGCTGGGCGAGCAGCGTCCCGGTGCGCAGGTCAAGCATGTTGCCGTCGGCCACGAAGCGCTCGGCGGTCTCGAAGATGTCGCCGTAGATGCCGTGCTGGTGCTGGCCCGTGGCGGCGTTGCCGGTGCGCACGGGGCGCGAGCCGCGATAGCCCGGCAGATCGATGTCGCGCTCGCCGGGCACGCAGCCGCCGTCGAGGGTGTAGAGCACCTGCGCCCCGTGCTCGCCGATGTGGCGCATCAGCCAGGACAGGGCCGCGTTGGCCTCGGCCTGGGCACCCAGGCGCAGGAAGGCCTTGATGACGTAGCCGGCATCGCGGATCCAGGCGTAGCGGTAATCGTAGTTCTTGGAGCCGCCGATGCCCTCGGGCAGGGAACTCGTGGCCGCCGCCGCGATGGCGCCGGTGGGCGAGTAGAGCAGCAGCTTCAGCGCGAGGGCGCTGCGCTCGACCTGCTCGGCATAGCGGCCCCGATAGGCGAGACGCTCGGTCCAGTCCCGCCATTCCTGGCACGAGACGTCGATGCGCCCGTCGATCTCGTCGATCGGCGCCACCACCAGGGGCTGGTTCTCGGCGGCCACGATGGCGACGACCTCGCGCTGACCCGCCCGCACCTCGACGGAGCCCGAGATGACGTGGTCGTTCTCCGTCTCGATCCGGATGCCGTCGCTGGTGCGGAACAGGCCCATCATGCCGGCCACGTGGAAGGCGGTGCCGTTGCTGTTGCCCGAGAGATAGGGGGCGGCCGTGTCGCCCCGCGTGCCTAAGACCAAGGCCACCCGGAAGCGCACGTGCCCCTCCAGACCCTCGATCCGGCGCGCGAGTTCCGCCCAGGGCAGGCGCCCGGCGGGGCCGCTGTTCAGGCTCTCGGTGAGGCGCGCGCGTCCGGTCTTCGTGGTGAAGACGGTCTCGTGGACGTTGCTGCCATCGCGGTAGCCGATCTCGGCGGTGAAGGGCTCCTCCGGCGTGATCGCGAAGTAGCCGCCCTCCTCCGGGCTGAGCATGCGGTCGAACAGCGGCGGCGAGTCGAGATTGGGACAGCACCACCAGTCGATGGAGCCGTCGGCCCCCGAGAGTGCCACCGAGCGGCCCTCGCCGATCGCCGCGTAGCCCTCGATCGGGAGAAATCCGTCGGTGCGGCCGACGGCACCGCCCTCGCGGGGGAAAGGCTTCAGCACGGTGCGGGCGACCTCGGGTGGTGAGCGGACGATACCGGCCGGGGCCGGGCGTGGCGCCACGGGCCGTCCGCGCACGTCGCGCGTGTCCGAACCGAGCCGACCGGGATCCTCCGCGGGGGTCTGCTCGAACCCGCGCGGCGGGCGGCCGTTCCGGTCCCGGCTTGCTTCATGTTGACACGGCGGCCCGCGGGGCAGGGCGCTCGTGGCCGTGAGACCCCATCGCCGTGCCCTTCCACACGGACAGAATGAACGCTCATTGACCAGTGAATGAACATTCAATACGACGATTGTGTCGGTTGGAGGATGCGATGCAGCGGACGCACGAGGATTTCCCGTTCGAGGCGCTGGTGCGGAAGGCGCGGGCGCTCCTCGCGCCCGAGCACCTGCTGCTCGGGGCCGTGCTGGTGCTCGGCTGGGCCGCGCTCATCGCCTGGACCGGCAACGGCCCGGTCGGCTGGCAGGCCCGCCTCTGTGCCGATGCGGACGCCTCGGTCGCCGCCTGCCGGGTGGTCGCGCCGTCGGCGGACGGACGGGTCTCCTGACCATGGCCTCGCCGGTCGGCACCCTCATCGACGCCCGCGCCAGCCAGGCCGCGCGCCGGGAACAGATCCTCGACGCCGCCTGCGCCTGTTTCGTGCGCAACGGGTTCCACCGCACCACGATGCAGGACCTCGCCCGCGAGGCCGGCATGACGGCGGGCAACTTCTACCACTACTTCCGCTCCAAGGAGGCGCTGGTCCTGGGCCTCGTGGAGCGGGAACGGATCAGCGGCGCCCAGCTGGTGACGCGCCTCCAGCAGGAGGGCGACCGGCGCGGCGCGTTGTTCGGCGTGCTCGGCCAGTATTTCGGCGCCCTGACCCGGGAGGCGGCGGTGCTGCGCCTGGAGATCTGGTCCGAGGGCACCCGCAACCCGGCCATCGCGGCGCTCACGGCGGAGACCGAGGCGGAGGCCCGGGCCTGGTTCGAGGAGACCTTCGCCGACCTCGCCACCGCGCCGGATTGCGATCCGGTGGCCCTCTACGCCCTGCTGGCGCCCCAGTTGAAGGGGATCGTCCTGAGCCGGGCCATCCTCCCCGATTTCGACACGGGGCTCGCCGTGGCGCAGCTCCAGGCCCTGATCGAGGCCGGGCTCGCCGGCCGCGCCCCCCTCCCCGCCGTGGAGCCCCGCCCATGACCGCCGCCCGCCTCGGCCTCGCCCTGCTCGCCCTGGCGCTGCCGGCCTCCGCAGCTCTCGCCGGCCCGGCCCAGCCGCCGGCAGGCTCCACCCAGCCGCCGGCCGGCGCGGCCCAGCCGGTCAAGGCCGGCCTCGTGCCGACGATCAGCGTGGTCGAAGCCAGGCGGCGCGAGATCTTCGAGTCGGTGGTCGTCACCGGCACCCTGGTCCCGCGCGACGAGATCCTGGTGACGCCCGAGATCGAGGGCTACCGGGTCACCGAGGTGCTGGTGGAGGAAGGTGCCCGGGTGGCCCGGGGGCAGGTGCTCGCCCGTCTCTCGCGCGACCTCATCGACCGTCAGCTCGCCCAGCAGGCGGCCCTGGTGGAGAAGGCCGAGGCCGCCGTGCCCCAGGCCCAGAGCAGCATCGAGCAGGCGGAGGCCGCCGAGACCGAGGCGCGCCTCGCCTTCGAGCGGGTGCAGCAGCTCCTGAAGACCGGCAACGCCACCGCGGCCGTGATGGAGGGCCGCACCGCCAGCCTGCGCCAGGCCGAGGGCAAGCTCGCCTTCGCCCGCAACGGCCTGCGCATCGCCCGGGCCGACCTCGCCCAGGCCCGGGCCGTGCTGGAGGAACTGAACCTGCGCCTGGCCCGCACGGAGATCCGCGCGCCGGAGGCCGGCATCGTCAGTCGCCGCACCGCCCGGGTGGGCTTGGCCGCCTCCGCCTCGGCCGAGCCCCTGTTCCGCCTGATCGCCCGGGGCGAGATCGAACTCGAGGGCGAGGTCATCGAGACCAAGCTGCCGCAGCTGCGCGAGAACGCCCCGGCCTGGATCGACCTCGGCGACGGTGTCCGCCTGTCGGGCAGCGTGCGGACCGTCTACCCGGAGGTCGACCGGGCGACCCGCCTCGGCAAGGTCCGCGTCCGCCTGGAGCCGGATCCGCGCCTGCGCATCGGCACCTTCGCGCGGGGCGCCGTCGAGCTCGCCCGGACCCGCGGCGTGACCGTGCCGCAGGCCTCCGTGCTCTACGGCGGGGGCAAGCGCAGCTCCGTCCTCGTGGTCGCCGACGACGTGGTCGAGGCCCGCGAGGTCCGCACCGGCCTGTCCGACGACGACGACATCGAGATCCGCGCCGGACTCGCCGACGGCGAGCGCGTGGTGGCCCGCGCCGGCAGCTTCCTGCGCGACGGCGACCGGGTCCGCCCGGTGGCGCTGGCCGTGCCGGAGCCGGCCGTGGCCGCCGCCCCCTCCCCGCGCGAGACCGCCGAGGCCGGGACGCCCTGACCGGGCGCCGCCTCGTCTCCCGATCCGAACCCCCCATCGAGCCGACGCATGCGCCTGAACATCTCCGCCTGGGCGATCCGCCACCCGATCGCGCCGCTCGTGCTGTTCCTGGTGCTGATCGTGCTCGGTCTCGTCAGCTTCCGCAGCCTCGCGGTGACGCGGATGCCCAACGTCGACGTGCCGATCGTCTCGGTGACGATCACGCAGAGCGGGTCGGCCCCCGCCGAGCTGCAGACGCAGGTCACGAAGTGGGTCGAGGATTCCATCGCCGGGGTGCGCGGGGTCAAGCACATCACCTCGGCCATCACCGAGGGCTCCTCCGTCACCACGGTGGAGTTCCGCCTGGAGGTGAACACCGACCGGGCCGTCAACGACGTCAAGGACGCGGTCTCCAAGATCCGCATCAACCTGCCCCGCACCATCGACGAGCCGGTGATCCAGCGCGTCGAGATCACCGGCCTGCCGATCCTGATCTACGGCGTGACGTCGCCCGGCATGACGCCGGCCGAGCTGTCCTGGTTCGTGGAGGACAAGGTCGCCCGCTCGCTCCAGGGCGTGAAGGGCGTCGGCGGCGTCGAGCGCGTCGGCGGCGTCGCCCGCGAGATGCGCGTCACCCTGCTCCCCGACCGCCTGCTGGCGCTGGGCATCACGGCGGCCGACGTGAACCGTCAGCTGCGCCTGACCTCCGCCGACATGGCGGGCGGTCGCGGCGAGGTCGGCGGGCGCGAGCAGTCGATCCGGACGCTGGCCGCCTCGCGCTCGCTGCGCGACCTCAAGGCCACCTCCATCGTGCTCTCCGGGGGCCGCAAGGTCCGCCTCGACGAACTGGCGACGCTGGAGGATGCCATCGAGGAGCCGCGCACCTTCGCGCGCTTCAACGGCGAGCCGGTGGTCGCCTTCGCGGTCTCGCGCGGCTCGGGCGCCAGCGACGCCGAGGTCGCGGCCGGTGTCGAGACGCGCATCGCCGCGTTCAAGACCGCCTATCCCGACATCCGGTTCGAGACCATCGACTCCTCGGTGGCGGCCACCATCGGCTCCTACGATTCGGCGATGCACACCCTGATCGAGGGGGCGGCGCTCGCCGTGCTGGTGGTGTTCCTGTTCCTGCGCGACTGGCGCGCGACGCTGATCGCCGCGATCGCCCTGCCGCTCTCGGTCTTCCCGACCTTCTGGGCGATGGACGCGATGGGCTTCACCCTGAACGGCATCAGCCTGCTCGCCATCACGCTGGTCACCGGCATCCTCGTCGACGACGCCATCGTGGAGATCGAGAACATCGTCCGGCACATGCGGCTCGGCAAATCGCCCTACCGCGCCGCCATCGAGGGCGCCGACGAGATCGGGCTCGCGGTCATCGCCATCACGGCGACCCTGATCGCGGTGTTCGCACCGGTCTCCTTCATGGGCGGCATCGCGGGCCGCTACTTCATGCAGTTCGGCCTCACCATCGCGGTCTCGGTGTTCATGTCGCTGCTGGTCGCGCGCCTGATCACCCCGATGCTGGCCGCCTACTTCCTGCGCGACCACGACCACGAGGAGGCGAAGGAGGGCCCGGTGATGCGCGCCTATGGCCGCGTCGTCGGCTGGTCGGTGCGCCACCGCGTCGTCACGCTGATCGTCGGCCTCGCGCTGTTCGCCGGCTCGCTGGCCTCCACCGGCCTCCTGCCCTCGGGGTTCGTGCCGAAGCAGGACAATGCCCGCACGCTGTTCATGGTCGAGCTCGCGCCCGGCGCCCGCCTGCCCGACACCGTCGCGGTCTCGGACCGGGTGGTGGCCCGTATCCGGGCCCTGCCCGAGGTGGTCTCGGTCTTCGTCGACGGCGGCCGCCAGGCCGGCGGCAAGAAGGAGACCCGGCTCGCCACCCTGATCGTCAACCTGACGCCGAAGAATCAGCGCTCCGCCAAGCAGGCCGCCATCGAGACCGAGATCGCCGGCCTGCTCGCCCAGGAACCCGACATCCGCTCCTGGACCCTGCGCGACGGCGGCCAGCGCGACCTCGCTCTCGTGGTCGGCGGACCCGATGTCGACGTGGTCACCGAGGTCGCCGCCCGGCTCCAGCGCGACATGGCGGCGATCCCCCACCTGGTCTCGGTGATGTCGACGGCCCCCCTCAACCGCACGGAGGTCCGCATCCGGCCGAAGGCGGGGGCGGCGGCCGATCTCGGCGTCTCCACCGACGCCATCGCCGAGACCGTCCGGGTGGGCACCATCGGCGACATCGGGCTGAACCTGGCGAAGTTCAACGCGCCCGACCGGCAGGTGCCGATCCGGGTGCAACTGCCGGAGAGCGCCCGCGGCGCGGTCTCGCGTCTCGAGAACCTCAAGGTGCCGGCCAAGAACGGCGCCGCCGTGCCGCTGGCGGCCGTCGCCGACATCGAGCTCGACCAGGGGCCCGGCGCCATCGAGCGCTACGACCGCGTGGTGCGCGTGGCCGTGGAGGCCAACATGGAGGGCTCCGACGCCCTCGGCTCCCTCATCGCCCAGGCGCTGGAGACCCCCACGGCCAAGACCCTGCCGCCGGGCGTCACCATCCGGCAGACCGGCGACGCCGAGATCATGGGCGAGGTGTTCTCGGGCTTCCTCATGGCGATGGGGGCCGGGATCATGATGGTCTACGCGGTGCTCGTGCTGCTGTTCGGCTCGTTCCTGCAGCCGCTGACCATCCTGTTCTCGCTGCCCCTCTCCATCGGCGGCGCGATCCTCGGTCTGCTGATCCTGAACATGCCGATCTCGATGCCGGTGGTGATCGGCATCCTGATGCTGATGGGGCTGGTGACGAAGAACGCCATCATGCTGGTGGACTTCGCCGTGGAGGAGATGGCCCGCGGCGTCGACCGGGTCACCGCCATCGTGGATGCGGGCCGCAAGCGCGCCCGGCCCATCGTGATGACCACCATCGCCATGGCGGCCGGCATGGTGCCCTCCGCCATGGCGCTGGGCATCGGCGGCGAGTTCCGCGCGCCGATGGCGGTGGCGGTGATCTCGGGCCTGATCGTCTCGACCCTGCTCTCGCTGGTCTTCGTGCCGGCGGTGTTCCTGCTCATGGACAGCCTCGGCGCCGTCCTCGGCCGGCTCCTCGGCCGCTTCGTCGGCGCGACGGACGAGGCGCCCCTCCCCGTCCCCCACGCCTGAGGTCACGCGGGGCGCCCCCGGGCAAGGGGCGCCCCCGCGACGGATCAGTCGATCCGGTCGCTGCGGCGCAGCTGGGCCGGCAGGGCGAACAGGCTGATGGCGGCGGCCGCGAGGCAGAGCCCGGCGATCACCCAGATGGCCGGGGTGGTCGATCCGGTCAGGTCCTTGACCCAGCCCACCATGACCGGGCTGACGATGCCGCCGAACTGCCCGAGGGTGTTGATCAGGGCGATGCCGCCGGCGGCGCCGACCCCGGTGACGAGCTTCGGCGGCAGGGTCCAGAAGGTCGGGATCGAGGCGACGATCCCGGTGCCGACGAGGCAGAGGGCCAGCATCAGCGGCACGATCTGCCGGTCGAACAGGCCGGCGGCGAAGAAGCCCAGGGCCGCCGCGATGGCGAGGCCGGCCACGAATTTCGGTCGGTTCCCGGAGGCGTCGGACAGCCGCCCGATCACCACCATGCTGATCGCCCCGCAGATGTAGGGCAGCGCCGCCAGGAGCCCGACCAGGCCGGTGCTGGCACCGCTCGCCGTCCGGATCAGGTCCGGCCCCCAGAAGTTCAGGCCGTAGGAGCCGATCTGGAGCAGGAAGTAGATCAGCCCGACCTTGAGGAAGCCGGGGCTGCGGATGGCGCCCAGGAGCGAGTGGTCGCCGATCCCGCGGTTGGCCTCGGCGATCTGGCTCGCCACCAGGCTCTTCTCGGAGTCGGTGAGCCAGCGGGCATCGGTGACGCGGTCGTCGAAGCGGCGTATCACCAGGGCGCCAAGGAGCAGGCAGGGCAGGCCGCCGGCAAGGAACAGCCACTGCCATCCGGCCAGTCCCGCGACGCCGTTGAGCGAACTCAGGATCAGCCCCGAGACCGGGGCGCCGACGATGCCCGAGAAGGCCGAGGCCACGAACAGCATCGAGGTGATGCGCCCGCGGCGCGAGGCCGGAAACCACAGGGTCAGGTAGTAGAGGATGCCGGGGGCGAAGCCCGCCTCCATGGCGCCGATGAGGAAGCGCAGGGCGTAGAAGTGCCATTCCTGGGTGATGAACACCATGGCGGCGGTGGCGAGCCCCCAGGAGATCATGATCCGGGCGATCCAGCGCCGGGCGCCGACCCGGTACAGGATCAGGTTCGAGGGCACCTCGAAGATAACGTAGCCGACCACGAACAGGCTCGCGCCGAGGCCGTAGGCGGTGTTGCTGAAGCCGAGGTCGCTCTGAAGCTGGAACTTGGCGAAGCTGATGTTGATGCGGTCGAAGAAGGCGAACAAGTAGCAGACCATGATCAGCGGCATCAGCCGCCAGGCGATCTTCCGGTAGGTGGCGGCTTCGCGGGTCTCTGCGGGCGCGCCGAGGGCGGCCGGAGCGGCGAGGGTCATGGTGTCTCTCCCTGGAGGCGTCTCGATGGCGCGCCGCCCTTATCCGGGCGGTCTTGCGGGTTCTGCCGATCTTGCGTGTTGGGCTTGTCTTGCGTCGAACCCCCGCCTCAGGCCGCGATCCCGGGCGGCGGCGGGTGGAGGTCGCCGGGGCGCCCGGCCTGGGCCACCTGCCCCGGGACGGGATGGCCGACGAGGGCCGGCAGCCCGCGCGACAGGGCGATCAGCCCGTCGAGGTCGAGGCCGGTGGGGATGCCCATCTCGTGGGCCATGCTCACGAGGTCTTCGGTGCAGATGTTGCCGGTGGCCCCCGGGGCGAAGGGGCAGCCGCCGAGGCCGCCGAGGGCCGCGTCGAAGCGCAGGGCGCCGGCCGCCCGCGCCGCCAGCACGTTGGCGAGGCCGAGGCCGCGGGTGTTGTGAAAGTGGAGCGTCAGCGCCTCGGCCGGGACGAGCCGGAGGGCGCGGGCCACGAGGTCGCCGATCTGGCGCGGGTTGGCCATGCCGGTGGTGTCGGCCAGCGTGATGCCGTCGATCCCGAGGGCGCGGTAGCGCGCGACGATGTCGAGGACCCGCTCCGCCGGCTGGCCGCCCTCGAAGGGGCAGCCGAAGGCGGTGGCCACCGTCGCGTTGAGGCGCACGCCGGTGCCGCGCGCCGCCGCGACGATCCGCGCGAAGGCGTCGAGGGAGGCCTCGCGGGTCAGGCCCATATTGGCGCGGTTGTGGGTCTCGCTCGCCGACATGACGAGGTTGAGCTCGTCGGCGCGGGCCGCGAGCGCCCGCTCGGCGCCCTTCAGGTTCGGCACCAGGGCGACGTAGAGCGTGCCCGGGCGCCGGGTGATCCGGGCCAGCACCTCGGCGGCGTCGCGCAAGGCGGGAACCGCCTTGGGCGAGACGAACGAGGTCGCCTCGATCCGGCTGAAGCCCGCCGCCGAGAGGGCGTCGATCAGCGCGACCTTGTCGGCGGTCTCCACGAAGGCGGGCTCGATCTGCAGGCCGTCGCGGGGCGCGACCTCCTGGACGATCAGGGGCGTCTCGTCGCCCGGGCTTCCCGTCCCGCTGCGCCTCAAGCCGCCGCTCACGCCACCGCTCCCGTGGTCCGCAGGGCCGCGATCGCCGCGGCGTCGTAGCCGAGATCCGCCAGCACCGCGTCGGTGTGGGCGCCGAGGGCCGGACCGGACCAGCGCACCTCTCCGGGGGTCTCGGAGAGCTTGGGCACGATGCCGGGCATCTTCACCGCCGTGCCGCCGGGCAGCGCGGTCGGCAGGATCATGTCGCGGGCCTGGTAGTGCGGGTCGGCGACGATGTCGGCCACCGAGTAGATCCGGCCGGCGGGGACCTGCGCCGCCTCCAGGGCCTCCAGCGCATCGGCGATGCTGCGCGCGCCCGACCAGTCCGCGATGGCCGCGTCGAGCCGCGCGGCCTGGGCCGAGCGGCCGTCGTTGCTGCGCAGGGCCGGGTCGTCGGCGAGGTCGGGCCGGCCGATCGCCCGCATCAGGCGCCGGAAGATCGGGTCGCTGTTGCCCGCGATGACGACGTAGCCGCCATCCTGGGTCGGGTAGGTGTTCGAGGGCGTGATGCCCGGCAGGGCGCCGCCCGTCCGGGTACGGACCTCGCCGAGGAGGTCGTATTCCGGGACGAGGCTCTCCATCACGTTGAAGACGCTCTCCACCAGCGAGACGTCGATGACCTGGCCCTTGCCGCCGGCGGTCTTGACGTGGAGGAGCGACATCAGCGCGCCGATGACCCCGTGCAGGGAGGCCAGGGTGTCGCCGATGCTGACGCCGACGCGGGCGGGCGGGCTGTCCGGATGGCCGGTGGTGAAGCGCAGGCCGCCCATCGCCTCGCCGATGGCGCCGAAGCCCGGCCGGTCGCGGTAGGGACCGGTCTGGCCGTAGCCGGAGATCCGGACCATGACGAGGTTGGGGTTGAGGGCGGAGAGGTCCGCCCAGCCCAGCCCGAGCTTCTCCAGCCCCCCGGGGCGGAAATTCTCGATGACCACGTCGGCGCTGGTGGCGAGCGCCCGCACCACCGCGGCGCCCTCCGGCGCCTTCAGGTCGACGGCGATGGATTTCTTGTTGCGGGACTGGAGGTACCACCAGAGGGAGGTGCCCTCGTGCAGCTTGCGCCACTTGCGCAGGGGATCGCCCTCCCCCGGTGCCTCGACCTTGATCACCTCGGCACCGAACTCCGCCATCAGGCGGGCGGCGAAGGGGGCGGCGATGAGCTGTCCGAGTTCGAGAACGCGGATTCCGGCGAGCGGTCCGGCCATGAACGGTTCCTCCGGTGGTCTGTCGGCGACGGTCTTCTCGGATCGTCTTCCTGCCCATCGATAGCCGCGCAGGGCCGGCGAAGGCCAACCGTCTTTCGGCGACGACCGTTCGCGTCCGGAGAACGCTTCGCGGCTCAGACCGCGTCGGCGGTGAGGCTCGCGACGAGGAGGCTCGCCGCCGGGGAGCGTTCGCCGGGGCGGGAGACGATGCGCAATTCGCGCTGGGCCCAGGGGTCGGTGAGGGGGATCGCGGCGAGGTCCATGGCGCTTCCCAGGAGGGCGAAGACCCCGAGGGGCACCACGCCGAGCCCCATATCGGCCTGGGCCATGCGCAGGACCGCGTCGAAGCCCGGCACGTGGACGCGCAGGCGCAAGGGGCGGCCGATGCTCTGCGCCTCGCCGCGCACGCTGGCATAGATCGAGCTCTCGGCGTGCAGCCCGACGAAGTCGTGGTCGAGGGTGTCCCGGAAGGCGAGTGCGGGCCGGTCCGCCAGGGGATGGTCGTGGCGCATGACCACGACGAGGCTGTCGCGGCGGTAGAGCACGCTGGTCAGGTCTCGGGCCGGGATACTGCCGGAGCAGATGCCGAGCTCGGCCAGGCCCGCCTCGACGCCGGCCACCACGCCGCCGCTCGGGCGCTCCTCCAGGCTGATCTTGATGGCCTCCTGGCGCGCCAGGAAGGCGCGCAGGTCCTCGGGCAGGAACTGCACGATAGCCGACAGGTTGGCGAACATCCGCACGATGCCCCGGACGCCCTTGGCGTGCTCGGCGAGCTCCACCACGATCTGCTCGACGTCGTGCAGCATGCGCCGGGCGTGATGGAGCAGGGTCTCCCCGGCCGGGGTCATCACCATGCCCCGCGCCTGGCGCGTCATCAGCTGGACGCCGAGACTCTGCTCCAGCTCGACCAGGCGCTTGCTGACGGCGGAGGGGGCGATCGCCGCCCGCCGGGCCGCCTGGGTCAGGGTGCCGTCCTCGCACATCGCCACGAACAGGCGCAGCGTCGTCGGATCGAGGCGCCGCAGGAGCGTCGGGGCCAGCATGTCCATCCCTCTCACCGGCCCCGACCGGCGCGGACTGCACCCCGGGGCTCCGGCGAGACTACAGCGCCGGACGGCCCGACGGACCAGCCCGGCGGCGGCAGATCGGCGCGTCCGTCTCCGAAGGCCCGGAGAACCGGCCTCCGGGGCCGATGGGTCGGCCTCGGGCCAGCGGACGGCGCCGGCGACGCCCCAGACGCCCGGGCCGTCGGCGACTACGGGGCCGCGCGAATCCCCCATGCAGACCTCAGCCCCGCCGCGGGCGACCGCGATGAGGAGGCCTGTCGTGGTGCGCAGCACCGGGTCGAGGCGGGTCGTCCTGAGGAAGCCGATGCCCCTGGCGCGACAGCCCCACCCCGGTGAGGGTCAGCGCCTGGGGCACGGTGGGCCGGCCGAGCCGGAGCGGTTCGCGTCCGGGCACGGGCCGGGAGAGCCGCAGGACGGCGGTGTCGAGGGACAGGGCTGCAGGCGGGAAGACGCGGACGGCAGGTCGTCCGGGAGGGTGTCGCAGCGGGCGAGCGCCGCGACCCGGTCGGTCCGCGTGCTCGGGCGGGCCCCTTCGGACCGGACGACCGCCGAGGCGACGGAATCGTCCCGCACGCCATGGCCGGCGGTGCGGACGAGGTCCGGGGGGTGACCACGCCGGCGCAGCGGTTCGGGCCGATCGCGACCGCGTGGCGGCGGCCGACGCTCGCCCTGCCTTTTCGGGGTCTCCCGCTTCGGCTTCCCGCTCTGCCCCACGACCTCGACACGTCGCTGCCCCTGAACGACGGGCGCTGCCGGACCCCGACGGATCTCGGCCGCCACGACGCGGCCCCTCGCGCCGGCCGCAGTGCCGGAGGTTCCCGCGCCGCCGACGTTCCCGGTGCCACCCTCCGAACGCCCAAGGGGGCGGACAGAGGCCCCGGAGAGGTGAAGGCGCTGCCCGGGTGAGAATGAGCGCGCCATCGCGGGCCCTGCGATGGGTCTCTGCCGCGACACTCTTCCGAAGATCAGAGCTTCGGGTAATGCTTCGGATTCTCTACCCCTTCGCAAGCATCCTGCCCTGGATGATCGCGATATCCGGCGTCAGACCCAGCATGATCCGTCAAAAGCGACTTATTCGATCCTGATGCTGATCGGAGACGATCATACTTTTTGACTATATATTTTCGAGGATCGCTATGATCTAATATCAAATGTTGATCTTCGGTGGCGACTTCAGAGGGGCACGTGTTCGGATCTTTTATCCGCAAGTTCGAACCTCGTTTCAGTCTTTCGGATGCGGACCGGGACGCTCTCGAGCAGGCCAACGTTCACGGCCGCTTCGTCGGTCCCCGGACGGACATCGTCTCGGAGGGCGACGTTCCGGATCACCTCCACATCATTCGCAGCGGACTGGCCTGCCGCTGCAAATTCCTGCCGGACGGGACCCGGGTCATCCTCGCCTTCCTCATTCCGGGGGATGTCTGCGATCTCAACGTGCCGATCATCGGTGCGCTCGACCATTCCATCGCGACGCTCACCCTGTGCGAGGTGGCGCGGGTCCCGCACGACGTTCTGGGCCGGCTCACGGCCAGCTATCCGTCGCTGGATCACGTCCTTCGCTGCGCCGCGCTGGTCGATGAGGCGATCCTGCGCGAGTGGTTGCTCGTCGTGGGGCATCGCCCGGCCGACAGGCGGCTCGCGCATGTCTTCTGCGAACTTCTGGTGCGCTTCCAATCCGTCGGGCTGGCGACCGGGAACGGGTACGAGCTTCCCCTCACGCAGGTCGACCTGAGCGATGCGCTCGGATTGTCGCCCGTTCATGTGAACAGGACGCTCGGGAGCCTGAAGCGCCGGAGGCTGATCGCCCTCGACGGCAAGCGGGTGGCCATCCCCGATGTCGAAGCGCTCAAGGACTTCGCGATGTTCGACCCGGCCTACCTGCACCTCGCGCCCGAGGCGAACGCACCGCGTGTGGCGTAGGCCGTCGGCCCGCGATGCCGCGGCCGTTCGGAGGCATGACGCCACCGCCGGCGCCTGTTTGGAGAGGTCCAGACACCAGCGGTAGCGGCTGTCATCATGGACAGCTTGCCGACCATGATCCGCGGTCTTTCGCTTGCATTGCGATGGATCAATGCCGCCCGGCGGCGTGCTGAACAGGATTCGCGTCCGGTGATCGCGCTCCTTTGAGGCCTTCCCGCACGTACGAGCCGTCGCGGCTCTTCGGGGCCTGTGCGGAGGGATCCATGCCTCGGTACTTCTTCGACATCTACGACGGACACACCGAGCGCGACGATGTCGGCACGGAATTCGCGGGTCCGCGGGAAGCCGTCCTTCATGCCAAGCGCATCCTGCCCGAGATCGCGATCCACGAAGGTTGGGCGGACGGACATTGCCAAGCCTTCACGGTGCTGGTGACGGACGACGAGGGCCATCCGGTGTATTCGGCCGCCCTGTGTTGCATCGGAACCTGGTTGCTTCGCTGATCGCCGGTCCGGGCCCCCCGTCACGCCGGGGAAGCCCCGGCTGCGTCCGGCGCCGGCCGGGGCCGGGTTGGCGAAACGCCGCGCCAGGGACAGGGCGCCCGGGTCAGGTGACGTAACGGTCGGTGGCGTAGAAGCCGGGGTTCGAGCGGACGAAGTCGATCATCCGGCAGAGGCCGTCATCGATCGACATTCGCGGCGCCCAGCCCATGGCGCGGCGCGCCAGACCGTTGTCGGAGATCAGCTTGAGCACTTCGCTCTGCTCCGGCCGCATCCGCTGCGCCTCGGTCACGATCGGCTTGTCGACACCCATCAGTTCGAGGATGCGGTGGGCGAACCAGCCGACCGAGTAGGTCTCGCCCGTGCCGAGATTGATCGTCATCCCCTCGATGTCCGGCTGCGAGCCGGCCGCGAGGAAGCCCGCCACCGTGTCGGAGACGTAGGTCATGTCGCGCTCCGGCGTCAGGGAGCCGAGACGGATCTCGTCCCGGGCGAAGGCCTGCGAGATGATGGTCGGGATGAAGGCGCGGGCACTCTGGCGCGGCCCGTAGGTGTTGAAGGGCCGCAGGGTCACCACCGGCAGCTCGAACGAGCGGGCATAGCTCTCGGCGAGCTTGTCGGCGGCGATCTTGGAGGCGGAATAGGGAGACTGCCCCTGGAGCGGGTGGGTCTCGTCGATCGGCGTGCGCAGGGCCGTCCCGTAGACCTCCGAGGTGCTCGTATGGACGATCCGCCCGACGGCGCTGCGGCGCCCGGCCTGGAGCACGTTCAGGGTGCCCTCGATGTTGGCGCGGACGTAGCTGCGCGGCGCCTCGTAGGAATAGGGTATCGCGATCAGGGCGCCGAGGTGCAGCACGACGTCCAGGCCCTCGAGGGTCTGGTAGATGAAGTCGCTGTCCTCGATGTTGCCGAAGGCCACCGTCATCGCGGCCCGGACCTCGGGGTCGAGGAAGTCGAGGTTGCCGACCCGGGCGCTGGAATTGTAGCGCACGATCGCCGTGACCTCGGCGCCGGCCCGCACCAGGGCGTCCACGAGGTGGCTGCCGATGAATCCGCCGGCGCCGGTCACCGCGACCCGCTTGCCCTGCCATGCTGTTCCGTCCATCTCATGCTCCCCAACGGCTTTACCGAAACACAGTTTCAAGTAGTTCAGCGCACGGTCAGGATCTGCGCAATCGACACAAACGGATTAGGAAGCTTTCAGCGGGATTTCGGGCGTGGGCCGAAGGATGCTCAGCGCTCAGCACGGGCGTGCGGCTCGCGCAGGACCCGGTCGAGCAGGATCTGTCCGACGTAGGGGCGGTGCCCGAGGGCGCGTTCACGGGTGTAGATCTCGCGAATGGTCGCGCTGTCCTCGGCGTCCCAGTAATCCAGGCTGAGGATCGGCACCGGCGGCTCCGCCTCGGCGAGGGGGCGCAGGGCCTGCCGGTGCGGGTCGAGTTCGCGGGGCTCCGTCCAGCGGTAGCCGTTCGCTGGGGCGTCGTAGGTCGTCAGCAGGCTCTCGGCGACGACCCCGTCGACCTGCCCGATGAGCTCGGGCAGCAGGGCGTAGCCGCGATTCATCAGCAGCATCCGGTCGGGATGGCGCCGGCGGATGGTTCGGACGAGGTCGATGGCGGCCGAGCGCATGCCGGCATAGCGCTCGGGGTCGGTCTGCTCGAGATGGGGCGGGGTGTCGAGGGTGTCGAAGAACAGCCCGGAGAACCCGCGTTCCAGCAGAGCCGGAATCGCGACGTCCAGGATCAGGGCACGCCAGGCGGGCCGGCGCACGTCGCACAGCACGGTGTCGGGCCAGTTCGGGTTCTCGCCGAGGAGGAGATCCGGGTCGTCGAGCTGCGCGAACAAGGGACTCGTGCGCTTGATCTCGCCGAGGCTGAGATAGCCGAGCACCTCGGTTCCGAGGTCCCGCATCGGCGTCAGGGGGCTCTTGAAGCCCGGATCGAGCACGACGAGGTCGAAGCCCTCGAATGCGGCCGGCTCCAGGTCTTCGCCGTAGAACAGCGTCCAGGCCAGATGGGGGTGGCGGAGCCGGTCGCGCGCGCGGGCCGGCCGGTCGAGGAGCAGGCCCGCGGCCCCGAGGCCGGCGAGCAGCCGCAGGACGCTTCGGCGCAAGATATTGGGGCGCAGGATGCTGGGATGCAGGATGCTTGGACGCAGGATGCTTGGGCGCCCGACGCTGCGGCGTCCATCGGCGGGATCACGCATCGCTCGACCTTCTGAATCGGAAGTAGCGGCGAACCGGCCGGGCCCGTGCCTCGGCCGGGCGCAGGGACGTGTTGTTGGTGACGAAGGCATGGAAATGCAGCCAGGGCAGCTCGTGGGCGAGGAGCGTCACCGCGAGGAGGAACGTGAGGGCCGAGGCGAACAGGTTGCCGTATCCGAAGAACGGGAATCCGAGGGGCAGGAGGGCGGCGGTGAGCGTTCCGTTCAGGATGCAATACGTCGCCGAGACCGCGAGGGCGTGGCGGCGCAGGTCGAAGTAGAGCAGGAAGATGAAGCAGAAGGAGGCGCTGGTCTGGAACACCATTCCGACCAGGGCCGCCCGCAGGATGCCCATCTGGCTCGCCCGCAGTCCGAGGGGTTCGATCGCCACGTAGGAGACCAGGATGGCGATGAGGGCGACGGCCGCGAGGGCGATGAACAACCCGGACAGCTTGGCCATGACGAAGCGCGACAGGCGTGCCTGCTTTCGCGCGAGGTCGCGACGGCTGACCCCGTGGGCGAGGCTGCCGTAGAAGGCGCGGCTCAGGCGGAAGAAGTTGGTCTCCACGTGGACGAAGAACACCGCCAGGATGGGGATCGACGCGAGCTGCGCCCAGAACATCGGCGTGTCGTAGTTCGGCATGGTCCGGAAGGCGCCGCCCACTGTGGTCACGCCGATGGGCGCGGCGACCCACATGATGAGCTTGTCGACCCAGAGGCCGAGGGCGCAGGTGAGCCCGATCAGCGGCAGGTCCCAGTGCGTGCGCAGGGACCGCGCCAGCGCGGCATCGGGCACGAGCGCCACCCCGTATTCCTGCAGCAGGCGGCGGGCGAGGACGAGGTCGACGACCGTCAGCCCGATGTTGAAGGCCGTGAGGAGCCGGAGCGGCTCGCTGCTCGGGGCGATCGCGATGAGCGCGACCATGACGGCCGCACCGGCGCCGAAGGCCACGGCGACGATGACGTGGCTCCGGATCGCGCCCATGAAGGGGATCAGGAGCCAGGCCGCGCCCATCAGCAGCAGGTTCTGCAGACCGGCCACCGTATCCGGGCCGGGCAGGTCCGCCGCGAACAGGTAGAGCGGGCCGGCGACGACGAGGGCCGCGGCGGCGAAGAGGGCCTGCGCGGCGACGAACGCGTAGGTGACGCTCGTGTCGCGCTTCAGCCAGACCTGGTCCGAGACGAAACGCGTGCAGACGAAGGCGATCGGGCCGGTGAGAATCGCCGAGATCAGGGCGTTGTAGATGATGACCGAGCGGAAGAGCGGCAGTCCGGGACAGTCGTCGGTGGGACAGGCGGCGAGATCGATGCCGCCGATCGCCAGGACCGTGAAGATCCACGGACCCGCCACCAGCAGGGCCGCGTAGACGTAGGCTCCGGCGGTGCTGGTGAGGGAGCGCCCCTGCGTCATGCGCTCGAGGGCGAAGCCTAGGCCGGCCATGGAATCCTCCCGATCTCCGCCGCCGGACCGTCATCCCGCAGGGATTGAGAGCTTCGGGGGGCTGGTGGATCGAGCGAGGCCGGGTCGAGCGAGGCCGGGTCGAGCGAGGCCGGGTCGAGCGAGGCCGGGTCGAGCGAGGCATAAAGCGCCTCGTAGAGCCCGACGACCCGGTCCTGATCGAACACCGTACGGATGCGCGCGCGCAGGCTCCGGCCCATGCGCGCCCGCAGGTCGCCGTCGCGCAGGAGGCGCGCGAGGGCATCGGCCGTCGCCTGCGGGTCGCAGGCGCGCACGACGAATCCGCCCGCCGTGTCGGAGTCGGGCCCGTCCGGTCCTTCGAGGATCTCGCGGCACGAGCCGACATCGGTCGTCACCGCGGGCACGCCGGCGGCTCCCGCCTCCAGGATCGACAGGGGCTGGGCCTCGCTGATGCTGGTGAGGGCGATGACGTCGGTCTGTCCGAAATAGGTCTTCACGTCCCGAACCCGGCCGAGGAACCGGACGGTGTTCTGCAGGCCGAGCTGGCGCACCAGGGCCCGGCACTCGGCCGCGTAGGCGGGATCCTCGTCCTCGGGCCCGATGATGATCGCGTCGACGTCGGGGACCTGACGGCGCAGCAGGCCGGCAGCCTCGATGAAGGTGCGGATGTCCTTGATCGGGACGAGGCGGCCGACCAGGAGGACGGTGGGGCGGCGCGGCTGCGGACCGGGCGGGATGTCGGCGAACTGGTCGAGGCGGATGCCGTTCGGGATCATGCGCAGCTTCGCCTCGGCTGCCCCGTCCTCGATCTGGTAGAGCTGGTTGGTCCGGAACTGCGTCGTGATGAGGTCGGCGACGTCATAGGTGATCCGCGCCATGGCGTTGAAGGCGTTCAGCCAGACCCGTCGCAGCTCGGGAGCCGTGCCGGTGACGTCGAACCCGCCCGCGCCGGACTCGTAGATCCAGTCGGCGACGGAGAGCTCGATCCGGCGCTCGTTGGTGTAGATGCCGTGCTCGGTCACCACGAAGGGCCGCCCCGTCAGGGCCTTGGCCCGGGCCCCGAACAGTCCCGGATAGCCTGTCGAGATGGCGTGATAGATGCGGGCCGGCGGGATCGGCGCGGTGGCGATCGCGATGAGGCTGCGGGCTAGGAAGCGCCAGGTCCAGAAGAAATCGACGAGGGGCGCCCCGGGGAGCATCTCCTCGTAGATCCGTTCGAGCGCGGTCCAGGCCGGGCGCGAATCGAGCAGGGCCCGCTGCCGGAGATCGCACCGGTCGAGCTCCCGGACGCACCGGACCCAGGCCTGCGCGCCCCCATCGGTGAGGACGGCCTGCAGGTCCCGGATCAGCGGCGCGATCGCTTCCCGCCCCCGCAGGAGCGGCAGGCGTCCCGGCGGGCAGGCGTCGATGGGCACGTCGACGATGCGCTCGACGTTCGCCGGAAGGTCGAACTTCCGGGTCCGTTCCTGGTCCGAGGTCGTGAAGGCCACGAGGCTGAAGCGCTTGTCCGGAAAGCTGCGGATGAAGCTGTCGGTCCAGGAGGAGACGCCGCCGAGGAGGTAGGGGTACCCGCCCTCCACGAGCAGGCACACGTCCGATGGGCCGGAGGCGGTCTGCGTACTCACGGCAGGGCCTCCCGCGGGAGGGGCGGGGTCGGAGCGCCGCTCTCGGCCTCGATGGCGGCCAGCAGCGCCCGGGCGGCCATGCTCTCCGGTTCGGCCGCCAGGGCCTGGCTCGCGGCGACGCGGGCGGCCGCCATCTCCGTGCGGGCCTGCAGGGCCTCCGTCAGGCCCGACTCGGCGTAGGCGCGGCGCGCCGCCGCGAGGGCGAGCCAGGGGCCGGCCGCGCCCGGGGCCTGGGCGACGGCCACCTCCAGGGCGATGAGGTCCCGGGTGAAGCGGGTCTGGAGCTTGGCGAGGACCGTCGAGGCCAGCACGCGCACGGAGGCGTCGGTATCCTGGAGCGCGGCGCGGATCACATGGGTGAGGCACGGATCGAAGCGCCGCCCCACGATCGCCAGCGCCTCGAACTTGGCTTCCTTCGCGCCGCCATCGAGGATGTCCGCCAGGGGCACCACACTGCTGGCCTTGCCGACCCGGAGACGCCCATCGCGCAGGTCGCTGCTGAGCCGGCCGCAATCCGTTCGCGGGTCGAGATGACCCTCCGTCTCGAGCCAGGTTCCGAAAGCCTCGGCCGGTCGCGGAGGCGCCGCGCCGCGATCGAGGAGGGCGAGGCCGATCGCCAGGAGGGTGCCGAAGGGACCGCCGATGAAGGTCCAGAGGGTGAGGTGCGCCAGCCGCGCCGCCTCGCCCGGTGCCTGAGCGTCCTGCAGGGTGCGCAGGCCGAGGATCAGGCACAGGCCGACATGCCCCGCGAGGACGACGACGGGACCCACGAGGGCATGGAGCAGCGCCGCGGCGAGGGCGAGCTCCCCGAGCGCCGTGGCGAGGGCGACCACGGTCGGGGAACGGGGGACGCGAAGGTGCGCGTCCCAGGCGGTCCGGGGCCGCGCGGCGGCGAGCGGATCCGGGACGTCGATCAGCATCGCTCCGCCCCGGCCACCAGGCTCCCCATGGCCAGCGCCAGGTCCAGCGCGCGCGGCGCGGCTTCGGCGAGGGTCTGGTTGGGCAGCAGGCCCTCGATCAGGAGCAGGCCGCGCGGGCCCGGGGCGCCGTGGGCCGGAAGGGCGACGGCGAGGACCGCGCCGTCCGGCAGTCTCCGGGCATCCGCGGCGCGATCCCGGCGCCAGAGCCGGTCCGGCGCCTGCGCGACGGCTTCGGCCAGCATGCCATCGATGGCCGGTGCGGTGGCCCGGTCGCGCGCTCCGCCCTCCGCGACCGTGGCCAGGGGGGCGAGGCCCCGGGGCGTGGCCGCGTAGACCGTGAGTCGGGAGGCTCCCACGAGCCGGCGGCCCAGCTCCGCCAGGCTCGTCGCCAGGCGGAGGCCATCCTCGGCGTCCAGGCAGGCGAAGGCCTTGCTCACGCTGCCGAGGGTGCGGGTCTCGGCGGCGAATCGGAGTTCGAGGCGACCGATCTCCGCCATGGCGGCGGAGAGGCCCCGGCCGAGGCTGTCGGCCTCGTCGAGGGCGTCGTCCCGCTGCTGGCGCAACTCGGCCGCGTGGAAGATGTGGAGGCTGCGCAACCCGCCGAGGACCAGGGCGCAGGCCAGCCACGCCGTCGGCTCGGCGACGACCTGGCGTGAGTAGGCGTAGTAATCCTGGGTCGCGAGCTGCGAGGGCAGTGCCGAGCTGTACAGCGCCAGGGTCGCCACCAGGGTGGCGAAGACGCCGCCCGCGAGGCCGTACTGCGCCGAGATCAGGATGACCGGGATCCAGAACGGCCGGGGTGTCATCCAGGCATAGCGGCTGCCGTCGAAGACCAGGTGGTCGATCAGGACCAGGAGCAGGACGAGCCCGATGGCCTCCGGGACGTAGCGCCGCCATCCCAGCAACGGGCTGGACCGATCCTGATCCGATGCGCCCCGCTCACCCGCCGCCGCAGTCGTCACCGCATGGCCCCCCACAGGCATCCGCGGCAGGCCATCGAAGTCGATCGCCGGCGCACCGCAAGATCCTGAAACATCTTGAAAAGAGCAGGAATTCAGCTGGGAAGAAATATCGCCGGACCTAGCGATCTTGGATTAGCGCAGGACCAATGCTGTCATCCATCCGTGTTACCCGTCCGGCCGCCCGTCTTCCGCCCGGCCGAGGGGGCGCGCCCGGTCGGCCGGGCGCGGCTCGGATCGGACCCGGGCGGCGGACGAAGCCCCGTGTCGGACCACATCCGTCCGATCCCTTGGGGATGGCGGATGCGGGCTTCGCTCGAGCGCCGCGCCGGCTTGCCGATACGGACACCGCTTCGCGATCGAGCGGAGCCCGCATCAGGCGTTGTGCGTCACCGTCAGGGTCTGCGCGGCCTTCGCCTGATCCGCGGAGGGCCGGGCGTGGAACCAGGCGCCGCCGAGATGGGGAGCCCAGGACACCACGCCCTTGGTGTTCACCAGATAGGCGAGTTCGGTCCGGTTCTTGGCCTGGAGCTTCTTCATGATGTTGCGCACATGCACCTTCACCGTGTTGGTGCACATGTTGAGCTCATAGGCGATCACCTTGTTCGGCTTGCCGATCTGCAGGACGCCGAGCACGGCCGCCTCGCGCTCCGTCAGCCGGACCGACCCGCGTCCGCGCGCCTCCGCGGCCGGAGGCGCGGGGGGCGTGCAGACGATCCCGGACGGGACGAAGCAGCCGCCGGCCAGCACCAGGGCGATGGCGCTCTGGGCCACCTTCACGGAACTCGTCATCGGGATGAATCCGCTGAGCCCCCGTCGCATCGCCTCGGTGACCTGATGGTAATCCTCGAGTTCCGACAGAAGGACGATCGGAACGCCGGGACTGACGCTGACGAGGGTATCCAGCTCGCTCTCCATCTGGGCGATGCTGCGATGGGTCGCCGCGATCACGATGACGGAGGCCGGGGGCCGTTCCGTCGCGGCCTTCTGCCAAAGTCCGACGCTGCAGAAGCCCAGGACCTGGGGGGCGTCGGCACTTTTCTGGATCTGGGAGATCAAGCTCTCCCGGAACAGGACCCGGGGGTCGATGATGACGACCGTGGATTGTTCAGCCCTCGCAACGGAAATGCCCGATTCGATTGCGACGAGTGACATAGTCAGCCCTCCCATGCGGTCTTCGGCATGCGCCGACTCCAGCACCACTCGTGAGATCCGAGATGTGTGCCGCGACGATTTGATTAGCTACATTGGGATTGTGCGGATTACAAGCAATTACTTAACGATCGTTTCAGTATTAATCTTTGATAGAATATCGGTAGTTTTTCGACTTCCGGAATAGCGAATTACCGGTCTCCTTCGGGATCGATCGCGGAAATCCGGCTCCGAATGCTCTGCTGAAACCTTATGGGCGCTGGCCTCGGCGCGCGCAGGCTCCCCACGCGCGGCTGGGAGCTGTCCTCCGTGCGCCACAGGGGGAGCGGACGGTACGGTTCCCAAGCGGCAACGCTCACGGTCTCCTACGTCTGTTGACCGAGGATCGCCTGCGTCCGTCGAGCAGATCCCGATGAAAAAGGAGGTCATCCTTTAGCGAAAAAGAATTAGTTTCACCGGTTTTGGACGCATTCGCGGTATCATCCAGCTTGAAAACCTTAGTTTTGAATTCTTGTGTTTTGTTTTTTACTTGCTCTCATGGCTCGCATCGGAGCTTGGGTGCGGACAACGCGTCATGTTGGCCAGTCACGGCACATCGTCGATCGGTCGTCCTCGTGAACCCGGACGCGCGGGTGCGGCGGGGCGGCCATGAGGATCGGCTGGCGCTTCCTCGGTCTCTGGGCCTTTGCCGCCGCCGCGACCGCCTACGCCCTCTCGCCCGGCTCCGAGGAGCAGCTCGCGATGCTGGCGCGGGACGGGCGAACCAGCGAGGCTGCGAGCGAGTTGGCGCGGCTCCTCGCCCTGGGACGCCGGGATCCGGCCTTCCTCGCGGCGGCCGCGCGCGCCCTCGAGTCCACCGGCAACCGGGGGCTCGCGGAGGATCTCCTCGAGCGGTACCTAGTGGAGCGGCCCGGGGACGTGCAGGTCCTGGAATGGCTCGCCAATCTCTACCGGGCGTCCGACGACCGTCCGGCCGCCACCCGTACCCTGGTGACCCTGGTGGCCCTGGCCCCGACCCGGCCGCGCCTGTGGGCGCTCCTCGACCTCTACCGGGCCCAGGAGCGCCTCGACGAGGAGCGCGAATTCCTGAAGGGCATCGTCGACGAGACGCTGCTGCGGCCCGTGGACGTCGAGCGCCTGGGCATTCTCCTGTCCTGGGCCGGGGAGCGCGCGGCGGCGTTGGACGCCCTGCGCCGGGCCGACGCGCTGATGCCGGCCACGCAGGAGATCGGTCGGATCGTCCTGTTCGACCTCCTTCTCGCCGAAGGCCTGCGGGAGGAGGCCGCCGAGCGCGCCGGCCATTGGGTCGCCGATTGGCGCGACAAGCCCTGGCTCGGCGTGCACGTGGTGCGCCGGATGGCGGCGCGGGGGGACCCGGCTTCCGCCGTCGCCCTCGGCGCGCAGGTGATCGCCCTCAGCCCGGCGACGCGCTTCTACCTGGCGCGGGTGGTGGCTGAGGACGGGAGCCGGCGCATCGCCACCCTGCTCCTCGAAGACTGGGCGCAGGGCGGTCCACAGCCTTCCTCCGACGCGGTGGCCGGCTACGTGGCGGCCGCCTATGCGGTGGGAGACGTCGCGGCGCTCTGGCGCAAGGCCTCGCGGATCCTCGCCGAACCCGGCTGGTACGAGGCGCAGATCGCGATCGTGGAAGCCCTGGCCCTGCGCTACGGCCTCGATGCGATCGCGCCGCTGCGTCCCCGCCTGCCCTGGGCCGCCCTGCAGCGCCAGCCCCTGTTCGCCGCGCGGCTGGCGCTGCACGAGGGCAACCCGTTCCTGGCCCGCCGCGTCCTCGAATCCGTCGATCCGGAGACCCTGACCGCTCCGGCCCGGATCGAGTGGGTGGCGCTCGTCAGCCTGATCTCCGGCGACGCGGCGGCCCTGGCGGCCCTGGGCGATCTCCTGCGCCGGGACCGGCTCCCGACCGACCTGCTCCCGGTCCAGCTGCGGCTGGCCGAGCGCCTCGGCCATGGCGGAGAGCAGCGCCTCGGCCTCGACGCCCTGCGTCGAAGCGCCCTCGCCCCGGCGACCATCGCGCGGCAGGCGCAGGCCCAGCAGGCGCAGGTTCAATCCACAGCGAAGGCCGGGCTCGACGCCCGGAGTGTGCAGTGAGCGGCGCCCCGACGACACCCCGATCACCGGGGCGAATCCCACGAACACGCCGAATCCCACGAACTCAAGGAGCCGAGGTCATGTCGAGATGCCGAGCCGTCGCCTTCGCGGTGCTCACCCTTCTGGCCGGTCGGGCGGCCCTGGCCGAGGGCGGGCCGGTCCTCCGCGCCGGGGACCGGCTCAAGATCACCTTCTATGAGACCATGGAGATCCCCAATCCGGCGCCCGGCGACAAGGGCCAGTCCGCGGGCGCCGCCGCGGTGATCCAGACCTTCTACCAGCGGGTGGACCTCTCGGGCGAATACGCCGTCGAACAGGGTGGCGCCCTCTCGCTGCCGTTCTTCGGCTTCGTCCCGGCGGCCGGAAAGCCCCTGGAGACGCTCAAGACCGACCTGATGGGCGTCTTCGAGACCGCCTTCGGCCGGCACGGCGGGGTCACGGTCGGCCTCGTGCAGCGTGCGCCCGTCTTCGTCGTGGGGTCCGTCCGCGCGCCGGGTGCCTACCCGTACGCGGGCGGCATGATCGTGCTGCAGGCGGTGGCCCTCGCGGGGGGGCGCGACAAGGATCCCGCCACCCTCTCGGGGGTGGTGGAGACCCTGCGGGAACGGGAGCGGGAGGACGGTGCCCGCACCCGGCTGAAGCGCGCGCTGGCGCGCAAGGCCGCGCTGACCACGGGACGGATGGGCACGGAGGCGCAGGAGCGGCTTCGGACCCTGGCGGGACCCGAGGAGGCGACGGCTCTCCTGGGCGCCGAAGCGAAGGTGCTGCGCCTGGAGGCGAGCCTCCAGACCAGCGACGAGGGATCGCGCAAGGCCGCGGCGGACGCCTCCGGCACCGAAGTCGACCTCCTGCGCAAGCGCCTGGAGACCTATGGGGCCCAGATCGCGGCCCGCGGCGACCGGTTGCGCACCATGGAGGCGCTGTTCTCCCGGCAGGTGGTCGAGAGCGAGCGCGTCGCCGACGTCCGCCGCGACTTCATCGACATGGAGGGACGCCGGCGCGACTACGAAGTCGGGATCCTGCAGGCGGAGCAGCGCCAGAGGATGGCCCGCGAGGCCCTGGACCAGGGCAATGCCCGGCACCGCCTCGCCGCCGAGCGCGAGATCGCCCTGATCGATGCCGAGATCGCCTCCGCCGAACGCGCCCTGTCGACGGCCTCCGTCGTGGGCGCGACGATGAGTGCGGGCTGGGCACGCGATCCGGTCCTCGCCTATCGCATCGTGCGCAGCGGGGCCGGCGGCGCACAGGTCCTCTCCGTCACGGAGACCGACACCCTCGAGCCCGGCGACGTGCTCAAGGTCGTGATCGATCCGCGCGGAGACGAGCATCCCCGGAACGCCACGGCCGAGGCGACCCCATCCCGGGCCGACGCGGCACCCTAGCCGTCGGATCGAACGCCGGACGGTCGGCCCTGGCCGGCGGCGGATCGCGGATGGGTCGCCGGGCTGGTCGCCCGCGGCCGGCCGTGGGGCGGGAGCGCCGCCGCGCATGCGGCGGACCGGCGGGCCAGCATCCGCACCGCGCCGAGCCGCCGGCGGAAGGTCTCGGGCCCGGCCTGCGCGATTCGCCGCTCGTCGCGGCCGTCGAGGGTGCGGCAGGCGTCCGAGAGCGCCGTGAAGCCGAGCGTCCCCGCCGATGAGACGCAGCTTCGGGCTTCGAAGCGCAGGCCGTTGCGAGCCTCCTCGGTCTCGGCCTCGTACAGGAAGCGCGTGTCCAGTTCCTCCGCGAAGGCCAGGAGGAGGCCGGTGGTGCGCGGCGCGCCGATAGGGCGACGATCTCGTCTTACGACCATCTCGGTTTTCGATGCGGCGATCGACGAGGCCGGATTCCGCGGCCGCCTGGTCGGCGGGCGGCATCGCCCCCGACCCCGAGCACGGCCATTTGTCGACCATCCGGTCGAGGGCGGCCCGGTGGAACGGCTTGCCGATAGGGTCGTCCATCCCGGCCTCCCGGAACATCCGGATCTGCTCGGGCAGGACGTTGGCCGTCATGGCGATGATCGGCGCCGCCAGGCGTTCGGCTTCGTTGGATACGATCGGCGACCTGCGCGTGCGCTCGCCTGGAGCGGAGCCGTGACCGGGCAGGCCACGCATCAACCTCGTCGACGAATGTCGGTCCATGCGACTTTGCGGGAGGGGCGTCCCGGCGGCACGTGGGAGCCCGGAGCGATGTCCGGGCTTCACGCTTTGGAGGGGCTCCCCCCAACTGCTCTACACCGTAGCGAAATCGGGTTAGTGCGCGCGTCCCTTGGATGCGGCCGCTAAGCCCACCATGGCGGTTGCTATGAAGTCTTAAAAATCCGTTAATCCTTCCTGCGAGGACAATATTCGTCAGCCACAAATTCAATTTCAATCGGAAAATTTAGGAGGGCGCAATGCTTGAGGTCGTTCCGGACCGGGCAGATCATCATCTGAGATCTTCGGAATCCGCGCATGCGTTGCATCTCTACGACGCGGCATCCGAGCGCCTGGCGCCGCAGATCACCTCGACGCCGGCGATCAAGCAGGCGGTGGTGATGGCTGGCGGCAAGGGGACGCGGCTCCATCCCTACTCGGCGCTGTTCCCCAAGCCCCTGATGCCGCTCAACGACATGCCGGTCCTGGAGCTGCTGCTGCGCCAGATGAAATGCGCGGGCATCACCGACGTGATCCTGGCGGTGAACCACCTCAGTCACCTGCTGGAGGCGTTCTTCCGGGACGGCGAGCGTCTGGGCCTCAACATCCGCTACCGGCTGGAGGACCAGCCCCTCGGCACCGCCGGCGCCCTCGGCGCCATGCTGGACGACCTCGACGAGGCCTTCTTCGTCACCAACGGCGACCTTCTCACGACCCTCAACCTCAAGAACATGATGGCGGCCCATCGGGAGGCCGGGGCCGACATCTCGATCGGCGTGTTCGAGCGCGAGGTGAAGATCGATTTCGGCCTGATCGAGATCGACGAGCGCAGCCGCATGACGGCCTATCGCGAGAAGCCGAAGAGCACGCACTTCGTCAGCATGGGCGTCTACGCCCTGTCGCGGGAGGCGGTGCGCCAGCACCTCGTGCCCAACACCTTCCTCGACATGCCCAACCTCATCGCCCAGGTGAAGGCGGCCGGCGGCGACGTGGCCTGCTTCCACGAGGATTGCGTCTGGCTCGACATCGGGCGTCCCGACGACTTCGCCCTCGCCCAGCAGATGTTCGTCTCGGATCGCAGCCTGTTCCTGGCCTCGTGACCCGATGTCGTCGCACCAGCCGGGTGGCGGCATCCTGATCAGCGGCGCGGGGGGCTTCATCGGCCGGGCCCTCGCCACGCATCTCGACGGGCGCGGACTGCCCGTCGCGACGGTCGGCACCCGGCGGGATGTCCGGGCCGAGCACTGGACCGTGGCGCCCGGGCACTGGAGCGTCGCGACCTGGGGGAAGGCCCTCGACCATTTCCGGCCCGCCACGGTGTTCCACCTCGCCGGCGCGACGCAGGGGACGCCCGAGGGGTTGCAGGCGGTCAATCTCGGCCTGGCCCAGGCGCTCTTCGCCGCCCTGCGCCGCACCGGGCTGCGCCCGACCGTCATCCTGGCGGGAAGCGCCGCCGAATACGGCGAGGCCGTGGTCGACGGGGTTCCGGTGCGGGAAGACGCGCCCTGCGCACCGCTCACGGCCTACGGCCGGAGCAAGCTCGCCCAGACCCGGGCCGCCCTCACCTTCGCGGCCGAGACCGGAATCCGCGTGCTCGTGGCGCGGATCTTCAACCCGATCGGGCGGGGATTGCCCGGCCATCTCGCGCTGGGCGACTTTGCCCGCCAGATCGACGCGTTCGGTGCCGGCGGCGGAACCCTCGTCACCGGCGACATCGAGGTCTGCCGTGACATGCTCCTCGTCGAGGATGTCGCCTGGGCCCTCGCCGAGCTCGCCGCCAATCCGGCGGCCTCCGGGGTGGTCAACCTGTGCACCGGCGTCCCCACCCGCATCGGCGACCTCCTGGAGGGCATGATCCTGGCCTCCGGCAAGCCGATCACGATCGCCCATGACCCGGCCCGGCTGCGCCGCGGCGAGCGCCGGGTCATCGTCGGCTCGCCCGACGCCCTGGCCGCCCTCGGCGCGAAGCCGCCGCGGCGCGACCTGCGCCAAGCCGCCGGTACGATGCTGACGGCGCCCCTGCGCGCCGCCTGAGCCTGCCGTCCTTCCAGCCTTCAGGAGTCCACCCATGTGCGGAATCGTCGGAATCGTCGGCCGCGAGGCGGTTGCGGGGCCCGTGGTCGAGGCGCTGCGGCGCCTGGAGTACCGGGGTTATGATTCCGCCGGAATGGCCACCCTGGAGGCGGGCCGGCTGGAGCGGCGCCGGGCCGAGGGTAAGCTCGTCAACCTCCAGCTCAAGCTGATCCAGTCGCCGCTCACCGGCCCCATCGGGATCGGCCACACCCGGTGGGCGACCCACGGGCGGCCCAACGAGACCAACGCCCATCCGCATGCCACCGCGCGCCTGGCGGTGGTCCATAACGGCATCATCGAGAACTTCCGCACGCTCAAGCGGCGGCTGGAGGCCGACGGCGTCGCCTTCGAGACCGAAACCGACACCGAGGTCGTGGCCCAGCTGGTGAGCTGGCACATGGAGCGCGGCCTGGACCCGGTGGAGGCGGTGGCCACCACCCTGCCCCAGCTGCGCGGCGCCTTCGCCCTCGCCTTCCTCTTCGCCGGCGAGACCGACCTGCTGATCGGGGCCCGCCACGGCGCTCCCCTTGCTGTGGGGTTCGGCGCGGGCGAGACCTATCTCGGGTCGGACGCCCTGGCGCTGGCCCCGCTGACCGATTCGATCACCTACCTGGAGGACGGCGACTGGGCCGTGCTGACGCGCCAGGGGGCCGAGATCCGGGATGCCGCGGGGGCGCCGGCCACCCGGGCGCGCCAGACCATCGTGACGCAGAACTACCTGGTCGACCGCGGCAACCACCGCCACTTCATGGCCAAGGAGATCCACGAGCAGCCCGAGGTGGTGGGCCGGACCCTGGCCCATTACATCGACCTCGCGGCGAGCCGCGTCCGGCTTCCCGTGACGCTGCCCTTCGACTTCGCCGACCTGACGCGCCTGTCCATCACCGCCTGCGGCACGGCCTACTATGCCGGCCTCGTGGCCAAGTACTGGTTCGAGAGCCTGGCGCGCCTGCCGGTCGAGATCGACGTCGCCTCCGAGTTCCGCTACCGCGAGGCCCCGCTGAGCCGGGGCGAGGCCGCCCTGGTGATCTCGCAATCGGGCGAGACCGCCGACACCCTCGCCTCCCTGCGCTACGCCCGCGCCCAGGGTCAGCACATCCTGGCGGTCCTCAACGTGCCGACCTCCACCATGGCGCGGGAATCCGATGTGGTGCTGCCGACCTTCGCCGGACCCGAGATCGGGGTCGCCTCCACCAAGGCCTTCACCTGCCAGCTGACGACGCTCCTGTGCCTCGCCATCGCGGCGGGCCGGGCCCGCGGGCATCTCGACGCCGACGCGGAGCGCCGGCTCGTCGACGCGCTGATCGCCATGCCCGGCCTCCTGGCGCAGGCCCTGCGCCAGGAATCCGAGATCCAGGGCCTGGCCCAGGAGATCGCGAAGGCCCGCGACGTGCTCTATCTCGGCCGCGGCACCGCCTATCCGCTCGCCCTCGAAGGGGCCCTGAAACTGAAGGAGATCTCCTACATCCACGCCGAGGGCTACGCGGCGGGCGAGCTCAAGCACGGCCCGATCGCCCTGATCGACGAGGCGATGCCGGTCATCGTGATCGCGCCCCACGACGCGGTGTTCGAGAAGACGGTGTCGAACATGCAGGAGGTCGCCGCGCGCGGGGGACGGATCGTCCTCATCGGCGATGCCACCGGGGCGGCCGCGCACGGCCTGGATACCCTGGCGACGGTGATGATGCCGGAGGTCGAACCGGTGGTGGCTCCGATCCTCTACCCCGTCCCGATCCAGCTCCTGGCCTACCACGCGGCCGTGACCATGGGGAAGGACGTCGACCAGCCCCGCAACCTCGCCAAGTCCGTTACCGTGGAGTGACCGTCACGGGGTCGGCCCCCAGGGGAACGGCCCGTCCCGGGGCTTGCGCCGTTCTGGCATACCAGACCCGCGCCCGGCGAAGTGGTGCCGGCCGGAGGACCCGTTAGGAAGGACGGACGCTTTCCTCCCAGAGGCGAACACCTCCACCCGCCCGGCTCCGGCCGCGGCGGGTTTCTTGTGCGGGCGTCAGGATTTCGGAACCGGTTTGTCGACCTTGGAGTGGCGCGGCTTGACCCTGGCGTAACGGGTCGCGAGGGACCGTGAGCCCGCGGGCTGCAGGCGCATGTCGCCGTAATAGTCGTTTCCGCTCGGGCCGAACGATCCGCCGGTCACCACGCCGGGGGTGTCGGGCGCACCCATCAGGCGATCGAGCGGTCCGGCCGCCACGGCCGCGGCGTGGAGCGAGACGCAGAGGAGCAGGCCGGCGGCCGAGATGTAGCGCATGACCGGACCCTAATCCGCCTCCCCTGCACGGAGCCTTAACGAAGCCCTGGCGGGAAGCCGTAGAGCCGGTGCGGATCGTCGACGAAGTACTTCCGCCGCCGCTCCGGGTCCGGAACCCAGTCCGCCATCAGGTCGAGCAGGTCGCCGATGGCGGGCATCGGGCCCCAGGTCGCCACGTGCGGCCGGTTCGAGCCCCAGTAGGGAGCGATCCGGCGCGGCCTCGTTCAGGGCCCGCGCGAACGGGACCGTGTCGGCGTAGGGCGGCCCCGCCGTGGAGGTGCGGGACGCGCCCTGGAACTTCAGCCAGGCGCCGTCGCGCACGAGGTCGACGAGGGTGCGGAAGCCCGGATCCGCGCGGCCCGCGGAGGTGGGGACATGGCCCATGGGATCGCC
The DNA here is from genome assembly GCF_001424705.1 of Methylobacterium sp. Leaf465. Lineage (GTDB taxonomy): Bacteria > Pseudomonadota > Alphaproteobacteria > Rhizobiales > Beijerinckiaceae > Methylobacterium. The sequence continues at coordinate 103,627 of NZ_LMRA01000003.1, forward strand.
CATGTGATCGATGACCACCGGCACCGGCAGGTCGCGCGCGTCGAGGAGGACCTGCAGGTGCCAGCCCATCTCGCGGGCGAGCTGCTCGTAGGCCTCGACGTCGGCGAGACCGACGCCGCCGCCGACGAGGACGTTGAGGCAAAGCGCCGTCACGCCGGCCTCCTGGAGCGCGGCGAGCGCCCGGTGGGGCAGGCCGAGGGGAATCAAGTCTTGTCCGACCTCCTGTCGATCCGCGCAGGCCTTCTCGATGACGCCCGGCCCGGAGAAGCCCGGCCGGCTCCTCCGGGCCCACCCGCGTTCAGGGCCGCCGCCGCGGCTGGAGGTTCAGGGCTTCAGTTCTGTTGCGGCGGCTGCTGAGCCCCGCTCGGCTGCTTGTCTTTCTTGTTCGCCTTGCTGTGCCCGACGGCGCAGCCGGCGGCGGCGCCCATCTTTCCATGCCCGGCCATGTGTCCGGCGACGCCGCCGACGACCGCCCCCTTGATGCAGCCCTTGGCCTCCGCCTGGCCCGCGAGGGCGATGAGACCCAGGGCGAGGCCGGCCGTCCAGGCGAGACTGGTCTTCACGGATGACGCCTTGTTCATGGATGATTCCTCCGATTGCCGTGAGCGTCCAACCGGATGCGGGATCGGCGTGTTCCAGCGGGGAACGGAGACGGGACGGATCGGCGACGGCGCGAAAGGCTGTGGTCCGGGCCGGCCGCGCCCATTGCCGGCAACCGTTCGTCCGCCACATGAGGCGTATGGCCAGCGATCTTGAGCACGAACGGCATCGCCGTCCCGATGAGATTTCCCTGCCGACCCTGAACGAGGCCACCCGGCTCCGTCTCGGCCGTCAGCTGCAAGCCCTCTACGAGCCCGTCATCGACGAGCCCCTCGACCCGCGGCTCGCCGAGCTGATGGTCCAGCTCGACGCGGACCGGGACGCCTCCATCGGCCCCGGTCGATCCGCCTGACCCGTCGACCGCATCCGGCACGGTCCCGACGTCCGGCCGTCACATACAACTTCTATGACCCGATCCGAGCTTCCCGATCCCGTCCGGTCCGGGCCCGGGATTCCCGGGGGCCGGAGCCTCTGGACCGGGAGCGGCACCGGGCACCGGAGACGACACCATGGCGAAGACGCTGAGATCCTGGACGACGGCCCTGTGCCTCCTGTCGCCCCTCCTAGCGCCCCTCCCGGCCGCGGCGCAGTCGGCGCAGACCCTCGCCGCCCTGAAGGGGCTCGCGCCCGTCAGCGCCCTGGGCGCTAGCGAGACGGGACGGGCCGCCCTCGATGCCAACCTGACGGTCACGGGCGCGATTCAGGCCGGGACCGGCGCGGTGCCCTTCCTGTTGCCGCTCCGCGATCAGCGTCAGCTCGCCCTGCGCGATTCCTTCATCACCGACGGAAACGCGACGGAACTCGCCGACGGGCTCGGCAGCAGGCTCGGCGGCGTCTACCAGGCCAAGGCCCGCTACGCCGCCGACGAGACCTTCACCAACGTGGCGCCGTCCGTCGCCGACCTCCTCGGCTACACCAACCACGTCGCCAAGTCCGACTCGAATGCGGGCAAGTACTTCTTCGCGAACGCCACCACCAACGGCAAGGCGCCGGTCTCGGAGGCCGCCGCCGTCCTCCTGACGGAGCGCGGCGGCACGACGGACGTGTTCGGCAAGGCCTATGGCCGACCCGCCGGGACGCCGGGGAGCGATGCCCACGGCGATGCCCGTCCGTTCCAGACCCTGCCGAGCCTGTTCGCCTATCGCGGCACCGACTACTTCGGCCGGCCGTCCCACAGCCTGGACTGGCTGCGCGGCCCGCGCATGAACCTGCTCGACAGCCCTTCGTATCCGAGCGGGCACACCACCTACGGCTACACCGAATCCGTCGTGCTCGCGATCCTGGTGCCGGAGCGCTACCAGCAGATGATCACCCGCGCCGCCGAGTACGGCACCAACCGCATCGTCGTCGGGGCGCATTACGCCATGGATGTGCTGGGCGGACGGGCGGTCGCCCTGCACGCGGTCGCCCATCTCCTGGCCAACGATCCCGCCTATGTGGGCCAGATGCGTCGCAACCCGGCGGTGGTCGCCGAGATGGGCCGCGAGACCCACGCGGCCGTGACGATCCCCGATTATCGGGCGGCCGTCGAAGCCGCCCGCACGGACCTGACCGCCTTCCTGAAAGACGCCTGCGGCGGCACCGTCGCAGCCTGCGCGAGCGCCGATACCGGACGCTTCCGCGATGCCGCCGCCAACGCGGCCCTCTACGACGCGACCCAGACCTACGGCCTGCCCGTCGTGCATCCGCAGCGGGTGGGCACGACGGACGATGTCGGCCGGCTCGCGCCGGAGGCCGGACACCTGCTCACGGCCGCCTTCCCAGTACTCAGCCTCGCGGAGGCCAACGCGATCCTGACGGAGACCCAGGGACCGGGCGGCGGGTTCCTGGACGACGGATCGGCCTTCGGCATCTATGCGCGTCTCGATCTCTACGCCGCCGCCGGCAAGGCGGCCGCCCTGGCCGCCGCCAAGCAGGCCCCGTCTCCGGCCCCCCGGTGAGACCGGCGGACGGGGCTCGCCGGGGGACCGGCGACGGCCCCGGGCCTCAAGGGTCGGCCGCGGCGACCAGCCAGGCACAGAACGCGCGGACCGAGGGGTCGTCCGCGCGGGCCTCCGGCACGTAGGTGAAGTAGCTTCGGGCCGGCAGGGAGGGGCCGGCGAAGGGGCAGGTCAGCCGGCCGGCTGCGACGTCGTCGGCGATCAGCCGCTCGGGCCCCATCGCCACGCCGAGGCCGTCGAGGGCGGCCTGGAGCGTGAGGTAGAAATGCTCCAGCGTCACCGAGGCCCGCGGCTCTAGGCCTGGCACCCCGGCGGCCTCCAGCCATTGCGGCCAGACCTGGGGCAGCGTCGCCGCGTGCAGCAGCGTGTGACCCCGGAGCTGTCCCGCCTCCGTGAGCGGCAGGCGCCGCAGCAGGGTGGGACTGCAGACGGGGATGCGGCGCTCGGTGAGGAAGGGGCGCCCGATATGGCCCGTCCGCCGGTCGGGCCCACCTCGGATGGCGACGTCGAAGGGCTCGGCCAGGTTGGCCAGGGGCACGTTCGAGGTGGTCAGGCGCACCTCCACGGCGGGATTGGCGCGCTGGAACCCGGAGAGCCGCGGGATCAGCCAGCGCAGGGTGAAGGTCGCCAGCGCGTTCACGCGGAGCAGGCGTGGCCGTCCGCGCTCCACCTGTCGCGTCGTCGCGAGGGCGATGCGGTCCAGGGCGGCGCCGATCTCGGCGAGGTAGCTCGCGCCCGCCTCCGTCAGGACCACGCGGCGGTTGTGCCGCTCGAAGAGGGGCTGGCCGAGCCAGGCTTCGAGCGCCTGGACGTGCCGGCTCACCGCCCCGTGGGTGACGCGCAACTCCTCGGCGGCCCGGGTGAAGCTGGCATGGCGCCCGGCGGCCTCGAAGGCCTTCAGCGCGTTCAGGGGCGGCAGGCGACGCAGCACGGGTCAGGTTTCCTCACGCGAGTGTCAGCATAAGGCGTTTGTCAGCCGCGGACGAGCGGGTGATCCTGCGTCGGCAAACCAGGATCAGTCCCGCATGTCGTCCGCACAGGACCTGAGCGCTCCGTTTCGAACGTCCGTCGTCGGCGCCCCGCCCTGCCCGGGGGCGCGGCGGACGCTGGCGGCCGTCGGCCTCAACCACGCCCTGCACGACGGCTACACGGACCTGATCTACGTGCTCCTGCCGGTCTGGCAGGCGGAGTTCGCCCTCGGCTACGCCGCCCTCGCCCTGCTGCGCAGCCTGTACAACGGTGCCCTCGCCGCCCTGCAGATGCCGTCGGCCCAGCTTGCGGCCCGGTTCGGCGCGCGGCGGGTGCTGGTGCTCGGGACCCTGCTGAGCGCCGGCGGCTATGCCCTGGCCGGCCTCTCGGGGAGCCTGGCCGGCCTCTGCCTGGCCCTGACCCTCGGGGGCATCGGCAGCAGCACCCAGCATCCCCTGGCCTCCGCGGTGATCGCCCGCGCCTACGGCCGCTCGGCCCGCGGCCCGCTCGGCACCTACAACTTCACGGGCGACCTCGGAAAGGCCAGCGTGCCGCCCCTGCTCGGCCTGCTGCTGTCGCTGATGGACTGGCGCTCGGCGCTCTGGCTCATCGCCGCCCTGGGCCTCGCGGTGGCGCTCGGCCTCCTGCGCCTGCTGCCGCGTGATCCCGCGTCACGGGACGGGGGGGCGGCCGGATCGCCGCGGGCCGCTGCGCCCGGCGGGACCGGAGGCGCCGGCTTCGGGCTGCTCGTGGCCATCGGCACCCTCGACAACGCCGCGCGTCCGGCCTTCCTCCTCTACCTCCCCTTCCTGCTTCAGGAGAAGGGCGCCGGCCTGACCCTGGTGGGCTTCGCCCTCTCGGCGGTGTTCATCGGAGGCGCCCTCGGCAAGGCCGTCTGCGGGCGGTTCGGCGAGCGCTTCGGCGTGACCCGGACCGTCATCCTGACCGAGACGGGCACGGCGCTGGCGATCCTGGCCGTGACCGTGCTCCCGCTCTGGCCGGTCCTGGCACTCCTGCCGGTCCTCGGCATCATGCTGAACGGGACCTCTTCCGTGCTCTACGGCACGGTGCCGGAGCTGGCGCCGGGGGGGCAGGTCGAGAGGGCCTTCGCGGTCTTCTACACCTGGACCCTGGGCGGCAGCGCCCTGGCGGCCCCCCTGCTCTACGGGCCGCTGGGCGATGCGGCCGGGCCCCGCGTCGCGATGCTCGCCGCCGCCGCGACGGCGCTGGCCGTCGTACCGCTCATGGTCGTCCTGTCGCCCCGCCTCGCCGCCGGCGCCTCCCCGGCCGCGGAGCCGCGCTGACGGGCGGGCGCGGTCCCGCCTTGTCCGGTCCGGGGGCTCGAGACCGCTCAGGGCGCCGGGGGCGCCTGGATCGTCCAGGGTTGGTCGAACACGTATTCCTCCAGGTTCGTGCCCAGCCCGCCGCGGTCGACCACGAGAAAGTCCTGGGGGGCGCCGACGGGGGTGAGCACCCCGTGCCACGTCCCGATGGCGTAGCAGACGCCCTGCCCCGGCGCCGTGACGAAGGCCCGCGGCCGGCCGGGGCGGCCGCCCTCGTCGGGGCAGACCACCACGAGGAACGGCGCCCCATTCAGGGGCAGGAAGGCCTGTGCGCCCAGCGGATGGCGCTCCACGAGGCTGACGGCGAGGGGCAGGCCGTAGGGGTCGGCCTCGACGTAGCCGATCACCACGTGCCCGTCCGCGCCCGCCACATGCACCTGTGCGAGGTCGTGGAAGCGGCGGGCCTTGCCGGCATTCATCGGACGCGGCGCGACGGCGTCCTTGTCGATGACCGTGCCGAACGGGGCGAAGGCCTCCGCCGTCAGCGGCGCGGCGACGATGCGACGGTCGCTCATGGGTTTCCCCGGAGGGGTGCGAGGGATGGATGCCGGTCGACGTCCTTGTGGAGGCGGGACTGGGCGAAGGTCTCGGAGAAGCCCGAGAGGGGGCGGGCCAGCATCCAGGCCTGGGTGTGCTCCCAGAAGGGCAGGACGGAGGTGACGATGTCGCTCATCACGCCCCGGGGGATGACGGCGTAGGCCTCGGTGAATTGTCGGGCGAGGCGGTCATCCAGAGGGCTCCGTGCCGGGCAGGTGTGACGAACTTCGCCGGAGCGCGTCAAGACGCCGGGACGCGGACCACGGGCCGTGGCGGTTCGACGGTCCCGTTTCCCAGGGGATGGGAAGCCCTGCCGAGCGCGCCGCGACGGCGTCGGGCCGGGAGCCCCCTGGCGTCCGGTCACCGGACCGCTGCAGCAAGACGTTGCGGCACGACTTGCCTATTAGTCCATCAGTTTGCCTATTGCCCCAGCAATTCAAATTTTAATATTGCTTAAACTGCCAATAGGATGTCGATATTCGGGTCCAAGAAATAACTCAGCTGATTTGTTCATTGTCTCGTCGTCCGGCCTTGCGCCGCGAAACGCCGAGAAGGGTCCAGATAGAAAAATCGATGCATCCGGCGAGAGGGCAGCCAAAGGCTCACCCCTTCGTCTCCGGTGTTGCTGGGCTTCTGAGCTTGGCGGGGGGCTCTGTGCATGCCCCTTCCTCTCAATGCCCGAACATACGGTCCCGCGTTCAAGGCCGTGTGGATCGCTTGAAAAGTCTGTGTCGGAACACGGCGCCGGTCCTTCGGTGCCGGAGCGGGGAGCGGTACCCATGCGAAGCTACGTCGACGGCGAAATGCGGGATCTCGGAGCGGCCTTCGCTCCGTATTTCGATCCGAAATCCACGGCGATCGTGTCGATCGACCTGCACCGCGGCCATCTCGACGACGATCCCGCCTGCCCCTGTCCGGCACCGCGCGCCCGCGCCATCGTGCCGGCGGTCGATGCGTTTCACGACTCCGCGCGGGCGGCCGGCATCCGGATCATCCACGTCCGGAGCAAGCTGCGTCGGGGCGGAGTCGACGACGTCAACGGCCTCAAGGCGGCCTGGCGCCTCGTCTTCCCCCTGCATGTGGGCGAAATCCCGAACGCCGACGAGCATGCGATCGAGGGGACGCGCTGGAACGCGTTCGTCACCCAGGTGACGGACGACGACCTGATCGTCGAAACCAAGAAGAGGCTCTCGGCCTTCTACCCGACAGACCTCGATTTTCTTCTGCGGAACCTCGGCATCCGCACGGTTGTCTTCGACGGCTGCCTGACCGACTGCTGCGTTCTCAACTCCGCCTTCGATGCGTCGAACCTCGGCTACCACGTCGTGGTGGCCGCCGACCTCGTGGCCGGCACCAGTGCGGCGCTGGAGGACGCGGCCTTGCGCATCGTCGCGACGCATCTCGGCCTCGTCACGGAGGCCGCCGAGATCCTGGCGGCCTGGCGCGTCCGGGCGGCGTGAGGACGCGGCCGGTGACGCCGGGGCCCGGCTTGGCACGGTCGTTGCCATGGCATGTCGGACCAGGTGGTCAAACTTTGGATGCCGCCATGCCTCTGCTTCAGGTTCCCGTCATCGATCTCAGCCCCTACCGCTCGGGTACGCCGGAGGGCAAAGCCGCCGTCGCCGCCCAGGTCGACCAGGCTTGCCGCGACATCGGCTTCCTCGTCGTCTCCGGCCACGGCATTTCGGAAGCGCTGATCGCGCGCACCCACGCGGTGTCGCGCCAGTTCTTCGACCGGCCGCATGCGGAGAAGCTCGCTGTCGACCGGCCCGCCCCGGATCAGGTCCGGGGTTACAGCGCCGTGGGCGGGGAAGGCCTGTCCTTCAGCCTGGACGAGCCGACACCGCCGGACATCAAGGAGTCGCTGTCCATCGGCCCCGTCGACGTGCCGGCGGGCGACCCCTACTACACCAGCGAAGCGGCCGGTCCGCATTTCGCGCCGAACGTCTGGCCCGCCGAGCCTGCCGATCTGAAGGAGGTCTGGAGCGCGTATTTCCGCGCCGTCGACACGCTCGCCCGTGACCTGATGCGCATCTTCGCGCTGGGACTGAAGCTCGACGAGACCCACTTCGACCCGACCATCGACAAGAACATCTCGATGATGCGCGCGCTGCGCTACCCGGCTCAGACCAGCGCGCCGCTGCCCGGTCAGCTCCGCGCCGGTGCCCATTCCGACTATGGCAGCATGACGATCCTGCGCAAGGAACTCGGTGACAAGAGCCTGCAGGTCAAGAACAAGCTCGGCGCGTGGGTCGACGTGCCGGTCATTCCCGGCACCTTCATCGTCAACATCGGCGACCTGATGCAGCAATGGACCAACGATACCTGGTCCTCGACGGTGCACCGGGTGGTCAATCCCGCGTTCGGATCGGAGGACAACGTCGACCGCCTGTCGATCGTGTTCTTCCACCAGCCGAATTACGACGCCGACGTCGCCTGCCTGCCCACCTGCCAGGACGCCGAGCATCCGGCGAAGTATGCCCCGGTGTCCTCCGGGGATCACCTGCGCGCGAAGTTCGTCAAGCAGACGACCTTCGGCAAGGTCGACAAGGCGGCCTGACGTGCTGCCCGACCGCGACGGGGACCACCCCGTCCCGCGCGACCCCGAAGGCGACGCCTTCCGGATCGACACCGTGCCGTGACCACACCCGCGCGCGCCACGCAGACGGCGGCGCGCGCAAGACCTTCCCTGTGCCCGCCGATTGCGGCCGCTCATCCCGGAGAACTCGACGCCATGATCCGACCGTTCCTGAAATCGCTGCTGGCCGTAGGCCTCGCGGCCCTCCCCACCCTGCCGGCCGTGGCCGCGCCCTTCAAGCTGAAGGACGAACCCAAGGTCGCCATGGTGATCTTCGGGCAGAAGAACGACGGCGGCTGGTCGCAGGCCGCCGATGAGGCCCGCGTGAAGATGGAAGCGGCGCTGGACATGAAGATCCCGGCGGTGGACGGGGTGAAGGAGAACGCCACGGCGATCCGGCCCGTGGTCGAGCTCTTCATCAAGCGCGGCTACAACATCATCATCGGCACCGCCTTCGGCTATTCCGACACCTTCAAGGAACTGTCCGAGAAGTATCCCGACGTCGCCTTCCTCAACCTGTCGGGCACCACCAACGGGCCGAACCTCGAATCGGTCTACGGGCGCACCTACGAGAGCCAGTATCTCTGCGGCATGGCCGCGGGCGCCGTGTCCAAGACCGGCAAGCTCGGGTTCGTGGCGGCCAATCCCTTCGGCGTCGTGAACTGGACGATCAACGCCTACGAGCTCGGCGCCCGGAAGATGAACCCCAACGCCACGCTCAACGTGGTCTATACCGGCATCTGGAACGATCCGGTGAAGGAGCGCGCCGCGGCCGAGGCCCTGGTCGATCAGGGCGCCGACGTGCTCGGCCAGCACGTGGACACGCCCGCGACCCAGATCGTCGCGCAGGAGCGCGGGATCTACGGCACCGGCCACCACCGCGACATGCGGGAATTCGCCCCCAAGGCGACGGTCTGCTCCTCGGTCTGGACCTGGGACAAGGCCCTGGTGCCCGAGATTCGGAAAATCATGGCCGGCACCTGGGTGCCGGCGCCCAACGGGGCCTTCATGAGCATGGCCAAGGGGGGCACCGACATCGCCTGCTGCGGCGCGGCCGTGCCTCCGGCGGCGGTCAAGGAGATCCTGGCCGAGCGCAAGGCGATCATCGAGGGCAAGCAGATCTATGCCGGCCCCCTCGACGATCGCGACGGCAAGCTGCGGGTGCCGGCTGGACAGGTCCTGAGCGATGCCGACCTCTGGAAGATGGACTGGTTCGTTAAGGGCGTGACCACCCAGAAATGACCGCGCTTCGGCCGGGTCTCGCACCCGGCCGCCCGTCCGCGACCGGCGGACCGATCAACCCCATGGACGGTGCAGCGATGGGCATGGCCCTCGAACTCCTCGGCGTCTCGAAGACCTTCGACGGTTTCCAGGCGCTCGCCAAGGCCGACTTCGCGGTGGAATCCGGCGAGGTTCACGCCCTGCTGGGCGAGAACGGCGCCGGCAAATCCACCCTGATGAACGTGGCGGCGGGGCTCTACCGGCCCGACCAGGGCCGCATCCGCGTGCGGGGCCGCGAGGTCGCGTTGACCGGCCCCGTTGAGGCCCGGCGGCTCGGGATTGGCATGGTCCACCAGCACTACAAGCTCGTCAAAGCCTTCACCGCCGTGGAGAACATCCTGCTGGCGCAGGGGGCCGCCCGCTACGGTGCCGGTCTCGCCGAGGTCGAGGCGGCGATCCGCGCGCAGAGCGAGGCGGTGGGCTTCGCCGTCGATCTCCGGCGGCCGGTCGGCAGCCTGTCGGTGGCCGAGCAGCAGCGCGTGGAGATCCTGAAGGTGCTGGTGGCCGGCGCCGGCATCCTCATCCTCGACGAGCCCACCGCCGTGCTCACCGACCGCGAGGCGGAGGCGCTGCTCACGACCATGCGGGCCCTGGCGCGCAAGGGCGCGGCCGTCGTCCTCGTCACCCACAAGCTCGGCGAGGTGCAGCGCCATGCCGACCGCGTCACCGTGATGCGCGGCGGCGGCATCGTGGCGAGTGCCGATCCGGCGAGCCTCTCGGCGGCCGAGCTCACCACCCTGGTGGTCGGCGCCACGGCGAACCCGGTGCACTGCCCCGCCACCCGGATCGAAGGCCCGGTGCTCGCGGTCGAGGGTCTCGCGGGCACCCGGTCCGACGGGCTGCAGACCCTGTACGGCCTGAACCTCACGATCCGCGCGGGGGAGATCTACGGCCTCGCCGGCATCGGCGGGAACGGTCAGACCGAGCTCGCCGAGATCCTCATGGGGGTCCGGCGCGCCGGGACCGGGCGCATCGCGCTCGCGGGCGACGACGTCACCGGCGCCGGTCCCAAGCTGCGCCGGGCGCGGGGACTGGCCGCGATCCCGGCGGACCGGCAGGTCTACGGTTTGGCCGGCGACCTCTCGGTCGCCGAGAACTATGCGGTGGGCGGCCTGGCCTCCGGGCGCTTCGGCGGCTGGCTGCGGGTCGATCGCGCCGCGATCCGGGCCGCGACCGAGGCCGCCATCGCGGCCTTCGACATCCGGGGCGCCCGCAGCCCCCGCCAGAAGGCCGGCCTGCTTTCGGGCGGCAATGCGCAGAAGCTCGTCATCGCCCGCGAATTCGCCGGCCGGCCCCGCGTCGTCCTCGCCCACTCTCCGGCGCGCGGCCTCGACGTGCGGGCGACGGCCGACATCCACCGGCGCCTGCGCGAGGCCCGCGACGCGGGCGCGGGCGTGCTCCTGATCAGCGAGGATCTCGACGAGGTGATGCTGATGTCGGACCGGATCGGCGTGATAAGCCGGGGCCGGATCGTTCGCGAGTTCGACGCGCCCGCCGACCGGCAGGCCATCGGCGCCGCCATGGTGCACCATGCCTGAGGCTCGTTCCATGCCCCTCCTGTCCACCGCCCCCCAGCGGCCGGGCCCCAGGCTGCCCGGGCGCGGCCGCATCACGGTCGAGATCCGGCAGCACGTCCCTCGCTGGTATCAGGGCGTGGTCCTGGCCTGCGGCCTCGTCGTCGGGATGGGGCTCGCGACCGCCATCCTGGTCGCCTCCGGCGTCGGCCTCTCGGATCTCCTCCAGGAATTCGTGATCGTGATGGTGACCAGCCGGGGCAGCCTGACGGCGGTGCTGGTCCAGGCGGGCCCCCTCGCCATCGTCGGGCTCGCGGCGGCCGTCGCCTTTCGCGTCCGGTTCTGGAACATCGGCATCGAGGGGCAGATGATCCTGGGCGCCATCGCGGCCACCGCGATCGCGATCCACGACGTCGGGCCGGCCCCCGTGCGGCTCGGCCTCATGATGCTGGCGGCGGCCCTGGCCGGGATGGCCTGGGTCCTGATCCCGGCCGTGCTGAAGATCCGCATCGGACTGAACGAGGTCATCTCGACGCTGCTGCTGAACTACGTCGCGTTCAACGGGCTGCTGCAGCTGCTCTACGGACCCTGGCAGGACCCGGTGAGCAGCTTCCCCAATTCCAAGCAGTACGACCTCGCCGAGCGGCTGGGCAGTCTCGGCTGGGGGGACCTGACCTGGGCCCTGCCGCTGGCGGGCCTCCTCACCCTCCTGTGCTGGTGGCTCCTGAACGTCAGCCGCTTCGGGTTCCTCTCCCGGGTGGCCGAAGCCAATCCGCGCCTCGGCGAAGGCCAGGGCCTGCCGATGACGCGGGTGATGCTGGCCGCCGCCCTGCTCTCGGGGGCGCTGGCGGGCTTGGCCGGCTTCAGCATCTGCGCGGGCGTCGAGTACCGGCTGACCCAGTCGTTCTTCAACGGCTACGGCTTCTCCGGCATCCTCATCGCGTTCCTGGCCCGCAACAATCCCCTCGCCACCTTCGTGACCGCGGTGCTGGTCGGCGTGCTCTACGTGGCCGGGCAGAGCCTGCAGGTGTTCTACGGCATCCCCAGCGCGATGGTGCAGCTCATCCAGGCGGTGATCGTGATCGGCGTCGCCGCCTCCGACTTCTTTTTGCGGCACCGCGTGCGGTGGGTGCCGGGAAGGCGCCCCGATGTTTGATTTCCTCGTCAACTGGCTGGCCAACGTACCGACCTTCGCGTTGCCCTACGCGCTGGCCGCGCTCGGGCTCATCATCACCGAGAAGGCGGGCGTGCTCTCCCTGGGCGCGGAGGGCTTCCTGCTCATCGGCGCCATGAGCGGCATCGGCGTTCTGCTCGGGGTCGGGGACTACCCCCTCCTCGCGCTCACCGTGGCCGCGCTCGCGGCGGCGGCGCTCTCGCTGGTCTACGCGCTCCTCGTGGTGACGCTGCGGGTCAACCAGGTCATCGGCGGCCTCGCCCTGGTCTTCCTGGCGCAGGGCATGACGGGGGTGATCGCGACGCGCGCGGGCTGGACCAGCCGGCCCGTGGACGGCCTGCACACCGTTCCCCTGGGATCGCTCGCCGACATCCCGGTGCTGGGGCCGATCCTGTTCCAGCACGATCCCCTGGTCTTCGCCACGGTGCCCCTCGTCGCCCTCGTCGCCTACGTCCTCGACCGCACGATGTTCGGGCTGCGGCTGCGGGCCGTCGGCGACGGCCCCGACGCGGCCGATGCCGCCGGCATCCGCGTCGCCCTGACCCGATACGGGGCCATCGCCCTCGGCTCGGCACTGGTCGGCCTCGCGGGCGGCTATCTCTCGGTGGGCGTCGCCAAGATCTGGGTCGAGGGCATGAGCGGCGGGCGCGGCTGGATCGCCGTCGCCCTCGTCATCTTCGCCCGCTGGCAGCCCTGGCGGGCGCTCGGGGGCGCCCTCCTGTTCGGGGGCATCGAGGCGCTGATCCCCCGCATCGCCGCCATCGGTGTCGCCCTGCCGCAATATCTCGTCCTGATGACGCCCTACCTCGCCACCCTCGCGGTGATGATCTGGATCTGCCTGCGCCAGGACGGCCGCAGCCTGGAGCCGCGGGCCCTCGGCGTCGCCCACCTGCGCGAGGAGCGCCGCTGAGAGGGCTCGCCGATTCCGACCCGGCCGGCCTTCCGGGACCGAGCTCGGCGCGCGGCGATCACGGGGTGGCGGCCCCGGGGCGCCGGACAGCCCGATCCGGGACGGTGACGGGTCGACACGGGCCGGTCGTGCGCCGCCTCAGATCGCCACGCCATCGCCGCCGTGCCGCGGCTGATGGGCTGCCGTGATCGTCGTCATCAGCCGGATCAGGGTCTCCCCCTCGTGGCCCGCGAGCGGTTCGAGGGGCGCGTCGTGGGCCTGGCACGCGGCCTCTTCCATGGGCGAGGAGGCCAACACGATCATCCGGGCGGCTATGGAGGGCGGCCTGCGGGTCGATGTCGGGCATGGAAGCCCCTTCTCCCACCGGGTCTTCGCCGCCCGCCGCCTGTTCTGCCCCCGCCACCGGGCCTGGTTCACCCTGCCGGGCGGTGCCGTCTCGCCGGGATGGCCCGTGCGGGATCTGCCCACCGATCCCGTCCGCCACGATCGCCGTCCGCATCGGCGCGGCCCGGTAGAGCCGGCCCCGTTTCCCGTCGTTCGGGTGTCAGGTCGCGGTCCTGAGGCCGGCATAGCGTCCGACCGAGGCGTGGCCGCCCCGGAAGCCGGTCGACGGAACGGCCGATCCGGCCATCGGGGTCCCGCGTGGCGGGGGGCCATGGTCCCGCCCGGTCGACGCCGATGCGCGGAGCGCCTGCCGCAGCGCGGTGATCTCGCTCCGCAGGCGCGCGTTCTCGCGCTCGACGTCCCCGAGGCGGGTGACGCCGGCCGGCGACAGGCCGCCGAAGCGTCGGCGCCAGCGGTAGAACGTGCCGACGGAGACGTGCGCGGCCGTGCAGATGGCCGCGATGGCGGTGCCATTCGCGGCCTCCCGCAGGAGGAACGCGATCTCTTGATCGGTATGTCGGGATCGACGCATGCGCATCAGCCAATCGAGTCGGTATCCGAGGAGGCGGTCCAGCAAGAAACGCACCGTTGGCCGAGGGGCGCGGACAGACGTGCCGCGCGGTGCGGCGTGCGAATTTTGACGTTTGATCTGCAGCGGCGCACGCGTCGTGGGCGGAACGCCGTGGTTTTACGCAAGCCGCAGCCGCTCTGCAGCCTATTTGGCCTTCCTCCCCGGGCGCTCAACTCGGACAATCCGCCGGTCACGGAACGAGGCGAGAGCGATGGTCGGATTCACGAGACGCGGCTTCCTGGGAACGGCGGCGACCCTGTCCGCCCCGGCCCTCATCCGCCCGGCCTGGGCCGCCGACACGGTCAAGCTCGGGTGCCTGTTCTCGTCCTCGGGCACCATGGCGAACATCGAGGGCCGCCTGAACTACGTGGTGCGGATGGCCGCCGACGGCCTCAACGCGAAGGGCGGCGTCAACGGGCGTCGCATCGAGGTGGTGACCTCGGACCCCGCCTCCGACTGGCCGCTCTATGCGCAGATCGGCCGACAGATGCTGCAGCAGGAGAAGGTCGCCGCCCTGTTCGGCTGCTGGACCTCGGTCTCCCGCAAATCCGTGCTGCCGGTGGTCGAGCAGAATGACGGGCTGCTGTTCTATCCGCTCCACTTCGAGGGCGACGAGAACTCGAAGAACGTCGTCTACGTGAACTCGCCCCCGGCGAGCTCGGTGCTGCCGGCGGTCGATTACCTCATGGGTGCGGAGGGCGTCGGGGCCAAGCGGTTCTTCATGGTCGGCTCGGACTACGTCTGGCCGCGGACCATCAACAAGCAGCTCAAGGCCTACTGGACCTCCAAGGGCGTGCCCGAGACCGCGTGGCGCGAGGAATACGTGCCCCTGGGCTTCTCCAACTTCCAGACCCTGGTGAACCAGATCCGCAGCTTCGCCGCCCAGCCCGGCGGCCAGCCCATCGTGGTCCTCACCGTGGTCGGCTCCTCGATTCCCGACTTCCTGCGCGAATTCGCCAATCAGGGCATCCGCGCCACCGACGTGCCGATCCTCGGCCTCGACATGGTGGAGGCGGACCTCGAGGGCCTCGACACCGCGCCCCTCGTCGGCCACCTCAACTGCTGGGCCTATCTCCAGGCCGCCAAGGCCGAGGCGAACACGACGTTCCTGTCCGAGTGGGCGGCCTACGTGAAGGCCAAGGGCGTGCCCTTCAGCGCCGACACGGTCATCGACCCCATGGTCTCGGCCTATGACAGCGTCCAGCTCTGGGCGCTCGCCGCCGCCAAGGCCGGCAGCTTCGACGTCCCGGAGGTGCGCAAGGCCTTCCCCGGCCTCCGCTTCGCCGACCCCTCCGGCTACACCCTGACCATGGGCGGCGAGAACAACTACGTCGCCCGGGGCGTCTTCATCGGCTCGGTCAACGAGAAGCAGGGCTTCGACATCCTCTGGCAATCGCCCGATGCCCCCAAGCCTGTGCCGTTCAGCCCGTATGGCTGAGGGTCCGGGACGGTTCGGCCTGGTCGCCCTCCTGCTGTGGGCCGCGAGCCTGGTGGCGTCGCCGGCCCTCGCGGCCGGAGCGCCCCTCGATCGGGGCGCCTTCACCACCGCCCTCTGCGGCGACGGCGCGGTACAGGGCACGGCGGTGGAGGGGATCCTGCACGCCTCGGCGGAGGCGGAGTCCGGCGACGTCGCCTGGGCCGGCACGGTCCTGCGCGCCCTCCTCGAGCGGCGTCTGACCTGCCTGGGCGGGTCCGCCCTGCTCCTCGACCGGGCCGGTGCCGCCGACGGCCGCGACGCGGCCACCGGGGCGGTGCGCCCGGTCGCGGGCGGCCGCGCGCCGGTGCTCGGCCTGCGCCAGCGCGCCCTCGCGGAGACCGCCTCCGGAGCGGCGTCGCTGCTGACCGGGTCGGGCGTCGCGGCACGCCGGGCCGGCCTCGCCACCCTGGAGCGCCGGATCACCAGCGTGCCGGAAGCCCTCCTCCTGCGCGCGGCCTCCGCCGAGACGGATCCCGGCCTCAAGGTAAGCCTCGCGGCGCTCGCGCAATCCGCCGCCCTGTCCTCCGCCGATCCGGCGCGCCGCCTCGGGGCGATCCGGGCCGTCTCGGAATCGCCCTCGGGCGCCGCCTTCTCCCGCCTGTCCGCCCTCAAGGCCGATCCCGCCTACGGCAGCGATCCCGCCTTTCGCGGCACCCTCGACGCCGCCCTGGCCCGCGTCGCGCGGGCGGTGTCGATCGGGGACGGTCTGGCGGTGCTCTACAACGGCCTGAGCTTCGCCAGCATCCTGTTCATGGCGGCGGCGGGCCTGGCGATCATCTTCGGGCTGATGGGCGTCATCAACCTCGCCCAGGGCGAGTTCATCATGATCGGCGCCTACGCGACCTACGGCGTGCAGGAAGCCTTCCGGCGGCTCGCACCGCCCGCCTGGCTCGACGCCTACCTCCTCGCCGCGATTCCGGTCGCGTTCCTGGCCGCGGCGGGGGTCGGCATCGCCATCGAGGCCCTGATCCTGCGCCACCTCTACCGGCGCCCGCTGATGAGCCTGCTCGCCACCTGGGCGGTGAGTCTGCTCCTCATCAACGGGGTCCGGGTCGCGGTGGGATCGCAGAACCTGCAATTCGCGATGCCGCCCTACGTCAGCGGCGGCGTGCCCCTCTATGCCGACTTCGTGGTCACCTGGAACCGCCTGTTCGCCATCGCCTTCGCGGCCGTCACCCTGGTGCTGACCCTCGTCATCCTGAAGCGGACGCCGCTCGGGCTGGACATCCGCGCGGTGACGCAGAACCGCGACATGGCCGCCTGCCTCGGCATCCGCACCCGGCGGGTCGACCGGCTCGCCTTCGGCTTCGGCTCGGGGCTCGCCGGCCTCGCCGGCGTGGCCCTCTGCCCGATCTACAGCGTGAATCCCGGGATGGGCGCCACCTTCATCGTCGACAGCTTCATGGTGGTGGTGCTCGGCGGCGTCGGCACCGTGGTGGGCACCCTGGTCGCGGCGCTGGGCATCGGGGGCGCCAACGTCCTCATCGAGCCGCTCTACGGGGCCGTGGCCGCCAAGGTCATCGTGCTCGCCGGCATCATCCTGTTCCTGCAGCGCCGCCCCGAGGGCCTGTTCGCCGTGCGGCGTCGGCGATGAGCGGCGCCCTCGACCTGTCGCCCGGCGTGCCGGCGGCCCGACGGCCCGGCCCGAGCCTCGGGGGCGACCCGCTGCTCGCGGGCCTCGTCGGCCTCGTCCTGGCGACGGCCCTCGCCCTCGTGCTGCTCCAGCCCGCCCCCTACCTCGTCAACCTGGTCGGGCAACTGGCGGCCTTCGCGATCCTCGCCGTCTCCCTCGACCTCGTCTGGGGCTATCTCGGCATCCTCAGCCTCGGGCACGGACTGTTTTTCGCCATCGGCGGCTACGTCTGCGCGATGCACCTCCTGGCCCATGCCTACGCGGTCACGGGCACCCCACCGGACCTGATGCAGTTCATGGGCTGGAAGAGCCTGCCGGTCTACTGGACCGGGCTGACCAGCGCGCCCTACGCCCTCGCCCTGGCGCTGGGATTGACGGCGGCCGTCGCCTTCGTGTTCGGTCTCGCCTCGTTCCGCTCGCGGGTGAACGGCGTCTACTTCTCGATCATCAGCCAGGCCCTGGTCTACGTCGCCATGCTGCTGATGTTTCGCAACGATACCGGTCTGGGCGGCAACAACGGCATGACGGGGTTCTCGCGGCTGTTCGGCTGGCCCATGGGCGCGCCCGGGGTCGTCACCGGTCTCGCCGTCGCGACGCTCCTGTGCCTCGCGGCCGTGCTCGTCGGGGCGCGGGTCCTGGTGGCGAGCCCGCTGGGGCGCCGCATGCTGGCCTGCCGGGACGACGAGGCGCGGCTGCGCACCCTCGGCTACGGCACCACGCGCCTCAAGCTCGGGATCTGGTGCCTCTCGGCCGTCATCGCGGCGCTGGCCGGCCTCCTCTACGTGCCCCAGGTCGGCATCATCAATCCACGGGTGCTCAGCCCCGACCTCTCCATCGAGATCGCGGTCTGGGTCGCCATCGGCGGGCTGGGCCGGCTCGGGGGCGCCGTGATCGGCGCGGTGGCGGTCAACGCCCTCAAGTTCTGGCTCAGCGCGGCGATGCCGGAGGCCTGGCCCTTCATCCTCTCCGGCCTCGTCCTCGTGGTGGTCCTCGGGTTGCCCAACGGCCTCCTCGACCTCGCCGCGCTCCGGCTGAAGCCGACCTGGCTCCGGCGCGCGGGATCGCGGCCGTGAGCGCCCTCGTGATCGACGGCCTCACGGTCGTGTTCGGCGCCTTCCGGGCCCTGGACGGCCTCTCCCTCGCCGTCGATCCGGGCGAGGTCCGCGCGGTGATCGGCCCCAACGGGGCGGGCAAGACCACGCTGCTCGATGCGATCACGGGGATCACCCGCCCGCGTTCCGGGCGCATCCGCCTCGATGACGGGCGCGACCTGACCCGAGCGTCGGAGGCCGAGATCGCCCGGGCGGGGGTGCGCCGCAAGTTCCAGAAGCCCAGCGTCTTCCCGGCCCTGACGGTGCGCGAGAACCTCGCCCTCGGCTGCGGCCCCGATTGCCCGGCGCGGGAGCGGCCGGCCCGCCTCGCCCGGGCCCTGGCGGAGACCGGCCTCGAAGCGCGCGCCGCCGTGCCGGCCGGCGCCCTCGCCCACGGCGAGAAGCAATGGCTCGAGATCGGCATGGTGCTGGCCTCCGAACCCCGGGTCCTCCTCCTCGACGAGCCGGTGGCGGGGCTGTCCGACGACGAGACCGCGCGCACCGCCGACCTCATCGGCGCCCTGCGCCGGCCCGACCGGGCCATCCTGGTGATCGAGCACGACATGGCCTTCGTCGAGGCGGTGGCCGACCGGGTCACGGTGCTGCACGAGGGCCGGACCCTGTTCGAGGGGGCCATGGCGGGGGCCCGCGCCGATGCCCGCGTAATCGAGGTGTTCCTCGGCCGATGACGCCAGCCCTCAACCCATCCCCCGCTCCTCCGGCCGGCCTGACGGTGTCGGGGCTCGACCAGCATTACGGCAGCGCCCAGGTGCTCCGGACCGTCGGATTCCATGTCGCGCCCGGCACCTGCCTTGCCGTGCTCGGCCGCAACGGGGCCGGCAAGACCACCCTGCTGCGCTGCCTCGCCGGCCTGATCCCGGCGACGCGGGGGACGGTCGCCCTCGATGGCGTGGACCTCACGCGGTGGTCCCCCGACCGGCGGGCGCGCTCCGGCCTCGCCCTCGTGCCGCAGGGCCGGGAGATCTTCGCCGACCTCAGCGTCGCGGAGAACCTCCGGGTCGCCGCCCGGGCGCACGGCCTGGATCGGAGCGGCGCCGTCGACGAGGCCGTCGCGCTGTTCCCGGCCCTGCGCGAGCTCTGGCACCGCCCGGGCGGCAACCTCTCCGGCGGCCAGCAGCAGCAGCTCGCCATGGCCCGGGCCCTGGCGACGCGGCCGCGCATCCTGCTCCTCGACGAACCGACCGAGGGCATCCAGCCCTCGATCGTCGCCGCCATCGAGGCCGTGATCGCGGGGCTCCAGGGCCGCATCACCGTCGTCCTGGTGGAGCAGTACCTCGCCTTCGCGATCCGCCTCGCCGACGCCTTCGTGGTTCTCTCCCGCGGCGCCGTGGTGGAGCAGGGCCTGCGCCAGGACCTGAACCACGACGCCGTTTCCCGGCACATCGCCGTCTGACCCCCCCCGACCCAGGAGCCCGCATGTCGATGCATCACGAGATTCCCGCGACCCCCGAGAGCATGGTGCTGGGCTACTTCGACGCCACCCTGCCCCCCGTGCTGGAGGTGGCCTCCGGCGATACCGTGACGCTGCACTCGTTCCCGGCCGGCGGACGGGAATCGCTCCATCCCGATCCCGCCCGCGTGCCCGCGGATTACCGGCTCGCCCTCGACACCCTGGCGCAGGGCCCCGGCCCCCACTTCGTCACCGGACCCGTCCACGTGCGCGGTGCCGAGCCCGGCGACGTGCTCCAGGTCGACATCCTGGACCTGAAGGTCCGCATGGACTGGGGCTTCGTGGCGATCCTGCCGCTCCTCGGCACCCTGCCGGACGAGTTCACGGACTACGAGACCATCCACCCCGACATCGACCTCGCCCGCGGCGTCGCCGTGCTGCCCTGGGGCACGGAACTCCCCCTCGATCCGTTCTTCGGCATCATGGGCACGGCGCCCCCCGCCGCCTGGGGGCGGGTCGGAACCCCGGTCCCGCGCGGGTTCGGCGGGAACATGGACAACAAGGAGCTCCGGGTCGGCACCACCCTGTACCTGCCGGTCTATAACCCGGGCGCCGGCTTCTACGCGGGCGACGGACACGGCGTGCAGGGCGACGGCGAGGTCTGCATCACGGCCCTGGAGACCGGCCTCACCGGCACGGTCCGCCTCACCGTGCGCAAGGATCTCGGCTACGCGTGGCCCTTCGCCGAGACGCCCACGGACCTGATGTCGATCGGCCTGCACGAGAGCCTGGACGAGGCGATGCGCCAGGCCGTGCGCGAGATGGTGCGCCACGTCTGCGACCGCACGGACCTGACCCGCAACCAGGCCTACATGCTCTGCTCGCTGGCCGGGAACCTGCGCATCACCCAGACGGTGGACGGCAACAAGGGCGTGCACATGCTGATGCCGAAGCGCGCTCTGAAGCCGAAGCGCGCGCTCTGACGTCGAAGCGCGCGTCCCGAAGGCGGCCCTGCCTCGGCCGCCAGACACCGGAGGCGCGGGCTGGAATGGGACCGTCCGGTTGGGGCCTCAACGCACCGGACGGTCGTACGCCGAGAGATCGGGCGCCTTCGGAGGACGCGCGAACAGCGTTCCCGAAGCCCGACGAACCCAGCGCGTGCTGGCCACGCGCAGGGCGCCATGGAGCAGCCGGATCCCGAGCCGGCTCTGCGGGTTCGCCAGCCGGGGCGCGATCTTCGGAACGCCCTGGCCCGCCTCGACCATCGGACGCATGGCCCGCTCGTAGGCGGCCAAGCCGGCCCGGACATCGGAGGTCCGCGACAGCTCCTGGGCGAGGACGAAGGCGCCGGTGATGGCCAGGGTGGTGCCGATGCCGGCGAGCGGCGTGGCGCACCAAGCGGCGTCCCCCGTCAGGGCGATGCGGCCCTTCGACCAACGCGGCATTCGCACTTGCCGCAGGACATCGAAGTAGAAGTCCTCGGTGGTGTCCAGGCCCGCCAGGACGCGCCGGGCCTGCCAGCCGGCATCGGCGAACCGCTCATGCAGGAAGGCCTTTTGTCGGCCGACATCCCAGGTCTGCTCGCCCGCGGGCGGCTGCTGGAGGGACAGCATCGCCCGCGTGGTGCCTTTCCGGTCGGGGCGCAGCGACACGCTCCGGCCCCCGGGCGCATTGTACCAGCGCCACAACCGATCATCGTCGGCGACCCGCGGAACGGTGAAGTAGGCGATGGTCAGATCCATCCAGCGCGGGTCGTTCTCCCCGGGGAAGACGAGTTCGCGCGTCGCCGAGCCCACGCCCTCCGCGACCACGACGGCGTCGTACCGCTCCGTGAGGCCGCTGGCGAACGTCACGGTCGCGGCGTCGCCGTCCTCGTGGAGGCCCGTGATGCTGTCGCCGAAACGGACGCTTACGGTGTCCCGCGCCGCGTCGAACAGGAGACGCGCCAGGTCCCCGCGGAGGATCTCCATCTCGGCCGTCGGCCCGTCGCCGCCGAGGTCGTCGGTCATGAACGTCGCGACGATCCGGCCGTCGCCGTCGACCCAAGCCGTCCCCGTTTCTCCCGTGCCCTGTTCGAGGGCGGTCTCGTCCAGTCCCATCCGGCGCAACACCGCGCGGCCGACGCCACGCACGTCGATGTTCTGACCCCCGTCCCGGAACGCGGGCGCGCGCTCCACCACCGTGACCTCGTTTCCCAGACGCGCGAGCCACCAGGCGAGGGCTGAACCGGCAACGCTGGCGCCGGTGACCAGGATACGATGGGCCATGGATCCTTCCGGGCGCGGAAAACGGCCGCGACCTCCGCCTATATGCGTCGCCGTCTGGCAGCGGACCAGGGCACGTCCAGCCCATCCGGTCATCGAGCGGACCGGCGGGTCCCGACCCCGCCGTGGGTGGCCAAACCGGGGCGTCTCGAACGCGGTCGTTCGGCGATGGGCGTCGTCTGGGTCGGAGCGCCTCCCGGTTTCGTATCGGGCCTTGCGTCGCGTGCCTCAATGGCCGGTGCGGTGGGATACGCGGCCGGGAACCGGGTGGCGGTCGAGCGAAGCGCGGCATGGAACCCCGGGGGCATGGAACCCCGGGGGCATGGAAACCCGGGGGCATGGCGGTGCGGGAAGAAACCGGTGCCGGCGCGGAACGCGACCTCAACGGCCGCCGCGCCCTCCGCTCCGCCCGCCGGTCAGCGGACCGTCGGATCGGCGGCGAGGCGCGCCCGGATGGCATCCGTGAGCCCGCCCTCGAACAGCAGGGCCGAGCCGTAATGGTACTCGATGTCGAAGGCCCGGCGCGAGTTCATGGACAGGGAGGCGCTGTGCAGGGCGAGGAGGCGGCCCTCGGCGTCGAACAGGCCCGAACCGGAGCCGCCATAGCCGTTGTTGCAATCGTGCCGGACGCGCCGGATCGCGTCCTCGCTCGGCGGGTCGATCCGGTGGATCGTGCAGGGCTCGAGGCTGCTCTGGCCGGGATAGTTCGCGTGGCCGCCGGGGGAGACCATGACGACCGGGACCGGCACGGACCCGGTCGGCAGGTCGGGGAAGGCCGGCACCGGCTGCGGGCGCACGCCCTCGGCCGGCTCCGCCAGCTCGACCAGGGCCCAGTCGTCCGTGATGTGGAGCGACATCGCCCCCGGCACGGTGCCGAGGCGCAGGGTCCCCGGGGCGAAGGCGTAGTTCCGGCCCCCGATCTGGAAGAAGCAGTCGGCGACGTCGCGCGTGGGCTCCAGGTGCCGGCTGCGGAAGTTGTGGGCGTTCAGGACCACGAGGCGCGGGCTGCCGATCAGCCAGGCGGCGGCCGCCTTCCGGGGAATGCCGTCCGACCGGCAGTAGAGCACGCCGGCGCCGGGATAGCGGGCGTAGTCCGCCCCCGCCAGTTCGCGCCGGTCGTCCTGCGGATAGAGCGCCGCCCATCGCTGCGGACCCTCCGCCCGACCCGCACCGCTCCCGCCGAGGTGCAGGAGCCCGGCGCCCACGAGCCCGGCACCGGCGAGCGCGAGGCGCCAGAGCGCCCTGCCCCCTGGGACCCGGGTCCGCGTGAGTCGGGCCCGACCCGACCGCACCGGTCCGCCGCTCCCCTGACCTAAGGGTACCTGGCCCAAGCGCCTACTCGTCGGAGGTCTGGTGGACGGAGACGCAGATCTTCACCGCCTGCTCCAGCTTGGTCTCGCGCGGATTGCCGATGTTGGCCGTCTCTTCGAGGCAGCGGACGAAGTAGTCCCGGTCGAGCTGGGGCGAGAGGCTCGAGAACGCCTTGCCCATCCGGGTCGCGAAATCGACCCGGTCGGCGGTCGGGGTGCGCGACCAGATCGCCACCGGATCGTCGAGCGTCAGGCGCGCGGCCTCGGCGGTCGACGCCGCGCCGACAGCACAACATAATAATATACTAAGACGGCGGATCATCATCGCAAGTCTCTCTCTGGGCGCCCAAGCCTACCGATGGGCGGCACCATCATTCCACTGGGGAGGCCGTGTCAATTGTCTTGCCGAAATTCATCGGATTGCCGGATCAAAGCTTTCTCAATACCGGATTTCAACCGAATGATTGCCGATTGATCCCGATAAAAAAGTGCCAACTGGCCGCAGACAGCGGGAAAGACAAATGCTTTTATGAATAGCCAGCCGATCAGTAATAAAACTTTCATAAGAAGATCTATATCTCAAGATAGTCTTATGAATGCGACGGGCTCCTGGGATCAATACAGGAGCTTGTCCTGATCCGGCGAAATCAAAGGCTGTGCCGGACCGGACGGTCGACGGACGCGGCCATCAGGGTAGGAGACGTTGGGATGAACAGGTTTCTGGCTTCGGTCTCGGTGATGGCGCTGGGCGCCCTGGCGCCGATGGGTCTGCCGAGCATGGCCGCCGCGAACGACAAGCTCGTCGAGATGGCGAAGGACGACGCCAACTGGGTGATGCCCGGCAAGAACTACGACTCGGACAATTACAGCCCGCTCAAGCAGATCAACACCAGCAACGTGAAGGACCTGAAGGTGTCCTGGACGTTCTCCACCGGCCTGCTCAACGGCCACGAGGGCGCCCCGGTGGTGGTGGACGGAAAGATGTACGTCCACACCTCCTTCCCCAACAACACCTTCGCGCTGGGGCTCGACGATCCGGGCAGGATCCTCTGGCAGGACAAGCCCAAGCAGAACCCGGCCGCCCGCGCGGTGGCCTGCTGCGATCTCGTGAACCGCGGCCTCGCCTACTGGCCCGGCGACGGCAAGACCCCGGCGCTCATCCTCAAGACGCTCCTCGACGGCAACGTCATGGCCCTCAACGCCGAGACCGGCGAGACGGTCTGGAAGGTCGAGAACTCCGACATCAAGGTCGGCTCGACGCTGACGATCGCGCCCTACGTGGTCAAGGACAAGGTCATCATCGGCTCCTCCGGCGCCGAGCTCGGCGTGCGCGGCTACCTCACCGCCTACGACGTGAAGACCGGCGCCCAGGTCTGGCGCGCCTACGCCACCGGCCCGGACAAGGACCTGCTGCTGGCCGACGACTTCAACATCCGCAACGCCCATTACGGCCAGAAGGGGCTCGGCACCTCCACCTGGGAGGGCGATGCCTGGAAGATCGGCGGCGGCACGAACTGGGGCTGGTACGCCTACGATCCCGGCACCAACCTGATCTACTTCGGCACCGGCAACCCGGCGCCCTGGAACGAGACCATGCGTCCGGGCGACAACAAGTGGACGATGACGATCTTCGGCCGCGACGTCGACACGGGCGAGGCCAAGTTCGGCTACCAGAAGACCCCGCACGACGAGTGGGACTACGCGGGCGTCAACGTGATGATGCTCTCCAACCAGAAGGACAAGGACGGCAAGGACCGCAAGCTCCTGACCCATCCGGACCGGAACGGCATCGTCTACACCCTGGACCGCACGGACGGTTCGCTGGTCTCGGCCAACAAGATCGACGACACCGTCAACGTCTTCAAGTCGGTGGACCTGAAGACCGGCCAGCCGGTGCGCGACCCGGAATACGGCACCCGGATGGACCATCTCGGCAAGGACATCTGTCCCTCGGCGATGGGCTACCACAACCAGGGCCACGATTCCTACGATCCGGAGCGCAAGGCGTTCTTCATGGGCATCAACCACATCTGCATGGATTGGGAGCCCTTCATGCTGCCCTACCGCGCGGGTCAGTTCTTCGTCGGCGCGACGCTGAACATGTATCCGGGTCCGAAGGGCGACCGGCAGAACTACGAGGGCCTCGGCCAGATCAAGAGCTACAACGCCATCACGGGCGCGTTCCAGTGGGAGAAGATGGAGCGCTTCGCGGTCTGGGGCGGCACGACGGCCACCGCCGGCGGGCTGGTGTTCTACGGAACCCTCGACGGCTACATCAAGGCGCGCAACTCGGACACCGGAGACCTCCTCTGGAAGTTCAAGATGCCCTCCGGCGCCATCGGCTACCCGATCACCTACACCCACAAGGGTGAGCAGTACGTGGCGATCTACTACGGCGTCGGCGGCTGGCCGGGCGTCGGCCTGGTCTTCGACCTGCAGGACCCGACCGCCGGCCTCGGCGCGGTGGGCGCCTTCAAGAAGCTCGCCAACTACACCCAGATGGGCGGCGGCGTGATGGTGTTCTCGCTGGGCGGCAAGGGCCCCTACGACGACCCGAACGTCGGCGAGTACCAGACGGCGGCCGCGAAGTAGGCGGCACGACGAGGCCGCGCCCGCAGCGTGCGCGTGTCCCCCTCCCCCCTGTGGGGAGGGGTCAGGGGTGGGGGTGGCTCCGCTGGCCTTCGTCCGTCGCGGGGCCTCCGGCCACCCCCACCGCCAACGCCTCCCCGCGCGAGTTGGGTGATCGCATCCGCGATCTGCCTGTCGGCGGCTCTGGATTCCGGGCTCGCCGTCGGCGACCCGGAATGACGGTGTGCCTCATCTGTGATCGCCCTGCCGCAACGGGCCGGGGAGCCGCGTCCCGGTCCCACAAGACTCCGACCAACGAGAACAACGGAAACGCTCCCATGTCCTTCGCCACAGGATGCTCCTTCGCCGCAGGATGCCTGTCCGCTGCGGTTCTTCTCGCCCTCGGCGGGGCCGCGCTCGCGCAAGGCGACACGAAATCCGCCCCCGACGACAGGACCCTGCGGGTCTGCGCCGCGAACCAGCCGCCGCTCTCGCTGAAGGACGGCAGCGGCCTCGAGAACCGCATCGCCGCGGCGATCGCCGACGCCATGGGGCGCAAGGCCGAGTTCGTCTGGTCGGACAAGGCGGCGATCTACCTGGTGCGCGACAGCCTCGACAAGAAGCTCTGCGACGTGGTCGTGGGCCTCGACAGCGACGACCAGCGCGTGCTGACCACGAAGCCCTATTACCGAAGCGGCTACGTGTTCGTGACCCGCGCCGACCGCGACCTCGACGTGAAGTCCTGGGCCGACCCGCGGCTCAAGACCGTCGACCACATGGTGGTCGGCTTCGGCACGCCCGGCGAGGTCATGCTGAAGGATATCGGCCGCTACGAGGAGGACATGGCCTACCTCTACTCGCTGGTGAACTTCCGCGCCGCCCGCAACACCTACACGCAGATCGATCCGGCCCGGATGATCAGCGAGGTCGCCACCGGCAAGGCCGACGTGGCGGTCGCCTTCGGCCCGGACGTCGCCCGCTACGTGAAGGACTCGGCCCAGCCCCTGCGCATGACCCTGGTGCCCGACGACACCACCCGCAGCGACGGCCGCAAGATGCCGCAGAGCTTCGACCAGTCCATGGGCGTGCGCCGGGACGACACCGCCCTGAAGGCCGCCCTCGATGCGGCCATCGTCAAGGCGAAGCCGAAGATCGAGGCGATCCTGAAGCAGGACGGCGTGCCCCTGGTCCCCGTCACCAACTGATCCGGTTCCGCCCCGCGCGGCCCCGGTCCGACATCCCCGCTTCCGAAGCGGAGCCCGACGCGGGCGCGCCGGGCTCCGCCCCAAACCCCTCGCCGGCGCCCCGATGGGCGCCCGGTCCAGCTCCGCCCGGCCGGTCAGCCGTCCGGCGTCATCAGGTCGAATTCATGCGTGATTCCCATGGCATCCTGGCCATCTGTTTCAGCCTCGCCGCCGTCCTCGGTGGCGTCGCCGCCCTGGCGCAGCCCGCCGCCGGCCCCCAGACCGGCTTCGTCTTCCGCAACACGGTCACGGGCGAGCAGCTCGACGTCGCCGAAGGCAAGGCGGGCGGCCGCGACACCCCGGCGGTGAAGCAGTTCTTCCAGACGGGCAAGAACAGCTACATCGACGACAAGTCCTGCCTGCGCAACGGCGAGTCCCTCTTCGCGACCTCGTGTTCCGGCTGTCACGGCCACCTGGCCGAGGGCAAGCTCGGGCCGGGCCTCAACGACAACTACTGGACCTATCCCTCGAACACCGAGGACACCGGCCTGTTCGCCACGATCTTCGGCGGCGCCAACGGCATGATGGGCCCGCACAACGAGAACCTGACCCCCGACGAGATGCTCCAGGTCATCGCCTGGATCCGGCACCTCTATACCGGTCCGGTCCAGGACGCCGTTTGGCTCAACGACGCGCAGAAGAAGAATTACACGCCCTACAAGCAGGGCGAGACCTTCCCCAAGGACGTCAAGGGCCAGTGCCCGCCGCTGGAAGACTGACGCCCGAGGAAGTCACGGCGCCATCCGTGAGGCACCACCGCGCGCGAGCCGCGACGCCGATCCACAGACAAGAACGATCAACAGAGGAGACGACCATGCGGACTTTCATCACAGCCCTGGCGATCGGTGCGGGCGCGCTGCTCGCGGTTCCGGCGATGGCCTATGACGGCACCAAGTGCAAGGCGGCCGGTAATTGCTGGGAGCCGAAGCCCGGCTTCCCCGAGAAGATCGCCGGCACGAAGTACGACCCGAAGCACGACCCCAAGGAACTCAACAAGCAGTCCGAGTCGATCAGGGCGATGGAAGAGCGCAACAAGAAGCGCATCGAGGCCGCCAAGAAGACCGGCAAGTTCGAGTACGACGTCACGAAGCTGTCGTCGAACTGATCCCGCCGTCCTGATCCTGGCGGATCGGGGTCGCCCGCCGCGCGGCGGGCGCGCCCCGATGGCGCCGCGACCCGGCGGGGCGACCTCCGGACGCTCCGTCCCGGGTCGCGGCCGTCGGTGGCGCCGGGCCTTCCGGTCCCCCGGGTCTCCGTTTCCTCAAGGCTGAGCATGATGAACCAGGTCCGCTCCGGCGATGCGATGCTCACCGACTGGCGCGCGGCGGCCACCCGCTTCGAGGCGACGGTGGGCGCGGCCGTGCTCGGACAGGCCCGGGCGATCCGGCTCCTCACCATCGCGCTCTTCGCCCGCGGCCACGTGCTGCTGGAGGGCGATGTCGGCGTCGGCAAGACGACCCTGCTGCGCGCCGTGGCGCGGGCGGTCGGCGGCGCCTACGCGCGCGTCGAGGGCACCGTCGACATGATGCCCACCGACCTCGTCTACCACACCTACCTCGCCGAGGACGGCCGCCCCCGGGTCGAGCCGGGGCCGGTGCTGCGGCAATCCGAGGACCTGTCGGTCTTCTTCTTCAACGAGATCAACCGGGCCCGGCCCCAGGTCCACGCCCTGCTCCTGCGCCTGATGGCCGAGCGCACGCTCACGGCCTTCGACCGCGAGTACCGGTTTCCCAACCTCCAGGTCTTCGCCGACCGCAACCGGGTCGAGCGGGAGGAGACCTTCGAACTGCCCGCCGCCGCCCGCGACCGCTTCCTCATGGAGATCGGGCTGGAGGCGCCCCAGGACGCCGCGAGCCGGCGCGCCCTGGTCTTCGATCCCCGCTTCCACGACACCGATGCGCTGATCGCCGGCCTCGACGGCGGCGTCCTCGACCACGCCGCCCTCCCGGGCATCGCCGCCGCGATCCAGCACGGCATCCAGGCGAGCCCGGCCATCGAGGCCTACGTGATCGGGCTCTGGGCCGCGCTGGTGCGGCCGGGGGAGGCCGGCATCCGCCTGCCCGGCCTCGACATGGAGGCCCTGGTCCAGGGCGGGGCCTCCCCCCGCGGCGTCGCCTTCCTGGTCCGCGCCGCCCGCGTCCGCGCCTGGCTGGAGGGCCGCGACTGGATGGTGCCGGAGGACGTCCGGGCGGTCTTCCCCGAGGTCATGGCCCACCGGGTCTTCCTGGAGCCGATCTACGAACTGCGCCGGGCCGCCATCATGCCCGACCTCTGCCGGGCCGTGTTCGAGACCGTGCCGGCGCCATGACGGAGACGGCGCAACCCGACATCGTCTACCGCCCGCGCGGGCGCCTGCCCGGGACCCGCCCCGGCGCCCATCGCGGCCGCGAGGCCGGCGGCCTCGGCACGTTCCGCGATCAGGTGCCGTTCCTGCGGATGCCCGATGCCCGGCGCATCGACGTCCGCGCCACCCTGCGCGACCCCTTCGAGGGCACCGTCGTGCGCCGCTTCGAGGCGCGGACCCCGATCGAGGTCTGGGCGCTCCTCGACCTCTCGGCCTCCATGCGCTTTGCCGGAGCGGCCGACCGCATGGCCCTGGCCTGCGCCTTCTGCACCGGCCTCGCCGCCTCGGCCACCCGGATCGGCGATCCCTTCGGCCTCATCGGCTGCGACGAGGACCTGCGGGACGACGTGTTCCTGGCGCCCAGCCGCGCGCCCACCCGGGCCGCCGAGGTGGCGCGGCGCCTCGCGGCCGCCGCCTGTTCCGGCCGGGGCGCCGGAGGCATGGCGGCGGCGGCCCGCCGCCTCGCCGGGCGCCCGAAGATCGTGTTCCTGCTCTCCGACTTCCGCTGGCCGGAGGCGCAGATCGCCGAGGTCTTCGCGGCCCTGAGCCGGCACGACCTCGTCCCGGTGCTCCTCGGCGACGCCGCCGAGGCGGAGGGCCTGCCGGACTGGGGGCTGCTCGAACTCGACGATCTCGAAGGCGCCGGGCGCCGGCTGGTCTTCATGCGCCCCGCCCTGCGCCGGCGCTGGATCGCCCGCGAGGCCGCCCGGATCGAGACCCTCCGGCGCCTCGCGACGGCTCATGGCCGCCCGCCCTTCCGCCTCGCCGGCCGCTTCGATCCCGACGCGGTCAGCCGCCACCTCCTCGGCGCCTGAGGCGGCTCATGCGCATCCGCTTCCTCGCCCCCCTCCTCGCCGGCCTCCTCCTGTCGGGCCCGGCCGGGGCCCAGGTCCGCTCCGTCGAGATCCGCACGCCGCGCCCCTTCGGGTACTTCCTCGGGGACCTCGTCCGGGCCGAGGTCGACCTCGTGGTCGAGCCGGGCTTCCGGCTCCAGGCCGCGTCGCTGCCGCAGCCGGGGGCGCTCACCTACTGGCTCGACCTGCGCGACCTCGACGCGACCGCGTCGGTATACGGCGACGCCCGGCGCGTGCGCCTCGCCCTCACCTACCAGACCTTCTACGCCGCCCTCGATGCCCGGGCCCTGGAGATTCCGGGCTTCACCGTCACCTTCGTGAGCGAGAGCGATCACGGCGCCACCACCGTGAAGGCCGAGGTGCCGGCCTGGTCGTTCAACGTCTCGCCGCTGCGCGAAGTCCAGCCGCCCGCCCGGGACGACCCCCGCGACTACATGCGACCCGACGGGCAGGTCGGCCCCGGCGATCCGCGGCCCCTGCTCCTCGGTGCCGCCGGCTCGGCCAGCCTCGCCCTCCTGGCGCTGGCGGGCCTCGCCCGGGACCGGAGCTGGTGGCCGTTCCGGGCCCGGCGCGGCCGTCCCTTCGGCCGCGCGGCCCGTCGGATCCGCGCCCTGGCGCGCCGACCGGACCCGATGCTCCACCACCGCGACGCGCTGCTGGCGCTCCACGACGCCCTCGACACGGTGGCCGGCCGCCGGCTGTTCGCCGACGATCGCGGTGATTTCCTGAAGACCCACCCGGCCTACGCGACCGAGGGGCCGGACCTCGCCCGGTTCTTCGAGGCGTCCCGCCGGACCTTCTTCGGGCCCGGCCCGGAGGACGGCCTCGCCGTGCTCGACCTCCCCGCCCTCGCCGCCCTCGCGCGGCGCCTCGCCCACGCGGAGCGCGCCGCATGATCGATGCGCTCGCCCGCCTCTCCGCCGACCATCCGGCCCTGCTCTGGCTCCTGCCCCTCGCCCTGCTGCCGCTCCTGGCCTCGGCCCAGCGCAGGGTTCCCGTGGCCGCCATCGCGGCGGCCCCGGCCGACGGCCCGTCGCGGGCGATCGGCGCCCTCCTGCGCACCGCCGGGATCGTCGCCGTCGCGGGCCTGATCCTGGCCCTGGCCGGCCCCTATAGTCGGGGCGAGACCCTGACGCGCACCGGGATCGGCGCCCAGGTCTCGATCCTGATCGACCGCTCCGGCAGCATGAACGAGACCTTCGCCGGGCGGCAGCCCTCCGGCCTCGAGGAATCGAAGGCCGCCGCCTCCCGGCGGCTGCTCGCCGCCTTCGTGGGGAGTCGGGCGCACGATCAGTTCGCCGTCACGGCCTTCTCGACGGCCCCCATGCTGGTGGTCCCCATGACCGACCGGCATGCGGCGGTCCGGGCCGCCATCGCGGCGATCGACCGGCCCGGCCTCGACTACACCAACATCGCGCGGGGCCTCGCCATGGGTCTGGCCCAGTTCGGGCCCGCGAGCCCCACCACGTCCCGAGCGCTCCTCCTCGTCTCGGACGGAGCGGCCGTGATCGATCCGCGCGTGCAGGACACGCTGCGCGCCGCGTTCACCCGCCTGCGGCCGAACCTGTACTGGCTCTTCCTGCGCACGAAGGGCTCTCCCTCCATCGCCGACCGGCCGGCGGGCGAGGACACCCCGCAGGCGGCGCCCGAGCGCCACCTCGACCTGTTCTTCCGGAGCTTGCGGACACCCTACCGCGCCTTCGAGGCCGAGGGAGCGGAGGCGGTGGCCGAGGCGATCGCCCAGATCGAGCGGCTGGAGCGCGATCCGATCCCCTACACCGAGCAGCGCCCGCGCCGGGACCACGCCGGGCTCGCCTATGCCGCCAGCCTTGTCGGGCTCGTGATCCTCGTCGCGGCCAAGCTCGGAGAGGCGGATCTGTCCCGGAGCGGCCTCTCGGCCGCCCGGTCCCGGGCCACCGCGTCCGACCCCGCGAGGCGCGCCGCATGACGACGACCGTGATCCGGCCCGGGCGTACGGCGCCCCGTTCGGCCACCGACCGAGCCCGGTCGCGTGGCACGGGCCTGCGCGTGGGATGGCGGCGGGCCCGGCCGCGCCTCCTCATCCTGTTGCCGATCCTGCTCCTCGGCGCCGCCCTGGGCTGTGCCTCCGGCGCCTGGCGGATCGCCCGCGACACTGCCACGATCCAGGCTCTCGCCGCGGGCCGGGACGTCGCGGTTCCGGTCGATGCCGCTCCGTCCCTCCTGCTCGCCCGCGTCCAGCACCTCGCCCGGCGCGGCGCCGTGGAGGCGATCGAGCCGCTGATCGCGGCACTCGAAGCGCAGGGCGCGCGCGACCGGGCCGCCCGCGCCCGCTTCGCCCTGGCCAACGCCCATCTGCGACAGGCCTTCGACCACCTGGAGCGCGGCGACCTCGACCCGGCCGGACCCCGCATCACCCTGGCGCGCCAGGAGTACCGGCGCGCGCTCCAGGGCCGTCCGGACTACTGGGATGCCAAGTTCAACCTCGACGTGGCGTCACGCCTGTTGCGCGACTTTCCCGACTTCGATCGCAAATCCGGCGATGCCCTCGCGGCGGAGCCGAAGACGATCTGGACCGACATTCCCGGCCAGCCGCGGGGCGAGCCGTGACGCCCCGCGGCCTGATCCTGCGGAACCTGACGGACGGACGCCTGCGCCTCCTCGCCGGGGCCCTCGGGCTGGTGGCGCTGGCCCTCGTGATGCGCCCGTTCCCGCTCACCCGCCACGGCGTCGCCATCCTGGCGATCGTCGACATCACCGGCAGCATGAACGTCCGCGACTACGTCGGCGCCGACGGGATGCCGGCGAGTCGTCTCGACACCGCGAAGGCGGCTTTGCGCGACCTCGTCGCCGGCCTGCCCTGCGGATCGCGGGTCGCTTTGGGCCTCTTCACGGAGCGACGGCCCTTCCTCCTGTTCACCCCCATCGAGACCTGCGCGGGCTTCGCGCCCATCGACGGGGCGCTGGCGGCCCTCGACTGGCGCATGGCCTGGGAAGGCGACAGCCGGATCTCCGCCGGGCTGTTCCGCAGCCTCGCCATGGCGGAGGAACTGGGCACCGACCTCGTGTTCATCACCGACGGGCAGGAGGCCCCGCCCCTGCCGAGCCGTGGCGGACCGTCTTTCGAGGGCAGGCCCGGTGCCGTGCGGGGCCTCATCGTGGGGGCCGGGGCACCTGGCCTGTCGCCGATTCCGCGCTACGACGACCGGGGACGCGAGACCGGCTTCTACGCCGCGGGCGACGTCCAGCAGGAGAACCGCTTCGGACCGCCCCCGGCCGATGCCGAGCACCGCGAGGGCTATAACCCGCGCAACGCGCCCTTCGGCGCGGCCGCCGCCCGTGGCACCGAGCACCTGTCCTCGGTGCGCGAAGCCTACCTACGCACCCTCGCCGGCGAGACCGGCCTCACCTACGCCCCTCTCGAAGGATCGGCCAGGCTCGGCGCGGCGCTCGAGGGCGCCGCGACGCCACGCCCGGTCCCGGGCCGCTTCGACCCGCGCCCCATACTCGGCGCGTCTGCGCTGCTGCTCCTGCTCGCGACCTTCCTCGCACCCCTGCTCCGCGCCCGCGGAATCCCGACTTGGAAAAAGGCCTGATCGATGCGTCTCGGTGTTCCCGCCCTCGTCCTGATCCTCCTCTCCGGGGCAGCCCTCGCCCACGGCCCGACGCCGCAGAAGGTCGACCAGAGCATCGTCATCGCGGCCAAGCCCGATGCCGTCTGGAAGGTGGTCGGCGAGTTCGCCGGTATCGGGACCTGGCACCCGGATGTCGCCAGAAGCGAGGGCAGCGGCGGCAACGCATCCGGGGGCCAGCGGAAGGTCACGCTCAAGGCGGGCGGTACCCTGAACGAGGGACTCGACGAGATGAACGCCGCCGGGCGGAGCTATTCGTACCGCCTGACCGACCCCGACCTGAAGGCGCTTCCGGTCTCGTCCTACTCGGCGACCCTCACGGTCTCCCCCGAGGGCGATGGCGCCAGGGTCGAGTGGTTCGGTCGATTCTATCGGGGGGATACCGGCAACGAGCCGCCGGACGACCTCAACGACGAGGCCGGCCGCACCGCCATGAATCGCTACTTCGCGGAGGGTCTCAAAGGCCTGAAGGCGAAGGTCGAGGGGAAAGCCGCGCCATGACGGGCGGCCCGGTGACCGGACGCTTCGTCCTGGCCGCGCTGCTCGTCGGACTCGGACCGGCCCTCGGACCCGGCCCCGGTGCGGCCGCCGCGCGGACCGTGTACGTGGCGAGCCAGGGGGCCGGGACCCTGGTCGCCCTGGCGGCCGATGCGACGGAGGCCGGCGCGCCCCTCCCGGTCGGACGCAGCCCCGCCCAGGTCGTGGCTGGTCCCGAAGGGCGGCTCTATCTCACCCATCCCGATACGGGGACCATCACGGTCGTCGGTGGCGCCGACGGATCAATCCGGCAGACCTATTCGGTACCCGGTCAGCCGTTCGGGATCGCGACCTCTCCCGACGGTGCGCACCTCTATGTCGGGGACTGGGCGGGCCACCGAGTGATGCGCCTATCCGCCAGGACCGGCGCCCTCGAGGGGGCGGTGGCCGTCGGCCGCGAACCGGCCGGCCTCGTCCTCGACCGGAACGGAACGCTCTACGTGGCCGACCGGGAAAGCCGACAGGTCAGCGTCGTCGACGCCCGGACCATGACGCGGAAAGCCACGATCGCGGTGGGGACGGGGCCCTTCGCCCTGGCGCTGAACCCGGCCCGGGACCGTCTCTACGTTGCCAACGTGCGCAGCGGCGACGTGAGCGTCATCGACACGGTCGCGCGCCGGGTCGTCGCAACCTTCACGGTGGGTGGCATGCCCTACGGGGTCGCCGTGAGTCCGGATGGCGGCCGGATCTACGTCACCGACCAGCGCGGCGGCAATCTCGTCGTTCTCGATGCGGAGGACGGCGCGCTGCGCGCGACCGTGCCGGTCGGCCGCTATCCGGAGGGCGTCGCGATCACCGGGCAACAGGCCTACGTCGCCAACTGGTTCTCGGATTCCGTCTCCGTCGTCGACCTCCGGAGCCTTCGCGAGACGGTCCGTATCGCCGTGCCCGACGGCCCCCGCAGCCTCACGGTCGTGCCCGAGGACGAGCGATGAGGTTCCGCACCGCGCCGACGCTCGCTCTCCTTCTGGTTCTGGGGGCCTGCGATGGCGGCGAGCCCGCTCAGGACACGGCCGTCGTGGCCACGAAGTCCGATGCCGAGGTCCCGACATGGCTCTCGCCGACGGACGGGATGGAGCCGGCGGTTTGGCTTGCGCGGCGCGAACCCGGCCAGCCCGTGGCGCGCGCCGCCGCGCGCAGCGATCACCTGCGCCACAGCCTCTCTCGGGCGAAAGAGGTCTTCATCGAAGATCCGCGCATGATCGCCAATCGAACGGTACAGCTCGGACAGATGCTGGCCGAGGCCGGCGAGCCCGAGAGCTACACCGATCTCCTCGAGGGCCTCGAAGGCGCGGCCTCCCCGACCCATCGCAAGCAGCTCTACGGCGAGCTGTGCCAGCATTACTACAACAGCCGACAGCAGGGGTTGGACCGCGCGCAGGCCCTTGCCCGCCTCACCGAACGCTATGCCGCGCAGCCTGCCGCGCCGGATGTCGCCCCATGACATCCGGCGCGACGAGCATCCTCATCGCGGACGACCACCCGGTGATCCTGAGGGGGTTCCGGACCCTCATGGAGGATGCGGGGATGACGGCGATCCACGAGGCGACGACCATCGTGGAGGCCTATCGGGCCTTCTACCGGCAACGCCCGGGCATGGTCGTTGCCGATCTCACGTTCGGCGATCAGGGCTTGAGCGGACTGTCCTTGATCCAGCGCATCCGGACCCTGGAGCGCAAGACCCGGATCCTCGCCTTCAGCATGCACGACGATCCGACGATCATCGCGCGTGCTCTGGCGAACGGAGCGACCGGCTATGTGCTCAAGGATGCGCCGGCCACGGCGTTCCTCGCGGCTTTCGACCAGGTCCGCCACGGAAAAAGCTACCTCGATCACGACATCGCCCTGCGTGTGGCCATGCTCAACGCAACCAGCGAACGGTCGTCGACCGTGAATTTCTCGGAGCGGGAACGACAGGTCCTCTCGCTGATCAAGGACGGAAACTCCTATCAAGCCATCGCTGAAAAGTTGTCGATGAAGTACAAGACCGTTGTAAACGTCATCTCGACGATTCGTCGAAAATCGGGAACCCATAGTCTTGCCGAGCTGATCAATTTCTCGATGTCGATCGATATTTGAGTCTCATCGGACAACAATCGTCGTTCAGGCCGACGAACGGTCGACGGGCCGGCGGAGCTCGCAGTCGCGCAGGCCCGGCCCCGATCCGCTGACCTCCGGGGCGCCGGCCTCCCCGAGGCCGAGGACACGGGCAACGAGGCGTCCGTCGCCGGTGCCCTGCCCTGGGGGGCGCCTCGGGGTTCGAGTGATGCAGGGCGCGGCGCGATCAGGGCGTGAGGCCCGGACAGGGGCGGTCGCTCGCGACGCGTCCACCGGTCAGTTGGTGTCGGCTGCAGGGCCGTCGATGCGGATGGTCGCGCGCGCCGGGTCCGGTCCGCCGGACTGCCGGCAGCTCTGCGCGATCGGGAAAACGGTGCCCTCGTGCGGGACGATGCGGGCCCGGCACTCCCCGGCCTTGGAACTCCCGAGGCCCCGTGGCGCAGCGGAAGTGCGTCGGCGCGGGCCTGGCCGGCGACCAGAACCGAAGCGCATGCGGTCATCGTTCGTGGAAGCGAGCGACGCATCGTCCTTCTCCGACCGGGGCGGCCCATGCCCGTTCGTCAGGCCGGGACGCCGACCATGGAGAGCCAAGCCGCGTACCGGACGGGCCGGTGCGCGCTCGGGGTCCCCGGCCTCCCCATGCCGAAGCCGTGGCCGCCGCGCGCGAGCGTATGGGGCTCCGCTCGGATGCCGGCCAGTGCGCACGCCTCGGCCAAGATGCGGGTGTTGGCGATGTCCGAGATCGGGTCGTCCTGCGCCTGCGCCAGGAAGACCGGCGGGCCGTGGGATCGCACATGGGTCTCGACCGACCAGACCGCGCTCATCTCCCGGTCCGGCTATCGGCCGACCATCTGAAGGCGCGTGGAGGTCTGGTCGTGGGGCGGACCGAGGGTGATGATCGGGTAGATCAGCGCCACCGCGACCGGATGGGCCGGCAGATCATCGGTCGCGTCGACCGAGCGATAGAAGGCGAACGCCCAGCGCGTCGCGGCCAGGCCGAGAAGATGGCCGCCGGCCGAGAATCCGAGGACGCCGATCCGGCTCGGATCGATGCCGTACGCGACCGCCCGCTTCCGGATCAGGCGCAGGGCGCGCTGTGCATCCTGAAGCGGTGCCGGGGGCCGTCGCGCCAGCCCTCGCGGGGGAGGCGGTAGCTCAAGACGAAGGCGGTGTCCTTGGCGCCGATGTTGTAGAACCACGGCCAGACATGCGGGTAAGAGCCCGTCGTGACGGTGAAGCCCGCTGCCTTCAGCGAGGGAATCCCGTCGGCGGCCGGAACCTCAATCCAGTCGACCTGTCCCGAGCGCAGGGCGGCGAACCGGGTATTCGCCTCCGGGATCGGCATCAGCCGGATCCGGTCGACCTTCGCCTTGCGAGCGGCGTCCCAGTAGCCGTCGAACCGCGCTAGATCGATGGCCTCGCGGGGACTGACCCGCGTGATTCGGAACGGTCCCGTCCCGGCGGCCGGCAGCATCGCGGTCCCGGCCCAGGTGCGGCCGCCCTTCTCGAACGAGGACGGCGCGGTGAACAGCAGGTCGACCATCATGTGGGGGAAGTACGAGGCCGCGACGGTCGTCGTGACCGCAACCGTGCGATCATCGACCTTGCGATAGCCGGCGATGATCGGCACCCGCGTCCTCGTGATGCCGGCGGCGGCCACCTCGTATTGCGGGCTGTCGGCCTTGAAGTAGCGGTCGAGATTCCACAGCACCGCATCGGCGTTGAAAGGCGTGCCGTCGTGGAATGCGACGCCGTCGCGCAGATGGAAGAGCCACGTCCGCTTGTCCTCGGGCATTTGCTCCCAGCGCTCGGCCAATCCGGGCTTGAGGGTCGCGGGCCGGTCGCTGCGCGTGAGGTCCCACTGCACCAGCGGCTCGAAGACCGGATAGCCGAGAAAACGCAGGCCTTCGAACCCGTTGTTCGGCATCCCGGTGGTGGTGGGAATGTCGGTTGCCGTCATGGCGATACGCAATGAGCTCTCGGCCTGCACGACCGATGTGCAAGCCCCGATCCCCACGGCGATGAGCGCCGCCCGCTTTCGACTCGTCATCGTATCGGACCTCGTGTTTCCGTGGAGGATCGTGGGTTGATCGTCAGGTGCGCGAGGACGGCGCGTAGAAGGGCTGGCGCGGGGTGTCAGGCAGATAGCCGTCGTAGAAGGCCTTGACGTAGGGCGTGACGGCGAGCCCGAGCTCCCGCCGGGCGACCTCCTCGGGGGTCCGTGGCCGGCCGAGGGTTTCGGCGATCTCAGCGAGCACGGCATCCCGGTCGACCTGGGTGAAGCGGCCATCGGCGTAGACGATTTGCCCGTCGACGAAGACCGCATCGACGGCCCCCGTCTTGGCGCGCTGCATCAGCGCGTCGAGGATCGGGATGTCGGTGTCCTGGTAGGGATAGGTCGCCTTGTCGTAGTCGATCAGCACCGCGTCGAAGAATCGGCCCGGATCGAGGCGGCCGATGCTCTGGCCGAAGGCGGTGGTCTTGGCGCCGTGCTCGGTCGCCATCCGCAGGACCTGCGGGCAGGTGGGCACGTCGTCGTCCATGCCGGGGGTGCGGTGAGCCCGCAGGACGAGGCGCAGCTCCTGGAGCATATCCCGATCCTCGTTGAGGCCCGCCTCGTCGAGGCCCATCCCGACGGTCAAGCCCTTGGCCTCGTAGAGGTTGAGGGGCGCCACGCCGGAGCGCAGGCGGAAGTTCGACGAGCAGTTGTGGCAGATGCAGGTGCCGGTCTCGGCAGCGATGTCGGCATCCTCCGCCGTCAACCAGACGCCGTGCCCGAGGGTCAGGTGCGGCCCGAGCACGCCGAGGTCGTGCAGGTGGCGCACGGCGGTCTTGCCGGTCCGGCGCCGGGCATATTCCTTCTGATAGGCGGTCTCGAGAAGGTGCATGTGCATGGGCACGCCGTGCTTGCGCGCGGTGGCATCGAGGGTCTGCAGCGCCTCGTCGCTGCACCAATGCAGGTTGGCCGGGGCCAGCTGGATCCGGGTGAGCCGCTCGCCCTCGTTCTCCGCCTTCAGGGTCTCGAACAGAGTCATGAAAT
The DNA here is from genome assembly GCF_001424705.1 of Methylobacterium sp. Leaf465. GTDB lineage: Bacteria > Pseudomonadota > Alphaproteobacteria > Rhizobiales > Beijerinckiaceae > Methylobacterium. Next base: position 142,870 of record NZ_LMRA01000003.1, read on the forward strand.
CCGCGAACGGCATCGACTGCGCCTTGAGATGCGCCATCAGCTGCCCGGCGACGGGCTGGGGCAGGCGTTCGCAGAAGGCTTCGTCGGCCTCGTAGACGAGGCGGTTCTGCTCGCGCACGGCGTAGCAGTAGGAGGCGCGCATCCCGATCTTGCGATAGGCGCCGAGCACCTGCGAGGCCGCGCCGTGGACCTGCTCGTAGCCGCCCGCCATCCAGCCGTGGATGTGCTGCACGGTGGTGACGCCGGAGGCGAGCATCTCGAAGGCGGAATAAAGGGTGTCGAGTTCGTGGTCGACGCGCTTGGCGGCGATGCGCGTGGCGAACCAGAGTTCCAGGGCGTGGTCGGGCGAGCCGAGTTGCAGGGGGGTGAGCCCGACATGATGATGGCTGTTGACGAAGCCCGGCAGCATCACGTGGCGCGGGTAGCGATGCACGGTCGCGTCCGGTGCCTTGGCGCGCAAGGCCGCCGGATCGCCCACCTCGACGATGATGCCGTCCCGCACCAGCACGGCGGCGTTGTCGTGGATGATCGGGGTATGCCGGTCCTGCACGCCCGTGATGATGGTGCGGGCCTCGACGATGATCTCGGTCATGCTGATCCTTGAGACGGTTGAGAACGATGACGGCGGACGAGGGCGGCGCTCAGCGCGCCTCCTGCTCCGCGAAGGCCCGGTCGACCTCGTCGGCGAGGAGTTCGCCGAAGCGGTCGCGCAGGTCGTGGAACCGTGGGTCGCGGGGATTGCGCGGGCGGGGTAGATCCACCGGCACGATGGTCTTCACCCGGCCGGGACGGGCGGTGAACACGACGACCCGATCGGCCAGCGCCACCGCCTCGTCGATCGAATGCGTGACGAGGACGATGGAGGCGCCGCTGTCGCGCCAGATCTGGAGCAGGAAATTCTGCATCTTGGCACGGGTCTGGACGTCGAGGGCCGCGAAGGGCTCGTCCATCATGAGGACCTTCGGGCGCATGGCGAGCGCCCGGGCGCAGGCGGCGCGCTGGCGCATGCCCCCGGAGAGCTCGTCCGGCTTCTTGTCCATCATGTCGGTGAGGCCAACCCGCCGCAGCATCTCGGCGGCAATCTCCCGGCGCTTCAGCTTCTGGACCGCGCCGATGGAGAGGCCGAAGGCGACGTTGTCGAGGATCGTCAGCCAGGGGAACAGCGAGGCATCCTGGAAGATGAGGCCGCGCTCGGCCGACGGCCCCGCGATCGGCAGGCCGTCCGCCTCCATCGTGCCGGCGCTCGCCGGCTCAAGCCCGGCGATCATGTAGAGCAGCGTCGACTTCCCGCAGCCGGAGGGGCCGAGGAAGACCACGAACTCGCCGGGGGCGATGTCGAGGTCGATGTCGCGCAGGGCCTGGACGGGGCTGCGGCCGGCGGGCGACCAGGTCTTGCCGACACCCGACAGGTGCACGGCGGGGCGGCGGAGCGAAGGGCTTGGGACCGGAGCGTTCATCGACCGCCTCCCTGGGGGGCGATCCACCACAGCATCCGGGCCTGGACTTGGCGCAAAGCCCAGTCGAAGCCGAAGCCGAGCAGGCCGATGATCGCCATGGTGAAGAAACTGAGGCGGGCGTTGAAGGTCGAGCGGGCGAGCGAGACGATCTGCCCGAGGCCGCTGCCGACGCCCACCGCCTCCGCGATCAGCACCACCATCCAGGCAGCGAACAGGTTGAGGCGCAGGGTCATGAACAGCCCCGGCAGGATCGCCGGCAGCACCACGCGGAAGAAGGTCTGGCGGGTATCCGCCCCCATGATGCGGGCGACGTTGAGGTAGGTGACCGGCACCGCTGCGATCTGGGTGCTCGTCGTCAGCGCGATGGCGAAGAACAGGGTGATGAAGACGAGAAAGATCGCCGGCACGTCACCGATTCCGAAGACGAAGATCGCCACCGGCAGCCAAGCCACCGGCGAGATCGGCGCCAGCAGGAGCACGGTGGGCAGGACGAGGTTGCGGAACAGCCGGACATAGTGGAGCAGCGCGCCCACCAGGACGCCGCCGACGAAGCCGAGGACGAGCCCGACCGTGACCCGCATGGTCGTCCACCCGATGGTGGCGAGGAGCGGCATCACGCCTCCGCCCTCGCTGCGGCTGCCGATCCGGTTGGACCGGTCGAAATACTTCAGGGTCGCGGGCAGGTCGGCAAGGAACAGGTGCGGGGGCGGCAGGAGCAGCGGGTTCAGGAACCCGAGGGCCCAGAGAGCCTCCCACAGGCCGGCGAACAGGCCGAGCGAGGCGAGGCTCCAGCCGAGGGTCGCCAGCCCCGCGTGCAGGCGCGGGTATCGCGGGGGAGCGAAGGGCCGCCCCTGTCCCGGGGTCGCCTGCGCGGATTGTACAGAAACCGGCGCCACTGCGCCGAGTGGAACGTCCGTCGCGGCCATGAGGCTGCCTTTCGGAAGATCGGGAATCGGGTCCGGGAGACGCGGGGTCCGTCAGGCCGATTTCAGCTTCAGCCCATCAGAGAGCGGCCGATTCTCGGCGATGACCTGCTCCATCAGGCTCCAGTCGAAGGCATCGGGTCCGGGCGCCTTCTTGATGTAGCCCATCTCCTTCATCGACTGCCCGCGGGCGATGATGAAGTCGGTCTGGTTGCGCTGATCCGTGCAGACGGGTTGCTTGGCGGAGGCATCGACCGCGGCTTCCATGGTGGTCTTGTAGTAGTTGCCGACGGTGTCCTTCAGCGCCGCAGTGCGATCGGATTCGATCTGAGACTGCGCGGTGAACAGAGCCTTGATCACCGCCCGTACGGTGGCGGGGCTCTTCTCGATCAGCGGTGTCCGGGCTGCCAGGACGCAATCGGAATAGCCGGCGCCGTAGATGTCGGTTCCGTCCGAGAGGAGCGTGGCGCCCTTGCGCGACTGCAGGCACTGCGTGGCGTAGGGCTCGATATGGCAGATCGCATCGACCGCGCCGGCGATGAAGGCCTGGGCCAGCTCCGGTGAGGTATCGAGGTAGCGTACGTCGAGGTCTTGGAAGGTCAGTCCGGCCTTCTTGAGATAGTCGAACGGCAAGACCTCGAGGGTGTCCGCCTGGAAGGTGCCGAGGGTCTTGCCCTTCAGGTCGGCCGCGGACCGGATGCCTTCCCGGGCCACGATCATGCAGCCCTGGACACCCCCGCCTGCGACGATCTTTACCGGGGCACCGGCGTCGTACAGGGTCATGAAGTTCGAGTAGGGGATCATCGACATGTCGACGAGCCCGGCACCGAACATAGTCGTGATCTCGGCGTTCGAGGGCGTCACCACGAAATCCAGGCTGACCCCGTCGCCCTCCGTCAGTTTGCGCTCATGGGCGAGGAACATGCCGAGGTTGCAGAAGCCGGACCCGTGGGTCGCCTTGACGGTGGTCATCGCGCCCGCCGCGGCGGCCGGTGCGACCAGGGCCGCGAGATGGGCCGGCAGCGCGATGGCAGCGCCGGCCGATCCCGCTGCGCGCAGAAGGCCACGCCGGGAGAAGCGTTGAAAGAACAGACCGTCACGTTCGCACATGATGCTCTCCGATCCCGCAGAGGGCGATGACACCGCGACCGTTCGGTCTGCCAGACGCAGGGCTGCATCGAGGAGGGCGTGATGCAGTCGGACCGGGCAGCACCGTCCAGGACGGGCATCGTCGGATGGGCACGCCAACCCATGAGAGCCGATGGCTCTGCGCTGCGCGCCAACTCATGCAAGGCACGCGCCAAGCCGCCTGCGCAGGCCGTTCACCGTCCTATCCGCTCGCCCCATGGAAGATCAATCACGAGAAAACCAATCCAGCTGGGTCTAAGATGCGCGTATCATGCGAGCATTCGCGTTTTTAATCTGGCCAATATTGGAAGAGACCGACATCTTGCGCGTCGATTTCGGTTGCCGGCGACCGCCGGCTCCGCGATCGCAGCGCGGTCCGGCGACGGAGCGAGCCGGCGTCGGCGCCGTCCCATCGGCACGCCGGGCATGGCATCCCGCCAGGCGCATTGCCTCGCCATCGATTTTCCGCAAGCGAACGGCATTCTCCTCGAGGGCGGACCGGAGCGCATCCACCGATGGAAGACCGTTTTGAGATTGCCGTCGTCGGCCTCGGCGCCATGGGCAGCGCGGCCCTCTACCAGTTGGGCTTGCGCGGGGCGAAGGCGCTCGGCCTCGATCGCTTCGCCCCGCCGCATACCTCGGGGTCGAGCCACGGCGAGAGCCGCATCACCCGGCAGGCCGTCGGAGAGGGCCGCGACTACGTCCCCTTCGTCCTGGCCTCGCACCGGATCTGGCGGAGCCTGGAAGCGGAGACCGGCGAAACGCTGCTGACGGCCTGCGGCGCTCTCGTGATGGGGCCAGGCAGCGGTGTTTCCTCGCATCACGGGAAGCCGGATTTCGTCGGGCGCTCCATCGATGCCGCGCGGGCTTTCGCGATCCCGCACGAAATTCTCGACGGGTGCGAGGTGGCGCGCCGCTTCCCCCAGTTCCGCAATCTCGGCGGCGACGAGAAGGCCTATTACGAGCCGGGCGGCGGCTACGTCCGGCCCGAGCGCTGCATCGCCGCGCAGCTCCACCGAGCCGGCGCGCTCGGGGCCGAGATCCGCACCGGGACGACGGTGCGATCGATCCTCCAGCAGCCGGGCGGGGTCCGAATCGAGACCGATCGGGGCGTCGTCCATGCCGATCAGGTGGTGGTCTCCGCCGGGGCCTGGACCGCGCCCCTGCTCGGCGCGCCCTTCACGGACCTGCTCACCGTCAACCGCCAGCTGCTGCACTGGTATGCCCTCGACGACGCCTCGGCCTACGGGTCCGATGCGCCGGTCTTCATCTGGATGCACGGTTCCGGCGACACGGACTACCTCTACGGCTTCCCGCCCCTGCCGGGAGAGATCGCGGTGAAGGTCGCCACCGAGCAGTACGAGACATCGACGCAGGCCGAGGCCCTCGACCGCGTTGTGAGCCCCGCGGAATCCGCCGCGATGCACCGACACCACGTGGCGGGCCGGCTCGCCGGCGCGTCGGCGCGGGTGACCCGGGCCGCCGCCTGCCTCTACACCGTGACGCCCGACCGGGGCTTCATCATCGATCGCCACCCGCGGATGGATAGGGTCCTCGTCGTGTCGGCCTGCTCCGGGCACGGCTTCAAGCACTCGGCCGGCATCGGCGAGGCCGTGGCCGAGGAGATGCTGCAGGGCGGCGGGCGCATCGATCTCGCACCTTATTCGCTCGCGCGGTTCGGCTGATCCCCACAGCGATGGCCTGTCGATTGCTTGACCCGATCGGACCCGAGAGGGCAGTCTCCCCGAAGAGCGCGCGTCGAGCCCCGGTCTCGTCTCCGGTCGAGCCGGATGTGCTCAGCAGAAGGTATCCTTCCATGCGCAAGCCGACTTCGGCGTTTCTCGACTCTGGTCTGCTCGCGGCGGCCATCGTGCTGTCCGCTTCCCTGGCGACGGCGGCGGATGGGATCGAGGCGATCAAGCAGCGCGGGACCCTCATCGTCGGCGTGAAGGCGGATTACCGGCCCTTCGGCTTCCGCGATCCGAGCGGGGCGATCATCGGGCTCGAACCGGACCTGGCTGCCGACGTCGCCAAGCGCCTCGGCGTGAAGCTCGAGCTCGTGCCGGTGGTCTCCTCCAACCGGATCGAGTTCCTGCAGCAGGGCAAGGTCGACCTCCTCATCGCCACGCTCTCTGACAAGCCGGAGCGTCGCCGCGTGGTGCAGGCCATCGACCCGCAATACTATTCCGACTTCGTCAACGTGATGCTGCCCAAGAAAGCCGGTATCACCGACTGGGCGCAGCTGAAGGGCAAGCCCCTCTGCGCCACCTCGGGCGCCTGGTACAACAAGGACGTGGCCCGGACCTACGGTGCGGAGATCGTCGCCTTCGACGGCTCCGAGAAGCCGCTCTTCGCGCTCAAGCAGGGCAATTGTCTCGGCTACGTCTACGACCAGAGCATGCTGCAGGGTAAGCTCCTCGACGCCGACTGGAAGGCGGATTACGGGCTGCCGCTAAAGGGCATCCTCGACGCCCCCTGGATGATGGCGGTGGCGCTCGGCAACGGCGCGCTGCAGGCTCTCCTGGAGACGACGACCAAGGACTGGATGAAGTCCGGCTTCATCGTCGAGGAGGAGAAGAAGTGGGGCATCGAGCCGACGGAGTACTCGAAGGCGATGCACGAGAAGTACAAGAACGCGACCAACTGAACCGCGCCGGGCCGAACGACTGGCCGTTTCGAGGAGCACGATGGACGCCGTTCCGAACTGGTTCCGGGGCCTCTACGAGACCACGGGCTACAACTTCACGGTCTTCTACGACCCCTATGATTGGGACCGCTACGTCAACGGCCTGAAGACCACCCTGCTGCTCGCGGTGACGACGATCCTGGCGAGCCTCGTCATCGGCGCCGTGGGAGCGCTTCTGCAGGGCGGCCCATCCCGGCTCCTGCGCGGCCTCGTCAACGGCTTCGTCGTCGTGTTCCGCAATACGCCGCCGCTGGTGCAGATCTTCTTCTTCTACTTCGGGCTCGGCACCCTGCTGCCGGCCACCCAGACCGCCGACGGCCTGCGCGTGCCGCTCCTCGACAACGTGCAGTGGGCCATCGTCTCGCTGGCCCTGTTCGCTGGGGCCTTCAACGTCGAGATCTTCCGCTCGGGCATCGAGGCGGTACCGCGCACCACCGTCGAGGCGGCCGAGTCCCTCGGCTACACCCGGCTCAAGGCATATCTCTACGTCGTGCTGCCGCTCGCCCTCCGGGTCTGCCTGCCGGCCCTGAACAACAACCTGATCAACCTCCTGAAGACCACCACCCTGGCCTACGCCATCGCGGTGCCGGAGACGCTCTACGCGGTGAAGCAGATCTGGTCGGAATCGCAGAACGTGCTGGAGATGATGGTCGTCCTGCTGGCGACCTACGCCGTCCTCGTCGGCGTCCTGGTCTGGCTCATGCACCGCTGGGAGCGGGCCCTGCGGATTCCGGGCTACAGCCGATGAGGCCACTGCCGTCGACTGGGAGCGACCTGCCGGTCCTGCTGCCGTTCCGGGTCTTGCGCACCCAGGCCCGGTTCACCCTCCGCCCGGTGCAGGCTTGGCTCCTCGGCGCGTGGCTCGCCGGCCTCGTCCTCGTGATGCCGGCCTTTGCGCAGGGGCCCGACGCGGTGCTGTCGCCGCTTCAGGTGATCCTGCGCTGGGCACCGCTGCTGCTCACGGGCTTTGCCTTCAACGTTGCCATCTCCCTCGTGGCCATGCTCCTCGGGACGGGGGCGGGCGTCGCTCTGGGCCTCGCCCTGGTCAGCGAGGGGCCGATTCTGCGCTGCGTCGCCTGGGGCCTGACGCAGGTCTTCCGCAACGTGCCCTGGCTGGTGCTGCTGTTCTTCGTCATGTTCCTGGTGCCGTTCCAGGTCACGGTGTTCGGCCTGCGCGTGCCGCTGCCCGACTGGGTCAAGGCGACGGTCGGATTCGCGCTGCCGGTGATGGCCAACGTCGCCGAGATCGTGCGCGGCGCCGTGCGCTCCGTGCCGGCCACCCAGTGGGAGGCGGCCGAATCCCTGGCGTTCACCCGGCCCCAGACGCTGTTCCGCATCATCCTGCCCCAGTGCCTGAAGCGGATGCTGCCCCCCTGGATGAACGTCTACGCCCTGATCGCGATGGCCACCGTGCAGGCCTCGATCGTGGGCGTCACCGAGATGCTGACGCTGACGGCGCAGGTGCACGCGGCGGAAGGGGGCCGGCCCGAGTTGTTCGCGCCGCTCTACGGCTTCGCCCTGCTGTGCTTCTTCCTCTACTGCTACCCGATCGACCGGCTGACCGCGCGCCTAGAGCGGCGGTTCGAGACGGCGTGAGGCCTCCCCTGTCCGATGGTGCGTCCCCGATGTCGCGTGTCCCGCCCGCCGATCGCCCGATCGTGCAGTTGCTCGACGTGCACAAGGCCTTCGGCGAGGCCGAGGTCCTCAAGGGCATCAGCTTCGACGTGCGCCGGGGCGAGGTCGTCTGCATCATCGGGCCGTCGGGCTCGGGCAAGTCGACGCTGATCCGCTGCATCAACGCCCTCGTACCGGTCACCTCCGGCACCATCCGGGTCGACGGGATCGAGGTGGTCGATCCGAAGCTCGACAAGCTGGCCCTGCGCCGCAAGGTCGGCATGGTGTTCCAGCAGTACAACCTGTTTCCGCACAAGACGGCGCTGCAGAACGTCATGATGGCGCCCATCCACGTGCTCGGCCAGGACAAGCGGGAGGTCGAGGCCCGGGCACGCGCGCTCCTCGCCAAGGTGCGGCTCGCGGGCAAGGAGGCTGCCTATCCCGGCGAGATGTCGGGCGGGCAGCAGCAGCGGGTCGCCATCGCCCGCTCGCTGGCGATGCGGCCGGACGTGATGCTGTTCGACGAGGTCACCGCCGCGCTCGATCCCGAGACGGTCAAGGAGGTGCTGGTCACCATCCGAGACCTCGCGGAGGAGGGCATGACCTGCCTCCTCGTCACCCACGAGATGAACTTCGCCCGCGAGGTCGCCGACCACGTCTACTTCACCGATCGCGGCATCATCGTCGAGCACGGTCCCCCCGAGACCCTGTTCTCTTCCGCCGTTGACCCGCGCACCCGACGATTTCTGTCCCAGGTTCTCTGAGGACCCCTCCGGGCGCATCCAGGCAAGCTCGGAGCATCGCCTCCTTGCCCCCTCGGAAAGCGACCGGTTGCTTGCGACCGAGACTGTCGACGACAACGGGGTCGAGCGGGGTCGCGCTCAGCGCCCCTGATTCCTCCTTGGCGCTCCAGCTCGCGGATCTGAGAGCCTTCTCTGATTGGGGTTCGTGAGGCAAGCGATCTCCCCATCAATGTTTTCTGGTCCCGGTGTGTCGCTCCCGCGGGTCACGCGCTTCTCTTCGCGGTCGGCGCGAGGCCGCCGCATGATGGGGTCAGGAGAGCGAGGCGTCTCAATCTGTTTCACGACCTGGACTGCTGGCGCAGGCCGGTTCGAGACTCTCGACGAGATCGCCTCGCCCATCGTCCCCACGGGAACGATCCGGGTCACCCTTGCGGGTGAAGTCTGGCCTGCCGTCGTTCTGTTCGACCGGGCAGGCGTGTCTCACGTCAAGCGGCGGCCGCGATCGCCGGTGCCGGCGCCTTGCCAAAGCGGAACTCGGTCTCGTCGCTCCACATCCGGTGCAGAACGACGGCGAGCTTGCGTGCGACGGCCACGCGAGCCCGCGCCATGCCACGATGCTTGGCAACCTGCATCCCCCAGGCGCGTAGGCTCGACCCTTTGCGCGAGCGCGTCAGCAGAGAATGCGCGGCCTCGTAGCGCGCGGTGCGGGCCAGCTCGTCGCCGCAGCGGCTGACCTTGCCCTGGATGTCGGTCTCGCCCGATTGGTAACGAGACGGCGTCAGGCCGAGATGAGCGCCGACGTCCCGAGAGTGCCGGAACCGCTCCGGCCGGTCGATGGTGGCTCGGAAAGCGAGTGCAGTGATCGGGCCGACGCCCGGCACGCTCATCAGCCGGCGGCAGACCACCTCGTTCCGCACGATGACGAGAACCTGGCGGGTCAGCCGGTCGAGCTGCTCCAGCATCGTGGCTAGGATCGCCAGCAGGGGCGTGACGAGCGGCAGGATCAGGGGATCGTCGCCGGCCAACTCTCGCACGCGCCCGGCAAAGGCGGCGCGGGCCGGGGTGCCGAGCTTGATCCCGCCCTCGCGCAGGATCGCCCGCACCACGTTCTCGATGGCGCGCATCTCGTTGAGCACGGTGCGCCGCGCCACCAGCAGCGAACACCAGAGCCGGGACTGACGCGCCTTGACGTGAACCTGCCGGAACCAGCCTGTCCGCATGATCTCGGCGAGCGCACGGGCATCGTTGCGGTCGGTCTTGTTGGGCATCGTCTTCATGGCCGCGTTGGCAGACCGTGTCTCGATGCAGATCGCCGGTAGACCCGCAGCGCGCAGTTCGTCGTGCAGCCAGGCCGTCAGCGAACACGCTTCCAGGCCGACACGCTCCGGGGCAGGCCGAGCCCCGTCAGGGCAGCGATGAGATCGGAAGGCTCGCTTGCTGCCCGCAGCTCCTTGATGATCCGACCCGTCTCATCGACCACACAGATCGCGGTCTCTTCCAGGGAGACGTCGAGTCCGGCAAAGTAGGTCATGGCTGCTCCTTTCCTGATGCTGTGGCGATCCGACGTCGAACACGATCTCACATCTCGATAGGAGCAGCCCCCCTTCAGGGATCCGCGGCAGGACCTCAATCACCCCATCTGTCCGGTGAGTCCTGAAGCGCGCCCCAGCCGTCGAACGAGGATCATGAGGGCAGCGGCGTAGAGGAAGGCTTGAGCGGAAGCGAGGGGCGCTTCTGGGTCCTTCCAGAGGCGGCGGTTGCGGCTGATCCACCCGAAGAAGCGCTCGACCACCCACCGGCGCGGATGCACGGCGAAGCCGACCTGATCCAGAGGCTTGCGCACGATCCGGACGGTGACGATCAAGGCGGCCGCGGGTTTGTCGCCGGCATAGCCTGCGTCGGCGAAGGCCTTGGCGATGAACGGAAAAGTCCTACGCGACAGACGCAAACTGGCCCGATTCCATCCCGGTCCTGGACGTTGGCCGGCTGCGGATCGAGGACGAGGGCGCGTCTGTCCGTATCGACGAGCGCCTGACGCTTGCCGCCCTTGACCTTCTTGCCAGCGTCGTAGCCGCGCGGCCCGCCGCTCTCGGTGGTCTTGACGCTCTGACTCTCGAGCACCGCGGCCGTCGGTTGAGCATTCCGTCCAAGCACGCTCGCGGTCGGCCATGACGAGGTCGTGGTTGATGCGAGCAAACAACCCCGCGTCGCGCCAGCGGCTGAAGGAACCGAACGTGGTCGAACGCGGCGGCAGGTCCTTCGGAAGCATCCGCCACGCGATGCCACCGCGCAGGACGTCGAAGATAGTGTTCAGGACCTCTCGCGTCGCCCAGACTGGTGGGCGGCCACATGGCGCCGGCTCCGGCATCAGGGGGGCGATCACCGCCCACTCGGCATCCGTCAGATCGGTTTCATAGCGCAGGCCCGTACGGCTATGCCGCCGCCGGGTGGTCGAGATCCACAGGGCAGATCCAGGTCAGGTTTCAGCACCTTCTTGGAATCATCGCCATCCCGGCCACTCAATCCTGCCTCCGCACCTTCTCGGACAGGCCCTAGGGTGTGAACCGAACCAAGGCGTTGCGAGAGCGATGGTTTTGTGATTCAGGGCCGCCGTTTTCCAGCCCGGAGGCGGCGATGGCGGACCTGTTCTGGCTTTCGGACGAGCAATGGGCGGTCATGGAACCGTTTATGCCCAAGAACCAGCCTGGGCCAGAGCGGAACTGTCCGACGTCAGCACCTGTGGGACAGATTGAGGGTCTTCACGAACGGAGGATGGCTGGTTCATCGTAGCCCCTGAGGAGCGAAGATGAAGCAGACATC
>NZ_LMRA01000004.1 GCF_001424705.1 Methylobacterium sp. Leaf465
AAGCAGTACGACGAGACCGTCGCGACCGCCAAGGCGAAGGCGGAAGCCGCGGCCGTCGCCGCCAAGTCCGCCGCCACCCAGGGCGCCTTCTACGGCGCGCTCGCCCTGATCCTGGGCGCGCTCGCCGGCTTCCTCGGCGGACGCCTCGGCGCCCCCAAGCGCCTCACCCTCGCCGACAGCGTCGACGCCCGCCGCGTCTGAGCCCTCGTCCCGGCCGGTCCCCGCGACCGGCCGGATCCCCGAACAGCAGGAGACCTGCCATGAACGGCGATCAATTCCGCGGCGCCTCGCGCCATCTCAAGGGCCGTGCCCAGACCGTGGTCGGCGGCCTCACCGGTGACCCGGCGCGCCAGGTGCGCGGCGCCGTGAACCAGGTGGCCGGCGGCGCCCAGTACGCCTACGGCCGCGCCCGCGACCGGGCCCAGGACCTCGTCGATGACGGCCGCCACCTCGCCCACGAGGTACGCGACCACGCCGGCCACTGGATCGAGGAAGGCCGCGACCGCGCCGATCACCTGATCGACGAGGGCCGCGCCTTAACCCGTCACGCCCGCAAGCGCGGATCGACCTACGGCCGACGGGCCGTGCGCTACGCCGACGACAACCGCGCTTCAGCGCTCCTTGGCCTCGCCGCCGTCGCCTTCGCGGTCGGGTGGTTCGCCCGGCCCCGGCGTTGATCCGCAAGCCGATTCCCGGGCTTGGCTTGCCGGACGCGAAAGACTCCGAGAAGCCGCCCCGGAACGGAGCGTGGGATCCGTCGGTGCCCCATCCCCGTTCTCTAACCTACGCGCGCCGCCTCGGCCGATCGCGATCCTGCCGACAGGCGAGCGATCACCCTCGGATCGTACCGTTTCTCCCAGACCTCGGACACAGGATCGACGATGAGCAAGGGCTACCCCTCGATGACCGCGCTGCTGGGCCTTCTGGCCGTGGCCGGCTACCAGAACCGCGACAAGCTCGCCGAGCTGCTGAAGGGCCACAATCTGGCCGGGCTTCTGGGCGGCGTCGGCACCGCCGGGGTCGGCGGCCTGATCGCCAGCGGCCTGAGCGAGCTCGTCGACCACTTCACCAAGGGCGGTCACGGCGAGACCGCGAACTCCTGGGTCAGCCATGGCCCCAACCGCGACATCCCCGAGGGGGATCTGGAGCGGGCCATCGGCTCGGACACCCTCGACCACCTCACCCAGCAGACCGGCCTGAGCCGCGGCGCGCTCCTCTCCCGGCTCTCGCGCGAGCTGCCCTCGGCCATCGACCGCTACGCCGCCGACGGCCGCCGCCCGGCCTGAGGTCCAGCATGGATACGGCCGGCGTCGCCCGAGGGCGCCGGTCGCCTCATCGGTGCGCGGCGGGGCGAGGATCGGTGTGCCGGTTCCTCCGTCGGGTCAGCTATCGGCGCGCCCTTTCGCACCCTTGCCCCGGCTCGGTGTCGCAGACCGCCCGCCACCGGTCCGGTGCCTCACCACCTGGCGCAGGATGGCGGAGACCTGATCAGCCGAGTAGGGCTTCTGCAGCAATTCGAATCCATGCGCGCCTTCCTCGGCCAGCACGTGGCTGTAGCCGGAGGCCAGGACCACGGGCAGGTCCGGCAGACGCCGCCGCAACAGCTTGGCGAGCTCGATCCCGCCCATTCCCGGCATGACCACGTCGGAGAACACAACGTCGAAACCGCCGCCATCCGACCCGATGCGGTCCAACGCCTCCTCCGCGTTGGCCGCCCAGGCCGTCGCGTAGCCGAGGTCCTGCAGGATCTGGGTCGCGAACCGCCCGACCTCGATATTGTCCTCGACCACCAAGACGCGCTGGCCGGCGCCGCCCGGCTCCAGAGCCGCCGTTTCGGAACCGTCCTCGGCCGCGACGAAGTCCATCTCCGCCTCGGGCAGGTAGAGCGTGAACGTCGTGCCCCGGCCCGGCTCGCTCGCGACGGCCACGTCGCCACCCGACTGCTTGGCGAAGCCGAACACCTGGGACAAGCCGAGGCCCGTGCCCTTGCCGACCGCCTTCGTGGTGAAGAACGGCTCGAAGATCCGGGTGAGGACGTCGGCAGCGATGCCCGTGCCCGTGTCGGTGAGCGAGACCGCTGCGAAGGGCCCGGGGGCCCCGGCATGGCCGCGAATGGACGGGAGCGGCACGCCGCAATCCAGCCGCAGGGTCAGGGTTCCTTCGCCATCCATCGCGTCCCGGGCGTTGACCGCCATGTTCACGAGGGCGGTCTCGAACTGACTGACGTCCACCCGCACGCAGCACGGATGGTCGGGCAGCTCCGTCCGGACCGTGATGCGCGCCCCCGTCACGGTATCGAGCAGGTCCGCGACGCTGCGCAGCCGGCTGCCGACGTCCACCGTCTCCGGCTTCAGGGTCTGGCGCCGCGCGAAGGCGAGGAGCTGTCCCGTCAGCTTGGCCGCCCGGTCCACCGTGTCGGATACTGCGTTGAGGTAGCGGGCCCTGCGCGCCTCCGCGAGATCCGGCCGGCGCAGGAAGTCGACCGAGGACCGGATGATGGTCAGCAGGTTGTTGAAATCGTGCGCGACCCCTCCGGTCAATTGCCCGATTGCCTCCAGCTTCTGGGACTGGCGCAAGGCTTCCTCGGCCTGCTGCAGCGCCTGGCCCTGGGTCTTCTCCGCGGTGACGTCCCGCCCATAGGCGTAGACGAGCCCCCCCTCCACGGAGGTCCGCCAAGAGATCCAGCGCGCGGTGCCGTCCGCGTGGCGGTAGCGATTCTCGAAGTTGTTGAGGTGGTCGGCAGCCGCGGCCTGAGACAAAGCCGCCTCGGTGAAGACCGCATCCTCCGGCCAGACGAACGCCAGGAAGCTGCGCCCGACCACGTCCGACGGATGCTGGCCCAGGATCGCCTCCCAGGCCGGGTTCACCGCCCGGAAGACACCGTCGGACCCGATGACGACGAGGAGGTCGCGCGAGTTGCGCCAGACCCGGTCGCGCTCGGCAGTGCGTTCGGCGACTCGCTGCTCCAGGGCCTCGTTGAAGCCGACGAGTTCGGCCATCACCCGCTTCTGGTCGTCGATGTCGGTGCTGGTGCCGACCCAGCGCAGGACGGTGCCGTCGCCGGCCAGCACCGGCTGCGCCCGCGCCAGGAACCAGCGATAGGCGCCGTCCCCGCGCCGGAGACGATATTCGCACTGGTATTCCGACAGAGAGGCGACGGTCTCGCCCCACCGCTTGGCCACGCGGGCCTGGTCGTCCGGATGGATGATGGCGAGCCATCCCGCCGCGTCGAGGGTTCCGGGCCGCAACGCGCTGTAGGCGTAAACCCGCTCGTTGAACCAGTCGGCGGCGCCGGCCGCATCGGTGGTCCAGACGAGGTTGGGCAGCACCTGCGACAGGACGCGAAACTGCTCTTCGCTGGCGCGCAGGGCCTCCTCGGACCGCTTGCGGGCGGTGATCTCGGGGGCGGTCCCGAGCACGCGCACGCAGCGGTCGCCCTCGAAGAGGCCGCGCCCCTTGGCGGCGACCCAGCGGACCAGTCCGTCCGCCTGGCCCACGGTCCGGTACTCGACATCGTAGACGGCGCGGCGCGCAGGATCGAGCGCAGCGGCGAAGGCCGCCATCGTCGCCTCGCGGTCGTCGGGATGCAGGCCGGCGAGAAACTCCGCGCCCGAGACCGGGGCGTCGGACGACATGCCGAACATCGCCTTCACCCGCTGCGGCCAGAAGGCCGTGTCGTTCACGACGTCCACGTCCCAGAAGCCGATGTGGGAGGCCTCGCTCGCAAGGCGCAGACGCGCTTCCGTCTCGCCGAGGTCCGCCTGTGCCGCGATCTGCGCCGTCGTCTCGGCGCAGGCGCAGAACACACCGACGACCCTGTCCGCATCGTCCCGCAGGGGCGAGTAGGAGACCGTGAAGGACGCCGACTCCGCGTCGCCGCCCCGCTCGATCACGAACGGCATGTTCTCGGACAAGGTCGCCTCGCCGGCGAGGGCGCGCGCGACCATGGGCTCAACCTCGCTCCACACACCCGAAAAGACCTCGCGAAAAGACCGGCCGAGGGCGGCCGGATGCCGGAGCCCGAGAATCTCGGCAAAGGCGTCGTTGTAGAGGACGGCAAGTTCGGTCCCCACGGCCGCGAACATCGGAAAGCGCGAGCCCAGCATCAGGCTCACGGTCGCGCGCAGACCGGCCGGCCAGGTCTCCGGTCGTCCGAGGGAGGAACCGGACCAGTCGTGCGTGCGCAGCCTCGCCGCCATCTCGCCGCCCCCCGCGAGACAGGCCGGTGCCGCCTCGGGCCCTGCGGCGGGCCCGTCCTCCTCCGATCCGCCCTGCACGACCCACACCTCTCCGCGACGCCTTTGCCCACCCGCTTCCGAAGAGTCCTCCGCGCGCTGTGCCGCAGGCACCGCTGGACGGCACCGGTCCGCGCGCGACGAACGCTTGGCGGCCTACGCGGCGATGGAAACGGCGCGCCACCGCTTCGGGGGCTCTTCATGCCAGGTTTCGTCCTGCGTATCCGGCACGTCGTCGTCGCACCGCCCCGTACGCACAAGCGGGTTCGCGACGCGGCGTCCGCCAGGGATCAACGCGCGAGACCGGTCGGACGGCTATGCCGCTCACCCGGATCGGCATGCCCCGGTGGCGGGTCCGCAGGACACGAGGGCGCGCCGAAGTTCCCGTCCTCAAGCCGTCCGGCCGACGCCCGACGCGTTGCCGACCCGCTCCGCCGCGAAGCGCTCGCGCAGCCAGGCCGCGGCCGGTCCGCAGGGGCGCTGCTTGTGCCAGACCAGTTCCAGGGCGATGGGCCAGTCGCCCTGATCGAATTGCAGATCCGGCGTGACGAGATCGGGCGCCGTCTGCGATGCGGCGATGACGTGGTCCGTGACGAAGGCCCAACCGATCCCGTGCTTGACCATCTCGAGGATGACCCAGTGGCTCTCCACCCACCACACCTCGGCGGCCACCCGCAGGCGGCGCTTTTCGGGCCCGTCGCTGCGCGCGGCGACGAGGATCTGGCGATGCCGTTTCAACTCCTCCCACGCCACCCGCGCCTTCGCCAGGGGATGGTCGCGCCCGCAGACGAGCTTGAGGGGCACCCAGCCGATGGTCTGGAAGCCGAGTTCCGTGGGCAGCACCTCCTGGCGCCACATCACGCCGAGGTCGGCCGCCCCCGATTGCACCATGCGGCTGACATCCTCCATTAGCGGGAAGAGCAGTTCCAGCTCGACGAAGGGGAAGTGCCGCGCGAAGTCCGCGAACAGCGCGCCGAGGGCGTGCTCGGGATAGAGTTCGTCGATGGCGACCACGAGCCGGTTCTCCACCCCCTGCTCCAGACTGCGCGCCACGCCGACGAGGTGCTCGCGCCGCTCGAGCACCACGCGGGCCTCCAGCAACAGCCGCTCGCCTGCCGGGGTCAATACCGGATTGCGGCCCGCTCGGCTGAACAGGACGACACCGAGATCGGCCTCCAGGTTCGCCACCTGGGTGCTGACGGCCGACTGGGCTTTCCGCAGCACGCGGGCCGCGCCCGAGAAAGATCCGGCCTCGGCCGCCGCCACGAATGCCTGAAGTTGATCGAGCGAGACCATGATCCATCCGGTTTTCCGATACGTTCTAACTTGCGGATCGGTGTATGGCAGATAGAAGACGCCGGACCAAAGGGACCGTTTTCGGGAAACATCATGCGCACGACTCGCGATCGCATCCGCCACGCCATCCTGTTCGAGGTGCTGGGGCTCGCCCTGATCATCCCGCTCGGGACGTTGCTTTTCGGGCTGCAGGCCTCGGCCATGGGCGTGATCGGCGTAGGCAGCGCCCTGGCTGCGATGGTGTGGAACTACCTCTACAACCTCGGCTTCGACCGGACGATGCAGCGCGTCGTCGGGCATACCCGCAAGAGCCTCATGCTGCGGGTGGCGCATGCGGTGCTGTTCGAGGCGGGGCTTCTCGTGATCCTGTTGCCGCCGATCGCTTGGTATCTCGGCATCGGCTTCACCGAAGCCTTCTTCATGGATCTCGCGATCGCAGCCTTCTATGTGGCCTACGCCTTCGTCTTCAACCTGGCCTACGACGTGACCTTCCCGGTGAAGACCTGGGGCGACCCGGCGCCGGCGCCGTCTCTCTGAGCGCACCGCCGCCGATGCCCTTCATCGGTTCGGCGGACAGGGGGGGCACCCTGTCCGCCGCATGGAGCCGGGGTCGATCCCGGGCGGAAACCGACGCGCGATTGGTCCGCGGTGGGGAGCGGATCCGGGCCGTTGCACCGCCCTCGGCCGGACCGCGACCCACCTCGCGCGCGAACGCTCCCGCCAAGTGCGCTCAGCGCTTGAACTTGCCGTCGTACTTGAACTCGGGGGCGGCCTTCAGGGCGTCCTTGCTGGCATTCACCGAGGCCTTCCACTTCTTCGCCCCGGCGTCGTAGGTCAGCGCCACCGAGGACGGATCGACCACCACGTAGCGTTCGCCCACACCGAGGAAGCCGCCGACGGACATAATGTAGCCGGTGAGCCTGCCCTTCTCGATGACGAGATCCTTGATCTCGCCGACATTGCTGTTGGTGCCGTCGACGACGTTGAGGCCGATGAGGTTGTAGCTCAGCACGGCGTCCTGCGGGACGGGGGCAAACTTCACTGTGGTTGGCGGCGTGGGAGCCTCGTCCTTGGCGAGAACGGGTCCTGTCAGCGCCGTAACGGCGGCGAGGGCGAGAACGAGGCGACGCATGGGGAACTCCTGTGTCCCGGAACGGGGACCGGAAATAGCTGGACGCGACGAAGCGTTCCGAATCGCGGACGGGATTTTGTCCTGGAACCAAATCAGATCGGCCGCTCGCCAAAACCCCGGACGCTCCGCTGGGCGGAAAGTGACCCACGCTCGAGCCGAACAGCCCTTCCCGATGTTGGGCGGCGCCGACGAATCCGCGCCGTCCTGGTCCGGCGGCGCGGTCACGACCGTGGAGGCGAGAATGTCCAACCGCCGGCCGGGCCGCAGCGTAAGCATCGGCCACCCTCAGTGAGGCCGCAACACGCCCGTTCCTCCAACGAGGGAACCAGGAGGCCCTCCGCCCCTGGGGTCCGCGTGATTCGCGCGATCATCGAACCTGCCCTCGTCAGCACAAACGCTCCGGGCCGATACCGTCCACGGCGTGAACACACGCGAACACTGTGCCGCACCCGGCATCGATCGCGGATCACCGGTCCGAATCTACGGACGGTCCTGATCGGTCCAACGAATTATTCAGCGACTTCTGTCAGCATGAGGGGCCACGCCAAAAGATGAGCCTGAATACACAGACCATCAAATCGCCGTGATAGCGTGTCCGTTCTTTGCAGGCCCGCTATAATTCCTCGGGTTATTGCCTCCAATAGCGCGGAGCGCTCCGGGGGCGTTTCCGGGCAAGCGCTTTTCGAGCAGACGCTCCCGACGACGAGGAAGAGGACGCCGCGTTGACCATCGCCGATTCCAGCAAACTGAACACCGAGACCTTCGAGATGCAGGGGAAATGCCCCTTCGGCGGCGACCGCATCGGTGGCGCCGTGGGCAGTCCGCCGGCGCTCTCGGATTGGTATCCCAACCGTCTGAAGGTCGAGCTCCTTCATCAGAACGGCCCGCAGGCCAATCCCCTGGGCGAGGACTTCGATTACAAGGCGGCGTTCGAGGCACTGGATCTCGATGCGGTGAAGCAGGACATCAAGGCCTTCCTCACGACATCCGTCGCGTGGTGGCCGTCCGACTACGGCAATTACGGCCCGCAGATGATCCGCATGGCCTGGCATGCGGCGGGCACCTACCGGATCGCAGACGGTCGGGGCGGAGCCGGCGAGGCGCTCCAGCGCTTCGCGCCGATCAACAGCTGGTGGGACAACGGCAACACCGACAAGTCCCGGCGCCTGATCTGGCCGATCAAGCAAAAGTACGGAAGCGCCCTGTCGTGGGGCGACCTGATGGTCCTGACCGGCAATTGCGCCCTGGAGATCATGGGCTTCCCGACCTACGGCTTTGCCGGCGGACGTCAGGACGCGTGGGAAGCCGACAACGCGACCTACTGGGGACCCGAGATCTGGGACCCGAACGACGTCGCGTCGTTCGACAGCATGGTAAGCCGCGACAAGCGCTGGCGTGGCCAGAACGGCGATACGGATTACGATCTCGAAAATCCGCTGGCCGCATCGCACCAGGCGCTGATCTACGTCAATCCCGAAGGCCCCTACGCGAACGGAGACCCGATGGGGTCCGCGCGCGACATCCGCACGACCTTCACCCGCATGGCGATGAACGACGAGGAGACCGTGGCGCTGATCGCCGGCGGCCATGCCTTCGGGAAGAGCCACGGTATGGTGTCGGCCGATCAGGTCGGCCCACCGCCGGAAATTGCTCCGATGGAGGCGATGGGCCTGGGCTGGCACAACCCCAAGGGCACGGGTTTCGCCCAGTACACGATGACCAACGGCATCGAGGGCAGCTGGACGCCGAACCCGACCCAGTGGGACAACGCCTACTTGGAGAACCTCTTCAAGTTCGAATGGGTGCAGACCAAGAGTCCGGCCGGTGCATCGCAATGGACGCCGGCCGATCCGGACGCGCCCAAGACCCCGGACGCGCATGTACCGGGCCAGATGCATGGTCTGATGATGATGACCAGCGACATCGCCCTGAAGGTCGACCCGGACTACCGCAAGGTGTGCGAGAAGTTTCTCAATGACTTCGATGCGTTCACCCTGGCCTTCTCGAAGGCTTGGTACAAGCTGACCCACCGCGACATGGGTCCGAAGGAGCGCTACCTCGGCCCCGAGGTCAAGATCGAGGACGATCTGCTTTGGCAGGATCCGATCCCGCCCCGCGATCACGACCTCATCGACGACGGCGACATCGCCGCGCTGAAGCGTGAGATCCTGGCGACGGGCCTGTCGGTCTCCGATCTCGCGTTCACGGCCTTCTCGGCGGCATCGACCTATCGCGACAGCGACAAGCGCGGCGGCGCCAATGGCGGTCGGCTGGCGCTCGCCCCGCAGAAGGATTGGTCGATCAACCGTCGGACCGTGCCGGTGGTGGCCGCCCTGCGGCAGATCGCCGACGCCTTCAACGGGCATCAGGCCGGCAAGCGGGTGTCGCTGGCCGATCTCATCGTGCTCGGCGGATGTGCCGCCGTCGAGAAGGCGCTCGCCGACGGTGGCCACCCCGCGACGGTGCCGTTCACGCCGGGTCGCGTCGACACCCGGCAGGAGCTGACCGATATCGAGATGTTCACGTGGCTCAAGCCCGTCGTCGACGGCTTCCGCAACTACGTGGCGGAGGACTTCGCGGCGGTCGCACCGCGCGTCTCGCCCGAGGAGCTCTTCCTGGACAAGGCGTACCTGCTATCCCTCACGGCCCCCGAATGGGTGGCCCTGGTGGGCGGCCTCCGGGCCCTCGGAGCCAATCACGACGGCTCGCGGCACGGCATCTTCACCGATCGGGTCGGCGTGCTGTCGAACGACTTCTTCGCGAACCTGACGAGCGTCGATCTCGAATGGCGCAAGACCGACCCGAAGGGCATGACCTTCGAGCTGGTCGACCGGGCGAGCGGAGCGGCGAAGTTCACCGCGACGCGCTGCGACCTAGTGTTCGGGTCGAACGCGCAGCTCCGCTCCGTCGCCGAGGTCTATGCGGGCAGCGACGGCGAGGCCCGGTTCACGAAGGATTTCGTGAAGGTCTGGGACAAGGTGATGATGCTCGACCGCTACGACGTCCGGACGCGGTAACCCGCCCCCCGGCGTCTCGTGAGGGGAGGAGGGGCCGGGACATCCCCGTACGGATGTCCCGGCCCCGGCCGCCGTCACGACCGCAGGGTGGACTCCCCGGATCCTCTCGGCTCGCGAACCCATCGCACGGGCGCTGGCACGACGGCATTCTGCGTCGTATCCTGCCGCGCGCGCACCGCGCCAGCCCGACCCGGAGGCACTGACTGCCATGCGCCGGTCCCATGCCGAGAGCCACCTGATCGACCGGATCGGCTGGCTCCGCGCCGCGGTCCTCGGCGCCAATGACGGGCTCGTCTCCACCGCGAGCCTGATCGTCGGCGTGGCGGCCTCCACGGCCGCCACCGGCGAGATCCTGGTCGCCGGCACGGCCGGGCTGGTCGCCGGCGCGATGTCGATGGCGGCCGGCGAGTACGTCTCGGTCAGCTCCCAGTCCGACACCGAGCAGGCCGATCTCAGCCGTGAGCGCCGCGAGCTGGAGCAGGACCCTGCGGCCGAGCGCGCGGAACTGGCGGCGATCTACGTCGGCCGCGGCCTCGACCACGAACTCGCGCTGAAGGTGGCCGACCAGCTCATGGCCAAGGACGCGCTGGGCGCCCATGCCCGGGACGAGCTCGGCATCTCGGAGTTCACGACGGCGCGCCCGATCCAGGCCGCGCTGACCTCGGCGGCGACCTTCTCGGCCGGGGCGGCACTGCCGCTGCTCGTGGCTGCGATCTCGCCGGCGAACCTCGTGGTCACCCTCGTCTCCGCCGCCTCTCTGATGTTCCTCGCCGTTCTCGGGGCGCTCGGCGCGAAGGTCGGCGGCGCGAAGGTCCTGCGGGCGACGGCCCGCGTGGCGTTCTGGGGCGCCCTGGCGATGGCCGTCACGGCCGGCATCGGTCACCTCGTCGGCAAGGCCGTCTGATCGGCCATCGGCTTGAACCGGCCCCTGATCCCGCGACGAAAGATCGACCGCAGGGCGTCGCTGCCAGGACCGGTTTCGGTGTCGGAGGCGCTGATGCGATTCGCCCGCTTCCAGCTCCAGCCGGACTCCGACGTCACGCGGACCATCGAGGCGGCCTGCCGCGCCGCCGGCATCGCGAACGGACCGATTTCCTCCAGGGGTCGCCAGCCTGCCCACTTGGCAAGCCGGGGGGACGCCCAGCCGGCGTTCACCGAGAGGAATTTCCTCTCTCGAGGCGGAGGCGGAGAACGACGGACTACGCGGAACGGTATGCGAAACTGAGCCGTTCCCTGAGCCCGGCCGGCGTCAGCCCCGATGCCGCGCCGGCAAAAACCCCCTGTGAGGACGCCCATGAGGAAGTCTCTGTTCGCCGCCGCCATCCTGGCAACCCTGGGCGCCATCGCGGCCGCCCCGGCCTCTGCCGCCCCCGGTGTGATCGGAGCGGTCGACGCGCCGACCGCCGTCACCGAGGTCCGGATGGACGGCATGCATGGCCATCGCGGCCATGGTCGCATGATGGGTCACCACCACATGCGCGGCCACATGATGCGTCACCACCACCGCCATCACCGGATGGGCCACCGTCACCATCGCGGCCACATGATGGGACACCACCGCGGCCACCGGATGTAAGCGAGCCCCCTGCGGATTCCAATCGATCTGGATATGAGCGCGGACGAGAGGGTCACGGCACGCGACCGCGTGGGTGACGCTCTCGTCTCCGCGGGCGGAAATGAAGCTCCCCCGGTGCTTGTTGCGCCCGTGACGCCGGGCCGGCGCTCGATGAACCGTTACGACCGGCAGCCTTGGCGGGCAGGCTGGCCAATCCCAGCCTCGACCCCGACAGCTGTGCAGCCCGTGATCCGAAGGACCCGGATCGCCGGTGCCGCACCGGCCCCAGTGGGGGAGGTTTATAACGGGAGAGGTGGTGGGCCCGGCAGGACTCGAACCTGCAACCAGACCGTTATGAGCGGTCGGCTCTAACCATTGAGCTACAGGCCCTCTCGCTTCCGCAGCGATGGAAGGAGCGATACCCGAGTGGGAGACGCGCGTCACCCCGGATTTCGAGGCGCGACCGTGAACCGTGCCCGGCTTCGGAGCGGCCATGCGGAGCCTCGCGTCCCAGCCGGATCTCACCGATCGCTCTGTCGGCGCACCGCCGTAGGCGGGTGAGCCGCCCCTTCGCTCCTTAGGAGCCGCGCGAGTCGATCGAAATCGAACGGCGCGTGCGCGCCCGCACGGGCGGGGTGCGTCGGTGGACGCCGACGTCTGGCGGTGCCCGGCGCGACGACCACATGAGGACATCGACGGGCGCGGTGAAATCCGCGCGCCGTCCGTTCGTCCTTGAAACAACGTGAGCTTCCTCCATGCCTTCCCTGTCCGACCCGATCCGCATCGGCGCGATCGACGCCAAGAACCGCGTCTTCATGGCGCCGCTGACCCGCGGCCGCGCCTCGCGCGAGCACGTGCCGACGCCGATCATGGTGGAGTATTATCGCCAGCGGGCCAGCGCCGGCCTGATCCTCACGGAGGCGACCGGCATCTCGCAGGAAGGGCTGGGCTGGCCCTTCGCGCCGGGCATCTGGTCCGATGAACAGGTCGAGGCCTGGAAGCCGGTGGTGAAGGCCGTGCACGACGCCGGCGGCAAGATCGTCTGTCAGCTCTGGCACATGGGCCGCATCGTGCATCCGGACTTCCTCGGCGGCCAGAAGCCGATCTCGGCCTCGGCGACAACGGCCCCGGACGCCGCGCACACCTACGCGGGCAAGAAGCCCTACGCCGAGGCGCGGGCGCTGTCCGTCGACGAGATTCCGCGCCTGCTGGCCGACTATGACCGCGCCGCGCGCAACGCCATGACGGCCGGGTTCGATGGCGTGCAAATTCATGCGGCGAACGGCTACCTGATCGACCAGTTCCTACGCGACGGCACGAACCTCCGCACCGACGCCTACGGCGGTTCCATCGAGAACCGTCTGCGCCTGCTCACGGAGGTGACGCGCACCGTGGCCGAGGCCGTCGGACGGGACCGCACCGGCGTGCGCCTCTCGCCCAACGGCGCGATCCAGGGCGTGGATGATTCGAACCCCGAGGCCCTGTTCGGCGCCGCGGCGGCGGCCCTCTCGAAGATCGGGATCGCCTTCCTCGAGCTGCGGGAGCCGGGCCCGAACGGCACGTTCGGGACGTCCAATCATCCCCCGATCGCCCCGGCGATGCGGGCGGCCTTCGACGGCCCCCTGATCCTGAACTCGGATTACGACGGCCCGCGGGCGCAGGCGGCCCTCAACGAGGGCCAGGCCGACGCCATCGCCTTCGGACGGCCCTTCATCGCCAACCCCGACCTGCCGGAACGGTTGTTCACGAGCGCCCCGCTGAACAACGACGAAATGAAGACCTGGTACAGCCAGGGTCCGGAAGGCTACGTCGACTATCCGACCCAGGGTGCCGCCAAGGCGGCCTGAGCCGCCAACGCGAGCCGATCGGAGCCGTCTACTGTATAGTTCTATACACGAGGCGGCTCCTCGACTGTCGTGAGACCCGGACCATCGCGGATTCACCTCGATCCACATCGAAGACCGTTAGCGCTATCGCTCGGACGGGAGACATCCTATGTGTTGCGACCGACGAGGATAGCCGCTTTTGCCATCGACCGATGCCTGCTCAGTCGCGCCGACCGGATGGACCGAGTCCGATCGGCTGGCGGAGCTCGCCAGCCTGGATCTCGCCGCGACCGGCCGGGAAGCCGTCTACGACGACTTGACCCGCATCGCGGCCCTGCTCTGCAATGCGCCGATCGCGCTGGTCAGCCTCGTGGAAGCGGACCGGCAATGGTTCAAGGGACGCGTCGGGTTCGAGCTGCCCGAGACACCACGGCGGATGTCGATCTGTGCGCACGCCCTCGAGGCCGAGGCGCTCCTCGTCATCCCGGACCTCACCCTCGATCCGCGCACCCGCGACAACCCCCTCGTCACGGGGGAGCGGCAGCTCCGTTTCTACGCCGGTGCGGTCATTCGCTCGCGCTCGGGCTATCCCCTCGGCACCCTCTGCGTCCTCGACGGCATCGCGCGTCCCGAGGGCATCACCCCGGTGCAGGCCGAGATGCTGGAGGCGCTGGCCCGGCAGGCCGCGACGCTGATCGAGCTGACCCGGACCCGCCGCGAAGTCGATGCGCGCGAGGCGGAGTTGGAGGCGAGCGAGCGTCGGTTCCGGGTGATGACCGGCGCGATGCCGCAGATGGTCTGGACCACCCGGCCCGACGGCTATCACGACTTCTACAACGACCGCTGGTACGCGTTCACCGGCGTCCCGCCGGGCTCGACGGACGGCGAGGCCTGGAACGGCATGTTCCATCCCGACGACCAGGACCGGGCCTGGTCGCGCTGGCGCCACAGCCTGGCCACCGGCGACCCCTACGAGGTCGAGTACCGCCTGCGCCACCATTCCGGGGCCTATCGCTGGACCCTGGGGCGGGCGATGCCGCTCTTCGATGCCGAGGGGCGGATCGAGCGCTGGTTCGGCACCTGCACCGATATCGAGGACCTGAAGCGGGCGGAGGCCGAGGCGCTGAAACTCGCCGCCATCGTCGAGCAGTCACAGGACTTCATCGGCATGGCCGACCGGGAGGGATTCGTCCAGCACATCAACGAGGCCGGACGCCGCCTCGTCGGACTCCCCGACGTCGCCGCGGTGGCCGGCACGCAGCTCCTCGACTATTTCATGCCCGAGAGTCAGGCGCTCGTCACCGGAATGGTCCTGCCCGCCGTCGAGCGGCAGGGCTGGTGGGAGGGCGAGCTCGCCTTCCGGCACTTCGGGACGGGGGAGGGGATCGCGGTCCTCTACAACATCTTCCCGGTGCGGGACGACGAGGGTCGGTTCGTCGGTTACGCCACCGTCACCCGCGACCTGCGCGAGCGCAAGCGGGCGGAGGAGGCTCAGGACCTCCTGATCAAGGAACTGTCGCACCGGATCAAGAACATCTTCGCCGTGGTCGGCGGCATCGCCGGCCTGTCGGCCCGGACCGATCCGGCCGCCCGTCCCTTCGTCTCGGCCTTCCGGGAGCGCCTCGGCGCCCTGGCGCAGGCCCACGAATACGTGCGCCCGCACTCCCCGGCGAGCGCCCCCGCGGTGAAGGGCCAGACCCTGTTCGGCCTGATGCGCCTGATCATGGCGGCCTACGTGCAGGACGGGCGCGCGCGGATCGTCGTCGACGGGGACGACGTGGCCGTAGGCGAGCGCGCCGCCACGGCGCTGGCGCTGATCATGCACGAGCAGGCCACCAACGCGATGAAGTATGGCGGCCTTTCGACCGAGACCGGCGGCGTCCGCCTCACCGGCCGGCGTGACGGCCCATCCTACATTCTGACCTGGGCGGAGAGCGGCGGCCCCACGGTGACCGGTCCGCCGACCCGGCAGGGCTTCGGCACGGTCCTGGCGCAGCGCAGCGTCGTCGGGCAGCTGGACGGTACGCTGGAGCAGGACTGGGCCCCGAGCGGTCTCGTGATGCGCCTCGTCATCCCGGTGGATCACCTCAAATCGTGAGTCTCCCTCCGTATCGCCTCGTTGTCTTCGATTTCGACGGGACCCTGGCCGACAGCTTTCCCTGGTTCGCTGGTGTCATCAACGGCGTGGCCGACCGCTACGGCTTCGCCCGCATCGCAGAGCACGAGACCGAGACGCTCCGGGGCATGGATGCGCGGAGCATCGTCCGGCATCTCGGGATTCCGGCCTGGAAGCTACCGCTGATCACCCGCCACATGCACCGGCTCGCGGCCCGGGATATTGGGGGGATCCGGCTGTTTCCCGGCGTGCCTGACCTGCTCGCCGACCTCGACGGAGCGGGCCTGCGCCTCGGCATCGCGAGCTCGAATCGGGAGGCGACGATCCGGCGGGCGCTGGGACCGGCGGCCCGCCACTTCACTCACTACACCTGCGGTGCGTCGCTGTTCGGCAAGGCCCGGCGTCTGCGTGCCCTGATCCGTGACGCCAGCCTCGCCCCGTCCGCGGCGCTCTACGTCGGCGACGAGATCCGCGACCATCAGGCCGCGACCGAAGCGGGCTGTGCCTTCGGGGCCGTGACCTGGGGCTATACCCGCGCCGACGCACTTGCGGCGCGAACGCCGGAGCACCTCTTCGCCGACCCCGCGGCGATCGGCCGGACCGTCGTGTCGACCCCGCCACAGGGGATCGGAAAGTGCACAGCGCTCGGGCCGGCCGGATTGCCTATTGCTCCCTCCGCACGCCACGCTAACGTCCGTTAGGTGAGGCATCCGGAGCGACGCTACACTTGGAAAGCTTGTGCATGGACAAGACGCAGCGATCGCAACCGATCGGACCGGCCGTCTCTCCAGATCGGGAGCCGGGGGTCCGCCGGTCCCGCGCCCGCGGGGCGCGATCGCATTTCCTGGTCGCCTGCCTCGCCGGCGGCCTGCAGGCGACCTATGCCCCTCAGCCCGAATCCGAGGTCTCCGACCTGTTCGCGAGCCTGATCGCGCAGCTCGATTCCAGCGAGCCGGGAAGCCGCTGAAGCGGTCAGAGTCGATCGCGCCGTCCGCGACGACTGCCGGCCACCGCCTTCCGCAGGACCCGTGAGAGCTGCTCCACCGAATAGGGCTTGTGCAGCAGTTCGAACCCGTGGGCCCCCTCCTCGGCCAGGACATGGCTGTACCCGCTGGCCAGTACCACCGGCAGGTCGGGCCGCCGCCGGACGATCTCCTTGGCGAGCTCGATCCCATTCATGCCCGGCATGACGATGTCGGAGAACACCACCTCGAAGCGGAAGGGAATCTTCTCGAGCTGCCGCAGGGCATCGGCGGCGGAGGTCGCCCAGACCGTGTGATAGCCGAGTTCGGCCAGGGTCTGGGTCGCGAAGCGGCCGACCTCCGGGTTGTCCTCGACGACGAGGACGCAGGTGCCGTGCCCCTCCGTCAGCGGCTCGGCCTCCTCGAGCGGCCTGGCGGTTTCGGATAGGCCGGACACGCGCGGCAGATAGAGGGTGAAGGTCGAGCCGCGCCCCGGCTCACTCTCGACGAGAACCTCGCCCCCCGACTGCTTGGCGAAACCGAACACCTGGCTGAGGCCGAGGCCGGTCCCCTGACCGACGCCCTTGGTGGTGTAGAACGGCTCGAAGATCCGGTGCAGGTCCCCCGCGGCGATGCCGGAGCCGGTATCGGTCAGCGATACGGCCACGAAGGCGTCCCCGCGGATGTCGAGGGGCGGGATCCCCGAGACGGCGCCGACGCGGATCGTCAGGCGGCCCTCGCCCTCCATGGCGTCGCGCGCATTGACCGCCATGTTCACCAGCGCGGTGTCGAACTGGCTCGGATCGGCATGCACGTAGCAGGGCGTCTCCGGCACCTCGACCACGATGGCGATGCGGGCCCCCGTCAGGGTGCCGACCATCTCGCTGATCGCGGCGACGCCCGCGCCCACGTTGAAGGTTTCGGGCTTCAAGGCCTGGCGCCGTGCGAAGGCGAGGAGCTGGCCCGTGAGCTTGGCGGCCCGCGCCACGGTGTCGGAGATCGCATCGACGTAGCGGCGGCGGCGATCCTCGGCGAGGCCCGGCCGCTTCAGGAGGTCGGTGGAGGACTTGATGACGGTCAGAAGGTTGTTGAAATCGTGGGCGACGCCGCCGGTGAGCTGACCGACGGCCTCCATCTTCTGCGCCTGACGCAGGGCCTCCTGGGCCTGGGCGAGGGCGGCCTCCCGCGCCTTCTCCTCGGTGATGTCGCGGCCGCTGCAGTAGGAGCGCCCGCCCTCCGGCACCGCCGTCCAGGACAGCCAGCGATAGCCGCCGTCGCGGGTGCGATAGCGGTTTTCGAAACGGAAGACGGGCGTGCCGCCCGCCAGGGCTCCGACGACCTCGGCGGTGCGCTCCACGTCGTCCGGATGGATCAGGTCGAGCACGGACCGGCCGGCGATCTCGGATTCGGACCAGCCGAGCACGACCTCCCAGGCCGGGTTCAGGCGCTCGAAGTAGCCGTCCGGGTGCAGCACGCCGAGCAGGTCCGGGCTGACCAGCCAAGTCAGTCCGCGCTCGTTGGAGCGCAGGATGACCTGGCGCTCCAGATCGGCGTTGAGGAAGCGCAATTCCGCCTCGTTCCGGCGCAGGGCGATCTCGGCGAGCGCCCGGTCGGTGACGTCGACGCCCTCGACGAAGACGCCGGTAACGGCGCCGTCATCGTCGAAGATCGGCTGGTAGACGAAGTCGAGATAGAGCTCGACCTCCGCCCCGTCCGCCACGCCCTGCAGGGTGAGCTTCGAGGCCGTCGCCGTGAAGGCATCGCCGGAGCGATAGACGGTGTCGAGAAGGTCGAGATAGCCCTGGTCTACGGCGTCCGGAAGAGCCTCGGCGACGGTCCGACCCAGAAGCGGCCGGTCACCGACGAGGCGCCGGTAGGCCGGGTTGGCGAGTTCGAAGCGGTGTTCGCGCCCGCGCAGGACGGCCATGAAGCTCGGAGCCTGGGCGAACAGCTGCTCGAGGCGCTCGCGCTCGGCGCTCGCCCGCCGTTCGGCCTGCACCCGGCCCGTCGTCTCGGCGCACGCGCAGAACATGCCGACGACCTGCCCGGCCTCGTCGCGCACCGGCGTGTACCCGAAGGAGAAGTAGGTCTCCTCCGGATAACCGTTGCGGTGCATGATGAAGGCGATGCCGTCCATGTGCGTCGCCTCGCCCGCATAGGCGCGGGCCAGGATCGGCTCCACCTGATCCCAGATGTCGTGCCAGAGGTCGCGGAACGAGCCGCCGAGGGCGGCCGGATGGCGGGCGCCGCACATAGCGGCGTAGCCGTCGTTGTAGAGGGTGATGTAGTCCGGCCCCCAGACGATCAGCATCGGCTGCTGCGAGCCGAGCATCACGCCGACGAGCGTCTTCAGGGCCTGGGGCCAGCCGCCCGGCATGCCGAGCGAGGTCGCCGACCAGTCATGGCTGCGCAGGAGCGCGCCGGTCTCGCCACCCTCGACGAGAAAGGCTTCGCGAAACGGCATCCTCGGGTCCTCTGCCCGCCTGGCGTCGAGCCCGGGCGAGCCATTCACGGTCCGCGCCACACGCGCGCCCCCTCAGTCGGCCGGTCGCCCAGCCCCTCGGTTCCCGAGGGGTGGACCGCGATGCCTACAGACCGCGATTGGCGCCGGGCACGACGCTGGTGCCGGACCCGCTGCCGAACGGCTCATACTTGGTCAGGCCGCGGAAGAGCTGGCTGAGGAAGGCGCGATCGGCGCCGCTGGTCGGCGTGGTCCGCTCGATGAAGTCGAACACCTTACCGTCCTGCAGGCCGTAGAGCGCCACGCGCTCGACCTTGAAGGCGCCGTTGAAATAGACGGCGGTGACCTTTTGGTCCTCGACCCGTTCGCCGAGGAACAGGACGGTGCGGCGCGTGTTCTGGCTGATGTAGTACCACGACTTGTTGCCGACGGTAGAGACGGTGGACGGCGTGCCGAGGATCTGCAGCACCTGCTCGGCGCTCATCCCGGGCTTCACGGTGGCGAGGGCGGCCTGGTCGATCTGGTAGCCGTGGCGGATGTCCTCGCCGATGCAGCCGGACACACCGGCACCGATCACGCCGAGGACGGCGAGGCGAGCGAGCGACGAGACGAGACGGCGCGACATCGGCCACCCTTGCTGACAGTGAGAAACTGGACGCGACTTCCGGGAAGGCGTCTTCCGTGACGGTGTCTTGCGGCCCCGATCCCGACCCGACACCGAGGCAAGAAGTATCCCGATGGAGGTTGCACCTTGACCGTTCGCTGCCGTAACGCGGGGTTATGGTTTTGACAAGGCAAGCCCGGCCACACCCGCCGGCCGTCCGCGCCGGCTTCGCGCCCGGCGAGCCCGGGAGATGCGCATGATGACGCGGCTCCTGGACCGGCTCCGCGCCTGGGGCCGGTCGAGCCCGCGCGAGCGGGTGATCGAGACGCTGCACGGGCGCATCAACGAGGCGGCCCGCCAACCGGACCTCTACCTCCACCTCGGCGTACCCGACACGCTGGAGGGACGGTTCGAGTGCCTGATCCTGCACGTCATCCTGGTTCTGCGCCGCCTGAACCGCCTGCCGGAACCGGCGGCCGACGTGGCCCAGGACCTCGTGAACGCGGTGTTCCTGCAGCTCGACTCGTCCCTTCGGGAATCCGGCATCGGCGATTTCGGGGTCCCGAAGCGCATGAAGAAGCTCGGATCCGCCTTTTACGGCCGGGCCGAGGGCTACGATGCCGCCCTCGATGCCGGGAATACGGCGGCGCTGACGGCCGCGCTCGCGCGCAACGTCCTCGGGGTCGGCGCGCCGGCGGCGGCGGCCGGCCTCGCCCGCTACGTCCTCGCCAGCGATGTCGCCCTGGCCCGGACCGACCTCGACGGGCTGATCGCCACCGGCCCGGCATTCCCGCCGCCGCAATCCTTCGCCGCTCCCCCGGCCGGACCGGACGGCACCACGACACGGATCGTCCCATGACCCGCCACGATACGCCCCGTCACGGAGAGACCGGACCGCTCGCGCGGATCGTCAGCGTCGACCGCCTGCGCCGCAGCGATGGGCGGCTCGTCGTCACCGCGAGCCCGGAGGAGTGTGCCGCCCTGGCCGCCGACTTCGAGATCCCGGCCATCCGGGACCTCGTGGGCACCTTCGAGACGAGCGGCCCACCCTCGGCCTTCCGGGTGCGCGGAACGGTGACGGCGCAGGTGACGCAGGTCTGCACGGTGTCCCTGGAGCCCTTCGAGGGGCCGGTCTCGGAGCCGGTGGACCTGCTGTTCACCGACACCGACCGGCTCGCGGGGACCGACGCGGAGGATGCCGACGTCCCCGACCCGATCGTGGGAGGCAAGATCGATTTCGGCGCGATCACGGGCGAGTTCCTGGCGCTCGGGCTCGACCCCTATCCGCGCAAGCCCGGCGTCGCGTTCGAGCCCCATATCGAGGATCTGGACGAGCCGCCGCTGGCGGCCCTGCGCGGGCTCAAGCCCGCCAACGATTGAGATCCGCGACCGGCACATCGGACCGGCTTTGGGCGAAACGCTCAGATTTCGTTTGCCCACCGGGCCTCAATCGCTATTTTCCGCCCCGCCGGGCAGGGGGCCGGTCGTCCGCCGCCACCCCGCCCACCGTGATGCCTCCCGCCGGGAGGCCGTTCCTTCCGCGATCAGAGGCCACCGGCCACCCACCATGTCCCAGAGAGTGTGCATCTCGCTCGACGCCATGGGCGGCGACCACGGCCCCACGACCGTGGTGCCCGGCGCCGCCATCGCCCGCGAGCGCCATCCCGAGATGACGTTCCTGATGTTCGGGGATGAGGCAATCCTCACGCCACTGGTGGCCGCCGAGCCGCGCCTGAAGGGCGCTGTCGAGATCCGCCACACGACGATGGCGATCTCCATGGACGAGAAGCCGAGCCAGGCCGTTCGCTCGGGGCGCGGCAAGTCCTCGATGTGGCGCGCGATCCAGGCGGTGAAGGACGGCGAGGCCGATGCCGCCGTCTCGGCCGGCAATACCGGCGCCCTGATGGCGATGTCGAAGATCTGCCTGAAGACCCTGGCGGGCATCGAGCGCCCGGCCATCGCCTGCCTCTGGCCGACGGTGCGCGGCGAGAGCGTGGTCCTCGATGTCGGCGCCACCATCGGCACCGACGCCGAGCACCTCGTCGAGATGGCGGTGATGGGTTCGGCCATGGCCCGGATCGTGTTCGACCTTGACCGGCCGACCGTCGGCCTCCTCAACGTCGGCACCGAGGAGATGAAGGGCAACGAGGCCGTCAAGGAAGCGGCACGCTACCTGCGCGAGACCGACCTGCCGAACCTCGCCTATCACGGCTTCGTGGAGGGCAACGACCTCGGCAAGGGCACGGTGGACGTCGTCGTCACCGAGGGCTTCACCGGCAACATCGCCCTGAAGACCGCCGAGGGGACGGCCAAGCAGATCGGCAGCTACCTGCGCGCCGCCATGAGCCGGACCCTCTCGGCCAAGATCGGCTACTTCTTCGCCCGCCAGGCCTTCAAGGCCCTGCGGGACAAGATGAACCCGAGCCGGGCCAATGGCGGCGTGTTCCTCGGTCTCGAGGGCATCGTCATCAAGAGTCACGGCTCCGAGGACGCGCACGGCTTCGCGGCGGCGGTCGACCTCGCCCACGACATGGCCCGGCACGACCTCATGCGCACCATCCGCGACATGCTCGACCTGACGCCGGCCGCGGTCGCGTCATGAGCCGACCCGCGCACAGAAGGACGGCCCCATGACGGTCACGACCGGGACGGCCCATTCCGGAAAGGTCCTGCGCTCCGTCGTGGTCGGCTGCGGCTCCGCCCTGCCGGCCCGATGCGTCACCAACGACGAGCTCAGCCGCACCGTCGACACCTCCGACGACTGGATCGTGCAGCGCACCGGCATCCGCCAGCGCTACCTCGCGGATGCCACCGAGACGACCTCGGTCCTCGGCGCGCGCGCCGCCCGGGCGGCCCTCGACGAGGCGGGCCTCAGCGCCGACGACATCGACCTCATCATCTGCGCCACTTCGACGCCCGACCACACCTTCCCGTCGACCGCCACCGAGATCCAGGCAGCGCTGGGCCTGCGCGGCGGTTTCGCCTTCGACGTTCAGGCCGTCTGCGCCGGATTCGTCTACGCCGTGACCACCGCGGACAAGTTCCTGAGCACGGGGAGCGCCAAGCGTGCCCTGGTCATCGGGGCCGAGACCTTCTCGCGGATCCTCGACTGGGAGGACCGCACGACCTGCGTGCTCTTCGGCGACGGCGCCGGGGCGGTCCTGCTGGAGGCCCGGGAAGGGGAGGGCACCAGCGCCGATCGCGGCGTGCTCACCGCGAGCCTGCGCTCGGACGGACGGCACCGCGAAAAACTCTACGTCGATGGCGGCCCGGGCTCCACCGGAACCACCGGCCATCTGCGGATGACGGGCAAGGACGTCTTCCGCTTCGCCGTCGGCTCCGTGACCGACGTCGTCGACGACGCCTTCCGGGCGTCCGGGACCACGGCTGAGGATCTGGCCTGGTTCGTGCCGCACCAGGCCAACCGGCGGATCATCGAGGCGTCGGCCGACAAGCTCGGCATCTCCCGCGAGAAGGTGGTCCTCACCGTCGACCGGCACGGCAACACCTCGGCGGCCTCGATCCCCCTGGCCCTCGACGTCGCCCGCAAGGACGGCCGGATCCAGCCCGGCGACCTCGTGATGATCGAGGCGATCGGCGGCGGATTCACCTGGGGCGCGGCCCTCATCCGCTGGTAGGCGCGACCGGTTTCCGAAACGGGGCCTCACGCACTGTTGACCCCGGCCTGAACGCCGATTAGCGTGCGCAATCATAGAGATACTAAGAAAACTCGAATCGCCTTGGGGAATATCGCATGACGGGAAAGACGGTCACACGCGCCGATTTGAGCGAGGCCGTCTACCAGCAGGTCGGCCTCTCGCGGACCGAGTCCTCCGCCCTGGTCGAAACGGTGCTGTCCGAGATCTGCGCCTGCCTCGCCAGCGGCGAGACGGTGAAGCTGTCCTCGTTCGGGTCCTTCGTGGTGCGCAGCAAGGGCCGTCGGGTCGGGCGCAACCCGAAGACCGGCGTCGAGGTGGCGATCGAGCCCCGCCAGGTCATGGTGTTCAAGCCCTCGAACGTGCTGAAGGCCCGGATCAACGGCCTGAACGGCGCGGCCGAGCACGACGACGCGTAGGCCCGCCATGTCCCTCGCCGCGCGGATCGAAGACGCAAAATCCGATTCTCGCGACGGGGAGGCGGCCGTGCGTGAGGGTCCCGAGAAGAGCGCGGGCGCCTTCCGCACCATCAAGGAAGCCGCGGACGAACTCGACGTGCCCCAGCACGTCCTGCGTTTCTGGGAAACGCGCTTCACGCAGATCCGCCCGGTCAAGCGGGCCGGCGGCCGGCGCTACTACCGGCCCGACGATCTCGACCTCCTGAAAGGCATCAAGCACCTGCTGCACGGGCAGGGCTACACCATCAAGGGCGCCCAGCGGGTCCTGCGGGAACGTGGCCTGCGCTTCGTCCAGTCGGTGGGCCGGGGCGAGGCCGTGGCGGCCGCCCCCTCGCTCCAGGATGCCGAGCACGAGGCGCCCGCGGCCGACCTCGCCCCCGGGGACGGCCTCACCGCCGCGCAGCGGGCTGTCCTGGCGGACGCCCTCGCGGACCTCCGGGCATGCCGTGCCGCCCTGGCGGACCTGCGCCTGCCTCCCGAACCCATCGGCGACGCCTGAGGGCGGAGCGGTGATCGCGGGGAGGGCGAACGCCCACTCGACGGCCGCGCCTGCGATCCCCACATCCGCTGCAGCCGGGCCGAATCCACCGCGTCCCGCGCGGATCGCCCGGCGTGATCGGAGTTCGTCCCGCATGCTGCTCGCCCGTTCCCTCACCTTCCTGGCCGCCGGCACCCTCCTGGCGGGGCCGGCCCTGGCGCAGACCACGGTCACCCGCAGCGAGACTGCCGCCAGCGGCAAGAGCGTGCGCCTCGCCATCGTGCCGAACCTGAAGAAGGATTGCTCCACCGGCCCGATGCCCGAGATCCGCGTCAGCGGCGCGCCGAAGAACGGCTCGCTGATCACCAAGGTCGGCAAGATCAAGACCCCGGCGAAGTACCGCTGCCCCAGCAAGGAGGCCGCCGTGCAGGCGGTGTTCTACCAGAGCAAGGACGGATTCACCGGCAGCGACGAAGTGACGGTGGACGTCAAGGATTCCGACGGGAACGTCCAGACCCAGAACATCAAAATCACGGTCGGCGCCGCCAAACCCGACGCGACCAAGCCGGACGCGGCGAAGAAGGATTCCACGGACCTGTGAGCCTCCCCCGGGGCCGCGGTGGTCTGCCATCCGCGGCTCCGACACCGAACCCGAATGGCAGGGCCGCCTGGTGCACTGTGGCACGCATCCCACGCCCAAGTTCCGTCGTGAATGCGCTGCGACAAAACTGGGCCTGTCAGTTGCATCCAAGGCGAGACAGGATGAAGCTGTCGCTGTCGTGAGGGGATCGGAAAGCCTATGCCGTCGACGAACGACCTGTTCCAGAGCTTCGCCCGTGGCTACGAGGCGCGTCGCGATACGGAGATGAGCCTCTCCGAGTATCTCGAAGCCTGCCGCGACGAACCGTTGATGTACGCCTCCGCCGCGGAGCGCATCCTCGAGGCGATCGGCAAGCCCGAATTCGTAGACACCGCGAAGGATCCGCGCCTCGGGCGCGTGTTCATGAACCGCACGATCCGGGTCTATCCCGCCTTTGCCGAGTTCTACGGCATGGAGGAGACGATCGAGCGGATCGTCTCGTTCTTCCGCCACGCGGCACAGGGGCTGGAGGAGCGCAAGCAGATCCTCTACCTGCTCGGCCCCGTTGGCGGCGGCAAGTCCTCCCTGGCCGAGCGCCTCAAGGCCCTGATGGAGACGCACCCCATCTACGTGCTGAAGGCCGGCAACGAGGTCTCGCCGGTCTTCGAGAGTCCGCTCGGATTGTTCGACCCCGAAACGATGGGTTCCGAGATCGAGGAGCGTTACGGCATCCCCAAGCGACGACTTACGGGCCTGATGAGCCCCTGGGCCCTCAAGCGACTGGA
The DNA here is from genome assembly GCF_001424705.1 of Methylobacterium sp. Leaf465. GTDB lineage: Bacteria > Pseudomonadota > Alphaproteobacteria > Rhizobiales > Beijerinckiaceae > Methylobacterium. The sequence continues at coordinate 25,162 of NZ_LMRA01000004.1, forward strand.
CGAGTTCAACGGCGACGTCTCGAAGTTCAAGGTCATCAAGGTCCGCCCCTCGCGCCTGCGCCAGATCGGCATCGCCAAGACCGAGCCCGGCGACGAGAACAACCAGGACATTTCCAGCCTCGTCGGCAAGGTCGACATCCGGCGCCTGGAAACGCTCTCGCAGGCCGATCCCGACGCCTACTCCTACTCCGGCGGCCTCAACCGGGCGAACCAGGGCGTCCTCGAATTCGTCGAGATGTTCAAGGCGCCGATCAAGATGCTGCACCCCCTGCTCACCGCGACGCAGGAGGGCAACTATGTCGGCACGGAAAACATCGGTGCGATCCCGTTCACTGGCGTGATCCTGGCCCACTCGAACGAGTCCGAGTGGCAGACCTTCAAGACCAACAAGAACAACGAAGCCTTCATCGACCGCATCTACGTTATCAAGGTGCCCTACTGCCTCCGGGTGACCGAGGAGCAGCGCATCTACGAGAAGCTGGTCTCGGGCTCCGAACTGTCCGACGCCGCCTGTGCGCCGGGAACCCTGGAGATGCTGGCCCGCTTCTCGGTGCTCTCGCGCCTGCGCGAGCACGCCAATTCCAACGCCTTCTCGAAGATGCGGGTCTACGACGGCGAGTCCCTGCGCGAGGTCGATCCCCGCGCCCGCTCGATGCAGGAGTACAAGGACGCCGCCGGCGTCGACGAGGGCATGGACGGGATCTCGACCCGCTTCGCCTTCAAGGTGATGGCGGCGACCTTCAACCACGACACGACCGAGGTCTCGGCCGATCCGGTCCACCTCATGTACGTGCTGGAGCAGGCCCTGCGGCGCGAGCAGCTGCCTCCCGAAACCGAGAAGCGCTACCTGGAATTCATCAAGACGGAGCTGGCGCCGCGTTACGCGGAGTTCATCGGTCACGAGATCCAGAAGGCCTACCTCGAATCCTACCACGACTACGGTCAGAACCTATTCGATCGCTACATCGACTACGCCGATGCGTGGATCGAGGACCAGGACTTCAAGGATTCCGAGACCGGACAGCTCCTCAACCGCGAACTTCTGAACCAGGAGCTCACCAAGATCGAGAAGCCGGCCGGCATCGCCAATCCGAAGGATTTTCGGAACGAGGTGGTCAAGTTCGCCCTGCGCTCGCGGGCGCAGCACGGCGGCCGCAACCCCTCCTGGACGAGCTACGAGAAGCTGCGCGAGGTCATCGAGCGGCGCATGTTCAGCCAGGTCGAGGAGCTCCTGCCGGTCATCTCCTTCGGTTCGAAGAAGGACGGCGAGACGGAGAAGAAGCACGGCGAGTTCGTCGACCGGATGGTGGCCCGTGGCTACACCGAGCGGCAGGTCCGCCGTCTGGTCGAGTGGTACATGCGGGTGAAGCAGGCGGGCTAGGGCATCGACCGAGCCTTGTCCGCACGGTGACGGGGCGGCCGCCACGGGTGGTCGCCCCGCTCCGCCGATCCCACATTGGTCTCGAGGGCGAAGGCACACACATCGGATGCACATCGTCGACCGCCGTCTGAATCCCGGGGGCAAGAGCCTCGCCAATCGCCAACGCTTCCTGCGCCGCGTGAAGGACGTGGCCCAGCGGGCCGTGCGGGAATCCGCGCGGGAAAAGGACATCAAGGATCTCGGCAAGGACGGCCGCGTCTCGGTGCCGGTCGATGGGGTTCGCGAGCCGCGCTTCGCCCGCCAGTCCGGCACCGGCTTGCACGACCACATCCTGCCCGGCAACAAGACCTACGTGGAGGGCGACCGGATCGAGCGCCCTCCGTCGGGCGGCGGCGGCAAGGGCTCGGGGGAGGGCGGCGAGGGCTCGGAGAACAGCGAGGACGCCTTCCGCTTCGTCCTGACCCGCGAGGAGTTTCTCGAGCTCTTCCTCGAAGACCTCGAATTGCCCGATCTCGCCAAGCGCCGGCTCTCGGTGGTGGAGACCGAAGGGCTTCGCCGGGCCGGCTATACGATCTCGGGCTCGCCCGCCAACCTCGCCCTGACGCGCACCCTGCGCAATTCCATGTCGCGGCGCATCGCCCTCAAGCGGCCGAAACCCGACGAGATCGCCGCCCTGGAGGCCCGCATCGCCGCGATGCCGTCGAGCGATCCCGACCTGCCGGACCTGCTCCTGGCGCTCTCGGGCTTGCGCGAGCGCACCAAGCGCATCCCTTACGTGGACCCCCTCGACCTGCGCTACCGCCGGTTCGAGACCTATCCGCGCCCGGTGGCGCAGGCGGTGATGTTCTGCCTCATGGACGTCTCGGGTTCGATGACCGAGCACATGAAGGATCTGGCCAAGCGCTTCTACATCCTGCTGCACATCTTCCTCACCCGGCGCTACCGGCACGTGGAGATCGTCTTCATCCGTCACACCGACAAGGCGACGGAGGTGGACGAGGAGACGTTCTTCGGCTCGCGCGAGACCGGCGGCACCCTGGTCTCCTCGGCGCTGGTGGAGATGAAGCGCGTCATCGCCGAGCGCTACGACCCCAACGACTGGAACATCTACGCCGCGCAGGCCTCCGACGGCGACAACGTGTCGAGCGACGGCCCAACTTCGACGGAGCTGCTGCGCGCCCACATCCTGCCGGCCTGCCAGCACTTCGCCTATCTGGAGGTCGGCGACGAGAACGGCCCGCGGGCCGGCTTCGTCGAGCATCGCACCACCCTGTGGCGGACCTACGAGGGCCTGGCGAAGACGGGCGCACCCATCGCCATGCGCAAGGTCAATCACCGCCGCGACATCTACCCGGTGTTCCGCGAGTTGTTCGGGCGCAAGGACGCCCGGGCGGAAGCGGAGGCCTGAACCCGGCGAGACGGGGCATGGCCAAGCGGGACCCGGACGCTTCGAGCACGGCCCCGTCGAGCACGGACCCTTCGAGCACGGACCCTTCGAGGAAGGCGTAAATCGTATGGTCGGCAGCATCATCCGCCCCACGCCCCAGCGGATCTCCGGTAGCCAGGAGCCGCTCTTCACGGGCAACGACTGGGATTTCGACACGATCCGGCGCATCCATGACGCCTGCGAGGTCGAGGCGCGGGCGCTCGGCCTGTCGTGGTACCCGAACCAAATCGAGATCATCACCGCCGAGCAGATGCTGGACGCCTACGCGTCGATCGGCATGCCGCTGTTCTACAAGCACTGGTCCTTCGGCAAGCACTTCGCCCAGCACGAAGCCGGCTACCGGCGCGGCATGATGGGGCTCGCCTACGAGATCGTCATCAACTCGGACCCGTGCATCTCCTACATCATGGAGGAGAACACGGCGACGATGCAGACGCTGGTGATTGCGCACGCGGCCTTCGGCCATAACCATTTCTTCAAGAACAACTATCTCTTCAAGCAGTGGACCGACGCAGAAGGCATCCTCGACTATCTCGACTTCGCCAAGGGCTTCATCTCACGGTGCGAAGAGCGCCACGGCCACGCCGCCGTGGAAGCCGTGCTCGACGCCGCCCATGCGCTGATGAGCCAGGGCGTCCACCGCTATCCGCGCAAGAAGCGGCCCGACCTCGCCTCGGAGCAGCGCCGCGAGCGCGAGCGCGCCGAGCACGGCGAGCAGATCTACAACGACCTTTGGCGCACCCTGCCGCAGAAGGCGGCCGCCGGGCGTCCCGACATCGCGGCGGAGCGGCGCAAGGCGCTCCTCGAACTGCCGCAGGAGAACATCCTCTACTTCCTGGAGAAGGTGGCCCCCCGACTCCGGCCCTGGCAGCGGGAGATCCTGCGCATCGTCCGCCTCGTGGCGCAGTACTTCTACCCGCAGCGCCAGACCAAGGTGATGAACGAGGGCTGCGCCACCTATTGCCACTACCGGATCATGAACGCCCTGTCCGAGAAGGGCCTGATCGGCGAGGCGGCCTACCTGGAGTTCCTGCAGTCGCACACCAACGTCGTGCGCCAGCCGAACTACAACGAGCGCGGCTACAATGGCCACAACCCCTACGCCATCGGCTTCGCCATGATGCAGGACATCGCCCGCATCGTGGAGCAGCCGACGGAGGAGGATCGCGTGTGGTTCCCCGAGATCGCCGGCACCGGCGACGCCATGGCGACCCTGTGCGACATCTGGGCGAACTATCGCGACGAAAGCTTCATCGCGCAGTTCCTGTCGCCCAAGCTCATGCGCGACATGCGCCTGTTCCACGTGGTCGACGACCCCGACGAGTCGGAGCTCTACGTCGAGGCGATCCACGACGAGCGCGGCTATCGCAAGATGCGTCGCTCCTTCGCCCGGCAATACGACGTGGCGTGGCTCGACCCGGATATCGAGGTGGTGGACGTCGATCTCGAAGGCGACCGGCGCCTCATCGTGCATCACCGCGCCCTGAATCGCATCACCCTGCAGAAGGACGATGCCAAGCGGGTGCTTCAGCACCTGGCGGATCTCTGGGGCTACGACGCGGTTCTCAAGGAGATCGATCCGGCCAACGACGCGGTGCTGGCCGAGCACCATGCCAGCGCGCGGCCGATCTTCTTCTGATCCGGGCTGCGTTTCCGCGAAGCGGCGCCCGTATCGGCAAGCCGGCGCGGCGCTCGAGCGAAGCCGAAATCCGCCAGCCCCCGGGGACAGGATTTGGTATGACAGAGCGGGCGCGGCCTAACGGCTCACGCAACAGCGCGGCTCATGAGAGGATTGGCGGCGGCCCCCAGCCGCGCTAGCCTGCGGCGATGATGAACGACGACCTGCGCGAATCGCGCGCCGCCCTGATCCTACTCGCCGCCGCGGTCGGCTCCGTCCTGATCTTCGGTGCCGTCACCATCCTGATCCAGCTCTGACGCGCCGGAGGCAGCGCCTCAGTGGGTCCAGGGAGCGGTGCGATTGAATTTGAAATTGTCCGAATAGGACAGGCCCTTGCGCAGGATCGGCTTCTGCGGCTCCTCGACCCGGTAGGACAGGCCCGCCCGCGTCGCGTAGGCCACGGCGTCCTCGCGCGTCTCGAACTCGAGATGGACCTGCTGCAGCATGTCGGACGAGCCGGTCCACCCCATCAGCGGGTCGGTCTCGCGCGGCGCGGTCTGGTCGAATTCCAGCACCCAGGCCTTCGCCCGCGCCGTCCCGGACTGCGTCGGATCCTTCGCGGGCTGGTAGATGCGGGCGCTCGTCATCGGGTCGTCCAACTCCAGGGAGCCTCGGCGGGAAATGATGGTCGGGGCGATAGGATTCGAACCTACGACCCTCTGGTCCCAAACCAGATGCGCTACCAGACTGCGCTACACCCCGACACGCTTGCGCGTAGACGGGACGTACGGTTTCGAGGGGCAAATGGCAACCGGGCGAGGCGGGGATCAGGGCAACGAATACCGCCCGACGCCCTGATCGGGCCCCCCAGGGACCGGGAAGAGTCCCGCACCGCGTGCGGGGGACCTGCCCGTCCGCCCTCGCCGGCTCCCCCCCATTGCTGGACAGCGACGGTCGCGCGCTTCCACATCGCCCATGCGAACCGAATCGACGGAGCCGGGCATGAGCGACGCGAGATACCGCGCCCTGGAGGCGCGCATCGATGCCTTGGAGGGCGAGGTGAAACGCGCGCGGAACGAGATCCAATGGGCGATCGCCCTGATGTTCGTCGTCCCGGTCGGGTTGCTGATCATCCTGCGCGTCTGGTCCTGAGAGGCCTCATCGGCAGGACCGCCGACGAGACGTCGGGAACACAGTTCGCATTCGACGCCGATCGTTAACGTGGCGGTCATGATGACGGCAACCGACGCGATCCTCGCAGTGGAACCATGGTAATGAAGGTCGAACGAGGGTCGATCGATGGTCTTGATTCTACTGGCCGCCATGGGCGGAGGCATGTTCTCGACGGCGCTGCTGCTGCCGTACGGCATCCTGACCGCTTTGTTGGGTGCGCCGCTGACCGCGAGCCTCTGCGCCGCCGCCGCCGGTGCCGTGATCCTGCTGCGCCGGGGCGACGATGGGAGCACGGATGTGGCCTTCGACGAAGCCATGGACGACCGGACGGACGCCATGGTCAAGATGCTGCGCGACATCGCCGCCAAGGGTCGCGAGACCGGCGCGGATGCCGAGCAGCCGGCGCGCAACGCCAAGGCCGCCTGAGGCAAGCCGCACCCGGGGCGCAGCCCTCGCCCCTGGGGAAGCGTCGAACGACGATCCGCGTCACTCCCAGCAACGACGGTCGCGCTGACCACGCGCTCCCCCAAAAGCGGGACGGAATCCGGAGCACACGGCCCGTCCGGATCGCGCCACTTACGGAAATCGAGCGGTCCGTCACGTTGCGCAGAACGGCGTACGCCCCGCGGGCGAAGGTGTGCCTGCGAGCCCTGGCGTCTCTCGTGGACGGGGTCGATCTACACCCGCACGTCGACGATGCGGCGTTGGCGGCCCACCACGTCCCCCTCGGCATCCCGTGCCCGATCCACCTCGACGGAAACGGTGCGCGGCTCGGCCTCGTGGCGTCGCGCCGCATCGTTCCGGGCGCCATGCAGGATCTCGGTGGCGCGGATGATCCCGACCTGCATGAGGGGAACGGTGATCGTCATGGGCGTCGATCCTCCGAAAACGTGCGAGGGGGGCCGCGGCTCAGGCGAGGATGTCGAGGACCCGGCGCTCGGAATCGAGCGTGGATTTCAGGATGGCGGTGTTCATCCCGATATTGGCCTTCTCCTGCATGAGCTGGACGGCGGTGGTCGAGAGATCGACCTGGGTCGCGCTCGGCAGGCTGGTGCCGAGCGTCGCGATCCCCTCGGCGGCCGTGGCGTAGCGCTGAGTCGCCGCCAGAAGCCCGCCGCTGCTCGCCGAAATTGCGCTGACCATGCCGTCGCTCCCTCATTTCCCGCGAGGCAACCACGGTCCCCTGAATTCCCCGTTGTGAAACTACGGCGCATTTGAACGACCGACCGCGGCCCTCCTCCGTCCCGGCTTGACCCCCGTTCCTCCGAGGCCCACCTCGGGCCCGACGCGACCGGACCGAGCCCCGGCGCGCAGCACGGAGACCGCGATGATCGATCTGTACTATTGGCCGACCCCGAACGGCCACAAGGTCACGATGTTTCTCGAAGAGGCGGGGCTCGACTACATCCTCAAGCCGGTGAACATCGGCAAGGGTGACCAGTTCAAGCCGGATTTCCTGGCCATCGCCCCGAACAACCGCATGCCGGCGATCGTCGATCACGCCCCGGCCGGCGCCGACGCCCCCGTCTCGCTGTTCGAATCCGGCGCGATCCTGCTCTACCTCGCCGAGAAGACCGGGCGCTTCATCGCCGGGGACGTGCCCGGCCGCGCCGAGGTGCTGCAATGGCTGTTCTGGCAGATGGGCGGCCTTGGGCCCATGCTCGGCCAGAACCACCATTTCACCCAGTATGCGCCCGAGAAGGTGCCCTACGCCATCGACCGCTACGTCAAGGAGACCAACCGCCTCTACGGCGTCCTCGACCGGCGGCTCGCCGACCGCCCCTTCGTCGCCGGCGCGGACTACTCGATCGCCGACATGGCCTGCTATCCCTGGATCGTGCCCTACGAGAAGCAGGGCCAGCGCCTGGAAGATTTCCCGAACCTCCAGCGCTGGTTCCGGGCGATCGCCGAGCGCCCGGGGACGAAGGCCGCCTATGCCCGCGCTCCGGAGATCAACCCGGATTTCGGGAAGACCCTGAGCGAGGAGGCCAAGAAGGTGATGTTCGGCCAGACCGCCGCGACGCGCGGCTGATCCGGACCGGGCAGCGCCCTGGCGCGGTCCGATCCGCTCTCCCGGCGGGATCGAGCGGATCGGGCCTGCCCGGGTCCTCAGCGCCCCAGGGTGTCGAGCGGCACCGGGGCGGCGTGCGGGCGGGTCGCCAGCATGCCGTCGATCAGCGCCAGCACTTCGGCCCGGCCGCAATTGGCGGCCGGCTCGAAGGGCGTCCAGGTCTGGGTGAAGTCGAGCTGGGCGAAGACGTCGCGGTAGCGCCGCAATTCGTTCGTGGTCAGGGGCACCCCGCGCACGAAGGCCTTGTGGGCCGAGATGGTCAGCGCCCGCCGGAAGTCCTGCGGGTCGAGCTCGAACTTCAGGGCGTCGCCGCAGAACAGGATCTTTCGCCCGCGATCGAACAGCACCGCGTGGCCGTCGAAGTGGCCGGCCGTGCGATGGAGTTCGAGGCCGGGGAGGGGCTCGAGGAAATCGTCGTAGGGCCAGGACACCTGCAGCGCCGCGCTCCAGACGAAGTCCGCCGCGGCTAAGCACAGCTCCGGATCGAAGCGGTCCTGAAGCTGGACCAGCGCGCCGTAGGCATGCGGGTGCGAGGAGGACAGCACCTGCATCCCTCCGAGGCGCGCGATGTGCTGGAGAGCGGCCTCGCTGAAGACCGGGCAGGCCTCGAATCCCATGTTTCCGGCCGGAGTCTGGACGAGATAGGCGCTGGGCCCGATGCCCGAGACGGGATCGTTCCAGAACCGCCACACGCCGGGCTCCAATTCCTCCCAATGGCAGGGAAACCGGTCCTGCGCTTCCCGCTCGGTCCAGAACTGCCAACCCTTCTGTGGCACCACGTGGCGGGCGTCGAGGCACATCGGGCAGGCCGGCGGGCGCTCGAAATGGCGCTGCCAGAACCCGCAATTGTCACAGGTGTAGGCGGGAAGGTCGAGGGCGCCGGCGAAGGGCAGGTATCCGGGAGACACGAAGCGTTGCTCTCGTTGGCGGCGTCGGCCGCGGGTAGCCTCGGGCTGAGGCGTGCGCATATAGGCGCGAGGCGGAGACCGGCCATACGGCACCGCACCTGAACGCCACCGGAGGATCATGCCCGTCCCGAGCCTCGCCTTCGACCTGACCCGTCTCATCACCCGCCTGCGGCATCCGAGCCCGAGCGGTATCGACCGGGTCGACCTCGCCTATGCCCGGCACGTCCTGGCCCAGGCCGGAGACCGCTTCGGCCTGGTGTCGACGGCGTTCGGCCCGCGGGTGCTGGCCCGGGCGGAGGCGCTCGGCATCATCGAGGCCGTGGCGGCGGCCTGGGTCGAGGACCGCGACGCGACGCAGGATCCGGTCTACCGCCGGCTGGCGTCGACCCTCGGGTCGACGAGCGACGACAGGGGTACGGCGGCCGGGGCTCCGGAGCGCGGCGGCATCGGGGACCGACGGCGGATCCAGGCCCGGACGGCGGCCACGACCCTTCGCGCGCGTGGCCCCGAGATCCTGCCGGCCGGGACCGTCTACCTGCACAGCTCGCACCTGCGCCTCGACAAGCCCGGCCGATTCGACTGGCTCTACGACCGGCGCGACGTCCGGCCCATCTTCTTCGTCCACGACCTCATCCCCATCGACTATCCGGAATACGGGCGGCCCGGGGAGGCGGAGCGGCACCGGGTCCGGATGGAGACCGTCGCCCGCCACGCCGCGCACGTGCTGGTCAATTCCCGCGACGTCGGCGAGCGCTTCGCCGGATACTGCGCGGCGCTGGGGCGGCCGACGCCGCCCGTGACGGCGGCACTCCTCGGGGTCGAGCCGGTGTTCCGGCCGGTGGGGGAGGGACCGTCCTTCACGCCCGCGCGGCCGACCTTCGTCGCCTGCGGCACCATCGAGCCGCGCAAGAACCACCTGGCGCTGCTGCATCTCTGGCGCGACCTCGCCGAGCGGCACGGGCCCGAAACGCCCCGCCTCGTCCTGGTCGGCCGACGGGGCTGGGAGGCGGAGAACATCATCGACATGCTGGAGCGGTGCCCCGCCATCCGCACGCACGTGACCGAAGTCAGCGGCCTGTCGAGCCACGGCCTCGCGGCGCTGCTGCGCTCGGCCACCGCCCTGCTGATGCCCTCGTTCGCGGAAGGGTACGGCCTGCCCGTGGTCGAGGCCGCGGCCTCGGGCCTGCCGGTCGTCGCCTCGGACCTCGCCGTCCACAGGGAGATCGGTGCCGGATTCGCGCGGTTCCTCGATCCGCTCGACGGACCCGGCTGGCGCCAGGTGGTGGAAGACCTCTCGGTGCCGGGCTCCACGCTTCGCGAAGCGCTCGCATGCCGGACGGCCGACACCGACCTGCCGAGCTGGACCGCGCATTTCGAGACCGTCGAGGCGGTTCTGGCACGCACCATTTGCCGTCCTGACGACTGACGCCTAAGAACATCCGTCAGTGACCGACCGTGCACGGGACGGTGCGAGAGAGGACAAACGGATGAAGGTTGTCGACCTGGACCGGGATGCGATCAAGGCCGGCCTCGCCGACCAGTCCATGCTGGTGATCGATGTGCGCGAGCCGCATGAATTCGAACAAGGACACATCCCCGGCGCAGTTACCTATCCGCTCTCGACCTTCGACCCGGGGACCCTCGCGGCGCTGATTGCCGAGGACGCCCGGACACCGGTCTTCTCGTGCATGTCGGGCGTACGCTCGGTTCACGCGCTGGCAGCCGCCCAGAACGCCGGCTTGCCGATCGAGGCGCATTACCGGGGTGGATTCAAGGATTGGGCAGGCTCCGGCGAACCGGTCGAGGTCTGAGGCATGCGCGGAGCATGTGTGGCAGCGCACGACATAGGTCGCGGCGGACCTCTAGCTGGCGCATCGTAGGGAATAACCATATGCGCATGCGCTCGATCTTCAGTTTTCTTCCGATCGTCGGACTGGTCGCTTCGGCGCTCGTCGCGCCGGTCCTCGTATCCCCCGCCCAGGCCCAGGCCCCGGGCGGACCGCCGCCGAAGGTCACCACGGCCAAGCCGGTGGTCCGCGAGATCGTCGAGACCGACACCTATACGGGCCGCTTCGACCCCGTCGACATCGTCGACGTCCGGGCCCGCGTCACCGGCTACCTCGAGAAGCTGAACTTCACCGACGGCGCCACGGTGAAGAAGGGCGACCTGCTCTTCGTCATCGACCGGCGACCCTACAAGGCGGCCCTCGACCAGGCCCAGGCGGCGCTGGTCTCGGCCAAGGCCCGGCTGAACTTCTCGCAGACCGACCTCGACCGGGCCCAGACGCTGAGCAAGTCCGGCAACATCTCCGAGCAGGTCACCGACCAGCGCCGGCAGGCCTCCCAGACCGCGCAGGCCGATGTCGACAGCGCTGACGCGCAGCTGCGCCAGGCGCAGCTGAACTACGACTTCACCGAGGTGAAGGCCCCGATCTCGGGCCGCATCAGCCGGCGCCTGGTCACCGAGGGCAACATCGTCATCACCGACCAGACCCTGTTGACGACGATCGTCTCCCTCGACCCGATCTATTTCGGCTTCACCGTCGATGAGCGCTCGTTCCTGAAGTACCAGGGCAGCCTCGGAATCGGCATGGGCGAGACCCAGAAGGGCAAGGGCGTCCCGATCCTGATCGCGCTTACCGGCGAGGCGAAGCCGACCCGCAAGGGTACCCTCGACTTCGTGGACAACCGGGTCGACAACGCCACCGGCACGGTGCTGCTGCGCGCCACGGTGGAGAACCCCGACGGGTTCATCAAGCCCGGCCTGTTCGGCGTCGTCTCGCTGCCCGCCACCAAGCCCTATCAGGGCATTCTGCTGCCCGACGAGGCGGTCTCGGCCAACCAGGACAAGCGCATCGTCTACATCGTCGCCGACGACGGCACGGTGTCCCTGCGCGAAGTCAAGCTCGGTCCCAAGGTCGACGGCTACCGGGTGATCCGCGAGGGGCTGAAGGGCGACGAGAACGTCGTCGTCAACGGCGTCACGCGCGTCCGTCCGGGCGCCAAGGTGGCGGCCGAATCCTCTACCCTGCCGCCCAGCAAGACCTGACGCCCACTATGACCTGACGGGTGAGCCCCGAGGCAGGCGCAGCCCCTACGAGGATCATCCCCGACCGGTCACGGCCGGGGAGCGGCCACCAGACCGCGGACGAAGAAACGGTGCCGACTCGAACCCGCGCGTGCGGGCCGCATGCGGCGAGAGGTTCAAGCGATGCGTTTTGCCCACTTCTTCGTCGATCGGCCGATCTTCGCGTCGGTCACGTCGATCGTCTTCCTGATCCTCGGCTACGTCGCCTACCTGTCGCTGCCGGTGGCGCAGTACCCCGAGATCGTGCCGCCGACCGTGACCGTGCGTGCGAGCTTCCCCGGCGCCAACGCCGAGACGGTGGCGGCGACGATCGCGACCCCGATCGAGCAGGAGGTCAACGGCGTCGACAACATGCTCTACATGACGTCGTTGTCGACCAACGACGGCAACATGCTGCTGACGGTCACCTTCAAGGTCGGCACCAACCTCGATATCGCGAACGTTCTCGTCCAGAACCGCCTCTCGGTCGCCCAGCCGCGCCTGCCGCCGGACGTGCGCAACCTCGGCGTCACCGTCCGCAAGGCCTCGCCGGACCTGATGCTGGTGGTGCACCTGCTGTCGCCGAAGAAGACCTACGACCAGAACTACCTCGCCAACTACATCTACCTGAACATCCGCGACGAGCTCCTGCGCCTCGACGGCGTTGGCGACATCACCATCTTCGGCGGCAACGAGTACGCCGAGCGCGTCTGGCTCGATCCGAACAAGCTCGCGGCCTACGGCCTGACCACCTCCGACGTCATCACGGCCCTGTCCGAGCAGAACGTGCAGGTGGCCGCCGGCGCCCTGAACTCGCCGCCGGCCGCGACGGGCCAGGCCTTCCAGCTCATCGTGCAGTCGCAGGGGCGCTTCCAGAGCCCCGAGGAATTCGCCGACGTCATCGTCAAGGCCTCCGACGGCCGCCTCGTCCGGGTGAAGGACATCGCCCGCGTCGAGATGGGCCAGAAGGACTACACCACCAACTCGTTCCTGAACGACACGCCCGCCATCGGCATCGGCGCCTTCCAGCGCCCGGGCACCAACGCCCTCGACGCCGCCGCGTCGGTGCGCAAGGTGATGGACAACCTCAAGAAGAACTTCCCGCCGGACATCGAGTACCGCATCGCCTACAACCCGACGGAGTTCATCGAGGAGTCGATCCACGAGGTCTACAAGACGCTCTTCGAAGCCGTCGGCCTCGTCGTCATCGTGGTGCTGGTCTTCCTCCAGAGCTGGCGCACCGCGCTCATCCCGGTGATCGCGATCCCGGTCTCGCTGGTCGGCACCTTCGCGGCCATGTCGGCCTTCGGGTTCTCCCTGAACAACCTCACCCTGTTCGGGCTCGTGCTCGCCATCGGCATCGTGGTCGACGACGCCATCGTGGTGGTGGAGAACGTCGAGCGCAACATGGCCGAGGGCCTGTCGCCGGGCGACGCCGCGCACAAGACCATGGATGAGGTCGGCGGCGCCGTCATCGCCATCGCCCTGGTGCTCTCGGCGGTGTTCATTCCGACCGCCTTCATTCCCGGCATCACCGGCCAGTTCTACAAGCAGTTCGCGCTGACCATCGCGGCCTCGACCATCATCTCGATGTTCAACTCGCTGACGCTGTCGCCGGCGCTCTGCAAGCTGCTCCTGAAGCCCCACCACGCGCACGCCAAGCCGAAGTTCTTTCTCTTCCGCTTCGTCGCCTGGCTGGCGGACATGTTCAACAAGGGCTTCGACTGGCTCTCGAACACCTATGGGCGGATCATCTACGGCCTGACGAACTACGCGGTCGGGCTGATCGCGATGCTGCTCGTCTACGCGGCCGTCATCGCCGCGACCCTCCACCTGGTCCAGACGACCCCCACCGGCTTCATCCCGGACCAGGACCAGGGCTACCTCATCGGCGTGGTGCAGCTGCCCTCGGGCGCCTCCCTCGACCGCACCACCGAGGTGGTGAACCGGGCAGCGGCGGCGGCCCGCAAGATCGAGGGCGTGACCAACACCGTCATCATCGCGGGCTTCGACGGCGCGACCTTCACCAACACCACCAATTCGGGCGTGATGTTCATCACCCTGGCGGGCGCCAAGGAGCGGGCGGGCCAGGGGCGGAGCGCGGCGGTGATCACCAACGAGGTGATCAAAGCGACCGCCGACATCCAGGAAGCCCGCGTCATCGTCATCCCACCGCCGCCGGTGCGCGGCCTCGGCCAGGGCGGCGGCTTCAAGATGCAGATCGAGAGCCGGCAGAGCTCCGCCATCGGCCCGCTCCTCGGCGCGGTCGGCGAGGTGCTGGGCAAGGCGAACCAGAGCAACGACGTGCAGCGGGTGTTCACCACCTTCGGCAACGACACGCCGCAGCTCTATCTGGACATCGACCGCACGGTGGCGCGCATGCTCAACGTGCCGCTCGGCAACGTGTTCTCGACGGTGCAGACGGCGCTCGGTGGCGCCTACGTCAACGACTTCAACACCCTGGGCCGCATCTATCAGGTCCGCGTGCAGGGCGACGCCCCGTTCCGCGTCTCGAAGCAGGACATCGAGCAGTTGAAGGTCCGCTCCTCCACCGGCGCCCTGGTGCCGATGGGGACGCTGGCCACGATCCGCGAGATCACCGGCCCGCAGATCGTCCAGCGCTTCAACCTCTACTACTCGGTGCCGGTCCAGGGCACGGCCAAGCCCGGCATCTCCACCGGCCAGGCCCTCGACGCCATGGAGGCCATTGCCAAGGACAACCTGCCGGACGGATACGCCTACGACTGGACCGAGATCGCCTACCAGCAGAAGGCCGCGGGCAACACGGCGATCTACGTGTTCGCGCTGGGCGTGCTCCTCGTCTTCCTCGTGCTCGCCGCGCAGTACGAATCCTGGGCCTTGCCGCTGGCGATCCTGCTCGTGGTGCCCACCGGCGTGCTCGCGGCCCTGTTCGGGGTGCAGCTGCGGGGCCAGGACAACAACATCCTGACTCAGATCGGCCTGATCGTGCTGATCGGTCTGGCGGCCAAGAACGCCATCCTGATCGTGGAGTTCGCGCACCAGTTGGAGGAGACCGAGCGGAAGGGCCCCGTGGCCGCCGCCGTCGAGGCCTGCCGCTTGCGCCTGCGCCCGATCCTGATGACGGCCTTCGCCTTCATCCTCGGCACGGTGCCGCTGGTGATCGCCACCGGCCCCGGTGCCGAGATGCGCCAGGCGCTCGGCACCGCCGTCTGCTTCGGCATGATCGGCGCCACGGTGTTCGGCCTCTTCCTGACCCCGGTCTTCTACGTGGTGATCCGGAACTTCCTGATCTGGCTCGCCAAGAAGCGCGGCAAGGACCCGCACAACACCACGCCGGACAAGCACGATCCGCACCCGGCGCCCTCCCACGCCTGAGACCGACCCGAGCCCGGATGCGAACCTCGCATCCGGGCTTCGTGTTTTGGGGTTGCGCCCCGCAAACCGGAAAGCTAAAGACCCCTCACCCCGCGAGGGGCGTCGGAGCGTAGCGCAGCCCGGTTAGCGCACTAGTCTGGGGGACTAGGGGTCGGAGGTTCGAATCCTCTCGCTCCGACCATTTGAGCTCATTGCCCCCACAATGAGATGTCCAGCATCCTGACCATCGATGACCGGCCGCGGGAGCGCCCGGATACCGGCCTCGGCGCGGTGATCGCGCGACGTGCCCTGCGCTCTCCCGGTCTCGGCAGCCCCCCCGCAAACACGAAATCGTCAGCCGCCCCGCGCCTCGCGAGAGGACGGCCGCCGCCGCTCGTCGCGAGGCGCGACCGGCGGATTGACTCGTGCGCAAGCTTGGCCCTCTCACTCCTCCCGGCGCGCCGCCCGCGGGCGTCACCGCCCGTCCCTGGCCGTCCCCGGCCCCGGGGAGAACGACGGGCCGGTCGTCGGTGAGTAGGTGGGACTCCAATCGGAAATTTGCCACGAATGGCGTCACACAAACACGACGCGACTTGGCTAAGACAGTCGCAGCGGTCGCCCTCGACCTGTCCGACCTTCGGATGGGGAGGCCGTTGCTTTGGTGAGACACGTATTCCCCGCCACACCTGACCCCGATCTCCAGTATCCGGATCGCCCGATCAGGTCGTCCGAGCCACGCACACGCCTCCGACCTGACCACCAGCCACCAACCTGAAAGCACTTCTGCGGCACATGACTGGGACAAAGCGCACGATCGCGACCCTTCTCGCGCCCCTCGGGTTGCTGATCTGCGTGGTGGTGGCCGTTACCCTCTGGCCGGCCCCTGTCATGAGCGTCTTTACGGGGCTGAGCACGGCGATTCGCGAGCGCTTCGGAACGAGTGAGGCCGAGACCGCCGCGGGCGGCGAGCCCCGCGAGGGCGGGCCGGCCCGGCTCTTCCGGCCGAGCCCGGCCCAGCGCGCCGCCCTGAACATCGTCCCCATCGCGACGGTCGGCTTCCGGCCGGAAGGGACGGCCGAGGGCCGCATCGCCCTGAACGAAGACGACAACGTGCCGGTAACCTCGCCCTATGCCGGCCGGGTGACCAAGGTGCTGGTCCGCGCCGGCGATGCGGTGAAGGCCGGCGACGTGCTCCTCACCCTCGAGGCCACGGACATGGTCCAGGCCCAGAACGACTACCAGGCCGCTCTCAACACCCTCGCCAAGGCGACCGCGCTGCTGAAGCTCGACCAGACCATCGCGGCGCGCCAGCAGGAGCTGTTCCAGGCCAAGGCGGTGGCGCTGAAGGATTATCAGTCGGCCCAGAACGACGTCATCGGGGCGCAGAGCGACCTGAAGACCGCCGAGGCCGGGCTCGAAGCGGTGAAGAACCGCCTGCGCCTCCTCGGAAAGACCGACGCGGAAATCGCGGCCTTCGAGAAGAAGGGCACCCTCAGCCCTGAGACCCAGATCCGGGCGCCCATCGCCGGGACCATCGTCCAGCGCAAGGTCGGCCTCGGCCAGTACCTCTCCACCGCCAGCGACCCGGTCTTCGTCATCGGCGACCTCTCCACCGTCTGGCTGGTGGCCAATGTGCGCGAGAGCGAGATCCCGCGCATCCGGATCGGCCAGGAGGTGGAGGCGACGGTGGCGGGCTTCGGCGACCGCGTCTTCAAGGCGCGGGTCGACTACATGTCCGCCAGCCTCGACCCGGCGACGCGGCGCCTGGCGGTTCGCAGCGAGGTGGAGAACCCGGACCAGGTCCTGAAGCCCGAGATGTTCGCCACCTTCACGATCTTCACCGGGCCGGGGCAGACGGCGCCCGCCGTGCCCGCCGCCGCCATCGTGTACGAGGGCGCGCGGGCGCATGTCTGGATCGCGCGGCCCGACGGGGCCATTGAGGCCCGCGACGTCACCCTGGGCCTGACCGCCCGCGGGATGGTGCAGGTCACCGCCGGGGTCGCGGCGGGGGAGGCGATCGTCACGCGCGGCGCCGTGTTCATGGATCGGGCGACGAGCGGTGACAAGGCCTCCTGACCCGTCGGGCCTGGGGCCCCTTCCTCGTCCTCGGGCCTCGGCCGGAAGAACTCTGCCATGAACAGCCTGATCGTCTTCGCCCTGCGCCAGCGAGTGCTGGTCTGCCTGCTGTTCCTGGTGATGCTGGCGCTCGGCTATGCCAGCTACACGCAGCTCAACATCGAGGCCTATCCCGATCCGGTGCCGCCGCTCGTCGACGTCATCACGCAGAATCCCGGGCAGTCGGCCGACGAGATCGAGCGCTACATCACGATTCCCCTGGAGGTGCAGCTCGCCGGCATTCCCAACGCCACGGTGGTGCGCACCATCTCGCTGTTCGGCCTCTCCGACGTGAAGGTGCAGTTCAGCTACGCCTTCACCTACCAGGAGGCCCTGCAGCGGGTGCTCAACCGCCTGTCGCAGCTGCCCCCCCTGCCCAACGGCGCCCAGCCGCAGATCTCGCCGACCAGTCCCGTAGGCGAGATCATGCGCTACAAGGTGACGGGCCCCCCGGGTTATTCCTCCACCGACCTGAAGACCCTGCAGGACTGGGTGCTGCAGCGCCGCTTCAAGGCGATTCCCGGCGTGGTCGACGTCACGGCCTTCGGCGGCCGGACCAAGGAATACGAGATCGCCGTCGACCTGAACCGGCTCCAGGCCCAGGGCATGACCCTGGTGCAGCTCGTCACCGCGCTCAACAATTCGAGCATCAACGTCGGCGGCCAGACCCTGAACGTGGGCGAGCAGTCGGCGGTGGTGCGCGGCATCGGCCTCATCCGCGACATGGACGACATCCGCGACACGATGCTGACCCAGGTCAACGGCGTACCGGTGCTGGTGCGCGATGTGGCCGAGGTGCGGGTCTCGCACGCGCCGCGCCTCGGCATCGTCGGCCATGACGGCGACGACGACATCGTCGAGGGCATCGTGCTGATGAGCCGGGACGGCGAGAGCCTGCCGACCCTGGGCCTGGTCAATGCCGAGATCGACAAGATCAACGCCAGCGGCATCCTTCCCCCGAACGTGCGGGTGGAGCGCATCTACGACCGCAGCGGGCTCATCCACACCACCACCCACACGGTGATGCACAACCTCGTCTTCGGGGTGACGCTGGTCTTCGTGGTGCAGTGGCTGTTCCTGGGGAGCCTGCGCAGCGCGATCATCGTGGCGGCGACGATTCCCTTCGCGCTCGGATTCGCCATCCTGATCCTGGTCCTGCGCGGCGATTCGGCGAACCTCCTCTCCCTCGGCGCCATCGATTTCGGCCTCATCGTCGACGCCACCGTCATCATGGTCGAGAACGTGTTCCGGCACCTCGCCGAATCGGAACACGGCGAGGGCCAGACGCCGCGCGGGAGCCTGACCGGGCGCCTCGGCACGATCGCCCTCGCGGGTGCCGAGGTGAACCGGGCGATCTTCTTCTCGGCCACGATCATCATCGTGGGCTTCCTGCCGCTCTTCACCCTGACGGGCGTCGAGGGACACATCTTCGGCCCGATGGCCAAGACCTACGCCTATGCGCTGCTCGGCGGCCTCATCGCCACCTTCACGGTCTCGCCCGCCCTCTCGGCCCTGATCCTCCCCAAACACGTGGAGGAGCGCGACACCCTGGTGGTGCGGCTCCTGCGCTTCGGCCACGTGCTGATCCTGCGCTTCGGCCTGCGCAACAAGGTACTGTCGCTCCTCGTGGTCGCCGCGGTGCTCGGCGTCTCGGGCATCGCCGCCCGTACGCTCGGCCTCGAATTCCTGCCCAAGCTGGAGGAGGGCAATCTCTACATCCGCGGCACCATGCCGGCCTCGATCTCCCTGGAGGCCGGCAACGCCTACGTGGAGCGCCTGCGCAAGATCATCGCCGAGGTACCGGAGGTGGTCACCGTGCTCTCGCACCAGGGCCGCCCGGACGACGGGACCGACGCCACCGGCTTCTTCAACGTGGAGATCCTCGCCCCCCTCAAGCCCTTCGACACCTGGCGCAAGGGGCTCGACAAGGAGGGGCTGGTCCGCGACCTCTCGGCCAAGCTCGACGAGGCTTTCCCGGGAATCGAGTTCAACTTCTCCCAGTACATCGAGGACAACGTCCAGGAGGCCGCCTCCGGCGTGAAGGGCGAGAACTCGGTCAAGATCTACGGCAACGACCTCAACGACCTGACCAGGACCGCGGAAGCGATCAAGGCCACCCTGGCGAAGGTGCCGGGCATTGCCGACCTCGCGGTCTTCGCCTCCCTCGGCCAGCCCACGGTGCGGATCGACATCGACCGGCGCAAGGCCGCCCGCTACGGCCTGTCGCCGGGCGACGTGAACACCACCGTCCAGGCGGCGATCGGCGGCCAGACCGCGGGCGATCTCTACGAGTACGGCTCCGACCGGCACTTCCCCATGCGGGTGCGCCTCGCGCCGCAGTACCGCCGCAGCCTGGAGACCATCCGCAACATCACCGTCGGGGCGGCCAACCCCGCCGGCGGCGTGATCCAGGTCCCGCTCTCGGAGATCGCCACCGTGGAGCTGGTCTCCGGCGCGGCCTTCATCTACCGCGAGAATCAGGAGCGCTACATTCCGGTGAAGTTCTCGGTGCGCGGGCGGGACCTCGGCGGCGCGGTACTGGAGGCGCAGGGCCGCATCGCCGAGGAGGTGACCCTGCCGCCCGGGTTCCACCTCGAATGGGTCGGCCAGTTCACCAACCTGCAGGATGCCGTGCAGCGCCTGACCGTCGTGGTCCCGGTGACGATCGCGCTGATCGCCCTGCTGCTCTACGTCAACTTCAGCTCCGTCACCGACATGGTGCTGACGCTGAGCGTGATCCCGATGGCGATGATCGGCGGCATCTTCGCGCTGTTCCTGACGATGACGCCGTTCTCGATCTCGGCGGCGATCGGCTTCATCGCCCTGTTCGGCATCTCGACCATGGAGGGCGTGATCCTGCTCTCCTACTACAACCAGCTCATCGACGAGGGCTGGGCCCGGACCGAGGCGGTGTGGCACGCCGCCAACGTGCGCATGCGCCCGGTGATGATGACCTGCGTCGCCGCCTGCGTCGGGCTGCTGCCGGCGGCGATCTCCACCGGCATCGGCTCGCAGGTGCAGAAGCCGCTCGCCCTGGTGGTGGTCGGCGGCATCCTGCTCGCACCGAACCTCATCCTCGTGGTGGTTCCGATCCTGATCGCGCTGTTCTCCCGGCGGGTCCCGGCCGCGATCCCGTCGGAGGGGGCCGCCCGGGCGGCGGCCCGCGCGGAGCACGCGTGATGGGCCGGTCACAGCCTCGCGCGCGCGCCGCCGGCCGCGTTGACTTCGATCCCGGCCCGGCGCCTCTACGGCCCAGGACGGCGACAGGATTCCTTGGCACCATGGTGGCATCCCCCCAGAACGCGGCGCCGGCCGGCCGGGGCCGGAGGTCGCGCCGTCTCCGGGACGGCCTGCTCGTCCTGGCGGTCACGGGCCTCGGGGGGTGCGTCGTCGGCCCGGATTACGTGCCGCCGGCCGATCCGCCGGTCACCCGCTACACCCGCGAGCCCCTGCGCAACCCCACCGCCGCCGACACCATCCGCACCGCCCATGGCGGCTCCGCCGACCAGACCTTCGTCTCCGGGGCCGACGTGCCGGGCCAGTGGTGGACCCTCTTCCGCTCCCCCGCCCTCGACCGCCTCGTGGCCGAGGCGCTCGCCAACAACCCGAACCTCGACGCCGCGCAGGCTTCGCTCCGGATCGCGCAGGAGAACGTCGAGGCGCAGCGCGGCACCCTGTTCCCGGTGGTCGGCGCCAACGGCCTCGGCTCGCGCCAGAAGGCCCCCGGCGGTGCCCTGCAAGGGCCGCTCAACGACACCCGGCAGCTGTTCTACAGCCTCTACACGCCGCAGGTGACGGTCTCGTTCACCCCCGACGTGTTCGGCGGCAACCAGCGCCAGATCGAATCCCTGGAGGCGCAGGCCGAGAACCAGCGCTTCCAGCTCGAGGCGACCTACCTCACCCTGACCACGAACGTCGTGCTGGCGGCGATCCAGGAGGCGTCGCTGCGCGCCCAGATCGACGCCACCCGCAAGGTGATCCAGGCCCAGACCGAGGTCCTCAACCTCTACAACAAGCAGCTTTCGCTCGGGCAGATCGCCGGGGCCGACGTGGTGGTGCAGCAGGCCGCCCTCTCGGTCTCGATGCAGCTGCTGCCGCCCCTGGAGAAGCAGCTCGCCCAGCAGCGCAACCTGCTCACGGCCCTGGTCGGGCGCCTGCCGAGCGAGGAGATCGCGCCGACCTTCACCCTGGCCTCCCTGCGCCTGCCCACCAACCTACCGGTGAGCCTGCCGTCGCGCCTCGTGCAGCAACGCCCGGACGTGAAGGCTGCGGAGGCCAACGTCCAGCAGGCCAGCGCGGCGGTGGGGGTCGCGGTGGCCAATCGCCTGCCGCAGTTCACCATCACCGCCAATGGCGGCGCCAGCGCGGTGCGGATCGCGCAGCTCGCGACCTCGGCCGCCTCGTTCTACGGCATCGTCGGCACCGTGGCGCAGCCGGTCTTCGATGCCGGGACCCTGTTCCGGCGCCAGCGCGCCGCGGAGGAGACGCTGAACGAGGCCCAGGCCCAGTACCGGGCGGTGGTGATCGGCGCCTTCCAGAACGTCGCCGACACCCTGCGGGCGCTCCAGTCCGACGCCAGGGCGGTGGCGGCGGCCTCGGCCGCCGAGCGGGCCACCAACGAGAGCCTCGGCCTCATCCGCAAGCAATACGCGGCCGGTGCCCTGAACAGCGCGCAGGTGCTGATCGCCCAGCAATCCTACCTCTCGGCCCTCGTCACCTCGGCGGGCGCGCGCGCCAACCAGTATGCCGACACCGCCGCCCTGTTCCAGGCGCTCGGCGGCGGTTGGTGGAACCGGGCCGACGTGAAGCCGGCCCCGCCGAGCGCGGACCCGGCGAAGTTCCTCTAGGAAGCCGGGCGCGCACGGGGTTCCGGCCGCGCGGGCAAACCGTTCGTTACCAGGGGGTTAAGCCGCGATTTGTTGGCCTGGGCCGGCGAGATGCGCTATAGGTTTGGGCAGGACATCGCACGGTCCGGCTCAGCGGCCGGAGACGCGCGCGACAACGCCGTGAGCGAGCGGAGCCGACACGGGCCGCCCTTGCTCCGGACCCCGGACAGGTAGAGACCGAAGACCTTGGCAGAGAACGACATTCCGGGCGCCGGCACGCCGCCGCCCGCCTCCGACATCAAGCCCGTCTCCATCACCGACGAGATGAAGCGCTCCTACCTCGATTACGCCATGAGCGTGATCGTGAGCCGGGCGCTGCCGGACGCGCGCGACGGCCTCAAGCCCGTGCACCGGCGCATCCTCTACGCGGCCTACGAGAGCGGGCACCTGCCCGAGCGCAAATACGTCAAGTCCGCCCGCATCGTCGGCGATGTGATCGGTCTCTACCACCCGCACGGCGACCAATCGATCTACGACGCCTTGGTCCGCATGGCGCAGGACTTCTCGATGCGCCTGATGCTCATCGACGGGCAGGGCAATTTCGGCTCCGTGGACGGCGATCCGGCGGCGGCCATGCGCTACACCGAATCGCGCCTGGCCAAGCCGGCCAACGCGCTCCTGGCCGACATCGACAAGAACACCGTCGACTTCCAGCCGAACTACGACGAGTCGCGCGAGGAGCCGACCGTCCTGCCGGCGCGCTTCCCCAACCTCCTCGTCAACGGCGCCGGCGGCATCGCGGTGGGCATGGCCACCAACATCCCGCCGCACAATCTCGGCGAGCTGATCGACGCCTGCGTCGCGCTCATCGACGATCCCGGCCTGTCGATCGAGCAGCTCACCGAGTACGTACCCGGTCCCGACTTCCCCACCGGCGGCTCGATCCTCGGCCGGGCCGGCACCCGCCAGGCCTACGCCACGGGTCGCGGCTCGATCATCATGCGGGCGAAGTCCCACGTCGAGGAGCTGCGCAAGGAGCGCGAGGCGCTGATCTTCACCGAGATCCCGTATCAGGTGAACAAGGCGACGCTGATGGAGAAGATCGCTGAGCTGGTGAAGGAGAAGCGCGTCGAGGGCATCTCCGACCTGCGCGACGAGTCCGACCGCGACGGCATGCGCATCGTCGTCGAGATCAAGCGCGACGCCATGGCGGACGTGGTGCTGAACCAGCTCTACCGCTTCACGCCCCTGCAATCGTCCTTCGGCTGCAACATGGTGGCGCTGAACGGCGGCCGCCCCGAGCTGATGAACCTCAAGGACCTGCTCCAGGCCTTCGTGGATTTCCGCGAAGAGGTGGTGTCCCGGCGGACCAAGTTCCTCCTCAACAAGGCTCGCGAGCGCGCCCACGTCCTGTGCGGCCTCGCCATCGCGGTGGCCAACATCGACGAGGTGATCCGCCTGATCCGGACCTCGCCCGATCCCAACACCGCCCGCGACGCGCTGATGGCGCGCGACTGGCCGGCCCACGACATCGCCCCGCTGATCGCCCTCGTGGACGATCCGCGCCACCGGGTCTCGGACGACGGCACCTACCGCCTCTCCGAGGTGCAGGCCCGCGCCATCCTGGATCTCCGCCTGCAGCGCCTCACCGCTCTCGGCCGCGACGAAATCGGCGACGAACTGAAGAAGCTCGCCGACGAGATCGCCGACTACCTCGACATCCTGCGTTCGCGCCTGCGCATCATGGGCATCGTCAAGGAGGAGTTCGCGGAGGTCCGCGAGGCCTACGCCACCCCGCGCCGCACCGTCATCCTCGACTGGGATTCGAACGTCGAGGACGAGGACCTGATCCAGCGCGAGGACATGGTCGTCACCGTGTCCCATGCGGGCTACGTCAAGCGCGTGCCGCTCTCGACCTACCGGGCCCAGCGCCGCGGAGGCAAGGGCCGCTCCGGCATGGCGACCCGCGACGAGGATTTCGTCACCCGCCTGTTCGTGGCCAACACCCATACGCCGGTGCTGTTCTTCTCGAACCAGGGCCAGGTCTACAAGGAGAAGGTCTGGCGCCTGCCGATGGCGGCGCCGAACGCCCGCGGCAAGGCGCTGGTCAACATCCTGTCGATGGATGCCGGCACCGAGCGCATCACCACCATCATGCCGTTGCCCGAGGACGAGGCCTCCTGGGAGACCCTCGACGTCATGTTCGCCACGGCGAGCGGCAGCGTGCGCCGGAACAAGCTCTCGGATTTCGTCCAGGTGAACCGCGCCGGCAAGATCGCCATGAAGCTCGATGCGGGCGACCACATCGTCCACGTGGAGATCTGCCGTGCCGACCAGAACGTGCTGCTCACCACGCAGGCCGGCCAGTGTATCCGCTTCCCCGTCGAGGACGTCCGAGTCTTCAAGGGCCGCGATTCCACCGGCGTGCGCGGCATCAGCCTGGGCAAGGACGACCGCGTCATCTCGATGACGATCCTCAACGCCTTCGACGCCTCGCCCGAGGAGCGGGCGGGCTACCTCAAGATGCGCCGCGCCGTGATCGGCGACGGGGTCGAGGGCGAGGAGACGGCGAGTCCGGAGGCGGAGGAGGGGGTGGCCGAGGCCACCGCCATCTCCCTCGAGCGCTACAACGAGATGGGCGCCAACGAGCAGTTCGTCCTCACCCTCTCCGAGCGCGGCTTCGGCAAGCGGACCTCGTCCTACGAGTACCGGACCTCGGGCCGCGGCGGCAAAGGCATCACGGCGATGCGGGTCAATGCCCGCAACGGCCACCTCGTGGCCTCCTTCCCGGTCCAACCCTCCGACCAGATCATGCTGGTCACCGATGGCGGCCAGCTCATCCGCGTGCCGGTGGACGACATCCGCATCGTCGGCCGCGCCTCGCAGGGCGTGACGGTGTTCAACACGGAGAAGACCGAGAAGGTCGTGTCCGTCGAGCACATCGAGGGCGAGGACGAGAGCGAGGGCGGCGACGAGGCCGCGTAAGGCCGATCGCACCCCGTCAAGCGGACGGCCCCGCGGCCGTCCGCATCCCAGGGCGCGGGGGTTAGCCCGTTTTCATGCCGGGGCCGGAGGTTCCGTTTCGGGTCGAAATGCTCTACCCCGGGCCGCGATGATCCGCACCGCCCTCTATGCCGGCTCGTTCGACCCGGTCACGAACGGACACCTCGACGTCATCCGTCAGGCGTGCCGGCTCGTGCAGACTCTCGTCATCGCGATCGGCGTGCATCCCGGCAAGGCGCCGATGTTCTCGCCCGAGGAGCGGGCGGAACTCCTGCGCGCCACCTGCGAGCCCCTGGCCGAGGCCGAGGGCACGGCGCTGACGATCGTGACCTTCGACGACCTCGCAGTGACCGCGGCCCGGCGGGTCGGCGCCAGCGTCTTCATCCGCGGCCTGCGCGACGGCACCGACCTCGACTACGAGATGCAGCTCGCCGGCATGAACGGTGCCATGGCGCCGGAGGTGCAGACCGTGTTCCTGCCCGCCTCCACCGGCGTCCGGCCGATCACCGCCACCCTCGTCCGCCAGATCGCCGCCATGGGCGGCGACGTCTCCCCCTTCGTGCCGCCGCTGGTGGCGACGCGCCTCGCGCAGCGCTTCCGGGCGGCCTGATCTCTCCTTCCACGACCAACGAAAGCATGCTGACCCCATGGCCCTTGGACTGAATCGCCGTATCGCCCTCCTCAGCCTCGCCGGTCTCCTTGCGACGGCGCCTGCAGCCTGGGCGGCGGACGACAACACGGTGTACCTCGACACCAAGGACGGCCGCGTCACCATCGAGCTGCGCCCGGAGATCGCGCCGAAGCACGTCGCCCAGCTCAAGACCCTGATCAAGCAGGGCTTCTACAACGGCCTCAAGTTCCACCGGGTGATGGACGGCTTCATGGCCCAGACCGGAGACCCGAAGGGCAACGGCACCGGCGGCTCCAGCCTGCCGAACATCCCGGCCGAGTTCTCGCCGGCGCCGTTCAAGCGCGGCACCGTCGGCATGGCCCGCTCGTCCGACCCGAACTCCGCCAACTCGCAGTTCTTCATCTGCCTCGGCGACGCCCCCTTCCTCAACGGGCAGTACACCGTGGTCGGCCTCGTCTCCTCGGGCATGGAAGCCGTCGACGCGATCAAGAAGGCGGCCCCCGGCGCGCCGGGCGGGGCGGTGCAGAACCCCGACAAGATCGTGAAGATGCAGATGGCGCAGGGAGCCAAGTAGTTTGCGGGGCGGCGTCCAGCTCGGAGCTCTCGCGGCGCTCGTCGCCGTAGGGCTCCCCGCGTGGGCGGCGCCCTCCACGGGCCCGCTGACCCTTCCGGAAACCCTGCGCGGCACGGTCCGGGTTCCCCAAGAGCAAGGCCCGCTGGGCGGCCTGGCCGAGAGCGCGAAACCGGCCGACACCCTGCGAGACCTCTATCCCACCCTCGCGGCCTGCTGGGAGGCCCCCCGGGGATTGTCCCGCTCGGCCCAGGCCGAGATCACCACCCGCTTCGCAGTTCGGCGGGACGGCAGCGTCCTCGGGACGCCGCGCGTGATCTTCTCGGCCCCGAATTCAGACCCCCGCGCCCATCGCATCCTCGCGGATGCGACCCTGGCGGCGATCCGGCGCTGCACGCCAGCCCGGATCACCCCCGACCTCGGCGCGGCCATCGCGGGGCGCCCCATCGCGCTCCGCTTCATCTACCAAGGACCTAAGGGAAAAGGAGTCTAAACCCATGGCAGAGACCGAGACCATCATCCTGGAGACCACCAAGGGCCGCGTCGTGATCGGACTTCGCGCCGACCTCGCCCCCAACCATGTCGAGCGCCTGAAGACGCTCGCCGCCCAGGGCTTCTACGACGGCGTGCCGTTCCACCGCGTGATCGACGGCTTCATGGCCCAGACCGGCGACCCGACCGGCACGGGATCGGGCGGCTCCGATCTCCCCGACCTCAATGCCGAGTTCAACGCCGAGCCGCACGTGCGCGGCACCTGCTCGATGGCGCGCACCAACTTCCCGCACTCGGCCAATTCGCAGTTCTTCATCTGCTTCGGCGATGCCCGCTTCCTCGACAAGCAGTATACCGTCTGGGGCAAGGTCGTGGAGGGCATGGACGTGGTCGACACCCTGAACAAGGGCGAGCCGCCGCGCTCGCCCGACAAGATCGTCAAGGCGACCGTCGGCGCCGCCTGATCCGACTCGCTCGGTCCGCGTTCGAGGGAAGTGTCCGCGCGAAGGTGCGGACACTTCTTTCGTTTCGAGGCCCGCCACGCCTAGGCAGGGCCCTCGCCAATTGGGACATGGCGGCCCATGACCGGCACGCTTCCGCTTCGCGACATCCTCCTCGCCCTGGCGGTAGTGGCGGTCTGGGGCACGAACTTCGTGGTGATCCGGATCGGGCTCGACCACCTGCCGCCGCTGCTGTTCGCCGCCCTGCGCTTCGTGCTCGCCGCCCTGCCGGGCGTGTTCCTGCTGCCTCGCCCGACCGTCCCCTGGCGCAACCTCGCCGCCTACGGCCTCCTGATCGGGGCCGGACAGTTCGGCCTGCTCTTCATCGCCCTGCGCGGCCACATCGCCCCCGGCCTCGCCTCACTGGTGATCCAGATCCAGGTCTTCGTCACCATCGGCCTGTCGATGCGACTGACCGGGGAGCGGGTGTCCGGCCCGCAATGGGCGGCCCTCGGCCTCGCCGCGGCCGGGCTCGCCGTCATCGCCGCCCATACCGACGCCGCGACGACGCCCTTCGGCCTCGGGCTCGTGGTCTGCGCCGCCCTGAGCTGGGCGGGCGGAAACATGGCGGCCAAGCGCAGCGGGGCGCGGGCGATGCTGCCCTACGTCGTCTGGGCGAGCCTGTTCTCGGCGCCCCCGCTTCTCGCTGCCTCGGTCCTCCTCGAAGGCTGGGACGCGATCCGCAACGGCCTCCTGCGGGCCGACCTGACGACCTGGGCCGCGGTGGTGTGGCAGTCCGTCGGCAATACGATGTTCGGCTACGCGATCTGGGGCTGGCTGCTCGCGCGCCACCCCGCCGCCCAGATCACCCCGATGGCCCTGCTGGTGCCGGTCTTCGGCATGGGGGCCTCGGCCGTCTGGCTCGGGGAGCCGCTGCCGGCCTGGAAGCTCGCCGCCGCCGGCCTGGTCCTCGGCGGCCTCGCCCTCGGGCTGCTCTCTCCGCGCTGGCGGGCACGCGCCGCGGTCGAGAGCGCCCCGCCCTGAGGCGTCAGGCGTCGTCGTTCCCGCCAAGCCGGGCCTCGGCCGCCGCCAGATCCTCCGGCGCGTTGATGTTGGCGAAGGGGTCCGCGGGCTCCGATGGCCAGGACACCGCCACCGCGCCGTGGCGCCTCAGGAAGCCGCCGACCCGGCGCTCGCCGCGGGCCACCAGGGCCTCGCGCAGGTCCGCCCGCAGGGCCACCGGCCAGAGCGCCACGGTGAAGTGCTCGCGCCCGCCCGACGCCGCCATGGCGATGACGCCCTCCCGCCCGGCCGCTTCGGCGAGGCGGACGACGAGGTCGCGGGGCAGGAACGGCGCGTCGCCGGAGACGCTGGCCACGTGGCGCGTGGTCGGATGATGGATGGCCGCGTGGTCCAGCCCCGCGAGGATGCCGGCGAGCGGCCCCGGATTGTCCGGCACGCCGTCGGGTACGATCGCACCCGGGAAATCCGGGAAGCGGCCCGGATCGCCGTTGGCGTTGAGGATCACGCCGGCGGCGCACTGGGGGGCGAAGCGGGCGAGCACCCGGTCGAGCAGGGTGCGGCCGCCGAGGGTGCGCAGGGGCTTGTCGCCTCCGCCCATGCGGCGCGCCAGCCCGCCGGCGAGGATCACGCCCAGCACCGGCGCCATCGCGGCTACTCGATGACGATGCGGGGAGCCGCCCGCGGCGCGGGACCGCCGGTCAGGTTGCCCCAGAGCTTGGCGGCGATGCCGCGATAAATCTGCGCGTGCGGCCCGTCCGGGTCCACCGCCACCACGGGGCGGCCGGCATCGGAGGTCTCGCGGATCGTCATGTTCAGCGGCACCTCGCCGAGGAACGGCACCTCCAGCCGCTCGGCCTCGGCGCGGGCGCCGCCATGCCCGAAGATGTGCGAGGCCGTGCCGCAATGGGGGCAGATGAAGGTCGCCATGTTCTCGATGACGCCGAGGATCGGCACCGCGACCTTGCGGAACATCGTCACGCCGCGGCGCGCGTCGATGAGGGCGAGATCCTGCGGGGTCGAGACGATGACCGCCCCGGAGAGCGGCGTCGCCTGCGCCATGGTGAGCTGGGCGTCGCCGGTGCCGGGAGGCATGTCGACCACGAGCACGTCGAGTTCGCCCCAGGCGACCTCGCGGAGCATCTGGGTGATGGCCGACTGGACCATGGGCCCGCGCCAGATCATCGCCGTCTCGGGCTCGATCAGGAAGCCGATCGACATGACCTTGATGCCGAACCCTTCCATCGGGGCCAGCAGCCGCTCCTCGATGACGCGGGGCTTCCCCGACAGGCCGAACAGCTTGGGCACCGAGGGGCCGTAGATGTCGGCATCGAGCAGGCCGACCTTGAGGCCCTGGGCCGAGAGGGCGAGCGCAAGGTTGCAGGCCGTGGTGGACTTGCCGACGCCGCCCTTGCCGGAGGCGACGGCCACGATGTGGCGCACGCCCGGAAGGGCCGGGCCGGTCCGCGGCGGCGGCGCGGCGGGACGGCCGGGGGCGGGCGGCTGCGGAGGAGCGGCTTGCGGGGCGTTCTGGGCCGGCTGGTTCGGGCCACGCTCGGAGGTCAGGCTGGCGAACACGCCCGAGACCCCCGGCGTCGCCAGGATCGCGCCCTCGGCCCGGCGCCGGATCGGCTCGAAGCGCTCGGCCTCGCTGGGGTCGATCAGGATGGAGAACATCACACGGTTGGTCGGATCCACCACCACCTGGGACAGGCGCCCGGAGGCGGGCAGGGTGGTGCCCGCGGCATCGACGGTCACCGTCGAGAGCACCTTCAGCACGTCGTCACGGGTGATCGCCAAGGTTCGGGCTCCTGGCCGCGTCCGGCCGGAGGGCCAAGGCGCGGCGACAAACGGGGGATCGCGGACGCTGCGGCCTCGGCCGGCCCACCCGCGACGAACCCATGCGACAGCACAGGCGGTGCCGGAGTGCAAGCGCTTCCCTGATCTGCCGGGGGCGAGACCCCTGGTCGCGGCGGGGGCCGGAACATGTCGGGACGGGGCGTCGCGCCCGGGGTTTCCATGGAGGCGTTCAGGTTTCGCTAGGCATGAGTCGACGGGACGGCCGCGGTTTTGGGTCCGCGCGGCCCGCCGCAACGTTCGATGCAACACAAAGAGACCGCCCGGCGGCGGTCTCGCCCGTTGCAGGAACGCTCATTCGTGTACGCCTGGATCCGATACAGGTTTTCCGACCCCGCGCGGCCATCGAGACGGCACCCGCGCGGCGACGTCGCTCAAGGCGACCTGACCATGAGCCCGTATCTCCTGCGGTTCTCCCGGCCCGTCTCGGCCCGCTACGAAATCGATACCGGCCGGGAACGGGCGCTCCATCTGCGCCGGACGATCCTCATCGGCCTCGTCTTCCACAACGCCTACAACCTCACCACCGCCCTGCTGATGCCGGGCATGCTGCCCCTGGCGATCGGCCTGCGGCTGTTCCTGGTCACGCCCCTCGGCCTGCTGCTCGCCTGGTCCGTCACCCGGATGCCGGGGCCGCGGCGCGAGCGCATGGTCACCGCCACGATGCTGCTGGTGACGGCGGTGCCGATCCTGCTGTTCAGCCTGGAGCGGGAGGCGATGAGCGCCATCTGCTACATCGAGTACCCGCTTATGATGGTGTTCGCCACCATGATGCTGGTGCTGCGCTTCCCCCATGCGCTCCTCCTCACCGGCCTCAGCGCGGCGGCCTCGTTCGCCAGCATCGCCCTGCGCACGGATCTCGCCCCGGAGCTCGCCCTCTGCCTCGCGTTCCAGACCCTGGCGGGCGCCTTCTTCGTCCTCTACGGAAACCACCAGATCGAGGGCGTGCGCCGCCGGGCCTACCTCGTCTCCCTGCGCGAGATCCTGCGCTCGGCCGGCCTCGAGCAGGATCGCCGGGTCCTGACCGTGCTGTCGGAGACGGATGCCCTGACGGGCCTCGCCAACCGCCGCGCCCTCGATGCCGCCCTGGCCAGGACGGCCCGCCAGGCGCGGGGCACCGCCCTGCTGATGATCGACGTCGATCACTTCAAGCGCTTCAACGACGCCTACGGCCATCCGGCCGGCGACGCCTGCCTGCGCCGGATCGCGGAAGCCATCGCGGGGGAGACGCGCGGCGGACGCGACTGCGTCGCCCGCTACGGCGGTGAGGAGTTCTCCGTGCTCATGCGCGGATGCGACGCCCGGTCCGTCGCCCGGGTGGTCCGACGCCTGCGTGCCGGCATCGCCGGCCTGCAGATCCCGCACGTGGCCCGGGGCGACGGCCATCCCTTCGTCACCGTGAGCATCGGCGTCGCCGTGGTGCCAGCCGGACGGACGACCTCCCCGGCCGAACTCCTGGCCGAGGCGGATGCCGCCCTCTACGAGGCCAAGGGCCTGGGCCGGAACTGCCACGTGGTCCGGGTCATCGGCGACGCGGCCGTGATCCTCGATGACCGCCGCCTCGGCCGGCTCGGCGCGATGCGTCGCAAGCCCGCCCGGACGTCGCCCCCGGCCGCCCTCGCGCCGCCGGCGCCGGCCCGCCTCTCCGAAACCAATGCGGTCCTGGCTCGTTGAGCCCACGATCCGGTTGCCGATGATCGCGCCGGAAACCCTTTCGACGAGTTGGAGACTGCGATCCCATGCACCAGGGCAACCACCGCGACCACGAGGGCGCCAAGAAGCTGTTCGCCCTCATCAAGGACGTCAAGGTCGCGATGATGACCACCGCCGACCAGGACGGGAAGCTCTACAGCCGCCCGATGTGGTGCCAGGAGGCGGACGAGAACGGCGACCTGTGGTTCTTCACCAAGCTGCACTCCCCGAAGACCGCCGAGATCAGCAAGGACAACCAGATCAACCTCGCCTACTCGGATCCGTCGAGCCAGACCTACGTCTCGATCGCCGGCAAGGCCGAGATCGTCACCGACGAGGCGGTCATCAACGACAAGTGGAGCGAGAGCCTGAAGACCTGGTTCCCCAACGGGAAGGAGGATCCCGAGGTCGCCCTGCTGCGCGTCCATCCCGAGAAGGGCGAATACTGGGACAGCCCGAACGCCACGATGCTGCACATCTACGGCTACGTGAAGGCCGCGCTGACCGGCGAGTCGCCCAAGACCGAGACCAAGAAGGTCGACCTCGCCTGAATCGGACGCCCGTGTCGTGCCGGAGGGCGGCGTGCCGAAGGGCGCGCCGCCCTCTTGGTTCGTAGAGTGCCGTCTGCGGACAGGCATCGCGCCGGAACGACGCGCGTGGCCTGGCCTCATCCCGGGGGCGGGCAGGGGAGCCGCGCCGGGCCCACCGGCGACAGGCACGCGGGCTGCGTCCCTGCCGATTGCCGGGAAATCCGGCACGCGGGCGGCGGCGCGAAAGACAAGCGTCCCGTGGGACGCTTGCGCGCCTCGGTTCGAGGGGTCGCCCCGCTCGCCGGCGACGCCCTCAATTCGCCCGCGCGACCTCGACGAGATTGTCCGAGAAGGACGGTGCGTGGCCCATGTCGGTGAAGGCCCCCGACGAGATGCTGTTGACGGTCCCCTCATTGAGTTGGCGCCAGTAGCCCAGCGTCGCGACCACGATGCCGGCCTTCACGTCGTCGGTGATGCGCGCCACGCCCTTGAAGGCGCCGCGATCGTTGGCGACCTGGACCCGGTCGCCGTCCCGGATGCCGCGGGCATCGGCGTCGTGCTGGCTGATCATGACGAACTGCTCGCCCTGGCCCTTCTGCTTGTCCTCCATGTTCGCGTAGCAGGAGTTCAGGAAGTAGTGGCTCTTGGGCGAGACGATGTTGAGCGGGAAGCGCTTGGCCAGCTCCGGGTCGTTGGTGTGGGACTCGCGCGGGCCCAGGTAGTCGGGCAGCGGGTCGAGGGCCTCGCCGGGCTGGAAGCCCTCGTACATCTGACGGAACGGCGGGGCGACGAAGTTCGTGGCACCCTCGACCATCAACATGCACTTGCCGGTTGGCGTCGGGAAGTTGCCTTCCTTATGTGGTGCCCGGTCGTCCGGCGTACCGACCTTAAGTCGGGCGAAGCCGTGCGCGCGCATGTACTGGAGGTCGATGCCCTCGCAGGCCGGGGCGTTCCAGTCGACGTAGTGCTCCAGGCACTCCGTGTCGGTCCACTTGAAGTTCTCTTCCTCGAAGCCGAGCCGCGCGGCGAGCTGACGGAAGATCTCGTTGTTCGGGATCGCCTCGCCGGGCGCGTCCGCACACTTGGTGTTGTAGGTCAGGTAGAGGTGGCCCCAGGACAGAATCATGTCCTCCATCTCCGCCCCCATCGTGGCCGGGAGCAGGATGTCGGCGTAGGAGGCGGTATCCGAGATGAAGTGCTCGGCGGAGACCATGAACAGGTCCTCGCGCATCAGCCCTTCGACGATTTTGTCGGTCTCGGGCGCCTGCGTGACCGGGTTCGAATTCCAGCACATCATCGACATGATCGGCGGGTCGAGCTTCATCTCGCCGGTGAGCGCGCGTCCGATCTGCAGGTTGCTGACGACGCGGGTCCCCTCCGGGATCAGGTCGGGCCGGCACATGACGTCGAACTTGTAGGGGTGCTCCCAGACGCCGAACTGCGTGACGCCGCCGCCGACGTGGCGCCAGGCGCCCGTGAGCGCCGGAATGCAGGTGACGGCACGGATCGTCTGGCCGCCGCCGTAGTGGCGCTCCAGCGCCACGCCCATGCGGATGCCCACCGGCTGCTCGGTCGCCATCTCGCGGGCGAGCTTGCGGATCTCCGCGGCCGGGACGCCGGTGATTGCGGCGGCCCATTCCGGCGTGCGGGTGCTGGCCCGCTCCTTCAGCTCCTCGAAGCCGACCGTGTGGTTGTCGACGTAGTCCTGGTCGACGAGGCCCTGCTCGATGATGGAATTGATCAGCGCCATGGCCAGCGCCCCGTCCGTGCCGGGCTTCGGCGCGATGTGCCAGTCGGCCGCCTTCGCCGTGCGCGAGGCGTAGGTGTCGATGACGACGACCTTGGCTCCCTTTTTTTGGGCGTCCTTGACGATAGCCCAGTGGTGTAGGTTCGTGCTGACCGAGTTGCAGGCCCAGATCACGATGTACTTGGAGTGGATGTAGCTGTCCGGGTCGAGGCCGGCGGTCGGGCCGACGGTGAGCAGCCACGCCGTGCAGGACCCCTCGCCGCAGAAGGTCCGCTCCATCACCGTGGCGCCCATCCGGTTGAAGAAGGCGTCGCCGCCGTTCAGCCCGTGCACGAGGCCCTGGTTGCCGAGATAGCTGTAGGGCGCGATGGCCTGCGGCCCGTGCTGATCGATGATCGCCTTCCAGCGCGTCACGATGGTGTCGAGGGCCTCGTCCCAGGTGATGCGCTCGAACTGCTTGGAGCCCTTCGGCCCGACCCGCTTCATCGGATAGAGAAGCCGGTCCGGGTGGTAGTGGCGCTTCTCGTAGTCCTTCAGCTTCACGCAGAGACCGCCGCGGGTCATCGGGTGATCCGGGTTGCCCCGAACCCCGATGAGTTCGCCGTCCTTCACCTCGAACAGCATCGAGCAGGTGTCGGGGCAATCGTGCGGGCAGCCGCCGAAGAAGGTTTCGGTCAGGCTCTCGGCCTCGGCGACGATCAGGGAGTCGGGCTTGACGATCTCGTTCATGTGTCCTCCACGGCCGAGCGTCCCGTCTTATTGTTCCTGACGAGCCGGCCCGATGCCCAGGCAGGATGCACTCAAGTGCGAACAACTCCAAATTCCGTTTCGGCCAAGAATCCCGTTTCGGCCAAGCATTCCGTTTCGGTGAAGGCGGGATCGCGCTCGGACCGAGATTCGCGTCCGCGCCGCGCTGCGAAGCGGCGAGGTCGGGTCGCGGGCAGTCGTTGAGAACCTGCCCTCAGCGTGGGGCACCGGTGACGTGGATGCCGCCGCGGCACCCGCCATCGCCCGAACCGGCCGGGTCGCCGCCTCGCCCACAGCCGCACCCCCAACCGCTCTGCGTCACCGATTGACTCGGCCCGCGGTGCCGTGCGCCTCTGCGGCCGCGCGGACGCCCGGGGGCGCCGCCTGAGGGGCCGTGATCCGAACCATGCTCGATCTTGCCACGCGGGTGTACAACCACAGCTTCAAGATCGACCCGATCGTCCGGTCCCTGCTCGACACGGACTTCTACAAGCTCCTGATGGCGCAGACGATCTTCCGCCGCCATCGCGACGCCCGCGTCACCTTCGGCATCCAGAACCGCTCGCGGCAGGTGCGGCTGGCCACGTTCGTCGATGCCGGCGAGCTGCGCGAGCAGCTCGACCATGCCCGCTCGGTGCGCCTGAGCCGGGGCGAATCCACCTGGCTGCGCGGCAACACCTTCTATGGCCAGCGCCAGATGTTCTCGGCCGACTTCATGGACTGGCTGGAGGGCTTCCGCCTGCCGGATTACGAGCTGGAGGCGCGGGACGGGCAGTACGTCCTGACCTTCCACGGCGCCTGGCTCGAGACCACCATGTGGGAGGTGCCGGCCCTCGCCATCCTCAACGAGCTGCGCACGCGCGGCGTCGTGCGCCACCTCGGCAAGCTCGACCTGCAGGTGCTCTATGCCCGGGCCATGACCCGGGTCTGGGAGAAGATCGAGCGGCTGCAGCGCCTGCCCGGCCTGTCCATCGCGGATTTCGGGACCCGGCGCCGCCACGGCTTCCTGTGGCAGGACTGGTGCGTCGAGGCGATGCACGAGGCCCTGGGCGACCGCTTCCTCGGCACCTCGAACTGCCTCATCGCCCTGCGCCGCGAGGTCGAGGCGGTCGGCACCAACGCCCACGAGTTGCCGATGGTCTACGCGGCGCTGGCCGACGACGATGCGGGCCTCGCCCGCGCGCCCTACGCGGTACTGGCCGACTGGCAGCAGGACTACGCCGGCAACCTCCTGGTGATGCTGCCCGACACCTACGGCACAACGGGCTTCCTGGCGAACGCCCCCGACTGGATGAACGCCTGGACGGGCATCCGCATCGACTCGAAGGAGCCGATCGCGGGCGGCGAGGAGGCCATCGCCTGGTGGCGCTCCCGGGGCTCCGACCCGCGCGAAAAGCTCGCGATCTTCTCCGACGGGCTCGACATCGACACCATCGAGGCGATCCACGCCCATTTCCACGGCCGGATGCGGATCGGCTACGGCTGGGGCACACTGCTCACCAACGACTTCCGCGGCCTGGTGCCGGACGGCCGCCTCGACCCGATCTCCATCGTCTGCAAGGTGATCGCCGCCGACGGCCGGCCCACCGTGAAGATCTCCGACAATCCGTCGAAGGCGATCGGCCCGGCCGAGGAGATCAAGCGCTACACCCGCGTCTTCGGCGCCGCGGGGCAGGCCGCGATGCCGGTCCTGGTCTGAGCGCGCTCACTCCGGCGTCTGGACGATGACACCGTACCAGCCGAGGCCCGCATAGGTCTCGTAGCCCGGCGTGCGGTGGAAGGCGACGATCCGGCCGGTCCGGGGATCCTGGTCGGCGCCGCTCAGCCGCCCGCCGGCGGCCAGCGGCAGGTTTTCCTCCAAGACGCCGCACCCGTCCGAGGCGGCGATCACCCGGTTGCGCGCGTCAACGAGGAGCACGCGGGTGCGAGTCCGGTCCTCCTGCGCCACCCGCACGCCGTCGACGATGGCCCGGGCCTGGGCCTGCCAGTCGAAGTGGATCGCCAGGACGCCGATCGGCCCGGCCCGGCTGTCGCCGTCCGCGCGGACGCTCGCGCAGTAGGTCGCCACCTGCGCCCCGCCGAGACCGGGCTGCCCCATGACATCGGCGGCGACGTAGGCCTCCCCGTCGGGGAGGGCGGCGGCGCGCCGGAACCAGTCCTGGTCGGCGACGTTGCGGCCGATGAGGCCGGGATAGCGGTTGGGGCGTCCGTGGGCGATCACGTTGCCCTTCAGGTCGCAGAGCCAGAGGTCCAGATAGACCGTGTAGGCGTCGAGGATGATGCCCAGCCGCCGGGTCGCGTGGGTGGCGGCTTCCGGGCTTGGTTCCGCCGCGCAGGCGACCAGGGCCGCGTCGGTGGCCCACCAGCGCACGTCGCAGGTGCGCTCGTAGAGGTTGCGGTCGATGAGTTCGACGGCGTTGAGCGCGAGGTCGATCAGCCGTTGGGTCTGGGACTCGTCGGCGAAGCTCCGGACCCGGACCTGGAGACCGGCGATGCGGTTCGAGAGTTCGACCTCGAGGGCGCGGGCGACGGTCTCGACCTCGGCGCCGATCGCCCGCACCTCCTGCGCCACCACCGAGAAGCCGCGGCCCATCTCGCCGGCCCGGGAGGCCTCGATCAGGGCGTTGAGAGCGAGCATCTTCACCTGGCCGGTGATCGACTGGATGCGCCGGCTCTTGTCCGAGGCGATGCGCTGGAGCGCCGCGATCTCGGTGGCAATGCCCCGCAGGTTGGTGGCATCGGCCACGCCGGGTCCCGTGCCAGCATCACTCGCCGTGTCGTGCACACCTGCCTCCAGCCATCGTCGGACGGGCCCCGTCCCCTCGCTGTCGAACACCGTACGCAACCAAGCTTAGAGTTCCATTAAAACCAATCGCTGCGCCTGCACATCCCAAAATAGACCCCGAAATTATCTTATGTTTCGCGCAGGCGTCCTAATACAGACATAGAATTCGCGCAGTCCAAGCACGTCTCCATACGGCGTCGAACACGATCGGCCCATCCTACCCGGACGCGATCAGGTCGAACTGTCCTCGGCGCAAGACACGCCCAAGGATCGACGAAGCGCTCGTCCTCCCGCTGGCACCCGAACGTTCAGGATGACGGCGTCCAGGCGGACGGATACGCGGCAACCCCGGGCGGACGGCGCGAAGACCGGTGCGGCGCCGCCGCTCAGCTATGCATCGGAGGCAGGCTCAACCCGCCTCGATCACGGTTTCGCGACGAGATGAACCCCTGGGAGGGATCGATTCGCGCGCGCGGGTCGTTCTCACCGCGTCGGTGCCGGCCACGTCCCACGTCGGCGGCCCGCGCGTCGCGTCTCGAACACGGAATCGGAATGGCCCTGCGATCCCCCCCGAAGCCGTCCCTCGTCCCCCCGCGACCCACGCGCATCGCGGCCGCCGGCACGCCGACCCAGGCCGTGACGTCGCCGATCATCGTCGCCGCCCTGATCATGGTGGGACTGTATGTCGGCCGCGACGTCCTCATCCCGATCGCCATCGCGATCCTGCTCTCCTTCGTCCTCGGCCCCCTGGTGAACCTGCTGCGGCGCTGGCATTTCGGCCGCTTCCTCTCGGTGGCGGCCTCGGTCCTCCTGGCGCTGGGCACCGCCGCCGCCCTGGCGACGCTGATCGGCGTGCAGCTCGCCGACATCGCCAAGGACGTGCCGCGCTACCGCAGCACGATCGAGCGCAAGATCGAGGGCCTCAACGACACGCCCGCCGGGCGCCTGGCCGGCTACGTCGCCAGCATCGGCCGGACGATGCACGAGAGCCACGAGGAACCGAAGCCCGAAACCAAGCCGGAATCCCAGGCCAATCCGGCCCCGCCCGAGAAGGCGATCCTGGTGGAGGTCAAGGAGCGCGTGCCGGGTCCGGTGACCATGGCGGGCACGCTGATCTCGCCCATCCTGCACCCCCTCGCCACCATCGGCATCGTCTTCGTGGTGCTGCTCTTCCTGCTGATGCAGCGGGAGGACCTGCGCGACCGGATGATCCGGCTCGCCGGCTCCAGCGACCTCCACCGCACCACCGTGGCGATGGACGACGCCGCCAAGCGCCTCAGCCGCTACTTCCTGGTCCAGCTCGGCCTCAACGCCTCTTTCGGCCTCGTGGTCGGGATCGGGCTGTACCTCCTCGGCGTGCCGAATCCCGTCCTGTGGGGCATCTTCTCGGCGCTGATGCGCTTCGTGCCCTATGTGGGCGCCTTCGTGTCGGCCCTGTTCCCCCTGGCGCTGGCCGCCGCGGTCGATCCCGGCTGGTCGATGGTGATCGGGACGCTGATCCTGTTCCTCATCCTCGAACCCCTGGTCGGGCACTTCATCGAGCCGATGCTCTACGGCCAGTCCACCGGCATGTCGCCCTTCGCGGTCCTGGTCTCGGCGCTGTTCTGGACCTGGCTCTGGGGACCCGTCGGCCTGCTCCTGTCCACGCCGCTGACGGTCTGCCTCGTGGTGCTCGGGCGCCACGTGGACAAGCTCGAATTCCTCGATGTCCTGTTCGGCGACCGGCCGGCCCTCACTCCGGTGGAGAACTTCTACCAGCGCATCCTGGCCGACGACCCGGAGGAGGCGCAGGAGCATGCCGACCTCATCCTGAAGACCTGCTCGCTCACCGCCTATTACGACGAGGTGGTGGTGAGGGGCCTCGAGCTCGCCGCCCGGGACGCCGCCCGCGGCGTGCTCACCACCGAGCAGAAGAACGACATCCGGGCCAGTGTCGGCGGACTGATCGAGGAGATGGCCGACCGCGACGACCTGCGCGGCGACACCGAGGCGAAGGCCGACCCCGACGCCCCGCGCCCGGACCCGGTGCCGGAAGCCTGGCGGCCCGACGGCACGGTGCTGTGCGTCGCCGGGCGCAGCTTCGTCGACGAGGCCGCCTGCGCGATCCTGGCCCAGCTCCTCGCCAAGCGCGGGATCGGCACCCGGGTGGTGCCGTTCGCCGACGTGGCACGGGCGCGGATCGACGCCTTCGATCCCGGCCCGGCAAAGCTCGTCTGCATCGTGTCGATGGCGATCAGCGGCGAGCCCACGCACCTGCGCCGGCTGGCCGACCGCCTGCACCGCAAGCTCCCGGGCGCCTGCTTCGTCCTCGGCCTGTGGCAGGCGGACGATGCCAGCCTCGACGAGGCGACCCGGCGCCGGGCGGTGGAGGCCGACATCCACGTGTCGTCCCTGAAGGCCGCCGTGGAGGCCGTCGTGGCCGCCGCGCACGGGACCCGTCGTCCGGCCGACGAACCGCCCGCGGTCGAGACGAAATTCGCCCCGGTCCAACCGATGCCGGTCTGACGGCACGGTTTTGGGCTTGACCGCCGCCCCCTCCCTCCGCTTCGCTCCCCGACCATCCCGATGGATCTCTGCCGGATGGGGCTTTGTCCGGCGGGCACCGACCGGAAGAGGGGTATGCCGATGAGCGTCGTCGATCTCGCGCGGTTCATGGACGATCTCGCCGCGGCCTCGGGACAGGCGATCCTGCCCTTCTTCCGCGCCGCCTTCGGCATGGACGACAAGGCGCGGGGCGGGGTGGCCTTCGATCCGGTGACGGAGGCGGACCGGGCCGCCGAGGTGGCCATGCGGGGCATGATCCGGCGCGACCTGCCGACCCACGGCATCCTCGGCGAAGAGTTCGGGTCCGAAAACCTCGAGGCCGAATGCGTTTGGGTCCTGGACCCCATCGACGGCACCCGCGCCTTCGTCGCTGGCCTGCCCACCTGGGGCACCCTGATCGGCCTGACCCATCACGGGGCGCCGGTGCGCGGCCTGATGCACCAGCCCTATCTCGGCGAACTGTTCTCGGGCGACGGCGCCCAGGCCCGCCTGCGGTCGCCCCGCGGCGAACGCAGGCTGCTGACCCGCCGCGGCACCGCCCTCGACCAGGCGGTCCTCGCCACCACCGACCCGCGCCTGTTCGCGAATGGGGCGGAGCGGGAGCGCTTCCTCGACCTGGAGGGCGCGGTGCGCCTCTCCCGCTACGGCACCGACTGCTACGCCTACTGCATGCTGGCGGCCGGGCAGATCGACCTGGTGGTGGAGGCCGGGCTCAAGCCCTACGACATCGTCGCGCTGATCCCGATCATCGAGGGCGCCGGCGGCATCGTGACGACCTGGGACGGCGGACCGGCGACGGGGGGCGGGCGCATCGTCGCCGCCGGGGACCGCCGCCTGCACGAGGCGGCCCTGCGCCACCTCAATCCGTGAGGCGCACGGCTTTTTGACGCTCCTCGGGGCTCACCCGCCCAGTGGTCCAGCTCTGGCCCTTGGTCCTCCCTCGGGAGGCCTACAAAGAACAGTCAGCGGCAACCCGATCGAGTCGCTCCGGACGACCGCCGTCGGATCGGGAGCGGACATTCTTCCGTAATGGGCGGATCCCTACGCGGGGAGAAGGCCGGTCGCGCGATAGTGGTCGATGAGAGTGTCGAAGAGCGAGAGATCTGCTCGACCTCTCGCCATGAGTTGGGCGCCCGCAACGGCCGCGTAAATGGCGCCCGCCCGCCCGTCGCTGTCGACCGCCTCCACCACCCCCGCTGCGGTCAAAGCGTCGCTCAACCAAGCGACGTTCACCTCGGCAAAGGCCCGCACCTCGTGCTTCACGACGTCCGGCAGATCGTCGTATTCGGCCGTCATGAAGCTCGACAGGCACATGCGGTTGTCGTTCTGCAAGGACGTGCGAAAAATCTCGGGATATCTGTGCAGACTGGCAAGAGGGTCAGACGCTTGGTTCGAGATGGCGTCGAGATCGGCGGCGATGTCTTCCCAATAGCGCTTCGCAACCGCCACACCGAGTTCGGCCTTGCCCGGGAAATGGTAGTAGACACTCGCTGCCTTGATGCCGACCTCGGCCGCAAGATCGCGGAAGTTCAAGCCAGCGTAGCCATGCGCCATCGCCGTCCGCTTCGCTGCTGCGAGGATCGCCTCCTTGTTGTCTGCCTTCATCGCGCCGCCTCGCGTTCCTTCAGTGCCTGCCAGTTGGCAGATAGGTGTTGACCGATCGAAAGGACAGCCCTAGCTCTCCGCCTGCCTACTGACAGACAGGGAGATTTGAATGACCACCGAGACCGCGTCCCGCCTCCAGCTTTTCACCTCGCCCTCGGCATTCCCGAATCCGCAACGTCTGCGCATCTTCCTGTACGAGAAAGGCATCGCGGATCACTTCGCCGAACGGGTCTACGACATGTCACCGGGCGGCGAGCAACGGCAGTGGCCGCACCTGAAGATGAACCCCTGGGGCGAAACGCCGACCCTCAAGCTGGAGGATGGGAGCGTCCTCTCGGAGACGGCCGCGATCGTTCGATATCTCGATCAGGCGTTCCCCGGTCGGCGCATCATGGGTGAAGACCCCTTGCAGCAGGGGCTCGACACGATGTGGGACAACCGCATCTGGGTGCACATCCTCTACCGGATCGTCACCGCGTTCCACGTTCTGCATCAGGGCCTGGGGCCGAAGCTCGAACTCACCAGCAACCCGGCCTGGGGCGAACATTGCCGCAAGGAAGCCCTGGCGCATGCGAGCCTGGTGAACCAGCATCTGTCGGACGGTCGCGAATGGCTTCTCGGCGGCGCGGCACCCACCTTCTCGGACATCACCATGGCGACCGCCATTGCCTTCTCGAAGTTCCCGGTCAACGCCACGCCGCTGGATGAGCGCTTCGAGCACATCGACGCATTCTGGAAGCGCTGGCAGCAGCGCCCGGCCTTCCAAGCGGCCTATGCGGACCGTCAGAGCGGCATCGCGGAGTTGGACGACCGCACCTGATCCTGAAGCGCACGCCCCTCCTTGCTCCCGAGTCCTGCGCCGCTTCCCGCTCCTGACGCTCACGCCTCCTGCCGCACGCGCGTGTCGGTCGGTTCCGTCGCGTCGGAGCCGGGCATGAAGGCGTCGAAGGCCGCCCAGAAGTCCTGCCGGATGCTGTCGCGCTCCGACAGGATCTCGTGCCGGGCATCGGGCAGCACCAGGATGTGCCCGGCGCGCAGGCGGCGGGCGAACCGCTCGGTGGTGGAGGTGCCGCAGACGGGGTCGGCGCCTGCCGCAACGATGAGGGTCGGCACCGAGATTCGGCCCGGCACGCGCGGGTCGGCGAGGCGCTTCATCGCCCGGAAGGCGCTCGCGAGCCAGGCAATGCTCGGATCGCCCACGGCACCGGCCCCGACATCCCGGGCGGCCGCCGCGTTGCGGGCGTAGCGCTTCGGATCGCGGCACAGGCGATTGTCCGGATAGGGCTTCGTCGCGATCGAAACCGCCGAGCCGAAGGGGATGTAACGCCGGCCCCACCCGATCGCGTGCAGGGTGCCGGCCAGGAGGGCCGCCCCGGCCGGCCATCGTACCATCCGGATCGACAGCATCGGCGCCACCATGACGACGCGCCGGAACGGCAACCAGCCGTCATGGGCACCGGTCAGGGCGACGGCCCCGCCCATCGAGTGCGCGAGGCAGAGATGCGGATGCGGCATCAGGGGATGCAGGATCGCATCCGTGATCGCCTTCAGGTCGAGGCGGTAATCGTCGAAATGGGCGACGTGGCCCCGATGCGGATCGTCGACCTGCCGCTGCGACTCGCCCTGTCCGCGCCAGTCGAAGGCCACGACGGCGAAGCCCCGCCCGCGCAGGTCCGCGATCGTCTCGTAATACTTCTCGATGAACTCGGCCCGGCCCTGGAGGAGGCAGACGGTGCCCTTCACCAGGCGGGTGGTCGGACGCCAATGGGCGGCCCGCAGCTCGAGTCCGTCATCGGTGCGCACCGCCTTCAGGGCACCGCCCGGTGGAACGGGATTGTCCGGGGTGGAACGCAGGGTCAGCATCGACGCAGTCTCGCGGCAAGAAAGGAACCGAATTTTTTGGCCGAGGCGCCGGCTGAGGCTCTTGCGAGGCTGAAACCCGGCTCCGATATTAGGTGAGCACCGGCCAATACGGCGGTGCGACTGGTCCGGCCCTCGGGCGGACCCAGAACCAGCATGTTGCTTCTTACGGAGAATATGTGATGCGTCAGTTCGACCTTGCTCCCCTTTATCGCTCCACCGTCGGTTTCGACCGCCTGTTCTCGGCCCTCGACCAGTTCGTGAGCGCCGACGCGGCCCCGACCTATCCGCCCTACAACATCGAGCGCACCGGCGAGAACGCCTACCGGATCACGGTGGCGGTGGCCGGCTTCACGGAGTCCGATCTCGCGATCGAGGTGAAGGAGAATGCGCTGACGCTGAAGGGCGAGCGTCAGTCCGATCCCGCCAAGCCGGCGGAATTCCTGCACCAGGGCATCGCGGCCCGCGCCTTCGAGCGTCGGTTCCAGTTGGCGGACTACGTCCAGGTGACGGGGGCCGCCCTCGAGAA
The DNA here is from genome assembly GCF_001424705.1 of Methylobacterium sp. Leaf465. Lineage (GTDB taxonomy): Bacteria > Pseudomonadota > Alphaproteobacteria > Rhizobiales > Beijerinckiaceae > Methylobacterium. The sequence goes on from NZ_LMRA01000004.1 coordinate 69,157, forward strand.
CGGCCTCCTCCACATCGATCTCGTCCGCGAGATTCCGGAGGCGAAGAAGCCGCGTCAGATCCAGATCGCCACCGGCCGCACCCCGCGAGCGCCTGTGATCGAGGGCTCGACGCAGCAGGCCGCCTGATCGGCCCAGACGGACGTTCGGAGCGCCCCGGTCCCGTGGCCGGGGCGCTTTCCCATGGGGCGATGCGATCGCGTCAGAAACCGCCGTCGAACCAGTCGCTGCGGCTCGGCTCCTTGCAGCGGTAGCCGATGAAGCAGCGCGGCGTATCCTGTGCCGGCACGAAGGCCGGGACCGTGATCTCGGTGACCTCGCAGAAGCTGCGATCGCGCACGAAGCGGTCATAGGTCTGCCCGCCGGTTCCGAGCACGAGGCCGCCCCGCCGGTCCACCAGCCCCTTGGCCTGACCGCAGGACATGGCAACCGTCGAGGCCCGCTGCGCGAGCGCCGGGACGCTGCAGAGGGCGAGAACGAGGGCGGCGAGGGCGACGCGGTTCGGCATGGCGGGCCAACGCGCAGCCCGCCCGGTCGATCCCGCGAGAGAGACGCGGAACGCCCCACGCCTAGGCTCCTCGACCGCCGGGTGCGATCACAGGTCGCCGAAGATCAGCTGTCCTTGCGGGCTCGGACGCCGCGCAGGCGGCGTTCCCTTCGCCCGCTTGGCCGCGGGCTTGCCCACGGACCGGCGGGCGGCCGGTCGCTCGGCCGGCGGATCGGCGCGCAGGCGGGCCTTCGCCCTGTCGCGAGCGACCGCCTCCGGGGCGTGGGGATCGTCGTCCAGCCACTTGCCGCGCTTGATCACTTCGTTGACCCGGCCCTGGTTCACGCCGACCTTGAAGGCGATCTCCTGCTGGGTCATGCCGGTGGAGGCGTGGAGGTCGAGGATCGCGCGGGCGAGTTCCGAGGTCATCTTCTGGCCAGTCAGGCGCCGGGCCGGCTTGATCGTCCGCGTCGCCCGGTCCCGCTCACGCAGGCGCTCCAGCAGGGCGAGGGCCATGTGCATGCCGTGCTCGCGCAGGGACTCCTCGAATTCCTTCAACGTCGCCATGGTCGGCATCCTCATCGCCGCAGGGTTCCGTGAGGTCGGAACCGCGACTGTTCCATCAACGCGACCGAAACGCCAGGGTTGCTCCGGACAGGCCGTCAGGGTTGGGCCGGTTCGGGCGGTGTGACAACAGGCAAGCGCCGTCATCCACCGCTATCCGTCGGGACCGATCCGGGCCGGGACGGGCAGGGGGATCGACGACGGGCCGCCGCGCCCGTGGCCAGCGGCGCGCCGTTCGGCTAAACCGCCGGTCCCGCCGCGGTTTTCGAGGATCCCCGCCCGATGATCAGCCCGATCGTATCCGTCTCACGCGCGGGGCCGCCCCCCGGCACGCCGTCTCTGGTGGATGCCCTCGAAGGCGGCGCGGTCCTGATGTTCCCCGACCTCGACTTTCCCCTGAGCCCCTTCGAGGAGCGCTTCGTCGAGCGCCCCTTCGCCGACGGCAAGGCCAAGAACGTCAACATCCGCGGGCCGCAAGCCACCCTGCGGGGCGCGGCCGGCACGCCGGAGGAGCAGGAGGCCCTGCGCCAGGTCCTCATCCGCTACCGCGCCTTCGCCGAGGCTTTGGTCGCCGCGCACCTGCCGGCCTATGCCGGCAAGGTCTCCTTCGCGGGCACCTCCTATCGCCCCTTCGAGGTGGACCAGCGCAAGCTGAGCTGGCGGCGCGACGATACCCGCCTGCACGTGGACGCCTTCCCGTCGAACCCGATCGGCGAGAAGCGCATCCTGCGCATCTTCCGGAACATCAACCCCAACGGGCAGCCGCGCCACTGGCGGGTCGGCGAGGACTTTCCGTCCATGGCGCGGAAATTCCTGCCGCGCCTGCCCGGCTACTCGCCGCTCTCGGCCCGGATGCTGGCGCTCCTCAAGATCACCAAGGCGCGGCGCAGCGAGTACGACCACCTCATGCTGCACCTGCACGACGCCCTGAAGCAGGACATGACCTACCAGGAGACGGCGCCCCAGGCCGATGTCCACTTCTCCCCCGGCCAGACCTGGGTGACCTTCTCGGACCTCGTGATGCACGGCGCCATGGGCGGCCAGTACATGCTGGAGCAGACCGCCTACCTCGCGGTGGCCGACCAGGCCCGCCCCGAGCGCAGCCCGCAGCGCCTGCTCGCCCAGGCCCTCGGCCGCCCCCTTCGCTGATCCCCCCTCGAACCTTACGGCCGGAGAGATTCATGATCCTCGAAATCGCGCAGATCGACGTCAAGCCAGGCCTGGAGGCCGAGTTCGAGGCCGGCATCGCCAAGGCGGCGGCGATCTTCAAATCCGCCAAGGGCTGCCGCAGCTTCGCCGTCCGCCGTTCCATCGAGAAGCCGCAGCGCTACCGCCTGCTCATCGAATGGGAGACCCTGGAGAACCATACCGTGGACTTCACCGGCTCCCAGGCCTGGAAGGACTACCGGGCCATGGTCTCGCCCTGCTTCGAGGCGCCGCCCAGCGTCGAGCACACCGAGCTGGCGCTCCAGGCCTTTTAAGGCCGCGTCACGAGCCGGAGCCCCGCACCAGCATCTTGATGCGGTCGTCAAGCCGGCCGATCCGCGCGCGGACGCCGCGCGCGGCACAACCCGACAGGGTCTCGCCGGCGAAGAAGCCGAACTGCTCGGCGCGCTCGCGACAGGCCAGGACCGGCGGCAGCCCGATCACCAGGGCGAAGGGCGCGGTGAGCAGGAGGAGGTTGAGGAGGAGGGACGGCGCCCAGCCCAGGGTGAAGGACCGGACCTCCGCGTCCGCTTCGCCTTCAAGCTCCCGGAACCGGCGCACCGTCCGGGGCGTGCGCAGGCCGTCGCGGATGATCGCCTCACGGATCCGGGCGTGCGCGGGCGTGCCCGCGTCGACCGCAGGGTCGTCCCGCACCGGCGCGGCGAGCGTCTCCAGGGGCATGATCCGAGCTCCGAGCTTCACCGCGGCCTCCCGCCACGATCGCGATGGTCCGTCCCGATCACGCCGCGCTACCGCAGGCCGTTCGCGACCGTTCGAAGGTCGCTGTCGAGATGGAGAACCCGGCCGGCCAGGTCGCGGCGGGCGCAGGCGGTGCTGCGCAGGATGTCGGGGACCCAGGATCCCCGGACGCCCCCCTGGCAATCCATCAGCAGGCTCGCGGCCAGCAGGATCGTCATGGGTCCGAGCATCAGCGTGACCTTGAGCAGACGGACGATGCCGAACCCGCCGCGCCGCCGCCGGGGCCTGGCCGGCGCCCGATCCCGACCGGACGAACGCCGAAGCGGGCGGTCGTCCGGCTCGTCGTCGCGCGGACCGAACTCCTGCTCGTAATAGGCTTCAAGCTTGCTGCGCTTCATCGGTGAGCGTCCGCCGACCTGGCTCGTGACATCCTCGTCGCACCAGATACACGTCGAGAGCGATAAGCTTGGCCTAAGATCGCGGGGCGCGGGAGGCGCGACCTGTACGCGTGGTTTCGGAATACTTAGCGGCCGGCGGCGGATCGAACGCGGTCCCGGTGACATCCGCGCGCGGACTGCGTACCTAGGTTCGGCAGACCGGACCGGCCCGGCCCCCCGGGTTCCGGCCGCCCCCACCACCGAGCGATCCTCGCCCATGATCCAACGTCCCCTCCGCATCGGAACGCGCGGAAGTCCGATGGCCCTGGCCCAGACCGGAATGGTCCGGGACAAGATCGTCGCGGCCAATCCGGGCCTCGAGACCGAGATCGTGGTGGTCAACACCGTCGCGGATCGCATCCTCGACCGCCCGCTCTCCGAGATTGGCGGCAAGGGGTTGTTCACCAAGGAACTCGAGCAGGCGCTTTATGCCGACGTGGTCGACGTTGCCGTCCACTCCATGAAGGACGTGGAGACCTGGCTGCCCGACGGGCTCGTGATCGCCTGCATCCTGGAGCGAGATGACCCCCGCGACGCCTTCCTGTCGCCGCGCGCGTCCGGCTTCGCCGAGCTTCCGTCGGGGGCCCGGGTCGGCACCTCGTCCCTGCGCCGCGCGGCGCAGGTGTTGATGCGCCGTCCGGACCTGCGGATCGTGCCCCTGCGCGGGAACGCCAACACGCGCATGCGCAAGCTGGAGGAGGGGACCTGCGACGCCACGCTCCTGGCGCTCTGCGGCCTGGAGCGCCTCGGCATGGCCGACATGGCCCGGAGCGTGCTAGATGTCGGCGAGATGCTCCCGGCCGTTGCGCAGGGCGCCCTCGGCATCGAGTGCCGCGCGGCGGACGTCGCCGTGCGCGCCTTCCTGGCCCCCCTGGTCTCGGCCACCGCCACCGCCGAGCTCGAGGCCGAACGCGGACTGCTGGCCGAGCTCGATGGCTCCTGCCGGACGCCGATCGCCGCCCTGGCACGGATCAGCGGCGACACGCTGAACCTCGACGGCCTGCTGTTCCTGCCCGACGGCAGCGCCCACTGGGCCGTCCAGCGCTCCGGCGCCGTGTCGGACGCCGCCCGCATCGGGCGCGAGGCCGGCGCGGCGTTGAAGCGCGCGGCGGGCGACACCTACACACGGCACCTCCAGTAGGCGCTCACGTCAGGCTTCGCTCGATGGCCTCCTCGTCGCAAATCACGCTGGCCGCGCGGCGATACTCGATTCCGAGGGGCTGAGTCAGGATCGGGGCCTTCGCCTGGGTGGTGAAGGCGTCGAGGAACGCTCGCATCACGTGGGCGACCGCCATGGGCGTGACCGAGCGCAGGTCGTCCTCGTAGTAGCGCGCGGCATTGGCGGTACTCGTGACGATCTCGTAGGCGGGAAAGTAGACGGCGCGCGGCTCGGCCGCGACGATCTCCTCGGCCGCGGCTCGCAGGGCGGCCTTGCTGTAGGTGTTGGAGACCAGAACGTGCCGGTCCGCGTAGGTCGCGATCAGGGGCACCGGCGAGATTGTGAGGATGACCCGGGCGGCTGGATTGACCGCGAACAGCCGCTCGAGGAAGGTTAGCATGTCGTCGCGGACGTCACCCACCCGCGCATTCACGAAGGCGTAGGCATCCGGGTCGAAGCTGCCGCCGATGACCCCGGGGGCCACCGGGAGCATCGCGCCATCTGCGCGATGCATCCAGCCCTCCGTCAGACCCAAGGTGAAGACGAAGACGTCGAGGCTTTCGAACATCGCCCGGACCGCCGCGAGATGCCGCCGGCGATCGGCATCTACCTCGGCCGCGTCAGCGAAGCCCGCCGGCTCGATCCCGGGGCGGAAGGGATCGACCAGGCGACCGTCCGGACGCGTCCAGATCGAGAGGGCAGGGGCGTAGGTGCCGTAAGCCCGGTCGAAGAGCTGCAGAAGCTGGCGGGCGGTGTAGAGGTTGCCGTAGCGGGCCGAGTAGATCCCGTATTGACGGTCGGCGGCGGTTTCGGGCGCCATGCCGTCGGGCGCGGCCTCGGCGAGATAATGCCCGAACCCTGCCCGGGTCAGGGCGCGGGCGACATGCTGGGCGAAACACGAACCAGCGGTCGCCACCCGGGACTCGGGGGCGATGGTAAAGCGGCCGCTCGGGGCGGGTGCCAGGGCGAAGGGCGCCACGCCTGCCACGGCCTTGCGCCAAAATCGCTCGGCCGGTAGATCGGCGTAAGGGTTCATCACCACGGCGGCATCTCCATCCGATCGCTCAGGCCATTGCCGCGCACGTCCACCAAGACACTGGTCCCGGACTCTGTCGCGGCCTTGGCTGCCTCCCTCGCACGCCCGGGTTCATCGTGGCGATCCTGGGCGGGAGCATGGCGCAAGCCCCGCATCGACTCGCTTGACCCGGTTCGGGACGGATCGCGGATAGCGGTCTTAGGCAACTGCCAGGCCGAGGGCGTCGCCCAATCTCTGAGACTGCTGCTTCCGAGCGCGCAGGTCCACCTCGTACCCTTCGACGGCCTCGGACGACGGTATGGCAGCCTCGAGCGCCTGAAGGCCGATCTCGCCCCCTTCGACCACGTCTTCACACAGTTCTTCCCCGAAGGGTTCGTCGAGGGCGGCAACGTCCATGCCCTCGGCGACGGCGATCCGCGCCTCCGCCTGTACCCGACCATCCTGTTCCCGGGCTATCAGCCCGACATGGTCCTCGTGGGTGATGTCGGTGCGCTCTCCGCCTCGCGCCTCATCGCCTCGCCGACAGGTCCTTATCACTCCGCTATCGTCCTGTGCGCCTATCTGGAAGGGCTGGGACTGGAGGACACCGTGAAGCTGTTCCGCGAGTCGGTCTACACACGACTCGGCTTCTACGAAGCTTGGAACGTCGCCGCAGCGGAGCTTCTCGGCAGCGCACGCGACATCATGTTTCCGCTGGAGGCGGAGCTCGCCCGATGGTCCCGACGCGGCTGCTTCATGCACGTCTTGAACCATCCCAAATTGTTCGTGCTGGCTGATATTGCCCGGCGGCTCGCCACCGAAGCGGGCCTGGAACCGCTTCCGGCCCGGGTTGAGGACTATCTCCCGGATGATCTGGCCGCCGACGTGGTCTGGCCCCTCTACCCTGACCTCGCGGTGCACTATGGCCTAACCGGCACGATGCTGTTCAAGGACCGGGCCCGCCGGGGCGACCCGAAGCTATACGACTTACGGGCCTTCATTGCGGCGAGCTTCGCGATCTATCGGCGCCATGCGCCGGAGGCTCTCGGATGCATCCGGGTCGCGGGCTGGCGGGCGAACCCCGCCGTGCGGGCATTGTTCAGGGCCTGACTGCGCCCCGACATCAGCCTGTCGCCGGCAGACTCAGCGGCTCCCATCCGGCGGCGGGTTCAGGCTTTAGCGAGCCGGCGAAAACAAGCACATCCCGGGTCCGGAAGGGCTTGCCGGGAAGACGCTGTCTGGCACGGCATGGCGATCTTTGCAGACGCGGGTCGACGAACAGACGACCAGTCCATCGGGATCGAGCGCGCGAAAAGCCTGCACAACGGACCAGCCGTCGATGAGGCCTGGAAGGTTGATGGCGGTGAACAGGAGTACGAAGTATTGCCCACTCCGTTCTCTGTCGCGCTGGCCTGCCGGAGGACGGCCACAGCCGCCTCGCCGCCGGAAACCGAGACCACGGCAATGCCGTTCCGCTGGCACAGGGCGGTCGGCATTTCAGGAAGCCGGTGATTGTCCCCGACGACGAGGACCTGACGCCGGTGCATGGATCGCACCAACTCTTTGCACAGTGGGCTTTGTCCGGTAGAGGTTAACCACCGATCAACAGAGGCGGTGGCTGGGCCAAGTCCCGCCCTCGACCTAGTCTGGACGACCTCATGCCGGACCATTCGACCCGCGAGGCCGAGACGTCCGCAGCCCCTGATGCGCCCGCCCCGCGGGTAGGGCCGATCTACGAGCCCCGCACACTCAAGGAGTTGGAAGACATCTTCGGCCGGGCCCGCCTAATGGATCTTCTCGACCGTTTGAGAACCGAGATCGGCCGACGGCTTCAGGCGCCCGCCTCGGAACGCATCGTCCTCGGGCAGGATGCCCACATCCTGCTTTCCGCGAGTGGGTCCCTGGGCTTCTTCGATCTCTCCCAGCGCTGTTCGGAGATGGAGCGGGCTTGCCTGGATGGAACCGATCTTGCGGCGCCCTTGGCAGCCGTCCGGCGATCCGCCGAAGCCGCGGTGACGGCGATCCGTGCGATCCGAAACCAATCCTAAAGCCCGCGGGGCTTCGTATGTTGCCATGCCGCCACGGATTGGACGCGCGTACAAACATCGACTTCAGCGTCGCGCCGATGCCGCAATCGGGGCCGATCTCCGGGGTTCGTCTCACCTCGCCGTCGATGGAGCGATCCGGAGCGGGCGTGCATGGAGACTGGGTTTCACGAGACTTTGGCCGATTTCGGAAAGATCCGTTCAAGGTTGACGGAACCTTCGCTTAACCGAGACCGCATAAGAACCGCCGCTGTGTCCCCGAGGGGGTCACATGAGGCGACGTCGTCGGTCTGATCATCAGGGATCCGGCGGCTGTGCCCGAGGAGAACAGGATCATGTCCATGATTGCGCGCTTCCGCGTGTTTCCGCTGGCGGCCGCCCTCTGCGCCGCCCTCAGCGTCGCAGCCTGCACCAACGACAAGGATCTGGCCGACGCCTCCGGGTTCGGCGCCGGCGGTGGCATGAACGGCGGCGCCAACACCCCCGGCAGTGCCCAGGACTTCGTGGTGAATATCGGCGACCGGGTGTTCTTCGAATCGGACTCCACCGATCTGACCTCGACCGCCACCGCCACCCTGGACAAGCAGGCCAACTGGCTGCAGCGCTATCCGCGCTACACCTTCCTGATCGAGGGGCACGCCGACGAGCGCGGCACCCGAGAGTACAACTTCTCCCTCGGCGAGCGCCGCGCCCAGTCTGTGAAGGACTACCTGGCCTCGCGCGGCATCGCGAATGGGCGGATCCGTACCGTCTCCTATGGCAAGGAGCGTCCGGTGGCCGTGTGCAACGACATCTCGTGCTGGTCCCAGAATCGCCGCGCCGTCACTGTGCTCGATCGCGGCGCTGGTTCCTGACGCAAGGATGCCGCGGGATCTCGGAGCCGAACCCTCTTCAGGATCCCGCGCCCGAAACGATGTGCCGCGGCATGGCCGCATTTTTGCCGCGTGGGACAGCATTTGCTATCGGCGGGCTGCGATCTTCGCGAACGCACCTCCGATCCTCGACCACCGGTAACCACCGTCATGCTTGCCCGCCTCCTCCTCGCGACCCGCCTCGCCACTGCAGCCGGATCCGTCACGGGATCGATCCTCTGGGGGATGTCGGCTCCCGCGATGGCGCAGGACGCGTCCGACTTCGTCGTCCGGCTCAATCGGTTGGAAAACCAGTCGCGTCAGACCGCGGGGCAGATCGAAACGCTGCAGTATGAAAATCGCCAGTTGAAGGAGCAGCTCCGCAAGTTTCAAGAGGACGTGGAGTTCCGCCTGCAGGAGGCGAAGGGGGGCCGCAGCGGCGCTCCATCGGGGACCAATCCGGCTCCGGCCAAGCCCCAGAAGCGCAGCGACGCCTTCGATCCCGAGCACAATCTTGGCAAACCGGGCGCGCCGATGCAGCTGGGTACCACCACGCCGAGCGGGGCGGGGGCCGAAGCGCCCCGGGCTCGCAACGTGCCTCCGGCGGTCGTCGAGGCGGATGACGAGGAGCCCGGCCTGACGCCGCCTGGTCTCGGCGGCCCAGTCGACCTGTCACCGCCCGCCCGCGTTCCGACCACCGGTGCACTTCCGAATCCGCCCCGGGCCGGCAGCGTCGCTGCTACGGGGACGGGGGATGCGCGCGCCGATTACGAGATGGCCTACGCCTACATCCTTCAGCGCCAGTACGAGCAGGCCGAGATGGGCCTGCGCCAATTCATCCAATCCCACCCGCGCGACGCACTGGTGCCATCAGCAACCTACTGGCTCGGCGAGAGCTACCTACAGCGCAATCGCAACCGCGAGGCGGCCGAGCAATTCCTGAAAGTCTCCACGGACTATGCACGCTCGGCGCAGGCGCCGGATGCCATGTTGAAGCTCGGAGCTTCGCTCAATGCGCTCGGAGCCCGCGAGCAGGCCTGTGCGACCCTCGCGGAATTGGAGCGTAAATTTCCTTCTGCCAGCGCCAGCGTCCGCCAGGGCGTGACCCGCGAACAGAAGCGCGCGCGCTGCGCCGCCTGAGCAAACCGGTCGACGCGGTCGAGGACGCGCTCCGCCCCTATCTGACTGGCGGAACGGTCCTCCTCGCGGTCTCCGGCGGACCCGACTCGACCGCGTTGATGGCTGCAGCGGCGGCCGTCGATCCTGCGGCGACCGTCCACGTCGCCACGGTCGATCACAACCTTCGGCCTGAAGCGGGCGTGGAAGCCGAGGCGGTCGCCAGCCTCGCCGAAGCTGTCGGTCTCCCCCACCGAACCTTGGCCTGGACCGGACCAAAGCCGTCGCGGGGGCTTCAGGAGGCCGCCCGCATCGCGCGTTACGCTCTCCTTGCCACCCATGCCGAAACCATCGGTGCCGGGCTCGTGCTCACCGGGCACACCCGGGACGATCAGGCCGAGACCGTTCTGATGCGTCTCCTGGCGGGGAGCGGGCCGGCAGGCCTCGCGGGTATGCGCACCGAGCGATCCCTGACACCTTCCATCAGACTGGCACGGCCCTTCCTGAAAATCGCGAAGGCTCAACTCGTGGACTATTGCGAGCGCCGGCAATTCGCCTTCGTGCGCGACCCATCCAACGACGACGAACGCTTCGCCCGAGCACGCCTGCGCCGGCTCATACCGGACCTCACTCGCGAAGGTCTGAGTCCGGATCGGCTCTGCCGTCTCGCGGCGCGCTGCGCTCGTGACGACGCGGCCTTGACGGAAGCGGCGCGGATCGCTTTCGCGACGGCACTCCGGCCGGAGTGCCGCCCCGGCATCCACCTGGACGGTCCCCATCTTCGCTTCCTGCCGGACGCCGTACTTCTTCGTGTTGCGAGCCTCGCGGCGGAGCAGATGAAGCCCGATAGCCCGGAGCGGCTGGAACGGCTCGAAGCCCTCGTTCTGGATGACCTTCGACCCGCCCTGCATGAGGGGATTCCAGTACGCCGGACTCTGCGTGGGATATTGTTCGAAGTGACGCGGGCAGGGGATCTGGTGCTGACCTCGGCGCCACTGCGCCGAGGAAGGAAATCTTCGTAACCCTCCCATCCGATGCGGCCTTGCCGCGGCGGCATGGCCATGGCACGGCCTCCCCTTCGACTTGGCAAGGGGGGACTCGCTGCCTACATTGGCGGGGAGCGTCAGGAGCGACCCGCCCCAATTCGCGCGGCGGGCCCCGATGCCTCCAGGGATTGATCGATGAACCCGAATTTCCGCAACTTCGCCTTGTGGGTCGTCATCTTCCTGCTCGTGCTCGCCCTTGTGACCCTGTTTCAAAACCCGGGTCATCGTGGTGGCGGTTCCGAGATCGCCTACAGCCAGCTCCTGAATGATGCCGATTCCGGTAAGATTCAGACGGTTGTGATCTCCGGGCAGGATGTCAGCGGCACCTATGTCGGCGGCGGCAACTTTACGTCTTATGCCCCCAACGACCCGAGCCTCGTGTCCAAGCTGCAAAGCAAGGGCGTGCAGATCACCGCTCGTCCCCCATCCGACAACACGCCATGGTTCATTCAGCTGCTCGTGAGCTGGCTGCCGATCCTCGTGTTCATCGGCGCCTGGATCTTTCTCTCCCGGCAGATGCAGTCCGGGGCAGGGCGCGCAATGGGCTTCGGCAAGTCGAAGGCCAAGCTTCTCACCGAGGCCTCCGGCCGCGTAAGCTTCGACGATGTCGCCGGCGTCGAGGAAGCCAAGGAGGACCTGCAGGAGATCGTGGAGTTCCTGCGCGACCCGCAGAAGTTTCAGCGTCTCGGCGGCCGTATTCCGCGTGGCGTGCTTCTCGTCGGCCCCCCCGGCACGGGTAAGACCCTGATCGCCCGGGCGGTCGCGGGCGAAGCCAACGTGCCTTTCTTCACCATCTCCGGCTCTGACTTCGTCGAGATGTTCGTCGGTGTCGGTGCCTCGCGCGTGCGCGACATGTTCGAGCAGGCCAAGAAGAACGCCCCCTGCATCATCTTCATCGACGAGATCGACGCGGTCGGCCGCCATCGTGGCGCCGGCCTCGGCGGCGGCAACGACGAGCGCGAGCAGACCCTGAACCAGCTCCTTGTGGAGATGGACGGCTTCGAGGCCAACGAGGGCGTGATTATCATCGCGGCGACCAACCGTCCCGACGTGCTCGACCCCGCCCTGCTGCGTCCGGGCCGCTTCGACCGCCAGATCATGGTGCCGAATCCCGACGTCGTCGGCCGTGAGCGCATCCTGCGCGTCCACGTCCGCAAGGTGCCCCTGGCGCCGGACGTTGACCTCAAGGTCATCGCGCGCGGCACCCCCGGCTTCTCGGGCGCCGATCTGATGAACCTCGTCAACGAGTCGGCCCTGCTCGCCGCGCGGCGCGGCAAGCGCATAGTCACGATGCACGAGTTCGAGGATGCCAAGGACAAGGTGATGATGGGTGCCGAGAGGCGCACCCTGGTCATGACCGAGGACGAGAAGCGGCTGACCGCCTATCACGAGGGCGGCCACGCCATCGTGGCCTTCAACGTCCCGGCGACGGACCCTGTCCACAAGGCTACGATCATCCCGCGCGGCCGGGCACTGGGCATGGTCATGCAGCTGCCCGAGCGCGACAAGCTCTCGATGTCCTTTGAACAGATGACCTCGCGCCTCGCCATCATGATGGGCGGACGCATCGCCGAAGAGATGACCTTCGGCGCCGACAAGGTGACCTCGGGTGCACAGTCCGACATAGAGCAGGCGACTCGTCTTGCCCGCATGATGGTGACCCGCTGGGGCTTCTCGCCCGAGCTTGGGACCGTGGCCTACGGAGAGAACAACGACGAGGTCTTCCTGGGCATGTCGATGGGTCGTCAGCAGACGGTCTCGGAGGCGACCGCTCAGAAGATCGACGCAGAAGTTCGCCGCCTCGTGGAAACCGGCCTCGAAGAGGCGCGCCGCATCCTCGGTGAGCACAAGGACGATCTGGAGGCATTGGCTCAGGGTCTCCTCGAATACGAAACCCTGTCCGGTGACGAGATCAAGAACCTCATCGCGGGCAAACCTCCGATACGGGACGCGGGCGATGGACCGACCACGCTGCGCGGCTCATCCGTTCCGTCTGCCGGCCGTGGCCGTCCACGCGGCAGTGATGGACTGGAGCCTCAGCCACAGACTTAAAACCTGAGATAAGCCACATCTGACATCACGAGCCCGCCACCGGCGGGCTCGTTCGTATCAAGGCCGTCCTAACGATATGATGGATTTGGTCTTCAAGGGCGGGATCCGGCAACCGGATTTTCATCCCATGGGTGAACCTAATGCCGAAGCATCATCACCGGCGGTCAGTCGGAGGATTGCGTCTTAAGGCGGACTCAGTTCCCCTACACACGAGAACAGCAGACGGGACGCGAAAAGCATGTCGCGCAAGTATTTCGGCACGGATGGTATCCGGGGACGGGCCAACGGCGTCATCACGCCGGAACTTGCCCTGAAGGTCGGTCAAGCGGCAGGCTTAATCTTCCAGCGCGGCGATTACCGCCATCGAGTCGTGATCGGCAAGGATACGCGTCTCTCGGGCTACATGATTGAAACCGCTCTGATTGCCGGCTTCACATCGATGGGCATGGACGTACTCCAACTCGGGCCGATGCCAACCCCGGCCGTTGCGATGCTCACCCGATCCATGCGCGCCGATATCGGCGTGATGATCTCAGCTTCGCACAATCCTTTCGAGGACAACGGCATCAAGCTGTTCGGGCCCGACGGCTTCAAGCTCAGTGACGATGTCGAGCGGGAGATCGAGGCACTGATCGACGGCGAACTGCATAAGCGTCTGGCTGGTTCGCGGGACCTTGGACGTGCCAAGCGCATCGAGAGCGTGCACGCCCGCTACATCGAATTCGCCAAGCGCTCCCTGCCGCGCAACGTCACCCTTGACGGCCTGCGCATCGTCGTGGATTGCGCGAACGGCGCCGCCTACCGAGTGGCACCCGAAACCCTCTGGGAGTTGGGTGCCGAAGTGATCGCCATCGGCGTTGAGCCAGACGGCTTCAATATCAACCGTGACGTCGGTTCAACCGCGCCGGCTGCGCTTGCGGCCAAGGTTCGGGAGCTGCGCGCTGATATCGGCATCGCCTTGGATGGCGACGCAGACCGGGTCCTTATCATCGATGAGAAGGGCCAGTCCGTCGACGGTGATCAGCTGATGGCCGTGGTCGCTCGGTCATGGAAGGAGGATGACCGCCTAACGCAGCCGGGGCTGGTCGCAACGATCATGTCGAACCTGGGCCTAGAGCGTTTCCTGGGTGGCATCGGTCTGAATCTAGCGCGCACCGCAGTGGGCGACCGCTACGTGCTCGAACACATGCGAGAGCACGGCTACAATCTCGGCGGCGAGCAGTCTGGACACATCATCATGTCGGATTACGCCACCACCGGCGACGGCCTCGTGGCGGCCTTGCAGTTGCTCAGCGTCGTGAAGCGTCAGGAGCGCCCGGTTAGCGAAGTCTGCCACTGCTTCGAGCCGCTGCCGCAAATCCTCAAGAACGTACGCTACCGGTCCGGCCAGCCGCTGAGTGCGGATTCGGTCGTCACGGCAATTGCTCAGGCGCGTGAGCGCCTCGGCAATTCCGGCCGCCTGGTGATCCGCCCGTCGGGCACAGAGACGGTGATCCGTGTGATGGCCGAAGGGGACGACCGGGGCCTCGTCACGGAGGTGGTGGATGATGTAGTCGAGGCTGTTGCCAAAGCTGCGGCGTGAATTCGCTCGGGTTTGACTAAAACGGCTCGGCACAGATGCTTTGGCCCATTCGAGATGCGAGACCTTAGATCTGATCGTAAGCCGCAGGTGCGACCTCTCGCCAGGCGGCCAGGAGAGCTGCGGCCAGCATGTCCTCATCCGCCTCCCAAAGGGTGAGACAAGTCCAACCGCGCCGACCCCAAGCGCCGTCCACCGCTTCGAAGAGATCGGGCTCGGCCTCGATCCACTCGGCCTGCAGCGTTCGCGAGAGGCGCAGAACCAACCGTTCCTCTTCCACCCACAGCGTCGCGAAGATCCGCCCAAGAACCCGAAAGTCCGGGTGTCCGTTGTGCGCCCCCTCGGTTACTTCAGGAAGTGCCCCGGCCAAGCGGCGAACATCCTCTGGTCTGCTGGGCACGGGCAGTGTTTCCCTGTCGCTTAAATTTCTACTCAAAACGAGCGTGCATTCCGCCGTAATCACGGACCAAGCGTTGTGTGACAGCCGTCAACGCATCCGCAAGGATAAAATTTAACGTTAAATCCGATTTAACTCTTGGATCCCATGATGTCCCCGTCATCCCGCCGGCATTTCAGGCTTCCGGCACACGGTCGATTGAAGGACATCCGATGCGCCGCACCAAGCTGTCTGCCTTGGCGCGCTCGATCACGCTCTTTGCGAGCGTGGCAGCGCCCTGCCTCGCCCAAGCGGCGGATCTGCTTCCGCCCCTGCCGCCCGAGCCGCTGCCCCCGCCCGTTGAGATCGGCGGCGGCTGGTACCTGCGCGGCGACGTCGGCGTTGGCGCAACCAGCGTGGGCGCCATCTCGACCACGGTCCTGAAGGGATCGCTTCCGGACGGGTACCGATACGACCAGAAGGCCATCGAAAGCCAATTTTTCGCCGGCGGCGGTGTCGGCTATCAGTTCGGCGCTTACTTCCACGGCGATATCACGGCCGAGTACCGCGGCGGCGGCAAGCTGACCTTCCAGGACAGCTATGGAGCGGATTGCCGCTCGGATGGGTGCCGCGGGGTCAACGCGTATCAAGCCAACTTGGCGTCCGTCGTCGTAATGGCGAACGGCTACATTGATCTCGGCACCTGGTATGGCGTGACGCCCTTCGTCGGCGGCGGCGTCGGCACTGCGTTCCACGACTTTTCCGGATTCAACGATCGCGGCTTCGGCAACGCGACCGGCGGGTATGGATTCGCGAAGGACAAACATTCGAACACGCTGGCCTGGGCGGCTATGGCCGGTCTCGCCTACAGCGTGACGCCCAATTTGAAGCTGGAACTCGGCTATCGCTACCTCAATCTGGGTGACGTGCGCTCGGGTGTCGTGAACTGCATCAACCAGGATTGCGGTGGCGCGGTCTACAAGGTGAAGGAGGTCACCTCCCACGACGTCCGGATCGGCATGCGCTGGCTGCTCGGTGGCATCGTCGCCCCTGCAGTCGCCGAGTATCAGCCCGAGCCGGCCCCGTTGGTTCGCAAATACTGACGGAGGCGTGCCCTGCCGGGTGGCCCCCCCCAGCAGGGACAGAGACCGGATGGATCCGAAGGCCGAAGACGCGGGGTGCCGCGTCCTCGGCCTTCGTCCGTTTCCGGGCGTCGGCGATCATCAAAAACCCCGTTGCGACAAAGCGTTAGGGTTAAGTCCTCTCTAACGGTTCCGCTCTAAAGTGCGGCGTTGCGTGATCCGAGGCGTGCCGCGCGCCCCTTCGATCGCTTCAAATCGTTCAGCGTTCGAGAGTGTCATGGCCGCATCCACGTTCCGGTTCGTCACGGCCTTCGGGCTGATGCTCGCTGCTCAAGGGCTGGCGCCCACCGCCTCGGCGGCGGATCTTCGCCCCCTGCCACCACCGCCACCGGCCCCGGTCGCCATCGGGGAGGGGTGGTACCTCCGGGTCGACGCGACGGTCAGCGATTATGCCCGTCCCCATGATGCGACCCCAGCGCCGGCCGACGGACGCCCCCTCAATCCCCTCACGCGCCTGAATCTCGAGACGGTTCCCGGCTATGGCGGCGGCGTCGGCTACCGCATCAACAACTGGCTGCGCGTGGACGCCACGATCGATCAGCGGATACCCGCCCGCTACAGCGCCTATTCGTCGGGCTCGGACTTCGTGACGGGCTACAACATCGAATCCGCTCAGCTCGACGTCCTCACCGGATTGGTGAACATCTATGCCGACCTCGGGACCTGGTGGGGCCTGACGCCCTATATTGGCGGGGGCATCGGCTTCGCCGATAAGCATCTCGGCAAGGCCTACACCCAGACGACCTGCATCCTGGAAGCCTGCGACGGCAATGCGGGCACCGGCTTGCGCGACGTTGTGCGGCGCCCGAGCCGCTCGGTCGCTTCCTTGGCCTGGGCCCTCATAGGCGGCGTGTCCTACGAGATCGGCGCCGGCCTGAGCCTCGACACCAGCTATCGCTACGTCGATCTCGGCCGCGCCAAGACAGGGCTCGACACCTACGGCTTCGATTCGCGCCTGAAGGACCTCGCCTCGCATGAGGTCCGCGTCGGCCTGCGCTACCGCTTCGCTGGCGGTCCGGCGAGCCTCCCCGGTGCGAGCTGGAACCGAAATCCCTACGAATAAGGGACCCGGCCCGGCGAGCGCCTCGCCGCCGGGCTCCTTACCGTTCCCGCGAAGGACAGGGCAACGGAACGTTAAGGTTACTCAAGTAAAACCGAACCATAGGCTCAGCCATCTGACCCATCGGGCTCACGCCCTAAGGACGACATCGATGCGTACCGTTTCCCTCGCGCTCCTGACCGGTTTCACTGTCGGAATCGTCGTGCCGGCGTGGGGCGCGGACCTCGATTACGGCATCCTGCGCGGCTCCGACTACGAACCCGAAGTCCAGATCATCGACTGGAACGGCGTCTATTTCGGTGGACACGGCGGGTACTCGTCGGCGACCGCCGGCTTCAAGAACGCCTACACGCCGCTGGTGTCGAACGCCTTGCGCTACTCCACCGCAGAAACGACCTTCAACGCCTCCAGCCTGCTTGCGTCCCGCGGTGGCAATATGGAAGGGGCCAGCTACGGCGCCTTCGCGGGCTTCAACTACCAGTCTGACGAGACCGTGATCGGCATTGAGGCCGACTATACGCGGTTCGACCGGACAGCCTCGACGCGGGACAGCCTTAGCCGGTTCAAGGTCGGATCCGACGGTTACCTGGAGACGGTCTCGCTGACCGGTGCCGCGACCGCGCGGATCGAGGATTACGGCACGATCCGCGCCCGCGGCGGCTACGCGATCGGAAACTTCCTGCCATACGTTACGGGCGGCCTCGCCATCGGCCGGGTCCATACCGAGCAATCCGTCGCGATTCAGGATTACGGCTACGACACGATCGCCTACAAGGCCAATCAAGCTCTGACGACGGGCAATCCCGTGGCGGTCAAGAACTTCGGCTACACTGCGAACGGTTTCGACCCGAACAACCCGGAATCCGGAACTCCGGCCACCCAGGTGGTCCGCACTGCCAAGACCAAGACCATGGGCGGCTTCGTTCTTGGTGGCGGCCTGGAGTTCGCCCTGACGAGCAACATCCTCCTGCGTGGCGAATATCAGTACGTCATGCTCAACGACTTCCAGCAGAGTGCCGCGAACCGGATCGCCATCAGCACCGTGCGGGCCGGCGCCGCCGTGAAATTCTGAAGGCCCTTAAGCGATCGCTCGCTCTTTTCTTTTACGGTCGTCCGCGCGGCGACCACGCCGCCGCCGGGAGTTCGTTCATGCGTCGCCACATTTTACTCGGCAGCGCCGCGGCCTTGTTCGCGAGCGCTGCGGCCTCGTTCGTAGGAGCAGCGCCCGCTCACGCAGGCGGTGAACCCGGCCGGGGCGACCGGCGCCCGCTCCTCCCGCCGCACATCGCCTACCGGGATCCGGTCTACGTTGCCCCGCGACGCCCGGTCGTCCTGATTCCCGTCCGTCGCGTGCCGCGCTCTCTCGCACTACCGCTCTACAATGAGCCTCCGCCGCGCTTCCAGGCGCTCTGACCGCACTCAGGTCTCCAACTCGGTGTCCCAGTAGAGATAATCGAGCCAAGTGTGGTGATACTCCCGGTGATCGAACTCCGGCTGGCGGCGGTGCAGCTCATGCCGTGTCGGCCGGTGCGGCTCGTGGAGCAGAGGCATGTCCGCCTCTGCCGGGGTGCGATTGGCCTTGCGCAGATTGCAGGGGGAACAGGCCGCGACGACGTTCTCCCAGCTCGACAGGCCGCCGCGGGACCGGGGCACGACATGGTCGAAGGTTAGGCCACCCGCCGGAAGGCGCAGGCCGCAATACTGACAGGAAAAAGTGTCTCGCAGGTAGATGTTGTAGCGGGTGAAGGCCGGGCTACGTGCCAGCGTCACATAGCTCTTCAGGGCAACGACGCTAGGCACGCGCAGCGAGCGAGACGGGGACCGAGCCTCGACGTCGTAGCTGGCCACCAGCGTGACTCGATCGAGGAACAATGCTGTGAAGGCATCCTTCCAACACCACAAGGAGAGCGGATTATAAGAGAGCGGCCGATAATCCGCATTCAGTACGAGCGTTTGAAGATCCAGCATCGGCGCTACCCTCTCGACGGGTCAACAGAGGGACAACGCGCGGAGGTCGGTGGGCGCATCGTCCCAGGTTGGTGAAAGATCAAACATCTCCGCGTCCCGGAGCGTCGTGGCGCAGGCGGAAATGGGGGTAGGGCCCAGCCGCTCGACAAGCGCCGAGGAGGGGTGGGAGAGCCAGGCATTGGCCAAAAGCCGTCGCATCGGGCGGGAACGCCCGGTTCGTGGCGACGCACATCGGCGCGGATGGTCGTCGCCACCTCCTCGCACGGGAACGAAAAGGCCAAGTCCATCGGGATTTAGTCTAATATCAGCGTGACACGCTTGTGAAGGTCACCCCCGCTCTCCACGAGGTCGCGCCCACAGATCGGCGATCCGTACCGATCAGCTGCCTGTATCTGCCGCACCGTCAGCCTTTCGCCCCATTGCTCGGCGATGGGGCGGTTTCCGGTCGCTCCCCGTGCTTCCGAGTCGTGCAGGTTCTACCCGTCCGGTTCGGGCATGCGGGTTGCCAGTGGCCCGACGAGGCGAGGCGCGACAGCGCGCCAGAACCGCGCGACGGCGCAGCGCGAAAGGATCATCATGGGTGGTATCCCGAGAGGCCAGACGACCCGAGGCACCCGAGGTGCGGCACTGATCGCTGCTTGGCTGGGTGTCCTCGTCCTGGCTCCTGCGGGCGCAGTCGGGCAGGGCACGCCCACGGCGGCGCCCGCCGCGGCTCCGACGAAGGCTGCCCCGGCCCCTGCGCCAGCAGCCCCCGCAGATGGCAAGCCGGCCGCCAAAGCGGTAGCCCCGAAGCCGGCCGTTTCGGAGCAGATCCAAAACGTCCGCGACCAGCTCGACAGCGCCAAGGCGGATCTGGAGCAGCGCGAAAAAATTCTCACCGGACCGAATATCGGGAGCGGCGACCTGACCCGCGCCCGCGAAGGCATCGAGGTGATCGCGGACAAGATCCGTCACGTCATCGACATCACCACCCCGCGCCTCGATGCGGCCCGCGAGCGGCTGACACAGCTCGGTCCGAAGCCGAAGGACGGTGAGGAGGGCGAGGACGTGGCGCGCGAGCGGACGGAGCGCGAGCACGCCGTTGCGGAGATCGACGAGACCCAGCGACTTGCCCGCTCCCTCCTGGTCCAGAGTGACCAGATCGTCGATCAGGTCTCGAACCGCCGTCGCGCGGCCTTCACTCGCGGCCTGTTCGAGCGATCGACCGCCCTCGTGAATCCCGACCTGTGGATGAGGATCGCGGCCGACATCCCACGCGACGGACGCGCCTTGCAAGGCGCTGTGGAGGATACGGCGGCCCTGTTCGCCCGCAACGGCACCATTGGAAACCTGCTGCTCCTCGGGATCGCCTTCGGTATCTCGATCGCCCTGTATTTCGGGCGTCGCAACATCGCCCCACGCCTCGGCCGGCGCGATGCCAAGGCCGTCGACCCCTCGCAGCGCCGGAAGCTCCTCGCGGCCTGGCGCGTGTTCCTCCTCGGCACCATCCCGGCGTTCATCGGCAGCTACGCGGTCTATTACGCCCTCGATGCCACCGATCTCCTACCCCTGCGCCTGTTGCCGGTGGCGGGCGCCATCCTCGGAGGCCTGGCCTTCATCGCCTTCGTGGAGGCCCTGGCCGACGCGCTGCTCTCACCCGACAAGCCGTCCTGGCGCGTCGCGACCATGAGCGACGCCGCCGCTGCGCGGGTAACCCGTCTGGCCGTCGGCATCGCCATCGTCATCACAGTGGTCAAGTCGATCGAGGCCCTGAACTCGGGGATCTCGGCGGCGCTGCCCATCTCCATCGCCACGCGCGGCATCGGCGCGCTCGCCACAGCGCTGATCCTCGCCATCGGACTGCATCGCTTCGCCGATTCGGCCGAGCAGGAGGAGGCGTGTTTCGGCCCCTACGTGGCGCCGGAGGCGACCACCGGGATCGGCGGCCCGGCGCGGCTTCTCGGCTGGGCGGCGGTGGTGGTCATCGCCATCGCCCCCCTCGTCGGCTACGTGGCCTTCGCGGCCTTCGTCATCGACCAACTCGTCTGGACGGCGGGGCTCTTCGTCCTGCTGTTCCTGCTGATCTCCAGCGCCGACACCTTCATTGGGGGGACGCTCTGCGACGACACCAAGATCGCCACCGCGCTCCAGGCCAATACCGGCTTGCGCAAGCGCTCGATCAATCAGATCGCCGTGCTGGCGACCGGCCTCGCGCGAGTGGTACTGGTCCTCGTGGCCGCGCTGCTTGCCCTGGCGCCCTGGGGCCTCGACTCGACCGACGTGTTCAGCTCGGTTCGCAGCGCTTTCTTCGGCTTCAAGGTCGGCGACGTCACGATCTCGCTCTCCACGATCGCGCTCGCCATCGGTCTCCTGCTCCTCGGCATGGCGGTGACGCGGGCGATCCAGCGCTGGCTCGAACAGACCTACCTGCCGGCCACCGACCTCGACGCAGGCCTGCGCAATTCGATCTCGACGATCGCGGGCTATATCGGCTTCTTACTAACCCTGGCGCTGGCCTTCTCCTACCTGGGCCTGAGCCTGGAGAAACTCACCATCGTGGCCGGTGCCCTCTCGGTCGGTATCGGCTTCGGTCTCCAATCCATCGTCAACAATTTCGTCTCAGGCCTGCTTCTTCTCTGGGAGCGCCCGATCCGCGTCGGCGATCAGGTCCTGATCGGAGACAGCGAAGGCATCGTGAAACGAATCTCGGTGCGTTCCACCGAGATTCAGACCTTCGACCGCTCGGCTGTGATCGTGCCGAACTCGAACCTGATCTCCGGTATTGTGAAGAACCGGGTCCGTGGCGATCGGACCGGCCGCGTCAGCATCACGGTCAGCGTTCTGCGCAACCAGGACCCCGTTCACGCGGCCGAACTCCTGATGGGCTGCGCTCAAGCCCAACCGGACGTGCTCAAGGAACCGCCGCCCCGCGTCGTCTTCCGCAAGATCGGCGATCCCTTCCTGGAATTCGAGCTGATCGTCATGATCGTCGACGTCAGTCTTGGCCTGAAAGTGCAGAACGATTTGAACCTTACGGTCTTTCAGACCTTGTCGCAGGCTGGAATGATCCCTGCCCTCGGGCCGGGGTCCAGCGTGGTCACGGTGCAAGGCTTGGATTCTTTCCAGAGCGCCGTAGGGCAGATCGCCAGCGCGTTCGCCCAACCGCAACGCTCCGGAGACCAAACCGCGCCGCAGCGCGTTGAGGACCGGCTCGACGAGGCCGAGCCGATGCGCTCCGCGGAGGCGGGGAGGCGGCGCGCGGGGAGCTGACACGGTGCGTAGGGAGAACGAGGCGTGGGGCGGAGGACGGTACTAATTTTCGGAGCCGGCATGATGGCCGGCGGTCTGGCTCTGCTCACCGGCTGCGCTACCCCGGAGCCTGTAAATTCTACGCTTCCCAGCCTCTACTGGCCGATGACGACGCAGTCGGCGCAGGTCGATACGGCGACTGCACGTGACATGATCTCGGCCTACCGCGCGCGAAACGGCGCAGGGCCCCTGCGCCTTGATCTTGAATTGCAGAAGCTGGCGGAGGCGGAGGCGGCATCCATGGCCGCCGCCGATCGACCGAGCCGGGCTCAGACCGTCAAGAATGCCGTCGAGCGGCTCGGCTTCGAGTCAGCAGAGGCCAACCTGTCGGCCGGGTATCACACCTTGGCCGAGGCGTTCTCCGGGTGGCGCGATAGTCCGGCACACAATGCAGCGATGCTTGCGCCCGGTGTGCAGCGTATGGGCATCGCCACCGCCTACGCACCAGGATCGAAGTACAAGGTCTATTGGGCCCTCCTATTGGCACAGTAGGCTTTATCCAGGGATAGCCTGTCCCGGCCGGAAGCTGGCACAGCCACCGGACGTCAGACTGCGAGCGCGTTTTCCGGGGGGTGGGGGGAGGGAGGCCTCCCCGGATGGCTGGGCGAGAAAAACTTTTCCGTTGCCGATGACGCCTCTCGATCGAGCCAGCCGTCAGGCCGGACGGTGCACGAGGCGCAGGCTCGGCGGCTCAGGGAAAGTTCTTCATGCGAGGCGTCGGTGACGTTTCGCTGAGGAGCGTCACCGTCACCCGGCGATTGGCCGGGAGGTAGGGATTGTCCGGAAACAGCGGCTCCGTATCGGCTTTCCCGGTCACGGATGCGAAACGGTCATCGGGTACGCCGCTGCCGGCCAGGATCTCGCGCACGCTGATCGCGCGATTGGCCGAAAGCTCCCAAGGCGGAGCGAGAAGTCGCGTTCCGGGTCTCTCCGTCGCAGTGTAGCCCGTGATGGCGATGCGATTAGGCATCTTGCGCAAGGTCCCGGCGATCCGCTCCAAGAGGCGTCGGGTACGGGCATTGGGCCGACTCGATCCATCGGGAAACATCGAGGCGCCATCCTGGTCGACGATCGACACGTCGATCCCGCGTTGCGAGGGGGCGACGATGATGTTCTTCGATAGCTCGGCGACCTCGGGCATGTCCTGCAACGCCTGACGCAGGCTCGCTGCCGCGAGACCGGCGCCGTCCGGGTAGCCCTTGTCCGGCATACCCTCGTCAACGTTGCCGTCGACCGCGGGCGGGGTGGTGTGATCGGAGGCAAGGTCAGGGGGAATGTCGCGCTTGTACTTGACCTTGTCGGCGTGGGCGAGGCCGTCCTTCTCGATGATGCCAGCAAAGCGCGACTCCTTGTTGACGCCGAACGCGTCGCGCATGGAGCCGGCCACCGCCTGCATCTTCTTCTGGTCCTGGGTCGAATAGGCGGCGATCATCACGAAGAAGCTCATGAGAAGCGCCATCAGGTCGGCGAAGGTCACGAACCAGCCGTGGCCGCCATGCGCGCCGCCGCGCTTCTTTTTAGCCATCGGCGCCGTCGCGCGTGATGCGGGTGCGCGCCATCACGCCGGCTCGGCCACGAGTTCGTCGCGGTGGTTGTGCGGGAGGTAGGCGATGAGCATCTCGCGCACCAGGGAGGAGCTCTTGGCGTCGCGGATGAGCAGGATGCCGTCGATGATAAGCGAGCGCGACACATCTTCCTCCTCCAGCTTCACGTGGAGTTTGTCGGCGAGCGGCAGGGTGATCATGTTGGCGATCAGGGCGCCGTAGAGGGTGGCGAGGAGGGCAGTCGCCATAGCCGGGCCCAGCTTCGAGGGGTCCGACATGTTGGCGAACATCGTCACCATGCCGAGGATGGTTCCGATCATGCCCCAGGCCGGGGCGCAGTCGCCGAAGGCGCGGTAGATCTTCGAGCCTTCGTCGAGGTGCATGAGGAAGTTGTCGCGGTCGCGCTCCATGGTGTCCCGGATGAACTCGCGGTCATAACCATCAGCGATGTAGCGTGCCCCTTGGGCCAGGAAGGGATCGGAGATCTCCATGTTTTCCAAGGCCATCGGGCCGGACTTCCGCACCACGTCGGCTATCTTGGTGATCTCCTCGATGAGGTCGCGTGGCTTGATGGCGCGCATCGAGAAGGCGTAGCGCAGGCCCATCGGGAGCCCGTGCATCATCGTCGAGAAGGGGAAGCGCATCATCGTCGCGGCGGTGGCGCCGCCAAAGATGACGATGACGGCGTGCTTGTCGAAATAGGCGGCAAAGTTGCCGCCGTCGATCATGATCAGGACGAAGACGACGGCGAAGCCGCCGACGAGGCCGATACCGGTTGCGAGATCCATGATCACTCGAGCCTGAGCGGCTGCCCGCATGCCGCGTTGGCGCCGCACGACGAGGCGCCGTCCCCACCGTTACGGATTCAGGTTGAACGAACCGTAAAAAACACCGCCGGACTCTGGCCAAACCCGAGGGGTTCGCGTCATGCACCGTTCAGGGAGCGCTCCGCATAAGGCACGCAACGCCAAGGATTTGGCGGCCTCCGCCGGGACGCGTTCGCGCAACCCGGTCAGGGATCGGAGCACACGGTATCATGTCGTTGGTTCGTCTTTACGTACGGGTCATGGGTCTTCTGGGCTCCGACCGCCGTCTGGCGGCGGTCCTGGCCTGCGCCAATGTGGCCCTGGCGGTGGCGGCGTTCGCCGAGCCGCTTCTCATGGGCCGCATCATCGACCAGCTCACCCACCTCAAGAGCAGCACCAATGCCTTCACGACGCTGGCGCCCCTGATTGGTGCCTGGGTGGCCTTCGGCCTGTTCACCATCGCGGCCGGCGTGACGATCGCCCTGCACGCGGACCGGCTGGCCCACCGCAACCGTTTGACCGCCATGGCCAACTACTTCGAGCACGTGCTCGAGCTGCCGCTCGCCTTCCACTCCTCGAACCATTCCGGTCGCGTCCTGAAGGCGATGCTGGAGGGCTCAAACGGCATGTTCTGGCTCTGGCTCGGCTTTTTCCGCGATCACTTCGTGGCCTTCGTCTCCCTGATCGTCCTCCTGCCGATGACCCTGTTCGTGAACTGGCAGCTCGGCTCGATCCTGGTTGTGCTCGTGCTGGCCTTCACGACCCTGACCACGATGGTCATGCGTCGTACCGAGACCCTGCAGGGCCGGGTCGAGGCCTACCAGTCGGGCCTGGCCGAGCACGCTTCTGACGCGCTGGGTAACGTCGCCGTCATCCAATCCTTTACCCGTGCCAAGGCCGAGAAGGACGCGATGCACGACATCATCCGCAACCTGCTCGCCGCGCAGATCCCGGTTCTGTCCTGGTGGGCGCTCGCCAACGTTGCCACCCGCGCCTCCGCGACCCTGACCATGACGGCGATCTTCATCACCGGCATCGCCCTGCACCAGCACGGTCAGGCGAGCGTCGGCGAGGTCGTGGCCTTCATGAGCCTCGCGACCATGCTGGTCTCGCGCCTCGACCAGGTTGCGACCTGCATCAACGGCCTGTTCCAGCAGATGCCCAAGATCGACGAGTTTTTCGAAATCCTTGACACCACACCAGCGGTCCACGACCGTCCGGGTGCCCAGCACGTCACGCGCTTCGACGGTGAGGTCGCTTTTGAAGGCGTCGGCTTCTCGTACAACGCTCGCCGCAAGGCATTGGAAGATGTTTCCTTCATAGCCCGGGCCGGCGAGACGATCGCCCTGGTCGGCACCACCGGTTCGGGCAAGTCGACCACGCTCGGCCTTCTGCACCGCGCCTTCGACCCGGACCACGGCGCCATCCGCATCGACGGCAGCGATATCCGCGACATCGGACTGTCCAGCCTGCGCCACAACATCGGTGTTGTGTTCCAAGAGCCGATGCTGTTCGCCCGCTCGATCCGCGAGAACCTGCAGGTCGGCCGCCCGGACGCCACCGATGCCGAGATGCTCGACGCCCTGGAGCGGGCGCAGGCCACCGAGTTCATGGCCCGCCAAGCCGACGGCCTCGATACGGTGATCGGCGAGCGCGGACGCTCGCTCTCCGGCGGCGAGCGCCAGCGCCTCTCCATCGCCCGCGCGCTCCTCAAGAACCCGCCGGTGCTGATCCTCGACGAAGCCACCTCGGCCCTCGATGCCACCACTGAGCGCAAGCTGCAGGGTGCCCTGGAGGCCGTGATGGAAGGCCGCACCACCTTCGTCATCGCCCACCGCCTGGCGACGATCCGTAACGCCGACCGCATCCTCGTCTTTCATGAGGGCCGGATCGTCGAATCGGGCAGCTTCGACGAGCTCGTCGCTCAGAACGGACGCTTCGCCGATCTCGCGCGAGCCCAGTTCATGGCGGGGTCCGAGCCGCAAGGCATGCCGCTCGCGGCGTGATCCGCGCAGCGCAAATCGACAACCAAAAGCCCTCGCTGGTTCTTGGACGAGGGCTTTTGGTTGTCTTGCCAAGGACTTAGACGGCACCCTGAAAGTTATGGCTTTACGCTGCGCTTGCGTCTGAACGGTATCCGCGTCCCGCTCGATGCGGCGTCTTCAGGTGCAGGCGATCAATCCGCCGCGGCGGACGTCGCGCCGTCCTCCGCCCAAACCCGGAACTTCGTCAGGCGGTTCGGTCCGAAGGTATGGGTCAGGGGCACGTCCGCCGCATCGCGCCCACGGGCCACCAGGATCCGGCCTCGGCGCGGAGCATTGTTGCGTGGATCGAAGACGTGCCAGGCGCCGCCCAGATAGACTTCGCTCCAGGCGGCGAAATCCCCCGGAGCGTGCGGCTCGGGCTCGCCGATGAAGCTGAGATAGCCGGTGCAGTAGCGGGTTGGGATATTCAGGGCCCGGCAGAAGGCGACGAACAGGTGAGCATAGTCGCGACACACGCCGCGCCGACTTGCGAAGGCACCGGCAGCGGTGCGGTCGACGTGGGCATACCCATAGCCGAAGGTGATGTGTCCGTGGACGTAGTCGCAGATCGCCTGCACCCGCGACCACCCAGGCTCGAGGTCCCCGAACAGCCGCCAAGCCTCGCTCGAGAGGAGATCGGATTCGCAGTAGCGGCTCGCTACGAGGAACGGCAGCGCCTCTTCCGGCAGATCCTCGACCGCGTGCTCCTCGGCTTCCGGCACCACCGGATCGAGGGCGCCGTCGTCCTCCGTCTCCGCATGCACGCTCAGGGTCAGGGCACCGGCGGGAGCCATGAAGCGCACGGTCCGATTGCCGAAGACATCGCGGAAGGTGCGCAGGGGCAGCGGTGGATCGAGGGTGAGCACGTCCGGCGGTACGGCAGCCAAGCCGTTCACCGGATAGGAGTTCAGGCGGGCGATGACGGGCGTCGGCTGCGGAAAATCATAGCCCATCTCGCAACCGAACCTGATCCGCATCGAAGCTCCCCCGGGCCGGCCGCCGCGCCGCCGCTTACGCCATCACTGCCCGTGCCCGAACCGGGACACTAGGCCGCCAGGGTCACAGGCGGATGTCATCGCGCGCCCTGCGCGCAGATGAAGCAGTACAGACTCAGAGCCCCCGAGCCCGGGCCTGCTTCTCCTGCATCCGCGCCTGAAGCCGCACGCGTCGCGCTGCAATGACGGTGCCATTGATCTCGCCACCGAACAGGAACATCGCGGCCAGCCAATACAGGAAGACCAGGAACACCATCGCGGTGGCGAGGCCGCCATAAGTGGAGGCGTAGGCGTTGGAGAAGCGGTCGAGGTAGTAGCCGAAACCGAGGCCGGCCAGGAACCACAGCAGCAAGGTCACCGCGATTCCGGGGACCACCGCCAGGACGGAGCGGCGCCCTGTCGCAACAAACTTATGAGCGATCACGAGTACGGTGAGGAGCAGGAAGGCCGTGATTCCGATCCGTCCGATCGCGACGGTCAGGCTGAGGGGCTCGAGCCCCGGCGCCACGTTGATGACTTTGCGCCAGATCAGGGGGCCAAGCACCACCAAGAGAGCGAAGGCCAGCATGGCGAAGGCACCGCAGACAACATAGCCGATGGATTCGAGACGCGTCAGCCACCAGGGCCGTACCTCGCGCAGGCCGTAGGCACGGTTCAACCCGACCCGCAGGCTCTCGACCCCAGAGGAGGAGAAGTAAAGCGCCAGCAAGGCACCCAGGGTCAGCACGCCTCCGCGCTGCTCGGTCAGCACCCGGTGCACCTCATTGACGATGGGCTTGGCCACTTCGCGCGGCCAGGCATCGAAGATGAGGACGCTGGCCTCGTCGGCGAGCGACTTCGTGCCGAACAGACCAGCCAGGGCGGCGAGCAGGATGAGAAACGGAAACAGCGCGGTCAGGCTCGAGAGGGCGATGTGGCTGGCGATGGCCCAGCCGTCATGGGCGACGAAACGCTGGGCGGCGACGCCTGCGATCTCGAAAGGTTTGCGGAGACGTCTCACGGGGCGGGGGTTCGTCCTCGAACGGGGCAGGCGGGCGTGTCTTCTAAACGTCACGCGACCGGTTCGCGCAACGTGCTGTG
Source organism: Methylobacterium sp. Leaf465 (assembly GCF_001424705.1). GTDB lineage: Bacteria > Pseudomonadota > Alphaproteobacteria > Rhizobiales > Beijerinckiaceae > Methylobacterium. The sequence goes on from NZ_LMRA01000004.1 coordinate 97,694, forward strand.
CGCGAGGCGGCGCCCTACCCGCTTGAATTTATCGCGACCCTGTGATGCGTGGCCGCCATCATGCCCGCGCCCGCTCCGTTCCTCGTCCCCGCCCTGTTCGTTCTGATCTGGGCGACGGGCTTCGTCGCGGCCCGCTTCGTGGCTCCCCATGCCGAGGCCTTCACCTTCGTGGCAATCCGGGTCGTTGCCGTCGCGCTGGTGCTGGCGACCCTGGCGCTCCTGCTCCGAGCCCGCTGGCCACGCGACCGCACCGGCTGGCTCCATGCCGCGTTCGCCGGCGTGCTGATGCAGGGGGTTTACGTCATCGGCGTGTTCTGGTCGGTGCAGCATGGCTTGCCGTCCGGCATCGCTGCCCTCGTTGGCAGCCTGCAGCCCCTGTTGACCGCGAGCCTGGCAGGTCGCGTCCTTGGGGAGTCCGTGAGCCGGCGGCGCTGGCTCGGTATCGGCATCGGCTTTTCCGGTGCGCTTCTCGTCCTGGCACCGAAGATCGGCGCCTCGGATCCTTCCGGCATCCCGGTTCCGGCCCTGACTGCTTGCCTTTGCGCGATGGTGGCGATGACGGGCGGAACACTCTGGCAGAAGCGACATGGGGCTGGTGCGGATCTCCTCAGCAATGCCGCCATTCAGTTCGCGGGCGCTGTACTCCTTGCCGTTCCAATCGCCCTCCTGTTCGGGACGGGTGGATTCGATGCTTCCACGCCCCTCTGGCTCGGCCTTGCCTGGTCGGTCCTCGTCAACTCCGTCGGTGGCATCCTCCTGCTTCTGATGCTGATTAAGCGCGGCGCCGTGGCGGGTGTCGCGTCGCTGTTGTTCCTGGTACCGCCGGTCTCGGCCGTCATGGCGTACCTCCTGTTCGGAGAGTCGCTCGCGCCGGTCCAGATGGGTGGCATGGCCATCGCTACCCTCGGTGTCGCTCTGGCCAGTCGCGGATGAGCCCCCGCCGGTGCGGCGGTGACTTTTTCTTTGAGAAGCATCTCAATAAAATTCATCATCCCTTGGTTAGCAAACAGAAATCAGGGTTTTTCACGCCCACGGATAATGAATTCAGGCGGGATAGTGCCGCAGTGCGGCGAGACGCCTCTACAGCCGTGACAAACCTGCCTATAATGGACTGCAAAGTATCGTTCCTTTGCTAGCGAGTTTGCCATGTCAGCCTCTCCCGTCGTCTCGACCGAACCGCAGGATCTCGTGACCTTGGCCCGTGAGGCCGCCGGGGCCGCGAAGGGTCTCGTCGCCGAGGCCACGCGGCGCGTGCGCGCCACGATCCTATCGGACGAGGGCAAGATCTCGGCCGAGAAGATGGAGACCCAGCAACACGCCACGCATGGTCTCGCATGGATCGCGACCTATGCCGAGGGCGTGCGTGAGCTCGGCGCGTACGCGCAGCGTCTGACGGAGAGTGGAGAGTTCGGCGAGACCGAGAGCCTCCTGGTTCGAATCGGCCTCGGCGAGTACCTCGACCAGATGTTCTCGGGCATTCCGATGAGCCAGGGCGAGATGGTGCGGCCCACCGGCTCCCTCGGCCTAGCCGCGCGCGAAGTCGCCAAATTCCGCACCGAGGCGGTCGAGACCCTGATCGCCGAGGGCAACACCCCCGAGAACCGGGCCGCCCTCGTGGCCCGGATCCGCGACAACGGCGGCTCGGCCACCATCGGCAAGTCCGGTCTCGACGAGGACATGGAGGCGATCCGCTCCGAGATGCGTCGCTTCGGCCTCGCCGAGGTCGTGCCGCACGCGCACGAGTGGCACAGCCAGAACGCCTACATCCCGATGGAGATCGTCACCAAGATGGCCGAGCTCGGCGTCTTCGGACTGACGATCCCGGAGGAGTACGGCGGCATGGGCCTGCCGAAGATCTCCATGTGCGTGGTCTCCGAGGAGTTGTCGCGCGCCTATATCGGCGTCGGCTCCCTCGGCACCCGCTCGGAGATCGCCGCCGAGCTGATCCTGTGCGGCGGTACCGAAGAGCAGAAGCATCGCTTCCTGCCCGGCATCGCCGCGGGCGACACCCTGCCGACCGCCGTGTTCACCGAGCCGAACACGGGCTCCGATCTCGCGAGCCTGCGCACCAAGGCGGTCAAGGACGGCGACGTCTGGAAGATCTCGGGCAACAAGACCTGGATCACGCACCCCGTGCGCGCCGACATCATGACCTGTCTCGTGCGCACCAAGCCGGAGGAGAAGGGCCACAAGGGTCTGTCGCTCCTCATCGCCGAGAAGCCGCGCGGCACCGACGCAGAGCCGTTCCCGGTCCAGGGCTTGTCCGGTGGCGAGATCCACGTGCTCGGCTACCGCGGCATGAAGGAGTACGAACTCGCCTTCGACAACTTCGAGGTCCCTGCTGGCAACCTCCTCGGCGAGGTCGAGGGCAAGGGCTTCGCCCAGCTCATGCAGACCTTCGAATCCGCGCGCATCCAGACGGCGGCTCGCGCCATCGGCGTGGCGCAGAACGCCCTCGACCTTGGTCTGCGCTACGCCGAGGACCGGGTGCAGTTCGGCAAGGCTCTGATCAACTTCCCCCGCGTGGCCGACAAGATCGCCATGATGGCCGTGGAGATCAACATCGCCCGCCAGCTGACGTATTTCTCGGCTCGCGAGAAGGACGAGGGCAAGCGCTGCGATCTCGAGGCCGGCATGGCCAAGCTTCTGGGCGCCCGCGTGGCCTGGGCGGCGGCCGACAACGCTCTGCAGATCCATGGCGGCAACGGCTTTGCGCTCGAATACGCCGTGAGCCGCGTGCTCTGCGACGCGCGCATCCTCTCGATCTTCGAGGGTGCCGCCGAGATCCAGGCGCAGGTCATCGCCCGCCGCCTGCTCGAAGCCGCCTGAGCCTCGCACTCCGACGCCGTAACGCCGGGGGATCCGATCGCCCCGGCGTTCCGGTATTCAAAGAAGGTGTCGTCGAGGTCGCGCTACTTGGTCACCTTCACCGAGACGGGATCGCTCGACGGGAAGGTCTCCTCCAGCGCCTCGTCGAGGCGCGCGTCGAGTTCGCCCTTCTGGTTCTCGGGGCGGTTCTTATCCGACCCCTTCGGGGCGGCCTGGCCCGTGGTGGAGATCGTGTCGCTCTCCGGTGTCTTCTGGTGATCGGCCATGCGGGCACTCCTTCGGTTCGGGGATTCAGCGCCTTCTTCGGCACGTCGTCCGAAACAACGCCGGGCGCGCGTGGGGTTTCCATTGGGGGATCCGGGCCCGATGACCGGATCGGTCCACCCAAGGGTCGACAGGCCGGCCCAAACGCCCAACCCGGTTCCGGACATCCGTCATCCGGGCCATTCCATCGCGGTCGATGGATCTCGGCCGCTGTCTCAGGATACGGCCGGAAGCTGAGAGCGCGTGGCGACGCGGCCGGCCGGCGCGCCCGCGGTTCGGGCCTCGCGCAGGACGAAGTCATAGACCTGCATCAGCCGGTCGAGATGCGCGTCCGACGTGAGGGGTGCCGCCCAGTAGCGCTCGTAGGCCGCCCGGCTCATGCGCTCGGCGAGGCCGTCGTCGGAGAGTCGCACGAGATGCGCGGCGAGCGAGTCCGGGTCGCCGGAGCGGAACCAGAAGCCGGTCTCGCCGTCCTCCACCGCCTCCCGGCCGGCACAGGCGTCGCTGACGATCACCGGCGCGCCGCAGGCGAGGGCCTCGTAGACCGTGAGGGGCTGGCCCTCGTACCAGACGCTCGGAAAGACGAGGGCGCGGGCCTGCCGCATCAGGGCCTGGACGCCGGCCTCGTCGCGCCAGCCCAGCATCACGGCCTCGGGATAGCGCGCCGCGAGGTCGGCGCGGGCCGGCCCGTCCCCGACGAAGACCGGGCGAACGCCGGCGCGGCGGGCCGCCTCGGCGAAGATCGGCGCGCCCTTCTCGGTGGAGATGCGCCCGACGAACAGGAAATCGCCCGGCGCCCCGGAGCGGAGGGGCGCGTTGGCCACCGCGATCGGGTTGTCGACCCTGTGGAAGCGGGTCGCGCTCGGCAGATGCGGGGCGACGACCCGTTCCTGCAGGGCGCTGAGGGTGACGATGTGCGGGAACAGCGCCTTCAGGCCGGCCACGTGCTCGAGAGCGAGGTGGCGCACCACCCGCAGCAGCTTGCGCGGGTAGCTGCGGGCGTCGCAGTTCGTGGTCAGGCAGCCCGGGGACATCGGCGTGCGGTGGCAGATCCGGGCGGCCGGATACTCGTAGAAGCCGCCGTTCGGGCACACGAGGAAGAACTCGTGCATCGTATAGAGCAGCGCCAGTCCGGACGCCGCGAGGCTGCGCCCGATCGAGGGCGAGAGCGCCTTGGCGAAGGCGTGGACGTGGACCACGGTGTCGCGCGGGTCGAGACCGCGCAGTTCCTCCGCCAGGCGCCGGGCGGCCGGACGGTTCCAGATCGCCTGCGCGGCGAAGGCGAGCTTGTTCCGGGTCGTGCCGATGTCGTCCTGGCCGAGGCAGACCACGCGGATGCCGGCCGCCTCCAGGCGAGGGTCGGCGGGGCCGACGGCGGCGAACACCGTGACGCTGTGGCCGCGGGCACGCAGCCCGAGGCCGGCATCCAGGGCCACCTTGGCCTGTCCGCCGTTGATGAAGGCGTGGTCCACGACAAGGACGAGGTGCATGGTGAACTGTCCCGGCCAACGACGAGGTCTTCCCCGATCTTTACCGAACGTACGTTGATCTCCGGTAAATCCAGATTCTTGCGGTGGTCGTCGGGTCGTCCGCTGCGAATTCCTCAGGCATCGGCACAATCTCGGACCTCCCATGCAGATCGTCGTGTTGGCGGAATTCGCGGTGGCGAGCGGCGGTGCCGAGAAGGTGGCCGTCGAATCGGCACGGGGCCTCGCCGAGGCCGGACTCGACGTGACCTACATCCAGGCCATCGACGGGCCGGTGGATGACCTCCTCGACCATCCCCGCATCCGCCGGATCGGCCTCGGCAACACGGACATCTGGCAGCGTCCGGCGCATCGCGCCGCGCTCAACGGGCTCTGGGACGCGGAGGCCGCCGCCCGTCTCGGCGCCGCCTTGGACGCGCTGCCGGTGCGGCCGGACCTGATCCATCTGCACCAATGGACGCGCAGCCTGTCGCCCAGCGTCTTCCCGGCGCTGTTCGCGCGCGGTCTCCCGGTCGTGACGACCCTGCACGACTACTTCCTGGCCTGCCCGAACGGGGTCTATTACCGCTTCGATCAGGCCGAGCCCTGTGCTCTGAAGCCTCTCTCGGCCGCCTGCCTCGCAGCGCCCTGCGACGGCCGGAGCCGGCTCCACAAGCTGGTGCGCGTCGGGCGCTCGGTCTCCCTGCGCGCGGCCCTGAAGCGGCAGCGCCTCGACGTCATCCATGTCTGCGACGCGAGCGTGGCGCGGATGGGTACGCTCCTGGAGGGTCTCGCGGTTACCCATCACCGGATGGACAATCCGGTGCGCGTCACGAAGCAGGTGCCGGCCGATCCGGCACGGGGCGATGCGCTAGCCTATGTCGGCCGCCTGACCCGTGAGAAGGGCGTCGACCTCGTGGCGGACGCCGCGCGGGCCGCCGGGCTTCCGGCCCTGTTCGTCGGCACCGGTCCCCTGGAGAACGAGCTTCGTGCGCGCCCCGGGGTCGAACTCGTGGGCTGGCAGGCGCCGGACGCGGTCTGGTCGCTCCTGCGCCGCCGGGCCCGGGCGATCGCCGCGCCGTCCCGCTGGTACGAGACCGGGCCCCTGACGGTCTACGAGGCCTTGGCCAACGGCATCCCGGTGATGGCCTCGAACCGATCCGGAGCGTCCGAGAAGGTCCTCGACGGGGTGAACGGTTATTCCGTTTCGCCGGAGCCCGAGGCCTGGGCCCGGGCGGCCGCGACGCTCCACGACGACGCACGCACAGCCAGCCTCGGCGCCGCCGCGCATGCCCGCTACTGGGCAAGCCCGATGACGCTGGGGGTTCATACCGATGCGTTGATCGCGGTCTACGAACGCATTCTCGCAACCCGGGCCGTCGAACGGCTGCCCGCGGAAGCGGCTGCCTCGGCCGCTTGAAGGCGGCGCAGAAAGTTGGCAAAATTCTGCATCTTTCCGGACCGATGATCTTGACGTTCATGTTGCATCGCAACATAGATTTCCCGCGATGCATCGAACGAGTCGGTGCAGCCTGGAGAGAAGCGAGATGACCGGTCAGACCTTCGAAATCCCCGCCGAAATGCGTGCCTTCGCCGAGAAGAGCGTCGATCAGGCCCGCACCGCCGTGAGCACCTTCATCGGCACCGCGGTCAAGACGGCCGAGCAGATGCAGACGACGTCGAAGTCGGTGCAGGAGTCGATGCAGACCGTCGTCGCGAAGGGTCTCGACCAGGCTCAGGAAAATGCCGCCGCGACCTTCGACTTCGCCCAGAAGCTGGTCCGGACCCGCGACGTCCGCGAGGCGATGGCGTTGCAGGGCGAATTCATCCGCAGCCAGATCGCCACCCTGCAGGCCCAGGCCAAGGATCTGGGCGCCCTGGCTCAGAACACCCTGCGCCCTTCCGCCTGAACCCGGCCGAAGGCCCGAAACGCGCGGCCGGCCCCCTTCAGCGCCTCGGGGTGCCGCCCGCCCGCGCGGCTCCCCGCAGACATCCCGCCGTTTCGGGTTATTCTTCCCCTCGAAGCGGCAAGGAGACAGAAGCCATGGCAAGACGGCGCAGACCCCCCTCCAAAGCGCAGGACCGAGCCGGAGCGCTCCCGCAGACCGCCGGCAGCCAGGAGGATGGACCGATGAACATCGACACCGTGCAGGCCGTCGAGATGGGTGACCCGAACGATCCATCGGGGTCGGACCATGCGCCGAACCTCCATGACGCGCTCCTCGAAGGCGTGTCCCCGGACGCTCTGGCGGCGGCAGCCGGAAGCGACGGCACGCCGGTCCCGGTCGTGACCGAGTCCGCCACCGCGACGACCGAGACCTCCGAACGCGTCGAGGATCTCACCGTGGTCCCGGAAGAGACGGCGGCACCGGGCGGAGGCGGGCGGGAGACGGTCCAGGCCGCGGCCGACGCTGTCGAAGTCGCGACCGACGCCGTGGAGACCATCGCTCAGACCCTGCCCGCGACCATGGCCGAGCCCCTGCCGGCGGCGCGGTCCGTCCTCGAAGGCTCCCAGGCTTCCTTCGGCAAGCTCGCGGACCTCGCAAAGTCGCCGCGGATCTCCGAGGTGATGGGTGAACTCGGTGAGGTGAACACCACCGTGCTCACCTATCTTCGCGGCGAGGGCGCCGCGGCGGTGGCCCACTGGCAGGCTCTCTCGGGCGCCAAGACCCCGGCCGATGCCATCCGCCTCCAGGTCACCGAGATGCAGCGCGCCGCCGACGCGTCGCTGAGCTGCTTCGCGGCCCTCGCCAAGCGGGCGAGCCGCTTCACCGGCACGATCGGCCGGCGCTGAAAGATCCGGCTCCGGCGCCCCTCGCGCCGGCGGCTCGACGCGTCTAGATATCCGGGAATCCGTCGCGGCGCCGTCCCAGACCGGGGCAGGGCCGCCGCGCCCTCGTCCCGGGAGTTCCCATGCCGCGCACGTCCCTTCTGCTCGTCCCGCTGCTGACCGCGACGCTCGCCGCCGCGCCCGCCACGGCGCAGATGATGAAGTCGCCGGCGGTCCCCGAGCCGGGGGCGCCGGAGAAGGTGGTGCCCCTCGCCAAGGGCCAGGTGCAACTGTCCTTCGCCCCGGTGGTGAAGCGGGCCGCCCCCTCCGTGGTGAACGTCTATGCCTCGCACGTGGACACGCGGGGTCAGAGCCGCAGCGCCATGGACGAGTTCATGCGGCGCTTCTTCGGTGACAACGGCGCGGGACGCGGGCGCGGGGGCGCGCCGGGCGAACGCGCCCAGAAGTCCCTCGGCTCCGGCGTGATCGTCGACGAATCCGGCCTCGTCATCACCAACAACCACGTCATCGAGAACATGAACGAGGTGCGCATCGCGCTCGCCGACCGGCGCGAGTTCGAAGCCACCATCGTGCTGCGCGACCCCCGCACCGATCTCGCCGTGGTCAAGATCAAGAGCCCGTCCGGCGGGCTGAGCCCGATGGCGTTCGGCGACTCCGAGTCCCTCGAAGTCGGCGACTTCGTGATGGCGATCGGCAACCCGTTCGGGGTCGGGCAGACGGTGACGCAGGGCATCGTCTCGGCGCTGGCGCGCACGCAGGTCGGCTCCTCCGACTACCAGTTCTTCATCCAGACCGATGCGGCCATCAATCCCGGCAATTCGGGCGGTGCCCTGGTCAACCTCCAGGGCCAACTGGTCGGGATCAACACCGCGATCTACTCGCAATCGGGCGGCAGCCACGGCATCGGCTTCGCCATCCCCGCCAGCATGGTCCGCGCCGTGGTGGAGACCGCCAAGGGCGGGGCGAGCGCCGTGCGGCGTCCCTGGCTCGGCGCCCGCGTGCAGAGCGTGACGCCCGACATCGCCGAGAGCATGGGCCTGGATCATCCCACCGGCGTGCTGGTGGCGAGCCTCCAGGCCAAGAGTCCGGCGGAGGAGGCCGGCCTCAAGCGCGGCGACCTCATCCTCACGGTGGACGGCAAGAGCGTCGACGACCCGGAAGCCTTCGGCTACCGCTTCGCCCTGAAGGGACTCACCGGCCAGACCCAGTTCGGCATCCTGCGCGGCACCGGGCGCTCGACCGTGGCGGTGAAGCTCGGCCCCGCGCCGGAGACGCGTCCGCGCGACACCCTCAAGGTGCGCACCCGCTCGCCCTTCCTGGGCGCGACCCTCGTGAACACGTCCCCGGCCGTGGCGGAGGAGCTTCAGGCCGACTTCCCGTCGGACGGGGTCGCGGTGGCCAGCATCGACGAAGGCTCGGTCGCCGCGCGCGCAGGCCTGCAGAAGGGCGACATGATCGTCGCCATCAACGGCATGCCGATCGCCACCACCAAGGACCTGGAACGGATCACCCGCAACAGCCTCAACATGTGGGAGGTCTCGATCAACCGCGGCGGCGAGGTCATGACCTCGATGTTCGGGGGCTGATGGCCCAGCCGGCAGGGGAGGCCGCGATTTTCCCGGTTGCGGGCGGCGGACACCCGCGTCTTTGATGCGCCGATGTCCGACCTGTTCGCCTCCGCCGGCTTGGCAAACGCCGCCCCCCGCCCCCTCGCGGATGCCCTGCGTCCGAAAACCCTGGCGGAGGTGGTCGGGCAGGAGCACCTGACCGGGCCCGACGGGGCCCTGACCCGCCTCCTCAATGCCCGCTCCTTCGGCTCGCTGGTGTTCTGGGGACCGCCGGGCACCGGCAAGACCACCGTGGCGCGGCTCCTGGCGCACGAGACCGACCTCCATTTCGAGCAGATCTCGGCGATCTTCTCCGGCATCGCGGAACTCCGGAAGGTGTTCGACGCGGCGCGCGGGCGCCGGGCCATGGGGCGGGGAACCCTGCTCTTCGTGGACGAGATCCACCGCTTCAACCGGGCGCAGCTCGACGCCTTCCTGCCCGTGATGGAGGACGGCACGGTGACGCTGGTCGGCGCCACCACGGAGAACCCGTCCTTCGAGCTGAACGCCGCCCTCCTGTCCCGCGCCCGCGTCCTTCTCTTCCGGGCGCTCGACGACGCGGCCGTCGCCAAGCTGCTGGTGCGGGCGGAGGCCCTGACCGGCCAGCCGCTTCCCCTGGACGCGGAGGCCCGCGGGGTCCTGGTCCGCATGGCCGACGGGGATGGGCGCGCCGCGCTGACCCTCGCCGAGGAGGTCTGGCGCTCGGCAAAGCCGGGCGAGACCTTCGACGCGGAGCACTTGCAGGCGATCATCCAGCGCCGCGCGCCGATCTACGACAAGTCCCAGGAGGGGCACTACAACCTCATCAGCGCCCTGCATAAGACCGTGCGCGGCTCCGACCCGGACGCGGCGCTCTACTATCTCTGTCGGATGCTCGACGGCGGCGAGGACCGCCTCTTCATCGCCCGCCGCCTCGTGCGCATGGCGGTGGAGGATATCGGGCTGGCCGACCCGCACGCCCTCGTGGTGGCCACCGCCGCCAAGGACGCCTTCGACTTCCTCGGCTCGCCGGAGGGGGAATTGGCGCTGGCCCAGGTCACGATCTACCTCGCCTGCGCGCCGAAATCGAACGCGGTCTACGAGGCCTACAAGGCCGCCACGCGGGTGGCGAAGGAGCACGGCTCGCTGCCACCGCCCCGCACCATTCTCAACGGCTCCACGAAGCTGATGCGCAAGATCGGCTACGGCGAGGGGTATCGCTACGACCACGACGAGCCCGACGCCTTCTCGGGCCAGGATTACTGGCCGGAAAAGCTCGGGCGCCAGCACTTCTACGATCCCACGGATCGGGGCATGGAGCAGCGCTACACCGAGCGATTGGCCCATTGGGAAGCCCTGCGCCGGCAGCGACGCGCCGACGAGGACTGAAGCCCGCGTCTCCTCCGTCGAAAGTTCGCGACGCGTCGCGCGCCCGCTGCCTCAGGCAGACGAGGGAAATCTAGTCGCTCGAGACGAGGCGCAGATGAAAGCCGTCCCGGATCGCACTCGGGACCGGCCCCGTGAACTCCGCCGGATCGCCGACGCGCAGGGCGAAGGCCATCTCGTCGGTGGGCAGCGGCTTGGCGGAGACGGGCGGCATCGCCTGCGCGAGGCAGGTGCCGAGACCGATGGCCGCAGCGACCTGACCGCCGATCCAGGGAAGCAGCGTCCGGTGGAGGGAATGGGGCCGTGAGCCGGCCGACGTTCCGGCCAGCATCCGGGCGGGCACGTCCGGGACAGCCGCCGCCCGGGAGGTCGCGGGCGCCGCGCCGCTCGGCGCCAGCGGGAATGCGCTGAAATCGAAGGCGGCGGAGTCGTCGTTGAGCGGGACAAGCACGGGTTCCATGTCGCTCAAACTGGACCGAGTCCGCTAACGCCGTCTTAACTGCCCAGGCCGGGGCAGATCTGGTCTGGCCGGGCCGGCGGCCAGTCTTGCGGGGCGTCCGATGTCTCGGCTCGGCGCGAGGCGCCGGAGCTGCGCGATCGCGCGGCCCGGCCTTGCAACCGGGTGGCCGCCATGGTGGGATTCGCGTCTCCGGTCTCGCCGCGCGGCCGGGTGCGTGACACCCCGGACCGACGTCCCAGCGGTCCTCGGTCACGCTCCGTGCCCAGGCCACGATCCAGCAGGTCCCTTCGAGCCAGCATGCAGACCTATCCGATCCTCTCCGCCCGCTTCGCGCGCCTCGGCGCCCTCGGGGACGCCGCGGGGCTTCTCCATTGGGACCGCCAGACGCTGATGCCCGCGGGTGCGGCCGACATGCGGGCCGAGCAGCTCGCCCAGCTCGCGGTCATCGGCCACGAGATCCTGACGGCCCCGGAGACCGGCGACCTGATCGCCCGGTCCCTCGACGACGTCGCGAGCCTCGGGCCGTGGGAACGGGCGAACCTGCGGGAGATGCGCCGGGCCTATCTGCATGCCGCCGCGGTTCCGGCCGATCTCGTGGCGGCGAGCTCGAAGGCGTCGTCCCAGTCGGGGATGATCTGGCGGGAGGCGCGGGCGCGCGCCGATTTCGCCATGCTGGCGCCGGCCCTGGGCAAGACCCTGCGCCTGCAGCGGGAGGTCGGCGCGGCGAAGGGGTCCGCCCTCGGCCTCGATCCGTACGACGCCCTCCTCGACGGCTACGATCCCGGGATGCGCCGCGCCACGATCGATCCGGTGTTCGCCCACCTGCGCGCTGCGTTGCCGGATCTGATCGCGGCGGTTCAGGCGCGTCAGGCGCGGGAGCCGGCCCCGCTGCCCCTGACCGGCCCGTTCCCGGTGGAGGCGCAGAAGGCGATCGGGGAACGGCTGATGCGCGCCGTCGGCTTCGATTTCGAGCGGGGCCGGCTCGACGTCAGCCTCCACCCCTTCTGCGGCGGCGCCACCGACGATGTGCGGATCACCACCCGCTACGATGCCGCCGATGCCACCGGCGCCCTGATGGGCGTGCTGCACGAGACCGGCCACGCCCTCTACGAACAGGGCCTGCCCGCCGCGTGGCATCACCAGCCGGTGGGGACGGCCCGCGGCATGACCCTGCACGAGAGCCAGTCGCTGCTGGTGGAGATGCAGGCCTGTCGCTCGGGTGAGTTCTGCGCCTATCTCGCGCCGATCCTGGCGGAGGCCTTCGGCGGGGAGGGACCCGCCTGGAGCGCGCGGAACCTCTACCGGTGCTACACGCGCGTGGCGCCGGGCTTCATCCGGGTCGATGCGGACGAGGTGACCTATCCGGCCCACATCCTCCTGCGCTACGAACTCGAGACCGCGATGATCGCGGGCGATCTGGCGCTCGCCGACCTGCCGGGCGCCTTCAACGACGGCCTGCGCGATCTCCTCGGCCTCACCGTCCCCGATGATCGGCTGGGCTGCCTGCAGGACATCCACTGGCCGAGCGGAAGCTTCGGCTACTTCCCGACCTACACCCTCGGCGCGATGGCGGCGGCGCAGCTGTTCCGCGCGGCTCGGGACCAGAGGCCGGGCCTGCCGTCCGATCTGACCAGGGGCGATTTCACGGCCCTGCGCGGATGGCTGCGCGAGGCCGTCCACGCCCGCGGCTCCCTGCTCGAGACCGACGACCTGCTCGTCGCCGCCACCGGCAAACCCCTCGGCGCGGAGGACTTCATGGCTCACCTGCGGCTCCGGTATCTCGGAGAGGGCTGAGACGCCTGCGCCGGGCGATCGCCGCCCTGTCCGCGCGGGGCTCGCGGCGGCGGCCGAAGTGCACCGGCGCGCGGCGAGGCCGTCGCCGAAACCGCCGCCCGGCTCGGTTCGCCGACCGCCTCGCGCGGGCGCGGTCCGTCGTTTCGGGTTCACGGACGGTGGACCGGACGCGGGTCAGCCTGTAGGCCGGCGGCCCCTCCACCAGCGGACCTGACGTCCGGAGATCCTCATGGCGGCCTGCGGCCTCGATTTCGGCACCTCGAACACCACCCTTGGCCTCGTCACCGGACAGCGCCCGCAGCTCGTGCCCCTGGAGGGGCGCCACGTCACGATCCCCAGCGCGATCTTCTTTCCGCCGGGGCAGGCGCCCTTCGTCGGGCGGGCCGCCATGGCCGAGTACCTCGAGGGAACGCCGGGCCGGTTGATGCGAAGCCTCAAGTCGGTGCTGGGCTCGTCCCTCCTGGAGGAGACGACCCCCGTCGGGCGCGAGCGCATCAGGTTCCGCGACGTCATCGCCCGCTACCTCGCGGCCGTGAAGACGCGGGCGGAGACCGAGACCGGCCGCGTCCTCGATACCGTGGTCCACGGCCGCCCGGTTCACTTCGTCGACGGCGATCCGGAGGGCGATGCCCGCGCCGAGGAGGCCCTGCGCGCGATCGCCACCAGCATCGGCTTCCGCCACGTCTCGTTCCAGTTCGAGCCGATCGCGGCCGCCCTCGATTACGAGCAGCAGGTCCGCGCGGAGGAGATCGCCCTCATCGCGGATATCGGCGGCGGCACCTCGGACTTCTCCATCGTGCGCCTCTCGCCGGAGCGGCATGCGCAGCCCGATCGCAGCAGCGATATCCTGGCCAATGACGGGGTGCGCATCGGCGGGACCGACTTCGACCGCCGGCTGAGCCTCGGCACGGTGATGCCGCTGCTCGGCCTCGGCAGCCCGATGACGCGGGGCGATATCGATGTTCCCACGGGCTATTTCCACGACCTCGCCACCTGGTCGAGCATCAACCGGCTCTACAACGCCAAGACCCTGCGCGAGATCGAGGAGGTCCGCCGCGACGCGCAGCGTCCCGACCTGCTGGCGCGGCTCCACACCGTCGTCGAAGCCGAGCGCGGGCATTCCCTGGCGATGGAGGTGGAAGGCGCCAAGATCGCGACCTCGGAGGCCGGTCAGGGCAGGATCGCCCTGGACTGGGTCGAGGCGGGGCTTGAGGCCGAGATCGACCGGCAGGGCCTCGTCGTCCATACGGACGAACTCGCGCGGCGGATCGCCGAGCGGATCGACCGATGCCTCGCGCAAGCCGGCCTCACGGCCGACCGGATCGACGCCCTGTTCCTCACCGGGGGCTCCACCGGCTTGCCCCATGTCCGCGCCGCCCTGACCGCCGGCGTCCCGAACGCCCGCGTGGTCGATGGCGACACCTTCGGCTCCGTGGGCACCGGGTTGACCCTCGAGGCGGCCCGGCGTGCGGCCTGAGGCCGATCGGAGCCCAGAAAGATCGACCCGGTCGGGCGACACGCTCCGTGTGCCCTTTGTCGTGGCGCCCGTGGGTGTTACGAGCAGGCCATGACCACACGACCACCTTCACGCGGCGGCTCCGGGCGCAAGGGCGCCGGCACGGGCCGCGGCGCACCGCCCGGCCGCTCCCCCCGGCCGGGCAAACCGGGTGCCTTCCGGCGGCCGGACCGCGAGCGCACGGGGCCGCGCACCAGCGCCCTCGATGCCGCCCAGCGCGCGGCGCAAGGGCGCGGCGATGCCGCGGCCAAGCACGCCCCCTGGCGCCCCGGCCAGGAGGCGAGCGACCGCGAGGCCGGCCCCCAGGACGGCTTCGAGACCGTGACCGAAGCCCCCCGGCGGGCGCCGCGCACCCGCGCCGAGCGACCGGCGCCGGCCGGTCCCGCGCCGGCGCGTCGCCCGGGCGCGGCCTCGCGTGAGACCGCACCGGCGCCGGAGGGACCGACCCGGCGCGAGCAGCGCGCGGCCGCCTCCGCCACCCTGGCCTCCGGCGTCCAGACCCTCACGGTGGAGGAGGACGAGGCCGGGATGCGGATCGACCGCTTCCTGACCACGCGTTTTCCCCAGCTTCCCTTCACGCGCGTCCAGAGCATCGTGCGCAAGGGCGAGCTCCGGGTCGACGGCAAACGCGCCAAGCCCAACGATCGGCTCGATCCGGGCATGAGTGTGCGCGTGCCGCCGCTCAAGCTCGAGGCCCAGGGCGAGCGTCCCCGCTCGGCCGCGAAGGACGCCACGGACGCCGACTTCATCCGCTCGCTCATCCTCTACGAGGATGCCGAGATGATGATCCTGAACAAGCCCTTCGGCCTTGCGGTCCAGGGCGGCTCCGGCACCGTGCGGCACGTGGATGGCCTCCTGGAGGCACTGACGGGCAAGGACGGGCAGAAGCCGCGCCTCGTCCACCGCCTCGACAAGGACACCGCGGGTTGCCTCATCGTGGCCAAGACGCGGCTGGCCGCCGCGACCCTGGCCAAGAGCTTCCGTTCGCGCTCGGCCCGGAAGGTCTACTGGGCCCTCACCGCCGGCGTGCCGCGGGTGGCGCAGGGCCGGATCTCGACCTACCTCGCCAAGGAGGAGCCCACGGACGCGGATGCGCGCATGCGGGTGGCCAAGCACGGCGACGAGGGCGCCGCGCACGCCCTGACGTATTACGCCATGGTCGACAACGCGGCCCAGAAGCTGTCGTGGCTGTCGCTGAAGCCGGTGACCGGGCGCACCCATCAGTTGCGCGCGCACGCCGCCCATATCGGGCATCCCATCGTGGGCGACCCGAAATACTTCAGCATCGAGAACTGGGAGCTGCCCGGCGGCATCCAGAATCGGCTGCATCTCCTCGCGCGACGGATCGTGATCCCGCATCCCCGGACGGGACAGCCCGTGGACGTCACGGCCCCGCTTCCGCCGCATATGGCGCAGAGCTGGAACCTGCTCGGGTTCGACGCATCCCGCTACGATCCCATCGTGGAGGCGCCGGAAGCCTGACGCCCCCTCACGCTCTCGGGAGGTGCGGCACCTCGCCGGAGGACGAGGCGGGAGGGCGCCACGGTTGCACCTTGGCAAGCGCCCGCCATGCCTTATCCTCCCCATCCATCCCGGCGGGCGCGTTGCCACCGGCCAAGGACCGTCGCGCCACGATGCATCGAGACACGATCCTGACGCCGGCGATCGGCTTCGCACTCCTGGCACTCGCGGCGATCGGCGCGGGCAGCACGCTCAGCACCGCCGCGACGGCGCAGGCGACTCCACCGGCCCAGACCCAGACACGGGCACAGCCGCAGACGCCGGCGACGCCGCAGAATTCAGGACCGCAGCCACAAGCGGCACCGGCCGTCCCGCCTCAGGGACCGGGCGCACAGGGGCAGGGATCACGGCCGGCGGGAGCCAGTCAGGCGGTCGGTACGGCCGGAGGGCGTGGCGCGGCACAGGTCGGCCGGCCCCGGCGGCGGTCCTACGCCGCCTGCAACCGGATCTCGCACACGCGCGGCCTGCGCGGCGGAGCCCGGCGCCGGTTCCTCGTCCGGTGCAAGCTCGGCTACGATCGCCCCCGGAACGGTCAGACCCAGGGCCCGCGGCAGCCGTGAGGAACGCCGTTCGCAGCACGAGCCCGAATCCGTGAAGCTCATCGTCTTCGACGTCGACGGAACCCTCGTCGACAGCCAGCACCTCATCGTGGCCGCGCAGGGCATGGCCTTTGCCGAGCATGGCCTCACGGCGCCGAGCCGTACGGACTCGCTCTCGGTGGTGGGGTTGTCCCTGCCGCAGGCCTTCCGGCGCCTCGTCGGTGACGACGGCCCGATCGAGGGGTTATCCGAGAGCTACAAGCGCGCCTTCAACATCCTGCGCCTCGACCCGAACTACGAGGAGCCCTTGTTCCCAGGCATGGAAGCGCTGCTCACACGCCTCCACGCCCGCGACGACGTGCAACTCGGGATCGCCACCGGAAAAGCGCGGCGCGGGGTCGATCGCCTGATCGAGACCCATGGCTGGCGGGGATGGTTCGCCACGACCCAGAGCGCCGACGACGCGCCCTCCAAGCCCGACCCCGCCATGCTGCTCCAGGCCATGGCGGAGACCGGGGCTGCGCCGGACGCCACCGTGATGATCGGCGACACCACCTACGACATGACGATGGCGGTCAGTGCCGGTGCCGCGGCCGTAGGCGTGGCCTGGGGCTACCATCCCGTCGGGGCGCTGTTCGGTGCCGGCGCCTCCATCGTCGTCGACACCGCGGATGATCTCGGGGCCCTCTTCTCCGGGGATCCGCGCGCACGGGCGGCGGCCCAGGCCTGACCCCGGCGCCAGACGCGAGACGCCGTGTCTCGCAGCCCGCGCCGCGATGCCCTATCTGCAGGACCATGAGCGACGATCCCAAACCCGATTGGCTCGGCGAGCCTGAACACCCCACCCAGCCCGATCCGACCCGTGCGGCACGCGGCCCCGGCAAGCCCGCCCTGCCGAAACGGTTCTACGGAGAGGCGGGCCTCGCCGCGCACGGCGACGGCTTCCGGTTGACCCTCGACGGGCGCCCGGCGAACACGCCGGCCCGCAATCCTCTCGCCCTGCCGACGCGCGCCCTCGCGGAGGCCGTGGCGGCCGAATGGGCGGCGCAGGTCGCGGTCATCGACCCCGCCACCATGCCGCTGACGCGCCTCGCCAACACCGCCATCGACGGGGTCGCGCCGCGCCGCGAGGCCGTGGTGGACGACCTCTCGGCCTATGCGGGCACCGACCTGCTGGCCTACCGCGCCGGCGATCCGGAGCGTCTCGTGCGCGCCCAGGCCGAGGCCTGGGACCCGATCCTCGACTGGGCGCACAGCGATCTCGGCGCCCGCTTCATCCTCGGCGAAGGCGTCATGCACGTCACCCAGCCGGATACCACCGTGGTGGCGCTGCGCCGGGCGATCGGCGAAACCGAAGGCCCGTTCCGGTTGGCCGCCCTTCACACGTTGACGACGCTGACCGGATCGCTCGTCCTCGCCCTCGCAGTGCTGCGCGGGCAGGCCAGTCCGGCCGAAGCCTGGGCGGCGGCCCATGTGGACGAGACCTATCAGGCGAGCGTCTGGGGCCGTGACGCGGAGGCTGAGGCGCGTCACGCCCTTCGGCAAGCCGAGTTCGAGGCCGCGGCCCGGCTGGCACACTTGAGCCGTTAAATCGATTTTCGCGGAAAGCGCCGCGTGCTAAGGCCGGTTCAAATCGCGACCGCCAAGGTTACCGCTCAAGTTCGTGCGGGACGCGACCTCATTTCTCCAACCAGGGTCGAGCGCGCATGAAGGACATTCTCGAGAAGCTGGAAGAGCGGCGCGCCCAGGCCCGCCTCGGCGGCGGCGAGAACCGCGTCGTGGCCCAGCACAAGCGCGGCAAGCTGACCGCGCGCGAGCGCATCGAGCTCCTCCTCGACCACGGGTCGTTCGAGGAGTTCGACATGTTCGTCCAGCATCGCTCCACCGATTTCGGCATGGAGAAGCAGAAGATCCCCGGCGACGGCGTGGTCACGGGCTGGGGCACCATCAACGGACGCACGGTCTTCCTGTTCTCGAAGGACTTCACGGTGTTCGGCGGCTCCCTGTCCGAGGCGCACGCGGCCAAGATCGTCAAGGTCCAGGACATGGCGCTGAAGATGCGCGCGCCGATCATCGGCATCTTCGATGCCGGTGGGGCCCGCATCCAGGAAGGCGTCGCGGCGCTGGGCGGCTACGGCGAGGTCTTCCGCCGCAACGTCGCCGCCTCGGGCGTCATCCCGCAGATCTCGGTGATCATGGGCCCCTGCGCGGGCGGCGACGTCTACTCGCCGGCCATGACCGACTTCATCTTCATGGTGCGCGACACGAGCTACATGTTCGTGACCGGGCCCGACGTGGTGAAGACGGTCACCAACGAAGTCGTGACGGCCGAGGAGCTCGGCGGCGCCAAGGTCCACACCACCAAGTCCTCCATCGCCGACGGCTCCTTCGAGAACGACGTCGAGGCGCTCCTGCAGGTCCGCCGTCTCGTCGACTTCCTGCCCGCCAACAACATCGACGGCGTGCCGGAGATCGAGAGCTTCGACGATCCGCTGCGCCTCGACATGAGCCTCGACACGCTGATCCCGGACAACCCGAACAAGCCCTACGACATGGGCGAGCTGATCCGGCGCGTGGCCGACGAGGGCGACTTCTTCGAGATCCAGGCGACCTACGCCCGCAACATCATGACGGGCTTCGGGCGCATCGAGGGCCGCACCGTCGGCTTCGTGGCGAACCAGCCGATGGTGCTGGCCGGCGTGCTCGATTCGGACGCCTCCCGCAAGGCGGCCCGCTTCGTGCGCTTCTGCGATGCGTTCTCGATCCCGATCGTCACCTTCGTCGACGTGCCGGGCTTCCTGCCGGGCACCGCGCAGGAATACGGCGGCCTGATCAAGCATGGCGCCAAGCTGCTCTTCGCCTATTCGCAGGCGACGGTGCCCCTGGTGACCATCATCACCCGCAAGGCCTTCGGCGGGGCCTACGACGTGATGGCGTCCAAGCACGTCGGCGCCGACCTCAACTACGCCTGGCCCACCGCGCAGATCGCCGTGATGGGCGCCAAGGGCGCCGTGGAGATCATCTTCCGCAGCGAGATCGGCGATGCCGAGAAGATCGCCGAGCGCACCCGCGAGTACGAGGACCGCTTCCTCTCGCCGTTCGTGGCCGCCGAGCGCGGCTACATCGACGAGGTGATCATGCCCCACTCGACGCGCAAGCGCGTCGCCCGGGCCCTCAGCATGCTGCGCACCAAGGAGATGGAGCAGCCCTGGAAGAAGCACGACAACATCCCGCTCTGAGGGCGGGGACCACCGGCCCGGCGCCTCGCCGGGCCGGCGTCGCGCAACATTCCGGTGGCCTATTCCCGGAAGGCTGCCATGATCCCCCAACCACAATCGGAAGGAGACAGGTCATGGCGACGGAACAGAAGCGCGGAAGTCGCGAGGCGAAGAAGCCCAAGAAGCCCGTGACGAAGACGATCGCGGCGGCGCCCTCGACCAAGGGCACGGTGGTCGCGGCACCGAAGGCCGGCAAGAAGTAGGCCCGCAGGGCACCGGTGCGGGCCCGAGCCCGCGCCGGGGTGTCCCCGAGACGCGTCAGCCCTGGATGAGCCCGGGTCCCTGAACGGTCTTGCCCGCCGGATCGGACGCGCTTCCGAGATTCAACAGGACGATCTCCGGGGGGACCCCCAGGCGCACCGGAATGCGGCTCACGCCGAACCCCCCCGAGATGATCATCTGGCGGCCTTTCCGGACCACATGGCCGTAGGCGAAATCGTTGTTGCCGTGGATCGCCGCAATGGCCGGCGAATAGCCGAAGAGGCGAACCTGACCGCCATGGGTGTGGCCCGCGAGGGTCAGGGACACGCGGTCCGGCACGTCGAGGAACAGGTCCGGCTCGTGGATCATCAGAAGGACGGGCGCGGAGTCGGTGATCTTCGCGAGCGTGCCCGGCAGGTCGTCGCGCCCGCCCTCGTCATCTTCCAAGAGGAACGGAATCTGGTCGCCGACGCCCGCGATCCAGAACGGCTTGCCGTCCTTCACGAGACGCAGGGCGTCGTTCTCCATGACGGGAATCCCGACATTCTCCAGCGCCCGCTGCGCTTCCACGGGCCCGTCGCGGCGCGCCTGCGCCTGCTTGTCGTCCCACCAATCGTGGTTGCCGAGGATCGAGTAGACCCCGAGCGGGGCGCGGAGCGCCGACACCACCCGGGCGAATTCCGGCAGCGGGATCTTTCGGTAGGTGACGCTCGGTCCGGCCGGGTAGTCCCCCAGCATCAGGATGAGATCGGGCTTCAGCGCGTTCGTGGTGTCGACGATCTCGGCGATCCGGTCGAGGGGCATGAACGGCTCGCCGACATGGAAGTCGGCCAGCACGGCCACGCGCAGCGACAGGCCGGGTGTCCAGTTCGGAAGGACGGGGGCGTAAGGCGTGACCACGAGACGGTAGAGCGGCTCGATGCCGAAGGCGTAGACACCCGTCGACCCGACGACACCCGCACTCGCCCCGAGCCCGGTCAGGAACTGCCGGCGGCTCGGCAGGATCAGCATGGTCAGGCTCCTCGGTCGCGCGAAGGACGCGGCGCGTCCCTCTCGCCACAAAAGATGACGAAAGCGAGGAGCGTGCCGCGCTCAGCGTGACGGTTAAGCCCGAGGCGTTGAGGAAGGACTACCGCAGGGGTGGACTCGCGCCCCTCGACGCAACCCACCGTCGAGACGTCAGGACAGTGGCGTGTCCTCGTGCTCGAAGCGGGAGGAGCGGGTGCCGCTCAGGAGCCCCGTCCGGGCCGACTTCTGCGCCTTGGACACGGCCTGTACGGCCGCTGCCAGGGCCGGAAGTGCGACGGGCCGGAACGTCTCAGCCTGATGATCGACGATGATGGTGGAGCGGTCGGAACGTCGAGCGGTGCCTGAAGTCTGTGAGCGCGGGTGCATGTAACGGGTGTCCTGTTGTGCTCGACAGGCTCTGTCAGGTTCTTGTGCCTAATCTTGAGCCATGAACGTCTCGCGGGCACCGTTTGGTTTCACCCGGACGCCGATCGAGCGACGTGACAACCATAGAGCCGCCGCCAACCTGAATGAAAGCTTAAGGCTCTCACGATCCCTTGACCAAAGCCCAAATCGACCGCGCGTCCCATCTCGAGAACACTTAAGCAGGGCCGCGCTTGCAGCGCAAAAGACATCATGCACTGCGAAGAATACCTTCGCGGTGCAATCTTGCTGGTCAAGCCACGGGACGCGGAGCGGCTTCGAGCTTCTGCTCCGCGATCCAGGCCGAAGTCCGGTCGAGGGCTCGCGTCAGGCGGTCGAACAGGGTGTCGATCTCGGAGGGCGCGATCACCAGGGGCGGGCAAACCGCGACGCGGTCCCCGGCGAGGAACCGCACGATCAGCCCTTCGGCCTGGGCGAAGGCGACCACCCGCGCCGCCACGCCGGCCTTCGGCTCGTATTGCCGGCGGGACGCCTTGTCCGCCACGAGCTCGATGCCGCCGATGAGCCCGATGCCGCGGGCCTCCCCGACGAGGGGGTGATCGCCCAGCGCCGCCAAACGCGCCTGGAACTGCGGCGCCTTCTCGGCGACCCCCTCGACGATGCGGTCGCGCTTGTAGATCGCGATGGTCTTGAGGGCGACGGCGCAGGCGACGGGGTGCCCCGAATAGGTGGTGCCGTGTCCGAAGGTCCCGAGCTTGGCGCTCTGCTGCACCATCAGACGGTAGAGCGGCTCATCGACGGAGATGCCGCCGAGCGGCAGGTAGCCGGAGGTGAGCGCCTTGGCGAAGGACAGGCTGTCGGGCCGCATCCCCATCGCCTCGGATCCGAACCAGGTCCCGAGCCGCCCGAAACCGCAGATCACCTCGTCGGCGATGAAGCGCACGTCGTGCCGGTCGAGCACGGCCTGGATCTTGGCGTAATAGCCCACGGGCGGGAGGATGGCCCCGCCGGCGCCGAGCACCGGCTCGGCCACGAAGGCCGCGACGGTCTCGGGGCCCTCGCGGAGGATCACCGCCTCCAGCTCGGCGGCGAGGCGGGTGGTGAAGGCCTCTTCGCTCTCCCCCTCCTGCCCGAAGCGATAATGGTGCGGGCAGCCCACATGCAGGAAACCCGGCAGCGGCAGGTCCCAGTCGGCATGGTTGGCGGGCAGGCCCGTCATCGAGGCCGTGGCCACCGTGACCCCG
This sequence comes from Methylobacterium sp. Leaf465, assembly GCF_001424705.1. Taxonomy (GTDB): domain Bacteria; phylum Pseudomonadota; class Alphaproteobacteria; order Rhizobiales; family Beijerinckiaceae; genus Methylobacterium. The sequence continues at coordinate 119,961 of NZ_LMRA01000004.1, forward strand.
TGGTAGCCCTTGATGTGCGAGAGGATCTTCTTCTTGCGGGGTCGGCCCAGCGCATTGTTCATGTACCAGGTCAGCTTGACCTGCGTGTCGTTGGCTTCCGAACCCGACGAGGTGAAGAAGATCTTCGAGGTCGGAACCGGCATGAGCTCCTTCAAGGTCTCGGCCAATTCGATCGCCGGGTCGTGGCTCCGCCCCGAAAAGAGGTGCGTGAAGGGCAAGCGCGCCATCTGCTCGCTGGCCGCCTCCACCAATTCCTCGTTGGAATAGCCCAGCGCCGTGCACCACAGGCCGGCCATGCCCTCGAGATAGGGTCGGCCGTCGCTGTCGTAGACCCACACGCCGTGGCCGCGCTCGATGACGAGCGGCCCCGTTTCGCGAAAGGTCTCCAGGTTGGTGTAGGGATGGATCAGGGTTTCGACGTCGCGGGTCGCGAGGTTCGAGAGCATAGTTTTGCCTGACGGTTGGCCGATGGCCGACATGGGTGCGAGACTGTAACGAGGGGCGCCCGCCGTAGAAACCCGCGCGACGTCGCAACCGGACCCGAACCCATGCTCGACCCCGCCACCATCGTGGCTCAACCCGCCCCCGGCCGCGCCTGCGGAACCTGCACCCTCTGCTGCAAGGTCTACGACGTCCCGGCGGTGGAGTCCGTTGCCGGGCAATGGTGCCGGCACACCCGGCAGGGGCGGGGCTGCGCCATCCACGCCACCCGGCCCGATCATTGCCGCGCCTTTCACTGCCTCTGGATGACCGAAGGCTGGATGGGCCCGGAATGGAAGCCCGAGCGCGCCAAGATGGTGCTGAGCCTCGATCCGATCTCGCGCCACATGAACGTGCAGGTCGATCCGGGCCAGCCGAATGCCTGGCGGCGCGAGCCCTATTACGGCCAGCTCAAACGCTGGGCGGTGTCGTCGCTGGCCCAGAAGCGCCACGTCCTCGTCCATCTCAACAGGACCACCACCGTGGTGCTGCCCGACCGCGACGTGGCCCTCGGCGTCTTCGAGCCCGGCGACCGCATGGTGGCGCGCGAGCGTATGACCCCGCAGGGGGTCGTGATCGAGGTCGAGAAGGTCCGCGATGCGGCCTGAGATTCTCGGGACCACGATCCGCGGGATCCTGTTCGACAAGGACGGGACCCTCGTCGATTTCGACCGGACCTGGGGGCCGGCCGCCTATTCGGTGATGTCAGACCTGTCGGGCGGCGACCGGTCACGGCTGGATGCGCTCATGCGGGTGAGCCACTACGACGAGGTCGGCCAGCGCTTCGCGCCGACCTCGCCGCTCATCGCCGGCTCCTCGGCCGGCTACGGCCCCCTCTGGGCCGAGGTCCTGGACCGGCCCGCCGGCCCGGCGCTCTATGGCGAGATGGACGCGTTGTTCCGCGCGGCCGGCCTCGCGGCGCTGACGCCGATCGGGGCACCGTCGGACCTCGCCGCATGCCTCGTGGCCGGCGGCTTCACCCTCGGGATCGCCACCAACGACGCCGAGGCTTCGGCGCGGGCCCAATGCGCCGCCCTCGGCCTCGCATCGCACTGCGCCTTCGTGGTGGGCTATGATTCCGGTCACGGCGCCAAGCCGATGCCCGGAATGGTCACGGCCTTCGCCGACCATCTCGGGGTGCCGGCGAAGCGGATCGCCATGGTGGGGGATTCCCCCTACGACCTCGTCGCGGCCCGCGCGGCCGGGGCGATCGCGATCGCGGTGCTCAGCGGCCCGCTGGGTGCCGCCGCCCGGGACGAGCTGGAACCCCTCGCCGACTACATCCTCGACTCGGCTGCGGATTTGCCGGCGCTGCTCGGGCTCTAGCCCGCTTCGCCGGTGCCCGGCTGCTCACGGGCCAGATCGCGCCACTTCAGCACGAGGCGCTCGAAATCCGCGATGTCCTGGGCCGGCAACTGCCCCAGGGTGCGGGCGACGTACGCCTTCTGCGCGACGATGCCGCGCGTGGCGAGGTCCGCTCCGGCGGAGGTGAGATAGAGCGCGTGCGAGCGCCGGTCGCCCGGGATCGGACGACGCTCGACGAGGCCGGCTTCGACGAGACGATCGATCAGCCCGGAGACGTTGCCCTTGGTGACGTAGAGCCGCGCCGCGAGGTCCTGCTGCGTCATGCCCTCGCGCTCGGTGAGGGTGGAGAGGGCATCGAATTGTGGGATGGACAATCCCAATCCGCGCAATTCCCCGGCCATCGCGGCGGTCACCCGACGGTTGAGGCGGATGAAGCGAAACCAGACCCGCAGAGGATCGGCAGCCTCGGCGGGGGTCGGAGCGGGTGGGGGCGCGGGCATCGTCGGGCGGCTATAGCAGACACGGCGCCACTCCCGGAAGCTTCGCGACACACAGCCCGGGTGGCGCCGGGGAGCGCGGACCGGTAAAGCTCCAGGCATACGGCCCCGCGGATCGTCCGGACAGCGAATCTCGTCACAGCATGCGTCGTCTGCCCTACGAAGATCCCATCACCCGCGCCGGCCCGGTCTCGCGGACCGTTGCGGTGCTGGCCCTCCTCGTCAGCCTCTTCGCCCTGGTCCTGGTGCGCGATCCGCGCGCCGAGGCGGGCCCCGCCCTGGCGACCCTCGGCGCCGGTCTCGTTCTGGCGGGGGTCGCGGTGTTCCTGGCCCTCGTCGCCTTCGTCCGGGTCTGGCGCGAAGGCGCGCGGGGCCTCGGGGCGGCCCTGGCGGGCCTGTTCCTGGCCGGCCTCGTCCTGGCCTATCCGGCCTACGCGGCCCTGCGCGCCCTGAGGCTGCCGGCGCTCGCGGACGTGACCACCGACACCGACAATCCCCCGGCCTTCTCGCGCTCCCGCACCGCCTTCGCTGCCCGCGAGGGTCGCTATCCGCCCGATCCAGGCCCCGCCGCCCGCGCCGCGCAACGCGCGGCCTATCCGCAGATCGCGCCGCTGACCCTCGACCTCGATGCCGACGAGGCCTTCGAGCTCGCACGCAAGGCGGCCGTGAACCGCCGTTGGCAGATCGTCGAGGCGATCCGCCCCGGCGGACGTATCGGGAACGGCCGCATCGAGGCGGTGTCGCGCGGTCCCATCCTCAACCTCGCCGATGACGTCACCGTGCGGGTCCACCCGCGGGCGGACGGGGCCCGCATCGACGTCCGCTCCGCTTCGCGTCTCGGCACGCGGGACTTCGGCAGCAACGCCGACCGCATCCGCGCCTATCTCGACGAAGTCGCCAATCTCGCCATCGCGGTGAAGTGAACGGGCGTCAGACCGGTGCGTAGCGGCTGTCGAGCCGGGCAGGGCCGTCGCTCCGCACGACCCCGCGCTCGACCAGATCCTCGAGGTGGGCGAAGACCGACAGGGCGGCCGCGCCGCGCAGGGCAGGGTTCAGGCCCTGGTAGATCGCCGCGACGATGGCGCGGATATCCCGGTCGCCCGCCTCCAGGCGCCCGCGGATCGCGCTCTCACGCTGACGGCGATGGGTGGCGAGACCGCGCACGAAGCGGCGCGGGTCGCGGACCGGTCCGCCATGGCCGGGCCAGTAGATCGTCTCGTCACGGTCCCGCAGAGCCTCGAGGGACTCCATGTAGGCGCGCATCGCGCCATCGGGGGGCGCCACGATGGTGGTCGACCACGCCATGACGTGGTCGCCCGAGAACAGGGCCGCTTCCTCCCGCAGGGCGAAGGCGAGGTGGTTCATGGTGTGGCCCGGGGTCTCCACGGCCTCGAGGGTCCAGCCTGGCCCCGCGACGGTGTCGCCCATCCGCAATTGCCGGTCGGGGACGTGGTCCCGGTCGGCGCTGGCATCGAGATGGGGGATCTCGCCCGCGCCGAGCGTGCGCGCCGCCCGGTGCGGACCGCAGCCGAGGATCGGCGCGCCCGTATGCGCCTGGAGCAGCCGGGCTCCCGGCGAGTGATCCCGGTGGGTATGGGTGACCAGGATGGCCGTCACGGGGGCCCCGGCGCAGGCCGCGACGAGCGCCGCGATGTGCCCCTCGTCCGCCGGGCCTGGATCGACGATCGCGACGGCCTCGTCGCCGACGAGGTAGCTGCAGGTGCCGGTCGCCGTGAACGGTCCGCCGTTCGGTGCGATCCGCCGCCGGACCAGGGCGGAGAGCCGGACCGTCTCGCCGCTGGGAGGCGGCGATCCGTCGAGGTCGGGATCGGACTGCGTCTCGCTCATAGCGGCTCCTGAGCGGGTGGGATCGAACCGGCCCCTCCGCCGCCATCGGCCGAGGGACGACGCGCGGCACGCGACCGGCCGCCGATTCAATAGACGAAGGGCGATGCCATCACGACCCGGGTCGGCGCCCGGACCGCACCGAAGCGCGGCTCGACGTCGATCGGCGGCGGCCCCGGCTCGAAGCCGTCGGACGCGGCGACCCGGACGCGGAGCGCCCGATCGGCTCTGCGGACACCCTGGCGGAGGGCTCGGGCATCGGCCTCGCGGCGGACCACATCGACCTTGGCATCGATGTCGCGCCGCGCGCGGCGCGACAGGCCGCGCGCCTCGCGGAAGTCGACGACGGTGAAGCCGCCGGCACGGGCCCGCGTGACGACGGCCGCACTCGCCTCGGTGGCGACGACGTCGCCGGCGCGCACGGTCATGTCCTGGAGAATCGAGAGCGGCGCGGCCACGCCCTGCTCGGGCTGACAGCTGCACTGCTCCACCCGTTTCGTCCGATAGAGGTTGGCCACGGCGAGGCTGCGGTAGGGCTGTCCGTCGAGACCGACGGCGCGGTCGAATTCGGTCTCCCCCGCCCCCAGGGTGAAGAGACGCGTCGGCGTGTTCGGGCAGGCCGCCGCGCAGGCGGCCTCGTGAACCGGCAGGTCGGACCGGGCCCCGAGGCGTCCGAGGGGGAAGACGTAGCCGTCGCAGGATCGCACGCAGACGGTGCGGGACCCCAATACGGTGCGCGCGGCGGCCGGCACAGCCGCCACCTGGTTTCTCGCGGCCGGACCTCGGGGATGCCGGATCCGGATCGGTCGGGCCGCGGTCGCCTCGACGAGGGGGCGCGGCGTTTGGCGCATCGGCCGCACGGCGCTCACCCGCCGGGCGTCGGGAAGCGAGACGTAATGCCCGGGCCGGCGCGCGGGAATCGATGCCGCCGGCGGGGGGGCCGGCTCACGGAACAGCGTCTCGAGGAAATTGAAGAGGCCCCCCCGCTCCGAGGCCCTGACCATGGTCGTCCCCGCCGTGACCCCACCGAGACCCAGAAGAAGGCCGGCCAGTGCCGTCCCTATCATCTGCTGTCGCGTACCGGCCGGTGCGAGACGCTGCCACTTCATACCCGCCGGCTCCGCTTCCGTCGCTGAGATCGTTTTGGCCGCCTCTCACGGGGCACGGCTTCATCAGGTACACATCATCGCGGACCCGGCGCAACGGCGGCAAACAACCGAGACGGGCGCGCGTGACGACGGAGCGGCGGCATCCTGGCTGGTTTCGACGGCCGGCAGGGCGGTGCAGTTTCAACGACGCACAGCCATGCCGTCGAAACATATTGCTCGATGTTCCTCAGTCGCGTGATCGATGGCGTCGTGCCCGATCGCCCTGTTGGCAATGAAACCACGGTGAAGGACCGACCGCCGATCGCAATCCCGGTGTCGCGGGAAGGCTACGGCCATGCGGTCTTTCATCGAAACTTCGACATCGGCTCACGGCAATCGGACGGAACCGGCGACATCCGGGTCGCGCGGACGACCAGAACGAGCAATTCGCCCAAACAGCTAAGACTGCTCTTCCTTCGAAGCTAACCTTTGATGGAAACCCGGACTACAGATTTCTCCGGATCATCACGGGGATTTTATCTACGGTTTCATTCGGATTTAAGGCTTTCCGGCTTCACTCGGTGTGCACCGGGGAGGGTGCCGGCAGCGGTTCCCACGCTGTCGTCGAAACGCCCCACAGGGGATGTCGAGCGCTCCGGATCGTCGAGTCGACAGCACAGTTCCCTCGAGGAATCGCACCGCGCTTCCTCACCGGTGGTCGGGCCCGTCCCACGGGCACCACGGAGGGCGCAGAGGTGTCCGCACGGCAGTGGAACGCATCGCAGCCGAGGATTGCCCATGACGTTCTTCAACACCCGCACCGCGGCAAAGCTCGAGGCGCTCGACCGGTCCCAAGCCGTGATCGAGTTCCTTCCCGACGGCACGATCGTGGCCGCCAACGAGAATTTCCTGAAGACCGTGGGCTATGAACTCGCGGAGATCAAAGGCCGGCACCATCGCATGTTCGTCGACGCGGCGGATCAGGACCGTCCGGCCTACGAGGCCTTCTGGGCCGCTTTGGCCCGAGGAGAGTTCCAGCGTGCCGAGTACAGGCGGATCGGCAAGGGTGGCCGCGAGATCTGGCTGCAGGGAACCTACAATCCCATCCGGGGACGGGACGGCCGCGTGACCAGCGTGGTCAAATTCGCCACCGACATCACGGAGGAGAAGCAGCGGAGTGCCGATACGCGGAGCCAGATCGAAGCGATCGGCCGGTCGCAGGGCGTGATCGAGTTCGACCTCGACGGCACGATCGTGAATGCCAATCGAAATTTCCTCGATGTGGTGGGATACAGCCTCGAGGAGGTGAGGGGCCAGCATCACCGCCTGTTCGTCGACGGCCCCGAACGGGACAGTGCCGCCTACCGTGTCCTCTGGGAGGGATTGGCCAGGGGCGTCTTCCAGAGCGGCGAGTTTCGGCGCATCGGCAAGGATGGCCGCGCGATCTGGCTGCAAGCCACCTACAATCCGATCCTCGACTTGGCCGGGCGCCCGGTCAAAGTGGTCAAGTTCGCCACCGACGTCACGGCCGAGAAGCTGCGGACTGCAGAGCTGCAGGGCCAGGTGGAAGCGATCGGCCGCTCGCAGGGCGTGATCCATTTCGATCTCGCCGGACACGTCCTGGATGCGAATGCGAATTTCCTCGCGGTTCTGGGCTACGATCTCGCTCAGATCCGGGGCCAGAACCACCGCATGTTCGTCGACCCGACCTATGGAGCCTCGGCCGAGTACAATGCGTTCTGGGCCGCCCTGCGCCGGGGCGAGTTCCGCAGCGGCATCTTCCAACGCGTCGGCGCAGGCGGCCGCACGATCTGGATCCAGGCCTCCTACAACCCGATCCTCGACATGAGCGGCCGGCCGTTCAAGGTGGTCAAGTACGCCACCGATATCACGGCGCGGATGCGCTCGCAGATCGAGGCCGCCGGCGCCTCGTCGCAGACCCTCGTGAATGTCCAAGCGGTGGCCTCGGCCGCCGAGGAATTGAACGCCTCCATCGGCGAGATCGCCAGCAGCCTTGCCCGGTCCCGCCAGGAGGTGGACGAGATGGACGAGCGCGCGCAGAGAGCCGACCGGTCGACCGGCCAGCTCGCTGACGCCGCCGCGTCGATGAACGGTATCGTTCAGTTGATCCAGGGCGTCGGCGGGCAGATCAATCTGTTGGCCCTCAACGCCACGATCGAGGCCGCCCGCGCTGGCGAGGCGGGGCGCGGCTTTGCCGTGGTGGCGGGCGAGGTGAAGAACCTCTCCAACCAGGTCACGAACGCCACGGCACGGATCGCCGAGGATATCAAGACGATGCAGACGGTCTCCGGCGACGTCGTCGTGTCCTTGACGGCCATCGGACAGGCGATCGACGTGGTTCGCGGCTTCGTTACGGGCGTGGCCTCTGCGGTGGAGGAGCAGAGCGCCGTCACGCAGGAAATCTCGATGAGCATGCAGACGGCGGCTCACGGCGTGGCCGATATCGATCGCAACCTGCAAGCTCTGGCATCCTGACGGCCTGCGGGTCGGGGAGGAGCAACCATCGCGTCGGGCCCGACTTAGCCGTTTGCTCTTTTTATAGCTCCTGCTATAAAGCGGTGGGCTGCTTCCAGGCGCCCGGCGGTCCTCTTCCCGGAAACACGCGTGGGCATGGCTCGACACGAACCTCTGACGGCTCCGATGCCTGTCTCGGCACCGGAGGGTACCCTGGCGAACGGAACGCGCACGGAAGGATCCTGGCGCTTCAGCCGGGAGACTCTTGACCACCCGAGCCTCGGACGCATGAACGGCAGCGTTCCCGTTCAGGCGACAGGCACCTGGTTGCGGCGACTGCTGGCCTTCATCGGCCCCGGCTACATGGTCTCGGTCGGCTACATGGATCCCGGCAACTGGGCGACGGACATCGCCGGCGGTGCCCAGTTCGGCTACACGCTGCTCTCGGTCATCCTGCTGTCCAACCTCATGGCCATCGTCCTCCAGGCGCTCGCCGCTCGGCTCGGGATCGCGACGGGTCGCGACCTCGCCCAGGCCTGCCGGGATCATTACCCGCGCCCCATCAGCCTGATGTTGTGGCTCGCCTGCGAAGCGGCGATCATCGCCTGCGACCTCGCCGAGGTCATCGGGACGGCCATCGCCCTCAAGCTCCTGTTCGGCTTGCCCCTCGTCGTTGGCGCAACCCTCACGGCGCTCGACGTTTTCCTGATCCTGCTCCTGATGCGGCGGGGCTTTCGCGCGCTCGAGGCCTTCGTCATCGCTCTGTTGGCCGTGATCTTCGTGAGCTTCGGGATCCAGATCGCACTCGCGGCACCACCGCTCCAAGCGGTGCTCGGCGGCTTCCTGCCCACATCCGAGATCGTCCGGAATCCGGCGGCGCTCTACATCGCCATCGGCATCATCGGCGCCACCGTGATGCCGCACAATCTCTACCTGCATTCCTCCATCGTGCAGACGCGGGCTTATCCTCGGACGGACGACGGCCGACGTGAGGCCATCCGCTTCGCGGTGGCCGACTCGACGATCGCGTTGATGCTGGCCCTGTTCGTGAATGCCGCCATCCTGATCATGGCCGCCTCGGTGTTCCACGCCCAGGGACGCACCGACATCCAGGAGATCGAGCAGGCCTACGAACTGCTCTCACCGCTCCTCGGAGCCGGCATCGCCTCGACGCTGTTCGCGGTGGCGTTGCTGGCCTCAGGCCTCAATTCCACCGTCACGGCGACGCTGGCGGGACAAATCGTGATGGAAGGATTCCTGCGCCTGCACATCCCGGACTGGGCCCGACGCCTGGTCACCCGCGGGATCGCCATCGTGCCGGTCGTCGGCGTCACGGCACTCTATGGAGAACAGGGTACGGCGAAGCTGCTCGTGCTGAGTCAGGTGGTGCTGTCGATGCAGCTCCCCTTCGCGATCATCCCCCTAGTCGGTTTCGTCTCCGACAGAGGGAAGATGGGGGTTCACACGATCAGACCCTGGCTCAAGGTCGTGTCCTGGGCCATCGCGGCCCTGATCGTCGTCCTGAACGGCAAGCTGCTGTTCGATACCGTGCTGGGCGCCTAAAAAGACGCCCTTCAGGCAGGCCTCAGCGGCGACGGTCGGCGCGGACGCGCACCGGGATCGGCTGAGGCGCCGGCATCGGCCCTTCGAGGATCGCACCGATCAGCGAGCGACTGGCCTCGGCAACGGTTTTGATCAGACGTCGCGCGATGGAGGCGACAGTCGATTGTCTCATGACGGGCTCCTGACCGACGGGCTGAGGACGAACGTCGCATTCCGGGCCGGGTTCCGGTTGCGATGAGACACAGATAGCAACATCAGTGTCGCTTGCTCAGGGGTCGAGGGCAATCGGCCGCATCGGTGCGAAACGCGTAAAAAAACACCGGCGCGCTGACGCCGGTGCCCAGACCCGATGCAGGCGGAGGATGGTGGAGTCGTAGGGCCCCGGGGACCCTACGGCTTGCCGCGCTTCGCCATGAGCTGCTCGATCAGCGAACCGCCCTTTTCGATGGCAGCGAGTTCCTCCGCGACCGCGTCCACGGTCTCGCGGATCTGTTCCGGCGTATGCTCCGAGGTGATGAAGAAGCGCAGGCGCGACGCTCGTTCCGGCACGGCCGGGTGGATGATCGGCTGAACGTTGATGCCGCGCTTGAAGAGGCGGTCCGACAGCGTCACCGACTTCAGGGAGTCGCCGACGATGACGGGGATCACCGCGAGGCCGAGGCTGGTCCCGGTGTCGAGCCCATGCTTCTTCGCGCAGGACAGGAACAGGTGGCCGTTCTGCCGCAGACGCTCCACCCGGTGCGGTTCGGCATGCATGATCTCGAGCGCCGTTTCGGCCGCGGCCGCGAGAGGCGGCGAGATGCCGACGCTATAGATGAAGCCGCCAGCCGTGCACTTGAGGTACTCGATCAACGCCGCCGGTCCGGCCACGTAACCGCCGCAGGTGGACAGGGTCTTCGAGAGGGTGCCCATCCAGATATCGACCCCGTGGGGATCGACGTCACAATGTTCGGCCAGACCGATGCCGGTCCGCCCGAGGACGCCGAGCCCGTGCGCGTCGTCGACCATCAGCCAGGCGTCGTAGCGCTGCTTCAGGGCGATGAGTGCCGCGAGGTCCGGCGCATCGCCGTCCATGCTGTAGAGGCCTTCCACCACGATCAGCGCCCGGCGATGCTCGTGGCGCGTGGCGCCGAGCAACGTCTCCAGGGCGTCGAGATCGTTGTGGGAAAACGAGCGGCGCTGAGCGCCGGAGAGCTGAGCGCCGGTGACGATGCTGTTGTGGCTGAGGGCGTCGTGGAAGATCACGTCGCCCGGCTCCAGCAGGGCGCCGATCGTGGTGACGTTGGTGGCGTGGCCGCTCACCATCACCACACAGGCCTCGGTGTCGTAGTGGTCGGCCAGGGCCTTCTCCAGGGAGAGGTGTCCCGGTCGCTCACCGGCCACGATCCGGCTGGCCGACGCCGACGTGCCGTAGGTTTCGATCGCACGGGCCGCCGCGGCGTTGACGTCGGGATGCCCGTTCAGACCGAGGTAGTCATAGGACGAGAAGTTGACGAACGACTTGCCGGCGATGCGCGTCGTGGCGCCGGCCTTGGTCTCGTGCACCCGGAAGAACGGATTGCCGAGGCCGATCAGATCGGCCGCCGAGCGCTGGAGGCGCAACTCCCGGTATCCCGGCAGGGACTCGAAGTTCTGTACGGATGCATCGCCCGCCGGGCGCTGCGCCGGACGGGCGGGAGCCGTCCGGTTGGCGTTTCGCCCGAGGCGGTTCGTGACGAAGCCCGCCAGGGCCGCGCGTCCGCCGTCCGGTCTCGCGGAATTGCTCATGCGGCATGCCTCAAGGGGGAATCGCTCACGGGAGGATTTCTTTGATCGCGAGGCTGTTTTCTTCGACCATCGCGTGGAAGGGCTCGAGGGTGCGGACATCCACCCCCTCGCTGGCGTGACGCTGGGCCAGGCTCATCACGGCCGCCGCCGCCTCGTCCACCGGAGCCGCGATCGACTGGATCAGGGTCTCGGTGAGTTCGTTGACGGTGAGGCCGGAGGAGATGCCGGACGGCGGCGCCTCGAGGGCGAAGCGCTCCTGCAGGCTCGCGCCGAGTTCGACGCCCATCAACGAGTCGAGACCGATCTCGGAGAGGTGGCGCACGCGGCTGATGTCGTCCTTGGGCAGGCGCAGGATCCGGGCGATGTCCTCCACGATGGCGTCGGCCACCGTCTTGCGCACCGAGTCGATGTCCTGCGTCTTGAGGAGCAGGCCGATATTGATGGCCGCCACCGTTCCGGCTTCCATCTGCTGGTCCGAACCGAGCTCGGCGTAGCTCGGGCTCTTCATGGTGGCGAGGCGCTCGCGCGCCTTGCCCCAATGCATCGACGCGATGGCGATCACGGCGTCGTCCGGGCTCGACCCCTGGCCTTCGAGCGCGTCGGCCATGAGGTCGAGGCAGTGGCGGGCATCCATCGGCGTCACGCCGACGCGACCCGCCAAGGTCTCCATCACCGCACGGTTACGGGCCAGCACGCCGACATCGCCGATGGCCCCCCAGGCGACGGCCAGCGCCGGCAGGCCGAGCTTGCGCCGGCGGCGGGCGAGGCCTTCCATGAAGCCGTTCGCGGCCACGTAGGCGCCCTGTCCGGGGTTGCCGATGAACGTCGTGGCCGAGGAGAACATCACGAAATAGTCGAGCGTGCGCGCGCGCGTCGCGGCGTCGAGATGCTCGGCACCGATGACCTTCGGACGGATGACCGTGTCGAGGGCGGCGGCGTCGATGTTGGCGATGAGGCCATCCTGGAGCACCATCGCGCCGTGGATCACGCCGGCGAGCGACCGGCCCCCGCGCTCCACCTCGGCCAGCAGCGCATCCACCGCCTTGCGGCTGGTGATGTCGCAGGCCATCGCGGCCACGGCGACGCCGCGGGCGCCGAGATCGGCCACGACCTGCTTGGCCTCGGGGCTCGCGGCCCCGTTGCGGCCGACGAGGACGATGTGCTTCGCACCCCGGTCCGCGAGCCAGCGCGCCGCCTCGATGCCGAAGCCGCCGAGACCGCCGGTGACGAGGTGGACACCCTCGGGAGAGATCGTGAAGGCGGACTTCTCCGTCTGCATCACGCTGCCGGGCTTCGGCGGCGCGATGACGATCTTACCCACATGCCCCGATTGCTGCATCAGCCGGAAGGCGTCCGAGACCTCGTCCGCCGTGAAGGGCTGGAAGGGCAGAGGCTTCAGCCCGCCCTCCTTGAACAGGGACATCACCTCCCGGAACAGCCGGGCCCCGTCCTCGCCCTGGTGCTGGAGCACCTGGTCGAGATCGACGCCGAAATAGGACAGGTTCCGGCGGAACGGACGCAGCCCGATATGGGTGTTGGCGACGTAGTCGCGCTTGCCCAGCTCGATGAAGCGGCCGAAGGGCTTGAGGACGTTGAGGCTGCGCTCCATCGCCTCGCCGAACAGGCTGTTCAGCACCACGCCGACGCCGTCGCCGGTGATGCGGCGGACATCGTCCACGAAGGCGAGGGAACGCGAGTCGAGCACGTGCTCGGCCCCCAACGCCTTGACCAGGGCGCGCTTTTCCCGCGAGCCGGCCGTGGCGATGACCCGCGCACCCTTCATCTTGGCGATCTGCAGGGCGGCCAGACCGACGCCACCGGCTCCGCCATGGATCAGGACCCACTCGCCGCGGCGCAGGCGGGCGCAGCTGACGAGGCCGTAATAGGCCGTGAGGAAGGCGACCGGCACGGTGGCGGCGGCCTGCGGATCGAGGCCGGGCGGGCTCGGGGCCACGACGAGCTCGGGGACGACGATGTGGGTCGCGAAGCCCGACTGCGCGAAGGCGACGACGCGATCGCCGGGCTTGAAGGCGTCGACGCCCTTGCCGACGGAGAGGACCCGGCCGGCCACTTCCAGCCCGAGGCGCGGACCCGCGAAGCCATCCTCCAGGATCTCCTCCGGCAGCATCGACAGGGCCCAGAGGACGTCGCGGAAATTGAGACCCGTGGCCTCGACCGCGATCTCGACCTCGCCGCGCTCGGGAGCCCGGCGGGCCGCCGGCCCCCAGGCCATCTCGTTGAGGCCGCCGGTGTTGCTGCGTTCCAGGCGGGCCGCCTCGGCCGGAACCGCATCGGCGCCGGGACGACGGGAGAGCTGGCCCGGCGAGAACCGGATCACACGGGTCCGGTCGGCGTCGAGGATGATCTCGGTCTCGAGCGTGCCCGAGAGGATGAGGTCGCGCAGCCGCTCGGCGGCGGCCTTGGTCGAGAGCGCCTCGGCGAGGTCGATCCGACGCACGTCGAGATTCGCCACCTCGTTGGCAAGCGTCCGGCTGAAGGCCCAGACGCCGGCCTCCACGGAGCCGGTCGGATCCCCCGCATCGCGGGTGGCGCCGGGGCAGACCACCCAGAGCCGGGTCTGGCGGCTGCCGAGATGCTCGACGCAGCGCTTCAGGCTCAGGCAGCGCTCCCGCAGGCGGTCCGCCGCGGCACCGGCATGGTTGAAGGCGCCTGCAAGGAAGACGACCGTGTCGGGGGTCTCGCGTTCCAGTTCGAGCAGCGACTGCTCCGAGTCGAGGATGATCGACACGTGGACGCCGCTCGCCACCAGCAGGGTCGCCAGGGACGAGGCCGTCTCCGCCGCGACAGCGTCGTGCGAGCCGATCACGAACGCGAAGGTCTGGCCGGGCGCCGGCTTGGCGCGCACCGGCGCCTCGGCGATGAACAGAAGATCGTCCCCGTTGGCGGAGACGGCGCGATCGACGGCCACCCGCACGAGGCCGGTGTCGCTCAGCGCACGCTGCCACCCGGTGATGTCGTCGAGACGGCCCACCGGCAGGTCGGCCGTGGCCTCGAACCAATCCGGGGTCAAGCCGAACACCAGATCGCGGAACAGCGACGCTCCCGGCTCGACGGCGACGAGGAAGCCTCCGGTCGCGAGCGCGTCGGCGACCTTGCCGAGCAGGGCTCGCTCGGAGCGATGCAGGACGTTGCTGGCCAGGATCACATCGAAGCTGCCTGCCGACAGCTCGGCCGTATCCTCGATGACGGTGAGGCCGCGGGGCAGGGCGAGGCGCGCCCGCTCCGCCAGGCGACGATCGGCTTCGAACACGGTCAGCTGCGCCTCGATGCCGTCCGTGAAGGCGGCGGCCTGCGCCGAGAGCGGTCCGAATCCGACCTGAAGCACCCGCAACGCACGGTCGCGGGGCAGGGCGGCACGGCCGGACTCGACGAGATCCGCGATCACGTCGGCTGCGGCCCGGGCCGTCGCACTGCGCAGGACGAAGGCGTCGAGGGCGTTCTGCGAGAGGGTCGGAGCCTCCGTCAGATCACCCGAGAGCAGCCGGCCGACGACGGCGCCGATATCGGCGGTGAGCACGAGTTCGGCCGAGAGTTCGGGGTGATCCGCCGCGATCCAACGCATGATCTCGTCGGGTGCCGGCAGGGACACGTCCTTGCGCAGGGTCCAGCGCTCGCCGTCGAGGGTGGCGAGGTCGCTGCTCTCCAGGGCGTAGAGGGCGTTCAGGAGCCAGGGGCGCATCGCCTCCGGCACGCGGTCGTCGATCGCCACGGTGCCGGAGCGCTGGAGGCCCTCCGCCAGGCGGTAGGCCATCGACGTCGCCCAACCTTCGAGAAGGAGGTGCCCCGGTGCCAGCGGCGCCTCGGCGGGTGCGACGGCGGCCTTGCAGGCCGGACGGATCGCGTCGGCGACGCGCTTTCCGCGCTCCATCGCGATGGCGGTGGGTTCGGTGGCAAGCTCGGGCCGCTGCGCGATGGCGTACGCGGCGAGATCGCTGCCGTTCTTGGAGCGGAGCGCCTGAAACCGCCCCTCGCGCAAGGTGGCGATGACGGCGCCCTCGGCATCCACCAGGGTGAAATCGGCTAGGATGCTGCGCTCGTTGGCACGCCGGGTCCGGATCATCGCCCGGGCGATGACGGCCCCCGGCTTGACGAGGCGGATTTCGCCGAAGCGAACCGGGACATAGGCCTTGGTCGACCCCTCGCCCATCAGACCGGCGAAGAGCAGGATGAGGCCGTGGAAGCAGGAATCGAGGCGCGCGGGGACGAGCCCGAAGCGCCCGTCGGCCTCGGCGGGCAGGAGCTCCGAGACGATGGTGGTCTCGTCGAGGCGCGCACTCGCCGCGACCTGACGGAAGCTCGGGCCGAAGCCGAGACCCGAGGCGGCGGCCAGGCGGTAGAGGCCTTCGCCCGCCACCGCGTGTTCGGCGGGAACGTGCAGGTCCACCGGGGCGGGCGCCGGGAAGGTCCCATCGATGATCTTGGCCGCGGCGTGGAGCTGCCAGGCGGCCTGGGTCAGGCGTGGCCGGCTGAGAATCTGGATGGCGTTGCCCGAGCCGGCGACCCGCACCGCGACCTCGCGCAGGGATTCCTCGCCGAACACCATCGGCGACTGGATCTCGAAGTCCGCGAGCGTGACGCTGTCCGTCTTCATCGCCTCGCGGGCGACACCGAGGGCCATCTCGATGAAGGCCGCGCCGGGCAGGATCGCCTGCCCGTCGATGCGGTGATCATCGAGGTCCGGCACCGTCGCGATGTCGACGTGGCCGTGCCATTCGAGGCCGTCCGGTGCGACGCGGGAGCCGTAGAGCGGATGATAGGGACGCGGCGTCGCCGCACCGACACCCTCGGTGGTCTCGGCGAGCCGGAAGGAGCGACGCTGCCACGGATAGAGCGGCAGCGACACGTCGCCCGTCGGATTCGCCCCGAAGACCGTCGCCTCATCGACGGCGGCGCCCTGCACGAGGGCGGCCGCGACGGTGCGGGCGATCGGATCGCCGCCCGCCGGCTTGCGGTGGAGGACGCCGATGGTGGCGTTCTCGATGCCGAGGGGCTCGATGGCGTCGCCGATATGCGACAGCAGGGTCGCGCGGGGCCCCACTTCGATGAAGACGCGGGCGCCCTGTCGGGTCGCCTCCTGAACGGCCTCGCAGAAGCGCACCGGTTCACGGATGTTGCGCCACCAGTAACCGGCCCCGAACTGATCTCCGGCCAGCACCTTGCCGGTGACGGTCGATACCATCGCGGTCGTTGCAGCGTGCGGCTTGAGCCCGGCGAGGTCCCGCAGCAGCGGCTTCTCGGTCGGGTTCATCAACCGGCCGTGGAAGGGGTACTCGAGGTCGAGCTTGCGCCCGCGACGACGCTTGCGCGTCAGCGCCTTCATGGCCGCATCGATATCCTCCACCGGGCCGGCCACCGTGATGGCCTTGGGGCTGTTATAGGCGGCGATGTCGAGGCTCGGGTAATCCTTCAGGAACAGTTCGATCTCGTCCGCAGGGGCGAGCAGCACGGCCATCGTTCCGAAGCCGCGCGTCGTCTCCTGGTGCTTGCTCCGGTAGAAGATGACCTTCACGGCCTGTTCGAGACTCAAGATCCCGGCGGCTTCCGCCGCGGCGATCTCGCCGACGCTGTGGCCGAGGACGTAGCTCGGCTTGAGGCCGTGGGCCCGCAGCGCCGTCGTCGAGGCGCTCGAGATCGCGAAGATCAGGGGTTGCGACACCCGCGTGAGGGCGAGGCGCTCCTCCAGATCCTCGGCGAACAGGGCCTCCTTCAGGGACCAGCCCGAAAGGGTGTGGAACAGGCCGTCGATGCGGTCGAAGGCCTCGCGGAAGACGGCGTTCTCGTCATAGGCCTCACGACCCATGCCGGCCCACTGACTCCCGTTGCCGGAATAGACGAAGGCGACCTCCGCCGCGCGGTCCACGGCGGTCCCCAGAAGGGCATCGGGGGCATCCTCGGCCTCACCGACGGCGCGCAGGACCCCCGGAAGATCGGCATCCAGGGAGACGGCCAGGCGCGAGGACAGACGCTCGCGACGATGGGCGGCGGCCGCGGCGATCCGGGCGATCTCGGCCTTGTCGGCGCCGTCGAAGCGCTCGGCGTAATCGAGGGCGAGTTCGTTGAGGGCGGCACGGCTCTGGGCCGAGAGCAGGAGCACTTCCGGCATCCGGGCCGCATCGGGGGCGACCGAGGCGGCACGAACCGGCGGGCCGTCCGTGAGAACGACGTGCGCGTTGGTGCCGCCGAACCCGAAGGAATTGACGCCCGCGAAGCGCGCCTTGCCATCGCGCGCCAGCGGCAGCGGCTTGTTCGTCACCGACAGGTTCAGGTCCCGAAAGGGAATCTCGGGATTCAGTTCGGCCGCGTGAAGCGAGGTCGGGAAGAGGTCGTGCTCGAGAGCGAGGCTGGCCTTCAGGAGACCGGCAAGGCCCGAGACCGGCTCGGTGTGGCCGATGTTGCTCTTGATCGAACCGATCGGCAGCGGCGCCTTGCGGGGACGACCGAGCTTGCCGCCGATGGCACTCGCCTCGATCGGATCGCCCACCGGCGTACCGGTGCCGTGGGCCTCGACGAAGACCACCGCGTCGAGGTCGATTTCGGCCTCGCGGTAGACCTGCTCCAGAAGCGCACCTTGGGCATAGCCGGAGGGCAGGGAGATGCCGGTGGTGCGCCCGTCCGAATTGACGCCGCTGGCCGCGATGACGCCGCGCACGGTACTGCCGTCGCGCAGGGCCGCTTTCGCGGATTTCAGCACGAGCACCACACCGCCCTCGGAGCGCACGTACCCGTCGGCGCTCGACGAGAAGGCCTGGCACAGGCCGGTGCGCGAGAGCATCTGCGCGTTCGAGAAGCAGATGAAGTTGAAGGGGCTCGCGAGAAGGTTCACGCCGGCAACGACCGCCGTGTCGATCCGACCGCTGGAGATGGCCGCCACCGCGGCATC
The DNA here is from genome assembly GCF_001424705.1 of Methylobacterium sp. Leaf465. Lineage (GTDB taxonomy): Bacteria > Pseudomonadota > Alphaproteobacteria > Rhizobiales > Beijerinckiaceae > Methylobacterium. The sequence continues at coordinate 137,882 of NZ_LMRA01000004.1, forward strand.
GAGGGCGACGAGCGAGGACGAGCAGGCCGTGTCGACGGTGAAGCTCGGTCCCTTCAGGTCGTAGATGTAGGAGATGCGGTTCGACAGGATCGAGAGCGTGTTCCCGGTGGCCGCGTAGGCGTCCCCCGACGAGGTGTCGAGGACGCGCAGGTTGCCGTAATCCAGGGAGGAGGCGCCGACGAAGACGCCGATCTGGGTCCCCGCCACGTCCGAGGGGCGCAGCCCGGCATCTTCCAGGGCTTCCCAGGTGAGTTCCAGCAGCAGGCGCTGCTGCGGATCCATCTGCTCGGCCTCACGGGGCGAGATGCCGAACACGCCCGGGTCGAACGACCAGATGTCGTCGAGGACGCCGGCGGACCACGTATAGCTCTTGCCACGCTCCTGCGCGCGCGGGTGTCCGAACCGCTCCAGGGACCAGCGGTCATCCGGGATGCGACCGACGGCGCATCGCGCCTCGGTCAGGAGCTGCCAGAGCCCGTCGACGCTCGAAGCGCCGGGAAGCCGGCAGGCACGGCCGATGATCGCGATGTCTGTACGTTGTGTCACGTTCGATTCGCACACGCTCTTGAACGGGGGACAGGACCGACTTGTACCACCGGTGGCAACCAGCCCGATCCTTAGTATGGCTCCAGGCTACTGTCCAACCGGAGCGCCGGGAATCAGGGCAATCACCGACCGGACACAGGGACCCTGTTGCACGTATTCATCGATCATTCCGGCAAGATGAGGGAGCAAAGTGCCGCGCCTCACGACGACGACTGCTCGATCACATGCAGGAATTCCAAACAAATGCCACAAACCGGAACGGCTTCCCCGACCTGACTTATGGACCATCGCCGACCGAAGTCACCGGCCCGTTACGCCGGCATCCTGGCAAGGGAGGGACCTGGAGGCAGGAAGGATGCGGACCAGCGTCGCCCCCTGTGATTCAGACCCCGCTGCCACCCTGTTTCGCAACGGTTCATCGCTGTGCCGAAGCCATCCAGGGAAGGCGGATAGACCGGCTGATTACGGCGACTTTGCGGTGCGAGGGGACGACGCTGCGCCGCAACATCAGAGCCGATAGCGCGCGGCGATCTTCGAGAGATTGGGATTGTAGTACGGGTCCGCCCGCAGAACCGCCCCCCATCGGTCTTGCATCACCCGGACCTCGCGCTCGAACCGGGCCAGTTTCTCGGGTGTGTCCTCCGCGCCGCGGCTCTTCGATTCGTGGTGGATCAGCCGCGCATGCGGTGTCCACACGATCCGATACCCCTGCGCACGCAGCCTGAGGCAGAGGTCGACGTCGTTGAACGCGACGGCGAGGTCGTCCGCGTCGAAGCCCCCGCTCTCCGAGAAGACCGACGCCCGGAGGAGCAGGCAGGCGCCGGTCACGGCCGAGACCTCCTGCGTCAGGACCATCCGGGCGAAGTACCCGGGGTCGTCCTCGGACAGCCCGGGATGGCTGTGCCCGGCCACGCCGCCGATCCCGAGGACGATGCCGCCGTGCTGCAGCGTGCGGTCCGGGTAGAGCAGCTTCGCGCCCACCGCGCCGATGTCCGGCGTCAGCGCGATGGACACCATCTCGCGCAGCCAGCCGGGCTCGATGACCTCGACGTCGTTGTTCAGGAAGAGGAGCAGCGGCCCCCGGGCCGCTGCCGCGCCTCGGTTGGAAAGGTCGGAAAAGTTGAAGAGTCCGGGCACCGACACGACACGAACGCGCGCGTCGTTCGAATAGCGCGCGAAGAGGTCGCGCGTGCGGGGCTCCCGGCTGTCGTTGTCGACGATGAGCACCTCGATGGCCGGATAGTCCGTCGCGTCGAGAACACCCGCGAGGGCCACGGCGAGCAAGTCCGCGCGGTCGCGCGTCGGAATGATCACCGAAACGAGGGGAGCCGGCTCCGGGACCGGACGGACGAGCCGGTTGAACCCGAGGGGGCCGCGCACCGCCGTCGCCCGCAGGGGAGCGGCCACCTCGGCCAGCGCGCGCAGCCGCGCCACCTCGCTCCGCTCCAGGGCCCGGTCCGAGAACGTCCCCGAGCCGCCGGCGGCACGCCAGTGGTAGAGGATCCGCGGAATGTGCCGGATGCGATCCGGCGTCAGACGCGCCGTGATCCGCAAGAGGAGATCGTGGTCCTGGCTGCCCTCGAAGCCCGGGCGCAGGCCGCCCACGGCCCGGATCGCCTCCGTGCGGATCACCGTGAGGTGATTGATGTAGTTCTGGCCGTAGAGCAGCTCGCGATCGAACCCCGACTTGAAGTGCGGCTCGAAGCGACGCCCACGCCCGTCGATCTTGTCCTCGTCGCTGTAGATCAGAATGAGATCGGGCGCGGCACGGATCGCGGTCGCGACGTGGTAGAGCGCCCCCTCGGCCAGCACGTCATCGTGGTCGAGGAAGGCGACGAAAGGACCGGTCGCCTGCGCGAGGGCGTCGTTGGTGGCGCGGGCGATGTGACCATTCTCCGCACGCCGGACGACGTGAATGCGGGGATCCTGCTGGGCGTGACGGGCCAGGAGGCGTGGGATCGCCGGATCCGTCGAGGCGTCGTCGACGATCGAGAGCTCCCAGTTCGGATAGAGCTGCGCGCGGACCGACCGGATGGCGGCGTCCAGGACGCGCGGGGCGGGATCGTGCACCGGCATCACCACCGAGATCCGCGGCGCGGCCGGCCAGGCATCGATCGCGTCGCGGATGCGCCGCCGATCGGCCTCGGAGAGGGTATCGAATCGGGCGATCCACGTGGCGTAGCCGGTCTCCGTCCGATCGTGGAGGGCCCGCAGGAGCAGCGCCCGCCCGCGAACCTTGAGGCCGAGGGCGCGCCAGTACAGGGCGCGCGCGGCGAGGGCCGGGTTCCGGCGCAGGGCGCACGCGACGAGGCCGATCCGCCGGACCCGGCGGATCGCGAAACCGTCGAGGTGGAACCCCGTTTCGCGGGCGAGGGGCGCCAGGTGCAGGGCTCGCAACCCTTCGGGCAAGCGCCCCGTCCAGACGAAGCGATCCCCGCCCTCCGCCTCCTCGGAGAGGGCCACGATGCCGGGCCGACCGTCCGGGCCGAGGACCCGCGCGCTGAGGACCAGCCGGCAGACGCCCGCGCTCCCGACGTCCCGGAACCGGATCGTCGCCCAGGTCCCGCCGAGACCGGCATCCGCGAGGTCGAGGTCGAAGCCGGGGCCATCCGGGACGAAGCGCCGCGTCGAAGCCCCCCTGCGAATCCGGGGGAGCGAGACGGCCGGCGGCGAGCCGGACCGATTCGGGGTCTTCATCCCTGGCTCACTCCATCGCGGACCGTACCCGAGGCAGCAGGGCCGGACCTTCCCGCGAGCGTCATCGAACGGCGGGACACCGCAGGGCGGGCCCGATCATCGCCCCCGCTCCCCCGGTCGGCGTCGCCGCCCCAAGCGCGAACGGCCTTCCCGCGCCCACCGTCGTTCCCGCCCCGCATCGTTCCACCGCAAGCCCCAACCCGCCTGTTCCGGCCGCCAGCCCCGGTCGGCGCACCGGACCGGCCCGCGCCACCGGAAGGCGACCGGGCCCGGCTTACCGCATTTTCGCGGGTCACACAGGACTGATGCCGGGGCCGGGGATCGCCCGACCGGCAGGCCGAACATTCGCGCGGCGAGGGCCCTTGCGTACCCCGAACCCCCAGGCTATAGCCCCCTCCACCGGCGCCGAGCGGCACCGGTTAGGGCGCGTAGCTCAGCGGGAGAGCACTACCTTGACATGGTAGGGGTCACAGGTTCGATCCCTGTCGCGCCCACCATTACTCCTTGATCGGATTAGTGGTTCACGAAAGGCGGCCTTCGGGTCGCCTTTGTCGTTTCCGAGGGGTCATCCCGCAACGGCGACGCGTGGTCGATGGCGGATCGGCCGGGATTCCAGGTCCTTGCGGCTTGTCGGTGGCAGGCCGTGAGCCCGTCGTGTTTTCCGGGCGCGCCTGATCCCACGAGGCCGGAGCCGTCACGAACCAAGGCGTCACGCGCGTCCGATCACGCAGCCGCGAAAACCGCGTCATCCCCCCAGACATTTCCCGCCCGAGCATCGCGCGACCAGGCGCCCCCCCCCCGGAACACGCGCGCGCGAATCCGATCGCGGGAGGCCTCACGACAGAGAACAGCCGCCGCCCCCGAGGGGAGACGACGGCTGTCGATGAGCGGCCGCGGACCGGTGTGCGGCCGTTTGGTCAGGCTGCCGTCAATCAGGCGTAGAGCGGAGCGGTGTAGACCAGGAAATCGTCCGCATGGAGTTCGACGGGCTTCGTGTCGAGCGTCGCGAAGACCACCGCCTTGCCAGCCCCAGCGGTCCCATCGGCATCGAAGGAAACGTTTCCGCTCGTGCTGTCATAGATAATCGTCGGCGCTCCCTTCTGGGAGATCTCGTTGCCGGGGCGCAGAATGAAGTGATTGTCCACTCCGGTGCCGTCCACCAGCTGAGCATAGCCATTGTAGATCGGCGTGCTGTTGTTGAAGACACCGAAGATCGAGCTGTCGAGGACGATCTTGTCGAGTCCAACCTGGAAGTCGGTGATGTGGTCCAGGTTACCCGACGTCAGAGACGCGTCGAAGATGAACTTGTCCGCCCCTGCACCGCCGGTGAGGACATCGCGACCGGACCCACCGGAGATCACGTCGTCCCCAGCGCCGCCGTCGATCGTGTCGCTGCCGGCTCCCCCACGCAGGCTGTTCATGCCGCTGTTGCCGACGATGATGTTGTCGCCGTCGTTGCCGGAACCGCCGATATTGGCCGACCCTTCCAGGTAGAGGTTCTCGAGATTGACTCCGAGCGCCCAAGTGACGGTCGAGTGAACGTTGTCGATTCCGCCACCCTCACCATTGAATTCGACGATTTTATCGTCCCGGTGGTACACGTAATAGGTGTCATCACCAGCACCGCCTTCCAGACGACCGGCCTGGGTCAGCGAGGCGTACAGAATATTGTCACCATCGGTGCCGCGATCGAAGTATCCGAAAGCCATACTCAAATTTCATCCGTAAGACTTTTGTACGGTGAGGACTATGAAATACTGAATATGCCAAATAATTAAGCTCTCATAAAGTGTTGCCTGCACTTTATCGGGAAATTTATAAAAAATCGAACTAAATCTAAGGGCTTGACGCTGCCGATGTGAACTTAAGCTGCCTAGACCGTCTTGTCGGCAGTTGTCTTTCCCAAGACAACCTACTTCCGTGGTGGAGAACTGGCGTAGAGCGCCGGCCCCAACCCCGTCTAGCGGATAGTTTTGACGAAATGCGCTTTCATCTGACCGGAGATTTGCGAAGTGAATTCTCCGCACAATCAGCCAGACACGAACGGAACAGGATCTGGAAGAGACGCTGAACGAACATTCAGACTGTGACGTTTGCCGCAGTGCCCGATCAGACTTGGCGGGTGACAATCTTCTGCCGCCGGCCATCAACCGGCCAGGGTCACGGATGGACATTCCGGCGACTGGCCCGTTGCTGCGTTGCTGCATGCGGCGGGCGATCAATAAAAGGGCCCACGCGGATGTGATCACAACATTGCGAGGGGAGGGGGGAGCCTGCAGCAGGATCGGGCGCGCCTGCACGGAGGCTCGCGTCGCACGACTCCGTCCGTGTCACGACACCGGGTGCGTGGCGTCGCAGGCCGATTCGACCGAGACTCATTCCAGGAACAGATGGATGCCGAGAACCCGATCGGCACAGGACATTCGGCCGATCCGCACGTCGGCCCGCACGGCGGTCCCTCTGACCGCCCCCTAGTGCGTCCGTACCAGAAATCGCGAGCGTGACCGGAACAGGATTGCGCACGATTCGTTTGCGCACAGTTGCTGATGCACCCGGCGATCGTCTTCCGGGATGCAGCCACGCTTGGACCGACGAAGCCACTTCGGCAGACGACGACGGGAGACCATCATGATCGACACCCACCGTGTGACCGGTACCGCCAAGGAACTCGCCGGCAAGGCGCAGGGCGTCATCGGCGATCTTGCGGGATCCCGGGATGATTCGGTGAAGGGGCGCCTGCGTGAAGCCCAGGGCTCGGCCGAGGACCTCTACGGCCAGGCCAAGGACGTCGTCCGAAACGTCGCCGACGAGGTCTCGGATTATGCCGAGGACGCCTACGACCAGGGCAAGCGCCAGTTGCACGAGGTCCATGAGCGGTCCGTCGCCTGGCCGCACGCCTCGCTTCTCGTGGCCGGCCTCGTCGGCTTCGGCCTCGGCCTCCTCGTCAGCAAGCTCTGACCCGTCCACGCCGCTTTTCCAGACCCACCGAACGTTCGGAGTATCCCGTGTCCACGTCCCCCCTTCTCGCGACCCCGGCCGTCTCGGCCGACACCCGTACCGTGCTGCTGAACCAGGTCTCCTGGGGCGCCATCTTCGCCGGCGCCGTCACCGCCCTGGTGACCCAGGTCATCCTCAACATGGTCGGGGTGGGCGTCGGCCTGTCCAGCGTCGGACCCGTGGCCGCCGACAACCCGGCCGCCTCGACGCTCTCGCTGAGCGCCGGCCTCTGGTTCGTGGGCTCGGGCGTGGTCGCTTCCCTGGCSGGCGGCCTCATCGCCGGGCGCCTCTCGGGCAAGCCCGTCACGGGCGCGGCC
>NZ_LMRA01000005.1 GCF_001424705.1 Methylobacterium sp. Leaf465
CGCCATCGCCACACGCTACGAGAAGACGACCGTCAGCTTCATGGGCGTCCTCTGTCTTGCCGCGGCCCTCGATTGGCTCAAGCGATGACAGACCCTAGCTGGCGAGACGCTGCGCCTGACGCTTGGCGGTATCGAAGGCCTGGAGGTCGAGCGCGAGGTTGATGACCTGCGTGCTCTTCAGGCGTGTGGGCTCGATGGCGCTGCCGATGCCATGCTGCAGGTAGACCTCTTCCACCTCCGGCGTCCGCATGGCGCCTCCCATGGTCCAGTTGGGAAAGGAGCGGCTCGGACTGTTGCGCGCATCCATGATGGTCGCCGTCGTGTGGCGCGGATCCCGTGCAATACGAGTATAGGTCGCGCTTACCTGCGCCTGCTCACCCTCCAGGATCTGGATGAACCAGGTCTTGTCGAAGATCAGGAACCCGGTGATCCCGTCTCGGCTGTTGTTGCGCTGTGAGGCTGTGACGATCTCCCGCAAATTCGTCAGCATCGCCCGGTCGTTGCCGAGGACGACGTTGCGGCTGTAATAAACAAGCTGGTGGATCATCGCAGTTTTTCGCTTCTGCCATCAGGCGTTGTATGAGTAGATCTTTTTCTCTCTCGACCAGATGGATTGATAACGTAGCCCGGTGAAGATCGTCTTTAATCTGATTTGCTTGTTTGGCAGCTAAGTTAATCAAATGACAAGGTAGGAATTTGCGAAGCCGCTCGATTTTTCACTCTGCCGGATCCTTTCGAGATCCCGTCGCCACGATCCGCATCATCGCATCCGGCAGGGGACGCTGAAGCTCCAGCGCAATCTCGGTCGGGGCCGCGAGCCAGGTGCTCCACGCCTCCGGCGTCGTCAGCAGCACCGGCATGGCCTTCGGGTGGACCGGGCCGACGATACCGTTGGCCTCGCAGGTCAGGAAGGAGAACAGGTGGTGCTCCTCCTCGATGCGGTCGGGGTTCTCGGCCTTCGTGCCGCGCACCCCCGTCCAGGGGCGCCAGATGCCGGCGAACGCAAACAGCGGCCGGTCCTCGCCGAGAGCGAACCAGGTCGGCGTCTTTCGCGGCTTGGTGTCGGCGTACTCGCTGAACGAGGAGACCGGTACCAAGCAGCGGTACTCCGGCTTCAGCCAGGGCCGCCAGTGCGGGCTCTTCACGTTGCGCACGTTGGTCACAGGATGCTCGCCGAACGACTTCGGGCCCGGGATGCCCCAGCGCAACATCTCCAGGACGCGTTCGCCGTCCTCGGTCACGCGCACGATCGGCGCGCGCTGATCGGGGAAGATGCCCGGCAGCGGCGGCAGGTTGCCGGTGCGATCGACCGACACGCCGAAGGAAGCGCGGATCTCGGCCTGGGGCGTGATCAGGCTGTAGAGGTTGCACATGGCTCAGGTCCTCGACGGCAGCCCCGCGGGTTCAGGGCCACCCGTGGTGTCGAGCTTGGCCCGGCACGTCATGCCGTAGACGTTGGGGGTCCGGCTTCCAACCTCGCGCTGGAAGCGGCAGGTTTGCGTGAGGGCCAGGTACACGTCCAGCACCGAGGCATGCGCGCCGAAGCGCTGGCGCAGTCGCTCAATTACATAGGATCCGCGCCGTCCGCAGGGACTGCACAGGAGGACGATGCGTTCGGCGCGGACATCGCACAGGCGCTCCACGTCAGGTGCCCCGACCGGGTCCGGCACCGCGAACGTAGCCATAGGAGATCCGCCGTTCGGCCGTGGCCAGCTTCGCCTCCAAGCTCAGGATGTCCTCGATGGCCTGCAGCAGGGCCCGGCGGGCATCGCCACCGGCCGCTTCTGCGTAGGCCAGAGCGATCATCTCGGCCTCGCTCATGGACGCCATCTCGGCGATCTGCGTTGCGGTCATGGGTCTTGTCCCCCCTTCAGTACAAAGCAGGAACATTCTGGACGGGCGCGGGTCAAACGCTTTGTGGACGACCTGTGCAGACCGGGGACAGACGGCAGAAACGCCTTGCCAGGGGGAGCGTCACGCTGCGCCTCGAAAAGCTGTCAAGCATAGCAAGAGACCCGCCGCGGCCAGGGCTAGGCGGGTCTCGAAGGCATATCCGTAGGGCTCGGCCTTTACAGGCTCAAGGAGGCGTTGGCCGAGCCGACGATGGTGCAGACGATGCCACCCGCGAAGGCAACGATCATCGCGGTGGAGAAGCCTTTCACCAGCATGGGAGTCTCCGTCGCGAGTCCAATCAGCAGCGGTTTCCGCCCGAGGTCTGGCCGTATTGCTGGGTGGGGAAGTTCTGCTGGTTGGCGTTGCCCTCGGCGGCCGAGCTCATCGGGCAACCGAGATAGGCCGGAGGACGGCGCACATCGTTGACCGAGCCCGTGGTCTCGACGTCGTAGGGTGCGAACGACGTGTAGCGAGAGGGGCTGTCATAGGCTGTGGCGGACGAGATCGGAGCAGCGCCAAGGACAAGGGCGGTGGCGAGGGCGGCGATACGGGTCTTCATTAAGGCTTACGAGCTCCTTCACAGTACAAACCAATGTCTTGGTTCGTTTCTCTCTGTCTGAAAACAATATGGGGGGCCGTTTTCATTCTTGACGTGCCAGGGGACACGCACTGCACCGGATTAAAAATGAGCGTCGCAAATCCGGCCTCGGCTGGTCAGGCACGGGGCACCGAAGAGACATCCCAAGGCGTTGCATCTGATAGAGGTATACCAGAGACATTGCCTGAGCGGACGTTTCCGATCCAGGATCCAGGCTGCCCCACTTGGCCACCTGTGATCCGATCCGGGCTACGATCTCGCAAATGCCAACCCCATATCCCGGTCGAGAGCGGAGAAGATGTCGTGTTCACAGTGAAGGGGATTGATCCGAGTGGCAGGGTGATGACCTTCGCCTGCGGCACGGACGAACAGGCGATGGAGAAGACGTGGGAGCTGCGGCGGCGAGGCTTTCGGGACGTCGTGGTCGTCGATCCAAAAGGCAAGGAACTCGGCGATGGGGCGTTCGAGCGCTCCCTGGAGATCGACTGGGAATGAGCCGCGTGGCAGGCGGGTTACCCGGTGCGTGGCTCTAGCGCGTGCAGTCAGGCGCGACGCCACCGCATCGCGGCGAGCGGGCCCTCGATCTGCCCTCGCATTCATAGGTTCGCCGTCGAACGCTCTCCCCGGCTGCCGAGGGCATGAAGGGTTGCGATGGGCTCGTTCCGATGCGCCTCGCCCCGGGCGATCACGTCATCGCGTACCTCGACCGTCTCCGCGGGCAACCCGTTCGTATGCCCTCCCCATTCAGGCATCTCGGCTTTGGCAACCGTCGGCACGACATGGAACGCCCGGGAGGCCTTTTGGCTTGCGCGGGAACGACCGGCTTCACGAGCCTCGATCAGTCGAACCGGTGGTCGAATGGTGCGCCCCCCCGACAAGTCAGCCCGTGCGCCGCCCCTGTTCGGCCTCTGCGCGCCAAGCATCGCACTCGCGCTCGGCCTGCGCCAGTCGGAGACGCAGGGCCTCGTTCGCGGCGTGCTGCTCACCCGCGTCGACCGCCAGCTCGACGCATTGGTCCTGAACCTCCGCGAGTTGCCGGCGCAGCTCCGCATTCTCGATGACCACGGCAAGGAAATCGGCGCTGCGCTGGTCGCTCATTCCGTCCCCTATCACACCCATCCTGGGGCGGCGGGTCTATCTCAGCTCGCTGAACGCCACCACCCGGGACAGCGCGGCCCCCGGCCGCGGATCCCTGCCGCGCAATGCACGATGGCCTCGTACCGATCCACGGACTCCCTCAGGAGATCGCCCAGGCGAGCACCAGCATGCCGCCGAGGAACATCCCATAGGTGGCCATCACGGCGACGACTTCGCGATGCTGCCGGAGGACGGAATGGGAAGCGAGGAGCATGACACGGGACCAGAAGCTGGAATGCCCCCTCTTCTGATCCAAGACCCCTCCTGAGGCGAGACCTTCGGCCTGCGGAACGAACGAGAAACATCGCTCGTGGTGCGGCGGTCACAAAGCCGCCGAACGACGGCCTTGCCCCTTGCTGAAGGGAGGCGCCAAGAGCTTTGCGGTCGAAGCCGGCATCAGAGCCGCGCTGGTGCTGCGAAGCGCTTCCCGAGATTGATCAAACGGATCCGGCAAGGGCTCGATATACGCCCAGCCCATGGCGTTGCGCCGCTCGATCAGATCCATCACCGCGTCGACGGCTCGACGAAGACGCACCCGGGTCATCGTGGCTTCGCTGTCCAGGGCTGGGTTGAGCGCTTCGAAGACGAGGTCTTCCTTGAATGCGGTCTCGATGAGGATTTCCTCTACCTCATGACGAACAGGATCAAGGAATTCGATGCCATAGCCGTCCGCTTCTCGCCGGGCGATGCGACACGCACGGGGTAGGCTGCTCAAGCCGATCGCAAGATCGAAATTTGCCGGGATGGGCGCGTTCTTCGGCGTACGCACGAAGCTTCCGTGAGTTGAGATATCCGTGATGAGGCAAGGAATAGCGTTACTTGAGAGCGGAACGAAGATCCTCGCTTCAAGATTGCATTGCTGTCTTTTGAACCGTCGCCGATCGGGCATCTACTATACCATTTTGTTGCATTAATACATCAAACTCGAGCCAATATCCCGATTGTCGGGTTAACAAACAATGAAATTACCCGGGAAAAGAATTTTGTGTCTCTGCGGAACTTCCTGTGAGACATTGGGTAGATGCAATTCTAGTACGGGCCCTGAAGAGATCACCTAAAGCTCTGCGCCTGAACAGGGTATACCAGCGCCGACGCTGGTGCTCGGGTCGATCGGAGTTCATGAGGCTGCGCTGGCCAAAGGCCGAACGGTCCCGGGTCGCGTTGTTCGTCGTGTCGCGGTCGCCGGTGGTCAGGATCACGCATGTGGTTCGTACGGTACCCAGAGCATCGTCGGCCCCACTCGCCGGACAGACGAAGCGCTCTGCCCCGTCACGCCAGGAGCCCTCCCCTCCGTCCCACCAGCGCCCATCCGTCAGATGGAAGACGCGCCGTCCATGCGGACGGGCGCAGACCTCGCAACGTCTCTTGGCTCGCTCGAAGCGGATCACGGCCGAGAGATGCGGCCAGTCGGTGGGGTAGACGAAGCGGTGTTCGCGCCGGATCCGCTACGTCTGCCTCGCTGCGGGGGCGGGCCTGGAGGAACTCGCTGAAGAGCGTGTCCCGGCTGACCCCGAGGCGCGTGGCAATGGCCGCGATCGAGAGAGTCGATGGTGCGCATCATCTGGACGAGCGAGCGTCCAGACGACGAGCACGTCTGTGGGCGGAGTGAGGCGAGGGCCGCCTCGAACTCGGGGCCCTTGATCCCGGCCTTATCGAACGTCTTCTCCTCGAGCAGGCACTCGCAGCCGGCTCGTGTCAGCGCATCACGCTGCAGGTCGAGGGTCGAGACGAGGGCATATCGGGAACGTGATTCCGGTACGTTTCATCCGCAATGGAAATCCAATCCTATCTTTCCCGACAGAGATGGGGCGTCTCAAGGGTGCGTAGATCGGGCCCGGCAAGGGTAATCGGAAAACAATCGGATCTTCGACATCCCGGCCATTCGAGCGAATGTCTAGTGCTTTCTGGGGTTCATCATCGAGGTTCCATCGCAACCAATCACCCTGCGATCAGTTTCTTGTGATCAGCACCTCCGAACGCGTCTGCGCCGTTCCCGGCTGATCCAAGGACATCGACATGCGGGCTTTAAAGGCGATGACGATCGCCGCGCTGGTTCTGAACCCAGCCCTTGCACGCGCTCAAGGCGCATTGAGTCAGCCCACGCCCAATAGCAGCGGCGGAACCGGTAGACCGGCGAACCTTTGCACGGAACTCGTTGCCTTCGTGAAACAGCCCGAGGCCGCGACAAAGGCCGCGGAGGCACCGCCACAGCTCGCTACGGCGGTGACGGCCAAGAAGAGTGACGATACGTCAGCGAAGCCCTCAGCTCCGGGCACGCCCCAGAACACCTCGGGTCAGAGCGGGCAGATCACGGCCTCCGGACCGGGTGCGGCTGGCCCCCAGGGTGAGGCGCAGAACAAGGCCGCTCCGGCAGGCTCCACGGCCACGGCATCGGGACCTGCGAAGGTCGCGTCTGCGACGGTCCCGGCTGCGCCCGCGGCTCCCAAACCTTCCGCCGAGAACATGCAGCAGATCGAGAGCGCGGCGGGCACGAACGACATCCAGGGTTGCCGAGCCGCTGCTCAGACCATGCGGCGGGCCAGCGTCGTGATGCCAGGGCCACTCCTGGCTCTCGCCGCGATGGCACCCCGGCTCCTGGAAACCGCCCCTCGTCCCTGAGAACGCTCGACCCGCATCGCACGCGCACCGTCTCCTCGATCAGGGAGCCACTTTCACCCCAGAGGATCACACTATGACGCGCCGCTCGACCACGCCCTGGCTGGTTCCCGCTCTCATCGGGTCTGCTGCTGCTCTTGGTGCATCCGCGCTGTTTGCGGTCGTGAGCGCCCGCGAAGCCGAGCGGCGCACGCCGCCCATCGGCGACTTCATGACCGTGGATGGTGTGCGCTTGCACTACATCGTCCGAGGCCACGGTCAGCCCTTGGTGCTGATCCACGGCAACGGCACGATGATCCAGGACTTCCTGGTCAGCGGAATCGTGGACGAGCTCGCCAAGCGCTACCGGGTCATCATCTTCGACCGGCCGGGCTATGGCTACAGCAGCCGGCCCCGCGGGATCTGGACCCCGCGGGCTCATGCGACGTTGTACGAAAAGGCTCTGGAGCGGCTCGGCGTCTCGAACGCGGTGGTCCTCGGACACTCCTGGGGCAGCCTTGTCGCCATCGCGCTGGCGCTGCAGGCGCCAAGCCTCGTGCGGAGCCTCGTCCTGGCTTCGGGCTACTACTACCCGACGCTGCGGGCCGATGTGATCCTGGCTTCACCCCCGGCGATCCCCGGCATCGGGGACGTCCTGCGCTACACCGTATCGCCACTCGTTGGTCGGGCTCTCATGCCGGGCATGATCAAGGGGATGTTCGCGCCGGCTCGGGTGCCGGAGCGGTTTGATCGGGAGTTCCCCAAGGAGATGATGCTGCGACCTCTGCAGCTCCGAGCATCCGCTGAGGATGCTGCGTTGATGACCCCGGTGACGGTCGAACTGCAGGCGCACTACCGCGAACTCAAATTGCCCGTCGTCATCATCGCCGGGGCCGACGATCAGATTGCAAATGTCGGACGTCAATCCAAGCGATTGCACCACGCCTTGCCTCAGAGCGAATTCATCGTCGTCCCAGGCATGGGCCACATGATCCATCATCTCGCGCCAAAGCAGGTCGTTCAGGCCATCGACCGCGCGTTCGAGATGGCACGCGGCGACCGTGTGTAATCAGAAAGGGCGGGACGAATTCGCATGGCACACTACATCGCAATCGAGAGAGCTACGGGCCGCGTCTACGGCGATACGGCACGCTTTGGTCAAGCCGGGAACGTGGCTTCCCCGGATGATGCGGTCTTTCTCTTTGACCGCCATCATGGCCGTGCGGCTCGCGGGTTTGGTCACGTCGGGCCAACGAGCACGGCGGCAAGCTATGACGTCTATGAGATCCAGCCATCCGGCTCTCATGCTCCGACGGCCAGCGAGGCTGGAGCACAGGCCCTCGTGAAGGATCACGGATCGTGGGTGGTCGCGCTCGTCAGCTACAATTCCTGACGGGCCTAGGACCGCGCAATCGATCTCGTCACGGAAAAGGCCAGAAACGCACTGGCTCCGACGGAAAGAGCTGCGATCACCAACAAATCGACGTCCGGCTCAAGCCACTTCAAGCCGGCCCCGATGTGCCAGGCATGAAGCCAGAAGCCGCTGATGGGAAGTGCAAGCACCGCTGTCGTCACAAGGTAGATGCGCCACCTGAACATCCGGCGAGCCTACGCCTGATCACGTGGAAGCACTATTCCCGCAACATGTTACGCCTGTCCCACGCATGGCGAAGCCGGTCAGCTCGACAGGCGAGCAAGGCTCCCGCTCCCATCGGACCAACCGGCTTCAGTCGTACAGTATTGCGGCCGGCCGTGTCGGCCAGCAGCGTGATCGGCTCGGACCGAGGCAAACACCCCATCTCCGATCTGATAGATGCAGTTTCGATCAAGGTGGTTAAAGCTTCCTTAACCGTCACCGGAAGACCGCGGACCGAAACGGTGGGCCTTCGCGTTTCAGGCCGGCCTGAAGGTCGGCTGACAGCCGCCTCGGCGACGTCTGATGTCGGAACGACCGCTGTTTCCCGACATCGTTGCCGTCCGGTGTGCGTATGACCCCATCGTGAAGCGGGCCATCCGCATTCGACCCACCCCTGCCCTTCCGCGTCCTTGAGGCGATGCTGGGAAGCAGGCGTTCGACACCCCATCCGGGATCGGAATCCTCGAACGCAGGAACCGCGTGGATGGCCGCCATCGGCCTTCCGACCATCGGGGAAGATAACGGGCATGCAGTTCGACGGCGTCTCATCTTGTCGCCTCCTGCCCCTCGCGACCGGGCCTGCGGAATTCCAGCGGGAAGTTGTTCAGGACGCGCCAGAGTTCGTAGCCGACCGTCACCGTCTCCATCTGGATCCAGCCGCGCACCTTGGCGCCCAGGGGAATGAACGCGACGTCCGGCCAGGCGATCTTGCCGGGTGCCGGCTCCACCAGGACCCGGAACAGGCCGTTCGGCTGAGCCGAGGGGTCGATCATCCGAACCTGCCCATCGAACAGGCCGTGGGCCACCGATGGCCAGCCGCTGAACTGAATGGCCGGCCAGCCCTCGAAGGCGAGGCGCACGGGCTGCCCGGGCCGGATCAGGGCCACGTCGCGGCCATCGACCATCAGTTCCACCACGCGCGTGGAGGCGTGCGGAGCCAGGGTTGCGAGGATGTCCCCGGCATTGACCAGGGTCGCTCCGGCCGCCGCGTTGATATGCAGGATCCGCCCATCGCGTGGTGCGCGCACCAGCTGCGCCGCCTGACGGTTCGCCGTCACATCCAGGCGACTCAGCTTCCCCCTGACCTCGGCCAGCCGCACGCGGCGCTCCGCGACACGGATCTGCGCGGCCTCGAAGTTGCGCCGCGTCACGAAGCCCTTGTCCGCCGCCTCCCGGGTCTGGCTGACCTCGCTCTCGGCCACCCGCACCGCCTGTTCGGCGGCCGCGATCTCGGCCTCGATCTGCTCCCGCTCGGCCCCGAGCCGCTGAAGCAGGAAGGGGTCGTTGTCGGCAAGCCGTGCGATCGGATCGCCCGCCCGGACCCTTTGGCCATCCTCCACGTACCAGTGCTCGACCCGCCCTTGGACGAGGGCCGTGATCGTCTGCACGCGGTCGGCCGGGTTGGGCGCGATCACGCGGCCCGTTCCGACCGAGGTCTGGACCCAGGGCACGGTGAGGAGGATCAGCGCCGCCAGGACGAGGCCGATACCGAGCATCCAGGCGAGCGCGAGGGCGGCACGGGGCGGGCGGATCGCGGTCAGCGTCGGGAAGTGATGCAGGTGTTCAGGCCGCGACAGCACGGGACGTCTCCTTGTCGTTGGCGCGGGCGAGCAGACCCGCGGGATCCGCGAACCGGACCTGGTCGCGCCTGCAGAGCCAGAGATAGCCGTCGTAGGCCTGTATCTCGGGACGTTGGGTGAAGTGCAGAACCGTCGTGCCCGCCTGGCGCAGGGCCACCAGAGCCGCCGCGACGTGTTCGGGCGCCACGAGGTCGTAGAGGGTACTCAGGATCAGGAGCTTGGGGGGCCGCGCCACCGCCGCGGCCAGCTTCAGGGCCATGATCTCGCGGGTCGAGAGCGGCCAGCCCGAGGACGAGAGCGGCGTGTCGAGGCCCTGCGGCAGCTGCAGGATGCGCTCCGACAGACCGAGGCGGTCGAGGCAATCCTGGGTCGTGGCTCCTCCCTGGTCGTCCGCGAGGGCGAGGTAGGCGCGGATCGTGGTCTCGACGAGCGTCGGACGGTCGAGAACCAGGATCTCGGAGCGCAGGCGATACATCTCGAAGGAGGCGATGTCGGCCCCGCCGATCATCACCAACCCGCGCCGCGGCTGCACCGAGCGCTTGAGCAGCGCGGCCACCGCTTGCTCGACCTGCGCCTCCGCGGTGACGGCGATCTGCTCGCCGCTGCCGACGGCGAAGTCCAGGCGCCCGCCCTCGACCTCGACGTCGCGTAGGCGAAGGGAGCCGGTCGCCGGCACCGCCCCCGTCCGCGCGAGGTCGTTCTCCTGCTCGATGTCGTAGAACAGCGACAGTTCGTGCAGCGCGGCCACGAGGTCGTAGAAGCTCTCCAGGTAGGAGCCGAGCTGCGAGATGCCGTAGAACACCCCCGACAGGACGAGTTCGGCCGCCACGAGCTGCCCGATCGAGAGCTGGCCCTGCAGGATCAGCCATCCGCCCAGCGCCAGCAGGGCCGCGCTGGCAACGGCGTAGACCGTAAGGCAGCCGAGGGTCTGCGCGAAGGTGTGACCGAAGTGGCGGCGGTGCGCCCGCACATAGGCGGCCGTCACGGCTTCCGAGCGCTGCAGGGCGAAGTCGAGGTGGCGGCTGCTCTTGTAGAACCCGTTCGAGCCGCCCACGCTCTCCAGCCAGCGGGCGGTGTCGTGCTTGGCGTGGCTGAGCCGCACACCCGAGCGGATCGCCGGGCCGGCCCAGACCAGCCACAGGAACAGCAGCGCGCCGACGAGGACCCCGTTAAAGGCCAGGAAGAAAGGGTGGTAGAAGCTCGTCAGGATCAGGCCGAGGGTCGATTGGAGGACGATGGCAAAGCCGCCGATCAGAAGGTGCGGCACCGCCCTCTGGACCGTCATGAGGTCGAAGAACCGATTGAACAGGTCGCCCCGCTGGGCGTCGTCGAAGAACGGATTGCGGGCGTGGACCGCGCGCAGGGTGATCTCCGCCACGATGCGGCCGAAGACGCGCCGCTCGAACAGCGCCATGAGGTAGACCCGGGCGGCGCTGAGCGCCGCCGCGATCGCCAGCAGGAGCAGGAGAAGTCCGGACAGCACGAACAGGGGCGCCGGCAGCGCGGTGTTCGCGACCGAATTGATCAGCAACTGGACCGAGATGGGCGTGGCAAGGCCCAGGAGGGCGATGGCGGCCCCGTAGACGACCGCCATCCAGACGTATCCGGCCTCCGGCTTCAGGAGGCGTCCGATCAGCTTGCAGGCCTTTGCCAAGGTCAGCGGTGTGTGCGGCGGCGCGATCATGGTTCACATCGTTCCAGGGTGGCGCACGCAGCCGCTCGCGATCCGCGACCGGCCAGTGCTCGGATTTCGTATGAGGACGGCGCAACCTTTGCCCCGGCTGCGCGTCCGTGCGGACTCGACCGATCCGCTCTGCAACGGGCGGTCGGCTGGGCGCCTGACGGGCGCCTCGCACTCCAGGCAGCCGCGGGAAAAGCGGTCCTGCCGGATGCAGGGCTATGCGGGGGTCTTGGAACGCATGTGCGGCGGGCGCTCGCGTAGCGGTTCGCCAGAGCCTGTCGGCTTCGGCGAACCGAGGGGGTCTGGCCGGCGGCCCGCGGGGTCAGCGTCGTCCACCGGCCCATGGGCCGGCGGCAGGGGCGTCAGCAGCGATAACCACCCGAGACCTGGCCGTACTGCTGGACCGGAAAGTTCTGCTGATTGGCGTTCCCTTCCTGAGCCGAACTCCGCCGGCAACCGTATGCGCTGTAGCCCTGATCTGTCGGCAGCGTGATCGCGCCGGTGACCAGACCGTCCCAGGTGGTGGGGGGAAGGGGGCGCTGCTGCGGACCGACCCGGTAGTCGGCCATCGCCACCGAGGTCGCCCCGGCGACACCGAGGGCGACCACGAGCGTCGCAGCAAAGGTCTTCATCACGGCTTTCATGGCTCATCTCCATTGCTTGGGCTTGGGGCACGCGAACCGGTGGGTTCGCGTGATTGGGCTGGGGCTCGAAGCGGCCTCTGTCCGCCGCATCGGTCCCGTGCTGCCACAACAGAGATTTGGATAAGCCCAGGCAATCGACAATGTCTCCGTCACAATGCAAAGCATTGCGTTTTCAAATAGAGCGATCACCGCCGCTTACGATACGGCAGAAGTCATTGTATTCAAAATACCCAGTAGCATACACTTCAGTCTTCATGTGCGATCCGTCACACGGGAACCGAATTCGGTCAATCTGCTCAGCGAGACTTTGTCCCAGCTTCTTGTACGGCGAATGAAGGCCTCGACATCAAAGGGATGCCGATGCCATCGCTCCCCTTCGATCTCGATCTTCTGCGCACCTTCGTGGCCATCGTCGACAATGGCAGCTTCACCCGCGCCGCCCGGCGCATGGAGCTGACCCAGTCGACGGTCTCCCTGCAGATCAAGCGGCTGGAGGAGGGCCTTGGACAACGCCTGTTCGACCGGGATGGTCGGGAATTGCAGTTGACGCCCGAAGGCGAGGTTCTGCTGACGTATGCGAGGCAGATGCTGAAGCTCGGGAGCGAGGTCCTTTCTCGCATCGTCGAACCGGATGTGCGGGGCGTGGTTCGGCTGGGCACACCCGAGGATTTCGCCACCGTGCACCTATCGGACATCCTGGCCCGCTTCGCGCGCGCCCACCCGCAGGTCGCGCTGGAGGTGTGCTGCGACTTCACCGTGAACCTGCTCGACGATTTCTCGAAGGGCCGCTACGACCTGATGCTGTTCAAGCGCGAGCCCCAGGGGTCCGGCGGCGGCACGAAGGTCTGGCGGGAAATCCTCGACTGGGCCGCATCGCCCCGCCTCCTCACGGAAGCCAGCGATCCGGTGCCGCTCGTCCTTCCGCCTTCGCCCGACGTGTACCGCCGGCGCGCCTTGTCCGCGCTGGATGCGAGCGGACGCCCCTGGCGCGTGGTCTACACGAGTCAGAGCCTGGCGGGCCTTCAAGCGGCGGTTCAGGCGGGACTCGGTGTCACCGTGCTGCCGACCGAGATGATCCCGGCGGGACTGGTCTCGGTCGGCAATCGCCTACGATTGCCGAAGCTGCCGGACACCGAGATCGTCCTCTACCGGGCGCCCGGCCCCCTCTCACCAGCTGCAGAACTTCTGTCGTCCACGATCATCGCTGCGCTGGAGCGGCACGCGACCTGCCAGGAAACAGTCACTTTGTAGTGTCGCCGGTCCGGCAACACTGTCATCATGCGAACACCGCAGGTGGTCCGAAACGTCACGAAACAGGGCTGCACCGTCTCGTCGATGGGAACCTCATCACCGTGTCCGGCGCTTTGCCGGCCATCTATGCCGCCCGCACCGTTGCGAGAAATTGACGGACCTGGGCGTTCAAGTGCTCGGACTGGCGTGACAGCTCGGAGGCGGCGCCCAGTACCTGGCTCGCGGCCGCGCCCGTCTCTTCGGCGGCGCCGGCTACCCCCGAAATGTTACTCGTGACTTCGCTCGTCCCCATCGCAGCCTGCGCGACGTTGCGCACGATTTCCTGGGTGGCCGCCCCCTGCTCCTCCACCGCCGCCGCGATCGTCGTTGCAACCCCGCTGATGTCCTGAATACGTGCGGTGATGCTGCCGATNCACGATTTCCTGGGTGGCCGCCCCCTGCTCCTCCACCGCCGCCGCGATCGTCGTTGCAACCCCGCTGATGTCCTGAATACGTGCGGTGATGCTGCCGATCGCCGAGACAGCGCGCGCTGTCGAGCCCTGGATCTGGGCGATATGCCCACCGATCTCCTGCGTGGCCCGCGCTGTCTGGTTGGCCAGCTCCTTGACCTCGGCGGCCACCACCGCGAAGCCCCGGCCCGCCTCGCCGGCCCGCGCCGCCTCGATGGTGGCGTTCAGCGCCAGCAGGTTGGTCTGCCCGGCGATCGAGGTGATCATCGTGACCACGTCGCCGATGCGCGCCACGGCCGTGTTGAGCTGCTGGACCAGCTCAGCCGTCTCGGCGGCCTCTCGAACCGCGCTCTGCGCCATCGTGGCGGACGTGCCGACCTGGCGGCCGATCTCCTGCACCGAGGAGCCGAGTTCCTCGGCCGCGGCCGCCACGGTGTTGACGTTGGAAGCGGCTTCTTCCGCCGCGGCAGCGACACTGGTCGTCTGGTTGGCGGTCTGGGTGGCGGTGCCGGCCATGCTCCGGGCGGTGGCCTGCAGCTCGGTGGCCGAACTCGTCACCATGCCGAGGATGCCGCCCACCACCCCTTCGAAGCTGTCGGCCATCGCCCGCATCGCCGCCTGGCGCTGCGCCTCCGCCCCCGCCCGCGCCTGGACCGTGTCCTCCTCCAGGGCCCGCATTCTGATCAGACCGTCCTTGAACACCTGGACGGCGTCCGCGATGGTGCCGATCTCGGTCCGGGCGCCCTGGTGCGGGATGGTCACGGAGAGGTCGCCGCCCGCCAGCGCCTGCATGGGCCGGACCACGGCGCGAATGCCGTGCGTGACGCCGTGGATGATGAGCGTTGCAGAGACGGTGGAGATGAGGAGACACAGTGCTATGGCGATGAGCCCCCAGGTATGGGTCGTCTCGAAGACGGTCTTGCTCTCGGCCTGAGCTGCACTGGCGCCCTCGTTGTTCATGGCAACGAGCTTGTCGAGGGCTGCGGAGGCTGCACGGCGGGGGATGATGCCCTGACTCTCATAGAGCGCGTAGGCCTGAGCCTTCTGACCGGCACGCGAGAGTTGAAGAATGGACTGGCGCACGCCCTCGAAATTCCGGGCTTCACGCGTGAACGTCTCGTAGAGCGCACGCTCGTCAGACGTGTCGATCATCGGCTCGAAAGCGGACTTCTTCTCGTCGAGCTTTTTGCCAAAGCGCTCCATGTCGGTCTCGATGCGTGCGACGAGTGCCGGGTCGACGGCTTGCGTGTGACGCAGGACGAGAGCGCTGGTCCGTGCAGTGAGCGTATCAATCTCGCCGAGGAGGCGCATGCTCGGCAGCCAGTTGGTTTCGATGTTGAGCGCCTGCTGCCGCATGCGGTGCGTGCCAATCACCCCCAGCAATCCTAACCCGACAGCAAGCAGTGTCAGCAGCGAGAAAGCGGCGATCAGCTTGGCGCGGATAGACAGATTTCTGACAGACACGATGAGTTCCCGGCGCTACCGAGCGGAGAGGTCCGATGCAGTGGCGGCGCATCATTACGGGAAAGTGTTAAGCGGACACTCTCTGGTGTCCCAAATACCAGCCAGCGCCTTCAGCCTCGACACGCGGGAAGGCGCACTCTCGCTGGCCGATCTTGCTTTCGTCTGAGTCCGGCGGCCGCCTGAGGACACCGCAGCGCATCGGGATAGGCACCACAACGTGAAAGCGTAAAAGCTCTACCCCATTGCCAATAACAAATGCACTGGCTGCAAATTATGTAACGACGCGTATTCATAGTCTTAGATTTTCAATAAATTCATATCCGATTATAGCTCGTCATATTTTTCGACGAGATCTCCAAAGTTTATCAACTCGTGTCGATGGCGCGACCCTTCTCATGGAGAGCCATGACCGCCACTCTCAATCTGTTGGGCAAGATGTCGTGTAAATCCACCGGAAACACCCGATTCAGCGTTCCACAAAGACCGAATATTTTCAGTTCCGCCCGTGCCGGAACGCCCGCACGGGACTGGTTGCAGGACCACATATCCATCTGACTAAGAACCACCCCAACCATGCACTGGAATAGTTGATTGAAAATAATTAAACGCAGACAAGTATGATCTGTAAAATTTAAAGATATCCCCAAAGGGCGACGCGGCGCCTGCTCCCCAATTCTAGGCTTGCTCGCTCGAAACGCTTCCAACGGCATTGCAATTCTTGCACGAGAAACCACCGGATCGGCGACAACGCGGCCGATGGGATCCATGTCTTCATTCGGACTGGGCAGGGGCGGGAACCGGTCGCTTTCCAAAGGACCCCGGTCGTGACACTCACACCCCATGAGCAGCTTGAACACACTGATCGGGACGGTCGCCCTCCGACGTCCATCAACAATCACCGACTACGGTGTCACGCTGCTGCTGGTGGGCGCCATGACGTTCATTCGGTTCCTGGCTCCAGCCTATGTCGCCCCGTTCCTCCTGTACATTCCGGTTCTCCTGGTCGTGAGCTTGGCTTTCGGCTGGCGCGCAGGAGCGCTGGCACTGTTCTTATCGACACTGATTGCCACGTGGTTCTACACGCGGGATGGAGTCCTCGGAGGCGTGGATGTCGCCCTGCTGGGGCAATACCTCCTGGTCGGCGCGACCATGGTGTGGATCTGCCATGCCCTGCGACGGTCCGTGGCGCAGAACGAAGCCACGCTGGAGCGGCTCAACACTGCGAACCACGTTCTCGTCGACAGAGAGGCGGCGTTGACCAGCGCCAATGCCGCCGCAGAAGCCGCCAAGGAGGCGGCCGAGCTGGCCAACACGGCGAAGAGCGATTTCCTGGCGAACATGAGCCATGAACTCCGCACCCCTCTGTCCGCCATCATCGGCTACAGCGAGATGATGGGAGAGGAGATCTCCGATGGCTGCGCGGCGTCGGACCTCGTGGCGGATATCGGCAAGGTCGAGCGCAACGCCCGTCACCTGCTTGGGCTCATCAACGACGTGCTGGACCTCTCCAAGGTCGAGAGCGGCAAGATGGAGGTCTACGCCGAGGATTTCGCGGTGGGGGACATGCTGCGCGACGTTGCGGGTTCGGTCGCGACGCTGGTCAACAAGAAGGGCAACGCCCTGGAGACGAAGCTCGCGCCTGGGCTGGGCCGAATGCATTCCGACCTGACCAAGACCCGGCAGGTGCTCTTCAACTTTCTGAGCAACGCGGCCAAGTTCACGGAAAGCGGGACCATCACCCTGGCGGCCTCCCGCATGACCGACGCCTCGGGGGTCGACCGGCTTTCGTTCTCGGTCTCGGATTCCGGGATCGGGATGACGGCCGAACAGGTGTCGCGCCTATTCCGGCGTTTCGAGCAGGCCGATGCGTCCACGACGCGCAACTTCGGGGGGACCGGGCTTGGCCTCTCGCTGACCCGTGCCTTCGCCGACATGCTCGCGGGAACCATCACGGTGTCCAGCGTCCCAGGCCGAGGCAGCACCTTTACCTTCACCGTGCCGGCGACGTTCGTTCCTCCGGTCGACGCGCAAGCCTTGCCCGATCCGGACGTCATCGCCGCCGACGTGGCGGAAGGCGATGTCATCCTCGTCATCGACGACGATAGCGACCAGCTCGCCCTCACCACGCGGTTCCTGCATCGCGAGGGATTTAAGGTCCAGACGGCCACGAACGGCAGGAGCGGGCTCGAGATCGCCCGACGGTTGCGGCCACGGGCCATCCTGTTGGACGTGATGATGCCGGGCGTGGACGGTTGGTCGGTGCTGAGCCAGATCAAGGCGGACGAAATGCTGGCGCAGATCCCGGTCGTGATGGTGACGTCCGTCGACCAGCGCAATCTCGCGGCCTCCCTCGGCGCTTCGGACTACATGCTGAAGCCGGTCGACTGGACGCGGTTCGGCAAGATCGTGAACCAGTTCAGGCTGGCGGAGCCGGACCGGCGCGGCACCGTGCTTCTGGTCGAGGACGAGGCCGCCACGCGCCTGGCGATGCGCGCCAGCTTGGAGGACGAAGGCTGGTCGGTCTTGGAGGCCTCGAATGGTAAGGAGGGCCTGCAGCAGGCGACGGAGACCAGGCCGGACGTCGTGATCGTCGACCTGAACATGCCGATCATGGACGGCTTCGGCTTCCTGCAAGGCGTTCGCGCCATTCCCGGCTGCTCGGATATCCCGGTGATCGTCCTGACAGGGCGAGAATTCTCGGCGGACGACCGGAGCAAGCTTCGCGGCGCGAGTCAGATCCTCAATCGCGGCGACTTCGCCTCGGCAAGTTTGGCCGAAAGGCTGATCGGTCTCAGAACCTGAGAAGGGTTGGAGCCGGCTCGGCGTCCGCTTTGGAGCTTTGGTTCTGCGAGCCGGAACCGCGGGGTTAGAATGGCGGCGGCCATAGGCCGCCGGAAAGCGAGATCCGGAAGGTGCCGGGCGCGGGTGGGCGGTCACCCAAGGAGACGTGCGGCTGGAGGTGGTTGGAGGCGCTCTACCGGATCCCGATGAGGATCTGCGCCGCCTTCAGCGGTTAGACGATCTCTTGGCGGAGGCACTCGTCTCTGGGCTTGCCATTGAAGCTCGCACAGTCGGCGGCCTCCCGTGGCGAGCCTGGGCCAATGCTTAGCTCAGGCATACCAGCGCCGACGCTGATGCTCGGACTGAGCGTGGCTCCTGCGACTGCGTTCGGAGAGGGCCGTGAGGTTCTTCGTGGCGGTGTACGCCGTGTCCTGATTCGGTGCCCGGCGGCCAGGACGAGGCGGGGGGCAGAACCTGCCCGAGGATATCGTCCGCGCCGATTGGGAGGCTGATGAAGCGCCCTGCCCCACCGGGATCGAGGACGCGCTGTCGTATTTGGCAGTGGCAGACTGCCGGAGGCTGGACGACTTAAAATTGCTTTGTTCTCCTCATTCGAGGGCTAGCGTCACTTAAACCAGAAATTGCAGGACTGAATCACGCTACGGCGGACCTGACATTTTCGTACAGTACCTGTGTTTTACTATCTTGTATTGATCAATATTATTGGTTTTATCTTGACGTATCCGGCTGCTCGGATGTCGTCATATAAAGGTCTCGTTAGGAAATCCGTGAAAACATAACATCGATCAATAACCGTTGTGCATGACGGATGCCTTCTCATGCGTTTTGAATACAATTTCCAAGCGTGGATTCGGCGTGCTTTGCGTGCTCAAGCAGGAAGCGCTGCTGTTGAATTCGCCCTGGTCGTCCCCGCCCTCTTGGCGCTCTTTGCGGGTATCGTGGCATTCGGGATCTATCTCGGGGCCTCGCACAACCTGAAGCATATCGCGTCGGAGGCGGCCCGGGCTTCGATCGCCGGCGTGAGCGATCAGGAGCGCGCCGCTCTCGCCCGGCAGAGAGTGGCGGCGGCCCTGACGGAGGGGGCCATGTTCAAGCCCGGCACCGTGTTGGTGACGGTTGGACCGAACGCCCAGGATGCTTCCCTCTTCACAGTGACCCTGACGTTCGATGCGAAGTCGCTCGGGTTCTCGGGACTCTCCGGCTTGATCCCACTCCCGCCAGACCTCATCCAGAGCACGGTCAGCGTGCGCCGGGGTGGCCTGTGATCGGCCGTTTCGCGCCCGACGCGCGTGGGGCTGTCGCGGTCTTCACCGCGCTGGCCTTCACCACACTCCTCGCGGCGACGGCCGTTGGGGTGGATTACGGCTCCATGGTCGTCGCCCGGCGCAAGGCGCAAGGGGCGGTCGACCTGGCCGCCACCCTGGCGGCCTCCGATCCGCAGCGGGCCGACCTGCTGGCGCGTCAATCGCTCGCCGACAATGGCTTCGGGGCCGCTGCGGTGATCACGGTCCAGCCGGGTGTGTATGTGGGCGATGCCAAGGTTCCAGTGGCGGATCGCTTCGTCGCCAATGCCGCCTCGCCCAGTGCCGTCCGGGTCGATCTT
Source organism: Methylobacterium sp. Leaf465 (assembly GCF_001424705.1). Classification (GTDB taxonomy): domain Bacteria; phylum Pseudomonadota; class Alphaproteobacteria; order Rhizobiales; family Beijerinckiaceae; genus Methylobacterium. The sequence continues at coordinate 19,334 of NZ_LMRA01000005.1, forward strand.
CGGACGCAGACGCCGACCTTCTTCGCTCCGGCTCTCGGCTTCAAGCGCGACGTGCAGATCGATGTGCGTGGGACCGCCGCCTCGGCGCGGTTCGCCTCCTTCAGCATCGGCTCCGGGCTGCTTCGTCTGGATGCCGGGGTGCTCAACGGCGTTCTCGGCGCGTTGCTGGGGAAGCCGCTCAACCTGTCGGTCGGGGATTACGAAGCGCTGGCGGCGGCCCAGGTCGACGGCTTCCGCGTGCTCGATACCCTCCAGCCCGGCCTCAATCTCAAAGTCGACAACTACAACGACGTCGTCGCCGCGAACGCGACGCTGGGACAGGTGCTCTCGGCGCTCCAGTCGGTCGCGGCCACGACCGCAGGCAACGCTGCGGCAACAGCCGCCCTCGGGCAGTTGAACAACGTCGTTCGAGGTGCCGGCGGATCCGTCCGCCTCGGGCGAATCATCGATCTCGGAGATGCCGCGAACCTCGCGCCGAGTACAGGGGTCAAGGGTCCATCGATCGGCCTGATGGATACCCTGTCGGCCGCCATCCTGGTGGCGAACGGCGATCGCCAGGTCTCCGCGGATCTCGGCGCGAGCATACCGGGCTTGCTGCGGACCCAGGTCACGCTGGGGATCGGCGAGAAGCGCCAGAGCTCCGGCTACGTCCAGCCCGGCAGTTCGAAGGCCACGGTGCAGACGGCGCAGACCCGCCTCCTCATCGAGGCCAGCCTGGCCCTGCCGCTCAATCTCGGCCTCCTCCAACTGCCTCTCTACGTGCAGGTCGCCAAGGCGCAGGGGCGGCTGCGCTCGGTGACCTGCCCCTGGTCGGACCGGCAGAGCCGACAGGTCGTCCTGGAAGCCCAGACCGGCGTCGCAGACCTCGCGGTGGCCGACATCCCCAAGGCGCTCCTCGACCCCAATGCGCGCGTGCCCGACCTCAATCAGCCGGCGACGCTCCTGCGGGTCGCTCCCGCCCTGACGGTGACCGGCCAGAGCCGCGTCACGGTCGGAAACGCCTACACGCAGCTCGTAACGTTCAGTGACGACGACATCACCCGCCACACCGTCCGGACAGTGTCCTCAGGCGGGTCCTTCCAATCCCTCACCGGCCGTCTGATCAACGATCTCGACCTTCAGGTGAACGGTCTCGGCGTCCTGGCGCCCGGGGTGATCAAGAGCACGGTCGCCACGGGTCTCGCGGCGGTGACGCCCGCGCTGGACAAGGTCTTGGACAACACGCTCCGGGTCCTCGGCATCCGCCTGGGCTACGCCGACCTCACCGTGGAAGGCACACGCTGCGACCAGGCCGTGCTCGTCCAGTGAGTGTCCCGCTCGTCTTGGGCTGTCAAAACCTGACGCAGAAGATCATGGATTACGACCTGTTGGAGACATACAGAGGCTCGGCGGATCTTCGTGATCGTTCGCTCGAATTCAGTGCGGAGATTTTTGCGGCCGAAATTCGGGGGGCTGTGCGCGCCAGCGATAGCCTTGGTGCTATCGAGCGTCCCAGGGGACTTGCTGAAGCCGCGGCATCGTTCTTCGCGCCTGAAAGAGCGGGCGACTCGTGGACCTCATCCTGCCCCCACGGGTGATCCACCCACTCGTCCGCGTCCGGACCGGTGTTCGCAACGGTCGGATCGCCGCCGCCGCTTGCCCCATTCGTCGTCGCACCGGTCCAGGGATGTCCGATAGTGAGGATGCTGGTCCTATGGATCAGGGGGCAAGTGCAACGTTCGACGCCACGATCACGATGGTCAAGGCGGAGGACGCGTTTGCGGACAGGCCTGCTCGGCTCCCTTCCTCGATGGGAGAACGTTGCCGAACCTGCGGATCATCCGATGCCGGGCGGTCAGAACGCCAGCTTCATTCCCGCGATGATGGTACGGGGCGCTCCGGCGAACACCGACCCCGTGGTTCCTGCGAGGACGCTCGCACCGTTCTGTAGGCCCGTGGTCGCGCTGATGGAATTCGCGAGGTTCTGCGCCGAAGCGACGTAGACGGTATCGAAGACGTTGCGCACCTCGGCATAGGCGGTGAAGCGCTTGGCATAGCCGCTCGTGAGCTCCGTGGCGTAATGGATGTTGGCGTTGACGATCGTATAGCCCGGCGCCCTGAGTTGGTTGGCGTTGTCGATGAAGAAGTCGTCTTGGAACACGGTCTCGACGAACGCTCCGAGGCCGGCGAGCGGTCCGGCCGGGACATCGTATCCGATGCGGGCGAGCAATTGGTTGGCCGGGACACCGGGGATCGTTTTGCCGGAGCGGTCGAATTGGCGGCTGAGAGATCCGGCGCTCAGCCGTTCGACGTAGCGCGTGTAGATCTGGTCGTCGAACGTGTAGGCGGCGACCGCGCGCCACCCGGGTGCGAACGCCCAATCGGCCGCCACTTCGATGCCGCGATGCTCGGAGGCCGGCGCGTTGAAGGTGTAGCTCATCAGGCCGGCGCCGGGAGATTGCGACACGAGCTCGTTCCGGAAGAACTCGTAGAAGCCGGTCACGCTGAGGCGCAGGGTCTCGCTCGGGCTCCAGTCGACGCCAAGGTCGAAGCCGAGGTTTTCCTGCGTACGAAGTTGGATGTTGTTGCCGGGGAGGCCGGCTGCGGTGATGAAGAGATTGCTCGCGGCCGGGGTCGTGTAGCCGGTCGCGACCCGGCCCCGAACCGCCCATTCCGGGGTCGGCCGATAGACCAGGGCGAGTTCGGGCGCGACGTTAAGGAAGCTGCGGTTGGCATCGGCGACGGTCGTGGTCACGCCGGAGGCCGAATAGGCGTAGGCGACGTTGCGTCCCGTGATCGCGGTGTTCTCCGCGCTGACGCCGACGACGCCGGTCCATTGGTCGGAGAGCGCCACCTCGGTACGGGCCCGCCCGCCGAGGTTGGATTGGACGGCCTCTTGGTTCCCGATGAGCGCGCCGAGCAGCGGACCACCGCCGGGCGCGCGATTGAAGGTCGTGATGTGGTTGTCGATGGTGTTGTAGGCCAGCGCCACGTAGCCCACCGCGGGCAGCCCGAACAGATCGTAGCGCCGGGTCAGGTCCGTGAGGAAGTTCCAGGATGGATAGGAGCCGCGCGAGGAGGTCGTATAGAAGGGCTGGTTGAAGTTGCGCTCGTCGAAGCCGAGCTGGGTGCGCCAGGTCGTCTGCGCGTCGAGGTCGTGCTCCCAGCGCAGGGCGACGATGGTGCGCCGGTCGTCGCGCCCGAACCCTGCCTCATCGGCGGTGACGCCCACCGTCCGGCCGAAGGCCCCGTTGGCGAACAGGTTCGTCAGGGTACACCCCGGCGCCGCCAGCGCCGCCGTGCCGCAACCGCGCTGGTAGGGATTGATCTGATACTGGTTCAGGGAGGACCGGGCCGGCAGATTCGCACTGAGCGTGTTGTTGATCACCTTCAGGGTGAAGCGGTTGTCCGGCGTCGGCGTGTAGCTGGCCAGCAGGTTGACCGTCTGCGTGTCGTAGGAACCGTGATCCTGGTAGCCGTTGGCACGGACATCGCTCGCGAACAGGCTGATCTCGACGGGGCCGCTGACGCCGCCGACCGTGAAGTAATTGCTGAGGTAGCCGAAGCTGCCCGCATCGGTGCCGATCTCGAAGCCGTCGATCTCGCGGCCCGTCCGGGTGCGGAAGGCGAGCGCGCCGCCGNGAAGTAATTGCTGAGGTAGCCGAAGCTGCCCGCATCGGTGCCGATCTCGAAGCCGTCGATCTCGCGGCCCGTCCGGGTGCGGAAGGCGAGCGCGCCGCCTGTGGCGTAGTTGCCGAAGAGCGCCGATTGCGGACCGCGGAACACGTCGATGCGGCTGTAGGCGCGCGGATCGACGAGGTCGAAGCGTGAGGCGCCGTCCGGCTGGGTCAGGATGAAGCCGTCCTCCAGCACGACCGTATTCTTGATCACGCCGGTGGAGCGGGCATTGTTGCCCCGGATGGAGATCACCACGTCGCGCCCGCCATTGCCCTGGCGCACGGTCACGCCGGGGCTGTTGGCCAGAACCGACCCGATGCTGGTGGCCGGACGGTTCTCGATGATGCCGTCTCGCCCGAGGCTGGTGACGACCTCGCCGACGGGGCGGTCGATGGGTGTCGGTGCGGCGGCGGGCGAGAGGGCAGTCCGACCCCGCCCCTGTCCGGCGCCACCGCCCTGGCCCTCGACGGAGAGCTCTTCCAGGGTCACGGCCTGACCGGCGGTCTGGGCCTGCGCCATCGCGATCGCGAGCGGGCTTGCGCCGAGAAGGATCGCCAGGGCGCGCATGGGCCGGCGGGCGCTTGGGTACGGGAACATGGGGAAAGCTCGACGGATCGGGGAGGACGCTGCGTAGGCACGCTGCGATGAGGAAGGGTGGTTCGGCGATCAGACGAGGTGAGGCGGAGCCCGGGGCTGCCCCAGGCAACGGGACGGAGGCCGTGCGCGTGTGGGAGGGGGGATCGGCCACGATACCGGATGCCAGTGCACGCTCCGTATGGCGGCCGGGCCCGATGGCAGCGTGGGGAGGGTGACCCCTGCACAGCACAACTGGCACAGGGCGCATCCCGGGTGTGCCGGGGCGGGCACCCCCACGTTCGAACGGACCTCCTCGCCCCCATCGACCGCAGGGCCGCAGAGAATGGGATTGCGCAGCGGATCGGACATCGCCGCGAGCATGCGCAGGGCCGCCGCCGGCGCGAGCACCTGTGTCCAGAGCGCGAGCGCGATCAGGACGACGCCGAGGATGCCGCGGCGGCCGATCAGCAGGGGAAGGATGGGGTGCACGGGAACGCCGCCCGTTTCGGCTGCCTCAGGTCCTCGCCTGGGTTCGCAGCGCCTGCAGGCCGAGGTCGAGCAGCAGCATGCCGAGGATGACGAGCCCGGTCAGGGGGAACAGGGCCCCGAGGACGAAGACGATCAGGGTCACGCCGGCCGCGACACGCCGGTCGCGTGGCCACGGTGGTACGCCGAGGCGACCGGCGGGGCGCCGCTTCCACCACATCGTCGCGGCGGTCACGGCGAGCAGGATGGTCGCCAGGCAGAAGGCCAGCATCGCGAACTGATTGGCTCGACCCCAGTGCTCGCCCTTGTGGAGGCCGATGCCGTACTGGATGGCGCGGGCGACCCCGCCAAGGTCCGCGAACCGGACGTCGACCAGCGGCGTGCCGGTGTACTGGTCGAGGGAGATCATCCGCTGCCCCGGCACGTCCTTCGGGTAGGCGGCCGCGGCGTAGACGCCGGTCTCCCCCGACGGCAGGGAGACCTCGAAGCCGCGCGGCATCCCGAGGGCTCGCAGGATGTCGACGGCGCGCGCGAGCCCGATGGTGGGGGTGGCGGCCGGCTGCGAGGTCGGAAGCGGAGCGTCCTCCATGGCCCATCCGGTGGTGGTGAGCATCTCTCGCATGGGCACGGTCGACACGGGCTTGTTGGCCCAGAGGGCGCTGGGCTGCCCGACGCCGGCCGCGTTGGACCAGCTGCGCAGGTGCTGGCCCCACCAGGCCGACCAGGGCAGCCCGGTCAGGGCGAGGAAGAAAATTCCGGCCCCGGCGACCAGGCCGGTGACGGCGTGCAGGTCGCGCCACCACACGCGCCTGCGGGGTGTGCCGCGGAGGCGCACGACCCCGCCGCCCTGCTGGCGCGGCCACCAGAGATAGAGGCCCGTCAGAACCAGGATGATCGTGAACCCGGCCACGACCTCGATGAGTCCGTTGGCCACCGGTCCGAAGTAGGCGAGGCTGTGCAGGCCTCGCACCACCATCATGAACTCGTCGTCCCGGGCGACCCGATCCAGCACCGAGCCGTCGTATGGGTTGAGGTAGACCAGGATCCTGCGGGATCCCTCGGCCATCGTCACGACCGCGGAGGCGGACGGATCGGCGGGCTCGGTCAACGAGACCGGTACGGCGGTCGGCACGGCCTCGGAGGCGTTGAACAGCAGGACGTCCACACCCACGGGCGGGCTCGCCTGCACGGCGACCCTTGTCCGGTACGCGAACAGGGTCGTGTTGACCTCGTCCTTGAACAGGTAGAGCGAGCCGGTGACCGAGAGCAGGATCAGGACGGGCAGGCAGAGCAGGCCGGCGTAGAAGTGCCAGCGCCAGACGGCGCGATAGACGGCATCCTGCATCGGGTGGGCAGAAACGACGGCGCGGAAGGCCGTCGCGTCACCCTGGAGGGACTGAGACATGGTTGGGGGTCCGGCACGGAGCGATCTGGGACAAACGGATCGATCAGGCGGTCGGCGGACCTCGGGGACTGACGGATGGATCGGGCGGCGCCCGTGCGGTTCCCGGGTCTCCGGTCCGCCAGGCGCGGAGCACCGCATCGCCGGGCGACCAGCGCACGGCGACGAAGGCGAGAACCAGAACGGGCACCATGACGGCTTGCACCAGGGTGCAGCACGAATGCCGACAGGGCAGTGCCGCGTCCGCCGGAGCGTCCGTTCCGGCGTGTTCGGCACAGATGATGGTGTTGAAGCTCAGCTGGGGCACGGGCGCCATGGAACCCAGCAACGCCTGCAGGCAAAGCGCGTAGAGGACGGTCAGGGCGATGACCGCACGGCAGAATCCCCAATCTGGCCGCCAAGCACGCATGACAGCCGCGTAAGCTGTGGTTCCACGCTTCGTCAACATGGCAAAGTCATCTCACAGACTTTCACCAGGCATGTGACCTAGAACCGCCCCGCCAGGGTCAGACGTACCGCCGTCGGCTCGACGGGGTGGAAGTGCCGGTCCGCGACGCCGTCCGCCGCCTCGCCGGGCAAACGGGAGGTGTAGAAGTAGGTGATCTGGTCGGCCTGGGCGTTGGTCAGGTTCAACACGTCGAGGGACAGGCTGATTCCGTTGTCGAAGTTGTAGCCGACCCGCCCGTTGACCAGCGCCGTCGGGCGCGAGCGCACCGAATTGTCCTCGATCAGCGGCCGCGGCCCGAAGTAGCGCAGGCGCATCGCTCCGAACCAGCCCGGCCCCTCGCCGAAGGTGAACCCGGCCGAGGCAATGGTGGTGGGCGCCTCCGGGACCCGGTTGCCGACGGGGTCGCGGTCCGCGAAGCGGGCATTCGTCACCGTCAGGTCCCCCTCCAGGGAAAGCCAGGGCGTCACCGCGTAGCGGTTGGTCCATTCGACGCCGAAGCGGCGGGTGGGACGGCTCGGCTCGGTGGTGCCGCTGTCGCCCTGGAACAGGTTCTCGGAGGCGAAGTCGAGCTGGAACAGCGTCACCGCCGTCTCCAGCCCGGCGAGGCTGCGGTTGCACAGGCCGATCTCCGAGCCCGTCGAGGGCACCAGGAAGGGCGAGCGGCTGATGTTGAAGAGCGGGCTCGCCGGATCCACCGTGGCGGTGACGCCGCGGGCATCGTTCGAGTGGAAGCCGCCCCCGTAATTCACGAACACCTCGGTGTCGAACCAGGGTCCCAGCACGAGGCCGAGCTTCGGGTTGACGATCCCGTCCCGGGCCGTGCCGGAATTGGCTGGCGTGTCCGAGCGGACATCGGCGGAGAACCCGTCGGCGCGCACGCCGACGCTGGTGCGCAGCCAGTCGGTCCAGCGCATCCGGCTCTCGACGTAGAGGGCCGCGCTCGCCTCCAGCACCCGGTCATCGAGCACGGTCGAGCGGGTTTGCCGCGCCGTGGTGTTGAGCAGGCCGACCCGGATGGCGTCGGTGCGGGTTTGGAGGCCGATCTCGTTCTCCACGGCCAAGCCGAACAGGGTGCCCTCGACGGTGTGGCTGACCTCGCCGCCGCCGAGCACCCGGCTGTCGCGCTGGCGGAACTGGTCGCCGTTCACCGGGTCGTTGAGGAAGTAGGTGAAGTCGTTGAACAGGTTCATGCCGTAGCGGATGACGTAGCCGCTCGCCCGGGTGATGCCGGCGTCGCTCGTCCGGCTCCAGCGGCCCGAGAGGGAGAAGCGGCCGGTGTCGCCACCGTCCGTGGGATTCAGGGAGCCGAAGCGGCCGATGATCCCCTCCGCCACGGCGCGCTCCGGGATCTGGTTGGTGGCGTTCCACTTGGCCCAGTAGGCCATGCCCGTCAGCGCGAAGCCGTCGAGGGCCGTGCCCTGGCTGTAGCGGACGACGGCGTTCAGCTTGGCGAGGCGGTCGGGCACGTCCCAGGGGCCGTCATAGGTCTGGGCCTCGCCGGCCACGAGCAGGTGGCCTTCGCCGAGGGGCGCGGAGGCGATGCTGAGGGCGCGCTTGTAGCCGAAGCTGCCGAGCGACGTCAGCGCGAGGTTGCGCGCGACCGTGTCGAGATAGTCGATCCGCACCGAGCCGGCAGAGGCGAAGTCGCCGTCGCGGACGAAGTAGGGTCCCTTGTGGAATTCGACCGCGCCGACGAGTTCCGGGATCAGGAAATTCAGGTCGGCATAGCCCTGGCCGTGGGCGTGAGTGCGCATGTTCACCGGCATGCCGTCCACGTGAAGCGCGATGTCGGTGCCGTGGTCGAGGTTGAATCCGCGCAGGAAGAACTGGTTGGCCTTCCCCTCCCCGGAATGCTGGGTGACGATGAGGCCGGGCACGCTCTCGAGCGCCTCGCCGGGCCGGGTGATCGGCCGGCTGTTGAGTGCCGCCCCCGAGATCACGCCAGCGCTCGCCGCATCGACGCTGCGGAGGCCGCCGCCGATGCCGGTGACGCCGCCGACGAATCCCGCATGGGCGGCCGGCCCGCGGCCACCGCTGGCCGGGGCCTCGGCGGTCACGGACAATTCGGCGAGGTCCGCCTGCACAGTCTCGGCGAACGCGTCCGGAATCCCGGCGCCGTAGGGCAGGAAACCGGCGCAGGCGCTGAGGAGCCAGGATCGGGCGGTGGGCCGTGAACGGGGAAACGAGCGAAAACGGGAGGACGACATGGGACCTCGGGCGACGTCTGTGGCACGTCACCGCGAACGAGGCCGGCCCGGATGCCGCACGGCATCCGCCCCGACACCCACCAGGACACCCCGCCCGATGCGTTTCGCGTGTGACCACGACTGACGGCAGGTCTCCTGGCTCGCGGGTCACCGCCCTCTCATCGTCTTCCCAGATGTCGAAACACCCAGTGACGTGCTGATGAGGAACTCGCCGCTTACAGTTGCGGGGGCAGCCGCGGCGTTGGAACAAAATTCCTCACCGCGTTCCCTTTTGATCCTCCGGGGAGGAACCGTCCGACGCCAGGAAGCCCGACACGCGGTGACGGCGTCAATGGCCGCGCGGGGTTTTCGGGCCGGTGTGCCCGGCAGGCGACAGGCGTCGGGCGTCAGGGTCGGTCATCCGGTTTCCGCGCCGGCGCGCGCCGGTGGCCCGTGCCGGCCAGGACCGCGCCACCGGCCGCGAGGCCGAGGAGGATCCATTTCAGGGGAAAACGCTCCGCGCCCTCGCTGCGCTGGGGCGCGGTCACCATGTGGCCCGGCGGAAGCTCCACGCCGGGCTTGCCGTAGGCCTGCGCGTCGGCGATCTGCTCGGCCGACACGGCCCATTCGGCGCCCATCTGCCGGTCATGCGCCATCACCGCGAGGCCGACCGCGAGGCCGACGGCCGCCGCCGCGAAGATCCTCACCGGCGTCCGCATCTCCCCCGCTCCCGTCTTCCCCGCTTTCCAGCGGCCGATCCGGCCCGAGGGTTAGGCGATCGACCCGCCCTCCGCCAGGGACCGGGGCCGGAGAGGAAGGTCCCGATTGTCCGCATTGCGGCCTGGAACGGTTTTAACCCGGTCTTCATCGGCTCTGCAAAAAACGCATGGGACCCCTAACGGCATGACTGGCCTGCGTTTTCGCGCGATTGAGCGCGCGCTGTGCATCGCGATATCGCTGGGGCGAGACTGCTCCGCTTCGCGGCCGATCGTCGGCCATGCGAGCCCTGCCCCTCAGGACCCCGTCATGGATCATCCGGTCGCGACCCCGAAGCGCTCCTCCGCGGCTGGCGGCTGGGGGGCCCTGAAAAGTTGCGGCAAGCACCTGCTGGGAAGCCGGGCGCCCCTGTCGGGTGCGCGCGCCATGCTGAAGGCCAACCAGCCCGACGGCTTCGACTGTCCCGGCTGCGCCTGGGGCGATCCGGCGCACGGGTCCTCGTTCGAGTTCTGCGAGAACGGCGTGAAGGCGGTGTCCTGGGAGGCCACCGACAAGCGCACGCCGCCGAAGTTCTTCGCCAAGCACACCGTGAGCGCGCTGCGCGGCTGGACCGACTACGCCCTGGAGGGCGAGGGCCGCCTGACGCATCCGATGCGCTACGACGCGGCCAGCGACCGCTACGTCGCCACGACGTGGGACGCCGCGTTCGCGGAAATCGGCGCCACCCTGCGCGGGCTCGACCACCCGGACCAGGCCGAGTTCTACACCTCGGGCCGCGCCTCGAACGAAGCCGCCTACGTCTACCAGCTCTTCGCCCGGCACTACGGCACCAACAACTTCCCCGACTGCTCCAACATGTGCCACGAGGCCAGCGGCATCGCCCTCCAGGCGGCCATCGGCGTCGGCAAGGGCACCGTGCTGCTGGAGGATTTCGAGAAAGCCGACGCGATCTTCGTCGTCGGGCAGAACCCCGGCACCAACCATCCGCGCATGCTCGGCGACCTGCGGCGGGCGGCCCAGCGCGGCGCGAAGGTCGTGGTGTTCAATCCCGTGCGCGAGCGCGGGCTGGAGCGCTTCGCCGACCCGCAGAACACCGTGGAGATGCTGCGCGGCGCCAGCGCGCCGGTGGCGAGCCACTACTACCAGCCACGCCTCGGCGGCGACATGGCGGCGTTCCGGGGCATCGCCAAGGCGGTGTTCGCGGCCGACGATGCGGCCCTGGCCGTCGACCAGCCGTCGCTGCTCGACCGGACCTTCCTGCGCAACCACACCGCGGACTACGAGGCCTACCGGGCCGCCGTGGACGCCACCCCCTGGGAATCCATCGAGGACCAGTCCGGCCTGGCCCGGGCCGACCTCGAGGTCGCGGCCGGGGTCTATCTCGCCGCCGACAAGGTGATCTGCACCTGGGCCATGGGCGTGACCCAGCACCGCCACTCGGTGGCCACCGTCCGGGAACTCGCCAACGTGATGCTGCTGCGCGGCCATGTCGGTCGCCCCGGTACCGGCCTGTGCCCGGTGCGCGGCCATTCCAACGTGCAGGGCGACCGCACCGTCGGCATCAACGAAAAGCCGCCGGCCGCCCTCCTCGACGCCCTGGAGCGGGAATTCGGCTTCACCGCCCCGCGCACGCACGGCCACAACGTGCTCGCCGCCATCCGGGCCATGCTCGACGGCTCGTCGAAGGCCTTCATCGGCCTCGGGGGCAACTTCGCCCGCGCCACGCCGGACACCACCCTTGTGGCCAAGGCCCTGGCCTCCTGCGAACTCACCGTCCACATCGCGACGAAGCTCAACCACTCGCACCTCGTGCCGGGCCGCGTCGCCTACCTGCTGCCCTGCCTCGGCCGCACCGAGATCGACCGGAACGCGAAGGGCAAGACCCAGATCGTCACGGTCGAGGATTCCATGAGCATGGTCCACGGCTCGGGCGGCATCAACAAGCCGGCCTCGGCCGAGCTGCGCTCCGAGATCGGCATCATCGCCGGCATGGCGGCGGCAACGGTCGGTTCCGCGCGGGTCGACTGGGCGGCCCTCGCCGACGATTACGACCGCATCCGCGACCTGATCGAGCGTACGATCCCGGGCTTCACCGGCTACAACCTGCGCGTCCGGCGCCCGCGCGGCTTCATGCTGAAGAACCTCGCCGCCGAGCGCAGCTTCGAAACGCCCACCGGCCGGGCCAACTTCTCCGCCGATCCCCTGCCCGAGGCGACGGAGCACCAGCGGGCGAAGCGCGCGAGCGACACCTTCGTGCTCCAGACCTTCCGCAGCCACGACCAGTACAACACCACGATCTACGGCCTCGACGACCGCTACCGCGGCGTCTACGGCGAGCGCCGCGTGGTCTTCGCACACCCGGACGACCTGGCCGAGATCCGGGCCCGAACGGGCGACCGGGTCGACATCGTCGGCACCCATGACGACGGCGTGACCCGGGTGGCCGAGGACTTCCGCCTCGTTCCCTTCGACATGCCGCGCGGATCGCTCGCCGGCTACTACCCGGAGCTCAACGTCCTCGTGCCGCTCTCCACCTTCGGCGAGGGCAGCGACACGCCGACCTCGAAGTCGGTGCTGGTGCGCCTGCGCGCGCCGGCCGCCGCATGAGCGAACCGCCGGCCGACGCGGAGACCTTCCTGGCGGCCACCGACGCGGTGGTCGCCCTCCAGCCCGGACTCTCGACCCTGGAGGCCGGCATTCTCGCCGCCCTCCACCTCGACCTCGCCCGCGACAGCCGCAGCTTCGCCCGCGTCTTCGACCTGGAGCACGCCCTGGTGCTGCGCGCCGTCGAGACGCTGGCGAGCGAGGCGAGACTCCTCGCCCTGACCGACCGGAACGCGCGGACCCAGCGTACGCGCTACGTTGCCAGCCCGGCGGGGGATGCGGTGCTGGCGCAGCTGCATGGTTAGGTTGTTCGAGGATCAGCGGACCGAGGAGGCGATCACCTCGGTGCAGTCACGGGCTTCCGTCCGGATACCCGTCTCGATGAACGGCGAGCGAAGAAGCTGCGCCTTCTCCTCATCGAGCAGAATCGCACGCGGATAGGTGATATAGCCCTGCATCATCAAGGCCTCGGCACGACACTGGGCAGTTTGGCAGGCTGGTGACCGGTCCGGATGCATCAATCCGATCGTGTGCAGAAACTCATGCCCGATACCGCCGATCCAGCGGCACCTTCCCGCAATTTCAGCTCCATTCGCCCTGTCGCAGGCAGGAACAATACGCTCGCCAGACAAGCCGCGAAGGTCGTTGGCCGAGACAACGGCGACGCCACTGCCACCAGCGCCGGATTGTCCGCAGGCATGGTCAGCATCGACGTAGACCAAAAAGCGTGAGGCGGGATCGTTGAACCGGACAACGCCCATACGCGCGAGTTCATCCACCGTATTGCGATAAAATGCGCTGTAGCCGGTGTGTCGGTCGGTGGAGCGAAACCAAGCTGCGTTCTTCTCGGACCGGACGATGCGCACCGCCGGATCTGCAAGGCGAAAGGTCGGGCCCCTGAGCGCATCGCTCAGCCAAGCTTGAAAATGCCTGACTCCGAACTCGGCAGCACGCCGGTAACTCTCGGACTCCTGACGGTCGGCTGGCAGCAGATAGATGACCTGCACGCTCGGCGCCGCGCTCACGGCGCCGCCCGAGACGGCGGCGCCAATGAGGCCGAACACAACGAAGGCCGCTCGAAATCCATGCATCGTCATGGCGCCGAACGTGGCAGCCATTCCTTACGAAGGATCTCCACATCAACCAGGCACTGCGATTCTTGCCCGCTCAGCGCTTGATCGCCACCGGGCCGTTCATGCCCGGCCAGTCCGAGTAGCCGTTGGCGCCGCCGCCGTACCAGTAGGACTTCGGGGCCTCGGCCAGGGGCGCGCCGGCCTCCAGGCGCTGCACGAGGTCCGGGTTGGCGATATAGGGGCGGCCGAAGCTGAAGAGGTCGGCGCGGCCCTCGGCGAGGTCCTTCTCGGCGAGCTCCAGGGTGTACTGGTTGTTGCCGATATAGGCGCCCCGGAAGCGCTCGCGGATCTGGCCGAAATCGACCGAATCCGGCACGTCGCGGGTCTGCTGCGTCACGCCCTCGATGGTGTGGACGTAGAGCAGGCCGAAGGCGTTCAGGGCTTCCACGTAGGCGCCGAAGGTCGCCTTGGGGTCGCTGTCGAGGGGGGTCTTACCGGGCTCGGTGGTGGCGGGCGACAGGCGGATGCCGACGCGGTGGCCCCCGCCCCAGACCTCGGTCACGGCCTTCACCACGGCCAGCGGGAAGCGCAGGCGGTTCTCGATCGAGCCGCCGTACTGGTCGGTGCGGTGGTTGGTGGAATCGCGCACGAACTGCTCGAGCAGGTAGTTGTTGGCCGAGTGGATCTCGACGCCGTCGAAGCCGGCGCGCTTGGCGTTCTCGGCGGCCCGGCGGTAATCCTCGACGATGCCCGGGATCTCGTCCGTCTCCAGCGCCCGCGGCGTCACGTGCGGCTGCATGCCGGATTCCGTGAAGGCCGTGCCCTCGGGCTTGAGCGCCGAGGGGGCCACCGGCAGCTGTCCGCCCGGCTGCACGTCGGGATGCGAGATCCGGCCCGTGTGCCAGAACTGGAGGAAGATCAGGCCCCCATTGGCGTGCACGCCGGCGGTGACGTGCTTCCAGGCCTCGACCTGCGCGTCGCTCCAGATCCCCGGCGTGTAGGCGTAGCCCACCGCCTGGGGCGAGATGTTGGTGGCCTCGCTGATGATGAGGCCGGCATTGGCGCGCTGGGCGTAGTAATCTACCGCGAAGTCCGGCGGGACGCCCTCGGTGGAGGAGCGGCTGCGGGTGAGCGGCGCCATCACGACGCGGTTCTTCAGGGTGAGGTCGCCCAGGGTGAAGGGCTGAAGGATCGGGCTCATGCGGTCGGCTGTGTCCTGGATGGGACCGGGCGCGCAGGCGCGCCGGGCTTCAGGCGGGACAAGCAGCGGCGCCGGAGGGTGTTCCCGCGCAGGAGCTGGACGCAATCCTGCCCCGCTGCGTTGATCACTCCGACGCGATGCGCTCAGCGCTCCACCCTCCCGCCATTGGCGGCTACGAGCGCAAGCATCGTCTGGCCGAGAACGTGTTGGCGGACGTCAAGGTTGGTGATGTCGACGTTGTACAGATCCGGGGTTCGACGCCCAAGCAGGCCTGTACCGCCGCGATCGAACAGGCGCCGGGGCGGAAGGGGCGTATGCAGGCCCAGGCGAACCCAGCACCCATTCCTCCTCGGAACGATCCGCGCGGTCGCCACGTCCGTCCAGCGAAGGATCTGTCCCGAACGCCGATCGGTGACGCCATCGGAATCGAGAATCAGGGTCAGTCCGCCACGGGTAAGATCCTCCATCCCGAAGAGGGCCTTCGGCATGAAGCAAAGCAACAGGAACGCCAGGGCGCACAGGACCAGCACCGATCCGCCGGGATCGGCCGCGACCGTCAAGGCGTGCCAGAGCAGCATCACAAACAACGCCAGGGTGGGCATCATGAAGCACCACGCGATGGCCGTGATCACGGCCTGCGCGAAGGTCCGGGCCCGGGCTGTCAGCGGAAGCGACACCGAAATCGGCGGGATGTTGTAGGTCCGCGAGAAGGTGATCTCACCCGGGATCTCGATGTTCAACGAAGTCCGCCCGTCGTTGGCCGCGCCAGAGACGGGCGATCCACAAATGGATGATCGAGGATCATCGAGGCCGGGCGCGGCTTCAATACCCCTTGGCGGCGATCGCTTCGCGCCAGTTCACCGCCCGGCGGGCCATGCCGATGTGCTGGCGCTCGTACATGCGGCCCTCGATCTTGATCGCGCCGCGCTTGGCGTTCTCCGCGCGGTCGAAGGCCTCGATGACGAGGCGGGCGCGGCGGACCTCCTCGTCGGAGGGGGCAAAGCAGGTGTTGGCCGGCTCGAGCTGGTTGGGGTGGATCAGGGTCTTGCCGTCGAAGCCGAGGTCGCGGGCCTGCTGGCACTCGGCCCGGCAGCCCGCCACGTCCTCGATGTCGTTCCAGACGCCGTCGAGGATGGTCAGGCCCTCGGCGCGGGCGGCCGCCAGGGTGAACATCATCCAGGGCAGCATCGGCACGCGGCCGGGCACGAGCTGGGCCCAGGTGTCCTTGGCGAGATCGTTGGTGCCCAGCACGAAGCAGGTCAGGCGGGTGCGCCGGTCGCGCTGCGCCTTGGCGATCTCCTGGATGTTGAGGATCGCCGCCGGGGTCTCGATCATCGCCCAGACGGCGATGCTCTCGGGGGCGTCGAGGGCTTCGAGGTGGTTGGCGATGCTCTCCAGCACGGCCGGGGAGGACACCTTCGGCATCAGGATCGCGTCGGGGCGGGCCTGGATCGCCGCCTTGAGGTCGGCCTCGCCCCAGGGCGTCTGGGGGGCGTTGACGCGGATGATGATCTCGCGCTCGCCGTAGCCGCCGCCCTTCACCGCGGCACAGACCTGCTCGCGCGCGACGTCCTTGGCGTCGGGCGCCACCGCATCCTCCAGGTCGAGGATCAGCGAATCGGCCGACAGGGTCTTGGCCTTATCGAGCGCCCTCTGGTTCGAACCGGGCATATACAGCACGCTGCGGCGCAAGCGGAGGTCGGACATCTGGCGTTCCCGTGATTTTCGCTGAAGCTTAGTGCAACACGTCAGGCGAGACACCCCGATACCGCCGGATTGACGTGGCATTCCAGCGATTTTGTTGCAACGCACGCGGCGAACGCGGCCCGGCCCCGTCCGGCGACACGGATTTCGGGCCGGGCCTTGGAGGGTCGGATACGGATGAGCGAGCCCTACCAAGTGACCCCGGACGGCCTGCGCCTCGCCCTGCGCCTGACACCGCGGGCGGGCCGCAACGGGCTGGACGGTCTGGTGGCGGATGCGGAAGGGCGCGTCGCCCTGCAGGTGCGCGTGGCCGCACCGCCCGTCGCGGGCGCCGCCAACGCGGCGCTGCTCGCCTATCTGGCCAAGGCCCTGAAGCTCCGCCGGTCCGATATCCGGATCGTCTCCGGCGAAACCGCCCGCCTCAAGATCGTCGCCCTGTCCGGCGACGGCGCGGCGCTCGCCGCCCGGCTGGCCGCGTGGACCGAAGGTGCCACCCTGCGCCGGTAGGGCGGTGACGCCCTCAGTGGCGGAGCGGGGCGGTCAGGCTGAAGACCACCGTATAGTCGGGGTTCTCGACCACCGGGTCCTCCGGGGAGAGCTGGTACGAACCGGGATCGGCCGGCTCGATGGCCTCCAGGATCGGCACCATGGTGAAGGGGGCCGCGCCGTCGAAGGGCCGGATCGTGATTCCGGCCTCGGCATCCACGGTCTCGACCCGGCCGAAGACCTGCTCGCGGCGGATTAGGGTTCCGTCGTGATCGAGATAGGTGACGCCGACGAAGAGCGTCGCGCCGATCAGCTGATCGGCGAACCCATCGTCCCACTCGATGCCGGATTCGTCGTGTCCGAGGTCGCTCATGCGGACAGGGATGGCGAAAAACCGACCGTCCGGCAACCCGCACCTCAGAACAGGCGGCTGCCGTTCGGCACGGCCTGGTCGGGGCGGACCAGCACCACGGCGCCGTTCGGATCGGCGAATCCGAGAGTCAGCACCTCCGACAGGAACTTGCCGATCTGGCGCGGCGGGAAGTTCACCACGGCGGCGACCTGCCGGCCGGGCAGGTCCTCGGCCCGGTAATGCTCGGTGATCTGCGCGCTCGACCGCTTGGTGCCGATCGCCGGCCCGAAATCGATGACGAGCTTCAGGGCCGGCTTGCGCGCCTCGGGGAACGGCTCGGCCGAGACGACGGTCCCGACGCGGATATCCACCGCCAGGAAGGCGTCGAAGGGGATGGCCGGGGCGGCCGGTGCATCGGCGGGGTGGGTGACGTGCATGGACGCTCAGGCGGTGCGGAGCTGGCGGCGCTTGCCGGTGGACGACACCTGCATCAGCGCGACCATGACCAGGATGGTGCCGAGATAGACCAGGACCTGCATGCCGCTCGGGCGGTCCGTGTAGCCCACGAGGGCGTGGAGCACGCGTCCGACGAGGCTGTCCTCCCGCAGGACGGCGGAGGTGTTCCACAGGGGCCGGTCGAGCACGGTGATCAGGCCCGCATTGGTGAGGAACTGCGCCGCCTGCGCCGCGAGGCCCGCCGCCAGCAGGACGATGAGGCCGCTCGTCACCGAGAAGACGTAGCGGGTCGGGATCGCGGCGAGGCCGAAATAGCTCACCGAAGAGGTCGCGGCGCCGACGGCGACGCCGGCCAGGGCGCCGAACTGGATGTCCGGCCCGGAGGTGCCGGACGCCACGAGGCCGTAGAGGAACAGCACGAGCTCCGCACCCTCGCGCAGGATCGCGGCGCCGACCACCAGGGCGAGGCCGGCGGCCGTGCTCTGGCCGGTGCGCACCGCCTCGCCGGCGGCCCGCAGCTCGCCCGCGAGTTCGCGCCCGTGCTTGGCCATCCAGGTGTTGTGCCAGATCAGCATCAGCACCGCGACGATGAGGACGCCGGCGTTGAGAATTTCCTGTCCCGCGCCCTCGAAGGCGTCGGAGATGCGTTCGGCGAAGAGCGCCACCAAGCCCGCGCCCGCGAGGCCGCCGAGGACGCCCAAGGCGATCCAGCGTCCGCGCCCGGCGATGCCGCGGGTGGCGGCGAGCACGATGCCGATGATGAGGCCCGCCTCGATAACCTCGCGGAAGGCGATGACGAAGGCTCCGATCATGCGGAGGATTCCTTTTCGCGTGTTCGCAGGAGCGGCCGCGCCGGCCGCCCTACCAGATCCAGAACAGCAGCACCCAGCCGGAGACCGAGAGGGTGCAGGCGGCGGCGATGCCGAGGGTCGCGCCGATGCGGCGCAGGCCCCGCGCCGAGAGGCCGGCCACAGACCAGGCGAGCCAGACGCTCCACAGGCTGGTGCCCAGCAACAGCGCGGCGCGCATCTCCGAGACGTAGGGAATGAGGATGCCGTCGCCGCGCAGGAAGGTGACGGTCAGCGCCGAGAGGCCGAGGAACACGCCGCAGCCCGCCACCGGGATCAGCGCCTGGGTAAGGTGGTGGAAGCGGGCCCGCGACCAGCCGAGGGACAGGGTGGCCAGGGCCACGAGGCCCGAGAGGGAGACGCCGAGGACGATCGCGGCGGCGGCGATGTAGCCCAGCAGGAGCCCGCCATCGAGGAGGCTGAGCACGTCGTTGTGCTCGGGATAGTTCGTCAGAATGTACCAGGGCAGCGTGGTCTCGAGGGGCCAGGTCGTGCCGCGCTCGATCAGCCAGGTGGCCAGCGCCTGCTTGACGTCGATGAACCAGGGACTCGACGACCACTGGAAGGCGCCGACGGCCAGGCCCATCATGCCGAACAGGATCAGCACGGTCTGGTCGAGGCTCGGCTCGGTGCCGGCGACGTGGACGATCTCGTGGGTGGGCGAGCGCCGGGCGAGGCGCACGGCCCCGCGATAGCCGGAGCAGCGCCCGCACATGTGGCAGGCGCCCGCGCCGGTCATCGTCTTCACCGGCACCAGCGGCGCGCAGTTGAAGGTGTCCCCGCGCGGCTTCGGCGAGGCCGCCCAGCCCGCGTGATCGACCTGAAAGCTCACCGGCGCGAGCTTGGCCAGCACCGCGAAGACCCCGTTGACGGGGCAGAGGTAGCGGCACCAGACCCGCTTGTTGCGGCCGTAGAGCAGCCCGACGACGATCGCCGCCACGGTGGAGCCGCCGAGCACCGCCAGCACGGGCTTGGGGTAGCCGTAGACGCTGACCATCTGGCCGTAGACGGTGGTCCCCGCGAAGGCGATGAACGGCCAGCCGCCCCAGGTGATCCAGCGCGGCACGGCGCGGCCCAGGCTCCAGCGGCTGGCGAACTCGGTCAGCGCCCCCTCGGGGCAGAGGATGCCGCACCAGGCCCGGCCGACCACCACCATGCTCACCAGCACGAAGGGCCACCAGATGCCCCAGAACGCGAACTGGGCGAAGACGGTCAGGTTGTTCCACAGGTGCGCGCTGCGGTCGGGCAGCGGCAGGAAGGCCGGCACCGCGACCAGCACGAGATAGACCGCGATCACACCCCACTGGATGGTGCGGATGGTACCGCCGTGGCGCTGCATCCACTGCCCGAGATCCGCGAGCTTCGCGTCGATCCAGGCGTCTCGGGCGTCGCGCGGCGTGCGGACGTCTTGCGGCTTGAGGGACGTCGAGGCTGCCATTCCGGTTGGGTTCGCCAGGGTTATCGGAGCCGCATCACTTCGCCACCAGGGTGGCCTTCGAGTTGGGATGGAAGTCGTCGAACACGTCGTAGCGGCCGGGGTCGACGGTGCGGAACACGATGGAGGAGGTCGCGCCCGCGGCCAGCGCCTTCTCGCGCTTCAGTTCCACGCTCTCGAACTCCACCGGGCTGGTGCCCGTGTTGGTGATCTCGAGCTTGAAGCGGGTGTTGGCCGGGACCTCAATGACGTCCGGGGTGATGGTCCCGTCCTTCATCTCGACCTTGATGACCGGCAGATCCTCGGCACGCGCCGGACCGGCGGCGGCCAGTAGACCGGCCGCGAGGGCGGCGGTCAGGGTTCGGGAGAGAACGGCCATGGGGCTCAGTAGGCTCCCTTCTTGCCGATACCCGCGAAGGTGAAGTCCTGGATCAGGTCGAAGGGCTTGAACCACTCGGCAACGCCGGTCTCCTTGTCGACGTGGCGACCGAAATGGCTGTGCGGGCCGGGCGGCGCGACGGTGAGCTTGAGGCGGTAGCGGCCGGGGCCGGAGAGCTTGACGTTGTCGCCGTAATGCGGGCCGTCATTGGCGACCATCGGCATCAGCGAACCGGTCACCTTCGGCCCGGTGGCGGCCTCGCCCTCCAGCTTGGTGATCTCGAAGCTGACCGTCAGGGACGGCACCCAGTCGCCCTCGGCGAAGCCGTTGCGGTTGTCCTTCGCCGCGTGGATGTCGGCCTCCAGATGGATGTCGGACGCGGCTGCGGCGCGCATCATGTCCGGCGGATCCATCTCGATTGGCTGCAGGTAGACGGCCCCCACCTCGATCCCGTTCTGGGTCACGTGCGGGCCGATGGGCGTCTCCTTCGCCTGGGCCCCGCTCCCGAGGGAGACGGCGCCGGCGACGAGAACGACCAGGGCGAGGGGGGAGCGGAGATTCTTGCGCATCGTGTCTAGCGCGTAGACCAGACGATAAACCAAGCAAAGAGGCTTTTTCGTCACGTTCCTTAATAAGAACAATTCCAAACTAAAGCTCTACCTGAGCGTCCAAGTAAACCCTGATGCAGTCGCGGTCGCTGATCTTGCTCGTGACTGACGCTGCCAATGCCGGAACGCCGCTGTGCCGGACCCGCGTCACGCAGGCGTGAAGTCAACCGCGTGCTTCTCCCGAGGGATCGCGCCCGCCGGAGAGAAGGTCCGCCGCGTCAGGCCCGGATAGGCCAGCGCCTGGCTGATTCCGCGCCCGGCCAGCAGGATCAGGAACGAGAGCCAGAGGCCGCCATTGCCGAGGCCGGCCGCGTGGGCGGCGAGGAGGGCGAGGCCGTAGGCCGCGCTCGCCACGAGCATCAGGTTGCGCATCGCCCGGGTCCAGGTGGCGCCGATGTAGATGCCGTCGAAGGCGAAGGGCAGCGCCGCCAGGAAGGGCGCCAGGGCCGCCGGCAGCAGGTAGAGCCTGGCCATAGCCCGCACCTCAGGGCTCATGGTCACCGCGTCGATGAAGGCGTTGCCGGCGAGGAGGAACCCGCCCGCGATGGCGCCGCCGAAGGCGAGGCACCAGAGCAGGCTCAAGGTGGCGGCGCGGCGGAAGCGGGCCTCGTCCCGGGCGCCCACCGCCTGGCCGCACAGGGTCTCGGCGGCGGTGGCGAAGCCGTCGAGGAAGAAGCCGCCGATCATGAAGAGATTCCACAGGACGGCGTTGGCTGCCAGCACCACGTCGCCCGAGCGGGCGCCGAGCGCCGAGAACAGGGTGATGCAGCCCACCAGCAGCAGGGTCCGGATCATCACGTCGGCGTTGACGCTGAGCATCCGGGCGAGCGCCAGGGGATCGCGCACCACCCGGAACGGCACCGCGAAGGGGCGCGAGCCGAGCCGCGCCAGCAGGAGCAGGCCGAGGCCGGCGCCGGCCGCCTCCGCGATCAGGGTGGCAAGCCCGGCCCCGGCGACGCTCATGTCCGCGCCGAGGACCAGGGCCAGGGTGAGGACGATGTTGGTGAGGTTGATGGCGACCTGCAGGATCAGCCCGAGATCGGTGCGCCCGCGCCCCAGCACCGAGCCGAGGATGGCGTAGTTCGCCAGGGTGAAGGGGGCCGCGAAGATGCGGATGTGGAAATAGGCCGCCAGCGCGGCGATCACCGCGGGGCTCGCGCCGCTCAAGGAAAAGGCCGCCCGGCCGATCGGCCCCTGCAGCCCCACGATCACCAGCCCGACCACGACGGCCGCCGCGAGGGCGCGGGCCAGCGTCCGGTCGACCTCGGCGCGGTCGTTTGCCCCCACCGCCTGCGCGGTCAAACCGGCGGTGGCCATGCGCAGTGAACCGAACGACCAGAAGATCGCATCGAAGATCACCGCGCCCAGGGCCATGGCGCCGAGGAGCGCGGCATCGCCGAGCCGGCCGATCACGGTGGCGCCGACGAAGCCGAGAAGCGGCGTCGTCACGTTGGCGAGCGTCATCGGCAGCGCGAGCGCGAGGACGCGCCGGCTCGTCGCCGGGCTGGTCGAGGGCGTCATATCGATGGGGTCCTGCAGCGGCCTTCTGGGCGGCGGTCGATCCGTTCAGTGGCAGCCGCAGCCGCTGCCGCAGCTTCCGCCGCCCTCGCTCGGGGTGGGGGTCGGCTTCGCGGCCCGGCGAACGGGATCGCGACTCAGGCCCCGATCCTCCAGCTCGGACAGGTAGGTCGCCCAGCGGTTCCGGTACTCGCGCCCGAGATCGTAGAGGTAGCCCCACCCGAACAGACCGGTGTCGTGCATGTCGTCGAAGGTCAGCTTGACGGCGTAGTTGCCGATCGGCTCGACCTTGAGGATCGCCACGTCGCGCTTCGCCCCGATCACCTTGCGCTCGGAGGGCGAGTGCCCCTGGACCTCGGCCGAGGGGCTCGAGACGCGGAGATACTCCGCCGGCAGGGCGAAGCGGCCGCCATCCTCAAAGGCGACGTTGAGGGTGCGCTTGTCACCCGAGAGGCGGATCTCGGTGGGCCAGCGCTCGGATGCGGCCGGGGCCGCGTGCGGATCGACAGCCTGTTGAGTCATGATGGCTTCCTTCCGGCCGCGTCGGCCGCACGGGTTGCATGGCCCCTGCGACCGACGCAAACTTGCCCGCGAGGGTGCGAGACCTCATATGACGTGCCATGTTAGGTTCGTCACGCGACCGCGCCAACGTTTCCTCACCCCAACAGAGCACAGAATCCCGCATGTGGGGTCCCCGCGCCACCGACGACGCTGCCCCGATCGCGCCCGCGCCGTTGATCGACCCGTTCCAGCGGGCGATCACCTACCTGCGCATCTCGGTCACCGATCGCTGCGACCTGCGCTGCGTCTACTGCATGTCCGACGACATGCAGTTCCTGCCCAAGCGCGACCTGCTCTCCCTGGAAGAACTGGATCGGCTCTGCGCCGTGTTCATCCAGCGCGGCGTGCGCAAGCTGCGCATCACCGGCGGCGAGCCGCTGGTCCGCCGCGACATCATGCACCTGTTCCGGCGCCTGTCCCGCCACCTCGATACGGGCGCCCTCGAAGAACTGACGATGACCACCAACGGCACGCAGCTCGGCCGCTTCGCGCCCGAGCTCGCCGAACTCGGCGTGCGCCGCGTCAACGTCTCCCTCGACACCCTCGACCCGGACAAGTTCCGCGCCGTGACCCGCCGGGGCGACCTGAAGGTGGTGCTCGACGGGATCGAGACGGCGCGCAAGGCGGGCATCAAGGTCAAGATCAACGCGGTGGCGCTGAAGGGCGTCAACGAGGACGAGATCGCCGACATGATCGCCTGGGCCCACGGCGACGGCATGGACATGACCCTCATCGAGGTCATGCCGCTGGGCGAGATCGAGGGCGAC
Source organism: Methylobacterium sp. Leaf465 (assembly GCF_001424705.1). Taxonomy (GTDB): domain Bacteria; phylum Pseudomonadota; class Alphaproteobacteria; order Rhizobiales; family Beijerinckiaceae; genus Methylobacterium. Next base: position 42,798 of record NZ_LMRA01000005.1, read on the forward strand.
CGCACCGACCAGTTCCTGCCCCTCTCGGTGGCCCGCGCCCGGCTCGAGCAGCGCTACACGATGACGCCCCTGCCCGACCGCACCGGCGGCCCGGCCCGCTATGTCCGCATCGCCGAGACCGGTGGGCGCCTGGGCTTCATCACGCCGCTGACCCACAATTTCTGCGAGAGCTGCAACCGGGTGCGCCTGACCTGCACGGGCAAGCTCTACATGTGCCTCGGCCAGGAGGATGCGGCCGATCTCCGCGCGGTTCTGCGCGCCTCGCCCGACGATGCCCTGGTGACCCAGGCGGTGATCGACGCCATCGCGCGCAAGCCCAAGGGCCACGACTTCGTCATCGAACGGGCCCGCCCGGCCGCCGTGCCGCGCCACATGAGCGTCACCGGCGGATAAGTCTTCGCGATGGTTTGACGCTCGGGAGCATCGCTCCTAGACCCCGCTCGTATTCAGGATACGAGCGGAGATGATGATGGCGAAGGTCGCGTTTCTGGGCCTCGGCGTAATGGGCGGCCCGATGGCCCGCCACCTCGCCGCCAAGGGCCACGAGGTCACCGTCTACAACCGCACCGCCGCCAAGGCCGAGGCCTGGGTCGCCGCCCATGGCGGCGCCTTCGCAGCCACCCCGCGCGAGGCCGCCAAGGGCCAGGCCATCGTCTTCGCCTGCGTGGGCAACGACGACGACCTGCGCAGCGTCACCCTCGGCGCGGACGGCGCCTTCGCCGGCATGGAGAAGGGCGCGGTCTTCGTCGACCACACCACCGCCTCGGCCGAGGTCGCCCGCGAGCTCGCCGACGCCGCCGGGGCCGCCGGCCTCGGCTTCATCGACGCCCCCGTCTCGGGCGGGCAGGCCGGCGCCGAGAACGCGGCCCTCACCGTGATGTGCGGCGGCGAGGCCGAGACCTATGCGGCGGTCGAGCCCGCGATTCTGTGCTTTGCCCGCGCCAGCCGCCTGATGGGCCCGGCCGGCTCCGGCCAGCTCACCAAGATGGTCAACCAGATCGCCATCGCGGGGCTGGTCCAGGGCCTGTCCGAGGCCGTGCACTTCGCCAAGCGCGCGAACCTCGACGTCGAGGCCGTGCTGGAGGTGATCTCCAAGGGCGCCGCCGGCTCCTGGCAGATGGAGAACCGCGGCAAGACCATGAACGCGGGCAAGTTCGACTTCGGCTTCGCCGTGGACTGGATGCGCAAGGACCTCGGCATCCTCCTGGCCGAGGCCCGGCGCAACGGGGCGCAGCTGCCGGTCACCGCCCTGGTCGACCAGTTCTACGCCGACGTGCAGGGCATGGGCGGCAACCGCTGGGACACCTCGTCCCTCATCGCCCGCCTGGAGAAGTAAGCGCCGCCTGCGCCCGCCCGAGGGCCTCCTCGGGCGGCGTCCAGAGCCAGTCCGGCCCCATCTGGTGCCGGAACCAGGTGAACTGGCGCTTGGCGTAGCGCCGCGTGTCGCCCTGCCCGCGCCGGATCGCCTCCGCTCGCGACAGCGTCCCGTCGAGATGCGCGATCAGGCCCGGCACCCCGTGGGCGCGCATGATCGGCAGCAGCGGGTCGAGGCGCCGGTCGCGCAGGGCCTCGACCTCGCCCAGCGCCCCGTGCGCGATCATCGCCTCGAAGCGCGCGTCGATGGCCCGGCGCAGGGCCTCGCGCTCGGGGGCCAGGAACAGCTTCACGAGCGGCAGGCCGGACAGCGGCCCGGGGGTGCGGGCCCCGTGGAATTCCGCGATGGGCCGGCCGGTCGCCGCGAACACCTCGAGGGCGCGCATCACCCGCGCCCGGTCGCTGGGGCGCAGGGCCGCCGCCCCGGCCGGGTCGCGCTCGGCCAGATCGGCGTGAAGCGCTTCCGTCGCCCGGCCCTCGGCCCGCGCCCGCAGGGCCGACCGGACGTCGTCCGGCACCGGCGGCAGCTCCGAGAGCCCCTCCTCCAGGGCCCGGAAATACAGGCCGGTGCCGCCGACGAAGATCGGCAGGCGCTTCTCCGCGCGCAGCGTGCCGATCAGCGGCGCCGCCTCGCGGGCGAAGTGCCCGGCCGAGTAGTTCACCGCGCCGTCCACGTGGCCGTAGAGCCGGTGGGGCGCCTCGGCCTCCTCGGACGCGCTCGGCCGGGCGGAGAGCCGGCGCAGGTCGGCATAGACCTGCATCGAGTCGGTGTTGATCACCACTCCGTCGAAATCGCGGGCGAGCGCCAGCGCCAGGCCCGACTTGCCCGAGGCGGTCGGCCCTGCGATGAGGATCGCCGCCGGCAAAACCTGCGCGTGCGTGCGTTGCGTGACCGGCGACACTGGCGTGGAAAACTCCCGGATGACCCTCGTCGCGATCCTGATAGCAAACGAGAGCCGCCCCGCCATCACCGATGCGGTGCTGGCCGAGACTCGGGCGGTGCTGCGCACCGAACACCAGCCCCGCATCCTGCATGGCGAGGTCGCCGCCGAGGTGCTGGTCCCCGGCGCGTCCGCCGATGCGCCGGCGCTGGCCCGGCGCCTGCGCGCGGCCCTGGCCCACGAGCCGATCGACGTGGCGGTGATCGAGGCCGGTCCGCACCGGCGCAAGCGCCTGTTCCTGGCCGACATGGACTCGACCATGATCGAGCAGGAATGCATCGACGAGCTGGCCGACACGATCGGCTTGAAGGACCGGGTCGCCGCCATCACCGAGCGGGCGATGCGGGGCGAGATCGCCTTCGGCCCGGCCCTGCGCGAGCGCGTCGCCCTCCTGCGGGACGTGCCCGTGGACACGATCGACGCGCTGATCGAAGCGCGCATCACCCTGACGCCGGGCGGACGCACCCTGGTGCGGACCATCAAGGCCCACGGCACCCACACCTGCCTGATCTCCGGGGGCTTCACCCTGTTCACCGGGCCGGTCTCAGCCCGGATCGGCTTCGACGAGGCCCACGCCACCACGCTGGGCATCCAGGACGGCCGGCTCACCGGGGAGGTGATCGAGCCGATCGTCGACAAGGAGACGAAGCGCGCGACCCTGGTCGCCCTGCGCAGCCGCTTCGGCCTCGACGCCGCGGAGACCCTGGCGGTGGGCGACGGAGCCAACGACCTCGACATGCTCGCCGAGGCCGGCCTCGGCGTCGCCTTTCGGGCCAAGCCCAAGGTGGCGGCCGCCGCGCAGGTGCGCATCGACCACGGCGACCTCACGGCGTTGCTCTACCTGCAGGGGTATTCGTCGGCCGAATTCGTGGGCTGAGCGGCGCCGCCATGCCGGGGCACCTTGGGCGGCCCCGGAATGACATGGTGCTGAGCGCGGGTTTCCGGCCTGACCACAGCCGACACCGCGCCGTCATTCCGGGGCGCCACAGGCGAGCCCGGACCCGAAGGGGCGCGCCAACGGCGTGCAATCCAGAACCGCCGACCCTGCAAGACCTTGCGCCACCTGTGTTTCTGGATCCCGGGCTCCGCTGCTCGGCCCCGGGATGACGGGGAGCGACGGGACATGCTTCGGCCGGTGAATCGGCCGGCTGCGAATCAGAGTAGCCCCACCTACCAAAACAAAACCGCCGCCCTCTCGGGCGGCGGCCGGGTGTGTCCGAATGGCGTCTGGGAATCAGTCGATTCCCAGCGCCACGAATCGGACGTCGCCGCTCGCACTGGCGACCAGGAGCAGGACGGACTTGCGACCGTCCTTCTTGAGCTGGTCGATGCGCTTGCTGACGTCGGCGGGTGCGTTCACCGCCTCCTGCCCGACCTCGACGATGACCTCGCCCGGCTTGATCTGCTTGTCGGCCGCCGTGGAGTTCGGATCGACGCGGGTGACGAGGACGCCCTTGAGGCTGTCCTTGAGGCTGTAGCGCTTGCGGGCCTCGTCGGTGATGCCCGACAGGTTGAGGCCGAGCACCTGGCGCACGGCGCTCTCGGCCTCCGGCTGCTTGACGCTGGCGAGGGTCGGCTTCTCGGTGTCCTCGAGACGGCCGAGGGTGACCGACTTCGTGGTCTCGGCGCCCTTGCGGATCACGAGCACGTCCACGACCTTGCCGACCGGGGTCGAGGCGACGATCCGGGGCAGGTCGCTGGACGACTTCACCGCCGTGCCGTTGAACCTGACGATGACGTCGCCGATCTCGAGGCCCGCGGCCTTGGCCGGGCCCTTCTCGTCGACGCCGGCGACCAGGGCGCCCTTGACCCCGTCCTTCATGTCGAGGGCTTCCGCCGTGGTCTCGTCCACGTTCTGGATGCGCACGCCGAGCCAGCCGCGGCGGACCTCGCCGAACTCGCGCAGCTGGTCGATGACCTGGGACGCGTTGTTCGAGGGCACCGCGAAGCCGATGCCGACCGAGCCGCCGGTGGGCGACAGGATCGCCGTGTTGATGCCGATGACCTCGCCGTTCATGTTGAACAGCGGGCCGCCGGAATTGCCCTTGTTGATGGCAGCATCCGTCTGGATGTAGTTGTCGTAGGGGCCGGACTCGATGTTGCGGCCCCGGGCCGAGACGATGCCGGCCGAGACCGAGCCGCCGAGGCCGAAGGGGTTGCCGATGGCGATGACCCAGTCGCCCGGACGCATCTTCTCGGAGTCGCCGAAGGGCACGGCCTTGAGGGGCTTGTTGGCCTCCGGCTTCACCCGCAGCACCGCGAGGTCGATCTTGGCATCCTTGCCGATGATCTCCGCCTTCAGCTTGGTGCCGTTGTGCAGGATGACCTGGATGTCGTTGGCGTCGCCGATGACGTGGTTGTTCGTCACCACGATGCCGGACGCATCGATGATGAAGCCCGAGCCCAGCGAGTTCGACTTGCGCTGCTGCGGCTTCGGGCGGTCGGCCTCGCTGCGGTCGCCGCCGCCGCGCTGGCCGCGCTTGTTGAAGAACTCCTCGAACAGGTCCTCGAAGGGCGTGCCCTGTGGGAGCTGCGGGCCGGAGCGGGCGTTGGGCCGGGCGTCGACCGTGGTCGAGGCCGAGATGTTCACGACCGCGTCGGTGACCTGATCGGCGAGGTCGGCGAGGGATTCGGGGCCCTTGGCGAAGGCCGGGGCCGGGGCGCCGGTCACGGCGAGGGCGGTCGCCAGCGCGGCGGCGGCGAGGGCAGAGCGCAGGCTGCGCTGAAGCGCTCGGGAACGGGGCGCCCGGACGGCGCTCGCGACGGGAACCATAATCGACCTCATCTGTCTCAAGACGTCCTTAGATCGTCTCCGCCGTCCGCCGATCAAGAGTCCGGCGGCGAACCGGGGTCCGCCGCCGGAGCGTCATGGTGACCGCTCAGCGCAGCGTGCCGGTGGAGCCGGGCTCCGCCGGGGCGCGCGTGCGGGCGGCCGGCGTCGCCGGGGTCCGGCCCTGCGGATCGCTGAAGTAGCGGAAGAAGTCCGACGAGGGGCTGATCACGAGCCGCGTGTCGGAGCCCTTCAAGCCGGTCTCGTAGGCCTGCATGGAGCGGTAGAAGCTGAAGAAGTCCGCGTCCCTGCCGTAGGCTTCCGCCAGGATGCGGTTCTTGTCGGCGTCGCCCTGTCCGCGCAGGGTCTCGGCCGTCTGGTTGGCCTCCGAAAGCAGCACGGTGACGTCGCGGTCGGCCTTGGCCTTGATCGTGACCGCGGCCTGCTCGCCGGTGGCCCGGATGTCGGCCGCCTCGCGCTGGCGCTCCGTCGTCATGCGCTTGTAGACCGCCGAGCTGTTCTGGGCCGGCAGATCGACGCGGGTCATGCGCAGGTCGACGATCTCGACGCCGAGCTCCTTGGCCTGCCGGTTCACGTCGGCCTGGATCTGGTTCATCAGCTCGGCGCGCTGGGTCCGGACGATGGCGTCGCGGGTCGAGCGGGCGAGCAGGTTGCGCAGGGCCGAGTTGGTAAAGCTCGCCAGCAGGGTGTTGGCGCGGGCGATGTTGTTGGCCGACTGGTAGAACTTCAGCGGATCGATGATCCGGTAGCGCGCGAATGCGTCCACCTCGAGGTTCTGACGGTCGGTGGTCAGCAGGGTCTGGACCGGGAGATCAAGGTCGAGCACCCGCTTGTCGAACAGGACGACGTTCTCGAAGAACGGCAGCTTGAAGTAGAGGCCGGGCTTGTCGGTGCCGGTCTGGTTCAGGACGGCGCGGACGCCGCCGAAGCGGAGCACCAGGGCCTGCTGCATCTGGCCGACGGTGAAGACCGAGGCGTAGAGGCCGACGGCCACGGCGGCCGCCACGATCATGAGGCCGGTGCGGAGGGCTTGGTTGTTCATCGGGCCACTCCACCGGCAGCGTTGCGGGGACCGAACTCGGTCAGCGGCAGCACCGGCAGCACGCCGGCAGCGCTGGCGCCGGTGCCGGCACCGGCTCCGTTCTGGTCGATGATCACCTTGTTGACCGAGCCCAGGACCCGCTCCATCGTTTCGAGGAAGATGCGCTCGCGGCTGATGACCGGGGCGACCTTGTAGGAATCGTAGACCTGGGTGAAGCGGGCGGCCTGACCGGTCGCGTCGGCGGTGGACTGCGTCTTGTAGGCTTCCGCCGCCTGGATGATCTTCTGCGCCTCACCCTTGGCGAGGGGCACCTTCTGGCTCTCGTAGGTGCGCGCATCGTTCTTGGCGCGCTCGGCGTCCTGCTGCGCCGCGTTCACGTCGAAGAAGGCGGGCCGCACCTCCGGCGGAGGCTGCACGCTGACGAGCTGCACGAGCTCGATGCGCACGCCGGCGCCGTACTCGTCGAGGGCCTTCTGGGTGATCTCGCGGACCTCCTGGGCGACGCTCGACTGCTCGTTCGTCAGGATCGGCTGGATGTTGCGGCGGCCGACGACCTCGCGCATCGCGCTCTCGGCGATGGCCTTGATCGTCCCTTCCGGGTTCTCGAGGTTGAAGACGAAGTCGGACGCTTTCAGGGGATTGATGCGCCACTGCACCTCGAAGTCGAGGTCGACGATGTTCTCGTCGCCCGTGAGCATCAGGCTCTCCTCGGGCTTGTCGACGGTGCGGCTCTGGTTGCCGAGCCCGGCGCGGTAGCCGATCTGCACGCTGTTGACCTGGCCGACATTCGGCTTGGTCACGGCGCCGATGGGAGCCGGGAAGTTGTAGTTCAGCCCCTGGCCGGTGGTGCTGAGATAGCGGCCGAACACCGTCTCGATGCCCACCTGCTGCGGCGCCACGGTGTAGAACCCGGTGGCGAGCCAGACGGCGACCACGATGCCGCCGGCGATCAGGAGGCCGCGGCCTCCACCGAACGATCCACCCGGGAGCACCCCGCGCAGGCGGTCCTGGCTGCGCCGGAGGAGGTCCTCGAGGTCGGGCGGGGTCTTGCCACCGCCGCCGCCACCGCCGCCCCACGGGCCACCCCCGCCGCCATTGCCGCCGCCGCCTCGGCCCCAGGGCCCTCCCCCGTTGCCGCTACCGCCGCCGCTCTGATTGCTCCAAGGCATGCTCGCCGATCTCTCCTGTTCCAGCAGCGTCTGCGCCGCGCACGAAGCCCACCCGCGCTCCCCGTCCCGGCCTCCTCAGGAGGCGGGCCGAATCTCCCCCGCGTGGACAAGAGTGTTGATCTCGTCGTGACCCGACCCCGGCACCTGCGTGGGCGCACCGGATCCTGTCAAGATTGCCACTTGGGCATCGGGCTGCCGAAAGACAACCGCATGGGAACCCAATGCGCAATGGGTCGCGCCGGATTGGTTTACGGCGCTTCTCCGCGCCCCGGCCCTCACCCGGCCCGTTCCAGGTCGACGAAGCTGAAGCCGCAGGCGTCGTGCTCGCCCGGCGGATGGGCTTCGCGCCGGGTCTCCCGATAGAGCGCACGGTCGAACGGCGGGAACACGGTGTCCCCCTCCGGCGCCAGATCGACCTCCGTGAGGTGGATGCGGTCGGCGTGGGGCAGAGCGAGGGCGTAGATCTCGCCGCCGCCGGCCACCATCAGCTCGTCGGCCCCCTCGGCCGCCGCCAGGGCGCCGGCCCAGTCGTGCGCCACCGCGACCTCGGGCACCGCGAAGGCGGGATCGCGGGTGAGCACGATGGTGCGCCGCCCGGGCAGCGGCCGGCCGATCGACGCGAAGGTCTTGCGCCCCATCAGCAGGGGCTTGCCCATGGTCAGGGCCTTGAACCGGCGCAGGTCGCTGCGCAGGCGCCAGATCAGGTCGTTGTCGCGGCCAATGACGCCGTTGCGGGCGACCGCCGCGATGATCGTGATGCGGGGGGCCGGCATCAGACCGCCACCGGGGCGCGGATCGCCGGATGGGGTTCGTAGCCCTCGACCGCGATGTCCTCGAAGCGGAAGTCGAACAGCGAGGTCACGGCCGGGTCGAGCACGAGGCGCGGCAGCGGGCGGTGCGCCCGCGTCAGCTGCAGCCGGGCCTGCTCGAGATGGTTCACGTAGAGGTGGGCGTCCCCCAGGGTGTGGACGAAGTCGCCGGGCTGCAGTCCCGTGACCTGCGCGATCATCGCGGTGAGGAGGGCGTAACTCGCGATGTTGAAGGGCACGCCGAGGAAGACGTCCGCCGAGCGCTGGTAGAGCTGGCACGAGAGCCGCCCCTCGGCGACGTAGAACTGAAACAGGCAGTGGCAGGGCGCCAGCGCCATCCGGTCGAGATCGGCCGGGTTCCAGGCCGAGACGATGAGGCGCCGGGAATCCGGGTTGCGGCGGATCTCGTCGAGCACCCAGGCGATCTGGTCGACGCTGCCGCCGTCGGGCTTGGCCCAGGAGCGCCACTGCCGGCCGTAGACCGGCCCGAGGTCGCCGTTCGCATCCGCCCACTCGTCCCAGATGCTCACGCCGTTGGCCTGGAGGGCGCGCACGTTGGTGTCGCCCGTGAGGAACCACAGCAGCTCGTGGATGATCGAGCGCAGGTGGAGCTGCTTGGTCGTCACCAGCGGAAAGCCCTCGCCGAGGTCGAAGCGCATCTGGTGCCCGAACACCGAGAGGGTGCCGGTGCCGGTCCGGTCGTCCTTGCGCACCCCGTCCTGCAGGATGCGTTCGAGAAGCTGGTGATAGGCGTGCATCGCGGCTCCGAGGCGGGGGCTCCCGGAATAGCCCGAAGCGCCGGGGCTGGCGAGGTCGCGGACCGGGGCGTCAACAGGTCGTGCCGCCCCCGGACCGCGCTCCGGCCTCAGCCGACCGCGGGCCCGAGCACGTAGGCGATCATGGCGAGGTTGCTCCAGGCGTGGAGCAGGATGCCCGGCCAGAGCCGGCCGCTGCGCCAGCGGACCCAGCCGAGGATCAGCGCCAGGGGGATCAGCGAGACCGGCCGGGCGAACCCCGCGGGCGTGAGATGCGCCCCGGCGAACAGGAGCGCCGTCGCCAGGATCGCGCCCCGCGCCGTGAAGACTTCCCGCGCCCGGGCGAACAGGGCCCCGCGCATCAACAGTTCCTCCGCCACCGGGGCCAGGACGAGCACGTAGGCGAACCACAGGGCCGCCGCGGCCGGGGTGAGGCCGGGAGACAGGGCCGTGTGCCGGCCGATGGGCATCCGGAACAGATCGGCGATGCCGGTCACCCAGGTGATGTGGATCACCGGCCAGGCCAGCAGGATCACGGCGAAGCGGCGCGCCGACAGGCCGGGCGCGCCGGGCCCCCAGGGTGGCGGCACCGGCGCCACTAGGGCCAGGGTCCGGCGCCAGGCGGCGCCGTCGCGCCAGCGCACCGCGACGACGACGAGGAGGGCCAGGACCCCCTGCCGCACCACGTCCACCGCCAGTTCCCGCATGGCGAGCTGGCGCGGGTGCAGGCGGGGACGGTCTCCGCCCAGAAGCGCGATGCCGTCGATCCAGTCGCCGCCGACCCGCACGATCACCAGGGCGAGGAGGGTCGCCACCGCCAGCGCCAGGAAGGCCGCGAAGGCCAGCCCGACGAGCGCCGTCGCCGCGCCGAGGCCGGCACGGACCCGGGACGGCCGGAGGAGCGCGGAGGCGGACCAGGCCGCCGGCGGCTCGGGCATCGGCGCACCATCATCGGGCTTCAAATGCGGCGGCACTCCCACTATAATCAAGGCGTTGGCCGAGAGGCTCGGCGAGGACGGGGATCCGGCGGCGCCGGAACGGCTTCGAGGCCCGAACGGTAACCCGGCAGCCCCTTTCCGGACCACGGGCTTTTGGACGCAAGGGCCCGAGGCTCGACAGGCCCCGGGTTTTGGCGGAAGCTCGCTCCGGTGCGGAGATCTCGGTCGGAGCCGCGACGGGCGACCGCCGCGTCGCGGAACGGTGGTTCTGGGTAGCGGACGGACTTGGTAGCGGACGTCCGGATGGCCGCGAAGGCCGTTCAGGCAGGGTTCTGGGAGGGTCGGGCACCGGCATTCCCATTCGATTTTCATCCGACCCGGAGCGCCATCGCGGCGTGTGACGGCGGGCAGTGACCGGGCATAAGCGACCGCAGATGGCAGACGACCTGATCCGCTACGATCTTCTGGTGCAGGACGCGCTGCGCGGCGTGGTGCGCAAGGTGCTGACCGACGCGGCCCGCGAGGGTCTCGCGGGCGAGCACCACTTCTACGTCTCGTTCCGCACCGAGGCGCCGGGCGTGCGCATGTCGCAGCGCCTGCGCGAGAAGTACCCGCAGGACATGACGATCGTGCTCCAGCACCAGTTCTGGGACCTCGGCGTCACCGAGCACACCTTCGAGGTCGGGCTGTCCTTCTCGGGGGTGCCCGAGCGCCTGCTGGTGCCCTTCGACGCCCTGACGGGCTTCTTCGACCCCTCCGTCCAGTTCGGCCTCAAGTTCGACCTCAGCGAGGGCACGGAGACGGCCGCCGCCGAGGAGGATTCGGAGGAGGCGCCGGCTGCGGCCGGAAAGACCCCGCCCCGGGGTGCCGCGTCCGAGCCCACCGAGATCAAGCCGAAGGGCACGGGCCTCGCCACCATCGGCAGCGCCGTCCCCAAGATCGGCGCCGGCACCACCCCGGTGCCCGCCGCGGCCCAGGCTGCCAAGGGAGCGGGCAAGGAAGCCGGCAAGTCGGAGGACGGGACCGAAGCCAAGCCCCCGGCGAAGAAGGCCGAGGACGGCACCGAGACCAGCGCCGAAGTCGTCAGCCTCGACGCCTTCCGCAAGAAGAGCTGAGCGAAGCGGCGCCGACGCGGGCGCTCAACGAAAAAACCGCATCGTCATTCCGGGGCGCCAAAGGCGAGCCCGGAATCCAGAGCCGCCGACGGCGTCAATCCTGGCACCGCCCGTGCCTCTGGATCCAGGGCTCCGCTGCGCGGCCCCGGGATGACGCGGTGTTGCGCGCGGGTATATCCTCCGATCCCGGTTGGACTGAGACGACGGCCCTTCGGACAGCGAAACGCGTCTCTTTCCCCTTCGCGGGGAGAGGGGAGGCCTGGGGGTCGCTCCGCCAGTCCCCGCCCGTCGAGGGTCGCCCAACCCCCCCCTCCAACTCCTCCCCGCAAGGGGGGAGCAGGGTTATGTCGAGCTTCCAGCCCTCACCCCCGGGGGTTCACCGTCATGTGCAGCCCGTGCTCCGGGCGCAGGGTGACGCGGTGGAGCGGGACCACCGGGGCGTGGTCGTCGGCCAGGGTGAAACGGGCGGCGCGGGCGATGTGGGCCAGCACCACCACCGCCTCCTGCAGCGAGAAGTTCTGGCCGATGCAGACGCGGGGGCCGGCCCCGAACGGCAGGTAGGCGAAGCGCGGGATCGCGGCCCGGGCCTCGGGCAGGAAGCGCTCGGGCATGAAGGCGTCCGGCTCCTGCCACAGGGTCCGGTGGCGGTGGAGCACGTAGGGCGCCACCATCACCAGGGAGCCCTTGGGAATCTTGATGCGGCCGATCCGGTCCTCCGCGATGGCCTGCCGGCTCAGGAACGGCACCGGCGGGAAGAGCCGCATGGTCTCTTCCATCACGGCCCTGGTGTAGGGCAGCGCATCGGCGTCGAAGTCCTGGTCCGCCGGCACGGCATCGACCTCCGCCTCGATCCGCGCCTGGGCGGCAGGGTCCTGCGACAAGCAGTAGAGGGCCCAAGTCAGGGCGTTGGCGGTGGTCTCGTGGCCGGCCGCGATGAAGGTGACGATGTTGGCCTTCACCTCGAGGTCGGTGAGGCCCTTCCCCGTTTCCGGGTCCTGCGCCTTCAGGAGAAGCGTCAGCAGGTCGGCCGGCGCGGTCCCCTGCGCGATCAGGGCGCGGCGACGGTCGATCAGTTCGTCCACCACCTCGGCGAAGAAGCGGATGGCGGGCCGCGCCCGCAGGCGGCCGATGCGGGGCACGAATCCCGGCACCCCGAACACGTCGAGGGGATCGATCGGCCCGACGGATTCGAGGAAGCGGGTGATCGCCCGGCCCAGGGCGTCGGGGTCGCTGGCGAGGCCCTGGGTGAAGATCGTCCGCTCCAGCACGTCGAGGGTGACGCGGGTCATCTCCAGGGCGACGTCGATGCGGGTGCCGTCGCGGCGGGCCAGGCGGCGGGCGATGCGGGCACCGGCGGCGTTCATGGCTCCGTTGAAGCCGAGCACGTGCCGGGCGGAGAAGATCGGCGCCAAAGTCCGGCGCTGCAGCTTCCATTCCTCGCCCTCGGCGGTGAGCAGCCCGTTGCCGAGGCCGGGGGCAAGGACCCGCCGCTGCAGGTCGTCCTTGCGGTAGTTGGCGGCGTTCTCGACGTAGAGGTAGCGGATCAGGGCCGGGTCGCTCACCACGGTGACGCGCCCGAGGGCGCCGTCGGCGGCCACCACCGGCTTCTCGAAATGCACGTCGAGCCAGGTCGTCAGCGGGTTGGCGCGGGCGGCCTTCAGGAAGCCGAACAGGCCCGGCTGCTCGCGCAGGGGTTTTGGGACCGCCGGGCGGAAGCGGACCGGCACGGGGGCATCGACAGGGGCTTCGACGCGGGCGGCGGCACTCGACATAAACGACAACTCCGGGCCCGGGCTGAGGGCTGACAAGCCATGACAATTCAGCGCCGGGCACACGGCCCTCTCGCGATGCGGCATCGCGGTTTGCTGGCGTGCAGTTTAAGTAGGGTCCGGATTGACCAGACGAAGAGGCCACGATGTCGCCCACCGAGACGCCCGCCACCCGCACCGAGTCCGACACCTTCGGCCCGATCGAGGTCCCGGCGCATCGCTACTGGGGCGCGCAGACGCAGCGCTCGATCCAGAACTTCAAGATCGGCACCGAGAAGATGCCCGCGCCTCTCGTCCACGCCCTCGGCATGGTCAAGCAGGCCGCCGCCCTGGTGAACCAGGACCTCGGCGCCCTCGACCCGAAGGTGGCCCAGGCCATCGCGGCTTCGGCGGCCGAGGTGGTCTCCGGCGAGCACGACCAGGAATTCCCCCTGGCGGTGTGGCAGACGGGCTCCGGCACCCAGTCGAACATGAACGCCAACGAGGTGATCGCCAGCCTCGCCAACGAGCTGCTCGGCGGCAAGCGCGGCGGCAAGTCTCCGGTCCACCCCAACGACCACGTCAATCGCGGCCAGTCCTCGAACGACGTCTTCCCGACGGCGATGCACATCGCGGTCTCGCGCGAGATCAACGATCGGCTGCTGCCGGCCCTGCAGCACCTGCACGACGCGCTCCAGGCGAAGTCCGAGGCGTTCGCCGCCATCGTGAAGATCGGCCGCACCCACCTGCAGGACGCCACCCCGGTCTCCCTCGGCCAGGAATTCTCCGGCTACGTGGCGCAGGTGGCGCTCGGCACCGAACGCGTGAAGGCGACGCTGCCCGGCGTGCTGGCGCTGGCCCAGGGCGGCACGGCGGTGGGCACCGGCCTCAACGCCCATCCGGACTTCGCCGAAAAATTCGCCGCGAAGGTCGCGGAGCTGACCGGCCTGCCCTTCACCTCGGCCGCCAACAAGTTCGAGGCCCTGGCCACCCACGATGCCCTGGTCTTCACGCAGGGCGCGCTCACGGCGCTGGCCTCCGGCCTGTTCAAGATCGCCCAGGACATCCGCTTCCTCGGCTCGGGCCCGCGCTCGGGCCTCGGCGAGCTCTCGCTGCCGGAGAACGAGCCCGGCTCGTCGATCATGCCCGGCAAGGTCAACCCGACCCAGTGCGAGGCGCTGACGATGGTCTGCGCCCAGGTGATCGGCAACGGCACCACGGTGAGCTTTGCCGGCAGCCAGGGCAATTTCGAGCTGAACGTGTTCAAGCCCGTCATCGCCAACGCGGTGCTGCAGTCGATCCGCATCCTCGCCGACGCGGCGGTGAGCTTCACCGACAACTGCGTCGTCGGCATCAAGGCCAACGAGGACAAGATCGCCGACCTGATGAGCCGCTCGCTCATGCTGGTGACCGCGCTCGCCCCCTCGATCGGCTACGACAAGGCCGCCGAGATCGCCAAGACCGCGCACAAGAACGGCACCACCCTCAAGGAGGAGGCCCTGCGCCTCGGCTACGTCACGGCCGAGGAGTTCGAGCGCGTGGTGCGCCCCGAGACGATGCTGGTGCCCGGCGCCGCCTAGAGGAGCCCACCGGCATGGCGGAGATCATCAACCTGCGTCAGGCCCGCAAGGACCGGGCGCGGGTGGAGCGGGAGGCGAAGGCCGCGGACAACCGCATCGCCTTCGGCCGCCCGAAGAAGGCCAGGACCCTGGCGGAGGCCAAGAAGGCCATCGAGGTCTCGCGCCACGAGGGCCACAAGCTCGTGGGGCCCGAGTCGGAGGGGTGATGGGGGACGCGGCACGTGACCCTCTCCCCTCTGCGGGAGAGGGTGCCTGCGGAGCAGGCGGGAGAGGGAGCGACCTTTCCGGATATGGCGCTCCCCTCTCCCGGTCGCTCCGCGACCACCCTCCCCCGCAGAGGGGGGAGGGTCGGGTGCCGGAATGACCACCGGCATCACCAAGCGCTCCGTGATGATCGCCGGCCACCGGACCAGCGTGTCCCTGGAGGACCCGTTCTGGGACGCCCTGCGGGAGATCGCAGGCGCGCGCGGCCAGTCCGTCCAGGCCCTGATCGGCGCCGTCGATGCCGGTCGGGAGGGTCAGAACCTCTCATCCGCCCTCCGGGTGTTCGTGCTGGCGAGCGTGCGTGATCGTGCCTGACGGCCGCGACGGGCTCGGGCGGCGAATGTCCCGCAGGCTGTAGGAGGCCGGCGCGCCGAAGGTCCGGCGGAAGGCGTTGGCGAAATGCGCCTGGTCGGCGAACGCCGCCTCATGGGCGGCCCCGGTGAAGTTGGCGCCGCGGACGACGGCCGCGATGGCGCGGCGCATGCGCAGCCAGCCGCGATAGCGCCGGAACGGGACACCCATGGTCGCGCTGAAGAGGTGCTGCATCCGCGACGAGGACAGGGATGCCGCCGTGGCCAGCCGTCCCGCGCTCATCCACGCTTCCGGCCGGGCCCGCAGGTCGACGAGGACCTTCGCGATCCGGGGATCGACCGGCCGATCGAACCGCCGTGCCGCGAAGCCGGAAAGGTCGGCGATGGCCTCGCCCGCCCAATCGCAGGCGTCGCGTCGCTCGAAGAGCGACCGCAACGGGCCGACCTCCCCGCCCCTGCCCACCAGGGCGCTGCCGACCGCCTCGGCCGGACCCATCAGGCCCGTCAGGGCCCACGCCCCGGCATCGGGCTCGCGATAGAGGACGCCGAGGGGAGCGCCGCCGCAATCCAGCTCGTGCGGCATCCCCGCCGGAACGAAGGCCGTGCGACAGGTGATCCACGCCCCCGGCGCGAAGCGGATGCGGAAGGCGTCGTAGAGCCCCGCGAGATAGACCGGGGCGCCGTGCTGGTGGCTGGCATTGTACGCGAGCGGCCCCGCGAAGAGCGTGTGCGCCCCCTCGACATGCCAGATCGGGAGGGGCGACGCGCCGGACGGCGCAGCACGTTCGTTCAAGCTGGCCCCCTCCCACCGCGATAGACCGTTCGCGACCGGTCCCGCACACATCCTGACGGAACCGGCCCTCTCGGGAAACGTCCAGCGATGACCGAACTCACCCGCCGTCATCTCGCCGCGACCCTGGTCGCCGGCCTCGCCCTTCCGAGAGCCGCACGGGCGGGCATACCGACGCAAGCCCCGCCCCCGAGCCCGCCCGCCGGCCTGCGGCGGATCCGCCTCGGTGCCTTCACCGTCACCGCCCTGTGCGACGCCGACGCGGTCATCGACGGCCCCTGGCCGATCGTGGGCGAGGACCGTCCGAAGGCGGAGGTCGAGGCCCTGATGCGGGAGAATCGGCTTCCGCCGGACCGCTTCGAGCCCGGCTTCACGCCGATCCTGGTCCAGACCGGCCGCGAGACCGTCCTGTTCGACACCGGGAACGGGGCGGTGGGCTTCATCCCGCGCCCGGCCGGCGGGCAGCTGGCGCAGCGGGTGCGGCAGGCCGGCCTGTCGCCGGACGCGATCGACCTCGTGGTCCTGACGCATTGCCACACCGACCATATCGGCGGACTCTTGGAGGATGGGCGCCCGCTCTTCCCCAGGGCCAGCTACGTCATGGGCGACCGGGAATTCGCCTTCTGGAGGGACGACGATCGCCTGGCAGGCCCGCCGGACGGCAACGCGTACAAGTCGGCCCGCGTCTTCCGCAGCCACCTGCTTCCCCTCGCCGAGCACATCCGCTTCGTGTCGCCGGGCCAGACGGTGGTGCCGGGCATCGACGCCGTGGCGGCCTTCGGCCACACGCCGGGCCACCTCGCCTTCAACGTGGAAAGCGAGGGCCAGCGCCTGCTGGTCTGGGGCGACTGCGCCCATCACGAGGTTGCCTCGCTGGCCCGGCCCGACTGGCACGCCCTGTTCGACATGGACAAGGCGGCCGGCGCCGCGACCCGACGGACGATCTACGACATGGCCGCCACCGACCGCGTCCTCGTCGCCGGCTACCACACCGCCTTCCCGTCGCTCGGATACGTCGTCCGCGACGGGCTCGGGTACCGCTGGATCCCGATGGCGGACCGGAGCGAGCGCTGACGCGCCTCTACTCCGCCGCCGCCATCGTCCGCTCCGGCAGCCCCTCCAGGGCCGCCGGCTTCGGGCCGCCGGTCGCCCAGTCCAAGAGCTCCGCCGTGTGGACGATCGGGATCGCCGTGCCCTTCCCGATCTGGGTGGCGCAGCCGATATTGCCGGTGGCGATGACGTCGGGGCGC
Organism: Methylobacterium sp. Leaf465; assembly: GCF_001424705.1. Classification (GTDB taxonomy): domain Bacteria; phylum Pseudomonadota; class Alphaproteobacteria; order Rhizobiales; family Beijerinckiaceae; genus Methylobacterium. Next base: position 59,675 of record NZ_LMRA01000005.1, read on the forward strand.
ATCCGCTCGATGTTGGCGACCTTGCGGTCCCGCAGGCGGTTGGCGATCTCGGGCTGGAGGATGTTGTAGGTGCCGGCCGAGCCGCAGCAGATGTGGCCCTCGGGCACGTCCTTCACGGTGAAGCCCGCCGTCTTCAGGAGGTTCTTCGGCTCGGTGCGGATGCCCTGGCCGTGCTGCATCGAGCAGGCCGAGTGGTAGGCGACCACGAGGTCGGTCTCGACGATCGGCGGCATCAACCCGATGGTGGCCATGTACTCGGTGACGTCCTTGGCGATGGCGGACACGCGCTTCGCCTTCTCCGCGTAGGCCGGGTCCTCGCGGAACATGAAGCCGTAATCCTTGATCGTCGTGCCGCAGCCGGAGGCGGTGACGAGAATCGCGTCGAGCCCGGCGCCGTCCATTTCGGCGATCCAGGCGTCGATGGTGCGCTGAGCCTGGGCATGCGACGAATCCGCCTTGCCCATGTGGTGGGTCAGGGCGCCGCAGCAGCCCTCCCCCGCGGCCTGCACCACCTCGACCCCGTGACGGGTCAGGAGCCGGATCGCCGCCTCGTTGAAATCGGGACGCAGCACGCTCTGAGCGCACCCGCGCAGCAAAGCCACGCGACCTCGACGCGACGGCGCGGTATACCCATGCAACGCCGCGCTCGCCTCCAGGGCCCGCGTCTCGGCCGGGAAGGTGCCGGGCCGGTCAGTGGGATTGCGGTTCGGCAGATGGGCCGGGGCGAGGTCGAGCATCGCCGCGAGGCGGTTGCCGACCCGCGGCAGGCGCGCCACCAGGGGCCGGAAGGGAGCACCGATCTTCGCCCCCAGCAGCGCCAGGCGGAAGCGGTTCGGGTAGGGCAGCACGAAGGCCAGCACGCTGCGGAGCAGCCGGTCGCTCAACGGACGCCGATAGGTTTCCTCGATATAGGTCCGCGCATGGTCGACGAGGTGCATGTAATGCACGCCCGAGGGGCAGGTCGTCATGCAGGACAGGCAGGACAGGCAGCGGTCGACATGCTTGACGACTTCCGGCACCGCCGGTTTTCCGCCTTCCAGCATGTCCTTGATCAGGTAGATCCGCCCGCGCGGGGAATCGAGTTCATCGCCGAGCAGGAGATAGGTCGGGCAGGTCGCGGTGCAGAACCCGCAATGCACGCAGGTCCGGAGGATCTTCTCGGACGCCGCCATGGCCGGATCGGCGAGCTGCGTCAGGCTGAAATTGGTCTGCACGGTGCGTCCTCGGGTCCACCCTCGTGCCGTCCATCGGGTCCGGCCCGCGTCGGCATCGTCGTTCTTGGTCCCTGCTGTTTAGAGGGTCTCGCGCCAGTTGCCGAGCCTTGGAATCGCTCCGAAGAGCGCGATCGACGCGACCTCGTCCCGCACCGCCCCTCGCTCACAGACCGGCGTACATCCGCCCCGGATTGAACAGGCCATGGGGATCATGCGCCGCCTTGATGCCCGCGGTGATCCGCATGAGGGGCTCGGCCAATGGCTCGAAGACCGGCACGGCCGCCCGGACGGCATCGGGTGCCCGCACCAGGGTCGCATGCCCACCCTGTGCGCGCACGGCCGCCCGGACGACCTCGGCGCCGGCATCGCCCCCGGCATCCGTGGCGAGCCAGACCAGCCCACCGCCCCAGTCGTAGAACCAGCGGGCGTCGCGCTGGGCGCCGATCGCGGCGGTGACGGCGGGGCCGCGGGTCGGCGCAGTGGAGATGCGCCAGACCGCGGCACTCCGCGGCTCGGCGAAGCTCGCAGCGTCGCGGATGCGGGCCCAAAGCGCTGTCCCCGCCTCGCCCTCGACGATCTCGGGCTGGCCGAAGCGCTTGAGCAGGCGACGCAATTCGCCGAGACGATAATCGATCGACTCCGAGAAACCCTCGATCCGCATCAGCGTCCGCGCCGCCCCGCCTTCGATCCCGGCCGGCAGGTGAGCGGCTCCGGTCAGCTCGAAGGGCGAGCCGAGGGCCGCGCTCAAGGCCGCGATGGCGCGGGCATCGTCGAGGTCCGGGAACGCGAGTGTGGCGACCCGTTCCTGAACGGGGAGCACCTTGAACGTCACTTCCGTCAGCAGACCCAGGGTGCCCCAGGAGCCGGCCATCAGCTTCACCAGGTCGAGCCCGGTGACGTTCTTCATCACCCGCCCGCCCGACTTGATCGCCTGGCCCCGTCCGTTGATGAAGCGCACGCCGATCAGGCTGTCGCGGGCGGCGCCCGCGTTGATCCGGCGTGGTCCGGAATTGTTGGCCGCCGCGACGGCGCCGAAGGTCGGTTCGCCGGTCGTGCCCATCAGGGAGCGGTGGTCCATGGGCTCGAAGGGCAGCATCTGACCGCGCGCCGCGAGGAGGGCCTGAACCTCGGCCAGGGGCGTCCCGGCCCGGGCGGCGACGACCATCTCGGCGGGCTCATAGAGCGTGATGCCGGTCAGAGCCACGCTGGAGAGCGTCGCTTCGTCCTGGGCCGGTCGGCCGATCCCGGCCTTGGTCGCTCCGCCAACGAGGCGAAGCCGCTCCGGGCTCCCGACCGCCCCGCGGACGATCTCGGCCGCGGCGCCCTCGTCGTGAGGCTCATATGTACGCATCGAATCCCACCCGATCCGGGGCACTCTGCGGCACCCTCGATCCTGTTCCTGTGGAGCCACCTTAGAGGAGGTTCACGCCGATGGCATCCGGTCAGGAACGGCTATTCGGCCGGTGCGGTCTCGGGTGGTGAACGGGTCAACCGCGCCGCCACGTGACCGCGCAGGCCGGCGATGTCGAAGAGCCAGACGAGCGCACCGTAGATCGCCATGCCGAGAGGCACGGAAAGCAGCAGCGCCCGTGTCGGCTCGATATGGCGCAGGGGTAACAGGCAGAGTGCCATGGCGAGGGAGGCGATGCTGGCAGCCAGGATCTCCCACCAGGGCAGGTGCAGGCGCTGGGGTCCCGTGAGCGCACGCCAGGCCAGGATGAGGGTGGCGGCCCCGAGGCCGGCGGTCTGCGCGATCGCGACGCCCTCGGGACCGTACCGGGACGGCAGGAGCCACAGCCCGAGCCCGTTGAGGGCGAGCCCAACCAGAGCGGCGGCGATGACCGGGCGCGTGCGCCGACGAATCTGGAAGATCGGATTGAGGGCGAAGTTGGTCATCGCGAGGCAGAAGAAGCCCGGAACCATCAGCCCCGCATAAGCAGCGAAGGGGCCGCGGTAGGCCTCCGGTACCACCAGCGCCTCGAGGGCCGGGAGCACGGCCCAGAACCCGACCGCGCAGGGCAGAAGCAGCGCAACCACCACGCCGATATTGAGCCCGACCTGGCGCTCGGCCGCGGCACGCCCCTGTTCCTCCTCGACCCGGACCGCGAGCTGGAAGAGCAGCAGATCGAGGGCGGTCCCGAGGGTGCCGATGCTCCGGGTGGTGACATCGGCGGCGAGGGCGAAGTAGCCCGCCTCGGCGAGGCCCGCATGGGACGCGATGCTGCCCCGATTGAGGAACGGCAGCAGCTGGTAGATCGCGTTGGCGGCGATGAGGGGAAGGCCGTAGGCGACGAAGAGCCGCCAAGCTTCCCGCAGCTTCAGCCGTACGCGTGGAACGATCGGATCGCGTAGCGGTCGATACAGCAGCAGGATCGCGAAGGCTTGGCTGATCCCGGCCGCCGTCAGAACCCAGACAGGTTGGGGGAAGAACCAGGCGGCACCCGCCATCAGCACGAAGGCGAGGCCGTTCTTCACCGCGACGAGATTGAAGTACAGCCGGCCGTCGAAGCGCGCCCGGGCGAGCGCTGCGTGATAATCGAACACGCCGATGCCCAATGCGGCGACCGCGGCGCCCGCTGTGATCGCCAGGCGGCTTCCCGCGTTGGGCTCGAGCGTGAAACCCAGTCCCGCGCAGATCAAGGCCGCCACGAAGAGACTGAGCGTGAGGGCCATGTAGGCCCGGTCCAAACCCTGCCGGATCCAGGGCTCGTCGATGCGGACCCGGGCTGAATAGAATCGTGTCGCGGACAGACGCAGCCACTCGAACAGGACGGTGTTGGCCACGATCGCACCGGCGGTCGCCAGAGCGAACAGACCGAACTCCGCTGGTCCCAGCAGCTTGGCGATGAGGAGGCCGAGGACGAAGTTCAGGCCGGCATTGAGGACGAAGGCAGCGATCACGGCCATGGCGCGACGGGTCATCCTCGGAGGCCGGCTGGACGGGGCATCGCCGCGCACAGCTCTAGCGCAGGAGGCCTGACAGTCCATTAACCGGTTACAACCAACCCCGGATGCGGAAGAAAACGATCGGAATGATGGCGCTTACGAGGATGAGCGCGAGGCCGTAGGGATAGCCGTAGGCCCATTCGAGTTCGGGCATGTGCTTGAAGTTCATTCCGTACATCGAAGCGATCAGGGTCGGCGGAATGCCGACCACCGATGCCACAGTGAGCACCCGGAAGGTGTTGTTCTGCTCGATGCTGATCAAGCCGAGGGTCGCGTCGAGAAGGAACTGAACGTTCTCGGAGAGCCGGATCTCGAACTCGTCGAGGGAGGCAATGTCGCGCCGCACGGCCTCGAAGCGCGGCACCTGTTCCTCGCCGAGGATATGCTCGCACTCGTTGGCCACGAAGGGCACGATCCGCTCCAGGCCGAGGAGGCTCGACCGGATCTTGCCGAGGGTCTTCCCGCGGCGTCCGATGCCGCGCAGGATTCGGCGCAGCGCCAGGTCGCGCCGGCGCGGCGTGTGGTTGCGCAGCTTGGTGTCCCCGGCAGGCGCACCGCTGCGGACGTCGAAATCGAAGATCCGCGTGGACAACTCGTCGAGGTCGGCGCCCATGTCCTCGAGGGAATCGGCGAGGCTGTCGACGAGCTCTTCTATCAGGAGAAGGAAGATCTCGGTGGAGGTGGTGCCCGGCCCATCACCGGTGTCGATGCGCTTCTTGACCTCCGCGAAAGCCCGCAATTCGTGGAAGCGCACGGTGACGAGGCGGTCCCGGGTCAGCACGAAGCCCAAGGGCTTCAACTGCGTATCGAGCTTGTCGAAGGTGACCATCGGGGTTGAGAGTGAGAACCCGGTCTTCAAACGCCTCAGGCGGCTCGAATTCTCCACTTCGCTAAGGGCCTTGCGCGAAGGGACCCGGATGCCGGTGCAGGCCTCGACCTGCTCGGCCTCCTCGGCGCTCGGATCATTGAGATCGATCCATACGACCTCCGACGGATAGGCTGTCGCGGGCGCCTGTGCCTCGGGCTCGACCGCGCCCTGCGGACCATGAAGCTTGATCATCCGCGAAGGACTTTCCGGCGGCTTGTGGGATCGGGGGATGATCCTGTCGCCGGATCGTCGTCGGAGCCTGCGACAGTCTTGACTCGAACGGCTTCCGCGCCTAACTCGACGCCATCGTTAGCACTCACCCAAGGCGAGTGCTAACGGCCTGGGTTGAGCGCGCTGCCGCGCCGCATCAACGCCATCCACGAATTTGAAGCAAGAGGGCAGCTCATGAAGTTCCGTCCGCTGCACGACCGTGTCGTCGTCCGCCGCATCGAAGGCGAAGAGAAGACCAAGGGCGGCATCATCATCCCGGATACCGCCAAGGAGAAGCCGCAAGAGGGCGAGATCGTCGCCGTCGGTCCCGGCGCCCGCGATGAGGCCGGCCGGGTGAACCCGCTCGACGTCAAGGCCGGCGACCGCGTCCTGTTCGGCAAGTGGTCCGGCACCGAGGTCAAGATAGACGGTCAGGACCTCCTGATCATGAAGGAATCCGACATCATGGGCGTCGTCGCCTAAGTCGGGTTTCGGTTCTCCTCCCGTTCACGAGCCCTTCGAGGGTGCCATCCGGCGCCTCGGGGCCCATCACTGACAAGGATCTGACATGGCAGCGAAAGAAGTCCGCTTCGCCTCCGACGCCCGCGAGAAGATGCTCCGTGGCGTCGACATCCTCGCCGACGCGGTGAAGGTCACGCTCGGCCCCAAGGGCCGCAACGTCGTCATCGAGAAGTCCTTCGGCGCCCCGCGCATCACCAAGGACGGCGTCACCGTCGCCAAGGAGATCGAGCTCGCCGACAAGTTCGAGAACATGGGCGCCCAGATGGTGCGCGAAGTGGCCTCGAAGACCAACGACATCGCGGGTGACGGCACCACCACGGCCACCGTTCTGGCGCAGGCCATCGTCCGCGAAGGCGCCAAGTACGTCGCCGCCGGCATGAACCCGATGGACCTGAAGCGCGGCATCGACCTCGCTACCACCGCCGCCGTGAAGGACATCACGAGCCGCGCCAAGAAGGTCGCCTCGTCCGAGGAAGTTGCCCAGGTCGGCACCATCTCGGCCAACGGCGACAAGGAAATCGGCGAGATGATCGCCCACGCCATGCAGAAGGTCGGCAACGAGGGTGTCATCACCGTCGAGGAGGCCAAGACGGCCGAGACCGAACTCGACGTCGTCGAGGGCATGCAGTTCGACCGCGGCTACCTCTCCCCGTACTTCATCACGAATGCGGAGAAGATGGTCGCCGAGCTCGAGGACCCCTACATCCTCATCCACGAGAAGAAGCTGTCTTCGCTCCAGGCGATGCTGCCGGTTCTCGAGGCCGTGGTGCAGACCGGCAAGCCGCTCGTCATCATCGCCGAGGACATCGAGGGCGAGGCGCTCGCTACGCTCGTGGTCAACAAGCTGCGCGGCGGCCTGAAGGTCGCGGCTGTCAAGGCTCCGGGCTTCGGCGATCGCCGCAAGGCCATGCTCGAGGACATCGCGATCCTGACCCAGGGTCAGATGATCGCCGAGGATCTCGGCATCAAGCTCGAGAACGTCACCCTCCCGATGCTCGGCCGCGCCAAGCGCATCCGCATCGAGAAGGAGACCACCACGATCATCGACGGTCTTGGCGAGAAGGCGGATATCGAAGCCCGCGTCGGCCAGATCAAGGCGCAGATCGAGGAGACCACCTCGGACTACGACCGTGAGAAGCTCCAGGAGCGTCTGGCCAAGCTCGCCGGCGGCGTCGCGGTCATCCGCGTCGGCGGCGCGACCGAGGTCGAGGTCAAGGAGAAGAAGGACCGCGTCGATGACGCGCTCAACGCCACCCGCGCTGCGGTGGAAGAGGGCATCGTCCCCGGCGGCGGCACCGCCCTCCTCCGTGCCCGTGAGGCCGTCCGTGCTCTCAAGAGCGACAACCCGGACGTCCAGGCCGGCATCAAGATCGTGCTGAAGGCCCTCGAGGCTCCGATCCGCCAGATCGCCGCAAATTCCGGCGTCGAGGGCTCGATCGTGGTCGGCAAGATCACCGACAACACGTCCTCGATCACCTTCGGCTTCAACGCCCAGACCGAAGAGTACGTCGACATGATCCAGGCCGGCATCGTCGACCCGGCCAAGGTCGTGCGCACCGCCCTGCAGGACGCCGCCTCCATCGCCGGCCTCCTCGTCACCACCGAAGCCATGATCGCCGATGCTCCGAAGAAGGACAGCGGCGCCCCGGCGATGCCGGGCGGCGGCGGCATGGGCGGCATGGACTTCTAAGGCGTCCGAACTGCACCTTATTAGAATGGGGGTCGCCGCGAGGCGGCCCCTTTTTTTATCCGCGGCACAGCCATCGGCGGCCTAATGGTCGGGACAGCAGCAGGCGCGTCAGGCGGGTTTTTCTTTTCCCGTACCGCCTTCGCCGTAGCTGTATGCGGTTCTCCCCCCAAAGTCGTTTCCCGTCGCTGTCGGTTGGGGCGGCGAGCCGCGGACCGGGGGGTCCAGGCGAACCGGACACGCGAAACATGCGAGCGACGCAGATCGATGCGTCGCGCGTCGGCGTCCGGAAGGCATCCCCTGGCGGACACGGCAACACGCGATTGTCAGGGCTGAGCAATGTCTGCAGAGCCGAGTGGAGAGAGTCTCCGATCCCGCTATCGTCAGGCTCACGCGCGTACCACCCGCGATCTTCGCCGCACATGTCGGGGCGGCCGACGGCGCGCGCAGAAATCCAGCCCCGCTTCGGCGGAAACCGGGTCGACAGAGAGGGGTGTCAGTGAGGGGAAGCCGACCGGGACCTAAGGAATCTCCGAAGCGGGAACGGTCAGGCTTGCTGCTGGGATCGCGCGGAAACGATGCGCTGCCGATCGGGGGGGGTGGCCCCAGTCCCTTGAAACCGGAGTCAAACAGGCCTTTGGCGCGGACCTACCGTCCGAAGATGCCCTTCAGGAATTGGGCGGTGCGGTTGCGCTTCTTCTTGCGCTCGAGTTCGTTGGCGTCTTTGACCCATGCCACCTGCACGACGCGGCGCTCGCCCTCGAAGGGCTCGTGGCCGTGCCAGGAATTGTCGGCGCGCAGGAAGGCGAACATCGTGCCCATGGTGGGCGGCACCTCGACCGCGAAGGGTTCGTAGTTCTTGCCGTCGTAGAGCACCCGCAGGCGGCCGGCGGCCGGAGCGTCCCAGGCATCGTTCATGTAGATCAGCATCGTCATCACTTTCGACGGGCCGTCGGTGTGGATCGAGCCGTATTTCAGCTGGCTGCGCTTCATGATGGTGGTGAGGCGCGGGCAAGAGACCAGGTCGATGCCGAACTTCTCGCCCATGATGCGGGAGAACGCATCGCTCTCAAGCTCGTCGATCAGCGCCTTGAAGCGACCCTTGAGGGCGACTTCGTCGACCGTGAGATATCCGGGCTTGGCGATCGCGGGGAAATCCTGGCGGATCTCGTCGACGGCCTCGGGCTTGAGCACGTCATTGCCGAGAAAGAAACTGTAGGGCTCGCGCGAGACAGGGGCGGCCCGCACGGCATCAAGGTTGAGGATCGACAATCCCGTCATGGCTTCGACGTTCGTCCGTTCGGGCGCACCAGGCCCGGTTTGAGCGGGTGCACGCTGGGTTGGAGCGCCGCTGCGAGGGCGCAATCCCGGTGGATAGAGCGCCTGATTGCGGCAAGCGGACGGCAAGCCCTTTCCGCGCAACATGGAAACTGCCATGCTTGACCGTATCGAAACTGAAAAGTGGCGCCGAGTATCGTGACGAGACGCCTCGCACTCGCCTTCTGCGTCGCCCTGGCGACGCCGGCCAGTGCCCAGAGCCCCCTCTCGACGACCCAGCGCATGATCTGTGCCGACGCAATGGCTCTGGTGAAGACCCGAGGTTCCGTCGCGATCAGTTCCGGCGGAGCGCCCGAGCGCTTCGTACGGGACCGTAGCCAATGTAATCTCACCGAAATCGCCGAACTCCGCTTCGTGCCCACTCGGGACAACCCGGAATGCCCGATCGGCTATCGCTGCCGCGAGCCGGAATTCGGCGACTGGGACTGGTGAGACGGACCGGCGGTACGAGGATAGTCCGCCGCAGCGGTGCGCCACGATCTCGCCACGACCCGCCTGCAATGCCGATGCATGGGCAGTCCCCCCGGGGCACGGCGCCGGACGATGACAAGAACTGAGGGGAGACGCGCGTGGCCGTATTGAGGACAGGCCTCGGCCTGCAAGCCGCCGTCACGGCGCTCTTCGCCCTCGCGCTCCTGGTTTCACCCGGCGTATCCGCACCGCTCTACGTCAGTCTCAGCGGCCTTGCCATGGCAGGCATCCTGCTCGCATCGGGGCGCCTCTCGTCATACCTAAAGGTCTTCGTCTCGGTCTACGGCGTCGGCTACCTGTTCCTGGCCGGAGCCAAGCAACTGGCGGTCATGGGTTTCCTGCCCCCGACGCTCGCCGCCCTCCTGCCGCCGAGCTTCGCCGCAACCGGGGCCGTGGTGTTCGCCGGCATCGTCTTGGCGATCTCGTACCTCGAGCCGATCCGGGCGATCACGCTGATCGCGGATCCCTATTTCGCCACCACCGACAAGCCGACACGGGAGATCGGACCCTTCCGCCTGTTCGGCAGCACGGAGGGGAAGGTTGGCCAGCGCCTCGTCGCCCTGTCGATCTTCATCACCTTCGCACAGGTCGCCCTGCAGCTGCGGCTGAACTTCTGGTTCCGCGACCTGTTCAACGCCCTCCAGGAATACAACGCCGACGCCTTCTGGTACCAGTTGGTCTGGGTGTTCACGCCGCTCGCCACCATCTGGGTCGTGGTCGGCATGTTCGACACCTTCGTGGATGCTACGCTTCACATCCGCTGGCGCACCTGGCTGACCCGCAGCTTCTACGGTCGCTGGCTGGATGCCGGGACGCATTACCGGGTCCCTTTCACCGGGGAGAGTGCGGACAACCCGGATCAGCGCATCCAGAGCGACATCAACCTCTTCATCTCCCAGACCACCACGCTGTCCATCCGGCTCCTGTCTCAGGCGGCGACCCTGGTGTCCTTCATGGTCATCCTGTGGGGCCTGTCGCGCGACTTCGTGCTGCCCTTCACCGATACGGTGGTGCCGGGCTTCCTCGTCTGGCTGGTGGTCGGTTACGCGGTAGTCGGAACCTGGCTGACGCACGTCATCGGACGCCCCCTCATCGGCCTCGACTTCCGCCAGGAGAAGGTGGAGGCGGATTTCCGCTTTTCCCTGGCCCGGACCCGCATCTACGGCGAGCAGATCGCCCTCCTGCGCGGCGAGCGTGCCGAAACGGTGCGCCTGGGTAGCCTGTTCCACGCGATCGTCGACAACTACCTCGACATCATCGTCCGGCGGATCAAGCTCGGCAGCTTCACGCTGTCCTACAGCCAGATCAGCGTGGTGTTTCCCTACATCCTCGCCGCGCCATCCTACTTCCTGAAGAAGATCACCCTAGGGCAGTTCCAACAGACCGGCGATGCCTTCAGCAGCGTGCAGTCTTCGCTGTCGTTCTTCATCAATTCCTACGTCACCATCGCGGCCTATCGCGCCAACACCAACCGCCTCTCCTCGTTCCGGCAGGCGATGACCAAGGCGGAGGCGATCGGAGGGACCGGCGAAGGCCTGTTCCAGGGCAACGACACCAAGGGCGACGTCACGGCTTCGAAGCTCAGCCTCGGCCTGCCGGACGGACGGGAGATCGTGGCCGCGGACGCTTTGACCATCACCAAGGGCAGCGCCACGCTTCTCACGGGTCCCTCAGGTTCCGGCAAGTCGACCCTGTTCCGTGCCATCGCGGGCATCTGGCCCTTCGCCAAGGGCCGGATCGACCTGCCCAAGGGACAGTCGGCCCTGGTCCTGCCGCAACGACCCTACATCCCCCTGGGGACCCTGCGCGGCGCCGTCGTCTACCCGAACACCACGGACATGTTCCCGGACGAGGCGATCCGCGACGCCCTTGTGGCTGCCCAGTTGCCGGCACTCGTCGACCGTCTCGACGAGGTCGATGCCTGGGATCAGCGCCTCTCCGGCGGCGAGCAGCAGCGGCTGGCGGTGGCCCGCGCTGTCCTTGCCAAGCCCGACTGGCTGTTTCTCGACGAATCAACCGCCGCCCTGGACGAGCCGAGCGAGGCTGCGATCTACCGGATGCTGCGCGAGCGCCTGCCCGGCACCACCATCGTCTCCATCGGCCATCGGTCGACCCTGCACGCCCTGCACGAACGCCGCCTCGACATGCAGCCTGCCAATGATGGCCGGTTCGTGCCCCGCGACGTGCCATCGCCCGTCGCCGCCGAGTAAGGTTCAGCGCAGGAACGTCACCGCGATGGGTGCCAGGATCGCGGTGAGGAACGCGTTGAACCCAAGGGCGATGCCCGCGAAGGCGCCCGCCACCTCGTTCACCTGGAAGGCGCGTGCGGTGCCCACGCCGTGGGCGGCGAGACCGGCCGCGAAGCCGCGGGCCCGCATGTCCCGGATGCGCAGGACGTTCATCAGCGGTGTGACGAGGATGCCGCCGGTCATACCGGTGAGCATGACGATGACGGCGGCGAGCGTCGGGTCTCCGCCCAGTGTCTGAGCGATGCCCATCGCGACGCCGGTTGTCACGGATTTCGGCGCCAGTGAGACGATGACGTCACGGGGAATACCGAAAGCTTGGCCCAACAGCAAGGCCGAGCTCAGCGCGACCACAGAACCAACAACGAGGGCTGCCAGCATCGGCGCGAGAGAGCGCAGCACCGTGGCACGATACTCATAGAGGGGGATCGCCAGTGCCACGGTGGCCGGCCCCAGCAGAAAATGCACGAACTGGGCGCCCTCGAAATAGGTGGCGTAGGGCGTCTTCGTGAGCTCCAAGACGGCAGCGGTGAGCGCGATGGCGATGAGGACTGGGTTCGCGAGCGGATGGCGGCGGGTCGCCAGAGCAATCCGGTCGGCCATCACGTAAGCGAGCAGCGTCACGGTCAGCCACAGAAGCGGCGTCCGCGAGAGATAGACCCAAACGGCGAAGTCGCCGGTCACGGCCGCGCCTTCGGCTTGGCGAGCCAGCGCGAGACTGCGACGAACGTCAAGGCCGTGGCGGCCAGAGTGGTGACTGTCGAGACCACGACCACCACCGCCAACGCGATGCCGTGCACCGCCAGAACGTCGAGGCGGCCGACGATACCGGCTCCGGCCGGCACGAACATCAGCGACAGATTGGCGAGAAGCCCTTTGCCGGTACTTTCCAGGCGGCCGTCCACCAGGGGGGGCGCCAACATTCGGGGGGCCAGGTGGGTGGCTCGATCCCGCATAACCAGGAATAGCAGCAGCAACGCCATGCCGATCAGGGGTCCGGGCACAGGCAGGTGGCTCGACCGCGCCAGCGCCTCGCCGATGAGCTGTACCAGGAGGATCAGAGTGAGGCTGAGAATCATCGTGGCAGCGCGCTCAACTGAGCGAGACCTGCCCTTCCGCGGCACTGCGCCGGGCCTCACCGATGGCAGCCTCATCGAGGCCGAGAAGGCCGCCGAGACGCCAGACCAGGGCCTCCTCAAACTCGTGAACGCTGCCGTCCGCTCCGGCCACAGACCAAGCCATGGCAAGGAGGCGGGCCCGCCGATCCGGCCCGACCTCGTGCCCAATCATCTCGACGAGTTGTGCCATGTCGCGGGTCTGGGCGTCGAACGCGGCGGCCCGCGCGATTAGCGCCTCAGCCTCCGCCCTGGTCTCTGTGAACCGGCCCTCGACCAGACGGCCGAGGCGCTCGGTCTCTTCGGGGGCGAGGATACCGTCGGCCCGCGCCACATGCACGAGGAGCGCGATCGCTGCCAAGCGCTCATCGGCCTCCTCAGCCGCCGTGGCATGGCTTCCGAGACCGAAGGATTCGGCGGCATAGGCGCGGAGTCGGGCAATCAGGGACATGGAGATCCTCGGAACGCCGCGAATCCTTCGAGGTCGACCACCGGGCCGTCAAGCAACCGGCGGTGTCGCCGTCACGATGCCCCGGCACCGTGGCCGTGCTGCACCGCTTTTCGCCGCGCATTCCACCGCCCACAATGCCGGTCAAAGCTTGCCATTCCACGCCACGACCGATATGACCCTCCCCCGAACGGTCCCGTTGGACATCAGCGTCCGATCAGGAACCGCGCCGCAATAGCTCAGCTGGTAGAGCACCTCATTCGTAATGAGGGGGTCGGGGGTTCGAATCCCTCTTGCGGCACCACTTCCTCCTTTCGCAGCACCACAATCATGCCGGTCGGTCGATCGGCATCGCGAAGTCTCGGCTCGCAGCGTGCCTCGAAAAGCGCATCGGCAAGGGAAGGCCCCTCTCGGTCACGACGCGATCGACCCGAAACCGAACCACCGCGCCGAGCGATCCTCGTCCGGAGGTCGACGGGATCGTCTGCGCGGCAGCGGGGCTGTCTTGCGGTCTGGAGGTCCGGTTGGCCCGTCTTCGCAGCGCCGGAGCGTTCGCGAACGGCAGCAATTAGACCGATACCCGTGCTGACGTAGCCAATCCGGCCGAGTGATTCCAGAACCTCGCGGTCGGACAGACGTCCAGCCGGTCCACCAACCGATCCAACCGCCTCGGACAAGGCACTTCGCGGGATCCCCGACGGTCAGGCATTCTGCGAAGCGGGCGTCCTCACAGGAAGCCGCCAATTCGGGCGGATGAAGTGACACGTATAGCCGTCGGGGCGGCGCTCGAGGTAATCCTGGTGCTCAGACTCGGCCTCCCAGAAAGGCCCGACGGGAGCCAGTTCGGTAACGACCTTCCCGGGCCAGAGACCCGATGCATCGACATCGGCGATGGTCTCCGCGGCGACCCGGCGTTGGGCGTCATCGGTGTAATAGATCGCCGAGCGATAGCTCAGGCCACGATCGTTTCCCTGCCGATTCGGGGTTGTCGGATCGTGGATCTGAAAGAAAAATTCCAGCACCCGGCGAAAGCTCGTCCGCTCGGGATCGAAGATGATCTCGATCGCCTCTGCATGTGTACCGTGGTTCGGGTAGGTCGCATTCGGAACATCGCCCCCCGTATAGCCGACACGGGTCGACACGACGCCCTCCTGCCGCCGGATCAGGTCCTGCATCCCCCAGAAGCATCCTCCTGCGAGGACTGCGCGTTCATGGCTCATGGTTGCCTCTCTCCCGGATCGACGCCTGACGTCGCTGGCGAATAGATAGGGTGCCGCAGCGCCTTTTGCCGCCGTTCGATGATGTCGCGGGACACCGTCGCGATGAGTTTGTGGCCTGCCGCCGCGTCGCGCGGTGCGGCGGGTAGGTGCAGTCAGGGTGTTTCGATATCCCCTACACCGATGTGCGGGGTGACCGAGACGTCCCCCCAGAGGTACGGCCGGACTGCCAGACCGGGAAGCTGTCCTGCTCGGCATTGTCCTCCGGTGCAAAGGGGGTTGGCGGCCATACCCGCTGGAGACGCGGGTGATGTCGCCGCCGGGGGGTTGATGTCCACAGGGTACCGCGTCGGCAGCGACGCCCGCCAAATGCCTTAACGCACCGCGTAACCGTAGGCGAAGCAACGGCTTCGACGCGCATAACAAGTGCAGCCAAAACGAAGCAACACGCAGATCCGTAGCGCCGTCCAACCGGGTTTGCATGGTCTCCATCAAGTTGCGGCTAGATGCGGCTTGTAACGCGATGTCGAACCGGCATCTCACAACCGGAAAAACCGTGCCGTTCGGCACGTTGCCAGCGCTTGATCATTGGCATGTCGGAAGCGAGAACGGCGTAGAAGCCCGGATCGGTCCGCAACCACAGGAAGGGACCATGCGGCGGACGAATTCCCGCTCGGTCGGCTGATGGTCTAATCTGCCTGAAGAACCGTCGCAACGAGAGGTGACCGGGGACTGCATGACGTGCCCTTCGTGAGTATCACGCGCTTGAGAATCCGCTCGGTTCGGTTC
Source organism: Methylobacterium sp. Leaf465 (assembly GCF_001424705.1). Classification (GTDB taxonomy): domain Bacteria; phylum Pseudomonadota; class Alphaproteobacteria; order Rhizobiales; family Beijerinckiaceae; genus Methylobacterium. The sequence continues at coordinate 74,746 of NZ_LMRA01000005.1, forward strand.
CTGCCGGGCTTTGCCGTCCACGCCCTCCGCACGCAGAGACAGGCGCGGAAGGCGGCCGGGTTCCGGGCGGGATCAATCCTGGCCGATCATGCCTGGACCTTCTGGACCATGACGGTGTGGGACGACGAGGCTGCCATGCGCCGTTACATGATGGCCGGCCCGCATCGGCAGGCGATGCCGAAGCTGATCCATTGGTGTGACGAAGCTTCCTTGGCCCACTGGACGCAGCCCGGGGCCGGCCCACCATCCTGGGCCGAAGCGGATCAGCGGATGCGCGCGGACGGACGCCCGTCCCAGGTGCGGCACCCCAGTCCGCATCACGCAACTCTGGACTATCGTCCACCGCGCCTGACGCGGAGCGGGCCGATCAAACTTTCGGCACCGTGAGGGACAGGCCCGCAAGCCGCCGTGGATGCAACCGCAACCGGCCACGTCGCATTGGGCGTGTTTCGGCGCACATCCGCGCGGGCGATCCGGGCGCATCACACCTGCGGCCGCCTTCGCCCCCTCGGCGGCCAGAACCAGCGGCGCAGCGGCCTCAAGGCCCTGCGCCGTTTGTGTTTCATCGGCGCCGCGGGGTGGATGGCCCGGCGGGCCGGACCGGTCGAACGTTCTGACGGCAGCGTGCTGGAGTACCCACGATGAGACTGCGCTCGGTCGTCGGATGGATCAGCGTTGGCGCGACGCTCTTGGGCGGCGCGGGGCTTGAGGCACGGGAGCGCCCCTCGTCGGAGGTGACGGGCTGGGTGTCGGCGGTCCTCGCGAAGATCGATATGGTCGAGCGGGGCCCAGCCCCCGCCGGGCGCAAGCGCGGGCGCCGAACGGTGGGGGTGCGGGTCCAGATCGCGGCCGACGGCTTCGTCAATCGGGTGGAGGTCGAGCGGAGTTCCGGCGTGCCGGATCTCGATGAACGGGCACGGAGCCGGGTCCGGGCAGCCGGGCCGTTCGGCCCACCGCCTGCGCCGCTTCTGACCCCGGCCGGCACCACGGAACTCAGCTTCCCGCTCCAGGTGCAGCGGTGAGATTACAGGCGTGCGGCGCGGTCCGGCGCCGGACCGGACAGGACCGCCGCGAGGGAGGCATCGACTTGCCCGACGGGGTAGGTTGGCCTTGGATGGACGCCGATCAGCAGGGTCCGTTGCGTCCGCATGATCTTGAGGAGGCGCTCGGTCCGGCGCAATGCGTCCTGCGCGTCGGTCGGATCCTGCTCCTCGGCAAGGAGAACGGCGATCCGGATCATCTGGTCGACCCGGCGCTCCTCGGCCGTGGCGATGATCCGCTCCAGGGCCGCCAGCCCCTCCTCCAACGCCGCTCTCATGGGACCCCCTCGGAGCCTCGGTGAGCGGACAGGGTCCGGCATCGGGCCGGAGCGCGCATTCACGATTGTTGGTCGCCGAGCGATTTCGCGCCGCGGCGCAGGCCGCGGGCGGCTCACGGCGTCCCGAGATGCGGGAGCCAGAGGGCCAGGGCGAGGAGGCTCGCCAGCAGGACCGGCGGCGTGATGAGGAGGCCAACCCGCATGTACTGGCCCCAGGTGATGCGGTGGCCCTTGGCGTCGAGGACGTGCAGCCACAGCAGGGTCGCGAGACTGCCGATCGGCGTGAATTTCGGGCCGAGATCGCAGCCTATGACGTTGGCGTAGATCATCAAATCGCGGGTCAGGGGCGACAGGTCGGGGGCCTGCTGGATCGCCAGCGCCCCCACCAGGACGCTCGGCATGTTGTTCATCACGGAGGACAGCAGGGCGGCGGCGACGCCCGTGCCGAGGGTGGCGACCACCGGGCCCGCCTGGGCGAGCCGGACCAGGCCCTGGGCGAGGAGTTCGGTGAGGCCGGCATTCTTCAGGCCGTAGACCACGAGGTACATGCCGAGGCTGAACAGCACGATCTGCCAAGGGGCCCCGGCGAGGACCTTCCGCAGGGGAATCACGCCGCTGCGATTCGCGAGGGCGAGCAGAAGGAGCGCGCCGGCACCGGTGACGGCGGAGACCGGGACGCCGAACGGGGCGGTGACGAAGTAGGCGCCGAGGAGCACGGCGAGAAGCGGGAAGGCCGCCCGGAACACGCGGGCGTCGCGGATGGCGGAGGCCGGCGGGTCCAGACGGTATACCGCGTAGGTCGTGTCGAGGTCGCGCCGGTAGAACAGCCACAGCACCGCGAGGGTCGCGGCCAGGGACACGAGGTTCACCGGCCCCATCACGGCGGCGTAGCGGCCGAAGGAAATGCCGAAGACATTCGCCGAAACGATGTTGACGAGATTCGAGATGACCAGCGGCAGGCTGGTCGAATCGGCGACGAACCCGCAGCCGACGATGAAGGCCATCGCGGCCGCCGGCGGGAAATCCAGCCGGAGCAGGATCGCCAGCACGATCGGGGTGAGCAGCAGGGCGGCCCCGTCATTGGCGAAGACCGCCGCGATGGCGGCGCCGAGCAGGATCACCAGGGGGAACAGCCGGCGACCGCGACCGCCGCCCCAGCGGGCGACGTGCAGGGCGGCCCATTGGAAGAAGCCCGCCGCGTCGAGGAGGAGGGAGATCACGATCAGCGCCACGAAGGTGAAGGTGGCGTCCCAGACGATGTGCCAGACCACCGGGATGTCGCCGGGCTGGATCACGCCGGTGGCCAGGGCGACGGCGGCCCCCGCGAGGGCGCTCCATCCGATCCCGAGCCCTCGCGGCTGGACGATGACGAGGACCAGGGTGACGACGAAGATGGCGAGGGCGAGCATCGGCGTTTCTTGTTGGTGTCGCGACGAAATCTTGCGAGTTCTTTCACCCGGGCGAGTTCTTTCAGCCGGGCGAGTTCTTTCACCGGGGCGAAGTCTTGCTCCCCGGCGAGGTCTTGCTCCCGAGCGGGATCAGAGGCTCGTGGCCGGCCGCCCCTGGGCATCGACGACGGGGGCGCCATCCTCCTTGGCGAAGGCCCCCCGCTGCGGCGGAAGCAGGGCGAGCACGGTCTCGGAGGGTCGGCACAGGGCGACGCCCAGGGGGCTCACCACCAGGGGCCGGTTGAGGAGGATCGGGTGCGCCGCGATGGCGTCGAGGAGTTGGTCGTCGCTGAGGGTCGGGTCGTCGAGGCCGAGTTCGGCATAGGGCGTCCCCTTCTCGCGCAGGAGATCGCGGAGGGTGAGGCCCGCCCGCTCCGCGAGGCGGCGCAGCAGCGCGCCGGTCGGGGGCGATTTGAGGTACTCGACGACGTGCGGCTCGAGGCCGGCGTTGCGGATGAGGCCGAGGGTGTTGCGGGACGTGCCGCAGGCCGGGTTGTGGTAGATGACGACGTCCATCAGGCGGGCTCCGGGCAGCAGGTCGAGAGGGCGGCGACGGCGGGGGCGCAGACCTCGGGGCGGCCCTGACAGCAATCGCGCATCAGGAACTGGATCAGCGCCGACAAGTCCGGGTAGGCGGCGCGGTAGCGGATCGATCGGCCTTCGCGCTGCGCGGTGACGAGGCCGGCGCGGCTCAGTTCCTTGAGGTGGAACGACAGGTTGGTCGCAGAGACCCCGACCGCCTCAGCGAGCAGCCCCGCCGCCAGGCCGTCCGGCCCGGCGGTGACGAGGCGGCGCACGATGCGCAGGCGGTGCTCCTGGCCGAGGGCCGCGAAGGCGGCGACGGCTTGCCCCTCGTCCATCATGATGTCAATGTTTCAAACATCATTGAAACGTAGAGGATGCCGAGCCCTTGGACAAGACCGATCCGAACACGACCGATGGGGACGAGACCGATCGCGCCGGGCCCCCGCGGCCCTTCGCCGATGGCCTGCCGGCCCTGAGCGCGGCGCATTTCGCGGTCCCAACCTCCGCCGACCTCGGGATCCGCCAAGCCTTCACCCACGCGCCGCGCTTCCTCATCCTCTACGGGTCCCTGCGGGAGCGCTCGTTCAGCCGGTTCCTGGCCTACGAGGCGGCGCGCCTCCTGGAGGCCATGGGCGGCGAGGTGCGGATCTACCACGCGCACGGCCTGCCGCTGCCGGACGACGCAACCGCCGACCATCCCAAGGTGCAGGAACTGCGCGCCCTCTCGATCTGGTCCGAGGGCCAGGTCTGGGTCAGCCCCGAGCGCCACGGGGCCATGACCGGCGTGATGAAGGCCCAGGTCGACTGGCTACCCCTGTCGGAGGGCTCGGTGCGCCCGACCCAGGGGCGGACCCTGGCGGTGATGCAGGTGTCCGGCGGCTCGCAATCCTTCAACGCGGTCAACGGCCTGCGCGTCCTGGGGCGCTGGATGCGGATGATCACCATCCCGAACCAGTCCTCGGTGCCGATGGCCTACCGGGAGTTCGACGCCGCCGGCCGGATGAATCCGGGGCCGCTCTACGACCGGGTGGTCGATGTCTGCGAAGAACTCGTGAAGTTCACGCTCCTGACCCGCGAGCGGGCCGATTACCTCGTCGACCGCTACTCGGAGCGCAAGGAGCGGGAGCCGGAGCGGCTCCGGGCGGTGGCGGCGGATATCGGCTTCACGAAGCGGCCCGCCTGAGGCCCCGTGGCGAAGCGCCCGCGGGGTCGAACCAGGGCGGCGCTTGGCCGTTGTGGCACGAAGGGTCCAAGGCGGAAAGGCGACATGGCAGAGCCATCGGAGATCACGGCGCAGGCGATCGCGGCGCACATGGAGGTGCGGTCGTCGGACGGACTGCATGTCGGGACGGTCGACCACATGGAGGGCGATACCCTCATCAAGCTGACGCGGTCCGATCCGGCGGCCCATGGCCGCCACCACCTGCTGCCGCTGTCCTGGGTCGAGCGGGTTGACGAGCAGGTCCACCTCACCGCCACGGCGGCCGATGTCCGGGGCTACTGGGAAGATGCCGGCTGAGCGCCCTCCCGCCGGGCGACCTTTCGCCCGGTCGCCGGCCGCGCCATCGACCCTAGTTCCCCGGTGAGCGCGGCAGAACCGCCCCCCACGATCAGGACGCCCTCGGACATCATGGAACGGCCCAGCGTCATCGTCGGCATCCACGGCTTGGCCAACAAGCCGCCGGTCGATGAGAAGACGCGCTGGTGGCGGGACGCCATCGCCGAGGGCCTGGCGCGCAACGAAGGCGTCGACGGCGCCGCATTCACCTTCGCCTTCGTCTACTGGGCCGACCTGCGCTACGAGACGCCGCTGGCCAGCGACGCCCTCGCCGAGCCCTACCGCCCTCAGGCGACCTCCGACCCCCTCCCCGCCGAGGAGGATGCACCGAGGCTGACGGGTCAGGACGTGCTGGCCACCCTGTATGCCGGGATCGACCGCATCGAGGGGCTGACGGGGGTCACCCTCGTCGACGACGTCATCCTAGAGCACCGCTTCGACGATCTCTGGCACTACCACGGCGAACGCGCCTTCGCGGCGGAGGTCCGGACCCGCCTGAGCGAGCGCCTCGCCGCATTTCACGACCACCGCATCCTGCTGGTCGCCCATTCCATGGGCTCGGTGATCGCCTACGACGTCCTGCGGCAGCTGGAGCGCGACGCGCCGGACCTGCGCGTCGACCACCTGATCACGGTCGGCTCGCCCCTCGGTCTCGCGAAGGTGAAGATGAAGATCGCGAGCGAATTCGGCGCCACCCGGGTGCCGAACAACCTGAAGCATTGGACCAACCTCGCCGACGGCAACGACATCGCCACCGTCACCGGCACCCTAGCGGAGGATTACGCTCCCAGCGACACCGGGGTCGCCATCGCCGATCACCGGGTGGTGAACGATTACCGGCGGCCCACGGGCGAGGCGAACCACCACAAATCCTACGGCTACCTGCGCACGCCGGAGTTTTCGCGGATCGCGAGCGGGTTTCTGGAGACTGGGGCGGTCGGACGGCGTCGGTGACCGGCCGCCCCTGCGAGACGCAACGAGCTCCCTCTCCCAGAAGGAGACGAGACCCGCACAGGACGCCGGACGGTGGTTGGGAGGTCTCGCGACCACCGAAGGGAATCGGTCGTCCGTTCACGGCACTCCGTCCTTGAAAAAGGGGACGCCGCGTGGCGTCCCCCGATCCGTCGGTTCTTGGCTGGCGCTCAGCGCTGGCCGGCGTGGTCGCCGTCGCGCAGGGCGCCGGTCGGCTCCTGCACGTGGGCCTCGAGGAACCAGAGCTGCTTGTCGACGCCGCGCGACACCTCGGTGAGGAGGTCGGCGGTGCCGGCGTCACCGGCCTCGTCGGTGTCGTCGATGTTCTGACGCACCGCGTTGGCGTAGACGCCGTAGCGGTCGATCAGTGCGGCCAGGTGGTCAGCGATCGCGTAGGCGTCGAGGGGGTAGGCCTTCAGCTGCGAGGCCGATGCGACCGCCTGGGCGGTGCCGCGGGCGGTGCCGCCGAGCTGGGTGATGCGCTCCGCGACCTTGTCGTTGTAGTCGTCGAGCTCGGTCCGGAATCCGTCGAGCATCTCGTGGATGCCGATGAACTGCGGTCCCTTCAGGTTCCAGTGCGCCTGCTTCACGTCGAGGGCGAGGTCGATCCCGTCCGACAGGCGCGCGTTGAGCACCTCGATCGAAACCTTCTTCGCGTTGGACTTCGTACCGTTCTGGGTCTCGTGGAGACGCTGGTTTCCGGCTTGGGTCTTGGAATCGGCCATTCGGTTCGTCCTTCAAGTCTCATGGAAGGCGCGTCGCTCATCCCGCAGCCTGCGCGGTCGCGACGCCGAGCCTCCGATGTCGGCGGAACATGATCTCGGGCAGGCGGGATGCGCCGCCCGTGCGATCAGTCTGCCCCATCAACGACAGGCCCCGGCCCATGTTCCTGGCCCTGTGGTCGCGCATCCCTGATCTGCGGGGATCACACCCCGCGGCATGCGATTCCCGCATGGGCCGGCCGATCCGATCCGGCCCGAATCCCGCACGACCGGGCCGGCGCGGCACGGGCGGGCGATCGTCAACCATAAATTGGCTTTCGCGCCGCCGGCGCGAACGGCCACGCTGAAACGGCGTTGGCCCCGGAGAAGCCGGACTGACAGTCCAAGGCGCTCCCCTGATCTTGAACGACGACTCTTTGTCGCTGGCCCGACCGCGAAACGACTCGCCGATGGGCCCACAATTCGGGGCGATGCATGGTGGTCGACGGGTTCTGCCGCAACGCAATCAAACTTGGTAAGATCTTGGTGAACGGTAGTTTACAATGCTTGTCGTTCCGCGGTGTGAAATCTTAAAGGACACGCTGTTATTCTTGCAAAACACCGACGATCACGTCACGATCGTCTCGCTCTTCGCCGGCAGCCCCGCTGCCATTCTCCGTGGCTTGGCATCCTGCGATGATGGAACCAGAAGTCGCACAGCGTCGTCCGACCACAGCGCTTCCGGACCGGCGGGATACGCCCGCGGGCCCCGTCACGGCCGCGCCCCTGCGCATCCTCGTGGTTCACAACCGCTATCAGGTGCGCGGTGGCGAGGATTCGGTGGTGGCCCAGGAGGTGGCGAGCCTGCGCCGCGCCGGGCAGGTCGTGGAGACCCTGTTCTTCGACAATGCCGCGATCCGGACGGGCTGGGACCGGCTGCGCACCGCCTACGAAGCGCCGCACGCCCCGCGCGGGATCGCCGCCGTGGTGGAGGCCGTCCGCGCCTTCCGCCCCGACGTGGTGCACGCGCACAACGTCTTCCCGCAGGTGTCGCCGGGCATGCACGCCGCGGTCCGGGCCGAGGGGGTCGCCACCGTCCAGACCCTGCACAACTTCCGCGTGACCTGCGCCAACGGCATCCTCATGCGCGAGTCCCGCCCCTGCGAGGATTGCGTGACCGGCTCGCCCTACCAGGCGGTGCGTCACGCCTGCTATCGCGGGTCCCGCCTGGGGTCCCTGGCCGTGGCGCGGATGATCGACGTGCACCGGCGCGCCGGCACCTGGGAACGGGACGTCGACCGCTTCATCGCGCTGACGCCCTTCGCCCGCACCCGCTTCCTCGCCGCCGGGCTGCCGGAGAGCCGCATCCGCATCAAGCCCAACGGTTTGGCCGATCCGGGCCTCGACGCGCGCGGCCCCCGGGCCGGCATCCTGTTCGTCGGACGGCTCGTGCCCGAGAAGGGCGTCGGCACCCTGAGGGCGGCCGCGCGCCTGACCCGGGCCCCGATCACCGTCATCGGCGAAGGGCCCGAGGCGGACGCCCTCGCCCGCGAGCCCGGCCTGACCCTGCTCGGCCCACAGGACCCCACGGCCGTGCAGGCCGCGATGGCGCGGGCGGCCGCCCTGGTGGTGCCCTCGCACTGGTACGAGGGCCTGCCGATGGTGATCGCCGAGGCGTTCAGCCTCGGCACGCCGGTGGTCGCCGCGCGCATCGGCGCCCTCGCCGACCTCGTGACGGAGGGCCGCACCGGCCTCCTCGTCCCGCCCCGCGATCCCCACGCCCTCGCCCAGGCCCTCGACCGCATCGTCGACGACCCCGACGCCGCACGGGCGATGGGGCGCCACGCCCGCCTCGCCTACGAGCGCGACTGGACCGAGGACGCCGTCACCGCGCGCGCCCTCGCGATCTACCGCGAAGCCATCGCCACCCGTTCCGCCGCCATGCCCCGGGCTGCCGCATGACGCGCCCTTTGACTTCGCGCCCTCTGACTTCGCGCCCTCTCACACCGGACCATGACATGCCCGTGCGCGCCTGGGGCCACGACCCGGACGTCCCCCACTTCCTCCTCGGCGGCGTTCCGATCTCGATCACCGACATGGCCGGCCTGGTCGACGCGCTCCGGCGCCGCCTGAGCCGGCAGGCTCCGGCACCCGGGACCTTCGTGGTCTTCCGCGACGCCCACGGCATCGTGCGGGCGCAGGACGAGCCGGAGGTGCGCGCCGCCCACGACGCCGCCCTGCTGGTCTGCGCCGACGGGCGGCCCCTCGCCTGGGTCGGGCGCCTGCGCGGCCACACGGCCATCGCGCAGGTGCCGGGCATCGAATCCGTCGAGGCGGTGTGCCGCGCGGGACTCGAGGCGGGTTGGCGCCACTACTTCCTCGGCGGCGGGCCGGGGGTCGCCGAGAAGCTCGCCGCCGAGATGGCCCGGCGCGCGCCGGGTCTCGCCGTGGCGGGGGCCGAGACCCTGCCCTACCGGCCGCTCACGGAGCCCGAGGCCCAGGACCTCTACGCGCGCCTGCGCGCCAACGGCACCCAGATCCTCTGGATCGGCCTGAGCACGCCCAAGCAGGAACTCTTCATGCAGGCGCACACGCCCGCCCTGCCCGGCGTCATCGCCATGGGGGTCGGGGCCGCCTTCGACGTGAACATCGGCACGATCCCGCGCGCGCCCCGGCTGATGACCTGGTGCGGCCTCGAATGGCTCTACCGGCTGATCCAGGAGCCCCGGCGCCTGCGCGCCCGCTACGCCCAGGTGGTGCCGCGCTTCCTCGCCATCGTGGCCCTCGACCGGGCCCGCTGCGCCAAGCGCGCCCCGCGCCCGGGCGGGGTCCGGCCGGTCTGAGACCGGGCGCCCCTCAGCCGACGACAGGGGCCAAAGCCGCGCGATAGGCCCCCGTCGCGGCCTCGAGGGAGAACCGCGCCAGGGCCGGGACGGCCCGGGTGCGATAGGTCGCGCGCCGGGCGGGATCGTCGAGGAGCGCCAGGGCCGCCTCGGCCCAGCCCGCCACCGTCAGGGGGCGGACCTCGCCGCAATCCCAGGCTGCCACGAGCTCGCGCGCCGCGCCCGAATGCGGCGAGGCCAGCACCGCCGCGCCGCTCTGCAGGGCCTCCTGCAGCACGATGCCCCAGACGTCGCCGCGGCTCGGGAACAGGAAGAGGCGCGCCGAGGCGTAGACGGCCCCGAGGTCGGCCTGCTGCACGAAGCCGTCGAACTGGGCCGCGATCCCGGCCGCCGCCAGCCGCGACTCCATCTCCGCCCGCAGGGGGCCGTCGCCCGCGACCCGGACCCGCAGGGTCCGGCCCCGGGCCTGGCAGGCAAGGACGACGTCGGTGAAGAAGCGCGCGCCCTTCACGTCCTCGTTCAGGATGCCGCAGAACAGGAGGTCGTAGGGGCGCTCCGTCTCCGGCGTCGTGGCGGCCGGGCCGGGCTCCCAGGCGGGGAAAAGCGGCGCCAGGGCGAGGCGGTGGGCGGGGAGGCCGTAGCCTTCGAGGAGCGCGAGGCTGCCGGCGCTCGCTCCGAGGCCGAAGCGCGCCCCCGGCACCAACAGGCGCCGCATCGCACGGTGCGGCCGCGAGCGCCGGCCCGGATCGGTCTCCGGCACCCCGTCGGTGCGCAGGCCGTAGGGCACCCCGAGCCACCGCGCCGCGGCGACGGCCATCAGCATGGTGGGGGCGAAGTCGTTGACGACGACGAGGCTGGGCCGCAGGGCCGCGAGACGCGGCACGATGGCGGGGTTGATGTAGAGGTTGCTCACGGCGCTGCGGTACCAGCGCAGCCCCGGCACCACGGCGAAGCGATAGGCCTCGGGCTCGGGCATCTCCCAGTGCCGGGCCGCCTCCCGGGCGCTGCAGGCGAGGACGTGGAGCGGCCGGTCCAGGGTCGCTCCCAGGCGCTCGTAGAGGCGGTGCATGTAGGGCGCGCGGGCGCCGATCACGATGACGACGGGTCCGTCGCGGCGCCCGGATGCGCGGCGGCTCATCGCGTGGATCATCGGGCGGCGCGCGTCGGCCCGCCCACGAGGGCATCGATCTGGTAGAGCCCCCAGGCGGGTTCGAGGACGTGGCGGGGCATCAGCAGCAGATCCTCCGGGCCCCGGGCCACGCCCCGGCGGGTGGTGTGGAAGCTGTGGTAGCCGGCGTCGCGGGCGAGGGCCGGGTCGCGGCCCGGGTCGAAGTCGGTGCCGGCCACGCCCCAGGGGCAGGCGAAGTGCCGGACCGGACGGCCGGTCATCGCCTCCAGGTCCCGGCGCGACCGACCCAGTTCCCCGGCGACCTCCGTCGCCGCGAGACGCCCGAGGTTGCGGTGGCTCGCCGAATGCGACCCGACGTCGAGCCCGGCGGCGAGCCAGTCGGCCACGGCGGCGCGGTCCATGTAGCCGGCCCGGTCCCCGCCGGGGGGCGCGTCGACCCAGTCGCTGACCAGGAACACGATCGCGGGGATCGACAGCGCCCGCAGCACGGGGAGCGCCACCCCGTGGGTGTCGGCGTAGCCGTCGTCGAAGCTGACGAGGAAGTGGCGGCCCTGCCCGGCCGTGCCGCTCGCGACGAGGTCTGCGGCCCGGTCCGCCGTGACGAACGTGCCGTGGCGGCCGAGGAAGCGCATCTGCCGGGCGAAGCCTGCCTGCTCGCCCGGCGCGACATGATGGTAGCACAGGGTGTAGAGACCCGCCGGCGCCGCGGCCATCGACCGGGACAGCGCCCGCACCCGCAGGGCCGCCTCGCGCAGGACGGGCGTGTCGCGGATGAAGTGTTCGAGCGTCCTCGGCATCCCGGGACGTTAGCAGCTTCGCGGCCGGGCGGCACGGATGGGACACCGATCCCCGGCAGCATTCGCCAACAGCGTTAAATTAAGGATCTTCGCAGTCTGGGCGGGAGATCTCCGGTCGGCAGGAAGGGATGACAAGCGTTTCGCCGTAGGAAGGCCCGTCCCCGCGAGGGATGCGTCGAGGACACGAGGCATGAAGCTCCAATGAGCGCGGCACTGAGCATCCGTCCCTGCCTGGATCCGGCCGTCTGGGACGAAGCGATCTGGGCTCTGCCGAACGGCAACGTCTTCGCCTCGTGGATGTGGGGCGCGTACAAGTCTCAGGTCGGCTGGGCCGTGACGCGTCTTATCGTGCGCGACGCCAGCGAGGCGCCGGTGGGGCTGATCCAGGTTCAGGTGAAGCGCCGGGGCTTCGTGCGGTTCGTCCTGCTCCAGGGCTGCCCGCTCCTCACCGAGAAGGGCGAGAAGCACGCCGAGGCGGTGGTCGCCCTCCTGCTGGAGCACCTCGCCCTCGGGCGCCTCGATCTCCTGGCGGTGAGCTTCGAGCACTTCCAGTCCGACGCCATCCTCCTCGCCCTGCTGGGCCACGGCTTCGTGCCGGCGCAGTCGGCCAAATACTTCACCCTGGAACTCGACCTCACGGGGGGCACCGCGCCGCTCCTGCAGGCGATGGACCAGCGCTGGCGCAAGGCCCTGCGCAAGGCCGAGCGCAACCCGGATCTCACCACCCGCTTCCTCACCGACCTCGACGAGCGCCTCGCGGCCTTCGACGCGTTCTGGACGATGTACGGCGCGCTGCAGGCCCAGAAGGGATTCCGCGACAGCCTCGACGGACCGCTCTTCCGCGACCTCGTCGCGCGCGATCCCCATCACCGCATCCTGGAGGTGCGGGAGAAGGGCGAGCGCGTCCTGGTGCGGATCGCCCACGTCTCGGGCCGGCGCTTCACCGATTTCTACACGGCCTCGAACGACCGGGCCCGGGCCTGCGCCGCGCCCACCCTGGCGGTCTGGCGCTTCGTCGAGCAGGCCCATGCGGAGGGCCGCGAGACCTTCGACTTCGGCGGCATCGACCCGGCGGGCAACCGCGGCGTGTTCGAGTTCAAGCACGGCCTGAGCAAGCGGCCGGCCCTGAGCGGCCCGCGCTGGATCTATGGCCGCACCCCCCGCCTGCGGGATGCCGCGGCGGCGTTCCTGTCCTATCGCTGAGCGAGGCATCCCCCGGAGGTCGATGGTCCCGCAAGCTCCCGTGATCCAGCCCCTCGGCGACGAGGCCGGGCTCGTCGCCCGCGCGCGGCGCTTCGCCCGGCGTCCGGCCCTGGCCTCCCTGCTCGACCAGGCCGTCGTCAGCGGCTTCGGCTTCGTCAGCGGCATCGTCACCGCACGCCTGGTCGGCATCGAGGAATTCGGGCTCTTCGTCCTGATCCTGATCGTCACCGCCTTCGCGCAGGGGCTGCACAACGCCCTGGTGACCGCCCCGATGATGACGCTCGCGGCGCAGGGGCGCCGGTCGGCCCCGACCTACGACGCCACCGTCCTGGCCGCGGCCCTCCTGGCCGCCCTCGCCGCCGCCGCCGGGGTGGCCCTCGCCCTCGTGGGCATCTTCGCCCTGCGCCACCACGCCGTGGAGTGGGGCGTGGTCCTCGCCGGTGCCGGGCTCGCGCTGGCGCAGAACCTCCAGCTCACCGTCCGCCGGACGCTGTTCGCCCGGGGGCGCGGCCTCGTCGCCGTGGCGATGGACACCGCCCGCGCCGTCACCTTCCCCCTGGTGCTCGGGGCGGCCTGGGGGGCGGGCCTGCCCCTCGACGCCGCCCTCGCCACCGCGGCCCTGGCGGGGACCGCCCTCGTCACCGCCGCCCCCCTCGCCTACGGGATCTGGCGCGCCCCCCGGCGCGCCCTGCGCCTTGGGCCGGTGGCGCGCCGGCACTGGGGCATCGGCCGCTGGATGTTCCCCCTGGTCTTCGTCACCTTCGGGCAGGAGCAGATGGCCTGGATCCTCGCCGGGATCATGCTCGGCGACGAGGCGATCGGCGGCCTGCGCGCGGCGCAGTACCTCGTGGGCTTCGTCATCATTTTGCTCACCGCCACGGAGAACATCCTGCCCACGGCGGCGGCGCGGGCCTACGAGACCGGCGGCGAGGGCGCCCTGCGCGCCTATCTCGAGAAGGCGACGCTGACCCTCGGCCCGGTCGTCGCCCTCCTCCTCCTCGCCATCGCGCTTCCGGCGGGGACCTGGCTCACCCTCGTCTTCGGACCGGCCTTTGCGGACTACGCCGCCAGCGTGCGGATCCTGGCGCTGGCGGTCGCCTGCATCTTCCTGCGCGATATGGTGACCCAGTATTTCCGGGCGATCCAGGAGACCGGCCCGGTCTTCCGCGCCTTCGTCGTCAGCCTGGTCGTCTCCCTGGCGATCATGGTGCCGCTCATCGCCTATGACGGCATTACCGGCGCGGCCCTCGTCATCACGATCGGGCACGCGGTGTCGGCGACCCACCTGATCCTGACCCTGCGCCGACGCTCGGCCCGGGGCGGCTGAGCCCCTGGCCGGACCCGTCGGAGACCAGCATCCGTCGGCGTCAGGCCGCCAGGGTCTTCATCCAGGAGAACAGGGGCGGCTGGGCCTCGCGGCCCATGCCGGACAAGGCCTCGCCCAGGCCCGTCTCCCGCGGCAGGACGCCGAAGCGCCGGCTGAAGGCGCGGCTGAACGCGCTCTGGCTGGAGAACCCGGTGGCGTAGGCCACGGACGAGACGCGCGGCGTCCCGCCGGGGGCAGTGAGCAGGCGCATGGCGCGCAACAGGCGCCGCTCGCGGATGTAGGCGGCGACCCCGCCCTCGGCCTCGAACAGGCGGTAGAGCTTCGAGCGGGAGAGGCCGAACCGGGCGAGGATCGCCTGGGCATCCAGGGCCTCCGAGCCCAATTCCGCCTCGATGAAGCGCCGGATCGCGATGCCGGTGAGCTGGTCCGCGGCACGGGCGGCGCCCTCCTCCGGCTGGAAGCAGGCGCTGCACAGGTGCGCGGCCGAACGGGCGAGGTGGTGGGCCTCGTGGGCGCTCAAACCCCCGGCACAGGCGGCGAGCCCGGACAGGAAGGTGTGGAACAGCCGGCGCACCGGCGTGCCGCCGTAATCGAGGGACTGGCCGTGCAGGCCCTCGATCGTCGCGCCGTGCTCGGCCAGGAGCGCGCGGGGCAGCATGATGTTGGTGGCGCAGACGGCCTCCGCCTCGGTCACCACCGGCTGGGCCATGTCGAAGACGACCAGCTGCCACGGCTTCACCGCGGCGGCCCGGCGCCCATTCGCCACCCTGCTCTGCCCGACCGTGTAGAACTGCAGGAGGATGTGGTCGATGCCCTATTGCGCGATCATGCGGGCGTTGCGCTCCAGGCGCTGGACCGGCGCCGAGACGCTGCCGAGCAGCACGGACCCGAAATGGTAGGTCGTCAGGCCGAAGCCCGCCGACAGGTCGGCATCGCGGGCGACCGTCACCGCGTAGATCGACGCCAGATGCTCCTCCCAGGCGCGCGCCCACCGGTCCGGATCGGCGGGAAAGCGGAACCGGTCGCACGGGATCGCGGCGGCCTGATCGTCGGACGCGGGATTTTCGGATGCGGGATCTCCCGGAGCGGAATTCTCGGACATCGCATCTCGTTCGAGGGTCGGCGCCGCGTCGAGGGCCGTCGTGGACTGGGGACGCCCGCCGGACTCGCCCAGCCCCGGCCTATGTTGTGTCCGTACTTTCAAAGGGCAGGCTTAGACAAGCACAAGTTCGTCGAGAGGCCCGGCTCGTCGCGTCGCCATTGGAGGACATGGCCTCTTTGCTAGGATTCGCCGGCCGGCCGGGCCCTCCGTGTCGAGGTCGATGCCGGGCAAGCGAGCCGGGGCCGGTCGTCCACAAGCTTTTCCCCGCCTGTGTCTTCTGCGACCGAGAGTCGTCGAGACCGTTCGGCCGGCATTTACGATATTGTCGAAGTCCGGTCGCGTTTCGGGAGCAATTCACATCGATGAAACGCTTCACACCGGAAGTGTCGTCAGCGTCGGACCCGCAGGCCACCAGGGAGGAACACGCGTGCTGAACCTGTTTCTCGTCCTGGCGATCCCCGCCTGGTTCACGATGCTCTATCCCGTGGTCCGGCGCAGGCTCGCGGCGGCGGTTCGCCCGCTGGATGCCCGGCTCGTGCTGCCGATGGTCCTGGTCTGCACCTTCGCGTTCATGCCCCTGGTCTTCACGGTGCCGCGGGAAGACGGAAACGCGGTGCTGGAGGAAGGACTGAGCGCCTCCAACATCATCACCCTGGTGCTCACCGGACTGACCGGCCTCTACCTGTTCGGAAAGATCGCCCTCGACCGGCGGGTGGCGCTGCTGCCCTTCGCGATGCCCTACCTGCCCTTCACCCTGATGATCGGCGTGAACACGCTGAGCGCCGCCTGGTCGATCGTGCCGCCCTACACCCTCTATCGCAGCGCCGAACTGTTCATCTTCTATCACGCCTCGATCGTGATCTTCGACCGGACCGACATCGAGCGGCGCTTTGCCGACCTCCTGGCGATCATCACCGTGGCCTGGCTCGTCGCCGTGCTGCCGATCATCCTGGACAGCCTGGCGCACGGCATCGTGTTCTCGGCCGCCAAGAACAACATGATGCCCTTCGTCTGCGCGATGCTGGGCTTCCTGGTGATCTTCCGGCCGCCCGAGCGCCGGCGCCGGACCTACCTCGCCCTCGCCCTCGCGGGCTTCGTCATCGCGGGCTCGGCGGCCAGCACCGGCGCCCTCGTCGCGGTGGGCCCGGCCCTGCTGATGTCCTCGCGCCACGCCGTCCTGCGCCGCCTCGGCATCGCGGGCGCCCTCCTGGCCATCGTGGGCTTCGTCCTGCTGATGCTCGACCTCGCGGCCTTCCCGGCGCTCCTCGACCTCCTGGCCACGATCCTCCAAAAGCCCGCCATCGAGCTCGCCAACGGCACCGGGCGCTCGACCTTCTGGCCGACCTTCATCGCGGCGACCCAGGACCGGCTGGCCGGATCGGGCTTCTCGGCGGGCGACCGCTTCATCCAGCTCCTGATCCCCACCACCGCCCTGGCCGAGACCCTGGGGCGGGAGGACGTCTTCATCACCAGCTCGCACAACATGTTCCTCAGCGCCTGGGCCGGCACCGGGCTGATCGGCCTCGGCTTCGCCCTCGTGGTCCTGCTCACCACCCTGTCCTGGGGCATGAAGCTCGACCTCGGCGGGCGCCGCTTCGTGGCCGCCTCCGTGCTGATGCTGGTGCTCAACGGCATGACGACGCCGGGGATCTTCCAGGACTGGAACGTCAACGTCCTGGCGCTCGCGGGCCTGCTCGCCTTCATCCGCGTCCAGCTGCCGCCGGACGGGCGCGTGCCGGCCTATCCCCGCGCCCCGGCGCCCGCGCCGGTTGCGCGCCCGCCCGCCCCCGAGGCCGGCCTCCCGAGCACGTGGCGCATTTCATGAAACGCGCCCTCCACCCGGCGGCCTTCGGCGCGCGACGTGCCGAAATCAGCCGGATCGACCGACCGGGCCGGGACTCGGCGGACCGCGGTGTCCCAGGGCGGGACACGGACGGCCCCGGGCCCCAGCCCTCGCCGATTGCGTAACGGAAAGCGTCCATGGCTGTCATCGAACGCGCCCCCCCGGCGATCCTGCAGCACCTCGGTGCCGGCACCGAGCCGTCGCGCGAGTCGCTGCCCTGGTTCCTGGACATGGGCGAGGTCGGCCGCATCCTGCGCCGGCGCTGGCCGACCGTGATCCTGCCGATCCTCGTCCTCCTGGGCCTGGCGGCGGGCTACCTCGCCCTGCCCGCCCAGTACGCCGCGACGGTCCAGCTCCTCATCGACCCGCGCGGCCTCGCCGTGCTGAAGGACGAGGCCAACCCGCAGGGCCAGGCCAACGAATCCACCTTGCTCCTCGTGGACAGCCAGCTCCGGGTGCTGCAGTCGGACGACGTCCTGCGCAAGGTCGTGGCCACGCAGCACCTCGCCACCGACCCGGACTTCGTGGAGCCCGGCGCCCTCGACCGCTTCCGCGCCTGGGTGGGGCACCTCCTCGGGCGCCCCGCCGAGCCCGAGGCCGACCCCGCCCTGACCGCCCTGCGGGCCCTGCGCGACCGGATGTCGGCCCGGCGCCTGGAGCGCAGCTTCGCGGTCGACGTCTCGGTCTCGTCCAACGACCGCGAGAAATCCGCCCGCCTCGCCCAGAGCATCGCCGAGACCTACCTCGCCACCGAGATCGGCACCCGCTCCGAGGCGATCCGCCGGGCGCGGGAGGGGCTGAACAGCCGCCTCGGCGAATTGCGCGACGGCGTCCAGCAGGCCGAGACCGCGGCCCAGGCCTTCCGCACGAAGAACAACCTCGTGGGCACGCGCACCCAGCTCGTCAGCGAGCAGCAGCTCGGCCAGCTCAGCGACCAGCTCGGCGCCGCCCGCGCCAAGGCCGCCGAGCAGCAGGCGAAGCTGCGCCAGATCGAGGGCGCCGCCGGCGGCGACCCGGCCAAGCTCGACTCGATCCAGGAGGTGCTGCAGTCCCAGACCATCGGGCAGCTGCGGAGCCAGCTCGCCCAGGCCGAGCGCCAGCGCGCCGACGCGGCCCTCAGCCTCGGCGAGCGTCACCCGGCGATGAACGCCTCCGACGTGCAGGTGCGCAGCGCCCGCAACCAGATCGACGCCGAGGTGAAGCGCATCGGCGCCGCTATCCGCAACGAGTACCGCGCCAGCCTCGCCAACGTCACCGAGCTCTCGCAGGCCCTGGAGAAGCGCAAGGCCGAGGCCCTGAAGGTCGGCGACAGCTTCGTGAAGCTGCGCGAGCTGGAGCGCCAGGTCGAGGCCCGGCGCGGGGTCTACGAGGCCTTCCTGGTGCGCACCCGCGAATTGCAGGAGCAGCAGC
The DNA here is from genome assembly GCF_001424705.1 of Methylobacterium sp. Leaf465. Taxonomy (GTDB): domain Bacteria; phylum Pseudomonadota; class Alphaproteobacteria; order Rhizobiales; family Beijerinckiaceae; genus Methylobacterium. The sequence goes on from NZ_LMRA01000005.1 coordinate 92,922, forward strand.
AGCTCGACACCTCCACCTCGCGCATCATCTCGCCGGCCCTGCCGCCGACCCGGCGCCAGGGGCCGCCCGCCGCCCTCGTCCTCGCGGCCGCCCTCGTGGCGGGCCTCGGTCTCGGGATCGGCGGCAGCCTGATGGCCGAGCAGTTCAGCGGGCGCATCCGGTCGCGCACCCGCCTCGAAGCCCGGACCCAGCGCCTCGTCCTCGGGCTCCTGCCGACCCTGCCGCGCGGGGCCCGCAACGGGACGGACCGCCTGGGCAGCGGGCCCTACGAGGTCGCCATCACCCGCCTGCGCAACCGCCTGCGGCGCGACCTGCCGGCCAAGCGCCCGCACGTGATCGTGGTCACCTCCGCCGACGACGTCGCCGGCCGCTCGATGCTCGCCCTCGACTACGCCGCCTCGGCCGCCCAGGAGAACGAGCGCGTGCTCCTGGTCGACGCCTCCGCCGACGGCACCGTGACCCGCGAGGTCGGGCTGCCGCCCCGGCGGGGCGGGGCCCCGGTTCCGGGCCGATCCGACCTCTCCGACGTGCTGGTGCGCCACCGCTCGGGCCTCGCCCTCATCCCGCAGGACGGCCAGACCGCGCGCAGCGACCTGCGCCACTACGTCGACAGCATCCTGGGCACCCAGGACGCCTACGACCTCGTGGTGATCCATGTGGGCCTGATCGGGGCCGACGCCATCGCCGAGCGCCTGGCGGCCGATCCCCGGGTCACGGCGGTGCTCGTCACCGTCCGGCACGGACAGAGCCGCTATTCCACCCTCGACCGGGCGCTCGCGGCCATCGGCCCGCGCCCCTTCGTGGGCCTCGTGCTCACCGGGGCCGAGGCGCTCGACTGAGGCGCCGGAACGCCCCCGTCAGGCGGGGGTGTCGGCGCCGAGGTGCCGGTCGAAATAGCCGATCGTGTGCATCAGCCCCTCGCGCAGCGACACGGTCGGCTCCCAGTCGAGGAGCGCCTTGGCCTGGGCGATGTCGGGCCGGCGCTGGCGCGGATCGTCGGCGGGCAGCGGGCGGGCGACGATGCGCGAGCGCGAGCCCGTCAGCGCGATCACCAGCTCGGCGAGCGCGCGGATCGAGAACTCGCCCGGATTGCCGAGGTTGATCGGGCCCGTCACGGCGGGGCCGGTCGCCATCAGGCGCAGGACGCCGTCGATGAGGTCGTCGACGTAGCAGAAGGCCCGGGTCTGCGAGCCGTCGCCGTAGAGCGTGATGTCCTCGTTGCGCAGGGCCTGGACCACGAGGTTCGACACCACCCGCCCGTCGTTCGGGTGCATGCGCGGGCCGTAGGTGTTGAAGATCCGCGCCACCTTGATCGAGAGCTTGTGCTGTCGGTGGTAGTCGAAGAACAGCGTCTCGGCGCAGCGCTTGCCCTCGTCGTAGCAGGAGCGATGCCCGATCGGGTTGACCCGGCCCCAATACTCCTCCGGCTGCGGATGCACCTCGGGGTCGCCGTAGACCTCGCTGGTCGAGGCCTGGAAGATCTTGATCTTCAGGCGCTTGGCCAGCCCCAGCATGTTGATCGCCCCGATGACGCTGGTCTTGGCCGTCTGCACCGGATCGAACTGGTAGTGCACTGGCGAGGCGGGACAGGCGAGATTGTAGATCTCGTCCACCTCGACGTAGAGCGGAAAGGTCACGTCGTGGCGCATGAACTCGAAGCGGGGATTGTCGAGCAGCGGCGCGATGTTGCGGCGGGACCCGGTGAAGAGGTTGTCGACGCAGAGCACCTCGTGGCCCTGCTCCAGCAGGCGCTCGCAGAGGTGGGAGCCCAGGAAGCCCGCCCCGCCGGTGACCAGCACCGTCTTCGTCTCGCCGTATCGCATGCCGGATCCGAACCGCCTCGCATTGCAGGATGATGCCGTCGTGGTCGCCGGGGTCCGGCGCGCGCGACCCGAAGGCGCAGCGGGGCCGCGATCATGGGGCGTCCGCCACCGTATCGACCCGCGGGACCGATGTCTCCGCGGCGAACGCGGCCGCGCAGGACCCGATGCGTCCCGGCCGGAGACCGACCGGGGGCCGCCCGCGGTTCGGGGCTATCGTTCCGCCGGGGACGGAGGTGAGGGGGCGAGCCGCGCGTCGCGGTCCAGCCGCGTGAGATCCGCCTGCCGCACCACCGCGCCCGCCGCGTCGAGCACCGTGCCGAAGCGCGCCGCGCCCTGTGCGGGGGCGTCGGCGGGCAGGCGCAGGCCGTCCGGGCCGCGATTGCCGGACCGGACCTGCTCGTCGGCCCGGGCGCCGTCGCCGAACCGGAACGGGTCGCTGTCCAGGAAGACGTTCCCGGTCAGGCTGTTGCGCGCCGCCGCCGGATCGTCCTGGAGGATCGTGGCCAGGCCGGGATAGCGGGCGCGCCAGAGCTTGGAGCCGACCGGCATCGCCGCGAAGGCCGCCCGCAGCTCCGATTGCGGGTCGGCGATCGCATCCCGGGCCCAGGTCCGACCGCGGGCATCGACGTGGATGGCCGGGCTCGAGTCCACGAACAGGTTGTCGACGACGCGGTTGTCGCGGCCGCCGCCGAGGAAGACGGGCTGGTCGACGCGGACGAACAGGTTGTCCCGCACGGTGACGCCGCTCGCCATGTCGTCGAGATAGACGCCCTTGATCTCGAAGCCCGGCGCGGCGCGGATGTCGTGCAGGTAGTTGTGTTCGATCACCGTGCCGCGGGCGGTCCAGTCCCGGCCGGAATAGATCGCGCCGCTGTCCGTCGAGCCGGACAGGACCCGGGCGATCTCGTTCCAGGCGACCCGGTGGTCGTTGCCGCGCAAGTGGATGGCGTACTCGTCGGTGTCGTGGATGTAGTTGCCCTCCACCATCTGGCCCACGCCCTCGAGGGTGATCGCCGGGCTCTGGGTCCGTGCCACCTGGGCGTAGTCGCGGATCCGGCAGTCCCGCACGAAGAGCCCGGCCGGGGTCAGGCTGGCCCGGTCCCCGCCCGACAGGCGCAGGGCGCCGATGCCCGTTTCCGCCACGTTGCTGCGCTCGAGGCCGCTGGCGGTCGCGCGCGCGATCGACAGGGCCCGGCCGGGGGTCCGGCGCAGATTCACGCCGGACAGGACGACGTCGGTCGCGTCCGCGATTCGGACGAGGTCGCCGCGCGCCTGTTCGAGGGTCAGCCCTTCGAGACGCAGGTGCGACGCGCCCTCCACCGCCAGCAGGGTGTCGGTCACCGCCACCTCCGGCGCAGCGGCGGGATCGCGCGGCCAGATCAGGAGGACGCCCCAGCCCACGTCCCGCCACCATTCGCCGGGCGCATCGAGTTCGGCGAGCGCGTGGACGATGCGGTAGCGGGCGCCCCGGGCGATGCCCTCATAGGGCCGATCCCCGAGGGTCAGGCGCTTGGCGGCTCCATCGAGGCCGACCACCGGAAAGGCCTCGAGCAGCCAGTCCCAGTGCCAGTAGCCCTCGGCCCACAGGTCGGGCTCGCCGCGCCAGCCGGCCGCGCGGCCGTCCGAGATGGTGAAGCCGGCCGCGTCGTCGGAGGCGGCCGCCACCTTCGCCCAGCCGGCATTCGGCCAGCGCGCCGGCCAGAGCGCCCCGGCCCCGTCGAAGACGGCGAGGTTCACCCGGGCGTCGCGCTGCGCGAGGGTGCGGGGTTCCTGGATACGGGATTCGAGGCCGGCCGCCGCCGGCAGCCGATAGGCGCGGACCTGGGCCCGGGCGGATGGGGGCAGGCGCGCGAGGAGATCGGCGGGAATGCCGCCGGGGGCGGGCTGCAGGGGAATGGAGCCGACGAGGCGGCTGGTGCCGTCCGGGCTGCCGCGCACCACCAGAGGGGCGGCGGCCGTGCCGCCATCCTCGGGACCGAACCGGACAGGCTCGGCGAGACGGTGCAGGCCCGGTGCGAAGGCGATCTCGATCGCGCGACGCGGATCGGATCGGCGCCAAGCCTCCTGCCAAGTGCGGCGCAGGGCCAGGGCTTCCGGCAGGGTGGCGACGACGGCGTGACCGACGGCGCGCTTCGGAGCGGCTGCGCCGGACTGGGGATCGACCGTGATGACGACGGGCTCGGCCGCGAGGGCCACGCCCGGGGTCGCGGAGAGGAGGATAGCCGCGAGGCCGGCCCGGAGACGGGACGCGACGGCGTTCCGTCGCTTGCCCGCATTCCGACGGGTCCACGTGCACTTGGCCGAAGTCCGGTTGCCTCGCTCCAAGCGGCGCCCCTTGATTCACCGGCACCCCGACGACGGGATGTCGGTCAGGGCGCCTCGGTGATCTTAGGCGGTCGGGTAGGAGAACACACCCACCGACTTGTGGAACTGCACGGTCTCGCGCACCCGGTGGCGGCGGGCCTTGTCGAGCATGCGGCTGTCCAGGCGGTCGCCGCCGATATCGGCGAACTGCTGGTCGGTCAGATCGGCGATCTGGCGCGCCGAGGCGTTCTCCTTCCAGGAGGAACGGATGTGGTTGAGGATCGCGTGTACCATGGGAGTCTGGGTCCGAAACGGTTCGTGCCACGGGGTCTGTCGCCCCATCGCCATGGCCCTGATGTAGGCGTCGCCGCAGCGCAGCACGAGGGCTGAGGCGGCCGGTCTGCTATGCAGGATGGACATGAAAAGGACAGGGATTGCCTAAGCCCTGGGCAAACCGATCCTAAATCCCTCTTGACGCTGGGTTTCTTCGGCCTGACGCCAAACCCGTCCAACGCCCCCTGCCCAAGGCTCCGGCAAAGCCAGCACCGCCCGTGTGCGGTGCAGCACAGATGTCCCGGAACCGGACACCGTCTGCCGGCGAGCCCCCCTACTCGGCGGCCGCCTCGTAGGGCTGCGCGGCCAGGCCGTCGGCGAGGAAGCCGCCGGACTGGCGCTGCCACAGGCGCGCATAGAGTCCCCCACCGGCGATCAGCTCGGCATGGGTGCCCTCCTCGATGACCCGTCCGGCATCGAGGACGATGAGGCGGTCGAGGGCCGCGATGGTCGAGAGCCGGTGGGCGATGGCCAGCACCGTCTTGCCCTCCATCAGGGTGTCGAGGCTCTCCTGGATCGCCGCCTCCACCTGGCTGTCGAGGGCCGAGGTCGCCTCGTCGAGGATCAGGATCGGCGCATCCTTGAGGATCACCCGCGCGATGGCGATGCGCTGGCGCTGGCCGCCCGAGAGCTTCACGCCGCGCTCGCCCACCTGGGCGTCGTAGCCGGTGCGGCCCTTGTGGTCGACGAGATCGCGGATGAACGTGTCGGCCTGGGCCAGCCGCGCGGCGCGCTCGACCTCGGCCTGGGTGGCGTCGGGGCGGCCATACGCGATGTTGTCGCGGATGGAGCGGTGCAGCAGCGAGGTGTCCTGGGTCACCATGGCGACGGCGCTGCGCAGGGACCCCTGGGTCACGCCGGCGATGTCCTGACCGTCCACCAGGATACGCCCACTTTCGAGGTCGTGCAGGCGCAGCAGGAGGGCGGTGATCGTGGTCTTGCCGGCGCCGCTGACGCCGACGAGGCCGACCTTCTCGCCCGGCCGGATGTGCAGGTTCAGGCCCTCGATGATCGCGGCGTCGTCGCGGCCGTAATGGAAGCTGACGTTCTCGAAGCGGATGTCACCGCCCGTCACCGCCAGGGTCCCGGCATCGGGCCGGTCGGTGATGGCGTGCGGACGGGCGATCGTCTGCATGCTCTCCTGGATGACGCCGACATTCTCGAAGATGCCCCGCACGGTCTGCATCACCCAGCCCGACATCGCCATCAGGCGCAGGACCAGGGCGAGCCCGGCCGAGGCCTCGCCGGTGGTCATGCCGCCGCGCTGCCACAGGATCACGCAGACGCTGGCGGTGGCGAGGATCAGCAGGCTGTTGAGGAGGCCGAGCAGGGTCGTGGTGCTGCTCACCAGGCGGAACTGGTGCAGGTAGGCCTTGGTGTGGACGTCGACGGCGTCGCGCACCGCCGCACGCTCCTCGCGGTCGCGGGCGAAGAGCTTCACCGTCAGGATGTTGGTGTAGCTGTCGACGATGCGCCCGATCAGGGCCGAGCGGGTGTCGGCGGTGAGCAGCGAGCGGGACCGGGCCCGGGGCACGAACCAGCGGGTCAGGGCGGCGTAGGCCGCGATCCAGAGCACCACCGGCAGGGCGAGCCACAGGGAGATCGAGCCGAACAGGCCGACCGCCGTGACCGCGTAGATCGCGACGTAGAGCAGCGTGTCGATGAAGACGACGGCGAGCTCGCGTACCGCCGGGCCCACCTGCACCACCCGGTTGGCGAGGCGCCCGGCGAAATCCGCCTGGAAGTACGAGAGCGAGTGACCGAGGGTGTAGAGGTGCGTGCGCCAGCGGATCTGGTTCGTCGCCTGCGGCACGATGAGCTGGTTCGAGAGGATCTCGTGCAGCCAGATCGTGATGGGGCGCACCACCAGCAGGAGGCCGGCCGCCAGCATCAGGCCGGTGCCGTGCTCCTGCCACAGGGTGGCGCGGTCGGCCTTGTTCAGGAGGTCGATGAACCAGCCCATGAGCAGGTAGAGGGAGGCCTCCACCGACCCGGCCAGCACCGCCACCACGAACAGGATCGCCAGGGCGCCGCGGATCGGCCGGAGGTAGAAGCCCGCGAAGCCGAGGACGGATTTCGGCGGCATGCGGCCGTCGTCGAACGGCGCGAAGGTGTCGATCCGGCGCTCGAGCCAATCGAGAAACATGAGACCATCCGGTTGCTGCAGCGCACGCTTAACTATGCCGCCTTGACCGCCTGCCAACCGGGGGGCGATGCCGCACGGACCCGCCCCCATCCTGAGACGCCGCCGATGCTCCGCCTCGCCCTCTACCAGCCCGACATCCCGCAGAACACCGGCACCCTCCTGCGTCTCGCCGCCTGCCTCGGAGCCGCCGTCGAGATCATCGAGCCCGCCGGCTTCGACGTCTCCGACCGGCACCTGCGCCGCGCGGGCCTCGACTACCTCGACCGCGTCGCCGTCACCCGCCACCGCTCCTGGGACGCGTTCTCGGAGTGGCGCCGGGCGGAGACCATCCGCCTCGTCCTTGCCACCACGCAGGGCGCCCTGCCCTACACCGACTTCGCCTACCGGGACGGCGACTGCCTGCTGATGGGCCGGGAATCGGCCGGCGTACCCGAGGCCGTCCACGCCGCGGCGGATGCCCGGGTGGTGGTGCCGATCCGGGCCGACCTGCGCTCCCTCAACGTCGCGGTCTGCGCCGCGATGATCCTGGGCGAGGCCCTGCGCCAGACCGGCGGCTTCCCACGGTCGGATTGAACGCTGTGCAATCGCGCACTTGAACAGTGTTCAAAAGCTGCGACAACCGGGGGGTGGACCGCAACCACCGACCCGGAGCCCGACTATGCTCAGACTGTTTCGCACCCTCGCCCGCGGCGCCGCCGCCCGCGCCGAAGAAGACCTGTTCGACCGCAACGCCCTCCTCATCCTCGACCAGCAGATCCGCGAGACCCGCGCCGCCCTGGAGCGCAGCCGCCAGGCGCTGGCGGCTTCGGTGGCCGGCGACCGGGCCGAGGAGCGCCGCCTCGCCGAGGTCGAGGCCCGCGCCACCGACCTCGAGACTCGCGCCGTGGCGGCACTCCAGTCCGGGCGCGACGACCTGGCGTCGGAGGCCGCCGAGGCGATCGCCGAACTGGAGGCCGAGCGCGACGCCATCCGCGCCGCCCGCGGCCGCTTCGCCGCCGAACTCGTCCGCATCCGCGCGGCGGTCGCCGACGCCACCCGGCGCCAGGCGGACCTCGAACGGGGCCGGCGCCTCGCCGCGGCCGCCGAGACGGCCCGGCGCCTGCGGGTGCGTGCCACCCCGGAGGACCGGGCCACGCTGAAGGAGGCCGAGGCGACGCTGGCGCGACTGCGCAGTCTCCAGGCCGAGGCCGACGACACCGAGGAGGCCCTGCGCGAGGCCGAGCCCGGCGCCGACCTCGCCGAGCGGATGGCGCGCGCCGGCTTCGGCCCGAGCCCCCGCCCGGCCCCGTCCGCGATCCTCGACCGCCTGCGCGCCCGGGCCGAGGCGCCCCGCCAGCCGGCCGCCTGATTGCCGCGCAGCGGCTGCGCAAGCGGCCCCTCCCCCCTCTGGGGGAGGGTGCCTGCGGAGCAGGCGGGAGAGGGGCGACCTCTCCGAACAGCGCGCTCCCCTCTCGCGGGACTTCGTCCCGGCCCGACCCGCTTCACGGGCCACCCTCTCCCGCAAGGGGGAGAGGGAATGCGCGGCGCGCTTCATCGCCAGGCCCACCTTCCGAAATCACCCCAACCCGAGGAGAATCCCCATGACCAACGAGACCACGCAGCATTCCGGCGCCTGGGTCGCCTTCACCTACGCCTCGTTCCTCGGCTCCGCCGCCATGGTGGGCCTCGGTATCCTGTTCATGCCCATCGACATCTGGATCAAGGGCTACCTCGCCATGGGCACGATCATGCTCGTGCAGTCCTGCATCACCGCCACCAAGACCATCCGCGACGTCCACGAGGGCCGGCGCATGGTCAACCGGATCGAGGACGCCAAGACCGAGCGGCTGCTGATGTCCGTCAAGGATTGAGCGCCTCGCCCCGACCGCCGGCGAATTGACGGCCGGGCGGCGGGATGGGACATCCCCCGGCATGACTATGCCCGAATCCTCCGTCCCCCCGCTGCCCGAGGCCGAGCGCGACGCCGTGAAGGCCGAGGCGACGGCCTGGTTCACCACCCTGCGCGACCGGATCGTCGCCGCCTTCGAGACCCTCGAGGCGGAGGCGACCGGGCCGTTCCATCCCGACGCCCCGGCCGAGCCCGGCACCTTCGTGAAGACGCCCTGGCAGCGCACCGACCACACCGGCGCGCCCGGCGGCGGCGGCACCATGGCGATGATCAAGGGCCGGGTCTTCGAGAAGGCGGGCGTCCACGTCTCGGCCGTGCACGGCGAGTTCGCGCCGGAGTTCCGCGCCCAGATGCCGGGGGCGGCCGAGGACCCGCGCTTCTTCGCCACCGGGATCTCGCTGATCGCGCATCCCTGGAACCCGAACGTGCCGACCGTGCACATGAACACCCGCTTCGTGGTGACCACGAAGACGTGGTTCGGCGGCGGCGCCGACCTGACCCCCGTGCTCGACCGGCGCCGCACCCAGGACGACCCGGATTCCCTGACCTTCCACGCGGCCATGCGGGAGGCCTGCGACGCCCACGCGCCCGCCGCCGACTACGCCCGCTACAAGGCCTGGTGCGAGGAGTACTTCCACCTCAAGCACCGCAACGAGCCGCGCGGCATCGGCGGGATCTTCTACGACTATCACTGGACCGGCGACCCCAAGGCCGACCTCGCCTTCACCCGCGACGTGGGCGGGGCCTTCCTCAAGGCCTACCCGGCCATCGTGCGCGCCAACCTGGCCACGCCCTGGACCGAGGCGGACCGGCTGGAGCAGCAGGTCCGGCGCGGGCGCTACGTGGAATTCAACCTGCTCTACGACCGCGGCACGATCTTCGGCCTGAAGACCGGCGGCAACGTCGCCTCGATCCTGTCGTCGCTGCCCCCCACGGTGCGCTGGCCGTGAGCGCTCCGGCCGCCCCTCCGGCGGACATCACCGAGACCAACCGAGCGGTGGCGCGCATGCTGGCGGCGGCCCTGGGCGGCGTGCCCTCCGTCGCCCGGCACGCCGACGAGACGGGTCGCAGCCACGTCGACATCCTGACCTGCCGCGACGCCCCGCGCCCCGGCCTCACCGCCTGCGCCACGGTGACCCTGGCCAACCACCCGCTCTACCAGGACGGCGTCGAATTCCCCGGGCGCTGCGAGATCCTGGGTGTGAGCACCGACCCGGACGTGGCGCGGATGGTGGCGGCCTGCGCCTTCCAGGTCATCGACGGGCGCTGGTTCCTGGCCCCCGGCATCGTCTTTCCCGGCCTGCTCACGGGCCTCTCGGCGAGCCTCGCGCACGTCCTGTTCGTGCCGCCGGCCCTGTTCGAGGCCCGGCTGGAGACACCGGCCACCGCAGACGCGGCGCTGGCCTTCCTCCAGGCGGTGCCGATCTCGGAGGCCGAGTACGCCTTCGCGCAGGAATCCGGGGGCGATGCCCTGGAGGACCTGTTCGCCGCGCGCGGTACCGACCTCTTCGACCTGCAGCGGCCCTCGGTGCTCTGATGGCCGATGCCCCCCTGCCGACCCGCTTCGCCCCGCAGCAGGACGCGGCCCTGAAGGCGATTTCCGACTGGCGCAAGTCCGGCGGCCAGCAGGTCTTCCGCCTCTTCGGCTACGCCGGCACCGGCAAGACCACCCTCGCCCGGCGCATCGCCGACGACGTCGAGGGCACGGTGGTGTTCGGCGCCTTCACGGGCAAGGCCGCCTCGGTGATGCGCCAGAAGGGCTGCCACGACGCCGCGACGATCCACAGCCTGATCTACCGCACCAAGGAGACCGAGGACGGCGGCCCGGCCTTCACCCTGAACCGCACCGGGCCGGTCTCGAAGGCCGAGCTCATCGTCATCGACGAGTGCTCGATGGTCGATTCGGATCTGGGCAACGACCTCCTCTCCTTCGACCGGCCGGTGCTGGTGCTCGGCGACCCGGCGCAGCTGCCGCCGGTGCGCGGGGGCGGCTTCTTCACCGAGGCCGAGCCCGACGTGATGCTCACCGACGTCCACCGGCAGGCGGCCGACGACCCCATCGTCCGCATGGCGATGACGGTACGCGAAGGCGGGCGCCTCACCCTCGGCGACTACGGCGAGAGCCGCATCGTCTCGCGCCGGTCCATCGACCCGGCCGTGGTGCTGCAGGCCGACCAGGTGCTGGTGGGCATGAACAAGACCCGGCGGCTCTACAACAACCGCCTGCGGGAGCTCGCCGGCCACTCCGACCCGATGCCGGCGGTGGGCGAGAAGCTCGTCTGCCTGCGCAACGACCGGACCAAGGGCCTCCTCAACGGCTCCACCTGGACGGTGCATGCGCAGCGTTCGTCACCGCGCTCCGACACGGTGCGCCTCGACGTCGTGCCCGAGGACGACCCGGCCCTGCGCCGCCGCCCGGTGGACATCAAGGTCCTCAAGGCCGTGATGTCGGGCTCCGAGGAGGAGATCCCGGCCTTCCTGAAGCGCGAGACCGACGAGTTCACCTACGGCTACGCCCTCACGGTCCACAAGGCGCAGGGCTCGCAATGGGACGACGTCGTGCTGTTCGACGAGTCCTTCGCCTTCCGCGAGCACCGGGCGCGCTGGCTCTATACCGGCCTGACCCGGGCGGCGAAGCGGATCACCGTCGTGGTCTAGAGGGGCTTGCGTGGCCCCCGGCGGCTTGCGCGTTGCCGGCCCCTCGGGGACAACGAAGGCGTGCGCGGGGGGAGAGATTCGCATGGCCTTGACCGGACGATGCCGCTGCGGCGCCATCCAATACGTGGCCGCGGGCGAGCCGAGCCACAGCGCCCTGTGCCACTGCACCGATTGCCGGCGGTCCTCGGGCGCACCCGCGGTGGGGTTCGCGCTGTTCCCGGACGAGCGGATCACGATCACCGGCACCCCGACCGCCTACGAATCCTCGCCCGGCGTGCTCCGCGAATTCTGCGGGACCTGCGGCACCAACCTGTTCTACCGCAACGCGGCGGTCTTCCCGGGCCAGGTCGACCTCCACACCGCGACCCTGGACGATCCCGACGCCCTGCCCCCGTCGATCCGCATCCAGGTCGCGGACGCGCCCGAATGGTTCGGCCGGTTCGACGCGCTGCCGGCCTTTCCGCGCTATCCCGGATAGGCCGAGACCCCGGCGGCGCTTGGAGCGAACCCCGCGAGCACCTACGTGAGCGGTTCTCCCACCCGAACCGGAGCCTGTCTTGTCCCATTCCGAAGCGAGCGGTCCGCCGCAGATGCACGCCACCACGATCCTCATGGTCCGCAAGGGCGGCCGGGTGGTGATCGGCGGCGACGGGCAGGTCAGCCTCGGCCAGACCATCGTCAAGGGCAATGCCCGCAAGGTCCGGCGCCTGGCCAAGGGCACGGTGATCGGCGGCTTCGCGGGAGCCACCGCCGACGCCTTCACGCTGTTTGAGCGGCTGGAGGCCAAGCTCGAACAGTATCCGGGGCAGCTGACCCGGGCCTGCGTCGAGCTGACCAAGGACTGGCGCACCGACCGCTACCTGCGCCGCCTGGAGGCGATGATGCTGGTGGCCGACAAGGAGGTCAGCCTGCTGCTCTCGGGCGCGGGCGACGTGCTGGAGCCGGAAAGCGGCGTGATGGCGATCGGCTCGGGCGGGAACTACGCCCTGTCGGCTGCCCGCGCCCTCGAAGACAGCAGTCATGACGCAGAAGAGATCGTTCGCCGGGCCATGCGGATCGCCGCCGAGATCTGCGTCTACACGAATGACAGCCTCGTGATCGAGACCTTGGAAACGTCTGAAAGCTGACCGAGCTCCGATCCGTTAACCGAAGTTTTCGAGACACTGCTTACGAGCTTGAATGAAAGCTCGTGACGGGATCTCGGACATGACGATCAAGGCGAAGATACTGATGTTCGTCCTGGCCTGCGGGGCGATCACCCTAGTGGTCGCTGGCGTCGGGATCGGTACCCTTTCGGCCTTCAACGCCGCGATGGTCGAGTCCCGGCAGGCGGCCCGCCGGGCCCTCGACGCGGCCAACGTCAACCGGCTCGTGAGCAACGTCGTCCTCGAATCCCGCGGCGTCTACGCCGCCAAGGACACGGCCGACGCGCAGAAATACGCCAACCGGATGCGGCAGAACCTGACGGCGATGAACGACCTCCTCGCCGCCCTGGGCCGGCGGGTGCCCGAGGCGGAGCGCGCGCAGTTCGAGCGGGTCGTGCAGGGGGCCGCCACCTTCACCAGCCTGCGCCAGGAGATCGCCCGGGCGGGAACCGCGGTCGCCCCGAAGGCGGCGGCGGATCTCGGCTTCAACGAGGCCAACCGCGCCAACCGCCAGGCCTTCCAGGATTCCATCGACGCCCTGGTGGCCGGCGGCCAGGCCCAGGTCACCGCCATCGATGCCGCGACCGACGCCCTCTACGACAGCCGCCTGACCCTGCTGATCGCCCTGGCGGCCGGCGGCACCCTGGCGAGCCTCGTGCTCGGCATCCTGATCGGGCACCGGCAGATCGCCGCGCCCCTCGCCCGGGTCGCCGCGGCGATCCGGCGCCTGTCGGAGGGCCAGCTCGACCTGCCGGCCGTCAAGCCGGGGCGCGACGAGATCGGCGCCATCTGGGCCAGCATGCAGGTCTTCGCCCGCTCCATGCGGGAGGCCGAGACCCTGCGGGCGACGCAGGACGAGGCCGCCGGGCTCGCCTCGACCCGCCGCCGCACCGATCGGACAGAGCTGGCCGACCGCTTCCAGGGCAGCGTGGGCGCCCTCGTGGGCGACCTCTCCGATGCCGCCGCCGCCATGGAGGAGACCGCCCGCTCGATGTCGGCCCAGGCCGAGCGCACCAACCGGCAATCGGCCGCGGTGATGCGCGCCGCCCAGGAGACAACGCAGAACGTCCAGGCCGTGGCCGCCGCCACGGAGGAACTCGCCGCCACCGCCAACGAGATCGGGCAGCAGGTCGGCCAGACCTCGGCGGCGGCCGCCAACGCCGTCGAGAGCAGCCGCCAGACCAACGCCCGCGTCGAGGCCCTCGCCGAGGGCGCCGCCCGCATCGGCGACGTCGTCGCCCTGATCTCGAACATCGCCGGCCAGACCAACCTGCTGGCGCTCAACGCCACGATCGAGGCGGCGCGGGCCGGCGAGGCGGGCCGGGGCTTCGCCGTGGTCGCCACCGAGGTGAAGACCCTCGCGGCTCAGACCGCCAAGGCCACCGACGAGATCACGGCGCAGATCGGCATGATCCAGGCCGCCACCCGCGAGACCGTCGAGGCGATCCGCGAGATCGGCACGACCATCGGCAGCGTGCACAGCATCGCCCTCGGCGTCGCGGCGGCGGTGGAGGAGCAGCAGGTCGCCACGCAGGAGATCGCCCGCAGCGTCAGCGACGCCGCCCGCGGCACCCATGACGTCACCGAGACGATGGCCGAGGTCCAGGGCGCGGCGGTGGAGGTGGGCGCCGGGGCGGCGCAGGTTCTCGCCTCGGCGGCGGAGCTCGCCCGCCGCTCCAGCGCTCTCGACGACGAGGTCACGCACTTCGTGGGGTCGATCCGCGCCGCCTGAGACACGGGACCGTCTGGAAAGGGCGGGGCGGCGCGCTTAAGTCGGGGACGTGCGTCGCCCAGCCCCCTGTCCCGCCCGACGCGGCATCGCCCTCGCCCTGTGCGGGGCGACCCACCGCGAGGTTCCGTCGTGATCACCACCGACCACCTCCGCCGCGCCGTGGCCGAGGGCATCATCACCGAGATCCAGGCCGCCTCCCTCGATCGTCTGGCGCGGGCGAACCCGGGGCCGGACACCGGCCTCGACGCGCCGCGCGACGACGAGCGCCTGCGCTTCGTCTCGGGCTTCGCCGACATCTTCGTCACCCTCGGGCTGTTCCTATTCCTCGGCGCCTGCGCGCATTTCGGCCTGTCGGCCCTCGGCCCTGCGCCCGGCTACCCCCTGATCGCCGCCCTCGCCTGGGGGCTCGCCGAATTCTTCACCCGCCGGCGCCGCATGGCTCTGCCCAGCATCGTTCTGCTGGTCCTCTTCGCCCTCGCGGTGCAGTCGTCGGCGGCCTTCGGACTCGCCGGTGCGGGGACGACAGGGGCGAGCTGGCCGACCCTGTTCGACCTGATGGCGACCGACCGCCTGGGCCCAGGCCCGCTGATCGGCAGCGGGCTGGCGACCCTCGGGCTGGTGACCCTGCATTACCGACGCTTCGCCGTGCCGATCACCGTGGCGGCGGGCGCGGCCGCCCTCTGCGCCGTGCTGCTCGGCCTCCTGCTCGTCGTGGCGCCGGACCTGACCCTGGCGGCGCGCAACGCCCTGTTCATCGCCGCCGGCCTCGGCGTCTTCGCCCTGGCGATGCGCTTCGACCTGTCCGACCCGGCCCGCGTCACCCGGCGCACCGACATCGCCTTCTGGCTGCATCTCCTGGCCGCCCCCCTGATCGTGCATCCGATCCTCGGCACCCTGACGGCCGGCGGCGGACAGGCCGCGACCCTCGGCGTGCTGGCGATCGTGCTCGGCCTCGCGGGCATCGCGCTCGCGGTGGACCGGCGCGCGCTGCTGGTCTCGGGCCTCGTCTATGCCGGGATCGCCCTCGGGTCCCTGGTCCGGGAGGCCGGGTTCGCCGGCAGCACGATCCCGCTGAGCCTCCTCACCCTCGGGGCCTTCATCCTGGCGCTCAGCGCCGGGTGGCACCCGTTGCGCGCCGCCCTGCTGCGCGCCATCCCCCGCCCCCTGGCAGCCCGGCTGCCGCATCCGATCGGAGCGTGATGACCACCTTCTCTCCCCGCGAGATCGTCTCGGAACTCGACCGCTTCATCGTCGGGCAGGCCGACGCCAAGCGCGCGGTCGCCATCGCGCTGCGCAACCGCTGGCGCCGGCAGCAGCTCACCGGCCCGTTGCGCGAGGAGGTCGCGCCGAAGAACATCCTCATGATCGGGCCGACGGGCTGCGGGAAGACGGAGATCGCCCGCCGCCTCGCACGCCTCGCCGGAGCGCCGTTCCTCAAGATCGAGGCCACCAAGTTCACCGAGGTCGGCTATGTCGGCCGCGACGTGGAGCAGATCGTGCGCGACCTCGTGGAGGTCGGCATCGGCCTCAAGCGCGAGGAGAAGCGCCGCTCGGTGAAGGCCAAGGCCGAGGCGGCGGCGGAAGCCCGCATCCTCGACGCCCTGGTGGGCCCGACCGCGGGCCAGGCCACCCGCGACAGCTTCCGCAAGAAGCTGCGGGCGGGCGAGCTCGACGACAAGGAGGTCGAACTCGAGCTCTCCGGCGGGGCGCCGGGCGGCCTGCCGATGTTCGACATCCCCGGCATGCCGGGCGCGTCCATGGGCGCGGTCAATCTCGGCGACATGCTCGGCAAGGCCCTCGGCGGCCAGAAGGGCAAGCCGCGCCGGATGACGGTGACGGACGCCTACGCCCCCCTGCTGGCGGAGGAATCCGACAAGCTGGTCGACGCCGAATCCCTGACGCAGGAGGCGATCCGCGAGGTCGAGGACAACGGCATCGTCTTCCTCGACGAGATCGACAAGATCTGCGCCCGCGAGGGCCGCTCCTCGGCCGACGTCTCGCGCGAGGGCGTGCAGCGCGACCTGCTGCCCCTGATCGAGGGCACCACCGTGGCGACGAAGCACGGGCCGGTGAAGACCGACCACATCCTGTTCATCGCCAGCGGCGCCTTCCACGTCTCGAAGCCCTCCGACCTGCTGCCGGAGCTGCAGGGCCGCCTGCCGATCCGCGTCGAGCTGCAGCCGCTCACCGTCGAGGATTTCCGCCAGATCCTGACCTCGACGGAGGCGAGCCTGCTGAAGCAGACCGTGGCGCTGATGCAGACCGAGGGCGTCACCCTCGAATTCAGCGAGGATGCGGTGGACGCCCTGGCCCGCGTCGCCGTGGACGTGAACAACTCGGTGGAGAACATCGGCGCCCGCCGGCTCCAGACCGTGCTGGAGCGCGTCATCGACGAGATCTCCTTCACGGCCACCGACCGGTCGGGCGAGACCGTGCCGATCGACGCCGCCTACGTCCGGTCGCGGGTGGAGAGCCTGGCGGCGAACGCGGATCTGAGCCGGTTCATTCTGTAGGTCGGGTCGCCGCCCGGACCGCAGACGCGGCCCGGCGGCGCCGGAGGGTCCCGGACCTGCCCCGGGGTGCGTTGCGCCCGTGGACCGGGCCGGCTGGTGGGGCGCCCGTCACGGGATGGCCGGCGGCCTTCGTCTCCGCGAGGCGCCGAAGGCGGGCCCCGGATGAATCGCCGTGACGGGGTGCCCAGCCGCGGCGGTGGCCCCGGACCGCGTCAGGCTTCCCAGACCTGGCCCGGCCGCATGGCGAGGAAGCGCTCCGGGGCGAGGCCCTGCGCGGCGCAGGCTTCCGCCAAGGCGTCCACCGGCTGCTCGATGCCCTCGTCGGTGAGCTGGAAGGTCCCCCAGTGGTGGCCGAGCATCTGGTCGGCTCCGAGGAGCAGCCCCGCCTCGACGGCCTCGCCCGGGTCCATGTGCTGGTCCTTCATGAACCAGCGCGGCTCGTAGGCCCCGATCGGCAGGGTGGCGAGGCGCGGCGGCCCGAAGCGGGCGCGGGCTTCCCGGAAGGTCGCCCCGTCGCGGAGGCCCGTGTCGCCCGAATGGTAGTGCACGCCCGCCGGGGTCGTCAGGACGAAGGAGCACCACAGGGCCATGCGCCGGTCGTTGAGGCCGCGGGCCGACCAGTGATGGGCGGGGGTGACGTGGAGGGTCAGGCCGCCGCCGAGATCCACCGACTCGCCCCAGTCGCGGGTCTCCACGTGCATGGTGTCGTCGTAGGCGCGCAGGATCGCCTCGTTGCCGAGCGGCGCCAGGACCAGCGGCTGATGCGCCTGCCAGATCCGTGCGACCGTCGCCCCGTCGAGATGGTCGTAGTGGTTGTGGGTGATCAGCACCGCGTCGATCGGGGGCAGGTCGGCGAAGGCGATCCCCGGCGGGTTCACCCGCTTGGGGCCGGCGAATGCCACCGGGCTCGCCCGGCGGGCATAGACGGGATCCACCAGGATGTTGCGGCCGGCGACCTGGAACAGGTAGCTCGCATGCCCGATCAGGGTGACGCGCAGGCCCGAGACCCGCTCCGGCGGCACCTCGGCGGCGTAGGGGCTTGGGTGGAAGGCCGGCCAGGCCTGGCGCAGGGGGCTGTCGACCCCGCGCCGGGAGCGCCAGCGGGCGATGTCGGCCAGCGTCTTGTCCGGCGGCTGGTCCGGGCTGTGGAAGCGGACCCCGTCGAAATGGTCGCTGCGCGGCCCGCGATAGTAGGGATTGCGCCCGCGCTTGTGGGCGGCATAGCCGACCCCGCCGAGCGTCATCACCGTGGCGGCGCTCAACGCCTTGATCAGACTGTGCCGTTTCATGGATCCGAGATGGCGGCTGCGGCGCGCCGATCAAGCGCCGCGGCCACGCATCGCAGGTCGATGCGGGGGTCCCGGCCGATCACGAGCGCCAGCGCAGCTCCTGCGTGGCCAGGGGATTGGCGAAGGGCCGCCCCTCCCGGGCCGCCTGCAGGGCCTCGCGCTTGAGGCGGAAGTACCATTGCGACGGGAGGTCGCCCTGGCCGAACAGCACCATGGTCGGCTTGCGGTCGAGGCCGGCCTGGGCGTGCTGGAGCACCTGCTGGTCCTGGGTGAGGAACTGGCGCATCAGCGGGCGGGCCAGGGGCTTGAGGAGATTCAGCGCCGGCATGTTCCAGTAGAGGGCGTTGGTGAGCATCGTCCGGTTCTGGGTCAGGGGCGTGGCGAAGGTGTAGTTCGCCACCCGCTTCGCCCCGGCCTCGATCCGCTCCAGCCGCACGCCGGGAAGGCGGAACTCGATCTCCACCGCGGGTACGCCGCCCAGGAGCCGGTAGACCGGCGAGCTCGTCGTGGTGGCGTGGCTCGTCATAGTGAAGCCGTGCGGGGTCGGCGTGAAGGTCTTCACCTTCTCCCGCAGCTCCTTCGAAGGCCGGAACCACCAGGAATCGTGCACGAAGGCGACGTGGCCGGGATCGACGAGACTGAGCGTCGTCAGGTCGAAGGAGGCCTCGACCACGAGTTCGACCACCAGAGAGCCGGCCGCCGTGAAGCCGAGGTCCGGCAGCGCCGCCGGGGGCGAGCCGGTCTCCGGCCCGAGATACGGATTGACCCAGGCGA
Source organism: Methylobacterium sp. Leaf465 (assembly GCF_001424705.1). Classification (GTDB taxonomy): domain Bacteria; phylum Pseudomonadota; class Alphaproteobacteria; order Rhizobiales; family Beijerinckiaceae; genus Methylobacterium. Next base: position 111,527 of record NZ_LMRA01000005.1, read on the forward strand.
AGCCCGCGCTCTCGCGGATGGGAAAGCGCTGCACCGCGATGCGCGTGAAATCGGCCGTATCCGAGGCCGAGAGGGTCGGCACGTCGCGACAGCGCCCGTCGGTGCCGAAGCGCCAGCCGTGGAACGGACAGGTCAGTTCGCCGCCGTCGAAGCGGCCCTTCGACAGGGCCATGCCGCGATGGGGACAGCGGTCGCGCAGGGCGAAGGGGGCGCCGGAGGCCTCGCGGCCCAGGACGATCTGCTCGCCGTTGAGCTCCACGGCGCGCAGGGCCCCCGCCTTCAGGGACTCGGACCGGCCGACGCAGTACCAGGCGTCGGGCAAGGGCTGGCGCATGGCGTCCGGGTCGAGCGCCGCCTCGTCGGGCGCCGGCATCCGCAGGGCTGTGGACATGGAGGGGAGCGGGTCCGTGGCCGGTGGGCGCGGACACGAGGTCAGTGCCGCGCCGCACGAGGGGAAGGCCGGAACCTTTAGACCGCCGGCGGGGCCGAGGCCAGCCGCCCCCTGCGGCTCCGGGGACCCTTCCCAAGGGAGCGGCGGAAGGGCGCGGGCGCAGGCCTTTTCAAACCGGAAGGGGCTGACTAACTTCGGCTCACCCGCAACGAACGAAAGGAGGTGATCCAGTGTCTCATTGTCATCAGCCGCTCACCCCGGCCACCCGGACCTGGACCGTCGCCTCCGGCGCAGCCTTCTAGCGCTCGACGCGAACGTGAGAGTTCCGGCCGGACAAGAGCGGTTCGGCAATGGAAGGGCCGCCCCTCACGGGGCGGCCCTTCGCTGTTTCAGGGTGAGGGCGTCGGGGGCGCCGGCCTCAGAGGCCGTTGCGCTTCTGGAAGATGGGCTGCGCCAGCGCCTCGGCCCGGGCGGCCCAGAGGTCGCGCTCGCTGCGCATCTCTGAGAGCTGCGCGGCCTCGTCCGCGCTCCTGGCCCGGAGGTCGCGGACCTCCTTCTCGAGTTCGCCCTGGGACGCGCTGAGCCGGTCGCGCTCGCGGCGCGCCTCTTCGAACTCCTGCATCTCGGCTTCGACATGGGCGCGCAGGTTGCGCAGCTCGCGGGCGATGACGCCCTGGAGCGCGTCGTAGCGGTCGTTCTCGACCTTGAGCTTGGCCTTCAGCATGATGTTCTCGGCCATGAGGTCCGAGAGGTCGCCCTCGGCGGCCTCCGCCGGGGCGGGGGCCGGCGTCACGACCCGCGGCGTCCAGGTCTTGGTCGGCTCGGCGGCCCGGGCCTCGTCCGCCAGCGGGGCCGGAGCGACGGTCGGCTGCGGCTCGGCGCCCGCCGGATGGGTCGCGGCTTTCATCGCCGCCAGCCAATCGCGCAGCGGACCGGGCTGCGGACGGGTTGCCGTTTCGTACGGGGCGGGGTGACGGGCTGCTTCGGACATCGGCTGATCCTCGACTCTTGAGACGCATCCGATCAAAACATGCTTAACGAACCGTAAAGAGCCGCGACGTCAGGGTGTCGCCGGGGTCTCTCGAGGCCCCGCATGCAGACCTCGCCGTCGCGAAGGCCGTGCCCACGCAGTCCCTGTCCAGAAACGACGTCCTCCTCAAGGATCGCAGTGCCTATGACGCGCGAACATCCCGAAGCCCTCGAGTCCCCGCATCTCGCCGGCCTCCCGGGCATTCGGCACGCCTTCTTCACCCGGCGCGGCGGCGTCTCGGAGGGCATCTACGCCGCGCTCAACGGCGGCCTCGGCTCGAACGATGCGCCCGACCACGTGGGCGAGAACCGCCGCCGCATGAGCCGTCACCTGGACGTCCCGGCGGACGCCCTCGTCAGCCTGTACCAGGTCCACTCGCCCGACGTGGTGGTGGTGGAGGGTCCGATCGCCCTGGCCGATCGCCCCAAGGCCGACGGGATGGTGACACGGGTCCCCGGCCTCGCCCTCGGGATCGCCACGGCCGATTGCGGGCCGATCCTGTTCGCCGATCCGGAGAACCGCGTCGTGGGGGCGGCGCATGCGGGCTGGAAGGGCGCCCTGGGCGGCGTGATCGACCGGACCCTCGCGGCGATGGAGGGCCTCGGCGCCGCGCGCGACCGCATCGTCGCGGTCCTCGGCCCGACGATCGCGCAGACCTCCTACGAGGTCGGGCCCGACTTCATCGCACGATTCCGGGCGGACGCCCCCGGCTTCGAGCGCTTCCTTGGTCCCGGAGCACGGGAGGCTCATGCTCAGTTCGACCTGCCGGGCTTCATCCTGGCGCGCCTCGCGCAGGCTGGGGTCACCCGGGCGAGCGATCTCGGGTGCTGCACCTACGCGGATCCCGACCGATTCTACAGCTACCGCCGGACCACCCATCGCGGCGAAGGGGATTATGGCCGCCTGATCTCCGCGATCGCGCTGTCCCCGTAGGCTCCCCAGCCCCTGCGACACTTTGTCAAAGAGGGGTGAGGAAAAAAGCGTGGCCGTACGCGAACCTTGGCCATTGATGCGCGTTCGGTGTTCACGGAGTGGGTGAGAATAAGACGAGTACCGCCACAAAGGGGCCGCGTTCGCTGCGGCTGGCGTGATCGTAACGCAACAGCTTCTCGCACGCTGCTGGCTTAAAGACGGGGAACTGCAGCGGACGCCACCCGTAAGAGTGGCGCCGGTGCGTAACGGTTAGAGGACCAGATCATGAAATCCTTCCTTCGCAGCGCCACCGCGCTCGCCGGCATCGCGATCGCCGGCTCCGCCTTCGCCGCCGACCTCCCGCGTCGTCAGGCTCCCCCGCCGGTGTTCGTGCCGGTGCCGGTGTTCACCTGGACCGGCTTCTACGCCGGTTTCAACGCCGGTTACGGCTTCGACGCTTCCAGCAACAACCAGCCGACCGTCATCGGCGTGAACGGCGCCAGCACCCTGGTCCTGCCGGGCACCACCGCCGCCATCGCCTTCAGCAACGGCCAGAGCAACGACGGCTTCGTCGGCGGTGGTCAGGTCGGCTACAACTACCAGTTCACCCCGGGCTCCGGTGTCGTGATCGGTGTCGAGGCCGACGCCCAGTACGTCGACTTCGGTCGTGAGCGGAACCGCTTCTCGGCNCTACAACTACCAGTTCACCCCGGGCTCCGGTGTCGTGATCGGTGTCGAGGCCGACGCCCAGTACGTCGACTTCGGTCGTGAGCGGAACCGCTTCTCGGCYACCGGCCCGCTGGCCGCCCAGCAGGTCTTCAACCCGGCCGGCGTCTCGGGCCTCGACTACTTCGGCACCGTCCGCGGTCGCCTCGGCTACGCCTTCGACCGCACCCTCGTGTACGGCACCGGCGGCTTCGCCTACGGTTCGGGCGGCCAGCCGTGACGACTTCCAGACCGGCTGGGCTGCCGGCGGCGGTATCGAGTACGCGCTCCCCACCGACTCGTTCCTGAACTTCTTCAAGTCCTCGGCCGTCACGCTGAAGATCGAAGGTCTGTACGTGAACCTCGACCGCGGCAACCGCAACAACGGTGTCTTCGCCGTCAACAACGCCGGCCAGGAAGTCAGCGTCACCAGCCCGGGCGTCGTGCTCGCCAGCGGCGGCCGCCAGGTGCGCGACACCGAGTTCGCCGTCGTCCGCGCCGGCCTGAACTACAAGTTCGGCTCCTACTAGGATCCGCTCCGGTCGCGCCCCTTGCGGGGCGCGCCTCGACAGGAAAGCCCGGTCCGCAAGGCCGGGCTTTTCCGCGTTCTGCGCAGAATCGGATTCGGCGCATGCATCCGGGACGGCAAAGTTTGCGTTGAACCCCTGACAAAGGCCGGCGGCACCCCCATCTCTGACCCGCCCGTGCGGGTGGTCACCCGCCGGCTTGCCCCAGGAGGACGACTCCATGAACAGCGAAGAACGCGACGTCATCGGCGGCATTTTCCAGCGCCTGGAGCAGGCTTCGAGCCAGCCCCGTGACGCGGAAGCCGAGCGCTTCATAGCCGACAAGATCCGGGCACAGCCCTACGCGCCCTACGCCATGGCGCAGCTCATCTACGTGCAGGAAGAGGCGATCAAGAGCCTGAACGAGCAGCTGGAGCAGCTGCGCCGTGCGGGCCAGCAGCAGCCCCAGGGGGGCGGCGGCTTCCTGTCCAGCATCTTCGGCGGTGGCTCCTCCGCCCGCCAGCCCGAGCCGCCACGCCAGGGCGGCGCCTGGGGCAACCAGGGCGGCCAACCGGGCTACGGACAGCCGCAGCAGCCGGGCTATGGTCAGCCGCAGCCCGGCTACGGGCAGCAGCCGGGCTACGGCGGTCCGCAGCAGGGTGGCCCCTGGGCCGGCCAGCAGGCGGCGCCGGCGCGCGGCGGCGGCTTCATGGCGACGGCGCTGCCCATGGCGGCGGGTGCCGCCGGTGGCATGCTCCTCGGCAGCGCCCTCTCCAACGCCTTCGCGGGCGGCCATTCCCAGCTCGGCAGCGCGGCGGCGGCCGGTCTCGGCGGCACCCCGAACATCACCGAGAACAACTTTTTCGGCGGCAGCGGCAACGAGGATCTCGGCTCGGCCCTCGGCGGCGGCAACGACCTTCAGGATGCGTCCTTCACGGAGGATTCCGGCGGCGATTTCGGGGGCGACCTCGGCGGCGGCGGGGACGACGACTGGGTCTGATCCAGGATGACGAAGAGCCGGCGCCTCGAACAGGCGCCGGCTCTTCCGTTTCAGGGATCAGGTCTTCTCCAGGGGTCAGATCTTCGGGGCTCGGACTTCAGAGGACCTCGACGCGCGTGCCGACCGGCGTACGCTCGTAGAGATCGATGACATCCTCGTTCATCATGCGGATGCAGCCGGACGAGACGTTCTGCCCGATCGTGTGCGGCTCGTTGGTGCCGTGGATCCGGTAGAGCGACGAGCCGAGATAAAGAGCCCGGGCGCCGAGCGGATTACCGGGGCCGCCGGCCATGTGGCGCGGCAGGTCCGGACGGCGGCGGATCATCTCCTGGGGCGGCGTCCAGTCCGGCCATTCCCGCTTCTGGCTGATCGTCTTCAGGCCCGACCAGGCGAAGCCCGGTCGGCCGACGCCGATGCCGTAGCGGATCGCCTGGTGCCCGGGCTGCACCAGATAGAGAACCTTCCCCGGCGTATCGACCACGATGGTGCCAGGACGCTGCGGCCCGTCGAAGGCGACCACCTGCCGCGCGTAGCGGGCATCCGGGGCACGGGCGATGCTCTCGACCGCCGGTTCCCGCGCCGGCGCCGTCGGCAGGGCGGCGAGACGGACCGGGACGCGCTGCGGCGCGATCTGCGCCTGCGGCTCCCATTCCGGCTCCGGGGGAACCCGATCGCCCGAATGCAGCTGGCGCCGCACGGCTGCGGCATAGGCCGCCGGCGCGCGCGCCTCCGCGCGCTCCTCCGGCAGGCGCCGGCCGGGGATCGGGCGCTCCGCCATGGCCCGTGGCGCCTGCGCGCCCGGCCGATCGCTCATCAGGAGTTCGAGGAAGCCGCCGCCATAGGCGCCCGGCCGCGGCGCGCCCTGCGCCTGCGCCCCACTCCCCTGCCCCGCCAATCCCGCCGTCAGGCAGGCGATGGCCACGCACCAATCGAACCGCATGCTCGTCAACGCTCCAAGCCCGATCGACCCCGCTCAGGGGTGCGACATGGGGCCAGGATCGCGGTCCGGGGCGGACACCCGGTGAAGGAACATGGTGAATCGTTCAGGCCGACGCGGCGGCGAACAGGGGAATGGATTCAGCGTGAACGCGCCGTAAAGGTTGCCGATGAGTTGTGACGTTCAAGAAATCGCAATCAGTTGGGCGCAGGATGACCCGGCTTCACTCTTGTTGGCTGATCGCGACCGATGACTCTCAAACGTTACCGCATCGAAGACAGTCTCGGCCTCGCGAGCGCCCCCGTGGCGATGGAATCCGCTGTCTCGTCGGAGTCGGTCACCTTGAACAACAAGCGCCTGGACGAGATCCTGTCCGCGATCCAGGACCTGCGCAAGGTCACGCAGACCAGCACGGTGGAGACCATCGAGGCGTGCCGGAAGGAGCTGAACGAAGCCTTCGCCATGCGCTCCGAGCTCGACATCATGAAGGATGCGATCACCCGCACCAAGCAGGAGATCGCGACGCTCTACCGTTCCGAGAACACCGGCAAGGGCATGCGCCGCGTGGCGGGCGAGCTCGATGCCGTCGTCGACTCCACCGAGCGCGCCACCAGCACGATCCTGGGCGCGATCGAGGAGATCGAGACCAACGCCAGCATGCTGCGCGCCATGACCACCACCATGGCGGGACGCGAGAACATCGACGCGATCCTCGACCGCGTCGTGGTCGCCTTCGAGGCCTGCAACTTTCAGGACCTCACCGGCCAGCGCATCAACAAGATCGTGGGCGTGCTGAAGTTCATCGAGGAACACCTCGACCGGATGATCGAGGCCTGGGGCGGCCTCGACACGTTCAGCGAGCTGCTGGGCGCCCATCCCGCCAAGGTGGACATCGACGACGAGAGCTCGCTCCTCAACGGGCCGAAGCTCGCCGACGATATCGGCCACGTCGACCAGGGCGACATCGACGCGCTGTTCGATTGAGGCGACGGGGCCGGGTCGCCCGGCGCGCCTCCTCCGTCGCCCCTTCCCTCGCCTTCCCCCGAGGCTTAAGTCAGCGGCATGAGCCGCGCGCCCGCGAAAGACCCCGCCTCGAACGATCTGCCGCCTGACGGCTTCGACGATCAGGACGGCTTCCCGCAGGACGGCTTCCGGGAGGACGCCTCCGAGGAGGCGCAGGACCTCGCCCAGGCCGACGACGCCCCCGAGATCGACTTCGATTTCGAGGAGGGCGCGGTCAAGGCCGGCACCGAGGTGATCCGGAGGTTCTGGACGACCCTGCCGACCTCGCCCGGCGTCTACCGGATGTTCGACGAGAAGGGCGACGTCCTCTACGTCGGCAAGGCCAAGAACCTGAAGGCGCGGGTCGGCTCCTATGCCCGGGGCCAGGCGCATTCCAACCGCATCGCCCGCATGATCTCGCAGACGGCGGCGATGGAGTTCGTCACCACCGCCACCGAGACCGAGGCGCTGCTCCTCGAGGCCAACCTCATCAAGCAGCTGAAGCCCCGCTTCAACGTGCTGATGCGGGACGACAAGTCGTTTCCCTACATCCTCGTCACGGCGGATTCGGAAGCGCCGCAGATCATCAAGCATCGCGGCGCCCGGCGCCGAAAGGGCAGCTATTACGGCCCCTTCGCCAGCGTCTGGGCGGTGAACCGCACGGTGAACGCCCTGCAGCGGGCCTTCCTCCTGCGCACCTGCACGGACAGCTACTACGAGAACCGCACCCGGCCCTGCCTGCTCTACCAGATCAAGCGCTGCTCCGGCCCCTGCACCGGCGAGATCGACCTCGACGATTATCGCGCGCTCGCCGACAGCGCGAAGAGCTTCCTGGCGGGCAAGTCGAACGCCGTGAAGGACCACATGCGCGAGGAGATGCAGGACGCCTCGGAGAAGATGGAATTCGAGCGGGCGGCGCGGTTCCGCGACCGCATCGCGGCCCTGTCGGCGATCCAGGGGACGCAAGGGGTGAACACCCAGGGCGTCGAGGAGGCCGACGTCTTCGCCCTCGACGAGCAGGCGGGCCAGTTCTGCATCGAGGTGTTCTTCTTCCGCAACTTCCAGAACTGGGGCAACCGCGCCTACTTCCCCAAGGCCGACCGCACCATGACGCCGGACGAGGTCCTGGCCTCGTTCATCGGGCAGTTCTACGACGACAAGCCGGCGCCGCGCAGCGTCCTGGTCTCGCACGCCATCGAGGATGCGGAGCTCCTGGCCGCCGCCCTGTCGAGCCGCACGGAGTACCGGGTCGAGATCCACCAGCCCCAGCGGGGCGAGCGCAAGAACCTCGTCGAGTACGCGCAGCGCAATGCCAAGGAGGCCCTCGGCCGGCGCCTCGCCGACACCGCCTCCCAGGGCAAGCTGCTCGCCGCCCTCGGGCAGTCGTTCGGGCTTGCCGGCACGCCCCGGCGGATCGAGGTCTACGACAACTCGCACATCATGGGCACGAATGCCGTCGGCGGCATGATCGTGGCCGGGCCGACGGGCTTCGCCAAGCAGCATTACCGCACCTTCAACATCAAGTCGGAGGAACTGACCCCGGGCGACGATTACGGGATGATGCGCGAGGTGCTGCAGCGGCGCTTCAAGCGCCTCGTCAAGGAGAACCCGCGCACCGCCCGGGAGGCCGCGATCGCCGCCGGCGAAGGCGGCGCCGAGGTCCCCATCCCGGAGGCGCCCCCGGAGAGCGACACCCTGCCGGCCTGGCCCGACCTCGTGCTCATCGACGGCGGCAAGGGGCAGCTGGACGCCGCCCGCACCGCCCTGGAGGAGATCGGCGTCACCGAGGTCGCCCTGGTGGGCATCGCCAAGGGCCGGGACCGCGACGCGGGGCGCGAGACGTTCTTCGTCCCCGGCCGCCCCCCCTTCAAGCTGCCGCCGCGCGACCCGACCCTCTACTTCGTCCAGCGCCTGCGCGACGAGGCGCACCGCTTCGCCATCGGCAGCCACCGGGCCAAGCGCAAGCGCGAGATGGTGAAGAACCCCCTCGACGAGATCGCGGGAATCGGCCCTAGCCGCAAGCGCGCGCTGCTGCACCACTTCGGCACCGTGAAGGCGATCCAGCGCGCGGCGTTCGAGGACCTGGCGAAGACCCCGGGGGTCAACGCCGCCACGGCCCGCGCCGTCTACGACTTCTTTCACACCCATGCGTGACGAGATCGGCGCGTCCGGGCGGTTGACCCCCACCGCCGCACATGGTTTCACGCCTGCGATGAATCCCGTCCTCACCCGCCGCCGGTCGCCAGCCTGGACGCTCGCGAACTGCCTGACCTACGGGCGGCTCGTGGCGGTGCCGGTCGTCGTCGCGCTGCTGTACTGGCCCACCGAGCCGGGCGCGCGCTTCGGCGCCCTGGCGGTCTACATCCTGGCGGCGATCACCGATTATCTCGACGGCTACGTGGCGCGGACCTACGACCAGAGCTCGGCCCTCGGGCGGATGCTCGATCCCATCGCCGACAAGCTCCTGGTGGCCGCCTGCCTCCTCATGCTGGCCGCGGACAACACCATCGTGGGCTGGACCCTCTGGGCCGCCATCGTGATCCTGTGTCGGGAGATTCTGGTCTCGGGCCTGCGCGAGTACCTGGCCGAGCTGAAGGTCGGCGTTCCGGTGAGCAAGGTCGCCAAGTGGAAGACGACCGTACAGCTGATCGCCATCGGCTTCCTCGTCGCCGGCCCGGCCGGGGAAACGATCCTGCCCGGCACGATCCGGGCGGGAACCGTCCTCCTCTGGATCGCCGCCGCGCTGACGCTCTATACCGGCTGGGACTACCTGCGCGCCGGCATCAAGCACGTCATCGACGACCCACGCTGAGGGACACCACGCGATGAAGCTCGTGTATTTCGCCTGGGTGCGCGAGCGCGTCGGCAAGGCCGAGGAGACCGTCGACCTCCCCAAAGGAATTGTCACGGTCTCGGACCTCGTCGACTGGCTGCGTGGCCGGGGCGAGGAATACGCCTACGCCTTCGAGACCACCGGCATCGTCCGCGCGGCGATCGACCGAGTCCACGCCAAGCAGGACGCACCGATCGCCGGCGCCTCCGAGATCGCGTTCTTTCCCCCCATGACAGGGGGCTGAGGCTCGGGCCTCAGCCCTGGCGGCCGATGATCGGCGGCTGGGGCGCCCAGCTCAGCGCCTGCCCAGGGCCGCCGTGAAGGCCGTGAGGTTGTGGCGCATCATCGCCACGTAGGTCGGCGCCGGCCCGTCCGGCCCCGACAGGGCGTCGGAGAAGACCTTGCCCCCGATCACGGCGCCGCTCTCGCGGGCGATCTGCTGCATCAGGCGCGGATCGCTGATGTTCTCAAGGAAGACGGCCGGGATCTTCTCCTGGCGGATCTGGCGAATGATCCGGGCGACGTCCCGGGGGCTCGCCTCGCTGTCGGTGGACACGCCCTGCGGGGCGATGAAGGTCAGGCCGTAGGCGGCGGTGAAGTAGCCGAAGGCGTCATGGGTCGTGATGATCCGGCGTTGGGCCTTCGGGATCGCGGCGATCCCCGTCCGGACCTCGGCCTCCAGGGCGTCGAGGCTGGCGAGATACGCCTTGGCGTTGTCGGTATAGGCCGCGGCATGGTCCGGGTCGATCCGCACCAGGGCATCCCGGATGTTGCCGACGTAGATTCGCGCGTTGGCGATGCTCTGCCAGGCATGGGGATCGTCGTGGTGGCCGTGCGCGTGGCCGGGGCCGCCCTGGTCGTGGCCATGGCCGTGATCGTCGTCCTCCGCCTCGATCGGCTTGACCCCCGCGGAGGCGACGACGACCGGCGCCTTCGTGCCCGAGGCCTTGATGAGGCGGTCGATCCACCCTTCCAGCCCAAGGCCGTTGACCACGACGAGCTTGGCATCCGCCAGGGTCCGGGCGTCGCTCGGCGCCGGCGCGTAGCCGTGGGCGTCGGCGTTCGGCTGCACCAGGGAGGTCACGGCGACATGGTCCCCGCCGACCTGGGCCACCAGGTCGGCCAGGATCGAGAAGGTCGCGACGGCCCGCAGCTTCGTCTCCGCCGCCGAGACCGGACCGAGAAGGCCGAGCAGGAGCACGAGGGCGGCAGGTAGACGGAAGCGCAGGCGCGGGGACAGGAGCCGGAACGGCATCGGGGACGATCCTTTCGGTAAGCTCCCCCGCTCTACTGTAACATTATCACATTTCCTAGCCGGACCGCGGAGCGCGCCCCCAATGGCTTTCGCTTGATCTCGCCGGCGGGCGGACGCAAACACCCCCGCAGTCGCGGCCCGCGTGCCGGCGGACGGGCACGACACGGAAAGAGCGGATCAGATGGCGCGACGGGCGCTTCCCAAGGGCGACATCCTGCCCCTCCTCGGCCGGGTCTGGCGGGAATGGCTGCGTCCGCACCGGGCGACTCTCGCGGTGGTTCTGGTGCTCATCGCCATCGTGGGCGCGGCGACCGGCCTGTACCCGACCCTGATCAAGCTCGCCTTCGACGCCTTCGACCGCAAGGACATGGCCGCTCTCGCCTACGGCCCGGTGATCGTCATCGCCATCACGTCGATCCGCGGCTTCGCGCTGTTCGGCCAGAACGTCCTGACCAACCGGGTCGTCACACGGGTCGAGGCCGACATGCAGGCCGCCCTCTACGGGCACCTCATCGAATCCGACCTCGCCCAGCTCGGCCGCGAGAGCCCGGCGGCCTTCACGCAGCGCTTCACCACGGATTTCGCCTTCATCAAGGAGGCTCTGACCCGCATCTCCACGGTGCTCCTGCGCGACATCGCCATGCTAATCGCCCTGGTGGCGGCCCTGATCTGGATGGATCCGGTCCTCACCCTGGTGGCGGGCGTGGTGGTGCCCTTCGTCGCCGGCCCGATCGGCCGGGTCGGCAGGAAGCTGCGCCGCGTCTCCACCGCGACGCAGGAGCGGATGGGCCTCACGGCGAGCCTCATCACCGAGAGCCTGCAGGGCGCCCGCATCGCCAAGACCTACGCGCTCGAAGGCTACCTGAAGGGCCGGGCGAAGGGGGCCTTCGACGAGGTGCGCCGCCTCAAGATGAAGGCCGCCAATGCCCGCGGGCGCCTCGACCCGCTCCTGGAGATCGGCGGCGGCTTCGCGGTGGCGGCGGTGCTGGCCCTGGTCGGCCAGCGCGTGACCTCGGGCGACCGCACGGTCGGCGACTTCACCGGCTACGTCACTGCGCTGCTCCTGGCCTCGCAGCCGATCCGCACGCTGGGCACCCTCAACGCGATCCTTCAGGAAGCCGGGGCCGCGCTCCAGCGCTACTTCGCCCTCATGGACGAGGCGCCGCAGATCCGCGACGTGCCGGGGGCGCGCCCGCTCCAGGTGGCGGGGGGCGAGATTCGCTTCAGCGACGTGCAGTTCCGTTACCGCGCCGACGCGCCGGCCCTGGAGGGGATCGACCTCACCGTTCCGGCCGGGGCGACGGTGGCCCTGGTCGGGCGTTCGGGCTCGGGCAAGTCCTCCCTGCTCAACCTCGTGCCGCGCCTCTACGACGTGACCGAGGGCGCGGTGCGCATCGACGGGCAGGACATCCGCACCGTCTCCCTCGCCTCCCTGCGCGCGGCGGTGGCCGTGGTCTCGCAGGACGTGGTCCTGTTCGACGACACCATCGCGGCCAATATCGGCTTCGGCCGGCCGGGGGCGACCCGCGCCGAGATCGAGGCGGCGGCCGAGGCGGCGGCGGCGCACGGCTTCATCAGCCGCCTGCCGGAGGGCTACGATTTCCCCGTCGGTCCCGCGGGCGGACGGCTCTCGGGGGGCGAGCGCCAGCGCATCTCGCTCGCCCGCGCCTTCCTCAAGGACGCCCCGATCCTGCTCCTCGACGAGGCGACGAGCGCCCTCGATTCCGAGTCCGAGCGCCTCGTCCAGAACGCGCTCCTGCGCCTGATGCGGGGCCGCACCACCCTGGTCATCGCACACCGGCTCTCCACCGTGCGCGATGCCGACTGCATCGTCGTCATGGAGGCCGGGCGGATCGTCGAGACCGGGCGCCACGAGGCGCTGGTGGCGGCGGGGGACGCCTATGCCCGGCTCCATCGGATGCAGCTCTCCGGCGACGTCGAGGACGCGGCCGTGCCGGCCTGACGGGACCGATCCGCCCGCCGCGCGTTGAGCCGGCCGGAGCGGGACTCGGACGTCGATGCGGACAGAGCCATTCGGAACCACGGCGGACGGCGCGGCCGTGATGCGCCACACCCTCTCGCGGGGCGACCTGCGGGTGCAGGTGCTCGATTACGGCGGCATCGTCAGCCGGATCGACGTGCCGGACCGGAGGGGCCGCGTGGCGAATGTCGTCCTCGGGGCCGCCGACCTCGCGGGCTACGCGGCGAGCGACGCGCATTTCGGCGCGATCATCGGGCGCTACGCCAACCGCATCGCCGGCGGCCGCTTCCGCCTCGACGGAGCGGCGTACCAGCTGCCCCGGAACGCGGGCCGCAACACCATGCATGGCGGGCCGGAGGGCTTCGACCGGCGGATCTGGCGGGTCGAAGCCGCCGACGCGGCCAGCCTGACCCTGGCCTACCGATCCCCCGATGGCGAGCAAGGCTTCCCGGGCAATCTCGACGTCGCCGTGACCTATCGCCTGGACGACGACGGCACACTGGCGATCGACTACGTCGCCGTCACCGACCGGCCGACGATCCTCAACCTGACCAACCACAGCTACGTCAACCTTGCCGGCGAGGGCGCGGGCAGCGCCCTCGGGCACGTCGTCACCCTCGCGGCGGACGCGGTGCTGGAGACCGATGCCGAGCAGATTCCCACGGGCGCGATCCTGCCCGTGGCCGGGACGCCCTTCGACTTCCGGACACCGACGGCCCTCGGGGCCCGCATCCGGACGGCGCACCCGCAACTCGCCCTGGCCCACGGCTACGACCACACCTACGTGCTCGGCGGCGACGGGACTCTTCGCGTGGTGGCGCAGGCGGTCGATCCGGGGAGCGGGCGCTGCCTCACCGTGGCGACGACGCGGCCGGGGCTGCAGCTCTACACCGCCAACATGCTCGACGGGACGGTGACGGGTTCGGGCGGCGGCCTCTACCGCGCGGGCGACGCCGTCTGCTTCGAGGCGCAAGGGTTTCCCGACGCGCCGAACCACCCGGCCTTTCCCAGCACCGTCCTGCGGCCGGACGCGCCCTTTCGGGCGACCACGACCTACCGGTTCGGGAGCGTGCCGTAGGTCGGGCGCCACCGAGCTCCTCAGCCGTGGTGGGAATCCGCCTCGATCAGGATCTCGCGCTTGCCGGCATGGTTGGCCGGACCGACGATGCCCTCGATCTCCATCTTCTCCATCAGGGAGGCGGCGCGGTTGTAGCCGATCTGCAGCCGGCGCTGGATGTAGGAGGTCGAGGCCTTCTTGTCCCGCAGCACCACCTGCACGGCCTGGTCGTAGAGGTCGCCGCCGGCCTCGCCGAAGCTGCCCTGATCGAAGACCGCGCCGTCCACCTCGATCTCGTCCGCGCCGCCCTTTCCGCCCGACGCTCCGTCCTCCTCCGCCGTGACGGCCTCGAGGTAGGAGGGTCGGCCCTGGCGCTTGAGGTGGGCGACCACGCTCTCGACCTCCGCATCGGAGCAGAACGGCCCGTGCACGCG
>NZ_LMRA01000006.1 GCF_001424705.1 Methylobacterium sp. Leaf465
CGGTGTCGGGCTGCTCGTCGCTTCTGCCTGCGGCCGGCCCGCCGACAGGTCCACGATCTCGTAGCGGGCGAACGTCCCCTCGCTCGTGGACACGTCCGCCCCCTCCACAACCGCCCCCGTCGTCGGGCCGGCCGCAGGCAGAAGCGACGAGCAGCCCGACACCGTCAGGGCAGTGCCCAGAACGGTGCAGAGGGCCAAAGGCAGTGCGCGCATGCGGGATCGCCTGTCGGTTTCTCTCATGGGCTGCCTAGACCATCGCCGGGTCCCTGTCCGTGGCGGCCGGGACACAGTCTCGCGGTGAGCACCCGTCGGCCGCCAGCCGTCCCCACTACCCACGTCTTTCCCAAAAAATCGTGTCCGAGACGATACTTGAAAGAAGCAACGCGATGTGCGTTCTCGTCGGGGAGGCAACAGTGAATTTGCCTGACCTGGGTTTCGGCAGAACCGGATTCGATGACAGCGTCGTTTGACTACACACCTCCTGGGCTAGCCCAGGGTGTTCCGGGATCGGTCCGACGACGGCACGTCTTTTATATTCCGGGTTACGATCCTGAGGGCAGCAGCCGCTACCGTATGCTGTTCGTCCGAGAGCTGGCCCGCTACGCCAAGCGGTTCGGAGAGCCGAAACGCACGGTAACCGCTGCGCATCTCAGCGCCGACGGGCTGGTTCAGAGCTGGCGCGTGGCCGGCCAGCCTGCCACGCAGGGGGCCGAGACCACCTACGACGTGCTCCTCTGGGACGACATCGTCCGCGCGGACTTCCGGCGCCGGCGTCCGGTCAGCGTCGCCCTCCTGGTCCTCGGCACGCTCCAGACCATCGTCTCCGGCCTGATGCTGCGATTCTACCGGCTGAACTGGAAGTACGGCAACGTCATCCTCTACCCGCTGGTGATGGTCCTGCTCCTCGCCCTGTGCACCCTGGCCATCGCCGCCTTCGTGCATGCCCATCTGGGAACGGCCTTCGGGCACAGCCTCGGGTGGCCGCTCTGGGTGACGCTGCCGGCAGGCCTCCTCATCGGCCTCGCCTGGATCAAGGCGATGGAAGCCGTCCTCAACCGGATCTTCTTCTGGCAGCTCCTGAACGACTGGGTCTTCAACTGGCAGCACGGCCAGGGCCGGCGGCCGGATTACAAGCGCCGGCTCGAGGCCTTCACCGCGCATGTCCTCGCCCGCTGCACCGCCCTGGCGGTCGGCGACCCGCCCGACGAGATCCTGATCCTCGGTCATTCCTCGGGAGCCCTGAGCGCCGTGGAGGTGACCGCCCGGGTGCTCGCCCACGATCCGCATCTCGGCACCGGAACGACCACGCTCGCCCTCGTCACCCTGGGGTCCGGCCTGCCCCTGGTGGCGATGCAGGGCGGGGCCAAGGGGCTGCGCGGCGAGATCGCCAGTCTCGTGACCTCGCAGCGCCTCGTCTGGGCCGACTTCCAGGCGCCCCAGGACTGGATGAACTTCCCCGGCTTCAACCCGGTGGTGCATCTGAAGCTCGACCTTCAGGGCCGGGCGGTCGCCAACCCCCTGGTGCGCTCGGCCCGGTTCCGCGAGATCATCAGCACGGAGACCTACCGGAAGGTGCGCTGGCGTCCGTTCCGGATGCACTTCCAGTTCCTCCTGGCCAACGACCGGCGCGGGTACTACGACTTCTTCGCGATGACCCTGGGCCCGCAGCGACTGCGCGAGCGGGCGCTCGCGCCCATCCTGCCCGACCCCGTATCGCCCGATCCCGCCTCGGCGCGGTCCGCGTCGCCCGGCGCCTGTCCGGGGACGCCGCTGGCCTCCTGAGGCCGGGGAAACCCGCCTTCGTCCGGCATGTTTCCGCACAGCCTCCGGGCGCCGCGGCCTGCTAAGAGGCCGGGGCCGGCCCGTCCGGGGCGGCTGCCAGGACGGGGCGCACGATGTCATCAGATCAGATTCCGGCGTCGGGCGGCAGGCCCAGGGTCCTCGTGGTGATGGGCGTCTCGGGCTCGGGCAAGAGCACGGTGGCGTCCCGGCTCGCCGAGCGCCTCGGCTGGACCTTCGTCGACGGCGACAGCTTCCATAGCCCCGGGCACGTGGCCAAGATGCGGGCCGGGCACCCCCTCGACGACGACGACCGCGCGCCCTGGCTCGCGGCGATCGGCGCCTGGATCGACACGCAGCTGCAGCACCGGACTCCCGGCGTGGTGGTCTGCTCGGCCCTGCGCCGGGCCTATCGCGACGTGCTGGTGCGCGGCCGGGAGGAGGTGCGGATCGTCTATCTGGCGGGCGACCGCCCCCTGATCGAGGGGCGCCTCGCGCGCCGGCAGGGGCACTTCATGCCGGCAGGCCTCCTCGACACCCAGTTCGCGATCCTGGAGCCGCCGGCCCCCGAGGAGAACGCCGTGGCGGTGGGCATCGATGCAGCCCCCGAGACCATCGTCGCAACGATCGTGGCCCGGTTGGGATTGGGGGAGGGCGCCCCGCAACCGTGAGCCCCCCGAGTTCCATGCCCCCGTCCTCCGAACCGCTGCCCGCCGCGATCGCCCTGGTGATCTCGGACGTGGACGGCACCCTGGTGACCACCGACAAGCGTCTGACGCCCGCGACCCGCGCGGCCGTGCGGCGGCTGGAGGCGGCGGGCATCGCCTTCACAATCGCGTCGAGCCGGCCGCCCGTGGGTCTGAGGTCGCTGGTGGCCGAGCTCGGCCTCACCCTGCCGATGGGGGCCTATAACGGCAGCACCCTGGTCGCCCCCGATCTCACCCTCCTGTCGGAGACGCTGATCCCGGCCGAGACCGCCCGCGAGGCCGTGCGGCGCTTCGCCGAGGCCGGTCTCGCCACCTGGGTGTTCGCCCGCGGGCAGTGGAACCTCACCGATCCGCAGGGGCCCTACACCGACCTCGAGCGCCGGACCCTGCAGGCCGAGCCGAACGTGGTCGCGGACCTCGAACCGCTCCTGGACCAAGCCGCCAAGATCGTCGGCGTCAGCGCCGATGCGGCGCACCTGGAGGCCTGCGAGACGGAGACCGCCGCGGCGCTGACGGGGCGAGCCGACGTCCATCGCTCGCAGGCCTACTATCTCGACGTGACGCCGCCCGGCTCCGGCAAGGCCGCCTTCGTGGATGCCATGAGCCGGCATCTCGGCCTCGACCACGCCCGGATCGCGACCCTGGGCGACGCGGCCAACGACGTACCGATGTTCGCCCGGAGCGGATTTTCCGTTGCGATGGGCAACGCCGCGCCAGCCGTCCAGGCCGCGGCGCGGGCCGTCACGGCCACGAACGATGCGGACGGGTTCGCGAAAGCCATCGACGAATTCATTTTGCGGCGCTGAGGCGGTCCGCGCGCCGTCGCCCTTCCGATGCTGCGAGGCCCTTGGCAACATTGGCGAATCGCTTTGGATACAATTCGGACACGGCGGCGGCGACTGTGCCATGTGCGACACAGCACATGGGGAAACGGTCACGCTCGGCCTGCCGGAGCCGCTTTCCGGCCTCAATTAGCCCGGACCTTGACCGTCCAAGAACAAGGACGATCCGGGTCTCCGATGAACCAGCGCTTCCTGCTCCTCGCCATCGCCGCGGTCGCCCTCCCGTGCGGGATGCTCCCGGCCGGCGCGGCCCTGGCCCAGGGTGCGGCGGCGCGGGACAACATCGATGCCCTGATCGAGCAGCAGGCCAAGGCCAACGGGGTGCCGTCGAGCTTCGTCCACCAGGTCGTCAAGCGCGAGAGCAACTACAACCCGAACGCGAAGGGCGGAAGCGCCCTCGGGCTCATGCAGATCAAGCATGCGACCGCCCGGGGCCTCGGCTACCAGGGGGATGCGGCGGGCCTGTTCGACCCGCGGGTGAACCTCCGCTACGGCATCGCCTACCTCGCCGGCGCCTACCGGGCCGCCAAGGGCGACATCGCCCAGGCCTACAACTTCTACAATCGGGGCTACTACTACGCCGCCAAGCGCCTCGGCATCGAGACCAGCGCCCCCGAGGATCTCGAGACGCCGAAATCCGGCGAGGCCTTCTCCAACGCCTTCGCCCGCGCCGACAGCCCCGCCGTCATCGCCGCCAACACCGCTCTCGCCTACGCCCCGAGCCCCGCCGCCAATGGCGTTCCCACCGAGACGGTCGCGGTGCCGCTGCCGCCCCGCAGGCCCGCATCCCTCGCCGGTCTCGGCACGGTCGCGGTCGCGGCCCTGGCGCCGGCCGACGCCGCCCCCCCGGCATCCGCGGCGGCCATCAGCCCCCATCCCGGCGTCGTCCCGGGCATGACCCAGGCCGGCGCCCAGGTCGAGGCCGTCTTCACGGAGTCGATCGAAGTTCCGCTGCCGCCCCGCCGTCCGTCGGCGCCGGCCCTGGCCGCGGTCGGCCGGCCGGGGGTGGCGAAGAAGGCCCCGGTGGCCGGCACCGTGCTCGAGGCCTCGGCCCTGCCGGCCGCAGCGCAGTAGGCCGTCCCGCCCTCGCTCCTCCCGCGCGGCGTTTGCGCGCAAGGGCAGTCCCTGACCGTCACGGCTCGACGGAGACGGCACCGAACCGATTCTCCGGGTTTCCCCCGTTCTGGTGCCCCTGACCGCTTGCGTCGGACCGCGCCTCGCCTCACATGGTGCAATGCGAAGCAGCGTGCTTGGGCTCGGTTCGGCCCCCTCGCGGCAACGATCCAAGGGCACTGTTCCGCCATCGAAGTTCCGCGTTGTTGCATTTTGACAGATTCGAAACGCTGAAGCTGGGCATAATATTTCCATATCCGGGAGCATAGTGCCGGTATCGACCCCCTGTTGTGGCACCCTGCGTGCGGGCTTCAGCCCGACCGCGAACCGAGGAAACGGACGACGGCATGGCCGGCGCGGTAGAACAAGAATCGACCTTCCTGGCTGATCTCGGCCGGCGGGTTCGTCATGCCCGGACCGTGCGGGGCCTGTCGCGCAAGCTCCTCTCGCAGACCTCCGGTCTGTCGGAGCGCTACATCGCGCAGCTCGAGAGCGGGCAGGGCAACGTCTCGATCATCCTGCTGCGCCGGGTCGCCAACGCGATGGGCGTGCGCCTGGACGACCTGATCGCCGGGCAGGAGACCCTGCCGGACTGGCACGTGATCCGCGATCTCCTCGGCAACGCGTCGCCGGAGCAGATCGCCCTGGCCAAGGGCATCCTGTCGGGCCAGTCCTCGGCCAGCGGCGAGGCTCCGCAGCCGCGCGTCGCGGTGATCGGCCTGCGGGGCGCCGGCAAGTCGACCCTCGGCCGCCGGGTCGCCGATCGCCTGGGCTGGACCTTCGTCGAACTCAACGCCGAGATCGAGCGCGAGAACGCGCTCTCGGTGAAGGAGATCTTCGCGATCTACGGACAGGAGGGCTACCGCCGCCTGGAGCAGGCGGCCCTGCGCCGCCTCACCGAGCATCCCGGTCCCCTCGTGCTCGCCACCAGCGGCGGCATCGTCGCGGAGCCTCTGACCTACGACCTGCTCCTCCAGGCCTTCTTCACGATCTGGCTGCGGGCTCGGCCAGAGGAGCACATGCAGCGCGTGCGCGACCAGGGCGAACTCACCACCACCGGCGACCACCCCTCGGCCATGCAGGAACTGCGCGCCGTCCTGGCCAGCCGCGAGCCGCTCTATGCCCGCGCCTCGTCGGTCGTCGACACCTCCGACGTGCCGGTCGACGTGATGGTCGACCGCCTGGCCGAGGCCATCGAGGCGCGCTTCGGCACCCTCGACCACCGCCGCAGCGCCTGACGGCTCGGGCCCGACCGATCGGACCGGGACAGCGTGCGCTCTTGATCGGGCGTGCGATGCGCACCAAGCTATGGGATGCGCGGTCCGGCACCGGTTTCCTCTGCCGGACCCCGTGACGACAGACACGACCATTCCGGAACGCCGCGCGGCGGGAGCAGAAACCCACTGACGCGGCATGACCCGCGCGTCGGGTGGCGGCGCGCTTCGGCCCCACGCGACGCGCCCGGCCCAGAGGAGGCCCCGATGTCCGCCAGCCCCTTCCCCATCGCCGCGAAAGGCGCCGAGCCGCTGGCGGTCTGCGATCCGATCTGGGCGCGCCTGCGGGCCGAGGCCGAGGCGATCGTGCGCGAGGAGCCGCAGCTCGCCTCGTTCATCGTGGCGACCGTCCTCAACCATACCTCGCTGGAGGGCGCCGTGGCGCACCGCGTGGCGGCCCGGCTCGGACATGCCTCGCTGCCGGCCGAGCTCATCGCCCACGGCTTCTTCGAGGCGATCACCGCCGAGCCGAGCCTCGGCCAGGATTTTCGCGCCGACATCGCCGCCGTGCTCGATCGTGACCCGGCCACCAGCCGGGCCATCGAGCCGGTGCTGTACTTCAAGGGCTTCCACGCCATCCAGGCCCATCGCCTTGCCCACTGGTACTGGACGGCCGGGCGGCGCGACCTTGCCCTCTACCTCCAGAGCCGGTCCTCCGAGGTGTTCCAGACGGACATCCATCCGCAGGCCCGGATCGGGCGCGGCATCTTCCTCGACCATGCCACCGGCCTCGTGGTCGGCTCCACGGCGGTGATCGAGGACGATGTCTCGATCCTCCACGCCGTCACCCTGGGGGGCACCGGCAAGCAGGGCAGCGACCGTCACCCCAAGATCCGCCACGGCGTGATGATCGGCGCGGGTGCCAAGATCCTGGGCAACATCGAGGTCGGGGCCTGCGCCCGCATCGCCGCCGGCTCGGTGGTGCTGCGCCCGGTGCCGGCCAACACCACCGTGGTCGGCGTGCCCGCCCGCGTGGTCGGCACCGCCGGTTGCGCCGAGCCGTCGCGGGCCATGGACCAGCTCGTCGCCATGGACCAGTTCATTCACATGGCCGAGGGCATCTGACGGCGCGCCCGGCACGCCGGGATCGATCCGAAGCCCGGCTTGCCCATCCTCCGATGGCGTGGCAAGCGGAGGCCAGCCCGGCCCCGGCCGCCGGCAGGCCCTCGGGGCCGCCGCGCGCGACCGGCCATGAGCCGGAGACGACCCGAACGCGAGAGGCGATCAGCGTGAACAAGACCGACATTGTGAAGGTGCAGGACTACCTCCGCCGGACCTTCGCCAACACCAACATCCGCCTCGTTCCTCGTCCCAAGAAGGACGATTCGGCCGAGGTCTATATCGGCGAGGAATTCCTCGGCGTGGTCTCGGTGGACGACGAGGACGGCGACCGCTCGTTCAACTTCGCCATGGCGATCCTGGACATCGATCTCGAGGATTGAGGGCCCCTGCCTGCCGCGGGGCCCCGACAGGCCGCACCGGCCTGTGCGTGGATTTAACCCTGACGGCAGGAAACCCTTAACGTTTCGTAAACGACGCGGCACAGTGCGCGCCACATCGCCTCTCGATGGTGGAGCGTTCGCGTCATGACCCTCAGCCCCTCGGCCCTCGATTCCCTGCAGACCCTCTGCGTCGGTCTCGCCCTCTCGGGCCTCCTCGCCAGCGCCTTCGAGCTGTTCACGGAGCGTCGCGCGAGCTTCAGCCTGCTGGAGCGCGGCGGCGTCACGGCCGTGGCGGCCCTGCCGATGCTGGCCTTCGGTGCACCCTTCATCATCCTGCGGAACACCGTGCGTGGCCGCCGGCTGGAGCGCCGCCCGATTCCCTTCGTGATGATCGCCACGATGATCGCCTGCGGCTGGAGCCTGATGTCGGGCCGCGTCGCCCTCGACCTCGCGCACCTGATCGCGGGCGTCTGAGCGCCCGCCGCCGGCCCCGCGGTTTCCGGACGGGTCCCGGCCAACATCTGGAACCACCGACGCAGAAAGGGCGCCCCTCCGGAGGCGGCCTTTCGCGTGCCGACGGGAGCCGCCCTCAGCGGTTGGCGGTGGCCACCGGGGATGCCCCGCCGTTCAGGGTGACCCAGGCCAGACCATCCTGCCCCTCGCGTTTGATGAAGGTGTAGCCGGTGCGCGGGCCGGACAGGACCGCATTGGTCTTGTTGTCGAGGATCAGGTCGCCGCGATCGGTGCGGACCATCAGGACCGCGTGGCCCTCGCCGATCTCGTCGATGACCACGGTCATGCGCAGGGCCCGGCGCGGCAGGCCGCGCTCCACCAGCATCCGGCGCTTGAGGAGCTGGTAGTCCTCGCAGTCGCCGAAGCCGTCGTCGGGATAATCCCAGCGGTCGACGACCCCCCAATGGGCGAGGTCGGTGATCGGCTTGATCCGGGCGTTCACCCGCCGATTGACGCGGTTCAGCAGGTCGCGGATGCGCGGCGTGAGGGCGATGACGGCCGGCTGCGTCGTGTCGACGGTGCATTCGGCGGGCATCCGGGCGCAGAAGGCGGTCCAGGCGGCGACGGGGCGAGCGGGGGCGCCTTCCTCCAGGGCCGAGGCATCGGGCAGGGCCGCGACGGTCTGAGCCTCGGTGCTGGCACCGCCGATGAGCAGGATGGTCCCGACGAGGCCGAACTGCACCGTGCGGGCGAGGCGTCGCCGAAGTCTCCCACGCGGCCCGTGCGGCAGTCCCTCGACGCTTCGCAGTATCGCGTGCCGCATGCCGGTCGCCCTGCCATCCCGCTGGTGGAGCGACAAGGTTTACACGGGAACGATCCAGGCTCAATCGGAAAGTTAAACCCGCGTTAACGCGCACCGGGGCGCGTTGGTTCCCTACGGGTTCGTGCGACGAGAGGATGCTTCCGGATCGCGCCACGCCGTCGGGACGGCCGGTGCCCGCGAGCCCGTTCGGCCTCCACCGGGACGCTCAGCGGTTGGCGGTGGTGACGGGCGAGGTCACCCCGCCTAGCGAGACCCATGCCACCGTATCCGCCGACTCGCGTTTGATGAAGACGTAGCCCGTCCGGTACCAGGTCAGAACCTCGCTGGTCTTGTTGTCGAGGATGAAGTCGCCGCGGTCGGTGACCAGGGTCAGCACGGCGTGCCCCTCGCCCTTCTCGTCGATGACGACCGTCATCCGCATCGCCCGGCGCGGCAGGCCGCCCTCGGCCAGGAGCTTGCGCTTGAGCAGCTGGTAATCCTCGCAATCGCCCGAACCGTCCTCGGCGAGGTCCCAGCGATCCGGCACGCCCCAGTGCTCCTGGTCCGTCACGGCGTGCAGGGACTTGTTCACGCGACGGTTGACCGAGACCACGGTGTTCCAGATGGCCGGGGTGAGCGTGATGCGGTTGGGCTCGTTCGCGTCGATCGCGCATTCGGCGGCATAGCGCTGGCAGAAGGCGGCCCAGGCCGGCAGCGGACGGGCCGCGGCCAGGGTCGGGGCGGCGGGAGAGGGCGTGGGCAGGGCCGCCAGGGTCTGGGCCGTCGACGCACCGGTCGTCGCGGCCAGCACCGCGAGCAGGATCAGCGCAATCGTCTTCGTCCGGTCCATGGCGGCGTCCTCACGTCCTATGCCGCCAGGGTGCCGCCGCGGCGCCTGTTCCGCGCTGAAGCCGATCCGCGCAATTTTATCGATTCGCGGGCGCGATTGCGGCTCTCGTGCGACAGACCGAATGCGCCGTCTCGGCGATGGTGCGAAACGGCGCGATTCCGCCAACGGGTCGGTAACCGTGCTCGGAGAGGGGGCTTACCGGAAGCGGAGCGGGCGGCCCCGCCGTGACACCCGGGAGCGCCCTTGCTATGCCGCGGCCTGGGCGAGGGGGCGGAGCGTTCCCCGCGGGACGGACGTCCCCGCCGAGCCCCGGACACGGAATTTTACGGCACCATGAACATCTTCGCCACCTTCGAGGCCCGCGTGCGCGGCGCCGTGCAGGCCCTCATCCAATCCGGGCAGCTGCCCGAGGGGCTCGACCTCGCCCGCGTGGTGGTGGAGCCGCCGCGCGATGCGAGCCACGGCGACCTGGCCACCAACGCCGCGCTGGTGCTGGCCAAGGAGGCGAAGACCAACCCCAAGGCCCTGGGCGAGACCCTGGCCGCGGCCCTGCGCGCCGACCCGGACGTGACGGAGGCCAGTGTCGCCGGCCCCGGCTTCATCAACCTCCGGCTGGCCCCGGGCACCTTCCACGCCGTCGTCCGGGCCGCCCTCACGGAGGCCGAGGCCTACGGGCGCGGCACCATGCCGGGGGGGCCGGTCAACATCGAGTACGTCTCGGCCAATCCCACCGGCCCGATGCATGTGGGCCACGGGCGCGGGGCGGTGTTCGGCGATGCCCTGGCCAACCTCCTGGTGGCGGCCGGGCGTGACGTGACGCGCGAATACTACATCAACGATGCCGGCGCGCAGGTCGACGTGCTCGCCCGCTCGGCCTTCCTGCGCTACCGCGAGGCCCTGGGCGAGGCCGTCGGCCCGGTGCCGGCGGGGCTCTATCCGGGGGACTACCTCGTACCGGTGGGCGCCCGGCTGGCCGAGATCCATGGCCGTGCCCTCCTCGACCAGCCGGAGGCGGACTGGCTGCCGACGGTGCGGGCCTTCGCCATCGCGGCGATGATGGACCTGATCCGGGAGGACCTCGCCCGCCTCGGCATCCATCACGACGTGTTCTTCTCCGAAGCCACCCTCAAGGAGGAGGTGCCCGCCCTACTGGCGGAGCTTCGCCAGAAGGGCCTCGTCTACGAGGGTCGCCTGCCGCCGCCCAAGGGGCAGCTGCCCGAGGACTGGGAGGATCGCGAGCAGACCCTGTTCCGCACCGTGGAGTTCGGTGACGACGTCGACCGGCCGCTGCTGAAGTCGGACGGCTCCTTCACCTACTTCGCCTCCGACATCGCCTATCACCGGACCAAGATCGCCCGGGGCGCCACCGATCTCATCGACGTGCTCGGTGCCGACCATGGCGGCTACGTCAAGCGCATGCAGGCCGCCGTGAAGGCGGTCAGCGACGGCCGCGCCACCCTCGACGTGAAGCTGTGCCAGCTCGTGCGGCTGCTGCGCGCGGGCGAGCCCGTGAAGATGTCGAAGCGCGCCGGCGAGTTCGTCACCCTGCGCGAGGTCGTCGACGAGGTCGGGCGCGATCCGGTGCGCTTCATGATGCTCTACCGGAAGAACGACGCCACCCTCGACTTCGACCTCGCCAAGGTGGTGGAGCAGTCGAAGGAGAACCCGGTCTTCTACGTGCAGTACGCCCATGCGCGCTGCGTCTCGGTGTTCCGCCAGGCCGCGCAGGCGATGCCGGGTGAGGATTTTTCGCGGGCCGGGCTGCTGGGCGAGGCCGACCTCGCCTGTCTCACCGATCCGGGCGAAGGGGAGATCATGCGGTTGATCGCGCAGTACCCGCGCGTCCTCGAGGCGGCGGCCGGCGCCCATGAACCGCATCGCGTGGCGTTCTACCTCTACGAACTGGCCTCGTCGCTGCACGGTTTATGGAACAAAGGCAAAGACTTGCCGCAATTACGGTTTATTAATCCTGGCGACCGAAACTCCACTCGGGCTCGATTGGCCCTCGTTGAGGCGTTGCGGGGCGTTGTCGCCTCCGGCCTCGCGGTGTTGGGCGTCACCGCGCCGGACGAAATGCGGTGAGGTGATCTCGGCGTGAAGAGGGATGCTGCCATGACGACGAACGCTTCGCGGGCGACGGTCGATTTCGACACCTTTGCGCGAGATCTGCAGCAGCCTCCGGCGCCGGCCCAGGCGCCCGTCCAGGGTGTCGCGCCCGTCCAGGCTCAGGCCCCGGCTGCGGCCAAGGCCGACCCCCTGGCCGAACTCGCCCGCATCGTCGGGCAGGACGATCCCTTCCGCGCCCTGCTCCAGGCCCGCGATTCCCGCGCCGATGCCGCCGCGCGCGGCCGCATCGAGCCGAGCTTCGGCGACGGCCCGGTCCAGGGCCGCCCCGCCCAGGTCGAGGCTCACACGCCCGTTCACGCCCCGGCCCCCGTGCACCAGGCCGCTCAGCAGCCGGTCTCGCCGACCGACGCCTTCGACCAGTATCTCGCCTCCGTCGATCACGGCGCCTA
Organism: Methylobacterium sp. Leaf465; assembly: GCF_001424705.1. Taxonomy (GTDB): domain Bacteria; phylum Pseudomonadota; class Alphaproteobacteria; order Rhizobiales; family Beijerinckiaceae; genus Methylobacterium. The sequence continues at coordinate 11,779 of NZ_LMRA01000006.1, forward strand.
TGCCGATTCGCAGGGCGCCTATCCGGATCCCAACGCGGCCGAATTCGCCCCCAACGACGCAGACGACCGGGTCCGCTCCCTGGAGCGTCCGCGCAAGCGCAGCCGCCTCGTGTCGGTGGGTGCCGGCCTCAGCGTTCTCGCCCTCTGCGTCACCGGCGCCCTGGCCTGGCGCGGCCTGCATGGCCAGTCCGGCGGCAGCGGCGGCGTCCCCACCATCCTGGCCGACACCGCGCCCCTGAAGATCGCGCCGCAGAAGTCCGATGGGGTCGAGATTCCGGACCAGAACAAGCAGATCTACGAGCGCACCGCCAAGGACGGCCAGATCCGAATCGTCAACCGCGAGGAGCAGCCCCTCGACGTGGCCCAGGCCGCCCGGGCGGCTCTCGGGACCGGCGAAGGGGGAGCGACCCCCGGCAGCGCCGCTCCGGCAGCGGCGCCCCAGCCGGCCCAGCAGGGCGGCCTCGGCGAGTCCCTCGGCGAACCCCGTCGGGTCCGCACGGTCTCTGTGAAGCCCGATACGCCCCCGCCGCCGCCGCAGCGCGAGACCTCCGCCGAAGCGACGACACCGTCGGTGATCCCGACCATGACCCTGCCGGGCGCCACCGGCGACGGCGCCGCCAGCCCGTCCCTGCGCCAGCGCGCGACCCGGCTGCCGCCGCCGGTGGCGACGACCCCGGTGGCCGAAGCGCCCGCCGCGACTCCGCCGGAGCCGGCACCGGCCCCGCGCGTCAAAGCGCCCCAGCGCGTGGCCGCCGTGGCCCCGGAGGCGACCTCCGCCATCTCCGCCCCGCCGCCCGTCGCGGCGGCACCCGCCGCAGCCTCCGCGGGCGGGGGCGGCTACGCCGTCCAGCTCGGCGTCCGCACCAGCGAGAGCGAGGCCCAGGCCGCCTTCCGCCAGATGCAGGGCAAATACAGCCAGCTCTCCGGCCAGCCGGCCCTGATCCGTCAGGCCGAGGTCAACGGCAAGACGATCTACCGCGTCCGCGTCGGGCCCCTCGGCAAGACCGAGGCGACCAGCCTGTGCACCCAGCTCCAGGGTGCCGGCGGCCAGTGCTTCGTGGCCAAGAACTGAGGTCCGCTCCCGGACGCCGGACGAACCGGGCGCCGGCGCGCGCCCGGTCGGTCGACCGGCCAGCGGGCGCGGCGCCTTCGAGGCGCCGCTCGTCCTGTGGCCACCGTACCACGCTCGCCCCCTCCCGTGAGCCCCCTCCCGTGAGCCCCCATTCCGTTCGTGGTTGTCCGGCCGCATCCTGCCCCGATTGGCGTGATGTCGATTCGTCGCCGAACCCCTCCGAGCGTCGTCCCACCCCGCCGGCCCAATCCACCGCGCCGATCCACCGAGGATGCGTCCCCGATCATGACCTCCCGTGCCCTGATCCTTGGTTGCGCCGGCAAGACCCTCTCGGCGCAGGAGGCCGCCTTCTTCCGGGACGTGGCGCCCTGGGGCTTCATCCTGTTCAAGCGCAACATCGGCACGCCCGACGAGGTCCGGGCGCTGACCGACGCCCTGCGGGACACGGTCGGCCGCGCCGACGCCCCGATCCTCATCGACCAGGAAGGCGGCCGGGTGCAGCGCATGGGACCGCCGCACTGGCCGGCCTATCCGGCGGGGCGTCGCTTCGCCGGGCTCAACGGATCGGCCGCGACGATCGCGCATCTGGGCGCCCGGCTGATGGCCCATGATCTCGCCAGCGTCGGCATCAACGTCGACTGCGCCCCGGTCCTCGATGTGCCGGTGGCGGGCGCCCACGACGTGATCGGCGACCGCGCCTACGACACCACCCCCGACCGCGTGGCCGAGATCGGCCGGGCCGTGGCCGAGGGCCTGATGCAGGGCGGCGTGCTGCCGGTGATGAAGCACATCCCCGGCCACGGCCGCGCCGGCTGCGACAGCCATAAGGGCCTGCCGGTGGTGGAGGCGGACCTCGCCAGCCTCAGCGCCCAGGATTTCGTGCCCTTCCGAGCCCTCGCCGACCTGCCGATGGCCATGAGCGCCCATGTGGTGCTCACGGCCCTCGATCCCGCCCATCCGGCGACGCAATCGGCCATCGTGATTCGCGACATCATCCGCGGCGCCATCGGCTTCGACGGCCTGCTGATGACCGACGACCTCTCGATGCACGCCCTCCAGGGCACGTTCCGGACCCGGACCGAGGCCTGCTTCGCCGCCGGAATCGATGTCGGTCTGCACTGCAACGGCGATCCGGACGAGATGCAGGGCGTCGCCGAGGGTGCCCCCGCCCTGGCCGGCGCGGCCCTGCGCCGGGCCGAGGCCGCCCTGGCCCGCCTGCCCGCCATCCCCGACGCCTTCGACGTGCACGAGGCCCGGGCTCGCTTCGCGGCAGCCCTGTCGATGGCCGCCTGAGGTCCGGGTCGCCTGGACGCCCGGCCACCTGACGTCCCGCGCGCCGGTGGCCGGACGAGGCGACAACGGCGCGCGGCTGGTCTATGACCCGGCGGTGGGCCGGAAACTTGCATGCCCGCGATGCGGCGATCGGAACGGAGCGCGCGTCACCCGCACTTCTTGTGCTCGGGGTGCCCGATCCTTAGGTTCGCCATCAATCGACACACGAGACGGCGCCGCGCAGTGTTCGGGCTGTGGCGCGGGAGGTTGCCATGGGCAGCATGAGTATCTGGCACTGGATCATCGTCGCCGGCATCGTGATGCTGCTGTTCGGCCGCGGGAAGATCTCGGACCTGATGGGCGACGTCGCCAAGGGCATCAAGGCCTTCAAGAAGGGCATGGCCGAGGACGAGACGCCGACCACCACGGCCGTGCCGCCGCCGAGCGCGGGCGAGCCGGTGCGGACGCTGCCCCACCAGGGGGAGCCCGCCACCGCCAACACGGTGTCGGCCGACCGCAAGGTCGTCTGATCCGCCACGCGAGAATGGGGCGCTGCGGCCGATCGCGGGTCTGGCGCACGGCGCCGCGACCTGCCATGGGCAGCACGCCGTGGATGGGCGGCGCAGGGTCGCGGGACAGTCGACACCATGTTTGACATGAGTTGGGGCGAGGTGATGCTGATCGGCGGCGTCGCCCTCATCGTCATCGGCCCGAAGGATCTGCCGAAGGCCCTGCGCACGGTCGGCCAGATCACCGGCAAGATGCGCCGCATGGCCGGCGAGTTCCAGTCGCAGTTCAACGAGGCGATCCGCGAGGCGGAGTTCGACGAGATCCGCCGCGAGGTGGATGGGGTCAAGCGCTCGGCGAGTACGATGGGGCCGACCTTCAACCCGGTGCAGACCATCCGCGACGAGCTGAAGGGCGCTGTGGACGGCCGAACCGAGACCAAGACGACCCCTTCGCCGACCCAGGGCCTTGCCAACGTCGCCGACCAGCTGGCCGAGCGCGAGGCGACGATGCCGGCGCCGCCTGCGCCGATGCCACCCGAGACCTTGCCGTACGAGCCCGTCCGACACGTGCCCGGCCCCGTGGAAGCGCTGCCCGACCTGCCGCCGCGCTCCGCCTCGGAAGCGCCCGCTCCGGCCACGCCCCACGCCTGGACCGCCGAACCCCCGGCCGCCTTCCCCGACCCGACTCCCAGCGCGTCGCCTCGCTTCGAGACGCCGGCCAAACCCCAGCTTGATTCCGGCCGATGATCAACGAGACCGACGAAGCCGAGATCGAAGCCTCGCGGGCCCCGCTCCTCGACCATCTCATCGAATTGCGGTCGCGGCTGATCAAGTCGCTGGCCGCCTTCGTGGTGATGTTCTTCGGGTGCTTCTTCTTCTCGCGGCACATCTACAACATCCTTGTCTACCCCTACGTCTCCGTGGTGGGTGTCGAGAACGCGAAGCTGATCGCGACGCACTTCCTCGAGCAGGTGTTCACCAACATCAAGCTCAGCGTGTTCGGGGCCGGCTTCCTGGCCTTCCCGGTCATCGCCACGCAGATTTACGCCTTCGTGGCCCCGGGCCTCTATCGCAACGAGCGTCAAGCCTTCCTGCCGTACCTCGTCGCCACCCCGATCTTCTTCATCCTCGGCGCCCTGGTGGTGTTCTTCCTGGCGATGCCGCTGCTGATCCAGTTTTCGGTCTCGCTGCAGCAGATCGGGCAACCCGGCGAGGCGACGATCGCGCTCCTGCCGAAGGTGGACGAGTACCTCTCGCTCATCATGACGCTGATCTTCGCCTTCGGCATCGCCTTCCAGCTGCCGGTGATCCTGACCCTGCTCGGGCAGATCGGCGTGATCGACACGGCGTTCCTGCGCGAGAAGCGCCGCTATGCCATCGTCCTGGTCTTCGTGGCCGCCGCCGTGCTGACGCCGCCGGACGTGATCTCGCAGCTCTCCCTCGCCATTCCGATGCTGCTGCTCTACGAGGCCTCGATCTTCTCGGTGGCCCGCGTCGAGCGCCGCCGGGCCGCCAAGCGCAAGGCCGAGGGGCTCGACCCGTAAGGCTTTCGGTCCTACGGGGCCTCGGCCGGCAGGGGCGAGGCGACGGGGGCGGCAGGATCACGCCAGCGGTTCAGCTCGGCATCGATCGCCCCTTGCGTCCCCCGCATGAACTCGGCGCCGCTCAGGCCCGGGGGCAGGGGCGGAAGGTAGCTCACCGTCACGGCGCCGGGGCTGTGGCGGGCGCCCCCGTGGGGCCAGTACAGGCCGGAATTCACCGCCACCGGCAGCACCGGCAGGCCGAGCTTGGCATAGAGCAGCTCGACCCCGCGCTTGAACTGGACCGGCTCGGCGATGCCGCCGCGGGTGCCTTCCGGAAACATCAGCACCGAGCGTCCCTGCGCGATCGCCGCGCGGCTCTCGTCGATCATCACCCGCAGGGCCTGGGTGCCGTTGGCCCGGTCGATGATGATCATCGGCGAGCGGCGCAGGAACCAGCCGACGATGGGGATCGCCACCAGCTCGCGCTTGGCCACGATGGCGACGTTGGGCACCAGCACGAGGAAGGCCAGGGTCTCCCAGGCCGACTGGTGGTTGGCCACGATGAGACAGGGCTCGGCCGGGATGCGGTCGCGGCCCTCCTCGACATAGGTGAGCCCGACGATGCGGGCGAGGCCGAACAGGATGCCCCGCGACCACAGGCGGGTGAAGGCGCGGATGGGCCGCGCCGGCGCGCCCAGCAGGGCGAGCACCGCCAGCGGCACGATGAACAGGGCGGTCCAGCCGGCCCAGTAGGCGTTGAAGAGCGCGGAACGGATGCGCGACACGTGACGATCCCTCGATCTCGCCCCGGGCGCGATCCCTCGCGGATCAGGAGCCCCAGGCGCGGCATTTCCCCGGCGACGGCGGCGGCGATCCGGTCTATGCCGGCCCGCCGCGCCGACGCGCGCACGATCCTTTAAACATTTTCCAGTCTCACGCGAGCCGAACGCCGTGCGCCTCACCGTCACCACCTGGAACATCAACTCGGTGCGCTTGCGCATCGATTCGGTCCTGCGCTTCCTCGCCGAGGCCCAGCCGGACGTGCTCTGCCTGCAGGAGACGAAGTGCCCGGACGACGCGTTTCCGCTGAAGGCCCTGCGGGGCTCCGGCTACGAGCACGTCGTGTTCGCCGGCCAGAAGGGCTACAACGGCGTCGCGATCCTGTCGCGCTTTCCCCTCCTCGCGCGCGACGTGATGGCGTTCTGCGAGCGCCAGGACGCGCGTCACATCTCGGCGGTCCTCGGCCCCGAAGCCGGGACGGCGGCCGGGATCGTCCTGCACGATTTCTACGTGCCGGCCGGCGGCGACGTGCCCGACCGCGGCCTCAACCCGAAATTCGCGCACAAGCTCGACTTCCTCGACGAACTGCGCGCCTGGGGCGGCCGTCGGGTCACAGGCCCCGCGATCCTGGTCGGCGACCTCAACGTGGCGCCCCTGGAGCACGACGTCTGGTCGCACAAGCAGCTCCTCGACGTGGTGAGCCACACCCCCATCGAGACCGAGCGGCTCGAGACCCTGCGGGGCGAGGCCGGTTGGGTCGATGCCGCCCGCCTGCTCGTGCCGGAGCCGACGAAGATCTACACGTGGTGGAGCTACCGCTCCCCCGACTGGTCGGCGGCCGACAAGGGCCGGCGCCTCGACCATGCCTGGGTCTCTCCCGACCTCGCCGGCACGGTGCGCGACATGACGGTTGCCCGCCATGTCCGGGGCTGGGACCGCCCCTCCGACCATGCGCCGGTGACGCTGACCCTGGAACTCTGAGGGCTGTCACCGGCCGGTCATGCGCGAGGCGTAGGGGCGGCGTCCATCATCCCCGATGGACAGCCCGAGAGCCCGCATGAATCCCGCAGCACGGGCGGTCCGCCGCGAAACCAGCCTCGGCCTGACCCAGGCCGTGCATCGCAGCCGCGCCCTGTCCCGCGCCGGCCTGTCCGAACGGCTGTTCACCCTGGCCTTCAGCGGGCTGGTCTATCCCCAGATCTGGGAGGATCCGGCGGTCGATCTGGAGGCCCTGGCGCTGGGGCCGGAGGACCACGTCGTCGCCATCGCGTCGGGCAGCTGCAACGTCCTGTCCTACCTCACCGCCGATCCGGCGCGGATCAGCGCGGTCGATCTCAACGGCGCGCACATCGCCCTGGGGCGCCTCAAGCTCGCGGCCCTGACGCGGCTGCCGGATTCGGCAGCCTACCTGCGCTTCTTCGGGCGGGCCGACAGGGCCGACAACATCGCCGCCTACGATGCATGGATCGCGCCCCACCTCGACGCCACCGCGCGCGCCTACTGGGAGGCCCATCGCCTCGACGGGCGCCGGCGCATCGCCGCCTTCTCGGAGAACGTCTTCGGCCACGGCCTGCTCGGGCGCTTCATCGGGACCGGGCATCGGCTGGCCCGGCTCTACGGCTGCGACCTCTCCGCCGTCCTCAAGGCCCGCGACCGCGCCGAACAGCGCAGCCTGTTCGCGGCGCACGTGGCCCCCCTGTTCGAGAAGCGCCTCGTGCGCTGGCTGATCCGGCGCCCGGCCTCCCTCTACGGCCTCGGGATTCCCCCGGCCCAGTACCGCGCCCTCGCCCAGGACCACCCGGGCGGCATGGTCGACGTCCTGCGCCACCGCCTGGAGCGCCTCGCCTGCGACTTCGAGCTCGCCGACAACTACTTCGCCTGGCAGGCCTTCGGCCGGGGCTACGCCCCCGGTCCCGACGCCGCCCTGCCGCTCTACCTGCAGCCGCGCCATTTCGAGACCCTGCGGGCCCGGGCCGGACGCGTGAGCTACCGCCAGCAGTCGATGACGGCGTTCCTGGCCGCCAGCCCCGACCGGAGTGCGGATGCCTACGTGCTCCTCGATGCGCAGGACTGGATGAGCGACGCCGACCTGACCGCCCTGTGGACCGAGATCACCCGCACCGCCCGGCCGGGCGCACGGGTCATCTTCCGCACGGCCGCCGACGAGCGCTGCCTGCCGGGCCGGGTGCCGGACGGGATCCTGGACGCCTGGGACTATGCCGAGGCCGAGAGCCGCGCGGGACAGGCCCGCGACCGCTCGGCCATCTACGGCGGCTTCCATCTCTACCGTAGGCGGGCGGCGTGAGCGACGCCGCGCGGGCGATGGACCGGATGTACCGGCGCCAGCGCCATTTGTACGACGCCAGCCGCAAGTTCTATCTCCTCGGGCGTGACCGGGCGATCGCGGACCTCGCCGTGCCGGCGGGCGGTTCGGTGCTGGAGATCGGCTGCGGCACCGGACGGAACCTCGTGCGCATCGCCCGAAGCTACCCGGAGGCCGCCTGCCACGGACTCGACGTCTCGGCGGCAATGCTCGCCACGGCCGCCCGCAGCATCGCACGTGCCGGGCTCCAGCCCCGCATTCGCCTCGCGCGCGGGGACGCCACGGCCTTCGACCCGGAGGCCCTCTTCGGGCGGGCCCGCTTCGACCGGATCGTGATCTCCTACGCCCTGTCGATGATCCCGCCGTGGGAGCGGGTGCTGGCCCAGGCCGCCGGACACCTCGCGCCAGGCGGCCAGCTCCACGTGGTGGATTTCGGCGATCAGGCGGGCCTGCCGCGGCCCGCCCGTAGCCTCCTCAACCGATGGCTCGCGGCTTTCGCGGTGACGCCGCGCGCAGACCTGCCGCGGGTGGTCGCGGCCGTGGCCTCCGCCCTGGACGCCGAGGCGCGGGTGCAGCAGCGCTTCCGCGGCTACTGCGTGCACGCGGTGATCACGCGCTGAGGCGGTGCAGGACCCTCCCGGCGACCGACGATCGCAGAGATTGATTCAGCCGTCTCCGGAACGCCCGGGCCCGACCCCGCATTGGGTTTCCGACGCGGCGGCTTCCAGGCCGCCCACCCCAACCGGAGGTTTTCCCATGCGCAAGCTCCTCGTCGCCTTCCTGCTCCCGAAGCTCGTCTCCTATCTGCGCCGGCGCTATTCCGGCCGTCCGAGCCCGCGCCACTACTCCTGAGGTTCAGCGCGCCGCGCCCGCCCCGAGGCCCGGCGCGCGCAGCCGCGCCGCCCGTCGACCGTAGCCGAGGTAGATCGCCAGCCCCACGACGAGCCACACGGCGAGCCGCAACCAGGTGTCTCCGGGCAGGCCGAGCATCAGTGCGAGGCAAGACAGGATGCCGAGGATCGGCACCACCGGCATGCCCGGCACCCGGAAGGGGCGGGGGCGTCCCGGATCCGTCCGGCGCAGCACCAGGACGGCGGTGCAGATCACCAGAAAGGCGAAAAGGGTGCCGATGCTCACCAGTTCGCCCAGGAGATCCATCGGAACCAGCCCCGCCACCAGGGCCGTCACCGCGCCGATGGTGACTTGGCTGGCGGCCGGCGTGCGAAAGCGCGGATGCACCCGTGCGAAGGCCGGCGGCAACAGACCGTCGCGCGCCATGGCGTAGAAGATCCGGGCCTGCCCGTAGAGGGCGGCGAGCGCCGCCGTGGTCAGGCCGAGGACCGCCCCGATCTTGATCGCCACCGCGAAGGCCCCGAAGCCGATCGCCTCCACCGCCTTGGCGATGGGGTCGGGCACGTCGAGGGCCCGGTAGGGGACGAGGCCGGTGAGCACCGCCGCCACCGCCACGTAGAGCACCGTGCTGATCGCCAGCGACCCCAGGAGCCCGATCGGCGCGTCGCGCTGGGGGCGACGCGTCTCGCCCGCCGCCGTCGAGATCGTCTCGAAGCCGATGAAGGCGAAGAACACCACGCCGGCCCCGCGCAGCACGCCGCTCCAGCCGAACGCGCCGAAGGGGCCGGTGTTCTCCGGCACCAGGGGAGACCACAGGCCCACATCCACATGGGCGGCACCGACGCCGACGAAGGACAGGATGATCGCGACCTTGATCGCCACCATCACGGCGTTCACCCGGGTCGATTCGCGGTTGCCACGCACGAGGAGCAGGGTCAGCAGGCCGATCACGGCCGCCGCCGGCAGGTCGAACCATGCGGCGCCCCCGCCGGGCAGGGGGGTGAAGGGAGCCGCCGACAGAAACGCAGGCAGGTGCAAGCCGGCATCGGCGAGGAGGGAGCGAGCGTAGCCCGACCAGCCCACCGCCACGGTCGCAGCGCTCATCGCGTATTCGAGAACGAGATCCCAACCGATGATCCAGGCGCAGGCCTCGCCGAGGGTTGCGTAGGCATAGGTGTAGGTGCTGCCCGGGGCCGGCACCATCGCGGCGAGCTCGGCATAGCAGAGCGCGACGAATCCGCAGGCGATGCCGCCGAGCACGAAGGACAGGGTCAGGCCGGGGCCGGCATAGTTCGCCGCCGCCGTGCCGGTGAGGACGAAGATGCCCGCCCCGATGGTAGCACCCACGCCGAGGGCGACGAGGTCGAACGCCGAGAGCGAGCGCGGCAGGCGCGAGGATTCCTTGCCCTCGGCGTCGGCCGCCAGGATGTCGGCGACGGATTTGCGCGCGGTGAGGCTGTTGCCCGTCATCGCCAGGACCTTCGCATGACGGTGGATCGCGGGCCAGTCGGCGCAAGTCCCGGGCCAGGCAGGGGGTGCCGAGCACTCGCCCCGGATTTCACGCCACGATCTAGTTCCCGCACCAGGCGGCAACCTGCCCGTGTTGTCAGAGCCGGACCCCTCTGGTAAATCATGGGCCGCATCAAGAGTCGGGGCGCTCCCTGACGCCAACCTGCTCTCCCGGGCAAGGTGGCACCCTCCGGCAATCGGCGGGGATGTGGCCGGACCGGCAACCAAACGGGCTTCGCCATATCTCTGTTCGGCCGGCCGCTGCACTCCCGATGCGGACCTTGGCCAGACGAGAGCGACCCATGCCCCCCGAGCCCCAGCAATTCGCGAGCGACAACTACGCCGGCATCTGCCCCGAGGCCTGGGCCGCCATGGACGCGGCCAATCGCGGCTCGGTACCGGCCTACGGCGAAGACCCGTGGACGAAGCGGGCGGCCGACACCTTCAGGACCCTGTTCGAGACGGACGCCGCCGACGTCTTCTTCGCCTTCAACGGCACCGCCGCCAACGCCCTGGCCCTGGCCTCTCTCTGCCAATCCTACCACAGCGTCATCTGCTCGGCCTCGGCCCATGTCGAAACGGACGAGTGCGGCGCGCCCGAGTTCTTCTCCAACGGCTCGAAGCTGCTCGTGGTAGCGAGCCCCGACGGCAAGCTCGACCCGGCCCTGATCCGGGGCGTCGCCACGGGGCGCTCGGACATCCATTTCCCCAAGCCCCGCGTGGTCACGATCACCCAGCCCACCGAGACGGGGCAGCTCTACAGCCTCGCCGAGATCCGGGCGATCGCCGCCACCTGCCGGGATCTCGGCCTGCGCCTCCACATGGACGGAGCGCGCTTCGCCAATGCCTGTGCCAGCCTCGGCTGCAGCCCCGCCGACATGACCTGGAAGGCCGGCGTCGACCTCCTTTGCTTCGGCGGCACCAAGAACGGCATGGCGGCGGGCGAGGCGATCCTGTTCTTCGACGCCGCCCTGGCGGAGGATTTCGGCTACCGCTGCAAGCAGGCGGGGCAGCTCGCCTCGAAGATGCGCTTCCTCTCCGCTCCCTGGGTCGGGGTGCTGGAGGACGGGGCCTGGCTGCGTCACGCGACCCACGCCAATGCCTGCGCGCAGAGCCTCGCCGCCGCCGTGGCCGATGTGGCGGCCTTCGACCTGATGTTCCCGGTGGAGGCCAACGCCGTGTTCCTGCGCGCCGCGCCCGAGCACCTCGAGGCCCTGCGCGCCCGGGGCTGGCGCTTCTACACCTTCATCGGCGGCGGTGCCCGTTTCATGTTCGCCTGGGATTCGGACCCGGCCCGGATCGAGGCCCTGGCGGCGGACATCCGCGCCGTGGGCGCCTCGGTCTCCGTGGCGGCCTGAGACGTCGATTTCTCCCTGCGACGGACGGAGGGCTGGCGTCAGGGCCGGTTTCGTGTATGGTCCGCGCCGCTCCGACCCGTATGAACGGGGCCGGGGCACAAGCTGCTTGTGGGCCTGACCGTGCTGGACGACATCCCGGCACCGGCCTTCCGCGAGCGTGGCGCGGCCCTCCTGACGAGGCCGCCCGTTTCCGAAAACCCGGACCGAAAGGCACTGCGATGTCGATCACGGCAGAGCGCAAGACCGCGCTCATCAAGGAATACGCGACCGGCGGCAAGGACACCGGTTCTCCGGAGGTCCAGGTGGCGATCCTCACCGAGCGGATCACCAACCTCACCGGTCACTTCAAGACCCATGGCAAGGACAACCATTCCCGCCGCGGACTCCTGAAGATGGTCTCGCAGCGCCGCTCGCTGCTCGACTACGTCAAGCGCAAGGACGAGGCCCGCTACCGCAGCCTCATCGAGCGTCTCGGCATCCGCCGCTAAACACGGCGTTCACGCGGTTCCGGGCCCGGCCCGGGACCGCGTTTTGACAGTTCGGGCTGCCGGAATGGGTCCGGCCACCCGAAGACCCGGGCGACTTGAAGGCGGATGCGTCGGGGACAGGATCGCGGGGGGCGCGGCGCGCGGCGCCCCCCGCCATCTTGCCCCTGACGGCGCCGGGTTCGCCCGACCGCAGGAAGGCTAGACATATGTTCGATATCCAACGCGAAGAGCTGATGTGGGGCGACCGCAAGCTCGTCCTTGAGACGGGCAAGGTCGCCCGCCAGGCCGACGGTTCCGTCATGGCGACCTACGGCGAGACCTCGGTGCTCGCCACCGTCGTGTCCGGCAAGGAGCCCAAGGCCGGCATCGATTTCCTGCCCCTCACGGTGAACTACCAGGAGCGCGCCTACGCCGCCGGCCGAATCCCCGGCGGGTACTTCAAGCGCGAAGGCCGTCCGTCCGAGAAGGAGACCCTGGTCTCCCGCCTGATCGACCGCCCGATCCGCCCCCTCTTCGTCGAGGGCTGGCGCAACGACACCCAGGTGGTCGTCACCGTCCTGACCCACGACCTCGAGAACGACCCCGACATCCTCGCGATGGTCGCGGCCTCCGCCGCCCTGACCCTGTCGGGCGTGCCCTTCATGGGCCCGATCGGCGCCGCCCGCGTCGGCTACGTCAACGGCCAGTACACCCTGAACCCGCACGTGGCCGACCTCGAGGCCTCGACCCTCGACCTCGTCGTCGCCGGCACCCAGGACGCCGTCCTGATGGTCGAGTCCGAGGCCAAGGAACTCGGCGAGGAGGTCATGCTCGGCGCCGTGATGTTCGGCCACAAGCACTTCCAGCCGGTCATCGAGGCGATCATCCGCCTCGCCGAGAAGGCCGCCAAGGAGCCCCGCAACTTCCAGGCGCCGGAGAACGGCGACGTGGAGCAGGCCGTCCTCGACGTGTGCGAGGCCGACCTGCGCGCCGCATACAAGAACACCGTCAAGCAGGAGCGCTACGCCGCCGTCGACGCCGTGAAGGCGAAGGTGGTGGCCGCGCTCTGCCCCGCCGAGGGCGAGGCCCGTTTCCCGGCGGAGAAGGTCAAGGCCGCGTTCAAGGAAGCGCAGTCGAAGGTCGTGCGCTGGAACATCCTCGACACGGGGTCCCGCATCGACGGACGCGACGTGCGCACCGTGCGCCCGATCGAGTCCCAGGTCGGCGTGCTGCCCCGCGCCCACGGTTCCTCGCTCTTCACCCGCGGCGAGACCCAGGCCCTCGTGGTCGCCACCCTCGGCACCGGCGAGGACGAGCAGTTCATCGACGCGCTGGAAGGCACCTACAAGGAGACCTTCCTGCTGCACTACAACTTCCCCCCCTACTCGGTGGGCGAGACCGGCCGCATGGGCTCCCCGGGCCGTCGCGAGATCGGCCACGGCAAGCTCGCCTGGCGCGCCGTACACCCCGTGCTGCCGCCGGCCCACGAGTTCCCGTACACGATCCGCGTCGTGTCCGAGATCACCGAGTCCAACGGCTCCTCCTCGATGGCCTCCGTCTGCGGCGCCTCGCTGTCGCTGATGGATGCGGGCGTGCCCCTGCGCCGTCCGGTGGCGGGCATCGCCATGGGCCTCATCCTTGAGGGTGAGCGCTACGCCGTGCTGTCCGACATCCTCGGCGACGAGGATCACCTCGGCGACATGGACTTCAAGGTGGCGGGCACGGAAGCCGGCATCACCTCGCTGCAGATGGACATCAAGATTGCGGGCATCACCGAGGAGATCATGAAGGTCGCCCTGCATCAGGCGCAGGAAGGCCGCGTCCACATCCTCGGCGAGATGGCGAAGGCCCTGACCGATGCCCGTCCCGAGCTCGGCGAGTACGCGCCGCGCATCGAGACCATGCAGATCCCCACCGACAAGATCCGGGAAGTGATCGGCACCGGCGGCAAGGTGATCCGCGAGATCGTCGAGAAGACCGGCGCCAAGATCAACATCGACGACACCGGCACGGTGAAGATCGCCTCCAGCGACGGCAAGGCCATCAAGGCCGCCTACAACTGGATCCGGTCCATCGTGGCGGAGGCCGAGCCGGGCATGATCTATGACGGCACCGTCGTGAAGACGATGGAGTTCGGCGCTTTCGTGAACTTCTTCGGCGCCAAGGACGGCCTCGTCCACATCTCGGAGCTCGCCGCCCAGCGGGTCGCCAAGGTGACGGACGTCGTCAAGGAGGGCCAGAAGGTCAAGGTGAAGTTCCTCGGCCAGGACGACCGCGGCAAGATCCGCCTGTCCATGAAGGTCGTCGACCAGGAGACCGGCGAGGACCTCACCGAGAAGCTCAAGGCCGAGCGCAACGCCGAGCAGGATCGCGCCCGCGGACCTCGCCAGGAGGCGTAGGCCATCCGATCCGGCCGGGTGCGCGAGCGCCCGGCCGCACGGTCAGAACGAGAAGAGCGCGGTCCCGCCGGGGCCGCGCTCTTCTCGTTTGGACAGCGCCTTGACCGGCGATCGGCCGAGGCTCAGGCCGCCCGCTCCCGCAGGTGCGCGACCAGCACGGCGGCGGCGCTGTCCGGATCGCGATCGTTCCAGATCGTGCACTCGGCCGCGATCGGGACGACGCGGTCGAGGCGGGTGCGCAGGTCGCCGTCCTCGGGCCGGGCGCGGGCGGCGAGGCGCCGGGCCAGCACCTCGGGGGCCGCCGTGATGGCGACGACGCCGACCTGTGGCAGGGTCCGCCGCGCCTCCTCGACGATCCGGCGGGAAACGTTGCAGACCACCAGCCGTCCGGCCCGCGCCGGCTCCACGGCGTTGCCGGGAATCGCGTAGCCGAGACCGTGCGCCCGCCAGTGCAGGGCGAAGGCGCCGGCGGCGGCGCCTAGGGCGAAGGCCTCCTCCGTGAGGGCGACGTTGTCCTCGTGGGCCGAGGGTGCGCGGGTGATGAGGCGGCGCGGGAAGACGAAACGGGGATCACCGCCCAGCGCGTCCCGCGCCAGCCGCAGCAGGGTGTCCTTGCCGGCCCCGCTCGGGCCGACCACGAGGGCGAAGCCGCCCGCCATCACACCACCCGCTCGCCGGCGCGCCACACCTGGCGCACCACCGGCACGCCCCGGGCGAGGCGGACGCGGACGAGGTCGGCGCGCAGGCCCGGCGCCAGCCGGCCGCGATCGGTCAGGCCGGTGGCGCGGGCGGGGTTCGCCGTCACGGTGGCGATGGCGTCCGGCAGGGTGATCCCGGGGACGCGCTCGGGCAGCCCGAAGGCCGCCATCAGCAGGCTCGCCGGCACGTAGTCCGAGGACAGGATGCTGAGGGTGCCGGCCTCCGCCAGGGTATGGGCCGCGACGTTGCCGGAATGCGAGCCGCCCCGGATCAGGTTGGGCGCCCCCATCATCACGGTGATGCCGGCCGCGTGCGAAGCCTCCGCCGCCTCCAGGGTGGTGGGGAACTCGGCGAGGACCACCGATTCCTCCCGCGACAGCGCGACATCGGCCAGGGTGGTGTCGTCGTGGCTGGCGAGGGGGATGCCGTGCGCGTGGGCGAGGGCCACCAGGGCGGGCCGGTTCACGGCGTTGAGGGCGCGGCCGTCGCGCATCTTGCGGGCGGTGCTGCGTTTTATCTCCTCGAGGGAGCGGCCGCCGCGCCCGGCATACACGTAGTACTTGTCGACGTCACGGAACTGGCGCTGACCCGGCGTGTGGTCCATCAGCGACAGCAGGCCGATGGGGTAGCGCCCGACGAAGGCGCGCACGGTCTCGACCACGTCGGGGGAGGGGATCTCGCAGCGCAGGTGCGTGCGGTGCTCGGCCCGGAACAGGCCGGCCTCCCCGGCCTCCGCCAGGGCGGCGGCGAGCAGCTCCAGCTCGGTGCCGAGGCCGCTGCCGTCCGGGTCGGTGCCGGCGCGCAGCGAGTCGAACACCGTGGTGATGCCCGACGCCGCGATCTGCGCATCGTAGGCCAGCACCGCCCCGAGGGGATGCCAGCGCACGCCGGGGCGCGGGGCGTAGTGGCTTTCCAGGTGGTCGGTGTGGAGCTCGACGAGGCCCGGGATGAGGGTGTCGCCGGCGCAGTCGAGGCCGCGCTCGGGGGCGCGACCGGTGCCGATCTCGGCGATGCGCCCGTCGACCACGGCGAGCCAGCCGTCCTCGACCCGGTCGGGCAGGACCAGGCGGGCGTTCTCGAGGATCTGGACCCGGTCCGTCATGCTTGCCTGTTCCCGATCCCGAATCATGCCGCCAGCGCCCCGTGGAAGGCCGAGACGTCGACGATGCGCGTCGCCACCGCCTCGCGCACGTCCGCATCGTGGAAGATGCCGAGGATGGCGGTGCCGGCGGCCCGCTTCTCGGTGATGAGGTCCACCACCACGGCGCGGTTCCGCGCGTCGAGGGAGGCGGTGGGCTCGTCCAGGAGCAGGATGGGCCGGTCGGCGATGAGGCCGCGGGCGATGTTCACCCGCTGCTGCTCGCCCCCCGAGAAGGTTGCGGGCGGGAGGGCCCAGAGGCGCTCGGGCAGGTTGAGGCGGGCCAGGAGGTCGCCCGCCCGGGTCCGGGCCGCCGCGGGGGCGAGGCCGCCCTCGAGGCCGGCGGCCTCCACCACGGCGCGGGCGCCGACCCGGGGAATCACCCGCAGGAACTGCGAGACGTAGGACAGCGTGGTGCGGCGCAGCCCCAGGATCTCGCGCGGCGCGGCCGTGGCGAGGTCGACGATGCGGGCCCCGTCGCGGACCCGGATCGCCCCGGCGGCGCAGCGATAGTTGCCGTAGGCCATCTTCAGCAGGGAGGACTTGCCCGCGCCGGAGGCACCGCCGAGCACGACGCACTCGCCCGGACGGACCGCCAGGGTGGCGCCGGCGATGACGGGCAGCACGGCGCCGCCGCGCAGGTGCAGGGTGAAGCTCTTGGCCACGTCTTCGAAGGCGAGGAGGGGGGGCGTCATGCGGCGAGCACCGAGGACACGAGGAGCTGGGTGTAGGCGGCCTGCGGATCGTCGAGGACCTGGTCGGTCAGGCCGGTCTCGATCACCCGGCCCGCCCGCATGACGAGGACGCGGTGCGAGAGCAGGCGCGCCACGGCCAGGTCGTGGGTGACGATGATGACCGCGAGGCCGAGCTCGGCCACCAGGCCCCGGATCAGGTCGAGGAGGCGGGCCTGGACCGAGACGTCGAGGCCCGAGGTCGGCTCGTCCATGAGGACGAGGCGGGGGGCGGTGACGAGGTTGCGGGCGATCTGCAGGCGCTGGCGCATGCCGCCGGAGAAGCGCGTCGGCGGGTCGTCGACCCGGTCGGGGGCGATCTCGACCCGGGCGAGCCAGTCGAGGGCGGTGGCGCGGATGCGGCCGTAATGGCGGTCGCCGATGCCCATCAGGCGCTCGCCGACATTGCCCCCGGCCGAGACCGCCATGCGCAGGCCCTGCGTCGCGTCCTGGCGCACGAACCCCCAATCCGTGCGCATGAGCGCGCGGCGCTCGACCGCGCTCAGCGTATCGAGGTCGCGCGTCGCGCCGTCGCGCATGCGGTAGGCGACCGATCCGGCATCGGCCGCGACCTCGCCGGCGACGAGCGAGAGCAGGGTCGACTTGCCGGAGCCGGATTCGCCGACCACCGCCAGGACCTCGCCGGGGTCGAGAGTGAAGCCGATGCCGTCGCAGGCGAGGCGCCGGCCGTAGCGCTTGGTCAGGCCCTCGACGCTCAGGAGCGGGTCCATCACGCGGCCTCCCCGGTCTGGCCGTCGGCGCGGCGGGTCTCGCCAAGGCAGCTCTCGCCAAGGCGGCTCTCGCAATGGTCGGTGTCCGAGCAGACGAACATCCGCCCGCCGGCATCGTCGAGGACGACCTCGTCGAGATAGACGCCCTCGGCGCCGCAGAGGGCGCAGGGGCGGTCGAAGCTCTGGACCCGGAAGGGGTGGTCCTCGAAGTCGAGGCTGCGCACCCGCGTGTAGGGCGGGATCGCGTAGATGCGCTTCTCGCGCCCAGCGCCGAAGAGCTGGAGGGCGGGGCAGTCGTCCATCTTGGGGTTGTCGAATTTCGGGGTCGGGGAGGGGTCCATCACGTAGCGGCCGGCCACCTCCACCGGATAGGCGTAGGTGGTGGCGATGTGGCCGTGGCGGGCGATGTCCTCGTAGAGCTTCACGTGCATGAGGCCGTACTCGGCCAGCGCGTGGAGCTGGCGCGTCTCGGTCTCGCGCGGTTCGAGGAAGCGCAGGGGCTCGGGGATCGGCACCTGGTAGACGAGGACCTGCCCCTCGACGAGCGGCGCCTCCGGGATGCGGTGGCGGGTCTGGATCACGCTGGCCTCGGCCGTGCGCGTCGTCGTGGCGATTCCCGCGGTGGCGGTGAAGAAGCGCCGGATCGAGACCGCGTTGGTGGTGTCGTCGGCGCCCTGGTCGATCACCTTGAGGACGTCGGCGGCGCCGAGGATCGCGGCGGTGACCTGCACGCCGCCGGTGCCCCAGCCGTAGGGCATCGGCATCTCGCGGGCGGCGAAGGGCACCTGGTAGCCCGGGATCGCGATGGCCTTGAGGATGGCCCGGCGGATCATCCGCTTCGTGCCCGCGTCGAGATAGGCGAAGCTGTAGCCGGGGCCGGCCGAGACGGTGACGGCGGCGGGCGCCGCGGCGGGGTTGGACGGGTTCATTCGGCGGCCTCCCGCAGCGGCGATTCGTCGGATTCGGGCGGAGGCGCCGCCGCCCGGGCGGCGTGCTCGGCGCGCAGGCGCCGCACCAGGTCGAGCTCGGCCTGGAAATCCACGTAGTGCGGCAGCTTCATGTGCTCGACGAAGCCCGTGGCCTGCAGGCTGTCGCAATGGGCCAGCACGAATTCCTGGTCCTGGGCCGGCACCGCCACGGCCTCGCCGAGTTCGGCGGCCCGGAGCGAGCGGTCCACCAGGGCCATGGCCATGGCCTTGCGCTCGCCCTGGCCGAAGACGAGGCCGTAGCCCCGGGTGAATTGCGGCGGCACCGCCCCGTGGCCGTGGAACTGGTTGATCATCTGGCACTCGGTCAGGTCCACCGTGCCGAGGCCGACCGGAAAGCCGAGTTCCTCCGGGGTGAATTCGAGGTCCACCGCCCCGACCCGGATCTCGCCGACGAAGGGGTGGGTGCGGCCGTAGCCGCGCTGCGTCGAGTAGCCGAGGGCGAGGAGGAAGCCCTCGTCGCCCCGGGCCAGCGCCTGGAGCCGCACCGCCCGGTCGACGGGGTAGTCCACCGGCTCGCGGGTGAGGTCGCCCACGGGGGCGCCCGCGTCCGGGGGCGAAGGTTCGAGCAGGCCGGCCTGCCCCAGGAGGTCGGTGACCCGCGGGCAGGCGGCGGCATCGGCCTCCGGCTCCGCCTCGGCGGCGGGATCGGGGGAGCGGTCTCGCGAATCCCCGTCGGCCAGGCCGAAATCCACGAGGCGGTGGGTGTAGTCGAAGGTCGGGCCGAGCACCTGCCCGCCGGGCAGGTCCTTGAAGGTGGCGGAGATGCGCCGCGCCAGGGTCATCGCGCCGGTGTCGACCGGCTCGGTGGCGCCGAAGCGCGGCAGGGTGGTGCGGTAGGCCCGCACCAGGAACACCGCTTCGACCACGTCGCCCCGGGCCTGCTTCAGGGCGAGGGCGGCCAGATCGGGATCGTAGAGGGAGCCCTCGGTCATCACCCGGTCGACGAGGAGGCGCATCTGCTCGCGGATCTGCGCCACGGTGAGCTCGGGCACGGCCGGGTCGCCGCGCCGGACCTCGGCCAGGAGGCGGTGGGCGTTGTCGATGGCGGCCTCGCCGCCCTTGACCGCTACGTACATGGCAGAGCCTCCGAACCCGGCGAAGCTTCGGCGCCGACGGGCCGGGCCGAGCGCGGCAGCCCGGCGAGGCGGCCCGGCGCCACGAACAGACAGTCGATCCCGAGGGGGAAGCCCGCATGGTTCGCGGCCCAGCGCGCGGCCCAGTCGGCGGGCAGGGGGCCGGCGTCGAGCCGCGCCGTGCCGCGGATGCCGGGTCCCGCGAAAACCTGCCCCGCGAAACCCGGCCCCGTGAAACCCGGCCCTGCCTCGTCGGAGAGGGTGTCGACGGCCAGGATCAGCGTGGCGGAGGCATCCGGGTAGGCGGGGGTGCCTTGGGCGAAATCCGTGAAGGGCGGGCAATGGGCCGGATCGGCGATCAGCGCGAAGGCGGCCTCTGCGGGGGCCGCGACCAGGGGCGCCCCGGTGTGGAAGCGCAGGAAGCCGGCGACCGCCGGGTCCGCCCGGAGCGGCGCATCGAGCCAGACCGGCGTGTCGGCGTCGGTCAGCGCCAGGGCCAGGGCCGCGAGCTCGGGAGTGAGGGGGCCGGGGGGCGCCAGGGCGGTGACCAGGGGGCGGATCCGCCCGGGCCGGCTCAGGGCTTCCATCGCGGCGCGGAAGACGGCCTGGCCTTCGTGGACGGGATCGGCGAAGCCGGGGGCGAGCCTGTGGGCCATCAATCCTCGCCCCGCGCCAGGGTGAAGAAGGTGACCCGGGTGGCCGCCGCCTTCCGGGCGGCCCGTTGCGCCGCCTCCACCCGGCGGCCGGCGATCTCCGCCAGCGCCGCCTCGAGAGCGGGCCGCGCCTCCGGGCGCTGCCAGTGGGCATCCAGGATGGCGGCGAGGCGGGCGCGGGCCCGGTCGCGGCCGAGATGGTAGGCGAAGCCGGTCTCGCCCCCGGGCAGGCGCACCGCCGCCCGGGTCACCGTGGCCTCGCCGGCGTTGAAGGGCCGGCCGTCGCCGCCGATCCGCCCGCGGACCATGACGAGGCCCGTCTCGGGCGCCCGCAGGTCCTCCGCCTCGGGGGCGGCGCCGGCCCGCGCCAGGGCGGCCAGCAACTCGTCCGCGGAGGCTTGGCCGGCCCGCGCCATCGCCCGCTGGCGCGGGGCAAGGTCTGGCATCCCGGGCCCGGGTGGTGTTTGGCTGGCGCTCGGCATCGGTCGGTCTCCAAACCTGTCTATATGTGTAGACAAGTGGATGATCGGGCGCAAGGGCTTTCGAGGACGCCGTGCATTTCGAGGACACCATGCCTTTCGAGGACACCATGCAGACGACGCACGCGAGCCACCCATGACCGAGGCGGGCGACAGCCGCGTGACGGCGCTCCAGCGCGGGGGCGGCCTCGCCGCCTGGCGGCAGATCGCGGACGCCCTGGCGGACGAGATCCGCGGCGGGACCCTGGCGGCCGGGGCGCAGCTGCCGGCCGAGTCGGCGCTCGCCGCGCGCTTCGGCGTGAACCGGCACACGGTGCGCCGGGCGCTCGGCGTGCTCGCCGAGGGCGGGCTGGTGCGGACCACGCAGGGGCGGGGCAGCTTCGTGGAGCAGGGCCCGATCGCCTACCCGATCGGCCCGCGCACCCGCTTCTCCGAGATCGTCTCGCGCACCGGGCGCGAGGCCTGGGGCGACCTGATCGCGGCCGCCACCAACCCGGCGGATGCGGACTGGGCCGAGGCCCTGGGGATCGCCCCGGGCGCGCCGATCCTCGAACTCCTCACCGTGCACCGGGCCGACGGCGCCCCGATCTCGACGGCCCGGACCTGCCTGCCCCTGCCGCGCTTTACCGGTTTCGACGCCGCCTACGCCGCCAGCGGCTCGCTCACCCGCGCCTATGCGGGCTTCGGGGTGGCCGACTACACCCGGCTCTCCACCCGGATCGGTGCCCGCCCGGCCAGCCCCGAGGAGGCGGAGCGCCTGGACATCGCCCCCGGCCGCACCCTGATCGCCCTGTCCAGCGTGAACGTGGACGGCGCGGGCACCCGCATCCAGGCCACCCGCAGCCTCTTCGCCGCCGACCGGGTGGAGCTGGTGGTGGAGTGAGGCGGGCTCCGATTCGGCCGGGGCGGGCGACGTGCTGGCAGTACGGGAAAGGCCAGGAGACGGACGAGGCGGACGGGCACGGCTTCGCGGCCGGTTCGATGTGGTCGCGGCACCCGGCCGCCGCGGGCTTCGTTGAGATCGCGGCCCGGGCGGGCTATGCACGGGCCCCATGGACCTCCAAGCTCCCGTGAGTCGCTCCGTGGCTCCCCTCGCCTGCACGCCGCCGCTGAACCGGACGGCGGCGCCGTTCCTGCCCATGAGCCGCGCCGAGATGGACCGGCTCGGGTGGGACGCCTGCGACATCGTCCTGGTGACGGGCGACGCCTACGTGGACCACCCGAGCTTCGGCATGGCCATCATCGGCCGGCTGCTCGAGGCGCAGGGCTTCCGGGTCGGCATCATCGCGCAGCCGGACTGGCAATCGGCGGAGCCGTTCAAGGCCCTGGGCCGGCCGACGCTGTTCTTCGGCGTCACCGGCGGCAATCTCGATTCGATGGTGAACCGCTACACGGCGGACCGGCGCCTGCGCAGCGACGACGCCTATACGGCCGGAGGCGAAGGCGGCGCCCGGCCGGACCGCTGCACCATCGTCTACACGCAGCGCTGCCGCGAGGCCTACAAGGACGTGCCGATCATCCTCGGCGGCATCGAGGCCTCGCTGCGCCGCATCGCCCATTACGATTACTGGTCCGACAAGGTGCGCCGCTCGATCCTGGCGGATGCCAAGGCCGACCTGCTCCTCTACGGCAATGCCGAGCGCGCCGTGGTCGAGGTGGCCAACCGCCTCGCGGCCGGCGAGGCCCCGCAGGATCTCCACTCCGTCCGGGGCGTCGCCCTGTTCCGCCGGGTGCCCGAGCCCTACACCGAGTTGCCCGCCGACGACCTCGATTCGGCGGACGAGGCCGCCAGCCGCCGCCCCGGCGAGACCGTGATCCGGCTCCCCGCCTACGACGAGGTCAAGGACGACAAGGAGGCCTATGCCCGCGCCTCGCGGGTGCTGCACCGGGAGGCCAATCCCGGCAACGCGCGCCCCCTCGTCCAGCGCCACGGCGACCGCGACCTGTGGCTGAACCCGCCGCCGATCCCGCTCTCCAGCGACGAGATGGATGCGGTCTACGACCTGCCCTACGCCCGCGCGCCCCATCCGTCCTACGGCGACGCCAAGATCCCCGCCTGGGACATGATCAAGTTCTCGGTGACGATCATGCGCGGCTGCTTCGGCGGCTGCACCTTCTGCTCCATCACCGAGCACGAGGGCCGCGTCATCCAGAACCGCTCGGAGGGTTCGATCCTGCGCGAGATCGAGCACATTCGCGACAAGACGCCGGGCTTCACGGGCGTGATCTCGGATGTCGGCGGGCCGACGGCGAACATGTACCGGATGGCCTGCAAGGACCCGAAGATCGAGGCGGCCTGCCGGCTGCCGTCCTGCGTCTTCCCCGACATCTGCCCGAACCTGAACACCTCGCACGACGACCTGATCCGGCTCTACCGCAAGGTCCGCGAGGTGGAGGGCGTCAAGAAGGTGATGGTCGCCTCCGGCGTGCGCTACGACCTCGCGGTCCGGAGCCCCGAATACGTCGAGGAGCTCGTGACCCACCACGTCGGCGGCCGTCTCAAGATCGCCCCCGAGCACACCGAGCGCGGCCCCCTCGACCTGATGATGAAGCCGGGCATCGGCACCTACGACCGCTTCAAGGAGATGTTCGACGCCGCCGCCCAGAAGGCCGGGAAGAAGTACTACCTGATCCCGTACTTCATCGCGGCCCATCCGGGCACGACCGACGCGGACATGCTCAACCTCGCCCTCTGGCTCAAGAAGAACGACTACCGCGCCGATCAGGTCCAGACCTTCCTGCCCTCGCCCATGGCGACGGCGACGACCATGTACCACACCGAGATCAACCCCCTGCAGGGCGTGCGGCGCGGCGGCAGCGAACCGGTCGACGCGATCAAGGGGCTGCGGCAGCGCCGGCTGCACAAGGCGTTCCTGCGCTATCACGACCCCGAGAACTGGCCCCTGCTGCGCGAGGCGCTGCGGGCGATGGGCCGGGCGGATCTCATCGGGCCGCGGCCGGACCAGCTGGTTCCGGTCTCGCAGCCGTCGGGAACGGGCTCCGGGGCGGGCAAGGGGCGGGGCCAGCCGCACCCCGCCCGCCATCCGGGCGCGCCGCGCTTCACCACGAAGGGCGTGCCGCTGCGGAAGTGACGGTCCCGCGCGCCATGTGCGCGGTCTCACCGCATCCGGGGCGACAGGTGCCCTACGTCCCCCGGATGAGCATCCCCATCCGCGACGTCAGCGTCCCGATCTTCGTCAACGCCCTGCGCAGCATGAGCGCGTGGCTCGACAAGGCGGCATCGGAACAGCCGGAGGCCGCGTTGATCGGCCGGCGGCTGGCGCCGGACATGAAGCCCCTGCCGGCCCAGTATCAGATGGCCTCCGACAGCGCGAAGAACGCGGTGGCCCGGCTCGCCGGGATCGAGGCGCCCGCGATGCCCGACGTCGAGACGACCTTCGCCGAACTCCAGGCGCGCTGTGCCAGGACGATCGCCTTCGTCGAGGGCGTCGATCCGGCCGCCTTGAGCGCCGAGCGCGAGGTGGAGCTGAAGTTCCCGAACGGCATGGGATACCGCTTCAGCGGGCAGGCGTATCTCACCGGCTTCGCGCTTCCGAACTTCTTCTTCCACGTCACCACCGCCTACGGCATCCTCCGCAGCGCCGGGGTGGGCCTCGGCAAGATCGACTACCTCCAGCATCTGGGCCCGCCGACCCTCCCCACGGCGAAGTAGGCGCGCCAGGCGCCCGAACCCCGAAACCCGAGACCGGGCGCTCGTCGCCGGCCTGCCGGTGGACGCCGTGGCGGCCGATCCGCCCCCCCGGCAGGACCCGGATCGTGACGGCCGGGCGGGATCAAGGCCGGGGCGCGCGGGACGAGCCAGGATGTCCCGGCCCGGGGACCGATTGTCCCCGGGCAGAGGATGGGATGCGGGCGGGCCGACGACGTCCCGAACTCACTCGACGAAGCCCCAGGCGGCGTCCCGCGCGCGCCGGTCGTCCTCGTCCATCGGGCGCATCCAATCATCCGGGCGAGGAGTTCGGCACGGATCTCGGCAGGCATCCCCGGCGACCGCCGGTGCGGCGGGCGGCGCGGGCCGGACCGGGGATGCCGGTTCCCCCGCGCGGCGCGGGCCGGGCCGGGGCGGATCGCTCGCCCGCGCCCCCCGTCCCGGGGTCCGACCGCCGACGTGTCGTCTCGGAATCGTCATGGAAGCCCTCCTCAATGGGCCAGGAACCTCAATGGGCCAGGAATCTCAATGGGCTAGGAACAGCGCCGCCGGGCTGCCCCGAAGGAGCGCCCGGGTGACGCCGCCGAAGAAGAACTCCCGGATGGGGGAATGCCGGTAGGCGCCGGCCACGATCAGGTCGGCCCCGAGCATCCGCGCCCGGTCGCACAGCGTCTCCGCGATGCCGTCCGCCACCGGCAGGTCGACGACCGTGACGGCCACGCCGTGGCGCGCCAGATGGGGGGCGAACTCGGCGCCCGGCACGGCGGCATGGAGGTCCTCCGGGTCGGCGACGCAGACGATCTCCACCACCTCGGCCGCGCGCAGGAACGGCAGCGCGTCGTTGGCCGCCCGCGCCGCCTGCGCGCTGCCGTCCCAGGCCACGACGATCCGCTGCGCGGAGAAGGCCTCGATGCCCGGCGGCACGGCGATGACGGGGCGTCCGCTGATGAACAGGGCCTTCTCGACGATCTCGCGGTCGATGTCGTAGGTCCGGGAGCCCGCGTCGAGGACCGTCAGGTCGTGCAGGCGCGCCTGCCTCGCGAGCCGGCCCACGATCTCCGGGAAGGGCAGGCTCGGCGTCTCGACCGTGCAGATCACGCCCGCCTGCGCCGCATCCCCGGCCACGCGGTCCGCGACGGAGCGGGCCAGCGCATCGAGGCGCCGGTCGATGGCGGCCACGCCGTCGAGGTCGAACGCGCCGAGCCAGGCATCGTCGCCGGTCAGCCGCCACGAGGCCGACTGGACCGTCAGGTGGGCGCCCGCGGCTCTCGCGAGGGTCAGCCCGTAGCCGATGGCGGCGGAGGCCTCCGGGCGGTCGGATTCGATGGCGGTCCCGACGAGGATGTCGCGGATGGCAGAGAGCGGCGAAGGAACGGCCTGGGACATCGTTCGTCTCCCGATTGAGCCGCCCTCAGCCTCGGCCGGTTTCGAACGATCCGCCTTGATCCACCTCAAGTCATCGCGCAGGCCCGATCCCGGCGAACGCGGCCGGGCGGGATTTCCACTGCGTGCCGCGAAGACGAGACGCACCACCACGGACCCGGGAAGGCCTGGGATGCGCGGGACAGCCCGCCCCTGCGATGACGTCCCGACCCGGGAGCTTTCCGGCAGGACGTCCCCGACGGCGCCCGCCCTCGGCGAGATGCGCCGATGCCTCGGACGTTCGCCCGGCGGCTCGATCCCCCATGCGGCGACCGGCCGGCCCGGGGCGGACGATCCGGGCCGCGTCAGACCCGATCCGCCCCATCTCGCCGCGGGACCGACCGCCTAGCGCGCGGCCCCGCCGATCAGGGCCCGGCGCAGGCGTCCCGAGACGGCGTCGATGAGGGCCACGGTCACCAGGATCATCAGGATCAGGAAGGCGACCTGGCGCAGTTCGAGGACGCGGATCAGCTCGCTGAGATACTGGCCGATGCCGCCCGCGCCGACGATGCCGATGATGGTGGCCGAGCGGGTGTTCGATTCGAAGAAGTACAGCACCTGGCTGCCGAGCACCGGCAGCACCGCCGGGATCAGCCCGAAGCGGATGCGGTGCAGCGCGGTGCCGCCGGAGGCGGAGACGCCCTCGCCGGCCTTGGCGTCGGCGGTCTCCACCGCCTCGGAGAACAGCTTGCCCAGCGCCCCGACATCCGCGCACGCGATGGCGAGCGCCCCGGCGAAGGGGCCGAGCCCGACGACGTTGATCCAGATCAGGGCCCAGATCAGCACGTCGACGGAGCGCATCACGTCGAGGCCGCGCCGGACGGTGAAGTGCACGAAGGGGTTCGGCACCACGGTGCGGGCGGCCAGGAACGCCACCGGAAAGGCCACGAGCGCGGCCGTCAGCGTGCCGATGAAGGCGATGCCGAGGGTCTCGGCCAGCGCCTGGAGGAAGGCGAAGGCCCGGCCGCCGGTCTCGGGCGGCCACATCAGCAGGCTGAACTCGCCGAGGCGGCCGAGGCCGGCCAGCAGGCGCGCGCCGGAGACATCGAGGCGCACCAGGGCGTAGGCCGCCAGGGCGGCGAGGCCGGCCAGCGCCAGGACCGCCAGGAGGCGCCCCCGCCAGGCCGGTCGGAAGCTGTCGGGAAAGCGCCGGCGCAGGGCGGCGATCTCGGCCGGGGTCGGGTCGGGGCCGGTCATCGCAGGCCCCCGAGCAGCCCGTGGCGCAGGCGCTCGGTGCCGAGGTCGATCGCCATCACGGTGAGGATGATCAGGACCAGGATGGCGCTGACGTCGGCGTAGTAGAAGTTGCGGATCGCCACGAGGAGCTCCTGTCCGATGCCGCCGGCGCCGACGAAGCCCATGACGCCGGCACCCCGCACGTTGATCTCGAAGCGCAGCAGCCCGTAGGAGACGAAGTTCGACAGCACCTGCGGCAGCACGGCGAAGCGCAGGGTCTCGATCCGCCCGGCCCCGGCGGCGGTGAGGCTCTCCACCGGCCGCATGTCGATGTTCTCGACGACCTCCGAGAACAGCTTGCCGAGCGCCCCCGTGCTGTGGATCGCCAGGGCCAGCACGCCCACCATCGGCCCGAGGCCGAAGGCTATGACGAAGAGCAGCGCGAACACGATCTCGGGCACGGTGCGGCAGAATTCGAGCCCGCGCCGCACCAGGATGCAGGCCGTCCGGCTGCCCGTCACGTTGGCGGCGGCGGAGAAGCACAGGAGGACGCCGCCGATCGCCCCCAGGAGGGTGCCGAGATAGGCCATCAGCAGGGTCTCCCCCAGGAGCCCCAGCCATTTCGGCCCGCCCCAGTACCATTCGGCCAGGTCCCCCGGCAGGTTCGCCCAGGTCAGGGGTGGCAGGATCTGGACGATGTAGTCGGTGAAGCGGCCGAGATGGGTCGCCAGCACCCAGGGGCGCACCTCCGCGGCCCAGGCGGCGAGCCCGGTGAGGACGACGAGCCCGGCGAGGCCCGCCCAGGTCCGGCGCCGGGTCGCGGCGACGGCGGCGTCGTAGGCCCCCGCCAGGGCGGCGGCCCGGTCCGGGGGCAGGGGCGCGATCCGCTCAGGCATCGGTCGTCCCCGGCGCGCCCCCGCGCCCACGGCTCGTGACGGGTCCGGTCAAGATTTGCGGCGCTGGTCGTCGTTGAACTTCAGCATCTCGATGATCGGCTGGTAGTCCTTCAGGGTCACGGGGGTGAGGCCCTGGTCCTTGCCGTCCGAGAGCCGGTCGAAGGCCGCCTTGTCGGCCGTGGGCATCGCCACCAGGGCCTCGCGGATCTTCGCCTTGAGGGCGTCGGGCAGGCTCGACAGCATGGCGAAGGGCCCCTCGGGCAGGAAGTCGGACTTGAACACCACGCGGAAATCGGCCTGGCTCATCGGCGTGCCGTCGGGCTTCTTCAGCATGCCCTTGGCGGCCATGCGGGTGACCATGGTGTCGGTGTCGGTGTTGTAGAGGTTGGCCGCCGCGTCCACGGTGCCCTGCACCAGGGCGAGGACCGCGTTCTCGTGGCTGCCGGCATAGACGGTCTTGCCGAAGACCGTGTCGACCGGGTAGCCGGCCTTGTTCAGGAAGAAGCGCGGCGCCTGGTTGCCGGAGGTGGAGTTCGGGTCGACCAGGGCCAGGTTCTTGCCCTTGAGGTCCTCGATCGTCTTGTAGGGGCTGTCGGCGCGCACGTAGACCACCGAATAGTAGCCCGAGGCGCCGGTGTTGTGGCGCTGGTTGACGATGGGCTCGACCTTGACGCCGGTCATCACCGCGCGGGCGAAGGAGGCGGGGCCGTAGAAGGCGAGCTGGGCGTTGCCGGCACGCTGGCTCTCGATCACGGCGGCGTAGTCGTTGGCGATGCGCAGCTTGACCGGCACCCCGAGGGCCTTCGACAGGTAGGCGGTCATCGGCGCGTAGCGATCGGTGGTGCCCGACGCGTTCTCGGCCGGGATCACCGCCAGGGTCAGCTCCGGATAGGCCGCACTCCAGTCCTGGGCGGCGGCGGGCGCGGCGAGGAGGGCGAGCGCGAGGGCTCCGGCGAGGGATCGGCGGGTCAGCATGGGAAACTCCCGGATGGAGGGTTTCAGGACTCAGGCGACGAGGGCGGCGGGGTAGGGCGCGCGGCGCGCGGGCGCGTCCATGACCTCGCCCGCCTCCAGCCCGTAGAGCTGGCGGGCGACGTCCTCGGTGAGGTCGGCGGGGGCGCCGTCGAACACGAGGCGGCCGTCGGCGAGGCCGACGAGGCGGTCGCAATAGGTGCGGGCCAGATCCAGGGAGTGCAGGTTGCACAGGACCGTGATGCCGTGGCGCCGGTTGGCCTCGGCCAGGGCGTCCATGACGATGCGGGTGTTGCGCGGGTCGAGGGAGGCCACGGGCTCGTCGGCCAGGATCAGGTCGGGGGCCTGCATCATCGCCCGCGCGATGGCGACGCGCTGCTGCTGGCCGCCGGAGAGCTGGTCGGCCCGGTGCCCGGCGAAGTCGCCCATGCCGAAGCCGTCGAGGGCGGCCAGGGCCAGGGCGCGCTCGCCCTCGGACCAGAGCTTGAGCAGCGCGCGGTGCCGGGGCACCTCCGAGAGCCGGCCCATCAGGACGTTGCTGAGCACGTCGAGGCGGCCGACGAGGTGGAACTGCTGGAAGATCATGGCGCAGCGCGCCCGCCAGCGCCGCAGGTCCCGCCCGCGCAGGGCCGTGACGTCGAGGCCGTCGAACAGGATGCGGCCGCCCGTCGGCTCGGCGAGGCGGTTGATCATCCGCAGCAGGGTCGACTTGCCGGCGCCCGAGCGCCCGATCACGCCGACGAAGCGGCCGCGGGGGATGGCGAGGGAGACGCGCTCCACAGCGCGGCGGTCGCCGTAACGGCGCGTCAGATCTTCGAGGATCAGCATGCGGGTATCCGGCGCTTCACGATGAACGCCGGTAAACCCGCGGGGCACGACAGGATCATGACAGTTGTTCGGCTAATCGAGAGCCGGAAGTCTCAGGCCTCTGCTTCGTAGCGCTCCAGGAACGCGTCGATCGACAGGGCGCGGAAGTCCGGCAGGGCGCGGCGCAGGCGGGCGTGGTCCCAATCCCACCAGGCCAGGGCCAGCAGGCGCTCGGCGATCGCCTCGGGGAAGCGGCGGCGCACGACCCGGCCCGGATTGCCGACCACGACGGTGTAGGGCGCGACATCCCGCGTCACGATCGTGCCGGCGCCCACCACCGCCCCGGTGCCGATGGTGCGCCCGGCCAGGATGACGGCGCCGTGGCCGATCCAGACGTCGTGGCCGATGCGGACGGGCAGGGCCCGGCGCCGGGCGAAGAAGGCGGGCTCGTCCCGCTCCTCCCCCGGCCAGTAGGCGCCGGCCCGGTAGGTGAAGTGGGATTGCGAGGCCCGCTCCATCGGGTGGTTGCCGGGGTTGATCCGCACGTGGGAGGCGATGGAGCAGAACTTGCCGATGGTGGTGTGGTTCGCCTGCCCGTCCTCGACGATGTACGTGTAATCGTCGAGATGCGTCTCGCTGAGGCGCGTGCGCGCGCCGACCTCGGTGTAGCGCCCGAGGCGGCACGCCGAGAGCTCGGCGGTCGGGTGGACGGCCGGTTCGAGGCCGAGGCGATCGGAGACCATCGGGCGATCCTGTCAGGCGGGGAAGGGGAGGCGGCGCAGGAGGCGGAACGGGCCCGCGCCGTCCTGGACGACCACGCTCACCGCATCGACCGTCAGGTCGGGCAGGCCCGCGGCGGCGGCGGCCAGCAGGGGCAGGGCGGTCGCCCCGTCCTCCGGCCCGAGGGGGCCGGTGAGCGTCATGTGGAAGCGGAAGGCCTCGAAGACGTGCGGATAGCCCCAGCGCTCCAGCAGCGCCCGGCCGCGGGGATCGAGGCGCTCGGGGCGGCGGCGGGCCCGCTCGGCGGGCGTGAGGGGCGCGCGCAGGGGATCGAGGGCCGCGACGCACTCGGCGGCGAGGAGGCCGAGGGCGGCCGGGGGGGCAACCGGCACCAGGGCGGCGAAGGCCCCGAGGGCGGCGACCCGCAGGGGGCCGACGGGCAGGGGGCTCCGGTGCGCGGCCAGGGCCTCGGCCGCCGCGAGGAGATCGGCCTCGGTGGCGCCGGGGGCGAGGCGCATCGGCGCCTTCAGGGTGGCGTGGAAGCCGTAGGTGCGCGGCTCGGCGGTGTGGGCGGCCAGGATCGCCCGGAGCGCCTCCGGGCCGGGCGCCGGGCCGGGACCGAGGATCGCCTCGCCGAAGGCGGCCAGGGCCGAGCCGGGGGCGGGCGTGAAGTACAGGGCGTATCGGGCGGGTCGGTCCAACGGGGTCGTGTCCTGGCGGCACGCGAGGGGCGGGGTGGGCCGCACGGGATGCGCCCGCGCGCGAGGTGCCGAAGCGCGCATACCACGGGCGCCCGACGCCGATATGACAGGCTGGGCGCCGTCCGAGGCGCGATGAGGCGATGGCCGTGTCCGCGCGCAGGCACAGACAGATCCGGACCCTGACCCCGCCCTCCCTTGCCCTGGCGGCCGCCCTGCTGGTGGCCGGCGGGGCCGGCGCGCAGGCCGCGGGGGAGGCGCCCACGCGCCGCTTCACGGCCGCCTACGGCCTGAGCTTCCTGAACCTGCCGGCGGGCGAGGCGAGCCTCGCGGTCGAGCGGGCGGACGCCCGCTACGCCCTCGAGCTCGAGGCGGGCCTGCGCGGCCTCGCCGGCTTCTTCTTCGACGGGGCCGGCAAGGCCACCGTCGCGGGGTCGACGAATCGCGCCGGCGCGGTCACCGCCACCTTCCGGATCGACAGCCGCTACGGCGGCAAGCCGATCGCGGTGGAACTCGACCTCGCCGGCGGGCGCGTGCGCAGCGCCAGCGTCGCGCCGCCCCCGACCCCGCGCGACGACCGGGTCCCGGTGGCGCCGGAGGACAGGGTCGGCGTGGTCGACCCCCTGACCATGCTGACGATTCCCCTCGGGACCGCTCCCCTGGACCCCGGCCTGTGCGACCGGCGCATCCCGGTCTTCGACGGGGCGAGCCGGGCCGACCTCGTGCTGTCGCGGGGCAGCCTCGCCACGGTGACGGAGGGCGCCTATCGCGGCCCCGCCCTCGACTGCCGGGTGCGCTGGGTGCCGATCTCCGGGCACCGCTCCGGCGGGAGCAACGTCCGCCGCATGGCCGCCAACGACGACATGCGGGTGCGCTTCGCCCCGATCCTCGACGGGGCGCTGTTGCTGCCGCTGTCGATCACGATCGCCACCGGCTGGGGCTCGGTGCACATCGAGGCGACCCGCTGGGGCGGGGCGCCGCCGGCCGGCCCGGACGCCCCGGCGGCGAGGCCCGGGGTGACCGTGCGGCTGCCCAACGCCCGCTAGCTGGGGCGTGGCTGGGACCGGCCCCGGCGACGACCTCGTGCCGCCCCGCACGCCGGCGGTGGAACGCCCGTTCCCCCGCCGCGTTCGCCCCGCGACGCAGCACAGGAGACGCCAGCATGCCCAATGCGATGATCCACGACATCTTCAGCGGCACCCCGAACCTCACCACCACGGAGCGCGCCGTCTCGGTGGTGCTCGGCCTCGGCATCGCCGCCGCCGCCGCGCAGCCGCGCCCGAACAAGTGGCTCAGCCTCGCGGCCCTCGTGGTCGGCGCCGGCCTCGCCATCCGCGGCGCCACCGGCCACTGCGCCGTCAAGGCCGCCACCGAGGCCTGACCGGCCCCGCGCCCGGTGCCCACGGCATCGGGCGGATCGCGACCGGACACGAAAAAGGGGCGCCTCGGTGAGGCGCCCCGTCTCGTTTCGGGCTTCGGACGTCGCTGGCCTTACAGCGTGGTGGTCGAGCGGCGGCCCTGGATGAAGCCGTAGATCGCCAGCACGACGATGGCGCCGACGACGGCGCCGATCAGGCCCGCGCCCTGGTTCGGACCGTACCAGCCCAGCGCCTGGCCGAGGAAGGTGGCGACGAAGGCGCCGACGATGCCGAGGATCGTGGTCAGGATGAAGCCGCCGGGCTCGTTGCTGCCCGGCATGATGAACTTGGCGATGACACCGGCCAGAAAGCCGATGATGATGGTCCAGATGATACCCATGAGCTGATCCTCGAACTTGGCCGAACCCTCTGGGTCGGACGTCACTGGCGGCAGGGGCCGGCTTTCGAGCCTTGGCCTTGGCGCATGGGGTGAGAACGCCGCACCCGCGGGATGAGTTGCGCCGCACGACGGGACTTTGTCACGTGGACGGAAACGCCGATCCGGCGCGGCCGGTTCGCCGCGCGCGCCGGGCGCGGGGGGCCTTT
Source organism: Methylobacterium sp. Leaf465 (assembly GCF_001424705.1). Lineage (GTDB taxonomy): Bacteria > Pseudomonadota > Alphaproteobacteria > Rhizobiales > Beijerinckiaceae > Methylobacterium. The sequence continues at coordinate 44,661 of NZ_LMRA01000006.1, forward strand.
ACGTTCGGGTCCCCGACGCGGCACAACGCTTGCCCCGAGCCGGGATGCCAAGGGGGCATTCCAGGGGTGCCCCGCGGCATCCCGCGGCCGACACGCGAGAGGCACGTATCCCCGCCATGACGATCCAGCGCTTCGAATCCGGTCCCCGCATGAGCCAGGCCGTCACCTACGGCGACATGGTCTTCCTCGCGGGCCAGGTGGCCGGCACGGTGGTGGGCGCCGGCGTCACCGCGCAGACCCAGGAGATCCTGGGCGAGATCGACCGCCTGCTGGCGGCCGCCGGCACCGACAAGAGCCGCATCCTCACCGCCACCATCTACCTGGCCGACATCGCCACCTTCGCGGAGATGAACGCCGCCTGGGACGCCTGGGTGGCGAAGGACAACCCGCCGGCCCGCGCCACGGTGGAGGCCAAGCTCGCCGCCCCCGAATACCTTGTCGAGATCGTGGTCGTGGCCGCGAAAGGACAGGCATGAGCCGAGCCGGCACCCGCCGCGCGCTCCTGTCCGGGGGGCTGGTCGCCGGGGCGCTCGCCGCCCTGCCGCCCGGCCTGCCGGGGGCCCGGGCGCAGACGCCCGCGCCGCAGGGCGAGCGCGTGGTCAACATCTACAACTGGTCGGACTACATCGACCCGAAGGTGCTCGACGCCTTCACCCGGGAGACCGGGATCAAGGTCGTGTACGACACCTACGACAACAACGAGATCCTCGAGACCAAGCTGCTGGCCGGGCGCTCGGGCTACGACGTGGTGGCCCCCTCCGGGCCGTTCCTGCAGCGGCTGATCCGGGCGGGCGTGTTCCAGCCCCTCGACAAGGCCCGGATCCCCAACCTCGTCCATGCCTGGCCCGAGATCGCCGCGCGGCTCGCCACCTACGACCCCGGCAACACCTACGCCGTGGACTACATGTGGGGCACCACCGGCATCGGCGTGAACCTCGCCCAGGTGCGCGAGCGCCTGGGGGCGAACCAGCCCCTCAACAGCTGGGGCCTCGTCCTCAATCCGGGCCTGATGGCCAAGCTCAAGGATTGCGGGGTGATGCTGCTCGATTCCCCCGAGGACCTGATCCCGAGCCTGCTGCCGTTCTATGGCTTCAAGCCGGATTCCAAGCGCTGGGACGACATCACCCAGGTCACCGACGCCCTGTTCAAGGTCCGCGGCTCGGTGCGCAAGTTCCACTCCTCGGAATACATCAACGGGCTGGCCAACGGCGACCTCTGCCTGGCGGTCGGCTATTCCGGCGACATCATGCAGGCGCGCAAGCGGGCCGAGGAGGCCAAGAACGGGGTCGAGATCGGCTATGTCATCCCCCGCGAGGGCGCGCTGATGTGGTTCGACGCCCTCGCGATCCCGAAGGACGCCCCCCATCCCGCCGAGGCCCACCGCTTCCTCGACTACCTGATGCGGCCCGAGGTGGCGGCGGCCAACACCAACTTCGTCTCCTACGCCAGCGGCAACGCGGCGGCCCGGAAGTTCGTCAAGCCTGAGATCCTGGCCAATCCCGGCATCTACCCGGACGAGGCGACGATGCAGCGCCTCGCCAGCAACACCGCCTGGGACGACCGCACCCAGCGCTTCGTCACCCGGAGCTGGACCCGGGTGCGCACCGGCCGCTGAGGCCGTCGCCGACCGGACCCCCAAACAAGAACGGCGGCCCCGAGGGACCGCCGTTTCGTGTTTTCGGACGCTCCGACCGGGGGGGGGTCAGTTGCTGGCGAGGTGGGGCATCGGGTCGACCGGGGTCGCGCCCTTGCGGATCTCGAAGTGGAGCTGGGGCGAGGTCACGTTGCCGGAGGCGCCGGACTTCGCGATGGTCTGGCCACGCTTGACCTTCTCGCCGGGGCGCACGTCGAGCTCGCCGTTATGGGCGTAGGCCGAGACGTAACCGTTGGAGTGGCGCACCAGGACGAGCTTGCCGTAGCCCTTCACGTCGGAGCCCGCATAGGCCACGGTGCCGTCCTCGGCGGCCTTCACCGCGGTGCCCTCGGGCACCGAGATGTTGATGCCCTCGTTGCCGGAGGTGCCGTAGCCCGAGATCACCCGGCCCTTGGCGGGCCAGCGGAAAGACTGCTCGGAGGCGGCGACCGACCCGGTGCTCGCCGGCTCTGCCTTGGGCGCCTCGACCGCAGCGACCTTCACGGGCGCCTTGGCGGCCTCCTTGGCGGCGGCCTCCGCGGCCTTCGCCTCGGCGACCTTGCGGGCGGCCTCCTTGGCGGCGTCGGCCTTGGCCAGCTTGGCCGCCTCGGCCTCGGCCGTCTTGCGGGCCGCCTCGGCCTTCTTGGCCGCGTCCTTGGCCGCGTCCGCCTTCGCCTCGGCCTTCACCTCGGCCTTGGCTTCCTTGATCTCGATCTTGCGGACCGCCTTGTCCTCGGCCTTGGCGACGGCCTGACCGGGACGGGGATGGGCCTTGCGGGCCTCGGCCGCCTTGGTCTCGGCGAGCTTGGCGGCCGCCGCCGCCTTCTCCGAGGCCTTGCGGGTCTCGGAGGCCTTCGCAGCCTCCACGACCTTGCGGGCTTCGGCGAGCTTGGCGGCCTCGGCCTGGCGCTTGGCCTCGACCTTGGCCTCGGCGGCCTCGCGGGCCTCCGCCTCGCGGCGGGCGTCGGCGGCACGCTTCTCGGCGGCCCGGTCGATCACCTTCGGGGCCGGCGCGGCGGGCACCGCGCGGGTGCTCATGCGGGCCGCATCGGGATTCATGCCCGAGACCGCCGAACCCGTCATGCCGGCCGAGACCGGCTCGGTGGAGGCGAGACGCGTGGTCTGGGGCCGGGCCGGGGCGGGGGCCGCCGCCATCGGGCGGGGCGACATGGCCGCCGGCGAGGAAGCCGCGCCCGGGGCCCCGAGGGCCTGGGACTGGATGCGGCTGGTGCGCACCACCGGCGCCGGGGCGATCTCGCCGTCGGGCAGGCTGCCCGTCGCGGCGGGCTCGCTCGACAGGTTCGAGGCAAATGGATTGCCGAAGGGATCGCCCAACCGGGACGCATCCGAAGAACAGGCGGCCGCACCGCCTCCAATCACGCCGATGAGCGCGAAACGCGACAGCGTCCTCAACCCTCGACCAGTCCCGCGAACCCGCATCGACGCACCTGTTTGCCTGACGCAACTTGATGACGTCATTCAAACCCGATTCAGGTTAAGCAACCGTTCCGATTCACCACGTTCGCGGCACGGACGGGGCTCCACCGGAACCTTTCGCGCTACAGGAGGCCGGCGCGCCCGGGGGTGAGCGGCGCCAGCCGGACGGCCGCGCCGGGGCGGACGTCCAGGGTGCCGTCCGGTCCCCGCGTCCAGGTGACGAGGCCCGCTGCCTCGGGCCGGCCGACCGGGGCGACGAGGCGGCCGCCGGGGCCGAGCAGGTCGCCGAAGTGCCCGGGAATCGCCGGCACCGTCCCGTTGAGGAGGATGCGGTCGAAGGGCTCCGCCCCCCGCAGGGTCGCCGGGTGCAGCCCGTCCCCGACGGTGATCGTGGCGAGCGGCCGGTCCTCCGGCACGAGGTTGTCGCGGGCCTCGTCCGCCAGGGTGGCGTAGCGCTCGAGGCTGCGCACATGGGCAGCGCCCAGCCGCAGCAGCAGGGCGGTGACGTAGCCCGAGCCGGTGCCGATCTCGAGGATGCGGGCGCCCGGGCGCAGGCCCAGGGCCTTCAGCATCGCCGCCACCGTGGTCGGCGCCGTCATGGTCTGCCCGCAGGCCAGGGGCAGGGCAAGGTCGCGCCGGGCGAGGTCGCGGTGCCGGGCCGGGGCGAAGCGCTCGCGCGGCACCCGCTCCATCGCCCGCAGGGTGTCGGTGTCGCGCACGCCGCGGCCCCGCAGGGCCATGACGAAGGCGGCATCCTCGATCGAGCCCTCGTGCATCATGGCTGATTCTCGAAGAAGGCCCATTGTCTCTGGGTGTGTGCCGCAGGGGGGACGGCTTGTCCCGGGTGCGGCTGCTCAGAGTTGCGGCTCGGATTCGAATGGAACGCGTTCCCCTCCCCCCTGCGGGGAGGGGGCAGGGGTGGGGGTCGCTCCGCTGGCCTCAGTCGGTCGCGGGTCACCCAGCCACCCCCACCTCCCACGCCTCCCCACAAGGGGGAGGAGGGCCGCATCGGGCTGAGCAAAACGATTGCTAAACCTCCGAAAAACCCTGCGCGAAGCGCGTCAGGCTCGGCTCGTCGGTGAGGTCGAGGCGCAGCGGCGTGACCGAGATGCGCTTCTCCGCGATGGCCTTGAGGTCGGTGCCGTGGCCGGGCTGGAACGTCGCCTTGGCGAAGGCGAGCCAGAAATAGGGATTGCCGCGCCCGTCCTGGCGCGCATCGATCTGGAGCAGGGCCTGGTTGCGGAAGCCCTGCGCCGTCACCGCCGTGCCCAGGACCTCCCCGGGCTCGCAATCGGGGAAGTTCACGTTGACGACGATGCCGGGCTCGATGCCGATGTCGAGGATCTTGCGGACGACCCCGGGGCCGTGCTCGGCGGCGCAGTGCCACTTGATGGCGCCGCGCCCGCCGGCCCCGTAGGCCTGGCTCAGCGCGATCGATTTCACGTTGAGGATCGTCCCCTCCATGGCCGCCGCGATGGTGCCCGAATAGGTCACGTCCTCGGCGACGTTCTGGCCGCGGTTGACGCCCGAGAGCACCAGGTCGGGCCCGTGGTCCTTGAGGATGTGGCGCACGCCCATGATCACGCAGTCGGACGGCGTGCCCTTCACGGCGAAGCGCTTCTCGGCGACCTGGCGCAGACGCAGGGGGTCGTTCAGCGAGAGGGAATGCGAGACGCCGGACTGGTCGGTCTCCGGCGCCACCACCCAGACGTCGTCCGAGAGGGCCCGGGCGATCCCCTCCAGGGTCTCGAGCCCCGGCGCGTGGATGCCGTCGTCGTTGGTGACGAGAATGCGCATCAGCTCTTGAACCCCTCGATCCGGTCGATCCCGCCCATATAGGCCTTCAGCACCGACGGCACCGTGACGCTGCCATCCGGGTTCTGGTAGTTCTCCATGACGGCGATGAGCGCGCGGCCCACGGCCACGCCGGACCCGTTGAGGGTGTGGACGAAATTCACCGCCTTGCCATCCCGGGCGCGGACGCGCGCGTTCATCCGCCGCGCCTGGAAGTCGCCGCAGACCGAGCAGGACGAGATCTCGCGGAACGTCTCCTGGCCCGGCATCCAGACCTCGATGTCGTAGGTCTTCTGGGAGGCGAAGCCCATGTCGCCGGTACACAGCGTCATGATCCGGTAGGGCAGGTCGAGCTTCTTCAAGACCGCCTCGGCCGAGCCCAGCATGCGCTCGTGCTCCGCGGCCGACTGCTCCGGATGGGTGATCGAGACGAGCTCGACCTTGTTGAACTGGTGCTGGCGCAGCATGCCGCGGGTGTCCCGCCCCGCCGAGCCGGCCTCGGCCCGGAAGCACGGGGTGAGGGCGGTGAAGCGCAGGGGAAGCTCTTCCTCGCGCAGGATGCTCTCGCGCACGAGGTTGGTGAGGGGGACTTCCGCCGTGGGGATGAGCCAGTGCTCGCCCGCCTGGAACTGGTCGTCCCGGAACTTCGGCAGCTGCGCCGTGCCGAACATCGCCTCGTCGCGCACCAGGATGGGCGGCGCCACCTCGGTGTAGCCGTGCTCGCCGGTATGCAGATCGAGCATGAACTGCCCGAGCGCCCGCTCCAGGCGGGCGAGCTGGCCCTTGAGCACCACGAAGCGGGCCCCGGACATCCGGGACGCGGCCTCGAAATCCATCAGGCCCGAGGCCTCGCCGATCTCGAAATGCTGCTTTCCGGTGGCGAGCTGGGGCCGGTGCGCCGCGAAGCGCCGGTACTCCACGTTGCCGTGCTCGTCGGCGCCCTCGGGCACCTCCGGGTTCGGGCGGTTCGGGATCGCGGCGAGGCGCTCGTCGAGGGTCGCCGCCGCCTCCGCCTGCGCGGCTTCCAGGGCCGGGGCCTCCTCCTTCAGGCGGGCGACCTCGGCCATCAGCGCCTGCGCCCGGTCCTCGTCCTTGGCCTTCTTGGCGCCGCCGATCTCCTTGGCAAGCGCGTTGCGGCGCTCCTGGTTGCCCTGCGCGGCCGAGATCGCGGACTTGCGCGCGTCGTCCAGGGCGATCAGCTCGGCGGCGAGTGGCGCCAGCCCGCGGCGGCGCAGGGCCTCGTCGAAGGCGTCCGGATTGTCGCGGATGGCGCGGATGTCGTGCATGGGCTCGGCTCGTACGATGCGAGCCCGACGCTTAGCCGCATCGGCCCCGGCCCGACAAGCGCGGCCGGGTGATCTGCCCCGCTACTGCGCCCGGATCTGACGCTCGGCCGCCTTGTCCTCGGCGCGCCCGTAATTGATGAAGAACAGGTTCCCCTCCACGGGGCGCCCCTTCTGCAGGTTCGTGAGCTGCACCGTGGTCTGGTAGCCCTGCGGATCGGTGATCCGCCACTGGCTGAGGGTCTTCACCTCGGCGTCGAAGAAGAGCTGGATCTTCGAGGTGCCGCCCAGCGTCGAGCGGTCCTCCAGGGCGATGCGCAGGCCGCCCGGATCGTTGGCCACGTCGGTGACGGAGAGATCGCGGGCGAGGTCGATCTTGTCGCGCAGCAGGAATTTCAGGGGCGTCTGCGAGATGAAGTAGAGGTCCTGGGTACCGAGCTTGCGGTCCTTGACCGCCACCGAGGTCCCGTCGGCCACGATCTCCAGGGGGGAGGGCTGGTCGTAGTCGAAGCGCAGGCGGCCGGGCTTGGCGAGCGTCAGCTTGCCGCCGATGCGGCGCCCGTCCGGGCCGATCTGGACGAAGCTGCCGGTGAGCGTGGTCATGCCGTTGAAGTAGGCGTTGGCCTGCGCGATCACAGTGGCGTCGTCCGCCTCGACCGCGACGGCGGCCGCTGCGGGCGCGCCCACGGCCGCGACCTTGGCGCCAGCCTTCGGATCGACGGCCTTCGGATCGGTGGTCTTGGGCTCCGCCCTGGCGGCCTTGGCCGCAGCCGCCTTGTCGGCCGCCACCTTGTCCGCCGGCTTGGCCGGCTTCGGCGCCTGGGCCACGGGCTTCTTCGGCGCGGCGGCGGGGGCCGCCGGGGCGGGCTCGGGCTCCGGCTCGGGGGCCGGGGCCGGCTGCTCCTTGCGGCCGAACAGGCCGTCGAGGAACGAGGAGACCTGGGCGGAGGCCGGCTGCGGCAGGGCGAGGCCCGCCGCCAGGACGAGCAGCGGACCGGCGGCGAGGCGGTGACGGCGGCCGATCATCGGGACGCTCCCTTGAGGCGATGCGTAGGCGTGCGGATCGAGTGCGGGTGGTGCCCGCTTAGAAGCCCGCCCTGTGGCGAATATGCGACGGGTGGGACGGCCACCGCCCCACCCGCGCCATCCGGCTCAGTCGTCGTAATCCATCATGCCGGAGGCGGCGTGGCCGCCCTCCATCAGGATCTCGCGCTTGCCGGCATGGTTGGCCGGGCCGACGATGCCCTCGATCTCCATCCGCTCCATGATGGAGGCGGCGCGGTTGTAGCCGATCTGCAGGCGGCGCTGGATGTAGCTCGTCGAGGCCTTGCGGTCGCGCATCACCACCTGCACCGCCTGGTCGTAGAGCTCGGCGCCGGGATCGATGCCGCCGCTGCCCGCATAGGCGCCGGCGTCGAAGATCGGGGCGTCGCTGTCCTCGATCTCGGCGGCCTGGACCTTCTCGGCGCGGTCGGCCTTGTCCGCCTTCGCGCCCTTGGCGGGCTTCTCGTCGCCGCTGCCGTCGTCGGCCGTGACGGCCTCGAGGTAGGAGGGTCGGCCCTGGCGCTTGAGGTGGGCGACCACGCTCTCGACCTCCGCATCGGAGCAGAACGGCCCGTGCACGCGCGTGCGCCAGGCGCTGGATCGCCCCCTCGATGTCCTTGCCCGCCACCATCATCAGGTCGGCCATCTCGTCGACCACGATCACGATGTAGGGCAGCGCCGACAGGTCCATCTCCTCCGTCTCGTAGACGGCCTGGCCGGTCTCGCGGTTGAAGCCGGTATGGACCTCGCGGGTGATGGTCTCGCCCTTGGCCCGGGCCTCCGCCATGCGGGCGTTGTAGCCGTCGATGTTGCGCACGGCGATCTTGGACATCTTCTTGTAGCGCTCCTCCATCTCGCGCACGGCCCATTTGAGGGCGATGACCGCCTTCTTCGGGTCGATGACGACGGGGGAGAGCAGGTGCGGGATGCCGTCGTAGACGGAGAGCTCCAGCATCTTCGGGTCGACCATGATCAGGCGGCACTCCTCCGGCTTCATCCGGTAGAGGAGCGACAGGATCATGGTGTTGATGGCCACGGACTTGCCCGAGCCCGTGGTGCCGGCCACCAACAGGTGGGGCATCTTGGCCAGATCCGCGATGATCGGCTCGCCGCCGATGTTCTTGCCCAGGCACAGGGCGAGCTTGTGCTTGCTCATCCCGAAATCGGCCGAGGCGAGGAGTTCGCGCAGGTACACGGTCTCGCGGGTGTCGTTGGGCAGCTCGATGCCGATGACGTTGCGGCCGGGGACCACGGCGACGCGGGCGGAGACCGCCGACATCGAGCGGGCGATGTCGTCCGAGAGCGAGATCACGCGGCTCGACTTGGTGCCGGGCGCCGGCTCCAGCTCGTAGAGGGTGACGACGGGTCCGGGACGCACGGCCAGGATGTCGCCGCGCACGCCGAAATCCTGCACCGTCTGCTGGAGGTTGAGGGCGTTCTGCTCCAGCACGTCGGCATCGACCTCCTCCGTCTCGTTCAGCGGCGGCTCGGCCAGGAGGTCGAGGGCGGGGTGCTCGTAGTCGGCGTTCTCCACGAAGGACATCGGCACGTGCCGGCCGGCCGGGATGAGGAGCGGGCGCTCGGGCAGGATCGCGCGCGGCATGTGGACGGCCGGGACCTCCGGCGCCGCGACGGCCTCCGCCGCGGGGGCGGACGCCTCGGCCTCGACCGGGACGGACCCCTCGACCGCGTCGGTCGACGCGACCGAATCGGTTGACGCGACGGGCGTCGGAGCCTCGATCTCGGGCTCGGGGGCGGACAGGCCCTTGGGATTGCGCAGCAGCACCGGGCGCGCCGGGATCGGGGTCGGCACGAAGGCGGGCTCGGCCGCCCGGGGCGCCGCCGCGACAAGGGCAGGGACGACGGGGGCAGGGACGACGGGGGCAGGGACGACGGGGGCAGGGACGACAGGCGCCGGCTCGAAGGGCGCGACCGGCACGAACGGCATCGCCCCCGGCAGGGCAGGGGAGGGGGCCGGAAGCGGAGCCGCGACCATCGGGGCGGCCACCAGGGCCGCAGCGCCGACGGGGGCGGCCGGACGGCCGGCGCGGATCGCCGCGCGGGCCGCCATGGCGTGGAGCGGGGTGGGACGGACCGGCGCCGCCCCCGGAACCGCGTTGTCCTGGCCCTCGACCGGGCGCGGCGGGCCGAAGGGTTCGAACCGCACGAGGTGTTCCAGGCGGTAGCCCGCCCGGGCCGGCGCCGTCTCGGCGGTCGCGTCGGCCGGGGCGGAGGCCGCGGGCTCGACCCGTGCCGCAGCGCCGTCGAAGGCCCCGCGCTCGGAGACGGGGCTTTCGGCGGTGGCGATCTCGGAGGGGACGATCTCGGAGGCGGCGATCTCGGACGCCGGCAGCGGGGCGGGCTCGGCCTGGATCGCCGACCAGGCGTCGAGGGCGGCGCCGTCGCGGCCGTCGAACCAGGCCTGGACCTCGGACCAGTCCGGCACGTCCGACCAGTCGCGATCGTCGGGGATCACGGCCGTCTCGACGGGCGCGGTGTCTGCGAGGGCGGTCTCGGCGAGAGACGTTTCGGCGAGAGAGGTTTCGACAGGGACGGCCTCGACCGGCGCGGGCTCCGGCGCGAGCGCGGCGGGAGCCTCCGGGTCGGGACGGACCTGGCGCCGGTCCGGGCTGCGGAAGAAGCGCACGCCGGGGGGGGCGACGAAGGGCTGGCGCCACAGGGGCTCGGGCACCTGGGCGGCCAGGGCCTCGGCCTCCGCCTGCGCCGCGCGGGCGGCCTGCTCCCGCGCCTCGGCCTCGAGCCGGAGCGCGTCCTGCTCGGCCTGGAGGCGCAGGGCCTCCGCCTCGGCCTCCGCATGGGCCTGGGCGCGGGCGGCGCGCTCGGCGTCCAGCGCCCGCTGGCGGCGCTCGTGCAGGACGGGATCGGGGGTGCGGGTGTAGCGCACGGCCGGTCCGGCCGGGGCCGCCGCGGCAGGGGCCGGGGCCTCGCCGGCCTCGGGCATGATCGCGGCCGGGCGGCGCGGGGTCCGGATCAGGACGCGGGGCGCGGGCGTGTCGGCCTCCATCTGGCCGTCGTCGAACCCGACCGCGGGGGCGGCGCGGCGCGGGATCATGTCGAGGGTGGCGCGGTCGTCGAAGACCTGGGCCGGCCAGGCCTGGATCGCGGGGGCGGGCCGGAAGGCGAGGCCGACCTCGTTGCGGCCGACCAGGGCCTGCGGGCTCGTCATCCAGCTCGGGGTCGGGCGGGTGGCCGCCACCGTGTAGTCCGGCCGCTGCGGCGGGCCGGCGAGGCGGCGGGAGAGGGTCGCCCGCAGGTTCATCAACCGGTGCGCCAGGGCGCCGATCGACAGGCCGAGGCGGTCGCCGCCGCGAACGGGGCGCGAAGGATCACGATGGGAGTAGGGGAGCCGTCCCGATGCGCGCATGATTGGCCGGATGTACTCAAAACGGGTCCGCCGCCGGGAGCGGCGCGGTTCAGCGCTGAGTTAGGGGCATCGTCGTTAACAGACGCTTGATTTGACCGCGCGACCGAGGCCCGATCGCCTGAACCGGGACCACCGAACCGCGCCCGTCGAACCCGGAGCCCCCTCGCCCGGCCCCTCGCCGGGCCCCTTGCTGGGCCCCTTGCTGGGCCCCTTGGCACGCCGCCGAACCCTTGCGCTGGAGGCGGATGGCGGCAGGGGTTAAGGTGCGGCGCGATCAGTCCGGAGCCCCGCCCCTTGCCCAGTCCCTCGGCGACCACGTCCGCCCCGGCCGATCCCGGCTTCCGCTCCCTCTACCGGCACGGCTTCGCCCGGGTCGCCGCCTGCACCACCCGCAGCCACCCGGCCGACCCGGCCCGCAACGCTGAAGGCATCCTCGCCCTCGCCCGGTCGTGCGACGAGGCCGGGGTCGCCGTGGCGGTGTTCCCGGAGCTCTGCGTCTCGGCCTACGCCATCGAGGACCTGTTCCTGCAGGTCACGGTGCTCGAGGCGGTGGAGGCGGCGGTGGCGCGCCTCGTGGCGGATTCGGCCGCGCTCCAGCCCGTCCTCGTCGTCGGCGCGCCCCTGCGCTGGGGCCACCGGCTCTACAACTGCGCCCTGGCCATCCACCGCGGCCGGCTCCTCGGGGTGATCCCGAAGAGCTTCCTGCCGACCTACCGGGAGTTCTACGAGAAGCGCCACTTCGCCTCCGGCGCCGGGATCGCGGGCGAGAGCATCCGGGTCGCCGGCCTGGAGGCGCCCTTCGGCACCGACCTGTTGTTCGCCGCCGCGGACGTGCCCAATCTGGTGCTCGGCGTCGAGGTCTGCGAGGACCTCTGGGTGCCCGCCTCCCCCGGCACCGACGCGGCCTTGGCCGGCGCCACCGTGCTCGCCAACCTGTCGGGCAGCCCGATCACGGTGGGCCGGGCGGACTCCCGCGCACTGCTGACGCGGGCCGCCTCGATGCGCTGCCTCTGCGCCTACGTCTACGCCGCCGCCGGCACCGGCGAATCCACCACCGACCTCTCCTGGGACGGGCAGACCAGCATCGACGAGAACGGGGAGCGCCTCGCCGAGGGGCCGCGCTTCGCGTCCGAGCCCGTGATGACCCTGGCCGACATCGATCTCGGCCGCCTCGCCCAGGAGCGGCTCCAGATGGGCAGCTTCGACGATTCGGGCCGTGCCGCGCCCCGCGGGCCGACCTATCGCCGGGTGGCCTTCCGGCTCGACCCGCCGGCCGGCGACCTCGGCCTGCGGCGCACGGTCGAGCGCTTCCCCTTCGTGCCCGCCGATCCGGCCCGCCTCGCCCAGGATTGCTACGAGGCCTACAACATCCAGGTGGCGGGCCTCGCCCAGCGCCTGGAGGCGACGGGGACGAAGAAGGTCGTCATCGGCGTCTCGGGCGGCCTCGATTCGACCCACGCCCTCATCGTCGCGGCCAAGGCCATGGATCGGCTCGGCCTCCCGCGAACAAACATCCTGGCCTACACCCTGCCGGGCTTCGCCACCTCGGAGGGCACCAAGACCAACGCCCACGCCCTGATGCGGGCGCTCGGCACCACCGCCCGCGAGATCGACATCCGCGAGGCCGCCACCGTGATGCTCACCGGGATGGACCACCCGTTCGGACGCGGCGAGCCGGTCTACGACGTCACCTTCGAGAACGTGCAGGCGGGCCTGCGCACCGACTACCTGTTTCGCCTCGCCAACCAGAACGGCGCCCTCGTGATCGGCACCGGCGACCTGTCGGAACTGGCGCTCGGCTGGTGCACCTACGGCGTCGGCGACCAGATGAGCCATTACGGCGTCAATGCCGGGGTGCCCAAGACCCTGATCCAGCACCTGATCCGCTGGGTCATCGCCTCGGGCCAGGTCGGGCCGGAGGTCGGCGTCACCCTGCGGGCGATCCTCGCCACCGAGATCTCGCCCGAGCTGGTCCCGGTGGACGCGGGCGCGACGCCGCAGAGCACGCAAGGGGTGATCGGCCCCTACGCGCTGCAGGATTTCAACCTGTCCTACACCCTGCGCTACGGCTTCCCGCCCGCGAAGATCGCCTTCCTGGCGCTGCACGCCTGGGGCGACGCGGGCACCGGGTCCTGGCCGCCGGACTTCCCGGACTCCGAGCGCGGCGCCTACGACCTGGGAGAGATCCGGCGCTGGCTCGCGGTCTTCCTGCAGCGCTTCTTCGGCTTCAGCCAGTTCAAGCGCTCCGCCCTGCCCAACGGCCCCAAGGTCTCGGCCGGGGGCTCCCTGTCGCCGCGCGGCGACTGGCGCGCGCCCTCCGATGGAAGCGCCCGGCCCTGGCTCGAAGACCTCGCCCGTAACGTTCCGGAGACCTGATCGACACAGTGCTGTCCGATTGCCCGCTTAGGGCGTAGCTTGGGTGGGCGAATCGGAGATTGACCGATGCAGAATTACAACGTTTTCTGCCTCAGGAGCATCGAGGGCCTGTGCTGCGCCGTGCCGGAGAGCCGCGCCGTGCCGCCCTTCCTCGGGAACGGCCGCTGGGCCTTCGGCGGCAAGCTCGCGGCGGTGGGCGACGCCCCGGCCGATTTCGACGACCGCGCGGCCGAGACCGCCGTGCGCTTCAACGGCTTCTACCTGTTCCAGACCATGGACAGCCGCTTCCATTGACCCGAAGGGAGAACGCGGCATCCGGTCCGCCGCCGCGCGCGCGCATCGCGGCGATCATTCCTTAAGGGGCGCCGTGCCAGGGTGCCCCGCATGGGACGCGGAGTCGGAGACCGCCCCAGGGTGGAGCAGCACGGCATGTCGGAGCATCGCAGGGAGTCGCGCCTGAGGACCTTCCTCAAGGGCCGGATCATCTTCAACAAGGGTGCCTCGACCATGGACTGCCTGGTCCGGGACCTGTCCGCCTCCGGCGCCCGGCTCGCCCTGACCGAGACCTCGACGCTGCCCGAGAGCTTCGATCTCTACATTCCGCAGAAGGACCGGACCTACCGCGCCACCCTGTGCTGGCGCCGGGCGGACGGCATCGGCATCACCTTCGTGGACGGGGCCGCGCCGGCGCCCGTGCCCGTGTCCGTGCCCGCCGCGGCTCCGCCCCCGGCGGACGAGGCCGCCGCGATGCTCGCCCTGGTGCGCCGGATCAGCGAACTCGAGGCCGAGAACGCCGCCCTGCGCCGGCTCCTCGCCAGCCCGCCGGTGAGCGGCGCCGCCTGACTCAGCCGGCCGCGAGGGCCGCCCGGATGCGGGCGGCGTGCTCCGCCAGGACCGCCCGGTCCGCCATGCCGCCCGTGTGGCGCTGAAGCGGCACGCCCTCGAAGCGCGGCACGATGTGGATGTGCAGGTGGAACACCGTCTGCCCGCCCGCCGGCTCGTTGTACTGGAACACCGTGAGCCCCTCGGCCGCGAAGGCCGCCTTCACCGCCCGGGCGACGCGCTGCACCGTCCGCGCCAGGGCCGCGAGGGCCTCCGGGTCGGCGTCGAGGAGGCCCCGCGCCGGGGCCTTGGGAATCACCAGGGTGTGGCCGTCCCCCTGGGGCATCACGTCCATGAACGCGAGGGTGTCGGCATCCTCGTAGACCCGCTCGGCGGGAATCTCCCCACGCAGGATCTTCGCGAAGACGTTGTCGGGATCATAGGCGGGCGTGACGGTCATGCGGCCGGCTCCGGTGAAGGTTCGACGGGGTCGGCGCGCACGATGCACAGGCCGACCAACCCCGTCCACCTCATCCCGGCCTCCTTCGTCCCAGACCTGGGCGGTCGCGCCGTGGGACCGCGCCGTTTCGGCGCTCACGGCGCTTCGCCCCCCGATCTCGCCGCACGGACGTCGCGTCGGACGCCTGCCGAAGGGCCGCTCCTTTGCAACCCAGGATCTTTCTTGCGCCTCCGCCGCAACGAATCGTTCGCACCCCCCTTGACCTTCCCACCATGGGAAGCCCCATCTACGCACCGGCTGCCGGTGCATCCCGCCGCGCGGCCGACCCGGCGGAGTTTCGAACCGCCTCCCGGGCCGGGTCACCCGTCGAGGAGCCCCAGATGTCGAGTCCCGCCCGGACGGCCACCCTGTTCCGCATGGTGATGCCGGAGCACACCTGCCCCTACGGCCTGAAGGCCAAGGACCTGCTCGAGCGCGAGAGCTTCGCGGTCGAGGACCGCTGGCTGACGACGCGGGAGGAGATCGACCGCTTCAAGGCCGAGCACGACGTGAAGACCACGCCGCAGACCTTCATCGCCGGCCAGCGCGTCGGCGGTTACGACGACCTGCGCCGGCACCTCGGCCGGTCCGTTCCGGACCCCCAGGCCACGACCTACACGCCCGTGATCGCGGTCTTCGCCATGACCGCGCTGATGGCGTCGGCCGCCAGCCACGCGGCCTTCGGCTCCCCCTTCACCGTGCGGGCGGCGGAATGGTTCATCGCCCTCAGCATGTGCGTGCTGGCGATCCTGAAGCTGCAGGACATCGAGCGCTTCTCGTCGATGTTCCTGGGCTACGACCTCCTGGCCAAGCGCTGGGTGCGCTACGCCTACGCCTATCCGTTCTGCGAGGCGCTGGCCGGGCTCCTGATGCTGGCCGGGGCCCTGTCCTGGCTCTCGATCCCGGTGGCGCTGTTCATCGGCACGGTGGGGGCGGTCTCGGTGTTCAAGGCGGTCTACATCGACAAGCGCGAACTGAAATGCGCCTGCGTCGGCGGATCGAGCAACGTGCCGCTCGGCTTCGTCTCGCTGACCGAGAACCTGATTATGGTCGGGATGGCCCTCTGGATGCTGGTGATGGCGTCCTGATCCTCCGGCCCCCCGATCCCTCGGTGGGGTGAGGCGTCGGCGGCTTGCCCCAGGAAGGGCCCGATGCGCGGAGCCGGGCCAGGGATCATTCCGCGCGGAACCGTCGGGGACGGAGAACCTTCCGAGGCTCCCGTGCGTTGGATGCGCTTCGCCCCAGCGGCAACGCTTGTCCGAACGCCGCGCCCTGGCGGCGGGTCGGGCCCGCGTCGCCGCAGGTCCGACCGATCCCCCCCGAGAGCATCGCCATCGCATGGCCCACGAGAGCACCAGCGCCATCTACACCGCGGCCGGGGCCAACCTCGCCATCGCGGCGGCCAAGTTCGTCGGCGCCTTCCTCACCGGCAGCTCGGCGATGCTGGCCGAGGGCGTCCACTCGGTGGTCGACACCACCAACCAGATCCTGCTCCTCATCGGCCTGAAGCGGTCGCAGCGTCCGGCCACGGCGAAGCACCCGTTCGGCTACGGCCGCGAGGTGTACTTCTACGCCTTCATCGTCGCGCTGTTCATCTTCCTCGGCGGCGGCGCCTTCGCGGTCTACGAGGGCATCCACAAGCTCCAGCACCCCGAGCCCTCGGTGGACGCCGTGGTCTGGGGCTACCCCGTCTCGGGCTTCTGGGTGAACGTGGCGATCCTGGGCTTCTCGGTGATGGCCGAGGGCTATTCCTGCTTCGTGGCCCTGAAGGCGTTCTGGGCGGAGAAGGGCCAGCGGCCGCCGCTCGCCGCCATCCGCCGGAGCAAGGACCCGGCCCTGTTCACCGTGCTGGCCGAGGACGTCGCCGCCCTGATGGGCCTCGTGGTGGCGCTGGCCGGCGTGATCCTGGCCCGGGTCCTCGACATGCCCGCCCTCGACGGCTGGTCCTCCATCGGCATCGGCCTGATCCTGATCGGGATGGCGGCCTTCCTGATGATCGAGACCCACGGCCTCCTCATCGGCGAGGCCGCCGACCCGGAGCTCGTGGCGGCGATCCGCGCCGTGGTGCGCGACGAGCCGGGCGTCCACCACGTCAACACCGTGCTGACCCAGCATCTCGGCCCGTCCGACGTCCTCGTGAACGTCAGCCTCGACATGGACGACGCCCTCAGCGCCGGTGCGATCGAGGCCATGGTCTCCCGGGTCGAGGCCCGGCTCAAGGCGCGCAGCCCCGACGTGACGCGGGTGTTCATCGAGGTCCAGGCCCGGGCGACCCCGGCCCCGGACGCCCTCGGCGCCGCCCCGGCCTCGGCCAACGCCTGACGGGGGACGTCAGCGGCCTTCTCGGCCGCCCCCGGTGATGGACCGGCGCCTTCGGGCCCGGAGCCGTGGCGCGCCTACGGCTCGACCGCGTAGGTGTCCGCCGTCACCTGGCGCAGAAACCGCTCTGCGATCTGGCCGATCAGGATGTCCGGCTTCACGCGGGCGAAATAGGCCCAATCCACCGCCGGCGACCAGATGAAGTGCACCTCCCGGAAGGTCTCGGCCAACATGACGACCAGGCTCGCGGCGGGAAAGTCCGCATAGGAATCGCCGACCAGCATCAACGTCCGGGGATCCGCGCGCGCACTGGAATTGCGATAGACGTGATGGATTCCCCGGTGCGAGGCGGTCTGCCGCGACTCGTACAGCAACGCCTTCGCGTTCGCGTAAACCCGCGTGGCCTCCGATTGCAGGCTGTAGAAGGTCCGATCTTCCGAGATCGCGGGCTCGAACTTCGATCCGAGATCACCGGCGGACCGCTCCTGGCGGCGCTCCCTGAGGTGGAAGTCGTCGACCGCCCTCGCCCGACAGGCCCGGCAGATCTGCCGATAGGCGATCTGGCAGCCCGCCAGCGTCCAGTGCGTATCCGTCCTCTGATACAGATCGCCGTCCGAGCGATGCGCGCGCAGGTGCGGAGACAGCTCGATATAGGATCGGCGCAGGATCGGATGGAACAGCAGCCCCCGGTGCAGGCGGTTGCAGAGAGACGATCGCGGATCGATCGACAGATCTCCGAGCTTATTGTCGTAGATGTAGATCTTTTCCGGCGCGATCATCGTGAAATACTCGCACCCTGCTTTTTTACAGGCACGATAGCGACGCGCGAAGACATCCCGCCAAGCTTGAAGCTGGATGTCGATGTGGGGATTTTTTCGGGTCTGGGCGAGGACCCTGTTGGTTCCGCCGACGAGAAAGAGCCATCCGTCGACACCGCGATGAACATCGTCCTCGGACATGGCTCGGGTCGGGCTTTCAGAACGTCGCGGGCACAGGATGGGTGGGAAGCCGGACGGCCGGGAGGCCCGCGGACCGCCCTCGACCGGCACGCCGCGCCCAGCGTCGAACGGCGACCCCGGCGTCGATCATTGCCAGCTCTTTCCGACGGCATGCCGAACGGCATCGGAAATCACCGTGTCGAACGCGACCATGTCCCGCGCGGCGTCGACCGATCTCAACAGGGCCGCGAGCGAGAGGACGTCCTCCGAAGGCTTCGGATGCGACATCGCGATGGGAGCGACCCCCAGGCGGTCGAGGAGCGCGGTATAATATTCGCTCGTGTAGTCGCTGTGCCCCACGACCTTGATCCGCGAGATGATCTCCATGGCGACGATGGAGTTGCCGGGCGCGAACGGGTCGCTCGGCGAGCGGGTTCCGAATTGCCGGCAGAGCGGGTTGTAGAGGAAGCGGTAGCACGGCTCGGGCAGCATCCGCAGGAAGCGCTTGATGTTTCGGCTGTTCGACAGATCGTACTCCGCCGCGAAGCGGACGGATTCCAGCATCCCGCCCAGGCGCCAGTTCTGCGCGGGGTCGTCCGTGATCGCCTTCTTCGACTGAAGCCACCGCATGCGGGCGGCCATTTCCTCGAAGGGGTCCTGGATGAGGACGCCGCTCACGCAATGGTCGTCCTGGAAGAACACCTCGTAGCGGGGAAAGATCACGGCCCCCGTGATGAGCGACGACGTCAGCCAGGGGCCCTGCATGATGCTCTGCACGACCTCTTCCGAAAGCCGGTCGACGTTGAAGTAGCTATACTGGAAGAGATCGAACAGGTTCTGTTCGACGAAGGTATTCTTCTGAACGGTCGTGGTGATGCTGATCAGCTTGGCCGGCAGGAAAACCTTCTCCCGAATGGACCGGTAGATCAGGATGTTCGTATCGGCATCGAAGATCTCGATCCGGTTCGCGGAAGCGAGCTCCGGCAATTCCTTCTCGGTGATCATGTAGACGCATTGACCGGTCGAGTGCCAGCCATTCGCGCGGATATTGTCGTCGGTGATCCAGGCCGACAGTTCCGCGGTCCGGCGCCCGTCGACGGAGACGAAAACCCTGCTGATCGCACGCGGATTGTCGGGCGCCAGCCAGAAGTGAATCCCTCCACTCACATCCTTGTTGACGAAAAATCTCATCGTTGGGTCCTAAGGAACACCCGCTCGGATCGCCCGGCCGGCAGGCCTGACACATGCCTGTACCAAGGAAGACACCGCGACCTTCCGAACCCTTCGCAGCGGACCGTCGCGCCGAGCCGGATGCCTGGGCAGGCCCGTCCGATCGATCGAGGGGCCCGGGCCCCGGGTCCCGCGGCCAGCACGAACGATCAACCGGACCCGTCGCCGGACGGCCACCCCGACCCGCCTCGGCATCGGGGGCCGCGTTCTCGCATACCCGGAATTCTTTCGTCCAGCGCCATCGGGTCTCACGGACCATCCGGGCGGCGGGCGCCCCGCTCAGGCGAGCTCGAGTTCGAGGGCGACGTCGGTCAGGTAATAGGCGATGCGGCGGCGCGCCTCCGGGTCGGTGCAGGCGACGCTGAAGCCGACGGTGAGGGTCTGGCCCGCGTAGCGACGCAGGACGGATTCCGCCATCAGGGCCGCCTCCCGCTCGGCCATCGCGGTCAGGACGCGGCGCCCGTCGCGGGTCTCCAGGGTCACGCGGTAGGTCTGGGCGTTCATCATGGATCAGTCCCTGCGAACGGGAACGGTGACACCGACCGGGTCCGCGTAACGGCCCGAGCAACGGCGGAGACGGCAAGACCGATCCACGCAGATCGATCACCGCAGACCGATCCACGGCGATGCAGACGGTGATGCAAGGTTCGAACCTCCGGCCGCGCCCCCGGTTCGCGGACTCTCGACCATGTGAACTCGGGGCGCGGCGCTCCGCGCCGAGACGGACGGGCCGGGGCCGCCCGGGCGGGCGAAGGCGGCCGGAACCGTCGCCGAGACCCCGGCATTACGCTTTTCCGCGCCGCTCCCGGCCTGCGGGGCAGGGCCCGGGCCGTGCGGGCGAACGGAGGTGAGCGCATGACGATGTCCCGATGGACGGCGTCCGGATTCGTGGCTTCGGCCCTGGTGGTGGCCTGCCTTTCGGCACCCGCCCGCGCACAGGCCGACGCAGGCTCCGGGGCGTCGCCCCCCACCAAGCCGCCCGTCCCCACCAAGACGCTGCTGCACGGCAATTACTGCGGGCCGGGCAACAACGCCCCGCTCGCACCCATCGACGCCCTCGACGCGGCCTGCGCCCGGCACGATGCCTGCACGCCGGATGAGGGCCTGCCCGCGCGGGCGTGCAACCTGCGCCTCCAGGCGGAGGCCGAGGGCGTCGCCCAGGATTCCCGGCAGCCCGCGCCGTTGCGGGCGCTGGCCGGCGTGGTCGCCTCGGGGGCCGCGATGATGCCCTTCGACCCGGCCCGGCCCACCCTCGCCCCCGCCCGGGTCCAGCCCGAGGGGCGCGCGCCCCTCGTGCGGGAGCCCTACCGGTCGGGAGACGATGACGGCGAGGCCGACGAGGCGGCCCCCGAGTAAGGGGCGCCGCCCGCGCCGGTGCCCCCGCAATGCCGGTTCAGGACGCCGCCTCGCGCGCCTCCATCCCGAGGGACCCGACGAGGAAGGCCCGGGCCCGGCTGACGCGGCTCTTCATGGTCCCGACCTGGCAGCCGATCAGCGCGGCGGCGGCCTCGTAGGTCATCCCCTGCGCCGCCACGAGCACCAGCGCCTCCCGCTGGGCGGGCGGCAGCTTGCCGAGATGCTGCCAGACCCGGCGCAGATCGCTGCTCGCCTCCTGCGCGGCCGGCGCCACGACCTTCGCGGCGAAGGCACCGTCCGCATCCTCGACCTCGCGCTTGCGCTTGCGGCACTCAGTGTAGAACTGGTTGCGCATGATGGTGCAGAGCCAGGCCTTCAGGTTGCTGCCGGGCTCGAAGCGGTGCCGGTTGGCCCAGGCCTTCAGCAGCGTCTCCTGCACGAGGTCGTCGGCCGCATTCGGCGCGACGGCGAGCGACAGCGCGAAGGCGCGCAGGCCGGGCAGGGCGTCGAGCAGCGCGGCGCGGAAGTCCGCGGCCGCGGGCGGGTGGACCTCCAGCCGGACGATCAGGTCGAGCAGGGCCGTCGGCGGCGCCTCGGCGAGAACCGCGGCGTAGAAGGCCTTCAGCTCGGATCCGAGATGCAGCCGCACCGCCTCCGGCATGGCCCGGCCCGGAGCCGCAGCGCCCGCCTCCCCGTTTGCCGATGCCGATCGCCCCGCGCCTGCAGCCATGTCGTGTCCCCACCTCTCCGAATCGCACCGCAGCCGGGACGATCCGGCAAGTCCGTCGGGAGCTTCTGGCATGACAAGGCTGAACGCCGGCTAACGAATTCTTTACCGGATCGTTGCGGGCGCGGGCCGGACGGGCCGGCATCGGGGCCCGGAGAGCCGCCGGTCGGCCGGTCGGACCGGCGCGACCCCTGTCGGGTCAAGCGGTTCCGGCGCCTGTGGGATTTGGCCAGGACTTTCCTAACCCTGGCCGCCGATCGCGCCCATCCGGCTGGGGATCGTGGCGGCGGGGCCGGCGCGTTCCGGCCGGCGGGACGGCGCGGGGCCCGACGCGGCCGGTCCGATCGCCCCGTCGCGCGCCCTCCGCCGGGGCGGGTCGCCTCTCAGGAGGCGGGCGCGGGCTCCGCCAGGGCGGCCGCGATGGCGGCCTCCAGGGCCTCCGGCTTCGTGGAGGGCGCGTAGCGGGCGATCACCCGACCGTCGCGCCCGACGAGGAACTTGGTGAAGTTCCACTTGATGGCGCGGCTGCCGAGGAGGCCGGGCTTCGCCTGCGTCAGATGCGCGAAGACCGGGTCGGCCGCGGGGCCGTTCACCGCGACCTTGGCGAGGACCGGGAAGCTGACGTCGTAGGTCAGGCTGCAGAAGCGGGCGATCTCGGCCGCATCCCCCGGCTCCTGGGCGCCGAACTGGTTGCAGGGAAAGCCCAGCACCACGAGGCCGTCCGCCCGGTGCTTCTGCGCCAGGGCCTCCAGCCCGGCATATTGCGGCGTGAACCCGCATTTCGAGGCGGTGTTGACGATCAGGATCACCTGCCCCCGGTGCTGGGCCAGGGGGTAGGGCGACCCGTCGGCCGCCCTCGGACTCAGGTCGTGCAATTCGTTCATGGACATCGACCGTGCGGCGTGCGGGAGGCGGGCGCCTTTCCTAAGGCCCCGCCACCCCGATCCGCAATGCCCCATGACCGCCCGTGTCAGGCGGCGGTGCGCCGCTCGACGAGGCGGGCGAGGAAGGCCGAGCCGAGGGGAATGATGCTGTCGTCGAAGTCGAAGCTCGCATTGTGCAGGCCGGGACCGGGATTCGAGCCGATCCACGCATAGGCGCCGGGCACCCGCGCGACCATGTCGGCGAAGTCCTCGCTGCCCATGCGCGGCTTCGACTGGTCGTCGACGCCCTCGGGGCCGAACAGCTCGCGGGCGATGTCGGCGGCGGCGGCCGCGTGCTTCGGGCTGTTCATCAGCACCGAGAACACGTCGCGGATGTCGACGTCGATCGTCGCCCCGTAGGCGGTCGCGAGGCCCGCGGCGATGGCCCGGATGCGGGTGGTGACGAGGGTGCGCAGGTCCGCGTCGAAGGTCCGCACCGTACCGGTGATGTGCGCGCCCTCCGGGATGACGTTGTAGGCGGCGCCCGCGTGGAACTGCGTCACCGACAGGACCGCGCTCTTGAGCGGGTCGGCGTTGCGCGAGACGATCGACTGCAGGGCCTGGACCAGGGTGGCGCCCACCACGATGGGGTCGATGCCCTGCTGCGGCTGGGCCGCGTGGGCGCCGCGCCCGGTGATGCGGATGTCGAAGAAGTCCGCCGCCGCCATGGCCGGGCCGGGGCGCAGCTTGATCTTGCCGTGCGGGCCGTTGGGCTGGTTGTGGATCGCGTAGATCTCGTCGCAGGGGAATTTCTCGAACAGGCCGTCGGCGATCATCGCGCGGGCGCCGCCCTGGCCTTCCTCGGCCGGCTGGAACACGAACAGGGCGGTGCCGTCGAAATCCCGGGTCTCGGCGAGGTAGCGCGCGGCGCCCAGCAGCATCGTGGTGTGGCCGTCATGGCCGCAGGCGTGCATCTTGCCCGGCACCGTCGAGCGGTAGGGCAGGTTGGTCTCCTCCTCGATCGGCAGGGCGTCCATGTCGGCGCGCAGGCCGACCCGCCGGCCGGAGCCAGTGCGGCCCTCCAGCACGCCCACCACTCCGGTGCCGCCGATGCCGCGATGGACGGTCACGCCGTAGCGCGCCAGCTCGGCGGCGACGATGCCGGAGGTGCGGACCTCCTCGAAGCCGAGCTCGGGATGGGCATGGAAGTCGCGGCGGAGGGCCACGAGGTCGTCGGCGAAGGTCTTGATGCGGTCGATGGGGCTCACGGATCGTCCTTGGGCTCTCGCGCCTCTTTGGGGCGGGCTGTGCTGGGTCGGAGGGGCGTCCTCAACCGGAAGGATTCGCCTCCGGCTCGGCCCCAGGCAAGTCGGATGCCGGTTCTTCGGACGCTTCCGGCAAGGCTTCGCGCCGGAAGGGCGTCAGCGTGTCCAGGACTTCGGCGGCCTCCAGCACGTGTTCGCGCTCGCGCCTCAGGTAATCGGCCACCGCCCGGCGCAGGGCCGGGTCGGCGATGTCGTGGGCCGAGTGCATGAGGACCGGGCGGTAGCCGCGGGCGAGCTTGTGCTCACCCTGCGCGCCCGCCTCGACGCGCTTCAAGCCCTGGGCGATGGCGAAGTCGATGGCCTGATAGTAGCAGACCTCGAAATGCAGGAACGGGTGGTCCTCGACGCAGCCCCAGTTGCGGCCGTAGAGGGCCACATCCCCGATGAGGTTGATGGCGCCGGCGACGTAGCGCCCCGCGCGCTTGGCCATCACCAGCAGCACCCGCTCGGGCATGCGCTCGCCGAGGAGCCCGAAGAACCTGCGGTTCAGGTAGGGCCGGCCCCACTTGCGCGCGCCGGTATCGGCGTAGAATTCGTAGAACGCGTCCCAGTGGGCGGGGGTCAGGTCGGCGCCGGTGACGTGCTCGATGGTGAGGCCGGGCGCCAGGGCGTCGCGGCGCTCGCGCCGGATCGCCTTGCGCTTGCGCGACGCCAGCGCCCCGAGGAAATCCGCGAAGGTCCCGTACCCGGCATTCTCCCAGTGGAACTGCTGGTCGACGCGCTGGAGGAAGCCCAGCGCCCCGGCCTGGTCCCACTCGCGCGCCTGCATGAAGGTGACGTGGATCGAGGAGGCCTTGGTCTCGGCCCGCAGGGCGCGCAGGCCCGCCACGATCGCGGAGGCCGCCTCGTTCACGTCCTGCCCCGGCGCGATGAGGAAGCGCGGGCCGGTGACGGGGGTGAAGGGCACGCTGACCTGGAGCTTCGGGTAGTAGCTGCCGCCCGCCCGCTCGTAGGCGTCGGCCCAGCCGTGGTCGAAGACGTACTCGCCCTGGCTGTGGGATTTCAGGTAGCAGGGCGCCACCCCGACGAGGCGGCCCTCGCGCTCCACCGCCACGTGGAGGGGGAGCCAGCCGGTCTTGCGCGAGACGCAGCCCGAATCCTCCAGCGACGACAGGAAGGCGTGCGAGAGGAAGGGATTGTGGGTCTCGTCGCCGCCCGAGAGGGTCTCGGCCGAGGTGGCGCAGGCATCCCACTCGGCCGCCGCGATCCCGGCCAGGCCCGGCACCGCGCGCACCTGCAGTTCCGTCACGGTCTCGGCCGGGGCGCCGGGGCCTTCGCCGGAACGCTGTGTTTCGCCGGGAATGTCCATCGCGGGGCAATCTAGTCCCCGGAGCCCGGCGGGCCAAGGGCGGCGCGGGGCCGCGCGCCGTCGCAGGGGGCGAGCGGCGCCCTACGGGCAGAACCCCTCGAACACCATCTGGTCGGCGTGGATCGCGGCGTGCCGGCGCTGGTCCGGATTGCGCACGGTCCAGGTCATCACCGGGCGTTGCCCCAGGAGCCGGCACAGGACGGTGGGCGCGCAGGGCAGGTCGTCCACCCGCCAGGACAGGAAGTCCGGCCGGGTCTCGTCGAAATGCAGCAGGCCCGGGAGGGCGCGCCGCAGGCTCGGGGGCAGGGTGGCGTAGGCCGGGTCGTCCTGGCGCGTCTCGGCGACGATGCCGCGCGGGAGCCCGGGCGCGAGCGTCCGCAGGGCGGTGACGATCTGCGGATCGAAGGATTTCAGCGCCACGGGGCCGTCATAGGCGGTCGCGAGGGCGGCCACGCGCTCGGCGAGCCGCAGGTCGCCGGTGTAGCGCGACTTCACCTCGATCACGAGGGGCGTGCGCCCGCCGATCCGGGCCAGGAAGGCCGGCAGGGTCGGGATGCGCTCGGCGCTGCCCGCCACCGTCAGGGCGCCGAGATCCGCGGCGGAGCGCGCGCCCACCGCCTCCCCGGCCGCGGTCAGGCGGCCCAGGGTCTCGTCGTGGAACACCATCGCCTCGCCGTCGGCGCTGAGCTGGACGTCGCACTCGATGGCGTAGCCGCCCCGGATCGCCGCCTCGGCGGCCGCGAAGGTGTTCTCGGGCACGCCGCCCGCCCGGTCGTGCAGGCCGCGATGGGCGATGGGCCGGGCGGTGAGCCAGTCGGGGGCGTTCAGGGCCGTGGGCAGGCTCATTTGACCTCGAACATCGCCTCGACCTCGACGGCCGCGTCGAGGGGCAACTCGGCGACGCCGACGGTGGAGCGGGCGTGGCGGCCGCGGTCGCCCAGGATCTCCACCATGAGGTCGGAGGCACCGTTCATGATGCCGGCGAGTCCCGCGAAGGTCGGCACCGCGTTGATGAAGCCGCCGAGGCGGATGCACTGCACGACGCCGCGGTCGAGGTCGCCCACCGCCGCCTGGAGCTGGGCCAGCACGTTGAGGGCGCAGAGCCGGGCGGCGGCGATGCCGTCCTCGGCCGAGACCTCGGCCCCGAGCTTGCCCGTGTGGGCGCCGGCGATTCGGCCGTCGGCCCCGAAGCAGATCTGCCCGGAGATCACCACGAGGTTGCCGCTGCGCACGAAGGGCACGTAGTTCGCGACGGGGGCCGCGGCCTTGGGCAGGGTCAGGCCGAGGGCCTCCAGGCGTTCCGTGACGGTGCTCATGCTGCGTCGTTCCTCTGCTGGGCGGCCGCGGGTCGTCCGGCCGGCGTGACGCGGCTCTGAGCACTTCCGGGCGCAGGGTGCAAGGCAGGACCCGAGGCGGGCCGCACAGCGCGCGCGCAACAGCCTAATGGGCAGGCATGTCAGGGCTGTGAACCCGGTCTGTCGTTGACAGAATTGGCCATTTCTCTAGTAATCGCGCGCGTGCCGCCCCATCCGAGGCGGCACTTTCATTTGGTGCGGTCGCGTGTCTCGCGTGCCCGCGAGACACACGGGAAGACGGGATCGTGACATCCGCCCTTCTGCCGACCTATGCCCGGGCTCCCATCGCCTTCGAACGCGGCGAGGGCGCATGGCTCGAGGCGCGCAGCGGCGAGCGATACCTCGATTTCGGCGCCGGCATCGCGGTGAACGCCCTGGGTCACGCCCATCCGCACCTCGTCCAGGCCCTGACCGCGCAGGCGCAGAAGCTCTGGCACACCTCGAACCTGTTCGAGATCCCGGAGGGCGAGCGGCTGGGCCGGCGCCTCGTGGACGCCACCTTCGCGGACGTGGCCTTCTTCGCCAATTCGGGGGCGGAAGCCAACGAGGCCGCCATCAAGATGGCGCGCAAGTACCACGCCGCCGACGGCCACCCGGAGCGCTTCCGGATCCTCACCGTCGAGGGCGCCTTCCACGGCCGGACCCTGGCCACCATCGCGGCCGGCGGCCAGCAGAAGTACATCGAGGGCTTCGGCCCGAAGGTCGACGGCTTCGACCAGGTGCCCTTCGGCGACCACGAGGCCCTGCGGGCCGCCATCGGCCCGGAGACGGCCGCGATCCTGATCGAGCCGATCCAGGGGGAGGGCGGCGTGCGCCCGGTGCCGCCGCAATGCCTGCGCGGCCTGCGCGAACTCTGCGACGCGCACGGCATCCTGCTCATCATGGACGAGGTCCAGACCGGGGTCGGACGCACGGGCAAGCTGTTCGCGCACGAGTGGGCGGGGGCGGCCCCCGACATCATGAGCGCGGCCAAGGGCATCGGCGGCGGCTTCCCCCTCGGCGTCTGCCTCGCCACGGCGAACGCCGCGCGCGGCATGACGGCGGGCAGCCACGGCACCACCTTCGGCGGCAACCCGCTGGCCATGGCGGTGGGCAACGCCGTCCTCGACGTGGTGCTGGCGGACGGCTTCCTCGACCATGTCCAGCGCATGGGCCTGATCCTGAAGCAGCGCCTCGCCGCCCTGCAGGACCGGCACCCGGCCGTCATCGCGGACATCCGCGGCGAGGGCCTGATGCTCGGCCTCAAGCTCCACGTGCCGAACACCGAATTCGCCGCCGCCGCCCGCGACGCGCATCTGCTGGTGATCCCGGCGGGCGACAACGTGGTGCGCCTGCTGCCGCCGCTCATCATCACCGAGGCCGACGTGGCGGAGGCGGTCACCCGCCTCGACACGGCGGCCGGCCGGCTCGGGACGCGCCTGCGCGGCGCCGCCGAGTAACCGCCAGGAACCGGGCGCGTCACCGGACGGCCGCACCGGCCGCGACGCCGCCCCGCCCCGACCGAAACTGCCCTGACCGGGACCACGCACACGAAGAACGGACCGATGACCACGACACTGAACGGGACCGGCCACGGAACCCGCCACTTCCTCGACCTCAAGGACTTCTCGGCCGAGCAGCTGCGCACGGTGCTGGACGCCGCCGCCCGCATCAAGGCGCGCCGCCGCAAGGGCACGCTGGCCGAGGACCGCCCCCTCATCGGCAAGACCCTGGCGATGGTGTTCGACCGGCCCTCGACCCGGACCCGGGTGTCGTTCGACGTCGGCATGCGCGAGCTCGGCGGCGAGACCCTGATGCTGACGGGGAGCGAGATGCAGCTCGGCCGCGGCGAGACCGTGGGCGACACCGCCCGGGTGCTCTCGCGCTACGTCGACGCGATCATGATCCGCATCCTGGACCACGGCCTGATGCTGGAGCTGGCCGAGTACGCCACCGTGCCGGTGATCAACGCCCTGACCAAGGTCTCGCACCCGTGCCAGATCATGGCCGACCTCCTGACCTTCGAGGAGCATCGCGGGCCGATCCGGGGCCGCACCGTGGCCTGGTCGGGGGACGCCAACAACGTGCTCGCCTCCTGGGTGCACGCCGCCGCGCGCTTCGACTTCACCCTCAACATCGCGGCCCCGCCGGAGCTGTCGACGCCCCAGCCGCTCCTCGACTGGGCGAAGGCGCAGGGCGCCACCGTCAACGTCACCACCGACGCCTACGAAGCGGTGGACGGAGCGGACGCGGTGGTCACCGATTGCTGGGTCTCCATGGGCGACGAGGACGACCAGCACCGGCACAACCTGCTGGTGCCCTACCGGGTCGATGCCCGCCTGATGGCCGCCGCGGCCCAGGACGCGATCTTCATGCACTGCCTGCCGGCCCATCGCGGCGAGGAGGTCACCGCCGAAGTGATCGACGGCCCGCAATCGGTGATCTTCGACGAGGCCGAGAACCGCCTGCATGCCCAGAAGGGCATCCTCGCCTGGTGCCTGCAGGCCCACGGCCTCTGACGGCCGGGAACGCCCCCGGGGGGTGGCCTGGTGCGGGACCACCCGTGCACGGGCCGCATCCCCGCCCCGTCGCGCCGCCGCGCCCGGATCCCTATATGGGGACCATTCTTCCCTGAGGGTTGGGCGCGGCCGCGCGACGCGCGCGGCCGTTCCGACCGGTACGCCGCCGAGACCGTTCGGCGATCTCACGGCCCCGCCCCCGAGGGGTCGCGCGGTCCGTGGCCCAGCCCTCGCGTTCGTCGAGCCCGATCGGAGCTGCCATGACTTCTGGAATGCCTGCTGGAACGACCACGGGATCCGTCCCGCCGCTCCTCATCGAGGGCGATGACGACGTGGTGCTGCCCTTCGCCGTCGAGGCCCTCGACGTGCGCGGCCGCGTGGTCCGCCTCGGCCCGTCCGTCGACACCATCCTGCGCCGGCACGGATATCCCGATGCGGTGGCCCGCCTCCTCGGCGAGGCGGCGGCGCTCACCGTGCTCCTCGGCTCGTCCCTGAAGTTCGAGGGCCGCTTCCAGCTCCAGACCAAGACCGACGGCCCGGTGGAGATGATCGTGGTCGACTTCGAGGCGCCCGACCGCCTGCGCGCCACGGCGCGCTTCGACACCGCGCGGGTGGACGCCCTCGGGGCCGGCCCGCTCCAGGACCCGGACCTGATCGGGCAGGGGCACCTGGCCATGACCATCGACCAGGGTCCCACCAGCAGCCGCTACCAGGGCGTCGTCGCCCTGGAGGGCCAGAGCCTCGAGGAGGCGGCGCACCAGTACTTCCGCCAGTCCGAGCAGATCCCGACCCAGGTCCGCCTCGCGGTGGCCGAGCAATATGCCGGCGGCGCCCGGACCTACCGGGCCGGCGGCCTCCTGGTGCAGTTCCTGCCGCAATCCATCGACCGGGCCCGGCTCGCCGACCTGCCCCCGGGCGACATCCCCGAGGGCCACGTCCACCTCGACGCGAACGGCGTGCCCGAGGACGACGCCTGGGTCGAGGCGCGCAGCCTCGTCTCCACCATCGAGGACCACGAGCTCGTCGACCCGGAGGTCTCGGCCGAGCGCCTGCTCTACCGCCTGTTCCACGAGCGCGGCGTGCGGGTGTTCGAGGCGCAGGCGGTGCACGAGCAGTGCCGCTGCTCGCCCGAGCGGGTGATGGGCATGATCACCTCGTTCTCGCCTCAGGAGCGCCGGGACATGATCGCCGATGACGGGCGCATCGGCATCACCTGCGAGTTCTGCTCACGGCGCTACGACCTCGATCCGGCGGCGGTGGAAGCCGAAGTCGCAGCCCAGTCGGGCCCCTGATCCGGGGCTGCCGCGACAGGCGTCGCGGCAGCATCGCCAAGCTTGACCTTTGACGAGGACAAGACGCCGCAAATGCTCGCGCCCACAGCCGGGCCTCGCATTTGAACCGTTTCTCAGGTTTCGACGTTTGGGGTTTCTCAAGAGTGCTCGACAAGAGCTCAGGAGGAACGTCGATGAAGACATTCGTGGTCGGCAAAAATCTGGTCAGCAAGAATATCGTCGTCGGTCTGACGGCACTGCTGATGACGACGTCAGCCTACGCCCAGGGCGCGGGCCAGGCCGGCACCGCCGGCGGCAGCGAGGCCGGCGGCCGTGGTGGGGCCGCCGCCCGCAGCCAGGGCGGCGCCGAGGGCGCTTCGGGCGGCGCCCGCAGCGAGATGGGCGGACGGGCCGAGGCGGGCGGACGCCGCGAGGGCAGCCGCATGGAGAGCGGCGGGCGCGGCGACACGGCGGCCCGCGAGTCCCAGGGCCGGGATTCCCAGGCCCGAGATTCGCAGAACAAGGATTCGCAGGCCCGCAGCGCGGACCGGGGCGGCCGCGACGGCGCGCGCGGCGACCGGGCGACCCGGACGTCGTCCCGGGAGGACCGGGTCGGCGGCCGCGAGCAGCGCGACCGCGTCTCGGTCAACACCCGCAGCGAGTCGCGCAGCGAACGCTTCGAGGGCGGACGCCGCTCGGGCCGCTTCGTCTTCATCGGCGGCCAGCGCGTGGTCTACGGCTCGCCGGAATATCGCCGCCTCGTCACCATCGAGCATCGCGGTGGCGACCGCGTGGTCGAGCGCGCACGCCGGCGCTACGTCACCATCCGCGGTCAGCGCGTCCTCTACGGCTCGCCCCAGTACCGCCGCCTCGTCCGCGTCGAGGAGACGACCACCCGCCGTCCCGGCACCCGCTATGTCGTGGTGCGCGGCCAGCGCGTGGTCTACGGCTCGCCCGAGTATCGCCGCCTGACGGTGACCGAACGCCGGGGCGGCACCGTCGGCGCCCGCTTCGAGGAGCGGGGCTTCCGCGGCAAGGCCGTCTCGTCCCGCACCGACGCTCGGCGCGACACGCGCAACGTCCGCTCGACCGAGACCACGTCGCGGGATGGCATCCGCAACGCCGACACCCGCCAGCAGGGGGACCGCAACGGTGCCTCGGCCGAGCGCGACACGAACCGCGACCGCGGGACCGAGGGCTCGGGCATCCGCAACGCGGCCGACCGCTCGGGCGGCGCCGAGCGCGGCACCATGAACACCGGCAACCGGACCGGCGGGGCCGAGCGCGGCCCGAATGCCGGCGCGCAGGGCGGCAAGGCCGGCAGCATGGGTGGCGGCGAGCGCAGCGGCGGGCAGGGCGGCGCGGGCCGCAACTGATCGCGAAGGCCGATCGCAGGACCTGAACGCGGCGCCGGACCTCCTCGCGGGGGCCCGGCGCTCAGGCCTTCAGGACGGGATCGGCGATGTCGCCGCCGCCCCGGCGGGCGAGGTAGGCGGGCTGGAACAGGCACATCCGCACCGCGTCGCGGTACTTGCCGTTGACGAAGAACTCGTCCTTCAGGATGCCCTCGGGCTCGAAGCCGCAGCGCTCGTAGATCCGCACCGCGCGGGCATTGTCCTTGTCCACGTGCAGGTAGAGCTTGTGGATGTTGAGGACGCTGAAGGCGTAGTCCATGGCGATGCGCGTGGCCCGCGGGGCGTAGCCCTGGCCCTGGAAGGCCGGGTGGATCGCGATCTGGAATTCGCAGCGCCGGTGCAGGTGGTTGATCTCCACGAGCTCGACGAGGCCGGCGGGGGCGCCGTCCGCATTGGCGATGATGAAGCGCCGCTCGGTCTGGTTGTGGATGTTGCGCTCGTAGAGCTGCGCCAGTTCGGCGAAGGACTCGTAGGCCTCCTCGAACCAGTAGCGCATGATGCTGTCGTTGTTGTTGAGCTGATGCACGAACATCAGGTCCTCGCGCTCCAGCGGGCGCAGCTTCACCGGCCCGTCCGCCGCGATGGTGCGGGGCACGAAGGCGGTCATGGCGTCACGCACGCCGCCGCGAGGCGGTCCATGAAGGCCTCGCCGGCCCTGAGCGCCGCGAGCGTGATGTACTCGTCCGGCTGGTGCGCCTGGTCGATGGAGCCGGGGCCGCAGACCACGGTGGGGATGCCGGCGAACTGGAAGCGCCCGGCCTCCGTGGCGTAGGGCACCGAGATCGTGTGGTTGCGCTCCGCCACCCGGAGGGCCAGCCGCTCGGCCGCCGAGCCGGGCTCCGGCGCGAGGCCCGGCACCGCCACCTCCTCCAGCGTCTCAATCCGCCCGTAATCGCCGTAGCGGTTGAGCCGGTCGCGCAGCACGGTGCGCACCTTGGCCTCGAACAGGGCCGGGATCTCGCCCATGTCGAGGTCGGGCAGGCCGCGGAACTCCCAGTGGAAGGTGCAGACCTTGGGCAGGATGTTGCGGGCCGTGCCACCCGCGATGGTGCCCACATGCACGGTGGTGGCGGGCGGGTCGAAGCGGCCCGAGGCGTCGCCCCGGGCGATCATCGCGTCGGCGATCCGGTTCAGCTCCGAGACGAGGTCGGCCGCCGCCATCACGGCGTTGGCCCCGAGCATCGGCTTGGCCGAGTGGGCCTCGTGCCCGTGCACGGTGGTGAGATAGGTGACGATGCTCTTGTGCGCGTCGGCCACTTCGAGGTCGGTGGGCTCGCCGACGATCACCGCGCCCGGGCGCGGCAGGTCGGCCCCGAACCGCGCGATCGTGTCGGCCACACCCAGGCAGGTGGTCTCCTCGTCGTAGGACAGGAGGATGTGGATCGGACGCTCGAGGCCGGCGGCCTGGAAGCGCGGGATCGCCGCGAGCGCCAGGGCGCAGAAGCCCTTCATGTCGACGGCGCCGCGCCCGTAGGCACGCCCGTCCGCCACCCGCAGGGTGAAGGGGTCGGCGCTCCAGGCCTGCCCCGTCACCGGCACCACGTCGGTATGGCCCGAGAGCACGATGCCGCCGTCGACCATCGGGCCGATGGTGGCGAACAGGGCCGCCTTGTCGCCGGCCGCGTTGGGCACGCGGACGAAGGGCACGCCGAGGTCGTCGAGGGCGGCCGCCACGCAGTCGATGAGCGCGAGGTTCGATTTCGAACTCTCGGTGTCGAAGGCCACGAGCCGCGCCAGCCAGTCGAGGGTCTCCGGGCGCGGGCCTTCGGTGGACATCGCCCTAGTGCACGCTGCGGCGGACATGGGGCGAATCGAGCGAGAAGGCCGGGATCTCCGCCTCGAAGCTCTCGCCCCCATGGGTCGCCATGGTGTAGCTGCCGGCCATCAGGCCGTCCGGCGTGGTGAGCGGGCAGCCGCTGGTGTAGCTGAACGATTCGCCCGGCTCGAGCACCGGCTGCTTGCCGACCACCCCGGCGCCGCGGACCTCCTGGGTCTCGCCGCGCCCGTCGACGATGCGCCAGTGGCGGGAGCGCAGCTGCACCTGCTCGGGGCCGTTGTTCACGATCTCGACCGTGTAGGCGAAGAAGTAGCGGCTCTCGGCCGGCGACGATTCTTCCTCGACGAAGCGAGGCATCACGGTCACGCTGATCCCGCGCGTCTGGGCCTTGTACATCCCCGTCATGCCTCCCTGGCCGGACCTGAACCCCGAGCGCGCTGCGTTCGCGACAAGCACAGGGCGTCGTGGTACGGCCCTCGCAAAACCGCGTCAATCGTGGCGAATGCGGGGGTGCCCGCGCAAGAACGAGGTCCGTGCCCCGTGGTCGAGGAGACCGTTTCGCGCCCGTCCGTCCGGTCCGCCGGCCGGGCCCTCCTCGCCAGCCTCGCCCTCGCGGGCCTGACCGCCGCCTTCGCCTGGGCCGCGCCGGAGCGCAACGGCTGGGCCGCCCTGGCGCTGGCCGTGGCGCTGGCCCTCGACGGGCTGGCGCAGGGGGCGGGGGCCTGGCTGGCCCGCCGCGGAGGCGGGCCGCCCCGGATCGCCGGCCTGCCCTCCCTGGTGCTGGCCTTCGGACCGGCCGCCGGCCTCGGCACGGTCCTGTTCGCCGTCGCCCTGGCGGCCTGGCCCGCCGGCTTCCCGATCCTCGCCAGCGCGCTCGCGGGTCTGATCGCCATGGGCGCCATCGCGCGCCTCGTCCTCGCCTGGATCGTCCTGCGGATCGCGCAAGACCCGGAGGCTTAACCGGACCTTAGGCGATCCGGCCGCATTTCGTGCAGAATGCGGCGTTCCCGCCCCGGCCGCCGGGGTGGTGCCCGATCGACGAGCGGGTGGTGCGAGCGGATGCAAGACGGGATTCGGGCCGCGATGCAGGACGGGGCGGACAGCCGCCAGCACGGGATTCTGGCCGCGGCCGGGATCGCAGCGCTGACGCGCGCGGGCGCGATCCGGCCCGACACGCCCTACGCGCCCGACCAGATCCAGCCCGCGAGCCTCGACCTGCGCCTCGGCGCCCGGGTGTTCCGCGTGCGCACCAGCTTCCTGCCCGGCACCCGCACGGTCTCCGCCTGCATCGACGCCTTCGCCCTGCACGAGATGGACCTTCGCCACGGGGCCGTGCTGGAAACGGGCTGCGTGTACATCGCCGAGCTGCAGGAGCATCTCGCCCTGCCGGGCGACCTCGCGGCCAGCGCCAACCCGAAGAGCTCCACCGGCCGCATCGACGTCTTCACCCGCGTCATCACCGACCGGGGCGCCGCCTTCGACCAGGTCGAGGCCGGCTATCACGGGCCGCTCTATGCGGAGATCTCGCCCCGCACCTTCCCGGTGAAGGTCCGCACCGGCTCGCGCCTGTCGCAGATCCGGTTCCGGCGCGGCGAGCCCCGCCTCACCGACGCCGACCTCGCGGCCCTGCACGCGGCCTCGCCCCTGGTCGACGCCCCGAACCCGACCTTCCAGGGCGGCATCGGCGTCTCCATCGACCTTGCGGGCTTCTCCGGCCTCATCGGCTACCGCGCCCGGCGCCATACCGGCCTCGTCGACGTCGACGCCCCGGGCACGCACCGGGCAGCGGATTTCTGGGAGCCCCTGCACGCCGACCCGTCCCGGGCCCTGATCCTCGATCCCGGCCAGTTCTACATCCTGGCCTCCAAGGAGGCCGTGCAGGTGCCGCCCGACTTCGCCGCCGAGATGGTGCCGTTCGACCCCCTGGTGGGCGAGTTCCGGGTCCACTACGCCGGCTTCTTCGATCCGGGCTTCGGCTTCGCCGCCGCGGGCGGGGCGGGGGCCCGCGCCGTCCTCGAGGTGCGCTCGCGCGACGTGCCGTTCCTGCTCGAGGACGGCCAGATCGTCGGCCGCCTCGTCTACGAGCGCATGGCCGAGCGCCCCGCCACCCTGTACGGCGCGGGCGCGGGCTCGAACTACCAGGCCCAGGGGCTGAAGCTCTCCAAGCACTTCGTCTGAGACAGGCCCTTCCTCCGAGAGGGCCGTTCCGCCTGACGGACGAGCGGCGGCCGGATTCGGGCCGCCGCCGGGGACCCGCTCAGGCGATCCCGAGGGCCCAGATCAGGGACAGGCTGACGACCAGGAGGACGACGAGGGAGCCGGTCACCGCCAGGGTGACCCGGCCGCCCACCCGCGCCAGCACCCGCACGTCGACGCCGAGGCCGAGCGCCGCCATCGACACCACGGTGAGGAGGCCCGCCAGCCGCGTCACCGGCTGGGAGGCCGCGTCCGGGATGAGCCCGGCCGAGCGCAGGGTCGCGAGCGCCAGGAAGCCCAGGATGAACCAGGGCACGATCTTGAAGAAGCCGAGGCGCCCGGGCCGGCCCTTGGCCGACGCGCCCTCCGCCGGCAAGTGCGGCGCGATGAACGAGAAGGCCACAACCACCGGCCCGAGCATCAGGACGCGCACGAGCTTGACCAGGGTGCCGACCTGGGTCGCCAGGATGCCCACCGGCACCGTGGCGGCGAGCACCTGCGGCACCGCATAGACGGTGAGGCCCGCCAGGGTGCCGTACTGGTGCTCGGACAGGCCGGCGAGGGGGATGAACAGGGGCAGGCCCAGCACCATCAGCACGCCGAGCACCGCCGTGAAGGCGATGGCGGCCACCACGTCCTTGCTGTCGGCCCCGATCACCGGCGCCACCGCGGCGATGGCGGAGTTGCCGCAGATCGCGTTGCCGCAGGCCACCAGGATCGCCATGCGGGACGGCAGGCCGAGCACCCGGCAGATGGCGTAGCTGGCCACGATCGCCAGCACCACCGTGGCGACGATGCCCACGAGGAGGCTCGTGCCGGAGGCGACGATGGCCCCGAGGCTGATCGAGGCGCCGAGCAGGGTGACGGCCAGTTCGAGCACCTGCTTGGCCGAGAAGGCGATGCCGGCCCGGAAGCGCTCGCCCGGGCTCCACAGGGTGCGCAGCGCGATCCCCAGCAGGATCGCGATGACCAGGGCCTCGACGTAGGGGTGGCCCGTGGCGCGCTCCTCCAGGGCCTGGACGGCCAGGGCCGCCGCCGTGACGGCGAGGCAGACGCAGAGGCCGGGCACCAGGGAGGCGATCCGGCCACCGGCGGCCTCCGGCTTGCCTGCTCCGGCGGGGGCCGTCGTGATGCTCTTGGTGCTCATGCTGCCTTTCCGCGAGGCAATCGGAAGGAAATTCTGCCCCGGGCGCGGCCGCGAGAACAATGCTCTCCCGTGGCGAAAATCTTCGCAAAACCCATCCATTGATTGGGCAGGGTCGAAGCGCGACATTCATCCCCATGAGCAACCGGTTCGACAACCCAGCGATGGCCTACGATCCCTTTGGCGAGCCCGTCGAGATCGCGTGCCAGGGCGCCCCCACCGCGGGCGACCGTCGGGCGCGCAGCATCGCCGTGATCGGCTTCTGGCTGGTCGCCGCGACTCTGACGGCGAGCCGCGTCTACCTGGCCGACGAGCCGGTGGCGCAGATGGTCGCGAACGCTCATGCGCAGGTTGCCGCCTTCATCACCGCCATCCTGTAAGGGTCCGGCGCCGCCCGGTGCGGCGTCCGTCATTCGGTCCGACGCCTAGTACGCCGCCGCGAGGTAGTCCGCGATGGCCTTGCCGTCCGCCTCGTCGACCGGGGCGTGATAGACCTTGCGCATCTTCGTCACCTCGCTTGTCCAGAAGGCCGCGCCCTGGCCCGGCGGCTGCATCGCGATGTAGTCCACCCCGTGGCAGCTCTGGCAATGGGCCTCGGCTGACGCGCGGCCGGCCTCGTGGCCGGGGGCCGAGCGCAGCTGCGCGGTCGGCTCCGGCCGGTCGTAGGTCCGGGGCGCGGCGGCGGCCGGCAGGCCGGCCCAAAGTCCGGCCAGGAGGCCGGTGGCGGCCAGCGCCGCCGCGCGGGAACGCACGGTCATCCTGTCTCTCCTCATGCGGCCTGCACCCGGACGGTCTCGACGACGTTGCGCATGTAGCCCGGCGGGTTCCAGCGCGGTTCCATCGGCTGGGTGGCGCCGTCCTGGCCCGTCGCCCGGACCCGGAGGGCATGCGCCCCCGCGGGGAGGTCGACCGACAGGGTCCAGGGCCGGAACGCATAGCGCCCCAGATCGGGGCCGAGGTGCGCCTCCGTCCAGCTTCGCCCGTCATCGGTGGAGACCGCCACCGCCCGGATGCCCGAACCGCCGTCGAAGGCGATGCCGCGCAACGCCGTCCGGCCGGCCGGGATCGCGGCCCCGTCGGCGAGGTTGGTGACGAAGGAGCGGATGGCGAAGCGGTTGATCGGCACGGTGGCCTTGGGGGTCTGGCCGGGCTCGACGCAGGCGCAGGCATTGTCCGGG
Organism: Methylobacterium sp. Leaf465; assembly: GCF_001424705.1. Classification (GTDB taxonomy): domain Bacteria; phylum Pseudomonadota; class Alphaproteobacteria; order Rhizobiales; family Beijerinckiaceae; genus Methylobacterium. Next base: position 81,835 of record NZ_LMRA01000006.1, read on the forward strand.
ATGCGGTAGGCCGCGCGCATCCAGAATCCCTCGTAAGGCTTGTCCGTCACCGTGATCGCGTTGAGGTGCTTGACCCAGTAGGTGCCGTAGAAGCCCGGCACCACGAGGCGCAGGGGATAGCCGTTGAGCCAGGGCAGGTCCTCGCCGTTCATGGCCCAGGCCAGCATCACCTCGCCGTCGCGGGCATGGTCGATGGCGAGCGCCTTGGCGAAGTCCGGGGTCTCGGGCAGGACCGGGCCGTCGAGGCCCTCGAAGACGACCTGCACCGCCCCGGCCTTCACGCCCGCCCGGTCGAGCACCGCCTTCAGGGGCACGCCGGTCCAGCGGGCGTTGCCCATGGCGCCGTTGGCGAGCTGCCCGCCGGCGACCCGCGGCGCGACGAAGCCACGCGAATTGCCCGAGCACTGGTTGACCGCGACGATCTCGACGGACGGCATCGCCTTCAGGGCGGCCAGCGACAGCCCGACCGGTCCGTCCACATGCCCCGACACCGTCAGGCGGAAGGCCTCGGGATCGATCGCGGTCGGAATGTCGGCCAGGTGGTAGCGAACGAAGAAGGCGTCGTTCGGCGTAATCACCCCTTCGTCGAACACCGCGAAGGGCGTCTCGAGCTGCGGCGGCCGCGCCGTCATCTGCAGGAGCGGGCGCTTGCCCGGATAGGCCACCAGGGGGCGCTCGCCGTTGCCGAAGGGCAGGGTGACGACCTCGCCGGCCCGGGCCGCCCAGGGCGCCAGGGCAGCGCCGGACGCCGCGAGCAGGCCGGCCCCGGCCTGCCGGAGGAGCGTTCTGCGATCGGTCTCGGTCATCCCGGTCTCTCCCGTCCGGCTGAAGCCGTCCCGCGCGGTCAGCGCAGGACGGAGGCGTAGTGGATGTCCTCGGTGAGGCAGGTCGACAGGCGCCACTCCACCGGCCGGTCCTCGAGATCGACGGCGACCCGGTCGACCTCGAGCACCGGAATCCCCGCCGGCACCCCCAGCAGGGGCGCCTTGTCGGGGGCCAGGGCGATCGCCTTGAGGCGCTCGTGCGCGGTGGCGATCGTGATGCCGAACCGGGTCGCGTAGAGGCTGTAGAGCGTGTTCGGGAGCTCCATCGCGGCCAGGCCGGGGAACAGGCTCGACGGCACGGCGATCGTCTCGACGAGGCAGATCCGTCCGTCGAGGGCGCGCACCCGCTCCAGCCGCACCACGCGCGCGTTGCGCAGGAGGGCGAGCCGGTCGCGCTCGTCGATGGTGGCCGCGGCCTCCGCGATCGCCACGACGCGGCTGGTGGGGGTGCCGGCCACCGCCCCGTCGGGGCGCAGCTTGAAGAAGCGGAAGACGCTCTGCTTGTCGTCGTGCTCGGCCACGAAGGTGCCGCGCCCCTGGCGGCGCACCAGCAGGCTGTCGGCGGTGAGGGCGTCGAGGGCCTTGCGGACCGTGCCCTGGCTGACGCCGAGCTCGGCCGCCAGCACGCCCTCGCTGGGCAGGATCTGGCCCGGCTGCCAGACGGCGTCGGCGAGGCGGCGCAGGAGCGTGTCGTAGACCTGCCGATAGAGCGGCCGGAAACCCACCGCATTCCCACCTGTGCGTTCCATGTCGGTGCGCCGCTGCTCCCCGGGCGTGGGCGGAGGAAAGGAGAGGTTTCCCAGCACGGTGTCCCGTCCCTCGTTAAGGCCGAGCCCCGCTCCGGGCAATCGGTCGATCCGCAGGGCCGGCGGCCGGGGGCGGGTCCCGCTCGGGAGGGCGGCCTTCATCGTCAGAGCGCCTCGATCTCGGCCACGAGGGCGTCCGGGACGGCGAGCCCCTCGGCCTCGGCCCGGGCCCGGAGGGCGAGGCGGCGGGCCCCGGGCAGGCGGGCCCCGTCCTGCGCCTCGATGGAGCCGGCGAGCTCCGCGAACCGGGTCAGCGCCCCGGGGCCGAAGGCATCCGCCGCGAGGGCGATGACGAGCTGCCCGGTGCCCGGCGGATCGCCCTCGGCGTCGAGGAACGAGCTCGCCTCGCCGGCGAAGCGCCCGCCGGTCAGGCCGGCCGCGAGGAGTTCCACCATCAGGGCCAGCGCCGTGCCCTTGGCGTCGCCGAGCGGCACCATGGTGCCCTTCAGGGCCGCGGCCGGGTCGGTGGTCGGCGCGCCCGCGGCATCGAGGGCCCAGCCCTCGGGGATGGCCTCGCCGCGCTGGCGGGCGGCCATGATCGCGCCGCGGGCCACCTTCGAGAGGGACAGGTCGACCACGATCGGCGCGCGGCCGGGCAGGGGGCAGGCGAAGGCGAGGGGGTTCGTCCCGAACACCGCCCGGGATCCGCCCCAGGGCGCCATGGCGGCGGGGGTGTTGGCCAGCAGGATCGCCACGAGCCCGGCCTCGGCCAGGGCCTCGACGGGACGGCCGGCCGCGCCGCAATGGTGCGAGCGCCGGATGCCGGCCGCCGCGACGCCCTGCGCACGGGCCACGGCCGGGAGTTGCTCCACCACCGCGTCGAGGGCCGGGTAGGCGAAGCCGTGGGCGGCATCGACGGCGAGGAGCCCGGGCCGGGGCCGGCTCACCGCGACCGCGGCGTCGCCCACCACCTTGCCGGCCCGGACCTGGGCCGCATAGGCGGCCACCCGCGAGAGCCCGTGGCCCTTCAGCCCGTCGGCCTCGGCGCCCACGAGGGCGCGGGCGACGCTGCGGGCAGCGGGCGCGCGGGTTCCGCAGCGGACCAGGGCCTCGCTGACGAGGGCGTGGGCGGCGGCGAGGCTCAGGGTGGTCATGGCGTTTCAGTCCTCGGAGAGGTGGCGGCGCACGGCCTGGGCCGTGACGCGGGACACGCGCACGTTCGATTCCCGGGTCACCCCGGCGATGTGCGGCGTCAGGATGAGGTTGGGCACGTCGCGGAAGAGGGCGCCCGCGGCGGCCGCGAGGGGTTCCTGCGGGAAGACGTCGAGGGCGGCCCCGCCGAGATGCCCGGCCCGCAAAGCCGCCGCCACGGCCGCGCCGTCGACCACCTCGCCCCGGGCGGCATTGATGAGCACCGCCCCGGCGGGCATCCGGGCGAGGGCGTCCGCATCGATCATCCCCCGGGTCTCGGGCGTCAGCGGCACGTGCAGGGACAGGACGTCGCTTTCGGCGATGAGCCCGGCGAGATCGGCGCGCGCCACCGGACCGCAATCCGGCCGCCAGGCCGGGTCGTCGGCCGGCAGGAAGGGGTCGTGGGCCGAGACCTCCATCCCGAGGGCGAGGGCACGGCGGGCGGTCTCGCGGGCGATGGCGCCGAAGCCGACGAGGCCGAGGCGCTTGCCCGAGATCTCCCGGCCCATCAGGGCATTGCGCGGCCAGGTCCCGGCCGCCACCGCGGCGCTGGCCCCGTAGGCGCCGCGCAGGAGGAGCATGGCGGTGCCGATCACGTACTCGGCCACCGCGACGTCGTTGGCGCCGGTGGCGGGATAGACGGCGACGCCGCGGGCCCGGCAGGCCGCAAGGTCGATGTTGTCGAGGCCGACGCCGAGGCGCCCGACCACCTTCAGGTCGGGGGCGGCGGCCAGGAGGGCCGCGCTCACCTGGGTGCGGTTGCGGACCACGAGGGCGTCCGCATCGGCCAGCGCCGCCCGCAGGTCCTCCGGCCGGTCGACCAGGGCCGGGTCGTACAGGGTCGCGAACCCGCCGAGCTCGGCTGCGATGGCGGCCTCGTCCATGAACTCGGCGATCACGACCTTCGGCACGCGGCCGGTTCGGGATGTCGTCGTCTCTGAGGTCGTCAGGGTGGATGGTGTCACGGCGCTGGGCCTCCGGTTTGCGGGGACGCGGCCCGTCAGGTGGCGGGGATCGCGGCGGGCATCGCCCGGTGGCGGGCCGGGCTCGGGCCGGTGGGGGCGGGCGCCTCCGCCATCGCCTCGTCCGGCTCGTCCAGGCTGTCGAGGTCGGGCTGGATGCGTCCGTCGAGGACGGCGCGGGCATGGGCGAGGTCGATCTTGCCCTCCCAGCGGGCGATCACCAGGGTGGCCACCATGTTGCCGATGGCGTTGGTGATGCAGCGCAGCTCGTTGAGGATGCGGTCGACGCCGATGATCAGCGCGATGCCGGCGACGGGAAGGAGCTGGGACGCCTGCAGGGTGGCGGCGAGCACGAACAGGATGGCCCCGGCGACCCCGGCCACCCCCTTCGAGGTCACCAGCGCGATGGCGAGGATCCCGAGCTCCTGCTCCCAGGTGAGCGGGATGTTGAGCGCCTGGGCGATGAAGCCGATCGCCATGGTGAGGTAGATGCACGAGCCGTCCATGTTGAAGGACAGGCCCGCCGGCATCACCAGGCCGGTGACGCCCTTCTCGACGGAGAGTCCGCCGAGCTTGGCCATCAGGCGCGGTAGGACCGATTCCGTGCTGGTCGTGCCGAGCAGGATGAACATCTCCTCGCGGACGTAGAGGAACAGCTTCCACAGGCTCAGGCCCACGTAGAACCGCATCACGCCGCCGAGGAACAACACGATGAACACGAAGAAGGTCAGGTAGAGGGACAGGATCAGCATCCCGTACTGGGCCAGGATGCCGAGGCCGAACTTGCCGATGGTGAAGGCCATGGCCCCGAACGCCCCGATGGGGGCGAAGCGCATGATGATGCCCACGACCTTCATCAGGATCTCGCCGAAGGCGTGGATGACCCGGAGGGGGAACTGCCCCTTCGGCCCCATGGCGGCGAGGCCCATCCCCACCAGCACGGAGAAGAACATCACCTGCAGCAGGTCGCCCTTGGCGAAGGCGTCGACAGCGCTGTGCGGGATGATGTTGGCGATGATCTCCATCACGCTCTGGGCGTGGGCCTTGCCGGCGATCGTGGCGACGCTCTGGGCGTCCAGGCTCTCCACCGTGGCGTTGATGCCGTCGCCCGGCCGCAGCAGGTTGACGAAGAGGAGGCCGGCGCCGAGGGCCACGGTGGTCGAGACCTCGAAGTACACGAGGGTCTTCAGGCCCATGCGGCCGACGCTCTTCATGTCGCCCACATGGGCGATGCCGACCACCACCGTGCAGAAGATCACCGGCCCGACGACCATCTTGATCAGGTTGATGAACATGTCGCCGAGGATCTTCAGGCCGACGGCGAAGCCGGGGGCCAGCACGCCCACGACGATGCCGAGGGCGATGCCGATCAGGACCTGGCCGTAGATCGATCGCAAGAATTTCATTGGCGCGAACCGCATCGGCATTCCTCCCACGCGCGCTTCGAACGGGATGCGCCGCTGCGCGGTCTTCATCCCTTCGCGAAAAACTCCGCCTTCGCGAAAACCCCGATGGCGTCGGGGCGGGACGCCGCGTTCCAGGCCGGAACGCGGCGGGAGAGGCCGCCGGTCAGGCGCTCCGGTACAGCTTCGTCATCACGAACTCACGGTGGCCGAGGGATTCGGCGGCCGTGAGCCGTCCGTTCGCGGTCCGCACCACCATGTCGATCAGGGCGTCGCCGGCCTGCGGGATGGTCATCTCCCGGGTGAGCACGCCCGAGACGTCGACGTCGATGTGCTCGCCCATGGTGCGCACCGTGCGTGGGTTGCCGGTGATCTTGATCACCGGGACGATCGGGTTGCCGATGACGTTGCCCTGGCCGGTGGGGAAGGTGTGGACCACGTAGCCCGCCGCCGCCATCAGGGTCACGCACTCGGCCGCCGCCGAGGAGGTGTCCATGTAGTACAGGCCCGGTCCCCGGGCGGGGGACTCGGCCGGCTGCAGCGCGTCGATGTAGCGGCAGTCGTGGCCGATCTTCTCGAGGTTGCCGAGCGCCTTCTCCTCGATGGTGCTCAGGCCGCCGAGGATGTTGCCCTTGGTCGGCTGGGAATCCGAGAGGTCGTCCGTCTTATGGGCCTCGATGACGTCGTCCTGGTAGGACTTCCACATGGCGAACCACTTGTCGCCGATCTCCGGCGTGGCGGCGCGCTCGCGGCAGAGGTGCTCGGCGCCGGTGATCTCCGAGGTCTCGCCGAACACGCCGTAGATCCCCTGCGGGATCAGCTTGTCGTAGAGGTTGCCCACGGTGGGGCAGGAGGACAGGCCGGTGGTGGTGTCGGACTCGCCGCACTTCGTCGAGATCCAGAGGTCCGAGATCGGGCATTCCTCGCGGGGCAGCTCGGTCGCCCACTGCACGAAGCGCTTGGCCTGGTAGCTCGCCTTGGCGATGGTGGCGATGTCGCCGTGCCCCTCGATGCCGAAGCCGACCACGGGCTTGCCGGTCTTGGCGATGCCCTCGACGATCCGGTTGGTCCACTGGTCCTCGATGCCGATCACCACCACGGCGGCGACGTTCGGGTTGGAGCCGATGCCGATCAGGGTGCGGAAATGGAGCTCGAGATCCTCGCCGAACTGCAGGCGGCCATAGGCGTGGGGCAGGGCCATCGTGCCCTTGACGAGGTTGGCGACCGCCTCGCAGGAGGCGTTCGAGAGATCGTCCAGGGGCAGGAGGACGACGTGGTTGCGCACGCCGACGCGGCCGTTCTCGCGGCGCCAGCCCATGAAGGTGGCGGCCGCGATGTCCGCCGAGGGGCGGGCGGCGCCGAGGGCGCCGGTGGCGAACTGGTCGGGGGCTCCGCCGACGAAGGGGGAGGTGGTCTCGGGGGCGTTCATGATGGTCTCTCCGGGCATCGCGACCTCACCAGCGCTTCGTCTTGAGGTTCTGGACATGGACGTGTTCGCCCTTGGCGACGTCCTGGACGATCTTGCCGATGTCCTGGCCGTACTTGATGGCCGTATCGCCGGCCTTCAGGTCGGTGAGCGCCACCTTGTGGCCGATCGGGATGTCGTGGCGGACATGCACCGCGAAGGTCGAATCGTCCTCGGTGATGACGCCGAACGCATCGGTGTCGGCACGCAGGCCCTCGATGACCGCGACGGCGACGTTGTCCAGCGGGCTGTGGGCGAGAAGGTGCGGCTTCGTCCGCCCCTCGCCCGATCCGGCGTGGCTGTTCATTCCGAGATCCTCCTGGGTGAAGCCGTCGGCTCTTTGCGGCGACTGAGTCTTATATAAGACATGAGATTTTCCGGCGTCAATCCGCGAGGCGAATCTGTCTCGACCGGGGATCCGGGCGGGGGGAACGAGCTCCAGCCTATCGCCTCAGCATCCGGAGCCCGCCGTCCAGGCAGGCACCGGCTTGATCCCACGGTAATCTTATATAAGACATAAGTACTCACGTCGTGCGGTCCGGCCGTCACGCACCCCGACGATTTCCCGGCAGACCGAGACGCAGCGTGAGCGAGACCCTCCAGATCGTCCTGTGCCTGAGCTGCGCCGGCCTCATCTCCGGCCTGACGGGCTTCGCCTTCGCCCTGGTGGCCTCCGGCACCCTGCTGTCGATCCGGGCGCCCGTCGAGGCGACGGCCCTGGTGCTGACCTGCAGCATCCTCTCGCAGGCCCTGTCGGTGATGCGGCTGCGGACCCTGCCGCCGCGGGCGACGGCCCTGGCGATGATCGGCCCCGGCCTCCTCGGGGCGCCGATCGGCATCTACCTCCTGAACGATCTCAATCCCGCTCTGATCAAGGTGCTGATCGGGGTCTTCCTGATCCTCTACAGCGCCGGCGTGGCGCTGCTGCGCAGCGACTTCCGGGTGTCGTTCGGCAATGCCTGGAGCGACGGCGCCGTGGGCTTCCTCGGCGGCATCCTCGGCGGCATCGCCGGGCTGTCGGGCGCGCTTCCCACCGCCTGGAGCCTGGTGCGCGGCTGGGACCCGCGCATGCAGCGGGCGGTCTACCAGAGCTTCACCCTGGTCCTGCAGGTCTGGTCCCTGGCGATCCTGGCCGTGCTCAACCCGTTCCCGCCCGAGCTCCTGGGGGACCTCGCCCTCGGCCTCCCCATCGTCCTCGTCAGCGTGCTGGCCGGGCTGTCGCTGTTCGCGCAGATCGACCAGCGCCGGTTCCGCGCCCTCGTCCTGGCGCTGCTCGCCGCCATCGGCGTCACCACCACCGCCCTGGCGCTCCCCGGCCTGCTGTCCTGAGGCGCGCCCCCGACGGCGGAGATGGCGGGCCGCGAAGCGATTCGGCCTTGACGGGATGCGCCGCCAGGGCGCCCGCTCAACATTGCGCGTATCACGCAAAATTGTTGACCTCATGCGCGTTATGCGCAGAATGAGCGAATCGTTGCGGTCGATCTCCGGTCGCGTGCGACGAAAAAAATCGTCAAAAGCGAAAAAATTGCGCGAAACGCGCACGGAGGAGACGCGCATGCAGATTCCGATCAAGCGGGCCATCGAGGCGGTGCCCGGCGGCATGATGGTGGTGCCGCTCCTGGCCGGCGCCCTGATCGCCACCTTCTTTCCCGGCACCCCGAAGCTGTTCGGCTCGTTCACGGGCGCGCTCTTCTCCGGCGCCCTGACGATCCTGGCGGTCTTCTACGTCTGCATGGGCGCCAGCATCGACTTCCACGCGACGCCGTACATCATGAAGAAGGGCGGCACCCTGCTGGTCGTGAAGGTCGGCATCGCCATCCTGCTGGGGCTGGTCTTCGGGCAGGTCCTCGGCGAGGCGCCCGTCGCGGCCGGCATGTTCGCGGGCCTCTCCACCCTGGCGGTGGTCGCCGCCATGAACGACACCAACGGGGGCCTCTACATGGCCCTGATGGGCCAGTACGGCCGCCCCCGCGACGTCGGGGCCTACACGGTGATGTCCCTGGAGAGCGGGCCGTTCCTCACCATGGTGACCCTCGGCGTCGCCGGGCTCTCGGCCTTTCCCTGGCAGACCCTGGTGGGCGCGATCCTGCCGCTCCTCGTCGGCATGATCATCGGCAACCTCGACCGGGAGATGCGCGCCTTTCTCAGCCGGGCGATCCCCGTGATGATCCCGTTCTTCGCCTTCGCCCTGGGGGCCGGCCTCGACCTGACCAAGGTCTGGCAGGCCGGCCTGCTCGGCCTCGCCATGGGCGTCGCCGTGGTGGTGGTCACCGGCATCCCGCTGTTCTTCGCCGACCGGCTCACGGGGGGGACCGGCGTCGCCGGGATCGCGGCGGCCTCGACGGCGGGCAACGCCGCCGCCGTGCCGGCGATCGTCGCCTCGGCCAACCCGGCCTATGCCGAAGCCGCCGGACCGGCGACGATCCTGGTGGCGGCCTGCGTCGTCGTGACGGCGATCCTGGTGCCGATCGCCACCGCCTGGGCGTCCCGGCGCTTCGGCGGCGGCGAGGCCGAGGCCGAGACCGGGAGCCCGGAGGTCGCGCCCCCCGCGCAGCCCGTCGCCGGCCGCTGACATGACCGCCGCCGATTCGGCCCGCCGCTGGCTCATCCTCGCCGACGACCTGACGGGGGCGGCCGACTGCGCCATCGCCTTCGGGCGGCGCGGCCTCGACGCGGCGGTGACCTGGGGGGAGGCCGCGGGCATCGCCGACCGGGACCTCGCGGTGCTGGCCTACGACGCCGACAGCCGCGGCCTGTCCGGGGACGCGGCGGCGGCGCGGCACGCCGCTCTGCTGGCGCGCTGGTTCGCGCCGGACCGGGTCCTGTTCAAGAAGATCGATTCGACCCTCCGGGGCCAGCCCGCCGCCGAGACCGCCGCCACCCTGGCGGTCCTGGCGGCCCGGACCGGGTCCGCCTTCGGGATCTGCGCCCCGGCCTTCCCGGCCACCGGCCGGACCACCCTGGAGGGCCGGGTCCGGGTCGACGGCCGCCCCCTGGAGGCGGCGGAGGTCTGGCGGCGCGACCACACCTACGCGAGCGCCGACCTCCGGGCCATCCTCGCCGGCGCGGGGATCCGCAGCGAGACGGTGTCGCTCGCTACCGTGCGCGGGACCGGCCGCGGCGGCGACTTGGTCGCCGACTTGGTCGCCGACTTGGCCGCGGAGCTGGCCCGAATCGCCGCGACGGGGCCGGCCGTCGCGGTCTGCGATGCCGAGACCGAGGCCGACCTCGACCGGATCGCGGCGGCGGGCCTGTCCCTGGCGCCGGCCCCGTTCTTCATCGGCAGCGCGGGCCTCGCCCATGCGCTCGCCGCCCTCCCGGCGGCACCGGCGATGCAGCCCCCGTCCCACGCGCCGAGCCGCTTCGGCAGCCTGATCGTGGTCGGCTCGCTGGCCGCCGCCAGCCGCGCGGCCGCCCGCCGGCTTGCCGGACGGGACGGCGTCACCCACCTGCCCGTGGACCCGGGGACGCTGCTCGTCGACGGCCCGGCCCGGGCCGCCTTCGCCGGCCGCGTCGCCGCCATCCTCGAGGCCGGGGGCGACGCCCTGGTGGAGATCACCACCGCGGGCGAGCCCGACATGGCCCTCGGACCGCGCCTGGCCCGGGGCCTCGCCGAAGCCCTCGACCCGGTGGCCTGCCGGATCGGTGCCGTGGCGGCCACCGGCGGCGAGACCGCCGCGGCGCTGCTGGCGCGCTTCGGCGTCGACGGCATCCGCCTCGTCGACGAGATCGAGCCGGGGGTCTCCCTCGGCCTGACCCTGGGGCGCCTCGCCGTGCCGGTCGCCACCAAGGCCGGCGCCTTCGGCGACGCCGACTCCCTCATCCGCATTCGCGAGCGCCTGCGCGCCGCCCGACTCGAAGGACGCTTCTCATGACCCGCCCCACGCTCGCGATCACCATGGGCGACCCCGCCGGCATCGGGCCGGAGATCATCATGAAGGCGCTGGGGCATGCCGACGTCCAGGCGACGTGCCGGCCCCTGGTCATCGGCGACGCCGAGCGCCTGCGGCAGGCCGGCCGGATCGTCGGCTCCGGCCTGACGGTCGATGCCCTGTCGGCGGCCGGGGAGGCGGATTTCGACGGCGGCGCTGTGCAGTGCCTCGACCTCAAGGTCGTGCCCGCCGACCTGCCGTTCGGGCAGGTCTCGCCGGTCGCCGGCGAGGCGGCCTACCGCTACATCGAGAAGGCCGTGGCGGTGGTCCAGGCCGGGCAGGCCCAGGGCATCTGCACGGCGCCCCTGTCCAAGGAGGCGCTCCACGCCGCCGGCCACAGGTTCCCCGGCCACACCGAGCTCCTCGCCCACCTCACCGGCACGCCGGAGGTCTCGATGATGCTGGTCTCACCCAAGCTGCGGGTGATCCACGTCACCACCCATATCGGCCTCATCGACGCCATCGCGAAGATCGAGCCCGGCCTCGTCGAGCGCGTCATCGCCCGCGGCCACGCCGTCCTGGTGAAGGCGGGCCTCGCCGATCCGAAGATCGGCGTCTGCGCCATCAATCCCCATGCGGGCGAGAACGGCCTGTTCGGGCGGGGCGAGGAGGCGGAGAAGATCGCCCCGGCCATCGCGGCCTGCCGGGCGAAGGGCTGGGACGTGCGCGGACCGCTGCCCGCCGACACGCTGTTCTTCCTCGCCGGGCGCGGCGACTACGACATGGTGGTGGCCATGTACCACGATCAGGGCCACGGCCCGATCAAGGTCCTGGGACTCGAGGCGGGGGTGAACATCACCGTGGGCCTGCCGGTGATCCGCACCTCCGTGGACCACGGCACGGCCTTCGACATCGCCGGCACGGGGATCGCGGACGAGCGCAGCCTGATCGAGGCCCTGCGCCAGGCCGTCGACCTCGCGCCGAAATCGATCGCCGCCTGAGACCGCGTGGGTCCTGTCGCGTCGCCGCCGATCCGGGCGAAACGCCCTGGCCAGCGGCCGCGACCTCGGCCATGACGAGGGATCGAAGCCGGGAGAGCCACGAACCCATGTCGATGCGCAGCCAGGAGCGTCGGGCGTTGCTGCTGGAGGCGCTGAGCGTCGGCGAGATCGACGTCGACGACGTGGCGGCCCGCCTGAAGGTCTCCGCCTCCACGGTCCGCCGCGACCTCCAGCACCTCTCCGCCACCCGGGCCGTGCGCCGGACCTATGGCGGGGCGATCCTGACGCGCCACCCGCCCGAGACCACCCTGACCGAGCGGCTCGCCGTGAACGGCGCGGAGAAGCGGGCGATCGCCCGCGCCGCCCTCGACCTCGTGGCGGACGGGGACACGCTGATCCTCGACGCCGGCTCGACGGTGGCGGCCTTCGGCCAGCTCCTGGCCAAGCGGCGGCTGCGGATCATCACCAACAACCTCGCGCTGCTGCCCTTCCTGGCCGAGGCGCCGGACCTCGACCTCGTCGTCCTCGGGGGGGCGCTCCGGGCCACCAGCATGAGCACCGTCGGCCCCCTCGCCATCGAGGCCCTGCGCCTGATGACGGCGGACCGGGCGATCGTCAGCGCCGACGGCGTCGTGGCCGGGCGCGGCCTGTGCGAGGCGAGCCTCGACCAGGTCGCCCTCAAGTCCCTCATGATGCGCCAGGCGCGCGAGGTGATCGTGCTGGCCAATGCGGGCAAGCTCGGCCGGGCCGAGCAGACCGCCTGGGCGCCGCTTCCGCGCGACTGGACCCTGGTGACGGATTCGCCGGAGCCGCGCGAGGAGCTGCGGCGCCTGGCCGAGGCCGGCGCCCGGATCCACGTGGCGCCCGACCGGGACGGCTGATCCGGGCTCCGCTCGATCGAAGCGGTGCCCGGATCGGCAAGCCGGCGCGGCGCGTGCGCGAAGCCCACATCCGCCATCCCGAAGGGATCCGCCGGATTGGGTAGTAGGCGCGCGCCGGCTACCGCCGCGCCGTCCGTCCGGGCTAGGATCGGTCGATCCTGAGCCGGGGGCCGGACGCGTGACGCGACGCCTGATGAAGTTCCTCCACACGATGGGGTCGACCGGCCTTCTGGGCGCGATGGCGGCCCTCGTCGTCATGCTCGGCGCGGCGCCGCCGCCGAGCGCCCTCGACGGCTACGCCGCGGCACGGGCCGCCATGGGGGCGGTCGCCACCTGGATCGTCCTGCCGAGCCTGGCGCTGACCCTGGTCTCCGGGCTGCTGGCCATGACCCTGAACCGCGGCTTCCTCAACGCGGGCTGGGCCTGGCTGAAGCTCGCCACCGGGGTGCTGATGTTCGAGGGCGTGCTCGTCTACGTGCAGGGGCCGATGCGCCAGGAGGCGGAGCAGAGCGCCCTGGCGCTGGCGGGACGGGTCGATCCCGCCACCCTGGCGGCCAGCCTCGGGCCGGAGCGCGGGACGCTCTGGGTGTTGCTGGCGGTGGCCACGGCGAACGTCGTCCTGGGCATCTGGCGGCCGCGGCTCCTGCGCCTGCCCCGCTAGGGATCCGCGGCCGGACCGCGCGGCCTCCAGCCTCTTTCGAAGGCTTTCCCGGGAAAAGCCGCCGTCACGACAGGCACAGGACAGCATTGTGCCCCGCCGCCAGCGATGATCCGCCGGCCAGCCGCGTCCTAATCAGGAACGGATTCCGCACAACCTCGGTCAGAGGCGATAAACGCGCCCAGCGGCCCGTTTAATCCCGAAAAATCCCGCCCCGTCGTAGCATTATTCTGCTTGCACCGATCCGTGGCATACCAAATAATGCAGGTGTGCTGCCCGACAAATGAACCATAGGATTCGCCTCAGGCGTGCGGGCCGCAATCGAGCATTCCAATCGGGATCTTCAACACAACGCATCCCGTCCCAAGCAGAACGAGGAAACGAGCTCATGGCGATGACTGCTGCCGCGCCCCCCGCAACGAAACCATCCGTCAATCGATGGTTGCAACTGATTCTCGGCGTGGCCTGCATGGTCGCCGCTGCCAATATACAATATGCCTGGACACTCTTCGTCCCCGAGATCCAGAAGACCTTCGGCTGGGATCGCGCGGCGATCCAGGTCGCGTTCACGATCTTCGTCGTGGTCCAGACCTGGCTGACTCCGATCGAGGGCTACTTCATCGACAAGTACGGCCCGAGCCGCGTGGTGATGTTCGGCGGCCTGATGACGGGCCTGGCCTGGGTCATCAACTCCTACGCCACCTCGCTCACCGGCTTCTATGCCGGCTCGGTGGCGGGCGGCATCGGCGTCGGCTGCGTCTACGCCACCTGCATCAACAACGCCCTGAAGTGGTTCCCGGACAAGCGCGGCCTCGCGGTCGGCCTGACGGCGGGCGGCTACGGCGCGGGCTCGGCCCTGACGATCATCCCGATCGCCAACATGATTTCGCAGGGCAGCTACGCCCAGGCCTTCTTCATCTTCGGGCTGATCCAGGGCGGCATCATCATGCTGGCGGCCATCGGCCTGCGCGCACCGTCCAAGGGCGAGGTCACCTTCTCCACCAAGGTGCTGCAGACCCGGCGCGACTACACCCTGCGCGAGGCCCTGCGCACGCCGGTGTTCTGGGTGATGCTGCTGATGTTCACCTGCACGGTCACGGGCGGCCTGATGGCGGTGGCCCAGCTCGGCGTCATCGCGCAGGATCTCGGCGTCAAGGAATTCCAGGTCAACCTGTACTTCTTCGCCATGGCCGCGCTGCCCTTCGCGCTGATGCTCGACCGGATCATGAACGGCATCTCGCGTCCGCTCTTCGGCTACGTCTCCGACCGGATCGGGCGCGAGAAGACGATGTTCATCGCCTTCACAATGGAGGGGATCGGCATCGTCGCGCTGGGCTACTTCGGCACCAACCCGTGGGCCTTCGTCATCCTCTCGGGCATCGTGTTCCTGGCCTGGGGCGAGGTCTACTCCCTGTTCAGCGCCACCGCCGCCGACACCTTCGGCTCCAAGCACATCGGCAAGATCTACGGCGTGCTCTATTGCGCCAAGGGCTTCGCCGCGCTGTTCGTGCCGGTGGGCAACCTGCTGATGCAGGCGACCGGGACCTGGGCGACGGTGCTCTACACCGTGGCGGTGATGGACCTCGTCGCGGCCTTCCTCGCCATCGCCGTGCTGCGGCCGATGCTGAAGCGCCACCACGCCGCGCAAGGCGTGGCCCAGCCGGCCGGCGCCCTGGCACACGCCTGACCCGCCCGCGCCCCGGCCCCCGGGCCGGGGCATCCCCGGGCGTCCCGCCGCGCCCGGCCCGACGCGACGTCCCCCTCTCGAGCCGGGCCCGGAGCCCGGCTCGAAGCCGTCCGCCCCCGGGCGATCCCGAGCGGTGTCGGGCGGGCCCCCACCGGGCAAGGTTTCGAGCAAAGGTTCCGCGATGGTCCTCTCCGTCCTCCTCGCCCTGGTGAGCATTCCCTTCGCGATCGTCGTGCTGCAGACGGCGGACTTCAATCGCGACGTGTTCGCCGTGCTGTACGTCTCCTCCCTCGGCCTCGTCCTGTCGGCCATCCTGCTGGTCGGCGGCTACTACCTGCTGCCGCTGCCGCCGATCGTCCCCGAGCCGCTGCACCGATGATCGCGGGCTCGGGGCCGCGGAAGCGACCGGCCTCGTCCGATCGATCGTCCCGACCTTCGCGGCCCCACCGTCGCTTGCCGGCCGTCGAGGCCGGCCCCGGTTGCATGACCGCCTTGCGGTATGTGGCATACCAAATCCCGTTGTGCAGCGCGATAATCCTCCGTCGCACCGCAACCGGGATACTTCGATGCTCTCTCTGTTCGTTCTCGGCCTGGCCGCCGTCGCCATCGGCCCGATGCTGGCCCTGCTGGTGGACGAGGAGGCCTCCGGACCGGCGGCCGCCGACACGGGCTCCGCCGGCATGTTCGTCGCGCTCAACGACAACGCCCTGTCGACGGCCCGGCGCGCGGCCTGATCGAGGCCTGCTCCCGACGTTTCGACCCGCCCGACGCCCGTCGCGGCGGGTCTTGTCATGCACCGGCCTGGGCGGACGGCGTCAGGGCGTTCTGGGAGGCTTGGCCGCGGCGGCGCGGGCCGGCCGCGCCGGCCTGGCTTCCGGCGCCGTCGGATCCTCGATCGTGAGGGCCCCGCTCGGGTCGTCGAGCACCGGGATCCGGTCGAGGCTGAGGGCCGAGCGCGCCCCGTCCCCGCGCCCCGAGGTCGGCGGCGGGGCGGCGGGGCCCGGGCCGCGCGCGTCGCGGCTCGACCCGGCGTCGACCCCGGCTCCCGCCGTCGCGGCCGGCCGCCTGGCGGGCGCGAGAGGGGGCGCGGGCTCGGCCACGGCCCGGGCGACCGGCTCGGCGGCCCAGACCCGGGCAGCGGCGGGCGCCTCGTCCAGGGCCGGGGAGGGCGCCTTCACGGTGAGAACCAGCAGGATGGGCAGGCCGAGGCCGGCCACCAGGGCGAGGCCCGCGATGGCGCCGGAGCGCATGCCGCGCAGGATCGGATGCGGCGCGGCCTCGGAGATCGAGCGCAGCGGTCCGATGCGGTGCCGGGCGGTGCGGCGCCACCGCCGGGGACGGGCGGGGCGGCGGGACAGGCCTGCGGAAGACTCCACGCCCAAGACTCCCCGCTCATGACACAGCGTTGCGAAACCGGGCCAGTCCGGCAATTCGAAAGTGTTCGCCTACCGATACCGACAAATCAACATCTTTTGTCAGTGAAGCGTCGGCCGGGACCGACGCATTTCTGATGTCGCGCAGATCAGGCGCCTGCCGCCTCCTGGTCGACCAGCCAGACCAGGCGGCCAACACTGCGCAGGTGCCGGACGGGCAGGTCCTCGCCGCGGGCGAGTCGGCGCAGGGGTTCCTGCTTCCCGGCCCCCGTCACGAGGACCAGGGTCTCCCGGGCCGAGGCGAGGGCCGGAAAGGTGAGGGTGATGCGCGGCACGAAGGGGGCGAGCCCCGCCTCCGGCACCGGCGCCGTCCAGGCCTGCCGCTCGGCCAGGGCCGGCTTGGCCGGAAACAGCGAGGCCGTGTGCCCGTCCTCGCCGAGGCCGAGGAGGACGAGGTCGAACAGGGGCCGGGCGGGATCGAGGACGGCGGCGCCGTAGAACGCCCGCAGGGTCTCGGCATAGGCGCGCGCCCCGGACTCCGGGGTTCCGCCCGTGTCCATCCCGTGCAGGTGGCCCTCCGGGATCGGCGCGTCGCCGAAGGCCTCGCGCGCCATGCGGACATTGCTCGCCGCATCCGTCCACGGCACCATCCGGTCGTCGCCGAAGAACCAGTGCAGGCGCTCCCAGGGCAGTTGCGCCCGGTAGTCCGGGCCGCTCAGCCGGGCGTAGAGGCGCTTGGGCGTGGAGCCGCCGGAGAGGCAGACCGCGATGGTCGGACGCGGCGCCGAGCCGCACAGGGCCACGAGGCGGGCGGCGGCGGCCTCCGCCACCGCGTCGGCATCGGGCAGGATCTCGGCGGCCTCGGGCAGGGGGATCATCGGCGCGGAACCTCGATGGGGACGGGACGGGTCCGGGGGCGGCCCCCCGGACGCGCGGGCGACCGCCGCGGGGTTATTTCGGCTCCTGGTGGCCGCCGAAACCCTTGCGCATGGCCGAGAGCAGCTTGTCGGCGTAGCTCGCCTCCTCGCGGGAGCGGAAGCGCGCGTAGAGGGCGGCCGAGAGCACGTTGGCCGGCACGGATTCCTCGATGGCGGCGTTCAGGGTCCAGCGGCCCTCGCCGGAATCGGCGACGAAGCCGGAGAAGTCCTCCAGGTGCTCGTCCCGGGCCAGGGCCCCGGCGGTGAGGTCGAGGAGCCAGGACGAGACGACGCTGCCGCGGCGCCAGACCTCGGCGATGTCGCCAATGTTCAGCCGGAAGCGCTGGGCCTCGGGCAGGTCCTCGGAATCGGCGTGCCGGAGGATGTCGAAGCCCTCGGCATAGGCCTGCATCAGGCCGTACTCGATGCCGTTGTGGACCATCTTGACGAAGTGGCCGGCCCCGCTCGGACCCGCATGGATGTAGCCGGCCTCCGCGCGGGGATCGCGGCCCTCGCGCCCCGGGGTCTTCGGGATGGTGCCGAGGCCGGGCGCCAGGGTCCGGAAGATCGGGTCGAGGCGCTCCAGGGCGGCCGTGTCGCCGCCGATCATCATGCAGTAGCCGCGCTCCAGGCCCCAGACGCCGCCGGAGGTGCCGACGTCGACGTAGTGGATGCCAGCGCCCTTCAGCGTGGCGGCGCGGCGGATGTCGTCCTTGTAGAAGGAATTGCCGCCGTCGATGATGACGTCGTCCGGGGCCATCAGGCCCCCGAGACTCGTCACCGTGGCCTCGGTGATGGCGCCAGCCGGGAGCATCACCCAGGCGGCCCGGGGCACGGAGAGCCTGGCGACGAAGTCCTCGAGGCTGTCCGCCCCCGTGGCGCCCTCCGCCACCAGGGCGGCGACCGCCTCCGGGTTCTGGTCGAAGACCACCGCCTGGTGCCCGTCCCGCAGGAGCCGGCGGACGATGTTGCCGCCCATCCGGCCGAGGCCGATCATGCCGAGTTGCATCCCGTGTCTCCCGTGCCCGCGACGGCGCGCCGGATTCGCGCCCGGCCGTCGCACGCTCCCTCGTGCGAAGGGCTAGCGCATTTGGCCTGCCAGGGCGAGGCGGCGGACCGGCCGCCGCCCCTGCGTCCGGCGCGCGGGTCTCGCCCTTGCCGGACGCCGCCGCCGCCCTCAGGCGGAGGTCGGCCCGACGCCGGGTTCGGCCAGCACCGGGCTGGCGCCGACCTCGGCCGCCTGCGCCTCGACCACGGCGGCGGCCGTGACGTTGACGATGCCGCGGGCGGTCACCGAGGGCGACAGGATGTGGGCGGGCTTGGCCGGGCCGATGAGCAGGGGCCCGACGGGCAGGGCGTCGGCCAGCACCTTGGCGAACTGGAAGGCGATGTTGGCCGCATCCAGGTTCGGCAGGATCAGCACGTTGGCCGCGCCCTTCAGGCGCGAGGCCGGCATCACCCGGTCGCGGATCAGCTCCGACAGGGCGGAATCGGCCTGCATCTCCCCGTCGACCTCAAGGTCGGAGCGACGCTCGCGGATCAGGCCCAGGGCGGTGCGCATCTTCACCGCCGAACGCGAATCCGACTGGCCGAAATCCGAGTGGCTCAACAGCGCGATCTTCGGGGTCAGGCCGAAGCGGCTGACATGCTCGGCGCAGGCCACGGCGACGTCGGCGATCTCCTCCGCGCTGGGATCCGGCCGCACATGGGTGTCGGCGAGGAAGTAGGCGCCCTCCTTGGTGACGATCAGGCTCATGGCGGCGAAGTCGAGTACGCCGGGCGCGAGGCCGATCACGTCGCGGATCACCCGCAGGCGGGTCTCGAAGCGGCCCTCGAGGCCGCAGATCAGCGCGTCCGCCTCGCCGCGGCGCACCGCGATGGCGCCGATCACCGTGTTGTTGGTGCGCACCAGGGTGCGGGCGGCGTCGGGCGTGATGCCGCGCCGGCCGGCGGCCTCCAGGTAGGTGGCGACGTAGTCGCGGTAGCGCGGATCGTCCTCGGGATCGATCAGGTCGAAATCGACGCCCTGCTTGAGGGAGAGGCCGAAGCGCTTGATCCGGGTCTCGATCACCCGGGGCCGGCCGACGAGGATCGGGCGCGCGACCTTGTCCTCGCAGATCGCCTGGGCGGCGCGCAGCACGCGCTCGTCCTCGCCCTCGGTGTAGATGACCCGCTTGGGGTTCTCCTTCGCCTTGGAGAAGATCGGCTTCATGATGAAGCCCGAGCGGTGGACGAAGCGGTCGAGGCTGTCGGTATAGGCCTGGATGTTCTCGAGCGGCCGCCCGGCGACGCCCGAATCCATCGCGGCCTGGGCCACGGCGGGGGCGATGCGCAGGATCAGGCGGGGGTCGAACGGGCTCGGGATCAGCGAGCGCGGGCCGAAGGGCCGGGCCTCGCCGCCATAGGCGCGGGCGACCACATCGGAGGGCGTCTCGCGGGCGAGCGCGGCGATCGCCTTCACGGCGGCCTGCTTCATCTCCTCGTTGATCGAGGTGGCGCCGACGTCGAGGGCGCCCCGAAAGATGTAGGGGAAGCACAGGACGTTGTTGACTTGGTTGGGGAAGTCCGAGCGCCCGGTGCAGATCATCGCGTCGGGGCGCTTCTCCTGCGCCAGGTCCGGCATGATCTCGGGGTAGGGGTTGGCCAGCGCCATGATCAGCGGCTTGTCGGCCATCGTTTCCAGGTATTCGGGCTTCAGGACGCCGCCGGCCGAGAGGCCGATGAACACGTCGGCGCCGGGGATCACCTCGGCCAGGGTCCGGGCCTGCGTCTCCTGGGCGTAGACGTCCTTCCAGCGGTCCATCAGCTCGGGCCGGCCCTTGTAGACCACGCCCTTGATGTCGGTGACGGTGATGTTCTCGACGCGGGCGCCCAGCGACACCAGCAGGTTGAGGCAGGCGAGCGCCGCCGCACCCGCGCCCGAGGTGACGATGCGGACGTCGGAGAGCTGCTTGCCGGCGAGCTCCAGGCCGTTGAGGACGGCGGCCGCCACGATGATCGCGGTGCCGTGCTGGTCGTCGTGGAAGACCGGGATGTTCATCCGGGCCCGGCACTGCTCCTCGACCTCGAAGCACTCCGGCGCCTTGATGTCCTCGAGGTTGATGCCGCCGAAGGTCGGCTCCAGGGCGCAGACCACGTCGACGAGCTTGCCCACGTCGTGCTGGGCGACCTCGATGTCGAACACGTCGATGCCGGCGAACTTCTTGAACAGGACGGCCTTGCCCTCCATCACGGGCTTCGAGGCGAGCGGCCCGATGTCGCCGAGGCCGAGCACGGCCGTGCCGTTGGTGAGCACCGCGACGAGGTTCTGCCGGATGGTGAGGGTGGCGGCCTCCTGCGGATCCTCGTGGATCGCCATGCAGGCGGCGGCGACGCCGGGCGAGTAGGCCAGCGCCAGGTCGCGCTGGTTGCCCAGCGGCTTGGTCGCCTGGATCTCCAGTTTCCCGGGCCGCGGCAGTCGGTGATAGACGAGCGCTCCCGACTTGAGATCGTCGGACATATTGTCGCCCATGGTCGTCCTCCTGAGGATTGCGCGCTGCCCCGGCGTCGGAGCGCGTCTCCCATCATCGGCGGGATCTTCGCTGGGGGCTCCTGTTGCACCGGCTGCCGGATGGGCGCAACCCGCGCGCGGAGACCCCGAATCGACCGTGCCCGCCCGCTCTTCGGGCCGGTTTTCCCTTCGGCACAAACTCCTACGGCGGGGCATTCCTGTCGCGTCCGGACCGCGGCCCGACGCTGACGATCGGCGGATTTTGTTCCATCGCGACGGGGATTGCGTTCCTGGCCGCCCCCGCGACGCGCGCTCCGGACGGCCCGGCGTTGCGGCCTCGCGCCGAATCCCGTACCCGCTAGCGCTCGCCGTCCCCACCGCACGACGTGAAACGATCCAAGGCCCGCGACGATGTCCGACACGCCCCCCGACCGCCTCGCTGTGAATCCCAACAGCCCGTACTACGACGAGAAGATGCTCGAGCGCGGCATCGGCATCCGCTTCAAGGGCGTCGAGAAGACCAATGTCGAGGAATACTGCGTCAGCGAAGGCTGGGTCCGCCTCTCGGCCGGCAAGACCCTGGACCGGGCCGGCAACCCGATGACGGTGAAGCTCAAGGGCCCCGTGGAGCCCTACTTTCGCGATGACGCGCCGGCCGAAGCCTGAGGCTCAGGAGGCCGACGCCGCCTCCAGGGGGAACGGCGTCGGCGCCCCGTAGGGCGCGATCCTGGTGCCGCGGCTGTTGTCCGCCTCCCAGCCGTGCAGGATTTTCGCAAGCGCGGCCCGGTCGCCGGCGCGCAGCGGTTCGGCGACGCTCAGGACCATCCGGCGGCGGCGCCGGAACCCGTCGATGTCGGGGGACCGGTCTTCGCGAAGCTCCGGCTCCAGGGTTTCGCAGAGCGCCCCCGCCGCATCCAGGAGGCTCGTCAGAAGATCGGCCCCCGGCAGGAAGGTCCGCACCATCCTCCCGTGCGGGGTACGGAAGTCCTCGTGGGAACCGCGGTCGATCAGGACGCGCAGGGCCACGTGGCGAACCGGACGAAGCCAGAGACAGTCAGATCCGATCTGAATCAGGTCGTCGTATCGCACCGTCAGCGGTCCGCTCGTCCGATCTCGCCGCTGCAGGGACCATACATCCTCAAGTTGCATTCTTTCGCGCTTGGGGAAGTCGGGAATCGCGCCTCGGGCGTCCCGATCAGGCCGGACCCGCCCGCTCCCGCTTCGCCCGCTCGCCGTTGAAATTCCGCACCGCCACGGCGACCGCCTCCGCCAGAGCCGCCTCGGAGGTCGGGTCGCGCAGGACGAGGCTGGTGATGGCGTCGGGGTGGTTCTTGCGCTGCTTCGGTGTGCGGGCGTGGTTCGAGACCCGTAGGGCGAAGGCACAGGCCGCGGGCTTGAGATAGACGCTGTCGCCCCGGGTGTTGCGCGCCACCACCGCGAAGCCCTGCGCCGCGAGAATCGCGACGGCGCGGGCCAGGGCCTCGGCGGGCCGGAGGACGGTCATGCGCGCGACGTCCCGTGAGCCCACGGCTTCGGGCCGCTCCCCCTGCGGGGACGGCCCGAGGACGGCCGCCTCAGGCGCCCTTCTCGGGCAGGTTGAGGCGGATGTGGAGCTCGCGCAGCTGCTTCGGCGTGGCCTCGGCCGGGGCGCCCATCATCAGGTCCTCGGCGCGCTGGTTCATGGGGAACAGCACGACCTCGCGCAGGTTCTGCTCGCCGCAGAGCAGCATGACGATGCGGTCGATGCCCGGCGCGATGCCGCCGTGCGGGGGGGCGCCGAGCTTCAGGGCGTTGAGCATGCCGCCGAACTTCTCCTCCAGCACCTCGACGCCGTAGCCGGCGATGCCGAAGGCCTTCTCCATCACGTCGGGGCGATGGTTGCGGATCGCGCCCGAGGACAGCTCGGTGCCGTTGCAGACGATGTCGTACTGGAACGCCTTGATGTTCAGGATCGTCTCGGCATCCGCCGGGTCGAGGGCCAGGAACGCCTCCCGGTCGAAGTTCGGCATCGAGAACGGGTTGTGCGAGAAGTCGATCCGCTTCTCGTCCTCGTTCCACTCGTACATCGGGAAGTCGGTGATCCAGCAGAACGCGTACTGGTCCTTGTCGGACAGGCCGAGCTCGTCGCCGATGCGGATGCGGGCCTTGCCGGCGAGCGCCGCCGCCTTGGCCTCGGTGCCGGCCGAGAAGAACACCGCGTCCCCGGCCTTGGTCCCGGTCTTCTCCGCGATCAGGGCCTGGACTTCGGCGGGGATGAACTTGGCGATCGGGCCCTTGCCGGTGAGCGTGCCGTTGTCGTCCTCGAAGATGATGTAGCCGAGGCCCGGCGCGCCCTCGGCGCGGGCGAAGTCGTTGAGCTTGTCGAAGAACGAGCGCGGCTGGGTCGCCGCCCCCGTGGCCGGGATGGCCCGGACCACGCCGCCGGAGGCGATCACGCCCTTGAAGGCCTTGAACGCCACGTCCTCGCGGGCGAACGCGGCCGTCACGTCGGCGATGATCAGCGGGTTGCGCAGGTCCGGCTTGTCGACGCCGTATTTCAGCATCGCCTCGGCATAGGGGATGCGCGGGAAGGTACCGGTGACGCGCTTGCCCTCGGCGAATTCCTCGAAGACCGAGCGCAGCACCGGCTCCACCGCCTGGAACACGTCCTCCTGCGTGACGAAGCTCATCTCGATGTCGAGCTGGTAGAACTCGCCCGGCGAGCGGTCGGCGCGGGCATCCTCGTCGCGGAAGCAGGGCGCGATCTGGAAGTAGCGGTCGAAGCCCGCGATCATCGTCAGCTGCTTGAACTGCTGCGGGGCCTGCGGCAGCGCGTAGAACTTGCCCGGGTGGACGCGGGACGGGACGAGGTAGTCGCGCGCGCCCTCCGGCGAGGAGGCGGTGAGGATCGGCGTCTGGAACTCGAAGAAGCCGCCGTCCCGCATGCGTCGGCGCAGGCTGTCGATGATCGCGCCGCGCTTCATGATGTTGGCGTGCAGCTTCTCGCGCCGCAGGTCGAGGAAGCGGTACTTGAGCCGCGTCTCCTCCGGGTAGTCGAGTTCGCCGAAGACCGGCATCGGCAATTCGCCCGCGGGGCCGAGCACCTCGAGGTCGTCGATGTAGACCTCCAGCGTGCCGGTGGGCAGGTCCGGGTTCTCGGTGCCGGCGGGGCGGGTGCGGACCCGGCCGTCGATGCGGATGACCCATTCCGAGCGCGCCGCGTTGGCGGCCTGGAAGGCCTTCGAATCCGAATCCACCACGCACTGGGTCAGGCCGTAATGGTCGCGCAGGTCGATGAACAGCACGCCGCCATGGTCGCGGATGCGGTGGCACCAGCCGGAGAGGCGGACGCTCTCGCCGACGTCGGACGGCCGGAGCGCCCCGCAGGTATGGGTCCGGTAACGGTGCATGACGGGCTGCTGCATAACGGGCTGACGGATCACGGGCTTTGGGGATTGAGCGGCGCACCATTCACGCGGGGGAGGTGAAGTCAAGGCGACGGCGATGCGCGGGGGAGGCCCGAAGACCGCCGAAACCCGGCGGATCCAGGCCCGGAACCCTTCCGGAATCGCCCGGTGATTCCCATATCAGGCCTATGAATTCAAACGCTTTTTTCGACATTCTGCGTCAGGCGGGAGCGACTCACGAGGCCGCGACCGCCGCATCCGCGACGGGCGAGCGGCAGGAGGGCCGGTGGCGCGTCCTGCCCCTCGAGGGCACCTTCGAGATCGTCTACGAGGATTCGCGCGGGGCTTGGAGCACCCGGCGGGTCGAGGCGCGCGAGCTGAAGCTCGGGCCGGGCCGGACGCTCTTGGGCGGCATCGACCGGGGGCGGGGCGGCTACCGGGGATTTCGCGCCGACCGCATCCGCCGGCTCGTCGATCCGGCGAGCACCACGCGGCTCGAGGCCGGCATTCTCGACTGGCTCCTGGCCCGGGCCGAGGCACAGCGCCGGGAGCG
Organism: Methylobacterium sp. Leaf465; assembly: GCF_001424705.1. Taxonomy (GTDB): domain Bacteria; phylum Pseudomonadota; class Alphaproteobacteria; order Rhizobiales; family Beijerinckiaceae; genus Methylobacterium. The sequence continues at coordinate 106,244 of NZ_LMRA01000006.1, forward strand.
CGCGGCCCAGATCCGAGCGCTGGCGACCCGGCGCCGCCCGGTGAAGACGCGCGCCGGGCCGCGCGAGGTCGCCGCCTAGGGGTATTCGCGGCTTCGAATTCTGGTGACCGGGTCCGGCGTCCCTCGCCTGGGGCGAGAACCTTCGGTATAGCCGATTCATGGATCTGATCGCCACCACTGCGGCCCTGGCCGAGGCCTGCACCCGCCTGTCCGCCCATCCCTTCGTGACCGTCGACACGGAGTTCATGCGCGAGACGACCTACTATCCGAAGCTCTGCCTCATCCAGATGGCGGCGCCCGACGGCACGGGCGTGCTCGTCGACCCCCTCTCCCCCGACATCGACCTGGCGCCGTTCTTCGCCCTGATGGCCGACGAGGGCGTGGTGAAGGTGTTCCACTCCGCCCGCCAGGACCTGGAGATCATCTGGCTCCTCGGGGGCCTGCTGCCGCAGCCGTTCTTCGACACCCAGGTCGCCGCCATGGTCTGCGGCTACGGCGACTCGGTCTCCTACGAGCAGCTGGTCAACGACGTGGCCAAGGCCAAGATCGACAAGTCCTCGCGCTTCACCGACTGGTCGCGCCGGCCGCTCTCGGACGCCCAGCTCAGCTACGCCCTCTCCGACGTGACGCACCTCGTGAAGGTCTACGAGGTGCTGGCGGGCCAGCTCCTCTCCACCGATCGCGGCGAGTGGCTCGACGAGGAGATGAGCGTGCTCACCTCGCCGGAGACCTACCGGGCCGATCCGGCCTCCGCCTGGCGCCGCCTGGCGGGGCGGATGCGCAAGCCCCGCGAGATCGCCGTGCTGATGGAGGTCGCCGCCTGGCGCGAGCGCGAGGCCCAGAGCCGCAACGTGCCGCGCGGGCGCATCCTCAAGGACGAGGCGGTGATCGACGTGGCGACCTCGGCGCCCCGCAGCGTCGAGGCGCTGGGGCGCCTGCGCTCGATTCCCGCCGGCTTCGAGCGCTCGCGCACCGGCACCGACATCCTGGCGGCGGTGGAGCGGGGCTTCGCACGCGACCTCTCGGACATCGCCCCGCCCGAGCGCACCCGCAGTCGGGGCGGCAACGGGGCGCTGGTCGAGCTGCTTAAGGTCCTGCTGAAGGCCGTATGCGAGACCGAGGGCGTCGCCCCGAAGATCATCGCCACGGTGGACGACCTCGAGGCCATCGCGGAGGACGACGCGGCCGACGTGGCCGTGCTGCACGGCTGGCGCCGGACGCTGTTCGGCGAGAAGGCCCTGGCCCTCAAGAGCGGCCGCCTCGCCCTCTCGGCCGAGCGCGGCCGGGTGGTGGTGCGCGACCTGGCGTGAGTCCGTCCGGCGCGAGTCTTTCGGGCGCGACGCGCCGCGGCGGAGGCCCGGTCGGGCGGCCGTCGTGGAGCTGAAGTGGCTGGAGGATTTCCTCAGCCTCGCCCAGACCCGCAGCTTCTCCCGCTCGGCGGAAGCCCGCCACGTCACCCAGTCGGCCTTCAGCCGGCGCATCCGGGCCCTCGAACTCTGGCTCGGGGTGGCCCTGGTCGACCGCAGCACCTACCCCACCACCCTGACCCCGGAGGGCCGCCGCTTCCGCGACACCGCCGAGGAGAGCGTGCGGGTGCTCCTCGGCGCCCGGGCGGACCTGCGCGCCGGCCTCGACTCCCCCGAGCCCCTGGTGCGGATCGCCGGGCTGCACACCCTGGCCCTGACGTTCTTTCCCGCCTGGTTCCGGACCCTCGCCGCGCGCACCGGACCGGTGGCGACGCGGCTCCTGCCGGACGACTTCCACGACTGCCTCCAGGCCCTGGTGGAGGGCGGCGCGGACTTCCTCCTGACCTTCCACCATCCGGGCGTGCCGATCCCCCTCGACCCGGCGCTCTACCCCCACCGGGTCGTCGGCGCCGACGCGCTGGTTCCGGTGCGGAGCCCGGACCTCGCCGCCGGGGCGGAGGGCCGGCCGGTGCCGCGCCTCGACTACGGACGGGATTCCTTCCTCGGCCGCGTCAGCGCGCTCGCGCAGGCCGAGCTCGGCCTGCCGCCGGGGCCGGTGGTCCACGCCAACCCCATGGCCGAGGCCCTGAAATGCATGGCCCTCGAGGGACACGGCCTCGCCTTCGTGCCGCGCAGCCTCGTCACCCGGGAACTCGCCGAGGGCCGCCTCGTCGCCGCCGGGCCGGCGGTGCCCCTGGAGATCCGCCTCTACCGCAACGGCGCCCCGGCCCACGGCCCCCGGGCACGCGCCGCCGTGGCGGCGATCTGGGCGGCGGCGTCCGAACCCGCCTGACGCTCGGGACAGGTTCGTCCGAACCCGCGTGACGTTCGGGGCGGGTTAGTCCGAACCCGCATGGGCCGTTCCGACACGGCATTGGCCCCCGCGCCGGTCTTCGCGCATCCCGTCCGCGGGACGCGCGACGGGGATCGGGACGATGGCGGGGAGCGAAGGGCCGGACGTGCGATTGCTGGGCGTGCCATTGCTGGGCGTCCTGGGCGGCATGGGGCCGATGGCGACGGTGGATTTCCTGCGGAAGCTCGTGGAGGCGACGCCGGCCGCCCGCGACCAGGACCATCTCGCCGTGATGGTGGCCCAGGCCGCCGACATTCCCGACCGGACCCGGGCCATCCTGGGGGAGGGGCCCGACCCGCTGCCGGCGATGACCCTGGCCCTGCGCCGCCTCGAGGCCGCCGGCGCCACCCGCCTCGCGATCCCCTGCAACACCGCCCATCACTGGCACGGCGCGCTCCAGGCGCTGACCCCCGTCCCGATCCTGCACATCGTCGATGCGGTGGCGGCGGGGCTCGCCCGCCGGGGCCTCGCGGGCGGCCCGGTGGGGCTGCTCGCCACCGACGGCACCCTCCGGTCCGGGCTCTATCCCCGGCACCTCGGCCGCCACGGCTTCACCTGCCGCGTGCCCGCGGACCAGGCGGCGGTGATGCGGGCGGTCCGCCTCGTCAAGGCGGGGCAGGGGGCGCAGGCCCGGCCCCTGCTGGAGGCCGCGGCCGCGGGGCTGGTGGCGGAGGGGTGCCGGCAGGTGGTGATGGCCTGCACCGAGATCCCCCTCGCCCTGGCCGATCCGGCCGGTCCGGCGAGCGCGGTCCTGCTCGACGCCACCGACGCCCTGGCGCGGGCCTGCGTGGCGGCGGCCGCGCCGGCCCGCCGGGCGGCGTGATCCGTCCGGCCGGCTCGGCCCTCCGTCGTCTGTCTCAGTTTGCCTTGGCGTTGACCTCGAGGCGGTCGAACAGGGCGGCCGGGGTCGGGGCGGCGCTGAACTCCAGCATGCCGATGCCGGCGGCGTTCTTCGGCCGCAGGCTGACGGAGAGGGTGCCGGGCTTGGTCACGAACTGGCCCATCGCGGCGCCGATCGCCTTGGCGCCCGCCGAGTTGCCGAGGATCGCGGGCACGCCGAACACGCTCGCGGTGACGTATTCCTGCTTCAGCTCCTCGGGCTTCAGGCTGAGCACCTTCGACTGCGCGGCGATGAAACGGTCGAACAGGCCGGTGTTCTCGATGGTGAGGTCGAGGGCCTTGGCGGTGGCCGACAGCATGGCGAAGCTCGACACCGCCATGTCCGGGTTGAAGACCTCCGGGCCGATGCCGCCGATCATGCCGTTGAGGCGCAGGCTGCCCATGTCCTTGCCGGAGACCGAGACCTCGCCGAGCTTGAGCTCGCGGGCGGCCTCGTCCCAGGAGGTGTCGGCCACCAGGGCGAGGTCGAGGTCGCTGTAGCCGTAGAGGCCGAGGGAGCCGAGGCCCGGCACCCCCGCCACCGCGGAGGCCGGCAGGGTGAGGCCCGACAGGCTCAGGCGCCCGGCCGTCGGCACCCCGTCCCGCGGGGGCGCGAAGTTCATCGAGCCGTCGCGCAGGCCCACATGGGTCGGGGCGGGCGGCGCCCGGTCGGCCAAGGCCCTGTCGGCAGGGTCGCGGGGCGCCTTCGCCTCGGGCGGCAGGTCGAGGCTGAGATCCTTCAGGGCCAGGGTGCCGAGGGCCGGCGTCAGCAGGCGCAGCTCGCCGTCCGAGGGCGGCGTGGTCAGGGTGGCGAGCTTGCGCAGGGCCGCGACCGTCGGGCCGAGGGAGAAGCCGTCGAGGGAGAGCCGGGCGAGGCGCGCCTTGGCCCCGTCGATGCCCGCGAAGCGGATATCCTCCAGGAGGAGGCCGGCGCCGGTCAGCCCGAGGCGGGCGATGCCGAGGCTGAAGGCGTCCCGGGGCTTGGCCTCCTGGATGCTGAGGCCGGTGGCCTCCAGGGAACCGACGGAGACCGCTTCGGCGAGGTCGGCCCCGAGGCTCATCAGCCGCGCGCGCTCGGGCGGCGCGAGCCGCTCGTAGTCGACGGCCGTGAAGGCCTGGAGCGCCCCCGTCCAGGTCGCCGGGATCTGGCGGCCGCTGAGGTCGCGCCCCTCGATCCGGGCGATCTTCACGGCGGTGCCCCGGGCATCCACGTAGGCGACGTCGTCGACCGCGAAGGTGGCGTAGATCCGCTGCAGGGCGCTCTTGCCGTCGCCCGGCTCGCCGTAGAGGCGGGCGAGGACGGTCAGGTCGAGATCGGTCGCCCGCATCCGGCCGTAGGTGCCGGTGCCCTTCTGGGGGCCGCCCTCCAGGAGGATCGAGGCCCCGGCGGCGGTGAGCTCGGCGGCGCGCCCGGCGCGGACGTCGCGGGCCACCACGTCGCGATAGGTGACCACCGGCGTCGCCCCGGCGGTGCCGGTGCGCTCCACCCGCAATTCGGGCATCGCCAGGCTCGCGGCGTCGAGGCGCACGAGGCGGGCGGCCCAGGATTCGCCGGGGCCGGGCTTGAGCAGGGCGGTGAGTTCGTCCTTCGAGAGGCGGGTGCCGCTGGCGGTGAGGCGCGGGGCCTTCAGCACCGTGTCGCCGAAGGTCAGGGTGACGTCCTGCAGGGTGACGTCCTGGACCGCCGAGGCGGCCTCCTGAGCCCGCGCCGCGCCGGGCTGCACGGCGCTCCCCGCGCCGAGGAGGACGAGGACGCAGGCCGAGGCACCGGTCGCCCACGCGAGGAGGGGGCGGCCTTTCGAGCAGGTCATGGGCTTATCCGGATCGCTGGCGAAGAGGCGCTTTCAGGGGAAAGGCCCGGAGGCGTCGGGGAGAGGGCCCATCCGTGCCGCAGTTTCACGCGGGAGGCAATCGCGGGGGCGGGCCCCCGCGGGGGCCGCGCCGCATTCACAGCGAGAACGAGGTTCCGCAGCCACAGGAGGCGGTGGCCTGGGGGTTCTCGATCTTGAAGGATTGCCCGATCAGGTCGTTCACGAAATCGATGGTCGAACCGCTCATGTATTCCAGCGACATCGGGTCGACCAGGACGGTGGCGCCGTCGCGCTCGATCGCGACGTCGTCGGCGGCCCGCGCCTGCTCGATGTCGAAGGCGTAGGAGAAGCCCGAGCAGCCGCCGCCGTTCACGCTGATCCGCAGGGAGGCGCCGGGCGGCTCGGCGCCCATGATCTCGTTGATGCGCTTGGCGGCGCGGGGCGTCAGGGTGATGTCGGCCATCGGGGTATTCTCGCGGGGTGCTCTCGAGATCCGCCGGCCGTCCCGGCCGATCGTGGACCGTGGCGGCGTTGGAACAACTGCTAGGGAACACAAGATATGCCTGGGACCCTGATGCTGCAACGCGTCGGGGGACCGGGCCGAGGCGGGCGGACCAGGATCGGTCGATGAATGTGGGGCGGCGAGACGTGATGCAGGCGGACGAGACAGGCCCCGGCGCGGCGCGGCGGCGCGGCGAGCGCTGGCGGGCGCCCTACGCCACCGATCCGGCGGCCACCCGCGGGCGCCTGATCCCGGAGGCGATCTCGCCCACGCGCAGCGACTTCCAGCGGGACCGCGACCGCATCATCCATTCCTCCGCCTTCCGGCGCCTCAAGCACAAGACCCAGGTCTTCGTCCATCACGAGGGCGACCATTACCGGACGCGGCTGACCCACACCCTGGAGGTGAGCCAGATCGCCCGGGCCCTCGCCCGGGCGCTGGGCCTCGACGAGGACCTCGCCGAGGCCCTGGCGCTGAGCCACGACCTCGGCCACACCTGCTTCGGGCACACGGGAGAGGACACCCTGGATGCCTGCCTGGCGGACCAGGGCGGCTTCGACCACAACGCCCAGGCCCTGCGCATCGTCACCCGGCTGGAGCGGCGCTATGCCGGCTTCGACGGCCTCAACCTCGCCTGGGAGACCCTGGAGGGCCTCGTCAAGCACAACGGCCCGCTGCTGGAGCCGGACGGGCGCCCCACCCGGCGCTGGACGGGCCGCGGCATCCCGGCCGCGATCCTCGAATACAACGCCCTCAACGACCTGGAACTGGACCGCTTCGCCGGGCCCGAGGCGCAGGCCGCGGCGCTGGCCGACGACATCGCCTACGACAGCCACGACCTCGACGACGGCCTGCGCGCCGGCCTGTTCGACCTCGCCGACCTCGCCGCGGTGCCGTTCCTGCGGAGCCTGCTCGACGAGATCGAGGGCCTGTACCCGAGCCTCGAGCCCTCGCGAAGAATCCACGAGCTGGCGCGGCGCGTCATCACCCGCTTCGTGGAGGACGTCATCACCGAGAGCACCCGGCGCCTCGCGGCCCTGAACCCGCGCACCGTGGCCGACATCCGGGCGGCGCAGGCCCCGGTCGTCGCCTTCTCGGCGGCGATCGCGGAGGCGGATGCGGCGATCAAGGCCTTCCTGTTCGCCCGGATGTACCGCCATCCCGGCGTGCTCGCGGTGCGGGCCAAGGCCAACACCATCGTGTCCGACCTGTTCGACCGGTTCACGGCGGAGCCCGGGGCGATGCCGGCGGAATGGTCGGCGGGGCTGGACGGGGCGGAGCCGGGACGCGTCGCCCGCCGGGTCGCCGACTACATCGCGGGCATGACCGACACCTACGCGGTGCTGGCGCACCGACGCCTGTTCGCGACGACGCCGGACCTGCACTGGAGCCCGGGCGACCGCAGCCTGCCCCTCACCGACCCGTAGGCGGCCGGGTGGCCGGGTGGCCGGGCGCCCCTAGAGCGTTAGCCCCTCGTGGAACAGGTCGGGGGAGATCGGCAGCATGAAGTGCACGCCGATGCCGCCCTCGAAGTGGCGCACCACCCGGCCGGGGGTGCGCCCGACCATCAGGCTCATGCCGATGGCCGGAGTGCTGGTGGTGCTCAGCGCCACGCCCGACATGGAGATGTCGATGATCCGGGCCGGCACCTCGCGCCCGCTCTCCAGGCGCAGGACGACGCCCGTGACCAGGGGCGTCAGGCGCTCGTGCGTGCGGCCCTCCGGCAGGCCCAGGCTCTCGCGGTTGGCGAGCCAGGTCAGCTGCGAGGCGATCTTGTCGCGCTTGCGCGGGGTCGCGCTGAGGCGGACGGCGAAGCCGCCGGGAATCAGGCGCGCGATGGTGCCCTCGATCCGGCCGACATGCTCGAGATAGAGCACCACCCGCTCGCCGACCTCGCCCGGGACGGCGCAGTTCAGGCGCACGCCCCCCGGCGACATGTCGACGGTCTGGCACGGATATTCCCGCCGGTCCGCCAGCATGTAGCGCCCCAGCATCGAGACCTTGACGCGGTGGTGCCGGCGCAGGTCCGAGATGCGGACGTCACGGGGCAGCCTCGCGGGCGGACGGGTGGCGACCTCGATCATGGGGACAGGGCGACTCGTTTCGAGGCTTCACTGCCCGTCAGGCTAACACCCGCTGGTTACGAAAGGTTTGCCCGTCAGGCGCGGCCGCCGGGGTGGACCAGGAGGTGGCCGCGGCGGAGCGGCGCGCTGTCGTTGGCGGGCTCGGGCAGGTTCTGCAGGGTCGCCCGGGCATCGCGGGAGGCCGGGGCGGTCTCGTGGCCGAGGATGCGCAGGGAGGTCGTGCGCATCCGCGTCAGGGGACGCAGGCCGAGCCAGTGCGGCACGCAGGTCGGGCTGAGGGCCCCGAGGATGCGGGTCTGCGTCTCGCCGTGGTGGCGCAGGGGCAGCAGCAGGAGCTCGAGGTCGATGGTCTCGTCGCGCTCCGTCAGGCCCTGCAGGCCCGCCACGGCCCCGACGGTGTCGACGGCCACGGCCTCGACCAGCAGCCACGGATCGGCGTCGGGCCGTCCCCAGAGGCCGGCGAAGTCCCGTCCCTTCAGCTCGCGCCCGAACAGGGCGCAGACATGGGTCCCGGCCAGGCGGACCGAGGCCGCCCCGCGTGCCATGTCGACCTCGAGGATCAGGCTGTCGGCGAGCAGGTTCCGGATCTCGCCGGGCTCGATCTCGCTGCGTTCCGGCGCGGCGCGGCCATTCCGCAACCGGTCCCAGTAGGCGTGGAGCAGGCGGCTGGTCGGATGCTTCATGGGAGTCCCACAATGGCACGGTCCGGCGACGGACCTTCTCGGATCGGGCGCTTTCGGGACGGTTCTGGGCCGCTCCCGAGGTCTGTGCCAGGCTCGGCGCAGAGCTTATGCCGACCATCCTCGCGGCGCCCCCTTAACCCTTCATCAAGGTTAACGGGTCGACGGAGTTGTCCACCGCCAAGTTTAGACGCGCCCCGTGCCGGCGGATTTTCCCGCGCGGCGGGGCCCGTTTCCGCATCGCGGAGCTTGTTTCCCGCATGGCGGGGCTTGTTTCCCGCATGGCGGGGCTTGTTTCCCGCATGGCGGGGCTTGTTTCCCGCATGGCGGGGCTTGCGGCCCCGCCTGCCGCCCCGACATGGTGGCCGCATGGATGCCAGCCCCGACCTGCCGCCGCAGAACCGCGTTCCGATCTTCAACATGCCGGGCGTGGTCACCGCGTCGATCGGCGTGCTCGTGGGCATCCACGCCCTGCGCGAATTCGTGCTGCCGGACACCTGGGACATCGCCGCCCTGATCGACCTCGCCCTGATCCCGGGACGCTGGAGCGTGGCCGTCGATCCGGCCCGGGCGGAGGAGCTCCTGCGGGCCGCTACGGCCCTGGCGGGCGACCCCGACGTGGTCGAAGCCCGGCAGGCCTTCGCCCGCTACGTGGTGGCCGACCCCGCCGCGATGCCCTGGACCTTCGCGACCTACGCGCTGCTGCACGGCTCGTGGATGCACGTCATCTTCAACACCGTCTGGCTCGCCGCCTTCGGCTCGCCGGTGGCCCGCCGCTACGGCGCCTGGCGCTACGGCCTGATCGCCCTCGTGGGCGCGGTGGCGGGCGGCATCCTCCACGTCCTCCTCGACCCCCTGAGCACCGCCCCCCTGATCGGGGTCTCGGCCGGCGTCTCGGCCCTGATGGCGGCCGCGGCCCGCTTCGTGTTCCAGCCACCCCCCGTCTATGCCGGCGTGCCCCCCTGGCAGCGCCCGGCCGCGCCCCCGCTCCAGACCATCCCGGAGCTGATGCGCAACCGCACCGCGGTGGTGTTCCTGGTGATCTGGCTCGTGACGAACTTCCTGTTCGGCGTCATCGCCCTGCCGCTGGGCGCCGAGGCGACCTCGGTGGCCTGGGACGCCCATCTGGGCGGCTTCGTCGCGGGCTTCTTCCTGCTGCCGCTCCTCGACCGGGCCCGGCGCTGACGGCGGGCTCACGCCGCCCCGGACCGTGAATTATCCTGCGTCCTCGGCGACGGGATCCTGCGGGATCTTGCTATATGCGGTCGCGCGCCACACAATCGCCGCAGACCGAGCTGGGCACCCTGCCGTTCTGGCCAAGCCCGGCCGCCCCGTCCCAGGGGTGACTTGAGGGAAAGGACACGTCCATGACCGTTGCTCGCATCCTCGCCGAGAAGGGCCGCTCCGTCGTCACGGTGGAGCCCCAGCGCACCCTCGACGAGGCCATCCACCTCCTGGCCGAGAAGCGCATCGGCGCCGTCGTCGTCAGCGATGCGGACGGGGCGGTGCGCGGCATCCTCTCCGAGCGCGACATCATGCGGGCGCTCGCCGCCAAGGGCGCCAACGCCCTCGACGCCCGGGTCTCCGAGCACATGACCGCCGAGGTCACCACCTGCACCCGCGCCAGCAGCATCGAGGAGGTCATGCACCTCATGACCGAGGGCCGCTTCCGCCACGTGCCCGTGATCGAGGACGACCGGCTGGCCGGCCTCATCTCCATCGGCGACGTGGTCAAGCGCCGGATCGAGGCCGTCGAGGCCGAGCACCGGGCCATGCGCGACTACATCACCATGGCCTGAGTCAGGTGCGGGCGTGAGGCAGGATCGGGCCTGAGTCAGGTCCGGGCGGCGGCCGCCGCCACGAGGCCGCGGATCTGCGGCAGGGCGGCGCGCGCCGCCTCGCGGCCGAGGGCGATCCCCTCGGCCGCCCGGTGGAACTCGAACAGGCCCATCCCGGCCAGGCGGGGCACGATGGCGATGTCGGGCGGGTCGCCGGCCAGGCGCGCCCGCGAGATCCGGTCCTGCGTGATGTTGAAGGCGTCGAGCATCACCCGCGCCATGCCGGGGGTGGCGAGGCCGTCGGCCGGCCCGGACGCGCGATCGGACGTGGTACGACGCGGACCCGGCCGGCGCAGGCTCCAGCGCCGGGGCCGGCGGGGGGCGGGCGCCACCGCCTCGGCCGTGACCCGCGCGGGCGCCGCCTCCCGCACGCCGGGGCGCGGGTCGCCGTTGAGGTTGACGCAGATCACGAGGTCGGCCCCCAGGGCCCGGGCGATCGTCACCGGCACCGGGTTCACCAGGGTCCCGTCGAGGAGGAGCCGGCCTCCGCAGCGCACCGGCGGGAAGATGCCCGGCAGGGCGTAGGAGGCGCGCAGGGCCTCCACGAGGCTGCCCCGGGTGAGCCAGACCTCCTCGCCGCTGTCGAGGTCGGTGGCGACGCTGGCGAAGCGGATCGGCAGGCCCTCGATCCGGCGGTCGGCGAGGTCGTGCTCCAGGCGCCGCTTCAGGCGGTCGCCCGCGATCAGGCCGGAGCGGAGCCGCAGGTCGAGGAGCCCCATCACGCTGCGCCGGGTCAGCGACAGGGCGAAGGCCTTGAGCAGCCCGAGCTGGCCCGCCGCGTAGCAGCCGCCCACCACCGCGCCGATGGAGCAGCCCGCCACCACGGCCGGGTGGAGTCCGGCCTCCTCCAGCACTTCGATCACCCCGATCTGCGACCAGCCCCGGGCCGAGCCGCCACCGAGGGCGAGGCCGATGCGGGGGCCGGGGGCGGGGGGCGCCGCCACGGGCTCGACGGCCCCGGCGGGGAAGCGCGCGTGCGGGGAGGCGCCCTGGCGGACCTCCGCGGCGGGACGCACCGGGGACAGGCCGTCCCACATCAGCGACACCGGGATGCGGGAGAGGGGGCGAAGAAACCCGGGACGCGGCGACCGCGACGGGGCGGGCGCCGCTCCGGACGGGCACGCCGCGCGCCGGGATCAGGCATCGGCGGGCCGCAGAATCGCCTGGCCGGTCGCCGGATCGTGATCGACGCGGCGGTAGAAGCAGGCGCGCCGGCCGGTGTGGCAGCAGCCGCCGTCGCCACCGACCGCGACGCGGATCAGCACCGCGTCCTGGTCGCAATCGACCCGCATCTCAACCACGCGCTGGACCTGACCGCTGGTGGCGCCCTTGTGCCAGAGCGCGCCGCGGGAGCGGGACCAGTACCAGGCCTCGCCGGTCTTCAGGGTGAGGGCCAGGGATTCGGCGTTCATGTGGGCGAGCATGAGCACCTGCCCGTCGGCGGCGTCGACGGCGATGCAGGAGACGAGGCCGTGTGCGTCGAAGCGGGGGGTGAAGGCGGCCCCCTCCTCGACCTCGGCCCGGCTGCCCGGTTCCGGGAAGGCGCGGGTCATCGGGAGACAGACGTCATCGCGGGCCGGCTCAGGACTTGTTGCGCACGAGGGTGAGGAAGCGGACCTGCTCGTTGGCGTCGTTGCGGAAGGCGCCCCGGAACTGGGTGGTGATGGTGGAGACGCCGGCCTTCTGGACGCCGCGCATCGCCATGCAGAGGTGCTCGGCCTCCACCATCACGGCGATGCCGCGGGGCTTGAGGATGCTCTCGATCACGTCGGCGATCTGGGCCGTCATGGTCTCCTGGGTCTGCAGGCGGCGGGCGAAGGTGTCGACCACGCGGGCGAGCTTCGACAGGCCGACCACGCCCTTGGTCGGGTAGTAGGCGATGTGCGCCAGCCCCATGAAGGGCACCATGTGGTGCTCGCAATGGGAGTAGAACGGGATGTCGCGCACCAGCACGATGTCCGAGTAGCCCTCGACCTCCTCGAAGACCCGATCGAGCAGCGCGTCGGCGTCCTGGCCGTAGCCGCCGAAGATCTGGCCGTAGGCCTTCACCACCCGGGCGGGGGTGTCGCGCAGGCCCTCGCGGTTCGGGTCGTCGCCGGCCCAGCGCAGGAGGGTACGCACGGCGGCCTCGGCCTCCTCGCGGCTCGGACGGCCCGTGGCGATGGCCTCGGGCACCCGCTGGGCGGAGGCGGGCAGGGGAGCGATCTCGGGCGCGGGCGCGGGCGCTTCGCCCCGCGCGTTGTCGTTGCGCATGGCGCTGAGGGCGCCGTTCTGGCGGGTCGGTTCCATCCCGGATTCCTCCGTCTCGGTCAGGCGGTAGGAGAGGGACTTGAGCGCGGCATCCATGGCATCTTCCGCCCGGGCGATCCGGGTCGTCATCGGGTGGCTGTCAGGCTTTGCGTACATCGTCGAACCATGGGGCCGTCGGGTGAGGACGGCCGATGCCCGGACGGTGCCGTCTGCGGTGGCGCAACCCCGGCCGTGGGCGCGACCCGGGTCGACGAGCCGCCTCCTCGCGAAACGGTGCGTGGGGGCCTATATCGTCGTTATCGCGCCGTCGCGCAATGCAGGCTGCGCGGATCAGATCTCCGGGATCGGAAGCCGGCTGTGCGCCCGGCCGTCCCGGCGGAACGGCAAATGGACCCGGCGGGACCGCAAGTGAACCCGGCGGAACAGCCAGAGGATCGGAATTCCATGCTCGACGACATCTACAACCGTCGCATCCTCGAACTGGCCGCCGACATCCCGCGCCTGGGACGCCTGGCGGCCCCGGACGCCAGTGCCACCGCGCATTCGAAGCTCTGCGGCTCCACCGTCACGGTGGACCTCGCGGTGCGGGACGGCACGGTCACCGACTTCGCCCACGAGGTGAAGGCCTGCGCCCTCGGCCAGGCCTCGTCCTCGCTGATGGCCCGCCACGTGGTCGGCACCAGCGCCGGGGAGCTGCGCGCGGTCCGCGCCGCCATGCGGCGGATGCTCAAGGAGGGCGGCCCGGCGCCCACGGGCGCCTGGGCGGATCTCGCGGTCCTCGAGCCGGTGCGCGACTTCAAGGCCCGGCACGCCTCGACGCTCCTGACCTTCGACGCGGTGGTGGACGCCCTCGACCGGATCGAGGCCGGGGCGGTGGCGGCCGCCTAGCATGCTGCTCCGCCGCATCGCCCACGGGGCGATCCGCACCTATCAGCTCACCCTGTCGAGCCTGGTCGGCCGCCAGTGCCGGCACTGGCCCTCGTGCTCCCACTACACCGACGGGGCGATCCAGCGGCACGGGCTCTGGGCGGGCGGCTGGATCGGGTTCGCCCGCATCTGCCGCTGCGGCCCCCTCGGCACCCACGGCATCGACCTGGTGCCGGAGGCCCTGCCGGCGCGCGCCGCCTGGTTCACCCCCTGGCGCTACGGCCGCTGGCGCGGCGTGAACGCGCCTCCCTCGCCCTTCGCCTGCGAGCCCTGCACCTGCGCGGCGGTGGGGGAGGGGGCCGACCCTAGACCGGCGCCGCCGTGATCCACTTCAGGAACACCAGCGTCCCCGTCACCGTGAGGGCGCCGCCGATGCGGGTGGCGATCTGGGCGAAGGGCATCAGCGCCATCCGGTTGGCGGCGGTGAGGATCGCCACGTCGCCGGTGCCGCCCTGGCCGCTGTGGCAGGCGTTCACGATGGCGGTCTCGATCGGGTACATGCCGAGCCGGCGCCCGACGCCGTAGCCCGTCGCCATCAGGGTGACGACGGTGGCCACGATGGTGATCAGGTTCGGCAGCGTGAAGGCCGCCACCAGCTTGTCCCAGGGGGTGAGCGAGACGCCGATGGCGAAGAGCAGCGGGTAGGTCATGCCGACCTGCACGAACTTGTAGACGATGAAGCCGCCGGCCTGGAGCCGGGGCGAGACCGCGCTGGCGAGCTTGGCCAGCACCGCCAGGAACAGCATCGCCACGGGGGCGGGCAGGCCGGTGAGGTGGTGGCACATCACGCCGAGGAGGTAGAGCGTCACCGCCGTGAGGCCGGCCGCCGCCACCGTGGCGGCGTCGATCGGGCCGGTCTCCACGGGCGTGCCCGCCTCCATGTCGTTCTCGGTGTGGGGCTGCAGGCGGCCCTCGCCGGTGAGGTGCGGCTTGCGCCTGCCCACCCAGTTGAGGGTGCCGGCCAGGATGATCGCCGTGAGGCTGCCCAGCATCACGGGCGGCAGCACCTGGGCGAAGACGTCGCCCTGCGGGATCCCGAGGATGTTGCCGTAGCCGATGGAGAGCGGAATCGCGCCCTCGCCGACGCCGCCGGCCATGATCGGCACGACGATGAAGAAGAAGGTGTGGTGCGCCCCGAGCCCCAGCAGGGTGCCCACCAGGGTGCCGACGCAGCCCGCCGCCAGGGAGCCGAGGCCGAGGGGGACGAAGATCTTGAGGAAGCCCTTGATCAGCACAGCCCGGTCCATGCCCAGGATGCTGCCGACGATGATCGCCGCGATGTAGAGGTAGAGGAAGTTGGTGAACTTGGTGAAGTCCGTGATCGCCTTTATGATCGGGCCCGGGATCAGCGCGTAGTAGACCAGCGCCGAGGGGATGAAGGTGGCGAAGATCGCCCCCGCCCCGATCTGGCGCAGGACCGGCAGGCGCTTGCCGATCTCCGCGCAGGTGAAGCCGCCGAGCACCAGGACGGCGATCATCGTCGGCGCGTCGGCCTTGATCTCGCCCTCCGCGGTCAGCACCCAGAGCAGCGCCACCAGGATCAGGTAGACCGGCAGCGGGATGATGCCGATCTGCAGGTCGACGAGGCGCCACCAGCCCTGAGGCCAGAAGCGTGTCCCGGTCTGGACCCCGGGCAGGTGGGCCGTCGTGGTGATCGCGACGCCTTCGGGGTGCGCCGTCGGTACGGGGCTCGGCATGAACGTCTCTCCCGGCGAAAGCCCGTTTGCCCCGCGGGGCCGGCTCGTCCGTGTTTTCTTGGATTTTTTTCTGGTCTCGACCGTGCGGCACGGAAGGCCATCGGCGAGCATCAGTCGGGTTGGACCGGCTTTGTCAATTGATCGGCCGGCACGGGCCGCGATGGTGATTGAGGATCCCTGGCGATTGTCAGCAACCCGGGGCGGGAGCGGCCGCCGGGGGGCCGGGACCGGATGCGCGGAATCCGCGTTCCTTCCCGATGCGAATGGGTCTAAACGGCCCGGCGCGGCGCCGCATCGGGGCCGCGCCGACCCCGACCCGCCCCCCGCTTACCTGCCGCGTACGCAGGAGTGAGCCTCCAAGGAGCCCCCGGCCATGCCGATCCTGACCTTCCCCGACGGCAACACCCGCAGCTACGACGCCGCGATCACCGGCCGTGCCGTCGTCGAGGGCATCGCCAAGTCCCTGGCCAAGCGCACCGTCGCCATGGCCCTCGACGGCACCGTGCGCGACCTCGACGACACGATCGCGCAGGATGCCCGCATCGAGTTCCTCGACCGCACCGACCCGCGCAGCCTGGAGCTGATCCGGCACGACTGCGCCCACGTGCTGGCGGAGGCGGTGCAGGCCCTGTGGCCGGGCACGCAGGTCACCATCGGCCCGGTGATCGAGAACGGGTTCTACTACGACTTCGCCCGGGACGAGCCCTTCACCCCGGAGGACTTCCCGAAGATCGAGGCGAAGATGCGCGAACTCATCGCGCGCGACGCCCCCTTCACCAAGGAGGTCTGGAAGCGCGACGACATCCGGGCGCTCTTCGCCGGGAAGGGCGAGGCCTACAAGGTCGAGCTCGTGGACGCGATCCCGCCCGGCGAGGACCTCAAGGTCTACCGCCAGGGCGACTGGTTCGACCTCTGCCGCGGCCCGCACATGACCTCGACGGGCAAGGTCGGCACCGCCTTCAAGCTGATGAAGGTGGCGGGCGCCTACTGGCGGGGCGATTCCAACAACCCGATGCTGACCCGCATCTACGGCACCGCCTGGGCGACCAAGGAGGACCTCGACGCCTACCTGCACCGCCTGGAGGAGGCCGAGCGCCGCGACCACCGGCGCCTGGGGCGCGAGATGGACCTGTTCCACTTCCAGGAGGAGGGGCCGGGCGTCGTGTTCTGGCACGCCAAGGGCTGGACCGTGTTCCAGGAGCTGATCGCCTACATGCGCCGGCGCCTGCGCGGCGACTACCAGGAGGTCAACGCCCCCCAGATCCTCGACAAGGCCCTGTGGGAGACCTCCGGCCACTGGGGCTGGTACCGCGAGAACATGTTCGCGGCCCAATCCGCCGGCGACGAGGCCGAGGACAAGCGCTGGTTCGCGTTGAAGCCCATGAACTGCCCCGGCCACGTGATGATCTTCAAGCACGGCCTGAAATCCTACCGCGACCTGCCCCTGCGCATGGCCGAGTTCGGCGTGGTCCACCGCTACGAGCCCTCGGGCGCCATGCACGGCCTGATGCGCGTGCGGGGCTTCACCCAGGACGACGCGCACATCTTCTGCACCGAGGACCAGCTCGCCGACGAGTGCCTGAAGATCAACGACCTGATCCTCTCCACCTACGCCGATTTCGGCTTCGGCGAGATCGTGGTGAAGCTCTCGACCCGCCCCGAGAAGCGGGTGGGCTCGGACGCCCTCTGGGACCATGCCGAGGACGTCATGACCCGGGTGCTCACCCAGATCGAGGAACAGTCGGGGGGCCGGATCAGGACCGCGATCAACCCGGGGGAGGGCGCCTTCTACGGGCCGAAGTTCGAGTACGTGCTGCGCGACGCCATCGGGCGCGACTGGCAGTGCGGCACGACCCAGGTGGACTTCAACCTGCCGGAGCGCTTCGGCGCCTTCTACGTCGATGCCGAGAGCGGCAAGAAGCCCCCGGTCATGGTCCACCGCGCCATCTGCGGCTCCCTGGAGCGCTTCACCGGGATCCTGATCGAGCACTTCGCCGGGCATTTCCCGCTCTGGCTCGCGCCGGTGCAGGTGGTGGTCGCCACCATCACGGGCGATGCCGACCCCTACGCCCGCGCGGTGGTCGCCGCCGCGACCCGCCTCGGCCTGCGCGTCGAGGCCGACCTGCGCAACGAGAAGATCAACTACAAGGTCCGCGAGCACTCGCTGGCGAAGGTGCCGGTGATGCTCGTCGTCGGCCGCAAGGAGGGCGAGGAGCGCACCGTCTCGGTCCGGCGCCTGGGCAGCCAGCACACCCGCACCGGCGGCCTCGACGAGACCCTGGCCGCCCTGGTGGCGGAGGCGACCGCGCCGGATCGCATCCGGGCGGAGGCGGTGGCCGAGACCGTGCCGAGCGCCGACGTCGCTCTCGACGGCCAGCACGGCGAGGCCCCGACGCCGTAGGGCGGCGGGTTCGGCCTCCGGGCGGTTGCGTCCTCCGGGCGGTGCCCGGATCAGGGGGCGCAATTGGCGGCGTAGAGGGCCAGGATGCGCTGCAGGGCGGCGTAATCCTGCGGCATCGCCGGGTTGCGCAGTTCGGGCCCGTCCGGGACGAGGCCGGCGATGCCCGCCGCGAGGTCGGCGACGAAGCGGCGGGGCCCCACGGGATTGCCCATGCGGTTGGTGGTGTCGACGACGCCGCAGAAAGCCCCCGCGCGGCCGGCACGGAGCTGGCCGTAACGGGCGGTGGCGGGCGTTCTCAGTCCCTGTCCCAGGAGGGCGATCACCCGGTCCGCGCGTTCCGGACCGATCTCCCGGTCGGAGCCGTCCGCCACGAGCGCCCGCGCGGGATCCGCCCCCTGCGCCCGCGCGGGACGCGGCACCAGGAGAAGCGGCGCCAGGAGCAGGACGAGGGCACCGATCGCAAGTCGCCTCATGCGTGTCGTCTCTCTCCGCCGGTCGGGACGCCTCGGCTCAGCCCGCCTTGGCGATCACCTCGACGTCGCGGTTCAGGCCACTCTCGACCTTGAATTCGCGGGTGTAGACCTGCCCGTCGTGCCGGGCGATCAGGACGTAGTCCCCCTCCGCCAGGGTCACCTGCGGGAAGGCGCCGATGGCCTCGCGGATGGTGTCGCCGCCCGGCGTCAGCACGCTGAAGGCGGTGCCGGCGAAGGCCTCGGCGCCTTCGGCCGCCACCAGCTTCAGGGTCAGGGTGGCGGCGCGGTGGTTGAGGGTGGCGTCCGTGACCTTGCCGTTCTCCACCTTGAGGTCGGCGCGCTGGATCGCGTTCGAGCCGCCATAGGTCGAGACCACGTGGTAGGTGCCCTCGGGCAGGCGCAGGAGCTCGCCCGCCTTGACGCCGCTGCGCACGAGGCGCCCCTCGGAGTTCGTCCCGATCGGCACGAAGACCGAGAAGGCGAGCTGGTCGGCGCCGAGCTTCACGTCGCCGATGGCGCCCGAGAGCTTGAGCGCCCCGGCGCTGACCTTGAGCTGCTCGGCGGCCGGCTGGCCCGCCATGACGACCCGGCGCGCGGCGCTGGCGAAGCCGTAGGTCACGGTGGCGACGTAAGCGCCCGGCGGCAGGGTGAAACTCGGCTCGGCCGCCTCGGAGCGGGCGACGATGCCGGGCTTCGTGCCGTCGGTGCGGTCCTCGTAGATGCGCCAGGCGAGGCCGGAGCGCAGGGGCTTGTCGCCGCCCGCGAACACCGCCGTGAGGGTCAGGGCCGCGCTCGCCGCGCTGGGCAGCGGCGGCGCCGAGGGGTCCGACATCGACGGCGCGGGCATCGAAGGGGAGGGCATGGACGGGGAGGGGAGGTTGGGCCCGATCCGGTTGTGGAAGGCGTTGCCGTCCTGCGCCGCGGCGGTGCCGGGGTGACCGCCGAGGAGGAGGGCGCAGCCCAGCCAGACCGATCCGTACCCTGCCCGCGCCATCCCGCACCTCCCAATCCCGACCGGGGCGTCCCGCCGGCGTTGCCAATCTGCCGCCGGCGCGCCATGTCACGGACGGCCGCCGCGCCCGGTGCCCGCCCTCTGGAACCGGACCATGGCGGCGGCAAGGCCATCCCGCCTCCGAGGGCCGGTCGTCTGCGGCCCCGCCCCTCTCGCCCGATCCTGCTCCAGGGATGCCATGAACGCCACCCTCGATCTCCTGCGCACCCGCCGCTCGGTCCCGCCCCTCCGCCTCGCGGGACCGGGCCCGGACGCGGCCGAGCTCGACGCGCTCCTCACCATCGCGTCGCGCGTGCCGGACCACGGCAAGCTGGCGCCCTGGCGCTTCCTGGTGATCGCGGGCGAGGCCCGCACCCGCATCGGCGACGCCATCGCGGCGGCCTATGCCGCCGACCACCCGGAGGCCGACGCCGCGCGCCTCGACCTCGAGCGCCACCGCCTCGCCCTCGCCCCCCTGGTGGTGGCGGTGGTGTCGCGGGCCGGCCCGCACATCAAGATTCCCGAATGGGAGCAGGTGCTCTCGGCCGGCGCGGTGGCGATGAACCTCGTGGTGGCGGCCAACGCCACGGGCTACGCCACGGCGTGGCTCACCGAGTGGTTCGCCTACGATTCCCGCATCCTCGACGTCCTCGGCCTCGTGCCCGGCGAGCGCCTCGCGGGCTTCATCCATATCGGGCACGCCCAGGAGGTGCCGCCCGACCGGCCCCGCCCGGCGCTCGCCGACATCGTCACCCGGCTCTGAGGGGCACCCCATGCATTACGACGCCGAGACCAAGGGCCTGCCGCACAACCCGCTGAAGGCCCTGGTGGCCCCGCGCCCGATCGGCTGGATCAGCGCGATGAACCGCGACGGCGCGGTGAACCTCGCGCCCTATTCCTACTTCAACGCCGTGGCGGCCGGCCCCGACATGGTCATGTTCTCCTCGGCCGGGCGCAAGGACGCGATGACCTTCGCGGAGGAGGGCGGCGAGTTCGTCTGCAACCTCGCCACCTACGACCTGCGCGAGGCGGTGAACGCCACCTCGGCGCCCCTGCCCCGCGGCGAGAGCGAGTTCGCCTTCGCGGGCCTGACCCCGGCGCCCTCGCGAAAGGTGCGCCCGCCCCGGGTCGCCGAATCGCCGGCCGCCCTGGAGTGCAAGTGGCTGCAGACCGTGCCGCTGACGCCGCTCGACGGCAGCGACGCCTCCCACTTCCTGGTGATCGGGCAGGTGGTCTCGATCTACATCGACGACCGCTTCATCCGCGACGGCCTCGTCGACACCGGCGCCATGCGGCCGATCCTGCGCGGCGGCTACTTCGACTACTTCACCGCCGAACCGGAGACCCGGTTCGAGCTGCGCCGGCCGGCCGGCGGGGGCGGGTAGGCGCCCGACCGCCCTTCCGTCACGGCAGCCGGGCGCATCGCCGCCAATCCTTGATTTTTATAGCACCCGGTGCTACGATTTGGAATGTCGGCCGATACACCCAGAACCTTCAAGACGGCATGGTTTTTCCGAGCCGCTCGAAAGGCTCGCATCCAGGACGACGCGCTGTGCGCTGCAATCCGGGATGTGGCCAGAGGTCAAGCCGACGATCTCGGGGGTGGCGTCTTCAAGAAGCGCCTGGACAAGAACCGGTATCGCAGCATCATCCTTGCGAAGGGGGGCCGATACTGGATCTTCGCATACCTGTTTGCCAAGAAGGACAAAGCGAACATCGCGGACGACGAACTGGAGGACTTTCGAACCCTCGCCAAGGCTTACGGGGCGATGACCGAGGAGCAGCTTGCCGAACTCATTGCGGACAGGGACCTGACGGAGATTTGCCATGACAACGAAAGCTAGGTTCAGGAACGCGGCCTCCGAGGCGATCCACACATCTGCGGCCATGCTTCACAAGGTCGGTGCCCTCGACAAGGCGACGATGCGCGACTTCGATGCGCGTCATCTGGCTGTCCCGAGCGCCATCGATCCTGCTCAGATCAAGCGGATCCGTGAGGCCAACAACGTCAGCCAGCCCGTCTTCGCACGCTATCTCAACACGAGCGAGAGCACCGTCGAAAAGTGGGAAACCGGCGCCAAGCGGCCGAGCGGGATGGCGCTCAAGCTGCTGAGCGTCGTCCAGAAACACGGATTGCAGGTCCTCGCCTGAATCTCCCCTCCGCCGGTCTCGCCACGCAACCCGTGACGTCCGATGCCGCCGGCGGCTGGGCCCCTCACCGCCGCCGGCCCAGGCGCTCCGCGATGGCGATGCCGCCGATGACGAGGGCCAGCGCCAGGGCGTCGTGCCAGCGGACAGGCTCGCCCACCAGCAGGATGGCGAGGCCGGCCCCGAAGATCGGCACGAGGTTGACGAAGAGGCCGGCCCGGTTCGGGCCGATCAGCTCGACGCCGCGCAGGAAGGCGAGCTGCGCGATGAGCGAGGGCCCGAGCGCCACGAACAGCACGATGGCCCAGCCCTTGCGGGTCGGCCAGATCGTGTGGCCCAGGGCCCATTCGGCGGCGAGCGGCGGCAGCGAGGTCACGAAGGCGGAGAGCGCCACGGCGGTGAAGAAGCTCAGGCCCGAGACCTTGGGCCTGCGGGAGAGCGCCACGGTGTAGCCGGCATAGAGCCCGCAGGCGACCAGCATCAGCACGTCGCCCCGGTTGAAGGCGAAGGTCGCCAGCACCCGCCAGTCGCCGTGGGTCGCCGCCACCATGGCGCCCGCCAGCGTCACGGCGACGCCGAGGAGCTGCGCCCCCGTCACCGCCACCCGGTGGACGAGATAGTTGATCAGGATGACGAGGACCGGGATCGACCCCTGGAACAGGGCGATGTTGATGCCGCTGGTGAACAGGCCGGCGGCGTAGAACAGGCTGGCGTAGAGGGTGTAGCCGCACGCTCCCATCAGCAGCACGTAGCGCCAGTGGCGCGTGAGCCGGTCCCACTCCGCGTTGAGGCCGGCCCGGGCCGGCAGCGCCAGGGCGAGGCAGGCGAAGGCCCAGCGCAGGCAGGTGAGCACCTGGGGCGAGACCTCGCCCGCCGCCCACTTGCTCGCCACCACGTTGCCGCCCCAGAGCAGCATCGTGAATACGAGGAGCGGGTAGGCCGTGGTCGCCGGCTCGGCCGCGCGTCCGGCGGGCGTCTCCGGGACGCGCATGGGGCGGATCTCCCTGGGCTCGGGCCCGGCTCGCGGCCGGCGACCGGGGGATAGCCCGCCGGGGGCCGCGGGGACAGGCCGTCCGGCGCAACACCGCCATCGAAATCCGTCCGCGGCCGCCGCGGCGCGAATCCCCGCGGCCCTGCGGAGAACCGGCAGCGTGCCCATCCCCCGGTATCGCTCGGCGCACCGATTCCCTCTGCGGGTGAACACGGTTATGCCGGGCGGAACAGCGGCGACACGGCCGCGGACCAGGGGGAGGGCGAGACAGTCGGTGACGTGGCGATCGCTCCTCCTCGCCCTCCTCCTGGTCGGCGTGCTGGCGGCCGGCCTCGGCGGCCTCGCCGTCTCGCCCCAGGGCGCCCTCCTCCTGGGCGAGCTGCGCGAGCACGTCGAGGCCCTCCAGGCCCGCCCCGGGCCGGCGAAGCCCGCGCACCTGCCGGCCCAGCGCACCGCCGTGGAGGAGGGCCGCACCGTTGTGCGCCTCTCGGCCGCCGAGCGCGCCCGCATCGGCATCACGACCGAGGCCCGGCCCCTGGCCGAGCACCGGGAGGAGTTGCAGGCCTATGGCAGCGTCCTCGACCTCGCCCGGGTCACCGACCTGACCAACGCCTATGCCAGCGCCCAGGCCGCGCTCCAGACGGCCCAGGCCCGCGCCGAGGTCTCGCGCAGCGCCCTGCAGCGGGCCAGGACCCTCGGCCCCTACGCCACCACCGTGCAGGTCGAGACCGCCGGGGGCACCGCCCAGACCGACCAGGCCGCCCTGGCGGCGGCGGAATCCCAGGTGCGCACCCTCTCGGCCACCGCCCAGCAGGAATGGGGGCCGGTGATCGGCCGGGCCATCGTCGCGCGCGCGGCCACCGTCACCCGGCTGATCGAGCGCACCGACTTCCTGGTGCAGGTCACCCTGCCGCCGGGGGAGGGCCTGAAGGGCCCGCCGGCGGCGGCCTTCGCCGAGGTGCCGCCCCAGAGCGCGCGGGTCGCCCTGGCCTACGTCTCGCCCGCCACCCGCACGGACCCGCGCATCCAGGGCCTGAGCTTCTTCTACACCGTGCCGGGCGACAGCGGCTTCCTGCCCGGCATGAGCATGCTGGCCTTCCTGGCCTCCGACCGCAGCGTCACCGGCCTCAGCGTGCCCGAGGACGCGGTGGTGCACTGGCAGGGGGCCGCCTGGATCTACCGGGCGGTGGGGCCCGACGCCTTCGCCCGCCACCGGCTGAAGGCCGACCCGCCGATGTCGGCCGACGCCTACGTGGTGGAGGACCTGCCCGGCGGCACCGAGATCGTGCTCTCGGGGGCGCAGGCGCTCCTCTCCGAGGAGATGAAGAGCCAGCTCCAGGTCTCGGGCGGCGTCGATGACGATTGAGGCGCCGGGCTCCGGACCGGGAGGCTCCCGCGGCCCCCAGGCGGCCCTGGTCGCCTTCGCCGTGCGCTTCCGCGGCGTCGTCCTGGCGCTCAGCCTGGCGCTCGCCGCCTACGGCTTCGTCGTGCTGGCCGATGCCCAGTACGACGTCTTCCCGGAATTCGCGCCCCCCGCCGTGGTGATCCAGACCGAGGCCCCCGGCCTCAACCCGGAACAGGTCGAGGTGCTGGTGACCCAACCCGTGGAGGTCGCGGTCAACGGCCTGCCGGGGGTGGTCTCCCTGCGCTCGAGTTCGATCCAGGGCCTGTCGGTGATCACCGTCACCTTCGGGGCCGGCAGCGACATCTACCGGGTGCGCCAGCTCGTCACCGAGCGGCTGACGGCGCTGGCCGGCCGCCTGCCGCAAGGGGTGCTGCCGCCGGCGATGACGGCGCTCACCTCCGCCACCAGCACGGTGCTGCTCGTCGGCCTGACCACGCAGAGCCGCTCGGACATGGACCTGCGCACCCTGGCGGACTGGACCGTGCGCCTGCGCCTCCTCGCCGTGCCGGGGATCGCCCAGGTCTCGGTCTATGGCGGCGCGGTGCGCTCGCTGCAGGTGCAGATCCGCCCGAACGACCTCGTGCGCTTCAACATCGGCGTCAACGACGTGCTCGCCGCCGCGCGGAAAGCCACGGGCGTGCGCGGGGCCGGCTTCGTGGACACGCCCAACCAGCGCATCGCCCTCCAGACCGACGGACAGTCGCTGAGCCCCGAGGCGGTCTCTCGGACCGTGCTGATCAACGAGGGCGGGGCCAGCGTGACCCTGGCGGACGTCGCCACCGTGGTCGCCACCGGCGAGCCGGCGATCGGCGCCGCCCTGGTGGACGGCCGGCCCGGGGTGCTCCTCATGGTCGGCGCCCAGTACGGCGCCAACACGCGCGCGGTCACCGCGCGGGTCGAGGCGGCCCTGGAGGACCTGCGCCCGGCCCTGGCGCGCGAGGGCGTGACCCTGCACGCCGACCTGTTCCGGCCGGCCAACTTCATCGCCATCGCCAACGGCAACGTGCTGCAGGCCCTCGGGCTCGGCGGCATCCTGGTGGTCGTGGTGCTGTTCGTCTTCCTGTACGACTGGCGCACCGCCGTGATCTCGGCACTGGCGATCCCGCTCTCGCTCATCGCCGCCGTGGTGGCGCTCCAGGCGCTGGGCGAGAGCCTCAACACCATGACCCTGGGCGGGCTCGCCATCGCCATCGGCGAGGTGGTGGACGACGCGGTGATCGGCGTCGAGAACGTGGTCCGGCGCCTGCGCGAGAACCGCCGCCTCGGCGGCCCGCGCCCCGAGGGGCGGGTGGTCCTCGACGCCATCCTGGAGGTGCGCACGGCGGTCGCCTACGCCACCATCGCGGTGCTGCTGGTCTTCCTCCCCGTCCTCGCCCTGTCGGGCATCGCCGGCCGGCTGTTCGGCCCCTTGAGCCTCGCCTACATCCTCGCCGTGGTGGCCTCGCTCGCCGTCGCCCTCACGGTGACCCCGGCCCTGGCGATGGGGCTGCTCACCGGCCGGCGCGAGGCCTCGACCCTGGACCCGCCGGTGATGCGCGTCGCGCGCGGCGCCTACGCCCGCCTGCTCACCCGGATCGACCGCGCCCCGCGCGTCCTCATGGCCTGCGGCCTCCTCGTCACCCTCCTGGGGGCCGCGATGCTGCCGTTCTTCGGCTCGACCTTCCTGCCCGACCTCAAGGAGGGCCACCTGATCCTGCACATGGCGGCGGCGCCCGGCACCGCCCTGCAGGAATCCCTGCGGCTCGGCACCCGCATCACCGCCGAACTGAAGGCGATTCCCGGCATCCGGGCGGTGGCGTCGCAGATCGGCCGGGCCGAGGCCGGCCAGGACACCGCCGGCACCCATTACAGCGAGATCCACATCAACCTCGAACCCGGCCTCGACGGGGCGGGGCAGGGGGCGGCGGAGGCCCGGATCCGGGCCGTGATGGCGGGCTTCCCCGGGGCCGCCTTCTCCCTCAAGACCTTCCTCACCGAGCGCATCGAGGAGACCGTGTCGGGCTTCACCGCCCCGGTGGTGATCAACGTCTTCGGCACGGATCTCGGCGCCATCGAGACGGCCGCCCGGGACATCGCCCGCGAGCTCGCTGAAGTGCGGGGCGCCGTCGACATCCAGCAGAGTTCCCCGGCGGGCCTGCCCCAGGTCAATGTGGGCTTGCGGCCCAACGACCTGCGCCACTGGGGCCTCTCGGCCATCGAGGTGATGGAGGTGGTGCGCACCGCCTACCAGGGCGATATCGTCGGCCAGACCTATGCGGGCAACGCCGTGTTCAACGTCCTCGTCATCCTCGATTCCGCCACGCGGGGCCGGCTCTCGGCCCTGAGCGACCTGCCCTTGCGCGGCTCCGGCGGCCGGGTGGTGCGCCTCGCCCAGGTGGCGGACATCTACGAGACCTCCGGCCGCTACCAGGTCCAGCACGAGGGCGCGCAGCGGGTCCAGGCGGTCACCGCCAACGTGACGGGGCGCGACGTCGCCGGCTTCGTGGTCGATGCCAAGCGCAAGATCGCCCGCGCGGTCGCCCTGCCCCCCGGCACCTATGTGGGCTTCGCCGGCTCGGCCGAGGCGCAGGCGCGGGCCCGGCGCGACCTCCTGGTCTATTCGGGGCTGGCCGGCCTCGGCATCGTCCTCCTGCTGGCCATCGTGACGGGAAGCCTGCGCAACCTGCTGCTGGTCCTGGTCAACCTGCCCTTCGCCTTCGTGGGCGGCGTGCTGGCGGTCTTCGCCACCGGGGCCGTGCTGTCGCTGGGCTCGATCGTCGGCTTCGTCACCCTGTTCGGGATCAGCTTGCGCAACACCATCATGATGATCGCCCATTACGAGCACCTCGTGGTGGAGGAGGGGCAGGCCTGGGACCGGGACACGGCGGTTCGCGGGGCCGCCGACCGGATGGTGCCGATCCTGATGACCTCCCTGGTCACCGGCCTCGGCCTGCTGCCGCTGGCGCTGGGCGCCGGCGAGCCCGGCCGCGAGATCGAGGGCCCGATGGCCATCGTGATCCTGGGCGGCCTCGCCACCTCGACGGTGCTCAACCTCCTGATCCTGCCGACCCTGGCCCTGCGCTTCGCGCGCTTCGGCACGCCGCAGGGCAGGGCGCTCGAACCGGTCGCCTGACGTCTCCGCGCCGGCCGCGGCATCCCTGAGCTGTGCGGCGCCCGCCTTCCGGCCTAGAGTTTGTCAGGGATCAGCGGGAACCGGTGATCCCGAAAAGACAAACGTCCGAGACAGGACAGGCCCTCGGGTCTCGACCGCAGGACTCCGCCATGCGCCCGACGCCGCTTGCCCGCCTCGTGCAACGCCAAGAAGGTGCCGGGCCTCCAGACGACCTACGAGACGGAAGACGGTTTCGAGGGCGTCGACACCGCCCGCATCCTCACCATCAACCCGGACGGTATCGCGGCTGAATACGTCCTGAAGATCTGGGGGCGCTGAGGCCGGGACCGTCCCCGTCGTCGCCTGCGGTCTGCCCGGACCTTGTCGAAGGCGGGATCAATCGTCCTCGCCCAAGGGGAGCGGCGCGGGTTTAGGACCACGGGCCATCAGTCACCGCCGTGCTGACATCCACCCGGACGAGACGCGCGGCTCCTGCCCGACCGTCCTCGTCGACGCCCTGCGATGGCTCGGCATCGCCCGCAAACACACCCGCCCTCCACGTCTGGCGATAGACGTGACTCCTGTCACAACCGCCGCAGAATGGTCGCGCGAAACAGGAGCGCGGGGCCCTCCAGAAGATACCGGCGCCACAGGCGCCCGGGATCCCGGACGAGCCGCACGACCCATTCGAGACCTGCCTGCCTGACGAGGGGCGGACACAGCCAGATCCGACCCGAGAGAAACTCGAACAGGGCGCCCACGCACAGGAAGGTGGCCGATGGAAGGTCCTTCCTGAGCAAGAGCGCGAGCTCTTCTTGAGACCCCTGTTCCATCCCAATGATGACCACATCGGGCTTGGTGTCGATCAGCGAGGTCCGGAGCGTCTCCCGTGACGCGTCGTTGAGGTATCCATGATGAGCGCAGACGATGGTGGCACCTTCCGTCGCGAAGTAATTCGAGACGGCTTGTAGAGTGTCGCCCGCCCCGCCGATCAACGCCATTTTCTTGCTCAGGACCCCGAGCGTTCGTGCGAACTCGTGAATGAAACTATTGGCCGTGACCTTGGGAATCCATACGCCATTCACGAGAAGCGATATGATCGACACGCCGATCCCGTCGCAGTAACACAGGTCGCAGGCCCTGATAGAGAGAGCGATGCGCGTGTGCTTGAGAGCGAGGGCCAAGGTATGAAGATGGGAGTAGGTAATGACACGCCCCTCACCCCCCTCGACGATCGCTTTTAGCTTCTCGACGAAAATTTTCTCACTGCAGCGCAGAATCGTCAGCGGACCGACTTCGATAAAATCGAATCGGAGATATCGGTTCGGGGGCAGCATTATTTCCTCCGACTCGAAGCAAGCTCAAATCCGAACACATAGCTTGGAAGTTTTGAGCGGCCCATTGCTATCTGCTGAAGACATCCTTCACAGGGAGCAATTGTCAACAGGGCCGAGTCTGGATTGAAACTGCGGGCGCTCTCTTCACAAATTGTGGATCAAGCGGCATCCTGGCGACAATTTTCAACAGCCTGATCGAGCAGGCTTGAGCGGGATTGTGAATGCGGGACTGGGCGGGTGAAGTCCGAGCGCGGCCCGGCACGTTCGACGCGCTCCGGAGCGACCTTCGTCTTCTGACTGACCTGCATGTCTTACCGCTGCCGCGTGGGCAGATCTGGCTGCTGGCAGCGTCGGTCGTCTTGTCGTCCCTGTGCCTCTTCGCGATCGGGCGAGGCATACGGATCTGGACCGATGCGCTCCTCGACGAGGCCTCAAAGGCGTCCGGGACCTCGCTGTTCACGTATGTGGCTGTCTCCGCCGTCCTGGCTTCGGCGTCGGGTCTGCGCATCTACGCGGCCACGAACCTGGGCGAGGAATTCGGCGCGCGACTGCGTATCGCTCTGTTCCGGGCCGTTCTCGGTCAGGACCTGCGCTTCTTCGAGACGAATGCGCCAGGCACGCTCAACGCGATGTTGATCGCGGACATCTCGACGTTGCAACTCGTGGTCCGCTCATCCCTCTCACCCCTGATCCGCAACGGGATCGTGGTGACGGGGGCGGGCCTCCTGATGGCGTGGACCGATTGGCGCCTGACGGCCCTGTCGCTCCTGATCCTTCCCCTGCCGGTCGCGGCCTTCCTGGGGATGTCGGCGAAGCAGAGACACCTGTCATCGCGCGTCAGCGGACGCATCGGCATCCTAGCGGGATACTCGAGCGAGGTGTTCGATGCCATCGGCACGATCAAGATGTTCGGCCGGGAGGAGGAGGAGGTCGCCCGGTTCTCCCAGCGGATCGGCGAAGCGCGGGCGCTGGCACTTCGCCTTTCGCAGGCGCGCGGCGCGCTCCTGGCCCTCTCTGTCCTGCTCGGCGCCGCGACGCTCGGCGCCGTCCTGATGGCGGGAGGCCACGCGGTCGCGGCGGGGCGGATGACAACCGGGACCTTCTCGTCCTTCCTGTTCTTTCTTCTGCTGGCCGCGGCCTCCTGCGCGACACTCGGCAATTTGTGGAGTGGGACGATCGAGGCCGCAGCGGCGCTCAAGCGCATCATGCCCCACCTGAGAACCGATTCCACGCCAGGCGGGCCACGCGGTGTCTTCGCCCCGCCTGTGCCAAGTCGCGCGCCCATGGGAATTGCCTTCGAGGCCGTGACGTTCCGCTACCCCGCCCGCCCGGACCGATCGGTCCTCGACGCGGTGTCCTTCGACGTGGCGCCCGGTGAGACGGTGGCGATCGCGGGGCGGTCCGGAGCCGGGAAATCGACGCTGATACGCCTCCTCTTGCGCTTCGACGCGCCGGATCGCGGTCGCGTCCTGGTCGGCGGCCAAGACATCGCCGAACTCGATCCCGCCACGGTCCGATCCTGGTTCGCCGTGGTTCCGCAAAATCCGTTCATCTTCTCGACAACCCTGGCCGAAAACATACGGCATGGTCGATCCGATGCGAGCGACGCTCAGGTTGCGACGGCGGCGGCGTCCGCTGGGGTTCACCTCTTCGCGAACGATCTCGCCGAAGGGCCCGATACGCATCTCGGCGAACGAGGGGTTCGACTGTCCGCCGGGCAGCGGCAACGCGTCGGTATCGCGCGTGCTCTCGTCAGGGACACCCCGATCCTGATTCTCGACGAAGCGACCAGCGCGCTCGACGCATGGACAGAAGCCGTCGTCCATCGGACGATCTTCGGACCACGCCAGAGACCGACGACACTGGTGATCGCCCACCGTCTGAGCACCCTTCTGGCGGCGGATCGGGTCGTCGTTCTCAATGGCGGTCGGATGGTGGCGACGGGACGCCACGACGACCTGCTGCACGAGTCGGAATTCTATCGATCTCTGCTGCGAGTAGAGATAAATACGGCCGAGCAACCGCTGGGCGTCCCGTGAGGAAGCGGAGCAGCGTCCAGATCGTCGCCCCAGGTCCCTGACGTTGAATCAGGGCCAAAAGCTTGACGGGGATGTTCAGCCTGAAGATGTGGCGCGTTGCGAAGAGACTCCATCGTTGCCGGACGGATCCATGCGCGGCTTGGAAGATCTCGAATGCCTGCGTCTGTCGCAGGGCGTCCCGGTTGCGGACCAACACGGCAGTGAAGTCGCGGGCCAGGGCCGGCGTCCAATCGTGAACCCATGCCCGCCCGACATCATCGACCATCCTGGCGATCGTCTCGTCCGACAAGGCGGCGATCCGGTCAACGATTCGGGCCACCGCCGCGGGTGTCGCAAACGCCTCCAGGCCACGACGACTCGCTTTTGGCAGCCCCAGGATGCTGACGCCATCGTTGAAGCAGAAATCGAAGTCGAGGGCGATGTAGCGACCCTGCTCATCGACACATTCGTTGTCAGGCGTCTCGATCCGATCGGTGTCGCCCAACCAGGCTAAGACCACGATCTGCAGAAGGGCATCCTCCCGATTCGTGATCGGTCGGTGCATCGCTTCGTGGAAGGGACGTAAGCCCGTGAGGTACGCGCAGGCGATGCCCTCGACACGGCGGTTCCGATCCAGCCTCAGAACGACGTCCCGGAACGGTGCGATCGGCAGGCCAAAGGTTTCGGCCATCAGGTGCGACGCCACGATGTGGGCCACCTCCCGCCGTCGCCGCTCGGCGGACGTGACCAGCGCGCGGTAAGCGCTGCCGGTGTTACGCTTGAAGAAGAGCGCGCGGCCTGATCCATCGCGGATCATGGCGCAATCATTCCTGCCCCGGGTGATCGCCCAAATCGCCACGACATCGATCGCTTCCGGTGCCCGCACGGCTCAGCCTCCCGGTGGATCACCCGGAACACCGACTTAAGCCGACGCCTGGTCACCTCGTAAACCTCGGAGTGCCGGTTCCCTGCGCAGAAAGGCCCTCGACATGACCGGCTCGCCGGTGGTCCGGATCGGGAGCGCGACGACAGTGCCGTGCCATGGATACTCGCAGGACGCCGGAAAGCAGACGAATGTCAGATGCCCAACGCGGCCAAGGAAACCGGAGACCATTCGAACCGTTAACGCCAAGCTAGGGATCGGAACCGCGCGCTGTCATCGGGACCAAAAGGACGGGTATGGCTCTGAAACCAATGATCCTACTCTGTTCGATTTCATTGCTGATGGGTGGGTGCGCCCACGGGGTGCAGGGACCAGGGCGATATGCCTCTCTCCCCCGTGGCGAGAGGGCAAGCGAGGTTGCCGATGTCGTGATCCCCGGCACCGTGACCGCGCGGTGGTCGCGCCAGCAAGGCCGCGGGACGGATCCGATCACGGTGCTCCAGCACTCCGTGGGCACGAAAGCCGACCAGAAAAACCTGCGCGTGGGCACGCGCACCGAGCGGTCCCTGTCGGGTGGACCCGAGCCCATCCGTACCGCAAGCATCCCTGCCTTGGGGGCAGGCGACGTTCGGTCTCCGGGCGAACGTTATGACCGAGAAGCTAACATGAACCGTCTCGTGAAGGGCGGTGAAGCCGCGGCCAAGCCGATCTGCTCCGGGTGCTGAGGCAGTGCCTTTGCAGTTGCGCGCACGCGAATAGGTCGGATCACGGAAGACGTATTCGTTTGCCCCCGCCGCCCGGCGCCAGATGATCACCGATCATCTGGCGCGCTCCCGAATCCCTGAACGGCTCACAAGAGAAAATCAGAGGCATGGAGGACAGCTTTCGTCACCATGTCGATGGCGAAGTCGACCTTTCCGTCACCGTTGACGTCAGCCTGCACCTGACCACCCGTGCTGTTCGCGGAGAACCGCAACTCCCCTGCATGCTTCGTGAAAGCGCCTGCCCCGATCCAGATGAAAGCCTCGTGCGCGTTCGTGAGCGTGTTGGCGTCGATCAGGTGCAGATCGATCTTGTCCTCGCCCTGAACGAAGTCTCCAATGTAGTCTCGCCCTGCAGTTGCGGCCGTGCTGTCGCTGAGTTTCTCGAAGCGGAACGTATCGTGACCGCCCCCCCCGTAGAGGATGTCCTTGCCTTCCCGGCCCACCAGCACGTCGTCGCCGGCGCCCCCCCTGAGTCCATCGCCCTTGCTGCTGCCCAAGATCAGCTCAGCGGTGGCTTTGCCGGTGATGTTGCCACCTGAGGCCGGTGCCTGGAGCACGAGGCTCGGATCGGCGGGGTACGCGGGCGCTGCGGGTGCGGCCGGCTTGGTCGGAATCGGCTGAGGCACCTCGATCGGGGCCGAGGTCAGGGGCGGCAGGGGCGGCGCGCCGGGCGCGGGCACCGGCAGCGCCGGGACAGTGGGGCCGTGTTCCGCGAGGATGAAGTCGCCTGTGCTCATGGCCAGCTTTCCAGTCAGCTCGAGCTGAAAATCGGCCTTGAGGTCTCCATCGGCGTCGATCTGGATCGTGGTCAGGCCTCTGCTGGTCTCGTAACGCAACTGCCAGTCGTGACCCGTGAAGCTCTCCGAGCCCAGCCACTGCCAGCCAGAAAGATCTTGTGGTGCGCCCGTGATGGCCGCCAGGTCGATCCGATCTGCGCCTTGCTTGAAGTCCGAAATCAGGTCGATGCCATCACCGGCCAGCGACCCGTAGACGAAGATGTCCTTGCCGGCACCTCCAGTGATGTAGTCGCGCCCGCCGCCGCCAACGATCACATCGTCTCCACTCCCACCCTTGATGAAGTTGGAGCCGCTGCCACCAAGGAGGTAGTCACCCTTGGACGTCCCGTAGATCGCCGCATTCGCGGAGAGAGCGGCAATCTTGTTGAGGGCCGATAGGTTAGGCAGCGCGCCGATGGCTTCCTGACCCGGAGCGACGGGCCGCCCGCTGGCATGCATGTTGTCGGCGTANGCGGCAATCTTGTTGAGGGCCGATAGGTTAGGCAGCGCGCCGATGGCTTCCTGACCCGGAGCGACGGGCCGCCCGCTGGCATGCATGTTGTCGGCGTAGATCATGTCCTTGGGACGGGTCGTCTGCTCCAGGTCGCCGTACTTGCCGTAGTCGATGACGTTCCCGACGACCTGCACGCCTGTCACCGTGCCGACTTGACTACCRGTATGGGTCTGGGTCGCCCCATCGGAGACCAGGACGGTCATGCTGCCGCCGAGGAGGATGTTGTTCTTGACGGTCACGTCGGAGACGCTGCCGTTCTCACCCGTGATGCGCACCGCTTCGTTGGTCTCGGTGGGTGCGTCCGCGCGTGCGCGCCAGTCGATGGTGTTCTCGGAGATCACGACCGGCCCGGTGGTCTTTCCGATCCAGATTGCGTCGGCGTGTGCACCCGTGGCGTAAGCGCCTCCCGCAAAGTAGTTCGCGCTGATGGTGCCGCTTTGGATCGACACGCCGTCGGATGGTGCATCCAGGAAGGCGTTGTGCGTGAGGGTCGTGTTCTCACCGCGCGAGATGATGAAGTCGACGTAGCCGATTTTGTCGAGCTTCAGACCGTCGAACGTCGAGTGATCGACGGTCAGGTTCTTCGTGCCGGGAAACGCATTGATGGCGTAGTTCCCGACCGAGGCATCGAAGGTCGAGTTCTTGATCGTGACGTTATCGGCCTGCACGTTGATCGAGACACCGCGGAAGTCGTACCCGTCCAGGGTCACGCCTGCCTTGGTGATGACCAGCACGTTCATGGCCTTGTTGTAGTAGACACCATCAGCTGCCTTGAGGCCGGCAAAGCTCTTGAGCTGTGCGTGGGGCTGAAGCGCGCCCACCGCCACGTCGAGGCCGGCGACACTGGTCAAGCCGTTGTTACGGCCAATCCCGAAAAGATCCGAAGCGACATACAT
>NZ_LMRA01000007.1 GCF_001424705.1 Methylobacterium sp. Leaf465
CAGACCGTCCAGGATCGCCGTCGCCTCCGACGCGGTCACCGCGGTCGCTTGCGCCCGCTCCGGCGCGATCTTGTCTTGCGAGGTCTTCTCTTGCGAGGTCTTCTCTTGCGAGGTTTCTTGCCGTGACACCGAACCAACCTCACGCCCGGAGGGAAAACATGCGCGCAATCACTTGGCGCCAATGAAGAATTTCGATCGGAAGCGGAACCGCCCCCTACTCGACGTCGAGGGGCGCGACGCCCGCCGCCTTGCCGTCGGTACCCAGGGTGATCTTCTGGATGCGTGCCTCGGCCTTCTGCAGCAGCCCTTCGCAGTGGCGCTTCAGCGCCTCGCCGCGCTCGTAGATCGCCACCGATTCGTCGAGGGGGACATCCCCCTTCTCCAGGCGTCGCACGATGTCCTCGAGTTGCTCCAACGCCTTCTCGAAGGGCAGGTCGAGGCCCGGCTCGTCCGTACCGGACGTCGACGCAACAGCGGGTCGCGTGACACTCATTCTAAACTACCCCATGATTCTGACGGTCTAAGCCGCGGGCCCGGAAGCCGACAACCCGATCCGGCCGGTGGATCGTCGTTTCGTTGTCCGGGGCGGCGTTTGCGCCACACCTCGCCCCCCGGTTTCTGCGCGACGACAGGCGGGACGCCCGAAGCCGGATCGCTTTCTCTTCGAAGTGCTTACGCGACGACTTGGAGGTCGGAGCTGAAGTCCAGCCGAAACGGCTCACCCTCGAAGGCCTCCGCGCCGCGACCGATCTCCGCGATCGCCGCGATCATGCGGCCATCGCGGTTCAGCATGCGGTCGGCGAGGGCCACGAACAGGGCGTTGGGCGTCGCCGACGGGGCGGCCGCCCGGAGCGCCTGGGCGATCTCGGCCTCGTCGCGGTCCGGGGCCAGGGCGCAGGCGACGATGTAGGCCGCCGCCGTCGAGCGGCTGATGCCCGCATAGCAGTGGATCAGCAGGGGCTGGGCCCGGTCCCAGGTTCGCGCGAAGTCGAGGATCTGCGCGATGTGGGGCTCCCCCGGCGTGACGTGTCCGTCCATCGGCGCGACGATGTCGCTGACCTCCACGACGCAGTGGCGTCCCTCCGGGATCCCCACCGGACGGGCGATCGCGGTGCCGACCTTCATCAGGGTCATCAGGTGGGTCGCACCGGACCCGTCGAGGGTCTCGGGCAGCCGGGACAGGGGGCAGACCTGGAGATGCGGCATCAGGCGGACTCCGGGCGCGCGAGACCATGGAAACGGGCGAGAAAGCGTGCCTGCGCCACCGCGGTGGGCCAGGGGACCAGCAGCGCCTCGGCCTCGGGACCGAGGGGACCGCAGGCGCCGAAGATCGCATCGGCCTCCGCCCCGGAAAATCCGGCCAGACGCGTCGCCTCGTGATAGGCGGCGATGCCGTCGGCCCGCTTGACCAGGGCGGACAGGGCCGCGCCCGGTTCGGGAAGCCCGAAGCGCTGGCGGATGGCGGTGAGGAGCCGGCGCTCCACCGCCTTGTAGGAATCGCCGATCGCCGCCTTGAAGGGCGAGATGATGTCGCCGATGACGTATTCGGGGGCATCGTGCAGCAGCAGTTCGAGGCCGTGGCCGACGCCGAGGCCCGGCGCCTCTCCGCGGCCGATGGCCTCCACCAGCAGGGCGTGCTGGGCCACGGAGAAGACGTGCGGCCCGGCCGTCTGCCCGTTCCAGCGGGCGACGCGGGCGAGCCCATGGGCGATGTCGGCGATCTCGATGTCGCGGGGGGCCGGGTCGAGGAGGTCGAGGCGCCGGCCCGACAGCATCCGCTGCCAGGCGCGGCCGGGATCGCCGCTCATGCCGAGCCCCCGGCGGGCCGAGGCCCGAGGGCGGCGCAGGGCCCGTGCCGGTGGCAGCCGAGGAGGTGATCGTTGGCGAGGCCGACCGCCTGCATGAAGGCGTGGACGATGGTCGGCCCGCAGAACGCGAACCCCTCCGCCTTCAGGGCCTTGGACAGCTTTCGCGAGATGTCGGTTTCGGTGGCGATGCCCGCCCGATCCCGCGCCGTCCCCTGGATCGGCGCGCCGTCGACGAAGTCCCAGAGAAAGGCCGAGAAGCCTCGCCCACGCGCCTCGATGGCGAGGTAGGCCCGGGCACCCGCGATCGTGCCGACGATCTTGGCCCGGTTCCGGATGATGCCGGTATCCTGCATGAGACGGGCGACGTCCGTGTCCGTGAACCGCGCGATCGCCTCCGGGTCGAAGCCCGCGAAGGCGCGGCGGAAGCCCTCGCGCCGGCGCAGGATGGTGATCCAGGACAGGCCGGCCTGGAAGCCGTCGAGGATCAGCTTCTCGTAGAGGGCACGGCCGTCCCGCTCCGGCACGCCCCATTCGGTGTCGTGATAGGCGACGTAGACGGGGTCGAGGCCGGCCCACCAGCAGCGGGCGCAGCCGTCGGGATGGTGGATCAGGCCGGAGGCGTCGGTGAGCATCGCCGAGGGTTTAGCCGGGCGGGGCGGCGGCGTCGATGTTGGGGCTGCGTCAGCCGGCCAGCGCGGTCTCGGGAAAAGCGAAGGTCGCGAAGGACGGCTTCTCGACCCCGACCGGAACCGTACCCGCCCGCAGGGGCTCACCGGCCGCCAGGGCGTCGGCGAGGCGGTCGAGGCGCACGGTGCCGAGGGCCCGGCCGCCCGCGACGCTGCCGACGGTGCCGAGCGCACGCTGCCCGGCGGTGATCTCGGCCCCGGTCTGCAGCACCTCGTCCGAGACCGCGACCAGGGGGACGATCCGGGTCCGGGCCGTGCCGCGATGTTGCATGCGCGAGACCACCTCCTGCCCGACATAGCAGCCCTTGCGGAAGTCGACGCCGCCGAGCTGGTCCATCAGAGCCTCGTGCGGGAAGGCGTCGGACCAGGGAAAGTCGCGCCCGCCCTCCGGGATGCCGAGGGCGATGCGGTAAGCGTGGTAATCGGCCTCGGTCGCATCCGCCGAGAAGGCGCCGAGCGCGAAGATCAGGCGCTCGCCCAGCGCCCCGAGGCGGCCGTCGCACCGGCGGGTCACCGCGGCGGCGGTCTCGGCCCCGTCCCAGGCGGCGGCCACGCCGAAGGTGGGATCGAGAGCGATCGTCACCCGGGCGCGCAGGCGGTAGAGCCCGAGGCGCTTGGCGAGGTCGGGCGCGCGCTCGGCGGCGGCGTCGAGCTGGAAGCCCTCCGGCGTGCGACCGACGAGGAAGTCGAACAGGATCTTGCCCTGCGGCGTCAGGAGCGCACCGAGGCGGGCCTCGCCGGGCTCGAGAGTCTCGACGTTGCAGGTCACCACGCCCTGCAGGAAGCTCGTCGCGTCCTCGCCCGAGACGGTGACGACGGTGCGGTCCGGCAGCAGGGCGATCGGCATGGCGGCTCCTTGGCACAAGCGGCGGCGGCATTGCGCCCCGTCCGGGCCTGACATAAGCCGCCCGCGACCCCGTCTCAATGTGCGTCCGGAACGCGGACGGCCCCAGGAGATTCGGAATGGACCAGCCCTTCGACCTCCTCCTCACCGGCGGCACCGTGGTGAACCAGGACGGCGCGCACCGCGCCGACCTCGGCATCCGCGCCGGACGCATCGCGGCGATCGGCGACCTCGCGGCGGCGCAAGCCGCCGAGCGGCGCGACTGCACCGGCCTGCACCTGCTGCCCGGCGTCATCGACAGCCAGGTGCATTTCCGCGAGCCGGGACTCGATCACAAGGAAGACCTCGAATCGGGCTCGCGCGCCGCCGTCATGGGCGGCGTGACCACGGTGTTCGAGATGCCGAACACCAACCCGCTCACCACCAGCGCCGAGGCCCTGGCCGACAAGGTCGCCCGGGCGCACCATCGGATGCATTGCGACTTCGCGTTCTGGGTCGGCGGCACCCACGAGAACGCGCATCGGGTTCCCGAACTCGAGCGCCTGCCGGGCGCCGCCGGCATCAAGGTGTTCGTCGGCTCCTCCACGGGCTCGCTGCTGGTCGAGGATGATGCGGGCGTCACCGAGATCCTGAAGCGGACCCGCCGGCGCGCGGCCTTCCACGCTGAGGACGAGCCGATGCTGCGGGCGCAGAAGGACCGGCGCGTGCCGGGCGATCCGTCCTCGCACCCGGTCTGGCGCTCGCCGGAGGCCGCCCTGACAGCGACCCGGCGCCTCGTGCGCATCGCCCGGGCCACGGGTGCCCGCATCCACATCCTGCACATCTCGACGAAGGAGGAGATGGCGTACCTGGCTGACGCCAAGGACGTGGCGACCTGCGAGGTCACGCCCCACCACCTCACCCTCGACGGCGACGAGGCCTATGCCCGCCTCGGCACCCTGGTGCAGATGAACCCCCCGGTGCGCGGGGCCGACCACCGCGACGGCCTCTGGCACGGCCTGTCCCAGGGCGTCGCCGACATCCTCGGCTCAGACCACGCGCCGCACCTCCTCGAGGAGAAGGCCAAGCCCTACCCGGATTCGCCCTCGGGCATGACCGGCGTGCAGACCCTGGTGCCGATCATGCTCGACCACGTCGCCGCCGGCCGGCTGTCGCTCGCCCGCTTCGTCGACCTCACCAGCGCCGGCCCCAAGCGCCTGTTCGGCATCGCCCGGAAAGGGCGGCTCGCGGTCGGCTACGACGCCGACGTGACGGTGGTGGACCTCAAGCGCCGCGAGACCATTCGCAACGCCTGGATCGCCTCGAAATGCGGCTGGACGCCCTATGACGGCGTCACCGTGACGGGCTGGCCGGTGGGCACCCTGGTGCGCGGCCACGGCGTGATGTGGGAGGGGGCCCTGACCGCGCCGTCCCGCGGCGAGGCGGTGCTGTTCGAAGAGGCCCTGCCTCGGGCCTGAGTCCGGCGCAGCAAAAAGGGCAGGCGCCCGGCGCCTGCCCTTCGGTCGTCCGCGCCGGTGAAGCACCGCGGCGCCCGGCTTCGTTAATGCTGCGGACTGGTGGTGAAGGCGCCGCCGCGGATGCGGTCCGGGAAGCCCTCGGCGTAGCGGGCCGTGGCCTCCTCGCCATAGGTCGTGACGAGTTCCTGGAAGGCCGCGAACAGGGCGGCCTGGGCCATGCAGTCGCCGTCGAGCCCGTCGAGACAGCCCTCGGCGAACGCTTCCGAGACGTAGCTCAAGGCGACGCGCTTGTCGTCGAGATCCGCCTCGAAGGGCGCGGAGACCGTATCCATGTGCATGGGCCACATCATCGTTTGCGCCGGTGAACGACCCGGCGAGTAACCACGAGGATAGGGCGATCGGAGGAGTTCGCAAAGCCAGGAATTGCGAAGCGGTTAACGCGGGCACTCAAATTCTTCGTTTCCGCCCGCGGCCCGCACCCTGTGGCCAACCGGCATCACTACCCGCCGAACCGGCTCGCCAGGGCGTGCGACAGGCGCTCGCCCTCGGCCACGTAGCGGGCGGCCGCCTCGTTGGCCGCGGGGGTGCAGACCCGGTAGGTCAGGCTGTAGCCGCGATAGCCGCGATTGTAGGCGCCGGCGAGCCGGTCGCGCCGGCTCGGGGTCACGCCCTCGGCCTCCATCAAGGCCTTCATCCGGGCCGGCCACTCGGCGGCATCGGGCGCGGTGCAGAGGTCGCGCAGGAAGGCGAGGGAGCCGATGACCTCCGAGAGACGGAGCAGGTCCCGGTCGTAGGGCGCGGGCGGCGGTTCGGGCGCGGGCGGCGGCTCCTTCTCCTTCTCGGACGGCTTCGGCGCAGGCCGGGACGAGCCGCCGCGGGATTGCTGGGCGAACCCGGCCTCCGGCCCGGCCATCAGCACGGCGAGGCCGCACAGGATCACGATCCCCGCACCACGAACCGTCACGCCGCGGGCTCCGCGCGTGGGGCGGCCCGGACGAAGGCCTCGCGAACGGTCGCGGCGAGGCCGGGGGTCGTCGCCAGGGTCTCGAGTTCGGCGAGGGTGGCCCAGCGCACGCCCAGGGCTTCCGAGCCGGCCGCCGGCTCGCCGCCGGTCCAGAGGGCCGCGTGGGGATGGACGACGTAGTGGTGGCGCACGCGGCCCTCGGGGTCGCGCAGGATGATCTCTGTGGGGCTGAGCACGCCCACGACCTCGGCCGACAGCCCGACCTCCTCCTGCAATTCGCGCAGGGCCGCCTCGGCGAGAGGCTCGCCCGCCTCGACGAGGCCGCCGGGAAGGGTCCAGACGCCGCGCATCGGCTCGTTGGCCCGGGCGGCGAGGAGCACACGGTCGTCGCGCAGGACCGCGATCGAGGTGCCGACGAAGGGCCGCGTCGGGAACAGGCGCGACGCGGCCGCCTCCGGATCGGTCCCGCTCACGGCGTCACCACGGCGATGCGCCCGTCGGAGAGGCCGACGAGGAGGCGGGTGGCGGGGCCACGGCCGAGGCTAGCCAGCCCGAAGGCGGCGAGGCCGGGCAGGGGGGCACGCGACCGCTCGCGGACGCCCTCCTTCAGGGAGAGGATCGCCACGGCGCTCCGGTCCGCAATCGGCAGGGCCAGCTCGGGCGCGCCCTCGCGCTCCGGCTCGACCAGGGCCGCGAGGTCGACCTCGCCCTCGCCCGGGGAGACGTTGGTGTAGCCCGGCGCCTCCCGGGCCAGGCGGAGGGCGCCGGCCTCCAGGGCCCAGAGCTGCAGCTGGCCGGCGCCGTCGGGGGCCGCCACGGCCGCGATCTGGGGCCGGCCGGTGCCGGAGAAATCCGCGATGGCGGCCGGCTTCAGGGGCTGGCCTCCTGGGCCGGTGGCCTGCTCCGGACTGCGGGCCAGCAGGGTCCAAGCCGCTCCGGGCGTCGCCGCGGCACCGGGCTCGGCCTTGGCGAACAGGGCGAGGGCGGCCCCGCCGGCGGGCGCGACCGTGACCGCGAGGACGATGGGCTTGCCGTCCAGCCGGGCGATCCGCGGCCGGCGCAGGGCGAAGGCCGCGTCGGGGGCGGCCGAGAGAGGGGTGGTCACGACCGGCACGGGCTTCGGGTCGCCGCCCATCGCCACGGGCTGACGCTCGCGGATCACGAGGGTGCCGGCCTGCTCGGGGCCGCCGGCCAGGGCCGGCCGGGGATCCGCCAGATGGGCGCTCAAGGCGCCGGAGACCGCGCGCCGGGAGCCGGGCAGGGCGCCGCGCGGGGTCTCGGTGGCCGCCAGCCCCTCCACCGCCTCGGCGCCTAGCAGGGTGGTGGTCACCTGCCCGTCGACGAGGCTGAGGGCCGCGCCGCCGGCATCGCCCCAGACCACGGCGATCGGCGCCTCGGGCTCGACGACCGCCGGATTGGCGCTGCGGGAGCGGGCGAGGGGCAGCAGGCCGGAGGTCGCCACCGCGATCGCGACCTCGCTGCCGGGCCCCCGCAGGGCACGGGCTCGGAACGGCAGGTCGAGGATCGCCACCGACGGCTCCGCGCCGGCGGGGGATGCGGCAATCAGGAGCCCGACGAGAAGCGCGCGGCGCGCCCCCCGTTCAGACATGCTGGCCGCCGTTGATGTGCAGTTCGGCACCGTTCACGTAGGAGGAGGCTTCGGTGCACAGGAAGTAGATCGCCTTGGCGACCTCGTCGGGCGTGCCGAGGCGGCGCTGCGGGATGCCGGCGACGATCTTGTCGGTGCCCGGCGACAGGATCGCGGTGTCGATCTCTCCGGGCGAGATGGCGTTCACGCGGACGCCGAGGGGGCCGAAGTCGCTCGCCATCTCACGGGTCAGGCCGGCCAGGGCCGCCTTGGAGGTACCGTAGGCAGCGCCCGCGAAGGGATGTACGCGGGAGCCCGCGATGGACGTGACGTTGACGATGGAGCCCTTGGCCCGGGTCAGCTCCTCGCAGAGGCCGCGGGCCAGGAGGAGGGGGGCGAAGAGGTTGACCTGAAACACCCGCTGCCAGTCGCCGAACTCGGTGGCGATGGCACCCAGGCGCTCGCCCTGCGGGCCCTTCGGCGAGATGCCGGCATTGTTGACCAGCGCGTGCAGGAGGCCGCCCTCGGCGGCCAGGCGCCCGGCCACCTCCTCGATGCCCCGCACCGTATCCTGGGGGTCGGACAGATCGACCTGGAGGTGATCCTCCGGGCCCATCTCCCAGGGACAGTTCTCCGGGAAGGGATGGCGCGAGCAGGTGATCACCCGCCAGCCGGCGGCCGAGAACCGTTTGACGGTGGCGTGGCCGATCCCACGGCTCGCCCCCGTGAGCAGCATGATGCGCCGGCGTTCGTTGGATGAGGCCAAGACCGTTCCTTCAGGATCGGGAGGCGTCCGGCCGGCGGAACCGCCGTGCCGCCGAGAAACCCCCACGCCACCCCCAGGTCTAAGGGGCGCGGGGGCTAAAATCCAGGGTCATCCCGCGACGCACCAAGGGGCCGGCGCGCCGACGGCCGAGGGCCGTCGATCTCGTACAGGAATCCGGCCGAGGGCCGTCGATCCGCCTCAGGGATAGAGACGCGCCCCGCGCCAGGCCCCGCCATCGGAAGCCTCGCCGTCGCGGGTGAAGCGAACGCGATCATGCAGGCGGAAGGGGCCGTTCTGCCAGAACTCGATCGAGACCGGCGCGATGCGAAAGCCCGTCCAGTTCTCCGGACGCGGCACCGGGCCCTCGCCGTAGCGCTCGGCCAGGGCCTCGACCGCGCGCTCGAGGGTCGCCCGGTCGGCCAGGGGGCGCGACTGGCGGCTCGCATGGGCCCCGAGGCGGCTGTTGCGGGCGCGGCTGGCGAAGTAGGCATCCGCCTCCTCGGCCGTGACCCGGGTCACGGGGCCGCGGGCGCGGACCTGACGGCCCAGGCTCTTCCAATGCAGCACCAGGGCGGCCTGCGGGTTCTCGCGCAGCTCGTCGCCCTTGGCGGAATCGACGTTGGTGTAGAACACGAATCCGCGCGCATCGACGCCCTTCAGCAGGACCACGCGCACGTCCGGCAGGCCGTCGGCACCGGCCGTGGCCAGCGCCATGGCGTTGGGATCATTGGGCTCCGAGGCTTCGGCCTCGGCCATCCAGGCCGCGAACAGGGCCCAGGGATCGGTGGCGCGGGTGAAGTCGCCCTCTGGCCCCGAGGCGTTTTCGGCCGCGCTGCGGGAAGCGGGATCATCGATCCTTAACCGTTCCAAGGCGTAATCCTGTGGTGAGATCCGGGTCGGGGGCACCGACGTGG
Source organism: Methylobacterium sp. Leaf465 (assembly GCF_001424705.1). Taxonomy (GTDB): domain Bacteria; phylum Pseudomonadota; class Alphaproteobacteria; order Rhizobiales; family Beijerinckiaceae; genus Methylobacterium. The sequence continues at coordinate 9,028 of NZ_LMRA01000007.1, forward strand.
GACACGAACGTTTCGGCCCAACACGTCGTTTGAGATCAGGTGTAATGCGTCGGCGCGACTGTAAAGCCCAAGCCGTCCCGGAAATTCGTGTCCGCCGCCGGTCGCGGACCGTGCCGCAACGGACCACGCGGGCCATCGGCCTCAGCGTGCTGCTTGGCTTGAGCGGTTGCGGCCTGCCGATCATCACCTTCCAGGCGGAGGAGACGGCGGCCGGCGCCGTGGCCGTGGCGGCCAAGCGCGGCGACAAAACGAGCGCGGCGCTGCCGGACGAGCCGACGATCACGGGCAGCATCGACAAGCACCCGCTGGGCTTCGGCAACGACCTCGGCGCCGAGGATTGGCGCCGCGCCAACGCGGCGCTCGCCGTCGCCCTCGATCCGCAGGGCAACGGCCGTCCGGTGAAGTGGGACAACCCGGAAACGACCCTGCGCGGCTCGGTGAATCCCACCGGTCTGCCCTACGTCGCCAACGACCTCGTCTGCCGCGACTTCCTGGCCTCCGTCATCTCGCCGGCGGGCAGCCGCTTCGTGCGCGGGACCGGCTGCAAGCCCTCCGGCGGCGATTGGACCCTGACCAAGGTGCGGGCGGCGAAGGCGTCGTCCTGAGGGCGGTCTCGGCGCGCCATGGCGGGTCCGTTCGGATCACAGTGCGAACAGAAGCGTTGACGCCGCGCCAATCGCAGCGAATTCTCGCGCGAGACCGTTGCAGAGAAGCAACAGGCCGTCCACATGACAGACGAATCCGAAGGCGCCGGGCCCATGCCCGGCCCCAGGCGGCACCGAGAATCCTGAAGACCGATGCGAAATCCCTACGACGTGCTGGGTGTCTCCAAGGGCGCCAGCGAAGCCGACATCAAGAAGGCCTACCGCAAGCTGGCGAAGGCCTACCATCCCGACCGCAACCAGGACGACGCCAAGGCCAAGGACCGCTTCGCGGAGGCCAACAGCGCGTACGAGATCCTGGGTGATGCGGGCAAGCGCGCGCAGTTCGACCGCGGCGAGATCGACGGGGACGGCAAGCCGCGCGCCACGGGCTTCGAGGGCTTCGGCGGATTCGGAGGCGGGCGCGGCGGCGGCGGGGGCGGCTTCGACTTCGAGAGCGCCGCGCGGGGCCGCGCCCCCGGCGGCGGGGGCGGCGGGGGCGGCATCGGCGAGGACATCTTCTCTCACCTCTTCGGAGACGCCTTCCGGTCCGCCGGCGCCGGCCCCGGCGGACCGCAGCGCGGCCCCGTGAAGGGCGAGGACGTGGCGGCCGAGCTCAGCGTCAGCCTGGAGCAGGTGGCCAGCGAAGAGAAGCTGCGCCTCTCCCTGCCGGGCGGGCGCGACGTGGACGTGGTGGTGCCGAAAGGCGTGGTCGACGGCCAGACCATCCGCCTGCGCGGCCTCGGCAATCCGGGCGGCCTGCGGGGCGCGCCGGGAGATGCGCTGCTGACGATCCGCATCCTGCCCCATCCCCGCTTCACCGTGGACGGTGCGGACCTGCGCGGCAGCGTGGAGGTGCCCCTGGAGGACGCGATCCTGGGCGGCCCGATCCGGGTGCCGACGCTCACCGGCGCCGTCGAGATGAAGATCCCGCCGATGACCGGCTCGGGCCGGACCTTCCGCCTCCGGGGCAAGGGCCTGCCGAAGAAGGACGGGACCCGGGGCGACCTCCTGGCGGTCACGGCCGTGATGCTGCCCAGCGGCGAGGATGCGGCGCTCACCGAGTTCGCCCGGGCCCGGCGCGCGGCCAAGGCCGACTGAAGGAGCGTCGCCTCGCGCGGTTCGTCGACCAGGGGCCCGAGCCTCCTGGCCGTTCCGCGACGGCCTCCCGGCGCTGTCAGGCCCCGGACTTCCGTCCCAGGCGCGCCTCCGCTAAGGATGCCCGGCGCGAACACGCCGAACCGTCGCCCGACGGGCCCGTCGGCACGCGCCACGGCTCTCGCTCAGGTGACACATGGCGGACACGCACCCGGTTCACGATCACGTCGGCGGCCTTCTCGCCGGCAAGCGCGGCCTGGTGCTCGGTGTCGCCAACAACCGCTCGATCGCCTGGGGCATCGCCAAGAGCGCGGCCGCCCACGGCGCCAAGCTCGCCTTCACCTACCAGGGTGACGCCCTCAAGAAGCGCGTCGAGCCCCTGGCGCGGGAACTCGACGCCCATGTGGTCGGGCATTGCGACGTCACCGATCCGGCCTCGATCGACGCGGTCTTCGCCGCCACCGCCGAGGTATTTCCCGAGGGGATCGACTTCGTCGTCCACTGCATCGCCTTCTCGGACAAGGACGAGCTGACGGGCCGCTACGTCGAGACCTCGGAGGCGAACTTCACGAAGTCGCTCCTGATCTCGTGCTACTCGTTCACGGCAGTGGCCCAGCGCGCCGAGAAGCTGATGCCGAACGGCGGCTCGCTCCTCACGCTGACCTATTACGGCGCCGAGAAGTGGATGCCGCACTACAACGTCATGGGCGTCGCCAAGGCCGCCCTCGAGGCCTCCGTGCGCTACCTCGCCGCCGATCTCGGCCCCTCCAAGATCCGCGTCAACGCGATCTCGGCGGGCCCGATCAAGACGCTGGCCGCCTCCGGCATCGGCGACTTCCGCTACATCCTGAAGTGGAACGAGTACAACGCTCCCCTGCGGCGCACCGTGACCATTGAGGAGGTCGGCGAGACCGCCACCTACCTCGTCTCGGACATGAGCAAGGGGATGACCGGCGAGATCCTCCACGTGGATGCCGGCTACCACGTCGTCGGCATGAAGAACCCGGAAGCCCCGGACCTCAGCCTCGACAAGGACTGACGGCTGGCGGTCTCCCGCCTTCAGTCCTCCTCGGCGAAGGCGCCGAAGAGCTTGAGGCCTTCGATCCAGGTCGCACCCTCGCGCTTGATCACCCGGTGGGCGTGCGCCCCGCCCTCCGCCAGAATGGCGTCGGCCAGCCGCTCGGAATGGGTCACCAGCCAGACCTGCGTGCGCCCGGACGCCTTGACGATCATGCGGGCGAGGGGGGCCAGCAGATCCGGATGGAGGCTGGTCTCGGGCTCGTTGAGGGCCATGAAGGGCGGCAACCGATAGGCGAGCAGGGCGCCAGCCAGAGCCAGGAACCGCAGCGTCCCGTCGGAGAGTTCGGCCGCCTCGAAGACCCGCTTCGGATAATTGGGAAACACCATCCCGCACCACAACTTTTGATTGCGTCCGGGACCCGGGTCAATCCGGCACGGTCATCCCGGCGATGTCGCCCTGCGCCTTCGGAAACCGCGGGTCCATCGCCTCCAGGGTGTCGGCGATGGTGCGGGCGATGAGGAGGTTGCGGTACCATTTCCGGTTGGCCGGAACCACGTGCCAGGGCGCTTGCGGCGTGGAGCACGCGGTCAGCGCGTCCGCGAAGGCCGCCTGGTAGGCGTCCCAGGACCGGCGCTCCACGAGGTCGGCCGGATCGAACTTCCAGTGTTTGTCCGGATTCGCGAGGCGGGCCTCCAGGCGCTCCTTCTGCTCGTCCTTCGAGATGTGGAGGAAGAACTTGAGCACGGTGGTGCCGGCGGCGGCGAGCATCCGCTCGAAATCGTTGATCTGGTCGTAGCGGGCCCGCCAGACCGGCTCCGGCACGAGGTCCTTCACCCGCACCACGAGGACGTCCTCGTAATGGCTCCGGTTGAACACGTTGATCATGCCGCGCGCCGGCGCCTTGGCGTGGTAGCGCCAGAGGAAATCGTGGTCGCCCTCCTCGGCGCTCGGCACCTTGAACGACCACACCCGGCAGCCCTGGGGGTTCACGCCCTCGAACACCGCCCGGATGGTGCCGTCCTTGCCGCCCGTGTCGATGGCCTGGAACACCACGAGGAGGCTGCGCTTGTGCTCGGCGTAGAGCCGCTCCTGCAGGGCGGCGATGCGGGCGCGCTCGGCCACGAGCGCCGCCTTGGCCTCCTCCTTGTCGAGGCCGCCATCGGCATTCGCGTCGATCGCGTCGAGGTCACAGCGGGTCCCCGGCCGGACGGTGACGATGCCGGGGGCGGCGGGGGCGAGGCGGGGATCGATGGTTTCGCCGGCCGCGCTCGCCCGGCTCTCGGCCTCGCGGGCCCAGTGCGCCGATGAGGGCGGCCGGTGCCCGGACCGGCGGGCTTCACCCGTCTGCTCCGCCCTGCCGCGCGCGGCGTCCTTGCGGTGCGAAACGTCACGCTGCGACGCGGCAGCTCCGGTTTCTGCCGGACTCTGGCCCCGCCGATGCTTGCCGTGATGCTTCGACATGATGAGACTCGCTTGCTTGGGTGACGGCGGACCGGGGCGACTGCCGATGGGCAGGGCCAGGATATGCAGGGCCAGGATGTGAGTGCGAAAACGATAGCCCGGCTCGGCCGTTCCGCCGAGCGGCAGGCGTGAGGCCGTGAAGCCGATCTACTTCATCCGCCACGGCCAGACCGATTGGAACGCGGAGGGACGCCTGCAGGGCCAGCGGGACATCGACCTGAACGCCGAAGGCCTGCGTCAGGCCGGCGCCGTGGCCGACCGTCTCGCCGCCGCGGCCGACGGTGCCGACCTCGCCGCCATGGACTTCGTCGCCAGCCCGCTCACCCGGACCCGCCGGACCATGGAAACGCTGCGGGCGGCCCTCGCCCTCGACCCAGAGGGCTATCGCCGGGATCCGCGCCTGGCCGAGATCAGCTTCGGCGCCTGGGAGGGCTCGACCTGGGCCGAGATCCGGCGCTGGGATCCGGCCGGTGCCCTGGCCCGCGACCGCGACCGCTGGGGCTATCGTCCGCCCGGCGGCACCGGCGAGAGCTATGCCATGCTGGTGGAGCGGGTCACGCCCGCCATCGTCGAACTGACGCGGCCCACCGTGATCGTCGCCCATGGCGGCGTCGCCCGGGCGATCCTGGTGATCCGGGGCCATCTCGGCATCCGCGACGCGCCCCGCATCGGCATCCGCCAGGGCAGCGTCCTCATCCTCGACCGGGCCGGCTGGCGCTGGGCCTGACCGGCCGCGGCCTGCGCGTTCAACCCCGGTTCAAGCCGACCGCCCAAACGTGCTAGACGCGCCGTGATTTCGGCGCGATCCGGGCGCCTACCCGGCCAAAAGGACGGCTCCCGATCGGGCGCCGGCAGCGGAGCAGCGGATGACCAGTCTCGCCGAGACGACTCGGCCCCGGGCGGCAGCGCGCGGGCCTCAGGACACGCGTCCGTCGACGGACGCGGCCGGTCCGCGGGCGGTCCTGCGCGGCGCGGTCCGCCCCGACCTCATCCGCGACGAGACCCTGGGCGAGATCTTTCGCGCGAGCGCCGCGGCACGCCCGGATCATCCGGCTCTCGTCGACGGCGCCCGGACCGGTCCCGACGGCGCCCATCCGGCCTTCTCCTATGCGGAGGTCGAGGCGCGGGCCGGTACGATCGCCCGCGGCCTCGCCCACCGGGGCATCGGCCCGGGCGACGTGGTGGGCCTCTGGATGGCGCGGGGCCCCGACCTGCTCATCGCCCAGATCGGCATCACCCTGTCGGGCGCGGCCTGGCTGCCCTTCGACGCCGAGGCTCCGGCCGACCGCGTCGCGGTCTGCCTGGAGGATGCCCAGGCCAAGGCACTCCTGGTCTCGCCCGCCCTGGAGCTGCAGGCCCCCGCCGGGACGCCGAGCCTCACGGTCGCGGGCCTCGCGTCCGCGACGCCGGAGCGCGCTGCGCTCCCCGACCTGCGCGCGGCGGGCCTGACGCCGGAACACCCGGCCTACCTCATCTACACCTCGGGCTCGACCGGCGTGCCGAAGGGCATCGTCATCAGCCACGCCAACATCTGCCATTTCCTGCGCTCGGGGAACGTCCTCTACGGGATGCGGCCGGACGACGTGGTGTTCCAGGGCGCCTCCGTGGCCTTCGATCTCTCGATGGAGGAGATCTGGGTGCCCTACCTCGTGGGCGCGACGCTGTTCGTGGCTTCGCCGGCCATGATGGGCGACGTCGAGAGCCTGCCGGACATCATCGCCCGGGCCGGCGTCACCGTCCTCGACACGGTGCCCACGCTGCTGGCGATGATCTCCCGGGACCTGCCCACGGTGCGCCTCGTGCTGCTCGGCGGCGAGGCCCTGCCCGAGCCCCTGGTCGCCCGCTGGGCGAGCGGCGCGCGCCAGCTCTTCAACACCTACGGTCCGACCGAGGCCACGGTGGTGGCCACCGCCGCCGAGATGCAGTCCGGCGTGCCCGTGACCATCGGCGGCCCGATCCCGAATTATTCGGTGTATGTCGCGGGCGAGGCGCTCGAGCTTCTCGCGCGGGGGCAGCCCGGCGAACTCCTGATCGGCGGTCCGGGCGTCGCCAAGGGCTACCTGAAGCGCCCCGAGCTGACGGCGGAAAAATTCATCGCCAACCCCTACGCCTCGGATGGGACCGACCCGGTCCTGTACCGCTCCGGCGACGCGGTCTCACTGGATGCCGCCGGCAACATCCTGTTCCACGGCCGCATCGACGATCAGGTGAAGATCCGCGGCTTCCGGGTGGAGCTCGGCGAGATCGAGTCGCGCATCCAGGTCCTGCCCGGCATCAACCAGGCGGCGGTGGTACTGCGCCAGGACGACGGGGTCGACCGCCTCGTCGCCTTCCTGGTGCCAGACCGCGGCACCGAGCTCGACCGGGTCGCCCTGCGTCACACGCTCGCCGAGCAGATGCCGCCCTACATGGTGCCGGGGCATTTCGAGACCGTGGAGGTGCTGCCCCGCCTGACCTCGGGCAAGGTCGACCGCAAGGCCCTGCGCATCGCCACCCTCACGGTGGCCGACACGTCGGGCGAGCAGGAGCCGCCGCGCAACGAGACCGAAGCCGCGCTGCTCGCCGCCGCCAACCGCATCTTCGGCAACCAGGCGATCCCCTTCGAGGGCGACTTCTTCGCCGATCTCGGCGGCCACTCGCTGCTGGCCGCCCGCTTCGTCGGCGCGGTGCGCGAGGTGCCGGCGCTGGCCGCCATCACCCTGCAGGACGTCTACGGCCAGCGCACCCTGCGGGCCATGGCCGACACCCTCATCGCCCGCACCGGCGGGGCCGGCACCGAGATGGCGATCCGCGATCTCAGCTTCCCGGCGCCCTCCCTGAAGCGGCGCTTCCTGTGCGGCCTCGCGCAGGCGGCGGCCCTGCCCTTCGTCATCGCGCTGGCCACGGCGCAGTGGCTCGGCATCTTCGTGACCTACCTGCTGCTCACCGGCGGCGGGCTCGGCTTCTTCGGCGAACTCGCCGTGCTGCTCCTGGTCTATATCGGCATCAACGCCGTCACGGCCGCCATCGCGGTGGCGGCCAAGTGGCTGATCCTCGGGCGCACCAAACCGGGGCGCTACCCGCTCTGGGGCGTGTACTATTACCGCTGGTGGCTGGCGCAGCGCCTGACGCCGCTGGTCCACGTCAAGTGGCTCCAGGGCTCGCCCGCCATCGTGTTCTACCTGCGGCTGCTGGGCGCCGACATCGGCCGGGACGCGCTGATCTCCGACGCGGAGATCGGGGCGCCGGACCTGCTCAGCGTCGGCCCTGGCGCCTCGCTGGGCGGCCGCCTCGTCATCGCCAACGCGGAGGTGGTGGGCGACGCGCTGATCATCGGTCGCGTGGCGATCGGCGCCGACGTGGCCATCGGCGCCTCCTGCGTCATCGGGCCCGACACGGTCATCGGCGACCATGCCGAGATCGGCGACCTCACCACCATCCCCACCGGCACGCGGGTGTGGAGCGCCGAGATCTGGGACGGCTCACCCGGGCGCAAGGTCGGCGACGCCGACCCGGAGGCGCTGCCCGCTCCCGCCACGGCCTCGCCCGGGCGGCGCTTCGCCTTCGCGGCCCTCTACACCTTCCTGCTGGCGGCGATCCCCGCCATCGGCCTGCTGCCGATCTTCCCGGCCTTCTACATCTTCGACCAGCTCAGCGATTCCCTCGGGGACATCACCGACATCGACTACCACTGGTACCTGCCGCTGCTGACCTGGCCCACCGCCATGCTGATGACGGCGGGCACGGTGCTGCTGATCGCCGCGATCCGCTGGCTGGTGCTGCCCCGCGTCTCCTCGGGCACCCACTCGATCTACAGCGGTTTCTACCTGCGCAAATGGGCCGTGGCGCTCGCCGCGGAGGTGACGCTGGAGACGCTCTCCTCCCTGTTCGCCACCGTCTACATGCGGGCCTGGTACCGCCTGATGGGCGCCCGGATGGGGCAGGGGGCCGAGATCTCCACCAACCTCGCCGGGCGCTACGACCTCGCCGATATCGGCGCGCGCAACTTCATCGCCGACGAGGTGGTGTTCGGCGAGGAGGAGATCCGGCGCGGCTGGATGTCGATGCACGAGGTCCATACCGGCCCGCGCGTCTTCGTCGGCAACGACGCCGTGGTGCCGCCGGGCGCGGTGATCCCGGAGGATGTGCTCATCGGCATCAAGTCGAAGCCGCCGGCGAACGAACTGATGAGCCCGGGCGACACCTGGTTCGGCTCGCCGCCGATCAAGCTGCCCTCGCGCCAGCGGGTCGATCTCGGCTCGAACACCCAGACCTACGAGCCCGGCATCGGGCCCAAGCTCCGGCGCGGCATCTTCGAGGCGTTCTCGACCTCGTTCTCGCCGATGCTGTTCATCACCCTCGCGATCTCGGCGATCGATTTCTACTTTTACCCGGCGATCCTGGCCCAGGACTGGACCGGCCTCGCGGTCAGCTTCGTGGCGGTCTCCGTCGCCATCGCCTTCATCCAGTCCTTCACGGTGATCGCGGTGAAGTGGCTGCTGATGGGCGTCTACAAGCCCGGCATGCAGCCGATGTGGTCGTGGTGGGCCATGCGCACCGAGGCCGTCGCAGTGCTCTACTGGGGCCTGGCCGGCAAGGTGCTGCTGGAGCACCTCGTCGGCACCCCGTTCCTGCCCTGGATGCTGCGGCTCCTCGGCGTGAAGGTCGGCCAGGGCGTGTGCATGCTCACCACCGACATCACCGAGTTCGACTGCGTCACCATCGGCGACTACGCCACCATCAACCGCACCTCCGCCCTGCAGACGCACCTCTACGAGGACCGCATCATGAAGGTCGGCCGGGTCGAGGTCGGCCGGGGCGTGTCGGTGGGCGCCTTCTCGACGGTGCTCTACGACACCAAGGTCGGCGACTACGCCCGCCTGCGGCCGCTCACCATCGTGATGAAGGGCGAATCGATTCCGGCCCATTCGGAATGGGAGGGGGCGCCCGCCGTACCGGTGGTGCACGCCAAGGCGTGAGGGGCGGCCCAGGATCGGCGGCGACCTGCTGATCTGGTCCGTATGACCAGATCGTCGAAATCACCCGGGTTGTCGCATCCGCAAGGGGTCTGGCCGCTGCAGGACGCCGCGGCGCGCTTCAGCGGACTCGTGCGCCGCGTCCGCAGCGAGGGCCCTCAGCACGTGACGGTGCGCGGGCGCGACGAGGTGGTGGTGATCTCCGCCGACGACTTCCGGCGACTCCAGGGCGCTCGCGAAGACCTGACGCGCGATCTGTACGAACCGGCCGGTGGCCGATGGTGCCGGGCGGAAGGACATCGTCGGCGGAGGGATTGAGGGGCGCCCGCCGTGCCGGTCGGGCACGCACAGGCGTAAGACACAGACAGTGACGACAAAAAACGGCGGCGCTCCATCATGGAGCGCCGCCGCATGTCATTGAGCCCGGCGACCGTTATGGATCCGCCGCGAGCCCGTTACGGCCACCGCTTTCCAAGGCACTGCGCGACCTTCGCCGTTCCGTTTCCGACGCGATCGACACCGGCTCGGAGTTGGTCTTCCGTGACACCGAACCGCTTCGTCCAGTAGCGCACCTCCCAAGCCTCGGTCAGGCTGATCTTGCTGGGATCTTCCGGACCACGGCGTTCCAAATCATCATTCATAGCGCTTCCTCAAGTTGCGCAACGAATGATATCCATCCGAAAGTAAACTTCGAGTAGCCCTGCGATCACGCCGCCTCGGGCTTCGGGCCGAGGCGCTTGTCGAGGTAGGTGTCGACGGTCTGGGTCAGCTCGTCGACCTTGCCGTCGAAGAAGTGGTTGGCGCCCTCCACCATCTGGTGCTCGATGATGACGCCCTTCTGGGTCTTCACCTTCTCGATCACCGGCATGACCTCGCGGGCCGGGGCGACCCGGTCCTCGGAACCGTGCACGAACAGGCCCGAGGACGGGCAGGGGGCCAGGAAGGTGAAGTCGTAGCGGTTGGCCATCGCGGCGATCGAGATGAAGCCCTCGATCTCGGGGCGGCGCATCAGCAGCTGCATGCCGATCCACGAGCCGAACGAGACGCCGGCAATCCAGCAGGCGCGGGCCTCCGGGTTCACCGACTGCACCCAGTCGAGGGCGGAGGCCGCGTCGGAAAGCTCGCCCGTGCCGTGATCGAACGCGCCCTGGCTGCGGCCGACGCCGCGGAAGTTGAAGCGCAGCGCCGCGAAGCCGCGATTGGCGAAGGTGTAGAAAAGATTGTACACGATTTGATTGTTCATCGTGCCCCCGAATTGCGGGTGCGGGTGCAGCACGATCGCGATCGGGGCGCCCTTCTTCTTGGGCGCCTGGTAGCGCCCCTCGAGACGGCCGGCGGGACCGGTGAAGATGACTTCGGGCATGGAAACCAACACTCCTGAGCGGATGCCCGGGCGGGCATCGCACGGTGGATCGCCGACGCGAGGGAAACACGCGCGCGTCCGACGCCTGGGCAAAGCCGTGAGGCGTGCCTTGACTCGCCCGGCCACGAACCTAAAAGCACTCTTAGAATAATTCTAGCGAACTAGAATCGTTCTAAACAAGCGCCGGTCGAGCCAGCTTCGGATCGGCGCGTTCCCCGCACGATGGGCGATCGGAACACGGATCGTGTCCGCGCCTTAGCATGATCGTGGGGGGCCAAAGCAAGGATTTGTCGTTTTCGACCTTGACGCCGCCAGTGGTTTTTCCCGGATGACTTCGCCCCGCGCCTACCTCGACCACAACGCGACCTCACCGGTTCGGCCGGAGGTGGCGGCTGCCGTGGCGCGGGCGCTCACCCTGCCCGGCAACCCCTCGTCGATCCACGCGGAGGGCCGGGCGGCCCGGGCCGCCCTGGAGACCGCCCGCGAGGCGGTGGCCCGGCGGGTCGGCGCCGGCCCGGGCCGCGTGGTGTTCACGAGCGGCGGCACCGAGGCCGCCAACGCGGTCCTGTCCGGCGCCCTGGCGCGGACGGGACAGTCCGCACCCACGCGCCTCGTCCTCGGCGCCACCGAGCACCCCTGCGTCTCGGCCGGCCACCGCTTCCCGGCGGAGGCGGTTGACCGCGTGCCCGTGGATGGCGCGGGCCTGATCGACCTCGGCGCGCTGGAGACCCTGCTGCGCCGGCATGCCGCGGCGGACGTGCTGATCTCGGTCCATGCCGCTAACAACGAGACCGGCGTGATCCAGCCGCTGGCGGCGATCGTGGCCCTGGCCCGGGCGCATGGCCGCGCCCTGGTGCATACGGATGCGGTCCAGGCGATCGGCAAGATCCCCCTGGACATGTCGGCCCTCGGCCTCGACGCCCTCAGCCTCTCGGGCCACAAGTTCGGCGCCCCGAAGGGCATCGGCGCCCTGGTGCTCGCTGAGGGCGTGACCCTCGGTGCGGGCTTCCTGCGCGGGGGCGGCCAGGAGGCGCGCCTGCGCGGCGGCACCGAGAACCTGCCCGGCATCGTCGGGCTGGGGGTCGCCGCGGACCTCGCCGATCCCGCCTCCGCGGACCGCCTCGCGGATCTGCGCGACGGCATCGAGGCGGGGCTGCGCGCCTGCGCACCCGACCTCGTCGTGTTCGGCGCCGGCGCCCCGCGCCTGCCCAACACCCTGTGCTTCGCCGTTCCGGGGCTCAATGCCCCGACGGCGCTGATGACGCTGGATCTCGCCGGCGTCGCGATCTCGTCCGGCTCGGCCTGCGCCTCCGGAAAGGTCGCCCGCTCGCCCGTTCTCGCGGCCATGGGCGTCACCCCCGCGCTCGCCGCAGGGGCCCTGCGCGTGAGCCTCGGGTGGAACAGCACCGAAAGCGACGCAGCGCGGTGTCGCGCCGCCTGCGAACGCCTGGTGGAGACCCTATATCGACGGCAGGGGCACGCGGCGTGAGTGCCGCCTTCCCAAGCCATCCGACCCACACCCGGCCCTTGACGCCGGGCATGTCAGGAGACGTGTAATGCCTGCAGTGCAGGAAACCATCGACCGGGTCCGCTCGATCGACCTCGACCAGTACAAGTACGGGTTCGAGACCACGATCGAGATGGAGAAGTCCGCCAAGGGCATCTCCGAGGACGTGATCCGCTTCATCTCGGCCAAGAAGGACGAGCCCGCGTGGATGCTGGACTGGCGCCTCGACGCCTACAAGCGCTGGCAGACCATGCAGGAGCCCGATTGGGCCCGGGTGTCCTATGACAAGGTGGACTACAAGGACATCTACTACTACGCGGCGCCCAAGCGCCCGGCGGCGATGTCGCTCGACGAGATCGACCCGGAGATCCTGAAGACCTACGAGAAGCTGGGCATCCCGCTGCGCGAAGTCGAGGTGCTGGAGGGCATCGCCCCCGAGCGCCGGGTCGCGGTCGACGCCGTGTTCGATTCGGTCTCGGTGGCCACCACCTTCAAGGCCGAGCTGTCCAAGGCCGGTGTGATCTTCATGCCGATCTCGGAGGCGATCCGCGAGTACCCGGACCTGGTGCGCAAGTATCTCGGCTCGGTCGTGCCCGTGACCGACAACTTCTTCGCGACCCTGAACTCGGCGGTCTTCTCCGACGGCTCGTTCGTCTACATCCCGCCGGGCGTGCGCTGCCCGATGGAGCTGTCGACCTATTTCCGCATCAACGAGCGCGATACCGGCCAGTTCGAGCGCACGCTGATCATCGCCGACAAGGGCTCCTACGTCTCGTACCTGGAGGGCTGCACCGCCCCGAAGCGCGACGACAACCAGCTCCACGCCGCCGTGGTCGAGCTCGTCGCCCTCGATGATGCCGAGATCAAGTACTCGACCGTCCAGAACTGGTACCCGGGCGACAACGAGGGCAAGGGTGGCATCTACAACTTCGTCACCAAGCGCGGCGATTGCCGCGGCGCCAACTCGAAGATCTCCTGGACGCAGGTCGAGACCGGCTCGGCGATCACTTGGAAGTACCCGTCCTGCATCCTCCGCGGCGACAATTCCCGCGGCGAGTTCTACTCGATCGCGGTGTCGAACGGCATGCAGCAGGTCGATTCCGGCACCAAGATGATCCATCTGGGCAAGAACACCACCAGCCGGATCATCTCGAAGGGCATCTCGGCCGGGCGTTCGCAGAACACCTATCGGGGCCTCGTCTCGGCGCACCGCAAGGCGACGGGCGCGCGCAACTTCACCAACTGCGACTCGCTCCTGATCGGCGACCAGTGCGGCGCACACACCGTGCCATACATCGAGTCGAAGAATTCCTCCGCGCAGTTCGAGCACGAGGCCACCACCTCGAAGATCTCGGAAGACCAGATGTTCTACTGCCAGCAGCGCGGCCTCTCTAACGAGGAGGCGACCGCGCTCATCGTCAACGGCTTCGTCCGCGACGTGCTGCAGCAGTTGCCGATGGAGTTCGCCGTCGAGGCCCAGAAGCTGATCTCGATCAGCCTCGAAGGCTCGGTGGGCTGAGGACAAGGGACGCCGCGAGCCGTCGCGACGCGGCGCCGGCGCTCTGGTTCCCCATGGGGGGACCGGAACGCCCGGCGCCCTGCCGTCCGGGCCGGCAGCCGCACATCAGAGCTTTCCGACGCCAGGGACCGTTTCGGTTCCGCGCCGGGTATTCAACCTAGAACGGACTATGCTGCAATGATCGAAATCAAGAACCTCGTGGTCGCCATCGAGGACAAGCAGATCCTCAACGGCCTCAACCTCACCGTGAACGACGGCGAGGTCGCCGCCATCATGGGCCCGAACGGCTCGGGCAAGTCGACCCTGTCCTACGTCATCGCGGGCAAGGAAGATTATGAAGTCCTCGACGGCGAGATCCTGCTCGACGGCGTCAACATCCTCGAGATGAGCCCCGACGAGCGCGCCGCCTCGGGCGTGTTCCTGGCCTTTCAGTACCCGCTGGAGATCCCGGGCGTCGGCACCATGACCTTCCTCAAGGCGACCCTGAACGCCCAGCGCCGGGCGCGGGGCGAGGGCGAGCTCTCGACCCCCGACTTCATCCGCCGGGTGAACGGGGCGGCCGAGAAGCTCGAGATCAACAAGGACATGCTCAAGCGCGCCCTCAACGTCGGGTTCTCCGGCGGCGAGAAGAAGCGCATGGAGATCCTGCAGATGGCGCTCCTGGAGCCGAAGTTCTGCGTCCTCGACGAGACCGATTCCGGGCTGGACATCGATGCGCTCCGCATCGTCTCCGAGGGCGTCAACGCGCTGCGCGCCCAGGGTCGCTCGTTCCTCGTCATCACCCACTACCAGCGCCTGCTCGACTACATCGTGCCGGACGTGGTCCATGTCATGTCGCAGGGCCAGATCGTGAAGTCGGGCGACAAGGACCTCGCCAAGGCCCTCGAAGCCTCCGGCTACGCCGAGTACCGCACGGGCGAGGCCGCCTGACCATGGCCGACATCACCCCCCTCCGCACCGCGGCCGAGACCGGGCTGTCCAAGCTCTTCGAAGCCACCAGGATGAAGTACCCGACGGGCGTCTCGATCGCCCGCGAGGAGGCGTTCCGCTACTTCGAGGCGGTGGGCCTGCCGACCCGCCGGGTCGAGGCCTTCAAGTACACCGACCTGCGCTCGGCCTTTCGCGATGCCGCGCACCCGGCGGAGATGCCGGCGGCCGAGGTCGCTGCGCGCGCCGTCGCCGATGCGAAGGGCTTCGCCGGGATCGAGGCGGTGCGCCTCACCTTCGTCAACGGCCACATGATCGCGGATCTGTCCGACCTCGGCCGCATCCCGGCCGGCATCACGGTCACGCCGCTGACCCAGGCGCTCACCGACGGGCACGCCCTCCTCGAGAAGCTGGCGCCGGTGCGCCAGGCGTCCGAGAATCCGATCTATCAGCTCAACACGGCCTTCCTGGCCGATGGCGTGCTGATCGCCGTGGAGCCCGGCGCCAAGGTCGAGACCCCGCTGCACCTGCGCTTCATCGCCACCGGATCGGAGACGTTCTCGACCGCCACCCGCGCGCTCGTGGTGCTGGGGGAGGGCGCGGAGGCGCTGGTCCTGGAGAGCCATGAGGGGCCGGACGGCGTCGCCTACCAGCCCAACGACGCCCTCGACGTGACGGTGGCCGACAACGCCACCTTCCGGCACGCCCGCCTGAACGCGGAAGGCCGCGAGGCCGTGGCCCTGTCGACCTTGTCGGTCAAGCTCGGCGCCGCGTCGGCGGTCGAGACCGTCAACGTGGTCGTCGGCGGCGTACTCTCGCGTCACCAGGTCTACCTGAACTTCGCCGGAGCCAACGGCCGCGCGGTGGTGAACGGGGCGGCCATGCTCAACGGCCGGCAGCTCGCCGACACCACCTTCCTGGCCGATCATGCCGCCACCGGCGGCGTGAGCCGCGAGCTGTTCAAGACCGTGGTGGATGATGCGGCCACGGGCGTGTTCCAAGGCAAGATCATCGTCCAGCAGGCGGCTCAGCAGACCGACGGCAAGATGATGTCGGCCTGCCTCATCCTGTCCGACGAGGGGCAGATGATGAACAAGCCCGAGCTGGAGATCTTCGCCGACGACGTCGCCTGCGGCCACGGCGCCACCTGCGGCGCCCTCGACGAGGACCTGCTGTTCTACCTGATGCAGCGCGGGCTTCCGAAGGCCCAGGCCGAGAGCCTGCTGGTCCAGGCCTTCCTGGGCGCAGCCATCGAGTCGGTCAGCCACGACGGCGCCCGCGAGGCGCTGATCGGCACCATCGAGGCGTGGCTCGCGGCGCGGGGCTGATCGCACCCCGCCGACGGCCCTCTCCCGCGACGGGGGAGGGCCGCGCGCGTCCGACACCACACAGGTCCACCCATGAACGCACCCGTCCCGAACATTCCCTACGACGTCGAAGCGATCCGGGCCCAGTTCCCGATACTCGGCGAGAAGGTCTATGGCCGGCCGCTGGTCTATCTCGACAATGCGGCCTCCGCGCACAAGCCGCGCGCGGTCATCGACGCGATGGTGGCCTGCATGGAGACGGGGTACGCCAACGTCCATCGCGGGCTGCACTTCATGGCGAACGCCGCCACGGAGGGCTTCGAGGGCGCGCGCGAGACCACCCGGCAGTTCCTGAACGCCGACTCCACCGACGAGATCATCTTCACCCGCAACGCCACCGAGGCCTACAACCTCGTGGCCTCCTCGATGGGTCTGCTCGGCCAGATCGGGGAGGGCGACGAGATCATCCTGTCGATCATGGAGCACCACTCCAACATCGTGCCCTGGCACTTCCTGCGCGAACGGCGTGGCGCGGTGATCAAGTGGGCCCCGGTGGACGACGCGGGCAACTTCCTCGTCGAGGCGTACGAAAAACTCTTCACGCCGCGCACCCGGATGGTGGCGATCACCCACATGTCGAACGTCCTCGGCACGGTGACGCCGGCGGCCGAGATCGTGCGCATCGCCCATGCGCACGGCGTTCCCGTACTCCTCGACGGGGCCCAGAGCGCGGTGCACACGCCGATCGACGTGAAGGCGCTGGATTGCGACTTCTTCGTCTTCACCGGCCACAAGGTCTACGGTCCCACCGGCATCGGCGTGCTCTACGGCAAGAAGGAATGGCTGGAGCGGCTTCCCCCCTACCAGGGCGGCGGCGAGATGATCCGGACGGTGAGCCAGGACAGCATCACCTACAACGATCCGCCCCACCGCTTCGAAGCGGGCACGCCCGCCATCATCGAGGCGGTCGGCCTCGGGGCCGCGCTGGAGTTCATGATGGGCGTCGGGCGCGATCGGATCGCCGCCCACGAGGCGTCCCTGCTCGCCTACGCGCAGGAGCGCCTGGGCGCCATGAATTCCCTGCGGATGATCGGCACGGCGAAGGGCAAGGGCGGCGTCATCGCCTTCGAGATGAAGGGCGCGCACGCCCACGACATCGCCACCGTGATCGACCGCTACGGCGTCGCGATCCGGGCGGGGACGCATTGCGCGATGCCGCTGCTCACCCGCTTCGGCGCCACCTCCAGCTGCCGCGCCTCCTTCGGCCTGTATAACACCACGCAGGAGGTGGACGCCCTGGCCGAGGCGCTGGCCAAGGCCGAGATGATGTTCGCCTGAACGATTTTCGAGCGGGGCCCGGCCACTCCGCGCCATCGCGAGACCAGGACAGAGACCCATGAGCGATTCAGCCATCACCGGGGGGGCCAACACCCCCACCATCGCGAGCGACTCGGCGATCCCGCCCGAGGAGCTCGACCGCCTGACCGACGACATCGTGGTCGCCCTGAAGAGCGTCTACGATCCGGAGATCCCGGCCGACATCTACGAGCTCGGACTGATCTACAAGGTCGACATCGCCGACGACCGAAAGGTCGCCATCGACATGACCCTGACCGCGCCGGGCTGCCCCGTGGCCGGCGAGATGCCGGGCTGGGTCGAGACCGCCGTGGCCGCCGTGCCGGGGGTCCAGTCCTGCAGCGTCACGATGGTGTTCGATCCGCCGTGGGATCAGAGCCGGATGTCCGACGAGGCCCGCGTCGCGCTGGACATGTGGTAGCGGACCGTCAGGCGATGGGGGCCTCGCGCAGTCCGACGAAGGTCATGCCGTCGTAGATGTCGGCCAACGACAGGGTCGCACCGATGGCGGGCAGATCGACCTCCGCGTCCATGGTCTCGAAAGCCTGCGTATCCCAGGTTTCTCCATCGCGCCGATAGAGCGTGGCGCTGGGCCAGCGTGTTTCCCCGAGCTGGATGTAGGCGATCGTCGGATGTCGCTTGTATTCTTCCAGCTTCCGGAAGCGATCGAGGGTGCTCGTCGAGGGCGACAACACCTCCACGACGAGGCGCGGCGTCCGACTCTCGTAGCTGTCCAGGATCAGGGCTCCGCATTCCACGGTGACGTCCGGACGGCGCAGGGGCGCGATCCCGGTGCGCGCAGCTGGCCATGAAGAGCGGCGATGATGTTGACGGTGCCCCGGTCCTGCCGGGCGCTGGCCCCCGTCATCATCTTCACAAGGGGGTACCGGCACGCCCTCGACGAGTTCGTGGAGACGATCCTGGCGCTGCTGCCAGGCGACAAACGCCTCGACGCTCATCGCGCGCCGCGCCCTTCGTGCCATGAAAGCCTCCATCGGCCGTCGCCGAGGATAACGCGGTTCAGGTCGGCTTCCGCCGGCCATGGACCGCAGGCTCCGCAATCCTTATCTTAACCGGGTTCAAGCACCCTCACCCGCCCGGGCCTTGAACCCGGCCGTCGGAGAGACATCATGGCATCGAAGTTCAAGGTCCTGTCGCTGACCGACGCGGCGGCAGCCCGCATCAAGGCGATCATCGCCGATGCGGACCAGCCCATCGCGGGCGTCCGGGTCGGCGTGAAGAACGGCGGCTGCGCCGGCATGTCCTACACCATGGAATATGCCGAGGGGCAGAAGCCCGGCGAGGACAAGGTCGAGGATCGCGGCGTCACCGTCTTCGTCGATCCGAAGGCGCTGCTGTTCCTGCTCGGCACGCAGATGGACTTTCAGACCAGCAAGCTCTCGTCCCAGTTCGTGTTCAACAACCCGAACCAGACCTCGGCCTGCGGCTGCGGCGAGTCCGTGGCGATCACCCCGGTGAACCCCGAGGCGGTCCACGCCGGCGCCTGAGGCGCCGGGCCGGACGCAGGATCAGGCGACGCTCGACAGGTCCGCGACGCGCGACAGGTCCATGTCGGCGTCGTCGACCGTCCGGTTGCGGCCGTCGCGCTTGGCCCTGAACATGCACTGGTCGGCCCGCTCGAGCAGCGACACCGCGGTGTCGCCCGGGCGGTGCATCGCCACGCCGAGGGAGATCGTGATCTTGCCGAGCGACTCCCCGGTGGACCGCTTCACCAGTTCGCGCGCCATCACGCTGGTCCGCACCGTCTCGGCGAGGGCGTAGGCCGCCGCCCGGTTCGTGGCAGGCAGCAGCATGGCGAATTCCTCGCCGCCGAAGCGGGCGAGGACCGCGCGGGCCTTCACGGGCTCGCGCATCACCATGGCCACGAGGCGCAGCACCTGGTCGCCCGTGATGTGGCCGTAGACGTCGTTGAAGCGCTTGAACGAATCGACGTCGATGACGATCAGGCAGGCCGGGGCGGCCGGGGAGGCCCCCTGGACCAGCCGGCACAGGCTGTCCTCGAAGTGCTTGCGGTTCGACAGGCCGGTGAGCGGATCGGTGAGGCTCTCCAGGCGCGTCGCCTCCAGGGTCTCGCGCAGGGTCTCGATCTCGCGCCGGCTCTCGCGCATCCGCGCCTCAAGGGTGCGGTTGTTGGCCGTGACCTCCCGCGTCGTCGCCACGAGGGCGGCCACCACCTTGTGCACTCCGGCCGCCGTCGGGACCGTCCCGTCGAGGTCTCGCGCCAGGGTCCGCAACGACGCGTCGTACTGCGCCGTGGAGCCGAGGGAGAGGTCCAGCACCTCCATCACGCCCGCGATCTCCGACAGGACGCTGCTGCTCGCCCGCTCGGTGGCGGTCGAGAGGCGCGAGGGATCGAGATAGCTTTCGTAGAGGCCGTCGATGTCCGCGTGGCTCAGGCGCCCCGATGCGGCCGTGAGGCGCTTCACCGCGTCGTTCATCTGCGGCTGCGTGCCCGAGACGTAGGCGTACCAGACGGCGTAGGCGCGCGGTTCCGCCGACGGACCGTAATCGCGGATCAGCGCATTGGCACGCTCGGCCAGCGCAAAGCTCCGTTCGCGGTCGCCCTGACTGCCGCCCATCGTTCGTCCAACCGTCCCATCCACCCGGCCCGATCCCGGAGCGGAGCGTTTCCGCAGGATCGCATCATGCGGACGCGATGGTGGAGATGCGGTTAAGGTTCGACAGGATGAACGACTGGCGGTGTCACGTTACTTCGAAGATTTGACCACGGCCGGACGTAGCAGAAAGGCCGGCACATGCGAGCCGAGACCGACGGGTGTCTCGCCCTCGTCTTCGTCGCTGCGCCGCCGCGGCGAACGACGCTCGTCGCGGGACCGCTCGGCCGTGCGCTCGGGACGGGGCGCCCGCTGCGGGGCCGGGGCCGCGGGGGCGGCAAGGTCCTGCGCGACCTCCGCCTCCGGGGCCGCACGCTCGGACGAACCCCGGCGGGACGACCGCCCGCCCCGTCCGTCCCGGCGTCCCTCCCGCTTGGGGGCGCGCTCCTCGACGGACGCCTCGGGCCGATCGCCGGCCTCGGGCCTGGCATCGGATCGGGCGCTCTCGGCCCTCGGCTCCGAGCGGCCGGCCGATGCGGCGCGCCCCTCGGGATTCCGGCCCTCGGGATTCCGGGCCTCGGACTTGCGCCCTTCGGATCGGCGAGCCTCGCCGCCGCGGACCTGCCGGCCGGTCTTGCCGCGGTAGCGCGTGCGGGTCGCCTCGCCCTCCGCGGAAGGGGCGGATTCAGGCACCGAGGCGAGGTCGCCCTCGGCCCAGGGGATCGGCTGGCCGATCAGCGCCTCGATGGCGTGGAGCGAGCGCTCGTCGGACCGGCTCACCAGGGTGAAGGCGTGCCCGGCGCGACCGGCGCGGCCGGTGCGGCCGATCCGGTGCACGTAGTCTTCCGGGTGATGCGGCACGTCGAAGTTGAAGACGTGGCTCACGGCCGGGATGTCGAGGCCGCGGGCCGCCACGTCGCTCGCCACCAGGAGCGGGACCTCGCCCGAGCGGAAGGCGTCGAGGGCGATGGTGCGGGCGCGCTGGTCCATGTCGCCGTGCAGGGCGGCCACGTTGAAGCCGTGGCTGGCAAGCGACTTCTGCAGCAGCGCCACGTCGCGCTTGCGGTTGCAGAAGATGATGCCGTTGTTCAGCTCGGCCTCGCCCCGGATGAGGCGCCGCAGGAGGTCGCGCTTCTCGTGCCCCTCGGAACTCGTGGCCACGAGCTTCTGCACGATGGTCGAGGCGGTGGAGGCGGGCCGGGCCACCTCGATCCGCTGCGGGGTGTGCAGGAACATGTCCGCCAGCCGCTCGATCTCCGGCGGCATGGTGGCGGAGAAGAACAGGGTCTGGCGCGTGAAGGGCACCATCTTCACGATGCGCTCGATGTCGGGAATGAACCCCATGTCGAGCATGCGGTCGGCCTCGTCGATGACGAGGAGCTCCACGCCGGTGAGCAGCAGCTTGCCGCGCTCGAAATGGTCGAGGAGCCGGCCCGGCGTCGCGATCAGCACATCGGTGCCGCGCATCAGCTTGGCGTCCTGCTCCGCGAAGGAGACGCCGCCGATGATGAGGGCGACGTTGAGCTTGTGGTTGATGCCGTAGCGGTCGAAATTCTCCACCACCTGGGCGGCGAGCTCGCGGGTCGGCTCCAGGATCAGGGTGCGCGGCATGCGCGCCCGGGCACGGCCGTTCTCCAGCAGGGTCAGCATCGGCAGCGTGAAGGCCGCCGTCTTGCCGGTGCCGGTCTGGGCGATGCCGAGGACGTCGCGGCGCGCGAGCACGTGGGGGATGGCCTGGGCCTGGATCGGCGTGGGCTCGGAATAACCGGCCGCCGTGACGGCCTGGAGGACTTTGTCGCTCAATCCGAGGTCGGCAAAAGACATATTCTATGAGAACCGTTGCGCGCGGGAATGGACCAACCGGCGCGGAGGACATCGACACGGCGACGGCTGGCATCAGGGGCGGCTTCGACACTCGACCCGCCGCGCACACGCGTTGCGGGGACACTTAGGGCCTTGCACGGCCTTGTCAATCGAGGGGAGCCCAAGCAGGACGGCTTATCCGCAGGCCCGTGGTCCGGCGTCCCCCGTGGCCGAGCTCTTGCTCGGGCCCTTGCTCAGGCCTGCACCATCCCCACCCTGGACGAGGTCCGGACCCCCTTGCGCATCCTCCTCATCAACCCGAACACCACCGCGTCGGTCACCGACCTCGTGGCCGGCCATGTCCGGGCGATCGCCGGGGCCGGCGTCACCCTGGTGCCCGCCACCGGGCGATTCGGGGCCCGCTACATCGCCAGCCGCGCGGCGGCGGCGATCGCCGGGCACGCCGCCCTCGACGCCTTCGCCGCACACGGGGCCGGCTGCGATGCGGTCTACCTCGCCTGCTTCGGTGATCCTGGCCTCGCCGCCCTGCGCGAGGTCTCCCCGGTGCCCGTGGTCGGGATGGCGGAGGCCGCCTGCCGGGCCGCGCAGGCGGGCGGGCGGCGCTTCGCCATCGTCACGGGCGGCGTCCTGTGGGGACCGATGCTGACGGAGTTCGTGGCCGGCCTGGGCCTCGGCGAGCGCCTCACCGGCGTGCGCACCGTCGCGCCTACGGGGGGCGAGATCGCCGCCGACCCGGAGGCGGCCCTCGGCCTCCTGGCGGCGGCCTGCACCGCCTGCGTCCGGGAGGACGGCGCCGAGGCCGTGATCCTCGGCGGTGCGGCCCTGGCCGGCCTCGCCGCACGGATCCAACCCGCCGTCCCGGCGCCGGTGCTCTGCTCGGTGGAGGCCGGGACCCGCGCCGTCCTGGCCGCCGCGGCCGGGGCAAGGGCCGGGCGACAGGCCGAGGCTCCGCCCCTCGCGAGCCTCGGCCTGTCGCCGGCGCTCACGGCCCTGTTGGCGGGCGACTGACGGCCTCTCCGCCACGCGGCGATGATTCCTTGCAGGGCAGGGCGCAGGGAAAGCCCCTGCGTCGGTTCTGCAGGCCCATGTCGCTTGCGGCGCAAGGCATCCACGCCGTGCGTCGGCTCGGCGGTTCGGGCGGGACAACGCCTCCCGGATCTTCGTGCACGAGAGCGACGGGCTAGGCTTGCGCACCGGTGTCCGCGCAGGGCTCGCCCCCACGGCGGCGCGCCCCCTCGCCCGAGAGGGGAGGATCTGACAGGCGAGAATCCAATAGGCAGGGATC
Organism: Methylobacterium sp. Leaf465; assembly: GCF_001424705.1. Classification (GTDB taxonomy): domain Bacteria; phylum Pseudomonadota; class Alphaproteobacteria; order Rhizobiales; family Beijerinckiaceae; genus Methylobacterium. Next base: position 31,868 of record NZ_LMRA01000007.1, read on the forward strand.
CGACAGGCAGGGATCCGACAGGCAAGAAAACGCCGAGACGGACCAGCGCTCGGCAGAATTCTGCCGGCCCCGCACATCTCAACAAAGTGTTCAGCCGCGCCTTGATTTCAACACGGCTTGCACAAACCGAAGATCACCTGTTTCTCGTGGATGTGCGTGATGGCACCCCCACGCAAAGGTCAGGATGACCGATCGCTAACCTTTACCCTTCTTTGACATCTGGGGGCCTAATAGGTGGCCTTGTTGCAGGAAAGCGACAGACCTCGCGTCGGCCAGGGACTACAAGCGCGCCGGCTCTCGCCAACCAGGACCAGGTAAACCAATGAAAAGACTGCTTCTCGCCTCCACCGTGCTCGCCGGCCTGACTGCCGTCGCTTCGGCCGCCGACCTTCCGCGCCGCGCGGCTCCCCCGGTGTTCGTGCCGGTGCCGGTGTTCACCTGGACCGGCTTCTACGCCGGTTTCAACGCCGGTTACGGCTTCGACGCCGACCGTCATCGGCGTGAACGGCGCCAGCACCCTGGTCCTGCCGGGCACCACCGCTGCCATCGCCTTCGGCAACGGCCGCAGCAACGACGGCTTCGTCGGCGGTGGCCAGATCGGCTACAACTACCAGTTCACCCCGGGTTCGGGCGTGGTCGTCGGTATCGAGGCCGATGCTCAGTACGTCGACTTCGGTCGTGAGCGGAACCGCTTCTCGGCCACCGGCCCGCTGGCCGCCCAGCAGGTCTTCAACCCGGCCGGCGTCTCGGGCCTCGACTACTTCGGTACCGTCCGCGGTCGCCTCGGCTACGCCTTCGACCGCACCCTCGTGTACGGCACCGGCGGCTTCGCCTACGGTTCGGGCGGCGGTCGTGACTTCGGTCTGACCAACTCCAGCCGTGACGACTTCCAGACCGGCTGGGCTGCCGGCGGCGGTATCGAGTACGCGCTCCCCACCGACTCGTTCCTGAACTTCTTCAAGTCCTCGGCCGTGACTGTACGTGAACCTCGACCAGGGCAACCGCAACAACGGCGCCTTCGCGGTCAACAACGTCGGCACCGTCATCACCACCACCAGCCCGGGCGTCGTGCTCGTCAGCGGCGGCCGCCAGGTGCGCGACACCGAGTTCGCCGTCGTCCGCGCCGGCCTGAACTACAAGTTCGGCTCCTACTAGGATCGACGGGACTTTTCGGTTCGGCCTGAGCGTCCCCAGCCCCGATCATCTGGCCGCTTTCGTCGTCACGCGCCTCGAGGAGAGATCCTCGGGGCGCTTTCGTTTGGCTGCATCGCGAGCCTTGGCACGTGGACGAAGTGCCGGACGTGTCGACTCCCTGCCGACGGATCACCGTGACCGCGGCGCGGCCCAGCGCGTCGTCCGGAAGCTGAGCGCCGAGCCGCCGCTGCTCGCGCCTGACCGGATCGGCCCGGATGGTGCCAGCCCCCATCCGCCCGCCATCGTCGCCACCAAGCGAGCCGGTCTCTTGGCCGGTGCCCCACCGCCTGTGGGATCGCGCACCTGCAGCCGGGGATCGAAAACGAACAGGTCCGGGTCGCGGCGACCAAGCGCCGCTTCGGCGGCTTTCCGCCCTTCCGCACGGCCAGGCGGACCATCGCGGGCTTCGAGCCCGGGTGCGGCTGCGCAAGAGTTCCGGGTGTGCGAGAGTTCCGGGTGTGCGAGAGATCCGGCTGTGCAAGAGCTTCGGCTGGGCAAAAGCTTCGGTCTCGTCGGCGCCCCGTCGCGCGCCGGACCCGCCGTTCGCCGTCTGCGATCTCCCCCATGAAGTGCGACACGCCCCTTCGCGGTCCTGACGCCCCTTCGTGGTCCTGGAGAACGGCGCAGACCCGCCGTCCTCGCGGACGGAGTCCCGCGCCTAGGGGCTCGATGTCGCGAGGGCGGGCAGGTCCGCCCCGGCCTCGATCTCGGCCGCCGAGGGCAGGCGCCCGAGGCCGAGCAGATGCAGGAAGGCGGTGAAGGCCTTGTTGCGGCCGATGCTGCAGGCGGCGGTCACCCGGTCGCCCGTGACGTAGTAGGCAATGAAATCGAGGGCGGCGGGGTCGCCCTGCAGGACGATCCGGTCGAAACCCTTGGCATAGCCGCCGTAATCGAGCCGCTTGTCGCCCTGGTTGCTCCAGAAGAACGGCACGCCCGTGAACGCGCCACCCCGGCCGAGGATGGCATGGGCCACATGCGTGCCGTGTTGCTGCGCGAGGCGCCAATGCTCGATCCGAGCGGTCTCGCCGCTCGCCGTCTCCGGGAACGCGGCGATGTCGCCCGCGATCCAGGCGCCCTCCGCGAGCCTGAGGTCGCCGCCGACCGTGAGGCCGCCATCCTCGTCGGGGGTGACGCCCCCGATCAGGCCGGTCTCCGGCCTGGCGCCCGCGCCGACGAGGACGATGTCGGCCGGAAGGCGTCGTCCGTCCTCCGTCTCGACCGCTTCGACGCGGTCGGTGCCGGTGATCCTGGCGACGGAGCCGGTCTCGAAGGTGACGCCGTTGCCGGCATGGTACCGCTTCAGCGCCGCGCCCACCGCCTCGCCGAAGCGCTTGGCGAAGGGGATGTCCTCGCGCGCCAGCACGGTGACGGACAGCCCGCGCTTGGTGAGAAACGCGGCGGCCTCCAGGCCGATGAACCCGGCGCCCACGACGACGACGGATTTGGCCTCGCCCGCCGCCTCGCTCACCCGGACCGCGTCGTCGAGGCTGCGCAGGGTGAAGACCCCGCCGAGGTCCTTGCCGGGGAAGTCCGGCATCACCGCCCGGCTCCCGGTAGCGACCAGGATCGCGTCGGCCTCAAAGGTCCGGCCATCCGCCAGGGTGACGGCGCGCCGGGCGGGATCGACCCCGGTGACGTCCCCGGTGACACGCTCGACCCTATTGGCCTGCGCGAAGTCGGGCTCGATCAGCACCTTCTCCGGCGGGGTCGGCTTGGCCAGGAACTGCTTCGAGAGCTTGGTCCGGTCGTAGGGCGGGTGGGCCTCGCGGCCGACCAGGGTGATGTGGCCGTCATAGCCTTCGCGGCGCAGGGTCTTCACGCAGGCGACGGCCGCCGCGCCCGCGCCCACGATGAGCACGCGCGCCACGGGCGTGTGCGCCGTCTGCATCGGCGCCGGCTCCGGCGTCAGGGTCGCGACGGCGTCGGACCCCTCGATGCGGACGGGGTAGCGCGTCAGGGACTCGAGGGCCGGCGGCTCCTCCAGGCTCCCGTCGGCCAGCGCGAAGGCGGCCTTGTGCCAGGGGCAGTAGAGGCGTCCGCCGCAGATCTCGCCCTTGGCGAGCGGCGCCCCGAGATGCGGGCACTTGGCCTGGAACGCCCGCACGCCGGAGGCGTCGCGCACGAACAGCACCTTCTCGTCCCCGGCCGCGCCCTCCGTCATGCCTCCCATCGGGATCGCGTCGAGGGCGAGGCGGATCTCGGTTCCGGGCATGGCTGGCGTCTCTCCTGGCAGGCGTCGTCGCGCCCGGCCGGACAAGTCGCCGAACCCGTTCCGGTTGCAGCGTGCGACATCGCGGGCTTGGGCTTCGTCGGCCGGCGCGTCGCCCGTCACGCCGCGCGGGGCCGGACGGGGCGTGGACCCCGCGAAGAGATCGCGGCCAGGGGATCGCGGCCAGGGGATCGCGGCCATCGGGGCTAACGCGATCCGGCCGATCTGTCCGGGTCTCCGACCGGCGCGTCCCGCCGAGCGGCGCTTCCGGACGCCGCTCGGCGGGGCCTCAGATCGGCTTGAGAAACTTGCACTTCCCCCCTTGGGCCCAGGGACCCTGCACCCGTGCCTCGGCGCAGAACGCGTCGACCGCGCGGGTCACACCGGGGAAGCGGCCTCCCAGGCTGTCGTAATCGTCGGCGATGAGGAGGCCGCCCGGGCGCAGGACCGGCCACCAGGCCCGGAGATCCGCCGCCACGGAGGCCTCCTCGTGACCCGCGTCGAGATGGATGACATCCGCGGTCACGCCGCGCAGGCGCAACAGTTCGGCGGCGTTCACCGAGTCCAGCGGAAGGGGCAGGACCCGGTCCGCGAGCCCCTCGCGCAGCACGTTGGCCAGGAAGGTGCGGTACAGGCTCGGGTAGCCGTGCTCGGTGGCGAGTTCGGCGAACAGGTCCGCGTCGGCCCAATGGTCGACGGCACCGAGCCAGGTATCGACCGCGATGACGGTCCCGTCGACGCCGTGCGCCGCCAGGGATCGGGCCAGGTGCAGGGTGCTGGCGCCCTTCCAGGCGCCGATCTCCACGACCACCTCGGGGCGGAACGCCCTGACGGCGTCGTCGAGATAGGGGTGGACGCTGCGCCAGCCCTGGAGGTCCAGGGGACGCAGGGTGGCCGGCGGGTTCGCGAAGGGATCGCGGCCGTGCCAGAGGGCCTCGAGGAGGGCGCGGCGGGTCGTCGGGGGACGGCTCATGGTGTCGGCTCGCGCTGCGGGTCGCGCCCGCCCGGGGATCGGGTGCGTCTGGGGACGTCAGTCATGGGCGGCGCGGTGCGCATGCGCGTAGAGCTCCTCGCAGCGCGTCAGCCAGCGATCGCGGGTGAACAGGCGCAGGACCCGCGCGTGCGGGACCGTGCGCGGAATCGCGAGGGCCTCGCCGATCGCCCGGGCGAGGGCCGGCCCGTCGTCCGGCGGCGCGAGATGTCCGGCCTCGCCGACCACCTCCGCGGCCGCCCCCCTGGCAAGGCCCGCCACCGGCACGCCGCAGGCCATCGCCTCGATGGCCACGAGGCCGAAGGGCTCGTCCCAGCAGGGCGTGAACAGGAAGACGGAGGCGCGGCCGATCTCGTCCGCCAGGGCCTCGCCGGAGAGATGGCCGCCGTAGCGGATCGCCCCGCCGAGCTGCGGGGCGATCCGTGCCTCCCAGTAGGCCCGGTCCTCGATCGGGCCGAAGAGGGTGAGGGGAAGCCCGGCCTGCCGGGCTGCCGCGACGGCGCAATGCGTGCCCTTGATGGGCGCGATGCGCCCGGACCAGACGGCGCCGCCGTCGCCCCGGTCCCGAAAGGGCCAGGCCGCGGGATCGACGCCGTTGTGGAGCACGGACACCTCCGGCGGCGCGCCCTCGGGCCACCAGGTTCCGCGCTGGGCCTCCGAGGTCACGGTGATCCGGTGCCCGGGCACGAGGCTGTCCGCCACGAACCAGCGCAGGGCGTCGTAGGGCGGGACGTGCAGCGACGTGACGGTGGGCACCTCCGCGAGACGCCGGCGCTTCAGGGGCAGGCGGCTCAGGGAATTGTTGTGCAGCACGTCGAAGCCCCCGGCCGCGATCCGGTCGCAGGCGGCGGCGTATCCGCCATCCACGTGGGCCTTGAGCCCGGCATCGCCCCGATGTTCCAGGCCCGGGAAGCTACGCTCGTGGTGGACCGGGATCACCGGATCGACGGGGAAGCGCGGGTCGCTGTCCCCGGCGGCGAAGAGGACGACCTCGTGTCCCCGCGCCGTCAACCCATCGGCCAGCGCCCAGCACTGGGCCTCCATGCCGCCCGCGAAGGGCCGCGCCACCGGATGGCGCAGATGGGCGAGGAGCGCGATCCTCACGCCGTCGCCGCCGCGGCGGCCGCCTGGGCCTCGAGGTGGCGGATGACGGAGGCCGAATTGCTGTAGGGCTGGTGGCTCTGCTGGCCGGTGAGCGCGAAGTCGCCGGCCTCCGGGCGACGCAGGATGCGGATCGGCCGGTCGGGGGTGTCGTCGATCAGCCCCATCACCTTGAAGGCGTAGAGCCAGTGGCCCATCGTGCGGTAGCCCCACTTGGCCTCGAACAGCTCGGCGTTGCGCACCACGCTGTCGAGGTGGTGGACCGGCGGCATGTGATGGGGATGGTACTGGTGATAGGCCAGCCCGCCCTTCATCCAGGCGATGGGGATGCCGGCCTGGTCGAGGACCTTGCCGAAATCCGTGTCCTCGCCGCCATAGCCGGTGTAGCGCTCGTCGAAGCCGCCCGTGGCCAGGAAGGTGGCGCGCCGGATGGCGAAGTTCAGGGACCAGAAGCAGCGGTAATCCGGGCAGATCTCGAGACCGGAGGCCGGGGGACCGCGGCGGTCGGAATGGCGCTCGGCGACCTTCGCGAAGTCCTCGCAGGTCCAGTCCCCCGCGGTGGCGCGCTCGGGCAGGTGGAGGACCTCGCCCATCAGCAGGCCGTCGAGTGCGTCGAGGCCGCGCGCGTAGTCGGCCACGAGGTCGGGGGCCGGGATGCAGTCGACGTCGAGGAAGACGACGGCGTCGCCGCCGGCCGCCGCCACCCCGCGGTTCCGCGCCGCCGCCAGCGGCAAGTCGGTGCCCGGCACCCGGATCTGGCGGACCGGGAAGGCGACCTCGGGCAGGTCGTAGGGCGCGTCCTGCATCACCGCCACGATGAACTCGGCGGGGACCTGCGTCTGGCGCTCCAGGCCGAGGAGAACGTTGCGCAGGTGCGCCGGCCGTCCCTTGGCCAGGGTCACGACGGAAACGGTGGACATGGGGCGGTCTGGCTCCGGGGGGTTCGAGCGTGGGGGAAGCGGGCGGTCAGCCGGCGGCGGCGACCGTGCGGGCGGCGGGCGTGAGGGGGACGGGCTCCGCCGCGCCGTGCCAGAGTTCGTCGGTCAGGCCCTCGAGCCAGCCCGCGGCGCGGGCGGCGGCGTCCGGCGCGTAGAGGCTGCGCAGGGGGGCGGTGTCGAGGGCGCGGGCCCGGGCGAGGAGGTCGCGCCAGCCCTGGAGATCGCCGGGCCAGACGGGGGCCTGGACGGCGGCGCCGAGGCGGACCAGGGCCTCGGCCTTGCGGGTCTGCTCGCCGAAATAGCGCCATTCGGGCATCACGATCAGGCGTCCGCCCACGCGGGCGACCTCGTGGACGGTGTTGTCGCCGGCGGAGGCCACCACGATGTCGGCGGCGGCGAGGTAGTCGGTCACCGAGGGCACCCAGCCGAGTTCGCGCAGGTTGGAAAAATCGGTCTCGTGGCCCTCGCGATGGGTCGGCCCCAGGGTCAGCCACAGGGCCTCGGGGGCGGCCCGGGCGGCCACCGTCAGGGGCGCGTAGGGCGTGCCGCTGCCCCCGCCCCCGGTCACCGCGACGACGATCTCGCGGTCCGGGTCGAGGCCGAGCCGCTCACGGGCCTCGGCCCGATCCGGCACCCGGTCGACGCTGGTGCAGAGGCCGCCGCTGTAGAAGGTCTTGGCCCGCAGGGCGGCCGGGTAGTCGTCCTGCTCCAGGCGGGCGTCGAAGGGGGCCAGCATGCCGACGCAGGCCTCGTAGGCGCCCACATGGCCGATGTCGGCGCGGTCGCCATGCATCCGGATCTGCACCGCCGGCACGCTGGCGATGCGCGCCAGCAGCGCGATCTCCGCCGAGACGTCGACCACGAACAGGCCGACGTCGCGCTCGTCGAGATGGTCGAGGATGCGCCGCATGGTCCGGCGCATCGGGGTGAGGCCCAGCGGCACGCAGTGCATGACCTGGGGCGTCGGCTCCGCGTAGAGGCGCGGCGTCGGCACCTCGGCGCCGATCATGTCGGGCAGCGGCACGATCTCGATGTCGCGGGAGAACCCGTCGAAGAGCTGCGGGCCCGCGGTGAGCACGGAGACGGGCCGGTCCCGGGCGAACGCGGCGGCCACCGCCATCGTGCGGTTGGCGTGGCCCCGTCCCTGGTGATGGACGAAGAACGCAATGGGTTTCGTCATGGCTGTCGGGTTCGCGATCCGTCAGGAGAACAGGGCGTCGGGCTTCAGGGCGGCGGCGATCTCGGGAACCCCCGGCCGGCGCAGGACCCGGATCGCGGGGGCGTCGTCGGCCCAGTCGATCAGCCCGGCGTCCCGGAACTGGCCGAGCCAGTAGGTCATGCACCAGCGCCCGTGCGTGTTCCGGAAGCGGGCGGCGTTGGCCAGGATGGCGTCGAAGTGCTGCAGCGGCGGCACGTGGACGGGATGATGCTGGTGGTAGGCCCGGGCGCCCCCGACCCAGTAGGTCGGCAGCCCGGAGGCGGCCAGGCGCGCGGCGAAGTCCGTCTCCTCGCCGCCATAGCCGCGATAGGCCTCGTCCATGCCGCCGACGGCGCGCCAGGACCGGGCCGGGAGCGCGAAGGACAGCCCCCAGAGCTGGCCGGGATCGGCCTCCCGGCGCAAGGCGTCCGGCGGGATCGCGGGGCGGGCCGGATGGGCCCGGCCGAGCCGGGCGAGGGCCGCTTCGTCGGCGGCCGCCTCCGGGCTCAGCCCCGTGGGCAGGTACAGGACCTCGCCGAGGAACAGGCCGTCGGTTTCCCGGGCCGCATGCCGGTAGGCCTCCACGACGGTGGGGGAGGGGATGCAGTCCACGTCGAGGAAGATCAGGAGATCGCCCGTGGCGGCCTCGGCCGCGCGGTTGCGGGCGGCGGCGAGGGGCATCGGTTCCCCCGCCACGTGGCGGTGGCGCACGGGACAGCCCGGATCCGGCAGGTCGGGCGCGCGGTCCGGTTGCATCCAGGCGATCACCAGTTCGCGCGGGCGCACGGACTGGCGCGCCAGCCCGGCCATGAGGTTGCGCAGGCGGTCGGCCCGGCCGCGCACCAGGGTGAGGACGCTGGCGCCAGGATCTGCGGAGGGTCCGGCGGAGGACCCGGCGGACGGATCAGCCGGCATCGGCCAGCATCCGGCGGAAATGGCCGACGCCCTCGATGATGCCGCGGGCGTGCGAGGCCCGGGCCACGTAGGAGTGCTGCAGGGCGGCGTTGCTGGCGAGATCGTCGGAGTAGTTGGCCACGATGATCGCCTGCGCCTGGGCGCGCAGCATCTCGACGTCGTTGCCCGAATCGCCGGCCACGAACACGGCCCGCTCCGGCAGGCCGTAGAGGGCCCGGACATGGCCCACCGCCGTGCCCTTCGAGGCTGCCTCCGGCAGGACGTCGAGGTAGAGGCCGTGGCTGTGGATCACGTTCGCGGCGAGTCCCGCCCGCACGAGGGCCGCGCGGACCCTCTGGGCGGTCGCCGCATCCCCGAAATAGCTGAGCTTGTGCCCGCGCTGCTCCAGGGGCCCCTGGGGCACCAGACCGTCGAGATCGGAGAGCGCCGCGTGCACACCCGCCCGGTCCCAGCCCGCCGACACGGTGGCGCGCCAGGCGGCATCGGCCGTGTAGGTCACGCCGTTGGGGTCGAGGTGGTAGATTTCCGATCCCACCGAGGTGATCATCACCTGCGGGCGCGGGCTGGCCTGCTGCTCCAGGATCGCCATGGCGCTGTGGAACGAGCGGCCGGTGGCGACTCCGAAGGCCAGACCCGCCTGCCGGCTGCGCCAGCGCCGGAAGATGCCGAGGGCCGCCTCGCAGCCCACCAGCGTGTTGTCGATGTCGCAGACGAGGAGTTGCCGCGCATCCGCCAGCGGCGGGGTCGGGACGCACAGCGCCCGCAGCAGGTCGTGGTAGCGCGCGGCGTGCCGGTCCCAGTCATAGGCGGCGGCCGCGCGGGCGCCCCCCGCCACGCAGCGGGCATAGAGGGTGGGATCGTCCAGGATGCGCAGGCACGCCGCCGCGATGGCGTCGGGGGTGCGCGGATCGACGAGGAGCCCGTTGCCGCAGGTCTCCACGATGTCGTTGGGGCCGCCGCTGTCGGTGGCCACCAGCGGCAGGCCCGCGGCCGAGGCCTCCAGGAGGGTCAGGCCGAAGGGCTCGTTGAGGGCGGGATTGACGAAGAGGCCGCCCCGCGTGCGGGCATAGGCGTAGAGCGCCGGCACATCCTCCGGTCCGTGGGTCTTGGGGTAGGCCACCCGCCCGTAGAGGTCGTAGCGGTCGATCAGCACCAGGATCTCCCGCATGGTGCCGGCCATGTCGCCGTCGAGGGCGTCGATGTCCTCGCGGGTCCCGGCCATCAGGACGAGGTTGGCCCGCGCCTGCAGGGCGGGGCTCTCGCCGTAGGCCCGCACCAGGGCGCCGAGGTTCTTGCGCGCCACCGGGCGGGCGAGGGCCAGCAGCGCCGGCTTGCCCGGCTCGTGCAGGAAGCGGTCGATGGTGGCGTCCACGCGCGGCAGGGGTTCGGCCGCCGCGAACCGGGCCAGGTCGCTGCCCGGCGGCAGGACGCGGATGCGTCCCGGATCGTAGGCCGCATACCCGGCATACTGCACCTCCGCCTCGTCGCGGGACGAGGCGACGACGAGACGCGCGCGCGCGAGTGCGCCCTCCTCGGCGGCGATGCGGCGCGCGAGATCAGGGCAGGCTTCGGCGCCGTGGCCGAGCATCGCGGCCTTGACCCGCCCGAGGGAATGGGCCGTGAACACGAAGGGGATGCCGAGGGCATCCTCGATGAGCGTCGCCACCGAGGCGGCATCGGCGTAGTGGGCGTGGATGAGGTCGGGCGGCTGAGGCTGCGCCGCGATCCAGTCCATGAGGTTGCGCGCGAAGCTGTCGACCTCCGCGTGCATCGCCTCCTTGGCGCGGTAATCCGGTGACGCGCTCGGGAGCCGCACGAGCGTGACCTTGTCGGAGATGCGCTCTTCGGGCACGGCGTAATCCGGGCCGAGCGCGCCGTGAAACAGGCGCGTCGCGATCACGATCCGCGCGATCCCGGCATCCTGGGACGAGGCAGCCACCAGATCGAGCAGGTAGCGGATGTGGCCACCCGTATCGGCGGTGAGCCCGAACACGACCCCGCCGCCGCGCAGGCAGCCTTGCAGGGCGACATGCAAGACGAACATCAGGCCGCTTGCAACTCAAGCGTCTTCCGACAAACAGAATTCAGGCAAAGAAACGTTACCGGGGAGGTACATACCGTGATTCGTGTCGCCCAAATCGCCCCCAACATATTCCCCGTTCCCCCTGAGCACCACGGCGGTACGGAGAGGGTCATACATGACCTCAGCACGGCACTGGTTAACCTAGGTGTGGAGGTAACGCTCTTCGCGCCTTCGGACAGTGCGACAGACTTGCCGCGCATCGGCGACCAGCCGAGCCTCGCGGCCCTGGAGCGGCGCCACGGGCGGGTCGCGCCGGGGGTCCCGGCAGCCCTGGACGCCCTGCAGCTGGAAGCGCTGCGCTGCCGGCTGGACCAGTTCGACATCGTGCATGGCCACGGGGAGTTCGCCCATGCGGCGCTCCTCGGCGCGCGCCGGCGCCACAGCCTCACGACGGTGCACTGGCGGGTGGACGAACTCGACCGGGCGCTGTTCTTCGCGGGCTTCCCCGACCTGCCGGTGGCGGCGATCTCGGCGGCGCAGGCGGCCGGCATCCCGCCGGCGAACCGGGCCGGGATCGTGCATCACGGCCTCGCGCGGGACCGCTACGCCCTGAGCCCGCAGCCCGGCCCGCACGTCGCCTTCGTGGGCCGGATGACCGACCAGAAGCGGCCGGACACCGCGATCCGGGTCGCGCGCGCCGCCGGCCTGCCGATCCGCCTCGGCGGCACGATCGATGTCGGCAATCCCGATTATTTCGAGCACCGGGTGCGCCCGCTCCTGGGGGCGGACGCCGTCTATCTCGGCCCCGTGGACGATGCCCGCAAGGCCGACCTCCTGGGAAGCGCGCGGGCGCTCCTCTTCCCCATCGACTGGCCGGAGCCCTTCGGCCTGGTGATGATCGAGGCGATGGCCTGCGGCACGCCCGTGGTGGCCTGGAACCGCGGCTCCGTGCCGGAGATCGTCGAGGAGGGCGTGACCGGCTTCATCGTCGCCTCCGAGGCCGACGCGGTGGCGGCCCTGGCACGGATCGATCAGCTCGACCGGGCCCTGATCCGCCGGCGCTTCGAGGCGCGCTTCACCGCCGCGCGCATGGCGGCCGACTACCTCGCCCTCTACCAGCGCCTGCTGGCCGCCTGATGCGCGTCGCCCTCCTCGCCTGGGACTACCCGCCGGCCCCGAGCGGCCTCTCGACGGCGGCCCGCGAGATCGCCGAGAGCCTCGCCGAGGGCGGCGCCGACGTCACGGTCTTCAGCCTCGACCGGACGGGGCGCGAGCGCCGCGGCGGCGTCACGGTGGCGGGCTTCGCCCTGCCGCCCGGCGGCGGGCTCGCGCGCCTGCGCCGCTGGGGGACGGCGGGGCACCTCGCCGCGCCGCTCGCCTTCCGGCGCGCCGTCCTGGCGGCCCATGCCCGCCAGCCCTTCGACGTTGCGGAAGCCACGAACTGGTACGCCCCCGGCGCCCTGCTGGCCGGGCGCCGGGATCTCCCGCTGGTCACGCGCAGCTCGACGCCCGCGGCCTTCACCCGGGACACCCCCGAAACCCTGCGCGACCGCCTCGACGGGTGGGCCGCCGACGCCCTGGAGCGCGCCCAGGCCCGGGGCAGCGCCGGGCTCATCGCCAACACCGCCGCGCACGGGGCGGTGATCGCCCGGGCCTACGGCCTGTCCGGCCGGCAGCCGGAGGCGGTGATCGGCCTCAGCCTTCCGCCGGAGATCACGGCGGCGGCCCGCGGCGCCGCCTACCCGGACGCGGCCGGGCCGGTGCGCCTGCTCTTCGTGGGCCGGGCGGAGGCGCGCAAGGGCTTCGACGCGCTCCTCGGCGCGGTCGCGATCCTGGCCGACGCGGCGGAGCGGGGCGCCGGTCCCGCCTTCCGCCTGGACCTGATCGGCGTGCCCCCGGAGGACCTGCCGGGGGACCTGCCCGAGGCGGCCCGCGCCCGCATCCACGCCCGCGGCCGGGTGCCGGCCGAGGCCCTGGCGCAGGCCTACGGGTCGTCCCACGCGGTGCTCGCCCCCTCGCGCTACGAGAGCTTCGGGCTCGTCTACCAGGAGGCCCTCGCCTATGGCCGGCCGGTGGTGGCCTGCGCCGAGGACGCCAGCGCCCGCGCCTTCGTGGGGGCGCCGGATGCGGGGCCCCTGGCGCGGGAGGCCACCGGCGCGGCCCTGGCGGAGGCCCTGCGCCCGCTGCTGGCCGATCCGGCGCTGCGCGAAGCTTACCGGAGCCGGGCGCTGGCGGCGTCCGGCCGCTTCACCCGGGCGGTCCTGGGGCGCGAGACGCTCGCCCTCTACGCCCGGGCCATCGCGGCGGCCCGGACCCGTCCGAAGCGGCGCGCGTCCGCGCCTCAGTCCCGGTAGGGGCGCAGCAAAGCGGCCTCTTCCTCGGGTCGCCCGTGCCCGGGCGCGAGGCGCTCGTAGTGCCGGGAGCGCGCCAGGACGTGGGCCCGGTCGAGATGGTGCTCGATCGCCCCGTGCAGGGCGATGAGGCTGCGCGGCCAGCCGCCGTCGAGCATCGGCCGCTCGTGCACGCGGCCGGCATAGCGCACGGACCGGCGGTTCAGGCGGTACTGGACGTCCGGGTAGACGTCCGAGCGGATGCCGTCGACGTGGTTCCGGCGCGCCAATCCGATCGAGACGACGTCCCCCGCTTCCGCCAGGGCCGCCAGGGACGGCAGCCGCCGGCCGGCGTCCACGGCCAGGGTCTCGTCGGCGTCGAGCTGCAGCATCCAGGGATGGCGGGCGAGGTCCTGGAGGGCGTTGCGCTGGGCGGCGAAGTCCTGTCCCAGATCCCGCTCGCGATCCTGCCCCAGGGGCCGGGCCCCCACCCGCAGGGTCCCGCGCGGAAAGCCGGCGGCCGGCACCGCAGCGGCCGGTCGTGTCTCGGCATCGAGGAGGATCACGACGTCGTCGGTCCAGGCCGCATGGACCGCGAGCCCCGCCAGGACCGCCTCCAGCGCGGCGGGGCGGCAGAGCAGGCCGAGGGAGACGGGCCGCCCCGCCGCCCCGTCGAGCGCGTAGAGTTCCCCGCGCGCGGCATGCCGGTCGTGGGGTCGGCGCAGGGCCGTATGCCCGGCGGCGTCGCAGGGCCGGACGCCGAGGGCGTGGCCGGTGGCGGCGCTGCGCAGGGTGTAGAGGTCGAGGCCGTAGGGCGCGTCCGGGTCGGGGTCGAAGACCGGGCCGGCGAGCTGTTCGGCCAGGTGCGCCCGGCAGGCCGCCGGATCGGCCCCCGCCTCCAGCAGGAGGCCGCAGGCGCCGCAGGCGATCGGGAACGCCCTGACCCGCCCGTTCGGATAGGCGAGGTGACGGCGGCTCGGCCCGAGCATGTCGGCCGCGCAGACGAAGCATCGGCGGATCATCGGTCCCGGCCCTCGTTTCCCCTCGCCGCAGAAATCCCCCCGGCATCGCAAGGATCCGAACGGACCTTGCCGCGCCGGGCCGGCGCCATACCTCTGCTGCTCCGCGAACCCCTGCCGCAGTTGGACATCGAGGTCGACTCCCCGCGTATGCTCGACCTGTTCCCCTCCGCATCGGGACCCCTCGCCCTCGTCGGCAACGCCCCGGGGCTCGATGCCGCCGCCGCGATCGACGCGGCATCCTCGATCGTGCGCTTCAACAACGCGCCGGGCTTCGGCGGCCGCGCCGGCGCGCGGGTCACCCATCTCGCCCTGGTCAATCGGGGCGGGCAGATGCGCGAATGGCTCGCCGACCCCCGCTTCCTCGAGCGCCCGGTGGTCCGGTGCGCGCAGGCCTTCATCCTGCCGTTCCCGATGCTGCCGGCCGAGCAGAACCGGCCCGAACCAGTGTGCTGGACCCGCGAGGCGATGGATTTGCTGGCCCCCCTCGGCAAGCCCGTCCACATCCTGCCCGAGGACCTGCACCGGGCGGCGCGGCTCCGTCTCGCCGCCGTCATGGCCGACACCGGCACGGACGAACCCGGCACGGATGAATCCGGCCCGAGCGGGCGGCCGAACCCGAGCACCGGCTTCCTCGTGACGCTGGCCTTCCTCCTCGGCCGTCCCCTCCGGTGCGGCCCGGTCGAGGCGCACGGCTTCGGCTTCGACGGCTGGCCCGGGCATCCCTGGGCGGCGGAGCGGGCCTGGTTCCGGCAGGCCGAGGCGGCCGGGCAGCTCCGCCTCCATCCGTGCCGCCCGTGACCCTTTCGACCGGAATCAGGCCCCGCCAATGACGACTCTCATCACCGTCCTGAAGAGCGGCGGGCGCTACGACGCGGCCTGGGTCGAGCGCCTCGCCCGGGGCGTGCGCCGCCACGCTCCGGCCTTCGATCGGATGCTCTGCCTCACGGACCTTCCCCTCGCGGTGGCGGGCGTCGAGCGCGTGCCGCTCCGGCACGGCTGGCCGGCCTGGTGGTCGAAGATGGAGGCCTTCCGCCCCGGGCTCACGCGCGGACCGACGCTGCTCTGCGACCTCGACACCGTCCTGACCGGGCCGGCGGACGCCCTGGCCGAGCCGGGCCTCGCCGCCATGGAGGATTACTTCCACAAGGGCCGCCTCTCCAGCGCCCTGCTGCGCTGGCAGGGCGGCGAACTGGATGCCCTCTACGCCGCCTTCGCGGCCGAGCCGGAGCGCTGGATGGCGCCCGGCTCCTGCGGGCCCGTGCCGAACGCCGTGCACGGGGACCAGGTCGTCATCGACCACCTGCTGCGCCGGGAGGGCCTGGCTCCGGATGTCCTCCAGCACCGCTATCCCGCCCTGCTCGATTTCTACGACCCCCGGCGGGCCGAGCATGGCCCGGTGGTCGTCTTCATCGGCGCGTCGAAGCCCGACACCGCCACCGGTCCGGTCCGGACGGCGTGGGACGGGGCGTGGCCGCAGAGGGACGACGATGGCGCGCAGGGACGCGACCGCCGCTGACGGGGGGGCACCGCGCGTCCGCGCGACGGTGCCGGAACCGGGCCGGCCCCTGCGGCTTCCGCGTCGGCTTCGTCCGGGCCGCAGCCCTAGCCGACCACCAGGGTCAGGGTCCGGTCCGCGGGCCCGAGGTCGACCCGGCGGCCCCAGTCGAAGGCGAGGAAGTCCTGCTCGATCCCGTCGGCGAAGACCACGCCGCCCTCGTTCATCCGTGAGGTGACCGCCAGGGCGGCCCCGGCGAGCCGGCCCGCCCGAAGGGTCGTTCCGGTGGCCACGCTTGGAAACGGCTCGCGCACCCAGTAGCCCACCGCCGCTTCCTCCGCGCCGATCCCGACGGTGAGATGCGTCGCCTCGCCGATCGAGCGGGCCCAGCCGGTCAGGCCGGTGCCCGAGGCGACGATGAGGCCGCTCGACGACTGGTCCTCGGCGGTGCCGTCGACCGCGATGCGGTAGCGTGCGGATTGATGGCTGCGGTGGCCGACGAAGATCTCGTTCAGGGCCACGAGCCGCTGGCCGCCGTCGAGGGCGGCCTGCACCATGGTGCGCCGCTCCACCGGAGCCGCTCCCGCGGCGCTGGCCGGGAGCAGGGCGCGCAGGCCCGCCACCGCGACCCGCGCGAGGGCGCCGTCGTAGAGGTCGGGGGCCGGATTGACGCCGATCACCGGCTGCGCGCGCAGGTACTTCGCCACGTTGGCGACGAGGCCGTCCGGGCCCACCGTGACGACGACGTCCTCGGGGGCGAACAGGAAGCGGTCGAGGTCGACGCGCCGGGCCAGCGCCTGCCGCCAGTCCCCCGGCACCGCGGCCCGCGCCTGGCCGAGCACGGCGTGGAAGCGGGCGTGCCGGTCCTCGACCTCCGCGAGGCTCTGGCCGCGGCTCTCCAGGAAGAACCGGGCCTGGCCGCGGGTGGCGTGCCGGGCGAGCAGGGCCTCGTAATCGGTCTCGCGGACGACGAACACGGCGCGCGGGGTGATGACCGCCATGGCCCGTCCTTCAGCGCAGCGGGCCGGGGGGAGCGACCGGCGGGGCCGCCCCGCGGAACGCGCCGAGGGCACTCGCCAGCAGGTCCGGCGTGACGTTGACGTGCTCGATGGTCTCGAGCTTGCCCGCGAGCTCGCGGGCGGCGAGACCCAGGAGCACGGCCGGCGGAAGGTCGCGGTAGATGGCGGCGCGGCGCTGCTCGGCCTCGGCCTGGGCGCCCTCCACGAGGCGGATGCGCTCGGCCTCCGCCGCCGCCTCCAGCCCGCTTGCCGCGGCGAGGCCCACCGCGCGGTCGCGGGCGTTCTCCGCCTCCCGCGCGATGAGCAGCGCCTCCTGGCGGGCCAGCTCCGTCCGCGTCTCCAGCTCGTTCTCCGCGATGGCCCGCTCCTTCTCCACCGCCAGGGCGCGCCGGGCGAAGGTCGCCGCATCCGCCTTCTGCTGCAGGGCCTCGAAGGTGGGCGTCTGCAGGGCGCGCTCCAGCTCGCTCGACGGCGCGAGGTTGGTGAGTCGCACCGAGACCACCGCGAGGCCGATCTCCGCCAGGGCCGGGGCCGCCCCCAGCGCGGCGTCGAGGCTCAGGCGCAGGGGCTCGGGCCCGGCATCGAGGAGCGCGCCCACCGGGCTGGCGCCGATTACCTCCAGGACGGCCTGGCCGGCGATGCCGCCGAGACGCGCCTCGATCCGCTCGATCGGTTCGCCCTGCGGCCGGCCGGTGCGAAGCCCGAGCGAGAAGTCGACGCGGCTGGCCAGCAGCTCCGGGTCGACGACGCGCCAGCCGATCGTCCCCTGCACCACCACGGTCTGGAAGTCCCGGCTGCGGCCGCGCACGAACAGGGTCATCTCCCGGTCGTCCATCGGCACCTCGCTGATGCTCGCGGTTTCCGGCCGGAACCAGAAGACGAGGCCCCGTCCGCTTTGCCGGATGCGACCGTTGCGGTAGCGGATGACGTGGCTGCTCGCCTCGCTCCTGAGCTGGGCGAGCGGACCGAGGTTGCGGATCGTAGCCATGGGACCCTCCTGTTGGGGGCGCGCTGGGATTCAGAGCGGCTTCTGGAAACGGTAGAGCTCGGCGGGACGGAACGACGTGCCGGCCTCGCGCGCGCCCGTGGGGGCGAGCCAGCCGCGGTCGAGCATCCGGCGGCGGAAGGCGGGCTTGTTGAGGGACGTGCCCAGGATCGCCTCGTGCACGTCCTGCAGCTGGCGCAGGGTGAAGGCCTCGGGCAGCAGCGCGAAGGCGACGTCGGAATAGTCGAGCTTTCCCCGCAGCCGCTGCACCGCCAGGGCGAGGATCGCGGCGTGGTCGAAGGCGAGGCGCAGCGGCGTCCTCCGGTCGGGGTCGCCCGGCGCGAAGGCCGCGACCGGCCCCCCCGCCTCGCCGGACCAGGGCACGTCGAGGAGCGCGGCCGACGGCCCCGCCGCCACCGCCGCCGCGCGCGCCACCGCCGCCGCGCGCGCAAGCGCCGCCGCGAAGGCGGCCTCCGGCATCAGCGCGAGGTAGGCCACGGTGACGATGCGCATGCGCGGGTCCCGGTCGAGGGCGCCGAAGGTGTAGAGCTGCTCCCGATGGGTCTCCGCCACCTCCGCCGGGGCGAAGCCCGCCTTGTCGCGCAGCACGCGCTCGGCCGCGCCGTCCAGGGTTTCGTCGAGGCGCACGAAGCTGCCGGGCAGCGCCCAGCGGCCGGCATGGGGATGCTGGGTCCGCTGCACCAAGAGCACGGCCGGACGGCCCGCGCGCAGCCCCATCAGGACGAGATCGACGGTGAGCGCCGGCCGCGCGAAGGCGGCGGGGTCGTAGGCGCGGAGAAAGTCGTCCTCGGTCACGGCGCAGCCTTATATCCAACTTGCATCTAACTAAGACGCGGGATGGATATAAGTCAAGCGCCCGATGCCGGGGCCGGGCGTGGCCGGCCGCACCGGGTCGCAACGTCGCCCCCGTGGTCGTCGGTCCCCTGGATCGGTTGGTCCCGGGTTGCCCGCGTCCGCTCGTGCCGGCGATCCGTCCGGAGGATCTTGTCTGCGCCCGTACCTTCGGCGGTCGCAGGTCTTGCCGGTTCGTGCTCCTGCCGGGCCCGTACTCCTGCCGACCCGTACTCTTGCCAGCCCGCACGGATTCGTGCGGATCTTGGCGGAGACGAGGAACGAGCCCCCGATCGCGCTCGGGGCCAAGCAGCCCCCAGGCTCCCTCCGACGGGACGGCGCCGGCCGCGCCGTCGTCCGAGGAGGTCCGCGCGTCGGGAGGGAACGATCATGAGCCTGGATCGACCGGACGGCGCGGGACCGCGCCGCGTGCTCCTCCTGGGGGCGACCGGCACGATCGGGCGGGCCACCGCGCGGGCGCTTGCTGCCGCCGGGCACGCGGTCGTCTGCCTCGTCCGGCGCCCGGCCGGCCCCGCGCCCCCGGCCGGTGCGGGGGACCCGCCCGGAGCGCCCCCGGGCGTCACCGAACGGATCGTGGACTTCACGGATCCCGCGTCGCTGGCGCGCGACGGGATCCGCGGCGAACCGTTCGACGTCCTGGTCTCGTGCCTCGCCTCGCGGACCGGACTGCCCGACGACGCCTGGACGATCGATTACGGCGTGTCGGTGCGCGCCCTGCAGGCGAGCCGGGCGGCCGGCGTGACCCATGTGGTCCTGCTCTCGGCGATCTGCGTCCAGAAGCCGATCCTCGCCTTCCAGCAGGCCAAACTGGCCTTCGAAGCGGTCCTGACCGCCTCGGGGCTCGACTACACGATCGTTCGGCCGACGGCCTTCTTCAAATCCCTCTCGGGCCAGGTGGAGCGCCTGAAGCGCGGCAAGCCGTTCCTGGTCTTCGGCGACGGAACCCTGACGGCCTGCAAGCCGATCAGCGACGGGGACCTCGGCCGCTACCTCGCCGCATGCCTCGATGACCCGGCGCGGCGCAATCGCGTGCTGCCGATCGGCGGACCGGGCGAGGCCATCACGCCCCTGGCGCAGGGCGAGCGCCTCTTCGCGCTGCTCGGGCGCGAGCCGCGTTTCCGGCACGTCCCGGTCGTCCTGCTCGACGGGATCGTCGCCGTCCTGGCGACCCTCGGGCGGTGGGTGCCGGGGCTGGTGGCCAAGGCCGAGCTCGCGCGGATCGGCCGCTACTACGCCACCGAGTCGATGCTCGTGCGCGACCCCGCGACCGGCCGATACGAGGCCGCCATGACCCCCTCGACGGGGTCGGAGACGCTGTTCGACTATTACGCCCAGCTGATCCGCGGCGAGGCGGTCGCCGAGCGCGGCGACCACGCGGTGTTCTGAGGCGTCGCGAATCCGCGGGGCGGGCCAACGCGCAGCGCCATCTCCCGCGGGGCAGCCGTCCGTGGAGCGTCGGTGAGACGCGCCCGGATGGCCTCCGTGCGGCCGCGAACGACAGGGCGGTGCGGGGTCGCCCGGCGTTGCGGGCGCGCGGCCCGGAACCAGCACAGGCCGGCCCGTTCTGTTGAAGAATAGTACCGTATCGTGGCATCGACGTCGCGCAGCATAATGCAGGGGCGCGCGGCGTCAGTCTCGCCGAGACGGTCATCCATGCAAGACTGGTATATCTGGCATATCGTATCTGGCATACCAAAGGGCGGCGGGACGGGTCATATGCGTTGCAACGCAACAATCACTCGGGACCGCCCCACATGACCGTTCTGCTTCTCGTCGCTCTCGCCGGTGCCGCCAACGTGGCGCTCGTGGCCTTCATGGCCGACCGGCTGACCCCGCAGGACGCGGCCCCCGTCATCTCGGCGGGCGAGCTCGCCATCGTGAACGACAACGCCCCGGCTTCGGCGGTGAAGCTGGCCGCCTGACGGCCCCTCAGCCCCCTCGGACGTCCGAACCCATCGGCCCCGCCTCATCGAGGCGGGGCTTTTCCGTGTCCGGGTCCGGCGCTGCCGCGGGCGCCGCGGATCAGCCGCCGAGGACGTCCACCTCGGCCCGACCCACGGCGGCGGCCTGCTGCTGCGCGATCGCCCGGTCGGACCGGCGCTTGAGCGCGAAGCCCAGGCCGACGACGAGGGCGGCGCCGAGGGCGCCCATCGCGTGCGGGACGGCGCCCTGCAGGGTCGCGGGCAGCACCTCGACCATCTGCTGGTGAACCAGCCGGTCCGTGGCGATCATCTCGCCGGCCACCCAGCCCAGCAGCCCGCCGCCGAACCAGATCAGGATCGGGAACCGGTCGATCAGCCGGGTGATCAGGCTGGCGCCGACCACGAGGAGCGGCACCGACAGGGCGAGGCCGATGATGAAGAGTTCGTCGTGTCCCTTGGCGGCCCCCGCCACCGCCACGACGTTGTCGAAGCTCATGACGGCATCCGCCACCACGATGGTCCAGATCGCCTTGGGCAGGCTGGAATGCTCCTTGATGGCGCTCTCGTCCTCCTCCTCGCCGCAGACGAGCTTGACGGCGATGTGCAGCAGGATGAGGCCGCCGGCGACCTTCAGGAGCGGCACCGCCAGCAGTTGCGAGACGATGACGGCGAAGAGGATCCGCAGCAGGGCCGCCGCGAGGGCGCCCGCGAAGACGCCGATCCGCCGCTGCCGCTCGGGCAGGCCCCGGCAGGCCATGGCGATGACCACCGCGTTGTCGCCCGACAGGATGATGTCGATCCAGACGATCTGGAGGAGCGACAGCAGGAAGGAGGAGGTGAGGTAGGAATCCACGCGGAAGACGCCTCTGCTGCTCCGACACAGCGAAGCGATGGAGTACCCGGCAACGGGTCGGGATGGGGAAGGGACCGGCCCGCCCTCGCGGGACGGGCCGTCCCCGGACAGGACCTAGGGATTGGCTTCGACGGCGGAGCGGAGCACGGGCGTCCACCGTGCGACCTCGCGCTCGACGAGGGCCTGCAGGGCGGCCGGACCGGCTTCGGCCTCCTTGGGCACTGTACCACCCAATTCCAGGATGCGCTTGGTCGTGCCCGGATCCTTGAGCGCCGCGTCGAGGGCGGCCACGAGCCGGGCCCGGACCTCCGGCGGCAGGCCCTTGGGCGCGAACACCGCGTTCCAGGCGCTGACCTCGTAGCCGGGCAGGCCGGCCTCCTTCGTGGTCGGCACGTCGGGCAGGCTCGGGGAGCGCTCGGGCGTCGCGATGGCGTAGGCCTTGATCGTGCCGCCGGCGATCTGCGGCGCCACGTTGACGATCTGGTCCGTCATGAAGTCGACCTGGTCGGCCATCAGGTCGTTCAGCGCAGGCCCCGTGCCGCGATAGACGACGAGCGTCGGCTTGGCGCCGGTCAGCGCATCGAACAGCACGCCGGTGGAATGCGAGACGGAGCCGACGCCCGCATGGGCCTGGTTGATCGCCGGTCCGCGCGCCTTCAGGACCTCGACGAACCCCTTGAGGTCCTGGGCCGGGAAGCCCTTCTTGGCGACGATGACGATCGGCGTGCCGGCGGCGAGGCCGATCGGATCGAAGCTCTTGGCCGGATCGTATTTCAGGCCCTTGAACAGGGCCGGGGCGGCGCCGTGCGTGCCCATGTGGCCCATCATGATGGTGTAGCCGTCGGGCGCGGCCTG
The DNA here is from genome assembly GCF_001424705.1 of Methylobacterium sp. Leaf465. Lineage (GTDB taxonomy): Bacteria > Pseudomonadota > Alphaproteobacteria > Rhizobiales > Beijerinckiaceae > Methylobacterium. The sequence continues at coordinate 53,791 of NZ_LMRA01000007.1, forward strand.
GGACGCGCGCGTGATGCCGGTGGTGCCGCCGGCGCCGGTGACGTTCTCGATGACGACCTGCTGGCCGAGCGCCCGCGACATCGGCTCGGCGACGATCCGCGCCACCACGTCGGTGGGTCCGCCGGCCGCGAAGGGCACCACCAGGGTGATCGGGCGCTGGGGGTAGGTGTCGGCCGCGGCGCCGAAGGCGGCGAGCGCCGACAGGAGGCCGATGGCGAGTGCCGTTCTCATGGTCCGCATCCTTCTCGTTGTGGGTTGTCGTGTCCGTCCCCGGAGGGCGCCCGGGCGCCCCCGCCGTCAGGCTTCCGTGAACACCGCGTCGCGGCCGCGCCGCAGCGACGGCAGCAGCGCCGCCGCCAGGATGGTGACGGCGACGAGGAACAGCACCGCGCAGACCGGACGCTCGAGGAACACCAGGACGTCGCCCCGCGACAGGGTCAGGGCGCGGCGCAGGTATTCCTCCATCAGCTTGCCCAGCACGAAGCCGAGCAGCAGCGGCGCGGGCTCGAAGCCGAACTTGATCAGCCCGTATCCGAACACCCCGAAGGCCGCGATCAGCATGACGTCGGTGGGCAGCGCGTTGATGGAGTAGATGCCGATCGCGCAGAACATCAGGATCGCGGGGAACATCAGCCGGTAGGGCACCTGCAGCAGGCGCACCCAGAGGCCCACGAGCGGCAGGTTGATGACGAGCAGCATGAGGTTGCCGATCCACATCGACGCGATCATGCCCCAGAACAGGTTGGGGTTCTTGGTCATCACGCCGGGGCCCGGAACGATGCCGTGGATCGTCATGGCGCCGACCATCAGCGCCATCACGGCGTTCGGCGGGATGCCGAGGGTGAGGAGCGGGATGAAGGCCGTCTGCGCGCCGGCATTGTTGGCGCTCTCCGGGCCGGCGACCCCCTCGATGGCCCCGCGGCCGAAGCGGCTCGGATCGCGCGCGAGGCGCTTCTCCACCGTGTAGGCGGCGAAGGGGCCGAGCACGGCGCCGTTGCCGGGCAGGATGCCCAGGATCGCCCCGATCGCGGTCCCGCGCAGCGTCGCGGGCGCCACCTGGCGCAGATCCGCGAGGCTGGGCAGGAGGCGGCCGATCCGGGCCCGGGCGATCTCGCGGGTCTCGGTCTGGTCGAGGTTGCGCAGGATCTCGGCCACCCCGAACAGGCCCATCGCCAGGACGGAGAAGTCGACGCCGTCGGTGAGGAACGCGAGGCCGAAGGTCATCCGCTCCTGGCCGGTCTCGAGGTCCGTGCCCACCGCGGCGAGCAGGACGCCCACGAGGATCATCGCCACGGCCTTGAGCACCGAGCCGTGCGCGAGGACGACCGCGAAGGCGAGCCCCATCACCATCAGGGCGAAGTACTCCGCCGGTCCGAAGATCAGCGCGAGGCGGGTCAGCGGCGCGCCGAGGGCCGCGATCAGCAGGGTGGCGACGGTGCCGGCGAAGAAGGAGCCGATGGCGGCGATGCCGAGCGCGACCCCGGCCCGGCCCTGGCGCGCCATCTGGTGGCCGTCGAGGGTGGTGACGACCGAGGTCGCCTCGCCGGGGATGTTCACCAGGATGGCGGTGGTGGAGCCGCCGTACTGCGCCCCGTAATAGATCCCCGCGAGCATGATGAGGGCGCCCACGGGATCGAGCCCGAAGGTGATCGGCAGGAGCATGGCGATGGTGGCGATCGGCCCGACGCCGGGCAGCACGCCGATCAGGGTGCCGACGAGGCAGCCCAGGAAGCAGAGCGTCACGTTCTGCAGGCTCAGGGCGACGGCGAAGCCGAGGCCGAGATTGGCGAGGAGATCCGTCACGTGCGCGCTCCCGATCAGGTCGTCATGGCGTGCGGGGCGACGTCGGTCCGGGTCCGGCGGGTGGCGCGGCGTTCCAGGGCGAGCAGGCCGAGGCCCGCCAGGGCGAGGGCGCCGGCCGCGAGCCGCAGCAGCACCCGCGACGGAATCCGGCCGCTCGCCGCCTCGATGACGGCGGTGGGGAAGATGGGGATGGGCAGGTTCAGGAGGTCCCCGAACAGCAGCATGCAGCCGGCGGTGAGGAGCAGGGCCAGGATCAGGAGTTCGCGGAAGCGCGCCTCCGGTGTGGCGTAGCCCCCGACGATCACCGCCAGCGGGCCCGCGACGATGAGGCCGAGGCCCGGGCCGGCGACGGGGCCGAGGGCGAAGGGCCGGATCGTGACCGCGAAGGCGAGGATGGCCAGCACGACGACGAGGGGGCCGCGCAGGCCGAAGGTCTGGAGGCCCGCCCCCGCGCGGACCAGACCCGTCGCGGCGAGCACGCCGCCGCAGAGGGCGACGCCGATCGCCACCCAGTGCGGCAGCATGCCCGGTCCCATGGCGCCGAGGGTGCCCCGCGGCAGGTCGCTCGCGGCCCAGACGCCGAACATCCCGAGCAGGACCAGCACGAGGCCGGCCACGAAGCTCTGCGGCGCGCGGACCACGGACCCCGCCCGCCGCACACCGTCGGATGCGTCGCTCATCGTTTCTCCCCTACGAGCCCCGCCTTCGTGTCTCGGGCGGGTGGCACGGCGATCGTCGGATGTCCGTTCGTCCCCCGGGCCGTGGTCGGGAGGACGCCCGCGGCGGTCGGCGCGTCCCCTGACGCTGGACGCTGCGCCCTGAAGGAGCGGGGTCGCCCGAGATGGTTCTGATAAGAACCTATGCCGTAAATCCAAGTCTCCACAAGAGCCCGTGACGGCGTCATCAACCGATTCGAAGGTCTCGTCGCATGAGACCTGATTACGTTGCCGGCCTCTTTTTAATCCTTCGCCGATGACGGATCCTGTCCGGGCGGGCTGTGCTGCGGGGCGACCGCGTTCCGGCATGAGGATCGGGCCGGTGACGCGCCGCCCGCGGAGAGCGCCCCGATGGGGCGGGCCGGGACCGAGGCCACCCCCGGGCCGCCCCCGGCCCAAGCCGAAAAGGCCCGCCAAACAAGAATAAAAACCTGTCTTATAATAGATAGCTATTATATTTACAGGAAGGATCGTGCTTGGTATCCAGGGGTCGGACGAACGATTGTGCCAGGGCCGACGGATCGGGGCTCGGGCGGCCGGTCGTCCGAAGGCAAAGCGGCTCCAGACCGCCCCTGAAAACCAGCAGTGCCGCCATGCGCGTGGCCAAAGGGAGGATGCGATGAGCTTGGCGACAGGCTTGCCCTCGAACGTCACGGGGCCGCTGCTCGAGGTCGACGGCGTCACGCTGCAGTACAAGACCCCCGACCACCTCGTCACGGCGACCTACCGGGTCGGCTTCCAGGTCTTCCCGAGCGATCGGTTCGTCCTGCTCGGACCCTCGGGCTGCGGGAAATCCACCCTCCTGAAGTCGGTGGGCGGCTACATGGCGCCGACGGAGGGCCAGATCCGCCTGAAGGGCCAGGCCATCACCGAGCCCGGCCCGGACCGGATGATGGTGTTCCAGGAATTCGACCAGCTGCTGCCCTGGAAGACCGTCCGCCAGAACGTCGCCTTCGCCCTCGAGGCCTCGGGGCGCCTGTCGGGCCGGGCCGCCGACGAACGGGCCATGCACTATATCGACAAGGTCAACCTCTCGGCCTTCGCCGACAGCTATCCGCACATGCTGTCGGGCGGCATGAAGCAGCGGGTGGCCATCGCCCGCGGCATGGCGATGGAGCCCGACATCCTGCTCATGGACGAGCCCTTCGCGGCCCTGGACGCGCTCACCCGCCGGCGGATGCAGGACGAACTCCTGGCCCTGTGGGAGGAGACGCGCTTCACGGTGCTGTTCGTCACGCACTCGATTCCGGAGGCGATCAAGATCGGCTCGCGCATCCTGCTGCTCTCGCCGCATCCCGGCGAGGTCAAGGCCGAGCTCAACACGGCCGGCTCGCCGCAGGAGACCCTGCTCCTGGAGCAGCGCATCCATCGGATGCTGTTTTCCGAAGAGATCAAGGAGGCGGAGAATGTCTAGGACCGCGAAGGCGCTCGTGTCACCCGTCCTCCTCCGGCCCGCCCGTCCCGAGATCGTCCGCGAGACCGGCGGCGCCTATGGGGGCGCCGTCGTCGAGAAGCCGCTCTCGGCCGTCGAGCGCCTCTACAACCAGGGCTGGCTGCGCAAGCTCGTGATCCTGGCGGTGCTGGCCCTGATCTGGGAGGCCTACGGGCGCTACCTCGACAACGACCTCCTGTTCCCGACCTTCTCCGCCACCGTGACGGCCTTCGCCCGGGGCGTGGCGGACGGCACCCTGGTGATGCGGGCCTGGGGCTCGATCAAGGTCCTGCTGATCGGCTACGGCCTCGGGATTCTGCTGGCGACCCTGCTCACCGGCATCGCGATCAGCTCGCGCATCGGCACCGACTTCCTCGAGACGATGACGTCGATGTTCAATCCCCTGCCGGCCATCGCGCTTCTGCCCCTGGCGCTGATCTGGTTCGGGCTGGGCAACGGCAGCCTGATCTTCGTGCTGGTCCATTCGGTGACCTGGGCCATCGCCCTCAACACCCATTCGGGCTTCCTCTCGGTCAGCCGGACCCTGAAGATGGTCGGGCGCAACTACGGCCTGCGCGGCAGCCGGCTGATCACCAAGATCCTGATCCCGGCGGCCTTCCCCAGCATCCTCACCGGCCTCAAGGTCGGCTGGGCCTTCGCCTGGCGCACCCTGATCGCGGCGGAGCTCGTCTTCGGCGTCAGCTCGGGCTCGGGGGGGCTGGGCTGGTTCATCTTCGAGAACAAGAACATGCTCGACATCCCCAACGTCTTCGCGGGGCTCTTGACGGTGATCCTCATCGGCCTCTGCGTCGAGAACCTGATCTTCCAGACCATCGAGCGCCACACCCTGCAGCGTTGGGGCATGCAGGCCTGAGGCGGGTCAGCCCGAAGGACCTCCGCTCCGTCAGTCGAGGTCGGAGCGGTAGTGAAGCATGGCCGTCCAGCTCTGGCGATACTCGATGGGGTCGCCCGTGAGGGCGACGGCGACCCGGCGCACCAGCAGCAGGGGCGCCCCCGGCGCACAGCCGAGGGCGTCCGCCATGGCCGGGCTCGCCCGGTCGGTGGCGATCGTGTCCCGGGCCCGCGCCACGGTCTGGCCGCAGCGCGACTGGTAGAGCACGTAGATCTCCTCCAGCATCTCGGCGCCGGGCTCCGGCTTCAGCGCGGCGAAGGGCTCGGCCGGCAGCGCGATGCGCTCGTAGATCAGCGGCACGCCGTCCTCGCTGCGGGTCCGCAGCAGGACCAGCACCTTGGCGCCCGCCCCCAGCCCGAGGGCGGCCCGGTCCTGCGCGTCGGCCCGCGCGGTCCCGGCGGCGAGGACGCGGGCCACGGGGCGGAACGGCCGCCCGTCGCCGTGGACGAAGCGCAGGAAGCGGAAGCGGGACCGGTCGCTCGAATGGGGCACCACCTGCGTGCCGCGCCCGTGCTGGCGCTCCAGCAGGCCCTGCCCGACGAGGTCCTCCATGGCCTTGCGGATCGTCCCGATGGAGACGCCGAGGTCGAGGGCCAGCTGCGGCTCGCTCGGCAGGTAGCCGCCCGGCTTCCAGGTGCCGTCCACGATCCGGCGCAGCAGCAGGTCGCGGGCCTGCAGGTAGAGCGGACGGCTCGCCAGAGGGGCGGTCGAGGGGGCCGCCAAGGGGGCCGTCATGGGGGCCGTCATCGCCGACTCTCCGGGCGCGGACACGGACTCGCCCGGCGGCGGGACGTGCGGATGCGCCTGAGGTTCGGCGGCGCCGGGCATGCGGTTCGACATCGGCAACTCATGTATATGACATATGACCGTTGACAGGGGTCGATGCGAGGCTATCGTGGCCCTCGGCACCGGACCAGAGAATTCGGGCTCGACGCAGGAGGAACACATGGCACGTGGCCGTCTCGTGGCTTTTGGCCGTCTCATCCGGCTCTGCGGCGCCGCGGCCCTGGTCTCGGCAGCGGTCTCGGCGACCCTGTCGGCCGGCGCCGGATCCGCCCGGGCGGAGGCCTCCGTGGTGCGCCTCGCCAAGCAGTTCGGCATCTCCTACCTGCCGCTCACCGTGATGGAGGAGGAGAAGCTCCTCGAGAAGCAGGCCCGCCAGCAGGGCCTGGAGCTCCAGACGGAGTGGCTGCGCTTCACCGGCGGCTCGGGCATGAACGAGGCCCTGCTCTCGGGGAACCTCGACTTCGCCGCCGGCGGCGTCGGGCCGATGCTGACGATCTGGGGCCGCACCCGCGGCAACCTGATGATCAAGGGCGTGGCGGCCCTCAACGCGATGCCGCTCTGGCTGGTGACCGTGAATCCGGCCGTGTCCTCGATCAAGGACTTCACCGAGAAGGACAAGATCGCCCTGCCCACGGTGAAGAGCTCGATCCAGGCGATCACCCTGCAGATGGCCGCCGAGAAGGCCTTCGGGCCGGGCCAGCAGGGCAAGCTCGACCCCCTCACGGTCTCGATGGGCCATCCCGACGCGCAGACGGCGATGCTCGGCGGCCGCTCCGAGATCACCGCGCATTTCGGCTCGCCTCCGTTCCAGGAGCTGGAGCTGAAGGACCCCAAGGCCCGCAAGGTGCTCGACAGCTACGACGTCCTCGGCGGGCCGCACACCTTCAACCTCGTCTGGGCGAGCAATCGCTTCGTCACCGCCAACCCGAAGATCGTGGCCGCCTTCCGGGCCGCCCTGGAGGAGAGCCTGGCGCTCATCAAGGCCGAGCCCGCCCGGGTCGCCGCCCTCTGGATCAAGGCGGAGAACGCCCGGCTCACCGCGGCGGAGGCGGTGGAGATCATCCGCGCGCCGCAGACCCAGTGGACCAGCGCGCCCCTGAACATGCTGGCCTATCTCGATTACATGAACCGCGCCGGCCTCGTGGCCGCCAAGGCCGCCGACCAGAGCGAGCTGTTCTTTCCCGGCGCCGCCGCCAAGGCGGAGCGCTGAGGCATGAGCGTGTCCGTTCCCGTCCCCGCCCCGGCCGATCCCACGGTCGAGGCCGTGCCCGGCGCGACGCTGAGAGTGCGCATCCGGCGGGACGGCGGCTTCCAGGCCTTCACCGTGGCGCGGCGCCCGGCCCAGACCATCCTCGACGTGGTCACCGAGATCCAGCGCGAGCAGGACCCCACGCTCGCCTACCGCTTCGCCTGCCGGGTCGGCATGTGCGGCTCCTGCGCCATGACGGTGAACGGGCGCCCGCGCTGGACCTGCCGCACGCGGGTCGCGGCGGTGGCGGAGGACGACGGCCTGACCCTCGAGCCCCTGCGCAACCTGCCGGTGGTCAAGGACCTGGCCGTCGGCATGGAGCCGTTCTTCGAGAAGTGGACGGCCGCCCACGGGGCCTTCGAGCCCGGCGACGCGCCGCCCGCGGACTTCGCCGCGGTGGCGCCGGATTCGCCCGCGCGCCGGGCGGTGGATGCCGGCATCGAGTGCATCAATTGCGGCGTCTGCTACGCCGCCTGCGACGTGGTCGCCTGGAACCCGGACTATCTCGGTCCGGCCGCCCTCAACCGGGCCTGGACCCTGGTGAACGACGTGCGCGACCGGGGCCAGGCGGCGCGGCTGGAGGCCGTGTCCGGGGATGCCGGCTGCCAGTCCTGCCACACCCACATGAGCTGCACCGAGCACTGCCCCAAGGCCCTGGCGCCGACCTTCGCCATCGCGGGGCTGAAGCGCGCCACCGCCCGGTCGGCCCTGAAGCGGCTCAGCGCCCGGCATTTCCGGAGGTCGGCATGAGCCCGCTCCTCTACGTGGCGCAGCGCGGCACCGCCGGGATCCTGGCGGTGGCGGTGGCGGTCCATCTCGGCACGATCCTGTACGCCGTGCGCGGCGGCCTCACCGCCGGGGAGATCCTGGGCCGGACGCAGGGCAACCTGGCCTTCCTCGTGTTCTACGGCGTCTTCGTGGTGGCGGCGGCGATCCACGCGCCCATCGGCCTGCGCAGCATCCTGCGGGAGTGGACGCCCTGGCGCGGACGCTCCCTCGACGGGGCGATGCTCGCCGTCGCGGCGCTCCTCGTCGTCCTCGGCCTGCGCGCGGCGCTCGCGGTCTACGTCGCATGAGCGCCGGGACGCAGACCGCCGCCCCGCGGCCAAGGAGCCTCCGCGCCGCCCGTCCGCGCGCGGGCTTCGCCGCCGCCCTGCTGCACCGCCTCTCGGGGATCGCCCTGGCGCTGTTCCTGCCGATGCACTTCATCGCCCTCGGCACCGCCCTGCAGGGGGCCGACCGCCTCGAGAGCTTCCTCGGGCTGACCCACAACGGCTTCGTGCGCGCGGCCGAATGGGGCCTCGTCAGCGCGCTGGCCCTGCACATGGTCCTGGGCCTGCGCGTGCTGGCCCTCGAGTGGTTCGTCACCCGGGAGCGGACGGCGCTCGTCGTCTCCGCCTGCGTGGCGGCGGGGCTCGCGGTGGGGCTCCTGTTCCTGCTCGGCGGCGCCTGAGCCAACCCTTCGAAGGAGACCGGCATGGATCTCGACCTCACCGAAGTCGAAGCGGTGTGCAAGGACCTCTACGTCCGCGCCCTGAAGCTGCTGCCGCCGGACATCAAGGCGGGCTTCGCGGATCTCGCCCGCGAGGAGACCAGCGCCACCGGCCGGGCGATCCTCGGCACCATGGTGGAGAACATCGCGGTGGCCGAGCGCACCAAGAACATCCTCTGCCAGGACACCGGCATCCCGATCTACAACGTGGTGATCGGGCGCGACGTGCATTTCGAGGGCGCCGACCTCAAGGCCGCGATCCGGCGCGGCTGCGAACGCGCGACCACCGAGCATTCCTTACGCTCCTCCGTGGTCCACCCGATCACCCGCGTGAACGAGCAGACCTCCTGCGGCATCCGCGTGCCGATCATCCATGTGGATTTCGACGACCGGCCCGAGACCGTCTCGGTGGAGATGATCCCGAAGGGCTCGGGCTCGGAGAACGGCTCGTTCCTGCAGATGCTGCTGCCCTCGGACGGCATCAACGCGGTCAAGCGCTTCGTCATCGACCGCGTGATCGAGCTCGGCGGCCGCGTCTGCCCGCCCACCATCGTGGGCGTCGGCATCGGCGGCACCTCGGACCTGTGCATGCATCTGGCCAAGGTGGCGGCCACCCGCAAGCTGCGGACCGCCTGTTCCGATCCCGACGGCGCCCGGATCGAGGCGGAGCTGTCGCGCGCCGTCAACGAGCTCGGCATCGGCCCCCAGGGGCTCGGCGGGCGCTCCACCAGCTTCGCCGTGCATGTGGAAATCGCCGCCACCCACATCACCCAGAACCCGGTGGCGGTGAACATTCAGTGCCACTCGGCCCGCCGGGCGAGGGCGACCTTCACGCCGGGCGGTATCGCCTTCGACTGAAATCGCCGCCTCCGGGAGGGCCTGCGCCATGCACCACGTTCTCGACATGCCGGTCGACGCGGCCCAGGTCCGCGCCCTGAAGGTCGGCGACACCGTCACCCTGCGAAAGACCCTGTTCGGCATCCGGGACGCCACCCTGATCCACATGTTCGACCGGGGGCGCCGGACCCATCTCGATCTCACCGGCCACGCGGTGATCCACACCGCGCCCAACGTCCACCGCGTACCGGTCTCCCCCGAGGCGCCGGTGGGCTACGCGCCGTTCTGCATCGGCACCACCACCTCCATGCGGATGGAGCGCTTCACCGACGCCCTGATGCGGCGCGAGGGCGTGCGCCTCATCGTCGGCAAGGGCGGCATGGGCCCCCAGACCCTCGCGGCCTTCGCCGAACACGGCGGCGCCTACCTCGCCATCGTCGGGGGCGCCGCCGCCCTGGAGACGACCTGGATCGAGCGGATCGACGACATCGACCTCGACGACCTCCACCCCGAGAGCCTGTGGAAGTTCGCGATCCGCGACTTCGGCCCCCTCCTGGTCGGCATGGATTCCCACGGCGGCTCGCTCTTCGCCGACGTCCAGCGCGACGTCGCCAGCCGGCGGGATGCCGTCATCGAGAGCCTGGGAGCCGCCTGATGCACGCCGTGCCGACCACCGTCGAGACCGACATCCTCATCCTGGGCTCGGGGGGCGCCGGCCTGTTCGCCGCCCTCCACGCCAAGAAGGCCGCCCCCGACCTCCAGGTCACCGTCGCGGTGAAGGGCCTGCTCGGCAAGTGCGGCTGCACCCGCATGGTCCAGGGCGGCTACAACGTCGCCCTCGCCCCGGGCGATTCGGTCGAGCGCCACTTCATGGACACGATCGAGGGCGGCAAGTGGCTCAACAACCAGGAGCTGGCCTGGACCCTGGTCACGGAGGCGCAGGTCCGCATCCGCGAACTGGAGACCGAGCTCGGCTGCTTCTTCGACCGCAACCCCGACGGCAGCGTCCACCAGAAGGCCTTCGCCGGTCAGACCTTCGACCGCACCGTGCACAAGGGCGACCTCACCGGCATCGAGATCATCAACCGCCTGTCCGAGCAGGTCTGGCGCCGGGACGTCCAGCGCCTGGAGGATCACCGCGCCCTCGAGCTGATCCCGGCCGCCGACGGCTCCGGCCTCGCCGGCGTGCTGATGCTCGACATGCGGACCGGAATCCCGGTCCTGGTCCGCGCCCGGGCGACCCTGCTCGCCACGGGCGGCGGCCCGACCATGTACAAGTTCCACACGCCCTCCGGCGACAAGACCTGCGACGGCCTCGCCATGGCGCTCCGCGCCGGCCTGCCCTTACGCGACATGGAGATGGTCCAGTTCCATCCCACCGGCCTGCTGGCGGGCGCGGGCACGCGGATGACCGGCACGGTGCTGGAGGAGGGGCTGCGGGGCGCGGGCGGCTACCTGCTCGACGCCTCCCGCGAGCGCTTCATGCAGCACTACGACCCGCGGGCGGAGCGGGCGACCCGCGACGTCGTCAGCCGCTCGATCATGCGGCGCATCCGCGACGGCCACGCCACCCCCCATGGCGGCGTCTACCTCCAGATGAGCCATCTCGGCCCCGCGGACGTGGCCGCCAAGTTCAAGGGCATGGTGGAGCGCTGCGCCGATTGCGGCTTCGACCTCGCCGGGGGCCTGGTCGAGGTCATCCCCACCGCCCATTACATGATGGGCGGGGTCGCTTTCCGCCCCGGCTGCGGCACCGAGCTGCCGCGCCTCTACGCGGCCGGAGAGGATACCGGCGGGGTGCACGGGGCCAACCGCCTCGGCGGCAACGGCGTCGCCAACTCGACGGTGTTCGGGGGCCTGGCCGGCTCCGCCATGGCCCGCGACGTCCGGGGCGTGCGACGCCTCGCCGAGCCCGATCCTCACGCGATCGAGGCGGGGCTCGCCCGCGCCTACGGCCCTCTCGGGCGCCCGGCCGGCGACCTGGAGGCGATCCGGGAGGCCCTCTACGCCACCATGTGGGACGATGTCGGCATCCTGCGCGACGCGGCCGGGCTGGCCCGGGCCGGGGAGCGCCTCGACGCCCTCGCGGCCGCGGTGGCGGAGGCCGGCATCCCCGACGGCGACCGCCGCTACAACCTGACCTGGATGGACCGGCTCAACCTCGAGAACCTCGTCCGCGTCAGCCAGGCGATCCGGGCCGCGGCCCTGGCCCGCACCGACAGCCGCGGGGCGCACTTTCGCGAGGACTTCCCCGACGCCTCCGATCTCGCCACCTCGCACTACACCGTGGTGCGCCAGGCCGGGGAGGGGCTCGACGTCACCCTGGAGCCCGTCGCCTTCACCCATGTGCGCCCGGGGGCCTCCCTCCTCGATGCGGCGGCCTGAGGCCGCGCCCCCACCCGACGGATCGCCGAGAGAGACGCCATGGACCAGTCCCGGGGCCGGCCGCGCGGAGCCGACATCGTCGTCGAGACGCTGGAGCGCCTCGGCGTCCGCCGCATCTTCACCCTGTCGGGCAACCACATCATGCCGATCTTCGATGCCCTGCTGGGCACGGATATCGCGGTGGTGCATGTCCGCCAGGAGGCCGCCTGCGTGCACATGGCCGATGCCTGGGGCCGCCTGACCGGGGAGGTCGGGGTCGCCCTGGTCACCGGCGGCCAGGGGCAGACCAACGGCGCCGCCGCCCTGTTCACGGCGCTGGCGGCGGAGAGCCCCGTCCTCCTGCTCTCGGGCCATGCCGGCCTGTCGGAGCTCGGGCGCGGCGCCTTCCAGGAACTCGCCCAGGCCGACATCGCCCGGCCGATGACCAAGGCCTCGTGGACGGCGGCTGCCGTCGACACCCTGGCCGACGACGTCGCCCGGGCCCTGCGGATCGCCCGCGCGGGCCGGCCGGGGCCCGTGCATCTCAGCCTGCCGGTCGACCTCCTGGAAGCGCAGGCCCCGGCCGCTCTCTCGGCCGCTCCCCCGGCACCCGCCGAGGCCGCGATCCGGGTCGGCGCGCCCGGCGCCGACCTCGTCGCGGCGGTGGCGGCGGAGCTCGGCCGGGCGCAGCGCCCCCTGATCCTGTGCGGCCCGGTCGCCTGCGGCGCCGAGGGGCGCGCCCGGATGGCGGCGCTGGAGGCGGCCTCGGGCGTGCCCGTCCTCGGGATGGAGAGCCCGCGCGGCCTCAACGATCCGAGTCTGGGCGCCTTCGCCGAGGTGCTGGCCCAGGCCGACTGCCTCGTGCTCGTGGGCAAGCCCCTCGACTTCACCCTGAAGTTCGGCGAGGCGCCCGCGGTGGCGCCGGACTGCCGCTTCGTCGTCGTCGACCCCGACCCCGCCCTCGTCGCGCGGGTCGATCCGGCCCGCCTCGCCGTCTCGGGCACGGCCGATGCGCTGCCGACCCTCGCGGCCCTGGCCGGCTCCTGCGCCGGGGGGCGCCCGCGCGCGGGGACGGACTGGCCGGCCACCGTGCGGGCGGCTGTGGCGTACCGGCCCCCGGACTGGGACGACCGGCGCGGCCCCGAGGGCCGCCTCCATCCGGTGGAGCTGTGCCGCGGCGTCGCCGCCTTCCTCGACCGGCATCCCGGCGGCACCCTGATCTGCGACGGGGGCGAGATCGGGCAATGGCCCCAGGCCCTGATGCAGGCCCCCCGGCGCCTCATCAACGGGGTCTCGGGCACCATCGGCGCGTCGCTGCCCTTCGCCCTGGCGGCCCGCCTCCACGACCCGGCGGGGCCCGTGGTGGCGGTCCTGGGGGACGGCACCTTCGGCTTCCACATGGCCGAGTTCGACACCGCCGTGCGCTACGGCCTGCCCTTCATCGCCGTGGTGGGCAACGATGCCCGCTGGAACGCCGAGTACCAGATCCAGCTGCGCCAGTACGGCGCGGCGCGGGCGCGCCACTGCGACCTCCTGAGTTCCCGTTACGACCGGGTCGTGACGGCTCTGGGCGGCCACGGGGCCCTCGTCACCCGGGCCGAGGACCTGTCCGGGGCCCTGGAGGAGGCGCAGGCCAGCGGCCTGCCGGCCTGCCTCAACGTGCTGATCGAGAGCGTGCCCGCCCCGGTGATCCGCAGGCCGAAGATTTCCGTTCCGTAAGGCGGGCCGACCGCATCGCCCATCGCGAGTCCGGTCCAGGGAGGTTCACATGCGCCGACGCGACGTACTGGCCCGGGGACTGCTCGGCGCGGGACTGCCCCTCCTCGGGGGCCTGCGCCCGGCCCGGGCCGAAGTGCAGGCGGTCACCATCGCGCGCCAGCCGAGCCTGGGACACCTGCCGCTGATGCTCATGGAGGAGCAGGGGCTGCTCCAGACCCACGCCGCGGCCCGGGGCCTGTCGGGGCTCGGGGTCCGCTACGTCACCCTGGCGGGCGGGGCCGCGATGAACGACGCGCTCCTGTCCGGCTCGATCCAGTTCGTGGCCGGCGGCGTGCCGCCCCTCGTCCTGCTCTGGTCCAAGACCGAGGGCACCGCCATGGCGGTGAAGGGCGTGGCGGCGATGAACGCCATGCCGCTCCTCATGAACACCAATGCGGAGCGCATCCGCTCGCTCGCCGACTTCACTGACCGGGACAAGATCGCCCTGCCGGCCGTGAAGGTCTCGGTTCAGGCCATGTTCCTGCAGATGGCGGCCGAGAAGGCGCTCGGGGAGGCGCGGCGCAACGACCTCGACCGCCTGACCGTGACCCTGTCGCACCCGGACGGCATGGCCGCCCTCCTGGCCGGCCAGGAGGTGACCGCGCATTTCACCGCCGCGCCGATCCAGGAGCTGGAGCTGCGCAGGCCCGGCATCCGGACGATCCTCAACTCCTTCGACGTGCTCGGCGGACCCTCGACCTTCAACGTGGTCTGGGCCTCCGCCGCCTTCGTGGAGGCCAATCCCACCCTCCACGCCGCGTTCACGGCGGCCCTGGAGGAGGTGGTCGCCTCCATCGCGGGCGACCCCCGGGCCGCCGCCCAGGCCTATGTGCGCCTCGCCCGCGACGGCTCCGACGTCGGCCTCATCGCGTCGATCCTGGCCTCGCCCCAGGTCAGCTTCACGACCACGCCCCAGGCGATCCTGCCCGTCGTCACCTTCATGGCCCGCACGAAAACGATCCGCCGCGGCGCCCGGGACTGGCGGGAGCTGTTCTTCGCCAACGTCCACGCCAAACCCGGCAGTTGAGTCCAGCTTGGCAGCCGAGGCCTCGTCCACCGCGCCTCAGGGCACGTCGGGGCGCGGATCCGGCACGAAGCCGTCGCGGTTGGGCATCCGCACGGCGGCGAGGCTCCTCGCCTTTAGGACGGCGTCGTCCGGCAGGAGGCCGTTCAGGTTCAGCAGGTAGCCGACGACGGCGTAGACCTCGTCGTCCGTGAGCGATTGCGGCGCGTCCATCGGCATGGCGCGGCGAACGTAGTCGAACAGCGTCGGGGCATAGGGCCAGAAGCTGCCCACCGTCTTCACTGGCTGGGCCGAGGCGAGGGTGCCCTGGCCGCCCACGAGCCGGTCGCCGAGGCCGCCCTCGCCCTTCGCGCCGTGGCAGGACGCGCAGCGCTCGGCGAAGAGCGCGCCGCCCTGGGCGACGCTGCCGCGGCCGGCGGGAAGCTTCCGGCCGTCCCGGTCGATGTCGATGTTCCAGGCGGCGACCTCCGCCGCGGTGGCGGGGCGCCCGATCCCGTAGCGGGTCTCGGCCGAGGCCGGGCCGGCCGAAGCGATCGCGGCCAACCCTGTCGCCGCTATGGCGATGGCGGCCAGGGCGGTCGCGGCCAAGCCGATCGCGGCCCTGGGGGCCATCCGGAGGGCGGTGCCGTCACGCCTTGGGATAGCCATTCGACACCTCTCCGCTCTCCGCGATGCGCCAGGGGATGACGGCGTTGTTGTGGTAGAACGAGTTCAGGCCCCGGGCCCCGGCCAGTTCGGAGAAGAGCGGCTGCACGTAGCCGGTCTCGTCGGTGGCCCGGCTCTGGATCACGGCGGGCTCTCCGTTCCAGGTCCAGGCCAGGCGGAACCGGGTCAGCGCCTTGTCGAGGACGGGCGCCTGGAGCTGCGCCGCCTGCCAGCTCCGGCCGTCGTCCACCGAGACCTCGACACGGGCGATCGTGCCCCGCCCGCTCCAGGCGATCCCGGTGATCTCGTTGAAGCCGGGGCCGATCCGCTGCGTCCCCGACGGCCGCGTGATCACCGACTTCGCCTCCATGGTGAAGGTGAACTGCCGCGCGGTCCCGTCCGGCATCAGGTCGGTGTACTTGGCCGTCTCCTCGCGGGAATAGGCCGGCGCGTCCGTCACGTTGAGCCGGCGCAGCCACTTCACGCTCATGTTGCCCTCGTAGCCGGGCAGGAGCACGCGCAGGGGGTAGCCCTGCTGCGGGCGCAGGCGCTCGCCGTTCTGGCTGTAGACGAGCAGCGCGTCGTCGAGACACTTCCCGATCGGGAGGCTGCGGGTCAGCGCGGCCGCATCCGCGCCCTCGGCGATCACCCACTTGGCGCCCGGCTGGAGGCCGGCCTCCTCCAGCACCGTCCTGAGGCGCACGCCCGTCCATTCGGCGCAGCTCACCAGCCCCACCAGGTCGGAGGCGGTGCGGCCCGCCCGGATCGCCTTGAAGTCGGGGTTGCCCGAGCACTCGATGAAGTGGATCTGCGACACGCTCGGGAAGCGCCGGACGTCGTCCATGGTCAGGACCAAGGGCCGCTCCACCAGGCCGTGGATCATCAGGCGGTGCTGGGCCGGGTCGATCGCGGGGACGCCGCCATGGTGGCGCTCGTAGAACAGCCCGTTGGGCGTGATGATCCCGTCGAGCTCCTGCAGCGGCGTGCGCACCGATGCTGAGGTGTATTGCTTGAGGGTCTTCGGAATGTTCTTGACGACGGTCTTCTCGAACGGCGACGGCGTCCCGTAGGGCTGCGCCCCGGTCTCCGCGCCGGGAGTCGTCATCCAGGGCGGCACGCCCGGCGGACCGCCGGCCGGGGACGCCGCCGCGGCCGGTTCCGCCGCGCGTGCGGCGACGAGGCCGCCGCCGACGAGGGCAGTGCCCCGCGCGAGGAAGGACCGGCGCGACCTCGACGCGACCTCCGTGGTATTCCGGACGCGGTCTTCGTCGGATTCTGGTCCGCTCACGCTGCGTCTCCTTCACCGGGTCGGGGCCGTCCTCGGCAGCGCGGAGTGTAGGACCGCTCACCCGATTCCGTCATCCCCTTTCGGGTCTCCGCCCGCACAGCGTCGCGACGGGCAGGCCTCGCCGGCGGCGGAAGCGGAATTTTGCATGTCAGATCAAAAGGTATGCATTAAGGTTCTGGACAGGGATCGGGTGCGTGCCGCATGATCTCGCTCCCGGATCTCAGGCGGAGGTGCGCGCCATGGGTGGTTGTTGGCTCTGTGATACGCCTCAGGGAGCATTCCGCATCCAGCGAACGCTCCTGGGGCAGAAGGATTGTTACGTGGTTCTGCTGGACCACGACGTTCTCGGAACCTGCGAGACGGCGGAGCAGGGGCTCCGGATGCTGACCGAGGAGCACGCCTACAAAGCCGCGTGCGGGCTGGACCTGGCGCGCTTGCCGATCCCCCGCTCCCTGAACGGGTGGACCTTCGCGCCGGCCGCGTCGCATCGGACGGCCAACTGAGCGATCCGTCCGGGGCGGCCCGATCCCGTCGCCCCGCGATGCTCACGCCTCGCGGACGCCCGGCTTCTTCCCCGCCTCGAAGATGAACTCGACGCCGACCCCCTCGAGAGCCCGGCGCACGGCCAGGATCGTGTCGGGTCGCGGCTGGATGGCGGAATTAGAATCCTCCAGGCGGTTCAAGGTCGAGACGGAGACGTTGGCCAGCTTGGCCAGTTCCTCCTTCGACAGGCCGGTCAGGCCGCGGGCGGCCCGCACCTGTCCCGAGGTCAGTCCGGCCTCGGCCGAAGCCGTGGCCGTCGCCTGCGGGGAGGGCGGCGGCGACGCCTCGGTGCCGGAGGCGCCGTATCGATTCCGGCCCGGGACGTTGAGGCAGACGCCGACCCACTCCCGCACCGAGCCGTCGCGGTTCAGGACCGGAGCGCCGCGGGCGTTGAACCAGCGGTAGATGCCGTCCGCGCACAGCACCCGGTAGTCGGTGTTGTAGGGCGCCGTGTGCTCGACCGCCGTCATCCAGGCCGCCTGGGTCCGGGCGCGATCATCGGGATGGACGGCGTTCAGCCAGCCCATGCCCTCCATCTCCGCGTGGCTCTGACCGGTCAGGGCCATCCATTGCGGCATCTCGCTGGGTTCGCCGTTCGCCTTGTTGAGCCAGAAGACCGCGGCGGTCGCGGCGATCAGGGCGTTGAGGCGGTCGTGGCGCTGCATGACCGCATTCATGGCATCGTGACGCGCCGTCACGTCGAACACCACGCCCATGCCCTGGTTCGGCTTGCCGTCCTGCCCCAGGATCACCTCGGCATGGTGCAACAGCCAGCGCTGGGTGCGGTCCGGGCGGATGATCCGGAACTCGCGGCTGATCGGCTGGCCATTCCGCAGCACCGCGATCTGATCCGCGTGGGCGGCCTTGTCGTCGGGGTGGATCATGTCCAGGCCGAACCCGAAGGTTACGCGGGAGGCCGGGTCCAGGCCGAGAATACGGTAGAGTCCCGGCGACGCGTCGACCTCTTCTCTGCGAAGATCCGCGGACCAGAAGCCCACCTTGCCGGTGTCTTCGATGAGCTTGAGAAAGTGCCGGGAGGAGAACGCCCGCAGGGTTCCATTGCCATCGGATGCCGTCTGGGGGCGCATGAGAACTCTCGTGGGCACAGGCTTCCCCTTCGGCTCCAGCGATTCGACCTGCCTGCTGTCCTTATAGTTCCGAAGCGACTTGCCAATGGGTGAAAAGACACCTGGCTTGGCATTCGTACCGTGATGCCCCCCGGGATGCGCTGCGGGGAGGGGCGCACGGCTCATTCGACGGCATGCGCGTCTTCGTCTCCGCGTGGACGAAAACAGGCGCGAAAACAAACGATTGAATCGCGCCTCGACGGTGAAGAGCCCGCCTTCCCACCCGAAGACCGGCTTCAACGCCTCGGTCATCAGTTCCGGCTCGTTGGCCGCACTTGAGGATGAGCATGACAGAATTCGTTTCAGCTGGGTGCGAGCCTTGGTAGTTAGACCGCGGATGACAGAAAATGCGACGCGAAAATTTGGAGATACCCCCGAGTTTCGGGGATTTGCCTGTGTTTGCGTTATGTCCGCATGCCTAGTTTGCACCAGTAACGGCAGCCTGTCCGTTGCATGGGGATGGCGATGTTCTGGGGTGGCGATGAACTGAAATCGAAGCTCGGTGCGCTTGATGCTTCCCAAAAGTCGATCGAGTTCGACCTCGACGGCCTCGCTGCCTCCGTCGGCGAGATCGCCCGCCGGACCAGCCGCCTGGCACGGAACCCCACCATCGAGGCGGCGCCGGCCCGGGAGCCGGGGCAGCACTTCGCCATCGGCGCCGCTGAGGTGAAGAGCCTGGCCGCCCAGACGGCGAAGGCGACCCCGAGCGTCGGAAGCCAGATCACCGGCACCCAATCCGCCGCCCGGGGGGCCGCCACCGTGATCGCCCGCATCGGGGAGACCATCGGGCCGACGAACGACATCGCGGCCTCCTCGACCGCCGTCGAGCAGCAGGCTGCGGTGGCCCAGGAGATGTCGGCCAGCATGCAGGTGATGACGGTCGCCGTCACCGAGTTCAGCCAGAACGGGGGTCTGATCAAGGTCTCCACCCGCGAGGTCGACGCCTCGACCCGGCAAGGCCGCGCAGCCTCTCGCAGCATGGCCGCCTGATGCCGCCCGTCTCCGCACACCCTGGCCTATCCGGTCGACGGGACGGATCCCCGGACGGATCCCGGGATCGCTTCGCGGTCCTGGACGATGGGCGCACCACCGGTGCGATCGGCGATGCCGGCCCGGAAGGGGTCGAGACCGCTCCGGGGCAGGCCGATACCCCGGCCTCCCCCTCCCAAGACGAAGCACGGCTGGGTGCGGCGGTCCGCGCGGCGATGCTCGGCGAGACGCTGCAACTCGGCCGCTATTCCGCTTTCACCCAGGCGACCGTGGCGCTTTCGCTCGCCGCCATCTTCTGGGACATCGCCGCGAAGACCTACCTCGCCGTGCTGGCCGCGGCGGTGACGACGCTCTGCGGTGCCGCCATCGTCGCCACGCACCGTTACCGGGGTGTCATCGGCGGGGGCGCGTCCTGCCCCTCCACCCGCGGGGCCTTCCGGGTCCTGCACCTGCTCGCGTTCGGGCGCGGCCTCGCCTGGGCGACGATGCCGGCCGTCCTGCTCCCGACCCTCGACAATGCCTATCGGGTCGTCGTCGGCGCCGTCTGCGCCGCCCTGATCTCGCACGCCTACGTCGCCGGCCCCGTCTTCTCCCTCGCCCTTCTGGCGGTGGTCCCGGTGGTCGCCGGCATCTTCATCGGCCTGGCGGGGTGCGAGGGACCGGTCGGCCACTCCGTTGCCCTGCTGCTGACCCTCTACGCGACCTTCGTCTTCGTCAGCGCGCGTCGCTTGTGCGGGCACGCCTACCAGCGCATCCGGGACCGCGTCGTGGTGCAGGCCCAGAGCGAGACGATCGAGCTCCTGCTCAAGGACTTCGCCGAGGGGACGAGCGACTGGCTGTGGGAGATCGACACCGTCGGCCGCCTAAGGCCCTCCCTCGAGCCGATCGCCGGCCTGCTGGGCGTCGATCCGGTTGCCCTTCGCCACCGCACGCTCCAGGCTGTCCTGAGGGACTTCGCCGACGAGGCCGGGGGCGCGACCGGGATCGATGCCGTCTTGACCGCCATCGCGGCGCGGAGTCCGTTCCGCGATCACACTGTGCGGCTCCGGACGCGGGACGGCAGGCGCTGGCTGACCCTAAACGGCCGGCCCGTCTTCGATGCCCTCGGGACCTTCGTCGGATATCGCGGCGTGGGATCGGACGTGACGGCCAGCCGGGAGGCGCAGGCGCGCATCGCCTTTCTCGCCGGCCACGACAATCTGACCGGCTTGCCCAACCGGGCGGCGCTCCAGGCGGCCCTTCAGGATCTCTGCGGCGAGGCGTCCTCGGGAGCGGGCCGGGGCGTACTGCTCTACCTCGATCTCGACGGGTTCAAGGCGGTGAACGACGGCCGCGGGCATCTCATCGGCGACCGTCTTCTCGGGCAGGTCGCCCAGCGCCTGACGGACCTCTGCGGGTCGGAGGCCACGGCGTACCGCCTCGGCGGCGACGAGTTCGCCGTGGTCGCCCCACAGGCCGGCAAGGCTGCGGCCGAGCTTCTGGCCAAAGGCATCGTATCCACCCTTCGACAGTCCTTCCGGATCGATGAGGCGCATGTGGAGATCGGCGTGAGCGTCGGCATCGCCTGCGTGCCGGACGACGCCATCGATCCGTCGAGCCTCCTGTCCCGTGCAGACCTCGCGCTCTACAGCGCCAAATCGGCCGGGAAGGGGCGCTGGCACAGCTTCGACCCGTCCCTCGAGGAGCGCGCTCATCGTCAGCGTCAGCTGGACACGGACATGCGCGAAGCGCTCGCCGCCGACGCGATGGAACTGCACTACCAGCCGCTGGTCGACATGCGCAGCGGGCGGGTCACGGGCTTCGAGGCGCTCCTGCGCTGGAACAAGCCCGGGCACGGCTGGGTCTCGCCGGGCGAGATCATCCCCATCGCGGAAGCCACCGGCTTCATCGTCGAGATCGGCGGCTGGGCCCTGCGCCGCGCCTGCACCGACGCGCGCCGATGGCCGGACCTGTGCGTCGCGGTGAATATCTCCTCCATCCACATGCGCAGGCCGAGCTTCCACGAGGAGGTCGCCGCCATCCTGCGGGAGACGGGGCTGGCGCCCGAACGCCTGGAGATCGAGATCACCGAATCGGTCCTGCTCGACCACGGCGACGAGGTCCTGGAGAACCTGAAGCGGCTGCGTGCCCAGGGGGTGCGTATCGCCCTCGACGATTTCGGCACGGGCTATTCCAGCCTGAGCTACCTCACGGAATTTCCCTTCGACAAGGTGAAGGTCGACCGCTCCTTCGTGCGCGACCTTCAGGGGCGGCCCGAGAAGGTCGCCGTCGTCGAGGCGATCGCCCGGATGGCGCGCGCCCTCTCGATGAACGTGACGGTGGAGGGCGTGGAGACCCAGGCGCAGCTCGACGTCCTCCGCGCCAAGCGCTGCGACGTCGCACAGGGCTTCCTCTACAGCCCCGCGCGGCCCGCTTCCGAGGTGATGGCCTTGATCGATCGCATCGAGGCGACGTCCTCGCCGGTGCCGGATCAGGCACGGATGCGGACCGCGCTGGCAATCGTCTGAGGCTCGCGGCGGATCACCGCGGTCGCCCCGTGGGCCGCCCATGATGCGTGGGCGCCGACCGACCCGGAACGCGGCCGCTGCGCGCCCTGAGCGACCTGACCTGGTGCGGATGAGGGATGCTTCGGTCCCGAACCTCCTTCGGTCGTCCCGCCGGACCCAGCCAGGCCGGGCCGGAGCGGGTCGGACCGCCCTTCTGCCGGGGTGACGGTGGCTCGCAGACGCCCTTCGCACAGGCCTGATCCAAGAGCCAAGAAGGCGCAAGAATGGCAGAAAATCCGTCACGATCGTCGGTCTCACGACGAAAGAATGGTTTTTTTAGCCGTCCGGGCCGCGGAAAGACAATTTTCCAGTGCCGGGCTAAATATCTGATTCAGATATCGTCAAGTGGTGCGGTCTCACAATGATGTGATGTTCTGGATCGGTCATCGCGAAGATTCGAACAGCAAGTCAGCATAAGGGGAGAAATATCTGATGTTCGATTTCATGGGAGCGTCACGTAAGTCGAGGTCCGGCGCCGCAGTGTTTGGCGGCTTGCGTATGCCGGTTCTTGGGATCGACGCATTGTCGGTCGTCACGACGATGAATCCTGCCATGGAAGACTTGCTCGGGCCGGGCGGAGCCGACCATAAGGGTCGCCGCCTCGACGACCTCTGCCGCGACCTGTCCGGCCAGTCCATCGTCGCCGTCGGGCTGCGCCATCGGCACGACGCCCTGGTCCGCCTGGGCGGCAGACCCTTCGACGTCGCCGTCACGCCGCTGATGGAGGACCACAGGATCTCGGGCTACGTCCTGGAATGGACCGACGCCACCCCCCGCCTCGAGCGGGAGGACCAGGCGCGCCGCCTCGCCGCGATCGAGGCGTCCCAGGCCGTCATCGAGTTCACCCCGGATGGCACCATCGTGTCGGCCAACGCGGCCTTCCTCGCGGTCATGGGGTACACCCTCGACGAGGTTCGGGGACGCCATCACAGCCTGTTCGTGGAGGCGGCCTACCGGGACAGCCGCGCCTACGCCGCCTTCTGGGACGGCCTCCGGGCGGGCCACGCGGAGGTCGCCGAATTCAAGCGGGTCGCCAAGGACGGCAAGGCCGTGTGGATCAAGGGCTCGTACAATCCGATCCGCGACGGCGCCGGCCAGGTTGCGCGGGTGGTGAAGTACGCCACCGACATCACGGCGCAGACCGTCGAGACCAACGCACTTCGCGGGCAGGTCGACGCCATCCGCAGGTCGCAGGCCGTGATCAGCTTCGACCTCGACGGCCGCGTCCTCGAGGCGAATGCCAACTTCCTCGCCGCCGTCGGCTATACGGCGGCCGAGGTCGTCGGCCAGCATCACGGCCTGTTCGTCGACGCTGCCCACCGCGCGAGTGCCGAGTACGCCCGGTTCTGGGAAGCCCTGCGCCGCGGCGAGTCCCAGGCCGGGCAGTTCCGCCGCATCGGCAAGGCGGGGCGCGAGGTCTGGATCGAGGCCAGCTACAACCCGGTGCTCGACGCCGACGGACGACCTGTGCAGATCACCAAGTTCGCCATCGACGTGACGGCCCAGGTCGAGCAGCGGGAACAGGTCCGGCGCCTCGAGGAGGCCTCTGCGCGCGAGCGGGTCGAGGCCGAGGCCCGCCACCGGGCCGAGCGCGTACAACTGGCCGACGCCTTCGAGCAGACGGTGGGAGCCGTCCTGGCCTCCGTCGCCTCCGCGGCGACCGAGCTGCAGGCGACCGCCTCCGGCATGTCGGGCATCGCGGCGGAGACCGCACAGCAATCGACCGCCGTAGCTGCCGCCGCGAGCCAGGCGGCCGCCAATGTCGGCACCGTCGCGGCGGCCGCGGAGGAGCTCGGGGCCTCGGTCGACGAGATCAGCCGGCAGGTCGCGGGCTCGGAGGACTTGGCGGGCCAGGCGGTCGCCGAGGCGGAACAGACGGCGACCCTGGTCCAGGAACTCAGCGAGGCCGTGCGCAGGATCGGCGACGTCGTCGCCATGATCTCGGCCATCGCGAGCCAGACCAACCTCCTGGCCCTGAACGCGACCATTGAGGCGGCCCGGGCCGGCGAGGCCGGACGCGGCTTCGCGGTGGTCGCGGCCGAGGTCAAGGAACTCGCCAACCAGACGGCCCGGGCGACCGATGAGATCACCGGGCAGATCGGGCGGATCCAGGGGGCGACGGGAGGCGCCGTGAGCGCCATCGATGGCATCCGTCGGCGCATCAAGGAGATCGACGCGGTCGCGGGGTCCATCGCGGCCGCCGTGCAGCAGCAGGGGGCGGCGACCCAGGAGATCGTGCGCAACGTGACCGAGGCCGCCACCGGGACCGGCGAGGTCACCAGCAACATGTCCGGTGTCGCCCGGGCGGCCGAGGAGACCGGAAGCGCGGCGACCCAGGTCCTCACCGCCGCGTCGGACCTCTCGCGCCAGTCCGAGCACCTCGACGGCGAGGTCTCCCGCTTCCTCGCCAAGATCCGGGCGGCGTGAGGCGGCCATGCGCGAAACCTCCGGCCTTCCGTTCGACCGGTCCGCCCACCGCTTCGGCCCGGCGGAGAACCGCGCCGGCCTGGCGGATCTCGAGGCCGGCGGGTGCCGCCATCGGCTCGCCGGCACCTCCGCGTCGATCACGCGCTCGCTGCAGGGCCTTCAGGACGCACTCGTCCTGCTGGTCGCCGCGCTACCGGCCGACGATCCGATGGTCCCCCGGCTCAACGCGGCCGCGCAGAACATGACGCGCCTCGCACGGGCCGTCCTGACCTACGGGGCGGTCCTCGACCCTCACGCCGTGCCGGAGCTCTGAGCCGGGGCCGCCGATCCTTGTCGACGCGCCCCGCCCCTGGGCGGCAGGATTGTCGCCCGAACCCGGGACGCATCCTCGGGAACACCGATCCGCTGGGCGGTGCGACCCGCATTCCGGCGGGGCGCGTGAGCCTGTCGAGCCAAGTCCGTCCGGGCCGGTTCGGTTCGTCCCGGCCGGGCGCTGGCCGGCGCGAGCGTCAGATCTCCGGCGGCGCTTCGGGCGTGCCCTCGTGGCGGTCGCGATGTGCCGCGGCCCGCGCGAGGAGCAGGAGCGTGACGGGCGTCGACACGGTAAGGAACACGCCGATCAGGGCGTCGCGCAGGACGAGCCGGCCCTCGAGCAGCGAAAGGAGCAGCATGGAACTGATGAGGATCAGGGCCATGCCCAGCGTCGCCCCGAGGGTCGGCGCGTGGACGCGCTCGTAGAAGGTCCGCAGGCGGATGAGGCCGAGGGCTCCGGTCAGCGAGAAGGCGGCTCCGACGACCGCCAGCGCGACCACCAGCCAGGCGGCCCAGAGCGGCAGCTCCGCGCCGCTCATTGGATCACCTCGCCCTGCATCAGGAACTTGGCCAGCGCCACGGTGGCGGTGAAGCCGATCATGCCGAGGATCAGCGCCGCCTCGAAGTAGAGGCCGCTGCCGGTGCGCATGCCGTGGACCACGATCGCCAGCATGCCGTTGAGGTAGAGGGTGTCGAGGCCGAGGATGCGGTCCTGCGCGCGTGGACCGCGCAACATCCGCCACGCGGCGAGCGCCATCGCCAGCACGAGCATTCCCTGGGCCAGGCCGAGCCCCCAGTCGAGAACGGCGGTGGCGCTCATGCGAAGACCTCCATCAGGGGACGCTCGTAGCGGTCCTTCACCCGCCGCACCCATTCGTCCCCGCCCGTATAGTCGAGCACGTGCAGGAGCAGGCAGCCGGTCTGCGAATCGTACTGCACCCAGAGCGTGCCGGGGGTGCCGGTGAGGATGATCGACAGGACCGTGATGCCGAAGGGCTCGCGCAGGTCGAGGGGGATCGTCACGAACCCGGTGCGCCGCTCCCCGCGGCGCAGGCCCAGGATGATCCGGGCGACGTCGACGTTCGACCGGACCATGTCGTAGAGCACGACGACGGCGAGGCGCGCGAGGGTGCCCGGCGCGCGCACGAGGACGGCGCGGGGCTGCAGCGCCCGCATCACGGCGGGAACCGACACCCCGACGAGGAGCGCCAGCGCGGCGCTTCCCGGTGTGATCGGGGCGTTCAGCAGGAGCCAGGTCAGGGCGAGGGCGACCGTCAGCAGCGGGTAGGGCAGGAACCGGCTCATGCGCCCGCTCCTCCATGGGCGGCGCCGAGGACGGCCCGGACGTAATCCTGCGGTTGCGCCAGCCACTGGACGGTGGCGTCCGCGTAGGCGAGGGCCGGGCCGCCCCAGAGGGCGAGGGCCAGGCAGGCCGCGAGCAATCCGGCCAGAGCCAGGAACTCGGGCGGGCGGAGCACCGGGGGCGGGTCGTCGCTCGGAACCCAGAGGTTCTGGATGCCGAGACGGACCAGCGGCGCCAGGGTGCCGAAGCTGGAGAGCGTCAGGGCGGCGATCAGCCACCAGGCCGAGGCCGTGATCGGGCCCGTGGCCAATCCGGTGAACATCGCGAGCTTGCCGACGAACCCGGCCAGCGGCGGAATGCCGGCGAGCATCAGCGTGCAGAGGAGAAAGCCGCTTCCCAGGAGCGCGACCGCCGCCGGAAACGTCCGGCCGATCTCGATCGCGTCGGCGTCGTCGAAGGGGTCGCGGTACTCGTCGGCGAAGACCGCCTGCTGGGTCTGCCCCGGAGCGCGGCCCCGCTGCAGGATCTCGGCGAGGAGGAACAGGGCGCCGGCGGCCAGCGTCGATCCCACGAGGTAGTACAGGGCGCCCGCGAGCGCTGCGGCGCTGCCGGTGCCCAGGACCGCCAGCATCGTGCCGGACGAGATCATCACGGCGTAGCCCGCCGCCCGGGTGAGCTCGCGCGCGGCCAGGATCCCGATGGTGCCGTAGGCCATGGTCGCGAGCCCGGCCGCGAGGATCCAGGTCTGGCCGAAGCTGGCGGACAGGCCCGAACCGAACAGGAGCTGACTGAGGCGGATCACCACGTAGATGCCGACCTTGCTCAGAATGGCGAGGATCGCCGCCGCGGGCGCGCTCGCCGCCGCGTAGGTCGTCGGCAGCCAGAAGCCGAGGGGCCAGGCACTGCACTTGATCAGGAAGGCGATGCCGAGCACGGCGCAGCCGATCTCGAACAGGGCCGGTTCGGCGGCCGCCGGTGCCGCGAGCCGCCGCGCGAGGTCCGCCATGTTGAGCGTCCCCATGGTTCCGTAGATCAGGCTGACGCCGACGAGGAAGAACAGCGAGGCGACCAGGTTCACGGCGATGTAGCCAAGGCCGGCCCGGATCCGCATCTCGCCCGAGCCGTGCAGGACGAGGCCGTAGGAGGCGGCCAGCATCACCTCGAAGAAGACGAACAGGTTGAACAGGTCGCCGGTGAGGAAGGCCCCGTTCACGCCCATCAGGAGCAGTAGGAACAGGCCGTGGAAGCGGGGTCCCGCCCGGCCCCAGCGGGCGAAGGAGAAGACGAGGGCGCACAGGCCGAGCACGCTCGCCAGCACCAGCATCAGCGCCGAGAGCCGGTCGGCCACCAGGACGATGCCGTAGGGCGCGTCCCAATTTCCGAGGCGATAGACCTGGGCCGCCGCCTCGGCGCGCAGGGCCAGCACCAGGGCGATGCCGAGGAGGAGAAGCACGGTGACGAGGCTGAGCCCCGATTTCAGCCGGCGCCGCCGCTCGTCCAACAGGAACATCACCCCGGCCACGGCGATCGGCAGCACGATCGGCAGCACCACGAGGTGGTCCGACCAGGTGGTCTCGGCGGTGGCAGTCAGGACGGATGGGGTCATCGGCAACGGGTCATCGCGGAGGAACGCCTCATGCTGGGGGAGCGCGTCCGGCCGGGGAAGGGCGTCACGCTGAGGAAGCGTCTCATGGGTGCGGATTCCCGGGCTGCGGTTCGCCCTGGCCAGGCTCGCGGCCATCCACGTGATCGCTGCCGGTGATGCCGCGGGCGGCCAGCAGGACGACGAGGAAGAGCGCCGTCAGCGCGAAGCCGATCACCAGGGCGGTGAGGACCAGGGCCTGCGGGACCGGATCGTCGACGGAGACCACCTCGGCGCCGGCCCCGAGCACCGGCGGCGCCCCGACCGTCAGACGGCCCATGGCGAAGATGAAGAGGTTCACGGCGTAGCTCAGCAGCGAGATGCCGAGGGCGACCTGGAAGGTGCGCGGGCGCAGCATCAGCCAGATGCCCGAGGCGGCGAAGACGCCGATGCCCAGCGACAGGACGAGTTCCATCAGGCCGGCTCCCTCTCGGCGGCGCGCTCCGCCTCGGCTTCGGCCGCCCGCGTCCGGCGCACGGACTGGTGCGCCAGGGCGACGAGCATCAGCGCGCTCGCGCCCACCACCAGGACCATGATCCCGAGATCGAACACCAGTGCGCTCGCGACCGGCACCTTTCCGAGCAGCGGCGGCTCCCAGTAGGCGAAGGAGGCGGTGAGGAACGGGCGCCCGAACAGCCAGGATCCCGCGCCCGCCAGGACGGCGACCAGCAGGCCGACGCCGATCCAGGCGATCGGCCGGATGCGCAGGCGCTCCTCCACCCACTCGGCCCCCTGGGCCATGTATTGCAGCACGAAGGCGATGGTCAGCGCGATGCCGCCCGCGAAGCCCCCGCCGGGCAGGTCGTGTCCCCGCAGGAACAGGTGCAGGGCGAGAAGGACGATGAAGGGGAACAGCCACGTCATCACCACGCGGGGAACCAGCAGGGCATCGGCGGCGGTGTCGCCGGGGCTGCGGCCGGCCCGTGCCGCGTCGTAGGCATCGTGGCTGACCTGCTGCTTGGGACGTCCGAGGCTGTCCGAGGCCGGGCGGAAGCGGCGCAGCAGCGCGAACACCGTGAGCCCGACGATGCCGAGCACGCAGATCTCGCCCAGGGTGTCGAACGCACGGAAATCGACCAGCAGGACGTTGACCACGTTGCGCCCGCCCGCCTGCGGGTAGGCCTCCTCGACGAACCAGCGCGCGATACCGTCGACCGCCGGCCGGGTCATCACCGCGTAGGCCAGGCCGGCGAGGCCGAGGCCCGCGAAGGCCGCGATGCAGAGGTCGACGATGCGCCGCCGCCGGGCCCGCGCCGCCTCGGAGGCCGGAGCCGGAATCGCGGCGTCGCGCTTGGGCAGCCAGCGCAAGCCCAGCAGCAGCATCACCGTGGTGACGATCTCCACCAGGATCTGCGTGACCGCGAGGTCGGGCGCCGAGAGCCAGAGGAAGGTCAGGCTGCTGACGAGTCCGGCTCCGCCGACGAAGATGGCGGCCGAGAGGCGATGATACTTCGCCCGTTCGGCCGCCCCCACGGCGCAGGCCGCACCGACCAGCCACATCAGGGCGAAGGCGGGGTCGAACGTCGTGGCGCGTCCCGGTGCGAAGAGGTCGAGCCCCCGCACGGCTCCGGCCAGCATGGCGGCCAGGAGCACGGTCAGGAAGAGGATGCGCAATTGCACCTGGAGGCGCTCGCTGCCCAGGTGCCCCTCCAACCGGCGGGCACCGGTCACGAGCCCGGTCATCGCCCGTTCGAACAGCCGGCCGCCGTCGAGCCGGTCCATCAGCCAGGGGCCGCCGCGGGGATTGGCGTTGATCCGCCGCCCGAACACGCCGTAGAGCGCGACGCCCCCTACCAGCGCCACGACGCTCAGGGCCAGCGGCGCGTTGAAGCCGTGCCAGATCGCGAGGTCGTAGTCCGGCGTCCGCGCCCCGAGGACCGACCGGACCGCGCCCGCGAGGGCGGGCCCGATGGTGAGATTCGGCACGAGGCCGATCGCGATGCAGACCAGGACGAGCAGTTCGATCGGGATGCGCATCCAGCGGACCGGCTCATGGGGCACCTGCGGCAGGTCGTGGGGGGCGGGCCCGAAGAAGGTCTGGCGGATGAAGCGCACCGAGTAGAGCATGGTGAAGGCGCTCGCGAGCGTCGCCAGGATCGGCAGGGCGAGGTTCAGCCCGTGCTCGCCCGCATTGTCGACCGCCTCGGCCAGGAACATCTCCTTCGAGAGGAAGCCGTTGAGGAGGGGCACGCCCGCCATCGCGGCGGCGGCCACCATCGCCAGCGTCGCCGTGTAGGGCATCGCCCGCCACAGCCCGCTGAGGCGGCGCATGTCCCGCGTGCCCGTCTCGTGGTCGATGATCCCAGCCGCCATGAAGAGCGAGGCCTTGAAGGTCGCGTGGTTCACGGTGTGGAAGATCGCCGCCACGACGGCGAGGGGCGAGTCGAGACCGAGCAGGAGGGTGATCAGCCCGAGATGGCTGATCGTGGAGTAGGCGAGCAGGCCCTTGAGGTCGTGCTGGAAGATCGCGCTCCAGGCGCCCACCAGCATCGTCGCCATGCCGGCGGTGCCGACGATCCAGTACCAGGTCTCGGTGCCGGCCAGCACGGGCCAGAACCGGATCATCAGGAAGATGCCGGCCTTCACCATGGTGGCGGAATGCAGGTACGCGCTGATCGGCGTCGGTGCCGCCATCGCGCGCGGCAGCCAGATATGGAAGGGGAACTGCGCCGACTTGGTGAGGGCACCCGCGAGCACGAGCACCAGGGCCGGGAGGTAGAGCGGGCTGGAGCGGATCGTGTCACCCGAGGCCAGGACCACCGCCAGGTCGTAGCTCCCGACGATCTGTCCGATCAGCACCATGCCGACGAACAGGCAGAGACCGCCGCCCGCCGTGATGGTGAGGGCCATCCGGGCCCCGTCGCGGGCGGACGCATTGTCGGTCCAGTAGCCGATCAGCAGGAAGGACACGATGCTCGTCAGTTCCCAGAACACGACCAGCTGGATCAGGTTGCCCGAGAGCACGATCCCCAGCATCGCGCCGACGAAAGCGAGGAGATAGCTGAACAGGCGCGGGACCGGATCTTCGGCGGCCATGTAATAGCGCGCGTACAGGACGACGAGCGCGCCGATCCCGAGCACGAGGACTGCGAACAGCCAGGCCAGGCCATCGAGCCGCAGGACGAACTGGACGCCGAGCGTCGGAAGCCAGTCCACCGCCCAGACCAGGCTGCCGCCGGGCGCGGACACCATTGGGTAGAGAACCCCGATGCAGGCGAGGCACGCCACCAGGGTCGACCCGGCCAGGATCGCGGCGGCATTGCGCGCATGTCCGGGCAGGCTGATCACGGCCGCGCTGCCGAGAAAAGGAAGGATCGCCGCGATGGCAAGGAGAAGTTGAGGCGGCATCAGCTCGGGCGATGAGAGGAACGGGCGGACACGGGCAGCCTCGCGATCGGCCGGAGGCGCCCCTCCGCGAGCGGGGACGCGCCGACGCACGCCACACGGCTATAGCCTCCGGGAGACCGGGTGGCGAGCGCCGCCCGGCGGGAGCTTCCCGAACCCACGACGCGACCCGCCACGGCGGAGGCCGGGCGGGTCGGTGTGAGATCTGGTCGGTCGGGAACGGCTCAGAGGTTGAGGAAGGTCTGGGCCGAGCCGACGAGGGTGAAGACGAGTCCACCGGCGAAGGCGGCGATCATGGCGTAGGAGAAGCCTTTCAGCAGCATGGGGGTCTCCTCGGGGTGTCCGGTCGGGTTGGGGTGTCCGATCAGCAGCGGNTGGCGGACGAGATCGGAGCAACGCCGAGGACGAGGGCGGCGGCGAGGGCGGCGATACGGGTCTTCATTGTGGCTATCGGGCTCCTATACAGTGCGAACTGGTTTTCTTGGTTCGCTTCATCTGTCTGAACCCAATATGGGGCCTCGATCTCAGCCATGACGTGCGGCCAGGCACGTAGAAGACAGGATTAAACGGTGGGACCTGAGATGAGTGGTCGCCCCGTCTCGATGCATCATGAATACATCTTGGACAAAGGTGCCGTAAGTCTCGGGCCAAGGATGCCCTGGACGCCGACTTTCGCCGAAGCGACGCGCGCATCCGGCGTCGGTCGCGCGGCACCCTGCCCACCGGCCAGACGGTGCCGCGGGGACGCTTCAACGGCCGATCCGGACGTCCGCACCGAACGCCAGCGGGACCTCGACCGCGTGCTGAACGGGATCCGCGGTGACGGCGGCTGAGAGCCGTACTCCGTAGCGCCGGGGCGGGGCGACGGACGCAGCCCCAGGGTGCCGAACCACCCCCGCATCACGCCGCCGCACCTTCGTCCCTGCGCCGTCGAATGGATTGACACGGCAACGCACGGGCGTCGTCCTGCGGGCCCGAATGTCCGAGTGCGGCCGTGATCGATGAAGACCATTCTGTATGCCCGGGTCTCGACCGGAGACCAGACCATCGCCCATCAGGAGGCGCAGGCTGCCGCCGTGGGCTTCGTCGTCGACGAGGTCGTGGCGGATGACGGCGTGTCGGGCCTGAGCACCTGCCTGCGCGAGCGGCCGCAGGGGCGCCGGCTGTTCGACCTGCTGCGGCGGGGCGACGTCCTGGTGGTGCGCTGGGTCGACCGCCTCGGCCGCAACTACGCCGACGTCTGCGACACCCTGCGGGAGATGATGCGCCGGGGCGTCGTGGTGCGCACGGTCATCCACCGGCTGACCTTCGACGGCGCCACGGCGGATCCGATGCAGCAGGCCGTGCGCGATGCCCTCATCGGTTTCATGGCGGCGACGGCCCAGGCCCAGGCGGAGGCCATGCGAGAGGCGCAGAAGGCCGGCATCGCCCAGGCGCGGGCGCGCAGCGACGTCTATCGCGGACGCAAGCCGAGCTTCAGCCGGGCGCAGTACGAGGCGGTGCGCTCCGCCCTCGTCGAGGGGCGGGGGATCTCGGCGATCGCCGTCGCGACCGGCCTCAGCCGGCAGACCGTCTACCGTATCCGCGACAACGCCGCGGAAGCGGAGGCGGCCCTGGCGCGCTGGGCCTGAGGCTCGGGCCGACGGGAGGTCTGGGCCGGCGGAAGCCCTGGGCTCGGCCGGGGGCGCTGCTTCGTATGGTCGCCTCCCCCGGGCGCCCGCATCGGCTTAGTCTGGGGCGCCTGACCGATGCGGGATGACCATGGGCGCCGCCACTCTCCTCGGGCTCACCACGCTGGCGTTCCTCGCGCCGCTGCCGCCGGAGCGCTACCATCCGCCGGAGCCGCCGCCCCGCGGGGTCGGCTGGGCGGTCTGTGCCGTGGTCGCGCTGCTGCTGGTGGTCACGGTCGTCCCGCTCAGCCTCGCCCTCGCCGACAAGTGGGCCATGGACGCGCATGTCGCCGAATGCCGGGCGGCGGGCGGCCGGTTCGTGCCGGTCGCGTCGGTCAACGGGCGGGCCTATCGCTGCGACCAGCCGGAGCGGCCGCGCTCCTGACGCCGGACCGACGCCCCGGGGGTCAGAAATCCGCGTGGATGCGGGTGCCGAAGAAGTCCGCCGGCCCGCGGTCCCGGTTGTAGGCCGGGTTCTCCACGTGCTGGTAATTGACCGACAGGGTCAGGGTCCTGTTCAGGGCGAAGGCGTAGTAGGCCTCCACCGCGCGCTCGGGGGCATAGTTGAGCCGGCCGTCGCCGATGAGGAGGCCGACGCCCCCATTGGCGAAGAAGGCGCGATGGCTCGGCGAGATCGCGTTCATCGAGGTGCCGAGGCCCACCGTGTCGCCGGGCCGGCCCCAGGCGGTGCCCTTGAGGGACACGCCGCCGGACACCGACCGGTCGATGTCGGTGAAGGACAGGCTCTCGGTGCGGCCGTCATTGGCGCTGAACCGGGCGAAGACGCCGAGGTCCGCCGTCACCGCTTGCTCGAGATTCAGGTAGAAGCCGGTCTTGCGCCGCGCGGCCCGCGTGGCGGCGGCCGCATCGTTGATGTCGCCGAAGAGCCCGGCCTGGGTCAGCGACACCACCTCCCGGAAGTCGGCCGAGTTGCCCACATTGGTGAAGAACCCGAGGCGCAGCTTGCCGGGCTGATCGAGGACCGGCAGCACATGGCGCTCCTCGAACTCGATGGTGGTGCCGGCCCGGCGGAAGACGCGCGGGTCGAGGACGTCGCTGGAGGGCTCCTTGGGCACCTGGGTGTAGGCGGCCCGGATCGCGAACGCCGCGCGGTTGTACTCGACCATCACGCCCTGGGTGAAGCCGGGGAGGTTGGCGGGGAAATCGTAGGCGCCGGAGGCCCAGATGCCCCAGTTCATGAAGTCCACCCGCGGGTCGTGGGCGTAGACGTTGCCGTCGAAGTAGTCGCCGAGGGCGAACTTGCCCGCCACCACGGTGATCCGCTCGATGTCGCGCCGGGTGGCGACCTGGTTCGGGCCGTCCGGCACGTCCTCGGTTTCGCCGCCGAGGCCGAAGGTCTGGCGCACGAAGTAGCGGTTGGAGCGCAGCTTCGGGAACGGCGCGCCCGCCTTCTGCGCCTCGCCGTTGACGAAGCCGGCCACGCCCAGGGTCCGGCTCAGGCCGAAGCCCTGGGAGAATTCCGGATTGTAGTAGAGTTCCGTGCCTTCGAAGAGCTTGAGCCCCAGGAAGGCGGTGGCGGTGGTGGTCGACTGGACCTGATGGCCGATCAGGCTCGCCGGACCGGTATAGGGCGCGCGGAAGCCTGGCACGCCCTGGGCGATGAAGGTGGTCTGGCCGTGGAGCGAGAACCGATCGCCGGAGCCGTCGCCGGGATCGTGCGGCGCGGCGTCGTCGACCTCCGGCGGCAGCACGAAGCCGCTCGGATGCCAGGACAGGCGCGCCATCATCTGGTGCGAGGTGAAGGAATCCTGCCGCGTCGCCACCGGGCCGAGGCCCGGGACGGCGCCGAGATCGAAACGGCCGCTGCCGCCGAGGTCGAGATAGCGGTAGTCGATCCCGAGGGCGAGGCTCTCGGTCACGGCGAACTGCACGCCGGCTCCCAGGGTGAAGCCGAGCGAGGAGAGGTCGCGCCGCGCGGTGGTGACGCGGCCGGTGCCGGGGTCGGGATAGCTCGCCAGGATGCGGGCATTGGCGCCGGCGAGCCCGAAGCTCGCATAGACCAGCGACCGCTCGAAGGCGTAGCCGAAGCGCCCGCGCAGGGTGCCGTAGACGTCGGTCTTGGCGCGGATCAGGCCGAGGCCCGGATCGCCGTCGCCGACGAAGCCGGGGGTGGGCAGGAGCACCGGCCGCTTCAGGTTCGCGCCCGCGACATCGGCCTCGATCCCGTACAGCCAGGGGCCGGTCTGCCAGTTGTAGCCGCCGAACAGGCCGCCGACGGCGGTGGTGGCGTCGCGGCCGAGGTCGGACCGACCGGTGGCGTCGCCCGTCTTGAACGGACGGACCGGGCGACCGCCGACCGTGGTGTCGCGAAAGGTGTAGGCACCGTAGGAATTGCCGGCGCTGCCCTCGATTCCGAGATAGGGGCCCGACCAGTCGACGAAGGCCGGTGCCGTGGCCAGGGGGCGTGGCGCGCCGAGATCGGCGGCGTGGACGCCGGAAGCGGCCGTCAGGGTGAGCAGGGCGAGGCCGGCGGCTCCCGCGCGGTCAGGGCCGCCGCGTCCATAGCGATCCGCTCTCGTCATACCGCCCCCGCGCCGTTTGTCCGAGGACGGGGTATAGACGGTGCTATAACTATGACAATATGGTTTAATCCAAGCCGGGACGGGATAAGGGCCACTGTTGCGCAAACAGCGCAGGGGTGATCCGCGCGGGATCTCGCGTCCCTGCGATCGACCGTCCGGAGCGCGGCCCGTCGGGACGATCCCTTAGCCGTTTTCTGCGAAGATCGGATGACCGGCTCGGCACCCTCCATTTGGGGGATGTCAGGCACCGGGGCTGCGGTCTAGCCTGGGCGTCTCCAAGGTTTCGGACCGTCTCGGCCCGCAGGGCATCGCCCCTGCGGGCTTCTTTTTCGGTCGCGGCGGCCGATCCACTCTCCGTCAGGCGGTGCCGGTCTCGATCTTCTCGATGAGCGCCGTCAATTCACCGATGCGCAGGCGGAGGCCTTCCCGGGTGCTCTCGTCCATGTCGCGCAGGGCGTACCCGTCCTCGAACTGGCGCTCCTCCGTATGCGCCTCCTGCCCGCGTGCGGCGAGTTCCGCCATCAGACGATCGCGCTCGGCGCGGTACTGGGACTTTCGGTCGTCGGTGACGGGCATGGTCATTCCCTGGCGGATGGCGCGCAACGCGTCCGGCTCGCCTGACGGGCGGGCCTTGGGCGGGAAACGCGGACCTTCGCCCCCGGGTTCAGACGGCGCGGACCGGAACCATAGCGCCGGCCGGCCGTTGCACCCACGACCCAAGCTCGAAGACCTCATCCCCGCCCGGCTCACGCCGAGGCGGGTTTTTTCGGGCCTGTGTCCGCGCTCCGATCCGGCCACCGCCCCCGGCGGCCCGCGTTCGTCGAGGTATTGCCACCGGTCCGGTTCGGATAAGGCCCGGATCAAGTCCGTAATCGGAGACGTTCAGATACGATCCGGAAAGTAAATATAATTCAATAACTTCGTAATCCAGCGCAAACGATGAGCAGTCACGATGCTTTAGCGGTGCCTTAAGTTTCCCGCTGCTAGCTCTGGCACCGATACCGGTCCGGAGATATCTCGTGGCTTTGCTCGCGCGCTTCAGCATCATCACCAAACTGATCGCGGTGGTCAGTCTGATCGGGGTCATCGTCAGTGGCTGCCTCTGGTACGCCACCACCCAGATGACGCAGATCGACGAGGCCTACAGCCGCTTCGTCTCCCATGACACGAAGGCGATCGCCGACCTGCGGACGGTCAACCGGCTGGTCTTCACGATGAGCTACTTCAACTTCCGCAACATCGCCGAGGGCAGCCCCGACGAGATGCAGAAGACCGACAAGGGATTCGACGAGGCGAGCGAGCGCCTGAACAAGGTGCTGGCGGAACTGCGGGATGCCGCTCCCAGCTTCGCGCCGCGCATCGACGGTCTGAAACAGAAGGTCAACCGCTTCATGGCCGACAGCTCCGAGGCGCGCACCCTGGCGAGCAGCGGCCTGAAGACGGAGGCCCTCGTCCTGCTGCACCAGACCGTCGACCCGACCTTCGACGCGATGGTGTCGGAGGGAAGCGCCCTCGGCCGGGACATCCGGACCTTCGTCGACGCGGGCGCCCGCGATCTCGCGGCGATGACGGACCGGACCCGGACCAACACCCTGCTCCTCGGCGGCCTCGGCCTGCTCGCGGGCCTCTTCGCGGCCGGGCTCGTCGCCGTGTTCGGTATCACCCGTCCGATCGGCCAGCTGGTTGAGGCCCTGCGCCGGATGGCGCGGGGGGACAGCGACGC
Source organism: Methylobacterium sp. Leaf465 (assembly GCF_001424705.1). Classification (GTDB taxonomy): domain Bacteria; phylum Pseudomonadota; class Alphaproteobacteria; order Rhizobiales; family Beijerinckiaceae; genus Methylobacterium. Next base: position 90,269 of record NZ_LMRA01000007.1, read on the forward strand.
GGTGATCCTCGGGCGCGACCGGCGCGACGAGGTCGGCGCCGTGGGCCGCGCGGTGGAGGAGATCCGTTCCCTGGTCGCCCGCAAGGCCTCGGAGGAGGCCGAGCGCCGGCAGATCGCCGATGCGGCGGCGGCGGCCGAGCGCCAGCGCACCATGCATGAGCTCGCCGACGGCTTCGAGGTGGCGGTCGGCTCGATCATCGCCACGGTGTCGGCCTCGGCCGGCGCGCTGCAGGAGACCGCCGCGGCGATGAGCACCAACGCGGCCCGGACCACCGATCAATCGGTGACGGTGGCGGCCGCCGCCGAGGAGGCGGCCTCCAACGTCAACACCGTGGCGGCCGCAGCCGAGGAGCTCGGTTCGTCGGTGCAGGAGATCGGCCGCCAGGTCGACGGCTCGGCCAACCTCGCCCTGCGGGCGGTGGAGGAGGCGGCCCAGACCGCCGGGCTCGTCCAGGACCTCAGCAGCGCCGCCGCGCGGATCGGCGACGTCGTCGCGCTGATCACCACCATCGCGGGCCAGACCAACCTGCTGGCGCTGAACGCGACGATCGAGGCGGCGCGGGCTGGCGAGGCGGGGCGCGGCTTCGCGGTGGTCGCCGCCGAGGTCAAGGAACTCGCCAACCAGACCACGCGGGCGACCCACGAGATCGAGGAGCAGATCGGCCGCATCCAAGCCTCGACGGAGCAGGCGGTCGGGGCCATCCGCACCATCAGCGGCCGGATCGGCGAGATCAGCCAGGTGACGACCTCGATCGCGGCGGCGGTGGAGGAGCAGGGGTCGGCGACCCAGGAGATCGTGCGCAACGTTGGCCAGGCCGCCAGCGGCACCAGCGAGGTCACCGAGAACATCTCGGGCGTCGCCCACGCGGCCGAGGAGACCGGCGCCGCCGCCCGTCAGGTGCTCGTCTCGGCCTCCGACCTGACCGCCCAGTCGGAGCACCTGACCGTGCAGGTCACGCGCTTCCTGGAGACGGTCCGGGCGGCGTGAGGGGGCCGCCCGGCGTCGCGTGGCGCGAGGGCGGCCGGCTCACGGCCCGCGAGCCGGCGAGCAGGAAGCGCCAGGGCGTCTCCACCGCGCGGGAGATGCCGATCCGGCGATCCGCGATCCAGGCCGGCGCCGTCTCGGGGGCGGCCAGCGCGAAGGGGGGCGCGTCGAGGGCCAGGCCGTCCATCGCGAGGCTGACGGCCAGCGCCTGGCAGAGGCGGCCGGGCCCGGCGCAGAACAGGCGCGGATCGGACAGCCCCCGCCGCGCCGCCATCGCGTCGAGCCCGTGGCGGGGCTCCAGCGCCCGGATCAGGACCGCGCTGCCCGGCTCGCAGACGAGGTTCAGGCACCAGTGCAGGCCGTAGGAGCGGTAGACGTAGGCGTGCCCCGGCGGCCCGAACATGCTGGCATTGCGCCGGGTCGGGCCGTTGACGCTGTGCGAGGCCGGGTCGCTCCGGTCATAGGCCTCCGTCTCGACGACCATCCCGCCGATCCCGTCCACCCGCAGGTCGCAGCCGATGAGGGACGCGGCCACGTCCGCCGCCGGGCGGGCGAAGAAGCCGGCCGGGAGGCGTGCGCCGAGGGGATCGCCCGCTGGACTCAAGGGGTGGAGACGCCCTTGCCCGCGTTGGCAGCCTTGGCGCCGCGCAGGTCGGCGCGGGCCCGCTCCAGCCCCTCGGGGCCGAGGTCGAGGGCGAGCCGCACCGCCCGTTCCACGTAGGCCTGCGGCGTCAGGCCGGAGGCTTTCGCGGCGCGCGAGACCTCCAAGCCGAGGCCGAGATCGAGGGGGATCGCGCTCGTGCGCGCCGGGGCGGGCTCGGACGCGGCGGGCGCCGTGGCCAAGGCTGCCTGCGAGACCGCCTGTGAGACAGCTGGGGCAACCGCCGCGCGCAGGGCGGCCGTTCCGGTGAGCGGTGCCGGTCCGCTCTCCGGGCGCAGCGGCAGGCCGAGGGCCTCGCGCCGGCCCTGCGCCGCGAGCCGGTCTGCGCGTTCGTTGCCGGCCTCGCCCGCATGGCCCCGGACCCAGGTCCAGCGCACGTCGCGGCGGGCCGCCAGGCCATCGAGCTCCTGCATCAGCTCGACGTTCTTCACCGGGCCGGTGGCGGTGCGCCAGCCCTTGGCCTTCCAGCCGCGCATCCACTCGGTCACCGACTTGATGACGTACTGGCTGTCGCAGCGCATCTCGATCTGCGCGCCCTCGGGGAAGTGACGCAGGGCGTTGATCGCCGCGGTCAGCTCCATGCGGTTGTTGGTGGTGGCCCGATCGCCGCCGCAGAGCTCGATGCGGCCGTTCTCGGCCTCGATGACGACGCCCCAGCCACCGGGGCCGGGATTGGGATCGCATCCGCCGTCGGCATAGACGATGGTTCGCATGGGACTCGCTTCGACCTGTTCACGACGGGGCCCCCCGGGAGAGGGGGCGCCGGGCGCCGCCCATAGCACGGGCGCGGCCCCGTCGGGCACCCGCTTCAGAGGCGGGCCGGGTCGATGCGGTAGCGGATCGGCTTGAAGCTGTTGTTGTTCGATTGCAGGGCCGAACAGGCGGTGAGCCCGATCACGAGGTCGCATTCCGCCTCGAAGGTGACGTGGTCGCCCGCCCGGCTCAGGGGCGGCTCGACCTTCAAGTCGCCCGTGCCGCCATCGACGGTGACGTTCATGAACACGTTGAAGGCCACCGGGATCCGGTCCGGCACGACGCCGTAGGGCGCCAGCGCCGCCGCGAGATTGCCGAAGCAGCCCCGGTGCGGGTGGGTGTCGCCGTAGATGATCCGGAAGGTGTCGGCCGAGCACGGGGTCAGCAGGAAGTCGTGGCGGCCCACCGTGTCCGCGACGATGCGCAGGAGCACATTCGAGCGGTTGGAATAGATCGGGTCGCCGGTGGTGAGGTAGATCCGGCTGGCATAGTCGAGTGTCCGGCCCGAGGAGATCACCTCGTCGAGGTCGCCGCGGACGAAGGCGAGGAGGTCGGCCACCTGCTCGCCCTGCGGGTCGATCACGGTGAGGCGTTCGCCCTTGTCGAGGGTGAAGGCGACGCCGGAGCGCGGCGCGATCTCGTGCATGGTCGATGGGTGCGGGCGGGGCTCAGGCGGCATCGCGGGCCTCCGCGTCGCGGCCGCGGAACGGGCAGACCCAGTCGGCGTCGACGGCGCGACCGCTGTACTGGCGCGCCTCCGAGGCGTCGCCATGCCGGGCGAGCATCGGGTTGATCGAGCCGGCCAGCGCCTCGTCGCGCGAGAGGATCGCGCTGCGCAGCTTCTCGTAGCGCCCCTCGGCGCGCAGCTGCTCGAACTGGGCGCGCAGGTTGAACACCAGGACCGGATGCGGGAAGCGCCGGGCCGGCCGGCTGGCGCCGGGATGCATGCCGACCACGAAGAACGCCTCGCCGCCGAAGGAGAGGGAGAAGTGCGGGTCGTTCGGATCGGCATCGACGCGGGTGTCGTAGCGCTGGCCGAGGAACGCGTCCTTGTCCGACAGGGACTGCACGCGGTCCCAGAGGTGGCCCTCGAAGGCCTCCTCGCCGAGGTCCGTCGGACCTTCGAAGATCACGGCGAAGCTCTGGAACAGGTCGGGCTTGGCCCGGTAGCGGCAGATGAAGGCGAGAAGCGCGGGATAGAGCCGGGGATCGTCCCAGCTCGAGGCGATGCTGCGCGCCACGACGATCTTCATCTGGCCCTTCGACAGGGCCGATTTCGCGCCGACGCAGGGGAAGGGCTGGCTTCGGATGAAATCCTGGAACTCCACGGCCAGGGGATGGCCGCTGTCGTCGGTGGGGAGATGCATGGAGACTCGACGCTGACATCACCCGGAACGCAGGGTGCATGGGGTGAACCGGAGGGACATGGCCGAGTTCCGTTCGCGCGACGGCATGGCACGCATGCTCCACAGCCCTCCCGGCGACGGCGGCGATGCCCCGCGGCGAACCTTTGCCGGCGCCGGGCATTGAACCGACGATGTCGAGACGGGGCCCCACGACGATGACGACGCAACCATGACCGGCCGACAGGGGGCTGCCCGGTTCGCGAAAGGCACCCTGCGGGCGTTGCGCCTGCTGGCCAAGCCGGTTCGACGGTCTCAAGGCCGCGCCGGGACGGTGGTGGAAACTTATCGGGGCTACGGCTCCCGCGACGAGGTCTTCCTCATCGGCCGGGTCTTTCGGCAGTCGAGCCGGGCGGCCGACGCGCCGGACGAGGGCTGGGCCGCCGAGCTGCGCGACATCCGGCGCCGCATCACCCGCCGCACGGTGGCGGGTGCCGCGCTCACCGCGCGCTTCTTCGGTTGCGAGGAGCAGGTCGTCACCGACCGGGACGGCTACTTCCGCGTCCACCTGCGCCCGAACCTGCCCGCGCCGCCGCAGGCCTCCTGGCACAGCCTGGAGCTCGATCTGGCCGGCCCCGAGCCCGTGCGGGCGAAGGCGCAGGTGTTCATCCCCTCGGTCGATTGCCGGCGGGTGGTGATCAGCGACATCGACGACACGATCATGCACACGGGCGTGGCCAACAAGGTCAAGATGCTCTGGCGGCTGTTCGTGGAGGATGCCGAGAACCGGGTCGCCTTCCCGGGGGCCGCCGCCCTGTACCGGGCGCTCTATGCCGGGCCGTGCGGGGCGGAGGGCAATCCCATGCTCTACGTCTCCCGGGCGCCGTGGGGCATCTACGACATGCTCAGCGAATTCTTCGTCATGCACCGGATCCCGGTCGGGCCGGTGCTCTTCTTGCGCGAATGGGGTCTGTCCTGGACGAGCCCGCTGCCGCGCCGGGCCGAGGATCACAAGCGCCACCTCATCGACCACATGCTGACGCTCTACCACGACCTGCCCTTCGTGCTCATCGGCGACAGCGGCCAGCACGATCCCGAGGTCTACGCGGGCATCGTCGCGGCCTATCCCGGCCGGGTGGCCGCGGTCTATATCCGCAACGTCTCGCGGGATGCGGGCCGGCTGGAAGAGATCGCCAAGCTCGCCGAGGCGGTGGAGGCGGCCGGCAGCAGCCTGGTTCTGGCCGCCGACAGCCTCGCCATGGCCGAGCATGCCGCCGAGCACGGCCTGATCGCCCACGCGGACGTGGCCGATGTGGCGCGGGAACACGGGACCGTGCCGGAAACCCGCCGTCGCGCCGGCCGCACCCGCGCCCGCGGCCTGCGCAAGATCCTGGGCGGGGCCGGGCCGACGCCGCCCAACGTCATCGTCGAGCCCGGCCGGTCCGATCCGCCGGCCTGAACCCGCCATCGGAGTGCCGGCTCGCGCCGATCCGGGCCGGTCTCCGGGAAACCTCTCGCCGCCCTGCGCAGGGCTCTGCCGTCGAGGTGGGCAATCTGCCCGAACCGTTTGCAATTCTGACCTCGCCCTGTAAGGTCGTACTGGTATACCAGAGACGTCGGCCTGCATTTTCAGCGTTCGCTCGTGCAGCGTGCGCATCGCGAGCGAGGGGGAGAGGATGTCAGACCCTACCGGTCCCGACCGCCCGGCCGGTGCGCTGCTCGGCGCCCGTCTGTTCCGGCCGATCCTGGCCGGCGCCACCCTGCGCGAGCGCCTGATCGGCTGCCTTGGCGCCCTCATCGGCATCGCCCTGACGGGACTCGTGACCGGCTGGATGGTCGGGCAGGGCCCATACATTCCCCTCATCGTGGCGCCCATGGGGGCCACGGCGGTGCTGCTCTTCGCCGTGCCGGCGAGCCCCTTGGCCCAGCCCTGGCCGATCATCGGCGGCAACACGATCTCGGCCCTGATCGGCGTGACCGCCGCCCACTTCATCCCCAATCCGGTGCTGGCCATCGGGGTCGGCGTCTCGCTGGCCATCGCGGCGATGTCGTTCACGCGCAGCCTGCATCCGCCGGGCGGGGCCGCGGCGCTCACCGCGCTCATCGGCGGCCCGGCCATCGCCTCCTCGGGCTTCCTGTTCCCCTTCGTGCCGGTCTGCCTGAACTCCATCATCCTGGTCAGCCTCGGCATCGCCTTCCACCGGATTTCCGGGCGCACCTATCCGCACGTCCCGTCGGGCCCCCCGGCCAACCTGCACGGCACGACCGACCTGCCGGCCCCCATCCGGGTCGGCTTCAACGCCCGCGACGTCGACGCCGCGCTCCTCAACCTCAACGAGACCCTCGACATCGACCGCAGCGACCTCGACCGGCTGCTGCGGGAGGTCGAGAGCCAGGCCCTGGTGCGGGCGCACGGGGCCCTGGACTGCGGCGCGGTGATGTCCCGCGACGTGGTGACGATCGGCCTGCACGAGTCGCTCGCCCGGGCACGCGACCTCCTGCTCCGGCACAACATCCGGACCCTGCCGGTGGTGGACGAGGCGGGCCGCCTCGCCGGAACCCTGGGCCTGCGCGAACTGGCCCTGCGCGGGGAGGGCAGCCTCGCGCAGGTGATGTCCGAGGCGCACACGGCCCGGGCGGCCGAGCCCGTGCTGAGCCTGGTGGAGCCCCTGACCAACGGGCACGCGCATGCGGTGGTGGTGACGGGCGAAGACCGCCGGATCCACGGGATCATCACCCAGACCGACCTGCTCGCTGTGCTGACGCGCCTCGCCTCCGCCAAGGCCTTCGACGCGAGCCCGGCCGCGGCGGCCTGAGCGGGGCAGGGGCCGGCGGCGCTTGGTCCGACACTTCGCCCCGGGCGCTTGGCCCGGCGCTTGGTCCCGGGCGCGTGGCGCGGTTGTTGCGAGGTGACGTGCTCCCTCGCACCGAAGCCCACGGGTTCGAGCCGATGCACGACGCGCCGCTTCTCCTCCACCTCCTGTACGCCACCCTGATGGTGGCCAGCATGATGCTGACCTGGCAGGTCCATCGGCTCCTCGGCCGGGCCTGACGGATGATGGCCGGCAGGCGTACCGGCCGGCTGCGTGGTCCATTACAACGGCAGGGGGGCCCGCCGTCGCCGGTCGACGCACGCCCCGCACCGTGCACCTGTCTTAGGGAGCCAATCGGAAACTGGCGCTCTCGATCGTCTCTGGGTCGTTCATGGTGAGCCGCCATTCGCTGTGCGCGGCAGAGAACATGACGGTGAAGACATCGCTGTCGCCGACGCGGGAGATGCCCTTGGAGGCGATCGACACGAGGTCGCCCCAGGACCTCACCGTCCTCATGTTGTCCGGCAACTGCTCCTTGAACGCCCGTGCGAGCGGCTTGCTCATGCGCGCGAGTTCCGGGCTGCCCCGCTGAGTCGCCTCGATGATCCGACGCAGAGCCGCTTCACTTCCAGGGGCCGGCGTATTCGCAGCCTGCCGCGCCTCCCGCCGTGCCTCGGTGGCGTTCGCCCGGTCTTCCCTGATCCGCGGAGAGGTCTGTTCAAGCCCGTTCTGATGAAGGATGGCGGCGGTCGCGGTGCCATCTGGACCGACCATGAAGCTGATCTGTGCCTGGATATTGCGATTTCGATAGAAAATTTTCGACTGCTTTCCGGGATGATCGAGTAAAACGACTGTCCCGTGAGGCGAACGATGAGATCGTTCGCGTCCCGCTGTACAACGATGATGGTCTTGGGAGTTAGTTCGTAGAAGCCGACGTATCCGTCCACGACCTTTGGATCGATCCGGACTTCCGTTCGTGGACGCGCCTGCCCGATCTTGAGCCGCTCCATGCGGTCTTTGTCGGTCTCCGTCCGCCCCTCGGTCAACCGCCGGACCTCCGCCCGGAGCCGGCGCCAACTGGGGAAACCGTAGTCACGGGCGAGATCGCGTTGCACCATCGCGAGCTGCGCTGTCGGATCGGCGGCACGCATCTGCTTCAACCGAGACTTGGCTTCATTTCGCAGGTGTTCGAGGTTGGGGCGGTCGGGGAGTGCGCGGGGGCAAGCGCCGCTCGACGGAAGCGTAGCCGTCATCGAATCCTTCCTTCCTCAGCGCCCTTTGTCCGCGTTCTCGGGCAGGAAGTCGGGGAATGATCAGACGACGACGAATGGGCTGAGCCCTTCACGCGGACTGTTGGCCTATCCTGAGGCCGAGGCGATGTTAGGATCAGGTCCGCAAAACGACGAAAGGGGCCGACACCTGTCCATGGCGGACCCTCACGGGCCAGTCGGGCAAATCCGGTTCCGGCCGCTCATGTCGGAACCCTTCTTCAGTCGCCCAAACGATCAGGATCCGCCGCATGACCCGCCTCGCCCACGCGGGCAACCTGCTCGCGAACCTGCCCGACGCCGCGGCGGGCGAGGTCTTCACCGAACTTCTCGCGCGGCCGGGCTGCCGGATCGAGCGCATCGTCTCGCAGGGCCAGGTCACGCCGCCGGACGAGCCCTATCGCCAAGCCCACGACGAGTGGGTGCTGCTCCTCGCGGGTGCGGCCCGCGTCGCGCTGGCGGACGCAGAGGTCGCGCTCGGGCCGGGCGATACTCTGTTCATCCCGGCCGGGTGCGTGCACCGCGTCACCTTCACGGATCCCGACCGGCCGACGGTCTGGCTCGCCGTCCATCTCGGCGAGAAAGATTGCCCGGCCGGGGCCTAGGGCCTCAGATCGCCGCGGCCGGGTCGCCGCCGAGGGGATTGCCCGCATCCTCGTTGCGGTCGTCCGCCGCGTGCCGTTCCCGGCGCGCACGGCCGCCGCGGTCGAGCAGCGAGCGGCCGAGCGCCCGGAAGGGGGCCGTGAGGCGGCGGGCATCGTCGGCGCGCTCCATGAAGCGCTCGCCGTTGCGGATCTCCTTGTCGAGGCGCGCCATAGTGCGCGCCAGGGCCGGATCGTCGTCGTCCAGCCAGACCTCCACCGTGCGGGCGAAGGCAATGACCACGCCCTGGAGCTTGAGGCGGCCGAGCGGACCCTCAGTGTTGATGCCGGCGGCGGCCAGCATGAAGCGGTGCGAGTTCAGCGCGACGCCGTTCAACGCCAGCATCGAGAGCGGATCGCCGCGCAGGGCGTAGGAGATCCGGCGCAGGGCGTCCTTGTAGGGCGTCATCGCGTCGAGGCGGCGCATCAGCACGTCGAACAGGCGCTCGCGGGTCGGCTCGTCGGCGAGATCGGCGGTGTCGCCCTCCAGCACCGCGCGGTCGATGAGGCGCGACAGGCCGCCGAGTACGGCGCCCTTCGAGGGGAACAGGTCGCGGAACTCTGCCAGCGTCAGGCCGGCCTCCCGGGCGATGTCGCCGATCTCGATGTCGTTCCACGGCTGCTCGGCGGCGAGCCGCATCAGCGCCTCGACGGCCGCCTCGCGTGGGGGCAGCGCCTTCTCGGGCGCTGCGGCCGCCACCGGCAGGGTGTCGGCGGAGTCCGTCTCGGTCGTCTGGGTCTCGGGCCTGGGAGAGCCGGGGCGTTTGGCCATGGTCGTGCGATCCTCGTCCAATCAGGCCTTCATGTAGGGTCCCGCGGCCGGATCGTCAGGTCCGGCTCAGCCCGCGAGGGCCCCGGCGCGGCGCCGCGCCGCGTCCACGGCCTCGCGCATCAGGTCCGGCAGGCCGCCGCTGCGCATCAGCACCGCGAGGGCTTCGGCGGTGGTGCCGCCCGGCGAGGTCACATCCTGGCGCAGACGCGCGGCGTCCCGGGGATCGGCCGCGAGGAGCGCGGCGGCCCCCGAGACGGTTTCGCGGGCGAGGCGCGTGGCCATGTCCGCGGGCAGGCCGACGGCGATGCCCGCCTCGGCCATCGCCTCGGCCAGGAGGAAGACGTAGGCGGGCCCGGAGCCCGACACGGCCGTCAGGGCGTCGATCAGCCCCTCGTCGTCGAGCCACTCCACCAAGCCGACGCTGGCGAGGAGCGCGTGCGCCTGCGTCCGCTGCCCGTCATCGACCTCCGGGCTGGCCACCGCGCCGGTGGCCCCCCGTCCGATGCTGGCGGGCAGGTTCGGCATCGCCCGCACGATGGCGCGGGCGCCGGGCAGGCGGTCGCGCAGGTTGGCGATGGTCTTGCCCGCCAGCACCGACACCACCAGGGTTCCGGGACCGATCAGCGGCGCCAGCGCGGGCGCCGCGGCCTCCAGCCCCTGGGGCTTCATGGCGAGCACCAGGGCCTCCGCGACCGGGGGCGCGGCGGGGTTCAGGGCGAGCCCGCGCGCGGCGCAGAGCGCCTGCAGTTCGGGGGAGGCCTGCGGATCCAGGATCGTGGTCCGGGCGGGGTCGAGCCCCCCCGCCAGCCAGCCGGAGAGCATGGCGCCCCCCATCTTGCCGGCCCCCACCAGGGTGAGGGAGGCGGGGAGGGCGGCGTCGACGGGCGCGCTCACGCCTCGCCTTCGGTCTCGAACAGCACCGCGTCGAGGGCCTCGCGGGCGGACTTGCCGGCCCAGAGCACGAACTGGAAGGCCTGGTAGTAGCGCTCGCAGGCATCGACCGCCGACTTCAGCATCATGGTGCACTGGCCCTGGGTCGGGGCCGCGCCGCCGGTCAGCAGCAGCGAGTGGCGGAACATCACGACGTTGTCGGTGGACCACAGGTCGAAATGCCCGACCCACAGCTGCTCGTTGACCAGGGAGACCAGCGTCAGGATCTCGGTGCGCCGGCGCTCCGGCACCTTGAGGTCGAAGGCTGAGGCAACATGGAGCGCCTCCACGTCCTCGATCCAGGTGAAGGCCACGTGGTAGTCGGCCCAGCGCCCGGCGACGGAGACGGACATCTCGTCGGTCTCGGCCCGGTCGAAGATCCAGTCGCGCAGCGACGCGAGGCGCTCGACGATGTCGAGGGGATGCTCGTGCCGATCGTGATCTTCGATGTGGAGTTGGGTCATGGCGGTCCAGTGTGTCGATCTCGTCGAAGATCGGCGAAGTCGTTGTGAAACGCGCTCCGGTGACCGTCGGCCCTCTGTTCCGGACTTGCTCCAAGCCCACCCGGACGGGTGTGGCAGGGAACGATTCTGTTCGGTTCAGGGCGTTTCGGGGCAGGAGCGAATCAGGTCATGACCCACTATAGACCGTGCTGGACTCGCGTTTCAAAGCGGCCCGGGAAGCCGGTGAACAGGAAAGCGACCGTCCACCGTTCCTTCCTGTGCACAAGCGTGGCGGGGCCGGAGCCCCCGCGAATCAACCTGGAATCAGATCGCCTCGCTGGCTCCGGCCACGGGCTCGGGGCCGACTTTCGCCTCGAGCGCGGTGATCCGGGCGGCCAGGGCGTCGTTCTGGCTGCGCAGCGCCGAGACGAGGTCGCGCAGCACGTCGAGCTCCTCGCGGGAGGCGATGTCCATGTCGCGGATCAGGCGCTCGACCTGGGCCTTGAACACCGTCTCCGCCTCGCGGCGCACGCCCTGCGCGGCGCCGGCGGCATCGGTCATCAGGCGGGCGAAATCGTCGAACAGCCGGTTCGAGCCTTGCATCGTCGTCTCCCGGAGCAATGAGGCCGCCATCCGTCCGTGACGGCCACGAGACCGGCGCCTGTGCGGCACGACATAAGAATCCCCGCGCGTCCCGGCAATCCGCGCCGGTGCTTCGAGAGCCCCGACGGGAATGTTTCCGCCGTTGTCCGATGGGGCCGCGCGAAACAGGCGTTTACAAAATCCTGCCCCGCCGGCCCTTCGAACTCCGGGCGTGCCGGCGCATAGTCGCGCGTTGACAGATCCGCAGGAGAGCCGGGCACCGGCCCCGGATGCGGAGGGAGCCGCGATGCTCGGGACCATGACGCAGACGACCACGACCCATCCGCACATCCTCCTCGTGGAGGACGACCGCGAGATCAGCGCCCTCGTCGCCCGCTACCTGCGCGCCAACGAGTGCCGGGTCAGCCTCGCCGGGGACGGGGCAGCCATGGACAAGGTCCTGGCCGATGCCCGCGTCGACCTCGTCGTGCTCGACCTGATGCTCCCGGGCGAGGACGGCCTGAGCCTGTGCCGACGCCTGCGCGCCACCTCGCGCATTCCCATCCTGATGCTCACCGCCAAGGCCGAGGAGATCGACCGCATCATCGGCCTCGAGATCGGCGCCGACGACTATCTCGGCAAGCCCTTCAACCCGCGCGAGCTCCTGGCACGCATCCGCGCCATCCTGCGGCGGGGCTCGGGCACGGAGGCCGAGGCGGAGGAGGGCGTACGCCGCCTCCACTTCCTGGGCTGGACCCTCGACGTCTCCCTGCGCCAGCTCCTCAGCCCGGAGGACGCGCGCATCGCCATCACGGGGGCGGAGTTCGACCTGCTGCACGCCCTCTGCCTGCGTCCCGGCCGGGTGCTTTCCCGCGACCAGCTTCTCGACCTGACGCAGGGGCGCGCCGCCGGCCCGTTCGAGCGCAGCATCGACGTCCTGATCAGCCGCATCCGCCAGAAGATCGAGCCGGATCCGCGCAACCCGGAGATCATCCGCACCATCCGCTCCGGCGGCTATCTGTTCACGCCCGAGGTCACCCGCACATGAGGCCCCCCTGGAGCCGCCTGCGCGCCCTCGTGCCGTCGAGCGTCGCCGGGCAGATCGCCCTGCTCATCGTCGCCGCCGTGGTCCTGGCCCACGCCATGGCGACGCTGGCCTTCTTCACCCTGCGCGAGCCCTGGCGGCCCGACGACCATCCCGGCGTCGCCGCGAACCGCCTCGCCACCGTCGCCCGCCTCCTCGACGGTGCGAGCCCGGCCGATCGCCCGGCGCTCCTGGCCAACGCCGCCCGGATGCTGCCGACCCTGCGGATCGAGCCCTGGGACGCGACCGATGCCGGGGCCGCCGCCACGGAGCCGGCCGGCGGCGATCGGATCGGCGATCATTTCGTGGTCCAGCGCCTGCGCGACGGCTTCGGACGCCCCCTCGCCATCACCGACCTGTCGGCGGCCAAGCGACCGGCGGAGGCGCCCACGGGCGTGCGCGTGGGCCTCGCGACGCCGGGCGGCGCCCGGCTCTCCGCCCTGGTGCCGGACGACGACCGCCCGCCCATGCGGCAGGGCGCGATCATCTTCACCTTCGTGTTCCTGGGCGTGGCCGTCTCGCTGATCTGCCTCTGGGCCACGCGGGCGCTGACGGCGCCCCTGGCGCGCCTCGCCGAGGCCGCGGACGTGTTCGGCACCCGCATGAACCTGGTGGATCTGCCCGAGAACGGCCCGCGCGAGGTCGTCGCCCTGTCCCGCGCCCTCGACCGGATGCGGGCCCGCGTGCGGCGCCTGATCGACGACCGCACCCAGATGCTCGCGGCCATCAGCCACGACCTGCGCACCCCGATCACCCGCCTGCGCCTGCGCGCCGAGTTCATCGAGGACGATCACGCGCGGACCATGACCCTGCGGGACCTCGACCAGATGAACGGCCTCGTGGAGGCGGCCCTGTCCTTCGTGCGGGACGGCCACGGCCCGGAGGGGGGCGCGAAGATGCTGATCGACCTCGCCTCCATCGTCCAGACCGTCGCCGACGAGTTCGCTGATATCGGCGCCGACGTCCGGGTGGCCGAGACCCGCCACGTGCTGGTCCAGGGCCGACCGGAGGAGCTTCAGCGCGCGATCATGAACCTCGTGGACAACGCGGTGAAGTATGGCGGCGCGGCGCGGCTGACGGTGACCCAGACCGAGCGCGGCGTCGCCGTAGAGGTCAGCGACGACGGCCCCGGCATCCCGGAGGCGGAGCGGGACGCGATGCTCCAGCCCTTCGTGCGCGGCGACCGGGCGCGCAACCTCGACACCGCCAGCGGCTTCGGCCTCGGCCTGTCCATCGTGCTCGCCATCGCGGATTCGCACGAGGGTCGCTTCACCCTGCGCAACCGGACCCCGCGGGGCCTCACGGCGCGGATCGAATTGCCGCGCGCCGCCACCGCCCAGGCGACCCCAGCGGGCGTCACGGTCGATGCGGACCACCGCGCCGCCGCCGCCTGATTGCGCCGGAGGGGCGCAGAAGCAAAGAAGACCCGCCCCTCCCGGGGCGGGCCTTACCGCGAGGCCGGGCGCTCCGCGCCGGCTTGCGTCACCCCGTCAGGGCGTCAGCAGCGCGGGCCGCCCGAGGTCTGGCCGTATTGCTGGACCGGGAAGTTCTGCTGGTTGGCGTTGCCCTGGCTCGCCGAATTGTCCGCACAACGGCCGGTCACCGGGACGTCGTAGGAGCGGATCGACCCCGTCGTGATGTCGTCGTAGCGCGAGGCCGGCACATCGCCGTAGGTCGGCGCGACGCGATCGAGCGCGAAGCTGCCGGTCGCCGGGGCCGCAACGGCAAGAACAGTCGCGGCGGCGAGGGCGAAAAGACGATGTTTCATCGAAAGAATATCACTCTTGTGTGAGACGAGGACCGTATGTCCCTGCGTCTCGACTGCGGTGAGCGTGATATGGGACGCGTCCGACCGGGACGACGTGCCACCGCGCACGTAGGCGCGGCGGGGCGCCGACGCTGTGCCCCGGACCCTTGTGGCCCCGACGTCGCGGCGCTTCGGAACGCGGAGGTTCGGAACCCGGAGTTTCGGACCTCGGAGTTTCGGACCTCGGGGCCTCAGAGCTCGGGACCTTAGAACTCCATGTCGAGTTCCTCGATCTCGTCGGGCTCCCGCGCCGCGTCCGCCGCCCATTCCGTCATCAGCGGCCAGGCCAGGATGGTGTCGCGATAGGCCTCGGTCCTGCGCGGCAGGCTCACGTCGTAGGTGCGGAACCGCGTGCACACGGGGGCGTACATGGCATCGGCGAGGCTCGGCGTCTCGCCGAACAGGAACGGGCCGTCGTAGCGCCCCAGGCATTCGTCGACGATCGTGATGATGCGCTCGATATCGCCGCGCGCGCCGTTGAAGATCCTGAAGTTGGCGTGGCGCGCCTTGAGGTTCATCGGAAGCGCGGAACGCAGGTTGATGAAGCCGCCATGCATCTCGCCCGAGATCGAGCGGCAATGGGCGCGCGCCACCGCATTGGGCGGCAGGAACCCCGCCTCGGGACGGATCTCGTTGAGATACTGGGCGATGGCGAGAGTGTCCCAGACGATGATCTCGCCGTGGACCAGGCGGGGCACGAGGAACGACGGCGACAGGTGCAGCAGCTCCGCCCGGGTGGAGGCGTCGTTCCCCGACAGAAGCTCCGTCTCGAAGTCGAGGCCGGCCATGCGGCAGACCAGCCAACCCCGCAGCGACCACGACGAGTAGTTCCGGCTTGAAATCGTCAGCGTTGCCGCGGGCATCGATCCGTCCCCCCTGTTGGTCCCTCGCCGACACGTGATCCAAGACTTGTGCCGCCCGAGGCCCCGACACGCAGGATGTTTCCGGTTCACCCGCCGCATGCTCGGCGGACACGGGAGCTTTTTCCCACCGTGACGGTTGACCTTTCACAGTCACGACCACCGGCGATGCGTTGTTCACCTGTTATTCCGATGCGACGTGCGACATGTCTCCGGTGATGCATACGCACAACAACCGCAGGATATCACACGTTAAGGCCGTTGCGTCCGGGCCCAGCCTGCCGCAGCCTAGCGCCCCATCGTCGGCGGCTCTGCCGTCGCGCCCGCTTGCCGCGGACGATCTGCGATTTGACCGTTCGCGTAGGAGTTCGGGCTGCATGCTCTATCGTGCCTTCGATGCCCAGTCGGATCTGGCGGAGCAGACGCGCGCCTGGGGACGGCTCGTCCACGACGCCGTTTCGCCCTGGACCGCGGCCGGCTTCAAGGAGCCGTTGAGCTGGTGGTCGGCCGGCGCCCGGATGATGATGCGGGCCGGCTTGACCTTCTCGCGCCCCGCCTACGGCATCGACAGCGTGACGGTGGGCAACCGCGAGGTGCCGGTGACCGAGGAGACGGCGTTCGCGACGCCGTTCGGGACCCTGCTGCGGTTCAAGAAGGACATCGACACTGATCAGCCCCGCGTCCTCGTGGTGGCGCCCCTGTCGGGCCATTTCGCCACGCTGCTGCGCGGCACGGTGCGCACCCTGCTGCCCGATCACGACGTCTACATCACCGACTGGCACAATGCCCGCGACGTGCCCCTCGAGGCCGGCCCCTTCGGCTTCGACGACTATGTCGACCACCTCGTGCAGTTCCTCGGGGTGATCGGGGAGGGGGCCCATCTCGTCGCCGTGTGCCAGCCGGCCGTGCAGGCTTTGGCCGCCGCGGCCGTGATGGCGCATTCGAAGGACGTGGCGCATCCCCGCAGCATGACGCTGATGGCCGGCCCGGTGGATTGCCGGATCTCGCCGACCTCGGTGAACCACCTCGCCACCTCGAAGCCGATCGCGTGGTTCGAGAAGAACCTGATCGCCACCGTGCCCGAGCGGCACAAGGGCGCCGGGCGGCGGGTCTATCCGGGCTTCATGCAGGTCTCGGCCTTCGTCTCGATGAACGCCAAGCGCCACGTCCAGGGCCATGCCGACCTGTTCTGGCATCTCGCCAACGGGGAGACCGAGAAGGCGCGCCAGATCGAGGGCTTCTACGACGAGTATTTCGCCGTCCTCGACCTCGCGGCGGAGTTCTACATCGAGACGGTCAAGACCGTGTTCCAGGATTACACCCTGGCCAAGAACGAACTGACCTATCGTGGCAATCCGATCGACATGGGCGCCATTCGCAAGACCGCGCTCATGACGGTCGAGGGGGAGCGCGACGACATCTGCGCCGTGGGCCAGACCATGGCGGCGCACGACCTCTGCTCCAGCCTGCCGCACCACATGAAGAGCCATCACCTCCAGGCCGGCGTCGGCCATTACGGCGTCTTCTCGGGCCGCAAGTGGGAGAGCCAGACCTACCCGCTGGTGCGCAACTTCATCCAGTCGCACAACTGAGCCGACGGCGTCCCGCCGGACCATCCCGACGGCGCGGGCGACCGCGTCGAACGGTTTCCGGTGCGGCCGAACCGCTCGGATCGCGGTGCGCGCCCAGGAGACCGCCCAGCGGGGCCGGCTTCGCATCCCAACGGCAAAACGCCCTCCCCGCGGGGGGGGGAGGGCGCCGGTCGGTGTCGACGGGTCGGGTGCGTCGTCCCGCGCGCCTCAGGCGGCGGCGAGCGCCATCGACATGGATTCCTTCTTCATCAGCTCGCGGTAGAAGCCGTCGAGATGGGTCAGCTTGTCGGGCGACCCGTCCTGGATGATGCGGCCACCTTCCAGCACCACGATCCGGTCGAAGTCCCTCAGGGTCGAGAGGCGGTGCGCGATCGCGATGACCGTGCGGCCCTTCATCAGATTGGCGAGGGCATGGCGGATCGCCTCCTCGGACTCGGCGTCAAGGGCCGAGGTCGCTTCGTCGAGGAGCAGGATCGGCGAGTCCTTGAGGATGGCCCGCGCGATGGCGATGCGCTGGCGCTGGCCGCCGGAGAGCTTCACGCCGCGGTCGCCCACGATGGTGTCGAAGCCCTCGGGCAGCGCGTCGATGAAGTCGGTGCAGTGGGCGGCGGCCGCGGCCTTCCAGACGTCCTCGTCCGACGCATCGGGCCGGCCGTAGCGGATGTTCTCGCGTAGGGTCCGGTGGAACATCGAGACGTCCTGCGGCACCACCGTGATGGCCTCGCGCAGGGATTCCTGGGTGATGCGCTGGATGTCCTGGCCGTTGATCAGGAGACGGCCGCCCTGCGCGTCGTAGAAGCGCTGCAGCAGGGAGAACAGGGTCGACTTTCCGCCGCCCGACTTGCCGACGAGGCCGACCCGCTGGCCCGGCTGGATCACGAGGTCGAAGTCGGTGAAGACGCCGCGCCCGTCCGGGTAGGAGAAGGCGACGTGGTCGAAGGTGATCTCGGCCCCGGTGCCGGTGAGGGGCTCGGCCTCCGGGTGATCGATCAGGTCGTGGGGCTGCAGCAGCGTGTGGAGCGCCTCCGAGAGACGGGCGGTGTGCTGCGTCGCGTCCACCAGCGCCACGGCGAGGTCGCGGGTCGCGGCGAGAATGCGGATGCCCAGGGTGCAGACGAGCACGACCTGGCCGTTGGTCGCCTGGCCCGCTTCCCACATGGTGATCGCCCAGTAGAGCAGGCCGAGCACCGCCAGCACCGTCAGGATCGCGTGCACGATGCGCAGCTTCTCGAGGTAGAGCAGCGACGAGCGGCGCGAGCGCATCTCCTGGCCGATGGTCCCGTCGAAGCGGGTATACTCGCGCTTGAAGGCCGAGAAGGCCCGGACCAGCGGCATGTTGCCGACGAGATCGACCATCTCGCCATCCACCGAGGCGGCCTTGGCGGCGAAGTCGTGGTGCAGCGGCTTTCCGGCCGCCGCCATCTTGAACATCAGCAGCACCACGGCGGCGAAGATGCCGGCCAGCACCAGGGCCATCGTGAGGTTGACGGTGGCGATGTAGAGGATCGAGCCGAAGGCCGCGACGCAGGGCGGCATCACGTTGAACACGAACATGTTCTCGACCGTGAAGATCGCGTTCGAGGTGGCGGTGATGCGCGAGGCCAGGGTGCCGGGCTGCCGGTCGGCGAAGAAGGTCGGCGAGTGCCCGGTCATGTGCCGGAACAGGTCGCGCCGGATGTCGCCGGTGACGCCCACGAAGGTGAACGAGCCGACGAGGCTCGCCACGCGCCAGAGCATGTTGTCGGCCGCGATGAAGGCGATGAGAAGGGCGAGGGCGCCCCAGATCAGGCCGGCCTGCGGGCCCTTGCTCAGCGCATCCACGACGCCCTTCAGGGCATAGTCCGTGCTGACGGAGAAGCCCACGGCGCCGAGCACGGCGCACAGGATGACGAGGTGCGGCAGGGCGCGCCGGCGCAGATAGCGTCCCACGAAGGCGAACGGCCTATCGGCATAAACGCAGAGGTCTTCCATCGCGGTGACCGTCCCGATTTCGAGGCCCGCCCGGACGTAGGGTGGACCGGCTACTGTTAAGGCGTCCTCGCGGACCCTGGTTTCCCGCGCGTGCCCCACACAGGTTTCGGAGCCCCCCGGACTCGCAACGCGAAGCGGACGCAAGCGTTGCAGTGTCTGGCGGAGGTTTGCGCGTTTTAGCGTGCAAACCTGAACGTCGCTTGAGCGGCAAGCGAATTCGATGCCGCCCGGATCCGTCCGCGGACCCGCCCGAGGTTACACCGCGGGGTCGCGGCGCGTCTCGGGCATGATGAGCGCCACGAGGGCGAAGGCCGCGAAGCCCACGATCGCGAGGCCCAGGAACGCGGTGTGGCTGCCGAGCCGATCCGCCATCACGCCGGCGAGCGAGGTGGACAGGGCGGCGCCGATGCCCATGGCGGTGCCGACCGCGCCGAGGGCGAGGTTGAAGTGGCCGGTCTTGCGGGTGGCGTCCGAGACCACGAGGGGCACCATCACGCCGAACACCGCCGCCGAGATGCCGTCGAAGACCTGCACCGCCACGAGGAGTTCCGGGCTGTCGACGTAGGCGAAGAGCAGCCCGCGGATCGGCAGGGCGGCGAAGCCGAGGAGCAGCAGCGGGCGGCGGCCCCAGCGCTCGGCCAGCCGCCCGATGGTGGGCGCCGACACCGCAAGGACGACCTGGGGCACCACGATGCAGGCGGCGATCAGCGCCGTGGCGGTCTCGCTGGCCCGCAGGGTCAGCATGCTGCCCACGAGCGGCAGCATCGCCGCGTTGGCGAGGAAGAACAGGGTCATGCAGGCGCCGAAGCACAGGAGCGCGCGGTTGGTGAGGAGGGCGCGCAGGCCGGCCTCGCCCCGGCCCGCGCCGGCGGTCCCGCTCGCCTTGACGTGGGCCGGCCCGTCGATCTCCTCCGGCCGGATCCGCGACAGCGCGATCAGGGTCGGCACCATCAGGGCGGCGGTCAGGTAGAACACCGCGTCGTTCGAGAGGTAGTAGCCGCAGGCGCCCATGCCGGCGGCGGCCACGGCATTGCCGAGGGCCGAGAAGCTGGCATTGCGGCCCAGCCGCTCGCCCGCCCGGGCATGCCCGACGAGGCCGATGCTGATCGCCGCGATGGCGGGGGTGAGGATGCAGCTCGCCGCCGAGTGGGCGGCCATGGCCAGGAGCACGACGAGGAAGTTCGGCCACATCGCCAGCGCGAAGGCGCTCAGCGCGATGGCCACGACCGAGAAGCCGGCGGCGAACCGGCGCGCGTGCACCGCGTCCACGAAGGCGCCGCCGGGCACCTGGCCGAGCAGGCTCACGAGGCTCCCGACGGTCAGCGCGAAGCCGATATCGGACTGCGTCCACTTCGCCTGGGTGAAGTAGACGGCCAGGAACGGGCCGAAGCCGGTCTGGAGGTTCGCCACGAAGAACGCGAACCCGTCGAGGCCGCGCGTGCTCCGGCGCGAGATCACCTTCATGTCGGCCGGGTTCTCCGCTGCCGTCGCCGACGGGGCGTCGTCCGTGAGGGCGTCGCGGCGCGGGAGCGACCGCGGCCGGAACTCCGGACGCGCCACCTCCCGCGGCTTGAGGGCCCGGCGATCCTTCGGAAGCGGGACCGTCATCGATCCGGCGACTTCTCGGCCGGTTTGTCCGGCGCTTTCTCAGGCGCCGGCGCGGCGACCGGGGCGGGCGGCATCGTGGCGGCGGGCGCGGTCGTCGGGGCGGGACCGGCGGCCGGAGGCGACGCGACGGGCGCCGGCGGCGCGACCGGACCCTGGACCGGGGCCGCCGCCTGCTCGCCCTCGGCCGGAGCGGCCGGGCTCGCCGGGCCGAGCACCACGATCGGCTCGCCCGGCTTGTATTCCGGCGAGACGCGGACCTGGTTGCGGCTGAGCTGGAGCACCGGCCGGCTCGCCTTGCCGTCGGTGGTGAAGCGCATGGCGCGCCAGTCCACCGCGATCTTGCGGGAGCCGACGCCGAGGAAGCCGCCGAAATCGATGATGGCCGCGCGCGGACGCCCGTCCTTGTCGAGGATGATGTCGATGATCCGCCCCATATCCTCGCCGGTGGAGCTGCGCACGGCCTTGCCGAGGACGCCCTCGTAATCCTGGGTGTCGAGAACGGTGGCGGGCGTGCCCGTCGCGGGCGCCCCGGCGGCGGGCGCGCTCGGCGCGGGCGGGCCGGCCACGGGCGGCGTCCCGGGCGCCGCCGGCTGGGCGGGCGCCGGGGCAGGAACCGGAGCGGGTTGCGCGGGCGCTTGAGCCGGCTGCGCTTGGGTTGGCGGCGCCGGCGTCGGGACCGGGGCGGACGCCGGCGGCGTGGACGAGCCCGTCGTCACCTCGCCGGAGCTCGGCGCGGCGTCCTTGCCCGGCGCGGCCGGGGTCTCGGCGGCCGCGGAGGCGGCCAACAGGGTGATCGTCGCAGTGGCGATCATCCGGACAGTTCTGAACACGCGCGTTCCCCGAATGGTGCGTCTCGCCGGCCTGACACAATGGAAGCTTGGGCGGCGGGTTCCGCCTGACGGGCGGTTCCGGCCTCATTGCGCGTGGACCAAGGCGAAGTTGTGGATGGGCGGCAGGAAGGGACGCGCGAGCGGCGTCCCTTCCTGCCGATCCCCGGGGAGGGATGACACGGACCCCGGGGACAGCAGGACGAAGCGATCGCGCGCAAGAAACGGACCGGGCTGCGACCGATCTGGGTTCCGAGACCAGCACTCTGGCACCGGGCCAAGCGTGGCCGCAATCCTCTTGCGCACCGGAGCGTGTCTGGTTTTCGACAAATCTGCGTCGTACAGAGGCGAATAGCTTGCGTGGGCGTCCGAATGCGGTCGCCGGTGTTACCGAGGACCAGACCCGATGTCCCTTCCGTCCAGAGCCTGCGCCGTCGCGCTCGTTGCCGCCGCGCTCGCCGGGTGCCAAGCGCTCGGCGGCGGCGGCGGCGTGATGCCCGAGACGGAGGTCGGGCCGCCGCCCTCCATGCGCGGCGCGGTGCCGGGTCCCCAGCGCAGCCGCTCCGCCGAGGTCGACCCCGACGGGGGCCCGCTGCAGACCGCGCCGACGCGCCGCCTCAACCTGCCGAGCTCCGCCGGCGGCCAGAGCCGCGCTGCCGCGAACGAGGAGCGCCGGATCCGCCGCGAGGACATCGAGGGCGAGACCACGAGCCGGTCGAGCTCCGGCGGCCTCGCCCCCCAGATGGGGCAGGGCGGCAGCGTCGGTCTCGGCGGCAAGTTCTGACGACCGGGTTCGTTCTGACGGCCGAGACCTGAGGGCCGAGGTCGGAACGTCCGCGTCCGAAGGTCCGGCCCCGCGACGCCGCCCAGCCTCGCGGGGGCCGGCCTCGCGCGGGTGTCGCGCCGCGTCGGGGCGCGCCTCCTGACCCCGAACCGAAACCCGCGGAGGCTCCGGCCCTTACCCGACGGGAGTGCGAGGAGATCCGCGCGGCGTCCGAACAATGCGGACCCGACGCCGTGACTGATGGACGTCACCCCGTGGGGGATGGCCCGCGCGCCGGCCTTCCCCCGATCCTGTTCAGTCTTCGGTCCGGTTCGTGGTCGCCGACAACTGCAACACGAAAGGTTTCGGCCCTGGGCGGATGCGTGACAATTTGATTGTCCGGCGCCGTTGCTGTCGTCCTGCGACTGTGTAATCCTGAGATCGTGCGCCGCTCGCGCGGCGGCGGAGGAGATTCGGTCTCGCGTCGTGCCGGCGATGGCGGCGAACCCGCCATGGGACGAGTGCCTCGCGACCCTGCGAGCGGGAGGCATCGTCATGGATCACGATACGATGCGGCGGGCGACCGCCGAGTTCTTCGGAACGTTCTGGCTGACCTTCGGCGGCTGCGGCGCCGCGATCCTGTCGGCGGCCTTCCCCGAACTCGGGATCGGCTTCCTCGGGGTCGCCCTGGCCTTCGGACTGACGGTGCTGACGATGGCCTACGCGGTGGGGCACATCTCCGGCGGGCACTTCAATCCGGCCGTGACCCTCGGGCTGTGGTCGGCCCATCGCTGCGCCAACCGGCACGTCCTGCCCTACATCGTCGCCCAGGTGACGGGTGCGCTCCTGGCGGCGGGCGTTCTCTATTCCATCGCCTCGGGCAAGGCCGGCTGGGTCCCGAACGGGTTCGCGGCGAACGGCTACGGAGATCTCAGCCCGGGCAGATACAACCTCGCGGCCTGCCTCGTCACCGAGGTCCTGACGACGTTCTTCTTCCTCGTCATCATCGTCGGCACCACCTCGAAGGGGGCTGCGACGGGCTTTGCCGGCATCCCGATCGGGTTCGCCCTGGTGCTGATCCACCTGATCTCGATCCCGGTGACCAACACGTCGGTCAATCCGGCGCGCAGCACCGGTCCGGCCCTGATCGCGGGCGGCGAATACGTGGCGCAGCTCTGGCTGTTCTGGCTCGCGCCGATCGTCGGTGCGATGGCGGCGGGCGCCATGACGCGCTGGCTCTATGAGCCCGCGGACGTCGTGGACACGACGGTGGTCGAGAAGGGCAGCGCGATCTGACCCCGGCCACCGGCGCCGGGCGCTGCGGGCGACGGAAGGCTCCCGCGTCACGCAGGGCTCCCGTGCCGAGCCCGGCGGTTCCACGCGGGGCGCAGACGCCCTAGATCGCGGAGGTACGGCGGGCCTGCGCCCGCCGGGAGTCCCCCTCGTCCGCGATGCCCTCGTCTTCCGCCCGGTCCGCTCCCGGCCCGTCCGATCCCGCCCCGACCGGTCCCGCGGCCGGCCGACGCCGGCGGATGCGCGCGGCCGCCTTCCTGCGGGGGCGCGGGACGCTGACCAATCCGGGGCTCGACCTCACGCGCCTGCCGATCGGCCTCGACCCCCGCGGCCTCAGCCTCGTCGACGGGGTGCGGGCGGCCCTGGCCTTCGGCCTCGTCATCCTGCTGCACGAATGGTTTCCCTGGCCGCCGCTCCTCACCGTGGCGCTCGCCGCGAATCTCGCGTGCTTCGCCGATGCGGGCGGGCCGATGCGCTCGCGCCTCCTCGTGCTCACGGTCTTCTCCCTCCTCGGCGGAATGATCTGGGGGCTGTTCGGCCTGATGCAGCCGCTGGGGCCGGTGCCGGTGGTGCCGCTCGCCGGCATCGTCATCTTCGGCTGCACCTATGCCCGGGTCTGGGGGGTGCAGGCCCAGGCCGCCGGCAACGTCCTGGTCCTCGTCCTGTGCTTCGCCCTGGACCGGCCGCTCACGCCCGACCAGGCCCTGGTGGCCGGGCTGGTCTTCACCGCTGGAGGCCTCTGGGCGACGCTGCTGGCGCTCCTCCTGTGGCGGCTTCACCCTTATCGCCCGACGCATCGCGCGGTGGCCGAGGTCTGGCGCCGCCTGACCCGCCTCTGCGACGATCTCGAGGACCTCGCCTCCCTGGCCTGGCCGGAGACGCTCGAGACCAGGACCGCCCCCCGGGGCGGCGCCCGCCAGATCTTCGACCGCCAGACCTTCGACCTGCAGGCCTTCGACCGCCACGCCCGGGCCCATCGCCGGGGCGTGCGCGAGGCGATCGAGCAGGCCCGCACGGTGATCGTCGACCTCGCCCGCAGCCGCGAGCGCATCTCCGACCGCACGGCCCAGGCCCTGATCCGCCTCGAGGCGGCCGAGCAGATCTTCGCCGCCCTGATCGCGGTCTCGGACCTGATCGAGGGCGAGCCGGACCCGCGCCGGCGCCGCATGGTCCGCCGCTTCCTGCGCCGCCTGCGTCCGCTCCTCGGGGTGATCGCGCGGGCCATCCGCGACGACAGCGTGATCGACCTCGCCCGCCTGGACCGGGCGATCGACCGCAGCACCCGGCGCCTCGCCCATGACCGCGGGCTGCACGATCTCGCCACCCGCATCCTCGACCGCGTCCGCATCGGCGCCAAGCTCTCGACGCCGGACGGCTACCGGCCCGGCGGCGCCCTGCTGGGCCGGGCGAGCCTCCCCCTCGGGACCCGGCTCCTCGGGCCGCTCAGCACCAACTTCACCGTCGCCTCCGCCAACCTGCGCCACGCCGTGCGCGCCACCGTGGTGGCGGCCCCCGCCCTCTGGGCGACCCTGGTCTGGGCCGGACCGTTCGCCCACTGGCTCACCATGACGGTGGTGCTGACGATGCAGCCGTTCTACGCCGCCACCTGGCAGCGGGCCCTGGAGCGGATCGGCGGCACGGTGCTCGGCGGCCTGATCGGGGCCATTCTCGCGAGCTTCGCCACCTCGCCCCTGGTCCTGGCCGCCCTGGTCTTTCCCTTGAGCATCATCGGCTTTGCCGCCCGGCAGGTCAGCTACGGCGTCTTCATCGCCTGCCTGACCCCGCTCGTGGTCCTCCTCGTCGAGGTGGTGGAGCCCGGGCACGGCTCCTGGGAGGTGGCGGGCATGCGCGCCCTCCTCACCCTCCTCGGCGGTCTGATCGCGGTGGCGAGCGCCCTCGTGCTCTGGCCGATCTGGGAGCCCGACCAGGTGCGCCTCGAGCTGCGCAGGGCGGTGCGGGCCCATGCGGCCTTCGCCCGGGCGGTTCTCTGCGCCGGACCCGAGGCGGAGGCCAGCGGCCTGCGGGCCCAGGCCGCCCGGGGTGCCGGCCTCGCCCTCAACGACCTCGAAGCCGCGCTCGCCCGCGCCCTGCAGCAGCCCTGGGCCGGGCGACACCCGCAGGTGGAATCCGCCATGGTGGCGGACGCCACCCTGCGGCGGATCTCGGCCCGCCTCACGGCCCTGCGCTACGCCGTCGAGGTGGCCGACCCCGAGGCCCTCGCGGCCTGGAGCGGCTGGATCACCGCGACCCTGGCGAGCCTCGGGGGCGAAGGCGAGGAGACGCCACCGCCCATGCCCGCCGTGCCTCGCAGCGAAGGCCTGACCCGCCTCGTCGCTCAGATCGAACTGCTGGGCGAGACCCTGGCGCCCGCCGCGGCGCGGAGCGCCCGCGGGTAGGCGCCGGCCCATCGTCCGGCGCCCCCGACCAGGCCCGCCGGCCGGCCGCACGATTCGTGCGGTGCGGCGCGCGTGCCGGGCCGCTCGCGAAACCGTGATCGATTTGCCACATCCGGCCCGTCCGAGGCCGTCCCTGGTATCCCAGAGGCCCGAAAATCGGACCGGGATCACAGGACG
The DNA here is from genome assembly GCF_001424705.1 of Methylobacterium sp. Leaf465. Lineage (GTDB taxonomy): Bacteria > Pseudomonadota > Alphaproteobacteria > Rhizobiales > Beijerinckiaceae > Methylobacterium. The sequence continues at coordinate 115,838 of NZ_LMRA01000007.1, forward strand.
CCGAACCACTTAATCCAAAATTAACCATTTCCTTAAAGAAACATTTCCAACGCAAGGCGACGGACGGCAGCGAATAGATCCTCTTCAAGAGAGGCCGCTGCGAAGTCATCATCAAGTAAAACCTGGATGCCAAGGGCGAACAACGAAGTCGCTCCGCTTCCAAGGTGATCGTCCGGTGGGCTTGCAGAACAGTTCGTTTTCGGCGGGGCGCTGAAATGTATATCGTTGTCGATGAGAGGCACTCGGTGGCCGCCGAGTACGTGGCGGGCTTCAACGCGCAGGCGGTTCCGGCACGCAGCACGAATGCGGACGACTTCCTGGCCTGGCTCGCCGGAAACCCGGCCGATGCTCTCCAGGGGATCGTGCTCGGCGAATGCGCCGATCGCGCCAGCCGGACCGCCAGGATCCGCAGCTTTTCCCAGGCGCCCATCATCGCCCTCAACGAGACCCGCTCCCTGGAGCAGACCCTCGACCTCTTCACCGCCGGCATCGACGACGTCGTGCGCCGCCCGGTCCATGTCCGCGAGATCCTGGCGCGGGCCGAGGCGATCCGCCGGCGCGGCATCCGCGGCGAGATCCAGGCGCCCGCCGCCCAGGATCGCAGCGGCCGCCTCAAGGTGTTCTCCGACGGCCGCGACCCCGAGATCGACGGGATCAGCCTGATCCTGCCGCGCCGCGAGCGGCACATCCTCGAGTATTTCGCCGGCCATCGCGGCCGGCAGCTCAGCCGGGCGCAGATCTTCACCGCGGTCTATGCCGACCACGGCACCGACGTCGAGGAGAGCGTGGTCGAGGGCCACATCAGCAAGCTGCGCAAGAAGCTGCGGATGCGCCTCGGCTACGACCCGATCGAGGCCAAGCGGCTGGCCGGCTACACCTTCGTGGGCTGATCCGCGCCTGGGTCCCGCCGCGGTCGCGCACCCTCCGGAATGCAAAAGGCCACGCCTCCTCGCGGAGGCGTGGCCTGTCTTGCATGGAGCGCCCCGGAGTTCCGGGGCGCCGTTCGGCTCAGCGGAAGAGCGAGAGGACGTTCTGGCTCGCGGCGTTGGCGATGCTGAGGGCCTGCACGCCGAGCTGCTGCTGGGTCTGCAGGGCCTTGAGCTTCGTGGACTCCTCCTCGATGTCGGCATCGACGAGGGTGCCGATCGTCCGGTCGTTGGCCTTCATCAGGGTGTCGATGAACGACTTCTGGCCGTCGATCTGGGTCTTGTTGGCACCGAGCTTGGTGCCGGCATCGGTGACCTTGGCGATCGCCTTGTCGACCATGTTGATGATGCTGCTGAGGTCGGCGTCGCCGGCGGTCCCGACCAGTTTCGAGATGTCGAAATCGGCGACGGTGTAGTTACCCGTGACCCCTGGGGTGGTGTAGGTGCCGCCGGCCGTGTCCAGGATACCCTTGCTCACCACCGTGGTCGCATCCGTGCCGGTTGCCAGCTTTCCGGTGGCCGTCGCGCCACCGTAGCCGAGGTCGACGGTGTTGGCTGCGGTGGTGTTCACCTGGAGGGACTCCGGCGAACCGACCGTGCTCCGGGTAAACGTGAGGCGGCCCTGGGTGTCGAGACCGGCGGTGACCTTGCCGGCCAGATCGACTGAGCCGGCGATCTGGTTGTTGATCGCCGAGAGCAGCTCATCGGTGGTCACGCGGGCCAGGTTCGAGACCGCCGAGGTGAGGCTGGCCTTGTTGAGCGTGATCACGGCCGCGGTGGCGGAGCCGTCCACGCGGATGTCCAGCGCGACCGTGGCGGCGCCCGAGAAATCGGCCGTGCCCCGGTTCGCGGGCGTTGCGTCCGCCGGACGGAAGGCCGCCAGACCGGTCATCGTCTGGGAGCCGAACACCTGGGCGGCCGTGCCCGGCACGTCCACGCTGGTGCCCGCGTTGGCGTCGTAGAGCTTGATCTCGTTGACGTTGATCTTGACCGTCGAGAACGCGATGTCGCCGTCGGCCTCACGCGAGAACCCGGCGATGACCAGGCGATCCTTCTGATAGGTCGATGCGGAGGAATCGACCGAGAGCCAGTTCTGGCCGCTCGACACCGACGACTTGGCGGTGCTGTCCATCTTGTTCTGGATGGCGTCGATTTCGACCTGCACCTTGGCGCGGTCGACGCCGGGCTGCAGGGCCGTCTGCAGCTTGGCGCGCATGTTCTGCAGATCGGAGATCGCGGAGTTCAGGCCGTTGTAGGCGGTGTCCACCGCCGAGGAGCCGAGGCCGAGGGAGTCCTTCACGGCACCGAGCGAGGCGTTGTCGGTGCGGACCGTGGTGGCGATCGACCAGTAGGCGGCGTTGTCCGCGGCGCTCGAGACGCGCTGGCCGGTCGAGACCCGGTTGCTGGTCATGTCGAGCTGGGTGTTGATGCTTTTCAGAGTCGTCAACGCCGTCATGGCGGCGTTGTTGGTCAGCAGGCTGGTCATTGCGAGGATGTCCGGTTGGCAGGAATTGCAAGGAATTCGTGTGCGTAGCCGAGCAATACGCCCCGAGGGCTAAAGATCTCTCTCAGGAGAGGTCAAGTATTGCTTCATACATCCCGGAGTTTCACCGGACCGGTGGGACGACATCATGTCTATAGGTCCACGAAACCTATCCACCGCGTTCGTATCGAGGGGCTTCCGTCCCGATCCGGGACAGTCGCTTGCCGATGAGGCGACTATGCCCGGTCCGGCTTAGCAGGAGCTTAAGGCCGATCGCCCGGGCCTGTGCCCGGATGTGCCGCAGGCCCGCGGGACGCACCCCCGAGGGGGACGGTTTCAGTCCTGGGCCAGGAAGGTCACGCCGGCGAAGTCGGCGCGCTGCCAGCGCAGCCGGACCGCGACGGTCCGGAGTTCGTGGCCGGCGATGACGAGATCGAAGCACTCGGGCAGGGGGGTCGGGCGCGGCAGGCGCAGGCTCGCGCCCTTCGGCGAGAGGTCCCGGACGATGCAGGGCACCAGGCTCTCCGGGCCGAGGACGATGCGGCCCTGCTGCATCACGCGGAAGCGCTTCGGCGAGGGCGTGCGCGCGGGCCGGTCTCCCCGGGCAACCGCCTCCTGCCAATCCGCCATCGTCCCGCCGTCCCGTCCGCGACCTGCGGGCAGGCTTAACAGCGGGTTTCCGGACTGTCGATCCGGGCCGGATCTTAACGGCTTGGTAACTATAACATGTGAGTGTTTTGGCTCGTCCGCCGGCTCCCCTTGCGATGGCCATGACCCCGACCTTCTCCCGTCGCGCCGCCACCCCGCTCTCGCCGCGTCCCGGCTACACCCGTCCCTCCGCCGGGGCCGAGATCCTGCGCCGGTCCCGGGCGGCCGCCGTGGAGCGCGCCGCCGTCGGACTCTGCCTCGGCCTCGCCGTGGTTTCGGGCACCTTCGCGGCCTTCGCGATCACGGGCGCCTCGAACACCTATTCGGTCCAGCCGTTCCTGCCGGCGGTGGGCGGCGGCTTCGCCTGGAAGCGGACGGCGACCCCCGTCCGCGAGGCGGCCCTCGACCTCGATCCGACCACCACCGGCGCGCTGCCCGATCCCGTCCCGCCGCGCGCCGACGAGCCGCAGGGCGACTCCGCCGCGAAGGCACGGGGCTACGTCCTGCGCCGGGTGACGGAGGGCGCGGCCCTGGTGGAAGGCCCCGAGGGCCTGCGCCAAGTGGTGCCGGGCGCCGTCCTGCCGGGCGCGGGCCGCATCCTCTCCATCCGCGCCACCGGGTCCGGCTGGGTCGTGATCACCTCGGAGACGATCATCGGGCCGACCCCGCTGTGACGGCCGCCCGCGGCCCGGTCTCGGCGCCAGCCTCCGGCAAGCCCCGCGGCCTAGGCCGGACGGGGGCCGCCCCGGCTCCGTTCCGCGACGCCTCGGGCGCCCGGCCGTCCCGCCCCTCTCTTTGCAATCCGGCGATGCCACCGCGCCGCACGAGCGATCGCGCCCTGCCATGACGAGCACCTTCACGAGCTACCGCCTGATCGCCCGCGACCTCGACGGCACCCTGGCGCGCAAGGCCGCGCAGCCCGACGTCGCCCGCGAGACCGCCTACTACAAGGCGAAAATCGGCGACGTGAAATCCATCGACGATTTTCTCGGCGACCGGCGCCTCTACGCCTACGCGATGAAGGCCTACGGCCTGGAGGACATGACCTACGCCAAGGCCTTCATGCGCAAGGTGCTGACCGAAGGGGTCTCGGATTCGAAAGCCTTCGCCAACCGCCTCGCCGACGACCGCTACGTCGCCTTCGCCAAGGCCTTCGACTTCAACACCTACGGCGCCTTCACGACGACGCTGCCCGCCGCCACCACGGACACCACCGCCGCCTACCTGCGCCAGAGCCTGGAGACCGATGCGGGCAGCGAGGATGCCGGCGTGCGTCTCGCCCTGTACTTCGCCCGCATGGCGCCCACCGTCTCCTCGGGCTACGGCGTTCTGGGCGATCCGGCCCTGTCGCAGGTGGTCAAGACCGTCCTGGGCCTGCCCGACAGTTCCAGCGCGGACGGCATCGCCGGCCAGGCGGCGATCATCGAGAAGCGGGTGGATCTCGCGAGCTTCAAGGACCCGGACAAGCTGCAGCGCTTCGTGCAGCGCTTCACCGCGATCTGGGATGCCCAGAACAACGCCGCGTCGGCCCCCGTCCTCAACCTGTTCGCCGATTCCACCGCGCAGGGCCTCGACGCGAGTCTGCTCCTCAGCCTCCAGCGCATTCGTTTCGGGAGCTGAGGCGCCATGCAGAACGCCCTCTACGTCTCGCTCTCGGCGCAGATCGCCCTCGACAAGCGGCTGAACGCGGTCGCCAACAACGTCGCCAACCTGTCCACCAGCGGCTACCGCGCCGAGGACACCAAGTTCACCGCGCTCCTCGCCCAGGCCACCAAGGGCGCCGTCGCCTTCGCCTCCTCCGGCGACACCTACATCTCCCAGCGGGCCGGGCCGACGATCAAGACGGACAGCCCCCTCGACGTGGCGGTCCAGGGCGAGGCTTGGTTCGCGGTGCGGGGCGCCAAGGGCCCCGTCTATACCCGCGACGGCCGCATGACGATGGACGCGCTGGGCCAGCTGCGCAGCCTCACCGGCCAGCCGATGCTGGATCCCGGCGGCGCGCCGATCCTGCTCGATCCGCAGGCCGGCCCGCCCACCATCGGGCGCGACGGCAGCGTCTCGCAGGGCATCAACCAGGTCGGGGCCATCGGCCTCTTCACCCTCGACCCGAAGACCACGCTCACCCGCGCCGAGCCGAACGGCGTCAGCACCAGCCTGCCGGCGGTCCCGGTGCAGGACTTCACCCGCATGGGCATGGTCCAGGGCTATGTCGAGGGCGCCAACGTCAACCCGGTGCTGGAGATGACGAAGCTCATCACCATCCAGCGCGCCTTCGAGAGCGCGGCGACGCTCAGCGCCGAGACCGAGACCACCTTCTCCGGGGCGATCCGCTCCCTGAGCCCCCAGGGCTGAGCCGATGCCCGATCTCCTCGACCGCCTCGGCGCGGCCCTGGCGAGGGGCCGCGAGGCCCTGCCCCTGGTGCGCGTCGGCGGGCCGATCCAGGAGGTCACCGCCAGCGCGGCCCGCGTCGCCGGCGTGGCGCCGTTCATGACCCTCGGCGACCGCATGGGCTTCCTGGCCAACGGCCGCGAGCAGATCGGCGAGGTCGTGCGCGTGGATGCGGGCGGCGTGACCGTGAAGCCGTTCGATTCCCGGATCGAGGCCGGGATCGGAACCCTGGCGTATCGCCTCGGCGACCCGACCCTGCGCCCGGACCCGAGCTGGAAGGGCCGGGTGATCGATGCCCTCGGGCGCCCCATCGACGGCCTCGGCGACCTCGTCCCGGGCGCCCGCGCCGTGCCGCTGGAAGCCGCCCCGCCCCCCGCCATGGAGCGGGCGCGGGTGACGCAGCCCCTGCGCACCGGGGTTCGCGCCCTCGACCTGTTCACCCCCCTCTGCCTCGGCCAGCGCATCGGCATCTTCGCCGGCTCCGGCGTCGGCAAGTCGACCCTGCTGGCGATGCTGGCCGGGGCCACCGGCTTCGACAGCGTCGTCGTCGCCCTGGTGGGCGAGCGCGGCCGCGAGGTGCGCGAATTCCTGGACGGCGCGATGGCGCCCAACCGGGCCCGGTCCGTCATCGTCGTCTCCACCGGGGACGAGAGCCCGATGATGCGCCGTCAGGCGCCCAAGATGGCGCTCGCCATCGCGGAATCGTTTCGCGACGCCGGCGAATCCGTGCTGCTCATCGTGGATTCCGTCACGCGCTACGCCCACGCGGCCCGCGACGTCGCCCTGGCGGCCGGCGAGCCCGCGGTGGCGCGGGGCTATCCGCCGAGCGTGTTCTCCGACCTGCCCCGCCTCCTCGAGCGGGCCGGCCCCGGCCTCGACGGCGCCGGCACCATCACGGGCGTGTTCTCGGTGCTCGTCGACGGCGACGACCACAACGATCCCGTGGCGGATTCGATCCGCGGCACCCTCGACGGGCACGTGGTCCTCGACCGGGCCATCGCCGAGCAGGGCCGCTATCCGGCCGTGCACCTCCTCGGATCGATCTCGCGCCTGGCCTCCGAAGTCTGGACGCCCGAGCAGCGCGAGCTCGTCCGGCGCCTCAAGGCCATGATGGCCCGGTTCGAGGAGACCCGCGACCTGCGCCTGATGGGCGGCTACCGCACCGGCGAGGATGCCGAGCTCGACCAGGCCATCCTCCTTGTGCCGCGGATCTACGAGGCCCTGCGTCAGGAACCCGGCATGGCGGCGAGCCAGGACGCGTTCCTGGAGCTCGCGCAGTTCCTGCGGACGTGAGGCCGATCATGCCGCCCGCTGCCCCATCCGCCCCGTTCCGTCCCCCGCGCGCGCGGCCACCCAGCCCCGCGCAAGCCTGCCTTCCTTTAGTGCCCGCCACACCGTCGCGCCGCGCCGCGATCCCCCTCTTCGAGGTGACGTCATGAGTCTCATCAGCGTTTTGCGCACCGGCGTCTCCGGCATGAATGCGCAGTCGAACCGCATCTCCACCGTCGCCGAGAACGTCCAGAACTCGAGCACCACGGGCTACAAGCGCTCGGCGGCCGAGTTCTCGTCCCTGCTGATCGATGGCGGCTCCACGGCGAACTACACCTCCGGCGCGGTCGAGACCACGATCCGCCGGTCGATCGGCACCCAGGGCCCGGTCACCTTCACGTCCTCGAAGACCGACCTCGCCATCCAGGGCAACGGCTTCTTCGTGGTGCAGGACGACAACAAGGCGTCCTACCTGACCCGCGCCGGCAACTTCGTGGTGGACGGGCCGACGGGCAACCTCGTCAACGCCGGCGGCTTCACGCTGATGGGCTACAGCCTCGTCGACGGCCAGGCGCCGACCCCCGCCCTCAACAGCACCGACGGGCTGGTGCCCGTGAACATGGCGAGCCTCGGCCTCCGGGCGTCGCCCTCCACCAAGGCGACGATGGGCGGCAACCTCGCGGCCGACACGCCGACGCTCGGCGGAACCGTGTCGCCGACGAACTACTCGAAGAAGACCTCGCTCGTCACCTACGACAAGCTCGGCAACAGCGTCACCCTCGACATCTACCTGAAGCACACGCCCGCGGACGCGACCGCCACTCCGCCGGTCCTCCCCAACACCTGGACCGCCTCGGTCTATGGACCGGACCAGACGGCCCTGACCGCGCCGATCCAGTTCGTCTTCAACGCCGACGGCAAGCTGTCCGGCCCGACCACCGCGAGCTTCACGATTCCCGGGGGCGAGCCCTTCACCCTCGACATGAGCGGCATGACGCAGCTCGCCGGCGCCGACGCCCTCAAGGGCACCGCCAACGGCAAGGCGCCCTCGGCCGTGACCGGCACCGAATTCGGCCCGGACGGCCTCGTCTACGCGACCTACGCCGACGGCACCCGCCTCGAGGCCTTCAAGATCCCGATCGCCGAAGTGAAGAGCCCCGACAATCTCGATCCGCGCGCCGGCAACGTCTACCTGCCGTCGCTGAACTCCGGCGACCTCCAGATCGGCTTCGCCGGTCTCGGCGGCCTCGGCACCCTCAAGGCGAGCGCCCTGGAGCAGTCCAACGTCGACGTCAGCACCGAGCTGACCTCGATGATCGAGTCGCAGACCGTCTACACCGCCAACTCGAAGGTGTTCATGACCGGCAACGAGCTGCTCGAGACCCTGATGAACCTCAAGCGCTGAGGCCACGCCGGAGCCCGGCGCCGGACTCCGGCACCGGGCTCAGGGCCTCGAAGCCCCGTCCGCCGCGCCCCCCGGTGCGGCGGCGCCCGCCGCCCACCACCCGCCCGCTTTCCAGGACACACCCGATGGGCCTCGCCCTCGCCCTCAACTCCGCCCGGACCTCGCTGCTCGCGACCTCGACGCAGATCGCCGTCGCCGCGCGCAACACGGCCGGGGCGAGCGATCCGTTCTACACCCGCAAGATCGCCAACCTGGTGGCGGCCGGCGGGGGCAGCGCGGTCTCGATCCAGCGGGCCACCGACGTCGCCCTGTTCGACCGCAAGCTCGCCGGGACCTCCTCCGTGGCCGCGAGCGAGGCCGTGCTCGACGGTCTCGCCACCCTTCAGGGGACCATCGGCGACACCGGCGACGGCACCTCTCCGGCCGCGCGCCTCGGGGCCCTCAACGCGGCCCTGAAGGCCGCGGCCAACCAGCCCGACGACGTGGCGCTGGCGCGCGACGCGGTCGACCGGGCGCGTGACCTCGCGACGAGCCTGAACAGCAGCGCGGCGGCCGTCGAGACCGTGCGCGCGCAGGCCGATGCCGGCCTCGCCGAGTCGGTCGTGCGCATCAACGACCTCCTGTCCCAGTTCGAGGCCGCCAACCGGGTCGTGACCCGCGGCACCGCGAACGGCAGCGACGTGACCGACGCCCTCGACGACCGCGACCGCATCCTCGCCGGCCTGTCCCAGGAGATCGGCATCTCCACGGTCGTGCGCGCCGGCAACGACGTCGCGATCTACACCGACAGCGGCGTCCCCCTGTTCGAGCGCAGCGCCCGGCGCGTCGCCTTCACGCCCACCGCCGCCTTCCCGGCCGGCACCACCGGGGCCGCCGTCATCGTCGACGGCGTGCCGGTGACGGGCGCCGATTCCCCGATGCCGGTGCAGTCCGGCCGCATCGCCGGCCTGGCGGAGCTGCGCGACGGCGTGGCGACCCGCTACGAATCCCAGCTCGACGGGATCGCCGCCAGCCTCATCGACGCCTTCGCCGAGACCGGGACCCGCGTCCTGAACCAAGCGACGCGCCAGGTGAGCGCCCTCGGCGCCCTCGCCACGACGGAGGCGTTCCGCCCGGGGGCCGCCGCGGGCACGGCCGGGACGGCGGATCTCGGCGGCGCCAACGAAGTGGCGTTCGCCCTTAGCCTCGCCGACGGCTCCGCCGTCAAGATCGTGCTGAACGCGAGCACGATGGCGGGTGCGGCCGCCGACCCGTCCCGGGTGACCCCGGCCGAGCTCGTCGCCGCGATCAACGGCCGGATCGCCGCCGACACCGCGACGCCGTCGCTCTCCGGCAAGGTCACCGCCGCCCTCGACGGCGCCGGGCGCCTCACCTTCACCGCCGCGGCGGCCTCGGGGGCCGCCGCGCAGCTCACGGTCCAGAACCTGGACGCCACGGCCGGCCGGACGCTGGTCGATGTCGGCTTCGGCGTCACGGGCGGGGTCCCGCCGCGGGCGGCCGGCCTGTTCGCGGCGGATGCCGGCGGGTCGGTGCCGAGCGGTCCCTTCGCCGCCACCGGGCTGGCCGCCCGGCTCCGGGTCAACGCCTCGGTCGATCCGCAGCGCGGCGGCGACGTCGCGCTGCTGCGGGACGGCGGCATCGCGGGGGCCGATTACCGGTCGAACCCGGCGGCCAGCGGCGGCACCGCCTTCGCGGGCCGCCTGCGGACGCTGGCCTCGGTCCTGACGGCCGACCGCGCCTTCGACGCCTCGGCGGACCTTCCCAGCCGCGGCAGCCTCCAGGATTTCGCCACGGCGTCCGTGGGCTGGCTCGCGGGCAAGCGGCAGGCCGCCACCGCGGAGTCGAACTACCAGTCGACGCTGCTCGCCCGCGCCTCCGACGCCTATTCGAACGCCACCGGCGTCAACACCGACGACGAGACGGCGACGACCCTCGCGCTCGAACGGTCCTACACCGCCTCGGCCAAGCTGCTGACCCTGGTGAACGATCTCCTGAAAACCCTGATGGACGCGGTGCGATAGACCCCATGCGGACCAACGCCCTCTCCACCCTGAGCTTCTGGAACACGCCGCGCATCGGCGTGGCCCGCATGCAGTCCGACATGGCGCAGGCCAACCAGGAGATCGTCACCGGCCGTTATGCCGATGTCGGCCTGGCGCTCGGCAGCCGCACCGGCCTCGCCGTCGGGCTGCGCCAGAAGAGCGCCGAGCTCGCCGCCCTGCGCGACAGCAACAACGCCGCGAGCCTCCGGCTCGGCACCTCGCAGGCCGTCCTGAAGCAGATCCAGGACGGGGCCGACGCCACCCTGACGGCGCTGACGGGCGTCCCCGAGGACAAGCGGGCCGGCGTCCTCAAGGACATGGCGGCGAACCGTCTCGGCACCCTGACCGCGCTCCTCAACACCTCCGCGGGCGGCCAGTACGTCTTCGGCGGCACCCGGACCGCCGCGGCGCCGATGTCCACCTACGCGACGAGTCCGGCCTCCCCGGCGAAGACCGCCGTCGACGCGGCCTTCCGCGCGGCCTTCGGGCTGTCGCAGGACAGCGCCGGCGTGAGCGCGATCACGGAGGGCGACATGGCGGCCTTCCTCGACGGGCCGGCCTTCCAGGGCCTGTTCGCCGAAGCGTCGTGGGGGACGACCTGGTCCGCGGCCGGCACCGCGCCCCTGACCAACCAGATCTCGCTCAGCGAGACGGTGGAGACGTCGGCGAGCGCCAACGCACCGGCCCTGCGCAAGCTCGCCATGGCCTACGTGATGGCCTCCGAACTCGGGTCCGCGAACCTCTCGGCGGCCGCCCAGGGCGTCCTGACCACGCGGGTCGCCGGGCTGCTGGGCGAGGCGAGCAAGGGCCTGATCACGCTCCAGGCCGATCTCGGCCGCTCGCAGGCCGCGATCGCGGCGGCCAACACCCGGCTCGGGTCGCAGACCTCGCTGCTCGACGCCCAGATCATGGACATGGAGGGCGTGGACCGGGCCGAGGCCAAGACCCGGGTCGACCGCCTGTCGACGCAGGTGCAGATCTCCTACGCCCTGACCGCGCAGCTGCGGCAGCTCTCCCTCGTCAACTACCTCTAGCGCGGCGCGGGGCCCGGACGACCGAGCCCCGTCACGACCCGGCGGCGGGCGCCTTCCCGGAAGGCCCCGTCGGCCCCAACGGCTCATCGGTCCGATCCGCGCCCGGGCGCGGCGGGCCGCGGATACACGGGACAGGACCGATATGTACCAGTTTTCCTACGCCGAGATCCTGGAGGAGGCCCCGGCCATCGCGCGCGAGCGCGAGCGCGCCGCCTTCGACCGGGCGCTCGACCTGCTGCGCATCGCCGACCGGCCCGATGCCCAGCAGCCGGATCGCGCCATGGCGGCCGGCTTCCTGCAGAGCCTCTGGGGCGTGCTCATCGAGGACCTCCAGAGCGAGGAGAACGGCCTGCCGCCGGACCTGCGCGCCGACCTCGTCTCCATCGGCCTGTGGAGCATGCACGAGGCCAACGCCGTCATCGCCGAGCCCGACCGCGCCCTGTCGGCGCTCATCGCGGTGAACACCTCGATCCGGGACGGCCTGCGGTGAGCCGGACCATGCGCCTGTCCCTGCGCGCCGGCGAGCGCGTCTACGTGAACGGCGCGGTCCTGCGCGTCGATCGGAAGGTCTCCCTGGAGCTTCTGAACGACGCCACCTTCCTGCTCGAGACCCACGTGCTGCAGGCGGAGGCGGCGACCACGCCCCTGCGCCAGCTCTACTTCGCGGTCCAGGCGCTGGTGATCGATCCGGCCAACGCGGACGGCGCCCGCGAGCTCTGCCGCACCCTGCAGGCGGGTCTCCTCGCCGTCGTCGCCGATCCGGAGATCCGCGAGGGCGTCCTCGGCGCCGGCCGGCTCGTCGAGGCGGGCCGGCTGATCGAGGCGCTCAAGCTGATCCGCGGGCTCTACGCGGCGGAAGCCGCCCTCATGGCCGCCCCCTCGGCCGCCCCCTCGGCCGCCCCCGCTCCGGTAGGGGCCGCCGCACCGGTGCTGCGGGCCGCGCCCGTCGTATCCCCCGTCCACTCGGCCTGACCGGGCCATCGAACCAGGAGGCCCGCCGATGAGCGTCGCCAGCGTCCCCAGCACGGCCACATCCCAGACGGCCGCCACCGCCGCCGCCACCAAGTCCGCGACCGGCATCGCCGCCTCGATGAACGCCGACACCTTCCTCACCCTGCTGATGACGCAGCTGAAGAACCAGGATCCGACGAAGCCGATGGATTCCACGGCCTATGTCAGCGAGCTGGCGACCTTCTCGCAGGTGGAGCAGGCGACCAAGACCAACACCAAGCTCGACTCGCTGCTCTCCTCGAGCTTCCTGTCGCAGGCCGACCAGATCATCGGCCGCACCATCACGTCCTCGGACGGCACGGTCACGGGCGAGGTCCAGTCCGTGAAGATCACCAGCGAGGGCGCCCTGGCCCGCCTCACAAACGGCCAGGACGTGCTCCTGGCGCAGGGCATTTCCCTGTCGCAGTGACGGCGTTCCGGCGTAGAGTGGACGCGAAACCCCACAGGACAAGGCCGCTCCCCGGATGAACGAGGTCGACGCCCTCGAACTCGTGCGCGCCGCGATCTGGACCGTGATCGTCGCGGCGGGACCCGCGATCGGCGCCGCGATGCTGATCGGCATCCTGGTGGCGCTGCTCCAGGCGCTGACGCAGATCCAGGAGGTGACGCTCACCTTCGTGCCCAAGATCGTGGTGATCCTGCTGGTGCTCCTCGTGACCAGCTCCTTCATCGGGGCGCAGATCTACACCTTCGCCGAGGCCACCTACGGGCGCATCGTCACCGGGTTCTGACCGAGGCCCCGCAGGACGATCCCGGCCGTCTCCAGCCGCGCCCGCACCGCCCGCGCCAGGCCTACCGCATGCGCGCTGTCGCCGTGCACGCAGACCGAGTCGATCCGCGTCGGCAGCAGGGAGCCCTCCGCCGTGAGGAGACCGCCGGCCTGCACCATCGCCAGGACCCGGTCCGCCGCCGCCTCGGCCTGCGTGATGAGCGCGCCGGGCTGGCCGCGCGGGATCAGCTGGCCCGCCTCTGTGTAGCCGCGGTCGGCGAAGATCTCCGCATGGACGGCCAGGCCCGCCGCCTCGCCGGCCGCGACCTGCTCGGTCCGGGCGACGGCCAGGAGGCCGAGGGCGGGATCGACCGCGCGCACCGCCCGCGCGATCGCATCCGCCACGTCCCGCTCCGCCGCCGCGCGGTTGGCCAGCGCCCCGTGCGCCTTGACGTAGGTCAGGCGATGGCCCGCCAGGGCGGCCAGCGCCTGCGCGGCGCCGACCTGGTAGGCGACCTGCCGCTCGATCTCGGCCGGGCCGAACGGCATCGGCCGGCGCCCGAAGCCGGCGAGGTCGGGAAAGCCCGGATGCGCCCCCACGGCGACGCCCCGCGCCCGCGCCAGGGCGAAGGTCTCGGCCATGATCTCGGGGTCGCCGGCATGGAAGCCGCAGGCGACGTTGGCCGAGGTCACCAGGGCGAGCATCGCCGCATCGTCGCCGCAGCGATAGGCGCCGAAGCCTTCCCCCAGATCGGCATTCAGGTCGATGGTCGGCATCTGGCGCATCCCCGGCTCGGCGCGACCCCCGGCCGCTGGCGGCGCGATCCTAACCGACGACGCCGTCGATGAGGTTGGTCCCGAGCAGGAATTCGGACGGGAAGTCGGTGCGCAGGACGGGCTGGCGCGGGATGTCGGGGATCAGGGCGTCGCGCTCCGCCCGCCGCGCCGCCACCGCCTGCGCGCGGTCGACGGCGGCGAAGCGCAACGCCGTGCCCGCCTGGGCCTGGGCCAGGCGGCCGAGATCGGCGCCGATCACCGTGGCGATCTTCGGGTAGCCGCCGGTGGGCTGGCGGTCGGCCATGAGCACCAGGGGCTGGCCCGAGCCCGGGACCTGGATCGCCCCCATGGCGATGCCGTCGGAGACGATGTCGTGGGTCCGAGCCCGGAGGGACGGGCCCTCGAGGAAGCTGGCCATGCGGTCCCCGCGCGGGCCGATCCGCCAGGGACCCGCCAGGAAGGTCTCGATGGCGGACGCCTCGAACAGATCGTCCTGCGGTCCGAGGACGACGCGGATCACGTCCGGCGGCCGATGCAGCCAGGGCGCCGCGAGGCGGCACGGGTCGCCGACCGAGGCGCGCGCAGCCCGGACCGCGAGGGCGTCGCCCGCCCGCAGGCCGCGACCGTGCAGGCCGCCGAGCCCGGAGCGGGTGTGGGTCGCCGTCGAGCCCAGCACCGGCGCCACGGCGATCTCGCCCGCCACCGCCAGGCTGCACCAGGCCCCGGCCCGGCCCGCCCGCAGGGTGAGCCGCGCGCCCGGCCGCAGGGTGAGGGCGACGGCACCGGGCAGGGGGCGCCCGTCGAGGTCGATGCGCAGGTCGCCGCCCGCCAGGGCGACGTCGAGGGCGGCCGCCTCCGCCGTGAGCGACAATCCGCCGAGGGAGACCTCGATGGCGGTGGCGCCCGGGGAATTGTCGAGGGCGCGGTTGGCGGTGGCGTGGGCGAGGGGATCCATCGGCCCGGCCGGCGTGATGCCGTAGCGGAGATAGCCGTGCCGGCCGGCATCCTGCAGGGTGACGCCCGCCCCGGCCGAGAGGATCCGAAGCGTGGCCTGCGCCGTCACGGATCCGTCCATCACGGGTCCCTCCGCGCGAGGATCTCCCCGCGCGCCGCGCGGGCCTCGAGAGCGGCGAAGGTGGCCGCGTCGATCGGCTCGAAGCGCAAGCCGTCGCCGGGCTCGACGAGGAAGCTCTGCGGGCGGGCCTCGGAATAGAGCCGCTCCGGGGTCCGGCCGACGACGTACCAGCCCGTGGGCATCGGGACGGTCGCCACCGCCGCGAGGCCGCCGCCCACCAGGAGGGCGTTGGCGGGATGGGGCGGGCGCGGCGTCCGGCGGCGGGGAATCGCGAGGGCGTCCGGCAGGCCGCCCAGATAGGCGAAGCCCGGCGCGAAGCCGTACATGTAGACCCGGTAGGTGCCGCTTGCGTGACGCGCGGCCACATCCGCGGGCGCCAGGCCGGCCCAGTCGGCGACCGCCCCGAGATCCTCCGCCAAATCCTCCGCCAAGGCCGGGTCGTAGCAGCAGGGCAGCGTCCAGGTGCGGCCGGGGCGCGATCCTGCCGGGGGCCGGTCGAGGAGACCGCCCACCCGGGCCGCGAGGGCGTCGCGATCGAGCACCAGCGGGTCGTAGTGGATCATCAGCGAGCGATAGGTCGGCACCGTCTCCAGCATGCCGGCGACCGGGTCCTGCGCCAGGGCCGCGTCCAGGGCGAGCACCCGCGCGTTCAGGGCCGGATCGACCCGCGCCCCGAACTCGACGACGAGCGCCGCCTCGCCGGCATCGCGGAACCGGACGGCGTCCGGATCGGTCGGCGTGCTGGCCTCGGCCTGCGACACGGGGTGATCCTGAGACGGTTGCGGCGGGGGGCCCAGCGCGGGCGGCCCTCAGCGGGTGGACTTCTTCTCGCGCTGGTAGGACCGGATCGCCCGGGCGCAGTCCGGCGAGAGCTTGCGCAGGTTCTGCCGGAAGCAGGCCTCGACCTCCGGTCCGCCGGGGGGATGCATGCTGCAGTGCTCGAGGTAGTCCCCGGTGCAGGAGAGCTTGAGCAGCTCGCGGATCGGCGTGGGTTCGGCCGACGCGGTGCCCGAAACCAGGACGGCACCGAGGAGGGGGAGGACGAGGCGTAGATCAGGCATGGGGCGATCGGGACTTTCCAGGGACACGGGACGGGCGACGCCCGCTGGGTTCGAAATCCCAACGCGCGGCGCCGATGCAGACAATGATCTTAGCACGCGCGCACCCGCGCGGCGGAATCGACGTCCCCTCAACGCGCGTCGCGCCCGTTCGGTCGCGTCTCCGAGGCCGTGCCCGATGCCAGGCGACCCTCGCGCAAGCTTGCGGCGCGACAAGCCCGTGTTGATTCACGGGGGTTGAGGATCCGCCATGGCGGCAAGCGCCACGATCGCAGGAGAGCGCCGGTCCCAGAGGGACATCGGGTTCGCGGCGGGCATCGTCGCCATCCTGGCGATCCTGTTCCTGCCGGTGCCGGCGATCCTGCTTGACATCGGGCTCGCCTTCTCGATCGCCCTGTCGGTGCTGATCCTGATGGTGGCCCTCTGGATCAAGAAGCCGCTGGAATTCTCGGCCTTCCCCACCGTCCTGCTGATCGCGACCCTGCTGCGCCTGGCCCTCGGCATCGCCACCACCCGGTTGATCCTGGCCAACGGCCAGCACGGCGTGTCGGCGGCCGGCCACGTCATCCAGGGCTTCTCGCAGTTCGTGATGAGCGGCGACTTCGTCATCGGAATCGTGGTCTTCCTGATCCTGATCACGGTGAACTTCCTCGTCATCACCAAGGGCGCCACCCGCATCGCCGA
Organism: Methylobacterium sp. Leaf465; assembly: GCF_001424705.1. GTDB lineage: Bacteria > Pseudomonadota > Alphaproteobacteria > Rhizobiales > Beijerinckiaceae > Methylobacterium. The sequence goes on from NZ_LMRA01000007.1 coordinate 132,348, forward strand.
AGTGGGCGCGCGCTTCACCCTCGACGCGATCCCCGGCAAGCAGATGGCGATCGACGCCGACCTGAACGCGGGCCTGATCGACGACAAGGAGGCCCAGCACCGCCGGCGCGAGCTGGAGGAGGAGAGCGCCTTCTTCGGCTCCATGGACGGCGCCTCCAAGTTCGTGCGCGGCGAGGCCATCGCCTCCCTCATCACCATCGCCGTCAACGTGTTCGGCGGCATCATCATCGGCACCACCCGCCACGGCATGCCGCTGGGCCAGGCGGCCGACGTGTTCACCAAGCTCTCGGTGGGCGACGGCCTCGTCTCGCAGATCCCCGCCCTGATCGTCTCGCTGGCCGCCGGCCTCCTGGTCTCGAAGGGCGGCACGCGGGGCACCGCCGAGCAGGCGGTGATGGGCCAGCTCGGGGCCTACCCGCGCGCCCTCTCGGTGGCCGCGGCCCTCATGTTCCTGTTCGCCCTGGTGCCGGGCCTGCCCTTCGTGCCCTTCATGGCGCTCTCCGGGCTGATGGCCTTCACCGCCTACGCGATCCCGAAGAAGCTCGCCGCCCAGAAGGCGATCGTCGATGCCAAGGCGGAGGCCGAGGAGGAGAAGAAGCAGGTCGCGCTGCGCGAATCCGTCAAGGAGTCGCTGAAGACCCCGGAGATCGAGCTCTGCCTCGGGCGCCAGATCGCGGCCCAGGTCCAGGGGACGCAGTCCGAGCTGTCGCACCGGGTCGCCAAGATGCGCCGCAAGTTCGCGCGCCAGTACGGCTTCGTCGTGCCCGACATCAAGCTCACCGACAGCCTGGCCGTGCCGCCGAAATGCTACCAGATCCTCATCCACGGCACCGTGGTGGCGACCCAGGAACTGCGCCCGGGCGAGCTCCTCGTGGTCACCGGCGACGGGCCCGTGCCGGACGTGCCGAGCGACGAGGTCCGCGAGCCCGCCTTCGGCATGAAGGCGCGCTGGGTCCTCGACGCCTATGCGGGCGAAGTGCGGCGCGGCGGCTTCGAGCCCATCGACGGCTCCTCCGTGCTGCTGACCCACCTCTCCGAGGTCATCCGCAACAACCTGCCCACGCTCCTGTCCTACAAGGACATGCGCAACCTGCTCGACCGGCTCGACCCCGAGTACAAGCGCCTGCTCGACGAGATCTGCCCCTCGCAGATCTCCTATTCGGGCCTGCAGGCGGTGCTCAAGCTCCTGCTCTCCGAGCGGGTCTCGATCCGCAACCTGCACCTCATCCTGGAGGCCGTGGCGGAGATCACGCCCCATGCCCGCCGGGCCGAGCAGATCGCCGAGCACGTCCGCATGCGCATCGCCCAGCAGATCTGCGGCGACCTCGCCGAGAACGGCGTGCTCGCGGTGCTGCGCCTCGGCAGCGCCTGGGACCTCTCCTTCCACCAGAGCCTGAAGCGCGACGGCAAGGGCGAGGTCATCGAGTTCGACATCGACCCGCGCCTCGTGGAGCAGTTCGGCACCGAGGCGTCGGAGGCGATCCGCAAGCAGATGCGCGAGACCCGCAACTTCGCCCTCGTGACCGCGCCGGACGCCCGCCCCTACGTGCGCATGATCATCGAGCGGCTCTATCCGACGCTCGCCGTCCTCTCGCACCTGGAGATCGCGCGCGGGGTCGAGATCCGATCCCTCGGGACGATTTCGTGACGGCGCCGCTCCTGGCGGTGCTGGGCCCCGAGAGCTTTCTCGGGGTGTTCCTGATCTTCTGCCGGGTCGGCGCCTGCCTCCTCATCGTGCCGGGCTTCTCCAGCCCCCGCGTGCCCGCGCAGGTCCGCCTCCTGATCGCGCTGGCGGTCTCGCTCGCCCTGACCCCGATGCTGCTGCCCCTGTTCCAGGGCAAGCTCGCCGCGCAGGATCCCGGCGCCACCCTGGGCTGGATCGTCACCGAGAGCCTGACCGGCCTCGTCCTCGGCTTCCTCGGCCGGATCTACTACGTGGTCCTCGAGACCGTGGTGAACGCCGCCGCCACCATGGTGGGCTTCGGCGGCATGCCGGGGTCTGTGGCCGAGGGCATGGACCCGGTGCCGGCGGTGGAGGCGATGATCATGATGGCCGCCGCCGCCCTGCTGTTCGCCGCCGACCTGCACTGGGAGCTGTTCCGCGGCCTCGTCGATTCCTACGGCCGGATCCCGCCCGGCGAGGGCATCGGCTCGCAGGTCGCCCTGGTGCGCATCGTCGACCAGGTGACCACCGCCTTCGTGCTGGGCCTGCGCATCACCGCGCCGTTCCTCGTCTATGCAGTGGCGGTGAACCTGGCCGCCGGCTTCATCAACAAGCTCGTGCCGCAGATCCCGGTCTACTTCATCGCCACGCCGTTCATCATGGCCGGCGGCCTGATGCTGCTGTACCTCATCAGCAACGAGTTCATGATGCAGTTCGTCATGGGCTACTTCGACTACCTGCGCCGGGGCTGAGACCATGACCACCCGCCTCCGGCTCCTGCGCGCTCAGCGCCTGCTCAAGGTCCAGGAGCAGATGCGGGGCCTCGCCGAGCGCGACCTCGCCGCCAACCGCGCTCAGACCGCCCGCGTCGAGGCCGACCGGGCGGCCATGCTGGCCACCCTGGCCGGCGAGACCATGCACGGCCTGTTCCTCGACGCCGCCGCGCGGCGCCTGCGCGCCCTCGCCACGGAGGCGAGCGAACTCGGCGCGACCTCGACACGACTGTCTGAAATACTGAAGGCCCGCGGCCTCGCCGAAAAGCGCGCCGAGCGCCAGGCCGACAGCCTCCTGAAGCTGCGCGACCACGAGCGCGAGCAGCACGCCCTGCTCGAGCAGCTCGACCTCATGACCGCACGCGGGGCAAGGCCGCTCGACTGATCCCCAGGCCACGATGCAAGCCTGCCGAAAGCCAGGGCGCCTATGCCTTCCGGGGACCGGCTCCCCGAACCCGCTGAAGCGCCTGCCATGAGCATCTCGCCTCCCTCCGACATCGTCCTCGATGTGGCCCGCGCCGCCGATCCCGGCCGCGTGCAGGAGGCCGCCGCGAAGCTGTCGGCCCCCGGGACCGATCCGGCGGCGTTCGGCGATGCCTACCGCATGGCCGGCGTCTCGGTGCACATGCCCCTCGACGCTCGCGGGACGTTGACCGCCCTGCAGACCGACAACGCGGTCTCGGGCGCCGGCAAGGCGGGCGATCCCTACAAGCAGTTCGAGGCCTTCGTCCTGCGCCAGTTCGTCGAGACCATGATGCCCTCGAAGGCCAGCGCCGTCTTCGGCAAGGGCAATGCCGGCGGGATCTGGAAGTCGATGCTCGCCGATCAGGTCGGAACGCAGGTCGCCCGGGCCGGCGGCGTCGGCATCGCCCGGATGCTCGAGGCGGCGCGTCCGCTGAACCCGCCCGCGGCGGCCGTCGCGCCGTCGACCAAGACCGCGTCGACCAAGACTTCGGAGAGCTGAAACCCCATGCTGCTCGCATCCCTGAAGCGCCTGGAAGCCACCGTGACGGCGGAGACCGAGGCCCTGCTGGCGCATCACCCCGTCGACCAGGAAGCGGTAAACCGTCGCAAGAGCCAGAGCCTCCTCGAACTGACCCGCCTGACCCGCGACCTCGATCCCGCCGAACTCGACACGCCGGTGCTCGACCAGCTGCTGCGTCTGCGCGGCGCCCTCGAGCGCAATCAGGACGCCGTCGGCCTGCACCTGCGGGCCGTCGAGGAGATCTCCGGCATCGTCGCGGAGTCCCTGCGCGCGGCGGAATCCGACGGCACCTATTCCGGCCACGTCCGGCGCTGAGGTCCGCTCCCCGCCATGCGCATCCTCGTCACCGGCCTGTGGATCTGCGGCCTCACCATCCTGTCCTGCTACGCCGCGGTGACCTGGGGGGCGGGGCTGTTCGCCAAGAAAACCGAGCCTTACCTCGAAGGTCTCCAGTACCAGAAACTGCCACCCATCAATGTGCCGATGGTCGTTGATGGCAAAGTACAGGGCTACATCGTCGCCGTCCTGGTCTTTACTGCCGATGCGCGGCTGATGCACACGCTCTCTGTGCCGCCGAATGCCTTCGTCGTCGATGAGACGTTCCGGCAGATCTATACGGACCCGGCGATCGATTTCAAACGCCTGTCCCGCTACAACGTCACTCAGCGCCTTGCCGAGATCCGCAAGCAGGTGAACGCCCGCCTCGGCTCCGACGTGGTCAAGGACGTGCTGGTCGAAGAATTCAACTTCGTCGCCAAGCGCGAAGTCCGTTCCTGAAGGGATGTCCGATCCCGAAGGGACCTCCCTTCCTCATGCGAAGTCCGTGCCCGAGGATGGGCCTCACGCCTCCGCCAGCAGGCGCTCGAAGGCGGGCTCGTCCAGGAGGGCGGTGAGCCGCCGGTCGGCATCGGCATCGGCCGCGAGGGCGAGACCGCCGCAGACCGTGCCGGCACCGGCGAAGGCGTAGCCGAGCACGCTCGTCGGCTGAAGGCCGCCGGCGGCCGCGGCGACGAAGCCCCGCAGGGCCCCCGGATGGGCGTTGCAGCCGTTGCGGAGAGTCAGGCCGGCGCAGCGCCCGGCGACCGCCACGGGGGAGAGCGAGAGCCGGTGGCGCCCGGCCTGGGCCATGGCCCGGCGCGGACCCGCCAGGGCCAGCAGGATCTCCGGCGATAGGTGGACCGCGCCCTCGAAGCTGAGGCTGCCCGACCCGCTGAAGCGGTCGAACACCGCCAGTCCGGAGAGGTCGTCGAGAACGAGGAAAACGCGCCGGTGCGCGACGTCGGGACCGTGGACCTGCGTGGCGAGGCGGTGGGCGGTGGCGCCGATGAGGCGCTCGGCCCCGAGGTAGAGGGCGGGGCCCGCCATCGGTTCGCGCTGGTCGAGGGCCGCCACGTTGTGGCCGGCCCCCGAGAGGAGGTGGTGGCGGGCGGCGCCGCTTTCGACCTGGCTCGACCCGCCGGCCTCGACGATCCAGCGCACCCCTTCGCAGGCGTAGACGAAGGAGCCGACGTCCCGGTGGCCGGGTCCGGGACCCTGGCCCTGGCTGGCGAAGGTGCAGGCGAAGTGGCCCCAGCCGCGGCCGGGGGCGTCGTGGCGCTGCGCGATCATGCCCGAGGACGGGTCGACGCGGCCCGCGGCGGGCTCCAGGGTGACGCGTGGTATACCGGGACGGTCGCGTCGCGGTCGCGCGTCTCCGGACCAGCGCGTCGCACTGAGTGCGCGACCCGCCTGCGCACCGAGGCGCCCGATCCAGCCGGCGGCATCCTCGCCGGCGGGCGCGTCCCCGAACGGGGGCAGGCGCCCGGTCGGATCGAGGAGACCGGCGACCGCCGGGAGCCCGGCCGCCACGAGCCGGTCGAGGCGGCCCCTGAGCGCCGACTCGGCGGGGTCGTCGGCGTCGAGGCCGAGCCCGAGGGCGCGCAGGAGGGTCAGGAGCTCGAGGCGCGGGTGCAGGGCGGGGTCGGAGAACCGCCCCTCCGCGTCGAGGAGCGGCGCGAGGCCGGTCTCGAGGGCGGCCTCGGCCAGGGCGAGCCAGTGTGCCGCGAGCGGCAGCAGTGGCAGGGCGCGGGCGACGATGCGCAGGGCCGCCGCCGCCTGGAGCTGGTGGATCGAGCGGCCGAAGGTGTTCTGGCCCAGAATCTCGGCGAGGGCGAAGCCGTGCCGCACCGCCTCGCCCGTGAGGGTGAGGGAGGCCGGGCCGCCGGGCTTGCCGGCCCGGGCGAGGAGCCGCACCAAGGTCTCGGTGCGGGCGGCGAGGGCCGCCGGGTGCAGGGCGAGGCCGTCGGTGGGCGCCCCCCAGGGGTTGGCCCGCGACCAGGACAGGGCGAGGCCGACGGCGGTGGCGCCGCCGCCCGGTGCCTCGGCCAGCGCCGCGAGCCAGGCCAGGGACTGGTACTCCAGGCGCCAGGGCACCGAGCGGAAGGGATCCTCGGTCCAGTCCGGCGCCTCCGGCAGGGTCCAGGCGGGCTGGCCGGCGAGGCGCAGGGCCCGGTCGAGGCCGGCGGCGCGGTGGCCCTCGCCGCGCTGGATCGCCCGGGCGCGGGCGAGCACCGCCGGCACGGTGGCCACTGCCTCGGGCTGCGGACACCAGCCCGCGAAGGCGGCCCCGGGCAGGGACAGGCGCTCGGCCAGGCGGGCAAGGAAATCCGGGGCCGCGAGGAGGTCGTCGGCGCAGAGGCTCTCCAGCCGCATCCGGTCCTCCAGGGCCACCTCCGGCGAAGCGAGGAGCTCGGCTTCCGGCCCGTCCGCCTCCCAGGTGGCGAAGCCCACCGCCACCCGCGCCGCCCCGGCGGGGGGCTGGAGCTCCAGGGTGAAGCGGCGGGCCTGCTGGTGGGCGGAGAGGTCGACGAGGGCCCCGAGCCCCGGCACCGAGAGGGTCCCGGGATAGGGGGGGGCGAGCTCCGCCCCGGACCGGTCGCGGTAGACGATGCGGGCAAGCGCCGCGTGGGTGCCGGGCTGCGGCGTGTGGAGCTGGCCGCGCAGCACGAGGCCGCAGCCCGGCACCAGGGCGTGGTCGCGCCAGGCCGGCTCCGGCCCGAGGCGGTGCCGGGCGCGGGGGATCAGGGCCGGCGACGGTGCCAGATCCGTCCCCTGGGCGAGACGCGCTTCCGAGACTGCGAACGGCGCGCTGTTGCGCCAGGAGCGGACCGTCACCGTGATCCGGGTGGCCGGGGCCGGGACCCGGAAGGCGAGCTGGAGGCGCCCGGCCCGCGCCCCGTGCGTCTCCGGCGGCAGGGCGGCCGGCCCGGCGATCCAGGTTCCGTGCGGGTCGAGGAGCGTCCGGTCGAGACCGGGCACGTGGTCGAAGTCGAGGCTCGAGCCGTCCTCGGCCAGGAAGTCGATCCCCACCAGGGCGAAGTCGAGGGCGGACCCGGCGGCCTCCTCCGCCGCCCAGGCGAGGCGGAAGCCGAGGCAGCACCACGCCTCCGGCATCAGCCCCCCGAAGGGCAGCACCACCCGTGACCAGCGGTTCTTGGCCGGAACCCAATGCTCGTTCTCCCCCGGCCCGACGCGCGCGCCCCCGGCATAGCGGGCGGCCTCGGGCAGCAGGACCCGAAGGCCGGGCGCGCTCGGTTCGCTCACGAGGCGGACCGGGCGGAGGCGGGGGGAGGGGACATCGGCAAGGCGGGGTGCGGCGCGGGGGTAAGTCGGTCTGGCCGATGTGGTGGTCCAGGGCGCCCCGGTGTCGGCGCGATGCCGCCACTGAGGCGGTTGGGTCGCTCCGTGTCAAGCATCCGCCGGCCTTCAGGGGGCAGCATGCCCGACAGCCGGTGCCCAGTTCCGACCGGCGGTTTCGGTCAGGCCGGTATGGCCCGGATGCGGATTTTGGTGGTGGTCCTGCGCGAGAGCGGAAAGGCTCTGGGAAACCGGACCGTTGCCGTCGGCTTCGCGATACGCGATCGCGGACTGGAACATTCTGATCGGTCGGATCCGCGATCCAATTTCGATCGCGCCTGCCTGCTGGAACGGTGCGCCGGCGCGGAGCCGGGATGCGGGATCAGTCGCGATCCGCATCCTCGGGGGCTCGGTGCCGGATGCCCGACCGGACGTTCCGGGAATCCCGGCCGTCCCAGGAATGGGTGCAGGGCGTTAGAGAACGCCCTCGCAAGGCGCCTGGCCGGACCATGTCGCAGGTCCGGCCCGTGCCGGGAAACGGGGTGCGATGAGGAGGGCGACGTGCTGTCGACCGGAGGAGTAGAGACCGGCACGAGTACAAAATGCACGTTCGTCGGGACGGTAGGGGGCGCGGGGTCCCGCCAGCGCTCCCCTGTTCTCGCCTTGTGAACGGCTCCCTGATCTCGCGGTCACGCAGCCAGTGGTGCGCCCATCACCCGGGCGACGCGGGTGCCGATGAGGAACAGCAGGGCGACGCCGAGGGCGACGAGGCTCGGGGGAACCGCCGCGGCGAGGCCGCTGGCGAGCGCCGAGCCCGCGACGTCGCCGAGGTTCATCGCCGCCATGTAGATCTGGAACTGCGTGGCCGAGGCCCGTCCGGTCCGACTCGCCAGGAGGACGGTCGGCAGCAGGGCGACGTAGAGGAGGGCCGGCACGACGTTGGCGAGGCCCAGGATGACGGGCCCCGTGGCCGCTTCCAGCCCGGCCGCGATCAACCCGCCCGCGATCCCGAAGGCCGCCGCGCAGGCGACCAGGAGGGCGCGCAGGGCCGGCCCCGGGCCGAGGCGGTCGACGGAGGCGCCGATGCCCGCTGCCCCGAGGGTTCCGCCCAGGAGGGCGAGCAGGGCCTGCAGGCGCGAGAGTCCGCCCGCGTCCCAGCCATGCACCTGCACCAGGGCGACGGCGAAGGGCACCTGGAACAGCGCCAGGGCGAAGTCGATGGCGAAGCACAGCGCCAGCAGGCGCGCGGCGTCGCGGCTCCGGAAGCCGTCGGCGAGCCCGCGCGCGAAGGCGGCCGCCGCGGCGATCCGGCCCGGTCCGGCCGCACGGGCCGGCCCGCGCCGCGGCCAGGCGAGGAGCCGGTCCCCCGGGGCCTCGCGCACGAGCGCGGCTGCCAGGGCGATGGGGGTGGTCAGACCGAGGAGGGCGCCCGCCGCCGCGGCGAACCCCCCGGCTTCCAGCACCCAGGCGAAGAGGGCGGTCCCGGCCGCGCTGCCGAGGACGAAGCCCGCCCGCGTGGCCGCGCTGGTGCGCCCCAGTTCGCCGGCCGGCACGCTGTCGGCGATCAGGCGGTCGGTGGCGGTGTCCGCCAGGGAGGCGGCCAGGCTGTGCAGGAGGAGGACGAGGCTGACGGCCGTGAGGCTCGGGACGCCGCCGAGGAGGAGCAGGCCGGCGAGGCTCGCCTGTGCGGCGGCCAAGGCCAGAACGAGCCAGCGGCGGCGCGGCCCCATGCGGTCGGGGGTCGCCCGGTCGATCACCGGCCCCCAGAGCAGGGGCTGCAGCACCCAGGGCAGGCCGACCACGGCGAGGTGCCGGCCGACCTCCGCGGTGGAGGCGCCCACGGCGGCGAAGTGGTTGGCCAGCGCCGTCAGGGCGAAGCCGGCGACGAGCCCCTGGTAGAGGTAGAGCAGGGTGAAGAGGCCGACCCGCCAGCGCGCGTCCTGCAGGCTCGGCGGCCACGGCGGCATCGGGTCCGGTCCTCGCTCACGCCGGCCAGGCGCCGCCGTCCGGGCCGCGCGGACCCCGTGCTTAGCCGACGCGGCCGGCCGGCGTCACCCCATCCGATGGGATGCGCCGGCCGGGCCGGACGGGTCATCGGCGCGGCGCGGGGCCGCCCCGGACACTCCGCGCAAGGCGACGAACGGCGCCTCGGGGCTTTGCCCCGCGCGGGCGGCCTCAGTAGCGCGGGCCGCCCGAGGTGCTGCCGCGCTGCTGGGCGTAGCCGGGCAGCATCGGATTGCGGGCGTTCGGATCGCCGTGCATCAGGCGGTTGCGGGTGTGGTGCAGGCGATGGGCGCGCGAATGGTGGATCGCGTCGTGGCGATGGCCGCGATGGCGCATGTGGTACTTGCGCGCCTTGTAGTTGCCCGCGTGGCCGATCGACGAGCTGGCGCGCATCCGCTCGGCCGGGGTCAGGCCCGGAGCGGCCGAGGCTGAGCCGAGGGAAAAGCTGGCGAACATCAGGCCGGAGGCCAGAACCATGGCGAGGGTTTTCATGTGAGACTTCCAGTCATGTGCTCACGAGCGGCACAGTGCGGCTGTAAGTCTGTTCCGAACTTGACGTTCCGCGGTGTTGCTTGACATTAATGTCATGGATTATCCGGCCTGGCCTGCACGTGGACTTGAGGAATTCATAGAGAATTCAATAAACCACGCGCAGGCAGCGGCTACCGGCCTGCGATCCGGCCCGGGCCCGCGACCGGCAGGGTGGGCGCGGCGGCGTTGGTGTCCTCCTTGTAGATCGGCACGATGACCCGGAGCCAGCCTCGGGTCTCGCGGCCTCCGTAATTGCGCTCGACCACGTCCTGGGTGACGTAGGCCTGCAGGTTCACCGGGCCGAAATTGTACCCGACGAGGCCACCCACCGCGATCTGGCCCTGGCGGCGATAGCCCGGGAACCGGGTCGGCAGGTCGGTGGAGGCGAAGGCCACGGGGCCGACCTCCCATTTGCCGAACTTCTTAGCTGACGCCGAAATTGTTGCCGAGGTTCCAGGCGAGCTGGCCGGCCAGCAGCGGCTGGCCGATGCCGCTCTGGTAGGGCGTGCCGCGGGGGCTCGAGGCGACGACGGGCTGGATCGCGATGAGGTTCAGGCGTGCGCCGAACAGGGTCCAGGGCGTCGCCCAGACGAAGGCCGGCAGGTTGACGTTCGATTCCGAGTCCAGCGGGCGCGTGTCGCGCACCCCGAAGCTGGACGTGTTGACGAAGTAGAGACCCACCGGGAGCTGGGCGCCGGCCGGGAGGCCGATGGTCTGGCCCGGCTGGGCCGCGGACCCCGCCAGGGCCGGGGCCGGGGACAGGAGTGGGAGGGGCAGGAGCGGGAGGGCGAGAAGGATCTTGCCGCCGCGCCGGCGGCGGATGGTCGGACGGAGGGCCTTGGCAATGGTGCGGATCACGCATGTCTCCCTGGCTCGGCTGCCCGGGGACAGGTGCCGCCGGTCGGCGGCCGGCAACCCAGCGTCTTCCTGTCAGACGATTGCCCGCCACGCTTTAGTCCGGTGGCCCGCGCCCGCGCCGGGCGGAGGGGCGCGGGCCGACCGTCCTCAGAGACTTACGGCACCTTTGTCCAAGATGTATTCATGATGCATCGAGACGGGGTGACCCCTCATCTCAGGCCCCGCCGTTTAATCCTGTCTTCTACGTGCCTGGCCGCACGTCATGGCTGAGATCGAGGCCCCATATTGGGTTCAGACAGATGAAGCGAACCAAGAAAAMCRGTTCGCACTGTATAGGAGCCCGATAGCCACAATGAAGACCCGTATCGCCGCCCTCGCCGCCGCCCTCGTCCTCGGCGTTGCTCCGATCTCGTCCGCCATNGTTCGCACTGTATAGGAGCCCGATAGCCACAATGAAGACCCGTATCGCCGCCCTCGCCGCCGCCCTCGTCCTCGGCGTTGCTCCGATCTCGTCCGCCATGGCTTTCGAAAGGCCGTCCCGTTACACCGCCTTCTCGCCCTCCGACGTCGAAACGACCGGTTCGCTCGAGTTTCGCAGCGTCGCCCCCCTGCGAAACCCCTACAGCTGTCCGATGAGCTCGGCCGCCGAGGGCAACGCCAACCAGCAGAACTTCCCCACCCAGCAGTACGGCCAGACCTCGGGCGGAAACCGCTGCTGATCGGACACCCCAACCCGACCGGACACCCCGAGGAGACCCCCATGCTGCTGAAAGGCTTCTCCTACGCCATGATCGCCGCCTTCGCCGGNCCGCTGCTGATCGGACACCCCAACCCGACCGGACACCCCGAGGAGACCCCCATGCTGCTGAAAGGCTTCTCCTACGCCATGATCGCCGCCTTCGCCGGCGGACTCGTCTTCACCCTCGTCGGCTCGGCCCAGACCTTTCTCAACCTCTGAGCCGTTCCCGACCGACAAGATCTCACACCGACCCGCCCGGCCTCCGCCGTGGCGGGTCGCGCCATGCGCGCCCGGGGGCGACCATGCCCGACCCCCTCGTCGTCCTCCCGATGCCGCCCGCCCGGGAACACAACGACCGCCGGGACGTCACATCCGGTCACAGCGGGACCGGAACGGGCAACACAGAGCGATGGCGCACAGGGCGGAACAAGACGGCGGCCAAGATGAGGGACAAGACGAGGCGGGCACCGCGAAGGACCTGCATCCGCGCAAGTTTGACCTGCTCAACCTCACCCTGGTCGACGTGAATGGCGGGCTGCGGCCCTATCTCAACGTCTTCCTGCTGGTGCACCGCGAATGGAGCGCGACCACGGTCGGCCTCGTGACGACCCTGGCGGGGCTCGTCGGCGTCGGCCTGCAGGCCCCCCTCGGGGCCGTCATCGACCGCGCGCGCGACAAGCGCTGGGCCATCGTGGCCGCTCTGATGGCGGCCTCCGCCGGGGCGGTGGTCATTGCGCTCTGGCCGCAATTCTGGCCGGTGCTCCTCGCCTTCACGGTCCTGACCGCGGCGGGCAGCAGCTTCACCCCGACCATCGCGGGCCTCACCCTCGGCATCTTCCCGAAGGCGCGCCTGTCGCGCCGGATGGGCCGCAACAGCGCCTGGTACCGGGCCGGCAACGTCGTCATCGCCGTCCTGATCGCGCTGGTCGGTTACGGCTTTCCCGACCGGGCGGTGTTCTTCCTCGTGCCGGCCCTGTCGTTCGCGGCCGCCGCGGCGGTCCTGTCAATTCCCCGGGACATCGTCGGGCGGGAACTCGCCGAGGGGGTGAAGCCGAAGCCGCGCTCGGGGGCCGCCTTCAAGGTGCTCCTCGGCAATCGCCCGCTCCTCGTCTTCGCCGCCGCGATCTTCCTGTTCCAGCTCGCCAACGGGCCGATGGCTTCCCTGGTCGCGCAGAAGATCTCCCTGGCCCACGAGACCTGGTCGGCCGCCATCACCTCGACGACCATCGTGGCGGCGCAGGCGGTGATGCTGCCCATGGCCATCCTGGTCGGGCGCTTCGCCGACGGCTGGGGCCGGAAACCGATCCTCCTGTTCGCCTTCGCGATGCTGCCGGTGCGCGCGCTGCTCTACACCCTGTCGGACGACGCGATCTGGCTCTTCGCGGTGCAGGGCCTGGAGGGCGTCAGCACCGGCCTCTACAGCGCCATCAAGCCCCTGGTGATCGCCGACCTCATGGAGGACAAGGCCCGCTACAACCTCGCCTCGGGGGTGATCGCCACGGTCCAGGGCGTCGCCATCGCCCTCTCGAACGTGCTGGCCGGGAGCATCGTCGATTGGAGCGGCTTCACTGCGGCGTTCCTCGTCTCGGCGGCCATCGGCATCGGTTCGGCGCTCCTCCTCACGCGCATGCCGGAGCCTTCGGCGGAGCGGGCCTGAGAAGGTCCCGGCCGCCGCAGGCGATGCGCAGGCCCACGGGACCCCATCCCCGGAGCCGCCGCGTCAGTACGCCCCGGGTCCTGTGGCGAGGCCCGCGAGGGTGAAGAGGTCGACGGAGAGCTTGGCGCCGACGACGAGGGCATCGGGGATGTTCTTTGGGTAGGCGGGGAAGCGGGTCTGGTCGGGGTTGATGATGTACTGGAGGTTGGGGGTGAGGCGGACGGCGGGGGTGACCTGGATGCCGTAGTTGAGCTCCATCATGATCTGCTGGCGGGGCAGGGCGCGGTCGAGGCCGAGGGTGCCCTGGACGGCGGCGATGTTGGACAGGGCCAGGGGCGAGAAGCGCTGGGTGTTGACGACGAAGCCTAGGGTGTCGAAGGGCCGGTCCGCGAAGGTGCCGGTCTGGAGGGCGCCGATCTCGAGGAAGTAGTCCTCGACGAGGCGCCCGGAGGTGCCCGCCATGGCCACGCCGAACAGGGTCAGGCCCTGGACGGCGCCGGGATCGGGACGCCAGACCATCTGGTCGAAGCGCGCATAGACGCCCGAGCGTCCGAAGCGGGTGGCGGGGGCCAGGCCGGTGAGGACGGCGCGCTGGCCGGTGATGTCGCGCACGGGGTCGGCGTAGTCGGAGGCGTCGTACCATCCGCCGATGCCGTAGTTGCGGGGCAGGGGGTCGTTGGCGAAGGTGGTGGAGTAGCCGAGCTCGAAGGGCAGGACCGCGCCGGTGGCGCCGCGGGTGGAGAGGTCGAGGCCGTTGTCGCCGGGCTGCTGGTGGCGGGGATTGACCTCGTAGACGCCGGCATGGACGAAGATGCGGTCGGTGAGCCAGGCCTTGGCGTGGGCCCCCCAGCTGGAGACGGGCCAGAAGGTGAAGTTCGAGGTCTTGAAGACGAAGGTCGGGTTTCCGCAGGCGGAATTGGACTGGAAGTTGCAGTAGATCGGCGAGTTGAGGAAGGCGATGTTGGCCACGAGGCGGCCGAACTCGACCACGAGGCGGTCGTCGAACAGCTTCTGCTCGTAGCTGAGCAGGGTGAGGCGGGTGGTCTGTCCGCCGCCGTAGATCTCCTGGACGGAGGTGTTGTTGCCGATGAAGTCGCCCGCGAGGTTGTCGCCGTGGCGGTTGGTGACGGCGACGTGGAGGGCGCCTCCGGCGAGGCCGGCGATGCGGTCGAGGTCGGCATCGATGCCGAAGAACAGCTGCCCGGCATAGGCGCGGCCCTGGCGGATGCCGCCGATGGGGTTGGCGGCGGCCTGGCCGGTGTAGTTGGCGCTGAGGGTGAGGCCGTGGCCGAGATCGAACACGCCGGTGGGCAGGGTGGCGGGCGTCGCGCTCTGGCCCAGGGTGTCCGCCGCCCCGGCCGCGCTCTGCGCTCCGGTGATGTCCTGGCCGTCGGGACGGGGCGGCAATCGGCCCGGAGAGCGCAGCGCCGGGCGCTGAGCCGTGTCGGGAACGCCGAACCCGGCGGTGGCCGCATCCTGCGCCTGTGCCTGCGATCCGAGCGTCAGCGTTACCAGTCCCAGGCCGATGGCAGCCGTCTTCAATCCCGTGCCCATCTGTCGTCCCCTCATGGTCCGTGGTGTTCGCGTGGCCGGTCTTGGTGCCGGGTTGGGTGGTCGTAGTCCGATCGTTCGCAGCCCCGGCGCGGGTTCCTCCCCCACGGAGGGGGGACGGCCGGGCTCAGGCGGCGCGCGTCTTGAGTAGGCCGACGAGCAGCCCGGTGACGAAGGTGCCGACCACCAGGGCGATCAGGGCGCCGGGGACGTTGGTCACCGCGTTGGGGATCGGCAGGACGAAGAGGCCGCCATGGGGCACCTTCAGTTCGACCCCGAGGCTGAGCGCCACGGCGCCGGCCAGCGCCGAGCCCGCCACCATCGCGGGGATCACCCGCAGGGGATCGGCCGCCGCGAAGGGAATCGCCCCCTCGGTGATGAAGGCGGCGCCGAGCACCGCGGCCGCGCCGCCGGCTTCGCGCTCGGCCTGCGAGAAGCGTCCGGGGAACAGGCGGGTGGCGAGCGCGATCCCCAGGGGGGGCGTCATGCCGCCGATCATCACGGCGGCCATGGGCGCGGTGATGCCCGATGCGATCAGCGCGGCGGCGGAGGCATAGGCGGCCTTGTTGACCGGGCCGCCCATATCCACCGCCATCATGCCGCCGAGCACCAGACCGAGCACGACGGCGCTCGCCCCCTGCATGCTGCGCAGCCAGTCCGTGAGCGCCGCCAGGATCGCCGCCACGGGCACGCCGACGACGTAGACCATGAGCAAGCCGGTGACGGCGGTGGCCAGCAGCGGCAGGATCAGGACCGGCTTCAGGCCCTCCAGGTTCCGGTGCAGGCGGATGTGCCGATTGAGGAAGGCGGTGGTGGTGCCGGCGATGAAGCCCGCCGCGATGCCGCCGAGGAAGCCGGCCTGCAGGTTGGCGGCGAGCATGCCGCCGATCATCCCCGGCGCGATGCCGGGCCGGTCGGCCATGGAGAAGGCGATGTAGCCGGCCAGCACCGGAACGATGAGCGCGAAGGCCGCCTTGGCGCCGATCTCCCCCAGGGCGAAGCCCAGGGTGCCGGCGTGGTCGGGCTTCATCGCGTCGATGCCGCCGACGGCGAAGGCCAGGGCGATGAGCAGGCCGCCCGCCACCACGAAGGGCAGCATGAACGAGACGCCGGTCATCAGGTGCTTGTAGGCGCCCGCCTTCTTCTCCTCCGCCGCCGCCGGACGGGCCGACCCGTCCGCCGCGGTGGTCCCCGCGTCGGGCTGGCGCTGCGCCTCGGCGAAGGCCGTGGCCAGCAAGCCCTTGCCGTCGCGGATCGCCGCCTTGGTGTTGGTGGCGTAGAGCCGCTTGCCGGCGAAGCGCGTCCGGTCGACCCCGGTATCGGCGGCGATCAGCACGAGGTCGGCCGCCGCGATCTCCTCGGCGGTCAGGGCGTCGCGGGCGCCCACCGACCCCTGCGTCTCGACCCGGACGGCGTAGCCGAGGGCCTCGGCCGCCGCCTGGATGCCCTCGGCGGCCATGAAGGTATGGGCGATGCCGGTGGGGCAGGAGGTGATGGCGACGATCCGCCGGCGTCCGCTCGGCGCCCCGTCCGTCGCCGCGGCCGCCTCGCCCGCCCCCCCGAGGAACCGGTCGAGCACCGCGTGGGCGTCGGTGAGCACGTCCTCGATGCGGATCCGGGCCCGGCGCATGGCCCCGAAGCGCCCCTCGTCGAGGTCGCCCTCGCCCACCAGCAGCACCGCGTCGGCCCGGGCGATGGCGCCGGCGCTCAGGGCGGTGCCGGGCACGCCCTTGCCGCGCAGTTCCAGGTCCAGGGGCTGGTTGCGCCGGCCCGCCGCCTCGCGCAGGGCCTCGCCGGCCAGCACCGCGTGCAGGCCGAGATCCCCACCGCCCACCACTGCGAGCACCTGCGTCATGGCTTCCTCCCCATGGTTTCCTCACCTTGCGGCGCGTCCCGGCCCGCCGGTGCGTCGTCGTGCTGCGTCGAAGGTCCGTGCCTCAGGCCGAGGCCGTGAGGGGCTCCACCCGTACCGCCGCGGCGAGGGCCAGGACCGTGTCGCGGGCGGGCAGGTTGGCGCCCGCCAGCCCGAGCTTGCCGGCCGCGAAGGCCAGGGCGAGCCGGGCGGTGGCGGTCCGGTCCAGGCCCGCCTGCAGGCCCGCCACGAGGCCGGCCACGAGGGCGTCGCCCGCGCCCACCGTGCTGGTCACCCGGGTCGCGGGCGGATGGGCCAGGTCCGTGCCGTCGGCGCTGGCGAACAGCGCCCCCTCGGCACCGAGCGAGACCACCACCAGGGGGATGCCGCGGGCCACCAGGCCCCGGGCCGCCGCCCCCACCCCGGCCAGATCCGGCAGGGACCGCCCGGCCCACTCCTCGAGCTCGTGCCGGTTGGGCTTGACCGCGAAGGGCAGGGCCGCGGCCGGGGCGGCTAGGGCCGCCGCCAGGGCGGGGCCGGAGGCGTCGAGGACGAGGCGGGCGCCCAGCGGCCGCAGCTCGGCGGCGATCTCCGCGTAGATCGTCGGGGCCACGCCGCCCGGCAGGCTGCCGGCCAGCACCACCAGGGTGCCGGGCTCCACGGCCTCGCGCAGCATCGCCCGGACGGCGGCGAGGCTGCCGGCCTCGACGGCGAGGCCCGGCAGGTTGATGTCGGTGGTGTCGCCGCCGGTGCCGTCGACCAGCTTCAGGTTGGTCCGGGTCTCGCCCGGGATCCGGACGAAGCGATCCGCGATGCCCTTGGCCGCGAGCAGGGCCTCGAACGGCCCGGCATTGTCCTGGCCGAGCAGGCCGGCGGCGGCCACCGGCACGCCCCAGTCGGCGAGGCAGGCGGCGACGTTGACGCCCTTGCCGCCCGCATCCGAGCGGGTGCTGCGCGCCCGGTGGACGTGGCCGGGCCGGAGGACGTCGAGGATCACGGTCCGGTCGAGGGCCGGGTTGAGGGTGAGGGTGACCACGCGGGTCATGCGGGCTCTCCGTCGAGGAGGACGGCCAGGGCCCGGACCGCGGCCGCGTCCTCCTGGGCGCAGGCCCGGGCGGCCAGGGCCCGCAGCGCGCCCATCTCGCTCGCCCGCAGGCGCGCCTTCACGGAGGCCACGTCGCGCGGGGTCATCGACAATTCGTCGACCCCGAGGCCGGCGAGCAGGCAGGCGCCGAACGGATCGCCGGCGATGCCGCCGCAGACGCCGACCCAACGCTTGTGCCGGGCGGCGCCCTCGCAGGTCAGGTGGATCAGGCGCAGGACCGCCGGATGCAGGGAATCGGCCTCCGGCGCGAGCTCGGTGTTCTGGCGGTCGATGGCCAGGGCGTACTGCGTCAGGTCGTTGGTGCCGATCGAGAAGAAATCGCAGTGCCGGGCCAGGGCGTCGGCCTGGATCGCGGCGGCCGGCACCTCGATCATGATGCCGAGCGGCAGTTCCGGCGCGTCGAGTTCGGCCCGGATGCGGTCGCAATGGGCCCGGAGCGCGAGCACCTCCGGCACCGAGGTGATCATCGGGAACATGATCGACAGGGGGGCCTCCTTGCCGGTGGCCGCATCGGCGGGAATTCCATCCCTCGCCGCCCGGTAGAGGGCCCGCAGCTGCGGCTCCATCAGGTCGGGCCGGCGCAGGAGCAGCCGGGCGCCGCGCACGCCCAGGAAGGGGTTCTCCTCCCGGGGCAGGTGCAGGTGGGCCACCTGCTTGTCGCCGCCGATGTCGAGGGCGCGCACGATGAGGGGACGGCTGGCGAGGGCGTCCAGCATTGCCCGGTAGGTGGCGTACTGGTCGTCCTCGGTGGGCGTGTCGCCACGCTCGAGGAACAGGAACTCGGTGCGCATCAGGCCCACGCCCTCCGCGCCCTGGTCCAGGGCGAAGGGCACCTGCTCGGGATTGTTGACGTTGGCCCCGATGGCGACCGCGTGCCCGTCCCGGGTGCGGGCGGGCAGAGCGCGCGCGCGGGCCTCCTCCTCGGCCTTGTCGCGCTGGCGCGCGCTCCAGTCCCGGGCGGAGGCGAGGTCGGCGGCGCTCGGATCGAGGTAGAGCCGGCCGGTGCCGCCGTCGAGGATCGCGGGGGTGTGGTTCTCCAGGGCGAGCAGGGTGGCGCCGCCCGCCACCAGGGCGGGAATGCCGAGGGTGCGGGCGAGGATCGCGGTGTGCGAGGTCGGGCCGCCCTGGGCCGTGGCGAGGCCGATCACCCGGGTGGGATCGAGGCCCGCGGTGTCGGACGGGGCGAGATCGGGGGCGATGAGGATGCAGGGTACGTCCGGCAGGTCGTGGCCGCTCTTGAGCGACGGGTCGATCTGCGCCAGCACCCGCCGGCCGACGTCGCGCAGGTCCGCCGCGCGGGCGGCCAGCACGGGATTGCCCAGGGCCGAGAGCCGGCCGGCCATCCGCTCCACCGCCTGGTTCCAGGCGAAGGCGACCCCGTGGCCCTCCACCATCAGCTGGCAGGCCAGGGTGATCAGGTCCGTGTCCGCGATGAGCTCGCCCTGGGCCCGGAAGATGCCCGCATCGGTCCTGCCGAGGCGGCGTTCGGTGTCGTCCGCCAGCGCCCGGAGCTGGCCCTCGGTAGCGGCGAGGGCGGCGTGCAGGCGGTCGCCGCCCGACGTCAGGGGCTCGGGCTCGTCCCGGACCGTGACCTCCGTCTGGCTCAGCACGTGGATGGGGCCGATGGTGAGGCCGGGGCTCGCGCCGAGGCCCGCCAGCACCCGCGGCGCATCGGCGGGATTCCAGCCGGCCACCGGGCCGGCCGCCCGGGCGGCGGCGTCCGCCGCGGCCTTGGCGGCGGCCTTCTCCCCCGCGCTCAGGCCCGTCACCGCCGCGCAGATCCGGGCGAGGGCGCCGGCCTCGTCGTCGCCCTCCGCTGAGATCGTCACCCCGTCGCCGCAGCGCAGGCCGAGCTGGAGCAGGGCGATCAGATTCTTGGCGTCGGCCACCTCGGCGCCGTGGCGTACCTGGATCCGGGCGGGACAGGTGCGGGCCGTCTCGACCCAGTGGGCGGCCGGGCGGGCGTGGAGGCCGGTGGGATAGTCGACGGTCCAGTCGAAGCGCTGCCTGAGGTCGCCGGCCGGGCCGGCCGCGCCGGGGGCGGGCGCGTCCTCGGTGAGGGCCGCGGCGATCTCCTCCTTGCGGGTGGTAATGCGCAGGGCGGCGAGGCGCGCCTCGTCCTGGATGAGCCGGGTGAGGCGGCGCAGGATGGTGATGTGGGTGTCCGACTGCGCCGCGATGGCGACCACCAGGTGGGCGACCTGGCCGTCGTGCCATTCGATCCCGCCCGGAACCTGCAGGACCGCCAGCCCGCTGGCGCGGACGTGGTGACGGTCGTCGACCATGCCGTGCGGGATGACCACGCCGTGGCCCAGATAGGTGTTCGCTACGCCCTCGCGCCGCAGCATGCTGGCCTCGTAGGGCGCATCGATGCAGCCGGACGCGACGAGGAGCTGGGCCGCCGCGCGGATCGCCGCTTCCTTGCTGGCCGGGGCCGCGCCCAGCTGGATCAGCAGGCGCGGAGGTAGGATCGGCGTCGGCGCGAGCATGGCGTGCTCCTCCCGGAAAAACGGTTGTTGAAATGCTCGTTGGCACTATGAAAACGTTTTCACAATCGGTGTCAACGCGATTCGGCGCAATAATGCCGTATCGCCGCTTGCCGATGGTGGGACGGGATGCCAGAACGACGTCATGACGCTGAAAACGTTCTCCGCCAGATGAGTGCCAGTATTCGTGACGTGGCGCGCGCCGCCGGTGTCTCGACGGCCACGGTCTCCCGAGCTCTCGGTCGAGGGCCGGTCAGCGACGTCCTGCGCCAGCAGGTCGAGGCAGCGGTTCGGGCGACTGGATATCGCCCGAATCTGTCCGCGCGCCGCCTGCGCTCGCAATCGACGCAGACCATCGGCTTGATCGTCGCCGATATCCGCAATCCGTTCTTCACGGCGGTGAGCCGGGCGGTGGAGGACGCGGCCTACGCCGCCGGCATGCGGGTGATCCTGTGCAACACCGACGAGGATCCGGAGCGCGAGCGCCTGTACCTCCGGCTGATGGAGGAGGAGCGCGTCACCGGCGTGATCTTCGCGCCCACGCGCGGAACGGCGGAATCGCTCAAAGCCGACAGCCTCGACGTGCCGGTGGTCTTCATCGACCGCACCGGCCCGGCGGGGACCTACGACAGCGTCGTCCTCGACAACGCGGCGGCCACCGGCGCCCTGGTCGATCATCTCTGGGAGCGCGGCTATCGCCGGATCGGGGGGCTGTTCGGCTCGACCAGTTCCACCGCGCAGGAGCGGCAGGCCGCCTACGAGGCGGCGCTCCGGCATCGCGGCGCCGAGCCCCTGGCCCGCGTGGCGCCGCCCACCGCGGAGGCGGCCGAGGCCACGCTCACCCGCTGGCTGGCCGAGCCGGACCGGCCCGACGCGCTGATCCTGTCGAACGGCCTGACGCTGATGGGCGCGGTGCGCGCCGCGCGCACGCTCGCCCTCGCGGTCCCGGACCAGCTCGGCCTCGCGGGCTTCGACAACGACCCCTGGACCGACCTGGTGGAGCCCGGTCTCACGGTGATCGAGCAGCCGGTGGCGCAGATCGGCGCCCAGGCGATGGCCCTGCTGTTCGACCGGCTGAAGGCGCCGGGCGAGGCCGTCCGCAAGGTCACCCTGAGTGGCCGGCTGGTGGTCCGGGGGTCGTCGGGGCGCGGCTAGCTCCGCGCCCGCCGCAGGGGGCCCGAGGCGTCGCCGGCCCGGTCTCGCCCCGGCGCCGGATCCGTCGCGGGGCGGACTCAGCGCAGGGTCGGCGACTCGCCGGGCTGCAGGGGCCGGTCCTCGTCCGGCCCGCTGACGGCGTTCAGGCGCTCGAGATGCTCGAAGACATGCGCGAAGGCGTCCGTGACGGCCTTCTCGAAGGCGCCGTCGGACCGACCCTGGGCGGCCTTGAGGGCGCTGAGCAGGGCTTGATGCGTTTCGGTGTCATGCGACATGGCTGTCCTCCCGACCGGACGGATGGCCCGCCCGGGGGAGCAAGCGCCCGCAGGGATCGCCGGTTCCGAGGGGCCGGACCCCGTGCGGTCCCGCAGACCCGATCGGCGCGGCGCGGCCCCTCGCGCATCCGTCATCGAACCTTGGCCGTCGGCACTCGTTGTCCGCCGGCCCCTGCAGGCCGGAGACACACCCTCGGCATGCGTTCCCGTTCCCTTCTCGTCGGCTCCTTCGTCCTCCTCGCCGCCGGGGCCGGCCTCGCCGGCTTCGGCCGCTTCAGCTACGCGCCGACGCCGTCGCGGGAGGCCCTCGCGAACCCCGACCGCTACCCGATCTCGACGGCCTACGACGTGCTCGGGCGCCGCATCGGCCGGGAGGAGGCCGCGACCCTGCGCACCACCGAGGCGGGGCGTCGGACCCTGTCGCCCGAGGCCGGCGCCTTCGCCATCGACGAAGCCGTCATCGCGCGCGGGCGGGAGGCCTTCTACACCGAGACCTTCGGGAACGAGGTCTTCCTCACCGACGTGATGGGGATGCTCGACGGCGCCCTGACGCCCTACGAGGTCGCCCGCGCCGTGCTGCTGCTGGGCGGGACGGCCACCCACAACCTCCAGGTCCGCGTCGCCCAGGACGTGCGGATCGGCGAACGCCAGTGGCGCAAGGGCGACTTGGTCTCGACCGGCCTCGACGTCGAAAAGGGCGGCCTCGGCATCATCGGTCTGAAGACCTTCTACGACCGGGGCCACCTGCGCCTCGGCATCACCTGCGCCCTCTGCCACGCGGCGGTCGATCCCCGCTCCGGCAAGGTCGTGGAGGGGGCGCCGAACGCCGACCTCAATGCCGGGCTGCTCCTCGCCCTCTCGGCCAACGCCTCCGCCTACTTCATGCACGGCAGCGTCGACCTCGCGGCCGTCGCGGGCGATCCGTCCCGCACGATCCCGACCGCCGGGGGAGGGACCGCGGTGCTGCCGGACCGGGACAGGCTGGAGGCGGCGGCCAAGGTCGAGGTCGCGAGCTGGCCGCCGGGCAGCTTCGATTCCTCCGCCGACCGGGTGACGAACCCGACCTCGATCCCGTCGAGCTTCTCGGCCTACGGCGAGCCCTACAGCTGGAGCGGGCGCGAGGCGGTCGGGCCCTTCCACGGGCTGTCGTCCCTGAACAACAACGTGCACGCGGCCAATTCCGACACGACCCAGCTCGCCGCCGCCGCGCCCTGGCTGTTCGGCCTCGATCCGGACCTCTACCTCGGCATCCTGTTCCAGGGGGCGGTGAACCCGGCCCTGCGCTACGACCCGACGAAAGCCACGCGGCCGAGTGCGATCCTGGCCGCCTTCGACCCGACGCCGGGCTCGCCCGGCCTCAACCGCTACGCCGTCCTGCCGAGCTTTCCGGCGACCAACTACATGACCGACAACGGGCTGTTCGCCTCCGCGGCCGGGGAGCCGGCGAACTTCGCCAACAACGCCATGTCGGCCTTCCAGAACCTCCTGCGTCCGCCGGCCGCCCCGAAGGCTGGGGCCGAGGCCGGCCGCGCGGTGTTCGCGCGGGCCGGCTGTGCCGGCTGCCATGCCGGCCCGGCGCTGACCAACAACCGGATCGTGCCCGTGGGCGAGATCGGCACCGAGCCGACCCGGGCCCGCGCCGGGGCCAAGATGGAGGCGCACCTCGCACCGCCGTCGATGTTCGCGACCGACACGCCGTTCCCCCTGCCGGCCGATCCCAGGATCGTGCCGATCCCCCTGGAGGGCGAGGCCCTGAAGCAGGTCCGGCTCGGCTGGGCCCATGCCGGCACCGAGGGCGGCTACAAGGTCCCGAACCTCGTCGGCCTCGCCTGGTCGGCGCCCTACCTGCACGATGGCGGCGTGGCGGTGGGGACCGACCCCGCCGGCCAGCTCGGCGTGCCCGGCACCCTGGAAAGCGGCCTCGCGCCGGACCCGCGCAACAGCCTGCGGGCCCTGGTGGACCGGGACCTGCGCGGGCGGGTCGTGGCCGCCAACCGCGCCTCCGCCACCGCACGCACGGCGCGCGTGACGGGCGAGGGGCACCCCTACTGGGTCGATGCCGCGGCCGGCTTCGGCCCCGCCGACCAGGAGGCGCTGCTGGGCTACCTGCTCTCCATCGATGCCCTGACGCAGGACGTGCCGGTGCCATGAGCCCGGCCGCGGACACCCACGAGGACACGACGATGCCCACGACCGGAACCACCGAGGGGCCCCCGCGCCTCGAACGCAAGGCGGTCGCCGCCGTGGTGCTCGGCAACGCCCTCGAGTTCTACGACTTCACCATCTACGCCTTCTTCGCCAAACCCATCGGGGAGGCGTTCTTCCCCTCGCAGAACGCCACCGACAGCCTGCTCGCCTCCCTGGCCCTGTTCGGCATCGGCTACGTCATGCGGCCCATCGGCGGCATCCTCATCGGGGCCTTCGCGGACCGGGCGGGACGCAAGCCCGCCATGCTGATCACCATCGCGCTGATGGCCATCGGCATGGTGATGCTGGCGGCCGCCCCCGGCTACGCCACCCTGGGGGGCTGGTCGCAGGTCATCGTCATCGTGGGCCGGCTCATCCAGGGGCTCGCGCTGGGGGGCGAGGTCGGCCCCTCCACCGCCTACCTCCTGGAGGCCGCGCCGGGGCAGCAGCGCGGCTTCGTGGCGAGCTGGCAGATCGCCAGCCAGGGCTGCGCCGCGCTGATCGCCGGCCTGGTGGCCTCGGCCCTGACCTACGCGGTTGGCGACGACGCCATGGCCAGCTGGGGCTGGCGGGTGATGTTCGCGCTGGGCATCGGCGTCGTCCCCGTCGGCCTGATCATCCGCAGCCACCTGCCCGAGACCGCCGGCGAGCGCGCCGACCCGGCCGCGGCCGAGTCCACGCGCGCGGTGGTCCGGCGCCTGGTGCGCGAGCACGGCCGGATGCTGGTCCTGACCTTCCTCGTCATCGCGGCCTCCACCGTCTCCAACGCGGTGGGCACCAACATGCCGGTCTACGCCCAGGCCACCCTCGGGCTCACCGAGACGGTCTCCACCGCCGTGCCGATCGCCCTCGGCCTCGCCTCCATCGTCTTCCCGCTCCTCGGCGGCTGGCTGGCCGACCGGTTCGGCCGGCGCCCGGTGATGATCTGGCCCCGCGCGCTCATCGTGGTGCTGACCGTGCCGGCCTTCGCCTGGCTCGTGCGCGACCCGACCGGCCCGTCGGTCTACGCCGTGACCTTCCTGCTCTCGGCCCTGTCCTCCATCAACGCGGCGGCAATCATCGTGGCGATTCCCGAAGCCCTGCCGCGCGCGGTGCGCAGCGCCGGCCTCTCCATCGTGTACGCCTTCTCGGTCTCGATCTTCGGGGGGAGCACGAACTACCTCGTGAACAAGCTCATCGCCGTCTCGGGCGACAAGCTGGCCCCGGCCTACTACCTCGTGGCCTTCAGCATCGTGGGCACGATCGCGGCCCTCCTCATGCCCGAGACCCGCGGCCGGGACCTCGAGGCGAACGCGGAGGCGCGCTGAGCGGCGGCCGGCGCGCGCCGCCCCCGTCAGCCTCGGACAAGATAGGCTCCCTAAAGCTTCGGTCATGAATGATCGGGACCGGAGCCGGCCGTGACAGGCGTCTACCTCTTCGACTTGGCCTCGCAGCAGGCGCGCTACCTCGCGGTGCGTCAGTCGACCATCGCGAGCAACGTCGCGAACGCCAACACGCCCGACTACAAGGCGCGCGACGTGGTGCCGTTCTCCGAGGTGATGGCGCGCACGGCCTCCGCCGGCATGGCCTTGACGGAGAGCGCCCACGTCACCTCCGTCGAGGGCCGCATCCCGACGAAGCCGGTCTCGGCCGCCGAGGCCTGGGACGCGCTCTCGACCTCGAGCTCGGTGAGCCTGGAGCAGGAGATGCTCAAGGCCGGCGAGGTCAGCCGCGAGCACAACCTCAACATGGGCATCGTCAAGGCCTTCGACCGGATGCTCAAGGCGGCGGTGAAGAGCTGATGATCGACCCCCTCGCCGCCTCCACCCGCCTCGCCAGCGCCGGCATGGAGGCGCAGTCCCTGCGCCTGCGCATCGCCGCCGAGAACGTCGCCAACGCACAATCCGTCGGCGATGGCCCCGGGGCGGACCCCTATGCCCGCAAGACCGTGACCTTCCGGTCCGCCCTGGACCGGGCCGCGGGCGGCCCCACCGTGGCCCTGCGGCGGATCGGCACCGACGACGCGCCGTTCCGCATCGAGCGCGACCCCGGCAACCCGGCGGCCGATGCCGAGGGCAACGTGAAGATGCCCAACGTCAACGTGCTGGTGGAGATGGCCGACATCCGTGAGGCCAACCGCTCCTACGAAGCCAACGTCCAGGTGATCAAGCAGGCCCGCGCCATGGTCGCCAGCGTCATCGACCTCCTGAGAACCTGAGACCCGCGATGATCGAAGCCCTCACCTCGCTCGCCGCCTTCGACCGGGCCGCCGGCATCACCCGCACCGACTCGGCCGCGCCGCTGGCGCGCACGAGCTTCCCCGTGATCCCGGCGGCCGCCACGGCCGGTCCCGCCACCGATTTCGGGGACGTCATGGCGCAGCTCGCCGGGGGGCTGCGCACCTCCCTGCGCACCGGCGAGGCCACCGCCATCTCGGGCATCCAGGGCAAGGCCTCGACGCAGCAGGTGGTCGAGGCGGTGATGTCGGCCGAGCAGAGCCTACAGACCGCCATCGCCGTCCGGGACAAGGTGGTCGCCGCCTATCTCGAGCTCAGCCGCATGCCGATCTGACGATGGATCGCGTGGACAACCCTGCCAAACGCTTCGACGGGACCGGGACACCATGAGAGCGCTCGCCATCGCGGCCACGGGCATGAACGCCCAGCAGATGAACCTCGAGGTCATCGCCAACAACATCGCCAACCTGAACACCACCGGGTTCAAGGGGGCGCGGGCCGAGTTCACCGACCTGCTCTACCAGGCCGAGCGCCAGCAGGGCGTGCCCAACCAGGCCGGCCAGGAGCCGGTGCCGGAGGGCGCGATGCTCGGCCTCGGCGTGCGCACCGCCGCCATCCGCAACCTGCACCGCCAGGGGCCGCTCGCCAACACCGCCAACCAGCTCGACCTCGCGGTGAACGGCCGGGGCTACTTCCAGATCACCAACCCCAACGGCGAGATCAACTACACCCGCGCCGGGGCCTTCAACCGCAACAACACCGGCCAGATCGTCACCCTGGAGGGCTACGCCCTCGACCCGGCGGTCCTCATCCCCAACGGCGCCGTCGACGTGGTGATCAACCAGTCGGGCCAGGTCTTCGCCAAGGTGGACGGGCAGGTGCAGGCGCAGAACCTGGGCCAGATCACCCTGGCGAACTTCGCCAACGATGCCGGCCTGGAGCCCCTCGGCAACGGCCTCTACCGCGAGACCGCGGCCTCCGGTGCCCCCGTCACCGGCGTGCCCGGCGACCCGAGCTTCGGCAAGCTGCAGCAGGGCTACCTGGAGAGCTCGAACGTCGATCCCGTCAAGGAGATCACCAACATGATCACGGCCCAGCGCGCCTTCGAGATGAACTCGAAGGTGATCCAGGCCGCCGACGAGATGGCCGGCACGATCTCCAAGGGCATCCGCTAAGCGCGTCGGGCGGCGCCGCCGCCTGAGCCCCATACCCCCACCTCCGCGCGGCGGCGACGGGCGGCACCGGCTCTCCGCCGGGGCCGTGGCCGCCCGTTCGGGCATTCTCCAAGGGCGCGACCACGTCATGGGTATTCACCTTCCGGGCCTTTCCCCGCGCAGCCGGTGCCGCCTCGCCGCCGTCGGGCTCGCGCTGCTGGCCGGGCCGGCCGCGGCCGAGGACCTGATGCTGCCGGTGCCGACGGTGACGATCTATCCCGGCGACACCATCAAGCCGTCGATGCTGCGGATGCAGGCCTATCCGGAAAGCTTCAAGGCCCGCACCGCCGTGGTCGACGCCGCCCTGGCGATCTCCGGGCGCGTCGCCAAGCGGATGCTGCTCCCGGGCGAGCCGGTGCCGGTCAACGCCATCGACGATCCCCGCCTCGTCAGCCGGGGCACCCCGACGCAGATCGTGTTCGAGGAGCAGGGCCTGCTCATCACCGCCGTCGGCGCGCCGCTCCAGAACGGCGGCCTCGGCGACGTCATCCGCGTGCGCAACACCGACACCAACCGCATCGTGCTCGGCACCGTGATGGCCGACGGCCGAATCCGGACCGGGGACCATTGATGCGCCGCCTCCTGGCCAAAATCCTCACCAAGCTCCCGGCTCTCGCCGCGGCCCTCCTCCTGGCCCTGCCCGCGCCCGCCCTGGCCGGCACCCGGATCAAGGACATCGCCACCCTCAAGGGCGTGCGCGACAACCAGCTCGTGGGCTACGGCCTCGTCACCGGCCTGCAGGGCACCGGCGACACCCTGCGCAACGCCCAGTTCACCGAGCAATCCCTGCAGTCGATGCTCGATCGCATGGGCATCAACGTCCGCGACGCCCGCCTGCGCACCCGCAACGTCGCCGCCGTGATGGTGACCGCCGACCTGCCGCCCTACACCGGCACCGGCTCGCGCATCGACGTCACCGTGACCTCGCTGGGCGACGCCACTTCCCTCAAGGGCGGCACCCTGCTGATGACGCCGCTGATGGGCGGCGACAGCCTGACCTACGCCGCCGCGCAGGGGCCCCTCGCGGTCTCGGGCTTCAGCGTCGGCGGCCAGGCCGAGACGGTGACCCAGGGCGTGCCGACGGCCGGGCGCATCCCCAACGGCGCCCTGATCGAGCGCGAGGTGCCGGGCACCTTCCGGGATCTGCCGGAACTCGTGTTCGAGCTGAAGAACCCCGACTTCAAGACCGCCACCATGGTGGCCGACGCCATCAACGCCTACGCGCTGGCGCGCTTCAACCGCCGGGTCGCGGCCCCGCGGGATCAGCGCGCCATCGCCCTGATGCGGCCGAGCAACATCGCCCAGACCCGGTTCGTGGCCGAGATCGGCGACCTCACCGTCAACCCCGACACCCCGGCCCGCGTCGTCGTCGACCAGCGCACCGGCACGGTGGTGATCGGCCGCAACGTCCAGATCTCCACCGTGGCGGTGACGCACGGCAACCTCACGGTGCGGGTGACGGAGGCCCCCGAAGTCTCGCAGCCGGCGCCGTTCTCCAACGGGCAGACGGCGGTGGTGCCGCGCACGGAGGTGGCGGTCAACGAGCAGTCCGGCCGGATGGCGATCATCGGCGGCTCGGACCTCCAGACCCTGGTGCGCGGCCTCAACAACGTCGGCCTCAAGCCCAGCGACATCATCTCGATCCTCCAGGCGGTGAAGACCTCCGGGGCGCTTCAGGCGGAGCTCGTGGTGCAATGAGCGCGGCCAACGGCCATCCCCTGCCGGGCGCGGCGGCCCGCCTCGTCGTGCGCCCGGCCGGCCTGACCCGGCCCGCCCGCTGGCTCGCCCTGATGGCGCTGCGGGTCCTGCTGTTCGTCGGCCTCCTGTTCGTCGGCGTCCTGGCGCTCGCCGCCTTCGGCCTCGGCCCGGCCGGCGCCGTCGAGGGCGGCCGACCGGCGATCTCGGGGATGAACCCGGGCCCGCTCCCGAAGGCCGCGGCGAAGTCGGCCGCGCCCCGCCTCGCCGTCGCGGCCAAGCCCGTGGCAGACAAGCCCGTCGCCGGCGTCATCCCACTGGTCGGCCCGGCCGAGCCCGTCGCGGTGGTGTCCCAGCCGATCGAGACCACGGGGGCGATCGAGGCCAAGGCGTCCGATGCCAAGGGGTCCGATGCCAAGGCGTCCGAGGTGAAGCCCGCCGAACCGGCGCAGGTCGCCGAGGTCCGGGCCCCCGAGCCGGAGCCGGTCAAGCCCGCGCCGAAGCCACCGGCCTATTGCGCCAGCATCGCGGACGCCGCCGCCGACGCCCGCTTCGCCTGGCAGAAGGAGCAGCTGGCGACCCTGGAGAGGCAGGTCGAGGAGCGGATCGCCGCCCTGGAGGCCAAGCGCGCCGAGTACGAGACCTGGCTCGCCCGCCGCGACGCCTTCCTGGCCAAGGCCGACGAGGGCGTGGTGGCGATCTACACCAAGATGCGGGCGGATGCCGCCGCGCTCCAGCTCGCCAACATGCCCGACGAGGGCGCCGCTGCGATCCTGACCAAGCTCAACGCCCGGAACGCGAGCGCGATCCTGAGCGAGATGGAGGCCGCGCGCGCCGCGCAGCTGGCCCGCATGATGACCGAGATGGGCAAGACCGGCGCGGGTAAGACCGAGCCGGGCAAGAAGCCCCGCACGAGCGAGAAATCCTGATGCTTCCCAACACGTTCCGGGCCGGCCTGATCCTGGTGCTGGCGGCGCCCGCCCTCGGCGCCTGCAACACGCCGGTGGACCGGATCGGCCAGGCGCCGCTGCTGACGCCGATCGGCACCGGCCTGCAGCCGCCACGCGAGGCCTTGCCGACCACCTACGGCTCCCTCGGGCGCCGGACCTACCACTCGACCTGGGCGCCGGGCAGCGCCGAGATGTTCCAGGATCCGCGCGCCCGCAACATCGGCGACGTGATCACGGTCTCGATCCTCATCGACGACAAGGCGCAGTTCGGCAATTCGAGCGACCGCTCGCGAAGCCAGAAGTCGGGCCTCGGCTTCGATTTCGGCTACGGCGTCTCGGCCCTGAAGGACACGGCCACCGCGGATGCCGGCATCCGCTCCTCCACCGAGACCAAGGGCGCCGGCAACATCGACCGCTCGGAGGTGCTGCGCCTCCAGGTCGCCGCCATCGTCACCGAGCAGATGCCCAACGGCAACGTCGTCATCAGCGGCTCGCAGGAGGTGCGGGTGAACAACGAGGTCCGCGTGCTGACCGTGGCGGGCATCGTCCGGCCGCGGGACATCTCGCGCAAGAACACCATCGACTACGACAAGATCGCCGAGGCGCGCATCTCCTATGGCGGGCGCGGCCGCATCTCGGACGTGCAGGCGCCGACCTTCGGTCAGCAGGTCTTCGAGACCCTGGCGCCGTTCTGAGACCTGGGGGCGGGAGCGGAACCATGGCGGCCAAGGACGACAAGACGGCGGCGAAGAAGGGCGGCGGCAAGGGCTGGATCCTGGCCCTCGCCCTGACCAGCCTCGTCGCCATCGGCACGGGCGGCGGTCTCGGCCTCTACCTCCTGTCTACCGTCGAGAAGGCGGTGGACGGCAAGAAGAAGGACGAGGAGGACAAGGCGGTCAAGGTCCTGAAATACACCGGCGACCTCGCCCTGCGCAGCGTCGGCTCGGTGGTCACCAACCTCGCCGACACCAACGACGCCTGGGTCCGCCTCGAATCCTCGGTCGTGTTCAAGACCGGCGCCGTGCCGAACCCGGACGTGGCGCTCGCCGAGATCCGCTCCGACATCGTCGCCTACCTGCGCACCGTCTCCCTGAAGCAGATCGAGGGTGCCAGCGGGCTCCTGCACCTGCGCGAGGACCTCAACGAGCGGGTGGCCCTGCGCACGAAGGGGCAGGTCCGCGAGCTGATCGTCGAGATGCTGGTGGTGCAGTAGGGCCCGATGACCGTGCCGACCCTCTCAAGATCCGTCACCGCCGGCCTCGCCCTCGCCGCCGGACTCGGCGCCGGCCTCGCCCTCGCCGGGCCGGCGCTGGCCCAGTCGGCCACGGGCCTGCCCGCCCTCGATGCGCTGCTGCCGGCCGGGAACGGGGCGGCGAGCGGGCGCATCCTGCAGCTCGTGGCGCTGCTCACCGTGCTGTCGCTGGCCCCCGGCCTCCTCGTCATGGTGACGAGCTTCACCCGGTTCGCCATCGCGTTCTCGTTCCTGCGCTCGGGCCTCGGCCTCCAGAGCACGCCGGCCAACATCTTCCTCGTCAGCCTGTCGCTGTTCATGACCTTCTACGTCATGGCGCCGACCTTCGACCGGGCCTGGGAGGAGGGCCTGAAGCCGCTCACGGAGAACCGGATCTCCGAGGTGGAGGCGATCCCGAAGCTCGTCGAGCCGTTCCGGGAGTTCATGACCCAGCATGTCCGCCCGAAGGACCTCCAGACCTTCACGGATCTGGCCAGCCGCAGCATCCCGAAGGCCGAGGGGGGGGAGAAGATCGACCTGCGCATCCTGATCCCGGCCTTCATGATCTCGGAGCTGCGCCGCGGCTTCGAGATCGGCTTCCTGATCGCCCTGCCGTTCCTGGTGATCGACATGATCGTCTCCACCATCGTCATGTCGATGGGCATGATGATGCTGCCGCCCACGGTGATCTCGCTGCCGTTCAAGGTGCTGTTCTTCATCCTCATCGACGGCTGGAACATGCTGGTGGGAGGCCTGGTCCGGTCGTTCTTCTAGCGCTTCGGCGGCGCGGGCCGCCCGGCGCGTCGCGACGCAATCTCCGCGCAAGGCTGGCGGGCGACAGGACGGGATCGGATCGCGGATCCGAAGCGGAGCAGCCCACCGAATGTCCGGTCTTCAGCACGCCGAACGGCTCTGGAACAACATCCTCGCCCTCGGCGGACGGCGCATCGCCGCCCTGTCGCTCATCGGCGTGGTGGTGTTCCTCGCCGTCGGCCTCGGCGCCTATTACCTGAGCCGCCCGGCCCAGGAGCCGCTCTACACGGGCCTGAGCCGCGAGGATGTCGGGCGCATCGGCAGCGTCCTGAAGGACGCCAACATCCCCTTCGACGTCAGCGCCGACGGCGCGGCGGTGCTCGTCGCCTACGGCCACACCGCCCAGGCCCGGATGCTGCTCGCCGAGAAGGGCCTGCCGCAGAGCGCCAAGTCCGGCTACGAGCTGTTCAACGACCTCGGCTCGCTGGGCATGACCTCGTTCATGCAGGAGGTGACCCGCGTGCGCGCCCTGGAGGGCGAGATCGCCCGCACCATCCAGGGCATGAAGGGCGTGAAGGCCGCCCGGGTCCACATCGTGCTGCCCGACCGGGGCTCGTTCCGCCGCGACCAGCAGCCCCCCTCCGCCTCCGTGGTGGTGCGGACCGAGCCCGCCGACGACGTCAGCGGCGCCCAGTCGATCCGCCACCTCGTCGCCTCCGCGGTGCCCGGCATGAAGCCGGACCGCGTCACCGTGATCGGCTCGGACGGTTCGCTCCTGCTCTCCGGGGACGATGCCAACGCGGCGCCCACCGGCAAGATGGCGACCCTGGAGAAGACCATCGGCCACGAGGTCCAGGACAACATCCGCCGGACGCTGACCCCCTATCTCGGCGTCGGCAACTTCGAGGTCAGCGTCGCGGCGCGCCTGAACACCGACAAGACGGTGCAGAACGAGACGATCTTCAATCCCGATCAGCGTGTCGAGCGCTCGACCCGGGCCGTGCGCGAGACCGAGAACTCGCAGAACCGCAACGCCGGCCAGCGGCCCACCACCGCGCAAGCGAACCTGCCCGACCAGCGCGCCCGCTCGGATGGCGGCGACACCGCCAGCAACGAGACGCAGAAGCGCGAGGATCTGACGAACTACGAGATCTCCTCGAAGACGATCCAGACGGTGAGCGACGGCTACAACATCAAGCACATCTCGGTGGCGGTCCTCGTCAACCGCGCCCGCCTCGCCGCCTTGGCCGGGCCGGATGCCAGCAAGGCCGCCATCGACGCGCAGGTCGCCGAGATCGAGCAGCTCGTCGGCTCGGCCGCGGGCTTCAACAAGGAGCGCGGCGACAACGTCAAGGTCGCCGCCGTCGGCTTCGTCAATGACGGGCAGCCCCTGGAGCCGGTGGCCCCCCTCAGCCTCACCGACGTGCTGATGCGCCAGTCGGCGACCCTCATCAACGCCGGCACCATCCTGCTGGTCGCCGGCCTGCTGATCTGGTTCGGCCTGCGCCCCGCCATGCGGGCCATCCTGGAGATCCCGGCCGCCCAGCAGGAGGAGGCCCGCGCCCTGGCCGCGGCGGCGGAGGCCCAGGCCCTCGCGGCGGCCGCGCCGAACGCGGCGCTCGCGGGCCCCAACCCCGCCCTCGGTGCCGATCCGGACGCCGTCCCGAGCCTCGCGGCCCCCGGCCAGAGCCCGGTCGCCAGCATGATCGAGGACCTCACCGAGAAGCTGAACCGTTCGCCGCAGAAGAGACTTGAGCAGATGATCGAGGCCGACGAGGCGCAGGCCGCCGAGATCCTGAAGCGCTGGCTGCTGCGTGAGGCCGCGTGATGGCCCCCGTGATCGCCCGCCTCCTGCCCGACTTCTCCGACGCCGTGGTGCCGGTGCGCGGCGCCCCCGCGCCCCACACCGCCGCGCCCCGTCCCTCCGAAGGGCTCGCGGCCCTCCTGCGCAAGCCCGTGGAACCGCCCGAGGACCGCGAGGCCCTGCTCCGCGCCGCCGAGGCCCGGGGCCTGGAGCGCGGACGCGAACTCGGTCGGGCGGAGGCTGCGGCCGAGTCCGCCTCGGTGATCGCCTGCCTGCAGGCCGATCACGCGGCCCGCCTCATCGAAATGCGCCAGGCCTGGTGCGTGGAAGAGGGCGATCGCCTCGCGGCCGGCTTCGCCGACGCGCTCCAGGCCCTCGGCGCCGGACTCACCGACCGGGTGGGGCATCTCCTCGTGCCCGTGCTCACCGAGGCCCTGCGCCGCCAGGCCGTCGACGAGTTGGCCCAGAGCCTCGCCCGCATCCTCGGCGAGGCCCGCGCGCCCGTGCGGGTGAGCGGACCGGCCGACCTCCTCGACGCGGTGGCGGGCAAGCTCGGCCCCTTCGAGGCCACCCTCGCGTTCCAGCCCTCCGAGGCCGTGGACGTCACGGTGCAGGCCGACCAGACCGTGATCGAGACCCAGCTCGGCGCCTGGGGCCGCCTCATGACCGCCGCGGTCCAGGGAGCCTGACCCGATGGCGGACGAGGGCCACCACGAGATCATCATCATCCGGCGCCACGGCGACCACGAGGACGGTCACCACGGCGGTGCCTGGAAGATCGCGCTCGCCGACTTCATGACCGCCATGATGGCGCTGTTCCTGGTGCTGTGGCTGATCGGCTCCACCACCAAGGAGACGAAGTCGGCCATCGCCGAGTACTTCAACCCGGTGAAGCTCGCCGACGTGAGCTTCGATCGCAAGGGCCTGCGCGATCCCCAGAACAAGCCCGGCGAGCCCACGCCGGAGGAGGGCAAGCCCGACGGCGGAACCGGCGACAGCAGCGCCGACGGCAAGGGCGGCCAGTCCGACGCGAAGTCGGATGCCAAGACCGACGGCAAGAGCGCCTCCGGGCCGCCGGGCAGCCGCGCCCGCGAGGCGGCCCTGTTCCAGGACCCCTACGCGGTCCTGGCCAAGCTCGCCGCCGAGCTCGAGCCCGGCCCGGAGACGGCCTCGGCCGACGCGGTCGTCACCGAGACCGGCGAGCCCGGCATCAAGGGCGGCGAGGCCGCCCGCGATCCCTTCGATCCGCTCTACTGGCAGGTGGCGCCCCTCGCCAAGACACGCACCGAGCAGGCCGGGTCCACCGGGACGGTGACCCCCCTGCCGCAGGAGGCGCGCCCCGACGTGCGCGCGGCCGCCCCCGGGGCGAAGCCGGCCGCGATCAAGGTCGCCTCGGCCCTGCCGGGCGAGACGGACGCCAGGGTAATGGCGCTCCTGGCCAAGGCCGAGGCGCCCAAGACCGAGGCGTCCAAGACCGAGGTGCCCAAGACCGAGGCGCCCAAGGACGCGAACAAGGACGCGAAGGCTGCGGCCGAGGCCAAGTCGGCCGCCGAGAAGTCCGCCGCCGAGAAGGCGGCCGCGGAAGCCAGGTCCGCGGAAGCCAGGTCCGCGGAAGCCAGGTCCGCGGAAGCCAGGTCCGCGGAAGCCAGGTCCGCGGAGGCCCGGGCGGCCGAGGAGGCCCGGCAGGCGGCCGATGCCGCCGAGACCGCGACGCTGGCCGAGATCAGGGCCGAGATCGCCAAGGTGCTGCCGATGCAGGGCGGCGCGCCGGCGCCCCGCACGGAGGTCCGCCGCACCGGCGAGGGCATCCTCATCAGCCTCACCGACGAGGTGAACTTCGCGATGTTCAGCGTCGGTTCGGCCGAGCCGCAGGCCAAGGTGGTGCGGGCCCTGGAGCAGGTCGCCCGCCTCCTCAAGGACCGGCCCGGCCGGATCGTCGTGCGCGGCCACACCGATGCGCGCCCCTTCCGCTCGGAGGTCTACGACAACTGGCGGCTGTCCTCGGCCCGGGCACAGATGGCCTCCTACATGCTCGTGCGCGGCGGCGTGCCCGACGCACGCCTGGAACGCATCGAGGGCTATGCCGACCGTCAGCCGCGCAACCCCGCCGATCCGAAGGCGGCCGAGAACCGGCGCATCGAGATCCTGCTGCGGGCGCGGCCCGAGTGATGCGGGTTGCCGGGATGCGCCGCGCGCGGATCGCCTGCGTCCTGCTCGCCGGCCTGGGCTTCGTCCCGGCCGCCTGGGGAGCGGACTCCCACGGCGCGGGGGATCACGGCGGAAGCGATCACGGCGCCGCCCCGGCCGCCCCGATCGAGCCCCTGCCCGTGGCCCCGCGCCCGGTTCCGGTGGAGCTGGTGCGCACGCTGCAGCTGCTCCAGGACCGGATCGCCCAGGGCTCGGCCCAGGCCCATCAGGGCCAGCGCGCCTTCCTGTCCCTGGCCGAATCGCGCATGCTCGGCCTCGATCCCGAGACCTGGGCCGACCCCGTCAGCGTGCACGCGGCGGTGACCTTCGGGCTCGGCGGCGGCGGCCCGGGGCTGCTGCGCCACCTCGTCGCCTCGGGCAAGGTGCCGGAGGCCGAGCGGCCGGTGGTGTTCGGCGCGCTCGCCTATCTCGAGGGACGCGAGAAGGAGGCCCGCGCCCTCCTGGTGAAGATCGACCCGCTGGTCGTGCCGGTGAGTCTCGGCGCGCAGCTCGCCCTGGCGCAATCCGCCCTGGTGGTGCGCGACGATCCCACCCAGTCGATCCGCCTCCTCGACCTCGCGCGCCTGCTCGCCCCCGGCACCCTGGTGGAGGAGGGGGCGCTGCGCCGCGAGATCTTCGTGCTGGCCCAGGCCAACGACCTGGCGAAATTCGAGACCCTGGCGGTGCAGTACCTGCGGCGCTTCCGCCACTCGGTCTATGCCGGCAACTTCCGCCAGCGCTTCGCCGCCGCGCTCACCCGACTCGACTTTGCCGGCGACGACGTCCGCTTCGCCCGCCTCCAGGCCATGCTCGACGAGATCGAGATCGAGGGGCGGCGCGAGCTCTACCTCCTTCTCGCCCGGGCCGCCCTCGATCAGGGCAAGACCACCACGGCGGTGTTCTCCGCCGAGCGCGGCGTCACCCTGGCGGAGCCCGGCTCGCCGGAGGCGGTGCGCGCGCGCCTCTATCGCGCGGCGGCCCTCCTCGTCGGGGAGGGGCGCTTCGACGAATCCGTCGAGACCCTGCGCATGACCGACCGCACCGTGCTGGACTCCGCCGACCGCGACCTCCTGGACGCCGCGCTCTCGACCGCCCGGGAGATCCGGGCCGGGCCGCCCGCCCCGATCCCGGTCCAGGCGGACCCCACGGGTCCCCGCGTCCTGCCGGTCGCGCCATCCATTGCCCGGGCGCAGGACGCCATCGGGCGCATCGACGAGATCATGCGCAGGAGCGAGCGTTGAACACCCTCGGTGCCACCAGTCCCGGCCCCCGCGCCCTGTCGGACGCGCCCGGCCCCCGCGGCGCAGGCTCGGAGACGCCGGAGGTGCCCCGCGATGCCTTCGGGGCCGTGCTGGGCGCCCTCGGGGGAGGACGCAACGCGGACGAGACGCCCACGCCGGAAGCCGACCGGCCGGGCCGCCGCCGCGACGACGAGGCGGCCCCGGCCCCGTCCGGTGAGGAGACCGATCCGCTGGCCCTGCTCGCCCTCGTGGTTCCGACGGCCGCCCCCGGCGCCGGCGCCCCGGCGCCGAAGCCGCAGGCGATCACCCTCGAGACCCTGGTGGCCCGCGCCTTGCCGGCCCAGGCCCCGGGGCAGGCCGTGGCCAGCGGCCCGGCGACCCGGCCCGGCGGATCGGACGGTCCGGCCGGGACGGACCCGCGAGCCGGGGCGGACCTGCTGGCCGGGGCGGACCTGCTGGCCGGGGCGGACCTGCTGGCCGGGACGGACCCGGTCGCCGCCGGCCGCGTGCCGCAGGCCGCGGGCGCCGAGGCGCGGACCCGCATCGCCGTGCTCCAGCGCGAGACCCACTTCGCGCCGGTGCTTCCGAGCCTCCTCGGCGGATCGCGGGCGGCCGTCCCGGCGCCGGGCGCGCCCGGCCTGCCCGATGCTGCCGCGCTCCTGCCCGCCGCCGCTGGGGGGCTGCCCGCCGCCGCGGGGGGCTTGGCCGCCGCCGCGGGGGGCCTGGCCGCCGCCGCGGGGGGCCTGGCTCCCGGCGAAGCCGCCGCTGCGGTCGGCCCGACCCCGGCCGCGCCGCCCACCGGCCCGGCAAACCTGCCCGCATCGGGCGCCCCCGTCCTTCCGGCGCAGCCCCCGACGCAGGGCGCCCTCGTCTCCGCGACCGCGGCGGCCGCCCCCGCGCGCGCGCCGGGATCGCTCTCGGGCGACGCCGTCATGCCCGCGCGCGATCCCGTCCGTGGCGGCGCAGGACCGGGCGCGATCGAGCGGCCCCCCGCGACACCCTCTCCGATCCTGCGCGTCGATCCGGTGGCGGCGTCCGCCGAGACCGGCACCGCGGCCGCGCGCGC
The DNA here is from genome assembly GCF_001424705.1 of Methylobacterium sp. Leaf465. Taxonomy (GTDB): domain Bacteria; phylum Pseudomonadota; class Alphaproteobacteria; order Rhizobiales; family Beijerinckiaceae; genus Methylobacterium. The sequence continues at coordinate 170,141 of NZ_LMRA01000007.1, forward strand.
GGCCCGGAGCAGCCTCGCGCCGGCCCTGCCGGGCGTTGCCGACGCGAACCTGTCTACCCCCCTGACCTTGCCGGCCGGGTCCCTGTCCGGCCCGGCCGCCGCGCCGGCCCAGCAGGTGGCCGCCGCCGTCCTGGCGGAGCTGCCGCGCGGACCGGCCGGGGCCGTCCCCGGCGCGCTGCCCGGGGCTCCGACGGGGGAGGGCCCCCTGAAGCTTCTCACGCTGCAGCTTCATCCGGCGGACCTCGGCACCGTTCTGGTGCGGATGCGCCTGCGCGACGGCCAGCTCGAGATGAGTCTTCAGGCCAGCCGCGAGGACTCGGCGCGCCTGCTCCGCGAGGGCGGCGAGGTCCTCAACGATCTCCTGCGCCAGGGCGGCTACCGGCCCGAGAGCGTCACCGTCACCGTCGCGTCGCCCCCGGCCGACGGCCGGGGCGCATCGGGGAATCCAGGCTCGCAACAGGGACAGGGCGCACAGGGCTTCCCGGGCCAGGGCGAGTCCGGTGCGAACCAGGGCCGCCCCACCCCGGACCAGGCCGGGCGCCGGTCCTCCCCGGGCGGCGATCCGGCCGCCTCCGACCTCCACGAGCGGATGCATGAGAGCGTTTCGAGCAGCCCTGATCGCAGCGGCGTTTACCTCTAGCCCCGGCCTGGCCGTCTCCGGTCTGGGCGGGGCGCTGGCCAACAGCGCCCCGCCGGTGCCGGGAAAGGCCGCGGCGCTGCCGGCCTCGGCCAATATCTGCGAGCGGGAGATGGCGGGGGCCTCGGCCAAGCACGGGGTGCCGCTCGGCGTCCTCTACGCGGTCGGCTTGACGGAGAGCGGCCGGCGCGGCTCGCTGCAGCCCTATGCCATGAACATCCAGGGCCGGGCCTATTTCGGCACCAGCGCCGCCGACGTGATGAGCCAGCTCGCCCAGGCGCGGGCGAGCGGAATCAAGCTCGTCGACCTCGGCTGCATGCAGATCAACCACCACTATCACCGCGAGAAGTTCGCCAGCCTGGAGGCGATGATCGATCCGCGCCAGAACGTCGAGTACGCGACCCTGTTCCTGAAGCAGCTGAAGGCGCGCGAGGGCAGCTGGACCCTGGCGGTGGCGCGCTATCATGCGGGTCCGAACAACAATCCGGCCCAGAAGCAGTATGTCTGCCGGGTCATCACCAACATGGTGGCCACGGGCTTCGGCGCCTGGACGCCGGGGGCGCGCAGCTTCTGCCAGTAAGGCGCGCGCGCATTGGGGACTCCGTCGGAGCCTCCTCTCGCGCCACGCCCCGTCCGAGCCCCCTTGTGGCCTGGACGGCCTCCGGGGCCCGCCAGGTGGCGCCGACTTTGCGAGCGTCCCGGCTCAGGAAGGAACGCCCATGGCCTTTGCCTGCACCATCCCCGCGGTCGCCACCCTCCAGCAGGACGACGCGACCGTGCGCATCACGCGGTGGGATTTCGCGCCCGGCGCGGTCACTGGCTGGCACGAGCACGGATGGCCCTACTTCGTCGTGATGCTGGTGGCCGGGACCCTCAGGGTCCACGACGGCGACCGGGTCACCGACAGCATCCTGGAGGCCGGACAGGCCTATGCCCGCCCGGCCGGCATCCGGCACGACGTGATGAACGGCTCCGACCACCCGATCGCCTTCGTCGAGATCGAGGTCAAACGCCCGGAGGCCCTGGTCACGACGGCGGAGCCCGGCGACGGGCCGTCCCCGCCGGCAGGGTCCTGAGCCGTCCCGGGGCTCGGGCGCGTCCTCACGCGGAGGCCGCCCATCGCTCCTGCATCAGCTGCATCGACGGCGGCAGGCCGAGGACACGGCGATAGACGGCGATGCGCCGCAAGGCCTTCTGCTGTTCCCGACCCGATTGGGCGCGACACATCCGTTCCGCGGACCCCAGCAGCATATCGGCGTCACGGGCTGGCAGGGCCGCCAGGGTCTGTAGCGCGGGGAGAGCCGACCGGGACATGTGCATGAACACGGAACGTCCGGCGCGCCGGCTTTCGGCCGTCACGGCTGCGTGAGCGGGCGAATGTGGTAAATAGATTCCTCCGCCCCTCGGCGTTTGGGGAGGACGATGCGCAAGGAGCGGGCCGCTGAATCACGGCGACGGCCGCGCCCGATCAGGGATCGGCCGGCGAGCCGCTCTTGCAAGCACAGGCGCGCGATCGGTGGGGCGGATGCTGATGAACCGCGGCGCATGTGCTGTTTCTCACCTGAGAACATCAAAATACGATTGAGAGACGCGAAAATTAAATTTGGGCGACCAAATCTTCCATTTCAGGCCTATGCTCTGAAGACATGGCTCTTGGCGTCAAAGCCTCCGAACCCTCCTCTGGAGCATGCGCTATAGTGGTCGGACGCTGAGGCCTTCGCATTATGGTGCGTTGCAAAATGAGCAAGTCGCAGCGCACAAAAATGTGGTTTCATCTCCTCAACGGCCGGCACGTCGCCAGCCAAACCGGAGATTTCAGATGCGCGCGACCCGCCTCTTCGCCCTGACCGTCCTCGCGTCGGCCACCGTCGCCACCGGCGCGGCCCAGGCGGGCGAGGCCCTCTACCTGACGCCCCCGCTGTTCCGTGAGCAGGCGCGCGAGACCCAGCAGGTGCGGACTCTCAGCGACCTGACCACCACCCCTCAGCCCGTCGCCCCCGCGAAGGCCGCCACCGCCCCGCAGAGCACGCTGGCCGGCAGCGAAGTCGAAACGACGGGCTCCTTCTGAGGAAGAGACCGACCGCCGCGACCCTGCGGTCCATCCGCCGAGGTCGTCGAACCCGGGCTCATCGGGCGATCCCCTGAAGGATCCGCCCCGGTGGGCCCGTTTCGTTGTGCATCGGCGTCGCGGCAGGCGGGGCTCAGCCGACGAAGGTGTAGCCCATGAAGCGCTTGGCCTCGATCGGGTCGTAGCCGAGGCGCTGGCTGAGCTTCTTGCGCAGCTTGCTGACGTGGCCCTCGATGACGCTCTCCTCGACGCCGTTGCTGTAGACGCCGTAGACGATGTTGTAGATCTGCGACTTGGTCATCCGCCGGCCCCGGTTGCGCACCAGGCACTCCAGGATGTGGCGCTCGCGCCGCGGCAGGGGCAGCACCGCGCCGTCCACCTCGGGATCGCGGCCATCGAAATGCACCTTCAGGCGCTCGGGCTCGGGCGGCGCCTCGCGGACCGGGCCGGCCTGCGCGTTCACCCGGCGCCAGATCGCCTCGGAGCGTGCCAGGATCTCCCGGATATGGACGGGCTTGGGCAGTACGTCGTCGATGCCGGCCTCGAAGAGCTGCAGGGTCTGGTCGAGGGAGCGCACGTCGCTCAGGGCGATGATGGGGGCGCGCGACAGCTTGCGGATCAGCGTGGCGCACTTCGCCCGGCCCTCGAAATCGCCCAGGAGGAAGCCCTGGATCGCCTCGCGGTCGACCCGGGAGGAAGACTGGAACCAGTGGGTGAATTCCTGCGGGTCGAGGCCGAGGGAGGAGATGCCCTCGCGGTCGAAGCTCGCCTTGTAGCCGGAATTCACCGAAGGCCGCTCGTCGACCAGGACATACATCGGCAATCTCCGGATGATCTTGCGACGGTCGGGGGTATGCTGGGTTACAACTGGACAGCGAAACAATCAGGGGTCGGTACGGAGCCTTGCACGTCGCTCCTCAAGTCCAGCCTGGCTGAGGGAATCGCCTATCATTTAGCAATGTCGGGCATCGCCGGCGCCGTCAATGAGGTTCGGGTCACACGCGGATGTGATCGCGCGATCGACGCGTCGACAAACGGTCGCGGTGCGGGCGAGGAGCTGCGAGGACGCGGCCGGGCCGGATGGATCGGGCCGGTGCGCCCGGCCTCCGCTCAGGCGGCGGCGCGGGTCAGGCGGGCCCCGGCGAGGGCCGTCTCGAAGCCGTCGAGGCAGAAGGTCGGGCCCTGGTCGGCCAGGATCCGCTGGATCGCGACGCCCACGTAGACGCCGTCGAGGATGAGCTTGAAGAACACCGTCACGGGTTCGGTGACGAACTCCATGTCGAGCACCACGGTGAGCGAGCGGCCCCAGTCGAACCGGACGTCGGCCCCGTCCGCGTACGCGATGGTCGCTTCCTTGAAGAACGGCTCGGCGGAGGAGGCGACGAGGTCGGCGATGTTCCCGTGCCGGGCGGCCTGCACCCAGCCGATCAGGATGCCGCCGTCGAGGAGGCAGAGTTCCGCGATGAAGTCCCGGATCGCGTTGGCGAAGACGCGCTCGGCATCGGCGAGCACGTCCGGGACGTCCACGCACAGGGCTCCGGGGGAGGAAGACGCCTCGGTCATCAGCGAGCCTTCGAGAACAGGAAGAACAGGATCTGAGCCACTGCGCTGTAGAACTCCGCGGGAATCATCTGGTCCACCTCGACACTGTCGTACAGGGACCTTGCGAGAGGCTTGTCTTCCACGACCGCAATGCCGTTCGCCTCGGCGATTTCTCGGATGTGGAGCGCCACGAGGTCCTTTCCCTTGGCGAGAACGAGAGGCGCGGGCTGTTCGTCGCGCGCATACCGGAGCGCGATCGCGTAGTGCGTCGGATTGGCGATGACCACGGTGGCCTGCTTCACATTGGCGAGCATGCGCTTGCGGGAGCGGTCCTGGGCCAGGGAGCGCAGGCGGCTCTTCACCAGGGGATCGCCCTCGGTCTGCTTGTGCTCGTCCTTGAGGTCCTGCTTCGACATCCGCAGGGAGCGCTGCCAGCGCAGGCGCGACCAGACCAGGTCGGCGGCCACGATGACGATGGTGGCGATGCAGACGACGGAAACGAGCCGGATCGAGACGGTGAGGATGAGGTCCGGGATCTGGCTCGGGTCGGTGAACATGGCACTCACGGCTTTGCTGCCCTCCGAGCGCAGGAGCAGCAGGCAGACGAGACTGATGCTTAAAAATTTAAGGACCGATTTCAGGAACTCGAGCTGACCCGCTTTTCCGAAGATTCGTCCCCAGCCCGCCGCCGGCGAGATGCGCGACCATTGCGGGCGGATGCGTTCGCCCACGAGGCTCGGCACGTTCTGGATCAGGGCGGAGACGAGGCCGCAGAGGCCGAGGATCAGCACGACCGGGATCAGGAAGCGTGCGGCCGCCACCGCGGTTCCTTCGAGAATCCGGGCGACGTCCTGATTGTTCTCCAGGGCGAAATCGCGGGGATGGTCGAAGAAGGGCGCGAGCGCCTGCATCAGGGGCGTGACCGCGTCGCGCACGACGAAGCTGAGGGCGATGAGCAGGCCAAGGATCGAGGCGAAGATGGGGGCCTCCCGGGAGAACGGGACGTTGCCCTTCTCGACGGCCTCCCGGATCTTCCGCTCGGTGGCGGCTTCGGTCTTGCTCTCCTGATCCTCGTCGGACATCGCTCACGCCGGGTCGGGCCACCGTCCCTAGCGGACGAGGGCCTCGACCTCGTCCCCGGAATTGATCTCCAGCTCGCCGCGCCCGGCCATCTCGAGGGCGAGGTCGGTGATGCTGCGGCGGGCCTCGGTCACGTCCTTCTGCGCGGCCGGCTCGCCGCCGTTCAGCTCGTGCTCGACCATGCGGCGGACGCGGGCGGAGAGGGCGCCGAGGATGACGCCGCGGAACTCCGCGTCGGTGCCCTTGAGCGCCAGGACCAGGCGGTCGTTGGGCACGGCGTCGAACAGCGTGGTCCGGGCACGGGGCTGGAGCTTCACGATGTCGTCGAAGGTGAAGAGCAGGCCTTTGAGGATCTCCACGGATTTCGGGCGCGACTCGGACAGGCTGGTGAGCACCTCGTCGATCTGGGTCCGCTCCATCTTGTTGATGATGTCGGCCATCTTCGCGTGGGTGTCGGCCCCGCCGTTGCGGGCGCCGCTGGCGAGGAGGTCCTCGTGCAGGGCGCGCTCGACGGTGGCGATCACCGCGTCGCAGACCGGCTTGAAGCTCAGCATCCGCCGCATCACCGTGTTGCGGGTGGGCTGGGGCAGGTGGGCCATCACCTTGGCGGCCGCCGCGGGCTTCAGGCGGGACAGCACGAGGGCCGCGGTCTGGGGATGCTCCTTGATCAGGTAGCTCGCGATCACGCCCTCGGAGACCGTGGTCAGGCGCTCCCAGACCGAGCGCGTGGCGTCCCCCCGGACGTCGGCCAGGATCTCGGCCACCTGGTCGGCGGGGAGCAGGCCGGTGAGGAGCTTCTCCACCTCCGACGCGGTGCCGACGAGGCGCCCGTCGGCGGCGAATTCGTGCGAGAACATCTCCACGATGTCGTCGAGCTGATGGGCGCTGACGGTGCCGAGCTGCGTCGCCGAGCGCGTGATGCGCCGGATCTCCTCGGGATCGAAGTACTTCAGCAGGCGACCGGCCGCCGGCTTGCCCATGGCGAGCAGCAGCGCCGCGACCTCGTCCACGGGGTTGAGGTGCCGGTGGACGCCCTGCGTCCGGTGGGGGATCGGCACGCTCGCCACGGGTTCGTCCTCAGCCGTTCTGGCCGGCATCGGCCGGGCCGACGATCTCGGTGAGGGAGACCCCGAAGCGGGAATTGTCCTCCTCGACCACGACGATCTCGCCCCGGGCGACGACGCGGCCGTTGACCGTGACGTCCACGGGCTCTCCGACCCGGTGGTCGAGGGGCACGATGGCGCCGCGCCCGAGCTTCATCAGGTTGGCCACCGGCATCGTCGCCGAGCCGAGGACCACCTGGATCAGCACCGGGATGCGCAGGATCGAATCGAGGTTGCGGCCATCGCCGATCCGCGCGTCGCCGGTCGCCGACCCCTCGGGCGCGACGCTGGGCGAGACGGTCGGAAAGACCGGGGCGGTGCCGGTGGACGCGAGGTCCGCATCGTCGAAGGGGCTGTTGCTCATCGTCCGCTCGTCAGGGGCTGCAATCGAACGTCAGGGGAAGAGTCGTCTGGCAGCGGAAGGGAAAGGATCGGGTAAACGCGGCCGGGGCGCAAGCGGATCGGCCGGCCTCAGCCCAGTTGGGGGGCGCGTGTGGCCGCAAGATCGCGTCGGCTCGCCTCTAATTCGGCGAGGGTCTGGCGCGCCTCGCCGATGCGCTGGTCGAGGGCCTCCAGGATCTCGCGTCCCTCGGTGCTGAAGTTGCGGACCGCGTCGCCCGCCTGGGCGAGGGCCTGGCCCGACTGCGTCAGGATGCGGCCGTACTCGGCCTGGGTCCGGTCGAGGCGCTTCAGCTTGAGGTACATCGGCACCACGCAGGCACTCGTCGCCACGAGGGCCACGAGGAGAATGGTGTCAACCCACGGTGTCATCGGGTGTGCCTTCCTTGTCCTGTGCGATGGCCTCGTCGACCCGCAGCACGTAGGAGCCCTGCGCCTGGCCCATGTGGCACCAGAACAGCGGGCGGTCGTTGCCCTCGAGCTTCACCCGGGTCGAGGGCGTGGCGTCGAGGCCGATGATCTGGCCGACCTTGAGGTCGGCGATCTCGCCCAGCGTCAGCAGGCGCTCCTCGAGCACCGCCCGGAGGGTGACTTCCGCCTTCTGCACCTCGGCGGCGATCTGCTGCGTCCATTTCGGGTCGCGGGCGGCCGTGTCGCCGGTGAGCACCTTGGACAGGGCGGGCCGCATCGGGTTGATGACCGATTGGGGCAGGATGAGGAACATCTCGCCGCCGCGGTTGAGCGCCTGGATGGTGAACTTGGCCTCCACCGCCTTGTTGTTGCGCCCCCCGATCACGGCGAACTCCATCCGGGTCTCGGTCCGCTCCAGGCGGAACGGCGTCGCGGAGACCAGGGAGAACGACGATTCGAGCGCGCGGCCGACCTGTTCCAGGATGGTCTGGGCGAGCCGGATCTCGAGGCTGGAGAAGGCGCGCTCGTCCTCCACCGGCGGCTCGGCCCCGTCGCTGCCGAACAGGGCCTCCACCATGGTGAAGAGGAAGTCCCGGTCGAGGCCGATGAGGATGTGGCTGTCCCATTCGGGGGCGTGGAAGATGCCCGCCACCGCGTTGTTCTCGTAGGCGTCGAGCATCTCGCCGAAGCGGCCGCTCGCGAAGCCGCTGAAGGCGAAGTAGACCGGCGAGGCGACGAGGGGCTTCAGGTTGTCCGAGCAGCCCGAGGTGAGCCGGTCGAACACCACGTTCAGCATCGGCATGCGGTCGAGGGACAGGCCCCCGGCCTCGATCAGGCGGGCGCGGATGTCGGTGGCGTTCCCGGTGGGGCCGTCCATGCTCAGGCGGCCTCCCGCTGGGCGCCGCCGGTGACGGTGGCGTTCTCGACCTCGTCGATGGTGGGACGATCGCCGAGCGAGATGCCCTTGCGCCCGTGCTCGACGGCGATCTGCGGCACCGCTCCGCTCATGTGGGCGATCAGGCTCTGCTTCACGATGATGTAGACGTGGTTCTGCTTCTCGCGGATGGTCTTGATCTTGATCGCGAAGGGGGCCAGCACGCCGTAGGACATGAACACCCCGAAGAATGTCCCCACGAGTGCGGCGCCGATGAGGCCGCCGAGGATCTGCGGCGACTGGTCGAGGGCGCCCATCGCCTTGACGATGCCGAGCACCGCCGCCACGATGCCCAGCGCCGGCATCGCCTCGGCCACCGTGGTCACGGCGCCGTAGGGCTTGAGGCGGTCCTTGCGGTAGCCGCTGATCTCCTCGTCCATCAGCGCCTCGATCTCGTGGGCGCGGGCGTTGCCGATCAGGATCAGGCGGGCATAGTCGCAGATGAACAGCACGAGGTCGGCGTTCTTGGCCACGTCCGGGTAGGCCTTGAAAATCTCGGAATTGGCCGGGTCGTCGAGATGCGGCTCGACCTCGTTGCGGGGCTTGGTCTTCAGCTCGCGGATCAGGGCGTGCATCAGGCCGAGGAGGGCGAGGTAGTCCTTGCGCTTGGGCACCTTGCCCGTGAGCGCGTCGAGGCTGGCCTTGCCCGTATCGACCACCGTCTTCATCGGGTTGGCCATGACGAAGGTGCCGGCGCCCATGCCGCCGATGATGACGAACTCCCAGGGCTGCCAGAGCACGACGAGGTGGCCGCCCATGGCGACGAAGCCGCCGAGCATGCAGCCGATTGCGATGACGAGGCCGATCAGAACGCCCAAGGCTCAACGCCTCCGATGGGAATGTGGAATCCGATGCAGCGGACCTACGCAGGATGGCTTGCGCGGGGCTGGGTGGGTGGGGCGCGGGGGCGGGTGAGCCGCGAAAACGCACCGGCGGCCCGGCCGCGCGTTAGGGAGGAACCCGATACAGCAGCGAGACACGCCATGAGCAGCAGCGCGACCCCCGACAACGACCACGAGCCCGCCACCGTCAACGTCTCGGAGCCCTGGACCCTGGCCTACTGGGCCCGCCGCTTCGAGGTGCCGCGCGAGGACGTCGAGGCCGCCGTCGCCGCGGTCGGCCACGAGCCCGCGAAGGTCGCCGCTGAGCTCGGCCGGCCCTGGCCCTTCGCGGGCAGCGGCATCGTCTGAGGCGCGCGCCCTAGCGCCGCCCGGTCGAACCGAACCCGCCGGTGCCCCGCGCACCGGCCTCCCCGGAGGGCGGCACCGCGTCCGAGGCGACGCGGAGCGTGAGCGCCGGCCGGGCCACGCGGGTGAAGACGAGCTGGGCGATGCGGTCGCCGGGCTCGATGCGCAGGTCGGTCCCGCCGGGATTGCGGTTCCAGGCCGAGATCATCAGCGGCCCCTCGTAATCGGCGTCGATCACGCCGGTGCCGTTGCCGAGGACGAGGCCCTCGCGATGGCCGAGGCCGGAGCGCGGAAAGACGAGGCCGCACCAGCCCGGGTCGCCGATGGCCAGGCTGAAGCCCGCCGGAATCAGGGCCGGCGGCCCCTGGGGCGCCAGCGCCAGCGGCGCGTCGAGGCAGGCATGCAGGTCGAGGCCCGCGGCGGCCGCCGAACCCCAGCGCGGAAAGCCCCAGCCGGAGAGGCGGCCGTCCAGGAGGCGGATCTCGACGGCGAGGGCCGCGCTCACGCCGTCCGGGCCGCGATGGCGTCGGCCAGGGCCACGGTGCGGGCGGCTTCGGCCGCGTGCAGGCGCTCCACCATCTGGCCGTCGAGGCCGATGACGCCGCGGGTGCGGTTCTCCGGTTCGGCGAAGGCGGCGAGGATGCGCCGGGCCCAGGCGATCTCGGCCTCGTCGGGGCCGAAGGCGGCGTTGGCCGGGGCGATCTGGTCGGGATGGATCAGCATCTTGCCGTCGAAGCCGCAATCGCGGCCCTGTGCGCACTCGGCCGCGAAACCGGGCGCATCGCGAAACGCGTTGTAGATGCCGTCGATGACGTCGATCTCGTAGGCGCGCGCGGCCGCGATCACGCTCATCAGCCAGGGCATCAGGGCGGGGCGGCCCGGCACGCCGAGGCGCAGCCGGCTGGCCTTGGCCAGATCGTTCGGCCCCACCATGAGGCAGGCGAGCCGGGTGTCGACGTCCCGAGCCGAGCTGGCGATCTCGGCGAGGTGCAGGATCGCCATCGGGCTCTCGATCATGGCCCAGGTCCGGGTCCGGTCCGGGGCGCCGAGGCGGCGCAGGCGCGAGCCCACCGCCACCAGGGCGTCGGCCCCCGTCACCTTCGGCACCACGATCGCGTCCGGCCCGGCCGGCGCGATGGCGGCGAGGTCGTCCGCGCCGTCGGGCGTGTCGAGGGCGTTGATCCGCACCACCACCTCGCGCGGGCCGAAGCCGCCCTCGGCCACGGCGCGGGCCACGGCCTCGCGCGTCGCGGCGCGGGTCTCGGGGGCCACCCCGTCCTCGAGGTCGATCATCACCACGTCGGTGGGGAGGGTGCGGGCCTTCACGAGCAGGCGCTGATTCGACCCCGGCATGGCCAGGACGCTGCGGCGCGGGCGGATCTCGGTCATGGCGCATCCCTCGAGGCACGGTCGGGAATCGGGCGCCGCACGTCCGCACCCGGCGGCGCGCCGTTCCGGTCGAGGCCTCGACCGGCAGCGACTCGCCCTCGGCCCCGGCGATAGCCTCCCGCGAATCCCGATTCAAGGCGGCGGCGCGGACCGAGCGCCGGCCCGTCCTCCCCGGAAAAGCGCGTCGGCCGCGGCCGGTCCGCCCCTGTCCGGGGCCCGTGTCATCGAACTGTCGCGCAATCGTCATACCGCCTTAGCCCAACCGACCGTATGGCGCGGTGCACAACGGCGCACGGGCGCCGCGCCCGGGCCGATGCGCGCTCCTCAAGGAGACCACAGATGAAATTCACGACCCTCGCCGCCCTCGTGGGCCTCGGCCTCGCCACTCTCGCCCCCGCTCAAGCGGCCGAGATCACCGGCGCCGGCGCCACCTTCCCGTTCCCGGTCTACTCCAAGTGGGCCGAAGCCTATCGCAAGGAGAGCGGCCTCGGACTGAACTACCAGTCCATCGGCTCGGGTGGCGGCATCAAGCAGATCCAGGCCAAGACCGTCGATTTCGGCGCCACCGACGCGCCGCTGAAGGGCCCCGCCCTGGAGAAGGACGGCCTCGTCCAGTTCCCGACCGTCATGGGCGGCGTGGTCACCGTGGTGAATATCCCGGGTGTCGAGCCGGGCAAGCTGAAGCTCACCGGGGAGGTCATCGCCGAGATCTACGCCGGCAAGATCGCCAAGTGGTCGGACGCCAAGATCGCCAAGCTGAACGAGGGGCTGAAGCTCCCCGACGCCAACATCACCCCGGTCTACCGGTCCGATGCCTCGGGCACGACCAACATCTTCACCACCTACCTCTCCCAGGTCTCCGAGCCCTGGAAGAAGGAGTACGGCGCGGCCACCACGATCAGCTGGCCGGTGGGCCAGGGCGGCAAGGGCAACGAGGGCGTCACCGCCACCGTCAAGCAGGTCCCGAACGCCATCGGCTACGTCGAGTCGGCCTACGCCAAGCAGAACAAGCTGAGCTACGCCCTGATTCAGAACAAGGCCGGCAAGTTCCCGCAGCCCGACGACAAGGCCTTCCAGGCCGCCGCTGCCAGCGCCGACTGGAAAGCCGCCCCCGGCTTCGGCATCTCGCTGACCAACGAGGGCGGCGAGGGCGCCTGGCCGATCACCGCCGCCACCTTCATCCTGGTCCACAAGGACCCGGCCGACGCGGCCCGCACCGCCGAGGTGCTGAAGTTCTTCGACTGGGCCTACAAGAACGGTGACAAGCTCGCCGTCGACCTCGACTACGTGCCGCTGCCCGACACCGTGGTCAGCCAGATCCACGACGCGTGGAAGGAGATCAAGGGCAAGGACGGCAAACCCGTCTTCAACATGTAGGCCCGTCCTCACCCGGGAAGCCGAACCTCGCGGGCGCTCCGCCCGCGGGGCCAGGGGGCGAGCCACCGCGCCCCAATGACTGCGACCGACGGGCCCGGCGTCGCGATGCCGGGCTCCCCCTTCGCCACCCCCTATCGCCACCCCTTGGCAACGATCCGGTGATCCCCCCTCGCGCCGACGACCGGCGCAGGGTAGGACGCCGCCCGGTGAAGAGAAGACATTCGGATGGCCGCCTTGACTGACCAGATCGCCCTGACGCGGGGCCGCGCCGCGGCCCGCAAGACGCCCGGCGGCCTCGGCGACAGCCTGTTCCGCGCGGCCTCCTACGGCGCGGCGATCCTGGTGCTCCTGTTTCTGGCCGGCATCCTGGCCTCCATCGCGTACGGCGCCTGGCCGGCCTTCCAGGAATTCGGCCTCGGCTTCATCACCTCCAGCGTCTGGAACATCGGGCAGGAGCAGTACGGCGGCCTCGTGGCCATCGTCGGGACCCTGGCCTCGGCCGTCCTCGCCCTGCTGATCGGCGTGCCGCTCTCCCTCGGCATCGCCGTCTACCTGACGCAGCTCTGCCCCGGCTGGGCCCGCAAGCCCGTCTCGATGACCATCGAGCTCCTCGCCTCGGTGCCGAGCATCATCTACGGCATGTGGGGCCTGTTCGTGTTCGCCCCGCTCTTCGCCCGCTTCGTGCAGGTGCCGGTGTCGAACCTCGTCGAGGGCATGCCGATCGTCGGCACCCTGTTCTATGCCCGCGTCCCCTCGGGCGTCGGCATCCTCACCGCGGGCATCATCCTGGCCATCATGATCGTGCCCTTCGTGGCCTCGATCACCCGCGACATGCTCGACCAGATCCCGACGGTGCTGCGGGAGAGCGCCTACGGCATCGGCTGCACCACCTGGGAGGTGGTGCGCCACGTGCTGGTGCCCCAGGCCTCGGTCTCCATCATCGGGGCCATCATGCTGGGCCTCGGCCGGGCGCTCGGCGAGACCATGGCGGTGACCTTCGTCATCGGCAACGCCAACCGGCTCTCGGGCTCGGTCTTCGACCCGGGCTCCACCATCGCCTCGCGCATCGCCAACGAGTTCAACGAGGCCGACGGCATGCAGCTGAACGCCCTGATGGCCCTCGGCTGCATCCTCTTCGTCATCACCTTCTTCGTCCTGATCGTCGCGCGCCTCCTCACCCGCCGCGCGAAGGTCGCCTGAGGCCAGCCTCACCGAGTCGTCAGGAGCCGCATCATGGACGCCGCGAACCCCCTCACCACCGCCGCCCCGGCCCGGATCAGCCGGGTCCGGCCCGGCCGCCGGGTCGCCGACCGGATCCTGATCCTGGCGAGCACGATCGCCACGCTGGTGGGCATCGTCGTGCTCGGCTCGATCCTGTTCATGCTGGTGGTCGAGGGCATCAAGGGCGTCTCGCCGACCCTCTTCACCGCCCCGACGCCGGGGCCCGGTTCCGAGGGCGGCGGCATCGCCAACGCGATCCTCGGCAGCCTGGTGATGACCCTCCTGGCCATCCTGGTGGCGACGCCCGTCGGCGTGATGGCGGGGACGTTCCTGGCCGAGTACGGCCGCAACTCGAAGATCGCCGACGTCATCCGCTTCCTCAACGACATCCTGCTCTCGGCGCCCTCGATCCTCATCGGCCTGTTCGTCTACACGCTGATGGTGCGCCCCATGGGCTCCTATTCCGGCTGGGCCGGCGCGGTGGCGCTGGCCATCATCGCCACCCCGGTGATCGTGCGCACCACCGAGGACATGCTGCGACTCGTGCCCTCGACCCTGCGCGAGGCCGGCGCCGCGCTGGGCGCCCCGCCCTCCATCGTCATCCGGAGCATCACCTGGCGCGGCGCCAGCGCCGGCATCGTCACCGGCATCATCCTGGCCCTGGCCCGCATCGCCGGCGAGACCGCGCCGCTGCTCTTCACCGCGCTCAACAACAACAGCTGGTTCGCCCCCAATCTGATGGGCGGCGTGCCGAACCTGCCCGTGATGATTTACCAGTTCGCCCTCTCGCCCTATCCGAACTGGCAGCAGCTCGCCTGGGCCGGCGCCCTCCTCATCACCGTCACGATCCTCGCCCTGTCGATCGTGGCCCGCTTCGTCATCAAGACCGAGCGGTCGCGCTGACCACCCGCGCGCCGCCTGTCCCCGCCGCTTCGCCCGATAGGATCTTGAACCGATGAACGCCGCCCCCGGGATCACGTCCGCGCAGCTCACCGGACGCCACAAGGCCGACGAGTCCTCACCGGTCCGCATCGCCGTCAAGGACCTGAACTTCTACTACGGCAGCTTCCACGGCCTGAAGTCGGTCAACCTCAACTTCCACGACCGCCAGGTCACGGCGCTGATCGGCCCGTCGGGCTGCGGGAAGTCCACCCTGTTGCGCACCTTCAACCGGATCTACAGCCTGTATCCGGACCAGCGCGCGGAAGGGGAGATCCTCCTCGACGGCCAGAACGTCCTGGATTCCGGGGTCGACCTGAACGAGCTGCGCTCGCGCATCGGCATGGTGTTCCAGAAGCCGACCCCGTTCCCGATGTCGATCTACGACAACGTCGCCTTCGGCCTGCGCCTCTACGAGAAGCTGCCCAAGGCCGACCTCGACATGCGCGTCGAGGAATCCCTGCGCAAGGCCGCCCTCTGGGACGAGGTGAAGGACAAGCTCAAGCAATCCGGCATGGGCCTCTCGGGCGGCCAGCAGCAGCGCCTCTGCATCGCCCGCACGGTGGCCCAGCGCCCCGAGGTGATCCTGTTCGACGAGCCGACCTCGGCCCTCGACCCGATCTCGACGGGCCGCATCGAGGAGCTGATCGAGCAGCTGCGTTCGGAATTCACCATCGTCATCGTCACGCACAACATGCAGCAGGCGGCGCGCATCTCGCAGTTCACCGCCTTCATGTATCTCGGCGAACTGGTGGAGTTCGGGCCCACCACGCGCATCTTCATGAATCCGGAGAAGCGCCAGACGCAGGACTACATCACCGGCCGCTTCGGCTGATCCTCCGCCGGCCGGTCTCGGCCCGCGTCCCCCATCACCGCCAGGGCGGGCCCCGGACAGGCGGGCCCGATCGAGGAGCGAACCCCATGCCCGACCACATCGTCAAATCCTACGATACGGACCTCGAGGACCTGCGCCGCTCGATCTCCGAGATGGGCGGCATCGCCGAGAAGATGATGACCGAGGCCGGCGAGGCCCTGGTGCGCCGGGACGCGCCCCTGGCCCAGGCGGTGATCGCCGCCGACGCCCGCCTCGACACCCTCCAGCGCGAGATCGAGGAGCGGGCGATCCTGCTCATCGCCCGGCGCCAGCCCCTGGCCATCGACCTGCGCGAGACCGTGACGGCGATCCGCGTGTCGAACGATCTCGAACGCATCGGCGACCTCGCCAAGAACGTCGCCAAGCGCGTCGTGGCGATCGCCGACCAGATCCAGCCGCAGAAGATCGTCATCGGCGTCCAGCACATGAGCGACCTGGTGCAGGAGCAGCTCAAGGACGTCCTCGACGCCTATGCCAGCCGCGACACCAAGGCGGCCCTCGACGTCTGGGAGCGCGACGACGCCATCGACGCCCTCTACAATTCCCTGTTCCGCGAGCTCCTGACCTACATGATGGAGGACCCGCGCAACATCTCGTTCTGCACGCATCTCCTGTTCGTGGCCAAGAACATCGAGCGCATCGGCGACCACACCACCAACATCGCCGAGACGATCCACTACCTCGTCACCGGCGAGAATCTCCTGGCCGAGCGCGAGCGCCCGAAGAACGACGCGTCCAACTACGCCACCGTGGACATGCCCGGCGCGGCCTGACCCCCGTGCCGCTCTGATCGAAAGCGCACGATGAGTACGCGTATCCTGATCGTCGAGGACGAGGAGGCCCTGACCCTCCTCCTCCGCTACAACCTCGAGGCCGAGGGGTTCATCGTCGACTCGGCCGCCCGCGGCGACGAGGCGGACCTGCGCCTGCAGGAGCAGGTGCCCGACCTCGTCCTGCTCGACTGGATGCTGCCGGCCCTGTCGGGGATCGAGCTCTGCCGCCGCATCCGCGCCCGGCGCGAGACCGAGCGGCTGCCGGTCATCATGCTCACGGCGCGGGGCGAGGAGGGCGACCGCATCCGGGGCCTCGGAACGGGCGCCGACGACTACATCGTGAAGCCGTTCTCGGTGCCGGAGCTCCTCGCCCGGGTCCGCGCCCTGCTGCGCCGGGCCAAGCCGGCCCACGTCGCCAACCTGCTGGTGGCCGGCGACATTGAGCTCGACCGGGTCAGCCACCGCATCCGCCGGGAAGGCCGCGAGATCCATCTCGGGCCGACCGAGTTCAAGCTCCTCGAATTCCTGATGCAGAGCCCCGGCCGGGTGTTCTCGCGCGAGCAGCTCCTCGACGGCGTCTGGGGCCACGACGTCTACATCGACGAGCGCACGGTCGACGTCCATGTCGGGCGCCTGCGCAAGGCCCTGAACCGCCCGCGCCAGAGCGACCCGATCCGCACGGTCCGCGGCTCGGGCTACTCCTTCGACGAGATGTTCGAGGCCGAGGCCGAGTAGCCGATCCCGAGGCGCGCCGGCCCAGCCGTCAGGCGGACAGCCGAGCCCGCCGCCTAGGCGAAAATCATCGCGTCGGTGGGCAGGTGGACGGTGAAGGCCTTGCCCTCGTCGACCCAGCCCGGACCGGCGGCGCCGTGGTTGATGCCGTTGGCTTCCTCGGCACTGCCGGCGAAGTGATGCTGGCCGGTCTGGGTGTTGTAGAAGCGCTCCAGGGTCAGGCCGCCGGGGGCGCCCGCATCCGCGTAGGCCTCGAAGGCCACGCCCTCGTACGTGTAGGTCGGCGCCGTCTTGAGGACCTGGTCCCGCTCGGCGACGCTCGTCGTGAAGAAGTGGGCGTTCGAGGCCGTGTCGAAGAACCGGAACACGTCCACCGTGTCGGCGCCCTGGGCCGGGGCCGCCCACGGGGTGCCCTCGTAGGTGAACCACGGCAGCGTCTTTTCGATCTGCGCCTTCTCGGCCGTGCTCGTGGTGTAGAAGTGATCCCCCGTATGGGTGTCGTAGAACCGATAGACCGCCGTGACGGCGGTGCCGGCGACCGGGCTCGTCTGTGCCGCCGCGGCCACCACCGGGGCGGGCGGCGCACCGTACAGGGCCTGGATCCCGGCGATGTCGCCGGCCGCCAGGGTCGTGATGCCCCTGTCGAGGATGGCGTTCATCACCTCGGGCTTGGCGTCGTAATGGTCGAGGCCGAGCGCGTGGCCGATCTCGTGCAGCGCCACCAGGGAGAGATCCACGTTCTGGGTGCCGACGATGCGGGCGCCGGAGGCGTGCCAGCCCTCGCCGCTGTCGAAGGTCACCTCCGCGGACTGCATGCGCTGGCCGCTGTAGGAATAGGTGGCGTAGCCCAGGGTCTTGCCGAGCCCGTCGATCCCCCCGAGGGTGAAGTCGATCTGGGCGTTGGCCGTCGCGGCCACCTGCTGGAAGGCGATGTCGGCGGCGGCGGCCCAGGTGGCGAAGGCGGCCTGGAGGAGGCTCACGAAGCCGGTGGGGATCGTGCCATCGACGGCCCAGGTGACGGTGCCGCCGCCCGTGCCTGCCGCGCCCGTCCCCCAGCGCGGACCTTCCAGCGCATAATCCCCCATCGACCGCCCTCCCGTGCGTTCGGGCCAGGGTCGGCGGCAGAGGTTGCGAAATCCTTACCGGACCGGCCGCCACGCGTCGGGGCGGCACGTTCTCACACGATGCTGCGCACCACGCCGCCATCGACGCGCAGCGCCGCCCCGCTGGTGGCGCTGGCGGCCGGGCTGCAGATGTAGGCGACCATGCTGGCGACCTCCTCGACGGTGGCGAGGCGGCCGATCAGCGAGGTCGGGCGGTGCTCGGCCACGAAGGCGCGGCCGGCGGCGTCGAGGTCGACGGCGCCCCCGGTTCCGCCGTCCTGCCCCTGCGCCATGCTCTTCATGAAATCGGCGACCCCCTCGGACAGGGTCGGCCCCGGCAGCACGCTGTTCACGGTGACGCCGCTGCCCGACACGGTCTCGGCGAGCCCCCGGGCCACGGCGAGCTGGGCGGTCTTCGTCATCCCGTAATGGACCATCTCCACCGGGATGTTCACGCCGGATTCGCTGGAGATGAAGACCACCCGGCCCCAGCCGCGCGCGACCATGCCGGGAGTGTAGGCCCGCGCCAGGCGCACGCCGCTCATCACGTTGGTCTCGAAGAACCGCTGCCAGTCCTCGTCCGGGATCTCGAAGAACGGCTTCGGCTCGAAGATGCCGGTGTTGTTCACCAGGATGTCGACGTCCGGCAGGCCGGCGACCACGCGGGCCGCCCCGTCCGGACTGGCGACGTCCCCGGGCGCCCCGATGAAGCCGGCACGGCCGGTCTCGCGCTTCAGGCGGTCGACGGCGTCGCGGACGCGGTCCTGCGTCCGCCCGTTGATCGCCACGTTGGCGCCGAGCTCGCCCAGGGCCTTGGCGATGGCGTAGCCGATGCCGCTGGTGGAGCCGCTGACGAGGGCGCGCTTGCCGGACAGGTCGAGGTTCATGGGATCGTCCTTCGGAGAGGCACTGATCCGGGTCAACGCACAGGTCGGGCCCTGGTGCGATCGCGGCGGATGCGTCAGGCGCGGGGCTGGCGCCGCAGGACGCTGGTCACCGCCCCGAGGCTCGCCAGCGCGACGGCGCACCACAGGGTCGCGGTCACCGGCCCGGCCGGCGGGCCGCCCTGGTGCAGGCCGAAGATCACCGCCACCAGGGCCGCGCCGAAGGATTGCCCGGTGAGGCGGGCGGTGGACTGCATCCCGCTCGCCCCGCCGCTGCGGTCCCGCGGGGCGCTGGTGATGATGACCTTGTTGTTGGGCGACTGGAACAACCCGAAGCCGAGGCCGCACAGGGTCAGGCGCCAGGCGATGTCGGGATGCGACGCGCCCGCGGGGAGGAGGGCCGTCGCCGTCAGGCCGGTGGCCATCAGGGCGAGGCCGAGGCCGCCGAGCAGTCCCGGGGCGTAGCGGTCGGCGAGGCGCCCCGAGATCGGGGCCATCAGGGCGATGGCCAGGGGCCACGGCGTCATCAGGAAGCCGGTCTGGGTCTCGGAGAGGTGCAGGACGTCCTGGAAGTAGAAGGGCAGGGCGACGTAGGCCATCATCTGGGCCGCGAAGGAGGCGACCGAGCTCGCCATCGACAGGGCGAAGGCGGGAATCCGCAGGAGGTCGACGGGCAGGAGCGGGCGCGCCAGCCGGGTCTGGGTCCGGACGAACACCGCGCCGATCGCCAGGGCCGCCCCGATCTCGGCCAGCGCCACGCCGCGGGTCGCCGGGTCGCCGAGGCCGTCGACCCCGATGATGAGGAGCCCGAAGGTCACGGCGTTGAGGAGGGCGCTGCGGAGGTCGAAGCGCCCGCCGCTCCGGGGCGTCACCGGGAGGGTGCGGGCCCCCACCGTCAGGGCGATCAGCCCCACCGGCAGGTTGACCAGGAACAGCCAGGGCCAGCTCGCCACCGACAGGATGGCGGCCGCCACCGTCGGACCGGCGGCGGAGGCCATGGCCACCACCAGGGCGATGTTGCCGACGCCGCGCCCGATCATCCGCTGCGGGTAGATGAAGCGCACCAGGGCGGTGTTCACGCTCATGATGCCGGCGGCCCCGAGCCCCTGCGCGATCCGCGCGGCCACCAGGGCTTCGAAGCTGGGGGCGAAGGCGCAGGCGACGGACGCCGCCGTGAACACGGCGAGACCGGCGAGGTAGATCCGGCGATAGCCCAGGATGTCGCCCAGGGCGGCCAGGGGCAGCAGGGCGGCCGTCACCGCGATCTGGAAGCTGTTGGTCACGAAGATCGCCGCGGAGGGCGCGACCCCGAGGTCCTTGGCCATCACCGGCAGGGCGACGTTGACGATGGCGCCGTCGAGGACCGCCATGGTCATGGCGAGGCCGATCGCGAGGAGCGCCAGCATGCGTTCGCGCACCGGAATGCCGTCCAGTCCGGGCTCGGGCGGTGTCCGGGGCGAGAGATCCTGGTGCGGGAGATCTTGACCCTGGGAGGGATCCTGATCCCGGGACGTCGTCCGGTCCGGGGAGGAAGGTCGGCCGCGCGGATCCGGGCCGGGAACGTCGGTGGTCATGGCCGAGCCCTGGGACGCCGGGCCGGAAACCGCAAGGGCCGGGGAAACGCGGCGTGTCGTTTGTCACCGGGATCGGGCGACGCTGGTGCGGAACCTGCGCTATGTCAGCCCAGTGCGTAGGATTGCGCGCCGTTGCCGGGACCCCACATGGACGCGCTCCTCAAACTCTCCGCCCTGCTGCTGGCGGCCCTGCTGTCCGTGGCGCCCGCCGCCGCCCAGCCGACCGCCAACGACACGGCGCCCCTCGGCATCGCCCTGGAGGGCTTCGCCTACCCGTACCCGGTCTTCTATCTCGAGCGGATGCGCGACGGCGAGCGCCAGCGCCTCGCCTACATGGACGTGCCCGCGGAGGGACAGGCCAACGGCCGGACCGTCCTGCTGCTGCACGGGCGCAACTTCCCGTCGAGCTACTGGCAGCCGGTGATCCAGGCCCTGACCCGCGCGGGCTACCGGGTGCTGGCCCCGGACCAGCTCGGCTTCGGCAAGTCGGCCAAGCCCGTGGGGCCCTACACCTTCGACGCCATGGCGGCCGACACCGTGGCGCTGCTCGACTCCCTCGGCCTGGCGCGGGTCGACGTGGTGGCCCATTCCATGGGGGGGATGCTGGCGGTGCGCCTCGCGCGCAATGCCCCGACCCGGGTCAACAGCCTCGTCCTCGAAGCGCCGATCGGCCTGGAGGATTACCGGTTCACGGTGCCGCCGGTCTCCGACGCCACCCTGCTGCGCCTGGAGGGCGACGCCACGGCGGAGTCCTACCGCCGCCAGCTGATGACGAACTACGCCCTGTCGCTGCCGGCCTCCGCCATCGAACCCTTCGTGTCGCTGCGCGAGCGGGTGAAGGGCTCGGGCGAGTATCCGCGCTGGCTGCAGTCCTTCGTCAATGCCTACCAGGCGATCTGGGGGCAGCCGGTGGTGCACGAGATCCCGCTGCTCCCGGTCCCGACCCTCTTCATCATGGGCGAGAACGACCACAACGCCCCCGGCAAGCCCTTCGCGCCGGAAGCCCTCCGGGCCGGGATGGGGCGCAATGCCGAGCACGCGCGGACGCTGGCCGGCCGGATGCCGAACGGCCGCGCCGTGGTGCTGCCCGGCATCGGGCACCTCGTCCACATGGAGGCGACGGACCAGTTCAACAGCCTGACGCTCGAATTCCTCGACGGCCACTGAGTGCCGGGCCACCACGACGGGAGAGACGACATGAGCGTGCGCATGGATGTCGGCGTGATCGGCCTCGGACGGATGGGCCGCGGCATGGCGGCGAGCCTGGTCCGGGCCGGGCACAGGGTCCGGGTCTGGAACCGCTCAGCCGGCGCGGCCGACGGGCTCGACGGGGTGGTCCCGGTGGCGAGCGCCGCCGAGGCCTTCGCCGGGGATGCGGCCATCACCATGCTGGCCGACGACGCGGCCCTGCGGGCGGTGATCGTGGAGGGCGGCCTCCTCGACGGCCCCGGGCGCCCGGGCCTGCATCTCTCGATGAGCACGATCTCGGTGGTCCTGGCGCAGGAGCTCGCCGCCATCCACGCCCGCGCCGGCGTGCCCTACATCGCCGCTCCGGTCTTCGGACGTCCGGACGTCGCCGAGGCCGGAGCCCTGAACATCGTGGCGGCCGGAGATCCGGACGCGATTGCGCGGGCCCAGCCGCTCCTCGACGCCCTGGGCGCCCGGACCTGGGGCTTCGGGACCGAGCCGCACCGGGCCAACGCGGTGAAGCTTGCGGGCAACTTCATGCTGATCGCGGCGATCGAGGCCATGGGCGAGGCGTCCGCCCTGGCCGAGGGCCACGGGGTGACGGGGGCCGACCTCCTCGACCTCCTGACGAACACCCTGTTCGCTTCCCCCGTCTACAAGAACTACGGCGCGCTCATCGCGGCCCGGCGCTACGAGCCGCCGGGGTTCAACCTCAAGCTCGGCGCCAAGGATGTCGGCCTGGCGCTCTCCGCGGCCGGGGCCGCCGGGGTGCCGATGCCCTTCGCCAGCGTGCTGCGCGACAACCTCATCGAGGCGATGGGCCACGGCGACGCCGAGAAGGACCTCGCGGCCCTCGCCGAGGTCGCCCGCCGGCGGGGCCGGACGGCCTGAGGGCGGTTTCCGCCTTCAGCGGAAGACGAAGAGCGACACGCCGACCACCACCGGCACCAGGGCGGCGAGGCCGATGAACAGCGGCATGACCCAGCCGCCGCCGGTCTCCGGCCTCGCGGCCTCCCGCGCCTTCGGCGGCGCGGCCTCGGTCTTCCGGGCGAGCGCCACGCGGGCATGCGAGGGGGCGTTGCCGGCCGCCTCGTCGTCGGTGCCAAGCTGCGACAGGCCGGGGTCGTACTGGGCGATCTTGTCCCCGGTCCGGCCGCTGTCGATGTCCGCCTTCAGCATGGCGGTGGTGGGCCGGTCGGATTCGGGCGGCGTCGCGACCGCGAGGTTGCCCGGGGACGGGGGTGTTTCGGATCGTAAGGTCATGGGGGGCTCCGTGTCCGGGGGCGGACCTGTGGGGAGGCAACGCGCCATGGCCTCGCCCGTTCGTCGCCCGCTCTGACGCAGCACCGCGCCACGCCTCGGGGGCCCAAGCCGCGCCACGGGCGAAAATCGCGTCCCCGTCCGGGGTGACCGGGGTCCGGCCCCTGTGCTTTCGGCGGGAGAGCGCGGCATCGGCCCGGGTCACGAGCCTGTCGCCGGACTCGCCCGCCCGGAGGGCCGCGATCCCGCAGGAACAGGCCCGGGCGCCGACGACGGGCAGGGGCGTCCAGCGCGCCGTCGGGGCGCAACCGGTTGTCGAGGCCGGTGAGCAGACCGGTGCGGGCCAGGCGCTCGACGGGAAGGACGCACCGGAGACGGCCCGCAGCGTGGCGCGGTCCTCCAGTGCGGACCACGCTTCGACGATTTCCCGGAACGCCTCCGTCGCGCGGACGTCCGGCAGGATCGCGTCGATCCGGTCGATGACGGCCCGCCCCCAGGGCGTGCGCGCGCCCAACACCCGGCTGAAGCGTGGGGCCGGATTCTCTGTCATGGGCCACCCGATCTAGGGCCGGGGCTCGCCCAGCGCCCGGGCGGAGGAGGCCGCGATGTCGGCGTGACCGATCACGTCGTCGAGGCGTCCGTTCTGGAACATCCGGAAGGCCTCGTCGAACGCGGAATGCCCCTGCGGCGCGCCCGCGCCCTGCGGGATCGGGGCGATGGCGGGCCCCATGGACCGGTTGCGCAGGACGCTGGTGCGCAGCTCCGGATGCTCCGTGAGCAGGCTTCGCAGCCAGAGGGCCCCTCAGCGCCGAAGATGGCCGAGGGGCAGGGCGGTCGTGTACTTCACCTGTCCCAGGGCGAAGCTGGAGCGGATGCTCGCGACGCCGGGAATTCGGGTGAGGTAATCGAGCACGAGCTTCTGGAACTGGCCCAGATCCTCCACCACGACGCGCAGCATGTAATCGGCCTCGCCGCTCATCAGGTAGCACTCCATCACCTCGGGACGGTGGCGCACCGCCTCGTCGAAGGCCGTGAGCGCGGTCTGGGTCTGTTTCTCCAGCGTGACGTGGACGAAGACGTTGACCGGCAGCCCGAGGGCGATCGGATCGGCCACCGCGACGGAGCGCTGGATGACGCCGCTGGCCTTCAGGTCGTTGACCCGGCGCCAGCACGGCGAGGTCGAGAGCCCGACCTCCTGCGCCAGCTCGGCGACGCTGATCTCGCTGTCCCGTTGCAGGCGTTCGAGGATGCGCAGGGAGGCGTCATCCAGCATGATCGACCGCGGCGGCATGATCTGTCCCCAAACCGGATGCATGCGGCATCTTTTGCCGATTGTACCGGTCTAACCGGAGAATCGGAACGAACATACCGCCGAGCGGGACATAAACATCCTGGGCCGCGGCCTCGTCCGCGATCTGTCCGCGGACCCCCTCATGGTCAATTCCTTCTCCCCACCCTTGGCCTCGCCACCCTTGGTCTCGCCACCCTTGGTCTCGCCACCCTTGGCGCCGGCCCATCCCCGCATCCGGGTTCCGACGGGGGCCTGGCTCGGCCTGATGGTGCTGCTCTGGGGCCTGAGCTGGCCGGCGATGAAGCTCTGCCTCGACGCCGCGCCGCCCCTCTGGCTCGCGGCCCTGCGCTTTTCCAGCGCCGGGGCGGTCCTGTTCGGGCTCCTCGGCCTCGCCGGCCGCCTGCGCTGGCCGCCCCGGGCCGACTGGCCGGTGCTCGCCAGCGTCGGGCTCCTGCAGATGATGGCCTTCACGGCCCTCGGCCTGATCGCGATGCGCCACACCGATGCGGGCCGGGCGGCGCTGCTGGCCTACACGACGCCGATCTGGGTCCTGCTCGGCGCCGGCTTGGTGCTGCGCGAGCGCCCGTCGCGCCGGCAGGGCGTCGCGATCCTGCTCGGCCTCGTGGGCGTCGCCGTGGTTTGCTCGCCGATGGGCATGGATTGGACCGATCCCGACGTGCTCCTCGGCAACGGCCTGCTGCTCGTCTGCGCCCTCTGCTGGGCCGGGGTCATCCTGCATGTCCGCCGCCACCGCTGGCGCGCGCATCCCCTCGACCTCGCGCCCTGGCAGATGCTGCTGGCGGCGGTCCCGCTCGCCGTCGCCGCCTTCGCGGTGGAGGGGCCGCTCGCCGTCGCGTGGTCGCCACGCCTCGTCGGGCTCCTGGTCTTCATCGGGCCTGTGGCGACGTCGCTCTGCTTCGTGATCTTCGCGACGATCGGCCGGCGCATCGACAGCTTCACCATGGCGAACGCCACCCTCGGGGTTCCGGCGGTGGGTCTCCTGTCCTCCGCCCTGCTGCTGGGCGAGCGCCTCGGCCCTGCCCTGCTCGTCGGCCTCGGCTGTCTCGCCGCCGCCCTGGTCACAGCGGCGCAGGATGCGCGCCGCGCCTGACCCGGACCGGTCGAGTCCATCCCGGACCCTCGCCCGCGCGGCCCCTCGGCCGGAGGCAGGGGCCGGATCTGGTCCCACTCGTGCTTCCGGAGCCGCGACGGGCACGGGATGGATCGACGCGACATGCAGGACGACGAGACGCGGGTGGAGAGCCGAGACCGGGTGGGCTCGATCTGCCGCTCCCTGCGCCGGGCGATCGTCGAGCGGGCGATCATGCCCGGCGACCGCCTGCCCGAAGATGCGCTGGGCGAGCGCTTCGGCGTCAGCCGTACCATCGCCCGCCAGGCCCTCGGGCAACTGGCGGGGGAGGGGCTGGTGGAACTGCGGCGCAACCGCATCGCCGTGGTGGCGACTCCGAGCTGGGCGGAGGCGCGCGACACCTTCGACGTGCGCATCAGCCTGGAGCGCCTCGTGGTCGCGCGCCTCGCCGGGCAGCTGACGCCCGCGCAGCAGGCGGCGCTCCACGCGCACATCGCCCGGGAGGAGGCGGCGCAGGGCGGGGCCGACGGCGCCTCGATCCGCCTCGCCACCGAGTTCCACCTGCTGCTCGCCCAGATGACCGGCAGCCCGGTGCTGGAGCGCTACGTGGCCGAGCTCGGCTACCGCTGCGCCCTGGTGCTCTCGCTCTACAGCCGGCCGCATTCCGCCGAATGCGGGGTCGCTGAGCACCGCGCCCTCGCCGCCGCCCTGATCGCGGGCGACCCCGCGCGGGCCGTGGCGCTGATGGACCACCACCTCGACGCGGTGGCCGAGCGGGCGCGCATCGTCGCCGCCCCGCCGCGCGAGCGCGACCTCGGCCGCCTGCTCGCCCCCTATATCGAGCCCGTGGGCGGCTGAGCGCCCCTCGCGTCGAATCCGTCTGATCCCTTCGGCCTGGCGGAACGGGGCTTCGCGCGAGCGCCGCGCCGGCTCGGCGATCCGGGCGCCGCTTCGCTCGCGCGCAGCCTGCTTCAGGTGTTCAGGTCGTGCCGGCTGAGGAGGCGCTCGGCGCTGTCGTTCCAGACCTCCATGGTCACGATCAGGCCGTCCCGCACCGTGAAGCGGTCGACGTAGCGGTTGCCCTCGAACGGCGTCCCGTCCGGCCATGCGCCGTAGAGGGTCCCGAGGCTGTAGACCGTGGTGACGCCGTCCCCCGGCACCACATCGAGGCGCTCCATCCGCTTCTTCACCCAGGCGTAGCGCCCGGCATTGAAGGCCGTGACCTCGCGGGGATGCCCGAAGGTGCGCCCGCCCGTGAACACGATGGTGATGCCCGGCGCCATGTAGGTCGCCGCCCGCTCGGGGTCGGGCACCATCGAGGCTTCGAGATAGGCGGTGACGTTGGCCGCGTCGCGGGCGGTGGTGTCGGTCATGGTCGGGCCTCCGGGGACACGCCCCTCCCTGCCGCAAACGCCGCCAAAGTGCATGCAACAAGTGTATGCACTTTGGCGCATCCGCAGGCACTGAGCGGGGTCTGGCGAGAATCCCCTTGCAAATTCAAGGCCGAAGCGGCTGGCATGGGGGTTGCGGGGTGGGGCAAGACGCAGCCGCCGGAGAGACCCCATGCCCCGCCGACCCCTGTCCAGCCGACCCCTGTCCGGCCGATCGACGCCCCTGACCCGCCGCCTCGCCCTGGGGGCCTGCGGCGCTCTGGGCGCCTGCCTCGTCCTCGGGCTCTCCGCCGCCGGCGCGGCCCGGGCCGCGGAGCCGATCCGGATCGGCCTCGTCACGGCGCTGAGCGGGCAGTCGGCGAAATCCGGCGAGGCGATCTCCCGCGGCATCGGGCTCGCCATCGACGAGGTCAACGCCCGCGGCGGCGTGCTCGGGCGGCCCCTGGAGCTGGTGGCGCGGGACGACGAGGCCAACCCGTCGAAGGGCGTGCTCGCCGCCCGCGAGCTGATCCAGCGGGTCGGCGTGGTGGCGCTGGTCGGCGGCCTCGACACGCCGGTCTCGATGGCGCTGGTGCCCATCGCCAACCAGATGAAGGTGCCCTTCCTCGGGCCCTGGGCCGCCGGCACCGGGATCACCCGCAACGGGGCGGCCGACAACTACGCCTTCCGGGTCTCGGCCGTGGACGCCCTGGTGGACGAGGCCCTGGTCGCCTACGCGGTGAAGACCCATCGCGCGAAGAAGCCCGGGATGATCCTGGTCAACAACGCCTGGGGCGAGTCGAACCAGCAGGGCTTGACCGCGGCGCTGAAGGCCGCCGACCTGCCGGCCGCCGGCATCGAGAAGTACGAGGCCGCCGACCTCGACATGGTGCCCCAGCTCACCCGCCTGCGGGAGGCCGGCGCCGACACCCTGTTCCTCGTCGGCAATGTCGGGCCCTCGGCCCAGGTGGTGAAGTCCCTCGACCGGATGGGCTGGAGCGTGCCGGTGGTCTCGCACTGGGGCCCGGCCGGCGGGCGTTTCGACGAGCTCGCCGGGCCGAGCGCGGCAAGAGTCCACTTCATCCAGACCTTCACCTTCGCGGGCAACACCAGCCCGAAGGCCCTCGCGGTCCTCGACGCCCTCAAGGCGAAGTATCCGGCGATCAAGACGATGGCCGACGTCACCCCGGCGGTGGGCATCGCCAACGCCTACGACGCCACCCACCTGCTCGCCCTGGCGATCCAGGCCGCCGGCTCGACCAAGGGACCGGAGGTGCGGGACGGCTTCTACAAGGTCGCGACCTATCCGGGCCTGATCAAGACCTACGACAAGCCCTTCGCGCCGGGCCAGCACGACGCCCTTGGGCCGCAGGACTACGTCTTCACCCGCTTCCAGAACGGCGAGATCGTCGCCGTTACCAATTGAAGGGACGGGGCCGATGCTCACGGGAACGCTCATCACCGGCCTCGGCCTCGGCAGCATGTACGGGCTCGTGGCGCTCGGCTTCCACGTCACCTACGCGGTCTCGGGCACGGTGAACTTCGCGCAGGGCAGCGCCGTCACCCTCGGGGCGGTGCTGGGCTACACCCTGGCGGTGACGCTGGGCTGGCCGATGCCGGCGGCGATCCTCGGGGCGCTCCTGGGCTGCGCGCTCCTCGGGGTCACGGTGGAGCGGCTGCTGGTGCGGCCCTTCGTCGAGAAGGGCTCGGACGCCTGGCTCCTCGCCACGGTCGCGGGCGGCATCGTCCTCGACAACGCGATGCTGTTCACCTTCGGCAAGGAGCCGCGCAGCCTGCCCTCGTCCCTGGCGGTGACGCCGGTGGAGATCCTCGGCACCGGCCTCTACCCGCTCCAGCTCCTCATCCCGGTGGTCGGCCTCTCGGTGGCGGTGGCGATCCGGACCCTGTTCCGGCGCACCGACCTCGGCCGGGTGCTCCTGGCGGTGGCGCAGAACGCCGACGCGGCGCGGCTGATGGGCATCGACGTCCGGCGCACGGTGGCCTGCGCCTTCGCGCTCTCGGCGCTGCTGGCCGGGGCCGCCGGCCTCCTCATCGCGCCGCTGTTCTCGGTCTCGGCCGAGATGGGGGCGCTGTTCGGGATCAAGGCCTTCGCGGTGGCGATCCTGGGCGGCATCGGCTCGGCCACCGGCGTGGTGCTGGCGGGCCTGCTCTACGGCCTCGTCGAGGCCGGCGTCACCGCGACCCTCGGCTCCACCTACACCCAGCTCGTGGTCTTCTCGGTGATCATCCTGGCCCTGGCGCTGCGCCCCGACGGGCTCCTCGGCCGCGCCGCCATCAACAAGGTCTGAGCCGATGCACCGCCTGCGCGCCCCCGCCGCGATGCCCCTCACGATCCTGGCCCTGACCCTGGCGGGGCTGGCCCTGGTGGGGCTGACCGGCGGCTACAGCCACTTCGTCATCGCCCTGGTGGCCCTGACCACGGTCGCCGGAACGGGGCTCAACGTCCTCCTCGGGCTGACCGGGCTGATCTCCTTCGGCCATGCCGGCTTCTACGCCATCGGCGCCTATGCCAGCGCGATCCTCACCGGGGCCGGGCTGAGCTTCTGGCTCGCGCTGCCGGCGGCCGGCCTGCTCTCGGGCCTGGTCGGAGCGGGGCTCGCGGTGCCGGCCATGCGGGTGAAGGGCCCCTACCTCGCCATGGTCACCATCGCGTTCGGCTTCATCATCGAGCACGCCCTGATCGAGGGCGGGGCGCTCACCGGCGGCCAGAACGGCCTCGTGGTCACCGCCGGGCCGAGCCTGTTCGGCACCCCCTTCGCCGAGCGCGAGCTGGCCCTCCTCGCCGTGCTGGGCGCGGGCCTCGCCCTCTACGGCTTCCATCGCCTCGCCCGCAGCCGCCTCGGCCGGGCGATGCGGGCGGTGCGCGACGCCGATGTGGCGGCCGCCTCCCTGGGCTTCGACCCGGTGCGGGTGAAGACGCTCGCCTTCGCGATCTCGGCGGCGCTGACGGGCCTCGCCGGGGCGGTGCTGCCGCCCCTGATGCTGTTCATCGCCCCGAGCTCGTTCCCGTTCTCGCAGTCGATCCTGTTCGTGCTCTCCGTGGTGGTCGGCGGGGCCGGCACCGTGCTCGGGCCGCTCTTCGGCGCCCTCGTCACCGTGCTCCTGCCCGAGACCCTGGCGGGGCTCGCCGAGTACCGGCTGCTGTTCTTCGGCCTCGCCACCCTGGTGGTGCTCTGGCTGGTGCCCGCGGGGATCGTCGGCAGCGCGGCCCGGCTGCTGCCGCGGCCCCGCACCGGCGCCCGGCCGCCGGCGCTGGATTTCGCCCGGCTCATCGGGCAGCGCGGGGGCGAGCCCCTGGTGGTCGAGGGCATCGGCATCCGCTTCGGCGGCATCCGCGCGGCCGAGGGCGTCTCGGTCCGGGCCGAGGCCGGGGCGGTGACGAGCCTGATCGGCCCCAACGGCGCCGGCAAGACCACGGTGCTCAACATGATCTCGGGCTTCTACCGGCCGCAGGCCGGGGCGATCCGCTTAGGGGACCGGGACCTCGCCGGGGCCCCGGCCCACGCCATCGCCCGGGCCGGCATCGCCCGCACCTACCAGACCACGCGCCTGTTCGGCTCGCTCGGCGTCCTCGACAACGTCGCCCTGGCCTTCGAGCCGGGCCGCCTCTGGCGCCCCTCCGGCAAGGGCGACCGCGTTGCCGCCGCGTCCCTGCTGGACTTCGTGGGCTACGCGGGCGACCTCGACCGGCCCGCCGGGGAGCTGCCCCATGTGGACCGCCGCCTGGTGGAGATCGCCCGGGCGCTCGCCGGCCGGCCGCGCATCCTCCTCCTCGACGAGCCCGCCGCCGGCCTGACCCGGGCCGACACCGACGCCCTGGGCGGTCTCCTGCGCCGGATCGCCGGGCAGGGCATCGCCGTGGTGCTGGTCGAGCACGACATGCCCCTGGTGATGGGCGTCTCCGACGCGATCCTGGTCATGGATGCCGGGCGTCCGATCGCCCACGGGACGCCGGCCGCGATCCGGCACGACCCGGCGGTGATCCGCGCCTATCTGGGCGGGGCCGACACGCCGGCCCGGCCCCGCGCCGTCGCCTGGAAGCCGCCGGCCGACGCGGTGCTCTCCACCCAGGGCCTCACCGCCGGCTACGGCGCCGCCCCGGTCCTCGACCGCGTCGCCCTCGAGGTCCGCCCCGGCGAGACCGTGGCGCTGCTCGGCGCCAACGGCGCCGGCAAGTCGACGACCCTGCGGGCCCTCGCCGGCCTGCTCCGGCCGGTCTCCGGCGGGATCGTGCTGGAGGACCGGGCCATCGCGCAGCTGCCCGCCCACACCATCGCCCGCCTCGGCCTCGCCCTGGTGCCGGAGGGCCGGCAGGTGTTTCCCGAATTGACCGTGATCGAGAACATCCGCCTCGGGGCCCATGGCCGCAAGGCGCCCATCGACCCGGCCGAGATCGAGGCGCTGCTCACCCGCTTTCCCCGCCTGCGCGACCGGGCGACGAGCCGGGCGGGCCTGCTCTCGGGGGGCGAGCAGCAGATGCTGGCGATCGCCCGCGGGATGATGGCGCAGCCGCGCATCCTGCTCCTCGACGAGCCCTCCCTCGGCCTGGCCCCGGCGATGATCAACGCCCTCTACGCCGTGGTGGCGGACCTGCGCGACCAGGGCGTCACCATCCTGATCGTCGACCAGATGGCGGCCCTGGCCCTGACGGTGGCCGATCGCGGCTACGTGCTGGAGCAGGGCCGCGTCGTCACCGCCGGCACCGCCGCCGAACTCAGTGCCGATGCCGGCCTGGAGGCCGCCTATCTCGGCGCCGCCTGACAGGGCGGCCGGTCCGACCGGTGGCCGCGGCCAGCGCGCCCCGGGGCGGTGGTGACGGGGCCGGCGACGCGCGCCGACGCCGGAGGCCGCGCCCCGTCGGGCCGGGCTCCATTCCGTTCGAAGAAGCGAGGGCCGGCGTCCGATCCCAAGGGGAAATTCGAAGCTTCTAGCGCTTGCGTGCTTTCAGAGGCTCGGGTTTCTGACCGTCCGGCAGGATCATGTCGAGGTGGTCGTGAACGATCTGAGCGCTGAAGGGCTTGCCCAGGAAGACAGCCCCCTCGGGAAGATCCCCCACCCCCGGTTTGACGCCGCCGGATGCAACGACGATCGAGATGTCGGGCCAGCGCCTCGCGGTCGTTCGTGCCAACTCGAAGCCATCGGGGCCGCCCGGCATCTCCACATCGGTGAACAGCAGCACGATCAGGTCTGCGTGGTCCTCAAGCAGCTTGATCGCTTCAACGCCATTTGCTGCCGACAGGGCGTGGAAGCCGGCATCCTCCAAGATCGTTTCCGCATCCATCCGAACGAGGAAATCGTCGTCCACGACGAGGGCATACGGCGCGTTCGGGGGGTGAGGCATGTCCATCAAGCCGAGGGGACGGACAAAAGTTCAGATTGGCGGGAGCATGGGTCTGGATCGCCACGGCTGGCGCGCCTGATGGATCGGGGTTCGGAGGGGGAGCCAAGAGGGTCGAAGCGTCCGCAAGCCACCTGACGCGGACGTTCGCCAGCTCGTCGCGCGTGATACGATCCGGCATGGATGCTTTCTCAGATCCGCAGGCCGTTGCCCGCTACGCCGAAAACCCGCCGCGCATGGTGCCCGGCTATGCCGACATGCAACGTATGGCGAGGCTTCTCCTCGCGGAACGCGCCCCGGACAAGGCACAGGTGCTCGTTCTCGGCGCGGGCGGCGGCCTCGAACTCAAGGTGTTCGCCGAGGGGCAGCCCGGGTGGACGTTCGTCGGCGTCGATCCGTCTGCCGCAATGCTCGACCTTGCCCGGAAAACCCTGGGCCACCTCTCCGACCGTGCGCATCTTCATGAGGGGCTGATCGATGGCGCGCCGGAGGGGCCGTTCGACGCTGCCGCCTGCATCCTGACCCTGCACTTCATCGAGCGTCAGGAGCGGTCACGCACCCTCCGGGAAATTCGGCGTCGTCTAAAGCCCGGTGCACCCTTCGTCGCCGCGCACTTCAGCATTCCGCAGGATGAACGCGACCTCTGGCTTTCACGGTATGCCGCTTTCGCGACGGCCTCCGGCATCGAACGCTCATACGCCGAGCGTGCAAAGACCGGGATCGTAGAACGCTTGCCGATCCTTTCGCCCGAGGAGGACGAGACGCTGTTGCGCGAGGCTGGGTTTCGCGGAGTCCGCCTCTTCTACGCCGGGTTTGCCTTCCGGGGCTGGGTCGCCTGGGCCTGACGCCAAAGAGCCGCAAACCACCCCCGGTGGTCGTTCACACGGTCGAACGGATCGGCGCCCGATCCTCCGGATCAGGGGCTCGGCGCCGACCGGTTACGGTCGGGAAACGCCGCCCCGAAGCGGCCCGTTTCGCCCTCGGCCTCCGCGATCACCAGCCAGACCGAGCGGATCCAAGGCCTGCGGCCCGAGGGTGTCCCCAGGGGACCGACGCAGGTCAGCATGTCAGCTCCGTATTCGGAGGGCTGGCGGGCGACGAGGGCAGCGCCCTGGGCTTCGGCAAAGAGGGCGTCCGCGAACGCCAAGGACTCGGTCGGCGCGAAGCCGAACCCGCGGAAGAAGCGTGCTTTCGGCCCGCCATGCGGGTGGGTCACGTCCAGCAGATCATTGCAGATCTTGCGGGTATCGATGCCGAGCCGGTGCGGGACGACCGCGTTCCCGCTCACCGCTCCGCTGGGACGGCGAGCGTCGGGAGCGCGGCCGGGACCGCCGCAAGGGCCTCGGCGGGCTCGGCGAACGCGACCGGATAGCCGCGGCCTCCCGGCTGGACCGCGACGATCGTCCCCTCGGTCCCTGCTTCGATCCGCGCGCCCGACTCGGCGTTCACCGCACCGATCAGCACGACGCGGTCCAGGTCTCGCAGGCCTGGCTGGTCGTTCCTCGGCAGGAACTGCGTTTCGATCGACAGGCAGGAGAGGATACGCTGCCCGCCGAATGGGACACCTGGCACCGATCCGCGACGGCCGCGGGCGGGTGACGAAACCTCGCCGGCCTCACCGGACGCAGGGTTCGGGCGCTGGGCAAAGGCTCGCCCCATCTCCACCCGAGACCGCTCACTCCACCCCGCCTCCGCCCTCCTCGCGGAGCAGCGCCGCGGCGCGGCTTCGGGCGCGGGCCCAGCGCCGGCACTCGCGCCGGGCATCCGACAGGGCGCGATGCTCCGCCGCCGGATCGTCGCGCGCCTCCAGGCGCAGGGTCGCCAGGAGCTTGCCCGCCAGGGCGTCGCGCGCGGTCGGCGCCACGCCGCCCGCCGCGAGCACGTCCAGGACGACGCGGCGCTGCGCCTCCGCCGTGGCCTTCAGCCGGAGGGCGTGGCGCGGCAGGCCGGCGGCGCGCAGGAGCCGGCTCAGCCAGTGCCCGTCCCAGGAGGGCGCCGAGGCGTAGAGCGCCACGTCGCGCAGGGCCGTGAGCATGTGCAGCGCCACCCAGTCGTGGGCGACGCCCTCCCGCACCAGGCGTTCCCGGGCGAGCCCGTGCACCGCCTCGGCCTCGGGCGCCCAGTCGGTCCAGCCCGGGGCCGGGCGGATGAGGAAGCTCTCCGACTTACCGTCGGGAAACACCCACGCGACCTCGATCGGGTAGCTGGTCTTCGCGAGGGAGGACGCCTCGAAATCCAGGAAGGCGATGCGGCTCAACGGGGGACCATCGGGGCTGGGAACCGGAACGGGATGGGGAAAAGGAACGCCGCCGGGCAACAAACCGGCGCAAAGCCGAGTTCCGGCTGCGACGAACCACGAAGGATGCCGGGTGAGCGACGCAACTCCGATTTCGATGCCCGCGCGCGGGACGCGCCGCGGACTCGCCGAGGCCGCCTCCCTCGCAAGATCCCCCCTTTCAGGATCCCCCCTTTCAGGATCCGCCCTCGCCAAACCCATCGCCCGCATCGGCCGGGTCTCGGCCGCCCTGGCCGCGCCGCATCCGGCGCTCTGGGGCCTCGCCCTGGCGGTCGCCCTCCTCGATGCGGTGTGGCTGCGCCGGACCGGGGTCGCCCTGGCGCCGTTCGGCTTCGGCGTGGCGGCGGGCCTCGTGGCGGCGCTCCTCGCCCTCGCGGTCCTGTTCGGCCCGATCCTGTCCGAGCCCAAGCTGCGGGCGATGGCCCTGGCGAGCGCCGGCCTCATCGCCGTGACCGTGCCGATCGCGGTGCTGCACTACCTCACCGCCACCTGGGCCCTGCCGCTGGCCGATGCGCGGCTGGCCCGGGCGGAGGCGGCGCTCGGCCTCGACTGGCCCGCCTACTACGCTGCCCTGCAGGCGCAGCCGCGCCTCGCCTGGTGGCTGGCGCTCGCCTACCACACCAGCGGGCCGCAGGTCGGGCTCACGGTGATCGCGCTCAGCGCCACCCTCCGGGTCGGCCGGCTCTGGGCCTATGTGCGGATGTTCGCCGTGCTGCTCCTCACGGTCGTGCTCATCGCCGCCCTGGTGCCGGCGGCCGGCCCCTTTGTGCAGTACGGTCTCGCCACCGTGCCGGACGGCTCCATCGAGACCCTGGGCGCCCTCTGGCACCTCGACGCCCTGGAGCACCTGCGCGCCGGGACCCTGCGCACCCTGGCCCTGGAGGACATCCGCGGCCTCGTGACCTTTCCGTCCTTCCACGTCTGCCTTGCGGTGCTGACCGCCTGGGCGCTGGCGCCGATCCCGGTCCTCGGCCCCCTGGCGATCGCCCTCAACGCCGTCATCGTGGTGGCGACCCTCGGGGCCGGTGGGCACTACCTGCCCGACCTGCTGGCCGGCTTCGTGCTCTCGATCACGGTCATCGGCGGACGCGCGATCCTGCGCGGACGCCGCACCCGCGCGCCGGGCCTCCTGTCCGAACCCGCCCCGCACGGGTCGCGTTGTCCGGGGTGAACGCGCGCGGCCGGCCCCCTCGGCCCCCTCGGCGCCCCCGCGCCGTCCGCCATTACCCGAGCCGGGGCCAGGGCCGATACGCCCATCGCCGGGGCCGTCGCCTCCGGACAGGACGGCCCCGCGCGCGACGTTCGGGATCGCCATGATGTGCCTTGGCCTCTTCCCTTGGGATTTGCCTTGGCGCATGCGGCGCCCCACCTCGTGGGCAGCACCGCGCGCCGCGCCGCACACGGGACCCATGCCCTCGATGACAGCCGCCATTCCCTTCGCCAACACCTATGCCCGCCTGCCGGAGCACTTCTTCGCTGCGGTGAACCCCACCCCCGTGGCGGCGCCCCGCCTGATCCGGATCAACCGAGAACTCGCCGCGGACCTCGGGATCGAGGCCGCCTGGCTCGAGAGCCCGGAGGGCGTCGCGGTGCTGGCTGGCAACCGGGTGCCGGAGGGCGCCGAGCCCCTGGCCATGGCCTATGCCGGCCACCAGTTCGGCAACCGCGTGCCCCAGCTCGGCGACGGCCGGGCGATCCTGCTCGGCGAGGTCGTCGGGCGCGACGGGGTCCGGCGCGACATTCAGCTCAAGGGCTCGGGCCCGACGCCGTTCTCCCGGCGGGGCGACGGTCGCGCCGCCCTCGGGCCGGTGCTGCGCGAGTACGTGGTCAGCGAGGCCATGACGGCTCTGGGCATCCCCAGCACCCGCGCCCTGGCGGCGGTGCTCACGGGCGATTCCGTGAGGCGCGAGACGGTCCTGCCCGGCGGCGTCCTGACCCGGGTCGCCACCAGCCACATCCGCGTCGGCACCTTCCAGTACTTCGCCATGCGGGGCGACGTCGACGGCGTGCGGGCGCTGGCCGACCACGTCATCGGCCGGCACTATCCGGAGCTGGCGGAAGACGCCAACCCCTACGGCGCCCTGCTGACCCGGGTGGTGGAGCGCCAGGCCGACCTCGTCGCGCGCTGGCTCCTCGTCGGCTTCATCCACGGGGTGATGAACACCGACAACTGCGCCGTCTCCGGCGAGACCATCGATTTCGGACCCTGTGCCTTCCTCGACGCCTACGACCCCTCCGCCGTGTTCAGCGCCATCGACGAGAATGGCCGCTACGCCTACGGCAACCAGCCGGGTATCCTGCACTGGAACCTGACCCGGTTCGCCGAGGCGCTGCTGCCCCTGCTGGCGCCCGAGACCGAGGACGGCATCGCCGTGGCGCAGGACCGCCTCGCCGCCTTCGGCCCCCGGTTCGAGGCGGCCTATTACGGCGGCCTGCGGGCCAAGCTCGGCCTCACCACGGACCGGGACGAGGACCGCGAGCTCGGCCGCACCCTGCTGGAGGCGATGCAGGCCGGGCGCGCCGACTTCACCCTGACCTTCCGGCGCCTCGGCGCGGCGGCCCTCGGCCCCGAGGGCGACGGTCCGGTGCGCGACCTCTTCGACGACTCCACCGTATACGAGGCCTGGGCGACCCGCTGGCGCGCGCGTCTCGCCGCCGAGCCGGGGGACCCGGCCGCGCGCCGGGCGGCGATGGACCGGGTCAACCCGGCCTTCATCCCGCGCAACCATCGGGTCGAGGCGGTGATCGAGGCGGCGGTCGCGCGCGACGACTTCGCGCCGTTCCACGAGCTCGTGGCGGTGCTGGCCCGCCCCTACGACGACCAGCCCGCCTTCGCGGCCTATGCCGCGCCGCCGCAGCCGCACGAGCGCGTGCTCCAGACCTTCTGCGGCACCTGAACCGAACCGGCTCCGCGCGGGCGGTGTTCTCCGACGGAACGAACCCCGCCCACGACGGAGACGCGCCGGATGCCGAAAGACCCCTTCGCCGAAGCCGGCACCGATCCGTCGGGCGGTCTTGCCACCGGCCCGCGGGACACCGTCACCGGGCAGGTCATGGACGCGCCCGGAGACCCTCTGGATCGGCCCGGCACCGAGGCCGCGGAGGCGGGCGCCAGCGACACCACGCCACCGCCCCTACGCGCGGTGTAAAGACCGACCGGGCGGACAAGGCCGAGGGCTGAGCGGGCTCGGGCGACGCACCGGATCTTCCCCGGTTCGGAGGGAACACGGATAGCCTTGCGCTATTTCTGGTATATTGTATTTCGTAATCGCTCGTCAGCGCATGCCAGGAGTGTTCCGATGACCCAGACAGTGAAGCCGGACCGTCCGATCTGGCCCTCCGTCCCGGACGACCGTCCGCCGCCCCGGACCACCCGACCGGAGACCCCGGCCCCCGAGATCGATCCGGCTCTCCTCGAGCGGCCCAAGGCCGACGAGGCGGCCCGCCAGCGTGTCGGGTTCGAGGGGTTCGGCTCGTTCTCGGGCTGACCGTCTTGGCTCACGCGACGGAGGCGAACGGATGCTCCGGCGCCGCGGCATCCGCCGCGGTGTCCTCGGCCCAGCCCACCGCGAACAGCAGCATGTCGCGGGTGTCTCGGCACTCCGACGGGGGCATGCCGGAGAGCCGGAGCGATGTCCGGGTAGCCGGCTCGAGGAGGCGGATCACCTCGTCCGAGGCCGCCAGGGTCAGGTCGGCGGCCTTGGCCCGGGCCTCGATCCTGGCGAGTCGGTTCATCGCCGTGCCCAGCACCGTGAACTCGGCCCGGTGCCCGTCGTCGAAGACCCCCACCAGCACCTCGCCGGCATGCAGCGCCATGGTGATGCGCAGCTCCGGCCGCTCTTCCCGGCGGCGATCCTCGTTCAGCGCCGCGAGACGCGCGACGATGGTCCGGGCGCATGCCAGCACTGCCTCGGCCTGGGCCTGCGGACGCCCGACGATGAACTGCGCCAGGACGCCGTCGCCGACATATTTATCGACGATGCCGCCGTGCTCGCTTACCGCCACGTGGGTCAGGGCGCGGACGTCGAGCAGGGCGCGCACCACCTCCTCCTGGGTCTGGTCGCGCGAGAAGGCCGAGAAGCCGCGCAGGTCGAGGCCGAACAGGCAGGCGTGACGGGACTGAACCGCACCGACGCCGCCGCCGCTCTGGGCAAGCTCTCCCGCCACCCGGCGCGGCACGAAGCGCGCGAGACTCGTCCGCTCCTGCTCCATCCGCAAAGCCGTCGTCACTGCCATCTGCAGGCGGCGCACCCCATCGATCACCACGAGGCTCGCGGCGAGGAAGGTGAGCAGGCCGGGCACCTCCTCTTCCAGGGTCACGTGCGGACCGAGAAGGGCGCTCTCGGGCGCAAGATAGGCGAGGAGGATGGTGCCGCCCCAGGCGAGACTCACCAGACCCGAGAACACGACGGTGTGCCAGACCCGCATGCTGAGTCCGGTCTGGAGCAGGAGCAGGAAGGCCGGCAGGCGGCTCACCGCGGTGGCCGTCTCCTCTGTTTCCACCGCACCGAGCAGGATGTGCTCGACGATGAGGAACAGGGCCACGCCGGCGTTCAGCAGGGTCGCTGTCCAGGCCAGCCACTCCATGCCGGGCTCCGCCCCGCCGTCCCGCTGCGAGGCGCGCCAATCGGCGATCCCGAGGCCGAGGGAGAAGATCGCGTAGACCCCGAGGCCGATCCAGTGATGGGTGGAATGGGCCGAGCCGTCGTAGCCCTGGGCGGTGGCCACGAGCACCAGGACGATGACGAGGTAGAGCAGCAGGGACCGACGGCCCGAGGCGGCCTGGAGCCGTCGCAGGATGGCGGGATCGCCGTCGTGTGGACGGCGACGGGAGGGCAGGCGCATGCAGTTGGCAATCGATGAGTGGCGCGTGGTTCCTTACCACGTCGGGCCGCCCGTGCATCGGCGGCGATTCGCCGTGCCTCAGAGGGCGCCTTCGCGGATGGCGCCGGGATCGGCCAGAGCGTGCAGCAGGCGCGCGGCGCTATGGGCGAAGCGCAGGGTCACGGCCTTGCGCCGGGGACCGCTGAGGGAATGGTCCGCCGGGTCGCGCAGGATCGCGGCGCCGAAGGCATCGGCGACGATGAGGCCGGCGTCCTCCGGGGTCAGGGTGGTGGAGAGCGTCTCGGGGATCGCGAAATAGAAGCGGTCGCAGTAGTCCCGATAATCCGGCCATTTCCGGTCGGCCCGGAAGTCGGCGACGCTGGACTTGATCTCCACGATCGTCAGGCGCCCGGCCGGGCAGAGGGCGATGACGTCGGCGCGGCGGCCGTTCGCCAGGGAGAATTCCGGAATGGTGACGTGACCGAGCTCGGCGAACAGACGCCGGACGCCGCGCTGGACCTGGAGCGCGGTGGCCGACTGACGCCGGTCGGGCGGAAGGATCACGGACGCGAGGGCTGCTGACATACGGCTCTGATGCTTCGGAACGACGTCCCGAATCGGGACTGGTCCCAGGAAATCAGCCGCCGCGCGGCTTGTCACCTGCGACCCCGTTGCGCCGGTCGGGCTGGAGCACGGGCCCGGACCATGGCACCCCTCGCGGTGGATCGGGTGCGGAGGAGGCAGGTCTGCCGAAGAACGAAGACCGGGACGCCGAGACGGCGCGGGTGGCGCGCGAACTCGATCGCCTCGAGGCGCTGGCCGCCCGGCGACGCCTGCGGGTGGGCTTGCTGAGAGCGGCGCGCGGTACCCTGGGCGCCGGCGCGACCCTGGCGACGCTCATCAAGCTGAAGCTGGCGGGCTCCCTGGCGCTCAAGCTCGGCATCGCCGTGCTGGTCGGGCTGGGGCTGGCCTGGCCCGTCGTCGTCCTGGCGGTGGTGGTGCTGATCGGCTTCGTGCTCGCCCTGGTGAGCCTGTTCGACGGAGGGGCCGCCGATTGTCCCGACACCGCCTGCGGCGACGGCTGCGAGCGCCGGGAGAAGCGGGCGGCCCGTCTGCGCCACCTCATCGCCCGGCGCCAAGCCTGGCTCGCAGCCCCGTCGGGACCGGCTCCCAGCGCGCGCCGGCGCGAGGCCGATCCGCTGTCGGCCGCGTGAAACCGCTCAGCCTACGTCCCGGAGGGCGGCGCGGATCGCGTCGAAACCGTCCGTGAGGGCGGCAGGGCCCGGCTGGAGGATCAGCGGCGACTTGATCTCGTGGATGCGCCCGGCGGCCACCGCCGGAATCGCGTCCCATCCCGGGCGGGCGCGGATGTGCGCGCGGTTCACACGCTTGCCGCACCATGAGGCGAGGATCACGTCGGGCCGGGCCGCGATCACCGCCTCCGGGCTCACGATTCGGTCCCGGGCCGCAGCCTGCCGGCTGAGTTCGGGGAAGACGTCGTCGCCGCCCGCCGCCGCGATGAGGTCCGAGACCCATCCGATGCCGGAGATCATCGGGGCATCCCATTCTTCGAAATAGACGCGCGGACGCCGCCGGCCGACGCTTCCCGCGGCGGCGGCGGCGATGCGGTCTGCCAACCGCGCCGCAAGGGTCTCGGCCTCTGCCGACACGCCGGTCAGGGCGCCCACGGTGCGGATCATCGCCAGGCAGCCGGCCAGGTCGCGCTGGTTGAAGAGGTGCACGGCGATGCCGGCCCGGGCAAGGTCGGCGACGATCTCGGCCTGCAGATCGGAGAAGGCCAGGACGAGATCGGGAGCGAGGGCCAGGATCTTGGGCAGGTCGGCGCTGGTGAAGGCCGAGACCCGAGGCTTCTCCCGCCGGACCCGGGCCGGCCGGACCGCGTAGCCCGAGACCCCGACGATGCGGTCTTCCTGGCCGAGGAGGTAGAGCGTCTCGACGGTCTCCTCCGTCAGACAGACGATGCGCTCGGGCGGGAACCGGCGCACGGCGCCTCAGCCCTTCAGGTAGCCGAGGAGGCCGGCCCCCGGCGCCAGCATGAGGAAGGCCCAGGCCAGGGCCGAGGTGACGTTGGCGATCTGGAACGGCAGGCGCTTCACACCGAATACCCCTGCGACCAGGGGCACCACGGCCCGCGCCGGCCCAATGAACCGCCCGATCAGAATGCCGCCGGCTCCCCATTTGCGGCAGAACTCCTCGCCGCGGGCGACGATGGCGGGATAGCGCCGCATCGGCCACATCTGCTTGGCGCCGTCCTTGTAATAGTGCCCGAACTCGTAGGAGACCCAGTCGCCGAGAGCGGCCCCGAGCGCACCGGCGAGCATCACCGGCCAGAACGGGATACCGACCGAGCCCATCAGCGCTCCGATGCCGAGGAGCAGGAAGGTGGCGGGCACCAGCAGCGAGAGAAAGGCCAGGGACTCGCAGAACGCGAGCACGCCGACGATCAGCGGCGTCCAGCCCTGGTTCGCCTCCACGAAGGCGAGGGTGCTGGTGCGGATTGAATCGAAGTCCATGGGGCTCGCTTGAGGTTCGGCGCCTTCCTGTGACCGAGGGCGCGGATCGGGGCAAGCGCGTGGGGCGCCGGCAGGGGTGCGTTGGGAAGGAAAACCGGGTTAAGGGCTGGCGCCACAACTCCTCGGCCGCGGGATTTCGGGAGATTCCGGCATGAACATCCTCTCGATCCAGTCCCACGTTGCCTTCGGCCACGTGGGCAACGCCTCGGCGGTGTTTCCGATGCAACGCCTCGGCGTCGAGGTTTGGCCGATCCATACGGTGCAGTTCTCCAACCACACCGGCTACGGCGCCTGGCGCGGCCGGGTGTTCGATGGCCCGGCGATCGAGGACCTCGTCGCCGGCATTGCCGAGCGGGGCGTGCTCGGGACCTGCGACGGAGTCCTCTCGGGCTACATGGGTTCGGCCGATATCGGGACCGCCATCGTGCGGGCCGTGGCCTCGGTGCGGGCGCTGAACCCGCAGGCCCTCTACGCCTGCGACCCCGTGATGGGCGACACCGACCGCGGCATCTACGTACGGCCCGGCATCCCCGAATTCATGCGCGAGCAGGCGGTGCCCGCGGCCGACATCGTCACCCCGAACCAGTTCGAGCTGAACCACCTCTCGGGCCTGCTGACCGGCACCCTCGCGGAGGCCAAGCGCGCGGTGGCCTCGGTTCAGGCGCTGGGACCCCGCGTTGTCCTCGTCACCTCGCTGGTCACCGACGATACGCCGGACGACGCCATCGACCTTCTGGCGGGGGAGGGCGGCCATTTCTGGCGCCTGCGCACGCCGCGCCTTCACCTCGACGTGAATGGCGCGGGCGACGCCATCGCGGCTCTGTTCCTAGTGCACTACGCCCGGACGTGCTCGGCCGCGCTGGCCCTGGGTATGGCCGGCGGCTCGGTCTACGGTCTCCTGCGCCGCACGGCCGAGGCGGGCTCACGCGAGATCCTCACGGTGGCGGCGCAGGACGAGTTCGTCACGCCGAGCGAGACGTTTCCGGTGCACACCGTCTAAGGTTGATTCTCAGAGAGCCTGGAGACCCCGCCATGCCCCGCCGCTTCGTGACCCTCGACGTGTTCACCGACACGGCGCTGACCGGCAATCCCCTGGCCGTCGTGCTCGATGCCGAGGACCTCGACACCGCCGCGATGCAGGCCCTGGCCGCCGAGTTCAATCTGTCCGAGACGGTGTTCGTTCTCCCGCCCGAGACACCCCGGCACCGCGCCCGGATGCGCATCTTCACGCCCACGTCGGAACTGCCCTTCGCCGGGCACCCCACCCTCGGCACCGCCATCCTCCTTGCCCTGCGCGACCAGCGGGCGGGGCTCACCGACGCGATGGCCTTCGGGCTCGAGGCCCCCCTCGGAACCCTGGCCTGCGTGGTCGAGCCCGGGGAGGGGCGCGGTACCGGGCGCTTCAAGATGCCGGGGCTCCCGGAATATCTGGGGGAGGGGCCCGAGACGAACCTGGTCGCGGCCGCCCTGGGCCTGGAGCCGGGTGAGATCGGCTTCGCCCGCCACGTCCCGAGCCGGCACCGGACCGGCCCTTCCTTCCTGTTCGTGCCCCTCGCCAGCCGAGCGGCCCTCGACCGGGCTCGCGTCGTGCCGGCAGCCCTCGATGATCTCGGCACTCCGGCCGCGCTCTACTGCTACACCCTCAACCCCGAACAGGTCGGCCACCGCTATCAGGCCCGGATGTTCGCGCCCCATCTCGGCGTGCCGGAAGACCCGGCCACCGGCTCGGCCGCAGCGGCCTTCGCCGGAGTGATGATGCAGTTCGAGCCCCTGGGCGACGGGGAGCACGACATCGTCCTACGCCAAGGCGTCGCCATGGGCCGACCGAGTACGATCGGGGTCCAGCTCGTCATCGAGGCCGGTGCCCTGCGCTCCGTGGAGATCAGCGGGGCGGCGGTGCTGGTGAGTGAGGGCACCCTGCTTGTCTGACGGTTTCACGCTGACGCCGCTCCGGCACATCGAGGCCCGGCTGGTCCCCTCCGACTGGTCCTGGGCCCGCGACCATGCCGGGGCGATCGCCGAGACCTGGGCGCGGCGACGCGCCGAGCGGCCGGACCTGTTCGACGGACGGGTGCTCCTTGCCCGCGATTGCCGCATCGACGGATCGACCTGCGTGATCGACCTGTTCGAGGTCGCGTATTCTCAGTTCCTCGCCTTCCGCCTGGCCGGCTCCCCGGATCCGGCGGTGACCAACGCCTTCGCGGCGGTGGTGCCGTGGAGCGCCGACGGCGCGGCCCTCTTGGGCATCATGGGCGGACACACAGCCAATGCCGGGCAGATTTACTTCGCCTGCGGAACCCCGGATCGAACCGACACCCGCGAGGGCGGTCGCGTCGATCTCGCCGGCAGCGCCGGGCGGGAGTTCCTGGAGGAAACGGGTCTTGCCCTTCCGGCCGATGCGCCGGAAGCGTGGGTTTTGGTCTCGGGCCAGAGCCAGCACGCCTTCCTGCTCCCGGTCCGCTTTGCGGAAACGGCCGAGGTGCTGCATGGCCGGATGGAGGCACACCGCCAAAGCGAGGCCGCGCCAGAACTCGCCGGCTTCGCCATCGCGCGCGGGTTGGACGACCTCGACGCCGCTCGGATGCCCGGCTTCGTGCGCGCCTATCTCACCGACGCCTTCGCGGGCGCTCAGCGGTAGCCGTAGCGTGCCTTGGCGGCGCCGAGCAGACTCAGGGCCTCACGCTCGCGGCCGCCCGCGCAGGCATCGGCGGCGTGGCGCAGGTCGGCCCCGAAGCGCTCGCCGACGGGCGGGTTGAGGTTGCCGGTAGCGACATCGCTCTCGACCACCGCCTGGGTGCGGGCGATGGACGGGCCGCAGCCGGTGCCCTGTGGCAGGGGCGCGGCGACCACGGGGGCTGCGGCGACGGCGACCGCGGGGGGCGCCGAGGCGGTCGGCTTGCAGGCGCCGAGTAGGGCGGCGGAGAGAAGGACGGCGACGGCGAGGCTGACCCGGGACACGGCGGCTCCTGACGGTACCCGTGCCGGGACACGGCACAGCTTGATCCGGGCCGGTTTTGCGCCGAGTGCTCTGGCTGGTCAATCGGGCGCGGGTCCGAATGAACCTGCAGGCGAGGGCGGCCTCGGGTGAGCCGCCCTCGATCTTGGTCCGCTTACTCCGATCCGCTTACTTGGACTTGTCGGCGATAGCCTT
Source organism: Methylobacterium sp. Leaf465 (assembly GCF_001424705.1). GTDB lineage: Bacteria > Pseudomonadota > Alphaproteobacteria > Rhizobiales > Beijerinckiaceae > Methylobacterium. Next base: position 214,731 of record NZ_LMRA01000007.1, read on the forward strand.
CAGGCCGGAATCGTAGATGCCGGAGATCGCATCGATTGCCACCGCATCCGGCGCGCCCTTCGCCTTGAAGCTGCCGGTCCAGTTCACGGTCGAGCCCGAGCCCTTGGGCATCACCGAGAGGGTCGAGGAATAGTCGCTCACCGGCAACGGACCGGAAACGATGGCATAGGTGTAGCTCATGGCCTTGTCGTCGCGCTTGGTCTGCGACTCGACGATGGTGCCGCCACCCTTCAGGCTCAGGGTTCGCAAAGCCTTGCCGCCGTCCTGCGACAGCACGCATTTCTCGATGGCCGGATGCCACTGACCGATGCCGCAGAAATCGCCGATGGTCGCCCAGACCTTGGCGGGAGGGGCGGCGACATCGATGGTCTTGGCAGCATCCAGCGCCAGCGCCGGCGCCGCTCCGGCGATCAGGGCGAGGGCAGGCAGGGCCAGGGTGCGCGACAGCATCCGCGACATAATGGGGATTCCTTCCAGATTTTTTCTTGCGTGGACGGACTGATTTCGCCGCCGAATCGTATTCGATCCACCAGCGAAGCTAGGCGGAGCAGACCGCACGGCAATGCATCCGGCCGAAACGATTGCGAATTCCATCGAGACCTTGTGGGGAACTGGGCTCTGAGACCGAATTCCTCCCTGTCCGGCGGTCGCGCGCATCGCTGGCGGGCGCGGCGCTGAAACTTGTCAAGCGGGCCCTCAGCGGCTAGGTAAACCGCCTTCGCAAGCGTTCGCGCGCCGCCGCGGTGCGCCCTTGCCTCTCGGGAGAGACGAGCCTTGGCCAGCGCCGGCTCCACGCGCAGCACGACCGACGCCGCCTTCGCGGCCGTCCGGTCGCGCGCGTCTCTCGCCGCCCTGCTTCTCCTTATCCGCCCCTGAGGGCCGTCCGGGCGCGTGCGCCTGGGCTCTCAGGGGAGTGCAGTTTGCGAAGGTCGGCGCCCGTCCACCGGCGCTTGCCCGGACCCCTCGATTTCCCGATGCCGCGTCCCCGGTTCTGGACCGCGTTCCGACAGGATACCCAGCATGACGACCTCCCCGACTCCGGCGCCCGAAGCCCGCGCGAAGGACCGCGTTCTCATCTTCGACACCACCCTGCGCGACGGCGAGCAGTGCCCCGGTGCCACCATGACCCTCGACGAGAAGCTCGCGGTCGCCGAACTCCTCGATACCATGGGCGTCGACATCATTGAGGCGGGTTTCCCCATCGCGTCGAACGGCGATTTCGCGGCGGTCTCCGAGATTGCCCGGCGCGTCAAGCGCGCCACCGTCGCGGGTCTCGCCCGCGCGATTCCCGCCGACATCGCCCGGGCCGGCGAGGCGGTGCGCCAGGCCAGGCGCGGCCGTATCCACACCTTCGTGTCGACCTCGCCGATCCACCTCGCGCACCAGATGCGCAAGTCCGAGGATGAGGTGGTGGAGATCATCCTGAAGACGGTGTCCCAGGCCCGCGACCTCGTCGAGGACGTGGAATGGTCGGCCATGGACGCCACCCGCACGCCGATCGACTATCTCTGCCGCTGCGTCGAGGCGGCGATCCGTTCGGGCGCCACCACCATCAACCTGCCCGACACCGTGGGCTACGCCACACCGGACGAGTACCGCCGGATGTTCCAGGACGTCCGGAACCGGGTGCCGAACGCCGACAAAGCGATCTTCTCGGTGCATTGCCACGACGATCTGGGTCTCGCCATCGCCAATTCCCTGGCCGGCATCGAGGGCGGCGCGCGGCAGGTGGAGTGCACCATCAACGGCATCGGCGAGCGGGCCGGCAACGCTGCTTTGGAGGAGATCGTCATGGCGATCCGTACCCGCGGCGACGTCATGCCCTTTGAGACCGGCATCGAGACCACGATGCTCACCCGCGCCTCGAAGCTCGTTAGCCATGCGACGAACTTTCCCGTGCAGTACAACAAGGCGATTGTCGGTCGGAACGCCTTCGCGCACGAGAGTGGCATCCACCAGGACGGCATGCTCAAGCACACGGAGACCTACGAGATCATGACTCCGGCTTCGGTCGGCGTTGCCAAGACCTCGCTCGTCATGGGCAAGCATTCGGGCCGGGCCGCCTTCCGCGCGAAGCTGGACGAACTCGGCCTCGTGCTGAGCGATAACCAGATGCAGGACGTATTCGAGCGCTTCAAGGCGTTGGCCGACCGCAAGAAGCACGTCTACGACGAGGACATCGAGGCCCTGGTCGACGAGAACCTCGCCACGGCGCATGACCGGATCCGCCTCGTCTCCCTGTCGGTGATCGCGGGCACCCGCGGCCCGCAGCGGGCGACCCTGAAGCTCGATATCGCAGGCCGGATGGTCACCGAGGAGGCCGTCGGAAACGGCCCGGTCGACGCCGTATTCAACGCGATTCAGGCTCTCGTGCCGCATCAGGCCGACCTCGAACTCTATCAGGTCCACGCGGTCACCGAGGGCACGGATGCCCAGGCCGAGGTCTCGGTGCGCCTCAAGAGCGGCGAGCGCAGTGTGACCGCTCGCGGCGCCGACCCCGACACCCTCGTCGCTTCGGCTCGTGCTTACCTCTCGGCCCTCAATAAGCTCGAAGCCTGGGCGGAGCGCCTGCATGCCCAGAGCCCGGCCGCGGTTTAGCCGAGAAAATAACGCCCCGGGGGTGGACACCCCCCGGGGCGTTTGCTATCAGCCCCCTCGTCGCAGCGGACTTGGTGGGCCGCAGCGATCGCCGCAAGGCGTTGGGTGCATAGCTCAGTTGGTAGAGCAGCTGACTCTTAATCAGCGGGTCCAAGGTTCGAACCCTTGTGCACCCACCAATCATCTCAGGCACTTAGCAGCAGATCTCAGATAAGACGCTTCCCGGCAAACAGCATTGGGAAGCGCATGGGAAGCGCGAGTGTACCTGCCACTCGATCTCCGTTCTAGACGCGGTCGCGATCCTGGTCGTTTCGGTTAAGCCGGACGACACAGCCAACGTCCTCTGCGCGGGCGCTGCGGTCGGGCTCATCAAGCATCGCCACGATCCGGTCGACTACATCGAGAGCGAGCTCGGCCAAGCGCTCGAACTCCTCACGGGGGATCTGCCGAGCGGGCGCCTGACGGCTGGGAGGGAATTGAAAGACGTTGCTCATGCTGAAGCCGGTTCCTTGACGTCAATGCGCCCTCGAACAAGATCAACGCCGTAAAAAAGCACTGCGATCTCATGCACTAATTCGTCGGGATCGATCAGTTCCAGATCGAAGAGTATTGTCTTAGCTGCCGCGCCTTCCAGTGTTCTAGCTGGCCTTTTCCTAAGTGGGCCAAGGATGCGCCAAATCTCTTTGTGGTTACGATCTAGCTTTTGGCTTGCTGCGTGGAAGCCTGTCTCAATAACAATCTTCCTCCGCTTTTTATCGTATGCTTTCGCCATGCTCATATCGATCGTCCAATCAGGACGATCTCCTATTTGCCGTTCAATGATGGAGGTACTTAGTTTCCGCAGCCTGTGAAACTCTGATTCAAGCTTCACGGTTTCCGCTAACATTGGACGAACTTGATCAGCGGCAGCAATCAACACAGCGTCGGGATGATGCTTTGCGATCTTGGAACGGATCACGCGAGATGCCGAGGCTTTCGTGGCTGCGGTACGCTCGGCCAACGAAAGGCTAGCTTCCGATCCCCGCGGGGGAGGACGGCGAACTGCGTTCATAGCAATGCTCCTGACGGTTGAGGCTCAAAGGGGGAGGATGCCGTAGGCAGCGACGCCGCCGACGATCAGGATGAAGGCCGCCAGCAACTCGCCGGCTGAGTTCAAGACGTGAAGGGTGGTAGGCATACTGCGCGTTCCACGTTTTTCGTTGATGCATAACGATATCCGTGGAAACCAAGGCTTGTCAACGGTTATCGTGGATGCGAAACGATATCCGTGGAGAACTGGCCGATGGCACTTACACCTGAGCAGTCGCGCGCGGCGCGGGGTCTCTTGGACTGGCCGCAAACTGAACTCGCGAAGGCAGCAGACCTGAGCGAGAGCACCGTGCGCGATTTTGAGAAGGGCCGGCGTGTGCCCAGCGTGAACAACCTCAAGGCGCTGAGAGCCGCGCTTGAGGAGGCCGGGATCATCTTCATCCCATCCAATGGCGAAGGCGCAGGCGTGCGCCTCCGGAAGCAGCCGGTATGATCGTCAGCGCGACTCGCTGAAAGGATCTCGAATGCCCGCCAAGGCCGTCATTTCGTTTGATAAGCTGCCGCTGTTCGTCCGGAACGATAATCACCTGGCCGAGGCCATCGTCGGGCCCGACGCGGAGCTCAAGCAGACCTGGCTCGCCAGCCTGCCGACCCTGGAAGCCCACGGCTTCCCGAAGAAGGTAGGCTATGGGCGATACCGCCCAGCTGTGAAAGAGTTCTACGATCGGTTCTGCTTGTTCGGCACTCCACCGCTGCCTGGAACTGGGGCGAAGTTCGAGGATTCTGAATCCTGGACCCGTCCTAAGCGCAGAGGGTTCAAGCGGCCGACCGACAAGCGGTAGGCTTTAGGCTGCAGCCAGGATATTTGGCGCGCCTGCCACTGAATTCGACGCTGAGGAATCCGAGCTGTGCCATATTATTCAGTGCGAATTACCGGTGACGATTGTGAAGCTCAGGCCATGGAGGCCAGTCAAATATTCAATGGACGAGCTGCTGATTATACGGGAAGCGTACATTTCTTCTATGTTCAAAGAGGTCACAGTCTCGAAATGCTCAAGATGAATGTTGAGAGTGTTGTTGGCGATGAATGCGAAGTAGAAGTAAAGAAAATTACTAAGAGCGAGTACAACTGGAAAAGTCGGTAGGTATTCGATCGTTGTGCGTATGGTGCGCCGTTCAGGCTAACGCATCGCTTCGGTTATGGCTTCCTGCAAGCGTCGTAGTCCTAGCTCAGCATGCGCGGCGCGCTCCTCTGCGCGCTTCGCCCGGTCCTCCGCGGCACGGACGCGGGCCTCACTGTCCTGCTCGCGGGCTGACAAGCGGCGGATCCCGTCGAGGGTCGCTTTCCAATCAAGGTGCCCCGCGTCCTCCTCCTGTGCGTCGGCTTCCTCGTCGAGCATGTCGGCAAGGGTGCGGCGCTCGTCGCCATCGTGCTCGATGATCTGGTCTTCGTGAACGTGCAGAGTCATTGCAGTCTCCGGGGACGGAATTCGGGACAGGAGCAGGGCGGTCTCGGCGTGGGTCGGGATTCCGAGGCGTCCGTCGTCGACGAGCACAAGGCGGGCGTGCAGGGTGCCGGCGATCAAGGGCAGGCTCTCCCAGCCGATGCGCCGGGCGTTTTTGGCGTTGGGGCTGGTCAGGGAGGCTTCGAGTTTTCCTTGATAACCTTCGGCCCATCCTGCCTTGAGATCGACGGCGAGCTGCGAGAGCCCGAGCTGCTGGCGCCGAGCGACGAAGTTCGCCATCAAATCCGGGAAGGTCTCGATTAGGGCTGGGGCCGGAGCCGGGAGGCGCGGGTTTCCCGTCACGGGCGGGGCTCCATGCCCCGTTCCATCGGCTCGACGCCAATTGAGCGGTTCAGGCCGTCCTCCACCTCGTTGAACAGCCGGCGGATGTAGACGAGGTTCTGGGCCGGGATCAGCCTGCGAGCCGACTGCGTGTCGCGTGCGCTCCAGCCTTCCTCCGACATCGGCGCCCCGAGGATGCCCTGTAGGGACTGGATTTTGCCGGCGGTCGGGCCTGCCAGCATGTCGGTGATCGAATTGGCCGAGAACTTCGACAGCGGCTTGTCCGCGCCGATCAGCCGGTACATATCGGCCTGCCCGCGTGTCGCCTTCGCCGCCATGGTGTTCGCCTCATCCAGCCATCCGAGGATGCCAGACCTGGCGATGCTCTCCTTCATCCATTCGGAAGGCGTGCCAGGAAGCGGTCGATCGGCTGCAAGAGCGTAGGCCGCGGCCGAGATGCTGCCGGCGGAGATGGCGGTGACCAGGCCCGCGAGGGTGTTGGCATCACGCCGCTGCAGGTTCGCCCGCATGATCCGCTGCGTCGAGGCGAAGACGAAGCTCTTGTGCTGGCCGAACAGCCCGAGGAGAGGGCGGGAGAGCCATAGGGGCTTTTCCTGGCCCGGGGTCACAACGGCGATGTTCACCTCCCGGCGCACGGCCTGTTCGAAGGCAAGGCGGGCGTCTCGGTCGATCCAATCGGCCGTGTTCGGCAGGTGCACCTCGTCGATGATCCGGCCGCCCCGATCGAACTGGTCTCGGATGCGGACAGCCATGCTCGCTTCGATGTTTGAGGCGGCCAGATCCGACAGATCCTTGGCCGTAGCCCTGCCCAGCCGCACTCGCTCCGCCGCCTGCAGGATGGCGTTCATCGAGGAGATGCCGGCGACCGTCTTCGTGAAGTCGGTCCACGGCGCCTGCAGGTTCAACACCTGGAATTTCTCGGCGAACATGTGCACGCCACGCTCGAGGCGGGACGTCGGCTGCCACCCCGCGGAAAGCTCGTCGAGCGCAACGGATCGTGTCGCCAGCGCCATCTCGGACGCGAGGCCGAGTGCCTTCAACTCAGCCTTGGCTCCCGCCCAGGCTTTGCTCTGCCCAGCCAGCCCCTTCAGCCACGGCGCATAGGCTCCTCCCAGCACGTTGCCGAAGCCCCACCGGAAGACGGCGCCGGCCACGTCGGGAATGCTGCTCAGCACGGACCCGCCGAGGTCGAGGATGGAGTTCGCATCCCGAACCATGGCGCCGACCCGCGCGGCGTTGCGTGAACCGGTGTCCCCCTGCAGCGCGAAGGTGCCTTTGATCCGGTCACGGATGCCGCCCACGTCCCGGATATCGTCCCGGCTCTGGTTGATGACGCGGGCCTGCTCCTCGGGTGTGAGAACCGGCGAGCCGTCCGGCCGGCGTTGCGCCACCGCGGCCTGCGCTTCGTCCTGGATCGCCCGAACCCGCTCCGTCAGCATGGGATCGCCGAAGCGCTCGGCGAGCACAACATCGGGCACCGTCTGGCGCAGGTACTTGCGGACAACGCGCTCAGAGGATCGCTCCAAATAGGGGGCGATGATGTCGTTCGGGATATTGAAGTTCCGGGAATGCAGCGCGCCGCGCGCAGTGTTGCCGCCCCCCGGGCCCGCCGCGGGCGAGGCATCGGCGTAGGGCAGGCGGCCGTCCGGCGAGGAGATGATCCGATCCGCGATCTCGCGCGCTCGGTCTGCCAACTCTTCGCGGGTGAACTGCTTGTCCGCCCCCAAAATACGGCGGACGGCGGTCTGCACGGCATCGTCGGCGGACGCGAGGCGCGCGGTCGGGTGAGGCTTGCCGGCAGCCTCCGCGGCAGCTGCACGCCGGGCCTCCAGTCTCTCGCGAGATTTTAGGGCGGACACCGCCTCGGCGGCGCTGTTGCCGCCCCAGGCTCGCACTTGGTCCTCGATGTCGGTGAGGACGCGGGCGTGCATCTGCTCGTTGATATCTTTCGCCTGCCGAAGCAGGTCGCGCTCCCATTCCGCGAGGCTCTGGCGCCCTTCGAGTGTTCCGAAGCGCCGAGCGTTGGCGTCGGCGGCGCTGCCGGCCTCTACTGCCCGGATACGGTTGCGTCCCGTTGCGCGGTCCACCTGGGCCTTGCGTGCCCGTGCCGATGCGACCACGTCGCGATAGCCGTGGACCACGTCGCGGGCCGCCTGCAGCTGGTTCTCGGCGTCCTCCAGGCCGATCGACGGCGCGCCGCCGCCATCGTCAGCGAAGCGCTCCGGCCCGGCGGCCTCGGGTCCGGCCATGTCCCGCTGAAACCGGGCGACGTCGACCCGCTTGTTCGCGTCGTACCCCAGTCGCGCCATCTCCGCGCGCAGGTCCGCCGCGACCTTGCCCATCTCCCAGGTCTTGAACTCGGCGTCCGGCAGGTGCTCGCGTGCGTACCAGGCCGGCGAGCGCCCGCGCACCGCCTCGTCCAGGATCCTCTCGACATCGACGGCGCTCGGCCGCTCCGGGAAGATGCCCGGGAAATCCTGCGTGAAGCGCTCGCCCCATTCGTCGAGGGAGCGGCCCTGCGGGTTGATCAGCCCGGGCCGGCCCTTGCCGCCCGTCATCGTGCGGACCTCGCCGCCCGTGTCGTTCACGCCGCCGTTCTCGACGATGTACGAGACGAAGTTCGGATCCTTCGGCGCCTTCCGCCGGCCTATGACCAGATCGGCCATCATCTCGTCGTCGGGCGTCGCCAGGAAGCGGCCGCGCAGCTCGGCCTCCTCCGCCCGGTCGAGCGCCGGCGGCGTCATGCGGGACTGACGCTCGGCGCGCCGGGCGTCCTGGATCTGGGCCGCGAGCTGCTGAAGTTGCTCCCGGGTCGCGGGGTTCGTGGCCTGGGCCTGCATTGAGGCCGTAAACTCGGACAGCTCCGACAGCTCACCCGCCTGGTCCCCGATCCGCTCCTCGATCTCGGCGGCCCGAGCGCCGGTCCGGTTGGCCTCCATGCCGCGTTCTGCCTGGCGAGAGGCAAGGTCTCGCAGGCGGGCCTCGCGTCGTTCCAGCTTCGCGGCGATCTTGGCACCGTCGGCGACAATCGAACGGCGTGTAGCATCGAGGTAGTCGACGCTCTGCTGCACGGCGACCTGGCGCGTCTGCTCGGCCTCCAGCCAGCCCGTGGTGTCGTCGACAAACTGCGGGAGGTGCGCCTTCAGGTACTCGGTGTTGAAGACACGATGGAAGTAGTCGGACGCGCTGTCGACGTCCTTGAGGGCGGCGAAGTACTCCGTTTTCTGAGCCCGCACGAACCAGGGCAGGAACACGTTCTGCCTGATCCAGGTGGCAACCTCCGCCACCTCGGGGATCTCGTGCTGATCGCCCCGCATCATGGCGTTGCTGACCGCCTCATCGAACTCGGTCGTCGTCAGCTTGCGCTCGGTCCCGGCCGGCGTGCGTCGGATGTCGATCGCAGCTCGGGTCTTGGCGAACGAGGGCACCGCCTCGCGGGAGCCGAAGAAGTAGCGGGTATAGGCATCATCCACGACGGCAGCGTGGGCCACGTTGAGGGTGTCGCGCGCGTGGGTGATCTCGCTCTCCGCCGGGCCGACACCGCCGCGCGCCGTCGCCCGGAACCCGCCCGCCACCGTGTTATCGACGGTCTGCAGCGCGACCTCCGCCAAGTCTGCGAGGGTTCGACGGGCTGAAGTGATTGGCGAGGCGAACAGGCGGGACACGGGATCGGCTCGGGAAAGCGCGTACCCAACGCCGGGAATGCGGTCGAGGAGGTCGCTTGCCGGCTTCGATGTGCGAGCGTCGGCCACGTCTGCGCCGGCCGCCTGCGCCATGCCGGGGCCGTTCGAGTTGGCGGCGGGCAGGGTCTTCGCTCGCGGCTCTACGTGCTCCATCGCCGCCAGCGCGTCGTCGAGTGTCCGGACCTCGAACGGAACGCGCGTGTCCAGGTCGTGCACCCGGGCGCCGGCTTCGATCTCCGCGGCTGCATCGTTCGCCAGAACCAACGGCGTGCGGGCGCCGGTCTCCGCATCCACCTGCACGAGGCGCCCGGTCGTCGGCGCGACCTGCACATCGCCCTCCGGCAGCACGGCGCGGATCTCCGCCGGCGCCGGCTGCAGGGGCTCGGTCTGCCAGGAGACGTCCTGCCGCCACTCCGGCGCGCGCTCGGCCGACGGCGCGGTCATGCGCAGGTCGCGCGCGGCGGCCGGCGGCGCCTGTCCGGACAGGAATTCCCGGTCCGCGTGGAGCTGCCGCGCTAGGATCCGCGACTCGGCGCCGGTCAGCAGCGCCGCCGCACCACCACCGATCAGGCCCGACAGGATGGTCGACGAAGCGATGGTATGTAGGGCGTCCTCGCCCGTGTAGGTCAGCTGCCCGGCACTCATCATGGCCGCGCTCGCCGCGCCCTGCGCCGCGCCGCTCGCCGCGCCGAGGGCGATGGACCGACCAACCGCAACGCCGCCGCGGACGTTGCGCGCGATCACCCCAAACGGCAGGAAGATGGTCGGGTCGATCAGCCCAGCACCGAGCGATGCCACCGTGCCGCCAATCCCGGCTTGCTCCAGCATGCGCTTGTCGCCGAGCTCCTTGTCGATCCGGCCCTTCAGCTCCACCGTCTCCTCCGGCGAGCGCGAGCCGACGAACCGCTCGCCCCAGTCCCGGGCGTAGGACGTGCCCTTGATGTCCTCATACGGATTGTAGTCGGGCCCGGCCGGCGGATAGACGCCCGTCGGCAGCGTTGTGAGCCCCCCGATGGGAGAGCCCGTACGGAAGGCCGCGCCCAGGACATCCACTGGCGGGACCGGCGCCCGCGGTGGTGCTGGATCTGTCTGTCGTCAGATGATTTGGGACATTCAGCGGTGTTCAGGAGCGGAGGCTCTGGTCCATCTGGGGTAAGAGGTTAGGCAGCCTGCGCGTGATGGCG
>NZ_LMRA01000008.1 GCF_001424705.1 Methylobacterium sp. Leaf465
GAGATCGTGATCCCGCGCGCCTTCTCCTCCGGCGCCTTGTCGATCTGGTCGTAGGCCGTGAACGTCGCTCCGCCCGTCTCGGCCAGAACCTTCGTGATCGCCGCCGTCAACGACGTCTTGCCGTGATCCACGTGACCGATCGTGCCAATGTTGCAGTGCGGCTTCGTACGCGCGAATTTCTCTTTGGCCATCGTCTCTTTCCTGCGGCAAGCTCACACGAGCGGTCGCCCGGGCTGTCGCTCGACGCGTTGTCGAGCCGGGCGAAAGACGGGGGCCCGCTTAGAGGCTTGCCGTCCTTTGATCAAGGGCTTTGCGGGACAAGGCGCTCCGGCATGCTACGGAACCGGGCGTCGGACAGGGGATGCGGCGAGCAACGCGGCCCGGTCCAGGCCCAGCGCGGTGGCGATTTCCTCGAGGGCCTGCGCCTCCACGTCGGCGATGCCGTCGAGGTCGGCCACGTCCGCCGCGATCAGGAATGTCGCTTCGCGTTCCTCCTGCCCCCGGCCCTCGATGGCGGCGACGCGGCGCAGGTTCTCGGCCCGGCCCGCCCGGGTCCGGGCACGGGCGATCCCATCGTAGAGTTCGCTCTCGAGCATCAGCCGGTCGTAGCCCTTCTCGAGGATGGGATTGGCCTGCAGGCCGGCCAGCGCCGTATCGAATTCCGCGCTGGCGATCTCCCCGTCCGCGACCATCACGTTGGCGGCGGCGGAGACCATCGCCTGCATGAGGACCGTATCGCCGGCATAGGCCGTCACGGTCTGGCTGAAGCGGCTGACGATGTCCTGGAAGATGTTCATTGGGGGCTCTGGACACGGACGGGATCGTTGCGGGGCGCGGCATCGACGCCGCGGCAGGCATCGCGGTTCCACGCGCCGATGACAAGCGTCCGTCGCCTCAGAACAGCGCCACCAGGGCGATACCGCCGATCATCAGCACGCCCCCGAGGGCGCGCCAGAGGGTGAGGGGATGCTGCTCGAACCCGATCCAGCCGAAATGGTCGAGCAGGATGGAGGTGATGACGCCGGCGGTGATGAGAAGCCCCAGATAGGGCGCGGCCCCGATCTGCTGCGCGGCGAACAGCTGGGACAGGATGAGGAGCGCCCCGACCACGCCGCCGAACCAGGCCCAGAGCGGCACGGCCCGCATGTCGCCGAGGCTCGGAAAGGCGAAACGACCGAGGACCAGGCCGAGGGCGAGGAGGGTCGCGCCCCCGGCCAGCGAGACGACGATGCCTGCGGCGAAGGGCTGCGCCAGGTTCTTGGAGAGCGTCGCGTTCACGCCCGACTGCACTGCGTTCGCGATGCCGGCTAGGAGGACGAAACCGTAGAGGAGCCACATGGTCGATCCTGGGCCTTCAGCGTTGCGGACCGGGCCGCGAGAGCGAGCCGGGGTCGTGCAGGTACCCTGTGATAAGTCCTTGGCGGGGGCCCGAGATCGGCTAAGAACGGTGACGGGGCCAAATAACAGGGAAACGCGGTATGGATGGGACGGCCAGGGGGTCCGTCGACGCGGGAGATCCGGAGCCGCGGCGGGGTGGTGCGGATGCACCGCGCGATCTTCGTTTCGCCCTGCGCGCCGAGACCGATGCGGCCCATCGGCGCCTCGATGCGGGGTTCGTCGCCTACGACCTGAGTCGGCGAGCCGATTATGTGCGCTTCCTGTCGGCGATGCGTGACCCCTTCGCGCAGATCGAGACCTGGCTCGACGGGGCCGATGCCGCCGACCTGCCGCCGGACTGGGCGGCCCGCCGCCGGTCCACGGTCCTGCAGGCCGACCTGTCCGGGCTGGCGATTTCCCCTCCGGAGGTCGCGCCCGCCCCCCTGCCCCCCACCTTGTCGAGCGCCGAGGCGCCCGGTCTCCTCTACGTTCTGGAAGGTTCGCGCCTCGGCGGCCAGGTTCTGCTCCGTCAGGTCCTGGCGAGCCCGGACCCGCTGGTCCACGGGAACGCCCGCTTCCTCCGGCACGGCGCGGGACTCCGCCTCTGGCCGAGTTTCGCGACTTGGCTCGGGACGCGCCCGGTCGCGGATCACGCCGCCGCGATCCGTGGTGCGCAACGTGCCTTCGCGCTGTTCGAGGCGGCGCAGGCGCCGGGCTAGTCCCGGGGGGGCGTGCTCGCCAGGGCCCGGCGTAGGGTATCCGCGGTGTAGGGCTTCTTGATCATCGGCACGGCGCCGAGCTCGGACGGGATTCGGAAGCTCTCGCCGTAGCCCGTCGCGAAGACGAAGGGCACGCCGGCCGCGATCAGGCGTCGGGCGACCGGCAGGCTCGTCTCGGCGCCGAGATTCACGTCGAGGAGGGCAAAGCTCGGATGCGCCGCCTCGATCTGCCGCAGGGCTTCGTGCACGGATCCCGCCATGTCGACCGCGCTCGCCCCGAGGGTGGACAGGATCTCCTCGGCCTCCAGAGCGATGATCATGTTGTCCTCGACCACCAGGACGGTCCCGGACAACGCCGCGGCATCGAGTTCGGGCGTCCGGTCGCGCTCCCGCGACAGGGGGGCGGCGACGGTCGGTGCGGCCCGCACGTAGCGCGCCGGCACGGCGAAGCGGCCGCGCAGGCCGGTGAGTTCGTAGGTGATCTCCGCCTCGCCCTTTAGCTCGTAGGGGATCGAGCGCTCGATCAGCGTGGTGCCGAAGCCGCGGCGGCTCGGCGGCTTCACCGGCGGGCCGCCGCTCTCGCGCCAATGGATCACGAGGCACTGCGAGGCATCGCGCTCCCAGGCCACGTCCACCTGTCCGACCCCCTCCGACAGGGCGCCGTACTTCGCCGAGTTCGTCATCAACTCGTGGATGACCAGGGCAAGCGTCGAGAACGCCTGGGGATCCAGAAGGACATCGGTGCCGTCCAGACGGACCCGGCCCGCCTGCTGGTCGAGATAGGCCTCCGCCTCCAGGGTGATAAGGTCGCGCAGGGAACCCGGTCCCCAGTTCGTGGTGGTGATCTGGTCGTGCGCCCGGGCCAGGGCCTGGATGCGCGCCCCGACGACGCCGGCGAAATCCTCGACGCTGTCGGACCCCGAGCGACTTTGGGCGACGATGCCCCGGATCAGGTTGAGGATGTTGCGCACCCGATGGTTCAGCTCGGCGATCAGGAGCTCCTGGCGCTCCTGCGCGGTCTTGCGCTCCTTCTCGGCGGAATCGGTGAGGCGCAGGATGACCTCGAGCAGCGTGATGCGCAGGGCCTCGGCGATGCGCAGGTCCACCGCGCTCCAGGGGGCGGCCTGCCCCCGGACCACCTCGGTCCAGGCCTCGAAGCTCTTGCGGGGCGTGAGGCGCAGACCGTTCGGTCCGAGGCTCGCCGGCTTCTCCGGATTGCCGGCCCAGGTGACGGTGCGCGCGATCTCGCGACGGAAGAACACCAGGAAATCCCGCGGCGCCCGCGAGATCGGGATCGCCAGGAGTCCCGCGGCCCGCTCGGGGTAGTCGGCGGCCGGGGGATGGACCGCGCCGATCTCCTGGGTGGCGAAGGCCCGGCTCGCGGCCGTCCGGTTGAGGAAGCGCACGAGACCGGTGAATTCCTCCGCCGTCGGGGTCGCCCCCCGCAGGGTGATCTCGCCGTTGACCCAGACGCCGATGCCGTCGCACGTGACGATTCCCGCGATGTCGTCGAGGAAATCGGTGATGTTCTCGAGGCTCGTTCCGCCCGAGGCGAGCGCACCCATCAGTCGGTCATGCAGCGCCCGGGAACTGCCTTCGTAGGCGGCCTCCGCCTCGCGCTCCCGGCTTTCCAGGATCAGCGAGAACATCTGCCCGAACAGTTCGGCGCCGGTTCGGCGCTCCAGCGAGATGTGGCGGGCCTCGGTGTGATGGCAGGCGAACAGGCCCCAGAGCTTGCCGCCCCGCAGGATCGACACCGACAGGGAGGCCGCCACCCCCATGTTGCGCAGGTATTCGAGGTGGATCGGCGACACCGTGCGCAGGGTGCTCATCGACAGGTCGAGAGGTCGGCCGTGGGGATCGCGCTGCGGCAGCACGGCGACAGGTTCGGCATCGACATCCGCGATGATGCGCAGCCAGTTGCGCTCGTAGAGGGCGCGCGCCTGTTTCGGAATGTCTGAGGCCGGGTAATGCAGTCCGAGATAGGGGGCAAGGCTGGAGCGTGCGGATTCGGCGATCACCACCCCCGAGCCGTCCGGGTCGAAGCGGTAGACCATAACGCGATCGAAGCCGGTGAGCGCCCGCATCTGGCGCACGGCCTCCCGGCAGAACGGGTCGAAACCCACCGTCTGCTGCAGGCGTCCGACCATGCTGCGCACGAGATTGCCGGCGTTGAGGTGTTCGCTGACGCTCGGCTCGGCCTCGATGACGATGATGCCGTCCGAGATGTGCAGCGCGATGTCGAAGGGGGCACCTCCGGCCTGCAGGACGGTGCCGAAAATCCGGTCGATGGCATCGGGCCCGCGCAGGGCCTGAAGGTGACCGCGGATCAGATGGATCGCCTCCGCGTCGATCAGGTCGGCCAGGGGAAGGCCCAGCACATCGGCTTCCGCCTGCCCCAACCACCCGGCGGCATTCTCGGAGGCCCGGACCACGATCCAGTCCGGGGAGACCGCGATGAGGAAACCGAAGGGCTGAACCGCGCCGAGGATGTGGATCGGTTCCCGATCGCAGGACGTAAGGTCCACAGGTCGGGGACGTGCTGAAGATTCGATCATCAGGTCTCTGATTCGCCGGTCCCATGTCCGTTCGGAGAAGTGCGTCGAGACCAACGACAGACCGTCCGGAAAGTCTCCTCGATGGTCGGGCAACGGACGCAGTTTCGAGTCGATTGTGTTGCGGATGCCACAGGCCGGCGCGACGCCGACGGGATTCGTCGTCTCACGATCGGGTGCCCATCCGGTCTGTGACCCCGGCCGCCAGGATCGCTCCGATCAGGTAGGACCCGAGTCCGAGCGCCCCGGCCTCCAGCCAGAAGCCTGCCCGTCCCGAAAGGAAGCCCCCGGCGGCGAGGCCCCCGGCCAGACCCGCTGCCAGGACGAGAAGGCCGGCGCTGCGGCGCGCAGTCGGTGTCCGCGGCAGGCCCGTCAGCGCGCCGATGGCGCCGCCGAGGAGGGCGCTGACGGCCGCGAGGGGCCAGAGCAGGGTTGCCAGGAGCGTCACGCCGTTCGCCTCCGTCGGATCGTCATGACCGTGACTCGATCCCGACGCCCTGGCCAGCCGGACGCGGCGAGCCGGCCGGGGCGGCAGCGACCTGTTCGAAACGAAGGCCGGCCTGGAGCAGATACTCCACGATCGCGAGGGCACGGCCCTGCGCGAGATCGGGGGCGGGCTCCGGTTGAGCCGCCGGCTTCGCCTCGGTCCTGACGGCCTTGTCCTTCGGATTGGACTTGCCGGGCGCCTTATCCGAGGCACGCGAGCCGGAGGATCCGGCCGGTGCCTTGCTCGGTGCTCTGCCGGCATCCTTGCCCGCGTCGAGCGACGCCGTGCTGTCCACCGCGGTCTCGACGACAGGCTTCGGTGCCGCGGTGGCGCCGCTCGGATCGAGATGGCCCGTGACCACCAGGCGCAGGGTCGGGCAGGTCTTGCCCAGGGCCGCAATCCCATCGAGGAGGGGGTAGAAGGCCGGCGTCAGAATCGCGCTTCCGGGCGGGAATATGAGGGCTTGGCCCATGAGCTTGGTCCCGAGCGCATCGACGCAGCGCTCCGGTGTCCAGGCCGACGCTGCGTCGGGGGTCGTCACCGAGATCGCCGCGGTCCAGCCCGGCGGCATCGCGGCCGACAGGTCTTCGGAAACGCGCCGGCCACCCTGCGCATACAGGCTCTCGCCCGTCAGGGTGATCGCGCGATCGGCGAACCGGGCCTCGCCCCGCCCCAGCAGGGTGAGGGCCGTGGCGGTCGCGCGCAGCACCCGGGCGAGCTCGGGCGGGGCCCCTTCGCCGAGGCGGGTGCGGTCGATCAGGCGCTCGCGGAACAGCCGTGGACGAAAGGTCCCGAGCAGGGCCTCGCGCGCCTCGGCATCCGGCAGGTGGCCGGACAGCGTCACGGTTTCCGCGTCGCGCCGGAGCAGGATTTGATAGGGCGAGAGCGGTCGGGTGCTCAGGGTCGCGCCGCCCCGGCTCAGCCCGGCGGGCATCCCCTCGCGCAACAATTCCTCGATCTCGGGGATCGCCTGGGCGTCGAGGGCGACGCCCTCGAGTGCGATCCGCGCATCGGCGACGGTGACGCTCCCCTCCTGCATCAACGCGGCGAGGCTCAGGGCGAAACGCGCCATCGCGGCTGCATCGACCCCGGGCGGAAGGCCACGCGCCCTGCGCATCCGGTCCTCGATCCGCCCCGTCTCCGAGGCCTGTGCCGCCTGCGCCCGGATCTCGGCGCGCGCCGCGTCCGAGACCACGTGGCCCGAGAGCGTCAGGGTGCCCCCCGGCTCCCGAGACGCGACGAAGCGGAAATCCGGCACGACCGCCGGCCGAATCTCGACCCGGCCCAGACCATAGCCGGTCGGCAGATCGGCCAGGGCCGTCCGCAAGGCTTCGTCGTCGGCGATGGAGGCCGCCTCGCCCACGACCGAGAGGCGCATGTCCTCCAGCATCACCCGGCCGCCGGGCGCGAGGGCACGCAGCCGCGCCAGCGCATAGGCGGCCGCCGCGGCGAAGTCCGGTGGCGCGCCGAGGGCGGCGCGGGCGCGGTCGTGCAGTGCGGTTCCGGGGTCGAGGGCGGGGGAGAGTTGCTCGGCCAGGGCGCTCGGGCCGATTTCGGCTGGCCGCACGCCGGTCACGTCGACCCCGTCCTTGCCCTTGGTCGCGATCCACAGGAAGGGCGAAGCCGGCTCGACCACGCCCACGGGGCCGACGATTCGCCGGACACCGTCGAGGGCAGCGAGCCGCTGATACGCCGAATCGCGGGTCGCGGCATCCGGCGCCTCGCCGGTGACCACGAGGTCTCGCCCCTCGACCGACACGCGCAGCCACGGCTCGGCACCGGGCGTCGCCGTCGCCCGAGCCACCGCATCGGCCTTTTCGCCGAGTTGCGACTCGAGGCGCGGCGTGAACCAGGCGGCGGACAAGCCGAGGATCAGGGCGAGGCCGGGCAGGCCGGCAGCCCAGCCGAGGCGGCGGGATCGGTCACGGAGTGCGTAAGCGGCGGACACGTCGGACCCCGGTGGCAGGCGCGCGGGAGCGAACGCCAGGGCGGCACTTCACACGGCGTTCACGGCATCATGAAGGCCGGGGCGCCGCATGAGCCTCGCTCAGGCGTCGCGCAGCATCTCCAGTTCGAGCCAGCGGTCCTCGGCCTTGGCCAATTCGGTCTCGGCGACGCCGAGCAGATCCGACGCCTTCGCGAAGCGGGCCGGGTCCCGTGCGTAGAGTCCCGGATCGGCCAGGACCTCGCGCAGCTTGGCGATATCGGATTCGAGCTTCTTCATCCGGTCCGGCAGGGTCTTCAACTCGTGCTGGTCCTTGAAGCCGAGTTTGGGCTTGCCGGCCGGGGCTCCCGCATCGCCGCCCTTGGCGCGATCCTTCGCGTCGGCGCGGGCCTCCGCCTTCTCGGTCCGCCCGGCGGCCGCCCGGGCCTGCACGCCCTCCCCGCGCTGGGCGATCATGTCGGTGTAGCCGCCGGCATACTCGACCCAGCGGCCCTCCCCTTCGCTGACCAGCACGCTCCCGACGACCCGGTCGAGGAAGTCGCGGTCGTGGCTCACCAGGATCAGGGTGCCGGAATAATCCGCCAGCATTTCCTGCAGGAGGTCGAGGGTTTCGAGGTCGAGATCGTTGGTGGGCTCGTCGAGGACGAGGAGGTTGGCGGGCTGGGCGAGGGCGCGGGCGATGAGCAGGCGGTTGCGCTCGCCGCCCGAGAGGACGCTCACCGGGGTGCGGGCCTGCTCGGGCGCGAACAGGAAATCCTTCAGGTAGCCGATGACGTGGCGGCTGACGCCGCCGACGTTCACCGAATCGCCGCTGCCGCCGGTGAGCACCTCCGTCACCGTCATGGTCGGCTCCAGCACCGCACGGGCCTGGTCGAGGAGCATCATCTTGAGGTTGGTGCCGAGCGCCACCGTGCCGGACTCGGGCGGGAGCTGCCCCGTGAGCAGGTTGATCAGCGTGGTCTTGCCGGCGCCGTTGGCCCCGACGATGCCGAGGCGGTCGCCGCGCATCACCCGAAGCGAGAGATCGTCGACGATCTTGCGGGCGCCGTAGGCCTTGGCCGCGTGCTTGGCCTCGATCACCAGGGCGCCGGAGCTCTCAGCCTCCGTCGACGTCATGGTCGCGGTGCCGACGGGCCGGCGATCCTCGCGCCGCTCCTTGCGCAGGGCATGAAGGTTGCCGAGGCGGCGCACGTTGCGCTTCCTCCGGGCGGTGACGCCGTAGCGCAGCCAGTGCTCCTCGTCGGCGATCTTGCGCTCGAGCTTGTGCCGGTCGCGCTCCTCCTCCTCGAAGAAGGCGTCGCGCCAGGCCTCGAAGGTGGAGAAGCCCTGCTCGATCCGGCGGGTGACGCCGCGGTCGAGCCAGATCGTGGTCTTCGACAGGGCGGACAGGAAGCGCCGGTCGTGGCTGATCAGCACGAGGGCGCCGCGCACGCTCTTCAGCTCGGATTCGAGCCACTCGATGGCCGGCAGGTCGAGGTGGTTGGTGGGCTCGTCGAGGAGCAGGATGTCGGGTTCCGGCGCCAGGGCCTGGGCCAGGGCGACCCGCCGCCCCTCCCCACCCGAGAGGCTCTTCGGGTTCTCGGCACCGGTCATGCCCAGGCTCTCGAGCAGGTAGCGGGCTCGGTAGGCGTCATCCCCGTGGGTCAGGCCGGATTCGACGAAATCAAGGGTCGTCTCGAAGCCGGAGAAGTCGGGTTCCTGCGCCAGATAGCGGATCGTGGTGCCGGGCTGGACGAAGCGCACGCCCCGGTCGGGCTCCACGAGCCCCGCGGCGATCTTCATCAAAGTGGACTTACCCGAGCCGTTGCGACCCACGAGGCAGGTGCGTTCGCCGGGGGAGATCGCGAGCTCGGCGCGCTCGATCAGCGGCGTGCCGCCGAAGGTGAGCGCGACGTCTTGGAGGGTGAGGAGCGGGGGAGCGGCCATGGGGCCGGCTTATGGCAGCGACCGCGCCTTCGAACAAACCCGGAATCGGAATGCCCTTGCAAACCCGCGGTCGTGCCCCACTCACATCGTCGGGTTGGCGGGGCCCGTCGGCATCGGATCGGGGGCGATGGCCGGGCCGATATCCGGATCGTTGACCGGGATTTCGGTGGGCGTCACGTCGGGCGCTTCGGTGGGGGTCGTCCCCGGCACGTCGGTCCCGGGGGTGTCCGGGCCGGGGGGCGGGGTCTGAGGCGCCTCGTAGGGCGTCTCGGGCACCGGGACTTCGGGGATCGGGCCGGGGTTCGACATCGGTTGCGCCTCTCAAGAGCCTCGGGGAGCGGACCGGTGGAACAGTCCGTCGCCGAGGGAGGTTCCGGGCGCGATGCCGGCGGCACTCGTCATTTCTTGGTCAGGAGCAGGTTGCCCTCGTTGCCAAGTTTCTTCTGGATCTGCTGCGCGAACAGGGCCAGCAACAGCGGCAGCCGGACCTCGACCCGCACGGTCTCGGGGCGAACATCCACCTGCCCGTCGACCTTCTGGCCGAGGGCAGCCATCGCGAAGTCGAGGCGGTCGTCGGTCCACGCCATCTTCTCGACGGCGACACCCGCCTTGGCGAATAACCCGTCGGCCTGGGTGATCCCGTCCGCGATGCGCCGACGGGCTTCGGCCAGGCCGAGTTCATGGGGGATTTCGACGATCAGCGGCTTTGCCATAAGGGTCTGAGCTCTCGGTTTCACCGACCAGATGGGGCCGGCCGGTCCCTCTCACAACGCCGACCGGCCCGATAAGCTCAGTTCACCACGCTCAGGGCGACGTAGGTCGTGCCGCCCATGCCGAGGGCGCGGGCCGAGCCCTTGGCGAGATCGATGATCCGGCCTCGGATGAACGGGCCACGATCGTTGATGCGCACCACCACCGAACGGCCATTGCGCTTGTTCTCGACCCGGACCCGGGTGCCGAACGGCAACGTGCGATGGGCGGCGGTCATCCCGTTCGGATTGAAGCGCTCGCCATTCGCCGTCCGATGGCCGCTCGCGTACCAGGAGGCGGCACCGCTCTGGGCGCTGGCTGGCTGAACGGCGGCAAGTGTCACGACGGTCCCGATGATGGCAGCGGCCCCACGAACAGGCTTGATGGTCATCCGCATTCCCTTTGTTGTTTCGGATGGCCGGCAAAATGAAGCGGAACAGGGCCAAAATGAGACCGGACAAATGTGGCGGCCGGGGCCGGAATTGAGGCTATAACGGTTTATTCATCACTGGTTGTGTGTGGCCATATTGTCGAATATCCGCGGGCTTTGCGATGACGAAACGGCAATGCTGGAACACCAGTGAAATCGCCGAGACCGCGTTGCAGCCGGCGTCGCTGCGCAACGGTGGGATGCGGAAAAACGAAATCAGCGTTGCGCTCAGTGAAACCCTGGTCTGCGACGGGGTCGCGAGGGGCGCCGGAGACGAATTTTCTCTTTCCGCGGAGTTGTGAGGTCCAGGCCGGGTGGACCCGGTGCCGATCGCGGCACCGGCTGGGCCGCCACAGGGTCCGCTGGGACGGTTGCGGCCGGTCTCTCTCAGATCTTTCGAGACCTGCTCGTTCGAGCGGCGATGCTGTCGCAATAGCCTCGTGGCTCTTCGAACGACCAACCCGGCAAAAATTGCAGCCCCAAATCGAGACGCCTTGTCTTCGTCCCGGCAACCCGCCCTTTACGTTAACGGGGCCAAGGTCTGCCGGTCAGTCGCGTAACCGGTGTTTGCCATGGCTTCCCTGCGTACCGCGGTTGCCGACACCGTCGCCCGGAAAAGTGTCTCGCGTACCGGGCGGCCCGTGTCGGCGCCGCGGATGGGTCTCGTACCCGCCGCCAAGCGTTTTCCTCTCGAAGACCGTCTCCCCCTCGACGAGATCCTCGTCGGAGACTGCATCGCTGCGATGAACGCCCTTCCGGCGTCCAGCGTCGACTGCGTCTTTGCCGATCCGCCCTACAATCTTCAGCTCGGGGACGGCGCGCTCCTGCGTCCCGACCAGAGCCGGGTCGACGCGGTCGACGACGACTGGGACAAGTTCTCGACCTTCGCCGCCTACGATGCCTTCACCCGCGAATGGCTGGCGGCCGCGCGCCGGGTGATGAAGCCGAACGCCACCCTGTGGGTCATCGGCTCGTACCACAACATCTTCCGGGTCGGCGCCACGCTGCAGGATCTCGGCTTCTGGATCCTCAACGACATCGTCTGGCGCAAGGCCAACCCGATGCCGAACTTCCGCGGCAAGCGCTTCACCAACGCGCACGAGACCCTGATCTGGGCCTCCCGCTCCGCGGAGTCGAAGGGCTACACCTTCCACTACGAGGCGCTGAAGGGCGGCAATGACGACGTCCAGATGCGGTCCGACTGGTTCATCCCGCTCTGCACCGGCGACGAGCGCCTGAAGGGCGCCGACGGGCAGAAGGTCCATCCGACGCAGAAGCCGGAGGCACTGCTCGCCCGCACGCTCCTGTCGGCGACGAATCCCGGCGACGTGGTGCTCGACCCGTTCTTCGGGACCGGCACCACCGGTGCGGTTGCCAGGCGCCTCGGCCGGCACTTCATCGGCATCGAGCGCGAGACGGTCTACGCCGAGGCGGCCCGCGCCCGCATCGACGCCGTCGAACCCCTGTCGCAGGCCGCCCTGCTGGTGGCTCCGAGCAAGCGCGCCGAGCCCCGCGTCGCCTTCCTCAGCGTCATCGAGGCCGGGCATATCCGCGCCGGCGAGACCCTGACCGACGCGCGCGGCCGGCACAGCGCCATCGTGCGTCCCGACGGCACCCTGATGGCCGGACCGGCCACGGGTTCGATCCACAAGATCGGCGCCCTGGTGCAGGGCTTTCCGGCCTGCAACGGCTGGGATTTCTGGCATGCGACCCGGAACGGCAAGCCGGTGCTCATCGACGTCTTCCGCGCCCAGATGCGCTCCGCCATGGGCTCGGCCGCCTGAGGGGCGCCGGTCAGCGCGACCGCGGTCGTCCCCGTCTGCGGGGGGCGGCCGGGGGTGCCGCCTCGGCCGGGCCTTCGAACTCGTCAATCGACCCGTCGGAAATCGGGGCTGGCGCCGGGCGCGGGGCGGGCTTGGGCACCGGGCGGAAGCGCGGCGACGCAGCGGGTGCCTCCGGCTCGGGCTCGGCGAAGAGCGGCGTATCCGTGAGGCTCCGCATCGCCTTTGGCCTGCCGCGCTTGGCAGCCCTTTCCGCCAGCGGCTCCGCGGCCTCCGGCTTCGGATCGAAGGCGTGTGCCAGGACCTTCTTCATCACGCCTGGCAGCGGTTCCCCGTCGAGGTCGCGGCGCGGCGTGAAGCGCAGGCCCGGCGGCGGCGGCGTGCTGAGCGCCACCTTGGCGACGAACACCGTCAGCTCCAGGGGGAAATGCGTGAAGCCGTGTCGGACGAGGCCCGGCAGCCGCCGCCAGCGCGCGTCGAGCGGCGCGTCCAGGAGGGCCTGGGCCGGATCGTAGTCGGGCTCCCAGGGGCTCATTGGTGGTTCGGCCATGGAGCCCAGCAAACCCTCGGGCGGCCGGGTGCGCAGCAGGACCGCCTCGTCGCCGCTGCGGATCGCCACGAAGGCCGCACCCCGGCGCAGGGTGCCCTTCACGGCCTTCACCTTCCTGGGGAAGCTCTCCTGAAGGCCGAGGGCCCGGGCGCGGCAGGGGGCCATCCAGGGGCAGAGGGCGCAGGCCGGGCGCTTGGGCGTGCACAGCGTGGCGCCGAGATCCATCACCGCCTGGGCGAAGTCCCCGGGCCGGTCCGCGGGCACGAGGGCCTGGGTCAGCGCCCGGATCTCGGGGCGGGCCGCCGGCAGGGTGGTCTCGACGGCGAAGAGCCGGGTCATCACCCGCTCGACATTGCCGTCCACCGCCGCTTCCTGACGGTCGAACGCGATCGCCGCGACGGCGCCCGCCGTGTAGGCGCCGATGCCCGGCAGCTTGCGCAGGGACGCGGCCGTGTCGGGAAAACGCCCGGCCGCCGCCACCGCCCGGGCGCAGGCGTGCAGGTTGCGGGCCCGGGAGTAGTAGCCGAGCCCGGCCCAGGCCGACATCACCGCCTCCTCGGGCGCCGCAGCAAGGTCGTCGATGGTGGGGAAGCGCGCCAGGAACTTCGCGAAATAGGGTTTGACGGCCGCGATCGTGGTCTGTTGCAGCATCACCTCCGAGAGCCAGACCCGGTACGGATCGGGCGTCTCGCCCGGCAGCGCCCGCCAGGGCAGGACGCGGCGGTGCCGGTCGTACCAGGTCAGGAGATCCGCGGCCTCGGGGGCTGGAACTGGAGTGTGGGGCACGGGCACCGGCGCGTGATGGGGAAGCCCGTCCATAGACCGCCGGCCGGGTGCGTCCAAGGCCGACTTCTCCAGGGCCGACCTGCCTGAACGTGTCGTCGGGCGGGGGGGGCGGCGCCCCGCTTCGGCCGGACGGAACGGCATGCTAACCATTGCGGGCGATATCGGAGCCTCGATCTCGTCCCGGTCGGACACTACGGAAACCCTGCGCATGGCGCGTGTCAAACCCCTCGCCGAGCTGCTGGAGGGCTGCATCGGCCCCGCCTTCGCGGCGCAAGGGTTCGCCTCCACCGACATTCTGGCCGCCTGGCCCGAGATCGTCGGGGAGCGGCTCGCGCGGTACTGCCAGCCCTCGAAGCTCGAATGGCCGCGCCGGCGTCGGCGCGAGGAGGAGGGGCGCCCCGATCCCGGCACCCTCGTGGTCCGGGTCGAAGGCGTGTTCGCCCTCGAATTGCAGCACCTCGCGCCGGTGGTGATCCAGCGCATCAATGCCCATTACGGCTGGGCCTGCGTCGGCAAGATCGTGATGCGCCAGGGACGGGTCGACCGGATCGGGCGTCGCCCCGCGCCGCCGGTGGTGGATCCCGTCCGCCGCGGCGAAGTGGCGCTTGCGGTCCAGGCGATCGAGCACGACGCCCTGCGCGACGCCCTCGACCGCCTCGGAACGGCAGTGGTGGCGACAACACACAAGCGCTAGGCGCGCCGCGCAGCCTTGTCAGGACGCCTGCAGGATTCTACCGCATCGCTGACGAGAAGATTTGGTCCGCGACCGGAGCCCTCCCGATCATGATCACCCGACGCGATGCCCTGAAAGCCACCGGCCTTGCCGTCGGCGCGGCGATCCTCCTGCCCCGGTTCACCCTCCCGGCCGCGGCGGAGGACGCGAACCTGTCGACCCTGATGGAGCCCGGTCCGCTCGGTGACGTCTGGCTCGGCCCGAAGGACGCCAAGGTGACGGTCATCGAGTATGCCTCGATGACCTGCTCGCACTGCGCCGCCTTCCACAGGAACACCTGGCCGGCCCTCAAGGAGCGCTACATCGACACCGGCAAGGTGCGCTTCACCCTCCGCGAGTTCCCCCTCGACCCGTTGGCGACGGCGGCCTTCATGCTGGCGCGCTGCGACGGCGATGCGAAGTACTATCCCATCACGGACCTGCTCTTCGACCAGCAGCAGGCCTGGGCCTACGTCCAGAAGCCGCAATCGCCGGTGGATGCAATGGAGCAGATGCTGCGCCAGGCCGGCTTCTCGAAGGAGAAGTTCGAGGCCTGCCTGAAGGACCAGAAGCTCTACGGCGCCGTCAACGCGGTCAAGCAGAAGGGCATGGACACCTTCAAGGTCGATTCGACCCCGACCTTCTTCATCAACGGCGAGCGCTTCAAGGGCGAGATGACCATCGAGGGCATGGAGAAGGTGATCAAGCCCCTCCTGGGCGCCTGAGATCCCCGAAGCGGGTCCGTCGCGGCGACGGCCTCGCCCGCCGCCGTCGGCCCGGTGCGAGAACACCGGGGGGCGGATCGGCAAAACACCGATTTCTCGTGGTGCAACAATATCTTACGTGAGGTCGAGGGCGCCTTGACACCCAAGGTGGGCGAAACTATGGTGCGCCCCGCTTGAAGGAGGCGTTCCGCCGGTTCCCTCCGCTCTCGCCAATGTGAGTTCTCGCCGTGAGCGGCAACGAAACTGCGGACGAAGGCGGGGACGGGCGGAAGAAAGCACTGGACGCGGACCTCTCTCAGAGGCTCAAACGTCTTGAGACGCAGATTGAGCGGAAGCGGCCGAGTGCCCCTCCCGGTCATTCGACGCGTCCCGGTCCTTCGGCCGGGCCCTCTCCTCTCGGCCAGGCGATGCGGCTCTCGACCGAGTTCATCGCGGGCGTCCTCGCCGGGGGCATTCTCGGTTGGATGTTCGATCATTACCTCGGGACGAAACCCTGGGGACTGATCGTCCTGCTGATGCTGGGGTTCGTCACCGGCGTCTACAACGTCATGCGCGCCTCGGGGTCTCTTCCCAAGGTGCCGACCAAGGAAGAGGACCGCTAGCGGTTCTCGGGGAAGCGCCGCGCACGCGGCGAACCGAATTGAAATCATGCCGCTCGCGCGGCACCGGTGGTGGCGGGCCGTCTGGCCGGCCGAGAGTCAGAAGGGCGGGAGCGGCAATGGCCGTAAAGATGGATCCGATCCACCAGTTCGAGCTCAAGCCGCTGGTCTCCTTCGGTCATATCGGCAACCAGGAGATCGCGTTCACCCAGTCCGCGCTCTACATGTTCGCCGCCGTCGGGATCATCGCGCTGATCACCGTCGTGGCCACCGCCCGCCGCTCGGTGGTGCCGGGCCGCATGCAGTCCATGGCCGAGATCTTCTACGAGTTCATCGGCTCGACCCTGCGCCAATCCGCCGGTCACGGCTCCGAGCGCTTCATGCCGCTGATCTTCTCGCTCTTCATGTTCGTGCTCGTGCTGAACATGCTCGGCATGATCCCCTACGCCTTCGCGGTGACCAGCCACATCATCGTCACCTTCGCGCTGGCCTTCCTCGTGATCGGCACCGTCATCGTGTACGGCTTCATGGCCCACGGCACGAAGTTCCTGAAGGTGTTCGTTCCGTCGGGCGTGCCCGGCTGGCTCCTGCCGATGATCGTCGCGATCGAGATCGTGTCCTTCATCTCGCGTCCGATCAGCCTCGCGGTTCGTCTCTTCGCCAACGTGCTGGCCGGTCACATCGCGCTCAAGATCTTCGCGGGCTTCGTCCCGGCGCTGCTCGCCGCCGGCGCTTGGGGGGCCATCTCGCCGCTGCCCCTGGCCCTTAGCGTCGCCGTCACGGCTCTCGAGTTCCTCGTCGCCGGTCTGCAGGCCTACGTCTTCGCGACGCTCGCCTCGATCTATCTCAGCGACGCCCTGCATCCCGGCCACTGAGCCGGGTCATCCCGGCCGAGGGCCGGGACACCCCCTTCCGTCCCCGGTTCGCGATCGCGGCCGGATTTCTCTCCACGCAACGACGACACGGACACCAGGAGCAATTTGATGGATCCCTTAGCTGCCAAGTACATCGGTGCCGGCCTCGCCTGTCTCGGGATGGCGGGCGCCGCCATCGGCCTCGGCAACCTCTTCGGCCAGTTCTACGCCGGCGCGCTCCGCAACCCGTCGGCCGCCGACGGCCAGCGCGGCAACCTGCTCCTCGGCTTCGCCCTCACGGAAGCGCTCGGCATCTTCTCGCTGCTCGTCGCGCTGCTGCTCCTGTTCGCCGTCTAAGACACGCTCGTCACGGATCTCGAACCGATACCGGACCGGACGCCGCCTCCCGCAGGGATGGCAGAGGCGTCCGGTCCCCACTCCTTGTATTTACGCGAAGGACGTCATGGCTCAGCCGGCCCATTCGACCGCAACGCATGAAGGCTTCGTCGCGACGCCGGCCGCCGAACATGGCGGCGGTTTCCCGCCCTTCGAGAGCCACACCTTCGCGTCCCAGCTCATCTGGCTCGCCCTCGCCTTCGGGCTGCTCTACTACCTGATGGACAAGATCGCGCTGCCGCGCATCCAGGCCATCCTGCACGACCGCGCCGTGCGTCTGTCGGGCGATCTCGACGAGGCGCAGCGCCTGAAGGCCGAGGCGGATGCCGCCGGAGCCGCCTACGAGAAATCCCTGAGCGATGCGCAGGCCAAGGCGCAGGCCATCGCCCTCGAGACCCGCACGGCCCTCTCGCAGGAAGCCGAGACCAAGCGGAAGGCGCTCGAGGCCGAGCTGAACGCCCGCATCGCCGCCTCCGAGGCGACGCTTCGCACCCGCACCGCCGAGGCCATGGGCAACGTCCGCGGCATCGCCGGCGAGACGGCCTCGGCCATCGTCGAGCGCCTGACGGGCCGCAGCCCCGACGAGGGCGCCCTCGCCAAGGCCCTCGACAGCGTCTCCTTCCCGCACTGAGGCGGACGCCAAACCATACCTGACCGGCAGGACCCGAGGGGCGAAGACCCCGCCGGACCGCCGGACACCATCGAGTTGGGACGACGAGCATGTTGTTGGAAGCCGAATTCTGGGTCGCAGTCGCCTTCGTCCTGTTCATGGCCGTGGTCTGGAAGGTCGGTGGCTTCAACCAGATCACCAAGGGGCTGGACGGCAGGGCCAAGCGCGTCCGCCACGAACTCGACGAGGCGCGTCGCCTGCGTGAGGAGGCCGCTGGTGTCCTCGCCGATTACAAGAAGCGCCGCGCCGAGGCCGAGCGCGAGGCCGAGGCCATCGTGGCGTCCGCCCGCGAGGAGGCCCAGCGGATCGCCGACGAGGGCCATGCCCGCCTGAACGACTTCATCGCCCGTCGTACCAAGTCGGCCGAGACCAAGATCGCGCAGGCCGAGGTCCAGGCGACCGCCCAGGTTCGGGCCGCCGCTGCCGACGCCGCGGTGAAGGTTTCGGAGGTCATCCTGCGCGAGCGCATGCAGGGTGAGACGGCCGAAGGCCTCGTCCGCCAGAGCCTCGGCGAGGTTCGGACCCGCCTGCGGGCCTGATCCTTCCCTCTGCGACACCAGGGAAAGCCGCCGCGAGGCGGCTTTTTCGTTTTCGGCGCCGTCCCACGCCGGCAGCGTGCTAAAAGGCCGCCCCGATCGCGCCGGCGCCACGCCGCAGCGGAGTTTCGATGCAGCCGATCATTGCGATCCAGAACCTGTCCAAGGTCTACGCCTCGGGCCTCAAAGCCCTCGACGGCATCAACCTCGACATCGCCGAAGGCGAGATCTTCGCGCTTCTCGGTCCGAACGGGGCCGGCAAGACGACGCTGATCAGCATCGTCTGCGGCATCGTCACGGCGAGCGCCGGCCGCATCCTCGCGGGTGGGCACGACATCGCCCGGGACTATCGCCAAGCCCGCCGCATGATCGGCCTCGTGCCGCAGGAGCTCACCACCGACGCCTTCGAGACGGTTTGGGCGACGACGAGCTTCAGCCGCGGGCTCTACGGCCTCAAGCCGGATCCGGCGCATATCGAGCGGGTCCTGCGCGACCTCTCCCTGTGGGAGAAGCGCGACGCGCGGATCATGACCCTGTCGGGCGGGATGAAGCGGCGGGTGCTCATCGCCAAGGCCCTGAGCCATGAGCCGCGCATCCTCTTCCTCGACGAACCCACCGCCGGCGTCGACGTGGAACTGCGCCGCGACATGTGGCGCTTGGTGCGCTCGCTGCGCGACACGGGCGTCACCATCATCCTCACCACGCACTACATCGACGAGGCCGAGGAGATGGCCGACCGCATCGGCGTGATCCGCAAGGGCCAGATCATCCTGGTGGAGGAGAAGGCCGAGCTGATGCGCAAGCTGGGCAAGAAGCAGATGACCCTGAACCTGCAGGAGCCGCTCGCCGCCCTTCCCCCCGCTCTGGCGCGGCACGATCTCACCCTCAAGCCGGGCGGACAGGATCTGGTCTACACCTACGACACGAAGGGCGAGCGCACCGGCATCACGGCGCTGCTGGCCGACCTCGCCGCCGCCGGCATCCGCTTCCGCGACCTCCAGACCAGCCAGTCCTCGCTGGAGGAGATCTTCGTCGACCTCGTGAAGGAACGCGCATGAACTGGTACGCGGTCCGCGCCATCTACGGCTTCGAGATGGCGCGCTTCTGGCGCACGGCGCTGCAGAGCATTGTGGCGCCGGTCATCGCCACCTCGCTCTACTTCGTGGTCTTCGGAGCGGCCATCGGTTCGCGGGTCGCCTCGGTGGACGGGGTCGCCTACGGCGCCTTCATCGTGCCCGGCCTGATGATGCTCTCGCTCCTGACGCAGAGCATCGCCAATGCCTCGTTCGGCATCTACTTCCCGCGCTTCGCCGGCACGATCTACGAGATCCTGTCGGCGCCCGTCTCGCCCCTCGAGATCGTGCTCGGCTATGTCGGCGCGGCGGCTTCGAAATCGATCCTCATCGGCCTCATCATCCTGGCCACCGCCGCCCTGTTCGTGCCCCTGCGGATCGAACATCCCTTCGTGATGGTGCTGTTCCTGCTCCTGACGGCGGTCACCTTCAGCCTGTTCGGCTTCCTGATCGGCCTCTGGGCCGACGGCTTCGAGAAGCTGCAGCTGGTGCCCCTCCTCATCGTGACGCCGCTGACCTTCCTCGGCGGCAGCTTCTACGCCATCGAGATGCTGCCGCCATTCTGGCGTGCGGTGAGCCTCGCCAACCCGGTGGTCTACCTGATCAGCGGCTTCCGCTGGTCCTTCTTCGGCACTTCGGATGTCGGCGTCGGCGTCAGCCTCACCATGGCGTTGATCTTCCTGATCCTGTGCCTCGCCGGCGTGACCTGGATCTTCCGGACCGGCTACCGCCTGAAGACCTGAGGCGCGGTAGTGCCCTCTCAGAGCCGCTGGGCCAGGAAATCGAGGACGCCCGTGCGGTGACCGCGGTCGCCCACGGCCGTGCTGTGGTCGCGGTTCGGAAGTTCGAGGGCGGTGCCGTTCGGAAACAGCGCCGCCAGCGCCGGACCCGAGCCCGAGACGGTGTCGAGGGTGCCAGTCGTCACCAGGGTCGGTGACGAGATCTCGGCGACTTCGGCGCGCGACAGGGTCTGGCGCGAGCCGCGCATACAGGCGGCCAGGGCCCGCAGGTCGCTCTTCGTCTGCTCGGCGAAGGTGCGGAACGCGGCGGCCGTCGGGTTCGGGGCCGGTGCGCCGGGCTCCGCCTCCAAGGCCTCGGCGATCCCGTCGGGCAGGCCCTTGCCCTCGATCAGATGCAGGCCGAGACCGCCGAGCAGCAGCGAACGGACGCGCTCCGGCGCATCGAGCGCCAGGAACGCGGCGATGCGCGCGCCCATCGAGTAGCCCATGACATCGGCCTTGGGGATCCCGAGATGGTCGAGGAGGCGGCGCGCGTCCTGGGCCATGAGGTCCGCGCCGTAGACCTCCGGATCGTAGAGCTTCTGGCTCTCGCCGTGCCCCCGGTTGTCGAGGGCGATGGTGCGGTAGCCGGCCTGGGTCAGGGCCCGGACCCAGAGCGTGTTGACCCAGTTCACCGCATGGTTCGAGGCGAAGCCGTGGATCAGCAGGACCGGGTCGCCCGACCCGCCGACGGCGGGGACGTCGATGTAGGCGAGGGAAACACCGTCGGAATCGAAGCGCTGCATGGGCTCGGGCCTTATCGGTCGGGGCATGGTCCCGCCTCCTTGAACCGTCGGGCGCGCGGACGGAAGCCCTCCGGTGGCGCATGGGCGCACATGAAAGCGGCGGCAGGTTGCCCTGCCGCCGCGTTTCGCCGAAACCGGATCGTCCGATCGGATCAGAAGGTGATGCCGGTCTCCAGCATGTAGCGCTCCTGCGAGGTCTTCAGGCCGCTGCGGCCGAAGCCGAGGCCGGGCGTGATGTCGTAGAGCTGCACGGTCGAGAACTCGCCGCGGACGAAGTAGCGATCGAAGGTGAAGGTCGGGGTCACGGTGAAGGAGAAGGCCGAGCTGCCGGCGCCGTAGAGCACCGAGGTCTGACCGAACGGATTGTTGCGATTGCCGCTCTGGCTGATGTACTCCACGCGGCCCGCGAGGGCGAAGTTGTCCGTGAAGGCGTAGCTGGCGAGGAGGGCGCCGCCGATGGTTTCGGCACCGGCGAGGCCCAGGACGGCGTTCTGCTCCACGTTGGTGTACTGGACGTACGGCGTCACGATCCAGGGACCGTCCGCATAGGTGTAGTTGGCACTGATGATGCTGCTGTTCTGCAGCGAGACGGGCGTGGCGTACTGGAAGCGAAGGCCGCGACGACCGAACGGGTCCGCGAAGTCGAAATTGGTGTAGCTGGAGAAGTGCGTGCCGCCGTTGATGCCCACCGTGTTGGCGGGGTCGATCTTGTAGGTGATCGCACCCGTGACCCAGTTGATCTCGCCGGAATAGAAGCCGTCGGTCGCGGCGAACGAGGCCGCCCACGGACCATCCGAGTAGTTCACCTGCACACCCTGGTTGATCACGTTCTCCTGGCCGAAGAGGAGGCCGCGCGAGATGTTCAGGTTCTGGAAGGTGAACGGCAGCTCGGAGCCGATCAGGGTCGGCATCCGACCGCCCTGGATCGACCAGTTGTCGTTGATCACGTACTTTCCGAACACGATCGGCGCCGGGGAATACAGCAGATCCGTCTGGTCGAAGGTGCCGTAGATCGGCAGGCCGAGGCCGGGGATCGAGTAGGCGCCGAAGGCGGCGTAGAACTGGAACGGGCCGTCGGCCTTCTGGATGAAGCCCATCAGGTTCGAGACGTCCACGCGGCCGGCCCGGTCACTCGGTAGCGGAGCGGGCGAGAACGTGTACTGGTTGGGCTGGGTGTAGAAGTAGCCCGTGACCGCACCGCCGACATAGACGTCGCCGAAGGCGCCGAGCGTCAGGCAGGACGGGTTCGGGTTCTGCTTGATGACGCCGCCATAGGCCGGGAAGGTGATCTCGGCCTTGCACGGCGCGGGCGGGGCAGGGACCGCCAGCACCTTCGCCGGCATGTCGGCCGCGAAGGCGCAGACCGAGGACAGCAGGACGGCGGAAAGGGCGAGAAGCGAGCGCTGCATGGCGATGGGAACTCTGCGGGAGGATCTGCGTTGGGGCGACGTTCTCAAAGGTTCCCGGTTACGGCAAAGCTATCCTTTGTGCAGACGCCTATTTTTCGGGCAATTCAGGCCGCTCGAACTGGGTTTCGGTCGTGGTGTTGCCGCAATGGAACAGGTCTGAGCACCAGATTCGGTCTCGACGATTGTCCTCTGCTTCCGAAGTGGCGCGACGGTCAGGTCTGATCTGCGGCCGACCGCATTCGCCCGGAGGGGGCGCTGCGGGCTGATCGGCCCGGAATGTCCGGGACCTTTCGATCCTCCCGCGGCGGCGTCGCTTGCCGCCGCGTCCGTGCGCTGGCATCAGCACGCACGATGAAAGACACGCAGCCCTACGGCACTTACGCTCCCACAGGCCTCGTCGCGCGCATCGCTCGGCAGACGGGCCGGATCTCCTACGCGAGCTGGGCCGGGCGACGCCTCGCCCTGTTCCTGCGCCGCGTGGCGATCGGGCTGCTGCGCGGCGCCCCTCTGGACGTCGAACGCTACGGCGCCCGCATGCGGCTCTACCCCTACAACAACAACTGCGAGAAGAAGGTGCTCTTCACGCCGCAGTTCTTCGATCCGGAGGAGCGCGCACTTCTACTGGCGAAGCTTCAGCCCGGCTGCACCTTCCTGGATATCGGCGCGAATATCGGTGCCTACGCGCTGTTCGTGGCGGCCTTCGCGGGGCCGCGCGCCCGGATCCTGGCCGTCGAGCCGCAGCCGGACGTGTTCGACCGCCTGACCTACAACATCGCGCAGAATCCGTTCGGAACGGTCAAGGCGGTGGCCTGCGCGGTCGCCGACAAGGCGGGGGAACTCACCCTGTTCGTGGATCCCCGCAACCGGGGGGAATCGAGCCTGAAGATCGTCGGGACGAACGAGGGCGCGCAGATTCGTGTGCCGGCCGTGCCCCTGCTCGATCTCGCCCTCGGCGAGGGCATCGCGCGCATCGACGCGATGAAGCTCGATGTCGAGGGCGCCGAGGACCTGATCCTCGAACCCTTCCTGCGGGCCGCCCCCGCGAGCCTCCACCCGCGGCTGCTCATCGTCGAGAACGGCACCGACCAGTGGCAGATCGACCTGCCCGCCTTGCTCGAGCAGCACGGCTATCGCCGGATCGCTCGCACCCGCCTCAACCTGATCTTCGAGCGGGCCGACTGACGGGCCCGCGCGGTTCTTCTGGGACGCGCGCCCTACAGCACCGGGATGGCGTCGGCCACGGCGATGCCGACCGGGTCGATGCGGCAGCGATGGGCGTGGACGGCGACGCCGGCCGCCCGAGCGGCCTGAAGCGCCCGGTCGAAGGCAGGATCGAGGTCCCGCGCGGCATCGAAGCGATCCGCCCACATCTGCACCACGATGATGACCATGGCACGGCCCCCGGCCTCGACGACGGCCGCGAGGTCCGTCATGTGGCGGGCGCTGCGGGCGGCGACGCAATCGGGAAATTCCGCGAGGCCGGGGCTGCGCATCAGGTGACAGTTCTTCACCTCGACATGGCAGGGCGGCATCCCTTCCCCGGTGGCGAGGAAGTCGACCCGGCTGGCCCGGGCGTAGCGGACTTCGGGGCGCAGGCCCGTGTAGCCGGCGAGGCAGGGCAGGCCGCCGGCGGCGAAGGCCTCCGCCACCAGGGCGTTCGGCCGCATCGTGTTGATGCCGACCCATTGCCGGCCGCTGGGCAGATCCGCCTCCACCAGTTCCCAGGAAAAGGGGAGCTTGCGCGTCGGGCCCCGGACGTCGGACAACAGGGCCCGCGCGCCCGGCACCGCAAGTCCCAGCATCGCCCCCGGGTTGGGGCAATGGGCCGTGATCACGGACCCGTCGGCAAGCTGCAGGTCGGCGAGAAAGCGCTTGTAGCGACGCAACAGGTGCGCCTCGATCAGGGGCGAAGGGAAGCGCATCGCGGGTCCTGGGCAAGAAACGGGTTGATACGGGCCCCCGTCGACGGGGAATCGGGCCGTCGTGAGGCGCCCGGGCTGGTCAGTACCGACCGGATGCGACAGAATTCGCGCGGCGCGCCCGGGTCGAAGACCGGGAAAGCCGCAGTTCGTCCGCGAGGCCGCCATGTTCAATCTGTTCGACATCCTTCAGGCGCAGGCGGGCCCCAACGCGCAGGGTTTCGGACGGCAGTTCGGTTTGTCGCCGGAGCAGAGCCTGCGCGCGATGGAAGCCCTGCTTCCGGCCCTCACGATGGGGCTGCAGCGGAACGTCGCCCAGGATCCGACCGGCTTCGCCCACCTCTTCAATCTCGTCGGCCCCGCCGCGCCGAAGGCGTCGAGCGCGACGCCGCAGATGGACATGCTGGTCCAGCAACTCTTCGGCTCGCCCCATCTGAGTCAGGCCGTTCTGCAGCAGGCCGCTGCCGTCAGCGGCGTGGCGATGCCGGCCTTGAAGCAGATGCTGCCGATCATGGCCGGCATGGTGGTGGCGGGGATCGTCCACGTCATGATCAACCAGGCGCCTGCCGCGGCGCCGGTCCCGCGCGCCGAGGCGAACCCCTTCGGCTTCCCGCCCAATGCCTGGTCGGAGATGATGCAGGCGTTCCTGAACTCCGGCGCCAAGGCCCCGAAGCCCGCGACGCCCTCGCCCCAGGCACGGCCGCGTGCGGCGTCGACGTGGCTCGCGGCTTCGCCCCGGCCGGAGTCCGCCGCGCCGGACAGGTCGGCCACGGAAGCGCCCTTCGACGTAATGCAGCAGATGTTCCAGACGGGCCTGGAGGTGCAGCAGGAGAACGCCCGCGCGATGCAGCGCCTGTTCGATACCTTCTGGCAGGATCCCCGCAATCCCACCGAGACGGGCGGCAACGGTTCGGGTGACCGGCCCAAGGCAGGACGCACCGGGCAGCGCTAGCCGAAGACCCGCCGTCGGCGACGCCGGCAGAGGACGGCAGAGAACCGATCGTCGCCGGGCCATCGACCCGAGGGCGCTGCGCCCGGGCGCCCTGCCGACCGGTTCCGACGCCGGCCGTCCAACTCGTTCGTCGGATCGGGGCACCACTCGATCGCAGCGATGGCCGCAGCGGCAGGCCGGCGTGGCGCTCGGGCGACGCCCAGATCCGCCCTTCCCGAACGGATCGAACGGATCGGGTCCGAGAGGCTTGAGATGGGAACCCTTGCAGAACACTTACGGAACGTTTAACGTGTTCGTGGTTTGTTTCTAGTGCCACCCGCCGCGATCCGTGGCGCTAACGAAGAGTGTCCCGCATGTTGACGCGTAAGCAGCTGGACCTGCTCCAGTTCATCCAGCTTCGGATGCGCGAGAGCGGCGTTCCCCCGTCGTTCGACGAGATGAAGGATGCCCTCGACCTGAAGTCGAAGTCGGGCATTCACCGCCTGATCACGGCCCTGGAGGAGCGCGGCTTCCTGCGCCGGCTGCCCAACAGGGCGCGGGCCATCGAGGTGATCCGGATGCCGGAGAGCCTCGGGGGGAATGCGGGCGCCCCGCGCGCCGCTCCGGCCTCCGAGGTTCGCCGCTTCACGCCGAGCGTGGTCGAAGGCGGCAAGGGCAAGGGCCTGCCGGCCGGCGCATCGGTGTCCCGACTGCCGACCACGCAGGCCACCGACGAGAGCGGTCGGGCCGTGACCATCCCGGTGATGGGTCGGATCGCGGCCGGTACGCCCATCTCGGCCATCCAGGAACAGAGCCATTCGGTGACGATGTCGCCGGATTTTCTGGCCGGCGGCGAGCATTACGCCCTGGAGGTGCGCGGCGATTCGATGGTCGATGCCGGGATCCTCGACGGCGACCTGGTGGTCATCCGCAAGCAGGACACCGCCAATACGGGCGACATCATCGTGGCCCTCATCGACGACGAGGAGGCGACCCTGAAGCGCCTGCGCCGGCGTGGATCGTCCATTGCCCTGGAAGCGGCGAATCCGGCCTACGAGACGCGGGTCCTCGGCCCGGATCGGGTGCAGATCCAGGGACGTCTCGTCAGCCTGGTGCGCCGCTACTGAAGGGGGTCCCCGTCCGGTTCATCGCCGGACGGATCCGACGGATCGCGGGTGCGATCGGGGATTTCCGGTAAGACCGACGCCGGCGGTGTCGAAGATGGCAAGGACGTTCCCGGCGGGTCCACCGGCTTGCGCAAAGGCGTCGCACGCCAGGGCACGACATCCCCGGGATGCTTCGCGGAGGCGAGGGACGGCCCATCGCGGGTGAGGCGAATCGCGGTCGCACCGTGCGATCCCAGGAAATCCCGGTCGATGACGATCGATGCGGCGCAGCCCCCGGGCGTGGATTGCCGGGTGATCAGGATGTCGGCCCTGGCGCAGTCCTCTCCGAGGGCACGCTTGTCGGTGGTCAGGGCGAGCACGCGGCCGTCGGGTGTGGTCAGGGTACAGCCCAGGCGATCGCAGCGCGCGCCCTCGAACCCCGTGACGTCCTGTACCCGTCGGTCGTCTCCATCGGCCTTGAGCCATTGCGCGAGCACGAAGGGGGGCGGCCGGCCAAGGGTGGCGAGCCGCCCATTGCGCTGGCGGATGGCGGCGCCCGCCCCCTCCCGATCGACGTAGATGTCGTAGCGATCCGGGGCAGCCGCACAAGCGATGCCGATCGCTGCCGGAACGAGGCCGAGCCAGCGCAGCGACGAGGCCGGGAGCGTCAGGACGATCAGGGCGGCGGCCAGGAGGCCGAGGGCCCCCGTGCCGAAGGCCGGGACCACGACGACGGCGTTGCCGAAGCCCGCGATCCAGGTCGAGATGGTCAGCATCCCCCGCACCGCCAGGCCCATGGCCCACCAGACCGGCTGATCCAGCGCGAACGGATAGGCGAGGATGCCCAGAACCGCTGACGGCATCACCGCCAGGGAGACGAGCGGCAGGGTGAGCGCATTGCCCACCAGCCCGAAGGGCTGCACCGTCTGGAAGTGGTAGGTGGCGAAGGGCGCGGTGGCGATCTGGGCCACGAGCGTCGTGGCCAGGGTGCCGAAGACCGCCGCGGACGCCAGGGCGAAGATCCGGGGGAGCAGGCCGGAACCGTCGCGCTGCCGGCCACGTCCGGCGATCAGCGGCGCGCAGGCGATCAGGCCGGCCACCGCCGCGAACGACATCTGGAAGCTCGGGCCGAGGAGGCCGTCCGGCTCGCGGGCCAGGGCGATCAGGGCGGCGAGGGCCAGGTTTCGCATGCTGAGCGCCGGGCGGTCGACCAGGATCGCGCCGAGCATCACGAGGGTCATGATCAGCGAGCGCTCGGCGGCGATGTCCCAGCCGGAGAAGACG
The DNA here is from genome assembly GCF_001424705.1 of Methylobacterium sp. Leaf465. Classification (GTDB taxonomy): domain Bacteria; phylum Pseudomonadota; class Alphaproteobacteria; order Rhizobiales; family Beijerinckiaceae; genus Methylobacterium. The sequence continues at coordinate 27,046 of NZ_LMRA01000008.1, forward strand.
CAGTAGGCCGTCACGCCCACCATGGCGACGGCAGCGGCGATCTTCTTGATCGGCCAGTGCAGTGCCGCGAACGGAACGAGGGCCAGGAGCGCCCGCACGAGCCAGAACACCACGCCGGCCGCCAGGACCATGTGAAGGCCCGAGATCGAGACGACGTGGTAGATGCCGGCGGCGCGCAGGATGTCGTTGGTCTCGGGGCTGATCAGGCCGCGCTTGCCCGTCACCAGGGCCGCCGCCACCGCTCCGGCCTGTCCGCCGTTGGCGTCGGTGATGCGGCGCGTCAGGGCGTTGCGGGCCGCGTCGACGGCGGCCGCGAGGCGGATCTGCCAGTCCGCGCTCTCGGCCGGCGGCCGCAGGTCGACCTTGCCGACGAGGGAGCCCACCGCGCCGATCTCACGGAAGAAGGCATCCCGGGCGAAGTCGTAGCCTCCGGGGCGGGCGGCTTCCGGCGGCGGAAGCAGGCGCGCGGTCGCGGCGATGCGGTCGCCCGGCTTCAGGGTATTCGCCTTGCGGTAGGAGGCCCGCACCCGGACCGGGCGGACCTCGGCGCCGAGGGTGCCGAAGCTCTCGACGCGGAGGATCAGGCGCGCCCCCTCCTCCCGCTCGTCCAGCCCTTCGATGGTGCCCACCAGCGGACCGATCGTGGTGCGGGCGAGGATCGGCCCGTCGACCGAGCGGACGCGCGCGGCGGCCGCCGCGAAGCCCAGGAGGGCGGCGACGGCGGCGAGCACCAGGGCCAGGCCGAACGGGCGCGCCACGAGGAGGGGCGTCGTCGCGGCGAGCAAGGCGGCGGCCGCGAGCGGCGCCAGGAGCGACGGCGTCCCCTGCGTACCGAGGAAGAACGCGAGGATGCCGCATCCGAACGCGACGGCGAGCCAGGCGAAGAGCCGGCGCTGCTCGATCTCGCGGGTCCATCCCGCCCGGAACCAGTCGCGGATCGGCCCGGCGCCCGGGCGACGCGCGGCGAGGTGGCGCGTGATGCGCCCCATCGCCGCCGTCGCCCGCGCCTGCGCCATCGCGAAAACCTCCGGGCGTGCGTCCGTGACCGGGAGCCGGCGATGCGCCCTGCGATCCTGGGAACAGGACGATTCCTTAACGCGTGCCCGCGCGCATGCTACACGCGCGGTTCCGGGCCGGTCGATCCGCTTCCCGCCCGAATCACGAGCCATTCAAGTCCAGATTGATGTCGTCAGCCGTCGTCACGCGTTTCGCGCCCTCGCCCACGGGCTACCTTCACATCGGCGGGGCTCGCACGGCCCTGTTCAACTGGCTCTATGCCCGCCGCTTCGGCGGCCGCATGCTGCTGCGCATCGAGGACACCGATCGCGAACGCTCGACGCAGGGCGCCATCGACGCGATCCTGGACGGCATGCGCTGGCTCGGGCTCGATTGGGACGGGGACGTCATCTACCAATACGCCCGCGCCGCCCGTCACCGCGAAGCCGCCGAGAGCCTGCTGGCCTCCGGCCACGCCTATCGCTGCTACGCGACGCCCGACGAACTGACGGCGATGCGCGAGGCGGCCCGCGCAGAGGGGCGGCCCCTGCGCTACGACGGGCGCTGGCGCGACCGCGACCCGTCCGAGGCGCCCGCCGGCGTCAAGCCGGTGATTCGCCTGCGCGCCCCGACCGACGGCGAGACCGTGGTCGAGGACGGCGTGCAGGGTCGGGTCGTCTGGCAGAACAAGGATCTCGACGACCTCGTCCTACTGCGTTCGGACGGCAACCCGACCTACATGCTCGCCGTCGTGGTGGACGATCACGACATGGGCGTCACCCAGGTCATCCGCGGCGACGACCACCTGACCAATGCGGCGCGCCAGCGCCAGATCTCCGATGCCCTCGGCTGGGAGGCGCCCGCCATGGCGCATATCCCGCTGATCCACGGCGCGGACGGCGCCAAGCTGTCGAAGCGGCACGGGGCCCTCGGCGTCGACGCCTACCGCGACCTCGGCTACCTGCCGAGCGCCCTGCGCAACTACCTCGTGCGCCTGGGCTGGAGCCACGGTGACCAGGAGGTCTTCTCCACCGAGGAGATGATCGCCGCCTTCGACCTCAAGGCCATCGGGCGGTCGCCCGCGCGCTTCGACTTCGCCAAGCTGGAAAACCTCAACGGCCTCTACATCCGTGGCGCGGCCGATGCGGACCTCGTCGCGGCGATCGACGACGTGCTGCCGGCGCTCGGCCCGGCACGGGGGATCGCGGTGCCCATGAGTCCGGCTCTGCGGGAGACGCTCACCGCCGCGATGCCGGGCCTGAAGGAGCGGGCCAAGACCCTCGTCGAACTCCTGGACAGCGCCTACTACCTCACCGCGGCCCGGCCCCTCGTGCCCGACGAGAAGGCCAAGGGTCTGCTCGGCGACGAGGCCCGGAATCGCCTGGCCGCCCTCCTGCCGGCCCTCGAGGGGTTGCCCGATTGGACCGCCGCCGCCACCGAGGGCGCGGTCCGGCAGTTTGCAGAGGCGAACGGCCTGAAGCTCGGCCAGATCGCGCAGCCCCTCCGGGCGGCGCTCACCGGCCGCGCCACCTCGCCGCCGGTCTTCGACGTCATGGCCGTGCTCGGCCGGGAGGAGTGTCTCGGCCGGCTCCGCGACCAAACCGGCTGACCATCGCACTGCAGCAAAATGCCGGTTCGTCCGCGTGCTCCGAGTGGAAGAATGACAAATCGGCCCGGATTTCGCTTCGACGTCGAGGTGAGCCGGGCCGTCGGTTGATGACGGTCCGCCGATCCGCTACCCCCATGCTCGTGTGAGCAAGTGCAGCATGCGCTGTATTTGCACCCCGGACCCGGGTGGTCGATTGCATCGCCACGCGGGCCGACGCCGCCCCGTTGCCACGAAAGGGTCCAGGTCTCCATGAGCGCCTCCAGCACGATCACCGTGGGCGACAACCACGTCGAACTTCCGATCAAGACCGGCACCATCGGGCCGGACGTGATCGATATCGGCAAGCTCTACGCGAAGACGGGCAAGTTCACCTTCGATCCCGGCTTCACCTCCACCGCCTCCTGCGAGTCGAAGATTACCTACATCGACGGCGATGCGGGCATTCTCCTCTATCGTGGCTATCCCATCGAACAGATCGCCGAGCACGGCGACTTCCTCGAAACCTGCTACCTCATGCTGTTCGGCGAGCTGCCGACCCCGGCCCAGAAGGCGGATTTCGACTACCGGATCACGCGCCACACCATGGTGCATGACCAGATGAACCGCTTCTTCCAGGGGTTCCGCCGCGACGCGCACCCGATGGCGATCATGGTCGCCTGCGTCGGTGCCCTCTCGGCCTTCTATCACGATTCCACCGACATCTCGGACGACCAGCAGCGCATGGTCGCGTCGATGCGGATGATCGCCAAGATGCCCACCCTAGCGGCGATGGCCTACAAATATTCGATTGGACAGCCCTTCGTTTATCCGAAGAACGATCTCGACTACACCTCGAACTTCCTGCGGATGTGCTTCGCGGTTCCGTGCGAGGAGTTCAAGGTCAATCCGATCTTCGCGCGCGCGCTCGACCGGATCTTCATCCTCCACGCCGATCACGAGCAGAACGCCTCGACCTCGACCGTGCGTCTCGCGGGCTCCTCGGGGGCCAATCCCTTCGCCTGCATCGCGGCCGGCATCGCCTGCCTGTGGGGACCCGCCCACGGGGGCGCCAACGAGGCGGCCCTGAAGATGCTCGAGGAGATCGGGCATCCGGAGAACGTGGCCAAGTACGTGGCCAAGGCCAAGGACAAGAACGATCCCTTCCGCCTGATGGGCTTCGGCCACCGCGTCTACAAGAACTACGATCCGCGCGCGCGCATCATGCAGAAGACCACCCACGAGGTGCTGGGTCAGCTCGGGATCAAGGACGATCCGCTGCTCGAAGTCGCCGTGCAGCTGGAGCAGATCGCCCTGAAGGACGACTACTTCATCGAGAAGAAGCTCTATCCGAACATCGATTTCTACTCGGGCATCACCCTCAAGGCGATGGGCTTCCCGACCTCGATGTTCACGGTGCTGTTCGCCCTGGCCCGCACCACCGGCTGGATCGCCCAGTGGGCCGAGATGATCGAGGATCCCTCGCAGAAGATCGGCCGGCCGCGGCAGCTCTACATCGGTCCCGACAAGCGGGAATACACCCCGATCGATCAGCGCGCCTGACCCAGGCCACCCCGCGCCGGACACCCTCCGGCGCGGAATGCGTCTTCGGATCGGTGCCGTCGCCGCCGATCCGCGACCCGGACCGCCCTAGTGCGGGCGCGCGCGATCGACGATGGCCCGGGCGGCCGCGAAGGCCTCGTCGGGATCGAGCGCGGTGGTATCGAGGAGGACGGCGTCGGTCGCCGCCTTCAGCGGCGCCGTGGAACGCTGCGCGTCCCGTGCGTCGCGGGCGACGATATCGTCGAGAATGGCGCCGAGGCTCGCGGATTCCCCGCGCCGCAGCAATTCGAGGTGGCGGCGCCGGGCGCGCTCCTCGGGCGCGGCCGTGATGAAGAGCTTCACCTGGGCGTTGGGGCAGACCACGGTCCCGATATCGCGTCCGTCCAGCACGGCGCCGCTGGCATCGCCGGCAAAGCGCTGTTGCCAGGCCAGGAGGGCGGCCCGCACGGCGGGGACCGCCGAGATGCGGGAGGCCGCCTCGCCCATGGCGCGCTCGCGCAGGCGCGGATCGGCGAGCCGGTCCGCGATCAGGCTGGAGGCGGCCCGCGCCGCGGCCTGATGATCGTCGAGGCTGTGGCCGGAATCGATCACCGTCAGGGCGACGGCCCGGTAGAGCAGGCCGGTATCGAGATGCGGCAGGCCGTAATGGGCGGCCAGCCGCTTGGCGAGGGTGCCCTTGCCCGAGGCGGCGGGGCCGTCGATCGCGATCACCATCGGCATCGCGCTCACCCTTCGATCCGGCCGCCGAGGCCCTGCATCGTCGGCAGGAAGCTCGGGAAGCTCGTGGCGATCATCGCGCCGTCATCCACCGTGACCGGCTCCCGGGTGGCGAGGCCCATCACCAGGAACGCCATGGCGATGCGGTGATCGAGATGGGTCGCCACGGTGCCACCCCCCCGGGCCGGCTCGCCGGTGCCGTGGACGACGAGATCGTCACCCTCGACGAGATAGGCGACGCCGTTGGCGCTGAGTCCGTCCGCCACCGCCGCGAGGCGGTCGGATTCCTTCACGCGCAGCTCGTGCAGGCCGCGCATCCGCGTGGTGCCCTCCGCGAAGGCGGCCGCGACGGCGAGCACCGGGTACTCGTCGATCATGGCCGGGGCGCGCTCCGGGGGCACGTCGACGCCCCTGAGGCGGCTCGCCCGCACGCGCAGGTCGGCGACGGTCTCGCCGCCCTCCTCCCGCTCGCGCAGGCGCTCGATGTCGGCGCCCATCTCGATCAGGGTGGTGATGAGCCCGATCCGCAGGGGGTTCATCATGACGCCTTCCAGCGTCACCTCGGAGCCGGGCACGATGAGGGCCGCCACCAGGGGGAAGGCCGCCGACGAGGGATCGGCGGGGACGACCACCTTGGTACCCCGGAGCATGGGCTGCCCGGTGAGCGCGATCGTCCGCCCGTGTCCGTCGGGGCCGTGGGGCGTCACCGTGACCTCGGCGCCGAACAGGCGCAGCATCCGCTCGGTGTGATCGCGGGTGGCCGCCGCCTCGATCACCGTCGTGGTCCCGGGGGCGTTCAGGGCGGCCAGCAGCACGGCCGACTTGATCTGGGCCGAGGCCACGGGCGTCTCGTAGGTGATCGGGATCGCCTCGCGGGGGCCGCGCAGGGTCAGGGGCACGCGGCCGCCCTCCTCCTCGCGCACCACCTCGGTTCCCATCCGCACCAGCGGATCCAAGATGCGGCGCATGGGCCGCTTGCGCAGGGAGGCATCGCCGTCGAAGGTCGCGGTGACCGGCTGGCCGCCCACGACGCCCATCATCAGGCGCGAGCCGGTCCCGGCATTGCCGAAATCGAGCACGTCCTCGGGATCGCTCAGGCCGCCGATCCCGACGCCGCGCAGGCGCCAGCGCCCCTCGCCCACCCGCTCCACGTCGGCCCCGAGGGCCTTGGCGGCCGCCGCGGTGCGCAGGACGTCGTCGCCCTCGAGAAGGCCCTCGACATTGGTCTCGCCGATGCTGAGCAATCCGAGAATCATCGCGCGGTGCGAGATGGACTTGTCCCCCGGAGGCCGCAGGCTGCCCTGGAGGGGCAGGCCCGCATGGGCGGTCAGGGGGTGCGGCTGGGAATCATGGGACACGGGCGTCGACTTTTCGGCTGGGCGCAGGGGCGCCTGCGGGCTTCTGCAGGCGCGCCGATCATGGGGCCGGTTAACATGCGTCGCCGCCGCCGTCATCCGATGGCGCGCATCCCGGGCCGCTTGGCCCGGAAAACGCCCGTGGACGGCCGAAGACGGACGTGGAACGTACGTCAACCGCAAGAGAATTTGACAGGAGCGTCCCACGCGACTAACGGGGCGCCTCTCCCAAAAGATCGCACGTACTAGAGGTTCGCCCGTGGCCAGACCGGAACTCGGCTTGAAGCGTCAATGCATGAGCTGCGGCGCCAAGTTCTACGACCTCGACAACGACCCTCCGACCTGCCCGAAATGCGGAACGATCTATCAGGTCGCGGCAGCCTCCGGCCGTGCCGCCCCGGCCCTCGCGGCGCGGGCCAACGCCGCCCCGGCCGATGACGACGAGGATACGGATGCCGAGAAGGGCGGTCCGGAGATCGTGTCCCTCGACGAGGTCGAGGCGGCCGAGGACGAGGCGGACACGACGACCGAGGACGTCGACGGCGACAGCAACGACGATACGGACGACACCTTCCTCGAGGAAGAGGACGCCGGCGACGACGACGTGGCCGACCTGATCGACGGCGACATCGAGAACGACGAGGAGAGCTGACGCTCGCCCGCGCCCTCCGCCCAACCTCCGGCAAAAAAGTTTGCCGGCGGGGCACAAAGGGGGTTGAGGCCGCGGACAAGCCCCAGTACATCACCGCTATCGGCGGTGGGCGACACGCCCGCCGACGACGAACACCCCGGGCCTTCCAGAGGCCGGGGTGTTGAGAGTGGGGCCTTAGCTCAGCTGGGAGAGCGCTTCCATGGCATGGAAGAGGTCATCGGTTCGATCCCGTTAGGCTCCACCAACTCTCTATTTAGACCACGACATACCCAGCCCCTGGCCCCGCCCGATGTATCCGCGTCGTGCGGTTTTCGGCGTTTGGCCTCCGCGCTGCGAACGGCGCGCGATCCCTCTGGACGTCGCCCGCAGGAAATCGCCCGGACTGCGAAATAGGGGTTGAGGCGGCGGCCCGATCCCAGTATGTCACCGCCATCGCCGGTGCGGCTCAGGCCTCTCCGCTGCGGACGACCCACCCGGGTGATCCAGAACCCCGGGTGCTGAGAGTGGGGCCTTAGCTCAGCTGGGAGAGCGCTTCCATGGCATGGAAGAGGTCATCGGTTCGATCCCGTTAGGCTCCACCAAACTTCCCCTCCCCCCGTCCCGGCATCGACGTAGACCTTTTCGCCCGTGCTGCGTATGGCGGTGCGGTGTGAGCACGTGCGGCGGCCACGACGACGCGCGGTGCAGGTGAATGGGACGTGGTTCGGTGTTCATGGCGACGTCCCTCCCCGGCGACCCGGTCACGATCCCTGCTGCGGCCACCCTCCTGAAGGACCTGTGTGACCGGCTGCGCGCCGGCCCGAGTGCCACGGCGGTTCTGGAAGACTGGTGCTGCGCCCGAGGGCTCGCCCAGTCCCCCGGCCTCGTCGCCCATGCGGTCCCGGCGCCGGAGCGGCCGGCCAGCCCGGTGCAGCGGGAGCGCCTCGCCCTGCCGCGCACGGTGCCGGTGCGCTACCGCCGGGTCCGCCTGACCTGCGGCGCGCTCGTCCTGTCGGAGGCGGAGAACTGGTACGTCCCGTCGCGCCTCACGCCCGCGATGAACCGGTTGCTGGAGACCAGCACGGTGCCCTTCGGCCGCGTCGTGCACGACCTGTCGCCCACCCGCCGGACCCTGTCCCTGGGCCTCCTGCCCGCGGGGGACCGTCCGGACACCGCCGGGCCTGCCGACCCGCTCTTCGCGATCGAGGCGCTCCTGCTGCGGGCGGACGGCCTGCCGCTCTGCGAGGTCGGCGAGACCTATACCGGCGCCGTCCTGGCCCGCGCCTGAGGCGGCCCCGCCGTCACGGCCGACCGAAGGTCTGGCCAGCGGAATAGACGCACGCTATGCCCCCGCCCGACGAACGCGCAGGGCGAGGATTTCCGACATGGCGATCACGGGACGGGTGTTGCGGAGCGCAGGCTGCGCAGGGGCGGTCGCGCTTCTGCTGAGCGGCGCGGTCTCGGCCCAGCAGGGACGGGACGCCACGGGGCTGTGGCTGACGGAGACCGGCGCCTCGAAGGTGCGGATCAGCCGCTGCGGCAACGGCTATTGCGGGACGCTGGCGAGCGTCGCGGGTCCTGGCCTCGACGCGAAGAACCCCGACCCGTCCCTGCGCACCCGCAGCCTCGTCGGCGTGCAGATCATGGACACCCGCACCGCCGGCGCGAACGGCTACGAGGGCACGCTCTACAATCCCAACGACGGCAAGACCTACGCCGGCACCCTGACGCTGAAGGGGGCGGACATTGTCGAGGTCTCGGGCTGCGTGATGAGCGTGTTCTGCAAGAGCCAGACCTGGAAGCGCGTGAACTGAGCACGCGCCGCCCCCCGGACGAAGCGGAGGAGCGGGCGCGGGCGTGTCAGGCCGTGAGGGCGGCGCGGATGGCGTCGATGGCGGCCTGGGCCCCCGCGCCCTCGGGACCACCGGCCTGGGCCATGTCGCGGCGCCCGCCGCCGCCCTTGCCGCCGAGATGGCCCGCGCCGGCCCGGACCAGGGCCACGGCGTCGTAGCGCTCGGTGAGATCCGGGGTGACGCCGACCACGAGGCCGGCCTTGCCGTCGGGGGCGACGCCCACGATGGCGACGATGCCGGAGCCCAGGCGGGTCTTGCCCTCGTCGGCGAGGCTCTTGAGGTCGCGCATCTCCACGCCCTCGACCACCCGCGCCATGACCTTCACGCCGCCGATCTCGGCGATGCCATCGTTGCCGCCCGCGCCCGCGCCCCCCATGGCGATCTTCTTGCGCGCGTCGGTGAGGTCGCGCTCCAGGCGCCGGCGATCCTCGATCAGGGCCGCGAGGCGATCCGGCACGTCGGCCGTGGCGGCCTTCAGCAGCCCGGCGATCTGCGCCAGCGTCCGGCTCTCCTCGACGCGGTGGCGCCGCGCGGCATCCGCGGTCAGGGCCTCGATGCGGCGGACACCGGCGCCGACGGCGCTCTCGCCCACCACCGAGACCTGGCCGATCTCGCCGGTGCGCCCCGCATGGGTGCCGCCGCAGAGCTCCACCGAGAACGCCTTGCTGCGCCCGCCCTCGCCCGCGATCGGGGCGCCCATGGAGACCACGCGGACCTCGTCGCCGTACTTTTCGCCGAACAGCGCGCGGGCGCCGGATTCGATGGCCTCGTCCACGGCCATCAGCTTGGTGACCACCGGCGTGTTCTGCAGGAGCACGGCGTTGGCGATGTCCTCGACGGCCCGGATCTCGGCCTCGTCCATGGGCTTCGGGTGGCTGAAGTCGAAGCGCAGGCGGTCGGGGGAGACCAGGGAGCCCTTCTGAGCGACGTGGTCGCCGAGCACCTGGCGCAGGGCCTCGTGCAGCAGGTGCGTCGCCGAGTGGTTGGCGCGGATCGCGGCGCGGCGGCCGTGGTCGACGGCGAGTTCGACGGCCTGGTTGAGCGACAGCGTGCCCGCGTCCACCGTGACGTGGTGGACGAAGAGATCGCCGAGCTTCTTCTCGGTGGCGGTGACCCGCGCCTTCAGGCCGGCCGCCGACAGGGTGCCGGTGTCGCCGACCTGGCCGCCGGACTCGCCGTAGAACGGGGTCTGGTTCACGAGGACGAGGCCGGTCTCGCCCGCCGTCAGGCTCCCGGTCTCGGCGCCGTCGCGCAGCAGGGCGGTGACGATGCCCTCGGCGCTCTCGGTCTCGTAGCCGAGGAACTCGGTGGCGCCGACGCGCTCCTTCAGGCCGTACCAGACCGTCTCGGTGGCAGCCTCGCCCGAGCCCGTCCAGGCGGCGCGGGCGGCCTTGCGCTGGCGCTCCATGGCCTGGCCGAAGGCATCCGTGTCGACGCCGATGCCGCGCGCCTTCAGGGCGTCCTGCGTCAGGTCGAGGGGGAAGCCGTAGGTGTCGTAGAGGGTGAAGGCCGTCTCGCCCGAGAGGTTCTGGCCGGAGCGCAGGTCGCGGCTCTCGGCGTCGAGGATCGCGAGGCCGCGCTCCAGGGTGCGGCGGAAGCGGGTCTCCTCCAGCCGCAGGGTCTCGCCGATGAGGCCCTCCGCGCGGGTGAGTTCGGGATAGGCCTGGCCCATCTCGCGCAGCAGCGTCGGCACGAGGCGGTACATCATCGGCTCGCGCGAGCCGAGGAGTTCGGCATGCCGCATGGCGCGGCGCATGATCCGGCGCAGGACGTAGCCGCGGCCCTCGTTGCCGGGCAGCACCCCGTCGGCCACGAGGAAGGACGCGGCGCGCAGGTGGTCGGCGATGACCCGGTAGGAGGCCTGCGTGCCGGGCTCGGGCGGGCGACCGACCGCGTGGCTCACGGCGTCGATGAGGGCGCGGAAGAGGTCGGTCTCGTAGTTGCTCGTCACCCCCTGGAGGATCGCGGCCATGCGCTCGAGGCCCATGCCGGTGTCGATGGAGGGGCGCGGCAGGGCGAGGCGGTTGCCCGGCTCGACCTGCTCGTACTGCATGAATACGAGGTTCCAGAACTCGAGGAAGCGGTCGCCGTCCTCGTCGGGGGAGCCGGGCGGCCCCCCCTGGAGCGTCGGGCCCTGGTCGATGAAGATCTCGGAGCACGGGCCGCAGGGGCCGGTATCGCCCATCTGCCAGAAATTGTCGGAGGTGCCGATGCGGATGATGCGGTCGTCCGAGAACCCCGCGATCTTGCGCCAGAGACCGGCGGCCTCGTCGTCGTCGGCATAGACCGTCACCAGCAGCCGGTCCTTGGACAGGCCGAACTCCTTGGTGATCAGGTTCCAGGCCAGCTCGATCGCCCGCGGCTTGAAGTAGTCGCCGAAGGAGAAGTTGCCGAGCATCTCGAAGAAGGTGTGGTGCCGGGCGGTGTAGCCAACGTTGTCGAGGTCGTTGTGCTTGCCGCCGGCGCGGACGCATTTCTGCGCCGTGGTGGCGCGGTCGTAGGCGCGCTTCTCGACGCCGGTGAAGACGTTCTTGAACTGCACCATGCCGGCATTGGTGAACATCAGCGTCGGGTCGTTGCGCGGCACCAGCGACGAGGACGGCACCACTTCGTGGCCCTCTTTCGCGAAGTAGTCGAGGAAGGTCGACCGGATCTCGTTGACGCCGCTCATCGCATCACAACTCTGTCGTAGGGTGCCGCCGGCATACGGGCGCCCCGGAACGCTCCGGCGCGCCGCATGCTGCGCGCCGAACATCCCGTATCCAGGGGCTCCGCCGCGCAGGCGCACTCATAAGGAGCGTTCCAGCGCAAGTCACGACCGGGTTTCGCTTTTGCCCAGGGCCGAGCTAGGAACACCCCGCACCTCTTCTCAGGGACATCGCCCCATGCCGGTCGAAATACGCCTCCTCGCCTGGTCCTGCCTGCTCGGTCTGGTCCACATCGTCGCCGCCTCCGCGAGCGGCGTGCAGCAGCGGGGCGGCTTCGGCTGGGCGTCCGGCAATCGCGAGGGGCCGACGCCCGAGGTGACGGGCGCCGCGAGCCGGCTGGAGAAGGCGTCGAAGAACTTCCTCGAGACCTTCCCGATCTTCGCCGCCCTCGTCCTCGCCTGCGTGGCGACGGGCCGCCACAACACGGCGGTCGTCCTCGGCGCCTACCTCTACTTCTTCGCCCGGCTGGTCTACCTGCCCGTCTACGGCTTCGGCATCCCGAAGGTCCGCTCCCTGGTCTGGCTGGTCTCGATCGTCGGCATCCTGTTCGTGCTGTGGGGCCTGTTCATCAAGCTGCTGCCCTACACGCCCTGAGGCGTGGTCGCGCCGTCGCCCGCCTGCCCGTCCCTCGCCGGCGCGCCCCTTGCCGGCGCGCCCGGCGGGCGCATATCGTCGGGGCTCAACCGCCCCGACCATGCGGGCGGACTTCGGGAGACATCCATGCGATCGGTCCTCACCGCAACGCTGCTGGCCGGTTGCGCCGCGCTGGCGTTCACCGCCGGCGCCCGCGCGCAGGGCGCCGCGCCCGCCGAGACCAAGGCGAAGGCCGACGCCCTCGAGAAGCTCACGGGGATGCAGGGCACCGGCACCGCGGAGGCGCCGGAGATCCCGCAGACCGGCCGACGCGCCGACGCCCTGCGCAGGACGCTCGCCAAGATCAAGCTCCCCGACGGCTTCAAGATCGACCTCTACGCCGTGGTGCCCGATGCCCGCTCGATCGCGGTCGGGCCCAATGCCGGCGTGCTGTTCGTCGGAACGCGCAAGAGCAAGGTCTACACGGTCACCGACCGGGACAAGGACCGCGTCGCCGACGAGGTCCGCGCTTTCGCCCCCGGCCTCGATTTCAAGATCCCCAACGGCGTCTGCTTCTCCAAGGACGGCGTCCTGACCATCGTCGAGCAGAACCGGGTCCTGTCCTTCCCGGCGGCGGAATTCTTCTACGAGAGCCCCGACGTCGCCGCCGGCGTGCTGGTGAAGCAGGGCGACCTGATTCCGGCCGCCGAGGAGAGCTACAACCACACCGCCCGGATGTGCCGGGTCGGGCCCGACGGCAAGACCTACATCTCCCTCGGCCAGCCCTACAACGTGCCCCCGGCCGCCAAGCGCGACCTCTATGCCAAGACCGGCATCGGCGGCATCATCCGCATGGACGCCGACGGCAAGAACCGCGAGGTCTACGCCACCGGCATCCGCAACTCGGTGGGCATGGACTTCAACCCCGCCGACAAGGCCCTGTGGTTCACCGACAACCAGGTCGACGGCATGGGCGACGACATCCCGCCCGGCGAGCTGAACCGCATCGCCAAGGCCGGCGAGAATTTCGGCTTCCCGTGGTTCGGCGGCGGACAGGTCCGCACCGTCGAGTACAAGGACGAGACGCCGCCGAAGGACGTGGTGTTCCCGCAGGCGGAACTGCCGCCCCACGCGGCCGATCTCGGCATGACCTTCTACAACGGCCGTCAGTTCCCGGATTCCTACAAGGGCGGCATCTTCACCGCCGAGCACGGCTCCTGGAATCGCACCCAGCCCCTCGGGGCGCGGATCATGTTCGTGCCCATCGACAAGGACGGCAAGGCCGGCGCGCCGAAGCCCTTCGCGGAGGGCTGGCTGACGCAGGACGGCGAGTATCTCGGTCGCCCGACCGACGTGGCGGTGCTCCTCGACGGCTCGCTCCTCGTGGCCGACGACACGGCGGGCGCGATCTACCGCATCTCCTACGAGGGCAAGTAGCGTGCGGTCCGTCTCCGGAACCGCGGGGCCCGTCCGGGCGGCTTTGCTGGGCGTCCTCCCGATCCTGCTCCTCGGTCACGGGGCGTGGGCGGGGGACGCGAAGGCCGGCCGCAAGGCGGCGGTGGCCTGCCAGACCTGCCACGGCCTCGACGGGGTCTCGAAGCTCCCCGAGGCTCCGAACCTGTCGGGTCAGGTCGAACCGTACCTCGTAAAGGCGCTCAAGGAATATCGGGACGGCACGCGGCGCAACGAGATCATGAACGTCGTGGCCAAGCCTCTCAGCGACATCGAGATCGCCGATCTGGCCGCCTATTACGCGGCGATCCAGGTCGACGTTCTCCCTCCGGGCTGACCGGCGGATGCAGGAACGAGAAAAGCCGCCGGGCATCGTGCCCGGCGGCCTTTTTTCTGGCTTTGAGAGCCGCGCCATCCCGTTCCGGGAGCGCGGAAGGCCCTCAGGCCTCCCCCTCGTCGAGCTCGTCCTCGGTCGGCTTGGCGTTCTCGAGGATCTTCTCGGCGACGAGCCCGGAATTCTGGCGGATCGAGGTCTCGATCTTGCCGGCGATCTCCGGGTTGTCGCGCAGGAAGCCCTTCGAGTTCTCGCGGCCCTGGCCGAGGCGCTGGCTGGCATAGGAGAACCAGGCGCCGGACTTCTCGACGATGCCGGCCTTGACGCCGAGGTCGATGAGCTCGCCGACCTTGGAGACGCCTTCGCCGAACATGATGTCGAACTCGACCTGCTTGAAGGGCGGCGCGACCTTGTTCTTCACGACCTTGACGCGGACCTGGTTGCCGATGGCCTCGTCACGATCCTTCAGGGTCGAGACGCGGCGGATGTCGAGGCGCACGGAGGCGTAGAACTTCAGGGCGTTGCCGCCCGTGGTGGTCTCGGGGCTGCCGTACATCACGCCGATCTTCATGCGGATCTGGTTGATGAAGATGACCATGCACTTCGAGCGCGAGATCGAGCCGGTGAGCTTGCGCAGGGCCTGGCTCATCAGGCGCGCCTGAAGGCCGGGCTGCGAATCGCCCATCTCGCCCTCGATCTCGGCGCGCGGCGTCAGGGCCGCCACCGAATCAACCACCAGCACGTCGATGGCCCCCGAGCGCACCAGGGTGTCGGTGATCTCCAGGGCCTGCTCGCCGGTGTCGGGCTGCGAGATCAGGAGGTCGTCGAGCTGCACGCCGAGCTTGCGGGCGTAGACCGGGTCGAGGGCGTGCTCGGCGTCCACGAAGGCGCAGACGCCGCCCTTCTTCTGGGCCTCCGCGATGGTGTGCAGGGCGAGCGTGGTCTTGCCCGAGGATTCCGGGCCGTAGATCTCGATGACGCGGCCGCGGGGCAGGCCACCCACGCCGAGGGCGATGTCGAGGCCCAGCGAGCCGGTGGAGATCACCTCGACCTCCGCGACCTTGTCGTTCTTGCCCAGGCGCATGATCGAGCCCTTGCCGAAGGCCCGCTCGATCTGCGACAGCGCGGCGTCGATCGCCTTCGCCTTGTCCTTGTCCACCATCGGGGAATCCACAACTTTCAGCGCGGGCTGGGCCATTCGTCGGCATCCTTATGCATGGGGGAGGTGCAAGGCTCAATGCGCCCCGGTTGCCGATTGTGTACCTGTTTTGTTCTCATCGGGCAAGGTGCCGGGGCGAAGATTTCCTGTCGCGGCGCGGGAATCGTCGCCCCCGGGACCCGTCGTCCCGATGCGCGCGCCTACGCCTCGTGACACGGTGTTTGGTACGCTAACAGGTTGCAAGATTGAATAATACAATCTATCGTCCACAAGTCGAACCTGAGACGGATTCGACGCGCTTGGTGCTTGCGCCGCGCTGTTTACGAACTCCTCAGTCGCCATCGATGCACGCGACATGACGCACCCGCGGCGCTGAGGATCAAGTGGCGGACACGGCACCTTCTTTGGAGGTCCATGTACCGACATCGTCACGGATTGCTTGCCCTGATCCATCCTCTCAGGCGTAAGGTCATGATTTCCAGCGTCAATCCAAGCCTTGGACAGATCTACAACCTCGCAGAGATGGCTCCGGCAATCACCAAGATGCCGGAAAGTCGACGCACGGAACGTGAGGCGGAGTTGAACCCGCCACCACCCCCGGCTCCTGGGAACGTCGTGGCGGACAATGATCCGTCGAACCAATATGCGACTCTGGAAAAAAACGGCCGTGTCCTTGCGACTGTGTATAAAAGCGGTCTTATTTCGACTCCAAATGAGGTCCAGCTGCCAAGTGACCTTGCCAACGACGGACACGGAACGTCGTTAGCCGACGCTCGCCTGAAGCAGATGTTGGACATGTATGGCGGTGAAATCAAATACACGCAGGATGCCATGATGCAGGCCGCCTCGAAGACGGCCTCCACGCTGTTCTCCGCTCACCTCGCAGGCCAGACATGAGACCAGTTAGAAACCGCATCAGAGGCAATTCATCTGATCGCCAATAACGCTTGAAAGGAAAGCAGCGGGCTGCTTTCGAAATCTCGATCGCCTCTGTACTCTGTTTTGTGCCAGTATAGCATATTCGTGGAACGACGAGCACGGCGAGGGCCTGTCGGCACCTGAACGGATTGCTCGCGCTCGCGTTTTCCCCTCCCGGCGTCGGGCGGGTCGATGCCGAGTGGGGCGCGAGGGGCCGAACGGGAGCCCTTGGTCGAGGCCTGCCGGCCGAGCGCCAAGACACCACCGCAGGATCGACGCCGCACTCTCCCGGCGATTCTCTGGCTGCGGCCGAGCGAGACGCTGAGGAAGCGTTGGGCCGCTCATGGGGCGGCTATGGCACCAGGGCCTGCGTGATCGCCGATGGCCGAGGGCGCGCCATCGCCGTCCGGTCGGACCCCGGTCAGGACCATGAACGACCCCACGCCGTTCCCTTGCTCGACCAGCCGCCGGGCGTGCCCCGGTGGGTGGTGGGCGACCTCGGCTTCACGAGCCACGCCGTCCGCGAGGACATCCGGGACATGGGCGTCCTCTGCCGCGCAGCCGCCCTCGACCGGCTCGGGCGATGACAAACCCTAGCGGGCGATGGTCTCCTTCACCGTCTCCACGAGCTGCTTCAGGCTGAAGGGCTTGGGCAGGAAGTTGAAATCCTCGCCGTCGGGGAGGTTCTTGCGGAAGGCGTCCTCGGCGTAGCCCGACACGAAGATGACCTTGAGGTCGGGGGATTGCTTGCGCAGTTCGCGCAGCAGGGTCGGCCCGTCCATCTCGGGCATCACCACGTCGGAGACGACGAGATCGATGGTCTCGGTGGTCTCGGCGATGATCCGCAGGGCATCGAGGCCCGAGGCGGCTTCGAGCACGGTGTAGCCGCGGGCCGACAGGGCGCGGCTGTTCACGGCGCGCACGGGGTCCTCGTCCTCCACCAGCAGGATCACGCCCTGGCCGGTATGGTCCGGCGCCGGCTTGCGGGGCGCGGGCTTCTCGCCGTCTGGGCGTGGCCGGTCCGGCCCGCCCTTGAGCCGGGTGGCCGCGATCGCGGCGGTGCTCTGCCCCGTCGGGGGAGCCAGCGCGAGCTCCGGCTCGGGCGCGGGCTCGGCGGCGGGTTCGTGGCGCGGGAAGTAGATCCGGAAGGCGGTGCCCTCCCCCACCGTGGAGCGCACGTCGATGGTGCCGCCGCTCTGCTTGACGATGCCGAACACCGTCGAGAGGCCGAGGCCCGTGCCCTTGCCGATCTCCTTGGTGGTGAAGAACGGCTCGAAGATCTTTTCCATGACGTCGGGCGGAATACCCTGCCCGGTGTCCAGGACCTCGATCAGCACGTGGTCGCCCACCGGCATGCCGACGCGGGTCTCGCTCGGAACGGCCTCGTCGACGACGTTGGCGGTGCGGATCAGCAGGCGGCCGCCCTCCGGCATCGCGTCGCGCGCGTTCACCGCGAGGTTCACGATCACCTGCTCGAACTGGTTTACGTCGGCCTTGATCGGCCAGATGTCGCGCCCGTGCTTCAGGTCGAGGTCGACCCGCTCGCCGAGCAGACGCTTGAGCAGGAGCGTGAGGTCCGAAAGGGCCTCGCCGACGTTCATCACCTCCGGGCGCAGGGTCTGGCGCCGCGAGAAGGCGAGCAGCTGGCGCACCAGGCTCGCGGCCCGGTTCGCGTTCTGCTTGATCTGCATGATGTCCTGGAAGGCCGGGTCGGTCGGCCGATGGCTGGCCAGGAGCAGGTCCGAATAGCCGATGATCGCCTGGAGGACGTTGTTGAAGTCGTGGGCGATGCCGCCGGCGAGCTGGCCGACCGTGTCCATCTTCTGCGCCTGCGCCACCTGCTGCTCGAGCTGGCGTTGGGCGGTGGTGTCGAGGGCATAGAGGATGACCCGCTCGCGGTCGCTCTGCTCGGCCTCGTCCCGGCCGCTGCCCGCCGGCTCGCCGCCCGCCGGGCTCAGCCAGACGCGGGCCGACCGGTTGCCGGGGCCCGAGAGCGCGATCTCGATGGGCTGCACCTCGACGAGACCGGCCGCGGCCTTGCCCAGGGCCGCCTCGAGGCCGGCGCGATCGCGCTCGGCGATGGCATCCCACATGGTGGGCTCGCCCTGGAGGTCGTTGCGCCCATCGGGCAGGGCCTGGCGCGGAAGCCCACCGAACAGCCGTGCGAAGGAGGCGTTGGCGCGGGCGATGTGACCGCTCTGGTCGAGGGTCGCGATGGCGATGGGGCTGTTGTTCAGGAAGCGCGCGAGCCGCACCTCGGCGACCCGTTGCGGCTCGTCGCTCTCGGCACCCGCCGAGCGGTTGAGCACGAAGGTGCGCGACGGGCCGGGCCGTCCGTCCTGGCCGAAGGCGACCCGATGGTACAGGCGCGCGGGCAGCGGATGTCCGTTGCGGCGGCGCAGGTCGAGGTCGAACCGGTCGGTCCGGACCTCGCCCGGCAGGCCCTCCGAGGCGGTCAGGACGTCGGCGCCGGGGGCGATCTCGGGCAGGCGCAGGCCGCCGGAGCCGACCGTCGCGAGGTCGTAGCCGAGCCAGGCCGCGAGGGTCGCATTCATGTAGACGATCGCGCCGGTCGGATCGATCGAGAGGAAGCCGGCGGGGGCGTGGTCGAGATAGTCGATCGCGTGCTGGAGTTCCTGGAAGACGTTCTCCTGGCGCTCGCGCTCGTGGGTGATGTCGCTCACCGTCCACAGGGTCGCCGGGCGACGGGGCCGCTCGATCGGGCGCACGCTGATGCGGAACCAGGCGAAGGCCCGCTCGGCCGCGCTGCCCGGAGGCGGGGCCATCCGGATCTCCTCGGCATGCCCGAGGCCGTCGCGGGAGGCCTGGGCGAGGCGGTAGACCGCCTCCGAGACCTCCGGCGAGCCGACGAACACCCGCTCCACCGGGCGCAGGCTGGCGAAGGTCTCGCCGCCGGCGATGCGCAGGTACGATTCGTTGGCGTAGATCAGGCGCCCGCCCTCCTCCACCACGATCGCGCCCTCGGGCGCGGCGTCGACGATCGCCTTGGTGATGTCGTCCCGGGTGGTCTGGCCGGCGAGCTGGATCGCCCCGATGGCGAGGGCGAAGAGGCAGAACACGCCCGCCATGGCGAGGAGCGCCAGCAGCCCGAGGATCAGCGGCTGGGCCTGCTCGCTCGCGACGAAGGACAGGCCCACGGCGGCACCGACGAGCAGGCCCGCCAGCACGAGGAGCAGCCCGACGCGCCCGGGCCGCTCGGAACGATCGATCGCGTTCGACGCGGGCTTCCCGTGTCCGCTGAACTCAACCATCCGCCGCCGACCCATCCCTGAAGCTCATCCGGTTAGCCCCTCGGTTTCGCACGCAGCAAGGGCAAACCGGCGTATGTCGCCGAGAAATCTCGCGAAAGAGGGTGCATAAAGCGTGGCGAGCGCAAGCGCCAATCCTCACGCGGCCCGCCGGCGCAGGCGCATGACGTAGCCGATGACTTCGGCCACCGCGCGGTAATGCTCCGCCGGGATCTCCGCGTCGATCTCCACGGTGGCGTGCAGCGCCCGGGCCAGGGGCGGGTTCTCGAGGATCGGGACGTCGTGGTCCTTGGCCACCGCGCGGATCTTGAGGGCCAGCGAGTCGACGCCCTTGGCCACGCAGACGGGGGCCGCCATGCCGGCCTCGTAGCGCAGGGCGACCGCGTAGTGGGTCGGGTTCGTGACGATGACGGTGGCGGTGGGGACGGCGGCCATCATGCGCTTCTTCACGCGCTGGGCCCGGATCTGCTTCATGCGGCCCTTCACCTCCGGGCTGCCCTCGCTCTCCTTGTGCTCCTGCTTCATCTCTTCCTTCGACATGCGCAGGCGCTGGCGCCAGCGGAAGCGCTGGTAGACGGCGTCGCCGAGCGCGATGGCGACGAATACCGCGAGCATGCCCGCCATCATCTTCAGGGCGAGGGTCAGGATCGCGGCCAGGACGGCGCTCGGGTCGAGGCGCGCGAACACCTCCATCCGGTCGCGCTCGCCCCACAGGATGGTGCCGGCGACGACCCCGACCATGCCGAGCTTGGCCAGCCCCTTCACGAACTGGAACAGGGCCTCCATCCCGAAGACGCGCTTGACGCCCGCCATCGGCGAGACCCGGTCCCATTTCGGGCCGACCGCCTCCGTGCTGAAGACGAACGGATGCTGGACGAGACCGGCGGCCAAGCCCGCGACCAGGACGAGACCTACTGGTATACAGAGGGCCTGCGCGCAGATGATCAGCGTGCGCAATCCCATCTCGGTATAGGCCGCCGAATCCGACGGCACCGCATGGGCGTTCATCAGGAAGCCCCGCAGGCTCGGCACCAAGTTCCTGGCGATCAGGCCAGACACCATGAGCAGCGCCATGGTGAAGGCGGCCAGGATGAAGAAGGTGTTGATCTCGGGGCTGTTGGGAACGTTGCCCTGCTCGATCGCCTTCTCGATCCGCCGCGGGGTCGGGTCTTCGGTCTTGTCTTCCGGATCGGAATCGTCCGCCACGGCTCAGACCTCCGCGCGGGGGCTCAGCGCCCGGCGAGCTCGGCCAGATAGCGCCCGATATCGTCGAGGAAGACGCTCATCATCACGCCGAGGCTGCCCAGCAGCAGCAGCATCCCGATGAGGACCGAGGCCGGAACGGCCACGAAGAACACCTGCATCTGCGGCATCAGGCGCGCCAGCACGCCGAGCCCCACGTTGAACAGGATGCCGAAGGCGATGAACGGGGCCGAGATCTGCACGCCGAGCGAGAAGCCCCGCGCGATGGCCTTCAACGCGAGGCTCGCCGCCTCGCCCATGCCCGGGACGCCATCCGGCGGGAGCAGGACGTAGCTGCGCCCGATCGCCTCGAGGGCGACGTGGTGCAGGTCGGTCGCCACGATCAGGGTGATGCCGAGGAGCGCCAGGAAATTGCCGATCGCGGTCTGCTGCCCGCCCTGCGTCGGGTCCACCGTCATGGCGTAGGACAGCCCGAGTTGCTGCGAGACGATCATGCCGGCGGTCTGCAGGGCGGCGAGAACCATCCGCACCGTGAGGCCGAGCACCAGACCGACCAGCAACTCGCCGATGAGCAGCGCGATCAGACCCGGACCCGCGATGGCTCCGCCCTGCATCGGCAGGAGCGGCCGCACCGTCGGAAACAGGATCAGGGTAAGCAGCAGCGCGAAGGCGAGGCGCAGCCGCGGCGAGACCAGCTGCTCGCCAACGCCCGGCATCAGCATCACCAGGGTGCCGATCCGGGCGAAGGTGAGGAGGAAGGCCGCCGCGATGCCCGGCAGGAGGAGGTTCATGGCCCGTCATAGCAGGCTTCAGCCGCCGGACACGATGCGGGCCGCGATCCGGGTCATGTAGCTGCCGAGGGCTTCGCCCATGAAGGGCAGCATCAGCAGGAGCGTCGCGAACACGGCCACGATCTTGGGGACGTAGATCAGGGTCTGCTCCTGGATCTGCGTCAGGGCCTGAAACAGAGAGATCACGAGGCCCACCACGAGGGCGACCAGCATGACCGGTCCCGCCACCTTGAGGAACACGAAGATGCCGTCGCGGGCGACGTCGATGATGGCGAGACCGGTCATGGAGGGGATGTCATTTCGCGTCGGGGCGGGGATCTTCGTGCGAATGTGTCGGCTGCGTCGCCGGGATCGCGAGGCCGCGGCCTAGATCTGCATCCGCATGATTTCCTCGTAGGCGGAGATCACCCGGTCGCGGACGGCGACGAGAGTCTGGAGGGCGGTCTCGCTCTCGGCCACCGCCGTCACGACGTCGACGACGTTCGCCTTGCCGCCCGCCACGGCGAGCGCCTGGCTGTCGGCTTTGCGTCCCGCCTCGCCGACGCTGTCCAGGCTGGACGTCAGCAGCGATGTGAAGTTCGAGCCCGACGCGCCGGTGGCCGGCGCGATCTTCGGCGAACCCTTGGCGCCGATGTTCTGGATCGCCGCGTAGGCGCCGGCGGCGAAGGCGTTGCTGGTCATGGCGGCGGACTTTCAGGCAGCGGAAGCGGCGGTCAGGCCTTGAGGATCTCGAGGGTCTTGGCGACCATGCGGCGGGTTGCCGTGACCATGTTGAGGTTGGCCTCGTAGGAGCGCTGGGCCTCGCGCATGTCCATGTTCTCGATCAGGCCGTTGACGTTGGGCATCGCCACCTCGCCCCTGGCGTTGGCGCTCGGATTGCCCGGATCGTACTTGGTCCGGAACGGCGAGGTATCGCGGCGCACCCGCCCCGCCTCGATCAGCGACGCGCCGGTCTCGCGGTCGACCTGCTGGGTGAAGGTCGGGATCTTGCGGCGATAGGGCTGGCCGCCGACGGCGCTCGGCGCGGAATCCGCGTTGGCGATGTTCTCGGCGATGATTCGCATCCGGCTCGACTGGGCCTTCAGGCCCGAGGCGGCGGTGGTGAGGGATTTCAGGAAGTCCATGGCGCGCTCCGTCAGGCGTTGGATGGCCGCTCAGCGCTTGCCGATGGCGATTTTGATGGTGTCGAGGCTCTTCTGGTAGAGCGAAGCTGCCATCTGATAATCCGCCTGGTTGTCGCCGGCCTTCATCATCTCCTCTTCGAGATTGACGCCGTTGCCGTTGGGACGGATCTCGAAGTCCTTCACGCGGCGCGGGTCGGCTCCGGGACCGTCCGGGCCTCCACCCGGGGCGATGTGGGACACGTTGGTCACCGCGAGGCTGCTGCTCGTGGTGGCGCCCTGCGGCTGCGACAGGACGGGACCGGATCGTCCGAGGTCGGGGCTGGCGAGATCCCGCGGCTTGAAGCCGGGCAGGTCGGCATTCGCCACGTTCTCGGCCAGGAGCTTCTGGCGCGTCTGGTGCCACTGCATCCGCGTGCGCAGCATGCCGAGAATGGGCAGGTCGGTGACGGACATGGGCGAGACCCTCCCCCCTTACCCGGAAGAATCTGCCCGGTGGGACCGGCAAAATCTGCCGCCCCCATGGTTAACGCCCGGTTAAACCCCGGGCGTCTCCCTCGAAGTAGGAACAGACCTCAGGGCGTTCTCTGCGTAGGTGGTTTCGCCTGTGGGCATTCCGCGAGCGGCGGCCCACTGGGATTGAGGGGCGCACAAGCCGCTGGCGGACCGGCCGACCGGGCATCCTCGCTTGGATGGCGGAGGGCACCGCGGCTCCAGAGAACGCCGAGGGTGATGGCGGCCGCGAGGAAGAGGCCGGCGGCGAGGAATGGGATCCAACGCGGAACGGTCATCGCCTTAACCCGTCTCGGAGGCGCCCTGCCGCTCGCGCCAGAGCACGTAGGGATGGTCCTCCACCGCCACGGGGAGGTGCTCCACGCGCATCGGTTGATCGCCCAGGGGCTGGCAGAGTTCGGCATAGATGCCGGCGCCGAGGAGTCCGTGGCGCTCGCCCTCCTCCGCGCTGTAGGCGAAGTAGGCCTGTTTGATGCCGGCCAAGCGCATGGCCGCATGGCACATCGGGCAGGGGCGACCGCTGGCATAGACGATGCAACCGTCGAGCTTCGGGCGCCCGAGCCGACGGCTCACCTCCCGGATCGCCACCATCTCGGCGTGGTCGGTGGGATCCTGGGTGATCGCGATGGTGTTGACGGCCCGCGACAGCACATCGCCATCGCGTACGATCACGGCGCCGTAGGGGCGCCCGCCCCGGAGAACGTTGTCGCGGGCCAACGTGACCGCGTCTCGCAGATGCGCTTGATGCTGATCTTCCACGGATGCCACGTCGAACTACCTCCGGCTGTGCCGCCCATCCAACGCGCCAGGACCGCTGGTGGGTCCCGTTTCGAGATGAGCCGCAGACGAGCGCTTGATGCGCCGTTAACCGCGGGCGGGGCACTGTCAGTCCAGGCCGCGTTGCGTATCGGCTTCGCCGTGGAGACACGGCACGCCCCGCCGCTCCGTGATCGGATCGGGCGGCGGGGCGTCCTTGGCGAACCGCAAGTCCTTCAAGACATTGCCGAATTTGTCTTGGCCAAAGGAGCTGTTAACGAAGTCTTAACGTTGTTGCCCGCGCTGGCGCCGGACATGATACTGGGTTTTCCAGTGTTGCGTCGGGCCACGAGCCCCAAAAGCGAGAGACCCCGGTCTTGTCATCGTTCTTCAGCTCGGATGGCTCGTTTCCCCTCCAGTTCGCCATCATCTTCGTCGTCATCTTCCTCATCCTTGCGGCGGGCGTCTTCCTGATCCGGCGACTCGGCGGGAAGGGATCGCCCCTCTCCGGCAAGAATTCTCCCCGCGGCCGCCAGCCGCGACTCGGCATCGTCGACATCTACGAGCTCGACCGTCAGCGCCAGCTGATCCTGCTGCGGCGCGACAACGTCGAGCATCTGCTTCTCGTGGGCGGCCCCAACGACGTCGTGATCGAGCGCAACATCCTGCGCGGCATGAGCGCCCGGATGGCGTCCGATGAGACCGCCTTCGACGAGGCTCCCGAGCCGGTGCTGAAGACGATGCCGGAACCGCCGGTATCCGAGCAGGCTCCGGTCCCGAGCCTGGCGCCATCCGTTCCGCCCGTTGCTCCCTATCGTGAGCCGGTCTTCGAGATGGCGGTGCCGTCCCCCGGCGCGGATTACGAGGTGGCCCCACCCCTGGGCGATCGCCCGCGTGCGGCTGCCCTAGAGCCGATGCCGGGCGTCCCGGCCCCGGAGCCGGCCGCGCCGCGACAGCGCGACTCCCAGATTGCGCGCGTCATGCGCCGGACGCCGCCCTCCCTGGCGAACTTCGTTCCTGCCGCGATCGCGGACCGCGTCGGCCTGCCGGAGCGGGGATCCGAGCCCGAAACCGGTCGCGACACGCCCGCGGAGGCGGTCGCCGCACCGGCGCCTCCCGTCTCGGCATCTCCCGTCTCGGCACCCACAGCCCGCGGCGTCGATGCCGCGATCCTCTCCGACATGGCACGCCAGCTGGAGGAGGCCCTGCGCCGACCCTCGGCGGCGGTCCGTCCCGCCATGCCCATGCAGAGCCCCGTGGCTGAGGCCGTCGCGCCTGCGATGCCCGAAGACAGGCCTGACGCCCCGGAAGCGCGCGTCGAACCCCAGCCGGAGGTGAACCGGGTCCCGGTCGCCGAGGCGTCCGGCATCGATCCCATCGCCGCCGCGATGGCGGCCACCGCTGAGACGTCGGCATCGGACGAGCGGTTCGCCGTCGAACCGCGGTCTGCCGTCGACGACGCGCTCTTCGCCGATCGTATCGAGGAGCCAGAGCTCGAGGCCGTGCCGGTGGAGCCGCCCGCTCCGCTTCAGTCTGCT
The DNA here is from genome assembly GCF_001424705.1 of Methylobacterium sp. Leaf465. GTDB lineage: Bacteria > Pseudomonadota > Alphaproteobacteria > Rhizobiales > Beijerinckiaceae > Methylobacterium. The sequence continues at coordinate 52,081 of NZ_LMRA01000008.1, forward strand.
CCGATCGAGCCGGACCCCGTGATCCACGCGGCGGTCGCCGACGCGCCGGAGGTCGAAGATGCCGCTCCCCCGGCGGTGATCGAATCGCCACCCGCCGCAGCGCCGACCCCGCCGCCTCCCGCTCCTGCGCCCGCAAAGGCGCCAGCCAGCCCCAATCCGTTCTCCGTGGAAGAGATCGAGGCGGAGTTCGCGCGGCTACTCGGCCGCCCTCTGGATCGCAAGCAGTAGACGGATCCGGGGGCGCCCCGCACCCGACCCGCACACCCCGCCGGGGCCGAGTTCGCATGGCCTCGCACGGGGATGCGGCCCGGGGCGCGAATGCTAAGAGGGGCGCGCGGCCGCGTCGCGTCGCATCGCCCGGAACCGGTATGACCGAACCCCGCTCCTTCCCCCTGAGACGCTTGCGCCTGCCGGTCCCGATCGGCCTGGGGCTGGCCTGTGCCACGACGGCGGTGCAGGCCCAGAGCCTTTCGGTCGATCTCGGCACCGGCGGGGTGACCGAACGGGCCCTCCAGCTCGTCGCGCTTCTCACCGTCCTCGCACTGGCGCCCTCGGTGCTGGTGATGGCCACGTCCTTCACCCGGATCGTGGTGGTGCTGTCGATTCTGCGCTCGGCGCTGGGGACCCAGAGCGCCCCGCCGAACGCGGTGGTCACCAGCCTGGCGCTGTTCCTGACCGCCTTCGTGATGGCACCGGTCGGGCGCGAAGCCTATCGCAATGGCATCGAGCCGCTGATCGCCGGGCAGATCACGCAGAGCGTCGCCTTCGAGCGCGCCTCCGCACCCTTCAAGACCTTCATGCTGAAGAACGTCCGCGAGAAGGATCTCAAGCTCTTCCTGGATATGGCGAAGGCTCCCATCCCGGCCGGTCCCGAAGCCGTCGGCCTCGAAGTGGTGACGCCGGCCTTCATGATCTCAGAGCTGCGCCGTGCCTTCGAAATCGGCTTCCTGCTGTTCATCCCCTTCCTGATCATCGACCTCGTCGTCGCCTCGATCCTCATGGCCGTTGGCATGATGATGGTGCCACCGGCGACCGTGGCGTTGCCGTTCAAGCTGATCTTTTTCGTCCTCGTCGACGGCTGGACCCTGGTGGCGGGCTCGCTGGTGCAGAGCTACGGGACCTGAAGGGCCGCGTGAGCCGGTGGCCGCGCACGAAAAAGGGCGCCCGAGAGCGCCCTTCCCTATCGTCACATGCCGGTTCGCGCGATTAGCGCTCGAGGTAGCTCTTCAGGGTCGAGATGCGGTTGCCGACGAGGCGCACGGCGCGCTTCAGGCGATCTTCCGACACGCCGAGGCGCGTGGCCATCGCGCTGCGCTGCTGGGTGTCGAAGATGTCGAGGTGGGTCTTTCCGGTCGTGGTGTCGAGCGGTTCCGTGAGCATGGGAAGGCCTCTGCTGTGACGGGCTGGAACGTAAGCCGCACGGGTGATTGGGATTGGAGGCAGAACGTCGCCGCGGCGCGTTTGTTGCGCTGGGCCCGACATAATTCGGCGAATCGCATCAGGCTTTTACGCCGCATGTCCGGCGTGACGTCGTCCCCGCTCAGCCGGGCGGGGTCGCACTCGCCTGGGCGTCGGCCCGCGCATCCGTCTCGCGCTTGCCCGGCGCCGGCACGGCGCTCTCGGGATAGCGCTTGCGGTATTCCGAGAGGAACGCCTGGAGCGTTTCGGCACTGGTGGCCTTGTGCGCGATTTCGCGGAAGCCCGCGGTGCGGACGGCGTTGGCTTGGGTGAGAAGGGCGAAAGTGCGGGCATCGACGCTCTCGGCCATCGGACCCGCAAATTTCGCCCGGAGGCGCTCGAGGCCAAGGGTCTCGCCAGCGAGCCCGTAGGCGATCGCCGCGCGCAGGATGTCCGTGCGGGCGTCGTCGTCGAGGGGCACGCGGCGGCGCCAGGCATCGCCGACCAGTGCCTCGTGCGCCTCCCCGGCGTCGCGCCAGCGCCGGCCGGTCCAGAGGATGTCCGCCCTGAGGCGCTCGGCATCCGGCCCCGTCTCGCCCTCGATGGTCTCGAGAGCGAGGTCGGTGCGGGACAGGTCGGACAGGGCGCGCGCCCGCAGCAGCGCCCGCGCCCGGCGCAGATCCTCGGGGAGTTCGGGCAGGTAGGTGGCGTCCAGGGTCTGGAGGGCCTGGAGGGGCTTCTCGTCCATGAGCCGGATGGCAGCGAGTCGCGCCGCCGTGCCCGCACGGCTGGGCCCCGTCAGGCGATGGTCGACCTGATGCTGCAGCAGTTCGCCCGCAGAATCGAGGAGGTCCAACTCCACCAGACGATCCGACAGCCGCCGGACGATCTCGTCGCCGCGACGGCCCAGCGGCGCGAACTCCTTGAAGTCGAAATACAGTGCCAGGGCCTCGACTCCGGACAGCTTGGAGCTGCGCTCACCGAGGTAGAGATCCTCGAAGAGGGTCTGGGCCATGTCGTGCACGTCGCGCACCAGCGGTGAATCCGTGCCGGTAGAATCGGCGCGGCGGGCGGTCATCATCGCCTGACGCCAGCGTCCCGCCTCGACGTAGAGCTTGGCCAAGGCCGAGATGGTTCGCGGTTCGAGGTCGTCGCCGTGCCAGGACAGGGCCAGCAGCTCCAGGCGCTCGATGGCATCCGCCACCGTGACCTTCCCCGCCGCGTGCCCCAGCACGGTGGCCCTCAGGCGGGCCGAGGCGGCGACCCCTGCCTCTGCGCTTTCGCTGAGGCGCTCGTAGGCATCGAGGGCGGCCACGGTCTGGCCGGTGACCTCGTCGATCCGGGCGCGCAGCAAGGCCAGTCGTTCCTGGGTCGGGCGGTCCGCTGCGCGGGTGGCCGCGACGATCTGGCGGTTGGCTGCATCCCAGTCTCCCGTCTCGACCGCGGCCTCGGCGGCTGCGGTGCGAAGGAGCGCCTGGAGGTCGTCGGGGTAGCGGTCGAGCACGCTCGCGGTCGCGCGGAACGAGGCATCGGCCGCGCTCCAGCGGCCTTCGAGGGCTTCGAGGTAGCCCTGCCACAGCCGCGCCTCGGGATCGTTCCTGAGGATCTCGACGGCCAGACCCGTGCGCATGTCGGACATGCGCCCGATCAGGGCGTTTCCGATTACGGTGAGCATCGGAACATCGCGCTGGCCGGCCAGGACGAGATCGTCGCCGAAGGCGGTCTTGAGGACGCCGAGCGCTTCCAGGGAGAGGCGATTGGCGAGCATCGTGCGCGCCAGGACCATTCGGAGCGGTCCGCGCGCGGCACGCGGTGCCTCCGCGGCCGCTTGAAGCTGGTCGCGGATCAGCTCGCGGGTGTCGCCGCGCTGCGAGGCCTCCCAGGGACCCCGGTCCAGGGCGAGGTCACTGAGGGATATCAGGGGCGCATCGGCGGGGCGCGCGACGCCGGAGACGGCCATGCCGCTTTCCCGGCTGATCGCGACCCCGTCGAGGTCCGGCCGCACGAGGAGGTCGTCCGCCTGCGCCAGGACTGCGACGCCCTGCCGGCTCGGCAGCAATTCGAAGTCGACGAAGATCTGCCGTTTCGGAATTCCGGCCGGCTTCGGGCCCCGGCCCGTCACGACGGCGATGCGCTCCCCGTCGAGGCTGAGCCAGGAGGCGACCCCGGGGTTCGGGAGGCGCACGCCGACACTGATCCGCCCGGCCGCATCGGTGACGCGAATCGCCGAGAGGGCGTCGCTCGCAGACAGGTTCTCGCTGGCCACCAACTCCCAGCCGGTCGGGTCCCCGGCGGGGCCGACCGGCACAAGGTCCAGGAGCCGGTCGCGCGGAACGAGAAAGCGCACGGTCACGATCCGACCGGTTCGCGTTGGCGGACCGAGCGGCGCGAGTATGGGATCGCCCGCGGGGACGACGACCGGCTCTGCGGTCTCGAAGACCAGATTGGCGATGCCCGCACGCTCGAACAAAGCGGCCGGCGGCATGGTTTTGAACGGGAACGCGAGGCCCGGTCCGGTGGGGCGCTGAACCGTCGCGGCGACGGGAGCCGCCGGTGCAGTCCCGGACGTCTCCGTGGTCTGCCCCGGCGACCGCTGCGGGGCCTTCTCGGGTTTGGGTTCTGCCGCCCTCACCTCCGTCGCTCTGGTCTCAACTCCCTTGGTCTCGGTCGTCTTGGTCTCGGTCGTTTTGGCCTCGCCGACGGGCCCAGCGCCCTCCCCGGCCTTCGCATCCTGCGCGCTGGGCTTGGCCTTCTCGGCAGGCTTTCGGACGAGGTCGATCGTCGCGCCGTCCTCGTCGCTGAAGGTTCGGATCTCGTAGCCGTCCGCGGGGGTGACGAGAAGACGGGCGCCGGTCTCGTCGCTCTCGGCCGACAGGCTCTCGATGGACGGCGTCAGGCGCCCGCGGGTGGCGACCTCGTCGATGCGCCAGGCTCCCGGAATCGCGAGGCGCATGGCCGGGCCGACGGCCTCGAAGCGCGGTGCGGCGGACGCCGGTGCACGCAGGCTCAGGCGGGTGAGCGTCGGAAGATGCGCCAGTTCGAGGCGCAGGGTCTTCGGCTCGGCGGGGGGGCGCGCCGCCCGCAGGGCCGCCTCAGCGGCCTGGGTCCGCCGGAACAGCTCGGCCACCACCTCCGGCGGCAGGGCCGGCGGCAGACCGCTCCAGTCCTGCGGCAGAAGATCGACGAACACCTTCTCCCCCGCCTCCTGGACGTTGACGCGGTAGGGGCGTTGCAGGGCAAGGCGTAGGCCCAGTCCGTCGGGATCGCGCCGCACGGCTGTGACGTAGTCCGGCATCTCGGCGGCGATGCGCTCGGGGCCGGCGCTCACCTTCTCCGAGAAGCCGAGGACGAGCACGGACCCGGACATCCGCGCCTTGACCGAAACCGGGCCGTCGAAGGTCAGGACGAGGCGACCGTAGCGCTCGCTCTGCGCGCCCTTGATCGCCGTGAGGCGTGCGGCGGTCGCCTCCGTCCCCCCGCAGAGAGCCGCAGCCATGATCGAGATCGCGGCGAAGCCAGCCCGAAGCCGACGCCGTCGTGTCGCGATACCGGCATCGAGAGCCATCGCTGGATACGCCAAACCCATGGGGCGGAGTGACTCGCAGCCGAGTCGATCCGCCTTACGCCGCACTGTCCGGCCACTCTCGCGTGTCGAGGCTAACGGGCGCTTAAAACGCGGCGGCGCTTTCTCCGGACCGCTAACGTTTGGTGATCAGACCCGGGATCGTCCGGCCGGTCTCGCCGAAATTCTCGGCGGCGCGCGCGCAATTGGCGGAAATGTCCTTGGTATAGATCTCCGTATAGGCCCGGCTGCGCAGGTTCAGGTCACCCTGGGCCAGATCGTCGGGCGCGACACCGAGGCCGGCGACGACGGAATTCAAGCGCTTGGAGTTCGGTTTGAGGTCGCGGCAGTAGGTTTCCACGAAAGCGAGCAGGCCGGCGAGCTTGGCTGCGCTGTTCTTCTGGCGTTCGGCCTTTGCCTCGGCGGCCGTCGGCGGGGGGCCGGGCGGCTTCTCGGGCGGCCGTTCCTCCTGGGCCCATGCCGGCGCCGCCAGGGCTCCGGCCACCATCAGGGTCATCAGGCTTCGGGTCAGCAGGGCCGATCTCTTCACGGGTACGCTCCTCGGGTCCGGCCGCGCCACGGTCCCGCTCAGCTCGTCAGCGCGATGGCGCGCGCCAGCGCGTTGGCGAATCCTTCGAGCGGTACCGTGATGGTCACGGGTTCTTTGGCCTCCGGCTTCGTCGCGGAGACCAGCAGGTTCTTGGCGGTCTTCATCGTGTCGGTCGCCAGGGTGGGCAGGCTGATGGGCACGAGGCACCCCTCCTGGCTGCAGGACAGATAGGGCGCGCCCTTGCCGAGGACGGCCTCGTCGAGCTTGAACGAGATGCCGGGCTCGATGGCGAGGCCGAGCGGCATCAGGATGAAGCCCTGCGCGCGCCCATCGTTGGGCGTCCGGATCTCCAGGGCGAATTCGCGACGGCCCTTGGCCCCCTGGGCCTGCATCACCGCGCATTCCGCCTTCGCGTCGGCCTTCGCGCAGGTCACGGTCCAGTCGCCATAGACCTCGGTGAGGGAGCTCGCACCGGTCGGCCAGCCGGCCGTGGTGGTCGGAGGCGCGGAGGCGGCAGCCGGCATCGGCGCCGCGGGCTTCGCCGGAGCTGGCTTCGGCGGGGCGGCCTTGCGCGGTTTCGGCTTGGCCGGCGCCTCGGTGGCGGCCGGAGCTTCGGCGTCCTGTGCCGCGACGGGAGCCGCCACGGTCAGGGCGAAGCTCAGGACGGCGAGGACTCGGATCAGGCTGATGGACGGCACGTGCTTGGCTCCCCGAACCCGCGCGGTGGGGATTTCATCCGCTCGGGATGCCTGCCCCTAGTCGGGCGCGGACGAACGCGCAATGGAGGCGCGGACAACCCAGTGGATGACCGCCTGCAAACGTCAGGGTGGTCAGCGCCGGGGCGGAGGCGTCGGTGCGTCGATCGCCGGGAGTTCGTTCGGGCCGAGACCGGCTGCGACCGTGGCTGCCGGGCCGCCGGCCTGCCCGCGCGCCCGATTGGCCAGGGCCACGGTGAGCTTCTCCGCGGGCTCCGACTGCATCAGCGCCAGCACCTCGGCCATCTTGCGGGGATTCATCGCCAGAACGATCGGCACGAGGACCTCGAGGCTCAGCCGGTCGAACACCCGCGCGGCGTCCTTCGGCTTCATCGTCTCGTACATCGTGACGATGTTCTTCAGCGCGGCCCGCTCGGCTTCGGCGCGCTGCGAGCCGCCTCCTTCGGCCTTGTCCTCACCCTGCTTCAGCGTGTCGACGCCCTCTTCCAGCTTGCGCTCGGCGGTGCCGAGCAGCTGCTCGCGCAGATCGAGGGCCTCGCTGCGCTGCTTGAGGGTATCGCGCCGCGCGGCGAGGCGCTCGAGGAGGGCGCGCTCGGACGCCGGCATCGGCTCCGGCGGCGGCGGTGGACGCGGTGCCGGCTTCTCGGGCTCCGGAGCCGGCTTCTCGGGTTCCTTCGGCGTCACCGAGCCGGTGGTCGACGGGTCTGCGGGCTCGTAATTCGTGCGGGCCTTGGCGAGGACGCGCGCGAACTCCGGCATCGCCGCGCCCGGTTGCGGCTTCGATTCCTCCACCGCGATGGCCGCGACCTTCAGCACCAGAAGCCCGGCCGCCGCCAGGGTCACGGCATCAATCAGGCGCAGCTTCAGCGGCCGCGTCTGACGGAACCGGACCAAGCTGCCGGTCCGTTTCCCGGGGGGCGCCTTCGTCATGCGGCCTTGCTCCGCAGGCGGCCGAGGGCGCGCTCGGACATGGCCAGGGCGGCGGCGGCAGCGACCCCGAGGCGCTCGCCGTTGGGGCTCGACGGTGCGGGCGGTGCGACGCGGACAGGCGGGACCACGCGCTCGAGGTCAAGCGGCTCCGGTGCCGGGGCCGCCGTGCGCGCGAGCTCGCGGGTCGGGGCGGCCTGGGCCACGATGGAGGCGATGCGGGCGATCACCGTCTCACCCGCCTCCACGTGGGCGGCGAGGTCGGTGGCGTAGCGCTCGGCGGTGCCAAGGCGGTCGGCCAGGGTCCGGTCGCACTCGTCGAGGGTGGCGCGCAGGCCGACGATGGCCCGTTCGGCGGTGGAGCTCGCCATGACGAGGTCGCCGATGGTCTGGCGCAGGGCCGCCTCGTCGGCCTTGAGCTTGGTGATGCGGCCGCTCAGGCGCATCGAGGAGACGATGCTGGCGACCAGTAGGACGGCGACGAGGCCATCGGCCAGGAGGGTGACGAGGAGGCTCATGGCTGGTCGCGTCACCCGTCGTTGCGGTTGTTCATGGAGGCTTCGAAGGCCTGGAGCGTGGTGCGCGACCGGCGCAGCGGCCGGGTGAGCTGCACCGCGATGTTGTCGTCGATCCGGCCGATCCGGCCCTGGGTCAGGGCCCAGTCGCCGCAGCGGATCGCGATCAGGTCCGAGGGTTTGGTGTCGAACATCAGCGTATCGCCGACCTTGAGCGACAGCACCTTCTTTAGGGGCAGCATCATCTCGTGCAGCACCGCCTCCATGGTCGCGTCGGCCTGCCAGATCTCCGTGGCGAGGTGGCTTTCCCAGACGTGGTCGCGGCCGAGCTTCTCGCCCATGAAGCTCTGCATGAGCAGTTCACGGATCGGCTCGATGGTGGCGTAGGGGAACAGGATCTGCAGTAGGCCGCCGCGTCCATCCATGTCGAGCTTGAGGCTGATCAGGATGGCGGCGTTGGCGGGCCGGGTGATGGTCGCAAAGCGCGGGTTGGTCTCGATCCGGTCGATGGCGAAGCGCACCGGCGAGAGCGGCTGGAACGAGAGCTCGAGGTCCGTGAGGATGATCTCCACCAGGCGCCGCACGAGCTGCATTTCGATGGTGGTGAAGGGGCGTCCGTCGAGGCGGGTCGAGGAGCCGCCGCGCTTGCCGCCGAGGAGCAGGTCGAGGGTCGAGTAGGCGAGATTGGATTCCACCGTGACGAGGCCGGAATTCTCCCAGGCATCGGCCCGGAAGACGCCGAGCAGGGTCGGCAGCGGGATCGCGTTCAGGTAGTCGCCGAAGCGCACCGAGGTGATGTTGTCGAGGGTCACCTCGACGTTGTCCTGGAAGAAGTTGCGCAGGCTGGTCGACAACAACCGGATCATCCGGTCGAAGACGATTTCCAGCATCGGCAGACGTTCGTACTGGACGACGCCCGAATCGACGATAGCGCGCACGCCGCCGGCCCCCGAGGCCGAGAGCTCGCGCAGGGAGAAGCCGAGGACGCCGTCGATCTCGTCCTGGTTCAGGATGCGGTCGTTGCCGGCGAGTTCGGGGAGATTGTCGGTCTCCCCGTCCTCGATCATCGTCGCCCATTCGGCGGCGACGTCGCTGGCATGGGTGGTGGTGCCCTGTTCGGCGAGTGCCGCGCCCCACTCGTCGGCGAGCGAGGCTTCGCCTCCCTCGCCGTTCTGGGCGATGAGGGCTGCGGCCCAGTCGTCCTCGTCGATCTCGTCTTCCGGTCCGGCCATCAGACTCTCGTCACCTGCGAAACTTCATCCATCCCAATCGGCAGCGCCCGCCTACTGGATCACCACGTCCTTGAAGAGGACCGCCTCCGCCCGGGCCGGGTGGATGGCGACGTTGACCCGGCGCAGCAATTCCTCGCGCAGGCGGTAGATGCCGGCCGACCCGGCGAGGTCGCTCGCACGCAGTTCGCGCAGGTAGACCTGGAAGGCGTCCTCGATGCGCGGCATCAGGGGCTTCACCTCGCCCTCGACCTTGGCGTCCTTGAGCTCGATCGCGACCTTGATCTTGGCGAAGCGCGTCCGGTCCTGGCCCGGCTCGCTGGCGAGATTGACCATCATCTCGCGGACATCGAGGAACACGACCGGCTTCTTCACCTCGGCGGCCGCTTCGGCGTGGCCGTCGCCAGCCTTTTTCTTCAGGAAGACGAAACCGCCGCCACCCACCAGCGCCAGCACCACCGCGCCGATGATGATGAGCTTCTTCTTGCCGCCTTTCGGGGCCTCGCCCTCCGCGCCCTCCTCACCCTCGGCGGTGGCCTTCTTCGGCTTCTTGGCCATCGCTGGACCTCGGGACTGCGCGGTGGGGCGAGTGGGACCCGCTCGTCGACATCGACACCCTCGGATGTCGACCCTCGCAGAGGTATCGGGCCAGCAAGGTTAACGCGTCGTTAAGGCGGCAAAAGCTGCCGGGTCGGACTTGCCGCGCGGTCGGACACGGCAGGCGCTGCCTGGTCGTCGATATCTGTTTAAGATATTGACGATGTTCATAGAATACGGATTTCCTAAGCTGGCACGGCCCATGCGGATGTTGGGACATCGTCGCTCGTCGGGGCTGAGAGTGTCATGCAGAACGCATTGTTCGTGGGGGTTTCGAGCCAGGTCGCGCTCCAGCGCGAGCTGGACGTCATCGCCAACAACATGGCCAACATCTCCACCAACGGCTTCAAGGGGCGCAACAGCCGGTTCCAGGAATACCTGATGCCGGTGGCGAGCGCGGATTCCTTTCAGAGGCCGGACCGCCGCGTCTCCTACGTGATCGACCAGGGCACCGCCCTGGACCTCGCCCAAGGACCCATCGAGCAGACCGGCAATCCCCTCCACGTGGCGGTGCGCGGCGAGGCCTTCCTGGTGGTGCGCACCCCGAATGGCGATCGCTACACCCGCAACGGCGCGTTCGAGACCGACGCCCAGGGGACGCTGGTCACCAGCGACGGGTACCCGGTGCAAGGCGAGGCGGGGCCGATCCAGATCGGCCAGCAGGAGACCGGCGTGTCGATCGGCCCGGACGGCACGGTCTCGACCAACCTCGGCATCCGCGGCCGCGTCCGCCTCGTCACCTTCGCCAATCCCCAGGCGCTGACCAACGAGGGCGCGAATCTCTATGCCTCCGCGGCACAGCCCCAGGCCGCCGGCCTCGCCGGCCGGGTGGAGGCCGGCGCCCTGGAGCGCTCGAACGTGAAGCCCGTCATCGAGATGACCCGGCTCATGGACGTGAACCGCACCTACACCATGGTCTCGGGCGTGATCTCGCGCCTCGACGATCTGCGCGGCACGGCGATCCGCCGTCTCGCCGACGTCGCGTAAGGATCTCAGCAGATGCGCGCCCTCTACGCCGCCGCCACCGGCATGGCGGCCCAGGAACTCAACGTCCAGGTCATCTCGAACAACATCGCGAACCTGCGCACCACCGGCTACAAGCGCCAGCAGCCGCATTTCCAGGATCTGCTCTACCAGAACCTGCGCCGGGCGGGCTCCTCGACCTCCGACCAGAACACGCAGCTGCCCGCAGGCCTCGCCATCGGCTCGGGCGTGAAGACGACGTCGACCGCCCGGGTGATGTCGCAGGGGACGCTGACGAGCACCGAGAAGGAATACGACGTCGCCATTCGCGGCGAAGGCCTGTTCCGGGTGACGCTGCCGGACGGGCGCACGGCCTACACCCGCGACGGTTCGTTCGACCTCTCGGCCCAGGGGCAGCTCGTCACCCGCGACGGCTACCTCGTCGATCCCGGGGTGACGGTGCCGAACAACGCCACGTCGGTGACGATCAGCGCCCAGGGAGCGGTCCAGGCCACCGTGCCAGGGCAGACCGCGCCGCAGGCCTTGGGCCAGTTCCAGCTCGCCCGCTTCGTCAACAAGGTCGGCCTCGAATCGATCGGCGACAACCTGTTCATCGAGACCGCCGGGTCCGGTCCGGCGATCAACGGTCTGCCGGGCTCGGAAGGGTTCGGCAACCTGCAGCAGAGCTATCTCGAGGAGGCGAACGTCAACGCCGTCACCGAGATCTCGTCGCTGATCGCGGCACAGCGCGCCTACGAGATGAACTCGAAGGTGGTGACCGCCGCCGACCAGATGCTCTCGACCACCTCCCAGATGTTCCGCAGCTGATCGAGGTCCTGACCATGCATGCGCTCAGACAGATCCCCCCCCGCCGCCCGATCAGGGTCTCGACCCTGAGCGTCGCCATCGTGGGCCGAACCCTGCTGGCCGTCCTGGCCTTCTCGTTCCTCACCTTCCAGGTCCTGGCCCAGGAGGCCCGCCCCGCCGGGGCAAGCCTGCGCTTGCGCGGCGACGTCACCGCCCGCGGCGACGTCCTCACCCTCGGCGACCTCGTCGAGGGGGCCTCTGCGGAGACGGCGCAGCGTCCGCTGTTCCGGGCGCCGGCCCTTGGCGCCACCGGCACGATCCAGGCGCGTCGCATCGCCGATGCGGTGGCCGGTCTCGGGCTCGGCCCGGTGGAGACCGGCGGCCGGGTCCAGGTCTCGGTCCAGCGCGCCGCCCGCCGGGTGACGCAGCCGGAGATCGAGGCCGCCCTGAAGCGCGCCCTGGAATCCGGCTACGGCGTCGATCCGCGCAACCTCGCCATTCGCCTCGATGGCGAGTCCCCGACCCTTCTGGCGCCCCTGGACCTGAACGGTCAGGCCGTCGCCCTCGACCTCAGCTACGATCCGCGCTCGCGCCGGATCGCCGGCCTGATCACCCTGGGCGAGCGTCAGGCATCCCTCCGGGTCTCGGGCCAGGTCATGGAGATCCGGGAGGTCGCCGTCCTGGGGCGCAGCCTCAATCGCGGCGAGACGATCAACGCGGCCGACCTGACCCTCGAGCGCCGTCCGCGCGAAGCGACACCGTCGGACGCGCAGGGGTCCCTCGGCGATCTCGCCGGACAGGTGGCGCAGCGCAGCCTCGGTGCCGGTGCGATCCTGCGCTCGGGCGACCTCGCGCCGCCCGACCTCGTGGCCCGGGGTGAGGCCGTCACGATCCTCTTCGATTCCCCCGGTCTCAATCTTTCCCTCCGGGGACTGGCCAACGAGGGTGGCCGCCTCGGCGCCATGATCACGGTCACCAACCCGGTCTCGAAGAAGATCCTGTCCGCCACCGTGATCGGACCCGGCCGCGTTTCCGTCGGTCCCGCGCCCCTGGTGCGCCAGGCCAGCGCCGCCCTCGACGGTCCCGCGCTTCAGCGCTGAGCCGCCCCGTCCGCGTCCCCTTTCGGTTTGCCAAAGGTTCGGTCCCAATGACCCACCGCGTCTCTCCAGCCCTCGCCGTCGCGCTCCTCTGCACGACCCTCGGCGCCTGCAACACTGCGGACCGACTGTCCCAGATCGGTGCGACGCCAGCCCTCTCGGCCATCGAGGACCCGACCGCCCAGGCCGGCTACAAACCGGTGCGCCTGCCGATGCCGGAGGTCCAGCCGGTCTCGTACGCTCCGAACTCCCTGTGGCGGACAGGCTCGCGCGCCTTCTTCAAGGACCAGCGGGCCGCCCGAATCGGCGACCTCGTCACCGTGAAGGTCAATGTCACCGATAAGGCGAACCTGAACAACGAGACCAAGCGCTCGCGCTCGAACGCCGAGGGTTTCGGCCTGCCCAACGCCTTCGGCCTGGAGAGCAGCAAGGGGGTGACGGCGGCCGGGATCAGCCCCGACAAGCTCATCAACGCCACTTCGACCACATCGAGCGACGGTGCCGGTTCGGTTCAGCGCAACGAGACCGTCACCACCAGCGTCGCGGCCATCGTCACGCAGGTCCTGCCCAATGGAAACCTCGTGGTGGAGGGCAAGCAGGAGATCCGCATCAACTTCGAGGTCCGCGAACTCATCGTCGCGGGCGTGGTCCGGCCCGAGGACATCGAGTCCGACAACACCATCGATTCGAGCAAGATCGCCCAGGCCCGGATCGCCTATGGCGGACGCGGCCAGATCACCGATGTGCAGCAGCCGCGCTACGGTCAGCAGCTGGTCGACGTGCTCCTGCCGTTCTGAGCCCCGCCGGAGCCTGTTCGTCCCTCTCCGAGAACGGCTTGGATCGCGGTCCGCCCGCGACCAGCCCGCTCAGTCGTCCCGGTAGACGCGCTCGCGTCGCTCGTGACGCTCCTGCGCCTCGAGCGACAGCGTCGCGATGGGGCGGGCATCCAGGCGCTTCAGCGAGATCGGCTCGCCGGTCTCCTCGCAATAGCCGTAGGAACCGTCCTCCAGCCGCGCTAGGGCGGCGTCGATCTTGCCGGTGAGCTTGCGTTGCCGGTCCCGCGCTCGCAACTCGATGGCCCGGTCCGTCTCGGACGAGGCACGATCCGCCAAATCGGGATGATTTTCGTTCTCGGTCTGTAATGCGACCAGCGTATCTTGGGCCTCACGTAGAATATCGGACTTCCAGCCGAGCAGTTTGCGACGGAAATACTCCCGCTGCCGATCATTCATGAACGGCTCGCTCTCACTCGGTACGTACCCGTCCTCAATCGTGACCTTCGCCATTCGCGCCTCTTGCAGCCGGTCCGCGGCGATCGTTTTGCGTGGCTATAATGCAGGGTGCAGGCCACGACAACGCATCGTGGTTACCGCATACCGCAATCCTCTCGGATGTTTTGCGCGCTGCGGCAAACACGCAACGGCTGCAAACACGCCACCGGAGGCTGTGCGTTGCAACAGCGGCTGCGCTTTGTCACCTAGAATCTGTCCTGCGTTAAAATGCAGGTCTCCGTGGCGAGGGATCAGGAGCTGACCTGCACCCGCCGACAGGCCGGGGCGGTCCGGCGGAGAACGCGGGCGACGCCGTCCCGTCGGGGTCGCAGGGGCGCATGCGCAAAGCTATTGCTGGCTCCTCTCGTTCTCAAGGCCAGAAAGGTGTCCTCAAGGAAACGATAATTTCCGGTGCTACCAAGCAATTCTATCCTAAGACACTGCAGGTAAACAGAGAAATTGAAGTAGAATCCCAGGGGAACTGGCCTCGGTGGGTGTGGTTCTCCCATGGCGACGCTTGCGGGACCCTTCCGGTTTCTCGGCCCTGACTCCGCTGGTGATCGCATCCTTTTCCACCGTCACGACTTCGGAGATCGCCCCATGGCAGCCAAGGCCAAAACCCTGCACGACGCGTTCTACGAGACCCTCAAGGACGTCTACTACGCCGAGAAGCAATCCGTCCGAGCCCTGAAGAAGTCGGCCAAGGCGGCCGAGCACGCGGAGCTTCGCAGCGCGTTCGAGACTCACGCGGAGGAGAGTGCCGAGCAGGTGGAGCGGCTCCAGCAGGTCTTCGAGATCATTGGCAAGCCGGCCCGCGCCAAGACCTGCGAGGCGATGCAGGGCATTACCTCCGAGATGGAGGAGGATCTCGAGGATTTCGGCGATAGCCCAGCCGCCGATGCGGTGCTGGCTGCCTGTGCCCAGGCCGTCGAGCATTACGAGATCGCCCGCTACGGCACCCTGAAGACCTGGGCACGCCAGCTTGGCTACGAGGATGCCGCCAAGCTCCTGGAACAGACCCTCGAGGAGGAGAAGAAGACCGACGCCCTGCTGAGCCAGATCGCCGAGCGGATCAACACCGAGGGCAGCGAAGTTGCCGCCGGATCGGACGACACGCCGCGCGCCAAGAAGACGAAGGCCTGAGGTCGGCTCCGGCCCCCGCGCCTCAGGCGGCGCGGGCGGCGGACAGCTTGGCGAGTTCGACCGCGGCCCGCAACTCGATCTCGGCGATCAATCCGTCGAGACGGGGGTCGCCGCTGGTGCCGCTGCGCTCCGACAGGCGGGCCCCGATGGCCTGTAGATCGCGCGTCGAGACGCGGCCCATGATCAGGGAGGCTTTCAGCCGGTCGAGCCCATCGAGCAGGTCGTTGCCGCGCTGGGCCGACCGGCGCCGGCGCTCCTCCGGCGTATCGGTGTTGCTCTGAAGCGTGAGGATGGCATCGAGACCAGCGAGCGATGCCGCGGCGGTGGCGCCCGGCCCGCCCGCGTTCGTTGCCGGGCTGGCGACGGCGAAGGCGGGCGCGCCTTCGCTCCGGCGCGGTGCCGCGCTCGGGCCGGTGCTGGCAGTGACGAAGCGGGTGTCGACGCGCATGAGGTGAGACCGATCGGGGCGATGGTCCGCCCGGCGTCGGCAGAATCCGGCAAGCGTGGTTAACCGGTCGTAAATGACCCGGCAGAACGTGCCGGGTCGGCATGAAGCGTCCGGGACCTTTGCCCAGCCGGCGCCGGTATCGCCAGAGAATATCGTTCAAAAACAACGCTTTGGCACAAGCGTTCGGTTGGCATGGTCCTGGCAGACTGGACAGGACCTTCCCGTCGCAAAGTGCGCCATGACCGACACTCCGAACGGCCCCACCCGAATCCGGCGCTTCGCCCTTTGCCTTCTGGCAGGGTGGGCGATGCTGGTCGGCCAGGCGGTCCCCGCCCTCGCCCTGTCGCGGGTCAAGGATCTCGCCAGCGTGGAGGGCGTGCGCCAGAATCAGCTCGTGGGCTACGGCATCGTGGTCGGGCTCAACGGCACCGGCGACACCCTGAACAACATCCCGTTCACGAAGCAGTCCCTCCAGGCGATGCTGGAGCGCCTCGGCGTGAACACCCGCGGAGCCACCATGCGCACGCAGAACCTCGCGGCCGTGATGGTGACCGCGAGCCTGCCGCCCTTCGCCACCCAGGGCAACCGCATCGACATCACTGTTTCCTCCCTCGGCGACGCCAAGTCCCTCCAGGGCGGCACGCTTCTAGTCACGCCGTTGCTGGGCGCCGACGGCGAGGTCTACGCCCTGGCGCAGGGCTCGGTGGCCATCGCGGGCTTCTCGGCCGAAGGCGACGCCGCCAAGATCACCCGCGGCGTTCCCACGAACGGGCGGGTGCCGAACGGCGCGATGATCGAGCGCGAGATGGCGTTCAAGATGAACGACATGCGCTCGCTGCGCCTGTCCCTGCGCAATCCCGACTTCACCACCTCGAAGCGCATCGCCGCCGCGATCAACGACTTCATGGGCGCCGATACCGCCGAACCCACCGATCCAGCCACGGTGACCCTGCAGATCCCTGCCCGCTACACCGGCAACATGATCCGGCTCGTGACCGAGATCGAGCAGCTGAAGGTCGAACCCGACCAGACCGCCCGGGTCGTCGTCGACGAGCGTTCGGGCATCATCGTGATGGGCCGCGACGTGCGGGTCTCCACCGTGGCGATCGCGCAGGGCAACCTCACCGTCACCATCACCGAGCAGCCGCAGGTGAGCCAGCCGGCTCCCCTCTCCAACGGCACCACCACGGTGGTGCCGCGCACCGGCGTCAAGGTCGACACGGGCGACGGCAACAAGCTCGCCCTGGTCAAGGAGGGTGTGACCCTGCGCGAACTCGTCGACGGCCTCAACGCCCTGGGCGTCGGCCCTCGCGACCTCATCTCGATCCTGCAGGCGATCAAGGCCGCGGGCGCCCTCCAGGCCGATATCGAGGTGATGTGATGCCTCTCGCCGCCCTCTCCCAACTCCAGCCGGAGACCTGAACCCATGCTGTTCGCGCCCCTCGCCGCCAGTGCCGCCCTCGGGGTCGGCAAGGCCATCGTCGGCGACATCGCCAAGACCGTTCAGAGCGCGGTCGGCGGGAGCGCCGGTAGCACCGCGAAGTCGGCCGCCGAGGCCAAGGCCAAGAAGGCCTCGACCGACTTCGAATCGATGTTCCTGGAGCAGTCCCTCGACCGCCTGTCGCAATCCGAGGGCACCGACGGTCCGCTCGGCGACAACGGCACTGGGGGTGGCGTCTACCGGTCGATGCTCACCAAGGAATACGCCGGCCAGATCGTGAAGAGCGGCGGCGTCGGTATCGCCGACCAGGTGTTCCGCGAGATGATGAAAATGCAGGAGGGTGCCGGTGCAAAGGTCAGCTGACGTTCCGGCGCCCCGCGTGTCGGACCGGGCCGGGGCGACGGCCCTGGTCGCCGGGGTGATCGCGAGCCTTGAAGCGCTCGAGGGCGTGCTCGCCCGCGAGAGCGACCACATCCGCGTCGGCCGCCTGCGGGAGGGCCTCGCCGAGAACGAGCGCAAGTCGGCCCTGGCGGCCGCCTATTTCCAGGGCCTCGAGGCGACGAAGGCCAACGCCATCGCCCTCGCGCGCTTCGCGCCGGAGGGGATCGCCACCCTCAAGGCGGCCCATGCCCGCTTCGCCCATGCCCTGGAGACCAACCAGGCCGTGCTGGCGACGGCCCGAACCGTGTCGGAAGGCCTCGTGAAGACCCTGGCGGACGAGATCGGGCGCACCCGCACGCCCACCGTCTATGGCCGCCCGTCCCAGGGCCCCTCCCCCTATGGCCGCAGCGGGGTCGCCAGAAGCCAGCCGCTGGTGCTGTCGCGCAGCCTCTGAATAACAGGACGCGCGGCGGGACGCCTGTCCGCGAGGCGCGTCAGGGACGCCCGTGACCCATGCGGACGAAGGCACGCACCGGCCCGAACTCGGATTCGCTGCGCGTGTCGATCGAAAGCTGCCCCGCCGTGACCGGCGCGGCGCCGTGGCTGTCGACGTCGATGCCACCGACGGCGCGGCCGCTGAGGCGGATGCAGATGGGTGAGCCCGGCACGCGGACGAAGCCCGCACCCTGTTTCGGGCAGGGCAGAAGTTTCTCCCCCTGAACCTGTGGTCGGAGACGCTCCGCCGCGCCGGCTCCCACCGAGAGGCCGGGCACGATCAGCATCGCCATGGCCAGCACGGTAGGCATCCTGGGGGTCATGACCGGGCTCCCGCATTCGCTCCGGCCCCTGGGTTAAGCCATTCCGGCCGCCGGACCAACTCGCCGATCTCAGCTGAGATAGTTCACTAAGTTCAGCTTCGAGAGCATCGAGGTGACCTGGTAGCTCGCCTGGAGCTGCGTCTGCAACTGCAGGAGCTGCGCCGTCACGTCCTCCGCCGAGATGTTCTCGACGCCGTCGAGCGAGCCCTGAAGGGCGTTGCGGTTGGTCCGGTTTTCCGTCTTCGTGTCCGAGAGGGTGCTGGCGGCGAGGCCGAGATCGCTGGCGATGCCCGGAACGCCCCCCGTGGTGTTGTTCGAGACGAGCAGGGTGCCGGCGTGGTCGGCGAGCGCGCTGAAGCGTTGGGCCTCCGGCGTCCCGCTGACGGCCGTCGTTCCCGCATCGGCAGCGATCATGGCGAGACCGGCGAGCACCTTCCGGATCGGAGCTTCGTTCGCCTGCACGCCGATGTTCAGGATCCGGTTCGCCCCGATCTGCGCCGTGGCCGTGGCGCGCGGATCGGACGAGGTGTCGTCGCCCGTGTACCAGATCACGGTCTTGGTGCTGGCCGCCTCGGCGTAGCCGTTGCCGTCGGTGCTGATGCGCCGCGGTGCGAGGCCGGCGGATTGCGATCCGGCGAAGAAATCCTGTGCCGCTCGGGACGCCGAGCTCGCCGCGAGGCTGGTGGAAGCCGCACCCTTCAGGGCATTGGTGACGGCCTGCGAGAGACTGTTCGCGACAGCCTGTACGCCGCCTGCCAGGGAGAACTCGGTGGTGGAGGTCGGATCGGCGTTGGGGCTGGCCGTCAGGGTCAGGGTCTGGGTCGTGCCGTCGCGCATGGCAACGCTGACCGTCACGGTGTCGCCCGCGACGGGTGTTCCATTGACGCCAAGCGTCAGCGACGCCGGTGTGCCGGTTCCGAAATTGGCTTGCACACCGAGATCGGTGGGGCCCTGGATGCTCGCGACCGGCGAGGTTGCGAAGCGAGTGTTGAGGTAGGTCTGCGCCTCGGCCGCCGTGGCGAAGACCGGCATGGTGTCTGTCGCGCCCGCCGACGAGGACGCCTTCGCGGTGAGATCGACGAAGCTCTGCGTCCCGTCCGGCTGATTGATCGCGATCCGAAGGCGATCGCCGTCGGCCGGCGGCTTCGCCAGGGTGAACGTCACAGGCGGAGCTGTTGCATCGGTGGTTTCGCTCGCGGAGATCGCCGTCGCGTTGGAGCTCGTCGCCGAGAGGAGCCGAAAACCGAAATTGGCCCGCGTCTCGGTTCCGGCGGCCCCGGTCCCGTCCTCGCTGATCGTCACGGTGTTGGCCGACGTCCCGGTCACGGAACTACTGACCCGGCCAGATCCGGTCGGCAGACCGAGGTCCGCGGTCTTCTGCTCCGATATCAGGGTCTTCAGGCCGGCGAGGCCCTTGGCGACGTCGCCGTTCAGCATCGTGTCGGTGGCGGCGACCGGGGGCGAGTCGGTGGCGCGGCCGCCGAAGATGTATTGGCCCGCGAGATCGACGTTCAGGGCATCGACCGCCGCGTCCAGGCTGTTGCGCGCGACCTGCGGTGTGTTGGCGATCGTCGAGCTGTTGCTGGCGGTCAGCGAGCGCCGCATCCCGTCGCCGAGGGTGTTGATCTGCGTCACGCTCGCGTTGGCGAGGGTAACGCGGGTCGTCGCGTTCGTGATCACCGCGTCGTAGCCGTCGAGGGCGCTGAGGGCCGCGTGCGCGCTCAGGCTGGTCGTCCGCCCCGTGCCGAGGCTGCCATAGGTCGTGCCGACCTTGCCGCTGGAGAGCTGGTTCGTCAGCGTATCGAGGCGACTCTTCAGGCCGACGAGGTTGGCCGTGTTGCGGTCGCCCAGATAGGTGCTGGCATTGAACGGAGCGATGCTCATCGGTGCCTCGGAAGTGGGCGGGGTCTCGGTCGGGCTCGGCACATGGGGGCTCGGCCTCAGATCCGCAGGAGGGTGTCGAGGAGGTCGCGGGCGGCGGTGAGCACCCGCGCATTGGCGCTGTAAGCGGTCTGGAGCTGCACGAGCTTCGACATCTCCTCGTCGATGCTCACGCCGGAGACGGAGGCGACGCGGGACTGGGCGGTCGCCAGCGCGATGCCCTGCCCTTCGTCGAGGTCCTGCGCGGAGGCCGCTCCCGCCCCTTGGGCGTCGATGATCCGCTGGGCGAAATCCTGGACGCTCGCGGTGTAGGGCGCCGCGACGCCGCCGATTCCGCTGGCCGCCGCGAAGGTTCGGCTCGCACCGGTGAGGGCCTGGTACAGGTACTGGGGCCGCGACGCATCCGACGCCAGGGTCTTGGACGAGAGGGTCACGAGGTTGGCGGTGTTGCTGACCACCGCCTGGTTCACGCTGATCCGCTGCGCGAAACCCGTCAGCTGCGAACCGCCGTCGAAGGAGCCGGTGTAGAGCGTGCCCTTCTTGTTTCCGTCGACGAAGAGCGGAATCTGTGCGGCGCCGCTCTGGAAATCGTTCGGGTCTTTCAGTTGCGTGACGCTGGCGCTGACGCCGAGGAGCGTCGGCGCCCCACTCGATGGATCGGTGAGGATGCGCAGGCCGCCGGTGCCGGCGCTCGGCTGGCTGGTCACGCTGAAGCTCGCCCCGAGGGCGGTCTGAATCGCATCGCGCAGCCCGGCATTGGTCCCCGTCAGCTTGATCGGAATGATCGATGCCGTCGGATCGTTGATGTCCTGGGGATCGATCTTCGGCGCCGGGTCCGAGGTGTAGGGCATCAGGACGAGGTTGCGCTGTGTGCCGGCGGCATCGCGCACACTTACGGTCACCGCGTTGCCAGCCTTCAGGCCGTCGAGGTCGATGTCGAACCCGCTGGAAGTACCGGTCGTGACCGGCGTGCCCATGGCGCTGCGATCCGACAGGGAGCGCGAGAGCCCAGCCGCCAGTTCGTCGAGCTGGCGCTGCGCCTGCGGCAGGACCGAGTCGCGCAGCTCGATCCCGGCGGCGAGCGAGCCGGAGCGAATCGCCTGGGTGGCGATCAGGTCGATCTTGGAGCCGCCGGGCGTCGTCGCGGTGATCGTTCCGACCCCCCGGGTCGCCGCGTTGTCCGTGTATCCCGAGTCGGGCGAGAGCGTGCCGCGTCCGTCGAAGCTCAGGATCGCCGCGGCGCCACGATCGACGAGGGTCATGCCCGACGTGGTGATGACCGTCAGGGTGCCGTCGCGCTGGTCGACGGTCTGGATGTCCAGGAAGGCGGACAGGCCGGTCACGGCCTGGTCGCGCTGGTCGAGCAGGCTGGCGCGGGCCCCCTCGTCGGTGGTGCCCGTGATCTGCGTGTTCAGCTTGGCGATGGAGGCGAGGTACGCACTCGCCTTCGCCGTGTCGCTGCCGAGCTGGCTCTCGGTCGCCGAGCGCAGGTCCTGGACGCCCTGCGCGATCGTGCCGATGGTGGAGGCGAGGTTCGCGGCCTTTGTGACGACCGTGGCACGGGCCGGTGCGGAGGTCGGATCGCTGGCGAGGGCTTGCAGCGACTGGGCGAAGTCGTTCATCACGCCGTCCAGGGCCGTGGACGCGCCGGGGGTCCCGTAGAGCTGATCGAGCTGCGTCCGAACCGCGGAGAGGGAGCCGGTATAGGCGGCACCCGAGGTCTCCATGCGCAGTTGCCGGAGGGAGGCCGCATCGAGGGCCCGGCCGATCGTGCCGACCGAGACGCCGGAATTGCCAACGCCCGTCGAGACGGTGTCGAGGGTGCGCTTCGTGTACCCGACCGTGCCGACATTGGCGATGTTCTGCGAGACGACCCCGATCGCGGCCTGGGTCGCCTTCAGCCCGGCGGAGGCGGTGTTGATGGCGTTGAAGCTCACAAAGCCCCTCCCCTCGGTGTCGGATCGCGTCCGGTGTCAGGCGTCCTCAGCGGATGATGTTGATCAACGCGGACATCATGTCCTGGGCGGTCGAGATAACCTTCGTATTGGCGGAATATGCCTGTTGGGTTACGATCATCTTAGAAAATTCGCCCGCAATGTCGGTATTCGACTGCTCCACGTTGCTGCCGACGACGGTGGTTCCGTTCAGTCCGACGAGGGCCGTGCCGGACTCGAGGGTCTGCTGATAGGTGCCGTTCGAATTCGCCTTCAGGCCGTCCGAGTTGGTGAACTGCACCACCTTGATGTTCGCCAGCGCGATGGTGTTGCCGTTGCTGTAGGTACCGGAGACCTTGCCGTCGGTGGTGATGCTGAGGCCGGTGAGTGTCCCCGAGGTGTAGCCGTCCTGAGTCTGGGTATTTGTCGTCACGGTGCCGCCGGCCGAGGTGTAGGCCGTCAGGCCGCCGCTGCCGTAATTGAGCTGAATGTTGCCCAGATTAACGTCGCCGACCGTGAGAGCAGGAATGGTCACCGCGTTGGAGGCTGGCGAAATCAGCTGACCGCTGCTGTTGAACTGGAAATCCGTACCGGCATTGACCCAGGACGTTCCGGAATCCGACACGGTGCTCTTGTCGGCATAGTACAGATTCCAGACATCGTTGGTCGCCGGGGTCGCCCCGTTGGCCGCTGCGCCGTTCTGAACTTTCGCCCACCGCATCTGGATGCCGACTGGTCCACCGCTCGGCGTGTAGGCGGTGAGTGCCGGCCCAGCGATGCTGGTTGCAACGAATTTCTGTATGTCTGCCGGATCGGAGATTTTGACCTGCGCGCCCGTCGAACTCGCTCTCCACGCGGAATCGCCGATGAGTTCCGAGTTCGGCTTGTTGGCGTCCGCGGCGGATGTCGCTGGCGTCTTGGGCAGGTTGGCCGAGTAGGTGATCGTTGTGGTGGCGTGCGCCGGTATGATCGAATTCGAGACCTTAATCGGTCCTTCTCCGGTCGCTTGTCCGGTCAGCGGGTCTAGGCTGCTGCCCTTGAGATAGGCGCCCCCGCCGTTGACGAGGTACCCGTCCTTGTCCAGAGCGAAGTCGCCGCGTCGCGTATAGGAATCGCCGGTCGCGAAGTTTGACTGGCCGTTGGCGTCGCCGGACTTGGTGGCCACGGCGAAGAAGCCCTCCCCGTTCAACGCCATGTTCGTGCCGATGTCGGTGGCGTTCAGGTTGCCCTGCACCGTCGTGGTCTGGCGAGAATTCGCCGCGACCGATCCGGCGACCTGCCGGCTCGGCGTCTGCTGCTCGGCGACTAGGTCGACGAAGCTCGTATCGACCCGCTTGAATCCGGTCGTCTGGGAATTCGCGATGTTGCCCGAGATGTTGTCGAGCGAGAATGCCTGCGCCTTGAGGCCGGAAACGGCCGTCTGCATCGCGGTGAAGACATCCATGGCCGAAAACCTTGCGTCACGGTGGCAGTGCCGGCGCGTTCCCGCACGGCTTCAGCCTCATCGAGCAATCGGCATGCCATGGTCAAGTCGTTGATTATTCGACGATATTCGTGACCGGTACCCGGCAGGAATCGTACTGTGCTTCGTCCCATCGGCAGCTTTTGCCGGGTCAACGGTCGCAGGCGAGGTCGTTTACGTGCCGTTATCGTCGTCGCGTCTAAGGTCGCCGGAACAAGGTGGTGGATCGAAATCATGAGAGCCAAACGGTCGACCCTCGTCCATCTGATCTACTTCTCGCGACTCAACCTCGCGGCGGACGCGGCGACGCGCACCCGGCAGATCGGCGAGATCACGCGGCAGGCGCAGAAGAAGAACGAGTTCTCGGTGATCACCAGCTTCCTGCTCATCGAGCAGAACTTCGCTGCGCAGGTCATCGAGGGCGAGCGGGCTTCGGTGAGCGAGACTTTTGCCCGGATCAGCAACGATTCGCGGCATCGTGACGTGCAGATCGTGGAATGGCGCGAGATCCTGAAACGTGAGTTCGTGAACTCCTTCACCACGGGGATCCGGAGTCCGGTCAACGACGCGATCTTCCAGAAGGCCAACCTGCTCCCGATGTTCCAGCGCGGAACGCCGAAGGGCATCGCGATCCATGCCCTCGCGGCGACCCTTCAGGCGGAGTCGATGACGAAGCAGGGTATCGACCACCTCTTCGTCTGATGCTGCGGTTGCGTGGCGCGCCGTCGTCGCCCCGTCCTCAAACCCGTGAAATTCCATGAGCGATACGCCCGCGATCCTCATCGTCGATGACCAGGAGAAGTTGCTCAAGCTGGTCATCCTTCTGATGAATCGGCTTGGCTTTCCCGATGTCGAGGGCGTGACCGATGCGGTCACGGCCCTCGAGCGCATGCGGGAGCGCCGCTACGCGCTCGTGATCTCCGATCTCGACATGGAGCCGATGGACGGCCTCTCGTTCCTGCGGGAGATCCGGGCGGACGACGCCCTGATGAACACGCCGTTCCTGCTGACGGAAGCCTCGTTCGACTTCGAGGACATCAATCTCGCTCACCAGGCCGGGGCCGACGCCTTCATTCTCAAGCCCTTCGACATGTCGGTGCTGAAGGCCAAGCTGAAGCAGGTCATCAATCGCAAGCCGCGCCGGCGCGAGGCGCCGCTGGCCACCGAATCGGCCCTAAGCATCGACTTCCCGATGTTGGGAAAGTTCTGAGGCCGACCGTCGGTCTCAGGCGGGGATGACCCGCCTGTAGAGGTGCCAGGTCGCATGACCGAGAATCGGCATCACCACCGCGAGGCCGACGAAGAGCGGCAGCGACCCGAGGATAAGCAAGCCGGCCACGATGAAGCCCCAGGCCGTCAGGGTCCGCGGATTGCGCCGGAAGGCGGCGAGCGAAGTTTCGATCGCGGTTAGCATGTCCACGTCCCGGTCCACGAGCATCGGCACCGAGACCACGCTGAGCGCGAGGACCACGAGGGAGAAGGCGAAACCCACGAGATTGCCGATGACGATCAGGGCCCAGCCCCGCGGGGTGGTGAGCACGTCCTGAGCGAAGGCAAAGATCGAATTCGGTACGCTCGTTCCGTAGAGCGCCCAGTAGATCCCCTGCGCCGCCACCAGCCAGCAGGCGAAGACCACCGCCAGCAGCAGTCCGAGCCCGGCGAGGGCGCCCGCAGCCGGACGTGTCAGGTTGCCGAAGGCGTAGGCCCAATCGGTGGACAGGCCCTTCTCGCGGCGGCGGCTCAGTTCGTAGAGGCCGATCGCCGCGAAGGGGCCGATCAGGGCGAAACCCGCCGCCAGGGGAAAGACCAGGGGCAGGACCTCGGTGCCGAAGGCGGCGGTGGCCAGCACGATGCCGACGAGGGGATAGATCAGCCCGATGAAGAGGGCGTGGGTCGGCATCGCCAAAAAATCGTCGACGCCGCGCCGCAGCGCCATCGAGAGGTCGTGCCTGTCGATGGCGTTCACCACCGGACGGGCCATGCTGTGGCCGAAATCGTGAACCGGAAGGGTCGTCATGGCTCAAGCCCTCACGCAGGGAGGATGCCCACGACGTCGGCGCCCGAGCCCGTCTCGGCAAGACAAAAGCCCTTCCGGACCCAATCCCGCCGCGCATGCCCGTGCGTGCTTGCGCCGAGAGCGACTACCCTCGACGCTAATCCCTTTCGGCGGTCTTGTCTTCCGCCGCGCGGATATGCGAGCGAAGATTTTCGGATACTGTCTGCCGCGGCGCGAAAGCTTGGCGCTGGGCGGCCTGTGTCAGGCCGCGCGCTTCTGATAGTCCTTGATGTCGCTGAAGCGGACCTCCGGGGCGCGCTCCTCCTCGTAGCGCAGGGAGAAGGCCGTCGTGGCCATGAAGACCGGGGCCCCATCGAGGTCGCTCGCCATGGCGGAGCCGTGGCTGCCGATGAACTTGTCGAGTTCGGGCTCCTTCTCGGCGGTGATCCAGCGGCAGATCGAGAACCGGGTCGGCTCGTAGTCGATCGGCAGGCCGTACTCCGCCTGGAGACGCTCCTTCAGCACGTCGAGCTGCAGGGCGCCCACGACGCCGACGATAGCCTGGGAGCCGTCATGCGGGCGGAAGACCTGCACGACGCCTTCCTCGCCCATCTGCTGCAGGGCCTCCTTCAGCTTCTTGGCCTTCATGGCGTCGGTGAGCTTGATCCGGCGCAGGATCTCGGGTGCGAAGCTCGGCACGCCGCGGAAGACGATCTCCTCGCCCTCCGTCAGGGTGTCCCCGATGCGCAGGGTGCCGTGGTTCGGGATGCCGACGACGTCGCCGGCGAAGGCTTCGTCGGCGATGGCCCGGTCCTGGGCGAAGAAGAATTGGGGGGCCGAGAGCGACATCGGCTTGCCGGTGCGCACCAGCTTGGCCTTCATGCCCCGGTTCAGGCGTCCCGAGCAGACCCGCATGAAGGCGATGCGATCGCGGTGGTTCGGATCCATGTTCGCCTGGATCTTGAACACGAAGCCCGTCATCTTCGGTTCGGTCGGCTCTACGAGGCGCTTGTCGGCATCCTGGCCGCGCGGTGGCGGTGCGAAGCGGGCAAGCCCGTCGATCAGGTCGCGCACCCCGAAATTGCGCAGGGCCGAGCCGAAGAACACCGGCGTCAGGTGGCCCTCGCGGAACGCCGCGAGGTCGAAGCGCTTCAGCCCGGTTTCGGCGAGCTCCGCCTCCTCCCGCCAGGTCGCGGCCTCACCGTCCTCGGTCAGCAGCTGGTCGAAGAGCGGATCGTCGACGCCCGTCACCGCCACAGTCCCGGCATCGTCCGCCGCGTCGAGGCGGCGCACCCGGCCGTTGCCGAGGTCGTAGGTGCCGGCGAAGCTTCGCCCGCGACCGATCGGCCAGGTCACCGGCGCCACGTCGAGGGCGAGCACCTTCTCGATCTCGTCGAGGAGCTCGAAGGGGTCGCGCGCCTCGCGGTCGAGTTTGTTGATGAAGGTGACGATGGGGATGTCGCGCAGGCGGCAGACTTCGAACAGCTTGCGGGTGCGCGCCTCGATGCCCTTGGCGGCATCGATCACCATCACGGCCGAATCGACCGCCGTCAGGGTGCGGTAGGTGTCCTCGGAGAAGTCCTCGTGGCCGGGGGTGTCGAGGAGGTTGAAGACGCAGTCGCCGTATTCGAAGGTCATCACCGAGGTGACGACGGAGATGCCGCGCTCCTTCTCGATGCCCATCCAGTCCGAGCGGGTCGAGACCCGGTTGCGCTTGGCCTTGACCTCGCCGGCGAGCTGGATCGCGCCACCGAACAGCAGCAGCTTCTCGGTGAGCGTGGTCTTGCCGGCATCCGGGTGCGAGATGATCGCGAAGGTGCGGCGGCGGGCGACGGGGTCGGCCTTCGCCTCCGGCGGCTTGATCTCAGACGGCATCAGCATGGCGGGCAAAAATTTCCGGGTCCGCCCTGGGCGGCACTGCATTCGCGACGGATAAGCGACGAAGGGGTGTTCTGTAGGCGTTTCGCGCGCGATGCGCAAAACTCAGCCGCGTCCGAGATAGGGCATGGCGGTGGCCATCACGGTGAGGAACGGGACGTTGGCCGAGAGCGGCAGGCCCGCCATGTAGACCACGGCGTCGGCGACATGCCGCACATCCATCACGGGCTCGGGGCGAATGCTGCCATCCGCCTGCCGGGCGCCCTTCGCGATCCCTGCCGTCATCTCCGTCTCGGCATTGCCGACGTCGATCTGCCCGCAGGCGATGTCGTAGGGGCGTCCGTCCAGGGCCGTCGCCTTGGTCAGGCCGGTGATCGCATGCTTGGTGGCCGCGTAGGGCGCCGAATGCGGCCGCGGCGCCTGCGCGGCGATGGAGCCGTTGTTGATGATGCGCCCGCCCCGAGGATCCTGCGCCTTCATCATCCGGAAGGCTGCCTGCGTGCACAGGAACGCACCGGTGAGGTTCACGTCGACCGAGCGTCGCCAGTCGTCGAGGGCGACCGTGTCGATCGCCGCCGCGGGCGTGAACACCCCGGCATTGTTGAACAGGAGGTCGAGCCGCCCGAACCGCTCGCCCACCCGGGCGAACAGTCGCGCCACCGAATCCGCGTCCGCCACGTCCGTTTCCACCACCTCCGCAGCGACGCCGGCCGCCCGCGCCGTTCCGGCCACCGCCTCCAGGGGCGCCACGCGCCGCCCGGCCAGGGCGAGATCATAGCCCGCCGCGGCCAGCGCCAAGGCCACGCTCCGTCCGATCCCCGACCCTGCCCCCGTCACCACCGCGATCCGCCCGCTCATGTCCCAACGCCTCCCGCTGAACCCGCGAGAGCCATAAGCGTCCCCTCCCCCTGTTGCCAGCACCCGATACTGCGTCTAGACACACCTCCGCCGAGCGCGATGGGGCGTCGCCAAGTGGTAAGGCAGCGGTTTTTGGTACCGCCATTCCCAGGTTCGAATCCTGGCGCCCCAGCCAACCATTTCGTCGGACTCAATATTATTCCGAGAGCACTCTCTCGAGATTGAGAGATGGTGCCACGAATCGTGCTGCACAGCCGCTATCAGACTTAGTGCCTTGCGCTGAAGATCGTTCCTCACGAAAGACATCGCTCGATTAAGCAGACTTGACGCTCGACATGGTTGGAGCGCAGAGAGAGAACTTTGCGAGTATCACCTGCCGCCATCAAGTTTAGACGACTACACTAGGCTCCCTGTATCGAGTTCTGGGCTGTGAGCTTTTTCGCGGGGTTCCGCACCGATGACTATCGA
This sequence comes from Methylobacterium sp. Leaf465, assembly GCF_001424705.1. GTDB lineage: Bacteria > Pseudomonadota > Alphaproteobacteria > Rhizobiales > Beijerinckiaceae > Methylobacterium. The sequence goes on from NZ_LMRA01000008.1 coordinate 80,421, forward strand.
CTTTAATATCGATGCTCGCAGTCAAGCTGATAGAAAATTCATGCCTAAGCCGCTGACGGCAGCTACCCCTCTTCGAAATGGGTTCGTTCTGCGAAAACGTCTTATGGACCCAGCCACCGACCCTGGCCGGAATGAGAAGCTTGCGAAGTGCCTTATGCGAACTTCTGACTCAGCGATCTAAACCCATTTCTATTAATAATACTTGTAATATGTCTGGTAGTTCATGTAAGGTAATAGATAAAATCTTATGTATATTTTCAAAACACTATTTAAGTCAGTATAATCTTTCAAAATACTTAGATGGCGTTTGCAAAGCGCTTATCGTGCGGACGCACCAAGACGCTGCTCAAGGAGGATCGCGCAGGCCGTCCGACATATCTAAATTTGTATTGCTTTCCTGCCCATCGAGGAGGAGGCGGGTGCGATTCGTGGCTTTTAGACATCTATGGCTTGGTAAATGAAATCTTCGGCACGCACCGCATTTTGGCGCTCGACAACCTGTCCGGGTACTCTCAAAAAGCCTTGGCGGTGACCGCGGCGCACCGTCTTGAGATCGACCGAACGCTTCCGGAGAGCACGTATGTCCAGCATGACTGTTCTGACGACGGGTCAGGATACGGTGTTGCCGCTGGACAACGACCAGATCGTTCAGGCCACTGCCGCGACGCTGAACGCCGGCACCTACGTCTACAACGGCACGACCTCGACCTACACGGGTGGTGACCAGCTGGATGGCGACCAGATCGTTCAGGCCACTGCCGCGACGCTGAACGCCGGCACCTACGTCTACAACGGCACGACCTCGACCTACACGGGTGGTGACCAGCTGGATGGGGGCGCCGGCTACGACGTGCTCGCGCTGACRGGTCCGGGCAGCTTCGACCTTGCAAATCTGGCCCAGTTCWCYGGCTTCGAGGAGGTGCGCCTCACCAACGCCACCTCCAGCTATGCCTACCTGACGCTGCGCGACGGTGTGGATCTCAAGGTCGTGCTCAGCGACGGCACCACCACGCCAGGGGGATCGACTTCCTTTCCGACCACGGGCGGGATCTCGGTCACGCTCGGCACCGGCCGGGTCACGCTGCAAGGCGGGAACGAGAGCGACCAGATCAACGTCAATGGCCCGACCAAGCTGCAGGCGGGCAGCGTCATCGATGGCGGTGCGGGCTACGACACCTTGAGCCTGTCNAACGAGAGCGACCAGATCAACGTCAATGGCCCGACCAAGCTGCAGGCGGGCAGCGTCATCGATGGCGGTGCGGGCTACGACACCTTGAGCCTGTCSGCGCCTTACAACTACAACCCCACAACGGGGTCGTCCTCGAGCGTCGACACGACCTACGACCTGACCGGCATCAGCCTCAGCCATGTTGAGAGCCTGAGCGTGTCGGGCAGCACCCTGGGCACTGGCAAGACCATCGTGAAGGTGGATGCCGCCACCCTGGCCGACGTCACCAGCATCAGCTTGGGCTACAACGGAACGCTGGCCACGACGGCTACGGCTCTCGACCTGACCAGCAAGATCGTCTCCTTGGGCCTGTATCCCAGCGCCAGCACCGGGACCATTACGAGCCTGAACACGACGGGCACCAGCTTCACCGTCGACAGCTACCAGTCCGCCCTTCAGATCATNGGGCCTGTATCCCAGCGCCAGCACCGGGACCATYACGAGCCTGAACACGACGGGCACCAGCTTCACCGTCGACAGCTACCAGTCCGCCCTTCAGATCATGGGCGGGACTGGGCAGGATGCCATCATCCTCAAGGGTGCGACCCTGACCGCCGCTCAGCGCGATCAGCTCTTCACCAGCTCCATCGAGACCATCACCGACGCCTCAGGCACCTACACGAAG
>NZ_LMRA01000009.1 GCF_001424705.1 Methylobacterium sp. Leaf465
GGGCTTCGGCGCCATGGGCTTCGGCGCCATGGTGCTGCACCTGCTGGCCGAGCGGGGGGCGCTGGATGCGGGCCGGGTCCGGGTGCGCACGCTGACGCTGCCGGACACCTACCAGGACCACAACGCGCCGGACGCCATGTACGCCGAGGCCGGCCTCGACGCCGCCGGCATCCTCCAGACCGTCAAGAACGCCCTCCCCGAGCGGAAGGCCGGACAGTCGGGACGCCTGCGGCTCGCGTGAGCCGCCGGGCGGACGCACGGAGCATCCGGGCTTTGCGGCCCGGGTGTGTCCCCGTTGCGCTTGTCCGACACCGGTTTCGATGACAAAAGCGCGCCATCCTCGGGTCCGAAGTCCGCTTCGGGCTCCGCGCACGCACAAGATCCTCAGACCCTTACGAGAGAAATGCCACAGGCGACCCCTTCCGGCCCGTTCGATGCCGGCCCGGTTCTCATCACGGGCGCGAGCGGTTTCCTGGGAGCGGCCCTGGTCGACGTCTTCCGCAAGGCCGGCTTCCCCGTCCGGATCATGGTCCGGGCCACCTCGCCGCGCACCAACCTGACCTGGACCGACGTCGAGATCGTCGAAGGCGACATGCGCGATCGTGCGGCGGTGGCACGGGCTCTCCAGGGCCAGCGCTATCTCGTCCACGCGGCCGCCGACTATCGCCTCTGGGCTCCGGATCCGGAGGAGATCGTCGCCACCAACCGCGACGGCGCCGTGATCCTGATGGAGGAGGCCCTGCGGGCCGGCATCGAGCGCGTCGTCTATACGTCGAGCGTCGCCACCATCAAGCCGCACGACGACGGCGCTTCGGCCGACGAGACCCGTCCCCTCACCCCCGCCACGGCCATCGGCGCCTACAAGCGCAGCAAGGTCGTCTCCGAGCGCGTGGTCGAGGAGATGGCCGCCCGCAACGGCCTGCCCGTGGTCATCGTCAATCCCTCGACGCCGATCGGCCCGCGCGACGTCAAGCCGACCCCGACCGGCCGCATCATCCTGGAAGCCGCCTTGGGCCGGATGCCGGCCTTCGTCGATACCGGACTGAACCTCGCCCACGTGGACGACGTCGCCGCCGGCCACCTGCTGGCCCTCCGGCACGGCCGGATCGGCGAGCGCTACATCCTCGGTGGTGAGAACGTGCTCCTGTCGCAGATGCTGGCGGACATTGCCGGCATGGTCGGCCGCAGGCCCCCGACGGTGAACCTGCCGCGGGCGGTGGTCTACCCGATCGCCTTCGTCTCCGAGCAGATCGCCCGCTTCACCGGCAAGGCGCCCTTCGCCACGATCGACGGCATCCGGATGTCCCGCTACCGGATGTTCTTCTCCGACGCGAAGGCGCGGGCCGAGCTCGGCTATACCGCCCGGCCCTACCGCGAGGGCCTGTCCGACGCGATCGCCTGGTTCCGCCAGGAAGGACGCCTGTGATGAGCACGACGATCCAGACAGCCACCGAGGCGCGCACCGGCAAGGGCTACCGCGACGAGAACTTCCCCGTCGCGTCGCACCTGATCCATCCGAAGCATCGCGGCGCGATCCTGGCGTTCTACGATTTCGTGCGCGCCGGCGACGACGTCGCCGACCATACGGGCCTGACGTCGGAGCGGAAGATCGAGCTTCTCGACGCCCTGGCCGACGACCTGACGGGCACCCGCCCGGCCGATTCGGCCGCCGAACCCCTGCGCCGGGAACTCGCCGCCCGCGGGCTCGCGCCGACGCACGCCCTCGAACTCCTCGACGCCTTTCGCCTCGACGCGCGCAAGAGCCGCTACGCCGACTGGGACGAGCTGATCGCCTATTGCCGCCTGTCGGCCATGCCGGTCGGCCGCTACGTGCTCGACGTGCACGGCGAGGATCGCAGCGTCGTCTGGGGGCCGTCGGACGCGATCTGCGCAGCCCTGCAGATCATCAACCACCTTCAGGATTGCGGGAAGGATTTTCGCAAGATCGATCGGGTCTACCTGCCGCAGGAGACCCTCGACTCGCATGGTGCCGCGATCTCGGAGCTGGCCGCCGAGAAGGCCTCCCCGGCGCTCCGCGGCGTCATCCGCGAGCTGGCGCAGCGTACCATGGGGCTGCTCGACGAGGGCGCGGTGCTGCCCGACCTCATCGCCGACCTGCGCCTCAGCCTGGAGATCGCGGCCATCCATCGCCTCGCCGTCGTGCTGTGCAAGGGGCTGATGACGCGCGATCCCTTGAGCGAGAAGGTGCATCACGGCAAGGCCGCCTTTGCCCTGACCGCGTTCGGTGGCATCGCCGCGACCCTGGCGCGCCGACCCCTGCGAGGCCGGACCCTGAAGGCTCAGGCCGCGAAGGTCGCGCGAGGGAACCGGGCATGAGCGCAACCCTGTCTCCCGCCGCCGAAACCGCGTCCCCCCCGGTCGACGCCCTTCCGGCGAAATCCTCGTCGTTCTACACGGCGATGCGCCTGCTGCCGCCGGATCGCCGCGCGGCGATGTACGCCGTCTACGCCCTCTGCCGGGCCGTCGACGACGTCGCCGACGACGGTGGCCCCGCCCCCGTGCGCGCCGCGGAGCTCGACCGCTGGCGCGCCGACATCGACGACCTCTATGCCGGACGGCCGGCGCCGCGGGTGCAGGACCTCGTCGTGCCGATCCGCCGCTATGGTCTCCTGCGCGAGGACTTCCAGGCGGTGATCGACGGCATGGCGATGGATGCCTTCGAGGACATCGTCGCGCCCGACGAGGCCACCCTCGACCTCTATTGCGACCGGGTCGCCAGCGCGGTCGGCCGCCTGTCGGTGCGGATCTTCGGAATCGCCGAGAAGGAGGGCATCGCCCTCGCCTACCATGAAGGCCGTGCCCTGCAGCTCACCAACATCCTGCGCGACATCGACGAGGATGCGGAACGCAACCGCCTCTACCTGCCGCGCGAGAAGCTGGCCGCCATCGGCCTGACCGCGCCGACGCCGCAGGCCGCCATCGACCATCCGCGCATCGGCGAGGTCTGCATCGCCGTCGCCCGCGAGGCCGAGGCGCATTACCGGGCGACCTGGGACATCATCGCCAAGTGCCCGCGCAAGGTAACCAAGGCGCCGCGCCTCATGGCGGCGGCCTATCGGTTGTACCTCGACGCCGTCCTGGCCCGCGGCTGGGAGAAGCCCCGCACCCGCGTCAAGCCGAGCAAGCGCGCGCTCCTCGGCGTCGTCCTCCGACACGGGATCGTCTGATGGTGGGCACGGTCCACATCGTCGGAGCGGGTCTCGCCGGGCTGTCCGCCGCCGTGTCACTGGTGGAGCGCGGTGCGCGCGTCGTCGTGCACGAGGCGGCCAAGCAGGCCGGCGGCCGCTGCCGTTCGTACTACGATCCGACCCTCGGGCTGACCATCGACAACGGCAACCACCTGCTCCTGTCGGGCAACACCTCGGCGCTCGCCTTCATGCGCACGATCGGTGCGCCGGAGAGCGCCCTGTCCGGCCCGGACGAGGCGGCCTTCCCCTTCGCCGACCTGAAGACCGGTGAGCGCTGGACCCTGCGCCCCAACGCGGGGCGCGTGCCATGGTGGGTCCTGCAGGCCTCGCGCCGGGTGCCCGGTACGGCGGCGCGCGACTACCTCGCGCCCCTGGGCATCCTGAAGGCCGCGGCCGGCAAGGCGCCGGGCCAGGGTGGCACCATCGGCGAGAGCATGGCCTGCGAGGGCATGCTCTACGACCGCCTGTGGCACCCGGTGCTGCTGGCCGCCCTCAACACCGATCCCAAGGAGAGCGACACCGGACTCGCGGCGACGATCCTGCGCGAGACCCTGGGGGCCGGCGGAAAGGCCTGCCGGCCGCTGGTCGCCGTCGGCGGCCTCTCGGCGGCCTTCGTCGATCCGGCGGTGGACTATCTGACCCGGCGCGGCGCGCAGCTGCGCTTCGGCCACCGCCTGCGCAGCCTCGCCCTCGGGGACGGCCGGATCGCCGGCCTCGTCTTCAGCGACGAGACCATCGCGCTCGCCCCCGAGGACTCGGTGGTCCTCGCCCTGCCGCCCTGGGTCGCCTGCGACCTGCTGCCGGGCCTGCCGGCGCCGCAGAGCCACCGCTCCATCGTCAACGCGCATTTTGCTGTGATTCCGCCGCCGGGATCGCCGTTACTGCTCGGCGTGGTGAACGGAATGACGGAGTGGCTCTTTGCCTATCCGGATCGTCTATCCGTGACCATCAGCGGCGCCGATCGCCTCTTGGATGTGCCGCGCGAAGATTTGGGACGTCAGATCTGGTCCGAAATCGTGACTTTGACCGGTCTTGCACCCGAACTGCCCAGCTGGCAGATCGTCAAGGAGAAGCGGGCGACCTTCGCGGCAACGCCGGCCGAGGCCGCGCGGCGCTCCGGCGCCGTCACGGCCCACGAGAATCTCGTCCTGGCAGGCGATTGGACCGCGACCGGTCTGCCATCGACGATCGAGGGAGCCATCCGTTCAGGAACAACCGCCGCATCGGCCCTCGCCCGGAGGACCGGCACGTGCGGACAGGCACGAGCGCGCGGCGCGGCGTGAGATAAGGCGGCCGCCTGCGCGGCCGGTGAGGCGAGGACGATGCGGGACGCATTCAGGAAGGTCGAGGCGCTGCAGCGCCCGAAGACTCAGGAGATCTCCCTCGAGGATGTCGAGCGGGGAGTCGTGCGCGCGACCCAGGCGCTGACGGCGCTGTCGCATGCCGACGGCCACCTGTGCTTCGAGCTCGAGGCCGACGCGACGATCCCGTCCGAATACATCATGTTCCACCAGTTCCGCGCCACCGAGATCGCGCCGGAGCTGGAGACCAAGATCGGCAACTACCTGCGCCGCACGCAGGGCAAGCACGGCGGCTGGGCCCTGGTCCATGACGGCCCGTTCGACATGAGCGCCAGCGTGAAGGCCTATTTCGCCCTGAAGATGAGCGGCGATTCGATCGAAGCCCCGCACATGCGCCGGGCGCGCGAGGCGATCCTGTCCCGCGGTGGCGCCGCCAATTCGAACGTCTTCACCCGCTTCCTCCTGGCCCTCTTCGGCGAGGTCCCGTGGCGCGCGGTGCCGGTGATGCCGGTCGAGATCATGCATCTGCCGAAGTGGTTCCCCTTCCACCTCGACAAGGTCTCGTACTGGGCGCGCTGCGTGATCGTGCCGATGCTGGTGATCCAGGCGAGGAAGCCGCTCGCCCGCAATCCCCGCGGGATCGGCATCCCGGAGCTGTTCGTCGCCCCGCCGCAGACCGTGCGCACCTGGCCCGGCAGCCCCCACGCGACCTGGCCCTGGACGCCGATCTTCGGTGCCATCGACCGGATGTTGCAGGTCTCTCAGGATTACTTTCCGAAGACGCCGCGGGCGCGCGCCACGGACAAGGCCGTGGCCTGGGTCAGCGAGCGCCTCAACGGCGACGACGGCCTCGGGGCGATCTTCCCCGCCATGGTCAACACCGTGCTGATGTACGATGTGCTCGGCTACCCGGCCGACCATCCCCAGGTGCGGATCGCCTGCGAGGCGATCGAGAAGCTCGTGGTCGTCAAGGAGCACGAGGCCTACGTGCAGCCCTGCCTGTCCCCGGTCTGGGACACGGCGCTGGCCGGCCATGCCCTCCTCGAGGCCGGGGGCCCCGACGCGGAGCATCAGGCCCGGCGCGGCCTCGACTGGCTGAAGCCGCTCCAAGTCCTCGACATCAAGGGCGACTGGGCCGCTGGCCGGCCGAACGTCCGCCCCGGCGGCTGGGCCTTCCAGTACGCCAACCCGCACTTCCCGGACCTCGACGATACCGCCGTGGTGGTGATGGCGATGGATCGCGCCATGCACCAGCACGGCCTCGTCGCCGACGTGCCGGATTACGGCAACGCCATCGCCCGGGCCCGCGAGTGGGTCGAGGGCCTGCAGTCGAGCGACGGCGGCTGGGCCGCCTTCGACGCCGACAACAACCACCATTACCTGAATCACATCCCGTTCTCCGACCACGGCGCCCTGCTGGATCCGCCCACGGCCGACGTCACGGCCCGGGTCGTCTCGATGCTGGCGCAGCTCGGCGAGACCCGGGAGAGTTCCAAGGCCCTCGACCGCGGCGTCACCTACCTCCTGAACGACCAGGAGGAGGACGGCTCCTGGTACGGCCGCTGGGGCATGAACTTCATCTACGGCACCTGGTCGGTGCTGTGCGCCCTGAACGCGGCCGGCGTCGATCCGGCCTCTCCGGAGATCCGCAGGGCCGTCGCTTGGCTGATCCGCATCCAGAACCCCGATGGCGGCTGGGGCGAGGACGCCTCGTCCTACAAGATCGATCCGGCCTTCGAGCCCGGCTACTCCACCGCCTCGCAGACGGCCTGGTCGCTGCTGGCCCTGATGGCGGCCGGCGAGGCCGACGATCCGGCGGTGACTCGCGGGATCAACTATCTGACCCGCACCCAGGGCGCCGACGGTTTCTGGTCCGAGGAGCGCTACACCGCGACCGGCTTCCCGCGGGTGTTCTACCTGCGGTACCACGGCTACCCGAAGTTCTTCCCCCTCTGGGCCATGGCGCGCTACCGCAACCTCCAGCGCAGCAACACCCGGACGGTCGCCTTCGGCATGTGATGCGAAGACGTCTGTGTCGAAGACTCCGGTTCGCGGTCGATCGCGCAACGGCATGAGCGCGATCGCAACGTCCGGTGCCCTCCCCGTCCTGGCCGTGACCGGCCTCGCCAAGGAGGCGCGCCTCGCCTCCGGCGCCGGCGTTCGCGCAATCGGGGCGGGGGGCGATCCGGAACGCCTGCGCGCCCTCCTGGCCGCGCGGCACGAGCCGGGATGCCGCGCCGTGGTCAGTCTCGGCATCGCCGGCGGTCTCGATCCGGACTTGGTGCCCGGCGACGTGCTGATCGCCACCGCCATCGTCACGCCGACGCAGCGCTACCCGGCCGATCCGGCCATCGCCGCGGCCTGGATGCGCGCGCTGGCGGGATCGGGCTCGACCGTCCGCGAAGCCGTGCTGGCCGGCGTCGATGCCGCCGTGATCGACGTGTCCGCGAAGGCCGCCCTGCGCACCGCCACCGGGTGCGCCGGCGTCGACATGGAATCTCACGTCGCGGCGGCCTATGCCGCGCGGCACGGGCTGCCCTTCGCGGCCCTGCGCATCGTCTGCGATCCGGCCGACCGCGCGATCCCGGCCTTCGCCGCGCAGGCGCTCAAGCCCGATGGCGAGCCCGACATCCGCGCGGTGTTGGCCGCCATCGCGCGCCAGCCCGGCCAGATCCCCGCCCTGATCCGCCTGGCGCGCGATTCGGGCCGCGCCTTCCAGAGCCTCACCCGGTGCCGGGCCCGCCTCGGAACGGCCCTCGGCGTCCCGGCCGCCTGACACCGCGCCTCTCGCAGAGCGCGCCACGACGGCGACGATTCAGCGTCCGCCCGGCCCGCCCGGACCACGTCCGGGGCCACCGCCGAAGCCGCCCGGCCCTTCCGGCCCCCCGGGCCCTCCCCCCGGACCACGTCCGAAGCCGCCGGGGCGCTCAAACCCGCCGGGGCGCTCGATGCCGCCCGGTCCACCCCCGAACCCACCCCCGGGGCGTGCATGCTCGCCGCCCGACGGCAAGCGGGTATCGATATCGAAGCGCGGTGGGCCGCCGGACTGGCTCCCGGGCATGCGTCCGTCGAGGCCACGTCCGTCGAGGCCGCGCCCCTCGAAACCACGGCCCTCGGATCTCGGGAGCGATCCCCGATCGGAACCCGTCTGAGGGCCGGGGCGCTCGGTGCCGCGCGTGTCGATGCGCAGGCTCTCGACGGCAAGGCGGCCGTCACGGGCCGGCTCGGCGGTGACGACCGCACGGACGCTGCCGCGGCGGGGCAATCCGGGATCGGGCCGACCGGCGATGTCGAGGCCGGACCCGATCTGGAGACCCCGGGCATTTCGGCCGACATAGGCCTCGATGGAGACGCGGCGCAGGCCCGGAACGAACAGGGCGCGCGATTCCTCGAACCCCGTCACCGTAAGGCTCGACCCCGCCGGAACGCCCGTGACGATGGCGCGCCGTCCGATCTGCCCGGCATCGACGCCGACGAGGCGGAGATCGCCGATCGCCGGGCTGCCATCCGGCCCCCGTCGGACCGGACCGGCCACCCGCGCGGGTCCCTCCGATCGCCGTTCCACCAGACTGGCGACGACGACGCCGTCGGGGCGCCGCAGGCCGCTCACCGCGACGCGGTCGCCGACCCTCCATCCGTCACGCTGGGTCGTCGGCAGGGCGACCCGTTGGCCGAGGACGGTCAGTCCGCCCTTCCGGAGGGCCTCGACCGGTCCGACGACCTCGCTCGTGACGTCGATGCGGCGGGTAGCGAGGATGCCGCCGGTCTCGAGAGCGACGACGCGGACCACGTGCCCGATCCGAAGGTCGCTCAAAGCCGCCGGTCGCCCGTCGATCCGCACGGGGACGTCCTGCGGATAGGTGATGCGCAGGTCGTTGACGATGATCGATCCGAACTTGCGGATCGTTCCGATCACGCCCGTGCCGCCCAGGCCGCGGTCGCCCTCCGACTCCGATCCGTCACCCGGCGGGTGGCTCGGGCGTGCGCCGGTGCCGCCGATGCCCTGGTCGCGGATCGGTGGGAGCGGGTCGGCGCGGGCCGCCAGCGCGAGGGGCGCCGCGGCGAGCAGGCGCAGGGCGTCGCGGCGGTTCGGTGCGCGCATGGACGCTGTCCTCACGCCTTCGCCGCCGCGGCCGGCGCATCCTCGGCATAGACGTAGACGCCGAAATTCCAGCGATGGGCGCCGCCGGCATCGGTCTCACAGGCCGCGTGGGCCTCGCGGTTGGCCTGCTGCAGCGCCTCCATGGCGATCTCGCGGGCGCGGGCCTCGAGGCGATCGGCCAGCTCCTTCGACAGGCCGTCGTAATGAACCGCGCGCTCGAGGAAGCGCGGGGTCGGCGCAGTGATGTTGGCGACGCTCGCGGCGATGTGGTCGTGCAGGTTGCGGCCGAAGTAATAGAGCTGCGACTCCCCACCGCCCTTCGGCACGTAGGCCGCCTCCGCGAGGACGATGTGCCCGTCGGCATCGGCGACCACGAGTCCCCGGTCGAGCCACTCGTCGAGAACGGCGCGGGGGCGCAGATCGCGGGTCACGGCCGCGACGAGATCCTCGAAGGACGGGCCCTTCCCGTCGCTCGCCCGCGTCAGGGGCCGGGGTTGGCCGTCCGGGTCCGTAAAGGCGGGATCGGCGAGCCAGCGCGCGATGATCCGGCTGGTCCGCGACACGGAGGACGGCACGGCGCTGACGGGGGCGCCGGCGCCGCGCAGGCGGCTGACCTCCTTGCGGTGAATCCCGGTCAGCAGGCTGACCCGACTGTCGGTCTGCTCCTTGCCCGGCAGCGCGAAGTCGTACTCGGCGACGTTCACGTAGAGTTCGCGCAGGAGCGTGGTGAGCGCCGGAAAGGTGATGCCCCGTGCCACGAAGAGGCGCACGAGCGGCCGGAGCAGACGCGCGACGGGGGCGTGGAGGTTCGCCCCCTCGGAAGGTGTCTCGGTCGGATCGGCCATGCGCACACCATAGCCGCCGGGCTGTGGGAGACAATCCCACGGCGTGCGTCCCGACACCCGATCTCCATCGACTCTGATTGACGTGGGAAATTTACCCACGTAAAAACGAGGTCGTGAGTTCAGGTCGGAGTTCCGCCATGGCCGAGTTGAGGCCCCTTTATCCCACGGACGCCTTGCCGCCGCTGCGGGCGGGCGCGCCGATGCGCTCCGCAGGTCCGGCGGCCCGGCCGCTGGCCCCCCTCGCGCGCGGCTTGGCCGTCCTGGCGGTCGTGGCTCTGGGCACCCTCGTCCTCGGATCCGCGGGCCAGCGGACGCTATCGGCGGCAAAGGACGTGACGGCGGCGACGGAGATGCCGCGGGTCGCCGCCACCCGCCTCGCTGCGCCCCGTCGGATGGTTGCGGCGTCCGACCTTTCTAGGGCGAACTGATGTCCGGCGTCGCGCGCCGTTCCCCCAGCCGGTCGGATCCTCGACAACCGCGCCTGATCGTCGACCTGCTCCTCTGCGCCGTTCCGGCGGTCGCCACCGTCGTCCTGCTGATCCTCGGCCTCCAGGGCTGAGGCTCACGGTCATCGGCGCCCCGATCCCGACACCCCCTTCCGGCCACCGCCATCACAGACGAATCGCAGCACGCCCGATGTATCGCGCCGATCCCCGCCTGAGCCCGTCGCTGCAGGCCTGCCTACCCCGTCGCCGGCCTCTTCGGACACGGCTCGCCGACGCGCGAACCTTCTCCGCCTGGTGGCGCGCGCTGATCGGCCGGCCGGGTGGCAGGCCGGCGGAAGCGCATCGACGCGCCTGACCCGCTCGACCTGCGTCCCGGCCCCGTCACGCGGCTCGGACGGACGCCGCGACGACGGGCGACCTGCGGACCGCCTCGGCCTCGCGGCACAGGGCCGAGGCCAGGCAGCGGGCGCGCTCCACCCAGATGTCGCGCTCCTGGCGGAGGGCCTCGACCGCGGCGCTGTCCTGTGCCCGCGCGATGCGCAGGTCGTCGATCTCCTCGCGCAACGCCGTGGTCCGGCGCCGCTCCTGAGCCAACGCCTCCCGCAGCACCACCAGCGCGGCGTGATCGGACGCGGCGGGATGGCCGGCTGGTCCGGGCGGGTTGACCGGACGCAGGTCGGCCACCTCCGCGCGGAGACGGTCGACGTCGAGACCGGTCCTGTCGGGCGCCGGAGCCGCCGCGGGGGCGTCCGCGGTGCCCGGATCGACGGGCACCGGCGCGGAGGCGGGAATGCCCTCCTCCTCGATCACCAGACCGTGGAGCATCCGGAACACGGCGTCGCCATCGAGGCGGGACAGGTCGAACCCGCTCTCGCGGGCGAGATCGCTCCACAGCGTCTGTCCGGTCTCGGCCTGACCAACGAAGGCCATGGACCAGTTCGCGAAGCCCCGCGCCTCGGTCGGCCCGCATTCGAGAACCGTGACGTCGCCGTGCCGCTGATCGCGCTGGATCCGCTCGAAGGTCCGCTCCACCCCCTGGCGCGGGCCTTCCAGCACCTGCGCGAAGGCGCCGCCGTTGAACATCAGGGCGCCGGTCACGCCGACCTCGGCGTTGTTCCGCTGCGAGGTCTCGAGGATCTGCGCCACCGCGTGGCTCGCTTCGGCGTCGGGCACCTGAAGCAGGTTCTTGCTGGCATAGACGAGACGGTAGAGGTCGCTCATTTCCGATCTCCGGAAAGGGGGAACAGGGTCGGGGGCGGCCGCCTCACGCCTGGGCGAGGCCGTGCGGACCGAGGTCGGTGAAGAGGGCCAGGAGCGCCTCGGCCGGAATTGGACGGCTCACCAGGTAGCCCTGGACGTCGGTGCAGCCCTCGGCGCGGATGCGGCGCATCTGGTCCTCGGTCTCGACGCCCTCGGCGACGGTGGTCATGCCGAGACTGCGCCCGAGACCCGCGATCGCGCGGATCACCGCGTCTCCGTCCGGCTTCTGGGTGATGTCGGCCACGAAGGAGCGATCGATCTTGATCTTGTCGAAGGGGAACGAGCGCAGGTAGCTCAGGGAGGAGTACCCGGTCCCGAAATCGTCCATGGAGACGCGGATGCCGAGGGCCCGCAGCCGGTGCAGGGTCCGCAGGGTGCGCTCGTTCTCCTGGAGCAGCACGCCCTCGGTGATCTCGATCTCCAGGCGGCTCGCGGGGAGTCCGGAACCTGCCAGTGCGGAGACGATGACCTCGACGAGACGATCGCCCTTGAACTGCGCGGGCGACACGTTCACCGCGACGGTGATCGCCGCGGGCCACGTCACGGCATCGCGGCAGGCCTGGCGGATGACCCATTCGCCGATCGGGACGATCAGCCCGATCTCCTCGGCGAGGGGAATGAACTCCCCCGGGGGGACCATGCCGCGCTCCGGGTGATGCCAGCGCAGCAGCGCCTCGCAGCCGGTCACGCGATCGTTCTCGAGATTCAGCTGCGGCTGGTAATGGAGAGAGAATTCGCGCCGGCCGAGGGCCTGGCGGATGTCGAGTTCGAGGCGACGCCGCGCCTGCATGCGCGCGTCCATCTCGGCCTCGAAGAAGCGGAAGGCCCCGCGCCCATCGAGCTTCGCCCGGTAGAGGGCGAGATCGGCGCATTTCAGGAGACGATCCGCGTCGGTCCCGTCGCGGGGCGCCACGGCCACGCCGACGCTGGCGCCGATGGTGAGCAGTTGCCCCTCGATCATGTAGGTGCGGCCGATCAGGTCGACGATGCGGCGCGCCAGGACGCGTGTCTCCTCGAGGTCCGTCACGCCGTGCTGAACCACGACGAACTCGTCTCCCCCGATGCGGGCGACCGTGTCGCTGGGACGGAGCGTGGCACTGAGGCGGTCGGCGACCTTGGCGAGGAGCGCATCGCCGATGGCGTGACCCAGGGTGTCGTTGACGGGCTTGAACCGGTCCAGGTCCACCAGAAGCACTGCGCAGGTGCCGTCGGAGGTCTCCACCTGGACGAGCGCATCCTCAAGGCGTTCGCGCAGGTGGAGGCGGTTCGGCAGGCCGGTCAGGGGGTCGAGGCGCGCCCGCTCGCTGGCGGCAATCTCGGCGGCGCGGCGCAGGGTGACGTCTTCGACGGTGATGGTCCAACCCTGGCAGGCCCCGCGGGAGGGGCCGAAGGGCTGGATGCCGATCTCGAGCGTCAACCCCGCGCGCAGGATCTCGAAGGCAAGGCCCTCGCAGCGCTCCAGGGCGCGCCGCACCTGGGCGAACAAGGCGTTCCTGCGGAGGGGCAGGAGGCGGCAGAGGGTGTGCAGGGCCTGACGGAGACTGGGACGATCGGGCAGGCCGAACCCACCCACAAGCTCCCGCGCCGGCCCGGTGCAGAGGACCAGCCGGCCCCGCTCGAACACGATGAACCCCTGTCGCACCACGTCGAGATACGGCGCCAGACCGAGGGCGGCCTCAGCCGGCCCTGGAATCGTCTCCGGTCTCGCCAGAACCTGGACTGCCTGCATCACGTCGCCGCTCCGGTGCGCATCCGGGGTGCGCCAGCACGGAGAGAATAGAGCCCTGAAAGTAAATTATAGGTTCTTGCACCACGGATTTTCAGATCCGAAAATCATCGCCGATGAAGGAGGCTGTCGTACAGCACTACGCCGTCCAGACCCCACCCGATCCCGCAGGATCAGCGGCGATGGAAGCGAGCATTACAAACTATCGTCACCTGTCTGAAGGTAACGATTCTACACTTTATCGTTCTCTGTGCTTCAGCGTTCGAATGGTCTCGCCGACACGATCGGGGGGCAAGGCATCGGCGAGACCCGGTCGATCCGAAGACGGCGCGACGGGGGAACCATGTCCGACGATTGCGGACCACACATTCACACACATCAACGCCATGGAGGATCGCCACGCACGAACACCTTTCCGTCGCGATCCGCAACGCGGTGTGATCGAGACGACGCGCGAACGCGGGCCGTCTCAGCCGAAGGATCGGCCCTCCGACAATTGCCGGGCAATCCAAGCCTGCGCTTCGTCGAGATCCGCGAAGATCGGCGCATGCGGATCCTCCACGCACCCGAAGCCCGCCTCCAGAAACCAATGTCCCGCCTCGGAGTCATGCTCGCTGGAGAGCTGGACGAGCACGGCGACGAGAATCCCATCCTCGAAAACCAACCGGCTCTCGCGGTCATTGCTGCCCGTCGCGATCTGAACGGGCTGGAGTTTCATGGTCATGCCGTGGCCAGCGTTCCCAGGTACAGGGACTTCGGATTAAATTCCGCCATCGATTTCAGAGGCTGACGATTGCGGAGCTTCCGCGTCCCACCCTTGTGTTCAATCACGCCTCGGCGCCCGAGTTCCTGAAGCGCACGACCCACGTGCACATTCGAGAGGCCGACGGGATCGGCGGGATCACTCGGGTGACTGGGGGCTCGCTCGCTGACTTCCCATGTGTCTCGACCGCGTCGCAGGCGACGGCCTCCCCCAAAGCCACGAGACCCTGGCGGCGATGCGGAGCGCTCAGCGCTGCTGGGTGACGCTGGCCGAGGCGGCCGATCGGCGCCCGATCGAGGCGGGCGGATGCACCGCGCCCCCGGGCCTAATCGTCGGCGTGCGACGGATCCTTCGCGCGCGCAGGCTCCACGTCGTCGAGGGAGGGGACGTAGGCGCACCAGGCGCATCGGCCGGCCTCTGCCCCGCGCGGGGTGTTCGCCTGGGAGCAGAGCGGGCAGACCACGAGCCGAAGTCCCCCGTCGCAGAGGACGCCGCGCCCACGGCCGCGGAAGGTGATCTCGGCATCCTGGGGAATGGCTTTTGAATCCTGCGTTGTCGCGCCCCATCGCCGGGCTCGCGGCGCATGGCCTGATCGTCCGGCCAGCCGGTGGGCGGGGTGCGCGAGCGATAGCGGATGCGCCGCGAGGGTGCAAAGGTGGATGCTGCAGCGCATCGCTTCGACGCGCGAAGCATTCTGTGTGACCGTGCCGGAACAGCCGGGGGAACGGGAGACGCGGTGAGACGAAGCCGGAGAAGCGGAGCGTTCATCGATTTTCGGCGTGACGCGAGCGCGGCCGTTTGACATCAACCGTTATGCGCTCCTGGCTTCTCATCCTGCTCGGTCTGGCGGCAACGGCTGCCGTCTGGTTCCTCCTGCCGGTTCAGGACTGGCTCCAGGCCTTCGGCGCCTGGACGGCAGGACTCGGCCCCCTCGGTCCCGTCGCCTTCGCGGCCCTCTTCATCCTGGCCACGCTGCTGGTGATCCCGGGCACGCCGCTGACGATCGCCGGCGCACTGGCCTTTGGATGGTGGTCCCTGCCGATCGTCCTCGCAGCGGCGACGATCGGCTCGGTCCTGGCGTTTTTCGCGGCGCGATCCGTCCTGAGGCAGCGCGTCGAGCGCGTCATCGCCCGGCGTCCCGCGATGGTTGCCACGATGGAGGCGGTGGGCGACGGCGGATGGCAGTTGCTGACCCTGATGCGGGTCAGTCCCTTCGTGCCCTTCAATGCGCAGAACTACATCCTCGGCCTGACGCGCGTCCGCATGCGGGACTTCCTCGTCTCGACCCTCCTCGGCATGATCCCCGGGACGATTCTCTGCGTTTATCTCGGCGTGATCGGCCGGACGGCGGCCGACTCGGCCGCCCACTGGATTCCACTGGGGCTCGGCCTGGCCGCGACCCTCGCCGCCGTCGCGGTGACGCGTCGCCGGGTGCAGGCGAAGCTCGCCGCGCGCGGACTGCATCCGGCTTCGCGAGCCTCCCGGGCGCCCGGCCCCCCCGCGCCGGGGCCACCCCGCCCCGAGGGGCGCTGGCTGCGGCCGGGCCAGACCTGCTGGCGCATCGAGCAGGCCCATCGGGTCGCCGTGCTTCATGACGGCGCCGCGTATTTCGCGGCCGCCCGCAGCGCCATGCTGGCGGCGCGCCACTCCGTCCTGCTGATCGGCTGGAGTTTCGACCCGCGCCTGCGCCTCGCGCCGGATGGGAGCCATGCCCCGGAGGGGGAAACCCTGGCGGACCTCCTCCAGAGCCTGCGCACCTGCCGGCCGGACCTCGCGATCCATCTTCTGATCTGGGACATGCCGTGGCCGCTCTCGGCCGGACGGGACCTGACGCCCGCGGCGGTCCGCGCCCTGCTCGGTCCCGGCATCACGTACCGGGTCGATGCGACGCTGCCCTTCGGCGCCTGCCAGCACCAGAAGATCCTCGTCGTCGACGATGCGATGGCCTTTTGCGGCGGCGGCGACTTCGAGGCCAATCGCTGGGACACGCCGGCCCACCGGGACGGCGATCCGCGCCGGCGCCTCCCGAACGGCGAGGCCTATCCGCCGCGCCACGACATCATGATGGCGGTCGACGGTCCGGCGGCGGCCGCCCTGGGGGACCTTGCGCGCCAACGCTGGCTCGATGCAACCGGCGAGCGGCTGATGCCCCCGCCCGCGCGGGACGGCACGCCCTGGCCGGCCACCGTGACCCCGCTCCTCAGGGACATGTCGGTCGCCCTGTCGCGCACCCGGCCCGCCGGCCGGAAGCGCGTGGCTTTGCAAGAGAACGCCGCGTTGTACGCTGCCGCCATCCGGGGCGCCGCCCGCGTCATCTACCTGGAGAACCAGTACCTCACATCGCCCCTGATCGGCGACGCGCTGATGGAGCGCCTCGGCGAGGCCGAGGGACCGGAAATCATCATCGTGGTGGCCGAGCGCAGCCCGAACGCCTTCGACCGGCTGACCATGGACAGCGCCCGGCGGGGACTGATCCACAAGCTTCGGGCGGCCGACCGCCACGACCGCCTCCGCATCCTGGCGCCGCATACGCCGGAGGGACGCCCGATCCTCGTGCATTCCAAGGTCGGCATCTTCGACGATCGCCTGGTGCGTGTCGGGTCGACCAATCTCAACAACCGCTCCCTCGGCTACGACAGCGAGTGCGACCTCGCCCTCGAGGTCCTGCCGGCCGAGGACGCGCCCCTCCTGCGATCCGCCATCCTGCGGCTGCGGGACGGCCTGCTCGCGCACCATGCGGGCTGCCCGCGCGATATCTTCGAGGAGGCCGTGCGCCGGCGCGGCTCCCTGCGCGCAGTGCTCGACGACCCCGCCCTGGTGGCGCCCCGCCGGCTCTGCCCGGTGGTGCCCTCACCCCGCGGCGCCCTGGCGCGCGTGGTGGAGTCTTGGCATCTCGGCGACCCCGCGAGCGTGCGCGACGCCTGGCGGCCCTGGCGCCGGACCGGCGCCCTGGATCAGGTCCGGCGGGGCGAGCAACCCGCAGAGGCCCCCGCGACTCAGGCCTCGGGGGCGGCGGCCGGCGTGTCCTGAGGCCGCCGCACCGCCCGCGGCGGCGCGGCGAAATCCAGCGTGGCCAGGAGCGGGAGATGATCGGACGCGCGACGCGCGTCACCGTCGCGCAGCACCGCCACGTGGTCCACCCGGAGGCCGGGGCCGACGAAGACGTGGTCGAGGCGCAGCACCGGATAGCGGCTGGGGAAGGTCGCGCGCCCCGCCCGGCTGCGCGCGATTGCGCGGGCGTCGCTGAGCCGCGCGGTCAGTTGACGGTAGGCTCGCGACCACGGCGTCGCGTTGAAGTCGCCCGCCAGGACCACCGGTCCCGCCGCCGATGCCGCCGCGAGCCAGTCGGGACCGAGCAGCGCCGCCAGCTGCCCTTTCTGCTCCGCCGCGACGAGGCCGAGATGGGTGTTGAGGACCTGAAGGCGGTGTCCGTCGCACGCGACCTCCACCCACAGGGCGCCCCTCGGCTCGAGACCGGGCCGACCGGCGAGCCCCGGCAGGCCCCCGGCCCTGATGAGGCGGGAGGGATGCCGCGTGAGGATCGCGTCGCCGTAACGCTCCGTCTCGACCTGGAGCGCGGCGTGGAAATGAGCCCGGAGGCCGAGCTGCCGGGCGAGGGCCTGGGCCTGGTCGACGCCGCCGGTCCGGGCACGGCCGAGATCGACCTCCTGCAGCGCGACGATGTCGGCGTGGCTCGACCGGATGGCACGGGCCACGCGCTCCAGGTCGACGCGCCCGTCGGTGCCGCGGCCGTGGCGGATGTTGTAGCTGAGGAGGCGCAAGGGCGGGGCGACCTCCGTCAGGCCGAGGGCTCGGCCAGGCGGGTGCGATGCCGGTCGAGGGCGGCCCGCAATTGCGGCAGGAACGGCGAGTGGCTGTCCCACGGCCTCACCGCCTCCTGCAGCCGCTCCAGGGCCTCGACCTGGGCGGACAGGCCCTGGGCCTGGGAGAGATACGCCCAGATCGCGTCCTCGGCCTCGCCGATCGCGACGGGCTGTTCGGCCAGCAGGAGGCCTTGGAAGCGCTGCAGCGTGTGGTCGAGATCGGCCATGTCGAACTCCCTGGGTCCTCGGTGACGATCGGCCCAGCACGAACCGGGCGTGGTGCACGCCCCGCGCCGAGCCCAGGCACCGGCGGGCCGGCTCCGTCGAGTGCCTGATAGTAAATTATATGGAGCGGCGCCCGCGCTCGGGGAGCGTCCCCCGGGCCCGACACGAGCATCCGGGCCGTGTCATCCGAATGCACCCGCCGCTGCGTTTCGACCACGTTGGGTTGGGACTTGACCGATTCGTGGCTATTGACCGATTTTTGGGCATGAAATGGCCCGGTCGATGGGCGGTGGCGGGTCCGCGGCTTCGGCGTGGACGGCGCGGAGAACCCGGTTCGGGCTTGGCCCGATCCATGCCAAGGTGTCGGCAGTCGCGTGGGAAGCAGACTCGAAGAGGATGGGTGCCTTGTTGAAGTCCACGGTCAAAGCGTTCGTCTCGGCCACCGCCCTCGCCGCCGTGCTGGGCCTGTCCGCCACCGCCCCGGCCGCCGCGGCGAACGTCTTCCGCTTCGCCTTCCAGGGCGACATCAAGTCCCTCGACCCCTACTCCCTGAAGGAAAGCTTCACCATCGGCATGCATGGGGCGGTCTTCGACTCGCTCATCACGCGCGACAAGGACCTGAAGCTCGCGCCCATGCTGGCGGAATCCTGGGAGAATCCGGAGCCGACGCGCTGGCGCTTCCACCTGCGCAAGGGCGTGAAGTTCCATGACGGCTCGGACTTCACCGCCGACGACGTGATCTTCTCGGCCACCCGCGTGCGGGCGCCGGGCTCGAACTTCACCACCAACGTGCCGTCCGACGCCGAGTGGGTGAAGATCGACGACCACACCGTCGACATGAAGTTGAAGAGCCCCAACCCCATCGCCCTGTACCAGTTCTCGACCTGGTACATCATGTCGAAGTCCTGGGCCGAGAAGAACGGCGCCGTCGCGCCGACCCTGCCGAGCGCCACCTCCACCAGCTACGCCGCCCTGCACGAGAACGGCACCGGGCCGTTCATCATCACCGAGCACCAGCCCGGCGTGCGCACGGTGTTCAAGAAGAACCCGAACTACTGGGGCAAGGTGGAGTCGAACCTCGACGAGGCGGTCTTCACCACCATCCAGAACGACGCCACCCGCGTCGCCGCCCTGATCTCCGGCGAGGTCGACTGGATCGACCCCGTGCCCCTGCAGGACGCCCAGCGCGTCAACGGGAGCGGCACCGCCACGGTGATGGCCGGGCCGGAGCTGCGCACGATCTTCCTCGGCATGGACCAGTCCCGCGACGAGCTGAAGGACTCGAACGTCAAGGGCAAGAACCCGTTCAAGGACGTGCGCGTGCGCGAGGCCTTCTACCGGGCCATCGACGAGGAGACGATCGCCAAGCGCGTCATGCGCGGCCAGGCCGTGCCCTCCGCCCTGCTGATCGCGCCGGTGCTGTTCCCCCGCGCCTCCGAGTTCAAGCGGCCGGACTACGACCCGAAGCGCGCCAAGCAGCTCCTCACCGAGGCCGGCTATCCGGACGGCTTCTCGTTGGGCATGGATTGCCCGAACGACCGCTACGTCAACGACGAGGCGATCTGTCAGGCCGTGGTCTCGATGCTGGCCCGGGTCGGCGTGAAGGTGAACCTCAACGCGCAGCCCAAGGCCAAGTACTTCGCCAAGGTCCTGGCGCCGGCCTACGACACCTCGTTCTACCTCGTCGGCTGGACCCCCTCCTCCCAGGATTCGCACAACATCCTGTTCGAGATCGCCGGCTGCCGAAACGGCTCCAAGCCCGGACGCGGCAACTGGAACCTCGGCAATTACTGCAACCCGAAGGTCGACGCGCTCGCCGATTCCGTCGAGGCCGAGAGCGACCAGACCAAGCGCAACGCCGAGATCAAGGAGGGGTTCGACACCATCCAGGCCGATTGGGGCTTCATCCCCCTGCACCAGCAGGCCCTCGCCTGGGGCGTCTCCAAGAAGGTCACCCTGGTCCAGCGGCCGGACAACATGCTGATGCTGTACTGGGTCTCGAAGCAGCCGTGACACCCATGACCGATCTGTTTCAGGATCTGGCACCGACCCGCGTCTCCGCCCGGCGGGGACAGGGCGATCGCATCCGCTGGCGTGTCCGCCGGGATGGCGCGTGGAGCACCCCGTCATTCCGGGGCCGCGCAGCGGAGCCCGGAATCCAGAAACGAAGGTGGTGCAGGACGTCACACCGTCGGCGGTCCTGGATTCCGGGCTCGCCTGCGGCGCCCCGGAATGACGTCGCGCTTCGGTCTGCGATCGCTCGGCGCGCCGGCCTTGGCGATGTGCACGATCGGATCGCCCGCCCATGATCGCCTTCATCCTCCAGCGCCTGCTCCAGTCGGTCGCGGTGCTGTTCGCCGTCGGCCTGATCGCGTTCTCGATGTTCCGCTTCGCCGGCGACCCGGTGAACCAGATCGTGGGCGTCGACACGCCCTATGCCGAGCGCGTCGCCATCCGGAAGGATCTCGGGCTCGACGATCCGGTGGCGGTGCAGTTCCTGCGCTACGCCGGGAACGTCGCCCGGGGCGAGTTCGGCACCTCGTACCAGTTCCGCCAGCCGGTCTCGGCGCTGCTGGCCGAGCGCATGCCCGCCACCCTCGAACTCGCGCTCTGTGCCACGCTGTTCGCCCTCACCGTCGGCATCCTCATGGGGGTCTACTGCGCCCTGCGGCGGGACACCTGGCTCGCCAAGGTCTTTCTGGCCATCTCGCTCATCGGCATCAGCCTGCCGACCTTCCTCATCGGCATCCTGCTGATCTTCCTGTTCTCGGTGACGCTGGGCTGGCTGCCCTCGTTCGGGCGCGGCGACACCGTGCGGCTGGGCTGGTGGACGACCGGGTTCCTCACCGCCTCGGGCCTGCGCGCCCTGATCCTGCCCTCGGTCACCCTGGGGCTGTTCCAGATGACCCTGATCATGCGGCTGGTGCGGGCCGAGATGCTGGAGGTGCTGCGCACCGACTACATCCGCTTCGCCCGGGCGCGGGGGCTCACCACCCGCTCGATCCACCTCGGTCACGCCCTGAAGAACACCCTGGTGCCGGTCATCACCATCGCGGGGCTGCAGCTCGGCTCGGTCATCGCCTTCTCGATCATCACCGAGACGGTGTTCCAGTGGCCCGGCATGGGCCTGCTCTTCGTCCAGGCGGTGCAGAACGTCGATATCCCCATCATGGCGGCCTACCTGCTGCTGGTCGCCGCCATCTTCGTCGTCATCAACCTCGTGGTGGACGTGCTCTACACCATCGTCGATCCCCGCCTGCGGCTGTCCACGGGACGGGCCTCATGAGCGCCTCCGTGCAGGACACCCCCCTCCTCCCGCCGGCACCGGTGAAGCGCTCGGCGCTGGCCCGCTTCCGCGAGTCCGACGTCTATGCCAGCTTCCGCCGCTCGAAGCTGGCGATGGGGGCCTTCGCGGTCACCCTCGTCCTGGTCCTCCTGGCGCTCGCCGCCCCCGTGATCTCGCCGCAGAACCCGTACGATCCGGCCCAGCTCGAGCTGATCAACTCGAACCTGCCCCCGCTCTGGTACGCCGACGGCGTCGCGCCCTTCACCCTCGGCACCGACGACCAGGGCCGCGACGTGCTCTCGGCGGTGTTCTACGGCCTCCGCCTCTCCCTCATCGTCGGGCTGCTCGGCGTCGTCGTCTCCGGATTCCTCGGCATCGTGCTCGGGCTGGTGGCGGGCTATTTCGGCGGCTTCGTCGACACCCTCATCATGCGCATCGCCGACGTGCAGCTCACCTTCCCGGCCATCCTCATCGCCCTGGTGGTGGACGGCGTCGCCAAGGCCGCCGTCGGCAGCCAGATGGACACGAACGCCGCCATCGGGCTCATCGTGCTGTCGATCGGGCTGTCGTTCTGGGTGCAGTACGCCCGCACCGTCCGCTCCTCGGTGCTGGTGGAGAAGAACAAGGACTACGTCCAGGCCGGACGGCTGATCGGTCTGTCCTCGCCGGTGATCATGGTGCGGCACGTCTTGCCCAACGTCCTCGGCCCGGTCTTCGTCATCGCCACCATCAACCTCGCACTCGCCATCATCACCGAGGCGACCCTGTCCTTCCTGGGCACCGGCCTGCCCGATTCGATGCCCTCCCTCGGCACCCTGATCCGCACCGGCAACCGCTTCCTGTTCTCCGGCGAGTGGTGGATCGTCGCCTTCCCGGGCCTGGCGCTCGCTGGGCTCGTCCTGGCGATCAACCTGCTGGGCGACTGGCTGCGCGACGCCCTGAACCCGAAACTCCAGTGATCGCGCCGGCATGACACAGCTGCCATGACAGAGCCCGTCCTCTCGGTCCGCAACCTGCGCGTCGCCTTCGCGGGCCGGCGCGGCACCCTCACGGCCATCGACGACGTCTCCTTCGACATCGCGCGGGGCGAGATCCTCGGCGTCGTCGGCGAGTCCGGAGCCGGCAAGTCTGTCACCGGCTCGGCCGTCATCGGTCTCATCGACCCGCCCGGCGGCATCGTCGGCGGTCAGGTCCTGCTCAAGGGGGAGCGCATCGACAACCTGCCGCCGGAGGCCCTGCGGCGCATCCGGGGCCGGCGCATCGGCATGATCTTCCAGGACCCGCTCACCAGCCTGAACCCGCTCTACCGGGTCGGCCGGCAGATCGTGGAGACCATCCGCACCCACACCGACCTGTCCGAGAAGGCGGCGCGGACGCGCGCCATCGACCTCCTGGCCGAGGTCGGCATCCCGGCCCCGGAGCGGCGGATCGACGGCTACCCGCACGAGTTCTCCGGCGGGATGCGCCAGCGCGTGGTGATCGCCCTGGCGCTCGCCGCCGAACCGGAGCTCATCATCGCCGACGAGCCGACCACGGCCCTCGACGTCTCGGTCCAGGCCCAGATCATCGCGCTCCTCAAGCGCCTCGGCAGCGAGCGGGGCACCGCCGTCATGCTGGTGACCCACGACATGGGCGTGATCGCGGAGGCGGCCGACCGGGTGGCGGTGATGTATTCCGGCCGGATCGCCGAGATCGGCCCCGTGCGCGACGTGGTGCAGAACCCGCTCCACCCCTACGCCAAGGGCCTGATGGGAGCGATTCCGACCCTGGCCCAGGAGACCGACCGCCTCGCCCAGATCCCCGGATCGATGCCGCGCCTGTCCGACATTCCGCCGGGCTGCGCCTTCAACCCCCGCTGTCCCTCCGTCTTCGGGCGCTGCCGCGTGGAGCGGCCGGACCCGATCCCGGTCGGCGCCCATCGGGTCGCCTGCCACCTCTACGACCGGTCGGAGGCCTCCGCCGCATGAACGCGCCCGTCATGCCCCCGCCCCGGACGGGCGCCCGCGCCCCGGAGGCCCCCTACGTCGCCATCGAGGGCCTGCGCCGCACCTTCGACGTGTCCCGTCCCTGGCTCGCCCGGGTCATCGAGCGCCAGCCCAGGCAGATCCTCCGCGCCGTCGACGGCGTCAGCTTCGAGATCCGGCGCGGCGAGACCTTCGCGCTCGTCGGCGAATCCGGCTCGGGCAAGTCGACGGTGGCCCGCATGGTGGTGGGCCTGCTGCCGCCGAGCGCCGGGGACGTCCGCATCACCGGCGTCTCGATGACCGATCCGCGCGAGGCCACCGCCCGTCGGCGCCTGCGCCGCCGCATCCAGATGATCTTCCAGGACCCCTACGCCTCGATGAATCCGCGCTGGCGGGTCCGAAAGATCGTCGCCGAGCCGATCCGGGCCTTCAACCTGCTGCAGGGCGAGGTCGCGATCGGGCGCCGCGTCGGGGACCTCCTCGGCCTCGTCGGCCTGCATCCCGACGACGGGGTGAAGTATCCGCACGAATTCTCCGGAGGCCAGCGCCAGCGCATCGCGATCGCGCGGGCGCTGGCCTCCGAGGCGGAGTTCCTGGTGGGCGACGAGCCGACCTCGGCCCTCGACGTCTCGGTCCAGGCCCAGATCCTCAACCTGATGCGCGACCTGCAGGACCGCCTCGGACTCACCTACCTGTTCATCAGCCACAACCTCGCCGTCGTGCGCCACATGGCGAACCGGATCGGCGTGATGTATCTGGGGCGCGTGGTCGAGATCGCAGACGGACGGGAACTCTTCCGTGCTCCGAAACATCCCTACACGCGCATGCTGCTCGACGCGGTACCGGATATCGGGCTCACCGGGCGCAAGCGCATCCCCGTCTCCGGCGAGATCCCGAACCCCATCGATCCCCCCTCGGGCTGCGCCTTCAACCCGCGCTGCCCCTTCGCGAACGAGCGCTGTCGCATCGAGGTCCCGGCCCTGGTCGAGGGTGTGGCCTGCCACGCCTTCCAGGAGCGGCGGCTGCCGGCCTGAGAGCCGGTGGTCCATGCGGGCGCGTTCCAGAGCCAGATCATGAGCACAGCCCCCTCCATCGCCGCCACCGAACCGGCCTCCGGCACGGCTTCGGACGACGATATCCTCGGCCTCGGCGCCGTCGACCTCGCGGCCGCGATCCGCGCCCGGCGCGTCTCCTGCGTCGAGGTCATGACCGCCTGTCTCGACCAGATCGACCGGGTGAACCCGACCGTCAACGCCATCGTGGCCCTGCGCGACCGGGCGGAGCTGATCGCCGCCGCCGGGGAGCGCGATGCCCAGGCCGCGCGCGGCGAATTTCTCGGGCCGCTGCACGGGTTTCCCCACGCGGTGAAGGACATCGACGCGGTGAAGGGCCTGCCCTTCACGCAAGGGTCGCCGATCTTCCGGGACCGGATCGCGGCGGCCGATTCGATCATGGTGAAGCGCCTGCGCAGGGCCGGCGCGATCTTCACCGGCCGGACCAACATGCCGGAATTCGGCCTCGGCTCGCAGACCTTCAACCCGGTCTACGGCGCCACCCGCAACGCCTACGATCCAACCAAGACCTCCGGGGGCTCCAGCGGGGGCGCGGCGGTGGCGGTGGCACTCCACATGCAGCCCGTCGCCGACGGCAGCGACCATGCCGGCTCCCTGCGCAATCCCCCCGCCTTCAACAATCTGTTCGGCCTGCGCACGGGCTACGGCCGCATCCCCATCGAGACCAAGGACGCCTTCACCCCCGGCCTCGGCGTCTCGGGCGGCATCGGGCGCTCGCCCGCCGACATCGGCCTGCTGCTCTCGGTCCAGGCCGGCTACGACGCGCGGGTGCCCTTCGCGAACACGCAGGACCCGGCGATCTTCGCCGAGGACCTGAAGCGGGACTTCACAAACGCCCGCATCGCGTGGTTCGACGATTTCGGCGGCTACCTGCCCTTCGAACCCGGCGTGCTCGACCTCGACCGCAGCGCGCTCGCCGCCTTCGAGTCCCTCGGCGCCAAGGTCGAATGGGATCGTCCGCGCTTCGACATGGCCAAGGTCTGGCGTGACTGGCTCACCCTGCGCGCCTGGATGACCGCCTCCAACCTGCGCCCCCTCTACGACGAGCCGGCCTATCGGGCGCTGCTCAAGCCGGAGGCGGTCTGGGAGGTCGAGCGCGGCCTGGCGCTCTCGGCCGATCAGGTCACCGCCGCGCAGGAGGGCCGCACCGCGTGGTACGAGGCCGTGCGGCGGTTCCAGGAGCGCTACGACTTCCTGCTGATGCCCTCGACCCAGGTGTTCCCGTTCGACGTCGAGGAGCGCTGGCCCAAGTCCGTCGGCGGCCGAACCATGGACACCTACCATCGCTGGATGGAGGCGACGATCCCCGTCACCATGAGCGGCCTGCCCGCCCTCAACGTGCCGGCCGGCTTCGACCCCGCCGGGCGCCCCTCCGGCATCCAGATCGTCGGCCCCAACAACGGCGAGCGCGCCTGCCTCCAGCTCGGTGCCGCCTACGATGCCGCGACCCGATGGGTGACCCGGCGCAGGCCCGCCCTGCTGAATCCCTCCTGATTTCCTTCGCGCTCCTCCTTCGAGACCCCCGATGACCGACACGCCCGCGCCGCATCACGGCCGCTACGCCTACAGCGCCCTGCCCGACAGGCCGGTCTACGACTGGCCCGGGGGCAAGCGCCTCGCGGTCTATCTCGCGCTCAACCTCGAGGGCTTCGATTTCGGCCGGGGCCTCGGCGCGGAACTGGCCCCCGGCGGTCCGCAGCCGGACGTGCTCAACTACGCCTGGCGCGACTGGGGCAACCGCGTCGGCGCCTGGCGGATCAAGGACACCCTCGACGCGCTGGAGATGCCCGCGAGCGTCCTCGTCAACAGCCGCCTCTACGCCGATTGTCCCGGCCTGATCGAAGCCTTCCGGGCGCGCGGCGACGAGATCGTCGGCCACGGACGCACCAACGCCGAGCGCCAGGGCGACCGGGAGGAGGCCGAGGAGCGCGCCCTCATTGCCGAGGCCACCGCTGTCCTGACCGCCCAGGAAGGCAAGCCGCCGAAGGGCTGGCTCGGGCCCTGGATCTCGCAGAGCCATCGGACGCCGGACCTCCTGGCGGAAGCGGGCTACAGCTATCTCCTCGACTGGTGCCACGACGACCAGCCCACCTGGTTTTCCACCCGCGACGGCGGCCGCATCCTGGCGGTGCCCTACCCCCAGGAGCTCAACGACATCCCCGCCATCGTCGCCCGCAAGGAAACCGGCCAGCAATTCGCCGACGCCCTCGTGGAGGCCTTCGACGAGATGCTGGAGCAGGCGCGCACCGCCCCCCTGGTCATGGGCATCGCGCTGCATCCCTACATCGTCGGCCAGCCGCATCGCCTCCGCCCCCTGCGCCGCGCCCTCGCCCATATCGCCGCCCGCCGCGATGAGATCTGGCTGACCACTGCCGGCGGCATCGCGGCCTTCGCGGCGGAGAGCGGTACCGCCCGGTAGCGGATCGGCGTCGGCCGACCGTTCAGACATCGATCAGACTGGACCGTTTAGACAGGCCGCTCGCGTCCCCGACGCCTGCCCCGAGTCCACTCATGCATGCCGACGCTTTCCTCGCCGCCGCCGAACGCCTGCCGGTCGCCGACCTCGACGCCCTGACCGGCGGCAAGGGCGTCGTCGTGGTGGCGCCTCACCCCGACGACGAGAGCCTCGGCTGCGGCGGCCTCATGGCCGAGGCCCGGGCGCGGGGTCGCGAGGTCCGCGTCGTCATCGTCAGTGACGGCTGTGGCTCGCACACGCACTCGACACTCTATCCGCCGGCAAAACTGCGTGACCTGCGCGAAACGGAGACGGTATACGCCGTTGGTATACTGGGCGTCCCGCCGGAGGCCGTGACCTTCCTCCGCCTGCCCGATGCCGGCGTCCCGAGCGCCGGCCCAACCGCCGAGACCGCCGCCGCCCGGATCGCCGCCATCGCCCATGAGGCCGATGCCGGAGCCGTCTGCGTCACCTGGGGCCACGATCCCCACTGCGACCACCAGGCCGCCGCCGCCATCGTCCGCCTCGCGCAGGCTCATCTCGGCCCGATCCGAATTTTCGCTTATCCCGTCTGGGGTTGGACCCTGCCCGAGGGTACCGAGGTCGGCCCCGCCCCGACCGGCCTGCGCCTCGACATCGGTACTCACCGCGTCGCGAAGACCGCCGCGATCGGCGCCCACCGCTCCCAAACCACCGACCTCATCTCCGACGACCCGACGGGCTTTCGCCTGGAGCCGGCCATGGTCGATCGCTTCACCGGCCCCTACGAGATCTTCGTCGCCATGGACGCGCCCACCCCGTGATCGCCGACACCACCCTTATCACCCTGAACAAGGGTCGCGACGCCCATCTCGCCCGCCTGCTCGAGGGCGTCGCGCGGGGTCCGCATCCGCAGGCCTGCGTCATCGTCGAAATGGGTCCCGAGCCCGCCCCCCTACCGGATTACGGCTTCCCGATCCGCCGCATCGTCCTCGACAGCCCCGGTCTGCCGCTGGCCCGCGCCCGAAATGCCGGACGTCGCGCGGCCGAGACCGGACGGCTGGTCTTCCTCGATGTGGACTGCATTCCCTCGGCCGATCTTGTACCGCGCCTCAGCGCCGATCTGGCGGAGGCCGAAGGCCTCATCTGCTGCGAAATCCGATACTTACCGGCCGGAGCCGTCACGGACGGCTGGACCGAAGCCGGGCTTCGGGCCGCAGGACATCCCCATCCCGTCCGCCGCTTTCCCGAACAGGGATTGGCGCGCAGTGACAACCCCGGATTGTTCTGGTCGCTCGCTTTCGGCGTCAGGGCCACCACCTTCGACCGCCTCGGCGGCTTCGACGAGGGCTTCGACGGGTACGGCGCGGAGGATACCGACCTCGCCTTCCGCGCCGATGCCCTCGGGATCCCGGTGCTGTTCAGCGCAGGCGGGCAAGCCTTTCACCAGCACCATGTCGCCTGTGATCCGCCGCTGCAGCACTTCGCCGACATCGTTCGGAACGCGCAGCGCTTTCGGGCGCGACACGGCATCTGGCCGATGGACGGATGGCTCGATGCCTTCGCCGAGCGCGGACTCATCGACACGCAGTGGCGCGACGACCTCGTCGTTCTGCGCCAACCCGGCGCCGACGAGATCGCCGCCACGCGGCTTCCCGCGGACCGTCCCTTCTGACGGGCTCGGCGCCTAACGGCGCCGAGCGTCGAGGCGATCCGCGAGGTCGCCGATGAAGGCACCGGTGCGGTCGATCACGCCCGGACGCGACAGGCCGCCGATCACCTGCGGATCGAGCCGTTCCGCGGCCGCGATGATCTCCGGCCACGCCGCAGGCTCGGGCCAGAACGCGCAATGCAGTGCCGCGCCCATCGCGGCGAGGGCGCGGGACTTCTCGATCTGCTCGTCGAAAGCGCGCGGTTCGGGAAGGCAGATGAAGCGCTTTCCCGCCGCCGAGACCGCCGAGACAACCCCGTCGCCGCCGCCGCCGACCACTAGGTCCGCTCGGGCGATGTAGGGGGCCGGATCGGCGACCCAACCGTGCAGGTGCAGGTTTGCCGGCATAGGCAGCCCCGCCCCGTCGACGGGGCCGAGAACGTGCCAATGCCGATCCGGTACGGCCGTCGCGGCCGCAGCGAGATCCGCGCGCCGACCGCCGGTCCCGCCGCGCCCATAGATGACGAGGATCGATCCATTCGCATCCGTCACTCGGTTCGATGCAGGCTCATCGGAGAGCAATCCGGCGTAGAACGTCTTGGCGCGAACCCATTCCGGCATCTCGGCCGAGTCGAGTTCCGGCGGGAAGAACGCGAGCAGACGCTCAGCGCTGCGGAAGGCCTCGAGATGCGGGGTATCCGTGCGCGTGCCGGCGAGCCGGACGACCAAGGTCGGCACGGACATCAGGCGTGCGAACAGCGCAATTTCCACGGACACGTCAACGACGACCAGCGCAGGATCTGCGGAGGCGATCCACGCTGCGAGCCGGCCCATTCGTGCGCGTACGTTGTCGGCACCGACGGGCGCGTAATGCAGGCCATGCGGCCGCTCGGCCGATCCGTCCCTCCCGTCGAACTCGCGGCCAACCCGATCGTCGGGCAGATCGAGGAGCGATCCCGTTGCGGTGGCGGTGTCGAGATCGGAAAACGTTCCGATCAGCGTCATTGGGCGATCGAGCGCCCGTGCGATCAGGCAGGCACGCTGCCAATGACCGGCGCCCTGGTGGTGAACGTAATAGCCGACAGGACGCCGGCTCATGCGACCTGTGCGGCACGAGCGGGTTGTGAGTCGACCAGCATCGCTTGAAGGCCCGCCAGGGCCTCATCGAGAGGAACCGGGACCGCTTCGGGGATGCCCTCCCCCAGGCGCGCCTCGATCCGCTCGACCAGTGCGATCCCGTTCGGGCAGGTCTCCCAGCCGATGGTGGCAAGATCGGCTTCGGTCATGCCGAGGGCGCGCAGGGCCGCGGCGGGTCCGGCGGGGTCCGTGAAGCATCGCGCCAGCCTATGGCGTCGCGCGATCAGAGCGCGCCAGTGAGCCGCCGAGGGAAGGCTATAGGTTTCAAGCCCCTGCACGACACGGGTTCGGCGGAGCATCTCGGTCGCCATTCCGCCCGTCACCCGGCCGGTTCTCCGATCGGAGACTGCGATCGATACCCCGGGGCAATGCCTGACGCGCCCGCCATGCCAGCGCACCCGCGCAACCAAGGCATTGTCTTCGCCGCAGGGGAGCATCGGCAACCCACCCACGTGACGATAGAGGTCGGCGCGCAGGGCAAGGCTGGCGGCGACATGATCGCCATGGCGGGGGGCCGGATCGTGGGCGGGCGGGTCGAAGACCTCCTCGAGGTGCCGCACAGCCACCCAGTATTCCTCGATCCGCGCATGGAGCGCGGCAAGACGGGGGTCAGCCGCCGGGGTCTCGCCGTGAAGCACGAGGCGTCCACCCACGACCTCGGCGTTTCGCAACGCTCGCTGATTTGCCATCACCCAGTCCGCGGGCGCAACCGCGTCCGCATCGGTACTAAGGAGGACGCCGTCGGTCACGCCTTCCTGCTCCAACCAAGCAGCGCCGGCATCGAGGGCACGACGCCGCGCGGTGCCGACATGGGCATGGGGTGACGCAATCGTCGCCTCGAGAATCCGTAGGGCGAGGTGCGGAATCTCGGCGTTTCGTTCCAATCCGTGCAACATCGCAACGGTGTCATCGGTGCAGTTGTTGGCGAGAACCACGACGCGCAGACACGCGCCATCCCCGGTGCCGTACTGCCGATCGAGAGACCGTATCAGACGCGGCAGCGCATTCGCCTCGTTCCGGGCAGGCACACAAACGACAGCGCGCCCGAGGGAAAGATCCTGCTCAGGCATTGCTGGCACGGGCAGTGATCGCAGTGCTGGTCACTCGCTGGAGCTCGAGTGCGTAGAGGGCCTCGTACTGATCGGTCATGGTGTCGGCATCGAACAATTGCTCCGCCCGACGGCGGCAATCGGCTCGGGAGAGAGTGATGGCCTGCGTCACAGCCCGACCGAGATCGGCGACATCGTCCGCCGCGGCCAGGACCCCGCAGAAGGCATCGAGGATGTCCGGGATCGCGCCACGCCGGAAGGCAGCCACGGGTGTCCCGCAGGCCAAGAATTCGGCGAGCACAAGCCCGAACGGCTCTTCCCACCGCGGCGTACAGAGAGCCACATGGGCTTTCGCGACCTGAGCCGCGAGCGCGTCGTGTCCGAGATGCCCGAGGTAGGTCACGTCGTCGCCCAAGCGTGGAGCAATTTCATTGTCCCAATAGGCTGGATTGGAGCGTGGTCCAGCAAACTTCAGGGGCAGGCCGGCGGCGCGTGCCGCGTCGATGGCCAGATGCGGCCCCTTCTCGGGAACGAGCCGACCCATCCAAATCGCGTGCGGCTCGCCCGCCGGCTTCGCTGCATAGGCAAAAGCCGTGAGATCGATGCCATTGCCGATGACTTGCGGATTGCCGATCAGGTCATGCCATTCTCGAGCGAGGGACGGAGAAACGGCCGCGAAAGTCATATCCCGCGCCCGTGCCCGCACGCCACGGACGAAAGGCTCGAAGGGCGGCGTATGCAGGGCTGTCACCATCGGAACGGAAAGTTCACCGGCGCGAAGCAGGGGGAGGAAGTGGAGGCTGTTGTTGTGGACGATATCGTACCCACCGGACACGACCGCATCCATGATCCTGGCATAGGCAGAATGTTCCGCGGCATCGATCCGCGCCTCCGAAACATCATCGAACGCGCATCCGGTGGAAGGGCAGATGGCAACCAGCCGGAAATCGCCCCGCGACCCTTCCGAAGCATAGAGCGTGACATCGTGGCCACGGGCCTGGAGTGCTGACGCAAGTAGATGCGTGTGCATCTCCAACCCTCCCGAGAACGGCTGTGCGATCGGGAATTTCAGATGCGCGATGATGGCGATCTTCACAGGATGCAGGACACGATGTTCGAGGAGCCGAAGCGTCGGATTGGCATCATCCACGCCCTAGGTTCCCGCACCACGGGGATGCGAGCTCGGGATACATGGCCATGACGAACCCCAACGTAGCGTGAACAACGGGGAGATTCGTATTTGGTGCACCACCACGTTACCGGACGGGCGGCAGCGGATTTAATGACCGGATTTCCGGGGACTGTGTCGCTTCCTGTGCGGCCCGTTCGGCCGCTTCTTATAAATAAAGGTGCCAATAGTGCGTCATCTGAGCCCAGGCGAGGAACACAGACCGTCGATGCGCGTGCAAGATCCTTCGATGTATCAATTAAATTCTGTCAGTTGGAATTGTGCGGGCATTCGTATATAACTACGAATAAAACGAAATCTTATAGGGATCTTTGAAGGTATCAAATCTTTAAGTTTCAATGTAAATACTTGGATTATATTTAAATAAAAAAGTTTAAATTTTTAAGTTCAGAGTTTTACTCAATTTAGCACGATTGAGATTTTCAATTAAATGTTTTGTAACACAACATAGAAATAAAAATTGATCACCTTTGAAACTGAGAAGATAGCTTAATGACGACTTGATGGAATAATGACGCCTGAAAAAACCCTGCGCGAAAGTATGCTTATCGAACCTAAGGTTGTTAAGCCTCCGCTCATGCCCTCCGCGCCGCTCGACTATCGAATTGATCTGTCCACGCATCGTTTCTCGTCAGCAATTTACGGCTTGAGAACACTTACGGATCATTATCGTACCGTGCTATTGCTGTTAAATCGTATCATATGACAATTTACAAGTGCGGAGCATTTCCGGCGCGGGTGTCACAGATTGCACTGACCCAAACAACATTGATATCGTGTTTAAAAAGCTGTCGAATACACGATCAGCAAAAAGAAGCCTCTCGAAGGCAAACTATATCACTAATATCCCATTCGCCATCGGGATACGCAATCAAGGTCGCTGGAGGAAGCCCGCACGTCATGGCGCAAGGAGCCATTTACCTGCTCACTGATCGTCCAGATCGGAGCGCGGCCTTGGAAAAACTCATCAGAACGATCGGACCTTGCGAGGTCATCGCTGCGGGCGACGATCATCCGTCGAACGTCCAGCCGCGCGCAATCGTATCCGATCTGACCTTGAGCCGACGCGAGTCGATGAGCCGTCTCCGTAGTTTTCTGCACCACGGCAAGGCGACCGATATACCGGTCATCTGTCTCCTTCGATCGACAACCGACACCGATCTGCGTCAGGCTCGCAACCTCGGCGCAACGATCTGCTTTCCCGCTTATACCGCGCCGCACCTCGTCGTGCAGGCACTTCAGGCGGAGATGAAGACAGCGGAGCCGGATCTCTGCATACAGCCTGTCCTTCAGAATGTGTCACGCGCCAAGGAAATTCTGAGCGGCCTTTTCGACGGCGTCCGTGGGGGCGGCCCAATCTCTCTGGCGCAGGTCGATGCCGGGCTGGATCCAATCCTCGCTGCAGTGAAGGAAGGCGGCCTAACACGTTGGCTGGAGACCGTCTGGACGCATGACGATGCCACGTACCAGCACTGTCTCCTCGTTGCCGGTGTTGCGGCTCAGTTCGTGTTGCATCTCGGCTTTCGCACCGAGGATCGCGAACATTTCGTGCGGGCCGCCCTTCTGCACGATGTCGGCAAGGCGCAAATCCCGCTGGAGATTCTGAACAAGCCCGGGCGCCTCGATGCCGACGAGATGGTTATCATGCGCCGTCATCCGGTGATCGGTTACGACATCCTACGCGAGAGCGGGTGTGACGCGGCTACCCTCGGCGCCGTCCGCCATCATCATGAGATGCTGGACGGATCCGGCTATCCGGATGGTCTTGTTGGATCGGAGATCAGCGACACCGTCCGATTGCTGACCATCTGCGACATTTACGCAGCTCTGACGGAAAGCCGCTCTTATAAGAAGCCGATGCCGCCGCGTGACGCACTGGCGATCCTCTCAGGGATGACCGGAAAACTCGAGACGAGTCTGGTGCAGCATTTTGGGAACGCGATGCTGGACCCGGGTTCCCAATCCTGAGAACGCAACGTCGGAACGAGCTGCAAGGCTCTTCCGACGTCGCCCGGCGAGCGGAGCGCTACTCGGCAGCGTCGAGGCGAGGACGTTCGATCGCCGAGCGTTCTCGCTTCACGAGTTCCGCGGTGAGGAACGCCACTTCCAAGGCCTGCTCGGCGTTCAGGCGTGGATCGCAGTAGGTGTGATAGCGATCGCGCAGGTCTTCAGCCGTCAACGCACGGGCACCGCCGGTACACTCGGTCACATCCTTGCCAGTCATCTCGAGGTGGATGCCGCCAGCGATGGTCCCTTCGGCACGGTGGACGCCGAAAAAGCCCTCGATTTCCTGCATCACCCGTTCGAATGGACGCGTCTTGAAACCTCCGGCCGAAATGGTGTTGCCATGCATCGGATCGCAGACCCACACCACCTTGCGGCCCTCGCGCGCGATAGCCCGGATTAGGCCGGGAAGGTGGTCTCCGACCTTATCTGCTCCGAAGCGACAGATCAGCGTCAGGCGCCCAGCCTCGTTGGCCGGGTTCAGCTGATCCACGAGTTGGAGCAAACCCTCGGCCGTCATCGACGGACCACACTTGAGGCCGATCGGATTCTTAATGCCGCGCGCATATTCAATGTGCGCGTGATCCGGCTGCCGGGTCCGGTCACCGATCCAGAGCATGTGGCCTGACGTGGCGTACCAGTCGCCGCTCGTCGAATCGACACGGGTAAGTGCCTCTTCGTAGCCCAGGAGCAAGGCTTCGTGGCTGGTGTAGAAATCCGTAGTGCGAACCTCTTGGTGCGTCTCCGGATTGATGCCGATGGCCCGCATGAAGTCGAGGGTCTCGGTCATCCGCTCAGCGCAATCGGCGTAGCGCGAGGATTGCGGAGAATCCTTCACGAAGCCGAGCATCCACCGGTGCGAGTTCTCCAAATTGGCATAGCCACCAGTCGCGAAGGCACGCAGCAGGTTGAGCGTTGCCGCCGATTGGCGATACGCTTCGAGCTGACGGCGCGGGTCGGGCACGCGGGCCTCCTCCGTGAAAGTCAGACCATTGACGATGTCGCCACGGTAGCTCGGCAGGGTCACGCCGTTCATCGTCTCAGTCGGTGAGGAACGAGGCTTCGCGAATTGACCGGCGATCCGCCCCACCTTCACCACGGGCGAGCCGCCCGCGAAGGTGAGTACGAGAGCCATCTGCAGGAATACCCGGAAGAAGTCGCGGATGTTATCGGCCGAATGCTCGTCGAAGCTCTCGGCGCAATCTCCCCCTTGGAGCAGGAACGCCTCGCCAGTCGAGACTCGAGCCAAGGCCGACTTAAGCTTCCGCGCCTCACCTGCAAACACCAGGGGGGGGAAGCTTGCGAGCTGTAACTCGACCGATTCCAGGGCGGTGGCATCCGGATAGGCAGGTACCTGTTGGATCGGCAGGTTTCGCCAGGTCTTCGGTGTCCAACGCTCGGCCATAATCGTCTCCGTTCCGCCTTTCGGTCGGCTCCGCGCGGCGGAGGGCCCCGCGGAGAAGCGCGGCTTATAAAGCGGTTCTTCGGCAGAGGCGAGAGATGCCGAGCCGTAGCTGCTATTCACCCAACGCGCGCGAGTCTGGATTAAAAAGAGCAATCGCCGATTTCGATTTAAATCACGTCCAATCAGTCTACACCCGAATCGCCGTCTTCGATGGCGATTCCGTGCTCGGACAGGATCCAGAAGATCGCTTCCAGGTCTTCCGCCGTGACATCCCGCGGCGGCAACGCAGCCTCCAAGTCGGCATAGGTCAGGCGACGCTGGCGCAGTGCCTCGGCCTTGGCCAGGAGCACATCGACCACTGCCCGCATGTCCTTCGGCAGTCCGTCATGACTCGGGCTCCGCTCATTCGAAACCGAATCCAACGCCTGAGCGAGCATCCGGTCGATGATGGTCTGGCGGCGGTCATGGGCGTCGTCGGAGCGGTCCATGCCGTCGATTATGGGTCTGTGGCGCCGGTCGTCGAGGGGACCAGCGGCGGAAAGTCAACTTCGCGTCAATCCGCGACAGCGATCGGCGCCCCTTTCCGAATCCGCACCGGGATCGCCTTGGCGGCCGGCGTTTTAGCCTGCTGGTCGTAGTGCCAGAGTGGAATGAGGGCGTTGAGCTCCGGGTAATAGCCACCGACGTTACCCTCCGGGATGCCGTACTTGATCACCCGCAGGCCGTTGACCTCGCGCAGGAACTCATCATCGGCGTCGGCCGAAAGATCCACCATCTCGCCGTCGGCGAGTCCGAAGCGCTCGATGTCTTTTTCGTTCATGAACAGCACCATCCGAGTGCCCTTCACACCACGGAAGCGGTCGTCATAGCCGTAGATCGTCGTGTTAAACTGATCGTTCGAGCGAAGGGTGATCAGGTCGAGCACGTCGCGGCGGTTGCTGCGCATGTCAGGGTCGGCCTCCAGGCCGCCCGGAACGGTGAAGTTGGCCTTGCCGGTTTCGGTCTCCCACTTGCGATCACGCGCCGCGACGGGCTTGTGGAGACCTCCGGGCTGAAACATCCGGCCGTTCAGGTCCTGGAAGACATCTGGATAGGTCGCTTCGATCGCATCCCGAACCCTGGCGTAGTCACCGACCCAACCGTCCCAATCAACCCTCGGGTTCGGCGGCAGCAATGCCTTCGCCATCTCAGCAACGATCCACGGCTCGGAGCGCACCTGATCGCTGACCGGCTTGGTTTGTCCGCGGGATCCGTGGAAGCAGGAGGTCGAATCCTCCATCGAGACCGCCTGTGGGCCGCTGGCCTGCTCGTCGACCTCGATCCGGCCGAGGCAGGGCAAGATGTAGGACACGGCACCATGAACTAGGTGCGAGCGATTCAGTTTGGTCGAGATTTGCACCGACAGGCGCAGCGCGCGCCAAGCTTTCTCCATCCGGACGGTATCGGGCACGGCGCGGATGAAGTTGCCGCCAAGACCGATGAAGGCCTTCACCTCACCGGCAATGATACCCTCGCAGGTCTCGACGGTGTTGCAACCCTTTTCCCGCGGCGGCTCGAAGTCGTAGAGTTCCTTGAGTTTGTCGAGGGGTGCCAGCTCCGGCTTCTCCGTGATGCCGACGGTGCGCTGACCCTGGACGTTGGAATGCCCACGGACCGGACAGAGCCCGGCCCCGGGGCGACCGACATTGCCGCGCAGAAGCATGAGATTCACGAGCATCTGTACGCCCTCGGTCCCACGGCGGTGCTGGGTCAGGCCCATGCCGTAGACCGCAACGACTGAACGGGCCCGCCCATAGACCGTCGCCGCCGCCTCCAGCGCCTCGCGGGTGAGCCCCGAGCGCGTCTCGATGTCCGCCCATGACTGCGAATCGCAGAATGCGACGAACTCCCGGAAGCCGTGGGTGTGCTCAGCGATGAAATCGACGTCGAGGATACGCGGGCGGCCGACCTCCATCGCCTCGCGGTCGGCGGCAATCAAGACCTTGCACATGCCGGTGATCGCCGCGAGGTCTCCGCCCGCCTTCACCTGATGGTACTGCGTCGAGATTTCGGTGGAGCTGCGCGTCAGCATCTCGGTCGGCGATTGCGGGTTCGTGAAGCGCTCCAGGCCGCGCTCCCGCAGCGGGTTGAATGTGACGATCGGAACGCGCCGCTTTCGTGCCTCTTGGAGAGGGTGGAGCATGCGAGGGGCATTCGAACCGACGTTCTGTCCGAAGAACAGGATCAGATCGGTCGATTCGAAATCTTCCAGGATCGTGGTCCCGACCGGCGATCCGATCGATGATTTGAGTCCGACCGAGGTCGGCTCATGGCACATATTCGAAGAGTCGGGCAGGTTGTTGGTGCCATGCATTCGCGCCATAAGCGCGTACATGTATGAGGTCTCTAGCGAAGCCCGGCCAGAGGTGTAGTAGACCGCGGCGTTCGGATCGAGGGCGCGCAGCTCGCGTCCGATCTCCGCGAAAGCCTCTTCCCACGACACCGTCACGTACCTGTCGCTGCCGGGGTCATAGCGGAGCGGATGGGTCAGGCGTCCCTGTTCCTCAAGGGCGTAGTCCGTCCAGCTCAGCAGTTCCTTCACGGTGTGGCGCTGGAAGAAGTCGGGTCCGATCCGCTTGGCGGTCTGCTCCCAGACCGTGGCCTTTGCCCCGTTCTCACAGTACTCAAAGGTGTTGGGCTTGGCCGGCTTCGACCAGGCACACGAGACGCACATGAAGCCGTCCGGCTTGTTCTGCTTCATCAGCAGCGCCGCGCCGGAGACTGGGATCTGTTCCCGCGTCAGGATCTCCGCGAGGGAGCCCGCAGAACCCCAGCCTCCCGCAGGCCCGTCATAAGGTTCGATCTTGGGTTCGGCCATCGGTTCGGTCATGCGCGTATCCCGACATCTTGGGTGTCAGGACAGCAATGATGCGTAGACCCGGCGTGTTCCGGACTGCGACGGCGAGACGTCGCAATCCAGTCCGACATCATCTTCAGCGCGGCAGGATGCTCGCGCCCATCAGGGCCTCGTCGATGGAACGCGCCGCCTGACGCCCCTCGCGGATGGCCCAGACCACAAGGGACTGACCGCGGCGCATATCGCCCGCTGTGTAGATCTTCTCGTTCGACGTCCGGTAGTCGAGCTCGTTCGCCGTCACGTTCCCACGCTTGTCCATGACGACGCCGGACTCTTCCAGCAGGCCCTTCCGGACCGAGCCGGCAAAGCCGATCGCCAGGAACACGAGGTCGGCGGGTAGCGTGAACTCACCGCCCGGGATCGGCTGACGCTTCTCATCAACGCGGGTGCAGACGACGCCGGTGAGCTTGCCCTTCTTGCCCTCCAACCGGAGCGTCGCGGCCTGGAACTCGCGCTCGGCGCCCTCGGCCTGGCTGGAAGAGGTCCGCATCTTGGTC
This sequence comes from Methylobacterium sp. Leaf465, assembly GCF_001424705.1. Lineage (GTDB taxonomy): Bacteria > Pseudomonadota > Alphaproteobacteria > Rhizobiales > Beijerinckiaceae > Methylobacterium. The sequence continues at coordinate 38,287 of NZ_LMRA01000009.1, forward strand.
GGCCAGTACGGCCAGACCGAGAGCTTGTCCTCGCGCTCCGGTGGGCGAGGCCGGATATCGAGCTGCGTCACCGACAAGGCGCCCTGACGGAACGAGGTGCCGACGCAATCCGAAGCGGTGTCGCCACCACCGATGACGACGACGTTCTTGGCGGTGGCGAGGATGGGAGCCTCGCCGTTCCCCGGCATCGGCTCGGCACCGACGCGGCGGTTGGACTGCACCAGGAATGGCATTGCGTAGTGGACGCCCTCCAAATCCTGGCCGGGCAACTGCGGATCACGCGGGTCCTCGGCACCAGCGGCGAACAGCACTGCGTCGAATTCAGCGGTGAGTTCGTCGAGCTGCTTGTTAATTCCAACATTGACGCCGTAATGGAAGTGAACGCCCTCACCCTCCATCTGCTTCACGCGCCGGTCGATGTGGCGCTTCTCCATCTTGAAGTCGGGGATGCCGTAGCGGAGCAGGCCACCGGCCTTGGGCTCGCGCTCGAAGACGTGGACCTCGTGCCCGACACGGGCGAGTTGCTGCGCAGCTGCGAGCCCTGCAGGGCCGGAGCCGATGATCGCGACTTTCTTTCCGGTATGATGATCGGCAGGCTCAGGCTTGACCCATCCGTTGTTCCAGGCGCGGTCCGCGATCGCCTGCTCGATGGTCTTTATCGCCACCGGCTGATTCTCGAGGTTCAGCGTGCACGCCTCCTCGCAGGGCGCTGGGCAGATCCTGCCGGTAAATTCTGGAAAGTTGTTGGTTGAATGGAGGTTGCGTGCCGCTTCTTCCCAGTCGGACTGGTAGACGAGCTCGTTCCAGTCCGGGATCTGATTATGAACCGGGCAACCCGTCGGCCCGTGGCAGAACGGGATGCCGCAATCCATGCAACGAGCCGCCTGCTTCTTGAGATCGTGCTCGTCGAGCGGCAGCGTGAACTCGCGGAAGTGGCGCACGCGATCGGCGGCGAGCTGATACTTCTGCTCCTGCCGGTCGAATTCGAGGAAACCCGTGACCTTGCCCATCGTCTGACCGTCTTTCGCGAGTCTGTCTGATCCGTCGCGCGGAAGGCGGCCTCGACGGCCTATTCCGCTTTCACCCGGCAGATCGGCCTCTCACCGCCCCGCCTCATGCGTCAGCCATCTCAAGGTGCTGACCCGTGCGGCTCCCAGTTCGTCAACGAACCGGGAACCGTCTCAATAGAATTTCGGTCGTGCAGCGCCTACTCGGCCGCCACCGGCATCCGCGCCATTTCCATTTCGCGCAGGGCTCGCCGGTACTCCACCGGCATCACCTTGACGAACTTGGTGCGGTAGCCGGCCCAATCATCGAGGATCGCCTTGGCACGCGGGGAGCCCGTGTACTTCAGGTGATTGGTGATGAGTTGAGACAGGCGTTCCTCGTCATGGCCCGACATATCGGCCAGGATGTCGACACGGCCCTTCGTTTCCAGGTCGCCGTCCTGGTGGAATCGACGCATGAGGTCGTCCTCCTCCTCGACGGGTTCGAGATCGACCATAGACAGGTTGCAACGGGCCGAGAACGAGCCGTCCTCGTCAAGGACGTAGGCAATGCCACCCGACATGCCCGCCGCGAAGTTGCGTCCGGTTTCGCCGATCGACACCACCACGCCGCCGGTCATGTACTCGCAGCCGTGGTCGCCCATGCCCTCGACCACCGCGATGGCACCCGAATTGCGGACGGCGAAGCGCTCACCGGCCGAACCGCGAATGTAGGCCTCGCCCGCGATCGCCCCGTAAAGGACCGTGTTGCCGGCCATGATGGTGTGCGAGCCCGGCGCCCGCAGGGCGTCGGAGGGGCGGATGATCAGCTTGCCACCGGACAGGCCCTTGCCGACGTAATCGTTGGCGTGGCCGGTGAGTACCAACGTGACACCCGCCGCGAGCCAGGCGCCGAAGCTCTGGCCGGCCGTTCCGGACAGCTCCAACCGGATGGTGTCGTCGGGCAGACCCTCGTGGCCGTACCGCTTGGCCACGACTCCGGAAAGCATGGCGCCGGCCGTACGATCCGAGTTCTTGATCTCCTCCCGCACCACTACAGGCTCTCCGCCGTCAAGGGCCGATTGCGCGCCGGCGATCAGGCGTCGGTCGAGCACCGTATCGATCGGATGCTTCTGCTTTTCCGTGTGCCGGATCGCGACGTGCTCGGGCACTTCCGGGCGGTGGAACAGCTTCGAGAAGTCGAGACCGCGCGCCTTCCAGTGATTGATCACCTCCAGCGTTTCGAGGAGGTCGGCCCGTCCGATAAGGTCCTCGATCTTGGTGAAGCCCATGGACGCCATCAACTCCCGCAACTCCTCGGCCACGAAGAAAAAGTAGTTGATCACGTGTTCGGGCGTCCCCTTGAAGCGCTTGCGCAGAACGGGATCCTGCGTTGCCACTCCCACCGGGCAGGTGTTCAGGTGGCACTTGCGCATCATGATGCAGCCGGCCGCGATCAGCGGCGCGGTCGAGAAACCGAACTGGTCGGCCCCGAGCAGGGCCGCGACCAAGACGTCGCGGCCCGTGCGGATGCCACCGTCGGCCTGAAGGACGACGCGCCCGCGCAGGTGGCTCAGCACCAGGGTCTGCTGGGTCTCGGCCAGACCCGTTTCCCAGGGGCCGCCCGCGTGCTTGATCGAGGTCAGCGGGGCCGCACCAGTGCCGCCGTCGAAGCCCGAGATCGTGATGTGATCGGCGCGCGCCTTGGCGACGCCGGTCGCGACTGTTCCGACGCCGACCTCGGAGACGAGCTTCACCGAGACGTCGGCCTCGGGATTCACATTCTTCAGGTCGAAGATCAACTGCGCCAGATCCTCGATCGAATAGATGTCGTGATGCGGAGGCGGCGAGATCAGGCCGACGCCGGGGGTGGCGTAGCGGACCTTGGCAATCTTGGCATCGACCTTGTGGCCGGGCAGCTGGCCGCCCTCGCCCGGCTTGGCACCCTGTGCAACCTTGATCTGCATCATGTCGGAATTGACGAGATATTCCGTCGTGACGCCAAAGCGCCCGGAAGCGACCTGCTTGATGGCCGAGCGGCGCGAGCGCCCGTCCGCCATCGGCTTGAAGCGCTCGACCTCCTCGCCGCCCTCGCCCGAATTCGAGCGACCGCCGAACGAGTTCACCGCGATTGCCAATGTCTCATGCGCCTCCTTCGAGATCGAGCCGTAGGACATGGCGCCTGTGGCGAACCGCTTGACGATATCGGCCGCGGGCTCGACCTGATTGATGTCGACCGGCGCCCGGCCGATCTCGGCCGCCTGCTTGATGCGGAACAGCCCGCGGATCGTCTTAAGCTGGTTCTCCTGCTCGTTCACCAGCCGCGCATATTCCCGGTAGCGCTCCGGCAGGCCGAGGCGCACGGCATGCTGCAGCGTCGCGACCGAATCGGGCGTCCAGGTGTGGCTCTCACCGCGCAGGCGATAGGCGTATTCACCACCGACATCGAGGGCAGTCCGATAGATCGGGGAGTCGCCGAAAGCATCGGCGTGACGCCGCGCGGTCTCCTGTGCAACCTCGGCCATACCGATGCCCTCGATCGTCGTCGCGGTTCCGAAGAAGTCCCGCTCGACGAAAGCGGAATTCAGACCGATCGCGTCAAAGATCTGCGCACCGCAATAGGACTGATAGGTCGAGATGCCCATCTTGGACATGACCTTGAGCAGGCCCTTATCGATCGACTTGATGTAGCGGTAGACGATCTCGTCCGGCGTCAGGTCCGGCGGGAACTCGTCCTTCATCGCGATCAACGTCTCGAAGGCTAGATAGGGGTTGATCGCCTCGGCGCCGTAACCGGCGAGGCAAGCGAAGTGATGTACCTCGCGTGGCTCCCCCGACTCGACCACGAGGCCGACGGAAGTACGCAGTCCCTTGCGGATCAAGTAATTGTGCACGGCGGCAGTCGCGAGGAGTGCCGGAATCGCGATGCGATCCGGCCCGACGCCCCGGTCCGACAGGATGATGATGTTGTAGCCGCCGCGCACCGCGACCTCGGCCCGATCGCACAGGCGATCGACCGCGCCCTCCATGGCCGCCGCACCGGTTTCGGCCGGGAAGGTCATGTCCAGGGTCTTGGTGTCGAACCGGTCCTCGAAATGGGAAATCGAGCGGATCTTCTCGAGGTCGCCGTTGGTCAGGATCGGCTGGCGAACCTCAAGGCGCTTCTTGCGGGAGGCGCCCTCCATGTCGAGCAGGTTCGGGCGCGGGCCGATGAACGAGACGAGGCTCATCACCGCTTCCTCGCGGATCGGGTCGATCGGCGGGTTCGTCACCTGCGCGAAGTTCTGCTTAAAATAGGAATAGAGCGACTTCGGCTTGTCGGACAGCGCCGAGAGCGGCGTATCGGTGCCCATGGAGCCGACGGCCTCCTGGCCGGTGACCGCCATGGGCGCCATGAGAAGCTTGAGGTCTTCCTGGCTGTAGCCGAAGGCCTGCTGGCGATCGAGAAGCGACACGTCCGAACGCGAGGCCCGCGGGATCACGGGCTTCAGGTCCTCAAGGACGATTTGGGTGTTCTTGACCCACTCGGCGTAGGGATGCGCGGCGGCGAGCTCGCTCTTGATCTCCTCATCGGAGACGATGCGGCCCTTCTCCAGGTCGATGAGCAGCATCCGCCCGGGCTGCAGGCGCCAGGATTCGACGATCTTCTCATCCGGGATCGGGAGCACGCCCATCTCGGACGCCAGCACCACGAGGCCGTCGTCGGTGACGAGGTAGCGCGCAGGTCGAAGGCCGTTGCGATCGAGGGTCGCGCCGATTTGGCGGCCATCGGTGAAGCAGACGGCAGCCGGACCGTCCCACGGCTCCATCAGGGCGGCGTGATACTCGTAGAATGCACGGCGTTCCTCGCTCATCAGCGGATTGCCGGCCCAGGCTTCCGGGATGAGCATCATCATCGCGTGGGCCAGCGAATACCCACCCTGGACGAGGAATTCGAGGGCGTTGTCGAAGCACGCGGTGTCGGACTGGCCCTCATAGGAGATCGGCCAGAGCTTCGAGATATCGTTGCCGAACAGCTCCGAATCGACGCTCGCCTGGCGTGCCGCCATCCAATTGACGTTGCCGCGCAGTGTGTTGATCTCGCCGTTATGGGCGACCATCCGGTAGGGGTGCGACAGGCGCCAGGTCGGGAAGGTGTTGGTGGCGAAGCGCTGGTGCACCAGAGCGAGGCCCGAAACGAAGCGCTCGTCCTGCAGGTCGCGATAGTATTCGCCGAGCTGATCGACCAGAACCATGCCCTTGTAGACGATGGTACGGGTCGAGAGGGACACGGGATAGTAGGTGTTCGCGCGCTCGTCCTTCAGGCCATAGACCTTGTTCGAAATCACCTTGCGAGCGGTGAACAGTCGACGTTCGAAAGCGTCCTCGTCCGACACCGTGGCAGGACGGCCGATGAAGATCTGCCGGTGGCAGGGCTCTGTCTCCTTGACCGTCACGCCGAGGTCGCTCGGATCGACCGGCACATCGCGCCAGCCGAGGAAGGGCAGTCCCTCGTCGGCCAGGGCCTTCTCGACGATCTCCTCGACGAGGCGACGGGCCTCGGAATCCTTCGGCATGAAGAACTGGCCGACCCCGTAATGTCCGGGCTCGGGTAAGGTGATACCGAGTGCCTCGACCTCAGCCTTGAAGAATGCGTGCGGAATCTGAACCAGTATACCGCACCCGTCGCCCATCTTCGGATCGGCGCCTACGGCACCCCGATGATCAAGGTTCTTCAGGATTTGGAGGCCTTGCTGGACGATGGCATGCGTCCGCCGGTCGTGCATGTCGGCGACGAAGCCCACGCCGCAGGCGTCGCTCTCGCGAGCCGGGTCGTAAAGCCCCTGAACTTTCGGCAGAGCCCGGTCGCGCACGATCAGCGGCGCGGTCCCCTCGCGGGTGGCGGGAACCGACGCCTGCAGCGCCCCGAACTCAGAAGATGCGACCACGTCCACCATCTCTCGCCTCCGACCTGCCCGCAAGCGAGCATGTTTCATGCCCAGAGCCCGAGGGGCTTCCGGGTTTGTCTCTCGACAGCGTCGGCTCTAGGCGGGTTCTTCGGTCAGGAAGCGCCCGCAACTCGCGGGCTCGACGCCGGCTTGGTTTCAAGCCGTGCGGGCCCGGATCGCCGCGATGGCGACCGGCTTCGAATCTCGTTTGGTCGCCGGCAACGTCACCTGAGCGAGATCCTCACAGCCATCCGGACAGATACCCTGCCGGGAATGGGACAGCGTTACTGTCCTACCGGTGGAAAGTGACAGATTTTAACCGCTCCAGCAAGGGCGTGTCCGGTGACTCACTGCGGTTTTCCGGCGCATGGTTCCCTCCCGCCGCGAGCTTTCTCGCCGCAGGCCCACGGGTGATCGGAACGAGCCAGATCCGTTTACCCCGAACCCACGGTGGCAGCCTCGCAATCTCGCCCCATTCGGCCTGTTTACACGGCGTGCCGAGCACAAGCGGCGTGCGGGGATTGTCTCGAATCCCGGCGGACCTTGGAGCGGAGGACCTGCGACAACAGCAGGCCTCCGCACCGACATCTCTCTGGATCTCACAGCGATGTTTTCGTCTCGCAGGAAGCCCATGCGTGCATCCCCCTCATCCCGCGCCTTGTCGGCCGGCATCCTGGCCGGTGTCATGACGCTTTCAGCCGCGCTCGCTGCCCAGGCGCAATACGCCTACGAGCCTGACCTCCTTCTACCGCCCCGTGCCGTCGTGTGGCGGCTGAATGACCGCGGATTCACCGACGTCACGCGTCCACGCTTCGATGGGCAGGCGTATATCGTCGAGGCATCGAATCCTTATGGTGATCGCCTCCGGCTCTTCGTCGATGCGCGCGACGGTCGAATCATTGGACGCCATCGGCTGGACATAGCGCCCGACGCACCTCCGCGGATCGTGCGCCGTGCACCCGGCTATGGCTGGACCGAAGACGACGAGGCGATCCGTCAGCCGATCCGGCAAGCCGAAAGAATCATACCGCCCGCGGACATCCCCTTCCCGCAGGATCAGGCTCGCCGTGCGCGCCCCGCTCCGGCGGGCCTCCCGGACCTTGCGAATCGATCGGAAGCCGGATCGCGGACCGTTCCGCCGGCGCCGCCCGGACCTGCCGATCGGAATCCCATGGGCCTGAACCCCGATGCTCGCGGGGCAGACGCAAAGCCGAAGTCCGAGACACCTCGAAAAGTCGTCCGCCTCACCCCAACGGTCAAAGCGGGTTCGCCTGTTGTCACACCCGGGGCGCCGAAGCTGTCCGATGTGCCCCCTGCCGGATCAAAGGCCGACGCTGCCCCCGCCGCCGTAACCGCCGCGGTCTCATCTCCGAAGGTCGATGGACCGGCCGCCGCCATGACGCCGGCCTCGGTGCAGCCGCCTCCGGTGCCGAAGCCGATGGCGCAGAACTGGAAGGACGTGCCGGCGGACGCCAAGCGACCGGTCCGGGTGATCGGTGGCGCGACGATCGTGCCAGGTACCACGAAGGAACCGGAGAAGGACTGAAGTCAGCGCTGCCGGTAATGAGACGCGAAGGACCGCGTGGTCCTTCGCGTTTGACGATTCCGGAATTGGATCAGCCGGCGTCGCTGGCCCCTGCACCCTGCAAATGCGGGTCGCGGGTGGCGGCACGAACGGGGCTATCGGCAGCCGGGGTGTCCTGAAGGGCCCTGAGCGCGAGGGGATCGAGGCCACTCTCCGGATCGAGTCCACAAACCTCGAGGGCTCTGCGCATCTTCGGCGTCCAGAACGCCACGATGTGTTTGTGAATGCCGGCCACGGCCTCCTCGTCCGGATAGGACCGGAAGAAGGTGGCGATCTGATTGGCCATGCGGACAAGTTTTTCGTCGGACGTCAGGGCGCTCATCGGTACGAAAACTCTGTTGAGGGAGCGGGAATCGCGTGGCGTCAGGGCTGCGCGGGCAAGTCGAGACGTTCGCGTCCAGTGAAGACCGTCAGGGTATCTGAGCGGGCGATGGCGCAGAGCGTCATGCCGTGAAGACGCGCCCGGTCGATCGCCAGCGAAGTCGGGGCAGAGATTGCCACCAGCACCGTCGCGCCGAGGCTCGCCGACTTCTCGACCATCTCGAAGGAGCAGCGGCTGGTGATGACGACGAATCCATCGGCCGGGTTGGTCTTGCGCCGGATCAAGGCGCCGATCAGCTTGTCGAGGCCGTTGTGCCGCCCGACATCCTCGCGCAGCGCCCCTAAGCTTCCATCGAGATTCGCCCAGGCCGCGGCATGGACCGCCCGCGTCTCGGCGTTCAACACTTGCGCGTCGCCCATGGCCATCAGGGCCCGCTGGATCGCCGCGATGGTGACCCGGCTGGCGCCGTGCAGAGGCGCGTCGGTCTTCGGCAGTGACGCGAGATCGTCGATTCCGCAGACGCCGCAGCCGGTACGCCCCGACATGGCGCGCTTACGCGCGAGGTGTTCCCGCAGGCGCCCCGGCACGAGATCGACGAGAAGGCGCATGCCGCCCGCCGTCGTATCCGCCTCGACCTGAACCGACCGGATCTCGTCGGCGGTGGCGATGATGCCCTCCGTCAAGCTGAACCCGTAGGCGAAGTCCACGAGATCCGCCGGCGTTGTCATCATCACGGCGTAAGGCACCGCGCCGTAGATCAGGTTGACCGGCATCTCGACCGCAAGGGGCCGGGTGCCGCTCCGTGGCTCCTGGTCATCGTAGGCGACGACCAGGGTCGGGACGCGCCGAGCGGTCTCGACCGCCGGATGATCCTCGTTCGCCGTCAGGCTGGTCTGGTCACTCGGCCGCATTCAACTGTGTCGCAATCCGGGTCAACGAGAAATCCTCCTCGAAGAACCGCGCCTGCCAGTCGGAGGGGCGGTTCGTCCGCCGGATCTGCACCGCCGTGACCTTGTACTCGGGGCAGTTGGTGGCCCAGTCCGAGTAGTCGGTGGTGATCACGTTGGCGCCGGTCTTGGCGTGGTGGAAGGTCGTATACACCACGCCGGGCTGCATGCGCTCGGACACGATGGCCTTCAGGGCAATGTCGCCGGAGCGACTTTCCAGCGCAACGAGGTCTCCGTCGACGATCCCGCGCACCTCCGCGTCGAAGGGGTGGATCTCGAGCACGTCTTCCTCGTGCCAGCGCGAGTTCTCCGTACGACGGGTCTGCGCGCCGACATTGTACTGCGAGAGGATGCGGCCCGTGGTCAGGATGAGCGGGAAGCGCGGGCCCGTACGCTCCTCGGTGGGCACGTACTCGGTGATCATGAACTTTCCGAGACCGCGCACGAAGCGGTCCACGTGCATCATCGGCGTGCCCTTCGGGGCGGCCTCGTTGCACGGCCACTGGATCGAGCCGAGTTCGTCGAGCTTGGCGAAGCTCACGCCGGAGAAACTTGGCGTCAGGGATGCGATCTCATCCATGATCTCGCTTGGATGGCTGTAGTTCATGGGATAGCCGAGGGCGTTGGACAGCAGCATCGTGCCCTCCCAGTCGCCGACGCCGGAGAGAGGCGGCATCACCTTGCGCACGCGGGAGATGCGGCGCTCGGCATTGGTGAAGGTGCCGTCTTTCTCGAGGAAAGAAGCGCCGGGTAGGAAGACGTGGGCGTACTTCGCTGTCTCGTTGAGGAAGATGTCCTGGATGACGATGCATTCCATCGCCATCAGCCCGGCGGTCACGTGGTGCGTATCAGGATCCGATTGGGCGATGTCCTCGCCCTGAATGTACATGCCCTTGAAAGCACCATCGACGGCCTCGTCGAGCATATTGGTGATGCGTAGGCCCGGGTTCTGGTCCAACGACACGCCCCAGAGCGACTCGAAGGTCTCGCGGGTGGCGTCGTCGGAGACGTGGCGGTAGCCAGGCAGCTCGTGCGGGAAGGAGCCCATGTCGCAGGAGCCCTGGACGTTGTTCTGGCCGCGCAGCGGGTTCACGCCGGCACCCAGCATGCCAATGTTGCCGGTGGCCATAGCGAGGTTGGCCATGCCCATGACCATGGTCGAGCCCTGGCTGTGCTCGGTAACACCGAGGCCGTAATAGATGCCGGCGGCACCGCCCTTGGCGTAGAGCCGCGCAGCGGCACGCAGCTCGGTCGGATCGATGCCCGTGTAGGTCGCCTGCGCCTCGGGTGAATGGCGCTCGTCGGCAACGAAGCGCGCCCAGGCTTCGAAGTCGCCGAGGTCACAACGCTCGCGGACATAAGCTTCGTCGACGAGGCCTTCCGTGACGATGACATGCGCCATCGAATTGATGAAGGCGACGTTCGAACCCGGCTTCAACGGCAGATGATGGTCGGCCTGGATGTGGGGCGACTTCACGAGGTCGATCTTGCGCGGATCGGCGACGATGAGCTTCGCGCCTTCGCGCAGGCGCTTCTTCATGCGGGACGCGAAGACGGGGTGGCCATCCGTTGGGTTCGCGCCGATGACCAGGATCACGTCGGAATGTGCCACGGACGCGAAGTCCTGCGTGCCGGCCGAGGTGCCGAGCGTCGACATCAGCCCGTAGCCGGTCGGCGAGTGGCAGACGCGGGCGCAGGTGTCGACGTTGTTGTTGCCGAAGGCAGCGCGCACGAGCTTCTGGACGAGGTAAGCCTCCTCGTTGGTGCACCGGGACGACGTGATGCCGCCGACCGAATCCTTGCCATACTTGGCCTGGATGCGCTTGAACTCGGACGCTGCTCGGTCGATCGCGACCTCCCAGGAGACTTCCTGCCAGGGGTCCGTGATCTTGTCGCGGATCATCGGTTTGGTGATGCGGTCCTTGTGGGTGGCGTAGCCGTAAGCGAACCGGCCCTTCACGCAGGAATGGCCCTCATTAGCCTTGCCACCCTTGTAGGGCACCATGCGGACGATCCGGGTGCCTTGCATCTCGGCCTTGAACGAGCAGCCGACGCCACAATAGGCACAGGTGGTGATCTCCGAATGGTCCGGCTGACCGTACTCGATGATCGACTTTTCCTGCAGGGTCGCGGTCGGGCAGGCCTGGACGCAGGCGCCGCACGACACGCATTCGGAGTTGAAGAAGTCGGTCGGGCCGGCAGCGACGCGGCTCTCGAAGCCTCGACCGGAGATGGTCAGCGCGAAGGTCCCCTGCGTCTCCTCGCAGGCGCGGACGCAGCGATTGCAGACGATGCACTTCGACGGATCGTAGGTGAAGTACGGGTTCGACGCGTCCTTCGGTAGGTACTGCTCGGAGGTCGGCTTGACGTGATTGGCGCCGTCATAGCCGTAGCGTACGTCGCGCAGGCCCACCGCGCCCGCCATGTCCTGCAACTCGCAGTCGCCGTTGGCGGCGCAGGTCAGGCAGTCGAGGGGGTGATCGGAGATGTAGAGCTCCATCACGCCCTTGCGGAGCTTCGCGAGCTTGTCCGTCTGGGTCGAGACGACCATGCCGTTCTCGGCAGGCGTCGTGCAGGAAGCGGGCGTGCCGCGACGTCCCTCGATCTCAACGAGGCAGAGACGGCAGGAACCGAAAGCCTCCAGCGAGTCTGTGGCGCAGAGCTTGGGGATCTGCGTGCCGGCATGCATGGCGGCGGCCATCACCGACGTGCCCGCGGGCACCGTCACGTTCATGCCGTCGATGGTGAGCGTGACGGTCTGCTCGCTCACGCGGATCGGGGTGCCGTAGTCGATCTCTTTGATGAGGGCCATCGATCGCGCCTCCTTATTCAGCTGCGACGGACATCGGTCCGCGCTGCTGGAAATCTTCGGGGAAGTGGGTGATGGCGCTCATGACGGGCATCGGCGTCAGACCGCCCATGGCGCACAGCGAACCGTCGGTCATCACGTCGCAGAGGTCGGCGACCACGGCGAGATTTTCGGTCGGCCGGATCCCGGCGATGACCTTGTCCATGGTCTCGACGCCGCGGGTTGCGCCAATGCGACAAGGTGTGCACTTGCCACAGGATTCCACGGCGCAGAACTCGAACGCGAAGCGCGCCTGCTTGGCCATGTCGACGGTGTCGTCGAAGACGACGATACCGCCGTGGCCGACGAGACCCTTGTTGGCCGCCATCGCTTCGTAATCGAGCGGCGTGTCGAGGAGGTGGTCGGGGAAGTAGGCGCCCAGAGGGCCACCCACCTGGACAGCGCGAACCGGACGCCCGCTCTGCGTGCCGCCGCCAAAATCCTCGATGATCTCGCGCAATGTGATGCCGAAGCCGTACTCGATCAGTCCGCCGTGCTTGATGTTGCCGGCGAGCTGGATCGCGAGGGTACCGAGCGAGCGACCCATGCCGTACTCGGCATAGGCCTTGGCGCCATGCTGTAGGATGTAGGGCACGGCCGTGAAGGTCATCACGTTGTTGACGAGCGTCGGCTGGCCGAGAAATCCCTTCAGGGCCGGAATCGGCGGCTTGGCGCGCACGATGCCGCGGCGGCCCTCAAGGCTCTCAAGCAGGGACGTTTCCTCGCCGCAGATGTAGGCGCCGGCGCCGAGGCGAACTTCCAGATGAAAGGCCTTGCCGGAGTTCAGTACGTTCTCGCCGAGGACGCCGGCCCTGATGCCGTTGGCGATCGCCTCCTTAAGGGTCGCGAAGGCCTGAGGATACTCGGAGCGCAGGTAAATGTAGCCGCGGGTGGCATCCGTGGCCAGACCCGCGATGGTCATACCCTCGATGAGGTTGAAGGGGTCGCCCTCCATCATCATGCGATCGGCGAAGGTTCCAGAATCCCCCTCATCCGCATTGCAGACCACGTATTTCTGCTCTGCCTGAGCGAGCATCACCGTGTTCCACTTGATCCCGGCAGGGAACCCGGCGCCGCCGCGGCCACGAAGACCGGATTCACGCACTTCCGCGACGATGCCGGCCGCGTCGAGCCTCAAAGCGGCTTCGAGGCCCCGGTAGCCGCCATGCGCTCGGTAATCCTCGACCGAGACCGGATCGACCACGCCGCAGCGTTGAAAGGTGAGCCGATGCTGACGCGCGAGATAGGGGATCTCCTCCGGTCGCCCGAGGCGGAGGGGATGGGCACCGCCCTCGACGAGGCCCGCATCGAGGAGGCTGTCGATGTCGGCGGGTGTCACCGGTCCATAAGCGATACGGCCCCCCGGCGTTGCGACCTCGATCATCGGCTCGAGCCACAGGAGGCCCCGGGACCCGGTGCGGACGATCGTGATGTCCAGGCCACGGCGCTCGGCGCCGGCGAACAGCGCGCGGGCCACGCGATTGGCGCCGAGCCCGAGGGCCACGGCATCGCGCGGAACGGTGATCGTGATGCTCACGATGTCATCTCCGTCAGGGCGGCTTCGAGGGAATCGGCGGTGAGCCGGGCCAGAGGCTCGTCGTCCACGAGGGCTCCGGGACCGTTTGCGCAGAGACCGAGGCAGTAGACAGGCTCGACCGTGACCTGGCCGTCGGCGGTCGTCCCGTGCCAGTCGACCCCGAAACGCGACAGGATCTGGGCGTGCAGCGCGTCCGAGCCCATGGCCTGACAGGCCTCGGCGCGGCAGAGTTTCACCTGGTGGCGCCCCGCCGGCGCGCGACGGAAATCGTGATAGAAGGTGATGCATCCATGCACCTCGGCACGCGACAGGTTCAGCGCGTCGGCGATCAGCGGCACAGCACCTTCGTCGACGTAGCCGAAGGTCTCCTGCAGCGCATGGAGGATCGGGAGCGTCGCCCCCTCCAGGTTAATATGTTCGGCGATGATCCTGGCGGCCCGCGGCTCGTTCCAGGGTTCGTTCGGCACCATTATTCCTACCCGGACTGAGATTGTTCTCGTTCCAAGGTGGTATATCGCCAACCCCCGATCAATCGCACTGATCGGTGGATCGACAACGGATTTTTGTCGAAAACGAATGCTGCGACGCGAAAAGGCATCGCAACCTTGGTCCCTCTTGCCGCGTCGTCAAGCTTTTCTCACAGCGCGTCGATCATTTGGGTAATGGACGAAGCAACGGCCCGCGCTTCCACGATCAGCCCCGCGCAGAGGGGCGTCATCGGTTCGCGTTCCGGCACCACGAGACCGACGACGTGGCTGAGATCCGGATCGATGATCGGCACGGCTCTGACGCGGTCATTCAGACGGAACGTGTCGGCGAGAACCGCCGGCATGATGCTCGCCCATTTGGCTGTGCGAACGTGGGTCAGGAGAACGATCATCGAGTTGGACTCGAGAAGCGGTGCGGATTCCGTTCCCGCGTTGAGAAGCTGCCGGTCGATGATCCGCCGGTTCTGCATATCCGGGGTCAACAGACACAGAGGCAGGCTCGCCACCTCGTCCCACGTCACCGATTCCCGTTCGCCGAACACCCCGTCGATCGCGGTCAGCAGGCGGTAGCGCTCCCGATAGAGCGGCACGGCGGTCAATCGGCCGAGGGGCTCGTTCTCGAGATAGGTGATGCCGGCATCGATCTCGAGATCGGCGATCAGGCGCCCGATTTCCCCGGAGGTCGTCGATTGAACAGAAAAGCGGACGTTCGGGTGGCGCGCCCGGAACGGCGTCGTGAGCGCAGCGACGATCGGAGTCGCCGTCGGGATTGTCGCGAGTCGAAGCGTTCCCGAAAGACCGCGCCGCAGACTCGCAACCTCCTCTCGCATCGCCCGCGCATCCCCGACGATGCGGCGCGCCCATTCGAGAACGCGCTCGCCTTCCGGAGTGAACCCCTGGAAACGCGAGCCCCGTTGCACGAGAAGCACACCGAGCCGTTCTTCCAACTGCTTCACGCCGGCCGAGAGGGTCTGCTGAGAGACGTTGCAGACCTGGGCAGCCCGGCCGAAGTGACGCTCGCGGGCGAGAGCCAGGATGAATTCCAGTCGTTCAATCACGCGCGACCCCACAGCCGGCCTCGAAGCCGGGCGACGCTTCCTCACCTGGCATGATGAATACCGGAGGACACGTTACCGAGGCTGCGACATTTCGATAGACGGTGAACAGCTTGAGTCGAGACCTTCGAGCGGTCTGATGCGACGCTGTTGCGGTTGCGCGCCTCACGCCCTTGTGGTCTGACACGCCAATCGGCCCGACGTGGGTTCTTACCCGCAAACGGCCCGCGATCCGCGAAATGCACTTGCGATTTAGAACAAAGCCAGCAAGACGCGCGGCATCGACGATCACAATCACGGGGAGCCACGAGAGGCACATGCGGACGACGCAGGCGCAACACCGGTCATCATGGGGGCTTGCCGCGCTCGGCGCGTTCCTCGTTTCTTCGTCATCGGCTCTCGCGGCCGGCATCGGCCAGCCCGTGCCGTGGCAGATGGACCGTCAGGTCGCCGTCACCGAGAACGCCCGGGATATCCACTCGTTCGAGCACGGCATGCATTGGCTGTCGTTCGGCATCTCGCTGTTCGTGCTCGGCCTGATCCTCTATTGCGTCTTCCGCTTCAGCGAGAAGGCGAACCCGACGCCTTCGAAGACCACGCACAACACCATGATCGAGGTGGCCTGGACCATCGTCCCTGTGCTGATCCTGGTCGCCGTCGCGATCCCGTCGTTCCGCCTGCTGCGCACGCAGCTCTCCGATCCCAAGGCCGACGTCCTCGTGAAGGTCATCGGCCATGCGTGGTACTGGTCCTACGAGTACCCGGCTGTGGAAAACGGGGGCGGCTTCACCTTTGATGCCAACCTCGACGAGGACAAGCAGCCCAAGCTGCTGGGCACCGACAACGACATGGTCGTACCGGTGAACAAGATCGTGAAGATCCAGGTCACCGCCGCCGACGTGATGCACTCCTGGGCGATGCCGTCCTTCGGCTTCAAGATCGACGCCGTTCCGGGCCGCCTGAACCAGTTCTGGTTCAAGGCGGAGCGTGAGGGCACCTACCACGGCCAGTGCTCCGAGCTCTGCGGCGCCCGACATGCCTATATGCCGATCACGGTTCAGGTCGTGAGCGAGGAAGCCTACGCCAAATGGCTCGCCGAGGGTAAGACCAAGTTCGCCCGCATCGACGACCCGTCGAAGTTCGCCGACGCCCGGTAGGGGCGCGGATCCCGGACCCGGGCCCTCGAGCGGCGCCCGGATCCACCCATCGAGATGATCACGAGAAACCTGGACTAAGGTCTGCATCCATGGCGAACGCCGCTGCACATACGGGGCATCACGACGCCCACGACCACCACATGCCCTCTTTCTTCTCCCGCTGGTTCCTGTCGACGAACCATAAGGACATCGGCACCCTCTACCTGTTGTTCGCATTCTGCGCGGGCATCATGGGTGCGTTCCTCTCCTTCGGCATCCGCATGGAGATGGAAGAGCCCGGCCTCCAGTACTTCGCCAATCCCGGCACCTACAACGTGTTCGTGACCGGCCACGGCCTCATCATGGTGTTCTTCATGGTGATGCCCGCCCTGATCGGCGGCTTCGGCAACTGGTTCGTACCCCTCATGATCGGCGCGCCCGACATGGCGTTCCCGCGCATGAACAATGTCTCGTTCTGGCTCACGGTCGCGGGCTTCTTCAGCCTCGTCTGTTCGCTGTTCGTGGAAGGCGCCCCCGGCTCCTCCGGCGCCGGCACCGGCTGGACCGTCTACCCGCCCCTGTCGAGCTCCGGCCACCCGGGACCGGCCGTGGATTTCGCGATCTTCGCCCTTCACCTTTCCGGCGCCGGCTCGATCCTCGGCGCAATCAACTTCATCACCACCATCCTGAACATGCGCGCGCCGGGCATGACCCTGCACAAGATGCCACTGTTCGCCTGGTCGATGCTCGTGACCGCGTTCCTACTCCTCCTGTCGCTGCCGGTGCTCGCCGGTGCGATCACGATGCTCCTTACCGACCGCAACTTCGGCACGACCTTCTTCGACCCGGCCGGCGGCGGCGATCCGGTGCTCTACCAGCACCTGTTCTGGTTCTTCGGTCACCCCGAAGTCTACATCATGATCCTGCCGGCCTTCGGCATCGTCTCGCACATCATCTCGACCTTCTCGCGCAAGCCCGTCTTCGGCTACCTTGCCATGGCCTACGCCATGGTTGCCATCGGCGTCGTCGGCTTCGTCGTGTGGGCGCACCACATGTACACCGTCGGCCTGTCGCTTCAGACGCAGTCCTACTTCGTCTTCGCTACGATGGTCATCGCGGTGCCCACGGGGGTGAAAATCTTCTCCTGGATCGCGACGATGTGGGGTGGTTCGATCCGCTTCACCGCTGCCATGCACTGGGCGGTCGGCTTCATCTTCCTGTTCACGGTCGGCGGCGTCACCGGCGTGGTCCTCGCGAACTCAGCGGTCGATAAGTACCTGCACGACACCTACTACGTCGTGGCGCACTTCCACTACGTGCTCTCGCTCGGTGCGGTGTTCATCATCTTCGCCGGCGTCTACTACTGGTTCCCGAAGATGACCGGTCACATCATCCCCGAATGGGCCGGCAAGCTGCACTTCTGGCTCGCCTTCATCGGGGCGAACGTCCTGTTCTTCCCGATGCACTTCCTCGGCCTCGCCGGCATGCCGCGCCGCTACGCCGACTACCCGGAGGCCTTCGCAGGCTGGCACAAGGTCTCCACCTGGGGTGGACACATCTTCGCTCTCGGCATGGTGGTGTTCTTCATCGGCGTCGTCCTGGCCTTCCGCTCCAGCCGGCGCGCCGCAGATAATCCGTGGGGTGAGGGTGCGACGACACTGGAGTGGACCCTGTCCTCTCCCCCGCCCTTCCATCAGTTCGAGACCCTGCCCCGGATCATCGACGAGCCGGGCCACCACTGAAGCTGCTTTAAGCTTCGAGGATTGCGAGGACCGCGCGAGCGGTCCTCGCTCTTTCCAGGAGGCCCCGGTCAAGCTCTCGGAGTTCGCTCTGCGTGTTTGCCCGAGGCCTCCCGCAAAGGGCGGCGCCAAGCGGCGCGATCCGAAGCCCCACCAAACACAAAACCGTATCGGGACCCCATGACGAGCCTGTCGAACAGCCTATCCGCTGGCGCCGAGCCGCAAGTTCTGTCGCCGGTCGGCGGCGAGGTGTCGGACTTCTTCGCCCTGCTGAAGCCGCGGGTGATGGTACTGGTCATCTTCACCGCCCTCGTCGGCATGCTGGTCTCGAACGTCCATATTCAACCGGTCGTCGGCTCCATCTCGCTACTGATGATCGCCGTAGGCGCAGGCGCCTCAGGCTGCCTGAACATGTGGTGGGATGCCGACATCGACGCCGTGATGACCCGGACCGCCAAGCGTCCGATCCCGGATGGTCGTATCCGCCCGGATGAGGCGCTGGCCTTCGGCATCGTCCTGTCGGTGGGCTCGGTGCTCGTCCTTGGCCTTGCCTCCAACTGGCTGGCCGCCGGACTCCTCGCCTTCACGATCGTCTTCTACGCCGTCGTCTATTCGATGTGGCTCAAGCGCGCGACGCCGCAGAACATCGTCATCGGCGGCGCCGCCGGCGCCCTCCCCCCGATGGTCGGCCAAGCGGCCGTCACCGGAACCGTCGGCGTCGAGTCGTTGGTGTTGTTCATGATCATTTTCATCTGGACGCCCCCGCATTTCTGGGCCCTGGCCCTCATCAAGTCCGCCGACTATGCCAAAGCGGGCATCCCGATGATGCCGAACGTTGCCGGGCCGGATTCAACTCGTCGCCAGATCATCGCCTACTCGATCCTGCTCTTCCCCCTGGGCCTCGCGCCCGTCGCCCTTGGTTTCGGTGGGTGGCTCTACGCGGTCACTGCGTTGCTGGGCGGTCTCGGGATGCTGGCCTTCAGCGTCCACGTGTTTCGCAATCGTGAGGGCGAGCCGGAGCGCAAGGCGGCGATGGGCATGTTCGGGTTCTCGATTCTGCACCTCTTCCTGATGTTTGCGGCCTTGCTCGCCGAGCAGAGCCTCGGCCTTTTCCGCGCGGTGAACCTGTGAGCGATCGCCCCGGCCCGCCGGGGACGCCCCGCCCGCTGACGCCCGAGGAGTCGCAGCGCCGGCGCAAGCGCTCCATCGCCATCGCGGCGGTCCTGTTCGCCCTGGTGACCATCTTTTATGTGCTCACGATCGCGAAGCTCGGGCCGCAGGTCCTTAACCGTCCGATCTGATCGCGCCGGACAACGGAGTACGCTTCTGATGGCCGACCCCAGACATGCGCCACCGCGTGAAACCGGCCGCAAGGCCGGCGTGACGGCCTTGGCCTGCGCAGGCCTCGCCTTCGGGATGATCGGCCTCGCCTTCGCGTCGGTGCCGCTCTACGACATGTTCTGCAAGGCGACCGGCTACGACGGGACGCCGCGTACGGGCCGGGCCCCGACCGCTGCGGCGATCGACGACAGCATGGTGGTCCACTTCGACACCAATGTGTCGTCGGCCCTGCCCTGGCGCTTCCAGGCCGAGTCGCCGAAGGTTGAGGCCCGGCTCGGCGAGACCAAGACCGTCTTTTTCCGCGTGAAGAACACCGGCAGCACGCCTTCCACCGGCATAGCGACCTTCAACGTTCAGCCGGGTCTGATGGGCAGCTTCTTCGTCAAGGTGCAGTGCTTCTGCTTCAACGAGCAGACCCTGCAGCCAGGCGAGACGATGGATTTCCCGGTGGTGTTCTACATCGACCCCGAGGTCCGCAAGGACTCGAACACCGCACATCTGTCGGAGATGACGCTCTCCTATACCTACTTCGCTTCGAAGAACGGGCAGCCCACGGCCGCGCTTGCGACAACGGGCGGCACGGGGACGAAGTCGAATTTTTGACGACGCAAGCGTGACAACAGCGCGCGACCCTGGGTAAGGGTTTGCCACAACAATCCGGGGCAACCCGGTCAGGACGATGCATTCAGTGGATCGAGGGCCGGTGACGGTCCGGAGGTCGGGGGTAGGAGAAGAGTTCAATGGCCGAGGCGCACGCCAAAAATCACGACTTCCACATTCTGGCCCCGAGTCCCTGGCCGCTGATCGGCGCGTTCTCGGGCTTCCTGATGGCATTCGGCGCCGTGTTCTGGATGAAGAGCCTTCAGATTGGCACCCTGACCCCGGGCCCCTACATCTTCGGCGCAGGAACGCTCGGCGTTCTCTACACCATGTTTGCCTGGTGGAAGGACGTCGTGCACGAGGCCAACACGGGCGATCACACCCGTGTCGTGCAGCTGCACCACCGCTACGGTATGATCATGTTCATCGCCTCCGAGGTGATGTTCTTCGTCGCGTGGTTCTGGGCCTATTTTGAAGCGGCGCTCTACACCGCCGATCCGATCCAGGCCTCGCGCGTCGACTTCACGGGCGGCACCTGGCCGCCGAAGGGCATCGAGGCGTTCGACCCGTGGCATCTGCCCCTTCTCAATACCCTGATCCTGCTCACCTCCGGTACGACGATCACCTGGGCCCACCACGCATTGCTGCATGATGATCGGAAGGGCCTGAAGTACGGCCTCTGGCTGACGATCATCCTGGGCGTTCTGTTCTCCGCTTGCCAAGCCTACGAGTACGCACACGCCCATTTCGGCTTCTCCGGCAGCATTTACTCGTCAACCTTCTTCATGGCGACGGGCTTCCACGGCTTCCACGTCATCATCGGCACGATCTTCCTCGCGATCTGCCTCTACCGCGCCTATCTCGGTCAGTTCACCACCCGACAGCATCTCGGCTTCGAATTCGCTGCCTGGTACTGGCACTTCGTCGACGTGGTCTGGCTGTTCCTGTTCGCCTCGATCTACGTCTGGGGCGCCGGCGTCGGTCACGCGGCTCATTGAGCCCGGCTTGCACCGCATGCCAGTGTTGAAGAGGGCGGCGCGAGCCGCCCTTTTTCATGCTCGTGCCTGAAGCGCGCACCTTCCATGCCCATATGGATTGATACGGCGCAGCGCCGTACGAGGAGTTCTCCATCTTGGACGCATCGCGGCCGAAGCCTTCCCCCGTCTCCGCCGGCTTGCGCGGCCGTTGTCCCCGTTGTGGCGAGGGTCATATGTTCGACGGATTCCTCACATTCCGCCCATCCTGCGAGGTCTGCGACCTTGACTACGGCAGTTTCAATTCCGGAGACGGCCCTGCTTTCTTCGTCATGTCGATCGTCGGCATCATCGTCGTCGGGCTGGCTCTCTGGATGGAGATCACCTACGAGCCGCCGATCTGGGTTCACGCCCTAGTGGCCGGCACCCTGTCGATCGGCCTCAGCCTTCTCCTGGTGCGGCCACTAAAGGGCGTCCTCGCGGCCCTGCAATTCACCAACAAGGCCGAGCAAGGACGCTTCCGTTAACCATGGCTTCGCCCCTCCGTCCCGGCGCTTGGCGCAGCATTTTGATGCCTAGCCTCGTTTCACTGATCTGCCTCGCGATTCTTCTCGGCCTCGGAGTCTGGCAGCTCGCGCGCAAGGGCGAGAAGGAAGCCCTAATCACGCGCATTCTGGCGCGATCGAAGGTCGAGCCGCCAACCGCGCTTCCATTGCCGCAGGGTTGGGATCCAGCCCGGGACGAGTTCCGGCGTGTCCGGATCACCGGCCGGTTTCGGCACGAAGCCGAGACGCTGGTCCACGGTCTCGCCGCGGGCGAGGTTCCGGGGCGAGCTCTTCAGGGCTATTACCTCCTGACGCCCTTCCTGCTCGAGGATGGTGGCACCATCCTTATCAACCGCGGCTTCGTGCCCACCGAGTTGAAGACGCCCGCAAACCGCGCGGCCGGGCAGGTCGAGGGCGTCACCACCGTCACCGGCATACTCCGGGGGTCCGAACCACGAACGATGTTCGTGCCAGCGCCGGACCCGGCACGGAACGAATGGTTTAACCGCGACATCGCCGGCATTAGCGCTTCACGCAGCCTACCCGATCCCCGGCCCTACCTCGTCGAGGCGGATGCGACGCCGAACCCGGGCGGCTGGCCGAAGGGTGGTCAGCTCCGGGTCGATCTGCCGAACAACCACTTGCAATACGCCTTCACGTGGTTCGGGATCGCGGCGTGCCTCGTCGGCGTGTTCGGGGTCTTCGCTTGGCGCCGGCTCCACGAGGATCAGCCCCCCGCGCAATAGTGACGCGTGCGGCCGAAAACTTGCTTCGTCCGCGCATGTGTTCCAGCTTATCTTCGAACGTGCGGTTACGTTACGGAGTGGGCCCCATGCGCACCATCCTCCTGATCCTGATAACGATGTGGATTCCTTCGACAGCCTTCGCGGTGGACGCAGCCGCCCGGGATGCCGCGAAGGCCACGGTGGAACGCCAGATCGAAGCATTCCGTCGAGACGATGCGGCTACGGCCTACGCCCAGGCCGCGCCCGCGATCCAGGGACTCTTTCCCTCTCCCGAGACCTTCATCGCAATGGTCCGACAGGGCTACGGCGCCGTCTACCGAAATCGGCGCTACAGCGTGGATCGCATCGAGGATGCCGGGGACGACGGCGTGGCCCTCGGCGTCACCTTGCAGGATGAGGACGGGGCCGATTGGGCTGCTCTCTACAGCCTGGAGAAGCAGCCGGACGGCGCTTGGCGGATCACGGGATGCCGCCTGACGAGGGCCCCGGGCAGCAACGCCTGACGACGTCCAAGACTTTCGACACGCCCGCCGACATCGTGTAGACGGAGCGCCTTCCTGGAGGCCCCCTTGCTTCACGTCTCGACCCGCGGCGCCGCGGCGCCCCTCAGCTTTTCCGACGCCCTTCTCGCCGGCCTTGCGCGCGACGGCGGGCTCTACGTGCCCGAAAGCTGGCCGCAGATCACCAGACCGGCGATCGCCGGTCTAGCAGGCCTGCGCTATGCCGATGCCGCCAAGACCGTTCTACGCCCGCTCATCGACGGGGAGATCGCGGACGTGGACCTCGATCGCATGATCGAGGAGGCCTACGCCACCTTCCGTCACCCGGCGGTCTGCCCCCTTACCCAGCTCGACGACAACCTGTTCCTGCTGGAACTCTTCCACGGCCCGACGCTCGCGTTCAAGGACGTGGCGATGCAACTCCTTGGGCGCCTGATGGACCATGTCCTGCGCGCCCGCGATGCAAGGGCTACCATCGTGGGCGCGACGTCGGGCGATACCGGCAGCGCCGCGGTGGAGGCCTTTCGCGGTCTCGATCAGGTCGACATCTTCATCCTGTTCCCAGAAGGGCGCGTGTCCGAAGTCCAGCGCCGGCAGATGACGTCGGTGGGGGCACACAACGTTCACGCCATCGCCATCGACGGCAACTTCGACGATTGTCAGAACATCGTCAAAGCCCTGTTTCAGCACGCTGATTTCGCCGACGACGTTCGGCTCTCGGGCGTCAATTCAATCAATTGGGCCCGGGTCGCCGCGCAGGCGGTCTACTACTTCACCTCGGCCGTGGCCCTGGGCGCCCCCCATCGGCCGATCTCCTTCGCAGTTCCAACCGGAAATTTCGGAGACATTCTCGCCGGCTGGGTCGCCAAGCGCATGGGACTGCCGATCGAGCGCCTGATGATCGGAACCAATGCCAACGACATCCTGACCCGGACACTCGAGTATGGTGCTTACGAGGTCCGCGGCGTGCAGCCGACCACCTCGCCCTCGATGGACATCCAGATCTCGTCGAACTTCGAGCGCCTGCTGTTCGAAGCTCTGGGGCGCGATTCCACGAGCCTCGGCCGGCTGATGGCCGGGCTGAAGCAGTCGGGTGGCTTTCACCTCGATCCGTCGGTTCTCAAGACCGTGCGCAGCGAGTTCGACGCCACCGCCGTCGCCGAGCCGGAAGTCATGGCTGAGATCGCCCGCACCCATGCGGAGACCGGACACGTCATCGATCCCCACAGCGCCATCGGTGTGCATGCGGCACGCAAGCTCTTGCGCCAGGATCCGCACACGCCGGTCGTCGCGCTCGCCACCGCGCACGCCGCCAAGTTCCCCGACGCCGTCGCGAAGGCGATCGGCGGGCGGCGTCCTGAGCTTCCGCCGCACCTCGCCGACTTGATGGACCGTAAGGAGACCTTTTCGCGCGTTGCCAACGATCAGGCGGCGGTTGAGACCTTCATCCGCGAGCGCGCCCGTATCACCAAGGGAGCGTAACGGCTCATGAACCAGCATTTCGCCACGCACGGTGCATCGCCCGATCTCAAGATCACCAAGCTCGACAATGGGGTCACCGTCGTCACCGAGGCGATGCCGGGCGTCGCGACGGCGACGCTCGGCGTCTGGGTCGGTGCCGGCTCGCGTCATGAGCGCACCGACGAGGGCGGTCTGAGCCACCTCATCGAACATATGGCCTTCAAGGGCACCAAGACCCGGTCCGCTCGCCGCATCGCCGAGGATATCGAGAATGTTGGCGGCGACATCAACGCCGCGACGAGTGCCGAGGGAACGAGTTACACCGCACGCGTGCTTGGCGAGGATGCGAGCGTCGCCCTCGACGTGATCGGAGACATCCTCACGGGTTCGGTCTTCGATGCCGGCGAGCTTGCCCGCGAGAAGAGCGTGATCTTGCAGGAATATGCGGCGATCGAGGATACGCCAGACGACGTCGTCTACGAGGCCTTCACCGAGGCGGCATTTCCGAACCAGCCAATGGGCCGTCCGATCATCGGCACGCCCGAGACGATCAACAGCTTCGACCGAGACGCGATCGAAGCCTACATCGCCCGGGAATACACGCCCGATCGCATCGTCCTGGCTGCCGCGGGCGCCATCGGACATGACCAGATCGTCGAATCGGCATCGCGCTATTTCGGCCACTTGAAGCCGATGCAGGCGCCCGAGACGGTTCCGGGGATCTATCGCGGCGGCGAGAAGCGGCTGCCGAAGAAACTCGAGCAGGCCAACGTAGTCCTCGGCCTGCCAGGCCTGTCGTTTCGCGACGACGATTACTACGCGCTCCACATCTTCGCGCAGGTGCTGGGCGGCGGCCTGACCTCGCGGCTGTGGCACGAGGTGCGCGAGACGCGTGGCCTTGCCTACGAAATCCAGTCCTTCCATTGGGCATTCTACGATTGCGGCCTGTTCGGCATTGGTGCCGGCACATCCGGGGGTGACCTCGCCGAGCTGATGGACGTGACGCTGGACGCAACGATCCGCGCCGCGGCGGATGCCGACACGATCGAAGTCGCTCGGGCAAAGGCGCAGCTCAAGGTCGCGCTGCTCTCCGCCCTGGAGACGCCCGGCGGCCGGATCGAGCGCAATGCCCGACAGATCCTGGCCTGGGGCCGCGTCATCCCGGCCAGCGAGGTGATCGCCAAGGTGGATGCCGTGACGGTCGACGACGTCCGCCAGGCTGGTCGGCGCCTGCTGAAGGGCGCTCCGACCCTGGCCGCCATCGGTCCGATCAAGAAGCTTCCGACCCTCGATCGCATCGCGGCGGCGCTGCAGGCGGCATGAGCTTGGCCGACGCGGCTTGTTTTGGCCGCAAAGGCAGGCGATCGAAATTCATCGGCGCCACGGTTCACAAACGGTGAACGCCGTCGCGCAAGGCGACCGTTCGCCTTGCTCGTCGAGGCCCCCACCGATACGACTGGATGCACAGCTGAGCCGTCTCCCGTCGCCTGTTTCCATCGATCATGCCTCGCCCGGCCGGAACACTCGCCCGTTGCGTAGATTCGCCCCCGTCCTGGCCGCCCTCGCTGCGGCACTGCTCAGTGCCCTGATCGTCGGAGGACCGGCGCAGGCCGTCGAGGCGGTCCGCGTCAGTCTCGACGCGCCCGTCATCGATCTCACGCCGATGATCGAACGTTATCGCTCCGATGGCGACCTGATCCAGATCTCCACCGCCCCGGGGAAGGACGGGATCGTCCGCCGCATCGTGGTGAAGGCCCGTGAGACCGGCGCCCGTCCCGACTGGATGGTGTTCGCCCTCACCAACGACACCGACGAGCAGGTGGACCGGGTCCTCGTCGCCCCGCATTTCCGCCTCGTGGGCTCGGGTGTTGTCTGGCCGGATCTCGGAGGCTCGCGCATCGCCGCCATCACGGCGAGCCAGGGTATTCGACCGGAGCGCGACGAGAACCCGGAAGCCGATCAGTTCGTCATCACCCTCGATCCCGGGGCGACCGTAACCTATGTGGCCGAGTTGCGAGGGCCGAACATCCCGCAAGTGTACCTCTGGGATCAGGAAGCTTACCGCAAGAAGGCCAACGGCCTGACCCTGTACAAGGGTATCATCATCGGCATTGCGGGTCTCCTCGCCCTGTTCCTGACGATTATCTTCGTCGTGAAGGGCGCGATCATCTTTCCCGCCGCCGCGTCCCTGGCTTGGGCCGTGCTGGCCTATGCCTCAATTGATTTCGGCTTCCTGCAGCGTGTGTTTCCCATCACCGAAGTTGCCGAGCGTGTCTATCGCGCCTCGACGGAGGCGGTTCTCGGCGCGACGCTCCTGGTCTTCCTGTTTGCCTATCTCAACCTCAGCCGGTGGCACGTGCGCTACAGCCACGTGGCGATCATCTGGCTCCTGTTCCTGGCGTGCCTGGTGGGCCTCGCGGTGTTCGATCCGCCCGTGGCGGCCGGCGTCGCCCGCATCTCCATCGCGGCGGTGGCCGGCGTCGGCCTGCTGCTGATCGTCTATCTCGCGGCGCATAACGGATATGACCGCGCCATCCTGCTGGTGCCCACCTGGTGCCTGCTTCTCGTCTGGGTGGTGGCTGCCGGGTTCGCGATCACGGGGCAGATCAGCAGCGATCTGGTGCAGCCCGCCCTCATCGGCGGGCTCGTGCTGATCGTCATGCTGATCGGTTTTACCGTGATGCAGCACGCCTTCGCGGGCGGTGGCCTGACCCATGCTCTCGTCTCCGACACAGAGCGGCGCGCATTGGCCCTCACGGGCGCAGGGGACGTGGTGTTCGACTGGGACGTACCGGGTGACCGGGTCTTCGCCGGTCAGGAGATTGAGGGACAGCTCGGTCTGAAACGCGGTGCCCTCGAAGGCCCGGCGGCCAACTGGCTCAACCTGGTCCACCCCTTCGACGTCGAGCGCTACTCGGCGGCCCTCGACACGGTCATCGAGGAGCGCCGTGGCCGCATCGTGCACGACTTCCGCCTGCGCTCCACTGCCGGCCCGTACTATTGGTATCGCCTGAAGGCGCGACCTGTGATCGGTTCCGACGGAGAGGTGATCCGGGTCGTCGGCACGATCAGCGATGTCACTGAGGTGAAGACGGCGGAGGAACGCCTCCTTCACGATGCAGTGCATGACAGTCTGACAGGCCTGCCGAACCGCGAACTCTTCTACGACCGCCTCGATGCAGGACTGGCGTTCGCCAGCCAGGATCCCCGACTTCGGCCGACGACGATCGTCCTCGACATCGACCGGTTCAAGGCCATCAACGACGCCATCGGTCTGTCGGCCGGTGACTCGATCCTGCTGACGCTGTCGCGCAGGCTCGGACGCCTCCTCCGACCGCAGGATACCCTGGCGCGCGTGGCTGGCGATGAGTTCGCCCTGATCCTGATCTCGGAGCGGGAGCCGGACCGCATCCTCGCCTTCGCGGAAATGATCCGCAAAGCGATCGCGACGCCGATCACCTATGCGGATCGCGAAATTTTCCTGACGGTCTCTGTTGGTCTCGCCCTCTACGAGGGTGGGGCGAACCTGAAAAGGGAAGAGGTGTTCAAGAACGCCGAAATGGCGATGATCCAGGCCAAGCGCGGCGGTGGGGATCGCACGGAGGTGTTCCGTGCCACCATGCGCAACGAGCGTGGCGACCGCATGATGCTGGAGGCTGATCTGCGCCGGGCGCTGGATCGCAACGAGATGAAGGTGTTGTTCCAGCCGATCGTCCGCCTGGAGGACCGCACCGTCGCCGGCTTCGAGACCCTCCTGCGCTGGGACCATCCGAAGCTCGGCCGTATCGGTCCCGCGACCTTCCTGCCGATCGCGGAAGAGAGCGGCTTCATCGTCAATCTGGGTATCTTCGCCCTGGAGCGGACCGCCCTCGAGCTGGCGGCCTGGCAGCGCTCCCTCGACGTGGAACCGCCGATCTTCGCTTCCGTCAACATCTCCTCGCGGCAGCTCCTGCGCCACGATCTCCTGCATGACGTGAAGACGATCCTGGCCCGATCCGGCGTCATCCCCGGCTCACTGAAGCTGGAGATGACCGAGAGCCTGGTCATGGAGAATCCGGAATACGCAGCGCAGATGCTTCACCGCATCCACGACCTTGGCGCGGGCCTGTCCCTGGACGATTTCGGGACCGGCTACTCGGCCCTCTCCTACCTTCAGCGCTTCCCCTTCGACACGATCAAGATCGATCAGTCCTTCGTACGCCAGATCGCGACGGGCCAGACCGCCATTCTGCGATCGATCGTCAAGATGGCTCAGGAACTCGGACTGTCAATCATCGCCGAGGGCGCCGAGTCGGAAGTCGACACCCAAATTCTTTTCGAATTGGGCTGTGAATATGCTCAGGGTTTCGCCTTCGGCGAACCGATGTCGATGCTTCAAGCTCGGCAGTTGCTTGGTGCGGCGCCTGAAGCTGCCTGAGTGAAATCAGGCAGACGCGGGCAAACCAACGCATCGGGTTAAACCTCCCTTAACCATGATCCGGCATCCTCAGCTTCGAGTTGATGTGCGGGCGGCAAGGTGCGACGCGCCGGCCGAGGGAGATGGGGTCATGGCGCAGGCTGCGTTGCGAATCGTGGACGACGAGATCGACACCGGCCTCGTCCGACGCTTGATGGCGCGCCCACTTCGCGCGGTGCCCGACGTCGCGGCACCCCCCGAGGCCCCGGCTTCCGCACCGGTCGCGATCGCGACGACGGTTACAGCCGCGGCAGGTGAGGTATCGCGGCTCAAGGCCGAGGTCATGGTTATGAAAGCCGTGCTTGGGGCCGAGCGTCGCGAGGCCGAACGGCTCCGCGCCTGCATCAGCCGGATCGACGGCGCCGAGCCGCTGTCAGCCGAGGCACAGGCGGTCCGTGACCGTTGGGCCGCCCTCGTCGATCATCTGCTCAACGAACCGCGCTGAGGCGAGGGTTCGCCCGGCGAGCCTTATGCGACGCGCCCACCCCATTCCCCGCACCTGAAGGACGACCATGAGCGCCCGCTGCTCGCTCGTCGTCAACGGCAAGTCCGTGCGCGTTTGCACCGGCGACACCCCGCTGGAAGCCGCTCTCGCCGATGGGATGATCGCTGCCACCCCCGGAGCCGGTGGCCAGGGCATCGGCCCTGCCCCACGTCGGGCTCAAACTCGCGCGCATCGCGGTGAGGCCATCAAGCTCTCACTACCTCGCGCGGCTACCATAGAGCCGCCCGCTCGCCTCGTGCTGCCGAGCCGGCCTACCGCCGTACAGAAGCGGACCGGTACGGTCACCGAGATCACCGCCCTCGGTTCGCATACCTTTCAGGTCGTCGTCACGATCACCCGTCGGCTCGCCCTGGAGCCGGGTCACGGGGTCGACGTCACCTTCGAGAATTTCGCGCCCGTCACCTTGAGCCCAACGCTGCGTGTCGACGGATCGGCCGAGCTCAACGAACTGGTGTTCCATCTGCGGCAGGATCGCGACGGATTCGGTCTTGGGCACGAATTGGTAGACGCTCTCGCTTGCGACCACCCGGTGAAGGTGAAAGGCCCTGTCGGCCGCGGCTACTACCGCGCCGGGGGCGGACGCCTCGTTCTTGTTGCGTCAGAGACCGGCTTCGCACCAATCTGGTCCATCGCCCATGCAGCGCGCTACATCGAACCGGCCCGCGAAATCATCCTGGTGGTGGGTGCGCGCAATCCCCTCGATCTCTACATGCGACCGGCCCTGGATTGGCTGCGCGCGACCGGCGTGACCCGAATCGTCACCGTATCGGATCGTGCCCGCCAGCGCCCGCCCGAAGTTCGTCCCGGTCCCCTCACCGCTCACCTGCCGTCGCTGCGCAGCACAGATGTGGTTCACGTTGCCGGGGACGCCTCGACGGTCGGGGCCGTCGAGGTGCTCGCTGCGACGACCGGTGCCCGGTGCCATCCGATCCTGATCGACGCCGGCATCTGACCCGGTATTCGTCCACGCTGAGGCGATCGAACGAAATGAGCTGCATACCCCGGGAATGCAGCTCATTTGTTTTCCAAGATTGCGGCCGTGACCTGCCCGGTTCCCATCTTGAGAACCGGGCAGACCGGGCGGATCAGCCGAGCCGAACCCGCCAGATTTCCTCGGCATATTCCCGCATGGAACGATCGGAGGAGAACCACGCCATCCGGGCTGTGTTGAGGATGGCCGTCCGCCACCAGGTCTTCGGATCGCTCCAAGCCCGATCCACCGAGCGTTGCACGCGCCAGTAATCGTCGAAGTCGACGGTGAGAAGATAACGGTCGTTGTGGCGCAGGTCGTCGACGATCGGTCGGAAGCGGTCCGGCTTTTCGGGCGAAAAGCCTCCAGCCTCGATGAGGTCGAGAGCGGCTTTCAGGCGGGGCGAAGCGGCGATGGCGACCTCGGCGTAGTTCGGCTCGGCCATCCGCGCCTGCACTCCGGCCGCATCCAGGCCGAAGATGAAGATGTTGTCCGCGCCGACATGGTCACGGATCTCAATATTGGCACCATCAAGAGTGCCGATGGTCAGCGCGCCGTTGAGGGCGAGCTTCATGTTCCCGGTGCCGGAGGCCTCCATGCCGGCTGTGGAGATCTGCTCGGAGAGGTCAGCGGCGGGGATGATCGCCTCCGCCAAGCTGACCGAGTAGTTCGGCAGGAAGACCACCTTCAGGCGGCCCGCCACGTCCGGATCGGCGTTGACCACCTTGGCGACGTCGCAGGCGAGTTTGATGATGAGCTTGGCCTGGACGTAGCTTGGCGCCGCCTTGCCGCCAAAAATCTTCACGCGTGGCGTCCAAGCGGCCTTCGGATCAGCCTTGATTGCCTGATACAGGGCAACGGTCTCGATCACGTTGAGGAGCTGGCGTTTGTATTCGTGGATGCGCTTGATCTGGACGTCGAACAGGGCAGACGGATTGACCGTGATACCGGTGCGATCGGCCACCACCTGCGCGAGAGCCGCCTTCCGCGCACGGCGCATGGCCGCGTAGCGGGACTGGAAGTTCGCGTCGGACGCGACGTCGGCCAAGCCGGCGAGCCGTTCCGGCGTATCGAGCACTTCCGGTCCGACTGCCTCGACGGCAAGGGCGGTGAGCTCAGGATTGGCGTTGTGGAGCCAGCGCCGGAAGGTGATGCCGTTGGTCTTGTTCACGATCTTGTCGGTGTCGAGGGCGTGGAGCTCCTTGAACACCGTCGAGCGCATCAGATCGGTATGCAGGGCGGAAACGCCGTTGACCCTGCGCGCGCCCAGGAAAGCGAGATGGCCCATGCGGACCCGCTTGCCGTGGGTCTCGTCGATGAGCGACACGGCGGCGAGCTTCTCGGCGGAACCCCGGCCCTGCTTGCCCTGCTCTTCGAGGTGCATCCAGTTGATCAGGTAGATGATCTGCATGTGCCGCGGTAGCACGCGCTCCATCAGCTCGACCGGCCAGGTCTCCAGCGCCTCCGGCAGGAGCGTATGGTTCGTGTAGCCGAGGGTATGCGTGGTGACGTGCCAGGCATCCTCCCAGTTGAACCCGTGATCCTCGAGAAGAAGGCGCATGAGTTCCGGCACCGCGATGGCGGGATGCGTATCGTTGAGCTGGATCGCGGCATGGTCGGGGAGCGAGCGCAGATCGCCACGCTCGGCCGCATGCCGGCGCACCAGATCCTGCAGCGACGCCGAGGTGAAGAAGTATTCCTGCCTGAGGCGCAGCTCCTGGCCCTCGGCAGACGAATCGCTCGGGTAGAGTACGCGGGAGATCGCCTCGGCACGGGCACGCCCCGCGACGGCGCCCACATGATCACCGCCATTGAACCGGGCCAGATCGACAGGCACCTGGGCCTCGGCCTTCCAGAGGCGCAGCGTATTCACATGGCGTCCCCGCCAACCGACCACCGGCACGTCATGGGCCACCGCCCGAACCGTTTCGGCCGGATGCCAATGGCGGCGAATCACGCCGTCAGAGACCGCCGACATCGTGACATGGCCACCGAAGCCGATGATGTAGGTCGCGTCGGGCCGCGGAAATTCCCACGGGTTACCCTCCGCGAGCCAGGTCTCCGGGGCTTCCTTTTGCCAACCGTCCTCCAGGGACTGCCGGAAGAGGCCGTGATCGTAGCGAATGCCATAGCCGATAGCGGGAATCGATAGGCTCGCCATGCTTTCCATAAAGCAGGCGGCGAGGCGCCCGAGGCCGCCATTGCCCAGCGCAGCATCCGGCTCCGCCGCTTCCACGTCGCCGAGCTGCACGCCAAGTTCGCGCAGGGCCGCGCGGGTGGTCTCGACGAGGCCGAGATTGTTCATGGCATCGGAGAGGAGACGACCGATGAGGAACTCCAGGGACAAGTAATAGACCCGCTTGTTCGGGATCGACCCGTCGGCATCGTGGCAAGCATCGACGACCCGGTCGCGCAGGGCGAGTGCCGTCGCGGCGAACCAGTCGCGCTCACGTGCGGTCGAAGGCGTTTTTCCGATGGCGTAGACCAGCTTGGCCAAGATGGCCTCCCGCAGGTCCGCCACCGCATCGCCGGATGCCTTGCGCACCGGTCGGGTGCGTTCTTGCGCCATCGGCGAAGGCGATCGCTGAGCCACGTCCGAGACCTCCGAGGAAACGGTGGCGTCGGAATTGTCTCGTCCGATGAGTTTGTCTTTCAGCACGTGTCAGTCCCCCTCTCGGCCGTGAAACTTGGACGCCGCTGACGAGATGACAACCCTGAAGCTATCATGCGCTCGGGCATTCCTGTTCTGCGTTCGGCCTCGTCCCCTCGTCTCGTCTCACGGACCGGTACCGTATGGGCTGCACCGGACCCGCGATCGTCCTCTGGTCTGGTGTCCGATCGTCGCGCCGGAGCCGTTTTCCCGCACTCCACCCATCCTGAGAATTCGGTACCCCTTTAGGATGCGGAGCATTGCTTGTGCGAACGTGCCCTGTGGGGCCGCCATCGAGACCACAGTCCTGCACCAGCGTTCAAACCTGCGTCACGGTGTCCGACAGTCCCAGCCAAACCGTGCGGGAATGAGACCACACCACGTTCGAATATTGTCTGAACGCCCTCCGGATCGAACGGGTCGCGCAGGGTCCCGTCTGCGGCTAGGGTCCGGCCCGGACGCGATCGGGACGCGTCGCCGGAGGATTGCATGGCGGATACGGTCTGGTGGAAGAGCGGCACCGTCTATCAGGTCTACCCGCGCTCCTTCCAGGATAGCGACGGGGATGGAATCGGGGACCTGCGCGGTATTACCCGCCGCCTCGACTACCTAGCCTGGCTCGGCGTCGACGCCGTCTGGATCTCGCCGTTCTATCCCTCTCCGATGGCGGATTTCGGTTACGACGTCGCGGATTACTGCGGCGTCGACCCGTTGTTCGGAACACTGGAGGATTTCGACGCCCTGGTGGCGGAAGCCCATTTCAGGCGGCTCAAGGTGATCCTCGATTTCGTCCCGAACCACACCTCGATTGCCCATCCGTGGTTCGCGGACAGCCGCAGCGCACGCACGAGCGCCAAGCGGGACTGGTATATCTGGCGCGATCCCGCCCCCGATGGAGGCCCGCCGAACAACTGGATCAGCAATTTCGGCGGCCCTGCCTGGACCCTCGACGAAGCGACCGGGCAATACTACTACCA
This sequence comes from Methylobacterium sp. Leaf465, assembly GCF_001424705.1. GTDB lineage: Bacteria > Pseudomonadota > Alphaproteobacteria > Rhizobiales > Beijerinckiaceae > Methylobacterium. Next base: position 71,583 of record NZ_LMRA01000009.1, read on the forward strand.
TGCCTTCCTGCGCGAGCAGCCGGACCTGAACTGGCGAAACCCGAGCGTTCGCGCGGCGATGCACGACGTACTTCGCTTCTGGCTTGACCGCGGCGTGGACGGCTTCCGCGTCGATGTGATCTGGCACCTGATGAAGGATGAGGGATTCCGCGACAATCCCAAGAATCCGGGGTTCAGCTCCGGACAGGCTGAGATCAATCGATTCGCCCAGGTCTACTCCGCCGATCGTCCGGAGATCTTCGATGTCATCGCCGAGATGCGGGCCGTGCTGGCGCCCTACGGGGAGCGCGTTCTGATCGGCGAGATTTACCTGCCCGTCGAGCGCCTCGTAGCCTATTACGGTGCCGATCTGGCAGGCGTCGATCTGCCCTTCAACTTCCAGCTTATCCAGACGCCCTGGAACGCCCGCTCGGTGGCCGAGCTCGTAATCGCCTACGAGAACGCCCTCCCCCCTGGCGGTTGGCCAAACTGGGTGCTCGGCAACCATGACCAGTCCAGGATCGCGGCACGGGTCGGCGCCACGCAGGCCGGCATCGCGGCGATGCTTCTGCTGACCCTGCGCGGCACGCCCACCCTTTATTACGGCGACGAGATCGGTCTCGCCCACGTGACCATTCCACCGGACCGCGTCCAGGATCTCTGGGAGCGCAACGAGCCGGGCCATGGCCGCGACCCGGAACGCACGCCGATGCAGTGGGACGACTCGTTCCACGCTGGTTTCAGTGCAGGAGAGCCCTGGCTCCCGTTGAGCCCGGATGCGGCAACCCGGAACGTCGAGTGCCAGCGCGATGATGCCCGATCGCTTCTCACCCTCTATCGCCGCCTCCTGCGCCTGCGCCGGGATCATACCGCCCTCTCGACCGGAGGATTTCGCAGCCTTCCCTCCTCAACGGCGTTCGTCTTTGCCTATGAGCGGCACGACGGTGATGCGACGCTCCGCATATTGCTGAACTTCAGTGCATCGCGGCAAACCATCATCGATACCGCCGAAGACGGTAGCACCTGGGCCATTCTCCTTTCGACGCGCCCGGACCGGCCCATTAGCCGGTCCGATGACGCTATGGTCCTCGAAGCCGATGAGGGTTTGATCCTGCTCCGGGACCCTGCCGGGGCTTACCCCCGACATCACGTCACCGTGTAAAAAGCGGGCACATTCGTCGCAAGACGAGAAAGTTCCTGAACGTGGCTTGAATTGTGCAACGCAACGGAACAATAGCCATCACGCTGCGTTCACGAGGTCGACGTCGATGCTGGGCTCTCGCTCTCCGTTCCCGCCCACCGCTCGACGCGGGAACGTATTCATGAGCGTGGCGGACCAGCAAGACCCCATCGACCTCCACCACAGCCCCAGATCCCGTCATCAACTCCAGCCCCGTATCCTCTTCGCCACGCCGGAGATGGCCGACTTCGTGAAGACGGGCGGCCTCGGGGAAGTCGCAGGCTCCCTTCCGCGGGCCCTGCGCAGGCATTACGATGTCCGCGTCGTGATTCCGGGATATCGACAGGTCATCGAGCAGTTCGATCACATTCCGGTCGTCGCACAGTTGCCGGCCCAGGCCGGCATTCCGCCCAGCGATCTCGGACTCGTGGAGACCACCGACGGGCTCAAAGTCTACGTCATCCTCAACGCAGACCTCTATCAGCGGGATGGGACGCCCTACGGCAACGCTCAGGGCGACTTCGGGGACAACGACATCCGTTTCGCCCGCCTGAGCCTCGCGGCCGCGGAAATCGCGCGCGGCATCGACCCGACTTGGGCCGCGGATCTGCTACACCTGAACGACTGGCAAGCAGCCCTTGCCCCCGCCTACCTCGCATGGAGCGGGTTGCGGGTGCCGAGCATCCTCACGGTGCACAACCTCGCCTATCAGGGCGTCTTCCCGCGTGAGGCCCTCGGGCGTCTCGGCATCCCCGAGGATGCCTTCCGGATGGATGGCGTCGAGTTCTACGGGCAGCTCTCCTTTCTCAAGGCCGGGCTCTATTACGCCTCGCACGTCACGACCGTCAGCGAGACCTACGCCCGGGAAATCATCACGCCGGAATCGGGCTGCGGCCTCGACGGCCTTCTGCGAACTCGAGCCGCGCAAGGTCGTCTCGCCGGCATCCTTAATGGCATTGACGAGAGCTGGGACTCACGCACCGACCCGCATCTCGCCGCCCGCTTCGAGATCGACGACTGGAAGGGCAAGCGCGCCAACGCCGAGACCGTCCGCCGGCAGTTCGGTCTGGCCGTGTCGCGCGGCCCCCTCTTTGCCGTTGTCTCCCGCCTCGTGCACCAGAAGGGCATCGATCTCAGCATCGGCGCGGCCGAGTCGATCGTAGCCGAGGGCGGCCAGTTGGTGGTGATCGGTCAGGGCGAGGGTCGGTTCGAGGGCGCGCTGCGCGACCTTGCCCGCCGTTACCCCTCCTCCGTCGGCGTGCATGTCGGCTTCGAGGAGCGCGATGCCCGCCGCATGTTCGCGGGGAGCGACTTTCTGCTGATGCCGTCCCGCTTCGAGCCCTGCGGCCTCGCCCAGATGTACGCCCAGCGTTTCGGGTCCCTGCCGATCGTTCACCGCACCGGCGGCCTCGCCGACACGGTCGAGGACGGCGTCACCGGCTTCACTTTCGGTGAGGCTTCCGCGCGGGGCTTCTCCGTCGCCATCCGGCGCGCTTTCGACACCTTCGCGCAAAAGAAGCGGCTGAACGCGATGCGTCGCCACGCCATGTCGCGTTCGTTCGGTTGGGATCAGGCCGCGATGAACTACGCCTCTCTCTACGCTCGTGCCTTCGGCAATACGGCCGGTCTGCGCCTGCGCGCCGCCTGATCTCGGTACGTCCACATCAATGAAACGAACACAGCCGGCGGGGACACCCGCCAGTTGTGTTCGTGTCTTGGGGGTGCCACGTCCCATCCCGAAGGGCGGGACGCGCGGCATACGCTCTTATACCAATCCTCACTGATCAGAACGCATGGGCCCATCGGCGCAGTCCGATGGACATGAGGCGCCAGGGTTGGGCGATGATCTTGTTCCAGGCATCGCAGCAGTGATCGAGGATGTCGTCGTAGGATTGGAAGATCCGGC
>NZ_LMRA01000010.1 GCF_001424705.1 Methylobacterium sp. Leaf465
CCGGCGTTTGCGGCTCGAAAGACGCCACATTCCGGCGTTTGCGGCTCGAAAGACGCCACATTCCTATGGCCCAAACCCCGCCAATCGTCAGGAGATGCAAAAGCAAGCCGCCAACCCCGTTGGCCGCCCGCCGATGAACCGGGGTATACGGATCACTCCCAGACCCGTCAACTGCCGGAAACGAAAAAACTTCCCCGTGGGTGTCACGGCGCCCCTCCCCTCCTCCGGTGACGGGCGCGCCGAAGCGTGCCTCAATCTCGACATGCTGGGCCACGACATCCGTCGCCGGTCGCTTCGCAGCGCCCTACGCGGGGACTCCGCGTCGCCGATACACAGAACAGGAATGCCAGAGTGAAGCGCGGCCGTCTGAAGATCGGGGAGCGGGACGGCCCAACGGAGGCGCGCGCCCCGGGACGGTCGCCGAACGGCAGCCTTCCGGCCCTCGACCTCCTCGGTCCCGACGCCGCGCGGATCGACCGGCGCGACGTCAATCTGCGCTGGCTCTGCGCCAGCGCGCTCACCGGCCTGACGGGCGCGGCGCTGATCGGCGCGGCGATCCACGTCTCCTTGCAGAGCGAGGTCTCCTTCGCGGCGATCCCCGAGCGAGCCTCGAACGCCGTTCGGCCCGCCCTCAGCGACGGCACCGCCAACGTGGCCCGCAAGAGCGACCGGCTGGTCCGGAACCTGATGATCGCCTCGGCCAAGCAGAGCTTCCGCTCGCCCGTGACGGTACGGCTCGGCGACCGCGAGATCATCAAGGTGCGGCCCTTCATGCGCGTCTCGACCGCGCTCTCGATGACGACGGGCGTCTTCGCGACCGAGATGCCGCGCTTCGATCCGATGAAGCTCAGCACGGACGAGCCCCTGGAACGCGCGCCCGAGTCGGGCCTGGCGGATGCACCGGGCGCCGAGGTCTCGGTGATCAAGCGCGATCTCGCCGGGATCGACGTCGAGCCCGGCGCCCCGGCCCTCTCCGACGACGACGTGGCGGCGCAGATCGAGGAGGAGCGGCGCCTCTCGGCCGAGGCGGGCCGCCGGGCCGCGATCCCGATCGCGCCCCAGATCATGCTGTCGCGGACCCTGCAGCAGGGTATGGCGGCGTCGCGCTTCGATCCGGCCGCACGCCTCGGCGACGAGGGCTCGCCCTTCAAGTCCATCGACGTCCTGGTGGTGCCGGAGAACGTCACCAGCCTAGCCAAGAGCGGCGCCGGCTCCGAGCCGCCCCTCGTCGAGGAGCGCGACCTCGCCCTCAAGCGCGGCGAGACGCTGGAGGCCGCCCTCAAGAACACGGCCCGAACCGGCGACGACCAGATTCGCGGCATCGTGGCCGCCCTCGGCGGGCGCACGCGCACGGCCGACCTTTCCGAGGGCCAGCAGTTCCGGGTCCAGGTCGCACCCGGGCCACGGCCCGGCGATCCGCGTCAGGTGACCCGCGTGGTGCTCTACGGCGAGAGCGGCATCGAGGGGATCGCGGCGATCAATGATCGCGGCACCTTCGTTTCCGTCGCACCGCCGACCGAGGACGCCCCCTCGCGGGCGGCGCCGGCGGTGGCGGACGCTTCCGAGGACGGCGAGGAGGACGGCGGCACGGGTCCGCGCCTGTATCAGAGCCTCTACGAGACGGCAGCCCGGCACGACCTGCCCCGCGGTGCCGTGGACGACCTGGTCAAGATCTTCGGCTACGACGTCGATTTTCAGCGCCGGATCTCGCAGGGCGACAGCCTCGACGTCTTCTATACCTTCGACGACGAGGGGGCGCAGGGCTCCACCGAACGGCCGGAACTGCTCTACGCCTCGCTCAATCTGGGTGGCGAGATGCGCAAGGTCTTCCGCTTCCAGTCCCCCGACGACGGGACGATCGACTACCTCGACGAGCAGGGTCGGTCGCTCAAGAAGTTCCTCATCCGCAAGCCCATCGCCGACGGCATCATGCGCTCGGGCTTCGGCTATCGGCGCCACCCCGTGCTCGGCTACGCGAAGCTGCATACCGGCGTCGACTGGGCGAACCCGATCGGCACGCCCATCGTGGCCGCCGGCAATGCGACGGTGCTGAAGGCGGATTGGGATTCGGGCTATGGCCGCCGAGTGGAATTGCAGCACATCAACGGCTACGTCACGACCTACAATCACATGTCCCGCTTTGCCCGCGGCATCACCGCCGGCGCCAAGGTGCGCCAGGGCCAGGTGATCGGCTATGTCGGTTCGACCGGCCTCTCCACGGGTGCCCACCTCCACTACGAGGTCATCATCAACGGGCACTTCGTCGACCCGATGAAGATCCGCGTCCCCCGCGGGCGCGAACTCGACGGGCGAATGCTCGCGGAGTTCACCCGCCAGCGCGAGCAGATCGAGGGCACGATGCAGAAGTCGCGCACGGCCTCCGCCATGGCCCAGCGCGACGCGATGCGCTGATCCCGGCCCCGACGGTCCCGTCCCTCATATCTGCATTCTCGGGCTGATCGCCGCCGCTCAGGCGAAACCGAGGCGGGCCCGTATGCCCGCCGGGCTCTCGCCGGACGCGCGCAGGTCGGCGAGGGAACGCGAGCCGCGGGATTTCGCGAGCTTCTCGCCCGAAGCGTCCCGCAGCAGGGCGTGGTGATGGTAGCGGGGTGACGGCGCCCCGATCAGGGCCTGCAGCAGGGCGTGCAGGTCGGTGCTGGCGCGCAGGTCTTCGCCTCGGACCACGTGTGTGATGCCCTGCACGGCATCGTCCATCACGACGGCGAGGTGATAGCTCGTCGGCACATCCCGGCGGGCGATGACGGGGTCCCCCCACCGTGCCGGATCGGCGGCCTCGTCCCGCTCGATGCCGATTTGGCGGACGGGCCCCCTCCCCTCCCCCGCCGCGACGGCGAAGGTCCGCACCACGTGCGGGCCGGGTGACGCAACCAGGGCCCGGGCCGTGTCGAGCCGCCAGGTATGCGGCTCGCCAGCGGCGCGTCGCCGATCGGCGACGCTCTCGGACAGGGCCCGGCAGGTGCCCGGATAGAGCGGCGCTCCGTCGGGGTCGCGGGGCACCGGCGCGCCGCGGCCGGCGTCGGCCTCCACCACCGCGGCGATCGCGCCGCGGGAGCAGAAGCACGGATAGGCCAGACCGCGCTCGGCCAGCGCGGAGACCTGGTACCGGTACGCGTCGAGATGTTCCGACTGTCGGCGCTCGGGGGGCGCGAACCGCAGGCCGAGCCAGGCGAGGTCCTCACGGAGGCCCTGGATCAGCTCCGGGCGCGACCGGACCGGATCGATGTCCTCGATCCGCAGCAGCAGGCGGCCGCCGATGCCCCGCGCGAGGGCGTCGTTCAGGAGGGCGGAGGCGGCGTGTCCGAGATGCAGGCGGCCGTTCGGGCTGGGGGCGAAGCGGAAGACCGGGGCGTTCACGGACAGATCCCTCCCGACCGCCGGTCGATCAGCCGCCGACGCGGCGCAGGCAGCTCTGTTCCTTCGCCACGCAGGCGATCCCCGGCAGGGAGCAATGGATGCCCCCCTCGCCGCGCTGGCAGACGCGGCAGCCGTCGCCCCACTCGGCACAGGCCGTGTCCTCGCTCGGCGCCACGCTCGCCCTGGGGTGCGACGGCGCCGGCACGGCGGCCCCGATCAGCACCGTCGCGGCGGTGAGGGCGACCACGCCCCAGGCGACGCGGCGGTCGTGGGTGCGCGTCGGCGCGTCGGATATGCGGTCATCGGCCATGGCGCGGTGTTCGCGCGGGCGGACCGGCGTGTCAACGTTCACGCGGCTGCCGCACGACCAGCCAGCAAGTCCGGCAGGGCCCGGAGATCCAGGGGCTTGGCGAGAAAATGATCGAAGCCGGCCGCTCGAGCCTCCCGCTCGTCGTCGCGGCCCGCATTGGCGGTGAGTGCGATGAGCCGGAGTGCGGAAGAGCGCGGCCCGCTCTCGCCGGCGCGAATCCGTCGGGCGGTCTCGAGCCCGTCGAGCCCGGGCATGCGGATGTCCAGGAGGGCGAGATCGAAGGGCGCCGCGTCGGAGGCTTCGCGGATGCGAGCGAGCGCCTCCTCCCCATCCCGCGCCAGGACGACGATCGCCCCGAGGCGTTGCAGGGCCTTGGTGGCCAGGAGGGCGTTGATCGGGTTGTCCTCGGCCAGGAGCACGCGCGGTCCGCCGGAGATCGGGGCAAGCAGAACCTCCGATCCTGGCTGAAGGGCGGCCCCGTGCGCGGCCTCGTTCGGCGTCGCCGGCCGCTCGCCCCGCGGGGGGGCCGGCGCGAGCAGACGATCGAACAGCGAGCGGGCGCGCACGGGCTTCACGAGGTAACTGTCGAAACCGGACGCGGCCGGCGCACCGAAGTCGCGTCGATCGAAGGGGGAGAGCAGCACCAGGCAGCAGCGCACGCCGTGCCGCCGCGCCTCCCCGGCGAGGGCTCGAACGGCGGCGTCCCCGAGGGTCCGATCCGCCAGGAGGGCGTCGAAGGCGGCCCCCGGCAGCGCGGCGAGTCCCGCCTCGAGGTCCGGCACCACCCGGGCTGAGGCCCCGGACCGCGTCAGCCGGCGCGCGAGGTAGGGCGCCTGGAACGGCGAGCTCGCCACGATGAGGACTCGGCGTCCCGCGAAACCGGGCGGGCGCTCCCGTTCCGCCTCGGCGACATCGAGCGGAACGGCGACGGTGAAGGTGCTGCCCGTGCCGAGGCGCGACGTCGCCTCGACATGGCCACCCATCCGGGTGACGAGGCGACGCGTGATGGCGAGGCCGAGCCCGGTTCCCTCGTGCCGTCGGCTCGCACTGTCGTCGCCCTGCTCGAACTCCTCGAACAGGCGCGGGATGCGGTCCTGCGGGATGCCCGGACCCGTGTCCGAGATGGCGATGCGCAGATGGCCGTCCCCGTGGGTCAGTTCCACCCCGACGCCACCGGTCCCCGTGAACTTGATGGCGTTGCCGGCGAGGTTCACGAGGATCTGCCGGACCCGGTCCGCGTCGCCGATCACGAGGCGCGGGACGTCGTCGGCGACGTCCACGGCGATCTCGATGCCCTTGTCCTGGGCGCGGGGCGCGAGCAGCTCCACAACGCCCTCGGCGATCTCGGCCGGATCGAAGGGCTCGGCGGCGAGGTCGAGGCGTCCCGCCTCGATCCGTGAGAAATCGAGGATGCCGTCGATCAGGGTCAGCAACGCCTTGCCCGAGGTGCCGATGGCCTCGACGTAGGTGCGCTGCTCCGGATCGAGCCCGGTCTCGAGGACGAGGTCGGCCATGCCGAGAATCCCGTTCAGCGGCGTGCGGAACTCGTGGCTCACGGTGGCGAGGAAGCGCGACTTCGCCACGTTGGCGGCTTCGGCCCGGGTCAGGGCCTCGTCCAGGGAGCGGGCGGATTCGACCCGCTCGGTAATGTCGGCACCGGCACGCAGCCATTGGGTCTCGCCGTTGCTGCCCGGCACCGCCATCTCGATGAAAGTGTACCAGCGCGGCGTCCCCGTGGCCGGGGCGAGCCGCATCTCGATCCGGCGGACGCCGTCCGCCTGCCGCACGATCTCGCCGGTCTCCAGCACCTCCGGCTGGCGGGTCGTGCCGAGGAGCGACAGGGGCTCGGCCCCGACGAGACGGCCGAAGCCCGCGTTGGCGAAAGTGATCCGGCCCTGGGAATCCCGTTGGACGATGATCTCCGTCGTGGCCTGCACCAAGGCGCGGTAGCGCTCCTCGTTCTCGGAGAGGCGCCAGATCCGGTCCTCGAGATGCTCGGTGCGTCCCTCCTCTTGCGCGACCGGCCGGGGGCCAACTCTAGCCCGATGGCTGCGCGCGCGCAGAAGCCAGCCCGCCAGGAAGGCCAGGCCGGACGGGAGAAGGACAAGGACGATGTCCGGCAGAGTCATGCAGCCAGCCCCTGGCGGGTCGGGACCCCACCGGGGGCCGACCATGCCGCCCGAGGTTGAAGGCCGGCTTTCGAAAGGCTGTTAAAGGTTCGTTGCCGGCCCCCTTCGGGATTGACGCGACGCGCCGTACGCTTCACGGGCCGGTCGCGATGGTGTAGGCGCGGCGGCTTGATCCCGGGCCGCGCTCCCGGCGGCTCCGAGGAACGCGAGACGTGAGTGTCATGACGGCTACGAGTTCGGCAAATCCCGGTCAGGCGCGGATCGCCGCCGCCTTCGCGCGCTGCTGCGCCGAGAAGCGGGCGGCCCTGGTGACCTACGTCATGGCCGGCGACCCGGATGCCGAGACCTCCCTGAAGGTCCTGCAGGCCCTCCCGGCCGCGGGGGCCGACATCGTCGAGTTCGGCCTGCCCTTCACCGATCCCATGGCCGACGGCCCGGCGATCCAGGCGGCCGGCCTGCGCGCGCTCAAGCACGGGCAGGGTGTGGTACGGACCCTCGACCTCGTCCGGCGCTTCCGCGCGGGGAATACCGAGACGCCAGTGATCCTGATGGGATACTACAACCCCATCCATGCCTACGGCGTCGCGCGTTTCCTCGACGATGCCCTGGCGGCCGGCATCGACGGCCTGATCATCGTCGACCTTCCGCCGGAGGAAGACGACGAGCTCTGCCTTCCGACGCTGGAGAAGGGCCTCGCCTTCATCCGGCTCGCCACGCCGACCACCGACGAGAAGCGCCTCCCGGCCGTTCTCGCGAACACGGCGGGCTTCGTCTACTACGTCTCGATCACCGGCATCACCGGTACGGCGAAGCCGAACTTCGACCGGGTCGCGGAAGCCGTGGGCCGTATCCGGCGCCACACCGACCTGCCCATCGTCGTGGGCTTCGGCGTGCGCACCGGCGCGGATGCCGCCGCGATCGCCCGCGGCGCCGACGGGGTGGTGGTCGGCTCGGCCCTGGTCGATGCCATGCGGGCGACCCTCGACGAAAAGGGCGCGTCGAAGGGCGGGACGGTCGAGGCCGTCAGCGCCCTGGTCCGCGAGCTGGCCGAGGGCGTTCGCTCCTCGCCCCGCGCCTGACGCAATTTACAGAGAGCTTCCGGCTCGCTCGCTTCGAGCCCGCACAAGGACGCCGTCGCATGATGGTTGAACCGATGAACTGGATCTCGGAGGTCGTTCGCCCCAAGATCAAGACCTTGTTCAAGCGCGAGACCCCGGAGAACCTCTGGGTCAAATGTCCCGACACGGGCCAGATGGTCTTCCACAAGGAGGTGGAGAGCAACCATTGGGTCATCCCGGGCTCGGAGCACCACCTCAAGATGAGCGCCCAGGCGCGCCTCAAGATGATGTTCGACGAGGGCACCTGGATCGACGTGCCCCTGCCGGAGGTCGCCGCGGACCCGCTCAAGTTCCGCGACGAGAAGCGCTACGTCGACCGCCTGAAGGACGCTCGGGCCAAGACCGGGATGACCGACGCCTTCAAGGTCGGCTTCGGCCGGGTCTCCGGCCTGCCGATGACGCTGGCGGTGCAGGACTTCGCCTTCATGGCCGGGTCGCTCGGCATGGCGGCAGGCGAGGCCTTCGTGCGCGGCGCCGAGACCGCCCTCGACAAGCGTACCCCCTTCGTCCTGTTCTCCGCCTCGGGCGGCGCGCGCATGCAGGAGGGCATCCTATCGCTGATGCAGATGCCCCGCACCACCGTGGCGGTGCGCCGGCTCAATGCCGCCAAGCTGCCCTACATCGTGGTGCTCACCAATCCAACCACCGGCGGCGTCACCGCGTCCTACGCGATGCTGGGCGACGTCCATCTGGCGGAGCCCGGTGCGCTGATCTGCTTTGCCGGCCCCCGCGTCATCGAGCAGACGATCCGCGAGAAGCTGCCCGATGGGTTCCAGCGCGCGGAATACCTGCGCGACCACGGCATGGTCGATCAGGTCGTGCACCGGCACGCCCTGAAGGACACGATCGCCAACCTGTGCGGTCTCCTCATGAACCAGGAGCCCGGAGCGCAGCCGGCCCGGACGGCCACGCCGGTCCCTGAGCCCGTCTGAGGCGCCACACCCCGCTCCCTTCCCTTCGCGACACGACGTTCGATCATGGATTCCTCCGACGCGCTGATGGCGCGCTTCCTCGCCCTCCACCCGCGCACGATCGACCTGTCGCTCGGGCGGATCGAGCGCCTGCTTGCCCGGCTTGGACATCCCGAGCGCAAGCTTCCGCCGGTGATTCACGTCGCCGGCACCAACGGGAAGGGCTCGACCATCGCCTTCATGCGGGCGATTCTCGAGGCGGCGGGGCTGGCGGCCCACGTCTACACCTCGCCCCACCTCGTGCGCTTTCACGAGCGCATCCGCATCGGCGCGATCGGCGGCGGCCACTTCGTGCCCGAGGACCAGCTCGCCGATGCCTTCGCGCGCTGCGAGGCCGCCAACGAGGGCGAGCCGATCACGGTGTTCGAGATCACCACGGCGGCCGCCCTGCTGCTGTTCTCCGAGCAGCCCGCGGACGTGCTCCTCCTGGAGGTCGGCCTCGGCGGCCGGGTGGACGCGACGAACGTGATCGACAGTCCCGCGGCCGCGGTGGTCACGCCGATCGGGCGCGACCATGCGGAGTACCTCGGCGACACCGTCGAGGCCGTGGCCACGGAGAAGGCCGGAATCTTCAAGAAGGGCTGCCCGGCGATCATCGCCGCGCAGGACTACGCCGAGGCCGATTCCGTGCTCTGCCGCCTCGCCGAGGCCGCCGGGGCCACGCCGATCCGGGTCGGCAACCAGGATTTCTCGGTCCATGCCGAGCGTGGGCGACTCGTCTACCAGGACGATCTCGACCTGTTCGACCTGCCGAAGCCGCGCCTGAACGGCCGGCACCAGTTCACCAATGCGGGCACGGCGATCGCCGCCCTACGCGCGGCCGGCTTCGGCGATATCGGCACCGCCGCCATCGAGGCCGGCCTGAACTCCGTCGAGTGGCCCGGACGCCTGCAGCGGCTGAACCGGGGACGCCTGTCCGAGCTCGTGCCACCGGGCGCCGAGCTCTGGCTCGACGGCGGCCACAACATCGACGGCGGGCGCATCCTCGCCGCCGCCATGGCGGATCTCGGCGAGCGCTCCGACGTGCCGCTGGTTCTCATCGTCGGGTTGCTGGGCACCAAGGACGCGGAGGGGTTCCTGCGCAATTTCATCGGTCTGGCACGGGTGCTCGTGGCGGTTCCGATCGCCGGCCAGATGGCGGCCAGACCCGCCGACGAGGTGGCGAGCATCGCGGCGGAGGTCGGCCTGAACGCGCAGTCCGCGCCGAGTGTCGAGGCCGCCCTGGAGAGCCTGGCCGATATCGCGTTCGAGCAGCCGCCACGCATCCTGATCTGCGGTTCGCTCTACTTGGTGGGCGCTGTGCTGACCGCGAACGGGACGCCTCCCACCTGATTTTCCTTAACTTTTCCCGGGGTTCGCTCACGACCACGTCAGCTCTGCTGTGTGACCCTGGCGCTACATCTTGGCTGTGGAAACTGCAGTAGGTTCTCCCTCGATCGGGCATATCGCTGGGGATCAAATAATGAAAAAGCTTCTTACGTCTTTCGCGGCCTTCACGGCCCTCACCGCGGCCGCTTCGGCCGCTGACCTTCCGCGTCGCGCGGCGCCCCCGGTGTTCGTGCCGGTGCCGGTGTTCACCTGGACCGGCTTCTACGCCGGTTTCAACGCTGGTTACGGCTTCGACGCCTCCAGCAACAACCAGCCGACCGTCATCGGCCTGAACGGCGCCAGCACCCTGGTCCTGCCGGGCACCACCGCTGTCGTCGCCTTCCAGAACGGCCAGAGCAACGACGGCTTCGTCGGCGGCGGTCAGATCGGCTACAACTACCAGTTCACCCCGGGCTCCGGTGTCGTGATCGGTGTCGAGGCCGACGCCCAGTACGTCGACTTCGGTCGTGAGCGGAACCGCTTCTCGGCTCTACAACTACCAGTTCACCCCGGGCTCCGGTGTCGTGATCGGTGTCGAGGCCGACGCCCAGTACGTCGACTTCGGTCGTGAGCGGAACCGCTTCTCGGCCACCGGCCCGCTGGCCGCCCAGCAGGTCTTCAACCCGGCCGGCATCTCGGGCCTCGACTACTTCGGCACCGTCCGCGGTCGCCTCGGCTACGCCTTCGACCGCGTCCTGTTCTACGGCACCGGCGGCTTCGCCTACGGTTCGGGCGGCGGTCGCGACTTCGGTCTGACCAACCGCAGCCGTGACGACTTCCAGACCGGCTGGGCTGCCGGCGGCGGGCCCACCGACTCGTTCCTGAACTTCTTCCGCTCTTCGGCCGTGACGCTGAAGATCGAAGGTCTGTACGTGAACCTCGACCAGGGCAACCGCAACAACGGTGTCTTCGCCGTCAACAACGCCGGCCAGGAAGTCAGCGTCACCAGCCCGGGCGTCGTGCTCGTCAGCAGCGGCCGCCAGGTGCGCGACACCGAGTTCGCCGTCGTCCGCGCCGGCCTGAACTACAAGTTCGGCTCGTACTAAGCCGACACTTCGGGTCTCGAGACGGAGAAGCCCGGCCGCAAGGCCGGGCTTCTTTCGTTTGGGGCTTCACCCTGTGAGGCGCTCGCGCGGATGCGGGACTCCCGCCCGCGAAACGAAAAAGCCCGGCTTCGCGCCGGGCCCTTTGCATTTCAGGACCACGCCGCAGCCGCCGAGTCGGCGACCAGGCGAGCCAAGGGCTCAGGCGCTGGCCTGGATCCAGCGGGACAGATCGCCCTTCGGTGCTGCGCCGACCTTCTGGCTCGCGAGCTGGCCGTCCTTGAAGATCAGCAGTGTCGGGATCGAGCGGATGCCGTACTGGGCGGCGATTCCCGGGTTCTCGTCGACGTTGACCTTCGCGATCTTCACTTTGCCCTGGAGATCCGCCGAGATCTCCTCAAGAGCCGGGCCGATCTGGCGGCAGGGGCCGCACCACTCGGCCCAGAAATCCACTACGACCGGCTCCGCGGACTGGAGAACGTCCTGCTCGAAGCTCGCGTCGGTCACTTTCACCGTCGCCATGGGGAAACTTCCTTTCCGGTTCCGCGCCTGCGGACCCACCTCTTCGCCGTCATCGCGCCGCGAGACTGTGCGCTGTCGACCAGACTTGGCGATGGCGCGGGGAACGGTCAAGGCATCCCGCACCGTAAGCAGGGCTGACCTCCATCCGGAACGGGGATTGTCCACGGCCCCCACGCCAGCCCACGCCCAAGCGATCCGCACCGTCCCAACCCTCGTCAAAGCGTGTCCGTCGCCCCATGTCCCTCTCGTCTCTGCCCCGGCGGGCCGATCGGCCCGCCGACGGGGCTCGATCCGAAGCCGGTCCCGGGACCGGCATGGAGGAACATCCGACGTGAAGCGCACCCCGTATCGCCTGCTCGCCACCGCAGCCCTCCTCAGCCTCGGCACAGCCGTCCATGGGCAGGAGCCGGCAGGGACCGAACCCAGGCAGCCCCGGGTGGGCGGCGATGCCTTTGCGGCACCCACCAGCCCGGCGACCGGCAACAGCCCGGCGGAGACGGAAGTACCGAACGCGCCTTACAAACCCCTCCTGCCAAACCAGACCCGGGCCCCGAAGCCCGAGGTCGCCACCAAGGTGAAGACCGAGGTGGTGGCCAAGGGCCTCGACAGCCCCTGGGCGATGGAGTTCCTACCGGACGGCCGGATGCTCGTGACCGAGAAGGCTGGCAAGCTGCGGATCGTCGCCAAGGACGGCACGCCCGGTCCGGCGATTCCGGGGGTGCCGAAGGTCGACGCGCGGGGTCAGGGCGGTCTGCTGGACGTCGCCCTCAGCCCGAGCTTCCCGGCCGACCGGCGGATCTATCTCAGCTATTCGGAGCCGCGTGAGAAGGGCAACGGCACCAGCGTGCTTCGCGCCAAGCTGATCGAGGAGAACGGCGTCGCCCGTCTCGACGAGGTCAAGGTGATCTTCCGGCAGATGCCGAGCTATGACGGCGACAAGCATTTCGGCTCGCGCCTCGTGTTCGCGCCCGACGGCAAGCTGTTCGTCACGGTGGGCGAGCGCTCCGACAAGGCCACCCGTGTCCAGGCGCAGGATCTCACCAGCGGGCTCGGCAAGGTGTTCCGCATCGACACCGACGGGAATGCGCCCAAGGACAACCCGTTCTCGGGCGGCGAGAAGGCCAAGCCCGAGATCTGGTCCTATGGACATCGGAACGTCCAGGCGGCCGCCCTCGACCCGCAGGGCCGGCTCTGGACCGCCGAGCATGGCCCGAAGGGCGGCGACGAGCTCAACCGGCCTCGCCCGGGCGTGAATTACGGCTGGCCCGAGGTCACCTACGGCCTGGAATACAGCGGCGAGAAGATCGGCGAGGGCAGGACCCAGGCAGGCGGGACCGCGCAACCGGTCTATTACTGGGATCCGGTGATCGGGCCCTCGGGGATGGCCCTCTATACCGGTGACGCCTTCCCGGACTGGAAGGATGCCTTCCTCATCGGTGGCCTCGTCAGCGAGGGCCTCGTCGTGGTGAAGCTCGACGGCGACAAGGTCGTGACCGAAGAGCGTATTCCCCTGCAGGCCCGCATTCGGGATGTCCGGGTCGGCAGCAAGGGTGCGGTCTACGCCGTCACCGAGGGAGCGGACGGCAAGATCCTGAAGCTGACTCCCGGCAGCTGAGCCCCCCATCTCAGCCCGGCGGCATGGCCGCCGGCCTCAAGGTGACGGGATCAGGCGGAACCGCACCCGCTCCAGGGTCCGCCCGAAAGCCGCGGGCTCGTCCAGGGCGCGCGCCAGGACAAGCCCTCCTTGGATCGCCGCGATGGCCTCCTCGGCGAGGTCGGCCGCCGCCTCCGGGCCGTGTCCGCTCCGCCGCAACGCAGCGGCCAGGGCATCGCGCCAGGCCGCGAAGTATCCGGCGATGCGCGCGGCGAACCGATCCCGTCCCCCCGTCAGGGCGACGGCCCCGACGAGGCAGGCCCGGCCGCCGGAGAGAAAATAGGTGTCGGTTTCCGACAGCATCCGGGTGATCGCCGCACGCGGATCGGCTTCTTCGCGCAGCGGCGCGTAGATCCGGGTCTCGAACCATGCCTCGATCGCCGCGAGCACGGCCTCCGCCATCTCCGCCTTCCCCCCCGGGAAGGCGTGATAGAGGCTCCCCTTACCGAGACCGGTGCGTGCCCCGAGAAGCGCAAGGCTGGCGCCCTCGTAGCCGCGCTCCCGGAACACCTCGGCGAGGACCGGGATCGCGGCCGCCCGGGCGCCCTCCCCCTGTCCCATGCCGAGATCCCTAGAGACCAAGCTCTGTCAGGCCCGGGTGATCCTCCGGACGCGGCGCGGAGCGGTCCCACCGGAACTTGCGCTCGCATTCGGGGATTGCGAGATCGTTGATGCTGGCATGGCGGTCGCGCATCAAGCCGTTCGCGTCGAAGGCCCAGTTCTCGTTGCCGTAGGCGCGGAACCATTGCCCGGACGCATCGCGGAATTCGTAAGCGAACCGCACCGCGATCCGATCGCCGCCGTGAGCCCAGATTTCCTTGATCAGGCGATAATCCAGTTCGCGCGCCCACTTGCGCTGGAGAAAGGCGACGATGGCGGGGCGACCGGAAAAGAACTCCGCCCGGTTCCGCCAGCGGCTGTCCGGCGTGTAGGCGAGCGCGACCTTCTCGGGGTCGCAGCCGTTCCAGCCGTTCTCGGCGGCACGCACCTTCTGGATTGCGGTTTCCCGGGTGAAGGGCGGCAGCGGCGGACGCGCTTCGGACATGACGGCATCTCCCTCGTCCATGATCGACGCCTCGGCATCTGTACCGATCGGTACAAACGCCTGCACGAATCGTCAAGCGTGTCCGAGGATCGTGAGCCAGACGATGGTCGTGACGATCGCCAGCAGGGTCGAGAGCATCACGGCGGCGGCGACCACGCCGGTCTCGGTCTTATAGCGCGAGGCCAGCAGATAGGCGTTGATCCCCACGGGCATGGCCGCGAACAAAGTCGCCACGCCGGCATAGGCCGGCGGCATGGTGAAGACATGGAAGGCCAGCACCCAGACCGCGAGGGGATGGATCACGAGCTTCAGCCCGGTGATGACCATGGCGCTGGGCAGGTCGTGTAGGACCCGGTAGCGCACGAGCCCGGCTCCGAGGGCGATGAGCGCGCAGGTCGAGGCTGTCCCCGCCAGGGCGTCGACAAGGGACTTGACCATGCCGGTGGGGGCGAGCCCGAGCCCCTTGAGGGCGAGTCCGGCGATGAGCGCCAGGAAGATCGGATTGCGCAGGAGAACCAGGGCGAGACCGCGCAGGCGCCTCAGGATCGAGGCCTGCCCGTCCGCCTCGATCAGGAAGGTCGCGCAGCCCATCATGAGGGGCAGGTGCACTGCCAGCAGCATGAAGAGTGGGAAAGCCCCCTCCTCGCCATAGGCCTGGAGGATCATGGGTACGCCGATGAAGACGGTGTTCGACTGGCTGGAGGCGAAGCCGTGCAGGATCGCGCCGCGCCGCTCCACGCCCTTGCGGCGCAGGCTGAGGAGGGAGCCGACCAACCAGGACAGCCCGGCGCCACCGAAGTAGCTGACCCAGTAGGACGGCGTGATCTCGCCGGTCAGGCCCGGGCGCGTCAGCGTAGAGAGGATGAGGGCCGGAACGGCAATCGAAAAGACGTATTCCGACAGGCCGTCGCTGACCTTGTCGGACAGGAAGCCGGCCAGGGCCGCGATCCAGCCGATCAGGATCAGCCCGAAGATCGGGGCGACGAGCGACAGGATGGTCATCGAAGGCGAGCCGGTGCTCCAACGCGAACGGTCGCCGTACGCGCTGAGCGTGCGGCGACCGTTCGGGAACCTGGACGGAGGCGTTGTGGGGGACCGCCGGCGGTGCGCGCCGGAGTGATTCGATCCCGCCGAAGCCTCAGGCGGCGGCGGGGGTCTCGACTTCGGCGAGCTTCTTGTGCAGCTCGCGCTTGAGGAGGCGGGCTGTCTGCGACAGCTCGATCTCGCGGGCCTTGATCAGGAAGGCGTCGAGACCGCCACGGTGCTCGACCGAGCGCAGGGCGTGAGCGGTGACGCGCAGGCGCACCCGGCGCTTGAGCGCGTCCGACTGCAGCGTGACCTGGCACAGGTTCGGCAGGAACCGGCACTTGGTCTTGCGGTTCGAGTGGCTCACGAGGTGGCCGGTCTGCACGGCTTTGCCCGTGAGTTCGCAACGGCGCGACATTGTTCTATTTCCCGTCTCGTTCCGCATGTCCGACAGGCTGGCGGGAAACCAGAACCGCGTCGCGGCAAACGGCTTCTCGCACGCCAGGCCCGGTGGAGCGGCGTTCTCGTTGAAGGCGCGAGCCTATAGGGGACTGTGCCCCTTGGCGTCAAGGTCCGAGGCGATCTTTCACGCCGTTTCGCGGACCGGCGGCCCGCGGCGTGCAAGCCTGGCTGTTCCGCGCCCAACGATGTGTTAACCATGAAGACGGACGATGCCGGCGAGATGTCTCCGGGCCGTTCGACCGGAGACCGACAGCCAACCCCGAGTCCCCAGCCATGTGCGGCACCCGCAAGCGCCCCGCCCCGCTCTCCCTCCTCGGCGCCAGCCTGCTGACGCTCGCGGCCCTGCTCGCCGCCCCGGCGGCGGAAGCCCGCTCCAAGGCCGGCCGGTCGGCCTCCAGGACGGCCGCCGCCGTCACCGTGGACTACGACATCGCTCTGGCCGGCCTCACCATCGGGACCGCCCAGGTGGCCGGCGCCTTCGAGGGGTCCGGCTACCGGATGGACGTCTCGGCGCGCCTCACGGGCCTCGCCGGCGTGGTTACGGGCGGCATGGGCTCGGCCCGCGCCAGCGGCGCCATCGCGGCGGCGCCGCAGCCCAATACCTTCGCGATCGCCACCAAGACCACGAATTCCGGAATCGCCGTGCGCATGGCGCTCGCCCGTGGCACCGTCACCCAGGCGGAGATCACCCCGCCCCTCATCGACATGGGCGACCGGGTTCCGATCACCCCCGCCAACAAGCGCGGCGTCATCGATCCGGCGAGCGCCCTGATGATGCCCGTGCAGGGGCGCGCTGACCCGATGGACCCGGCCAACTGCAACCGGACCCTGCCGATCTTCGACGGTGCGACCCGGTTCGACGTCGTGCTGAGCTACGGCGAGACCCGCAGCGTCGCCAAGCCCGGCTACAATGGTCCCGTCCTGGTCTGCAACGCGCGCTACACGCCCATCGCCGGCCACCGTCCGGATCGGCCGGGCGTGAAATTCATGGAGGACAACCGCGAGATGTCGGTCTGGCTCGCGCCGGTCGAGGGCACCCGCGTGCTCCTGCCCGTGCGCATCGCGGTCCGAACCACCGTCGGCACCAACATCATTGAGGCGACGCGCTGGACGCAGACCGGCGGACAGCAGGGTAGCACCACGGCGTCGGCGCCGGGCACTCCCGTCACGCAGGCCAGCCTGGCCCAGTGAGACGGCGCGCCGAATCGCGAATCGACCGGCCCTGCGCGCTGGTCGCGCTGCTTGTCCTGACGGGCGGCGGGGCCTTGGCGCAGGCGAGCCTGTCCACGGGCCCGGATTGCGGCGGCGATGCTTATTCGTCGGCCCAGGTGATCGAGAACCGCCCGCCCCGGCGCGGCCCCCTCACGGCGGTGCCCGACACCCTCTGCGCCGATGTCGCACCGCAGGGGGGCCAGCCCCCCGTCGAGATCGGAGGCTACCCGAGTCTCGGTACACCCGGCATGCCGCCACGGGATGGCAGGCGGGGCGATGGCGACCCATATGAGGCGCTGCCGCCACGGCAGCGCCGACCCTGACGGCGCCGCGGCGGTCTCCCCCGTTCCTGAGCCTGCCGGCCTCGCCGAAGGGACCGCCCCCACCTCATGATCCGCCCCTCCCTCTCCCCGCAGGCCCGCGCACGCGGCGTCACGGCGGTGCTCGGGCCGACCAATACCGGCAAGACTCATCTGGCTATCGAGCGCATGCTCGCCCATCCGACCGGCATGATCGGCCTGCCCCTCAGGCTGCTCGCGCGGGAGGTCTACCTGCGGGTCGTCGCCAAGGTGGGGGTCGACAAGGTCGCCCTCGTCACCGGCGAGGAGAAGATCAAGCCGGACCGACCGCGCTACTGGATCTCCACCATCGAGGCGATGCCGCGCGACCTCGACGTCGCCTTCGTGGCGATCGACGAGATCCAACTCGCCGCCGACATGGACCGGGGCCATGTCTTCACCGACCGCCTGCTGCACCAGCGCGGGCGGGAGGAGACCCTGCTCATCGGATCGTCGACGATGCTGCCGCTGGTGCAGTCGTTGATCCCCGGCGTCCACACGACAACGCGACCGCGCCTGTCGCAGCTCACCTTCGCGGGCGAGAAGAAGCTCGGCCGACTGCCCCGCCGCTCGGCCATCGTCGCCTTCTCAGCCGAGGAGGTCTACGCCATCGCGGAGCTGATCCGGCGCCAGCGCGGCGGCGCAGCGGTGGTGCTCGGCGCGCTCTCGCCGCGGACCCGCAACGCGCAGGTGGAGCTCTATCAGTCCGGCGACGTCGACTACCTCATCGCCACCGACGCGGTCGGCATGGGCCTCAACCTCGACGTGGACCACGTCGCGTTCGCGGCGAACTGGAAATACGACGGCACCCGCTTCCGCAAGCTGACCCCGCCCGAGATGGGACAGATCGCCGGCCGCGCCGGGCGCCACCTCTCGGACGGCACCTTCGGCTCGACCGGCCGGTGTGCGCCCTTCGAGCCCGAGATGATCGAGGCGCTGGAGACCCACGACTTCGAGCCCCTGCGCGTCCTGCAATGGCGCAATCCCGACCTCGACTTCTCCTCCCTGAAGGCGCTGCAGGAAAGCCTGGACGAGCACCCGCGCGAGAAAGGTCTCACCCGCGCGCCCATGGGCGAGGACCAGTCGGCCCTCGAGATCCTGATGCGCGAGGACGACATCCGCGACCTCGCCAACAGCCCCGCCAACGTGCGCCGGCTCTGGGACGTCTGCGGCGTCCCGGACTACCGGAAGGTGCATCCGCAGACCCATGCCGACCTCGTCGCCCAGCTGTTCCGCTTCCTCATGCGCGGCATGGCGGGGCGCATCCCCGACGACTGGTTCGCCAAGCACGTCGCCATGATCGACCGCACCGACGGCGACATCGACGCGCTGTCCCAGCGCATCGCGCAGGGGCGGACATGGACCTTCGTGGCGAACCGTCCGGATTGGCTCGTTGATCCAGTGCATTGGCAGGGCGAGACGCGTCGGGTAGAGGACAGGCTGTCTGACGCCCTGCACGAGCGCCTTGCGAGCCGTTTCGTCGATCGGCGCACCAGCGTCCTGATGCGGCGCCTGAGAGAGAATACGATGTTGGAAGCTGAGATCACCGCCGGCGGGGACGTCACCGTCGAGGGCCAGCATGTCGGCCATCTGCATGGCTTCCAGTTCGTTCCGGATCCCGGTGCGGAAGGACATGAGGCCAAGACTCTGCGCAGCGCGGCCGAGAAGGCGCTCGGCGGCGAGATCGAGGCCCGCGCCGAGCGGTTCTCGTCGGCCGCGGACGCCTCCCTCGTGCTGAGCCACGACGGCGTCATTCGCTGGACCGGCGATCCGGTGGCCAAGCTGACGCCGGGCGACAAGCTGTTCGAGCCGCATGTCCGCCTGCTCGCCGACGAGCAGCTGACCGGCCCGGCCCGCGACATAGTCGAAGCCCGGCTCGTCGCCTGGCTCAAGGCCACCGTGGTGCGCCTCCTCGGCCCGCTGATGGAGATCGAGACCGCAGCGGACCTCACCGGTCTCGCCAAGGGCATCGGCTTCCAGGTGGTGGAGTCCCTGGGCGTGCTGGAGCGTGCCAAGGTGATGCAAGAAATGCGCACCCTCGACCAGGACGGACGCGGAGCCTTGCGCCGCCACGGCGTCCGCTTCGGCGCCTACCACATCTTCCTGCCGGCCCTGCTCAAGCCGGCGCCCCGGACCCTGGCGGCCCAGCTCTGGGCCCTGAAGAACGGCGGCCTCGACCAGCGCGGCCTCGACGAGATCGCCCATCTGGCGAGCTCCGGCCGGACTTCGATCAAGGTCGATCCCGAGATCGCCAAGGGCCTGTACCGCGCAGCCGGCTTCCGGGTCTGCGGCGAGCGCGCCGTGCGCGTGGACATCCTCGAGCGCCTCGCCGACCTGATCCGGCCGGCCATCGCCTACCGCCCCGGCACAACGCCGGGCGACGCCCCGATGGGCGCAGCCGACGGCGACGCCTTCGTGGCGACGGTGGGCATGACCTCCCTGGTCGGCTGCTCCGGCGAGGATTTCGCCTCGATCCTCAAATCCCTCGGCTACGCACCCGAGACCCGTCCAGGCCCGGCGATCACCGTGCCGCTGCTCCCGGCGGCGGCGACCCAGCCCATCGTTCCTTCCGCCGCGACCGCCAGCACGGACCCTATCGGCCCCGAGACGGCAGCCGACGAGAATGCTTCGGCCGAGGCCGCGGGCGAGATGGCGCCCGAGAGTGGGACCGACACGACTCCGGCCGGCGAGAGCGCGGCATCGGCCGAGATTGCCGAGCCCGAGATCGCTCCCGGCTCGACCGAGGATTCCGTTGCCGCCGACGCTCCCGAAGAGGCCGCCGTGGCCAGCCCGGCCCAGGAGACCTCGTCTCAGGACAGCCCGCCGCGGGACGATGCGGCCGACGCGGCCGCCGAATCTGCCGAAGACGCTGCGGCACAGCCCGTCGCCGACGCCGCGGCTGTCGCCGAGGCGACGGAACATCCGCCGGAGAACGCCGACTTCGCCCAGCCTGAGGACGCCTCCGCGGAGGCTCGGGCCGAGACGGCTGACGGCGAGACGCCGTCCGACGTTTCCGCGGCCGAGATCGCGACCGTCGAAGTCTGGCGGCTTCAGCGTCACCAGCGCCATGCCAACCCGCGTCAGAATCGTCCGCGTGGCCAGAGCCGCGACGGCGGCGCCCCGAACCGCGCCGCGGGCGAAGCGCGCCCCGACCATCGCCGTCCGGGCGGTGGAAGTGGCGAGGGCCGCGACCGTCCGCGCAGTGGCCCGCCTGGGGATCGGCCTGAGGGGGGACGCCGCGGCGGCCCCGGCGAGGGGCGTCCGGATGGGGGGCGGCCGCAGCGCCGCGAGCGCTTCGAGCCGGGCCGCACGCGACCCGAGCGTCGAGACGAATCACGGGCGGCGCCCCGCGACGAGCCGCGTCCGCAGCGGCGCGAGCGGGCTCCGGATCCGGATTCGCCGTTCGCCAAACTCGCCGCCCTGAAGGCGCAGCTCGAGGCCGGGACCGACCGCAAGCGTTGAGGTGGAATGAAGCCGGGACGTCAGCGGCTCGACAAATGGCTGTGGTTCGCGCGCTTCGCGCGAACCCGATCACTCGCGGCACGCCTCGTCACCGATGGCTATGTCCGGGTGAATGGAAAGCGGGTCGATGCGTCCGCCACCGCCGTCGCCCTCGGCGATGTGGTGACGGTCGCCGCGGCGCACGCCACGGTGATCGCCCGGATCCTGGATCTCGGCGAGCGGCGCGGCCCGGCGCCGGAGGCCCAGCAGCTCTATAGGATCGTGGGGAGCGACCTCGAATAGGCCGCCCGCCCGTGTCGCCCGCGCGACACCGGAGACACGGTGGTGCAGCAGGCCCGCCGACGCGCTTGTCAGCCCCTCGGACAGGGTCTAGAGCCAGCGCGACTCCATCTTGCCCATGCGACCCCGCATCACCGCCACCCCGCATTAAGGCATCCGTGCAACGATCTGCGCGAGCGACCATGCATCGGCATCGGGACGCTCCCGGCGATGCCCGGATCAAGGACTGAAGGCCCCATGACCTACGTCGTCACCGACAACTGCATCAAGTGCAAGTACATGGACTGCGTCGAGGTCTGTCCGGTGGACTGCTTCTACGAAGGCGAGAACATGCTCGTCATCCACCCCGACGAGTGCATCGATTGCGGCGTCTGCGAACCGGAATGCCCCGCTGAGGCGATCAAGCCCGACACCGAGCCGAAGCTCGAGACCTGGCTGAAGGTGAACGCGGACTACGCGCGGACCTGGCCGAACATCACGCAGAAGAAGGACGCTCCGGCGGACGCCAAGACCTGGGACGGCGTTGCCGGCAAATTCGAGGCGCATTTCTCGGCCAATCCCGGCACCGGCGACTGATCGCCGCGCGGGGGTTCGGTGCGTTCCGTCATGGACGACGCGCACCTGAGGGAGCGTTCACGAAGAGGCTGTGGAGGGTTGGCCCGCGGTCGCCCATCCCATGGCCTAGCGCCGGCAATCCTTTGATTCGTCGGCTGGTTTGTGTTATGACAAATGCCTGCCGTCGTTCGTGCCCGACGTGCTGCCTCCAGCCATCACTTGATGGGTCTCACACTCAGCTGTGGACTGGGGTCGCATGCGATCGATCGCTGAAGGCTCAGGTGCTTTCGGCGAACGCTCTCTCGTTGCGCGATCATCGGCGTGCCCGGGAACCGGCGGCTGTGCGTCACTGATGCAGATCCTTCGGATAAGGGGCTGAAGCCGGGTGACCCACCCCGGATTACAGGGTTCGGCGCGGCGTTCAAGGCCGCGCAATGTTCTGGAGGCGCTTCTCGCATGACCACAGCCAAGAAGACGACGGCAGGCCGCCAAGGCTTCAAGACCGGCGAAGCGGTCGTGTACCCAGCCCATGGTGTCGGTCGCATCACCGCCATCGAGGAGCAAGAGATCGCCGGCTATAAACTTGAGCTGTTCGTTGTGTCCTTCGAGAAGGACAAGATGGTCCTGCGCGTCCCCACCGCCAAGGCCAACAGCGTCGGCATGCGCAAGCTCGCCGAGCCGGATCTCGTGAAGAAAGCCCTGGATCTCCTCACCGGCCGCGCCCGGGTCAAGCGGACCATGTGGTCGCGTCGCGCCCAGGAATACGAGGCCAAGATCAACTCTGGCGACCTCCTCTCGGTCACCGAAGTGGTGCGCGACCTCTATCGCTCCGAGGCTCAGCCCGAGCAGTCCTACAGCGAGCGTCAGCTCTATGAGTCGGCCCTCGACCGGGTCGTGCGCGAGATCTCGTCGGTGAACCGCATCACCGAGACCGAGGCCCTGAAGCTCATCGAGCAGAGCCTTGCCAAGTCCCCGCGCCGCGCCAAGGGCGAGGCCGAGGCGGAAGGCGAAGCCGAGGGCGACGACCTGCAGGAAGAGGCGGCCTGACCACCAGACCCATCATCCCGGACGCAGTCCGGGACACCCCGTTTCCCGAAGCCCGGCGCGCACGCGCCGGGCTTTTTTCATGGTCGAGACGGCGACGCGTCGCACGCTCACGAGACCGTGTGAAGCAAGCCGCCTGCGGAACCATCCCGGCGACCTCGGGTTGTCGCGTTGCCAGGCACAGGTCCTCTGCCCGATTACCATCGGCGACGTCGACTTGTGGTCAGAAGCACACGTTTCATCGAGGCGGAGGCGGGAATGGCGGACATCGCAGGGATACGGCGGCAGTTCATACGCACGGCGATGGAGGCGCCCTTCCTTGCGCGGGATGAGGAACGGGGTCTCGCCGTCCGTTGGAAGGACGAGCGCGACGAGCGAGCCCTGCATGGGCTGATCTCGGCGCACATGCGTCTCGTCATCGCGATCGCCGGGCGCTTTCGGCACTACGGCCTTCCCATGGCCGACCTCGTCCAAGAGGGCCATGTGGGCCTGATGGAGGCGGCGGCCCGCTTCGAGCCCGAGCGCGAAGTTCGCTTCTCCACCTACGCCACGTGGTGGATTCGGGCCTCGATCCAGGACTACATCCTCCGCAACTGGTCCATCGTTCGTGGTGGCACGAGTTCCGCCCAGAAGGCGCTGTTCTTCAATCTGCGTCGCCTGCGCGCCCGCCTGATGCAGTCGACCGAAGAGCATGTCGGCGACGAGATCCACCGACGCATCGCGACGGCCATCGGCGTGTCCCGGGAGGACGTGGCCCTGATGGACGCCCGGCTCTCGGGCCCCGACATGTCCCTGAACGCGCCGGTTGGCGAGGAGAGCGAAGCCTCCTCCGAGCGCATGGACTTCCTCGTCGACGGAGCCGCGCTTCCGGATGAGACGGTCTCCGCGACGGTGGACGGCGAGCGCCGTTTGATCTGGCTGAACGAGGCCCTGACTGTTCTGTCCGAACGCGAGCTGCGCATCCTCAAGGAGCGCCGTCTCGCAGAGGACCAAGCGACCCTCGAGGCCCTTGGTCATCGGCTCGGCATCTCGAAGGAGCGGGTCCGGCAGATCGAGAATCGCGCTCTTGAGAAGTTGCGACGCGCCCTGGCCGAGCGCTTTCCCCAGACCGGTGGCAACGTCTACGCTTGAGACGTTGTCGGCGCTTCGCGAAGCCCCGCGAAACGTGGGCTTTCGCGGGTTGCGCGGACCAGCTTAAAGCACTGTCCACGCTCACCATACGGGCTTGACTGGGGCAATGACCGCAGTTGGATGGATCGGCTCATCGTGAATGATGCGGCGCACGGTGTCGCGGAGGAGGCGACGCCCGCCGCCCGGGGTTGGAATGGTGCCGTGCCTTGCCCCGGTGCCGGTACGGCAGTCTGGCGGATCGACCTCGCGCTTCGCATGGCCCTTCCTCCCGAACAATCCGCTTGGCTGTCGCAGGAGGAGCACGACCGCGCCGACCGTTTCCTGCGGGCCGAGGATCGTGCGCGCTTCGTTGAAAGCCACGCGGCGCTTCGCTTGATCCTCGCGGGATATGGGGATCGGCGGCCTCAGGACCTGATCTTCGCGCGGGAAGCCGGCGGACGGCCGGTCCTGGCGTCACATCCTCGGGCAGGCCTTCACTTCAACCTGTCGCATTCGGGATCTCTTGCACTGGTGGGCATCTCCACTGCCGCCCCGATCGGTGTCGACGTGGAGGCGATCAGGCCGGTTGGCGACCCGCTCACGATCGCGCGCGCCCATTTCCATCGGAACGAGATCGCGGCCCTGACACAGGTGCCGCAGTCCCGCCAGGGGCCGACGTTCTTTCGGCTCTGGACGCGGAAGGAGGCCGTGGTGAAGGCGCTGGGCACCGGCTTGATGGGCGCGCTCGACGGCTTCGACGTCAGCGCCGGTGATCCTTCCGGCCCTGCCATCGCCTGGGAGGATATGGACCCCGTGGCCTCCGGATGGTCGCTCTCCGACCTCGACCTTGGAACAGAGGCAGCCGGTGCCGTCGCTATCCCGCTGCCCGGCCAGTCCTGCCACCGATACCACCTCCCGAAGGACTGGGCCGCGCGGGCTTGAGAACGGCCTCGTCCGACAATTTCCCGCAAGGAAGCGCTTGCGGCCCGGAGGAGGGCTCGCTATACGTCCGCTCGCCGGCCCACCAAGCCGGCGTTGTCGGAGTGTAGCGCAGTCTGGTAGCGCACCACGTTCGGGACGTGGGGGTCGCAGGTTCAAATCCTGCCACTCCGACCAGTAAATTCAATGACTTGGCCGGGTCCCGAAGCCGCCAAGTTTTCAGCCGCCAAACAATCCGCCAAGTTTTGGTCCTGGAACTGCTCCGGGACGCACCCCGCGTTGCATCAGGCGGCTCGCTTTTTCTTGCCCCCCATGGCCTGTCGCGCCTCCTCCAGATGGTCGGGACTGTAGTGCCCGTAGACCCGGGTCAGCGTCTCGATGCTCATGCCGAGGTAGCCTGAAAGCTGGGACAGGTTCGTCCCGGCCTGCATGCCCCACGTGGCGGCGGTGTGCCGCAGGGTGTGCCGGACCACGTCGTCGCCGAGCCCGAGCTCGTGCGCCAGATTCGCGAACGACCGCTTCGTCGTGTCGACCGGCCGCCCCTGCCACTCCAGGACGTAGCGCTGCCCGAGGCGGTGGTGCCAGCGCCACAACTGCGCCGCCAACTGGTCGGGCAACGTGATGGTCGGGTACCGCTTGTTCTCGGCCTCCTTGGTACCGAGGGCGAGCCGATGGAACTTCGCGACGGGCCGGTCCTTCGCGTCCCGGGTGAGCTCCATCCAGGGCCGCCCGATCTCCGGGATGAACGAGGCCCGGCAAATAGCTGTGGACCGCGTGCCGGTCCGGAGCGCGACGATGAGGTAGCGAGCGAGGTGCCGGGCCGGAAATCGGTCGGTGACGTGCCCCTTCTGGATCTCGCGCTTGCGCCAGGCGGCCCGCACCATGGCCGCCGCCTCGTACTTCTCCAGGAATCGCTTGCGCCCCGGCGACTTGTCCGGGGTCGTGACCTTCACGTTCTCCCTCGTCAGGCCGTCGCCGATGGCCTGGTTCACCGCGGCGCGGAGGTCCTCAAGCTCCCGGCGGGCGCCGCCCTCGGTGACGACCCGCTGCTTCGTCGGCTTCGAGTGGCCGCGCCGGGCGGGGACGCCGTCCTTGCCGGTGCCGAGCCGGGCGTGGGTCTTCCAAGGCTGGCCGACCCGGGAGCGGACGTATTCCGCGCATGTCACGGAATCGATGTCCGCCAGCGTCCGCTCGCCCCACCACTCCAGGATGGTCGTCATGCGCTGCCCGAGCTCGGCCGGGCGGGCGACCGTCGACTGCTTCACGGCGAGGTAGCGCATCACCACGTCGGCGATGAGGACCTGGTCGGCGCGCAGGTTCTTCTTCGTGACCGGCTTGTGGAGAGAGGCCTTGTAGTCCTCTAGCTGCGCGAGAGCCGCCGGCTCATCGCCAGGGCCGCACTCAGTGCTACGGACTTGCTTGCCCTTGTCCATGATGATCCAGACCGCGGGGCGGTCGGACCGGGGCTCTCGGAGCCAGAGGTAAGGGATGCCGCGGCCGGTGACGCCGAGGGTGCGGGGCTTCTTACGCTTCTTGGCTCTGACCGGCATCGCTCTCTCCACTCGTTGATCCACTGGCGGGTCGTGAATATTCGACGCCCGTTCGAGTGGGTCTCGGACCGGAGCTCGCCGCGCTGGATCGCGAGGCGCAGTTGCTTGACGGAGAAAGCGTCCTGGAGCTCGGGCGTGAAAGAGGCGAGCTCCAGCGGGATGAGGTCGTCCTGACGGGCGCGCGCGGCGACGTCGTAGGGCCACCACTCCGAGGTGACCTCCGCCGTGAACATCAACGCGTCTAGGTCGAGCGTCTCCATCGAGGCAGTGAGCCAGCTCGCCCGAATCCCGTCAACGCCGTTCGCTGCGTAAGCCTGCCAAGGGGTTAATGCCTTGGGGACAGGATCAAAGGATCCTTGGGTCCAGGGATTCCTTAACTGGCGCCGTGCTATCGATGCTCCGCCACCAGCCACACGAGGCCGCCGTGAAACGAATAGCCCGCCCCGCCCTGACGAGACCCATCCCCGGGGCGTGACCGTGCGCGGCAGCCCCACTCACGGAGGCTGCCCCGATGACCACCTTCTTCACGGCGGATACGCATTTCTTCCACGCTGGCGTCCTGCACATGAGCCGGCGCCCGTTCGACACCATCGCCGAGCACGATGAGATGCTCGTGCAGTCCTGGAACGCCGTGGTCGGCCCCAAGGACGAGGTCTGGCACCTCGGCGACTTCGGGATGGGGGGCACGCCAGAGCGGTACGCTGCCATCTTCAAGCGCATGCGAGGGCGCAAGCACCTCGTCCGGGGAAACCACGACCGTCAGAAGATCCTGACCCTGCCGTGGCACGAGCAGCACGACCTTGTCAGCCGGCGGATCGAGGGCCAGCGGGTCATCCTCTCGCACTACCCCATGCGTGCGTGGCCGGGCGCATGGCGTGGGTCCATCCACCTTTTCGGGCACACGCACGGCATGCTGCCGGACACTTCGCAGTCCTGCGACGTCGGCGTGGATAGGTGGTCGTATGCGCCGGTCACCCTGGGGCAGATCCTGGAGCGCCTCGCGGCGACCCCGGAGATTCCCGAGGAGCGTCGGCTCGGGCAGGCCGACGACGAGGACGGCGCCGACGCTGAATGAAAGAGGGCCCCGGGGATGACCCGGGGTCGCTTCCCGCAGGATGCAGTCCTACCGCTCGACGGCACCAGCATCTCTCGCCCTGGCAGCCCGGCTAGCCGGAGCCATGCTCAACCACATGGCAGAGCAGTATTCCTGCACCAACTCGTTCGTCGGGTTCTCTACGCCCATGTCGTAGATTCCCTTCATGAAATCAGCGTCGATGTGCCCTTCACGGAACACGGCGCCAAACAAGAACTGAGTCCCATGTGAGAGGTATCGCTCCATCACTCCCTTCGCCGGGTGCTTCATGATGAGGTACCGGTACCCTACGGGGCTTGCGGCATCCGGGTACACGCCGCAAACCATGTCGGACTGACGGAAGACTTCGCGCAACGTTTCGGCCTGCTTGTGCGCGTCCATCTTTGAGAGCGCTTCTTCCAGTCCCCTGGCCCGCTCCACCAACAGTTCGACCCAAACCAGCTCCTGTGGAGCTGGCTCGACCTTGCCGTTGCGGTTGCTTTCCCGGTTGTTGTTCATGTGATCTCTCCCGGCCGCCCACCGCGGCCGTGAGGAGACCCTGCCCGCGTCGCGCCCGCGCCCCGAGCCCGAAGGAGGTCCAAGGTTAACAGCCAGGTTAATTCCCACAGGCGCGTGCGCCGTGGTGGTCTCAGCCTTTGCCGAGGGCGGCCTTGATCAAGCCGAGGGCCGCATCGACGGCGGCGCCCCCCTCGGCCTTGACGATGAGCATCCGGTAGCTGCCCTCTTTGTCGTTGCGCGCCTCCGCCATGACGGAGATCCGGGATTCCTGCGGGCGCGCCGGGACGCGGGTGGGGCGACGCGGCTTGGTCATGGGCGCTCCTTCCCCTCCTTCGGGTCGACCCAGGCCATCGACGCCTCAATGGACGCGATGGCGCATCGCACGGCGATGAGAACGCTCGCCTCCGCGCTGGCGACGTGTATCTGCAGGCGCTCGTCCGCCCAGCGGCCCGTCCCGGCGCGGGCCTTCGCGGCGGCTAGGACGGCGGCGTAGCGGGCGCGGGTCTCGCGGGCATCGAGCGCGGCGTGGCCGTCGATGAATCGAGAGCGTTCGCTCATGCCGCTGTCCTCCATGCGCGAGTGTCGGACAGCCCGGCGGCCCGGCGGTACTCGTCGATGGCGGGGCTCTCCGGGATGGCGTCGTGCGGCTGCGACCTCCGCCGTTCGAGGCTGGCGTAACCGTCGGCGCGCGAGACGAGCCAGCGCCTGTGCTCGTGCCCGGGGGCCTCAACCGGGGAGAAACCCAAAGCACCCAGCACGGCGCGCTCGACCTCAGCGGCAACCTTCGCGTCCAGCTTCCAGCACGACCACCAAGCCCGGTGGGCGGCTGCCTGCAGGGCTGCGGCGCGCGACGTCCAAAGGAAGTGGCCATTCTCGTCGACGTCGGCGTGCAGCCCCCCGCCACAGGCCTCTCCGGTGTGACCGGTACCGGCCCGAGGATTTGCGCCTGGCCCAATCGAGCGCCGGAACATCAGCATGTGCCCGGCGGTCCAACCGAGCCGCGTGCCGGTGATGCTCAAGTCCAGCCGGTTCTTCCGCGGCAGGTGGATCTCGATGCGCTCCGGGACGGCGCCCACTGCAACGTAGTTCTCCCAGCGCTGGCCGAACGGGATGGCGCCGATGGCCTCGGCCTCCTCGGCGCTGCCTGGCACGTGCAGCGGATAGGCCGGGAGCGCCCCCGTCTTGAAGATCTCGCGCGCCATGGCGAGCGCCGGCATCGAGAAGTCAAACCCGAGTTGGCGGTGGTCCACGCGCCGGGCCATCACAGGACTTCCGCCACCGCGAGGGTGATGCCGTCGGCATCGTAGAGCGCGACCTCACGCGGCTCGCGCGGCACGTAGGTCGGCTCCGCACGCTGCAGGCCGAGGGGACGCAGGACGGTGTCGCCGGGCTCGCGCCGCCCCCGCAAGACGTCGTGCACGTAGGCCACCGACACCCCGTTCTGGCGCCCCCAGGCGGCCTGTCCGCCGGCTCCTGCGCAGGCGGCTCGCAGCCGGTCGATGACTGCCTCCCGCCTCAGACGCACCGTTGCCCTAGCCATTGCCTCGATCTCCCGCTGCTGAACGCCAGTAACGGTACCGCAGTTCCGCGGATTCGCAAGTTGATGGAATGCTTAGAAATTCGAACGATCGGTAGACAGAGTAGCCTAGCGTTAAATTTTGTAACGTTTGCCTTGCTCGATGCTTCCGCATCGACGATTAGATCTTCCAATCCATCGCGAGTGTGCTTGAATCCGTCAATCCGCGGATTCGCCGGATTCGGAAGGAGGCATCACCACAATGCGCGTCGGGACGATGATCCCCGCCAACCTGTGGCTCTGGACAACGATGCTGACGCCCATGAGCCGGGCCGTCGTCGTTCGGGACCCGATCCATCCATGCCGCCACGAGCGCATCGACGGTAAGTTCATGTCCCTCCACGACCTCGACCTCCCCGAGGGGACGGTCTTGATGACGACGGACGCTGGGCTCATCCAGCGCCACGGCACATCATTCGTCGTCCTCGACGGTCGACTGCAGCACGTCTGGGAGCACGAGGCTCAGGACCTCCTCGACCCGGCCGAGGCTACGACCCGCCTTCACGGGCGCCTGCGCCGGGACGCCGGCCTCGATGACGTGTCGCGCCGCTTCCGATTCCCCGATGGACACAGCCTGACCAAGGGCCAGTTCCGGGTGCGTGGCGGCTGGTACGCCGTGGTGACCGAGGTGACCGCGCGTCAGGCCTGGATGCGCGCCGCAACGACGGACGAGATCCTTGCGGCGGGGGGCGTCCTGCCCGTCGCGCCGGTCGGGGCCGAGCTGCTCGACGCCATCCGTGCCGAGGCTGCTCAGGAGGCGGCCGAGGCGGCCGCCGCAGCCTGAGCACCCATCCCGGCTGGTGCCTTGCCAGCCGGCGTCACAGCCTACCCCTCACGGGCCCGCGGAGTGCCGGCCCTCTCTCAGGAAACCCCGTCCCATGCGCCGTGCCCTCGCCACCGCCCTCGCCCTCGCCCTCGTTATCGCCGCCATGGCCGCCGCCGCCCAGCGTGTCTGGGACGGGACCAAATGGGTCACCCGCGCCCTCTCGGGCATGCCGACGCCCCCCAGTACCGCCATCGAGGATGCCTTCGACGACGTCGTCCAGGGCACCCGCCCCGTGACACCGTCCGCCCCCACAGGCGAATCCGTGACACCTTCCGCTCCGGCGCCGGCCCCGCAGGCCAAGGCCGCCCCGGTGGCCGTGGCGTCGGCCGAGGTCATCGAGCTCGACCCCGTTCTGGTGAAGGGCAAGATCGCTCACGCCTTCGCCTGCGCGCTCGCCACGCAGGATGAGGAGCCGTCGACCAACGGCCTCCACGAGGGCGAGGCCGCCTGGCTGAACAGCCTGAACCACCTCGAGATGATGCACATCTACCGCGCTGGCCCGATGCGCGTCGGCGCCCACATGGCCGGCATCCGCCCCATCGAGGGCCTGCCGCTCTGCCCGACCGAGGCTGAGTACCGGCACGCCCTTGGGAGCGGGGCGCAGATCACACCCCGGGCCCGCGAGGAGATCCGGGAGTGGCAGGAGACCCTGGACCAAGCCTTCGAGGACATGATCTCGGACCCGGCCTACGAGCTCAAGTGCGGCGTCTGAAGCCCGCAACCCGAACAGCGAAAGGCCCGCCCCGGTCACCCAGGGCGGGCCTTTCTTTTTGTGGACACCCGCATTTTTGGGGTTGTCCTTTGCCCTTTGCACACTCGTGCGCATCTCTGCGCATCACGTCATGCCGCGGTGTGCTGACGTCAGGCCGACCGTGCGGCGCGCAGGACGAGGCCCTCGGCCTTGAGGGCGCGCTGGCGCATGCGTGCGGTCTCGCCCCGGGCCGCGGCGGTCTCAGCCTGCGAGGCGGCGAGCGCACGCTGCAGCCGGGCGACCTCGGCGCGCAACGTGGCGGCCTCGTCGACGGAGGCCTGCAGGTGCTGGCGCTGGCGGACGACGGCGCGGCGTGCGCGCTCGGCAGCCGATAGATCGCGGTCGGCCTGCTCGGCATCGACGACGTACTGACGGGCCCGGGCGTCTGCGGCGAATCCAGCGGCCACGCCAGCTAGGGAAAGGCCGCCCCGGTCGAATGTGGTGGCGATGCTGTGTGCCGACATGGGGGCCTCCGGGTTCGTCGATGGCCCGACGATCTCAGCTCACGGACTCGTCGTGAAGGGGGAGTCAACCGTTATCCCTGGCCCGGACGCGGCCTCGTTGTGGAAAGCCGCCAGATGGTAAGCGTCCCGTTACTTCAGCGATCCGTAACGCTTTGTGGGAGGTACGCTGTCACCGCCCAGCGGCATGTGTGGTCCGGTGCAGCGGGGCCGGGCAGGCTGACGGCCATGGGGATCTTGGTCACGTTCGACAGCACTGTCTACGCTAAGCGGCTGCGCCAGTTCATGCAGGACTCGGCCGCACCAGCGATGCAGGAGGCCGTCCTGTTCATGGCGGCATCGGCCCGCCTGAGCCTGCGCGAGACCACGCCGGCCTACCTTCAGAACCCGGTGCCGTGTACGCTCTCCGTATACGCCTACACGCCCGGCCGGCACCGCGGCCACCGCTGTCTACGTCCAGCGGCAGCAAGCCCAATACCTCCGGTTCGCGATCTTTGATGGCGGTTGCGTAGCCGAGCACTACGACATCAAGGCCGGCGGCCTCTTCCTTCCCAGGTGTGACGCCGTCCTCGGCGCGAATGGAAACCTGCCGGGGGACACCTTCGCGGCAGCCATCTCGCAAATTGCCCGCAAAGTGAACCTGCGCCTGGGTCGGGAGGTCCGCATCAAGGAACTCGATTAAACCGAGCTGTAGGGCCGAGTCGGGTGGATTTCTGCCGTTCCGCTTGTGGAGGGCGTATGCAAGGAAGCGGACATAGCCGCGGAGACCGATTCCGACCCTCTGAAAAGCCGGCAACGTCCGCTTGGAGACTGGTCGGCAAGGCAGAAGCATTTAATTAGCACAGACCAACCCCCGCAAAATAGTTATTAAGTTATTGTGCATACTTATTTATTCGATCTATTTTTCACCATAAACGAAAGTTATATTATATTTAGTATGATTTTAATATCTACAAACAGCCGATCTTGGAACTATGTTACTTATCGTATTAGCCGAGCGGATTAAAATATGCTGATGTTCGTGCAGAATCATCCTTGGACTTACGGTCGCAGATTGGGAACATCGTCCGAAGCGGTGCGTCTCCCAGCGTTGGCGTGTTGGGATCAACGTTTTGCTGCCTATATCATCAATTATCTTGGACTTGTCTCGGTGCCATCTCGGTGAGGGGCCGAGCTACGAGCCGGAGACCGATACCATATGGTGGGTCGACATCCTCGAACGGCGGCTGTTCGAGCGATCGCTGGCCGCGGAGGCTCAGCCTGCCCAAGTTCACGCACTTCCCCTCATGGTGAGTGACGTCGCGGCGATCGATGCCGACCGTCAACTGCTCTCAGCCGAGAACGGTCTCTACGTCCGAACCGTCGCGAACGGACGGCTGACCCTATACGCCCCCCTGGAGGCGGACGATCCCGGCACGCGGTCCAACGACGGACGCGTACATCCGAGCGGTGCTCTCTGGATCGGAACCATGGGGTTGGAAGCTGAGTCCGGGCGCGGTGCGATCTATCATGTGGCGGGGACACACATCACCCAGCTCTACGGCGGGTTGACCACGCCGAACGGGATTGCCTTCTCTCCGGACGGGTCGACCGGCTACTTCGTCGATACTGAGGAGGGCTTGCTGAGGCGCGTCGCCCTGAACTCCGCCACGGGCCTGCCCGTGGCCGAGCCCGAGACGCACTATGACCACAGGGGCGGGAAAGGCGGCATTGACGGTGCCGCCGTGGACGCCGAAGGGCTGATCTGGACCGCTCGCTTCGGCGCGGGCTGCCTCGACGCCTACAGCCCCGCGGGCGAGCGCGTCCGCACCGTCCCGGTCCCAGCCCAGCAGCCGACCTGTCCAACCTTCGTCGGGCGCGACCTTGACCGGCTGCTTGTGACGACGGCCTACGAGGGCATGGACGACGATGCGAAGGCCCGCGATCCGGAACACGGGCGTACGCTCCTCGTCAATGTCGGCGTTCGCGGCCTGATCGAGCCGGCTTTCCGTCTCGCCGGCTGACTGCTCCGACCTCCCTCTCGTTCTCGTTCAGCCAGCACCGTTGGGTGGCCGCAGCGCGGCACCCGCGAGGAGTCCTTATGTCGACCACCGATGAGCGCGACTACCAGCCGATCGAAGCTTATGCCCTGCTGGGCAATTGCGAGGGCTGCGCCCTCGTGGCCCGTGACGGCTCGTTGGACTGGGCCTGCCTCGAGCGCTTCGACGCCGATCCCAGCTTTTCGCGCCTCCTCGACCGGCGGCGTGGCGGCTACTTTGTCATCCGCCCGGAGGGCACCTACGAGACGACGCGGCAGTATCTCAGCCGTACCAACATCCTGCAGACCACGTTCACCACCGCCGACGGCTTCGTTCACCTCTACGACTTCATGGTCGGCCCCGAAGGCGACGAGGATCGGCCGCGCCTCGTGCGCCTCGTCTCCGGCTTGTCCGGGCATGTTCCGATGGTCGCCCTGTACCGCCCCCTGGCCGGGTTCGCCGAAAGCTTTGCGCCGCTGCGGGTCGATGCGGGGCGCATCACCGCCGAGGGCTGCCCCGGGCTCGTCTCCGATGCCGACTTCGCGCTGGAGGAGGAGGTCGCTGCGGCTCGCTTCACGCTGGGGCGTGGCGAAAGCCGCGCCTTCGCCCTCTATCTCGCTGAACTTCCGGAGGCGCCGCCGGATGCGTTTGCGCTTATGGAGGAGGTACGTCTGGCCTGGGTGCTGTGGACACAGGACTCGGCCTATGTCGGGCCGCTTGCCGACGAGTTGATGCGCTCGGCCCTCGTACTGAAGATGCTGACCTACGAGCCCACTGGGGCGATCGTCGCGGCGGCCACGACGTCGCTGCCCGAGGAGGTTGGCGGCATCCGTAACTGGGACTACCGATTCTGCTGGATTCGCGACGCCTGCCTGTCGTTCTATGTGCTCAAGAAGTTCGGCATGTCCCGCGAGGCCGAAGGCTTTTTCGCGTTTGTCGGCGCCCTGTGCGAACGTGAGAAGGGACAACTGAAGCCGCTCTACAGCATCTCGGGCGAGGCCGATCTCGAGGAAACCGAGATCGCCCATTTCGAGGGTTGGCGCAGCTCGGGCCCGGTGCATCGCGGCAACGGGGCCGCCGATCAGCACCAGGCAGATGCCTACGGCCAAGTGCTCGACCTGTTCTACCTCTACGAGCGCCTCGGCGGCGCCCTATCGGAGGAGCTCAAGCGACACGGAGCACGGCTTGCTGACATCTCAGCCGCACATTGGTCCGAGCCGGACGCCGGCCTATGGGAGCCACGGAAGCCCGAGCGGCGCTACCTTCACGCTGCCATGATGAACTGGGTCGCGCTCGACCGCGCTATCCGACTGTTCGGCCCCCGGGAGGACTGGTGTACCGAGCGCGACCACATCGTGGCCTTCGTCAACGGCGAGGGCGTACACGCGGACGGCTACTACCCGCAGTATCTAGGCAGCGACGACGTCGACGCCGCTCTACTGATCGCACCGATGGTCGGCTTTCCCGTAGACGAGGCGGTTTTTGCACGGACCGTCGACGTCATCGACGAGCGGCTGGGGTACGGACACCTCGTCTACCGGTACAAAAACGATGACGGCCTGCCCGGCCACGAGGGTACCTTCTTGCTTTGCGCCTTCTGGATGGTGGACGCACTGCTGTGGCTCGGGCGGGAGGCGGACGCCCGGACGCGCTTCGCCGCCCTGCGGGTGTTGCAGAACGATGTGGGGCTCATTGCCGAGCAGACCGCCGAGGACGGCGCATTCCTTGGCAACTTCCCGCAGGCCTTCAGCCATCTCGGTCTCATCCACTCGGCCCTGATGCTCGACCTGTACGAGCACGGCGGGCGAGCCGCCGTACAGGGCACCTACGCCGATCGGACGTTGCGCGAGACAGAGACCCGTCGTGCCCCCGACATCAAAAACGCTGCCTGACCGGCTGCAAACCGCATAACCCCAGCAGGAAACGTTCGACCATGGTCCGTATCGGTTACCACGCTTCCCATGAGCAGCACGCCCCGTCGGCTCTGCTGCGCTACGTCCGGGAGGCGGAGGCGGCAGGCTTCGCTTGCGCCATGTCTTCCGAGCACTTTAAGCCCTGGAGCAACGCACAAGGGCATTCGGGCCATGCCTGGTCCTGGCTCGGCGCCGCGTTAGCAGGCACGCAACTGCCCTTCGGGATCATCACCGCACCGGGCTACCGGCACCACCCCGCGGTGCTTGCACAATCCGCTGCGACCTTGAGCGAAATGTTTCCGGAGCGGCTATGGCTGGCGCTGGGGTCCGGACAGCGCCTGAATGAAGACGTGACTGGGCTGCCCTGGCCCGAAAAGGCAGAGCGAACTGCCCGGCTCGGCGAGTGCGCGGCAGTGATCCGTGCGCTCCTGGCGGGCGAAACGGTGACCCATCGCGGACGGATCACTGTTGTCGACGCCAAGCTGTACTCCCGCCCCGAGCGAGCACCGCGGCTGCTGGCAGGGGCGGTGACGCCGGAGACGGCGCGCTGCGTCGGCCAATGGGCCGATGGTCTCGTGACCGTGGGGATCGATCCGGCCAAGCTGCGCCCCGTGTTCGAGGCGTTCCGGGAGAGCGGGGGTGCGGGCAAGCCGATCTTCCTCCAGACCAAGGTGTGCTGGGATCCCGATCCGGCCAAAGCGCTGGCCGAGGCTCATACACAATGGGCTAGCAACATGCTGGAGGGCAACGTGAACTGGGAGCTCCGTACGCCCGAGGAGTTCGAAACTGCGTCGCGCTTCGTTCGGCCCGAAGACGTGCCCGGTTATGTGCGGGTCTCTACTGATCTTGGCCAACACGCCGCTTGGCTCGCCGAACTGGCCGAGCTGGGACCGGCGGAGATCATCATCCACCAGGTCGCCTGCGATCAAAGTCGGTTTTCTGAGGCATTCGGCCGGTACGTGCTGCCGAAAATCGCATAGAAGCGTCCCTTACACGGGTAAGTGCCACCTGACGGCAGCAAGGGTGAGGCTATAGCAGGTTACACCGAGGGAATTGACATTGGGCGTGCCGCCGAGGGAGCTGGCGGTTGGGCTGTTGATACCGACCGCGTGCAGTGCCTTGTTAACCCCTCGCAGAACGGTAGCGGCGGCCGCCTTGCGTCCCCCGACCCGGTCGGTCGAGGTCTGAGAGGAGCTTGAGGCCGCCCAGAGACCTCTCGGCGTTCGGCGCCTGAAACACCTCAAAGACCACCATGATGAAGTGCTGCGGCGTCCCCTCCGCGCCGGGGAGGCGCTCCCCTTCCGCATCGAGAACCTTCAGGGCGAGACCGCGCACGGCAGGATGGTGCCGGCATTGGTCGAGAGCCGCATGTAGACCTTGTGCTCGCTCGGCTTGGCGAACGGACCCTGGACCAGTTCGGGGGGCAGTCCAGCGTCCACCGTCAGCGTCCCCTCAAGGATGCCGAGTGACCTGGCATGTACCTATTTGACGGCATGCCCCGAATAATCGGTGACCGTTTGGAGGATCCTGTCGAACGTCTTGTTCAACTTATCGATTGTTGCCTCATCGTCGGGGCCGGCCTGTTCGACGTGAGCAAGCGCCCCTACGAGGTGGCGCTGCAGTCGAGTGAAGACCAAGAGGTGTTCACCCTAGATCGATACCTGCCGCATCCGCCGAACCGGGGTGACGCGACAGGTTGCGACATCGCGACCTGTGCGGAACCAGAGCCCGGTAGAAGGGCTTCTCCCGCAACAACCGCAATGGAAGCCACGTGAGCGCAAGCATACTGTGGCTAGAGGTCGGAGGGTCAGACCCCACGATGAACTATAAGCTCGCCTTCAGTCTTCCACTCCTCGCCGTCCTGGCTGCGCCCGTTTCGGCCCAGGCCGCGGGCCGCCCGTCAGGGGCGGCGTTGATACACGGCAACTACTGCGGCCCAGGCAACAACGCTCCCGCGGCCCCGGTTGACGCGCTTGATGCGGCATGCGCCCGACACGATGCATGCACCCCCGATGGCGGGTTGGCCACGAAGGCCTGCAACCTGCGCCTTCAGACAGAGGCGGATGCCATCTTCCACGACCCTAGGCAGCCGGACGACCTGAGGGCCATGGCAGGCTTGGTGTCAGCTGGCGCCTCGATGATGATGTCGGCCCGTGAGCCCGCGACAGGGACGGTGGCCACCCGAAGCCGAGATGTGAAGGCCTGGGCAGCGTACACCCGGTAGCCCCGGCTGCGCGCCAACTCAGGATTGTCGCGTCACGCAAGCAGACGCCGCCGCGTCAGTCGGCTGTCGATGCTCCCTGGCTGTCCGCTCCGACGCCAGGAAGGCGCGGAGCGTTTCTCCAAGCCTGGCGGCGACGCCCGACCTCCGACTTGTACCGTCTCCCCCTACCGACCAGCTCCGGAGGAACAAGCATGGCCTACCTTCGCTACGCGCCAGGCATCGAGACGCCCGCACCGG
This sequence comes from Methylobacterium sp. Leaf465, assembly GCF_001424705.1. GTDB lineage: Bacteria > Pseudomonadota > Alphaproteobacteria > Rhizobiales > Beijerinckiaceae > Methylobacterium. The sequence continues at coordinate 37,110 of NZ_LMRA01000010.1, forward strand.
ACGAGCAGCAGTCCATCGATGGGATCATCCGAGGGATGATCCAGCAGTCGCAGGTCGTCGAGAAGCGAGAGCACCACGCCGTGCGTGCGAGCCACGCCAAGAGTTCGGCCTGTGTCGTCGGGGAGTTGATCGTCACGGAGAACCTACCGCCCGAACTCGCGCAGGGTCTGTTCGCCAAGCAAGGGGCGCATAAGGTCGCCGTGCGCTTCGCCCAGGGGCCGGGCGAGACCCTGGGTGACCGAGTGTCCACCCATCGCGGCATGTCGATCAAGGTGTTCGGGGTACCTGGCGAGAAGCTGCCCGGCCACGACGTCGACACCCAGGACTTTGTGCTTGCCACCGGCACGACCTTCCCGTCGGGCACGGCGGCGGGCTTCCTGCGGGACGGCACAGTGATCGGGAAATCTACGGGCCTGCCAGAGCGCGTGAAGAGCGCGGTCGCCGCCACGGCGCGCAACCTCAACCACGTGCTGCACGCCTTCGGCACGGAGAGCGCCATGGCCGATTTCCTCGGCCATCCCTACAGCCACCCGCTCGCCGACAGCTACTTCAGTCAGGCCCCAATGCGGTTCGGCGATTACGTCGCCAAGCTTGGCGCAGTCCCGGCTTCGCAGGCGCAGCTGGACCTGGCCGAATGGCGGCTCGACCCGCACGGCGACGAGGACGGCTTTCGTCACGCGGCGGCGGCGTTCTTCCGCGAAGCCGACGTGGTCTACGAGCTGAAGGCGCAGCTTTGGGCCGATGCTGAGCGCCAGCCCATCGAGGATGCGTCGGTCGACTGGCCGGTCGCGGTCAGCCCGTACCGCACGGTGGCGACGCTCCGCCTGCCCCGGCAGGACGCCTACTCCCCAGAGCGGGTGCGTTACTTCGACGAGGTGATGACCTTCCGTCCGGCGCACAGCCTCGCGGCGCACCAGCCGCTGGGTTCGGTGATGCGGGCGCGGCTTCAGGTCTACCGGGCGCTGAGCGATTTCCGCCACCGGGAGAACGGTGTGACCGCCGAGAACACTGCCTCGCCGGAGAGCATTCCGGCCTGACGCCGACCCCTTTTCGCCACGCACAGAGGAGCCAACCATGACCCTTCAGGGCAAGACCATCGCCATCCTGATCGCCCCTCGGGGGACGGAGGAGCCGGAGTTCACTAAGCCCCGCGAGGCGTTGCTCGCGGCCGGCGCGACCGTCACGGTGGTCGGGCTTGAGGCAGGCGAGGCCGAGACGGTCAACAACGACCTCGACTCGGCTGGGAAGTATCCAGTCGACAAGGTCATCGACGGCGTGTCCGCCTCAGACTTCGACGGGCTCGTCATCCCCGGCGGCAGCGTGGGGGCCGACAAGCTCCGCGGCAGCGAGGCCGTGGTCGGCTTCGTCCGGGACTTCTTTCAGCAGGCCAAGCCGGTCGGTGTCATCTGCCACGGGCCCTGGACGCTGGTGGAGGCCGACGTCGTCAAGGGGCGCAAGCTTACCTCCTTCCAGACGGTGAAGACCGACATCCGTAACGCGGGCGGGGAATGGGTCGACGTGGAGGTGGTGGTCGACAAGGGTCTCGTCACCAGCCGCAACCCGAAGGACCTGCCGGCGTTCTGCGCCAAGATCGTCGAGGAGTTCGCGGAAGGGCGCCATCCGGAGCAGGCCCGCAGCGCCTGAAGCCGTCTCACGCCCGCTTCGGCTTAGCCTAGCCCCAGGTACTCAACGTCGGTCGACCTAACCACCACTTTTCCAAGGAGACAGCCATGGATCTCGGCATCAAGGGACGGGTCGCCGTCGTGACAGGTGGGAAGTCGGGCATGGGTCGCTCGACCGCCGAGCATCTGTTGCGCGAGGGCGTCCACGTAGTTCTGACCGACAAGGAAGGCGCCGAACTGCAGGCCACCGCCGCGGAGCTGTCGGCGCTGGGTCAAGTCCGCGCCGTGGAAGCCGACCTTAGCGGGGCCAAGGGGATCGAGGTGCTCGCCGCCTTCGCCAACATGGCCTTCGATGACAAGCCCACCATCCTCGTCTGCGCCGCCGGCATCACGGGAGCGTCCGGCGACTTCCTTGAACTCAAGGACGAGGACTGGATTGAGGCGTTGCAGACCGATCTCATGGCCGGAGTGCGCGCGACCAGAGCCTTCATCCCGCACATGCGCAAGGCGGGCTGGGGCCGCATCGTGCTGTTCTCCTCGGAGGACGCGGTGCAGCCCTATATCGAGGAACTGCCGTATGCCGCCGCCAAGGCCGGCGTTCTGAACCTCGCGAAGGGATTGTCGAAGGCCTATGGCCCGGACGGCGTACTCGTGAACGCGGTCGGCCCGGCCTTCATTGCCACGCCGATGACCGACGCCCAGATGGAGAAGAAGTCGAAAGAGAAGGGCATCTCCTTCGACGAGGCGGTTCAACAAACGTTGGATGAGGAGCGCCCCGGCATCGTCGCCAAGCGCCGCGGCCGAGCTGAGGAGGTTGCGGCGGCAGTGACGTTCCTTTGCTCGGAACACGCCAGCTTCATCACCGGCGAGTTCCTCCGGGTCGACGGCGGCTCCGTTATGACTATGGGGGCCTAAGGCTTCGTTGCGGACCAGCAGCCGTTCTGTGTTGATGCACAAGGGAATGGCTGCTTTCTGGACGCCCACGCTCTCACAGCAGTGACTGCGTTGGGTCGTGACCCGCCCGTCCGCTCAACGACCAGGTCGGGTGGTTTCCTGTCGCTCCGCTTCCGAGCAGCGGAAGCCTTGAAGCGGACATAGCCGAAGGACGTGCCACGACCCGCTGCATACGAATGGCCCGTTTGCCGGTAGGTCGTACCTCATGACGGAACAGACGAGCATCCCCGTACGGCGCGCCGATCATGTCGGCTTCGCGGTTGCCTTCCTCGACGAGGCCCTTCGGTTCTGGGTCGATGGGCTTGGCGCGCGGCTTGTGCGGACAGGCGAGATGGGGGGTGAGTTCCTTGGTCAGGTGACCGGGGCAAATGGGGCGAAGGTGCGCATGGCAATCGTTTCGCTGGCGGACCAGACGATCGAACTCCTGGAGTATCAGGGTCCGGACCGACCTGGCGTGCCAGCTAAGCCGTTCGACCCTGGCTTCGCTCATCTGGCATTTGTTGTCGATGACATCGACGCGCTCCTGGTGCGGATCGCTGCCTACGGCTGGAAGGCTCAAGGCATTCCGTAGTCGATCGCGAGATGCGCACGCGGTCGTTCCTGGTACGAACCAGGCACCTAGGTCGTCGCGCCATCGCGCGCGTCGAAAGGCGGCCCGGAATCGCTCGACGGTCATCCGGTCATACAGGAAGGCCGCCGTGGCTCCGGGTCTTCCCTCGACGGTATCACGCTGTGTTGCGCTAAACTGCCCTGTCTCTCCAATCACTTGTCGACCGTACGATACCCCGTTGGTTAAGCGGCAACGAGAAGGCGGACCAAAGGCAAGTTCTAGCAGGGGTGCCGGTTTCCGCTGGGAACGTAAGGCCATGCCCGCTTTGCGGAACATCGATAGGCGCTAGCGCCTTGGCATCGTGAGAGATTTCCAGAACCACGAGGGCCAGCACGTCAGGGGCGACCCCTTGATGCGGGACTAGGCAGCATCGCGCCGACGACGGCTCTTTCAGCGTCGGTCAGGCAGGTTGCGTAGGGGCGGCTTTCGCGCACAAGCGCGGTGCGAGCGGTAGGGGTCCACATCGGCGATCTAGGGTCAGCGTCAGACACTCTCCCAACGCCCGCGACACCTGCCGCTCACACATTATGAAACGGGGTCTAAGACGCTGCATGAACGTCGCCGACGGAGTCCCCGCCTTACTCTTGCGCATCCTCTGATAATAGCTTCACTAGTTTATTATTCTTGTCGAATAAAATCACTCGCCGAGAATGTAGTATTTCTAAAGATCTTTGAATTATGTCTGCTTTTCTAAGAGGTAAGTGAGTGTTCTGCTGAATATACCGCACCTTGAATATTTCGCTTCCCGTGGCATTTAGGTGCTTGCTGTAATTATTTTGCAGCCATAGCAGCAGCCAATTCGCGTCAGCCTCGCCGTCAGCGAGAGAGTTATTTTCTTGAAGTTTATACATCTGCAGCGCATAGTACGAAAAGAGTTCCATCGCACTTTTTAAATGTTCCGCATCAATTCTGAGGGCTTTGGGATCCGCGTATATCTGCAGAACACCAGCAATTCGACAGATATGCTCAGCAGAATTTTCCGAAAAAGCCGATATTTTGGAAAAATACTGGCTATCTCCTGAGTGCCCCTCAACTTGATCCAGGAAATTCAAAAGCGTTTTACGCTCTTCTCCATCCAATTTAAGCACCCGCGCCGATAGTTGGCTAGAATCAGATCCAGGCGGAAAATCTGCCTTCGTTAATAACGAGATACAGCGATTATTGAAATCCTCAAGACCATCAATTTTGCTTGGATCAACTTCTACACTATTTTTGTCGCCCACGATTGATTTTGGCCAAGAAACAAGCGCCTTAGATAGCAGCGATTGGGCACTCGATCTATCAATACGTAGTACATCTGACGCGGATTCGGGGCTCGCGTTGAGGCTTACCGTTACCCTTCGACCACGAAGAAGCTGTGCCGTTGAACCCTGCGATACGATAATATTCTCGCCAAACCATAGCCTATCAAGATATGAATTAGCAAGTAAATTTGCAGTCGACAGACGACGTTTGTTTTCACCAACAAATTGTGTTAAATCGTTGCTACTGTATACAATCGAGTTTGCCAGTTTTGAGAGCCCTTTTATTACAACGTCCAACTTTGATGCTGGCGCTCTATGTAAGGACTCTAATAAGTTTTGATTTATAACTTTTGACTTCAACGATTTATCTGATAGATTTTTGACTTGAGGGTCATGTATTAACATGTCTTGCAGGCCTTGTTCATAGGCTTCAATTTCTGCAAAGATTAGTTTTTCGACATATTTTTTTCGCGCAGAAGGCTCCGCTACTGTGATTAGACATAGGGAAAGAGGGCAATCAGACCCAAATGGTGTTTGTGAATTTGCAATACATTGAGTGACCAATGACAATACGCTAAGTAAACTTTGTGCAACAATTTCTACTGGCGTTTGGAATGCTATAGCTAAAGATCGTGCAAGATCGGCTGTCGCACCGAGCGCATCGACAGGATAATTTGTATCGAAGATCGGATTTACTACAGGATATTTTTCAGAGATTGCATCTGAATTTTCGATTCTGTTGTCACGCATTGTATACTCGCAGTTTTTTCGTGGATTACGGAACCCTCTATAGTAATTCTCAGTTTTTTTAACGTGAGTCGCCGGGAACGAAACGTTCCCCTCTCGTTCTGTATCAGCCTGTAAATTAGCAACGGTGCAACAGTGCTACGGTGCTACAGGCCCTCAACGCCTGTCAAGCAAATTCGCGTCTGCGGTCCGTTCAGAACGGACGATGATAGCTTCATCCACAGTTAAGCTGACCCGAGAGTTCTTCCATCACCAAAAGAAGCCGACTCAAATTCGGTAGCAGAGTTGCAAAGTAGCAGGCGCCCCATTCAACGGCACGGATTGCCACATCATGGACAAGGACGGCTCAGGTGTGGGATCGACCGACGGCCCAAGGATCCCGAGTCGGGGCCAATGGGAATCGCCTCGAAGCTGCACTCGACGAGCGACACAGATGGCTCTGAATTATGTGAGAAAACCGATGAGCGACGTAGGTGGGCCAACGGCACCACCCTGCGCAGGCCTTTGCATCCCGCTTTTCCCGCTCAGGCCTGTCGGGTCAGCCCGAGGCGCTGCTTGATGGCTGCCCGAGCCTGTGGGAGGCCGACGCCGCGATGTTCCACAAGTTCCTGGATGGACTGCCCGAGGATAGCTTCAAGGGTGATGGCCATCCCGTTGAAGTTTCCCAGCGCCTTCGCACGGGAACGAAAGGCGGCGCGGCGGGAAATGTCATTGAGGGCCGTCGCGATGGCGCGGTCGACCAGCTGAGGGTCAGGAACACCGCCCCTCTTCCTCCGCGCACGCTCCCTCCGCTTGCGCTCAGCCGCCTCCCTGCGCTCACGCGCCGTGCGCGCCGACCCGGTCTCGGGCGCGCGCACGGGCTCGGGGTCAAGGTGAACCTCCTCGGGCATCTGCTCGATCAGGCCGGCGAGAAGGTGAGAGGTCTCGGTGAACATGGTCGGGGACTCCTCCGAGGAGGATGCCACCAGCCCTGGCAATGCACACGTCAGATCGAAGCGGGCCCGAGCCAGCCGAAGCGCCATGGTCCCTTCGGCACCGCGGCTAGGTCAGCGACGCTAGCATCGAGCCGTGCGAGACCCGACGGCGTGACGGCCCTGCATGCCAGGCGAACTAGATGGTCGGCGCGCTCGCGCCCGTCGTCGGTCTCGTCCCGTAGGGCCACACCGGCGTCCATGAGGCAGCGCCGCAGCGCTCCACCGTGCTCGACGTCCCACTGCGCCAGGAGAGCGTTCTCTGTGCGCCAGTCGCGCAGCAGGGACCGGAGGAATGCACGCCCTGCCTCATGGCTGGGTGGCGGCTGACGGTTTTCGTTCTGGTCGCCGAGGTGCTCGACCGAGCCGCCTTCCTTGTAGATGCGGCGCCCATGCGGGGACACGGCTGGGGCGTCTCCGTACCAACCGGTGCGGATCGCGCCGAGGCGGGCGCGGCGCTCGTCGTATGCGGTGCCGTCCAGCATAGTCACGCTCCCACCCCTACGAGGTCAGGACATGACAACGCCCGCCGGGCCAGTTGGCGCGCAGCGGGCGCCGGTCTGAGAAGAGTGCTGCCCTTCGTCGTAACAGCCGCAGAATAGGTCACGACGGCGCCAGCGACAACACCGTCGACTGCGTCCAGCCTAATACCCCGTAACACTTCGTGCGTGGCCTGCGGGATGGTGTCGAGGGTGTTGGCGACATCGTCGACGACGAGGAGGGGTTGATCGATGGTGGTCTCGGATTCAGGCATGAATGCCGGCCTCTCCTTCCGCACGGAGCCGATGCCGGCGACGGCCCGGGCATCCCGCAGGGCTTTGTCCATCCACCTTGGCGAGGCGCCGTAGAGCTCGGCAGCCCTCTTCACGGTCATGCCCTCGGCGACCATCTCCAGGGCCTGCTCGCCGACCTGGCGACGGAGGTCCTGCTGGCTGCTGCGGGCCTTCACGCCCTTGGCGCGGCGGCTGGCCACGACGCGGGCGACCGCGTTCTCCGACCGACGCGCCTCGTCCACCAAGATGCGCAGGTCGGCCCGACGCATCTCCCGCGGGGTGATGGCGAGGGTCTCGATGAATCGGGCCGGGGACAGCTTGTAGCGCGGGTCGACCGGGCGCCCCTTGAAGGTCCTGCGCAGGCCGCGAGCCGCTTGCTTGGCCCTCTGGACGATGCTGCACGTCTTGCTCTTGGTCTCGGCGTGCTCGTAGCCGAGGCGGTCGGCGCACTCGATGACGTAGGCGTCGAGCTCCTCGGGGGTCATGTCCCAGGCCGCGGCATAGACGAGGGAGGTCAGCCAGGCGTTGCGGCCGGCGCCGAACTCGGACCGCGACTTCCCATCGATGACGCCCTTTTGGCCGTGCCGGAACGCGAGGAGTTTCTCCAGATCCGCGCGGATGGTGCACCAGTAAGACGTCCCGGTCAGGCGAGCGCCGTAGTGCCCATCCCGTGGCGTGCGGGCTGCGAGGCGGGCCGCGGTGCGCTTGGCCTTGGCGGCGTCCTCCTTGGCCTCCCGCTCCTTCGTGGTCAGCCGCTTGAACGGCAGGACGGTGCGGCAGAGCTCGTCGAAGGTGGTCCGCTCGATCTCGCGGACCATCGCGGGCCAGATGATGCTGACCGGGACGCCGGACTTCTCGTTGACGGTCCGCGGCATGCGGAATTGCTTAGTCATCGTCCTGGCCGACGGGTCCGAACCCATATGCCGGAACCCCTCGTGCAGGACCTGCTGGACGGCCTTGTGGCGGGCCATGACAGTCTGGGCGGGCTGGACCGGGTAGAGCCATACGACGAGCAGCCCCCTCCCGGAGTGTGTGGCGTAGGACGGCGAAGGCCAACCGCGTTCGGCACAAGTGTTCCGGACGGCCTCCAAGACGACGGCGGGCGGGAGGTGCTTCCAGTCATCGTGGTCGTGGAAGTCGAGGTCGACCCAGCATGCGCCGATGCTGATGCAGTTGGCCTCGACCTTCTCCGGCTTGGGCTCACCGGGCTTGTGGAAGGGGTAGGTGGCGAAGCCCATGAACTTGAACCGCCCGAGGTCCACGGCGCGGCTCGCGAGGGCGCCGGGGCTCCAGCGCCGGTCCTGCCAGCCGAACGACGGGGAGTCGTCCTTCTTCTTCGTCTTGGATGCCATGTGCGCCCCGAACAGGACGGCGCCCGGGGCACGCGGGTGCACGAGGCGGGCGTAGCCGAGCGGGCGTAGCTGGAAGCAAAACTGCGGAGAGGGAAGGCTCTCGACAGCGGAGGGCGCCCCGGACAGGGCCAGCACGTAGGCGGTTGTAGGTGTCACGACGGTCCCTGTACTGGGTCTGTCACGGGGCAGCACGTCCGTGGCGCGACCTAGGTCGATGACAACAATGAAACACGGGAGCTGGCTTAGGTCAAACTAGGTGAATCACGGGGTGTTGCTGCGCCAATACTTTGACACACCGTCAGGAGAGGACGCCGCGCAGGGGTTGAGACCAGCCTCAAAACGCCCGGAAACGGGGGCTGCAGCGCACCGGGGGCCTGGGGTTGTGTAGAGACCTATCCGGGCATCTCAGGGTGCCTGGCGAGCCTCCCTGCGGTTCGCGTCCGTCAAGGGCGAGGTAGAACCCGGACAAAGCAGGCTGAAAAATCTTCTTGCCCGTACCTTGGCTAAAGCCAAGCCCCCATACCCCGTATCACTTCGTGCGCGATCTCGCGGACCGGTTCGGACCGTGCGTGTCGCCCCGACGTACCAAGCCGGAGCCGACCAAGGGCTCTCCTCGGCGGCGGCGGGGGAGGCTGCGCTGATCAGCGCGAGGGCGACGACGAGGCTACGCATGGGGACACTCCGAGGGATGGGGGGACGGCCCAGCAAGAGCCGTCGGCGAGGAACACGACGAGGGCGGCCGCGCTGATCGGGCTGCCGTCGTCTAGGGTGAAGGCGGGCGGTCCGTAGGGGTGAAAGCGGACCCGATGCGCGCCTGGCGGGACCGCTCCGGATTCGACGAGGACGCCCCGGGCGTAGGCGACGACCTCGCGCTGGCGGCGGGCCCGGATGCGGGCGCACCCGGCGGTCGAGACGCGGAACTCAACGTCTCGGAGCGCCAGGGCGTCCCGGTGCCCGACGACGCGGCCGCTGTCGCGGAGCGACCAGGGCAGCCGCGCTCGCGTCAGGCAGCGGTAGACGTCAACCATCTCGGCCTCGCCGCTACAGCGAGATCCTGCCAGGGCAGTTCCGCAAGCGTTGGAGCGGGGCATGGCACAGGGCCGTCGCCTCAGCTTCGAGCGCAAGCCGGAGGGCATCCTCACGGGATACCTGCCCGGCATCCAGCAGAGCGAGGAGTTGCCCGATGCGCAGGTCGGCCGCGGAGGCCATGATCCCGCATGAGCGGCGCGTCGACCAAGCGAGCTTCACGCGCGCCAGGACGGCCTGAGGAGTGTCGTGCTGTTGCATGTCGCCCCCTCACATCCGGGTCGCCAGGGCCTCGCGGCCCGCCAGAACGGTTTCGACGAGGCGCCGCACGACACGGACGCTGCCTCCCTCGGTGAAGTGGGCCTCGACGAGCTCGGCCTCCTCGCCATCAAGATCGGGCAGCCAATGCTCGTCCTGGCCGCGCTCGGTGCGGATCTCCCGCATGACGCCGCGCAGCAGCGCGGGAAGGTCCTGGCGCCGGGGCGACGGCATCGTGAAAATCCTAAAGCGGTCGATCAAGGCGGGGTGCGACTTCTTCAGGCCGGTGACGTCGTTCGCCGTCGCGATGTAGGAGACGCCGGAAAGGTCGACCGGGGACTCGACGTAGGCGTCGAAGAAACGGGCCGCGTCGTCCGTCAGCAGCGGCAGGAGCCCATCTAGCAGACTGCCGTTGTGGGTCCCCGAGGCGGTCTTATCGAGCTCGTCGATCACGATGAGCCCCGACGCCGCGGACAGGCGCTTCAGGAGCTGCAACGGAATCGAGGCCCTCCCGGTAGACCACGCCCTCGACGTCGAGAGGAACGTCGAGTCGGCTACGCCAGACGCTGAGTAGACCTGGAAACCGAGCCCCAACACCTCGCCGATCCGCCTGGCAAGCCTGGTCTTCCCTGAGCCTGGGGAACCGACGAGCAGGACGGGGCGCACATGGACGTGGGGCCGCCCGGCGAGGTCGCGCAGGACCGCATCGACGATGCCCGCGGCATACGGGAACTCCGCGAGGAGCTCCGCCCGCGCCGCGGCGAGATCTCCCACGCGAGTGAGCGGCAAACGCCGGCCCGCGAATGTAGCGTACTCGCCCCGCGGGGTGGAGGGCACCGCCGCGCCGGGCTTGCTCTCGCTGTTCTTGGCGGTCCCGGGCAGGTGTTCGACCGACGCCAAAACCAACAGCGACGGCCCATCGTCGACGGGCGCCTTGCGCGCCTCGACGATGGCCTGAACGTGCGAGGGCAGGCTCCGCGCCGGAGCGACCGGCTTGATAGCTGCAGCCAGGACCTCGCGACCATGCTCGCGCCATTGCCCGACGACGTCGACCGTGTCCGTGCCGGCCGACAGCCGATGGCGCACGTCGCCCTGGAGGACGGTCGCCCCGAACGCGACCGCGTACAGTGCCACCGCGTCGTCATCGATGGGACGCGCCTCCCGGGCCGCGCGCCATGAGACGTCGACAAGTGCCTGCGTCGCGGTGTGCTCGCCGAGCATCGAGCAATAGAGCGTCAGGCGCCCGTGCAGATCGTCGAGGGGATCTGCGAAGCCGCAGGAGGCCTCGAAGTAAAGGTCCGTCGCCGGCCTCAAGGCCAGCAGCCGACCGAGCTCCGTCCACAGTGCGAAGAGCTGCGTATGGAATGTGCGCATCGCAGTGCGGCTGGGGCGGCCGCGCCGGTCGAGCATCCTAGCGGCGGCCTGCCACGCCCCCGTCAGGAGCTCAGCCATGGCCCACGAATCGCCGACCGAGCGGTAGAGGCCGAGGCGGTCGTCTACGACGAGCGAGGGCCACGAGTAGGCGAGATGGCAGTAGAGGTCGCGCTGCGGGCTGCCGCCGTGTAGCGGGGCGCCGGCGAGGAGTGCGCGCAGGGGTGCGGGGACCCCGAATGCGGGGGTGTGCTCGTCCATCTCGGGTATCCTTCACCACGCACCCGATCGGAAATCAGGCACAGAGAACTTCCGCATACCCCGACAATCCTGAAGGATACGTTAGCGCGTACCCGCCGGCAGCCGCTTCATGTCTCGGGCTCGCGCGACAAGCGCAAGGGCATCCTCCAGGCCCTGCCGGGCGAGCGCGCCAAGTTCAGCGCGGGCCTGCTCGGCATCGGCGTCGAGGACCTCCGCCGCGGCGAGCATCAGGTAGCCGAGGGCCCTTGGGGACGGGTGCCCGGCGGCGTAGGCGAGGATGCGGAGCAGCCAGTCAGGCACACCGTTCCGGGTGATGCGGTCGCCCACGACCGACCGGCGGTTAAGCCCCGAGACACGGGACAGGCTGCCGAGATAGTCGCTTCCCCACAGCGCCGTGGCGGCCTGCTCGACGGCCTGGGCGAGCGCCTCGCCAATCTCCTCCTGCGCGATGGGACGGCCGCCGGCGTAGGCATCCCGTCCAGCATAGGTGAGGATCTCGCGGTCGACTGTGCCGACGGCATCGGGGTGTTCGGGGACTGGGCACAAGACAACGCGCATGCCCCGGCATAGCGCGCTACCCCGAAACGAAGAAAGCCCCGCTTGCGGCGGGGCCTTGTCTGATTGCTCATCGCGCGAACCCCGATATTCTACGGGATCGATTTTCATAGATGTCAGTCTGCGTTCGACTCCTGTTTTACAAAGTCCGATTGGGGTTGGGAACGGACCCTGGCTCTTCGCCCTGAAGCAGACGTTCCGCCTCCGACCCAACCCAGTCGTTCAAGCGCCTTCGTGCGGCTCCCGTAAGCGGACGTGTAATCCACCTCTACTCTGTCAGGGATGCGCCCTTTGCAACTACACAGTCGGCTCTCGCGGTGTCTCAATTTCGACGTTCAAATTCTTCGTCGCGGGTGAGCGAGGGCCTGTCGCGCCTGCCTGTCATTGCGCCAGCGTACGCAGCTCCCCGCGGGCGAGTCCGACGAGGGTCCGGGCGAGCAGCCATCCGATCACCGCCGTCGCGAGCGCGAGCAGGCAGACGGCGAGGAGGTCGATCGCCGGGCCCGGCCGCGCCGTCGCGATCCGCAGGGCCGCGACGGATGCTGCGGCGAGGGGGAAGCTCACGCCCCACCACGACACGCGGAACGGGCAGCTCCAATCGAAGCGGGCGATATGGTCAAGGCATGAGAAAGCTCCGGGATGCCTGCGGTTGTTGAGATACCGCCGACATTCCGGAGCTCGGGCGCGCCAAACCCTCGAGCGAAGGCCGGCACGCTTTCAGAAAATTCGGGAGTCATCGGTCGGGCGATGGCCGGAGCCACCGTCCGATGACGGCTCCGTTCAGCGCGTGGCGACGGTCTTGGGCAGCTTGAAGGCCCAGAAGCTTCCACCCTGGTTGATGCCGGCGGTGGATTTCGCCACTTCGCCACCCCACAGCGGCACGGCCCCGCCCCAGCCGGCGGCGACGCCGACCCATTGCTCCCCGTCCTGCTCCCAGGTGATCGGCGACGCGACGACGCCGGTGCCGACCTGGAACTTCCAGACTTCCTCACCGGTCTTGGCGTCGAAGGCCTTCAGGAAGCCCTCCGGGGTTCCCGTGAAGACGAGGTTGCCCGCCGTGGTCAGCACGCCGGCCCAGAGCGGCGCCTTGTTCTTGTATTCCCACACCGTCTTGCCGGAGGCCGGGTCGATGGCTTTAAGCGAGCCGATATGATCCTCGAAGACCGGCTTGATCGTGAAGCCAGCGCCGAGATAGGCCGCGCCCTTCTTGTACGAGACCGGCTCGTTCCAGATGTCCATGCCCCACTCGTTCGATGGAACGTAGAACAGCTTGGTGTCGGGACTGTAGGCGACCGGCATCCAATTCTTGCCACCGAGGAAGCTTGGCACCGCGAAGACGGACTTGCCCTTCTTGCCGTCCTCGGACTTTGCCGGGTCGCCCGGGCGGAAGGCGTCGTCGTAGATCGGGCGGCCCTTCTCGTCGATGCCCTTCGCCCAGTTGATCTTGTTCACGAACGGGGTAGCCGAGATGAACTTCCCGTTGGTCCGGTCGAGGACGTAGAAGAAGCCGTTCCGGTCGGCGGTGCCGCCGGCCTTCACGGTCTTGCCGTCCTTCTGCATGTCGAACGGCACGAACTCGTTGACGCCGTCGAAGTCCCAGCCGTCATGCGGTGTGGTCTGGAAGCCCCACACGATCTCGCCGTTGTCCGGATTGATGGCGAGCCGCGAGGCGGTCCATTTGTTGTCGCCCGGGCGCAGCGCCGAGTTCCAGGGGCCGGGGTTGCCGGTGCCGAAATAGACGAGGTTGCTCTCGGGATCGTAGGTGCCGCCGAGCCAGGTCGCGCCGCCGCCGAACTTCCAGGTGTCGCCCGGCCAAGTCTCGTTGACCTGGCCGGTCATGGTCGAGGGCTTGCCGTTGAGTTCGCCCATGTGACCCTCGATGACGGGCCGCTTCCACACCACTTCGCCGGTCTCGGCATCGCGCGCCTCGACCCGGCCGATAACGCCGAACTCGCCGCCGGACACGCCCGTGATGATCTTGCCCTTCACGATGATCGGCGCGGCGGTGTAGCTGTAGCCAGCCTTGAAGTCGTCGATGTCCTTGCGCCAGACCACCTTGCCGGTCTTCTGGTCGAGCGCCACGAGCTTGGCGTCGAGGGTACCGAAATAGACTTTGTCCTTATAAAGAGCGGCACCGCGGTTCACCACATCGCAACAGGGCAGGATGCCCTCCGGCAGGCGGGCGTTGTATTCCCACAGCTTGTCGCCGGTGCGCGAGTCGATGGCGTACATGCGCGAATACGATCCAGTGACGTAGAGCACGCCGTCCTTGACCAGCGCTTGGCTCTCCTGGCCACGCTGCTTCTCGCCACCGAACGAGAAGGAATAGGCCGGCACCAGGCCCTTGATGTTGTCGCGATTGAGCGTCTTGAGAGGGCTGAAGCGCTGGGCTTGCGGCCCGAGACCGTAGGTAACGACGTCGCCAGTGGTCTTCGCGTCGTTGAGGATGTCCTGTTCGGTGACTTCGGCGAGTGCCGGCAAGGTCAGGTTGACGCAAAGGGCAGTGACGCCCACCGCCGTCAGGAACTGGTCGCGTATTCTCATGGCATTTCCTCCGCTCAAGGCCAGGCCCGGTTCTCCGTGACCCACTGGGTTTCGCCGTCCCGATGTGTTGGGAAGGCGCCCCTTGATGTCGAAGCTAGAGAAGTTCTCAGGGGATTCTTATTGGCCATTGGTCGAATAGCCGTCGGGTGCCGGGACTGAGGATGAGGTATTGGCTTTCGGTCCTCGACGATGCTCGGTCGGCTCAATAGCCTTGCGGCGCGGAGTAGGTGACGCCGTAGGCGTCGCAGATCGCCTTGAGGCGCCCCTCGGTCGCCAAGGCCGCCAGAGCATCGCCCACCGCGTAGGCGAGGTCGCGAGAATCGCTGCGGACCGCCCCGCCCAGGTCCCATCGAGTCCGGACGATGCCCGGCATGGGCACCTCGACCACGGGATTGTTCTCCCGCGAGGCGCCGGCGCCCGAGAGCGCTGCCTCGATGCCGGCGCGCGTGCCAGCAAGGATTGGCGCCTCGCCCGCGAGATACGCTTTCGCCGCCTCGTCGAAGCTGCGGTAGTGCTTCACGCCGGCGCGATACCGCCCGCCCTCGGCGTTCATCACGAGGCTGTCGGACGCGCTCATCCCCTCGACGGCGACGGCATGGCCTTCCAAGTCGCGCACACCCTCGAATCCCTCGATCCGGTCACGATGATAGGCGAAGGCGAGGCGCTGCTCGAAATACGGCGTCGTCAGGAAAATCTGCTCGTTGCGCGTGGCCAGCACCCGGTCGTGAGGCACATGCAGCATCAGGTCGGCCAGGGGTGTGCCTGCGAGGTCGCCGCGCCACAGATTGAGACGGAAATCGCCGTCGACGGTCTCGCCTGCATCCACCACACGCAGATCGAGGCGCAGCTTCAGGCGATCGGCGATGGCGCGGGCGAGGTCCACATCGATACCGCGGGGGGCGGCTTCGCCCTCCCCCGAGAACGGCACGTTGTCGCCGTAGACGGCGACCCTGAGAACGCCCGAGGCCGTCACCTCGTCGAGGGGCCGCGCGATTGCCGGCCGCCCAGTGGCCAGGCAGGTCGCGCTGAAGAGGGCGGCCAGGACGAGGTGGCGCGTCCGGGCGAACGGATCAGCGAGACGCCGCATCGCAGGATACCTTCTCATTCCTCGTGCTTCGATTCGATATAGGTGCGGATCGCCCACAGGGCCTCCTGTGAGAGCACGCCTTCGAAGGCCGGCATCTTCGTCATGCCATTGATGATCGCGCCGTGACGCACGCGCTCGACGAAGTATTCATCGCCTTCCTTGCCAACCGGAAGGTAGCGCAGATCGGGCGCCAGGCCGCCGGAGATGACCTGAAGACCGTGGCAGCGGGCGCAGTTCTGATTGAAGCCCGAATCGCCGATGGCGATCGCCTTGGCGTCGCCCCGATATGGATTCTCCTCCTTCCAGCCTTCGCCGAGGGGCGCGAGGCCTGCGGTGTCGACGGGTTGCGGCTGGACGTCGCCGTGACCGAACGCCATGGACGCAGACAGAGCGAGACCGAGGGCGAGGAGCCCTCCGCCCAGGATGACAGGCTTCATCGTCGTTCCTCCCGTTATTATTGGAAACGGGTAGCAAGCGCCCTGAGCCGAACCCATTGTGCTTTGGTACAGGTCAGCATCGAAATCCCGCACCCGCCCCGTTGCACTTTGGTCCAATACCGGCCGCGGCAGTGCCGCCGCTATCCTGACGCCAAAGAACGAACAGGGCGGGAGGGCCGATGCAGGGTCGGCGCTGGAAGCGGGATGGCGCGGGCCGTGGCCGCCCGCGTCCCCATCGTGCCGCGCGGATCGCAGCGGCGGTGGTATCCGGCCTGGTGCTAGCGGGCGCGATAGCGATGCCCGGCGGTACGCGCGCGTCGGCCGCCGGCGAGGCGCTGACGATCCACTACCTCGAACGGCGTATCGAGCGCCCCGCCCCCCTCAATAATGAAGATCCGATCCCCGACGATGAAGGTCTGAAGGGGGCGGAACTCGGTTTAAGGGACTCGAACGCCACCGGCCGCTTCGTCGGACTGGGTTTCACGCTCGAAACCCGGATCGTCGCGCCGGAGGAGGATCTCCGGCACGTGTTCAGGAGCCTCGGACACGGTCCGGTCCGGTTCGTCGTGCTGAACGCGCCGGCCGACGACGTCCTGGCGCTGACCGACCTGCCCGAGGCCCGAGGCACCGTCTTCCTGAATATCGGGGCGCCCGACACCCGCCTGCGGGATGCCGACTGCCGGGCTCGGCTGCTGCATGTCCTGCCCTCGCGGGCGATGCTTGCCGATGCCCTGGTTCAGTTCCTGGCCTTCAAGCGCTGGGCCCGCATCCTGCTGTTGTCCGGCCCGGCGCCGGCCGATGCCCTCTACGCCGAAGCGCTGCGGCGGAGCGCGAAGAAGTTCGGGTTGCGGATCGTCGCCGAGTCGCGCTTCGATCCGGAGGGCGGCGACACACGGGACACGGCGCTGCGTGAGTTCGTGATTCCCACCCGTGGTCCCGAGCACGACGTGGTCGCGGTGGCCGACGAGGCGGGGGCATTCGGCACGAACCTCCTCTACAACACGGCATCGCCCCGCCCCGTCGTCGGCACGCAAGGGCTCACCCCCGCTGCCTGGGGGCGACCGGTGGAGGCCTGGGCGGCGGTCCAACTCCAGGGGCGCTTCCGCCGGCTCGCCGGGCGGGCGATGCGCCCGGTGGACTATGCCGGTTGGATGGCCGTGCATGCGCTCGGCGAAGCGGCGGTGCAGGTGCGCAGCACCGATCCCGACAGGGTCGCGGCGTTGGTCCTCGCACCCACATTCGAGGTCGGCGGCTTCAAGGGGCGGCCCCTGAGCTTCCGTGCCTGGAATGGGCAGCTGCGCCAGCCGGTGTTCCTGATCGGCCCCGGTGCGGTCACGGCCGTTGCGCCGATCGAGGGGTTTCTGCACCACCGCACCGAACTCGATACCCTCGGCCTCGACGAGCCCGAGAGCGTGTGCCGGACCTTCCGGAAGGCAGGCTGATGCGACCGCACATATCGGCTCCGCACCGCCCGCACAGACATCCGAAGGCGAATGCCATGGCTCGCACTGCGTGTCTCGCCAGCCTTCTCTGCCTTGCCGGCGCGCTCCTGGCGTTGCCTGTTCTGGGCCAGGAGGTCTTTGTCTCGAACGAGCGCGACAATACCGTTTCGGTGATCGACGGCGGCTCCCTGGAGGTGGTCCGCACCTTCCCCGTAGGCCGGCGCCCGCGCGGTCTGACCTTCTCCCGCGACGGGCGCACCCTCTACATCTGCGCCAGCGATTCGGATGCTGTGCAGGTCATCGACCCCGACACGGGCGCGGTGCGGCACAACCTTCCCTCGGGCGAGGACCCCGAGCAGTTCGCCCTCGCGCCGGACGACCGCACGCTGTTCATCGCCAATGAGGAGAACGCCACCACCACTGTGGTCGATGCGCAGGCGCGCAAGGTCCTCGCCCAGATCGATGTCGGCATCGAGCCGGAGGGCATGGCGGTGAGCCCTGACGGAAAGCTCGCGGTCACCACCTCGGAGACGACCAACATGGTGCATTGGATCGATGTCGCGACGCTTTCGGCGTTCGATGCGACGCCGGTGGGCCAGCGCCCGCGCGCCGCCGCCTTCTCGGCGGACGGGCGGACGCTGTGGGTTTCCTCGGAGATCGGCGGCACGGTGGCGGTAATCGACGTGGCCACCCGCCGGGTCGTCGAGACGGTGGGGTTCGGCGTGAAGGGCATCGCCGAGGACCGCCTTCAGCCCGTGGGCATCACCCTGACGCGGGACGGACGTTTCGCCTTCGTGGCGCTCGGCCCCTCCGACCGGGTCGCGGTGATCGATGCGAAGACCTACCGGGTCGTGAACTACATCCTGGTCGGACGCCGGGTCTGGCAACTCGCGATGACGCCGGACGAGTCACGCATGTTCACCACGAACGGGGTGTCGGGGGACGTGACGGTGATCGACCTGGCGACGCAGCGCCCGATCCGCAGCGTCAAGGTCGGCCGGTTCCCCTGGGGCGTGGCGGTCCGGCCGGCACCGGCCGGCCCATCAGGCACCACGCCATGACCGCGGCGCAGGTTCGCCCACGGATCACGCCGGTCTTTGCCGGATCATGGACGCGCCATCTCGTCCTAGTTCTCCTCGCGGCCCTGTGGGGAGGCCATCCCGCCATGGCGGGCACGCTCGATCGGGGGGGCATTGAGCGGTACTTTCCGGCTCCGCTCGTGGTGGGCGAGCGCGACGGGGCTTTGCCGGTCTGGCCCATCCTGAAACAGGAGGCCGGCCGCTACGAGATCTTCGCCTACGCTTTCGAATCCATCGACCTCGCGCCGATCCCAGGCTTCGGGGGGACGCCCCCCGATCTCCTCGTGGCGCTCGCCCCCGATGGCACCTTCCGCGATGTGAAGGTCGTATCCCACCACGAGCCCGTCTTCCTGGAGGGCCTGGGCTCGGAACCGCTCTTCGCCTTCGTCGACCAATATGTGGGCTTGTCGGCTCGCAGGTCGATCCGGGTCGGTAGGCCGAACGCGCGGGGGGGCGGGGCCTCGGCAGAGACCACCGTGGACGGGATCTCCATGGCCACCGCCTCGACGCGCGTGATCAACGAATCGATCCTCGGTGCGTCCTTGGCCGTCGCGCGCGCCAAGCTGGGCTTCGGCGCTGCGAACGTCGGCCTGAAGGTCGAAGCCCGGCCGGATGCCGACGAATCCCTGAGCGTGGCCGACCTCGTCGCACGGGGCTGGGTACGCCACCTCGCCGTGACCCGCGGACAGGCCGAGGACGCCTTCCGGGATGCGGGCCTGGAACCCATCGACAGCGGCCCGGCCGACCGACCGCTCACCGATCTCACCTTCGCCTATCTCAACGTGCCGGCGATCGGCCGTAGCCTCCTCGGTTCGGACCGCTTCACCGCGCTCATGCGCGAACTCGGCCCCGGCGACCATGCGGTGATGGTGGTGAGCTACGGCTCCGAGAATCCCCTCGGTGAGGATTTCGTGCTGGGTTCGATCCCCGAACGCCTCGCCGTAATGCAGGGCGGTCTGGCGGTGAACGCGCGGGACATGGCGATCGAGCGGCGCGGGGCCGCCCCTGGTCTGCCCGACGGGCCCTGGACGATTCTGCGGATCACCGAGGCCGCAGGCTTCGATCCCTCCGCGCCCTGGACCCTGAAGGCCAAGCTCATCCGAGAACGCGGGCAGATCCTGTCCGAGAAGATCGTCCGTGAGTTCTCCGCCGATTACACCCTCCCCGCCACGTTGTTCACCCGCGAGGCAGCGGAAGCGGGTCCGAGCTGGCTCGATCCGTGGCGAGCGCGCGGACCCGAACTCGGCGTCATCGCCCTGGCGCTGGCCGGGCTCGTGCCGGTGCTCGCGTTCCGGCGCATGCTCGTGGTCGACCGCCGCCGCTTCGCGATCTTCCGCCTCGGCTTCCTTGCCTTCACCCTCGGTTTCGTCGGCTGGTACGCCCAGGCGCAGCTCTCCGTCGTCACGCTGGTCGGCCTGGTGCGCGCCGCCACCGTGACCCACGATCTAGCCTTCCTCCTCTACGACCCACCCTCGCTGCTGCTCTGGGCCTTCGTCGTCCCGACCCTCGTGGTCTGGGGGCGGGGCACGTTCTGCGGCTGGCTCTGCCCCTTCGGCGCACTGCAGGAATTCACCGCCTGGCTCGCCAAGCCCCTGCGCATCCGGCCGATCGCGGTACCGCCCCGGCTCGATCTCTGGTTGCGACAGGCGAAGTACGGGCTCCTCGCCGGCATCCTCGTCGCCGCCGCCACCGGCTCGCCCCTCGCGGATACGTTTGCCGAGGCGGAGCCGTTCAAGACTGCCATCACCCTTTACTTCGTGCGGGCCTGGCCATTCGTGGCCTACGCGGTCGGCCTGCTGGTGCTCAACCTCTTCGTCTACAAGGGTTTCTGCCGCTACCTCTGTCCGCTCGGCGCCGGGCTCGCGATCCTCGGGCGCCTGCGTGTCCTCGACTGGATTCCGCGTCGGGCGGAATGCGGCAGCCCGTGCCAGCTCTGCAAGGTGCGCTGCCGCTACGGAGCCATCGCGCCGTCCGGCCGGATCGACTACCCTGAGTGCTTTCAATGCATGGATTGCGTGACGATCATCCAGGACCCGCAGCAATGCGTGCCGCAGGTGGTGGCCGCCAAGCGCGGGCGGCGGATCGCCCCCCAGCAGGCACCAGCGGAATGACGGCCATCCTGCGCCCGGCCCGGCGCCGCCTCCTCGTCGGGGGCGCCGGCCTCGCCACGGCCGCGCTCGGCGGCGTGGCCGCGTTCCGCGCGATGGCCGGCGCGCAGGGTCTCACGACGCGAACCCGCACGGGCCTCGCCTTCGGCACCGCCGTCGCCCTCACCGTGGCCGGGCCCGAACCGTCCACCCTCGACGCGGCCCTCTCCGACGGGTTCGCGGAGATCCGCAGCGTCGAGGACGCCGCGAGCCTGTTCCGGGCAACCAGCGCCCTGAATCGCCTCAATCGCTCCGGCCACCTCGAGGCGCCGCCCGCACACCTGACCACGCTCCTGCGCTTCGCCCTCGACCTTGCGGCGGGGACCGGCGGCGCCTTCGATCCGACCGTGCAGCCATTCTGGCCGCTCTGGGCGCAGGCCGCCGCGCGGGGTGAACGTCCGGACCCGGCCTCCCTTAGCCGGGCGGCCGCCCGGATCGGCTGGCGCAAGGTCTCCCTCACGCCCGAGCGCATCCTTCTGGAGCCCGGCACCGCAGTGACGCTGAATGCCCTGGTCCAGGGCTACGCTGCCGACCGGGTTATGGCATCCCTGCATGCGCGTGGGATCACGGATGCCTTCGTGGATACCGGCGAGTTCGGCGCCTCAGGAACGCACCCGGACGGTACGCCCTGGCGCCTCGGCATCGCCGATCCGCGGGCGCCGGATACCCTCGCCGCCGTAATCGAACCGTTCACGGGCTTCGCCGCAACCTCGGGAGACTACAGCATGAGCTTCTCGCCGGACCGCGTCGACCACCACATCTTCGACCCCGCGACCGGGCGTTCTCCTGCAGGCCTGGCTTCGGTGACCGTCACCGCCCCGACTGGGCTTCTGGCCGACGGCCTGTCCACCAGCTGCATGGTCCTCGGTACAGCACGCGGTCGCGACCTCGTTGCGCGGCATCCGGGCTGCACGGTGCGCTTCATCGACAAGACCTGAATCGACAGCAACCGAACGATGCCCCGGCTTCCCCCCGCTCCGAAATTCGACATCCACGTCCCCGTCCCCGTCCCCGTCGGCGGGGCCAGCGAGCCGCCCGGACAGCAATCCCGACAACGCCCTGAACGGCCCTGGTGGCGGTCGGGTCTGCTGGCACCCACACGAGCTCCGGCGCGACGCTGGCGTGCGCGATCCGCGGCGTTTCTGCTCGTCTGCGGCACGACCGCGGCGGTCAGGGCCGAACCGCCGGTCGCGGTCGCGCTCATCGTCTCCGTGGATGTGTCGCAATCGGTCGACGCGGCGCGCTTCGGGCTGCAGATGGAGGGAATTGCCGAGGCCCTGGAAGATCCCGGCGTTGTTGCAGCGATGACCGCGCGGCCAGGAGGAACGCTCTTCGCCATGGTGACCTGGGCCGATCGGGCCAGCCTGGCTGTTGGCTGGCGGCGGATCGCGAGCCGCGCCGATGCGGTCGCCGCAGCGGCGCAGGTCCGGGCGACCCCCCGCCAGACCGGTGAATTCACCTGCCTGGCTCAGATGTTCCGCACGATCGCCGGGAGCGTGATCCCCGCCATGCCGATCCCCGCCGAGCGCATCGTCGTCGACGTCTCGGGCGACGGCATCGACAATTGCACGGACACGGACGACCTCGCCACCGAGCAGGCCGCCGTCCTCGCCTCGGGCGCCACCATCAATGGCCTGCCGATCCTCGTTCCGGGCGAGAACGATGTCGTGGGTGCCGGCGCATACAGGGCCCCAGGGTACGGCCTCCGGGCGACGCCGCTGCCACAGGAGCATATCGGCCTCCAGCAATGGTTCGAGGCGCACGTCGTCGCTGGACCGAACGCGTTCTTGCTCACCGCGAAAGGCTATGGCGATTTTTCCAGGGCCATACGCCGCAAATTCATGACGGAAATCAGTTCGTATCGATAGGCATTTTTGCCTTTGAGGGATGATTCTGTTGTCAAACCTCCGACCTGACGCCTACTGACAGAATTCACAGATTCGGTGGTTAACAGACGCTCCAGATCGGTTGCAGAAAGCACGGTGCCGGGCGAGCGGCAGATTTCTGCTCATGGTGCAAAGCCGTCTTGCGCCGCAACTCATGGGAGCGTCCGGTTTGTTGGCGCCGCTTCCCAATAGCGGACCGGCTGTAATCCACCCTATCCGGTCATTCCGCATCCGACCCAACCAAGTCATAAAACTTGAGCCGGAGTTCTGGCGAAAGCGGATGCTGCGGTGGGTTAGGTTCGCTGCATGGTGACAGGCGAAGCGTGAGGTCAAAATTTCGTTCGCGCCGTGACCCGTTGCCTACCGCACCGCGCTTAACGACCGCGACCTTGCCAAGCGTCGGTATGGACTGTGAGGTCTGACCAACCGCTTCACCGCCACCGGCGGGTTCAATAGGAACCAAGTCTAGTCCGGGCGCGGGAACCTGAGCAGATTTATCCGAAGCTTAGGTCTCGATCATGGACCGTACGCGCTCGGCCATCGCCTCGATTGAAAATGGCTTCGTCAGGATCCCCATGCCGTGGCCCAAACGCCCGTTCCCGAGGACGGCATTCTCGGCGTAGCCGGTCACGAACAGCACCTTGAGATCCGGGCGCCGAACCCGTGCGGCGTCCGCCATCTGGCGCCCGTTCATGCCCCCGGGCAATCCCACGTCGGTCACGAGTAGGTCGATGCGGGTGTTCGACTCCAGCACCTTGAGGCCGGCGACGCTGTCGGCCGCCTCAATGGCAACGTAGCCCAGATCTCCGAGCACGTCGGTGACCAGCATGCGAACGCTGGGTTCGTCATCGACCACGAGCACGGTCTCGCCCTGCTCAGAGCGCGGCAGAGAGCCGCCGGCGACGGGAACGTCTGCGTCGACCGCTCCGAGGTACCGCGGAAGGTACAGGCGCACCGTCGTACCGATGCCGAGTTCGGAATAGATCCGGGCCTGCCCGCCGGACTGGATGGCGAAGCCGTAGATCATGCTGAGGCCGAGGCCAGTGCCCTGGCCCACGGGCTTCGTCGTGAAGAACGGGTCGAAGGCCTTGGCGACAGTGTCCGGGCCCATGCCGCATCCGGTGTCGGTGACGCAGAGCGACAGGTACTGCCCCGGTTCCAAGTCGCGTGCGCGAGCATCGTCGTGGTTGAGCCAACGATTGGACGTCTCGATGGTGATGCGCCCGCCATTGGGCATCGCATCCCGGGCGTTGATGCAGAGGTTGAGCAGCGCGTTCTCAAGCTGCGGCGGGTCGACCAGCGCGGGCCACAGGCTCGGTGCCCCGAAGACCTCTAGATGGATGGACGGCCCGACCGTCCTACGGATCAGATCCTCCATGCCCTTGACGAGCTGGTTCACGTCCGTCGGCTTGGGGTCGAGAGTCTGCCGGCGCGAGAAGGCAAGGAGCCGGTGGGTCAGCGCGGCGGCGCGGCGCGAGGCGCCCTGGGCGACAGCCATGTACTTTTCGACGTCGGCGATACGCCCCTGCGCGAGGCGGGTTCCGATCATCTCCAGGGCCCCAGAGATACCGGCGAGCAGGTTGTTGAAATCGTGCGCCAGCCCACCCGTGAGCTGCCCAACCGCTTCCATTTTCTGCGATTGGCGTAGCTGGGTCTCGGCCGCCTGCAGGGCCGCCGTCCGTTCCTCGACACGCTGTTCCAGCTGCTCGTTGAGCTCGCGCAGATCGATCAGGGCGCGATCCCGCTGCTCCTCGACCGCGCGCCGCTCCTGCACGTCGATGAGAACCCCGGGGAAGCGCAACGGGATACCGTCCAGGCCGTGTTCGACGAGGCCGTTGGCTTCCAGCCAGTAGTACAGGCCATCCGCCCGACGGACCCGGTACTGGTGCGCGTAGCGGCCGCCCCGCGTGATTGCCTCCTCGATGGCCTTGGCCAATCCGGCCTGGTCGTCGGGATGCACGGTCTCAACGACCTGGGCCAAGCTGATGCCACTGCGTCCGAGGGCAGGATCGAGGCCAAAATTGATCGCGAACGCCTCGTCCACCGTGAAGCGGTCGGAAGGTAGGTCCCAGACCCAGGTGCCGATGATGGCTCCGGCCGCCAGAGCGAGTTGGACGCGCTCGACGTTCGCCCGTGCGAGCGCCTCGCTCTCCCGGAGCGCGGCATCCCCGAGTACGCGGCCGGTGGTCTCGTTGGTGAAGATAAACAGGCCCGCAACCGCACCTGTGCCGTCGAGCACGCGCGAATACGAGAACGACCACCAAGTATCCTGCTGGCCGCGGTCGGTGTCGAGCTTCCAGGGCAGGTCGACGAAGCGCTCAGGCCGGCCGTCGAGGGCATCCTGGATGATGGGTTGGGCCTGCTCCCACCCGTCCGCCCAGACGCGGTCGAAGCGCTCGCCCATCGCCCAAGACAGGCGCGGACCGAGCAATGGGAAATAGGTGTCATTGAAGAAGAAGTGCAGCTCCGGCCCCCAGGCCAGGATCATGCTCTCGGGTGAGTTCAACACAAGGGACAGAGCGGTGCGCAGTTCGGTCGGCCATCCTGAGGGATGCCCAAGCGGATGTCCGGTCCAGTCGCGATCTCGGATCATCCGGGCGGCTTCGCGGCCTCCGTCGAGGAATGCCAAAGGGTTCGTCATCGTGTCTATGTGTGCGGTTTAAGCGTGTGGATCCGCTACCCTACCAATTGATGGACGCTGCAATAGGGTAGCCGGTGACGGCAGCGATCCGTGTTCCGTCGTTCCATGGGAAGCGACCGTCTATGATGGTCGCGGTCTTGTGAAATTGGCCAATCAGGACACCAGGAGCAGGTGGTACGGCAAGATCTTACTACGGCTCCGGGAGGGCCCGATGGCAGCAATTCGATCCTCGGGAAACCGGCCCTCAACGCGCCTGTGCGCCGACGCGCTCCACGGCCCGTCTGAGGATGCGCGAGAGGTCGGCCACCGAATAGGGTTTGCGTAAGAGTTCGAACCCGTGGGTGCCCTGGGCAGCGAGTACGTCGCTGTAGCCCGATGCTAGGACCACCGGCAGATCGGGCCTCCGCCGCCGGAGCTCGCGGGCGAGGTCGACCCCGTTCATCCCGGGCATCACCACGTCGGAGAAGACCACCTCGAAACGGTACGGAATGCGCTCGAATTCGTTTAAGGCCATCTGTGCGTCTTTCGCCCACACGGTGCTGTAGCCGAGCTCTTCCAATGCCTGCGCCGCGAAGGCC
The DNA here is from genome assembly GCF_001424705.1 of Methylobacterium sp. Leaf465. GTDB lineage: Bacteria > Pseudomonadota > Alphaproteobacteria > Rhizobiales > Beijerinckiaceae > Methylobacterium. Next base: position 62,695 of record NZ_LMRA01000010.1, read on the forward strand.
CCGACCTCGTGGTTGTCCTCGACCAGCAGAACGCAGGTTCCGTGGCCCTCGGCGAGATCCGCTGGCTCGTGCGCTTCTGCCTCGGGAACGGCAGCGGCCTTCGCACGCGGGAGGTACAGGGTGAAGGTTGTGCCTTCGCCCAGGCGACTCTCGGCTATGACCTCGCCACCAGACTGCTTGGCGAAGCCGAAGACCTGGGAGAGCCCCAGCCCCGTACCTTGGCCGACGCCTTTGGTGGTGAAGAACGGCTCGAAAATCCGGTCGACGACATCTGGGGCGATGCCGACACCCGTGTCGGTCACCGATACGGCCACGAAGTCGCCGCGCATGGCCGGGTGGGCCCTGACGGCGGGGACGAGGCCCACGGGCCGGACTTGAATGACGAGGCGACCTTCGCCCGACATCGCGTCGCGGGCGTTGACCACCATGTTGACCAGGGCCGTGTCGAACTGGCTCGGGTCAGCATCGACGAGACAGGGCCCCTCCCGACCGCGGCCATCGCGGAACGGCTCGACCCGGGTCTCGACCTGGATGCGCGATCCCGTCAGTGTGCGCACCATATCTGAGACTGAGGCGACGCCGCGCCCGACGTCGAACACCTCCGGCTGGAGCGCTTGGCGGCGGGCGAAGGCGAGCAGTTGCCCGGTCAGCTTGGCGGCGCGGTCGACGGTGTCCGAGATGGCGTCGACGTAACGAGTCCGACGCTCCTCGGCGAGGTTCGGTCGCTTGAGGAGGTCCGTGGACGACTTGATGACGGTCAGCAGGTTGTTGAAGTCGTGCGCAACGCCCCCGGTCAATTGCCCAACTGCTTCCAGCTTCTGGCTCTGCCGGAGTTGCTCCTCCAGAGCCTTGCGCTCGGTGACGTCCCGGCCGGCCGCATAGAAATGGTCGCCGCGCGGGATAGCGTACCATGACAGCCACCGGAAGCCGCCGTCGAGCGTCCGCATGCGCACGTCCAGGCCTTCGAGGACGATACCGTCAAGGAGGTCGCCGAAAACACCCTCCACCACCGGTTTGTCGTCCGGGTAGATGAACGCGTTAAAGTGTGCGCCGACCAAGTCGTCCTCGGTCCAGCCGAGCGTGTGGGTCCAGGCCGGGTTGACGGATCGGTAGCGCCCGTCGAACCCGCAGACCAGGAAAAGGTCCCGGCTCGTTCGCCAGACCATGTCACGCTCGTCCGTCCGGTCGCGGGCCGTCTCCTCAAGGGTCCGCTCGGCCTCGCGCCGTGCGGTGATGTCGTTGAACAGCACGGCGACCCGCCGCCGGGCCGGCTCGCCAATGCGCAGGGCGTGGACGTCGAACCATCGGCCCATTGCCACCGCGCCACTCTCGAAGCGCACCGACTCGCCCGTCAGTGCGACCTTACCGTAGGCGTCCAGCCAGGACCTCTCCAGGCCGGGGACGATCTCGCTGATCCATCGGCCCGCCGCGTCGCGCAGCCCGGTGTGGCGTTCGAAGGCCGGGTTCACCTCGATGAAGCGGTAGTCGACCGCGCGCTCCTCGGCATCGAAGCGCATCTCGATGATGCAGAAGCCCGCATCCACGGCCTCGAACAAGGTTCGGTAGCGTGCCTCGCTCTCGGCGAGCCGACCTTCCTCGGTACGAAAGCGCGTGACGTCGAGCTGGCTCGCGAAGAAGTATCGCAGCTCACCGGCCGGGTCGAACACGGGGCTGACATAGAGCTCGTTGCGGAAAGGGGTCCCGTCACGGTGATAGTTCAAGATCTCTACGACCACGTCGCGGCGCGCGACGATGGCGTCGCGCACCTTCGCCACGTCGGCTGGGTCGGTGCCGGGCCCTTGGAGAAATCGACAGTTGCGTCCGATCAACGCGTCGGCGCCATAGCCGCACAGCTCCTGGAAGGCACGGTTAGCGAAGACGATCGGGTTGTCAGGCAGGTTTGGGTCGGTGATGATCTGCGGCATGCGGGTCTTCTCCGCCGCGGTGAACAGCAGGTCGGTCCCGGCGGCGGAGGTTCGTTCGTTGCCCGTTGGGGCATGAACGTGCTCCTCGTTACGCCGCCGCAGGCGCTCGATTTCCGCGTTCGCGGCGGCCAATTGCCGTCGCAGATCCTCGATGTCCGCTTCCATCCGTCCGTCCCGACCAGGGGGCCCGTGATCCTGGCCGCTGGTAGCCCGACAATATTGACCCAGCGCCGCTTCACGACGCCGCCCATCATCCGGGGGTGTCATATGGCCAAGGGTATGCCCACGGAAAGTGTGGCTTATGGGTTCGACGGCATGCGTCAGCCGTAGCCGCTACGAGCAGACGGCACGAAAACCCGTCGCCTTCTCGTGTCTGTATCAGCCCCGTGTGGCATAAGGCGTTTCGATCTTTCACATCGGATCGACAGGTCCGCAAAACTCGATTATCGGCCTGGGATCAACACCGAGTGTACGGGTGGCCGTGGAACAGATGGACAGCACAGCGCAACGCCAAGCGGCGCTTGCCGGCTACGACATTCTCGACACGCCGACCGAGGTTGAGTTCGACGACATCGTAAGGGTAGCGTCCGAGACCTGCGGCATGCCGGTGTCGCTGATCTCCCTGCTCGATGGCGAGCGCCAGTGGTTTAAGGCCAAGACCGGCTTCGGCCAGAGCGAGACCCCGATCTCGCAGTCCATCTGCGCTTACGCCACTCAGCAGCACGACGTGTTTGAGATCCCGGATCTCACCCTCGATCCGCGCACGGCCGACAACCCCCTCGTGACCGGCGGGCCAGAAGTGCGGTTCTACGCGGGCGTGCCGTTGAAGACCGCGGACGGTATCGCTCTCGGCGCGCTGTGCGTCCTCGACACCAAGCCCAACCGGTTGACCTCGGCGCAGGCGTTCACCCTGCGCACACTCGCCCAGCAGGTCATCACCAACCTGGAGCTACGACGCGCCCTGAAGGAGCGGCGCGAGAGCGACCGGCGCAATAAGGCGATCCTGGAGAGCGCGATCGACTACGGCATCATCGCGATGGACCTGAACGGTCGCGTGACGAGCTGGAACGCGGGGGCCGAGCAGATCCTCGGGTGGACCGAGGCCGAGATGCTCGGGCGACACGCCAACGTGTTCTTCACTGAGGAGGACGAGCGCGACCAGATCGCCGAGAAGGAGATGGGCGCGGCCCTGCTGCACGGGCGCGGAACCGACGAGCGTTGGCACCTGCGCAAAGACGGCAGCAGGTTCTGGGCGAACGGCGAGATGATGCCGCTCAAGGACGAGGATGGGCGCCCCGAAGGCTTCATCAAGATCCTGCGCGATCGGACAGAGCAACGCAACGCCGCCGCTCGGCAGCAAGCCGATGCCGAGTTCATGCGCGGCGTGCTCGCCTCCTCAGCCGACTGCATCAAGGTGCTCGACCTTGACGGCGGCCTGACCTTCATGAGCGAGGGCGGCATGCGGGTGATGGAGGTCAGCGACTTCAACCAGGTGAAGGGCTGCCCGTGGCCGGACTTTTGGCAGGGCCAGGCTCACGCCGATGCTGTCGCAGCCCTCGCGGCCGCCAAGGCCGGCGGCGTCGGCCACTTCCAGGGTCTGGCCGATACCTACCTCGGCACCGCGAAGTGGTGGGACGTGCAGGTGACGCCGATCCTTGGGCCGAATGGACAGCCGGAGAAGATCCTGTCGGTCTCGCGGGACATCACCGACCAAAAGTCCTTCGAACGCCGACTCGCGGTCAGCGAGGAACGCTGGCGTGGGCTGTTCAGCGGGATGCAGGAGGGGTTCCTCAGCGCCGAGCTGATCCGCGACGAGGGCGGCCACCCCGCGGACTTCCGGCTCCTGCAGGTCAATCCGGCGTTCGCCGGGCTGACCGGGCTACCGGCCAGCAGCGCCGGGCGCACCATGCGCGAGCTTGTGCCGGCCATCCCGCAGTGGCTGATCGACACCTACGCCCGCACCGTCGAGACCGGCCAACCCGAGAAATTCGAGATTCACGTCCCCGAGCTTCATCGCACGTTCGAGGTCCGGGCGCATAAGCAGTCTGGCCAGCAGTTCGCGGCGCTGTTCCTGGAAATCTCGAACCGCAAACGGACCGAGGCTCGCCGTGCGGCCATGACCGAATTGGGCGACCGGCTGCGCGACGTGGGCGACAAGGGCGAGATCAGCCGAGTTGCCGCGGAGGTCATGGGGCGCACGCTCGGACTGAGCCACGCGGGCTACGGGCAAGTCGATCCAGACGCCGAGACGATTTTTGTGGAGCAGGGATGGACCGCGCCGGGCCTCACGAGCATCGCCGGGATACACCAATTCCGCGCCTACGGCTCGTACATCGAAGACCTCAAGTCGGGGCGCGATGTCGTCATCGTTGACGTCGGCGGCGACCCTCGGACCAGCGCGGACGCCAAGGCATTGGCGGCGATCAGCACGCGCTCGCTTCTCAACCTGCCGGTGATGGAGCACGGCCGGTTCGTGGCGTTGTTCTACGCGGTGAGGGCAGAGCCTGGGGAGTGGACGCAGGAGGACATCGCCTTCGTGCGCAATGTCGCTGACCGCACCCGGTCGGCCATCGCGCGCATCGAGGCCGAGACACAGCAGCAACTGCTCAACCACGAGCTGAGCCATCGCATGAAGAACATGCTGGCAATGGTCCAGTCCATCGCCACGCAGACGATGCGCGGAGCTGCCGATCTCGACACCGCGCGAGATGTGCTCGCCAGCCGGCTGATCGCTCTGGGCAAGTCGCATGACCTCCTGCTCGGCGGCTCCCTGTCCCAAGCCTCGCTGACGAGCGTGATCGAGAGCGCGCTCGACATTCACCGTGACCATCAGGATCGGTTCGTGCTCGATGGCCCGACGGTGATGGTGGGGTCCAGGGCGGCGCTGTCGTTGTCGTTGATGATGCACGAGCTGGCGACCAATGCCGCCAAGTACGGTGCGCTCTCGACCGCGGAGGGTCGGGCCTCCATCACCTGGGATATCGGCGGTGACGGCGACGATGCTCCGGTCACCTTGCGGTGGGTCGAGGCAGGCGGTCCGGCGGTGTTTGCACCGAAGCGGACGGGGTTCGGTACCCGGTTGATCGGACGCGGGCTTGCCGGAAGCTTCGACGGGAAGGTGGACTTGAGCTACCCGCCCTCCGGTGTGGTCTGCACGATCGTCGCGCCGCGGCGCGGGCTCATGGCGAGCTAGACCCTCAGGCTCGTCTAAAGGGAGCCTATCGGGCGATCAGTCCGATCCGCTGGCCGTATCCAGCTGGGCCAGGAGTTGGTTCAGGCGGTCCGGTAGTGGCGTTCCTGGGATCTGGTTGTACATGCCCTGCAACTTGCGTCCGAGATGGTGCTGGATCGCATGGGGAGATCCCGGCCGCGTCCATACGAAAGAGCCCTCCGAGAGAGGTTGTCCGCTCTCGTCGCGGACAGGATCAATTCCGTAATCGGAGGCACGTTTCCCCACCTGACGGCTTCCCTGGCTCCAGATCGCACAATAAGGGGTAAATAGCCCAGTCTGATTAGGTTCCTGTTAAGGCGATGAGCGATCCACGCTGTATTATTAATGCCACGCCAATATGGCTGGCGCCAACCACAGCGTCTTCTGCAAGAAAGAGCAGACCTCGGTGGGATCTAATTTTTGCCTCAAACGGTTCGGCAACAGAAATGCTGCTCTGGGTCGTAAGAAGTCCCCACGGCTATGTCCGCTTGATGAAACCGCTGTCCAGAAGCGGACGGGCAGAAGACCACCCATCTTGGCTGTCTAGCGAGGCGGCCAATGTCAATACAGGCTCACCATCCCGCAAAACGCTGTGTCCGTGGTTTACTGAACATTGAATATCTGTATGGGACCCGCAGGACGGAGCGGCCGGCGACAACAGAGCGTCGGTCGGCGCTCGTCAGGCGCGAAGCGTGCGTCCAAGCTCCAGGACAGCCCGGGTCAGCAGGCCGTCCA
>NZ_LMRA01000011.1 GCF_001424705.1 Methylobacterium sp. Leaf465
GCGTGGGGCTGAAGCGCGCCCACCGCCACGTCGAGGCCGGCGACACTGGTCAAGCCGTTGTTACGGCCAATCCCGAAAAGATCCGAAGCGACATACATTAGCAGTTTCCCAAACAAGGGTGCTCCAGCACCACAACGTGGGAAGCATGGGTCACCGTTCGAAAATTGCGAAAAGCAATGAGCCAATATTATAAGATGAATTAATATCCTATAATACAAGCATTAGGGTATTGCTGTTTGCATAAATTTAATATGCTATTTGCAGAAGAATTCATGCGATTTCATCCAGGCTTTTAAAGCGTTTCATATCAAATGTGTGTCGCATTTAAGCAACGGAAGCAGGTGAAGTTTCGGTAACGTATTCGGCTCCGGACCCATAAGTTTGGCTTGGCGGGCGTGCCTGTGATTCCTTCGGGGTGAAGGAGGCGCCAAGGGCCGAGTTTTGATTGACGGAGGATCAGTTTGCGAAGATCGCTTCGCATCTGCCGATCGACACCCGGGGCAAGGTGCGCGTCGATGACCGACGCGTGATCAGCAGGATCAGCGACGAGTTGAAGTCCGGCGGGCGTTAGACTGACACCCCGCGTGAGATGTACGGCCCGAAAAAGACCCTGTACAATCACTTCGTGCGCGGGGCGGCCAAGGGGGTCTGGGGTGATCTCTTCAAGACCCAGACCCGGGCCGGTGGACCGCCCTCCCCGGTGCTGATCGACTCCTCGGTCGTGAAGGCGAATCGCTGCGCCTCCGGTGTAAAAAAGGGGGGGGGGGGGGCCAAAGCCAAGCCATTGGCCGCTCGCGGGGTGGACGCACGACCAAAATCCACGCCCTCACCGGCCGGTTCTGCCGCCCGCTCGCCTTCCTGTTGACGGGCGGACAGGTGGCCGACTGCAAGGCAGGAGCGCAACTTTTGGAGCGCGCGTCAGCGTGCCGGATCATGTTGGCCGACAAGGGCTACGACAGCGACGCCATCCATCGACAGATCGAAGTGACGGGGGCGGCGCCCAACATCCCGCCCAAGTCCAACCGGCGATGGAAGCCGTGTTTCTCTCCCGTCCTGTACAAGGAACGCAACGCCATCAAGCGCATGTTCGGGCGCCTCAAGGACTTCCGCCGCATCGCCACACGATACGACCGGTCGGCTATCAACTACCTGACTGCCGTCTGCATCGCCGCTACCGTCAGCTTCTGATCATGAGTTTCGAGTCGAACACTACCCTGATCTGGTCCAGAGTGTCGGGTTTCTATGACCGTAATCATCTGCCGGAGATAACCTCTTTCAGAAGAATCCCGACATACCCAAGCAAGGCTTCAATATGACGGATGGCGCCGCACCGGCCGTGCCAGCATTCGCACGGCTTGATTCGGCTTCAGTGTCTTCGAGGAGGAGCGCAGGGACGCCGATGGCGAGCACAGATGGGCCCGCTGTTCAGGGTATCGCATCTTCACCGAATGATGGCGGACCAGGCAACCGTCTGATAAGCGGCAGGCCGAAGGTTCAAGTCCTTCAACCGGCAACACTTTTTCGAGCCCGAGGTGAAACTTCCGTTTCCGGTTTCAGCTCGGGCTCAGAAAATGGCATCAGAGCCCGCCGCGCGTCGGTCCCATAATGGATGGGACCGACGCGTGCGATTCTGCCGAGAGAAACGGCGGGAATGCTGCCGCCGTGCTGTGGAAGAAGCCGTAGCCATGGCGATCACCGGGAGCCGGACGTGGCCTGATCGCCGCGACTCGGCGCGACGACGCGGCCAGGGACGACGGCGTCTTCGTCGGGCGGATCGACCGCGTGGAGATCGCTACGGGGCCAGCCCGGCTTTGGGCGGCGCATGGGATTCCCGCTGCACCACGGCACTGTCGGATGCGCGCTGAGCGGCCATGAGGCGACGAAGCAGGCTGTGGCGCACCCTGGTGAAGGCGGCCTGAGCGATGTGGCTGAACACGCAGACGCCCCGCCATCCATGACGGCCGCTGGGATTCGCCGAGACCTCGCCTGCGATCAGGGGAAGTTCGAACGCAAAGGGAAGAGTCGGCCATGAACGCGCATGAGGGGATCGCGACCTGAGGGCGTTCGCAACGGTCGATCGGCTCATCGGCGCGCAGACGAGGCCGGTATTCCTGAGGGTCAGGACTTCCTGGCGGCCAGGTATTCCTGGCGGTCGCGCACCGGGGCGAAGGCCTTCTGCATGACCGGGGGCACGAACTTGGGCTCTCAACCGCTGGGCTGACGCGGAACGTGTCTGACTGGACGGACGACATCCAGAGGGGGCACTGGTCATCTCGGGCCGGGCGACCGGGATCGCTGCGAGAACCCCGTCCATCGCGCCCGGGAGGTGCTGCGGCGGAGGCCGAAGGGACAAGCGTTCTGCGCGAACATGCGGGCCTCTCGCGATGGCGCTTCTCGGGAGTAAACCTGGGCTCAGATCCGAAAAAGCCCCACGCGGCGGGTGCCGGCGGGGCTGAGCAGGGTTCGGGCGCGTGAAGTGGCGTCACAGGCGGGTCTGCCGAATGCATCTCCTCAGCCCCGCGGCCCACGAAGCCGTATCCGGGATCACGAAGCGACGGGCCTCGACGCAGTCCGCGATATCGGGGCGGGTCCGGAGCACCCTGCGGATGCCCATCACGGCCACGCCCATGCCGACGGCGGCGCACGGAACGCGGCTCAAGGCTCGATGCGAAGGGGTGCCAGGATATCGGGAGAATGCGACCGAGACACGAACCGCGGACAAGGCGCGCTTGGCTCGTCAGGCTTCCATCTCTCCCGCACCGGTCGACATGGCGCAGGAAGAACCGCGGAAAATATCATGATTTCAGTGCGTTAGAAATCATGTGGTGCCCAGGAAAGGACTCGAACCTTCACCTCTTGCAAGACTGGTACCTGAAACCAGCGCGTCTACCAATTCCGCCACCTGGGCTCGCCGGGGCCGCTTGCGGCGCCGACGCGGGTTTCGTTTAGGCGGGGCGGGGCCGGTCGTCAATCCGGATCGCAGCGGATTTTTCGGCCGGCCCGTCGATTGTGGTTCAGGCCTCGCGGCGCCACTCGCGGATGTCGACGAATCGGCCGGCCACGGCCGCCGCCGCTGCCATGGCGGGGGAGACGAGGTGGGTGCGGCCGCGGTGGCCCTGGCGGCCCTCGAAGTTGCGGTTCGAGGTCGAGGCGCAGCGTTCGTTCGGGCTCAGGCGGTCGGCGTTCATGCCGAGGCACATGGAGCAGCCCGGCTCGCGCCAGTCGAAGCCGGCCGCCTTGAGGATGCGGTCGAGGCCCTCCGCCTCGGCCTGCTGCTTCACCAGGCCGGAGCCCGGCACCACCATGGCGGAGACGTTGGCGTGGACCTTCCGGCCCTCCACCATCTGGGCCACCGCCCGCAGGTCCTCGATGCGGCCGTTGGTGCAGGAGCCGATGAAGACCCGGTCGAGGGTGATGTCGGTGATCTTGGTGCCGGGGGTCAGGCCCATGTAGCTCAGGGCCTGCTCCTTCGACTGGCGCTTGTTCTCGTCCGCGATCCGCGACGGATCGGGCACGGCGCCGGAGATCGAGACCACGTCCTCGGGGCTGGTGCCCCAGCTGACGATGGGCGGCAGGTTGGCGGCGTCCAGGCGCACCTCGCGGTCGAAATGGGCGCCTTCGTCGGTGACGAGGCTCTCCCAGTAGGCCCTGGCGCGGGCGAAGGCCTCGCCCTGGGGCGCCTTCGGCCGGCCCTCGACATAGGCGTAGGTGGTGGCGTCCGGCGCCACCAGGCCGGCGCGGGCGCCGCCCTCGATCGACATGTTGCAGATGGTCATCCGGCCCTCCATCGAGAGGGCGCGGATGGCCGAGCCGGCATACTCGATGACGTAGCCGGTGCCGCCGGCGGTGCCGATCTCGCCGATGATCGCCAGGATGATGTCCTTGGCCGTCACGCCCGGCGGCAGGGTGCCGTCGACGCTGACGCGCATGTTCTTCGCCTTCTTCTGCAGCAGCGTCTGGGTGGCGAGCACGTGCTCCACCTCCGAGGTGCCGATGCCGTGGGCGAGCGCCCCGAAGGCGCCGTGGGTCGAGGTGTGGCTGTCGCCGCAGACGATGGTCTGGCCCGGCAGGGTGAAGCCCTGCTCCGGCCCGATCACGTGGACGATGCCCTGGCGGCGGTCGAGGGCGTCGTAGAACTCGATGCCGAAGTCGCGCACGTTCTCGGCCAGCGCCTCGAGCTGGATGCGGCTCTCCGGATCTTCGATGCCGAAGCGGCGGTCGGAGGTCTGCACGTTGTGATCGACCACCGCGAGGGTCTTCTCGGGGTGGCGCACCCGGCGCCCGGCCACGCGCAGGCCCTCGAAGGCCTGGGGGCTGGTGACCTCGTGGACGAGGTGGCGGTCGATGTAGAGGAGCGTGGAGCCGTCGGGCTCGACATCGACGACGTGGTCGTCCCAGATCTTGTCGTAGAGGGTGCGCGGCGCGGTCATGGCGTGGCTGTTCTGGTTGTTCGTCGGGAAACGGAGGTCGGTCTCCCTTTAGTAGTGTTCCAAGGCGTGCAGCGAAAGTGGGGGCCCGGCTGCGCCCGGCGGATGGCAGCCCGGAGGCGCCCGCATGGGGCGGCGCGCGGGCCGCCGAAGGTCACTGGACCGGTCCGGACCCGCGGCCTAAAGCTGTCGGCGCGGAGCCGCCCAGGCTTCGACCGGATCCCGATCGTCGCCGAGCCCCCCATGCCGCCCATCGACATCCTGATGCTCAAGGCGATGCATCCCGACGTCATGGATGCCGTCGCCGAGCGCTTCACCCTGCACCGGCTCGACACCGTCCCCGATCCGCAAGCCTTCCTGGCCGAGACCGGCCCGCGCATCCGCGGCCTCGCCACGGGGGCCCAGGCGCCGGTGGACCAAGCCCTGCTGGCGCGCCTGCCCGGCCTCGAGATCGTGGCGAGCTTCGGCGTCGGCTACGACACCATCGACACGGCGGCGGCGGCCGCCCAAGGCGTCGTCGTGACGAACACCCCGGACGTCCTCACCGACGAGGTGGCCGACCTCGCGCTGGGCCTGCTCCTGGCCACCGTGCGCCAGATCCCCCAGGCCGAGCGCCACCTGCGCGCCGGGCACTGGCCGCAGCGGACCTATCCGCTGACCCCGACCCTGCGCGGGCGCACCGTGGGCATCCTCGGCCTCGGGCGGATCGGTCGGGCCATCGCCCGGCGCCTGGAGGGCTTCGGCGTCGCCATCGCCTACCACGGCCGCCGGCCGCAGGCGGACGTCGCTTACGCCTACCACCCCACCCTGCGGGGCCTCGCCGAGGCCTCCGACGTTCTGATGGTGGTGGCGCCCGGCGGGCCGGAGACCAACGGGATCGTCGATGCGGCGGTGCTGGAGGCGCTGGGGCCGCAGGGCCTCCTCGTCAACGTCGCCCGCGGCAGCCTCATCGACGAGGCGGCGCTGATCGGGGCCCTCCAGGCGGGCACCATCCTGGGGGCCGGCCTCGACGTCTTCGCCCGCGAGCCGCACGTGCCCCCCGAGCTCGTGGCCATGGACCACGTGGTGCTCCTGCCCCATGTGGGCTCGGCCTCGGTGGAGACCCGGGCGGCCATGGGCCGGCTCGTGGTGGACAACCTCGTCGCCTGGTTCGACGGACGCGGCCCCCTCACCCCGGTGCCGGAGACGCCCTGGACGGCCCAGGCATGATCGGCCCAGAGAGGATCGACCGAGGCATGATCGGCGGAGGCATGAGCCGCGCTTGCCGCATCGCCGCCCTGGCCCTGGCGCTGGCGACACCGGCCCTGGCGCAGGAGACCGCCCCGCCCCAGGAGGCGCCCGCATCGAGCGCCGCGCCGGCGCCCGCCGCGCCCGAAGTGCCCTTCGTCGAGACCCTGCCCCGCGACATCGCCGGGGTGCCGGGCACCTGGGACCTGTCGCGGGACGGCAGCACCCGGCGCTGCGTCCTGACCCTAGCGGGCGCGAGCGGTCCGGCCGGCCGGCGTCTGTCCTTCCCGGCCGGGTGCCGGCGGGCCCTGCCGATCCTCAACGGCGTTGCCGGCTGGCTCTTCACCGACGGCAACCTGCGCCTGGTCGACAAGGACGTCCGGCCGGTGCTGCAGTTCAGCGCCCGGGTCGATGCCCGCAGCCTCGTGGCCGCCGCGGGCGACGAGCATTTCAGCCTGGTGCCGCTCCAGATCGTCGCGATGGTGCCGCCGACCGACGCGGTGCCCACCAGCCCCGGCGCCGGCTACGCCGGTGCCGGCTCTGCCGGTGCCGGCAGCGCCGCCCCGGACGCGCGCAGCGCCCCGGCGCCCGAGGCCGCGCCGGCGGGCGACGCCCCGGCCCCCGGCACCTACGCCCTCGACCGCTACCGCGAACAGGACGTCTGCCGCATCGAGCTGACGCCCGGCACCGCGCCGGCGCCGGTGCGCATCCTCGACCATTGCCGCGACGGCGGCCTGACGGTGTTCGATCCGGTCTCCTGGCGCTTCGCCAACGGGCACCTCACCCTCAACGCCCGCCGCGGCCACATCGTGAACCTGGTCGCCACCGGGGACGGGCGCTGGCGCCGCGACCCGGAGGTCGGCACCACCTTCGTGCTGCGCCGGGTGGAGCCCGCCGCCCCGTGAGCCCCCTCCCCTGAACCCCGAATCCAGTCCCTTGCCCCGCCGATCACCCCCGATGCCGCTGACCGTCGCCGCCCTCTACCAGTTCGTCGCCCTGCCGGACGTCGCCACCCTGCAGGCGCCGCTCCAGGCCCTGTGCACGGAACTCGGGATCACCGGCACCCTGCTGCTGGCACCGGAGGGCCTGAACGGCACGGTGGCGGGCCCGGACGCGGCCATCGACGCCTTCCTCGCCGCGCTGCGCGAAGGCCCGCTCTTCGGCGGCCGCCTCGCCGGCCTCGACGTCAAGCGCTCGCAGGCCGAAGCGCCGCCGTTCCGGCAGCTCAAGGTCCGGCTGAAGCGCGAGATCGTCACCTTCGACGACGGCGCCACCGACGCGGCCACGGGCGCTGGCACCCCCGTGGCGCCGGAGGCCTGGAACGCCCTTCTCGACACGCCCGGCCTGCTCCTGATCGACACCCGCAACGCCTTCGAGGTGGCGCTGGGCAGCTTCCCCGGCGCGGTCGATCCGGGCATCACCCGGTTCAGCGCCTTCCGCGCTTATGTCGACGGCCTCGATCCGGCGGCGCATCCCCGCGTGGCGATGTTCTGCACCGGCGGCATCCGCTGCGAGAAGGCCGGGGCCTACATGCGCGCGAAGGGCTTTCCCGACGTGCGCCACCTCGAAGGCGGCATCCTGCGCTACCTGGAGACGGTGCCGGAGGCCGAGAACCGCTGGACGGGCGACTGCTTCGTGTTCGACGGCCGGATCGCCCTCGGCCCCGCCCTGGTGGAGCGGCCCGACCACGCGCCCGAGACGTTGATGTCCGAGCCCCGGATATCCGAGCCCCTGATCTCCGAGACGCCGCGATGACCGATCTCTCCGCCCGCATCGACGCCCTGGAGATGCGCCTCACCGAGCAGGACGTGGTGATCGACGACCTCAACGCCACGATCACGGCCCAGTGGCGCCAGATCGACGCCCTCACCCGGCAGATGGCCAAGCTCGTGGAGGAGGTGGAGCAGGCCTCCCACCGCCCGGCCTCCGGCGCCCCGGAGCCGCCTCCACCGCATTATTGACGGGACGGTCGCCGCGGGATCCCTCTCCCCCCCTGCGGGAGAGGGTGGCCCGCGAAGCGGGTCGGGAGAGGGGAGCGCTGTTTCCGGAGAGGTCGACCCCTCTCCCGCCTGCTCCGCAGGCACCCTCCCCCGCAGAGGGGGGAGGGATGATCCGCGATGCGCGACGGCCCGACGTCCCCTACCCCACGACGCTCGCCTGGCTGACGAACTTCGTGGTCAGGTAGGCCTCCAGGGCCTCCGAGCCGCCCTCGCTGCCGTAGCCGGAATCCTTGACGCCGCCGAAGGGCGTCTCGGGGAAGGCGAGGCCGTGGTGGTTGATGCCCACCATGCCGCTCTGGACCCGCGCCGCGACCTCGACGGCGCGGAAGGCCGAGCGGGTATAGGCGTAGGCGGCCAGGCCGTAGGGGAGCCGGTTGGCCTCGGCATAGGCATCCGCGTCGTCGGAGAAGCGCTGGATCAGCGCCACCGGGCCGAAGGGCTCCTCGTTCATGATGCGGGCGGTGGCCGGCACGTCGCAGAGCACCGTCGGCGCGAAGAAGTTGCCGCGGTTGCCGATGCGCTGGCCGCCGGTGCGCAGCTCGGCGCCCTGCGCCACCGCGTCGGCGCAGAGGCTCTCCATCGCCTCCAGGCGCCGGGCGTGGATGAGCGGACCCATGGTGGTCTCGGGGTCGAGCCCGTCGCCGACCTTGCGCCCCTCGGCGAAGGCCACGAAGCCATCGCGGAACCGGTCGTAGACGGATTCGTGCACCAGCATCCGGGTCGGGGCGACGCAGACCTGGCCGGCATTGCGGAACTTGTTGGCTCCGAGCACCGCCACGGCGGTCTCGACGTCGGCGTCCCCGAACACGATCGCGGGCGCGTGGCCGCCGAGCTCCATCGTCGCCCGCTTCATGTGCCGGCCCGCCAGCGCAGCGAGCTCCTTGCCCACCGGGGTCGAGCCCGTGAACGACATCTTGGCGATGACGGGGTGCGGGATGAGGTAGCCGGAGATCGCGGCCGGATCGCCGTAGACCAGGGAGAGCACGTCGCCCGGGACGCCGGCGTCGAGGAAGGCCCGGATCATCGCCGCGCAGCTCGCCGGGGTGTCCTCGGGTCCCTTCAGGATCACCGAGCAGCCGGCGCAGAGGGCGGCCGCCACCTTGCGCACCGCCTGGTTGATGGGGAAGTTCCAGGGCGTGAACGCCGCCACCGGGCCGACCGGCTCGCGCAGAACCATCTGCACGACGCCGTCGGCGCGGGCCGGGATGATCCGGCCGTAGGCGCGGCGGCCCTCTTCCGCGAACCAGTCGGTGACGTCGGCCCCCGCCAGGATCTCCACCCGCGCCTCGGCCAGGGGCTTGCCCTGCTCCAGGGTCATGAGGCGGGCGATGTCCTCCACACGCGTCCGCAGGAGGTCGGCGGCCCGGCGCAGCACCTTGGCGCGCTCGTAGGCCGAGACCTTCCGCCAGGCGGCGAAGCCCCGTTCGGCCGCCGCCAGCGCCCGGTCGAGATCGGCCCGCGTCGCCACCGCCAGGGTGCCGAGGGTTTCGCCGGTGGCCGGGTTCAGCACCGGCAGGGTCTCCGCGCCGGCCCCGTCGGTCCAGGCCCCGGCGATGTGCAGCGTCACGTTCGGATACGTCATCGGCGTCTCCCGCATGGCAATCGAGCGGGGTTGTCCGCCCTTCGCACGCAGGCCGCAACCCTTATCCGGGAGGGCCGGGGCGTCGTCAGGCGGCGATGCGCGCGGCCACGGCCTCGGGGCCGGTGACGATCACCGGGCCGCCGCGGCGGGCCTGGAGCGTGCCGCCCTTGGGGACGACCTTCCAGCCGTCGCGGCAGCCGTCGATCGGCTCGGAGACGACGACGAGGCCGGTCTCGGTCTGGCGGTAGTACAGGCTGGGCGGGCTGCTGTCGCAGGCCCAGCGGAAGGCCGTGAGGGTGTCGCCGTCGGTGACGACGGCGGTGAAGCGCAGGGGCTCGGTCGCCTCGGCCGCCCGCATCAGCTCGCGCACCGTGGCCAGGGTCTTGTGCATGGCGCCGATCGGGTCCTCGGCGAGGCCGTTGCCCAGGGCCAGCAGGAAGATCGCCTCGGAATCGGTGGTGCCGCGCCGGTCGTCGTAGAGCGCGTCGGGGATCAGCGCCTCGATGCGGCGCTTGATGCGGTGATAGCCGCCGATCTGGCCGTTGTGCATGAAGAGGTGGCGGCCATGGGTGAAGGGGTGGCAGTTCGCCCGGGTGGTGGCGGTGCCCGTGGAGGCCCGCACGTGGGCGAAGAACATCCGCGCCCGCACCTGCTGGCAGAGGTTGACCAGGTTCTCGTCCGACCAGGCCGGGCAGACGTCGCGGTACAGGCCCGGATCGACCCGCTCGCCGTACCAACCGATGCCGAAGCCGTCGCCGTTGGTTTCCGTCTTCGCCTCGGCCGCGTGGAGCGACTGGTGGACCAGCGAGTGCGTCGGTGCGCAGACGAGGTCGGTCAGGAAGACCGGCTCACCGGAATAGGCGAGAAAGCGGCACATGACGGACGAACACCCCCTGATCTCGACGATTCGACCGACCCGGTCGCCGCCCTCGGGCAGCGTCCGCCTTATACAACCTGTGCGATCCGCACGACCATGATATTCACGCTAACGTAGTAAACGAATGGTTAACGCGCGCCACGGGCCCGGCCTCCTGCAGAACCCGTGATGCAAGAGGCGCACCGTCGGGCCCGGGCCCTGCCCGGTCGATGGCGGCCCGCAGCCCATTCATCATGCGAGCCCGGCGGGAATGCGGCGGCGAACGCGATCATCGATGCGGGAACCGCATGGCCGGAACATGGATTCGGACTCTTGCCCCCCGCACCGTGGCGGCGCAGCATCACCCGCCGAGAATCAGTCATTCGATTGGACAAGGCTGGGACGCGAACGGCGGCTCCGTGCCGCCCGCGTACCGCGTCCCGCCCTGCATTCCGCGCGTTCGCCACCCAAACGCCCGACGAGGAGACTTCATGGACCGCTCACACGCCCCCTGCCCGATCGCCCTCGTGGTCGAGGACGACGCCGATGTCCGCAACCTCGCGACGGCGGTCCTGGAGGAAAGCGACCTCGACGTCATCGCCTGCGACACGGCCGAGGCCGCGATCTCGGTGCTGGAGCGCGCCGGCGGCAACGTCGCCCTGCTCTTCGCCGACGTGCGACTGGGCGCCGGCATGGACGGGATCGCCCTGGCCAGCGCCGTCGGGCGGCGCTGGCCGGATGTCCGCGTCGTCCTCACCTCCGGCGGCGATGCCCGCGGGGTCGAGGCCCTGCCGGCCCAGGCGGTCTACATGCCGAAGCCCTGGCGCGCCCTCGACGTGCTGGTCCAGGCCGAGCACGCGACGGTGGCGGCCCGGGCCGCCTGAGGGTCTCGCCCCAACGCGGAAAAGCCCGGCCGCAAGGCGACCGGGCTTTTCCGTATGTCCATGACAGGCGACGGCCGGTGCAATGCGCACCGCGGCCGTCGCGGGCCGTGTCGCGCCTCAGGCGTTGCCGGCGGGCGGCAGCACGGTCGGAGCGGTCGGCGCGAACGGCGAACCGCCCGGACGACGCGGCGCACCGGCGCCGAAACGGGGCTTCGGCTTCGGCGCGGCGATCAGGCCCTCGCGGATCGCGGTCTTGCGGGCCTGCTTGCGGGCGCGGCGCACGGCCTCGGCCTTCTCACGAGCCTTGCGGACGGAAGGCTTCTCGTAGGCCTTGCGCTGCTTCATCTCGCGGAAGATGCCCTCGCGCTGCATCTTCTTCTTCAGGACGCGGAGGGCTTGGTCGACGTTGTTGTCGCGAACGAGTACCTGCAACGGTTTCAATCCTCTGAAACGATGTTTGTTGGGCGGCGCCGACCCTGAGACCCGCCCGGAGCCCCGCGACGCGAACTGCAAAACGTCCCGGACCCGGGATCTCCCCCGGGCGGGACGTCCATCAGACGGCCTCGAATCGGCGCAGAAACTGCACTTGGGGCAGGCTCATACACCAACCGCCCGCGAGTTCCAACACGCCTCGCCGTGGCCGGGGCGCATTATCGCCGCGCCGGTGGGACAAACCGCGGGCGCTGTCGCCTCCAGGACGCAGGCAGCACCGGGGGCGCGTGCTCCAAGGATTCCGAAGTGGTCGCCGACGTCCGATGCGGCAACGACGGGCGCTCGACAAGATGAAGCGCGCGTTCCGGGGCTTTAGCCCGGACAAGGCGGGTCACGCGAAGCACGAATGGTTGCCCAATCGGTTGTGGGAGCGCACGAATTTTCTGATCTTTAATTTTTGTGTCGGAGTTTCTGTGCGCAGCAGCGGACTCATCCGGCGCGATGACCGAGAACTGCGACCTGAGCCCTTCCGGGGTTCTGACTCTGGGGCGTACGATGCTGGGTCTGAGGACGAGGACGACCGCCGAGACAGCCGCGAAACTGGCGGCCCTCGACAAGTCGCAGGGCATCATCGAGTTCAACCTCGATGGGACGGTGATCACCGCCAATCCGAACTTCCTCGCCGTCATCGGCTACGACCTGACCGAGATCCGCGGGCAGCCGCACAGCCTCTTCGTCGCCCCCGCCGAGCGCGACAGCCCCGCCTACGCCGCCTTCTGGGCCAAGCTGCGCCGGGGCGAATACGAGGCCGCCCAGTACAAGCGCATCGCCAAGGGCGGGCGCGAGGTCTGGATCGAGGCCTCCTACAACCCGATCCTCGACGGGGCCGGCAAGCCCTACAAGGTGGTGAAGTTCGCCACCGACGTCACGCGGCAGAAGATGCAGGACGCCGACGTGCAGGGCCAGCTCGCCGCCCTGCACAAGGCCCAGGCGGTGATCTCCTTTTCCCTCGACGGCACCGTGCTCGACGCCAACGCGAACTTCCTCGCCGCCGTCGGCTACACTCTGCCGGAGATCGTCGGCCGGCATCACCGGATGTTCGTGGAACCCGCGGAGCGCGACGGCGCCGCCTATGCCGAGTTCTGGGACCGGCTGCGCGAGGGCACCTATCAGGCCGCCCAGTACAAGCGCGTCGCCAAGGGCGGGCGCGAGGTCTGGATCGAGGCCTCCTACAACCCGATCCTCGATGCCGGCGGACGGCCCTACAAGGTCGTCAAGTTCGCCACCGACATCACCGCGCAGGTGACGCTCCTCGAGAACCTGCGCCGGCTGATCGCCCAGAATTTCGGCGAGATCGACGGGGCGGTGCTCCTTTCCAACACGCAGACGCGGGACGCCGACGCCGCGGCCAGCACCACCGCCAGCAACGTCCAGACCATGGCGGCGGCCTCCGAGGAACTCGCCGCCTCCGTCGCCGAGATCTCGCAGAGCATGGCCCATTCGCGGATCGCCACCGAGGCGGCGCAGGGCCAGGTGGTGGCCGCCGCCGAGGCGACGCAGAAGCTCACCCAGGCCGCGGGTGCGATGAGCGGCATCGTCGGCCTGATCCAGACCATCGCGGGCCAGATCAACCTGCTGGCGCTCAACGCGACGATCGAGTCGGCCCGGGCCGGCGAGGCGGGCCGCGGATTCGCGGTGGTGGCTCAGGAGGTGAAGAACCTCGCCAACCAGGCGGCGCGGGCCACCGAGCAGATCACCGGCGAGATCGACAACGTGCAAGCGGTCTCCCGGCAGGTGGGCGACTCGCTCCAGACCATCCAGGCCTCGGTGGCGCAGATGCGCGAATACGCCATCAGCACGGCGGCGGCGGTGGAGGAGCAGAGCGTCGTCACCCAGGACATGTCGGGCAACATGCAGCACGCCGCGAGCGCGGTCGCGGCGATCTCGCAGAACATCCAGGCGATCGGCCACTCGATCGGCCAGGTCTCCCGCGCGGTCGGGACCACGAAGGACGCGGCCCGCGTCCTCGCCCGCTAGGCCCGCGCCGACCTCCCGGGATCAGCCCTGGGGCGCAGCGCCCTTGGGACGCGCCAGATCGGCCAGCAGGCTCGCCGCCACCGTCGCCTTGGAGACCGTGAGCCCCGAGGCCGTCACGGCCGCCAGGGTGGCGCGGGCATGGTCGAGGGCGGCGCCGCGGCTCCGGCTCCAGGCCGCCACCGCCTCGGGGCCGGCGCCCACCGTGCCGACGACCTCGGCGGTGAGCTGGCGATGCGCGATGGCGATGGTGGAGACGGCCCGCTCCAGGGCGATGCGGTCGTAGGTGTCGCCGGTGGCGACCTCCCGGGCCGCCGCCGCGAGGTCCGAGAGCCGGAGGGCCCGGTCCAGGGCGAAGTGGGTCGCGGCGATCTCGGGGATCGCGCCGCCGCCGGTCTCGGCGATCCGCACGATGTCGGGGGCCGAGGTCAGGGCGGTGAGCGCCGCGAGGCGCCGGGCCGGCGCCTCGGCCATGCCGAACCCGACGAGTTCGGCCTCGCGCGCGGCGCGCTGCCCGTTCACCGCCTCCCCCATCACCTCCGGCAGGGCCGCCTGCAGGGCGCTGATGCCCTCGCGGTAGCGGGCCACGAGGGGCGCGACGCTGCCCGAGAGGTCGAGGTTGCGCAGGAACCAGACGATCCGGCCCACGAGCAGGTCCTGCACCTCGGCGTAGAGGGCGATCTGTGCCTGACCGCCGATGGCGCCGGCCAGCCCGTCGATGGCGAGGTTCAGCTCCATCAGGCCATAGGCGTCGCGGGTGATGGCGTAGGCCTTGGCGATGGCGCTCGCATCGGCGCCGGTCTCCTCCACGAGGCGGGTGACGAGGGAGGGCCCGCCGCGGTTGACGATGATGTTAGAGAGGGCGGTGCTGATGATCTCCCGGCGCAGGCGGTGGCCGTTGACCGCGTCGGGGAAGTGCTGGCGGAGCGCCGCGGGGAAGTAGCGCTGCAGCTCCCGGTCGAAATAGGGGTCGTTCGGGGCCGGGCTCGCCAGGAGCGCGTCGTAGAGGGCGAGCTTGGCGTAGGCGAGGAGCACCGCGTATTCGGGCCGGGTCAGCCCCTCCCCCTTGCGCATCCGCTCCGCGATGGCGGCATCGTCCGGCAGCAGCTCCACGCCGCGGTCGAGGCGCCCTTCCGCCTCGAGGGCCTGCATCGTCCGCATGGCGAAGCCCGTCTCGGGCAGGCCCCGGTGCTGGGCCAGCGAGAGCGCCAGGGTCTGGAGCTGGTTGTTGCGCAGCACCAGGGCGGCGACCTCGTCGGTCATCGCCACCAGGAGGGCGCTGCGGGCTTGCCCGTCGAGGCGGCCGTCGCGCTCCGGGGTCATCAGGGCGATCTTGATGTTCACCTCCACGTCGGAGGTGTTCACCCCGGCGGAGTTGTCGATGGCGTCGGTGTTGAGGCGCACCCCGTTGCGGGCCGCCTCGATGCGCCCGCGCTGGGTCGCCCCCAGGTTGGCGCCCTCGCCGATGACCTTGGCCCGGACCATCGCCCCGGTGATGCGCACCGCGTCGTTGGCCCGGTCGCCGGCCTCCTCGTCGGATTCGGCGGTGGCGCGGATATAGGTGCCGATGCCGCCGAACCAGAGCAGGTCCACCGGCGCCTTCAGGATCGCCTGCATCAGCTCCGCCGGGGTCGCCGCGTCCTGCGCGAGCCCGAGCACCGCCCGGATCTCGGGGGAGACCGGGATGGTCTTCAGGCTGCGGGCATAGACGCCGCCGCCGGGCGAGATCAGGCCGGTGTCGTAGTCGCGCCAGGAGGAGCGCCCGAGATCGAACAGGCGGCGGCGCTCGGCAAAGCTCGCGGCGGCGTCGGGGTTCGGGTCGAGGAAGATGTCGCGGTGGTCGAAGGCCGCCACGAGGCGCAGAGAGCGCGACAGCAGCATGCCGTTGCCGAAGACGTCGCCCGACATGTCGCCCACGCCCGCCACCGTGATCGGGTCGCTCTGGGTGTCGATGTCCATCTCGAGGAAGTGGCGCTTCACCGCCTCCCAGGCGCCGCGGGCCGTGATGCCCATGCCCTTGTGGTCGTAGCCCTGGCTGCCGCCCGAGGCGAAGGCGTCGCCGAGCCAGTGGCCGCGCTCCGCCGAGAGGGCGTTGGCGATGTCCGAGAAGGTGGCAGTGCCCTTGTCGGCGGCCACCACCAGGTAGGCGTCGTCGGGATCGTGCCGCACCGTGTCGGCCGGCGGCACGATGGCGTCGCCGACGATGTTGTCGGTGAGTTCGAGCAAGGTCCGGATGAAGATCCGGTAGCTCTCGGTGCCCTCGGCCATCCAGGCCTGCCGGTCCGAGGCCGGCGGCAGGCGCTTGGGGAAGAAGCCGCCCTTGGCGCCCACCGGCACGATCACGGCGTTCTTCACCTGCTGGGCCTTCACCAGGCCGAGGACCTCCGTGCGGAAATCCTCCGGCCGGTCGGACCAGCGCAGGCCGCCGCGGGCGACGTAGCCGAAGCGCAGGTGCACGCCCTCGACGCGCGGCGCATAGACGAAGATCTCGAAGACCGGGCGCGGCAGCGGCATGCCGGCGACCTTGGCGCAGGCGAACTTGAAGGCGATGGCCTCGCGCCGCCCGCCGCCCGGGGCGACCTGGAAGAAGTTGGTCCGCAGGGCGGCCTCGATCAGGTTGACGAAGCGGCGCAGGATGCGGTCCTCGTCGAGGCTGGTCACGGCGGCGAGGTCCGTCTCGATCCCGGCGCGGATCGCGCCCTGGGCCGCCTCCCGGTCGCCGGCGGCGGCGGGGTCGAACCGGGCCCGGAACAGGGCGACCAGGGCGCGGGCCACGCCCGGATGGGCGCTGAGGGTGGCGGCGAGGTAGTCCTGGCCGTAGCGGATGCGGAGCTGGCGCAGGTAGCGGCCGAGGGCGCGCAGCAGGGCGACGTCGCGCCAGGGCAGCTCGGCCTCCAGCACGAGGCGGTTGTAGCCGTCGGATTCGGCCAGCCCCGTGCCCAGCGCCAGCAGGGCCTCCTCCAGCAGGATCTCGAGGCGGCCGAGGTCGATGGCCGCCCCCGTGGCGCGCTCCAGCAGCATGTCGTGCAGCCAGACCCGACCGGCCTCGTCGGCGCCGGGGGGCAGGATGCGGTAGGTCCGCTCGTTGATGACCCGGAATCCGAGGTTCTCCAGCACCGGCACCCGCTCGGACAGGGAGAGCGAGGCGCCCCGCGAGAACACCTTGAGACGGATCTGCGAGTCCGGGTCGGCGGCGCGCCGGCCGATATCGGCCGCCCGGGGCCGCGCGGGGCTGAGGCGCTCCACGGTCATGATGTCGGCGATGGCCACGCGCGGGGCGAAGCTCTCGCGATAGGCCGCGGAGAAGGCCTCGCCGTAGCGGGCCGCCAGGGCGCGGGCCTCCGGGCCGTCCAGGGTCCCGGAAAGGGCCACCCGCAATTCGTCGCCCCAGGTGCGCACCAGGGCGGCGATGCCGGCCTCCAGGGCGGCGGGGTCGCGCTCGGGCGCACCGGATTCGGGCAGGCCGATGATGAAGTGGGTGCGGGCGAGCGGCCCGTCGGGGAAGTACGGGTAGGCCGCCGAGACCCGGCCGCCGTATTCGCCGGCGAGGTAGGCGCCGATCCGCGCCCGCACGGTGGAATCGTAGCGGTCCTTGGGCACGTAGACGAGGAGCGAGACGAAGCGGCCGAAGCGGTCGGGCCGCGAGAGCACCCGCAGGCGCGGCCGGTCGGCGAGATGGGCGATGGCGAGGCTGAAGCGGTAGAGCCGGTCGGCGTCGATCTGGAACAGGTCGTCGCGCGGGTAGGTCTCCAGCACGTCGAGGAGGCCGCGCCCCGCATGGCTCGTGGGATCGAGGCCCGCGCGCATCGCCACCTGCGCCACGGTCTCGCGCAGGTAGGGGATCTCGCGGGTCGGCAGGGTGTAGGCGCTCGCGTTGAACAGGCCGACGATGCCGACCTCGCCGGTGAGGCTGCCGTCCGCGCCGAACAGCTTGCAGGCGATGTAGTCGAGATGGGCGGCCCGGTGGACCCGGGACTTGGCGCTGGCCTTGGTGATGATGAGGGCCTGCGGCCCCTCGAGGAAGGCGCGGATCTCGGGCGTCATGTCCACGAGGGCGCCGCCGCGCCGCAGCACCGCCACCCCCGGATCGCGCAGCAGGCCGAGGCCCGAGCCCTCCACCAGGGCATGCTCCGCCCCGGAGAGGCTGTGCTCGCGCAGGCCGAGCAGGGTGAAGTGCCCCGCGCCGAGCCAGGCGAGAAAGGCCCGCGCCTCCGCCACCTCGGCCGCCGACAGGGGCGGCGGGGCGTGGGCATAGGCCTCCGCGAGGCCGGCCAGGCGAGCGGTCATGGCGTCCTGGTCGTCGGTGGCCAGGGCGACGTCGTGGAACACGCGGGCCAGGCCCTCGACGAGGCGGGTGCGGGCCTCGCCGGCATCGAGCCGGTCGAGGTGGATGTGGATGAAACTCTCCCGCGCGAAGCCGGCCTGGGTGTCGGCGGTGGTCTCCCCCACCACCCGGACCAGGGCGCCCGCCCCGTCGCGTTCGACGCCGAGGATCGGGTGGGCGACGAGGTGGGGGGCCAGCCCCTGCTCCGTCAGCTCGGCCAGGGCGGAATCGAGCAGGAACGGACGGTTGTCGTTGACGACCTCGACGATGGTCAGGTCGCGGGTGCGGCCGTCGCGCAGGACGGCGCGGTCGCTGACGGACAGGTTGGCGGGTGCGCCCGGGTGCCGGGGCTCGGCCAGTCGCCCCCGGGCCGCCAGGGCGAGGTCGGCGAGATCCTGCGCCGTGTAGGGCGCGAGGTCCTCGGGCGGCACGCGCCCGAACAGGTCGGTGACGAAGCCGCCGGGGCCGCCCTGCGCCACGACCCGGTCGGCCGCGGCGCCGAGAAGGTCCGTGCGGGCCCCCCGGGCCTCGGGGCTGGACAGGGCGGCGTTCCGTTCCAGTGCCATGGTCATCGTGTCCTTGCGGGGGGCGTCGACGCGATCGATCCCGGGGGGGCCCGATCAGGGCCAGTTCGATCCGGCCCAGTTCGATCCGGGCAGGTCGTCGCGGCGATCGGGCGGGGATGGCCCGTCGGGCGGCAGGGGGCGGAGGGACGGTGGCTGGATCGCATCGCTGGGTCGCCGATCTCTTCGCTGGCCCGCGATTCGCTCGCGATGGCCGCCGCGCCCTCACTTGAGCATCGGGCTCCCCGTCTTTCCAGGGCCGGACGGCCGGATCGGGCGCGGGCCGCTACGACCGGCGGTCGATGTCAGGCTTTGCGGGCACCGCGCGGCGCGGGTGCCGCCCCCGGGCGGCCGACGCAGCCCTGCCAAGAGCGAGGGCAGGCCGGCCGGCTCGATCCGAAACGGGGTACGGGAAGGCGTTCGGGAAGCCGCTCGTCAATGATCGACCGTATCCGTTCGCGCTATTTTCATCCTCTGCTCGTATCTCATCACGAAGACTTGAAGACAACTCAGGGTTTAATTAGGGGTTTTCAGTTTTGGATACGCGTCAATTTCAGGCACATCCCTCGATCATCTGTCTGCAGAGGCCCGGAACCACTGTAAGCCAGCGGCCACCCGAGGAGAGAAGTCCTGCCCCCTTCAGCGGGCGCCCGCCTCACCGACCGGCGCAGCGTCCGTCTGCGGTGCCATCCGCCCGTGCGCCGAAGCCGCCGCAGGGTCTCCGACGCCGGTCGAGGGCAAACGCCGGACCTTGTGCCGGCGAGAACCAGTGCAGGACCCACGACCGTGCCGGCGCCGATCGGAGAAGGGTCCGGCGGCCATCAGATCCCCCGATCGCCGGGCGATCGAGACGCAGTTCCCGACCGCGCGGGACCTTTGGCCCGCGCGGGGCGCGTCGCCCCGAGGCGACGGTCCGCCCCGGGATCGCCCCCCTGGACGCGGCAGCGCATCCTAGGATTGGAAGCATCTGAGAGCTATTGTGAATGAATTTTAATGTAGCGCCCAGGCTTTTAACTGGACTTGCAGCGATGGCGTCTCATAATCCGGCCCGGTTCGGGCAACGCGTGCCTGCCCTTACATCGTCATGAGAGATGATTCTTTGTTTTCCGCGGGTGTGATCCGTTCCGGAATTTCCGTGCCGAGGGAGGAGCCGCGCCAGCCCGTTCCCGCCTCGCTGGCCCAGATTCTCCGGCTGGTCGAGGAGCTGGCCCAGATCGGGCTCTGGTCCATCGACCTCCGCTCGGGCGTGCTCTCGCTGTCGGACGGCGTCGTGCGGCTCACCGGCCTGTCGCAGCAGACCACCCGGATGGAGGCGCTGCGCGCCCTGGTCCATCCCGAGGACAGCCCGATCTTCGACGAGGTCTCGGCCGCGCTGCGCACCGGGATCCCGGTCGATCGCGGCTTTCGGATCGTTCGGCCGGATCGGACCGTGCGCTGGGTCGAGTTCAGGGGGAACGTGGTGCTGGGGACGGATGCCCGTCCGGTGCGGGCCGACGGCCTGATCCTGGACGTCACCAGCCGGCACGAGACCACGCAATCGGTCCTGCGCAATCAGGCGCGCTACGAGGGCCTCGTCCAGGCGATCGCGGCCGTGGTCTGGCTGATGAGCCCGGACGGGGTCCGTCAACCATCCCCGAGCTGGTGCGCCCTGACGGGTCAGACCCCGGAGGAGTGGCATGCCGGCGGCTGGCTCTCGGCGATCCATCCCGAGGACCGGGAGCGCGCGGCCAGCGCCTGGGCGACGGCCTTCCGCCGGCACGAACCCTACGAAGCCAATTACCGCCTGCGCCGCGCCGACGGGCATTACCGCTGGGTCAGCAGCCGGGCCGTCCCGGTGCTCAACCCCGACCGCTCGGTCCGGGAATGGATCGGCCTCGTCATCGACATGACCAGCACGGCCAGCATGATGACCCAGCCCCCGGCCCTGGCGCTGGCCGACATGTCCGGGCCGCTGATCCGGAGCGCCCGGGCGATGCTCAACTGGTCGATCCCGGACCTCGCGGCGGCCGCGGAGGTCTCGGGCTCCAGCATCAAGCGATTCGAGGAGAGCGGGGGCGCCGTGCTGCGGCCGCGGACGCGCGCCGCCATCCGGAACGCGCTGGAGGCCGCCGGCATCACCTTCGTCGCGCGCCTGTCCGGCGAGGTCGGCCTGGTCTACCGGCCGGTCGCGCCCGAGGCGCACCCGGAGTCCCGACCCGACACCGCCGCCTGAGGCGGCGCGGGGCCGCCGGTCGCGCGACCTCGACGCGACCGGCGTGGTATACTAGCGGGCGCCGAGAAGCTCGACGTCGAAGATCAGGGTCGCGTTGGGCGGGATCACGCCGCCGGCGCCGCGCGGGCCGTAGCCCTGGTCGGGCGGGATGATCAGCGTGCGCTTGCCGCCGACCTTCATCGTGGCGACGCCCGTGTCCCAGCCGGCGATGACCTGCCCGGCGCCGAGGGTGAAGGTGAAGGGCGTGCCGCGATCCCGCGAGGAATCGAACTTCTTGCCCGGCTTGCCACCGTCGTCGAGCCAGCCCGTGTAGTGGACGCTGACCTTCTGGCCGGCCTTCGGCTCGGGGCCGGTGCCCACGACCTCGTCACGGTACTGGAGGCCCGAGGGGGTGGTGACGGTCTCGGCGGATGCGGATGCAGTCATGGCGAGGATCAAGGCTCCGGTGAGGGCATAGAGGGGACGGCGCATGGTAGGTCCTATCTGGCATGCCGAGGCGGCGCAGTAGCACGGACTCGCCAGGACGTCACAATCCCCGCTCTGCGCCGAGCCCCGCGCCCTCAGCGCCGAAGCAGCCGCCGCGCCTCGCCCCGGGCCGTCTCCTCGAAGCGGGCGAGGCGGAGGCGCCGCTCCAGCCCGATCAGCCCGCGCGCCCTCTCCGGCACGGCGACGATCTCCGCGACGGTGTCGCGCTCGCGGTAGAGGCTCTCCAGGGCCGAACCGGCCAGGGTCGCGGAATCGAGGCGGTCGGCGAACCCCTCCGCATGCAGCGCCCGCACGATCTCGGCCTCCAGGACGAGGCCCGGCGCGAAGGCGCGGGCGGTCTCGTCATAGGCGGTCTTCAAGAGGTAGGCGGTCCCGCCCGCCACCAGGGCGAGGCTGACGGCCAGGGTCGTCCCATCCCGGCTCAGGGTGTCGGCCCGGATGCCCACGGGGCCTCCCTCGGCCCGGAACAGCGCGCGGGCGAAGGCGGCATGCGCCGGGCGGCAGGCCATGGCGGTGCCGGCGGCTCCCTTCCATCCGGCGGTCTCGACGTCGAGGAAACCCTCCACCGCCCGGGCGAGAGCCGGTCCCTGCGTCACGGTCTGAAGGCTCACCACACCGCCCTCGGCGAGGCGGCGCTGCCGGCGTCGCAGATCCTTGAGCCGCGAGGGATGCGGATGCCCGTCGAGGAAGGCGGCGTGATCGGGGCGCCTGTCGAGGACTGGACGGGCGAACCGCGCCACCTCGCCGAGATCCCAGCCGGCCTCCGCCATCGCGGCCATCAGGTCGCGGCCCGGTGCCGCCTCGACCGAGAGCAGCGGCCAGCGCCACGCCCGTCCGCCGGAAGCGGCGGCAAGGCCCTCGACCAGGGCCGCCAGGATCGCGGACCTGTCCGGGCCCTCTGCCACCAGCGGCGCGGACGCGGTGATGAAGGGCGACGCGAACGGCAGCAGCACGGATCGTCCGAGTCCGCAGATATCGTAGGAGCGGCGAAACGGCAGAACCGCCTCCAGGCGCTCCGGCCCGTGCACGACGACGACGCCCATGTCCGGGGACGCCAGGCCGCTCGCCAGATGGGCCTGCATCACGTGCCGACCGAAGAAGGGATGCGCCCTCCCCGCCCGGACCGAAAGGTCGTCCCAAGCCGCCGCCTCCCGCCCGAGAGACGCGAGCGACGTGATCGCGTGGGTATAGGCCGGCGCAACCCGCCGGGCGTGAGCGGCACTCATCGACCCCGTCTCCCGAACAGACCGATCCGGACCGGCGTGACCAGGCCATGCACCGCATGGGCCGCCCAGGCCATGGCGGCGGCTCGGACCACGGTCGCGAGCGCCATCGCCAGGGCGGCGCCGATCACCCCGAACACCGGGACCAGTATGAGGCAGAGGCCGCCGGCCAGACCCAGGATGCCGACGGCGACGCCGGCGGCCAGGCGCTCTCCGCCGAGCATGTTGAGCAGGTCCTCACCCGGACCGAAGGCGCTGGCGGCGACACTCCCGGCAACGAGGACGGCGAGGATGGGCAGGCTGTCCCGGAATTCGGAGCCGAACAGGCCTAACAGGAGGGGCGCGGCCGCAAGGACGGCGATCCCGATGAGCGTGGTGGCCGCGAGGGTGAGACGCGCCTGCAGGGCGATCAGATTGGCGAGCCGCCCCCGATCCCCGGCCGCATGGGCTGCGGTGAAGCGTTGCGCCGTGGCGGCGGTGGCGGCGAAATGGACGAAGACCACGAATTGCTGGATCCGCGTCGCGGCGAAGTACAGCCCCACCGTGGCCGATGGGGCGAGCAGGCTCAGCACGACGACGTCGATGAAGCTCGAAGCGGACGTGGCGAGGTCGCTGCCCGCGATCGGCAGGCAGGCGCGGAACCAGCGCCGCCAGGCATAGCGGCGCGGTCCGGTGGGCAGGATCGCCTGAAGGCGCCGCAGCAGCAGGGCCGCCTGGATCGACACCGCGATCCCGGTCGCCACGAGGGTGCACAGGACAGCGACGCGCGCCTCCGCCGGGGCGCCGAATCCCACCGCGGCCAGCATGGCAGCCATGATCAGACCCTGCCGAAGCAGGTACGGGGGCGCGATGGCGAGCACGGCCCAGTTCTGACCGCGGGCCACGCCCTCGCAGTAATCCTGAAGCGCGAAGAGCGGCAGCACCAACGCCGCCACGAAGAGCGGGGCGGCATAGGGCCCCTCCAGCAGGGAGCCTTCGACCCAGACCAGGGCAAGCCCCCCGAGGGCGACGGCCATTGCGCTCGCCAGGGTCACGGTCGTGCCGCCGACAAGGTAGGCGCGGACGGCAGCCAGGTCGCCCCGGGCCTGATCCGCCGGAATGAACCGGCAGGCGCCCTGCGACAGGCCGAGGGTGGCCGAATGACCGAGGATCGCGATCCAAACCCAGATCGCTGCGAAGATTCCGTACTCGGTGCCGCCCATCAGGCGCGCCATCAGCACCTGCCCGAAATAGGCGAAGCCGGCGGCGCCGATGCGGATCGCGAAGACGTGGATCGCCGCCCCGGCGGCACCACCGCGCAGACGCGTCAACGCGCTCCACGCGCCGGCGGCTCCGATCCTATCCGTCGCTGTGCTCACCGAATGGCCCCCGCCCGATCGACACCGGTGTAGGGCCTACGCCATTGCGGCGCGGTTAAGCCGAGCGGTTAAGGCTTTGGTTCAGGGCCCGGCGGGCGCCGTCGCTGGTAGCTTGGTCCCAGCGGATTCCTTCGGCGGCGCCAACGTCAGGGCGGGTCGCCCGGCGCTGCCCGTCGAGGCCGGATCCGGCTGGAGCAGCGACAGGGTGATCGCGCGGGTGACGTGCTCGGCCATGCAGCGCAGACCGAGATCGTTCAGTCGAAACTGGCTGCCCAGGAGATGTCCCTCGCCCTTGTCGTTGCGGCGAGCGAGGTAGCGCATCGCTTCGTAGCGCTGCACCAGGGGCACGCCCTCCCGCAGGGCGACCTCCTGCACCTTGCGCACGAGGCTGGTGTAATAGTCGTCCGAGGCGAGACTCGCGGTATAGACCGGGCTGACCAGTACGACGTCGATCTCATGCCCCTTGATCCATTGAACGGTCTCGTCGAGGGCCGTGCCGAAGGCATCAAGATCGACCCGGGCGAGGGCATCGTGGGAGCCGACCTGCCAGATGACGAGGTCGGGCTCCACTTCCGCAACCATGCTGCGCAGGCGCTCGCCTGCCCCCGACGCGATCTCACCTTGCAAGCCCCGGCTCTCCACGACCACGTCGACATCCGGTAGGGAGCGCTCGAGGGCGGTCTCCAGCTTGACCGGATACGTGGCGGAGGACCCGAGTCCCATCGTCGAGGCGCCGATGGCGAGCACGCGGACCGGGCGTTTTTCCTTGAGGGCCGCCTTCACCGCGCCGAGGCGGGCCAGGGTATAGAGCTTCGAGCCCGGCACCCGGCATTCCGGCGAGAGGGTCACGTCGACGGCCTCTGCATCCGGCCCCTGACCGGCGGCGACGCTCGGAGGCGACACCACGGTCGGCGGCGGACCTCCCACCTTCGCGGGCTCTTGATGGGGCGCCGGCGCCTGCGCCCGGGCGCTGCCTCCGCCGAGGGGGCTGAGGAGGGCCAGGCTCAAGGCGAGGAGACCCGCGGCTTTCGGGAGCGCCATTCGACGAACCATGCGGTGAAACCCAGTGCGAACAGGCCAGACCCTACGACGAAAACGTCAACAACGACACCGCCGCCGGCCCAGAACCGTATGAGTTGCGCGGCCAGGCTGAGCAGTGAGCCGACAGAGAAGACCGCCAGCGAATTTCGCCCCAGACTGGCGAGGAAGGGCGTGATCCATCCGAGTCGCGGGGCGAGGAATCCGTAGAGCGTTTGGAAGGCGAGGAGAACGCCGAGGAAGTGGATCACCCGCGCCGGGGACAAGTAGGTCTTGTCAAAGGTGAAGACGAGGCGTGGATCGGGAACGAGGAGGGGATCCGGCCTGAGATCGAGCACCGACAGGACGATACCGGTGAGAACGATGACCACTCCCACCGGGACGAGCCGACGCGACCAGCGCTTCAGCCAGGGGGAGGTCCGACTCCAGTCCTGCATGATGAAGCCGAGAACGAGGAGAAGCTGCCAGCACAGCGGATCGAAGAACCAATCGCCCTCCCCCGGCCAGGACGGCAGGTTCCACTCGAACACCAGGCTTGAGGCATAGAGCGCGAAGGACAAGAGGAGGGCAGCGCTCCGGCTCACGCGCCCGATCAGCACGAAGACGGGTGCGATGCCGAGGAGCACGACGTAGAGCGGCAGGATGTTGAAGAAGCCCAGTTGGTGCGTCAACAGCACGAAGCCGACCATGGTTTGGATCGGATCGGCGAAGAAGCCTCCAGCATTGTGCCATTCGAGCAGCAACGGGTTATCGAGCACCAGGGCCGTGCCGGCAATCATGCCAAGGGCGAGGGCCATCGTGGTGATCTGAGCGCGGTAGACTTCGATGGTGCGCGACATCAGCCGCAGCACGGTCTTCAGCCGCGGCTCGGGGCTCCCATCACGATTGCGCGTGGCGATTCCGATCGACCAGCCGGCTAGGAAGACGAACAGCTCAGCGGCATCTGAGATGCTGTACTGCGAATAGGTGTAGCGCTCGAAAGTGTTGCCGGGAATGTGATTCACGAAGATCGTGACGAGGGCCAGCCCCCGCCAGAAATCCACCGCGTTCGGTTCGCGCATCGGGGCTCCGCACTCCGGTAGCTCGAAAGGACAGATGCGAGGCGGGCAGTATCTCGCGGCCGCGCGGCAAGGGCCGGCCCTGATACGGTGCCCTCGCGGTTCTGCAAAGGGCAACCTTCGGCGGCGATGACCGGAGGCCGAACTCGTCCTGCACGGAGGGCACGGCGGGCGCTCGGCGAGGTGCATACCCCGGCGGTGTGGCATAAATACCGGCGACGCCGAGGGGTCCCCCACCTATGGTGGATCCGATTTTCACGTTGCGGATTCATCCATGCAGAGCCCCGTCGCCGGCGACGCCGCGCCGATCCCGACCGGCGTGCCAGGCCTCGACGAGATTCTCCACGGCGGCTATGCGGCCCAGCGGGCTCATCTCATCGAGGGGCGGCCGGGTAGTGGCAAGACCACCCTCGGACTGCAATTTCTCCTTGACGGTGTAAATCGGGGCGAGCGGGGCCTCTATATCACCCTTTCGGAAAGCCGGCGCGAACTCCTCTCAGTGGCCGAGCGCCATGGCTGGTCCCTGGACGGCGTCGAGATCTACGAATTGGTGCCGCCGGAGCTCAGCCTGGATTCGGAGCAGCAGCAGACCCTCATCCACTCGTCCGACCTCGAACTCGGCGAAACGGTCCGGATGGCGCTGGCCGAGATCGAGCGCGTGAACCCGGTCCGGGTGGTGTTCGACAGCCTGTCGGAGATCCGCTTGCTGTCGCAGGGCTCCCTGCGCTACCGGCGGCAGGTGTTGGCGCTTAAGAGCTATTTCCTACTCAACAACGCCACCGTGCTGATGCTCGACGATCTGAGCTCCGAGGATGACGACCTCAACCTGCACTCGATCAGCCACGCGGTCCTGCGCCTGGAACAAGTGACGCCGACCTACGGTGCTGCGCGCCGCCGACTCCATATCATCAAGATGCGCGGCACCCCCTACGAGAGTGGCTACCACGACTTCGTGCTGAAGCGGGGTGGGGTTCGGATCTTCCCTCGCCTCGTGGCCGCCGATCACCATGCCGAGTTCGAGCCTGGGACGGTCGCCTGCGGGGTTCCTGAACTGGACGCGGTCCTCGGCGGCGGCCTGGACCGGGGTACCACGAACCTCATCATCGGCCCTTCGGGCGCCGGCAAGTCGACCCTGGCGCTCGGTTACCTGATGGCCGCCCTCGATCGCGGCGAACACGGGCTGATCATCAGCTTCGACGAGACCTCCGGCATCCTCCAGCGGCGGGCTACGGGAATCGGCTTCGCGATCGGCCCCCACATCCAATCCGGACGCCTGCGGATCGAACAGATGGACCCGGCCGATATCTCGGCGGGCGATTTCGCCGGGCGGATCCGCGATGCGGTCGAGACCGATGGGGCGCGCGTCGTAGTGATCGACAGCCTCACGGGCTACATGAGCGCCATGAGCGGGCAGCCGCACCTAGTGCTGCAGATGCACGAGATGACGACCTACCTGAACCAGCAGGGCGTGGTGACGATCCTAGTGCTGGCCCAGCACGGGATGGTGGGACGGATGGAGGCGCCGGTCGATCTCACTTATGTCAGCGACACGGTGGTGATGCTCCGCTTCTTTGAGGCGGGCGGCCACGTACGCCGCGCCCTCTCAGTGCTGAAGAAGCGCACCGGCCCGCACGAGAATACCATCCGAGAGTTCAGAATCGATTCGCAGGGGCTCCGGGTGGGGGCCGTGCTCAAGGATTTCCGCGGCGTGCTCACCGGCGTGCCAACCTTCGAGGGGAAGCACGCCGACCTTCTTGATGACCGGTCCGTTGCGTCGGCACAGATCACCGACAGTCAAACCGGCTCCCATGGCGCAGCCTGATCCCATCGCGCTAATCCTGGCGCCGAGCGGACGGGACGCGCGCATCGCTGCAGCGATTCTGGCTGAGGTCGGCATCGATTCACGGATCAAGGCGAACTTGGCGGACCTTGTGGCAGACCTCGATGTCGCGGCCTGCGCGGTGATCACCGAAGAGGCGCTCCTGCGCTCAGACCGACGGGCGATCGCCGAATGGTCGGAGCGCCAGCCCCCCTGGTCCGACTTTCCCTTTATCCTGCTCAGTCATCGCGGCGCCTCACCCGACGAACGCTTGAACGGCCTGCTCGGCAATGTGACCTTGCTGGAGCGGCCGTTCCATCCGGCGGTACTCGCCAACGCAGTGCGTTCGGCCCTGCGCGCCCGGCGCCGGCAGTGGGAGGTAGCGGCCCATCTGGACGAGCGCCAGAAGACTCATGAGCGCCAAGCCCTGCTGATTCGAGAGCTTCATCATCGTGTGAAGAACACCCTCGCCACGGTACAGGGCCTGCTCGGCGCGACCGCGCGGTCCACCCACGATGTCGAGACGTTCTACCAATCGTTCTCCAACCGGATCGTCTCCCTGGGCAAGACCCACACACTCCTCACGGAGGATTATTGGCAGACGGCCCCACTGCACGAGCTGCTTGAGAACGAGCTGAGCCCCTACAATGACGCCAAGAGCCAGCGCATCCGCCTCCAGGGACCGATGATCGAGTTGGCGGCCGACCTCGCCGTCCCGACCGGGATGGCGTTCCATGAACTGACCACGAACGCGGCCAAGCACGGAGCCCTCTCCGAACCGGGTGGCCGGATCTTTGTCAGATGGGATGTCGTAGCGGGTGAGGCCGGACGGCGCCTAACCCTCGACTGGACGGAGTCAGGAGGGCCGGTGGTGACACCACCGCAGCGCAAGGGCTTCGGCTCGACTCTGCTTCAGCGGGTTCTGGCACAGCAGTGCAACGCCGCCGTAACCATCGACTATGCAGAGAGCGGACTGCGCTTCCACATGGAAGCGCCGCTGCCGGAGGAACGGCTGGTCCCGAGCTACTGAGGAACCGCCGTCCGCGGGACCGCCGTCCCGACGCATTCAGTCGAGGTAGTCTCCGTACTTCTCGACGTGGCGGGCGAGGCCCAGGCCGTGCTCGCGCACGAGACGTTCGGCGCGCTCCGCATCCCGTGCTTCCAGAGCCTGAATGATCTCGACATGCTCCTTGATTGAGTTCGCCGCCCGGTCGCCCTGGCGCAGGGCCGTGTTCCGGATTCCGCGAACATGCATCAGCAGATTGCTGGTGATGTCTTTGATCACCTCGCAGCCGCCGAGCGAAATGATCTTCTGATGGAACCGGATGTTCGCATCCGAGTACTCGTCCATGTGATCGGTCGGGCGCCCCTCATAGAATTCGGGGAAATGAATACGCAGGCAGCCGAGTTGCTCGTCGGTGGCATGCTCACAAGCGAGCCGGGCAGCCATGCTCTCCAGGGCCGACCAAGCCTGGATCATCGCCACGATCTCCTTCTTCGACTTCTTGATCACGAAGACACCACGACGTGCTTCGAACCGGACGAACCCCTCCTGCTCCAGGACCGTGAGGGCTTCGCGGACCGGGGTGCGGCTGACGCCGAGATCCTGAGACAGCTTGCGCTCGTCGAGCCGGACCTCGTCGCGCTGGCTGTAAATGTTCATGTTGGTGATGGCTTCCTTCAGCGCATCGTAGGCAAGCGCACGCAAGCTCGACGTCGCGGCGAGCGGCTTGATCTGAAAGGTCGTGGACTCAACCATGCTTACACCTGGAACGATCGCTAGGACGCTGACGCGACGTCAATTTGATTAGGAACATGCCGAACCCGCTTCCGGAACACAAGGAAACCTTGGCGATTGAGCCGGGACACGATCTGAATATCCCCCCTGCAACAACAACATAGCTACGTCGACTCACCAAGGCGTGACGACGAACGGTTGCTCGTATTCCCGGAAGCAATGATTTTCCCATTCGGGGGCCGCCTCGGAGGTGCTGCCGCTGATGACCGATCCCGGGCGCGAGCGATCCGGTCAGATCCGGTTTGACACTTGGTATTTGGTATGCCACCATTCTTGGACTGACAACCGGCCGGTCGCGATTGGCAGCACTGCACCTAACACAATCCTAGAACCGGATCATCGCCCAGCGTACAATTATGCGAAGTGATCGATCGGCTGAAGACTGATTTACTCACGATTATACGCCTCATGGCTATATGAGTTGTCGAGAAATCCGACTGTGAGCCGCAGAGATCGTTGCGATCTGACTGATGCCTCGGCCGAAAACTCCGATCATTCCGGATTAAATTTAGTCCGACGCCCACCTCAAACGTTCGAAGACACTCAAAAATAGCGCGCCACCCAACAAGAAGCGCCCCAACTGGAGGAAACATGATGGATAGAACCGCTGGCTCCGAATCCCCGCAGGCCGTCCATGACGTCGCCACCGGCGTTGGTATCACGTCCGATCATGCGGGCGAGCAGATCGACGGCTTCCACCTCGTCATCGATGCCCTGAAGCTCAACGGCATCACCAACATCTATGGCGTGCCCGGCATTCCGATCACGGATCTCGGTCGCCTCGCGCAGGCCGCCGGTATGCGCGTCATCTCCTTCCGCCATGAGCAACACGCCGGAAACGCCGCCGCAATCGCGGGCTTCCTAACCAAGAAGCCCGGTATCTGCCTCACCGTTTCCGCGCCGGGCTTCCTCAACGGCCTGACGGCGCTGGCCAACGCGACCACGAACTGCTTCCCGATGATCCTGATCTCGGGCTCCTCCGAGCGCGAGATCGTCGACCTGCAGCAGGGCGACTACGAGGAGATGGACCAACTCGCTATCGCCAAACCCCTGTGCAAGGCCGCATTCCGCGTGCTGCACGCCTGCGATATCGGCATCGCGGTCGCCCGCGCCATCCGCGCCGCGGTTTCCGGCCGTCCGGGTGGCGTCTACCTCGATCTGCCCGCTAAGCTGTTCAGCCAGGTCATGGATGCCGAGGCGGGCACCAAGTCACTGGTCAAGGTGATCGACGCGGCCCCCGCGCAGCTACCGGCCCCGGCAGCCATCACCCGTGCCCTCGACGTGCTCAAGAGCGCCAAGCGTCCGCTCATCGTCCTCGGCAAGGGAGCCGCATACGCCCAGGCCGACGAGGAGATCCGCAACCTCGTCGAGCGCAGCGGCATCCCCTATGTGCCGATGAGCATGGCCAAAGGCCTCCTCCCCGACACCCATCCGCAATCGGCCGGTGCGGCACGCTCCCTCGTCCTCAAGGAAGCCGACGTGGTCCTCCTGGTCGGCGCGCGCCTGAACTGGCTGCTCTCGCACGGCAAGGGCAAGACCTGGGGCGCCCCGGGCTCGAAGAAGTTCATCCAGATCGACATCGAGCCGAAGGAAATGGATTCGAACGTCGAGATAGTTGCCCCGGTGGTCGGCGACATCGGCTCCTGCGTCACCGCCCTCCTCGACGGCATGGGCCAGAACTGGCAGGCGCCCCCGACGGCCTGGACCGACGCGATCCGGACCAAGAAGGATGAGAACCTCGCCAAGATGGCCTCGAAGCTGAAGAAGAACTCGGCTCCGATGGACTTCC
Organism: Methylobacterium sp. Leaf465; assembly: GCF_001424705.1. Taxonomy (GTDB): domain Bacteria; phylum Pseudomonadota; class Alphaproteobacteria; order Rhizobiales; family Beijerinckiaceae; genus Methylobacterium. The sequence continues at coordinate 31,111 of NZ_LMRA01000011.1, forward strand.
ACGGAGCGCTAGGCGCACTCCGGACCATCATCAAGGAGCGGCCCGACGCGATCCTCGTCAACGAGGGCGCCAACACCCTCGATCTCGCCCGCGGTATCATCGACATGTATCAGCCGCGCAAGCGCCTGGACGTCGGCACCTGGGGCATCATGGGCATCGGCATGGGGTTCGCCGTGGCTGCCGCCGTCGAGACCGGCAAGCCGGTCCTGGCGGTGGAGGGCGACAGCGCTTTCGGCTTCTCCGGAATGGAGGTCGAGACGATCTGCCGGTACGACCTGCCGGTCTGCATCGTGGTCTTCAACAACAACGGCATCTATCGCGGCACGGACACCGACCCCACCGGCCGCGATCCAGGCACGACGGTATTCGTAAAGGACTCGCGCTACGACAAGATGATGGAGGCCTTCGGCGGCATCGGCGTCCACGTCACAACCCCGGACGAACTCTCCCAGGCCGTCAACGCCGCGATGGACTCGGGCAAGCCCACCCTGATCAATGCGGTGATTGACCCGAGCGCCGGCACCGAGAGTGGCAACATCGGAAGCCTGAACCCGACGAGCACGGTGGTCCGCAAGAAAACCGCCTGAGGCGCGAGACCTCGCCCTCCCCGGAGACGAACTCCGTCTCCGGGGACACGACACGCGCAGGCGGCCTCCCGGTGGGCCGTCTCGCATGCTCCGAAGATCGTGGTATCGGCACTGTGCTGCAGGAGAGCATCCTTCACCCGCCGTCGCCCGAACGGATGCCCGTGCTGACGTCTCCCGGATAGGTGAGCCTGTGCCATGAAAGCCCTTGAAGGCGTCAAGATCCTCGACTTCACGCACGTCCAGTCGGGCCCGACCTGCACGCAGTTGCTAGCCTGGTTCGGTGCCGACGTGATCAAGGTCGAGCGGCCGGGCGTGGGCGATGCGACGCGCCAGCAGCTCCAAGACATTCCAGATGTAGACAGCCTCTATTTCACGATGCTGAACCACAACAAGCGCTCGATCACCCTCGACACCAAGAATCCGAAGGGCATCGAGGTGCTGTGGCGCCTGATCGGCGAGTGCGATGTCCTGGTCGAGAACTTCGCTCCCGGCGCGCTCGCCCGGATGGGCCTGACCTGGGAGGCGATCCACGCCGCCAACCCACGCATGATCCTTGCCTCGGTGAAGGGGTTCGGCCCCGGCGCCTACGAGAACTGCAAGGTCTATGAGAACGTGGCGCAATGCGTCGGCGGCGCTGCATCGACCACTGGGTTCCGCACCGACATCCCGATGGTGACCGGCGCGCAGATCGGTGATTCCGGCACCGGCCTCCACTTGGCACTGGGCATCGTCACCGCTCTGTACCACCGCACCCAGACCGACCTCGGCCAGCGGGTCGACTGCGCCATGCAGGACGGGGTGCTCAACCTCTGCCGGGTCAAACTGCGCGACCAGCAACGCCTAGAGCGTGGCCCCCTGCGGGAATACAGCCAGTTCGGCGAAGGCATTCCGTTCGGCGACTCGGTGCCGCGCGCCGGCAATGATTCCGGGGGCGGCCAGCCGGGCCGGATCCTCAAATGCAGAGGTTGGGAGACCGACCCGAACGCCTACATCTACTTCATCACCCAGGGCGCGGTCTGGTCGCAGATCTGCGACGTCATCGGCGAACCCGCCTGGGCGACACATCCCGACTATGCCTCACCGAAGGCTCGCCTGCCGCACCTGAACGAGATCTTCACCCGCATCGAATCTTGGACGATGTCGAAGACCAAGTTCGAGGCGATGGAGATCCTCAATGCGCTGCATGTGCCATGCGGGCCGATCCTCTCCATGAAGGAGATCGCGGAGGACGAGTCCCTGCGTAGATCCGGTACGGTCGTAGAGGTCGATCACCCCACCCGTGGCAAGTACCTCACTGTGGGCAACCCCATCCGACTCTCGGCCAGCAATACCGAGATCACGCGATCTCCGCTGTTGGGCGAGCACACCGAAGAGATTTTGACCGAGGTCCTCGGATACTCTGAAGCCGAACGTTTTGAGATTGCCGAGTCCGGGGCCATCGGCGTCGTCCAGAGGATCGCCGCCGAATAGGCAGTCTCCTCAACTCGACCTCTCTTCTCCCAACTTGCGCGGCCTCGATCCCTCGACGCCGCGCTTCCCTTTAGAAGGATCATTTATCCGTCTCAACCGCAAACAGCAAAACACCGCTTCTGTTTCCGACGACGACTTCGTTGTTTCTTTCGACGGAACTTCTGTCTTGTGACAGCCAGTCAGCGATCTTGATCACGCGTCCAACCTGCAGAGCCATATGGACGAGGATCGTGACAAGAAAGGATGCGAGCACGGACGGTGTTTCGAAAACATATAGTGGCGCAACATTTCCTGTTGCATCGCAAATTCACAGTGGTGGTCAAAGATCTTTCGCTCAATCCGCACCATCGTATCTGCTCTCAGGTCAAACGCCTCAGCGTTGTTTTCTCGCCCCAGGCTCCGAGGGTGCACGCTCCACTCACCTGCAGAGCTTCACTGGATCCTGCATTTGCTTCCGCTTGCCTGATGACCCCAAGGCCTGTCAGGACTCGGTGAACGACCGGGTCGGCTTCAGCCAGCGTCGGCACGAGACTGGTAAGTCGCCCGCTGTCGAGGCGCGCGAGGACACGGCCTGTGGCGTGATCGGCAAAGCGAATGGTGGTCATCCGGCGCAGGCAATCGCGCAGGAAACGCATCTCCCCTGGCGCATCCCGGGGTGGAACGCCGCGATAGACCGCCTCGGGATTGCGGGCCTGAATGTTGATGGCCTGATACCGATCGATGTCGAGCAAGACCTGAACGTCAAGAATGTTCATCACGCCATTCGCACCAAAAGCGACGGTCCGCGGAAGGCAACCCTCGGGTACACCGTTGTCCAGGAACTCGAAATGCACCTCCTTGTCCGGCCGCAACACCCAGGTGAAGAACAACCGTGGCATGCCTGTGTAAGCTTCGACATTGTGCGCCAGTAGGTCTTCCACCGCCTTGTAGCGACCGAACTGTTCGCCACGTTTCCAAGCCCGCTCGACAGTGGCATCCGGCGGCGTGATCATGAACTGCATGTAGACTTGGCGCCCGAAGCGCGTGAGGAGCTGGCTCCCAAGTTCGGTACCGGGATTGACTGCAAAACTGTCAAAGCGGAAGCGGTCGATGACGAGATGGGAGATCCGGCCAGCCTCAGCTTTCCGCGCCATGTAGCCATCGAGCTTGCGGTCAATGATCTCGACCTCGTGTCCTGTCAACGGCCCGGCATAGCGCCGCGCTGACCCGAGACTGTCGTAATCCAACAGGAACTTACGCCAGACATCAGGCGTGATGAGGGCGAAGTCGGACCAATTCAATCCCAGGGTCTCGACCAGAGCGCGCTGATAGGGACGGATGGTACTCTTGCCTGAGGCGGACGAGCCCTTCACGTTCAGGATGACAGGAGTGTCCTGCGGCTTAAGGCGCACGTAACCGCGCTTCGCCACCACTGCCTGCATCCAGGGCTCGATCAGCGCGCCGAGGGCAAGACTACCATAGCCGTTCGACACGAGCGTGACGGCAAGCCTTCCGAGCAGTGACGGGTCACGGATGAGAAAGCCACGTCGACCGATCAGACTCTCGACGACGCAACGCAGCGCGGCGCAGGCCGCCACGGCGAGAGCATCCTCTGCCGCGGCGACCCGCGCATGCCAGGCGTCAAGGTGATGCCAGACCTGATGTATAGGGTCCCGGCCAACGCAAGCAGAGCCGGAAGGTTTTGAGCTTTTCCGTCCGGTGCTGTGAGGCCAGAAACGACGCCAGAGAGCACCGCGCGGTGGCCACCCCTCGGCGGTGTGAAGGTACTCGCCCAATATTTTGTCGATCTGGCCATCGAGAAGTTCCGCGGCTGCGACCCGGATCTCCGCATGTCGCGCGGCGATCTCTCTGCCATGTTCGGCAATACCCTCGTTCAGGATGGCAGAGACGATGGCACGAAAATTTACCCCGAGATCGCCGTACGTCTGGCCGACCGGAACGGAAAGATCAGCCATGACGCGGATCAAAACTTCGTGGACCACCAGCCGCTCAGGCCGGAAGCAGACAAGCGATGTCAATGGCAGACCACTGACATCGCTCAACTCATAGGCATCGTTGAGGGAGGTCTCGACGTTTTCCTCGCGGAAAACGGTAGCTAAGGGCAGGAGCGCGCGCGGAAGGCTCGACTCGATACCCGGGCTCCAGGGCCCGTAACAGTCCGGATCGGCGCCGTCGCTTGCCGGACTCGCCAAGGCATGGATGGTCATGCCAGTAGACTTTGCATTCTGTGATGGTCCGAACGCACGAGATTCGAGCCCAGACCCCAATCCACCGCGGGTGCTCAAACGGCCTGCGGTTCCTCAATGACCTCCAGGCGAAGCTGGTACTCTTCTCCCCAAAGCTCCCCAGCTTTCTGGTACCACGCCGCATCGAAATACTCGCGACAGAGTACCTCGCCTGTCCAAATGCAGACAGCGATCAAGCGACCGTCAATCACCTTGACGTGGCGACTGATCAGGCCGTTCGTGATACCAGTCGAGGGACACATGTCGATACTGGTCATCCCGTAGCTGTTCTCACCGCTGAAGATTACCGGGCAGTCGAGGATTGCCAGGAAACGCATGGGGATCACTCCTTTATCTTCTTCACCACCGACGATGTCAGATTGCAGAGGCGCCGAGCGGTGATGCGCGCCGGCATGCAAACGCCAGCCTCGCCTTGCCCTACCCGTCGTCGAGCGAGCTTAAAAATGTGTATTTAAACGCATCAAGCGTCAAGTTCTGCGCATTGTTGAAGGATCTGCGATCAATCCAACTGCTTTTGCATCGCACGATTTTGTATCAATCTGTGTAATTCATGAACATCACCAAGGGGATCGGGTCCGACCCCACCTCGGACGCTGCGATTATACAGTCGAAGCGTGTGATGCATCTACAACACAATCCCAGATGCTCTGAATCGAATGAAGGCACATTCCATTCATGATCGCGATATGGTTGGTTTTATGCGTGCAAAACAGTTGCAACCGATCGGCGAGCGGCGTCCGAACGTCGGCGGAGACGAACTCCGGCGTAGTCAGCATCCAAACCAAGCTGTCGAGCGTCTCCAGGCCCTCCCTGGCCATTACGCGAAAGATCTCACGATCGCTCAGTATTCCGATAAATGAACCAGTGTCGTCGCATGGGCCGTCAACGACAATTAGCGCATCAACGTCTGGAGCGGCTAGAAGCCGAATTGCTTCCCGCACAGACCGATCCATACGAATATAGCGCACGCGGGAGGCTTCACTGCCAAGCTTCTGGCGCGCGCTCATGGCACCGCTCCTCTGATCTTATGGCATTTTTCACTCGCGAGCCTGGTATACAAAATATTTTCTGTCAATGGGTGGGGCGAAATATCATGCCGGAATGAGAGACAGATCTGCTGCTTTGTCGTTTCAAACTCGCGAACCGGCTTTGAAGAATCTTCCCCGCCTGGATGGCAAACAACAGTTTTCGCCTATCTGCTTGCTGCACTGCGTCATCGCGCACCCGTCCCCAGTGCAGGACCGCAACTAAAACGATTGGGACATCACACAATGCTCACGTGCGGATGCGCCGCCAGCATGTGCTTCGACCGGCACTATCGCGCATTAGGCGGCGAGGTAACTTCCTCTGCACATAAGCTTATCCGGCATCTGGGTATCGTCGAATAAGGATCCTTGCGTTTCGACGAGACGACACGCTGAGGTATCGCCAGGATTCAAATATCGTCTGCGCTCAGATCGCTGGTGCCCGTGCAAAGCAAGCAGATCGACCGCCTGGAAACACTAAGAGCGATCTCGCGGATGGAGCGAAACTACCAGCATTTGGCCACCACGCTGCAGTGCGGGATCGATTTCTCGGCAACCAACTCTTGACGATTGGTTCGCAGAGAGAGAGGCTGGTATTCCACATACCAAGCCGGCGATAAGTCCGGCGGTCAACGGCCCCTACGCTCAGCATCGGACGAAGAGCCGATCGCGTATCTCGTTTCATCAAGAGCCTATCGGAGGAAAAGCCATGTCGAGGGTGGAAACTACAACCGAGCACGTATCCGACAGTTATCGATGGGGTCAGCTCGTCATCGGCGTCATCTGCATGGTGATGATTGCCAATCTGCAATACGGTTGGACATTCTTCGTCCCCGACATTCAAAAAAAATTCGGATTTGATCGCGCCGCGATCCAATGGGCATTTACCCTGTTCGTGTTGTTTGAGACTTGGCTCGTTCCGGTCGAAGGCTGGTTCGTCGACAAGTACGGCCCACGGGTCGTAGTCCTATTCGGTGGTCTCCTTTGCGGGATCGGCTGGGTGATCAACTCCTACGCCAGCACCCTGAATATGTTCTATCTTGGCCAAGTCGTCGCCGGCATCGGCGCGGGCGCGGTCTATGGCACCTGTGTCGGCAGCGCCCTGAAATGGTTCCCGGACAAGCGTGGTCTCGCCGCCGGCATCATCGCCGCGGGGTTCGGTGCCGGCTCAGCCCTCACCGTCGCGCCGATCCAGTGGATGATCGCCGATCATGGTTTCCAGGCGGCGTTCTTCAACTTCGGCATCGGCCAGGGCCTCGTGGTCGCTGTGTTGGCTTTCTTTTTCACCTCGCCGAAGAAGGGGCAAGTTCCGGAGGCCGTCGCGAACACCAACGTCATCCAGACCCGGCGCAACTACACCCCCGGCGAAGTCGCTCGGCAGCCGATCTTTTGGCTGATGTACTTCATGTTCGTTATCGTGGGCGCAGGCGGCTTGATGATCACCGCCAACCTCAAGCCCATCGCTGCCGATATCGGCGTCGACAAGGTGCCGGTCACGATTATGGGCATCACCATGGTCGCCATCACCTTCGCAGCCACCATCGACCGCGTACTTAATGGCTTGACCCGCCCGTTCTTCGGCTGGGTCTCGGATAAGATTGGTCGCGAGAATACCATGTTCGTCGCCTTCGCCATGGAAGGCTTCGGCATCTACATGCTCTACCTCTGGGGCCATGACCCCCTGTGGTTCGTGCTGCTCTCCGGCTTCGTGTTCTTCGCCTGGGGCGAGATCTACTCCCTCTTCCCCTCGACCTGCACAGATACCTTCGGTACGAAGTTCGCTGCGACCAATGCGGGCCTGCTCTACACCGCGAAAGGCACCGCCGCGCTCCTGGTTCCGGTAGCGAACTATCTGCAGCAGGCGACCAACAGCTGGGACGGCGTCTTCCTGGTCGCCGCCGGCGCCAACATCCTCGCCTCGCTCCTCGCCATCGCGGTACTGAAGCCCTGGCGTAAGCGCGTGGTGGCGCAGGCGCTCGCTGTCTCCGACGAGACTAAGCCAGCCCCCCGCATCGTCGCGGCCTGACAGCCCATCTGAAGCGCCGAAGAAAGAGCTGCGGGGGCCGGACGCCAAGTCCTGGCCCCCGCGCCCGTTTCAGCCCACCCGATCGTCTCGCAGGAGATCTCCGATGCCGCCGACCTGGCGCCCGATGCAGACGGCCCCGCAGACCGTCAACCGGATTTGGCTTAACCACCTGACCCTAGGCCCGATTCTTGCGGAAGGCCTCCCTGGCCGCTGGTACTCCCCGAGCGCGACGCGTCAGGTCTGGCGCTGGTACCGCCCGGCCGAGCCGAACGCCCTGGAGCCCTTCAGCGGCTGGCTGCCCTACGATGCGCTCGCAGCGAACGGGATTGACGGCACCACGACGATGGACGATCCAAAGGACCGCTTCGCCATGTCATCCCACCTCGCGGGGCAGCAAGACAAGCCCGCATCCCTCAGGGTGTAGGTCGCGCGTGCGATGACAATACGGTCGGCGATGTATGCCGCATTTCCCGCCACACCCATCGTCCCATCCGGACCTCCGCATCGGCCATGTTAGACTTCGGCCACCGCCCAGGTAGGAGAGAAAGCTTGGCTGAGGCTCCACCGGTCCGACTTCTGCGCCCGCGCGAAGAGCTCGACTATAACGACACGCAGTCCGTAATCCTCCCGACGGCTGTCAGCCCGCTCGATGTCTGGAACGCTATCGCCTCGAAGCCGCGACCGCTGATGACCCTCGCCTTTCGCGTGAGGGATGCGATCGCAATCCGCTTCGGCGTCAAGGCCATCGGCGGCTTTTCCAGGGAGCGGCGGACCCATGTCTGCACGGGGGACAAACTGGATTTCTTCTTGGTGGAACAGAGTACGCCGGACATGCTCGTCCTGACCACGCGGGACCGGCATCTCGACGTCATGATCTGCTTCGCGACAGCTGGTCGCCGTCTCACGATCACCTCGTCGGTTGTGGTCCACAATGCGTTCGGCCGGGCCTACATGGCGCCAGTGGGGCCGATTCACCGGATGATCCTCGCCGCCGACCTGCGGCGCCTCGGGACGTCCCTCGCGCAAGATGCGTCTCGCTCCGGCATCTAACCCGTCACTGCGGCCCCGTGCCTGGATTTCCATGCCGCGGTCGTCCGGGCCGATGACGGACAAGCCGTATGGGCGAGCCTCGCTCCGGTACCACAAAACGGAAACGGCGCGCCTCAAGGCGCGCCGTCTTACTTGATTCAGCGGCCTGTCCGAGAACAGGCCGTTGGCGTCTCCGTTTCAGACGCCGCCTCAGACGGCGCGGGCCTGGTGCAACTGCTCGATCTGCTGCTGGGTGTAGCCAAGATCGAGCAAGACTTCGTCGGTGTGCTCGCCGAGCAGCGGGGAGGCCTTCACCTCGACCTGCATGTCGGAGAACTTGATCGGGCTGCCGACGGTCAGGTACGAGCCGAGCTTCGGGTGCGGCACCTCGACAACGGTGCCGCTGGCGCGCAGCGACGGATCGTTGGCGATCTCCTTCATCGACAGCACCGGTGAGCACGGGATGTCGAACTTGCGCAGGATATCGACGGCCTCGAACTTCGTCTTGTCGGCGAGCCAAGCCTCGATCGTGCCAAAGATGTCCATGATCTTGTCCTGGCGGGCGCGAGCGGTGTTGTAGGCCGGATCGTCGATCCACTCATCCTTGCCGATCGCCTTACAGATCGGGGCCCAGGCATGACCCTGGATCGTGAAGTAGATGTAGGCGTTCGGATCGGTCTCCCAGCCCTTGCACTTCAGCACCCAGCCTGGCTGTCCACCGCCACCCGCGTTGCCGCCGCGCGGCACCACATCCGAGAACTCGCCGTGGGGGTACTGCGGGTATTCCTCCAGGTAGCCGAGGGCATCGAGACGCTGCTGGTCACGCAGCTTGACGCGGCAAAGGTTGAGCACCGAGTCCTGCATCGAGACAGCGACCTTCTGGCCCTTGCCGGTCTTGTTCTTCTGGTGAAGCGCCGTGAGAATGCCGATCGCGAGGTGCATGCCGGTGTTCGAATCACCGAGAGCCGCGGCGCTCACAGTAGGCGGGCCGTCCCAGAAGCCAGTGGTGGAGGCCGCGCCGCCGGCACACTGCGCCACGTTCTCGTAGACCTTCAAGTCCTCGTAGTGGTGGCCATCCGAGAAGCCCTTCACCGACGCCAGGATCATGCCGGGATTGAGCTCCTGGATGCGGGACCAAGAGAAGCCCATGCGGTCGAGGGCGCCAGGGCCGAAGTTCTCGACCATGACATCGGATTGCTTGATCAGGTTCTCGAGGACTTCCTTGCCCTCAGGAGTCTTGGTGTCGAGCGTCAGGGAACGCTTGTTGGAGTTAAGCATGGTGAAGTAGAGCGCGTCGGCATCCTCGACGTGGCGAAGCTGCGTGCGCGTCACGTCGCCGGCCCCAGGGCGCTCCACCTTGATCACGTCGGCGCCGAACCAGGCCAGTAGCTGGGTACAGGCCGGACCAGCCTGGACGTGGGTGAAATCGATGATCTTGATACCCTCGAGCGGCTTGCTCATCGTGGCGTTCTCCCTGTTGGCTCAGACGATTGTCGAAGTTCGCGGCTTGCCCGGTCGATCCGGGTTCTGGGTTGGCCGGAAACCCGTGGTGGGTGATCCCGGCGGTCTGTCGCGCCTCGCCCTCAGGCGACGCGGGATTCGAGGGCCGCCAAGCGGCGGCGTAGTTCACGCTCGTCGTTCCAGCGCTGGGTTTCATCGCGGATGATCGCGGCGATACCCGTAACGGCGTTGTCGAAGCCGTGGATCAGCCCGACCGTGAAGGCGATGGAGAGCGTGTGGCCATCCTTATGGATGGCTGGGACTCGCAGGACGTCGGCACCGTACTTGGTGACGCCCGTCTTCATGGTCTTGGCATAGCCCTCCCAGTGGCGCCGGCGCTGACGCTCCGGGGTGATGAGATCGAGAGACTGACCGACCGCCTCCTCCGCCGCGTACCCGAAGATCCGCGTCGCGGCGGGATTCCACACGGTGATCGCACCGCTCGTGTCCGACACCACAACGGCATCGCCGGCTGCTGCCACCAGGACAGCAAAATCGATCGGGCTCGTCATGCGCTGACCCTCATCTCCCTGTCCGTGCTGCGGATATCGTCTCCGTCGCCCGGTTTATCGACCGGGCGGGCTCGAACCTGGGGCGAGACGATGGTCATCCATCGGCATGGAACACTCCCCTCTTTGTCCGTCAGACTTGAAGCCGTTCGATGGCGTCGGAAGGACTTGGTATTTTTCGCTGTTCCGATCGTTGGTATTTGGTATGCCAACGTAGATAAGGTGTCAACTCGCGGAGCTGACGTCAATTGCCCCAGGGAGCTCGGGCCTTGGTGACAGCGTTCTCGGATGACGCCGGCACGCTGCAGGCAACGAGAATCGGCAGGGGAGAGCCGCCATGGGTCCAGGCCCGAGCATCACGATCACTCAGATCGAGGGCTACAAGTTCGCGATCGATTTCGGTGGGATCCTGCCCCACCTCATGGTCGATGAGGCCATTCCCATCGGCAGCGGCGAAGGCCCGTTCCCCGAACAGCTCCTCGTCTCTTCGGTGACGAACTGCCTGTGCGCCAGCCTCGTCTTCGCGCTCGGTAAGTATAAGCAAGAGGCCGGCGGCATCCGGGCCGAGGCGTACTGCGAGGTCACCCGCAACGCCGAGAACCGTCTGCGCATCGCCGGCATCGCGGTCGCGATCAGCCTCGGGGCGACCGCCGACTCCGTACCCCGCATCGACCGGGTGCTGGAGCAGTTCCAGCGCTTCTGCACGGTTTCCGAAAGCGTGCAGGCCGGCATCCCCGTCGTCGTCTCTGTCCGGGACAGTGCCGGCACGCTGCTCACCTGAGCCTTATGCTTTTCCAAGAAGGAGTCGCCATGACGACATCACCGAAAGTCTCCGGCCAGAACCCGCCGATCGCCCACGAGCCGGAAGACCTCGCCCGCCTCTTCAACGAACGCGCCAATGCAGGCGACGTGGACGGCCTCGTTGCCCTCTACGAGCCCGATGCGGTGCTGGCGGCCGGGAAGGTCGTGGCCACCGGACACGGCGAGATCCGGCAATTCTATGCCGACCTCTTGGCGCGCAAGTCTGGTTTTCCGGCCGCCGAGACCCTCCCGGCGATCCGGAACGGCGATCACGCCATGACCTTCGCGCGACTGCCCAACGGGACGATCTCGGCTGAAACCGCACGGCGCCAGGCCGATGGCGGATGGCGCTGGCTGATCGATCAACTGAAGATCAAGCCCCTCCAGGCGGACAAGGCCGGTTGACTGACGCCTCCCCTCCGACTGCTTCCGAAACCCGGAGTCCCGCATGATCGATCCCCGCCTCGCCGGCCGGCTCGCCTTCGCGCACCGGCTCCCCACCAAGGAGCCTCTCCCCCCCGGTCGCCATTGTCTCGGGCTGTTCGCCGAGCGGGACGCGATCCTCGTGGTACCCGAAAGCGTCGATCCACGCCGGCCAACACCTCTCGTGGTCCTGTTCCATGGTGGTGGCGGCAGCGCAGAGAAGATCCTGCCGATGCTGGAGGCCCATGCCCAAGCGCGGGGCTTCCTACTGTTGGCACCCCAATCGATGTTCCCGACTTGGGATCTCGTCATTGGCGGCCATGGACCCGACCGCGAGCGCGTCGACGAGGCTTTGGCCGAGGTGAGCACCCGTTATCTACTCGATCCGACGCATCTGATTTTCGCGGGCCACTCGGATGGTGGCAGCTACACGCTCTCCCTCGGCCTAGCCAACGGGCATGTGGTCACCCATCTCCTCGTCTCCTCGGCCGGCTTCCTGTCCGTTCACCTGCAATCGGGCGTTCCACGGATCTTCCTTTCCCATGGAATCCGCGACGAGCAGATTCCGATCAATCGCAGCGCGCGGGTTCATGTCGCCCGGTTGCGGGAGGCCGGATACCCGGTCATGGCAGTCGAGTACGACGGCCCCCACGCCTACAGCCCAGTCATCGTCGCGCAGGGCGTCGATTTCGTTCTCGCCGCAGCATAGCTGCCGGAAACCGCAGGTAGCGCGGAGATCCATCCCGTCGAATCCGGTACGGGCCCTCTCTTCTATGTTGGTGCAGTGCATCGCGGATCGGCAACCTGCTCTGGGACCAGCGCAGTCACCACTGAACCCAGCTACCGCGGTAACCCCATCCGCCGGCGTATTCATGCCGACTGCGCCAGGGAATGCAGGCCTGCCGGACGGATCTCGCGCCGCCCTTGGCAGATCCGATGCGTGCGGTCCTGCGTGTTTGCACGATCATCCCACCATCTTGAAATATGCCCGCAATTCACAACGCAGCCTCTCGGAATTGACGATCGCGCTGATTTTAACCCGATTTTTACCAGATGAGTATTCTCTAATATTAGACTAGACTATCCTGGACTGGGGTGCATACGTGACGGAAGCAGCCGAGAAACTCGTCCTCGTGGATTCGCTCGATCAGGAAGCGGAGCGAATTCGGAATATCTTCAGCACTTCGTTCCCCCATTCGAGCGACGATCTGAATCGTCTGATTCCCGAGAACTTTACGGATACGTTGTCCCGTAGGTCTGAGCCCGCGCCGAAGGCGGAGACCGACGAGTTCGACTGGTCGATCACGCTCGCGAACATCGAAGCGATCGTCGATGCCAGTAACGCCAGCAAGAGCTCGGTGGCTGACGCGGAGCGGCGGGCCGAAATTGCCGAAGCCAAAGCCCGGGAGGCGATCCATTGGCTCCGCCTTCTCCATGAAGCCGTCCTGAAGGGGATGCCTGCTCCATCTGTCTAGGGCATCAGGCCTGCCCAGGATCATCGATTCTGCAGCGTCGCGCCGGTTGGAACGCTGGCAGCGTTGCGATCGAGAGCGACTTCGCGTGTCCCTCGGCGCTCAGCCACCGCGGCAGGGGCCGCGAAAATGATCCCCCGAAGCCTTGTGCCGACACAGCGTCCGCCAACGTCGTCGTCGATGCTTCGGGCGATTGTGGTTGATGTGACAGTGCTGACAGGAAGCGGCGAGGTTCATGCCCGCATTGTTAGCGATGGCTTGATCGCGATGCGCCGTCACCAAAACCACGCGTTCAGCGTACCTACTCGAGGCCGTCAGCTGTCCCAACCGAGACGGCGACCGCTGCGTCGGCGCAATCCCAGACCGTTGTCGTGACATCCCATCAGCGGCCATCACCAAGATGGAAGACGACCTCTCGATAAGCCGCCCACTCCCTCGCAACGATCGCGCGCTCGGAGCGGATCACGGCCGAAAGTTCCGACCAGTCGATTGCATAGGAAGCGCGGTCTACGCAGCGGATTGGCATCACCAGCAAAAGGCCACGCAGTTCGGGGACTGAAAAGTGCCCGCTCTCCGCTCAGTCCGTATTTGGCGGATGCGGGAGCGATCGAGACCGTTGGCGCGTTAATTCGCGTGGTTCGAAGGTGCCTGCCATTCCACGCCGGCATGCTCACGGATATCACCCGGTGCACTTCCGGTATCGGCATCGCTCGCCCAGCCGCTGGGTCCTGCGACATCAACGATCTCGTCTTCCGGATACGCAGCTTCCAAGAACAGCCGCGCTTCCCCTTCAGCAGCGGCCCGAACGGTCACCAAGGGCTTTGTCCCCGCGGCGGAACGGATCTTGGCAATGAACAGCTTCGTCATGGTCACCCTTCCTGAACGATCCCCCCTCTCACAGAGGGCAGCGCTGGCGAACAACAAGGGATTCCCGTCCCATCATTCAAAGTTACCGCTGACGTCTGATGGAATCGGTTGCATGCCTTGGAACGAGAACCGTAGCCGTCGCGACACAACTTGAGCTCATCACCGATGATTTTCACGATTTTCACGCGCAGCAACTTCACAGATGCAGACCCTTTGATCGGGGCGCAGACGCCAAACCATGCGTTGGATGATAGGCGGTCTGAGCGGCCCACGCTGCAATCTCGCGCTGCGCGTATCCTCATCAAGATTGCCAATTGCGAGTTGTGCCCTCGTTGACCACCCGTTGGGTGGAACACGATCGCGGGTCGTTGGCGTTCTGGGAATCCCCGATCGTTTCGTCCTGTAAATCCGATCCGTGCAACTTCCGGTACGGGTAGCTTGGCGCAACCCTGCCGAACTCCGCGTTGCGTTCGAGGGAGATTGATTCCCACACGGTCACGAAGTCAGTCCATCATCTGGCCTCGTCGCATCCGGCGGTCTCACCCGCGACATCCCCGGCTCGCCATTTCAGCGGAACTGGGGATAGCCGTCAGACCGGTTCCGTTTGGCGGTCTGCGGACGCTGCGGTCGCAACCAGTCCGAAACTTCCGCGACGGCATGCTGATACCGGCAAGATCGATCCAGGGTGAGCGATCCGTGTGCGAGGGACATGGCACAAACGTTCAGACGCCGCCTGTTCCTCGAACGGGTTTCCTGCCGGACATCTGCACAACCTCTCGCGCTTGAGGCCGAATTCACGCGGGACAACGTGGATATCGCCTGTCAGGCTCTGTCCTTGAAGCTCGTCTCGCTCGTGGAAGTGGATGATGAGAGCAACTACGCATTTCGGATCACGCGCCCCGGGCTTCTCCTGCTTGCCGGGCAGATCGAGGACGCGGCGGCGCTGATCGATCGGGGGCTAGGCATCAGGCGGCTTCCGATCCCAGCGCCTTGGGGCTTGATCGGCAACAAGCTCCGCCCCGGCGGCCCGGGAATGTCCCTGAAAGGAAGTGGACCTCGTGCCTACGCGACGCAGCTGATCCTGGCGGTCGCCTCCGGCCATGCGATCGTTCAGGGGGATGTCGTTCGCGGCAACGCGAATGCTCCACGTCCTGGCGCGTTCACCGAAGCGCCGCGCCAATCGGAGCGACTCGGAACGTCGTTGCCTTTTAGAGACTGGGGCCGAACCAAGGATCGGAATCACCCAGTGTGATCCGGGCTTGGCCGCTGCTGCCGCACGCGGTGTTCGCGCACCGGATAGGTGCCGGCCAGCGCCTCGACACTCCGTCTTGATCACCCAAGCGTCATCGAAAGGCTTGCCTGGATGTGCAAGCGGCATGTCCGATGTACGTTCAGGCCGATCAGGATTCCGCGTTAAGGAACTGCGTATTACGAATTTTCATATTGCGCTGGTCTGGAGCTCTGCCTGATTATCACCGCACTGCCGTGACCAACCCCAGCGCATGGAGGGCGCATTTCGGGGGTGAAGGATCGAGGTCACGCCACGTAGGAGATGCGAGCGTAGAATCCGCAGCGCCGCGGAAAGTCGGCGAACGCCGAGCCATCTCGGGGGCGTCGGATCGTCGGAAAGGCTCAGCGTAGGCCGCGCGCCGCCATTTCCTCGGGAGCCTGCAGCGCCGCGTCCAGACGCGCGATGAGCGTTGTCAGGTCGACTGGGCGGTAATCGCAGGCATCAGCGCCGACATCACAGGAACGGGTCGTATCCGGCAGGCAGGCATGCGTATGTCCATACAGGTGCCGGGTCTCCCGCCAGAAGCCCGGCCAGGACCGGTGCGGGTAATGCGAGAGAAAGAGCCGCAAAGCGAAGCCTTTGGAATTCTCTACGGTGATACGGGCGCTTTCCACCGGTGGCTCGCTCCAGGGCAGTTCGAGCACCCGGTTCGTATCATGATTGCCTCGCACCAAGCGCTTGATGCCATTCAGGCGAGCAAAGACAGCGGCACAATGCGCGCGGCTGGCATCAGCGGCGAAGTCACCGAGGTGCCAGACCTCGTCGGCCACTCCGACGACCGTATTCCAGCGGGCGATCAGGGCCTCGTCGTGGACCTCCACGGACCCGAAAATCTGACGTCGACGCTGAACCAGAGATGCGTCACCGAAATGCGTGTCGGCCGTGAAGTAGGTTGTCATGCATCCTGAGGACTAGTTGCGCTTCAAAGAGGAATGAAAGAGCCGGCGCTCTGCCACGCAACGAGGTTGTGCGACCTCTTTGGCGTTCAAGCTGGCGCAATGTCGCTTGTATCGAGACGACAATCTTCACGGGGTCGGCCGTTCAGCGCGCTGCCACGCGCAGGAACCCTGGCTCGTTGGCATCCATTTCCCCGACGCAGCCCTACTCAGAGCCTGTTTGAGCCCCTCCGCCGGCCGCCCCCATCTGTCTGATCTTGCAAGCGGGATTGGACGAGGTGGCCCGTTTCCTGATTCGAGCCGATCCGCCGGGCCGTCCAGAAGCGACGGCGGCGCGTCAATTGCTGGCGGGGATCGCATGGTACCTGCGAACGGGCGGAGGATGGCGGACGTTGCCGGCCGGCTTTCCGCCCTGGCGCACGGTCTACGGCTGGTTCCGGCGCTGGATCGAGAAGGGACTGTTCGAGAGCCTGATGCCGGCTCTGGCGCGCCGTCAGCGGCGGCGTTGCGGACGTCGGCCCGATCCACGGCTGGCGATCATCGACACGCAGACAGTCAAGTGCATCGGGGTACGCGGGCCGCGCGGCTACGATGGCGCCAAGAAGCTGGTCGGGCGCAAACGCGTGGCCCTGGTGGATGCCGAAGGGCACGTCCTGGCGCTGGCCGTCGTGCCGGCCAACGTGCAGGATCGCGACACCCTGCCGGCGCTGGGTGCGGACAAGCAGGCGTGGCCCAGCCTGCGTCCGGCTCTCCTTGACGGTGCCTTCATAGGCCGAGCGCTGCAAAAATGGTGCAACCTTCGAGGCATGCGCCATCGCGTGGTCTAAACGCAGCCGGACCAGAAGGGCTTCGTCGTGCTGGAGCGACGCTGGGTCGTAGAAAGGACCTTCGGCTGGCTCAGTCACTGGGGCGGCCGACACCGTGAGCGCGCTGGTCGCCTCGACGTCGCAAAGGGTCGCCTCGCCTGCGTCGCTAGCCTCATGGCCGCCAACGCCCTCAAGAATCCCGCCTGAAATCATGATCTCAAACAGGCTCTGAGGCGGACGCGCGCCCCGTCTCCGCCGGGTTCAGCGGACTTGGCCGGGCCGGACCGCTGGAACGAACGTGGGTTGTCTCCCATGCCGGCAGTCGCCGCACGGCTTCGTGAAGCAGTGAGTGAGCTGGGCATGGTCTACAGACAGCGCCTGTTGCCTCCCTGATGGCCGCGTCGTCCTCAGGGTCACCGGGTCCTCGGACGGAGGCGGCCAGCACCGTACGGGCAATTCCATGGTTCATACCGGCTACGACCCCGCCCTTGTGGCGCTCTCGATCGCCATCGCGGTCTTCGCTTCTTACACGGCGCTCGACCTCGCCGCGCGGATCCGCGGCGCGACGGCCGGCCTGCGCTGGGTCTGGGTCGGCGCCGCCTCCCTCGCGATGGGGGGCGGGATCTGGGCGATGCACTTCGTCGGCATGCTCGCCTTCGAGATGGGCGCTCCCGCCACCTATGATCTAAGCATCACGGCCCTGTCGCTGCTCGTTGCCGTGACCGCCACAGCGGCGGCCTTCGGCTGGGTCGCGATCCGAGGAACTTCGCTCCAGTCGCTCCTCGTCGCTGGGCCTCTGATGGGCCTCGGCGTTGCCGCCATGCACTATGCCGGCATGTCAGCGATGCGGGTCCCGGGCAACACGGTCTACGATCCGGCCATGGTGGCCGCCTCGGTCGCCATCGCGGTCTCGGCGGCGACCGCCGCTCTATGGCTCGCCTTCCGCCGCAACCGTCTCTGGCAGAAGCTGATCGCCGCCTGCATCATGGGGCTCGCCGTGGCCGGCATGCACTACACCGGCATGGCAGCGGCCAGTTTCACCCTTACGGCGGGCGGCGCCCCCGCGGCGCAGCGGGCGATGCCGGCGGCCGGCCCGCAGAACCTCGCCCTGGCCGTAGCGGGCGTGACTTTCGTTATCCTGTTTCTCGCAATGATGGCGGGCTCCCTCGAACAGGGACGGGTTCAACGACGCCTGCACGTCAGTGAGGCGCGGTTCCGCTCCGCCGTCAGGGCGGTCCACGGCGTCATGTGGAATACCAACGCGGCGGGCGAATTCATGGAGGAGCAGCCCGGCTGGGAGCAGATCACCGGGCAACCCTTCGTGGAATATCGTGGCGGCGGGTGGACGCGCGTCTTGCACCCCGACGACGCGGAGAATGCCCGCCTCGTCTGGGAATTGGCGGTCCGAACAGGCACGCCCTACGTCGTCGATCAGCGCGTGCGTCACCCGGACGGCGGCTGGCGCCATTATGCGGTGCGCGCCGTGCCGGTACACGACCTCGACGGTGCGATCCGGGAATGGGTTGGCGTCCATGTGGACGTCACCGAGCGGCATGCCTACGAAGCGGCGCTGCGGGAGGCGCGCGACGCAGCTGAGGAAGCGAGCCGGGCGAAGAGCCGCTTCCTCGCCAACATGAGCCACGAACTGCGAACCCCGCTCTCCGCAGTCATCGGCTATGCCGAGATGCTCGAGGAGGAGGCGGAAGACCTCAGGCAAGACAGCTTTCTTGCCGATCTCGGCAAGATCCGCACGAATGCTCAACACCTGCTCGGTCTGATCAACGACGTGCTCGACCTATCGAAGGTCGAGGCCGAAAAGATGGACGTGTATGCCGAGGACATCATCGTTGAGGCGTTCGCGCGTGACGCCGCCGCGACCGTCGAGGCACTGGTGGCCAAGAAGGGCAACCGCCTCGTTGTCGACCTCGCATCGGACCTCGGCGAGGCGCGCACCGACGCGGTGAAGCTGCGCCAGTGCTTGTTCAATCTGATCGGCAACGCCGGCAAGTTCACCGAGGAGGGGACCGTCACCCTCCGAGTCCGGCGCCACACAACGGCGACGGAAGATTGGCTGAGCTTTGCCGTCGCCGATACCGGCATTGGCATGTCGCCCGAGCAGGTGGCGGGGCTGTTCCAGCGCTTCGCCCAGGCGGACGAGACAACAACGCGCAAGTACGGTGGAACCGGCCTTGGCTTGGCCTTGACCAAGGCGTTCGCCGGCCTGATGGGCGGGGATGTCGTGTTGGAGAGTGCCGAGGGGCGAGGGACGACTTTCACCCTGACCGTGCCGGCCGTTCTCCCCGCCGTCGCGGTTTCTGACATTTCTGAGCCCGATGAGCGGTCCGAGCACGGGGCCGGGGGCAACCGGGGCCTCGTGCTCGTCGTCGACGATGAGGCGAGCCAGCGGGACCTCATGGCGCGCTTCCTGGTCCGGCAGGGGTTCTCGGTGCGAACGGCCGGCGACGGCCGGGCCGGCCTCGACTTGGCGCGCACCCTGTCGCCCCGGGTCATCCTGCTCGACGTGATGATGCCAGAGGTCGACGGCTGGACCGTCCTGGCAACCCTGAAGGCCGATGCGGCGACCCGCGACATACCGGTGGTGATGGTCAGCTTCGTGTCCGATGCGGCGCTTAGCGAGTCGCTGGGAGCAGCCGATGCGCTGCCCAAACCGGTCGATTGGGGACGCCTGAAAGCGGTACTCAGCCGGCTCGGCCCTGTGGGCGGCGGGGTGCTGGTGGTGGACGACGATGCGGGAATGCGCGAGCGCCTGCGCCATGTGCTGGAGCGCGACGGCTGGTCGGTGCGTGAAGCCGGCGACGGGGTCGAGGCCCTGGCGCGGGTTCACGAGACGCGCCCCGCCGTGATCCTACTCGACCTCACCATGCCGGTCATGGACGGCTTCTCGTTCCTCCTACGGCTGCGTGCTCTCACCGACTGCAGCGACATCCCGGTGGTGGTGCTCAGCGCCCGGGATATCTCTCCGGCCGAGCGTAACGAACTCACCGGCGTCGATCGCGTCGTACGGAAGGGGGATGCCAGCCTGCAGGAGTTGGCCGCCGAAATCGCACGGCTCGGACAGCCTGCGGAGATGTCGCCCGTCGAAACCTTGGGAGGCAGCCGGCAGAGCGGTTGACCAGCAAGAAGGCAGCGTCCACCCGGTCAACTGCGCGCGCTGGCGCGGGACGAGGTCCGGCTTCACCAGAACTTCGGGCGGACCGCCATCCTCCGCCTCGACCTGCGCGAAGGCCTGGGCACGACACGCTCGAGGCCCACGTCGACCGTGGTCAGGCGATAAGGAGGCCGGGCTGACCCCGCGATGTGGTCGTAACCGGCGCCCAGCACGCCCTCTGGACAGCGTAGACAGAATTTCGACCCTCAACGCGTCGATGGCGCTCATTGCCGCCAGATCGTTCTGGCAGCACAGGCCATCCGGCCCGATGGCGAAGGCATAGAGTGCCCTCACCGCCGCGGACCCGCCGCCGTGGTGGTGGTCTCCCTGCGCCCGGGCGCAGTCCGTGATGCCGAGTTCAGCGAGGCCTTGTCGGAAGGCGGCCTCACGGCGCTCCTGGGCAAGCGTTCCCAGCCAGCCCGCGATGTAGCCGAAGCGACAGGCGCCCTGCTCGTACAGATGCTGCGCGATCGTGTCGCTGGCCCCATGGTCGTTCGGCCACCACCGTGCGGACCCAGCGATTGGTGACCGAGGCGTTCATCGATCACGATTGGGAACGCCGAAGCGCGTCACGGCTTCGGGGGTATTCACCGAGAGCGCACCGAGCATGGCGTCAACCTGATTGTCCGACAGCAGGTCCACGGCCGAGGCGAGCACCCCCTCCATCCTCGACCAAGACGAGCATGACCCACTGTCCCTCCGTTGGCGGACGCGTCCTGAGCATCTGTCGAACGCCCCTAACGGCACCTGCGCGGAGCGCAAGGCATCCCTGCGCGTCTGGCTGCATCGCTATGCAACATCCGCTGCAGCGCACAGTTGTCGGGACACGCCTTTCGAAACCGCGGCGAGGCCCCCGGCCATGATCGCGACTCCTGACATGCTTCCCCCCTTCGCACCCGGAGATTCGCATGAGCCTCGCATCTGCCCTCGGCCTCACCTCGGTTCGAAAGGTTCGCTACGCTTTCGTCGCCCTCGGCGACATCACCCAGGAGGCGATGCTGCCGGGTGTGGCACACACCGGAAACTCCGAAGTGGTGGCTTTCGTCACCGGGGATCCGGAAAAGGCGCGGGGTGTCGGCAAGCAGTATGGCGTCACAAATTCCTATGGCTACGAGCAATTCGGCGAACTCGTCGACTCGGGCAAAATCGACGCGCTCTATATCGCCACCCCGAACTGGCGCCACGCGGAGTTCGCGATCCCCGCCCTGAAAGCCGGCATCCATGTCTTGGTGGAAAAGCCCCTGGAAATCTCGACAGCGAAGTGCCGCGAGATCCTCGACGTCGCGAAGGGCTCGCCGGCGAAGCTGATGGTGGCCTACCGGCTGCATTTCGAGCCCGCAACCCTCGCGACCATCGACCTGATCCGCTCTGGCAAGCTCGGCGACCTGCTGACCTTCGCCTCGACCTTCACCCAGATGGTCTCGCCTGAGAACCACCGGGCTCGCAGTGGCATTGAGGCCGGACCCATCTTCGACATGGGTCCTTACCCAGTGAACGCCGCCCGCTACGTTTTCGGGTCGGAGCCGACCGAAGTGGTCTCCGCCGTCGGCGTACGCCACCCTGAGGCAGGTCTCGGCGATTTCGACGACACGGTCGCCGTGACCTTACGCTTCCCGGGCAACCGCTTGGCGCAGTTCGTCCTATCCTATGTGGGCAATACGCTCGACACCTACACGGTGGTGGGTACGAAGGGGAGCGTCGAGGTAAACCCCGGCTACATGTACGGCAAGTCTCTCGAACGCACCGTTACCATCGGTGGAAGTAAGACCCACGAGAGTTTTAAGAACACAGACCATTTCGGTGGTGAACTGCGCTACTTCTCCGACTGCATCCTGAACGACCGCCACCCCGAATGCGACGGCGAGGAGGGCTATGCCGACGTGCGGGTCCTGGAAGGCATCGCCAAGGCGCTGAGGACCGGCGAATCCGTCCACCTCGATCCGTTCGACCGGAGCAGGCGGATCGACACCGACGCCCAGCGCCAGACGCTCCGCGCCAAGGCATCGCCCGAACTCGTCAACACGTCGAACCCTGGCAAAGGGAAGGAGAAGGTGCCGAAGAACTGATCGCAGCTCGTTCTCGCCCCCCCCGTACCGGACCCTAGAACCATGATCGCATCTACGAGGCCCGAGTGGGCCCCGATTCAAGGCCGGACCGGCACGCCCGGCCTAGAAGCGGCGCTGACCGGCGGAAGCCAGCGATGAGCGTCGTCGATCTCCGACAGACAACTCCTCTGGAAGCCGCGGCCGCGGCGGATCGCATGCCCGGCCTGCCGGCGCCTGCGTCGCATCCGAACCTTATTCTCGTCGCGCTGGCGACCGGGGGCTTCGCGATCGGCACCACCGAATTCGCCGCCATGAGCCTACTGCCCGCCTTCGCCCCCGATCTTGGGATCGATGCCGCCACGGCGGGCCATGTCATCAGCGCCTACGCCCTTGGCGTCGTGGTGGGCGCTCCCATCATCGCCGTGCTGGCGGCTCGCGTCGCACGGCGGACCCTCCTCGTCACCTTGATGGTTCTGTTCGCTCTCGGTAACGGATTGTCGGCGCTAGCTCCGAGCTACTCTTGGATGCTGGCCTTCCGTTTCCTCGCCGGACTGCCGCACGGCGCCTATTTCGGGGTGGCAGCCCTGGTCGCCGCCTCGCTTGTCCCGCGCGAGCGGCGCTCGCAGGCGGTTTCGCGGGTCATCGCGGGCCTGACCATCGCGACGGTGGTTGGGGTGCCGCTGGCCAACGGCATCGGCCAACTCGTCGGCTGGCGCTGGAGCTTCGGTCTGGTGACCCTCCTCGCCACGGTGACCGCGATCCTGGTTCGGATTCACGCCCCTCTCGGCGCACCGGCCCGGGGGGCCAGCGCCCTGCAGGAGCTTGGGGCTCTGCGGCGCGGTCAGGTCTGGCTGACCCTCGCCACCGGTGCCATCGGCTTCGGCGGGCTGTTCTCCGTCTACACCTATCTGGCTTCGACGATGCTGGAGGTCACCCACGCATCGCCGAGCGCCATCCCGCCGGTGCTTGCCCTGTTCGGCCTGGGCCTCACCCTCGGGAATCTCGTCTGTGCCTGGGCGGCCGATCGAGCGCTGATGCTCTCGGCCGGCGCGACCCTGGTCTGGAGCGCCTGCGCACTCGCTCTCTATCCCTACGCCACCGGGAGCCTCTGGACTCTCGGGCCGGTCGTCTTTCTCATCGGCTGCGGTGGCGGACTCGCCACGATCCTGCAGACCCGCCTGATGGATGTCGCCGAGGATGCACAGACGCTTGCAGCCGCTCTGAACCACTCCGCCTTCAACGTCGCCAACGCTCTCGGACCCTGGCTCGCAGGGTTCGCGCTCACGGCGGGGTTCGGCCTCCCCTCCACCGGCTGGGTTGGCGTCGCCCTGGCCTTGGGCGGTCTGGCGATCTGGGCGGCGTCGTTCCTCATGGAGCAACGCGTCGAACACCGGCTTGCCATCGACAGGCCGTGAAAGCAGCGAAGCCTGCGTTCCTTGCGGGATCGCGACGTCGCGGCGGTCGGCCCCGTGTGCGAGCCCGTATTACGCTGGTTCTCCATGGGTTCGGGGCGACGGCGAGCGACGGGACATGATAGCAGACGCTGCCTTTCGACATGCAGCATGAGGGACCGGACGATGGTGGGAGGCGAGGACGATCTGCTGAGATTTCTCGATCGCGACGCGGCGGATGCAGTCTTCCGCGAGCATGTTGCCAGAGCGACGGAGGCAGCGCCGTCGGCCGATGAAAAGGTTTCCATGGCGTCACCTGCGGTTTCCTTGATGATCACCAATCGTCAGAGAGCCGATCTCCGGGCCCTTGGATTTTCGGAGGATACCATTCGGTGCATGACGCCGGCCGAAGCGCATGAGCACCTTGGGCTCGACAAGCCCGGACGCTAGCGGATCGAATCCACGGCATGCCGATGCTCGACGGCGGGACGACCCTGCGCCGCAGCACTGGCAGTCTTCTGGGGATACTGAGCCGACACGGACTACCAGACCGCGCCGATCGGCGCATAAGCTCCGCCCCGGATCGCCCCGGTACGGGTTCGCGCGATCGGAGGCCTGCTGGACCTGGACAACGTGGCACCGACGCACGCCCTCGACGTGATCGCAGACGCCCTTGAGACGACGGGCGCGTACCGCGTCCTCCGGCAGTTCAGGCCCTTCGCGGATGCCGACGCGCGGCCGACTGAACCGACCTTCGTCGGCCTGATCGTCGACACGGAAACCACCGGGATCGATCACACCCACGACACGGTAATCGAACTCGGCATGATCAAGTTCGAGTACGGCGCGAGCGGGCGGGTCTACCGCGTACTCGACACGCTCAATCAACTCCACGACCCCGGCCGGCCCATCCCGCCCGAGATCACCCGCCTGACCGGAATCGGTGACGCCGATGTGGCTGGGCAGTGCATCGACGACGAGGCTGTGATGGCGATGGCGGCCGACGCCGCCGTGGTGATCGCCCACAACGCCAGCTTCGACCGCCAGATGTGCGAGACCCGCTGGCCAGTCTTCGCCGAGAAGAACTGGGCCTGCTCCTGCCATCAGGTGCCCTGGCGCGCGGAGGGCCACGAGGGGCTGAAGCTCGGCTACCTGCTCATCGATCACGGGTACTTCCACAAGGGCCACCGCGCCATCGACGATTGTCACGCGCTGCTGGCACTCCTCGCGGCGCCTCTGAAGGCCTCTGGGCGTTTGGCTCTCGCCTGCCTGCTCGAGACCGCGCGTAAGCCGACGGTGCGCGTCTGGGCCACGGGCTCTCCCATCGCCACGAAAGACGTCCTGAAGGGACGAAGCTACCGCTGGAGCGGGCGGCGACGCTGCTGGTACATCGACATCGAGGAGGAGCGTCTCGACCTCGAGCGCGCCTTTCTCTGCCAAGAGATCTTCCAGCGCGAGATCCACGACTTCGTGGCGGACCGGATCACCGCCCGGGATCGATTTTCCGTCCGAACCAATCCGGAAATCTGAGTCAGTCTGAGGTCGACCGCCTCACAACGGACGCTTGGCACGCCGCCCGAGAACCAGGGCTGTCGCCGTCGCGAGACCGGCGGCGATCGACAGGGTGGTCAGTGGATGGAGTGTGGCGCGCGTGTAGGCGCTGGTGCGCATCACGTAAATCGGCGAGTCGCCACGCTCTGCGCCGGCCTGAACCGGGGCGTGCAGGGCACCGGTCGGGTTCCGGGGCGTCTCGGAACGCTTCTGCAGGGCAATGATGGCGGGCGCGAGTTCGTCGTAGGCGCCGGGCACGAACTCCTTGCCCATGACGAACATTTTGCCGGCCCCGCCCACGAAGATGTCCCGCTGCGGATGTACGGCCGCGTGGAGGATGGCGTTGGCGACCTCGGACGGCGGATAGATCGGCGGGGGCAGCGTCGGCTCCCGGTCCATGTAATTGCGCGCCCGGTTCGGCAAGGGCGTGTCGATGGAGGTAGGCTTGACCAGGGTGACCGAGACTGGCGCGCCCTCGGCGATCAACTCCATGCGTAGAGTGTCGGTGAATCCCTTCACGGCATGCTTGGAGGTTGCGTAGAGGCCCTGGAACGGGAAGGCGAGGTCAGAGGCGACGCTTCCGACATTGATCAGGGCTCCGCCGTGCCGGCGCAGGTGCTCGACCGCGACGAGGGAGCCGTTCACCGTACCCCAGAGATTGGTTTGGATCAGGCGCTCATGATCGGCGTAGTCGATCGCGCTCAATGGGCCGTAGACGGTCAGCCCGGCAACGTTGACCCAGGTGTCGAAACCACCAAAGCTCGCCCGCGCCTCGTCGGCGATCGCCTGCACGTCGTCGCGCCGACCGACATCCGCCGTCACGGCGACGGCGTGACCGCCCTCGGCCTCGATCTCGCTGACCACGCGCGCGAGGACATCGGTGCTGCGGGCCGCCAACACGACTCGGGCGCCCCGCTGGGCGGCCATTCGCGCGGTCGTCAATCCGATGCCGCTAGAGGCCCCGGTGATGACGATAACCTGATCCCGCAGGGCCTTGTGTCTCATGCACCCGCCTCCTCATCAAACCCAGCGATCCGCCGGCTGAGGAACATACGCACGAAGCAGCCGGCTGTTGCGCGAAGGAGGCCAGCTTGCGTGCATTTCGCGCAGGCCGGCGTAGCCTGCGCTGGGCTCGTCCTAGAACTTGCGTAGGATGGGACGTGATCCCTCCGGCAGGTCCTTGTCTTGGTAAATCGGCACCGTGGCGCGCAGCCACCCACGGGTCTCGAGGCCTGCATAGTTGCGCTGAACGATGTCGCGCGTGACGTAGGCCTGAAGGTTCACGGGGCCGAAATTGTAGCCGACGAGCGCGCCCACCGCGACTTGGCCCTGACGTGCGTAGCTCGGATCGTGCGTCGGGAGATCGGTCGATCCGAAAGCGACCGGCCCGACCTCCCACCGGTCGAAATGTTTCGTGGCCGTGAGGTCGAGATTGAGGAAGTCCGGGTAAAAGGTCCCGCTGGACGAGCGCGTGTCGAAGAAGGTGCCATAGAGGAAGTTGCCCGTCAGATTCCAGCCGTCGCCGTTGTAGGTGATGGCGAAGCGCTGATGCAGGACCGGGTTCTGGATGACGATCTCCGTGTCGCTCGGGAGATAAGCGCCGAGGAGGTAGCTGAAGTTCACGTCGTGCCCGAGTTTCCAGGCCACCTGCGCGGCCAGCAGCGTCTGGCCGAACCCGCTCTGGTAGGCAGCCCCCCGGGTGCTCGACGCCACGATCGGTTGCAGGACGACGAATTGCAGTCGTCCTCCGACGACCTCCGCCGGGGTCGCCCAGATGAACGACGGCAGGTTGATGTTCGAGTCGGTGGAGCGTGGAGCGAGATCGCGCGAGCCAAAACTCGACGTGTTGATGAAATAGAGGCCCACCGGCAACGGCGCACCCGGCGGTTGCCCCACCGTCTGCCCCGGCTGTGCCGCCGAACCGGCCCTCGCGGAAGGGCTGCCCAACGCGAGGGCCAGGAGGACGGCAATCGGCGCGCCCTGCATTGTCCGGCGAAACCCAGCTGTCTTCATGTCCATGGTCCAAACCAGCCTGTTATCGGCTGCGGTTCATGACATGCCGATCGCGAGGATGGTGTCCTCCTATACGTGCGGCGCACAGTTGCAGTGGTGCCGTCGCCGTCGCGCAACACCCGCCGCCGTCGCCCGACAGCGACCATCGCCGCGGCGTCCATGGCTTACCTCATCGGAGCCGAAATTGCGCCGCGCTCAAAGTAGACGGAACCCGATCCTCGGCGGTCTCTTCCCCGTATGAAGCACGAACCTGAGAGGGAAGCATGACTTCGGACAAGGCAGAAACGGATACCCGCGCCATCCCGCCTAGGGCCAAGTCGCTCGTCGAACCGCGGACCAGCAACGATGCCGCCGAGGCCGGCCCGACCTCACCCGGCAGTGTCGAGCCGTCCCGTAATCGGGGGCCGGAGACGGGCGGTTACGACGACCACTCGCCCAGGCCGGCACCCGACGAATAAGGAAGGCGGGTATGGCGCCGGCTGAAGGCGGTCGACGGGGCATCGTACATCGGCAGGATGCCCCGTGCAGCCTCATCGCATCCGGTCCAACGACCCGCCCCAGGCAGAGGCGGCGGGCCGTTGTGTGTGACGGTCAGCCGTCAACTGCGGGAATGGCGAGGGGCGGCGTCTGCTGGTGTTGGACGACCTGCCAGACTTCATGGGAGATTCGGCGATAGGTCGACGTACAATTGGCTTCGTACGACTCGTCGTCGCGCGATGCCTTGGCATGATAGGCGATGATGATGAGACCCTCCTGGGGACGCGAGATCTGGCCTTCCGTGATCTCAATGCCCGACCAGCGTGGGGTCGCGGCAACCGCCTCGATCGCTTGTGCGCCGCTGAGCACGAAGGGCGGCGTCGGCAAGACCATGAGACACTCGTCGTCGACCAGTTCGCGGTAATGGTTCGCGTCGCCAGTCCATAAGCTCTTCTCGAACGACCAAACGCGATCATCGTCCATGGCAGTCTCCTCAACTTCAACAAAGTCGAAGGATGACGCCCCTTGTGCGCGGTTCGTTCCCTCCTCCGACGCGGCGGGACCCGCGTCGGAGGAGCCATGGGCCGGGTCGAAAGCACCGGGAGCCAGGATGACAGCACATTGTGACCGATGGTCAGTCCGAGGAGACACAGTCTCTATACGGCCGGGGCAGCAGGCTCGACCGGCCTGACAGAGCCACTCAGACCCAGCCATCCACCGCAGTGCGATGGTTGATACCGAAAGAATGGGCGTCCGTTAGTAGTCAAGAAGCAATGGTGCCCAGGGACGGAATCGAACCGCCGACACTGCGATTTTCAGTCGCATGCTCTACCAACTGAGCTACCTGGGCCTCAGCCGGTTCGCGTAAGCGGCACCGGCTGGAGCGGGGGTATAGGGGGTGGATTGCAGCCTGTCCAGCCTCGATTGGAAGAGATTTTGACGGGCGCTTTTCGCGCCGGAGCGACGATCTTCAGGCGGTCTGGTCCGGGCGCGGCTCGACGCCATCGGCGTCCTCGTCCTCATCCTCTGCAGTGGGGATGGCGTAGCGGTCAGTAAGCCAACGGCCGAGGTCGATATCGGCGCAGCGGGCGGAGCAGAACGGAACGTAGGCAGGCTCGGACGCCTTCTTGCAGATCGGACACGGGTCGAGCTGCGTGGGTCCAGAGCGTCTGCGGCCAGGGTTCGGATCGCTCATGCGGGACCTCCCCAGGCACTGCGGACTGGAAAGCCCTCCCCATCCAGGAGACTGACTGTTTCGTAGAGCGGCAACCCGACCACCGCGCTGTACGATCCCACGAGCTTGACCACGAAGGCCCCGGCCAGACCCTGAATAGCGTAGCCTCCGGCCTTGCCGCGCCACTCGTCGGAAGCGAGGTAGGCCTCGATGTCGCGGGAGGACAGGCGCTTGAAGCGCACCCGGGTCTCGACCACCCGCTCACGCCGGACATCTTGGGGCGTGAGGAGGCAGACGGCCGTGTAGACCCGGTGCTGGCGCCCGGAGAGCAGCCGCAGGCAATCGGCCGCCTCACCCGGCAGCTCGGCCTTGGGGAGCACCCGACGCCCCACTGCCACGACCGTATCCGCCGCGACGAGGAAGGCCTCGCGCATGTCATCCCGCCGCCGCGCTGCAGCCCCGGCGGCCGCGAGTTTTTCGCGCGCAAGGCGTCGGGCGAGCTCGCGCGGCGTCTCCGATTTGCGTGGCGTCTCATCGATATCGGATGCCAGTAGGGCATCGGGGTCGATGCCGACCTGCTGCAGGAGTGCGAGGCGCCGGGGTGAGGCCGACGCTAGAATAAGTCGGGCGCTCCGGCTCGGGCCTGGAGTTTCGTCGATCGTCGTCACGTGCTGGCCGTCATGCGCAGGGTTGGCATCCTGTATGGGGGACGTATGGAGAACGTTCGGCCGATGCTACGCCGCGACGGGCGCGCGGGCGGCCAAGCCGGGAAGGTAGTCGGAACCTAGCGGAAACCCCTAGCCTTGTGAACGTACGCCTGGGTGTCCCTGGCGCCGCCGACCCGTGGACAACGGATGTAGGTCTGATATGGTCCCGCTCGTGGCCCTGGCGGCTACCGTCGCGGCCTCCCCTCCGCGTCGTGCGGGCGTAGTTCAGTGGTAGAACGTCAGCTTCCCAAGCTGAATGTCGTCGGTTCGATCCCGATCGCCCGCTCCAATCTTTTCAGTAACTTAGCCGCGATTGGTGGTAGCGTCTCACACAAGCGTCCCACATAGCGGCTTGAGACCGGCGCTCAGAGTGAGAGATCCAGCCCTCCTCTGCAGCCTTCATGAGCGCGTCGCGGACGCATCCGGTCCAGACCGCGCACTCTTTGCCGAGGTGGGGTTTGCCTGCACTGGAAAGCAATCTCCGGACACGAAAGCCCGCTTCGCGATCCTCCTTGATGCGAAGGCTTGGACTGGTGCAGCGCTCCTGTTGGCCCGCTCAGCCTTGCCGGAAGGCCGCCTGTTCATCACCGTCGACCGCGGCATCCTCTCCCTTGTGATTGGGGCTGCGAACCTGGCTCGTGGTGCTGGCGCTGATGGAACTCGCGCTATCCATTGGCCGGATGAGCTCGATTGGGCCGATCCTCGGTAGAGGCGCACGCGCTTACCGAGGGTCGGCATGCTGGCACGGACCCACTCCGTTTGCTCATAGGAGCGTCGCGAGGCCGACGAGCATCATCCCGCCGAAGACGATGGCCACGCTTACGACCAGTTCGCCAGCCTGGGAGATGGCGCGAACGATTGACCCGACCGAACTTCGCTGCGGATCCACCAGCGGGAAGTCGAGCCCGAGGAAGACCGCCAGGTCCGCAGCCCGCCCGAGCACTGCCGCGTCCGTGATCTCATCGTGCTGGATACGCCAGCGCAGATGACGAAGGAGAGCCAGGGTGTGGCTCCGATCAACGACCGAAGCCACAGACAGAGGTAAACCTCAGGCGTGCAACATGCCGTCCGTCGGCACGTGCACCGTGAAGGCTTTGCCCTCGTCGACCCAGCCCGGGCCCTGGAGGCCCTGCTTCAGGCTCGCAGCTTCTTCGGCGTTGCCGGCAAAGTGATGCTGCCCCGTCTGCGTATTGAAGAAGCGCTCTAGCGTCAGGTGGCCGGCACCGTCGGCCGCGTTGTAGGCTTCGAACGCGACGCCCTCGAATTTGTAGTTGGCGTTGTTCGCGATGATGCCGTCGCGCTCGTTCACGCTATCCGTATAGAAATGCGTGCCTGTGTTCGTGTCGAAGAAGCGGAAGACATCGTGCGTGTTCGCGCTTTCGTCCGGGGTCGACCAGGGCGACCCCTCGTAGTTGAAGTTCGGGATCGTCGCCTGGATCTGCGCCTTTTCCGCCGAACTGGTGGTGTAGAAGTGGTCGCCGGTCTTGGTATCGAAAAAGCGGAAGACCGGATCCGGCTGATCCACGGCCATCCCGGAGCTGCGGATCACTGGATCGACCACGGCCGAACTAGCGCTGCGCGCCGCGTAGAGGGAAACGTCGTGCTCCGTGCCGTACCGGAGGAACGTATCGACGAATTTCCCCGTGTCGAGGAATTGCGACGGCGTCAGGGTCGTCTCCGTTCCATCGGTGCCGGGGAGGTAATCGATCGTGCCGCGATTGACGTAGTTGCTCGTCAGGCTCGGGATCGAGGCTGCGATATCCTGGGGCGTAACGCCATCACCGATGGCTGTGGACAGCGACACTGATACCGTGCCGGCGTAGATCGGATCGGAACTCGCGGTCTGGCCGATCTGAGCTCTGTAGGATCCCAGGTACGGCACCGGATCGTCCGCGATCTCGTAGTTGACGATGCGGTCGTCAGGCGTCGCGGAGATCAGGGCGCCGGGCGATCCGAAGGTGGCGGCTTGGTAGAGGACGTCGCCGGTGTCCGGGTGGTTGGCCATGAAGACCTGCGTGAGCGCGCCACCGAGGCTATGTCCGGTGACGACCACCGTCGCATCGTGCTGCGCGGCGTAAGTGTCGACGGCCGAGACGAGCGGCGCGAGCTTGTCGTAGTCGGCATTGATGTTGCGCAGGTTGTTCAGCCAGTCCTGCCGATCGTCGCTGCCGCGAAAGCTGAGGACCACGACGGACTGGTTGCCGAAGGTGCCCGTGACTGCGGCGCCGTAGGCATTTTGACTGGCGAAGGTGCCGTTCGTGAGCCCGTTGGCCGAGAGGGGCGAGAACCCTGCGGGAAGTCCGGCGAGGGTGTCGGAGTAGGTGGATGCGGCGATCGTCGCCAGCGTTGCCGCTATCGTTCCCATGTATCGAAGTTCCTCTCACAAGCTCTGGTATCGGCAGCAGCATGTAGGCGCGGCATGCCCGTTTCGACTGACGGTAACGCAAGCTCGACCGAAAGCGATCCTGAGCCTCGGTCTAACGAGGCTCGATCAAGCGTGCGCCGTCGGCAGCTCCGTCACCTGTGTCGTGTAGCGCGGGCTGCGCATCTCGAACTTCGTCGACCAGGTCCGCTTCTCCGTCAGCCCCGCCCGGGCCGGCACGACCGCGCCCCGGCCGTGCGCGCGATGGCGGAGCCGTCATTGTTGGACAGCACGATCACCGGCACCCGGGCGAGCTTCGGGTCGAAGACCCGCTCGCAGGAGCAGTAGAAGCTGTTGCCGTCGATCAGTGCGATAGCCCGGCTCATCGCACCAGCCCGGCGCGGGCGACGTGCCAGCGGATCGAGAAGCGGACCACGCCCCAGATCTCGCCCTCGATCAGATCCTCGACGGCGAAGGCCGGCAGGTCCGGATTGTCGAAGGCGAGGCGCGCGACGTTGCCCTCGATGACGAGCCGCTTCAGGCTCATGGTGCCGTCCACGATCGCCACGACCACGCTGCCGTTGCTGGGCTTCAGGCTGCGATCGGCGACTGCCAGATCCCGGTCGAAGATGCCGGCTCCGCGCATGCTATCGCCGGAGATGTTCCAGGCGAAGGTTGCCGGGGGGTTGGGCGCAAGCCAGCGGGGGAGCTCAAGCGAGCCCTCGAGGAAGTCGTCGGCCGGCGACGGAAAGCCGGCGCATAGGGCCGCCCCCTGGATCGGGATGCGGACCGTGCTGGCGCTGTGTGACGGCAGCTCCGCGATCTGAAGCAGCTTCATCGGCCAACGCCCGAGCTGATCGCGCCGTCCCGGATATCCGTGCCACCCCCCGCTGGTCCACCGCGAGCCGGGAGGAGCTGAAGGCCGAGCTCCTCCGCCGCCTCATCCCCACCGGCGGCAATATCTCGGACATCCGGCACGCAAGCATCCGCAAGGCCGTGGAAGACGCGGCGGAGGAGGCGGCGATGGCCTAAAGCCAATCGCACATCGCTGATCGCAGTACCGCCAGAAAAGATCCTGGCGTCTGCGGTCTCTCACCAGGTGGAGGGGCCAGGAAGCCAAAGTGGCTTCCTGGCCCCTCTTTGAGCATCGTAAATTGTCAGGAGAAACTAAAATGTACTGCGATCTGCGATTTCTGAGGGCGCTACTATCAACTTCCCTCGGACCACACTCGGTGCGCTGCCACCGGCCTCTGAGGCGGTTTTTCCAGGGCTAAACGCATGGTCGCCGGTCTCCACCTCCACCTCCACCTCCACCGTCACCCGCGCCCTCGGGATCGACAAGGGCCTGTGGGGCACCTGGCGCAATCGCGGCATCACACCGGCTCCCCTTTCAGAGGCGTGGTTCCGCCGTGCCGCCGGCCGCCCCCTGAACTACCGGGTGGATCACGTCCTTGCCTGGCTCGCGGCCCGACGCGGGGAGCCGTTCGACGCCCCCGCCACCTGGTGGGAAAGCCTCCGCACCAACTTCGGGGACGAGCGCACAAACGTGAGCCCGGATGATGTGCGGGGCCTGGTGGCGCTCTACGCTCGGGTGGCCGGCCCCATCGTTAAAGATAAACGATTTAACCCGCACGGCTTTGATCATTACATTGCATCACTGAATCGCAAACTTGAGTCTATACTGTATGTCTCATCTTCTTACGAAAGAAAGGTCAATATTTTACTTATATCTACGGTCCGGATCTTGCGTACCCCTCGTGTAGATATGTGTTGACAAAGTCTTACTAGCGAAAATTTTGTATTAATGGTGCGCCCGATTTCTGGAGACTGCTAGGATATGTTCGGCGAAGCGATCAAACAGTACGCAAAAATAATTCACGGCAATAAGACGTACTTAAGCATCATATTTCATGCACTTACAGGTGCGATAATTGGCACACTCCTATTTTTAGTTATCAATGCTTCATCTGATAGCGAGCTAACAATCTTAAATGCAAAAATCGGGATAAATACTAAGCGCATGTTTCTCCTCGACCTAACTTTGCTCAATCTACCATCACCAGTAAGCAAAGAGACTAATACCAAGCCTCGCTGAGCAGGACTCACGCGGGGTAGCGTCGGCATCTCGGTCGTGATTCATTCCTGGGTTTGGAGCCTGAGGAGGATGCGATGGCTGCTCCGGTGCCGCTGCGATCGGACTTCGATGCGCAAGCCT
>NZ_LMRA01000012.1 GCF_001424705.1 Methylobacterium sp. Leaf465
AGGCCCTGCGCATCGCCACCCTCACGGTGGCCGACACGTCGGGCGAGCAGGAGCCGCCGAGGCTCATAACCTGAAGGTCACAGGTTCAAATCCTGTCCCCGCAACCAAACTCAACAAAAAGCCCGCCCCGGTGAAATCCAGGGCGGGCTTTCGACGTTCACGCCTGCCCCAGGCCCAGGAAGGTGCGGGCCTCCGCCGGCGTGGCAACCCGACGGCCGTGCCGCCGTACGGTCTCCGCCGCCAGGGCGACGAGTTCGGCATTTCCGCTGGCGAGGCGCTCCCGGGTGATCCGGATGTTGTCCTCGAGGCCGGTCCGCACGGCATGCGCCCCGCGGGCGAGCGCCCAATCCATCACCTTCGCCTGATGCCGCCCGATCCCGGCCGCCGTCCAGGTCGCCCGGGGCAGGATGCGGCGCATCTCGCCGAGCATGAGGTCGAGGAGGTGCGGGTCCGCCGGCATGGCGTTTTTCACGCCCATGACGAACTGGACGTGCGGGCGATCATCGATCAGCCCGGCCTCCACGAGACGCAGGGCGCCGTGAAGATGCGACAGGTCGAAGATCTCGATCTCGGGACGCACGCCGAACCGCTTCATCTGACCCGCGAGGTCCGTCACGAGGTTCGCGTGGTTCTCGTAGACGATGGTCGGAAAGTTCACCGACCCCGTGGAGAGGGAGGCCATGTCGGGACGATGCGACAGGGACAGGCCCCGGCTCGCCGGGTCGCGCCCCCGCCCGCCCGTGGAGAACTGGACCACTATGCCCGGGCAGGCCCGGCGCAAGCCCTCCTGGACGGCGGCAAAGCGGTCGGGATCCGAGGACGGCGTCTCGTCGTCGTTGCGCACATGGATATGCGCGAGGGTGGCCCCGGCGGCGTAGGCGGCCTGTGTCGAGGCGATCTGCTCCGCCACCGTGACCGGCAGCGCCGGGTTGTCGGATTTGCGGGGCACCGAGCCGGTGATCGCGACGGCGATGACGACGGGCTCGTTCATGAAACGTCCTCCTGTGCGGATGCGGCGATGGGCGCCCCTCCCCGCCCGGCATGGCCCGCGCGGGCGGAGACCGCAAGCGCGCCGCGCCGGGCGCGACAGGACCCTTTCCGGGCCCGTCCACCCGCCTTAAGACTGGCGTCCATGCACGACACGATCCTGATCCTGAACGGCCCGAACCTCAACCTGCTCGGCCAGCGCGAACCCCACATCTACGGGCACGAGACGCTGGCGGATGTGGAAGCCCGGTGTCGAACCCTGGCCGCCGGCTTCGGCCTCGCGGTCGCCTGTCACCAGAGCAATGCCGAGCACCAGCTCATCGACTGGATCCAGGCCTACCGGGTGGGCTCGGCCGGGATCGTGATCAATCCGGGTGCCTACACGCACACCTCGATCGCGATCCTCGATGCCCTGAACGCCTGCGAGGTGCCGATCATCGAGTGCCACATCTCGAACGTGCATCGGCGCGAGGCCTTCCGCCAGCACTCCTACGTCTCGCTCGCCGCGACCGCCGTGATGGCGGGCTTCGGCACCCATGGCTACGAACTCGCCGTCCGGCACATCGCCCACCTGCGCGGTGCCTCCTAGACCTCAGGCGGCCCGGGTCCGCAGCCGGGCCAGGCTGTTCCAGGCCGGTGCCAGGAGGAAGCTCGTCACCGGAATCAGGGCCGCGCCGACCACGAGACCGACGAGGCCGGAGCCCGCCGCGGTGACGAGCCACTCGACCGTCCCGCCGAGGAGACCGGCGACGCCCGCCGCCCCGGCCGCCACGGCGTGGATGGCGTGGCCGATCTGGGGCAGGCCGTAGCCCTCGAGGCCGTGTACCAGGATGCCGCCGCCGACCCAGATCATCGCGGCGGTGCCGACGATGGCCAGGATCTTGAGAAAGCCCGGCATGCCCTTGACCAGGGCGCGGCCGAGGCCGCGCACGAGGCTGCCGAAGGCCGAGGGCGACCCATTAGCGGCCATCGCGACCCCGGCATCGTCCGCCTTCACGATCAGGGCGACGCCGCCATAGACCGCGACCGTGATCCCCACCGCCACCACGGCGAGGACCGCCGCGCGCATCCAGATCGAGCCTTCGGGCAGGGCCGCAAGGGTGATGGCCATGATCTCGGCCGAGAGGATGAAGTCCGTCTTGATCGCACTGGAGACCTTCCGATCCTCCAGGGCCTGGGCATCGCCGGCCGCTTCGTCGCGCTTCGCCGCGTGGGCATGGGCCTTGTGCGGGAACAGCGCCTCGTAGACCTTCTCGGTGCCCTCGTAGCAGAGATAGGCCCCCCCGAGCATCAGCAGGGGCGTGATCGCCCAGGGCGCGAAGGCGCCGAGCGCCAGGGCGGCGGGCAGCAGGAACAGCAGCTTGTTGCGCAGGGAGCCCAGCGCGATGCGGCCGACGATGGGCAGTTCGCGCTCGGCGGCGAAGCCCACCACGTAGCGGGGCGTCACGGCGGCATCGTCGATGACGACGCCGGCCGCCTTCACGCCGGCGCGGCCCGCCTGGGCGGCGACATCGTCGAGGGAGGCCGCCGCCACCTTGGCGAGACCCGCGACGTCATCGAGAAGCGCGATCAGTCCGATGCTCACGGGAACCCCTGCCTGGCCGGCCACGGTCCCCGCGCCGGTTGGCGCGGCGAGCTTGGCCTTTACAGGAGACGAACGAGGCGGCGATTTGATCCCGGAGCCGCGCCGATGACCGTCGGGACCTGGCGTCCCGCGCGATCAACGACGCGGGGTCGACCCTAGACGACGCGGGGTCGACCCTAGAACGGAATGTCGTCGTCGAGGTCGAAGTTCGGCTTCGAGCCGCCGCCACCGCCACCCGAGGCGGGCCGGCGCTCGCCGCCGCCCGAGGGGCGACCGCCGCCGTAATCCCCGCCGCGGTCGCCGCCGCGTCCGCCACCGCCGCCGCCGCCGCCGAAATCGCCGCCACGGCTGATCTGACCGCCGCTTTCCTCGTCCATGCCCATCTCACCGCCGCCACTGCGGCCGTCGAGAAGGGTCAGCTCGCCCCGGAAGCGCTGGAGCACCACCTCGGTGGTGTACTTCTCGACGCCGGACTGGTCCGCCCATTTGCGGGTCTGGAGCTGACCCTCGATGTAGACCTTCGAGCCCTTGCGTAGGTACTGCTCCGCCACGCGGGCGAGGTTCTCGTTGTAGATCACCACCGAGTGCCACTCGGTCTTCTCCTTGCGTTCGCCCGACATCTTGTCCTTCCAGGACTCTGATGTGGCGATGCGCAGGTTGACCACGGGATCACCGGAGGCGAGGCGCCGTGTCTCGGGGTCGCGCCCGAGATTGCCCACCAGGATCACCTTGTTCACGCTGCCGGCCATGCCGCTCTCTCCTACCGATCGATCTCACTGCGCGCTGCGGCCCCGAACGACCGGGTCGCCGCCCTGTCATGGGCCTCTCGGGCCCCGGCGGCAATCGCGGTCGGCGGGATGTCCCCGTGACTCTCAGGGAGTCTGCCGACCCGAATGTTCTATCTTTGTTCCATTCCTGAGGCAAGGCGTCCCGAGGGAAGCGCCCTGCCCTCCGCTCAGCGGATCCGGACGATGAGCTTGCCGAAATTGCGGCCCTGGAGCAGGCCCGCGAAGGCTTCCGGGGCCTTCTCCAAACCGTCGACGATGTCCTCGCGATGGACCACGAGGCCGTCGCGCAGCCAGCCCCCGACCTCCTGCAGGAACGCGGATTCCTGGGCGGCGAAGTCCCAGACGATGAAGCCCTGGAGGTGCAGGCGCTTCGACAGGATCGCACGCATCAGCACCGGCACCCGGTCGGGGCCGGGCGGCAGCTCGGTGGCGTTGTAGCCGGAGACGAGGCCGCAGACCGGGATGCGGGCGAAGTTGTTCAGGAGCGGCAGCACCGCGTCGAACACAGCGCCGCCGACATTCTCGAAATAGACGTCGATGCCGTCGGGGCAGGCGGCGGCCAGCGCGTCGGGGAAGTTCTCGGCGCGGTGGTCGATGGCCGCGTCGAAGCCGAGGGTGTCGCGCAGGAAGGCGCATTTCTCGGGGCCGCCCGCGATGCCCACCGCCCGCGCGCCCCTGCGCTTGGCGATCTGCCCGACGAGGGAGCCCACCGGCCCGGTGGCCGCGGCCACCACCACGGTTTCGCCGGCCTTGGGCTTGCCGATGTTGAGGAGCCCCGTATAGGCCGTCATGCCGGGCATGCCGAGGATGCCCAGGGCGGTGGTGACGGGGGCGGCGTCCGGATCGAGGCGACGCAGGCCGCGGCCGTCGGAGACGGCGAAGTCCTGCCAGCCGCCGAAGCCCACCACCGTTTCGCCGACGCGGTAATCGGGATGCTGGGACTCGACCACCTCCGCCACGGTGGCGCCCACCATGGTGTCGCCGATCGCCACCGGCTCGGCGTAGGATTTCGCCGCGCTCATGCGTCCGCGCATGTAGGGGTCGAGGGAAAGCCAGCGGTTGGCGAGCAGCACTTCGCCCGCCTTCGCCACCGGCATCCGCGCCTCCTCGAGCCGGAAATGCGAGGCGTTCGGCTCACCGTGCGGACGGGCGGCGAGGACGATGCGGCGATTCACGTGGGTCATGGGGCGGCTCCAGGGTTTTCGCGATGGGGTTCGCGAGAGGCGACGGGCGCGCCGTGGACGCGCCCGTCGGGAGATCTCCCGACAGATGGGACGGCGGCAGCCGATGACAATTCCGTGCAGGTCGGGCGACGGGTCCGGCGGCCCCTCCGCGCGTTGTCCCGGAACGGCGACGGGCACGGGAGACATCGGGATGGCGCGCGGATGGCGAACGATCGGGGCGATGCTGCTCGGCGTCACGGCGGCCCAGGCGGCGGAGAACCCGCTGGCGCGCGAGCGCTGGAGGTCCCGGGTTCTGGTGATCTCCGCGCCCGAGCCCGGCGATCCCCGGGTCACGGCCCAGCGCGCCGCGCTCGAGACAGCCCGAGCCGGCATGACGGAGCGCAATCTCGTGATCCGCGAGGCGTTCGGCGACACGAGCGAGGCACGGCGCCTGCGGGCGGTCCTCGGGCTCCCCGCGGACGGGTTTCGCGTGGTGCTGGTGGGCAAGGACGGCGAGGCCAAGCGGACCGCGACGGCGCCGATCCCGGCGGACGCGCTGTTCGAGACCATCGACGCGATGCCGATGCGCCGGGAGGAGAGGCGTCGCTGAGGCGCGGACCAGCGGCCAACGAAAAGGGGCCGCACGCGGCGGCCCCTCGAAAAACGCCGATCAGGCGATCCGATCAGTAGCAGCGCTCGACCAGCACCCGGCGGTAGCCGTAGGGGGTCCAGCGCACGCGCGGGACCGTGTAGCAGCCGCCGCCGTAGCCGTAATCGTAGGCGCCGTAGCCCACCGGGGCGTAGCCGTAGCCGTAGCCGTAGCCCGGGCCGTAGCCTCCGTAGAGACCTCCCGCCGCCAGGCCGAGGCCGACGCCGAGACCCAGGCCGCCGAGCCCGTAGCCGTAGCCGCGCCCGTAGCCGCGCCCGTAATATCCGCCGCGGTAGCCACCGAAGCCACCGCGATAGCCGCCGAAGCCGCCGCGATAGCCGAAGCCGGCATGGCGGAAGCCGCCGCCGCCGAAGCCACCCCGGAATCCACCGCCACCGAAGCCGCCCCGGAAGCCGCCGCCTCCGAATCCGCCGCCGTGGAAGCCGCCACCGTGGAAACCGCCGCCACCGAAGCCGCCGCGCGCTTCCGCGGTGGCGGGAATCATCGCGAGCGCGCCGATCATGGCCGCCGAGGCCAGAACAACTCGTTTCATCACATCGTCTCCGAAAGAAGCCGAAACGTCCCCTTGGACGCACAAACGCGGTGGCACCCGGAAGGGTTCATGCGCGTTTCGACTCTCCCGTCATCGTGAAGCGCGCCGAGCCCTGCCTGGCCCCGGTGGTCGCCCCGGACATCGGGCCGCCCTTGAAATCGCCCGGGGTTTCGGGCGAGGAAGCGGGGCCGGCCGCCACGATCCTCCGGCGGGCGCGGTCGAGGGGGATGCGGGTGACCATGGTGCAGGATGTCGTGCGGGCTCGCGTTCGGATACGCCGTTTCCCGGTCCCCGCCCTTCTGCGCGCCGCCCTCCTGAGCGCCGCCTGCCTCGCCCTCGGCAGTCCGGCCAGGGCCGCGCCGGCGGCCGCCCCTGCCCCGGCGCCCTGCCGGGCCGTCCAGGCGGAGGGCGAGGCCTACACCGTCTGCACGGTCGACCTGCGCCGCGAGCGGGTGCGGCTGTTCTGGCTCGGGGCCGATGGCCTGCCCTATTCCTCGCTCTCGACCCTGGCGGAGAAGCAGGGGGCGTCCCTGCGCTTTGCCATGAATGCCGGCATGTACGACAAGGGCCAGGCCCCGGTCGGGCTCTACATCGAGGACGGGCGCGAGCTGAAGGGCGTTTCCACCGCCAACGGGCCGGGCAACTTTCACCTGAAGCCGAACGGCATCTTCTGGGTGAAGGGCGAGCGTGCCGGCGTGATGGAGACGGGCCGCTACCTGCGCAGCGCCCCGAAGCCGGATTTCGCCACGCAGTCGGGGCCGATGCTCGTCGTGGACGGGCATATCCACCCCAAGATCTCCGCGGACGGCCCGAGCCAGAAGATCCGCAACGGGGTCGGGGTCCGCGACGACGGCCGCACCGCCGTGTTCGCGATCTCGGAGCGGCCGGTGAGCTTCGGCGCCTTCGCGCGCCTGTACAAGGACACCCTCGGCTGCCGCAACGCGCTCTTCCTCGACGGCAGCGTGTCGAGCCTCTACGCCCCGTCGATGAACCGCTCGGACCTCAGCCGCCCCCTCGGCCCGATGGTCGGGGCGGTGGCGCGCTGACGGCGCGGCCGCTCAGGCATCGTCCTCGCGGCCGAAGACCTCGCCCTCCTCCGCCAGCCGCGCATCGGCCTCGTCGCTGCGGAGGATCTGCAGGGCGCGGTACTGCTGGAGCAGGCCGCGCAGGCGGATGTTGGCCTCGGTGCAGTCGGCGGGCTCCGGGCTGTCCGCCCCGCAGCCCGCGATGGTCTCGGCCGTCTGCCGGTCCACGGCGGCGCGGTCGGCCGCGCTCAGGGCTTCGAGGTCGCCGAGGCCGAGTTCCAGCGCGATCAGCTCGGCGATCTCGCGCCGCTTCTCCTCGATCTCGGACATGTTCCCTCCGGGTCCGGTGCCGCCCCGTCTACAGAACGGTCAGCGCCGCCAGGTCGATCCAGGCTTGCCTCTCGTCGCCGTCGACGTCGCCGTCGACGAACCAGCGGCAGAGCGCCCGGTCCCCTTCCAGGGCCACCACCGTCATGGTGGCCTCGTTGTCCTCGGATGCGACGTAGTCGCCGACCTTGATCGCCACGGACTGCCTCTTCGCCTCGCTGCTGCTGAACCTTACGCGGGCTGGCCTGGGTCTCAGGCGCGCTTCGCGCAAGCCCGGGTCTCAGGCGCGTTTCGCGCGCTTGCCGAACGCCACGGACAGGCGGGCGCGTACGCCCTCCGGGATCTCCGTGCGGGACTCGATGCGGACGGACGGCATCTCGGCCCCGATGGTGCTGCGCGGGTCGAAAGCGAACTGCAGGTGGCGCAGGCCGAGTTCGAGCCGGGTGACGCCGTCCGACTGGGTCAGGTCCTCGCCGAAGACCTCGATCAGCGGCCCGTCGGGATCGCCCTTCTCGATTTGAATGATGAAGTAGCCCGCCGGCTCCTCCTCGTCGTCGGCCCCCGAGATCAGGGTGATGCCGTTCTCGATGTCGAGGCGGACTCGTTCCACCGCGAAGGTCGTGACGTCGTCGTCGTCCATGCTGCGTGATCTCTCGGGAAACGCCCGCTTCGGCGGGGTGACTGAAGGAAAGCGGTCGGGGCCTTTGAGGTTTCGCGGGGGCCCGCTCAGCGCTGTCCGTGCTGGGTATCGGTGAAGAGGTCCTTGAACTGGCGCGGCTGCGAACGCCAGTACTGCCGCGGCGCGCGCACCTGCGCGCCGAGTTCGGCCGCCGCGTGCCAGGGCCAGCGCGGGTTGTAGAGCAGGGCGCGCGCCAGGGAGACCGCGTCGGCCCGGCCCTCGGCCAGGATCGATTCCGCGTGGGCGGCCTCGGTGATGAGCCCAACCGCGATGGTGGTGAGGCCGGTCTCGGTCTTGATCCGCTCGGCGAACGGAACCTGGTAGCCGGCCGAGAGCGGGATCTTCTGCTGCGTGGAGAGGCCCCCGGTGGAGACGTGGATCGCGGCCGCACCCCGGCGCTTCAAGGCGTGGGCGAGTTCCACCGTCTCCTCCAGGGTCCAGCCCTCCTCGACCCAGTCGGTGGCCGAGACCCGCATCCAGACCGGCTTTCCCGCCGGCACGGCCTCGCGCACCGCCTCGAAGCATTCGAGCGGGAACCGCATCCGGTTCGCGAGGCTGCCGCCATACTGGTCGGTGCGCTGGTTGGAGAGCGGCGACAGGAACTGGTGCAGCAGGTAGCCGTGCGCGCCGTGAAGCTCGAAGCCGTCGATGCCCAGGCGCAGGGCCCGGCGCGCGGTGGCGACGAAGCCGTCGCGGATGCGCTTCAGCCCTTCCGAATCGAGGGCGTGCGGCGCCACCTCGCCTTCCCCGTGCGCCAGGGCCGAGGGGGCTTCCGTGCGCCAGCCATCCGGTGCCTCGGGGTCGATCTGCGCGCCGCCGTCCCAGGGGGCGCGGCTGGAGGCCTTGCGGCCCGCATGGTTGATCTGGATGGCGATCGGCACCGGCGCGTAGCCTCGCACCGCGTCGAGGACGCGGCCCAGCGCCCGCTCGGTCTCGTCGGAATAGAGCCCGAGGTCGGTGGGCGAGATCCGGGCCTCCGGCGAGATCGCGGTCGCCTCCAGGGTGAGGAGCCCCGCCCCTGACATCGCCATCTGAGCGAGATGCATCAGGTGCCAGTCGCCGGCCTGGCCCGCATGGGCTGAGTACTGGCACATCGGCGCGACGATGATTCGGTTCTCGAGGGTGAGGTTGTCGAGGCGCAGGGGCTCGAACAGGCGGGCGGTCATGCGGGGCTCCGGCTTGGCTGCATCCCCGCATAGGTGGCGCGCCGGCGCGCGCTTGGCTACCCGCCCGCCCGACTACCCGGCCCCGATCCCCCGGTCCTTCAGGCTGGCGCCGATCTCGTCGAGCACGCCGGCATCGTCGATGGTCGGCGGGGTGGTCCAGGGCTCCCCGTCGGCGATGCGCTTCATGGTCCCGCGCAGGATCTTGCCCGAGCGGGTCTTGGGCAGCCGCTGCACGGTGAGCGCCAGCTTGAAGGCCGCGACGGGGCCGATCTGCGCGCGGACCAGGGCCACGAGCTCGCCCTCGATCGCCTGGGTCGGGCGCGCGACGCCCGATTTCAGCACGACGAAGCCGCAGGGCTGCTCGCCCTTGAGGGCGTCGCGGATGCCGATCACGGCGCATTCGGCCACGTCCGGGTGGCTCGCCAGTACCGCCTCCATGCCGCCGGTGGAGAGCCGGTGCCCGGCGACGTTGATGATGTCGTCGGTGCGGCCGAGCACCGTGACGTAGCCGTCGGCATCGACGACGCCGGCATCCGAGGTGTCGTACCAGCCCGGATACGTGGCGAGGTAGCTCGACCGGAAGCGCTCCTCCGAGCCCCAGAGGGTCGGCAGGCAGCCCGGCGGCAGGGGCAGCCGCAGGACGATGGTGCCCATCGTGCCCGCGGGCACCGGCTTGCCGGCCTCGTCCAGCACCGCGAGGTCGTAGCCCGGCATCGGCACGCCGGCGCTGCCGTGCTTGACCGGCAGCCGGCCAAGGCCGACGGGATTGCCCGCGATGGCCCAGCCGGTCTCGGTCTGCCACCAGTGGTCGATCACCGGGCGGCCGAGGGCCCGCTCGGCCCAGGCCACGGAATCGGGGTCGGCCCGCTCGCCGGCTAGGAACAGGGAGCGGAAGCCCGAGAGGTCGTAGGCGCCCACCCGCTCGGCGCGCGGGTCCTCCTTCTTGATGGCGCGGAGCGCCGTCGGGGCCGTGAACAGGCAAGCGGCGCCGGACTCCGAAACCACCCGCCAGAGGGCTCCGGCATCGGGCGTGCCCACCGGCTTGCCCTCGTACAGCACCGTGGTGCAGCCGTGCAGGAGGGGCGCGTAGACGATGTAGGAATGGCCCACCACCCAGCCGATGTCAGAGGCGCAGAAGTAGGTCTCGCCCGGCGCCACGGCGTAGAGGTTGGGCATCGACCAGGCCAGCGCCACGCAGTACCCGCCGGTGTCCCGCACCACGCCCTTGGGTTTTCCCGTCGTGCCGGAGGTGTAGAGGATGTAGAGCGGGTCGGTGGCCGCCACGTCCACGCAGGCCGCCCGCCGACCGTCGGTCTCCGCCCGTGCCACCGTATCGGCCCAGTCGTGGTCGCGCCCCGGCACGAGGTCGGCCGCCGCCTGCGGGCGCTGCAGGATCAGGCAGGCCGCCGGCTTGTGCGCCGAGGCGGCCAGGGCGGCGTCGAGGAGCGGCTTGTAGGCGACGACGCGGCTCGGCTCGATGCCGCAGGAGGCGGCCAGCACCACCTTCGGTGCGGCGTCCTCGATGCGGATCGCCAGTTCGTTGG
This sequence comes from Methylobacterium sp. Leaf465, assembly GCF_001424705.1. GTDB lineage: Bacteria > Pseudomonadota > Alphaproteobacteria > Rhizobiales > Beijerinckiaceae > Methylobacterium. The sequence continues at coordinate 10,467 of NZ_LMRA01000012.1, forward strand.
CGGCGAAGCCGCCGAAGACCACGGAATGGACGGCGCCGAGGCGGGCGCAGGCGAGCATGCCGAACAGGGCCTCGGGCACCATCGGCATGTAGATCACGACGCGGTCGCCCCGGCCGACCCCGAGGTCGCGGAGCACCCCGGCGAGCACGGTCACCGCATCGCGCAGGTCCGCGTAGGTGATTCGGCGCTGGGTGCCGGTGACGGGCGAATCGTACAGGATCGCGGCCTGGTCGCCACGCCCGGCCGTGACGTGCCGGTCCACGGCGTTGTGGCAGGCGTTCAGGGTCGCGTCGGGAAACCAGCCGCCATAGGCGCCGAGCGTCGCGTCGAAGGCCCGGGTCGGCGGGCTCGCCCAGTCGATCGCCCGGGCCGCCTCGAGCCAGAAGGCCTCGGGGTCGGCCAGCGAGGCGGCGTGGGTCTCGGCATAGCGGCCGGGCCGCGGATTCGGGGCGTGGGGCGTGGCGTCCATGGCGTGTCCTCGCGGAACCGGTCGTGCTGCCGGTTTCTCGGCACTCTACCGGAATTTACGCCGCCGGACTGCTGCGCCATCCTGCCGAACGGATCGAGGCGCAGGCTTTTGCTTCCGCGCTTCGCGAGACGAAGCCGGCGGACTTGAAAACCGCCGCCCCGGGGACCGGCGGCGCGAAGACACCGGACACGAAAACCGCCGCCCTGGGGACCAGCGGCGCGAAGCCGGCGGACACGAAAACCGCCGCCCTGGGGACCAGCGGCGCGAAGCCGGCGGACACGAAAACCGCCGCCCTGGGGACCAGCGGCGCGAAGACACCGGACACGAAAACCGCCGCCCTGGGGACCAGCGGCGGCGGCGAACGCTCGAGAGATGAGGCGGTGGGGGTGAGACGGCCGCTAATGCAGCTGGTCGGTTTCGCTTCGCAGGCGGTTCATCTCGTCCTTGAGGTGGAGCTTGCGTCTCTTGAGCTCTGCGATGCGCAGGTCGTTCGCCGAGGGTCGGATGGTGGCGTCGTGGATCTCCCGCTCGAGGGCTTCGTGCTTGCGGGCGAGCTGGGTCAGGTGCGTCTGCAGTGACATGAGCTGTGTCTCCTGTCTCGTTTCGACGGGGCCAGACTGGCATATGATCAGCCGGCTGTCGAAGCCTATCGACGGCTCGGCTTGACGGATGTTTGTGCAGGCGGATGGTTGTGCAGGAGGCGCGGCGGGTTCTTGCCCAGGCCGAGCGGCTGTCGCATGGTCTGCGGCGAAAGCGTCCCGGGGCATCAGGTGCGATGGCGGTCCAGTTCGATAACGATGCGTCGGTGGAACCTGCCGACGAGTTGGCGCGGCTGAAGCAGGAACACCGCGACCTCGACGGCGCGATCGATGCCCTCGAGGTCGGGGTGGTGGCCGACCAGCTGCAGATCCAGCGCCTGAAGAAGCGCAAGCTCTTCCTGCGCGACCGGATCTCGTATCTCGAGGACCAGATCACCCCCGACATCATCGCCTGACCGGGCCCCCGGCGGGCGGGTGTCCGGGCGGGTGCCGCCTTGCGGGCACGCCACCGCTTTTGTATTCGGCGTTCCCAAGGGCCGCGTCGCGTCGCACGGCCCGTCTTACCACCTGATCGCGAAGGGATCTGACGACCATGGCGGGAGCCTCCCCGGTCGCGATCATCATGGGCAGCCAGTCGGACTGGGCGACCATGCGGCATGCCGCCGAGACGCTGGATGCGCTCGGCGTCCCCCATGACGACCGAATCGTCTCGGCCCATCGCACGCCCGACCGCCTCGTCGCCTTCGCCAAGGGCGCCAAGGCCGAAGGATTCCAGGTGGTGATCGCGGGCGCCGGCGGCGCGGCCCACCTGCCGGGCATGACCGCGGCGATGACGCCCCTCCCCGTCCTCGGCGTGCCGGTGGAATCGAAGGCCTTGTCGGGACAGGACAGCCTGCTCTCCATCGTGCAGATGCCCGCCGGCATCCCGGTGGGCACCCTGGCGATCGGCCGGGCGGGCGCCGTCAACGCGGCGCTGCTCGCCGCCGCCATCCTCGCCCTCACCGATGCGGGCCTCGCCGCGCGTCTCGAAGCCTGGCGCGCCGCGCAGACCGCGAGCGTCGCCGAGACCCCGCAGAGCGACCAGCCGTAAACTCCCATCTGCCGTGAACCGGAACCTGCCTTGAAAAGCGAATCGCCGTGACCGCCCTCCCCGACATCCGCCCCGGCGCGACCCTCGGCATCGTGGGCGGCGGCCAGCTCGGCCGCATGATCGCCCTCGCGGCGGCCGGTTACGGCCTGCGGGTCCACGTCTTCGCGCCCGATGCCGACAGCCCGGCCTTCGACGTCTCGGCCGAGGCCACCATCGCGGCCTACGACGACGTCGCGGCCCTGGCGCGCTTCGCAGCGAGCGTCGACGTGGTCACCTACGAGTTCGAGAACATCCCGGCGCAGGCCGCCGAGGCCCTGGCCGCGAAGGCGCCGTTGCACCCGAACGCCGCAGCACTCGCCACGACCCAGGACCGGCTGACCGAGAAGCGCTTCATCAACGACCTCGGCATCGAGACCGCGCCGTTCCAGGCCGTCGACACGGTCGAGGACCTGACCCGGGCGCTCGAAGAGATCGGCCGCCCGGCGGTGCTGAAGACCCGCCGCTTCGGCTATGACGGCAAGGGCCAGCGCATGATCCGGGCCGAGGGGCCGGTCGACGCCGCCGCCATCCTGGCCGAGTTCAACGGCGCGCCCTGCATCCTGGAAGGCTTCGTGCCGTTCGAGGCGGAGGTGTCGGTGGTGGCCGCCCGCGGCGCCGACGGGGCCTTCGCGGCCTACGACCCCTGCGCCAACGAGCACCGCGACCACATCCTCGCCGTCACCCGCGTGCCCGCCCCCGGCATCGCGCCGCAGACCGAGGCCGCCGCCATCGGCATCGCCCGCCGCATCGCCGAGGCGCTGGACTATGTCGGCGTGCTCGCCGTCGAGATGTTCCTGGTGCCCCAGGCGGACGGCCCGGCCCGGGTCGTGGTCAACGAGATCGCCCCGCGGGTCCACAATTCCGGCCACTGGACCATCGAAGGCGCGACTACCTCACAGTTCGCCCAGCACGTCCGGGCGGTCTGCGGCTGGCCGCTCGGCGATTCGGCCCGGGTCGGCGGCATGGCGGTGGAGATGCACAACCTGATCGGCGGCGACGTGGACGACTGGGCCGCGATCCTCGCCCGGCCGGGGAGCCAGCTCCACCTCTACGGCAAGGGCGAGGCCCGGCCGGGCCGCAAGATGGGCCACGTCACCCAGTTGCTGCCGAAACCCTGAGACGCCGCCCGAACCGCGGCCCGATTGCGACACCCACCCGGCAACCGACGGTCCCGCCGGCCGTTTGGAGCCGTTTTGTGCAGGCGCGCGCGGCAAGCCATACCTTCGCCACATCCGACCGCTTGAGCGGAACCCGTCGCCGACCTTAAGCGCGCATTCACCGCGATGCGGGAGGGTGCGGGCGCAACCGGCCCCGTCCATGCGGGGCTCGGCACGGGACGCAATCGAATCGGGGGCGGCGTCGCGCGCGACGCCGGGGGGAGCGAGGACCATGACGGTTTTGAAGCTGCGGGCATCGAAGGCGGGGCTGATCGGGGCCACGGCGCTCGCGGCGGCCGCGCTGGCCGGTTGCGAGACCTATGGCGGCGGCGCCACCGCGACGCGCCAGTTCGCCGTGCTCGAATCCGACCAGACGGGCGCCACCACGGTCAACATCACCTCGCTCACCGACGTGATCCAGCGCAATCCCAACGACGCGGCGGCCTACGTCACCCGCGGCGCGGCCTATGCCCGAGCCGGCCAGTTCAACGACGCCATCGGGGACTTCACCAAGGCGGTGCAGATCGACCCGAATTCGGCCTCGGCCTACAACAACCGCGCGCTCGCCAACCGCCAGATCGGCCGCAACGACGCCGCGCTGCAGGACTTCTCGAAGTCGATCTCGGCCGATCCGAACTACGCCCCGGCCTATATCGGCCGCGCCAACGTGCTGCGCGCCCAGGGCGACCTCGAGGGCGCCACCGCCGACCTCAACCAGGCGATCCGCCTCGCGCCGGAATCGGCCGAGGCCTACCACGCGCGCGGCCTCGTCCGGCAGAAGCAGGGGCAGAACACCCAGGCCATCGCGGATTTCGACGCCGCCATCGACCGCAATCCCTTCGTGGCGGCGCCCTATGCGGCGCGCGGCCAGAGCCTGATCGCCACCAACCAGTACGACAAGGCGATCGAGGACTACAACGCGGCGCTCAACGTCAACAACAAGGACGCCACCTCCTGGGCCTATCGCGGCCTCGCCTACGAGAAGTCCAACCGCAGGAAGGAGGCGGTGGAGAGCTACCAGCGCGCCGCGCAGATCGAGCCCGGCAACCCGGTGGCCAAGCAGGGTCTCGGCCGCGTCCAGGGCGGCGTCGGCTCGCTGTTCAACTGACGGACCCCGCGCGGGGGTTCGTCCGCGCCTCCGCAGGCTTCGCGACCCCGCCGGCCGCTCAGTCCGGCGGCGATCCGTCCCGCAGCGCGCGCAGGTGCGTCTCCAGCCCGGCCGCCAGGGCGTCGTAGTCGCGCAGGTGCACGCCGTCCGGCGGCACCGCCCGGGTGGTCAGGCCCGGTGGACCGTCGCGCAGGTCCGCGAAGGGGTCGAAGACCCGGCAGCCCTGCCGCGCGCACAGATCACGCAGGAGCGCCGTGTAGCCGGCCACCGCCGCCGGATCGCGCTCCGCCCCGGCCTCCGGGCCGATCGGCGGCACGGCCGCCACCAGCACCCGATCCGCATTCGCCGCCAGCCACGTCACGATGCGGCCCGTCGCCGCCGCGAACCCGCCCGCCATGCGCGCCGACAGGGGGTCGGCCCGCCGCAGGATGTCGTTCGTGCCGACGAACAGCACCGCGACTCCGGCCCGGACGGGGAAGGCCAGTCCGTCGATCGCGCCGGCATAGCGGCGGGCCGAGGTGCCGCCGATCCCGCCATTCACCACGTCCGGCCGCCGCACCATGGCGGCTCCGAGAAGCTCGGCCTGCGAGTTGCCCGCCAGGAACACGAAGCCCGGCCGCGCCGCCGCCAGCGCCGCCCGGATCGCTGGCAGACGCGCGGCGAGGTGGGCCTCGGCGATCTGGCGATCGTGCCGAACCGCGTCCGGCGGCGCGAGGATCCCGCCGGCCCCCAGCCCCACGGTTCCGAGCGCCGCCGCTCCGACGCCCCCGGCGAGCAGGCCGCGCCGGGTCCACGGCCCGGATCGCGGGCGGTCGTCGTCGGAGCCGCTCATCCGTTCCCCCGATGCCGGCCCCGGCGCCCGGGGCGTCCGGCATCAGCCCCGAAAGCCGGCCGTCGGGCAAGCCCGCTCAGGCGGCCTGGACGGTGGCGAGGAAGCCCGAGACCTCGGCGCTCAGCTGTTCGGACTGGCGCGCGAGTTCGGAGGCGGCGGCCAGGACCTGGGACGAGGCCGCCCCGGTCTCGCCGGCGGCCTGGGTCACGCTGCCGATGCTGACGGTCACCGACTGCGTGCCCTGGGCGGCCTGGGTCACGTTGCGGACGATCTCCTGGGTGGCCGCTCCCTGCTCCTCCATGGCCGCCGCGACGCCGACCGCGATGCTGCGCAGCTCGGCGATGGTCGCGCCGATGGTCCGGATCGACGTGACCGCCTGGCGGGTCTCGCTCTGGATCGTGGTGATCTGGTCCGAGATGGTCGCCGTGGCGCGCGCGGTCTGGGAGGCCAGCTCCTTGACCTCGCCCGCGACCACCGCGAACCCCCGGCCCGCCTCGCCGGCGCGGGCCGCCTCGATGGTGGCGTTGAGCGCCAGCAGGTTGGTCTGGGCCGCGATCCCCGAGATCAGGCCCACCACCGTGCCGATCCGCTCGGCCCCCTCGGCGAGGCCGAGGATGATCGTGTCCGTGGCCGCCGCGTTCTCGGAGGCCCGCTCGGCCATCGCCGCCGAGCGGGCGACCTGGGCGGCGATCTCGCCGATGGAGGCGGCCATCTCCTCGCTCGCGGCCGCCACGGTCTGGACATTGGCCGAGGTCTGCTCGGCGGCCGAGGCGACGCTCAGGGATTGCCCGGCCGTCTGGTCGGCGGTGCGGCTCATCGCCCGCGCCGTGGCCTCCATCTCGGTGGCGGCGGAGGACAGGCCGTAGGTCAGGCGTGCGACCTGCGCCTGGAACCCCCGCGTGGCGGTATCCAAGATCTCGGCCCGGCGCATCTTCGCGGCGCTCTCGATCGCGGCGGCGGCGTCGGCGTCGCGCTTGGCGATCATGGCGTCCTTGAAGACCTGGACGGCCCGGGCCATCGCGCCGATCTCGTCCCGGCGGTGCGCGCCCGCCACCTCGGTCGTGACGTCGCCGCCGGCGAGCTTGGCCATGGTGCCGGTCATGCCGCCGAGCGGGCGCACGACCAGGGCCAGCACGGTGTAGAGCCCGAAGCCGATGGCGGCGGCGGCCAGGGCGACCAGGGCCAGGAGCGCCAGGCGCGACCAGCCCGAATGGGTCTCGGCCCGGTCGAACTCGGCCTGCGCCTCCCGGACCTGCAGGGCGGTGAGCTGGCTCAGGACGACGTTGGCCTCCTCCATGCCCTTCACCAGAGCCGCGTGGGTCGCGTCGAAGTCGGGGGTGCCGCCGGCGGCGAGGCGACGGAGGATGTCGGCCGCGACCGCGGCGTTGTGGTCGATGCGCCGCTGCATCTCGGCGGCGATCTCCTTCTCCTCCGGGGTCAGGTAGGTCGCCAGGTAGGCCGACCACTGGGTCTGGATGTTGCCCAGATCCGCCTCGATCTTCGCGGTCGCCCGGCCGGCTTCCCCTTGCCGGTTCCGAAGCGCGCGCGACGTCGCCAGCAGGTCGTCGTAGGCATCACGGATCAGGCTGAACTGCCGCAGCGGGACGATGCGGTCACCGAAGACGGAATTGAAGCTCCGATGGTTTTCCGACAGGGCGAAGGTGCCGATCCCCGTGGAGAGGAGCAGGAGAAAGCCCATCACGCCGAGCAGCGTGACCAGGCGGCCTTTGATGGTGGTGCGCATGCGAAGATCTGCCGGATGGGAGAGTCGGGTGTCCGATCTCCCTTGGGTTCGGCGGGAGGCTCGGGATTCCTGCACCAAGCTTCTCCGGCGAAGTGGTGAAAGGTCGCTTTATTTCCAATCCGAATGCTTTGGCGTGTCCGTAAAAATCTTCGTGAAGCTCTTGCGAGACAACCACAGCATTTTCAGGTTTACTCTCTTTGGTTCCATCACGGTTTCGAGAGAGCCTATAGTCGTCGGCGCAGACGATGCGGGTCGGTCGTGGGCGGGCGCGACCGATCCGTCCATTCGTCCAGCGTAGACTTGGAGATTCCCGGCGCAGGACAGCGGCATCCCGGATGCACACCGACCGGTCCCGAAAGCGGTGGTTTCCGATCGCGGAGATGCCAGCGGATGCGGATGCCGGGTCCACCAGAACGGCATCGATCCTCCGCCGAACGGGTTCGCCCGGTAATGGCCGAAGCGAAGATCGCTCGCACGCGATGGGACGGAGTCGTCGCGGCTCCGCGCGATCCTGCGGCGATCTGCAGGGCTGCGCTCGAAGAGCGTCCCCGCCGATCCGACCCCGGACGTGTCCCGTTCAGGCGTCGCCCAGCAGGCGGTGCTCACAGAGCATGCGCCGGACGGTGCCGCTGGCCGAGCGGTAGACCACGGTCTCGGTCTCGATCAGGCCGGGCCGGAAGCGGACGCCCCGCAGCAGGGCGCCGTCGGTGACGCCGGTGGCGGCGACGATGACGTCGCCCCGGGCCATGTCGTGCAGCTCGTACTTCCGGTTCGGGTCGCTGATGCCCATCCGGGCGGCGCGCTCGCGCTTGTCGTAGCTGTCGAGGATCAGGCGGCCCTGCATGTGCCCGCCGATGCAGCGGAGCACGCCGGCCGCGATCACGCCCTCGGGAGCCGCGCCGATGCCGAGATAGATGTCCGCTCCGGTCGCCTCGGCATTGGCGGTGTGGATGATGCCTGCGATGTCGCCGTCCGAGATCAGGCGGATGCCCGCCCCCGTCGCCCGCACGGCGGCGACGAGCTGCATGTGGCGGGGTCGGTCGAGGATGATGGCGGTGATCTGGGCCGGGTCGACGCCCTTGTGACGGGCGAGCGCAGCGATGTTGTCGGCCGGGCTGGCATCGAGATCGACGAGGCCGGCCGGGTAGCCGGGCCCGATGGCGATCTTCTGCATGTAGACGTCGGGGGCGGCGAGCAGGGAGCCGGCTTCCGCCAGGGCCGTCACCGCGATAGCGCCGGGCATGTCCTTGGCGCAGAGGGTGGTGCCCTCGAGGGGATCGACGGCGATGTCGACCTTCGGGCCGTCGCCGGTGCCCAGGCGCTCGCCGATGTAGAGCATCGGGGCGTTGTCGCGCTCGCCCTCCCCGATCACCACGGTGCCGTCGATGGGCAGCAGGTTGAGCTCCAGGCGCATCGCGTCGACGGCGGCCTGGTCGGCCTCCTTCTCGCGGCCCTGTCCGCGCAGGCGGGCCGCGGCGATGGCGGCCCGCTCCGTGACCCGCGCCAGCTCCAGCGTCAGGGACCGGGCCACCGGCGCGCGCGATTCCAAATTGCCACCAGCCATGTGAGCCTCGCGCCCCTGCGCCTCTCTCGGGCGCTCCTTATGAACTAAAATGCGCGTTTGGCATGAAGTTTCGCGCCGCGCGCGCAGTTTTCTTCGTTCATCCCCAGATCGTGCGCACGGCCCCTATTCGCGCTCGATCCGGATCAGCTGGGGGGCCTCGGCGAGCAGGCCGTCGGTCGCGATCGCGTCGAGGGCGTCCCGGATCGTGCCCTCGGTGGCGGCGTAGGTGATCAGCACCAGGGGGACCGGCTGGCCCGAGCGGCCATGCGGGTCCTTCGAGGCCGCACTCTCGGAGCGGCGCTGCAGGATGCTCTCGATGGAGATGTCGCGCTCGGCCATGCGGGTGGCGACGCCCGCGGCGACCCCGGGGCGGTCGTGCACGGTGAGGCGGATGTAGTAGCCGCCCTCGTGCCGCTGCACGGCGACGCGCTGGGACGGGCTCAGGGCGGCGGCGGGGCGTCCGAAGGTCGGGCGGCGGGTGCCGGCGGCGATGTCGGTGATGTCGGAGACCACGGCCGAGGCGGTGGCCTCGCCGCCGGCACCGGGACCGATCAGGGTGAGCTCGCCCACCGCATCGGCATCGATGGTGACCGCGTTGGTCACGCCCATCACCTGGGCGATGGCGGAGGATTTCGGCACCATGGTCGGATGGACCCGCTGCTCGATGCCCCCGGCCGCCGCCTGTGCGACGCCGAGGAGCTTGATCCGGTAGCCGAGTTCCTCGGCCATGGTCAGGTCGAGGGGCTGGATCGCCGAGATGCCCTCGACCGAAACGCCCTCGGCGTCGACCTCGGTGCCGAAGGCGAGGCTCGTCAGGATCGCGAGTTTGTGGGCGGTGTCGAAGCCCTCGACGTCGAAGGTCGGGTCGGCCTCGGCATAGCCGAGGGCCTGGGCGTCCTTGAGGCAGGCCTCGAAGGTCAGGCCCTCGCGCTCCATCCGGGTCAGGATGTAGTTGCAGGTGCCGTTCATGATTCCGTAGACGCGCGACACGGCGTTGCCGGTCAGGCCCTCCCGCAGGGCCTTGATCACCGGGATGCCGCCGGCGACCGAGGCCTCGTAGGCGAGCGCCACGCCCGCCGCCTCGGCCTGCCGGGCGAGGGCCGCGCCGTGCTTGGCCAGCAGCGCCTTGTTGGCGGTGACCACGTGCTTGCCGGCGGCCAGGGCCGCCTCCACCGTCTGCCGGGCCGGCCCCTCTGCGCCCCCGATGAGCTCGACCACGCAATCGACCTCCCCGGAGGTCGCCAGGGCGACGGGATCGTCGAACCAGGTCACGCCGGCGAGGTCGAGGCCGCGGTCGCGGCTCCGGTCACGCGAGGAGACGGCGGTGACGCGAATCGCCTGCCCGCTGGTCTGGCCGAGGGCCTCGGCCCGGCGGGCGACCATCCGGACGACGGCGGCGCCGACGGTGCCGAGGCCGGCAACGCCGAGGCGAAGGCTCTGTGTCATGGGTGTGTTCCGTCACTCTGTCGCGCCGTGGACCTGCCGGGTCCGGGACCTGCCGCGTCCGGCGGCGGTGCGGGCCCGGCGTCGATCGGCGGAGGCGAATGCCGCGCTCGGCGCGGCCCGATCTTCTGCAACGATTTGCCGGGGGGCGCAACAAAACGGCCGGCCGTCGGGGTGACGCGGCGTTACGATCGGCGCCGACGGTAGCGGACCGCGATGGCGATGAGCGCGCAGAGCACCCCGGCATTGAGGATGTGCCAGAGGGCGTGGGTGCCCAGGGGCCAGACCGGGCACACCGCCCGGTCGAGGGTGCGGAAGGCGAGCGAGACGGCGAACAGGGCGGCGACTCCCAAGAGGCCCAGCCCGGCCTCGCGCCGGGCGGGATCATGGCGGCCGAGCCCGGCCTCGCGCCGGGCGGGATCCGGGGGACCGCCCCGCGGCGCCAGCAGGCCGGCGGCGACGCCCGCCAGCGCCAGGATCGCGGGGGCGTAGGCGATCGAGCCGTTGGTGAGCGCGTCCGTCGACCGGCCGGTGAGCCCGTCGAGGGCGGGCTCCAGGCCGAGATTGACGGCCGCGAAGGCCAGGGTGGCGGCCAGCGCCGCCCCGGTCCCGAGGCCGAAGTAGCGCCGCATCGCCAGGAGGAAGTAGGCGTAGATGAAGAGCGCGATCGGGATGACGTCGGCCAGCAGCGCCCAGCGCACCGCCAGGGTGTGGAACAGGAACGAGCCGACGCCCACCACCGCCACCAGGGCGCTGAGCAGGAGGGCCGGCCTGTCGCCCGTGCGAGCGCGGCGCACGCGCGCCGCCGCCAGGGCGGCGGCGATCAGGAAGGCGCCGTTCGACAGGGCGTTGACCGGCTCCGCCCAGAAGCCGGGATCGCTGCGCTCGCAATAGGCGCAGATCGGCGTCAGCCAGTCCCCGTCCATCCGGACCTCCCCGTCATCGCCCGTCGCGCCTGCGGAGCGCAACGCCTCGATCCGAGCCTCGCCGTCGAAGCCTTGCCAGCCCGCGGCGAAGGCCCGATGACGGGCATCCACGCGCCCCAGCTCCCAGAGACTCCCTGCCCATGCGGATCGCCACCTGGAACGTCAATTCGATCAAGCAGCGCGTCGGTCACCTCGTCGGCTTCCTCGACGAGGCCAAGCCCGACGTGGTCTGCCTGCAGGAGCTGAAATGCCAGGACGAGGGCTTTCCCCGGGCGGAGATCGAGGCGGCGGGCTACGCCGTCGAGACCCTCGGGCAGAAGGCCTATAACGGCGTCGCCCTGCTGGTGCGCGCGCCCCTGGCGATGTCCGAAATCCGCCGCGGCCTGCCCGGCGACGACACCGACGAGCAGGCCCGCTACATCGAGGCGCTGATCTCCGGCGAGGGCGTGCGGCCGGTCCGCGTCGCCTCGATCTACCTGCCCAACGGCAACCCGGTCGACAGCCCGAAATACCCCTACAAGCTCGGCTTCCTGGAGCGGCTGCGGCGCCATGCGCAGGGCCTGCGCGAGGCCGAGGAGGCGGTGGTGCTGGCTGGCGACTACAACGTGATTCCCGAGCCGGAGGATGCGGCCGACCCCGAGGCCTGGCGCGGGGACGCGCTGTTCCTGCCCCGGAGCCGGGCGGCGTTCCGGGCGCTCCTCGCCGAGGGCTACACCGATGCCCTGCGCGCCTGCGATCCGCGGGCCGGCCTCTACACCTTCTGGGACTATCAGGCGGGGGCCTGGAACCGGAACGCCGGCATCCGGATCGACCACCTCCTGCTCTCGCCGCAGGCCGCCGACCGGCTGACCTCGGCCTCGGTGCAGAAGCACCTGCGCGGCCTGGAAAAACCCTCCGACCACGTGCCCGTGACGGCGGATCTCACGGACGCGTGAGCGAACGATCCGCGCGCCCGGGGGTTGGGCTCCGGCAATCCCCCACCAGAATCCCCCCAACACGGAGTAACCCCCCGCGTGAAACTCTACGGCACCAGCTACTCGCCCTACGTCCGCAAGGTGCTCGTCGCCCTGGCCGAGAAGGGCCAGGAGGCGGAGCACATCCCGCTGTTCTTCCACGACAAGGACCCGGCCTTCCAGGCGGCGAGCCCGCTGGGCAAGATCCCGGCCTTCGACGATGACGGCTTCCTGCTGGCCGATTCCTCCGCGATCCTGACCTACCTGGAGGCGAAGTTCCCGAGCCCGGCATTGTACCCGTCCGAGGCCAAGGCCCGCGGCCGCGCGATCTGGTTCGACAAGTACGGCGACACCGAGATGTTCGACGTCATCATCGCCCCCTTCGCCAACCGGGTGGTGAAGCCGAAGATGCTCGGGCAGCCCGGCGACGAGGGCGCCGTCGCCAAGGCCCTCAACGAGGACCTGCCGAAGATCTACGATTACCTCGAGGGGCAGATCGACGGGCCCTACCTCGTCGGCGACGCCTTCAGCGTCGCGGACATCTCGGTGGCCACGGGCTTCCACAACCTGCACTTGGCTGGCGAATCCGTCGATGCCGGGCGCTGGCCCAAGCTCGCCGGCTACGTCGACGCCACCCTGGCGCGCCCGTCCTTCGTCACGGCGCTGGCGGCCCGGACGTCTCCGAACTGATCGCCCGAATTGGTCACCCGAAGCGGTGCGACCGTCGGCGTTCAGCGCCGGCGGCGCGCTGATCCGGTGACCTGGGCGGTGGTCTGGGAGGCCTGCGCCATCGCGGCGGCGCGGTCCTCCTCGCTGGCCGAGGCCCAGGCCTTCTCGTAGAGGGCGACGATCCAGTCGTCCTTGCGCCCCTGGGCGGCTTCCCGGGCCATCGAGAGCCACATCAGCCCGCGGGCGCGCTGGGCCGGCACGCCCTGGCCGTTGACGAGGAGCTGGCCGAGCAGGGCCTGGGCGGGGGCATGGCCCTTCTCGGCGGCGAGGTTGAACCAGCGCGCGGCCTGGCGCGCGTCGGTGTCGACGCCGGTGCCGTCGAGGTAGAGCCGGCCGAGATTGTACTGCGCGTTCGGGTCGCCGAAATACGAGGCGGCGTAGTTGAACATGTCGTAGGCGCGCTCGGGGTTCGGGCGCACGTAGGTGCCCTTGATCCCGTCGAGGAAGTAGGCGCCCAGGGCCGTGAAGGCGCTCGCGACCACGCCCGAGTTCTGGGCGTCCGGCCCCTCGTCGGTGGTGTCGTCGGCGATGCGCGAGAAGAACTCGAAGGCCTTGAGGTCGTCGTGGGGCACGCCGTCGCCCTCGGCGTACATGCGGCCGAGCTTCCACAGCGCCAGGGCATGGCCCTGCTCGGCGGCGTATTCCAGGGCGCGGGCGGCCCCTTCCTTGTCGCCGGCATTGTAGTCGCGCACGCCCATGCGCAGGGCCTCGCGGGCGCTGCGGTAATTGCCGCTGGGCACCGGTGTCCGGGCGGTGGCGTCGAGGGCCGCCGCCGGCAGGGCGCCGAGAGCCCCCGGCAGGGCGCCGAGGGCCGCCGGCAGGGCGCCGAGGAGCACGAGCCCGACCGCCGCGGCGAGCCGCCGGCCCATCGGGGCGAGCGGCCGATCCCGGGCGGCCCGGACCGGCCGCGGGGCGCGGCCGAGGGCTGTCCTAGATGTCCGCATAGGTGTGCGTCTCCTCGGCGCCGCCCGGATGGGTCACCGCGCCGTTCACCGCCGGCCCGACGGTCTGCTGGTACTTCCACAGGTAGCCGGAGGTGGCCGAGTTGGTGCGCGGGCTCCAGGCGGCGCGACGCGTCGCGAACTCCGCGTCGGAGACCGCCACGTCGAGGGTGCCCTTGATGGCGTCGAGGGTGATGACGTCGCCGTCGCGGATCAGGCCGATCGGACCGCCGACGGCGGCTTCGGGCCCGACATGGCCGACGCAGAAGCCGCGGGTGGCGCCCGAGAAGCGCCCGTCGGTGATGAGCGCGACCTTGTCGCCCATGCCCTGGCCGTAGAGGGCCGCGGTGGTGGAGAGCATCTCGCGCATGCCGGGGCCGCCCTTCGGACCCTCGTAGCGGATGACGAGGACTTCGCCCTCCTTGTAGGTGCGCTTCTGGACGGCCTCGAAGCAGGCCTCCTCGCCGTCGAACACGCGGGCCGGGCCGCTGAAGACCTGCTTGTCCTCCGACATGCCGGCCACCTTCACGATGGCGCCCTCGGGGGCGAGGTTGCCGCGCAGGCCGACGACGCCGCCGGTGGGCGTCAGGGGGGTGGCGGCGGAGCGGACCACGTCCTGGTCCGGGTTCCAGTGAACCTTCTCCATGTTCTCGGCCATGGTGCGGCCGGTCACGGTCATGCAGTCGCCGTGCAGGAAGCCGTGGTCGAGCAGCGTCTTGAGCAGGAGCGGGATGCCGCCGACCTCGAACATGTCCTTGGCGACGTAGCGCCCGCCCGGCTTCAGGTCGGCGATGTAGGGCGTCCGCTTGAACACCTCGGCGACGTCGAACAGGTCGAACTTGATGCCGCACTCGTGGGCGATGGCCGGCAGGTGCAGGGCCGCGTTGGTGGAGCCGCCCGAGGCCGCGACGGCGGCCGCCGCGTTCTCCAGGCTCTTGCGGGTGACGATGTCGCGCGGGCGGATGTTCTTGGCGATGAGCTCCATCACCTTCTCGCCCGCGGTCATGCAGAATCTGTCGCGGATCTCGTAGGGCGCCGGGGCGCCGGCCGAGTAGGGCAGCGCCAGGCCGATGGCCTCGGAGACGGTGGCCATGGTGTTGGCGGTGAACTGCGCGCCGCAGGCGCCGGCCGACGGGCAGGCGACCTGCTCCAGCTCGTCGAGGTCCTCGAGGGACATGTCGCCGACCGCGACCTTGCCCACGGCCTCGAACAGGTCCTGCACCGTCACCGGACGGCCCCGGAACGAGCCGGGCAGGATCGAGCCGCCATAGATGAAGATCGACGGCACGTTGAGGCGCACCATCGACATCATCATGCCGGGCAGGGACTTGTCGCAGCCGGCGAGGCCCACGAGGGCGTCGTAGGCGTGGCCGCGCATGGTCAGCTCGACCGAGTCGGCGATGACCTCGCGGGAGGGCAGCGAGGCGCGCATGCCGGCATGGCCCATGGCGATGCCGTCCGTCACCGTGATGGTGCAGAACTCGCGCGGGGTGCCGTTGGCGGCCGAGACGCCCTTCTTCACCGCCTGCGCCTGGCGCATCAGCGAGATGTTGCACGGGGCGGCCTCGTTCCAGCAGGAGGCGACGCCCACCAGCGGCTGGTGAATCTGCTCGCGGGTCAGGCCCATGGCGTAGAGGTACGAGCGATGGGGCGCGCGCTCGGGCCCCTCCGTGACATGGCGGCTCGGAAGCTTCGACTTGTCGGTTTTGCTCGCGTCCATCGTGTGTCTCACCGCCCCGGCCTGATACGCATGTGTGGGTTCGGCGCGACCGCGAACAGATGGGTGCGTTCCGTGGGGACCCACGGCGCGCGGCCCACCGGACCGTTTCTCGGAAAGCGTCTGAACTCCGCGGTAAAGCGTTGGGGGAACTATCGTTTACCGCGCTTGCTGAGGTGGTCCCGGTTTATGGCGGGATCGCGGCGGCGAGAGGGGTCTCCCAAGGCAAAGTCGGGATGCTTTCGGGGTGTTGCGACCTCGCCACAGCCACGCTTTGGGGTGGGATTTCTTTCGGACAACCTGAGGCGACGGCGGGGTTCGTCCCGGGTCCCCGCGCGAAGGCTTTGCCAACCTCAGGCCGGCTCGGACTCAGGCCGGCTCGGACCCGTCGCCCAGCAGGGTCGGGCCCGGGGCGGCCGCGAGGGCGGGCCCGCTGTCGTCCTTGAGGGTCACGCCGGAGAGCCCCAGCGCGAAGGCCTGGGTCAGGAGCCAGTCGAGCTTGAACGCGGCCAACGCGTGCGAGAGCCCGGCCGGGCGCACGTTCGAGAGGCAGTTGCGCTCGGCATCCGAGCGCCCCACCCGCGGGGCGAAGGTGAGGTAGAGCCCGAGGCTGTCCGGCGAGGACAGGCCGGGCCGCTCGCCGATGATCACCACCACGGCGCGGGCCTGGAGCGCCGCGCCGATGCCGTCGCCGAGGGCCACCCGCGCCTGCGTCGCCACCACGATGGGTGCGAGTCGCCAGCCGGCCCGCGCGATGTGGGGCTGGAAGGCGGCGAGGAGGCCCGCCGCCCCCTCGTGCACGGCCCGGGCCGAGAGGCCGTCGGCGACCACCAGGGCGAGGTCCACCGGGCCGTCGCTGCGGGCGGCGAGCGCCGCGGCGCCCTCCTCCGTCAGGGCGCGGCCGAGATCCGGCCGCCGCAGGTAGGTCGCCCGGTCCGGCGCGGCGGAGGCCACGCGGAGCGTCTCGAACCCGAGGGCCGCGAGGCCCGCGCTCACCGCCTCGGCGTCGAGGGGCGTGTGCACGGCGTCCCGGGCCTGGGCGTGGGCGAGGCCGAAGCGCAGGACCTCCCGGGTCGGCAGGCCGGAGCCGGCCCGGCCGAGGCCGATGCGGGCGGGGGTGAGCCGGGCGAGGCGGGCCCAGGGGTCGGCCTCGGTGCTCATGCGGCCAGCCCGGGATCGGCGAGCCCCGGCGCGGCGGCGATCAGGCGGGCGCTCGGCCCCTCCGGCAGCAGGGCGCCCTCCGCGTCGGTGAGCCCGATCCGCTCCAGCCAGGCCTCGAATTCCGGGGCGCGCTTCAGGCCGAGCACCTCGCGCAGGTAGAGGGAATCGTGGAACGAGGTGGACTGGTAATTCAGCATCACGTCGTCGGCGCCGGGGATGCCCATGATGAAGGTGCAGCCGGCCGCCCCCAGCAGGGTCATCAGGGTGTCCATGTCGTTCTGGTCGGCCTCGGCGTGGTTGGTGTAGCAGACGTCCACGCCCAGCGGCACGCCCATGAGCTTGCCGCAGAAGTGGTCCTCCAGCCCGGCCCGGATGATCTCCTTGCCGTCGTACAGGTATTCCGGCCCGATGAAGCCCACCACGGTGTTGACGAGGAGGGGCCGGAACGGCCGGGCCACCGCGTAGGCCCGGGCCTCCAGGGTCTGCTGGTCGATGCCGTGGTGCTGGCCCGCCGAGAGGGCCGAGCCCTGCCCGGTCTCGAAGTACATGCAGTTGTCGCCGACCGTGCCGCGCTTGAGGGCCAGCGCCGCCTCGTGCGCCTCCCGGAGGATCGGCAGGGTGACGCCGAAGCTGGCATTGGCCCCTTGCGTGCCCGCGATCGACTGGAACACGAGGTCGACCGGCAGGCCCCGGTTCATGGCCTCGATCGTGGTGGTCACGTGGGTGAGGATGCACCCTTGCGTCGGGATCTCCAGGCGCCGGATCAGGTCGTCGAAGAGGTGGAGCAGGCCGCTCAGGGTCGAGACGGAATCGGAGGCCGGGTTGAGGCCGATCACCGCGTCGCCGCAGCCGTAGGACAGGCCGTCGAGGATCGAGGCGGTGATGCCGGCGGCATCGTCGGTGGGGTGGTTGGGCTGCAGCCGCACGGCGAGGCGCCCCGGCAGCCCGATGGTGTTGCGAAAGCGCGTGACCACCCGGCACTTGCGCGCCACCAGGATCAGGTCCTGGTTGCGCATGATCTTGGAGACCGCCGCGGCGATCTCCGGCGTGATGCCGGGGGCGATCCGCGCCAGGGTCCCGGACGAGGCCGTCAGCAGGAACTCGCGAAAGTCGCCGACGGTGAGGTGGGCGATCTCGGCGAAGGCCCCCGCGTCGTGGGTGTCGAGGATGAGGCGCGTGACGTCGTCGGCTTCGTACGGAATCAGGGGCCGGGCCAGGATCTCGCGCAAGGGGACCTCGGCGAGGCACCAGCGGGCCGCCACCGCCTCCTCGGCGGATTCCGCCGCCACGCCGGCGAGCCGGTCGCCCGAGCGCACCGGCGTCGCCTTGGCCATCAGGGCCGCGAGATCGGCGAAGACGTGGGTGCGGGGGCCGACGGTGTGACGATAGGCCATGGCGCGATGCCCTCCGTGAACCGTTCACATCGCACGCCTGCCCGGTTCGGCAAGGGCGCGGCGATCGCGGCGCGCTAGGATGATCGGGGCGCGCTCGCCCCGGGTCTCAGGCCGCGCCCGCGTGCGGGGCCGGCTCCTCGGTGGAGATCGCGTCGACGGTGCGCTGGGGCGGGCTGCCCTGCCCGTCCGCGCGCACGATGCGGATCTGCTGGTTGACCGGCTGCATGTTGCCCCAGGGCGTCGAGAAGGCGATCTCGGCGGCGTCGCGCCCGACGCCGATGCGCACCAGGCCGTCGAGGTCGGCCTGGCGGGTCGCATCGAACAGCCACCAGCGCCCGTCGAGATAGGCCTCGAACACCGCGTGGAAGTCGCTCGGCACGAGGCCGTGGGCGTAGCAGCTGACGAAGCGGGCGGGGATGCCGAGCGCCCGGCAGAAGGCGGTGCCGATATGGGCGAAGTCGCGGCAGACCCCGGCCCGCTTGAGCAGGCTCTCGTCGGCGGTGGTCTCGCCGTCGCTGGTGCCGGGCTGGTAGGTCAGGTGGTCGTGGATCCAGTTGCAGATCGCGTTGACCCGCTGGTGGCCCTTCGGCAGGGCGCCGAACTCGGCCAGCGCGAAGGGCGTCAGCCGGTCGGACGAGACGAAGCGGCTCGGCAGCAGGAACGGCAGGATGTCGAGGGGCAGCTGGGAGATCGGCGTCTCGTCGACCGTCGCCGGGTCGGCCCGGTGCACGGTGAGCTCGACCTCGGCGCTGTATTCCAGGGCGAACTGCCCCACCGGCACGTTGACGCCGAGGTAGCGGTTCTGGAGGTCGGGCGTGATGTAGATGTCGCGCTTCAGGTTCGGCGACAGGATCAGGCTCTCGCTGAGGATCTCGACGCTACGCAGGCGCGCGACCTCGAG
Organism: Methylobacterium sp. Leaf465; assembly: GCF_001424705.1. Taxonomy (GTDB): domain Bacteria; phylum Pseudomonadota; class Alphaproteobacteria; order Rhizobiales; family Beijerinckiaceae; genus Methylobacterium. The sequence goes on from NZ_LMRA01000012.1 coordinate 29,174, forward strand.
GTTGAAGATGAAGGTCGTGTCCGAGAGGATGTTGTAGGATAAGTTGCAGCCCAGTTGATAGCGCACCATCCGCTCCTTGCCGGCAGGTCTCGGCGGCCAGCATAGCAAGGATCGCGCCTGTGGCAGCAGAGATCGTGCCCGCCGAACCTGGGGATGGTTCGCGAGACTGCGGACGACTCGCGGACGAGACCATCGCCATGCGCCTCACGTTTTCGAGAGTTGAAAATCTCAGGTTGCAAAACTACGGCAGCTGAGACAACTTGAGATATCTTCAGTGGAGTCGATGAAGACAATCTTCGGGACGAAGTCCTGAGAGATCACGCCACGCTGCAACGGCTGCGGTTTGGCGCTGCGCACCCATGCCGGGAGGGAAAGCCATGGCGGTTGATTTCAGTGTGGTCGGCGTCTTCTACAAAACGCGCGTCGATCTCGGCCAGGTGAAGGGCAATACGGTCGGCGATATTATGCAGTACCTCTATCGCACGGATCCGAACTTCTATTATACGTCGATCGTCTTCGATCAGAACACGATTGTGAACTCGATCGGGATCAACCACCCGACGCCGTTCCAGGGACGCACCGGGATCACCTATCCGGCCGGGTTCTATCGGTTGGCCCAGAGCTTCACCGACCCGACTCCGAACCCCTACTCCGTCTGGCAATACTACCTCGCCGATCAGAACGGCATCCGCCGCGAAAGCGTCGGGGATCGCTCGTTCACCCAGGCGCCGGTGCAGGATGGCTGGTCCATCGTCTGGCGTCTCGTGACCATCTGCAACGCGCCGACCAGCCTCGCGAGGCGGATGCGCAAGCTCGTCACGCCGGACGTGCAGGCCTCGTTGGGGATGACCTGACCCCTCAGCCTCGCGGCACCAGGATCACCGTGAGCGAGCGCACGCCCTGCGCGCCGTGGATCAGCACGCCCTCGATGTCGGCGGTGGCCGAGGGGCCGGTGTGGAGCACGGCGTAATCGGCGTGGGCGAAGTCCGGGCGGCGGTAGGCCGCCTGGATGTTCACCAGGATGTCGGCCGGGTCGAGGAGCACCACCAGGTGCTGGGCGAGGTAGGCGACGGCGTTCACCTGCAGTTCGGCCTGCGTGAACAGCACCGAGCCGGTCTCGGCGACCCCGAACACCGCCCGCACGACGGCGACGTCGACGTCGGCGAGGTCCTGCGGCCGGGCCACGGCGCCAAGATCGCGGTTGCCCGCGATCTCCGTCACGGCCGAGGCGATGACCGACGCGCCGGCCAGGCGCTCGGGCACGCTGGCGAAGGGGTCGCCGCCGGGGTCGGCCTCGGCGAGCCGGCCGCCCATGCGCTTCAGGCGCTCGCCGAACTCGGCCACGTGGTCGTCGCCGACCAGTGGCGCGAAGAGCGGCACCTCCGGCAGGGGGTAATCGCCCGCCGGGCGGTTCTGGCGGATGCGCGCCAGGGTGGTTTCGCGGACGCTCATGTCGCACTCTTCGTCGTGTCGCCGGTCTTCGTCGTGTCGCCGGTCTTCGTGGTGCCGTCGGTCTTGGTCGTGTCGCGGGTCTTCGTCGTGTCGCCGGTCTTGGTCGTGTCGAGGGTCTTCCTGCCCCCCGCCTGGCCCATGCGGTTCTGCTTGTACCAGGCGTGGAAGGTCTGGCGCGGGGCCTCGGGCATCTCGCGGCCCTTCCCCCAGGTGTTGAGCGGGTTGTAGACGGCGAAGCGCGGCAGCACCTTGAGGGCGGAATCGGCGGCGCCGATGGCCGCCCGGTAGGTGGCCGGGCGGCTCAGGACCTGGCCCGCCGCCTTCATCATGCCCTGCTTCAGGAGCGGGATCTGGTGCTCCTCGGCCAAGACCTTCCGCCACGCGAAGATCTGCTCGTGGATGTTGATCTTCACCGGGCAGACATTGGTGCAGGAGCCGTTCATCGTCGAGGAGAACGGCAGGGTCGAGTATTTCCGCTTGTTGAAGGTCGGGTCGATGATCAGCCCGATCGGGCCCGAATAGGTGGCGCCGTAGGACAGGCCCCCCGAGCGCCGGTAGACCGGGCAGGTGTTCATGCAGGCGCCGCAGCGGATGCATTTCAGGGACGTCCAGAACTCCTCCATGCCGAGGCGCTCGGAGCGGCCGTTGTCGACCAGCACCATGTGCATCTCGGTGCCCGCGCGGGGCGCGCGGAAGTGCGAGGTGTACTGGGTGATCGGCGAGCCCAGCGCCGAGCGCGAGAGCAGGCGCAGGAACACGCCGAGATGCTCGATGCGCGGGATCAGCTTCTCGATGCCGATGGAGTGGATCTGGAGCTTCGGCACGTTGCCCGAGAGATCGGCATTGCCCTCGTTGGTACAGGTCACCACCGTGCCGGTCTCGGCGATGGCGAAGTTGCAGCCGGTGAGCCCCGCATCCGCCTCCAGGATCAGCGGGCGCGTGTGCATGCGCTGGCTCTCGGCGAGGTAGTGGGCGTCGTCGTTCTCGGGGTCGGTTCCCATGGTGCGGGAGAAGACCTCGGCCACGTCGAAGCGGGTCTTGTGCACGGCCGGCACCACCACGTGGCTCGGCTCCTCGTTGTCGAGCTGCTGGATGCGCTCGCCGAGATCGGTCTCGATCACCTCGATGCCGGTGCCGGCCATGTAGTGCCGGAAGCCGCATTCCTCGGTGAGCATCGACTTCGACTTGATCAGCGACTTGGCGCCGTGATCCTTGAGGATGCCGTGCACGATGCGGTTGTGCTCGGCCCCGTCGGCGGCCCAGTGCACGTGCACGCCGTTGGCCTTCGCCTGGGCCTCGAACTGCTCGAGGTAGCGGTCGAGGTTCGCCAGGGTGTGCGTCTTGATCTGGGAGGCGAGCTCGCGCAGCTCCTCCCATTCGGGGATGCCGAAGGCGGCGGTGTCGCGCTTGGAGCGCAGGTCCCAGAGCCGGGCGTCGTGCGCCTTCTGGTGCAGCGGCGCGGCGAGGAAGCGCTCGGCGGCCTCGGCCTGGTCGATGGGCCGGTCGCCGCGGATCTTGGCGCCGCGCGGCTGCGGCTCGCGGGGCGCCTTCGGGGAGATGGCCTCGGCCGAGATCGGCCTCGAGGCGCCCTCCGCGTGCTGCAGGCGCCGGCCGTCCTGGCCCCGCTCGCTCTCGTCGTTCGCGGCCAGCACCTCGGGATGGATCACGCCGTCGCGGCGGGCATCGTCGCGGGGTCGAAGGTCCTCTCGGGGACGGAGTTCATCGGAGGCGCTCATGCGGTCGCTCCATTCAGGATGCGGGCGATGTGGATGTACTTGAGCGGCACGCCGAGCCGCTCGGCGCAGCCCTTCTGGTGCATCAGGCAGGAGGAATCGGCCGAGACGACGTAGGCGGCCCCGGCCTGGGCGTGGTCCGCGACCTTGTCGTAGCCCATCTTGGCCGAGACGGCGGGCTCGAACACCGAGAAGGTGCCGCCGAAGCCGCAGCACTCGTCGGGCCGGGCGGGGGCCACGATCTCGATGCCCTTGACCTTCTTCAGGAGATCCAGGGGCTTGGAGAAGAACGGCGCGTTCAGCTCGGACGGGCGGGCGTGGTGGATGCCCCGGAGCGCGTTGCAGTTGCCGTGGTAGCCGACCTTGTGGGGGAACTCGGCCCAGGGGAATTCATCGACCTTGAGGATGTCGTGCAGGAACTCGACCAGCTCGAAGGTCTTGGCCCGCACCGCCTTGACCTCCTCGGTCTGCGGGATCGCCGTGAGGTGCTCGCGCACCTGGTGCACGCAGGAGCCGGATGGGGCCACCACGTAGTCGAACGGGGCGAAGTTCTTCACGAACAGGGCCTCGGTGGCGGCGGCCTCGGCGTGGCAGCCGGTGTTGGTCATCGGCTGGCCGCAGCAGGTCTGGTCGAAGGGGTAGTCCACGTCGAGCCCGAAGCGCTCCAGCAGCTCCAGGGTGGCCACCCCCACCTCCGGCTCGAAGGCGTCGACGTAGCACGGCACGAACAGTCCGATGCGCATGGCGTTCCCTGGTCCCGCGCCCGCCGGGACACCCCGCCGGCCGCCTTTGGAAATGTTCTACTCTGGGGCCGGGTTTAGAGCATCGGACCAAAAAGGGGAAACCGGTTTCTCGGGCGCGGGGGCCGTGGGCCGGCGCCCCGGCACGCATCCCGGCGGGTGGCGCACGCATCGGTCTCGGCGGGTTCACGTCTCGCGCCTTCGCGGAGCCTTTTCGCGCCCGCGCGGACGATGGCGTGCCGTCCGACCCGACCCCGACCCGTACCACGCGCCCGCGGACCGGGACGACCTCGCCGGCATCCGGCAGGGCGAGGGGTCGGGCGCTGCGCGGACGGTTCGTCCCTCGGGCGAGTCCGGGGGGGGCTCCGGGTCTCGCGCGGGGCTTGGGATCTCACGCGCGCGGCGCGGACTCCCGGTGCCCCAGGCCGCCCGGCCGCGGGGCCGTCGACGGACCGGGGCGCATCGGGGCCCCGCCGGGGTGGAGCACCCGGAGGGCGACGCAGGCGAGCACGGCCAGGGCCAGCCCGAGCCCGAGGGGCACCCCCGTCAGGTCGGCGACGAGGCGCGGCAGGGCGAACAGGGGCGTCGCGCACAGGAGGGCCCGCTCCGGCCAGCGCAGGCCGCCGGCGTCCCGGGCCGCCAGGACGAGGAACAGGGTCGCGGGCACCAGGGGCGCGAGGTCGTAGACCGGCAGGTAGGGCGAGAGCAGCGGCACCGCGGCGAGCAGGGCGGCGGCGCGCAGGGGCGCGGGCGTCGGCCCGCGCCAGCTGCGCAGCGCCAGCGCCAGCGCCGCCAGGGCGACGAGGCCCTGGAAGGCCCAGGCGGCGGCCATCGTGCCGCCCGCGAGCCGCACTGCGCCGAAGGCGCTGGCGTTGACGTCGAGGCCCGCCCCGGCGTCCCGGAGGATGATCTGGTTGGTGGTGCCGAGGGTCCGGAGGAAGCCGATCCAGGGCGCCGGGCCGAACGCCGCCAGGGCGGCGGCGGCGAGGGCGAGCATGGTGGCGAGGCAGGCGCCCAGGCAGGCCCGGCGGCCGGTGGCCAGGAGCAGGAGCGGCGCCAGCACCGCGAAGTGCGGCTTGTAGCAGAGCAGCCCGAAGCACAGCCCCGCGAGCCAGGGGCGCCGGTCCACCAGGGTCGCGCCCAGGGTCAGGAGCGCGGCGGTGAACAGGGCGTTCTGGCCGTAGACGAGCGTGCAGAAGACGAGCGGATGCGCGAGCGCGATCCCGGCCCCGTCGCGGCACCCGGCCGCGAGTCCCATCGCGAAGGCGAACAGGCCGACGGACAGCGCGGTCCAGAGCCAGAAGGCGGCCTGCGGCTCCCACACCGCCAGGGCGGCGGCCGGCAGCAGGAACACCGGCGGGTAGTGCCAGGCGAAGCGGCAATCCGGCCCGAACGCGGCCTTCAGGTTCGCGAGGTGCACCGGCAGGTCGTAGGGCTCGCCGGCGCGGCCCTCCAGCGCGGCCCGGCCCGCGACCCAGATCTGGCTGAAATCCACGCCGAGCACGTCGCCCCGCCAGTTCCGCCGCGGCTCGGGGCCGGTGCCGTACAGCACCGCCACCACCCCGAGGGTCAGGGGCACGAGGATCCAGGCGGCGCGCCGGGCAAAGGCCAGGAGGCGCGCATCGGAGCCCACCAGGTCCGCGAACGCGGCGCGCCAGGCGCCGCGCGGCGCAGGCGCGGTTGCGTGCCGTCCCGTCATGGCCATTCCGATCACACGCACCAGGAACGCTCCGGGGCACGGGCGGCCGCGACGACGGTCCCGACCCGGGCGGCCGGAGGCTGTGTCCGCCCGGCTTCAGTAAGGCCGAAAGCGCTTAACAAACCGCGCCCGGCCCGGGTGGATGCGGTCCGGCCGGCGCCCCAGCGGGCCGCCAGGGTTCCGTCGGTCAGGTGGACCGTTGCGACGCCGAGCCCGGTGGCGAGGCCGGTGGGCAGGGCGCCCGCGAGGGTGCGCCGGATGCAGAGAAGGCTCGTCGGGCCGATGGGCGCGGCGATGGACAGACCCCGGCTCGCGCCGGCCGGCAGGGCCGTGGCGATGACGCTCACGGCGCCCGCCACGGGCGCCTCGTCGACCTCCGTGTGGTCGTGGGCGACGAATCCCGCCCGTGGCGCGACCGTCGCGAGGGTCGCCTCCGGGGAGCCGATCGGCCCGCGCTTCAGGGCCGAGGAAGCCCGGGCTCAGGCGAGATCGGGCCCGTCGTTCCGTTCGTCGGCCCGCGTCGCGGTGCAGGACAGGACGACGACGGCGCTGGCGCAGAAGGTCCTGATGGCGGGATCCTCCGAAACGCGGACAGTCTCGGCAGGTCCGGAAGGCACGGCCGCGGCCGTTCCGGTCGCTGCCGGCTCCGGCCGGTGCCCCGACCCCATCGAAAAAGCACCGTCTCGCCAGGGGTTTGCCGCGTACCGCGCGACCGGCCGGGGACCGCCCGCCGCACCGTGCTCCGCGGGCGGAGGGACCTGCCGCCGGCCCCGCGCCCGGCTCGGGCCGGCGACATCCCCCATTCGGAGGATACCGCCGCCGGTTTTGGACTGATATTGGTCTTATCAAGATCAGACACATCATCAGTGGGGCGGGCCGATGCGGGAAACTCTGATCGACCGGATCTATGAAGCGGCCGGCACGCCCGAATTCTGGCCGGACGTCCTCCAATGCTTCGGAGAGACGGCGCATTCGGATGGCGGCGTGCTCATGGTCCTGCCGCCCACGGGCACGCCGCGCTGGATCGCCTCCCCGTCCCTCGAGCGCCGCCTGCGGCATCACACCGACGCCGCGTCCTGGCGGGGCAGCGGGCGCACGGCGCAGTGGCGCGCCCTCGCCCAGGGGAGCTTCGTCCGCGACGTCGACCTGCTGCCGGGTTCCTATGACGGCCGGTCCTCCCGGGTCGACGAACCGTTCTGGCAGGTGGGGACGACGATCCCCCTCCCCACCGGCGACGTGGCGATCGTCACGGCCGAGCGCCGGGCCGAGGCCGGTCCGCACGAGGCCGGCCTCCTGCCGCGCCTCGATGCCCTGCGGCCGCATCTCGTCCGCGCCTGCCGGCTCGGGGCGCGATTCGGCTCCGGGCGCGCCCGCACCACCACCACGGCGCTCAACCGGATCGGGCTGCCGGCCGCGGTCCTGTCGGCCTCGGGGCGGGTCCTGGCCATGAATGCCCGCCTGGAGGAGCAGGACGAGATCCTGCCCTCGGGCCAGCATGGCGGCCTCCTGTTCAAGAGCCTGGTCAACAGCAAGCTCCTGCAGGACGCGATCGCCGACGTGGTCGCCGGCCGGCGCGCGGCCCAGACCATGCCGGTGCGCGGCTACGCCGACCGCCGCGCCCACATCGCCCACATCCTGCGCTTCGACCGACACCCCGGCGACGTCTTCGACGCCTCGGCGGTGCTCCTCATCCTGGTGCAGGTCGGCGCCCGGGCGGCGCCGGATGACGGCCTCCTCCACCTGCTGTTCGACCTGACCCCGGCGGAGGCGCGCCTGCTCCAGGCCCTGGCCGGGGGCCTGCGCCTGCAGAGCTATGCCGAGAGCGTCGGCGTCCAGACCAGCACGGTGCGGACCCAGCTCACCTCGATCTTCAACAAAACGGGCACCAAGCGGCAGGCGGAACTCCTGAGCATCGTGGCCTCGCTCTCGATGTTCAGCGGGCCGTCGGCCCCGTGCTGAGGCCCGCGTCGCCGGAGGCGGCGTCCGGCCCGGCCCCGTCCAGGAAGGCCTCCAGCGCGGCGGCGGTGGGGAAGGCGTCGAAGGCGCCGAACTGCGCGGTGGCCAGCGCCCCGCAGGCCGCCGCCCGCCGCAGGGCCGCGCCGAGGGGCGCCTTCGCCAGCAGGGCCGCCATCAGGCCGGCCGCGAAGGCATCGCCCGCCCCGACCGTATCGACGGCCGCCACCGGGAAGGCCGGCTGGCGCAGGGGCGGCAGGCCGGGGCGGAACGCGACCGCGCCGCGCTCCCCCAGGGTGACCACGAGGTGGTCGAGGCCCCCGTCGAGGAGGGCGGCGATGGCGGGCGTCGGGCGCCGCGCCTCGGCCAGGGCCTCGGCCGGGCCGAGGCCGAGCGCGGCCGCCTCGATCCCGTTGACGACGAGGAGCGTGGTGTCGGCCAGGATCTCGGGGTCGAGGGGGCGCATCGGCGACGGGTTGAGCAGGGTGGGCAGGCCCCGCGCCCGGGCCAGGGCGAAGGCCTCGCGGATGGGGGCATCCGGGGATTCGAAGGTCGCCGCCACGAGGTCGGCGGCCGCGACGCGGTCGGCCGCCGCCCGGACATCCGCCGCCGTCAGGGCGAGGTTGGCCCCGAGGCAGACCGCGAGGCAGTTCTCGCCCGCCGGATCGACGAAGGCGACGCCGGCGCCGGTCGAGCCCGCATGCGGCACCAGCATGGTCTCGGGAAAGCCCACCTGCGCGAAGGTCGAGCGGACCACCGGGGAGAACACGTCCGCGCCGACGGCGAAGAGCCCGTCCACCCCGACGCCGAGCCGGTGCGCGGCCAGCGCGAGGTTGAAGCCCTTGCCGCCTGGCTCCGCGCGGAAGGCCGAGCCCCCAAGGGATTCGCCCGCCTGCGGCAGCCGCGGGACCTTGACCGAGCAGGCGATCACGAAGCTGCCGATGACGAAGACCCGCATGGAGCACCCCGGCCCGATCCGATATAAGGATTCGTACCGGAGGTCGGACGGACGTGCGCCCCAGAAATCGGACGATACACGGCGATGTCGCGCCGGATCCGGCGGCCGGTGATCGCCCCTCGGTGCTGTCCCTCCTGCGGCTGCGCGCGGACACCGCCATGCCGCTCTACCGGCAGATCGAGGGCCAGCTGCGCGAGCTGATCCTGTCGGGCTCGCTGCCGCCGGGCGTCATCCTGCCGGCCGAGCGTCAGCTGGCCGACAGCCTCGGCGTCAGCCGCGTCACGGTCCAGCGCGCCTATGCCGAGCTCAGCGACGAGGAGCTCCTCGTTCCCCGCGGACGCTCCGGCTTCCTCGTGCGCCACCGCCCCGAGCCGGTGCGCCCGGGCATGGACCGCCTCAAGGGCTTCACCGAGGAGATGCGGGAACTGGGCAAGATCCCCTCCTCCCGCATCCTGGAGCGGGTGGTCGCCGAGGACCGCTCGATCGCCTCGATCTTCGGCCTGCCCTCCACGGCCCCGTTCCTGCGGCTGACCCGCGTGCGCTCCGGCGACGGCGTGCCGATGTCCCGGGAGGTGGCCTGGTACAACATCCGGGCCGTGCCCAGCCTGGAGACCGGCGACCTCTCCGGCTCGGTCTACGCCTTCCTGGCCGAGCACCCGGGCGGCCGCCTCGTGCGTTGCGAGCAGACCGTGGAGGCGACGATGCCGAATGCGGCCGAATGCGAGATCTTCGCCTTCGCCCAGCCCCTCCCCTGCCTGCTGATCAAGCGCCACAGCTACAACCGCGACGCCGTCATGATCGAGTATGTCGAGGGCCTGTTCCGCGGCGACGCCTACCGCTACCGCCTGAACCTGAGCACCTGATCCGGGCTCCGCTCGATCGAGGCGGTGCCCGGATCGGCAAGCCTGCGCGGCCCCTGAGCGAAGCCCAGATCCGGTCTCCCGAAGGGATCGAACGGGTGGGCCGGGTCCCCCCTCCGGTTGGTTCCTGCGGCGCCCCTCACCCCAACCCTCCCGCACACGGGAGGGGGGCCGTTCCGCACGTGCCAACCGAAGCGATCAACCGGACGCGGTCGGCGGCGCGGCCGAAGGGCCGTGCGCCGCGTCCGCAGCCTCGGACGCCTGTCCGCCAGAATTCGCGCGAAGCATCTAATCATTTTTCGTTATTCAAAGAACCAAAGGTTTGATTTTACTCGTTGTCCCGCTGCGGTACGTAAAATTGAACGAAAAAACGGCAGCGTTATCGTCTAGTGGCGAACGGTTGTTCTGGCGTCCTGATCTTTACTGGCGCTCGTCTGGCTTCTCCGGAGCGCGCATCGGACCCTGTCCGCGTCGATAGATAAGCTGTGGTCGTCGTTGTTCGTATTTTTCTGTCGTAGGGAGACAGGGACGCCATGTATACGATTGACGGTAATCTCGGGGAATGGGCGCCTTCCGACCGTCTGAATCCCATCGACGGCGGGCCGATGGATTACGGCCTCTACGGGCACATCGAGAGCGGCGTGGCGACCTTCGCCATCACGGCACCCGCCGGGACCGCCATCGGAACCTTCACCACGATCTGGCTCGACACCGATGCCAACACGGCGACCGGATACCAGATCTTTGACCTCTACGGCGGCTACGACTTCAACATCAACATCGCGCCGGACGGGCAACCGTATCTCTATACGGGCGTCGACGGGGGGACACTCGTCTCGGTCACGCCCCTCACCCACGCCTACAACGCGGATCGCTCGGTGCTGGAACTCAGCCTCCCGACGGCCCAGATCGGCGGGCCGACCAGCCTGAACGTTTTCGCGGACGTCAACAACGCGGTCTTCATTCCGGGCGATTACGCGGCCGGCCCCTACACGATCGCTGAGACCAATCAGCCCGGAGACCTGACGCTGTCCGGGCTGACCGACGGCAATGCGTCCGAAGGCACGCCCATCGTGGCGACCCTCACCGATGCCGATGGCCTCGTGCCCGGTGGGCCGGCGCTCTACACCTTCCTGGATATCGTCGCGAATCAGGTGCTGCAGGCCACCGATTCCAACAGCTACACGCCGACCTACGGCGACAGCGGCAAGATCATCGCCGTCACGGTCACCTACACCGACGCCCTGGGGCACGCCGACTCGGCCTCGGCCTCGGCCGGCAGCGTCACGGACGTGGACCGCGCCGGCAGCGTCCTCCTGTCGGGCTCGGTGGCGGAAGGCCAGACCATCAGCGCCAGCCTGTCGGACCCCGACGGGCTCCCGGCACCGGGGGGCGTGACTTACGCCTTCCAACTCGACGGCGGCACGGTCGAGACCAACAGTTCCGGCCAGTACACCCTGGGCTATGGCGATGCCGGCAAGGGGCTCTCGGTGGTCGCCACCTACACCGATGGGCAGGGACATGCCGGCATCGCCTCGGCTGTCGGCGGCACCGTCACGGACGTGGACCGCGCCGGCAGCGTCCTCCTGTCGGGCGCGGTGACGGAAGGCCAGACGATCAGTGCCAGCCTGTCGGATCCCGACGGGCTCCCGGCACCGGGCGGCGTGACTTACGCCTTCCAGCTCGACGGCAGCACGGTGGAGACCAACACCTCCGGCGCGTACACGCTCGGCTACGCCGATGCCGGCAAGGTGCTTTCGGTGGTCGCGAGCTACACGGATGCGCAAGGGCACGCCGGCATCGCCTCCGCCGTGGGCGGCAGCGTGGCGGACGTGGATCGCGCCGGTAGCGTCCTCCTGTCGGGCTCGGTGACGGAAGGCCAGACCGTCAGCGCCAGCCTGTCGGATCCCGACGGGGTCCCGGCACCGGGCGGCGTGACTTATGCCTTCCAGCTCGACGGCAGCACGGTCGAGACCAACACGTCCGGCACCGGGCGGCGTGACTTATGCCTTCCAGCTCGACGGCAGCACGGTCGAGACCAACACGTCCGGCGCGTACACGCTCGGCTACGCCGATGCCGGCAAGGTCCTCGCGGTGGTCGCGAGCTACACCGATGGCCAGGGACACGCGGACATCGCCTCGGCGGTGGGCGGGAGCGTCACGGACGTGGACCGCGCCGGCAGCGTCCTCCTGTCGGGCTCGGTGGCGGAGGGCCAGACCGTCAGCGCCAGCCTGTCGGACCCGGATGGGGTCCCGGCGCCGGGCGGCGTGACTTACGCCTTCCAGCTCGACGGCAGCACGGTCGAGACCAACACCTCCGGCCAGTACACCCTGGGCTATGGCGATGCGGGCAAGGTCCTCTCGGTGGTCGCCACCTACACCGATGGCCAGGGCCACGCCGACATCGCCTCGGTCGCCGGCGGCAGCGTGGCGGACGCGAACCAGGCCGGCAGCGTCCTGCTGTCGGGCTCGGTGACGGAAGGCGAGACCGTCAGCGCCAGCCTGTCGGATCCCGACGGGGTCCCGGCACCGGGGGGCGTGACTTACGCCTTCCAGCTCGACGGCAGCACGGTCGAGACCAACACGTCCGGCCAGTACACCCTCGGCTACGCCGATGCCGGCAAGGTGCTCTCGGTGGTCGCGAGCTACACCGATGGCCAGGGCCACGCCGGCATCGTCTCGGCTGTCGGCGGCACCGTCACGGACGTGGACCGCGCCGGCAGCGTAATCCTGTCGGGCGCGGTGACGGAAGGCCAGACGATCAGCGCCAGCCTGTCGGACCCCGACGGGCTCCCGGCACCGGACGGCGTGACTTACGCCTTCCAACTCGACGGCAGCACGGTGGAGACCAACACGTCCGGCCAGTACACCCTTGGCTACGCCGATGCCGGCAAGGTCCTCGCGGTGGTCGCGAGCTACACGGATGCGCAAGGACACGCGGACATCGTCTCGGCGGTGGGTGGCACCGTCACGGACGTGGATCGCGCCGGCAGCGTCCTCCTGTCGGGCTCGGTGGCGGAGGGCGAGACCGTCAGCGCCAGCCTGTCGGACCCCGATGGCGTGCCGGCAGCCGGCGGCGTGACTTATGCCTTACAACTCGACGGCAGCACGGTGGAGACCAACACCTCCGGCCAGTTCACGCTCGGCTACGCCGATGCGGGCAAGGTGCTCTCGGTGGTCGCGAGCTACACCGATGCGCAGGGCCATGACAGTGTGGTGGCGGCTGCGGGCGGCACCATCACGGACGTGAATCGCGCCGGCAGCGTCCTCCTGTCCGGCTCGGTGGCGGAGGGCCAGACCGTCAGCGCCAGCCTGTCGGACCCGGATGGGGGCCCGGCGGCCGGCGGGGTGACTTACGCCTTCCAGCTCGACGGCAGCACGGTGGAGACCAACACCTCCGGCCAGTACACCCTCGGCTACGCCGAGGCCGGCAAGGTCCTCGCGGTGGTTGCGAGCTACACCGATGCGCAGGGCCACGCGGACATCGCCTCGGCGGTGGGTGGCACCGTCACGGACGTGGATCGCGCCGGCAGCCTGCTCCTGTCGGGCTCGGTGACGGAGGGCCAGACCGTCAGCGCCAGCCTGTCGGATCCCGACGGGGTCCCGGCACCGGGCGGCGTGACTTATGCCTTCCAGCTCGACGGCAGCACGGTCGAGACCGGGGTCCCGGCACCGGGCGGCGTGACTTATGCCTTCCAGCTCGACGGCAGCACGGTCGAGACCAACACGTCCGGCGCGTACACGCTCGGCTACGCCGATGCCGGCAAGGTGCTCTCGGTGATCGCGAGCTACACCGATGGCCAGGGCCACGCGGACATCGCTTCGGCCGTGGGCGGGAGCGTCACGGACGTGGACCGCGCCGGCAGCGTCCTCCTGTCGGGCTCGGTGGCGGAAGGCCAGACCGTCAGCGCCAGCCTGTCGGACCCGGACGGGCTCCCGGCGCCGGGGGGCGTGAGCTACGCCTTCCAGCTCGACGGCAGCACGGTGGAGACCAACAGCTCCGGCCAGTACACCCTCGGCTACGCCGAGGCCGGCAAGGTGCTTTCGGTGGTCGCGAGCTACACCGATGCGCAGGGCCACGCGGACGTCGCCTCGGCCGTGGGCGGCAGCGTGGCGGACGGGGACCGGGCCGGCAGCCTGCTCCTGGCCGGCCTCAGCGATGGCCGGGCCGTCGAGGGACAGAGGCTGACCGCCCGGGTGACGGATGCGGATGGCGACCCGGCGGCCGGCAGCGTCGCCTACGACTTCAAGCTCGACGGGATCGTCGTCGAGACGAACAACACCGGCGTCTATACGCCCGGCTATCAGGATGGCGGCAAGGCGCTCGCCATCGACGCGACCTACACCGATGGTGCGAACCATCCGGGACTCGCGTCCCAGACGCTCGGGGCGATCGTGGACCTGGGATCGCGCGACGCCGTCACGTTCGCGTTCGCCTTCGACGCCTCGCAGGTCCGGATCGAGCAGGGGCGATCGTTCGTCATCGATCCGAGCGGACTGTCACACGACGTCACCGGGATCTCCGAAATCAAGTTCACCGATGGGACCATCGTCGAGAACGATGCCAGCCCGCTGGTCGACGACCTGTTCTACTATGGCAGCAACAAGGACGTCTGGCGGGACGGCATGGATGCCGACACGCACTACGCCCAGTTCGGCTGGCTGGAGGGCCGCGATCCGAACGCGGAATTCTCGACGACGGGCTACCTGGCGGCCAATCCGGACGTCGCGGCCGCGAAGGTGAATCCCCTGACGCATTACGAGACCAACGGCTGGAACGAGGGCCGCGATCCGTCGCTCGGCTTCGACAACGAGCTGTACCTCGCCCGGAATCCGGACGTGAAGGCGGCGGGCATGAATCCCCTGGTCCATTACCTCGCTTTCGGCCAGGCCGAGGGGCGCGAGACCTATGCCGCCGTGGGCCGCGCGCTCGACCTGAACACGCATCCGGGCTTCGACGCGGAATACTACCTGCTGTCCAACCTCGACGTCGCCCAGGCGGCGCTCAAGGCCGGCGGGGACAGCTTCGCCTTCGCCTACCAGCACTACGAGACCAACGGCTGGCACGAGGGCCGCGATCCGAACGCGATCTTCGACACCCAGGGGTATCTGGCGGCCTACCAGGACGTCGCCGCCGCCAACATGGATCCCCTGGCGCACTATCACGACTTCGGCTGGAAGGAAGGGCGGGATCCGTCCGCCGGCTTCCACACGAACGCCTACGAGGCGGCCAACCCGGACGTCCGGGCCGAGCAGATCGACCCGATGCTGCACTACCTGCAGTTCGGCGCGCTCGAGGGCCGATCCCCCCTGGGCTGACGGCCTCGGGCGGCTGGGAGACCCCGGCCGCCCGGGCGGCGCTTGCGGTGAGGATGGGCCGCCCGAGCGACCCCGGGCGTCAGCGCAGGAGGTTCGTCTTCGCCAGGTCGAGGACCGAATCCCCGCGCCCGCTCATCACCGCCCGCAGGACGTAGAGGCTGAAGCCCTTCACCTGCTTGCCGTCGATCTTCGGGGGCATCGAGAGTTCCTGGCGGGCCACCACGCAGTCGAGGAGAGCCGGGCCCGGATGGGCCATCACCGCGCGCACGGCGTCCTCGAGTTCGGCCGGGTCCTCGACCCGGACGGCATGGATGCCGGCGCCGCGGGCCATGGCGGCGAAGTCCGGGTTGTCGAGGGACACGCCCGTCTCGATGTAGCCGGCGGCCTTCATCTCCAGCTCGACGAAGCCGAGGGTGCCGTTGTTGTAGACCACGATCTTCAGGGGCAGCTTCTGCTGGCGCAGGGTGAGGAGGTCGCCCATCAGCATGGTGAAGCCGCCGTCGCCCGAGAGCGACACCACCTGCCGGTCGGGATAGGCCGATTGCGCGCCGATGCCCTGCGCCATGGCGTTGGCCATCGAGCCGTGGACCCAGGAGCCGATCAGCCGGCGCCGGCCGTTCATCTTCAGGTAGCGCGCCGCCCAGATCGTCGGGGTGCCGACATCGGCCGTGAACACCGCATCGTCGTCGGCCGCCTCGCTCACCAGCTTCGTCAGGTATTGCGGGTGGATCGGCGGCTTTGCCGATTTCAGGCCGAACCAGCCCTTGGCGGGCGCGCCGGTGGCGAGGTCGTCGAGGTCCTCGCGCGCCTTGGCGTAGTGCTTCAGGGCGGCGTCGAGATGCTTGCGCTCGGTCTTGACGGTGAGCTTCGGCAGGAGGGCCCGGAGGGTGTCGTCCACGTGGCCGACGAGGCCGAGGTCGAGCTTGCACCGGCGCCCGAGCTGGCCGGGGCGGATGTCGACCTGCGCGATCGTCGCGTCCTGCGGGTAGAACTGCCGGTAGGGGAAGTCGGTGCCGAGCATCAGCAGGGTGTCGCAGGACATCATCGCGGCATAGCCCGACGAGAAGCCGATCAGCCCGGTCATGCCGACGTCGTAGGGGTTGTCGTACTCGACCACGTCCTTGCCGCCGAGGGCATGCACGATCGGACTCTTCAGGGCCTCGGCCAGTTGGAGCAGCTCGGCATGGGCCCCGGCGCAGCCGCGTCCGCACAGCAGGGTGATCCGCTCCGAGCCGTTCAGCAGCGCCGCGAGCGCGTCGAGCTCGGGCTCGGCCGGGCGCACCACGGGCCTGGGCGGAATCAGCCCCGCATTGGGGGCGACGCCGCGGGTGGGCGCGTCCATCAGGGCGACGTCGCCGGGGATGATGACCACGGCGACGCCGGAGAGGCCGATCGCCGCCCGCATGGCGTTCTCCAGCACCTGCGGCAGCTGGGAGGCGTCGCCCACCATCTCGCAGTAGTGGCTGCACTCGCGGAACAGCTCGCCCGGATGCGTCTCCTGGAAGTAGCCCGAGCCGATCTCGGACGATGGGATATGGGCCGCGATGGCCAGCACCGGGGTGCGGGTGCGGTGGCAATCGTAGAGGCCGTTGATCAGGTGGACATGGCCCGGCCCGCAGGAACCGGCGCAGACCGCGAGCTTGCCCGAGAGCTGGCTGTCGGCCCCCGCCGCGAAGGCTGCCACCTCTTCGTGGCGGACATGGACCCAGTCGATGGTGCCCCGGGCCCGCAGCGACTCGGTCAGCGCGTTCAGGCTGTCCCCGACGATGCCGTAGATCCGCTGGACGCCCGCCTGGTCCAGGGTGTCGACGATGAGGTCCGCGACGGTGACGATCTTCATGGCGCTCGGCTCCGGTTGTCCCCTGCCGAACCGGATGCCGCACCCGGCGGTTCCAGCCGAGGGTTGTGTCCCACGCGCAGCTGTCATCCGGGGGCGTTGGCGCGGGGCGCGACCTCGTCGCGACCCTTGGCGTATACGCTGCGCGGTTTCCGGCTCCGACTTTTCTCGGGAATGCGGGCAATTTGAGCGACCCGGTTAGGCCGTCCTTGGCGCGGGCCGCCGAATCTGGGCTGTCCGATCTGTCTCGAGATCCGTCCCATGCAAGACCGCCGCGCCGAACCCCGGATCCTGTCCGATGAGACCGGCAGCATCACTCTCGACGAACACACCGAGATCGCCTGCCTGGTCCATGATGTCTCCCTGGGCGGGGTCAGGATCACCCTTCCGGATGCCGCCCGGGTGCCGAGTCCCTTCCTCCTGACGGCGCCACCGCTGGACGGGATCAAGCTCTGCCACGTCGTCTGGCGCACCGACGAAATGATCGGTGTGCAATTCCGCTGACGATCCGCCCGGCGGATCGTGGATACCGAGTCGTAACCACTGGGACTCTACCTTCGCCTCGACCACAACCACATGGCACCCCCGATGGAAGAGAGACGATCCGAGCCCCGCTCCCGCACGTTGCTGACAGGCAAGATCGCGTTGCAGGGTGGCGGCGTGATCGACTGCACGCTGCGCAACCGCTCCGCGTCCGGCGCCCGTCTCCGGGTCGCCAGCGTGGTCGGCATTCCCGACCGCTTCACGCTGCTGCTGGAGCTGCAGGGCGAGCGCCGCCCGGCCCGGGTCGCGTGGCGCAAGCCGGGTGAGATCGGCGTCCAGTTCCTCGACGAACCGGCCCTCTAGGACCGGCGGGCTACCAGATCTCGAGGACGGCGAGGCGGTCGGTGGCCGCCACCGTGGGGACCTGCATCGGTGCCAGTCCCGTGACGCTGACGACGCCGTCGTCGCCGAAGCGGTGCAGGCGCAACCGCCGGGGCGGGCTCGAAAGATGGAGCGCCACGGGGCGCGGCGCGCTGTCCGGGCGCGGCGCCCGGGCGTTCCGGTCCCAGCCGTCGAGCCCGAGCCAGACCGGCACCAGCAGGGCGCCGTCCGACCGCTGGAAACTCGTTGCCACCAGATCGGGCACATCGACCGGCAGCACGACCCCGATGCGGTCTCGGGACGCCGTCGCGTCCTCCGCGCGACCGCCGAACAGGCGGATCAGGCTCCGAACGGCGGCGAAGGACGCGCTCGGTGTGCCGTCATGGGCGATCAGTCCGAACCGGCTCTCCGGGTCGGCATCGCCCCCATCGAACGCGGAGATCAGCTCGTAGAGATAGGTCCGGCGTACGCCCTGCAGGTAGCTCCACAGGAGGAGGCGCGGCAGGTAGCGGGCGCGGAGAGCTTCCGAGACCGGCAGGTGGGCGCTCCGGGTGGCCAGCGCCGTGTGATAGCCGGTCTCCGTGACGATGACCGGCGCGGTGCCGAAGACCGGCCGAACGGCCGCGAGGAAACCGCCGAGACTGCCCGCCCCTCGGGTTTCTGGATGCTCCAGCCCCGGATAGGCGTGGACGTTGGCGAGATCGACCGAGGCGGACAGGTTCTCCGCGGCGGCGATGTTGGCCTGGATGTAGCTCGGCCCGGCCACCCGGACGGTTCGGTGCCGCGGGGCGTCCCGCACCGCGCGGAACAGCGCCGCCTGATGCTCCGCGGACAGGCGGGCAAGGCCCGGACGCGCGGCCACCGGCGGCTCGTTGCCGCCCTCCACGACGACGAGCCCGTCCTCGGCCCAGTCGGCGATCTCGGCGAAGCGCTCCGGCGGCACGCGCGGACCGGGGGTCAGGCCGTCGTAGAAGACCAGGCTGAAGCGGTAGCCCCGGCGGGCGAGCCCCGCGATCCGCTCGAACTGCCCGGCCGGCTCCGTGCCGACGAGGACGATGTCGTCGCGCAGGTGGCGCACGCCGAGGTCGTCGAGGGCGGCGGCACAGTCGGAAAAGCGCGCGACGTAGGGCGAGCCGCCATGGCCGAGATGCACGTTGATGCCGATGGCGTCGATCAGGTCCTCGCAGCGGTGCGCCGGCGCGGGTGCGGCCTCGATCCGCGATGCGAAGGCCCCCGCCCCCAGGGCCAGGGTCGCCCGGCGGGTGAGCCCGCTCACGCCAGGCTCGCCAGAACGGTGGCCCGGGAATCGGTCTCGACGGGTTTGTGCGCTTCCGTGCGGGTCGCCCGGGCCTCCTGAACCGCCGTCAGGAGGTCGCGCAGGTGATGCCCGAGCACGGCCTGCGCCGTGGCCGAGCTGAAGTTGTGGTCGACCTCGGGCACGATCGCCACCGGCGCGCCGAGGCGCCGGTCGGCCCGACCGGGCGAGCGGCCGAGATAGCGGTGGAGGGCGGCGAGCCCGGGGTCGCCGGCGCTGTAGACCAGGCGGATCTCGGCGCCCCGTCGCCGCAGCCGCGCCACCCGTCGGGCGACGGAGCCGCCGGGGGAGATCGGGTTCACGAGGCGCCGCAGCCGCCGGACGGCCGCATCGAGGCCGCGCCTGGCCAGGGTCGCGCCGATCGCCCGTACGTGGATCTCGCCGCGCAGGAGCCGCCGCCAGGTCGCGCCCCGCTTGAGCAGCGCCGCATAGGTGCCGGTGCTGCCGAACGTCTGGCGGATCACGGCGTCGACGTCCTGATCCGGGTCCCAGTCGAAGCAGTAGGGGTTGATCAGGAGCGCCCCATCGACCCGGGCGTCGCGGCAGAGGGCCTGGAACGCCGCATGGGCGCCGCTGCAATTGCCCATGAGGACGATGGGGCCTCGGACCTCGGCGAGGTGATCGAGGGCACGGCCCACATCCGCGAACCCGTCGGGGGCGTAGGGCGGCCTGCGACCGTCCGACCGGCCGCCGCTGTCGCCGATGCCCGCGAGGTCGAAGCGGAAGGACGGAATGCCGTCCACCGCGAGCCTGCGGGCGAGCGTGGTGGTCTGCCGGCCCCACCCCGAATGCACGGTCATGCCGGTGGAGACGAACACCACCGTCGGCGCGCCCGGATCCTGCCGCCGGGGCATACAGCTGATGCCGAACAGGTCCGGCTGGAACCGGGCGGGCGCCTCGGACCAGCCGGGGCCGACGAGGTGCGCCGGGCTGAGATCCAGGGGAATGGCCGGACCGGCGATTGTGACGCCGTCCGTTGCGAAGGCGGTGATCCGATTGAAATCCGCCTCCGGGACCTCGGCGAAGATCGGGTCGCCGACGAGAAGCGGAAGGCCCGGCAGCGGCCCCGTCTCGACGGCGCTGCCGAGCGCCGTCAGCCGTCCCGCCAGCGTCCGGGTCTCCGGTGCGAGAAGCAGGGTTCGCGGGGCCGGCGCGCGGGTGATCGCGCCGGCGTCGAGGGCGCCGACATCGGTCAGGAAGGCTGCAACCATGCGAAAGCCCCCGACCGACAGGCCGTCCGGATCCGCCTTCGGGACCGCGCCCTCCGCGACGCCGCCCACCGTCCGGGCGCGAAGCCGCATCTCGCGGAGATAGGTGCGTCCAGTCGCAGCCGGTGCGAGCAGGACCAGGCGGTCGACGCTCTCCTCCTGGGCCGCCAGCAGGGCCAGGTTGGCACCGAGGCGCAGGCCGACGAGGACGATCTCCGTGACGCCGGTCGTCTCGCGCAGGAAGCGCATCGCCCGGCGGATCGCCGCGACGTTGGCCGAAACCCGCACTTCGCCGGGATCGCCGGAGTTGCCCTCCCCCGGATAGTCGAACCGCAGGGTCGGGCAACCGGCCGCGGCGAGTCGATCCGCCAGGGCGCGCCAGGGGCGATGGGCGGCCATCTGCTCGAACCCACAGGCGCCGCACAGGAGCACGCCGCGCCGGCCCGCGGCCGGGTGGACCCATCCGAACAGGTCGTCGAAGGTCACGGGCATGGCGGCGTCGGGCGCCGCGTGCGTCTCGTGCTCGGGGCGGACCTCACGCGTCATGACCGAACCTCACGCTTTCGCTGCTGTTGAGGGCCGCGACCGCGCCCTGCGGGAGCCGATGGCACCCGGGGAAGCGAACCAGCCGCTCTGTCCCCGGTGCCAGGTGGAAGCCGCTGTCGCAGGGCCGCGCCGCGGAGCTCCGCACGCTCACCCCGAGGGCGAGATGACTGGTTCCGATGCGCAGGGTCGGTACGGATGCACCGGCCACGGGTTCGACCCGCAGGCCGATCGCCTCGGGAGTGACTGGCCGGGGTCCCGGAAAGTGGAAGCTTTCGGCGACGACCGCGCCGTCCGCATCGGTGAGACGGGCATGCGCGAGGTCGTGGATGCGGGGGCCGAAGCGGTAGCTGTCGGTGGCATCGAAGAAGCGGCCGAGCATCTCGGCGGAGGAGAGGGTCAGCGAGGCGCGCGGGTCGACCGTGATCCCGCGTTCGGCCCGGGCCGCGACTTTGCCGGTGCGATCCGCGAAGATCAACCCCAAGCGCAGGTCGACCGGCCGGGCGGTCTCGTTGTGGACATGGAGGTGGAGACCGCTCAGGCCCTCGTCCGACAGGGTGACCTGCACCGGGCGGAAGGCGCGCTTCAAGGCGTACCAGCCGGATTTCGGGGTTTGGGTCCAGTCGATCACGCCCCAGCCGGTGCCCGGCCCGAGGTCACGCAGGAACCAGACGAGGCCGCCGGCAGTCGGCGAGCGCGCCCGGCGCCACTCGGCGAAGGTCGCCTCCATCACCTCGGCCACGGCGGCGCGGCCGAGTTCGAGGTAGCGCTCGGGATCGGCGGCGCGCAGGGCGGCGGGATCGACCCCGTAGAGCAGGGCGACATAGTGGTCGCGCACCTGCTCGAAATCCCAGTCGGCGCCCCGGTCGCGGGGGATGCCGCGAGCCCAGAGCGGATCGGCGGGCCCCATCTGCCCGAGCGTCGCCGGTTCAGGCGGGTTGGCGAAAGCGAGGCATTCGCTGGCGAATCCCACCTCGGCCCGGCGCGCATCCTCCTGAGGGCGGCGATAGGCACCGACGCCGTAATAGTGGGTACAGCCCGCGCTCGGCGAGAACGGCAGGTCGCCGCCCGAGGGCGAGTTCGGTACCACCACGAGGTCGGGACGGGTGCCGGTGACGAGTCCCGGCAGCGTCTCGGTGCAGAAGGCGTCGGCCCAAACCGTCCGCGGCGCCCCGAGCATGGCCGCCTGCTGCCAGACTTCGCTGCCGCCGCAGATCACGGCGAGGCAGGGTGCGAGCTGAGTCCGCTCGAGGATCCCCGACACTTCCCGGTCGAGGCTGGCGGCAAAGCCGGCGGCGTCGTGCGGATAATCGAAATTCGCCAGCATCAGGTCCTGCCAGACGAGGATGCCGGCGGCGTCGCAAAGGTCGTAGAACTCGGGCGAGGGATAGAGGGTGGCGCCGGAGACGCGCAGCATGTTCATGCCGGCCTCGCGCGCAAGGTCGACGAGGATGGCGCCATCCTCGGTGCCGAGGCCGACGAGGTCCGGGGGGGTCCAGTTGGCACCCCGACAGAACACCGGCACGCCGTTGACGGCGAGCGCCAGGCCCTCCGCGAAGGGTCGTGCCAGCGACAGGCTGCGAAAGCCCGTCCGGCCGAGATCGACCGTGGTGCCGTCGATTTCCACGCGCACGGGATGGAGGTGGGGCGTGCCGTGGGTATGGGGCCACCAGGGCGCCACGCCGGGCAGCGCCAGGGTTCCGGTGAACAGATCGGTCTCGGATTCCGTCAGGGTGACCGCGCGCCCGGCGCAATGCAGTGTGACCGATGCGGGATGGCCGTTGATCCGCAGGCGCGCGGCCAGCCGGCCCACGTCGCCGTCATAGGTGGCCCGCAGGTCGGCTTCCACCAAGCCGCGGCGCAAGGGCTCCACCGTGATCGGGCGGTAGGGACCCACGAGGTCGATGTCCGGGCACCAGCCCGGCATGAAGCCGAGGAGGCTCGTTCGGACGTGGCGCAGGGAGCCCGGCGTGATCATGCGGGGGCGCCAGCGCCCGCGTTTGCCCGGGCGGTCGAGCTCCGCCTTGAGCGACCGGAAGCAGAGGCGGAGCTCGGCCCCCGGCCGGAGATCGGCCTCGACGGCGTAGGCCTCGAACATCGAGCGGGAGACCAGCACGGGCATGCCGTCGAGCCACACCTCGGCGAGGGTCGCCAAGCCCTCGAAGCGCAGGCGCACGGGACCGCTTTGGGTCAGCCGGGTCCGGTACCAGACGTCCTGGTCATGGATCGGCGTCGGTGCCGACTCCGACCAGGCTCCGGCGTCCCGCAGGGCCGCGGCGACGGTGCCGGGCACCGGGGCGGGGATCCAGTCCGCCGCCTCCGACAGGTCGCCCGGGCCGGCCCAGGCGCCGGGCGGCGTCAGGGCGAGCCGCCAGGGGCCGTCCACGGCCTGCGGTCCCACACCGTCGATGGACCGGATCTTGGCCACGCTCCGCCCCTACCGATCGAGCGCGCGGTCGAGGGCTGCGAACACGTCCGCGTAGGTGGCCGCGAGCCGGTCGAGACGCGGCGCGAGACCGTCGGCACTGCGGCGGTGGAAGGCCCGTGCAAGCTGGAACTGGAAGGCCTTGGCCTCGACGGCGAGGCGCGCGGCCGCGTCCGAGGCTGGAGCGAAAGGCCCCGCAGCTGCCGCTTCGAGCCAGGTGAGATGGCTCGCGAGCATCTCGAAATTCGCTCCGAGCTGGCGCGTGGTGTTGAAGGCGTAGGCGTGAAAGACCCCGAGGGGGCGCTGGACCAGGGCAGGCGCCGTCCGCGCGAGGGCGTCGCGGAACGCCAGGACCGGATTGTGCGCCGGCGCCCGCGTACGGTGGCGCCGTAGCAGGTCGAGGGCGGCGCCCGGCAGGTCGGCCGGGCTCATGGGGGACGCGACCGCCTTCACGAACTCCGCGTAGGGCGGCAGCACGGCAGGTCCGAAGATGCCGTGGTAATTGTCGCCGGAGAGCCGGAAGCGACCGGCATTGTGAAGGTAGTCGAGCTCCCGGGTTTCGGGGTCGAGGGCCAGGATACCGATCGTGGTCTTGCCGTGATCCCGGCCGTAGGTGGTGCCGGAAGTATCGGGCAGGTGGATCGCGTCCACCTCCACCAGCACCGGGCGGCCCTGTTGGACCTGGATCAGGGCCTGCGCTTCGAGGGTGTCGTAGACCGCGAGCTCCAGCACCTCGATCCCGTATAGCCGCTCGAGATCGGCCGCCGGCGGCTTGAAGAACGTGAACTGGTCGCCCTCGAAATCCTGCCGCAGGGTGAAGCCCAGCATCGCCTCCGGCACGAGGCCGCGCCCGTGCAGGAGTTCGATCCAGAGATCGACGTAGCAGTTCGTTTCCGGCCAGTTGCGGTCGGCCGCATGGAGCAGGTGCGGCACGTAGGGCGTCTCGGGGGCGAGCCCCTGCGCCGACCGGAGGCGTGCGGCGGTCACCGGATCAGCCCCACAGAGTGGTGCGCACGGCATCCGGCCAGGCTGCGAGGTCCAGGCCGTGATGGCGCAGGAGCGCCAGGGTGATCCGTTCCAGGCCGAAGCCGACGCAGGCAGTGTGCGCGACGCTGCCGTCGGCTTGGCGCAGGTTCCAGGTCGTTCCGAAATGGTCCTGGTGGTAGTTGAAGCTGAGGCAGGCGGTCGGCTTCTCGACGCTGTTCACCGGCACGTTCAGCTCGAACTTCAGGTTCTGCTGGCGCTGGTTGTTGGCGAGCATCCGCCCGGCCCGGCCGAAGAACGGGTCGTTGGCGACGTCGATCGCCAGCGGCAGCAGGAGGCTGCGGATCATCTCGGTGCCGCGGGCGAGCCAGGATTCACGGAAGGCCAGCACCTGCTCGGGGCTGCCCATGCGCACGTATTCGCGCATCCGGAAGAGCTGCATCCGGGTCGGTTCCAGGCTGGGTTCGCGCCGGAAACAGTACGATTGCAGGTCGAACAGGCCGCCCTCTTCGGGCAGGCGGCCGCGCGCTGCGGCGGCCGGGTAGAGAGGGTAGCAGGCCGCGGGGGTGAGCACGATGTCCGTCGCCTGCTGGTGACCGGTCCAGTCGCTCCGGGCTTCGACGCAGGCGAGAAGCTCGGCATGCTCCGCCTCGTTGCCGCAGAAGCTGTGAATGGTGCCGGCGAGGTTCGGAAAACCCTTGAGGTAGCCGCTGCGCTCGAAGGCTGGCCGGCTCATGCCGGGGGGAAAGCGCATCACCTCCGCCCCGTCCGCCGCGCCGAGGCGGCTGATCAGGCGCTCGAGGGCATCGACGACGCTTTCGAAGGCGCCGCTGCGGCCGTAGAGGCCGTCGACGCCGGTGCGTACCAGGAGGCCCTGGTCGAACAGGCGGTCGAGGAAGCTCGGGACGCCATCCGGGGCCTCGTCGAAGATTTCGGCGGCGCGGGAATCTGCCCGGGGAGAGAAGGTCGAGTCCATCACGCGCTCATGAGCTGGCCGCCGCCCTTCTGCACGAGCAGAAGCTTGGCGGTGTTGGCGAGGATGCGGTCGTTTCCGATCATCAGCGGCGCCGACAGGACGTCGCGCAGTGGCCGGCCGAGGCTGAAGGGCGTGCCGTTCTTGTAGCCGGCGAGGCCGACGATCGAGAGGGCGCGCTGCACGATGTCGACGGCCATCTCGGAGGCGGTCGTCTTCAAGTTGTTCATTATGACGGAGAAGCCGATCGACCCGATGGTGTCGACGTCTCCTTGCGCGTCCTCGTAGCGGCGGAGCGCCGACACGATGGCGGCCCGCATCGCCTGGAGGGCGTTGGAGACCTCGGCAAGGCGCAGGGCCGTCGGCGGCACCTGCCCCGGCTGGCGCCGGGCCTCGGCCTGCACGAAGGTGCGGGCGCGGTCGACAGCGGAATTGGCGATGCCGAACCAGACGCTGCTCCACAGGAGGTGCGAGGAGGCCAGCATCGACTGGGCCGCGATCTCCGCGAAGGGCTTGGGCAGGATCTGCTCGACGGGAATGTCCCGGGCCTCCAGGCGGAAGCCGTCGCTGCAGGTGCCGCGCATGCCGAGAGTGTCCCACACGCTCTTGCGCTCCAGGGAGACCTGGTCGGCGAACAGGGCCACCAGCACTTGGTCGGAGCCCGCGGCCTCCGGGTGGCGCCGGGCAGTGGCGAGGATCAGGTCGGCTTGCGTCCCGTAGGAGATCACGGAGGCGTCTTTGCCGAGGGCGAAGACGCCTCCGGTGGTCTCGACGGCGCAGAAGCTGGTGCGCAGGTCGCCGCCGATCCCGGCCTCCGTGGTCGAGGAGGCTACGAGGAGCTGCTCCTGGGCGATCCGCTCCATCAGGTGACAATGCCACGCGCTGTCCAGGCCGTGGGCCACGAGGCTCGCGACCTTGATGTGGTGCATCGCGAACACCATCGCGGCACTGCTGCACGCTTGCCCAAGCGTGCAGCACAGGTCCGCGATCTCTCTCAGCCCGGCCCCTTCGCCGCCGAGCTGGCTCGGGATCTGCAGGCCCAACAGGCGCTCCGCCTTGAGGGCCGTGACCGCTTCCAGGGGGAAGCGGCCGTCTCGGTCGACGGCGTCGGCATGGAGCGCCGCGATCGTCGCTGCCCGCTGCGCGCGCTGGGCCAGGGTGCTCATGCGGCCTGCGGATGGAGGACGGTGGCCACGGTCTCGCGGATCGCAGCGATCGACGCGAAGGACTTGCGGGTCAGGAACTCGTCCGGGAACTCGATGCCGAACCGCTCCTCGAGGGCCAGCATCAGCTGGACCGAACCGAACGAGTCGAGGCCCCGATCGAACAGGCTGTCGTCGTCGCCGATCTGTTCGGCGACCGGCGCGAGCACCTCATTGGTCGCGAGGATCTCGCGGATGTCCTGAGAGGTGACCAAGGTACGGCTCCTTTCTAAGCAATAGCACATGTATTGGCTGGCGATTTGAATTGTCAAACAATAAGGGCCACGATGGTAAATACCGGGCTCTGTTGTGTGCGATCGGGTTTGTCGACGGCCGACGCTCCGATGCTCACCCAGCGCGCCGGTCTTCTGATCGATCTTCGTGCCAATCCTAGAGGAAGGCAACTTTACAGGCGCTTCCCCCAAGATCCTCCGGCTCGGAAATTCACCGGCATTCGCAGCGTCAGCGACAACACCTGATAGCGTGGTAAACAAAGTCTCGCAATAATTGACAAAAGGCGGAACGATTCAGGATAATGCCTGGAATGACGTGACTTTGCGGGCCGGCGCGCGCTCAGGTTCGACGATCAGGCGTTGACCGGGCCCGCTCCCGTTCGGCGGACGCACACGATCCTTCGGCGAGAGATGATCTACAACCTGCAGATCCTGCGCGCCCTGGCGGCCTATTCGGTCTTCCTGACGCATTTCGGACTGTACGCGGGCCCCATCCTGCCGAGGCCCGACGCGATGGCGTTCGGAGCGGCGGGCGTGGACGTGTTCTTCGTCCTGTCCGGCTTCATCATGTTCGTGAGCACGGCCGGGCGAAGCGAGACCCCCGGTTCGTTCCTGCTCCGTCGGGCGATTCGCGTGGTACCCCTCTACTGGCTCGTCACCCTCGGGCTGGCGCTGATCGCGCTTGCCGGACTGAAACCCATCGGCATCGTCGAGCTGCGGCCGGATTACGTGGTGCAGTCACTGCTGTTCCTGCCGTTCTCGCGGGGCGGCTACGTCGAGCCCCTCAATTCGGTGGGCTGGACGCTCAACTACGAGATGTTCTTCTATGCCGGCTTCGCCGCCTTGCTGCTCGTGTCGGACTTGCGCGCGCGGTTGATCGGCCTGGCCGCCGCCTTCGGTGCGCTGGTCCTGCTCGGCCTGGCGCCGGTACCGGGCCTCTACTGGGCCTATTATACGAAGCCGATCGTGCTCGAATTCGTGGCCGGTGCGGCTCTGGGCTACGCCTATCTCCGCTGCGGGGCGCCCTTGCCCGGCTTCCCGGTCCGGCGGGCGGCCGTCGGCGCGCTCGCGGTCGCGGGCGCCCTCATCCTCGGTGGGCAGGCGGTGGCGGGCGCCCTCGGCGCCGATTTGGAGATGACGGGGTTCCTGCGCCCTCTCGTCTGGGGGAGCGCCGCGGCGCTCGCCGTCGGCGCGCTGCTTCTGCTGGAGCGGGGCGGCATCGTCCTGCGCTCGAGGTGGCTGTTCTCCCAGGGGAACGCCAGCTACGCGTTCTACCTGATCCACAATCTGATGTTGCATGCCGGCGCCAAGGTGGCGGCCGTTCTGGTGGTTCCCGGTCCCCTGCGCGTCGTCCTGGTCTTCGTCCTGGCCTTCAGCGCTTCCATGCTCCTCGGGGAATGGCTGTTCCGCTGCGTGGAAAGGCCCATCGGGGCCGCCCTGCGGCGGTTGTGCGACCGGAGCCCGGGCCCTGGGCCGCTGCCCGGCGCGGTTCCTTCCTGAACGAACGGACGCCGCGATGCGAAACCACCGTCTGTCTTGATCCTTCCTGAAAACCTAATACGGGCAGGCTGATTTTCAATAAAAGCGTCCGTAGACTGTTATCTCTAAGTACTGATCGTGCGTAAGATGACTTCAGCACGTGGGTTTATCATAGTAGTTTAGTTCGAAGAGAGAATGCTCTCAGGGGTCGGTGTCATGCCGTCCGTCTGCGGAGGTTCTCTCGGTGTCCGGCAGGCCGGCGAGGATGTTTCGGATGCGTATAGCGATCGTTCACGACTGGTTATACGTGGTCGGAGGCGCCGAGCAGGTGCTGCGCCAGCTGCTGAAGATTTATCCGCAGGCCCATGTCTATACCCTGTTTGACTTCCTGCCCGAGTCCGCGCGGACCTATCTCGGCTACACGCAGGCGCGCACGAGCTTCATCCAGCGCCTTCCCCTCGCGCGCACGCGGCACCGGCACTACCTGCCGCTGATGCCGCTCGCCATCGAGCAGTTCGACCTGTCGAGCTACGACCTCGTCATCTCGAGCAGTTACGCCGTGGCCAAGGGCGTACTCACCGGACCGGACCAGCTTCACGTGTCCTACGTCCACTCCCCCATGCGCTACGCCTGGGATCTGCAGCACACCTATCTGCGGGAGAGCGGCTGCGCGAGCGGCCTCAAGGGCCTGCTCGCTCGGCTCATCCTCCACCGGATGCGCCTGTGGGACTACCGCACCGCCCCCGGGCCGAACGCGATCATCGCCAATTCCGGTTTCGTGGCGCGGCGGATCCATAAGGTCTACGGTCGCGGCGCCGAGGTGATCCCTCCGCCCGTCACCTTGTCCAGCCAGCGCTACGACGGACCGCGCGGGAACCACTTCCTGGTGGCGAGCCGCCTCGTGCCCTACAAGAACGTCGAAGCCGTGGTGCGTGCCTTCGCGCAGCTGCCCGGCCTCGACCTCGTGGTCGCCGGCACCGGTCCGGAGGCCGAGCGGCTGAGGGCGATCGCGACCCCGAACGTCACCTTCGCGGGGTTCGTATCCGACGAGGAGCTGCGCCGTCTCATGGCCACGGCCCGCGCCTTCGTCTTCGCGGCGGAGGAGGATTTCGGGATCATCGTTGTGGAGGCCCAATCGGAGGGCACGCCCGTCCTCGCCCTCGGGCGCGGCGGCGCTCGCGAGACCGTGCAGGTCCGTGGGCCGAACCGCACGGGCCTGTTCTTCGACACGCCCGAGCCCGATGCCATCGCGTCCTGCGTCTGCGACTTCATCCGCCAGGAGGACAGCTTCACCCGCGAGGCCTGCCGGAACCAGGCGGAGCCGTTCTCCGCCGATCTGTTCCGCATCCGATTCTCGCGCTTCGTCGACGAACAGCTCACGATGCATCGCGCCGCCTGCGAGCCACGCCTGCGCACCCTCTCCCGGCTCGAGGCCGTTCCCCGCTTCGAAGCCGTGTCCTGAGGAGCGGCGCGCATGTCCCTCCTCACCCTCGACATGTCCGACCGCGCGCCGGCCGCCGGGTGCGTACCCGAGCAGGACCGCGAGCGCGGCGGCGCGCTCATGGCGCCCCTCCTCAAGATCTGGCGCCGCCGCGTCCTGTTCGCGACCGTCTTCGTCGCCGTCCTCGGGCTCGCGGTGGCCATCCTGTTACGCACGCCCGCCCAGTACGTGGCGACCGGGTCCGTCATCGTGGCCGAGCCGGAGCCGGGCGCCAGCAACGCCTCGATGGCCTGGATTCAGAAGCTCGGCGATCCGGCCGATCTGGAGAGCCAAATCCTGGTGATCCGCTCGCCCCGCCTCATGCGTCTCGCCGCCGAGAGCGGCCTCGCCGAGGCGGTGATGTCCGAATGCCGTGAGACCGTCACCCGTGGGCATCCCGACCGGATCACGGAAAAGAAGGATGCCGTCTGCGCCAAGCTCGGCGCGGACCGCGACGCGCTCGTGGAGTATCTGCAGAAGCGCTACATGGTCGGCAGCGCCGGCCGCTCACGCGTCATCGCCATCGGCTACAAGTCGCCGCTGCCCGAGGTGGCGCAGACGATGACCAACGCGCTCATCAACGCCTTTCTGGATGACCAGCGCAACGCGCAGGCCTCGAGCCGCAAGGCGGCCACCGACTGGCTGTTCACCGAGATCAAGCAGCTCGACGCCTCGATCCGCGACGACGAGGCGCGCATCCAGGCCTTCCGCCGCCGCAAAGGCCTCGTGAAGGGTGCGACCGGTCCGATCAGCGCCGAGCGCCTCACCGGGATCAGCCAGCAGCTCGCGGCCGCCGAGGCCGCCAAGGCGGATGCCGCCGCACGCCTGAAGGAGATCGAGGCCGACCGTCGACGCGGCTCCGACAGCGCCCCGGCGGTGCTCGCCAGCCGCGCCGTAGGCGACCTCAAGCAGCAGATCAGCGGCGTCAGTGCGCAGCTCGCCAACCAGAGCACTCTGCTCGGCCCGAACCACCCGACCGTTCGCGCCCTGCAGACCGAGCAGGCCAGCCTGCGCGCCCGGATCGACCGGGAACTCGCCAACGTCGCCGACGGCCTGCGCAAGACCTACGAGGCCTCGAACAGCCTGGCCCGCTCCCTCCGCGCCCAGATGGACGCCGCCAAGTCCGAGGCGGCCGCTGCCATGGACGACGAGGCCTCGATCGAGGGCATGGTCCGCAATGCGGAGATCAAGCGCGCCCGCTATGCCGACCTCGTGAAGCGGGCGAGCGAGCTGGAGACCGAGCGCCGCATCCTCACCGGCAGCACCCGCTTGGTCAGCGTCGCCGAAGTGCCCCAGGAGGCGTTCTCGCCCAAGCCCGTCCCGTTCCTGGTCGGGGCCGTCGTACTGGCGACCGTGCTCGCCGCCGGCGCCGCCCTCCTGCGCGATCTCGCCGACCGCCGGGTCCGCACGCCCGCCCAGCTGGTGGCCGGCACCGGCGCCCCGGTCTTCGCCCAGCTGCCCTGCCTGGCTGCCGGCGGCCTGATGGGCCGCCTTTCCGACCGGCGCCGCGAACTGCCGCTGGCCGAGGCCCTGCAGCGGGCGCAGGCGGATCCTGGCATGCGGAACGTGCTGCGGACCCTCCACGCCCACCTGTTCCTGGCGGGCGGCGACGGCTCGCGCACGGTGCTGGTGACCTCGGGCAAGCCGCGCGAGGGCAAGTCCTTCACGACCTTCGCCATTGCCGGCCTCAGTGCCGCGAGCGGTCGCCGTGTCCTGGTGATCGAGTGCGACCTGCGCCGGCCCAACTTCGAGGCCTCCCTCGGTCTGGGCCGCAGTCCCGGCCTCGCCGGCATCCTGCGCGGCGAGATCGACGCGGCGGCGGCCGTCATCGCCAAGGACGGATTCGACGTCATCCCGGCCGGCGTTCCGACGCCGGACTCGACCGAGCTTCTGATGAACCACCGCATGGCGAACCTCCTGCGTTGGAGCCGGCGCTACGACCTCGTGCTCCTCGACAGTCCGCCGACCAGCCTGCTGATGGATGCTTGCATGCTCGCCCGCCACGTGGACGGCGTGCTCTGCTGCACCCGTGCGGGCCGCTCGCAGCTGTCCGATACGATCGAGACCGTGACGAGCCTGCGTCAGGCCGGCGGCGCCGTCCTCGGCATCGCCATGACGATGGTCAAGCCCGGCGGCCAGCCGGCCTACGAGGCCATGCCCCTGTCCTTGCCGCATCGTACGGGAGCCGCCTGATGGCCGGGACGCTCTCGACCGCGACCGGTTCCGAGCGGGCGCGCACCGCGCATCCGGTGGAGGCGCGGGCGGCCCAGCCCCGGGTGCTGTTCGTCAGCCACACCGGCACCATGTCCGGCGCCGAGCTCGTTCTGCGGGACGTCGTGCGGGCCTGGCCCGGCTCCCAGGCCTTCCTGTTCGAGGGCGGCCCCCTCGCCGACGCCCTGCGGAAGGCCGGCCTGACGATCCGGCTCGCAGCGCCGGGCGCCGACCTCTCCGGCCTGCGCCGGGACGTCTCCCCCTGGCGCGCCCTTCCGGTGCTCGGCAGCCTCGCCCGTTTGGCGCGGGACCTCGCCCGGGCCGCGCGCGGCTGCGACGTGGTCTATGCCAATTCGCAGAAGGCCTTCCTGCTCGCGGCCCTGCCGGCCCGTCTCGTCGGCCGCCCTCTGGTCTGGCACCTGCACGACATCCTCGACGGCGCCCATTTCGGCCCGGCGCAGCGGATCGTGCAGGCCCGGCTCGCCAATGCCTGCGCGGCGTGCGTCATCGTCCCCTCGCGGGCCGCGGCCGAGGCGTTCGTGCAGGCGGGCGGACGCCGGGACCGGGTGACGGTGGTGCCGAACGGCCTCGATCTGATCCTCGACCCGCGCCCCGTGGCCGAACTGCGCACGGAACTCGGCCTGCCCGCCGGACCTCTCGTCGGTGTGTTCAGCCGTCTCGCGCCCTGGAAAGGGCAGGACGTCGTGATCGAGGCGCTGGCCGAGGTGCCGGGCCTGCGCTGCGTCGTGGTGGGCTCGGCCCTGTTCGGGGAGGATGCCTACGCGGCGGGCCTGCGCGACCTCGCGGCGGCCCGCGGCGTCGCCGACCGGGTCCTGTTCCTGGGCCAGCGCAGCGACGTGCCTCGCCTGATGCAGGCCGTCGATGCGGTCGTTCATCCCTCCGTGGACCCCGAGCCGTTCGGCCGGACCCTCGTCGAGGCGATGCTGGCCGGCGTGCCAGTGGTCGCCACCGATGCCGGCGCTTCCAGCGAGATCCTCGACGGCGGCGCCCTCGGCACCCTCGTACCGCCCCGTCGCCCCGACCGCATCGCCGCCGCCCTCGCCGAGATCCTGGATCGCCCGGAGGCCTTCGCGGAGCGCACTCGCCTGGCTCGCGAGCGGGCCCTCGCCCGCTACGGCGCCACCCGGATGCAGGACGACCTCGCCGACCTGATCCGCCAGGCCGCCGCTCGCCCGTGACGCTGACGGACAATCCCCCCATCCGGAGCCGCCGAGCCACGATGACCCGCGTCCTCGTCAACATGCCGAGCCAGCATGGCGGCCGCCCGTCCGGCGTGGCGTTGGTCGCCTTCCGGGTGATCGCCGGGCTGCTCGACCGGGGCACCGTCACCGTCGTCCTGCGCTCGCCCTGGACCCGCGCGCAGCTGCCCGAGGCGATTCGCGACCGGGTCGCGGTCGTGACCGTGCCGCGCCCGCGCCTGATGATCCTCGACGTCCTGCGCCAGGCCGTCACCGTCCCGGCCCTGTGCCGGGCGGAAGGGATCGACCTGGTCTTGAACGCCGATCCCTACGGTGCGGCCTTCGGCGGCCTGGCCCGCGTCACCGTCGTGCACGACCTCTACTTCCGAACCATCCCGGACTGCACCGGGTGGCGCGAGGCGCTCACGACGGACCTGATCTTCCGGCTGGTCCTCGGCAACAGCGCCCGGGTGATCGCGGTCTCGGACACCACCCGGGACAGCCTCGGGCAGTTCTACCCCTCCCTGCGCGAGCGCGTCCGGAGCGTGCCCTCGGCGGCCATGCTCGATGCGTCGGCGACGGGCGGCATCGCGCCCGAAACCACGCGGGGCGCCTACGTTCTGGCGGTGGGCAACGCCACCCACAACAAGAACTTCGCCGCCCTGGCGCATGCGGCCGCGGCGCTCTCCCAAACCCATCCCGACCTTGCCATCGTCCATGTCGGCGAGGACGCGCAAGAGACCATCGCGGCGGCCCTGGCGGGGGCGCCGGTGCGGCTGACGCGCCTGTCGCGCATCGGCGAGGATCGCCTCGCCGCTCTCTACCGGGACGCCCTGTGCCTGTGCGTACCCTCCTTTGCCGAAGGATTCTGCCTGCCGGTGCTGGAGGCGCAGACCCTGGGCTGCCCGGTGCTGTGCTCGGACCGCTCGGCGACGCCCGAGATCGCCGGGAATGGTGCGCTCACCTTCGATCCCGCCGATCCCGCTGCGCTCGCCGCGGCCCTGCGCCGCCTCCTGCACGAGCCCGACCTGCGCGCCGACCTGATCGCGCGGGGCCACGCCAATGCCCGACGCTACGACTGGGCCGAGACCGCCCGGCGCTACGAGAGCGTGCTGCTCGAGGCCTTGCGGGACGCCGCCCGCCCAATGCCCGCCGGGGAGGCCTCGGATGCGCATCCTGCACCTTAGCTCCCTCTACGCCCCCGAGCAGGTCGGCGGCGCCGAACTGATGGTGGACACCCTGGCCCGGACCCAGGCCGGCCTCGGCCATGCCGTGGCGGTGGCCTGCGCCTCGCGCCGGGTGGAGGCGCCGACCCTCCAGGACGGGGTCACCGTCTACCGGACCGGCCATGGCACGCCCTTCCACAGCCTCGACTGGCCGCAGCACGGACGCCTCGACCGCCTCCGCTACAAGCTCGCCACGCAGTGGAACCGGAAGACGGTGATCCGGATGGAGGCGGCGGTCCGCGCCTTCGCCCCCGATGTCGTCAACACCCACTCGATCTCGGAGATCACCCCGGCCGTCTGGCCGATGCTCCGGCGCCTCGATATTCCGGTTGTCCACACGCTTCACGACTTCACCAGCCTGTGCACCAACGGTGCGATGGCGAAGCACGGACGCGCCTGCGCCGGCCAGCACCTGAAGTGTCGGCTCTACGCCGAGCCGCACCGCCGCTGCCAGCGCGCGGTCTCCGCCGTCGCGGCGGTCGGCACCGACATCCTGGACCGGCACCTGGCGGCCGGGTTCTTCGCGAAGATTCCCGACTCGCTGCGCCGAGTGATCTGGAACCCGATCGCCTCCGGTGGCCCCGCCGCTCGTCCGCCGCGCAGGCCCGGCGATCCGGTCGTCTTCGGCTCCCTCGGCCGCATCGAGGCGTCGAAGGGCACCGACGTGTTGCTGGCGGCCTGCCGCCACCTGCCGCCCGAGGGGTGGCGCCTCGTCGTCGCCGGCCGGGCTGCAGATGGGCTCGCGCGATACCGCGCCCTGGCCGAGGGGTTGCCGGTAACGTTTGTCGGGTATGCCGAGAAGGATGCCTTCCTCGACGCCATCGACTGTCTCGTCGTCCCGCCGGTCTGGCCGGAGGCGTTCGGCCGGACGGTGGCGGAAGCCTATGGTCGCGCCGTGCCGGTGATCGGAACCGCCGTGGGCGGGATCGGCGAGCAAATCGGCGCCGGCCCCTGGCTCGTCCCTCCCGGCGATGCGTCCGCCCTGGCCGCCGCGATGGCGCGGGTCGTGGCGGCGCCGGAGCGCCTTCCCGAGGGCCTGTCCCGCGCCGAAGCCGTTCGCTCGGGCACCGACCCCGACGTCGTCGCCGGCGCCTATCTCGAGCTCTACGCCGCCGTTCGCGCTGGCGTCGCGACCTCCCCCCATCCTCTCCCGCCGGTGGCCTTCTCCGAGCCCCCGCGTCTCGACGAGTGTCGCCCATGACCGCTTCCATGATGACCGCGTCCGAGATGGCCACCGCCGCGATGACGGCCCCGGGCCTCACCCGCGCCCAGCTGGCCCCGTCCGCCGCCCCGGCGCTCGCGGTGCGCGGCGCGGAGAGTGCCGCACGGATCGCCGCCACCGGGCCGCTGCGCATCCTACATCTCAGCGCGCTCTACCCGCCCTACATCGTTGGCGGCGCCGAGCGGTCGGTGGAGCATCTCGCCGAGGAGCTGGTGACGGCCGGCCACACGGTGGCGGCGGCCTGCATCGCCCGGGAGGCCGAGCCCAAGATCGTGCGCAACGGCGTCACCGTCTACCGCATGGCCCACAACAACGATTTCTGGCTGGAGGACTGGCCGAAGGCGACGCGGGTCGGCCGCACCTGGGCCAAGCTGAAGCAGCAGTGGAACTTCGCCATCGCCGCGGAGTTCGGCCGCGTCCTCGACGATTTCCGGCCCGACATCGTCAACACCCACTCGCTTCTCGACGTCTCCACCCTGGTCTGGCGGGAGGCGGCCAAGCGCGGCATTCCGATCGTCCACACGGTCTGCGAGTACGACCTGATCTGCGGCAATGCCGCGATGTTCCGGCACGGCAAGCCCTGTACGCACTGGCACCTCGGCTGCAAGGTGGTGAACGCCACCAAGCAGATCACCAACCGGGCGGTGGGCGCCGTGGTCAGCGTCGGAACCGAAATCCTGAAGACACACGTGACGCACGGCCTGTTCCGCCACCTCGCGCCGGAGCGCCGCCGGGTCATCTACTATTCCTGCACGGTGCCGGACGGCGACCCAGAGGCGCGGCGGCGGATCGACCGCACCGGTCGGCCGATGACCTTCGGCTATCTCGGCCGCATCAACGTCGAGAAGGGCGTCGGCACCCTCGTCGACGCATTCCGCGCGGTGGGCCCCGGCGACTGGCGCTGCCTCGTGGCCGGCCAAGCGATGGACGACTCGATCGACCGCTTCACGGCGCAGGCCGAGGGGCTGCCGATCGAGTTCGTGGGCTGGGCCAAGCCCGCCGACTTCCTCAGCGAGATCGACGTGCTCATCGTGCCCTCGTTCTGGGCCGAGCCCTCGCCGCGGACGATCTACGAGGCCTACGTCATGGGCGTGCCGGTGATCGGCGCGGCCTCGGGCGGCATCCCCGAGCTGATCGGCGAGAACAACGCCGAATGGCTGTTCACGCCGGGCAACGAGGCCGAGCTTGCCGACCGAATCCGGGCCGTGATCGCCCGCGGCCGCGTCGGTCTGCCGGACGAGCGCAGCTTCCAGCACGTCATCCGGGAATCGACCTCCGAGCGCGTGGCGGAGAAGTATCTCGATCTCTACGCCGAGCTTGTGGACGAGCGCCGGGCCGACCGCGCGTGAGCGCCACCGCACTGCTTCCGGGGCAGGCCGCCACCGCCCCGGCCGCCCTCGGGGTCACCGACGAGCCGGACGTCTCCGGCCGCTCCTTCGCGGCGGCCCGCTGGGTGGCGCTGGCCTCCGTCGGCAACGTCGTCCTCAGCTTCGGGGTGTTCCTGGTCCTGGCCCGGCTGATCGAGCCCGCCCAGTTCGGGCTCGTCGCCGTCGCCGCCGTGTTCATCGACATCCTGCAGATCGTCGCCCGCGGCGGCCTGCCCGACGCGGTGGTCCAGCGGGCCGATCTCGAGGAGGCCTTCGCCGCTACCGCCTTCTGGGTCACCCTGGCCTCCAGCGTCGTCTACGCTGCGGCCCTCGTCGCCCTGTCCTGGCCGATCGCCTGGCTGCTCGACCTGCCCGAGCTGCGGCCCGCCCTCTGCGCGCTCTCCGCCTGCTTCGTGATCTCGGCCCTGGGCGCGATCCACGAGGCGCGGCTCCAGCGCAGCTTCGGCTTCCGCAAGCTTGCCCTCCGGGCGCTCGGCGCGAACCTCCTCGGGGGCGCCGCCGCTCTGGCCCTGGCGCTCGCGGATTACGGGGTCTGGAGCCTCGTGGTCCAGCGCCTCGTCGCCACCGGCGCGACCACGCTCCTGACCTGGGCGGCGATGCCCTGGGTCCCGGCCCGGCGCCTGGATCTCGCGGCGGCCCGGCGCCAGATCGCCTTCGGCTCCCGGGTCTTCTCCACGAACCTGCTGCTGGTCTTCTCGATCCGCAGCCAGGAGGTGATCGCCGCCTATTTCCTGTCCACCGCCGATGTCGGCCACCTGCGCCTCGCCTGGCGCTGCATCGACCTCGTGAGCCAGGTCGCGGTGATCCCGTTCTCGGCGGTCGCGCTGACCACCTATGCCCGCCTGCAGGACCGCCCGGCCGACCTCGCCGCCGCCTTCCACGACTTCACCCGGACCTCCGCCTTCCTGGCGCTGCCGGCCTTCTTCGGTATGGCGGCGGTGGCCCCGACGGTGATCCCGTTCCTGTTCGGCGAACAGTGGCACGACGCGGCCCCGGTCCTGCGCATCCTGGCGCTGCTCGCGCCGGAATTCGTCGTGACCTCCATGCTGTGGATGATCTTCACGGCGCTGGGCCGCAGCGGCACCGCCCTGAAGCTCGCCGGCGCCCAGTTCGGGATCGGGGCCGTGACGGCGATCCTCACCGGACCGTTCGGCCTGTCGGCCCTCGTCATCGGCCACGTGGTCCGGGCCTACCTGTTCTCGCCCCTGATCGTCGCGCGGGCCGGGCGTTTCGTGCCGGTGAGCAACGGGGGCCTCGTCGGGGTGCTGCTGCCCGCCACGGCCTGCGCCGGCGCCATGGCGGCCCTGGTCTTGCTGGTGCAGGAGGCCATCAACGCGACCCTCGGCGACCGCCTCGGCCTCGTCGCCTGCGTGACCCTGGGCATGATGGCCTATGGCGCCCTCGCCCTTGTCTTCCTGCGTCCCACCGTCCGCGCGGCGCTCGGGTTCTTCGTCCGCCGCGGCGGCTGAGCCACCGGCCTCCCGGCACCTGCACGCTTCGCAAACCTTTGCGCGCCAGAGTGCACGCGCGGGCGGAGGCATGCCCGGGCCGGGCACGCGGCGTCTTCTCGGGGGGGCCGGAGCGATGACGGGACCAGCGGGGCCGATGGCGGCCGGGATGCGGCGGACGCGGGCGGTGCCGATCATGGCCGACCGTGCGGCCGTGTTCCTGCTCGGGGGCGCCCTGCAGCTCAACGTCCTGACCTCGAGCTTCGGGCTTCCCTTCCAGCGCCTGTCGGACCTCCTGCCCTTCCTGCTGATCCCCTGGTTCGGCTTGCGCCGCGCCGTGATCGCCGAGGGGCTGTGCCAGGCTGTCCCCATGGGGGCCGTCGGAATCCTGATCGCCCTCTCGCTGGTGCTGAAGGCCGAGATCCAGGCCGGCGACGTCTACCTGACCCTCGTCCTGCTGCTCTACTTCGTCCTGGCGATGATCCTGCTTGTGATGTTCCGCGACCGGAGCCTGGAGAACGCCTTCTGCTGGGGCCTTCTCGCGGGCCTCGGCGGCTCGCTGGTCGTCCTGCTGCTCTCGTCCTCCGGTTTGCCGCTGGACCGCTTCGGCCTCGGCGTCCCGACCGATGGCCTGGACGAGGAACTCAAGCTCTTCGTCGAGGACAAGCAGGGCGGCCTCTGGGCTTCCGGCAACGAGACCGGCCACGTCTTCGCCCTCGGCGGGGCGGCGGCCCTGCTGCTGAGCCTGCGCTACCGCTTGAACCTGATCTACCTTGCCTATTTCGCGGCTCTGCTGGCGAGCTTTCCCCTGACGAACAACCGCTCCGGGCTGTTCATGCCGGTGCTGATCCTGCTGGTGCTGATGCGCCGGAGCATCCGGCTGCAGGTGGTGCTGCCCGTCCTCGGGGTGCTCGGGATCCTGCTCGTCGGCTTCTCGATGACCGGCGAGATCCCCCTGCCCCAGAAGTTGGCGCAGTCCATCGAGACGCGCTTTGCGGGCGACGGCAACGTCTCGGGCAATGCCGACGAGCGCTTCATTTCCGGCTTCACCGCCCTGCAACTCGTGGCGGAATACCCGTTCGGTGTCGGCGAGACCACGCGGCGCGAAGAACTCCGCGCCCTCACCGGGCTGGTGACGCCGCATAACGGCTTCATCTCCCTAGCGCTCCAGAGCGGCATCGCGACGGCGCTGCTCCTCCTCGCCGCCCTCGTGCGCATCGCCCGCGCACCCGCCGCCGCCGGTCCCTTCGTCGCCTACACGGCCCTGTTCCTTGTGCCCTCGATGATGTTCGAGGAATTGTCGGTGAACCAGTACTTCCTCTTCTTCATGGCGGTGCTGCTGGCCTCGCTGGTCGTGCGGTCCGGTTCGGAGCCGGCAACCGGGCGCTAGGGGTACGGGCGGCACGTCGGCCGATCCGGTCGCCCCAAGGTTCTCGTCCGGTGCCCACTTCTACCGGTGTCGACCTCCCTGGGTGTCCCCCCGCACGCGGGGGCGCCACGGCAGCGTTGACCTGTTCCATCCGCTAAAATAGATTATAAGCATAATCTTAGAGCGGCGGATGGTCCGGCTGCGGAGGATGCGTCATGCAGAAGTGGTTCGCACCCGGTCTCGCGTCCCTCGCCCTCGGCGCCTGCTCGCCGACGGAGACGGCGGTGAGCCCGGAACCGCCCCTCGTTCAGGTGGCCGAGGTCGTCCGCGGTCCCGGCGCGGTCGCGCGCTACACCGGGGTGATCCGGGCCCGGACCGAGAGCAACCTGGGCTTCCGGGTCGGCGGCAAGATCTTCGAGCGCCTCGTCGACCCGGGCGACCGGGTGCGTCGCGGGCAGCCCCTGATGCGCCTCGACCGCACCGACTTCACCCTCGCCCTCGAAGCCGCCCGCGCCTCTGCCGAGGCGGCCCGGGCCCAAATGATCAAGGCCAAGGCGGACGAGGAGCGCAGCCGCAGGCTGGTGGCCGACGGCTGGACCTCCCGGCAGACCTACGACCAGAACAAGGGCGCGGCCGACGCCGCCATCGCCCAGCTCGCCCTTGCCGAGGCCCAGGCCAGTCAGACCCAGAACCAGGCGGGCTATGCCGAACTCCAGGCCGATGCCGACGGCGTCGTCATGGAGGTGCCCTCCGAGCCCGGCCAGGTGGTCGCGGCCGGCCAGACCGTGGTCAAGCTCGCCCGCGACGGGGCGCGCGAGGCGGAGGTGTTCCTGCCCGAGGGCAGCCGGCGCGCTGCCGAGGGAGAGGCCTCCGCCACCCTCTACGCCGAGGGCGCGGCGACGTACCCGGCGCGCCTGCGCGAACTCTCCGCCACCGCCGATCCGGCGACGCGGACCTACCGGGCGCGCTATATCCTCTCGGGCGGGGGCGAGGCCGCCCCACTGGGCGCCACCGTCACCCTTCAGCTCATCGATGCCGCGGCGACCCGCGTACCGCGCGTCGAGGTGCCCCTCGCGGCCCTGTTCGACCAGGGGCACGGCATAGCGGTCTGGCGCTACGATGCCGCCACCGAGACCGTGCGTCCGCAGATCGTGCAGGTCGCTCGCCTGGGCGAGGAGCGCGCCGAGATCGTCGACGGTCTGAACCCCGGCGACCGGATCGTGGCGCTCGGTGCCCATCTCCTCACGGCCGACCAGCGGGTGCGCCCGGCGCCCGCCAGCAGGACCGGGGTGGTGCGATGAGCGGCCTCAACCTCTCGGCGCTCGCCGTCCGCGAGCGGGCCGTCACCCTGTTCCTGCTGATCGCGCTGACGGGGGCGGGCTTCTTCGCCTTCCAGAAGCTCGGGCGGGCGGAGGACCCGGCCTTCACCGTCAAGGTCATGACGGTCTCGGCCGCCTGGCCCGGCGCCACGGCGGAAGAGATGCAGCGCCAGGTCGCCGACCCCCTCGAGAAGCGCCTGCAGGAGCTCGTCTACTACGACCGGGCGGAGACCACGGTGCGCCCCGGCCTGATGGTGACGAAGGTCATCTTCAAGGATGCGATGCCTCCGGCCAAGCTCCAGTCGGAGTTCTACCAGGCCCGGAAGAAGCTCTCCGACCAGGCCTCCAGCCTGCCGCGCGGCGTGATGGGGCCGCTCTTCAACGACGAGTTCTCGGACATCTACTTCGCCCTCTACGCCGTACAGGCCAAGGGTCTGCCACACCGCCAGCTCGTGCTGCACGC
The DNA here is from genome assembly GCF_001424705.1 of Methylobacterium sp. Leaf465. GTDB lineage: Bacteria > Pseudomonadota > Alphaproteobacteria > Rhizobiales > Beijerinckiaceae > Methylobacterium. The sequence goes on from NZ_LMRA01000012.1 coordinate 70,276, forward strand.
CGAGGACCTGCGCCAGCGCCTGCTGCGGGTGCCGGGCGTGGAGAAGATCAACATCCTGGGTGAGCAGACCCAGAAGATCTTCGTGGAGATCTCCTACCAGCGCCTCGCCACCCTCGGCATCACCGGCCAGCAGCTGCTGGCCGCGCTGGCTAACCAGAACGACGTCACCCCGGCCGGCTTTGTCGAGGCGGCGGGACCGCGGGTGTACCTGCGTCTCGACGGGGCCATCGACGGCCTCGACGCCATCCGGAATCTTCCCGTGGCCGCCGGCGACCGCAGCCTCAAGCTCGGCGACATCGCCGAGGTCAGGCGCGGCTACGAGGATCCCCGGACCTTCGCGATCCGCAACGACGGCGACCCGGCCCTGATGCTCGGCCTCGTGATGAAGCCCGGCTTCAACGGGCTCACGCTCGGCGCGGCGCTCAACGCCGAGGAGGTGGCGATCCACCACGAGACGCCGGTGGGCATCGCCTTCACCAAGATCACCGATCAGGCCAAGGTCATCGACGACGCCATCCACGAGTTCATGGTCAAGTTCTTCACTGCCCTCGGCGTGGTGATCCTCGTCTCCCTGGTGGCACTCGGCTTCCGGGTCGGCATCGTGGTCGCGCTGGCCGTGCCGCTCACCCTCTCGGCGGTGTTCGTCGTGATGATGGTCACGGGCCGCGATTTCGATCGCATCACGCTGGGCGCCCTCATCATCTCGCTCGGCCTCCTCGTCGACGACGCCATCATCGCCATCGAGATGATGGTGGTGCGCATGGAGGAGGGCGCCGACCGCATCGCGGCGGCGACCCATGCCTGGAGCGCCACGGCCGCGCCGATGCTCACCGGCACTCTGGTGACCATCGCGGGCTTCCTGCCCGTGGGCTTCGCCGCTTCCACGGCAGGTGAGTACGCCGGCGACATCTTCTGGGTGGTGGCCTTCTCGCTGATCCTCTCCTGGATCGTGGCCGTGACCTTCACGCCCTATCTCGGCGTGAAGCTCCTGCCGAACATCCAGCGCGTCGTGGGGGGACACGAGGCGATCTACGCCACGAAGACCTACGCGCGCCTGCGCCGCGTCGTGCGGATGTCGGTCGACCACAAATGGCTCGCCGCCGGCATCACCGTGGGGCTGTTCGCCCTCGCCGTGGCGGCGATGGGCAAGGTCGAACAGCAGTTCTTCCCGAATTCCGAACGCCCCGAGCTCATCGTCGAGGTCACGCTGCCGGCGGGCTCGGCCTTCGCCACCACCGAGGCCAGCGTCAAGCGGATCGAGGCCGCGGTGCGCGATCTGCCGGAAGCTGGCGCGATGACGAGCTACATCGGCCAGGGTATGCCGCGCTTCGTGCTCTCCTTCGATCCCGAGCTGCCCGATCCGGCCTTCGCACAGATCGTGGTGCAGACGGCCGACGCGCAGGCGCGCGACGTCCTCAGGGGCAAGCTGCGCCGACTCGTGGAGGACGGCCGCTTTCCGGAAGCCCGCGTGCGGGTGCTCCAGATCGTGTTCGGCCCACCCATCCGCTTTCCCGTCGCCTTCCGGGTGGTGGGGCCCGACCTCGACGTTATCCGCGGCATCGCCGCCGAGGTTCGGGAGGTCATGGCGGCCAATGCCAACATGCGCCTCGTCCATCTCGACTGGGGCGACAAGACCCCGAGCCTGCGCCTCGCCTTCGACCAGGAACGCCTGCGCCTCATCGGCCTGACCCCGAAGGAGGCCGGCCAGCAGCTGCAGAGCTACCTCAACGGCACGCCCGCCACCCAGGTGCGCGAGAACCTGCGTTCCGTCGACGTCGTCCTGCGCAGCCCCGGCCCCGAGCGGCGCTCCCTGGGCGAGATCGGAGACCTGACGCTGACGACCAAGGACGGTCGTCAGGTGCCGGTCTCGCAGGTGGCGCGCCTGGAGAGCCGGACCGAGGACGCGGTGCTCAAGCGCTACAACCGCGAGACCTACATCCGCGTCCAGGGCGACGTGCTCGACGGCAAGCAGCCGCCGGACATCCACGCCCAGGTGTTTCCCCTCCTGGCGCCGATCAAGGCCAATCTCCCGCCGGGCTACCGCATCGATACCGCGGGTGCCGTGGAGGAGAGCGAGAAGGCGATGATGTCCCTGGTGGCGGTGTTCCCGATCATGCTGATCGTGACGCTCACCGTCATCATGATCCAGGTCCGCTCGTTCGCCACCATGTTCATGGTCTTCGCCACCGCCCCGCTGGGCCTGGTGGGCGCAGCACCGACCCTGCTGCTCTTCCACCAGCCCTTCGGCTTCAACGCGATCCTCGGGCTGATCGCCCTGTCGGGAATCCTGATGCGCAACACCCTGATTTTGGTGGACCAGATCCACCACGACCAGGCGGCGGGCCTGGGGGATTACGACGCGATCGTGGAATCCACGGTGCGGCGCGCCCGTCCCGTCATCCTCACGGCGGCGGCGGCGATGCTGGCCTTCATCCCGCTCACCCACTCGGTGTTCTGGGGGGCGCTGGCCTACGTCCTCATCGGCGGCGTCGGGGTCGGCACCCTGCTGACCCTCCTGTTCCTGCCCGCCCTCTACGCCCTCTGGTTCCGGGTGGCGCGCCAGCCGCGCGACGCGCGGGGCGCCACCGAGACGGCGCCGCAGGGGGCCGGAACCTGACGCAGGCGCGGGGCGAGATCTCGGCAGCGGTGGTATAAGCGTATCGCGCCGGGCTTGCCCGAGACCGCGCGGGCCGTCTGCCGATCCGTACCCTGTTCCCTTCGGCGGGTCGGCCGATGCGGACCTGTATCGATGACGGCCCGCATCTATATAAGACCGGGAAGGCAGCGGGAGAGCCGGAGATGCCGAGAGTTTCGCAGGAGCAGGCCAAGCTCAACCGCCAAAGAGTCGTCGCGGTCGCCGCCGCCCTGTTCCGGGAACGTGGCCTGCACGGGGTGGGGGTGGCCGACATCATGGCCTCGGCCGGCCTGACGCATGGCGGCTTCTACGGCCAGTTCGCCAGCAAGGATGCGCTGGCGGTCGAGGCGTTCGACGCGGCCCTCGGGGAGGACCGGCGGGGCGCGCTGGACATGCTCATCGCCAACTACCTGTCCGTCGGCCACGTGCAGTCGCCCGGCATGGGCTGCCCCCTCGCCGCCCTGGCCAACGACGTCGCCCGCGAGCCGGCGGGGAGTCTTCTGCGGGGACGCTTCACCCACGGGGTCCGACACCTCGTGGGCCTGCTGTCCGAGCTCTCGCCCCAGGGTGCGAAGGAGCGCCGCCGCCAGCGCGCGCTCGCCAAGTTGTCGACCCTCGTGGGCGCCGTCGTGCTGGCACGGGCGGTGGACGATCCGAGCCTCGCCGAGGATCTCCTCCGGGCCGCACGGACCGCCGCGGGCGAGCGCGGCGACCCACCGCCCCCCGACAGCGCGTCGCCGCCCTGAACCGGCACCGACGCGTCGCCTCCCGGGGCTGTCCGGGACGGACGGAGCCTTACGCCGGACGCGGCAGCTTGCAGCTGTCGAGAGCGTTCAGGGCCTTGGCGCGGGCGGAATCGTTGAAGTAGCCGGTGCTGCGGTAGCCATCGAGCTCGCTCTTGTCGAGGCTTGCCAACGTCTGGTTCGCGTAGCAGCCGCAGGGGCGGGCGAGGGAGACCTCGGAGACGTTCTGCAGACGGGCCTGGGTGACGGTGCAGGCGTGACGCACGCGGCCTGTCAGGTTGCTGGTGGAGGCCGTCTTCAGCGCCGGATCGGGAGTGTAGCCTTCGAGCGACGCGGTCGGGCCGGACTTGTTGGCGTTGCAGGCGGCGACGAGCGAGAGCAGGCCGGCGGCGAGCAGGAGCCGGCCGGTGCGCGGGGCGATGGAGCGCATGGAATGATGGGTCCGTGAAAGCGATTCGGGAACGAACCGGTTTCACGTCCGGGCCCCCGCCGCGCAAGGGCGCCGGGGCCACACTGGGACGGCAAACGCCGAAGCTTCCGGGAAGCTTCGGCGCGCCGGTTTGGTCGACCGTGTCCGAACCCCGAAGGATTCAGCCGACGATGTCGGAATCCTGGAAGAACTGGGCGATTTCCGCCTTGGCGTTCTCGAGGCTGTCGGAGCCGTGGACGGTGTTCTCGCCGACCGACTCGGAGAAGGTCTTGCGGATGGTGCCCGCGTCGGCGTTGGCCGGGTTGGTGGCGCCCATCACTTCGCGGTACTTGGCGACGGCGTTCTCGCCCTCGAGCACCTGCACGACGACCGGCCCGGAGGTCATGAACTCCACGAGCTCGCCGAAGAAGGGGCGCTCCTTGTGGATCTCGTAGAACGTCTCGGCCTGGGCGCGGCTCATCTGGATGCGGCGCTGGCCGACGATGCGCAGGCCCGCCTTCTCGATCACGGCGTTGACCGCGCCGGTCAGGTTCCGCTTCGTGGCGTCGGGCTTGAGAATGGAGAAGGTGCGCTCGGTGGCCATGGTCCGTCCGGTTGTGATCGCTCAGCCGAAAATGGCTTCGGCGCCGGGCTTATAGCCGCCAGGCCCCCGGCCCTCAACCCGAGGCGCGAACGCGGGGGATAACCTGAGCGCGGCCGCGGGTTTTCCCGCTGCCATGGCTTTGGCGCAACAGCGCCGGAAATTCGCCCGAATGCGGACGCCTCCTGTGGCCAGACGAACACGGCCCTGCCCCCGCGCCGGGTCGCTTGCCGATCCCCTTGCCGACTCTCTGGCCGCCGGCCTCCCGCCGCAGCCACGCCACACGGAGACCTGGACATGCGCGTCGCCCTCACCGCCGCCCTCATCCTCACCGGCCTCGCCCCCGCCTCCGCCGCCCCGGCCCAGGACCCCTCGGGGACCTGGCTCACCGGGGACGGCCGCGCCAAAGTCCGCATCGACCGCTGCGGCCCGGGTGCCGCCAACATCTGCGGGAAGGTGGTCTGGGCCAAGACCGCGACCAACGAGGACGGGAGCCCGCGCACGGACATCAAGAATCCCGATCCGAAGAAGCGCGGCCGCCCCGTGCTCGGCCTGACCCTCCTCGACAACCTGAAGCCCGAGGAGGCGAAGTTCTCCGGCGAGATCTACAACGCCGACGAGGGCAAGATGTATCAGGTCAGCCTGGAGCGAGAGAGCAGCTCCGAGCTGTCGGTCTCAGGCTGCCTCCTCAAGGTCCTGTGCGGCTCGCAGACCTGGACCCGGGTGCCCGACGTGAACCAGCAGGCCTCCGCCGCCGCGCCCGAGTCGGCGCCCGCGCCCCGGCCCGCGCCGAAGGCTGCCAAGGCCGCCCCCACGAAGGCGCTCGCGGCGCCGGCCGAGTGACGCCAGCGGCGTGACGCGTATCGGGTGACGCCTCCGCTCAGACCGCCGCGAATCCCCGCTGAACGGCCGGCCGCGCCATGACGCGGTCGAGCCAGGCCCGCACGTGGGGCACGCTGGCCAGCTCGATGCTCTGCTTCTCGTGGTACTTGGCCCAGGGTAGGATCGCGATGTCGGCGATGGAGAAGTCGCCCGCCACGAAATCGCGGTCCGCGAGGTGCCGGTCGAGGACGCCGTAGAGGCGCTGGGCCTCCGCGGTAAACCGGTCGATGGCGTAGGGGATCTTCTCTTGCGCGTAGATGCGGAAATGGTGGACCTGGCCGAGCATGGGCCCGAAGCCGCCGACCTGCCAGAACAGCCACTCGTCCACCGCCACCCGGGCGCGCTCGTCGGCCGGGTAGAGGCAACCGGTCTTGCGCCCGAGATATTGCAGGATCGCACCGGACTCGAACACCGTGATGGGGTCGCCCCCCGGGCCGTCCGGGTCGACGATGGCGGGAATCTTGTTGTTCGGCGAGATCTTCAGGAAGTCGGGCGCCATCTGGTCGCCGCGGCCGATATTCACCGGCACCACCCGATAGGGCAGTCCGCACTCCTCCAGCATGATCGGGATCTTCCAGCCATTCGGCGTGCTCCAGGTGTGCACGTCGATGGGTTTTCCCGGCGCGTGTGCCATGCTGATGTTTCCGACCCTGTTCAGGCTCGCCCGACCCGCCGAAACAATCGGGAACGCGAGCGGATGGTTGCAGACTCCGTGCCACCGCCACAACACGTGACACGAGCGGTGGATCGCGTCGACACCCGTACAGATGGCACTTGCCCTCGCCCGGGGTTGTGGCTGTGATGCGCCCGGCCCGCCACACGGCGGCGCCCAAGCGTCCCCGGGGGTCGTCATGCTGTCGTTCCGTTCGCGTCACACCCGTGCTTTGTTCGCGGGCTTGCTGCTTCTGGCAAGTCCCCTCCTTCTGACAAGCCCGTTCGTCGCGGGCGGTGCGCTGGCACAGGCCGCGGCGGCGAAGCCCGCCAAGGAGCTCAGCGTCGGCCAGAGTGCCGCGCGCGAGCGCCAGAAGAAATGCGGCGCCGAGTGGCGCGCCCTCTCGGTCGCCGACAAGGCCGCGCAGGGACCGAAATGGCCGCAATACTACAGCAAGTGCGTCAAGCGCCTGAAGCAGATGAAGGCCTGAGGGGATCCGGCCGCCCGCGGGCGTCCGCGGGCGGCCGACATCGTGTGCGGGGCCAGGCGGCCCCTTTCGCGGACCGCCAAGGAACGTAAGCCTGGCCGTCCCGGTTGCCGATCCTGACAGGCGGATTCCGGACGGACGCGACGATGCGGGAACGGCAGGCGCTGCAGCGCGCGGTGGCGGTGATGGCCCTGGTCCCGGTGGCCTCCGGCCTCTACGGCGTGCTGTTCGGGCTGAACGGGATCGGACGCGGCGGCCTCGTCGACGTCTCCGCCGACAGCCACTTCCGCTACCTCTCCGGCCTGCACATGGGCATCGGCATCCTGTTCTGGACCTGCGTGCCCGGCATCGAGACCAAGACCACCCTGTTCCGCTTCCTCACCCTGGTGGTGGCGCTGGGCGGCCTCGCCCGCCTCCTCGGCTGGGCGCTAACCGGATTGCCGTCGTTCCTGATGCTGGCCGCCCTGGCCGTCGAACTCCTCGTCAGCCCACTGCTCTGCCTGTGGCAGGCCCGGGTCGCGGCGCGTGCCGCCGACGCGATGCCCGGCGGGGTCATCGGGTGAGCGCCCTCGCCGACAGCCCGCCCCGCATGCCGGACCGGATCCTCGCCGCAATCGAGCGCGTGGTTCCGAAGCCCGCCGCCTGGGCCTTCGCCGTGCGGATCTGGCTCGCCATGATCCTGGCCCTCTACGCGGCCTTCTGGCTGCAGCTGTCAAGCGCCTCCTCGGCGGCCGTCTGCGTGGCGATCCTGGCCCAGCCCAAGCGCGGGCAGGCCCTGTCGAAGGCGCTCTACCGCTTCCTCGGCACCCTCGTAGGGGCGGCCGTGGCCATCGTCCTGATGGCCTTGTTCGCGCAGGACCGGGTGGTGCTCCTCGTCGCCTTCGCCACCTGGCTCGGCCTGTGCGTCTTCACCGCCCACTTTCTGCAGGACACCCGGGCCTACGGGGCCATGCTGTCGGGCTACACCGTGGCGATCATCGCCATCGCCCATATCGACACGCCGCAGAGCACCTTCGACGCGGCCGTGGACCGGGTGGCGGCGATCACCCTCGGCATCGTGGCGATCACCGTCATCAACGACGCCCTCGGCTCGCCCAGCATCTGGCGGACGGTGCGCGACGCCCTGGGCGACGCCCTCGCGGAAACCCGGGCCTTCGCCCGCGAGACCCTGACCCGGGGCGATCCCGGCTCCGAGCGGACCGCCGCGCTGATCCGCAAGATCGCCGCCCTGCGGGGCGACGCCAGCGCCATCGCGGGCGAACGCGACGACGGGCCGGACCGGGCCGCGGGGGCGCGCAGCGCCATCGCGGCGCTCTACGTCATGGCAGCGGCCGCCCGCCATGTCCGGGCGGCCCTGGCCCGCCTGCCCGCCCCGTCGCCCGCCGTCGCGGAGGCGCGCGCCCTCTGCCTCGGGCTGACGGAGCCGGAGGCCGACCCGGCCCTGGCGGTGGCACGCCTGTCGGACCTCGTCGCGGAGGCCGTGCGCGCGGGCGACCAGCCCCTCGACGCGATCCTCGCTCTGCAGCGCGCCCTCGATTTCGCTCGGGCGGCCGCCTTCGCGGCCGATGGCTCCCGCGTCCTCGCCCATGGGGGGCGCCCCTTGCGCGACGTCCCGCTCCCGACCCACCGCGACGTGCCCGAGGCCGTGCGGGGCGCCCTGCGGGTGGTGATCGCCTTCGGCCTCACGGCCCTCCTCCTCGTCGCCACGGGATGGCCGGCCACCTCCTTCGCCCTGGTCCAGGTGGCGGCGACCTGCTCGCTCTCCGCGATCACCCCCGACCCGCGCGTCTTCGCCAAGGGCGTGCTCATCGGCATGCCGCTGGCCGCCCTCTGCGCCGGTCTCGTGCTGTTCGGCGCGCTCGCCGGCGTCCAGGGCTTCCCCCTGCTGGCGATCGCCATGGCGCCGGTGGTCTTCGCCGCCTGCTTCCTCAGCCTCAACCCGCTGACTTTCGGCATCGGGTTCATCCTGCTGGTGTTCTTCCCCGTGCTGCTCTCGCCCGCCAACCCCCAGAGCTACGACCCGCAGGGGTTCCTCACCAACGCCTTCCTGGTGATCTTCGCGGCGCTGATCCTGTTCTTCACCGTCCGGATCATCCTGCCCATCTCCAACGCCCGCCACCGTGCCTTCGCCCTCGATTCGGCCCGGCGCGCCCTGGTCGAGGCCTTGGCGGGCCGGGGCGGCGACGCCACGACCCGGACGAGCCTCAACAGCGACCGCCTGCTGCAATTCGCCCGCTGGAGTTCGGGCAGCGCGGCCGTGCGCCGGGCGAGCCTCGACCGCGCCTTCGAGCTCGCCCGGATGGAGTCGGCGGCCGCGCGCGCCCAGGCGCAGCTGCGCGGCCTCGCCCGGGACGGTGCCCTGGCTGCGGTCGCGGGCCGGGCCCGCGCGGCCCTTGCGAGCGTCGATGCCGGCCGGATGCGGGAGGCCGCCGCGGCCCTTCTCGCCGCGGGCGGGCCGGCCGATCCGGCCACGCGCCTGCACCTCGCCCGGGCGGTGAGCGACCTCGCCACGGCCGCCCACGTCGCCGAGGGGCAGGGCCGCTTCCTACGCCGCCTCGGCATCCGGGGCGCCTGATGCGCAGCGACCTCGATCTCGGCGGCGTGCTGTTCTCGCCCTTCGTGGCCTACGCCGCCGGCGCGCTGGCGATCCTCCTAGGTCTGCGCCTGCTCTTCGCGCACCTGCGCATCGCCCGCTACGTGGCCAACCCGCCCCTGGCGGAGGCCGGCCTCTACGTGTGCATCCTCGCTCTCCTGATCGTGTTCCTGTGACCATGGCTCAAGACCCGCCCGCCGAGACCGCCGCCGCAGGGCCCGACGGCCGCTCCCGCGGCTCCGCCCCGGATACCCGCCCCCGCGCGCCCGGCCGGGGGCGCCGGGTGCTGCGCCTGCTGATCACCGGGCTCATCCTGGCCTGCGCCTTCGTCGCGGCGGCCCTCGTCTGGCAGTTCTACGTGACCGCCCCCTGGACCCGCGATGGGCGGGTGCGCGTGCAGGTCGCCAGCGTGGCCCCCCAGGTCTCAGGCCAGATCACGGAGCTGCGCGTCGCCGACAACCAGACCGTGAAGAAGGGCGACATCCTCTACGTCATCGATCCGTTCGACTTCGAGGTCTCGGTGACCTCGGCCCAGGCCGAACTCGACAACCGGGAGGCGGACCTCCAGGTCAAGCGGACCCAGGCCGCCCGGCGCGAGGCGCTGACCACCCTCTCGACCTCCATCGAGGAGAAGCAGCAATATGCCGGCACCGCCAAGATCGCCGAGGCGGCGGTGGCCTCGGCCAAGGCGCAGCTGTCCCAGGCCAAGATCAATCTCCAGCGCACCCAGGTGCGCTCGCCGGTGAACGGCCGGGTGACGAACCTCCTGCTGCGCCCCGGCGATTACGCCACCACCGGCACGGTCAACATCGCCGTCATCGACACCGATTCGTTCTGGATCGACGGCTATTTCGAGGAGACCAAGATGGCCCGGATACACGTGGGCGATCCGGTCTCGGCCGAGCTCCTCGGCTACGATCCGCTGATCCGCGGCACGGTAGAGAGCATCACCCTGGGCATCAGCACCGCCAACGCCACCGCGAGCACCCAGGGCCTGCCGAACGTCGACCCCGTCTACACCTGGGTCCGCCTCGCCCAGCGGGTGCCGGTGCGCATCCGCATCGACGTCGTGCCAAACGGCGTCACCCTGGTCGCCGGCATGACCGCCACCGTCTCGGTGGGCGCGCCCGGCGCCCATCGGCGGGACTGGCTCGCGGGCCTGCGGAGCCGCTTCAGCGGGACAGCGGTGCCCACCCCGTAGGTTGTGGCGACGGGGCGTGCGGTGGCAGCTGCGCCCAAGCGACTGCGGCGACAGGACATTTCAGGGTCGAGTCTCTGGGAATGAATACAGTCGCGAAATCACGCAAATAGGCTCTTGACGCATTCGCGATCCGGTCGCACCTTGATGTGGTGCTTCGACGGCAAAGCACAGCTCAAGCAACGAGGAGGCCTTGATCGGATAACGATCACGACCGACCTGACGCAGGAGATGTGGGAATGACTCCACCCCAGCAGGAAGCTGCGGCGATCATCCAGGGCTGATTCGACCTGGACGTTGAGCAGCGCACACGCGAATTACGGGACGGAAGCGGTCTCCGGGGCGCAGAAGCGGCCAGCACGGCACGACTTCAGACATGCACCAGGCCCCACCTCGGCCGCTTCCGCCGCCGATCTATTTAGATGAGCCGGCGTGCTTCGCGCCGAATGATCACGATATCTTCGTCTCAAGGCGTCGCCGCCGCGCTCCCGCGCGAGCGGCTCGACCCATGAGCGGACGTAGGAGAGTTCGCGCGCCGCCGCGACGCTCGCCTCTGCCACGGGGGGAAGCTCCCCCGGAGGCGGCCGCCTCTCTCAGCTAACCAGGGAGCGCCTCGCCCGGCCGCATGACGTCGTGTCCGACCCGGCACCGACCGTACATGTCCGCGGCGCGGACGCAGGCCCGCTTCTACTCGATCCCCAGCTTCGCCTTCAGCAGGGCGTTCACTGCTGCCGGATTGGCCTTGCCGCCGGTGGCCTTCATGGTCTGGCCGACGAACCAGCCGAGCAGGGTCGGCTTCTCGCGGGCCTGAGCGACCTTCTCGGGGTTCCTGGCGATGATCTCGTCCACGGCCGCCTCGATGGCGCCGGTGTCGGTGACCTGCTTCAGGCCGCGCGCATCGACGATCTGGCGCGGGTCGCCGCCCTCGGACCAGACGATTTCGAACAGGTCCTTGGCGATCTTACCCGAGATCACGCCCTCGCCGATGAGGTCGACGATGGCGCCGAGCTGGTCGGCCGAGACCGGGCTGGTCTCGATGCTGTGGCCTTCCTTGTTCAGGCGCCCGAACAGCTCGTTGATGACCCAGTTCGCCGCGGCCTTGCCGTCGCGGCCCTTGGCCACCGCCTCGAAGTAGTCGGCCGAGGCGCGCTCGGCGATGAGCACGCCCGCATCGTAGGGCGACAGGCCGTAGGACGCGATGAAGCGCGCCTTCTTGGCGTCGGGCAACTCGGGCAGGCCGGCGGCCAGGGCGTCGACATAGGCCTGGTCGAATTCCAGCGGCAGCAGGTCCGGGTCCGGGAAGTAGCGATAGTCGTGCGCCTCTTCCTTCGAGCGCATGGAGCGGGTCTCGCCCTTGCCCGGATCGAACAGGCGGGTCTCCTGGCTGATCGTGCCGCCATCCTCGATGATCGCGATCTGGCGGCGGGCCTCGGTCTCGATGGCCTGGCCGATGAAGCGGATCGAGTTGACGTTCTTGATCTCGCAGCGGGTGCCGAGCGGGTCGCCGACTCGGCGCACCGAGACGTTGACGTCGGCGCGAAGCGAGCCCTTCTCCATGTCGCCGTCGCAGGTGCCAAGGTAGCGCAGGATGGTGCGCAGCTTGGTCACGTAGGCGCGCGCCTCCTCCGACGAGCGCAGGTCTGGCCGGGAGACGATCTCCATCAGGGCGACGCCGGAGCGGTTGAGGTCGACGAAGCTCTGGGTCGGGTTCTGGTCGTGCAGGGACTTGCCGGCATCCTGCTCCAGATGCAGGCGCTCGATGCCGACGGTGATCGACTCGCCGTCGGGCAGATCGACCAGCACCTCGCCCTCGCCGACGATCGGGTCCTTGAACTGGCTGATCTGGTAGCCCTGCGGCAGGTCCGGGTAGAAGTAGTTCTTCCGGTCGAACACCGAGCGATGGTTGATCTGCGCCTTGAGGCCGAGGCCGGTGCGCACGGCCTGGGCCACGCACGCTTCGTTGATGACGGGCAGCATGCCGGGCATCGCCGCGTCCACCAGCGAGACGTGGTCGTTCGGCTCGCCGCCGAACTCGGTGGAGGCGCCGGAGAACAGCTTGGAGCGGCTCGTGACCTGGGCGTGGATTTCCATGCCGATCACGACCTCCCAGTCGTGCAGGCCGCCCTTGATGAGCTTCTTGGGGTTCACGGCAGCGGTCATGATGGCCCGGATTCAGCGTTGCGGGGCGCGGGTACGCGCCGGAAAGGTGGAAGTGTCGGCCCGCCCGGTCAAGCGCGCAGGCGGTAGAGCTGGTGCGCCAGGAAACCGAGGGCGCCCCACAGGAAGGCGGCGATCCAGCGCACGGGGAAGAAGGTCGGCCCGTCGTGGCTCACCGGCGCCGGCCACGGGATGCCGATCGCGGTGACGCCCCAGGACACCAGCACCGAGACGGCGAAGGCCATCAGCGAGACGAGGATAACCTTGACGAACTGGTCCGACTTCCAGCCCATCACCAGGGCGATGGCGATCAGCACCGGATCGAAGGCGGCCCAGATCCAGACGTCGAAGGGATAGATCGGGACCGTCATCGCGTGCGCCTCATGCCCACCACGCCGCCGGCAGCCTGGTTCGTCCGGTGGCGTCCTCGATCACCTGGGCGGCGGCGAACAGCGTCTCCTCGTCGAAGGGCCGGCCAATGAGCTGGAGCCCGAGGGGCAGCCCCTGCGCGTCGAGGCCGGCCGGCACCGAGATGCCGGGCAGGCCCGCCATGTTCACCGTGATGGTGAAGACGTCCTGCAGGTACATCTCGACCGGATCGCCCGAGCCCTTCTCGCCGATGCCGAAGGCGGCCGACGGGGTCGCAGGCGTCAGGATCGCGTCGACACCGGCGGCGTAGGCCTGCTCGAAGTCGCGCTTGATCAGGGTGCGGATCTTCTGGGCCCGCACGTAGTAGGCATCGTAGTAGCCGGCCGAGAGCACGTAGGTGCCGATCATGATCCGGCGCTTCACCTCGCGGCCGAAGCCGGCGGCGCGGGTGTTCTCGTACATCCCGGCGATGTCCTTGCCGGGCACGCGCAGGCCGTAGCGCACGCCGTCGTAGCGGGCGAGGTTCGAGGAGGCCTCGGCCGGGGCGACGATGTAGTAGGCCGGCAGGGCGTAGGGGGTGTGCGGGAGCGAGATCTCCCTCACCGTGGCGCCGGCATCCTTCAGCATCGCGGCGCCCCGGTCCCACAGCGCCTGGATCTCGGCCGACATGCCCGCGACCCGGTATTCCTTCGGGATGCCGATGGTCAGGCCCTTGACGCCGCGGGCCACCGCCGCCTCGAAGTCGGGCACGGGCAGGTCGGCGCAGGTGGTGTCGCGCGCGTCCGCGCCGGCCATCGAGCCGAGCAGGATGGCGCAGTCGCGCACCGTCCGGGCGATCGGGCCCGCCTGGTCGAGGGAGGAGGCGTAGGCCACCGTGCCCCAGCGCGAGCAGCGCCCGTAGGTGGGCTTGATGCCGACGGTGCCGGTGAAGGCGGCGGGCTGGCGGATCGAGCCGCCGGTATCGGTCGCGGTGGCGCCGAGGCAGAGATGGGCGGCCACCGCCGCCGCCGAGCCACCCGACGAGCCGCCCGGCACCAGCTTGGCGTCCGATCCGGCCCGGCGCCAGGGCGAGACCACGTCGCCATAGGCGGAGGTCTCGTTGGACGAGCCCATGGCGAACTCGTCGAGGTTCAGCTTGCCGAGCATCACCGCGCCGTCGCGCCAGAGATTGGCGGTCACGGCCGATTCGTAGGCCGGCGTGAAGCCCTCGAGGATCTTCGAGCCGGCGGTGGTCGCCACGCCCTCGGTACAGAACAGGTCCTTGATCCCGAGGGGGATGCCCTCCAGCGGACGGGCCTCACCGGAGGCGATCCGCGTGTCGGCCGCCTCCGCCATGGCCAGGGCCCGGTCCGGCGTCTCGACAAGGTAGGCGTTCAGCGCCCGCGCCTTCTCCATGGCGTCGAGATGCGCCCGGGTCAGGTCGGTGGCGGAGAAGTCCTTGGCCTTGAGCCCGTCGCGGGCCTCCGCCAGGGTGAGTTCGTTCAGAGAGGTCATGGGTTGCGAGAGTCCTGGGCGCTCGTCCTGGTGGGTCCCGGGGCACAGCCGCCGTCGCCGTTCGGGCGCCGTGCGGACCGTCCTTCGGGGCGGCCGGGTTTTGAGGTCGGCGGCGCGTGCGCCTACTCGACGACCTTCGGCACGAGGAAGTAGTGGTCCTCGGTCTCGGGGGCGTTGGCCACGATGGCGTCGGCCTTGGCCCCGTCGGTGACCGCGTCCGCGCGCTTCTTCATCGCCATGGGGGTGACCGAGGTCATGGGCTCGACCCCCGTCACGTCGACCGCGCCGAGTTGCTCGACGAAGGCCAGGATCGCGTTCAGTTCGCCCTGCAGGGGGGCGACCTCGTCCTCGCTCACCGCGATGCGCGCCAGGTGCGCGATGCGCCTCACCGTCGTTGCGTCGACCGACATGCTGTCTTCAGATCCTCAGGCCCCCATCCGCAGCCCGTCGGGGTTCCGCGGGCGATGGGGCGTCGGGCCGGGCTATAGCACCCGCCTTCCCGCGCTCGCAACGGCGGGGCCGCGCGGGGGCCGGATCGGGCGGAGCGGCCCGGACGCCTCAGGCGATCGCGTGATGCGGCTGTACCGGTGATTCGATGAGAATCCCGGCCCGCGCCGGCCCGCGATCCGCCTGTCGGAACCCGACGAGCAGGATCTCGCAGGCCAGGGCCAGCATCAACTTGTGCCGCAGGGGCATCCGGCGTGGTGCGGGTGTCGTCGCGTGGGGCGGCAGGGGCATGCGGTCGGCTTCCAGCGTCGTAACGGTTCGTTAACGATGCTCTGGCCGATCCGGTCCCCGCAAGGCTATGACAACGTTTTCTCAAGGTTAACGACGAGCCGGAGATCAGATTCATGTGGGAGACGGTGTTCTCGCCCTGCGCGCCGGGTCCGGTGGCGACCGAGGCGGCCCTCGACCGGGCGGAGGCGGAGCTCGGCTACGGCCTGCCCGAGAGCTACCGCGTCTTCTGCCGGACCCTCGGGGCCGGGCTCGCCAACGGCTCCTTTCGCGTGGCGGTCCCGAGCGAGGCGCCCGAGACGGACCTCGTCGCCCAGTCCGAGCTGATCGCCCACAGCATCGCCTCCGTCCTCGGCGACCGGCCCGAGCATCGGTTCGAGGTGGAGGGCGACGATCCCAGCGTCGTCGAACGGGCCGGCTTCTTCGGCCGGTCGGAGGCCGGCGAGTTCCTGTTCTGGGACGTGGTGCCGGGGCGCGACGAGTACGAGATCTGGGTCCTGGGCGCCGACCTCGAATCGGTGCGCTTCGGCGGGGCCGACCTCGTCGACCTGATGCGGCGGAGCCAGGGGGCTGCCGTGCGGGGCATCCTCGGCATGGGCGCCGAGCCCCTCCCCGCCAGCTTCGTGGGCGACGGCACCGAAGGGTCGGCCGGCCCGCACTGATCCGCGAGGATCCCCTTGCCGGCCGGGAGCGGATCGCGCAGGACGGGCGGCGGCACGGGAGAGCGACGGACATGGATGAGGCCGAGATGCGGGCCTTCGCGGAGGCGTCGCAGGGCGGCCCCCGCCTCATCGGAATCGACCTCGGCACCAAGACGATCGGGCTCGCCCTCTCGGATGTCGGGCGCCAGATCGCCTCGCCCCTGGAGACGATCCGGCGGGTGAAGTTCACCCCCGACGTGAAGCATCTGGCGGCCCTGTGCGAGCGGCACGCCGTCGGCGGCCTCGTCATCGGCCTGCCCCTGAACATGGACGGCAGCGAGGGCCCGCGGGTCCAGTCGACCCGCTCCTTCGTGCGCAACATGAAGCCGCTGCTGCCCCTGCCCGTCCTCTACTGCGACGAGCGCCTCTCCACCGCCGCCGTCACCCGCGCCCTCATCGCGGCAGATGCCTCGCGGGCCAAGCGCGGCGAGGTCGTCGACATGCTGGCCGCCGCCTACATCCTGCAGGGCTGCCTCGACCAGATGCGCCGCGCCCTGGGCGAGGAGGCGCCCGAAGACGACGCGTGACGGCCCTCAGCCCACCAGGGACACCGACCCGCTGCCGTGGCGCTCGATGCGCCCGTCGAGCTCCAGCTCGAGCAGGGTGGTCTGGACGACCCGGACGCTGAGGCCGGCGGTGCGCGCCAGTTCGTCGGTTCCGATCGGGGTCGGGCTCAGATAGGCGATGAGGCGGGCGCGGTCGTCCACCGGCTCCGGCGCCGCGAAATCCTCGGCGGGGAGCGGCAGGACGATGCCGTCCACGTCGAGTTCGTCCCAGAAGATCGGCGCGTCGGCGAGGTCCGGCCGGTCGACGGCCAGGGCTTCCACCCTGCGCGCCTCGCTGCCCCCCGCCAGCAGCGGGGCGATGACGTCGGTGACGTGGGCGGCGTCGGAGACCAGGGTCGCGCCCTGGCGGATCAGGTCGTTGGTGCCTTCCGCCCGCGGATCCAGGGGAGAGCCCGGCACGGCGAAGACCTCCCGGCCCTGCTCCAGGGCGAAGCGGGCCGTGATCAGCGAGCCCGAGCGGCGGGCGGCCTCCACCACGACGGTGCCGTAGGCAAGGCCGGAGATGATGCGGTTGCGCCGGGGAAAGTCGCGCCCGCGCGGTTCCCACCCCATCGGCATCTCGGCCAGCACCGCCCCGCCCGCCTCCAGGATCGCCTCCACCAGGGCCGCATGGTTGGCCGGGTAGATCCGGTCCTGTCCTCCCGCCAGCACTGCCACCGTACCGCGCGCCAGGGCGGCCCGGTGGGCGCGGGCATCGATGCCCCGCGCCAGCCCCGAGACCACGACGAGCCCGGCCTCGCCGAGCCCGCGCGCGAGGCGCTCGGTGAAGGCGAGGCCGGCGGCGGAAGCGTTGCGCGAGCCGACCAGGGCGATAGCTGGACGGTTCAGGATCGCGGCCTCACCCCGGATCGCGATCAGCGGCGGTGCCGAATCGGCGGCCTGCAGCAGCTTCGGGTAATCCGCCTCTCCGAGGGCGACGAGGCGGGCGCCGAGGCGACCGGCCGCGCGGAGCTCGGCCTCGGCTTCTTCCCGGCTCGGCGGCGTGATGCGCCGGCCGCTGCGGCCGGTGAGGTTCGGCAGGGCGTCCAAGGCCGGCCCGGCGCCGCCGAAGCGGTTGACCAGGGTGCGGAAGCTGCGCGGGCCGATCCCCTCGCTGCGGATGAGGCGCAGCCAATCGAGACGCTGGGCATCGGTGAGCTGCATCGCCCTCCCCTCCCGGAGCGGGCGGCGAGCCTCAGCCCTTCTGCCCGATGCGCCCCTCGGTCCCGTCGATCAGCCGGCGGATGTTGGGCGCGTGCTTCCACCATAGCAGGATGGCGAGCAGGAGGAACAGGCATGCAACCGCAGGCTGTCCCAGGGCCCACAGGACGAGGGGCGTCAAAGCCGAGGCCGCCAGCGCCGCGAGGGAGGAGTATTTCAGCGTGAAGGCGAGGCCCAGCCAGATCGCCGCGAAGGCCAGGAGGCCCAGCGGGCTCAGGGCCAGCAGGACGCCCAGGAAGGTCGCGACGCCCTTGCCGCCCTTGAACCCGAGCCAGACCGGGAACAGGTGCCCCAGGAAGGCGCCGAAGCCCGCCACCAGGGCCGCCTCCAGTCCGAAGCGACCGGCGAGGAGCACCGCGAGGGTGCCCTTCAGCGCATCGCCCAGCAGGGTGGCGGCTGCCAGCCCTTTACGCCCGGTGCGCAGGACGTTGGTGGCGCCGATGTTGCCCGAGCCGATCGCCCGCACGTCGCCGAGCCCGGCATAGCGGGTCAGGATCAGCCCGAACGGGATCGAGCCGAGGAGGTAGCCCCCCGCCAGCGCCGCCAACAGGACGGGCCACGGCAGCATGTTCAGAGCGATCACGCGGCGGCCTCGGTCTCGGCGGGGGCCCGGAAGACGATGCGGCCCGCCACCATCGTCAGCACGGCGGCTCCCTGGAGGCGCGCCTCGTCGAAGGGCGAGTTCTTGGAGCGGGACTTCAAGGTGCGCTTGTCGAGGACGTAGGGCAGGTCCGGGTCGATCAGCACCAGGTCGGCCGGCGCACCGGTCGCGAGGCGGCCGGCGGCGCGCCCGAGAAGGGCCGCCGGGTTCGCCGTCAGGGCCGCCAGCAGGCGCGGCAGGGCAACGTCGCCGGTATGGACCAGCCGCAGGGCCGCGCCCAGCAGGGTCTCGATGCCCAGCGCCCCGTCGGCCGCTTCGGCGAAGGGCAGGCGCTTGGTCTCGACGTCCTGCGGGTTGTGGTCGGAGACAACGACGTCGATCACGCCGTCGTTGAGGCCCGCCACCAGGGCGAGCCGGTCCGTCTCGTGGCGCAGCGGCGGCGAGAGCCGGCAGAAGGTGCGGTAATGGCCGATGTCGCCCTCGTTGAGGACGAGGTTGTTCACCGAGGCGCCGCAGGTGACCGGCAGCCCGTCCGCCTTGGCCCGGCGCACGATCTCGACCGAATCCGCGCAGGAGATCATCGCCGCGTGGTAGCGGGCGCCGGTGAGGCGCACGAGGCGGATGTCGCGCTCCAGCATCACCGTCTCGGCCTCGCGCGGGATGCCGAGGAGCCCGAGGCGGGAGGCCATCTCGCCCTCGTTCATCACGCCGTCGCCGACGAGGTCCGGCTCCTCCACGTGCTGCATCAGCAGGGCGCCGAAGTCGCGGGCATAGGTCAGCGCGCGGCGCATGACCTGAGCGTTCGCCACCGCCTTGAGGCCGTCGGTGAAGGCCACGGCCCCGGCCTCCTGCAGGAGGCCGAACTCGGTCATCTCCTGGCCGGCGAGGCCCTTGGTGATGGCCGCGGCCGGCAGGACGTGGACGCTGGCCGTGTCGCGGGCACGGCGCAGCACGAAGTCGACGATGGCCGGCCCGTCGATGACCGGGTTGGTGTTCGGCATGCAGACCAGGGTGGTGACGCCGCCGGCGGCGGCCGCCGCGCTGGCGCTGGCCAAGGTCTCGCGGTGCTCGGCGCCGGGCTCGCCCACGAAGGCGCGCAGATCGATCAGGCCGGGGCTGAGGACGTGGCCGCCGCAATCGACCGTCTCGGCGTCGTCCGGCACCCCGGCGACGGGCCCCCAGCCGACATCCTGGATCAGGCCGTCGCGCACGAGGACATGCCCGGGCGCCTGCCGGCCCGTGGCCGGATCGCACAATGTGGCGTTGGTCAGGAGGATGGGACGCATCGTCATGCGTCGCGGTTTCGACCGGGCGCGCCGTGGCGTCAAGCGGGATGCGGCGGGCACGCCGATCCCGACCGCGGCGGCGTGCCCTGACTGCGCTCCGGCGCGTCGTCTCAAACCTCGTAGATCGGATCGTTGCCCGAGGCCTTGTTGAGCTTCAGGCCGTGCAGGCAATCCGCCTTTGCCGCGTAGCTCTCGCTGCTCCTCGAGATCTCCTCGCCGTTCTTGGCGTAGTAGACCCAGTACCACTGTCCCTTCGCATCCTTCTTCATCTTGTAGCAGGGGTAGGACATTGCCGACATCGCTTCGCTCCTCGGTTCACGGCGGCCGCGACCGGCCTCCGCCAAATAATCAAACTCTAGGTTTGATTATTTGTAATTCGTTAACCTGAGAGAAGTTTTACAAGGCTTCTGGGCATGAAAAAGGCCCCGCCCTTTCGGGCGAGGCCTCGGGATCGCGGTTCGCGGAGGCGGCGAAGTCTTACGCGGCCAGCGAGCGCAACACGTAGGGCAGGATGCCGCCGTTGCGGAAGTACTCGAGCTCGTCGAGGGTATCGATGCGGCAGGTCAGGGGCACCTCCCGCTTCGTGCCGTCCGCGGAGGTGATCTCGGCGATCATGGTCTGGCGCGGTTTCAGGTCGCCGGACAGGCCCCGGATCGAGACCGTCTCGTCGCCCTTCAGGCCCAGGGAGGCCCAGGAGGTGTCGCCCTGGAAGACCAGGGGCACGATGCCCATGCCGACGAGGTTCGAGCGGTGGATGCGCTCGAAGCTCTCGGCCACCACGGCGCGGATGCCCAGGAGCTTGGTGCCCTTAGCCGCCCAGTCGCGCGACGAGCCGGTGCCGTACTCCTTGCCGGCGAAGACCACGAGGGGCGTGCCCTCGGCCTGGTACTTCTGCGCGGCGTCGTAGATGAACATCCGCTCGCCGGAGGGCTGGAACAGGGTCCAGCCGCCCTCGACCACGTTGCCGGACTCGTCGCGGACCATCTGGTTCTTGATGCGGATGTTGGCGAAGGTGCCCCGCATCATGACTTCGTGGTTGCCGCGCCGGGTGCCGTACTGGTTGAAGTCCTGCACCCGGACCTGGTGTTCCTGCAGGTAGGCGCCCGCCGGGGAATTCGCCCGGATGTTGCCTGCCGGCGAGATGTGGTCGGTGGTGATCGAGTCCAGGAACAGGCCGAGGATGCGGGCGTCGACCACGTCCTCCACCGGGGCCGGGGTCTTCTGCATGCCCTCGAAATAGGGCGGGTTCTGCACGTAGGTGGAGGTCGAATCCCACTGGAAGGTCTCGGCCTCGGTGACCTCGACGGCCTTCCAGTAGTCGTCGCCGCCGAACACGTCGGCGTAGCGGGACTTGAACAGGGTCGAGGTGATGTTGGCCTCGATGAACTCTTGGACCTCGGCGCTCGAGGGCCAGATGTCCCTCAGGTAGACGGGCTGGCCGTCGGAGCCCGTGCCCAGGGGCTCGGTGGTGATGTCGATCTGCATCGAGCCGGCCAGCGCGTAGGCGACCACCAGCGGCGGCGAGGCCAGGTAGTTCGCCCGGACATCCGGGTTCACGCGGCCCTCGAAGTTGCGGTTGCCCGAGAGTACCGCGGCGGCGACGACGTCGTTGTCGTTGATCGCCTTCGAGATCGCGGCCGGCAGCGGTCCGCTGTTGCCGATGCAGGTGGTGCAGCCGAACCCGACGAGGTTGAAGCCGAGCGCGTCGAGGGGCGTCTGCAGACCGGCGCTCTCGAGGTACTCGGCCACCACCTGGGAGCCGGGCGCCAGGGAGGTCTTCACCCAGGGCTTCGAGCGCAGGCCCCTGGCGACCGCGTTGCGGGCGAGGAGCCCGGCGCCGATCATCACGCTCGGATTCGAGGTGTTGGTGCAGCTCGTGATAGCGGCGATCACCACGTCGCCGTGACCGATGTCGAAGTTGGCGCCCTCCACCGCGTAGCGACTGGCGAGGTCGGCCGCCTTCTTGAACTCGGTCTCCATGGATTGCGCGAAGCCCGGCTTGGCGCCGTCGAGGAGCACCCGGTCCTGCGGACGCTTGGGTCCGGCCAGGGACGGGCGAACGTCGCCCATGTCGAGTTCGAGCGTGTCGGTGAAGACCGGGTCCGGCGTGGCCGCGTCGCGCCACATGCCCTGCGCCTTGGCGTAGGCCTCGACGAGCGCGATCCGGTCGTCGGCGCGGCCGGTGACGGTGAGGAAGTCGATGGTCTTCTGATCGATCGGGAAGAACCCGCAGGTGGCGCCGTATTCGGGGGCCATGTTGGAGATCGTGGCGCGGTCGGCCACCGCCATGTCGTCGAGGCCGGGGCCGTAGAACTCCACGAACTTGCCCACCACGCCCTTCTTGCGCAGCATCTGCGTGACGGTGAGCACGAGGTCTGTGGCCGTGGTGCCCTCGGGCAGCTTGCCCGACAGCTTGAAGCCGACGACCTCGGGGATCAGCATGGAGAGCGGCTGGCCGAGCATCGCGGCCTCGGCTTCGATGCCGCCGACGCCCCAGCCCAGCACGGCCAGGCCGTTCACCATGGTGGTGTGCGAATCTGTGCCGACGAGGCTGTCCGGATAGGCGAGCTCGGTGCCGTCCGAAGCATCGGGATCCTGCTTCGTCCACACGGTCTGCGACAGGAACTCGAGGTTCACCTGGTGGCAGATGCCGGTGCCGGGCGGCACGACGGAGAAGTTGTTGAAGGCCGACTGGCCCCACTTCAGGAAGGTGTAGCGCTCGCCGTTGCGCGAGTATTCGAGCGCGACGTTGTCGGCCAGCGCCTTCGGCGTGCCGAACTCGTCGACGATCACCGAGTGGTCGATCACGAGGTCGACCGGCACCAGCGGGTTGATCTTCTGCGGGTCGCCGCCGAGCGCCACCATGGCGTCGCGCATCGCCGCGAGGTCGACCACCGCGGGCACGCCGGTGAAGTCCTGCATCAGCACGCGCGACGGCCGGAAGGCGATCTCGGTCTCGGTCTTGCCCTTGTTGCCGAGCCAGGCGACGGTGGCGGAGATGTCGTCCTTCTTGACCGAGCGGTCGTCCTCGAAGCGCAGCAGGTTCTCGAGCAGCACCTTCATGGAGAAGGGCAGCGCGGTGGCGTCGGCGAGGCCGGCCTTCTCGGCGTGCGGGATCGAGTAATAGGTGTAGGCCTTGTCGCCGACCGTCAGGGTCTGGCGGGACTGGAAGCTGTCGAGCGATGCCACGGCGTTCTGTTTCCTCGCGAGCGGTTGGTCGAACACGCGCAGGCATAACCTGCGCCACGAAAACACGTGTTCGGCTGGGAGCGCTATGAAGCGCGCGCCGCCCCGGGGGTGCCCGGATAGGATGTTGCGCGAAGGGCGATTTGGACGCCCTGAAATCTCGCGCGGCGCAGCCTGCGCGCGTTATAGAACACTTCGAAACTGGCCGCTACCGGGCGCCTGACAGCGCGTGGGATCTGTTCGGAGGGCGGGTCTACGCCGCGACCAGATGCGCCAGATCCGCCCCCTCGGCCACATGCCGGGATGCGTCGAGGATCTCGCTTCCGACGATCCTCGCCTCTGCGAGCTGCACGTCGAGGGCGTCGGTCTCGGCGTCATATCGGGACGTCATCGGCTCGGGGCCTTCGCCCACGATCGAGGAAGGCGGTGATGAAAGGGAAGGTCGAGAGCGATCGTACCACGAAAGCCACGCGAAGCTCGGGAGCGTCCGATCCACAGCCGTCGAGAGCGAGAGGGCTCGAATAGCACGTTTGGGATGCGCTCCGGCATGCCGGCCCGGATCGCGGTCGCCACGGTGCTCCCCGGCTCCGGATGGTGCGACGGACCGTGCGACCGTCGGCTGGGTCCATTTTGCGTGCCCGGGTCTCGCCACCGAACGATCCGCGTGCGATGGGCGAAGCGCCGGGGGACGGAGACCGCACATTCCTTCGTTCGGTCTTTTCGACAGGCGCCACCTCTTGAGGCTCATGATTCAGGACCCCCCGTGCGGCTGACCGCTCAAGACCTCGCCGTCCGCCGGTCCGGCCGCCGCATCTTCGCGAACCTGTCCTTCGCCCTCGGGCCGGGGGAGGCGCTGATGGTCACCGGGCGGAACGGGGCCGGCAAGTCGACGCTGCTCGCGGTGCTGGCCGGCCGGCTCAAGCCCGAGGCCGGGACCGTCGCGGCGAGCGAGGTCGGCGAGGCGACCCTGTCCGAGTGCCTGCACGTGGTCGGCCACCGCGACGGGCTGAAGAGCCCGCTGACGGCGGAGGAGAACCTCGCCTTCGCCCGCGACCTCCTCGGCGCGCCGACCGCGACCCCGCGGGCGGCCCTGGAGGAACTCGGCCTCGGCCACGCCCTGCGGCTTCCCGTGGCCTATCTCTCCGCCGGCCAGCGCCGGCGGGTGGCGCTGGCCCGCCTCCTGGTCTGCCGGCGCCCGCTCTGGCTCCTCGACGAGCCGACGGCCGCCCTCGATGCCGCCTCGCAGGCGGTCCTGGCCGGGATGATGGCGCGGCACCGGGCGACGGGCGGCCTCGTCATCGCGGCGACGCACCAGGCCCTCGGCCTCGCCGACGCCCAGGAACTGCGGATCGAGGCGCCCGCACCCGCCCCACCGACGCTGGCCCGGACGACGGTCGCGGCCGACGAGGTCTGGTGGTGATGCGCGCCCTGAGGGCCCTCGTCGCCCGCGACCTCGCCCTCGCCGCCCGCGTCGGCGGCTCGGGGGCGCTCTCCCTCGTGTTCTTCCTGATGATCGTCGCCCTGGTGCCGTTCGCCCTCGGCCCCGACCTGAACCTGCTGTCGCGGATCGGCCCGGCGATCCTCTGGCTCGCCGCCGTGCTCTCGACCCTGATCGGCCTCGACCGCCTGTTCCAGGCTGACGAGGAGGACGGCTCCCTCGACCTGATGACCGGCTCGCCGGCCCCCCTCGAGGGCGTGGTGCTCGCCAAGGTGCTGGCCCACTGGCTCACCACCGGCCTGCCCCTCGCCCTCGCCTCGCCCCTCTTCGGGCTCCTCGTCGCCCTCGATGGCCGGGCGATGGCGGCGACCGCCCTCACCCTCCTGGTGGGCACCCCGGCCCTGACCTTCGTGGGCGCGGTCGGCGCGGCCCTCACCGCCTCGATCCGCCGGGGCGGCCTCATCCTGGCGGTCGTGGTGCTGCCGCTGATGATCCCGACGCTGATCTTCGGCGTCTCGGCGAGTGAATCGGCCCTCGGCGGCACCGTCCCGTTCACCACGCCGCTGGCCATCCTGTGCGCCCTCAGCCTGATCGCGGGCGTGATCGGGACGCTCGCCGCCGCCGCGGCCCTGCGCTGGTCGGAATAGGGCGTCAGGCGATCGCCGGGGTCCCCCGCAGGCCTGCGACCCGGACCTCCGGCGGCGCGGGGTGGGCGGGCCGCGCCCGGTCCGGGCGCCCGGCGATGCGCAGGGCGATGCCGACGAACAGCGCGATCATGCCGGCCTCCAGAAGCAGCAGGGGAAGCCAGGCGGCGTCCAGGGGAATGGCGGCCAGATCCAGCGCCTCGCTGGCGAGCACGGCCCCGATCGCGCCGGCGGTGAAGACCGGCAAGGACCGGCGGCCGAGGCGGGTCAACGGGTGGTCGCGCGGCACCTGGTGCAGCAGGCGGATGAGCGGCGCGCGCGGCAGGGCCATCACCAGGTAGGCCAGGGCGAGAACGTGCAGGACGCGCAGGGGCGACTGGTAGGTCTTGCTCGCGCCGAGCCAGAAGGCGTCGTTGCGCGTCGCGGCCCAGTCCGCGGCCGCCGGCCAGAGACGAACCACGGCCACCGCCAGGACGAGGTAGCCGACGAGGTAGCCCAGGGCGAGGCCGGTCAGCCCCCGGGGACGCGGCAGGGCGACGCCGTCGACCAGGCCCTGCCCGATGGTGATCCCCAGGGCGAAGATCAGGGTCCAGGGCAGGATCGTCAGCGCGAAGGGCGCGCCCGAGAGGCTGTTGCTCAGCACCAGATGGAAGTGGCCGGCCGCGATCCAGAGCAGCAGTGCCGGCGGCAGGGGCGCCCAGAACCGCCACCCGGCGAGGCGCAGCAGGATCGGGGCGATCAGCATCAGGGCCACGTACAGGCGCAGGACGGACGAGTAGCCCACCGTCTGGCGGAGGGTCAGGGCATGGCTCAACAGGTTCGGGAAGCCGTGGTCCCGCAGCAGGGCGGTGTCCTGCGCGTGCACGCCCGTCACGCCTCGAAGGGCGAGGATGGCCGCCAGGAGACCGAGCGTCGCGAAGACGATGACCAGTTCGAAGGCGTAGATCCGGGCCGCCCGCCGCCACAGATGGGCGACGATGTCCGGCAGGCGGCGCCGCGAGGCTTGGCTCCCCGCGAGGGCGATGGAGATGCCGCTGAGCAGGACGAAGATGTCGGCGCTGTCGGAGAAGCCGAGCCGGGAGGGCGACACGGCCGAGACGGCGCCGTCCTGGATGTGGTTCACGAAGATGTTGATCAGGCACAGACCGCGAATGGCGTCGATCGTCGTTCTTCGCTGCGGCATGCCTCGCCCCGATGCGGCCTACACGCACCGATCGTAGGGCGGAGGGCTTAAGGTTGTGTTGCAACCTCCGGACGTGGGCCCGGGGAACGGTTGGGCCGTTCCCCGGGCCGAGGCCTCGTGCGCCTCACGCCGGATCGGCGTCGATCCGCATCCGCAGGATGGCGTAGGGCGGCGCCTGCAGGTCCTTGCCGCCGTTGTATTCCGGGCGTCGGTTCACCTGGGCGGACGAGATGTGGAGCCAGCGGTCGGGGGTGATCCAGAACGTGTCGGCCCAGATCAGGCGCGGATCGGAGGCGATGATCGTGACGGTGCCGTCGGGGTCGCGCCGGCCGACCGCGTTGAACTCCTGCAGGGCGAGGTAGACCCGGTCCTTGGAATCCGTGGTCAGGCCGCCGGTCATGCCCTTCTCGCCGAGATCCGTGACGCCGGCCGCCACGGCCCCGTCGCTGGCCCCGGGATCGAGGAGCGCGGCGGTCTCCACAGCGTAGAGGCGGCGCCCGATCAGGGGCGCGTAGTAGAGGCGCCGGCCGTCGGGGCTGAGCGCGATGCCGTTGGCGCCGCCCTGGACCGGGCGCGGCGGCCCCTCCCCCTTCCGCTGCACCACCGGGCGGTCCTCGACGATCTTGAGGAGGCCCTTCTGCGACCGGGTGCTGGCATGGCCCGCGAGGCGTCGCACCACCCGGCCGCTGGCGAGGTCGACGGCCAGGATGGCGCCCTCCCCGTCCTGGCCCTGGTCGGTGACGTAGGCGCGGGCGTACCCGTCGCGGATGTCCACCCGCAGGTCGTTGAGCGACGAGGTCGGGGTGATGCCGGCCTCCAGGGGCACCACGCGGCGGATGCGGTTGTCGGCGAGATCGATCTGCACGAGCTTCGCGCCGCCCTTCACCGGCGGGCCGGAGCCGTCCGGCAGGCCGGCATCGAGGCACCACAGGGTGTCGTCGCGGTCGAAGACGCCGTTGGGCACGTGGAACAGGCGCGCCTGCGGCTGCTCCGGGTCGGGCTGGTTCGTCGGCAGGTCCGGGTAGGGCCGGACCTCCCCGTCCGCCAGCACCTCGCCCAGGGTGTAGGGCACCGTCGCGGTGAAGCGGGGCATCATCACGAAGCGCCGGCCGCCGGCCGAGATGGCGAGGCCGGTGGGGGTCGAGGGGGCGTTCGCCGTGAACGCGAGTTCGAGCCCGCCCGCCGCCCGGTGGGTGGCGACCTCGGAGGACGGCGCGGCCGCGGCCTCGCCGGGTCGGGCGAGGGCTGCCGTACCGGCGATGCCGGCACCGGCGAAGCCGGCGGCGAGGAGGTCACGGCGAGCGAGCGTCATGGCGGGATCCGGTCGAGCGAGGATGGGGGACATGGCGGGTCAGCCCCGGGCGGGGCCGCGCACCTTGAGATCGATCGCGAGGACGTGCGCGCCCGCGCCGATGAAGAGGCGCCGGCCGTCCGGGCCGCCGAAGGCCACGTTGGCGGCGTCGGTCGCGGTGGCGATGCGTCCGAGGGGCGTGCCGTCGGGCGCATAGATCCGCACACCGTCGAAGCAGGCGGCATAGACCCGGCCGTCGGCATCCACCGCGAGGCCGTCCGGCACGCCGGCCTCCACGGTGGCGAAGGGTTCGGGCGCGCCGAGCCTCCGGCCCTCCACCACCGGGAAGGCCAGGATGGTGCGCGCGCCCTCGGGATTCTTCAGGGCGGCGCTGGTGTCGCTGACGTAGAGGCGCGTCCCGTCCGGGCTGAAGGCGATGCCGTTGGGCTGGCCGACGGCGTCGGTCATGCCCTCGACCCGGCCGGCCGGGTCGATCCGGTAGACCCGCCGGGCCCCTTGCGCCGGCGGCGCCATCAGGCCCTCGTCGGGCATGGTGATTCCGAAGACGGGGTCGGTGAACCAGATCGCGCCGTCCGGGGCCAGGGCGGCGTCGTTCGGGGAATTCAGCGGCCGGCCCGCGAAGGCGTCGGCCAGCACCGTGAGGCGGCCGTCCGGCTCCCGCCGCACCACCCGCCGCCCGCGATGCTCGCAGGTGACGAGGCGGCCCTCGGCGTCGAGCGTGTTGCCGTTGGCGTTGTTCGAGGGGTCGCGAAACACGCCGGTGCCGCCGTCGTCGGCGATCCGGATCATCCGGTTGGCCCGGACATCGCTGACGATCAGGCCGCCGAGGCCCGGGGCGTAGCACAGGCCCTCGCACCAGCGCCCGCCGGCATAGAGGGTGCGCAGCACCGCGCCGGGATCGACCACCTCGCTCAGCCGCGGATCGTCGACCCGGACGATGGGGGCCGCTGCGGCCGGCCAGGCACGCAGGGCGAGGGCCGCTCCCGCGCCGCCGAGCAGCGCGCGTCGTCGTATCGTCGGCATCGGTCCTCGATGGGCTGCGGGTGCGATGAGCGCGCCGCCGCGTGGCCGGGGCGGCGCGGGACGGGTCAGCGCGCGGCCGGCGCGGGGGCGGTCGAGCCGGTGGCGTCCGGGGTCCCCGGCTTGAAGCTCCACAACTCCGTCGGCAGGGCCGCCGGCGCATCGGGCTTGTAGAAGGCCGAGTCCTGGATGCGCGAGGTGGTGACGTAGAGCGTCCCGTCGGGCCCTTCCGCGAAGGTGTCGGGCCAGCGCAGGCGCGCGTCCTGCACCACGGTGCTCAGGGTGTTCCCCTTCGCCGAGAGGTCGCGCACCTTGATCGCATCGTCCTGCGGCGAGGTCACGTACATCCGGCCGTCCTTGCGGGCGATGATCAGGCCGTCGGCGGGGCCGTTCTCGCCCACGATCTCGATGCGGCCCGACACGCTCTTGTCGGCCAGCGCGGTCGGCATCAGCGCGGTGGTGATGCTCCCCGCGAGCGTCTCGGTGGGCAGGCTGTAGAGCGTCTTGCCCTTGATCGCCTGCCAGTACAGCGTCTTGCCGTCGGGGGAGAGGGCGATGCCGTCGGCGGCGAACTCGACGCCGCGCCCGTCCGGCCGGCGCAGGGGCTTGCCGTCATAGGTCACGGTGACGCCCGTGTCGGGTTGGGTCGACGGGTCGCCGTCGAGGACCCGGTGGGCCCGGCCGCTGTCGAGGTCGACCACCACCAGGGCGCCCCGGGCGCCGGAATCGGTGAGGTAGGCGGTCTTGCCGTCGGGGGAGAAGCGCACGTCGTTGAGGTAGGAGCCCTGCGGCGCCACGCTCTCGTCGAACGCGATGGTGCGCGCGGGCTGGTTGGTCTTCAGGTCGATCTCGACGAGCTTGGGACCGCCGGGCACCAGAGCCGCCATGGCGGGGGCGGCCGGATCGAGGACCCAGAGGTTGCCGTTCGGGCTCGCCACCACGCTCTGGACGCAGACCCAGTGATCCTTGGCCGAGATTTCGTCCTTCTTGGCGTTGCGCCAGGAGTTCCAGGCCGCATCCGGGAACGGCACCAGCTTGCCGTCCTTCAATTCGGCCACCGACACCGCGGTGTCCTCGGTCCAGCGCGGGAAGTTCACGAAGATCCGCCCGTCCTTGGAGACGGTGACCCCTGTCACCTGGTGGTCGAAGCTCGCCACCTTCGTGAGCGTCGCCGTCGGCGCGGCGGCGGCGGCGGCGGCGGCGCCCTGCGCCAGGACCGAGCGGGGGAGGAAGACGACCCCGGGGAGGAGGACGGCGCCCAGGAGGGCCGCGGCGCGCGTCCGGCCCCGCCGCCGGGGGCGGGCCGAGAGGCGCGGCGGGGCGGCGAAGATCGGACGGTCGGACTGATGGTGCGTCATCGGAACCCTGGAAAATGGAATCCCTGGCATCGGATTCCCTGGCATCGCGCCGATCGCACCGTGCGGCGCGATCGTGACGACCTAACGCATGAAGTCTCGGCCAAGGTTCATCCGCCCCGCGACTCGTGAACGGCGGCGCCCCTCTCCCGCGCGACCGAGCGGCGGCCTCGGATTGCGCGGTTGGCCGGTGTCGCACGGACCCGGCCCGCGTCCGGATGCGAGGGCGCTCGGCACGCTTTCATATGTTGTTTTTTGCAAAGTCGTTTCAGGATCTTCGACCGTTAAAGACAAATTCACGGATTGTAATTAAAGTTACGAGCATCAAAATGCGACCCGTCTAGTCGCGTATCAGTCACCGTTTCCGCGAAAGAAATTGACGATGTTGGGCGCCGGTCTTCGTGCAACACTCGAAGCGCTCGATCGATCGCAAGGTCGAATCGAGTTCGCGATGGATGGAAGTGTCCAGAGCGCGAACCAGATCTTTCTCGATCTCATCGGCTATACGTTCGCAGAGGTCCGTGGCCGCCCGCACAGCCTGTTCGTCCCTCCGGAGGAGCGGGACACCCCGGCCTACCGGGCCTTCTGGGACAGCCTGCGCCGGGGCGAGCACCAGGCGCGCGATTTCTGCCGGATCGGCAAGGACGGCCGCCGGATCTGGATCCGGGCGAGCTACAACCCGATCCTCGATCGCCGCGGCAAGCCGGTGAAGGTGGTGAAGTTCGCCACGGACATCACCGCGCAGGTGGCGCGCAACGCCGCGTTCGAGGGCCAGATCGCGGCGATCAACCGGTCGCAGGCGGTGATCCACTTCACGCCGGACGGTCTCGTCACCGACGCCAACCCGAACTTCCTCGCCGCGCTCGGATACACCCTCGACGAGATCAAGGGTCGGCACCACAGCCAGTTCGTGGCGCCGGCGGACCGGGACACGCCGGCCTACGCCGCCTTCTGGACGGCGCTGGCGGGCGGCGCCTACCAGGCCGGCGAGTTCCGTCGCCTGGCGAAGGGCGGCCGCGAGGTGTGGATCTACGGCGCCTACAATCCGGTCTTCGGACCCGACGGCCGGGTGGTCTCCGTGGTGAAGTTCGCCAGCGACGTCACCGCCCAGGTCGCCGACCGGCTGCGTCGGCACGAGGGCCAGCAGGCGATCGACAAGGATCTCGGGGTCATCACCGGCTCGATCTCCGACGTCAGCCATCAGGCGACCCTCACGGCGGAGGCGGCGGCCCAGACCTCCGGCAACGTCCAGGCGGTGGCGGCCGGCGCCGAGGAGTTCTCGGCCTCCATCGAGGAACTGAGCCGCCACGCGTCCGAGGCGAAGGTCGCGTCCGAGGAGGCGGTGATCCGGGCCGAGGAGGCCTCCGGCATCATCGCCGGGCTGACCTCGGCCGCCGACAAGATCGGCGAGGTGATCTCGGTCATCCGCACGATCGCCGACCAGACCAACCTGCTGGCGCTCAACGCCACCATCGAGGCGGCCCGCGCCGGCGAGGCGGGCCGCGGCTTCGCCGTGGTCGCCGCCGAGGTGAAGGCCCTGGCCAACCAATCGTCCCGGGCCACGGAGGAGATCGGGACGCAGATCGCGGCTGTGCAGGGCTCCACCACCCAGGCCGTGACCGCGATCGAGGCCATCGCCCGGACGATCGGCCATCTCAGCGAGATCTCGCTGAGCGTCTCATCGGCCGTGACCGAGCAGGCCGCGGTGACCCGCGACATGACGATCAACATGCAGAACGCCGCCCGGAGCGTCGAGGTCGTGCGTCAGAACATGGACGGGATCGCCGCCGCCACGATCGACGTCGACGCCTCGGTGCGCAAGGCCGGCGCCGCGGCCCGCGCCCTGGCCTGAGGGCCGGTCGAACCGGATCAGTCCGGGCGCGGGCCGCCCCCGGGCTGCATCACCGCCGGCTCGGAGCCCGAGCCGCGCACCCGGCCGCGCAGGGCCGGCGGCGCGCCCGGCCGTCCGGGTTCGCGCCGCTCGAGGCCGGGCACGACGCGCTCGGTGAGGTCCACGCAGCGGCCGACCAACCACGTCATCCAGTTCATCGCGAAGCTCCCAGCCTGACCTGTCTGATAGATCGGGTGTCGCGCCGCCAAAGCGAGGGGGTGGGCCGGAAATATCCGCTCCGCCGCCCGTCAGTCGAGGTCCTGCAGGTGGCGGGCGGCGATGACGGACGCGGCCGTGCGGTTCTCGACGCCGAGCTTCTCGTAGATGCCCTCCAGGTGCTTCGTCACCGTGCGGGGGCTCAAGCCCAGGATCTCGCCGATGTCGCGGCTCGACTTGCCGCGCGAGAGCCAGAGCAGCACCTCCGCCTCCCGTCCGGTGACCCGCAGGCGCAGGCGCAGGCGTTCCAGGCCCGCCTCGGTGCCGTCGCGCGACAGGCGCAGCAGGATCTCGTCGCCGGTGCCGCCGATGAAGCTGAAGGTATAGGCGGTGCCCGCGCGGTCGCCGAGGGTCAGGGCCGGCGCGCCCGTGCCGGCGAGGCAGCCCCGGAGCCAGGCGGCCCCCTGCGGCGGCAGGCTCGAGGGAGCGCCGGGCTCGGTGAAGCCGCCGAGCAGCCGGGCGGCCTGGGGCGTGCCCCACAGGACCGTGCCGTCGCGGTCCACCGCGAACAGGGTGCGGCCGGTGGTGTCGAGGGCGGCGCGCGCGCTCTGGGCCGCTCGGGCACCGGCGAGATGCACGCGGATGCGGGCCAGGATCTCGTCGGGGGCGATGGGCTTCGTGACGTAGTCGACGCCCCCCGCTTCCAGGCCCTTCACGATGTGCTCGGTCTCCGACAGGCCGGTCATGAAGATGACGGGCACGTGGGCGAGGTGCCCCTTCGCCTTGAGGCGGCGGCAGGTCTCGAACCCGTCCATGCCGGGCATCATCGCGTCGAGCAGGATGACGTCGGGGGTGATCTCGTCGACCAGGGCCAGGGCGAGGTCGCCCGCCACCGCCACCAGCACGGTGGCGCCCGAGCGCTCGATCGCCTCGGTGAGGAAGCTCAGGGTCTCGGGGGAATCGTCGACCACCAGGACGGTGTCGCGCTGCGCCTCAGCCATCGGCGGGCTCCAGCAGGCCCTCGATCACCGCCCGGGCGCGGCGCAGGTCGAAGGCGGCGGTGAGCCCCCGCATCTGCGCGATGAAGGCGGTCGGTGCCGCGGGGCCGCTGTCCATCTCGGCGAGCTTTGCCTCGATGCCGCGGACGTGCCCGATGCGCACGAGGCGCAGGAGGTCGGCGAGGTGCTCCGGCCGCGGGTCCGGCGCGGCGGCCTCGGGCGGGGGCGGCGCGGGCGCGTCCCCCGCCGTCCAGTCGAGGCCGAGGAGCCCGGTGACGCATTCGAGGAAGTCGCGCAGGTCGAAGGGCTTGGCGATGATCGCGTCGTGAGGCGCGTCGTCGCCCCGCACCGGGCTGATCTCGTGCACGTTGGCCGACATCATGGCGATACGCGCCGTGTGGCCGGCCTCCCGCAGGGCCTTGGCCAGCCCCCAGCCGCTCATGCCCGGCATGGCGATGTCGAGGAGGAACAGGTCCGGCGGCTGGGTCTCGGCCAGCGCCAGGCAGGCCGGGCCGTCGCCTGCCTCCCAGACCACCAGGCCGAGGGGTTCGAGGATGTCGCGCATCAGCCCGCGATGGGCGGCATCGTCGTCGGCCACCAGGATCGTGCGGCGGGCCCCCGCGTAGACGCGCGGCGGGGCGCTCGCCTGCGCCGCCAGCACGGGTTTGGGCCGCGCCACCGAGGCCAGCATCAGCCGGAGGCGAAAGCGCGTGCCGCGCCCGACCTCGCTCGCCACCGTGATCTCGCCCCCCATCACCTGGGCGAGCAGGTGCGCGATGGTCAGCCCGAGGCCGGTGCCGGGGGTGGAGCGGGCGGCGGCCATCGAGCCGCGCTCGAACGGCTCGAAGATGCGCTCCAGGTCGTCCGGGCGGATGCCGAGGCCGGTGTCGCTGATCGTGAACACCGCGATCTGGCTGCGGTAGGTCAGATCGAGGGTCACCGTGCCGGCGGGGGTGAACTTGATCGCGTTCGACAGGAGGTTGAGCAGGATCTGGCGCAGGCGCTTCTCGTCCGTGGCGACCACCGCCGGCAGGGTCTCGGGCCGGGTGAAGCGGAACGCCAGGGCGGCGCCCTGGGCCTGGAGCCGGATCATGTCGACGATCTGGTCGAGGAAGTCGGCGAGCCGGACCTCGTTGCGGTGGATCTGGAGGCGGCCCGCCTCCATCCGGGAGATGTCGAGCAGGCCGTCGATCAGCCCCGAGAGGTGCTGGGCCGAGCGCCGGATGACCCGGATCCCGTTCTGGCGCGGGGCCGGGATCGCGGGATCGCCCTCGAGGAGCTGCGCGTAGCCCAGCACCGCGTTGAGGGGCGTGCGCAGCTCGTGGCTGATGCCGACCACGTAGCGGCTCTTGGCGAGGTTGGCGGCCTCCGCCACCTCCTTGGCCTGCTGCAGCTTGGCGTCCGTGACCTTGTGGGCCTCGATCTCGGCCTGGTAGAGCCCGGTCTGGCGGGCGGTCTCCTCCAGGGCGACCCGGCGGCTCTCCTGGGCCAGCACGAACAGCCAGGCGACGATGCCCAGGATCACGATGAGGATCAGGAACACGCTGGTCAGCGCCGCGCCGAGCACCGCGCGGTGCTCGGGATGCTCGGCGCTGGCCCCCGCATGCACGATGCCGAGGATCAGCCCGATCGCCGCCACCAGGGTGAGCATCAGCGCGAGGTAGCGCCCCAGCGGCGCGCCGATCCAGGCGGCGGTGCGGGCCGGGGCGACCCGGGCGAGCACGCTCTGGGCCTGGGCTTCCAGGCGGCCGTGCGGCTTGCAGAGATCGCCGCAGCGGGCGTCGAGGGAGCAGCACAGGGAGCAGATCGGCCCGGCATAGGCCGGGCACTGGGCCATGTCCTCGGGCTCGAACGGGTGCTCGCAGACCCGGCAGGTGATCTCGGTCGCCCCCTGCCAGTCCGTGCGCGGGGTACGAGCGAGGTAGTAGCGCCCGCCGGTGGCGAGGGCGATCGCGGGGGCGCCCGCGACGGCGACGACCAGGGCCAGCAGCGGCGCGAACGGCACGGCCTGCGTCCCGAGCCAGCCCGCATGGGCCACGAACCCCGTGAGGATCGCCAGCGCCATGGCGCCTGTGCCCACCGGGTTGACGGCGTAGAGATGGGCGCGCTTGAACTCGATGCCGGGGGGCGACAGGCCGAAGGGCTTGTTGATGGCGAGGTCCGCCGCCAGCGCGCCGACCCAGGCCGAGACCACCACGGCGTAGAGCGACAGGGTGCTGACGATGGTCTTGTCGATGCCGAGCTCCATCAGCAGCAGGGCGATGGCGACGTTGAAGACGAGCCAAACCACGCGGCCCGGATGGCTGTGCGTCAGGCGCGAGAAGAAGTTCGACCAGGCGATGGAGCCCGCATAGGCGTTGGTGACGTTGATCTTGAGCTGCGAGACCACCACGAACAGGGTCATCAGGGCGACCGCGCCCATGCCCGAGGGCACCACGTAGCCGAAGGCCACCGCGTACATCTGGGTCGGCTCGGCGGCCCGCTCGGCCGGAACGCCGTGCGCGATCGCGAGCACGGCCAGGAACGACCCGAGCAGGATCTTGAGCATCCCGGGCAGGATCCAGCCGCCGCCTGCGCCCAGCACCGCCGCCCACCAGCGCCCGGCGCGCTCGGGCGTGCGCGCCGGCACGAAGCGCAGGAAATCGACCTGCTCGCCGACCTGGGCCAGCAGCGCCAGGAGGATGCCGGAGGCCAGCCCGAAGCGGGGCCAGTCGAAGCCCCCGAGTCCGTCGGCCCCCGGATGGGCGAGCCAGGCCGCCACCGGAGCGTCCCCGGCCCAGGCGATGCAGGCGAGCGGCACGAGGTTGAGGACGATCCAGACCGGCTGCGTCCAGAGCTGGAAGCGGCTGATCATGGCGAAGCCGTAGACGACCAGCGGGATCACCGCGAGGGCGCTGACGAGGTAGCCGAGGCTCGGCGGCAGCCCGAAGCACAGCTCCAGCGCCAGGGCCATGATCGCCGCCTCGATGGCGAGGAACAGGAAGGTGAAGCTCGCATAGATCAGCGAGGTCACGGTCGAGCCGATATAGCCGAAGCCGGCGCCCCGGGTGAGGAGGTCGATGTCGACGCCGTAGCGGGCGGCGTAGAGGCTGATCGGCGTCGCGGTGGCGAAGATGATGGCGCTGACCACCAGGAGCGCCGCCAGGGTGTTGGTGAACCCGACCGTCAGCACCAGGGTGCCGCCGATCGCCTCCAGGGCCAGGAAGGAGAGCGACCCGAGGGCGGTCTGGGCGACCCGGAACCCGGACCAGCGCCGCGCCTTCTTGGCGGTGAAGCGCAGGGCATAGTCCTCCAGCGTCTCGTCGGCGACGAGGCGGTTGTAGTCGCGCCGGATCGGCAGGATACGCTGGTGCTCGGTCATCGTGTTCGGTGGGGACGGTATCATGCGGCGCGGGGTCTGGCGCGGCATCCCGGCCTGTCCGAAACCGTGGCGCTCCGTCGTCCCCAGCGTAGCAAGGACCGTGCCCGATCCCGTGTTTCCACGTGGGCGCGCACCCCGTCCAGTGGCCGGAGCGGCGATGGGACCCTGGACTCGCGGGCAGTTCGCCAGAATGGGCCTGTCCGCCCGGCTCCGACATACGCAAAACAGCGTATAGGCCGCACTGCACAACGCGGCCTAGCCTCCGCTCCGTCGATCCGCGGCCGTCCGATGCGCCGTGCGACGACCGACAGGGGTTTTGGGCACGATGGCAGAGGACAAGGGCAACGGCCTGCAATCGGCGCTCCGGCGCAGGCTTCTCATGGGGCTCGCCGGCGCTCCGGCGATCGCCTTGATGCCGCGCATGAGCTTCGCGGCGGCGCCGCCGACCTCGGCGGTGAACACCACCGGCCTCGCCGTGACCGACACGGAGGTCACGGTCGGCATCCTGCACTCGGCCACCGGCACGATGGCGATCTCCGAGACCGGCTCGATCCAGGCCGAGAAGCTCGCGATCTCCCAGATCAACGAGGCGGGCGGCGTGCTCGGCCGCAAGATCAAGATCATTCAGGAGGACGGCGCCTCCGACTGGCCGACCTTCGCCGAGAAGGCCAAGAAGCTCCTCGTCAACGACCACTGCGCCGCCGTGATGGGCTGCTGGACCTCGGCCTCGCGCAAGGCCGCGTTGCCAGTCTTCGAGCAGTATAACGGCCTGTTGTACTACCCGACCTTCTACGAGGGCCTGGAGCAGTCGAAGAACGTCTTCTACACCGGCCAGGAGGCCACCCAGCAGATCCTCGAATCGCTGAACTGGGTCACCAAGGAAAAGAACGCCAAGACGTTCTTCTTCATCGGTTCGGACTACATCTGGCCGCGCACCTCGAACAAGATCGCCCGCAAGCACATCGAGAACGTGCTCAAGACCAAGGTCGTCGGCGAGGAATATTTCCCGCTGGGTCACACACAGTTCAACTCGGTGATCAACAAGCTCAAGCTCACCAAGCCGGATGTGATCTTCACGGACGTGGTCGGCGGCTCGAACGTGGCGTTCTACAAGCAGCTCAAGGCGGCCGGCATCGACCTCGCGAAGCAGACCCTGCTGACGATCTCGGTGACCGAGGACGAGGTCGACGGCATCGGCGGAGACAA
Organism: Methylobacterium sp. Leaf465; assembly: GCF_001424705.1. GTDB lineage: Bacteria > Pseudomonadota > Alphaproteobacteria > Rhizobiales > Beijerinckiaceae > Methylobacterium. The sequence goes on from NZ_LMRA01000012.1 coordinate 107,335, forward strand.
CATCGCCGGCGCCTATTCCTGCATGAAGTACTTCCAGTCGCTCAAGAACCCGAACAACGAGAAGTTCGTCGCCGCCTTCCACAAGATGTGGGGCGAGAAGACCGTCATCGGCGACGTGACCCAGGCCGCCTATCTCGGGCCGTTCCTGTGGAAGATGGCCTGCGAGAAGGCCGGCTCCTTCGACGTCGACAAGGTGGTCGCCGCCTCGCCGGGCCTCGAGTTCAAGGAGGCGCCGGAAGGCTACGTCAAGATCCACCCGAACCATCACCTCTGGTCGAAGACCCGGGTCGCCAGGGCCCTGCCCTCGGGCCAGTTCGAGGTGGTCTACGAGAGCCCCGACCTGATCGAGCCGAACCCCTTCCCGAAGGGCTACCAGTAGGACTCCAGCGTGCCCTCCTCCCCCTTGTGGGGAGGAGTTGGAGGTGGGGGTGGTTGGGTGACCCTCGACCTGCGGAGGCTGGCGGCGCCACCCCCACCCCTACCCCTCCCCACAAGGGGGAGGGGAAATCTGAGGCCTAACTCGGCCCGATGCTTGCACGACCTTCGCGGCATCCTTCGGAGAACGAACCCATGTTCGGTGACTATTCGCTCGGGGATCTCAGCTCGATCTTCGTCATGCAGGGCTTCGCCGGGCTTATCCTGTTCTCGGTCTACGTGCTGATGGCCCTGGGGCTGGCGATCATCTTCGGCCAGATGGGGGTGATCAACATGGCGCACGGGGAGTTCATGATCCTCGGCGCCTACATGACCTATCTCTGCTCGGGCTTCTTCCAGACCCAGCTGTCGGCCCTGTTCCCGGCCTACTTCTTCGTGGCGATGGCCCTGGCCTTCCTGGCCTCGGGGGCCCTCGGGATGCTGGTGGAATGGGCCCTGATCCGCCACCTCTACAAGCGCCCGCTCGACACGCTGCTGGCCACCTGGGGCCTCTCCCTGATCCTGCAGCAGGCCTACCGCACGATCTTCGGCGCCCGCGAGGTCGGCGTCGAGCTGCCGTCCTGGCTCATCGGCTCGGTGCAGGTCACCGACACCATCGAGATCCCGATCAACGGCATGTTCGTCATGGGCGTCACCACCCTGATCACCGTCGGCGTCGCCCTCCTGATGTACCGCTCGCGCTTCGGCGCCCAGGTCCGCGCCGTGGTGCAGAACCGCGCCATGGCGGGCGCCGTCGGCATCGACACCGAGCGGGTGGACCGCCTCACCTTTGGCCTCGGCTGCGGCATCGCGGGCATCGCCGGCTCGGCCTTCACCATGGTGGGCTCCACGGGGCCGACCTCGGGCCAGCTCTACATCGTCGACACCTTCCTGATCGTGGTCTTCGGCGGCGCCGCCTCGCTCCTCGGCACCATCGCGTCAGCCTTCTCGATCTCGCAGACGCAGTCGACCCTCGAGTTCTTCCTCTCGGGCTCCACCGCGAAGGTGCTCACGCTGCTGGCGGTGGTCGGCATCCTGATGCTGCGGCCCCAGGGCCTCTTCACCCTCAAGGTCCGGCGCTGAGGAGCCCGAACGTCATGACCCGCTCCAAAACCCCCGTCGTCAACGACAATCCCTTCATGAAGCCGATGGAGTGGGTGAGCCTGGCGCTCCTCGTCGGCGTCATCTTCGTCCTGCTGCCGATGCTGCTCGACGCCTTCCGGCTCAACCTCGTCGGCAAGTACCTGACCTATTCCTTCGTGGCCCTCGGCCTCGTCATCTGCTGGGGCTTCGGCGGCATCCTGTCCCTCGGCCAGGGCGTGTTCTTCGGCCTCGGCGGCTACCTGATGGCCATGTACCTCAAGCTCGAAGCCTCCAGCGTCGAGAACACGAAGATCCAGTCGACGCCGGGCATCCCCGACTTCATGGACTGGAACCAGATCACCGCCCTGCCCTGGTTCTGGAAGCCGTTCGAGAGCCTGCCCTTCACCCTCCTGGCGGTGCTGGTGGTGCCGGCCCTCTTCGCCTTCGTCATCGGCACGGCGATGTTCCGCCGCCGGGTCGGCGGCACCTACTTCGCCATCATCACCCAGGCCATCGCCGCCATCCTGACGATCCTCATCGTCGGGCAGCAGGGCTATACCGGCGGCATCAACGGCATCACGGACCTGCGCACCCTGCACGGTTGGGACATCCGAACCGACAGCGCCCACAACATCCTCTACTTCGTCAACGCCGGCCTGCTCGTCGCCTGCATCCTGTTCGCCCAGATGGTGAAGAAGTCGAAGCTCGGGCGCATCCTGCTCGCCATGCGCGACAAGGAGGACCGGGTCCGGTTCTCGGGCTACCAGGTGGCGAGCTTCAAGACCTTCGCGTTCTGCCTGGCGGCGGTGTTCGCCGCCATCGGGGGCGCGATGTTCACCCTCCAGGTCGGGTTCATGTCGCCCTCCTTCGTCGGCATCGTGCCCTCGATCGAGATGGTGATCTACGCCGCGGTCGGCGGGCGCCTGTCCCTGTTCGGCGCCGTCTGGGGCACGCTCCTCGTGAACTGGGCCAAGACCAGCTTCTCGGAGAGCTTTCCGGAGCTCTGGCTGTTCGGCCTCGGGGGGCTCTTCATCCTGGTGGTGCTGGCCTTCCCCAACGGTCTGGCGGGCATCTACCGCACCCATGTCGAGCCCCGCCTGACCCGGCGCGTGAAGGCCCTGGAGCCCGCGCCCGCCGTCGCCCTGCCCCACGCGGCCGAGTAGGACCTCCGATGAACGCAGCCCTCCTGCCCTCGCACCGCATCGGCGCCGATCCGGCCGAGAAGGACTTCCTGCTGGCGGTGGAATCCCTCACCGTCTCGTTCGACGGCTTCAAGGCGGTCAACGACGTCTCGTTCTACGTCGACCCCAACGAGATCCGGGTCATCATCGGCCCCAACGGCGCCGGCAAGACCACGGTGCTCGACCTGATCTGCGGCCGCACCAGGGCCAGCTCCGGCTCGATCAAGTACAAGGGCCAGGAGCTGACCCGGCTGTCCGAGAGTGCCATCGTGCTGGCCGGTGTCGGCCGCAAGTTCCAGACGCCGTCGATCTACGATGACCTCACCGTCTTCGAGAACCTGGAGATTTCCTATCCGCGCGGCCGCTCGGTGTTCGGGGCGCTCACCTTCAAGCGCGACGCCCAGGTCCGCGACCGCATCGAGGAGGTCGCCAGCATGATCTTCCTCAAGGACCAGCTCCTGGAGCGGGCCGAGTTCCTCAGCCACGGCCAGAAGCAGTGGCTCGAGATCGGCATGCTCCTGATCCAGGACCCGGAGCTGCTGATGCTCGACGAGCCGGTGGCCGGCATGAGCGTCGGCGAGCGCGTCAAGACCGCCGAACTCCTGAACGAGATCATCAAGGGCCGCTCGGTGCTGGTGATCGAGCACGACATGAAGTTCGTCGAGGACATCGCCCACCGGGTCACCGTGCTGCACCAGGGCAAGGTCCTGTCCGAGGGCTCGATGGAGCGGGTCAAGAACGACCCGAAGGTCATCGAAGTCTATCTCGGCCACTGACAGGGAAACGGCGCCATGCTCCAGACCACGCCTTCTCCCGCCGCCGTGCCGCCCATCCAGGCCGGGCTCCAGCCGATGCTGGCGATCGGCGACCTTCACGCGGCCTATGGCCAGAGCGAGGTGCTGCACGGCCTCGACATCGCGGTGGCGCCCGGCGAGATCGTCGCCGTGATGGGCCGCAACGGCATGGGCAAGACCACGCTGATGAAGACCCTGATGGGCATCGTGCCGGTGAAGTCCGGCACGATCCGGGTCGACGGGGCCGCGGTCGAGGGCCTCAAGAGCCACCAGCGCGTGGCCAAGGGCCTCGCCTACGTGCCCCAGGGCCGCATGATCTTCTCGGCCATGACCGTGCAGGAGAACATCGAGACGGGGCTCACCGTCACCGGCGAACGCCGGGTGCCCCAGGACCTCTACACGATGTTCCCGGTCCTCCTCGAGATGAAGGGCCGGCGCGGCGGCAACCTGTCGGGCGGCCAGCAGCAGCAGCTCGCCATCGCCCGGGCCCTGGCGAGCCGGCCCAAGGTCCTCCTCCTCGACGAGCCCACCGAGGGCATCCAGCCCTCGATCATCCGCGAGATGGGCCGGACCCTGAAGAAGATCCGCGACGAGCGCGGCCTCTCCATCGTGGTCTCCGAGCAGGTTCTGAGCTTCGCCCTCGACGTCGCCGACCGGGTGCTGGTGATCGAGAACGGTGTGATCGTGCACGAGAGTCTGCGCGCCGACATCGACGAGGCCCAGGTCGCCCGCTTCCTTTCGGTCTGATGGAGGTCAGAATGGTCGATTACGAGATCTTCGAGCTCGGCGACTTCGTCCTCCAGTGCGGCAAGACGCTGCGCAACGCCCGGCTCGCCTACAAGACCTTCGGCACGCTCAATGCCGCCCGGGACAACGCCATCGTCTACCCGACCTGGTACTCGGGCCAGCACACCGAGAACGAGTGGCTGATCGGGCCGGGCAAGGCGCTCGATCCCGACACCTACTTCATCATCGTCCCGAACCTGTTCGGCAACGGGCTGTCGTCCTCCCCGAGCAACACGCCGCCCCCCTGGAACGGGCCGCGCTTTCCCAACGTCACCGCCTACGACAACGTCACGGCCCAGCACCGCCTCGTCACCGAGCATTTCGGCATCGACACGCTGGTCCTCGTGACCGGGTGGTCCATGGGCGCGCTGCAGACCTATCATTGGGGGGCGCTCTACCCCGACATGGTGCCCCGCATCCTGCCGTTCCAGGGCTCGGCCAAGTGCTCGCGGCACAACTTCGTCTTCCTCGAGGGCGCCAAGGCCGCGCTCCAGGCCGACGCCGCCTATGCGGAGGGCTGGTACACGAGCCCGCCGAACCGGGGCCTGCGCGCCTTCGGCCGGGTCTATGCCGGCTGGGGCCTGTCGCAGACCTTCTACCGGATCGAGGCCGACAAGACCCACATGGGCTACGCGTCCCTGGAGGACTTCCTCGTCGGGTTCTGGGAGGGGCTGTTCTACACCCGGGACGCCAACGACCTGCTGGCCATGCTGTGGACCTGGCAGAACGGCGACATCAGCGCCAACGACCGCTTCAACGGTGATCTCGATGCCGCGCTCGGAGCGATCCGCGCCGACGCGATCCTGATGCCGGCCTCCACCGACCTCTACTTCCCCCCCGAGGACAACGCCATCGAGGCGGCGGCCATGCCGAACGCGGACCTGCGCGTCCTCGACACCTGGTGGGGCCACTTTGCGGGCGGACCGGGGACGAGCCCCGACGACATCGCCACACTCGATGCGGCCCTGAAGGAGCTGCTCGCACGCTGACGGCGACCGGGCCCGGCGCGCGCCTGCCCGACGATCACCGCCACATCACCCGCCGGCGGATCTCACCGCCGGCGCGAACGGGGACGCATGTCCCCTGTCTGGGAAGGGAGCACCGACGCAACATGCCCGAGACCCTGATCAAGGTCGATCTGACCCAATCGGCCTACGACAACGACATGGTGCACAACCGCTGGCACCCCGACATTCCCATGGTGGCGATGGTCAAGCCCGGCGACGACTTCATCGTCGAGACCTACGACTGGACCGGCGGCTTCATCAAGAACAACGATTCGGCCGACGACGTGCGCGACATCGACCTGTCGATCGTGCACTTTCTGTCCGGCCCGATCGGCGTCGAGGGTGCCGAGCCCGGCGACCTCCTCGTGGTCGACCTCCTCGACATCGGCGCCAAGCCCGAGAGCCAGTGGGGCTTCAACGGCTTCTTCTCGAAGAAGAACGGCGGCGGCTTCCTCGACGAGCATTTCCCCCAGGCCCAGAAATCGATCTGGGACTTCGAGGGCATGTTCACGAAGTCGCGCCACATTCCCGGCGTGCGCTTCCCCGGCCTGATCCATCCCGGTCTGATCGGCTGCCTGCCCGATCCGAAGATGCTGGAGACCTGGAACACCCGCGAGAAGGCGCTGTTCGACACCGACCCCAACCGGGTCCCGGCCCTGGCCACCCTGCCCTTCGCCCCCACCGCCCATATGGGCCGGCTCAAGGGCGAGGGACGCGACAAGGCGGCGGCGACGGGCGCCCGCACGGTGCCGGGCCGCGAGCACGGCGGCAATTGCGACATCAAGGACCTGTCGCGGGGCTCGAAGATCTACTTCCCCGTCTACGTCCCCGGCGCCGGCCTCTCGATGGGCGACCTGCATTTCAGCCAGGGCGACGGCGAGATCACCTTCTGCGGCGCCATCGAGATGGCGGGTTGGGTCCATCTCAAGGTCAGCCTGATCAAGGACGGCATGGCCAAGTACGGGATCAAGAACCCGATCTTCAAGCCGTCGCCGATCACGCCGAAGTTCGACGACCATCTCATCTTCGAGGGCGTCTCCGTCGACGAGTACGGCAAGCAGCACTACCTCGACGTCACGGTGGCCTACCGCCAGGCCTGCCTCAACGCGATCGAATACCTGAAGAAGTTCGGCTACTCGGGGGCCCAGGCCTACTCGATCCTCGGCACCGCGCCGGTCCAGGGCCACATCTCCGGCGTCGTCGACATCCCGAACGCCTGCGCCACCCTGTGGATTCCGACGAAGATCTTCGACTTCGACATCAATCCCGGCGCCGACGGACCGACGAAGTTCCTCGACGGCTCGATCCAGATGCCCCTGTCGCCCGATCTTTGAGGATCGGGTCGCGCCCGATCCGGCGCGCATCCCCCTCCTCCTGGCAGGGGGACCGCAGATGCCGGTTCGCGCGCCGAAACGTCTCCCGTCGCACCACGTCATCCCGGGGCCGCGCAGCGGAGCCCGGGATCCAGACGCACAGGTGGTGCGAGACTGCATGCCGTCGGCGGGTCCGGATTCCGGGCTCGCCTGCGGCGCCCCGGAATGACGCGGCGGGTCGCATGCGAACGCGCGAACGTCCAGAGTCGTGGGTCGCACTCCGCTCGCCGCGCTCCACCCAGCAGACAGCACCGAGAGGTCCCCATGCCCGTCTACGATTACGCCTGCGAGGGCTGCGGCCCGTTCACGGTGCTGCGCCCGATGGCCGAGTTTCGCGATCCCCACGACTGCCCGGATTGCGGGACCGCCTGCGGCCGCGCCTTCCTCACCGCGCCGAACCTCGCCTCCATGGATGCGGGATTGCGCAAGGCGCACGCCACCAACGAGCGCAGCCGTCATGCCCCCCGCAAGGTTTCGGGGCACGGCGCCGGCTGCGGCTGCTGCAGCGGGTCGGCAAAGACCAAAACGCAAGCAACGCCGGCCGCCAAAAGCTTTCCTGCGGCACGACCCTGGATGATCAGCCATTAAATTAAGCACTGGCACTGCAATTGCAAAGTATTACCCGACAGCAGATCTGCACAGTGTCTGGGCCTATCGAGATATAATTCCACAGCTGAAGTGGATGGGATGGGTCCGAGGCCGGATCGATGCTGGAGCGTGGGGTGGTACGATGATCCAGAGATTCGAACGGGGACCGGTGCCGAGGCGCCGGATGGGATGGGGGGCGGCCCGGGGCGCGCTCCTGTCGGCGGCGGTCGCGTCCGCCGGCGTCCTGGTGGATGGGCCGGCCCTGGCGCAGACGGCCTCGCCGGTGGGCCAGTTCAACGACCAGACGCAGCCGCGCACCGACCCGGCCATCGCCGACAAGCCGAAGGACCCGGTCCGGGTCGGCCCGCTCGCGCCCTGGGCCACCGAGATGGCGGCCCGCGGCCTGACCTTCGACGTCAACGTCTACGACTTCTACCAGGCCAACCCGACCATGGGTCTGCGGCCCGGCGAGCAGTCGAACTCGGCCTATTTCGTCCTGTCGATGACGGCCGACATGCAGAAGATCGCCGGCATCTCGGGCGGGACGATCAACTTCACCCAGACCTTCTTCGGCCTGGTGCGCAACCTCAACATGGCCGCCGACATCGGCGACACCACGGTGGGCTACCAGCCGCCGTTCAACCCCAACTTCGCCCGGCTGTCGCTGTTCACCTACCAGCAGAAGCTGCTCGACGACCGCCTCGTGGTCGAGGTCGGCCGCACCCATCCGGACCGGTACTACGGCCTTCCGCCGTGCAACTCGATCAATTCCTGCTTCCAGGACATGTTCTACTTCAACGCCGGCTTCACCTCGCCGCTCTACGGGGTCTGGGGCGCCAACGTCGCCTACAAGCTCTCGCCGACCACCTACGTCCAGGCCGGCGCCTTCAGCGTGAACCCCAACACCAACGGGCTGTCGGGCTATGATTTCGGCTACGAGCGCCTGGCCGGCGCGGTGGTGATGACCGAGATCGGCCGCAAGACCGACTTCTCCCAGGAGGCCTATCCGGGGCGCGTCTCGCTCACCGGCTTCTACAACACCGCCGATCACGAGGATAACTTCAAGACGGCGCTCGGCCGCTCCAAGGGTCTGTTCCCCGGCGATCCGGCCCTGCAGAAATCCGGCACCTCCGGCGTGGTGCTGACCGCCTCGCAGACGGTCTGGCGGGCCGACGGGGGCGCGGAGGCCGCCAACCCGCACCCGGCCTCGGTCTCGGTCTATACCGGCACCGGCTACGCCTTCGACCCGACGATCCCGATCCGGTTCAATTCCTTCGCCGGAATCCTTCTGCAGTCGCCCGACCAGTCCCGGCCCAACGACACCTACGGTCTGAAGGCCAACTGGCAGCGGATCAACGCCAACTACGCCGACTTCCTGGCGGATGCGAACTTCATCTCGGGCGGCTCGGGCGCGCCGTTCTCGCGGGACAAGTTCATCTTCGAGGCCAACGCCCACATCGACGTCGGGGCCGGCGTGATCCTCGAGCCCGTGATCCAGTACGTCGTCAATCCGAACTCGTTCTGGAACCCCTACACCGCCCGGCGGCCGAAGGACGGCGTCTATGGCGGCTTCACCCTCGTGGTTCCCCTCGGAACCCTCCTCGGCCTCGCGCCGGGCTAGGGGCCCGGGGGACCCCGTCTCCCCCCACGCGTGCCGCCAAACACCGCGGCACGCGCCACGTCTCGAAACCGGAGGATCGCGCCATGATGCACGGAGACATTTCGTCGAGCCAGGACAGCGTCGGCGTCGCCGTCGTGAACTACAGGATGCCCCGCCTGCACACGCGGGACGAGGTCCTGGAGAACGCGTCCAAGATCGCCGACATGGTGGTCGGCATGAAGTCCGGCCTGCCCGGCATGGACCTGGTGATCTTCCCCGAATACTCGACCCACGGGATCATGTACGACGCGGCCGAGATGTACGAGACCGCCACCACGGTCCCGGGGCCGGAGACCGACATCTTCGCCGCCGCCTGCCGCAAGGCGAAGGTCTGGGGCGTGTTCTCCCTCACGGGCGAGCGCCACGAGGAGCACCCGAACAAGGCGCCCTACAACACCCTCATCCTGATGAACGACCAGGGCGAGATCGTGCAGAAGTATCGCAAGATCATGCCCTGGACGCCGATCGAGGGCTGGTATCCGGGCGACCGGACCTACGTCTCCGACGGCCCCAAGGGCCTGAAGATCAGCCTCATCATCTGCGACGACGGCAACTACCCGGAGATCTGGCGCGACTGCGCCATGCGGGGCGCCGAGCTCATCGTCCGCTGCCAGGGCTACATGTATCCGGCGAAAGAGCAGCAGGTCCTGATGTCGAAGGCGATGGCGTTCGCCAACAACACCTACGTGGCGGTGGCCAATGCCGCCGGCTTCGACGGAGTCTACAGCTACTTCGGCCACTCGGCGATCATCGGCTTCGACGGGCGGACGCTGGGCGAGTGCGGCGAGGAGGAGATGGGCATCCAGTACGCCGCCCTGTCGAAGTTCCTGATCCGCGATGCCCGCGCCCACGGGCAATCGGAGAACCACCTCTTCAAGCTGCTGCATCGCGGCTACACCGGCATGATCGCCTCGAAGGAGAACCGGCACGGCCTGTCGGAATGCCCCTACGACTTCTACCGCCGCTGGATCGAGGACCCCGATGCCACCCGCGAGGCCGTGCGGGCGATCACCCGGCCGAGCGTCGGCACCCCGGAATGCCCGATCGAGGGCATCCCCTTCGTGGGCAAGGGCGAGGGCCCGCCCGACCCGGCTTGATCCGGCGCCCCTCACCCGTGTGATGCCTCGAGGGGCCTCGGCCAGCGACGGCGCGACGATGCGCGGGAACCCGGTTGACAGGCGCGAGATGTGTCGTATTGTCATCGACACACAAGCGAAATCGATCATGCCCACCACCACCCGCTTCGCCGTCGCCGTCCACATCCTCGCCGCCCTGGCGGTGAGCGGCGGCAAGCCTCTCCGGTCCGAGGATCTCGCCTATTCCGTCAACACGGGCGCGGTGGTGATCCGGGGGCTTCTGTCCCGCCTCGGCGAGGCGGGGCTGACCCGTTCGCAGATGGGGGCGGGCGGCGGCGCGCTGCTGGCCCGACCGGCCGAACGCATCCGCCTCCTCGACGTCTACGGCGCGGTGGAGGATACGGCGCTGTTCACCCTGCACCGGACCCCGCCCTGCGAGGCCTGCGCGGTCGGCGGACAGATCCAGGCCGCCCTCAGCCCGATCCTCGGGCGGGCCCGGCAGGCCCTGGAGGACGAGTTGGCGACCGTCACCATCGCCGACATCGCCGCCGAGGTGGCGCGCCTCGGCAAGTTCACGATCCCCCTCTCCTGGTGATCGTTTTTTACCCTAAAGTGTAATCGCGTCGTCGACATAACAACATTCAAGATGGATGCGGCCGGCATTGAATGCGGATCGTTCGCCACCGGGGCGCGGACGGCTCGAAGACGCAAAGCCCCCGGCAGCAACCCCCTTCATGACAGGAGCGACACCATGAGCATCGGTATCCTTGGTTCCGGCGGCCTCGGCTCGAACGTGGCGCGGGCGCTGGCTCGCAACGGCATCGCCGCCACGGTGGCGAACAGTCGGGGGCCGGCCTCGCTGGCGGCCCTCGTCGCGGAACTCGGTCCCTCGATCACGGCGGGCACCGTCGCGGAGGCGGCCAGCGCCGACATCGTCTTCGTCGCGCTGCGCTGGACCGACACCGAGACGGTGCTGAGCCGCCTGCCGGCCTGGAACAACCGCATCGTGGTCGATGGCACCAACCCGGTCGAGTTCCTCGACCCGAATTCGCCCGCCGCGAACGATCCGGCCAACCCGCTGGCCGCCTACGGCATCAAGGCCGTCGATCTCGGTGGCCGCGCGTCGAGCAGCCTGATCCGTGCCCTCGTCCCCGGCGCACGCTTGGTCAAGGCCTTCAATCACCTCGACGTCAACGCCCTGCCCCAGCCCCAACTCTCCGGCGGTCAGCGCGTGCTGTTCTATTCCGGCGACGATGCGGCCGCGAAGGCCGAGATCCGCGCGCTGATTGAGGCCATGCGGTTCTTCCCCGTCGACCTCGGTGCCCTCGACACCGGCGGCCCGCTGGCGGAACTGCCCTTCGGCCCCCTCGCGGCCATCAACTTCGTCAAGGTCTGACCGGCGGTCCCGCCTACGATTCGGGCTGGACCGCGAAGCCCGGATCGAGGGCCGGTTCCGTTGCCGCGGGGCCGGCTCTCGCCGTTCTGCGCCGCGGGGCCGCGCCGCCTCCGTTTGACCCGGGCGGGCGGCGCCTCTACCGCCCTTGCCGAGACCCGTCGCCCCTGATCGACACCCCGGAAGGAGGACGTCCCGGCATGAGCCAGCCCGAGACCGACGCGCGCCTGCGCCGCGCCGCGGAGCTGGAGCGGGAGGCCGCGCGCCTGCGGGCCGAGGCCCGCCGCTCCGCCGAAGGGCCGGGCATCGGGCCGGATGAGGCCGGACCGGATGGGGCCGGGCCGGAGGCCGACCCGATCCCGCACCGGCAGGCGATCCTCGACAGCACGACCCGCTTCGCCATCCTGGGCACGGATCGCGACGGGGTGGTGACCGACTGGAACGCCGGCGCCGCCCGCCTCTTCGGCTGGCCCGCCGCCGCCATCCGCGGCCGCGGCATCGCCTGCCTGTTCACCCCCGAGGATCGCGCGATCGACCGGCCCGGGATCGAGATGCGCCTCGCCCTGGAGCAGGGCCGCGCCGAGGACGAGCGCTGGCACCTGCGCGCCGACGGCACGCGCTTCTGGGCCTCGGGCGAGATGATGCCCCTGCGGGACGGCGACGGCCGGCACATCGGCTACGTCAAGGTCGTGAGCGACCGCACCGCGGAGCACCGGGCCGGGGACGCCCTGCAGAACGCGGAGATGCGCCTGCGCCGCGCCCAGGAGGCCGGCGGCATCGGCGTGTTCTCGGTGGGCATCGACGACGGCATCCTGCACCCGACCCCGGAATTCTGCCGCCTCTACGGGCTGCCCGTGGCCGCGACCTATCCGGCCTCGGTCTTCGAGCGCCTGGTCATCCCGGACGACTCGCACCTCGTCTCCACGGCGGAGAGCCGCCGGCGGGGCGAGCCGCCCCGGGACGTCGAGTACCGCATCCGCCGGCCCGACACCGGCGAACGCCGCTGGATCGCCCGCCGGGGCGAGATCGAGCGCGATGCCGCGGGGCGCCCGCTTCGGTTCTCCGGCGTCGCCCGGGACGTCACCGAGGCGCGCTCCGCCCGCGACGCCCTGGCCACCAGCGAGGCGCGCTACCGCGCCCTGTTCGAGGCCGTCGACGACGGCTTCTGCATCATCGAGTTCTTCGACGGGCCGCACGGCCCCTTGAGCGACTACGTCCACGTCGAGGCCAATGCCGGCTACGAGCGCCACACCGGCATCCCGGACATCGTCGGCCGCACCCTGCGCGACCTCGCGCCGGCGGAGGCCGAGGGCTGGCTCGAGCTCTACGGCGGCGTCCTGCGCACCGGCACCGCGATCCGGTTCGAGCGCGCCTTTCCCCTGGCCGGGCGTCACATCGAGGTCTCCGCCGCCCGGATCGAGCCGGCGAGCCGGCGCCAGGTCTCGGTGCTGTTCCGGGACATCTCGGCCCGCCGCCGGGCGGAGGACGCCCTGCGCGCCAGCGAGGCCCTGGCCCGGGAGAACATCGAGCGGGTGCAGCTCGCTCTGGCCGCCGGGGCGATCATCGGCACCTGGCTCTGGGACCTGCCCACCGACCGCTTCAGCGTCGACGAGGCCTTCGCCCGCAGCTTCGGCCTCGATCCCGCCGCCGGGCGCGAGGGCCTGAGCCTCGCCCAGGTGGTGGAGACCGTGCACCCGGACGACCGCGCCGGCCTCGCCGAAGCCATCGAGGCCGCGATCGCCCGGGGCGGCGCCTACGCGCACCAGTACCGGACCCGCCGCGCCGACGGGCGCTACTACTGGCTCGAAGCCAACGGACGCGTCGAGCACGGCCCGGACGGCACCCCCTTACGCTTTCCCGGCGTGCTCATCGACGTGGAGGAGCGCCGGGCCGGCGAGGCCGAGCGCGCGCGCGTCACCGAGCAGCTGCGCAGCCTCAACGAGACCCTGGAGCAGCGGGTCGCGGAACGCACGGCCGAGCTGATGCGGGCCGAGGAGGCCCTGCGCCAGTCGCAGAAGATGGAGGCGGTGGGCCAGCTCACGGGCGGCCTCGCCCACGACTTCAACAACATGTTGGCGGGCATCGTCGGCTCCCTCGAGCTGATGCAGACCCGGATGCTCCAGGGAAGGGTCGGCGACCTGGAGCGCTACATCGGCGCCGCGCAGGGGGCGGCGCGCCGGGCCGCCGCCCTGACCCACCGGCTCCTCGCCTTCTCGCGCCGCCAGACCCTGGCCCCGAAGCCCACCGACGTGAACCGCCTCGTCGAGGGCATGGCGGAGCTGGTGCGCCGCACGGTGGGGCCGGCGGTGTCGGTGGAGGTGGTGGGCGCGGCCGGCCTGTGGCCGACCCTCGTGGACCCGAGCCAGCTCGAGAACGCCCTCCTGAACCTCTGCATCAACGCCCGCGACGCCATGCCGGACGGCGGCCGCATCGTGGTCGAGACCGGCAACCGCTGGCTCGATGCCCGCGCGGCGCGGGAGCGCGACCTGGAGCCGGGCCAGTACGTCTCCCTCTGCGTCTCGGACAACGGCACCGGCATGACGCCCGACGTCGCCGCCAAGGCCTTCGACCCGTTCTTCACCACGAAGCCCCTCGGCGAGGGCACCGGCCTCGGCCTGTCGATGATCTACGGCTTCGCCAAGCAGTCGGGCGGCCAGGTGCGGATCTACTCCGAGCCCGGCGCGGGCACGATGGTGTGCATCTACCTGCCGCGCCATCTCGGCGCGGCGGAGGGGGTGGAGACGGTGCCGGACCTGTCGGAGGCGGCCCGGGCCAAGGTCGGCGAGACGGTGCTGGTGGTGGACGACGAGCCCACCGTCCGGATGCTGGTGACCGAGGTGCTGGAGGATCTCGGCTACGCCGCCATCGAGGCGGCCGACGGTGCCTCGGGCCTCAAGGTGCTGCAATCCGATGTGCGCATCGACCTCCTCGTCACCGATGTCGGCCTGCCCGGCGGCATGAACGGCCGCCAGATGGCGGAGGCGGCCCTGGTGTCCCGCCCGGGCCTGAAGGTGCTGTTCATCACCGGCTATGCCGAGAACGCCGCCCTCAACCACGGCCACCTCGCCCCCGGCATGCAGGTGCTGGTCAAGCCCTTCGCGCTCGAGGCCCTGGCCACCCGCATCCGCGGCCTGATCGAGGGGGCCGCGTGATGACCCTCGCCGGTTGATTCCTCGGGCGCTTCTCGCGCGCGGGTCCCCTCCGGGAGGGAGAGGGACAGGGTGAAGTGCGGGACCGCGTCGGATGGGCCACGCCCCTCACCCCGACCCCTTCTCACACCGGAGAGCGACGGCCCGCCGAGATCGCTGCCGCGGGCCCCGTCCGGGTCCAACGCCTGTTCGGCCGTCTCCCGAACTCGCGGCGCGTCGCAACTGGCTGTAACTGCCCGGACGGCAACGATCCGGCCGCCGTCGCCCGCGTTGCCGGTGTCATCGCAGGCGGCTGAGTGAGTCCCCCCCACCAAAACGGGAATCGCCGGTTCATCCCCGTCCTTTCGCACCGAGCGCGATTCCGACCAGGATGGTGAGCGCCGCGACGACGAGCCGCGGATCCAGCCCTTCGGCCAGGATGACAGCCGACAGACCGATCCCCACGGCAGGCGTCGCAAGAACACCGAGAGATGCGGTGGTCGCCGGCACGCGCCGGTTCACGACCGTCATGGCCCAGAACCCGAGCGCTGTTCCGATGACGCCGTTGTAGGTGAGCGCCAGCAGCGCGGGCGTCCCGATCCGCGTCGGCGGTGCACCCTCGACCGTGAGCGCCAGGATCACAAGGACGATGGTCGCGAGCAGGCATTGCCAGGGCATGAGCTGGAGCGGCGTCGCCTCCCAGCGATGGGCCCGGGTGTAGACGATGCTGACCGACCAGCAGAGCGCGGCCACGATCACCAAGCCGTTCCCGAAAAGGACCGCCGCGTCCCCCCACGCGAAGCTGCCCGGCTCGAAGAGCACCAGCAGGCCGGCGATGCCGACCGCGATGCCGGCGACTTGCCGCGCGGACACGCGCTCGCCGAGGAAGAAGAAGGCGGCGGGCGCGACCCAGAGCGGGGTGGTGTAGCCCAGCACGATGGCGCGGCTCGCCGGAACGAAGACGAGCCCCGCCGTCATGAGGCTCGCGAAGGCGACCATGTGAAAGAGCGCGATCACGAGGATGACCGGCAGGTCGGCCCGGGACGGCAAGACAAGCTGTCGGGCCGCAAACAGGGATGGGAACAGGACGAGAGCGGCCAGCGCAGTGCGGATGGCGACTGCCCAGAGCGGCGTGACCTCCCGTACCGCCAGCTTCATGACGACCCAGTTGAGGCTCCAGGCCAGGACCACGAAGGCGAAGAGGCCGATGGTGGAGAGGGCAGAGGCCGAATCCCGCTTTTGGGCGGGGAGAGCGGCAGTGGGTGCGGGCATCGCGGCGGCCTCATGTAGACAGGTCTGTCTACACTGTCTCACATGGGACGGCCTGTCTACATGGTCGGGATGACATCAGACCCAGGCACCGCGGCATCCGCTCCCATCCCGGCCCGGGATCGCATCCTGCGGACGGCACAGGATCTCTTCTACAGACAAGGCATCCGCGCCACCGGCATCGACCGGATCATCGCGGAGGCGGGGGTGACGAAGGTGACCTTTTATCGGCACTTCCCCTCCAAGGACGTCTTGATCCGGGCTTATCTGGAGCGGCGGCACGTGGCCTGGATGGCTTGGTTCCGCGCGGCGCTCTCGTCCGCCCGCGCCGCCCAGCCGGAGGCAGAGCGCAGGGAGGCACCGCTGGTGCCCGTGCTCGACGCCGCGCGAGCGTGGTTCGGCCTCGCCGACTTCCGGGGGTGCGCCTTCGCCAACACGGTCGCGGAGGCGGGGGAGGCCGCCTTGCCACTCGCCGGCATCGCGGCGCAGCACAAGCACGAGGTGCGGGATGCGATTGCGGCGCTGTTGCCCCCGACCGCGAGGGGTCGCGCCGAGATCGCCTGGGCCGCCACTCTGGCCCTGGACGGAGCGGCTGTGAACGCGCAGTTCGGCGAAGCTTCCGCGGCTGCGGCACTGGATGGCCTCCGCAGCCTTCTCGATGCCCTCGGCTCGCGCCCGTCCCTTCCATGAGGGTCCGCTTTCCGCCCCGCGCCGGACTGGCCGAAAGCCCATGAACGACCGCGTCCGGGAAGCGCCGGCGGCTGTCTCTGCGGCTTCCCCGGGTCGCAACCTGCCCCCGATGGTCCAGCGGAGGCAGGCGCTCCCGGACTCCGCCGACCCTTCGCCGACCTTCCGCTGCGCCGCGCGCTTCAGGCAAATCCCGTCAGGTGGCGCGGGCTGCGTGGTCCACTCTGCCGGCGGATCGCGGACTGGGCGATCACGGGTGACGCGCCGGTGCTCGGCATCCGGCTGCGGCGGGTGACCGTGTGAACGGCCGTTGAGGAGGGGGTGCGGACCTGATGCGTCGCGTTCAAAGCTCGCGTCGGCGCGTGCCAGCCCTGTCGCCTTCGATAAACCGGCGGATGACTTCTTTCTCCTTAGCCATGTCGCCTGTGGAAACGCGCCCGAAAAGACGATCGAGCCAGATGGACGTGAAGAAGACCAGGACCCAGCCTATCGAAAACAAGAGGAATTCGGTTTCAACAGCGTAGATTTTCCCATAGCAAGCCCTGACGAGCATCTGAGATGCAGAGGCGATTGGATAAAACCAGAAAAGCGTCCAGTTCGAGGGCATCGGATAGCTCCACATGCTGAAATTGTACGATGCGGAACTCAACGAACTTTTATCGGGGAAGCGCCAAATTGAACTTCCATCACAGGGTTTCGGCAGCCCTGTACAGGCAGGGCCGTTTCATAGTGCAGCACCGATTGGAACACTGTGGCTGCCGTCCGCAATGGGTGGTATCGAGATGGTCTGCTTTCGGACGGCAATCCCTTTAAGCGGACGTTGCCGCCGCGCCCGCTCACGATCCATAGCAGCCCGTCAGCTCCGGCATTACCGCCTCGCCTCGCGCCCCGCCTCGATCATCGAGCGGATGCGCGCCGCCATCGTCTCGATGGCGAACGGCTTCGTCAGCACCCCCATACCGGGCGCTAGATGGCTGTTGCCCAGCACTGCATTCTCGGCGTAGCCGGTGATGAACAGCACTCTGAGGTCCGGTCTGGAAACACGGGCGGCATCGGCCATCTGCCGCCCGTTCATGCCGCCGGGCAGGCCGACGTCGCTAACCAGGAGGTCGATGCGCACGTTCGACTGCAGGATCCTAAGCCCGGCCGCGCTGTCTCCGGCCTCGATGGCCGTGTAGCCGAGATCCTCCAGGATGTCGGTGACGAGCATGCGCACGGTCGGCTCGTCGTCGACCACCAGCACCGTCTCGCCCTGCTCGGAACGTGGCAGTACGACTGCTGGAACCATAGCGGAGCCATACGGCACCTCACCGTAGTGGCGCGGTAGGTAGATTGAGACTGTCGTCCCCGCGCCGACCTCGGAGTATATGCGCACCTGTCCGCCCGACTGCTGCGCGAAGCCGTAGATCATCGACAGCCCAAGACCGGTGCCCTCGCCGATAGGCTTGGTTGTGAAGAACGGCTCGAAGACCCGTGCCATAACCTCGGGCGGCATGCCGGTGCCGGTGTCGGTGACGCTGAGCGTGAGGTACTGTCCCTCCGGCACGTCCTGCTGCCGCGCCGCACGCTCGTCCAGCCACTTATTGGACGTCTCGATGGTAATGGTGCCCCCGTCAGGCATTGCGTCGCGGGCGTTGATGCAGAGGTTCAGCAGCGCATTCTCGAGCTGGGACGGGTCGACCAGGGTGGGCCAGACCCCTGAAGCGCCGACAACCTCGACGGCGATGCCCGGACCGACCGTGCGCTGGATCAGCTCCTGCATGCCGAGAGTCAAACGGTTCACATCCGTAGGCCTGGGATCGAGCGTCTGCCGGCGCGAGAAGGCGAGCAAGCGATGCGTCAGGGCTGCCGCCCGTTTCGAGGCGCCTTGCGCGGCGGCCATGTAGCGCTCGATGTCGTGGAACCGTCCCTGCTGCATGCGGGACTGCATCATCTCCAGCGAGCCGGATATGCCCGCCAGTAGGTTGTTGAAGTCGTGCGCGAGCCCACCGGTGAGCTGCCCGACCGCTTCCATCTTCTGCGCCTGCCGCAAAGCCTCCTGCGTGACGGCGAGTTCTGCTTCGGCGCGGAGCCGGGCCGAGATGTCCCGCGCGTAATGGAACGCCCCGATGACCCGACCCTGTTCGTCCCGCAGCGGCGAGTAGGAGACCTCCCAGCGAGGCTTGGCCAGACGAGGGTCGCCGAACTCCTCGGTGACCGTGTACGCCTCCCCCGTCAGAGCTCGCGCCATCAACCCACGCATGATCGGGGCCTGGTCGGGCGGGAACAGGTCGGGGAACACATCGCCGAGCGCGACCCGACGTCCGAAGATCCGATAGAACTCGTCGCTATGCGACCGGTTAAAGTCGATCAGCCGATAGTCCGTGTCGAAGGCGCAGATTGGGTCGGCATTCGACTGGATCATGTCGCGCGAGAGTTGCAGTTCCGCCGTCCTGGCGCGGACCTGAGCCTCCAACGTCGCGTTGAGGTCGCGCAGGCCCCGCTCGGCAGCGTGCTGCGCGCTGATATCGGTGTTGGTGCCGAACCAACGGACGAGCTCGCCAGCCTCGTTGCGGATCGGTTCGGCGCGGGTGAGGAACGGCCGGTACTCGCCCGAGGCCGAGCGCAGGTGATAGACGCCTTCCCATGCTTCCCCGGCAGCCCAGCGCGCCCCGACCTCGGCGATGATGCGCTCGATCTGGTCCGGCAGGTGGACGTCGCGCCAGCCCCAACCCTGCATGACTTCGAGGGTCGTGCCGGTGTATTCATACCATCTTCGATTGTACCAGAAGATGTGCCCGTCCGGCTCCGCCATCCATGCCAGTTGGCTGACGTTCTCGGCCAGGGCCTGGAACTCGCGCACCTTTTCCCCGAGCTCCCTCTCGCGCTGCCGCAAGGCGGTCTCGGTATGCACCCGCCGGGTTGTCTCGGTGCAGGCGCAGAACATGCCCGCTACGGTGCCGTCCTCGCCCCGCAACGGCGAGTACGAGAACGTGAACCAGGTCTGCTCGTCGAAGCCGTTCCGCGCCATGCGGAGCGGCATGTCTTCCATGTAGATCGCCTCGCCGTCGAGGGCCCGCCGGACGATGGGTTCGATGTCGGTCCATATCTCCGGCCAGACGTCTCGGAAGGCGCATCCGAGCGCGGCGGGATGCTTGCTCCCCAAGATCTGGACGTAGGCGTCGTTGTAGAGGAAACCGAGGTCCGGCCCCCAAGCCATGAACATCGGGAATGCGGAACCCAACATCAAACTGACGCTCGCCCGTAACGGCGCGGACCATGTCTCTGGCCGGCCGAGGGGTGAAAGTGTCCAATCATGGGCACGCATCAGCGCACCCACTCCCTTATCGCCAGCGAGGAACGCGGTTTCACGACCGACCATGTCAGCCACGGCTCGCCTCGTCGTGGGCCACAGGTCTTCTCATCGCCGTGAGGGTTGCCGCTTCGTCACGCTCCAGCAGGCGAAGCGCGGACCGCATAACCTCACTGATGCTGCGGTAGCGGCCGGACGCGAGGAATGCGCAAAGGAGCGCGTCCTGTTCCGGGGTGATCGAGACGGTAACGGTTCGGCGCACGGACATCGATAAGCCATGCCTGCCGGGGCTTGTTCTTACAAGCGCGACACGGCCACGGATGCACCTACAGCACTTTAGGTTTCCAGTCCCGGCGCAATCCTGGAACGTCCGCCAACCGCCGCCAGCTGAAGTTGCTGGTGGGCTGACGAACGGCTGCTTCGAAGAAAGCGCCGGCGACGGTCCTAGCGGCCGGGTCGGGTCGCAACCGGCCCCCCGATGACCAGGCGGAGGGCGCGCTCCCGGGATTCGCCGACCCTCCGAGCTCCGCGCCTCAGGCAAATCCCGTCAGGTGGCGCAGGGCCGCCGCGTGCAGCTCCGGGTTGGCGGCGGCGATGACGCGGCCGTCGAAGTCCGGGGTGAGCGGGCGGCCGGCCCAGTCGGTCATCACGCCGCCGGCGCCCTCCACCACGGGGGCCAGGGCCATCACGTCGTAGACCTTGAGGCCGGCCTCGACGACGAGGTCGCAATGGCCCGAGGCGAGGAGGCCGTAGGCGTAGCAGTCGCCGCCGAAGCGGCGCAGGCCCACGGCGGCGCTCAGGGCCGCGAAGGCCTCGGCGTCGGCCCCCCGGAACAGGTCGGGGGAGGTCGCGAACAGCCGGGCCTCGGCGAGGGCGCGCCGGCTGGTGCGGATCGGCTTGCCGCCGAACCAGGCGCTGCTGCCGTTGCCGTGCCAGCGCTCGGCCAGGGCCGGCATGTCGATCAGGCCGAGGAGCGGCCGCCCGCCCCGCACCAGGGCGATCAGGGTGCCGAAGAGCGGCATGCCGGTAATGAAGCTCTGGGTCCCGTCGATGGGGTCCACCACCCAGGTCAGGTCGTGGCTGAAGTCGCCGCCCTCTTCCTCGCCGAGGATGCCGTGCGCCGGGTAGGCCTGGCGGATCTCGGCCCGCAGGCGGGCCTCGATGCCGCGGTCGGCCTCGGTGACGGGGCTCGCATCGGCCTTGGCCTCCACGGCGAGCGGCGTGCGGAAGTGGCGGCGCGCCAGGGGGCGCACGCTGTTGGCGAGGTGGTGGGCGAAGGCCATCAGCCCGTCGGGCGTGGCGTCGAAGCCCGCCGGTGGGGCGAGGGTCGGGAACATGGGATCGGCCTTGGGCGACGGGGAACGCGGGAACGGGAGGGCGGCGGTCACAGCAAGTGCAGCCAGCGCGGCCAGTCGGGATGGTGGAACAGGGTCCGGGCCCGCGCGAGCTTCCAGGTCCCGTACTTGTAATAGTCGAAGTCGAGGGTCGAGACGCGCTCCTGGATCATCGCCCAGGTCGCCCATTTGAGGTCGCCCAGCGCCTTCAGCACCGCGGTGCGGGCGTCGATCTGCGGGGTCCAGCGGCCCCAATAGGCCTCGATCATCTCGCGCTCGACCGCGGCCGGGAACGCCATCTCGTCGAACCACAGGGCGAGCTCGTAGGCGCGCTCGTTGTTCGAGGCGTACTCGAAGTCGACGAGGCGGACCTGGTCCTGCCCGTCGAGCATGAAGTTGCCGGCCAGGGTGTCGTTCATGCAGGGCACGAGGTCGAGGCCCGAGGCCAGGAGCGCGGCCTTGGCCTGGCCGTAGCGCCGCATCAGGAAGGCCGCATCCTGCGGCACCCGGCCGCCGACGGCCTCCACCTGCCTAACATGCTCCTCGATCATGTCGAAGATCGTCTTGGTCAGGGTCAGGGCCGGGGCGTCGTTGAAGGCCCGCAGGGCCCGGACCGCGTTCTGGCGCACGACCGGGCGCAGGAAGTCGAGGTTCGAGGACGCCCGGAAGTCGTCCAGGAAGGCGAAGATCTCGACGCCGTCCTCCGGCAGGTAGTCGAGCACCGCCACCCCGAAGCCGCAGGCCTCGGCCCGCCGGCTGGCCTCGTGGGCGGCGTCCCGCGCGATGAACATCTCGGTGCCGCGCCCGGGCACCTTGAGGAAGACGTCGATCCCCTCCCCCGCCTGGACCCGCCAGTTGGTGTTGCTGATGCCGCCCGAGACGGCGCGGTAGCGCAGGGGGGTGCCGGCCCAGGCCGGCACCCGGGCGAGGATCGCCTCCAGGGCCTGCTCGGGGACGCCCCGCCCCTCGCCCATCCGTGTCCAGCTCATCGCGTCCTCCCCGCAGCCGTCCGGTCCGTCACAGCCGGCGCAGCCAGAGCTCGAAGTCCGGCGCCGCCATCGTGGTGCGCGCGTGCCGCAGCCGCCACTGGCCGTACTTGAAGAACTCGATGCCGGGCCGGCGCGAGGTCACCGCCCGGGTGATCCCCCAGAGGCCCCACATCAGGTCGTCCACCGCGCCGTAGAGGCGGCAGCGGGCGAGCAGGGCGTCGGTGCAGCGCCCGGCATAGGTCTCGATGGCCTGCCGGCGCTCGGGCTCGAAGACATAGGCCTCGTTGAGGAGCGCGCCGATCTCGAACCAGGGGTCGAAATCGCCCGCGAGGTCGAAATCCACGAGGCGGACGCCGTCGGGCGCGAGGCCGCCCCCGTCGAAGCGCAGCATGAGGTTCGAGGCGGTGCCGTCGTTGCGGCAGAACCGCCGGTCGAAGCCCGCCGCCGCGATCGCCGCGCGGATCAGCTCGGCCTCCGCCAGGAGCACCGCGAAGTCGTCGGGCACCGGGGCGGCGCAGGCCCGGGCCTCCGCCGCGAGGGCGGCGATCCGCCCGAACGGGCAGAAGCTCTGGCCGAGGGGCTCCGCCCCGTGCAGCCGCCGCAGGGCGCCGAGGACCTGCGCCATCGTGTCCGCCTCCTGCAGGTCGCCGACCCGGGCGTAGCGCCAGGGCTCGGGCAGGTCGGCCAGCACGACCACGTTCTCGCCCTGGGCCAGCAGGGCCGGGCCGAGGCCGAGGGTCCCGGCCCGGCGCGTCGCCTCCGCCATGGCGGGGCGGATGTCGGCGGCCATGTCGGCGTGGCGCCGCTTGACGAAGACGGGATCGGCGCCGTCGCGCCGGACCCGGGCGCAGTCCGAGGCCACCGCCCGGTGGGTCGGGGAGGCGACCGGCGCCGCCGCCAGGGCGATCTGCGCCGCCCCGGCCTCCCAGCCCGGGAGGCGCGCCAGGGCGTCGGCGATGCGCGTCGCGAAGTCCGGTTCGGGGGCCATCATCCTGTCGGCTCCGGTTGCGCGGCCCGCACCGGGTCGCCGCCCCGGCGGCACAGGCGCCTGGCCGCCTCCCGCATCAGGGCGAGGCCCGCCGCGAGGTCGGCCGGGTCGGTGGCCTCGGCCTCGTTGTGGGCGATGCCGTCGATGCTCGGCACGAAGACGAGTCCCGTCGGGCAGATCCCGAGGAAGCTCAGGGCGTCGTGCCCCGCCACCGTGTCCATCCGCAAGGATTCGAGGCCCTGCGCCGCGGCGCAGGCGGCGACGAGGTCGCAGACCGCCTCGGGCATCGCCCGGATCGGGCGCTCGCCCCGGCTCGTGATCGTCAGCCCGGTGCCGGCCCGGTCGGCGGCCCCGGCGAGGAGGCGGTCGGCCCGGCGCCCGGCCTCGGCCAGGATGGCGTCGTCGGCGGACCGGAGCTCCACCGAGATCGCGACGTGTGCGGCGACCACGTTGGCGGAATTCGGCGCGACCTCGACACGACCCACCGCGGTATACAGCAGGCCGGGCCACGCATCGGCCAGCGCCCGGATGTCCGCGATGGCATAGGCGGCGGCGAGCAGCGCGTCGCGCCGGCGCTCCATCCGCCCGGGCCCCGTATGGGCCTGGACGCCGGTGAAGGCCGCCTCGATCTTGGTCGCCCCCCAGTTGCGGGTGACGATGCCGATGGTCCGTCCGGCCTCCTCCAGCGCGGTGCCCTGCTCCACGTGGATCTCGAGGTAGCAGGCCGGCTGCGGTGGCGGTGCGTCGCCGCCCGCCTGGCCGATCGCCGCCAGAGCCGCCCCCAGGCGGATGCCGTCGTCGTCGCGGCAGGCCAGCGCCTCCGCCACCGTGTGTCGGCCGACATAGGTACCGCTGCCGAGGAGGCTCGGCCGGAAGCGGGCGCCCTCCTCGTTGGTCCAGTTCACGGCGCAGAAATCGGCGTTGAAGCGCCCTCCGGCCCGCCGGGAAGCCATCAGGCCGGCACCCACCCGTAGGGCGGCGGCGACGCCGTAGGTACCGTCGAGGCGGCCGGCGCGGCTCTGGCTGTCGAGGTGCGAGCCCATCATGACGAGGGGCGCATCTTCCTGATCCGTCAGCGAAAACAGGCCGAACTGGTTGCCCGTCGCGTCGACCCGCAGGATGCCGCCGGCCGCCCGGACCATCTCCGCGAACACGGCGCGGGCGGCGCCGTCCGCGGGGCTTGCGCAGAGGCGGGTCACGCCGCCCCCGGGGGTGGCGCCGCAGGCGGAGAACCGGTCGAGCAGGTCCGCGAGGGCCCGCACCTCGCCGGCCTCAGGTATGGATGGTCTCGATCTCATGCCGGGCGAACGCGTCCTGGAACGCCTCCGGCGGCGGCTTGTCGGTGACGATGCTGAGCTTCTCGCCGAGACCGAAGGTGCAGAGATTGGCCTGCCGGCCGAACTTGCGGGAATCGGCGAGCAGGACGGCCCTGCGCGACTGACCCTTCAGCGTCCGGCGCAGCACCGATTCGTGCTCCTCGTAATCCATCCAGCCGTGCTCGAGATCGCAGGCGGCGATCCCCATGAAGGCGATGTCGAAGAAGTAGCGCCGGGCGTAGGCCACGGTCTCGTAGCCCACCAGCGCGTTGTCGTTGCTCCGCAGGGTGCCGGGCGTCAGGTTGACCCGGGCCGGGCCGCTGCCGAGATGCAGGGCCACGTCCACCGAGTTGGTCGTGATGGTGAGGTTGCGCCCGGTGAGCCGCCGGGCGAGGGCGAGCGTGGTGGTGCCCGTGTCGATGAAGACCGACATCCCGTCCAGCACCAGGGCCTCGGCCAGAACCGCCACGCGCCCCTTCTCGCGGGTGTTGAGCTTGCCGCGCTCCTGCAGGGGGCGCTCCTGATCGAGGCGCGGCGGCACCGCGCCGCCGTGGATGCGCCGGAGCAGGCCGCGTTCCTCCAGCATCTTCAGATCGCGGCGGATGGTTTCTTCGGACACCTTCAGGAAGAGGGCCACATCCGCGACGCCGACCCGGCCCGTCCCATGGAGGCGGGACAGGATTTCCTGGTGGCGATGATCCGTCAGCATGCTCGATGGCCGTCCTACCGTTCACCCGATGATAACGGTGATCTGTGGCCGCGGTCGCGCGGGAATGCGGACGCGGCATCCGGTATCCCATGCTCGTTCGCGTTGTCCTGCAACTGGAATGATGCATCGAATCTCGCCTTGCGCCGTCGGCGCGTGTGACCGGTCGGTCAAAAACCACAGACACAGGTCGTTTCCCGAAATCCTGCGGCATCGCCGGATGCAATCGAACCCCCACCCCGGCATGGTCCGCACGTCGCCCGACGCGTATGTCTGCCGGAATTCCCAAGGAAAACGTTCCGCGTTTCGATTACGCCGCGACTGGCGAGGTGGGTCAACCGGGAAATCTGGGTTTTGTGGTTTCTGTGGCTTTACTGCTCATTGCCGGGGCCGTTTGCCGATCGATTGGGCAGTCCTGCCCGCGGGATACCGGCGTCCGAGCCTCAGCCGACCAGGTCGGGAGCGCGGCGGTGACGCGTCGCCTGTTCGTAGTCGTAGGCGAAGCCGAGGAGGTCGGCCTCGCTCCACATCCGGCCGACGAAGATCAGGTTGAACGGCGACCCCGAGGCGTAGAATCCGGCCGGGACCGTCACGCCGGGCAATCCGGCGATGTTGATCTCGCACACCGTGGTCTCGTTGATCGCCTCGTCGCCGTGAAGGGGCGGAAGTTCGTTCCGCATCTGCGGGAAGACGAGGCCGTCGAGGCCGCTCGCGTCCATCACCGCGTCGAAGATCGCCAGGTAGGCCTCCCGCAGGGTGAGGAAGGCGGAGAGATCCGGTGGCACGGTCGGGTTGGCGAGGATCGGCGCGAAGGCCGGGATGGCATGCAGGTAGCGCAGCACGCCGATGGGGCCGAAGGCGTCCTCGGCCTCGGTGGCCGCGGCGAAGGCCTCGACGCTGCGGATGGCGGCGCTCGGGCCAAGGCGCTGCAGATAGAGGTGCAGGTCGTAGGGGACCGATTCCATGCCGCGGGCATCGAAGTGATTCAGGCCCGGCGTGGGGCGGCCCAACGCCGCGAAGCCGGTCCCGGCGAAGGGATCGGCCACCAGCGTGGCGCCGCGGGCGGCGATCTCGTCCTGTGCGCGGGCATAGAGCGTGCCCGCCTCCGGGGAGAGCGGCAGGTCGCGCCAGCCCGGTCCGAACAGGCCGAGGCGCTTGCCCTTCAGCGCTCCGGTGTCGAGGTGGGCGGTGTAGCCGCCCCGCGGGCGCTTGCCGATGCCCGCCACGGTCTTCGGATCCGCGGGGGTGTAGCCTGCCAGCACGTCGAGGGTCAGCGCGGCGTCGCGTACGCAGCGGGCGATGGGACCGACCACGTCGCGGGTGCTGCCGGCGAGCGGCACCACGCCGGCATTGGGCACCAGGGCGAAGGTCGGCTTGATGCCGACCAGCCCCTGCGCCGAAGCGGGATTCTGGATCGACCCGCCCGTTTCCTCGGCGAGGCCCAGCACCGCGAAGCTGGCGCCGACGGCAGTCGCCGTCCCGGCGCTGCTGCCGCCGGGCAGGCTCTCGGGCGCGGCCGCGTTCAAGGTCGGGCCGGCCCAGCTGTCGTTGGCGTGGCTGCCGGTAGCGCTCAGCACCGGCACGTTGGTCTTGCCGAGCATGACGCAGCCGGCGGCCCGCATCCGCGCCACCACGGGCGAGTCGGTCTCCGGGATGAGGTCGACGCCGCCGGTCCGGGCGCTCAGGAAGTGCCAGCCGGCGGTGGTCGGCAGCCCGGCCATGTCCATCGGGTCCTTGATCACCACGGGCACGCCGGCCAGCGGCCCCAGGGCCTCGCCGGCCGCGCGCCGGACATCGATGGCGCGGGCATCGGCCAGGGCGTCCGGGTTCATGACGATGAGGGCGTTGTAGTGCGGGTTGTGCGCCGCGATGCGATCGAGGAAGGCCTGCGTCAGCGCCTCGGAGGTCACACCGCTGGCAAAGGCGTCGGCCGCATCGGCCAGGGTCATCTCGACCACGTCGAAGGGGCTGCGTGTCGTGGCATCCATGCCGGACGTCTCCTGACTGGAAAAAACGGGGGTGTGGCCCTCAGGCCATGCCGACGAACTCGTCGATCATCGCCCGGTCGCGGGCGACATCGGGCGGGACCTCGCGGGTGATGCAGCCCTTCTGCAGGATCAGCACGCGCTGCGAGAGCGACGCGATGAAGTTCAGGTTCTGCTCCACCAGCAGCACCGCGAGGCCCCGTTGCCGGCCGATCGCCTGGAGCGTCTCGATGATCTCCTCGATGATCGAGGGCTGGATGCCCTCGGTGGGCTCGTCGAGGAGGATGATGCGGGGGGCCCCGCAGAGGCAGCGGGCCAGGGCCAGCAATTGCTGTTCGCCCCCCGAGAGGGCGCCGCCCGGCCGGTCGAGATAGGCCTTCAGGCGCGGGAACAGGGTGAGGATGTCGGCGATCACCGCCTCCTCCCTGTCGCGCGACAGAAGGCAGCCCATCCGCAGGTTCTCGTGGACGCTGAGCGCCGGAAAGATCTCGCGCCCCTGCGGCACGTAGCCGATGCCGGCCCGGGCCCGGGCGGTCGGGGAGAGCCGGGTGATGTCGCGCCCGTCGAAGGTGATCGATCCGGCCGTGGCGGGCAGGTTGCCGGTGAGCGTCCGCAGCAGGGTCGACTTGCCCATGCCGTTATGGCCGAGGATGCCGACGAACGCGCCCTCGTTCACCTGCAGCGACACGCCGCCGAGGATCGGGATGCGGCCGTAGCCGGAATGCAGGTCGTCGACGGCGAGGAGGGGAGCGGTCATGCGGCCTGCTTGCCCAGATAGACGTCGCGGACGCGGGCGTCGGACAGTACCGTGTCGACATCGCCCTCGATCAGGATGCGGCCCTGGTTGAACACGGTCACGGTCTTGGCGATCATCCGGATGAACGGCATGTCGTGCTCCACCACGATGACCGCATGGGTGCGGTTGATCTCGCGGATGAGGGCGGCGGTGCGCTCGACCTCCTCCTTCGTCATCCCGGCGGCGGGCTCGTCGAGGAGGATCAGCTCCGGCTCCTGGGCCAGGACCGTGGCGATCTCGACCCATTGACGCTGGCCGTGGGCGAGCTGCCCGACGAGGCGGGTGGCGATCTCGGTGAGCTTGAGGCGGGTCAGCGTCTCCTCGACGATGGCGCGGGTGCGGGCGAGCGACTTCTTGCGGCCCGCCGCGACGAAGACGTTCTCGCGCACCGACAGGCCGTTGAAGACGTTGGGAACCTGCGTCTTGATGCCGACCCCGAGGCGGGCGATCTCGTGCGGGTGCGCGGCCGTGATGTCGGTGTCGCGGAAGTGGATGCGCCCGGCGCTCGCCGTGAGCTGGCCGGTGAGCATCTTGAAGAAGGTGCTCTTTCCCGCGCCGTTCGGACCGATGAGGCAGCGCAGCTCCACCTCCCCGAGGACGAAGTCGACCGCGTTGACGGCGGTGACGCCGCCGAAGCGCATGGTGGCGCCCTTGGCTTCCAGCAGGGGGCGGAGGGGTTTCGCCGCGGGGGACACGCTCATCGACGAACCTCCCCGGCCAGGGCCGCGCCCGGGGCGGGCCCGAGGGGCTTGGCCCGCATCCGCCGGCCGATGAGCGCCGTGCCGAGGCGCAGGAAGAGGTTGCGGGCCACCGGCACCAGACCCTGCGGGATCAGCAGCACGAAGGTGACCAGGATCGCGCCGAGGCCGAGGTTGGAATCGATGAGGCTCTGGGCGCCGGCCTCGATGGTCAGCCACTGGATCAGTACCGCCCCGAGGATCGGGCCGAGCAGGGTGCCGAGTCCGCCGACGAGAACGAAGATGATCACCTGGGCCGACATGGTGAGGCCGAAGACCGTGGGGCTGATGAAGCCGCCCCAATTCGCGAACAGGCAGCCACCGAGGCCCGCGATGCCGGCCGAGATCATGAAGGCCAGGAGCTTGTAAAGGCGCGGATCGTAGCCGATGAGCTGCGCCCGGGTCTCGTTCTCGCGGATCGCCACGACCACGCGGCCGAACCGGCTCGCCAGGATGGCGCGCAGGACCACGTAGACGAGGATGAGGCTCCCCATCGCGGCATACCAGATCCCCTCGGGGTCGAGCGGGTTGCCGGCATCGCCCGGCAGGTTGAGGGCCGGGATGGCCGGGATGCCGTTGAAGCCGCCGAGTTCGGCCTCGCCGATCCGGTACTGGCTGCCCGAGGTGGTGTTCACGAGCTGGAACAGGATCACCGAGACCGTCAGGGTGATCACCCCGATATAGGCGTCCGAGATTCGGCCGTAGAACATGAAGTAGCCGAGCAATCCCGCGAACAGCATCGGCACCACGATGGCGAGCAGAACCGGCAGGGTCGAGTCACCGAGGTTCAGGACCGCGACGGCGTAGGCGTAGCCGCCGAGGCCCAGGAAGGCGGCCTGCCCGAACGACATCACGCCGCCATAGCCCCAGATGAAGCCCTGGCTGAGGGCGAACATCGCCATGGCCACGAAGCCGGTCATCTGCACGAGGCCAAAGGTGTCGAGGAGGTGGGGGGCTCCGAACAGGATGACGAGGCCCGAGGCGACCATGGCGAGGAAGCTCAGGGCCGCCGGACGGACCAGGGCTCGGAGCGGCGACGGGGGACGGGTCATAGGCTGCGCCTCAGGTAGCGGCCGGTGATGCCCTGGGGCAGCACGCGGATGAGCAGGACTGCGGCGACCAGAAGGGCCACGTCGCCGATGACGGGGGTGGTCTTGAACGAGACAAGCTCGTTGATGACCCCGAACAGGGTCGAGGCGAGACCCGTGCCGGTGAGGATCGCCGGGCCGCCGCCCAGCACCGTGATGAAGGCGCGCGAGATGTAGGCCGCCCCCATGGCCGGCGAGATGCCGGAGATCGGTGCGAGCACGCCGCCGGCGAGACCCGCCAGGCTGGCCCCGAGGGCGAAGGTCGCCATGTAGATCCGGTCCGGCGAAACCCCCAGGGAGGCCGCCATGCGCGGGTTCTGCATCGTCGCCCGCAGGATCAGCCCGAACCTCGTCAGGCGCAGGAGCAGGTAAAGGCCAGCCAGGGCCGCGCAGGCCACCGCCACGATGACCAGGCTGTAGAGGCTCGCGCCGTAGCGCCCGATTTCGAAGCTCCCGACCGGCGTAGACACGCCCCGGACCACGTTGCCGTAGATCGACGTGACGAGGCCGATCAACCCGAGGCTGATCCCCCAGGTCGCCAGCATCGTGTCCATCATGCGCCCGTAGAGGAAGCGGATGACGGTGCGCTCGAGGACGAGGCCGATGAGGCCGACCACGAGGGGCGGCAGCACCAGCATGGCGACCCAGATGTTGAGGCCGGCATCGGAGGCTGCCACCGCCGTGTAGGCGCCGAGCATCATGAACTCGCCATGGGCGAGGTTGATGATCCGCATCATTCCGTAGATGACCCCGAGGCCGAGGGTGATCAGCGCGAGTGTCGCGATGCCCGCCAGGACGTTGAAGGCGAGGAGGCCGACGAGATCGGGCGCCATGCTCACCCTCAACCCTTCAGGTCGGGGGTGAACTGCTTGTTGGTCTTCGGATTCTTCAGGAGGTCGCAGGCGCCGGCCGTGTCGGCGGGGAACTGTTCCGGGAAGCTCGCGAGGATCTCCCACTTCTTGTCCTTGGGCCGGGCGAGGTAGGTGTTGCGGATGGTATGGTGGGTCGCCCCGTCCATGGTCACCTTGCCGGTCGGACCCTCGTAGGAGATGCCGGATTCCAGGGCGGCGATGACCTTGTCGCGGTCGAGGGAGCCGGCCTTCTTCACCCCCGCGGCCCAGAGCATGATGCCGTCGTAGGTGGCGGTGTCGAGTTCGCTGAGGTCGGTGACGTTGGCGCCGAACTTGGCCTGCATCCCCTTGACGAACGCGACGCTCCGGGCGTCGGGCAGGTCGTTGTACCAGCCGTAGCAGGTGACGATGCCGGTGGTGGTCGAAGCATCCATGGTGGTGAGTTCGTCGCCGAGCCCGAAGACCGAGGAAGCCACGGGAATCCGGCCCTTCATCCCGGCGGCGTCCCACTGGCGGTAGAAGCCCGAATGGTTGGCGCCCACCAGGGCCGAGAGCACGAGGTCGGGCTGGGCCTGCTGGATTCGGCTGATCGCGGAGGAGAAATTCGTCACGTCGAGGGGGAAGAAGTCGGTGCCGGCGACCGAGCCGCCGCCCTCCTTCATGAACTTCGTCATCCAGCTCGCGGTGATATGGCCGTAATTGTAGTCGGCCGCGATGATGTAGGCCTTCTTCCCCCAGGTCTTCAGCGCATAGTCGACGAGGTGATTCACGGTCTGGGCCGGCGTCGTGCCGGTGCAGAACACGTTGCGGTCGCAGACGCCGCCCTCGTATTGGGTGTTGTAGAAGTACAGGGTCTTGGACCGGCCGAAGATCGGCCGAATCGCCTCGCGCGAGGCCGATGTGATGCCACCCTGGATGACGTCGACCTTCTCCTTCAGTGCGAGTTGCTGGGCGTACTGCGTGTAGAGCTGCATGCTCGACTGGGTGTCGTAGGCGATGATCTTGATCGGCCGTCCGAGGAGGCCGCCGGCCTTGTTGATCAGTTCCACCGCGTATTCGGTGGTCTCGATCATCCGCTTGCCCTCGAGGCCGAGGGCGCCGCTGCCGTCGAGGAGGCTCCCGAGCTTGATCGGTTCCTCGGCGGCGAGGCCGTGGCGGGCGAGGAACGGCGTCGCGAGGGCGCCCGCCGCGGCGGCCGTGCCGAGCTTGAGCGCGCCGCGCCGGCTGATCGTCGGGTCTGTCATGCGTTCGTGCTCCTCAGGATTGCCGGCGGGAGGCCGTGTCCGCCGCCGGACGCTGTCAGGGCCTCGCGAAACCCAGCTTGGCAAAAGCAATGCCAACAAAACCCACAGATCGGTCATCGCCGTCGATCGAGGGCGCGATTGCCGTCCGCTTGGTCAGATCGGACAATTGAGCGCCACCCTCGGGGGCAGAAAGCCACAAATCGTGCAGCTCCAAACCGGGTCGCGCTGCCATCGACCACCTTGTCGCCCCCGGCCCGGCAAGAGCCGTACCGTTCGGTCCATCCCGACCGTTGCCCGTTCGGGAGCGCGGCGTGCGCAAACCAGCACTCGCACGGGCCGGACGCGCGGCCTAGCTTGGCCCGTCCTCTCATCCAGACGCGAACCCGCCATGCCCGAATGCCTCGTCTTCCGCGTGCCGACCCGGCATCCCGCCGACGTCTCGGGGGTGATGGACCTCATCGCCGCCGGCGCCGTGGCGGCGGACGAGATCGTGGCGATCTTTGGCAAGACCGAGGGCAACGGCTGCGTCAACGACTTCACCCGCCCGCTCGCCGTGATGGCGCTGGAGACCGCCCTCGCCGGCGCGATGGGCTGCACGCCCGCGGCGGTCGGCGCACGGGTCGCCCTGGTCATGTCGGGCGGCACCGAGGGCGGGCTCTCTCCCCACCTCCTCGTGCTGGCGCGCCGCGATGGTCCCGAGGCCGAAGGTGCGTCGGCGCTGGCGATCGGCACCGCCTTCACGGCCGATTTCCGCCCCGAGGCGATCGGCCGGATGGCACAGGTGCGGGCGACGGCCACGGCGGTCGGCGAAGCCATGGCCCAGGCCGGGCTCGACGATCCGGAGGACGTCCACCTCGTGCAGGTGAAGTGCCCGCTCCTCACCAGCGCCCGCATCCAGGAGGCCGCCGAACGTGGGCAGGGCGTGGCCACCTACGACACCTACGCCTCCATGGGTCTGTCGCGGGGCGCCTCGGCGCTGGGCATCGCCCTGGCCCTGGGCGAAGTCTCGGGCGAAGAGCTTTCGGACGCGGCCATCGGCACGCGGCGCAACCTCTATTCCGGGCGCGCCAGTGCGTCAGCCGGCATCGAGCTGATGCGCAATGAGGTCATCGTCCTGGGCAATGCCCCCGGCTGGTCCGGCCCCCACGCCATCGCCCACCGGGTCATGCGCGACGGCATCGATTTCGACGCGATCCAGGGTGTCCTGGCGGATCTCGGGTTTTCCTCGTCGGGTCAGCTGGCTCCCGGGATGTCGGAGCGCGTGGTCGCCCTGCTCGCCAAGGCTGAGCCCTCGCATGACGGGCTGATCCGGGGCCGGCGCCACATCATGAACGACGACAGCGACATCAACGCCACCCGGCACGCCCGCGCCCTCGTGGGCGGGGTCGCCGCCGCCGCGATCGGGCGCACCGATCTGTTCGTCTCGGGCGGTGCCGAGCATCAGGGACCGGACGGCGGCGGCCCGGTGGCGATCATCGCCCGTGTGAGGGACTGACGCCATGCCCGACTTCGACCTCGCCATCCGGGGCGGCACGCTGGTCACCGCCACCGACACGTTCGCCGCCGATCTCGGCATCCGCGGCGGCCGCATCGCGGCGATCGGCGAGCGGATCGCCGATGCGGCCCGCACGATCGACGCCTCCGGCCTCCTCGTCCTGCCCGGGGGCATCGACAGCCACGTCCACATCGCGCAGGCGTCCGGCCCCGGCATCGTCATGGCGGACGACTTCGCCTCCGCGACCCGCGCGGCGGCCGCCGGCGGAAACACCTGCGTGATGCCCTTCGCGCTCCAGCCTCGCGGCGCGTCGCTCCGCGCGGCGACCCATGCCTACCGGGCGCTGGCGGAGGGGCAGTGCCACATCGATGTCGCCATCCACCTCATCGTCTCGGACCCGACGCCGGCGGTGCTCGGCCAGGAGCTGCCAGCCCTGATCGCGGAGGGTTACACCTCCTTCAAAGTATTTATGACCTATGACGACCTCGTCCTGAACGACCGCCAGATCCTCGACGTGTTCGACCTGGCGCGGCGGGAGGGCGCGCGCGTCATGGTCCATGCGGAGGGCTACGACGCCATCCGCTACATGACCGAGCGTCTGGAGAAGGCCGGCGAGACGCGCCCCTTCGGACATGCCCTGTCCCGGCCGCAGGTGGTCGAGCGCGAGGCGGCGCACCGGGCCATCAGCCACGCCGAGCTCGTCGACCTGCCGATCGTCATCGTCCACGTCTCGGGCCAGCAGGCCATGGAGCAGATCGCCTGGGGCCGGGAGCGCGGCCTGAAGATCCACGCCGAGACCTGCCCGCAATACCTGACCCTGACCGCCGACCACATGAAGGGCCTCGGCTCCGACGACCCGATGGCCGGGGCGAAATACGTCTGCTCGCCACCGCCGCGGGAGGCCTCCAACCAGGCCGCGATCTGGCGCGGGATCCAGACCGGATTGTTCGACGTGGTCTCCTCCGACCATTGCCCCTTCCGCTACGACGATCCCGCCGGCAAGCTGAATCCGAAGGGCCGGACCTCCTTCCGCTGGGTGCCCAACGGCATCCCGGGCATCGAGACCCGTCTGCCCATCCTGTTCTCGGAAGGCGTCTCGGCGGGGCGCATCTCCCTCAATCGCTTCGTGGAACTCACCGCCACCAACCACGCCAAGCTCTATGGGCTCTACCCGCGTAAGGGCTCGATCGGAATCGGCTTCGACGCCGACCTGACGCTGTGGGACCCGAACCGCCGCGAGACGATCCGGCAGGCCAACCTCCACCACGGGGCGGACTACACCCCCTGGGAGGGGTTTTCCGTGACGGGCTGGCCGGTGATGACCCTCGCGCGGGGCGAGGTCGTCGCCGAGGATGGGCGGGTGACCGGGCCGCCCGGGCGCGGACGGGTCCTCGACCGGACGCCGGGGCCGGGGACTGCCGTCTGATCCGGCCGGCCGCCCCCGGGCGGCGCGCGCCAGCCCGGTTGCGGTCGACCGGAGACGGTTTGGGTGGCGAAACGGGGATCGTCTGGCCCGTCCCTTGCTGGGGATCGGGCGGGGAGACAACGCATGGACGTCGAGCTGATCCGCCTGACCAAGCGCTACGGCCACACGACCGCCGTGGACGGCATCGATCTGAAGGTGCGCTCGGGCGCCTATTGCTGCCTGCTCGGCCCCTCGGGCTGCGGGAAGACCACCACCCTTCGGATGATCGGCGGCCACGAGACCGTGTCCGGCGGCGACGTGGTCATCGGCCCGCGCTCCGTGGGAGATGCCACGCCGGCCGAGCGCGGCACGGCGATGATGTTCCAGAGCTACGCCCTGTTTCCCCACCTGAATTGCCGCGACAACGTCGCCTTCAGCCTGAAGATGCGGGGCATCGCGAAGGCCGAGCGCCGCGCCAAGGCGCTGGCGATGCTCGACCTCGTTCAGATGGCCCATCTGGCGGAGCGCTTGCCGGCGCAACTCTCCGGTGGCCAGCAGCAGCGCGTGGCGCTCGCCCGCGCGCTGGTCACCGGACCCAAGGTCCTGCTCCTCGACGAGCCGCTCTCGGCCCTCGATCCGTTCCTGAGGGTGCGGATGCGGACCGAGCTGAAGCGGCTGCAGGCCGAACTCGGCATCACCTTCATCCACGTCACCCACAGCCAGGAGGAGGCGATGGCGCTCTCCGACCTCGTGGTGGTGATGAATGGTGGACGCATCGAGCAGGCGGCCGCCCCCCGCACCGTGTTCGAACGCCCGGCCACCGCCTTCGTCGCCCGCTTCATCGGCGGCCACAACGTCATCCGCCTGGCCGACGCGAGCGAGGTGGCGGTGCGCGCCGACCGGATGCGCCTCGGCGCGCAAGCCGGCCCGGACGCGGTGCCGGCCCGCGTCGTCTCGGTGGAGTACCAGGGCACCAGCGTGCATGTGGGCTTCGCGGCCGACGGCCTCGGCGGAGGACCCGCCACCGCGCTGACGGCGGTGATCGATGACGCGGCCTATGCGGGCGCCCCCCTCGCCCTCGGCCAGACCGTGCCGCTGGGCTGGGACGCCGACGCCGCCCATCGCCTGAGCGCCTGACCCGACCGCGTTTCCTCAGAGGAGCCTGCATGACGACCACGATCAAGCTGAGCCGCCGCACCCTGCTCCAGGGCGCGGGTGCCACCGGACTGGCCCTCGGCGCCGGTCCGATCACCGGCTTTCCCAACGTGATCGCGGCCGAACCCGTGACCCTGCGCTACCTCGGCACCGCCGTGAACCAGTCCGGCGACATCGCCCGCAAGGTGAAGGAGGATCTCGGGATCACCATCGAGTACATCCCCGTCGTCACCGACGAGGTGACCAAGCGCGTGGTGACGCAGCCGAATTCCTTCGACCTCCTCGACACCGAGTTCTTCAGTCTGAAGAAGCTTATCCCCTCGGGCAACATCCAGGGCATGGATGCCCGTCGGATCAAGCAGGCCGACAACATCACTCCGGTCTTCACCAAGGGCCAGGTCGGGGGCAAGACGATCGGCGACCAGGGCACGGCGCCCAAGAAGGTCTTCTATCTCGAGGGGCAAAACGCGAAGACCTTCGCGGGTTCGCCCACCGAGTGGATCACCCTGATCCCCACCACCTACAACGCCGACACCCTCGGCATCCGCCCGGACCTGATCAAACGCCCGATCGCGAGCTGGAAGGAACTCCTGAACCCCGAATTCAAGGGGAAGGCCTCGATCCTCAACATCCCCTCCATCGGCATCATGGATGCCGCCATGGTGATCGAGGCCACGGGCGACTACACCTATCCCGACAAGGGCAACATGACGAAGGCCGAGATCGATCGCACCATCAAGCTGCTGATCGAGGCCAAGCGCGCCGGTCAGTTCCGCGCCTTCTGGCAGGACTTCAACGAATCCGTGAACCTGATGGCATCGGGCGAGACCGTGATCCAGTCGATGTGGTCGCCCGCCGTCACCAAGGTCCGCAGCCAGGGCGTGGCCTGCACCTACCAGCCCCTCAAGGAGGGCTACCGGGCCTGGGCCACCGGCTTCGGCCTGCCCAAGACCCTGACGGGCCGCAAGCTGGATGCGGCCTACGACTTCATCAACTGGTTCCTCTCCGGCTGGGCCGGCGCCTACCTCAACCGACAGGGCTACTACTCGGCCGTGCTGGAGACGGCCAAGGCGCACATGGAGCCCTACGAGTGGGCGTACTGGATGGAGGGCAAGCCCGCCGAGAAGGACATCAAGGGACCGGACGGCAGCGTGCTGGAGAAGGCCGGCGCCACCCGCGACGGCGGCTCTTTCGAGACCCGCATGGGCAGCGTCGCCTGCTGGAACGCCGTGATGGACGAGAACACCTACATGGTCCGCAAGTGGAACGAGTTCATCGCCGCGTAAGCGGGGCGACGATGCGAACGCCCTCCCCCGCAGAGGGGGGGAGGGTTTCGCCTGTCACGAGGGTTGCGCCATGACCGACATCGCCCTTCCGGCCGCCGTGACGGAGGCGCCGCCCGCCAAGGCCCCCGCCGCCAGCCTTACGACGAGGACCCGCCGCCGGCAGGCGCTGGCCTACCTCCAGGCCGCGCCGATGGCGCTCGTCTTCCTGGTGTTCTTCGTGGTGCCCCTGGGCCTGACCCTGATCGTCAGCTTCTGGGAGTACAACGAGTACGAGATCATTCCCGCCTTCACGGTGCAGAATTACATCGACGTGTTCGAGGGCTGCCTCAACACGGCGGATGCCTGCACCACCGTGCGGACCTACCTCTCGACCCTGAAATTCTGCGCGCTGACCTGGGCCTTCACCCTGGGGATCGGCTTCACGGTGGCCTACTTCGTCGCCTTCCACGTCCGCTCGCGCACCATGCAGATGGCGCTGTTCCTCGTCTGCACAATTCCGTTCTGGACCTCGAACGTGATCCGGATGATCTCCTGGATCCCGCTGCTGGGCCGCAACGGCCTCGTCAACGACACCCTGATGGGGATGGGACTGATCAAGACGCCCATCGAGGGCCTGCTCTATTCCGACTTCTCGGTGGTGCTCGCCTTCGTGCACCTCAACACGGTCTTCATGATCGTGCCGATCTTCAACAGCATGGCGCGCATCGACCGGTCGCTGATCGAGGCGGCCTATGATTCCGGCGCCACCGGCTGGCAGACCCTCTGGAACGTGGTGGTGCCCCTGGCCAAGCCCGGCATCGCCATCGGGTCGATCTTCGTGGTGACCCTGGTGATGGGCGACTTCGTCACCGTCGGCGTCATGGGCGGCCAGCAGATCGCCTCGGTCGGCAAGGTCATCCAGGTCCAGATGTCGGCCCTGCAGCTGCCGGCGGCCGCGGCCAACGCGGTGGTCCTGCTGGGCGCCGTGATGCTGATGATCGTGGCCATGACCCGGCTCATTGACTTGCGGAAGGAACTCTAGACGTGAGCGACCGCCCCCGCTCCCCGGCCTTCTACGCCCTGGCGGCGTTCTTCGCCCTCTTCGTGGCCTTCCTGTACGGGCCGACGCTGACCATCCTCGTCCTCAGCTTCCAGGGGCCGCAGGGGGGCCTCACCTTCCCGATGAACGGGGTCTCGACGCACTGGTTCGGCAAGCTCTGGGCCGGGCCCGGGATTGTCGACATCTGGGGCGCCCTCTGGCGCTCCCTGCGACTTGGCCTCGTGGTGATGGGGCTCACCGTCGTCATCGCGTTCTTCGCCGGCCTCGCCTTCCGCAAGCGCTTTCGCGGCGAGGGCGCGCTGTTCACCCTTGCGGTCGCGAGCCTGATCGTCCCCTCGATCGTGGTCTCGCTCGGCATCGGGTTGGAATTCCGGCTTCTCGACGAGGCGGTGAAATGGGCCGCCGCCGAGACCGGATGGGGCTGGCTGCAGGAGCACGGTACCCTGATGGGGCTCTACACCTCGGCGCTGGGCGCCCACCTCACCTGGACTCTGCCCTTCGGCCTCCTGATCATGTTCGCGGTCTTCAACCGGTTCGACCCGGCCTACGAGGAGGCCGCCCGCGACCTCGGCGCCACCGGGTCTCAGACCCTGCGTCACGTGGTGGTGCCGATCCTCGGCCCCTCGCTGGTCGGCGTCGCGTTGTTCGGCTTCACCCTGTCCTTCGACGAGCTCGCCCGCACCAGCCAGGCCATCGGCGGCCGCAACACCCTGCCACTGGAGCTGCAGGGCCTGACCACCACCGTGACCACGCCGGAGATCTACGCGCTCGGTACCCTCACCACCGGCCTGTCCCTTGCGGTGATCGGACTGGCGCTGGGGACGAGCCTGTACCTGCAGCGGCGCAAGGCGAAGGCTGGGCTGCGGCTCGGGTGAGCCCCGCTTCCTTCTCACCTTTGCGGGAGAAGGTGGCCCGCGTCAGCGGGTCGGATGAGGGATGCGCGTGATCCGGACCTGTCGCCGCCTCTCCCGGTCGCTCCGCGACCACCCTCCCCCCCCGCAATGGGGGGAGAGGGTTTCCGGTCTCACACCGTCGCGTCCGCCATCACCGCCGCCCGGTCTTCCTGGAACGCCGCCTCTGCCGCGTCGGTGCGCCAGCAGGCGGCCCGGTGGCCGGGCTGCACGGCCACGGAGGGTGGCACCTCGACCCGGCAGCGCGCTTCGGCGAGGAAGCAGCGCGGGGCGAAGGGGCAGCCCGGCGGGCGGTTGGCGAGGTCGGGCGGGCTGCCGGGGATCGTCTTCAGGCGCGTGCCCTTGGCGAGCGCCCCATCGGCGCGGCTGCGCAGGAGGCCGATCGTGTAGGGGTGGTGGGGGGCGAGCACCACGTCCCGGGCGGAGCCCTCCTCGACGATGCGGCCGGCATACATCACCGCGATCCGGTCCGCGACCTCCACGGCGGCGCCGAGGTCGTGGGTGACGAAGATCGTCGAGAGGCCGAGCTCCGCCTGCAATTCGCGCAGGAGCAGCAGGATCTGGATCTGAACGGTGGCGTCGAGCGCCGTGGTCGGCTCGTCGGCGAGCAGGACCTGCGGCCGGCAGGCGAGCGCCAGAGCGATCATCGCGCGCTGGCGCATGCCCCCCGACATCTCGTGCGGATAGGCGTCGAGGCGCCGCTCCGGGCTCGGAATGCGGACCCGCTCGAACAGGGCCAGGGCGCGCTGGCGGGCCGCCCCGGCGCTGATCCGCTCGTGCTGGCGGATCGCCTCGGTGATCTGCTGGCCC
Organism: Methylobacterium sp. Leaf465; assembly: GCF_001424705.1. Classification (GTDB taxonomy): domain Bacteria; phylum Pseudomonadota; class Alphaproteobacteria; order Rhizobiales; family Beijerinckiaceae; genus Methylobacterium. The sequence continues at coordinate 147,201 of NZ_LMRA01000012.1, forward strand.
ACCGTGTAGACGGGATCGAGGGCCAGGAGCGGCTCCTGGAAGATCATCGCCACGGCCCGGCCGCGCAGGGCCCGCAGGGCTTTGGGCGACAGGGCCATCACGTCCGCGCCGCCAACCCGGATCGTGCCGCCGATCCGCGTCCGGCGCTCCGGGTTCAGGCGCATGATCGCCCGAAGGGTGACGCTCTTGCCGGAGCCGGACTCGCCGATCAGCGCCACGGCCTGGCCGCGCTCGAGGGTGAGGTCGACCCCGTCCACGGCCTCGACCACGCCGCCGAAGACCACCGTCAGGCCGCGGATCGCGACGGCCGGCTCGGGTGCCGATACGCTCATGCGGCCACCGTCAGGCTGGGCGACAGGGAATGGCCCGAGCCGGGCTGGCGGGCGAGGCAGGCGACGCGGTGGCGCACATCGCGGCCGTCGAGGGGCGGGACCGTGCCGCGGCAGACCTCTTCGACGAGGGCGCAGCGCGGGTGGAAGCGGCAGCCGGCGGGCGGTTCGATGGGGTTCGGCGGGTCGCCGGCAAGCGGCGCCACCGTGGTCCGCGCATCCGGGTCCATCGAGGGCATCGAGGACAGGAGCGCGGCCGTGTAGGGATGGGCCGGAGCGGCCAGCACCGTGTCGGCGGGGCCGATCTCCACCACCTGACCAAGATACATCACCGCAACCCGGTCGCAGATGAAGCGCACCACGTTGAGGTCGTGGCTGATGAACAGGTAGGTGAGGTTGAACTCCTGTTTCAAATCCATCAGCAGGTTCAGCACCTGCGCCTCCACCGACTTGTCGAGGGCCGAGACCGCCTCGTCGAGCACCACGAGGCGGGGTTCGAGGGCGAGCGCCCGGGCGATGTTCACCCGCTGGCGCTGGCCGCCTGAGAGCTCGTGCGGGTAGCGCGCCGCGAAGCGGGCCGGCTCCAGCCCCACCCGGGCGAGCAGGCTGCGGGCGCGCTCGATGGCCTGGCGCTTCGGGATCCCGTGCACCTGCGGCCCGAAGGCGATGGAGCCCTCGACGGTCATGCGCGGATTCAGGGAGGAGTAGCTGTCCTGAAACACCATCTGGGCCTGGGCCCGGAAGTCCCGCAGGGGCAGCGCCCGGCTGCCGATGCGCTCGCCGTCGAACAGCAGGTCGCCGGAATCGTGGCTGATCAGGCCCATGATGAGCCGGGCGGTGGTGGACTTGCCGCAGCCCGACTCGCCGACCACGCCGAGGGTCTCGCCCTTCAGGATTTCGAAATCGACGCCGTCCACCGCTCGCACCACCGCCTTGGTGCCGCCGATGCCCTTCTTGACGGGGAAGTGCTTCACCAGTCGGTCGACGGTGAGGAGGGGCTGAGCCGGGCCGCCCCGGTCGCGGGCGATCGGGACGGTGGCGAGGCCGATGGGCTGGCTCATGCTTTCACCTCCATGGCGGATCGCAGGCCGTCGGAGAACAGGTTGAACGAGATCGAGACGATGAAGATGGCCAGCCCCGGCAGGGCCGCGACCATCGGGTTCACGTAGATCGCCGTGCGCAGGGTGTTCAGCATCAGGCCCCACTCGGGCTCCGGCGGCTTCACGCCGAGGCCGAGGAAGGAGAGGCCGGAGGCGAGGATCATCGATACGCTGATGAGGCTGGTGGCGTAGACGAAGATCGGCCCCAGCACGTTGCCGAGCACCTGCACGCGCAGGATCGTCAGGGTCGAGGCGCCGGAGAGGCGGGCGGCGTCGACGTAGTCGCGGGCGCGGATCTGGGTGGTCACGCTCTCGGCCACGCGGGCGATCTGGGGCACGAACACGCAGGTCAGCGACACGATCGAGTTGAAGATGCCCGCGCCCAGGGCGCCAGAGAGCGCGATGGCGAGCAGCACCGAGGGGAACGCGAAGAACACGTCCACCGTGCGCATCAGCACGGTGTTGACCCAGCCGCCGACGTAGCCGGCCAGGATGCCGATGCCGGACCCGATGACGAAGGCGAGGATGACGGGGGTGACCCCGATGAACAGGGACAGGCGCCCGCCCATCATCAGGCGACTCAGCATGTCACGGCCGAGTTCGTCCGAGCCCAGGAGGTAGGTGGCGTCGCCGATGGGCTTCAGGCGCCGCAGCATCGAGCCGCGATAGGGGTCCATCGGGGTGATCCAGGGCGAGAGCAGCGCCACCGCCACGATCGCCAGAATGATGCCGGCGGCGGCCATCGCTACGGGATCGCGCAGGAGCTTGTGGCCGACCTGCCCCCAGAACCCCCGCGAGGGCACGAAGGCGTCCGGCGCCGTCGGCGCCGGGGCGGCCCCGCCGGCGATGTCGAGGATCGGTGCGGCGGCCTGTGTCGCGCGTGCCATCAGCCCCTCTCGATGCGCGGGTCGAGCGCCGTCTGGACGACGTCGACGATGAGGTTGAGGGCGACGAAGAACATCGCCAGGACGAGAATCGAGCCCTGCAGCAGGGGCAGGTCGCGCTGGAAGATCGCGGCGTTGAGGAGGAAGCCGGTGCCCGGCCAGGCGAACACGGTCTCGATCAGGATCGAGCCGCCCAGCAGGTAGCCGAGTTGCAGGCCCATGATGGCCAGCGCCGTCGGGGCCGCGTTCTTGACGACGTGCCGGAACACGCCGAACTCGCTCATGCCCTTGGCCCGGAGCGCACCGACGAAGTCCTGCGCGAGGATGTCGCCCACCAGCGCCCGGATGGTGCGGGCGATGACGCCCATGGGAATTACCGACATCGTGAGGGCCGGCAGGATGATGTAGCGCAGGTGGTCGAGATCGGGCCGCCAGTTGCCCGAGCCGTCGGGCCCGGCCCCGGTGGGCGGCAGCCAGCCGAGTTGGGCCGAGAACACGATGACCAGTACCATGCCGAGCCAGTAATGCGGCACGCTCACCCCGAAGACCGAGACCGCCGAGGCGAGCCGGTCCAGGACCGAGTTGCGGAAGTAGCCGGCCACGAAGCCGAACAGGCACCCGAAGGTGAAGCCGATCAGCGTCGCCACGGAGGCCAGGATCAGGCTGTTCACCACGGCCCGCCCGACCTCCTGCACCACGGGGCGGCCGGTGGCGATGGAGATGCCGAGATCGCCCTGAAGCACGTGCCAGAGCCAGATCACGTACTGGACGGGCAGTGGCTTGTCGTAGCCGTAGGCCGCCCGCATGGCGTCGATGGTCTCCTGCGTGGCGTCCACCGGGAGCACCGCGCTCAAGGGATCGCCGGGGGCGAGGTGGACCAGCATGAAGCAGACGACGCTCACGCCGAGCGCCACCGGCGTCACGGTGAGCAGGCGCTTGAGGATGAACTTCAGCATGTTCTCAGCCCTCTCTCCTCTGCGGAAGAGGGTACCTGCGGAGCAGGCGGGAGCGGAGGCGACTTTGCCGGATGCGGCATGCCCCTCCCCCGGTTCCTGCGCGACCACCCTCCCCCCGCAGCGGGGGAGGGTTCATGACCGCGACCTTCATCGTCACTTGCTCAACCACTTGCCCGATCACTTGCCCATCGAGATCGGCGAGAAGTCCTGGAACCAGTTCTGCGCCTGCACGAAGCCCTTCACCTTGGGGCTCATGGCACGCGGATTGGTGTCGTGGGCCACCATCAGGAACAGGGCGTCGTCGACGTACTTCTCGTGCACCTTCTCCAGGACCTTGGTCTGCTCGGCCGGGTCGAAGGTGGTGCGGACCTGGTCGAACAGCTTGTCCATCTCGGGGTCGCAGTAATGGCCCCAGTTGGTGCCGTTGGGCGCGGCGAGGTTGCACTGGAGGTGGCGGATGAAGCCCGTGAAGGGGTCCTGGATGAAGTAGGAGAAATTCATCCCCGTCGCCTTGCGCGACATGTCGGACTTGGCGCCCGCGCGCCACAGGTTGATGAGCGTGTTCCACTCGACCACCTCGAACTCGACCTTGATGCCGACATCCGCGAGGTTCTGCTGGATGAACTCGTTCATCGGCAGGGGCTGCATCTGGCCCGAGCCCGACGGCGCGATCAGGATCTTGGTGACGATGGGCTTGTTCGGGCCGTAGCCGGCCTCGGCCAGGAGCTTCTTGGCGGCTTCGGGGTCGTAGGTCGGCTTGAAGGTCGGGTGGCCGAACCAGGCCGAGCCCGGCGGCATGAAGCCCTGTGCCGGGATCATCAGCCCGTTGAGCAATTCCTTCATGCCCTCGCGGTCCACCGCGAGGTTGGCGGCCTTGCGCACGCGGATGTCGTTCCAGGGCGAGCCCTCGACGCGGGAGAGGTGCCAGGTCCAGTTGTGCGGGTAGGCGTTGGTGACGATGCCGAAGCCGGCGGCCTTCAGGGACGCGACGGCATCCGGCGGGGGCGCCTCGATCCAGTCGACCTGACCCGAACGGAGGGCCGCCACGCGGGCATTGGCCTCGGGCAGCGGCACGAGCACGAGCTTGTCGAGCTTGGGCACCCGGGCCTTGTCCCAGTACTCCTTGTTGGGCACCATCTCGGCGCGCTCGCGCGGGGCGAACAGGGTGAGCTTCCATGGGCCGGTGCCGGCCGGGGTCTTGGCGAAGGCGTCCCAGCTCTTGCCGACCTTCTCCCACTGGGCCGGCGACGAGATCATGATCCACGCGATCTGGTAAGGCAGCGTCGCGTCGGGGTTCTTGGTGACGATTTCGAGGGTGGTCGGGTCGATGGCGCGGTAGCTCGCCACCGCCGGGATGCGCGAGCGCCCCTGGGCCGACTGGCGCGGGTCGAATTGCGGCGCGTCGGTCTTCAGGAGCTTGTCGAGGTTCCACACCACCGACTCGGCGGTGAAGGGCGAGTCGTCGTGGAAGGTCACCCCCTCGCGCAGCTTGAAGGTCCACTTGGTGTTGTCGGCGGGATCGACGGCCCAGCGCGTGGCGAGGCCCGGCACCAGCACGGAGGGCTTGGTGGCGGAGGAGAGGTCCCAATTGATGAGGCCGTCATAGACCGTGTAGCCCGTGAACCGCATGCCCTCGCCGCCATTGTCGGCTTGGCCCGTGGTGAGCGGGATGTCGGAGGCCGTCATACCGATCTTGAGGACGCCCTGCGCGAAGGCCGTGGGCATCAGCACCCCGGACAGCAGGGCGGCGGCGAGAAGGCAGGACTTCGACCATCGGGAAACGGAAGCAAACATGCGCGGACGGGTTTCCATGGGCTGGAGACGGCGTGACGCAAACGTGAATGCAATCCATCGGCCAACCCCTCGCGCCACACTCGGACGCCCGAGACGAACACCCCGCCGGACCATGTCTCGCCGCCCACGATCCGAAGTCCGAGCCGCACCGGCCGGGGACGCGGCGCTGCTGTCCGGGCCCTCGGGGGCGCGGCCGGGCATTGCCTCAAAGACACGCAGAGACCTCGCCGCTCTCCGGAAGCGTCACGCCGATCGCCTAAAAAATAGGCAATCTCACGCTCTGCCCGATGGAGTTGCAGAGTCGCGGACCGCAGGATTTCAGAACGCGAGCTTCAGCCCCCCGACGACGTTGCGCGGCGCGCCCGCGAGGATCGATCCGGCCGTGCCCGCCAGGGTGGCCGCCCCGTTCTCCAGGCCGGTGGTCCGGCTGAGGGTGCTCGTCAGGTTCAGGGCGGAGGCGATGTAGGTCGTGTCGAGCAGGTTGCGGACTTCCAGGTACAGGCTGAGGCGCTTGGCGTAGCCCCCGGTGAGCGCCGTGGCGTAGTGGACGTTCGCGTTGAGGATGGCGTAGCCGGGGGTCCTCAGGCGGTTTCCGTTGTCGATGAGGACGCCGTCCTGAACCACGGTCTCCACGAAGGCCCCGAGCCCGTCCAGGGGGCCGCCGACCTGATCGTAGCCGACCCGCGCCAGGAGCTGGTGCGCGGGGACGCCGGGAATGGACTTGCCCGCCCGGTCGAAACGGGCGGTGACGGCACCGGCGCTCAGCAGCTCGGTGAACCGCGTGTAGATCTGATCGTCGAAGCTGTAGGCCAGCGTTCCGCGCCAGCCCGGCGCGAAGGCCCAGTCGCCGCCGAGTTCGACGCCGCGATGCTCCGAGGCCGGGGCGTTGATGAAGTAGCTCAGCCGGCCCCCACCCGGTGATTGCGACAGGAGTTCGTTGCGGAAGAACTCGTAGAAGCCCGTGAGGCTGATCCGCAGGGAGTCCACCGGCGTCCAGTCGACGCCGAGGTCGAAGCCGAGGTTCGTCTGTGCCTGAAGCTGCGTGTTGTTGCCCGGCAGCCCCGCGCTGGTGACGAACAGGTTGCTGCCCGTCGGCGTGGCGTAGCCGGTGGCGACGCGCCCGCGGACGCTCCAGGCGTCCCGGGGCCGATAGACCACGGCCAGTTCCGGCGCGACGTTGAGGAAGCTGCGCGCGGCATCGACCACCGAGGCCGTCCGTCCGGCTTCCGAATAGGTATAGGCGCTGTTGCGTCCGGTGATCGTGGTGTTCGTCGCGCTGAGTCCGAGGAGCCCGCTCCACTGGTCGGAAAGTGCCACCTCCGTGCGGGCGCGCCCGCCGAGATTGGTCTGGTCGCCGCGCAGGTCTCCGATCAGGGCGCCCAGGGCCGGTCGTCCCGCCCCCGGCGCCCGGTTGAACGTGGTCACGTGGTTGTCGAGGATCTCGGAGGTGAAGGCCACGTAGCCCACGGCCGGCAGGCCCATCAGGTCGTAGCGTCGGGTCAGGTCCGTGAGGAGGGTCAGGGACGGGTAACTGCCCCGGACGGCGGAGGTGTAGAACGGCTGGTCGAAGTTGCGCTCGTCGAAGCCGAGCTGGGTCCGCCAGGTCGTCTGTGCGTCGAGGTCGTGCTCCCAGCGCAGGGCCACGACGGTGCGCCGGTCGTCCCGTCCGAACCCGCCCTCGGTGGCGGTCACGCCGACGGTCCGGCCGAAGGCCCCGTTGGCGAACAGGTTCGTCAGGGTACAGCCCGGTGCCGCCGTCGCCACCGTGCCGCATCCGCGCTGGTAGGGATTGATCTGGTACTGGTTCAGGGAGGACCGGGCGGGCAGGTTCGCCTGCAACGGGTTGTTGATTACCTTCAGGGTGAAGCGGTTGTCCGGCGTCGGCGTGTAGCTGGCCAGCAGGTTGATCGTCTGCGTGTCGTAGGCGCTGTGATCCTGGTAGCCGTTGGCGCGGACGTCGCTTGCGAACAGGCTGATCTCGACGGGGCCGCTGACGCCGCCGACCGTGAAGTAATTGCTGAGGTAGCCGAAGCTGCCCGCATCGGTGCCGATCTCGAAGCCGTCGATCTCGCGGCCCGTCCGGGTGCGGAAGGCGAGCGCGCCGCCNAAGTAATTGCTGAGGTAGCCGAAGCTGCCCGCATCGGTGCCGATCTCGAAGCCGTCGATCTCGCGGCCCGTCCGGGTGCGGAAGGCGAGCGCGCCGCCGGTGGCGTAGTTGCCGAAGAGCGCTGATTGCGGACCGCGGAACACGTCGATGCGGCCGTAGGCGCGCGGATCGACGAGGTCGAAGCGCGAGGCGCCGTCCGGCTGGGTCAGGAGAAAGCCGTCCTCCAGCACAACCATGTTCCGGATGACACCGGTGGAGCGGGCATTGTTGCCGCGGATGGAGATCACCACGTCGCGCCCGCCATTGCCCGGGCGCACGGTGACGCCGGGACTGTTCACCAGCACCGATCCGAGGCTTGTGGCGGGCCGGTTCTCGATCGTGTCGGTGCGGCCGACGCGCGTGGCGGTGGCGCCGAGGGGCTGTTCGATCACGCTCGGGCTGGAACCGGGGGGCGCCGAGACACCGAACGGCACCCCGGCCGGTGCCGGGCGACCCTCGGCCGTGATCGAAAGCTCCTCCAGCACGATCCCGCCCGCCTCCTCGGCGCGCACCTCCGACGCGGAGAGAAGGACGGCGACGAGGGCAAGCCGGACGGCTCCGGTTCGCGGGGCCGCAGTTCGGGGCGCGATGGCCTGGGAACGCGGAGAACGGGGAACAGCGGTCATGCCGGTTTCGACCACGGGAGCGGGGGCGGGTCACGCCTTAGAGAGGGAGGCCGGTCGGGCCGGACGCGAACCGCGACGTCCATCCACGCGCATCGCGCGTCCGGGAATGCCGAAGTCGCTTCTACCCCGTGGACCGAGGGGGCGCGACGGGTCGGACACCCTGTGGTCGTGACCTGTGGCTCCCATGCCACGTCGAACCCGACACGTCGAACCTCCTCTCTCAAACCGTCAGGCGCGGGCGGGACCATCAGCGCGCATCCGCCTCGCGGTCGAGGAGCTGGCGCTTGCGCGCGACGCCCCAGCGATAACCGGAGAGCGACCCGTCCGCGCGGACCACCCGGTGGCACGGGATGGCGACCGCCAGCCGGTTGGCGCCGCACGCCTGGGCCACGGCCCGCATGGATGTCGGGGCGCCGATGGCCTGGGCGATCGCGCCGTAGGTCGTCGTGGTGCCGATCGGGACGGCGCGAAGGGCGGCCCAGACCCGCTGCTGGAAGATGGTGCCGCCGATGTCGAGGGGCAGGTCGAGGCCGCGGCCCGGCGCCTCGACGAAACCGACGACCGTCGCCACCCACCCGTCGAAGGCTGGATCGCCGGGCGCCAGGTCGGCCCTGGGGAAGCGGTCCTGGAGATCGCGGACCAGGGCGTCGGGATCGTCGCCCAGGAGGATCGCGCAGAGGCCCCGGGGGGTCGCCGCCACCAGGAGCGCGCCGAGGGAGCACGCGGCCACCGCGAAGCGGATCGCCGTCCCGGCGCCTCCCGTGCGATAGGCCGATGGGTGCATCCCGAGTCGATCCGGGCCTTCAGCGTAGAAGCGGCTCGACGCGTTGAAGCCGGCCGCGAAGACCGCTTCGGTCACCGTCCCGGCCTCGGGCAGGCGCTGCGCCACGCGCTCGGCCCGCTTGGCCGTCGCGTAGGCCTTCGGCGTGATGCCGGTGACCCTTCGGAAGACGCGGTGGAAGTGGAAGGCGCTCAGGCCCGCTTCCGCGGCGAGGCCTTCGAGTGTCGGCATGGTCTCGGCCGCGTCGATCAGGCGGCAGGCCCGGACGATGGCCGCGGCGTGCCGTTCGGCCAGGGTCACGTCGTTGGGCCGGCAGCGCCGGCACGGGCGGAAGCCCGCGGCCTCGGCTGCGTCGCAGGTGGCGTGGAAGCTCACGTTCTCCGGGTTGGCCGCGCGGGAGGGGCAACTGGGGCGACAATACACGCCGGTGGTGCGAACGGCGTAGACGAAGGTGCCGTCGGCCCGCGCGTCGCGGGCGGTGAGCGCGGCCCATCGCTGCGCGTCCGCGTCATCGGGGGCGCTCGGGTCGTCCCACTCCGGATGGGTGTCAGCGCGCCGCATGGGGAAACGTCCTCCGTCGTCCAGGGGCGGCCCCCGCTTGTCGCGGCCGCGTCGCAGCCTGTCCTGCCCTGAAATCCCCGGAGCCGCATCCCGATCCTTGCTCTCGAATCCGGCTGGCGAGGCATCAGTACCGTACCACTTGCGTTGGCGGGGCCTCGCCCGGCGAACAGACCGGCGGCCGATGTCCACCGTGCCGCCCGGCGCCTCCGATCCGGCATCTCGATGTCCAACGAACAGGCTATCGCGGGCCGGCGGCTTGGGCGGCAACGGTGGCCTGTCGCGGAGGCAAGGACACGTCGGCGGCAGGAGACCCCGAGACACGGTGCGTGCCTGACGGGGGCGCCCGATCGGAAGGGGCGGGGCTGGCCGGCGTCGGTCAGCCCCGTCCGTTCAGACGCGGCGGGCGTCGTAACCGGCCACGACGGTGGCGGCCTTGGGAGCGCCGAGGCGTCCGCCGAAGAAGCCGGCAAGCGCGCCCAGGATGAGGGCGAGCGCGCCGTAGAAGGCGCCCTGGGTGGCGGCGGACTTGGCGGCGACGGCCGCGGCTTCCGCCTTCRCCTTGGCGGTCGCGACGGTCTCGTCGTACTGCTTSCGGTASTCCTGGATCTGGGCCTTGGCCTGGTCGACCGGGATGCCCTGGGCCTTGGCCAGGGCGTCGGCCGCGCGGGTCTCGGCCTGGGCCTTCTGGGCCTGGTTGCGCACCGACTGCTCGATGCCGTCCAGGGGGTTGGAGATCTTCGACAGCGACGGAGCCGCGGCCTGCGCGGCGGTCTGCACCGTGCCGCCCACCAGCGAGCCGGCCCCGCCCAGCGTGCTGGTYACGCCCGAGAAGGCGCCCCCGATGAGGCCGCCGGCGGCCGAGGTCAGGAGGTAGAGCACCACCAGGGTGGTCACCGCCCAGGAGACCAGCCCGTGCAGGCCGGCSGCGCCCGTGACGGGCTTGCCCGAGAGGCGCCCGGCGATGAGGCCGCCSGCCAGGGAAGCGACCACGCCCGAGCCCACGAACCAGAGGCCGGCGCTCAGCCGCGCCCGTGACGGGCTTGCCCGAGAGGCGCCCGGCGATGAGGCCGCCGGCCAGGGAAGCGACCACGCCCGAGCCCACGAACCAGAGGCCGGCGCCCATCGACAGCGTCGAGGCGGCCGGGTTGTCGGCGGCCACGGGTCCGACGCTGGACAGGCCGACGCCCACCCCGACCATGTTGAGGATGACCTGGGTCACCAGCGCGGTGACGGCGCCGGCGAAGATGGCGCCCCAGGAGACCTGGTTCAGSAGSACGGTACGGGTGTCGGCCGAGACGGCCGGGGTCGCGAGAAGGGGGGAAGTGGACACGGGATAGGTACTCCGGGTGGTCGGTCGTCCGAGACGTTCGGTCGTTCGAGGGGTCAGTCGGGGGTGTTCGCCGATCCCACCGCGCAGTCCCGGCGCGGTGGGATCGATCTGTCGCGGCTCTGCGGATCAGTCGCGGCCGTGGATGAGGAGGCCGAGGCCGTAGCCGAGGAGGCCGGCCACCAGCAGGGCGGCCACGGGATGCTCGGCGACTTGGTGGCTCACCTCGCGCCCGCCCTGGCGCAGAGAGCGGCCGCCGGTCTCGTAGGCGTCCTCGGCCCGGTCGTAGGCCTCGCGGCCGGCCCGGCGCACGGACCGCTCGGCGCGGTCGTAGGTGTCGCCGGCTGCCCCCTGGGCGCGGCGCGCGCGGTCCTCGACGTCGTCGGAGTCGATTAGGTTGCCGACCGTGTCGCGAACCCTGCCGCCGATCTCGCGAGCGGTGTCGGCCACGTGCTCGGCGGCGTCGCGGACGGTGTCCTTGGCCTGACCGTAGAGGGTCTCGGCGGCGCCTTGCGCCTCGCGGGCACGGCCCTCGAGCGAGTCCCGCTTCGAGCCGGTGAGATCGCCCACCGTGCCCTGAACCTTGCCGCCGAGCTCCTTGGCGGCGCCCGTGATGCGATCCGTGTCGACCATGATGATTGTCCTTGCTGTGTTCGTGGCTGGGGTTCGTCGCGCGGCGCGCGGCCGAAGCTAGGGTTTGGGGTTGGTCTTGTCCGACTTCNGAGTCCCGCTTCGAGCCGGTGAGATCGCCCACCGTGCCCTGAACCTTGCCGCCGAGCTCCTTGGCGGCGCCCGTGATGCGATCCGTGTCGACCATGATGGTTGTCCTTGCTGCGCGCGCTTCGTGGCGCGGCGTTGTGGGTGTGTTGCCGGTGAGAGCGGCGAAGAACGCCGTCGCCGGTCTCGCGGAGGCTAACGCCGGGCCAATCCCGGCCTGGTGTCGGCCCGGGTGGGGTTCCCCGTCCCGACCTGCCGTTCGCCGATCCGTTCGCCGCCTGTCGCCCTGACCCAGCCCAGTGGGCGTCGGGCTCCGGCAGAGCGCAGGCGGGCGATCTGAGAGCGGTCATGTCGAAGCTCCCGGCTGGATGGGCGCCGATCCGGCGGACGGTGAAGTTCGGCGGTGGAACCCTCGGCCCGTCGTCCCTGGTTCGTGAGATGGCCCCTTGAACCGCCGCTTCAATAGTGAAAATGTACCGGTAATACAGGTTTTTTTACCCGGACGACGCTGTCGGGAAGCCGTTGTTGCGGCCCCAGACGATGGCCTCGGAACGCTTGTGCACGTTGAGCTTCCGGTAGAGGGCCGCCGCGTGGTTGCGCACGGTGTTCTTGGACAGGTTTAGTCGTTTGGCGATGACCTCGTCCGAGAGCCCGGCGCAGATCAGGTCCAGGATCTGGCGCTCGCGCACCGTCATGTTGGGCGAGACCGCATCCTGATGGCCCGCGCCGGGCTGGCGCAGGTGGGCCAGCTTCTCGATCAGTCCGCGGCTGAACCAAGAGGTGTCGGCCATCACCGCCTCGATCGCCTCGAACAGCTCACGCTCGCTTCGCTTGCGCTCAGTGATGTCCTGCAGCACCAGGAGGACGAAGGCCTCCGCGCCGATCTCGACCCGCTCGGCCGAGACCAGGCAATCGAGGTTACTCCCGTCCTCATGACGCAGGCAGACCTCCAGTCCCATCACGCAGCCGGTGCGCGCCAGGGCCGTCTCGAAACGGTCGCGCTGCGGCTCTGAGACCCAAAGGTCGAGATCGGCCGGCGTGCGGCCGGTGACCGTTTCAGAACCGAAGCCGAAGACGCGGCTGAAGGCCTCGTTCACGCCGGTGATCGCCAGACCTTCAGCGCGGGCCAGCAGGGTTGGCACGGGGGTGAGGCGGAACGCCTTGGCGAAGCGCTCCTCGCTCTGGCGCAGGGCGGTCTCGGCCTTGCGCCGCAGTTCGAGGTCGGCGAAGGTGAAGAGCATGCAGCGCTCGTCGCCGAGTTCCATCGGTTGCCCGGCCACGATGACGAAGCGGGTGCCGCCGTCGGGCAGGTCGAGGCAAGCTTCCATCTGCGGGATGGTGCCGCCGCTGTTGAGACGATCGATCGCCAGGTCCCGGTTGCGGGCATTGGCCAGGACGTCGACCTCGTAGACGCTGCGGCCGATGACGGCCTCGCGGGTGAAGCCGGTCATCTCCAGGAAGCCGAGGTTGACCTTGACGAAGCGCAGGTCCGCGAGCCGGCAGATCACGGCGGGCGCGGGGTTGGCGTTGAAGGTCGCCTCGAAGCGCGCCTCGGCCTCGAACTGGTCGGAGACGTCCTTGAGGATAAGGGCGAGGCAGCTCGGCTGGCCCTCGCGGTCGGTCGCAACCAGGCTGCGCAGCGAGTGGACGAAGTCGGCATCGGGTCGGTCGGTGCGCGTGACCTCGACGATGACGTCGTGGAAACGCTCGCCCGAGACGACGCGCTCCATCGGATACTGGTTGAGGGCATGGTTGTTGCGGTAGCGCAGGGCGAAGCGCTCGCGGTAGGCATCCACCGTTCCGCCGAGTTCCTCCAGGCTCTCGGCCCCATGCATGGCCAGCGCCGCCGAATTGGCGTAGGCGATGGTCTGGTCGGGCTCGACCAGGATCACGCCCTCGCTCAGTCCGGCCACGATCTGCTGGAGTTCATGCCTGTCGACGCCGAGTGTCACCGGGACTCCCATCCGCTCAAATCAAGTCCCGCCGTAACCGGCCTCCGTGACGGCGAGTTCCGATGAAGCCTGGCGAATATCTGGTATATTCGGATCATTGACGTGAACGTGAACGATCATCCTTCGCCAGGGTGACCGCAATCGACGTCCGAAGGCTGACCGCAACGGGGGTCAAAAAGGGCCCGCGATGCTGCGGCGAACGACATCGCCGATGACCGGCGCGATGCTGCAACCCGACCGTGGCGCGCCCGCCTCAGGTTCATGGCGCAGTCCACGCCGGACATCCTCGCGGTCGCGCTCGACCTGGACGCGCCGCTGGGTTCCATATCCCTCGACGATCGCCCGAGGGTCGATGCCCCGGGCTTGCAGGTCCCGGAGATGGCGTTCCGCGAGGACACAGAGCGCCCGACGCAGATCGGCATGCACTGTGGTCTCCGCGTCGCGGATGAGACGTCGCGCCGGGCGATCGTCATGGGTGGATGCGCAGGAACGGTTGCCCAACGGCGATGATGCCAGCCAGATCGCCGCCATTCACCGCTCGCAGGCGGTCGTTCGTTTCCGGTCCAATGGACCCGTCGTGACTGCGAACCGAAATGTCCTCGACCTGATAGGCTGCAGCTTCGATGAGGACCGCGGGAAGGATAACAAACTCTTTGTCGAGTCCAGGACGCGCGCCGGACTCGAATACACCGCACTCGGGAACACGCTGCGCCGGGGCCCCCACAGGTCGTCCGCGCCCTCGCGGGAAACCCTGGGCAAACCGGAAATTGCGGGGGTAGGGTGGCAGATTGCGCGCCTCGTCCCACAGAGCCTTCGAAGCACTACGGTGACTGCAACGAAGGTTCAGCCCAATGACGGTGACGACGGCCTTTCATGAATCCAGTTCGGCGAACGGTCCGCGGCGTGGGATTGCCCTGACGATCACGGTCCTGATCCTGCTAGGTGCGGCCGCGATCACCACGCCAGCAGCGGCGCAGGACGTCGAGGCACCGGCAGACGCCGTATCGACCAACGTCGCGCCGGACGAGGGCGTGCCAGGCGCGCCCGCGCTCCCCCCGGCGTCCACGCCCGCGAGCGTGCCGGCGGGACCCGGCGCGACGAGCGCGCAGCTTCCGGCCACCGGCAAGGCGGCCGGTGCCGCCCACGACTTCTCGCCCATAGGGATGTTCTTCAGTGCGGACGTCGTCGTGCGGGCGGTGATGGTGACGCTTCTCCTGGCGTCGGTGGTGACTTGGGCCATCCTCCTGGTGAAGACGCTGAGCCTGGCCTTCGCCAAACGGCAGATCCGGTCGAGCCTGAAGGCGCTACGGTCGGTCGCCAGCCTGTCGGAGGCGAATGACCAGGTTCGCCGCGGCATCGGGGCGCTTCTGCTGATCGAGGTCGAGAGCGAGGTCGTGCTGTCGCAGGGGCTGCCGAGCGAGGGCATCAAGGAGCGGGCGGCCATCGCGCTCACCCGGATCGAAGGCAAGATCGGCAAGCGAATGGCGTCCGGAACCGGAATTCTGGCGACGATCGGTTCGATCGGCCCGTTCGTCGGCTTGTTCGGCACCGTCTGGGGCATCATGGGCAGCTTCATCGGCATCGCCAACTCGAACACCACCTCTCTCGCGGTGGTGGCGCCCGGCATCGCCGAAGCGCTGCTTGCCACCGGCATCGGCCTCGTCGCGGCGATCCCCGCCGTCGTGATCTACAACGCGCTGACGCGCTCGATCACCGGCTATCGGGCCTTGGTCGGCGACGCCGTCGCGCTGGTCATGCGTCATCTGTCGCGCGACCTCGACACGCGTGAGGCGGTCACCTACGGCCGCCCGTCCAAGTTGCGCCTGGCTGCGGAGTAGGCGCATGGCCGTCAACCTCGGATCCAACGGCGGCGACGATCTCGTCGAGAACGCCGAGATCAACATCACGCCGTTCATCGACGTGATCCTGGTGCTCATGATCATCTTCATGGTCGCGGCGCCGCTCTCGACCGTGAGTGTCCCGGTCGAGTTGCCGACCTCTTCCGCACCCCAGCAGCCGCGGCCGGACAAGCCGGTCTATGTCAGCATCAAATCCGATCTATCCGTCACCCTGGGAGAGGACGCGGTGGCCCGGCCGAATCTCGGCACGGCCCTTGATGACGCGACGAAAGGCAATAAGGACGAGCGCATCTTCCTGCGGGCCGACAAGGGTGTGCCCTACGGCGAACTGATGCAGGTGATGAACCTGCTGCGCAGCGCAGGCTATCTCAAGGTCGGCCTCGTCGGTCTCGAGGAGACGTCCGGCGGAGCGCAACCATGATGCATCCGCCGCCTGAAGCCTTTCTTCAGGTCACCGAGCAGCGTCGCGCGGAGTTGGAAAGGTCCGAGCCGTCCGTGCTGCTCCGGTTCTTGGGCTGGGCGTTGGCCGTCCTCCTAATGCTCACCGTCCATGTCGGACTCTACCTCGCCCTGACGCAGAGGTCCGAGAAGGCTTCCGCTCCGCAGGAGATGCCTGCGGCGATCATGATCGACATGTCGCCTGAGCCCACCGTCGCGAAATCCGACGTGGACAACGCCAAGGACGGTCCGGCGGCGCCGGATGCACAACAGGCCCAGCCGGAGCCCTTCGACGAGGCTCCGCCACCGCCCGATCCCGAGGCGGTTCTCGAGGCGCCCCCGCCCCCGCCGCAGGTCGCACCCCAGGCCGTTCTTCCCCCGACGATCCCGAAAAAGGTGAAGGCGCCCGAACCCAAAGCGCTCGAACCCAAGCCACCCGAGAAGCCGCGGCGTCTCAAGAAGCCAGCCCCGAAAATCCACGTCCAGAAGAAGTCTCATCCCAGTGCAGCGTCCCGGAGCGGCGGTGGTCCGAAGTCGGACCAGCAGAATGCGAACCGGACCGCCGCCGCCGCCGCCGGTTCGGCGATCAGCCAGGCGTCCCGCGCGACCTGGCAGAACGAGATGCGCGCCCGGATCGTCCGCGCCAAGCGCTTCCCCCCGTCCGCGGCCGGCGCCGTCGGGGTGTCGGTGGTGAGCGTCACGTTCGCGGCCAACGGCAGCGTGACGGGCGCGCGCCTCATCGCGTCTTCCGGCAATGCGGCCCTCGATGCCGAGGCGGTGGCCGTGATGTACCGGGCGGCCCCCTTCCCGCCGCCCCCGGGCGGCCAACCGATCACGCAAACGATCCCGTTGAACTTCAGCCGCCGGTAGCGCTCCGGCCGAGGCACGGGACGCAAGATCCCGCTTCCCAGCCGGGCGCCTTTCCAAACCCGAAACGAGCAGACATGCCTCCGAAATCGTCCCACCTTCCGCCCCCCCCGGCGGCGGCGCACACGGCCATCGCGGTCTCGGCATTCGGGATCGAGAACGGGATGCAGGTCGTCGTCATCCCGGATCGCCGCAGCCCGATCGTCACCCACATGATCTGGTACCGCAACGGTTCGACGGACGACCCGCCCGGCAAGTCCGGACTGGCCCATTTCCTCGAACATCTGATGTTCAAGGGCACCGAGCGGTATCCCGCCGGCGTCTTCAGTGAAATCCTTGCCTCGCTGGGCGGCAAGGAGAACGCGTTCACGGGTTGGGACTTCACGGCCTATCACCAGCGCATCCCCAACGAGTACCTGGCGACCTGCATGGCCTACGAAGCCGATCGCATGCGCAATCTCGTCTTCGAAGACGCCGTGGTCGCCACCGAGCGGGGCGTCGTCCTGGAGGAGCGCTCGATGGTCGCGGATGCCAACCCGGCCGGCCTCCTCGGAGAGGCGGTGGCGATCGCCGCGAGCCCGGCCCATCCGTCGGGGCGTCCCATCATCGGCTGGCGTCACGAGATCGCCGGCCTGACCCGGGCCGATGCCCTCGCCTATTACAGGCGCTTCTACACGCCCGAGAATGCGCTCCTGGTGGTGGCTGGCGATGCCGAACCGGAGGCGGTGCGGGACCTAGCCGCCGAGATCTACGGTGCGATCCCGGCCTCTGGCGCGCCGTCCGCGCGCTGGCACCCGGCGAATCCGCCGAGCCGGGCCCACCGGCAGATCACCCTGGTCGAGACCACCGTCGGCGACCCGCAACTGACGCGGCTGCATCAGGTCCCCTCGCCCGCCGATGCGGCCCCGGGCCAGGCGGAGGCCCTGGAAGTGCTCGCCTTCCTGCTGGGCGGCGGCAGCACCTCGATCTTCCACACGCAACTCGTCGTCGCGCAGGCCTGTGCGACCCGCGTCGAGGCCTCCTACTGGTCCGCCCTCTTCCGCGGTCCGTCGCGCTTCTACATCCAGGGTTCACCCGCGTTCGGGACCACGCCCGAGGATCTCGACCGTGCGATCGACGCGTTGCTCGACGCTTTGCGGGTCTCGGGTTTCGAGGCCTCCGCCATCACGCGCGCCAAGACGCAACTCGTAGCCAGCGCCCTGTACGCCCGTGACAGTCAGGTGAGCCTCGCCAACTGGTACGGCATGGCCCTGTGCTGTGGCCTCACGCTCGAGGATCTCGCGACGTGGCAGGCCCGCATCGAGACGGTCGACGCCGACGCACTCCAGCAGGCTCTTGCCCTGCTGGAGTGGCGGGGCGGCGTGTCGGGCCATCTCGTTCGGTCTCGAGCGGCCTGACCGGGGAAGATCTCTCTCCATGACGATTCACATGACGTCTTCCGGGAAGCCTCACCCTTCGGTGAGGCCAAACCCCTCCGGCAAGCCCCTCGCCGCCCGCGTGCAATGTCTGCGCAGCCCCGGCGGTATCGAGGCCTGGCTCCTCGAGGACCATACGCTGCCGATCCTGTCGATGCAGTTCGGGTTTCGGGGCGGTCCCACGCTCGATCCATGCGGCCGGGCCGGCACCGTACGAATGCTCGCCAACCTGCTCACCGAGGGCGCCGGATCGATGGACGGGGGCACGTTCCGCCGGGCCCTGGGCGACCGTGCGATCCAGATGTCCTTCTCGGTCTGGAGCGACAGCCTGCGCGGCGAACTCAAGACGCTCGCCCGCGAGACCGAAGCGGCCTTCGATCTGCTGTGCCTCGCCTTGCGTGACCCACGCCTGGCCGCGGACGACATCGTTCGGGTTCGAAGCGCGATGGAGGCGGAGGTTCGCGCCGGCCTCAGCCGCCCGGATCAGGTGGTGAACCAGACCTTCGCCACGCGCGGGTTCGCCGGGCATCCCTATGGCCAGCCGACCTCTGGGGATCTCGACAGCCTGCCGCGGATCGAGCAGGCGGACCTCGCGGCGGTGCAGACGCGGATGCTGAACCGCAACAACCTGCGAGTCGCCGTCGTCGGTGCGATCGGGCCGGACGATCTCTGCCTTGCCCTGGATCGCGTCTTCCTCGAACTCCCGATGGGCGCGCCGGCGCAGACGCCGGCGATCGCGCTGCAGGGGCTCGGCGAACGCATCGTCACCCGGCTCGACCTTCCGCAATCGACGATTCGCTTCGGACGGCCCGGCCCCTCCCGCAAGGACCCGGACTTCGCTGCCGCCACCGTGGTGAACCAGTGCCTGGGCGGGGACATGTCCTCGCGCCTGTTTCGGGAGGTCCGGAAGAAGCGAGGGCTCTGCTACGCGATGGGCACCGCCCTTCAGGTGGCGGATGGCGCCTCGACTCTCGTGGGCCGCACCGCGACCCGGAACGATCGCGTCGCAGAGGCGCTCGACGTGATCGAGGCGGAGCTTGTCCGGTTGTCTCGCGAGGGCCTCGAGCCCGACGAGATGGAGCGGAGCAAGGGCTACCTCATCGGCTCCTCCAAGCTGCGCCTCGACAGTTCATCGGCCATTTCAGCCCTCTTGCTGGGATTGCAGCTCGACGGGCGCCCGCGGGACTGGCTCGACACCCAGAACACGCGCATCGCCGCGGTGACCTCGGAGGACGCGGGACGCGCTGCGGCGCGCCTCATCGGTGATGGTCGCCTGCTCGTGGCGATTGCCGGAGATCCGGCGGTGCCGTGATCGCGTCGGCGTATCCCGAGCCGGCAAACCCAGGGGTTCCCCGCCATTGGGCCGCCTGGCTCAATTTTTTTTCTTCATGGGCACATTCGGGCGGCACCCTTGCCCGATCTGGAGGGACGGGACGTGAGATCGATCGTCATGATGAGCCTTGGGCTGATCCTCGGGGGACCATTCGCCGCTGAAGCGCAACCGCTGGCGCCCGGGAAGACCGCACCGGCTGCACCCGGTGTGGCCCAGCCCGGTACCGGGCGGGAGGGCTCCGCGAGGGCCGGCCTTCTCGCCGCCTCCGCGGCTTCCACTCCGGCACCGGGAGGCTTCGATCCGCCGGGGCAGAAGCCGCCGCGGCCGGACAATGCGCTGGGGCCGGATCTCGTCGCCTACGTCTTCGCACCGGTCGGACGGATCGTGGGACCGATCACCGAGGGCCTTCATGCCTTCGACGCGGCCCTCGCCCCAGTCAACGCAGTCCTGCTGCCGTTGACCGGTCCTCGGACCGTCGCATCCGAGGCCCCGCCGACTCCCCCATCGGTTCCGCCGCTGGCGGCGGCGGAACCCGCCGGGCGCCTGCCGCGCAAGTGAAGGCTTCGCTCCGCTCTACCGGACGCATCGCCCGGTCCGCGTCGGCGGACGGGTCAGGTTTCAGGCCATTTTGGCCGAGTCCCGCTTGGCCGAGTCCCGCGCGACACAGTCCTCAGGAAGGTCGTCACTCATGTCCTCGTCCGAGCTGCTCATCGGCGATCCCGCTCCGGCCATCGAGATCGAGACGTTTCTGAAAGGCGAACCGATCACGGGCTTCGCACCGGGCCGCGTCCACGTCGTCGAATTCTGGGCGACCTGGTGTGGCCCCTGCGCCGCCAGCATTCCGCATCTGACGGATCTTCAGGGGCGCCATCCGGCCGTGCTGATCCTTGGGATTGCCGTCGGATGGGCGGAGCTTGAGGTCGTGCAGACCTTCGTGCGCACGTGGGACGACCGAATCGGCTACCGGATCGCCGTCGACCGCCGGCCGGATCACGAGATCGGCCGGAGCCTGATGCGCGCCGCCTGGTGCGACGCGGCCTACCAGCAGGGTGTGCCGACGGCCTTCATCGTGGATGGCGCGGGTCGCATCGCTTGGATCGGACATCCGATGGACCTGGATGCGCCGCTCGCTGCGGTGGTCGAAGGACGCTGGGAGCTCGCCGCTGCCGCCGAGGCGCACCGGGCACAATTGCTGCGGGACAAGGTCCGCGAGGCCTGGGCCTTGGAGCGGGCGGTGCGTGCCTGCGCCGACATGGGCGACCGGGACGGCATGCTGCGGGTCTACGACACGGCCTTTACCGCCGAGCCCGCGCTAGAGCGGACGTTTGGCTTCGGCAAGTTCAAGCAACTAGCGGCCGGCAGCGAGGCGGCCCTGGCCTACGGACGGCACCTGATCACCGAGGTCGGCGCAGACGACGTCAATATGCTCTTCAAGATCGGGCTCGGCCTGACGCAACAGGGCGAAGCCCTGGAGGACCCGGCATCCGGTCCCGTCGCGGCCCTGGCGATCGAGGCCCTCGACCGGGTTTGGTCGCTGGTCGGGAGTGAGCCGAATCCCAGGCTTCTGGGGCGTCTCGCGGAGGCCTACGCGAAGGCGTTGCTGACGGCGGGACGTCACGAGGACGCCGCCGTCCACGCCAAGACCGCCTGGGAGGCTGCACACGCGATCAATGCGGACGACGACATGAAGGCAGCCCTCGCGGCTCTCCGAGAGCGCTGCCGTACGCCCGCCCCCTCCATCGCAACTCCGCCGCCATCGATGGTCTGCGACGGCGATAGCTGCCGCCTCGCCGGCCCCTGATCCTCGCTCCGATCGGGCTTGGATCTTCGCTGCCCCGTCGGTCGCGTGCTCGCCGCGGAGGACCGTCCCCGGCGGGACGCTCGGGGCCGTGGCCTCGAGCCGCTGTCCTTCGCATCGGTCTCCCATTCCTCCGGTTTCCGAACATGACTCTCCACACGTGGCTCGCCTTCGTGGCTGCATCCTGCCTCACGCTGGCGCTTCCGGGGCCGACTGCCCTCATCATCCTCCGCTACGCCTCCCAGCCCGGCCGCAGCACACTCCCCCTCATCATCGCGGGCGCCGTTCTCGGCGACACTTTCGCGCTGACCATCTGCAATTTCGGATTGGGGGCTCTGCTCGCGGCGTCCTCTGATGTCCTCACGGTGTTGAAGATCGTGGCCGCGCTCTACCTGATCGGCCTCGGCCTCTCGACCCTGTTCGCCCGGCCCTCGTTCCGGACCGCACCAACGCCCCCGAATAGCCGCCCCTTCGCCGGGGTCTTCCTGGTCACCGCCTTCAATCCGAAGGGGATCCTCTTCTTCTGTGCGCTGCTGCCGCAGTTCGTCGACGCCGCTCAGCCCGTCATGCTGCAACTCGCCGTCCTGCAGGCCACGTTCTGTGCGCTCTCTCTGGTCGCAGCCGTGACCTGGGTCAGCGCCGGACGCCTGCTGCGCCGGACGGGGGATCGCCTAATCCGGCGCGCGACGGGTTTGCTCCTCATCGGCGTCGGTATCGCCCAGGCGACGGGACGGTTCGCGTGAGCCGGGCCGCCGATGGTCCGGATCCCGAAGCGCCCGATCCGAGCGCCGCCCCCGCCCCCGGTCGTGGGGCGCGGGCCTGGGTCGCGCGCGCCATCGAGACGATCGAAGCCGACGTCAATCGATCCGCAGACACGCACCTGTTTCGCGTACCACTGCCCGCCTGCCCCGGGATTAGCTTCTACATCAAAGACGAGTCGAGCCATCCGACCGGCAGTCTGAAGCATCGCCTGGCCCGTTCGCTTTTCCTCTACGCCCTCTGCAGCGGTCGCATCGGGCCGGACACGACGATCGTCGAGGCCTCGAGCGGGTCCACCGCGGTCAGTGAGGCCTATTTCGCACAACTACTCGGCTTGCCGTTCATCGCGGTGATGCCGCGCACCACCTCCGGTGAGAAAGTCGTCCAGATCGCCCGCTACGGCGGACGCTCCCACTTCGTGGAGGACCCGGGCGCCGTCTATGCCGAGGCCGAACGGCTCGCCGCCGCGCATGGCGGCCACTACATGGACCAGTTCACCTTCGCCGAGCGGGCCACGGATTGGCGCGGTAACAACAACATCGCCGAGTCCATCTTCGCCCAGATGGCGTGCGAGGCCCATCCGATCCCGGCCTGGGTGGTGGTGGGTGCCGGCACCGGCGGCACCTCCGCCACCATCGGGCGTTTCATCCGCTATCGGCGCCTCGCGACACAGCTCTGCCTCGCCGATCCGGACGCCTCGGTCTTCCACCGGCACCTCGCGGACCGGTCCGTGCGCACCCTTGCAGGGTGTGCGTCGATCGTCGAAGGCATCGGGCGGGCGCGCTGCGAGTCGTCCTTCCTGCCGGACCTGATCGACCGCAGCGAGGCGGTGGCGGACGTGGCAAGCCTCGCTGCCGCGCGTGTCCTCTCCGAACGGATCGGCCGCTCCTGCGGTGCCTCCACGGGGACGAACATGTGGGCGGCGGCGCGGATCGTTTCCGGCATGGCGGCGGCGGGCGAGCACGGCTCGGTCGTCACGCTGCTGTGCGATTCCGGCGAGCGCTACCGCAGCACCCACCTCGATCCGGACTGGTTGGCGGAGCGCAGCCTCGACCTCGAGCCGCCGCGTGCGGCGATGGAAGCCTTCTTCGAACGCGGCGTCTCACCGGATCTGGCCCTGACGAAGGGTATCGGCTCCGGCAGCGGCCTGTAACCCTTCGGATGTGGAATAACCCCGAGCGCGACCGTGGGAACTTGGGCGTCGGCTCCGACAACAGGGTGTGACCCGAGTTCGAGGAGCCGCGATGTTCAGTGTCCTGAGGCGATCAGCGTATCGGGCCGGTCCTCCGGTATTTGCCGCCTTGATGGCCAGCGCCAGCCCAGCCTCTGCCGGCCTCGATACGCTGGTCGAACTGGATATCCCCGCGGGGGATCTCGGCCGTACGCTGATCGCGATCTCCCGTCAGGGCGGGATCATGATCTCCTTTCCGCCGGAGATCGTTGCGGGCCGACGGGCCGCGGCGCTGAAGGGCCGGGTCGTCGTCCGGGATGCCCTGATGCGCGTCCTGGGCGGAACGGGCCTGCACATCGTGCCGGGTTCCGGCGGCGGCGTGACCGTCGTCGCGGATCGCGACACCGGCGTCAGCACGCAGGGGCTCGGCGATATCGCGGCGATCGATGTGACCGACGCGAGCGGGGGCTCACGCTTCGGCGATGTCGGCTTCCAGGCCGGCGATGCGGGCACCTCGTCGCGTCTCTCCGGTACGCCGACGAAGGAGTTGGCGAACACGATCACGACCGTGACGCAGAAGGTGATCCAGTCCCAGGTCGTCACGAGTGCCGCCGATGCGGCTCAGAACGTTTCCGGTGTCACGCTGGGCGCCAGCGGCGATGGCCGCGCCAATTTCGTGATCCGCGGCTTCCAGACCCAGGGTGTGATGGTCGACGGCATCGGGTCGTTCAACCGGAGCATGACGATCTATGGCCAGCCCCCAATCGACAACGTCGAGCGCATCGAAGTCCTGAAAGGACCCAGTGCCATCCTGACCGGCGCAACGCTGGAGGGGGGAGGCGTGAACGTTACCACGAAGCGGCCGACCGAGACGGTCATCCGCGATGCCACGGTGCGGTATGGCTCCTATGGGTACAAGACGCTCGCTTTCGACTTCGGCGGGCCCGTCGCCGATACCCAGGGTTTGACCTACCGTTTCGTTGCGTCCGGGAATGCGGCGGACAGCAATTACGCGGGGTACCGAGATCCTCACGAGTACCTCCTGGCACCGAGCGTCCGCTGGACGGACGGCGAAACGTCATTGCTCGCTGGGCTGACTTACACCGACCAGGCACGAAAGCCGGTCCAATATACTTTCATTCCAAGTCTGGGCGCCGACCCGTTCCACCCTATCCTGCGGCTCCCGAGAGGCATTCCGAAAATCAACCCGGACCTGGGTTACACCTCAAAGCTGATCCAGCTCTTCAGCGAACAATCGCACGACTTCGGAGATATTCTGGGTTCAAACATCGTTCTTCATAACCGACTGCGTTACGATACATCGACGGATGGCTTAAATACCGGTTCTTGGATCGGCCGCCCAGGTCGAAATGGCACTTACAGCACCACGCAGGTTCAAGGTAATTATCAGTTTTCAAGATTGTTCGAGCAGGTCGATTTGACGAGTACTTACGACGCAGGATTTGCGCGCCAAACCTTGAAATTCGGTTTGGATTATTCCTTGACGCAAATTACGTATTCACAAGTTCCCGCTCCTGCATCTCAGAATTTTTTCACGAATCCGTATACGGGACTTCCAATCCAAGACCTATTCCGGCCGACGATCATTCCCCAATCGGCACTGGGAGGGTTGGGAGCTAGTTCCCTCGGGTACTATGTCATCGACAAATTCGATACATTGGATAATCGGTTGCATATCACGGGTAGCGTTCGGTACGATGATTTTACCAACAGTTCTTCCGGTGGGGGAAGGTCGAGTTCGTCGATTAAGTCGGGCGGAATGACATGGTCTTCGGGTGCGGTCTTCGACATAACCCCATATTTCAGCGCCTACGGTAATGTGAATACCGGGATCGTCCCAGCTGCGGGCTTCAACGACAGGACTGGCATTCCATTTCCGCCGGAACAAAGACATCAATGGGAAACCGGCGGACGGGCTTACATGTTCGACAAGAAACTGAGTCTTACCGCAAGTTATTTCGATCTTGCCGCCACAAATGTAACGATATGCCCGACAAATGACTGTGACATAACGAGTAAATACGTCCTTGTGCCTGGGCAGACGAGCCGGGGTGTCGAATTCGATATGCAAGGAGAACTCTATCCGGGCCTGAATCTCATTGCTTCATTTGCTTCGACGGTTGTAAAGTTCGTAAGTCCACAGAATACGAGTCCTTTTGCAGGAATACCTCAATACACCAGCAGTCTTTGGGCGACTTACACCTGGCAAGAGGGCGGCCTGACGGGGCTAACGATCGGCGCAGGCGGGCGTGGGAACTCCGACAGCACGGTTTTTGATATAAACAACAAAGTTTATCCGGTTCCCGGCTTTGTTACGGTTGACGCATTCATCGGATACGACATCGATCAGTGGTCTCTCAGTTTCAAAGCGAATAATCTGATGGATAAATATTATTACAATCCCAGTTACGACAGCCGTTTTATCGGTATTGGTCAGGGGCGAAATTTTCTTTTCGCGGCCAAGTGCTCTTTCTGAGATTTTTGAAAACTGAGAAGGTGACGAATCTTCGATCTCCGCACCGACGGCTGACGTTCAGGTCTACTTAACCTCGGCAACGATCGGTCGCACCTGAAGATTTCGATCCCGGTTTCGAAGGGCGTCGCGTTCGGTACCCTTCGAAGGGCGCACGCATCGCATCTTGAGCTTCATTCGGAACACATGACCGCCTGTGCCGCAGACGATCGGCCCCGCATCGACACGTCGCTGGCCCACCGCATTCTCCGTCTTACGGTACCGTACTGGCGCCAGCGGCAGGCTTGGCCGGCTTGGATCGGGGTGGCAGTGTTACTCAGCCAGGGGATGCTACTTTCATACCTGGTCGTGCGCGCCGCCGCGCTGCTCAAGACTGTAACGGACGAGCTTCTGGGTGGAAACCAAGCAGCGTTCGAGGCTGCGCTCCTAACTTACTTGTTCGTCTTCACGGTCAAGACCGTCTTGCCGCAGATCCGCTTCATCGTCGACGGCTTCGTCGAGGCGGCCTGGTCCCGTTGGTTGAGCCGCCACGTGATCGATCAATATCTGGCCGAACGCGCCTATTACGACGTCAGGCTCCAGGGCGATCTCGACAATCCCGATCAGCGGATTGCCGACAGCGTCGCGCCGTTCGTCGGGCACGCGATTCAGATCCTGCAATGGACGGTGAGCGTCGCGGCTCGCCTCGGTGCGGCGGTCGTCGTGTTCGTTTCCCTCGACCAGCGCTTTCTCGTCTGGGTGCCCCTGCTGGGTCTCGCTCAGATCGGCGCCACCACCCTCATCATTCGACCCGACGTGCGGCGGCAGATTGCCGTCCAGGTGGCCGAGGGCGACTTGCGCCGCGATCTCGTACACATCCGCGATCACGCCGAGGCAATTGCCTTCTATGGGGGCGAGGCGACGGCGCGGCGCTCGGTGATGGCGCGTACGCGCGCAGCCGCGGACCGGATCTTCCGCTTCGAGCGGTTCCGGGCGCTGGTGTACCTGACGGTGAACGCCGCCACGTCCTTCGCCTGGATGGCGTTGCCCTACGCGGTCCTGAGCGGACAGGTGGCCAGCGGCGCGTTGAGCTACGGAACCCTGGCTCAGGCCACGGCCATCACCCTGATGATGCGCGGAGTCATCGATACGGTCTCGGCGATCGTGGCGGCCTTCGGCGAGCTTGCCGTTCAGGTTACCCGGCTCGCCCCCTTGCAGGAACGGTTCGACGCCATGGCCCGGGCCCGCGCCGAACGGCCCGGGATCACCTTGCGGCGCGGGTACGATCATGTGGCGGTGGAGGCGCTCACCCTCGAGACGCCCGATGGCGCCCGCCGTCTCGCGACCGGCCTGTCGCTCGTGATCCGGCCAGGGGAAAGCGTGGTGATCGTCGGGGAGACGGGGGTGGGCAAGAGCTCGCTCCTGCGCGCCATGGCCGGCCTGTGGAGCCGTGGCGAGGGCCGCCTCTTCATGCCGCCGGCCCAGGAGACGCTGTTCCTGCCGCAGCGGCCGTATCTCCCGGCCGGCTCCCTCCGGGAACAACTGCTCTATCCACGCGGATCGTACGCGTCCGATCTCGAGCTCCTGGCGATCCTGGAGGCAGTACGCCTGCCGGACCTGGCTGAGACCCATGGCGGCCTCTCGGCGGTCCGCGACTGGGCGCAGATCCTGTCCGGGGGGGAACAGCAGCGGCTCGCCTTCGCCCGGGCCCTCGTCGGACGACCCGGCTTCGTGTTTCTCGACGAGGCAACGAGCGCCGTGGACCCGGAGACGGAATTACAGCTCTACGCCCGGCTCGTCCGCAGCGGCGCGAGCGTGATCAGCGTCGGGCACCGGCTCGGCATCGTGGCGCACCACAGCCACGTCCTGACGCTCCGATCCGGCGGCCGGTGGGAATACGCACCTGTCGCGACGTGGGCCTACGCTTCGTGAGCGCGGCCGATCCGGCGGCGGCGCGCTTCGATCCGTCTGTATCGCGCGCTGCGAGCAGAGCGGATCTCCGCCTCGACCTTCGGCTTCTGCGACGCATCGCCCGCTTCTTCGTGCCGTTCTGGACCCGGCGCGCGGCGTGGCCCTACTGGATGGGTATGGCTGCGATCCTCGGCCAGACGACCCTCGGCACGACATTCAATCTCGCCGCCTCCTACGTCCTCAAGGACATGACGAACGCGTTGACGGCGCATGACGGGGCGCTGTTCCGTTGGCAATTCCTGCTCTACGCCAGCCTCTTCCTCGGCGAGATCCTCTTGGCCGGGCTGGCAATGATCGTCGCTGGCTGGATCACGAAAGGTTGGCGGGTCTGGCTGACCGGTTGGATCACGGACCGGTACCTCGGAGCGCGCGCCTATTACGACATCGCCCAGCGCGGCGACCTCGACAATCCGGACCAGCGCATCCAGGAAAGCCTCGCCATCGTCGTCCGCCAGTTCTTCGGTCTCCCGGTTCAAGTCCTCGGTTTTGCCGGAGCCCTCACGGCCGGCAGTGCCGTGCTCACGACCATCAATGGCCGGCTGGTGCTGGTGATCCTCGGCCTCAGCCTCGGCCAGGCGATCGCGACCTATCTCGGCTATCTGCCACTGGTGCGCCTGCGCTACGCGGCCGCGATGGCCGCGGGCAACCTTCGCTACGGTCTCGCCCAGATCGCCGCCAACGCGGAGGCCATCGCGTTCTACCGCGGGGAGCCGGCCGAGCAGGTCCGGCTTCACGGCCTGGTGGGGGCGGCGGTGCGGCGCGACCTCATCGTCACGCTGTTCCGGCGCGCGGTGACGGACATGGCCCCTCTCCTCTTCGGGGTGGCCTGGGTCGGTGTTCCCTATCTCATCCTTGCGCCCCGCCTGTTCGCGGGCGAGATCGATTTCGGCACGCTGACGCAGGGCATCGCGGTCACGCTCACGGTGGCCAACTCGGCCTCGGCCCTGCTCGGCATCCTGGCACCGCTCTCGGGCATCGCCCCGCACACGGTCCGCATCGCGCAAATCGTCGAGCGCTTCGATGCGCTCGCAACAACACGGGCGATGGATCAGGGGATCGTGTTCGCGCGCCGGCCCGATACGGTCGCCCTCGACGGCCTGAGCCTTGAGACGCCCGGGGGCGAGCAGCGGCTGGTGCGCGATCTGAGCGTGACGCTGCGACCGCAGGAGAACCTCGTCATTGTCGGCCAGACCGGTGTCGGCAAGAGTTCGCTGCTGCGCGCCATGGCGGGCCTGTGGACGCGGGGGACGGGCCGGGTGGTGATGCCCCCCGCAGCGGATTGTCTCTTCCTGCCTCAGCGCCCCTACGTGACGCACGCCGACCTTCGCACTCAGCTCCTCTATCCCGATGGGGCCGAGACCTCCGACGCCGTCCTGCTCGAGGCGCTGAGGGCGGTGCGTCTCGGCGATCTCGCGGCGGACCACGACGGTCTTTCGACGGTCAGGGACTGGGGCCAGCTCCTGTCGCTCGGCGAGCAGCAGCGCCTAGCCTTCGCCCGGGTGCTGCTCGCGCGCCCGCGGTTGATCTTCCTCGACGAGGCGACGAGTGCGGTGGACGGCGCGACGGAAGCCCATCTCTACGGTGTGCTGGCACAGACAGGAGCGCGCTTCGTCAGCGTCGGCCACCGAGAGGAGATCCTGAAATACCATGCGCTGATGCTGACCCTCGCGCCCGGAGGGAGCTGGACCCTCGCGCCCGTCGAGACGCTTCTTGCCCCGCACTGAGGGCGATGCCCCCCGGCCAATCGGCTGTCCGCACCCGGTCCCGAGACTTCGCTGACCGGTGTCGGGAGGGCCATAACCAGCCCGCGACGCGGATCGCGGGTGGGATCGGTGCCGGCTCAGGCAGGCTCGCCGGCACCGCAGGAATTCAGGGCCGGTATCGACCGCGAGGTGAAAGAGGTCGCGCCGCGATGCGTCGTTCCCGGCGTGTGGGGTTGCGGCGTCAGCGTATCAGCCAAGCGCCGACGTCGACCCGCATAGGGATTCGCCTGCGTCGTCAGACAGAGACTCGGATGGGTCCCGACGCGAACAGGCAAGACGACGTGTCGAGCGGGACTTGCGGGGATCGAGCGATGAGCAAGGCCTATCGGTTGACTTTGGACAATGCAGTTGCCGCGCTTCTCCGCAACGCATTGGGTCGCGGCTTCATGCGTCAGAAGAGGCGTGGTCAGCGCGATCGCGTTCCCCGTCATGCGGCCTCGCGTGAAGACCATGCTTCTGCGGCGCCCACATCGGAATGCGGGGCTGATAGGGCGATCCGCGGGAAACGCGCTTCTGTCCTCGGCGGGATCGATCTTGAATTCTACCGCAGATACTACAGCGATCTCGTCGTTTTGGCTGAGGATGACGCGCTTCTTCGGCATTACGCCGATCATGGTCGTCGCGAGGGACGCTTCCCCAACGCTGAAACGATGATCGCAACCCTCGAACGGCAATACGGTCCCCTTCCATCGCACTTCGTTCCCCAGCATTATCAGGCCCTTCATGCCGATCTGGCCGGCCTGACAAACCATTGGGAACTCCAGGAGCACTATCTTCGCTTCGGTCGCGCTGAAGGGCGGTCCTTCTGCCTGAACTTGACTGCCTTCGAGCAAGATTACGCATGCATGCTGACGGCTGGCGTGATCGGCGCGAAGGCAGCCGGTCTCGCTCCCCCACCCGCGACCTTCGCAGATCTCCTCATCGGTGCCGGCTTGTTGCCGGGGCCCTGGATCAGCCGGTTCGTGCTGCACGAATTTTCGCTGCTGAACGAGGCTTGGCTACCCTGGCAGCCCGCCTCGCGTATGGAAGGTCTGTTCCTCTTTCTGACGATGGGCTTGGGACGTCTCGCCCCCATCGCCTTGCGCCTGCAATTCGATCCCGTCTTCTATCGGGAACAGCGCGACTCTCGCGAAGCGAGTGAGAGCGATCTCGACCTGTATCGAAAATGGCTCGGCGTAGGGGTGTCGCGGGGCGTGCCCGGCACGGAGGCCGCCGCCCTGGTTCAATTGATCGGGGAGGATGGCTTTCCGAAATGCTTCGATGAGAAGACTTACCGCCGAATGCTATCTCGAAAGGTGGCTCAGCCGAAAGCCGGGCGGTTCGAGGCTCTGAAGCATTTCGTGACACTGGGCTTCCTCTTGCCGGAGGTCGAGGCCATGCGACAGTCCTGCTCGGCGCACCTTCTGGAGCAGATCGCCGAATATCATCTGAACCGCGGCGACGCGACGACGGCCGAGAGCGCCTACAGCAGAGCACTGCGGATCGCTCCGGAAATCGGCCGCCTTCACCACCGTCGTGGAGACGCCCTTCACAAGCTCGGCCGCGCGGACGAAGCGACGCGCGCCTTCGTCGCTGCGGCGGATGCCGAGGGTGCGATCGTCTGGAGCCACATCCACGCGATCGACGGTCTGCTCAGACAGCCGAGCAGTGTGCCGGACGCCGTCGCGCATGTCCGTCGTTCGGCACTGAGCTGGCATGGTTCACCCCATTGGCGCGGAGCGGCGCACCGCGCCATTACCGGGGCATTCGACCTAACGGGCGCGCGGGCGCGGGAGCTCTACGCCGCCGGGCGGCGCAGCGAAGCGGACGAGAGCCTGGTGGCCTGCCTCGACGAGATCGCGGACCTGATCCGTCTGGCCGACCCATTGCCGGCGCGCCTGCCGGCGCCCAGGACCGGCCACATCGTGATCGTCGCGAACCGCGACTTGCCCCAATGCGAGCATTACCGCGTCGTGCAAAAGATTCAGCAGCTCGAACATGGCGGCTGGAGCGTCGAGGTGTTCGCGCATCACGACGCTGCCCAGAGCCGCTGGGCGATCGACAAGGCTGCGGCGGTCATCTTCTACCGCGTCGCCGCTCGCCCCGAGATCCTTCATGCGATCCTTTACGCGCGCGCCCTCGGCCTACCGACGATCTATGAGATCGACGACCTGGTTTTCGATCCGAACCACTATCCGGATTCGTTGGACAGCTTCGAGGGCCAGATCAGCGTTTCGCAGCACATCGGTCTTCAATACGATGTGCCCCTGTTCCGCTACGCCCTGGAGGCCTGTGATGTCGGTCTCGCATCGACTCCGGCCCTCGCCGAGGCCATGCGCCCCTTGGTCCGTTCGCGCACCTGCCACGTCCTTCGCAACGGCCTCGATACGCGCAACCTGCCGTTTCTCGCCCAATCCCACACACCCTTCTCGGAGACGGCGCTGACTTTGTTCTACGGGTCCGGCACGCGCGCGCACAACCGCGACTTCACCGAACTTGCGGCGCCGGCGCTGATCGAGACGTTGCAGGAGCATCCGCAGACGCGGCTGGTGATCGCGGGCTATCTCCGCCTCGACGACCGTTTCCGGCCCTTTGCGGATCGCGTGGTTCAGGTTCCCTTCACGGACGACGTGAGTGCCTATTGGGAATGCCTTTCGGGCGCCGACATCAATCTCTCGGTCCTTGCTCCAGGGCCCTTCGCCGACGCCAAGAGCGAGATCAAGTGGCTTGAAGCCGCCATGTGCGGCATCCCTTCGATCGTCAGCCCAACCCGGACTTATCGAGACCTTCTCCGCGATGGAGAAGACGTCCTGTTCGCCGAGACCGCCCAGGACTGGTCGCATGCGCTTCGCCTGATGATCACCGATCCGGACCAGCGCCGCAGCATCGGCGCGCAGGCCCGCGCCAGGGCGATCGCCTCTCATGGTCTGGACACCGCGGTCGAGACGCTGCGGCATCTCCTGCCGTCGCCGATCCATCAACCCCAAGCGGCGTTGCCGGCTCGCAAGGCCGGTCCGGCGGTGATCGGATCCCCGTGGCCCGCAGGCGTCTGCGCCCCCGCAAAGGCCCGCTCGGTGACGGCATCCCGGGCAGGAAATGCCTCGAAACCGCGCATCCTCATCGTGAACGTCTTCTTCCCACCTCAGACGTTGGGGGGTGCTACACGCGTCGTCCGCGACAACCTCGATCACCTCCTCGACCACGCCGCCGACCGTTTCGAGATCGCTGTAGTGGCCACGGACCTCGACGGTGGCGTTCCCTACCGCACGCGCATCGACGCCTATCGTGGCGTGCCCGTCTACCGCATCGCGGGGCCGAGCGAGATGCATATGGATTGGCGCCCCATCAATCCGCAGATGCGTCCACCCTTCGAGGATCTGCTCGAGCGATTTGCTCCCGACCTCGTTCACTTTCACTGCGTGCAGCGCCTCACGGCCGCGGTGGTCGAGGTGGTGCAGGCGCGCGCCATCCCCTACGTCGTCACCGCCCACGACGCCTGGTGGATCTCCGACTACCAGTTCCTCACGGATCTGGACGGCTCCATCCGGTCCTCTTCCCAAGACCCGCTCCGCGACGCCTCAAATCCCGCGCAAAACCCGATGGCGTCGATCGCCAGACGACGCCGGCTGAAGCGGGCACTCGATTCGGCGGCGGCGATCTGCGCGGTGTCCGAGACCTTCGCCGACGTCTATCGGCAAGCCGGATTCCCACAGACGATTGCGATCCCGAACGGCGTTCCGAGGCTCGCACCAGCCGTCCGGCGGCCGAGCGCGACGGGCCGGGTCCGCTTGGGTCACATTGGGGGCCGCACGCTGCACAAGGGCGCGACGCTGATCGAAGTCGTCCTGAAGGCCTCGCGCTTCAGCAATCTGTCTCTCACCCTGGTCGATCACACGCTGTCGACCCACCAGATCACCGAGGAGATTTGGGGCACGACACCGGTGCGGATCATCGGCAACGTGCCTCAGGACAGGGTCGGCGCCCTTTATGCCGAGATGGACGTTCTTCTCGCCCCGTCGCTCTGGCCCGAGAGTTTCGGATTGGTAACCCGGGAGGCGCAGGTGTCCAAGCTGTGGGTGGTCGCCAGCGACCGGGGTGCCATCGGCGAGGAAATCGTCGAAGGGGTCAACGGCTTCCGGATCGACGTGGGCTCCCCTACCGGTCTGCGGGACGTGCTCGTGCGCATCAATGCGGATCCGGACCGTTTCCTGGGGAGCCCACCGACTCCGGAGACACCAATGCGCACGGCATCCGATCAGGGCGAGGACCTGATCGCCCTTTACGACAGATTGCTTCCGGCCTCGATCGGACGCGGTACGTCCAACTAGAACCGTGCCCGCTCAGATTGGATCATAGGCATCGTATCCAGCGGCGGTGAGATAGTTTCGGCATTCGTCAGGTCTGAACGCCGCGAAAGCGTCGTGAATGGCGCGGGTCAGGTCGTCGGCGGTTCGCGCTGCGGCGGTCCGGAGCAGGGCTTTCGCTTTGGCGAAGACCTGTTCGATGGGGTTAAAGTCCGGACTGTAGGGCGGGAGATAGAGCACCTGTGCGCCGACCGCCTCGATGGCTTCGCGCACCCCGGCGACCTTGTGGGCGTTCAGATTGTCGAGGATGACGGTGTCGCCGGGCTTCAGCACAGGAGCCAGGGTGTCGGTGACGTAGGCCCGGAAGCGCATGCCATTTGTCGCTCCATCGAAGACGGTCCTGGCGATCAATCCCGTGGCGCGCAGGGCGGCGGTGATGGTGGTGGTCTTGTAGTGCCCATGAGGTACGGCGATCCGGCAGCGCTGACCGCACGGAGCACGGCCATACCGGCGGACCATCTTCGTCGTGGCGGCCGTCTCGTCGAGGAAGACCATGCGATCCGGATCGAGATCGAGTTGACGCTCGAACCAGTCCTCGCGCGCGGCCTTCACATCCGGCCGCTCCTGCTCGGCCGCGTGGACAGCCCCTTTTTACGGGTGATGCGGTGCCGGGCGAAGAAGCGCGACAGACTGCTCGTGCTTGCCCGGACACCGCGTTCCGAGAGCCTGTCGCGGAGCTCACGCAGAAAGGATTGCGGATGCTCTTCGTAGGTCCGAAGGATGAGGGCCGCCTGCGCTTCCAGGCGCTGCGAGTTGCGGTCGCCGCCCATGGGCCTGGGCGCGATCCGCCCGTCCTGCCGGTAGCGTTCGTGCCACCGGATCGCGCTGGCTGCCCCGATACCGAAGCGTTGGGCTGCCTGACGCCGCGATGAGCCCGCTTCAATCGCGGCGACCACGCGCTCGCGCAGATCGATCGACAGGGCTGAAGGCATGGCAATCCTCCCTCACAAGCCCGCTCAGTTAATCGCACGCAATCCAGACTGCCTACCCCAAGCGATTCAATCCGCCAGGGCACGGCTCTAGCTCGTCGGGGTCGAAGCCTTCTTCGGCTCACGGCGGCGTTACATCCGCCACCCATCGCCCGTCGATCCGCAGCCGGAGGTGTCTCCGGAGCGACGGGCATGGAGACGATGGGGGCGCGACCGATTAACTCGCGTACCCTTTCGTGACAGCGGCTCCGCGCCGATCGATCGGCTTCGCCCGAAGCGCGGGCGGGCGGGCGGCTTGGTCCGTTCCGAGAATGGCGCCGGCTGACCACAGACCTTCGGTCTTGCACAGGCGGAATGCCTCCCGCGTGCGGACATCGCTCTCGCGGTTCGGTCCTCCAGCCTGATCCCGCCCACGAACGCGGTCCAGCTCGTTCGCTCGACCACCGATGGCTATCCGGTTCCAGGCCGCGATCTATGCCGACGTCGGGGCCGCGGTTTGTGACGCAAAGGCTTTCAATGCGAGCCCGGCGCGTACCGACTCGCCCCGCTCACTGCGGATCCGTGTGGCCTGCAATCCACCTCGTGCCGTGCCCTCGCGAAGGGGGCCGTCCGAGCGTCCGTCAGAGCGTCGCGATCCTGATTTTTCCACCTTCCGCCCTGGCCGGCTCGGAAGCCTTTTCCAGGGGGAAGCGCTCGCGGGCGCATGTCGACGATCGGGTTCAGATCCGACCCGGCGTCGAGGCCCCCCGGTCGTCCGCGACCTTGCCGTCGAGGGCGATGCCATCACAGCCGCAAAGGACTGGGACCGGCGACCGGCTTCACATCGGCTACGGGCCTCCAACACGCGGATGATCGGACCGATCGCAAACCGTTTGCGCCAGATGGGGCCGCGCTGCGACCGCCCGCGTCACGCCGTGGCTCTGATCCGTGCTCTGCAACCGCCCATGAGCCTCGTTCAGGCTGTCCGTTGCAATTTGTCCGAAAGATAGATTGCGTAGATCTGCTCAAGATGTAAATTTATCAATCTATGGCACGCGGTATGCATATCTATTCTGGTCTAGGTTTCAGTCTATAGGAAAAATTAGTGGTGACAGAGAGGCTGGTTGATTGTGTGTAATCTCTCTTTGACGGATATAAAAAGCGCAGTTTGGACAAATATACAGAAGTAGCAAGTCTCATAAATCGAAATAACAAGACTGTATAGATAGGATTTCTAGAGGATGAATTCTCAAAAGCTTGTAAATGGAAGCAGATGAGGTGGGCAATGGCCGGAATCGCTCGGTGAGCGAGGCACGGCAGCACGCGTGCGGGGGTTCAAATGGCTAGCGTCGTGGCTGGACAGAATTCAAGGCTGATCGAGACGCTGTTCCGGGAGCATTCGTCCTGGCTCGGCTCGTGGCTGTCGCGGCAAACATGGACCGTGCACGCTCCGGAGGACATCGTCGCGGACGTGTTCCTGTCGCTTCTTACGCTGCCGAACATGGAGAGCGTACGCGAGCCGCGGGCCATGATGACGACGATCGCCAAGCGCATCATCTTCGATGCGCGCCGTCGAAAGACACTCCAGAACGCCTACGAAGAGGCTCTCCTCACCATCCCGGAAGCGGTAGACGTCTCGCCGGAGGAGCGCCTCATCATTCTGCAGGCGTTGCAGAAGGTGGACGAAGTCCTGGCGAACCTGTCGGTCCGGGCTCGAACGGCGTTCCTGATGAGCCAGATCGATGGTATGTCGAACAAGGACATCGCCCAGCACCTGAATGTCTCGCTCGGTGCCGTGAGCAAATACATGACGCAAGGGTTTTCGGCCGTCTACGTCGCCAGGTTGGAGAGTTGAGGGCATGGCGAAGGCCCGAACGCGGGACGAAATTGCCGATCCCCGGATCGGCGAGACCGGGCGCGCCGCGATCAAGTGGATGGTTGCGCTGAACTCCGGCGATATGACGGAACGGCAGCTTCGCGACTTCGAGCGCTGGCGCCGCGCGAGCCCGGGCAATGCCGAGGCTTGGAATCGGATGTCGGGCGGCCTTCAGCCGTTCGACGTGTTGGCCCAGTCCGGGCTTCCGCGCGGTGCGGTCGCCCAGATGCAGGACCCGGCGATGCGGCGCGACCGTCGGGCGGTCCTGAAGGGCTTGGTCGGGCTCAGTGCCAGCGGTGGGGCCGGCGCAGCGCTGCTGCAGCGCTTCGTGCCGATGGAGGACGTTCTCAGCGATCATTACACGCGCACGGCCCAGCATGAGCAGTTCGAGCTCGCCGACGGGAGCGACGTGATCCTCGCACCGCGTTCGTCGCTCAATCTCGCGCTCGGACCGGAGGAGCGCGGTCTCCAGTTTGTCCGCGGCAGGATGATGCTCAACGTCGCACGCGCGGATACCCGGCCCTTTGTCGTCGACCTCGGACTGGTCCGGTTTGCCGCTTCGGCCGGCGCGTTCGTCTTCGATCGTCGGGACGGGCACGTGGGCATCACGGGCTTGACCGGTGGGGGAACCCTGTCGGGGGCCGGGCGCCGGATGACGATCAAGGCGAGCGAGCGCCTCAGCCTCGATGGAGCGGAGGTCCGTCTCAGCAAGGTCGATGTCGATGCCCAGTCGTCCTGGACGACCGGACTTGCGGTCGTCGACAACGAGACGCTCGGTCATATCGTCGAACAGATCAGACCCTATTACGCGGGCTTCGTTTTATTGGACCCAGCTGTCGTGGACCAACGCGTCTCTGGCGTGTTCAATCTGTTCGACCCGGTTGCCGCTCTCGAAACTCTCGCCCGATCGGTCGGCCTCGGCATGGTCAGGAGGGCGTGCTTCTGGATCAGGATCGAGCCGACAGCCTGACCGCGCGGAGGTCCAGCCGATCGACCGCCGGCAAGCCTGAAACTCCCGTGGCTCACTGTTCCTGCCACGCGCTTTCTCTAAAGGCGCCTTCCCCAGCCCGCGAAAGGCCACAGGCGAACCGGTCCGGGTGCTCCGGTGCCTCAGAGACGACTGCCCATCGACGAGAAACAATCTGTCGGAACGCAGCAACCGTCCACATTCTTTGCTTCGGGGACAGCCCTCCCGGCAAGTCGGGTCGACAGTGCGAACTGAGAGCCGGAGCGCGCCTGTTTCTCGGGGCTTGGACGCGTTCGCCGGGCCCCTCCGTCAGTCACGGGCGACGAGCTCGGCGATCCGGCGCTGTCGGTCCAGGATCGCCCGGAGATATTGGATCGAGCCTTCCTGCATCGGGCGAAGAACCTGCTCATCTTCCTGCACATCGCGCCGCATCGACACGAAGAACTCGTGTCCGCCGGGATCCGCCCCGGCGATCTGGTTGAAGACGAAGGGAAATCGACCGAGGCGGGTCGCCTCTTCGATGACGGTGAGAAACGACAGGGGGGTGAAGACCCAGCAATGACATGCCGCATGATGCTTTGAGGCGAGCGCTTCAGCCGCGCGCGCGTGCGCGAGAGGCAGAGCCGATTCCGCGAAGAGGCGCCGGGCCTGTGACACATCCGTACCCTCCCAGACTGCGGCAGGATCGACGGTGCGCGTTTCGTAGGTGTGAGCGAAGATCTGCCGTGGGCTCGGCTGTTCGTACGCGAGAAGATCCGCTTCGACCAATTCGGCGATCGTGCTCTCCCGCCGGCTTACGTCGGAGGTGTAGCGGCGGTCCGGTAAGGAGAGATTGAGGACACCGCCAGGACGCAGCACGGCATGGATACCACGAAACCAGCCGAGAAGGTTTGGGACGCGGTGGGCGGCATGGACAGCGATGGCAAAGTCGTAATCCGTCCGCCCGATCCGCTCGGCCAGAGATGTCGAGCCGCTCCAGGCATAATCGGCCTGGACGGCGTCGGGGTGAACGGCAGCGGCGTCGACGGCGTGGTCGAGATAGGTGACGCGCAGACCTTCCGGCAAAGGCGTCGGCTTCGACGCCGCACCGAACTCCAGCCCCCGGCCTTCAGGCAGGCCGACATCGTGCGTGAGCCGCGCGAGGCGGCGTTCGGCGGATCGTCGGCTGAGGAAGGCGTCGAGGGACAGCGACCCTGCATGCATGCGTCGAAACCCTGCGGTATGGCCTAGGCAGCCGCCAGACCGAAACGATGAACGCCGACATCCCAGTCGCAGTCCTCGGCGAGAATCTGGGCGAAGACGGTATCGAGACGGGCGCGCTCCGCCTCGACGAGGGGGCCGTCGAGGACGACCGGCCGGCACCGGGCCGACAGCCCCGGCGGCACGAAGTCCGGATGGCGCAGCCTGTGATCCGACGCCTCCTCGAAGAAGGGGCGGCAGCCGAAGGGAGGATGTCGTGGGCGTCGAGTTCCACGTGCCAGTAGGAGACGCGCGCCAGGCTGGTGCGGGC
The DNA here is from genome assembly GCF_001424705.1 of Methylobacterium sp. Leaf465. GTDB lineage: Bacteria > Pseudomonadota > Alphaproteobacteria > Rhizobiales > Beijerinckiaceae > Methylobacterium. Next base: position 185,825 of record NZ_LMRA01000012.1, read on the forward strand.
GATGGTGGTTCCGTTGACCAGGCACATGACCGGCACGAGTACGCCGCCCTGCGCCTCGGCATCGGCGCCGACGAGGACGGGATGCCCGGGGGAGAGGAAGAGGTCGCGCCTGGGCAGGCCGTGGCCGAAGGCGCCGGCCCGGATGCGGATGGGCGACTGGTCGGCGGGCAGCGGCCGCTCTGCCCCGAGATCGCGATGGCCGGTCCAGGTGATCGTANGCCGTGGCCGAAGGCGCCGGCCCGGATGCGGATGGGCGACTGGTCGGCGGGCAGCGGCCGCTCTGCCCCGAGATCGCGATGGCCGGTCCAGGTGATCGTGCGGGGCCGGCCGGAGGCGGTGACGGCGCGGTCGCCGACCTGCAGGTCCTCCACGGCGACCTCGCCCCGCGTCGTCAGGATGCGCGTGCCGGACCCGAAACAGAGGGCGAGGGGCGACTGGTCCACGTTCGAGACGGAATTGTTGTACTGAAAGCCATCCTGGTTGGTGAACAGGATGTAGACGTAACTGCCGGCTTTCTCGCCTGTCGTTGGAAAGCGCACGACGGTGCCATCGGTGCCGGTCTTGCCATAGTAGGTGAGGCTCTGTGGGTAGGGTGTCCCATCGGGCTGTATCACGGTGATGGGCTCATTCGACGTATCGCCGAACACGCCGAGGTTGTCGCCTGACCCGGTGCTGGCGGTTTCCGTCAGCGTGTAGCCCGGCGGGTCGGACATGACATTGCCCACCAAGAACCCGTCTGAAGTCGGCCGCAGTTCCACGAAATTCTTGTACGTTATGGAAGGATTGGGGCCGGACAACATCGTTGCGCTCCATGTATCGATTTGTCTATAGCGTTTCTAGGATTTCATAACTTTAAAAGCCAATAGAATTCGACAGAAATACTTCTATAGATATATCTCAATACATCGAAGGTATAAGAACATATTTAATCGGGCAATGTGAAAGTCGCGCAATTGTGCAATGAGGTCGGCACGGGACGGTGAGGGGCGGTGAGGGGCGGAAAGCTCGTTCTCCTGCACTCAGGTGCTTCCCACGAGTCTGTGGAACGGCATGCGAAACTTCACACGCCGTTGCAGCACTTTTTTTAGCGGTTGGATTCGCAGTTGCGGATTGGATTGGTGGCCGCACCTAAGTCGACGCGTCGGAAGGGTGACGATGGCGCCGGGGTGCCACCCGTTTGCGCGATCGATGCGCGAGGGCCGGTCGCAGCGTCGGCGCCGGGGAGGAGCGAAAGGTCGTGATTACCGCCGCGACGAAACGGGCCCGGTGGGGCTCGCCGTTCAGCCGAAGCGTGGGCGGCGTCGCGGCGCGCGTCCGCCGTCCTGTTTCGCGAAGCGGGGGCGGACGGCGTTCCAGGGACCGCCCGTTTCCGGCCCGGTGTTCTACGTGGAGGCAGCGCCGGGGATCGTTCGGACTGCGGAGCGGTCGCAGACCGAACGCGTCCGAGACTGGGTCACATCCGCCGAATGGTCACGTGGATGCACGGCGACGAAACAGGCTCGGACTCAGGATGACCGGTTGAGGGCAGCGCCGATATAGTTGTACATGGCGGTCGTCTGGTCGGCGAAGTACCGCATCGCGGTCACGATCGCCAGAAAGACCATGGCCATGATCAAGCCGTACTCGAGGGCCGTCGATCCGGACCTGTCTTCGAGGAAGCGGCGGGCCAGAATCTGCAGATCGTGCCGCGCCGGAAATCTCCGCCGACCCCTGGCCTGTTCGCAATCCAGTTCGGTCATGGCCCCAGGGAATCTTTCGCGGACGTCGATCGTGGGAAACGTTACGCGACCTTCCTTGCGGAGGACTTAAACGGATCGTCGAAGTCCGGACGGGAGCCGATGCGACGGGCCGGGCGCGTCAGCCCCCGGTCCGTCTTTCACGCTTGCCCGACCCGTCCAGGCCATCGGATCGAGCCGGCCGGCCCCGCGGCGACGGTCAGGCCTTGCCGGATTCCTTGCGCAGGGCATCGATTCGCTGGGATGCCTCGGCCTTGTCGAGATCGGGGTCGAACGCGTCCGGGTCCTTCGCCTCTTCGGACAAGGTCTTGAGGTAGGACGCTTGCGCGCCGGTCATCGGCTCGCCGCCGGTGGTCCACTCGCTCGGATCCTTGATCTGGTTCGAGACGTCCTTCGGATCGGTCTTGGGGTTCTCGTGAGCTTCCGAAGCGTCAGACTTGGACGTGTCGGACTTCGATGAGTCGGACTTGGATGCCTGGGTCTTGTTCGCCTGGGTGCCGGCCATGTTCGGATCCTCTGGTTCACGAAATGTTCTAGTAAACGCGAGGCTCAACGGCGGGTTCCTGCGCCTGCGACCGATAAGGCCGGTCGTCCCGTGGTCATCTGTCTCACGGGTTCGCGCGATTCGGACACGTAGGCGGTTCTCGCGATCGGCTGTTCCCATTGGGGGAACGGGGCTCGGCGTGCCGTCACGCGTCCTCTGATCCCAGGCTTGACGGGTCGCGTCCGGGCTGGAACATGTCAACAACGCTGACGTACATCGAGGTCGCCCGAGACGTGACTGCCCACGCGATGCGAGACGCCGACGCGCCGCTGCCGTCCTCCGGTTCCGGCGATGATCTCATCGAGCTTCTGTTCTTCGCTTACCGGGATTTCGTCGGCGACCCCGACCGCATCCTGGCCCAGTACGGCTTCGGCCGGGCCCATCACCGGGTGCTGCACTTCGTCGACCGCTATCCGGGTCTTACGATCGCCGAACTCCTGGATATTCTGCGCATCACCAAGCAGAGCCTGAACCGGGTGCTGAAGGATTTGATCGAGCAGGGCTACATCGCGCAGAAGACCGGCACCAGCGACCGGCGCCAGCGGCTGCTGTTCTGCACCGCGGCCGGGGCGGACCTCGCCGGCGACCTCATGCGGGTCCAGAGCCGGCGGGTGGCGCGCGCCCTCGCGGCATCGGAGCGCGGCGGCGAGGCTCCCCTCTCCGCCGAGAGCTTCCTCTTCGGCATGATCGAACCCGACGCGCGCGCGGCCGTGCAGCGCCTGATGTCCCGGCGCGCCGGCAAGGCCGCCTGATGGCCACGCCCGGGGCGCGCCAGACCGCCGATCTTCCCGACCATGCGCCGCACGTCCTGGTGGTCGACGACGATCGCCGGGTACGGGAACTGCTGTCGCGTTTTCTCTACGAGCAGGGCTTCCGCGTCACCGCGGCCGGGAACGTGCCCGAGGCCCGCACCAAGGCGCAGTGCTTCGTCTTCGATGCCCTGGTGCTCGATGTGATGATGCCCGGCGAGAGCGGTTTCGATTATGCCCGGGAAGTCCGCCAGACCTCGCGCGTGCCGATCCTGATGCTGACCGCGCGCTCGAATCCCAACGACCGGGTCATGGGCCTGGAGATCGGCGCCGACGACTATCTGCCCAAGCCCTTCGAGCCGCGCGAGCTGATCCTGCGCCTGTCGAACATCATCAAGCGGCGCAACGAGGCCGGCGGCCGCGCCCAGAGCCACGACACCGTGACCTTCGGACCGTTCGCCTACCGGATCGACCGGGGCGAATTGCGCCGCGCGGACGAGCTGATCCGGATCACCGAGCGCGAGCGCGAGATCCTCACCCTCCTGGCCCAGGCCGCTGGCGGCAACGTGGAACGGGAGGCCCTGGCCGGAAGCGGCGGCCTCGCCGCCGAGCGCAGCATCGACGTGCAGATCAACCGCCTGCGCCGGAAGACCGAGGTCGATCCGGCCAATCCCCTGTTCCTGCAGACGGTGCGGGGCGTCGGTTACCGCCTCGCGGTCGACTGAGCCCATGGCCGGCACCGGCCTGCTCCAGCGCACGGCGACCCGCCTCGCTGCCCTGCCCCGGCCACGGCGGATGTGGCGGATCGTCAGCCGCGCCATCGGTGACCTGCTGCCCAAGGGCCTCTATGCCCGATCGCTCATCATCATCATCGCGCCGGTGGTGCTGCTCCAGTCGGTGATCGCCTACACCTTCATGGAGCGCCACTGGCAGCTCGTGACGCGCCGCCTTTCCTCCGCCGTCACCGCCGACGTCGCCGCGCTGATCGACATCTACGAGAGCTACCCGCAGGACAAGGATTCCGAGACCCTCACCCGGATCGCCAACGACCGGCTCAACCTCGACGTTGACATCCTGAAGGGGGCCAAGCTCCCCCCGGCGGGGCCGCGGCCCTTCTTCTCGATCCTGGACGAGGCCCTGTCCGAGGAGATCCGGCGCCAGATCCGCCGGCCCTACTGGATCGACACCGTGGGCCGCTCCAGCCTCATCGAGATCCGGGTCGCGATTCCCGACGGCGTGATGCGCGTCACCGCCCGGCGCAGCATGGCCTACGCCTCGAATTCGCACATCTTCCTCCTGTGGATGAGCGGCTCGTCCCTGGTGCTGCTCGGCGTCGCGATCCTGTTCCTGCGCAACCAGATCAAGCCGATCCTGCGGCTGGCCGCCGTCGCCGAGAGCTTCGGCAAGGGCCGTGAGATCGAGTTCCGGCCCCGCGGGGCCCGCGAGGTGCGCCAGGCCGGCCACGCCTTCATCGAGATGAAGCGGCGCATCGAGCGGGCGATGGAGCAGCGCACGACGATGCTCAACGGGGTCAGCCACGACCTGCGCACCATCATCACGCGGTTCAAGCTCTCCCTCGCCCTGGTCGAGCAGACCCCCGAGGTCGAGGACCTGCAGCGCGACGTCGACGAGATGAGTCGCATGCTGGAGGCCTACCTCGCCTTCGCCCGGGGCGATTCGGGCGAGGTGGCGGTGCCCACCGACATGCGCGCGCTCCTGGAGGACCTGCGCACCGACGTCGAGCGCCTCGGCGCCCATGTGGAGGCGGTGGACCTCGAGGACCATCCGCGGCTGACCCTGCGGCCGGATGCCATGCGGCGCTGCCTGTTCAACCTCGCGGCCAACGCGGCCCGCTACGGCGAGACCGTCGCGATCACGGGGCGGCGCGAGGCGAGGGCCTTCCTGGTCTCCATCGACGACGACGGCCCGGGCATCCCGCCCGATCAGCGCGAGGAAGTGTTCAAGCCCTTCGTGCGCCTCGACGATGCGCGCCAGGACGCGGGCGGCTCCGGCCTCGGGCTCTCCATCGCCCGCGACATCGCCCGGGCCCATGGCGGCGACGTCAGCCTGCATGACAGCCCGCTCGGGGGCCTGCGCGCCACGGTGCGGATCCCGGCCTGATCCGGGCTCATCGACCGCAGGAAAGCGTGGCCGATCCAGCTTGGCGCCGGGTGCGGGGCGATGCTATGAGAGGCGCAGCAAACGCCACAGGGACCGGTGAACCGGGTCCGACAGAGGTTGAGAGACCCGCCCATGAACAGCCCGCTGACCCCCCTCCTGATCCTCCTGCTCCTGCCGATCACCGCCATCTGCGCCGTGCTCTACACGGATGCGGGCATCGAGCCGGCGCTGTTCTACGCCACCGTGAAGACCTTCGTGGTGCTTTTCATCGTCGCCGGCGGCCTCTGCTTCGCCGCGAGCCGCCTGGCCGCTCGCAGCGAGGGCTGAGCGCGCGCGAGCCCAGGACCGCCGACGAAAAGGCCCGGACCGAAAGGTCCGGGCCTTTTCGTTTGGCCCCCCTGCTGGCGGCCTATTCGGCCGCGATGCGCGGCGGCAGGATCGGCTTCGGGTCGTTGGCCGAATGGGTCGGCGGCCGCGCGAACGCGCCCTCCGTCGGCTCGTCCACGCGTCCGACGAAGCGGCCGAAGACCCGCACGAAGAGGCGCGACAGGTCGTCCACCAGGACGAAGATCGCCGGCACGAAGACCAGCGACAGGCCCGTGGAGACGATCAGGCCGCCGATGACCGCGATCGCCATGGGCGCGCGGAACTCGCCGCCGATGCCGAGCGCCATGGCGGAGGGCACCATGCCGGCCGCCATGGCGATGGTGGTCATCACGATCGGCCGGGCGCGCTTGCGGCCGGCATCGATGATCGCGGTGGCACGGTCGACGCCGCGGGCCATCTCCTCGACGGCGAAGTCCACCAGCATGATGGCGTTCTTGGTCACGACGCCCATCAGCATGAGGATGCCGATCACCACCGGCATCGAGATTGGCTTGTTGAAGATCAGGAGGCCGAGGATCGCGCCGCCGATGGAGAGCGGCAGCGAGAACAGGATGGTCAGCGGCTGCAGAAAGTTCCCGAACAGCAGCACCAGCACGCCGAACACCATCATCAGGCCGGCGCCCATGGCGAGGGCGAAGCCCTCGAAGACCTCGCCCATCACCTCGGCGTCGCCCGTCTGGCGAATGGTCACGCCGGGCGGGAGGTCCTTGGCGGTGGGCAGGGCGAGGACGGCGCCGATCAGGGCGCCGAGGGCGTCCGATCCCTCCATGTCGGCCTCCAGGGCGACCCGGATGGCCCGGTCGTAGCGGTCGATGGCTGTGGGGCCGCGCCCGAGGCTGAGATCGGCCACGGTGGAGAGCGGCACGGCCGCGCCGCCCTTGACCGGGACCTTCAGGGTTTCGAGCTGCGAGAGGTCGCCGCGCAGGCGCTCCGGCAGCTGCACCCGGATCGGCACCTGGCGGTCGATGGTGTTGAACTTGGCCAGATTCGCGCCGATGTCGCCGATCGTGCCGACCCGCACGGTCTCGGCGATGAGGTCGGTCGTGACGCCGAGATCGGCCGCGACCCCGGCCTTCGGGCGGATGCGGATCTCGGTGCGGTCCAAGGGGGCCGTCGAGAGCACGTTGACCAAGTGGGGTACGCCCGCGGCCTCGCGCTGGAGCTTGGCCGCCGTCTCCGCCACCACCGCCTTGTCGGGGCCGGACACGATCAGGGTCACGTCGCGCTGGCCGCCCTCGCGCAGGGCCCAGAATCGGATGTCGGGCACGTCGTGCAGGATCGCCCGGATGGCGATGTCCACCTGCTTCTGGGTGCGATGGCGGGTGTTCTTCGGCGTGAGATTGATGGTGAAGGTCGCGAGCCGGACTTCCTTCTTCCCGGGCAGCTGCCGGCCGCCGTCGACGAAGACGCTGCGCACCTCCGGCAGGGCGCGGATGCGCTCCACGAGGGCGTCCGTCACCTGCGTGGTGTCGGCGAGGCGAGCCCCCGGCGGCAGTTCCACCACGAAGATGGTGCGGGCGGCGTCCTCCGCGGGGAGAAAGCCTGCCGGCAGCAGCCCGGTGGACAGGATCGACCCGGCGAAGCAGGCGAGCCCGAGCACCAGGGTGATGAACTTGTGGCGCACCGACCAGGCGACCACGCGGGTGTAGCCTCGCATCACCGGGCCCTCGCGGGTGTGATCGGGGCCGTGATCGCGCAGGAAATAGGCGGCGAGCAGGGGCGTGATCAGGCGGGCCACCAGGAGCGACATGAACACCGCCGCCGCGATGGTGAGCCCGAACTGCTTGAAGTATTGCCCGGCGATGCCGCTCATGAAGGAGACGGGGGCGAAGATCGCCATGATCGTCGCCGTGATGGCGATGACGGCGAGGCCGATCTCGTCGGCGGCCTCCAGGGCGGCGCGGTAGGGGGATTTCCCCATGCGCATGTGCCGGACGATGTTCTCGATCTCCACGATGGCGTCGTCGACGAGGATGCCGGTGACCAGCGTGATGGCGAGCAGGCTGACGGCGTTCAGGGAGAAGCCGAGGCTGCTCATCACCCAGAAGGTCGGCAGCACCGAGAGCGGCAGGGCGATCGAGGCGATCAGGGTGGCGCGCCAGTCCCGCAGGAACAGGAAGACCACGACGACCGCCAGGGCGGCCCCCTCCACGAGGGACAGCATCGCCGAGTGGTAATTGCCCACCGTGTTGGTGACCGAGGTGTCGATCAGGTCGAAGCGCACACCGGGATGGCGGGTGCCGAGTTCGGCGATGCGCTTGGCGACGCCGACGGCGACCTCCGCGTCGCTGGCACCGGTGGAGCGCGAGATCGCGAAGGCCACCACGGGCTCGCCGTTGAAGCGCGCGAAGGTGCGCGGCTCCTCCGAGCCGTCCACCAGGGTGGCGAGTTCGTCGAGGCGGACCTTGCGCCCGCCGGGGACGACGATCGAGGTTTCCGCCAGGGTGTCGAGGCTGGCCGCCCCGGCCAGGGTCCGGATGGACTGCTCCTGCCCGCCGAGTTCGCCGCGCCCGCCCGCCATGTCGGCGGCGGTCAGGCGCAGCTGCCGGTTCACGTCGGCGGCCGTGATCCCCAGCGCCAGCAAGCGGTCGGGCTTGAGGGTCACGCGGACCTCGCGGGCGACGCCGCCGAGGCGCTCGACGCCCCCGACGCCCTTCACGCTCTGCACCTGCCGGGCGATGACGTCGTCGATGAGCCAGGACAGGTCTTCCGGCGTCATCGCGGGCGCCGAGGCGCCGTAGATCATGATCGGCAGGCCCGCGATCTCGACGCGGTTGATGATCGGCTCCTCGATGGTGCGGGGCAGGTTCACCCGCACTTTCGAGATGGCATCCTTGACGTCGTTGACCGCCCGGTCGCTGTTCACCTCCAGGCGAAATTCGATCGTGGTGCTGGAGACGCCCTCGGAGATCGTCGAGATGACGTGCTTGACGCCCTTCACCCCCGCCACCGCATCCTCGACGACCTTGGTCACCTGGGTCTGCAGCTCCGAGGGCGCGGCCCCGGATTGCAGCACCTGGACGGAGACGATGGGGATGTCGATGTTCGGAAAGCGCGTGATCGGCAGCGCGCGGAAGCTGACCAGTCCGAGGACCACCAGCACCAGGAAGAGGACGAGGGAGGGGATCGGCTTGCGGATCGCCCAGGCCGAGATGTTCAGGCGCATGGGATCGTCCGATCAGCGGGAGGCGGCATCGGCCGCCGGAGGCGTCGCGGCCTCGGCCGCCTTGATGGGTGGAACCACGGGCCGGACGCGATCGCCGTCGCGCAGGAAGCTGCTGGCACGGGCCACCACCACTTCGCCCGCCTTCACGCCGGAGCGGACCTCCAGAACGCCGTCGGCGGCGAGGCCGGGCACGATCCGGCGGGCCTCGACGCGGTCGCCGGCGACGATGAAGACGCTCGCACCGCCATCGGCGCCGTAGAGCACCGCCGAGAGCGGCACCGCGACGCCGGTGCGGCGTGCGACCTCGACCTTGCCGCGGGCGAAGGCGCCGATGCGCAGGCTCGCATCGGGATCGAGGCCGATGCGGATGCGTCCGAGGCGCGTCGTACGATCGATCTCCGGATCGATGCGCCGCACCCGCCCCTTCAGGGTCCGCCCCTCGTCCCAGTCCAGGCGGGCCGGATCACCGACGTGGAGCCGCGGCATCCATACCTCCGGCACCTCGCCTTCGAGTTCGATCTCGCCCCGGGCGATCAGGCGGAACATCGGCTCCCCGGCGGCGGTCGCGGTGGCCCCCACCCGGGCGGTGCGCCGGCTGACGATCCCGGCCTCGGGGGCGCGGATCTCGGTTCGGGCACGCCGCAACGCGATCTCGGCGCCCTGGGCCCGCGCGGTGGCCAGATCGGCCTCGGCCAGCTGAAGTCCGCCCCGGGCGGCCGCGAGCCGGCCCTCGTTGCCCTGGGCGGCGGAGACGCGCTGCTCCAGGGTCACGGCCGTGGCATTGCCGGTGCGGATCAGGCTGCGCGTGCGCTCCAGGGCAAGGTTCGCCTCGACCTGGGCCGCCTCGGCCTGCACGATCTGGCTCCGGGCCTGGATGATCGCGGCCTGAGCCTTGGCGATGCCGGCGGCGTTGGCCGCCTCCTGGGTCACGATCATCTCGAGGGAGAGCCGTGCCAGGGGCTGGCCCCGGGCGACTCCGGCGCCCTCCTCCACCAGCAGGTCGGTGATGCGAAGGCCCTCGATCTCGGGCGCCACCAGGATCTCGTCGCGGGGCACCAGCGTGCCGGTCACGACAGCGAACTCCACGATCTCGCGGGCGACGGCCGATGCCACCGTCACGGCGGGTGCGACGGCGGCCGGATCGGGAACCGCCGCCGGCTCCGCGGCGCGGGCGACGGGGGCGAGCGACGCGGCGCCGGCCAGCACCGCGAGGGCGAAACGAAACCGGTGTCCGAACGGCACGGGCCGAGGGGGGCGCATGGCAGGGCACTCGACGCGGGTGGGATGTACGGGCTTGCGGGGCGAGACCGGCAAATTCATGGCACACCTCTCGGGCGACGTCCGCGTTGCCGGGACCTCGCCCCCGCTCGGTGCGAGGATCGGCAACATTTTGCCTGCCGTCACGTTAGGACAATCGTAGACCTTTTCCGGTCGAGGGTTAACGAACCATGAGCATCTTCGAGGTCCGTCAGCAGTCGAATGGCGCCGTTCTCTGGACCGGCAGCGCGCTCGACGAAGTGTCCGCTCTCGATGCGATGGCGCGCGAAGCCGGTTACATCGACTTTCAGGCGCTTCCCGAGGAGATCCGCGCGGCTCACCCGGTCGCCCGTCCGATCGCGTAAGGCGTTTCGGGGCCCGTTTGGCGAGAGATCCTTGACCCGGGTCGCCGACCGGCATGCGCCCTAGCGGGACGCCATGGGATCCAGCGACAGGTAGCGGGGATCGAAGCCGGCCAGGCTCGTCAGCCGCTGGACGTTCCGGATCGTCAGGATGCGCGAGCGCAGCTCGATCAACCCCTGGCGCTTCAGATCCTGAAGCGTGCGATTGACGTGCACGCTCGCGAGGCCGGTCGCATCCGCCAGATCGAGCTGGGACACCGGAAGATCGTAGCCGTCGCCCCGCACCAGTCCGACGGCCCGCAGGCGCATCAGCAATTCGAGAAACAGATGTGCGATCCGCTCGATGGCCGAGCGGGAGCCGAGATTCACGATCCACTCGCGCAGGATCGCGTCGTCCACGAGGTTCGCCCGACGCAGGGTCGTGACCAGCGTGGCCTGCTCCCGGACGAGGTTGCCGAGGGGCACGAAATCCATGCGCGTGAAGCGGCAGGCCGAAAGGCTCGTGATCGCGTGGTCCCGGCGGTCGAGCAGGCCGGTATCAAGGTCGCAGAAATCGCCCGGGACCAGATAGGCGAGGATCTGCCGGGTTCCGTTGGCCCGCAGCTTGCACCGGCAGGCCATGCCTTCGAGGAGCACATGGACGCCGTCGGGACGCTCACCCTCCCGCACGATCTCCATGCGCGGTCCGATGAGCGAGATGGCTCCACAGAGCCGCGTCAGGATCGCGCGATCTTCGGTCGATACCGGCCCGAACCGCTCCAGCTTCCGGATCAGCGGAATCATCACATCGTCGTCATCGTGCAGGGTTAGGCGATGCGGCAAATCCGGATCGGAGTCCGACGCCGTCATCGACACCGCTCCGGTGTCTGTCGCCGCGCGCGATCGCACCCTCTCGCGTTCACCCAACCCGTCACGGTGTCGAACCCTTCCTCCGACCGATTCCGGGCTGCTCCGCCTGCGCGTGGACCAACCGAGCCGTGCTCGCAGGATCATCGGCCGAGAACGGCCGAACCCTTGCGCCACTACGGCCAGGACCCTCGGTTCGTTGCGATATTCCCCGAACCGCAGCGTTCATAAATCCCAAAGAAGCATGTCGGACAGGGCACGACGCCTTTTGTGTTGTGCCCGACATTGGAGGAATGTCGTCTACCCGACAGATCTCCTGGCGGGCTTGCCTTTGTCTCGCATCGTACAGATAGTCGCAAAATCGCTTGTATATATTCCTGAATATGGGTCCGTGAGAGACTATTTGTGCTCTTGCCCCAAGGGACAGGCCCGTGTCGCTGCTAGAGCAATCTGCCGTCCGTAACCGCTTGCTCAAACGTCTCTCGCCAGGTGACTATCGGTTGCTTCAGCCGCACCTGCGCGCGATGACGACGGAGCTGCGCCAAGGCCTGATTTATCCGCATCGACCGATTCAGGACCTCTACTTCCCGGAGGCCGGCTACGCGTCGATCACGACCTCCGGGACGAGCAGGGTCGAGGTGGGCATCATCGGGCCCGAGGGCGTGGTCGGTGCCGCACCGGTGCTGCTGGGGAGTGACCGCACGCCCTACGACCACTTCGTCCAGAACGCGGGCGAGATGCTGGCCATCGACGCCGCCGTGCTGATGGCCGCCACCGAGGAGAGCCTCACGCTGCGCAACCTGCTGCTGCGGTTCGTCCAGACCCTCCTGGTCCAAACGGCGCAGACCGCGTTCGCCAACGCGAGCTACAACATCGAGGTCCGGCTCGCCCGCTGGCTGCTCATGTGCCACGACCGGGTCATCGGCGACGAACTCACCGTGACCCATGACTTCCTGTCCTTCATGCTCGGCGTCCAGCGCACGACGGTGACCCTCGCCCTGCAGCTCCTGGAGGGCAACCGCCTGATCAAGGCACGTCGCGGGCGGATCGGGGTTCTCGACCGGACCGGCCTGCTGGCCGTGGCGGGGGGCAGTTACGGCGTACCCGAAGCCGAATATCTCCGCCTGATCGAGGGCGCCTGACCCGGAGGGGGGGCTGTCGAATGCCGCGACGCACCGGGGCGCCTGCACCGTCGATCAGGCCAGGTCCGGCTTCGGCCGATGGACGCGTGACATCGCCCTGTCGCGGACGTGCGGCAGTGAACACTTGCTCTCCTGCAGGGTTGAAGAACGACGCATCACGCGTTCCCCCCGGGACTCGCCTCCCAGGACACGCCTCCCAGGACTCGGCCCGCCCGGCAATGGCCGTGGCGGGCTCTTTGCGTCTTGCTATCAGGTATCTTCTCGAGAAGACTTTTGCCGGGTTGTCTTTCGAGCCAGACGTAAACGTACGATTTCGCGCATAAATCTTTGAAGGTCTTCCCATTAACCTGTGTTGATGCGGATAAATCTCTCGTTTTGCACACTCGGGCGGACTGAGGGGGATCGGGCTCATGCCCTTCCCGGCCGAATGAGAAGTGACTGGATGACATCGCAATCTGGATCCGATGCGTCGACCCGCCTCCGTCCCGAGAACGCTCCCCCGCTGGCGCCGTCGATCCGACGAACCCTCGGGCAGCACCTGCGCGCTGCCTATGCCTCCCTCGATGACGACCCGCCCGACCGGTTCGCCGTGCTGCTCGCCCGTCTTGAGGCGGTGCTCGCCGCCCGCGGCGAGACTCTCACGGCTGAGGTCCGCCAGGGGCTCCGGGACCATGCGCCGGGCCTGCGCAAATACGCCCTCTCGTTGACCCGCGACGCCGCGCGCGCCGACGATCTGGTCCAGGACACGATGATGCGGGCCTGGATGTACCGCGAGAGCTTCACGCCGGGCACCAACGTGTGCGGCTGGCTCACCATCATCATGCGCAACACGTTCTATTCCGGCCAGCGCAAGCGCGTGCACGAGGTCGAGGACAGCGACGGCAGCTACGCGGCGCAGCTGGTGACCCTGCCGGCGCAGGGCGCCGTCCTCGACCTGGAGGACGTCAACGCTGCCATCGGGCGGCTCTCCACGACCCTGCGCCAGGCCCTGACGCTGGTGGCCATCGACAATATGACCTACGACGAGGCCGCCAGGGTGATGGGCTGCAAGATCGGCACGGTGAAGAGCCGCGTCTGGCGGGCCCGCGAGAGTCTCGCCGCCCTCGTCGGCTACTCCGCCCACGAGATCGGGCCGGACCGCCTCGCCACCTCCGTGCTCAGCGACCTGAGCCTCCGGCCTCGGGCCTGAAGCGGCCCTTCGAGTCTGTCAGGTTCATCCGGAACCAGACAGACTCTAGATTCCTTTCTTGTCCGTTTGTCTTTCCGGGAAAACCGGTTTCCACGTATCCCTGACAAACTCTACAGCAGCGTTCCGCGCAGGATCAGCATCGCCACCGAGAAGTAGATGACGAGGCCCGTGACGTCGACGAGGGTGGCGACGAAGGGGGCCGAGGCGGTGGCGGGATCGAAGCCGAGGCGCTGCAGCAGGAACGGCAGCATCGAGCCGGTGAGCGAGCCGAAGGTGACGATGCCGATAAGGGCCGCCCCCACGGTCGCCGCCACCAGCATCCAGTGCTCGCCGTAGTCGTAGAGGCCGGTCTTCTGCCAGACCACGATGCGGACGATGCCGATCGCGCCGAGAATCGTGCCGAGCACGAGGCCGGTGGGCACCTCGCGAAGGGCCACCCGCCACCAGTCGCGCAGGCGCACCTCGTGCAGGGCCAGGGCGCGGATGAGCAGCGAGGTGGCCTGGCTGCCGGAATTGCCGCCCGAGCTCATGATCAGCGGGATGAACAGGGTCAGCACGATGGCCTTTTCGAGCTCGCCCTCGAAGCCCTGCATGGCGGTGGCCGTCATCATCTCGCCGAGGAAGAGCGCGCAGAGCCAGCCCGCCCGCTTCCGGATCATCGTGCCGAAGCCGATGTCCATGTAGGGCTCGGGCAGGGCTTCCATGCCGCCAAAGCGCTGCACGTCCTGGGTCTGCTTCTCGACCATCGCGTCGATCATGTCGTCCACCGTGACGATGCCGATGACGTGCCCGACCGCGTCGATGACGGGGAGCGCCAGGAGGTCGTAGCGCGAGATCAGACGGGCGGCCTCCTCGCGGCTGGCCGTGGGCGAGACCGCCAGCGGACGTCGGTTCGGGGCCACCGAGAGCACGTTGTCGCCCGGATTGCCCGAGATCAGCCGACGCAGGGGCACCGCCTTGGTCAGGGCCCGGGTGCGCGGGTCGAGGACGAAGATCGCGTAGATGGTCTCGCGGGTCTTCTCGACCTGGCGGACGTGGTCGAGGGTCTGCTGCACCGTCCAGTTGCCCGGCACGGCGACGAATTCCGTGGTCATCAGCGAGCCGACGGTCTCCTCGCCGTAGGTGCTCAGCCGGTCGACGGCCCCGCGGGTCTCGGCGTCGAGACGGGCGCGCAGGTCCGAGCGGCCGGGCTCCTCGATTTCGCGAAACAGGTCGGTGATGCGGTCGGCCGACATGCCCGACAGGTAGGAGGCGACCCGGTCGCGCGGCAGCATCTCGATGATGTCGGCGGCGCAGTCGAGCTCGGGCTGATCGAGCACCTCGATCGCCCGCTCCACGGGCAGGCCCAGTAGGATGGCGGCGGCGACCTCGGGCGCCTCGTCGTTGAGCGCCTCGACGATGTCGGGCGCGCGCTCATCCGACAGGCGAGCGGCGAGCACGGCCGGATCGATGCCGGTCGGGAAGGAAGCGATCTCGTTCATGGGCTCACCTCGCAGGGCGCGCGATCCGGCCGTGAGGGGCCGTCCCGCGCCGGGCCGCCCGGGCCCGGTCAGCGGGGCGTCAGGCGAAGGAGGCGGAGGCGACCGCGCACGGCGCGGGCGATCGGTCTGGATTGTCGCTGGGCATCGGAATCGTCGAGAGGGAGCCGAAGCGCGCGCCGCGCGGTGAGTCGTGACCCCCGCGCAGGCCCGTTCGGCGGCGCGTCAGTGCGCCTCCCCTCCCCGGGGCGTCAAGCCGAAACCGGCCTCGGCCGGATCTTTCCTCCGCACCCGTGGCGCCCCTGCCGTCCGGTCCGGGGCCGACCCATCGCAGCCCCCCTCGCACGGGCGATGTGCCGGCATCATATCTCCGGTGTCCGGAGTGCCGGGCCGAAAGCGCGGCAACGCTCGGGCGCCGGATGGGAACTTTCCCGCGATCCTATGAGAAATATAAGTGTAGCGTCCACTTGTATTGTGCCCAACACAACGGCATATCAGGGGCGTCGAACACGAAGGAGTTTCCCATGAAGTGGTCCGCCCCCGTCGTCCAGGAAGTCTGCGTCGGCATGGAAGTCACCAGCTACGAGTCCGCCGAGATCGATCCCTTCAACTAAGGCGCGGCCTTTCGAGGCTGTTTCTCGTCGAAGAGTGGATCGAACCCATCCGGGTTCGGCTTTCATACCCCCAAACCAACCAGGAGAGATGTCATGAAGTGGTCTGCCCCCATCGTCCAGGAAGTCTGCGTCGGCATGGAAGTGACGAGCTACGAGTCCGCCGAGATCGATCCCTTCAACTAAGGGCGATCGCGGGTCCCGCCCGCGGGACCGGCTGATCCGAGGGGGCGCTGTCCGAAAGGGTGGCGCCCCTTTCGTTTGGGCTGAGAGTGTCGGGCGGCGGTGATCCCCTCGGCGAGCGCAGCGCCTCCGCCAGGAAGTCGATCAGCACCCGGACGCGCGCCGGCATCGACGGGCCGCCGACGAAGACCGCATGGATGGCCTCGCGGTCCTGCGGATTGTAGCGCTCCAGCAGCGGCACGAGGCGCCCGCTCGCCAGTTCGTCGGCGATGTGGAAGCGCCCGACACGGGTGATGCCCATGCCGCCGAGGGCGAGTTGGACCAGCGTCTCGCCGTTGTTGGCGGACATGGAGCCGGAGACCGCCAGGAGATAATCGCGTCCCTCCTCCCGAAACGGCCACCCGGGCTCGGCGCGGCGGAAGTTGAAGTCGAGGCAGTTGTGTCGGGCGAGATCCGCGGGGATCTCCGGCGTTCCGACCCGCGCCAGATAGGCGGGCGAGGCCACGACCGTCCGGCCCGTGTCGCCGAGGCGGCGCGCGGTGAGCGGGCTGTCCGGTAAAGTCCCGAAGCGGATCGCCACATCGGCCCGTCCGCCGAGGATGTCGGCGACCTGGTCGCTGAGGTCGATGTCGACGCTGATGCCGGGATGGCGCGTCACGAATTCCGCCAGCAACGGCACGATCACCAGACGCCCATGGGCGGAGGCGGTGCTGATCCGGACCCGACCGCGGGGGGAGGCCTGATCGGCGACCGCGCTCTCGCTCTCGGCGATATCGGCGAGGATGCGGCGCGCGGCACGAGCATAGCTCTCGCCTTCGGCGGTAAGGCGCAGCGTCCGGGTGGTCCGCACGATCAGCTGCACGCCGAGGCGTGCTTCCAGGCGGGCGACGATGCGGCTGACGGCGGAGGCGGTCAGCCCCAGCCCGCGGGCCGCCGCGGACAGGCTGCCGTCTCGCGCAATGGCGAGGAAGGCCGCCATCTCCCCCGTCCGGTCGATTCGGTCCCGCGGCATTCGTGCTCCTGACGCACAGATGTCGGTCCGGAGATCGGGCTACCGCCCGGTGTCGCGCTGCATCATGTGCCTGTCGGGAACAATGACCGAGAGGCAACCCCCATGACAATCCATCCTGCCCTGCTGGCGCTGAGCATCGGCGCCTTCGGGATCGGCGTCACCGAATTCTCGCCGATGGGCATGCTGCCGCTGATCGCGAACGATCTCGGCGTCTCGATCCCGGCCGCCGGCCTGCTGGTCAGCGCCTATGCGCTCGGCGTCCTGATCGGCGCCCCGCTGATGACCCTCGCCTTCGCGCGGGTGCCGCGCCGGGCGCTTCTCGTGGGTCTGATGGGCATCTTCACGGTGGGCAGCGTGATTTCGGCCCTCGCCGACGGTTACGCGATGCTGCTCGCGGCACGGATCGTCACGGCCTTCAACCACGGCGCCTTCTTCGGGATCGGATCGGTGGTGGCCGCCAGCCTCGTACGGCCCGAGCGGCGTGCGGCCGCCGTGGCCGCGATGTTCTCCGGCCTGACCATCGCGACGATCGGCGGCGTGCCCCTCGCCGCCTGGGTGGGGGAGGCGCTGGGCTGGCGCGCGGCCTTCTGGGGCATCGCCGGCATCGGCGCCGTCGCGATGCTGTCGCTGCGGCTGGCCCTGCCGCCCCTGCCCGTGGACGGCGCCCCCGACATCCGCGCGGAGCTGCGCGTCGTGGCGCGGCCGGCCGTCCTCGGCGCCCTCGCGCTCACGGTCCTCGGGTCGAGCGCCATGTTCACCGTCTTCACCTACATCGTCCCGATCCTGCGCATCGAGACGGGGGCGGACGCCTCCTTCGTCACGGCCATGCTGGTGGTCTACGGCGTCGGCCTGACCCTCGGGAACTGGGCCGGCGGACGCCTGGCCGACCGCACGGTGGACGGAACGATCATCGCCTCCCTGGTGGCCCTGGTCCTGCTGCTCGGGGTGTTCGCCGTCGGGATGGACTCGCGCTGGGTCGCCGCCCCGCTCATCCTGCTCTGGGGCGTCGCGAGCTTCGCCCTGGTGCCGCCCCTACAGATGCGGGTGATGGCGGAGGCCGGCGAGGCGCCCAACCTCGCCTCGGCCCTGAACATCGGAGCGTTCAACCTCGGCAACGCCATCGGTGCGGCCCTCGGCGGCCTCGTGATCGACCTCGGCGGAGGCTATCCGGCGGTCTCGGTGGCGGGGTCAGCAATGGCGGCGGTCGGCCTCGCTTTCCTCCTCGTTCTGCGGCGCGGCCGGCGCGTCGCCGGCGTGGCGGCGTGTCCCTGACGCCGGGGAACCGGGCGCGCCTCTACAATCCGAGGCCGAGCTGGCGCGGCTCGGGCGCGGGGCCGTGTTCCAGGGCGGAGAGGGAGACGCCGAGGAGGCGGACGCTGCGCCGCAGGGGGAACAGGTCGCGCAGGAGGACCAGAACGGTTTCCTCCAGGACGGCGCGGTCCGGGACGAAGCCGGGCAGCGAGCGGGCCCGGGTGATCTGCTCGAAATCCGCGAACTTCACCTTGAGCGTCACCGTGCGGGCCCGGACCTCCCTGGCGGTGGCGGCGCCCCAGACCTTGTCGAGGATCGGCGGCAGGCGCCCCGCGAGCACCCCGTAATCGGCAGAGTCCTCCGAGAAGGTGTTCTCGGCGCCGATGGATTTCCGAATCCGGTTCGCCCGGACCGGACGGACGTCGATGCCCCGCGACACCCCATAATAGTAGGGCGCCGAGGCGCCGAACCGCTTCGTCAGGGTCTCCAGGCTGAGGGCGCGCAGGTCGCGTCCGGTCAGGATGCCGAGCGCCTTCATCCGCGCTTCGGTGACGGGGCCGATCCCGTGGAAGCGCCCGATCGGCAGGTCCTCGACGAAGGCCGGCCCCATGGCGGGGGTGATCACGAACAGGGCGTCGGGCTTGCGGAAGTCGGACGCCACCTTGGCCAGGAACTTGTTGTAGGAGACGCCCGCCGAGGCCACGAGGCCGGTCTGCGCGCGGATCGAGGCCCGGATCGCGCGGGCCACCGCGGTGGCGGTCGGCAGACGCTGCCGGTTCTCCGTCACGTCGAGATAGGCCTCGTCGAGGGCGACGGGCTCGATCAGGTCGGTATGCTCGGCGAAGACCGCCCGGATTTGCTCCGAGATCCCCCGGTAGACCTCGAAGCGCGGCTTGACGAAGACCAGGTCGGGGCAGAGCCGGCGCGCCGTGACGGAGGGCATGGCCGAGCGAACGCCGAAGGCCCGCGCCTCGTAGCTCGCCGCCGCCACCACGCCGCGCTCGCGCGATCCGCCCACCGCGACCGGGCGGCCCCGCAACGCCGGGTCGTCGCGCTGCTCCACCGAGGCGTAGAAGGCGTCCATGTCGATATGGATGATCTTGCGGATCGCGCCCGCGTCGTCCGGGTCCATCGCGGACGTTCCTCCGATCGTTCTGCCGCTGGTGTTCGTGGTCTGTTCGCAGAATCCCGGTCCGGGCACGGGAATCAAGCCCTGACGGGTCTCGATCCACCGCGGAACCGACGCAGCCTCGCCGCGGCTCACCGCGCGGGGGCTCGCCGTGGACCGGGGCGTGCCGCATAAGGGCGCCCAGGACAGCCGAAGCCCGCGCTTGGCGATTCGCCCGAGGACAGGTTCTTGAACATCACCCAGATCACCCACCACGACCTCGACGGCTACGGCGCCTCCACGGTGGTCGGCCAGTTCGCCGAGGTCGCCCGCATCGTGCACGTGCCGCGCTATTCCGATGTCGGGCCGGTGGTCGAGACCGAGCTGAAGCGCCTCGGCAAGGCGTCCGCCCCGGAAATGATCGTGATGACCGACCTCGGCCTCGAGGCGGTGGCCGTGACCTTCATCCGCAACTTCGCCGCCCTGAACCGCCGCCGCGATCCGACGGCGCGCCACCGCCTCGTCGTCCTCGATCACCACGCCTCCTCGGTCGACCAGCTGCGCGAGCAGGGCCTCGCACCGCAGGCCGATCCCACGGCGCCGAGTCTGCAGCGCTTCGACCTGGAAGATCCGAACATCGTCGTGCTCATCGACGAGGCCTGCTGCGCCACCCGCATGGCCTACGAGCACCGGGCCCTCTACGCGACCCGCGAGACCGGCGCGGATCCGATCCTCGGCGCCCTGGTGACGGCGGTCGATGCCGTCGATCTGTGGCGCAAGGACCGGCCGGCCTTCCGCAACGGCCTGAGCCTCGACGAGATGTTCTGGGACAACGTCTCGAACCTCGTGCCCATCGGGCATCCCTGGCACGACCGGTTCGTCGGCGACCTCCTCCTCGGCGCGGCCCGCCTCCTCGGCGAGGGCGCCTCTCCGGCCGTGATCGAGGGCCAGGTGCCGGCCCTGCGCAAGGCGATCCTCGACGGCTACCTCGCAGAGGACGAAGGCGACGACCGCACCCTCACCACCCGCATGCGCATCGCCCGGGTGCTCGCCCGCTCGGACCTGTTCCATCCCCTCTCGGACGGCACGCTGATGTCCTTCGGCCTCGATTCCGGCACCTTCCAGCGGGTCTCGGACCTGATCATGGAGAGCGGCCGGGCCAAGCGCGTGCTCAACGTGCAGCGGGCGGGAACCATGTCCTTCCGCTCCAACAACGAGACCGCCCTGGAAGGCGCGCGGCGCTTTCGCGGCGGCGGCCACAAGGATGCCGCCGGCGGCAAGCTGACCAGCGGCTCGGCCTTCTCCCTGGCGGACGCCATCGCGCAGGTCGAGCCGGTGCTGAACCCGCCGGCGGCCGACCCGGCGCTGAGCCCGTTCGGGGCCTTGAAGAACTGGAAGGGCTGAGACGCGCGGTCCCCCCGACGCAGCCGCCCCCGATGGCCGGCCCGGCACGGGCGCGGCAGTCTCGCCGCCGCGCGCCGCCCGTGCCATCCTCGCCGCGGACCGAATCCCTGCCCGGCACCGACGGCACAGCTGCGGCGCCGGGACGGTCGAACCCTGTCCGCGACGTTTCCGGGGACACCATGCCGCCGATCGCTCTCCTCAGCCGCGGGCCGTGTCCGTTCCTGTCGGGCTTCGACCTCGCCGACGCGACGCTGCCCGACCTGCGCCTCCGGGTCGCCCTGTCCCCGGGCGGGCCGCGTCTGCCGGTGCTGCTCCTGCACGGTCATCCGCAGACCCACGCCACCTGGCACGCGGTGGCGCCCCGGCTTCGGGAGGCCGGCCATCCGGTGGTCGCCCCCGACCTGCGCGGCTACGGCGACTCGGATCGACCGGACTCGACGGCCGATCACGCCCCCTACGCCAAGCGGGCCATGGCGGCCGATGCCGTCGCGCTGATGCACGCCTGCGGCTACGAGCGCTTCGCGGTCGTCGGGCACGATCGGGGCGGCCGCGTCGCGCATCGCCTGGCCCTCGACCACCCCGCCGCGGTGGACCGCCTCGCCGTCCTCGACATCGCCCCGACGCTGACGATGTACGCCTTCACCGACCGGGCCTTCGCGACCCGGTACTTCTGGTGGTTCTTCCTGATCCAGCCGGCGCCCCTGCCCGAGCGGATGATCGGCGCCGACCCGGAGGCCTATCTGCGCCATCACCTCGCGGGCCAGAGCCGGACGCCCGGGATCCCGAGCGAGGCGATGATCCGGGAATATCTGCGCTGCTACCGCGCGCCCGGCAGCCTCCATGCGATCTGCGAGGATTACCGCGCCGCGGCCGGGATCGACCTCGACCACGATGCCGCCGACGCCGCCGCCGGACGCCGGGTCACCGCGCCGCTCCTCGCCCTCTGGGGGGCGCAGGGCACGGTCGGCGAACTCTACGACGTCGCCGCCACCTGGCGCGAGACGGCCGACCGGGTGGAGGGGCACGCCCTCCCCTGCGGACACCTGCTGCAGGAGGAGGCACCGGACCTGGTGCTGGACCACCTGCGTCCCTTCCTGGGCTGAGGGCCTGTCCTCGCGACGCGACGGGGACTCCCGAGCGACTCGCGGTCGCGCCCGGATCGGCCGGCCCGGAACGGCGGTTACCCCTGCCGTAAGGCGAGGAGAGCCCGATGGCGAGACCGACCGATCTGCGCGATCCCCCCGCCTGGCTGGGGCATCCGCATCCCCGCGTCGAGGGCGGCGCCAAGGTCACGGGTACGGCGGTCTACGCCTCCGACACCCGCCTGCCGGGTCTGGCCCACGCCGCCCTGGTCACCAGCACCATCCCGCGCGGACGGATCACCGGCTTCGACCTCGCCGCCGCGCAGGCGGTCCCGGGGTGCCTGCGCATCTTCACCCATCGGGATTTCGCTGGCGCGATCCGGCCGGTGAAGCACCTGATGGCCGGGGGCTACGCCAACAGCGGGCACCTGCCGCTGGGATCGGACGCGGTCGCGTATGCCGGTCAGATCGTCGCCCTGGTGGTGGCGGAGACCGTCGAGGCGGCCCGCGCGGCGGCAGCCCGCACGCGGGTGCACTACGCGGCCGAGGCCTTCGCCGACGGATTCGACGCGCCCGGGGCCGAGGTCGTGTGCCTCGCCGACCTGAAGCCGGAGCACCACGACCCCCGGATCGGCGACGCCGACGACGCCCTGGCGCGGGCCGACGTCGCCGTGTCCGCCCGCTACGCGACGCCGATCCAGCACCACAACCCGATCGAACTGTTCACCACCACCTGCACCTGGGACGGCCCGCGCCTCACGGTCCACGAGCCGTCGCGCTACATCGGCGCGGTCCGGCACGGGCTCGCCGCGCAGCTCGGCCTCGATCCGGCTGACATCCGGGTGGTCTCGGGCCT
The DNA here is from genome assembly GCF_001424705.1 of Methylobacterium sp. Leaf465. Taxonomy (GTDB): domain Bacteria; phylum Pseudomonadota; class Alphaproteobacteria; order Rhizobiales; family Beijerinckiaceae; genus Methylobacterium. The sequence continues at coordinate 208,309 of NZ_LMRA01000012.1, forward strand.
GATCGGCGGCCATTTCGGTGCGAAGCTCGCCCTGGCGCAGTACACGGCCCCGGTCGCCCTGGCGGCCCGCGCCCTCGGGCGGCCGGTATCCCTGGTCGCGAGCCGCCGGGATGGCTTCACCATCGCCAACTACCGTCCGGAAAGCCGGCACGATATCCGCCTCGGGGCGAGCGCCGACGGGCGCTTCACCGCCCTCGTGCACGAGGCGGCGGTCATCGCCTCGCGCTTCGATCCCTTCGCCATGGAGGGCACCGACGTCACCGCGAGCCTCTATGCCTGCCCGGCCGTCCGCACCGACGAGCGCGCCGTGCGGGTCGACCGCAACACCCCCGGGCCGATGCGGGCGCCGCCCGAGGTGCCCTACCTCTTCGCCCTGGAGAGCGCCGTCGACGAGATGGCGGTCGCCCTCGGGATCGACCCGATCGCCCTGCGCCGTCGCAACGACACGGCCGCCGACCCGATCTCCGGGAAGCCGTTCTCCTCGCGCCCGCTGATGGCCTGCTTCGAGGCCGGCGCGGAGGCCTTCGGCTGGGCGACGCGCGATCCGGAACCGGGGCGGATGCGCGACGGCCCCTGGCGGATCGGGCTCGGCTGCGCCGCCTCGGCCCGGCCGGTGAAGATTTCCCCCGCCACGATGCGGATCCACCTCGGGGCCGATGGCCGCGCCACCGTCGCCACCGCCCATCACGAGATCGGCAACGGGATCACGACGCTGCTCGCCCTCGGGGCCGCCGAGTGGCTCGGCACCACGCCCGAGGCCGTCACGGTCTCCCTGGGCGATACGGCGCTGCCGGCGGCCGGGCTCTCGGGTGGCTCCGCCACCACGACCAGCCTGCTCCACACCCTGGCACAGGGCTGCGAGTCCCTCCGGGCCCGCCTGGCGCAGGCCGCGATCGGATCCGGTCCCCTGGCCGGAGCCGATCCCGCCACGCTGCGCCCGCATGCGGGCGATCTCGTCGCCCCGGACGGGCGGACCTGTCCGCTGGCGGCGCTCGTCGCGGGCCTCGACCCGAACGGGATCGAGACGGTGGCGGCCTTCACCCCCGAGGGGTCGGGGCCGGAAGCCCTGGAGGCGATCGGATCGGGCCGGATGGCCCTCGGGACCGGCGCCGGCGGCAAGGCCGTGTCCTGGGCCCTCGGCGCCCAGTTCGCGCGGGTGCTGGTCCACGACGAGACCGGCGAGATCCGGGTGCCGCGCCTCCTCGGCGCCTTCGCGGCCGGCCGCGTCCTCAACCCGTTGACCGCCCGGAGTCAGCTCACCGGCGGGATGATCTGGGGGCTCGGCTCGGCGCTTTTGGAGGAGACGATCCTCGACCGCGGCCATTACCGCAACGCGGATTTGGCCGAGTACCTCGTCGCCACTGCCGCGGACGCGCCGGAGGTCGAGGCCCTGCTCGTGCCGGACCCGGACGACGGCGTGAATCCCCTCGGCCTCAAGGGCCTCGGGGAGCTCGGGATCATCGGCGTCAACGCCGCGATCGCCAACGCGGTGTTCCACGCCACGGGCCGCCGGATCCGGTCCCTGCCGATCCGGGTCGAGGACATGCTGTGACCGATCGCGGGCCCCTTCGGCCGATCCTCGTCCGGGGCTGACGCGGTCGTGATCGCGTCGCCCGGCCCGGGCACTCCGGCCGGCACGCTCTCGAAGCGTGGCCGCCCTGGACGCCCGCCCGCCGATCCTGTCTGATCGACCCGACAGAGGAGGAGCGCGTCATGTCCGACGACCGGGACGATCAGGGCCGGCTCACGCGTGCGGCGAGCTTCGTCTTCCTTCACACCGAGCACGCGATCTACGCGGCGCTCGGAATCCTCCTCGCCCTGACCGCCCTCGTCGCCCTGATCGACGCCACCGCGCTGACCTGGGAAGCCGTGCGCCACCTGGGCGGGGCCGATCAGATCCTGGAGGTGGTCGACCGGCTGCTGTTCCTGCTGATGCTGATCGAGATCCTGCACACGGTGCGGGTGTCGATGCGCTCGGGCAAGCTGACCTGCGAGCCCTTCCTCATCGTCGGCCTCATCGCCTCGATCCGACGGGTCCTCGTCATCACCCTGCAATCGTCGGAGATCACCCACGCCAAGGACTGGTCGCCGGAGAAGCAGGCGCTGTTCCAGGCCTCGATGATCGAGCTCGGCGTTCTCGCCGGCCTGATCCTCACGATGGTGTTCGCCATCTTCATGCTCCACCGCGCCCGGGACGACGGCAAGCCGGCGGGCGAGGAATCGGCCGAGCACGCGGGTTCCTGACGGAGCGGGACGCCGTCACCGGGGCCCCGGAACGCGAACAAGCCCGGCGAGCCGGGCTTGCGCGGTGCCGCGATCGCCCGCGATCCGGTCCTAGAGGCGGTAGCGGATCTGGTCGGTCCAGAAGCGCTCCAGGCGGCTGAGCGCCGTGTTGAGGCGGCCGAAATCGTCGTCCGAGATGCCGCCGATCGGCTGGATGGTGCGGGCGTGCTTGTCGTAGAGGCTCTGGATGATGTCGTGGACCTGACGGCCCTTGTCGGTGAGGCTGATGCGGACCGAGCGGCGGTCGGTCTTCGACCGGGCATGGTGCAGGTAGCCGGCCTCGACGAGCTTCTTGACGTTGTAGGAGACGTTCGAGCCCAGATAGTAGCCCTTGGTGCGCAGCTCGCTCGCGGTGAGCTCCTTGTCGCCGATGTTGTAGAGCAGCAGCGCCTGGACGCTGTTGACGTCCTCGCGGTCGCGACGCTCGAACTCGTCCTTGATCACGTCGAGGAGGCGGCGGTGCAGGCGCTCGACGAGGTGCAGAGCCTCAAGATACGAGCCGTGGGCCGGGACGGTCTCGGGAGCGGTTTCTGTCTTGCTAACCTTGGCAGCCTGGGACTTCATCGTGGGCCTCTTCAGATCTCTGTGCTTCAGGGCCGGTGTTCTTCGCCACCGCTCATGAAGCCAACCTAGGAGTCGCAGATGAAAGACGGTTTAAGCGATAGGATGAATTTGCGATTTACCTCTCTGGGTAAATGCAAGATGAAGCGAACGTCGTAACCCGACGTTTACCGGATTTCCCGCGCCGCCAGGAAAGACAAGATAAAATACAACGCAATAATCCCGGCCTGTATTGCCAGGTAGACGGGCACTATTGGCAGGAGCTGCGGGGTCAGGACCGCCAGGGTGAGCGCGCTGGTGGCGGCCAGCAGCCAGACCACACCGCCCCAGGCGCTGGTGAGCCAGAGGCCCACCGCGGCCATCGGATCGATCACCGCGAAGTAGACGATCACGCTCTGGCGCCCGAGCGTCTCCGATTCGAAGGGGCGTCCGCCGGGCAGGATGTCGAGGATGCCGGCCCAGGTGGCGACGGCCTTCGCGAGCCAGAACAGGGCGGTGAGGCGCATGAACCAGACCAGCACCACGTCCCAGCCGGTCTGCGGCACCTGGGGCGCACGCTCGATCCGGTCGGCACCCCCGTCCTGATTGCGTCCGCGGATTTCGCGGGAGCCGGGGACCTTGGTCAATCCGCGCACGCCGGACCTCTTCTCATGACTCGGACGATCCGGTGAAGGACGGCTCCGGCCCGCCCGTGGCTGCGAAGGCCGCGGCGATCGTCGCGGGGTCGACGGCGTCCAGGGTGGCGGGATCCCAGGCGGGCGCGCCGTCCTTGTCGATGACGGCCGCGCGCACGCCCTCGAAGAAGTCGTGGCCGCGCATCAGGGCGCTGACCATCCGGTATTCCGTGAGCATCGCCTCGGGAAAGCTCAGGCCCGCTCCGCGGCGCATCTGCTCGCGCACCAGAACCAGGCTGGTCGGCGAGCGCGTGCGCATCAGGGCGGCGGCCTCAGTGGCGAAGGGTGCGCCGTCCGCATCGAGGCGCGCCAGGATCTCCGCGACGGTGTCGGCGCAGAAGCACGCGTCGATGCAGGCCCGTGCCGCGACCAGGGGCCCGGGCTCGGGCACCGGCCGCGCATGGGCGCCGAGCACCGCCGCGATCGGCGCGCCGGAGGCCAGATCGTCGACGATCCCGTCGAAATCCCCCGCCGCGGCGTGGTGGGTGGCCAGACCCACCGCGTGGGCGTCGCCCGGTCCGATGCGGGCGCCGGTCAGGGCGAGGTAGGTTCCCGTAGATCCCGGCAGGCGCGGCAGCACGAAGGTCATGCCGACATCGGGAAACAGGCCGATCCCGACTTCCGGCATGGCGAAGCTGTAGCTTTCCGACGAGACCCGATGGCTGCCATGGACGGAGAGGCCGTTGCCGCCGCCCATGACCAGGCCCTCGATCAGGCTGACCACAGGCTTGGCGAACCGCTTGACGGTGGCGTCGAGGCCGTACTCGGCGCGCCAGAAGGCATCGACCGACGCGTGCGCGCCGGCCTTGGCGAGGGCATAGATCTGGCGGATGTCCCCGCCGGCGCAGAAGGCGCGCCCGCCCCGGCCGCGCAGCACCACCCGCGTCACCGCCGCGTCGCCGGCCCAGATGTCCAGCTGCGCCTGCATCGCCCCGAGCATCGCCAGGGACAGGGCGTTCAGGGCGCGCGGCCGGTTCAACGTCACGAGGCCCACCGCCCCGCGCCGCTCGAACAGGATCTCCGCTTCGCCCGTCTCCGCCATGGGTCCTCCCGCCAGGGATGAGTCCTCCCGCCTGGATCGCCTGCTTAGACGAGGTTTTGGCGCTTGGCGTCAATCGGAGGGGCGTTTCCGGAGGCCCTTGCGCTGTGCGCGTGGCGCAGGCCTGCCGTGGACGAAGATCAGTTATCCCTGCGTCGGCATCACGGGTTTCGGAGGCTTTTCCGGATGTGTTAGGCCCGTGCTCGCCCGCCCCGGCCAAGGCCGCTCCCGGTCACGGCCCGGGGCGAAAACCATCGAGTTCGCCCACGATGACCAACGAACCAGCGACCCCGCGTCCCCTGGCGGTCGAGACGGCCCAGGAGGCCGCTCGCCCGGCCCCGCTCGGCATCACCCAGCGCCCGCGCCGAAACCGCAAGGCCGAATGGTCGCGCCGCCTCGTGCGCGAGAATACCCTCACGGTCGATGACCTGATCTGGCCGCTCTTCGTGATCGAGGGGTCGGGCCGGCGCGAGCCCATCGCGTCGATGCCGGGCGTCGAGCGCCTCAGCGTCGACGAGATCGTGCGGGACGCCGAGAAGGCCGCCCGCGCGGGCATCCCGGCGATCTCGTTCTTTCCCTACACCGAGCCCAGCCTGCGCGATCCCACCGGTTCGGAATCGCTCAACCCCGACAACCTCGTCTGCCGGGCGGTGCGGGCGGTGAAGCGGGCGGTGCCCGAGCTCGGGATCATGACCGACGTCGCCCTCGATCCCTATACCAGCCACGGCCATGACGGCCTGCTGGAGGACGGCGCCATCCTCAACGACGAGACCGTGGCTCTCCTGGTCGAGCAGAGTCTGATCCAGGCCGAAGCCGGCACCGACATCATCGCGCCCTCCGACATGATGGATGGGCGCGTCGGCGCGATCCGGGCCGGCCTCGACCGGGCCGGGTTTCGAGACGTTCAGATCATGGCCTACGCGGCCAAGTACGCCAGCGCCTTCTACGGCCCGTTCCGGGACGCCATCGGCACCCAGGCGGCTCTGGTCGGCGACAAGCGCACCTACCAGATGGACCCGGGCAATTCCGACGAGGCCATCCGGGAGGTCGCCCTCGACATCGCGGAGGGCGCCGATTCGGTGATGGTGAAGCCCGGCCTGCCCTATCTCGACATCATCCGCCGGGTGAAGGACGAATTCGCCGTGCCGACCTTCGCCTATCAGGTCTCGGGCGAGTACGCGATGATCGAGGCCGCCGCCCGCAACGGCTGGCTCGACGGCGAGCGCGCCATGGTCGAGAGCCTGCTGGCCTTCAAGCGCGCGGGCGCCGACGGCGTGCTCACCTACTATGCCCTGCGGGTCGCCGAGCGGCTGCGCGCCGGCGCGTGAGCCCCGGACCGGCCGCGCGCGGGCTCCGCATCGCGCTCGCCGCCGGCGTCGCCCTCCTCGGCCTCGCCGGCTGCGAGAGTTCGGTCGATCGTCAGCGCGCCATGATCTGCCGGCGGGTCGTGCCCGCGCTCGCGCCCCCCGAGACCGCGGTGAAGCTCCTGCGCATCGGCGCGGGCGCGACACCGGACGAGCTCCGGGTCGACTACGCGGTGGCGGGGCGGCCCGGCCAGGCCGCGCGTCAGCGCTGGGTCACCTGCCGTTTCGGTCCCGGTGCGGAACTCCTCGGCCTCGCCACCGAGGCCGGACCGGTCAACGGGGCGCGCCTGTTCCTGTTGCGCCACTACTATCTCGAGACCCCCGAGGCCGCCGCCGCGGACCCGGGCGGCCAGCCGGTGCCGGCCGGCCGCCCGCCCCCGTGAAACCGCGGGGCCACGGCGATCTCGCGGCGCATGCCCGAGTTTCGTCCTGGCGTCTCTCGTCCGTGAGTCTCACGTCCTTGAGTCTCCTGTCCTTGAGTCTCCTGGGGCGCACGCCCATCTCTCGCCTCAGAACGCCGCCGCTCCGTCCGCGAGCGCGATTCAGGAGCGCCCCATGCGCGAGACGCAAAGCCCCTACGCCGATCGCTTTCAGACCGGCTACGCCCCCCAGGTCCCGGTGCCCTATGTCCGGGGCAGCTTGGGCGCGCGCTTCCTCGCCTATCTCCTCGACATCCTGTTCATCTTCGGATTCACCGCCCTCCTCACCCTGCTGATCACGGTGATCGGCGTCCTTACCTTCGGGCTGGGCTGGACCCTGTTCGCGATCCTGCCGGCGAGCGGCATCCTCTACAGCGCGATCACGGTCGGCGGCCCGGCCCAGAGCACCTGGGGCATGCGGATGATGGGCCTGCGCGTCGTCGCTCCGGAGAGCGGCGCGCGCGTGGACTACCTCACCGCCGCGATCCACGCGCTGCTGTTCTACGTGGCCGTGGCCTCGGCCTTCCTGCTCTGGGTGCTGGATGTCGGCATCGGCCTGGTGCGGGCCGATCGCCGCCTCGGTCACGACCTGATCCTCGGCCTCGCGGTGGTGCGGGCCGGCTGACGCAATCGCCTCCGGCGACGCGTCGCCGCACGTCTTCGACCACGCGGCCGCTCTCGGCCTGACAGCACGATCCCGGTTTCGCACGAAATCGTCGCGGAACCCTCCCAGGGAGTTGAGCCGGCCCGCGTTGCGGATACACTCAAGTCTCGGGGTGCGCGGTGCGCACCCGGCACGCGGCGAGCGACAGACAAGCGTGACGAGCCATTCCCGGGACACCCCGCAATTCTACCTGACGGCGCCCTCCCCGTGCCCCTACCTGCCGGGCCAGGAGGAGCGGAAGGTCTTCACCCACCTGGTGGGGCGCCGCGCCCGCGACCTCAACGAGATCCTGACGCAGGGGGGCTTCCGCCGCTCGCAGACCATCGCCTACCGGCCGGCCTGCGAATCCTGCCGGGCCTGCATCTCGGTGCGGGTGGTGGTCTCCGATTTCCGTCCCTCGGCCAGCCAGCGCCGCATCCTCCAGCGCAGCGCCGACCTCGTGGGCAATCCCGAGCCCAACCGTCCCGCTTCGGAGCAGTACGCCCTGTTCCGGCGCTACCTCGACGCCCGCCACGGCGACGGCGGCATGGTCGACATGACCGTGCTCGACTACGCCATGATGATCGAGGACAGCCACGTCGACACCCACCTGGTGAACTATCGCCGGCGCGGGCCCGACACCGCGATCAACGGGCGCGGCATCGGACCCACCGTCGCCCTCTGCCTGACCGACGTTCTCGCGGACGGCCTGTCGATGGTCTACTCGTTCTACGATCCGGCCGAGGCGCACCGCTCGCTCGGCACCTACATGATCCTCGACCACATCCGCCGCGCCGCCGATCTCGGCCTGCCCTACCTCTATCTCGGCTACTGGGTCGAGGGCTCGCGCAAGATGGACTACAAGGCCCGCTTCACGCCGCAGGAGCGCCTGATGGGCCCCGGCTGGCAGCGGGTGGAGTAGCGCCACCCGCCGCGCGTGACCCTCAGAACTTGGCGATGATCTGCGCCCGGATCGTGCGCGGCGCGCCCGGCGTGAGGTTCTGGTTGTTGTCGGCGGTGTAGATGTAGCGCCGGTCGAACAGGTTCTCGATGTTCACCTGGGCCCGGACCGACTCGCTGACCTGGTAGAACAGCCCCAAATCGAAGCGCGTGTAGCTCGGCAGACGCACGGTGTCGTCCGAGGTGGCGAAGGTGTGGGTCTGGTGGATCACCCCGATGCCGATGCCGAATTCGGGCGTGAGGTCGAATTTATTCCAGAGGGAGACGCTGTTGAACGGCACCAGCCCGACGGTGTTGCCCTTCACGATCGTGGACGAGACGGCACTTTCGATGCGGGCATCGGTGAAGGCGTAGCCGCCGGCGATCTGCCACCAGTCGGTGAGGTAGCCGTTGGCGCCGATCTCGGCGCCTTGCGTGTTGGTCCTGCCCGACAGGAGGAAGAAGCCCGCATTGTTCGGGTCGGGCAGCCGCTGGTTGGTGCGGTCGAGATTGTACAGGGCGCCGGTGACCTGGAAGGTCGGCGTCACGTCGTATTTCACGCCCACTTCAAGGTTCTGGAAGCCCTCCGGCCTGGCGATGACGAGGCCGGGCGTGAACGCGCCGATCTGGTCGCCCGAGGACGGCAGGTAGGACACGCTGTAGCTGCCGTAGAAGGCGAGTTTCGCCAGCGGCTTGATCACGAGGCCGGCGCGGGGCGAGACGAGGTTGTCGACGCGCTCGTTGGTCAGGCCCGTGGCCCGGCCCCGCGCGGAGAAGTCGAAATAGTCGTAGCGCAGGCCGCCGACGATCTGGACGTACTCGTTGAGGTCGATCTGGTCCTGGGCATAGGCCGCGGCCAGGCCGAGGTCGTAGCGGACGTTGGCATCCGTGGTGCCGTTGTTGCGGAAGGTCACCGGTGCCCGGGAGATCGGCGACATCGGGTTCACGACCACGCTGGTGACGAGGCTGTCGCCCACCCGGGAGAAGCCCGTCTCCCGGAAGGCGAGGCCTTCCTGGTAGCCGAGCTCGAAACCGGCGAGCAGCGTGTGCTTCACGTCGCCGGTGAGGAACTTGTAGGTGAAGTCGTTCTGGCTGAAGTAGTTGGTCCGGTTGGTCTCGCTGCGGTAGATCGTGATCGGCACCTGCGTGCCGGCGGCGTTGACCGGCGCGGCCGGCAGGGAATTCGAGTAGAAGCGGTTGTAGTCGGCGAAGCGCAGCTGGTTGCGCATCTGCACGCCGGACTCGAACGTGTGATCGAGGGTCGCCGTGGCGATGTTGGCATCGACCGCCGTCCGGTTCACGGTCGGGTTGCCGAAGAAGGTGCGGGTGTTGTTGCGGTAGTTGTACGGCCGGCCGTTCTGCGAGGGGATGCCGCGATCCGGGAAGCGGTCGTCGTGGAAGAACTCGTAGGAGAGCTTCAGGGTGGTGGCCGGGCCGAGCAGGAAAGTCATCGTCGGATTGATGCCGTAGCGCTGCAGCTTCCCGAATTGCCGGTAGGTCTCGCTGTCCTCGAACACGCCGTTGAGGCGGAAGAACACGCTGTCGCTGATGCGGTCGCCGACATCGAGCGCCACGCGCTTCTGGTTGAACTGACCGCCGCCGGCCACGATCTCGCGCACCCGCAGGCCGTCGGCCTCCTTGAGGACGCGGTTGATCACGCCGCCGCCGCCGCCGCGCCCGAAGATCAGCGAATCCGGGCCCTTGAGCACCTCGATCCGCTCGATGTTGTACAGGTCGCGGAAGTACTGGACGTCGTCGCGCACGCCGTTGACGAAGAAGTCCGCGTTGGTCTTCTGGCCGCGGATGACAACCTCGTCGCGGTTGTTCTCGCCCTGGGCCGGAATCACGCCCGGCACGTAGCGCAGCTGCTCGGTAAGGTTCTGGACGTTCTGGTCCCGGATCTGCTGGCGGCTTACCACCGTGATCGATTGCGGGGTGTCGAGGAGCGGCGTGTCGGTCTTGGTTGCGCTGCGGGTGGCGCGGGTGACGTAGCCGACCGTGTTGCCCGGCAGGCCCTCGACGCTGAGCTGATCCAGGGTGACGGTCGTTCCGTCGCGCGGCCCGACCGGCTGGGCCTGGGCGATGGCCGTGAGGGCCGTTCCGCACAGGAGGGGTGCGATCAGTCGTAATCCTGCTGTCGTGCTCATCGGTTTATCGCCCGCCTGTAGTTCGTCTGTGCTTGAGAGTTCGCCCGTTAAGCAGTTGCAGGGCGTCTTTGTCCCTTGGGGCGAGCCTATTTTTCAAGCAAGAGGCGACGGCGCTCGTTTAGGGCTTCATCTTTTTCAATCGTTCTTAGAACCCCTGGAAACAAAGCGGCAACATCCTCTTCGCACTGCGCAATCCCTGCGCGGTTCGCAAACTTGGAACGACTCCGAAAACGGCTGATCCGACAGGGCTGTCCCTTTTCTGCCACGGGCTTAAGGGGCGTCGGACGCGTGCCGCGATCGGATCGGGGGCATCGGCAGGGTTCTGCGCCAGCGCCGCCGGGCCTTGGCTCGTGTCTGCGGCGGCCGTGACGCTCCGATTCGCTGCGCTTCGCGCGGGACGGCGTCGGCGGCGGCTGGGGGCCCGCGTTGAGCGCGGTCGCCGCCCATGCTAGGCGCGCCTGATCCCGTTGCCCCTTTTTCCGACGCGTTGACCGAGGCGCCCGCATGATCCCCCGCTACAGCCGCCCCGAGATGACCGCGATCTGGTCGCCCGAATCGCGTTTCCGGATCTGGTTCGAGATCGAGGCCCACGCGACGACCGCGCTGGCCGAGATCGGCGTCGTCCCGAAGCAGGCCGCCGACGCGATCTGGGAGAAGGGCCGCGACGCGGTCTTCGACGTGGCCCGCATCGACGCCATCGAGGCGGTGACGAAGCACGACGTCATCGCGTTCCTGACGCACCTGGCCGAGATCGTCGGCCCCGAGGCGCGCTTCGTCCACCAGGGCATGACCTCGTCGGACGTGCTCGACACCTGCCTCAACGTCCAGCTCGTGCGCGCCGCCGACCTGCTGATCAAGGATGTCGACGCCCTGCTCGCCGCCCTCAAGCGCCGGGCCTTCGAGCACAGGATGACGCCGACCATCGGCCGCTCGCACGGCATCCACGCCGAGCCGGTCACCTTCGGCCTGAAGCTGGCGCAAGCCTACGCGGAGTTCGAGCGCAACCGCGCCCGCCTCGTCGCCGCGCGGGAGGAAATCGCCACCTGCGCCATCTCGGGCGCCGTCGGCACCTTCGCCAACATCGATCCGCGGGTTGAGGCCTACGTCGCCGAGGCCATGGGCCTGACGCCGGAGCCGGTCTCGACCCAGGTCATCCCGCGCGACCGCCACGCGATGTTCTTCGCCATCCTGGGCGTGGTCGCCTCCTCGGTGGAGCGCCTCTCCATCGAGGTGCGCCACCTGCAGCGCACGGAGGTGCTGGAAGCGGAGGAGTTCTTCTCGGAAGGGCAGAAGGGCTCCTCGGCCATGCCGCACAAGCGCAACCCCGTGCTCACCGAGAACCTCACGGGTCTCGCCCGCATGGTGCGCGCCTACGCCCTACCCGCCATGGAGAACGTCGCCCTCTGGCACGAGCGCGACATCTCGCATTCCTCGGTGGAGCGCATGATCGGGCCGGACGCCACCGTCACCCTCGACTTCGCGCTGGCGCGTCTCACCGGCGTCGTCGACAAGCTGCTGATCTACCCCGAGACCATGCAGCGCAATCTCGACAAGCTCGGCGGCCTCGTCCACTCGCAGCGGGTGCTGCTGGCCCTGACCCAGGCCGGCGTCTCCCGCGAGGACGCCTACCGCTTGGTCCAGCGCAACGCGATGCCGGTCTGGCGCGGCGAGGGCGACTTCCTCACGCTCCTCAAGGCCGATGCCGACGTCACCGCGGCTCTGAGCCCGGAGCAGATCGAGGAGTGCTTCGATCTCGGCTACCACTTCAAGCACGTGGACACGATCTTCGCCCGGGTGTTCGGCGCAAGCTGAGCTCCGCACGAATCCTGCTTGCCCCGACCCGCCCCACCCGGACCGAAGAGGTAACCCCGTGTCCCAGGCCCGCATCGTCTACCTGAACGGCGACTTCCTGCCCTTCGCCGAGGCGCGCGTGCCGATCATGGACCGGGGCTTCCTCTTCGCCGACGGGATCTACGAGGTCTCGGCGGTGCTCGACGGTCGCCTCGTGGACAACGAGGCGCATCTGGCCCGCCTCGACCGCTCGCTGGGCGAGATCGACATCGCCAACCCGCACAGCCTGGCCGAGTGGATCGGCCTGCAGACCGCGCTCATCGCCCGCAACGGGCTGACCGAGGGACTGGTCTACATGCAGGTCACGCGCGGCGTGTACGAGCGCGATTTCGCCTATCCCCCCGCCGGCACCGCGCCCACGGTGATGATGTTCACCCAGGCCAAGACCGTGGCGGCCAACCCGCTCGCCGAGACCGGCGCCAAGATCATCACCGTGCCGGACCTGCGCTGGAAGCGCCGGGACATCAAGTCGGTGGCCCTCCTGGCCCAGGTGCTGGCCAAGCAGCAGGCCGCCGCCGCCGGCGTCGCCGAGGCCTGGATGGTCGAGGACGACGCGGTCACCGAGGGTTCGTCCTCGACCGCGTTCATCGTCACGAAAGGCGGCGCCCTCGTCACGCGGCCACTCTCCACGGCGCTCCTGCCCGGCATCACCCGCAAGGCAGTGCTGCGCCTCGCCGAGGAGTCCGGCCTCGCCCTCGAGGAGCGCCTGTTCAGCGTCGCCGAGGCCCTGGCGGCGTCCGAGGCCTTCTACACCAGCGCCTCGGCCTTCGTGATGCCGGTGGTCTCCATCGACGGCCACGCCGTTGGCGAGGGCCGCCCCGGCCCGCACACCCGGCGCCTGCGCGAACTCTACATCGGCATGGCGCGCGAGAGCGTTTGAGGCGCACGGACAGGACCTGCGAAAGCGCGTGAGACCTGTCCGGTCGATCCGGGCGAAAGCAGAGGGCTGCGGACTCAAACGAAGACCGACCGAGTATCTTCCTCTCGCCTGTGCGGGAGAGAGTGGCCCGCGAAGCGGGTCAGAAGGGGGGGAGACCTCTTCGGATGCGGCGCGCCCCTATCCCGGTTACTGCAAGACCACCCTCCCCTGCAGAGGGGCGAGGGAGAAATCCGCGGCACAAGCCCCTTCCCGAAGCCCCTTCCCGAAGCTCCTTCCCGAAGCCCCTTCCCGAAGCCCCTTCCCGAAGCCCTCGCCCGAAGCCCTCGCCCGAAGGCATCCCAGGACCATCGTCCCATCACGGGACCGATGGGACAGGAACGCTTCGGCGTGCGGCCTGTTCTCCCTGAAACCCCGCATCCGAGACAGGGAGACCCTATGCGCTCGATCCTCACCCTCGCGGTCGGCTTCGGCCTGATCGCCGGCACGGCCTTCGCGCAGTCCCCCGACGCGCCGCTGAAAGGCCGGGACACCGATCCGGCCCTGCCGCCGCCGAACCAAACCATTCCCGACAAGATCCGTCCCCCCGAGGGAACGGCCGACCAGGGCACCTCCGCCGACAAGGGCACGCTGAGCGACAGGCTCGAGAAGAGCGATGGCGTCATCAAGCCGCCGGGCAATGCGGCCCCCGGCATGGTGGTGACCCCGCCCGACCCGAACCCCGGCTCGATGCCGGTGATCAAGCCCGGCGACCTGCCCGGCCGCCAGCCCGGGACCGAGGCCCGCTAGACCTCCCGCTCGGCGGGGAGGCCGACTGGGCGACATACCTGCTCATCGGGCGGCGAACCGGCCCCTTGCTTGATTTCCGCGCACGGATCGCGGAAAGACCCGAGGACAGCGAAAGCGGTCCGCCCGTCAGGTCGGACCGCTTTCGCGCGGGTTACGGCACAGGTCTTCAGTGAATGGCAAACGTCGTCGTCGTAGGCGCCCAGTGGGGTGACGAAGGCAAGGGCAAGATCGTCGACTGGCTCTCCGAGCAGGCCGACGTCGTGGTCCGCTTCCAGGGCGGCCACAATGCCGGCCACACGCTCGTGATCGACGGGGTGACGTACAAGCTCGCGCTGCTGCCGTCGGGCGTGGTGCGGGGCGGCAAGCTGTCGGTGATCGGCAACGGCGTCGTGGTCGATCCGTGGCACCTCGTGGACGAGATCGCCCGGCTCCAGGCCCAGGGCGTCGAGATCTCGCCCCGGACCCTGCGCATCGCCGACAACGCGACCCTGATCCTCCCGCTGCACCGCGAGCTCGACCACTTTCGCGAGACGTCGAACGCCGGGCTCAAGATCGGCACGACGAAGCGCGGCATCGGACCGGCCTACGAGGACAAGGTCGGCCGCCGGGCCATCCGAGTCGTCGACCTCGCCGACGAGTCGACTCTCGAGGCGAAGATCGAGCGGGTGCTCACCCATCACAACGCCCTGCGCCGGGGCCTCGGCATCGCCGAGGTGGACGCGGGAGCCCTGCTCTCCGAGCTGAAGGCGATCGCCCCGACGATCCTGCCCTATGCCGACACGGTCTGGAAGCTCCTCGACGACGAGCGCCGCGCTGGCAAGCGCATCCTGTTCGAGGGCGCGCAGGGCGCGCTGCTCGACGTCGACCACGGCACCTATCCGTTCGTGACCTCCTCGAACATCGTGGCCGCGCAGGCCGCCACCGGCTCCGGCATGGGCCCCTCGGCCATCGGCTACGTGCTCGGCATCGCCAAGGCCTACACCACCCGGGTCGGCGAGGGTCCGTTCCCCACCGAGCTGTTCGACGAGATCGGCGAAACCATCGGCGCCAAGGGCCGCGAGTTCGGCGTCAACACCGGGCGCAAGCGCCGCTGCGGCTGGTTCGACGCCGTGCTGGTGCGCCAGACCGTCCGCACCTCGGGCATCGACGGCATCGCCCTGACCAAGCTCGACATCCTCGACGGCTTCGAGTCGATCAAGGTCTGCACCGGCTACCGCCTCGACGGACAGGTGGTGGACCACCTCCCCGCCAATCAGGCGGCGCAGGCCAAGGTGGAGCCGATCTACGAGACCATCGAGGGCTGGTCAGGCACCACGGCCGGGGCCCGCTCCTGGGCCGACCTGCCGGCCCAGGCGATCAAGTACGTGCGCCGGATCGAAGAGTTGATCGGCGCACCGGTGGCGTTGCTCTCGACCTCCCCGGAGCGCAACGACACCATTCTCATGCACAACCCCTTTGAGGACTAGGGCGGTTTCCGCTTGATGGGCGCGCGGCCGCGTGGGGATGATGCCCCTGACGGACCCGCGGTGGTCGGCCGGCTCCGCCCGTCCGCGGGACGGCGGGACGAGGCGGCGGGTCGGTCGCCGGTGAGAAGGCGGATCTGAGGCACGATGGCCGACTATTATCCCCTGCTGGCACGGGCGCTCGACGCGATGCCCGACCGCTCCCCGGCCCTGCGCCAGGCCGTCTACGAGCGCGCGCGGGGTGCGCTGATCGGTCAGCTCCGCTCCCTCGATCCGCCCCTGTCCGAGGACGACATCGACCTCGAGCGCAACGCCCTCGAGGCCGCCATCCTGCGCCTGGAGCGCGACCACGGGGGCGTCGCCCCGTCGCCGCCCGAGCCGGCGCCGCCGCCCGAGCCGCCCGCCCCCGAGCCGGACTCCCTCCGGCCGCCTCCCCCGGCCAACGATCTCACCGATCTGCCCGAGCCGTTCCCGCCCGAGCCGTCTGGGTCCGAGCCGGTTCCGCCGGAGGCGACCCTGCCGCCCGCACCGCCGCCGAATCTCGGCGTGCCGGCCGCCGGACCGCCCGTGTCGGCCCAGCCCGAACCGGGTCCGCCGGTGTCCGTTCCGCCGGCGCCTGAGCCGGTGCAGCCGGTCGCCGTTTCGCCGCCGACGCCGCGCGACGGCGCCGGTCCGTCGGCCGAAAGCGGCGCCGACACGATCCCGCCGCCGGTCCGCATCCAGGCCCGCAAGGCGAAGAGCCCGCCCTTCATGGCTGCCGAGGGGGCGGACGAGGCGTCCGCGCCGACCCCGCCCCCGCAGGAGGACGGCAGCGACGTGCCGCCCCCGGATGTCGGCCAGCGCCAGCGTCCGCGCATCGAGGTGGTCGGGCCGCGGCACGGGCGCTCGCGCCTCCTGCGCAACGTGCTCGTCGGCAGCATCCTGATCGCGGTGATCGGGCTGATCGCGGTGGCCGCCTTCCTCCTGCGCGACAGGCCGGCCGACCTTCAACCGATCGCCACCGAGCAGCAGGACGCGGCCCCGGAGGGCGCCGATTCGAAGTTCGCCGACCGGGTCGGCGGCGACGCCGCGCCGGCCGAGCGCGCCGCGCCGGCCCGGCGTGCCACGCCCGCGCCAACGCCGTCTTCGACGCCGGCCGCCCCGACCCAGGCCCAGCCGGACCTCGCGGTCACCCAGCGCGCGGTGCTCTACGAGGAGAACATGGGCGGCGGCGCCAACGCCACGCCCACCACCACCCAGGGCCGGGTGGTCTGGCGCCTCGACACCGTCCCGGGCGAGCAGGGCCAGCAGCTGGAGACCGTCGTGCGGGCCACGGCCGACTTCCCGGAGGCCGGGCTGACCCTCGCGATGACCGTGCGCCGCAACCTCGACGCGACCCTCCCGGCCTCTCACACCATCGAGCTCGCCTTCACGCCGAGCGGCCCCACGGCCGCCCGCCACAACGTCCAGGATATCGGCCTGCTCCAGGGCAAGGACGACGAAGGCGCCCGCGGCTCCCCCGTGGCCGGCCTGCCGGTGCGGGTCCGCGAAAACCTGTTCCTCATCGGGCTCTCGTCGCTGCCGAACGACATCGAGCGCAACACCGACATCCTGCTGCACAAGAACTGGTTCGACATCACGCTGAAGTTCGCCGCCGGCCCCCGCGGGATCATCGCCTTCGAGAAGGGCACCGCCGGAACCCAGGTCCTGCAAAGCGCCTTCGATCAGTGGCGCTAGGGCGTTTCGCGCCGCGGATCACGCGCGCGGAAGCTCTCGTCAGCGACCGCGCATCGGGCCCGGAACGCAAAACGGCCCCCCGGCACGATGTCCGGGGGGCCGTTCTCCTGTCGGCGAAGGCGGTCTCAAGAACTCAGGCGTGAGCCTCGACGCGCGGGGCCTCGCGGGTGGCGAGGTTGCGCTTGACCGCCTCCTGGATCTTCTCGAAGGCGCGGACCTCGATCTGACGGACGCGCTCGCGCGAGACGCCGAACTCGCCGGAGAGATCCTCCAGGGTGATCGGGTCGTCGGCGAGGCGGCGTGCCTCGAAGATGCGCCGCTCGCGCGGATTGAGCACCGAGAGCGCGTCGCGCAGGGCCGAGAGGCGGTTCTGCCCCTCTTCCTCGCGGGCGAGCACGGTCTCCTGGCTCGGGCTGTTGTCCACCAGCCAGTCCTGCCACTCGCCCTCGCCCTCCTCGCGCAGGGGCGCGTTGAGGGAGGTGTCGCCCGAGAGGCGGCGGTTCATGTCGACCACCTCCTGCTCGGGCACGCCGAGCTTGGTGGCGATCTGGGCGACCTGGTCCGGCTTGAGGTCGCCCTCGTCGAGGGCCGAGATCCGGCCCTTGGCCTTGCGCAGGTTGAAGAACAGCTTCTTCTGGTTGGCGGTGGTGCCCATCTTCACGAGCGACCACGAGCGCAGGATGTATTCCTGGATCGCCGCCTTGATCCACCACATGGCGTAGGTGGCCAGCCGGAAGCCCTTGTCCGGCTCGAAGCGCTTGACCGCCTGCATCAGGCCGACATTGCCCTCGGACACGACCTCGCCGATGGGCAGGCCGTAGCCGCGATAGCCCATGGCGATTTTGGCGACGAGACGCAGGTGGGACGTGACGAGCCGATGGGCGGCGTTGCGGTCGCCCTTCTCGCGCCAGTCCTTGGCAAGCGTGAACTCCTCGTTCGGCTCGAGCATCGGGAACTTGCGGATCTCGTCGAGGTAGCGTGAGAGGCCACCTTCGGTGGCGAGCACTGGCAATGCGCCGGCCATGATCTTACCTCCTTGAAAGGACCCCCTGAGGGCGGTCCGAAGCGAACCGCCGCTCCCTTGAGCCGACCGTTCGATTCCCCAAGTCTAGCGGGAAACCGGCGGGAACGGAAAGGCGGCGCGTGGGACGCGTCCGGCATCAACGCACGGGATCCCGCTTGGGTCTCTGATGACACGAATGGCCGCAGCCCGCCGTGTCCTGGCGCACGCCCGCGCGGTCTCGCGCAGTCTTGACTGTGTCTGCGGCGCTACGCCCCGGCCCGCAGCGCGGTGACGAGGGCCTGGAGGTCCGCGGGCAGCGGGCTCTCGAAATGCAGGGTGTCGCCCGTGCGCGGATGGGCAAAGCCCAGGACGCTGGCGTGCAGCGCCTGCCGGCCCAGGGTGCCGAGGGCGGCGCGCGCCGCCGGGCCGAGCCGGCCTGCCTTGGTCTTGAAGGCCCCGCCATAGACCGCGTCGCCCAGCAGGGGGTGGCCGCGATGGCTGAGATGCACGCGGATCTGATGCGTGCGCCCCGTCTCCAGCGAGCAGCGCACCAGCGCCACCGGCGCCTCGGCCCCCAGCACCGCCTCGACCCGGTAATGCGTGATGGCGTGCCGGCCGCCCTCCCCGCGCACCACCGCGATCTTCTCCCGGTTGCGCACGCTGCGGGCGAGGTTCGCCGCGATGGTCCCGGCCCGGGGCTCGGGCACGCCCCAGGCCAGGGCGAGGTAGGCCCGCTCCAGGGGGCCGGTGCGGCCGTGGTCGGCGAACTGCGCCGTGAGCCCCGCATGGGCCAGATCGTTCTTGGCTACCACCAGCAGGCCGCTGGTGTCCTTGTCGATGCGGTGGACGATGCCCGGCCGGCGCACGCCGCCGATCCCCGACAGGCTCTCGCCGCAATGGGCGATGAGGCCGTTCACCAGGGTCCCCGACTCGTGGCCCGGCGCCGGGTGGACGACGAGGCCGGCCGGCTTGTCGATGACGATGAGGTCGTCGTCCTCGTACACGATGGCGAGGTCGAGGGCCTGCGCCACGGGTTCCGGCGCCACCGCCGCCGGGATCACCACGGCGAGCTCGGCCCCGGGGCCGACCTTCGCGGAGGGGTCGCGGCTGACGGCGCCGTCCCGGCACACCTGCCCGGCGCGGATGAGATCCTGCAGGCGCGAGCGCGAGACATCCGGAAAGGCCCGGGCCAGGGCCCGGTCCAGGCGCTCCGTCGCGGCGTCCTCGGGAAGCGTCGCGCGGCGGTCTTCGAGTCCCGGCAAGGGGCCATCCTTCGATTTAAAAATGTCGCGTGCGGGCCGACCGGGCGATTTCAGCCCTTGTCGTGCCGCGCGACCCTCGCTATACGATCGCCCATCGGCCGGGAAGCACGGATCGCCGCAGCGATCACCGAGTGCCTCCCTCCGGTCCGCGCCCATCGTCTAGCGGTTAGGACAGGTCCCTCTCACGGATCAGACCGGGGTTCGATTCCCCGTGGGCGCGCCAAGCACTCCTCCTCGACATTCCGAAACATGCCGGCTGTCCCAAGCCTTCGCGCGCGGTCGGTTCCCGTCAATTCGAATGCGGGGCCTGCGCGCCGAGGCCATGGGCGGCCATGGCGTTGAGGCAATGGGCCGGAATCCGCCGGATGGCGCGCGTCTCCGCCTCCGCGTCCATGCGCAGGTAGGCGGCGTCGAACTCGGCGAAGGCGGACAGGGCGGCGAGGTCGGGAATGGTGAGGCGCCGGTCCCGGAGTCCGATGCGCCCGTTGCCGCGCAGATCCTGCAGCACCCGGTTGACGTGGACGTTCGAGAGGCCGGTCGCGTCCGCGAGATCGGCCTGGGTCACGGGCAGCGCGCAGCTGGTCCCGGTCGTCCGCCCCACCCGCTGCTGGCGGACATAGAGTTCGCAGAAGAGGTGGGCGATCCGCTTGACGCCCGGCTGGCAGCCGAGATTGACCATCCATTCGCGCAGGGTCGCTTCGTCCACGAGCGTGCTGAGGCTCAGGGCGCAGGCCAAGGCCGGGACGGTATCCAGGATCTCCGCGACGGTCTCGGCTGCGAGGTGAACCGCCTTGCAGGGCGACAGGGTGACGATGCTGTGGTCCATCCGCTCCAGGAGGGAGACATCCAGCGCGCAGAGGTCACCGGGCAGCAGGAACGCCAGGATCTGACGGCGGCCGCTCGCCCGCGCCTTCTGGCGGCACGCCATCCCGTCCAGGATCAGCCAGAGACCGTCCGGCTTGTCGCCCTCGCGCACCAGGGGCGTGTGCGCTTCGAGGCTGCGCCGCTCCGCGCTGATCCGCTCCAGAATCGCCCGGTCTGCCTCCGATAATTCCACGAAGCTTTCGAGCTTTCGCGTGAAGGGATTGGGCAAACGTGGGGGCGAATTGTCCGTCCGGGTCATGCAGTTTTCACCCACGCCTTCCGGCCGATGACAGCACTTACGTAGATCTTAATTTTGTAAATGTTAGCGGTCGAATGTGAAGTCTTCAATCGGGTATTGGGAAATGTCGAAAACCGGACATTTCGTCCAGCGTGAAAAGGCTACGGGCAAACACTGGGCACCCCCGAGCACTGCGAAATTCCGGATCGATCCCGCGGCATTGCGAACCGTCCTCGTCGCCGGCGCGGCCTGGACGCGGTTCGAATCCCGGGGGGACCGCGGCCAGGAGCTTCGGAGTAACGGGAGCGTCGGAGGATCGAGCGCGCCATTCCGCTGCCGCCGGGCGTCGGACGAGACAGGGCCCTTGCCCGGCCGCGATAGGACAAGCTGTCCGGCTGACGGCCGCGCCCGCGCCATGCCATGAGCGGGCATGATCCGGATCATCAAGCACATCCTCGTCGAGCCCACGGCGGACCAGCTGCCGCGCCTGCGACGGATTCAGGCGGCGGTCCTCGCCCGGTTTCCGGACGCCACCACGGAGATCGTCCCCGGCCTGCTCGACGATGACCTCGTCGTCGAGGTGCGGCTTCCGCTCCTCTACCTGATGGCATGGCGCGGCGCCCGGGACGCCTGGGGCGACTTTCGCCAGGCCGGGGACGGGACGCCGCCCGATCATGTCGGGGCGGCGCGCGACGCCGGGCCGGATTGACGCGTCGCGGGTGGAGAGCGCCATCCCCAGCGCGTTTTCACGCTTGCGGGAGGGATGACGGACGAGCTTGCACGCCGCAATGCTGCAATCGGCCGTCCGAACCGCAAGTCGACCGCCACGCTTGTCAAGCTGAGCCCAGCAACGCGACGGATCAGGCGCCGCTGCGCTACAAAAGCCATACGTTAAGAATTTGCTAACAGGACGCGTTTGGCGTGATTGACAGGGGCAGGAAATTGCAACCTTGTTGGATCCTGGTCGTGGGTTGTCCGCCACGAGATTGGATCGCAGAAATGAGCTGGCTTTCGCTCCGCAAATTGACCGCAAGTGAAAGCAAGGCGCCGTCTTCACAGCAGACCGATGCATTGCTTCGTTCTCCAATACAGGATGTGCCTTTTATCCGTATTGCCGATGAGGCGGAGACGACGGAGCCGCTACTGGACAGTGAAGACCTTTCGCTGGATTCCCTTGGGCAGCACAACGAGAGCCTGCGGTTCCGCGTGGCGGAAATGTCCGAGCGCCTCGACGACCTGAAGTCGCTCCAGGCGGATTTCTCCGCCCTCCTGGTGCCGATCGTGGCGATCACCGAGGAGCTTCCGCGGGCCAAGGTCCGGACGGCGGAGCTCGAGACTCTGCTGGCGATGGAGCAGGGTAACGCGGCCACCCTCCGGCGCGATCTCGCCGACGCCACCGGACGCCTCGCCGCGGCGACCAACGACGTGGCGGCCGCCAAGATCCAGCTGCACCACCTCGAAACCAGCCTCCAGGCCCGCGACGCGGCGGCCGAGGAGGTGCGGATCGCCCTGCGCGACAAGACCCTGCAGGCCGAGAACCTGGAGCGGCGCCTCTTCGCCGAGACCGAGCAGAGCCGGGCCCTGCAGGGCGAGAGCAAGGCGCTGCGGGTGGAGGCCAAGGCCCTCGACCAGGCGCTGGCCCGGTCCGACAGCGAGCTGCAGGACCTGCGCGAGAGCCGGCACGCCCTCGACCGGGACAACCTCCGGCTCCAGAACCTGAGCGAGGCCCAGGCGGCCCAGCTCGCGGAACTGAGCGCCCGCGCTCAGGAGTTCGAGGGCCAGGCCGAGTCCAGCCGCGTCGCCCTGCACAACGTCGAACAGCAGCTGGCGGCGGAGATCGCCGCCGCCCAGAAGGCGGAGGCCCAGTACGAGGCCGAGGTCGCGAACCATCGCACCGAGCGCGCGAGCCTCGCCATGCGGGTGGAAGCCGCCACGAGCCGGCTCGCCAACACCGAGCAGATGCTGGCCCAGCTCCGCACGCAGCTCCGCGAGCGCGACGAGGCCGGCCGCTCGGCCGAGCGCGGCCTCAAGGAAGCCTCCATCGAGCGCGTCACCCTGGAGCGTCGGCTGGAGAGCGCCCAGGTCGACCTCGCCCGGCAGAACGAGCGCTTCCTCGAGATGCAGCGGGCCCGCTCGGAATTCGAGCACCGCTGCGAGATGCTGACCAAGGCGATGGCGGCCAAGGATGCGGCCCTGGAACAGGCCCTCGGCCGGGTCTCCAGCCTGTCCGACCGCATCGACCACCTCGTCCACCGCCAGGAGGTGGAGCGTGCGGATTTCGAGACCGTGAACCACCGCCTGATCGAGGAGCTCCAGCACGAGCGTTCCGAGCGCAAGCTCGCGCAGGGTGCCCTGGACATCGCCCGCGAGAGCCGCGTCGCCCTGCAGAAGCAGCACGAGGCCCTGCGTCGCTCGGCCCGCAGCTTCGCGGGGGACGAGGGGGCGCGGAGCGAGCCGGCCCCGGCCGCGCCCCCGCCGGAGCCGAGCAACGTCCGTCCCTTCTCGCCCCCGCCCGAGAAATAGCGCCCGACCCGACCGATCCAGCCTCGCCGACCCGACCCCTCCACCCCTTCAAGAGACGGCGCGGCGGAGACCCCGCGCAGGGATGCCCAGATGTCCGAGACCGCGCTTCGCGACCGAGAAACCTCCTCCGCCGGAGCCTGGCTGATGCGCAGCCTGCCCAGCCCCCATCGCGGGCCGGGGGCGCCCGAGCCGGCTCAGCAGGCCCATCTGGACGAGACCCTTCCGGCTCCGGCCAATGCCGGCCGGACGCGGGACTGGTCCGCCTCGCTCGATCTGATCCACGAGGCCACGGCCGCGATTCGCATCAGCGAGGAGCGGGCCGCGGAGCTGGAGCAGGAGCTGGAACGCACGGTCGCGCGGGCCCTGGAGCGGGCCACCGCCCTGGAGGCGCAGGTCGCCGCCGCGCAGACCCGCGCCGACCTCGCCGAGCGCCGGGCGGACGAGGCGGAGGAGTGGCTGGCCCGCCTGCACGACGCCGTGGTGGAGGGCTTCACCCGCCGTGCGCCGGCGGACGAGGCGAACCCGGCCAAGGTCGGAACGCCGTGAGGGGCCGGGGCGCCGGTGGCGGATCCATCCCGCGTGGTCACGCCGCCCGCCCGGGACCCTGTTCAACGACCGTCACCATGATCGTTTTCCCGTCCGGGTCTCTGCCCCCATGTCCGCTGCACCCATCTCCGCCGCTCCCATCCCAGCCGCTCCTATGTCCGCTGCCGCCTCCCCCGTCCTGTCGCCCGTGATCGATCTCGCGCTCGCCCGGCTGCCCGTCCGTCACGGGGGCGAGGCCTCGGACCCGCGCGAGACGGAAAGCCCCGTGCGGAGCGGCAGCCAGGCGCTTGCCCTGGTGCCCGTGCCGGCGATCACGCCCACCTCGGAACTCGGCGCCACGACCCTGCGCCTGGTCGAGCACAGCATGGAGACGATCCAGGCTCTGCACGAGCGGGTCGATACGATCTCGGCCCAGGCGCGGGACCTGATCCGCCTCACCCACCGGGAGCGGGTCGAGCAGCAGGCCGAGCTGGATCGGGCCCGCGCCGAGGCGTCCGCCTGGCGGCGTCAGGCGATGGAACTGGAGATCCGGATGCGCGAGGCCCAGCTGCGCGTCCGCGAGGCCGAGATGGCGCGGCGCGAGGCGGATCAGGCCGCCCTTGATGCGCGGGAGCGGGCCCGCTCCGCCGAGGGCGAGGTCCAGGACCTGGAAGCCTACCTGCGCAAGATCAGCGATTACCTGCAGGCCAATCTCGGACGAGTCCCGGGCCGGCCGTCGCGCGACGCCTGAGGGTCGGGCGGCGGCGTCGCGCCTCAAAAGAATCAGGTCCGGCGACGAGTCCGCCCGCGGTGGGGGCCGAGGCGGCCCAGGATGGCCGGAACGGGCCCGGCGGGCCCCCGCCTTCCCCCGGAGACCATGGTGCGGCGCAAGCGTAGCCATTCGTTGAGAAGGTTCGGGGATTTCGTCCGCTGAACTGATATACCAAGATGTTCGCTGCATCGCGGGATCGATTTGTCGAGTCTAGCGCCGCCGAGGACTTGCGTAGTCTGAACCGACCGTTAATGTTTCCCCTCCGCCGAAATCATATCGCGTCTAACCTTTTTTGACGGGGTGACAGCCATGTCCAACGTGATTCGCGTGAAGCCGACGCATGACGGCACCTATACGGTCTACCGGGGCGAGGCCGTGCTCGTCAGCGGCCTGACCCGCCTGCAGGCGGAGCGCTACGAGGCCAGCCTCGCCGCCCAGGCGAAGGTGCTGGAGGACGCCTGAGCCCTGAGATCCCGAGGCGGCGACGCCTCAGGAGCGGGCCAGCGGAAGGGCGCCGAGATCCGCGATGGTTCCGGACTCGGTCAGGCCCCGCTCGATGCCCGCGACGGCGTAGCCCGTCGCGCGGCGCGTGATCGTGTAGAGGTGGTAGCTCGCGCGGTGATGCCGGGCATCGCCCCGGGCCGAGGCCGAGGCGGCCCCCACCACCGGAATCGACGTTCCCCCCGGCCCGGGCACGAACGCGACGCTGCGGACGTGATTGTGCCCGTGCAGGATCAGCTCCGCCCCGGCATGGGCCACCATGGCGGTGAACGCCCCCGCATCCTTCAGTTCACGCCCGGACGACGTGCCGCCGGGATGCGACGGGTGGTGGATCATCACCACGCGGAAGGGCGGCTCGGGTTCGGCCCCCAGCGTCCGCAGCAGGGCCTCGGTGGCGGCGATCTGCTGCGGCCCGAGGCGGCCGCTCGCCATCAGGGGCTTCGTCGGCACCGCCGAGGACAGGCCGATCAGGGTCACCGGCCCGCGCCGGCGCAGGTACGGGAAATGCCCGTGCGTGCCGTCGTCGCCCGCCGTCCAGGCGCCGCAGGCGAGGAGCAGGCCCTCGAGGGAGCCGCGCACGTAGGCGTCGTGGTTGCCCGGCACGAAGCTCACGGTCTCGGGCGTCCCCAGGGCTTCCAGGAAGACCTTCGCGGTCGACCACTCGCTCGGCAGGCCGATGTTGCAGAGGTCGCCGGTGCAGGCGACGTGGTCGTGCCCCTGCGCCTGGAGGTCGGCCACCAGGGCGGCCAGCACCTCCATGTCGTGGGCGTCCTTGCGGCCGCGCTGCCAGTTCACGTAGCCGGTGGCCCGCTTGCTCAGAAGCTGGCGCAGGCGCGGGCGTGTCAGCGGCCCCACATGGGGGTCGGTCAGGTGGGCGAGGCGGAACATCATCCCCCAATGCGCGGTCGATGATCGGGATTTCGCGCCCCGCATCGCCCCATCCGGGGCCGGGGGTCAACCCTCGCCTTCCGAATCCGCCCGCCGTCCCTCAGGCGCTCCCGATGGCGATGCCGGCGAGGAGCACCAGGGCGCCCCCGAGCACGACCTGCAGGGCCGCGCGCCAGAACGGCGTCGCCATGTAGCGCGTGCGGATCGCCGCGATCGCCAGCAGCTCCACCACCACCACCAGGATGGCCAGGGCCGTCGCGACGCCGAAGGCGTTCGGCCAGGTGGAGGGGATCGCGTAGGGCAGCGTGTGGCCGAGGCCGCCCACCGTGGTCATCACCCCGCAGACGAGGCCGCGCATCCAGGGTGTTCCGCGCCCGGTGATCTGCCCGTCATCCGAGAGCGCCTCGGTGAAGCCCATGCTGATCCCGGCGCCGATGGAGGCGGCGAGCCCCACCAGGAAGGTGGCGCCGTTGCTGTGGGTGGCGAAGGCGGCGGCGAAGATCGGCGCCAGGGTCGAGACCGAGCCGTCGATCAGCCCGGCGAGCCCCGGCTGGACGTAGCGCAGGACGAAGGCGCGGTGCGCCTCCGCCGCGGCGGCATCGATCGCGGCCATCGGCTCCGGGGCGCCCTGGGCGGGGGAGATCATCATCATCGCGCGTCCTGTCCTGATGGGCTCCCTTCGGAGCGCGTTCCTCTTTGGACTCATTCCAATCTATAGCTTGGAATCAATCCAAACAAGCGCCCTGCGCCGGGTTTCGCCCCCGAAACGGCGGATTCGGCCGCCACAGCGCCGTTGCGCCGGCCGCGCGATCGGAGCTAGACAGCCGCCTGCCCGTCCGGCGCGCCGCGCGGGACGGCTCCGCGGACATCCCCTCCTCGACGGCATCGCCGGTCCGTCGGCGACGCGAAAGCGACGTGATGAGCCTCGTCAAACGCATCGGCCGCGCCCCGGCGGTCCAGCAGGCCCTCGGCATCCTCGCGGGCGGCTACCTCCGCCTCGTGCGGCGCACCAACCGCTTCACGGTGGAGCCGGCCGCGCCGGATGCCTGGCTCGACGCGCACAGCCCCTTCATCGCCGGCATGTGGCACGGCCAGCACACGATGATCTCGTTCATGCGCCGGCCGCACGACCGGATCGCCACGATCATCTCGCGGTCGGCAGACGGCAACATCAACACCATCGCGCTCACCCGCATGGGCGTCCGGGTGATCCGGGCCTCGGGCGCCCGCGGCCGCGTCCTGCGGGACGCCCGGGCCAAGGGCGGCGCCGAGGGCCTGCGCGCCATGCTGCGGGCCCTGAAGGACGGGGAGAGCGTGGCCTTCAGCGCCGACGTGCCGAAGGTCTCGCGCCGGGCCGATGCCGGCATCCTTACCCTGGCGCGCTTCTCCGGCCGGCCGATCATCCCCGTGGCGGTGGTGACGAGCCGGCACTGGCGCTTCGACAGCTGGGACCGGGCCTGCCTCGGCCTGCCCTTCGGCCGGGGCGCGATGGTGTTCGGCGAACCCCTCTTCGTGCCGCGGGACGTGGAGCCCGAGGCCCTGGAGGCCCTGCGCCGGCAGCTCGAGGCCGAGATGAACCGCGTCCACGACCGCGCCTACACCCTGGTCGGCCGGCCCGACCGGGTCGGGCCCCACGACCGCGTCGGCCATCCCGACCGCGTCGGGGCGGACGGCCGGGTCGGGGAACCGGCGTGAAGGCGATGGCGAAGGCCCCGCCCCTCACGGCGCTCCTGCGGGCCTACCGCACCGGTCTCTATCTCGGCGAGCCGGCGCTGGTGGGGCTGCTCGGCTGGCGCGCCCGCCGGGGCAAGGAGGATGCCGGACGCCTGGCCGAGCGGCGCGGCCTGCCGGGCCGGGCCCGGCCGACGGGCCGCCTCGTCTGGATGCACGGGGCCAGCGTCGGGGAGGCTCTGTCCCTGGTCGGCCTCGTGGACGGCATGATCGCCCGCGGCTTCTCGGTGCTGGTGACGACGGGCACCCGCAGCGCGGCCGACCTGATCGGGCGGCGCCTGCCCGCCGGGGCCGTGCACCAGTACATGCCCCTCGACGCGCCGCGCTGGGTGGACCGATTCCTCGCCCATTGGCGGCCCGACCTCGCCCTCGTCGCCGAATCCGAGATCTGGCCGAACACGGTGCTGGGCCTGCACCGGCACGGCATCCCCCTCCTCGTGGTCAACGGACGGATGTCCGAGCGCTCGTATCGGGGCTGGGCCCGCACCCCCCGGACCGCCGAGGCGCTGCTGGCCCGCATCGCGATCTGCCTTGCCCAGACCGACGCGGATGCCGACCGCTTCCGCCGCCTCGGCGCCCCCCGGGTCAGCATCGCCGGCAACCTGAAATACGATTCCGAGGTGCCCCCGGCGGATGGCCAGCAGCTCGCCCACCTGCGCGACCTCGTCGGCGACCGGCCGGTCTGGGTCGCGGCGAGCACCCATCCGGGCGAGGACGCCATGGCGGCCCGGGCCCATGCCCGCCTCAAGGAACGCTGGCCGCGCCTCCTCACCATCGTGGTGCCGCGCCATCCCCATCGCGGCGGCGACGTCGCCGCCTGCGCGGGGGCCGAGGGCCTGACCAGCGCCCGGCGTTCGCAGGGCGGGCGCCCCCATGGCGGGGTCGAGCTCTACGTCGCCGACACCCTGGGCGAGCTCGGCCTGTTCTACCGCCTGGGCCGCATCGTCTATCTCGGCGGCTCCCTGGTGCCCCATGGCGGCCAGAACCCGATCGAGCCGACCCGCCTGCGGGCCGCCGTGCTGCACGGGCCGCACATCCACAACTTCACCCAGGTCTATGCCGCCCTGGACGAAGCCGGCGGCGCCCTGACGGTGACCGACGCCGACGCCCTCGCGAAAACCCTGGACGCCCTCCTGGCCGACGGCCCCCGCATCGCGGCGATGAGCCGGGCGGGGGAAGCCGCGCTCCAGCCCTTCGAGGGCGCCGTCGCCCGCACCCTGGCGGTGCTCGATCCCTTCATCGCCCAGATGACGCTCCGGGCGATGGCGGCCCCGTGAGCGCCGGCTGATGCGCGCCCCCGCCTTCTGGGACGCAGGCCCCGGCCATCCCCTCGCCCGCGCCCTCGCCCCGGTGGGCGCCCTCTACGGCCGGCACACCGCCGCGCGGATGGACCGGCCCGGCGAAAGAGCCCCCTGCCCCGTCCTCTGCGTCGGCAACTTCACCCTGGGCGGGGCCGGCAAGACCCCCACCGCCCTGGCGCTCGCCGCCCACCTGCGCGCCCTCGGGGCGAACCCGGCCTTCCTGACCCGCGGCTATGGTGGGCGCCTCGCCGGGCCGGTGCGGGTCGATCCGTCCCGCCAGACGGCCGAAGAGACCGGCGACGAGCCCCGGCTCCTGGCCCGGGCCGCGCCGACGATTCTGTCGCGGGACCGCCCGGCCGGCGCCGCCCTCTGCGTCCAAGCCGGCGCCGACGTCATCGTCATGGATGACGGCTTGCAGAACCCGAGCCTCGCCAAGACGCTGTCGCTCGCCGTGGTCGATGCCGGCGCCGGCCTCGGCAACGGGCGGCCCTTCCCGGCCGGCCCCCTGCGGGTGCCCCTGGCCCGGCAATGGCCCCACATCCACGGCCTCGTGCTGATCGGGACCGGAGACCGGGGCGAGGCCGTGGCGGCGGCGGCGGCGGCCCGCGGACTCCCGGTCCACCGCGCCCGCCTGATCCCCGGCGCCGACCTGACAGGCCGCCGCGCCCTCGCCTTCGCGGGCATCGGCCGCCCCCAAAAGTTCTTCGCAACCTGCGAAGAGGCCGGCGCCACCCTGGTCGCGACCCGCGCCTACCCGGACCACCACCCCTACGGCCCCGCCGACGAAACCACCCTCGCGGCCGAAGCCACCCGCCTCGGCGCCGACCTCGTCACCACCGAGAAGGACCACGTCCGCCTCACCGCCCCCTTCGCCGCCCGCGTCGCGGTGCTGCCTGTTACTTTGGCGTTTGCCGATGAGGGGGTTTTGCTAGGGCAGTTGCGGGGGTTGGTTGTGGGGATTGGGCGATAGCAAAGATCAAGTCGGATCTTTGAAAGACTTTCTCGCCTGGCGCCCAATTCGATCTGCAGTTCGAAGCGGACAGGTCACTGACGACCCCAGGCGATTATACGGCCAACTATGAGCACTTCTTGAAAGTAGCAATCCGTCAGGGCGTCCAGCGGATGCGCTGTTCGTCAGAAGTACGCAGGCGGGATGCCGCCTCAAACCGGCTGCAACACAAATGGAACTGCTGGCCCGGCGAACGACCTCCATCGCTGTCACGCGTATGCAACACATCTCCTGCGAGACGCGACAGATTATAACGCTTCTAGACCAAGGCCAAGGTATATTCGAATACCTCGAAACTAGACGTGTGTGCTCGGAAACCTGCAAGCTTGACCGCATGTGTTTCTGGACCGTAACGGACCGAATTGATTCAAGTTGGTTTGCGTGCGTGAACGTGTCGAGCAAAATGCCCAAGAGAACCACTACGCTGGCCTCGTCCGCTGCTTTCGTGCTTCTGGCGCAATCGGGTTCGTTAGTCAGCTTCGGGCCCAGTTTGGCCGTAGCTCAGCTCGCCGCAGATGCTTCACAAGAGGTTCAGCTCGACGAACTTTCGGTGGCCGGCTCCGGAGCGTCTGCGGGCGGAACAGCACGCAAGGTCGATGGCTACCTTGCACGGGACAGCGTCAGCGCAACCCGCACCGACACGCCGATACGCGAGGTGCCGCAGACGGTCGTCGTCGTGCCGGATCGGGTTCTGCAGGACGCCGCCGCGACGCGGGTCGACACCGCCCTCGATCTTGCCGGCGTCGGCCGGGCCAACAATTTCGCGGGCCTTGGCCTGACGGAGTTCACCATCCGTGGCTTCAATACGGGCGAGTACTACCGCAACGGCTTCCCAATCAATCGGGGCTACCCGCCCTCGCCGGACGTGGTCTCCATTGAGCGAATCGAGGTGCTGAAGGGTCCGTCTGCCTTCCTATACGGACGCGGCGATCCCGGCGGGACCTTCAACATCGTCACTAAGCAGCCATTGGCCGAGCGAGCCCTTGCGATCGGCACGCAGTTCGGAAGCTTCAACCAGAAGCGCAGTACCTTCGATGCGACTGGCGCCCTCGACGAGCAAGGCCGGGTGCTCGCTCGCATTACGGGCGCCGTTGAGGACAACGGAAGTTTCCGCGACTTCGTACACGGCGACCGCTTCTACCTCGCTCCCGTCATCGCCTGGAAGCCCACCGCTGACACCACGATCACTTTGGAGGGCGAGTTCGCCAGCACGACGGCGACCTTCGACCGGGGCGTCGTGCCGATCAACGGTAACATCCGCGCCCTGCCGCGCAACCGCTTCATTGGCGAGCCCGGCATCCCGCCGGTGCGCAACGATAACGCCCTTGGCCAGCTGCGCATCGAGCACAAGCTCGATCAGGACTGGGTGGTCACTGCCGGCGTCCAGGCGCTGGGTGGGAAGCTCTTTGGCGACGGCGTAGGCGCCATGAATGTCCTCAGTGATGGGCGTACCCTACGCCGAACCTTTGAGCATCGCGACTTGAGTTGGTCGGATCTCGACCTGCAACTCAACCTCGCGGGCAAGTTCGAGACCGGCCCATTCCGCCATACTCTGCTGATGGGCTTGGAGTACGACACGTACCGCTATCGCGAGATCTTCGACCGCTCGAACGCAAACCTCTTCCCCTTCATCCTCGACCTCCTCTCGCCCCGCTACGGGCAATCCACCCGCCCTCCACTCACTTCGATCACCAACTTCCTGCAGAACACCGAGAGCTTCGGTGGCTACGTTCAGGATCAGATGGACCTCACCCCACGCCTTCATGCCCTTCTGGGCGTGCGCGTGGAGAATCTAGGCCTCGTTTCCACCGACTACCGCACCGGCCGCACCACGAGCCTGCAGGATACGGTCGCGACCCCGCGCTTCGGCCTCACCTACGATCTCACCGATGAGGTCTCGGTCTACGGCAGCTACGGCCGTTCCTTCCTGCCGAATACCGGCACGGATCGCTCGGGACGCCCCTTTGCTTTCCAGCAAGGCGAAGGCTACGAGGTCGGCGCCAAGCTCAGCCTACTCGACGGGCAACTGAGCGCCACGGCGGCTCTGTTCGACATCCGGCGCACCAACGTCCTCACGGCCGATGCCGTCGATCCAAACTTCAGCGTGGCGGCGGGCGAGGTGCGCAGCCGGGGCTTCGACCTGACCGTTGCTGGATATCTGGCACCCGGCTGGCGGGTGATCGGCACCTATACCCATGCGGATGCCTCCGTGAGCCGCGACAACACGCTGCCCGTGGGCACGCGGATCGCCAACATCCCTGCCGACACCCTCGCCCTGCAGAGCGTCTACGAGTTCCAAGGGGCAGAATTACGGGGGCTTGGTCTTGGTGGTGGCGTGACTTATGTCAGTCAGCGCAAGGCTGGCACCGCCCTCTCGACCTTTCGTCTGCCGGACTACACGATCTTAAGCCTGATCTCGTACTATTGGATCACTCCGCAGGTGCGGGTCTATCTCAATGTCGACAACCTACTCGACACGAACTATTACGACCGCGCCTTCCAGAACCGCTACGCTACACCGGGTACGCCGCGCACGATCATGGGCGGTGTCGCAGCACGCTTTTGACCTTTATCGTTGCCAAGAAGGGGCCTCTGAAACGGATCACCCATCTGTTTGGCGTCTACGACCACTGTAATGCCTGAACCGCCGGTAAGCGGACCAGCGAAAATCCGCCCAAGCTGGTCGTACGAGGCAATCCGATGTTAGGGCTGCACCCGCGGTAGCCTTCATCAAATTCGTATGTGCAGAACCTACCCGGTCTCTGACCTATTAATTGCGCGAAAATCCCCTAATCCGGACGTCCCGTCTCGGCGAGGCGCTGCATCGCCGCCTCGGGGCTGGCATAGGCCTCCTGTCGGGTCGCGCTCCAGTAGCGCAGGGCATCGAGGGGGATCGCCTCGCCGGTCACCGCGCAGCGCACGAAGCTGCCGGGCTTGATCACCCGCATGGTGCCGTCGCCGTACTCCACCACCGCCTCGCCGGAGGCGCCGCGCTCGAAACGTCCCAACATGGTCCCCCGCCTCCCGGCCCGTCTTCCATTCGCCCCGTCTTAGGAGCCCGGGGGCGCGCTGTCGATGCATCCGCCGCGCCGGGCCTCGACAGCCCCGCCCCTTGGTGCCTAAGTCGCGGGATGCCGTGCCGTGTCCCGCCCCGATGACCCCGGAATCCACGACTTTGGACGCCAAGATTTCGGACGCCAAGATTTCGGACGTCATGAGTCCGGACCTGTCCCGCCTGTTCGCGGCCGCCCGGGCCGCGCAGGGGCGCGCCTACGCCCCCTACTCGCGCTTTCCCGTCGGGGCGGCGCTCCTCGACGAGTCGGGCGCCCTCCATGCCGGCTGCAACGTCGAGAACGCCGCCTATCCGGTGGGGACCTGCGCCGAGGCCGGCGCCATCGCCGCCATGGTGGCCTCGGGCGGCCGGCGCATCGCCGCCGTGCTGGTCCTCGGCCCGGGGCCCGGCCTCGTCACCCCCTGCGGCGCCTGCCGGCAGCGCATCCGCGAATTCGCCGGTCCCGCGGTCCGGGTCCACGTCGCCGACCCGGCGGGCCTGCGCGCCGCCTTCACCGTCGGGGCCCTGCTGCCCGACTCCTTCGGCCCGGACAACCTGGGCGCCGCTCCCGGGGGGACCGATGGGGGATGAATCCTTGCGTGAACCGGAGCCGGGGGTCCAGGCCACCGCCGGTCTGCTGCGCGCGCAGGGGTTCGGCGGACCCTTCGCCTGCGCGATCGTCACCGGCACCGGACTCGGCGGAATCGTGCGTGACCTCGACACGACCCTCTCGGTATCCTACGGGCAGATTCCGGGGTTTCCGGCCCCGGGCGTGAGCGGCCATGGCGGCCGCCTCCATGCCGGGACCCTCGCCGGACGCCGGGTCCTCGTCTTCGAGGGCCGCGCCCACGCCTACGAGACCGGCGACGCCGCCGTGATGCGGGTGCCGCTCGGCGTCGCGCAAGTCCTTGGAGCACAAGCGCTTCTCCTCACCAATGCCGCCGGCTCCCTGCGGCCGGAGGTCGGTCCCGGCAGCCTCGTGGCGCTCACCGACCACCTCAACCTCTCGGGCCTCAACCCGCTGATCGGCGAGGCCAGCGACGCCCGCTTCGTGCCCATGGTGGGCGCCTACGACGCCGCCCTGCGCGCCCATCTCCTTGATGCAGCACGGGAATCCGGCGTCGTCCTGCACCAGGGCGTCTATGCCTGGTTCGCCGGACCGAGCTTCGAGACCCCGGCGGAAGTCCGCATGGCCGGCCTCCTCGGGGCCGACCTCGTCGGCATGTCGACGGTGCCGGAGGTCATCCTCGCCCGCTTCTACGGCCTGCCCGTCGCCGCCCTGTCCGTCGTAACCAACCTCGGCGCCGGGATCGACGGCGGCGATCCCCACCACGCGGAGACCAAAGCCGTCGCCGCCCGGGCCGGCGACGCCCTCGCCCGCCTGGTCGCCGCCTTCGTCGCCCGCCTCCCCGCGAGTGCCCCCTGATGACCGACGACGCCTCCATCGCCCGGCGGGCCCTGCCCCTCCTCGACCTCACCGATCTGAGCGAATCCTGCTCGGAGACCGCCATCGACGCGCTCTGCCGCGACGCCCGGGCGAGCGCCGTCGCCGCCGTCTGCGTCTGGCCGCACTACGTGAGCCGCGCCGCCGGACTGCTGGCCGGCACGCCGGTCCGCGTCGCCACCGTCATCAACTTTCCCGCCGGCGGCGACGACATCGAGCGGGCGGTGGAGGATACGACCGAAGCGCTGGCCGATGGCGCCCACGAGATCGATCTCGTCCTGCCCTATCGCAGCGTCCTCGCTGGCGAGACCGGCACGGCGCGCGCCATGCTCGCCGCGATCCGCGACGTCTGCGACAACGGTCGTCTGCTGAAGGTCATCCTGGAGACCGGTGTCCTGGCGACCCCGGATGCCATCACGGCCGCGAGCCGCCTCGCCATCGAGGCCAGGGCGGATTTCCTCAAGACCTCCACGGGCAAGAGCGCGGTCTCGGCGACCCCGGAGGCCGCCGAGACCATGCTCCGCGCCATCCGGGACCACGCGGGGGGGCATCCCGTCGGTCTCAAGGTCTCGGGAGGCCTGAAAACCGTCGCGGATGCGGGCACTTACCTCGCCCTCGCCGATCGCATCATGGGGCCGGCCTGGGTTTCTCCCCGCACATTTCGCCTCGGCGCCAGCAGCCTGCGCACGGCCTTGGTCGCGGCCTCCGCCGAGCCCGGCCGATGAGGCTGCCCCAAGAACTCATCCGCACCAAGCGGGACGGCGGCGCGATCCCGGCCGAGGACATCGCGGACTTCGTCGCGGGCCTGACGGACGGGCGGGTGACCGAGGGGCAGGCCGCTGCCTTCGCCATGGCGGTGTTTTTCCGCGGCCTGTCGCGGTCGGAGCGCGTGGCGCTGACCCGGGCGATGACCCAGTCCGGCACCGTCCTGCGGTGGGACCTACCCGGACCCGTCCTGGACAAGCATTCGTCCGGCGGAGTGGGGGACGCGGTCAGCCTCGCGCTCGCACCGATGGTCGCGGCCTGCGGCGGCTACGTCCCGATGATCTCGGGACGCGGCCTCGGGCATACCGGCGGCACCCTCGACAAACTCGCGAGCATCCCGGGCTACGACGCGATGCCGGGCCTCGACCGCTTCCGGAGTGTGACCGCCGATGTGGGCTGCGCCATCATCGGACAGACCGCAGACCTCGCGCCCGCGGATCGGCGCCTCTACGCGATTCGGGACGTGACGGGCACTGTCGAGTCCCTCGACTTGATCACCGCCTCCATCCTGTCCAAGAAACTCGCTGCCGGCCTCGACGGCCTGGTGATGGACGTCAAGGTGGGCTCGGGCGCCTTCATGGCCGAGCGCCCGGAAGCCGAGGGTCTTGCGCGAAGTATCGTCGATGTGGCGGGTGGTGCGGGCCTGCGTACGGTGGCGCTGATCACCGACATGGACTCGCCCCTCGCGTCGGCGGCCGGAAACGCCGTGGAGGTCGCCTATACCCTCGACTATCTCACCGGGCGCTCGTGCGAGCCGGCCTTCCACGCCGTGACGCTGGCGCTTGCCGCCGAGATGCTGGTGGTCGGCGGCCTCAGTTCCGACGTCGCGGACGCCTCTGCCCGCCTGGAGAACGCGAGAGCGTCAGGCCGCGCGCTCGAAGTCTTCGCCCGGATGGTCACTGCGCTCGGAGGGCCCGTCGACCTCGTCGAGCGGACCGGGCGCTATCTGCCAAAGGCGCCGATCACGCGCGCGATCGCTGCGATGACGGACGGCTACGTCGCCTCGATCGCGACGCGAGATCTGGGCATTGCGGTGATCGGTCTCGGTGGTGGTCGAACCCGCCCGCAGGACGACATCGATCCACGTGTCGGCTTCACCGGGCTGCCCCGTATCGGAGCTCGGATCGAGCAAGGCCAGCCGCTTGCGATGGTCCATGCAGCCGATGCAGCCTCCGCCGAGCGAGCCGAAGCCGCTTTGCTGGCGGCCTACCGCATCGACCCGACACCCGTGGAGCGAACGCCTGCGGTCCTGGAGCGGATCGCGGGATAGGCAGGCGCCGGCTCTTCGGTGAAGCACCGGAAGCCGGAGCGGTCAGTAGTCGTAACGTCCGCGACTGTGGTGATGGTGACGACGCCCTTCCCAACCGCGGTAATGATCCCAGCCGTGATCGCGATGCCCCCAGCCAAAATGCCGGCGCTGGTGACCATAGCCGCGGTCCTCGTGATGGCGGCGATGATGGCCCCAATCACCATGCCCGCCCCAGTACTGCACCGGGGTGATTGCGGTTTGCGGATCCCCGTGGACCAGCGCCACGAGGGGCAAAGCCTGCGCATTCGTCGCGAGTGCGAGGCCGCCGGCGAAGCTCATCACGGCGAACAGAGTTCTCATTCCCCGCAAAGAAACTGCGCGCAAGGTGATCATCGTGAAGCTCCTGTCTCGATTGCCAAGGCGGGTCTCGCCCTCGGCATCCGGGATAGTGCTCTGGCACTGAACGCGAACTGAGACCTCTCTTCAGCCTGCGTTCGGAAATCCAACGATCGCCCTCAGGGTCGGCGATAGACCCAGACACGCGCTGGCGGAAGATTGAGCCAGACTCGGTTCGAACGACTGGCCGTGTAAGTGCCGGCATCGCACCGGGCCGGGATCGGCGGGACCACCGCGTAGGTGAACTGCACGAACGGCGCACTCGGATGCATCATTTCGTGGGCAGCGTTCAAGAGATCGAGACGTTGCTCTAAGGGCTTCGTGAAGAGCGGAAGGCTTGAAACCATCGCCGCCGCCTTCTCCGCCAGCATCGTGCCGAACGTTTCGCGAATGTTGTAGGCGTCGCCGCGCAAGATCGTCGCGCGGGGAAAGCGTTTCTGCAGCAGCTTGCAGAAATCCGGATTATACTCGACCAGGATCAGGCGCTCCTGCTCGACGCCACGCCGGATCAAGGCCTCGGTGACGGGTCCCGTCCCAGGTCCGAGTTCAATTACAGGGCCGGAGATGCGCGGATCGACGTAGGAGGCCATCGTGCGGGCGAGCATCTTGCCAGACGGCGTCACAGCGCCAGTGACGAGGGGACGCTCGAACCAGGAACGCAGGAATCGCGCCTCGTCCTCCAGCGGATCCCGCCGTGTACGGTTGGCACCGGAAGCGAGGTCGGCTTTTGCGCTGGAGCGGCGTAGCGGCGGCAAGACCCTATGTCCTCAGATCACGGGTTGGGAGGGAAAGGCTAGACGACGAAGCTCTCCGGCAGTCAAGCTTGCAAACATCGAACCCGCCGGGGCGCACACAAGGATCGTGCAGGCGGTGCTCGACCGCCACATGCGATAACCGTGGCCGAACGGTTTTGATCCGAAGGATATTGCAAGTCTATGTCCTGGCTACCCCACCGAGCCCGTCGAAGAAATCCTTGACCTTGGAGAAGAAGCCCGCGCTCTCCGGATGGTTCTCGTCGGAGGCCGACTGATCGAACTCTTGGAGCAATTCGCGCTGGCGCTTCGAGAGGTTCTGCGGCGTCTCGACGAAAACCTGGATGTAGAGGTCGCCGACGTCGCGCGATCGCAACACCGGCATGCCCTTGCCCTTGATACGGAATTGCTTCGCCGTCTGGGTGCCGGCTGGGATACGGACCTGGGTTTGCGAGCCATCGATAACCGGCACGGTGATTTCGCCCGAGAGCGCCGCGGTCACCATGGAGATCGGCACGCGGCAGAACAGGTCGGCGCCGTCACGTTGGAAGAACTCGTGCGGCTTGATCGAGAGGAAGACGTAAAGGTCACCCGCCGGTCCGCCGCGCAGGCCCGTCTCGCCTTCGCCGGCCAAACGGATCCGCAGGCCGTCGTCAACGCCGGCCGGTACGTTGATGGCGAGGGTCCGTTCGCGCGTCACGCGGCCTGCACCGCTGCAGGCGCTACAGGGATCGTCGATCACCTCGCCGCGGCCGTGGCAGTTCGGGCAGGTGCGCTCGATGGCGAAGAAGCCCTGGGCCGCACGCACACGGCCATAGCCACCGCAGGTCTGACAGGGACGCGGCTTCGAGCCGGCCTTGGCACCGGAGCCGGAGCAGACCTCGCAGGTGACCGAGGTCGCCATCTTGATGGTCTCGGCCTTTCCGCTGAACGCCTCTTCGAGGGAGATCTCGAGATTGTAGCGGAGATCGGCGCCACGCTCGCGTGCCGGGCCGCCGCGCGCGCCGCCACGCCCGCCGCCAGCGCCGGCCCGGCCATCACCGAAGAAGTTGTCGAAGATATCCGACATGAAGTCGCCGAACTCGTTTCCGAATCCGGGACCGCCGCCGCCACCCTGCTGGAATGCGGCGTGGCCGAAGCGGTCGTACGCGGCACGCTTTTGACCGTCAGACAGGCACTGATAAGCCTCGTTGATTTCCTTGAACTTGAGCTCGGCCTCTGCATTTCCCGGATTGCGATCCGGGTGATAGCTCATGGCGAGCTTACGGAAGGCGACCTTCATCTCGCCGTCAGTCGCGGTCTTGGAGACGCCCAGAATCTCGTAATAATCCCGCTTCGACATTCCCGTCCTCAAAGTCCCCGGCGCTTCGATCCGACTGGACCGCACCGTCCCCATTAAACGCCGGTGCGCCTGAAACGCGGCTGGTTCCGCTCATCGGGACAAGCCGAACATGGCTCGGGGCCGGATCGCTCCGGCCCCGTCTTCAGATGTAGGCGTTATGCCCGCTTCTTCTGGTCCTTGTCATCGACTTCCTGGAAGTCGGCGTCGATGACGTCGTCCTTCTTCGCCTCACCGGTGCCGGCTTCGGCCCCCGCCTCACCGGCTTGGTTGGCGGCGTACATCGCCTCGCCAAGCTTCATCGAAGCCTGCATCACGTCGGTGGTGCGGGCCTTGATGACCTCCACATCGTCCCCCTCGAGGGCGGTGCGGAGCGCGGTGATGGCCGTCTCGATGGCGCCCTTGTCGTCCGCAGTGACCTTGTCGCCGTACTCCTTCACCGACTTCTCGGTGGCATGGATCAGGCTCTCGCCCTGGTTCTTCACCTCGACGAGTTCGCGGCGCTTCTTGTCCGCCTCGGCATTCGCCTCGGCGTCCTTGACCATCCGCTCGATATCGGCGTCCGACAGGCCACCCGACGCCTGGATGCGGATCTGGTGTTCCTTGTTCGTCGCCTTGTCCTTGGCCGTGACGTTCACGATGCCATTCGCGTCGATGTCGAAGGTCACCTCGATCTGCGGCATGCCGCGCGGGGCCGGAGGAATGCCCATCAGATCGAACTGGCCGAGCAGCTTGTTGTCGGCCGCCATCTCGCGCTCGCCCTGGAAGACCCGGATGGTCACCGCGTTCTGATTGTCCTCGGCCGTCGAGAAGGTCTGGGACTTCTTCGTCGGGATCGTGGTGTTGCGGTCGATCAGGCGAGTGAACACGCCGCCCAGGGTCTCGATGCCCAGCGACAGCGGGGTCACGTCGAGGAGCAGCACGTCCTTGACGTCGCCTTGGAGCACACCGGCCTGAACCGCCGCGCCGATGGCCACGACCTCATCCGGGTTGA
This sequence comes from Methylobacterium sp. Leaf465, assembly GCF_001424705.1. Classification (GTDB taxonomy): domain Bacteria; phylum Pseudomonadota; class Alphaproteobacteria; order Rhizobiales; family Beijerinckiaceae; genus Methylobacterium. The sequence goes on from NZ_LMRA01000012.1 coordinate 247,682, forward strand.
CGCCCTTGTGGGGCTCCTTGCCGAAGAAGGACTTCACGACTTCCTGGATCTTCGGCATGCGGATCATGCCACCGACCAGCACCACCTCGTCGATTTCGGAGGCCGAAACGCCGGCATCCTTGAGCGCCTTGCGACAGGGTTCGATGGTGCGCTGGACGAGATCGTCCACGAGGGATTCGAATTTCGCTCGGCTGAGCTTGAGCGCGAGGTGCTTTGGACCCGTAGCATCGGCCGTGATGTAGGGCAGGTTGATCTCGGTCTGTGTCGCTGACGACAGCTCGATCTTGGCCTTCTCAGCGGCTTCCTTGAGGCGCTGGAGGGCGAGCTTGTCCTTCGTGAGGTCGATGCCCTGCTCGCGCTTGAACTCGCTTGTCAGATACTCGACCACACGGTTGTCGAAGTCCTCGCCACCCAGGAAGGTGTCGCCGTTGGTGGACTTCACCTCGAATACGCCATCACCAATCTCAAGGATCGACACGTCGAAGGTGCCACCGCCGAGGTCGTAAACTGCGATGGTGCCAGCCTTCTTCTTGTCAAGGCCGTAGGCGAGGGCCGCCGCGGTCGGCTCGTTGATGATTCGCAAGACCTCGAGACCGGCGATCTTGCCAGCATCCTTGGTGGCCTGGCGCTGGGCATCGTTGAAGTAGGCGGGTACCGTGATGACGGCCTGCGTCACCGGTTGACCGAGATGCGCCTCGGCCGTCTCCTTCATCTTCTGCAGGGTGAAGGCGGAAATCTGCGAGGGCGAGTACTTCTTGCCGTCCGCCTCGACCCAGGCATCGCCATTGTCGCCGCGAACAATCTTGTAGGGGACAAGACCCTTGTCCTTCTGCGTCATCGGATCGTCGTAGGTCCGACCCACGAGACGCTTGATGGCGAAGAAGGTGCGCTCTGGGTTCGTGACCGCCTGACGCTTGGCGGGCTGGCCCACGAGCCGCTCGCCCTCGTCGGTGAATGCGACGATCGACGGCGTGGTGCGCGCACCTTCCGAATTCTCGACGACCTTGGGCTGCGTGCCTTCCATGACGGCCACGCAGGAGTTCGTGGTGCCGAGATCGATACCGATTACCTTACCCATGGTGGGATCCCTCTGTTGTCGTTTGGTCAAGCAGACCGCCGAGCCCCGAAGCAGCTCGGCCCATGGCTTTGCAAAACTGACTGTGTGAGAACGGGCTTGGACACCGGTTTGCGCCCCGGAACGGTGCAGAGCCGGGTCTTAATCCCGCGTCTCGGCCGATATAAGAAGGGTGTCGCGAGGCCGCAAGGCAGAGCCCGGCGAGGAGGTGCATCCGATTGCGCGGAACCGCGTTACCCCCCTCATCGACTTGGAATTCCGACAGCTTCACGGGCCGCCAGCCGCGGTCTTCGCAACGACGGCGCCAGCGGGGTCCCCGATGTCTCGTCGGCAAGGAGCGGCATCGCTGCCGTGGCAAGACAATCGTTGCATGGTAAGTGGGGCTTGAACGTGCTTGCCTGCGCATCACGCCGTTTCCACGGATATAGGCCTGAAAGTTTCGATGCGTCTGACCCGCGTGCTTCTTCTTCTCCCGGTGCTGGCATCGGTTCCTCACCCGGCCTGTGCGCAGTCGTTCTTCGAGGAGTTGTTCGGGATTGGGCGGGCGGCCAAGCCGCCAGTACCTCCACGGGGGGTACCCTCGGCTCCGCAGTCTCCGATGCCGGGTGCCCCCGGCGAGGGAATTCCGCCATCCGCCACCGAGGCGCCGAAGGCGCCCCCGGTTCCCCGTCAGCCCATCGTCCTCAAAGCGCCCTCCGAGGACAACCTGATGGGCCAGGAGTTGATGCTGAACGGGCTCACGGGTAGCCTGAAGCTGGAACGGGCCGGAGCGGGCACCACGGCCCGCATCGTCCTGCCGGGCAATAAGATTTCGCAGCCGGTCGAAGCCTGCAAGGTTCCGTTGAACGGGGGGGCGCCGTTGGCGGTCTCGTCGGAGGGCCGCCCGGAAGGCGTCGGCCGCTTCGAGGTCACCGGCGGCGAGTGTCCCCTTCGGTTCGATGTCCTCGATGGCGCCATCCTGGTGCAATCGATGTCCGGTCCTGTCTGCACCTTCGCAGCGGCCGATTGCGCCACGACCCCAACGGGTCTGTGGGGACCGGCTGCCGCGACGCTCGTTCCACGAGCGAGCGAGTTCGAGGCCGCACGCGGCGGTGCCGACCGGGCCGTGCGTGAGAATTACAAGCTGATCAGCCAGCGCTTGCGCGGCCCCGAGCTTCGCCCCGTGGTCACCGAACAGGCGGCCTTCTCATCGGATCGTGAGCAGATGTGCCGAACCTATGCTCGCGAAGGGGCGCATGGCTTCTGCAACCTGCGTTTCACCGAAGCGCGGGCCTTGGCACTCGCTACCCGCCTCGGGGTCAACACCAACACCGCGTCACCAAGCGCCTCGGCATCCCCGCCACGCCCGCGCCGCAAGCCGCCGGTGGAGGGCATGAATCCGGATACGGGTGGCGCTCCGTTCGCCGATCAGTAGCGCGAAGCCTTAGCTATGGCCGGCGCTCACTGACAGCATCGCGAGATCGATGCCGTTGTTGCGCAACGTGCGCTCGTACTTGGCTTCGAGAGCCGTGTGGAAGATCATGTCTGGGTCGGCCGGGCAGACCAGCCAGCCATTGGCCAGGATCTCGTTCTCGAGTTGCCCCGCCTGCCATCCCGCATAGCCAAGGGCCAAGACGGCACTGGCCGGACCGTCTCCGGCCACGATCGCCCGTAGGATGTCCACTGTCGCCGTGAGGCAGATTCCATCATCGATGATCAGCGTGGACTGATCGATATGGAAATCGTCAGTGTGGAGAACGAAGCCGCGCTTGGCATCGACCGGGCCGCCCATCAGCACGGGCATGTGCCCGACGCGCTCGCGGAGCCGGATCGCATCGGTCTCGCTCGCGATATCGAGCTGGATCAGCAGATCGGGCATACTGAGGTCAGTGACGGCCTTGTTGAGAATGATCCCCATGGCTCCGTCCGCCGAATGGGCGCAGAGATAAATGACCGACCGGGCGAAGCGTGAATCCGTCAGACCCGGCATGGCGACGAGAAACTGACCATCAAGATAGGCGGGATCGCCCGTGCGGGCCTGTGAACGCTGCATTGGCGCATGCTACGCGGGCAGGCGCCTTTGTCCAGGGCACGGCACGTTCCGCCGATGGATATCCGCCACATCGGCGGCAGTGGAAACTCGACAGGCTAACCCCTGCAAGCTAGACGATTTTTCACGGGCGGGCCCAGTGTGTCGACCGGGTACGACGCTGCGACAGTGATCAGGGATCCGAAGGTTCGGATGCCCCAGCGATCTTCAGGAGACGACGGATGACCATTCAGGTTGGCGACCACCTCCCCCAGGTCACGTTCCGCGTGAGTGGGGCGGACGGCCCGGAAGCCAAGACCACCGACGACCTCTTCAAGGGCCGCCGCGTTGTCCTCGTCGGGGTCCCCGGTGCCTTCACGCCGAGCTGTCACCGCAACCACCTGCCCGGCTTCGTGGAGAAGCAGGCCGAGATCAAGGCTCGGGGCATCGACACCATCGCGATCACCTCGGTCAACGACGTGTTCGTGCTCGATGCCTGGCAGAAGGCGAGTGGGGCCGAGGGCCTCGAGTTTCTCGCTGACGGCAATGCCGAGTTCGCGAAGGCGATGGGGCTCGATATGGACGGTGCCGGGTTCGGCCTCGGTACCCGTTCGAAGCGCTACGCCATGCTCGTCGAGGACGGTGTCGTACGTGTTCTCAACGTCGAGGACTCCCCGGCCAAGACCGAGTTGTCGGGTGCCGAGGCTCTTCTCAAAGTGATCTGACCCATGCGCCGGCGGATGCCATGGATCCGCCGGCAAGATGAGACGTCCGGGGAGGCCCTTAGGCTGACGGTCCCGGGCCGGCCCAACCGTAATCCCGCGCATCCGTCGCAGTGCGATGGAAGGTCAGCCGGAGGTCGTATTCCAGGGGATCCTTCGGCTGGACCAGAGCGCCGGTCGGCACATTGAGCCAGTCGACGAGTCGGGTCAGCATGAAGCGTAGGGCCGCGCCCCGGCACAGGATCGGCAAGGCCGTGACCTCGGCCGAAACCAAGGGGCGCACCGCCTCGTAGCCCGCGATCAGAGCCGCGCCCATGTCGCGGTGGAAGCTGCCGTCCGCCTCGAAGCACCAGGCGTTGAGGCAGATGGCCAGATCGTAAGCGAAGGCGTCGGTACAGGCGAAATAAAAGTCGATCAGCCCCGACAGTTCATCGCCGATGAAGAACACGTTGTCGGTGAAGAGGTCGGCGTGGATCACGCCGGACGGAAGACCCAAGGGCCACGACGCCTGGAGCACGGCGAGGTCACCGAGAACCCGTTCGGTCAGGCCGTGTGAAACGGTGTCCGCTTGAGGCTCCGAAAGACGGAAGAGCGGTTCCCATGCATCGACCGAGAGATTGTTGACGCGCCGCATCCCGAAATCGGCACCTGCCGCGTGCAACCCGGCGAGCGCCCGACCGAGGGCATGGCAGTGATCGACGCCGGGATGCTTCACCGAGACACCGTCGAGGAAGGTCACGATCACTGCGGGTCGGCCGCAGAGCTCACCCAGTGCAACTCCGGTGCGATCGCGGATCGGCTGTGGGCACGCGAGGCCGCGAGCGGCGAGGTGCTCCATCAGGTTGAGGAAGAACGGCAGGTCGTCCGCTCGGACGCGCTTCTCGTAGAGAGTCAGGATGAACGAGCCGCCAGTGGTGTGGAGATAGAAATTCGTATTCTCCACGCCCTCGGCGATGCCCTTGTAGGAAAGCAGCGTACCGATGTCGTAGGCCGCGAGAAAGGCGGTAAGCGCCGCGTCGGAGACCTCAGTGTAGACTGCCACGGCACGTTCGCTTGATAATTTCGGGGACGAAATGGACAGGGGCGCCGAACGGCGCCCCTGCTGAAGCTAGGTCTATCAGGAGCGCTGTCTGCCTATTCGGCAGCTTCGCTGCGCAGTTCGCGCGGCAACGGGAAGGACATGTCCTCGACCACCGTTGAAACCGTATCCACCGTCACAGTGTAGCGCGCTGCGAAGGCGTCGATGATCTCCTCCACCAGCACCTCCGGTGCCGAGGCACCAGCTGTGAGTCCGAGCTTGCGGATGCCCTCAAAGGCCGGCCAATCGATTTCCTCGGCCCGCAGCACCAAGCGGGTGATCGGGCAGCCGACGCGTTCGGCGACCTCGCGCAGGCGCTGCGAGTTCGAAGAGTTTGAGGAACCGACCACGATGACCGCATCGACGAGCGGCGCTACCTGCTTCACCGCCTCCTGGCGGTTGGTGGTGGCGTAGCAGATATCGTCCTTGTGCGGGCCGGTGATCGTCGGAAACTTCTTCTTCAGCGCCTCGACGATGTGGTGCGTGTCGTCCACCGACAGGGTCGTCTGCGTCACCCAAGCGAGGTTATCGCGGTTTTCCGGCTCCAGGGCGGCGATCTGATCGAGGTCCTCAACCAGCGTGATCGAGCCTTTCGGCAACTGGCCCATGGTGCCGACCACCTCAGGGTGACCGGAATGGCCGACGAGTAGCACGTGGCGGCCGCGCTTGTGGTGAATCTCCGCCTCGCGATGGACCTTGGTTACCAGCGGGCAAGTGGCATCGATGGTAGTGAGGCCGCGGGAATCAGCGTTGTGTGGCACCGTCTTGGCGACGCCGTGAGCCGAGAAGATTACCGGAGCAGAGCCGTCGGGAACCTCGTCGAGCTCGCGGACGAACACCGCGCCCTTCCGCTTCAGGCTCTCGACCACGTACTTGTTGTGGACGATTTCATGACGGACGTAGACCGGAGGTCCGTAGATGGCGAGTGCCCGTTCCACCACGTCGATCGCCCGCACAACACCGGCGCAGAAACCGCGCGGCGCACAGAGCAGGATCTCCAGAGGTGGCTTGCCCGTGTCACCGGAGGCGGAGGAGGTCGTCAGATTCGCGTCGCTCATGATAGCCGGGATGTGGCGAGGCGGGGACGCCCCTGTCAACCTGTCATAACGGAAAACTCCCCTGCGGGCACCTCCGGTCCGGCGAAAGCGGGTACGCGTGGCGCACAGGACCCGGAAAATTTTCCGCCAGCCTTCCGTCAACCCACCGGCTCGGATCGCGCCGCCACGCACTCGTTCAGGGCGGCCTCGAGCATGGGGATCAGACGTGGGTCGGTGCACTGGGCGACGTTAAAGCGCAGGAAACTGTTGCCGAGCGACGAGGGGCTGAAGGCGCCTCCCGGTGCGAGCACGAGTCCGCGTGCCAGGGCACGCCGGGCAACGTCTGCCGAATCGATTCCGTCCGGCAGACGCATCCACAGAAAGAACCCCCCGGACGGCTCCAGCCACGCCGTCAGTCCGCATCCTTCGAGGCGCCGAAGAGCTGGCGCCATCGCCCGTCCCAATTTCTCGCGGACCTCGGCGAGGTGCCGGCGGTACGTGCCGTCCGTCAGGAGCGCGTGCATCAGGCTCGCCGACAGGTGGCTGTTCCCCAGACTCATGGCCAGCTTGAGGTCGATCAGAGGCTCCACCCAGTCCTCGCGCAGCGCGATGAAACCGCAACGGATGGCAGCCGACAGCGTTTTTGAGAAGCTGCCGATCTGAATGACGCGCTCCAACCCGTCGAAACCGGCGAGGCGTGGAGACGGCTTTCCCTCGAAATCCCCGAAGATATCATCCTCAATGATGAGCGTATCGTGCGCCTCGGCGAGCTTCAGGATGCGATGGGTGATGGCTGGCGCCAGGGTGGAGCCGGTCGGGTTCTGAAGCGCAGAATTGATGACGTAGAAGCGCGGCCGATGCTCGGCGAGGTGCGCGGCGAGGGCAGCGAGATCAGGACCGCTCGGGGTCATCGAAACGCCGACGACCCGGGCACGCTGCGCCCGCAGGAGGCCGTGATAATTGAAGTAGCAAGGATCGTCGACCAGCACGGTATCGCCGGGTTCGAGCAGGAATCGGCAGAGCAGGTCGAGAGCCTGCGTCGCCGAGTCGACCAGCACCACCTGATCGGCGCCGGCCTCGACCCCCTTCTCCGCCAGCCGCCGGGCGATCTGGGCGCGTAAGGGTGGAAAGCCGAGGGGCTGATCGTGTGAGACCAGGTTGGTTGCTGAACCGCGTGCGAGCTGACGAAGGCCGCGCCGAATCGCCTCATCGGGCATCCAGGACGACGGCAGCCAGCCGGAGCCCGGCATCACGAGGTCCGGGCCGGCCTGCATGGATTGCCGGGTGATCCAGAGTGGATCCACGGCTCGGTCGAGCTGCAGTCCCACCGCCTTGAGGCAGAGCGGGCGGGTCTTGCCCGCCACGTAGAACCCCGAACCGCGCCGCGCCACGATCGCGCCCTCGGCCCCGAGCCGGTCGTAGGCCTCGACGACAGTGGACTTCGAGACTCCCATGGCTTCAGCGAAGGCGCGGACCGAGGGGAGGCGTGCGCCGGGCATGAGCTGGCGGCTGTCGATCCGATCCGTGATCGCCCCCGCCACCGTCTCGACCAAAGAGCGCTTCGACGAGGGGAACGTCTTCATCTGTCCTGATCCTTGTCCCGGACAATTCATCCCAACCGTACTGGACTGTCCCTGTCGTGCCCATCCTCTTCCACGCAGAGTCGCGGCATCGCCACGCGCTTCGAACAAAGGACGCGCATCATGGACGGCTTCCGTACGACCATCGCTGGGCCTGTCACCGCTGGTAGGACCCGGACCGTCATGGCGGTGGCTACGGCGCGGTTGGGCGCCATATTCGCCGCTGCGGCTTCCGGAATTTCCCGCTCTGCGATCAATCGGCGGGTCGTCCGACAGCTATCGGTGATGTCGGATCGCGAACTCCGGGACATCGGGCTCAGCCGCCAGGACGTACTGGATTCCGAGATCCTGCCGCTTGAAGGCGATGCGTCGAGTTTCCTGATCGGCCGCCGAAACGAGCGCCGGGCGGGCCGGCGCGTTCCGCGCGGAGAATGGCCGCCGCGATGCGACTGACGCCGGATCCAGGAAGGTGCCGATTCGCACTGTGGGAGACCCTTCGGGTTGTTTGCGGGGAGCTTCCTCCTTCCCCTAACGTGACGGCTGGGCTCCCGCTGGTTAAGACGGACCCGCCTGGCACGCTTGGATCGTTCCGAGCGGGGTCGGCCATCGCCGTCTTGGATTCGCATCCAACCTCGGATTTTCATGGCAAGCGCCACGACCCACGTCAGCTTCCTGCCTCCCGTGCTGACGTTCCTGTCGGCGGCGGTGATCGGCGTGCCGATCTTCCGCCTCATCGGTCAGAGCGCCGTGCTCGGCTACCTCGTCGCCGGTGTGGTCATCGGGCCCTTCGGTTTCTCGCTGATCGCGGAGCCCGAGACGGCGGCGAGCGTCGCCGAACTCGGCGTTGTGCTGCTGCTCTTCATCGTCGGGCTCGAACTCCAGATCTCGCGACTCGTCTCGATGCGACGGGACATCTTCGGCCTCGGCACTGCCCAGCTCGTCGTCTGCTCGGCAGCTCTGGCAGGCGTCGGAATCCTGATGGGGGCCAAGCCCTCGGCGAGCCTCGTGATCGGCATCGCGCTCGCCCTCTCGGCCACAGCCGTCGCGCTCCAATTGCTGGAAGAGCGCGGCGATATGGGGACGCCCTATGGCGGGCGGGCCTTCGCGGTGCTGCTGTTTCAGGACATCTCCGTGGTCGCGATCCTGGCGCTGATGCCGCTGGTCGCCTCATCCGGCACGGGCGGCGGCGATGGATGGCTCCTTTCAGCCCTGCAATCCACCGGTACGGTGGGCGCGGCGATCCTTGCCGTGGTGTTGGTCGGGCGCTACGGCCTCAATCCGTTCTTCGGCCTCTTGGCGGCCAGTGGCGCCCGCGAGGTCATGACGGCCGCGGCCCTTCTCGTGGTGCTCGGCACCGCAATGCTGATGGAGCATGTCGGCCTGTCGATGGCGATGGGCGCATTTCTGGCAGGCGTGCTTCTGGCCGAGTCCAACTTCCGCCATCAGCTTGAGGCCGACATCGAGCCGTTCCGCGGCATGCTGCTCGGCCTGTTCTTCATGAGCGTGGGCATGTCGATCGATGGCGGCTTGCTCAAGGCCGAATGGCCGACCCTGCTGGGGGCAACAGCCGGTGCGATCCTGCTCAAGGTCGCTGTGGTGGCGGGCCTGTTCCGCCTGTTCGGCTCGCCCTGGCTCGATGCGGTGCGCGGTGGAGCCATCCTGGCGCCGGCGGGAGAATTCGCCTTCGTGCTGTTGCCGGCGGGCGGCGAACTCGGCCTCGTGGATTCTGCGAGCACACGCTTTGCGGTGGCGCTCGCGGCACTGACCATGCTGGTCGGTCCAGTGGCGGCGAAGGCTCTGGACGCCCTGCTTGCCCGACGTCCCGAAGGGCCCGAGGCGCTGCCGGAGGCCATCGAGAGCACCGAGGCCCGCGTCCTCGTCATCGGCTTCGGCCGCTTCGGACAGATTCTCACACAGGTGCTGCTCGCCGAGGGCATCAGCGTCACGGTGATCGACAAGGACGTGGAGCAGATCCGCAGTGCCGCCCGTTTCGGATTCCGCATCTATTACGGAGACGGGACCCGCCTCGATGTGCTGCGCGCCGCCGGCATCGGCCGGGCCGAACTCGTCTGCATCTGCGTCGACGACAGTGAGGCCGCCCTGAAGATCGTCGATATCGTCCACGAGGAATTCGCGAGCGTGCGCACCTATGTGCGGGCCTTCGATCGCATGCATGCGGTCGAGCTGATGAACCGGGACGTCGACTTCCAGCTCCGAGAAACGGTCGACTCCGCCCTCGCCTTCGGTCGGGCGACCCTGGAAGGTCTCGGTCTCGACACGGAGGCGGCCGCCGCCACCGCCGAGGACGTGCGCAAGCGCGACGTCGCTCGCCTCGTACTTCAGCAGGCGGGCGCGCTGCCGGACACCATGAGCTGGGCCCGCGGCCTCAATGAGATCAAGCCGGAGCCGCTGACGGAGCCGAAGCGGCCTTCCCGTGCACTCAATGCGGAGACGCGCGACATCATTGGATCCCAGAGGCAAGAGGCGGCGACCCGCACCCTCGAGACCGATGAAGCCTTCCAGAGTCGGCAGCAGGAATCCCGGACGGATGCCTGAGGTGACATCCGGATCGGCGCGGTTCGTCGAGGGATCCATTCTGCGCCACGTGGTGACCATGAGCGCCACTGGTTCAATCGGACTGATGGCGATCTTCGTCGTCGACTTCCTGTCCTTGCTCTACGTCTCCAAGCTCGGAGAGCCGACGCTGACGGCGGCGGTGGGCTTTGCCACCATCGTCCAGTTCTTCGCCATCGCCATCAATATCGGCCTCATGATCGCGGCTGGTGCTCTCGTTTCGCGAGCCATTGGGGCCGGTGATGAGGAGGGCGCGCGGCGCCTCGCCACCTCCGGGACCCTCCAGGGAATTGTCGTCTCCGGCGTCCTCGTCGTGGCGATGCTGCCATGCCTGCCTACCTTCCTGGGTTGGATCGGTGCCGACGCCGAGACTCTTCCGGTGGCGACACGCTTTCTCTGGATCACGCTGCCCTCCAACCTGCTGATGGGGCCTGGCATGATGTTCTCCGGCCTGCTGCGAGCGGTCGGGGCTGCGCGTCAGGCCATGTACGTGACCCTTGGCGGCGCCATCGTCACCGCCGGACTCGACCCACTGCTGATCTTCGGTGCTGGCCTCGGCGTTGACGGGGCGGCCATCACGACCTGCTTTGCCCGCGCCACCTTTGCGATCATCGGCCTGTGGGGTGTGCGTCAGCATCGGATGCTCGCGCGACCGAAGCTCGCCGACGTCATCGCGGACGCGCCCGTCGTGATGCGGATCGCCCTGCCGGCGGTATTGACGAATCTCGCGCCCTCGGTGGCGAGCGCCTTCATCGCCCACGCGCTCGCGCAATTCGGCGCAGTCGCGGTGGCTGGCAACGTGGTGGTCGACCGCCTGACTCCGGTGGCGTTCGGCGGCCTCTTCGCCATGTCTGGCTCGATTGGACCGATCCTGGGTCAGAACTGGGGTGCGGCCCGGTTCGATCGCATGCGCGGCGTTCTGCGCGATGGCACGCTGGTCACCGCCGTCTACGTTCTGGTGGTCTGGACAGCCCTGATCCTGGGAGCCGACCCTCTGACACGCCTCTTTGCGCTTGAGGGCGTTGCGGCCGACCTGTTCGGGTTCTTCTGTCTCGTTAGTGGTGGCGTCTGGTTCTTCACCGGGCTGCTGTTCCTGGCCAACGCCTCCTTCAACAATCTCGGGTTCCCATTCTATTCCACCGCCCTGAACTGGGGACGCGCCACCCTGGGCACCGTACCGCCGGCCCTCATCGGCGCGCATTTCTACGGTCCCAAAGGCGTCATTGCCGGGGTCGGCCTCGGCTCCGTCCTGTTCGGTCTCGCCGGGATCGCCCTTGCCTTCCGCACCGTCGTCACCTTGGAGCGACGGGCCGGTGTCGTGCTCTCCACGACTAAGGCTGTGGAGGACCCGAATGTCGGCACGGAGGCCACCCGCGCCGCCGCACCGGCGCAGTCCGGCGCCCTGATCTGAATTCTGCCGCCGGGGAGACCTATCCGCGAGCCGGGTTTCAGGATCGTGCTGGATCCGTCCCCTTGAGCGAACGCTTCGGGGTGTACGAACCCTCTCCGATGGAGAAATGTGGGGCCGCTACCGAGGTTGACCTTCGCGAGATTTCGGATGAGGCGGTGGCAGCCGCGTCCGTACGATGTCGCGGAGGGAGTCCAGCGTCGATGTCGTCACCCCCCTGGGTCCTCTGTGACACCAGCCTCATTCCCGGTAGTTCCGCTCCGCTGAATCTCCTGCGCCAGGGAGACGCCTACTCGATCCAGGTCGGGAAAGCGGAACTCATGACGAACCTCGATCGCGGCTCGGAGCAGGCCCTCGCGACCATCCCCTGTGAACGACTCGCTGGTCGCGCGGCGCCACGCATCCTGATCGGCGGACTCGGCATGGGCTTCACCCTGCGCGCTGCCCTGAATGCCCTCGGACCGGACGCGAAGATCGTGGTCGCCGAACTGATCCCGGCTGTCGTCGCCTGGGCACGAGGTCCCCTCGCCCATCTCTTCGGTGACAGTCTCGACGACTCACGAGTCGAGATCGTCGAGACCGACGTCAATCGCCTGATCCAATCGGGACCCGAGCGCTTCGATGCAATTCTGCTGGATGTCGATAACGGTCCGTCCGGCATGACACGACGGGAGAACGACCGCCTGTACGATGCCTGGGGTTTGAAGCGGGCACACTACGCCCTTCGGAGCGACGGCATCCTCGCAGTCTGGTCCGGTAAACCCGACCGACGTTTCAAGGCGCGCCTACGCCTGCATGGCTTTGCCGTCGATGAATTCCGCATCCGCGCGAACGGCGGGGCTGACGGACCGCGCCACGTTCTCTGGATGGCGACGCGCCCCGTTGCCCCGCTGCGGTTCGCGTCGCTGGGTAGCAGGCCTTAAGCTCGATGGCCCCGGCCTCGAGTCAGTAGCTGTAGTTGCGGCGCGCTGGTCCCTGGGACGGCCCATAACCCGCGCCGCGGGGCTCCACGCGTGAACCGTAATCGATGTCGCGTTGCCGCTTCGCCTGACGGTTCGCCAGATATCGGCCGCCGAGGCAGCCCGCGACCGCCCCGACGACCCCACGTTCGGCGAGGTAGTGGCCGGCGATTCCGCCGATGATCGCGCCCTTGATGCAGCCCTTGGCTTCGGCCGCTCCAACGCTGCCAAAGGTGAGGAGGGCGAGGGCCGACGCTGTCGCAATGATCCGCATGTTCAATCTCCCGGCTGATGCGTCGAGGAAACCGTCCCACACCGCGCCCGTTCCGATCGGAAGACGCGGATCCGGTAAATTCCCGATGCGATCTCCTCCGGGCGTCCTGCGCGTAAGAAACTGCGTTCTTAATCCATCAGTATCGTCATTTCTTGGATCTGTGTCTCATTCGCAGCAGGCAGGATCAACGCGGGCGTGTCTAAGGTCATGACGAGGGTCCGCCAGTCATCATGTCGGGGGACGAAGCAGGATCTTGCCTGATGACTGGGAGTTGCGTGCGTCCAATCATACCCATCATGGGTATGGTCCTGGCTCTATCGTCGACAGTCGTTGGCGCCGCTGAAATGGACGATCCCGCAACCGCTAAACCATCGGTCTGGGCATCGAAGGATGGCCGGTCAGCGCCCTCCCGAAAGGGGACCCCACCGCAGAAAAAGCCATTGGGCCACCAGGATGCCAAGGCGGACAAGGAGACACGGGACGGTAAGGGCGGCGGTGACGACGGTAAGTCTCAGGATGTCGACACCGAGCATCTCTTCGGCTTTACGGAAGGCTCCGATGCCGGTGAGAAGGGCGAGCAGGAGGTCGTCGTGGATACGATTTCCCGCCTGGGCAAGCGGCTATCGGGCCCCGGCGGAGGCCACTACCGCGTCCTCGACACCAAGCTCGGCTACCAGTTCGATCCGATCGACCGCCTGAGCATCGAGTTCGGCGCGTTCGGCACCTTTCGTCAGGTCCGCAACATCGTCGATCTCGACGACAAGTCCTACGGAACGTTCGACGGCGTCTCCGTCGAGGTGAAGTACCAGTTCCTGAAGGGCGACAAGGATCAGCCCCTCGGGCTCGCGCTTGAGCTTCGTCCGCGTTTCGCCCGCGTCCTGCCCATCGAGGGAAATGGTGCCGACATCTTCGACATGGAGACCGTGCTCCAGCTCGATCTGCAACTCGTGCCGAACAAGCTCTGGTACGGCAGCAACATCAGCTTCGAGCCGGCGGCCGGTCGCCAGCGCGGCCCGGACGCCCCGGGCTACCGCTCATCGACCTTCCTCTGGTCGAACGCCCTGGTCGCCCGCGTTGGGGAGACTACCTATCTCGGGCCCGAGATCCGCTACTTGCGGGGCTACAACGGCACGTTTCTCAATGACTTGGAGAGTGAGGCCCTGTTCGTCGGCCCTGCCCTGCACCACCGCTTCACCGAAAAGATCTGGCTCACGGTGGCGTATGCCGGACAGGTCTGGGGCCGCGATGCCGACCCGAGCCTGGCCGGTCGCGCGCTCGGCCTGAACCAGTTCGAGCGGCACACCGTCCGGGTGAAGTTCGGCATGGAGTTCTGAGCGCCGGGTGCGGAAAGTCTGCCGCCTCAGTTCGTCAGCTGCATCTGCTTGCGCAGGCTCTTGTCGAAGAGGTGGGCGGGGGCGAATCGGCGAAGCAGACTGATCTGGCGCGCGACCTTGCCGGCGGTGTAGCGGCGCCGCGGCACGGATGCCTCGGCCGCGGCGAGCACGGCGTCGGCCACGATCTCCGGCGCGTCGGCGGTCACCATGGCCGCCCGCATCGTCCGGTCGGCACCGGCCCGGGCCTCGATGTACAGGTCGAGCTGGGCATCGGGAACGAGAAGGTTCTGGTCGAAGGCCGTGCGGGTATAGGCCGGCTCGACCAAGACGACGCGGATACCCTGACTGCGGACCTCGTGGTCGAGCGATTCCGAATAGCCTTCCACCGCGTGCTTGCTGGCAGCGTAGAGCGCCATGTAGGGGGCCGGAATCAGACCGAGCACGGAACTGATGTTGATGATGCGGCCGTTCTTCTGCGCGCGCATCGTCGGAATGACCGCGCGGATCGCCCGGATCACGCCGAACAGGTTCACGTCGAACAGGTCCTGTGCCTGGGCGATCGAGGATTCCTCGGCCCCGCCGCTGATGCCGAAGCCGGCATTGTTGACGAGGAGGTCGATCCGGCCGGTCTCGTCCAGCACCGTCTTCACCATCGCGGCGACCGACGCCTCGTCGGTCAGATCGCAGGTCAGGAGGGTGCCGGCATCGCCGAGGACGGCGCTGCTGCGTCGGCTCGTCCCGAACACGCGATAGCCGGCCTTGTGGAGGGCACGGACGCTGGCGAGACCGATGCCGGAGGAGGCTCCGGTGACGATGGCCGTCTTTCGAACGGCTTGCTCGCGAATGGCTTGGCTCATGACCCTCTCCCAGCGGGTCCGATCCACCGGCCCGTCCCCTTTTAAATGACGATCTAAATTTAAAATGGCAAGCGGATGGGCGTGCCGTGGCACACGCGCATCGTTGGTATTACAGCGGCAAAAACGGCTTTCCGTTTCGCAACGCGGGCGAAGGACGTGTCGAGGTCACAAGGGCGTCGTCGAGAACGCGCGCGACGTGACGTGCGGTGAGGCCGAGGCCGTCGTGGATCTGATGGCGGCAGCTCGTGCCGTCGGCGACCACGAGATCGTCCGGGCCGGCTTGGCGCAGGGCCGGGAACAGTGACAGCTCGGCCATGGCCAGGGACACGTCGATGGTCTCGGCGCCGTAGCCGAAGGCGCCGGCCATGCCGCAGCAGCTCGACTCGATCGGGCGGACGTCGAGACCGGGCACCGCCCGCAGGACCGTCTCCACCGCACCCATGGCCGCGAAGGCCTTCTGGTGGCAATGGCCGTGGAGATGGGCGACCCGGCCGCCCTGGTCGGCGAGCGGCAGGTCGATCCGACCGGCCTTGAGGTCGGCGGCGAGCAGTTCCTCGAACAGGACGCTCGCGCGCCCGAGTTCGGCGGCGTCGGGGCCGGGCAGGAGCGAGGCGAACTCGTCACGGAAGGTCAGCAGGCAGGACGGCTCGAGGCCGACGATCCGGGCGCCGGAACGGACATAGGGCAGCAGCGCGCTCAGCGTCCGCCGGGCCTCGGCCCGGGCCCGGTCGGTCTGGCCCGAGGCGAGGTAGGTCCGTCCGCAGCAGAGGGGGCGGCGACCGCGATGGGGGAAGACCCGGTGCAGGCGGTAGCCGGCGGCGACCAGCACCCGCTCGGCCGCCTCCAGGTTCTCGCGCTCGAAGGCCCGGTTGAAGGTGTCGCCGAACAGGACGACGTCGCGAAAATCGCCGGTGACGTCGGCGGGATGGGCGGGCTCGCCCGATTCGCGCCAGGGCCGGCGCCATTGCGGCAGGGTCCGGCGGGCCGAGAGGCCGACCCAGCGCTCGGACAGGCGGGCCAGGGCCGGCAGGCGGTCGCGCAGGTTGAGAAGCGGCGCCAGCCGCGCCGCCGTGCCGGCGTAGAGCGGGAGGGCCGCCACCAGGCGCTCCTTCAGCGGCAGGCCGTGCCGGGCGTGGTAATGGTGCAGGAACTCGATCTTCATCTTGGCCATGTCGACGCCGGTGGGGCATTCGCGCCGGCAGGCCTTGCAGGAGACGCAGAGGTCCAGGGTCCGCTTCATCTCCGGGCTGGTGAAGGCGTCCGGCCCGAGCTGGCCCGAGATGGCGAGCCGCAGGGAGTTGGCCCGGCCCCGGGTCAGGTGCTGTTCCTCCTTGGTGACGCGGTAGGACGGGCACATGGCGCCGCCGGCGAGCTTCCGGCAGGTGCCGTTGCTGTTGCACATCTCGACGGCGGGGCCAAAGCCGCCCCAATCGGACCAGTCGAGGGCGGGTACGGTGGGCTCGGTCACGGCGTAGCCCGGCTGGAAGCGCAGCAGCGAGCGGTCGTCCATGCGCAGCGGCCGGACGATCTTGCCGGGGTTGAGGCGGTTGTCCGGGTCGAAGCCGTCCTTCACCGCCTCGAAGGCGCGGGTCAGGCGCGCCCCGAACATCGGCGCGATGTATTCCGAGCGCGAGATGCCGTCGCCGTGCTCGCCTGAATAGGAGCCCTTGAAGCGGCGCACGGCGGCGCTCGCCTCCTCGGCGATGGCCCGCATCTTGGCGACGTCGCCGCCCTGCTTCATGTCGAGGATCGGGCGCACGTGCAGGCAGCCCACCGAGGCATGGGCGTACCAGGTGCCGCGGGTGCCGTGCCGAGTGAACACCTCGGTGACGGCGTCGGTATAGTCGGCCAGATGCTCCAGGGGCACCGCGCAGTCCTCGATGAAGGAGACCGGCTTGGCGTCGCCCTTCATCGACATCATGATGTTGAGGCAGGCCTCGCGCACCTCCCAGACCGACTTCTGCCGGACGGGCTCGGGCACCTTCACCACGGCGTTCCGGAAGCCGTGGTCGCTCATGCAGGCGTCGAGGCGCACGAGGTCGGCCAGCAGCGCGTCGCGGTCGTCGCCGGCGAATTCCACCAGCAACAGGCAGTTCGGCGTGCCGCGGGTGATGTCGGCGAGCGTCGTGCGGAACAGCGGGATGTCGGCCCCGAGGACCAGCACGTTGTTGTCGACGAGTTCCACCGCCACGGGATCGAGGTCGACCAGCGCCTTCGTGGTTTCCATGGCGGCGCGGAAGGACGGGAAGTGGCAGACGCCCATGACCCGGTGGGCGGGCAGCCGGGAGAGCTTCAGGGTGACGCCGGTGGTGGCCGCCAGGGTGCCCTCGGAGCCGACGAGGAGGTGGGCGAGGTTCGGCCGCGCCTCGATCAGGGCATCGAGGTTGTAGCCGCCGACCCGCCGCTGCACCCGCGGATACCGGGCCAGGATCTCGTCGCGCTCCGCCTCGGCGAGCGCGCGCATCGTGGCGGCGAGGTGCGTGGCCCGGTCCGGGCCCGTGACCCCGGTGCTGTCGTGGCCCGTGAGACTGAAGCCGAAGGCGGTGCCGTCGGGGAACAGCGCCTCCATGGCCAGGACGTTGTCGCTCATCTTGCCGAAGCGGAGCGAGCGCGCGCCGCAGGAATTGTTGCCGGCCATGCCGCCGATGGTGCAGCGGGTGGCGGTGGAGGGCTCGACGGGGAAGAACCAGCCGTCCGCCTTCACCCGGGTGTTCAGGCGTTCCAGCACCATGCCGGGCTCGACGGTGATGGTGCCCGCTTGCGGATCGTAGGCGGTGATGCCGTTGAAGTGGCGCGAGCAATCGACCACGAGGCCGTGCCCGATCGGCTGGCCGTTCTGTGAGGTACCGCCGCCGCGCAGGATGACGGGCACGTCGTGCTCGGCGGCGATCTTCAGGGTCGCGGCGATGTCGGCGGCCGAGCGCGGCAGCACCACGCCGGCCGGCACGATCTGGTAGATCGAGGCGTCAGTGGCGTAGCGTCCCCGGGTGAAGGGATCGAAGCGGGCCTCGCCCTGCAGGGCCTCGGCCAGCCGCCGGGCGAGCCCGGCATTCAGTCGAGTGGCCGCGCGGGGCGTGCGGTTCGCCGCCCGCGGCGTGGTCGATGGCTCAGCCGTGGCGGTCATGCGTCATCGTCCTCGCGTTGCGGATGGGCATCCGGATCGGAATGCCGGGCTGCGGCCGCCGGATGGGGTAGCGGTCTCGGTCGCCGGAGCTAAGATACCGGTGATATTTTGAATGCAAACGGGCTTGCAAGATGATCGACCTGTTCAGCGACACCCAGACGCGGCCCACGACGGGGATGCGGGACGCCATGGCGCGGGCCGAGGTGGGGGATGAGCAGTCGGATTCCGACCCCACGACCCTGGCGCTCTGCGAACGGGTGGCGGACCTGCTCGGCCAGGAGGCGGGCGTCTTCATGCCGTCCGGCACGATGTGCAATCTCGTGGCGATCCTGGTGCAGACCCGGCCCGGCGACGAGATCATCGTCGACGACCAGTCCCACATCTACAACACCGAGGCCGCCGGCTCGGCCGCCATCGGCGGCGTCTCCGTGATGGCCCTGAAGACCCCGGCGGGTGTCTACACGCCCGAGGCCTTCGCGGCGGCCATCCGCCCGTCCGCCCGCACGGCGCCGCGCTCCGCCCTGGTCTCGATCGAGCAGACGACGAGCTTCTCCGGCGGTTCGGTCTGGGCGCTCCCGGACATGCGGCGCATCCGCGACATCGCCCATGAGCGGGGCCTGCGGGCGCATATCGACGGGGCCCGTCTCCTCAATGCGGTGGCGGCCACCGGCATCGCCGCGAAGGACTACGCCCAGGGCTTCGACAGCGCCTGGATCGATCTCAGCAAGGGCCTCGGCTGCCCGGTCGGGGCCGTCCTGTGCGGGACGCGGGCGTTCATTGCCGAGGCCTGGCGCTGGAAGTACCGCCTGGGCGGAGCCATGCGCCAGTCCGGGATCCTGGCGGCCGCCGGCCTCTACGCCCTCGATCACCACGTCGACCAGCTCGTCCGCGACAACGCCCACGCGGCCCTGCTGCGCGACCGGATCGCGGGGGCGCCCGGCCTCGCCATCGACGAAGGTGCGGCCCAGTCCAACATCCTGTGCTTCTCGGTGGAGCCCCTCGGCGTCACGGCCGCCGCCTTCGCCCAGGCCTGCCTCGCAGAAGGTGTCCGGGTGCGGGCGATCGGAGCCCATCAGATCCGCGCCACGACCCATCTCGAGGTGGACGAGCCCAGCATCCTGCGAGCGGCCGAGGTGATCCGCGCCGAGGCCGAGCGCCTGTCGGCGCGCGCCGGCTGATCGGCTTCGCCGAGATCCGGCGAAGGATTCGGCGTGGACCCCATCGTGGCCATCAGGCACCGGCCGTCGCGGTCTCCCGCACGGCGGCCGCGCGGCGCTTGTTGCGCAGGTGACGGAACAGGATGTCGCTGAGCTCCGGTCCCGCCCGGCGCCGCAGGGCGTCGAGGATCTCCTCGTGCTCGCGCATGGCCTCGCCCCAGCGGTCGCGGTCCTTGTCGAGATTGGCCGCGTAGCGCACCCGGCGCAGGCGCCCGGCGAAATTCGCGTAGGTCGTCCGCAGGGGCTCGTTGTCGGCGGCCTCCACGATCCGGTCGTGGATCGCCTGGTTGCCGGCAAAGTAACCGTGCAGGTCGCGGCGGAGATAGGCCGCGTACATTTCGTGGTGCAGGCGTTCGATCTCGGCAAAGCCCGCCTCGGTGATCTTCTCGCAGGCGAGGCGACCGGCCAGGGCCTCGAGACCGCCCATGACGTCGAACAATGCCACCATCTCGTCGGGGCCGAGCTGGCGGACCCGCGCGCCCCGGTTCGGCAGCAGGTCGATCAGCCCCTCGGAGGCCAGCACCTTCAGGGCTTCCCGCAGGGGGGTGCGCGAGATGCCGAAGCGTTCGCAGAGGAGCCGTTCTGGCACGCGCGCCCCGGGGGCGAGGTTGCCCTCGACCACGTAGTCGCGAAGCTGCGCCAGCAAGGTCCCGTGCAGCGAGGCGACCCCCGCGCCCGCGATCCGGGGCGGGGATGCAGCCTCCGGGTCGACCGCGGAATCCGGGACGGAATCGAGCATCATCGTTCCAGAAATATCAGCCGGTCGCGCCGCGGTCGAGGGCGATCGAGCGCAAAATAATGCTTGTGTCGCGCAAAAATGAATGCAAATTTTTGGTCGATTCAACCGGACGCGGATCGTATCGACGACAATCCAGCGCTGCTCGCCCTTCGACGCGACCGTGCTGCCCCCGTCCCGCGACCTGCCAGCTTCGTCTGGCGCACCTCAAAGCCTGCGAGGCCCCCATGACGACACGGACCGGACGCCATTTCCTGCACATCCCGGGCCCGAGCCCGGTGCCCGAGCGCGTCCTGCGCGCCATGGACATGCCGGTGATCGACCATCGCGGTCCCGATTTCGCCAAGCTCGGGCGGGCGGTGCTGGAGGGCGCGCAGGCCGTGTTCCAGACCCGCGCGCCGGTGATCCTGTATCCCGGCTCGGGCACCGGGGCCTGGGAGGCCGCCATCGTCAACACCCTCTCGGCCGGCGACCGGGTGCTGATGTTCGAGACCGGCCACTTCGCCACCCTGTGGCGCCAGATGGCGGCCCGCTGGGGCATCGAGGTCGAGTTCGTGCCGGGCGACTGGCGCCGGGGCGTCGATCCGGCCAGGGTCGAGGCGATCCTGGCCGAGGACCGGGCGAAGTCGATCAAGGCCGTGATGGTGGTCCACAACGAGACCTCGACCGGCGTCACCAGCCGCATCGCCGAGATCCGCAAGGCCATCGACCGGGCCCATCATCCGGCCCTCTTCCTCGTCGACACCATCTCGGGCCTCGGCTCGGCCGAGTACGCCCACGATTCCTGGGGCGTCGACGTCTCGGTGAGCTGCTCGCAGAAGGGCTTGATGCTGCCCCCCGGCCTCGGCCTCGTCGCGCTCTCGGACAAGGCGCTCGCCGCCACCAAGACCGCCACCCTGCCACGCTCCTACTGGGACTGGCAGGAGATGCTGAAGCCGAACGCGGCGGGCTACTTCCCCTACACGCCGGCGACCAACCTGCTCTACGGCCTGCGCGAGGCCATCGCCATCCTGAGGGAGGAGGGCCTGCCCCAGGTCTTCGCCCGTCACCAGCGCCTCGCCGCCGCGACCCGCGCCGCCGTGGAGGCCTGGGGCCTCGAGGTCCTGTGCCAGGAGCCGTCGGAGTACTCGCCGGTGCTCACCGCCGTGGTGATGCCGGAGGGCCATGACGCCGACGCCCTGCGCACCCTGATCCTGGAGAAGTACGACCTGTCCCTCGGCACCGGCCTTGCGAAGGTCGCCGGCAAGGTCTTCCGCATCGGCCATCTCGGCGAGACCAACGACCTCATGCTGATGGCCGCCCTGTCCGGCGTCGAGATGGGCCTGAAGGCCGGTGCCGTGCCCCACACCCGCGGCGGCGTGCTGGCCGCCATGGATGCCCTGCGTTCCGGGCTGGACGATTGAGGAGCCACCTCCGGCGGACCCGACGGATCGGGGTCTGACAGACCGTCATTCCGGGGCGCCGAAGGCGAGCCCGGAATCCTGATCCGCCGACGGTGCCGGACGCGATGAACCCTGCGGTTCTGGATCCCGGGCTCCGCTGCGCGGCCCCGGGATGACCGAGTGCCAAAGGCGAAACCCTCGGAGAAACGAAGACCCGACGCCCTCATCACACCACCCCGACGCACCCCCACAAACAGCCCGGCGATCAGACCGGGCGGGAGGACGCGTTCAACCGGAGGAAACCCCGATGACGCCAGATCAAGGACGCATGACCGCGTCAGGACCAGCGAAAAGACGCGTCTCCGCGTCGAACATGGTCCTGTTCCTGCTCTGCCTGATGTACTTCGTCACCTATCTCGACCGGGTGAACATCGCGACGGCGGGCGGCGAGATCATGAAGGATCTCGGGCTTTCGAACACCCAGTTCGGCCTGATCCTGTCCGCCTTCGCCTATCCCTACGCCATCTTCCAGGTCATCGGCGGCTCGGTGGGCGACAAGTTCGGCGCCCGGCGCACGCTCCTGGTCTGCGGCCTGATCTGGGCTTCGGCCACGATCCTCACCGGCCTCGTCGGCGGTCTGATCAGCCTGTTCCTCGCCCGCGTGCTGCTGGGCTTCGGCGAGGGCGCGACCTTCCCCACCGCCACCCGCGCCATGCAGAACTGGACGGCGCCGGGCAAGCGCGGCTTCGCGCAGGGCATCACCCACGCCTTCGCCCGGCTCGGCAACGCGGTGGCACCGCCCATCGTGGCCGTGCTGATCTACCATGTGGGCTGGCGCCTCGGCTTCGTCGTCCTGGGCGTGGCGAGCTTCGCCTGGGTCGTGGTCTGGTACCTGTATTTCCGCGACGATCCGAAGGACCATCCGGCGATCACCCCGGAGGAACTGGCCGTCCTGCCGCCGCCGAGCAAGGTCGGCGCCAAGCAGAACATTCCCTGGAGCCGCCTGACCCTGCGCATGCTGCCGGTGACGCTGACCTACTTCTGCTACGGCTGGACCCTGTGGCTGTTCCTCGGCTGGCTGCCGAGCTTCTTCAAGCTCAATTACGGCCTCGACCTGAAGAACTCGGCCCTGTTCGCCTCGGGCGTGTTCTTCGCCGGCGTCGTCGGCGACACCCTCGGCGGCGTCTTCAGCGACCGCATCCTGAAGAAGACCGGCAACCTCAAGCTCGCCCGCCTGAGCGTCATCGTGGTCGGCTTCCTCGGCGCGGCGGCGAGCCTCGCCGGCGTGTTCTTCACCCGCGACCTGACCCTGGTGGCGCTGCTGCTGAGCTCGGGCTTCTTCTTCGCCGAGCTGGTCATCGGCCCGATCTGGTCGGTGCCGATGGACATCGCGCCGAAATATTCGGGCACGGCGGCCGGCCTGATGAACACCGGCTCGGCGGTGGCGGCGATCATCTCGCCGATCGTCTTCGGGATGATCGTCGACATGACGGGAAGCTGGACCCTGCCCTTCGCCGGTTCCGTCGGCCTCTGCCTGCTCGGCGCCGGCCTCGCCTTCACCATGCACCCCGAGCGTCCGTTCGTGGAGGAGCCCGCGGTGCCGCTGGGACGGGCCGTCCCGGCGGAATAGCGCTGGATCCCACCCTCCCCCGCAGAGGGGGAGGGTTACGCGAGCAACACAGGAGCCGAGCACGATGGACGAACCCGTGCACGACACATCCCGCCCCAGTTCCCGTCCCCTGCCCCTGGCGGGCCTGCGCGTCCTCGACGTGACGCAGGTGATGGCGGGGCCGGTCTGCAGCATGCTGCTCGCCGATCTCGGGGCGGACGTGATCAAGATCGAGCCGCCCGGCACCGGCGACCAGACCCGGGGCGCCATGGGATTCAAGATGAAGGGGCCCGACAGCATGGGCTTTCTCAACATGAATCGGAACAAGCGCAGCCTCGCCCTCAACCTGAAGAGTCCGGCGGGCCGCGACCTCCTCCTCGACATGGCCGAGACCGCCGACATCGTGGTCGAGAACTACCGCCCCGGCGTGATGGCCCGGCTCGGCCTCGGCTACGACGCGATGCGGGCGCGCAACCGCGGCCTGATCTACGCCAGCATCTCGGGCTTCGGGCAGACCGGCCCCTGGGCCAAGCGCCCTGGCTACGACCTCATGGCCCAGGCGATGTCCGGCGTCATGAGCGTCACCGGCCATCCCGGCGGGCCGCCCGTGAAGGCCGGCGTGCCGGTGGCCGATATCGGCTGCGCGCTGTTCGCGGTCTACGGCATCCTCAGCGCCTATATCGGCCGGCAGGCCAGCGGCGAGGGCCAGTACATCGACGCGTCGCTGTTCGATTCGGCGCTGGCCTTCTCGATCTGGGATACGAGCGAGTACTGGGGCACCGGCCGGACCCCGGAGCCCCTGGGCACGGCCAACCGCATGAGCGCGCCCTACCAGGCGGTGCGGGCGGCGGACGGCTACTTCGTCATGGGGGCGACGAACCAGAAGCTCTGGCGCCTGCTCTGCGACGTGCTCGGCCGGGAGGATCTGCTGGCCGACGACCGCTTCGGCGACATCGCCGGGCGCCTCGCCCACCGCGAGGTCCTGATCGCCGAGCTGGAGACGAGTTTCGCCGCCAAGACCGCCGAGGAGTGGGTGGCCGATCTGCTGGCCGCCGGCATCCCGGCCGGGCGCATGAACACCTATCCGGAGGCCTTCGAGAGCGAGCACGGCCGCCACCGCCAGATGCGCATCGAGGTGCCCCATCCGATCGAGGGCAACGTGCCGAACATCGGCTTCCCGGTGAAGCTCTCGGGCACGCCGGCCCAGGTCCGCCGCCACGCGCCGCTCCTGGGCGAGCACGCCGACGAGATCCTGTCGGAGCTCGGCCTGTCCGAGGCGGCGGTCGAGCGCCTGCGCGCAGAGGGGGCCTTCGCCGCATGAGCGCGACCACCGACGCGGGGGCCGTCCGCTACCGGGTCGAGGGCGGCGTCGCCCACCTCACCTTCGACCGGCCGGCCGCCCGCAACGCCCTCACCTTCGCGATGTACGACGCCCTGGCGGAGAACCTCGCGCGCATCGAGGCGGACCCGTCCGTGCGCGTCGCCGTGCTGCGGGGCGCCGGCGGTCAGGCCTTCGTGGCCGGCACGGACATCGAGCAGTTCGTCGGCTTCACGGGCGCGGACGGCGTCGCCTACGAGGCCCGCATCGAGGGCTACGTCGCAGGGCTGGAGCGCTGCCGCGTGCCGACCGTGGCGGTGATCGAGGGCTGGGCGGTGGGCGGCGGCCTCGCCATCGCCAATGCCTGCGACCTCCGGGTGGCGCAGGCCGGGGCCCGCTTCGGGGTCCCCATCGCCCGGACCCTGGGCAACTGCCTCTCGCCGGCCAACCTGCGCCGGCTCACTGCGACGTTGGGCCAGGGCCTCGTCACCCGCATGATGCTGCTGGCCGAGATGCCCACCGCCGAGTCCCTGGCGCCGCTGGGCTACCTCGCCGCTGTGGCGGAACCCGATCGTCTCGACGCCGAGGTGGCGGCGCTCTGCGCGCGCCTGCTCGGACATGCCCCCGTGACCATGCGGGTCACCCGCGCGATGCTGCGCCGCCTGGAGCGGGACCCGCAGGCCGAGGCGACGGACCTCATCGCGGAATGCTACGGCAGCCGCGACTTCGCGGCCGGGGTCGAGGCCTTCCTGGCCAAGCGGCCCGCGGCCTGGACCGGCACCTGAGCGAGGACGCCGCATGACCCTCTACGCCCTCGGCCCGCATCGGCCGCAGCTCGCCGACGCGGACAGCACCTGGATCGCCCCGGGGGCCCACGTGATCGGGCGCGTCCATCTCGGCCGCGAGGTCTCGATCTGGTTCGGCGCCGTCCTGCGCGGCGACAACGACGAGATCCGGATCGGCGACCGCACCAACATCCAGGACGGGGCGGTGCTGCATGCCGATCCCGGCTTTCCCCTGCACCTCGGAGACGATGTCACCGTCGGGCATCGTGCCATCGTGCATGGCTGCACCGGGGCCGGCAGCCTCGTCGGCATGGGGGCCACGATCCTGAACGGCGCCCGCATCGGTCGCAATTGCCTGATCGGTGCCAATGCGCTGGTGACCGAGGGCAAGGCGTTTCCCGACAACAGCCTCATCGTCGGCGCTCCCGCCAGGGCCGTGCGTACGCTCGACGCGGAGAGCGCGGAGCGCCTGACGCAGACCGCCGGAAACTACGTCGCCAACGGCCGCCGCTTCCGCCAGGATCTGCGCGAGCTTCCCTGAGGCACCTGACCGAGGCCGTCGCCGAACCGGCGCGGCCATCGCCGGCCTGACCGGTGGATCACAGGTCGAACGATCGCGGGGAACGGTCGACGAATCCGCCCTGCCCGATCCGCTCGTCGCCCGAATCGGCCGCTTCGGCGCAATCTCGGCACCGGCCCGGGACCCGCCGATACCCGAACGTCGTGTGCGCCCGCGTGCAGGCGCCCCGTCGGTCGAGAAGACGTCTGCACATCGTGCCGTTCGGAAGAGGTTCGATCATGCGCGTGAATATGATTTCGCGAGAACGATAAGTATCGACGCAAACATAGGCGTATTGACCATGCGCGAAGATTGCCTACCGTTATCCAGGGCAGGTGCTGCGCCGGACCGGGTAGGGAGAGGCAGGTCGCGACCATGCTTGTCGGGATGCCATTCCTGCGGGTCTTCGACCGAATGGGCTACGGCGGGCTCGTGCTTTCGACGAATGGACACGTGCTGGCCATCAACGAAAGCGCACGCCACATCTTCCAGAGTCTGTTTTGCTTGAGCCGGTCCGAGGTCGAGGTCGAGGTTCTGAACGGGCTCGGGCGCGGGATCGTCAAGCGGTTGCTCGGGCAGGGTCGGGCACGCTTCCAACTGGACAGTGAGAACTGGATCCTGGTGGAGCGCCCCGACCAGCGCCCGCTGATCATGAGTTCCGTGCCGCTTCCGGTCGACGGCGCTGACGGGCCGCACTCGGTCCTTCTGCTGATCGACCTCGACGCGACGCCACTCCTCAACCGCGCCGCCCTGGAGCAGGTCTTTGGATTGACCCGCACGGAAGCGAAACTCGCCACCCTGATGGCCCAGGGCGCGACCCTTGCGGAAGCGGCGGGGCTCCAGGGTGTCCGCGTCGCCACCGTGCGGACCCAGCTCCGCTCGATCTTCACCAAGACCCATACCCATCGGCAGGCCGAACTGGTGATGCTGGTGTCCCGGCTCTCCAGCCTGCCCTGATCGGCGACCCCTTCCATCCGCTCGCCACACTTCCGCATGCGGTTCACGGTGATCGCAGCCCGACCGCGCATGTTCACAAATATATATTGTCATGCAATCGTTGGGATAGGGTCAATCGAGGATCATGATCGTAGATATAGAATGTATCAGGGCGAAGGTTTGTGCGAATACTGGAGTTGTTTAGTCAGTTTGGGGGATGACAGTTCCTGGGATCGGGCGATCTTCGTGCCGTCGTAAAACACGACGGGAGGAAACGATGAAACATTCCATTCCTATCCTCGGATTGGTCGGCCTGTCCCTGGCGGCCATGAGTTCCGCACCGGCCTCGGCGGCCACGAGACAGCAGCGTCTCCCCGCAAAGTACACGGCCCTGGACGCGGCGAAGACGAAACCCGCCATACCGGCCGAGCCCACCACCGCGCGTCAGGATTTCAACGCGGACGGAACCGACATCGCCATTCGCCTCCAGGACGGCCATCACGGCGACGGGAGCCTCTGAGTGGCGCGATGCAGCGCGACGAGGGTCGGGCGCGGTACGAGGCCTGTCCCCGGGCCATCGGGGGCGGGTCTTCGTGTTGAACCGATCCTCCGCCGGTGCTTGAGCGACCGAACCGCCTCATGCGATCCCGCTCGGCGCGCCATCGATGCGCGCCGGTCCGCGACGGGACCGCGCGTTCGGCGGCAGGGTCCGTCCTCGCGATCGTCGCGCCGTGAAATCGTCTCGTCGCGGAATCTTCCGGCGGGCGCGTGCGGCGCAGAGATCCGTCGCCCTCAGCGATGCCCGACGGCGATCAGGCCGTCGTCCATGACGGAGAACCGGATTCCGAACCGTCGCAGCGTCTCCACGGCCTTGTGCCGGGATTGCTGGGCCGTGCCGTCCGGATGCTCCTCCATGCGTTTCACGGTCGACAAGGAGAGGCCTGCGGCCCTGGCGAGATCGGACATGGACCAGTCCAGCAGGGCGCGGGCGGCACGCAGGTGACGTCCGGCGATCGCCTGCTCGAGCCCCTTCAGCAGCATCCCGACGGGTGGACTTCCCCGTGTGCCGAGGGGCCGCGCGAGATTGCTCCAGTCCACCACCTGGCCGCGCCCATCGACGATCGGAACCGTGAAGATCTCGAAGCGCTCCCGCTTCCCGCCGGCGATATAGAGGACCGGCTTCATCGTGTAGACCTGTCCGACCTGGTGCGCCGCGAGGCTTACGGCGCGCCAGTGTTCCCGCTCCTCGGTCACGATCGCCAGAAACGCGTCGTCCGCCGTCTCCTCGGGTGAGAGGCCGGTCAATTCGTAGGCTTCTTCCGTGAAGGTGTAGGCGTAGTCCGGATCGTTGGAGAAGGTCAGGGTCCGGGTGCGGTCGAACAGCGCTCGCCGGCGTCGCCGCTCCGCCGCGAGGGCCCGTCTCAGATTTTCCCGCTCCGTCACGTCGAGGACGCTTCCGGCAATCCCCAGGGGACGTCCGTCGGGGGCCAGGTGGATCTCGCTGCGAAGCGACAGGACGCGATTCGAGCCGCCCGGACGGATCACGCGGATCGTCTGCTTTTCCTGCGACATGGCCCCGATGAGGCCGGAGCCGCTCGCCATCCTCCCACGATCCTCCGGATGCACAAGGCCGATCAAAAGGTCGTAGCTTGGGCGGGTCGTCTGAGGATCGAGGCCGAGGATGCGGAACAGGCCGGAGGACCAGACATGCTGGTCGCTGGCGAAGTGCCATTCCCACGTGCCGCTGATGCCCTGGCTGTCGAGGAGACGCAGGAATTGCTTCGACGAGAATGGCAGGCTGTCGACGTCCATCGTCGCAATAGGCCTCGCAGCGAAGAAAACATCCAATGAAGGTTTTATTTTTACGGCATTCGATGCGAAAGGCGAAATTTCCCGGATCATTCAACGACAGGTAATCGAATACTAAATCTGAAGTTGCGTCTGCGGCGGCGAAAGCTTGGTCGCGTGCGATCCCCCAGACCGACAGGAGTCGCCGTACCGTTGCGGACGCGCTGGGCGGCACCGATCGGGCGCGTGACGATC
This sequence comes from Methylobacterium sp. Leaf465, assembly GCF_001424705.1. Taxonomy (GTDB): domain Bacteria; phylum Pseudomonadota; class Alphaproteobacteria; order Rhizobiales; family Beijerinckiaceae; genus Methylobacterium. The sequence goes on from NZ_LMRA01000012.1 coordinate 276,297, forward strand.
AGACCGTCGGCGTCCCGGGATTCGTGTCCGGCATCGCAGCGCGTTTCCGAGCGGGGAGTGGTCCGGCGAGACGGACGGCCGTCCGGCGTTTACCCTGGCGTTGCCCTGCGCTAGGATTTTCGCCTCAGCCGATGGTCGCCGGACGTTCCGGCGGGCCGACATCGTCACCGCTTGCCTCACCCGTCGGGATCACCGTCAGGACGGTGCATCCCGGCGTGATCCTCTGCCTTCGATCCAGGGAGGCGGCCGTGCGCGGCCGTGGGATTCATGCGCCGCAACCGCCACGCCAAGATCGTCGCGACCGTCGGACCCGCCTCGTCGACACCCGACATGCTGCACCGGCTCTTCGTCGCCGGGGTCGACACCTTCCGCCTCAACTTCAGTCACGGCACGCAGGACGACCATGCCCGGGTCTACGCGGCGATCCGCACCCTGGAACGGGAGACCGGCCGGCCTATCGGAATCCTCCAGGACCTGCAGGGGCCCAAGATCCGCCTCGGCACCCTGGCGGGCGGGCGCCTCGACGTCGCGCCCGGCGAGACGGTGCGCTTCGTGCTGGAGGGCGCCGAAGGCGACCGGCACGCCATCCCCCTGCCCCACCGGGAGATCTTCCTGGCGGTGGCCCCGGGCCAGGATCTGCTCATCGACGACGGACGGGTGCGCGTGCGGGTCACGGGCCTGACCGGTGACAGCCTCACCGCCGAGGTGATCACTGGCGGAACGCTCTCGAACCGCAAGGGCGTGAACCTGCCCGGCACCCTCCTCGACCTCTCCCCGCTCACCGCCAAGGACCGGGCCGACCTCGCCTTCGGGCTGGAGCTCGGGGTGGACTGGGTCGCGCTCTCCTTCGTCCAGAAGCCCGCCGACCTCATCGAGGCCCGGGCCCTGATCGGTGACCGGGCCGGGCTGATGACCAAGGTCGAGAAGCCCCAGGCCCTGGAGCGCATCGACGACATCATCCGCCTGTCCGATGCCGTCATGGTGGCGCGGGGCGATCTCGGGGTCGAGATCCCGCACGAGGACGTGCCCGGACGCCAGAAGGAGCTGATCCGGGCCTGCCGGCTGGCGGTCAAACCGGTGATCGTCGCCACCCAGATGCTCGACTCCATGGTCTCGGCCCCGACGCCGACCCGGGCCGAGGCCTCGGACGTGGCCACCGCCATCTATGACGGGGCGGACGCGGTGATGCTCTCGGCCGAATCCGCCACCGGCCAGTATCCGGTCGAGACCGTGACCATGATGGCCCGCATCATCCACCGGACCGAGACGCACAAGCTCTACCGCTCGCTGATCACCGCCACCGATCCGGGCGAGGAGGAGACGCCGCCCCACGCCGTCGCCAGCGCCACCGCGACCCTCGCCGACGCGGTGGGGGCGGCCGCCATCGTGGCCTACAGGCTCAGTGGCACCACCGCGGCCCGGATCGCGCGACGCCGGCCGCAGGTGCCCATCCTGGCCCTGACGCCGGATCTCGCGACCTCGCGCCGGCTGTGCCTGCTCTGGGGGGCGCACAGCCTGCGCGCCGACGAGGTGGATTCCTACGAGGCGATGGTGGCCAATGCGCTCGCTCACGCGGTGGAGGAAGGTTTCGCCCTGCCCCACGCCCGCGTCGTGATCACCGCCGGCATCCCCTTCGCGGTGGCCGGCACCACCAACAACATTCGTGTCGCGCAAGTCCCCTCCGCCTAAACCCCCCCTCCGCCTGAGCCGGTCCCTGTCGGGCGGCGCGGTGGGCGTGGATCGAAACCGGCCGAGCACCCGGGCACAACTCTTCGACAATACCGGCAACTGTGCCGTGTTTCGCCCGTCCTCCAGCGTCTAGGCGCGTTTTCGCAAGACGAAGGTCGGACGCGCTTCAACGGGGTCAGGCTATTCAGCGATGCTTAACGGCGCGGGCGTAGACCCCGGGGACGTGTACCGGTGCCTTGCCGTCGTTCAACCCGAGCGGACCTTCGCTATCCCGTCCACGTGCCTGCTCTCCCGCCCCTGTCTCGTGGACGATGACCGTGACCCTGAAATCCTTCGGCACCTTCGCTGCCCTGTTCCTCGTCGGCGTCGCGCCGGCCATCGCCGCACCCCAGCAGGTCGGCGTGGTCGCCAAGGTCGACCGCCAAGCCGTCGCCTCCCAGTCCGGCCAGGCCCGCGACATGGCTCCCCAGGGGCCGGTGTTCTTCAAGGACATGATCCGCACCGGTGCCGAGTCGCGCCTTGAGGCCAAGCTCGCCGACGACACCGTGCTGACCCTCGGCGAGAACGGCAGGCTCACCGTGGACGACTTCGTCTACAAGCCCGGCGCGCAGGGCGGGAAGCTCGCCCTCTCGGTGGCGCGCGGCGCCTTCCTCTTCGTCGGCGGCAAAATCGAAGGGCCGACCGGCGGCAACGTCGCGATCAAGACCGCCGTCGGCACCCTCGGGGTGCGCGGGACGACGGTCTGGGGCGGCGCCATCGACGGTGGCTACGGCGTGCTCGTGCTCGACGGCGAGGTGATGCTCAAGACCAAGCGCGGCAGCGTGCTCATGCGCAAGGGTCAGGGGACGATGGTCTACAAGGGCCGGGCACCCGAGGCGGCCGCCCCCTGGCCGGACGACCGGACCAAGCGCGCCGTGGCGACGGTCACGATCAGCGAACAGGCGCAGTTCGTCCCCACTCTGAACCGCTGACGAATCCTGCGGCAGGCGCCGGGGCGGTGGGATTCCACCCACCGTTCCGGTAGCCTGCGGCGATGCCCGGGCGGTATCGCGGTCCCGCGCCGCCCGACCCTTTGGAGACCGCCCTGGTGCAGGCCCTCGACATGCCCGTCCCCCTGTCGACCCTGGCGGCCCTCCTGGTTGCAATGGCGGCCAAGCATTACCTGATCGACTTCGTCGTCCAGACGGACTGGATGGCCCGCGGCAAGGAGCGGGTCGCGGGCTGGGCGGCGCCGCTCGCCGTCCATGCCGGGACGCATGCCCTCGGCACCCTGGCGATCGCCCTGCTCTACAAACCCGCCCTGTGGTGGCTCGCGCTCCTCGACTTCGTGGTCCACGGACTGATCGACCGGGCTAAGACCCTGGTCGCCCACCGCACCCGCTGGCCCATGACCGACCCGCGCTTCTGGTGGCTGATGGGCTTCGATCAGTTCCTGCACCAGCTCACGAACATCGCCCTGGTGGTGCTCCTCGTCCTCCCCTGAGACTCTCGTCTCAGGCCGCCATGCTGACGGAGCGCTCGCCCGCCCGGATGCGGCGGGCATGGAGCGCCAGGATCGGGTCGTCGGGGTTGGCCGCGTGCAGGCCCAGCAGCGCCTCGGCCGCGCCGGCGTCCCCCGCGACCAACCGTCCGAAGGCCACGCGATAGGCGTCCAGGGCGTCGCTGGCCTGTCCCGTCGGCTCGAAGACCTCGACGCCCACGGATTTGCCCTTCAGCATCAGGGTCCCGATGGGCCGGAAGCTGACGCCGGACACCTGGTCGCAGGTGGTGCGGGCGATGCAGATGCGGGTGCCGAGCGCCTTGTTGGCGGATTCGAGCCGCGCCGCAACGTTGATCGCATCGCCGTGCGCCGTGTAGTCGAAGCGGCGCGTCCCGCCGAAATTGCCGACCACGGCACGTCCGGTATTGATGCCGATGCGGGTCGCGCCGAAGGGGACGCCCTGGGCCCGTTGCCGCTGGCGAAACGCCTCCGCGAAGGCGTCGAGGGCCAGCGCGCAGGCCACCGCCCGCGCGGCATGGTCGGGCTGGTCGAGGGGCGCGTTGAACATGACGTGCACCGCGTCGCCGACGATCTTGTCGACGGTGCCGCCATGGGCCATCGCGATGGAGCACAGGCCGTCGAGATAGGCGTTCAGCAGGTTGACGAGGGCCTCGGCGCCGGAGGCCTCGGTCATCGCGGTGAAGCCCTCGAGGTCGGTGAAGAGGAACGTCATCTCGCGGGTCTCGCCGCCGAGCTTCAGCCGGCCGGGGTCGCTGGCCAGCACCGCCACCAGGTCCGGCGACAGGTAGTGCGTGAAGGCGGTGCGCAGGCGCTGGGCGGAACGCTCCGAGCCCGCATAGCGGGCGAGGCTCCCGCCCGCATGGGCGACGAGGAGGCCGAGGGACGGCAGCGTCGGGTCGAGGAGCAGGCCGCCCCGGGCGAACAGGGCCAGGGCGGCGAAGGTCGGCACGGGCGCCAGGAAGGCCATGCCGAGCCCGGCGCTGCTGAGCCGCCCGAAACCGCAGGCCAGGGCGGCGGCGAGGCCGAGCACCAGCGCCGCCACGATCTCCGCACCCAGCGCCCAGGCCGGGCGACTGAGCGCTTGCCCGCCGATGACCTGATCGAGGGCCATCGCGTGCAGGTTCACGCCGGGCTCGAACGGGGTCATCGGCGTGGGGCGCAGGTCGGACAAGCCGACCGCGCTGGTGCCGACGAAGACCGCGCGGCCCTGGATCTCCGGGCGCAGGCCCGGACGCTGATCGGGATCGAGCAGGCGCCAGGCGGCGATCGTCGGCGTCGAGCGGGCCTTCGGGAAGTGGAGGGCCAGGGCGCCGGAGCGGTCGACGGAGAGATCGACCGCCCCGACGCGGATCGTGTAGCCGGTCAGGGTCGCGCCATCGCGCTCCGCCCGCACCTTGAAGCTCTCCTCGTCCTGCAGCACCCGCAGGGCGTCGAGGGCGAGGGAGGGCACCAGGCGGTTTCCCACCGTCGCGAGCAGCGGCAGGCGCCGGATGATCTCGTCGCTGCCGGCCGCGATGGTGAAGCTGCCGTGGCCGGCGGCGGCCGCATCGAGCACGGGCAGGTTCTGGACCGAGCCTCGGAAGTTGGGGACCGTCTCGCCGGGATCGCCGGAGATCGTCGCGAAGCCGGCGCTGCGCGTGACGGGTTCGCCCTGCGCGTCCGGCGTCAGCGCGAAGCCGGCGACGACGCGGCCCCGGGCGAACACCGCCGCCAGGGCGGCATCGTGGTCCGGCAGGGCCGTCTCGGGCTCCGCCGCGCGAAAGCCGAAGCGCCGCGCCCAGTCGGGCACCAGGAGCGCGGGCGAGGTGCGGTCGGGCTCGGCGAAGACCATGTCGAGGGCGACGACGCCGGCGTCGAGGTTCTGCAGGGCCGCGACGAGGTCCGCCACCACGTGGCGCGGCCAGGGCCACTGGCCGTGCCGCTTCAGGCTCTCCTCGTCGATGTCGACGACCCGAACCGCGGCGCCGTCGGTCGCGCGGGGGCTGATCCGTTGGGCGCTGTCGAAGGCCGCCTGCCGCAGGCGCTCGAACGGCTCCGGAACGACGGTCCGCACGGCCAGGAGGGCCAGCACCAGGGCAAGGCCCACGCCCACCGGGGCCAGGCGTCGTGACAGGAACATCGGGTGCAGGCTCCGCGCGGGGCGTCTTCGCGATCAGTCTCGCGCCGCCGTGCTGAGATCTCGTTAAGGATAGGAGACGGCGCGTGAAACAAAGCGGTTGCCGTTCGCCAGCTCTTAACCGGCCCCCGGCACGGTTCGCCCCGGGCCATCACTGTGCCCAGCCTGGAACCTTCCGTGCCGCGTTCCCAAGCGAAGTCCCTGGACCATCATCACCTCCCGGCCGGTGCGCGCCTGTTCTCGGCCGGCGACCTGGGCGATGCGGCCTACCTCATCGTGAGCGGCCGATTGGAGATCGTCCTCGAGCGTCCGGAGGGGGACCTCATCCTGGCGCATCGCGGCCCCGGCGAGATCGTCGGGGAGATGGCGATCCTCGATCACCAGCCGCGCTCCGCCGCCGTGCGAGCCCTGGAGGACAGCGAACTCGTCGTCATCACGGAGGAGCAGCTCGCCCACCGCATCGCGCAGACCGATCCGATCCTGCGGATGTGCCTGGGCGTGGTGCTGTCGCGCTACCGGCAGACGGTGGCCATCCTCGAGCAGATGAAGGGAACGGCGCCGCCGCCGGTCCTCGGCGCCGATGCCCCCCCGTCCGAGACCTTCGCGGCCGCCCTCGGCGCCCTGTCGCTGGAGCGCGAGATCCGCGCCGGCCTGCGCAACGGCGAGTTCGAGCTGTACTTCCAGCCCATCGTGCGGCTGTCGTCCCGGCGGCTGGCCGGGTTCGAGGCCCTGATGCGCTGGCGCCACCCGACCCGGGGCCTGGTGCCGCCCATCGAGTTCATCCCGGCGGCCGAGGCGTCCGGTCTCATCGTCGACCTGACCGCGTATGCCTTCGAGGAAGTCGGGCGGGTCTTCCCCGAGCTCCTGCTCGCCGCCCAGACCAATCCCGGCGCGCTCGACGGTCCGCTCTTCATGACCGTCAACGTCTCGGGGCGCGACCTCGCCGGCGCCTCGTTCCCCGAGATGATCGCCGACTTCCTGGCGCGGACCCGGATCGCCCCCTCCAGCCTCAAGATCGAGGTCACGGAGAGCATGCTGATGGACGATCCTGAGCGTGCCGCTGCCGCGCTCACGCAGTGCCGGAACGCCGGCCTCGGGATCGCGATCGACGATTTCGGAACGGGCTATTCCTCGCTGAGCTATCTGAGCACCCTGCCGGTGACGACTCTGAAGATCGACCGCGCCTTCGTGCGCACCCTCCTGGCCGACCAGACCAGCCGGGGCATCGTGCAGACGATTCTCCGGCTGGCCGACGATCTGGCGGTGTCCGTGGTGGCCGAGGGAATCGAGCAGGCCGGCGAGGCCGACCTTCTCGCCGGCATGGGCTGCGCCTTCGGCCAGGGTTTCTATTTCGGTCGGCCGGCCCCCCTGGCAGGCGCCCTGAGCGCCATCGCGACCTGGCCCGCCCCGACCGACCATCAGGCCGCCCTCCGCTTGATCGCCTGACCGAAGCGACGGGCGCGGCGCGGCTCCGAGGAACGGTTTTCGAGAACCGCTATCGGCGTTCGATCCGCCCCGGGCCCGTCAGTGGGACGGATGGCGCGGCGGCGTTGGTGCTCTCCTTGTAGATCGGCACGATGACCCGGAGCCAGCCTCGGGTGTCGCGGCCGCCGTAATTGCGCTCGACCACGTCCTGGGTGACGTAGGCCTGCAGGTTCACCGGGCCGAAATTGTACCCGACGAGGCCGCCCACCGCGATCTGGCCCTGGCGGCGATAGCCCGGGAACCGGGTCGGCAGGTCGGTGGAGGCGAAGGCCACGGGGCCGACCTCCCATTTGCCGAACTTCTTCGTCGCGGTGAGATCGAGGTTGAGATAGTCGGGATAGACCCCGCCCTGCGGCGAGATCGGGTCGAGGAAGATCCCGTAGAGCAGGTTGGCCGTGAGGTTCAGGCCGTCCCCGGTGTAGCTGGCGGCGAAGCGGTGGCTCAGGGAGGCGTTCTGGNCCCACCGCGATCTGGCCCTGGCGGCGATAGCCCGGGAACCGGGTCGGCAGGTCGGTGGAGGCGAAGGCCACGGGGCCGACCTCCCATTTGCCGAACTTCTTCGTCGCGGTGAGATCGAGGTTGAGATAGTCGGGATAGACCCCGCCCTGCGGCGAGATCGAGTCGAGGAAGATCCCGTAGAGCAGGTTGGCCGTGAGRTTCAGGCCGTCCCCGGTGTAGCTGGCGGCGAAGCGGTGGCTCAGGGAGGCGTTCTGGGTCAGGAAGCGGGTCTCGATCGGCAGGTAGCCGCCGAAGAGGTAGCTGACGCCGAAATTGTTGCCGAGGTTCCAGGCGAGCTGGCCGGCCAGCAGCGGCTGGCCGATGCCGCTCTGGTAGGGCGTGCCGCGGGGGCTCGACGCCACGACGCCCGTTCGCACGGGATCGCGGCGGNCCGCGTCGATCTCCACGGTGGCGTGCAGCGCCCGGGCCAGGGGCCGAAGAGGTAGCTGACGCCGAAATTGTTGCCGAGGTTCCAGGCGAGCTGGCCGGCCAGCAGCGGCTGGCCGATGCCGCTCTGGTAGGGCGTGCCGCGGGGGCTCGACGCCACGACGGGCTGGATCGCGATGAGGTTCAGGCGCGCGCCGAACAGGGTCCAGGGCGTCGCCCAGACGAAGGCCGGCAGGTTGACGTTCGATTCCGAGTCGAGCGGGCGCGTGTCGCGCACCCCGAAGCTGGACGTGTTGACGAAGTAGAGACCCACCGGGAGCTGGGCGCCGGCCGCGGCACCGATGGTTTGGCCCGGCTGGGCCGCGGACCCCGCCATCGCGGGGGCGCCGGCGAGGGCCAGCAGGGCGACGGCAGCCGACAGGCGGCGCGCCAGCGATTGGAGGGCGCGCAGGGTCGTCCGAACGGCGGGTGCCGCGCCCATTGTCCCGGTCGGCGGACCGTCGCACCTGCGGACGGCTCCGGAGTTTTCGTAGGTCTCGTTTCCGGTGCGAAATCTGAATGGCGTTCGGATCACGGCTGTCTCCCGATGCTGGTCGCGATGCGGGACGGCACCCGAGAACGGTGCAGCGACAACGCGGCGCGCCCTATCTAGACAACCGAGAGGTGTGTTTTCTACGCAGCAAAAGCCTGTGCTTGTATTATCCCGGTGGGTGTGGCTTCAAAACACAGCTTAGAGCCATCCTATGCTGGAAAAGCGGAAATCTGAAAAGGTTACAGGACAAGATTCAATGAGTTAGATTGTCGAATCGGAAATGTATTTGAAAATGAGGATCATGAGTATTTCCGTATTTCGTCAGAAACGGTGATGGGCAGTGGTTTGTCGCAAAACAGAAGGAAAGTTTACACGAAAATAGTCATTGTCGAGGTCAGAGAACAGCACGACAGGAATTATGGTGCTATTCCTTCGGGCGGCGATCCGGATCAATGCCGTCGCCAGCGCCGCCGGCCTCGTGGAGGGCGTTGCTCCGAGCGCCTCGGCACTGTTCTATGTCTGCGCATCGTCGTCTCGCTCCCGACGACGAGACCGGGGAGGCTCCGATGGACGCGGCCTCGTCGGCTGCTGGCCCGATCCGCCGAGGTGTCGTCCGGACCAGTCTGCCGCTGGCCGACGAGTCCGCCGCGTCGGAGCCGGCGGAGGGCATCGAGCGGGCGGACGACGCCGACTTCCCCGCCGGCCGGGCTGCGCCTTCGGACAAGGGTCTCACGTCGGGGGGCGGCGGATCACCCGACCGGTCGCCGGGTCGGGACCTTCGGCGTTTCGCCGGGGGTGGCCGGTGCGGCCCTTACCCGAACAGGATCATCGCCTTCGAGACCGTGCTCCAGATCCCCCAGGCGATCGGGACGCCGACGGCGATCCAGGCGAGGATCGCGAGGGGCGTGACGCCGCCCCGGCCGATGCCGCGAGCGCTCGTCCGCCCCGCTGCCGTGGCGTTCCCGCCCTTCGCGCTGGCGGCGAGCGCGGCGTCGCTCATGAACCAGCGCGCCGCCAGCGGCCGGACCAGGAGGTTGGCGACGAAGCCGGCTGCCAGGAAGGCCGCCAGGATGTACATCGTCCGGGTGTAGAGCGCCGCCCCCTGGATGCCGGCATCGACCTGCGCCTGCCGGATCGCCGTCACCACGAAGGGACCGACCACGCCGGCCGTCGACCAGGCGGTGAGGAGCCGCCCGTGGATGGCACCGACGAACTGCGTGCCGAAGATGTCGGCGAGGTAGGCGGGAATCGTGGCGAAGCCGCCGCCGTACATCGACAGGATCACGCAGAAGAACGTCACGAACAGCGCTTTCGAGCCGATCGACGCCGCCCAGGGTGCGCCCGCGTAGAGCAGGCATCCGAGGGCGAAGAAGGTGGCGTAGGTCACCTTGCGGCCGATCTTGTCGGACATCGAGGCCCAGAAGAAGCGTCCGAGGATGTTGAACAGGGACAGGAGGCCGACGAAGCCGGCCGCGACCGCCGCGATCTGGGCCCTCTGGCCGGCATCGAGCTGGCCGAAGCCGGCACCCGGCTGACCGATCAGGGCACCGCCGAAGATCTCCTGCAGCATCGGCGACGCCAGGGCGAGCACGCCGATGCCAGCCGAGACGTTGAGGCAGAGCACCGCCCAGAGCAGCCAGAACTGCGGGGTCTTGTGGGCCCGGTCCAGGTGGACGTGACCCGAGGTGATCATCGCGCTCTTGGCCGCCGGCGCGGTCCAGCCTTCCGGCCGCCAGCCGGCCGGGGGCACGCGGTAGCCGAAGGCGCCGCAGAGCATCGCCGCGCCGTAGAGCCCGCCCATCACCGCCAGCGTCTGCCAGACGCCAGCGGAATCCGGGGTCTTGAAGGTGTTGATGAGCAGGGTGGCCAGCGGCGAGCCGATCATGGCGCCGCCGCCGAAGCCCATGATGGCCATGCCGGTGGCCATGCCCCGGCGGTCGGGGAACCACTTCACCAGGGTCGAGACCGGCGAGATGTAGCCGAGGCCGAGGCCGATGCCGCCGACGAGGCCCATGCCGAGCCAGATCAGCCAGAGCTGATGCACGTAGACGCCGAGGGCGCCGATCAGGAACCCGCCGCCCCAGCACAGGGCCGCCGCGAGGCCGGCCTTGCGGGGGCCGGCCCGCTCCAGCCAGCCGCCGAACACCGCCGCCGACAGCCCGAGCATCACGATGCCGATGGAGAAGACGATGACGAGGTCGCTGACGCGCCAGTCGCAGGTGGTGGTGACCAGGGCGGTGGCGATGCCCATGTCCGGGCAGGCCGCCGGCGCGGGCTGGCCGACGCTCAGCGCCCTCGACAGGGGGAGCCAGAACACCGACAGACCGTAGGACATGCCGATGCAGAGATGGATGGCCAGGGCCGCCGGCGGGACCAGCCATCGGTTGAAGCCGGGCTTGGCGACGATCGCTTCGCGGGACAGCCACCCGGGCGTGCGTGCGTCCGACAAGGACGCGTCTGAAACGCGAACGTCCATTCCAGGCATTGCTCCCGAAGATACACCGCGATGCAGCGGTTTCTTTGGATTAAAGTATGTCGGGAAACGTGGTGCGACGGTGTTCGCGGCAGGCGCCGAACGATTTGCTTACCCTGTCAGGTGCTCGATCCCGATTTCGACGGCCGATCGCAGATCCGGTTTCGATCGCCCCTGGCCGTGACCCAGGGTGAGTCCCGTCCGCGATCCCAGGGCCGTCGCCGCGCGCCGCCCGTTCCGGACGGCGCGGCGGAGGGGTTTTTAGGGCGCGGACGCGGATCGGATCGACGGGCGCCCGAGTCGCGGGATCCACCGCACGTAGACCAGCTCGCTCATGAGTTCGATCAGCGTCTGCGTGACGATGACGGCTGGCAGCAGGGGCACCCCGCCCGGAACCGCGAAGGCCAGGGGCAGGACGACAAGCGAGTTCCGGGTCGCGGCGCTGAAGGCCAGGGTCCGCCCGGTGGGCGCGTCGAGCCGGAAAACGCGCCCGGCTCCCCAGCCGATGAGCGGAGCCAATGCGGCGAAGGCCAGGTAGACCGGGACCGTCCGTGCGGCCGCGTCCCGGCTCGCGCCGAGCTGCGGCAGGACCGCCGCGACCACGACAAAGAGGACGAGGGCCGTCGCGGGGACCGGCAGCACACTAAGCCCGGCCGCGGCCCGTCGCCCGCGGTGGCTCCGTCCGCTCCAGACCTGGACGGCACCGGCCGCGGCCAAGGGCAGCGCGATGAGCCAGACGAAGGCGTGGAGGAAGGGGCCGACCTGCACGAACCGTCCCGCGTCCGCGCCGAGAAAGAGCGTCAGGTAGATCGGCAACAGCGCCATCTGGGCGAGGAGAAGGGCCGGGGTCGAGGCCAGCAGGACCCGGGCATCGGCGCCCCCGAGATGGGCGAAGGTCACGACGTAGTCGATGCACGGCGTGAGCAGCACCATCAGCACGCCGAGACGCAGCATCGGGTCGGCGGGAAGGAAGAGGGTGAGCCCGGCGACCAACAGGGGGATCGCGAGGAAATTGACGACCATCAACGCCGCCAGGAAGCGGCCGCGGGTGAAGGCGTGAGCCAGCGCCCGCAGGGGCACCTGCAGGAAGGTGACGAACAGCATCAGTGCGAGGGCCGGGTTGATCCCTCCTTCCAACGCCGCCGTTCCCGGCACGGTCAGGGCCGTGACGGCCCCTGCGGCGACGGCCGCAAGGGAGAGTTCGATCTGGCGGCCTTCGAGGGCGTCGCGCAGGGTTTCGATGCGGTCTCGCGCGTGCGGGGCCTGGGACTCAGCGGGCATCAGGCCGAGGCCGCCGACGCAGGGCGACGGAAGAGCAGCGCCAGGTTGTTTGCCGGCAGGCCGATGCGGGCTTCGTGCCGCAGGCCGCGCCGCGCGGCCGTGTCCGCGACGGTCTCGAGATCGCGGACGCCCCAGCGCGGATCCCGCGCACGCAGGTCCTGGTCGAAGGCGGCGTTGCTCTCGGCGGTGTGGCGGCCGCCCTCGCGAAAGGCGCCGTAGAGGAACAGGACGCCGCCCGGGGCAAGCGTGCGGGCGGCTCCGTCCATCAGCCCTTCCGTGGCCGACCACGGCGCGATGTGGACCATGTTGATACACAGGATGGCGTCGGCGCGCGCGATCGGCCAGGCGGCCGCGGCGGCGTCGAGATCGAGGGGAGGCCGCAGGTTGGCGAGACCTGCGGCCTCCGCATGCGCCGCGATGCTGCGGCGATAGGCCGGCTCGGGGTCGCTGGGCTGCCACGAGAGCGCCGGCAGGGCGGCGGCGAAATGGACCGCGTGCTCGCCCGATCCACTGGCGATCTCGAGGATCGTGCCGGTCTCGGGCAGGACGTCCCGCAGGACGGCGAGGATCGCCGCACGATTGCGCGCCGCCGCCGGCGCGATGAGCGCCTCACGCCCCCTATCCCAGTCCTTCATCGTCCCTCCGTTCCGGCAGCGTCGCGGCGACCGTCATTCCAAATTCGCAACCCTGGCGCAAACGACGGAGCACGCCTGTTGCATCTCGACGCCGGAGGCATCAAACACCATTCAGATTTTCGGGCCGTTCGCCTTGCCACCTTTCGGGTGCCGCGAGACGAAGCGCCGGCATCCATCGCCGCCGTCCGTGATCATCACAGCTCTAAGGACACTGCTATGAAGACGCGCGCCGCGGTCGCGTGGGAGGCCAAGAAGCCTCTCACGATCGAGACCATCGACATCGAAGGACCCAAGGCCGGCGAGGTTCTCGTCGAGCTGATGGCCACCGGCATCTGCCACACCGACGCCTACACCCTGTCGGGCCTCGATTCCGAGGGCAAGTTCCCGGCGATCCTCGGCCACGAGGGCGCGGGCATCGTCCGCGAGGTCGGCGCCGGCGTCACCGCGCTGAAGCCCGGCGACCACGTCATCCCGCTCTACACCCCGGAATGCCGCAACTGTAAGTCCTGCCTGTCGCAGCGCACCAACCTGTGCACCGCGATCCGCTCCACGCAGGGCCAGGGCGTGATGCCCGACGGCACCAGCCGCTTCTCCTGCGTCTCCACCGGCGGCAGCCCGGGCGGGTCCAACACCCTGTTCCACTACATGGGCTGCTCGACCTTCTCGAACTTCACGGTCCTGCCGGCGATCGCGCTGGCCAAGATCCGCGAAGACGCCCCCTTCGACAAGATCTGCTACATCGGCTGCGGCGTCACCACCGGCATCGGCGCGGTGATCTACACCGCCAAGGTCTGGCCCGGCGCCAACGTCGTGGTGTTCGGCCTCGGCGGCATCGGCCTCAACGTATTGCAGGCCGCCCGTATGGTGGGGGCCGACAAGATCATCGGCGTCGACATCAATCCGGACAAGCAGGAGATGGCCCGCAAGTTCGGGATGACCCACTTCATCAACCCGAAGGAGGTCGGCAACGATCACGTGGTCCAGGCGATCCTCGACGTGACCGGCGGCGGCGCGGATTTCTCCTTCGACTGCACCGGCAACGTCAACGTGATGCGCCAGGCTCTCGAGTGCTGCCACCGCGGCTGGGGCGAGTCGATCGTCATCGGCGTGGCCGAGGCCGGCAAGGAGATCGCGACCCGTCCGTTCCAGCTCGTCACCGGCCGCGTCTGGAAGGGCTCGGCCTTCGGCGGCGCCCGCGGCCGCACCGACGTGCCGAAGATCGTCGACTGGTACATGGAGGGCAAGATCAACATCGACGACCTGATCACCCACACCATGCCGCTCGAGGACATCAACCACGGCTTCGACCTCATGCACGAGGGCAAGTCGATCCGGTCGGTGGTGGTTTACTGATCCAATCGGGACAGACCGTGTCCGGTCCCTCCCCCCTTCGCGGGGGAGGGTGCCTGCGGAGCAGGCGGGAGAGGGAGCGACCTCCCGGGACCGGTGCTCCCCTCACCCGACCCGCTGACGCGGGCCGCCCTCTCCCGCAGAGGGCAGAGGGAGGGGCGCGGATCGACCATTCTTTCAGGGGCCCGACATCGCACCCTTTCCCAGCCCCGGAACGGGACTCTGAGCCCTAAGCAGGAGAGTACACATGGAAACCCTCTCGAAGGCCCGCGCCCACGGCGGCACGCAGGGCGTCTACAAGCACGATGCCCGGACCACGGGCTGCCCGATGACCTTCGCGGTGTTCGTGCCGCCGCAGGCCGAGGCCGGCCCGGTGCCGGTGCTGTGGTACCTCTCGGGCCTGACCTGCACGCACGCCAACGTCATGGACAAGGGCGAGTACCGCAAGGCGGCGGCTGAGCACGGCGTCATCATCGTGGCGCCCGACACCAGCCCGCGCGGCCCCGGCATTCCCGACGAGGAGGGCAACTGGCAGTTCGGCTCCGGCGCCGGCTTCTACCTCGACGCCACCCAGGCGCCCTACGCCGCGAACTACCGGATGTGGAGCTACGTGACCGAGGAACTGCCCGCCCTCATCGCAAAGGAGTTCCCGGCCGACATGTCCCGCCAGGGCATCTTCGGCCATTCCATGGGCGGCCACGGTGCACTGACCATCGCCCTCACCTATCCCGACCGCTTCAAGTCCTGCTCGGCCTTCGCGCCGATCGCCCAACCCTCCACGGCCGGCTGGTCGAAGCCTGCCTTCGAGAAGTATCTCGGCACCGACACCGCTGCGTGGCGCGCCCACGACGCCACGGCGCTGATCGAAGACGGCAAGCGCTTCCCGGAGTTCCTGGTCGACCAGGGCACCGCCGACAGCTTCCTCGACGACGGCCTGCGTCCCTGGCTCCTGGAAGAGGCCTGCAAGACGGCCGGCATTCCCCTGACCCTCAACATGCGCGAGGGGTACGACCACTCGTACTACTTCATCTCCACCTTCATGGCCGACCACATCGCCTGGGCCGCCGCCCGCCTGAAGTGAACTGCCTCACCCGGATGCGCCGACGAGGCGGTCGAGCCGCATCCGGGTGATCAACGCGATCTCGTCGAGGGCGGCCTGCTCCTCCTCTCCGGGAGTGCGCCGCAGGCGCTCCGCGAAGATCGCCAGGATCTCGGCTCGCGCCCGGCCGCGGACCGCGATGATGAAGGGAAAGCCGAAGCGGCGGCGATAGGCGGCGTTGAGGCGGTCGAAGGCCTCCGCGTCGGCGGCGGGCATGTGGTCGAGCCCGGCGCTGCCCTGCTCGCTTGCCGAATCCGCCGTCATGCTGCGGGCCCGCGCCTCGGGCCCGGCGAGCTCCGGATGGCCGTTCAGGAAGGCGATGCGGGTTTCGGTTGGCGCGGCGCGCACGGCCCGCATCATGGCCGCGTGCAGGTCGTCGAGGCTGGCGAAGGGCCCGTGCGCGTGGGCGCGCTCCGCGACCCAGGCCGCATGCTCGAACACCCCTCCGAATCGGACGACGAAGCCGGCCCCATCGAGCCGGTTGATGGCGGCGAGATCGGGCTTTCCGGAATCGACCATCGCCGTCAGCTGCCCCGGTAGGTGGCGCAGGTGCCCGGCGCGCACAGCATCGGCACGTGGTAGTGCTGCCCGGCATCGAAGACCGCGAAGCGCACCACCGGATTGTCGACGAAGATGTCGGCCTCGGTCACGCCGGGCTTGGTCTTCAGGTAGGCGTCGATGTGGAATTCGAGCTGGTACTGGCCGACCTTGGCCTCGGCGGCTGGCAGGATCGGTGCGTCGGTGCGCCCGTCGGCATTGGTGACGACGCTCTTCACGAGGCGCCACGCGTCGCCCTCCCTCACGGAGAAGTCGATGCGCACCCCCGGCGCCGGGCGGCCGCGATCCGCGTCGAGGACGTGTGTGGTGATGCCGGCCATGTCGATCGGGCTCCGGAAGGAAATCTTGCTGAAGGCGTGCCGCGGGCGCGTCAGCTGCCGCGATAGTAGGAGTAGCCCCAGGGGGTGAACAGCACCGGCAGGTGGTAGCGCTGCCCCGCATCGCGGATCACGAAGCGCACCGGAACGAGGCTCAGGAAATTCGGCTGCGGCAGCGCTACGCCGGCCTTGGCGAAATACGCCTCGAAATGCATCAACAACTCGTACTGGCCGACCTTCAGGGCCTCGTCGACCAGGAGTGGTTCGGCCGGACGGCCATTGGCGGCGGTGGTCACGGTCTTGAGCGTCCGATAGGCGTCGCCCTCCCGGATTGCCAGGTCGCAGACCATGCCGGCGCCGGGCGTGCCGTGGAAGTTGTCGATGGCGTGCAGGGTCAGGCGCGGGCCGAGGCCGGCCTGGGAGTTCGGCGCCGTCGCCAGGGCCCTCGGCGGGGCGGACGGGGCCTGCGCCAGAGCGCCGGTGGCGGCGACGGCGCCGAGACCGGCGCCGACGAGGCTTCGGCGCGTGAGGGCCGGTCGATCCATGGCGTGTCCTTCTCGACGAGTGCGGGGTTCGGGTTCAGGCGGGTTCGTGGGCGGCGCGTGCCGCGGCCCGCCGGACCAGGGCTCCGGGTTCCGGCGGGACGAAGGCGAGGATGAGGAGGATCGTCGCGACCTCGAAGCCCGCGACGATCCAGAGGCCGGTGGCGGCAGAGCCGGTCTGTTCGCGCAGGGCGCCCATCACCGCCGGCGCGCCGAACCCGGCGAGGTTCGCCACCGCGTTGATCAGCGCGATGCCGGCCGCCGCGGCCGAACCGGCGAGGAACCGGCCTGGGATCTGCCAGAAGACCGGAATGGCGCTCATGGTGCCGACGATCGCCACCGTGAGGGCGAGGATCGACAGCGCCGGGCTGATCGGGACGAGCCACCCGAGGAGGGCGATCGCCACGGCGCCGATCAGCGCCGGGAGGCCGCAATGGAGGCGCGCCTCGCCGGAGCGGTCGGAGTGGCGGCCGTTGAGGATCATCCCGGCTGCGCCGCAGAGATAGGCGCCGGACATGATCCAGCCGATGGTGAGCGGGTCGGTGTAGCCCGCCTCGCGGACCACGCTCGGCCCGAAGAAGGTCAGGGCCGAGTTGGCGGTGATGATGCAGAAGAAGATCGCGATGCATTGCCAGACCCGGACATCCCGCAACGAGGCCAGGATGCGATGCTCCCGCGGGCCGAGGGCCGCCGCGTCGCGGACGAGGTCGGCCGCGACCAGGGCGCGCTGCTCCGGGGTCAGCCAGCCGGCCTTCTCCGGCCGGTCGGTCAAATAGAACAGCGTGACGAGGCCGGCCAGGATCGACGGGATGCCTTCGAGGAGGAAGACCCACTGCCAGCCGGACCAGCCGTTCACGCCGTCGAGTCCGGTCATGATCGTGCCGGCCAGCGGTCCGCCGATCACCCCCGCGATGGCGGAGGCCGACATGAACAGCCCGAAGACCTTGGCGCGCCGCTCGGTGGGGTACCAGTAGGTCAGGAACAGGATCACGCCCGGATAGAAGCCCGCTTCGAACACCCCCAGGAGGAAACGCAGGACGTAGAACAGGCCGGGGGTGGTGACGAACATCATCGCCACGCAGCAGAGACCCCACAGCAGGGTGATGCGCGCGATGGTCTTGCGGGCGCCGATATGCTCGAGGAGGAGGTTGCTCGGGACCTCGCAGAGGAAGTAGCCGATGAAGAAGATCCCGGCGCCGATGCCGTAGACGGTCTCGCTGAACTTCAGGTCGGCGAGCATCTGCAGTTTGGCAAAGCCGATGTTCACCCGGTCGATCCAGGAGAGGACCCAGAGGAACATCAGGAACGGCAGCAGCCGCCAGGTGATCCGGCGATAGGTCTCGTCGAGTCCGGCCGGCGAGGGCTGTTCGAGCGCCATCAGACAATCCGCAGTCCCGGCGATTCGAGCCGGGACGATGCATCAAAATGATGCAAATCGGGGGCCATGGCGACGGGTGTGGCAGGCCCGTTCCCCGCGATGCTTGGGGATGGCCATGCCCCGCGCCCCCAGGAACGCACCCGCCCCGGTACTCTTCCGCTACCCACGTCACGTACAGCTGGCCGTCGTCTCACCCGAGTTGCGATCCATGCGCTTATCGATCACCGCCGGTTCCAGCGTCCTCCGGCCCGCCGCGTGAGCGCGACGGTCATCCTCGCCCTGGTGCCGATCGCGCTGCTGATCGGCCTCGGCGTGCTGCTGCGCCGCAACGGCCTCGTGGCCGAGTCGTTCTGGGCCCAGGCCGAGCGCCTCGGCTACTACGTGCTGTTACCGGCGCTGTTCATCCACGGGCTGGCCACCGCGCGCCTGGACGGCGTGCCCGTCCTCGCCCTGGCGGGTGTCCTCGTGGCCTCGACCCTCGCGGTGGCGCTCATGCTGCTCGCGATCCGGCCGCGGCTCGACCTCGACGGAGCGGCCTTCACCTCGGTGTTTCAGGGCGGAGTGCGCTTCAACAATTACGTCGGGGTCTCGGCGGCGGCGGGGTTGTTCGGCATGCAGGGAATCGCCCTCGCGGCGGTCGCCAACGCGGCCATCGTGCCCACGGTCAACATCCTGTGCGTCCTGGTCTTCGCGCGCTTCGGCTCGGGCGGGCGGCTGGCGCCGCGGGCGGTCCTCCGCCAGCTCCTTCTCAATCCCCTGGTGGTCGCCTGCGGCATCGGGATCGCCCTGCAGGCGACGGGCTTCGGGCTGCCGCCGGGACTGGAGCCCACCCTGAAGGCCCTGGGGCAGGCCTCCCTCCCGCTCGGTCTCCTCTGCGTCGGCGCCGCCCTCGATCCCCGTACCGTCCGGACCTGGCTTCGTCCGGTCGTCATCGCGTCGGTCGCCAAGTTCGTGCTGATGCCGACGGTGACGATCCTGGCCTGCCTCGCCGCCGGCCTGCACGGGCCGGCCGCCGCCACCGCCCTGCTGTTCCAGTCGCTGCCGACGGCGTCCTCGTCCTACATCATGGCCCGGCAGCTCGGGGGCGACGCGCCGCTGATGGCCGGCATCCTCGCCCTGCAGACGGTGCTCGCCGGGCTCGCTATCCCCCTGGTGATGCTCATCCTGGAGGGGTTCACCGCCTGACGGCGTCAGGCGGCGTAGCGGGCGAGCGCCAGGTCGGCATGGTCGATGTCGGGCGCGCGGCCGGACATCAAGTCGGCCAGCATCCGCCCGGAGCCGCAGGCCATCGTCCAGCCCAGGGTGCCGTGGCCGGTGTTGGTGTAGAGGTTGGCATAGCGCGTGGCACCGACGATCGGCGTGCCGTCCGGCGTCATCGGGCGCAGGCCGGTCCAGAACGTGGCGGCCGCGAGGTCGCCCCCGTTCGGGAACAGGTCCCGGACGCAGCGCTCCAGGGTCGCCCGGCGCGGGGCCCGCAGGACATCGCTGAAGCCCGCGAGCTCGGCCGTGCCGCCCACGCGGATCCGGTCCCCGAGGCGCGTGAGCGCGACCTTGAAGGTCTCGTCCATGACGGTGGAGACCGGCGCCTGGGCGGGGTCGGTGACCGGCAGGGTGAGCGAGTATCCCTTGACGGGATAGATCGGCAGCCGAAGCCCGAGGGGACGGAGGAGGCCCGGGGTGAAGGAGCCCATCGCGGCGACGTAGGCATCGGCCCGCAGGGTCTCGGAACCGCAGACCACGCCCGTCACCGCGTCGCCCGCGGTCTCGATGCCGTCGATGCGCGTCCCGTAGCGGAAACGGACGCCCATCCGCGCGCACAGCTGCGCCAGGCGCTGCGTGAACAGGTGGGCATCGCCCGTCTCGTCGCCGCTCAGGTGAAGGCCCCCGACGATCGTGTCGCGGACGCCGGCCAGCGCGGGCTCGGCCGCGATGCATCCGGCCGGGTCCAGCACCGTGTAGGCGACCCCATAGGTATCGAGGACGCGGGTGTCGTCGCCGACATGGTCGAGCTGCTTTCGCGTGCGGAAGAGCTGGAGGGTGCCGCGGGTCCGGTGGTCGTAGGTGATGCCGGTCTCGGTGCGCAGGTCGCGCAGGACGTCCCGGCTGTATTCGGCGAGACGAACCATGCGGCCCTTGTTGCGGATGTACGCGTCCTCGGTGCAGTTCGCGAGCATGCGCGCGAGCCAGCCATAGAAGCGCGGCTCGACGTTCGGCCACAGCACCAGGGGCCGGTGGCGCATCATCAGCCACTTCATCGCCTTGATGGGAATGCCCGGGGCCGCCCAGGGGGCCGAGTAGCCCGGCGAGACCTGGCCCGCATTGGCGAAGCTCGTCTCCAGGCCGGCGGCGGGCTGGCGGTCGATCACCGTGACGGCATGACCGGCCTTGGCGAGGTAATAGGCCGTGCTGACGCCGACCACGCCGCTTCCGAGAACCAGGACCCGCATCGCACGTCTCCCCTGAGGCCCGGAATCCCAAGCACAGGCGGGGCCATGCCGCTCCCGGCCCCGAGCGCTCCGGTCTCGTCGAACTAGAGACACTCGATCCTGCGAGCGGTGCAGCGAAGATGGTGCAGGTTCCGCCTCGCAAAGGGTGCCTGACGCACGATCCTGCGATACGATGCACGATCGTTGCCTATGCCGGCCGAGGACAGTGATGCCGCCCGACGAGATCGATCGCGCGATCATCCGGGTCCTCCGCGAGGATGCGCGGATCCCGAACGCCGCCCTGGCGCAGCGCGTCGGCCTCTCGGCATCCGCCTGCCTGCGGCGCTTGCGGATGCTGGAGCGCAACGGCACGATCCGCGGCTACACCGTGCTTCTCGACGGGCCCGGCTCCGCCGGCTTGGTGGTGATGACCCGGATCGCCCTGGAGCGGCAGACCGAGGATTGCCTCAACCGGTTCGAGGCGGCCGTGCGGCGCTGCCCCGACATTCAGGATTGCTACCTGATGACGGGTGATTCCGATTATCTCCTGAAGATCCGCGTCGCCGACATGGCGGAATACGAGCGGCTGCACCGGTCGGTGCTCTCGAAGCTGCCCGGAGTCGCCCGTATCCAGTCGAGCTTCACCATCCGCAGCGTCATCGGCCGATGATTGCCTGGGCGGCGCACCAGGGCAAAGCTCGCGAAGGCCCTGGTCTCCTGCGCGCAAAAACCCTAGTTGGCTAATCAAGCGGGGTGGGTCCGGAGTCGGGGATGCTGGGTTGGTTCAAGGCGTTGATGCCGCGCGAGGATCGGTTCTTCGACCTCTTCGAGCGGCACTCGCGCACCCTGGTGGCCGGCGCCGAAGCGCTGCAGGGCGTGCTTCAGGGCGGGGACGCCGTTCCGCGCTACTGCCAGCAGGTGGTGGAGCGCGAGCATGAGGCGGACGCGATCACCGCCGAAGTCCTCCTCGCCGTGCGCCGGAGCTTCATCACGCCCTTCGACCGAGGCGACATCAAGGACCTGATCCAGTCGATGGACGACGCCATCGACCAGATGAACAAGACGGTGAAGACGATCGCCCTCTACGAGGTTCGCCGCTTCGAACCGCTGATGCAGGAGATGGGCGGCACCGTGATCGAGGCGGCGCGGCTCACCGCCGAGACGATCCCCCTCCTCACGGCCGTCGGAACCCATGCCGGGCGCATCAACACCCTGACCGAGCAGATCACCCGGGTCGAGGGACGCTCGGACGAGCTGCAGGAGCGCGGCCTCAAGGCGCTCTACGAGGCCCACCGCAAGGATGGCGGCGACGGCGACACGATGGCCTACCTCATCGGCGCGGAGATCTACGGCCACCTCGAGGACGTGGTCGACCGCTTCGAGGACGTCGCCAACGAGATCAGCGGCATCGTGATCGAGAACGTGTAGGCGACCCGATGACCGAGGCCACCGCGCTCGCCCTGCCCGCCCTCACCGGCCTGATCGCCGTCGCTCTGTTCTTCGACTTCCTCAACGGCCTGCACGATGCGGCCAACTCCATCGCCACCATCGTGTCGACGCGGGTGCTGCGGCCCCAATACGCGGTGCTCTGGGCGGCGTTCTTCAACTTCATCGCCTTCCTGTTCTTCGGCCTGCACGTGGCCCAGACCCTCGGGACCGGAATCGTCGATGCGGGGATCATCGATCCCCGGGTGATCTTCAGCGCGCTGATGGGCGCCATCACCTGGAACATCGTCACCTGGGTCTTCGGCATCCCGTCGAGCAGCTCGCACGCCCTCGTGGGCGGACTCATCGGAGCGGGCGTCGCCAAGGCCGGGTTCAGCGCGGTGGTCTGGAGCGGGCTGACGAAGACTGCCGCCGCCATCGTCCTCTCGCCGCTCCTCGGCTTCCTGCTCGCGCTCCTCCTGGTGCTGATGGTCTCCTGGCTCTGCGTGCGGGCGACGCCGTTTGCGGTCGACCGGCGCTTCCGCGCCCTGCAGTTCGTCTCGGCCTCGCTCTACTCCCTGGGCCACGGCGGCAACGACGCGCAGAAGACCATGGGGATCATCGCGGTGCTGCTCTACTCGCAGGGCCACCTGGGCGCCTCCTTTCACGTTCCCCTCTGGGTGGTGATTTCCTGCCAGTCCGCCATGGCGCTGGGCACGCTGCTCGGCGGCTGGCGCATCGTGCACACGATGGGCTCCAGGATCACGCGTCTGAACCCGATGCAGGGGTTCTGCGCCGAGACGGGCGGCGCGATCACCCTGTTCGCCGCGACCTGGCTCGGCGTACCGGTCTCGACCACCCACACCATCACGGGCGCGATCATCGGCGTCGGGGCTGCACGGCGGACCTCGGCGGTTCGCTGGGGCGTCGCCGGCAACATCGTGGTCGCCTGGGTGCTGACCCTGCCGGCCGCCGCCCTGATCGCCGCGGCCTGCTACGCCGTGACGGCTTTCATCGGCTGAGGTCCGCTCCGGTCGGCGCGCGACATCGGACTGGGAGGAGACCCGGGAATGCTAGGCAACGTCGAGATCGTCTGGCGCCTGCTCCTGGCCGCGATCCTGAGTGGGCTGATCGGCATCGAGCGCGAGCGCCTGCTCTGGGCCGCGGGCCTGCGAACGCACATGCTGGTCGGCGTCGGCGCCTGCCTGATCATGATCGTCTCGGCCTTCGGCTTCGCCGATGTGCTGGGGACCCGGAACGTCGCCCTCGATCCCTCGCGCATGGCCGCCCAGGTCGTCTCCGGCATCGGGTTTCTCGGAGCGGGAACGATTCTCCTGCGGGGCGAGGTGGTGAAGGGGCTCACCACCGCGGCGAGCCTCTGGGCCGTCGCGGCCGTCGGCCTCGCGGTCGGCGGCGGCCTCTACGTGGCGGGCATCGCCACCACGGCGATCCTGCTGGGGATCCTCGCCGGGATGAAACCCTTGCAGGAGCGCTACCACGACCGGATGCACATCCGGCCCCTCCGCGTGGTGGCCAAGCCCGGCTGCATCAGCCTGGAGGTGGTGCAGGCCGTGTCCGGTGTGCGCCCCTCCCGTGTCCGGCAATTCGTGACTCGGCGCGGGTCCGCGCCTGAATTCGACGAGACACTGATCACCTTCGTGCGGCTGTCGCGCCGCTCCGTGGAAGACATCGCACAGAAACTTCGGAGGCATCCCGGAGTGATCACGGTCGATGATCTTCCCGAATCTGGCTGAGCATGCATGATGAACGGCGAAATTCGCGGCACGACCGCGCTGGGATGTCGGGGTGGGACAGGATTGCGCGCCGAAGCTCGTAAAACGCGTTCTTCGCGATCGAATCCCGTGCCGCCGGTCGGGCGTTTGGGAACACGCACGCGCGTCGCCCTCTCCCCGGTCCGGGACGTCGTCGGGACCGTGAAACGACGGAGGAAGGACGAGATCGCGTTCTTCGCAAGCGAGAGGGCCTGCGCCGTTCCGGCCGTCGGTCTCCAGCGGATGCCGGTCCGTCCTTGAGCCGTCGTCGTTCGTCCTCCGAGGCTGCTCCCGCCGACAAGGGCAAGCGGGCCAAGAGCCAGGTCTTTCTCGTCGCGGTGAAGCAGCGCCGAGAGGCGTTGCGCGTCTACGCGGTGCTGACATCCGCCCAGGACGAGGCTCTGGCCATCGTGGCGGCCGCGAGCGCGGAGGGCGCGGCGGTGGAGGCGGCGGGGCGCCTCTCGAAGAAACTGGCGCGGCCCCTCAAGCTGAAGCCCGAGGTCCCGCACCCGATCTGACCGAAGGCGCCCCTAGCGGGGCCGGCAGATCGTGCGATCCGTGTAGAGCACCACGTCGCCCTGTTTCGGATTGTTCACGGTGAACGGCGCGAGGCTGTCCCGGGGAAGAAACCCGCGTCTGAGTTCGCGGTCGAAGAAGTCGTGGCCGATCTCCATGTAGCAGCGATCGAGGACGGCGTTGTATCGCAGCGACGCCTGCACCGCGGCACCTCCGGTCCCGTCATTGCCGCGGCTCCCGTACGCATCGCAGTACCCGGACAGCTCGAGGCTGCCGGGGCCCGAGAGCCGGATCGCGCGCGCGGTGCCGGGTTTCACCAGGAAGGACGGGCCGCCCTCCTGCGCGCCCACCAGCGTCAGGGGCGAGCGGTTATAGACGTGCCGGATGCAGTCGGCGCCGGCAGCACCCGCGCTCGCGACCAGCGCCAGGACGGGCAGAGCCACCCGGCCGAACCAGCGAAATCCCTTTTGCATCGCGCACCTTTTGCCAAGACGACCGGCTTCGACGACCGGATTCGAGGACTGACGACCGGATCGGAAGATCTGTTGAAACAGCTAGGGCATCGGGACGCCCGCGGCGAGGCCGTCGCGCGCCATCGGCACCGGCGACCGCGTGCGGATGCCGGCGAGGGTTTCCAGGACGTTCAAGCGGCGATGCGATCGTCGGGTTTTCCGGCGCCGCTGACCGGGACGATGGGAGCGCGGACCTGTGCGATGACCCGCGCGGTGCGCGTGGGCTTCTCCTTCGTGCCGGGTGGAGCGTTGGTCCTGGGTTCGACGGTGCGGCCGTCGACCAGGGTGTCGGGCGATGCGACCCCGTGAGGTGCTCGGCCGCACACGAAGGCGCGAGGTTTGGCAGTCT
This sequence comes from Methylobacterium sp. Leaf465, assembly GCF_001424705.1. Classification (GTDB taxonomy): domain Bacteria; phylum Pseudomonadota; class Alphaproteobacteria; order Rhizobiales; family Beijerinckiaceae; genus Methylobacterium. Next base: position 301,138 of record NZ_LMRA01000012.1, read on the forward strand.
GGAGAAATTCCAGGGACCGACGCGCCGAGTTCTGCGTTCTCGCTGGACACATTTCGCAGAAGGCAGGCGCACGTCTGGACGGAGCCCGCGCGGTTCCGTGTCACGCCCGGGACCAAGATCGCCCGATCGGGCGGTCTCCCGGCCCGCGACGTTACCGGGCGCCCGTCCGCTGGCAGCCTCCTCCCGCTACAGGTTCAGAGAACGCCATGCCAAGTTTCGGAGAGAACGAATTGAGTCGACGTGACGTCATGGCCGGCGCGACGGCCTGTGCGGCCCTGGCCGCGGTCCCCGCGCGGGCCGAGGGTCGGCCCGAATCCGCCGGTCCGGATCAGCCGGTGCTGGCGAAGGTGTCGCTGACGGTGAACGGCCAGCGCCGCGAACTCGAAATCGACACCCGCACCAGCCTGCTCGACGCCGCGCGCGAGCACCTGCACCTGACCGGCTCGAAGAAGGGCTGTGACCACGGCCAGTGCGGCGCCTGTACGATGATCGTCGACGGCCGGCGCATCAATTCCTGCCTGACCCTGGCGGTGATGCACCAGGGGTCGGAGATCACCACCATCGAGGGGCTCGGCCAGCCCGACGCCCTGCACCCGATGCAGGCCGCCTTCATCAAGCATGACGGCTACCAGTGCGGCTACTGCACGCCGGGCCAGATCTGCTCCGGCGTCGCGGTGCTCGCCGAGATCAAGGCCGGCATCCCCAGCCACGTCACGGCGGATCTGAATGCGCCGATGCAGGTCACGGACGCCGAGATCCGCGAGCGCATGAGCGGCAATATCTGCCGCTGCGGCGCCTATTCCAACATCGTCGAGGCGATGACCGAGGTCGCCGGGAGGCCCGCATGAAGTCTTTCACCTACGAGCGCCCGAATTCGCCCGCGGAAGCCGCCGCCGCCGTGTCCCGCAATCCGAACGCCAAGTTCATTGCCGGCGGCACGAACCTCCTCGATCTGATGAAGCTGCAGATCGAGACCCCGACCCACCTCGTGGACGTCAACGGCCTCGGGCTCGACAAGATCGAGGCGACGCCGGAGGGCGGTCTGCGCGTCGGGGCCCTCGTGCGCAACACCGACCTCGCGGCCGATGCCCGCGTGCGCAAGGATTACGCCGTGCTCTCGCGGGCCCTGCTCGCCGGTGCCTCCGGACAGCTGCGCAACAAGGCGACCACCGCCGGCAATCTCCTGCAGCGCACCCGCTGTCCGTACTTCTACGATACCGCGCAGGCCTGCAATAAGCGTCAGCCGGGCTCCGGCTGCTCGGCCCTCGACGGCGTCTCGCGCCAGCTCGCCGTGATCGGTGCCAGCGAGGCCTGCATCGCCACGCATCCGGGCGACATGGCGGTCGCCATGCGGGTGCTCGACGCCGCGGTCGAGACCGTCGACGCCAAGGGGACCAAGCGGAAGATCCCGATGGCCGAATTCCACCGCCTGCCGGGTGACCGGCCGGAGGTCGACACCACGCTCGCGCCCGGCGAGCTCATCACGGCGGTGACGCTGCCGAAGCCGCTGGGTGGCGCGCACATCTACCGCAAGGTCCGGGATCGCGCGTCCTACGCCTACGCCCTGGTCTCGGTGGCGGCGGTGGTTCAGCCGGACGGCAGCGGCCGGGCGGCCTTCGGCGGCGTGGCGCACAAGCCCTGGCGGGTGGAAGCGGCGGAGGGCGAGATGGCCCGGGGCGCCAAGGCGGTGACCGCGCAGGCCTTCGCCGGCGCCAAGCCGACCCACGACAATGCCTACAAGCTGACGCTGGCCGAGCGCACGCTCAGCGCGGCGCTGAACGAAGCGAGGGCCTGAGCCATGAAGTTCGACACCCCCGCGGGCCAGAACCCGATCGACCAGCTCAAGGTCGTCGGCAAGGCCACCGACCGCATCGACGGCAAGTTCAAGACCACCGGGACGGCGCCCTATGCCTATGAGCGCCACGACGTGGTGGCGAATCAGGCCTACGGCTACGTGCTCGGCGCCGGCATCGCCAAGGGCCGCATCCGCGCCATCGACACGGCGGCCGCCAAGGCGTCGCCCGGCGTCGTCGCCATCGTCACCACCCTGGACATGCCGGCTCTCGGCCTCGGCCGGATGAACGCCGCCAACCTCTTCGGCGGTCCCCAGGTCCAGCACTACCACCAGGCCATCGCGGTCGTGGTGGCCGAGACCTTCGAGCAGGCCCGAGCCGCGGCGTTCCTCGTCAAGGTCGACTATGCCCGCGAGGCCGGCCAGTTCGACCTCGCGGCCGTGGCCTCGTCCGCCAAGCCGGTTCCCGGCGACAGCGGCGAGGGCAGCGGCGGCGGCGGCGAAGATCGGACCGGCGACTTCGAGGGCGCCTTCGCCTCGGCGCCGGTCAAGTTCGACGAGACCTACACGACCCCCGACGAGAGCCACGCGATGATGGAGCCGCACGCGACCATCGCCGCCTGGGAGGGCGACAAGCTCACCCTCTGGACCTCGAACCAGATGATCGCCTGGACCAAGGGCAGCATCGCCAAGATCCTCGACATCCCGGAGGCGTCGATCCGCGTCGACTCGCCCTATATCGGCGGCGGCTTCGGGGGAAAGCTGTTCGTGCGCTCCGACGCCGTGGTGGCGGCGCTGGCCGCCAAGGTCGCCGGCCGACCGGTCAAGGTCGCGCTGACCCGGCCGCTGGTCGCCAACAACACCACCCATCGGCCGGCCACGATCCAGCGCATCCGCATCGGCGCGACGGCGGACGGGACGATCACCGCCATCGCGCACGAGAGCACCTCCGGCAACCTGCCCAAGGGCAAGCCGGAGACGGCCGTGGACCAGACCAAGCTGCTCTATGCCGGGGCCAATCGCCTGACGGCCATGAAGCTCGCCCATCTCGACCTGCCCGAAGGCAATTCGATGCGGGCGCCGGGCGAGGCGCCGGGCCTGATGGCCCTCGAGATCGCCATGGACGAGATGGCCGAGAAACTGGGCATGGACCCGGTCGCCTTCCGCGTCCGCAACGACACCCAGGTCGATCCGGGCCATCCGGAGCGCCCGTTCTCCCACCGCAACCTCGTGGGCTGCCTGAAGCTCGGCGCGGAGACGTTCAACTGGTCGGCCCGCAACCCGAAGCCCGGCCAGGTCCGCGACGGGCGCTGGCTCGTCGGCATCGGCATGGCGGCGGGCTTCCGCAACAACCTGCTGATGAAGTCGGGCGCCCGCGTTCGGCTCGGGCGCGACGGCCTCGTCACGGTCGAGACCGACATGACCGATATCGGGACCGGCTCCTACACCATCATCGCGCAGACCGCCGCCGAGATGATGGGCGTGGGCCTCGACAAGGTGGTGGTGCGCCTCGGCGATTCGTCCTACCCGGTCTCGGCCGGCTCTGGCGGGCAGTTCGGTGCGAACAACTCGACCGCCGGCGTCTACGCGGCCTGCGTCCAGCTCCGCGAGGCGGTGGCGCAGCGGCTCGGCTTCAACTCGGCCGATGCGGTGTTCGCGGACGGGCAGGTCCGCTCCGGAAATCGCACCGAGACCCTCGCCAAGGCCGCCAGCGACGGCGAACTCGTGGCCGAGGATTCGATCGAGTACGGCGACCTCGCTAAGAAGCAGCAGCAATCAACCTTCGCGGGCCATTTCGTCGAGGTCGGCGTCGACGTCGACACCGCCGAGATCCGGGTACGGCGGATGCTGGCCGTCTGCGCGGCCGGGCGCATCCTCAACCCGAAATCGGCGCGCAGCCAGGTCATCGGCGGCATGACGATGGGCGTCGGCGGAGCGCTGATGGAGGAACTGGCAGTCGACACGAAGCGCGGCTTCTTCGTGAACCACGACTTGGCCGGCTACGAGGTGCCGGTGCACGCGGACATTCCGCACCAGGAGGTGATCTTCCTCGACGAGGTCGATCCGCAATCTTCGCCGATGAAGGCGAAGGGTGTGGGCGAACTCGGCATCTGCGGTGTGGGCGCGGCGGTGGCCAACGCGATCTACAACGCCACCGGCGTGCGGGTGCGGAGCTACCCGATCACCCTCGACAAGCTCCTCGGGCAGATGCCGGACGCTGCTTGAGACCGATTGCGCGAAGGCCGCGGCAGGGATCCTGTCGCGGCCCGCAGGACGTCGCGCGACCCCCGATGGCCTTCAGGCCGGCGGGGGTCGTTCGCGTTCAGCTGTGTGCCAGCACCGCCAGCAGAAGCAGCGCGATGATGTTCGTGATCTTGATCGCCGGATTCACGGCGGGGCCGGCTGTGTCCTTGTAGGGATCGCCGACGGTGTCGCCGGTCACGGCCGCCTTGTGGGCGTCCGAGCCCTTGCCGCCGTGGTGCCCGTCCTCGATGTACTTCTTGGCGTTATCCCAGGCACCGCCGCCCGAGGTCATCGAGATCGCAACGTAGAGCCCCGTGATGATCACGCCGAGGAGCATCGCTCCCACCGTGGCGAAGGCCTGGCTCTTTCCGCCGATCGGCTGGATCACGAAGAACAGCACGATCGGCGACAGCACCGGCAGCAGCGAGGGAACGATCATCTCCTTGATCGCCGCCCGGGTGAGCATGTCGACGGCGCGGCCGTAATCCGGCCGGTCGGTCCCCTGCATGATGCCGGGCTTCTCACGGAATTGCCGACGCACCTCCTCCACCACGGCGCCGGCCGCGCGGCCCACCGCGGTCATCGCCATGCCGCCGAACAGGAATGGGATCAGGCCGCCCAGCAGCAGACCGACGACCACGTAGGGGTTGGAGAGCGAGAAATCGACGGTCACGCCCTGGAAGAAGCGGTACTGGGTCGGGCTCGCATGGGCGATGAAGTAGTTCAGGTCGGAGGTGTAGGCGGCGAACAGCACCAGGGCGCCGAGGCCGGCCGAGCCGATGGCGTAGCCCTTGGTCACCGCCTTGGTGGTGTTGCCGACCGCGTCGAGGGCATCGGTGGACTTGCGAACGTCCGGCGGCAGGCCGGCCATCTCGGCGATGCCGCCGGCATTGTCGGTGACCGGCCCGAAGGCATCGAGGGCCACGATGAAGCCGGCGAGCGCCAGCATGGCGGTGACCGCGATGGCGATGCCGAACAGCCCGGCCAGCGAGTAGGTGCTGATGATGCCCGCGACGATGACGAGCGCGGGCAGAGCGGTGGATTCGAGCGAGATCGCCAGGCCCTGGATCACGTTGGTGCCGTGGCCCGTCACGGACGCGTCCGCGATGGACTTCACCGGCCGGAAGTTGGTGCCGGTGTAGTACTCGGTGATGACGACGATCAGCGCCGTGATGACGAGGCCGATCACCGCGCAGCCGAGAAGGCCCCCGGAGGTGAAGGTCACGCCCGCGTTGGTGGTGAAGGCCGTGCCGAAGCCGCCGAACAGGGCGTAGTTGACGCCCGCGATGGCGACGATCGAGAGGGCTCCGGCGGTGATCAGGCCCTTGTAGAGCGCGCCCATGATCGACTGGTTGGCCCCGAGCCGCACCGCGTAGGTGCCGGCGATCGAGGTCAGGATGCAGGCCGAGCCGATGGCCAGGGGATAGAGCAGCATCGCCTCGAGGACGTTGCGCCCCCCGACCTCGGTCTGGCCGGAGAAGAAGATCGCCGCGAGCACCATGGTGGCGACCACGGTCACCGCGTAGGTCTCGAACAGGTCGGCCGCCATGCCGGCGCAGTCGCCGACGTTGTCGCCGACATTGTCTGCGATGGTGGCAGGGTTGCGCGGATCGTCCTCCGGGATCCCGGCCTCGACCTTGCCGACGAGGTCGCCGCCGACATCCGCGCCCTTGGTGAAGATGCCGCCGCCGAGACGGGCGAAGATCGAGATCAGCGAGGCGCCGAAGCCCAGGGCCACCAGGGCGTCGATGACGTCGCGGCTGGCCGGCGACAGGCCGGCGATGCGGGTAAGGTAGCCGTAGTAGAGCGCCACGCCGAGGAGCGCGAGGCCGGCCACGAACATGCCGGTGACGGCCCCCGATTTGAAGGCGACGTCGAGGCCGCCGCCGAGCAACGTGGAGGCCGCCTGCGCGGTGCGGACGTTGGCGCGCACCGAGACGTTCATGCCGATGAAGCCGGCCGCCCCCGACAGCACGGCGCCGATCAGGAAGCCGATCCCCACCTTCAACCCGAGGAAATATGTGAGGGCGACGAACAGCACGAGCCCGACGATCGCGATCGTGGCGTATTGGCGCCGGAGATAGGCCTGCGCCCCCTCGGCGATCGCCCCCGCGATCTCCTGCATGCGCTGGGTGCCGGCGTCGCGCTTCATCACGTCGTTGATCGTGAGGATGCCATAGGCGACGGCGCACAGCCCGCCCAGGATGATAAGCAACAAAGCTGTCATTCGACCGTCCTTGATTGGCGATGCCCGTGCGGGTCTGTCGTGGCGTTGCTGGACTTCGTGGCCGTGATTTCCGGGTGTGCGCAGCGTTTCTGGCGTGCGAAGGTCATCGTTCGCGCGAGCGTCTCCGCCGCGCGCTGCGTTTCTGTTGTTGTGCATCTCCTCCCAAGGAATGCCTGCTCTGAGTGCCAAACTTCACCGGCGCTGGCAAATGCTGCCGAGCTTTTTCAGCCGCGAATATTTTTGCATCGCAAAACAGGTCGGGCTCGGTGGAAGTGTTCGCGCGGGCGCGAGCCTGATCTCAGCGTTCGGGGACGGCGCCGCGCGAAGCGGCCGGCGTCTCAGAAGTGGCTGAAGGACCCTGTCCCCAGCACCCGCGACGTGCCGTCGGCCTCCCGGAAGGAGGGCGACGCGGAACCGGCCGCGACCGTGCCGATGCAGGTCAGGGGCGTGCCGGTGGCGCTTGCCGCCGCCAGGCAGGCGTTCAGGTTCGCGGGGGCCACGGCGCAGAGGATCTCGTAATCGTCGCCGCCCGTCGCGATCGGGGTCAGGAGGGCCGGCTCCTGGGCCAAGGCTCTCGCGGCGGCGGGCGAGAGCGGGAGCCGGGCGAGATCGATCTCCGCGGAGCGCCCCTCCCCTTTCAGCATCTTGGCCAGATCCCCGGCGAGGCCGTCCGAGACGTCCATCGCGGCCCGGGCGTAGCGGCGCAGGACCGGAGCGAGGCCGATGCGCGGGCGGGGATGCCAGTAGCGATCGATGAGGGCGTCGCGATCCGCCGCGTCCAGCGCGCCCGCCCAGCCCGGCCCGTTGGGGCGGCGCAGGAGCAAGCCCAGGGCCGCATCCCCGATCGTGCCGCTGACGCAGATCCGGTCGCCGACCTGCGCGGTCCCACGCCGGACGATTCCCCCCGCCGGGACTTCGCCGATCGCGGAGACGCCGATCAGCGCCGGGCCGGCCGCCCGCACGGTATCGCCGCCGAGGAGGTCGAGGCCGAACTCCGAGAGACCATCGGCGAGGCCGGCCGCGAAGCCAGCGAGCCAGTCCTCGGTCCAGTCATCGGGCAGCGCGAGCGTCAGCAGGATTCCGCGCGGGCGGGCGCCCTTGGCGGCGAGGTCCGAGACGTTCACGCCGAGGGCCTTGCGGGCGATCGAACCCGGTGGATCGTCGGGAAAATAATGCACCCCGGCCACGATGGCGTCGGCCGTGAGAACGAGGTCGCAGCCGGGACTGGGCGACAGGGTGGCGGCGTCGTCGCGCAGGCCATCCGCTCCGGGTCCCGCCAGGGGCGCGAAGTAGCGCGCGATCAGCCCGTCCTCGTCGGGCCGGGCCACCGGGGTCAGGCCCGGCCGGAGGCCGGCAGGCCGGCGAATTCGTTGCCGCGCACGTCCCGGGCCACCTTGTCGAGGACGCCGTTGACCATGCCGGGCTCGTCGCCGCCGAAGAAGCTGTGGGCGACATCGACGTATTCGGAGATGACGACCCGCGCCGGTACGTCGCGGCGGGACATGAGCTCGTAGGCGCCCGCCCGCAGGATGGCGCGCAGCACCGCCTCGATGCGCTTGAGGGGCCAGCCCGAGGCCAGTGCCCCGTCGAGGATCGGATCGATGGCCCGCTGCTCCTCGACGACGCCGCGCAGGAGGTCGCGGAAGAAGGCGATCTCCGCGGCCGGATGCTCGATGCCGTCGACCTCGCGGCCGATCCAGAAGGTCTCGAACTCGGTGAGCGCCTCGATCACGCCCTTGCCCGAGATTTCCATGTCGTAGAGCGCCTGCACGACGGACAGGCGTGCGCCGCTGCGTTCGGCGGTCTTCATCCCGGAGTCGTTGGCCATGATCCTCAATCCTCTCCGACCGACGCCGCCGATGCGTCGCGCTTCAGCGACAGCACCGCGAGCGCGGCCTCGGCGGCACCCCCGCCCTTGTTCAGTTCGGCGACCCGGGCACGGGCCTGGGCCTGGGCTTCCGTCTCCACCGTCAGGATGCCGTTACCCAGCGGCAGGCGCAGGGTGACGGACAGGTCCATCAGGGCCCGCGCGCTCTCGCCCGCGACGATGTCGTAATGCCCGGTCTCGCCGCGGATGACGCAACCGAGCGCCACCACGGCATCGTAGGGCTGGCCGGCACGGGCCGCGGCCTCGACCAGGATCGCGATGGCGGCCGGGATCTCCAGGGCGCCGGGTACGGTCACCACCGTGGCCACCGCTTCGGCTGCGGCAAGGGCGCCTTCCGCGCCGGCCAGGAGTTCGTCGGCGAGATCCTCGTAGTAGCGGGCTTCGACCACGAGGACGCGCGCGCCCTTGACGTTGGCGGGAGCGGTGCGGGAAGCGTAGGCGAGCGATACCATCGAGAGGCTTTCACGGGACACGGTCGGCGGACGGCACAGCAGCCGGGACCGGGCGCGCTTGCCGCGACCCTCGGGGATCCGTCGGTGCGCAAGACTCGACCGGCCGGACCTGTCCTGCGCCCGCAGGCGCGAGCGATAGACCCTAGGCGCCGTGGCGACAAGCGCGAGCCCCGCCAATCCGGGACGGCGGGTGCTGGTCCGCGCGCTCAGGTCCCTGCGGCGGCGCGGCTCTCGGACAAGCGGGCGGCGTAGCGGGCGATGAGGTCGACCTCGAGGTTGAGCCGATCCCCGGCCCGCCGCTCGCCCCAGGTGGTCACCGCCAGGGTGTGCGGGATGAGCAGTACCGAGAACAGGTCTCCGTCCACCGTGTTCACGGTCAGCGAAGTGCCGTCGAGGCAGACCGAGCCCTTCTCGGCGATGAAGCGTGCGAGCTGGGCCGGGGCGCGCAGGGTGAAGCGGTCCGAGGGGGCCCATTGCGGATCCCCCGCGCCGCCCGTGACGGGGTCTCGGGCCACGAGTTCGGCCAGGCCGTCCACGTGGCCGGTGACGAGATGGCCGCCAAGCTCGTCGCCGATCTTCAGGGAGCGCTCGAGATTCAGGCGCCGGCCCTCGCGCCACGTGCTCACATGGGTGCGGGCCAGCGTCTCGGCCGCGGCATCGACGGCGAAGATGCAGCCGTCCTCCGCCGGCTCGATCGCGACCGCCGTGAGGCAAGGGCCCGAGCAGGCGATGGAGGCACCCAGCGCGATGGTGGCGGGATCGTAGTGCGAGCGGATGCAAATGCGGCGCAGGCGGTCGTCGCCGGCGACCGACACGACCTCTCCGACATCCGTGACGAGACCGGTGAACATCTCAGGCGCTCCGCTCGTAGGTGACGGCCCGGTCGGGACCGAGAAACCGGGTTTCGACGACCCGGAGGTGGGGTTCGTCGAGCCGCTTCCGAAGCACAGGGCCGATGGCCGGCAGGCCGCCGGTGTCGCCGAGTCGTCCTGGGCCGGTGATGAGCGTGAAGACGTCGACGAGGTCGGCGCCCGCCAGGGCATCGGCGAGGTGCGGGCCGCCTTCGCAGCAGAGGCGCGTCACGCCCCGCTCGGCCAGGGCCCGCAAGGCGGCGTGCAGGTCGACCCGTCCCGCGCCGTCGGCATCGACGCCGATCACCTCCACACCGAAGGAAGCCAGCATGCGCTTGGCGTGCACCGGAGCCCGGCGGGTGCTGAGGATCAGGGTCGGAACGTCGCGGGCGCTCCGCACCAGGGTGGTGGAGGGCAGCAGGCGGAGGTTCGAATCGAGCACGACGCGCAGGGGCGAACGGTCGGACAGCCCCGGCAGCCGGACCGTGAGGGACGGATCGTCGGCGCGCGCGGTGCCGATGCCGACGAGGATCGCATCCGCGTGCGCTCGCCAGAGATGGACCGCTCCGTCGGCGATGGCGCCGGTGATCCGCAGGCGCTCGGCGGGTGCACCGGCGAAACCATCCTGGGTCTGGGCGAGCTTGAGGTGCAGGCTCGGCCGCCCTCGCGTCACACGGGTGACGTGGCCGCGATGATCGCGGGCGGCCTCCTCCGCCAGGAGGCCCGTGGTCACCGCGATCCCGGCGGCGGCGAGGAGATTATGGCCGCGCCCGGCGACCCGCGGATCGGGGTCCTCCAGGGCCGTGACGACGCGGGCGATGCCGGCTGCGACGATGGCGTCGGTGCAGGGTGGGGTCCGTCCGTGATGGGAGCACGGCTCCAGGCTGACGTAGAGCGTGGCGCCGCGGGCCGCCTCCCCCGCCATGGCGAGAGCGATCGGCTCCGCGTGCGGGCGGCCGCCGGGGGCGGTCACGCCCTGGCCGACGATCCGCTCCGCACCGGGCGGACCCGCCACCACCACCGCGCCGACGGAGGGGTTCGGCCAGGTGCGTCCGAGGTTGCGATGCCCGAGGGCGAGGGCGAGACGCATGTAGCGGCGGTCGGTCTCGCCCGGGTCCGCGGTCTCCGTTCCGGCGGTCTCCATTCCGGCGCTCCTCACGCCCGGGACTTCGGCTGGCGCTTCGGCCGGAGGGGCGTGACCGTCGCGGAGAGATCCGGAAGCCGGTCCCCGGTCGCGGTTCCGCCCGCCCCGCGCGGCTCCTCCGAGCCCGTATCGGCCGGGAGGGCAGCCGGATCGGAGAGGGTCCCGAGCAACGCCTTGAAGTCGCTGGCCTCGCGGAAATTCTTGTAGACCGAGGCGAAGCGCACGTAGGCGACGTCGTCGAGCCCCTTCAGGCCCTCCATCACGAGTTCGCCGATGGCCTCGCTGCCGATCTCGGCCTCGCCGCTGCTCTCGAGCTGACGCGTGATGCCGCTGACGAGGCGTTCGATGCGCTCGGGGTCCACCGGGCGCTTGCGCAGGGCGACCCCGATCGAGCGCTGGAGCTTGTCGCGGTCGAAGGGCACGCGCTTGCCCGAACGCTTGAGCACGGTGAGTTCGCGCAACTGCACCCGTTCGAAGGTGGTGAAGCGACCGCCGCAATCCGGGCAGACCCGGCGCCGGCGGATCGCCGCCGCGTCGTCGCTCGGGCGCGAATCCTTCACCTGGGTGTCGGGACCGCCGCAATAGGGACACCGCATCGGACGGACACCTGGGAGGGAGGAGCGCTGAGGGGAAGGCGCGCCGGAAACGACAACGGCCGCGGACTCGAGGGTCCGCGGCCGTTGCATGGCATGGTGAGGGGCGCCGGTTCAAGCGCCCGCTGGCGGGGCGGTGCGCCTCAGCCGTAGATCGGGAAGCGGTCGGTGAGGGCGTGCACCCGCTGCTTCACGCTCGCCTCGACCGCGGCATCGCCCTCGTCACCCTTGGCCACCAAGCCATCGAGGACTTCGACGATGAGGCCGCCGATCTGCTTGAACTCGGCGACGCCGAAGCCGCGCGAGGTGCCAGCCGGGGTGCCAAGGCGGATGCCCGAGGTGATGGTGGGCTTCTGCGTGTCGAACGGCACGCCGTTCTTGTTGCAGGTGATGTCAGCGCGGCTGAGGGCCGCTTCCGCCGCCTTGCCGGTAAGGCCCTTGCTGGTGAGGTCGACCAGCATGAGGTGGTTGTCAGTGCCGCCCGAGGTGATGTTGTAGCCGCTCGACATCAGGGTGTCGGCCAGCGCCTTGGCGTTCTCGATCACCTGCTTGGCGTAGATCTTGAACTCGGGCTTCAGGGCCTCGCCGAAGGCCACGGCCTTGCCGGCGATGACGTGCATGAGCGGGCCGCCCTGGATGCCGGGGAAGATCGCCGAATTGAACTTCTTGGCCAGCGCCTCGTCGTTCGTCAGGATCATGCCGCCGCGCGGACCGCGCAGGGTCTTGTGGGTCGTCGTGGTGACGACGTGGGCGTGCGGGAAGGGCGACGGATGCACGCCGGCCGCGATCAGGCCCGCGAAATGCGCCGCGTCCACGAAGAAATAGGCGCCGACGGCATCGGCGATCTCACGGAACTTGGCGAAGTCCCAGTGGCGCGGATAGCCCGAGCCGCCGGCGATGATCACCTTGGGCTTGTGCTCGTGGGCGAGGGCCTCGACCTGCTCCATGTCGATGCGCTGGTCGTCGCGGCGCACGGTGTAGGAGACGGGCTTGAACCACTTGCCCGAGACGTTCGGGGGGGCGCCGTGGGTGAGGTGGCCGCCGGCCGCGAGGTCGAGGCCGAGGAAGGTGTCGCCCGGCTGCATCAGGGCCAGGAACACGCCCTGGTTCGCCTGGCTGCCGGAGTTCGGCTGCACGTTGGCGAAGCCGCAGTTGAACAGACGCTTGGCGCGATCGATGGCCAGGTTCTCGGCGATGTCGACGAACTGGCAGCCGCCATAGTAGCGGCGGCCCGGATAGCCCTCGGCGTACTTGTTCGTCAGCACCGAGCCCTGCGCTTCGAGAACCGCGCGCGAGACGATGTTCTCGGAGGCGATCAGCTCGATCTCGTGCTGCTGGCGGCCGAGTTCCTGGGCCACCGCCTGCGCGATCTCCGGATCCGCGTCCGCGAGGGGAGCAGCGAAGAAGGTGTTGGAGAAGTGCTTGTCGGCAGCAGTACCGGCGCTCATGGAAAGCCTCGATTGTTGAACGGGCGGACGCACCCGTAATCCGCTGGCGTAGGGCGGGCGGGCGTTCGAAGGCTGGATTACTACACGCGACCGGTTCCAAGGCCAAGCACAGGCATTTTTTTGCGTGGGATCAAAAAAATTCAGCACAGAGCGCGTCGCTCAGAGTCGAGCCGGCAACAACCCGTGTCGTGGCGTCGCATCCACCATGCAAAAGGCCCGCGCCTTGGGGCGCGGGCCTGGACAATCGTGCCGTTTGATCGCCGATGAGCGGGCTCAGTTCTCCTCGTCGCCCGGCTCGAAGCTCTGAACCGGCTCGGCGCTGGCGACCGGGGTCGGGGCCGAGAGGGTCGAGGGCACGTTCACGCCGTCACGCTTGTAGATGTCGTCGCGGAACTGGACGAGGCCGTCCGGGGTCGACCAGGCCGTGATGTAGGTCCAGTAGACCGGAACCGGGGTCGACAGCGTGGCGTCGACCCGCTTGCCGCTCTCGATGGCCTGCTCGACCTGCTCGCGGCCCCAGCCGGGCGTGTCCTTGAGAAGCCAGGTGATGTACTCGCGCACGTTCTGCACGCGGACGCAGCCCGAGGAGATGAAGCGGAAATCGTCGCCGTAGACGCCCTTCGAGTTCGTGTCGTGCATGAACACGCCGTAGGGGTTCGGAATGTTGATGCGCACGATGCCCATCGAGTTGAAGTCGGCCCCCGAATCCTGGCGGTAGCGGTAGCGGGTGCCTTCGTCCGAGTTCCAGTTCACCGAAGCCGGGGAGATTTCGTTTTCGCCGGCGAAGATACGGATCTTGTTCTCGGTGAGGTAGGTCGGATCCTTCTGCATCTTGGGGATCAGGTCCTTCTTCACGATGGAAGCCGGGACCGTCCAGAAGGGGTTGAAATTGATCTGCGTCGCCTTGGTGTTCATGATCGGCGACTGGCGGTCGATCTTGCCGACGCCGGCGGCGTGAAGGGTCACGACCTGGCCGTTCTCCACCGTCTGCACCAGGGCGGCGGGGATGTTGGTGATGACGAACCGATTGCCGAGGTTGCCGGCATAGGAGCGCAGGCGCACCACGTTGATTTCGAGCTGGTGCAGGCGGACATCGGCCGGCACGTTCATGGCCGCCTGGGTGGTCTGGCTCATGGCGCCGGTCTGGCTCAGGCCATGCCGCGCCTGGAAACGCTTCACGCCGGCCGCGACGTAGGAATCGTACACGCCCGAGCCGCCGGAGGCCGGGTCGAGATCGCCCGTGACGATCAGGCGCTGGCGCAGGGCGGCCACGGCCGGCCCCTTGGCGCCGACGCGCAGGCGATCGGCGCCGGAGACCGGCTTCCATCCGCCGCGATTGACGATGTCCCGGTAGCGCTCGATCATCTGCTCCGTGGCCGCCACGGTCTGCGGAGACAGGATCGGCGTCGAGGAGCGCTGCACCTGCATGGCGGCGGGCGAGGCATAGTCCTGCGCCCATTCGGCCTGGGCGAAGCCGCCGGCCTCACGCGCCGTCGCCGACTGGCCGATGACGGCCGCCGATGCGAGCAGCGCGAAGCCGAGCGCGCGGGTGTGGAAAGCCTGATTCAGCATCGGACGTGAACTCTGATCTGATTTACGAAGCGACATGCGGTGTCGTCGGTCCCGGCAGCGCGCGCCGAGGTCTCGGAACACCCCCTGTCACGACCGTGTCGGGGTACGGTTAAGAACTCATGGGGACCCGGCCACATTGTGGCACGGCGCGGCTTATCCCCGCGATCCCCGGACACGTTCTCTCGACTGCGGCCCGTGTGCCACAGCACGGTGTCTCACCGTGCGATCGGCATGGCGAAACGAGGACCGATGGCGTAAGTCGAAGGACGATGACGCTTCCGGCGAACCAGGCTGGCCACGGAAGGTGGGCCCCGCTGCGTGCGATCACTGCGGTGGTCGCCCTCTACGCGTTCGTTCTCCATGCCGTCCTCAGCGGTCTCGTGCCCCTGCCGGACTCCTCCGCGCACGGCATCCTCTGCCTCGGGCAGATCGACGAGGCCGGCCCCGCTGAACCCGATTCGACCCACGCCCATCATCAGCCCTGTTGCACCGTGGCCGGGCCGATGCTGCACGCGGCGATGCCGGAGGTGTCGGCTCGCACCATCGTCTGGCCGGCGCCCGCGACGAGCCGGGTGACCTGGCGACGCGAGGCGTCCGTCGCCGCTCGTGGACCGCCGGGCACGATCCCCCATCCCAGAGGTCCGCCCGCCGTCTGATCCGATCGCCGATTCCCGATCCCATCAGACACGGACCATCCGATGAACCGCATCCCCCGGGCCGAGCTCTTCGCAGGCCTCCTCCTCTCCCTGTCCGCTACCGCCGCCCTCGCCCACGCCACCCTGGAGCGCAAAGAGGCGAGCCCGAATGCCGCCTACCGCGGCGTCGTGCAGATCACCCATGGCTGCGACGGCCAGCCCACCAACCGCGTCAGCGTCACCATCCCCGAGGGCGTGATCGGTGCCAAACCAATGCCGAAGCCCGGCTGGACCGTGACGACCGAGAAGGGCGCCTATGCCCGCGCCTATCCGTACTATCACGGGGACATTCGCGAGGGGGTGAGGACCATCACCTGGACCGGGGGCAGCCTGCCCGACGATCAGGTCGACGAATTCACCTTCCTGGCGCGGATCAGCGACGCCTTCGCGCCCGGCAGCACGGTCTACTTCCCCGTCGAGCAGGATTGCGCCGCGGGGCAGTACCGCTGGGGCGAGATCCCGGCCGCGGGGCAGGAGGCCCATGCCCTGAAATCCCCCGCCCCCGGCGTCCGCATCGTGGCCGCCGCCTCCGGCCCGGCCCGCGCCGCGGCGTCGAGCGTCAAGGCCGGCGACCTGAGCATCGAGACCCCCTGGATGCGCGCGACGCCCGGCGGCGCCAAGGTGGCGGGCGGCTACGTCCGCGTCACCAACACCGGCAGCCAGGCCGACCGCCTCGTCGGAGCTTCGATCCCCCTGGCGGGACGCACGTCGATCCACTCCATGACCATGGAGGGCGGTGTGATGAAGATGGCCCCGGTCGAGGGTGGCCTGGTGATCAAGCCGGGCGAGACGGTGGAGCTGAAGCCCGGCGGGCTGCACCTCATGTTCGAGGATCTCGCGAGTGGACCCAAGGCCGGCGAGACGGTCGAGGGCACGCTGCGCTTCGAGCGCGCCGGCACCGTGCCCGTCACCTTCAGCGTCGCGCCCATCGGCGCGATGAAGCCGGGTGCGCCAGCCGCCGCCGCGACGGCACCGGGCCACCACGAGCACTGACGCCGCGCGTCCCCGGATCCCGGGGACCGAAGGCCGGCCGGATCCTACCGTGACCGGCCGGCTCGACGCCTGGCGGTGTCCGTCTTCCAACTGGCCCGACCCATCGCTCCGCCGCGCGCATCCCCGCGCGGCGTCCGCCACCTCGCCCCTCTCCCACCGGGATCATGCCGGCCCCTTCGCGCCGTCGCGAAGCGCGGGCCCATGGTCCGGAGCCCGTCCCATGTCCGCGCCTCGGAATGTCTCCCCTCCCCGAAATGAGTCCGCCCTTCTCTCCCCCTGCCCCAAGGCCGCTGCCCTCGCCCTCCTGGGGGGTGCCTCGCTCCTGACCCTCGTCATCGCCGCGACGCCGTCCTGCGCCGAGGGAACGGCTGCCGCGACGTTGTCCGAGCTCAGCATCGAGGGCGCCGCGGCCGGCTCCCTCACGGTGCCGAGCGTCGCGGCCCAGCGCGCTGCGGTGAACGCCACCGTCGGTTCCGTCGCCTTCGTCGACGCCAAGGACTTCCAGGACCGCTACGCCAATACCCTGCGCGACACGCTGAAGGACGTGCCCGGTGTCTACGTGCAGGAACGCTACGGCCAGGAACTCCGCCTGTCGGTCCGCGGCTCGGGCATCTCGCGTGGCTTCCACCTGCGCGGGCTCGAACTGCTGCAGGACGGCATTCCGCTGAACCTCGCCGACGGCAGCGGCGACTTCTACCAGGTCGATCCCCTGGGGCTGCGCTCGATCGAGGTCTACAAGGGCGGCAACGCCCTCACCTTCGGAGCGACGACCCTCGGCGGGGCCATCAACGTCGTCACCCCCACCGCCCAGACGGCCTTCGCGCCCAACATCCTGCGCATCGACGGCGGCGCCTTCAACACGATCCGGGAGAACGTTCAGGTCTCGCGCATCTCCGGCCCGGTCGATTTTCTCGTCAACGGCACGATCACCAATTCCGACGGCTACCGGGACCACGAGACCCAGCGGACGCAGAACTTCAACGCCAATCTCGGCTACCAGCTCGCGCCGGGCGTCGAGACGCGCTTCTATGCCGGAGTCTACCTGACCGACCAGAAGCTCCCCGGCACGCTGAGCCTCTTCAATGCCCTGAACAATCCGACGCTCGCCAATCCGTCGGCGATCGCCGGCAACCAGTCGCGCAAGGTCGAGACCGAGCGGATCGCCAACCGCACCTCGTTTCTGCTCGATGTCGGCAAGCTCGACATCGACACCTGGGCGATTCACAAGTCACTCTACCACCCGATTTTCCAGGTCATCGATCAGGACGGCTGGACCTACGGGATCGCCCCGCACTGGGCCGGGACCTTCGAGGTCGCCGGCTATCGCAACGACCTGATCCTCGGCCTGCGCGCCTTCGCGGGCCAGAATTCGGCCCTCCAGTTCGTCAACGTCGCCGGCCAGCGCGGCGCGCAGACGCTGCGCGCGGTGCAGAGCGCCTCGAACTACGAAGCCTATGGCGAGAACCGCTTCTGGTTCCTGCCGGACGTGGCCCTGATGGCCGGCGCCAAGGCGTTTTCCTCCAACCGGACCTACAGCAACAAGGGCGGCTTCTCCGGCGCCAACGCGTTCCCCGCCTCGGCCAACGAGACCTATGCGGGTATCAATCCCAAGGTCGGCCTCCTCTGGCAGCCGCTGCCCGACCTGCAGGTCTTCGGCGACATCACCGGGTCGCGTGACGTGCCGGATTTCTCCGACCTCGTGCAGCAGAATACGCTGAACACCACGTTCGTGCCGCTGCGGGCGCAGCGCGCCGTGACCTACGAGGCCGGCACGCGCGGGCGGATCGATCGACTGTCCTGGGACGTCACCCTCTATCGCTCGGAGATCCGCGACGAGCTCATCAACTTCTCGATCAACCCGGGCCTCAACATTCCGGCCGCGACCTTCAACGCGCCCCGGACCCGCCACCAGGGCGTCGAGGCCGCAATCGCCCTCGATCTTGCCCGCGACCTGATCGGCACCGGCGACGCGGTCGTGGTTTCGCAGATCTGGACCCACAACGACTTCCACTTCCTCGCCGACCCGGTCTTCGGCGACAACCAGATCGCCGGCATCCCGCGCGATGTGCTGCGCACGGTCCTGACCTATCGCAACCGCGAGGGTTTCCACGTCAGTCCCTCCGTCGACTGGGTGCCCCAGGGTGCCTTCGCCGACCATGCCAACAGCCTGAGGGTGCCGGGCTACGCCCTCCTCAACGTCCAGGCCGGGTACGACTTCCAGAACGGCGTCTCGGTCTTCGTCGATGCCCGAAACCTGACCGATGCCCGCTACGTGTCGGACATCTCCGTCGTCACCGATGCCCGGACCGTCGCGGGCGGCCCGGTGGCCTTTTACCCGGGCGTCGGCCGCAGCATCTTCGGCGGCATCCGCGCCGGTTTCTGATCGGGCGGGAGCGGGCCGCCGGGTGAGGGTGCGCCTTTCGCGGCCGCCCGCTAGAAGCGCGCCATGAATGAGGGTTTCACCATCGCGCGCGCCCCCGGTGTTCCGGCGCCGGACCATCACCCGGACGTGCATGTCGGCCCGGATGGCTGGCTGTTCCTGATCGGCGGCACCAATTCCGTGCTGAGGCAGTATCGCGATCCGGGGATTCCACGCGCCATCCTCTGGCGCTGGCGCCGCATCCTGGAAGCGCGGGTGCGGCGTTGCGCGGGCCTCGGCACCCGCTACGCCCACGTGGTGGCGCCGGAGAAGCTCACGGTCTATCCGCAGGCGTCCGATGCGCTCGCCTTCGACCCCGAGCGCGCGCCGGTCCTACGCCTGGAGCGCTGGCTCCGCCTCTCGCCGGCCCGGCGCCACTGGATCGATCTCGTACGGCCGTTTCGCGCGCGTGCCGCCGAGGCGCCGCTCTATTGCCGGACGGACAGCCACTGGACCTTCGCCGGATATCTCCTCGCCTATGGCGAGATCTGCCGCCATCTCGGTCTTGCTCCGCGCCAGGATATCCTCCGGCGCCGCATCGGCTCACCTGCACCCTATGCCGGCGATCTCGGCCTGAAGTTCGATCCGATCCGCAGGGAGACGGTGGAGTCCTGCCTGTTCGAGACCTCGGCGCGGCGCATCCACGCCAACAGGCTCGTCACGGCCTTCGAGGCGGAGGGCCGGGGTCAGGCGGCGCATATCGGCGCCCACGTGGTCTACCGGAACGACTCGCGCGAGGCCGACCCGCGCCGGCTGGTCCTGTTCGCCGATTCCTACGGCCACCATACGTCGACCCCCCATACGGGGAGCCTGACGCCGCTCCTCGCCGACACCTTCCGTGAGGTTCACGTCCTGTGGTCGACGAGCATCGACTGGGGCTACGTCGCCCGGGTGAAGCCGGATTTCGTGGTGTCGGAGATCGCCGAGCGCTTCATGATCGAGCTGCCCCAGACCGGCTTCAACATCGAGAAGCTCGCGGATCTCGCCTTGGCGCGTAGGACAGACTGAAACGACGAACGCCCCGGAGATGTCTCCGGGGCGCGATGTCGATCGATGGCGGTCCGCGATGGGTGTGCGGGCCTAGTAGAGCCCGCCGGCCTGGGCGGCGCGATCTGCGTCCGGCGGAACCGCGGCCGGGGCGCTGGAGGATTGTGCCGGGGCGGCGACGTAGGCGTCGGGCGGGGCGGTGCCGGGCTTGAAGGCCTCGAGGATGGTACCACCACCCTCGCCCGAGCCGGCGCGCATGCCGGAGGCGGCCGAGACGCGGATCAGCTTGATGCCCGGGGGCACGCGGAACGGCGTCGGCGGCTTGTCCTTGAGGGCCTGCTTCAGGAAGTCCAGGGCGATGGGGGCTGCGAGACCGCCGCCGGTGGCCCGGTCCCCCAGGGAGCGCGGCTTGTCGAAGCCGATATAGACGCCCACCGCGAGGTCCGGCGAGAAGCCGACGAACCAGGCGTCCTTGGCGTCGTTCGTCGTCCCGGTCTTGCCGGCGAGGGGCTTGCCGACCTGCTTCAGGATGGTGGCGGTGCCGCGCTGGACCACGCCTTCCATGATCGAGACCATCTGGTAGGCGGTCAGCGGGTCGAGGACCTGCTCGGAATCGTCCACGAGCTTGGGCTCGTCCTGGCCCGACCACTTGTCCGCGTCGCAGCCGAGGCACTTGCGGTTGTCGTGCTTGTAGATGGTCTCGCCGACGCGATCCTGGATGCGGTCGATCAGGGTCGGACGGATGCGCCGGCCGCCGTTGGCCAGCATCGAGTAGGCGGTGACCATGCGCATCACCGTGGTCTCGCCGGCGCCGAGCGACATCGGCAGCACCGGGAGCATGTCGTCGTAGACGCCGAAGCGGCGGGCATATTCCGCGATCAGCGGCATGCCGACGTCCTTGGCGAGCCGCACCGTCATCAGGTTCTTCGAATGCTCGATGCCGTAGCGCAGGGTGTGCGGACCGCCGGACTTGCCGTCGTAGTTCGAGGGCGTCCAGGCCTCCTGGCCGGGGCCCGCCTCGATGGTGATCGGCGAATCCTGCACGATCGACGACGGGGTGTAGCCGTTGTCCAGGGCCGCCGAGTAGACGATCGGCTTGAAGGAGGAGCCGGGCTGGCGCATCGCCTGGGTGGCGCGGTTGAATTGGCTCTCGTCGTAGGAGAAGCCGCCGACCATCGCGTGCACGCGACCGGTATAGGGGTCCATCGCCACGATGGCGCCCGAGACCTCGGGCCGCTGGCGCAGGCGGTACTGGTTGCGGCTCGTATCCGTCGCCTCGACGTAGACGACGTCGCCGGCGTTGAGCGCCGCGGCGGGCGACCGCCCGGTCCAGCGGGTGCCTTCGGCGGTGATCGTGCCGGTCTCGCGCTCCTTCGACACCTGGCCGGAGGCTTCACGGCGCGGCTGCAGGCCGATCTGGGCCGAGCCGCCGGTGGTGTTCAGGACCACGGCGAGGCGCCACGGCGCGACGTCGCCGAGACCGGGCACTTCGGCCACGGCGAGGCCCCAGTCGCGGCCGACGAGGTCGACCTTGGCCTGCGCGCCGCGCCAGCCGTGCGACTGGTCGTAGCGAACCAGGCCGTCCACCAGGGCCTTGCGGGCCCAGGACTGCATCTTCGGGTCCAGGGTGGCGCGCACGGAGAGGCCGCCCTCGTAGAGCTTCTTCTCGCCGTAGCGCTCGGCGATCTCGCGCCGGACCTCTTCGGTGAAGTAGTTGGCGTTGGCGGCGTTGGCGAAGGCGACGCGCGGATTGACGCCGAGGGGCATCTTGCGGGCCGCCTCGGCCTCTTCCTTGGTGATGTACCCGTTCTGGGCCATCAGGCCGATGATCTCGTTGCGCCGATCGAGCGCCTTCTGGGTCTGGCGGTAGGGGTGGTAGTTGTTCGGCCCCTTCGGCAGGGCGGCGAGGTAGGCCGCTTCGTTGATCGTCAGTTCGTGGACCGACTTGCCGAAGTAATCGAGTGCCGCTGCCGCGACGCCGTGCAGGTTGCGCCCGGGCACGATCGTGCCGAGGAAGATCTCGTTCAGGTAGAGCTCGAGGATCTTGTCCTTCGAGTAGGCGGCCTCGATCCGGAAGGCGATCAGCGCCTCCTTGGCCTTGCGCTCGAAGGTCTGCTCCGGGGACAGGAGGAAGTTCTTGGCGACCTGCTGGGTGATCGTCGAGGCGCCCTGCTTCTTGCCGCTCTTGAAGTTCGTCAGCGCGGCGCGCACGAGACCCTCGGGGTCGACGCCGCCATGCTTGTAGAAGTTCTTGTCCTCGGCCGAGAGGAAGGCCGCGACGACGATCTTGGGCATCGCCTGGATCGGGAGGTAGAGCCGCCGCTCACTGGCGTACTCGGCCAGCAGCGAGCCGTCCGCCGCATGGACGCGGCTCATCACCGGCGGCTCGTAATTGGCGAGCGCGGCGTGATCCGGCAGGTCCTGGCTGAATTTCCAGTAGAAGAACGCGGCCGCCGCGGCGGCGATCACGAAGACCATCGCGCCGACGCTGAACAGGAAGCCGAAGAAACGAAGGATGAAGCGCATCCGGGTCCCGTCCGTCGATGATCCATCGCCGCCGGCCGGCCGCGAGAGCACCCGCCACGATGGCGCGTACCTCCTCGGACCGTGTCCCATTCCGAAATGCAAGAGTCCCGCCGCGTGAAATGCGGTCGAGCCCACGCTGTCGGCGGCGTTCGCTCAAGCGCGCCGCGATCAATCCGACCGAGACCATCGGCATCGGTGTGACCGGAGCGCTGTGAGCCCCGGTTTCACACGCATTCTATGGTGAAACTGGGGCGATTGCGGCCGAGCGACGGGGCGGCTGCGGACGGGTCAGCGACGTCCGGCTGCCGAAGAACGCATCGATCGCCTTGGCCATGCCGCCGGTCACCTCGGCGCGCCAACCCTCCGACTGCAGCAGGTCGAGGTCGTGCTTGCTGGACAGGTAGCCGAGTTCCACCAGCACCGAGGGGACGTCGGGCGAGCGCAGAACCTGGAAGCCGGCCTCGCGGTGCGGCTTGGCGCTCATCTCCATGACCGGCCCGAGATGGGTCATCAGCCTCCTGGCGAACCCCGACGAGAAGGTGCGGGTCTCGCGCAGGGTCAGTTCCTGGAGGATGTCGGCGACATGGCCGGGACCCTCGTTCGATTCGGTGCCGGCGGCCGCGTCGGCGCGGTTCTCGCGCTCGGCGAGCTTGGCCGATTCGGCGTCGGTGGCCTTCTCGGAGCCGGTGTAGATGGTGGCGCCGCGCACCTGCGGGGCCGACGAGATCGAATCCGCATGGATCGAGACGAAGAGGTCGGCCTTCGCCTCGCGGGCGAGGCGGACGCGCTCGGAGAGGGGCACGAAGACGTCGCGGTCCCGCGTCATCCGCACCCGGTACCGGCCGCCGGCTTCGAGCTGGGACACCAGGGCCTGGGCGAAGCCGAACACGATGTCCTTCTCGAAGGCGCCGGTGGCCGCGATGGCGCCGGGATCGGTCCCGCCGTGGCCGGCATCGATCATGATCAGAGGGCGGGCGTCCGTCGATTCCGGGATGGTCGCGACCTTGCGCTGGGCCGGTGCCGGATCGCTCGCCACCGAAGCGCGTCGGAAGCCCTCGCGATCGCTGCGCTGGAACTCGATGCTGAGCAGCACGGCGCCGTCGCGCGGGCGCGTCATGGTCTCGATCCGCCCCACCGTCGCCGGTTGGGCGAGGTCGACGACGATGCGCGACCGTCCCGGCGCGAAGAGCCCGTAGCGGAAGGAGGCCACCACCCCGTCGCGCTTCCGGCCGGTTTCCGGCCCAAGCTGGAAGTTCACTTCCGCCAGATCGATCACCACCCGATCCGGACGCTCCATCACGAAGGCCTTCGCCTCGATGGCCTTCGAAAGGGTCAGGGTCAGCTTCGTGGTACCGTTGCTCGTGGCGAGGTCCGCCGCGATGGCGACGGCCGCCGGCGAGGCGGTCCCATGCGCGTTGTCGGTGTCCTGTGCCCGTGCACCGGTCCCGGCGAACGGGCTCGCTCCGGCGCAGGCCAGGGCGAGGAGGACGGAGCGGAGAAGGCGGGCGCGTCTCGGCATCGTTCCGGCAATCATCCCCGTGAGGACGGGCCCGCCCCGGAGGAGCGGGCTCGCGAGCGGGCTATGAAGTAAGCCAGCCACTACCGGATACCGACGGGATGGTTAACCGTTCCTCAAGGGCCGCGTTCCACTTCGGCGCCCCTTGTGTCCCGGCGGCGACAGCCCCCGCCACGACGCGGGCCGCGGCGATCCCCCTGCCGAGGTTCGGCACGGAGATGTCAGGTCAGAGCGGCAGATCAAAGATTAAGGACCTTGCCAAAACGTCGCGACGCTCTGTAATGATACGGTCCCCTTCCCGGTGCCGTGCGGTTTGCTCCGCGGCCCGCGGGCGCGGTTCGGCATTGCGTCGAATCGCCTTCGCAGTCGGTTCCCCGCGTCAGACATGGCGGCACAGCAAGGCCGGGTGGGAGTCGGTTCATTCGGTGGCCTTTTCGGCCGCCGCACCGTTCTGCACATGCCGGCCTGTCCTCGGATGGGCCCATACAGTCTTCGCGAGGTCAGGGAGAGAATGAGCGGACACACAGCATCGGTTGCCGTTGCTCGTGTTCAACGCCTGCGCGTTTCGCGTGGCGCCGCCTTCTCGTCGCCCCTGGCCAGGATCAACCCCACGCGCGCCGAGATCCGGCGCCCAGCGGCGGTTGGCGGCAATCCCTTCCCCACAGCTTCCGCGACCCCCTTCCCCGGGTCGTCACGGGCACCGATCCGCCGGGCCGTCGCGCCCGGACCGGTCGGCGCCCCATCGGGACCGCGCGGTTCGAGGAGAACGACGTCGACCGCCATGTCGAAAGTTCGTCATGGCCAACAACAACAAGATGCTCATCGACGCGATGCACCCGGAGGAGACCCGGGTCGTCACGGTTCACGGGTCTAGGGTCGAGGAATTCGACTTCGAGGCCGCCAACAGGCGCCAGCTTCGCGGCAATATCTACCTCGCCAAGGTGACGCGCGTGGAGCCCTCGCTCCAGGCCGCCTTCATCGAGTACGGCGGCAACCGCCACGGCTTCCTCGCTTTCAGCGAGATCCACCCGGACTACTACCAGATCCCCCTCGCGGACCGGCAGGCCCTGCTCGAGGACGAGGCCCGCGAAGCCGAGGAGCACCGGGAGCGCGAGGAGCGCAAGCCCCGCCGCCGCTCGCGCGGTCGTCGCGACGGCACCTCCGCCAAGAAGGCCCGTACGTCCGAGACGGTGACGTCGGAGGACGTCGGCGCACCGATTGCCGGCGAGGCCAACGGCAACCCGATCTCCTTCGACGAGACCTCCTTCGACGAGACTTCGGCCAGCGATCCGGCGATCGGCGTCGCCGACGCGCTGCTCGAGGGCGGCCTCGGCGACGCGCCGCCGCCGATCCTGCCCGGCAGCGATGAATCCGCCGACTTGCCGCAAGCGGCCCTCGCCAGCGGCGAGAGCTCCGAGGGCGACGAGCCGGCGGCGTCGGACGTCCCGTTCTCCGACGACGCAGGGTCTGCTGGTGCCACCGCCGAGGCGCCGGTCGAGCCGGCGGCCGAGTTGGCGCTCGAAGCCGCACCCATGGGCGAGGCCGACTCAGACATCGCGGCGCCCGCCGCCGGGACCACGTCCGAGGAGGAACCCGACGAGGACGATGCGGACGAGAGCGACGAGGATTCGGAGGACGACGATTCCGACGACGAGTCCGAGGATGACGACGATGATTCCGATGAGGACGACGACGAGGACGACGAGGAGAGCGAGGGCGAGGACGGCGAGCGTCCGCAGAAGATCGCTCAGGTCGGCGGCGATGCCCTGGCCGAGATCCCAGAGCGCCCGCGCACCTATCGTCGCCACTACAAGATCCAGGAGGTCATCAAGCGCCGCCAGATCATCCTGGTGCAGGTCGTCAAGGAAGAGCGCGGCACCAAGGGCGCGGCGCTGACCACCTACCTGTCCCTGGCCGGGCGCTACTCGGTGCTCATGCCGAATACCGGACGTGGCGGTGGCATCTCCCGCAAGATCACCTCGGCCGCCGACCGCAAGCGCCTCAAGGAAGTCGCCCAGGACCTGGAGGTGCCGGAAGGGATGGGCGTCATCCTGCGCACGGCCGGCGCCTCGCGCACCAAGCCCGAGATCAAGCGCGACTTCGAGTACCTGATGCGCCTGTGGGAGAGCGTTCGCGAGCTGACGCTGTCGTCCTCCGCTCCGGCGCTGGTCTACGAGGAAGGCTCGCTCATCAAGCGCGCCATTCGCGACCTCTATAACAAGGACATCGACGACATCCTGGTGGCGGGCGATGAAGCCTATCGGGAGGCGCGCGACTTCATGCGGATGCTGATGCCCGGCCAGTCGAAGGTCGTGCAGCCCTACCGGGACGCGACGCCGATCTTCGCGCGCTACGGGGTCGAGCAGCAGCTCGACGCGATGTTCTCCACCCACGTCACCCTGAAGTCGGGCGGCTACCTCGTCATCAACCCGACGGAAGCCCTCGTCTCCATCGACGTGAACTCGGGTCGCTCCACCCGCGAGCACGACATCGAGGACACCGCCCTGCGCACCAACCTGGAGGCGGCCGAGGAGGTCGCCCGCCAGCTGCGCCTGCGCGATCTCGCCGGCCTCGTCGTGATCGACTTCATCGACATGGAGGAGAAGCGCAACAACCGCGCCGTGGAGAAGAAGCTCAACGAGTGCCTGAAGAACGATCGCGCCCGCATCCAGGTCGGCCGGATCTCGCCCTTCGGCCTCCTGGAGATGAGCCGCCAGCGCATCCGCACCGGGATGCTGGAGAGCTCGTCCCTGCCCTGCACCCATTGCGGCGGCTCGGGCTACGTCCGGGCGACCTCGTCGGTGGCGCTGCAGATCCTGCGGGCGATCGAGGAATCGCTCCTCAAGAGCACGACGCACAACCTCGTCCTGCGCACCCGCACCGAGGTGGCGCTCTACATCCTGAACCAGAAGCGGGCGCACCTGCGCGAGCTGGAGGTCCGTTTCGGCGTCTCCCTCACCATCGCGGCCGATGAGCGCCTCGCTGCCACCTCGGCCTTCCAGCTCGAACGTGGCGAGCCAGCGGTCCGTGCCGAGGGGCCGGTGACCGGTGTGCGTGCCGTGGCGATCAGCTCCGCCCTCGAGCCCGAGGAGGATTTCGATCCGGAGATCGAGGAGGAGGTCGCCGAGGCCGAGACCGAGGAGACCGAGGCCGGCGCCCCGGCCGAAGAGACCCGTGAGAAGGCCGCCGACGGTGGCGAGGGCCGCGGTGGACGTCGCCGCCGTCGCCGTCGGCGGGGCGGTCGCACCGAAGCGGGCGAGCAGATCGGTGGCGAGCCGGCCTCCGAGGGCGACGAGGATGGCGAGGGCGAGGAGTCCGAGGACATCGCCGCGCAGGCCGAGGCCGACGAGACGGTCGCGTCGGCCGAGACGCCTGCGTCCGGCGAGGATGATGGCAGCGGCCGCCGTCGCCGCCGGGGTCGCCGCGGCGGCCGCGGGCGCGACCGTGACGGTCGCGGGCGCGATGGCGAAGCCATCGGCCAGGAAGACGGGCGCGACGAGTCCGAAACTCAGGACTCCGCTCACCGGACCGGTGACGAGCAGGCCTTCGGCGATCGGCCGGTCGCTTCGGTGGAGGGCGACGAAGGTGCAACCGACGCGCCGTCCGCTTTCCTGGGCGGCGAGGAGCCGGTGAGCGCCGCGGCGGTGTCCGAGGCGGTGGCACCCGCGGCCTCCGAGACGGCCGCGCCGGTCGCCCTGGAAGCGCCAGTGGCGGTCGAGCCGGAGGCCGAAGCGCCCCAGACGACGGAGCCGGTGCTTGCGTCCAAGCCGGCGCCCGAGCCGGTGGCGGTGGTGCTCACGCCCCCGTCCGATCCGGATCGTCCGAAGCGGGCCGGCTGGTGGTCCCGGACCAAGGCGGCCCTGACCGGCGAGTGATCGTCCGTTATCAGCCAGAACGAGCGGGGTGGGCGTCGAGCCCGCCCCGTTCTGCGTTTCAGCGAAGCCAAGCCTTGAGGCGCAGCACCGCATCGACGCAATCGGCGTGCGAGCCCGCGAACGAGAAGCGGACGTGGTGGCCGCCATCCTGGCCGTCGAAATCGAGTCCCGGAGTCGCGGCGACCCCGGCTTCGTCCAGCATCCGCCGGCAGAATGCCACCGAATCGTCGGTGAGGTTCGAGACGTCGGCGTAGAGGTAGAAGGCCCCGTCGGCCGGGTGCGTGCGCCCCAGGCCAAGGCCCGGGAAGGCGTCGAGGAGAAGGGCGCGGTTGACGGCGTAGCCCGCGCGCACCGCCTCGACTTCGCCCACGGCGTCGAAGGCCGCCAGCGCCGCGACCTGTGAGAGATAGGGCGCCGAGATGTAGAGGTTCTGCGCCAGCCGCTCGACGGGCCGGGCGAGCCAGTCCGGCACCACCATCCAGCCTATGCGCCAGCCCGTCATGCACCAGGTCTTCGAGAACGAGTTGATGACGATCGCTTCGTCGTCGTAGCGCAGGGCCGTCTCGGTCGGCACGCCGTAGGCGAGCCCGTGATAGATCTCGTCGGAGATGAAGCGCAGCCCCAGCGCCCGGGCCGTGGCACAGAGGTCGGCGAGGCGCGCCGGCTCGATCACGGTGCCGGAGGGGTTGGCCGGGCTCATCACGAGGATGCCGGACAGGGGCTCTCGTTCGTGTAGCGCCTTGAGGGCGGCGCCGGTGGGGGCGAAACGGTCCGCTTCCTGCAGCACCAGGGGGGCCGGGACGAGGTCGAGGGCGTTGAGGAGGCTGCGATAGGCCGGGTAGCCCGGTTGCGGAACCGCGATGCGGGCGCCGGCATCGAACAGGCCGAGGAAGGCGAGCACGAAACCGGCCGAAGAGCCGGTCGTCACGACGATCCGGCTCGGTGGGACCGCGACCCCATAGGTTTCGGCGTAGTGGCGTGCGATGCGCTCGCGCAGGGCCGGGAGGCCGAGCGCCTGGGTGTAGGGCAGTGCGCCGGTCGCGAGAGCCGCCTGTGCAGCCGCGATCACCGCGCGCGGGGCCGGTGCCGAGGGCTGCCCAACCTCCATGTGCACGACGGCCTCCCCGCGCGCCTCGCGGGCGGCGGCGGCCGACATCACGTCCATGGCGAGGAACGGGGCGACGCGGGCCGCGCGTTCGGAGGGCAGGTTCGAAGAGAGGATCAGGGGCTGGCTCATCGGCTCCGTCATAGCGGCTGCGCCGCGCGAGGGCCAAACCTGCCATTCGGTGATTGACCGCCCGCCGCGAAAACGCCTAACCCGGCCGCTAACCGCATGTCGCATCGACGACACGACCCCCGATGGCCGGCCTACGTCTGACCGGTCCCGCCCCGCGAGGACGTATGCCCCTCTTCCGCTCCCTGCTCTCCGCCACGATTTTGGCCGGCACCCTCGGCGCCGCGGTGGCTCAGACCACCCCGAGCCAGCCCGCCCCGGCCGCCGCCTTCACGGATGCGCAGCGCCAGGCGATCGAGGGGATCATCAAGGATTACCTCGTCAAGAATCCCGAGGTTCTGCAGGAGGCGATCGCCGAGGGCGAGCGCCGGCAGCAGGAGACCCAGAAGCTGGCCCAGTCGGCGGCCCTGAAGGAATCCCGCGAGGCTCTGGTCAACTCGCCCCACGGCGTCGTGGCGGGCAATCCCGCGGGTGACGTCACGCTGGTCGAGTTCTTCGACTACAATTGCGGGTATTGCCGCAAGGCGCTCTCGGACATCCAGGCCCTGATCAAGGGGGACCCGAAGCTGCGCGTCGTCCTGAAGGACTTCCCCGTGCTCGGCGCCGAATCCCTGGAGGCCAGCAAGATCGCGCTCGCGGCCAAGCAGCAGCTCAAGGGCGACAAGATCTTCGAATTCCATACCAAGCTCCTGGAATCGAAGGGCCGGGTGAACGGCGAGCGCGCCGTGGCCGTGGCGAAGGAGATGGGCCTCGACGTCACCCGCCTGATGAAGGACGCGCAGGGCCCCGAGGTGAAGGCCGCCCTGTCCGAGAATGTCGGCCTCGGCGACAAGCTCGGCCTGTCGGGCACGCCCGCCTTCGTCATCGGCGACGAGATCATTCCCGGCGCGGTCGGCCTCGAGCCGATCCGCAAGACCATCAGCGATGTGCGCCAGTGCGGCCACGCCAGCTGCTGAGCCCTCGATGTCCAGACCCGAGTCGTCGCTGCCGGGCGTGTTCCGCCCGGCCATGGCATCCGCCAGCGACCCTAGCCGCACCCTCCGCCTGACCTGAAGACGACCGAGCCGATGCCCAAGGAGCCGATGTCCAAGAACGACCCCTTCGATCCGGAGCTCGTCCGCGAGCTCGCCAAGCTCATCAACGAGACCGATCTCAGCGAGATCGAGGTCGAGAAGGGGGATCTGCGCATCCGCGTCGCCCGCCGCATCGAGGCGGTTCAGGTGCAGGTCGCGGCTCCCGCGCCGGCCCCGGTGCCCGCGATGGCCGCCGTCGCCGCGCCGCTTCCGGTCCCCGGTCCCGGGGGCGGCCTCGACCGCAAGGCCGGTGCCGGCCATCCCGGCTCGGTCCCCTCCCCCATGGTGGGCACCGCCTATCGCCGGCCCTCGCCCGAGGCCAAGCTGTTCGTCGATGTCGGCTCGAAGGTCGAGGCGGGCGACAAGCTCCTGCTCATCGAGGCGATGAAGACCTTCAACGAGATCGTTGCGCCCCGCGCCGGCACCGTCACCGCCGTCTTCGTCGAGGACGGCCAGCCCGTCGAGTTCGGCGAACCCCTCCTCGTCATCGAGTGAGCAGGGCCGCACCCATGTTCGATAAGATCCTGATTGCCAACCGGGGCGAGATCGCCCTGCGCATCCTGCGTGCGGCCAAGGAACTCGGGATCGCCACCGTGGCGGTCCACTCCACCGCCGACGCGGATGCGATGCATGTGCGCCTCGCCGACGAGAGCGTCTGCATCGGGCCGCCGGCGGCCCGCGACAGCTATCTAAACATTCCCTCGATCATCGCGGCTTGCGAGATCACCGGGGCCGACGCCGTCCACCCGGGCTACGGCTTCCTCTCCGAGAATGCGCGCTTCGCCGAGGTGCTGGCCCACCACAACATCGGCTTCATCGGCCCCAAGGCGGAGCACATCCGCATCATGGGCGACAAGATCGAGGCCAAGCGGACCGCCAAGCGCCTGGGAATCCCTTGCGTGCCCGGCTCCGAGGGCGGCGTGGAGGATCCCGAGGAAGCCAAGCGGATCGCCGCCGAGATCGGCTATCCGGTCCTGGTCAAGGCAGCTTCCGGCGGCGGTGGCCGCGGTATGAAGGTCGCGAGGTCCGAGGCCGACTTGGAGCAGGCTCTCGGCATGGCCCGCACCGAGGCCAAGGCGGCCTTCGGCGACGATGCGGTCTACCTGGAGAAGTACCTGGAGAAGCCGCGACACATCGAGGTTCAGGTGCTTGGCGACGGGCGCGGCAACGCGGTTCACCTCGCCGAGCGTGACTGCTCCCTGCAGCGCCGGCACCAGAAGGTCTGGGAGGAAGGCGGCTCGCCGGCTCTCAACGCCGACATGCGCGCCGAGATCGGCGGCATCTGCGCCCGCGCGATGCAGGACCTGCAATATCTCGGCGCCGGGACGGTGGAGTTCCTCTACGAGGACGGAAAGTTCTACTTCATCGAGATGAACACCCGCATTCAGGTCGAGCATCCCGTCACCGAGATGATCACCGGAATCGACTTGGTGAACGAGCAGATCCGCGTCGCCGCCGGTCTGCCTCTGTCGATGACGCAGGACGAGATCAAGGTCGAGGGGCACGCCATCGAGTGCCGCATCAATGCCGAGCATCCGGCGACCTTCCGTCCCTCGCCGGGGCTCATCACCTATTTCCATCCGCCCGGCGGGCTCGGCGTGCGCGTGGATTCGGCCGTGTTCCAGGGCTATCGCATTCCGCCGAACTACGACTCGCTGATCGGCAAGCTGATCGTGCACGGACGCACGCGCAACGAGTGCCTCATGCGCCTGCGCCGCGCCCTCGACGAGTTCGTGGTCGACGGTGTCGACACCACCCTGCCGCTGTTCCGGACCCTGGTGCGCAATGCGGATGTCCAGAACGGGGAGTACGACATCCATTGGCTCGAGGGGTTCCTGGCCGATGGCGGCCTGGACGAACCGTCGGCGCCGTAAGCCGGGGGAACAGCGCCGGCGCAGATTCGTTCTCCAGCATCTGCCCAGGCTCGATGGCGGGATTTGCCGCCGGGCCGCCCTGCAAGGAATACCCACCGCGTGCGCCTGACCATCCCGCTTCTCGCCGGCCTCCTTCTCGCCGGTCCCGCCCTCGCCCAATCGCCCTCCGGCAACGTCGGCCAGCCCGAGCGGGCGGTACCGCAGGCTGGTGGAACCACCCGCGGACCGATCGACAACCCCTCGACCCGCGACATGGCGCCGGTCCCGGGCGCAGCGACGGCCCCGGCCGGCGAACGCGGCATGAGCCCCGGCGCGGGCGCGGTCGATTCGGCCAAGGGCGGCAATGCCAACGACACCAACCGCGGCGTGCCGAACACAGGTACGACGTCCGGCGGCCCCGCCCGCTAATCGGACAACCCGTCGCGGCGGGTCTGCCCTGATTGTTCGATCCCGAGCCGGCCCCGAAACGGGCCGGCTTTTTCGTGCCGGTCCGCTCCCCTGGCGGGTCATCGACCACCCATGTGCGTTCACGCACAACCAAATTGCGCGTGAATGAGATTCAAGCTGATCCGGATCATCTCTTTCACGCTGAGCTCCGTTCGCGGATTGGCCCAATCTGAGCCGTTGCGACGACGTTCGCTTGTTCCTTGGGAATGATCTCAACACTTTCCAGGCCCGTCGCCTGCGACCGATTGCCAGCGAAGGAAGTGCCGGAACGCTTTGATCCGTCACGACTTCCTCCCCCAGATCAGTCAGGCGGAGCCGGAGCGGGCCTTTCGAGCCCCGAAGCGACCTGCTCCGCCGGAGACCGAATTCCTAACGACCGACTTCCCGAAAGATTCCGATGCGCACCTTCAGCCTGACCTTCGTCGCCGCCTCCCTGATTGCCTCTGCCGCCCTGGCGCAGTCTCCGTCCGGCAATGTCGGCCAGCCCGAGCGGGCCGTTCCGCAGGCCGGCAACACCACCCGTGGCCCGATCGACAATCCGTCGGCCTACGGCGCCTACCGCAACGCCGATGGCCGCGTCGACATGGACGTGACCGGTTCGGTGGTCGAGGCGCCCTACACCACCAACCGCGAGGCGATCTTCGAGGATTCCGCGAAGGGCGGGAACGCCGAGCAGCCGAATCGGATTGTGCCGAATCTCGGCACCACCTCGGGCGGCCCGAATTTCTAAGCATCCCCGCCGTCTGGCATGCGAGGGCGGAACCGAGAGGTTCCGCCCTTTTTCGTGAATCGGGCGCCCCGTGCGGCGCGCCTCCCTCTGGCCTTCCACGTGGCACCGCTTCAAACTCCGCTCATGT
Source organism: Methylobacterium sp. Leaf465 (assembly GCF_001424705.1). Lineage (GTDB taxonomy): Bacteria > Pseudomonadota > Alphaproteobacteria > Rhizobiales > Beijerinckiaceae > Methylobacterium. Next base: position 333,845 of record NZ_LMRA01000012.1, read on the forward strand.
ATGATGGCGACCGCGTCGAGATCACGCCCGAGATCCTGTTGAAGGCGTATGCGGCCGGCATCTTTCCCATGGCGGAGGATGCCGACGATCCGGCCATCTACTGGGTTGAACCACGGGCGCGCGGCGTCCTGCCCCTCGACGCCTTCCATGTCGCCAAGCGTCTCGCGCGAACCGTGCGGTCGGACGTGTTCGAGGTCCGAACCGATCAGGATTTCGATGCGGTCATCGCCGGCTGCGCCGCGCCGCGGGGTGATGCCCAGCGAACCTGGATCAATGGCCGGATCCGCGAGCTCTACGGTGCCCTTTTCGAGGCCGGGCATGCCCACACGGTGGAGGTGTTCCTCGACGGCCAGCGGGTCGGCGGCCTCTACGGCGTCTCCCTCGGAGCCGCCTTCTTCGGGGAGAGCATGTTCCACACCGTCCGCGACGCCTCGAAGGTCGCCCTGGTGCATCTCGTGGCCCGTCTGCGCGCGGGCGCCTACCGCCTCGCCGACACGCAGTTCGTGACCGATCACTTGATGCAGTTCGGCGCGGAGGAACTCCCGCGCCACATCTACAAGCGGCGCTTGGCCGAGGCGATCGACCAGCGGGCAGACTGGACCGTCTGGCCCGGGGACGGATCGGTGCGCGGGCAACAGGTTTTGGACGCGTTAGCCCTCGGCTGACGCGCGTCGGTGCATCCTAACGGAACAGGGCGTCGAACAGCGACTGCGGCTGCTGCGGCGGCGGCGCCGGGGCCGGCCCCTCGTTCGACGGGAAGAACTTGCGCGAGGGCTTCTGCCTGGGCTGGACCGGCACCCCGCGCGGCGCTTCCACATCCACCTGGCCGTTCGGATTCACCTGCTGGGCGGTCCGGGTGGCGTCCTGGCCGGTCTTCGGACGCCGGGTCTTCTCCGGCTTCGAGGCCATGGCGGGCACATCTTCCTGCTCGCGTGCCTCGGCGATCACGTCGGAGCCGCCCTTACAATCGACGAGCCAGACATCGTAGATCGGATGCTCGATGGCGTGCAGTCCGGGGCTCGACGCGAACATCCAGCCGGTGAAGATGCGGCGATACTTGTTGTCGAGGGTAACCTCGTCGACCTCAAGGAAGCCCGTGGTCTTCGGGCTCTCGGTCGGCGGGCGGCTGTAGCAGACCCGCGGCGTCAGCTGCAGGGCGCCGAACTGCACGGTCTCGTCCACCGCCACTTCGAAGGAAACGATGCGCCCGGTGATCTTGTCGAGGCCCGAGAACACCGCGGTGGGGTTCTTGATCTTGTCGGCGGCAGCCGGGAGGCCGGAGAGGCCGATCGCGACCGACGCGAGGAGGAGGCGCTTGACCACGGAGCGAGACGATCCTGCTGTGCTGCGGCTCACGGACGACCCTCCTCGCTGGCGCCCCGGGCGGGCGCGACGATGCGAGGTCTTCTTAAGCGCGCGAAGATTGGTGGAAAAAGGGCCGGCCCCTTGACCGGAGGGCCTGCCCTCAGTTGCCCGGGCTCCAGGGCACGTAGTCGCCGGTGGCGGCCGGGCGCTGGCCGACATTCAACTGCGAGCCGCGCGGGCGGTAGGCGCCGCTGGTGCCGGTCAGGTTCTCCACGTAGGGCTTCTGCCAGGCCCGCGGCGTGTAATCCTGTTCGCTCGGGGGCACGTCGCCGTTGTGACAGAGCCAGGCGCGCCAGCCCGGGGGCACCTTCGAGGCGTCGGCATATCCATTATAGACCACCCAGCGCCGCTCGGTGCCGACGGAACGGTCGATCAGCGGCCCCTGCGCCCGGTAGTAGACGTTGCCGAGATCGTCCGCGCCGACGCGCTGCCCGCTGCGCGCCGTGTAGAGCGCGAGCGACATCGTCTGCCCGTTCCACCAGGTGAAGATCCGCAGGAACGTGTCCTTGAGAGCCATCGCGTTCGCCTGAATGGGGCACCCGCGCCCCGCCATCGTGTTCCGGCGCGGACTATGGTGAGGCGCATGCGTGAAGTCCAGCCGCGCGGCGGCGCCCGCGAGGCGAAGGGTCTGAGACCGATGCGGCGGAAATCTCACACCCGGCGCCGTTAACCCTGCGGGCACCACCGGCGAGGGTGGCACCACCTGTGGGTGGAAAATTTTTGGCCTCCGAATCCATCAAGCGAAAAGGGCACTTACGGATCGGGTCGCGATATCCACAGGAATAAGACGTCACCCACTACATGTAGCCCGGAACAGGCAGCCGGCACACTAGTTATTGACGTGAGGCCCCGGGCTGGCATACCTTCGGATCGTCGCCGAGGCTGTCGCGTCACCGGCGGACCACCGAATTTTCGAGACCCATTCCGGCGCTTCGCGGCGTTCGCGGACGCTTGACTTCATCATTCTTCGACACGGCGCCGCACTTCTTCAGGCGGCTCGGGAGACAGGTTCCATGCGGTTCGAACGGCGCCATACCACGGCCGGACAATCCCCTTACGCGACGATTCCCTTTCGCAAGACCCTGAGCGAGATCCGCAACCCGGACGGTTCCACGGTCTTCCGCCTCGACGGGATCGAGGTGCCGGAGAGCTGGTCCCAGGTGGCCAGCGACGTCCTCGCGCAGAAGTACTTCCGCAAGGCCGGCGTACCGGCGGCCCTGAAGAAGGTCGAGGAGAACGACGTGCCGTCGTTCCTGTGGCGTTCGGAGCCGGATCTCGTCGCGCTGGCCGAGCTGCCCGAGGCCGAGCGCTACGTTTCCGAGATCTCGTCGACGCAGGTCTTCGACCGTCTCGCCGGCTGCTGGACCTACTGGGGCTGGAAGGGCGGTTACTTCACGTCCGAGGCGGACGCCTCGGCCTTCCTCGACGAGCTGCGCTTCATGCTCGCCCGCCAGATGGTGGCGCCGAACTCGCCGCAATGGTTCAATACCGGCCTCCACTGGGCCTACGGCATCGATGGCCCGGCGCAGGGGCACTACTACGTCGATTACCGCACCGGTGAACTGACGAAGTCCGCCTCGTCCTACGAGCACCCGCAGCCGCATGCCTGCTTCATCCAGGGCGTGCAGGACGACCTCGTCAACGAGGGCGGCATCATGGACCTCTGGGTCCGCGAGGCGCGCCTGTTCAAGTACGGCTCGGGCACCGGCTCGAACTTCTCGCTGCTGCGCGGCGAGAACGAGAAGCTCGGCGGCGGCGGCAAGTCCTCCGGCCTGATGTCCTTCCTCAAGATCGGCGACCGGGCCGCGGGCGCGATCAAGTCGGGTGGCACCACCCGGCGCGCGGCCAAGATGGTCATCGTCGACATCGACCATCCGGATATCGAGCAGTACATCGACTGGAAGGTGAAGGAGGAGCAGAAGGTCGCTGCCCTCGTCACAGGCTCCAAGATCGTCTCCAAGCACCTGAGCGCGGTGATGAAGGCCTGCACCCAGTGCGAGGCCGAGGGCGATGCCTGCTTCGACCCCGAGCGCAATCCCGTCCTGAAGAAGGCCGTCAAGGCCGCCCGCAAGGACGCGGTACCGGATTCCTACACGAAGCGCGTGATCCAGTTCGCCCGCCAGGGCTTCACCAAGATCGACTTCCCCGTCTACGACACCGACTGGGATTCGGAAGCCTACCTCACCGTCGCCGGCCAGAACTCCAACAACTCGGTCTCCCTCACCGACGACTTCCTGCGCGCGGTCGAGTCCGATGCCGACTGGAACCTCACCGCCCGCACCACCGGCAAGACCACGAAGACCGTGAAGGCCCGCGATCTTTGGGAAAAGATCGGTGAGGCCGCCTGGGCTTCGGCCGATCCGGGCCTGCACTTCAACACGACGATGAACGACTGGCACACCTGCCCGGCGGGCGGCCGGATCCGGGCGTCGAATCCGTGCTCCGAATACATGTTCCTCGACGACACCGCCTGCAACCTGGCCTCGGCCAACCTGCTGACGATGTACGACCGCGCCACGAACCACTTCGACGTTGCGACCTTCGAGCATCTCAACCGCCTCTGGACGGTCGTGCTCGAGATCTCGGTGATGATGGCGCAGTTTCCCTCAAAGGAGATCGCAGAGCTCTCGTACCGCTACCGCACCCTCGGTCTGGGCTACGCCAATATCGGCGGCCTGCTGATGAGCATGGGCCTGCCCTACGACTCCGAGAAGGGTCGTGCGCTGGCCGGCGCCCTCACGGCGATCATGACCGGCGTGGCCTACGCCACCTCCGCCGAGATGGCCGGCGAACTCGGGGCCTTCCCGGCCTACGAGGAGAACGCGGATGCCATGCTCAAGGTGATCCGCAACCACCGTCGCGCCGCCCACGGCGAGGCGGAGGGCTACGAGTTCCTCTCGATCGCCCCGGTGCCCCTCGATCTGGCCAACGTGCCCCAAACCGACATCGCCGAGCGGGCGAAGCACGCCTGGGACCGCGCCCTGGCGCTGGGCGAGGAGCATGGCTACCGCAACGCTCAGGCGACCGTCATCGCGCCCACCGGCACGATCGGCCTCGTGATGGATTGCGACACCACCGGCATCGAGCCGGACTTCGCCCTGGTGAAGTTCAAGAAGCTCGCTGGCGGCGGCTACTTCAAGATCATCAACCGCGCGGTGCCGGATGCCCTGCGCACCCTCGGCTACCGGGAATCCGAGATCGCCGAGATCGAGGCCTACGCGGTCGGCCACGGCTCGATGGGCCAGGCGCCGGCGATCAACCCCGGGTCGCTCCGCGCCAAGGGCTTCACCGACGACAAGCTCGCGGCGGTGGAGGCGGGCCTGAAGTCGGCCTTCGACATCAAGTTCGTGTTCAACCGCTGGACCCTGGGCGACGACTTCCTGAAGGACGTGCTCAAGGTTCCGGCCGAGAAGCTTGCCGATCCGACCTTCGAGATCCTGCCCTTCCTGGGCTATTCGAAGAAGGACATCGAAGCGGCCAACACCCACATCTGCGGTGCGATGACCCTGGAGGGTGCGCCCTTCCTCAAGCCGGAACACTACGCGGTGTTCGATTGCGCCAACCCGTGCGGCCGCATCGGCAAGCGCTACCTCTCGGTGGAGAGCCACATCCGCATGATGGCGGCGGCGCAGCCCTTCATCTCGGGCGCCATCTCCAAGACCATCAACATGCCCAACGACGCGACGGTCGAGGATTGCAAGAACGCTTACAAGCTGTCCTGGACCCTGGCCCTCAAGGCCAACGCCCTCTACCGCGACGGCTCGAAGCTCTCGCAGCCCCTGAACTCGGCCCTGATCGCCGACGAGGACGACGACGCCGAGGACTTGGTCGAGGCGCTGATCGCGGCCCCGGCCGCCGCCAAGGCCGCGCAGGTCGCGGAGAAGATCGTCGAGCGGGTGATCGAGCGCGTCGAGCGCATCCGCTCCCGCGAGAAGATGCCCCATCGTCGCAAGGGCTACACCCAGAAGGCGGTCGTGGGCGGGCACAAGGTCTACCTGCGGACCGGCGAGTACGATGACGGTCGCCTCGGCGAGATCTTCATCGACATGCACAAGGAAGGCGCCACTTTCCGCAGCCTGATGAACAACTTCGCTATCGCGATCTCGCTTGGGCTCCAGTACGGCGTGCCGCTGGAGGAATACGTCGAGGCCTTCACTTTCACCCGCTTCGAACCCGCGGGCTTCGTGCAAGGCAACGACGCGATCAAGAACGCGACTTCGCTCCTCGACTACGTCTTCCGCGAGCTCGCCGTGTCCTACCTCGGCCGCGCGGATCTGGCCCACGTCAACCCGTCCGAGATCGGAGGCACGGTGATCGGCGGCGGCGAGACCGACACCACCCGCGAGCCCGGCCGGACGGAAGCCACCGCCTCCAGCGTCGTCTCCCGCGGCCTCCTGCGTGGCTCGGCCGACCGGCTCACCCTGATCCAGGGAGGACCGGCCGGCGGCACCGTCGGTGTCGGCGCGGCAACCTCCGGCCAGACCACCCCCGCCGGCGGCGTGGTCCATGCGCTGCGCGGTGCCACGGCTTTGAAGGCCGAGCCGGTCCAGGCCGGCCAGGCCGAGGCCCTGGTCAATGCCTTGCCCTTCGCCAAGCCCGACCCGATCAAACCCGAGCGCACGGTCTCCGATCGCCGCGCCGAGGCGAAGATGAAGGGCTACGTCGGCGAAGCCTGCCCAGAATGCGCGAACTTCACGCTCGTCCGGAACGGCACCTGCCTGAAGTGCGACACCTGCGGCTCGACGACCGGCTGCTCGTAAGTCTCGGGAACTTTCGGAACGGCCGCGCGATCCCCGTCGCGCGGCCGTTTCGCGTGACGGGAACGGAACCCATCCATGTCTGCCTCGTCGCCCAGCGCCGTGGTGATCGGCGCCTCCGGCGGGATCGGCCGGGCCCTCGTCGCCGGCCTCGTGGGCCGGGGGACCTACGGATCGGTCTTCGCCCTCTCGCGGTCGGGGACCGTCGAGGCTGGGCCCGCGGCGGTGGGACCGATCGACCTGACCGATGAGGCGTCCGTCCGTATCTCGGCCGAGCGCGTCGGGCGTCACGGTCCGGTGGGTCTCGTCGTCGTCGCTGCGGGGCTCCTGCACGGGTCCGGCGTCGCGCCCGAGAAGGCGATCCGGGCCCTGGATCCGGCGGCCATGGCCGCGGTCTTCGCGGTGAACGCGATCGGTCCGGCCCTGGCGGCCAAGTACTTCCTGCCCCTGATGCCGCGGGCCGGGCGCAGCGTCTTCGCCGCGCTGTCGGCGCGAGTCGGCTCGATCTCCGACAATCGTCTCGGTGGCTGGTACGCCTACCGCGCGTCGAAGGCGGCCCTGAATCAGATCCTGCGCACCCTTGCGATCGAGGCACGACGCACCCACCCCGATGCGATCGTGGCGGGCCTGCATCCCGGCACCGTGACCACGGCCCTGTCCGAACCCTTCCGACCGGACCCCAACACCCCCGGTCTGTTCACCCCCGAGACGAGCGCGGCGCACCTGCTGCGGGTGATCGAGGGGCTCGGGCCGGAGGATACGGGCGGGGTCTTTGCCTGGGATGGACGCCGCGTTCCCGCCTGATCCGGTTCCGGGCGTCGCATGGGGACCGGAAGGACCGATGTTGCTCCCCGGCAACGGCGCGAACCATACGGACGAGGCAGGAACGTCCGATGTCGGACGAACGATGTCGCCCCGGCGAGGATGGTGCTAGACCGAAGCAGGTCCTGTCGGCCGGGCGATCCGCCGTCGGCGCGCGGCCGGGAGCCACATCGTGCCGGACTGCGCTGGCCCTCCAGGCCTCTCGACCTTGGCGGATGCCGGGACGACCCCCTCGCAAAGGCGATTCGCGGTTGCGGTCGCCGCCGCCTTCGGGCTTCTGACGCTCGCCCTCCTGCCCATCGTGGCGGAGCCGATGAGCGCGATGCCGGGATTCGTCCCGAGCTACCAAGCCGCGCTGATCACGGTCTACGCGGTCACAACCTGCCTTTTCTTCGCGCAATACCGGCGCACCCGGTCGGTGCCGCTGCTGGTTCTCGCCGCCGGCAGTCTGTTCACGACACTCATCGTCGCGGTTCAACTCCTCAGCTTCCCGGGCCTGTTCGGCCCGGGACGGATCATCGGCTCGGGGCCGGGCACCACGACCTGGCTCTGGACCCTATGGCATGTGGGGCCGCCGCTCTTCGCCCTGCCCTACGCGATCATGGAGGGCGACCGGCGCCCGCGCCTCGTGCCGCACGCCCGGGTCGGGGCCGTCGGCGGCCTCACCGCCCTGGCCGTCGCAGCCGCCGCCGGTGGGCTGAGCTGGATCGTCGTCGCCTACGTCGACTATCTGCCCCGCAGCGTCGAGGGCGACAATTACTGGCTGCTGACCACGTCGGGAGTCGGTCCGGCCGTGGTGCTCCTCACGGTGGCGGCCCTTGCGACCCTGTGCTGGCGCACGCGCCTGCGCACCGTGCTGCAGCTCTGGCTCGCGGTTTCGCTGCTGCTCCTCGTCTTCGACAACCTCATCACCCTGCCGGGCGCCGCCCGGGGTACGGTGGGCTGGTTCGCCGGGCGGCTGGAGGCCCTGGCGGCCGGCATCGTCGTCCTGGCCGTCTACCTGCGCGAGGTCGACGTCCTCTACGGCGCCGCGGAGGCGGCCGCCGTCCAGAGCGAGCGCCAGCGGGCCGAGCTCGAGATTGCCCGCGACAACGTCGCGATCGCCCTCGAGGCCGCGGATATGGGCAACTGGACCCTCGACCTCCGGACCGGGGCCTCCGTTCGCACGCTGCGGCACGACCGCATCTTCGGCTACGACAGCCTGCTTCCGCGCTGGGGCCTCGCCGACTTCCTCGGGCATGTGGTTGTTGACGACCGGGCGCTGGCGGAAGCCGCCATGGCGCGGGCGCAGGTGGAGAACATCCTCTGTTTCCAGTGTCGCATCACCCGGGCCGGGGACGGTGCCGAGCGCTGGATCGACGTGCGCGGCCGGCTCTATCGGGACCCGGATGGAACCCCCGCCAGCATGGCCGGCGTGGTCATCGACACCACCGATCGGCACGAGGCCGAGCAGCGCCTCAGCCAGGCGCAGAAGATGGAGGCGATCGGCCAGCTCACGGGAGGCGTCGCCCACGACTTCAACAACCTCCTCACGGTCATCGTCGGAAACCTCGACATGATCGTGCGCCGGCCCGACAACGCCCAGCGGGTCGAGCGGCTGGCGACCTCGGCGATGACGGCGGCCCGGCGCGGAGCTGAGGTCACCGAGAAGCTCCTCTCGTTCTCGCGCCGGCAGGTTCTGCGACCCGAGACCGTCAATCCCAACCACCTCATCAAGGACTTCCAGGGCCTGCTGCAGCGCGCGGTCGGCGAGACCGTCGACATCGTCCTCGACCTCGACGCGGCCCTCGATCCCGTCCGCCTCGATCCCGGGCAATTCGAGAGCGCCATCCTGAACCTCGCGGTGAATGCCCGCGACGCCATGCCGAGTGGCGGCACCCTGACGATCCGGACCGAGAACCTGTCCCTCACCCCGGAGCGCCGGGCGGCCTGGCCCGATCTGTCCCCCGGCGATTACGTCCGCGTCACGGTCACGGATACCGGCCTCGGCATGGATGCGGCCACGGCCGCCCGCGCCTTCGAGCCGTTCTTCACCACCAAGGATGTCGGGAAAGGCACCGGGCTCGGTCTGAGCCAGGTCTACGGCTTCGCGCGCCAGGGCGGCGGGCAGGTCCGGGTCGCGAGCGCGCCGGGCCAGGGCACCAGCATCACCATCGACCTGCCGCGCTCGGCCGAGCCGGTCGTGCAGGCCGCCCGGACGGACGGGCTTCTGCCGCTGCGTCGGGCCGCGGAGGGCGAGGTCGTCCTGGTGGTCGAGGACGAGGCCGCCGTGCTGGAGATGGCGGTGGAGAGCCTGTCGGAACTCGGCTACCGGACCCTCACCGCCACCCATGCGGCCGAGGCGCTGGAACGCCTCAAGGGACCGGAGCGCATCGACATCCTGTTCTCCGACGTGGTCATGCCCGGCGGGATGAACGGCGTCGAGCTTGCGACCCACGCCCGGGCCCTGCGTCCCGGTCTGCGGGTGCTGCTCGCCTCGGGCTATACCGGCTCGGCCCTCGGCGAGCAGGGCGTTCCCGTCGACCTGCCGCTCCTCAGCAAGCCCTACCGGCGCGAGGATCTCGCCGACAAGCTGCGTCTGGTGATGGTCGGACGCTGACGTCGGTACCGGTGCGTCAGGGCTTCGGCAGCATCCGGTCGCTGATGATCCGGCGCTGGATCTCGCTCGTTCCCTCGAAGATCGTCGTCAGACGCGCGTCGCGCCAGTAGCGCTCCACCCGGCGTTCGGTGGTGTAGCCGTTCCCGCCATGGAGCTGCATCGCCTGGTTGGTGACCCGCACCGCCATTTCCGTGGCGACGAGCTTGACCATGGCCGACTCGCTCTCGGCCGGTTCGCCGGCGTCGAGCAGGTGCGCCACCTGGTTCCAGAAGGCGCGGGCCTGTGCGACGTCGGCCGCCATGTCGGCCAGGGCGAAGCGCAGGGCCTGGAAGTCGCCGATCGGGTGCCCGAACTGCTCGCGCTCCTGCAGATAGGCCTGGCAATCCTCCAGGGCCGCCCGGGCCACGCCGACCGCGCGGGCCGCCGTGTGCACCCGTGCGATGTTGAGCCCCCGCTGGACCGAAGCGAAGCCCCCGGAATCCGCGTCGGCGCCCTGGTCGCCGTAGAGCCCGGTGAGGCGATCGGTCTCCGGCACCCGCACGCCGTCGAGGTCCAGTTCGAAGGTGAGGAAGCCGTGATAGCCGATCTTGTCGATGACCCGGCCGGTCATGCCGGGCGGAAAGGTACCGGGCTCCTTCACGACGAGGAAGGGTTCGAGCCCCGCCGAGCGTGGCTCGCCGGGCTCGGGATCGCGGGTCCGGGCCAAGACCTCGACGAAGTCCGCGGCCTTGGCGAAGCCCGCCCAGCGCTTGGTTCCGGTCAACACCCAGGTGTCGCCCTCGCGTACCGCCCGGGTCTGCACGCCGGCGAGGTCCGAGCCGGCGGTGGGCTCCGAGAGGGCGATGCCGCCGATCCATTGTCCCTTCGCCGACTTCTCCAGAAGGGCCTTTCGCCGCTCTGGATCGAGGGTCTGGGTGCCGAGACCCTGGCCCCGCGCCAGGATGCTGCCCACCGAGAGCCAGGCCCGGGCGAGTTCCTCGGAGACGAGGCAGTACTCGAACACGCCGTGGCCGAGGCCGCCCTGCTCGGCCGGGATCGTGATGCCGAACCAGCCCTTGGCGGCCATTTGATCGATGAGGCTTCGCGGCATCTCCGCCTTCTGCGGATCGAGCGCGTCGGCGAGCGGCATCACGACGTCCCGGGCGAAATCGCGTGCCTCGGCCTGCAGCTTGGCCCGCGCCTCGGTCCGCCAGGGGCTCAGGAGCTCTGGCGGCGTCGGTTCCATGCGCTCGCGCTTCGCCATGTCGTCCCCCCCCTTGTCGTCGATCCCGCCGCGTTGGACGGAGTCGATCCTCTGCGGAAGCTAGAGCGGCCCGCAGGGATGTCGACCGGAGATTGCGGGGCTGGCGGGCGCGACGGGGTACGGGAGTTCTCGCGGTCTGTTGTGGCTGCGGCGCGCCGGGTCGCGTTGCGCCGCCCGCGCGATCCGCGTAACCAAACGCGAGAGGACGCGCATGACGGGGACGGTCGGGGGGAGCGGAGGCTTTGACGGTGGATTCGCGGGGGTTGGACATGGGCTTGTCGCCCGCCGAAGCTCTGACCGTCTGCGACCGTGAGCCGATCCACCGCCTCGGGACGCTCCAGCCGCACGGCTTCCTCCTCGCCCTCCGGGCGACGGACGGCCGAATCGTCCAGGCGAGTGCCAACGTCCCCGGGGGTGTCGAGGCCTGCCTCGGCCAACCCTGCGATGCGGTCTTTCCGGAACTCGCCGGCCTCCTGCTGGAGGGAGCGGCGGAATCCGAGCGCGACGGCGCCCAGTACCTGCGCACCGTGACCCTGGCCACCCCCGAGGGGCCCCTCGCCTACGACCTCGCGATCCATCGCTCGGCCGGGCTCATCATTCTGGAATTCGAGGCGGTCGCGAGCGTCTTCGCATCCGACCACAGCCTCGACGCGCTCTACCCGCGCCTGAGCCGCTTCGTGGAGGGTCTGCACGACGCCGCCTCCGTCGCCGCACTGTGTCACCTCGTGGCCGTCGACATCCGCCACATCACCGGCTTCGACCGTACCCTCGTCTATCGGTTCGACCGGGACTGGCACGGCACCGTCATCGCCGAGGATGGCAACGGCGCCTTGCCCTCCTACCTCGACCTCCGCTTTCCCGCGTCCGACATCCCCGCCCAGGCCCGGGAGCTCTACCGGCGCAACCGCCTGCGGATCATCCCCGATGCCGGGTACCGGCCGGTCCCCATCCTGCGGGAGGCCAGCGAGGACGCGGAGCCCCTCGACCTCAGCCAGTCGATTCTGCGCAGCGTTTCGCCGGTGCATGTCGAGTACATGCGCAACATGGGCACGATGGCGTCGATGTCGGTGTCGATCCTGGTCGACGGCGTCCTCTGGGGCCTGATTTCCTGCCACAATGCCGAGCCCCGCCGCGTGCCGCTCCAGGCCCGCAACGCCTGCGACTTCCTCACCCGCATCTTCGCGCTTCAGCTCGCGGCCAAGGAGCGTGGCGCGGAGACCGAACAGCGCCTGCGCCTGGGGGCGATCCAGTCGCGGCTCCTCGGCTTCATGGCGGAGGAGGAAAACTTCCTCGACGGCTTGCTGAAGCATTCCGACGACGTCCTGGCCCTCGCCGGAGCATCAGGCGCGGCCGTGATCACCTCGGACACCTGCCGGCTCCTCGGCGCGACGCCGCGGGAATCCGAAGTGCGGGCAATCTACCAATGGCTCTCCAGCGGACCCGGCGGTGCCGACCTCGTCGCCACGGATGCGCTGAGTGAAGTCTATCCGCCGGCACGCGCCTTCGCCGAACGGGCGAGCGGCCTCTTGGCGATCTCGATCTCGCAGAAATATGCCAGCTACGTGCTCTGGTTTCGACCCGAGGTGGTGCGCACGGTGAAGTGGGGCGGCGACCCGACCAAGGCCGCCGTGCCCGATCCGGCCGGCGGCCTCGAACGATTGCACCCTCGGCAATCCTTCGCCATCTGGAAGGAGACACTGCAGAACCGCGCCCTCCCCTGGATGCGGGCTGAGATCGAATCGGTGAAGGACCTGAGGGCCTCCGTGCTCGGGATCGTTCTGCGGCGGGCCGAGGAGCTCGCCTCCCTGAGCGAGGAATTGCAGCGCTCCAACAAGGAACTGGAAGCCTTCTCCTACTCGGTCAGCCACGACCTCCGCGCGCCCTTCCGGCATATCGTCGGGTACTCGGAGCTGTTGCGATCGCGCGAAGGCAGCCTCTTATCCGAGAAGGGGCGGCACTACATCAACACGATCATCGAGGCGGCCTTCTCGGCGGGTACTCTGGTCGACAACCTGCTGCGCTTCTCGCAGATGGGCCGCAACGCCCTGAACCCGGTCGCCGGCGATCTCAACGCGCTGGTCGAGGAGGTCCGTCGCTCTGTGCTTCGTGACGTCTCCTCCGAGCGGACGATCCACTGGACCATCGGACAGCTCGGACGGGTCAACGCCGATCCGGTGATGCTGCGCCTCGTCATCGAAAATCTGCTCTCGAACGCCGTCAAGTACACCCGTGGTCGGACGGATGCGACGATCGAGATCGGTCGTCTCGATGGTCGGAGCCCCGACACCGGACAGGAGGACGACGGAGCGGAGCAGGCCGTCTTCTTCGTGCGCGACAACGGCGTCGGGTTCGACATGGCCTATGTCGACAAGCTGTTCGGGGTGTTCCAGCGCCTGCACCGGGTGGAGGAATTCGAGGGAACCGGCATCGGACTTGCGAATGTGCGGCGCATCGTCGAGCGCCATGGCGGTCGCACCTGGGCCGAAGGAGCCGTGGGACACGGCGCGACCTTCTACTTCACGCTGCCGACACCGAGGGCGGTGCCCAATCCGAATGCCGCGAACCGAGCCCGATCGTCGCGGAACCCCAGGGAAGCGCGCTGATCCATGCCCGATCTGAAGCCGATCCTCCTCGTCGAGGACAATCCGAACGACATCGAACTCACCCTTGCCGCCCTGGAGAAGAGCCAACTCGCCAATGAGATCGTGATTTGTCGCGACGGTGCGGAGGCACTCGACTTCCTCTATCGCCGCGGCGACTTCGCGGGTCGGGATACGCGCGACCCGGCCGTCGTCCTCCTCGACCTCAAGCTGCCCAAGGTCGACGGCCTGGAGGTCCTCGCGCAGGTCAAGGGCGATGTCCGGACCCGCGCGATTCCGGTCGTGATGCTGACCTCCTCGCGGGAGGAGACCGACCTCGTGCGGTCCTACGACCTCGGCGTGAACGCTTTCGTGGTCAAGCCCGTTGGGTTCACGGAATTCTTCGAGGCGATCCAGGATCTCGGCGTGTTCTGGGCGGTCCTGAACGAGCCGCCCCCGCATCGGGGAGGAGGTTGGCCATCGAACACGTGACTCAGCCCGATCAGGCGACGCAGGATGATGTCGGTCCGGCACTCCTGAGAATCCTCCTTCTCGAAGACAGCGACCTCGATACGGAACTCCTCGGTGCGGTGCTCGACGATCTCGGGCGTCCGTATACGATCGACCGGGTGATGACCGCGCCGGACTTCACCGCTGCAGCGGCGTCCTGCGGGCATCACCTCATCCTCGCCGACTACGTTCTGCCGACCTTCGACGGCCTCAGCGCCCTGGCGATCGCTCGCACCCATTGTCCGGGTACGCCCTTCGTCTTCGTCTCGGGCACCCTCGGTGAGGATGTCGCGGTGGAAGCCCTGAAGCGGGGTGCCACCGACTACGTGACCAAGCAGCGCCTCGACCGCCTGCCCCGGACCATCCTGCGCGCCCTCGCCGAGGCGCGCGCCCATGCCGAGCGCGAGCGCGCAGTCCAGGATCTGCGGGACCTCAACGCGACCCTGGAGGCCCGTGTGAAAGCGCGCACGAGCGACCTCGCCGCCGCCAATGCCGAGCTGCACTGCCAGATTGCCGAGCGCGAGCGGGTCGAGGAGGCTCTCCGCCAGGCGCAGCGCCTGGAAGCCGTGGGCCAACTCACCAGCGGCGTCGCCCATGATTTCAACAATCTACTGACGGTGATCTCCGGCAACATCGAGTTCCTGGAGCGTGCCATCCCCGACGAGCGGTCGCAGCGCCGCCTTCAGATGATGCGTGGTGCCGCCGACCGCGGAGCACGCCTGACGGCGCAACTCCTCGCCTTCTCCCGTCGTCAGCGCCTGGAGCCGACGCCGGTGGAGCTGAACCAGACCGTCGCGTCCATGCGCGATCTCCTGCAGAGCTCGATCGGCGGTGCGGTGCGCATCGAGATGACGCTGCAATCCGATCTCTGGTCAGCCCTTGTCGATGCGACGCAGATCGAGCTCGTGATCCTGAACCTCGCGATCAACGCGCGCGACGCCATGGCCGTGGGGGGGTGCCTCACCATCGAGACCGCGAACGTCACCCTGACGCGGACCCCTGCCCGTGCGGAGGAGCCGGTGCCCGGCGAGTACGTGATGCTCGCGGTGAGCGACACCGGTACCGGGATTGCGCCCGAGGTCCTGGCCCGTGTGTTCGAGCCGTTCTTCACCACGAAGGCGGTCGATAAGGGGTCTGGCCTCGGCCTCGCACAGGTCTATGGCTTCGTGAAGCAGTCCGGCGGCGGTGTTCGCATCGACACCCGCGTGGGCGAAGGCACCTCGGTGCGGATCTACCTTCCGCGGGCGGAGGCCACCTCCCCGGCCCGCGAGGCATTCCGGCCTGTTATCGACTGCGCCGAGCAGCGTCGGGCGGGCGATCGGCCGGTGGTCCTCGTGGTGGACGACGATAGTGCGGTGCGCGAGATCACCACCTCGATCCTGTCCGAGAACGGCTATCGCATCCGCGAGGCGGGCTCTGGCCTTGCCGCTCTCTCCGCTCTCGAATCCGACGCCTGTGTCGACCTGATCGTTCTGGACTTCGCCATGCCGGGTATGAACGGGGCCGAGGCCGCGTGCCAGATCCGCCTTCGCTGGCCGCATCTTCCCGTGATGTTCGTCACCGGATACGCCGACACCGCGGCGCTGATGCAGGCGGGCGAGGTCGGAGCCGAGCGCATCGTCCAGAAGCCGTTCCAGCGCGGAGAACTGGCGCGCAAGGCCACCGCCATCCTCGCCGAGGCGTCCGTCGGCCCGGCCGGCTTGCGCCTCGTCGTCGGCCAGCGCCACACCGCCTGAGCTTGTTGCGGATCGGCCAAGCTCTCATTCGACGGCCGAGAGGGTTGATCGGAGATCGATCCACCGCATCCAGCCGTGACGATCGTTGCCGGCAAGCGTCGATCGGCCTTGTCCGACGGCCATGTCCGCAGGCCCTGCGTGCCCCGGCAAGTCGAGGGAGAAATCCGAACGGATGACGCGCGGTACATCGGCGGCGACCGCTGCATCGGGCCGCCGACCCCGTGCTTCGAAGATGACAGGGTCCACCCCGCTCAGGGCCGTGACGACGCAGGCGGCCCCATTGCGGACGTTCGTGAGAACCGGAGGCGATCGCCGCCGCGATCGTGACCGCGGGGTCGGTGTGCGCGTCGGGTTTGCCCGTCGCAGCGGCGACGAAGATCCCGGCCAGGACGGCGAAGGCTTAGCCAGCGGTGGTCGCGATTCAGCCCGCGCCTTCCGCCTCCGAGCCGCGCAAGAGGGCCCCGGCCACAACCCCTCTGCCGAGGATGATCAGCACCATCGTGCCGAGAAGCTCCCCCGGGAGTGGCGACGTCATGGCAAGTCCGCCGACGTCGTCTTGTGTTTCCGAGGTGGTCGATGTCGGGGTGAACGTCAGTCGTCCTGCCTGTCCCAGTCGAAGGCGCGCTTCACCGCCCGGCCCCAGGCCGCGGTGATGCGCTGGCGCTGCGTCGCGTCCATATTTGGCTCCCAGCGCCGGTCGATTCCCCAGTTGCGCACGAGGTCGGCCGTGCTCTTCCAGTATCCGGTCGCGAGGCCCGCAGCGTAGGCGGCTCCCAGCGCTGTGGTCTCCGTCACCTTCGGCCGCACGACCGGAACGTCGAGGATATCGGCCTGGAACTGCATGAGGGTCACGTTGGCGACCATGCCGCCGTCCGAGCGCAGCTCCCGCACCGGGATGCCGGAATCCTTCTCCATCGCCTCCAGGACCTCGTGGGTCTGGAACGCCGTAGCCTCCAAGCAGGCCCGGGCGATGTGGCCGCGATTGGCATAGCGGGTCAGGCCGATGATTAGGCCGCGGGCACCCTCGTTCCAGTGCGGCGCGTAGAGCCCAGAGAAGGCGGGCACGAAGTAGACACCGCCATTGTCTTCCACGGTGGTGGCCAAGCGCTCGACCTCGGCGCTGTCCTGGATCATGTGCAGGTTGTCGCGCAGCCACTGCACCAGCGCGCCCGTGATGGCGATGGAACCTTCCAGCGCGTAGACCGCGGGCGCGCCGTCGAGCTTGTAGCCCAGCGTCGTCACGAGGCCACAGGTCGAGGGCACCGGCGTCTCGCCGGTGTTCATCAAGGCGAAACAGCCGGTGCCGTAGGTGTTCTTCGCTTCGCCCGGCCGAAAGCAGGTCTGGCCGAACAGGGCGGCCTGCTGGTCTCCGAGGATCCCGGCGATCGGCACCCCGGCGAAGGGCAGGCGTGTCTCTCCGTAGACTTGGGATGACGAGACGATCCCCGGCAGCATCGCGCGGGGAATTCCGAACATGGCAAGCATGCCATCGTCCCAGGCCAGGGTCTCGAGGGACATGAGTTGGGTGCGGCTGGCATTGGTCACGTCGGTGACGTGGAGGCCGCCGTCCGGGCCGCCGGTGAGATTCCAGACGAGCCAGCTGTCGATATTTCCGAAGAGGACGTCGCCAGCTTCCGCCTTCTCGCGCGCGCCGTCGACATGGTCGAGGAGCCAGCGCAGTTTCAAGCCCGAGAAGTAGCTCGCCAGGGGCAGGCCTGTGAGCGCCCGGAAGCGATCGCGGCCGCCGTGGCGAGCAAACTCGGTCACGAGGCGATCGTTGCGGGTATCCTGCCAGACCAGCGCATTGTGAAGCGGAGTACCCGTGCGCCGGTCCCAGATCAGCGTAGTCTCACGCTGGTTCGTGATGCCGATCGAGAGCAGGTCCTTCGGCGTTAGTCCGGCCCCGTCGAGGGCATCCTGCATGACGGCCTGCGTATTGCGCCAGATCTCTATCGGATCGTGCTCGACGTGGCCGGGCCGCGGATAGATCTGCGCATGTTCCCGCTGCCTGCAGGCGGTGATGTGCCCTTCGCGATCGAAGACGATGAAGCGGCTGCTGGTGGTGCCCTGGTCGATGGCGCCGACATACTGAGACATGGTCGTCTTCCTCCCTTGGGAGCGGCGTCGAAGATGTCCGGGCCGGTCTTCGCGTCGGCTTTGGCGTTTCGGAAGGCGTTGGCGTCAGGCGGCTTCGGTCTTCCGCGCGATATAGGCGGCGAGGCGCGCGGCACTTTTCGGACTCGTGCGCAGGCCGAGCTTCGAGCGGCGCCAAAGGATGTCCTCGGCGGTCCGCACCCATTCGGCGCGAACGAGATAGTCGACCTCGACAGCCGTCAGGCCGCCGTCGAAGGCGTCGCCGAGATCCGCGAGACTGCGGGCGCCCTTCACGATGGTCCGCGCTTCGGTCCCATAGGCTCGGGCGAGGCGCCGCGCGGTCTCGGACGGGAGGAAAGGAGCCTCTCGGCGAAACTGCTCCAGAAATGTCTCGAAATTCGCCGCCGGCATCGCGCCGCCGGGCAGGACTGCAGTGCCGGTCCAGGCTTTCTTGAGCCCCGGGAAATGTGGCGCGATCTTCTCCATCGCGTGCTCGGCGAGGCGACGGTAGGTCGTGATCTTGCCGCCGAAGACCGAGAGTGCTGGAGCCCGCCCACCGCCATCCTCGAGGTCGAGCACGTAGTCTCGGGTGACCGCCGCGGCGTCGGCTGCCGCGTCATCGTAGAGCGGGCGCACCCCGGAGTAGCTCCAGACCACATCCTTCGGGTCGATCGACCGGGCGAAGGAGCGATTGATGCTCTCGCAGAGATAGCGCGTCTCCTCCGCCGAGATCGTCGCCGGGCCGGGCTCGTTCTCGTAAGGTACGTCGGTGGTACCGATCAGGGTGAAGTCGTGCTCGTACGGAATCGCGAAGATGATGCGCTTGTCGGGCTGCTGCAGGATATAGGCCTGGTCTCCCTCGTAGAGCTTCGGCACGACGATGTGGCTGCCCTTAATCAGGCGGACTGCCGCGCGGCTGTTGATCCCGAGGGTGGTGCCCAGCGTCTCGCTCACCCAAGGTCCGGCCGCATTGATGACGGCCTTCGCGCGAACGGTCTCGGACTGCCCGGTGCCGACGTCGCGGAGGGTTGCGGTCCAGGACCCATCGATGCGGTGGGCCGATTCGACGCCGGTCCGTGTTCGGATTTCGGCGCCCCGCGACCTGGCATCCATCGCGTTGAGGACGACGAGCCGACTGTCCTCCACCCAGCAATCCGAATAGACGAAGCCCTTCGAGAGCCGACCCTGTAGAGGCGCGCCCATCGGCGATGTTCGCAAGCGAACCATCTCCGAGCGCGGGAGCGTGCGCAGGCGCGCGAGATGATCGTAGAGGAAGAGGCCGATCCGCAGCATCCAGGCCGGGCGGAGTCCATCGTCATGCGGGAGCACGAAGCGGAGCGGCCAGATGATGTGCGGTGCCAGACGCAGCAGGCGTTCCCGCTCGGCGAGCGCCTCGCGCACCAGGCGGAACTCGTAATATTCCAGGTAGCGCAGGCCGCCATGGATCAGCTTCGTGCTCGATGACGAGGTGAATTCGGCGAGGTCCCCACGCTCGCAGAGCAGGACCGAGAGGCCTCGTCCGGCCGCGTCGCGAGCGATCCCCGTGCCGTTGATGCCTCCGCCGATGACGAGCAGATCGTAGGGGGCTCCCTCGGCCCGACGGATCCCTCCTGACGTCATGAGTCTCCTCCAGGTCTCGTCGTATGCCGACGCCAGGAGGATTTCCCTTTGTCGAGGAATAGTCGCAAGCGAAAATCAGGGCTTTGCGAGACGCCTCCCGATCCGGTCAATGCGAGCTTCACCCCGTGCCGTTCCATCAGGGCGACGATTTCTGGCGGCGGCGGCCGGTCCGTGAAGAGCGCGTCGATCTGCGCAAGGCGTCCCACCTCGACCATCGGCCGGCGCGTGAACTTGGTGTGATCGGCCACTAGGAAGGTCCGTCGGGCGTGCAGGAGGATGGTCTTAGCAGGGTGTTGAAGAAGTCCGTGGCGTGCCAGGGGTTGGCATGATTCACTGCTCCCTGGCAGTCAGCGGGGGAGGCAGATGCGGGGCTCGGATCGGCATTCGGGAGCGTTGTTCTCGTATGTGGCCCTTGGGGCTCGGGTCCGGTCCGATCATCCTCTGCGAGCCATCCGACACTGACGGACGAGGCGCTGGCGGCCCTGAGCGGGTCGTTCTCGGCGCTTTATGCGGCCCGGATGGGTCATCCGTCGATCCCGCCCGAGATGCTGCTGCGGGCCAGGCTCCTGCAGATGTTCTACTCGATCCGCTCTGAGCGGCAACTGATGGGGCGGCTGGCGTTCGACCTGTTGTTCCGCTGGTTCGTCGGGCTGGGCATCGCCAATCAGGCCTGGGACCATTCGAGCTTCTTCCGGAACCGGGACCGGCTCCTGGCCGGTGGGATCGCGGCCCAGTTCCTGGCCGCCGTGCTGGCCTGGCCCCGGGTCAGGCGGCTTCTGTCCAGCGATCACTTCAGCGTCGACGGGACGCTGATCGAGGCCTGGGCGTCGATTCATGTGCTTCAAGCCCAAGGATCAGGGCGGCAACGATCAAGGGAAAGATCCGCCGCCGTCCGCCGGCGGGCGCAACGTCGAGGTCGACTTCAGGGGTCAGACGCGCTCGAACGAGACCCACGCGAGCACAACGGACCGAGAAGCCCGCCTCTACCGTAAAAGTTCTGGAATGGAAGCCAAGCTCTGCTTCATCGGTCACACCCTGATGGAGAACCGCTGGGGCCTGATCGTAGATAACCTCGCCGCATGTCCAGCTGGTTCGGTCCTGGCTGATCCTTCAAATCAGCCAGGACCGAACCAGCCGGTCAGGTCATGATGTCGCCGGGGCGTTTGAGATTCATCAGGTTTTTGGCATCCTTGATGCCAGCCGGTGCGTTGGCCACGCGGACCTTGACCATCTTGACGCATGCCTCGAGGGCGGTCTGGCCAAACTCGTCGTTGTCGAACCAGAGGATGATCTCCTCGAACCGGTCGAGGCAAAGGTAGTCGGCCTTGAGCTTCCCGGGGGCCCCCTTGGAACCCCCGTCGACCCACTCTATCGCGAATTGCCGCAGGCGAAGCAGTGCGTGTGGCTATCGGCAGTCGTTGCCCTCGGGGAAGCTGGTGTCGCGTGGGGCATGGGGTCTCCATGTCCGGCGAGCCCTCGGCTCCGCTCCGGCTTTTGGTGGGACTGCGTGGGACTTGGCGTAGGAGAACTTGACGGGAGACCCGGAGAATGGCCGGCGATAGGTCGCAAATGTTCTCGCCGGGAGGCGCCAGATGAAGGCGCCCCCGGGAGTTGCCATCTTGGTTTACTGAGAAGAACCTGGCGACCCCGGTTGGGCTCGAACCAACGACCTGCCGCTTAGAAGGCGGCTGCTCTATCCAGCTGAGCTACGGAGTCGGGGGTGCCGTCGCCCGTAAAAGGCATGGGTCCCGCCCGGGGTCAAGCCTTTCGGCCGCGGGGGCGAGGCCCCGGCTTCCGGCGCACGGGAAGGGTCGACGTGTACCGCGCCGGGTCGGTCCTTTCGGGGCTTCGCGGGGGCGGCCGCTTGAAAAAGTCCGGCCGGTCCTGTGGGATGCCGATCCATCGTCGAGGGCGGCCCCGCCGGGAGCGGACGCGCGTCGGAGGCCGGCGCGGAGAGCATCCCGATGAGCAGCGCGAATCAACCCGAAGGACCGGCCCCTGTAAAGGGGGGCCTCGTGGCCTACCTGACCGTGGCGGGCGCGATGAAGGCGGCGGAGTTCTACGTCGGGGCCTTTGGGGCGGAGATCGCTGCCGCGTTGCCCGTCGACGACCAGGGACGGACGATGCACGTGCATCTCCACGTCAACGGGGCGTCGCTGATGCTGAGCGACGCGTTTCCCGAGTACGGGCACGCGCTCCAGCCGCCGCAGGCCTTCTCCCTGATGCTGATGGTCGACGACATCGACGCGCGCTACGCCCATGCCGTCGTGGCCGGCGCGACCGCCGTGACGCCGCCGGCCGACATGTTCTGGGGGGATCGCTACGGCCAGCTGCGCGACCCCTTCGGGGTGCTCTGGGCGATGAACCAGCCGAAGCGCTGACCCTCTCTCGCCCGCCGTCCTCTGTCGCTGCTGGACCGAGCGGGACGCGATCGGGCGCTGGTTTGCCCGCAAGGCGTTTGTGGCGGCGGCGGCGGAGACCGACCTGGGGCCGGGCGGCGCGACTTGATTCGTCATGCGGGGCCCGGACGGCGCGAGATTCCCAGCGCCGGCTTCAACCTCGAACCGATGAAGAACCCCCGGATCGTCTCCACGAACGCCTCTGTCCCGGCCCGGGACCCCTCGGCCAAACCGCTCTCCACCGGCCTCGTCACCTTCGCGCCGGAGGGCGAGGCCACCCGCCACATCACGCGGCTGCGGCACTGGTCGGCGGAGGACTGCGCGGCCCAGGTGGCCATGGGCTTCCCAAACGAATGGGGCCGCGCTCGCCGCGAACCTCTGACGCGGCCTTCGCCCAGGCCGCCCGGAGGACCAACGCGGGGGAATGCGGTCATCTCCGAGAAGAGCGTCAAGGTCAGCGCGCCAATCTGCACGAACCTCCGGTCCACGTGCAATGCAGAAGAGGCGATCCGCCACGACGTCTCGCGGGTGCCGGACTCCCACCCCGATCACCTCCCGCGGGCCCGCGGCCCCTGGCCCGGCGACGTCATCCTGATCCGCTTCACCCTCGGCGGGCAGAGCTTCCAGGCCCTGAACGGCGACGTGGCGGCCGATGACGGCACGGCCTCCGCGATCAGGGTTGCCTTCGTGGATCGGGCGGCGTCGACAGGCGCCGGGCGGAGGGTGGTTCCCATATCCCGTAGGGCTGGCTGCGCGACCGCTGGGGTGTGCCCAGGCCGATCGTTCCGGCGATCCCGCCTTGGCTGGTCGGGTCTTCACCGCCATGCAGTCCCTGGTGAAGCGCGACGTCGCCGCCCTCCAGCACGCGGCAGAAGGAACGGATTAAAACCGGGGGCGCCGCAAAAATGACGGAATCCTCGCGGGCCGTGGAACCACTCTCCATGCTTACGCTTGTATAGCAAAGGTTACGGCATAGGTAAGGGACCCAACATGAAGACCTTGGCGACTGCCCTCGCAGGCTTACTCGGTGTCTGCGTTCTCTCCACGAGCCCTGTTGCGGCGGCTCCCTATGATCCGTTCGGCACGAATGCCGGCGAGGATTACTACGCGTCCGATCCGGCCTACGGCTACGGCCGCGCGACCGACGATCCGTACGGCTACCCGGCCACCGCCGGCCAGGGCTACCAGGCGGCGCCCCAGGCGCAGGTCGCCCCGATCCCGCGCGAGATCGTGGCCTTCGACGGCAACTACAAGCCGGGCACGATCGTGGTCTCCACGGCCGAGCGGCGCCTCTACTTCGTGATGCCGAATGGCGAAGCGATCCGCTACGGCGTCGGCGTCGGCCGTCCGGGCTTCACCTGGTCGGGCGTCAAGACGGTGACGGCGAAGAAGGAATGGCCGTCGTGGACGCCCCCGGCCGCGATGATCGCCCGTCGCCCCGACCTGCCGCGTTACATGGCAGGTGGCGTCGAGAACCCCCTGGGCGCCCGCGCCATGTATATCGGCAACACCGAGTACCGCATTCACGGCTCCAACGAGCCGGATACCATCGGTCAGGCCGTGTCGTCGGGCTGCATCCGGATGACCAACGAGGACGTCACCGACCTCTACGAGCGTGTGAAGGTCGGCGCCAAGGTCGTCGTTCTGAACTGATTTTTCGCGACAGGGACGATCACGCGAAGGCCGCGCCATCCGGAAGGATGACGCGGCCTTCGGCGTTCCGGGCGTCGGATCGTCGACCGCTCAGGGGACCACGCGCCCGACCGCGGTCTGCGGTGGGCTGAAGGGCGCGATCGGCATGTCGCAGAAGCAGCGCGCACCGAGGGGGCGCGGACCCGGCAGCGGGCAGGAATAGGGCTGGTAGCCGGTCAGGCCCGACTGCACCGCATCGCAGTTCAGGCCGACCTCGCGACGGGGCGGCAGGCGGCGCTCGTCATAGGCGCGGCGCGGCGGCGGCCTGTCGTAGCCGTCGTCATCATATTGCGCGCTGGCGCCCTGTGCCGCGAACAGGCCGGCGAGGACCGTGAGGATCAGACTGCCTCGGGAGATACGTCGCATGGTCATACGCCCTCGTTGACAGCGCCGGCCCGGAACACTCGGGCAAGCGCGGCGACAGGGTTAGGAGACCCGCCCGGGGCGGGCAAGTCGTGTTCGCGACGGTTCGCATCGAAGCCGGTGCCGCTCTGCACGCCCGGGCTCGAACGCGAACAGCCCGCTTGGCCGAAGGGCTCAGCGGGCTGCTAGGCGGAAGCCGCGAGGGCTTCGCGGAGCGAGACTCAGGAGTTGGTGGCGTTCCGCATGGCCTGCTCGGCATCGCTGCCGGCCTTGCGAGCGGCTTCGGAACCCTGCTCCATCGCCTTGCGGGCGTGCTCGGCGCCCTCCTGCATGGCACCCTTGGCCTTCTCGGCGCTCTGCTGCATCGCCGACTGGGCGAGGCCGCCGAATTCCTTGGCCTGGGCCTGGATGGCGGCGAACTGGCTGCGAACGAACTCGGCCTGATGCTGCATCGCTTCCTGCAGGTCGCGGGAGCGGACGAGCTTCTGGGCGAGGTCGAACGCCGCCGTCACGTTCTGCTCGGCGAATTCGAAGCCGCGGGCGGACACGTCCTGGGCGTTGGTGCGCGCCATCTCGGCGGAGCCCTGCACGGTGTCGGCGGTGCGGCGGGCGGCGCTGATGAAGGTGTCGAACGCCTTGCGGGCCTGATCGACGCTCTTCTCGGCGAAATCGCGCATCTCGGCGGGAACCTCGTAATTCGGGGTGCTGTTCATTATCCTCTCCTCGATCTCGTTGTTGATGGCGCGTTGTGCACTGCACAATAGCACAGCGCCGGCCCTATGCCACCCTGCTCGGGCGCATTAAGGTTGACAACAGGTAAACGTGCGGCGGCCCCTCTCGTGGCTTATGGAGAGGCGGTGACGCGGTAAAAAGGACGTCACGTTCCAAGATTCGTCACGCGAAACAGGTGCGGATGTTCGAGAGTGGAGCCTCAGGGCCTGGCGGGAATGACGACGGGGCGATTCAGGCGGCTCTGCGTCGATGCGCGGATGATTCGCGCCTCGGCCCCAGCCTGAGCGATTCGAAGACGGCGGTTCTGATCCTTGATGCGGACGGGACGCGCATCCTGCACGCGTCGCCGCGGGCCGCGAATCTCCGGGACGGCATCAGCGGAGCGGACGGTTGCGTCGACGCGGGGCTCAGGCTCGGCGAACAGATCGCGCAGGCTCGCCTGCGAAAGGACCAGCCGGTGCTCATGCGCCTGCATCTCGATGCCCGGCGCCTGGCACCGCCGGTCCTGGTCAGCGTGATGCGCATTGCCCTCGCCGAGTCGCGCGACGCGGTCGTGCTCCTCGCGAACTCGCCGCTCCCGATGCGTCTGCAGGGTCTCCGCGGGCGCCGCGCACCCGGTGTGGCGGCCGTCGACACGGCTGCGATCGCCGAGCCGGACGCGGCGGAGCACACGGGCGCGCCGGCCGCGAGCGAACCCGTCGTGGAGACTGGGGAGCCGATCGTCGCCCGGCAGCGCTTCACCTGGGAAAGCGACGCGGCGGGGACGATCCTCCAGGTTTCGTCGGCGGCCGGACCGGGCTTGCGCCGGCGCCTTGAGGGGCGGAGCTGGCAGGCGCTGGCGGATGCGGACATCCTGCGCGATGCCGGCGGCCTTCTCGCCGCCCTCGATCTTGGGCGGACCTTCCGGGCGATCCCGCTGACGTTGATCGCGGCGGATGGCGCCCTCTGCGATCTCGAAATGTCCGGCGCTCCGAAGAGCCGGGCCGGATCGGGATGTCGCGGCTTCGGGCAGATCCGGTCGATCACGGGTCCCGTCGCGGCGCCGCCGGCACCGACGGTCGCGACGGCGCCCGCCCAGGCGACGACCGCGGCCGCGCTCGTGCCCGACCCGCCCGCGGCCTCCCATACCGAGGCCGATGTGGCGGTCGAGCCGGCGGTCGATTCCAGCGATCCGCATCTCTCGAGCCACGAGCACGCGGCGTTCCGCGAGATCGCACGGGCCCTCGGTGCCCGGTTCGCGGGCGACGAGCGTTCGGACAGGGAGGCCGAGCCCAGCCTTCCCTGCGCGGTGATGCCGTTTCCGGTTCCGTTCGCGCGGTCGGCCGACGACCTGTCGCCCGACGCCTCCATGGTGGCGACCCTGGAGCGCATCCCCTCCGGCGTCTTGGTCTATCGCGACGACACCGTGCTGTTTGCCAACCAGACCCTCCTCCGCCTCGTCGGGTACGCGACGCGGGAGGATCTGACGGCGGCCGGTGGGATCGGACACCTGTTCGGTGGCCTCGATCCCCAGGCCCGACCGGCGGGTGAGGCACCCCTGGTGCTGACGACCCGGGACGGCGGACGGGTCAGCGTCCTGATCGAGCATTCCGCCCTCGATTGGGCCGGCCGACCAGCCCACCTCCTGCTCGCCCGCGATGCCGAGCCGAGCGAGGAAGCCCGCGCCGCGACGGCGACCGCGATCGCCCAGGATTTCGCCGCCCGCCACAGCGTGGATGCCCGCGCGGTCCTCGATGCGCTGGAGGACGGCATCGTGCTGCTCGACCACCAGGCCCGCATCCTCTCCCTGAACCGCCGGACCGCCGAGACCTTCGGGCTCGATCCCCGCGAGGTGGTGGGCGCGAGCTTCCTTGGCCTGTTCGCCTCGGAGCATGCCGTCGATCTGCTGGCGCGCCTGCATGCCGAGCCCGGCTCAATGGTGCGGGACGAGGTGCCGGTGGCGGTGCGCGGCACGGGACGGCGCCTTCGGGTGAAGGTGCTGCCGCTCTCGGGGGACGCGGAGGAACGTGTCTGCGCCGTGATCCGCGACGAGGCTGCGGCCGCCGACCGGAGCGGGGCCGACCTGCGGAGTTCGATCGCGGCGCGGGAGGCGATCCCGCAGCAGGCCGAGCTCCTGGCTCAGGTCGCTCAGACCCTTCAGGCGCCGGTCAAGCAGATGCTCGATTCGCTCGGGGGCCTCGTCGACGAGACCGTCGGTCCCGCGGGGTCGGAGCGTTACCGCGTATCCCTCCGGGAGGTGCACGCCTCGGGCGCGCGCCTGCTGGATCTCCTCACGGATCTGCTGGACCTGGCGCGGATCGAGGCCGGGAAGATCGACCGCGTCGTCGCGGACATCGCGCTGAACGACGTTGTGACGCACTGCGTCACCCTCCTCCACCCGGAGGCCGTCCGCCGGCGCATCGTCCTGCGCACCAGCTTCTCCACCGACCTGCCGGTTCTCTCGGCCGACGAGCGTTTCGTGCGCCAGGCGACCATGAACGTCATCGCGAACGCCATCGCGCTGACCGAGGCCGGCGGACAGGTCATCGTGTCGACGTCGCTCGCGGATCGCGGGGAGATCGCCCTGCGCATCCGTGATACCGGGGTCGGGATGACGGCGGCCGAGATGGAGGGCGCCCTGTATCCCTTCCGGTCGGGCTCCCGGGTCGAACCATCCCGCGGTACCGGACTCGGGCTGCCGCTGACCAAGGCCCTGACCGAGGCCAATCACGGTCGCTTCCGCATCTCCAGCCGGAAGGACGAGGGAACCCTGGTGGAGATGCTCTTCCCCGTACCGGGGGCGACGAAACGGGCCTGACACCGGGCCGGGGTCGCTGCAACCGGCCCACGCAGCGCGCGTTGGATTCACAGCGGAGGGGAGCCCTCCCCTGCCATGGAGACGATGATGCGTGCGTTGACGTTGATCGCCGGTCTGGCGATCGGTCTGCCGGGGGTGGCCCTGGCCCAACAGAGTGGCACCGAGCCGAATCTAGGATCGGCCGGCCAGTTCCGGAATATCACTTCGACCGGCGTGACCAAGCCCCCAGGCCGGGCGGCCGCCCCCGAAGAAGATCGCGTGTCGGACACCACCCGCAAGCAGCGCGCCATCGACAAGAAGGTCGAGACCGGCATCTGCATTGGGTGCAACTGACGAGTGTTCAGACAAAAGACCGGTCCTGTCCCGCACCGCGCCATATGGGTGCTTGCGGGGAATATCTCGTTGAGCCTATGACGGTATTTGGAAGACCCGGCTGCGTGAACAGTCGCGATACGATCGGGCACCGATAGGGACAACGCGATGGACGAGAAGGTGGTCGAAGTGCGTTCGACGTGGAGCGAGGGCGCCCACGTCGACAACGCGAAGTACCTGGCCATGTATGAGGCCTCTGTCGCCGATCCAGAGCGGTTCTGGAGCGAGCACGGCAAGCGCATCGACTGGATGACACCCTTCACGAAAGTGAAGAACACGAGTTTCGAGCCCGGTCACATCTCGATCAAGTGGTTCGAGGACGGGCGGACGAACGTCGCTTACAATTGCATCGACCGCCACCTCGCGTCGCGGGGCGATCAGGTCGCGATCATCTGGGAAGGCGACGACCCGAGCGAGTCCAAGCACATCACCTATCGCCAGCTTCATTCTGAAGTCGGCAAGATGGCCAACGTGCTGCGCAATCGTGGCGTGTCCAAGGGCGACCGGGTCACGATTTACCTGCCGATGATCCCCGAGGCCGCCTACGCGATGCTCGCCTGCGCCCGCCTCGGCGCCATCCACTCCATCGTGTTCGGCGGCTTCTCGCCGGATTCGCTGGCCGGGCGTATCGAGGGCTGCGCCTCGAAGATGGTCATCACGGCGGACGAGGGCCTGCGCGGCGGCCGCAAGGTGCCGCTCAAGGCCAATGTGGATGCTGCCATCGCGCGCCTGCCCCAGGACAGCGTCGACCACGTGGTCGTGGTGCGCCGCACCGGGTCGTCGATCGCCATGGAGCCCGGCCGCGACGTATATTACGACGAGGCCGCCGCCCAGGTCACCGACGAATGCCCGGCCGAGCCGGTGGAGGCCGAGCACCCGCTCTTCATCCTCTACACTTCGGGATCGACGGGTCAGCCGAAGGGCGTCGTCCACACCACCGGCGGCTACCTCGTCTACGCCTCGATGACGCACCAGTACGTCTTCGATTACCGCGAGGGCGAGGTCTATTGGTGCACGGCCGATGTCGGCTGGGTCACGGGCCACTCCTACATCGTCTACGGGCCCCTCGCGAACGGCGCGACGACCCTGATGTTCGAGGGGATCCCGACCTATCCGTCGAACTCCCGCTTCTGGGAGGTGGTC
This sequence comes from Methylobacterium sp. Leaf465, assembly GCF_001424705.1. Lineage (GTDB taxonomy): Bacteria > Pseudomonadota > Alphaproteobacteria > Rhizobiales > Beijerinckiaceae > Methylobacterium. The sequence goes on from NZ_LMRA01000012.1 coordinate 362,668, forward strand.
GACAAGCACAAGGTCAACATCTTCTACACCGCCCCGACGGCGATCCGCTCGCTCATGGGCGGTGGCGAAGGCCCGGTGAAGAAGACCTCCCGCGCGTCCCTGCGCGTCCTCGGCTCGGTCGGCGAACCGATCAATCCGGAGGCCTGGGACTGGTACTACAAGGTCGTGGGCGATTCCCGCTGCCCCATCGTCGACACTTGGTGGCAGACCGAGACCGGCGGCATCCTGATCACGCCCCTGCCGGGCGCGACCAAGCTGAAGCCGGGCTCGGCGACGCGGCCGTTCTTCGGTGTCCAGCCTATCGTAGTCGATGCCGAGGGCAAGACGCTGGACGGGCCGTGCGAGGGCAACCTCTGCATCAAGGATTCCTGGCCCGGCCAGATGCGTACGGTCTACGGTGACCACGAGCGGTTCGAGCAGACTTACTTCTCGACCTATCCGGGCAACTACTTCACCGGCGACGGCTGCCGCCGCGACGCGGACGGCTATTACTGGATTACCGGCCGCGTCGACGACGTCATCAACGTCTCGGGCCACCGGATGGGCACGGCGGAGGTGGAATCCTCCCTCGTCGCGCACCCGAAGGTCTCAGAGGCCGCGGTCGTCGGGTATCCCCACAATCTCAAGGGCCAGGGCATCTACGCCTACGTCACCCTGATGGAGGGCGAGGAGGGCTCGGAGGAACTGCGCAAGGAACTCGTGACCTGGGTCCGCAAGGAGATCGGTCCGATCGCCTCGCCGGATCTGATCCAGTTCGCGCCGGGCCTGCCGAAAACCCGCTCGGGCAAGATCATGCGCCGCATCCTGCGCAAGATCGCCGAGGACGAGTTCTCCTCGCTGGGTGACACCTCGACGCTCGCCGAGCCGGCGGTGGTCGACGACCTCATCGAGAATCGTCAGAACCGGACGCACTGAGCGCCCCGTTCCCTTCGATCGCGCGGATACGGCAACCCCGTGTCCGCGCAATTTGCTGCGCCGACAATTCACACGCCTTCAATCCGGAAGCCGCCCTGACAAGAGGCGGATCCCTGGGAGAAAATCGTCATGGCCGATCTGGAGACTGCGCGGATCGCGCAGAGCCCGCACTTCAAGGAACTGGTCCACGAGCGGACACGCTTCGGCTGGACCCTCACCATCATCATGCTGCTGATCTATTTCGGCTTCATCGGCTTGATCGCCTTCGACAAGGCGCTGCTCGCCGTGAAGATCGGCGGCGGCACCGCCTCCCTCGGCCTCGTCCTCGGCGTCGCCGTGATCGTGCTCGCCTTCATCCTCACCGGCATCTACGTCCAGCGCGCCAACGGCCGCTTCGACCAGCTGACCGCTGCCCTCAAGCGGGATCTCGGCCGATGATCCGCGCGAAGCACCCCCTCGTCCTCGGCACCGCTCTGGCGGCCCTGGCCGTGACGGCGGCCTACGCCGCGGGCCCCGATCTCGGCGCGGTCAAGCAGTCGGCGACGAACTGGCCGGCCATCGGCATGTTCGCGTTCTTCGTGCTGTTCACCCTCGGCATCACCTACAAGGCCGCCAAAGGCACCAAGTCGGCGGCCGATTTCTATGCCGCCGGCGGCGGCATCTCGGCCGGCACCAACTCCCTGGCCATCGCGGGCGACTACATGTCCGCCGCCTCGTTCCTGGGCATCTCGGGCCTGGTCTACACCTCGGGCTTCGACGGCCTGATCTACTCCACCGGCTTCCTCGTCGGCTGGCCGATCGTGCTGTTCCTGATCGCGGAGCGCCTGCGCAACCTCGGCAAGTTCACCTTCGCGGACGTCGCCTCCTTCCGCCTCGACCAGACCTCGATCCGCATCATCTCGGCCACCGGCACGCTGGTGGTGGTGGCGTTCTACCTGATCGCCCAGATGGTCGGCGCGGGGAAGCTGATCCAGCTCCTGTTCGGCCTGCCCTACCTCTACGCGGTCATCATCGTCGGCGTGCTGATGATCGTCTACGTGGCCTTCGGCGGCATGAAGGCGACCACCTGGGTGCAGGTGATCAAGGCCTGCCTGCTCCTCGGCGGGGCGACCTTCATGGCCGGCGCCGTGCTGTACAAGTACGGCTTCAACCCCGAGACCCTGTTCGCCGCTGCCGTCGCCACCCACCCCAAGGGTGACGCGATCATGGCGCCGGGCGGCCTCGTCAACAATCCGATCGAGGCGATCTCGCTGGGTGTCGGCCTGATGTTCGGCACGGCCGGCCTGCCGCACATCCTGATGCGCTTCTTCACGGTGTCGGACGCCCAGGCGGCCCGCAAGTCGGTGTTCTATGCCACCGGCCTGATCGGCTACTTCTACATCCTCACCTTCATCATCGGTTTCGGCGGTATCGCCCTGCTGATGTCCGACCCGGCCTACTTCTCCCTCGACGCGGCCGGCGCCTTCGACAAGCTCAAGGGCATGATCGGCGGCACCAACATGGTGGCGGTGAACCTCGCCAACGCAGTGGGCGGCCCGTACTTCCTGGGCTTCATCTCGGCCGTGGCCTTCGCGACCATCCTGGCGGTGGTGGCGGGCCTGACGCTCGCCGGCGCCTCGGCGGTCAGCCACGACCTGTACGCTCAGGTGATCGCCCGCGGGCGCACCAACGAGGCGGCGGAGGTCCGGCTCTCCAAGATCGCCGCCGTCGTCATCGGCATCGTGGCGATCTATCTCGGCTACGTCTTCGAGAACCAGAATGTCGCCTTCATGGTCGGCCTCGCCTTCTCGGTGGCGGCCAGCTGCAACTTCCCGGTCCTGACCATGTCGATCCTGTGGAAGGGCACCACCACCTGGGGTGCCCTTATCGGCGGCCTCGTCGGCCTCGTCGCGGCGGTCGGGATGGTGGTGCTGTCGAAGGCAGTCTGGGTGACGACCTTCGGCAATCCCGTGGCGATCTTCCCCTACGACAACCCGGCCCTGTTCTCGATGCCGCTGGCCTTCCTGACGATCTTCCTCGTCTCGAAGCTCGACAACACCCGGCGGGCGAAAGCCGAGCGCGCACTGTTCGACGCGCAGTTCGTTCGCTCCGAGACGGGAATCGGTGCCGACGGCGCCCACGCGCACTAGCCGCCGCTGACCCAAACGAAGGCCACTCGAGGGGGGCGCGACGCGAGTCGCGCCCCTCTTCGTTTCCGGGCCGGACTTTAATCCCGGCCAAAGACAAAAAAACTTCGCGGACGGCTAAAAAAATATCTGGATTCGATCTCTCGCGGTCGTCGGGGGACTTGGGCGAAAACGTGGCATGGCCTAGCATCGAGCCGCGGGTCCTCAGACTTAGGCTCAGGCGAGCCGCGGGCTGAACAGTCCGGGCAGCTTTTGCCGCAATGCTGCGGTCGTCGCAGGGTCCAACACGTCACGGGCGGACTACGCCTGGGCAAAACAAGACTTGGAGAAACGTCCCATGGTTGCGTCCAGCGCAATTCCCGTCAGCGATTCGGCCACACGGCCGATGAGCGCCGGCGAGAAGAAAGTCATCCTCGCCTCCTCCCTCGGTACCGTCTTCGAGTGGTACGATTTCTACCTCTATGGATCGCTCGCGACGATCATCGGAGCGCAGTTCTTCTCGGCCTACCCGGAAGCGACGCGGAACATCTTTGCGCTGCTGGCCTTCGCGGCGGGCTTCCTGGTCCGGCCCTTCGGCGCCCTGGTGTTCGGCCGGCTCGGCGATATGGTCGGGCGCAAGCACACCTTCCTCATCACCATCCTGATCATGGGCATCTCGACCTTCTGCGTCGGCCTGCTGCCCTCCTACGACACCCTGAACGGCTACGGCATCGGCTGGGTCGCCCCGGTGACGCTGCTGGCGCTGCGCATGCTGCAGGGCCTGGCTCTGGGCGGCGAGTACGGTGGCGCCGCCGTCTACGTGGCCGAGCACGCGCCCCGCGGCCGCCGCGGCTTCTACACCGCCTTCATCCAGACGACGGCGACGCTGGGCCTGCTGCTCTCGCTGGTCATCATCCTGTCGACGCAGGGCTACGTGAACGGCGCCTACGCGCCCACCGTCACCACGGCCGCCGACGGCACCCAGACCACCATCACGGCCTTCCAGGCCTGGGGCTGGCGCATCCCGTTCCTCGTCTCCTGCGTGCTGCTCGGCATCTCCGTCTGGATTCGCCTGCAGATGAACGAGAGCCCGGCCTTCAAGAAGATGAAGGAAGAGGGCACCCACTCGAAGGCGCCGCTCTCGGAGGCCTTCGGCCAGTGGCGCAACGCCAAGTGGGCGCTGCTCGCGCTCCTCGGCCTCACCGCGGGTCAGGCCGTGGTCTGGTACGCCGGTCAGTTCTACGCCCTGTTCTTCCTCCAGAGCATTCTCAAGGTCGACCAGTTCACCGCCAACGTGCTGATCGCCTGGTCGCTGCTTCTCGCCACCGGCGGCTTCCTGTTCTTCGGCGCGCTTTCCGACAAGATCGGGCGCAAGCCGGTGATCCTCGGCGGCTGCCTGATCGCGGCGCTGACCTACTTCCCGCTGTTCGAGCAGCTCACCGCCAACGCCAACCCGGCGCTTTACCAGGCGCAGTCCACGGTGCCGGTGGTGGTCAAGACCAACCCGGACGAGTGCTCGTTCCAGTTCAATCCGGTGGGCACCGCCAAGTTCACCAAGGAGTGCGACGTCGCCAAGGCGCTGCTCGCCCGTTCGGCCGTGAACTACACCACCGAGGCGGTCGCCGCGGGCGCGCCGACCATCGTGACCATCGCGGGCAAGGACTTCCCCGTCGCCGACCCGGCCTTCGCCAAGTCGGTTCCGGCCGCCCTGACCGCCGCCGGCTACCCGGCGCCCGCCGGCAACGCCACCATCGTGAAGGTCGCCAACCCGATCGACATCTTCACGGGCCAGAAGCTCATCGTCATCGGCATCCTAACGATCCTCGTCCTCTACGTGACGATGGTCTACGGCCCGATCGCGGCGGCCCTGGTGGAGCTGTTCCCGACCCGCATCCGCTACACCTCGATGTCGCTGCCCTATCACATCGGCAACGGCTGGTTCGGCGGCCTGCTGCCGGCCACCTCCTTCGCCATCGTCGCCCAGACCGGCAACATCTATAACGGCCTGTGGTACCCGATCGCGATCGCGGCGATGACCTTCGTCATCGGCCTCCTCTTCATCCCGGAGACCAAGGACCGCGACATCTTCACCTACGACGAGAACCCGGTCCGCTGAGGCCGGCTCTCCCCCGAGGGGCCCCGCCGCGAGGCGGGGCCCTTTTCGTTTCAGGTGGCTTGAGGCTCGGGCGTCGTCAGGAAGTCGGTGACCAGCAGGGCGTGGTCGGCGATGCTCTGGCGGGCATACGCCATGGCGAAGTCGGCGACCGCCTCGTCGAAGGCGGACCCCTTGCCGAGATAGCCGGCGATCATCGCGGCATCGCCCGAGCGGGCATGGGCGCGGGCGAGGGTCGTGCCGCAGAGCCGGGCGTAGGGCTTGGCCCCGCTCTCGGCGAGGATCTCCGCCACCGCCGACAGCTTCCGGTTCTTCAGCTGGCGCACGTAGTAGCAGCGGCCGCTCGCGTCGGAGACCGTCGTGCCGAGGAAGAGGTCGCTCGCCGCCTGCATGATCCGCTGGCCGTCGATGACCCGCTGGCCTTCCGAGGCGACGCTGAAGGGCTTGAGCGCGAGCTGGCCGATCACGGACGGGCGGGCTTCCTTGATCTGCAGGAACAGCGGGGCGCCGTCCGCGTCGCTGTAGATCCCGACGGCGCAGACCAGCCCCACCGAGCCGATGCCGACGACCTTGAAGGCGACGTCGCGCTGCGCGTAGCGCGAGAGGAGGGTCCAGCGGTCGGCGGTGAGGCTGTGCGGGTAGGCTAACAGGGCCGCCGCCGCGTCGCGCACCGCCTCGGTGAGGCCGCGGGGCCCCTCGTGGAAGATGATCGGCGCCTTGTCGGCGATGCGCCACTCCACCGGGTCGGTCTCGTGCGGGGCCACCGCGAGGGTGGGCACGTCGCCGCGGCTGAGGCCATCGGTATTCTCGGTCCCGGCCTCGGACAGGAGGCGCCGGCAGAGGTCGCCGTCGCCGAGGCGCCCGACCTCGTGGTCGAGGTCGATCCGGCTGTGCCAGATCGCCAGGGGCGAGAGGGCCGCGAGCTCGCGCATGTGTTCGCGATAGGCCCGGACGCCGGCCCGCGCCGCCCGCCGCGCCTTGTCCGCGCCGTGCGGCAGGGCGGCCAGGGCGATGCTGGCGGCGAGGCGCTTCACGTCGACGGTGAAGTCGACGTTCCACAGGGTCTCGTCGAAATCGTTGATGTCGAACAGCGTCTGCCCCTCGGGGCTGCGGTAGACGCCGAAATTGCCGATGTGGCAGTCGCCGCAGGCCTGAACCGGGATGCCCGGCACCGGTACGCCCTCGAGGTCCGCCGCCATCACGGCGGCGGCCCCGCGCAGGAAGGCGAACGGGTCGGCCCGCATCCGCTCGCGGCGCAGGGGCACGAGCTCGGCGAGCCGGCCGGTTTCCCCGGCCTCGAGGACCGCGAGGGGATCGCGCTGCGGTGCGGGCCGCCAGTCGGCGTGCGACTCCCGCGAGACCTGCTCGCGCAGGCGCTTGCCCGCCGCCCGGCGCTCGTCGCGGCGGCTGGATTGGTGCGTATGAGTCATGGGATCGGGCCTCGTGGACTCGAAGAAGCGTAGCCGTTCCCAGCCGCCCGGGCGAGGCGTCAGTGCCGGAAATGGCGGTGGCCGGTGAACACCATGGCGAGACCCGCCGCGTCGGCGGCCTTGATCACGTCGGCGTCGCGCATCGAGCCGCCCGGCTGGATCACCGCCGTGGCGCCGGCTTCCGCCGCCGCGATCAGCCCATCGGCGAAGGGGAAGAAGGCGTCGGATGCGACCACCGAGCCCTTGGCCAGGCTCTCGGTCGCGCCGAGGCGCTTGGCGCCCTCGGCGGCCTTCCAGGCCGCGATGCGCGCGGAATCCACCCGCGACATCTGTCCGGCCCCGATGCCGACCGTCGCGCCGTCGCGCGCATACACGATGGCGTTCGACTTGACGTGCTTCGCGACCCGGTAGGCGAAGCGCAGGTCGGCGTATTCGCGCTCCGACGGCGCGCGCTGCGTAACGACCGTCAGCGGCATGTCGTCGACCACCGCGGCGTCGCGGGCCTGGACCAGGAGGCCGCCCGCGAGGGTCTTCACGGTCTCGCCGGCCCCGCGCGGGTCGGGCAGGCCGTCGGCCAGGAGGAGGCGCAGGTTCTTCTTGCCCGCGACGATCGCGATCGCCTCCGCGGTGGCGTCCGGTGCGATGATCACTTCGGTGAAGATCTCGACGATCCGGCGCGCCGCCTCGGCATCCAGGGGGCGGTTCAGGGCGACGATGCCGCCGAAGGCGGATGTCGGATCACAGCTGAGGGCACGCTCGTAGGCTTCGACGAGGCTCGCGCCCTCGGCCACGCCGCAGGGATTGGCATGTTTGATGATCGCCACCGCCGCCGAGCGCGCAGGGTCGAACTCGGCCACGCATTCGTAGGCCGCGTCGGTGTCGTTGAGGTTGTTGTAGGACAGGTCCTTCCCCTGGAGCTGGCGCGCTGTGGCGACACCCGGGCGCGGCAGGCCGGGAGACCGGTAGAAGGCCGCGCTCTGGTGGGGATTCTCACCGTAGCGCAGGGGCTGGGCAAGGCTGCCGCCGAAAGCCCGATAAGTGGGCGTCGCCGCGCTCTCGATCTGGCCGGCGAGCCAGTTGGCGATGGCCGCATCGTAGGTCGCCGTGCGGGCGTAGGCCTTCTGGGCGAGGCGGCGGCGGGTCTGCGCGTGCAGGCTGCCGGCATTCGCCTCCAGTTCGGCGAGGAGATCGGCGTAGTCCGCGACGTCCACCACGACCGCGACGTCGGCGTGGTTCTTCGAGGCGGCGCGGATCATTGCCGGGCCGCCGATGTCGATGTTCTCGACGCAGTCGTCGTAGGCGGCGCCCTTCGCCACGGTCGCCTCGAATGGGTAGAGGTTGACCACCAGGAGATCGATGGCGCGGATCCCGTGCGCCGCCAGGGCGGCCTGATGCTCGGGGTTGTCGCGCACCGCCAGCAGGCCCCCGTGGACGCCGGGATGCAGGGTCTTCACCCGCCCGTCCATCATCTCGGGAAAGCCGGTCAGGTCGGCGACCTCGGTGACCGGGAGTCCGGCCTCGCGCAGAGCCTTGTGCGTCCCGCCCGTGGACACGAGCGCGATGCCGAGGCGGTCGAGGGCGGTGGCGAACGCGACGAGGCCGTCCTTGTCCGAGACGGAGAGGAGTGCGCGGGTGACCCGCACCTGGTCATGCGACATGGCGTTGCGTCCGGAGGCAAGCGACGAGAAACTGAGCGGCGCCTACCATGAAATTGTGCGCTGCGGCCAGTCGTCCCCTCAGCCCTGGCGCGCCGGAACCCGGGCGAAGCCCCAACGGATGCGGGTGTCGTCCGCGACCGGCAGGTAGAGCACGATCTGGTCGGTGCGCCGGGCGCCGGTGATCCCCGCGAAGTAGACGCTCTCCTCCAGGGCCACGGGCACGCCCTCGGCACCGAAATGCCAGATTTCGCCGATCGGCGAGGTCAGTTCGAGGCGGCCGTCGTCGAGACCGCGCGCGGCGATCGCCGGATGGAGGTGAAAGCGCACCGCCACCTCCTGCGGCCGATGCCGGGCCTTGCCCCGCTTGCCGGCCGGCGGACGCAGGAAGGCGTCCTCGCCTTCGAGGACGTTGCCGTTGCTCGCCAGGCGCCAGCGTCGTTCGTGGACGATGCCGAGATCGCCCGCATAGCCGTCGTGGCGCGCCGCCAGGATGGTGGCGCCCTCCTCCGTCGTCCGCTCGGACTTCACGTCGCGCGGGCCGCGCAGGATCACGGGTCCGATCCGGTGCGAGAGCCAGGTCACGGCCCAGCGCTCGTACCAGGCTCCCCCCCCGACGAGGAAGCGGCAGGACGAGGTGTCGCCGACCGTCGCGGTGGAATGGGCGGCGGTGCTGCGGGCGAGACGGCGCAACTCGGGTCCGCTCGCGGGCAGGCCGCAATTGACGACGATGCGCTGGGGGCCGCTCGACATCTCGAAGGACAGGCACCCTGCCCCGGCGTTGATGGAATCGGGCAGCGGCGGCGGCGCGCCGACATCGGCGACGACGAGGACCCGCCCGCCCTCCAGGCGCTCGTAGCCGGAATTCGGCGCGTGCATCATCGGTTGGGCCAGGGCGCCGTCGTAGACCAGCAGGGTGGCGAGGTGGTCGGCCGCCGTGGCGCCCATGCCGTTGAAGTGGCTCAGCGACGCATCGGGGTGCCGGAGCAGGCGCAGGAGCGGCAGCATGCGGTCGATGGCGTGCAGGAGCGCTTCCGGCGGGTCGATGCTGCGCGACAGGAAGCTTTGGCGCAGGGGCAGCAGGTCGAGGAGCAGTTCCATGGCGAACCGCGGATCGCGGCTGCGATGGCCGCCGTCGCGCAGGATCTGTCGCTCGAGTTCCCGCACCAGGATGCGGGTCGAGCGGCGCAAGATCGCCTGGATGCCGTCGCAGCACAGGCCCGCGTAGCAGAGCGCCACCGCCGCCAGCAGGCGGTTCTGCGGGGCGATGCTCCGGCGCAGGTCGCTCTCGAGGTCGCGGGCCGTTTTGCCGAGGGCCTTCAGGAAGGCCTGGTAGAAGGCGTGGTCGGCCCCCTCCAGGACGAGGGGCGACTGGCACAGGAACGAGATCAGCCGGCGGGCGGCGACCGGCGTCGGCCGGGCGAGGGCCGCGTCGCCCCGGCCGGCGATGAAATCGGCCACGAAGGCGCGGGCATTGGCGCGGGCCAGGGCCGTATCGGCCGCGCGCAGGTGGCGCAGCCAGCCGAAGCCGTAGAGGATGTCGGCCCATTCCGGAGAGGGCGGTGCGTAGTCGAAGGGCGAGCGACCGCTCACAGACAGGGAGCGCCCGGCGAAGACGAACAGGCCGGCATAGATGTCGTCGGCGAAGGTCGCGTCGCTGGTGCGCAGGTCGTGCGGTGCGATGACGAGCGCTGTGACGCGGGCGCGGGCCAGAATATCGGGTCGGCCGGTCACCCGGGCATAGGTGTCGCGCACCGAGCGCGCGACTTCGCGTCCGATCAGCCGATAGAAGCGCCAGCGATCAGTCCCCCAACGCACGCGCTCTCCTCTTCCGGGGGCACAGCCGCGGGCTGGCGTCGCTCCGCGTCCTGTCCATCTTGTAACTAGGCCGTGGGCCTTAACCTGCGGTTAACCTCAAGTCACCCGCCCCATCGGGGGCAGACGGCCTCATTCCGCCGGGCCAGAGGCGACCGGGCGCATCGGCCGGGCGCTGCGGGCATCCGCGGCCTTCAGCGCCTTCCAGCTGTTCGGCTGCGCCACGAAGGCCCGCAGCGCCGCGGTGTTGGCCGCCGCTTCCTCGGGCGAGAGATCCTGGCGGGAGACGGCGTCCGCCTCGGCGAACTTGCCCTGCAGCCCGAGCACCAGGGCGAGGTTCTGGCGTACCCGTGCGTCGGCGCGGGGCTGTTCGGCGGCCCGCCGCAGGGTCGACTCGGCCTGCGGCAGCTGGCGGCCGAGGGCGTAGGAAAGTCCGAGGTTCGACAGGATGACGGGATCGTCCGGCTGGATCTTCAGCGCCGCCTCGTAGAAGCCCTGGGCCCGGGTATGGTCGTTGAGCTGGTCCGCCACCGCGCCCTGGGCGGAGAGGACGCGCCAGTCGGGACGCGCCGGCGTGTGGGCATTCTGCAGGACGTCGGCCGCTTCCTGGAACCGGCCGACCTCGGACAGGCTCTTGCCGTAGGCAGCCAGGACGGTGTTGTTCTTCGGGTTGCGCAGGGCCGCCTGCTGCAGGACCGCGACGGCCTGCGTCTTCTGGTTCGTGGCGCGCAGGGCCTGGGCGTAGCGCAGGGCCAGCGACAGGTCGTTCGAGTCGGCGGCGTACTTCTCGCCGAGGGCCTCGACCTCCCGTCGGCTGATGACGGCGGGGCTCGGGGAGCGGCCGAAACCCGGAAGGGAGATCCCCCCGATGGAGCCGGTCGTTTCCGGCGACCGGGACTGGCAACCGGCGGTGAGGGCCGCCACGAGCGCTGCCGCCAGGACGGGCATCGGGCGCACCCGGGAGAAGTTGACCAGCGGCCGGACCATGACGCGCTCCACGACGGCCCGCAGGGGCCTTAGGATTTGCTCCGGCGAGCGCTTCGCGCTCCCGTTGCCCCGGTGATAGAGCGTTAACCCTAACCCGCCGTTAATCTCCCGCCCCTGCCCTCGCGAGCGCCATGACCCAGACCCTGTCCCGCCTCGTTGCCGATCCGGGCGACGCGATCCCGATCCTGAGCGTCACTCCGGAGACCTGGCCCCGGCTCGAGGCGGCGCTGCCGGCCCCGCAGGCGGCCTATGCCCGCGCGACCGAGTTCGTGCCGAAGGCCGGGCGGATCGCCCTCCTCCCGGCGGCCGACGGTCGGCTGGGGCAGATCCTGTTCGGCCTGGGCGATCGCAGCGATCCGCTGATCGCCGGCAAGCTCCCCGGCGCCCTGCCGCCCGGCACCTATCGCCTCGTTCCCGCGGACGGGTTCGATGCCGGCGCCGCTTCCCTCGCCTGGCTCCTCGGGAGCTATCGCTTCGCACGCTACCGCGAGGCCGGCTCCGAGCGCCCGGCCCTCATCGTGCCGGACGGGGTCGACGGTGCGGCCGTCACCCGCATCGCCGAGGCCGTGGCGCGGGGCCGAGACCTCGTGAACACGCCGGCGAACGATCTCGGTCCGGCCGAGATCGAGGCCGCGGTGCGCGCGGTCGCCGAGCGCCACGGCGCCACCGTCTCGGTCGTGACCGGGGAAGACCTCGCCGCGGCGTTTCCCCTCGTCCACACGGTCGGGGCGGCCTCGCCGCGGGCCCCGCGCCTCATCGACCTCGCCTGGGGACCGACGGACGCGCCCCGGGTGACCCTGGTCGGCAAGGGCGTCGCCTTCGACACCGGCGGGCTCGACATCAAGCCATCCAGCGGCATGCTTCTGATGAAGAAGGACATGGGTGGCGCCGCCGCCGCCCTGGCGGTCGCCGACATGGTCATGGGCTCGGGGCTGCACCTGCGCCTGCGCCTGATCGTGCCGGCCGTGGAGAACGCCATCTCGGGCAGCGCCTTCCGGCCGGGCGACGTGATCCGCAGCCGGGCCGGGCTCACCGTCGAGATCGGCAACACCGATGCCGAGGGGCGGCTGATCCTCGCCGACGCCCTCGCCCTGGCGGATGCCGACGCACCGGACCTGCTCCTCGACTTCGCCACCCTGACGGGTGCGGCACGGGTCGCGCTCGGACCCGACCTTCCGGCCTTCTTCACCGAGGACGAGGCGCTGGCCGCGGCGGTGTCCGAGGCCGGGATCGCCGTCGCGGATCCGGTCTGGCGCCTGCCCCTGCACAAGCCCTATGCCCGCCTGCTCGATTCGAAGGTCGCCGACCTGAACAACGTCTCCGGCGGCCCCTTCGCCGGGGCGATCACGGCGGCCCTGTTCCTGCGCCGCTTCGCCCCCGGCACCCGGGCGCACGTTCATTTCGACCTGTATGGCTGGAACCCGTCCACCAAACCCGGTCGGCCGGAGGGGGGCGAGGTGCAGACCGCCCGCCTCGTCCACGACCTCCTCGCGCGCCGCTATCCGAAAGCCTGATTGCGAGGAGGCCCGCCCGGGCGCGTGGCTTCAGAGGCCGAGCATCGCCTTCTCGGATTCGTAGGCGGCCCGGACCGGCTCCGCCCCGTAGAGCCGCTCCAGCCGCCGCACGGTGAAATGCGCCCGGGCGGTGGACTGGAAGTGGTCCATGAAGGCGGCGTTCACCGCCGCCCCACCGACGGCTCCCAGGATGGGGACGGCCTGCGCCGCCACCTTCTGGGAAACGACCAGGCCGAAGCGGGCCGCGATCTGCGTCGAGAAGCGGATCAGGGCCGGCGCGGCCTCGTCGAGGAGGGCGCGGTTGCCGGCATAGCGCGCCGCCTCGACCATCGTCTTGGCCAGGGCCGCGCGTACGGCGAAGTAGCCGCTCTCGGTGAGCGCGCTGCCCGCCGCTTCGCGACCGCCCAGGGCGAAGACCTGCACGCAGGCCAGGGCATTCTCGGGATCGCTGAGGTCCTCGCCCTCCTCCCGGGCGATCTGCGCGATCGAGCGCAGCATCAGGGTGGTGGAGACCGGCAGTTCGATCGCGAGCGTCGCGAGGCCGAAGGCGCCCCCGAGGGCACCGGAGACGGCGGCCATCGCCTTGTGGCCGAAGGCGCTGGAGGGCAGGTACTTCGCCAGGCGCGTGGTCGTGCGGACCGTCGCGGCATCCGTGTCGGCCGGACCGGCGAGAAGCGGATCGGCCGGAACCGCGATCGCGCGTCCCTCCGGCAGCGTCGCCAGGGCGACCTTGAGCGAGGCGCGCATGGCGCTCTCCGTCGCCTGCGACACCGCGTCGGTGACCTGCGCCGGCAGGGCCCGCCCGATCATGTCCAGGGGGGCGCCGGCCACGGCCGAGAGCCGCGCCGCGAGGCCGGGCTTCTCCAGCGCCTCGACGGCGCGCCGCAAAGCCGCCCGATCGGCCTCGCTCAGGCCGGGAATGCCGGGGCTCACGGCCGGGGCGGTGGTGGTATCGTCGACGAGTTTGATGTTGCTCACGTCTGCTGTCTCATCCGTGTGCCGGGTGGGGTTTCGCGGGCCGGCCTGCGCCAGGGTGGTCCTGGCCGGTGGAAGCAAGGCCGGGGCCCCGCGGATGGTTCCCGCCGATCTCGTCGCCCGCGGCCGCTTCGGGGCGGACCGGGTCCGTCGCGGTCGCTTCGGCGGCGGACACCTTTCGCCCGCCCGCCCGGCCGACCAGCAGGCAGAGGACGACCACCGGGATGCCGACCGCCGCCGTGAAGGCGAAGAAGACCGGATATCCGTAGGCCGCCACGACGAAGCCGGAGGTGCCGGCCACGAGCTTGCCCGGCAGCGCATAGAGCGAGGAGAAGAGTGCGTACTGCGTCGCCGCGAAGCCCGGCGCGGTCAGGCTCGACATGTAGGCGATCAGGGCCATCCCGGCGAAGGAGCCGCAGAAGTTGTCGATCGAGATCGTCGCCGTGAGACGCCAGACCTCCGGTCCGCCGAAGGACAGCCATGAGAAAGCGAGGTTCGAGGCCGCACCCAGGAAGGCGCCGACCACGAGAGTGGGGAACAGGCCGAAGCGCGTCATGGCCCAGCCGCCCACGAAGGCGCCCGCGATGCCCACCCAGATGCCGTAGAGCTTCGAGACGGCTCCGATCTCCACGAGGCTGAACCCCACCTCCCGGTAGAGGGGGCTCGCCATCACGCCGGAGATGAAGTCCGGCAGGCGATAGAGGGCGACGAGGAGCAGGATCGCCCAGAGGCGGGCGCCGAGCCGCGTGTGCAGTTCGGTGAGGGGCTCCAGCACCGCGCCCCGGAAGGTCCAGGTCCTCGCCGGGGCGGCCGGCGTCGCGTCGGTGATCGCGCGGTCGTAGGCCGGAGCGAGCAGCGCGGCCACCATGCCGACGGCCATCAGGGCCGCCATCGACAGGTAGGCGACGTTCCAGCCATAGGCGCTGGCGATGAAGAGGGCTCCGGCACCGGCCGACATCAGGGCGAGGCGGTAGCCGAGGTTCGAGGTGGCGGCCATCACCCCCTGCAGGTCCGTGCCGGCTGCGTCGATGCGCCAGCCGTCGATGACCACGTCCTGCGTCGCGGCGCAGAAGGCGACGAGGAACGCACCGAGGCCGAGAAGCGCCAGGCTGGTGCCGGGATCGGCGAAGGCCATGAGGCTCAGCGACAGGGCGACCGCGCACTGGGTCGCGATCATCCAGGCCCGGCGGCGGCCCAGCGCCCGGCTCAGCACCGGCACGTCGAACCGGTCGATGATCGGGGCCCAGAAGAACTTCAGGCTGTAGGGGAGCGCCAGATAGCTGAACAGGCCGATCGATTTGATGTCGACGTCCGAGTAGGCGAGGCGCGTCGAGAAGGTCCCGAGGACCAGCAGCAGCGGCAATCCCGACGAGAAGCCCAGGGCGAGCATCAGGAGGATCCGGGGATCCTCGACGATGTCCCTCAGTCGGAGGCGGCGGCTCGGGATCTCCAGCGCTTCGCTTTGGGCCATGGCATGGAACTCCTGGGGGCCGAAAGGCTTGATGCCCGCAGACCATAGCAGGCCTCCGCGCCGCCCCGGCACGGGGCTGTCGCCGGGCCCGCGTGCCGTGGCGCATCGCTTACCATCGGCAGCATGCCTTCCGAAATCTTAACGCGAGGTCTCGCATCTTCCTGTTAGCGGCCCGATCGCATCCAAGAGGTTCCTCGATCCAGGTGTTGACGGCGGGGTTTCCCGGCAGTTCAAGTCTGTGGTCGCGCCCGAGTGGACCGGCGACGGGCCAACGTTCAGGTCAACATTTCGGGTGTCTCGTCTTGGCTGAAGCCGATCATGACGCATAGGGAAACGCCGGCCACCGGAGCACACGGCCTCGGCATCAGCGCAGGCGCATTCGTGGCGGCGTTCACCGCGAGTCCGACGCCCATGGTCCTCACCGACCCGCGCCAGCACGACAACCCGATCGTCTGGGCGAACGAGGCCTTCCTGAGTCTGACCGGGTACGCCTGGGAGGAGATCTCGGGTCGGAACTGCCGCATGCTGCAGGGGCCCGAGACCGATCCGCGGGCCGTGCGTCGGTTGCGCGACGCGGTGATCGCCGGGCGACCCATCGAGATCGAGCTGGTCAATTACCGGAAGGACGGGACCTCGTTCTGGAACGGCATGACGGTCGCCCCGGTGCACGATGAGACGGGGCAGATCGTGCATTTCTATTCGGCGCAGGCCGACATGACCGGCAAGTACCGGACCGAAGTCGCGATGAAGGACGCGCACGACGAGCTCGAACGACGGGTCGGGGAGCAGACCGCCCACCTTCGCGCCGCCCTCGAGCAGAAGACCGCGCTCCTCCACGAGGTCGACCATCGGGTCAAGAACAACCTCCAAGTCATCTCCTCGCTGATGCTTCTCAAGGCGCGGCGCACCCCGCGCGGAGAGGCCAAGGATGCCCTGCAGGGCATGGCGGAGCGCATCGGCGCCCTCTCGACGGTGCACCGGATGCTCTACTCCACCGGCGATGTCACGCGGTTCGACCTGCGCGAGTTCGCCGACGACTTCGTCTCAGAGCTGGTGGCGGGGCTCGACACGGACCGGACGGCCGTCAGTGCGGAGATCGACTCGATCGCCGTATCGGCCGCGATGGCGGCGCCCCTGGCGCTGATGTTGCACGAACTGGCGACCAACGCCGTCCGGCACGCATTCCCGGACAGCCGGCCCGGGCGCGTCACGATCAGCGCGCAGCGCAGCGACGACGGCCTGCGCATGCTGATCGAGGACGACGGCGTCGGTTTAGCCGGCGGCACGCCGAATCCGGCCGGCTTCGGTCGCTCCCTGGTGGAGATGGTTGTGCGGCAGCTTCGCGGGGTGATCGCCTGGAGCGACGTCGCGCCGGGCACCCGCGTCGAGATCCTCGTTCCCCTCGATGCGATCTCCCTCCAGAGTCCCATCACGGATCGGGCGCCGGGGCCCGAATGGGCTTCCCCATGACCGAGACGCCCCTGCGGATCCTCGTGGTCGAGGATGAGGTCCTGATCGCCCTCGAACTGGAATGCCTGCTCGATGACCTCGGCCACATCACGGTCGGCGTCGCGGGGAATTCAGCGGACGCGATCGCCCTGGGGCAGGCGACCTCCCCCGACGTGGCGTTCGTGGACATCCACCTGATCGACGGCCCCACCGGCGTCGAGGTGGCCCGCGCCCTCAGCGCCGATCCTCACACCACGGTCGTGTTCATGACCGCGAACGCCAAGCGCATTCCCGACGATTTCGCCGGCGCGGTCGGGGTTATTGCGAAACCCTATTCCGAGCGGGTGGTCGCCGGCGCGCTGCGCTACGTCGCCGACCGGCGCGCGGGCCTCGCGGCCACGGTCGAGGGGCTGGACGGGTTTCGCCTGGCCTCGGCGCCCGAGACCGGCGAGCGGCATACACCGGTCCGTTGAGGTCCGGGGAGCCGACTTCGCGGCTCCCGGCACGCGAACGGGCTAGCGATTCGTGGGTCCGGCGCCAGCGGTAGCCAAGGCGCGGCGGTTCTCGGCCTGACTGCTGACTTCTCCATAGAACTTGTTCGCATCGCCGAGCTGGATCGAGGGCTGGCAATTCGGCGTGCACGAATAGGATTCGCGCTCGAGACCGCGCTGAACCGTGATGACGGCCGCCTGCGGCGCCTGCACGCTGATCGTGGATTCCGCCAGCATGTGGCCGGCGGCGTCGAGGGCGATCAGGTTGGTGCTGCCGAAGCTCTTCCCGGTCAGGATCAGGATGCCGTTACGCTGGAGGGCGACGTCGGCGATCATCGGATTGCCGACGATGACGGTCTGGGTCTTCTCGGGCAGGCGCATGACCTTGGCGTTGTCGACCGTGACCGCCACGATGGTCGGCGGCGCGTCCGGTGCCTGAGCGCGCACCGACCCGCATCCGAAGACGGCGTACCCGGCCAGGAGAAGCGCCGTCAGGATCCGGAGAGGGATGTGGGACGGATTGGTTGGGGAGTGCATCGGACGCTCACTGGACCGCACGGCACGACGCAGATCGTGATTGATCTCGGTGCATCGGGACGCACCCACCGGCCGAAGCTCGACGACCAAGAGACACCAGTACGGTAAACGAACCGATAATCGCGTTGTCCGACTTGTGATGAGAGACCCTCGTTAGAACCGCCCGTGAATGCGGGTGGCGTGAAGACGACGCGTGCGAGCACCAGAAGTCTCGGATCGGAGCCGCAAGCTCCGCGGCCGAGGGCGGCGTGCGGCTTTTAACCAACCCTTCACCACATCACGAAGCGGTTTCCTCCGCCGGGGTTTCGGCGACCGATTTAACCCAATGGCAACGGCGCCGGGGCACACTCCACCTGTCGCCGATTGAGACGCCTACAGCGTGAACGGCACATGCCTTTCCAGGGGAGTTTTGCCATGACCACCATGTTCAAGCGTTTCGTGGCCGACGAGTCCGGCGCGACCGCGATCGAGTACGGCCTGATCGCGTCTCTGATCGCCGTCGCCGTCGTCACCGTTCTGACAACGGTCGGCACGAACCTGCGTGCGACCCTCACCACCGTGGCGAACAACCTCAAGAGCTCGTAATCGCGGTCCGCGCACCCGGGACGGTCTCGCGGCTACGGCCCCGGTGGCCGAGCGGTTCGCTGTAGATCTTCCGATTTTGCCGGTTTCGAGGAGTATTGCGGGATGTCCGCGATGCTCCTCGCTCCGTTTCGGATCTGCGGGATCGTTCGCGCGCGTGGCGTGCGCCCTTTCGGGTTTCGCGGCACGGACTCTTAATCCCGGTCCGGGATCATGGGGCAAGACCGCGGTTCCCCAGGGCCTCCCGCCCGCGAGAGACCCGCGCCCGCGAAATGTTGCGCCCGCAAGAGACAGGACCGAGAACGACATGGCCAGCGTCAGCCTCCTCGTCGTGTTTCCGTTTCTCATGGCCTACGCCGCCGTCAGGGACCTCCTGACGATGTTGATCCCCAACACCGTCTCGGTGGCACTGGTCGTCGGCTTCGCGGTCTTCGCCGTCGCCACCGGCCTGGGCTGGGACGATCTCGCCGGGCACCTCGGCGCCGGCGCCGCGACCCTCGTGGTGACCTTCACGCTCTTCGCCTTCGGCTTCATCGGTGGCGGCGACGCGAAGCTCGCGGCCGCGACGGCCCTGTGGATCGGCTTCGACCAGCTGGCCGGCTACCTCCTCATCGCCTCGCTCGCCGGCGGCGCACTGACCCTGACGCTCCTCGCGTTGCGCCAGCAGCCGCTCCCGCCCACGATCGCCCGCCTTCCCTTCGTGCTTCACCTGCACGATGCGAAGACCGGCGTGCCCTACGGCATCGCCCTCGCCCTCTCGGCGCTCCTTGTGCTGCCCGACACGGCCATCTGGCTTCGCCTGGTCGCGGTCTGAACGGCATTGCTCCTCGGTTCGGCAATGCGTCGAACCGATTACTCCTTGTTAACCGTAATTTGAGGAATGCCAGGCCACTCTGAACCGACACGGCGATGTGCCGTCGCAGGTTCGAGTTCGGCGATGAAACCAGCCAGACTGGCCGTCCTTGCCATAGCCCTCGTGGCAGGTGGTGGCGCGGCGTTGTTGATCAGCGGGGAGGACAGGCCGGTCGTGCAGCCGGCCGCCATCGTTCCGCCTCCCGTCGTGCCGATGACGGACGTGCTCGTCGCCGCCGCCGAATTGCCGATGGGCCAGAACATCCAGGCACCGGACCTGCGTTGGCAGCCCTGGCCCAACGAGGCCGTCACCAGCGGCTACATCACCCGCACCAATTCGCCCCGCGGCATGGAGGAGGTCGTCGGGTCGATCGCCCGGTCGAGTTTCCTCGCCGGTGAACCGATCCGGCCGCAGAAGCTCGCCCGCTCCGACGGCGGCTTCATGGCCGCGATCCTGCCCGCCGGCATGCGCGCCGTCGCCATCACCATCGATGCGATCGGCAGCAGCACGGCAGGCGGCTTCATCCTCCCCAACGACCACGTGGACGTGCTCCGGACCTATCGGGACGAGGAATCCTCGCGCGGGAGCGCGGAGGTGCAGGTCTCGGAGACGTTGCTCCAGGACGTGCGCGTCCTGGCCATCGGGCAGATCCTCCAGGAGAAGAACGGCAACACCGTCGCCACCGGCCAGACGGCGACGTTGGCCCTGACGCCGGCCCAGGCCGAGACCGTCACGCTCGCCCAGAAAGTCGGGCAACTCTCGCTCTCCCTGCGGAGCCTCGTGGATAGCGGGCGCGCGGGCGAGCCCATTCTCGAGGGTCGTCCGGAGACGGCCCTGACCGTGGTGCGGTTCGGCGTCGCGAAGCAGCAATCGCGTCGCTGAGGGAAGCACACGCACCATGACTGAGGACACGTCGATGACCCTCTCCCCCTGGCCGGCGGCGCGCCGCACCCCGCTGCTGGCTTGCCTCCTCGCCGGCCTCCTGCCCAACGCGATGGTCAATCCGAGCTACGGCCAGCCCTCCGGCGGACTGACGGCGGCGCCGATCCTCGCGGTCGGGACCAACGAGGCGGCGACCTCGCGCCGGATCGATCTCACCATGGGACGCTCCCTGGTGATCGATCTGCCGCGCGACGCCAAGGAGGTCTTCGTCGCCAATCCGAAGGTCGCCAACGCGGTCGTCCGCTCGACCCGGAAGGTGTTCATCATCGGCATGGAGAACGGGGCCACGTCGATCTTCATCATGGATGCCGAGGGCCGGCAGATCACGGCTCTCGACGTCACGGTGGCGCGCGACCTCAACGTGCTGCGCCAGACCCTGAACCAGAGCATCGCCGGGGGACGCTTCGACGTGCGCGCCGCTGGGGATTCGGTCGTGCTGACTGGGACCGTCAACTCGGCGTCCGAGGCGGCCCAGGCCCTCGACATCGCCAATGCCTTCGTGGGGATCTCGGCCGCCGGCGCCGCGGCGCGCGGCGCCGTCATCAACAACCTGACGATCCGCGGCAAGGATCAGGTCATGCTGCGCGTCACCGTGGTGGAGGTGTCGCGCACGGTCCTGAAGCAGTTCGGCGTCAATCTCAGCGGCGGCTGGTCCGGCCTGAACCTCGTCAACACGGCGCCGCTCGCCCTGAACGGCGGCTCGTTCCCCACCGGCAACCTCCTGTCCGGAACGATCAACGGGCCGGGCGGAGCGAACCTCACGGCCACCCTGCGGGCCTTCGAGCAGGCCGGCGTCTCCCGTGTTCTGGCCGAGCCGACCCTGACGGCGATCTCCGGCGAATCGGCGACCTTCACGGCCGGCGGGCAGATCCCGGTCCCGTCGAACCTGAGCTGTACCTCCGTCGGCACCAGCACGATCCAAACCTGCGTTCCGAGCGTCAGCTACAAGGATTACGGCGTCAGCCTCAACTTCACGCCTGTGGTGCTGGCGGAGAACAAGATCTCGGTGCGCGTGGGCACCCAGGTCACCGAGATCGACCAGCAGAACGCCCTGAACCTGAACTTCACCGGCACCACCACGGCCGTGCCGGGCTTCACCGTCCGCAAGTCGGAGACCACGATCGAGCTCGCCTCCGGCGCGACGATGATGACCGCCGGCCTGATCCAGCAGCGCAACAAGGCGGCGATCACCGGCTTGCCCGGCCTGATCAACCTGCCGATCATCGGCGCGCTCTTCCGGTCGCGCGATTATCAGCGGCAGGAAACCGAGCTGATGATCATGGTCACGCCCTACATTGCCAAGCCGATGGAGCCGCGCCAGGTCTCCCGCCCGGATGACGGTTTCGTCGATGCGCAGGATGCGCAGGCCATCCTGCTCGGGCGCTTCAACCGCCTCTACGGCGTCGCTGGCGCCAGTCCCCTCGGCAGCGCCTATCGCGGCCGCGTCGGCTTCATCACCGATTAGTCCGGCGCTCTCCCGACCGATCCAGGCGCTCCGGCCCCGGCCTCAGCAGGACCCTCCCCCGATGTCCACCTCTCCCCTCCGCACCCCCCTGGCCCTCGTGGCCGTGGCCGGCGTCGCCGCCCTGCTCGGGGCCTGCCGAGCCGATCCCGTCGTGACCACCGGCTCGCTCTATCCGGCCGACTACCGCGCGCGGCATCCCCTCGCCCTCGCCGAGGGCGTGCGCACCCTCGACGTGTTCGTCACGGGCACGGGCCATCTCGATCCGCGCCAGGCCGCCGACGTCGACGCGTTCCTGCTGGAATTCCGGCGCTACGGGCGCGGGACGCTGGCCCTCGACGTTCCCGCCGGCGGCACGCCCCGGACGGCGGCCGCGGTGGAGCGGACGGCCGCGGCCCTGCATCGCATGAGCCTGAACGGCGGCGTCTCCGACCGCCAGGTGGTGGTCGCCCGTTATGCGGTGGCCAATCCGAACCTTGCGGCGCCCCTCCGGCTCAGCTTCCAGCGCATGGAGGCCAGGGGCGGGAGCCAGTGCGGAACCTGGCCCCAGGATCTGGGCGTCGGAGATCCGGCCTTCAGCGGTCGCAACGAGGCCTACTGGAACTTCGGCTGCGCGACGCAGTCGAACGTCGCCGCGCAGATCGCGGATCCCGTCGATCTCGTCCGCGCCCGCCCGGAAGGTCGGATCGATACGATCCGGCGGACGAACGACATCGGCAAGATCCGCGACGGCAAGGATCCGTCAATCGAATGGCGTCAGGATGGGAAGACCTCGATCAAGGCGCAGGTCTCCCAATAACCGCGTCGGGCGGGCGCACCGTCTCGCCCGCGACGTGCCCCATCTTCGCTCCCGCATCGGCGGCAACCTGAACCGGAATTCCCTCCATGACGGATCTGAACGAGACGTCCGAGCGCATCATCGCTCCCGTGCCGCGGATCACGATTCAGGCGTTCTGCGAGACGCAGGAGAGCGCGGCGCTGATCGAGTCGGCCGGCGCGGACCGGCGCCTGCAGAAGGCGCACATCAAGGTTCAGATGGGCGGCGGCGCGGCGGCGGTCGAAGCGTATCGGCATGCGCCCACGCCGAACGTCATCGTCATAGAGACCCAGGGGGCGAAGTCGCGCCCGCTCGAATGCCTCGATTCGCTGGCCGAGGTCTGCGACGAGGGAACGAAGGTCGTCGTCATCGGGCATGTCAACGACGTCGCGCTCTACCGGCAGTTCATCCAGCGAGGCGTCAGCGAGTACCTGATGGCGCCGGTGCGCCCGATCGATCTCATCCAGGCGATTTCGGACCTGTTCACGGCGCCGGGCGCCAAGCCGGTCGGCCGCACCGTCGCCGTCGTCGGCGCGAAGGGGGGGGTCGGCGTCTCCACTCTCGCGCACAACCTGGCCTGGACGATCGGCCGGGAGCAGGACACCGCGACGGTCATCGCCGACCTCGATATCGCCTTCGGGACCGCGAGCCTGAACTTCAATCAGGATCCGCCCCAGGGCATCGCGGAGGCTGTGTTCGCGCCGGATCGCCTGGATTCGAATCTCCTCGACCGGCTCCTGTCGAAGTGCAGCGACAATCTCTCCCTGCTCGCGGCCCCCGCCACCCTGGACCGCACCACCGATCTCGCCGAGCCGGCCTTCGACCATCTGCTCGACCTGTTGCGGGCTGCCGTGCCATGCGTCGTCCTCGACGTGCCGCACCAGTGGACCGCCTGGTCGCGACGGCTGATGATCAGCGCGGACGAGATCCTGATCGTCGCGAGTCCCGAGCTCGCCGCCCTGCGCAACACGAAGAATCTTCTGACGCTTCTGCAGCAGAACCGCCCGAATGATCGCAAGCCCCGCATCATCCTCAACGGCGTCGGGGTGCCCAAGCGTCCCGAGATCGCCGCGGCCGAGTTCGCCAAGTCCCTCGACACCACGATCACGGCCGCGATTCCCTTCGATGCCGCGCTGTTTGGGACCGCCGCCAACAATGGGCAGATGATCGGCGAGGTGCAGGCCAACGCGAAGGCGGCCGAGATCTATTCGTCGCTCGCCGCCTCGATCACCGGCCGCGCCGAACTGCGCCGGGCGCGCCCGAATCTGTTCGAGCCGCTGCTCTCCAAGCTCGCCCGTCGCAAGGCATCGTGATGCTCCGGCCTGCTCCCCGTGACCTGATCGCCAGGAGGCTGCACCATGTTCGGTAGACGATCCGGCAGCGCAGCGGTGCAGGCGCCGCGTCCGGCGGCCGTGGTCGACAAGCCGGAAGTTTCGCTGCCGGTCCACGACGATTCCGCCCTGCGCCCCCGCGCGGAGGCGCCCCGCCGGCCCGAGCCCGCGCCCGTCACGGAGTCGGCCAAGTCCGAGGACTACTTCCGCACCAAGAGCATGATCTTCGGGGCGTTGATCGAGGCGATCGATCTGTCCCAGCTTTCGCGTCTCGACGCGGAATCGGCGCGCGAGGAAATCCGCGACATCGTTTCGGAAATCATCGGCCTTAAGAACATCGTCCTGTCGATCGCCGAGCAGGAAGAGCTGCTCGACGACATCTGCAACGACGTGCTCGGCTACGGCCCGCTGGAGCCTCTGCTGGCCCGCGACGACATCGCCGACATCATGGTGAACGGCGCCAGCCGCGCCTTCATCGAAGTCGGCGGCAAGATCCAGCTGACCAACGTCCGCTTCCGCGACAATCAGCAACTGATGAACATCTGCCAGCGGATCGTGAGCCAGGTCGGCCGGCGGGTCGACGAAGCCTCGCCGATCTGCGACGCCCGTCTTCCGGACGGGTCGCGCGTCAACATCATCGCGCCCCCGCTGGCCATCGACGGGCCCGTGCTGACGATCCGCAAGTTCAAGAAGGACAAGCTGACCCTCGACCAGTTGGTGACCTTCGGAGCGATCTCGCCGGAAGGCGCCCGCATCCTGCAGATCATTGGCCGCGTGCGCTGCAACGTGGTCATCTCGGGAGGCACCGGATCCGGCAAGACCACGCTGCTGAACTGCCTGACCCGCTACATCGACGCCGACGAGCGCATCATCACCTGCGAGGACGCGGCGGAACTGCAGCTCCAGCAGGCGCACGTGGTGCGCCTCGAAACCCGGCCTCCCAACATGGAGGGGTCCGGGCAGGTCACCATGCGCGACCTCGTCAAGAACTGCCTCCGCATGCGGCCCGAGCGGATCATCGTCGGCGAGGTCCGCGGCCCGGAGGCCTTCGATCTCCTGCAGGCCATGAACACCGGTCACGACGGCTCGATGGGGACGCTCCACGCGAACTCCCCGCGCGAAGCCTTGGCCCGTATCGAGTCGATGATCACCATGGGCGGTTTCAGTCTGCCGTCGCGGACGCTGCGCGAAATGATCTGCGGCTCCATCGACGTCATCGTGCAGGCCACCCGCCTGCGCGACGGGTCGCGCCGGATCACCCACATCACCGAGGTGATGGGACTCGAGGGCGACGTCATCATCACCCAGGATCTCTTCCTGTACGACGTGCTCGGCGAGGACGCGAACGGCAAGCTCATCGGGCGCCATCGATCCACGGGTATTGGCCGCCCCCGGTTCTGGGAGCGCGCGCGCTACTACGGCGAGGACGAAGCGCTCGCGGCGGCCCTCGATGCGGCCAGTGCCGGCGGGAGTGGGCTGTGAACGCCGGCGGCCTGGCCCTCGCCTCCGGTCTCCTCGCGCTCACGGCCGGGGGGCTCGCCTACGTCTTCGTCTTTCCCTACCTCTCGGGAGAGAAGCGGTCCGCCGAACGCCGTCGCACCGTCAGCGTCGTGACGGCGCCGGGAAACCGGGTCGCGACCGTCAATCGCCGCGAGCAGGTCGCCAAGAGCCTCAAGGACGTCGAGGCGAAGCGCGAAGGCACCAAGGTCACGCTGGAGCTGAAGCTGGCCCGCGCCGGCCTGTCCTGGTCGCGCAAGCAATATTTCGCCGTCGCGGCAGTGATGGCGGTGGTGTTCGGCCTGGTGATCCTGATCGCGACCGGCAATCCCCTCGCGGGGTTGGGCGCGGTCTTCGCCGGCGGCTTCGGGCTGCCTCTCTGGCTCATCACGTATCTGCGCAAGCGGCGGATCAAGGCGTTCATCAACGAATTGCCGACGGCGATCGACATCATCACCCGTGGTGTGCGTGCGGGTATCCCGGTGGGTGACTGCTTCCGGATCATCTCGCGGGAGGCCGAGGAGCCGATCCGCAGCGAGTTTCGTCAGGTGGTCGAGTCCCAGACTCTCGGCCTGTCCCTCGGCGAAGCCCTGATGAAGATGCACGAGCGCGTGCCCGTGTCGGACGTCAACTTCTTCGCCATCGTGATCAGCATCCAGGCGAAGTCCGGCGGCAATCTGTCCGAGGCCCTCGCCAACCTGTCCAGGGTTCTGCGCGAACGCAAGAAGATGGCCGGGAAGATCCAGGCGATGAGCATGGAGGCGAAGGCGTCCGGCGGCATCATCGCGGCGCTTCCCTTCATCGTCGCCCTCCTGACCTACCTGTCGAGCCCGGATTACATCTCCCTGCTCTGGCGGACCGATATCGGGAAACTTGCCCTGGTGTGTTCCGCGATCTGGATGTCGCTCGGGGTCTTCACGATGAAGAAGATGATCAGCTTCGACGTCTGATTCGTCGATGCCTACCCGGTATCAAGTTCGAATCCTCGTCCGGTCGGATCGTACGGAGACACCGCATGCTGGATCTCATCGCCGCCAAGGTCACCGAGCCGCGCTTCCTCGGCACCGCCCTCGCCGCCATCGCGGCGGCTGCGACCGCCTTCGCGCTGCTCCAGCCGGTGCTGGAGCCCGACCGCCTCGGGAAGCGCATGAAGCTGATCGGCGAGGAGCGGGAGGAGATCCGGCGCCGCGAACGCGAGCGCATGAGCTCCAAGGCGACGCTCCGGGTCGCCCCCAAGGCCTACATGAAACGGGTGGTGGAGCAGTTCAACCTCAGCCGTTGGCTCGGGACGGAGACCGCCCGCAAGCAGCTGATGATGGCGGGCTATCGGTCGCCGGGGGCCGAGACGGGATTCCTGTTCTTCCGCCTGGTGACGCCGATCGTTCTGGCTCTGGTCGCGATCTTCTACCTCTTCGTGCTCGGTGTCCTCGATCAGCCGTTTGCCATCCGCACGATGATCGTCATCGGCGTGCTCCTGTTCGGCATCAAGGCCCCGGAGTTGTACCTCCACAACCGCGCCAGCAAGCGGCAGACCGAGATCCGGGCCGCCTGGCCGGATGCCCTCGACCTCACGCTGATCTGCGTCGAGTCCGGCATGTCCGTCGAACACGCGTTCCGGCGCGTCAGCACCGAGGTGGTCGGGCAATCCATCGTGCTCGCCGAGGAACTCGCGGTCCTGACCGCCGAGCTCTCCTACCTGCCGGATCGGCGCATCGCCTTTGAAAACCTCGCCAACCGCATCGGTCTCGATCAGATCAAGGCGGTGACGACGGCACTGATCCAGGCCGAGCGCTACGGAACGCCCGTCGGCCAGGCCTTGCGCGTGCTGTCCCAGGAAAGCCGCGACATGCGGATGAACGAGGCGGAGAAGAAGGCCGCCGCCCTGCCGCCGAAGCTGACGGTGCCGATGATCCTGTTCTTCCTTCCGGTACTCTTCGTCGTCATCCTGACCCCGGCGATGATCCAGATCTTCCGTTAGGCCCCGGCCTTCACATTCACGTGGCCCGTGACCCTTGAACGCGGCGTTGGCTCCGGAGCCGGCCCAACGCAAGGATGTTCAGCGCATCCGTTTCCTGCCATGCGACGGGGATGCTCCCAACGCTGTCACCGGACTTCGCATGAACGTCCTCACCTACGCGATCGGCGATATTCACGGCTGCGCCGATGCGTTGCTCCGTCTGTTGGAGCGGATCAACCTGCACCGGGCCGGGCGTCCGGCCCGAATCGTCTGCCTGGGCGACTACGTGGATCGGGGTCCCGAGAGCGCCCGGGTGATCGAGATTCTCAGGCACCTTCAGCGCGACGCTCCGAGTGCCCTCACCTGCCTGATGGGCAACCACGAGCAGATGATGCTGGAGGCCTATCGCGACCCGCATGGGGCTTCCACCTGGCTGAGCAACGGCGGCCGGCAGACCCTCCGCTCCTTTGGAATCACCGGCCCGGAAGCGTTTCCGCCCGACGTGCTGACCTGGCTCTCATACCTGCCCACCGTCCATGAGGACGCCGCGCACTACTTCGTCCATGCCGGCTTTCGCCCCGGGCGAACCGGCGTCGATCCCGATATGTGGAACCGCCTCTGGATCCGAGAGCCGTTTCTCGGCACGGCTTTCGACTTCGGGAAGCACGTGGTTCACGGACACACGCCGCAACTGGAGGGGATGCCCGACCGGCAACCCTACCGCACCAACCTCGACACGGGTTGCGTCTACGGCCGGTGCCTCACGGCCGGCGTCTTCGATGAGACGCAGGGGCCGCCGATCGACGTTCTGCAGGTCGATCGCGACGGTTAGTTTGATGCAATTTGTTTGTGGATCGGACCGGTCCAAAGAGTTGCCGAAGTCCTCGTGCGGCGGCTCGTGCCTCAGGGACCCGTCATTGGGATGCGGTGTCTGCGGAACGCCTGCCGGTCGTCCAGGGGACGAACCTCGCCCCACCCATTTCCCGACGTCGACGCACGCCCATCTTCGAAAAGCATTGCCGACCGTGCCCGGCAGCCTCTAGCATCCCGAGCGTCGGAGCCAATCAACGAGCGCCGCGGTCAGGGATCAGAAGCGATGTCGTGGTGCCAAGCGCCGCCCGCCCCACAGGACCGGCATCGGCGGTCCCGCCCTCCGCGTGCCCAGCCCTGCCCCCGCCTCCACGGAGCGACCACATGGACGCGGTGACCCGCCGGGCGTGGCTCGCTGGGGCGGCCGCCACGAGCCTCGTGGCCACGACCGGGGCCTCGGCGGAACCGGACCCGGGCGGTCCTTTCGACCTCGTGATACGGGGTGGCGAGGTGATCGATCCGAGCCAGTCCCTACGCGGAAAGCGCGACATCGGTATCCGTCACGGACGGATCGCCGCCCTCGCGGCGGATCTGCCGACGGATCGGGCCAAGCAGACGAT
The DNA here is from genome assembly GCF_001424705.1 of Methylobacterium sp. Leaf465. GTDB lineage: Bacteria > Pseudomonadota > Alphaproteobacteria > Rhizobiales > Beijerinckiaceae > Methylobacterium. Next base: position 390,996 of record NZ_LMRA01000012.1, read on the forward strand.
CGACGCTTCCGGCAAGCTCGTGCTGCCCGGCCTCGTCGACCTCCACGCCCACACCTTTCCCTATGGCTCGGCGATCGGCATCCCGGCCGATGAGACGGTCCCGTTCTCCGGGGTGACGACGGTGGTCTCCGCCGGAGACGCGGGCGCCAACACCATCGCCGCCCTGCGCCGGCACATCGCCGCGCAGACCCGGACGCGGATGTTCGCCTTCGTGCACATCGCCAATCACGGACTGTCGGCCTTCCCCGTCGCGGAACTCTACACCATCGACAACGCCCAGGTGGACGCCTGCGCGCTGGCCATCGCGGAGAACCCGGACTTCGTCCTCGGCGCCAAGGTGCGAATGTCGGAGAACGTCATCTTCAAGCATGGCGCCGAGCCCCTGCGCCGGGCGATCCAGGCCTGTGAGCTGTCGGGACGACCCGCCAAAGTGATGGCGCATATCGGCGGCGTCGAGACTGCCGACCTGATGAGCCGCATCCTCGACCTGCTGCGGCCGGGCGACATCCTCACGCACTGCTACTCGGGCGCGCCCAACATGGCTGGGCAGTTCACCAACATCGTCCAGGATGGCAAGCTCCTCCCGGCGGCCCTGGCCGCCAAGCAGCGCGGCGTCGTGTTCGACATCGGCCACGGTGGCGGTTCCTTCGATTTCACCGTGGCGGAGGCGGCCATCGCGCAGGGAGCTCCGCCCGATACGATCTCGTCGGATCTGCACGTCGTCTCCGGCAATACGCCGGGCATGCCGTTCCTGCCCCTGGTGATGAGCAAGTTCCTGCCCCTGGGCTTCAGCCTGGAACAGGTCATCGCGATGGCGACCGCGGCACCCGCCCGGGTGATCGACCGGGACGCGAAGCTCGGGACGCTGCAGGTCGGAGCGCCGGGCGACGTCTCGGTGATGGAATGGGTCGAGCGGCCGCTCTCCGTGGTCGACACCCGCAACAACCGCCGCGACGGAACGGGCTTCCTCTCGCCCGTCCAGACCGTGAACAACGGCGTCCCGTTCGGACGCCCGTATCAGCTGCCCTTCTCCGTTCGATGAGGCCGACCGGCTATTTTTCTGTTCATCCCGCGCGGGAGCGGCGCGGGATATGAAACGCCGCCGACGGGGACGGGTTTTCGGCGCGACCTCGACGACGACCCTCGTGTATACCAGCGGCTCGGCAGCGACCCGTTCGCGAGGGTTCGAGCCGCCGACGCCGCGCGCTCCGATCCTCATGCCATCCTTATAAAATCGCGTGGCGCGCTCACTCGAACCCTAATGCGGTTCCCGTCCATGCTCCGGGCGAGCGTGATCGGTCGTGACGACCCGGGCCGATCCGCCGCACAGGATCGGACCCCTCATGCTCGACATCGCCTTCCTGGCCACAGGACTCGCCTTCTTCGGTCTCGCCGCCGGGTACGCCCTGCTGTGCGAACGCCTCTGAGCGCGCTGACGGGAGCATCCCCCTCATGACCCTCGACCTCACCCTCGGCGCCCTCGTGACCCTGGGGCTGCTCGGCTACCTCACCTACGCCCTCGTGCGCCCCGAGCGGTTCTGACGCGCCCTCCGGACGAATTCCCAAGGACCACCTCCATGACCATCAACGGCTGGATTCAGGTCGCGCTGTTCTGCGCGATCGTGCTGGCGCTCGTCAGGCCGCTCGGCGGGTACATGACCCGCGTGTTCCAAGGCGAGCGTACCCTTCTCTCGCCCGTTCTCCGGCCCGTCGAGACCGGACTCTATCGCCTGGCCGGCATCGACGCACGGGGCGAGCAGAGCTGGCTCAGCTACGGGCTCGCCATGCTGACGTTCCACGCCCTCGGCTTCGCCATGCTCTACGGGCTCCTGCGCCTGCAGGACGTCCTGCCTCTGAACCCGGCCGGACAAGGGGCCGTGGCGCCGGATCTCGCCTTCAACACCGCGGCGAGCTTCGTGACGAATACCAACTGGCAGAACTACGGCGGCGAGAGCACCCTCTCCTACCTGTCGCAGATGCTCGGGCTGACCCACCAGAACTTCCTCTCGGCCGCCACCGGCATTGCCCTCGCGGTCGCTCTCGTTCGGGGCTTCGCGCGAGCTTCGGCCCGGACGGTTGGCTCGTTCTGGGTCGATCTGACCCGCTGCACCCTCTACGTGCTGCTGCCGATCTGCGTGATCTACTCCCTGTTCCTGGTCTCACAGGGCATCCCCCAGACCCTGGGCGCCTCCATTGAGGCCACGACGCTCGAAGGCGCCACCCAGACGATCGCAATCGGGCCCGTGGCGAGCCAAGTCGCGATCAAGATGCTCGGCACCAACGGCGGGGGGTTCTTCAACGCCAACGCGGCTCATCCCTTCGAGAACCCGACCGCGCTGTCCAACTTCATCCAGATCGTCTCGATCTTCGTCCTCGGCGCGGCAATGACCAACGTCTTCGGCCGCATGGTCGGCGACGAGCGGCAGGGTTGGGCGATTCTCGGCGCCATGGGCGTGCTGTTTCTCGCCGGCGTCCTCGTCACGTACGCCAGCGAGGCCGCGGGCAGCTCCGTGCTGAATGGGCTCGGGCTCGCGGGCGGCAACATGGAGGGCAAGGAGCTGCGCTTCGGCATCGTCGCCTCGGCACTGTTCGCGGTGGTGACCACCGCCGCCTCCTGCGGCGCGGTCAACGCGATGCACGACAGCTTCACCGCCCTCGGCGGCCTGATCCCGATGATCAACATGCAGCTCGGCGAGATCATCGTCGGCGGCGTCGGCGCCGGCCTCTACGGCATGCTTGTCTTCGTCATCGTGGCGATCTTCGTCGCCGGGCTCATGGTCGGCCGGACCCCCGAGTATCTCGGCAAGAAGATCGAGGCGCGGGAGGTGAAGATGGCCATGCTCGCCATCCTGTGCCTGCCTCTGATGATGCTGGGATTCACCGGCCTCGCCACCGTGGTGGCCGCCGGCCTCGCCGGCCCCGCCAATGCCGGGCCGCACGGATTCTCGGAGATCCTCTACGCCTTCACGTCCGCCGCGGCCAACAACGGCTCGGCCTTCGGCGGCCTCAGCGGCAACACGCCGTTCTACAACACGACGCTGGCGATCGGCATGCTGGTGGGGCGGTTCTTCGTGATCATCCCCGCCCTCGCCATCGCAGGCGCCCTCGCCGCCAAGAAGACCGTGCCGGCTTCCGCCGGAACCCTGCCGACCCATGGGGGGCTTTTCATCGGCATGCTGGTCGGCGTGATCCTGATCGTCGGCGGCCTGACGTTCTTCCCGTCCCTGGCTCTCGGCCCGATCGTCGAGCACCTGGCGGGCACCGCAGGCCTGACCTTCGCGACGGGCGGCTGAGCGGTGCGCCCCGCCCTTCCACCGCGCCGGGTCCGGCGCCACCACCTTCACGGGCTCCGATCCGGTACCCGCCAGCCTCACCCAATTCCCGGGGCCCGGCCGCCCCGGCTCTCGGACCTGATCCTGGCGGTGCTCGGTGTCACCCTCCTGGGCGCCCTCGCCCTGGTGCTCGCCGCCGAGTTCACGCGCCGCGCCCTCGCACCCTGACCAGCCACGGACCCGGCGCGTCGCGCCCGGCCGTCCCGCGCCCCTTCGTGGACCCCCCCATCATGTCTCGCTCCTCCACGTCCCTCTTCAGCGCCGCCCTCGTCGGCCCGGCCCTCGTCGGCTCGATCCGCAAACTCGATCCCCGGATCATGATCCGCAATCCCGTGATGTTCGTGGTCGAGGTCGTCGCGGTCTTGACCACCGTCCTGTTCGTCCGCGATCTCGCGACCGGCGCGTCCGGGCTCGGCTTCTCCGGCCAGATCATCCTCTGGCTCTGGTTCACGCTGATCTTCGCCAACTTCGCCGAGGCCTTGGCCGAGGGCCGCGGCAAGGCGCAGGCCGACAGCCTGCGCCGGACCCGCACCGAGATGACCGCCAAGCGCCTCACCGGTCCGGGCGATGCCTGGGACTCGGTGCCCGGGACCGCCCTGAAGGTCGGCGACGTGGTGCTGGTGGAGGCTGGCGACCTGATCCCGTCCGACGGTGAGGTCATCGCGGGCGTCGCCTCCGTCAACGAGGCGGCCATCACCGGCGAGTCCGCACCGGTGATCCGGGAATCCGGCGGGGACCGGTCGGCGGTGACGGGCGGAACCCAGGTCCTGTCCGACGCGATCCGGGTCCGCATCACGGCAGCGGCCGGCTCGACCTTCGTCGACCGCATGATCGCTCTTGTTGAGGGCGCGTCCCGCCAGAAGACCCCGAACGAGATCGCCCTCAACATCCTGCTCGCCGGCCTGACCCTCGTCTTCGTGTTCGCGGTCGCCTCGATCCCGAGCTTTGCGAACTACGCCGGCGGGGCGATCCCCCTGATCGTCCTCGTCGCCCTGTTCGTGACTCTTATCCCAACCACCATCGGTGCGCTCCTGTCGGCCATCGGCATCGCCGGCATGGATCGCCTCGTTCGCTTCAACGTCCTCGCCATGTCGGGCCGCGCGGTTGAGGCCGCCGGTGACGTCGACACCCTCCTGCTCGACAAAACCGGCACCATCACCCTCGGCAACCGTCAGGCGACCGAGTTCTGGCCGGTCGGCGGGGTGGACGAGCACGATCTCGCCGACGCGGCACAACTCGCCTCGCTTGCCGACGAGACGCCCGAGGGCCGCTCGATCGTGGTGCTGGCCAAGGACCGCTACGGCATCCGAGCCCGCGACATGGCGGGCCTGAACGCCACCTTCGTGCCGTTTACGGCCCAGTCGCGGATGTCCGGGGTCGACCTCGACGGACAGTCGATCCGCAAGGGTGCGGTCGAGGCGGTGATCGCCTCTCTGGGAGGACAGCCGATCGCGTCCCGCGGCGCGAATGCGGCGCTCGCCTATCGACCGGTTGAGGACTCGCAGGCCGTGGTGGAGATCAGGGCCATCGCGGAGACCATCGCGAAGGCCGGCGGCACGCCCCTGGCGGTCGCCCGCGACGGGCAGCTCCTCGGCGTCGTGTTCCTGAAGGACATCGTGAAGGGTGGCATCCGAGAGCGCTTCGCCGAACTTCGCCGCATGGGCATCCGCACGGTGATGATTACCGGCGACAACCCCATGACGGCGGCGGCCATCGCGGCCGAGGCCGGCGTCGACGATTTCCTGGCGCAGGCCACGCCGGAGGATAAGCTCGCGCTGATCCGGCGGGAGCAGGCGGACGGCAAGCTCGTGGCCATGTGCGGCGACGGCACCAACGATGCGCCCGCCCTGGCCCAGGCCGATGTCGGCGTCGCCATGAACACCGGAACGGTGGCGGCGCGTGAGGCCGGGAACATGGTCGATCTCGATTCAGACCCGACCAAGCTCATCGAGATCGTCGGGATCGGCAAGCAGCTCCTGATGACCCGCGGGGCCCTGACCACGTTCTCCATCGCCAACGACGTGGCGAAGTACTTCGCCATCATCCCGGCGATGTTCCTGACGCTCTACCCGCAGCTTCAGGCCCTGAACGTCATGGGGCTCGCTTCGCCCCAGAGCGCGATCCTGTCGGCGATCATCTTCAATGCACTGATCATCGTGGCGCTGATCCCGCTCGCCCTCCGAGGCGTCTCGTATCGGGCGGTGGGAGCCGCCGCGCTCCTGCGGCGCAACCTGCTGATCTACGGCCTCGGCGGCATCCTGGTGCCGTTCGTTGGCATCAAGGTGATCGACCTCGCCGTGAACGCTCTGCACCTCGCCTAACCCCCCTTCCTGTCCGAACCAGAGTTGTCTCCATGCTCGCCTCCCTGCGTCCCGCTCTCGCCCTCTTCGTCGTACTGACGGCGATCACCGGCCTCGCCTATCCCCTGGCCATGACCGGCCTCGCCACGGCAATCTTCCCCGCCAAGGCCGCCGGCAGCCTCATCCGTCGCGACGGCACGATCATCGGCTCCAGTCTGATCGGCCAATCCTTCACCAGCCCGCGCTACTTCCACGGGCGCCCCTCGGCGACGGTGGCCACCGATCCGGCCGATGCAGCCAAGACCGTGCCGTCGCCCTACAACGCCTCCAACTCGGCCGGCTCCAACCTTGGACCGACCAGCGCCGCCCTGGCCGAGCGCGTGAAGGGCGACCTCGACGCCCTGAGGGCCGAGAACCCCGGCGCGACGGTGCCGGTGGATCTCGTCACCGCCAGCGGTTCCGGGCTCGATCCCGACCTGTCCCCCGAGGCTGCCCTGTTCCAGGTGGCACGCGTGGCCCGTGCGCGAGGCGTCAGCGAGGACCGGGTGCGCGACCTCGTCGCCGCGCAGGTCGAAGGCCGGACCTTCGGGGTCCTCGGCGAGCCGCGCGTGAATGTCCTGGCGCTGAACCTCGCTTTGGACGCGCGCCTCCGGCAATAATCCGCGCCGGAGGACACGTGGGATGAGGGACTTTCCATGAGTGAGGATGTCCGCGAGCGCCAGCGTCCCTCGCCCGAGGCCTTGCTCGACCGCGCGCGCCGGGACGAGACGGGACGGGGCCGCCTCAAGGTCTTCCTCGGCGCAGCTCCCGGGGTCGGCAAAACCTACGAGATGCTCACGATCGGCCGGGCTCGCCTCAAGGCCGGGACCGACGTGGTAATCGGCGTCGTGGAGACCCACGGCCGCAGCGAGACTGAGGCCCTGATCGAGGGCTTCGAGGTCGTTCCGCGCCGGCGGGTCCCCTACCATGACAGCGTCATCGAGGAGATGGACCTCGACGCCCTGCTGGCGCGGCGGCCGGCCCTGGCGCTAGTCGACGAACTCGCCCACACCAATGCGCCGGGCTCGCGCCATCCCAAGCGCTACCAGGATGTCGAGGAGTTGCTCGCCGCCGGCATCGACGTGCACACGACCCTCAACATTCAGCACGTCGAGAGTCTGAACGATGTCGTCGCGCAGATCACGCGCATCCGGGTGCGCGAGACGGTGCCGGACGGCATCCTCGACCGGGCGGACGACATCGAGGTGGTCGACCTCAATCCCGACGACTTGATCGAGCGCCTGAAGGCCGGCAAGGTCTACGTGCCTGCCAATGCGGAGCGTGCCCTACGCCACTACTTTTCCCGCGGCAACCTGACCGCTCTGCGCGAACTCGCCCTGCGGCGGACCGCCGATCGGGTCGACGACGAACTCCTCAGCCACATGCAGGCTCATGCCATCGCGGGACCCTGGAGTGCCGGGGAGCGGGTCATGGTCTGCGTGAGCGAGGATCCGCGCTCAGCCGGCCTCGTCCGTTACACCAAGCGTCTGGCCGATCGCTTGCACGCGCCGTGGACTGCCGTCACGGTGGAGGGCGCGCGGAGCCTCGGCCTCAGCGAAGCGGACCGCGATCGGGTCGCCGACGCCCTGCGCCTCGCCGATCGGCTGGGCGGCGACGCCGTGACCCTGCCGGGGAGCCGGCGCGTCGCCGACGACCTCCTGGCCTATGCCCGGGGCGCCAACGTCAATCACATCGTCGTCGGCAAGGCGACGCGGTCCTGGCTGTTCGAACTCTTCAACGGCTCGGTGGTCCACGATCTCGTGCGCCGCAGCGGCGCCATCAGCATCCACGTCGTGCCCGGTGAGACGTTGCCAGCGTCCGTCTCCCCCAAGAGGGTGGCGACGGCCCCGGTCCGACCCGCCGTCGACGGCGCCGGCTACGGTTTCGCCGCCCTGGCCATCCTCGCCGGCCTCGGCCTTGCCCTCGGGCTGCAGCCCTACCTCGGGGTCGAGAACGCAGACCTGTTCCTGCTCACCGCGGTGGTGGCGGTCGCGGCGCGCTTCGGCCTGGGGCCGGCGCTGTCCGCCGTGGTCGCCGCGTCGCTGGCCTACAACTTCTTCTTCCTGCCGCCGGTCTACACGCTGACCATCGCCGACCCGACCAACGTGGCCGCGTTCCTGCTGTTCACCCTGGTTGCCGTGCTGGTCTCGAACCTCGCCGCCCGGGCTCGGGCGGTGGCGGTGGTCAGCCAGCGCCGGGCGCGGGCGACGGAGCGTCTCTACGGCTTCAGCCGCAAGCTTTCCGCCTGCGGAACCCTCGACGACGTTCTCTGGGCGACCTCCGCGCAGATCGCCGCGATGCTGCACGTACGGGTCGTGCTGCTGCTGCCCGAGGGCGATACGGTGACGGTCCGGGCCGGGTATCCCCCCGAGGACCGCCTCGACGCGGCGGATCTGGCCGCGGCGCAGTGGGCTTTCGCGAACGATCGGCCGGCGGGACGCGGGGCCGATACGCTTCCGGGTGCCCGTCGTATTTTCATACCGACGCGAACAGGTCGCGGCCCCATCGGGGTGATCGGTCTCGACGCGGACGGTAGCGGACCGATCCTCACGCCCGAGGATCGACGGCTGTTCGATGCCCTCGCCGACATGGGCGCCCTCGCCATCGAACGGGTTCGCCTCGTGGAGGATCTGGCGCGGGCGGAACGCGATGCCGAGACCGACCGGTTGCGCCAGGCCCTGCTGACTTCGATCTCCCATGACCTGCGGACACCCCTGTCCTCGGTTCTCGGGGCCGCCACGACCCTGCGCGACCTCGACGCCGATCTCGGCCGGGAGGCGAAGGGCGACCTTCTGGCGACGATCATCGCCGAATCCGAGCGGCTGAACCGCTTCATCGTCAATCTCCTCGACATGACCCGGCTCGAGGCCGGCGCGGTCGCGGCGAACCTGACCGCACAGGACGTGGCGGAGATCGTCGACACCGCCCTGCGCCGCCTGGGCGCGATCCTGGCCGAGCACCGGGTCGTCCTGGACCTCGCACCGGATCTCCCGGCCCTTCGCCTCGACCCGGTCCTGTTCGAACAGGTCTTGGTCAACCTCCTCGACAACGCTGCGAAGTACGCCCCGGACGGCTCGACCGTCACGGTGACGGCGCAGATCGTCTCCGGCCCGTCCGGCGGGCCGTCTCAGGTCCGCCTTCAGGTCATCGACGCGGGCGACGGCCTGCCGGAGGCGGAGCGGGAGCGGGTGTTCGACAAGTTCTATCGCGCTCGGAAGGGCGACAGCGTGCGGGCCGGGACCGGACTCGGCCTCGCCATCGCCCGTGGCTTCGTGGAGGCGATGGGCGGGACGCTCACGGCGGGCAACCGGCAAGACCGCAGCGGTGCCGTCTTCACCCTCCTCTTCCCGGTGCCCGCCACGAGCGCCACCGCCTCGGACCTCGCCGCATGAGCCCCGCCGTTCTCGTGGTCGATGACGAGCCGCCCATCCGCAAACTCCTGCGAATGGGGCTGGCAACGCAGGGCTACACGATCTTCGAGGCGCCGAACGCGCGCGTCGCTCTTGAGATCCTGGCCCGCGAGACGATCGACCTGATCATTCTGGACCTCGGCCTGCCGGATATGCGCGGGCACGATCTTCTTCGTCGCATCCGCGAGGATCATCGCGACCTCCCGGTGGTGGTCCTGTCGAGCCGCGACGACGAGCCGGGCAAGGTCGAGGCCCTCGACCTCGGCGCGGACGACTACGTCACCAAGCCCTTCGGCATGGGTGAACTCCTGGCACGCCTGCGGGCGGCCCTGCGTCATCAGCTGGCGGTGCAGGGCGAGCGCGCCCTGTTCGAGATCGACGGCCTCAGCGTGGACCTCGTGCGCCGCATCGTCCGCGTCCGCGGCGCGGAGGTGAAGCTGACGCCGCGGGAATACGATTTCCTGCGGGTCCTGGTGCAGCATGCCGGAAAGGCCCTGACCCACGCCCAGCTGATGAACGCGGTCTCGACCTCGTCCGACCCGCAATATCTCCGGGTCTACATGCGCCAACTCCGTCAGAAGCTCGAGGCCGATCCCGAGCGCCCTCGGATCCTCCTCACCGAGACCGGCGTCGGCTACCGCCTGCGCGCGCCCGACGATGGGGGCGGACCAATCCGATGACCGTCGACGATCTCTTGCCCGCGGACCGCGTCATCTGCGGTCTGCGAACGGCCGAGAAGACGGCGCTCCTCGACGACCTGGCGCGCCGGGCGGCGCTCGCCCTCGGGCGCGAGGCGGCGCCGATCCGCGCGGCCCTGGCGGCGCGCGAGAGCCTCGGCTCCACCGGGATCGGCGACGGCATCGCCCTGCCGCATGCGCGCCTCGACGGCCTGGACCGACCCTTCGGGCTCCTGGCCCGCCTGCGCGATCCCCTCGACTTCGAGGCCATTGATGGGTGTCCCGTGGACCTCGTCGCGCTCCTGCTCTTGCCGGCGGACCCCCGGGACGTCTCGGTGACTGCGCTGGCCTGCATCGCCCGGCGGCTGCGCGATCCGGACGTCGCGGTGGCCCTGCGCACCGCCCGTGACGTGCCGGGATTGCACGCTGCCCTGCGCCGGAATGGGCTCGGGGCCGGCGGTTGAGAGCCGGTCCGAACGCCGTTCGCTCCCTCAGATCCGAAGTTCGACGCGCTCCGCCGCGATCCTGACGGCATCCGGTCGATGCGCCGTCGCCTCCACCGCGTAGTGCAGCGCGGCCTGGCAGGTGCGGAACAGGCCGCCGGCCCGGCCATGGACTTCGATGGCCACCCAGCACCCCCGCCCGTCTTGGCCGATGACGAAGCGTGGCGTGTCGGGGCCCGAGATCGGGCTGACGGGCGTGACCGGACGTGGACGGGACATGGATGGCTCGTGGGTTCGCACGATCCCGGTGTCGGATCGCAGGAGGAATTTGCGTCGCGGCGCGTGAGGGTTCGAGCGGCAACGAGGCGTCATTTCATAAGGGTCGCATCAGGATCCCCTGGCCCCCTCGCAGCCGCGCCGGCCCCGGATGGCCGATGTGGATTGCGGGGCTGGCCGGCTCGCGCACGATGCGGCGACGCGACAGCACCTCGGATGTGCCGCTGGTCCCGAGACGACAGGACCCCTTCGCCTGAAGCGCCTCATGCTCCCGAACCGTCCTAAGGAAATCCGGTCTCTGAGTCGGGGGGCTCGCCATGCAACGATCGGCCTCGCTCGCCTGCGACGGGGGCAAGCCTGACCGGCCCGGTCTCGGGCGGCTTCTGTTGCCGTGGCTTTCTGCGGCGGAGGGGCCGATCCTCGGGATCTCCCGGGTCGACGCCGACTCCTGTTGGGCCGGGTCTACCTTCTCGACGACCGTCTGAGATTGCGCTGCTTGGCGCGCGGACCTTGACCCCGGCGTACCGGCGCGGGAAGGCAGCCCACGGACCGGAATGAAGGAATGCCGCGATGGCCACGCCCCGCGACCTGAAGGTGCAGATGGCGGGCGAGACCCGCGCCCGCGAACGGGCTCAGGCCCTGGCCGCGACCCAGGCGGCGCGCGCTCAGCGTGCCGAGACCGCGGCGCGCGCCACCGAGGCCGAGCGCGATGCGTGGAAGGCGCGGGCGCTGGCCGCGGAGGCGGAACTGGAGCGGCTGCAGCGAGGCTGAGCGTGGCCACATCTCCGCGTCGATGCGGGTCAGCGGTTTGCGAACGTGGCGCTCCTCGATGCTAGCATGTCGCGGCGGCGGCACCCACAGATGTCGCAGGTTGCGCCGGAACATGAGCCGCGATGGAGATCTTCTCGTAACGACGGCGAACGCCTTCGCTACCGATTAGGAGACGAGAAACGTGGCTATCGAGACGCGCGAAATCTATGTCACGGCTCTGAAGAACACGCATGCACTCGAGATGCAGGCGCTTCAGATCATGGAGCGGCAGGTCGAGCGCTTGCAGCGCTACCCCGAGATGGAGGCGGCCCTGCGCCGTCATATCGAGGAGACGCACGGTCAGCGGACCCGCCTGGAGGAAGCCCTGCACAGCCTTTCCGAAAGTCCCTCGAGCCTCAAGGAGGGTGTGCTCGGCTTCGTCGGAAACATGATGGCGCTCGGGCATATGCCCGCCCAGGACGAGATCCTGAAGAACGCTTTCGCGAACCATGCCTTCGAGAACTTCGAGATCGCGGCCTACGAGTCGCTCCTCGCCATTGCGGAGGCCGCCGGAGAGCAGACGGCGCTCACGGGATTCCAGCAATCCCTGCGGGAAGAAGAGGCGATGGCGCGCAAGGTTCGCGACCTCGTACGCCCGACCACCCTGCGCTACATCGAACTGACCCTGGCCGGGGACAAGGCGGACCGCTGATCTCGCAAATTACCCGGCCCAGTCGGTTGCCCTGCACGTTCGCTCGTCTGTGCGTGCAGGGTGCGTTCGCGTGACAGACGCCGCGTCTTCCTGACGACGAATCGCTCGCTCAAGGGCCTTTCGTGAGGCCTTGAGGAGCACGAGACGAGATCCCCGCGATCAGCGGATCGTTATGCGGTAACCAGATACCTCATGCTCGAAAGGCTTGAAAGATTGCACCTTTCGGCGTTTCACTGGCGTGGAAGAGAGCCTGTCCGTCTTGACGAAACGCAGTTGGGGGCCTAATGCAGCCGCCAACGCCGTCGCGTCCCGCACGCGACGGCGCATCGTTTTGTCCAGACACCATACGGAACGCCACGGGATGAAGACCTTTTCTCTGAAGCCCGCCGACGTCGACAAGAAGTGGATCATCGTCGATGCAGAGGGCCTGGTCGTCGGCCGGCTCGCCTCCATCGTCGCCATGCGCCTGCGCGGCAAACATAAGCCCGCGTACACGCCCCACGTCGATTGCGGCGACAACGTCATCGTCATCAACGCCGAGAAGGTGAAGTTCACCGGCCGCAAGCGCGAGCAGAAGGTGTACTACCACCACACCGGCTACCCGGGCGGCATCAAGGAGCGCACGGCCAAGTTCATCCTCGACGGTCGCTTCCCCGAGCGCGTCGTGGAGAAGGCCGTCGAGCGCATGCTCCCGCGCGGCCCGCTCTTCCGTCAGATCATGGGCAACCTCCGGGTCTACAAGGGCTCCGAGCATCCCCACACCGCCCAGCAGCCGCAGGCGCTCGACGTCGGCAGCCTCAACCGCAAGAACGTGAGCGCTTGATCATGGCGACCCTTCAGTCCCTCTCCGACCTGAACCGCGCGAACGTCGAGTCGCCGGAGAACGCCGCCCCGGTCCACGTTCAGAAGCTCGACGCCCAGGGCCGCGCCTACGCCACCGGCAAGCGCAAGGACGCAGTCGCCCGCGTCTGGATCAAGCCGGGCACCGGCAAGGTCGTCGTCAACGGCCGCGCCGTCGAGACCTACTTCGCCCGTCCGGTGCTGCGCATGATCCTGCGCCAGCCCCTGCAGATCGCGAACCGCGTCGACCAGTACGACATCACCGTCTCGGTGCATGGCGGCGGTCTGTCGGGCCAGGCCGGCGCCGTGCGCCACGGCCTCTCGAAGGCGCTGACGTACTACGAGCCGGAGCTGCGTTCGCCGCTGAAGCGTGAGGGCTTCCTCACCCGCGACAGCCGCGTGGTCGAGCGCAAGAAGTACGGCCGCAAGAAGGCCCGCCGCAGCTTCCAGTTCTCGAAGCGCTAAGCGCTTCCTTCGAGATATGTCTGGTCAGGGCGGCTTCGGCCGCCCTTTCCTTTTTGAGCCTCAGAAAGACAATTCCCCATGGCCAAGCCCTTCCGACGCGTGACCGAGCCTGACGCCTCCGCAGTGACCCTCTGTCTCGCACAGGCGGACGGCGCGACGACGGGGGAAGTGAAGCTCGCCGACGGCCGCCTCTTCAGCACCACCGGCACGCTTCCGATCGCCCAAGCCTTCGGCATCGCCGTTCATGTCGCGAACGAGAGCGATCGTGAGATCGTTGTGATCGACCCGCAGAACGTGTGGCAACCGTCCTGGGGAACGCTGGTCGCCTGATGGATCAGGCGTGAAGGGCGCGCTCGAGTTCGCTCTTCGACATCTTCGAGCGCCCCGGAATGTCCTTTTCCCGTGCCGCCTTCATGAGGTCCGCCTTGGTCTTACCGGATTGGGATTTACGCGCTGCGGCGGTCTTCTTCGCGACGTCGGCGGGCTGCTTCGAGAACTGCTTCCCCTTGGCCGAATCGGCACGCTTCTTCTTCGACGACCGGTCGTATTCGGACTTGGACACCGAATCGCGCGCCTTCTTGGGCAGGTACCGCTCCCCCGTCTCTCCGCTTTTCTTGCCGGACTTAGTGTCCCACTCTTCCTCGGTCCACTGCTTCAAGTGGTTGTCGTCCGACTTCTTACCCTTGTAGCCGCCGCCGGCATCCTTGTAGGCCTTGGTCGCAGCCTGCGCCTTGCGTGCCGACCATTGTCCGGGTTTTCCGCCCTTGTCGGATGCCGTGACCTCGTTCTTCACCTTCTCCCAGAGCTTGGGATCACTCTTCTCCGCGCTGGCCGACATTCGCTGTTCCTCGATTGCTGGTTCCTTTGGCCCATAACAGGCCAGTCGACGGCGCCGTTCCAGGCAAGGGGAAACGATACACAGGCTTGATCGCCCGTCATCCGCCCTTCTTCGAGTGTCGCGAAGACATTGACTTGACGAAGCGTCCCGGCCACGTCGCGCATACGGGTCGATGCAGGATGCGTCTTCGACGACTCGACGAAAAGGATATCAGGTGTCCATGAGCGAGAACGGTGTCGGGCGGAAGCCCACGGTCTTCATCGACGGCGAGGCAGGGACCACCGGTCTCGGAATTCGCGAGCGCCTCGAGCGCGACGGCCGCATCGCCCTGAAGAGCATTCCGCACGAAAGCCGCAAGGACATCGCGGTGAAGCGCGACCTTCTGCAGGCGGTCGACCTCGTTGTGCTGTGCCTCCCCGATGCCGCCGCGAAGGAGACCGTTGCCCTGGCCGACACGTTGCCGGGCGGCGGGCCCCGCATTCTCGACGCCAGCACGGCCCATCGGGTCGATCCGGCCTGGGTCTATGGCTTCGCCGAACTCGACCCCCTCCAGGCGCAGGCGATCCGGGAAGCCCGCCGCGTGGCCAATCCCGGCTGCTACCCGACCGGCGCGATCGCTCTGCTCCGCCCCCTGGTGGAAGCCGGTCTGATCCCCGCGAATTACCCGATCAGCATCAACGCGGTCAGCGGCTACAGTGGTGGCGGCAAGGCGATGATCGAGACCTACGAGGCGGGACAGGGGGAGCCCTTCCTGCTGTACGGCCTGGGTCTCGGCCACAAGCATCTGCCCGAGACCCAGGCTTATTCCGGTTTGACGCGGCGGCCGATCTTCATCCCGTCGGTGGGGAACTTTCGGCAGGGCATGCTGGTGAGCGTGCCGCTGCACCTCGATACCCTGCCGGGCTCACCGAATGTCACGGATCTGGAGACCGCCCTTCGTGCCTATTACGCGGGGCAGGATCTCGTCCGGGTGATCCCCGCCGACGAAGATGAGCGGATTGAGCCGGAAGCCCTGAACGACACCGACCGGCTCGAATTGCGGGTCTTCGGCAAAGACGCCTATGGACAAGCCGTCCTCGTTGCCCGCCTCGACAATCTCGGTAAGGGGGCATCGGGGGCAGCCGTACAGAACATCACCCTGATGCTTGGGCTCGACTGAACGCCTCGGAGCGCACCCCTGCCCCGTTCGCTGGGGGCGCTCTCTCGGGTAGGGATGGTACACGTCGAGAAGGTCGTACCCGACACGGGATGCGTGTGCCGCGTCGACACCGGATTCGCGTGCCGAACGCCGTAGCTGTGCTGCGCGGGCCCACGCTGTACCAAAGCCTCGATCGACAACACTTTACCCTGATCACAGACAGGTTCTCATCCACGCGAGATCGCTGCGGCGTTCGTGAAGAAGAACTATGGGCAAACCAGAAAATGGCGACCCACCTTCCTCACCGACGATCTCTGGTCAGATGCCGGCACGGCCTTCCCCAAGCATTTCTGGCTGATGCTGTACGAACTCTCCTCCATTCATTGCGAACACCGTAAAAGTGTTCTATCGAACGCAACGTTATGTCCGATGGTCGGTCCGAATCTTGTGGGAGACCGTCGGAACAGTAGTCGATGCTCTCGATGAGGCGCGGATTTCCGTCTGTCCGCGTATGGTGAAACCGCCGTTTGCGAACGCGTCAACAATGCCGAGCGTTCTTTGAGGGACGGATTCGGTCAAAGCCCGATCCTGTTGCGCTGACGGAATGGTTTGTTCCAGCATCGTCTCTCGGATCATGCGTAGATTTCCGCTCCTGCTCGATCCGTGATGGTCTTGTTGGGCAACTGGAACGCGACTGCTGCAAAGTGTGCAGGCGATACGCGAAAAATTGATAAATGATCCACACGGACAGGATGAAAAATCGCCCATTCTGTGTCGTAACATCTTGCTTGCAAAAAGATCTGAGCCTACGCTTCAAGACAACATCGGCTCTTATGCAGATTGGCTACGAAACATGACCGAAACAGACAACGATGCAGCTCGACTCATCACCCTGGCCGCCGACATCGTCTCGGCCTACGTCAGCAATAATCATGTACAGAGCGCGGAGCTTCCTAAGCTGCTCAGTGATGTGCATGAGGCGATCCGTGGCGTAACCGCCAGTGGCACGCCGGCAGCCGAGGCGGGTCCGCCGAAGGCGACTCCCCAGGAGATCCGCCGCTCGATCACGGCGGACTATCTGATCAGCTTCGAGGACGGAAAGCAGTACAAGACGCTGCGTCGCCACCTCACCCTGCGTGGCCTGACGCCCGAGCAGTATCGGGCCAAGTGGGGCCTCGCGCCCGACTATCCGATGACCTCGGCAAGTTACTCGGAGCAGCGTTCCGAGTTGGCCCGAGCCCTCGGCCTCGGTCAACAGCGCCGGAAGGGTATAGCCAAGAGCGCGCCGGAGGAGACCGTGTCCGCTCCGCCGCCCGAGGAGGAGGCCGCCGAGGCTCCGCAAACCGAAAAGAAGCGTCGCGGCCCGCGCAAGAAAGTCGACGCCTGAGTTTGGATCAGGTCTGCACGCGCCAAGGTGCGTGCAGACCGTTTTCGACATGGTCTGCACCGGCGATGGGGCGCTGATCGGGTTTCCGGCCGGTCGGCGCCGCTCGTGTTGTTATCCGGTCCGGGTGCTTGCGTGACGTGCCGATGTCTGGAGCCAGCGCTCGCCTCGCAATGCGTCCCATCCAGAGTGCCGAAGCCGCACGTCTGCGGGCTTGCACCCTTTGCTCCACATCGGTCGAGCGCGTGCGCGTCAGCGAGACGCTTGTGTCGTGCGATCCTGTAACCGCTGCGGCTCCGGTGCGGCGTTTGCCATGAGGCCCCCGCCCTGCACCGGTCAGCGCGTCCGTAGCCCTCCGATCGAGCCGCTGTAGAGCGCCCTCGCCGGCGCCTTCGAGCGTCGGCTCTCCCGAGGAGGAGCGAGGCGCAGTACGTGCCATGGGCTCGGCAGAAGCGCCGTGACTGCCCGGCTGGTGCCCTCGCGGAGGTCGGCGTGGCCGGTTGAACCTCGCAGGCCGCGGGTCATCGGGTGATCCCCCCAGCGGACCTCCAGATCCGGTGCTTGCGGGACGCCCTCGCCTCCCATTTCGCGTGGTGCGTGAGGGAGACGACTCGCCATTCCTGCGTCGTCCTATGATCCCGAACGCGCGCATGCCCGTCGCTCCCGCGAGCGGCGAGGTCCTCGAAGGTGCCCTGGAAACCGCATTCGGCGCGGCCTCCCGGCCCCCGTGGGCGTCAACGCGATCCGCCAAGGGCGCGGCTTGCCGTCGATCGTGCGCAGCCATCCCCCGAACCCGCTGGGCCCTCAGGACAGGGGCGTCGCCAAAACCTTGTCGATGCGGCGGCCGTCCATGTCGACGACCTCGAAGCGCCAGCCATGCGACTCGAAGTGGTCGCCGGTGCCCGGGATCCGGCCGAGGCGGAAGATCACGAAGCCGGCGAGCGTGGTGAAGTCGTCGGAATCCGGATGCTCGGCGAAGGCGAGGCGGTCGAAGGCCTGCGAGGCCGGCATCATGCCGTCGATGAGGAGCGAGCCGTCCTCGCGCTCGACCACGTTCGGCTCGTCGCCGACTTCGGGGATGTTTCCGGCGATCGCCTCCAGGAGATCGGTCTGCGTCACGATTCCTTCCAGGCTGCCGTATTCGTCGACCACCACCGCCATCCGCACGGGCTTGGCCTGGAAGGTCTCCAGCACGGCGAGGATCGACATGCTCTCGTGCACGACGATCGGGGGCTGGGTCACGGCCAGGACGTTGACGGGCTTGCCGTCGAGCAGCTGGTTGAGCAGGTCCTGCTTGCGCACGACGCCGACGATCTCGTCGACTTCGCTGCGGCTCACCACCAACTGGGCGTGGTCGCAGGCGCGCACGGAGGTCAGGATGGCCTCCGGCTCCTCGTCGGCATCGACCCATTCGACCTCGTGGCGCGGGGTCATGATATCGCGCACGCGGCGCTCGCCGATGGAGAAGATGCGCTGCACCGCCTCCTGCTGCGCCTCGCGGATCAGGCCGGCCTCCTGGCTCGCCTGGACCAGGAGGTTCAGTTCGGCGGTGGAGTGCAGCGCGCCCTCGCCGTGTCCCGCCTGCAGGCCGAACAGGCGGACGACGCCGTTGCCGAGGCCGTTCAGGAAGAGGATCGCCGGGCGGAAGACGAAGAGGAAGACGCCCAGGGGCCGCACCACCGCGAGGGCGGTGCGCTCGCTGCGCTGGAGCGCGAGGCTCTTCGGGGCGAGCTCGCCCAGCACGATGTGCATCGCCGTGATGATGACGAAGGAGATGACCACCGCGATGGTGTGGGCGGCCGTGGTGCCCACGGGCTCCGGCAAAAAGCTCAATGCCGGCACGATGATATGCGCCAGCGCCGGTTCGCCGACCCAACCGAGGGCCAGGGAGGAGATCGTGATGCCGAGCTGGGTCGCGGCCAGGTAGGCGTCGAGCTGATCGGTGGCGCGCTGGAGCGATCGGGCGTTGGTCCGTCGCTCGGAAACCAGTTCGGCGACCCGGCTCTTGCGGACGGAGACGAGGGCGAATTCGGCGGCCACGAAGAATCCGTTGGCGAGCACGAGGGCAAAGACGGCGAGGAGGCCCAGGCCGGTCACCCATACATCGTCGGAAATCGTCGTCTCCCCTGGTCAGCGCCGGATCTCTACCAGCTACGCGCGAACCGGGCCACAGCGAACCCGCGGGGCGAAGCGGTCCGGCGGTCCACCGGTTGGAAAACGCCTGCGTATACCGCGCGGGTCGTGTCGAGGTCGCGGGGGTTCGGGCCCGGCGCCGACCCCGTCGCGCGTCGCCCTCAGGCGCCCGGCGGAATCGCGTAGGTGCCGGTGGCGTGGCAGACCAGGGGGGCACCGTCCGGGCCGGTGATATGGACTTCGCCGACGGCGAGGCGGCGGCCGAGCTTGAGCAGGCGGGCGGTGCCGAGGAGCCCGGTGGGGCCGGGCTTGCGCAAAAAATTGAAGCTGAGGCTGGTGGTGACGGCGAGCGCCACGGGGCCGAGGCTGGCCAGGATCGCCGCGTAGAGGGCGTAGTCGGCCAGCGCCATCATGGAGGGGCCGGAGACCGTGCCGCCGGGGCGCAGGTGACGGTCGTGGTGGTCCATCCGCATCCGGGCGAGGCCGGGGCCGACTTCCACGAGGTGGTAGGTCCGGCCCCCGGCCTCCATCTGCGGGAAGGCCGATTCGAGGAAGGCTACGGTCTCTTCCAGGGACAGGGCCTGGGGCAGGGTCTCGGACATTGACGGACACTCCGGTTCATCGGGCGGCGACCGACCCGATGACGCGGGTTCCTCCCGCGACGACTGGACAACGCTTCGCGCGTCTGGGGCGAGTCCCCGCGAAGCCTTGCAGCACGCCCCCGCTTGCCCGACAAGATCGGGGATGCCCCAGTCCCACGATGCCTACGACCCCGCCCTGATCCGCCGGGTCCTCGCCGAGACCCGGACCATCGCCCTGGTCGGCGCCTCGGCCAACCCGGCCCGGCCGAGCCACCACGTCATGGCCTTCCTGCTGGAGCGCGGCTACCGCGTGATCCCGGTCAATCCCGGGCTTAAGGGACAGGTGCTCCAGGGCCAGCCCGTGATCGCCCGCCTCGCCGACCTGCCCGAGCCCGTCGACATGATCGAGATTTTTCGGAGCTCCGACGCCGCCGGCGGCGTGGTGGACGAGGCCCTCGCCCTCCCCCAGCCGCCGCGCTTCATCTGGATGCAGATCGGGGTGCGGGATCTTTCCGCCGCCTCGCGGGCTGAGGCGGCGGGGTGTGTTGTGGTGATGGATCGGTGTCCGAAGATTGAGATTTTCAGGAAATAGTGTCTTTTGCCCCGATTTTCTAAACAATTCTGGTAAACTTATAATAAGCTTTTAAAATTTGAGTCAATGACCGCGCAATAATTACTAAATCGTTGTTTCTTTATTAGTTGACAAAATAAGACATGCAAATTCATAATGAATGAATTGATGTTTTTGCTTATTATATTTTAGATAATCTAAGAATAGTTATAGTAAATTATCACTAAATCATTTTCAGGAAAATGTGCTATTGTGAATGGGATGAGTATAAAAATATTCAAATTAGATCCCCGAATTGCCAAACAATGTGGTAGGAACTCGGTCAAACAGGAAAATCTGGGAAGAAGAAATTTTTTCTCAAGGTGGCTACTTAAGACAAAATGCAATCGTGAGACTCTTGTTAACGCAATAACGGTGAGAAATTTTATTAAAATGGCTGAAAAGAGCATCTCATTTAGGTCTCATCTCCAGTCAAATACTACAGATCTGCTTGATTCCACAAGTATACCTTGTACTTACACTGTAAGACTTGTGATAAGTCTTGTGTCTCGATTGGCGGCCTACACTGAAGAAGGCGTTCCTCTTGCTCCTTCAGTATTTATTTGTAATTCGGTATCTCAGCTTGT
Source organism: Methylobacterium sp. Leaf465 (assembly GCF_001424705.1). Taxonomy (GTDB): domain Bacteria; phylum Pseudomonadota; class Alphaproteobacteria; order Rhizobiales; family Beijerinckiaceae; genus Methylobacterium. Next base: position 411,511 of record NZ_LMRA01000012.1, read on the forward strand.
CCAGATTGCTGGTGCAGGTGAACATGTTGCATTATCCAATTACATTGAGACAGCAGATGCTGCAGCAAAAATTCTGAAAGCAGCCGCACCGCTTTGTTCATCTAATTGGCGTATCTATGTTGAGAGAAGTGCAGATGGAAGGACATGCAAATTTGGAGTTTTTTGTGGTTCCAATGATCCATCATCATTAACAGTGGAAGAGCTTGCATTGAGTGAATTGGATCCAAATTTTCCGATTGTTCGAATCTCTCAAAGCATTACGAACAAAGTCGAAGTTAGTACGAGCGCAGGAAGCACCATCGAATTTCGATTCAATGATGATGCGGATGTGCCAGACCTCAATAATAAACTGAAGATACGAAATCTTGCAATTTCTACATGTCGTTCGCTCAGCCCGGTGGATCCCGCTTTTCAAGGCTTCATGGAGCGTGTGCTGACCGCAGCTATCCGCGCTTCGCATGGAACTTTAATAGCAGTTGTGTCAGATGGAGGCTTGAAGATCCCACCGCGTCTGTCAGATGCCGTTGCACTTGCCGAGCCACTTGATCTTTATCTACGATACCGTCTTCATCATGAAGAAAGCAAAACGGCTGTATCGGTTAGTAGGCTTCAATCTGCAGCAGAGTTGCTGTCTGGTTTTATAAATAGTGATGGTATAACTGTCGTTAATTCTACAGGAAAAATACTTGGTTATCGGGCTTTTATTAAAAGTGGCGAGCCAAACGCGCCCTCGGATGGCGGTGCCCGAACAAGAGCTTTTGTTGCTTTAAGTGAGTTGATCGGGAACGGACTGGACGCGGCCTTTTTCCGTTCACAGGATGGACGTATGGAACTCAGCGGCGCGAACGAGGGGGCTCTCCATGCCTAATGCATTGACAGTATGGGCCGAACCGACTGGAACCGTTGTTCCCGGATCGGTGTCAAATGCCCCGGATATTGTAAGAGTCGCGACAGGGCTTACCGTCCGAGATCATAAGCAAATTGTAAGTGCGTTTGAAGCCGAATCCTATGAAATGGTAGCTGGATTTGTGCTTAATAAAGCACTGTCACAGTTGAAAAAGCAGCTATCAACGCTCGGAATGGAATTCGTTGGTGAGATGCTTGGTAGACAGGACTTAAATGACGACTCTATTCCTACGGTAAGTATTTCAAACTATGAAGCGATCCGATTAGCCAAAGAACTTGGTGTAATCAATTCCACTGACGCAAAACGTCTTACTCAGCATTCGGATTTGTTAGCTCACTTCGATAATCTAGATTCTCATGAGGCCGAAGCGTCTGAGATGACGCGTGAAGAAGCTATAGGTTTTCTTCGAACGTGCGTAAATTCTGTGCTTGGCCGCACAGACAACGTTGCGCCAACTGATTTCGTAAAATTTCGCTCTGCACTTGAAAGTCGCACTTTCAAATCAACAGACTCTGATATTGTGTCTTTGGGGGTGACTCCGTATTTCTTTAAGAGAACAATTTTAAGTGTATTGCTCGCCGGAATTAAATCCAGGAGTGGAGCTCAATATGAGCATACCCTGGGAAATATTGTTGCCATCGTCCCGGCTTTGTGGGGGTCTCTTCGAGATAAGGAAAAATGGTCAGTCGGCCAAGCTTACGCTGAAGCTGTCAACTCAGGAGAGTCAACCGCGGTAATTGCCTTGAAAAAGGCTCTGATGTCGGTTCAGGGCTTTGACTACGTACCTGAGACGCTCCGTTCACAGACTTTTTCGGCAGCAGCTTCTGCAGTAATTAACGTCCATACCGCAGGCAATAACTTTTATAATGAGCCGGCGGCTATTTCAGCGCTTGTAAAACTTGGCTCGACAATACCTTGGCCGGCATTCCCGATCTGCATGTCATCTATATTCGCTGTATATCTTGGAAACATGTATGGTCATACGTGGAACGCACAAGAGGATATTGGTTCACTTCTGCAAAGGCTTTCAAGTAATCAGTGGGAATACTATTTCAATGAGTGTCTTCCGAATGATCATCTAGTGTTGCAGAAATTATCATGGTACGAAAAACCGCTTGATCGTTGGATTGGTATGTTTGCACAATTTGATCTTTCGAAATTGTCGATCAAGAACAAAGATACCAAGAATATCGTAGCATTTTCTTTGGCTGGAAACCGTTCTGCATTGAAGTTAAGAGCAACATCGTTGCTAAATAATTCGCAGAACTAGGTGGGTAAAATTATATAGATTGGATACCGAACAGTAATTTGGAAAATTTTACTATGGCGAAATAAGAAAGTCGTCGATCTTGATATATTTTTCTAGATTTTTTACAGCTTTGCACATAGCGCGGGCTTTAAGATGCATGCAGAAATCGCGCTATCAAATAGTCGCTTGCCGCGTCTCCTTCATCAACGCCACGGCCAGAAAACTAATTCCAGCCGCCACGGCCAGATACAACCCCACCCAACCCACACCACCCCACTCGCTCAGCCGCTGCGCCAGGTACGGCGCAGCGGAGGCGCCCAAAATCCCCGCGAGGTTGTAGGTCACGCTCGCGCCGGTGTAGCGCACGCGGGTCGGGAAGAGCTCGGGCAGCAGCGCGCCCATGGGGCCGAAAAGCCAGCCCATGGCGAAGAGGCCCAGGCACAGGAAGCCGAGGACGAGGCCGCCCTGGCCGCTGCCCAGCATCGGGCCCATCAGCAGGCCGAGGCTGGCGGTGAAGACGAGGCCGGAGAGGAGGACGGGGCGGCGGCCGTACCGGTCGGCGGCCCAGCCCGAGAGGGGGATGCCGAGGCCCATGAACAGCACGGCCACGCACTCGAAGAGCAGGAAGGTGGGCCGGGTGAAGCCGAGCGTCGAGACGCCGTAGCTCAGGGCGAAGACGGTGGAGAGGTAGAACACCGCGTAGCAGGCCACCATGGCGAAGGTGCCGAGCAGGGTCGCCCGAATGTACTTCGTGAAGATCACCGCCAGCGGCACCTTTTCCGGCGCGGCCTTTTCCAGGGCGGCCTTGAAGACCGGGGTCTCGGTGAGCTTGAGGCGGACATAGAGCCCGACGCCCACAAGGACGGCGCTCGCCAGGAACGGGATGCGCCAGCCCCAGGCCTGGAAGTCGGCGGGGCTCAGCGCCAAGGCGAGGCCGAGGAAGCCGAGATTGGCGGTGATGAAGCCCACCGGCGCCCCGAGCTGCGGGAAGATGCCGTAGAGGGCGCGCCGGCCCGGGGGCGCGTTCTCCACCGCCAGCAGGGCCGCCCCGCCCCATTCGCCGCCGAAGCCCACGCCCTGGCCGAAGCGCAGGACGCAGAGGGCGAGCGGCGCCCACCAGCCGGCGGTGGAATAGGAGGGCAGGCAGCCGATCAGCACCGTCGACAGGCCCATGATCATCAGGGAGGCCACGAGGGTGGCCTTGCGCCCGACCCGGTCGCCGAAATGGCCGAAGAAGGCCGCGCCCAGGGGGCGGGCGATGAAGGCGATGGAGAAGGTGGCGAAGGCCGCCAGCGTCTGCACCGCCGGATCGCCGGGCGGGAAGAAGATCGGCCCGATCACCAGGGCGGCGGCGGTGGCGTAGACGTAGAAGTCGTAGAACTCGATCGCGGTGCCGACGAAGCTGGCGATAAGGATGCGCGCGGCCGGCACGACCTCGGCGGGTGTCGTCGGGCGGGTCGCGGCGGGGCGAAGGGCTGTCTGGCTCATGGCCGGGGCCTTAGCGCAGGCGCGACCGGCAGGATAGCGCTGGTTCGGAGTCGGGCGGAGCGTTGGCGCGCATTGCCGTCTCCCCTCTGCGGGAGAAGGTGGCCCGCGAAGCGGGTCGGATGAGGGGTGCGCCTTATCCGGAGAGTTCGCTCCCCCTCTCCCGCCTGCTCCGCAGGCACCCTCCCCGCGGAGGGGGGAGGGTCATCGCGCGCCTTGACCCCCTTCCCCGTCCGGCATAAAGAACCAGCGTTCGTTTCAGCGGATGACGCCCCCTTCCGTCGGTCGCGGCCGAGGCGTAGAGGGTGGGCGTGTGCGGGCCGGCGGGCCCGGGAGGTTTTTGCGATGACCGATCGTCTGCCCGGCTTCAACACGCGGGCCATCCATGCCGGCGCCCTGCCCGACCCGACCACGGGAGCCCGCGCCACGCCGATCTACCAGACCGCCTCGTTCGTGTTCGACGATGCCGAGCACGCCGCCTCGCTGTTCGGGCTCGAGGCCTTCGGCAACATCTACTCGCGCATCACCAACCCCACCAACGCGGTGCTGGAGGAGCGCGTCGCGGCCCTGGAGGGCGGCACCGCCGCCGTGGCGGTGGCCTCGGGCCACGCCGCCGAGTTCCTGGTGATGCACGCGCTGATGCAGCCGGGCGACGAGTTCATCGCGGCCGACCGGCTCTACGGCGGCTCGATCAACCAGTTCAACCACTCCTACAAGAACTTCGGCTGGAACGTGGTCTGGGCCGAGACCGACGACCCGTCCTCCTTCGAGCGCGCGATCACCCCGCGCACCAAGGCGATCTTCTGCGAGTCGATCGCCAATCCGGGCGGGGTCATCACCGACATCGCGGCGCTCTCGGAGATCGCCAAGCGCCACAACATCCCGCTCATCGTCGACAACACGATGGCGAGCCCCTACCTGATCCGCCCCTTCGAGCACGGGGCCGACATCGTCGTGCATTCGGCGACGAAGTTCCTGGGCGGCCACGGCAATTCCATCGGCGGCCTCGTGGTCGACGGCGGCACCTTCCCGTGGGTGGGCGACGCGCGCTTCCCCATGCTGTCGGCCCCGCGCCCGGAATATGCCGGCAAGGTGCTGGCCGAGACCTTCGGCAACTTCGCCTTCGCCATCGCGGTGCGGGTACTGGGCCTGCGCGACCTCGGGCCGGCGCTCTCGCCCTTCAACGCCTTCCTGCTCCTCTCGGGCATCGAGACCCTTCCCCTGCGCATGCAGCGCCATTGCGACAATGCGCTCGCCGTGGCGACCTTCCTGCAGGGCCACCCGGCGGTGTCCTGGGTCAGCTATCCGGGCCTGGAGACCGACCGCTACCACGCGCTCGCCCGGCGCTACACGCCGCACGGGGCCGGGGCGGTCTTCACCCTCGGCCTGAAGGGCGGCTACGAGGCCGGCGTCAAGCTCGTCTCCGGCCTGAGCCTGTTCTCGCATCTGGCCAATATCGGCGACACCCGCTCGCTCATCATCCACCCCGCCTCCACCACCCACCGCCAGCTCACCGACCCGCAGCGGATCGCCGCCGGGGCCGGGCCGGAGGTGGTGCGGCTCTCGGTCGGCCTCGAGGATCCACAGGATCTGATCGCCGACCTCGACGCCGCGCTGAACGCCTGAGCGGGGCGGTGTTAACGGTCTCTTTACCATGTTGGGCCGAGGCTCGCGGCGCGATCACCGGAGGTGGCGATGTCGGCCTTGGCTTCGATGGACTGGGCATTCGTGGAACAGATCAGCGACGCGGCGGCGTTCCTGGCCATCCTGGCGACCCTCGTGGGGCTGGCGATCGCCTTCGCCCCGGAGTTGCCCGGGCGCCGCGTCACCGCTCCGGTGAAACGGATGCGCGACACCGGCCGTTGTTGACGACACCCTTGGCGGGGCCTAGGCCCCCGTCTCACCCCTGTCGCGAGATCGTCCGGCCGCCGATGACGCAGAACCCGCCAGAGAGGCAAGCCTCGACAGAGACGCAAGATCCGACGGATCTGCCTGTCGTTCTCCTCGTCGAAGACGACGGCCTGCTTCTCATGGAAGCCGCCGACACGCTCGCGGATGCCGGCTTCGAGGTTCTGGAGGCGAGCCACGCCGACAACGCCCTCTCGGTGCTGGAGAGCCGCGGCGACGTCGACGTGCTGATGACCGACGTGGACATGCCGCGCGGCTCCATGGACGGCTTCGCCCTGGCCCGCCTCGTGGCGCATCGCTGGCCCTCCATCCCCGTCCTCGTCGTCTCCGGCATGGGCACCCCCGGCCCGCACGACATGCCCGACGGGGCGCGCTTCATCCCGAAGCCCTACGAGCCCTCGACCCTGGTCCGGACCCTGCGCGCCTTCACCCACCGCGCCGCCTGACCGCTCACCGCGACCTCTTCACAGACGGGAGGCCCCGATGGCCACCGAGACCCAGACCCATCGCTTCGCGACCCAGGCGATCCATGCCGGCGCCGCCCCCGACCCGGCCACCGGCGCCCGGGCCCAGCCGATCTACTTCACCAACGGCTTCGTCTTCGAGGACACCCAGCAGGCGGCGGACATCTTCGCCATGCGCCGCACCGGGTTCTCCTACTCGCGCGGCTCCAACCCGACGGTGGCCGCCCTGGAGCGCCGCGTCGCCGCGCTGGAAGGCGCCAAGGCCGCCGTCGCGGTGGCCTCGGGCCAGTCGGCCGTGCTGATGGTGCTCATGACCCTGATGAAGAGCGGCGAGGCCTACGTCGCCTCCTCACGCCTCTTCGGCGGCTCGCTGGGCCTGATGAACCGCCTCGACGGGCGCTACGACCTCAAGCCCCAGTTCACCAAGGGCCTGACCCCGGCCGATTTCGAGGCCGCGATCACCCCGGAGACCCGGGCGATCATCTGCGAGTCGATCGTCAACCCCTGCGCCACCGTGATGGATCTGGCCGGCATCGCCGCGGTGGCGCGCCGCCACGGCCTGCCGCTCGTGGTCGACAACACGCTGGCCTCCCCGGCCCTGATCCGGCCGATCGAGCACGGGGCCGACATCGTCATCCACTCGACCTCGAAGTTCCTCGGCGGCTCCGGCCAGACCATCGGCGGCGTGATCTGCGACGCCGGGCGCTTCGACTGGGCGGCGATCCCCGGCCGCTACAACCTGATGAGCGAGCCCTGGGCCGACTATGACGGCCTCGTGCTCACCGAGCGCTTCCCGGACTTCGCCTTCGCCTCGGCCTGCCGCGTCTTCGGCATGCGCGAGCTCGGACCCGGCCTGTCGCCCATGAACGCCTTCCTGACGCTCACCGGCATCGAGACCCTGCCCCTGCGGATGGAGCGGCACTGTTCGAACGCGAAGGCGGTGGCGGCCTTCCTCAAGGACCACCCGGCGGTGGCCTGGGTGAGCTACCCCGCCCTGCCCGGCCAGGAGGGCGAGGCGATGGCCGCCCGCTACGTGCCGCAGGGCCCGGGCTCGATCTTCACCGTGGCGCTGAAGGGCGGCGAGCCGGCGGCGGTCCAATTCATCATGGGCCTCAAGCTGATCTCGCACCTCGTGAACATCGGCGAGATCAAGTCCCTGGCGATCCACCCGGCGACCACCACCCACCGCCAGCTCAGCCCCGCCGACAAGGCCGCCGCCAAGGTCGGCCCCGAGACGGTGCGCCTCTCCATCGGCTTGGAGAGCGTCGAGGACCTCATCGCCGACGTCGAGCAGGCCCTGGCGCAGATCGGCTAAGGGCCGCGCGCCCGACGGGACGGCTCAGGTCAAGCCGACGCCGATGACTCCGCTTTCCATCAGGGAGAAGCGGATGCCGGACCGGCGCAGGGCGTCCACGGCCCTGTGGCGGGAGCGCTGCGCGATCGCCCCGACGTTCTCCTCCATGCGCTTGACGGTCGAGAGCGAGAGGCCGGCGGCCCGGGCGAGGTCCGTCATCGACCAGTCCAGCAGGGCCCGGGCGGCGCGCAGGTGGCGCCCGTCGATCGCCTGCTCGAGGCCTTCGCGGAACTGGTCGCTGACCGGCGACGTCATCGAGCCCATCGGCCGGGTGATGCCGGCCCATTCCCGGATCTCTCCGCCCGCATCGCGGATCGGGACGAGAAAGCTCTCGAATTGGGCGCGGCCGTGGCGGGCGATCCGCATCAGGGGGGTCATCCGGTAGGCCTTCGCGGCCTCCAGCGCCACTCCGTTCTCCGCCCGCGCGCGCGGGCGCTCCTCGGCCACGATGGTCACGAAAACATCGGCCGCAATCTCGTCTAACGGAAGTCCGGTCAGCTCGGAGGTTTCCGCCTGCGCGGAAAACCGATTGGTCCAATCGTTGAAGAAGCACAGGATCCGCTTCTCCTCGAACAGCACGCGTCGGCGCCGCTGCTCGACCGTGCGCGCTCGCTGCAGCATATTCTGGTCCGTCACGTCGAGCACGACACCGGCCGCCCCGCGGGGGCGCCCGTCCGGCGTGAGATAGATCTCGCACCGGACCGACAGCACGCGGATCGCGCCGTCCGGGCGGAGCAGGCGGACGGTCTTCTGGCCGAACGTCACGCCCTGGTTCAGGTCGGCGCGGGTCTCCACCCGCTCCCGGTCCTGGGGATGGATCAGTCCGAGGAGACGCTCGTAGCCCGGCCGTGTGGTCTGGGGATCGAGGCCGAGCACGCGGAACAGGCCCGGCGACCAGGCGTGATGGTTGTCCGCGAAGCCCCAACTCCAGGTCCCGGTGACACCCTGGCTCTCGATGAGGTCCAAAAAATACGGGGACGCGAATTCGAGACTTTCCAGATTCATCCGTATGACGCCGGCACCCAACACCAAAAGCCGCCTCGTCCTTATAGTATCCGCTCGGCATATGGCGAAATCGAGGGATGAAAAACTTAGAGTTCAGCATTCGATCCGTGTTTGATAACCTAAGGTATGTTTCTCGATGTGCTGGCAATTCGCCGCGATAGTGCGGCGCTCGTCGCGGGCCGGGCCGGACGCCGTCGGGGACTTGACCTCCGATGTCGTGGAGGCCCCGGGCTCAGCGAGGGCCGGCCTCGCCCCTCGGCCGGCGGACCGGCGCGCATCCGATCCGTCCGATCCCTCCGGGATGGGGGATCCGGGCCTTGCGCGAGCGCCGCGCCGACGTGGCGAACCAGGCACCGCTCCGGGTGCGCGAAGCCCGATCAGCGCAGGCCGACGCCGATGATCCCACCCTCCATCAGGGAGAAGCGGATGCCGAAGCCGCGCAGGGTGTCCACGGCCCTGTGGCGGGAGCGCTGCGCGATCGCCGCGACGTTCTCCTCCATGCGCTTGACGGTGGAGAGCGAGAGACCGGCGGCCCGGGCGAGGTCCGTCATCGACCAGTCCAGCAGGGCCCGGGCGGCGCGCAGGTGGCGCCCGTCGATCGCCTGCTCCAGGCCTTCGCGGAACGGGTCGCTGGCCAGGGGGCTGTGCGATCCGATCGGACGGGTCAGGCTGCTCCAGTCCACCACCACGCCGGCCGCGTCGCGGAGCGGAACGGTGAACACCTCGAAGCGCTCACGATTGCCGCCGGCAATATGGAGCAGCGGCGTCAGCCGATGGGCGAGCCCATCTGACTGGGCTGCGATGCTCACGTCACGCCAGTGCTCCCGCTCCTCGCCCAGGATCGTCCGGAAGGCATCGGCTGCGATCTCGTCCGGCGAAAGGCCGGTCAATTCGAAGGCCTCCTGGGGGAAGGTGAATCGGCGCTCCGGATCGCTGGAGAAGGCCAGCGTCCGCGTCTGCTGGAACAGGGCTCGCCGGCGCCGCTGCTCGGCCTGGCGGGCCTGCTGCAGCCGCTCCTGATCCGTCACGTCGAGCACGACCCCGGCCGCCCCGCGGGGACGTCCGTCCGGCGTGAGATAGATCTCGCTCCGGGCCGACAGCACGCGGATCGCGCCGTCCGGGCGGAGCAGGCGGACGCTCTGCTGGCCGAGCGTCACGCCCCGGATCAGGTCGGCGCCGGTCTCCACCCTCTCCCGGTCCTGCGGATGGATCAGGCCGTGCAGACGGTCGTAGCCCGGCCGGGTGGTCTGCGGGTCGAGGCCGAGCACGCGGAACAGGCCCGTCGACCAGACATGGTGGTTGTCGGCGAAGCGCCAGCCCCAGGTCCCGGCGACGCACTGGCTCTCGATCAGGTTCAGAAAATAGGGGGACGCGAAATCGAGGCTTTCCAAATTCATTCGTGAGGTGCCGAGCAAAAATAATAAGAACGTCTCCAAGGTATAGTATCAGGGTAGCGTGGCGTGCAATGGAGGCCCAGAAAACCTAGAGTATGAGATGCGGCGGGGTTCTCGGAAACCTCAGGTATATTTTGTGGGGTGCCGATGATCCGCCGCAACATTGCGGTGCGCGAAGGGTGGCGGGCCGGCGACGGAAGCGACGGTCGTCGTGGACCCGACGCGGTTCCCGCCTCTCCTGCGCGACGGCCGACCCCTCCGCCGCGCCGGGCGGCCCCTGGGACGGTGCGCCGCGCGATCGGCCTGGAGACCGTCGAGGCCCCCATCGCCGACGTCGCGCAGGCCTTGGCCCGGCTCGGGGCCGCGCCCCTCCCCTCGGCCGGCGGCACGGCTCAGGTCAGGCCGACGCCGATGACCCCGCCCTCCATCAGGGAGAAGCGGATGCCGGACCGGCGCAGGGCGTCCACGGCCTTGTGGCGGGACCGCTCCGCGATCGCCCCGATGTCCTCCTCCATGCGCTTGACGGTGGAGAGCGAGAGGCCGGCGGCCCGGGCGAGGTCGGTCATCGACCAGTCCAGCAGGGCGCGGGCGGCGCGCAGGTGGCGCCTGTCGATCGCCTGCTCCAGGCCTTCGCGGAACGGGTCGCTGGCCAGGGGGCTGTGCGATCCGATCGGGCGCGTCAGGTTGCTCCACTCCACCACCACGCCGTCCGTGTCGCGAAGCGGAACGGAGAACACCTCGAAGGGCCCGCGATCGCCGCCGGCGAGGTGCAGGACGGGTCTCGTCACGTGCGCCCGCCCCGAAAGCTGTCCCTCGATGCTGGCTTCGCGCCAGTGCTCGCGCTCTTCATGGACCACACACAGGAAGCCATCGGCCGAGATGTCCGCGAGCGAGAGGCCCGTCAGATCGCTGGCCTCCTGGGGCATGGAGAACGCGTAGTCCGGATCGTTGGAGAACAGGAACGCCCGCCCCTGCTGGAACAGGGCGCGCCGACGCCGCAAATCGGCCTGGCGCGCCTGCTGCAGCCGCTCCTGATCCGTCACGTCGAGTACGATCCCGGCCGCGCCGCGGGGGCGTCCGTCCGCCGCCAGATAGATCTCGGTCCGGGCCGACAGCACGCGGACCGCGCCGTCCGGGCGAAGCAGGCGGACGGTCTTCTGGCCGAACGTCACGCCTTGGATCAGGTCGAGGCCGCTCTCCACCCGTTCCCGGTCCTGCGGATGGAGCAGGCCGAGCAGACGGTCGTAGCCCGGCCGGGTGCTCTGCGGATCGAGGCCCAGCACGCGGAACAGGCCCGGTGACCAGACATGATCGTTGTCGGCGAAGCGCCAGCCCCAGGTCCCGGTGGCGCCCTGGCTCTCGATCAGGTTCAGCAAATGCTGGGACGCGAATCCAAGGCTTTCAACATTCATCTGTGTCGTGCCGGGCAACACCAACGACGGACATGGCCGATGTATAGTTTCCATCCGGCGTCGTGCGCAATACAAAGCAAGACATGCAGAAGTCTTTATTTATTTGTTCGCAGGTGTAACCTTCGGCGGCCTTAGGCCGAGCGCCGAAGATCCGCAGCGACGCGGCAGCGCTGACGGCGTGGTGGGCCGGTGGCAGGGGGGACGCGCGTCGTCAGCCGAAGCGGTGCCCGTCGCTCCTGCGCATCGGCCGACACGCCTGCCCGGAGCGCACGAGCCGGAGGCGTGGTGCCGGAGCCCGGCCCGAAATTCTGTCTTGTCGTTTGTCGTTTCGGGATCACCCGCTTCCGCTGATCCCTGACAAACTCTAGGCCGCGGCGGAGAGGGTCGGCGGGCCCGCGGCCTCGATGCGGTTGCGGCCGAGTCCCTTGGCCCGATACAGGGCCGCATCGGCGCTGGCCAGCATCGTGGTGAGGTCGCCGCGATCCGGCGCCGCAAGACCGATGCTGACGGTCGCCGGAATCCCGGGGCCTTCCGCCCGCGTGGCCGCGGCGGCGAAGCGGCTGGCGATGGTGGCGCCGCGGCTCAGGGCCTGAAGCCGGTCGCAGTCGGGCAGGAGCGCGGCGAACTCCTCGCCACCCAGGCGAACCAGAAGCGCGTCGGGGCCCGCGCCCGCGCGGGCGGTTTCGGCGAACAGCTTCAGGATCGCATCGCCCGCCGGATGGCCGTAGCGGTCGTTGATCGCCTTGAAGTGGTCGAGGTCGAAGGCGAGGAGCGCGACGGGGCGGCCCTGCTGCTCCCGCAGGATCCGGCCCCCCTGCTCGAAGAAGGCGTGGCGGTTCGCCAGCCCCGTGAGCTGGTCCGTGTGCGACAGGCGCAGGAGGTGCTGCTTCTCCTCCTCGCGGACGAGGGCGAGGAACGACATCGGCATCGCCACCGAATACAGGACGGCCTCGACCATCGTCGCCTTGGCCACGACGACGAGCATGTCCGGGCCGTACCACTGGACGAGGACGGGGGCGACGAAGGCGCGGCCGAGGTAGAACCCGGCGTGGACGGCCGAGATCGCGACTGCCACCGGCCGGGATCGCAATCCCCGGGCCGTGCGGCTGCGCAGGAGGATCCACGCCGTCAGGCCGCAGGCCAGCGCGATGGGCAGGGCCGAGACGTGGTTCCAGAAGGCGGTCGGGAACTGCGTCCCGGCGAGCGCCCACAGAACCGCGAGGCCGGCCAGCGCGGCGAGGGAGGCGCGGAGGTGCCGCCGCCCGTCGAGGCTCGCCGCGGCGTTCAGGACCAGGAGGTAGCCCGACACCATCAGGAGGTTGGTCGCTGCCATGCCGAGGGCGACGGGTACGCGGCCGCGGTTCATCGCCACGACGCAGCCCAAAACGAAGGCCACCAGACCGGCAGCCAGCACGGCGAGCCCCCGCGCCCGCGCCGGGTGGGCCTGCCGCTCCCAGAGCAGAAGCGACGTCGACACCAGCAGCGTCCCAATCGTCAGGTACCAGAGGGTTTGGAGATCGATCTGCATCGCTTTGCCTGTCTCGCGGCAAAGCTTACCGGCTCGGTTACGCCAGGTCCCTTACGGTTCCACGCGAATCGTCGACATGGTTCCCCCAACGTTAAGGGCGCGCCGGTGCGCGCGCCGGGTCAGGTCGATGCGACCTCCCGATGCCCGATGCCGATGACGCCGCCGTCCAGGCGCGAGAACCGGATCCCCGCCTTGCGCAGCGTCTCGACCGCCTTGTGCCGGGACTGCTGGGCGGTGTTGTCGAGATGCTCCTCCATGCGCTTCACCGTCGACAGGGAAAGGCCGGCGGCCTTCGCAAGATCGGTCATCGACCAGTCCAGCAGGGCGCGGGCGGCGCGCAGGTGACGCCCGTCGATTCCCCCGTCGAGGGCCTCGTCGAGAGCCTCGTCGAACGGCGGGCCGGGCGGGTGCGCGTCCGCCTCAAGCGAGCGAGTGAGGCCAGCCCAGTCCTCCGCCCCGCCGCCCGAATCCACCGGGACCGGCGCTTCGGTGAATGGGAGGGCGGCATCGCCGAAGAGGCTCGGCGTGCCCTCGTCTCCGAACAGGACCCGGCTGCGGCGCTGGTCGACCAAGCGCGCCTGCCGGAGGCTCTCGTGGTCCGTCACGTCCAGGACGACGCCCGCGGCCCCGCGCGGTCGCCCGTCCGGGTCGAAATAGATCTCGTTTCGCACCGACAGGACCCGCATCGCGCCATCCGGCCGGCGAAACCGCACCGTCTGGCTGCCGAGGGCGGTACCCTGGATCAGGTCGGCCCCGGTCGCCAGTTTCGCGCGATCCTCCGTGAGGACCAGTCCGACCAGCAGCTCGTAGCTCGGCCGCGTGGTCCGAGGGTCGAGGCCCAGGAGATGGTACAGGCCGGACGACCAGACCTGTTGGTTGTCGGCAAACTGCCAACCCCAGGTGCCGGTGAGCCCATGGCTTTCGATCAGGTTTAAAAACTGGGCTGGAGAAAACTTGAGATTGTCGACCTGCATGTCGTCACGGCCTGCTGCACCTTCTCAAATGATAGTGTCATCAATCGAGCAAGTCCGCAAATCAGACTAGCCAACCGGATAAGCTGCCGTTGGTGGACAAAATTAGTTCTTTATGACCCATTTCGGCGGTTATTCTTGGTCAGCTTCCCGTTCCGACACGCCGGACACCGATGTCATCGGACGATTTCGAGTCGCGGTGGTCGCCCTCGGCGCGGGCGGCGACCGGCTCCCATGATCCGGGGCCTGAGGCCTCGACCGCTTCGGCGGCTCCGCGGCATCGCAGCGTGCCGGCCGAGGGATGAAAGGCCGATCGTTCGCCGCACATCCGGGGGATGCGCCGTGAAGTCCGGCCCCCGCGGGCGACCGGCGAACGCGCGGCGTCGGACCGTCCGTGGTCCGCGCGCCCGCTTCAGGCGATCCGCAGGGTGGGCTCCGCCTCCGCGTCGCCCAGCAGGTCCGGGCGGTTGCGCAGGAACCAGGGGACGCGGCTCGCCGGCATCGGCTTTCCGTAGAGATAACCCTGGACGTTGGTGCAGCCTCCGTCCCGCAGGAAGGCGGCCTGCTCCGCCGTCTCGACGCCCTCGGCGGTGACGTCGAGGGCGAGGCTGCGGCCGAGCTGCAGCACGGCGGTGACGATGGCGGCGTCGTTGGCGTCGCGCTCCAGGTCCCGGATGAAGCTGCGGTCGATCTTGATCTCGTCCACCGGGAACTGCTTCAAGTGGGTGAGCGAGGCGTAGCCGGTGCCGAAATCGTCCAGGGCGACCCGGATGCCGGAGCCGTGCAGCTCGGCCAGCACGTCGCTGACCCGGTCGCCGTGGCTGCCGAGGAGGACGGTCTCCGTCACCTCGACCCCGATCCGGCTGCGTGCCAGGCCGGCCGAATCGACGTCGTCGAGGAAGGTCCCGGCCAGGTCACCCTGGGCGAACTGCGCCGTCGAGAGGTTGAGGAAGACGCGGCCGGGATCGAGCCCGAGGCTGATCCAGTGCAGGAGGTCGGCGATGATTCGCCGGCGCAGGACGTCGCCTACCGCGACGCCGATCTCGGGATCGTCGAAGACGGCCGAGAAGGCGCCGGGAGCGAGGAGGCCGCGGACGGGATGGTGCCAGCGCGCCAGAGCCTCGAATCCGATCACCGCCCCCGAGAGCAGGTTGATCTTCGGCTGGTAGTGGGGCTCGAGGCCGCCGCCCCCGTCGAGGGCCGCGCGCATCTCGCGGGTCATCGCCACCCGCTCCTCGATGTTCGCCCGCAGGGCCGGCACGAACAGCGTCGCGCGGTTCCGCCCCGAGGCCTTGGCGGCGTAGAGGGCGAGGTCCGCGTTGGTGAAGAGGTCGGCCGAGTTCCCGGCATGGTCGGGGTAGAGGGCGAGGCCGAGGCTCGCGCGCGGCGCCACGATCCGCCCGCTGATCGGCATCGGCGGGTGCAGGACGTCGAGGATGCGCTCCGCGAGGTCGTGGATGCGGGGTCGCCCCGCCGCATCGCGGCCGGTGCAGATCACGACGAACTCGTCGCCCCCGAGGCGCGCCACGAGGTCGTCCGGTTCGATCACGCCGCAGAGGCGCAGGGCGACCTCCTTGAGCAGGGCGTCCCCGGAATCGTGCCCGAGGGTGTCGTTGATCTCCTTGAAGGCGTCGAGGTCGAGAAGGATCAGGCCGACCGCAGCGGCTTGGGCTTCCGCCCGCGCCAGGGCGGTCTCCAGGGTGGCCTGGAACAGCGCGCGATTGGGCAGGCCCGTGAGCACGTCGTGATGGGCGGCCGAGCGGATCTGCGCCTCGGCGGCCTTGCGGCTCGTGATGTCCACGAGGCTGGAGACGTGACAGGCGATGCCGTCGATCTGGACGCACTCGATCGAAAGGAGCACGTCGCGGCGCTCCCCGGTGAGGACGACGATGCTCGCCTCCCAGTCGCGGATCGCCTGGCGCCGGTCCAGCACCGCCTGCATCCGGCGGCGGTCGGCGCCAGCGAGGAAGTCGCGGTTCGCGTAGTTCGCCAGGGTGTCGCCGGGGGCGAGCCCGAAGAACTGGACGCCGGCATCGTTGGTGCTGACGATCTGCCCGTTGGCCGCCCGGGAGACCACGATCGGCACCGGCACGGCCCGGAACATCGTCTCGAACAGCTCCCGGCTCTCCGCGAGTTCCAGGCTCGCCCTGCGTTCCACGTCGGCCGCCGCCCATTCCAGGCGGCGCAGGCGGTTCGACCGGGCGATGTAGAGCAGGACCGTCAAATGGCCGAGGACGAGCTCGATCGCCAGGGCGAGGCTCACCTCGCCGGAGGATCGCACGGCCAGGAAGCCCGACAGCAGGACGAGGGCCGACACACTGCCGGTGACCGCCGTCCCAATGAAGCTCAGGGGCACGACGAGCATGAACGCGGTCGGCACCAGCAGCGCCGCCAGGACCGGGATTTCGGGGCGCGCCACGTAGAAGGCGCCGAGGCCCAGGCTCGCGGCGGCCTGCCACGGGAGGAGCCATCGCTGCAGCTGCGCGAAGTCCTTGACGGATCGCAGGGCGACCAGACCGCCGAGCGTCGCCGCCACGAGGCCGAGATGCGTGACCAGCATCGCCCGCATCCCGCTGCGGGCCTCGATCAGGCTGAGGTCGTCGACGAGGAGCAGGAGGTCGATCGCCAGGGAGGCGCACAGGACCGCCCGCGTGTGGCGCAGAATCCTGGGGAGCCGCTCCGCCCGGAACGCCGTTTCGTGGGCACGGGAGGCGAATGCGCCCGCAGGAGTGATGAGCCGTTCGGTCGTCATGACGCCCGACCGTGACACGCAAAGATCGCGCAGGGGTTAAGAGCGCCTGGCCTGGGCTTTTATTTCACAGCGCGCGGCCCGCGTGCCGTCAGGGCCCGCAGCGCGCCCCGCATCGTGCGCACATCCTGCTCGGTCATGGCCATGCGATGAAGCATGTCGCGCATGTTGCGGGCGATGATATCCCGCTTCTCCGGCGGATAGAAGCCGGCGACCGCCAAGCTGTCCTCCAGCGTCGTGAAGAGCGAGGCCATCGCCTCCCGGGTGGCGGGCGGCGACAGCATCTCGCCGGTGAAGGGCAGCACCGAGAGGCCGGCTGCCCGGCGCCACTCGTAGCTCATGAGCAGCACCCCCTGGGCCAGGTTCAGGGAGGAGAATCGGGCATCGACCGGGAAGGTCACGATGGCGTCGGCGCGGGAAACCTCGTCGTTGTCGAGGCCGGAGCGCTCCCGTCCGAACAGGATACCGACCCGCTGGCCGGCGCGGCCCGCGACGTCGCGCATGGCCTCGTCGGGCGCGAAGACCCGCTTCATCTGACCGCGCTCGCGCGCCGTCGTCGCCAGCACGTAGTGCAGGTCGGCGATCGCCTCGCCGAGGGTGTCGTAGACCACCGCGCCGTCGAGGATGTGGGTGGCGCCCGAGGCCGCCTCGCGCACGCCCTTCTTCGGCCAGCCGTTCTTCGGCGCCACCAGGCGGAGCTCCGACAACCCGAAATTCGCCATGGCGCGGGCGGTCATGCCGATGTTCTCGGCCAGTTGCGGCTGGACCAGGATGATCACGGGCCCGGCGGGGGATGGGGCGGGTTCGGCCGCCGCGGCGCCGGTGGTCACGGGGTCGGTCGTTGCGGGATCGGTCGGCATGGGATCGGGCATGTGCGGGTCGGAGCTCATTCGCGCCGTCTTGCACGAGGCGGGCGCGACGGCCAAGCGCCGCCGGCCCGGGGAGGCCCGAGCGGACTCAGATCTTTCCGTCGAGGCCCATCTGGTAGTATTTGTGGATGATCTTGTCTTGGTTCTCCAGGAGCCAGTCGATCGAGGGCTCGTTGGTCATCGCCTTTCGGATCGCCTCGGTCATGCCCCGGCGCTGGATGTCGAACAGCGCCTTGTGGTCGACGGTCTCGGCCTCGATCACGCCGGGGCTCAGCCAGACCGAGCAGATGATGCCGAGGTCGTTGGCCTTCTCCTTCGGGATGTAGCCGGCCCGCACCGCATCGAGCACGCCGTTGGCGATGGCGAACTGCACCGTGCCCATCAGGATCGAGGTGTACTTGCTCTCGGTGACGCTCACCTTCGAGACGCAGAGCGTGACGGGGCGCACCATGATGTCGGTGTTGAGGAGCGCGAAGACGCGGCTGTGGCCGACGACCTGATCGCCCGTGAGGGTGGCGAGGGCGGTGCCCACCGGACCGTCGAGTTCGCCGATGATCACCTCGGGCTCGGACGCCGTGTTCGGCGGTCCGCCGGCGACCAGGGCCTCGCCGGCGCGAAGGATGATGCGTTCACTCATGGGGCTCTCTCAGGACAGCGGAGGACAGGACGGCGGGGGCTGTGCCGCGTGGCGGGCAGATTCCGCGTGTCGGCGTCAATGTCCAGCCCCATGGCCGCATGGGGCCCCGCCGCGCCTTCGGACGCCGTCCGCGCCGCCCGGGCGTACGTGGCCCGCGGCCGATCCACAGGGCATCGGGGATGCGGGCGACCGTCGTGGATCGCAGTAATTCGACCTTAAGGCTCGCCATGCATCGCTGAGTGATACGGGACCTCTTCATCGGCTGTTCGTCAGGACATCAGAGGAACCGCCCCGTCGGAGCGTGATGGCAAGGCCAAGCGACCCGCAACATCAGAATGCGATCGGTTTCGACACTCTCATGTCCTGCGGCGCCAAGAAAACAGGCTGGGTAAGCCGCTTTCGCCGATCTTCGAGCGGCGCGACGGCAGTCGAGTTCGCCCTCGTCATGCCGCTCTTCATACTGGTGTTCGTCGAAATTCTTCAGGGTGGCCTGTACGTCTTCTGCTACGCGGCCCTGGAAAAGGCGACCGCCGATGCCAGCCGGACGATCATGATCGGCGCGCTGACCGATACGGCCTCCACCGCCAACGGCTTTCGCAGCTCGGTGGTCTGCGCCAACCTGATCGCCGGCCTGTCCTGCAACAACATCGTCACCAATCTGCAGACCACCACCCTGACCGGGTCGGGAGGCGGCTACTCGGTGTTCGTCAGCCCGGACGAGAAGAGCCTCGTGCCGGTGCCGATGAACAACAGTCAGACGGCGTACTGCACCGGCGCACCCGGCACCTACGGTTACCTCCAGGTCTTCTACGCCGTCCCGGTGTTCAGCCCGGTCTGGATCGCCCTGAAGCTGGGCACGACCTGGAACGGGACCTCGGTCGTGTTCGCCCGGGCGGCGGTGGCGTTCCGGAACGAGCCGTTCACCACCGCCAGCGTCTCGACCGGGTGCTGACGCCGCCATGAGCCGCCAGACCCTCAAGCGCTTCGGACGGGACGGGCGCGGCATCGCCATCATCGAGTTCGCGCTGATCCTGCCGCTGCTGCTCACGCTCTCGGCGGTGACCTTCGATCTCGTCCGCTACGTCATCTACATGCGCAAGCTCGAGCTCGCCGCCAGCACCCTGGCGGATCTCGTGGCGCGCAACGACACGGGCAAGATCACCCAGACCGACATCCTCGCGATCTCCCGATCCCAGCTGGTCATGTTCCCGGAGGCCATGTCAGCCGCCAAGGACGCCAACGTCTCGGTCTGGACCCTGCTGAGATGGTCGCTGTCGGGGGTGCAGTTCACCCCGACCGTCGCCGGTTGCACGTCCAACTGTACCTATACGCCGAAGGTCGTCTGGACGTCCGGCCAGAAGCGCTCCTGCACGACACCGCCCGTCGCGGCGCCCAATACGGCCGGACCGAGTCCCACGACGCTGCCCAGCGACACGTTCGGCCCCGGCTTCCTCGTCGTGGCCGACGTGGTCTTCAGCTACAAGCCCCTCATCCTCCAATCCGTCGTCGGCTCGATCGACATCGCGAAGTCCTTCTACTTCGCGCCGCGCTACGTCACGGCCATCACCTTCGATCCAAGCGGCGGGAGCACCTCCGCCAATGCCTGCCCCTGACCCCGAGGCCTGTTCCATGCACGCCGACTCCACGCATCCCGTCTCTCCGCCAGGGCGCCTGCTGCGGCGCCTGCGCGATGAGACGGGCGGCAATGTCCTCATGGTCTTCGCCCTGGCGCTGATCCCGCTGATCGGCCTGACCGGGCTCGGCGTCGATTACGTCCGCGGCATCAACTACCGCACCCATTTCGACCGCGCGGCCGACGCGGCCACGATCACCGCGATCGCGACGGCCCGCGATTACATCTCCACCAACCCGAAGAACGAGGCGGACCCCACCGCCTCGGCCCTGGCGCTCGCCAAGACCCGCGGGCTGGCGGCCTTTCAGGTCAATGCCGGCGCGATGCTCAAGAGCCTGCCGCTGGTCCCGGACCTCACGGTCACCCGCACCGCCGGGGTCATAACGGCTCGGGCGACATACGCCTCGAGCTTCAACTCACCCTTCAGCAAGGTCCTGGGCGATCTGAAGGCGATCCAGGTGTCCGGGAAATCCACGTCCAGCCTGACCTTGAGCAACTACGTGGACTTCTACCTGTTGCTCGACACGTCCGGCTCGATGGGTTTCCCGACCTCCAGCGCGGCGCAGACGCAGTTCGCCAAGCTCAACCCCGACATGAAATCCGGCGGCCCGAACAATTGCGCCTTCGCCTGCCATTTCCCCGGCTGGCAGGGCTTCGCGATCTCCAAGCAGAACAACATCGAGCTTCGGATCGCGACCGTCAGCAACGCCGTCCAGGGTCTTATCGCCAAGGCGAAGACCAACGCGACCCTGGTCAACCAGTACCGGGTCGGGCTCTATCCCTTCGTGAGCAATCTCGAAACCGCGGCCGACGTGACGGCCGATCTGGATTCGCTCAAGACCATCAATCTCGAAAACTACATGGATATCGGCAATTCGTCCGTGCCACGCGGGAGCGGCGGCACGCATTACGAGAACGTCTTCCCGATCATCAACAACAAGATCACCAGCGTCGGGGACGGGCTCAGTGCCAAGCGGGCGCTGCCGTTCGTGTTCGTGATCACGGATGGGATGGACAACAACCAGTATTACTTCAATTCGACCGGCTGGACCGGATCCCAGGCGAGGCTCCTCGATCCCTCGCTGTGCAAGCCCTTGAAGGATCGCGGCATCACCATCTCGATTCTCTACATTCCGTACATCCCGATCTCGCCGGCGAACCACCCGGATCAGGTGGTCACGAACGAGAACCTCCTCGTGAACACACTGATTCCGGGCGTGCCCGCCACGCTGCAGAATTGCGCCTCGTCGGGCTACTTCCGCACCGCGAACTCGGCGAGCGAGATCCAGGAAGCGCTGAACGCCATGTTCGATCAGGCGACCCGGAAGGCGCGCCTCGTCGCCGGTCCCTGACAGGCCAAAAGGTTTGTCATGCGCCGGGAGGGAGCCGCCTGCTTCCGCCCCGGAAGCGCGCGGGCTAAGAGCGGCGCAGGTTCGGCATCCGCCTTGCGTGGCGCCGGACATCCTGGCTCAGGAAGGTGTGCTGCAGATGGACAAGATCAAGGTTGCGAACCCGGTCGTCGAACTCGACGGCGACGAGATGACCCGGATCATCTGGAGCCAGATCAAGGACAAGCTGATCCACCCCTACCTCGATCTGAACCTGGACTATTACGACCTCGGCGTCGAGCACCGCGACGCCACCAACGATCAGGTCACCGTCCAGGCCGCCGAGGCGATCAAGCGCCACGGCGTCGGTGTGAAGTGCGCCACCATCACCCCCGACGAGGCCCGGGTGAAGGAGTTCAACCTGAAGGAGATGTGGAAGTCGCCCAACGGCACGATCCGCAACATCCTCGGCGGCGTCATCTTCCGCGAGCCGATCATCTGCAAGAACGTGCCCCGCCTCGTGCCGGGCTGGACCCAGCCCATCGTGGTCGGCCGCCACGCCTACGGCGACCAGTACAAGGCCACCGACTTCAAAGTGCCGGGCAAGGGCCGTCTGACCATCAAGTTCGAGGGCGAGGACGGCACGGTCATCGAGAAGGAAGTCTTCAAGTTCCCGAGCCCCGGCATCGCCCAGGCGATGTACAACCTCGACGACTCGATCCGCGACTTCGCCCGCGCCTCGATGAACTACGGCCTGAACCGCAAGTACCCGGTCTACCTCTCGACCAAGAACACCATCCTGAAGGCCTATGACGGCCGCTTCAAGGACCTGTTCGAGGAGGTCTTCCAGAACGAGTTCAAGGCGAAGTTCGATGCGGCCGGCATCACCTACGAGCACCGCCTGATCGACGATATGGTGGCCTCGGCCCTCAAGTGGTCGGGCGGCTACGTCTGGGCCTGCAAGAACTACGACGGCGACGTGCAGTCCGACACCGTGGCCCAGGGCTTCGGCTCGCTCGGCCTGATGACCTCCGTGCTGCTTACCCCCGATGGCCGGACCGTCGAGGCCGAGGCCGCCCACGGCACGGTGACGCGCCACTACCGCGAGCACCAGAAGGGCAAGGAGACCTCCACCAACTCCATCGCGTCGATCTTCGCCTGGAGCCGTGGCCTCGCCCACCGGGCCAAGCTCGACGACAACGCGGCGCTCGCCACGTTCGCCACGACCCTGGAGACCGTCTGCGTCGACACGGTCGAGGCCGGGTTCATGACCAAGGACCTCGCCCTGCTCGTCGGCCCCGACCAGCGCTGGCTCTCGACCACGGGCTTCCTCGACAAGGTCGACCAGCACCTGAAGGCCGCGATGGCCTGAGCGGGCTTCGGCGGAGCCCGAGGGCCGACGTCGTAGCGCGGACGCGTCGTCTGCGATGGACGCTGGATCATACGGTCCAGCGTCCGCGGATGGGTGCTCGCCTCTCTCTGTTGCGGGGCCCTCACCGTTCCCCGCTCTGGGTCGGGGGGCGTCTGCCCGCGCGCGGCATCCGGTGAAAACCCGCGCTCAGCACCCCGTCATCCCGGGGCCGCGCAACGGAGCCCCACATCAGGAAACGTGGGCCGTACAGGACTTCATCCCGTGAGCGGCTTCTGGAATGGCACGCTGACGGCGCGGCACCATCGGCGATCGCCCCGACCGCACGGGAGGGAGCATTGAAACCTTCAGCGCTCGAGGCGTCCGTCCAACGCCCGAGCCCCGTCGGGTCGGACGGTCGATACCACCCGGTACGCCTCGACCCAGGTCATCCTCAGGACGCGTGCCGCGCGGCGTCCGCGTTGCGCTTGCGGGTGGCGGCGCCCTTCTTGGCGGAGGCGGAGCGCTCTTCCGCCGTGCGGCTGGCCGAGGCCTTGCCGCCGACCGCGCCGCCGCGATGGGCCGCGGGATGGCGGGTCGCCTTGCCCCGCCCGGAGCCGCCGGGCTTCTTGCCGCCGCCATCGTCCTTGTTGACGGTCGCCCAGGCCCGCGCCTCGGCGTCCCTCTCGGGCACGCCGCGCGCCTCGTAGGACTCGGCGATGTGCTCCGCCTTGCGGATCTGCTTGTCGGTGTACTTCGACTTGTCGCCCTGGCTCATCGCGAATCCACTCCGCTGGAGGACCCGGGCGAGGCGTCAGCCGATCGCGACGGGCCCGTCGAGAACCGCCCGAACGCGGCGGACCAGGTCCGTCCGGCGGTAGGGCTTGTTCAGGAGATCGAACTCCGAACCCCCGGCATCGGTTCGCTCCAGGCTTGCCTCGGCGTAGCCCGTGGTGAGCAGGACCTTGAGGTCGGGCCGCCGGCGCTTGGCCTCGCGTCCCAGGGCGATGCCGTTCATGCCGCCCGGCATGATGAGGTCGGTGAAGAGCAGGTCGATGGCGTTCCCGCTCTCCAGCACTTCGAGGGCCTCGCGGCCGTTCTGCGCCATCAGGGTGCTGTAGCCGAAATCCCGCAGGATGGTGCGGGCGAGCTCGGCCACGTCCTCCCGGTCGTCGACGATGAGGATCGTCTCGGTGCCGGACCCCTCCTGGGGGCCGACAGCGGCCGGCGCCGCCTCGAACACCGCGGTCTCGGTGGCCGGAAAGGACAGGCGCACCACGGTCCCCGCCCCCAGGACGGATTCGATGCGGGCGGCGCCGCCCGATTGCTTGGCGAAGCCGTAGACCATCGACAGGCCGAGGCCGGTGCCCTTGCCCTCCTCCTTGGTGGTGAAGAACGGGTCCATGACCCGGGCCAGGACATGGGCCGGGATGCCGCTGCCGGTATCGCTCACGCTGATGGTGACGTAGCGGCCGGGGGCCAGGGGACCGTCGACCTCGCCGGTGATGACGTGGTTTTCGGTCCGCACCGTGAGGCGGCCGCCCTCCGGCATCGCGTCGCGCGCGTTGATGAAGACGTTGAGGAGGGCGACCTCGGCCTGGTTCGGGTCGACCCGGCAGTTCCAGAGGTCGGGGCTGAGGTCGAAGTCGAGGGAGACGGTCTCGCCGAGGGTCCGGCCGGCCATGTCGGCCATGCCCTGGACCAGGGCGTTCAGGTTCACCGAGCGGCCTTCGAGGCGCTGCTTGCGTGCGAAGGCCAGGAGTTGCTGCGTCAGGGTCGTGGCGCGCTCGGCGGCGGTGCGGATGTTGTCGGTGGCCCGGCGCAGGCGGTTGCGGTCGGCGCTCGGATCGTCGAGGCCGGCGCCCAGGATGTCGACGTAGCCGACGATCACCTGCAGCAGGTTGTTGAAGTCGTGCGCGATGCCGCCGGTGAGCTGGCCAAGCGCCTCCATCTTCTGGGCCTGGCCCAGGGCCTCCTCGGCGTCGCGCCGGCGCGAAACGTCCAGCTGCGAGGCGAAGAAGTACACCAGCGTTCCGCCCGCGTCGTAGATCGGCGAGACGAAGAGCGCATTCCAGAACGGCGTGCCGTCCTTGCGGTAGTTGACGATCTCGGTGGCGACGTTCTCGCGGGCCGCGATCGCCCGGGCGAGTTCGCGCACCGCCCCACGATCGGTGTCCGGCCCCTGGAGGAAGCGGCAGTTGCGGTCCAGCACCTCGTCGCGGCGGTAGCCGGTCATCTCCAGGAAGGCGTCGTTGGTGAAGATGATCGGATTGTCGGGCAGGCGCGGGTCGCTCATCACCATCGGCATGCGCGAGGCGGCCACCGAGGCGAAGAAGAAGGCCGCTTCCGAGCTGATCGGGGATCGGATCGGGTCCTGCGCGAGCGCCCCGTTCGGCGGCATCTTGGGCGTGTCGATCATCGTCGCGCTATCACATCGGCGGGGCTTCGCAGGCGAGCCTGGCAGGTCGCCCCTTACACGGGTCAAACTCCCGGCGCCATCATCGTTCCCTGTGCCGGCCCAGGCATCTCACCGTCGGCATGACGATTCAGCGAGGACCCGCCGCGCGTCACGAGACGCGCGGCGGGTCGGAGGGTCAGCGCTGCTCGGTCTCGAAGCGGACGCTGTTGACGTTGGCCCGCTCGAAGGCCTGCATCACGTGCTGGTAGGAACGCTCCCCGTCGCTGGCCTCGACGCCCTCGATCTCCTCGGGCTTCAGGACAAACATCAGCATCGAGCGTCCGGTGACCTCGTAGGTCGCGCCGATCGGCTTGCTCACCACGTCCTGGCTGTCGGGCAGGTTCGTGTCGAGGAGCCGCGTCCAGCCGACGCCGCCCACCGATTCCGGCAGGGTGAACGACACGAGGTCGTGGTAGGCGTTGTAGAGCAGCAGCAGGGTGGCATCGCCGCCGCGCTGGTGGATGCCCGAGGCCTGGGCCCGGCCGTCGAGGAGCACCGCGATGGCGCGGGCATCGCCCTGCGTCCAGTTCTCCGGCGACATCTCCCCGCCGTCGGGACGCAGCCAGGTCACGTCCTTGACGCCGAACTCCTCGTCGTAGGCGCCCGTGAGGAATCGGCCGCGGGTGAGGATCGGGAGCGCCTCGCGCAGCAGGGTCAGGCGCTGCGTGAACTCGGCGAGATCCCGCTCCTCGGGCCCGACGGCCTCCCAGTCGAGCCAGGAGATCTCGTTGTCCTGGCAATAGGCGTTGTTGTTGCCGTTCTGGGTGCGGGCGAACTCGTCGCCCGCGAGCAGCATCGGGGTACCGCGGGAGAGGAACAGCGTCGCCAGCATGTTGCGCATCTGGCGCAGGCGCACGGCGCGGATCTCCGGATCGTCCGTCGGTCCCTCGGCCCCGTAGTTGTTCGACAGGTTGTGCGAGTGTCCGTCGCGGTTGTCCTCGCCGTTCGCCAGGTTGTGCTTCTCGTTGTACGACACGGTGTCGTTCAGCGTGAAGCCGTCATGGGCGGTCAGGAAGTTCACCGAAGCCCAGGGCTTGCGCCCGCGCTTGTTGAACTTGTCGGCCGAGCCGGTTAGCCGGGCGGCGAGATCGGGCAGCATGCCCTCGTCGCCGCGCCAATAGCCGCGCACGTCGTCGCGGAAGCGGTCGTTCCACTCGGCCCAGCCCGGCGGGAAGCCGCCGACCTGATAGCCGCCCGGGCCGCAATCCCAGGGCTCGGCGATGAGCTTGACGCCGTTCAGCACCGGGTCCTGCCGGCAGGTGTCGAGGAAGCCGCCGCCCTCGTCGAAGCCGTGCGGCTCGCGGCCCAGGATGGTGGCGAGGTCGAAGCGGAAGCCGTCCACCCGCATCTCGGTGGCCCAGTAGCGCAGGGAGTCGGTCACGAGCTGCAGCACCCGCGGGTGCGACAGGTTGAAGGTGTTCCCCGTGCCGGTGTCGTTGATGTAGTAGCGCGGCTCCTTGGGCATGAGCCGGTAGTAGGAGGCGTTGTCGACGCCCTTGTACGACAGCGTCGGACCCTTCTCGTTGCCCTCGGCGGTGTGGTTGTAGACCACGTCCAGGATCACCTCGAGGCCGGCGCCGTGCATGCGCGCCACCATCTCCTTGAACTCGGAGAAGGCGAAGTCCGGCACGGCGGCGTAGCGCCGGGCGGGGGTGAAGAACGAGATGGTGTTGTAGCCCCAGTAGTTCACCAGGTCCTTCTCCTGCAGGTAATCGTCCTGCACGAAGGCGTGGACCGGCAGAAGCTCCACCGAGGTGACGCCGAGGCTCTTGATGTAGTCGAGCACCGCCGGCGTGCCGAGGCCCGCATAGGTGCCGCGCAGCTTCTCCGGCACCGCCGGGTGGAGCTTGGTGAAGCCCTTCACGTGGGTCTCGTAGAAGATGGTCTTCTCCCACGGCACGTGCGGCTTGCGGTCCCGGCCCCAGGTGAAGGCCGGGTCGATGACGCGGGAGCGGCGGGTGAAGGGCGCGGAATCGCGGTCGTCGAAGGTCAGGTCGTCGCCGGTCTCCATCTGGTAGCCGAACAGGGCCGGGTTCCAGGTGATGGAGCCGACGAGCCCCTTGGCGTAGGGGTCGATGAGCAGCTTGTTCGGGTTGAAGCGGTGCCCGGCCGTCGGCTCGTAGGGGCCGTGGACGCGGTAGCCGTAGATGGTGCCCGGGCGCGCGTCGGGCAGGTAGCCGTGCCAGATCTCGTCGGTGTACTCGGGCAGCTCGATCCGCTCGATCTCGTTCACGCCGTCATCGTCGAACAGGCAGAGCTCGACCTTGGTGGCGTGGGCCGAGAACAGGGCGAAGTTCACGCCCAGGCCGTCCCAGTTCGCGCCGAGCGGATAGGGCGAGCCTTCCTTGATGCGCGAACGTTTAGCGCGGCCCTGCGGGCTTGAGCGGTCCGCGGGATTCGTCGTGTCGGCCATGTTCGCTCCGGGCGGTATCGGTGGGTGCGTCGAGACAGGGCGCTGCGCGACGCCCCGTCCTGGAAACCTGGACAGGAACGCTCACGCTTCGCCGGAAGGTCCGCCACGGGGCAAATCTTTTTGCAGCGCACGGCGCGGTGCCCCGCAGCCGCTTCCACGGCGCGAGCGGTTGCTGCAAGACTACGAACGGCAAGACTGGGAACACCAAGACTGCGAACACGGCGCGGCGGGGGCCGCCCGGGGCAAGGAGACCGGCGCATGACAGATCAGCCCTACGGCCTGCAGGCGATCGCCGATCGCTACCGGGTCAGCCTCGACGCCGTGCGCCACCTCGTCCAGGCGCTCGAAGCGGGCCACGGCCGGATGGCGCAGTTCAACCATCCCGAGCTCGGCGGCTTCGGCCAATGGTCGGGCTCGGGCATGACCATGATCGGCGACATGTTCAACGCCGAGCTCAAGGCCCGGGTGGACGCCCTCTGCACCGCCCTCGCCGCCGCGCTGCCGGCGGGCGTCTGGTCGGAGGTGCCGCGCGGCGCCGGGGCGCCCTGGCCTCCCGAATGGGGGGCACCGGCCACCGCCGGATCGCAGAACGGGATGCGCTACGCCTATTTCCCGGTCCAGCGGCGTCTCGTGGTCGAATCGGAGGGGCGGGCCGCGATCTACGACACCGCCGATCACGCCATCAGCGGCGTCTCGCAGCAGCAGGGCAGCGCGACGAGCCTGCGCTTCTCCGGCCCCGGCGGCCCCGTGGACCTCGCCAGCCTGAAGCGCCTCGACGAGGCCGAGCGCGGCGAGGCCCGCCCCTTCGCTCCCGAACCCTTCGCCCCCGAACCTTTCGCGCCCGAACCCTTCGAGGCCGGTCATCCGGGCGCCGAGGCGTCGCATCCGGGCAGCGCCGGGCCGGTGGGCGGCAGCGACGTGCTCTCGACGATCGAGCGCCTGTCGGAGATGCGCCGCAAGGGCATCCTCACGGAGGGCGAGTTCACCGCCAAGAAGGCCGAGCTGCTCGCGCGCCTCTGATCGCCCGGCTCCGAACGACGCGGGCCGGATCGCCCGGGGGCCGGCTGCGTTGGCCCGGAACCGGTGCCGCGCGCAGGACGCGGATCGCGGCAGAGATTCCGCAAGGCTGATGGCTCGACCCCGCGACCTCCTCGACGTCACGACGATCTATCACGAGCCCGCCGTGCCGGATTACCCGCGCGGGCGGGAAATCCTGGACCGGTTTCCGGAGGCCGAACGCATCGTCGTCCCCTCGCACTGGAACATCCCGAGTCTGCACGGCAATGCCGGCTCGGTGGAGGATTGGGTGCGGATCAAGCGCTCCACCCTGGTGCTGGGGGTGAAGAAGGGCCTCGCCATGCGGCCGAACGGGCGCAGCGCCCACTTCATCGCTCCTTCGACCTCCAACGGCTGCGCCATGGCCTGCGCCTACTGCTACGTGCCCCGGCGCAAGGGCTTCGCCAATCCGATCTCGCTCTTCGTCAACGTCGAGGCCGTGGCCGCCGCCATCGCGCGCCACGCCGCCCGCCAGGGGCACCTATCCGAGCCCGACACGATCGATCCCGCCCTCTGGGTCTACGACCTCGGCGAGAACGGCGACCTCTCGGTGGACGCCATGGTGAGCGAGACGGTGCGGGATCTCGTGGCGCTCTTCCGGGACATCCCCAACGCCAAGGCGTCCTTCGCCACCAAGGCGGTGAACCGCGATCTCCTGGCCTACGACCCCCAGGGCAAGACCCGGATCCGCTTCTCGCTCATGCCCGAGCGCATCGCCCGCATCGTCGACGTGCGGACGGCACCGATCCCCGAGCGCATCGCCGCCATCGACGACTTCGTCGCCGCCGGTTACGAGGTCCACGTCAACTTCTCGCCGGTCATCCTCTACGAGGGCTGGGAGGCCGACTGGTCGGCCCTGTTCGCCGCCATCGACGGCGCGATCGGGCCGGCGGCCCGGGCACAGCTCAAGGCGGAGATCATCCTGCTGACCCACAACGCCGACCTGCATGCGGTCAATCTCGGCTGGCACCCCAAGGCCGAGGACCTGCTCTGGCGACCGGACATCCAGGAGGCGAAGGTCTCCGAGGGCGGCGGCGCCAACCTGCGCTACCGCACCGGCTGGAAGGGTCAGTGGCTCGCCCGCTTCAAGGCCCTGCTCGCCGAGCGCATGCCCTACTGTACGGTGCGGTACGCGTTCTGAGGGGGCCGGCGGCCCGGCCACCGTCCGCCGCCCCCGCTGGCGTGCCGCTCCGCCTCAGCCCCAGACCATCTCGCCCGTGGCGACCTTGGCGCCGATGTCGAGGGCGATGTCCATGCCGAGGCCCGGGAAGCGGGTCAGCATCGCGGCCTTCAGCGCGGCGGCATCCCCGCCCGCCGCGAGGGCCTCCTCGAAGGCCAGGAGGTAGCTTCGGGTGAAGGCGAGGGCCGAGCCGTCGGTGGCGGCCTCGACCGCCAGATGGCCCGGCACGACGACGGACGGCGCACGCGCGGCGATCCGGTCGAGTTCGGCGATCCAGGCGGCGCGGGCCTTCGGGCTCGGCGTGTCGGCGGTCCAGACGTGGACGCCGGAGAAGATCAGGACTCCGCCGAACACCGCGTTCAGGGCCGGGACGAACAGGGTGCGGCGGTTGGGCAGGCCCATGGCGGGCACGATCTCGACGGTCTCTCCATCGACCGACAGGGCAGCGCCGTCGAAGGGCGTGGGCATGACCACGTCGGCCCGCGTCCCCGGACCCTCGGCCCCCAGCTGCGGGCCCCAGGCGGCGATCTTCGCATCGACCGTGTGGGCGATGGCCGACACGGTGGCGGGGGCAGCGAGCACCTTGGCCTCCGGAAAGGCCTCGCAGAGGGGTTTCAGCCCGAAGTAATAGTCCGGGTCCGACTGGCTGACATAGATGGTCGTGAGGCGCTTGCCCGTCGCTGCGATCGCCGCCGCGACGGCTCGACCGTCGGAGAAGGTGAAGCCGCCGTCGATCAGGATCGCTTCGGTCGGCCCCTCGATCAGCACCGGGGCGCGGAAGAACCCCTTCGGGCCGGCGGGAAAGTGCGTCCAGGCGAGCCCGGGTCCGGCCAGCCCGGTCAGCGGCATCGCGATGGTCGAGCCAAGCCCGGCCTGCATCGGCGTTTCCTCCATCAAAGTGTTTCTCCCGATCCGGCGCGAAGCTCGGCCGCCAATCTGTCCCGGTCGCCGAAGAGGATGCCGCTCGGCAGGCGTCGGGCGCCTTCCTCGTCCGCGAGGACGAGGGCGGGGACGCCCCGGGCCCCGAACCGGGCCGCCATCCGGACGGCGGCCTCGATCCGATGCCGGGTCGCCTTGCGCAGTTCGGGGTCGGGCTCCTCCAGCCGGCCGGCGGCCTCCGCGAAGCCGGCGCCGGCGAGCACGTCCGCAA
This sequence comes from Methylobacterium sp. Leaf465, assembly GCF_001424705.1. Taxonomy (GTDB): domain Bacteria; phylum Pseudomonadota; class Alphaproteobacteria; order Rhizobiales; family Beijerinckiaceae; genus Methylobacterium. Next base: position 442,009 of record NZ_LMRA01000012.1, read on the forward strand.
CCACGGTGCGATCCGCGGTGTCCCGGCCCGCGACGTAGCGGGCCTTCTGGAGCGCCTGCAGGCCTTCGAACTCCCGGCCGGGCCGGGTCAGTCCGATCGCGACGAGGCCGAGGGTGGCGGAGGCCGAATCGAAGGCGGCGCCGGGCGTCCGGAAGATCAGGGCGCGATAGGCGTCGCTGAACGGTTGCCCCGTCTGGTCCGCGATGCGCTGGTCGTTCTGCCAGACATAGTCCGCGAAGGCGGGATCCATGGGCTGGCCGCCCTCGCCCGCGAACAGGCCCGTGGGCGCGAGGTCCAGCGCGACCGCCCCCGACTGGGCGATCCAGGCCAACGCGGGAGCGGCCCCGTAGCACCAGCCGCACAAGGGATCGAACAGAAAGGTCAACCGCATGGACCTGGACCTGCTTTGTGGCTGCGCACGCCGCGACTCGTCTGAATTAACCGACAAAATTCAGATGAGGCGTCATTTAGCGCCAGACTTTCAGCAAGACGAGTCCAATTTTTGGACTGGGTCGCCCGACCCCTGCGCGGCGGCCCGGTCTGCGGATTCACCGAACCGGGGCCGGCGGCGCCACGGATGTCCCGACGCCCGCCTAAACTCAGCGCAGAGCGCGCCGATCAGGTCCTCACCGCAGCGCTCGCCGGCCCTATGCAGGATACCGTGGCCGGCGGTGGGGGCGAGGATGACGATGGTGCCGCCCGCGAACACAGCCGGGCGACGACAACGACGCGACGATGCGCGGGGCTGCCGAGCCTGTAAGACAGACGGCGGGGCGCGCCGTCAGTCTTGGGAGGGTGGGTGAAGCCCTGTCATTTCGAACAGGACGAAAGCCTTGGCGATGCGCGGAGAACGCTGGGCGTTCTCGCACGAGCCGAATGTCGGACGTCAGGATCTGGCGGAGGGAGCGGGATTCGAACCCGCGATACCGTTTCCGGTATACACACTTTCCAGGCGTGCGCCTTCAACCACTCGGCCACCCCTCCGGTCCCGTCGCCGCGTCTCGCAGCCGCCGGGGCGGCCGGGCTTCGCGATCGCGCCGGGAGGCGTCCTGTACAAGCCGCATGGACGGCGTGCAAGCCTCGGAACGGCAAAGCTGACGATTCCCGTGCGATTTCCCCCCCCGAGGGTACCCGCCCCTCGGGGGTCGCGGCGCTGCGTTCTCAGATTCGCCGCTTTTGCAGCCGATGCGCGCAGGGCCAGGCTTCGGGAGTCGTGCTCCGCCGTGATCCGCTTCGACAACGTGACCAAGGTCTACCGGACGGACGGGCATCGCCGGACGATCCTGGAGCGCGTCTCCTTCACCCTGAAGCCGGGCACCAGCTACGGCATCCTGGGGATCAACGGCGCCGGCAAGTCGACCTCCCTGCGCCTCCTGGCCGGCACCGAGATGCCCACGAAGGGCCGCGTGGTCCGCACCACGCGCGTGTCCTGGCCCTTGGGCTTCGCCGGCGGCTTCCACCCGGCCATGACCGGGCGCGACAACATCATCTTCGTGGCGCGCATCTACGGCGAGGACCCGCGCAAGGTGCTGGAGTTCGTGGAGGATTTCTCGGAGCTCGGCAGCTACCTCGACGTGCCGATCCGGACCTACTCGTCCGGCATGGGCTCGCGCCTCGCTTTCGGCATGAGCATGGCCATCCCGTTCGACTGCTACCTCATCGACGAGGTCACGGCGGTGGGCGATGCCCGCTTCCAGAAGCGCTGCGAGGAGGCCTTCGCGGCGCGCCGGGAGAATGCCGACGTGATCATGGTCTCCCACGGCATGGACACCCTGCGCACCTGGTGCCAGCAGGGCATCGTCATCATCAACGGGCGGGCGATCGTCTACGAGAGCATCGACGACGCCATCGAGGTCTATCGCCGCCTGAACGCCTGAGTTGCGCCGGCGCGCCGGTGGCCACGGTTTTGCCGCGGCGGCGGTGCAAAGGGTGTAACCTGGCGGCGGGATGGCCGGACGACATGGAATACCGGGGCGCATGAGCATCGAAATCCGCAACCCGCAGGGTCAGCCGCTGACCACGGCCGACCGCTCGAACGCGGTGGCCGAATCCCTGAAGCAGATCGCCCGCGTCTCGCGCTTCGCCGACCGCAAGAAGGGCATCCGCTCCTACCAGAGCCACGTGAAGACGGATCCGCTGATCCCGGTGCTCTTCCTGGTCTGCTTCCTGATCCCGACCCTGGCGGCCATCGCCTATTACGGCGTGATCGCGTCGGACCGCTTCGTGATCGAGTCGCGCTTCGCCCTGCGGCCGGCCCTCGGCAACGTCGACAAGGCCTCGCCCGATCAGGTCGGCACCAATTCCGGCTCCCCCATGAAGCAGATGGTGGCGCAGGACAGCCTGATCGCGACGAACTACATCATGAGCCGGCCGATGATCGAGGCCATCGAGAAGACCTACCCCCTGCGGGAGATGTTCTCCCGGCCCGGCATCGACATCCTCTCGCGCTTCGATCCCGAGAAGCCGATCGAGAAGCTGGTCAAGTACTGGCACGAGCGGGTCCACACCAAGATCGAGTCCGGATCGGGCATCATCCTCCTGTCCGTGAACGCCTTCGATCCGCAGGATGCCCTCAACCTCTCGAATGCGATCCTGGCCGAGAGCGAGCGCATGGTGAACGCCCTCAGCGGCCGGGCCCGCGAGGACGCGGTGCTGGAGAGCCAGCGCGAGCTCAAGCGGGCCGAGGAGCGGATGCTGAAGATCCGCACCGAGGTGGCGGCCCTGCGCAACCGCGACGGCGTCCTCGACGCGCAGAAGACCAACGAGAGCAACCTGAAGGTCCTGTCGGAGCTGCGCACGGCCCGCATCAACCTGGCCGTCCAGCTCATCCAAAGTCAGCGCGACCTCTCGCCGGAGACCCGCCGCATCCAGGACATGAAGGCCCAGATCAAGGACCTCGACGACAACATCGCGCGGATCGAGCGCCAGTCGGCCAGCGAGGACCCGGAACAGCGCCGCATCCTGGCGAACGCCCTCACCCGGTTCGAGGCCTACGACGCCGACCGGGCGGATGCGGAGAAGTACTTCGCCAAGGTGCTGGCCGCGAACGAGCGGGCGCGGATCATCGCGGAGCGCCAGATCGAGTTCTTCAGCATGATCGTCGAGCCGGTGAAGCCCGAATCCTCCCAGGAGCCCCGGCGCCTCTTGATGATCAGCCTCATCGCCGGTGGTGCCGGACTGGTGTTCGCGCTCGCGGTGGTCACCCGCAAATACTTCGCCTGACGCGGTATTTCCGCTCAGGCGGGGCGGCGGACGGCGTGGCGTTAACCCTTCGCTAACCCTGTGCTCGGCAAATCTTGCCGAGCCCCCGACCCTCGGGGGCAGCGAGGGTGACGATGAGCGAGACGGCTGCCGGCGCGCCGGCTCCGGCGGGAGGGGCCGGGGGGAGCCTCGCACAGTTCGCGAGCTTCGCGATCCCGAACCGGGCGAACCTGAACGCGCTCTCCAAGCGCACGGACCTGTTCTTCGCCACCGCCGTGATGGGCATCCTCACGGTGCTCATCTTCCCGCTGCCGGCCTTCCTGCTCGACCTGCTGCTCGCGGTCTCGATCATCATCTCGGTGCTGATCATGATGACCGGGCTGTTCATCGACAATCCGCTCGAGTTCACGGTCTTCCCGACCCTGCTCCTCGTGGCGACGCTGCTGCGCCTCGCGCTGAACCTCGCCTCCACCCGCCTCATCCTCGGCCACGGGCACGAGGGCACGGCGGCCGCCGGCCACGTCATCGAGGCCTTCGGCAACTTCGTGATGGGCGGCAACTTCGTCATCGGAATCATCGTCTTCGCGATCCTGATCATCGTGAACTTCGTCGTCATCACGAAGGGATCGGGCCGCATCGCCGAGGTCGCCGCCCGCTTCACCCTCGACGCGATGCCCGGCAAGCAGATGGCCATCGACGCCGACCTCTCGGCGGGCCTCATCGACGAGAAGGTGGCCAAGGCCCGCCGCGCCGCCCTGGAGGAGGAATCCTCCTTCTTCGGCGCCATGGACGGTGCCTCCAAGTTCGTCCGCGGCGACGCGATCGCCGCGCTGCTCATCACCTTCATCAACGTGATCGGCGGCATCATCATCGGCGTCGCCCAGCAGGGCATGCCGTTCCTGGGGGCGGCGAAGTCCTACACCCTGCTCACCATCGGCGACGGCCTCGCCTCGCAGGTTCCCGCCCTCATCGTCTCGACGGCGGCCGGCATCCTGGTCTCCAAGGCGGGCGTGAAGGGCTCGGCCGACAAGGCCCTGGGCAAGCAGCTCGCGAACTACCCCAAGGCCCTGGGCATGTCCTCGGGCGTCATGGTGCTGATCGCCCTCCTGCCCGGCATGCCGATGCTGCCCTTCCTGGCGCTCGCCGGCGCGTCCGGCTACGCCGCCTGGCACTTCGCCAAGGTCGCCCGCGAGGCGCCGCCCCTCGACGCCGACGGTGCGCCGATGGACGCCTCGGCGGTGGCCGCCGCCGCGGCCGCCAAGGAGGAAACCGTCACCGACCTCCTGAAGCTCGACGACCTCAAGCTCGAGATGGGCTACGCCCTGCTCGCCCTGGTCAACGGCCCGGAGGGCCAGGACCGCCTGACGGACCAGATCAAGGCCCTGCGCCGCCAGCTCGCCGCCGAGCTCGGCTTCGTGATGCCCTCGGTCCGGATCCTCGACAACGTCCAGCTCGACGCGAACGCCTACGTGGTGCGGGTCAAGGAGATCGAGGCCGGCACGGGCCAGATCTTCCCCGGCCAGTTCATGGCCATGGACCCGATGGGCGGACAGGTGCAGCTGCCCGGCCAGCACATGCTGGAGCCGACCTTCGGCCTCCCCGCCACCTGGATCGACGCCTCCCTGCGGGACCAAGCCCAGCTCAAGGGCTACACCGTGGTGGACGCCGCCACGGTGGTCTCCACCCACCTCACCGAGATCATCAAGGCGCACGTCTCCGAGCTCCTGAACCATGTCGAGGTGCAGAAGCTCCTGCGCGAGGTCTCGAAGGAGCATGCCGAGCTCCTCAAGGAGGTGATGCCGAGCCAGATCGGCACCACCGGCATCCAGCGGGTGCTGCAGTTCCTGCTGGCCGAGCGGGTCTCGATCCGCGACCTCGGGGCGATCATCGAGGGCGTCGCAGAGGTGGCCGGGCACGTGAAGAACCCGCGCGACATCGTCGAGCACGTCCGCGCCCGCCTCGGCCGCCAGATCTGCGCCCAGTACCAGGGGCCGGACGGCATGCTGCCGATCATCACCCTGTCGCCGGCCTGGGAGCAGGCCTTCCTCGACTCGATCGCGGGCGAGCGCGACGAGCGCTACCTGGCGATGCAGCCCTCGAAGCTCTCGGACTTCGTCAACACGGTGCGCGACCGCTTCGAGACCGCCGCCCGCATGGGCGAGATGCCCGTGCTGGTGACCTCGGTCCAGGCCCGGCCCTTCGTGCGTTCGATCATCGAGCGCTTCCGGCGCGAGACGCCGGTGATGAGCCAGGCGGAGATCCATCCCCGCGCCCGGCTCCGGACCGTCGGCTCGGTCTGAGAGGCGACCCCGCGCCCCGGCGGTGAGCCGGTCTCGCGGACCATCCGGGTTCGCCGCGCGCGCCTGTCGCGGTCGGCCCCGTCGCGGGGGTGACGCGGATCAGTCTGTCGTGCCGCAGAGGTAGAATTCCTCGACGTAGCCGTCCCGGAGCCAGAACAGGTTCCGCGATCGCCGCGTATAGCCGCCGGCGGCCCTGATGATCTCCGGGACGCGCAGCTGGCGGTCCGCCCGCAGGTTCATCGCCGAGGCCTCCTGATTGACCGAGTAGAAGGCCGGCGCGATCTCCTTGATGCGATCGATATAGGCCCGCCCGGTTGCCGGCGACATTTCCGGAATGGAATCCTGATTGATGACCAGGTCGAACCGGGCGGCGGGATCGTTGATCATCCACCAGGGCAGGACCTGGATCCGCTCCGGGCGTTCGCCGCTCAGGGAGACGGGCAGACCGCATCGCAGCAGGAAATAGCCCTGCAGCAGGTTCGTGTAGGGCAGGTCGTAGATCGTGTAGGTTCGATCACCGCCGGCCAGATAGGCACACAGCCCGCCGAAGCCGCCACCGATCTCCGCGATGCGCCGGAAGGGGCCGAGCGTGTCGACTCGCCAGGCGGCGTAGGCATGCATGAAGGACTGCTCGGGAAAGGCGGACCCTTGCAGGGCCACGCCGAAAGGGGCTCCGATGGCGGGGAACGCCAACGGGAAGCTCAGGACCGCTTCCACCGCGGCAACGATGTCGAGCTATTCGAGGGGGGCATCGGTGCCGCCCTGCTCCGGCGACCGGACCGGACAGACGCCGAGGGCCTCGCCCAGGCGCAGCAGGCGGTCGCACCAGATGGCCGCATGCCGATCCGGCACGCCGCGGGCGCGGGCGGCCGTGCTCTTGCCCATGGCCAGGCCGTGGACGAGGTGCTCCTGGGACATGTTGGCGAGGAGATCCGCCAGCAGATCGGGATCGCGCTGCGCCAGGGCCGTCTTCAACCGCGTGTGGCCGGCGGTGAGCTGATCCCACATCCCGCCGGTCTTGCCGGGATCCGCGGCGGCGGAGACGTGCCAGGCTGTGATGATCCGTTCGCAGATCGCGCGGTCCGCCGCGCTCCGGGACGGCACCTCGAACCGGAAGGGCGGCATCGCCCCCACTGCCCGATAGGGGTAGCGGAACAGCTCCCGTCCCAGATCCGCCGTCATCGCCGCTACTATCTCGGCGGAGAGGGCGTGAATCCGTCCCTCGTGCCGACCGATGTTCAGGTAGTGGACCTCGGCGGACCGGATTTTCCGTCCTGGACCGCCGTCGCGACGTCGGGATTGAGGCGCAGATATTCCGCGGCATCGAAATCCTTCGACAGGTCGCGGTCCTCCGTCCCGCGGCCGAATTTCAGAAGCTGCCTCATCCCGCTCCTCCGGAGCGGACGAATCCGCGCGCGATCCGGTTAGCGCAGCCAGCGATCCGTCGGGGAGTCGTCGACGCGAAAGCCCCGGGAGCGGGTCCGGATGTTCGCGCCCGAAGCCGGCCGTCGCGGACCGGGTGATGCGGGTTCGATCTCCCCTTACGAGGACGGATCAGACCGGCTTCTTCTCCATGCGGCGCTCGAGGGCATGGGCGTCGAGGCCGGGGGCGGTCAAGGGCGGCTCGGGGGCGGCCGCGTCGTGGGGCTCGTCCCGCAGGGCCGAGGCGAGGCGGTTGCGCTCGTAGAGGAGCACGACCACCACCGAGATCAGGAACGGGAGCCAAAAATAGAACAGCCGGAAGACGAGCAGCGCGGCGATCACCGACGGCCGGGCGATGTCGGGCATCGCCACCACGAAGACCAGTTCGAACACCCCGAGGCCGCCGGGGGCGTTCGACACCAGGGCCGCCGAGAACGAGGCGAGGAAGACCGCGAGCACGACGAGGAAGCCGGGGTTCCCGGCCTCCGGCAGGGCGAAGTAGATGATGCCGGCGGCGCCCAGCAGCTCGAGCGGAGCGGCGATGAGCTGGCGGCCCATGATGCGCGGGCGGGGATATTCGAGCTTGAACTTGCGGATCGTGAGCGGCTTCAGGTGCAGCAGCGAGCCCGCGACGTAGAGGGCGACGAAGGCGAGCAGACAGCAGCCGAGGATGCGGGCGGTGGCGGGGTCGGTCAGGATCGCCGGCAGGTAGCCGTTAAGGCGCGTCAGGGTGTCGGGCAGGACGGTGAGCACGAAGCCGCCGAGCAGGATGGTGCCGAGGCCGAAGGTGAAGGAGCAGAGCGCCACCAGGACCGCGACCTGGGCCGCGGAGAGGCCCTTGGCGGTGTAGGCGCGGTAGCGCACCACCGCGCCGGAGAACACCGAGGCGCCGATATTGTGGGAGAGCGCGTAGGTCGTGAACGAGCAGACCGAGACGAAGAACCACGAGATGTGGCGCACGCCGAGATGCAGGAGCGCGATCCGGTCGTACCAGGCGAGCGCCGCGTAGGCGACGAGGGTCGAGAGGGCCGCGAAGAGGAAGCGGTGGATTGGAATCGCGGCGAAGCTGCCCTTGATCTCCGCCATGGAGATGCCGGCCAACTCCTTGTAGAGCAGGTAACCCGAACCGATCACGGCGGCGAGGCCGATGATCGGCCAGATAAAATCGCTGATCTTCTTCATGGTGGTCCGGACACGCCCCTGTTCGGGCCCTCCCTGCACGACGATGCGCGGCATCGCAAGCAAGGTTCCGCGCGGCCCCGGCAGGGATGGCTCATCCCACGGGATCATGACGGTTTCGTGCCGGTCGCCCCGCGGGGCGCCGGCACCCCGTCCGTCTCAGGCGCGGATGCGCGAGAGGCCAATACCGTCCATGGCGGCCTGGTCGCGGGCCGCTTCGGCGACGCGCTCGGCGCTGCGCTCCCGGTCGTCAAGGATCTCGATCTTCTTCAGGTCCTCGAAGGCCTCGCCGAGCTCGGCCTTGGCCTCGGCGAGCTGCCCCTCGAGGGCGGCGGCCGACTGGCGCATGTTGTCCCGGCGGGTGGCGGCGGCCCGGGCATAGGTCGGGTAGGCGAAATGGGCCGGATCGGTGATGCCGGCGCGGCTCTCCTCGTGGGCGACCTCGCGGTCGAGCTCCATCGCCATGCGGGTGAAGTCCGCCTTCATCATCTCGATCTGCGTCACGCGCCGACGCTTCTCGTCGACCTGGAAGCGTCGCAGCCGGATCAACGTGTCACGGGATTTCATGGGCGGGTTCACTCCACGCAACGCACGGCTCGCCGGTGCGCGACCGGCCGCGCCCCGGGCCCGGCATCGGGAGATGGAGCCGGGGCGTCCTCTCAGGGCGCGCCGACGATCTCTGCCAGGCGACGGTAACCCTCGCCGATCGAAGTTGCTTCTTCCTTACCCTGACCCAGAAAAGCCTCCATTTCGGGCATGAGCGCGATCGCCTCGTCCACTTCCGGCGAGGCGCCCGCCCGGTAGGCGCCCAGACGGATCAGCTCCTCCATGTCGGCGTAGGTGGAGAGCAGGCGACGGGCCCGGCGCACCGTCGGCAGGTGCGCGGGGTCGCAGGCGCGAGGCATGGTGCGGGAAACGGAGCGCAGGACGTTGATCGCCGGGTAGCGCCCGCGCTCGGCGATGCCGCGCTCCATCACGATATGCCCGTCGAGGATGCCCCGGACCGCATCGGCCACGGGCTCGTTGTGGTCGTCGCCCTCGACCAGGACGGTGAACAGGCCGGAGATCGCCCCCTGCCCCGTCCCGGGCCCGGCCCGCTCGAGGAGCCGGGGCAGCTCGCTGAACACGGTGGGCGTGTAGCCCTTGGCGGTGGGCGGCTCGCCGGCTGCGAGGCCGATGTCGCGCTGGGCCATGGCGAAGCGGGTGATCGAATCGATCATGCACAGGACCTGTGCGCCCTGATCGCGAAAATACTCCGCCATCGCCAGGGTGACGTAGGCGGCGTTGCGGCGCATCAGGGCCGGCTCGTCGGAGGTGGCCACCACCACCACCGACCGGGCAAGGCCGGCGGCGCCGAGATCGTCCTGGAGGAATTCCTGCACCTCGCGGCCGCGCTCGCCCACGAGGCCGATCACCGCCACGTCGGCGGCGGTGTAGCGGGCGAGCATCGACAGCAGCACCGACTTGCCGACGCCGGACCCGGCGAAGATGCCCATGCGCTGCCCGGCGCACATCGTCAGGAAGGTGTTGATGCAGCGGATACCGAGGTCGAGGGGCGGCCCGACCCGCTGCCGGGCATGGGCCGGGGGCGGATCGGCCCGCAGCGGATAGATCGCCGGGCCGGGGGGCAGCGGCCCGAGGCCGTCGATGGGCCGGCCGAGGGCGTCGATGGTCCGGCCGAGCCAGGCGGCGGAGGGGCGCACCGCGCCGGCGGCCTCGTCCCGCACCAGGGCCGGACAGCCGCGCCGCACTCCCTCCAGGGAGCCGAAGGGCATGGCCAGCGCCCGATCGCCCTGGAAGCCGATGATCTCGCAGGGCACGGCGCCGAGGCCGTTCTCCACCGCGATGTCGAGCCGTCCGCCGAGGCGCATGGCCGCCACCGGACCCGCCACTTCGATCAGCAGGCCGCGAATCGCCACGACCCGTCCGTAGGTCTCGAGCACCTGGATTCCCGCGAGGGCGCTGCGCGCGTCAGCCAGGCGCAAGCGTCCGATGCTAGGGTCGCGATCGGTCATCGGCGCGTCTCTCAACCATTCGTTTACCTCCCTCCTTAACACTGTGTGCATCGGGCTTGTAGCGCGCCGCCGGCTCACGCCGGGACGTAAAAAATTTTCGTTCGGCCGACGACATTCCGGTGCCGTTGTTCCGGAGAGACAGCGCGCAACAAGCCCATGCGGGTGAGGCACTTGAGGGGACATGCGAAGGTTTCGCATCACACCCGAAGACGGTCGGACGAGAACAGATCGTCAACGGTTCGAAGCGTGGCCGGGCCGCGGGTCCAATTGGGTGCTTGCGTCCGTGAAACAGGGTTTGTTAACGATTAACGAATAGCGTTTCACGTCATTGACGAGGGAGCGTTCGCCACGGGCCGGTGGCGAACGAACGGCGGGGGCTTGCCCGTACGCTGCACACGGCCGGCTGGGCTGGGGACCGACGATGCGGGTACTTCTGATCGAGGACGACAGCGCGACCGCGCAGAGCATCGAGTTGATGCTCAAGTCCGAGAGCTTCAACACCTACACTACCGATCTCGGTGAGGAGGGGATCGATCTCGGCAAGCTGTATGATTACGACATCATCCTGCTCGACCTGAACCTGCCCGACATGTCGGGCTACGAGGTGCTGCGGAACCTCCGCGTCGCCAAGGTGAAGACGCCGATCCTGATTCTCTCCGGCATGGCCGGCATCGAGGACAAGGTGAAGGGCCTCGGCTTCGGCGCCGACGACTACCTGACCAAGCCCTTCCACAAGGACGAACTCGTCGCCCGCATCCACNATGGCCGGCATCGAGGACAAGGTGAAGGGCCTCGGCTTCGGCGCCGACGACTACCTGACCAAGCCCTTCCACAAGGACGAACTCGTCGCCCGCATCCACGCGATCGTCCGCCGCTCGAAGGGTCACGCCCAGTCGGTGATCACCACCGGCGACCTGATCGTGAACCTCGACCAGAAGACCGTCGAGGTCTCCGGCAGCCGCGTGCACCTGACCGGCAAGGAGTACCAGATGCTGGAGCTCCTCTCGCTGCGCAAGGGCACGACGCTGACGAAGGAAATGTTCCTCAATCATCTCTACGGCGGCATGGACGAGCCCGAGCTGAAGATCATCGACGTCTTCATCTGCAAGCTGCGCAAGAAGCTGGCGAACGCCAGCCAGGGCAAGAACTACATCGAGACCGTCTGGGGCAACGAGGGCGAAGAGCGGATCGCCGTCTGAACCACCGGTCGGACGACGAAACGGCCCCGCGCGAGCGGGGCCTTTTTTGTTCGTGCGGACACCCGTCGTCCCCTCCCCCGCGCGGCGTCGACCGACCAAGCGCAGATGGCGCGGGCCTGCGCCCGCGCCACGATCCGTCGGATGCCACTCAGAGGCCGACCACCCGGCGCAGCGCCGGGGCGACGGCCAGGGCCGGCGCGACCGCCACGGCGGCGGGGTTGAGCACCGGCAGCGGCCGAGCCTGCGGTGCGAGGGACGCGGCGGCCTGGTTGTACAGGCCCCGGTGCTTGGTGTTCGGGACGAGCTTCTCGGTCAGGCCGATCACCGTCTCGGCGGCGCCGAGCAGCAGGGCACCGTCGGCGGCCAGGCTGCCGCTGAGGCGGGCCAGCACGTCGCCCTTGGTCGGCGCATCGAAATAGATCAGCACGTTGCGGCAGTAGATGATGTCGAACGTCCCCAGCGAATCGAAGGGCTGCAGCAGGTTCAGCGGGCGGTAATCCACCATCTGCCGCAGGCTGGCCGAGATGCGCCACTGCTCGCCGACCTGCTCGAAGTGCTTGATGAGCGACTGCACGGGCAGGCCGCGCTGCACCTCGAAATGGCTGTAGAGCCCGGCCTTCGCCTTCTCGAGCACCTCGGTCGACAGGTCGGTGCCGACGAGGTCGACGGTCCAGCCGGCGAGGCGCGGGGCGGCGTCCTGCAGCATCATCGCCAGGGAATAGGGTTCCTGCCCGGTGGAGGCGGCGGCGCACCAGATCCGCAGGCGGCGCTGCACGGCCCGGCGGGCCATGGCCTCGGGGAGCAGCACGTCGCGGAACAGGTCGAACGGCGTGCGGTCGCGAAAGAAGAAGGTCTCGTTGGTGGTCATCGCCTCGACCACAGCCCGCTCCATCGCGAGGTCGCGGCCGCCCTTCAGGGCGTTCACCAGCGCCCCGAGATCGGCGAGGTTGAAGCGCCGGCAGATCGGACCGAGGCGGCTCTCGACGAGGTAGCGCTTCTCTCCGCTGAGCGCGAGGCCGGAGCGGGGCTTGAGGTAGGCGCGCAGGAAATCGAACTCGACGTCGGTCATGCGCCCTGCCCCGTCAGAAGATTGCGCAGCGCCGGGCCGATCTCGCCCAAAGGCAGGATCGCCTGGGCGAGTCCCGCCTTGGCGATGCTGCCGGGCATGCCCCAGACCGTACTGGTCGCCTCGTCCTGGGCGAGCACCGCCGCCCCGGCCTCCGTCAGCGCGCGGGCCCCGCCCGTCCCGTCCGAGCCCATGCCGGTGAGGACGACCGCGAGGGCCGCGGCGCCGAAGATCGCGGCGGCATCCTGGAACAGCACGTCCACGGCGGGCCGGCAAAAATTCACCACGGGCCCGTCATGCAGGCGGATGGTCACGTCCTGGCGGCTTCCGCCCAGGCCCATGTGCCGTCCGCCCGGCGCCACGTAGATCCGGCCCGGCTGCAGGCGCTCGTCGGCCTTGCCCTCGGCGGCCAGTAGGCCGGTGCGGACGCCGAGATGCTCGGCGAAGACCGCGGTGAAGACCGGCGGCATGTGCTGGACGATGAGGACCGGGAACTGACGCAGCGTGGCGCTGCCGATCTTCTCCAGCACCTCGCCCACCGCGCGGGGCCCGCCGGTGGAGGCGCCGATGAGCAGGACGCGGGGCGCGACGCCGGTGCGGGCCTTCGGCCGCAGCACCAGGGGGGCGGTCGGACGCAGGGCCGAGACCGGTGCGGGCGCGTGCGACCCGGGAGAGACGGGGATCGGCGCGCCGGAGGCGCCGCGCTTGCGCGCCCGGGCAGAGCCGAAGAGGCGCACCCGCTCGATCAGGTCGGTGCGGAAGGCGTCCGAGGTGGTCACGCCCCGGTTGCTCTCGGGCTTCGGGATGTAGTCCACGGCCCCGAGGGCGAGACAGCGCAGGGAGATGTCGGCGTTGCGGGTGGTCAGGGTCGACATCATGATGACCTGGACGCCGGGGCTCTTGGCGAGCAGCAGCGGCAGGGCCTGGGTGCCGTCGAGTTCCGGCATGTCGATGTCGAGGAGGATGACGTCGGGGTCGTGGCGGGCCATCGCCTCGACGGCGATCCGGCCGTTGGCCGCCGTGGCGACGACCTCGTGGCCGGCTTCGCCGATCCAGCGCGCGACCAGCCCGCGCACCACCGCCGAATCGTCTGCGATCAGAACCCGGACCCGCTGCCCCGCGAGCGGCGGCGGCGCGGCATGGGTCGACGCGAAGGTCGGTGCGGTGGCGGCCATCATGAATTCACGCTGTGAGCGACGCGGAGGAACGGTCGGGGTGGGAACTGGCCCCGGACGGGGCGGAATGCCCGGTCCAGGTCCGCGTCAGGCCGCGTCGGCTTCGGTGGCGAAGCCGACCTGCGCGAGCTTCGCCGTGACGATGTCGCGGTCGAACGGCTTCATGATGTACTCGTCGGCGCCCGCATGGAGGGCACGGGCGATGGCGCCGACGTCGTTCTCCGTGGTGCAGAACAGGACCTTGGGCTTCTCGCCGCCCGGGGTCTTGCGCAGGGCGCGCAGGAAGTCGTAGCCGTCCATGGTCGGCATGTTCCAGTCGAGCAGGATCGCGTCCGGCATGGTCTTGCCGCAGGCGCTGAGGGCCTTCTCGCCGTCCTCGGCCTCGCCGACCTCGAAGTTCATGGTCTCGAAGATGCGGCGCGCCACCTTCCGGATGACGGCGGAGTCGTCGACGATGAGGCAGGTTTTCATCGGGTCCTTCTCCTGGCTCGGGCTCAGGCCGCGCCGGCGGTGCGGGCGTTCGTTCCGAAGGCGAGGAGCGCATCGACGTCGAGGATGACGAGGAGGCGGCCGTCGAGACGGTGGACGCCGAGCGTGAGGTCGCGCCAGCGGGCATCGAGGTTGATCGGCACCGGCTCGTGGGTCTCGGCCCCGAGCTTGAGCACCTCGCCGACGCCGTCGACGATGAGGGCGAAGGTCTCGCCACCCTGCTCGAGGCCGATCGCCATCTGGGCGCCGTCCCCGGTGCGGGGCGCCATGCTGAGACGCCGACGCAGGCACAGGGCGGTGACGACGCGGCCGCGCAGGTTCAGGAGCCCGACGATCTCGGGCGGGGCGAGCGGCACCGGCGTCACGCCGGCCGGGATGAAGACGTCGTGGACCCGGTCGATAGCGAGACCGAACATGGTCTCGCCAACGAACACGGTGACGAAGTCGTGGGTGCCGACGGTTTCCGCGGCGTTGGTGTTGGCAGCCTGCATCATGGGCGTGGACTCCGAAGGGGGCGGGCCGGTCAGGCGGCGACGGCGAGGCTGGCGACGTCGAGCTCGGCCAGGGCCGAGATCAGGCCGCTGCGGTCGAACTTCGCCACCAGGTCGGCGATGCCGAGGGTCCGTGCCCGCTCGATGGCCTCGGTCCCGATAGTGCCGGAGAGGCCGATGACGGGAAGCCCGGCGACGCGGCCCTCCACCTTGCGCATGGCGCCCACGAGGTCGAAGCCGCTGCGGCCCGGCATCTCGAGGTCGCACACCACCACGTCGATCCGCCCGTTGGAGAGCAGGGCCGCCACCGCCTCATCGGCACTGGCCGCGGTGACCACGCTGTAGCCGGCGGCCTTCAGGACCGGGCTCAGCATCTCGCGGAAGAAGGCGGAGTCGTCGACGAGGAGGAGCGTCGAGCTGCGCTTGACCGTCTTCTTGGGGCCCCGCGCCCAGTCGTCGTAGGCGAGCGGCAGGAAGTGGGCGATGTTGATGATCTCGGTGGCGCGGCCGCGCAGGACGGCGGAGCCGATGAGGTCCGAGCGGTCGGCCGAGATCTCGACGTCGAGACGCTCCTCGACGATGTCGACGATCTCGTCGACCACGAGGCCCATGGCGCGCTCGCCGTCGGAGAAGACCACGAGGGCCTGGGTGCCGGAGGTGCGGATCTCGATCGACGGATCGGCGGGCACCAGCGGCATCAGGCGGCCGCGGTACTGGATCAGCGGACGGCCGCCGACCCACTCGACCTTGGCCGATTCGATCTCTTCCAGGCGGGTGACCAGCGAGAGCGGCACCGCCTTGTAGCTGCCGGCGCCGCCCTTGAAGACGAGGAGCGTCGCCTTGGCGTCGGCGGCCTCGACCTCCTCGACCTCGGCCTCGACCGGGATGGCGCCGGTCTGCGAGCCCTGGCTGACCTGCTGGGCGATGCCGTTCGGATCGACGATCAGCACCACGGCGCCGTCGCCCAGGATGGTGTTGCCGGCGAACAGCGGCAGGTGACGCAGCTTGGAGGACATCGGCTTCACGACGATCTCCTCCGTGTGGAAGACCTCGTCGACGAGGATGCCGAAGCGCTGGCGCCCGACCTGGGCGACCACCACGAAGCCGGAATCCACGGCGTCGGCGGCCTGGTCCTGGCCGAGGACGCCCGTGAGGGTGACGATCGGGAGGAGGCGCTCGCGCAGGCGCAGCACCGGCGAGCCGTTGATGCGCTCCACCTTCTGCGCCGTCGCCTTGTCGACCCGCACCAGTTCGAGCACCGCGACCTGCGGGACCGCGAAGCGCTGCTCGCCCGCCTTGACGATGAGGGCGGCGATGATCGCCAGGGTGAGCGGGATCTTGATGGTGAAGGTGGTGCCGCGGCCGAGCTGCGTGTTGATGTCGATGACACCGCCGATGAGCTCGATGTTCGTCTTCACCACGTCCATGCCGACGCCGCGGCCGGAGACCGAGGTGATGGCGGCGGCGGTGGAGAAGCCCGGATGGAAGATGAACTTCGCCACCTGGGCGTCGGTCATCCGCTCGACTTCCGCCTGGCTGGCGACCTTGCGCTCCACGGCCTTGCGGCGGATGGCGGCGAGATCGAGGCCCTTGCCGTCGTCGGCGATCTCGATCGTGATCGTGCCGCCCTCGTGATAGGCGGAGAGGCGGATCGTGCCGCGCAGCGGCTTGCCGGAGGCCTTGCGGTCGGCGGCCGACTCGATGCCGTGATCGGCCGAGTTGCGCACCATGTGGGTGAGCGGGTCCTTGATGACCTCGAGCACCTGGCGGTCGAGTTCGGTCTCGGCGCCGCTCATCACGAGCTCGATCTGCTTGCCGAGTTCCGACGACAGGTCGCGCACCACGCGGGGCAGCTTCTGCCAGGCGTTGCCGATGGGCTGCATGCGCGTCTTCATGACGCCTTCCTGCAGCTCGGCCGTCACGTGGCTCAGGCGCTGGAGCGGAACCTTGTAGGTCGAGTCGTCGTGCCGGCGGGCGATCTCGAGGAGCTGGTTGCGGGTCAGCACCAGCTCGGACACCATCGTCATCAGGTGTTCGAGGGTGTCGACGTTGACGCGAATGGTCTGGACCTTCGCGATGCCCCCCTCGCCGTCGGACGCGGCGGGCGCGTCGGCGGCTTTCGCGGGCGCCTCTGCGGCCTTCACCGGCATCGGGGCGGGTGCCTCGCGCACCGGCTCGGGGGCCGCGGCGACCGGTTCCGGCGCGGAGGCGACGGACGCGTCGAACGGATCGGGCCCTTCCGCCTCCATGAAGGCGCGCTCGAGGTCCTCGAGGCTGACCTCGCCGGGCTTCAGCTCGCGCAGGACCGGATCGGGCAGCGTGATCTCCGCGACGGGCGCGGGGGCGACGGGGGCGATCGGGGCGGAGGCCATCTCCTCCAGGGCGCCGATGAGATCGTCGTCGCTGCCGGCCGGCTCGGACCCGGTGGCCTCGAGGTCGCCCAGGATCGCCTTGAGGCGGTCGAGGGTGACGAGGATGAGGCTGACCGCGGGGCCGGTGACCGGCATGCCGTCGCGGAACTGGCCCATCAGGGTCTCGGCGGCGTGCGCCAGGGCTTCGAGGCGCGGAAGGCCGAGGAACCCGCAGGTGCCCTTGATGGTATGGACGAGGCGGAAGATGTTCCGCAGGATCGTCTGATTGTTCGGATCCTGTTCGAACCGGACGAGCTCGGCATCGACCGTGTCGAGGTGCTCGGCACTCTCGGTCAGGAACTCACGCAACAAGTCGTCCATGAGGGGTACTCAGTCCATACGCGCACTACAGTCTGTGCAGGACCGACCTTGCCCCCTAACCGGTTAGGGAAGGGTTTCACCCCGAACGACAAAGCGGGAGACCGCGACAATATTTGTCGATCTCCCGCCGATGGGCCGAAACTCGCCGCGCGTCAGGCCAGCGCCGTCTCCGGCGGCTCCGAATCCGACGGGCGATCGGCTTCCGGATCCGCGGGAGCCGTGGCGGGCGCCTCGGGCATCGCGGCGGCCGTGGCGGTCGCCGTGATGGTCACGGTGTCGCCCTCGATCGCAAAGCGCACGTCCATGGCCGCGGCGCGGGCGACGAGGCCGGCATAGAACGGCAGGATGCCGTGGGCGTCCACGGTGCCGTTCTCGGGCGTGCCGGCGATCATCTGCTCCACGTGGGCGGGGATCCGGGCGTGGGAACCCTTGCTCTTGAGGGTCAGGGTCGGAGCTTCGCCGTCGCCCTGCACCACCACGTCGATGAGACCGCCGCGTGGGATCGCGCTCTGGGCGATCATCACGAGGTTGAGCAGGAGCTTGACCTTGTTCTTCGGGTAGAGCGCCTGCGGCGCGCTCCAGGCGAGCTGCGTCTTGTCGTCGGCGAACATCCCCCGCGACACCTTCTCGGCGTCGGCGAGGTCGATGGAGGCGCCCGCCGAGCCGGCGGCCCCGAAGGCGATGCGGGCGAATTGCAGGCGGGCCGAGGCCTGACGCGCGCTCTTGGCGATGAGCTCCAGGGCGAATTCCCGCATGGAGGTGTCGCTCTCGTCCTCCAGGACCTCCAACCCGTTCACGATCGCGCCAACAGGGCTGATCACGTCGTGGCAGACCCGTGAGCACAGGAGGGCGGACAGATCGAGGGCGTCGAGATTGAGGGGGGTCATGGTGCGCTCCGCGCAGGCGTTTCGGGGCCGCGTCCGGTCGTGAACGGCACCGATAGACGGCGCCGGAAGCTTTGAAAAGCACCCGGACGGATCGCGATCCGGGTCGACAAGGGCCGGTGGCGCGGGCATCATGACCGGTATCATGTCGATCGATGCGCCGACGCGCGACCGTATTGCGGCGACCCTGATGGAAATTGCCTGCCGGGCGGGCGAGATCCTGAAGCGGCACCACGGGGGCGACTGCCCGCACGTGCTCAAGCCCGACGGTTCGCCGGCGAGCCAGGCGGATTCCGAATCCGAGGCCTTCATCCTTGCGGAACTCGCCAGGGCTTGGCCGGGCATTCCCGTGATCGCCGAGGAATCGTCCTACGACCAGCCCCCGGCGCCGCTGTTCTTCCTGGTGGATCCCCTCGACGGCACCCGGGACTTCCTCGCCGGCAACGCGGAGTACAGTGTCAATATCGGGCTGATCGCGGGCGACCGTCCGATCGCCGCCGCTCTGGCCGCCCCCGGCCTCGGCCGGGTCTGGGGCGCAGGCGGCCAGGCGTTCGAAGCGGAGATCCGGAACGGACATCTCGGCGCGCGCCTGCCGATCGCGGTGCGGCCGCGGCCGGACCAGGGGCTGGTGGCCCTGCGCAGCAACCGGCACGGCGACATCGAGACCGAGACCTGCCTCGGCGCGCTCCGGGTGGGCTCGACCCGGTCGGCGGCCTCCGCCCTGAAGTTCTGCCTGATCGCCGCCGGCGAGGCCGACATCTACGTCCGCTGCGGTCCGACCATGGAATGGGATACGGCGGCCGGCGACCACATCCTCACGGTGGCGGGTGGCTGCGTCGTGGCGCCGGCCGGCCGGCCGATGACCTACGGGCATTATACGCGGAACTACCGCAACGGTCCCTTCGCCGCCCTGGGCGACGCGAGCTATGCGGCCAATCTCGTCCTGCCCGAGCGCAGCCCGTCCACCCGTCCCGCCGACCGGCACGCGCCGCAGGACGCGCACCGGATCTGAGCGCCGGGCGCCCTCATTCCGGGAAATCCCGCTCGATCTGATCCGTCAGCGTCGGCCAGCGCAGCTCCGCCTCGGCGGCGAGATGCGGCTCCGCGATGAGGCGCAACCGGTGCGCGTTGCTGCGGCAGAGGTAGAGCCGGTCGATCCCGTCCGGGCCGGGCAGGCGCGCATAGATCAGGGGATCGGCGTCCACGAGGCGGCCGGCGAGGACGCCGATCGGATCGAAGCCGCCGAGGCGTGGCGCGTAGGCGGCAGGGTCGCCGCGGAAGGCCTCCCGGTTCGCCGCCCGCGCGAAGCGCCACGTCAGCCGGTCCCAGAGGATCTCGTAGGCGGCTCTGCCGGCTTCGGGACCGTCGAGGAAATAGCTGACGGCATCGAACCCCCCGAGGGCGATGCGGCCCGCGGGCAGGCGCGGCAGGGTCGCGGCGCGGGCGCCGGCGGCGTGCAGCCCACCGGCCGCGGCGACGCGAAGCAGGTGACGGCGCGTTAACCACATGTTGCTTTGTTTCGCATCATGATCGCCGCGTATCGAGGCGCACCGGCCCCGGCCGGAACGGTCTCTCGGATGACAGCCCGGTCCATAGCGCGGTCTCGGTTAGCAAGACGATAGCGCCCTCGGGCGGATGTCGGCAGACAGGAGGGACGAGGCATGACGTCGAACCATCGGGCCGTCCGCGCCCGCCCATCGCACGCACCTGCGACCCGGCGCACCGTCGTCGGTGCGCTGGCGGGCGCCCTCCTCCTCGGCGTCTCGTCCCGCGCCCTCGCGGTGAGCGACGGAGCGCCCGGCAAGTTCCGTCCCGAGGAGCTGGTCGACAACGGCCATCGCTTCTTCGGCTCGATGTCGCGCGGCCTCGCCCAGCTGGTGGAGGAGGCGACCCGGCGCTGGGGCGAGCCCAACGGCTACATCCTCGGCCAGGAAGCCTCCGGCGCCATCGTGGGCGGCGTTCGCTACGGCGAGGGGACGCTCTACACGCGCAATGCCGGGCAACGGCGGATCTACTGGCAGGGCCCCTCCATCGGCTTCGACGTCGGCGGCGACGGCGACCGCACCATGATGCTGGTCTACAACCTGCCGGCCGTGTCGGGCCTCTACCGCCGCTTCGGCGGCGTCGACGGCTCCGCCTACCTCGTCGGCGGCTTCGGGATGACGGCGGTGACCGCCGACGACATCGTCGTGGTGCCGATCCGCACCGGCGTCGGCGCCCGGCTGGGCATCAACATCGGCTATCTCAAGTTCACGTCGAAGCCGACCTGGAATCCCTTCTGATTCGCAGGACGACCGGGGTGTGTCCCCGCGCGTCTTGCCCATCCCGGGGGGACATGGGCTAAACAAGCCGACGAGGGTCGACGGCCAGCTCCGTCGTCATTGTCGTCCACGGCATGTTGAGCGAGCGTTTCCGCGTGATCGAAACCGTGATGATCTTCGCGCTCGGCTTCCTGGCCGCGAGCCTGTGCGCCCTGTTGCTTCTGCCCGCCGTGAATGCCCGGGCCGCCCGCCTGTCGGAGCGCCGCATCGAGGCGCGCCTACCCCTCTCGCTCTCGGAAGTCGCCGCCGAGAAGGACTATTTGCGGGCGCAGTTCGCCGTGGCCCAGCGCCGCCTGGAGCGTCAGGTCGAGGCCGTGAAGGCCCATCGCCACGCCGATCTCGCCGCCATCGGGGCCCGGACCATGGAGGCCGCCGCCCTCACCCGCACGGTCGAGGCCCGCGACGCGACCTTGAGCGAGCGCGAAGCCGCCCTGGCCGCGACCCGCACCACCCTCGGCGGCGTGGAGCGCGATCTGGAAGCGGCGCGCCAGGAGACCGCGCTGGGCCTCGCCACCCTGCAGGTGCTCGAGCAGGCGCACCAGGAGGTGCTCGACGACCTCATCGCCGCGCGGTCCGCCCAGGTCCCGCCGGACCCAGCCGGCACTCCCGCCGCCACCGGGTCCGAGGTCCCCGACCTGACCGCGGCCCTGGTCGCCGAGCGCGAGACCCTCAGGGCCAGCCTGAATGCGGCCGAGACAGCCCTGGCCGAAGTGATGGCGCGCCGCGAGGGCGAGGCCGCCGATCTGCGCCGCCGGATCTCCGACGTGGCCGACAGCCTGATGCAGCGCGACCGGCTTCCGCCCGTCTCGGCGTACGCGATTTCGGCGCGCTCCAACTGAATGCCGCTCACGGGCCGAACCCGGCGCGTCATGTGCGCGGGAAAACGCCGCGGACGTTGCACGGACGGGAAAACGCGGCGTAGAAAGCGGCCTGACCACGCGGCGACCATCCGCGCGCCATGTTTCGACCATCTCGGCGCTTCATCGGATCGCCCATTCCCCTGTTTCTTGAGACGGACCGCGCCCCCCTATGGCCCTTAAGCTCACGTCGCTTGCCTTCCTCCTCGCCGTCACGGTCTCCACCGCACCGGCGATCGCTCAGCCCGCGGCGCAGCCGCAAGGGGCCACGACCGCCCCGCAGACGAAGCGCGGCAATGAAACCCTGAAGAAGTACTGCACCGGCGACTACCTGACCTATTGTGGCAACCTCGCCACCGATGATCCGGCCCTCGACAAGTGCTTCCAGACCAACTGGACCAAGCTCTCGGAGAACTGCCGTCGCGCCATCGACGTCTACCAGAAGACGGACGGCAAGAAGAAGGGCTGAGCCCAACCCGACGCCGCGCGGGACAGCGTAGCCGTTTCGCTCGCATCGCCGAGCCGCAGCGGCTATGCTGTCCGCCACCGCGTTCCGGACCGCAAGCGTTGATGTTCCTCCGTTCCCGCCCCCTGCCGACGATCGCCGCGATCGGCCTCATCGCGCTGTCCGCTTCGGCCTGTGGCCGGCGCGGCGCCCTCGAGCCGCCGCCCGGCACCGCCGCCGCGCGCTCGGTGGCGCGGCCCGGCCTGCCCGGCGTCGCGAGCCCGCGCGCGCTGCCCCAGAGCGTCGGCCTCGGCGGGGAAGCGGCGACGCCGGAGCCGGATGCGGTCCGCGCCGGTGACGAACTCGACACCCTGGCGGTGCCGGGCTCGGGCGCCGAGGCGCCGGTCAAGACGACGCGCGGCGCCAAGCGCGGCTACGTCGTGCCCAAGGAGCCTTTCCTGCTCGACCCGCTGCTGTAGAAGCGGATCACCAGAGCCCTTTCCCCAGCTTCGTGCGGGAAGGCGCGCCCGCCCGGTCGCGCCGCGCGCGGGGCCCGCAATTCCCGGGCGGGATGCCCGCAGGCAGGCCGATGCACCACTTCCACTATCGTGACGGTCGGCTCCAGGCGGAGGATGTCGACCTGACCGCCCTCGCCGAGACGGTGGGGACGCCGTTCTACTGCTACGCGACCGCGACGCTGGAACGCCACTACGCGGTCTTCGCCAAGGCCTTCGGCGGGGACGACGCCCTCGTGTGCTTCGCCATGAAGGCGAATTCGAACCAGGCCGTGCTGGCCACCCTGGCCCGCCTCGGGGCCGGCATGGACATCGTCTCCGAGGGCGAGCTGCGCCGGGCGCTGGCGGCGGGCGTCGATCCGCAGCGCATCGTCTTCTCCGGCGTCGGCAAGACCCAGGTCGAGATGGCTGCCGCCCTGAAGGCCGGCATCTTCTGCTTCAACGTCGAGAGCGAGCCGGAACTGGCCCAGCTCTCCGCGGTGGCATCGAGCCTCGGTTTGACGGCGCCGATCTCCATCCGGGTCAATCCCGACGTCGATGCTGGGACCCACGCCAAGATCTCGACCGGCAAGTCCGAGAACAAGTTCGGCATCCCGATCAGCCGGGCCCGGGCGGTCTACGCCCACGCGGCGACCCTGCCGGGCCTCGCGATTTCCGGCGTCGACATGCATATCGGCAGCCAGATCACCGACCTGGCTCCCTTCGACCACGCCGCCGGCCTCCTGGCCGGCCTGGCCCGCGACTTGATGGCGGAGGGGCATCCGCTCCACCACATCGATTTCGGCGGCGGCCTCGGCATCCCCTACCGCGACGACAACGCGCCGCCGCCGGAGCCGGCGGCCCTGTCGGCGATCCTGCGTCCGCATTTCGCACCGCTGGGCCTGCGTCCGGTCTTCGAGATCGGCCGGATGATCGCCGGCAATGCCGGCATCCTGGTCACCCGCGTGATCTACGTGAAGCGCACCGAGGGGCGGACCTTCGTCATCGTCGATGCGGCGATGAACGACCTGATCCGCCCGACCCTGTACGAGGCCTATCACGGCCTGCGGCCGGTTCGGGAACCCACGGCCGAGACGCCGCGCCTCGTGGCCGACGTGGTGGGGCCGGTCTGCGAGAGCGGCGATTACATCGCCCTCGCCCGGGAGATGCCCGAGGTCGCCCCGGGCGACCTCATCGCCGTGATGAGCGCCGGCGCCTATGGGGCGGTGCAGGCCGGCACCTACAATTCCCGCCTCCTCGTGCCGGAGGTGCTGGTGCGCGGCGCGGACGCCGCCATCGTGCGTCCGCGCCAGAGCTACGAGGACCTGATCGCCCTCGACCGGATGCCGGACTGGCTGAGCCCGCAGGCGTGAGCGTCAGGCGGCGAGTTCGCCCTCGATCCGGTCGACCGCCTCGCCCGGAACGTCCAGGGCCTCGGCGAGGCGCTTGAGAAATTCGCGCTCCTGCAGCGTATCCGCCAGGACGGAGAGGCGCACCGCCGAATAGATCCGCGTCGCCTGCTCGGGCGTGTTCACCGCATCCGCGATGGTGTCGAGGTCGGCCGGATCGGCGATCTCCGCCTCCAGCCAGGCGGCCCCGTCCCTGGCGAGGCCGGAAGCCTGGACCGCCGCATCGAGGCGCTGTCGCTCGTCCTTGTCGATCATCCCGTCGGCCAGGGTCGCCGCCACCATGGCGCGGAGCATGAGCCGGGCCTCGTCCTCGCCGACGGCGGGCGCGGCCGGCGCCGCGGCCCCCTCGGGCGTGGCCGGCGTGCGCAGGGCCCGGGCGGCGAGGCCCGCCACCAGGGCGAGGCCGCCGAGGGCCGCACCGGCGGCCAGACGGCCGCGGCGCGCATGCACCAGAGCCTCGACGAGGGGCTTCACATCGACCATGGCGGGCATCCTTCTCACGCATTGAACGCGAGGCGGCAACACGCGAGAGACGCCGCGGGTTCAGATCGCGGACGGGATTGGCTCGGCGCCCTTCCCCGCCACCTGGGATGATTTGACCCCGTCGCGCGGCGCCTCCACCATGCTAGCCTTGCGGGGAAGGCGCGACGCCGATGCGACGCGCGAGGAGCCAGACACGATGGGCGAGGCCGACCCGGCGACCTCCACGAGCAGCGGGCCAGAGCAGGGCACCGGCGGTCCGGTGCTGCGCCAGCGGCTTGACCGGCTGGTCACCCGCTCGCAGGCGGCCGGCCTCTGGGAGCGGGCCTGGCCGATCCTGTGGCGTGGCCTCGGGCTGATCCTGGCTTTCCTCGCCTTGTCCTGGCTCGGGCTCTGGCTCGACCTGCCGCCCCTGGGCCGGATCGTTGGCCTTCTGCTCTTCGCCCTGGCGTTCGTCGCCGCGCTCCTGCCGCTGACCGGCCTGCGGCGCGACACCCGCCGCGAGGCCCTCGCGCGGATCGACCGCGCGGCCGCCGCCAGGGGCGGGACGCTGTCTCATAATCCCGCCTCCTCCATCGAGGACACCCTCGCGGTCGGCACCACCGACCCGGCGACCCGCGCCCTCTGGGCGCTGCATCAGGCGCGTGCGGCCGAGGCCGTGGCCGGGCTGAAGCCGCCGCCGCCCCGGCCCGCCATGGCACGGCGCGATCCCTTCGCCTTGCGGGCCGGCCTGATCGTCGCGGCAGTGGCGAGCCTGTTCGTGGCCGGTACCGAGTGGCGCTCCCGCATCCTCGGCGCCTTCGACTGGCAGGCGCCGCCACCGCCCGGCCCGACTTTCCGGGTCGACGGCTGGATCGATCCGCCCGTCTACACCCGCCTGCCGCCCCTGGTCGTGACGATGAACGGCGAGCAGCAGCGCCTGCGCGCGCCGGTGAACGCGACCCTGATCGTCCGGATCGCCGGCCAGGGCGAGGCGGTCCTGACGCCGAAGGCCGGTCTGAAGCCGCTGCCCGGCAAGCCGCCCCATGCGGACCTGCGCGAGGACCGGTTCCAGCTCACCGGCGGTGTCGCCGACCTCACCGTCGCGGCGGGCGGCACGACGCAGCACCTCCTGGTCGAGACGATTCCCGACACGCCCCCCGAGGTGGAGCGCATCGGTGCCCTTGAGGTGAACGCGCGCGGGACCTTCAACCTGACCTACCGCGCCAAGGACGATTACGGCATCGCCTCCGCCGAGGGGGTGGTGGAACCCCTGGCCAACACCCGCGCCCTGGTGCCGCCGCCGCGGATCGCCCTGGCCCTGCCGGCGGACGCCACCGGCGAGCGCGATACCAAGACCCTGGTCGATCTCACCGACAATCCGTGGTCCGGCGCGCGCGTGCGCCTGACCCTGGTGGTGAAGGACGAGGCCGGTCAGGAGGGGCGTACGCCCACCGCCGAGGTGACGCTGCCCGCGCGGGTCTTCACCCAACCCCTGGCCCGCGCCCTGGCCGAGGAGCGCCGGCGCCTGATCACCGCGCCCGACGACAGCCGCGTCCGGGTCCAGACCGCCGTCGACGCACTGCTCATCGCGCCCGACACCTTCACGCCCCAGGCCAGCGTCTACCTCGGGCTCAAGGCCGCCTCGCGCCGCCTGAAGGCCGCGCGGAGCGACGAGGCCCTGATGGCGGTGGCTGACCTCCTCTGGGAGATGGCCCTGAAGATCGAGGACGGCGACCTCTCGGATGCGGAGAAGAGCCTCCGCGCCGCCCAGGACAACCTCAAGCAGGCGATCGAGCGCAACGCGCCCGACGAGGAGATCAAGAAGCTTACGGAGGACCTGAAACAGGCCCTCGACAAGTTCATGAAGGGCATGGCCGAGCGCCAGCGCAAGGACGGCAAGCCCCAGGCCGAGAAGAGCCAGCCGAACGCGAACGCCAAGACGGTGACGCCGGACGACCTCGACAAGATGCTGAACGACATGGCCGAAGCCATGAAGCGCGGCGACACCGCGGAGGCGCAGCGACTCCTCGACCAGCTCCGCGAGATCCTCGAGAATCTCCAGACCGCGGAGCCCGGCGGCAAGTCCGACCCCAACAGCCGCGAGATGAGCAAGCAGGCCGACGAGCTCGACAAGCTCTCCCGCGAGCAGCAGGACCTGCGCGACGAGACCTTCAAGGACGGCCAGGACAAGCGCGGACAGCAGGGCCAGGGTCAGCGGGGCCAGCGCCCGCAGCGCGGGCAGCCGGGCCAGCAGGGCGAAGGCCAGAAGGGTCAACAGGGACAGCAGGGCCAAGGACAGCAAGGACAAGGACAGCAGGGTCAGAAGGGCGAGGGCCAGAAGGGCGGCGCCGGTCAGCGCCAGCAGGCCCTTCGCGAGCGCCTGGACGATCTGCAGCGCCGCATGAAGGACCTCGGCATGCAGGGCGAGGACGGCCTTTCCGATGCCGAGGAGGCCATGCGCGAGGCCGAGGGTGCCCTCGGCCAGGGCAAGGACGGCGACGCGGTCGAGGCCCAGGGCCGGGCCCTGGACGGACTCAAGCGCGGCGCCGAAGGCATGCAGAAGCAGATGCAGGAGATGGCCGAGGGCGAGGGGGAAGGCGACGGGAAAGGCGAGGGCGAGGGTGGCGAGAAGCCGAGTCAGCAGGGCCAGGCCGGCAACCGCGACGACGATCCCCTTGGCCGACCCACCAAGGGCCGCGACATGACCAACGGCAATGCCCGCGTGCCGACGGCCGACGAATCCACCGTGCAGCGCACCCGCCGCATCATGGAGGAGCTGCGGCGCAAGCTCGGCGACCCGAGCCGCCCGCGCGAGGAGCTCGACTACTTCGAGCGTCTCCTGCGCCGCAATTGACGCATCGAACCGCCCCCTGGGCTCCTCCCCCGGAGGGGCCCATATGAGGAGCGATAATTCCCGACCCGACAGCCACGAGACCTGACGCCGTGATCTCCTCCAACTCTCTCGTGCTCCTCGCCTGCGTCGCGGTGGCGGTGGTCCTGATCCTAGGCCTGTTCAACATGATGCGCGGGGGTAGCGCCAACCTCTCGCAGAAGCTCATGCGCCTGCGCGTTCTGCTGCAGTTCCTGGCGATCATCTTCATCATGGGCGTGGTCTGGTGGCGCTCGGCCTGACCCCGTCGCGTGGGGCGCCGTCGCGTCCTGAGATCGGTGCGTGACCGGGGCGCTGGCGCCCCCTCCGGCGGGCTGAGCGCCCGAACGGAGCGAGTGTGGCCGGGAGGTCTCACCGCACAGCTATCGCCGCCCCGCGACGTGCGATGCCTGCCGATGCCGTAAGCGGGCATGCTAGACACGTTCGGTCAACCCGGAACCATCCCGATGCAGTCCCACCCGCTTCGCCTCGCCGCTGCCGCCGCCGTGCTCGCCACGGCCATGCCGGTCCAGGCCGCCGACTTCCCGTCCGCGCCGCCGGCCGCCTATGTCAGCCCTGTGAAGCCCCTGAGCATCGTCTCCGAGGTCCGCATCGGCGGCGCCGTGCAGGATCCCGGCAGTGCCGAGCACAACACCAGCAACATCAACGGCGAGATTCTGTTCTCCAAGCCGCTGGTGAGCGTCGATCCGTTCTGGCAGGCCTTCGTGCCCCGGGCCACCGTCGGCGGCAGCTACAACTTCGGCGGCCGCACCAGCTACGCCTATATCGGCGCGACCTGGACCGTGGATCTCTTCCCGCAGACCCTGAACAACATCGTCTTCCTCGAAGGCTTCTTCGGCGCCGGCGCCCATAACGGCTACACGGGCCCGAAGCCGACCGCCCCGGCCGGGTTCAACACGCTGGGCTGCAACCCGCTCTTCCGCGAGGCGGCCGCCCTCGGCTTCCGGCTCACCGAGCACTGGAGCATCATGGCCACCGTCGAGCACATGTCGAATGCCGGCCTCTGCGCGAACAACCGCGGCCTGACCAATTTCGGCGGCAAGCTCGGCTACACCTTCTGAGTTCGCCGCGCTCGCATCCGCCGTGAGCCTCAGGGGCCGGTTCCGCCGATGCGGAGCCGGCCCTTCTCATTCCGATTCAGCGACTCCCAGCGGCGGCAAACTGCGCTAGGTTCCCGCTCCTGCAGGCCTCACTTGCCAGCCCCGCTCAGGATCGGACGCCATCGTGGTCACCCTCAACCGCATCTACACCCGAACCGGCGACAAGGGCTCGACCGCCCTCGCCAGCGGCGAACGGCGCTCGAAGGCGGATCTGCGGATCGAGACCTACGGCACCGTCGACGAGACCAATGCCTGCATCGGCCTCGTGCGGCTGCATGCCGATTCGCGCCTCGACGCCATGCTGAGCGCGATCCAAAATGACCTGTTCGACCTCGGCGCGGACCTCGCAACACCGGAAAGCGCCGAGCCGCCGAAATATGAGCCGCTGCGGATCGTCGCCGCGCAGGTGCAGCGGGTCGAGCGCGACATCGACGCGCTGAATGCCGACCTCTCGCCCCTGAAGTCCTTCGTGCTGCCCGGGGGATCGCCGGCCTCGGCCGCTCTGCATCTTGCCCGGACGGTGTGTCGGCGGGCCGAGCGCCTGGCGGTGGCCCTGGCCGCCACCGAGGGCGAGATCGTCTCGCCGGAAGCCCTGCAATACCTGAACCGGCTCTCGGACTTCCTGTTCGTGGCGAGCCGGACCGCCAATGCCAACGGCGCCGACGACGTGCTCTGGGTGCCGGGCAAGAATCGCTGAGAGCCAGGCATTCGGAATACCACGGAGCTGCGGGCCCGAGGCCGTGCGGCCGGTCCGCAGCGCCGGACGACACTCGTCGGGGCGGGCGGCGGCGGGGCGCGTTGACAAGGCGGAAATGAGGCCGTTACGGTCCGCCGCCTCAATGACCAGGGTTCTGGACATCCGGGTTTCCCGGAGGTCCTTTGCGCGCCGCGCCGGCCTGGTCGAAAAACATTATCCGCGCGGAGGATTGTGAACGCCATGAAGGTTCTGGTGCCCGTCAAGCGGGTCGTCGACTACAACGTCAAGATCCGGGTCAAGGCCGACGGTTCGGGCGTGGACCTCGCCAACGTCAAGATGTCCATGAACCCCTTCGACGAGATCGCCGTCGAGGAGGCGATTCGCCTGAAGGAGAAGGGTAAGGTCACCGAGATCGTCGCCGTCTCGATCGGTCCGCAGCAGGCGCAGGAGACTCTTCGGACCGCCCTCGCCATGGGCGCGGACCGGGCGATCCTGGTGAAGACCGACGGCGTGGTCGAGCCGCTGGCGGTGGCCAAGATCCTGAAGGCCCTGGTCGAGAAGGAGGCCCCCGGCCTCGTCATCCTCGGCAAGCAGGCCATCGACGACGATTCGAACCAGACCGGCCAGATGCTGGCGGCCCTCCTCGACTGGCCCCAGGGTACTTTCGCCTTCAAGCTCGAATTCGGCGAGGGCGCGATCGACGTCACCCGCGAGATCGATGGCGGCCTCCAGACCGTGACCCTGACCCTGCCGGCCATCGTCACCACCGACCTGCGCCTCAACGAGCCGCGCTACGCCTCGCTGCCCAACATCATGAAGGCGAAGAAGAAGCCCCTCGAGGAGCTGGCCCCCGATGCGCTCGGCGTCGACGTGACCCCGCGGGTCACCGTGCTCAAGACCGTGGAGCCCGCCGGGCGCAAGGCCGGCATCAAGGTCGGGTCCCCGGCCGAACTCGTGCAGAAGCTGAAGGGCGAGGCCGGGGTTCTCTGAGACCCCGCCCCGCCGATGGCTTCAAGACCCCGCCGCGCCGACGCGGCGGGTGAGACGGGGTCCGGGACCCTCCTGCTGATCGATTTCGAGGTTCGCACACCATGGCCACCCTACTCCTCATCGAGCACGACAACGGCGCGGTCCGCGACGCGAGCCTGAAGGCTCTGACGGCCGCCGTCGCCCTGGGCGGACCCGTGCACGCCCTCGTGGCCGGCGCCGGCAGCCGCCCCGCCGCCGAAGCCGCCGCCAAGCTCGACGGGATCGAGAAGGTGCTGCTGGCCGAGGACGCCACCTACGACCACCTCCTCGCCGAGCCGACGGCCGCGCTGCTCGTCGCCCTGGCGGAGCCTTACGACAACGTCGTCGCTGCGGCTTCCACCACCGGCAAGAACGTGCTGCCGCGGGTGGCCGCCCTCCTCGACGTGGCGCAGGTCTCCGACATCATCAGCGTGGTCTCCCCCGACACCTTCGAGCGTCCGATCTACGCCGGCAACGCGATCCAGACCGTGCAGGCCGGTGCCGGCAAGAAGGTGATCACCGTCCGCATGGCGGCCTTCAAGCCCGCCGGCGAGGGCGGTGCGGCCGCCCCGATCGAGCCGATCCAGGCGGCCGCCTCCTCGGGCAAGTCGAGCTTCAAGGGCGAGGAGATCGCCAAGTCCGACCGTCCCGAGCTGGCCGCAGCCAAGATCATCGTGTCCGGCGGCCGTTCGCTGGGCTCCTCGGACAAGTTCAAGGAGCTGATCGAACCCCTGGCCGACAGCCTCGGCGCCGCCGTGGGCGCCTCCCGCGCCGCCGTCGATGCCGGCTACGCCCCGAACGACTGGCAGGTCGGGCAGACCGGCAAGGTGGTGGCACCGGAGCTCTACGTCGCGGTGGGCATCTCGGGCGCGATCCAGCACCTCGCCGGCATGAAGGACTCGAAGGTCATCGTCGCCATCAACAAGGACGAGGACGCACCGATCTTCCAGGTGGCGGATTACGGCCTCGTGGGCGACCTGTTCCAGATCGTCCCCGAGCTGCAGGCTGAAATCGCCAAGGCGAAGGGCTGAGGCGGAACAGGCACGTCCGGCCGGTGCGCGCCGCGCGCGCACCGATCGCCCGGTACGGATGGCCTTCCAGCGTGGAAATGCTCTAGGACGCTGCTGCCGCGAAACGTTATAAGCGAGACGGGCGTCCTCGGCGGCCGGGCGGGACCCGGACCGCGACGGCGGGACGACCCAGGGGTGCGAGTGCAGACGATGGGCATCGATATCAGGACGGTCGGCATCATCGGCGCCGGGCAGATGGGCAGCGGTATCGCGCATGTCTGCGCGATGGCGGGGCTCGACGTCCGCCTGAACGACCGCGACCCGGCCCGCATCCACAACGGCCTCGCCACCGTGGACGGCAATCTCGCCCGTCAGGTGGCCAAGGGCACCATCGCGGACGATCAGCGTCGCAGCGCGGTCTCGCGGATCGTGGCGGCGGAGAGCTTCGACGACCTTGCGCCTTGCGACCTCGTCATCGAGGCGGCCACCGAGGACGAATCGACCAAGCGCCAGATCTTCAGCACGCTCTGCGCGTCATTGAAACCCGATGCCCTGATCGCCACCAACACATCGTCCATCTCGATCACGCGACTCGCCGCCTCGACCGATCGGCCGGAGCGCTTCATCGGCATCCACTTCATGAATCCGGTGCCGGTGATGCAGCTTGTCGAGCTGATCCGCGGCATCGCCACGGAAGACCCGACCTACGAATCGGCCAAGGCCTTCATCGCCAAGCTCGGCAAGACGTCGACGATGTCGGAAGATTTCCCGGCCTTCATCGTCAACCGCATCCTGCTGCCGATGATCAACGAGGCGATCTACACGCTCTATGAGGGCGTCGGCTCGGTGGAATCGATCGACACCGCGATGAAGCTCGGGGCGAACCACCCGATGGGGCCCCTGCAGCTGGCCGACTTCATCGGCCTCGATACCTGCCTGTCCGTGATGCAGGTGCTCTACGAGGGACTGGCCGATTCGAAGTATCGGCCCTGTCCGCTGCTGGTGAAATACGTCGAAGCCGGCTGGCTCGGCCGCAAGTCCAAGCGCGGCTTCTACGATTATCGCGGCGAAACGCCCGTGCCGACCCGCTGAGGCGGACCGGCACGGACGACCTTCAGACTTACTGCTTGTTGCCGTTCGCGGCCGGCTGGGCCGGGCTCGGATAGGCCGGGTTCGCGGCCGGAACCGAACCGGTGTTCGACGACGACGTCGCGTTCGACGAACCCTTCACGGACCCCGTCACTTCCTGGCGGGAGGCGTCCTGGCTCTGGCTGGCGTAGTCCTTGGGCGAGTTCGCGCCCTGCCAGGTCATCAGGCCGGTGATGGCGATCGCGAGCAGCACGAGGCTGGCCACGAGGACGTAGAGTACCGGCTTGCCGCGCTTGCCCTGCCGGGCTTCCTGACCGTGTAGATTCTCTGCCATGCGATCCTCGCTTGTACGGTCCTGAAGACCGATGTTTCGACCCGAGCACCGATTCCCGTGAATCCTGCCCGTGATTCTAGCTCGGGTCTGAAACGCGACGGTCGAGAGCGGAGTTCCCGCCGAGGTTCGACCTAGCGGCCGGTCACCAGCATGATCTTGCCGAGATGGGCGCTCGACTCCATCAGTTCGTGCGCCTTGCGGGCCTCCTCCAACGGGAAGGTGGCATGGATCACCGGGCGGATCGTCCCGGCTTCGAGCAGTGGCCAGACGTCCCGGGCAAGGCCTTCGGCGATCGCCGCCTTCTCGGCTTTCGGCCGGGCTCGGAGCGTCGCGCCGGTGAAGGTCAGGCGCTTCATCATGATCGGGGTCATGCTGAAGGCATCGACCTTGTAGCCCTGCATGAAGGCGATCTGCACGAGGCGCCCCTCGATCGCCAGGGCCGAGAGGTTCTTGGCGAGGTACGGCGCCCCGACCATGTCGAGGATGACGTCGACCCCGTTGCCGTCGGTGAGGCGCTTCACCTCCTCGACGAAGTCGGCCTCGCGGTAATTGATCGCCGCCTCAGCGCCGAGGTCGCGGCAGAAGGCGCACTTCTCGGCCGAGCCGGCGGTGGCGAAGACGCGGGCGCCGTGATGCTTGGCGATCTGGATGGCGGTCGATCCGATGCCGCTCGATCCGCCATGGACGAGGAAAGACTCGCCGGCCTTGAGCCGCCCGCGCTCGATCACGGTGCTGTAGACGGTGAAGTAGTTCTCCGGCAGGCCCCCGGCCTCGACCAGCGAGAGCGACGCGGGCTTCGGCAGGCATTGGCCGATCTCGGCCACGGCGAACTCGGCGTAGCCGCCGCTGATCACCAGGGCGCAGACCTCGTCGCCGACCGAGAAGCCTGAGACGCCCTCACCGAGGGCGACGATGCGGCCGGCGACCTCGAGGCCGGGGATCTCGGTGGCACCCTTCGGCGGCGGGTACTTGCCCTCGCGCTGCTGGATGTCCGGCCGGTTGATCCCGGCGGCGACGACTTCGATCAGCACCTGGCCGGGCCCGGGCTGCGGCAGCGGCACCGTCTCCAGGGCCAGCACATCCGGCCCGCCGGCAGAGGTGAAGCGGATCTGTCGCATGGTCTCGGGCAGGCTGGCTGTCATCGGGGTCTCCTCCTGGAAGCCCCGTCATGTGCCGCCCGGCTGGTACTTGGCAAGATCATGGCTTGGCAAGATCACGGCTCGGCAAGATCGCCGCTTGGCGAGATCACGCCGCGCCGGCGGTGCTCAGCGGGTGCCGTACATCCGGTCGCCGGCATCGCCGAGGCCCGGGACGATGTAGCCGTGGTCGTTGAGGTGGCTGTCGATGGCGGCGGTCCAGACGGGGACATCCGGGTGGGCGGCCTGCAGGCGGGCGATGCCCTCCGGGGCCGCGAGCAGGCAGACGAAGCGCAGGTCCTGCGCGCCGCGCTGCTTCAGGAGGTTGATCGCCGCCACCGCCGAGTTCGCGGTCGCGAGCATCGGGTCGAGCACGAGGACCGTCCGGTCGACCAGATCGGAGGGCGCCTTGAAGTAGTATTCCACCGCTTCCAGAGTCTCGGGGTCGCGGTAGAGCCCCACATGTGCCACGCGGGCCGAGGGCACCAGGGACAGCATGCCGTCGAGGAAGCCGACGCCGGCCCGCAGAATTGGCGCCAGAACCAGCTTCTTGCCGGCGATCTGCGGCGCCTCCATCGACTGGATCGGCGTCTCGATCGTCACCGTCTCCAGGGGCAGGTCCCGGGTGACCTCGTAGGCCAGCAGCATGCCGATCTCGTTGAGGATCTGCCGGAAGCCCTTGGTCGAACGCTCGCGCTGGCGCAGCAGGGTCAGCTTGTGCTGCACGAGGGGGTGGTCCACCACCCGGACGGTCGCGGCGGCTGGCTGCATCGCTGGATCTCCATGAAGCCGAGGTCTGATCCTGGGCGGCGGGAGACCGAGGCAAGACCGGGACCGGATTTCTAGAGCATCGCGGGATTGCGAGCGAGGTCTTCGGACGGATTGCGCCCGGCAAAAAGGGCTCCCGAACTGCGCCGGAAGCCCTCGCGTCATTCCATTTCGGCGGAGAGGTCGCTCAGACCGCGCGGGTGGCGTCCGCGCTGCGGCGCTTCTGCATGAAGGCGTCGAACTGCTCGCGGTCCTTGGCCCGCTTCAGCTCCTCGACGAACTCGGCGAAGGCGCGGCTCTCCTCCTGCAGGGCCCGGCGCTGCGCATCGAGCCGCTCGATCTCGCTGCGGCGGTAGGCATCGAAGGCGAGGTTGCCGGTGCTGCCGCCATTGGCGGACTCGAACGCCGCGGCGAAGCGCGAGCGCGTGGCGCTCGCGTTCCACGAGAAGCCGCGGCCGGCGAGGCCCCGCAACTCGCTGAGCGCAGGATACCCCGCGACCTTCCAGGCGATGTAGGCGGCGGCCAAGGGCCACCAGTAGACGAAGGCGACGACGATGGCGCCGATTTCGAGGGATCGCTTGGGGAAGGGGCCGCTACGGCAGACCTTCCCGGTGGTGAAGGGGGAGGAAGAGAAGCTCACGGCTCACGGCTCCAATGTAAATGTGAACGACATTCACTTGCGGATGGAGCGACGCGCTTTCAAGGGGCGCTCAATCGGTCAGGCCTGTTCGCGCGTCCGGCCGCCGGCTGCTGCGCCGTGGACGAGGGCGAGCACGCCCGCGCGGAGCAGCTCATACTTGTCCGGCATGCCGGCGGATTTCGGCAGGTGTCCGGACGCGGAGAGGGTTGCGAGGCCGTGTGCGAGGGCCCAGACCTCCAGGGCGATGAACCGGGGCGCGACGCCGCCGAACCCCTCGGGAAAGGTCGCTTGAAGGGCCTCCACCAAGAGGTCGAACGGGCTCGGTCGGAGGCTCGGCACTGCGTTCGGTTCGGCGGCGGCGAGGCCGCGGGTCTCGAAGATCGCCGCGTAGTAGCCGGGTTCTTCCTCGGCGAAAGCCAGATAGGCCTCGCCCATCCGGGTGAACCGCTCCAGCGGCGTGCCCTTGGCCGTGAGGGCGCGGGCGAGGCGCTCGGCGAGGTCGGCGAAGCCGCGGCCGGCCACCTCTTCGAGCAGGGCCTCGCGCCCGCGGAAATGGCGGTAGAGCGCCGCCGGCGTGACGCCGACGAGGCGGGCCGCATCCACCAGCGTGAAGCCGCCGATGCCGCGCTCGGCAATGAAGCGGCGCGCCGCCTCGATCAGCGCCTCCTTGAGGTTGCCGTGGTGGTAGCTTCGCCGGTCACCCGGTCCTTCGCGCCAATGCCGCACGCCAAACTCCCCGCCCCCGCTCCGCATCGACAGGACCGGTCGTGTCGGCCGAAGGTTCCCCGTCGCCCCTTCCCCTAACACGAAGGGATCGGCTGACGAGACCTCCCCGAGGCCACGGAGGTCGAATCCCGTCTGGTTTCCCGTATCCGACGGGCAGATCACGGGATTCCGTCCCGAAGACGCTTGTCGGGCGCGAAGCTTTGCCCCCATGATATTTACGAAGTAGAAACCTTGGGCTGTGGATCACGAGCCGTGCGGCAGTCGACGGGACAGGGTGATTTCGAAACCCTGACGGACCTCATCTACGAGGCGGCGATCCTGCCCGAGCTGTGGCCTGCGGTCCTGGACCGACTCGCCGCCATCGCCGGCGCCCAGGGAACGGTCCTGATCGCGGCCGATCTCGAAACCCATCGCTGGATCAACAGCGAATCCCTCGATCAGGTCATGGCCGATTTCGCCGCCGGGGGCTGGAGCAGCGCCGGTCAGCGCACGGCGAAGCTTCTCGCCGCCCGCCATGCGGGCTTCATCCGCGAGCAGGACGTCTACACCCAGGCCGAACTGGAGCAGGACGTCCTGATCCAGCAATTCCTGCGTCCGCGCGGGCTCGGATGGGGTGCCGCCACCGCCTGCCCGCTGACCACCGGCGACACGCTGATCTTCAGCATCGAGCGGCGCTACACGGACGGTCCGGTGCCGCAGGCCGCGACGGTGGTCCTCGACACCCTGCGGCCGCATCTGGGCCGCGCGGCCCTCGTCTCAGCCCGGCTGAAGCTGGAACGGGCACGCGCCGCGGTGGGCGCCCTGGAGGTGCTGGGCCTCCCGGCGGCCGTCCTCTCACGCCACGGGCGCCTGCAGGAACGCAATGCGAGTTTCACCGGCCTCGTGCCGCGGGTGGTGCGCGATCAACGCGAGCGGGTCGCCCTTGCTCATCCCGGTGCGGACGCCCTCATGGCGGACGTGCTCGCCGGTCAGCGGGCGCAGGCGGCGCGCTCCATTCCGATCCCGGCCGACGACGACCATCCCGCCATGGTTCTCCACCTGCTGCCCATGCGCGGGCAGGCCCAGGACGTCTTCGGTGGCGGCACCCTCCTGATGATCGCCGCCCCGGTCCTGCCGCGTCCCGTCCCGGGCACCGAATTGCTGGCCGGTCTGTTCGACCTGACGGCGGCCGAGGCGCGGATCGCGCGGGGCATCGCGGACGGCGTCACCATCGCGATCCTCGCCGCGCAGCAGAGCGTGCGGCCGGAAACCATTCGCGGTCAGGTCAAGGCGATCTTCGCCAAGACAGGTGTGACGCGCCAGGTCGACCTGGCCCGGCTGATCTCGGGCCTCAGCCTGATCCGGTGACGGCGGAGGTCACCGGGCGTCCCGGCCGCCGCCCACCCGATTCGCCGCGAGGGCGCGGAACAGGATAACGTTCGAAAGATCATACTGGACGGTGATCTCGGCGCCGTTCGCGGTCGGCGCGACGCTGTCGGGTAAGGGCGCCGGGGCCGGATTGATCAGGCAGGCGATCATCCGATCGCTCGTGCCCCGCCGCACGTGTCGCGCAACCCGCCGGCGCATCCATGGCGCCATCGTCCATCTCTCCAGCATGACCGCCCTCGCCCGTGGTTTGGAGAGTATTCAAGCGTGGGGTTGGGCGGCCTTCATCCCCCATTTGGGGGAAAGCGGGAATTCCTTCGCAGGAAATGTAACTTTAAAGCGATTCCTTCGGGGGAGGCCCTAGAGCCGAAAGAGGGAGCCCGCCCGCTCCAAGGCCGCCTTCTTGGCGTGCCGCGCCGCCTCCAGCCGCTCCACCTCGGACCGCAACAGGCGGATCCGCTCCTCGAGATCCTCGACCGACAGCGTGTCCAACGGTTCGCCGACCCGGTGAGCGATGGTCTGCCGGATGGCTCGGTCGTCCTCGTCGCGCATGGTGCTCCCCTCTCGTCCGTCAGTGCCAGCCCGTCCCCGCATCGAGGCGCGCGACCCCGAGATGCTGCGCGAGGGTCGCGCCGATATCGGCGAAGGTCTCGCGCCGGCCCAGGGACCCCGGCGTGACGCTTGGGCCGAAGGCCAGCACGGGAACCTGTTCCCGGGTGTGTTCGGTTCCGCCCCAGGTCGGATCGTTGCCGTGGTCCGCAGTGATGATGCAGAGGTCTCCGGGACGCAGCACGTCGTGGATCTCGGGCAGCCGGGCGTCGAAGCGTTCGAGTTCGGCGGCGTAGCCGGGCACGTCCCGGCGATGGCCATGCTCGGTGTCGAAGTCGACGAGGTTGAGGAAGACGAGGCCGCCCTCCGGCAGCGCCGCGAATGCCGTCAGCGCGGCATCGAGACACGCGGTGTTGCCGCCAACCTTGATCTCCTGCCCGGTCGCCCGGTGGGCGAAGATGTCGCCGATCTTGCCCACGCTGACGACGCTCCGCCCGGAGGCTCGGAGCACGTCCAGGAGGGTCCGGCCGGGCGGTTCGACCGCATAGTCCTTGCGGTTGGCGGTGCGCCGGAACCCGTCCTGCGCGCTGCCGACGAAGGGCCGGGCGATGACCCGGCCGACCCGGTAGGCGTCGCAGAGCTCGCGGGCGATCCGGCAGGTGTCGTAGAGTCGCTCCAGCCCGAAGCTGTCCTCGTGCGCCGCGATCTGGAAGACGCTGTCGGCGGAGGTGTAGCAGATCGGCCGGCCGGTCCGGACATGCTCGGCGCCCAGGCTGTCGATGATCGCGACGCCGGCGGCGTGGCAGTCGCCGAGGATGCCCGGCAGGCCGGCTCGCGCGATCAGCGCCTCCGTCAGCGCGGCCGGGAAGGTCGGGACCGCGACGGGGAAGTAGCCCCAGGGCTCGCGGACCGGCACGCCGGCGATCTCCCAGTGACCCGAGGGTGTGTCCTTGCCGGCGGCGACCTCGACCGCGTGGCCGTAGGCGCCCGTCGGGGCGCCGGGGATCGCGAGACCGGGCGGCACCGCGCCGGTCGCGCCCATCGCCGCCAGCCCGAGGCCGAGGCGGGCCAGGTTCGGGAGTGCCAGGGGGCCCTGCCGCAGGCCAGCCCGGTCGCCCCGCCCCTCGGCGCAGGCGCGGGCGATGTGTCCGACCGTATCGGACCCGGCATCGCCGTAGCGAGCAGCATCCGGCGCGCCGCCGATGCCGACGGAATCGAGCACGATGAGGAAGGCGCGCGGCATGCCCGTTCCCCTCAGGCCGGGATCGGATCGGCGACGGCGTCGCTCTGGAGATCGAAGGCGGCGGCGAACAGCGCCTGGGTGTAGGCGGTCTTCGGCGCGGCGAAGATATCCTCGGCCGGGCCCTCCTCGACGACGCGGCCGTTCTGCATCACCAGCACGTAGTTCGCCAGCGCCCGCACCACCTTGAGGTCGTGGCTGATGAACAGGTAGGCGAGCCCGCGCTCGCGCTGCAGGTCGCGCAGGAGGGTGACGATCTGGGCCTGGACCGAGCGGTCGAGGGCCGAGGTCGGCTCGTCCAGGACGACGAATTTGGGCTTGAGCACGATGGCCCGCGCGATGGCGATGCGCTGCCGCTGGCCGCCGGAGAACTCGTGCGGGTAGCGGTTCATGGTCGCCGGATCGAGGCCGACATCGTCGAGGGCCTTGGCGACGACCGCCTGCCGCTCGGCCCGCGTCTTCACCGCGCCCTGGACCACCAGCCCCTCGGCGACGATGTCCGCCACCGTCATGCGCGGCGAGAGCGAGCCGTAGGGGTCCTGAAAGACCACCTGCATGTCGCGTCGGATTGGGCGCATGGCGGCGGGCGGCAGGCCCGCGATGGAGCGGCCGAGGAACACGATGGGGCCCTCGCAGCCGGTGAGGCGCAGGAGCGCCAGGCCGAGGGTGGTCTTGCCCGAACCGGATTCGCCGACGACCCCGACGGTCTCGCCGGCCCGGACCTGCAGGGACACCCCGTCCACCGCCTTCACGTGGCTGGTGGTCCGGCGCAGCCAACCCTCGCGGATCGGGAACCAGACCTTGAGCGGGCCGGCCTCCAGGAGGCGCCCGGCATCGGGGGGAACCGGGTTGGCCCGGCCCTTCGGCTCCGAGGCGAGGAGGCGGCGGGTGTAGTCGTGCTGCGGCCGGGCGAAGATCTCCGCCACCGGGCCGGCCTCGACGACGCGCCCGGCGAGCATGACGCAGACGTTGTCGGCGATGCGCTGCACGATGCCGAGGTCGTGGGTGATGAACAGCATCGCCATGCCGAGGCGCTTCTGCAGGTCGGCCAGCAGGGTGAGAATCTGCGCCTGGACGGTCACGTCGAGGGCGGTGGTCGGTTCGTCGGCCACAAGCAGGTCGGGCTCGCAGGCGAGCGCCATGGCGATCATCACGCGCTGGCGCTGTCCGCCCGAGAGCTCGTGCGGATAGGCGTTGAGGCGGCGCTCGGCGTCGCGCAGCCCGACCAGTTCGAGCAGTTCGAGGATGCGGGCCCGCGCCTTGCGACCGGACAGTCCGCGATGCACCTCCAGCACCTCGCCGATCTGCCGCTGGATCGTGTGCAGCGGGTTCAGGGAGGTCATCGGCTCCTGGAACACCATGGTGATGTCGGCGCCGCGGATGCCGCGCAGGCGCTTCTCCGGGAGGGTCAGCAGATCTTCGCCCTTGAACAGGATGCGGCCGCCCGGATGGTAGGCGCTGCCGTCGAGGAGGCGCAGGATCGAGAGGGCCGTCACCGACTTGCCCGAGCCGGATTCCCCCACGAGGGCCAGCGTCTCTCCGGCCGTGATGGTGAAGCTCACGCGATCCACGGCGCGGGTCTCGCGCTCCCGCGTCCGGAAGGCGACCGACAGATCCTGAACGTCGAGGAGCGTTTCGGGCATCGAGGCCTGTTCTGCAGCGCGGCGGAATTCGCCAACACGCGGGTTATAGCGTGGGCGGACGGGATCGGCGAACGCGGATGCGACGCGGTCGGGGGCGTTTGTAATTGATCGTCGGCGCGCACGCTCTACAACCCGACCGTGACCTTGCCCCTTCGCCGTCTCTCCGCCGCCCTGCTGTCCCTCCTCCTCGGTGTCCTAGCCCCAGGGTCGGCTCGCGCCGCCGCCGAGGGCGCGACGGAGACGGTCGAACAGGCCCTGTGCCGCCTCATCGAGGGCTCGGCCAAGGCCCGCGGCCTGCCGGTGCCGTTCCTGACGCGCCTGATCTGGCGCGAGAGCGCCTTCCGGGTCACCGCCGTGAGCCCCGTCGGCGCGCAGGGCGTCGCCCAGTTCATGCCGGGCACGGCCCGGGAGCGCGGCCTGACCGATCCGTTCGATCCCGAGCAGGCGATCCCGCACGCGGCTCATCTGCTCGCCGACCTCAACCGGCAATTCGGCAATCTCGGGCTGGCGGCGGCGGCTTACAACGGCGGGCCGGGCCGGGTCTCGGCCTGGCTCGCGGGCAGCGGCGGCCTGCCTACCGAGACCCGGAACTACGTCCTGGCGATCACGGGCTCGCCCGCGGAAGCCTGGCGCCCGGGCGCGGCGATCGAGATGCCCGAGGAGGACGCGCCGAAAGCGAAGGACGGTTCGACCAAGACGCAAGAGACCAAGACGCCGGAGACCAAGGATCTCGGACCGAAGAAATCCGAGGCCGCGGCTTCGGAGCCCGGGGCCAATTCCGAGACCAGCTGCCTCAAGGTAACGGCGGCGCTGCGCATTCCGTCGCGCGGCGACCGGTTCGCCCTCGGCGGAAACGAGGGGCCGGCGGCGCCCTGGGGCATCCAGCTTGCCGGAAACTTCTCGAAATCGCTGGCGCTGCAGAGCTTCGCGCGAACACGGAAGCTCTACACAAGCGTGATCGGCGAAGTTCGTCCGATGATCATCGGCACCCGCCTGCGCAGCCGCGGCACCCGCGCCTTCTACCGCATCCGCATCCCGGCCCAGAGCCGGGAGGCCGCCGACGGCCTGTGCGGGCGCATCCGGCAGGTGGGCGGCGCCTGCCTCGTCCTCAGAACCTGATCGGGACGCCAAGAACCTGAGGACCCGCTTCGCACCGCGACGCGACAGGTCGCTACGAATCGACCTCGCGCCATGAATTGCATTCGCGCCATGAATCCGCCGCGCCGGCCCTGTCACAGGGGGCTCGCCCCCCAACAGAGAGATGCATGACCCGGGTTCTTGCCGTCCTTGCCAGCCTCGCCGGACTCGCGCTCGTCGCGCTCGGCATCACGGCCTGCTCCCCCCTCGCCTTCTTCGACGCGATCGGTCCCCGGGACCAGGGCGGACGGATCAGCCTGAAGGACGCCGCGTTCGGCGCCCATCCGCGCCAGCGGCTCGACGTCTTCACCCCCGTGGCCGGCCCCACCGGCGCCCCCGTGCTGGTGTTCTTCTACGGTGGCTCTTGGAAGAACGGCGCGAAGGAGGACTATGCCTTCGTCGGACAGGCCCTCGCGGCGCAGGGTTTCGTGACCGTGCTGCCGGATTACCGGCTCTATCCGGAGGTCCGGTTCCCGGACTTCCTCGACGACGGGGCGCAGGCCCTGGCGTGGGTCGAGCGGAACATCGCCGCCTATGGCGGCGACCCGAGCCGGGTGGTCCTCGCCGGGCATTCGGCCGGCGCCTACAATGCAGTGATGCTCGCGCTCAACCCG
Organism: Methylobacterium sp. Leaf465; assembly: GCF_001424705.1. GTDB lineage: Bacteria > Pseudomonadota > Alphaproteobacteria > Rhizobiales > Beijerinckiaceae > Methylobacterium. The sequence continues at coordinate 484,096 of NZ_LMRA01000012.1, forward strand.
TCCTACCTGCGCCGGGCCGGCGTCGATCCGCGGGTGATCCGGGCGGTGGCGGGCCTGTCCGGTCCCTACGACTTCCTGCCGCTGGATGCCGGCACCGCCACGGACTTGTTCGGCGAGGCCCCCGACACGGCGGCGACCCAGCCCATCACCTTCGCGGGCCCGCACTCGCCGCCGGCCTTCCTCGCCTCCGGCGACGGCGACACCACCGTGCGCCCTTCCAACACGCGCAGCCTCGCCGCGCGGCTGCGCGCTGCCCGCGTGCCGGTGCAGGAGCGGATCTATGCGGGGCTCGACCATGCCGACACCCTGCTGGCGCTCTCCGTGACCTTCCGGTCGAAGGCCCCCGAGCTCGCCGAGATGGCGGCCTTCCTGCGCCAGCACGCCGGTGAGCGACCGCAGCAGGCGCGGATGGTGCCCCACTAGGATCTGTCGGGGCGCAGCTAAAACCGATTATCCCGAAACGACAGACGACAAGACAGATTCCAGGGGCTCAGGCGCCGCGCAAGGCGTCCCGCGCCCGCCGGTGGTCCGGCGCATCGGCGAAGGCCCGGCGCATCGCCGACCAGAGCGGCGTGCGCGCGAGGTGCTCATCCAGCGGCAGGGCACGCTGGAGCAGCCCGTCGGGGCGCCGGCGCTCGGGATTGGCGTTGAGCCAGGTGTTTCGGTTGGTGATGTCCCAGGTGAGGACGTTGAGCACCGCCGCCTCGTCCAGGACCACGTCGAGGAAGCGGCGGACCAGGTCGGACACCGCCCGGTCGCGGGCATCCAGGTCGGCGGGGTAGGTCCGGTCGTTGACGTCGAGTTCCGTGACCTCGATGGCGAGCCCGAGGCCGGCCACCTCGCGCAGGAAGGTGCGCAGCTTGTCCTGGTTCAGCGGGTGTTTCGCGTAGAGGTGCCCCTGCAGGCCGAGCCGGCGGATCGGCACGCCGCGGCGGCGCATCCCCTCCAGGGTCCGCAGCACCATCGCGCGGCGCTGGTCGATCCAGTCCGCGTCGAGTTCGAGATCGTTCTCGTTCCAGACCCCAGCGGCGTCCGGTGCGACCGCGTGCTGGATGCGGAAGGCGAGATCGACGTAAGCAGGCCCCAGCGCCGCGAGCCACCGGGTGCGCTGCAGCCCGTCCGGGCGCCCGTCCTGGGGGCCGCAGATCTCGTTGACCACGTCCCAGGCCTCGATTTGCCCCCGATAGCGACCGGCCATGGCGCCGATCCAGCTGCGCAAAAAGGCTTCGCCCTCCCCCGCCGCGAGCCGTTCGCCGACCCAGGCCGGCAGGCCCTCGTGCCAGACCAGGGTGTGGCCGCGCAGGCGCTGGCGGTTGGCCTTCGCGAAGGCCGCGACTTCGTCCGCGTAGGTGAAATCGAGGCTGTCCGGTGCCCGCCAGGCATAGGTCAGCTTCATCGCGTTCTCGGACACGAGGATGCCGGCCTCCCGAGCCAGGGCGCGCCCGTAGGCCGGGTCCTGCCGCAGGGTGACGCCGTTCACCGCCGAGCCGTAGGCCACCCCCTTGCGCGCGGCCGCCGCCTGGAGGCTGTCCTCCGACCACGAAGGCGCCGCGGCGAAGCCGGGCCCTGCTGCGAAGACGGGACTCCCGGCAAGGCCGAGAGCGCCGCCGAGGACGGCTCGGCGGGAGGGGCCGGGACGGCTCACGCCCCGGCGGTCTCGGGCTCCGGCGGGATCACCCGGGGCCGGCGGTCCGGGCCGATCGCCACGAAGGTGAAGAGTCCTTCGGTGACCTTCATGGTCTCCTCGCCCTCGCGCTCCCGGCGCCAGACCTCCACCTGGATGCCCATGGACGTGCGGCCGACCCGCACGATCCAGGCGTAGATGCTCACCTCGTCGCCGACGATGACCGGTCGGTGGAAGGTCATGGCCTCCACCGAGATCGTGGCGCAGCGGCCCCGGGAGCGCCGGGCGGCGATGTTGCCGGCCGCGAGATCCATCTGGCCCATCAGCCAGCCGCCGAAGATGTCCCCGGCCGGGTTGGTGTCGGCCGGCATCGCGATGGTGCGCACCACGGGCGGGCCGCGGTCGTCGGGCTGGTGCGATGCGGAGGCGTCGGTCGTCATGGAGGAGAGGGTCTCTGGTTGCGCTGGACCGGCGCACGCAAGCCGTGCGCCGCCCGCGCCGTCATGTCACATCGGCCGTGGAGCGGCCAGGTTCTCAATCCGGCAGTGCGAAGACCACGAGGGCGTCGCCGGTGCCGAAGCCGGACCCCTTGGTGAAGGAGGCGCCGCCGGCCGCCACCGCGACGTACTGCCGGCCGTCGAGGGCGTAGGTGATGGGCGGGCCGCCGATGCCGGCGCCGCACTGGAAGCGCCACAGGATCGCACCGGTCTCGGCATCGTGGGCGTCGAGATGGCCGTCCTCCTCACCGGAGAAGACGAGGCCCGAGGCGGTGGCCAGCGTGCCGCCGGAGAGCCGGCTGCCGCCCTTCACCGTCCACTTGATCGCGCCGCCCCGGGCGAGGTCCACCGCCGTCAGGGTGCTGAAGCTCGGTTCGCCCTTGGCCTCGGTGGTCTCGGTGTAGCGGATCGCCGGCCGGTCGCCCGAGGCGGGGACCGTTCGGACCACGTAGGTGGTCGCTCCGTGCCGGACCTGGGCGAAGGCGGTCCCTCGCTGCGCATCGTAGGCCACCGGGTGCCAGGAGATCGCCCCGAGCGGTCCGGGACTGACCACCGTTCCGGTTTCGGTCGGGGGCGCGTAGAGGTTCTTCTGGGCGATCAGCGGCTCGGACTTCGCCAGAAGTTTCCCCGTCATGCGGTCGTGGACGTAGAGCCAGCCGGTCTTCGAGCCCTGCGCCACGGCCTTGACCGGGCCCTGCGGCGTCGGCTGGTCGAGGAGGAAGGGCGGGCTCGCCACGTCGTAGCCCCACTCGTCGTGCGGGACCTGCTGATAGTACCAGCGCAATTGCCCCGTACGGACGTCGAGGGCGACGAGGCTCATGGTGTAGAGGTTGTCGCCCGGGCGCGAGAGGCCGAAATTCTGCGGCGCCGGATTGCCGGTGCCGACGTAGATCAGCCCGAGATCCCGGTCGTAGGCCGGCGTCATCCAGAGCGAGCCGCCCCCGACCCGCCAGGCTTCCGGGTGGGCCGGGGCGGCGGCCTTCTCGGCGGCGATGTCCCGGTGCAGCGGCACCCCGTCGGGCGTGGTCGCCGAGAAGGCGCCCTCCCAGCCGTCCGACTTGGTCACGTACCAGCGCCAGCGCTCGGCCCCCGTGGCGGCGTCGTAGGCCGCGAGCCAGCCGCGGCGGCCGTAGCCGCCTTCGATGCCCACCACCGCGCCGCCGTCGAGGCCGCCCTTGGCGTCTTCCACGTGCAGGCCGTAGCCGGCGCCGGCGACGCCGACGATGACGAGGCCGTCGGCCACCAGGGGCGGCATCTTGAAGCCGAGGCGGCTCGACCCCTGGACCGTGCCGGCCCCGAGCGTGTCCGCCAGGGCCGAGGCGGTCTCCGATTCCCCCTCCTCCGGGCGTACCGCCTCGTGGTCCCACAGGACCTTTCCGGTGGACGCGTCGAGGGCGATGATCCGCCCGTCCATGGTCGCCTCGAAGACCTTGCCGCCGGAGACGGCCACGCCCCGGTTCGAGGGCGGCCCGAAGATCTTCTCCGTGCGCGCCTTGTGGGTGTAGGTCCACAGCACCCGTCCGCTGCGCGCATCGAGGGCGGCGACGTGGTTCTGGGTGGTCGAGACGTAGAGCGTCCCGTCCACCATCACGGGTTCCGCCTGGAAGTAGCCGGTGATGCCGGTCTGGAAGATCCAGGCCGGGCGCAGGGCCTTGACGTTGCCCCGGTCGATCCCGGTGAGCGGCGAGAAGTGCTGGTTGGTGTGGTCGCGGCCGAACATCGGCCAGTCGTCGGCCGCCAGGGCCGCCCCCGGCAGGCTCGCGAGAATGAGGGCGGTGAGTCCGCGGCAAAACGTGTTCGGCATGAGCATTCCTCACCTCGGTTGCCCCGTGGCCGGGCGATCCGCAGCGGATTCTGGGACGGGAACGGTTCCGATCAGCCCGGCGCGCCCGGGCGTCCGGCCCCGGCGAGCTGCGCGGGCGTGTCGGCGGCGCCCATGGAGCCCGCCAGGGCGGCGGCGGTGAGCCCCGAGCCGTCCCGGGCATCCGGATCGGCGCCGTGGGCGAGGAGCAACGCGACCATCTCGGTGCGGTTGAACATCGCCGCGGTCATCAGGGCGGTCCGGCTCCCCGTCCCCGTGCCGTCGACCTGGGCGCCGTGGGCGAGGAGCAGGCCGGCGATGGCCATGTCACCCTTGAAGGCGGCGCCGGCCAGCGGCGTCTGGCCCCGGTCGTTGGCGAGTTCGGGGTCGCCGCCCGCCTCCAGGATCACCCGCGTCGCCTCGGCCTGCCCGTTATAGGCGGCGAGCATCAGCAGGCTGTCGCCCTTGTCGTTGCGCAGGTTCGCCGGCAGGCCCTGCCCGAACAGTGTCGCGAGATCCTCCGCGTGCCCCATGCGGGCGTACTGGAAGACCCGGGCGGCGAAGGCCAGGGTGTCGGCGTCGAGCTCGGGTTTCGGCGACGTCTCGCCTGTCGAAGAAGTCTCGGGATCCATCGGTCTGTCCGGTCTGGGGCGCGATGCGGCGGCGGTCCTGCGCGCAACCTAGCTCCGCGGGCGCAGGTGTCGAGGAACGGAGGGGCGGATTCTTTGCGGCCGCCGTCAGAACCCGTGGCGGTCGAGGGTGTCTCGCAGGATGTCGATCGGAATCGCGTAGTCGGACTGCATCCCGAGATCCGGTGCGGCGCTGCTGCCGTGGATGCAGACGTAGGTGCCGCGCACGAGGCCGACGAGATCGAGGAAGAAGTCGTCGAGCATGTCCTGGTTGGTCAGCATCAGGCAGCGCACGCCGGGCTCGGCGAAGGCGAGGTTGCTGAGGGCGGCCCCCATCCCGCCGATGACGAAGCGTGCGGCGGCGAAGATCTGGACCTGGCGCGCGAAACACTCTGTCTCCGGATGAACGGTTCGGTAGCCGCGCTCCGCCAGCACGGCGATCACCTCCGCCTCGTTGACGAGGCGCCGCCGCGCGTTGCGGTTGCGGCTGACGTAGATCCGCTCCGCCAGCGGCTCGGGCGGGGGGCCGATCCGCTGGCGGATCTCCCGCGCGGAGTCGATGACGAGGGGCGACTTGGTGATCGGCTGCCGGGTGATCGGGGTCGGATAGACCAGTTCCGCGAACACGACCTCGCGCTGCGTGAGCCAGACGATCCGATCCGCGCCGATGCCCAGGGCCGCCAAGGAGTCCCGGTAGACCGTTTCCATCGCCGGAATGGCGTGAACGGTGACCTTGGCGCCGTCGAGCAGACCGGCGCGGGCGGCGACGTGGAGACGGGGCAGGCACTCGATGAGCCAGTGCCCGTAATTCTCGGCCCAGAGCTGCCAGAGATGCACCGTGCGGCCGGACACCCGGCGCGGATGGGGGAGGGTGTGGTGAACCGAACCCGTTCCGTCGGGCGCCAGCGTCAGGGCGCCGAGATAATCGCCGCGATCGCGGTTGATGAGGCTCTCCTCGACCAGGGCATCGCCCACCTGAACCAGTGCGAACCCGAAGACGCGGGCATCCCGGAATCGGTAGACGCGTGCCCCGGGGGGCACGGCCTCGGAGCCGGAGAACCGCGCCGCGAAGTCGGCGATCCGCGGCGGCGCCCCGACCAGTTCGGCGAGGGCCCGCCGATACGGCGGTGCATCGATGGAGATCGCCGAGGGGGCCGGGATCTCGGCCGCGGGCCGGAGGCGGATCGAAGCGGGAGCGGCATCCGGCTTGCCCACCATCCGGTACCCGCCGTGGCGTCGGTCCCCTCCGCCCACGGCCGCGAGCCGCTGGTCGAGGAGGCGCGCCGACGGGTTCAGGGCGGGCAGGCGCGCCCGGAATCCCGTGCGCTCCGGCACCGCGTAGACGCCGCCCCGGGCCAGCATGGGATAGAGGACGGCGAAGGCGAAAGCCCGTTCGGCCTCGGAACAGCGACGCTGGTCGACGATCAGGCTCGGGCCGTGAAAGCGTGCCAGCCCGCGCAGCCAGCGCCGATCGTCCAGGCGGCCGCATGCCACGGTGACATCGCCCGGAGCCCGGGTCGCGAGATCGGGATTGGCGGTGACGAGACAGATCGGCGCCTGAATGAAGCGGCGTCCGAACGGTTCGAGTCCGGGAACGAGTTCATCGCAGAGGATCAGGATCGCGCTCGGCCGCGTTGCCATGGCGAGGATGGCGGGCACGCAGGCGAGGCGCGATAAATCGCCCCGTGCGGTGTTTCCGGCCTCGGCGGAGCGACGGGCGCGCAGCATCCGGCCGCTGCGGACCCTTTTCCAAGCGGCCGGTAGAAACCATACTTGCACCATGCCGACTCCGAAGAAGCCACGCGCTGCGTCCGACCCAGCTCCCGACGCGGAGGTTCTGACCACGAATGTCAGGAATTCCAAGGGCTCGGACGGCAAGGGCTCGGACGGCAAGCGTGCAAGCGCCGAGGGCGCTGGCCCCAAGGCCGCGGGGGCAAAGGCTTCCGGAACGAAGGCGTCCGCACCGAGGACGCCGAATTCCAAGGCGTCGAAGCCCGAGCTCCAGCCCCTCGACGAGCACCTAGCGGCCCTCCTCAGCCCGGCCCTGAACCGGAACCGCCTGCCGCCGGTCGCGCCGCCGGCCCCGGCCCGTCCGGGCCAGCCGAAGCCGCCGCGCGGACGTGCCAAGGCGCCCGCGGCTTCCAACCAGGCGCCCGCGGCTTCGGGCCAGGCGCTCTCGGCTTCCAGCAAGGCCCCGGCGATCGTCCCGGACAAGGCCTCCGGCATGGGCTTCGGCGAGGCCGCGCAGGCGACCTTCGCCCATGGCGAAGCAGCCGACGTCGATCCGCGCCTCGCCCAGGCCCTGGGCCTGCGCGCGCCGGAGGACGGACCGGTCCCGGAGGGCCTGGGGGCGGTCGAGCCGGCGGATGATGAGGAGACCTCGCTGGCCGCGGACGGCGTCTCGGCCACCGTGGACGCGCTGTCGCGCCTGCTCACCGAAGGCAACCCGCTGTTCCGGGATGGCCAGACCTGGGTGCCGCACCGGCCGGATCGGCCGAAGAAGTCCGAGGGCGGTCTCGCCTTCACGCTCAAATCGGAGTTCGAGCCGGCCGGCGATCAGCCCCGTGCCATCGCCGAGCTGGTGGACGGCGTGAAGAAAGCCGAGCGCGATCAGGTGCTGCTCGGCGTCACCGGCTCGGGCAAGACCTTCACGATGGCGAAGATCATCGAGGCGACCCAGCGCCCGGCCCTGATCCTCGCGCCGAACAAGACCCTGGCGGCGCAGCTCTATGGCGAGTTCAAGAGCTTCTTCCCTGACAACGCGGTGGAGTATTTCGTCTCGTACTACGATTACTACCAGCCCGAGGCCTACGTGCCGCGCTCGGACACCTTCATCGAGAAGGAATCGTCGATCAACGAACAGATCGACCGGATGCGCCACGCCGCCACCCGCGCCCTGCTGGAGCGCGACGACGTCATCATCGTCGCCTCGGTCTCTTGCATCTACGGCATCGGCTCGGTCGAGACCTACACGGCGATGTCGTTCACGGTGTCGCTTGAGGAGAAGATCGAGCAGCGCCAGCTCATCGCCGACCTCGTGGCGCTCCAGTACAAGCGCATCCAGTCGGACTTCGCCCGCGGCACCTTCCGGGTGCGCGGCGACGTGATCGAACTCTGGCCCGCCCACCTGGAAGACCGCGGCTGGCGCATCGGCCTGTTTGGCGACGAGATCGAATCCATCACCGAGTTCGATCCCCTCACGGGCAAGAAGATCAACGACCTCAAGTTCGTGAAGGTCTACGCCAACTCGCACTACGTGACGCCGCGCCCGACGCTCCAGCAGGCGATCAAGGGCATCAAGACCGAGCTCAAGCTGCGGGTCGACGAGCTGACGAAGATGGGCCGCCTGATCGAGGCGCAGCGCATCGAGCAGCGCTGCACCTTCGACATCGAGATGATCGAGGCCACCGGCGCCTGCAACGGCATCGAGAATTATTCGCGCTACCTCACGGGGCGCAAGCCCGGCGAACCACCGCCGACCCTGTTCGAGTACCTGCCGGACAACGCCCTGGTCTTCACCGACGAGAGCCACGTCACGGTTCCGCAGATCGGCGGCATGTACAAGGGCGACTTCCGCCGCAAGGCGACCCTGGCCGAGTACGGCTTCCGCCTGCCCTCCTGCCTCGACAACCGCCCGCTGCGGTTCGAGGAATGGGACGCGATGCGACCGCAATCGATCCACGTCTCGGCCACGCCGGCCAAGTGGGAGATGGAGCAGACCGGCGGCGTCTTCGCCGAGCAGGTCATCCGCCCCACCGGCCTCGTCGACCCGGTGATCGAGATCCGACCCGCCCGCTCCCAGGTCGACGATCTCCTGGGCGAAGTCCGCGAGGTGGCGCAGGCCGGATACCGCACTCTGGTGACGACGCTGACCAAGCGCATGGCCGAGGACCTGACCGAGTACCTGCACGAGAACAGCGTGCGCGTGCGCTACATGCACTCCGACATCGATACCCTGGAGCGCATCGAGATCATCCGCGACCTGCGGCTCGGGGCCTTCGACGTGCTGATCGGCATCAACCTCCTGCGCGAGGGCCTCGACATTCCGGAATGCGCCCTGGTGGCCATCCTGGACGCCGACAAGGAGGGCTTCCTGCGTTCGGAAACCTCGCTGGTTCAAACCATCGGCCGCGCGGCCCGCAACGCCGACGCCCGCTGCATTCTCTATGCGGACAACATCACCGGCTCGATGGAGCGGGCGATGGCCGAGACCGAGCGCCGCCGGACCAAGCAGCTCGCCTACAATGCGGAGCACGGCATCACGCCCCAGAGCGTGAAGCGCGGCATCGCCGACATCCTCGACAGCGTCTTCGAGCGCGACCACGTCCAGGTCGATACGGGGTTCGCCAAGAACGCCGTCACCATCGGCCACAACCTCAAGGCGGTCATGGCCGACCTGGAGAAGCGGATGCGCACGGCGGCCGCCGATCTCGACTTCGAGGAGGCCGCGCGCCTGCGCGACGAACTGAAACGCCTGCAGGCCACGGAGCTGCTGGTCTCGGACGATCCCATGGCCCGCCAGGGCGACGTGGAGCGGGAGGCGGGGCGCTTCGGCGCCAAGCAGAGCCGCATTTCCAAGCCGACCCTCGACAATATGGGGCCGGGGACCGACCGCGAGCTGCCGGTCGGCGCTCCGGTCTGGCAGGAGCGCCCGAAGGCCCGCTCGACTCAGGGGCTCGGAGGACAGAAGCCGAAATACAAGGGCGGGGGCGGACGCAAGCGCGGCTGACCGCACGGGACCCCGGCGGTTTGCCCGCGGCGGGCCGGAACCCATCGGCGGCGGCGGGGCTTGGTTCGGCAACAGACGCCCCCTCCCGTTCGGAGCCTGTCCCGTGACCCACCCATTCTCGCCCCGCTCCCGGGCAGGCCGCCCGGCCTTCCGGCCCCGCGCCGGCGGTGCGATCACCGCCCTGTTCCTGTCGGGCCTCGCCCTCTCGGGCGCCGTCGGCCTGCTCGTCGGGCCCGCGAGCCTGCGGCCGGCCTCGGCACAGTCGGTGGCCAATCCCAACGATCAGCCGACGCCCGGCACCCTGCCCGGCCGCGACACCGCGGCGGGCGCCGCCGAGCGGCCGACTGGCCAGGTCGCGCCGCCGAAGGCGATCTCCGCCCCGACCGCCGTCACCGCATCGGACGCAAAGCCGGGTGCGCGTACGAACCCGCTGGACCACCTTCCGGCGAAGGATCGCGCGGCCACGGGTGGAACGCGCCGCGACTGAGGCGTCGGCGCGGGGCCGCCATCGTTCATCGACACAGGGGAGAAGCGCATATGGGTCTGCTCGATCAAGTCATCGGCGGCGTTCTCGGACAGGTGCTCGGCGGCGGGCGCGAGCCCGAGCGGAGCGGCGGCCCGAGTGGCGGCTCAAGTGGCGGCATGCTCGGCGGGGCGATGTCGCCGATCGTTCAGGCCCTCCTGATGCTGCTGATGTCGAAGGGTGCCGGCGGCCTCGGGGATCTTCTGGGCGGCGGCCGTCACGACGAGGGCCGCCCGCCCCGCGGCGATGACGGGGGTGACATCGGCGGCTTCGGCCAGGACCGCGGCCCGGAGCCGGGCTACGGCCGCGATCGGGGCGAAGACGCCTCGCCCCTGCCCGGACGCGAAGGCGATTTCAGCGACCTGTCCGGGATGCTCGACGGCCCTGGCGACCGTGCCTCGGCCCCTCAGGATCGCAGCGCCGGTGCGGGGCCCTACGCGCATCTCGATCACGAGGCGCAGGACGGCCGCAGCGGGCTCGACGGGCTGATCGACCGCTTCCAGCGCGGGGGCCTCGGCGACGTCATGGAATCCTGGATCGGCTCCGGCGAGAATCGTCCCGTGGCGCCCGATCGTCTCGCCGACGCCCTCGGTTCCGACACGGTGAACGCCCTTCAACAGCGCACCGGCCTGGACCGGGACAACCTGCTGTCGCAGCTCGCCCAGGCCCTGCCCCAGGTCATCAACGGGCTGACGCCGCAGGGCCGCCGACCCACAGGGGAGGATATCCGGGGCTGGTGACCGCCCGTCAGGGCGAACCGAAGCGCATGCCGGGCTCGTAGAGCCGGAAGGTGTTGCGCCCGGAATCCTTGGCTTGGAACAGGGCGAGGTCGGCATTCCGGCACAACAGGTCGGGCTCGGTCCCGTCCTGGGGCGCCATCGCGACGCCGACGCTCACGCCGACGGTGACGCTGGTGCCGTCGACGTCGATCGGCTGAGACACGACCTCGATCAGCCGCTGAGCCAGGGTCCGGACGCTGCTGCTCACCACGGGTCCGGTCTGGATGATCATGAACTCGTCGCCTCCGATCCGCGCGACGGTGTCCTCGGACCGGACCAGGGCGCGCAGGCGGTTCGCGACCGTCCGCAGCAGGATATCGCCGGCATGGTGGCCGAGGGTGTCGTTCACGAACTTGAAGCGGTCGAGATCGAGACAGAGGACGGCGAAGGTGGCCCCGCGACGCTGGCTCACGGCGAGTTCCTGGACGAGGCGCTCGCGGAACAGCGTCCGATTCGCGAGATCCGTCAGGGCGTCGTGCCGTGCCATGTGGGCGATCTGGAATTCCGCCTCCTTGCGCGCACTGATGTCGCGCGCCGCGGCCACGTAGCCGGTCGCCCGCCCGCCGTCGGCATCGTAGGTCAGGTTGAAATTGACCTCGACCCAGATCCAGTTGCCGTCCTTCCGGCGGTAGCGCTGGGTCGACACCGCCCGGGTGACGCGCTCCGCGCCGAGATCGGACAGGAGCCGTCCATACGCCTCGGCATCGGCGGGATGGACCTGGTCCAGGGGCCGGGTGCCGATCAGTTCCTCGGCCTCGTAGCCGAGGAGGGTGCGTGAGGCCGGCGAGACGTAGCGGCGCACGGTGTCGAGGGTGGCCCAGATCACCATGTCGGAGCTGTTCTCGGCGAGAAGCCGGTAATGGGCTTCGCGCTCCCGCAGCTTGGCCTTCGCCCGATGCAGGCTGAGCTGCGCCGCCACGACCGAGGCCAGATCTTGCAGCCGCGCGCGATCCTCCGGTGCGAACCGGCGCGGGACCTGATCGACGACGCAGAGGATGCCGACGCGCAACCCGGCCTCGGCGACGAGCGGGGCGCCCGCGTAGAACCGGACATGCGGCGGATTGATCACCAGGGGGCTCTCACGAAAGCGCGGATCCGCCCAGGCATCCTCCACCACGAACACGTCGTCCGACAGGATGGCGTAGTTGCAGAATGCGCCCTCGCGCGCCGTCTCGTCGAGGTCGAGGCCACACTTGGCCAGGAAGTGCTGGTGGTCCTCCGCGATCAGCGAGACGTAGGAGATCGGCATGCCGAACAGGACCGCCGCCGTGCGGCAGATGGCGTCGAAATGCGGTTCGGGTTCCGCTTGCAGGATGTCGAGATCCTGCAGCGCCCTCAGGCGCTCGGCTTCGTTGCTCGCTTTGGGGTACATGCGTGCCCTGGATTCCAGCGGACCGGCGAACCCGACCGGCTGGGCCCGGCACCTCCGGGGTGCCGGGCCCAGCCGATTGCATCGGGCTGAAAGCGCTCATCGTGTAGTTGGACGGACAGTCTTCCGAAGAACCGGATGCCCATTCGCCGAACATCATGTTCGCATCCATTTACGAAATGAGCTTTAACGAGCCAGGTTTGAGCATTTCCCGAACGAAGGTGCGACACGTCATCATCCCCCGTTATTTTGTCGGACGGATCTGGCAAGTCGCGCAAAAGAATGTCGATCGCCCGGATTGGACGATCCGCTCGATCGTGCCAGTACATCCCCGCGCTCCACAACGGTGACCGACCCGGTCGTAGACCCGGAACGCGTGTTGAAACGCGCCGCTGCCGCCATCGGTATGGGCGTAATCGCGCAGGGTCGATCCTCCGGCCGCCACGGCCTCGGTCAGAACCTCGCCGATGACCTTGGCGAGCCGCCGGGCCTTCGGTGTCGGCGTCCCGTCCGGTCTGGCGAGTTGTCCCGCCCGCATCTCGGGGTGCAGCCCCGCCCGATGAAGGGCCTCGCAGACGTAGATGTTGCCGAGACCGGCGATCAGTCGCTGGTCCAGGAGGGCGGCCTTCAGCGGCGTGATCCTGTTGTGGAACAGGCGCGCGACGGCGTCCGCGGTCAGGGCCTCGCTCAGGGGTTCGATCCCCATGCCGGCGAAGTGCCGGCTCTCGCCCAGGGCGGGGGTCGGAACGAGATCCATGAAACCGAAGCGCCGGACGTCGTTGTAGGTCACGGTGGCGCCGTTCGACATCGCCATGACGACATGGTCGTGCTTGGCGTTGCCCTGTGCGCCCTCGAGGTAGAAATCGCCGGGTGAGAGATTGCGCCCGTCCGGCAGGGCCACGTCGAAGCGCCCGCTCATGCCGAGATGCATGATCAGCGACTCTCCCGAATCGAGACCGGCCACGAGGTACTTCGCCCGACGGGCGAGGTCCATGACCGTGCGGCCCTCCAGGCGCTCGTCGAAGCGGTCGGGGAACGGGAAGCGCAGGTTCGGACGCCGCAGGATCACGCGGCTGAAGCGGGACCCCACCAGGGCCGGGGCGAGGCCGAGCCGTACGGTTTCGACTTCCGGGAGTTCGGGCATGCGTGCGATCGGTGTCTTCGGTGCGGCATCGCCGATGGGGCACGTGCGGCGTCGCCGATGGGGACTGGGCTCGGATGGCAGATGGCGATTTCGGCCACGTTTCGCTATGAGCGTCCGCGAGAGGGTGGTCCATGAGTTCGGTGAAACGGTCGGTCGATCAATCCGCGGACGAGGCGAGCACGCATTTCGGCTTCGAAAGCGTGTCCCTCGACGAGAAGCAGGGGCGCGTCGACGACGTCTTCCGCTCCGTCGCCAAGCGCTACGACCTCATGAACGACCTGATGTCGGGTGGGCTGCACCGCGCCTGGAAGTCGCACCTCATCTCGATGCTGCGGCCGCCGCGCAACCGGCCCTTCCGGCACCTCGACGTGGCCGGCGGCACCGCCGACATCGCGTTCCGCGCCCTGGAGGCCGGCGGCCCCGCGACGCACACCACCGTGCTCGACATCAACGAGGCCATGCTGCGCGTCGGCGCCGAGCGGGCCGGGGACCGCTTCACCGGGCGCATCGACTTCGTAACGGCCAATGCCGAGGCGCTGCCCCTCCCGGCGGAGCGGTTCGATGCCTACACCATCGCCTTCGGCATTCGGAACGTACCCCGGATCGACAAGGCGCTCGCCGAGGCGCACCGGGTCCTGAAGCCCGGCGGCCGGTTCCTCTGCCTCGAATTCTCGAAGGTCGATCTTCCGGTGCTCGACCGGATCTACGACGCCTACTCGTTCCACGTGATCCCGCGCCTCGGCGCGCGCGTGGCCGGCGACGCGGATTCCTACCGCTACCTCGTGGAATCGATCCGCAAGTTCCCCTCCCCCGGGCGTTTCGCCGGCATGATCGAGGCGGCCGGGTTCCGGCACGTCAGCCATCGGCCCCTGACGGGCGGCATCGTGGCGATCCATTCGGGCTGGAAGGTCTCGTGACGGCGGGTTTCGTGACGACGCGGGCCGCCTGATGCTCGGCGCCGTCGTTCACCTGGCCCGCGGCGCGCATGTCGGCTTCGTGCTGGCGCGCGAGGGCGCCCTCGCCCTGGTCGACCCGACCGAGTTGCCGCCGCACCTCCGCCTCGTCCTGCGGATCGGCCGGATGCTGGAGCGTCCCGGCCTGGGGGTCGGCGCCGGCCCGCTCCAGCGCGCCCTGACGCGCCTCGGGCCGAGCTACGTCAAGTTCGGCCAGTTCCTCGCCACCCGCCCCGACATCGTCGGCGTGGCAGCGGCCCGCGACCTCGAAACCCTGCAGGACCGTGTCCCCCCGTTCCCGCAGGAGACCGCGATCCGCCTGGTCGAGGCGGCGCTCGGCAAGCCGGTGGCGCATCTCTTCGTCTCGTTCAGCCCGCCCATCGCGGCGGCTTCGATCGCGCAGGTCCACAAGGCCCATTGCCTGGACCTCGACGGCAACGAGCGCGTGCTGGCGATCAAGATCATGCGCCCGGGCGTGCGCGAGCGCTTCCAGCGCGACCTCCAGGTCATGCGCTTCATGGCCCGCGTGGTCCATGTGCTCTCGCCCAAGGCCGAGCGCCTGCGCCCCCGCGAGGTGGTGGAGATCCTCGCCCGCTCCGTGATGATGGAGATGGACTTCCGGCTCGAAGCGGCCGCGATGTCCGAGCTGGCGCAGAACACCCGGGACGACGCGGATTTCCGCGTGCCGAAGCCCGACTGGGAGCTGACCGCCCGCGACGTGCTCGCCAGCGAGTGGATCGAGGGCATCCGCCTCAACGACCGCGCCGCCATCGTGGCGGCCGGACACGACCCGAAGGCCCTCGGCCGGGCCGTGATCCAGTCGTTCCTGCGCCACGCCATCCGGGACGGCTTCTTCCACGCCGACATGCATCCGGGGAACCTGTTCGTCGATCCGACCGGAACGCTCGTGGCCGTCGATTTCGGCATCATGGGCCGGCTCGGGCACATGGAGCGGCGCTTCCTCGCCGAGATCCTGCTCGGCTTCATCCTGCGCGACTACAAGCGCGTGGCCCAGGTGCATTTCGAGGCCGGCTACGTGCCGGCGCACCATTCGGTCGAGGATTTCGCCCAGGCGATCCGAGCGATCGGCGAGCCGATCCATCAGCGCAAGGCCGACGAGATCTCGATGGCCAAGGTGCTCACCCTGCTGTTCGACATCACCGCCCTGTTCGACATGAGCACCCGCACCGAACTGGTGATGCTGCAGAAGACCATGGTGGTGGTCGAGGGCGTCGCCCGCTCGCTCGATCCGCAACTCGACATGTGGACCGGCGCGGAGCCCGTGGTGCGCTCCTGGATCGCCCGCAACCTCGGGCCGGTGGGCCGTGTCGAGAGCCTCGGCCGCGCCGCTCTGACCATCACCGACGTGGTCTCGGACCTCCCCGACCTCGCCCAGCGCCTGCGCCGCATCCTGGTGCGCCTCGACGAGCGGGGTTCCAGCGACGCCGGTCGCCTCGACGCCTTCGCCCGGGCCGAGCGCAAGCGCGCGATCTGGTCGACGGTGGCCCTGTGGGGCATCGCCATCGGTGCGCTGGTGATGGCGTTCCGGTAGCCTGCCTTGCAACGCTCCGTCAGGCTCGCCTCCCGAGGGGTTCGACCATGACCCGCCCGCTCCAGAACCGCCGCATCCTCCTCGTCATCGGGGGCGGCATCGCCGCCTACAAGGCGCTGGACCTGATCCGGCGCCTGCGCGAGCGTGGGGCACAGGTGCGCCCGCTCCTGACCAAGGGGGCCCAGGAATTCGTGACGCCCCTGGCGGCGGCGGCCCTCGCCGGTGAACGCGCCCATACGGACCTGTTCGACCGGGCCGAGGAAGCCGACATCGGTCACATCAAGCTTGCCCGGGACGCGGACGCCATCGTGGTCGCGCCGGCCACCGCCAGCCTGATGGCCCGCATGGCCACGGGCGATTCGTCCGACCTCGCCGCCACGGTGCTGTTGGCCACGACCCTGCCGATCCTGATCGCGCCCGCGATGAACGTGCGGATGTGGCAGCACCCGGCCACGCAGCGCAATCTCGCGACCCTGCGCGGCGACGGCGTCCGTGTCGTCGGTCCCAATGAAGGCGCCATGGCCGAAGCGGAGTTCGGGCCCGGCCGCCTCGCCGAGCCCGCCGAGATCGCCGACGCGGTGGAGACGATGCTGGCGGAGGCCCGTCCAGCCTCGGGCTTCGGCTTCCTGGCGGGACGCGGCGCGACCGCCGAGGCGGCGTCCGGCCCCTTGGCCGGCCGGCGCGTGCTCGTCACCTCCGGGCCGACCCACGAGCCGATCGACCCCGTGCGCTACCTCGCCAACCGCTCCTCCGGGCGCCAGGGCCATGCCATCGCGGCCGCCGCGGCGGCGGCCGGCGCGACGGTCATCCTGGTCTCCGGGCCGGTGGCGATTCCCCACCCGCCCGGTGTGCAGGTGGTCCCGGTCGAGACCGCCCGCGCGATGCTGGCGGCGGTGGAGGCCGCCCTCCCCGCCGACCTCGCCATCTTCGCCGCCGCCGTCGGCGACTGGCGACCGGCCGAGACGCGCGCGTCCAAGATCAAGAAGGATGGCTCCGCGCCGGCGCCCCTCGCCCTAGTCGAGAACCCCGACATCCTCGCCACCATCGCGGGACGCTCGGCCGGGCGCCCCCGCCTCGTCGTCGGCTTTGCGGCGGAGACCGACCGGGTTCTCGAGAACGCCCGCGCCAAGATCGCCCGCAAGGGTTGCGACCTCATCGTCGCCAACGACGTGTCGCCGGCCGGCGGGGTGATGGGCGGCACCGCCAACACCGTCCATCTGGTCGGGCGCGACGGCACCGTCGAGACCTGGCCGACCCTCGACAAGGACGAGGTCGGCCGCCGCCTGATCCAGCGTTTCGCCCGCCTCCTCGACCCCTGATCCACAGGCGCGGGACAAGCGTGCGGAGCCGATCGCGGGCTGGCGCGTTAAGGCTTGACTAACGCCTCTCGCCGCATCATTTCGGCGTCGTTCGCACGTGCAGCAGATCCGCTCGCCCGCGCAACTCCACAGGAACTCCCGACCCCAATGCCCAGCGACAGTAGTCGATGGACCGCGCCGCCGATGGCCTGCCGCGAGACCCGCGCCTGATCGCTTGATCCGGCTCGCCCGCGACCGGCCCCGATGGCCCGGTCGAACGAGGTGAGCCCATGACCTTCTCGAATGCCTTTCCACGCCTGCGCGTCGCCGTGGCGCCCGTGCGGACCCTCAGCTTCCGCCGCGCGGATGGCTCCAAGCTCGTGCGCGTCAAGGCGCGCCGGCCCAGGACACGGCGTTCCACGCCGGGCGATGCCAGCGTCGCGCTGATCATGGCCGTGATGATGACGCTGGTGTTCGGCCCGGTGATCGGCGTTCACCTGATCGCCGCCTTCGCGGCGGACGTTCCCCCGCAGGAGATGGTGGCCCGGGGCAGCGGAGCGGCACTGCCGCCGGGCTGAGCGTCCGGCCGTATCCCTTCTCTTGCTGGGGGGCGGCCCCTTGCTCAGGCCCGCGCCGCCTCCAGCTCCGCCGAGAGAGCGGCCTCGGCCGCCATGATCTTGCGGACCGCCGGACGGGCATTGATGCGGGCGAGGTAGGCCATGATCGCGGGCTCTTCCGGCACCAGCTTGAAGCTCGTGGTCCAGCTGAGCGCGGCGCCCCAGAGCACATCGGCGGCGGAGTGCCGGTCGCCGAGGAGGTAGGGACCCGGCGTCAGGGCCTCCACCACCGTCCCCAGCACCGCGTCGAAGTCGCCGTAGGGCGACATCGCCCTCGGACCGGGCTCGCGCTGAAGTGCCCGGTCGACCACTGCCGGCTCGAAGGTCGAGCCATAGAAGACCATCCAGCGCAGGTACGGCCCGCGCAGCGGGTCGCCGATGGGCGGAGCGAGGCCCCGTTCGGGAAACAGGTCGGCCAGGTAGAGGTAGATCGCCGCCTGCTCGGTGATCAGCGCCTCGCCGTGGCGCAGGGCCGGCACCTTCCCCAGGGGATTGATCCGCAGGTAATCGGGCTCCCGCCCCCGTCCCGACGGCAGGTCCAGAACGTCCAGCGTGTGCGGCGCGGCGAGTTCCTCGAGCAGGATGCGCACGCCGGAGGATCGCGTCTGGGGGGCGTGGTAGAGCGTGAGATCGGGTTCCAAGCGGCAGACCTTCCGGGTGAATCGGTCGGCGCAGGCTCTGCGCCGGGACCGCTTAGGTCAACCGTTCGAACCAGTGCCCGATGCGGCGCCGGGCCCGGGAGGGTGCGGGTCTGCGCTCGCCTGAGGTCGCGCACGCCCGCTATCAGACTAATATCCAGGCTTGCCCGCGTCCCATTCTCGTCGGTGAGCACCGATTCGGTTCGTTCCCGGCGATTCAGCGCGAGAGGGTTCTCAACCGGTCCGCCGGACATCCGTGTGTCGGCCGCTCGCTCAACCCGATCTGCGTGCCTCGACCGCCTCGGCGAGGAGACAGAGGATCTCGAAGGCAAGAGTCGCCCCCGCGAGCGCCGTCACACCGGAGGGATCAAGGGGCGGTGCGACCTCGACCACATCGGCACCCACGAGATCCAGGCCGCGCAGGGACCGCACGATCTGCAGCGCCTCGCGCGCCGTGAAGCCCCCCATCTCCGGCGTGCCGGTGCCGGGCGCATAGGCGGGATCGAGGGCGTCGATGTCGAAGCTCAGGTAGGCCGGCAAGGGGCCTATCACGGCGCGGGCCTCGGCCAGGACCGCTGGCAGGCCGCGATCGATCACCGCCTCCATCGGCAGGATGCGTACGCCCTGGGCCAGGGCCCAGTCGAGCTCGTCCGCCGAATCAGTACTGCCGCGCAGGCCGATCTGCACCATCCGGCGGGGATCGAGGACGCCGTCCTCGATGGCGCGGCGGAACGGGGTGCCGTGGGTCAGGCGCGTGCCGTCGTACTGCGCGTCATCGGTGTCGCCGTGGGCATCGATGTGGATCAGGCCGACGGGACGCGCTCCTCCGAGGGCCCGGAGCACCGGGTAGGTGACGAAGTGGTCGCCCCCGACCGAGAGCGGAACGATCCGGGCATCCGCCAGGGGCCGGTAGAAGGCCTCGATGGCCCGGGCCGTGGCGGCCACGTCGACGGGATTGACGGGAACGTCGCCGAGATCGGCGCAGGCCGCGAGGTCGTAGGGTGCCACGCCGGTAGCGGCGTTCCGGGCGCGGGTGCCGGTGGAGGCCTCGCGCACGCCGCGCGGACCGAGCCGCGCGCCGGGCCGGTTGGTGGTCGCGCCGTCGAAGGGAATGCCGATGAGGCCGATCTCGATTCGCCCCGGAGCTTCGGACGGGTCGATCACGGGCAGGCGCATGAAACTGGCGAGCCCCGAGAATCGCGGGGTCGCCATGCCCGATTGGGGTCGATGCCCCGCGATCCGCGCTCGATCCGCCTCGCTCCGCATCCGCTCTCCTCTCGCGCCCGGGTGGCGCGTCGACAGCCCCCCTGGGCGCCGAACCGACGACGGCACGATGACGTTCCGTTGACGGATCGGCAACGCGTGGCTATAGAGCCCACATCGCCGACGGACGCGCACTCCGCGATCGTCGGCTTCGCCATTGCCCGAACAACCTGCACGCGATCCACCGACACTCAAGCCCGCGGGCCCGTCGCGATCGCCTCAAACGTGACGAGGATGCCCCATGGCCAACACCGTGTCGGCCAAGAAAATGACCCGCAAGATTGCGAAGCGCACCGCGGTCAACCGCTCGCGTCGCAGCCGTATGCGCACCTTCGTCCGCAAGGTCGAGGAGGCCATCGCCGCCGGTGATCAGTCCAACGCGCTGACCGCCCTCCGCGCCGCCGAGCCCGAGATCATGCGGGCCGCCCAGCACGGCATCGTGCACAAGAACAACGCCTCCCGGAAGGTCTCGCGCCTCGCCGCGCGGGTGAAGGCGCTCGCAGCCTAAGCCATCCTTCCAGCAGAGACGCGAAAAAGCCCGGCAGCGATGCCGGGCTTTTTTCGTCTCGACTTCTGCGACAGGGGGGTCGGGGCGCGGACATCCGCTGGCTTCTGCGGCCCTTGCGCGGAGCACGCGCCCGCCGCGACCGAGACCATGCGAGACGACGCCCCTTACACTCCCGAATCAGGACAGATCCGGTGACACGGCGTTAACGCTAACTGAAATCTGTCTTGTTGCGACCTGTCGAGGGCGAGTGTAGCTTAACGATGTGTCACGATGAACCAACAAATACCCGGTTACGGCGAGTCCAGGGCGAATCGTACACAAGGTGGGAGCGTCGCCTGGACTCGGCACCGGAACCCCGCGTCGGAATTGCTGCAATTTTAGCTATCCCCGTAAGTCCCGTTGTTAGGAGAACCGTAGCTTATTGTTGATAGGCTTGCTTCATCGACAAAAGCCTTCCCGGGGGCAGTTGACTCTGGTCCGGCAATATGGGTCTCGCGAATGCCTCGCGGGGCGCAACGTCAGTCAAGTGTGCGTACGTACCGGTGGCGGCCCTCCGCTCTCGGGACGAGGAGAGCGATGATGCATGTCGACGGTAGCGTGTCCGGCAATGCCGAGATGGGCATGAGCGGCGTGAGCGGTCCCGATACGGTGGCTGCCTGGGCCCGGGTGAAGCGGCGCCTGCGGGCGGAATTGGGCGAGGATGTGTTCGCGAGCTGGTTCGCCCGCCTCGAACTGGTGGAGGTCCTGGACGGAACCGCCCGCCTCACGGTGCCCACCCGATTTCTCAAGAGCTGGATCGAATCCCACTACCTCGACCGGGTGCTGAACACCTTCCGCAGCGAGGTCGAGACCGTGTCGCGCCTCGACGTCTCGGTACGGGGTCCCTCCGCCGCGGCCCGCCCCGTTCCCAGCGTCCCGAAGACGGCGAGCAGCGCCGCGAGCCCCCTCGCCCGCCTCCAGGCCGCCGGCTCGGCGATGCCGTCGCACGGGGACGGCCTGAACGTCTCCGAGGGCGAGTCGGCCCAGGCCCCGCGTGGCGAGGCCGGCGGCGACCTCAACGGCGCCCCCCTCGACAACCGCCTGACCTTCGCGAGCTTCGTCGTCGGCCGTTCGAACGCCCTGGCCCACGCCGCCGCTGAGCGCGTCGCCCGCCACGACGGCCAGGGTGCCCTCTACAACCCGCTCTACTTCCATGCCGGCGTCGGCCTGGGCAAGACCCACCTCCTCCACGGCATCGGCCATGCCGCCCGGGAATCCGGCCGCCGGGTGATCTACCTCACCGCCGACCGCTTCATGTACGGCTTCGTCAACGCGCTGAAGACCCAGAACGCGCTGGCCTTCAAGGAGCGCCTGCGCGCCATCGACCTCCTCATCCTCGACGACGTCCAGTTCATCCAGGGCAAGTCGATCCAGGCCGAGTTCGGCCACACCATCAACGCGTTGATCGATGCTGGCCGCCAGGTGGTCGTCGCCTCGGACCGTCCGCCCACCGAGCTCGAAGCCCTGGAGGAGCGCGTGCGCTCGCGCCTGGCCGGTGGCCTCGTGGTGGAGATCGGCAGCCTCGACGAGCAGCTGCGCGCCTCGATCCTCTCGGCGCGCCTGGCTGCGGTGCAGGTCTCGCATCCGAACTTCGAGGTGTCCCCGACGGTGGCCACCTACGTCGCCCGGGCGATCACGGCCAATGGTCGCGATCTCGAAGGCGCCGTGAACCGGCTCCTGGCCCACGCCACCCTCACGGGCACGGCCGTGACCATGGAGACCGCCGAAACCGCGATCCGCGATCTCGTGAAGAACCGCGAGCCCAAGCGCATCAAGATCGAGGACATCCAGAAGCTGGTGGCCTCGCGCTACAACGTCTCGCGCTCCGACATCCTGTCCGAGCGGCGCACCGCCGCCGTGGTCAAGCCGCGCCAGATCGCGATGTACCTGTCGAAGGTGCTCACCCTGCGCTCGCTGCCCGAGATCGGCCGCCGCTTCGGCGGGCGCGACCACACCACCGTGCTGCACGCCGTGCGCAAGATCGACAAGCTGATCGGCGAGGACAACGTTCTGAACGACGAGGTCGAGCTCCTGAAGCGCATGCTGCAGGATTAAGCGCGCCGGGGTGTCGCGCCGTTGTGCGACGCCCCGAAACATCCGCGGATAGCCGGCCTCTCGCACTTGCGTTCGCCCGGAGGCTTCGCCAAGTTCGACAACCACGGTGCCAGGGCGCACGTGGAACCGGAGCGCTTCGATCGCGCCCGTTCCGGCGACGTCCGACGAGAGACCACGAGTTCAGACCATGAGAGTCACTGTCGAGCGTGCGGCCCTTCTTCGGTCGCTCGGCCACGTGCACCGCGTGGTGGAGCGCCGCAATACCATCCCGATCCTGTCCAACGTCCTCCTCCGCTGCGACGCGGGCAGCCTGGAGCTGCGGGCGACCGACCTCGACATCGAGGTGACGGAGACCATTCCGGCCGACGTTGTGGATGCCGGCGCCACCACGGTGCCCGCCCACGTCATCTACGACATCGTGCGTAAGCTGCCGGACGGCGCCCAGGTCTCGCTCGAGACCAGCGGCGAGACCGGGCAGATGACCATCCGTTCGGGGCGTTCGCGCTTCTCGCTCGGCGCCCTGCCCGAGGGGGATTTCCCCGATCTCGCGGCCGGCGAGCTGCCGACCCGCTTTGTGATCGCGGCCTCCGACCTGAAGCGCCTGATCGAGAAGACGCAGTTCGCGATCTCGACGGAAGAGACGCGCTACTATCTCAACGGCATCTATCTCCACACCATCGAGGTCGATGGGACCCTGCGCATGCGCGGCGTCGCCACCGACGGGCACCGCCTCGCCCGCGTCGAGATCGAGGCGCCCGAGGGCAGCCGCGACATGCCGGGGATCATCGTGCCCCGCAAGGCGGTGGCCGAGATCATCAAGCTGGTGGAGGATGGCGGCGAGAGCGTCGAGATCGACCTGTCGCCGGCCAAGATCCGCTTCAAGTTCGCCAGCGGCGTGGTGCTGATCTCGAAGCTGATCGACGGGACCTTCCCGGATTACCAGCGCGTGATCCCGTCGGGCAACGACAAGTTCCTCACCGTCGAGCGCGACGTCTTCGCCAAGGCCGTCGATCGCGTCTCGACGATCTCGTCGGAGCGCGGCCGGGCGGTGAAGCTCGCCGTGCAGGAGGGCCGCCTCGCCCTCTCGGTGAACAACCCCGATTCCGGCAGCGCCACCGAGGAACTCGACGTCGATTACGACGCCCCCGCCCTCGATATCGGCTTCAACGCCCGCTACCTCCTCGACATCACGAGTCAGCTCGAAGGCGACACCGCCCTCTTCAAGCTGGCCGATCCGGGCTCCCCGACCCTGATCCAGGACCGCGAGGGCGCCGCCGCCCTCTACGTGCTGATGCCGATGCGGGTGTGATCGCCGCTCGTGGCGTCGCGGTGCGAGACAGGCCGCGGGTGATCGGCTAAGGGCAGGCGGGTGCGTCTCACCCGTCTGATCTGCCGCGACTTCCGGAACCACGCCGACCTCGACCTCGCGGTCGACCGTCGCTTCGTCGCCCTGGTGGGCGAGAACGGGGCCGGCAAGACCAACCTTTTGGAAGCGATCTCGCTGTTCTCGCCGGGACGCGGCCTGCGCCGCGCCGACCTCTCGGCGATGCCGCGGACCGGCGGGCCGGGCGGCTTCGCCGTGTCCATGACCCTGGCGGGGGACGAGACCGAGCATCGGATCGGCACCGGCTACGAACCGCCCGGCCTCGACGGCCGCGCCGCCCGCCTGTGCCGGATCGACGGGGCCACCGCGCCCTCGCCCGTGGCCTTCTCGGAGTTCCTCCGGGTGGTCTGGCTGACCCCGGATCTCGACGGTCTGTTTCGCGGCCCAGCCGGTGACCGGCGCCGCTTTCTCGACCGCCTCGTCCTCGCGGTGGACGCGAGCCACGGCGCCCGCGTCAACGCGATGGAGCGCGCCCTGCGCTCGCGCAACCGCCTGCTCGACGAGCGGCCCAACGATGGCCAATGGCTCGACGCGATCGAGCGCGAGGTGGCCGAGCTCGGCGTCGCCGTGGCGCTGGCCCGGCGCGAGACTGCGGAGCGTCTGGATCGGCTCATCGCCGAGACCCGTGACGATGCCCAGCCCTTTCCCTGGGCCGGCCTGCGCCTGGAAGGCGACCTCGACGACCTCGTGGCGGTCTGGCCCGCGATCGAGGCCGAGGACCGCTTCCGCATGGCCCTGCGCCAGGGCCGCAGCCGCGACCGCGCCGCCGGCCGGACCCTGAGCGGACCGCAGACCAGCGACCTCGTGGTCCGCCACGGCCCGAAGGACGTGCCCGCCGCCACCGCCTCCACCGGCGAGCAGAAGGCACTCCTCATCGGCCTCGTCCTCGCCCATGCCCGCCTGGTCCAGGCCATGAGCGGTCTGGCGCCCGTGATCCTGCTCGACGAGGTCGCGGCCCATCTCGATCCGCGCCGGCGCGCCGGGCTCTTCGATGCCCTCGAAGCCCTGCAGGGGCAGGTCTGGATGACGGGGGCCGACCCGGCCCTCTTCGGCGAGCTGGACGGGCGGGCCGATATGGTCAAGGTCGCGGACGGGCGGATCGCGTCGAACTGATTGCCCAATGGTGTCGGAGCGTCAGACGAGAATCCCCGAACTGTCGGTCTGCGAAAAGTCGTGGCCGATGAACTCCTGTGCGAGGGCCCGGCGCACCGCTTCGGTCTGGCTCGTCTTGGCCAAGTCGTCACCTTCTCGGCGAGGCGATTGACCTCCTCGCTTCGGATGGTCAGAGGCATTATGCCGATCCCCGGATCGACGCGTCACCCGTGTAGACGCGTCGAGCGTCTTGCCGACACATCGGCGCCGCAAGCGGCCCGCCCGCTCACCATCAGGCCAGGATGCCCATGACAAGCCGCCTCGACGAGGCTCGCGCCGCGTTGAAGACCACCTTCGGCTACGACGATTTCCGGCCGGGCCAGGACGAGGTGATCGGCGCCGTCCTCGACGGGACCGACGTGTTCGCCGTGATGCCCACGGGCTCCGGCAAGTCGATGACCTACCAGTTGCCGGCGCTCGTCGAATCGTCGCTGACCGTCGTGGTCTCGCCGCTGATCGCCCTGATGCACGACCAGGTGCAGCAGATGCTCGGCTTCGGTGTGGCCGCCGCGACGCTGAACTCGTCCGTCGCCGAGGCGACCTCCCGTGAGACCTGGCGGCAGATCCGCTCCGGCGACCTGCGCCTGCTCTTCGTCTCGCCCGAGCGGCTGATGATGGAGGGGCTCATGGATGCCCTGCGGGGCGCCGGCGTGCGCCGGCTCGCCGTGGACGAGGCGCACTGCGTCTCGCAATGGGGTCACGACTTCCGTCCGGAATACCGGGACCTCGCCCGGGCCCGCGAGGCCCTGGGCAACGTCCAGACCGTGGCGCTCACCGCCACTGCCGACAAGGCGACCCGGGCCGACATCACCGAGCGGCTGTTCCCGGCGGGTCGCGAACTCAAGGCCTTCGTCCATTCCTTCGACCGGCCGAACATCCGCTTGACCTTCACGCCGAAGGACAACCCCACCCGCCAGATCGAGCGCTTCCTGCGCCACCGGCGCGCCGAGAGCGGAATCATCTACTGCTCGTCCCGCAAGCGCACCGAGCAACTGGCCGAGACCCTGGCCAAGGACGGCTTCAACGCCCTGCCCTACCATGCCGGCCTCGACCAGGGCACGCGCATGCGGAACCAGGACACCTTCCTGCAGGAGGACGGCGTGGTGATGACCGCCACGGTGGCCTTCGGCATGGGCATCAACAAGCCCGACGTGCGCTTCGTCTGCCATGCCGACATGCCCTCCAACGTCGAGGGCTACTACCAGGAGATCGGCCGCGCCGGCCGCGACGGCCTGCCCGCCGACACCCTGACCATCTACGGCCTGGACGACATGGCCCTGCGCCGCCGCCAGATCGACGAGAAGGACGTGCCGGACGAGCGCCGGCGCGTGGAGCGGCGCAAGCTGGAAGCCATGATCGCGCTCTGCGAAGGGGCCACCTGCAGGCGCCAGTCGCTGCTCGGCTATTTCGGCGAGGCGAGCGAACCCTGCGGGCGCTGCGACCTCTGCCGCAGCGGCGTCTCGCTCATCGACGCGACGGTGCCGGCCCAGAAGCTGCTCTCGGCCATCGTGCGCACCGGCCAGCGCTTCGGCGCCGCCTATGTCTGCGACGTGGTGCACGGGAAGGAATCCGACACGATCCGGCGTAACGGCCACGCGGCGTTGAAGACCTTCGGGGTCGGTGCCGACAAGCCCATCGCCGCTTGGCGCGCGATGCTGCGCCAGCTCTTCGCCGCCGGGGCCGTGACCGAGAACGGCGACGGGTTCGGCGGGCTCTCGCTCACCGACAAGGGCGAGGCGATCCTGTTCGGCCGCGAGGCCATCCAGATGCGGCCCGACCCCGAGCCGAAGGTGGCCGAGCCGCGCGACCGCAAGCGCGGGGCGGCCCGCGAGGACGCGAGCCTGGATCTCGATCCCGCCACCGAGGCCCTGTTCCAGCACCTGCGCGGCCTGCGCGCCACCATCGCCCGGGCCGAGGGCATCGCCGCCTTCATGGTCTTCCCCGACCGGACCCTGATCGAGATGGCGCGCACCAAGCCCGTCGACCTCTACGCCCTGCGCACGGTCCACGGAGTCGGCGAGCGCAAGCGCGAGGCCTACGGCGAGCGCTTCGTCGCGGCGGTGGCGGATTTCCTGTCCCACGCGCCGGCCGCCCGGTAGGACGGGCGGTCGGGGCGCCCCGACGGCGCCCGGATGCGCTTTCGCACTCGTCTATCCGGATCGCCATCGTGTAGGGACGGGCGCGGCCAGCGGCCGCCAGCTTCGAATCGGACGGGTCCCCATCATCACGCCTTCAGAACCGCCCGCACCGGCTGCCCGTCAGGTCTTCTACATGCCGGGCTTCGATCCCCGCGAACCCGAGACCTATTGGGGTCTGTTCCGGCGGGAAGCCCGGCTCACGGCCGTCCGGCGCGGACTGGCGATCACGGTGGGCGATCCGGAGCGGAGCGCGGACGGGCTGGCCGTCGACTGGCGCGTGGATCTCGACGGACACACGACGCACTACACCCTCCTGCGTTGGGACGACATCGTCGCGGCCCGGTTCCCCCGCACCAACGGACGCCGCCTGCTCGAGGTGCCGGCCCTGTGGTGGCGCCTGATCCGGTCGGGCTACGTCGCTCCCTTCCGGCGTGAGGCCCGGCGCTTCGCCCGGGTCATCGTCGGCGTCCACCTGATCTACCTGTTCCTCGTCGTCCTGAGCCTCGGCCTCGCGTCGGCTGCCGTCGCCCTGGTGCCTGGCCTGTCCGGGATCTGGGGGCTCCTGGCGGTGCCCGTGCTGGCCTACGGGCTCCTCGCGCTGCTCATACGGGCGACCCGCGGCAAGCCGTTCTACGTGGCGCATCTCGTCGACGACACCGCCTTCACCCACGATCACGCCAGCGGCGCCGACACCCGGATGCGCGCCCGGCTCGACGCCTTCGCGTCGATCATCCGGGGCGCGGAGGGCCAGGCCTCCGAGATCGTGGTCATCGGCCATTCCTCGTCGAGCTTCCTCGGTCTCGAGGCGCTCGACCGGGTGCTCGTCGCCGATCCCGAATTCGGCCGGCGCGGTACGCCGGTCTCCTTCGTGAGCATCGGCAGCGTCATCCCGTGGATCACCCTCGATCCCCGCGCCACCGAGACCCGTGGCGCCCTCGCCCGGGTGGCGGCGAGCGACGCGATCCGCTGGCTCGACGTCCGGGCCAAGTGGGACTGGCTCTCGGTCCACCAGCGCAATCCGCTCAGCGCCTCGAAGCTTCCGGCGCCCCTGGCCCATCGCCCCGTCGAGATTCACGTCCGGATCGAGGATCTGATCGAGACGCGCATCATCGCCCGGCGCAAGTGGAACCTGTTCCGGATGCACTTCCAGCTGCTCATGTCGAGCCGCGACCCGGAGGCCTTCGACTACGTCGCCTTCGTGGCCGGCCCCGAACCCGTCCATGCGCTGATCCGGCGGTGGCGCGACGTGAAGGAGCAGCCCAAGGGGCGTTTCATCGCCGAAAGCCCGGAGGATTAGGGCCGCGGATCGCGCTCGCGCCACGATCGCGTGTTGCCACGGCGCGGCGTTCCGCTTTAGAGCCGTCACGCACGGCCGGACCCGGACGGGGGCGGTGCCGAGAGGGTCGCATGTTCCGCAACGATGTTCCGATCACCCCCGAACTGGTCCGCCAGCACGGCCTGACGCCGGACGAGTACGCGCGCTTCCGTGGCCTGATCGGGCGCGACCCGACCCTGACCGAGCTCGGCATCGTCTCGGCGATGTGGAACGAGCACTGCTCCTACAAGTCGTCCCGCAAGCACCTGCGCGGCCTGCCGACCTCGGCGCCCTGGGTGATCCAGGGCCCGGGTGAGAACGCCGGCGTGATCGACATCGGCGACGGGCTCGCCTGCGTCTTCAAGATGGAGAGCCACAACCACCCGAGCTTCATCGAGCCCTACCAGGGCGCGACGACCGGCGTCGGCGGCATCCTGCGCGACGTGTTCACCATGGGCGCGCGTCCGATCGCCGCCCTGAACGCCCTCCGCTTCGGCTCGCCGGATCATCCGCGCACCCGCCACCTCGTCTCCGGCGTCGTCGCGGGCATCGGCGGCTACGGCAATTCCTTCGGCGTGCCGACGGTGGGCGGCGCCATGGGCTTCCACCCGCGCTACGACGGCAACATCCTCGTCAACGCCATGGCGGTGGGTCTCGCCCGCACCGACGGCATCTTCTACGCGGCCGCCACCGGCGTGGGGAACCCGATCGTCTATCTCGGCTCGAAGACCGGCCGCGACGGCATCCACGGCGCCACCATGGCGTCGGCGGAGTTCGACGACGCCTCCGAGTCGAAGCGTCCCACGGTGCAGGTCGGCGACCCCTTCGCCGAGAAGCTGCTGCTGGAGGCCTGCCTCGAGCTGATGGCCTCGGGCGCCGTGATCGCGATTCAGGACATGGGGGCCGCCGGCCTCACCTGCTCGGCCGTCGAGATGGGCGCCAAGGGCGACCTCGGCGTCGAGCTCCATATCGAGAAGGTGCCGGCCCGCGAGGCCGGCATGACCGCCTACGAGATGATGCTCTCCGAGAGCCAGGAGCGCATGCTCATGGTGCTCAAGCCCGGCATGGAGGCCGAGGCGGAGGCGATCTTCGTGAAGTGGGGCCTCGATTTCGCGATCATCGGGCACACCACCGACACGCTCCGCTTCGTCGTGAAGCACGACGGCGTCGTCATGGCCGACCTGCCGATCAAGGAGCTCGGCGACGAGGCGCCCCTCTACGACCGGCCCCACATCGCCAACACGCACCAGCCGGTGCTCGCCGCCGCCGACGTGCCCGAGACCGTGGGCAGCGCCGAGGCCCTGAAGCGCCTGGTGGGCTCGCCCGACCTCTCGTCGAAGCGCTGGGTCTACGAGCAGTACGACCACTTCATCGGCGGCAACACGGTGCAGAAGCCGGGCGGCGACGCCGCGATCGTGCGGGTCGAGGACGGTCCGCGCGGTCTCGCCATGACCGCCGACGTCACCCCGCGCTACTGCGAGGCCGATCCGGTGGAGGGCGGCAAGCAGGCCGTGGCCGAGGCCTGGCGCAACATCACGGCGGTCGGCGGACGGCCGTTGGCCATCACCGACAACCTGAACTTCGGCAACCCGGAGAAGCCCGAGGTGATGGGCCAACTCGTCGGCTGCCTGAAGGGCATCGGCGAGGCCTGCAAGGCCCTCGACTTCCCCGTCGTCTCCGGCAACGTCTCGCTCTACAACGAGACCAACGGCGTCGGCATCCTGCCGACCCCCACCATCGGCGGCGTCGGCGTCCTCGACGACGTCACGCGCCACGCCACCCTCGACCTCAAGCGCGCCGGCGACGTCCTGGTGCTGATCGGCGAGACCGCCGGCTGGCTGGGCCAGTCGGTCTACCTCTCGGTCATCGCCGGACGCGAGGAGGGAGCCCCGCCCCCGGTCGACCTCGCCGTGGAGCGCCGCAACGGCGATTTCGTGCGCGGCCTGATTACGTCGGGTCTCGTCGACACGGTCCACGACCTGTCCGACGGCGGCCTCGCCGTGGCGCTGGCCGAGATGGCGATGGCGGGCGGCATCGGCGCCGCCCTCCCCGAGGTGCCCCAGGGCCTGGCGACCCATGCCTACCTGTTCGGCGAGGACCAGGCCCGATACCTCCTGGCCGTCGACCCCGAGACCGCACCGGACCTGCTCTACAGCGCCTCGGCCCAGGGCATCCCGGCGGCCGTGATCGGCGTGACGGGCAACGACCATTTGACCCTGCCGCACGGCGAGACCATATCGTTGGCCACCTTGCGCGAGACCCACGAGGGCTGGCTGCCGGCCTACATGGCGAGCCAACCGGCGGGCGTCCCGGCCTGAAGCCCCCCTTTCCGACCGTCAGGAGCCAACCCGATGCCGATGGATGCGCGCGAGATCGAGGCGATGATCCGTGAGGCGCTGCCCGACGCCCGGATCGAGATCAAGGATCTGGCCGGCGACGGAGACCACTACGCCGCCACGGTCCTGTCCACGGCCTTCAAGGGCAAGACCCGTGTCGCGCAGCACCAGATGGTCTACGGCGCGCTGCAGGGCCGGATGGGGGGCGTGCTGCACGCCCTTGCGCTCACCACGGGCATCCCGCAGGATTGAGGTCTCCCTGGAGGCGGACCGTATGGACCAGCCGAGCCTCTACGACGACGACATCGTGACCTGGGCCGAGCAGCAGGCCTCGACCCTGCGTTCTCTCGCGCGTCGGCCGGACCTGTCGAACATCCTGGATTGGGAGAACGTCGCCGAGGAGATCGAGAGCGTGGGTCGATCCCAGGTTCAGGCCGTGGAGAGCCTGCTGGCACAGACTTTGGCGCATCTGCTGAAGCGGTTGTCCGCGCCGGACGCGGCAGCCCTCGACCACTGGTACCAGGAAGCCGGGACGTTCCAGATCACGGCGATGAATCGATACGAGCGCTCCATGCGGCAACGCCTGGACTGGGATAAGATCTGGTCATCTGCGCAGGCCCTGGCGAAGTTGAGCCTGAGGCGCTACGGCGATACCTTGATTCCGAACCTGCCGGCGCAATGCCCTCTCGGTCCGGACGAACTTCTCGTGCTTCCGTGTGATCTGGATGCGGCACTGCGGCGGATCGCAGGATCGACGGCCTTGAAATCCGCGCCGGAATCCTGAACTCAAGCGCGAGCTTCCACGACCCGAGACGAACGAGGACTCCCATGAGCGACGTCAACACCGCGATCGAGAACGAGATCAAGTCCCAGGACGTGGTCGTCTTCATGAAGGGCACGCCGCAGTTTCCGATGTGCGGTTTCTCGGGCCAGGTCGTCCAGATCCTCAATTACCTGGAAGTGCCGTTCAAGGGCGTCAACGTCCTCGACGACGCGGCGGTCCGGGACGGGATCAAGGCCTTCTCCAACTGGCCGACCATTCCGCAGATCTACGTGAAGGGCGAGTTCGTCGGCGGCTGCGACATCACCCGCGAGATGTTCCAGTCGGGCGAGCTGCAGCAGTTCCTGTCCGAGAAGGGCATCCCCGTGAAGGCTCCGACCGCCGCCTGAGGCGCGCGTCGGCCCTGGGGAACGGAACGAGGGCGCGCGAGCGCCCTTTTTCCTGTTCCGGGGGGCCTTCACCGAACCTCCCCCCGTGTCCGACCGTTGATCTTCGGACAGGTCAGGCCGGGGAGCGGGCGATATGCGCGACGTCATCATCGTCGGCGGCGGCCCGGCGGGCCTCAACGCTGCGCTCATCCTCGGGCGCTGCCGCCGCGACGTGCTCCTCTGCGATTCCGGCCAGCCCCGCAACGCGGTCACGCCGCGGAGCTGGGGGGTCTTCACCCGAGACGGCACGCCGCCCTTGGAGCTAAGGGCCCGGGCCGAGGCCGATCTGGACCGCTATCCCACGGTGGAGCGCCGCGCAGTCGAGGTCACCCAGGCCCGGGGCTGCGACGAAGGCTTCTGCGTCACCCTGGCCGACGGCAGCCACGAGACGACGCGCAAGCTGGTGTTAGCGACGGGCCTGCATCAGGCCCTGCCCTCGGTGGAGGGCTTCGACCTCTACTGGGGCCACGGGGTCCATTCCTGCCCCTATTGCGACGGCTACGAGAATCGAGACCGGCCCCTCATCGTCTATGCCCATGGCGAAGCGGCCAAGGGCATGGCCCTCGAGTTGACCGTCTGGAGCGACGACGTCACCCTCTGCACCGATGCGCAGCCGACCGTTCTCTCCGACCACGATCGCGCGCGTCTCGCCCGCCATGGCGTCCGCATCGTCGAGACGCCGATCCGGCGCCTCGACGGCGACGGCCGCCAGCCGCAGCGCCTCACCTTCGCGGACGGCACCAGCCTGCCCTGCCACGCGGTGTTCCTGATGACGATGCCGTGCGAGCCGTCCGACCTCATCACGCAGCTCGGCTGCGACCTGACCCGAAAGGGCGTGGTGCCGACGGGCGAGTACGAGACCACCAACGTGCCCGGCCTGTTCGTCGCCGGGGACGCCTCCCGCCGGGTGCAATTCGCCGTGGTCGCCGCCGCCGAGGGGGCCATGGCGGCCTTCGCGGTCAACACCGAGCTACTGCGCGAAGACGTCGCCTGACCGACGTCGCCGGAGCGGAGTGCCGCTCCCCCGTTCAAGCCCCTGCCGAGTCCGGAGCCCGACCCGATGACCCTGCGCGTCCATCCGCACACGCCCCGCGTTGCCGTTCCCTGCCGCTGCGCACTCGGCGAGGAAGCGGCCTGGGACGCCCGCTCGGGCACGCTCAGCTGGGTCGACGTCGAGACGCCGACGATCTGGCGCTACGACCCCGCGAGCGGGGCGACGCAGCGCTATCCGCAGGACGAGAAGCTTGGATTCGCGCTTCTCACGGAAGATCCCGGCACGGTGCTCGCCGGCTTCGAATCCGGCGTCGTGCGGCTTCACTTGGAGAGCGGCCGTCGGGATCCGCTGGTGGCGCCCGACGATCATCGCTCGGGCAACCGGCTCAACAGCGGCCATGTCGGACCGGATGGCGCCCTCTACTTCAGCACCATGGACGACGCCGAGGCGGAGCCCACCGGCACCTTCCACCGCTGGCACGGTGGGCGCCTCGATGCCTTCGGAGGGCGGGTCGCCGTGTCGAACGGACCGGTGATGACGGCCGACGGCAGCCGGATCTACACCGCGGATACCGCCGAAGGGGTGATCCGGGTCCATCCCATCGCGGAGGACCGCATCGGACCGCCCCAGCCCTTCGCGGCCTTCGAAGCCGATTGGGGCAAGCCGGACGGCCTGACGGTCGATGCCGCTGGGTATCTCTGGGTCTGCCATTACGGCGGATCGCGCATCACCCGCTTCGATCCGGAGGGGCAGATCGAGCGCGTGCTGCCGGTGCCCACCGCGCTCGTCACCAAATGCGCCTTCGGCGGCCCGGATCTGACGACCCTGTTCATCACCACCGCCCTGCGCGGGCGCGACCCGGCCGACGACCCGCTGGCCGGCCACCTCCTCACCGTCGAGACCGACATCCGGGGCCTTCCCGCGGCGATCTACCAGGATGCGCGAACACTGTAATCAGGTGCGCTGCCGCACCGCGTTAACCTTCGGTCCGGCGCAGAGGTGAATTAACGGTAAATAATCGTGGGCTTTCGGAACTTATTGCCGCTGTCCCCATTATCTGCCAATGACGGGTCCTGAGGCTCCCTCCGGGGGCCCTTCAGGACCTCGGGTCCGGTGACCGCCATGCCAGTGTTCGAAGCCAAGAACCTCGATTCCGACTTCGAAGGCCTCGCCTTCCTGACCGCCATCCTGCATCCGTCGGCGGAAGCGCAGACGCGGGCACTGACCCACGGGCGCAACCGCGCCGCGCGGGGGTCGATGATCGCGGATCCCCTGACGATCGAGCCCCGCTTCCCCGTGCGGAACGCCGAGACCGAGATCGAGGCCCAGGCGTCCTGATCGCGGTTCGTCAGGTCGGCCGAGCTCGACCCGGACTCACCACGTCTGGGGCGTGATGATGCCCTGCTTGGTGACGACGACCCAGCTCTTGCCCCGCCGTTCGATGCCCTCGATGCGTCCGACACCCGGAACGGTGTCGCCCGGGCCGACCTCCACGAGGCGGCGTTTGCGATCCTCCAGGACCGCCACCCCATCGTAGACCTCCCGCACCGCCCAGCCCTCGGCGGGTGACGGTTTCGGCTTGTCCGGAAGCGCGCCCGTTTCGGTGGGCTCGGGGGCGGCAGATTTGGCGGCCTGGGGCGCGACGACGGGCGGCGGAGCCGGGGCCGCCGTGCGCTTCTCGATCTGCAGGGTGAGGGCGGCGAGGCGGGCGCTCTGGTCCTTCTCCGCCTGCTCGAGGCGGTCACCGGTGGCGGCGAGCTTCGTGGCGAGGCCCTGCTCCGCGCGGCCGAGGCGCTCGGCGAGGTTCGTATGGCGCGCCTTGGCCTCCTGGCGGCCGGCCTCCGCAATGTCCTGAAGTTGTGCGAGGCCCTTGGCCAGGCGCTCGACCTGCCGCTCGGATTCGGTGCGGCCGATCTCCATCTGGTGGCGAATCTGCGCCAGGGTCTCGCTGCCGTCCGCCCCGCGCGGGGCTGCGAGGCTCATCGCGCCGGCCCCCATGAGGGCACCGAGCCCGAGGCTTGCCGCGGCGATGGCAAGGAGACGCGGCTCGGGGCGGAGCTTCGCGGTCCAGGGGGCGCCGCCGGCGACGGACGGCGCAGCGGCCTTCTCGGCCGAGGCGCGGGCGCCGAGGATCGCTTGCTTGAGAAGGGTGTCGGGCGAGGGGTCGGCCGATGCCGCGAGGGCCTTATCCGTCATGACCAATGCTTCCTGATGGGGCAGGAAGCATTGGTTAAGGCTGTTTCTTTACGAAACCGTTACCCTGTCTGCCGCGTGGCGGGTCGTCAGGCCGCCAGCCCCCGCTGGCGCAGGAGCGGGTCGATGCTCGGCAACCGCCCCCGGAAGGCGGTGTAGGCCTCGCTCGGATCACGCAGGTTGCCGGCCCCGTACACGTACTTGCGCAGGCGCGCCGCGGTCTCCGGATGGAAGATGTCCCCGGCCTCGCGGAAGGCGTCGAAGGCGTCGGCATCGAGTACCTCGGACCAGAGGTAGCTGTAGTAGCCGGCCGCGTAGCCGTCGCCCGAGAAGATATGCGCGAAATGCGGCGTCCGGTGCCGCATCGCGATCTCGGCCGGCATGGCGATGCGCTTGAGGGCGTCCGCCTCGAAGGCCGCGACGTCGAGCCCGTCCTCGCCGGCGCTCGACAGGTGCAGCGTCATGTCGACGATCGCCGAGGCGGTGTACTCGATGGTGGCGAAGCCCTGGTTGAAGGTCCGGGCCGCGAGCAGGCGCTTCAGCAGGTCCTCGGGCATCGGCTCACCGGTGCGGTAGTGCCGGGCGTGCTTGCGCAGCACCTCCGGCTGTTCGAGCCAGTGCTCGTAGAGCTGGGACGGCAGCTCGACGAAGTCGCCCGCCACCGCGGTTCCGGCGAGCAGCGGGTAGGTCACGTCGGAGAGGAGGCCGTGCAGGGCATGGCCGAACTCGTGGAACAGCGTCCGGGCATCGTCGAAGGAGAGCAGCGTGGCCTCGCCGTCCGGCGCCTTGGCGAAGTTCATCACGTTGACGATGATCGGCTTGATGTCGCCGTTGAGCCGCTCCTGCGACCGGAAGGCGCTCATCCAGGCGCCGCTGCGCTTCGTGGCGCGGGCGAAGTAGTCGCCGAGGAACAGGCCGACCTCGGATCCGTCCGCGTTGCGCACGGCCCAGGCGCGCACGTCCGGATGATACCGCGGCACGTCGGGCAGTTCTTCGAAGCGCAGGCCGAAGAGACGCTCGGCCGTGTCGAAAGCCGCCGCGATGACGCCGTCGAGGGGCAGGTACGGCTTGATCTCGCCCTCGTCGAGGTCGTGCTCGGCCCGGCGCAGCTTCTCCGCGTAGTGACGCCAGTCGTGCTTGGCGAGATCGAAGTTGTGGCCTTCCGCCTGGACCAGCGCCTGCAGCCGGTCCCGCTCGGTGGCGGCCTGGTGGTGCGCCGGCGTCCAGACGTTGCGCAGGAGGTCCATCGCCCGGTCGGGCGAGCCCGCCATCGTGTCCGAGAGCTTGAAATGGGCGAAGCTGTCGTAGCCGAGCAGTCGGGCCCGCTCGGCCCGCAGCGCGACGATCTCGGCGATGAGGCCGCGGTTGTCGGTGGCGCCGCCGCTCTCACCGCGGCGGGTCCAGGCGTCGTAGGCCTTCTCACGCAGGTCCCGGCGCGTGGAGAAGACAAGGAACGGCTCGATCAGCGAGCGCGACAGGGTGATGACGTGGCCGTGCGCGCTGGCCCGCTCCCGGGCCGCCGCCGCCGCTGCCGCGCGCAGGAAGGGCGGCAGCCCGGCAAGATCGTCCTCAGTCTCCAGGGGCAGGGCGAAACTGCTCTCGTCGGCGAGCAGGTTCTGGCTGAAGCTGGTGCCGAGCTCGGCCATGCGGGCGGCGATCTCAGCCATCCGATCCTTGGCCTCGGGCGCCAGATCGGCACCCGAGCGGCGGAAGCGGGTCCGGTAGCGGTCGAGCACCCGACGCTCCTCCGGTCCGAGCTGCTCGGCCTCGGGATCCACCGCGGAGATGCGGGCCCAGAGGGCGGCATCGAGGTAGATCGCGCTGCCGTGGCGGGCCAGGCGCGGGGTGATGGTCCGCTCGACCGCCTGCAGCTCGGGGTTGGTGTGGCTTCCACTCAGGTTGAAGAACACCGAGGCGACGCGGTCGAGGTCGTGCCCCGCTCGCTCCAGAGCCGCGACCGTGTTGGCGAAGGTCGCCGGGGCGGTGTCGGCCGCGATGGCGTCGATCTCGGCCCGGTGGCTGGCCAGCGCCGCCTCGAAGGCCGGGAGATAATGGGCGGGCACGATGTCCTCGAACGGCGGCAGGCCGTGGGGCGTCGACCAGGCCGGGTCGGCGAAGGGGCCGATCCGCGCCGCGGCGGCGGTCGTCTCGTGAGCCATCTCCTGGGAAGCGTCGGGCGTGCCAGTGGTCATTCGCAGTCCTTCGTCCGGTTCATCGCGCGTCGCGCCGCAAGGTAAGCACCCAGGCGCGAAGCGCAAATGCGGGCCTACGCCCGCAAGCGACACGGCGTCGGTTTCGTCTCTGGGTTGACGCGGTAAAGGCCCCGCGCGAACCCGCGGCGCCTCCCGACCGTTACCGGCGTTCCGGGGCCCCGGACCAGATGGAAAACGAGATGCGTCACCGACCCGCCCGTCGCCTTGCCGGAGCCGCGATCCTCGTCCTCGCCGGCCAACTCGGCCTCACGCGCGACGGTTCGGCGCAGGAGAAAGGCGTGCCGTCGGATGCGACGGCGATCCCGATGCCACCGCCGGCGCCCCCGCCGCGTCCAACCGAGCTCGCCCCGCCGGCCCAGGTCGAAGCGCCGCGCCCACCCGAACGACCGGCGGAACTGTCGCCGCCGG
This sequence comes from Methylobacterium sp. Leaf465, assembly GCF_001424705.1. Taxonomy (GTDB): domain Bacteria; phylum Pseudomonadota; class Alphaproteobacteria; order Rhizobiales; family Beijerinckiaceae; genus Methylobacterium. Next base: position 521,456 of record NZ_LMRA01000012.1, read on the forward strand.
CAGAGGCGGCAAAGGCGCGCGAGGCCGAACCGGTGAAGCCCGCGGACGGCGGGGAAGTGCCGGCACCGCCCCCGCGACCCGCCGAACTCTCGGCCCCCGCCCTGGCCATCACCGTGGCGCCCGTCGACGACGGGGCCTGCCGGCGTCGCCTGGAGCGCCTCGGCGCACGCTTCGAGCCTCTGCCGGCCATCACGAACGGTCAGTGCGGGGCAGCCAGGCCCCTGAAGGTCACGGCGCTGGCCGACGACCTTGCCCTGGCGCCGCCGGTGACCCTGGTCTGCGAAGCCGCCGAATCCCTCGCCCGCTGGGCGACGGAGGCGCAGGCGGCCGCCGAGCGCGACCTCGGCCAGCCGCTGAAGGGGCTGACGATCGGCACCTCCTACGAATGCCGGGGCCAGAACCACGATCCCGATGCCAAGCTCAGCGAACACAGCTTCGCCAACGGCATCGACGTGATGGGCTTCACCTTCGCCAACCGCCCGGCCCTCTCGGTGCTGGCCGCGCCGGAGGGAACGCCGGAGGCGACCTTCCTGGCCGCCGTACGCGGCCGGGCCTGCGCGTTCTTCCGCACGGTCCTCGGCCCGGGCTCGGATGCGGCCCACGCCAACCACCTCCATCTCGACGAGCGGCAGCGGAATGCCGGCCACCGCCTCTGTCAGTGAAGGGCGGAACGCCGGACGGCCCCGCGCGCTTACTCCCGCGCCATCAGGCGGATAGCGCGGGAGTTCTTCGGTGATCAGGTATCCTTCGACACGCATCGGCGGCGGTCTCGCCGCCCTCGCCCTGGTCGCCCTGGCGAGCGGCGCGCAGGCCGAGACGAAGGACAAGGCGGAGGGACCGGCGCTGACGCGCGAGGCGGTGGAATCCGCAGCCCTGGCGCCGACCGGGGACGCCGCGAAGGCCGACGCCCAGGGCGGCGAACCGAAGACGGGCGCGGCGAAGAGGACGGACAGGGCCGAGTCGAAGGGCGAGGCGGCCAAGCGCAGCGGGGCGAAGCGCCCGGAGCCGGCGCTCGTGAAGGCGCAAATCCTCCTCGATCGGGCCCATTTCTCGCCCGGCGCCATCGACGGCCGGGACGGCGACAACCTTCGCGGCGCCTTGGCGGCCTTCGCCTCCGCCAACGGCCTGAAGGCCGAAACGGAGATCGCGCCCGACCTCGCCGACACGCTTCAGGCGACGAGCCGTGATCCGGTGCTCACCGAATATACCGTCACGGAGGTCGATGCGGCGGGGCCCTTCGTCGAGAAGATGCCGGCGAAGATGGAGGAGCAGGCCGATCTCGACGCGCTGGGCTATACAAGCCCCCGCGAGATGCTGGCCGAGCGCTTCCACATGGCCCCGGATCTCCTCGGCGCGCTCAACCCCGACGCGGATTTCGGCAAGGCCGGTACGGTGATCCTGGTCGCCGCGGTGAAGCCGCTGGAGACCGGCAAGGCGACGACCGAGGAGAAGGCCGCGAAGAAGCAGTCGCAGGAGGCCGGCAAGACGGAATCCGGCAAGACGGAATCCGGCAAGACGGAATCCGGCAAGACGGAATCCGGCAAGAGAGATTCCAGCGAGAGGGAGTCCAACAAGGATACCGGCAAGGCGACGGACACGAAGGGCTCGAACGCCCAGGCGGTCGATCCCGAGGCGCGCGACGCGAAGGACGTGACCCGCATCGAGGTCGACAAGGAGAGCCGCGCCGTGCGGGCCTTCGACCGGGACGGCAAACTCGTCGCGTTCTATCCGGCCTCGATCGGCAGCGAGGAGAAGCCGGCCCCGTCCGGCGAGGCGAAGGTCGAAGGCGTCGCCTACGCGCCGACCTACACCTACAATCCGAAGTACCAGTTCGCCGGCGTGAAGGCGAAGACCAAGTTCACCATCCCGCCCGGCCCCAACAATCCGGTCGGCGTGGTCTGGATCGACCTCTCGATCCCCTCCTACGGCATCCACGGCACACCGGAGCCGGAGAAGGTAGGCAAGACCGAATCCCACGGCTGCATCCGCCTGACGAACTGGGATGCGCGCGACCTCGCCAACCGCGTCAGCCGCGGCGCGCAGGTGGTGTTCAAGGACGAATAGCGCGCCACCCGCCGACGCCGGCCAGCAGCGCGGCGTCGGCCAGGAACGCCAGGGCGGCCGTGGCGGCGGTGCCCTGGAGCATCGCCACGGTGTTCTGGTTCTGCAGGCCCGACACGATGGGCGTGCCGAGGGTCGAGGCCCCCGCCAGGGCGCCGACGGCGGCGGTGGCGATGGCGAGCACCAGGGCGGTGCGCAGGGTCTCGACGATATCGGGGGCGGCCAGGGGCAGTTCGATCCGTGTCAGGATCTGGAGCCGGGTCAGGCCGATCGCCCGTCCGGCCTCGCGGACCTCCGGTGCCACCCCCGCGATGGCGCCCGCCGTCCCCCGCAGGACCGGCATGATTCCGTAGGCGACGAGGGCGAGCAGCGTCGGGGGACCTCCGAAGCCGAGGATCGGCAGGGCGAGCGCGACCACGACCACCGGGGGCACCGCCTGCGCGGCCGCCGCGAGTCCATCGATCATCGGCCGCCAGGGTTCTGCGAAGCGGCGCGTGATCAGGATGCCGAGGCCGATCCCCAGGACGGCCACGAGGGTGAGGCCGGTTCCGGCCAGGGCGAGGTGCTTCCATGCCAGGTCGAGGAGGCGCTCCACCGACAGGGGACGCCGCGCCGGCTCCCCCAGGGCCTCGGTGATCCAGCTCGCCACCCTGGGATGACTGGCCACGGCGAGGCCGAGGCCCATGAGGGCGAAGCCGAGGGCCGCGGTTCGTCGCGACCGGCTCATGCGTGCCACCGCCGCCGCGCGGCGGCCTCCACTCGGCTGAGACCGCGCTCGGTCAGCAACGAGAGCACCACGACCGGGATCGCCCCGAGGAGGATCAGGTCGGGCGCGAACTGCGCCATCCCGTCGAAGACGATGCGGCCGAGGCCGCCGGCCCCGACAAGGGCGCCGAGGGTGGCGAGGCCGAGGCCCTGCACGGCCGCCACCCGCACGGCCCCGATGAGGATCGGCGCACCGATCGGCAGACGGACCCGCGCCAGCACCTGTCCCCGCGAGAGGCCGAGGGCCTCGGCAGCCTGCAGGGTGTCGTCGTCCGGCGCCCGCAGGGCCAGGGTCAGCCCGCGCCAGAGGGGCAGGGCCAGATAGGCGGCGATGGCGACGATGGCGGGGACGGGGCCCAGCGCCGAGAGACCAAGGTCCCGCAGGATCGGAACGGCGCGGAGGAGGCCCGACATCACGGCGACCATTCCCCCGAGGAGGGCCACGGCGGGCACGACTTGAATCCCGCCGAGGACCAGGGCCACCAGCCCCTGCGGGAGCAGCGACAGCCCGACCGCGAGGAAACCCGCGAGAATGAGGGCCGCGCCCGCGAGGGCGAGATGCTCCGCGAGCGCCGCGTTCACCGTCTCGCGCCGCGCCGCGTACTCGACCGCGAGCGAGAGGGCATCGAAGGCGCCCGACCACCCGAGGACGACGAGCGCCAGGCCCAAGCCGAGGCCGATGGCGAGGCCGAAACCCGGTTTGCGAGACCGCCGAACCGCGAGGCTGAGGGCGCCGGCGAGGAGGAACAGGCCGAGCCAGGATCCCGATCCGAGACTGGCCCGCGCGGCCGGCGGGAGTCCGGCGAGGGACCGGACGGCGCCGGCGCCGAGGCCCTGTCCGAAGGCCAGGATGGCCAGGAGAAGCAGAAGCGTGGCGAGCGCCGCCGCCGCCCGATTTCGCGAGACCACGAGGGCGATGGCGAGGGCGCTCATTGCGAGAACCAGGGCGCCGGTTGCGCCGAGCGCCTCCGAGCCGGTCCGCGGATCCCCGAGCGCGAGCCGGTTCCGCGCGATGGTGAGCACCGGCAGCCAGGTCAGGGCGAGCGCCAGGGCACCGAGCCAGGCGGTGCCGACGAGCAACGCGAGGACGCGCCCGATCCCGACCGTCCGCAGCGCGCTTCCCGATGTCCCCGCCGTCACGGCAGCAGCCCGTTCTTGGACAGGTAACGGGCTGCCACCGCTTCGGCCACGTCGCCGTCCACGGTGATGCGCGCGTTCAGCCGCCGCAGGGTCTCGGCGTCGAGGCGGGTGAACACGCGCGCCAGGGCGGGCGCGATCTCGGGGTGGCGGGCGAGGTCGGCCTGCCGGATCACCGGGGCCACCTCGTAGACGATCTGGGCATCCAGGGGATCGCTCATGACGACGAGGTCGAGCGCCGCGAGGGCCCCGTCGGTCCCGTAGACCATCCCGGCATTCACGCCGCTGATCCCCTGCGCGGCCGCTCGCGCCGTGACGGACGTATCACCGCCGGGCAGGCTGATGATGCGATTCAAGGGCAGGGCGAAGCCATAGGCCGCCTCGAAGGCCGGCAGGGCCGCCGGACTCTCCACGAACTCGGTGGAGGCGGCGAGCCGAATGAGGCCGCGGCGGACCGCTCCGGCGAAGTCGGTCATCGTGGTCAGGTGCTCGCGCCGTGCCAGGTCCCCGTTGACGGCGATCAGCCACGTGTTGTTGGCCGGTGCCCGGGTCAGCCAGGCGAGGCCGCGCTCGGCGTCGCGCCGCCGGATGGTGTCGTACGCGCCCTGCGGCGACTTCCAGATCGGATCGGTCTCCGTGCCGGTGAAGAAGGCGCCGTTGCCGGTGTATTCAGGATAGATCGAGATCTCGCCGGACAGGAGGCTGTTGCGAACGATCAGGGTCGGCCCGAGTCCGAGCTTGCGCAGGACGGGCAAGTTCAGTTTCTCCAGAACCTGGGCGATCATGGCGCCGGTCAGCGCGCCCTCGGTATCGCTCTTCGAGGCGACCACGAGGGGAGACCCGGCCGTGGCCGAGTCGGGAGCCCGCACGCCGGAGAGCGCGAGCCAAGCCATCGCGGACCGTCGCGTCCAGTCTCGCACCCCGGACCGTCCCGTTAACATAGGTTGTTGGCATTCCAGGGGGGGCTGCCTACCGGTAGGAGTCGGTGGCGCAGAAATGTTTCAGACCGTAACATTGCTGCCCCGTAGACGGCCTTTGACGAGGTTCAGGTGCTTGACACGCCCCACGGAACGGGCGACGGCTCGCTCTGTGCCGGGCTGTTCAAAGGGTCTTGCCGGCTCGCTTAAGCCCTGCATCATTCGCATGTTGCGAGCCTGATTGCACACGGTGGGAGCGAACCCCTGAACACCTTCCGCGGAAGGCGTTCCGGATTTCCAAGTCGATCGAAGGGAAGAAGCCCCGGCGTGAGTGCTCAAGTGGACGAAGACCTTCTCAATGGGGCTCGCGTGCTTGTCGTCGAGGACGAAGCCGCGATCTCGATGCTGCTCGAAGACATGCTGCTCGATTTCGGTTGCACCGTCGTCGGCCCCGCCGCGCGTCTGTCGACCGCCCTCGAGATGGCGGAGAACGAGAGTTTCGAGGTCGCCATCCTCGACGTCAACGTGGCGGGCGAGCCGATCTATCCGGTGGCCGAAGCCATCGTGAAGCGCGACCTGCCCATCGTATTCTCGACGGGCTACGGCGGCGCCGGCATCCGTGAGCCGTTCCGTGATCGTCCGGTCGTGCAGAAGCCGTTCAGCCAAGCCGACCTCAAGCGGACGCTGATCGCAGCCGTGGCGGCCGCGCGCGCCTGAGATCATCGGATCGGAAAGGCGTCGGCCACGTGCCGGGGCCAGGCCCAGGGCGAGACGAACACCGCGTCCGCCCGAAACGTCGCCGCGTCGGTGTTCGGGTGCCGACTGATCCAGGCCCGGACAGCCCGCGAGAATCGGGCGACCTTGCGGGCGTCGATGGCGCCTTGCGCCGCCTCCAGCGTGCTGCGCGCCTTCACCTCCACGAACGCGATCGTCGCCCCGCGCCGGACGATCAGGTCGATCTCGCCCCCCGCCGCGCGAAAGCGCGACCCGAGCGGCCGGTACCCCTTCAGCATCAGGGCGAGGAGCGCGAGGGTCTCGGCCGTCCGGCCGCGCAGCTCGGTGGCGCGCCGGCGCTCGGCCGCAGGGCCCTCAGGTCTCATCGTCGCGCCGGGCCAGGGCCAGGGCACGGGCATAGACGACCCGGCGGGGCTGGCCGGTCTCCTCCGCCACCAGGGTCGCGGCGTCCTTGATCGAGTGCCGGGCGAGCGCCGCCGTCAGGGCCGCATCAAGGCCCGCATCCGTCTCGGCGGCGTCGGGCACCTCGTCCTGCGTGCCGATGATCACCACCACCTCGCCCTTCGGCGCGCCCTCCTCCGCGTAGAGCGCGGCGAGATCGCCGAGGCTGCCGCGCCGGATCGTTTCGTAGAGCTTGGTCAGCTCGCGGGCGACCGCTGCCGGGCGCGTAGGCCCGAGGACCTCCACGGCGTCGACCAGCATCTCGGGCAGGCGATGGGGCGATTCGAACAACACCAGGGTGCCGGGGATGCGCCCGAGCGCCTCCAGGCGGTTGCGCCGCGCGCCGGACTTGGCCGGCAGGAAGCCCTCGAAGAAGAACCGGTCGGTGGGCAGGCCGGCGGCCACGATGGCGGTCATCACCGCCGAGGGGCCCGGAATGGGCGTGACGCTGAGGCCGGCCTCGATCGCCGCCTGCACGAGCTTGAAACCCGGATCCGACACGAGGGGCGTGCCCGCGTCGGAGACCAGGGCCAGGGCCTCGCCGGCCTGCATCCGGGCGATCATCCGCTCGCGCACCGCCGCGTTGGAATGCTCGTGATAGGCCACCAGGGGCGTGGTGATCCCGTAATGCATCAGCAGCGTGCGGGTGACGCGGGTGTCCTCGGCCAGCACCGCATCGGCGGCGGCGAGCGTCGCCAGGGCGCGGAACGAGACGTCCTTCAGGTTTCCGATCGGGGTCGCCACCACGTGGAGACCGGGCTCGATCGCCTCGGCCTCGGCGGCGAGCCCGAAGGCCGTGAAGGTGGCGGGTGGGCGGGCGCCGGGCCCCGTCGCGGCCGGGTCGCGCCGCCGCCGGGTCCGCGTGTCGATCTTCTGGGTCATGGCCGCGACCTTGCCACGATCGGGGCTTCCTGCGGAATGCTCGGCGGCGCGTCGGTTCACATTTACTTTTGGCCCCTAGGCTGCAAGCCTGGGTCGTCAGCCGGCGACAGGGGGGCCACCGATGACGCACGCCAACAGGCTGAAATCCGGGCTGGTCGGGATCTCGACCCTGCTCCTGCTCGCGGCCTGCGTCGGAGTGCCGGACGGCGGCGGCCGCGTCTCGAACCGGGTCCCGCCACCCCAGGCGGAAGGCCCGGGGCCCGACGCGCCGATCGCCGCCGCGGGGGGGCGGATCGGCACCGGATCGGTGAAGGTCGCCCTGGTGGTGCCGCTCACCGGACCGGGCTCGGCGGTGGGCACGGCGATGCGCAACGCGGCCGAACTCGCCATCGAGGATTTCCAGAAGTCCGACCTGCAGATCCTGGTGAAGGACGACCGCGGCGCGCCGGACGGCGCCCGCGAGGCGGCCCAAGCCGCCGTGGCGGATGGGGCCGAGGTCGTCCTCGGCCCGCTCTTCGCCGCCAACGTCCAGGCGGCGGCCGGCGTGGTACGCGCGGCGGGCAAGCCCCTCATCGCCTTCTCGACCGATGCCGGGGTCGCGGCCCGCGGCACCTACCTCCTGAGCTTCCTGCCCCAGGCCGAGGTCGACCGGGTCGTCGACGAATCCGTCGCGTCCGGCCGAAAATCCTTCGCGGCGATGATCCCGGATTCGAGCTACGGAAACGCCGTGGAGGCGCAGTTCCGCGAGGCAGTGGCCCGCAAGGGCGCGCGCCTCGTGGCGATCGAGCGCTATCCCGTCGGCAATCCGGCCCCCGCCATCGGGCGCCTCGGCGGCCTGATCACCGGGCCGGCGGCCCAGGCCGACGCGCTGTTCCTGCCGGATACGCCGGATGGCCTCGCCACCGTCGCCCCGGCCCTGACCAAGGCCGGGTTCGCCCCCGGCCGGGTCCGGCCGATCGGCACCGCCGTCTGGAACGATCCCCGGATCTACGCCCTGCCCGCCCTCCAGGGCGGCTGGTTCGCGGCCCCGGACGCAGCCGGCTTCACCGGCTTCTCGCAGCGCTACCAGGCGCGGTTCGGCTCGGTGCCGCCGCGCGTCGCCACCCTGGCCTACGACGCGGTCTCGCTGATGGCGGCCCTGTCGCGCCAGTTCGGCTCGCAGCGTTTCGCCGACACCACGCTCACCAACCCGTCCGGCTTCTCCGGCGTCGACGGGACCTTCCGGTTCCGGCCGGACGGCCCGAGCGACCGCGCGCTGGCGGTCTACGAGATCCGTTCGGGTGCGCCGGCCATCGTCAGCCCGGCGCCGCGCACCCTCGGCCCGTCGGGCACCTGATCAGGCGGCGAGCGCGGCCACCAGCGCGTTGAGCACCGGCGCGCCGGCGGGCGTCGCGGCGATGCGGCCGCCCGCATGTCGGGCGATCAGCCCCTCGGCAACGAGGCCGTCGATCCGCCCCGGGTCGAGGGCCCTCCCCTTCAGGGCGGCGTAGCGCGCGGGGTCGATGCCTTCGCGCAGGCGCAGACCCATCATCAGGAACTCGTCGCCCTGGTCCGAGGCGGCCAGCGTCTCGGTCTCGACGATGCCGTGACCCCGCCCCTCCACCCGGGCGAGCCACGCTTCCGGCGCCCGCTCGGTGACGGTGCCGATCCGGCCTGCCGCTTCGACGAGGCGTCCGTGGGCGCCGGGGCCGATGCCCGCATATTCGCCGTAGCGCCAGTACAGGAGGTTGTGCCGGGATTCCGCGCCGGGCCGGGCGTGGTTGGAGATCTCGTAGGCCGGCAAGCCGGCCCGGTCGCAGACCTCCTGGGTCACGTCGTAGAGGGCACGCGCGGCATCATCGTCCGGCGGCACCAGCTTGCCGGCGGCGGCGAGGCCGTAGAACGGCGTGCCCGGTTCGATGGTGAGCTGGTAGAGCGACAGGTGCTCCGCCGCCCGGGCGATGGCACCTTCGAGTTCGGCCCGCCACGCGGCCGGGCCCTGGTCGGGCCGGGCATAGATCAGGTCGAAGGAGTAGCGCTCGAAATGCGCCGCCGCGACCCGCACCGCCGCCATGGCCTCGGCTGCGCTGTGCAGGCGGCCGAGTTGCTTCAGGGCGGCGTCGTCCATGGCCTGGACGCCGAGGGAGACGCGGTTGACCCCGGCGGTGCGGTAGCCGCGGAAGCGCTCCGCTTCGACGCTGGTGGGATTGGCTTCCAGGGTGATCTCGACGTCGGGCGTCACGGTCCAGGCGCCGCCGATGGCGTCGAGCAGACCTGCCACGGTGGCGGGCTGCATCAGGGAGGGCGTGCCGCCGCCGAGGAAGACGCTCGATACCGTCCGTCCGGGCGTGCGCGCCGCCACATGGGCGATCTCGGCCCGGAAGGCGTCCAGGAAGCGGCCCTCGTCCACGGGCGCGTGGCGCACGTGGCTGTTGAAGTCGCAATACGGGCACTTTGCGGCGCAGAAGGGCCAGTGGACATAGACCCCGAACCCCGCATCGCGGGTCGGGTGGTCCGGGCCTGTCGGTTCGGTCATGACGCGGATGTGCGCGCGGGACCGCCGTTTGGCAATCCCGCGGCCGGTCTCAAGGGCGCCGCAGGCAGTTTACGGACGCCGCAGGCAGGTCTGGGCCAGGAGCACGAAGGCGCGGGCGCGATGCGACAGGGCGTTGCCGGTCTGCCAGTCGACGCCGTGCTTCTCCGCGGAGGAGATCTCCCCGAAGGTGCGGTGGTCGCCGTCGGGCTGGAACATCGGGTCGTAGCCGAACCCGCTCGCGCCGCGCGGCGGCACGAGTTCGCCGAAGACCCGGCCCTCGAAGGTCTCGGTGTGGCCGTCCGGCCAGGCGATCACCAGGGCGGAGACGAAGTGCGCCCGCCGGGTGGTGGCGCCGCGCTTGTCGAGTTCCGCGGCGATCCGCGCCATGGCGCCGGTGAAATCCTTGGACGGCCCGGCCCAGCGGGCCGAGAACAGCCCGGGTGCCCCGTCGAGGGCGTTGACGCAGAGGCCGGAATCGTCGGCGAAGGCCGGCAGGCCCGAGGCCGTCGCGGCGGCGTGCGCCTTGATGGCCGCGTTCTCGGCGAACATCGTCCCGGTCTCGTCCGGCTCGGGCAGGCCGAGTTCGCCGGCCGAGACCGCGTCGACGCCGAAGGGCGCCAGCAACTCGCGCATTTCGACGAGCTTGCCGGCATTGTGGGTCGCGATGACGACGCGACCCGTGAGGATGCGGTGCTCGCTCATGCGGAGACTCCCTGCGCCACGGCCTGCTTCTGGAGGGCGACGAGGGACTGGATGCCGCCCTTGGCGAGGCGCATCAGCTCGAACAGCTCCTCCTCCGAGAACGGCTTGCCCTCGGCGGTACCCTGGACCTCGACGAGGCCCCCGGTGCCCGTGATGACGAAGTTGGCGTCGGTCTCGGCCGCGGAATCCTCCAAATAGTCGAGGTCGAGGACGGGCTTGCTCTTGTAGATGCCGCAGGAGACCGCCGCCACGTGGTCGCGCAGGGGGTCGACCGAGATGATCGAGCGGCCGCGCATCCAGGTGAAGCACTCGTGCAGGGCGACCCAGGCGCCGGTGATCGCCGCGGTGCGGGTGCCGCCATCGGCCTGGATCACGTCGCAATCGACGGTGATCTGGCGCTCGCCAATCGCCGGCAGGTTGGTCACGGCGCGCAGGGAGCGGCCGATCAGGCGCTGGATCTCCTGGGTGCGTCCGGAAGGCTTGCCGGCCGTCACCTCGCGCCGGGTGCGCGCGTGAGTGGCGCGCGGCAGCATGGCGTATTCCGCGGTGACCCAGCCCTTGCCGGAGCCGCGCAGCCAGCCAGGGCCGCGCTCTTCCAGGGTGGCCGTGCACAGCACCTTGGTGTCGCCGAAGCTGACGAGGCATGAGCCTTCGGCGTGGCGGGAGACGGCGCGCTCCAGGGTGACCATGCGCAGTTCGTCGTTCGCGCGCTTCGAGGGCCGCATGCCGATCTCCTTACCGGTGTCGATGGAGTGCGGCTTTACGGTTCCGGCCCCCGCCCGGCAAGCGAGGTCGGGCGGATTGCCGGCGCCGCCGGTGAGCCCGAGGTGCGGAACGCCTTCCGTGGCCAAGCGGTTTCTCGTATTCTCCATGCGTCCGCCAGGGGCGACGGTGGGCGGCATTGTGTAAAGCACGGGAGACCGTCACACTCTCCGCCTCAGGAATGGAATGTGACCGAGCCCGCCCGCCCCTTCTCCACATCGCAGCAGATGCAGGTTCTCAGCGCGCTGAACGAACGCTCGCGTGAAATCTTCCGGCAGATCGTCGAGAGCTATCTGACGACCGGCGAACCGGTCGGCTCGCGTAACCTCGCGCGCATCCTGCCCATGGCCCTGTCGCCGGCTTCGATCCGGAACGTCATGGCGGATCTCGAGCATTCCGGGCTGATCTTCGCACCCCACGCCTCGGCCGGCCGTCTGCCCACGGAGCAGGGCCTGCGCTTCTTCGTCGATGCGATGCTGGAGCTCGGCGATGTCGGGCGTGAGGAGCAGGAGCGGATCGAGGCGCAGATGCGCGCGGCCGCCTCGGGCCATACCTTCGATTCCGCGCTGGCCGAGGCCTCGATGCTGCTCTCAGGGATCTCCCGCGGGGCCGGCGTGGTGCTCACCACCAAGACCAATGTCCACCTCAAGCATATCGAGTTCGTCCGCCTCGACCCGACCCGGGCGCTGGTCGTCCTGGTCTCCGACGACGGCTCGGTGGAGAACCGCCTCCTCGACCTGCCGGCGGGCCTGCCGGCGGGGGCTCTCCAGGAGGCCTCGAACTACCTGAACGCCCGGCTCCAGGGCCGGACCCTGGGGACGCTCCGCGCCGAGATCGAGTCGGGCCGGCAAGCGATGAAGCGCGAACTCGACGTGATCACCGAGCGCCTCGTGGATGCCGGCCTCGCCGTCAGCGTCGGCCCCTCGGATGCCCGGCAGCTCATCGTGCGCGGTCAGGCCAATCTCCTGGACGACCTGCGGGCCGCCGAGGATCTCGACCGCATCCGCCTGCTGTTCAACGACCTCGAGACCCAGAAGGACGTGATCGAACTCCTGTCCCGGGCCGAGGGCGGCGAGGGCGTGCGCATCTTCATCGGCTCGGAGAACAAGCTCTTCTCGCTCTCAGGCTCCTCGATGATCGCGGCTCCGTTCCGCGACGGGTCGCAGAAGATCGTCGGCGTGGTGGGGGTCATCGGCCCGACGCGCCTGAACTATGCCCGCATCGTGCCGATGGTCGACTACACCGCACGGGTGGTCTCCGGCCTCCTCGACCGCAAGCGCTGAGCGGAAAACGCGAAGGGGCGGAGCCTGAAGCCCCGCCCCCGACGCGGTTCCGATCGCTCGGGTCAGCCGCGGATCACGTCGACGATCTCGTAGGTGTCGGGATCGACGATGACGATGTCGTCGTCCACCAGCACGTAGCGGTAGTCCTCGTATTCCGGCGCGATCCGGACGATGTCCGGCGGCAGGTCGTAGAGGGTGTAGCTGCGGGCGATGGCCGTTCCGACGGTGAGCGCGAAGGCGCCGGCGGCGAGGCGTGGGATGCCCCGGCGGAACACGCTCTGGCGGAACTCGGTGCGCTGCGGCGCCCCCAGGCGGCCATAGGCGCCGCGGACGGCGCCGCGATCGCCACGGTCGCCGCGACCACCCCGGCCCTCGCGCTCGACGCGGCCGTCGCGACCGCCGCGCTCATCGCGGTCGGCCCGTCCACCGCGCTCCTCGCGGCCGTCGCGATCAGCCTTGCCGCCCCGATCGCCCTTGCCGTCGCGGTCCGCCTTGCCGTCGCGATCTCCCTTGTCGTCCCGGTCGCCCCGGCCGTCTCGTGCCGCGGCGCCACCGTCTTCGCGGCCACCGCGCTCTCCGGCCGCCTGACCCGGACGACCGTCCTGCCGCCCTGCGCCACCCTCGGCGCCACGGCCACCGGCCTCGCCGCGCTGGGCACCACCGGCCGGACCGGCCCCGGTCTCCGCACCGCCGGCGCCGCCGCGCATGCCTGCGCCGCCAGCCGCACCGCCGGCTTCGCCACCCCGCATGCCGGCGCCACCGCCCGCACCGCCACCGGCGCCACCGCGCATTCCGCCGGCACCACCCGCACCCGGACCCGCGCCACCGGCACCGCCTGCCCCGCCACCAGCGCCGCCGCCCGGCCCGCCCTGCGCGAACGCGCTCGCTGCGCCGATCACCAGGGCCGCCGCCGTCACCGTGCTCCGAAAGAGCTTGCTCATGGGATCGTTTCCACTCTCGTTGTTGTCGGACGCCGCTCGACGTCGATGCCGTCCGCAACGAGGATCTTCGAGAAACCGTTCCCGGATTTCTTGCGCTGATCTTGCGGCTGATCGCGCCCAGCCTATTGACTCGGTACAGCCAAGCTCAGGGGCACGTCTTCCACAGCGTGGTTTCATCGTCATCTTGGCCGTGTCCGACAACCCGCTGATCGCCCTTTGGAAATCGCGTTCGAGGCGATAACGTCCCCGTCAAGCAAGCCGCGGAACGGCATTGTTCAGATCACAGGGATGAGACGTATGACAGGTGGGGCCGGGACCATTCCGACCAAGGCGGAGGACGCCGCCGACAACCGACGCCGGATCAAGGCGATCGTCGCCTCCTCGTCGGGCAATCTCGTCGAATGGTTCGATTTCTACTGCTACGCGTTCTTCGCGCTCTACTTCGCACCGGTGTTCTTTCCCGCCGGCGACAGCACCAGTCAGCTCCTGCAATCGGCCGCCGTGTTCGCGGTGGGCTTCTTCATGCGCCCGATCGGCGGCTGGCTGTTCGGCCGCATCGCCGACCGCCTCGGCCGCAAGACCTCGATGCTGATCTCGGTGCTGATGATGTGCGCCGGGTCGCTGATGATCGCGGTGCTGCCGACCTACGCCACGGTCGGGCAGCTCGCGCCGGCCCTGCTGCTGCTCGCCCGGATGATCCAGGGCCTGTCGGTGGGCGGTGAGTACGGCACCAGCGCCACCTACATGAGCGAGATCGCCGTGAAGGGCCGTCGCGGCTTCTTCGCCTCCTTCCAGTACGTCACCCTGATCGGCGGCCAGCTCCTCGCCTCGCTGGTGCTGATCATCCTCCAGAGCTTCCTCACCGCGCAGGAGCTGACGGCCTGGGGCTGGCGCATCCCGTTCGTCATTGGCGCCATCGCGGCGGTTGTCGCGCTCTACCTGCGTTCGTCGCTGGCCGAGACGGCGACCAAGGAAGACATGGCCAAGAAGGATTCCGGCACCTTCGCGGCCCTGTTCAAGCACTGGCGCGCCTTCTGCGTGGTGCTGGCCTACACCGCCGGCGGCTCGTTGAGCTTCTACACCTTCACCACCTACATGCCGAAGTACCTCTTCAACACGGCGCATATCGACAAGGTCACGGCCTCGCAGATCTCCACCGCCGCCCTGTTCGTCTACATGATCATCCAGCCGTTCTTCGGCTGGTTGTCGGACCGGATCGGGCGCAAGGCCAACATGCTGCTCTACAGCGGCCTCGGGACCCTGATGGTGGTGCCGCTGATGACCGCCATCGGGTCCACGCAGAACGCGGTCCTGTCCTTCGCGCTGATCATGGTCGGCCTGATCGTGATCAGTTTCTACACCGGCATCAGCGGCATCGTGAAAGCCGAGCTGTTCCCGACGCAGGTGCGGGCCCTGGGCGTCGGCCTCTCCTACGCCATTGCCAATTCGCTGTTCGGCGGCACCGCCGAGATGGTCGCGCTCTACCTGAAGCAGGTCGGCTCCGAAAGCACGTTCTTCTGGTACGTGACCGTCATGCTCGGCGTCGCCTTCATCGGCTCGCTGATCATGCCGAACCCGAAGCGTCACGGCTACCTCGACGGCGACGGCACCGTCGAGGAAGCGCTGACCCGCAAGTCCCGCCTCTCGGCCGCCTGAGCCGTTTCCTCCTCGGGCGAACGACCGGCACGCGGTGAGCGATCACCGCGTGCTTTTTTGTGCCGCCGGCATCCGACTCGGAAACGGCTTGATGCACCTACGCGCCTGGGCTGCTGTCAACGAATATTTGATGAACTGAACCTGACCAAACTTTAAGATGACATCTCGATTGGCCAAGACCACATTTGCTTCAGAAGAGATCGCCGGCGCAGGGAGATCAGTTCGATCCACGATCCAGGCGCGGCTCTTCTTCGGAGGCAGTGTGATGAATAAGACAAGAACAGTTGCCGCTTTCCTTGCCGCAACCTCGCTCCTCAGCGGTGTGGCACTGGCCAACGATGCGGTGAAGCCCGCGACGGCTCCGCCGATGACGGCCGCGCAGCAGGCGGCGGACAGAGACGTGGGCAAGCTGTCGAAGGACGGCGCCCAGGCCTTCCGCGACCTGCACCTCGCCCGCATCGCCATCTTCGACGCCGATCCGACCCTCGCCAAGACTTTGATCGGCAAGGCGCAGGCGTCGCTCGCCAAGGCCAAGACCGACGAGGCGATCTACACCAAGGCGGAAGCGGACCTGCGGAGCCCCGACAAGCACGCCGCGATGGCGAAGGCTTCCGATGCGAAGGCGGCCGATGCGAAGGCGGCCGATGCGAAGGCGGCCGATGCGAAGGCGGCCGATGCCAAGGCGGCCGACGCCAAGACCGCGGAGGCGAAGGCATCCACGCAGCCCACGGCCTGGCTGCCCGTCGACGGCCAGCTGACGCTCGGCGAGGATTTCGTCGCCACGCCGACCAAGGCGGCCGCCGTGGCGACCGCGAACAAGAGCCTCGAGAAGGGTGACCGCAAGTCGGCCATCGACCAGCTCAAGCTCGCCGGCGTCGACATGAACTTCGTCCTGGCCGTCGTGCCGCTGAACCAGACGACCACCGATGTCGATCAGGCGGCGAGCCTGATCGGACAGGGTAAGTATTACGAGGGCAACGCCCTCCTGAAGAAGGTGGAGGACGGCGTGCGCTTCGACGTGGTGAACGTGCTCGGAACCCCGCAGAAGGCGCCGGCATCCGCGGCGACGACGGGTTCGACCGCCGTCCCCAAGTGATCCTTCACTCGAGTGACCCCTGATGAAGGGCCCCTTCGACGAAGGGACCCTCTGATCAAGTGATCCCCTGATCCGACCCTGCCGGCGCCGCGTCCCGCCCAGGACCCGGCGTCGGCCCTTGCGCGGCCGCGGGCCAGCGCCCGGATCTCCTGCGTGGGAGGCGTTTCGTCATGAGTATCGGGATCAGCCTCGGGCTTCTGCTCTCTGCCGTCGTCACCGGTTTCGGCCTCGTGCTGGCCGCCGGCCTCGCCGGTCATCCGGTCGACGGGCAGGTGCCGAGCGACTGGGGCTGGAGCCTCCTGATGATGGGCGGGGCCAGCCTCTTCGCCTTTGGCTATGCCGGCTGGCGCCGGGCCACGGGGCGTCCGTGACCGCGCGGCGCTTTTCCGCCCGGCCAGCAATTCAGCTCGTCTCCCCCAGCACCGCCCGGCGCTGCCGGTCCAGTTCTTCGCTGTAGCGCTTGAGGGTGTGGCTCTCGGTGAGGAGGCCGATCACCTTGCGGCTCTTCAGGTCCTCCACCACCGCCAGGGCCTCGCTCTCCGTCCGGTCGAAGATCGCCGTGGCGATCTTGGCGTTCATGTCGGCGGTGAGGACGTCGTGGGTGTGGCGCAGGAGCCCGGGGAGACCCGGCGCCTCCGCCTCCGCCTCCAGCAGGGCCGCGTGGGCTTCCGGCACGAGGATGATGCCGGCGTAGCGCCCCTGCCCGTCCACCATCACCACCCGGGAGGGCGAGCCCAGGGGGTGCTTGCGCAGGAAGTTGGCGAGACTCTGGTCGAGGGCGGCCGTCGGCACCTCGCGGCGCATCAGCTTGCCGACCGTGAGGGTCCGAATCCAACCGACATCGTGCGCGCTGCGGATGCTCTCGCCGCGCAGGTGGAAGCGCCAGGTCGCGAAGGAATAGCCGAAGGTCTTCCGCACGGTCAGCGACGAGGCGATCACCGCCACGAGCACCAGGCCGGCGATCGGAAAGCTGCCCGTGAGTTCGAGGGCGAGGAACGTCATGGTCAGCGGTCCGCCGATCACCGCCACGGCGAGCGCACTCATGCCGATCACCGCGTAGGCGAGCGGGGTCAGCCCGAACGCGGCGAAGCCGGGCAGGATCATCGGCATGCCGGCGGCGAAGATCTCGCCCACGATCGCGCCGAGGAAGAGCGAGGCGAAGAAGAGGCCGCCGCGGAAACCCGACCCGATGGAGACCGCCGAGGCCGTCGCCTTGGCGACGAACAGCACGATCAGGGCCGAGAGGCCGAGGGTGGTGCCGTGAGCGTCGAGATGCAAGTGCAGCGCCCCGTGTCCGCCGGAGAGGACCTGCGGCGAGGCGATGAGCGCCAGCCCGCCGACGCACAGGCCGCCGAGGATCGGCACGCAGAGGGTCGGCAGGCGGGTGGCGCGAAAGCCGGCTTCCACCAGGGTCACGCCGCGCATGATGAGGATGCCGAGGCCGGCGCAGATCAGTCCGAGGGCGAGGCTCGGAACCGTGTCGAGGGTGGTCAGGACCGTCGTGGTCACGGCATCGGCCCGTTCCACCGTGACGAGGGAGGTCTGGGCCACCAGGGCGCGGGCGACGACGCTGCCGCAGAGGGCGGCGACCACGACCGGGGTCAGCGTGGCGATGGAATAGGTGCCGATGATGAGCTCGAAGGCGTAGAACGCCCCCGTCAGCGGCGCCCCGAAGGCCGCCGCGATGGCCGCCGCCGCGCCGCAGCCGACGAGGGTCCGCTGATCGGCCCGGCGCAGCTCGAAGGCGAGGCCGAGGCGCGAGGCCAGTCCGGCGCAGAACTGCGTGTAGGCCGCCTCCATTCCCACCGAGATGCCGCTGCCGTTGGAGATGGTGTTCTGGATCACCACGATGGTGGAATCGCGGATCGACATCCGTCCGCCATGCAGCGCGTTCGCCTCGATCGGGTCGACCACCGGGCGACGGGGCCGTCGCTGCCAGCGCAGGGCCAGGGTGAAGAGCGCGAGCAGGACGCCGCCGAAGGCCGGCGCCAGGAGAACCACGAGGGGCGGGAGATCGGTGGCCGCGCTCAGGCGCAAGCCCGGCGGCAGACCGTAGAGCAGCTCCCGCAGGGCCTGCGTCGCGCGGTTCATTCCGGCCACCGCGACGCCGCCGCAGCAGCCGATCAGGGCGGCCAGGACGATCAGGCCGATCTCGCTGCCGCGCACGAGGGCGCGCAGCTGGCCGGGCGCTTGCACGAGCACCCGCTGGGCGAGCGGCGGTCGGGAGGGGATGGCGTGCGGTGGCATCGACCGGTGAACGGGAGCGTGCGCCGGGAGGAACGCGCGCAGGGAGATGGACCCGCGCCCTGCTTAGCCCGTCGGCGGCCCCGGCGTCGACCGCTCGGCGCCGTCGCCCGCACGACGCCTCGGGCTCGACGGGAGAATGGTCCACACTTTTGCCGATGATCGGCCGAAGGCGGCTTGAAATGCGGCGCGGGTCGGGATAGATCGCCCGCAGTGCCGCTGTAGCTCAGTTGGTTAGAGCGCTTGATTGTGGATCAAGAGGTCCCCCGTTCGAGCCGGGGCAGTGGTACCATTCCTTCTCGATGAGGTTTGTTTGGCGGTCGTGCTCCGGCATGGCCGCGTTCGGCGTTTCGCGTCCCGCCCCATCCGGCTGCGATGTGCGAAAACGCTCTGGACACCGTGCCAATCTTGCCACGGGATTGCCCCAAACTGGGCCGTGTTGTCGCCACATCTGTCAAGCTAATCTCAATCCGTCGCTTGGGAACGGGGTTGGGTCGCGCAGATGCAGGGTCGAAACGTCGGATCGTCACGGACCGTCTTCGCCAAGGGCCCCATCGCCAAGGGGGCGCCCGTCAAAGGCTCGCTCGCACCGCGCTCCGGCCTCGGCGCCGCTCCGTCGTCATCGGATGCCCTCACCCTCGGCGGCCGCATCGGCCGCGATCACGGCAGCCGCCCCGCCCTGACCCGCTCCGTGCTCTCCATGGTGCTGTTGGCGGGTGGCCTCGGCGGAGTCCTGGTCTACGGCGTCGGGCCGGACACCGGCGTGGTGCAGTCGGCTCAGGCGATGACCGAGATCACCATGCCGCGTCCGCGCATCCAGCCGGTCCCGGTCATCCTGCAGACCTCCGCCCAGGCGAGCGCGCCCCGCGCGGTGATCACCGCCGCTTCCGCCTTTGCCCCGGTCCATGACCTCGACACCGAGCTCGGCTCCAATGCGGTGGACCGCGTCTCCTACGACTACCTCCTGACCGAGAGCTCGGTCGGCGACCCGAACGAGGTCCTCGAATTCGGGCCGATGAAGATCCGGCGCCACCTCGTGCAGAAGATCGTCCGCGCCGCGCAGGCGGTGGAAACCGACCCCGTCCTGCTGATGGCTGTGGCCGACAAGGAATCAAGCTTCAAGACCGAGGTCCAGGCCCAGACGTCCTCCGCGACCGGCCTGTTCCAGTTCATCGAGCGGACCTGGCTCGGCGTGGTGCGCGACTTCGGGCCGAAATACGGCCTCGCCACGGATGCCGCCCTCGTGGTCGCGGGCGACAACGGACGCCCCACCGTCCTCGATCCGGCCGACCGGACCCGCATTCTCGAGATGCGCCGCGACCCCTACCTGTCCGCGCTGATGGCCGGCGAGATGCTGAAGCGCGACGCCGCCCGCATCGCGCTCCGCATCGGCCGCGAACTCACCCTGGGCGAGGTCTACCTCGCCCACTTCCTCGGCCCGGACGACGCCGAGGACTTCCTCGCCACCGTGGTCGACACGCCGAAGGCCGCCGCCGCGCAGATGCTGCCCGGCCCGGCCCGGGCCAACAAGACGATCTTCTTCGCCGCCCAGCGCGGGCGCCGGAAGGCCGTCAGCCTGTCGGTGGCGCAGGTGCACGAGAAGTTCGAGGCGATGATGAGCACCCGCGGCGAACGCTACCGCGACGTGCGCTCCATGGCCGGCATCCTGGCCTATGCCGACGCGACGGCGGACTGACGAAACGCACAAGGCGGACAGCGTCCGGGATGATTTCCCGCAACTGACCGTGATCTCCCGGCTTTAATGTCGGCGAGCCCTTCCGGCTCGCCTCGAGACACACACCGCGGAGGCCCTGCTTGCCGGACCCGAAAGGTACGAACGCGGACGACCCGTCCGCCGTCAGCCGGACATCGCTCGCGGACACGCTGAGCCCCGGGATGTCGCTCGACCGGATCGGCCAGGCCCTCGCCGCCTTCTACGACGACCTGATCGCCGAGGGCGTGCCGGAACACCTCGCGATCCTCGTGCGCAAGGTCGAACCGGAACCGGTGGCAAAGCCCAATCCGGCCAAGCCCCGCCCATCCAAGCTCGCCCTCGTGGTCGAGGACGACGCCGCCACGCGGGCGCTGGCCGAGGCGCTCCTGAGCGACACCGACCTGACCGCCATCGGCTGCGACAGCGCGGAGGCCGCGCTCACCATCATGCGCGAGCGCGGCGGCGACGTCGCCCTGGTCTTCGCCGATGTCAGCCTGGCCGGCGCGATGGACGGGGTCCAGCTCGCCTCCGCGGTCGCCCTGCTGTGGCCGGCGGCCCGCATGGTGGTCACCTCGGGCCGGCGGGCCGAACGACCCGGAACCCTTCCGGAGCAGGCGGTGTTCATTCCGAAGCCGTGGCGCCCGTTCGATCTCCTGAGCGAGGCGGAGATCGCCACCACCGTGCCCCAGCCCATCGTGCCCTGACCCGGTCGGTTCGCCCCGCCGAGAGGCGTTTCCGTCGCTCCCGCGACGGGTCGCTCCGGCGCACGACTTGCATCGCCGAACCCAGCGTCCGCGCCGACCAGACCACGCCGATCCGGCGCGGTGGAGCCCCTCGCCTTGCCCATCCTGTCCGTCCGCCACCGCACCACCTACCGTTACCGGCAGCCGGTGGCCTTCGGTGAACACCGCATCCTGTTCCGGCCTCGCGACAGCTACGACCAGCGCCTGATCTCGGCGACCCTGAAGATCACGCCGGAGCCGAGCGGCCTGCGCTGGCTCCACGACGTCTTCGGCAACTGCGTGGCCGTGGCCACCTTCACGGGGCGGGCCGCGCAGCTCACCTTCGAATGCGCGATCACCCTCGACCACACGCCGGAATCGGCGCCGGTCTTCCCCATCGCCGCCCATGCGGCGTTCTACCCGTTCGGCTACGGAGCCGACGACATCCCGGATCTCAGCCGCTCGATGGAGCGGCAATACGCCGATCCGCGCAACGAGGTCGACGCCTGGGCCCGCAGCTTCGTGCCCCCCGCCGGACGGATCGGGACCCAGGACCTTCTGGCCGAGATGACCCGCAGCGTCCGGCGCAACTTCGCGTATCTGGCCCGCTCCGAGAAGGGCGTGCAGGATCCGGTGACGACGCTGCGCCTGAAGCGCGGAAGCTGCCGCGATTTCGCGGTGTTGATGATCGAGGCCGTGCGGGCCCTCGGCATGGCGGCCCGCTTCGTCTCGGGCTACCTCTACAACCCACGCGGGGATCGCGACCGGCACGTGGGCGGTGGCTCGACTCATGCTTGGGTGCAGGTCTACCTGCCCGGCGCGGGCTGGATCGAGTTCGATCCGACGAACGGCATCGTCGGAAACCGGGATCTGATCCGGGTCGCGGTGGCGCGAGACCCGCGCCAGGCAGTCCCGCTGCACGGGTCGTTCTTCGGGTTTCCGGCGGACGATCTGGGCATGACGGTGAGCGTCGATGTCCAGGAAGTCGAGCCGGGGGCCGGGGGGCCTCGGGCGACGGATCCGGATCTGGCGCGTTGACGCACCGGCGCGGTAACCGCCGCCCGGTCGCAAGTGAAGAGCGTGTGTTTCTCGACAGGATCAGGTGGTGGATATGAAGATCAGGACTGGGTTCGACATCGCCTTCGAATCGGTTCAGCCAACGCCGATGATCCTCGCGTTGAGCGTGCACCCCTCACGGATGCCGGACGTCCTGACCCCCCACGTCATCCAGTTCGATCCGCCGATCCCGTCCCAGGACTATCGCGACGTCTTCGACAACATCTGCACTCGCATCGTCACGCCCCCCGGCCGCCTGACGATCTCGGCCGATTTCGTGGTCCAGGATTCCGGCCTGCCCGACGCCTATGCGCCCAACGCCCAGCAGATCGAGGTGCAGAACCTGCCCAACGACGTGCTCGTCTATCTCCTGGGCAGCCGCTACTGCGACACCGACAAGCTGTCCGAGACGGCCTGGTCGCTGTTCGGCGGCACGCCCCTCGGCTGGGGCCGGGTACAGGCGATCTGCGACTACGTGCACGATCGCATCCGCTTCGACTACATGTGCGCCGATGCCACCCGGACGGCCTGGGACGGCTTCATGCAGCGCCAGGGCGTCTGCCGCGATTTCGCGCATCTCGCCGTCGCGTTCTGCCGCTGCATGAACATTCCGGCGCGTTACTGCACCGGCTACCTCGGCGATATCGGCATCCCGCCGGTGCCCGACCCGATGGATTTCTCGGCCTGGTTCGAAGTCTATCTCGACGGGACCTGGTACACCTTCGACGCGCGCCACAACACGCCGCGCATCGGCCGCATCGTCATGGCCCGCGGGCGCGACGCGACCGACGTGGCGATCACCACGAACTTCGGTTACGCGCACCTCGCCCGCTTCGACGTCCACACGGACGAGGTCTTCTGATCCGGCGGCGGGTCGGGACGGGTCTCCGCCGTACCGCTCCCCGGGGGGGACGGGACTTACCTATCGAGATCCTGCGCCATCTTGAGGTGATGCGCGAGGGCCGGCTCGGTCTTGGCCGCCCAGGCCTTCAGGTCCGGGTTGTCGCCGCCCTTCGCGTAGCGCTGGAACAGGTCGACGGCATCCTTGTGCGCCTTCACCTGATCGCTGTGATACTGCTTCGTGAAGGCCTCACCCTGCAGGCCCTTCAGGGTGTCGAGCTTGCCCTGATGCGTGCTGTCGAGGGCCGTCGGGAGGGTGGCCTGGACCTTCCCACCCTGGAGCATGGCCTTCAGCTCGCCCGTGGTCTTCTCGTGATCGGCGATCATCTTCTGGGCGTAGGCCTTGGTCGGTGCGTCGCTGCGCTCGGCCACGAGCCGGCTGGTCTGGATCTCGAAGAGGTCGCTGACCCCGGCCTGGGTCACGAAATCGGCGGTGGAGGGGCTCACCCCGATCAGCGCATTCACCCCCGTCTTCTCGCTCACCGATTGCGCCGCGGCCGGTCCCGCGAGCAGCACCGCCACGGCGATCATGGCCCTGCGTGTCATCACACCCTCCTCCAGCGATCTCATGCCCGTGAACCTCGGCATCGGCCCCGTGTTCCGGTTGAGCGGGAGATCAGCCGTCCCCTTTCGGGCGCCCGAACACGCTCCGCTTCACCACGAAGTCAGGTCGCAGGGACGAAAAAGGCCGCGTCGCGCGTTGCCCTTCTGCAAGCAGGAGAGACCGAGATGGATGCACGCCTCATCGCGATGAACAACGAGGCCAACCGAATCGCCTCTGAGCGCCTGCTGGAGCAGCTCCGGGACGAAGGCCTGCGCTACCGCCTGTGGGTCACCGGGACGCCGCAGGGCGACACCCTGCACCTGCGCGTGGACCACCTCTGCCCCGAAATGCGCCAGCGCCTCGACAAGGTGCTGCGCGGACGCGGCCTGACCCTGGAGATCGCCGAGGCCTGAGCCGGCGGCTCACGCCGGGTCGGTGCCGGTCCCGGCCGCCCAGGGCGCGGCCGAGAGGGCGTGGGCCAGATAGGCGATCAGGGCGCTGACCCGGGCCGGGCGCGGATCGCCCGGCGGGGTGACGAGGTGGAGGTCGATCCGCGGCGGCGTCCATCCCGGCAGGGCCCGGACCAGGCGCCCGTCGCGCAGGTCCTCCCACACCATGAAGTCCGGCTGGACCGCGAGGCCCAGGCCGGCACGCAGGGCGGGCGCGAGGGCATCGGCATTGTTCGCCCGCAGGGGGCCATCCGGCACCACCGTGGCCTCCGCGCCGCCGGTCCCCAGGAAGCGCCAGCGATCCGGGCTCGGCAGGTAGGCGTAGCCGAGGCAGGCATGGCCCGCGAGATCGTGCGGATGGGCCGGCCATCCGTGCCGGGCGAGGTATGCCGGCGTGGCGACGAGCGAGCGGTGAATCGCGCAGAGCCGCCGGGCCCGGAGCGAGGAATCCGTCAGGGCGGCGATGCGCAGGCCGCAGTCGAAGCCGCCGCCGACGAGGTCGATCAGATCGTCGCCCAGATGCAGGTCGATGCTCAGGCCCGGATGTGCCGCAAGGAAATCCGGCAGGAGCGGCGCCACGTGCAGCACCCCGAACGACATCGGCGCGGCGAGCCGGACCTTCCCGCGCGGCTGCGCCGCCGCGTCCTGCGCCCGGGCCTCGGCCGCCTCGCCCTCGGCGAGGATGCGCGCGGCGGCCTCCCGGGCCGAGGCGCCGGCCTCCGTGAGAGCGAGCTTGCGCGAGGTGCGGTGGAACAGGCGCGCCCCGATCCGCACTTCCAGACGGGTCACCGCCTTGGAAACCGTACCCGTGGTGATGCCCAGCTCAGCGGCCGTACGGCCGAAGGATCCGGTCTCGACCACCTTGGCGAAGATGGCCCAGGCTTCGAAATCGGGAAGCTTCATCGATGGTCTTTCAGAAAGGATGCGTTTCCATCGTTTCCATTTTCGAACGCGGTGGCAAGGCGCATCTTCCGGTCATCACAGCACGGCCGGTCCCGGCGCGGTGCGGCCCCCAGGAGATCGTCCCATGTCCCAGAACGGCATCCACCACGTCACCGCGTTTTCCGGCGCCGCGCCCCGCAACGTCGACTTCTACACCCGGGTGCTCGGCCTCCGACTGGTCAAGAAGACCGTCAACTTCGACGATCCGGGCACCTACCACCTCTATTACGGCGATGAGACCGGCCGCCCCGGCACGATCCTGACCTTCTTCCCGATCGCGCATGCGGCCCCCGGCCGGGTCGGGATCGGCGAGACCCAGGAGACCGCCTTCCGGGTCGCGCGCGCCTCGATCGGCTGGTGGACCCACCGCTTCATCGAGAAGGGCGTCACCCACGAGGCCCTGGCCTCGGTGCTGGGCGAGCCGACCCTGCGCTTCCGCGATCCCGACGGCCTGATGCTGGCCCTGGTCGGCACCGAGGCGGCGGAGACCGACGCGCCCTGGACGGGCGCCGAGGTTCCGGCGGAGCACGCCATCCGCGGGTTCCACGGCGTCACCCTGCTTCTCAAGGAGGCGGAGGGCACGGCGGCGATCCTGACCGAGGTGTTCGGCTTCCACGAGGCCGGACGCGAGGGGGCGGCGACCCGCTACGCCAGCGGCGCCCCGGAGGGCGGCTTCGTCACCCTGCGGGCGGTGGGCGAGTTCCTCCGCGGCCGCCAGGGCGCGGGCTCCGTGCACCACATCGCCTTCCGGGCGGCGGACGACGCGGAGCAGGCGCGGATGGTGGAGACGCTGACCCGCACCTACGGGCTCGGGGTCACCGAGCAGCGCGACCGGCAGTACTTCCGCTCGGTCTACTTCCGCGAGCCGGGCGGGGTGCTGTTCGAGATCGCCACCGACGTCCCAGGCTTCGCCGTCGACGAGCCGGTGGAGACCCTGGGCCGCGACCTCAAGCTGCCGGCCTTCCTCGAACCCCACCGGGCCCAGATCGAGGGGCACCTGCCCGAAGTGGCCTGAACGAAACCGGCCGAAGACAAGCGCTCGCTCCGTCCGGAGCGGGCGCGCTCCAACCGATCGTCGCGAGATTGCCATGACCGAACCATCCTGGGGCGGAGCCCAGCGCTTCACCCATCGCTTCGAGCCCGCCACCGAGGCCGGGCTGCCGCCGCTCCTCCTCCTGCACGGGACGGGCGGCGACGAGACCGACCTCCTTCCCCTCGGGCGGACCCTGCTGCCCGGCGCCGCCCTGCTCTCCCCCCGCGGCGCGGTGCTGGAGAACGGCATGCCGCGCTTCTTCCGCCGACTCGCGGAGGGCGTGTTCGACGAGGCCGATCTCCGCCGGCGCGCCGCCGACCTCGCCGGCTTCGTCGCCGCGGCGCGGACGGCCTACGGCCTCGCCGCGCCGGTGGCGGTCGGGTTCTCGAACGGGGCGAACATCGCCGCGGCCCTGCTGCTCCTGCACCCGGAGGTGCTGGCCGGCGCGGTGCTCCTGCGCCCGATGGTGCCCCTGCGGGAGACGCTACCGGTGGATCTCGCCAGCCGACCGGTGCTGATGCTCTCGGGCGCCGCCGACCCGATCGTGCCCGCGGCCAATGTGGGGTCGCTCGCCGAACGCCTGCGGGCTGCCGGCGCCACCGTCACGCACGAGACCCTGCCCGTCGGGCACGGCCTTTCGCAGGCCGACGTCGTGCGAGCGGGCCCCTGGCTGCAGCGCCTCGCCGCGGCCTGACCTCAGGCCGATGCCCGCCCTGCGCCGCGGCGGGCATCGAGGAGGGTGTAGCCGACCGCGCCCAGGACCATCAGGGCGAGGACGTACCAGGTGATCGCGTAGACGAGGTGGTTGTCCGGAAACCGCACGATCGTCAGCCCGCCCACCGGCCAGCCGCCGGGATTCGGGGTGGCGTCGGCATCGATGAAGTACGGGGCGGCGTCGGCGAGCCCCCGCGCCGCCGCGATGGCGGCGACGTCGCGCGAGTACCAGCGCCCGGCCTCGGGGGCATTGCTGCGGAGGAAGGCCCCGCCCGGTTCACTCAGGCGCAGGAGCCCGGTGACGGTGGTCTCGCCAGCGATCTGTCCGGCCGCCCGCGCGGCCGGGTCTTGGCGGTCCGCGGGGACGAAGCCGCGATTGACCAGGATCGCGGTACCGTCGCTGCGCTCCAAGGGAGTCAGCACCCAGAAACCGGCGCCGAGATCGGTGACGGCCTGAACGAGAGTCTCGCGGTCGTTGCGAAAGTGCCCACTCGTCCGCACCCGGCGATAGGCGTCGGCATCCGCCTTCAGCCCGTCCCAGGTTCCGGGGCCCGGCGCCGCGACCGGATCGGCATGGACCCGGGCCTCGACCCGGGCGATCAGATCGTGCTTCCAGGTCCGGCGCTGGACCTGCCAGGTCCCCAGAGCCGCGAGGGCCGCCACGAGGATCAGCCCCGTGACGGCGAGGGCCGCGAGCGCGAAGATGGAGCGCCGCGCCCCCGGTCGTGGGCTGGCCATCAGCCCATGTGCATGTGCTGCGGCATCATGTTCGTGTTGAGGTGGTACATCACCCACAAGGAGCCCGCGAGCGTGATGATCACCAGCGTCAGGGTGAAGATCAGAGCCAGGATGGTCCAGCCGCCCTCGGACTTCGTGTTCATGTGGAGGAAGTAGATCATGTGCACCACGATCTGCGCCACCGCGAAGCCCATGATGACGATGCCGGTGATGCGGTCGTTGCCGAGTACGTTGCCCATCACCAGGATGAACGGGATCGCCGTCAGGATGACCGACAGCACGAAGCCGGTCATGTAGTCCTTGAAGGTCCCGTGGCTGCCGCCGTCGGCATGCCCGTGTCCGTGCCCGTGATCGTCGTGTCCTGCCTTCGACGCGGCGCTCATTGCAGGACTCCCATCAGGTACACGAAGGTGAAGACGCCGATCCAGATCACGTCGAGGAAGTGCCAGAACATGCTGAGGCAGAGCAGCCGACGCTTGTTCTCGGGCACCAGCCCGCGCTTGTGCACCTGCGCCATCAGCGTCACCAGCCAGACGATGCCGAGGCTGACGTGCAGGCCGTGGGTGCCGACCAGGGTGAAGAAGGCCGACAGGAAGGCGCTGCGCTGGGGCGTCGCGCCCTCGTGGATCAGGTGGTGGAACTCGTAGAGCTCCAGCCCCACGAAGGCGAGGCCGAACAGGCCGGTGATCGCCAGCCAGATCTGCACGCGGCTGAGGTCGCCCTTCTCCATCTCCAGCATGGCGAAGCCGTAGGTGATGGAGGAGAACAGCAGCATCGAGGTGTTCAACGCCACCAGCGGCAGGTCGAACAGATCCTTCGGCGAGGGCCCCGCGGCGTAGTTCCGGCCCACCACCGCATAGGTGGCGAACAGCGCCGCGAAGATGAGGCAGTCGCTCATCAGGTAGAGCCAGAAGCCGAGCATCGTGCTCCCTTCCGGGTGATGCTCGCCCTTGGCGTCGTAGAAGGCCGTCGGATCGACCTGGGGAATCGTCACCGACGGGCTTCGGCCGGGCTCGAAGTTCATGGCAGCGGAAGACTGGGTTGCCATGATCTCAGACACGCTCCGCCAGCAGGGACGTCCGCTGGCCTTCCGTCCGGACGACCTCGTCGGCCGGGATGTAGAAGTCGCGGTTGTAGTTGAAGGTGTGGCCGATCGCGACGACCGCGATCGCGGCGAAGCTGAAGGCCGCAAGCCACCAGATGTACCAGATCATCGCGAAGGAGAAGACGATGCTCAGCACGCCGAGGATGATGCCGGCCGCGGTGTTCTTCGGCATGTGGATGGCCTTGAACCCCTGAAGCGGCCGGGCGTAACCGCGCTTCTTCATGTCCCACCACGCGTCGTGATCGTGGATCACGGGCGTGAAGGCGAAGTTGTAGTCCGGCGGCGGCGAGGAGGTCGCCCATTCCAGGGTCCGGCCGCCCCACGGGTCGCCGGTCGTGTCGCGCAGCTGCTCGCGGCGCAGGACGCTGACGACCAGGGTGATCGCGAAGGAGGCGATGCCGCAGAGGATCAGCACGGCGCCGAAGGCCGCAATGATGAACCAGATCTGCAGGGACGGGTCGTCGAAGTGCTGGACGCGGCGGGTGACGCCCATCAGACCGAGGACATAGAGCGGCATGAAGGCGACCCAGAACCCGGTCAGCCAGAACCAGAACGACACCTTGCCCCAGAAGTCGTCGAGCTTGAAGCCGAAGGCCTTCGGGAACCAGTAGGTGATGCCGGCCAGCATGCCGAACAGCACGCCGCCGATGATGACGTTGTGGAAGTGGGCGATCAGGAACAGCGAGTTGTGCAGCACGAAGTCGGCCGGGGGCACCGCGAGCAGGACGCCGGTCATGCCGCCGATGACGAAGGTCACCATGAAGCCGACGGTCCAGAGCATCGGGACCTCGAACCGGATGCGGCCCTTGTACATGGTGAAGAGCCAGTTGAAGATCTTCGCACCCGTCGGGATCGAGATGATCATCGTCGTGATGCCGAAGAACGAGTTCACGCTGGCGCCCGAGCCCATCGTGAAGAAGTGGTGCAACCACACGAGGTAGGACAGGATCGTGATGACGACGGTGGCGTAGACCATCGAGGCGTAGCCGAAGAGGCGCTTGCTCGAGAAGGTCGAGACGATCTCCGAGAACACGCCGAAGGCCGGCAGGATGAGGATGTACACCTCCGGGTGACCCCAGATCCAAACCAGGTTCACGTACATCATCGGGTTGCCGCCGAGGTCATTCGAGAAGAAGTGCGTGCCGACGTAGCGGTCGAGCGACAGCAGCGCGAGAACGGCCGTGAGGATGGGAAAGGCGGCGACGATGAGGATGTTGGTGCAGAGCGCGGTCCAGGTGAAGACCGGCATCTTCATCATGGTCATGCCGGGGGCCCGCATCTTCACGATGGTGGCGATGAGGTTGATGCCCGACAGCAGGGTCCCGATGCCGGCGATCTGGAGCGCCCAGATGTAGTAGTCGACGCCGACCCCCGGGCTCATGGCGGGCCCCGAGAGAGGCGGATAGGCCAGCCAGCCGGTGCGGGCGAACTCGCCGACGAACAGCGAGGCCATCACGGTCACGGCGCCGCTCACCGTCATCCAGAAGCTGAAGTTGTTGAGGAACGGGAAGGCCACGTCGCGGGCGCCGATCTGCAGCGGCACGACGAAGTTCATCAGGCCCGTGACCAGCGGCATCGCCACGAAGAAGATCATGATCACGCCATGGGCGGTGAAGATCTGGTCGTAGTGGTGCGGCGGCAGGTAGCCCTCGTTCGGCCCGAAGGCCATCGCCTGCTGGGCGCGCATCATCAGCGCGTCGGCGAAGCCGCGCAGGAGCATGACCAGCGCGAGCACGATGTACATGATGCCGATCTTCTTGTGATCGACGGAGGTGAACCAGTCGCGCCAGAGGGGTCCCCAGAGGCGGAAATAGGTAAGCGCACCGAGCACCGCGACGCCGCCGAGGCCGACCATCGCGAAGGTGATGAGGAGGATCGGCTCATGAAGCGGCACGGCGTCGAGCGTCAACCGCCCGAACAGGAGCTTCTGGAGATCCGGATTGGAGAACATGGGACCTACTCGTGAGAGGAGTGTGCCGAATGGGGGTGCGGGCGACCGAAGCGTCCGCGTTTATCGATTCAGTTGACCGGGCGCGACGGAGTCCGAGCCCTTGGAATCCTTGCCGTCACCGGCCGGGCCGCCATGGTGACCGCCGTGGTCGTGCCCGGAATGCTCCGGTGCCGAGTCCGGCTTCACCTCCGGTGCGATGCTCTTGGGCTTCATGCCCTCGGGCTGCTCCCGGCTGTGGGATTCGCGGCCGGAGCCGCCGACCGTGGCGCCCGGCGCCTCGATGCCCTGCTCGGCGTAGCGGTTGTCGTATTCCAGCCGCTCGCGGTTGGCGTGGCTCTCCTTGCCGGCCCCGCCCATGGCGTCGATGTGCATCATCTCGTTCATGCACATCTTGCCCGGCACGGCGCACATGTTGAGCACCGCGCCGTAGAGGCCGTTCTCCACGGTGGAGAAGTAGCGCACCGGCTCGCGCTCGCTCGGCTTCTCCAGGGCGAGGTAGCCCTGGCGGTCGAGGGGCTTGCCCTCGGCCCTCACCTTGGCGACCCACTGGTCGAACCCGGCCTGGTCGAGGCCGTGGAACTTGAAGCTCATCCGCGAGAAGCCGGAGCCGCTGTAATTGGCCGAGAGGCCCTCGTAGGTGCCGGCCTTGTTGATCACCGCGTGGAGCTTCGTCTCCATGCCGGCCATGGCGTAGATCTGCCCGGCGAGCGCGGGGATGAAGAACGAGTTCATGACGGTGGCGGAGGTGATCTTGAAGGAGATCGGCACATCGACCGGAGCCGCCAGTTCATTGACGGTGGCGATGCCCTGATCTGGGTAGAAGAACAACCATTTCCAGTCGAGTGCGACGACCTCGACCGTCAGCGGCTTGACCCCCGCCGGCAGCGGCCGGTCTGCGTCGAGGCGGCTCAAGGGGCGGTAGGGATCGAGGGTGTGGGTGCTGATCCAGGTCAGGGCCCCGAGGGCGATGACGATGACCAGCGGCGCCGACCAGATCAGCACTTCGAGCTGCGTCGAGTGGTGCCAGTCGGGATCGTACTCGGCCTTGGTGTTCGAGACCCGGTAGCGCCACGCGAACAGCAGCGTGAAGGCGATGACCGGGATGATGATGAGCAGCATCAGGCCGGTGGAGGCCAGGATCAGGTCGCGCTGGCGCGTTGCGATGTCGCCGGAGGGCTGCATCAGGACCATGTTGCAGCCGGACAGGAGTCCGAACAGCGGGAGGAGCGCGAGCGTACGAAGGGTTTTGACCGGCATGGACTCGTCTGGCACCATCTCGGATGAGCGACGTCCAACGGCCCCGATTGACCGAAGGCGTTATCGTCGGGTCTCAATTCGCTGCATTGCATCAATCTGACAAGTCGCATGCGGCGCGTCTGATCAGCGCTGCGGGCATAGCCGATGCAGGACAAAGCACGCTATGGACCCTGCCACGATTTCACGGATCGCGCCAAAACACCGCGCTCTTTGTCCCGGGGCGCGTCACGCTGCGCTTTGACGCAGACAAATGGCAGGGCGTACACGTGTCCCCTATCCCAGGGCCTCACGCGCCGCCCCGCGCCTGATTCGGCCTCGAACGCATGAAGCGAGCACGGTTTCCTTGATGAGCGCAGACTCCGCATTGCCCTCCTCCTCATCGCTGGAGCGCGACGCGCACGAGGCGTCGAGCGATCACAAAGTGGCGCCGGGCGAGATCGCCATCGGCGTCGTAATCGGGCGCGCCGCGGAGTATTTCGACTTCTTCGTCTACGGCATCGCCTCGGTTCTGATCTTCCCCGGCGTGTTCTTTCCCTTCGCCGATCCGCTGACCGGCACGCTCTATGCCTTCGCGCTGTTCGCCCTGGCCTTCATCGCCCGCCCGATCGGCTCGGTGATCTTCATGGAGATCGACCGGCGTCACGGGCGCGCGGCGAAGCTGACGATCGCGCTGTTCCTGCTCGGCGGTTCGACGATGGCGATCGGCTTCCTGCCGAACTATCACCAACTCGGCGCCCTCTCGATCTGGATCCTGGCCGCCCTGCGCTTCGGCCAGGGCCTCGCCCTGGGCGGCGCCTGGGACGGACTTGCCTCCCTGCTGGCGCTGAACGCCCCTGAGAAGCAGCGCGGCTGGTACGCGATGATCCCGCAGCTCGGTGCGCCGGTCGGCTTCATGCTGGCGAGCGCCCTCTTCGCGTTCTTCCTCGGCAACGTCTCCAACGCCGACTTCCTCGACTGGGGCTGGCGCTACCCGTTCTTCGTGGCCTTCGCGATCAACGTCGTGGCGCTCTTCGCCCGCCTGCGGCTCGTGGCCACCGAGGAATTCTCGCGGATGCTGCAGATGCAGGAGCTGGAGCCGACCCCGGTGCTGGAGCTCCTGCGCACGCACGGCCGGTTCGTGCTCATCGGCGCCGTGGTGCCGCTGGCGAGCTTCGCCCTGTTCCATCTCGTGACGGTGTTCCCGATCAGCTGGATCCACCTCTTCACCGGCCGCTCGGCGGGCGAGTTCCTGCTGGTGCAGTGCTCGGGCGCCTTCCTGGCCGCCGGCACCATCGTGCTCTCCGGCGTCCTGGCCGACCGCATCGGGCGGCGGACCTTGGTGGGGGTGGCGGCCGGCCTGATCGGTCTGTTCGCCCTGGCCAGCATCGCCGCGCCCATCATCTTCGGTGACAGCGAGCTCGGCCAGACCATCTATGTGCTGATCGGATTCGGCCTGCTCGGCCTCTCCTACGGCCAGACCTCGGGCTCGGTGACCGCCAATCTCGGCACCCGCTTCCGCTACACCGGCGCCGCCCTCACCTCGGACCTCGCCTGGCTGATCGGCGCGGGCTTCGCGCCCCTGGTGGCGCTCAGCGTCTCCAGCCGCTTCGGCCTGTCCTGGGTCGGCGTCTACCTGCTCTCCGGCGCGGTCGCGACGCTCTGCGCCCTCGCCTTCAACCGCCGCGAGACCGCTCGCCTCTGAAGGCCGCGCCGCCCGCCGAGGATCGAGCCCCGGACGGCCGCTGCGCCGCCGGGGCTTTTTTCGTGTCCGCGCGGCCGACCCGCCCCCGCAGGGCCGTTTCGGATGGAAAACCGGCCGCTTCGCGCGCGCGGTCTCTGCGGTAGGATGCCGGGGCGAGGCCGTCGGCGGCACGACGCCCGAGGGGGACGGAGGCACACCGCATCGTGGCGCAGCTCATCTACACCCGCCTCGAGGACCACCCGCGCGAGACCTACGTCATCACGAGCGGGGCGCTGATCGTCGGGCGGGTGGATTGCATCCGCGACGATCCCCCGCCCGCCGCGCAATGGACCTGGGGCCTGCACCTCGACATCGGGGCGTCTCCGTTCCGGCGAGGCGCGACCGTGTCCTCGCGGGACGCGGCCGTGGCGGCCCTGGAGCAGGCCTGGACCGAGTGGAAGCTCTGGGCCGGCCTGTGCGATGCGGATGGGCCCGACCCATCGGCCGGAACGCCGGCACCCCGCATCCTGCGCTGAGGCGGCGGCGTCGCGGCCGTCCTTCGTGGACGGCCGGGGAGGTCCTGTCGCGTCGGCCCGCCCCGGGCGGACGCCCGCCATGCCTTCGCTTCCGTGCCGCGGCCCGTCGCGTCGCCGCGACCGGAAGCGGAGGGTCCGGAGTCCCCGTGGCGTCACATTGATCCACCGCAAGGTGCGCGCCGGCCCCGCGGTCATCATCGCGACCGCAAACGGGAACAGGAGGCTCCGGTGACGATCGTCTTGCGATCCGCTTCCGTCCGGTCGGTCCAAGCGACGGGCGTGCCGCACATCCTCGGAGCGCGACCGTCGGCGGCTCCGATCGTCGCGGACCTCTTTCGCCACCGGAGCATCGGCAGCCTCCAGGCGCTCGGTCTCGCGCTCCTTTCCTTGGTCGTGACCCCCACGCCGCTCCGGCTCGTGCTGGCCCGTCCGACGTGAAGGCGAAGGGGGCCGCGGTCCCGATGCGGACGGCGCGGGGCGGCACCGACGACCGAGAGGATACGGGAGACGCCGCATGGCTGTCGACGACGAGCGAGTCTGGGGATCGCGGGGCCGGTCCGGACGCCCCCTGCCGCGCTGGTTGCGGGCGCGGCTGTCCCGGCGGCGGCGGACGACCGTCGACGGCCAAGGGCACGCCGGGCCGCGGGGCCAGGGGCCGGCCGAGCCGGCAGCGCCGCAGCCGGACGCAGGGACGGACCGTCCGATGGACGTCGCAGCCCTGCTCCGGGTCGTTCGGTCGGTGGCCGCCGACGGGTTCGGTCCCGGTCCGGTCCCCTTGGCGAGACGCCTGCGCGATTAGGGGTCGCGAACAGGCCGGCACCACCACGCCACACCCCACCCCTTGCGATGGATCAAGGACCGGGCGGAGGGCGCGCCCCACGATGTCCCGTCCGGTCCGGACGGCCGGACCACGGGAGGCAGAGATGAAGATTTCGAACGTCATGGTGTCGCTGGACCTCGGCGCGGCCGCCGCGGATCGGGTCCAGCTCTCCGCGAGCCTGGCCGAACGCTTCGACGCGACCCTGACCGGCGTCGCCGCGCGGCAGGTGCCCGCCCTCATCGCCGTCAGCGACGTCCGCGAATCCGAACGCATCTACGAGATCGAGGACCGGCGTGCGCGGGAGCAGCTCGCGGAAGCCCGGGCAGTGTTCCTGCGCGAGGCTGGCCGCGGAATCCGCACGGCCTGGCGGGCGGCGCTCGCCGAACCCACGGCCTATCTCACGACCCAGGCGCGCGCCGCCGACATGGTCGTGGTGGGTCGTCACGGGCCCGTCGACGGCGATCCCGGTCTCATGGGCATCGCCGCGGGCGCCCTCCTGATGGCGGTCGGCCGCCCGGTGCTCGTGGCGCCGCCGGGCGTCGAGCGCCTGACGGCGAAACGGATCGTGGTGGCCTGGAAGGACACGCGGGAATCCCGCCGGGCGGTGCAGGACGCCCTGCCGTTCCTCAGCCGGGCCGAGGCCGTCCACCTCGTGGTGGCGGGGCCCGGTGCCCACGAGGAGGGTGCGGAGGACGTAGCCGCCTACCTGTCCGGGCATGGAGCCGCGGTGACCACCCATCTCCTCCCGAGCCCCGGCGCCGAGGCCGCGGAGGCGGTCCTGCAGTTCGCGCGGCGCGCCGACGCCGACCTCATCGTGATGGGCGCCTACGGGCATACGCGGTTGCGCGAGTGGATCTTCGGCGGGGCCACCCGCGACGTCCTGCAGGCGACCACCCTCTGCTGCCTGATGAGCCACTGATGCGCCGGACAGCCCCCTCCGCCGCCGGGCACCTCCTGCTGGCCTCCCTCGCCCTCGGCGGCCCCGCGCTGGCCTGGGACCGGGCGGTACAGCGGGGCGCCACGATCGCACGCACCGACTGCGCCCGCTGCCATGCGGTCGAACGAACCGGAGCGAGCCCGCTGCGCATCGCACCGCCCTTCCGCGAGCTCCACGCCCGCTACCCTGTCGAGAATCTCGGCGAGGCCCTGGCCGAGGGAATCCGCACGGGTCACCCGAGCATGCCGGAATTCCGCTTCGATCCGGACGAGGCCGCGGCCCTGATCGCCTACCTGAAGTCCCTGGAGCGCTGACGCCGAGAAGGTCTCGCGTGCGAGCGATCGGTCCCGTCCGTGGCTCGTCCGGCGACAGCCCGGGCCGGGACCGGCATGCGGTTGAGACAGATCAAGGCCGGGCCTCGCCGCGGGCCGCACCCTGACGGCCTCTCGCGGTCGAGCCCAGGAGCGGATTCCATGTCCTATGCAAGCCTCATGGTTGCGGTGGATGACGGGCGTCACGCCGCGGCGCGGGTCCGCCTGGCGGCGGAACTCGCCCAACGCTTCGGCGCCCGCCTGATCGGCGCGGCCGGCTGCCTGCCGGAATATCCGCAGGGGTTCGGGGAGAGCATCGTGCCGGCGGGCATGGCCATCGAGGAGATCCGCCAGGCCGCCCTCGATCGGCTCGCGGGCGCGGAGCGGGTCTTCCGGCAGGCATCCTGCCTGAACGACCGGGTCGCCTGGCGCTCCGACCTCGCCGCCCCGGTGCCCTTCCTGGAACAGCAATCCCGCGCCGCCGACCTCGTCGTGGTCGGGCGCGACGGCAAGGAGGCGGGCGTGTCGCCCGGCATGGCGGTCCCGGTCGGCGACGTGCTGATGGGCCTCGGTCGCCCGGTCCTCGCCGTCCCGCCGGGTCTCGAGCACCTCGCCGCGCGCCGGATCGTGGTCGGCTGGAAGAACACGCTCCAGACCCGCCGGGCCCTGTCGGACGCCCTGCCCCTCCTGCGTCGTGCGGACGCCGTCCAGGTGGTGCAGGTGGCCGAGACCCGCGACCGTTCCGAGATCGAGGACGTTGCCGGCTACCTTGCCCTGCACGACGTGCCGGCGACCGCGGAGGCGATGGCGCCCGCGGGTTGGTCCGTGGCCGAAACCCTGGAGGGCGCCGCCGGCGCCTTCGGGGCGGATCTCATCGTGACTGGAGCCTACGGCTACAGCCGCCTGCGCGAGTGGTTCTTCGGCGGGGTCACCCGCGATCTGCTGGCGCGGGCCACCGTCTGCTGCCTGCTCTCCCACTGACCCCGGGACGGGCCGCCACCCGCCCCGACCGAGCCCGGGCGGGACCCGTCTCGCCCTCCGTGGGAATGCCGGACGCGGAACCGACCCGCCGGCCTCAGGTCCCGAGGTGGAGCGCGCCCCCGGTGCGGGCGACCGGCCCGTTCAGGCC
Source organism: Methylobacterium sp. Leaf465 (assembly GCF_001424705.1). Lineage (GTDB taxonomy): Bacteria > Pseudomonadota > Alphaproteobacteria > Rhizobiales > Beijerinckiaceae > Methylobacterium. The sequence continues at coordinate 558,111 of NZ_LMRA01000012.1, forward strand.
GAGATAGCCGCCATCGAAGGTGGCGAACGCGCGCAGTTGCGCGAGATCGGGGATTTCTACCCGGCCGCGCGACAGGCACGCGAGTCCCGCCTCGCGCAGGATCCGCAAGGTGCGATTCAGGTGGACGGTGGACAGCCCGACCGCATCCGCGAGGGCGGCCTGTCCGATCTCCAGGCGGAACGCGCCGCCCTCCGCCAGCCCCGCGGCCTGCAGGCAGGCGTGGAGCTCGCAGAACAGGTGGGCGGTTCGCTGCGGCGCCGGCATGGTGCCCGTGACGAGCCATTCCCGGGCCCGCGCGAGCTCATTCAGCGTCATCCACCAGAGGACGCGGTTGATGTTCGGCCGTTCCCGGGCCAGGGCCGTCAGGGCTTCGATCGGGATCTCCCCGACCGCGCATCGGCTCAAGGCCCCGATGTTCCAATCCGAGGTCTTCGGCGGCGCCTCGGGGAGCCGGCACAGATCCCCCGGCAGGACGAACGATGCGATCCGCCGCGAGCGGCCGTCCATGACCCGATACCGGCACATCACGCCCTGGAGCAGGACGAGCACCGTGCTGCGCCCCGGCTCGGCCGAGAGGTCCTGGCGGGCGGACACAACGCGATGATGCGCGACGATCGACGCGATGGCCGCGCGATCCGCCGCATCGGTGTGGCCGCTGTGCTCGAGCTTCGTCAGAAAGGGACCGTTCACGCCGCAGCCTTTGAGGGTTCGGGGTTTCGGGGCGATCGGTCGCCCCGCTCTCATGCATCCCCGGCGCCGGGGGAAAAGCGGCCCACGATGGTCACGCCGATCACGCCGCATCGGAGCGCCGGACCGGCACGGGATGCCCCGGACCCGATGCCGTCGCCAGGGCCCCGAAGGCTCTGACGAGGTCCCTGTCGACCTTGCCGACCATGCCGGCGAGGATGCCGTAGGCCTCGCCGGGGTCGAGGGGCGCCTTGTAGGGGCGTCGTTCGATCAGAGCGCCGTAGATGTCGCAGATGGTCACCAGCCGGACGAGATCCGGGATGTCCGGCCCTTCGAGCCCGTCGGGATAGCCCGATCCGTCGAGGGCCTCGTGGTGCGAGCGGACCACGGCGAGCATGATCTCGGGGAAACCGCCCTGCTCCAGCAGCATCGCGTGTCCCAGGGCGGGGTGGGTCCGCATCACGGCCTGCTCGGCAGGATCCAGGCGCCCCGGCTTGTTCAGGATCGCGTGCGGGATCTGCGCCTTGCCGAGGTCGTGCAGGAGGGCGGCTTCCGTCAGTGCCCGGCAATCGGCCATGTTCAGGCCGAGATGGCGCCCGAACCCGGCTGCCAGACCGGCCACGAGCAGGCAGTGCTGGTGGGTGGCGTCGTCGAAGCGCCAGACGACGTCGAGCCAGCCCCGGATGTCGGCCTGGTCGAGGGCGCCGAGGACGAGGGTAGCGCCCTCCGCGAGAAGCGCCGGGTTCGGCGCCTGGCCCGCCCGGCCGAGATCGAATAGGCGCGTCAGGGATTGCGCGGCCCCCGCCGCGGCCGTCGCGACCGCCGGCGCGGGGGCAGGCTCGGCGACCGGCTTGGGGGACGGGACGATCTCCGCCAGGAGCGCGGCGATCCGTTCGAAGGGATCGCGGGCCGAGATGACTCGGCTCGCGCCGAGGGCGTGGGCCTGGGCATGGGCGCGCGGCGATTCCTCGTGCAGGATGCAGAGGTAGGGGCGATCGCCGGCGCCGAACCGTGTCAGGTACCGGCGGACCGAGCCCACCTCGACGGAATTCGCGAGCGGCACGTCGCTGATCACGGCCGCCACGGACGCGGGATCGATCGCCGTCGGTGCCAAGTCCGGATCGAGTACATCGACGACGATGATCTGCCAACGACCGAAGCTGAGGTCGTTCAGTCTCTGACTTCGCGCCGGCGAGTTGGTGAGCAGGACAACGGATCTCACGAATTCCTCGTCGTTCCCGAATTCGATCTGGTCGAACCTTAGACGGCTGCTCTCAAAGAGTCGTGAAAGGCAGCCCGGAATCGCCGGGGTATCGACGGGATGCGTTCGCGGTCGCGTGACCGGTATTGGACTTCTGGCGAATGGTTTCCCGGCACCATGCTCGATATCCTCGCATTTGAGAGCTCGTTCGGAGCCGCGTGGAAAGACCGATGCCGACCCGATCCCTGATGCGCAGCAACGCTGCCGCCGGACACGGCGGCTTTCGGGGCATGTCTTCGCGCCACTTCCTGAAGATGATCGAGGATGCGGGCGAGGTCGGCTTCTGGTCGGCGGACCTGCGCAGGGACAGGCTCGACGCCTCGATCGGCCTCTATCGCATTCTCGGACTCGATCCCTCCACCGAGTTCACCTTCGGCTTCGCCCTCGACATGATCCACCCGGAGGACCGGGCGGTGCACGGCGACCAGATCGCGGTCCTGCGCAGCGGGCAGCCGATCAGCCGCGAATTCCGCATCATCCGGCCGGACCGGACGCAGCGCTGGATCCACCACCGCGCCGAGGTGCTCCTCGGGCCGCAGGGCGAGCCCCATCAGGGACTGGGCGTGGTCTTCGACGTCACGGCGCGCCACGACACCCGTAAGGCGGTCGAGCAGCGCTTCGACCGCTACAACGCCCTCATCACCGCGACGGCGGCGGTGGTGTGGATCGTCAGCCCCGACGGGGAAGCGCTGGAAATGCCCCTCTGGCAGACCCTGACCGGCCAGAGCCACGAGGCCATGCAGGGTCAGGGCTGGCTCGACGCCATTCACCCGGAGGACCGCGAGCGCACGGCCGCCGCGTGGCGCACCGCCGTCTCGCACGTGGCGCCCTACAACACCGACTTCCGCGTGCTCTGCGCGGACGGCGTCTTCCGCTGGTTCAACTCGCGGGGCGTTCCCGTCCTGAACCGGGACGGCTCGATCCGCGAATGGGTCGGCGTCTGCCTCACGGTGCCGGGGCAGAACCGCTTCGGCGCCCCGCGGATGCCGGACAAGCCGGCCGAGGCCGGCCCGGGCGCGGGTCCGGTGATCACCCCGGCCCAGATCCGCGGGGCAAGGGGCATGGTCGGCATGTCGAAGGACGAATTGGCCCGCCGCTCGGAGGTCTCCGTCTCGACGATCATGCGGCTGGAGGATGCGGCCTCCGGCGTCCGGCCGCGATCGGAGACGCTTCAGGCCGTCCGGCGCGTTCTGGAGCAGGCCGGGGTCGCGTTCACCTTCGAGCCGGGCGCGAAGCCCGGTCTCCGGGAGGCCTGAGGCCGGCCTCGCCCCCGGAACGTCAGGCGGCTTGCGTCGACCGCGGGGTGGCGCAATCCGCTGGATCGCAGGCGGGATGGGCGATCACGCGGTCGATCTCGTCCTTCGGCATCGGCTTGCCGAACAGGTAGCCCTGTCCGAAAGCGCAGCCCTGGTCCGAGAGCCAGCTGGAACTGTCCTCCGTCTCGATCCCCTCCGCCGTGGTGACGAGGCCGAGGCTGGCGCCGAGCTTGATGATGGCGTCGACGAGCTTGGCGCGCTCGGCGCTCATCGTGACGCTGTCGACGTAGCTGCGGTCGATCTTCAGCTTGTCGAACTTCAGTTCCCGCAGGTGATACAGGCTCGAATACCCGGTCCCGAAATCGTCGAGAGCGACACGGACACCGAGATTCTGCAGCGAGGTCAGGGTTCTGCGGGTTCCGTCCAGATCCTGGATCAGGGCCGATTCCGTGATCTCGACCTCCAGCCGGTGCGGCGGAAACCCGGTCTCGGTCAGGATCGCCAGGATGCGCTCGGCCATCCAGGCGTCGAGGAATTGCTGCGGGGCGATGTTCACCGCCAGGGTCAGCTCGGCCGGCCATTCCCGGGCGTCGAGGCAGGCGCGGCGGATCAGGCTGTAGCAGAGATCCGCGATCGAACCGGTTTCCTCGGCCACCGAAATGAACTCCGATGGCGCGAGCAGGCCCCGGATCGGGTGCCGCCAGCGCGCCAGCACCTCCACGCCGATCAGCTTGCGGCCGGGCAAGGATACGACGGGCTGGTAGAAGGGCTCGATCTCGCCGTTCTCGATGGCGGCCCGCAATTCCGTCTCGAGCTGCGCGCGGGCCCGCAACTCCTCGTCCATGGCGCTCTTGAAGACCCGGACGACGCCGCGGCCGTCCTTCTTGCCCTGGTACATGGCGAGGTCGGCGGCGTGCAGCACGGCATCGGCATCGGCGAGTTCGCCCGTCACGAAGGCGATGCCCACCGTGGCGCCGACCTTCAGCTCGTTGCCGTTCCACAGGACCGGCGCCGAGAGGCTGGCGATCACCCGTTCGGCCAGGCGGAGCAGGCCCTCGCTGCCGCCCTCCAGCCGAAGCAGCATGGAAAATTCGTCGCCGCCCATGCGGGCGGCCATGCCGTGACGCGGCAGGACGGCGCGCAGCCGGTCGGCGACGGCGCACAGGACGGCGTTGCCGGCCGCGTGTCCGTAGAGGTCGTTCACCGGCTTGAAGCGATCAAGGTCGATCAGGAGCACGGCCGAGGGTGGTCCCGGCTCGGGCTTCGTCTGCCAGCATCCGAGGGTTTCGAGGAAGAGCCTGCGATTGGCGAGCCCCGTGAGGGCGTCATGGCGGGCGACCTGTTCGGCCTGGGAGGCCGCGGCGTCGCGCTCGGCCATCGTCCGTCGCAGGATGATCGATTTCCGCACGAAGGCCCCCATGAGGGCGGCGCCCATGAAGGTCGCCAGCATGAGGAACTCGAGCAGGTTGTGCGCGAGGACGAAGGTGGTCAGCGTGTCGAACAGGCCGAGGGACACGCAGATCATCCAGAAACTCGTCCCGATGGAGAGAAGGCAAAGGCTCTCGTAGACCTCGCCCTGCCCCCAGGAATGGCGCACCGACGTTTTCGTCATCATCTCTCTCGCGAAGCAGGATCCGGGTGTCGAAGCGCCCCGCGCAGGAGGCCGCGCATTTCAGGCAGGGAGAGACGGGCTGACCCGGCACCGGCCGGAACGCGCGACCGCGCCGGGGTCGTCGTTGTGACCGACCGGAGCGCGTGGGGTCTCGGCGAGGGCACGGTTGCGCAGGAACAGCCCGTCGATCGTGGCGATCAGATCCTTCACGCAGGCGATCAGGTTCGCCACGGCGTTGCGTGTCCGGAGGGCATCGGGATCCGGTTCGGGCCCGTCGCGAAAGACTTCGCCGGTCGTCCGCTCCAGCGCCCCGAGCAGGTGGTCGAGGGAAGCGGAGAGCGCCGCGATCTGGGCGCGCCGCGATCCGAGATCCACTCCGGCCGCGAAGTCGTGCTCTAGCTGCGCCTTCAGACGAGAGAGCCCGTCCGACGTCGTGGTTGGCGGAAATGCGAGGATCTGGGCCATGTCGAATTCGCTGTGCGCGGTGGACGATCGGGGAAATGGCACGGCCGGACCGGGCCTTCGCGGTGCCGGGGCGGTTTCGAATGTCGCTCCGGGTCGGGTTCCGTCTCATCGCCGAAGCGTATCGCCGGGGATCGCGAAAGCCGCATGCCGCGCAGACCAGGTTTTTGCGGCAAGATCTCCGATACCGGAAAGACTGAGATCGCGAGACCTCGGCTCTGACAACTGGATCTCAGCTCCGAAAATCATCGTCTCGATGTGATCCAAGATTACGTTGACTTTCGATGATTATCTTTTTGCGCCTCCTAAGAGAGTCTGAAAGCGATTATCCAAACCCGGCTTCCCGACCGACGTGTTTCCGAAGAAAAACAGAGCATTCCTGGATCGGTGCCCGTGCGGCGGCCGAGATGCTGGGAAATCGTTCATGAGGCGCTCAGGCTGTCGGAGGCGCTGCCCTTTCGGTCAGGGGGCGCGTTCCGCGAAGCAGACCCGGGTCCGGCCGGTGCGCCTGGCGGCGTACAAGGACCGGAATCGCCGTGATGACCGGTCCGCTCCGCGGGGGCTCGAGACCCGACGACGCCGGGGCCCGGTACAGACCGGCCCGACGGTCCGGGGAAGCGAGAGGAGCCGGGGCCTGAAACGGCCCCGACCCATCCATCCGGTACGGGTCCGAAACGTCCGGTGCGTCCTCGGTAAGGCCCCGGGTTCGAACGCTCCCCGCTTCCAGCAGGGCCGCCACATGGACTTGGACCCCGCGCGACAGGCCGCCGAAATCGTATCCCCCCTCCAGCACGGAGACGAGGCGGCCGCCGCAGACCCGCTCGGCGAGGGCGAGGAGGTAATCCGTCGCCCAGCCGAAATTCTGCCGGCGCCCGTCCGAAAGGAGCTTGTCGGTTCGCACCACCCCAGAGACGACCTTGTGGAAGGTCGTCGCCCGGTCGCCTTCGGCGAAGATCTCCGCGTCGGCGGCGACGGTACGGCGCATGCCCTGCACCCCATCGCGCGTCGCTGCCGGAACGATGGAATCGGTTTCCTACGGAACGAAGACGGGCGTGAGGCCGATGGCGGCAAGAGCGGTCTGCATGGACACCTCCGGAGAACGGGTCGTGATTCCCTGACTGGGCTCACGGGAGGGACGGCAAAATTCCGGGTCTTCGCTCAAGGGGCTTTACGGACGCGCTCCCTGCCTCGGGACGATGCCACGAGGGCCTCGTGGATCCCGTCCAGGAGGGAGCCGTCCTCGAACGGCTTGTCGACCACACGGCGGAAGCCGGCGGCCTTGGCCCGGCGCTGCAGGTCGTCCGTCGGGCAGCCGGTGATCAGGATCGCCGGAAGATCGACGGCGCGGTCCCGCAGGCGCCCGACAAGTTGGACGCCGTCCATGCCGGGCATGCAGTAATCGACCAGCAGGCACCCGGCGGACGGCAGGGCGGCGTCGCCGAGGAGGTCGGCGCCATCCGCGTAGAGGCGGACGGCGTAGCCTTCGAGTTCCAGGATGAACTGGAGGGAGTGGCGGACGGCCGCATCGTCATCGACGACGAGCACCGGTCCCGTGTGCTTCGGCATGGTCGCGCCCGTTCTTGTTTCACGGGCATCTGACGGCGCATGTCGGGGGCGCGCCTTGATCTGCCGCAAGGGGCGGCCCGGGCCTCGCCCGAGCGCGCCCGGACCGTCCGGCACCTCCCGGCCATCCGCTCGGCGCCCTCCCCCGGGGGAGCCGTCACGGCATGCGGCGGATCGGGGGACGCGGCCGGCTCAGGGGGCCGGATCGCGCGACACCTCCATCACCAGGCGGGTCGCCAGGTAGAGGCGCGGCGTGATGCTGGCGAGCACGGCGAACTCGTCCGCGCTGTGATAGTGGCCGCCGACGATGCCCAGGGATTCGAGGAGGGCGGGCCTTGCCGGACTGTCGGGCTGGAAGGCGTAGCCCGCATCGGTGCCCCCACCGATCTCGGCGAGGGCGAGCGCGGAGCCGAGTTCGCCGTAGATCGCCCGCGCCCGTTCGCCCAGCGCCTGCGTCGCGGGGTTCTGGGGCAGCGGCGGGCGGCCCTTGGCAAGGTCGAAACTCACCTGCGTGTCGGGAACGCGGTGCGTCCCGATGATCCGGCGGGCCTGGGTCAGCACCCGGTCGTACTCGCTCGGCACGAAGTAGCGCATGTCACCCTCCGCCCGGGCCGCCTCGGGGATGATGTTCGGCTTGGTGCCGCCCTGGACCACGGTCCAGTGCAGGCTGGTACCCTTACCCGGATCGCCGAGGTCCTGCAGCTGCAGGATCTGGTGGGCGAGCTCGACCACCGCGTTGCGGCCGGCCTCCGGCGCGCCGCCCGCGTGGGAGGCGCGGCCCTTCACGGTCAGGCTGGCGTAGTTGATCCCCTTGGTCGCCACCGTGACCGCATCGACGCCGGCCTCGGCGAAGGAGGGCTCGAAGGACAGGACCACGTCCTGGTCGCGGGCGATTTCGGCGATCGCGTCGCGCGACCCGCGCGAGCCGCGCTCCTCGTCGGGGTTCAGCACCACCGTGAGGGTGCCGTAGCCGTCGAAGTGCAGCGCCTCCAGGGCGGCCAGGACGTGCAGGATCATGGCGACGCCGCCTTTCGCGTCGGCCACCCCGGGTCCGTAGGCCCGGCCGTCCCGCTCGGTGTAGGGGCGCTTGGCCGCGTCCCCGGTGCCGAAGACGGTGTCGTAGTGGACCAGCATCATGATCCTGCGCGTGCCCTTGCCCGCGCGCGTGCCGATCAGGGTGTTGCCGCCGAAGGCGGGGGCGGCCCGGGTGCCGACCGTGAGCCCCGAAGCCTTCAGGCGCGCCGTCAGGATCGCCTCGACGGTGGACAGGCCGGGAACGTCGCCGGTGCCGGTATCGACGTCCACCAGACCCTTCAGGGTCTCGCGATAGGGTCCGTCCTGCGCCTTCGCCGCGGCGAGCACGGCCTCGTTCGGTGCGGCCAGGGCCGGGACGGGCGCCGAGGCGAGGAAGAGCGCGAGGGCGAGACCGGCATTCGTGCGCATGGCGATCCTTGCCGTCGGAGCATCGGAGGGCATGGCCTCCGCAATGCTCCGAAAACGCCCGGGCCGCAATTCGCCGCCCCGGACGGGACCGCCGCCGGGCGAGGCCGGATCGGGACGTCCGCCCCGCGGCCCGCGCCGGAGTCGAAGGCGGGGGTCAGACCATCCCGAGGGCCTGCATGTAGAGCTCGAGGATGGCTTCCTCTTCCTGGCGCTCGGCATGGTCCTTCTTGCGCAGGGAGATGATCCTGCGCAGGGCCTTGGTGTCGAAGCCGGTGCCCTTGGCCTCGGCGTAGACATCCTTGATGTCGGAGGCGAGGCCGGCCTTCTCCTCCTCGAGGCGCTCGATGCGCTCGATGAAGCTCTTCAGCTGGTCGGCGGCGACGGAGGAAGCGTCGACGGCGGGTGCGGCGGATGCGGCCATGGTCGTCTCAAGTCCCTGATTTGCGAAGCGCGGGAGGCTGCGCCGGAACCGCTTCGATAAGCCGTCAAGCTTACCGGGACCTTAGTGCGGCCCCGCTGCGGCCTCAGTGTGGCTCCGCCGCAGCCTTCGCGAAGGCCGCCTGCTGCTCGGGCGTCGCCTCGGACTGGTGCAGGCGCTTCCACTCGGCGAAGGGCATGCCGTAGACGGCCTCGCGGCTCTCGTCCTTGGTCATCGGCAGGTCCTTGGCGTCGGCGGCGTCCTTGAGCCAGTTCGAGAGACAGTTGCGGCAGAACCCGGCCATGGTCATCAGGTCGATGTTCTGCACGTCCGTGCGGGTCTGCAGGTGGGCGACGAGGCGCCGGAACACGGCGGCCTCGAGCTCGGTGCGGGTGGCGTCGTCGATCTCGGTCATGCTGGGTCTCCCAATCTCCACCTGAGGTCGGCGCGCGCAAGCCTCCCGTCAAGCGCGGATCGGCAGCATCGGCCGGAGGAGGCGCGCGAATCGCTCCGCCCACGCGGCCTGTCCCGCCTCCGCGGCGATGAGGTCCTGGCGGATCTCCACCAGCGCGTTCGGCAGGCCGCGCGCCATGGCGTGGCGGTCAATGGTGTCGCCGGGCAGGCCCCCGCCATAGGGTTCGTTGTCGCCCACCGTCAGCCCGGCCGGATCGGCCCGCAGGCCCGCGATCAAGGGTGCGCTCATGCGGTCGTCCCGGTCCCACAGGATGCCGACTTCCCAGGGCCGCGGCACCCCGCGCCAGTAGGGCGTGAAGCTGTGGATGGTGACGATGGCCGGGCGCGTGCCGGTGGCCTCGGCCTCGGCGACTCCGGCGTCGATCGCCGCGTCGAACGGTTCGTAGAAGCGCCGGATGCGCTCGGCCTTGCCGGCCTCGTCGATGCGGGCATTGCCCGGCACCACCGCCCCGTCGGAGAGGCGCATCACCAGGGTCGGGTCGGCCCGGCCCCGGTTCGGGTCGATGATCAGGCGCGAGAACCGCGTCAGGATCGCCGGCACCCCGAGGGCCGCCGCCAAGGCGCGCGTCACCGCGGCGGCGCCGATGTCGTAGGCGATGTGGCGGGCGAATTCGTGCTCCGGCACCCCGAGCTGGTCCAAATCCTCGGGGACGTGGTTGGAGGCGTGGTCGCAGATCAGGAGCAGGCCCCGGGCGGGATCGCCCGGGAGGGTCTCGACGGGATGCGGTGTCTGCATGGGGAGGCACGGTCCGGTTGAGCGCGGGCGGCATCGTTGTACCAGGCGGGACGCAAGGCTCCGGCCGCATCGCGGGGGATGCCCGCGCACGCGCGGCTTGCCGAGGCGGCGAGCGTCGGGCACAGCACGTATCGCGGATCGCGCCGCGACGGCAACAATCCGGCACCATGCCGGGGGCACAACACTCCGGAGGAGAACCACCGGGCCGCCTTCGCGATCGACCACCGGAATACGGAAACGCCATGACCGACTCCCCCTCGACCGAGACCGCCTCGACCGACGCCCGCCGCGCCCTCCTCCTCCACTGCCTCGACGAGGCCATCGCCGCCGCCCACCCGGCGCGCTGCCTCGTGCCGCACCTGCCGGCGCCTGGACAGGGCCGCCTCATCATCCTGGGGGCCGGCAAGGCCGGCGGCAGCATGGCGGCGGTGGCGAGCCGGTTCTACCGGGAGGAGCACGGCGTCGATCCGAGCCGCATCGTCGGCCTGGCGGTCGCCCGCCACGGCTACGGCGAGGAGGCGCCGATGATCCGCATGGTCGAGGCCGGGCATCCGGTGCCGGACCAGGCCGGCATCGACGCCACCATCGACACCCTGAAGATCGCCGCCGATGCGGGGCCGGACGACGACGTGCTGGTGCTGCTCTCCGGCGGCGGCTCGGCCAACTGGATCGCCCCGGCCGGGGAGCTGACCCTCACGGAGAAGCAGGCCATCACCAAGGCCCTGCTGCGCTCTGGTGCGCCGATCAACGAGATCAACTGCGTGCGCAAGCACCTCTCGCGGATCAAGGGCGGCCGCCTCGCCATGATGGCGCGCAACGCCCGCTCGATCCTGACGCTGGCGGTCTCCGACGTGCCCCACGACGACCCGGCAGTGATCGCCTCCGGCCCCACCGTGCCGGATCCGACGACCCTGGCCGATGCCCGCGCGATCTGCGAGCGCCGCGGCATCCCCCTGCCCGAGACCGCCAAGGCGTTGCTGAACGATCCCGCCAACGAGACCCCGAAGGCCGGCGACCCCGCCTTCGCCCGGGCCGAGTACCGCATCATCGCCCGGCCCATCGACGCCCTGGAGGCGGCCGCCGCCGCCGCCGCCGCGGCCGGCTACGAGCCCGTGATGCTCGGGCCCGACCTCGAGGGCGAGGCCCGCGAGGTCGCCGCCGAGCATGCCCGCATGGCCCTCGACCTCGCGGGCGCCGGCCGCAAGGTCGCGCTCATCTCGGGCGGTGAGCTCACGGTGACGATCCGCGGCGAGGGCCATGGCGGCCCGAACCAGGAATACGCCCTGGCGCTGGCGCTCGCGCTGGAGGGCGCGCCCGGCATCCTCGGCATCGCCGCCGACACCGACGGCACCGACGGCGGCCGTGGCGAGGCCACCGACCCGGCCGGCGGCCTGGTCGACCCGACCACGCTGGCGCGCGCCCGCGCCGCCGGGCTCGATCCCGCCGCGATGCTGGCCGACAACGATTCGACGAAGTTCTTCGCCACCATCGGCGACCTCGTTCAGCCGGGTCCGACACGCACCAATGTCAACGATTGCCGCATCATCCTCGTCGGCTAGGGCGTTCGCGCGCCTGATGGGACGCACGCGTTTCCAGTCCCGATTAACGCGCGTTCCCCTCTCCCCTTCGCGGGAGAGGGTGGCCCGCGAAGGGGGTCGGGTGAGGAGAGCGCCTGACTCGGAGGGGGCGCCCTCTCTCCCGCCTGCCCCGCAGGCACCCTCCCCCGCCGAGGGGAGAGGGACGAACCCGTGCCTGGACCGGCGCTCGTCGGAAATGGATCCCACCGCGCCGAACGTCTCGCCTGACCGGAGCGGGAGCCCTGTTCGGCTCGATGCCCGAGCTCCGATGGACCGCCCCCGGCGTGTCGGCAGCGCGCAGCGGGCCTTCGCGGGCGCGTCCCTCCTGGCCGTCACGCTGCTCCCGGTGCCCGCCCGGGCCGACCTGCGCATGTGCAACCAGACCGCCAGCAAGGTCGGCATCGCGCTGGGCTACCGCGATCCGCAGGGCTGGGTGACGGAGGGCTGGTGGGACGTGGCGCCGAAGGTCTGCGAGACGCTCCTGAAGGGCTCCCTCGCGGCGCGGTTCTACTACGTCTATGCGGTGGACTACACGCGCGGCGGCGAGTGGAACGGCCGCTCGCTGATGTGCACCAAGGACCGCGAGTTCACGATCCGCGGCGTCGAGGACTGCCTCGCCCGCGGCCTCGACCGCAACGGCTTCTACGAGGTCGATACCGGCGAGCAGAAGAGCTGGACGATCCAGCTCACCGACCCGAACCAGCCGGTGGCGCCGACGCCCTGAGGCGTGGCGGGGGTTCGGCTGTGGCGGGTTCCGGTCTCACGCTGGAGATCCGGTTCGTCTCGGGGGGTATGGCCTTTTTTCCAAGCCTCCTGCTGCTGGTTCGGCTGGGATCGACAGCGAGCGGCGACTTTGGGGGCCATGAGCGGACGGTCCGTCTTCGACCCACCCCAGTTGTACGGGCCCGCGTCGGTGCTTCCTGAAAGCGGTGATTCGCCGGACGTCCGGCTGCTTCGGTGCGGGGTCGTCAGCAGACCCTGGCCTTTCCCCTTGAAGCGGACGTTCCGCCTCTGACCCAACAGTCGATGTCGACTGCGCAGCTACCGTGACGGGCCTGCGGGGATGCTCTCACCGGACCGGGCATCGACCAGCCTGCGGATCTGCTCCCTGACGGACGGCGTGGTGGGGTTGTAGACGATCAGGCCGAGATCGGGGCGACCGTCGACGGCGAAGGACGAATATTCCAGCTCGATGGCGCCGAGGATCGGGTGCTTCAGCCGCTTCGTCCCCTCACCGTGATGGTGCACATCGTTCTCGCGCCACAGCGACGCGAAGTCCTCGCTCGTCCGGCACAGTTCCTCGACCAGCGCGCCGACCTCGGACGCCGCGCCGGCGCGGGCGGCGTCCGCACGGAACGCTCCGACCACGTACCGGGCCACGCTGTCCCAGTCGTGCTGGATCGCGCGCACATGGCTGGAGCCGAACATGCGGCGCAGGATGTTGCGCTCGCCCGGCGGGACCGTGTCCCAGTCCGTCAGCACGACGGCAGCCGCCTGGTTCCACGCGACGACGTCCCAGGTGGCGGTCTTGATCAGCGCCGGGCTGGTCTCCAGCGTGTCGAGCAGCCGCTGCAGCCGGGGCGTGATCCCTTTGGCGGCCGCGTAGCGGACCTCCGGCGGGCGTCCGAGGCCGAGCATGAACAGGTGCTCGCGCTCGGCATCGGTCAACATCAGCCCCGCGGCGATGCGGTTCAGCACGTCCGCGGAGGGCGCGCCGCCGCGGCCCTGCTCAAGCCACGTGTACCACGTCGCACTGATGTTCGAGCGCTGGGCGACCTCTTCCCGGCGCAGGCCCGGCGTCCGCCTGCGGCCCGCGAACCCGAAGGAGGACGGGTCCAGCTTTGACCGACGGTCCCGCAGATAGGCGCCGAGGGGGTTCTCCGAGCCGGCCGGCATGGCGATCCTGTGAGCAATTATACCCTGATACGGTCACGTATTTTATGGTGTCGGGCGCTGCGGGAAAGAGGGTCTCCCTCATGACGCGGACGAACACACATGCGCGTATTTCTCACTGGCGCCACCGGCTTCATCGGCTCGGCGCTCATCCCGGAACTCGTCGCCGCCGGGCATCAGGTCATCGGGCTGACACGGTCCGAGGCAGGTGCGGCGGCGCTGCGGACGGCGGGGGTCGAGCCGCATCGGGGCGACCTCACGGACTCGGACAGCCTGCGCGAGGGAGCCGCCCGGGCCGACGGCGTGATCCATGCCGCGTTCGATCATGACGACTTCTCGGACTTCGTGGCCAACTGCGAGAAGGACCGGCGGGCCATCGAGGCCCTCGGTTCTGCGCTCAAGGGCTCGGACCGGCCCCTGCTCATCACGTCCGGCGTGGCGATGGGCTGCCCGGCGCCCGGCCGTCCGGCCACCGAGGACGTCTTCGACCTGGACCACCCGAACCCCCGGGTCGCCTCCGAACGGGCGGGTGCGGCGTTGCTGGACGCGGGCGTCAACGTGTCGGTGATGCGGCTCCCGCAGGTGCACGACACCGTTAAGCAGGGACTCGTGACCTACCTCGTCGCCCATGCCCGGGCCAAGGGCGTCTCCGCCTATGTCGGGGACGGCGCGAACCGCTGGGCGGCGGGGCCGAGGCGCGACGTCGCCCGCCTCTACGTGATGGCCCTGGAGCGTGCCGAGGCGGGGGCCCGGTACCATGCCGTCTCCGAGGAGGGCGTCCCGCTCCGGGCCATCGCGGAAGCCGTCGGCCGGGGCCTGGGCGTCCCGGCGGTCTCCGTGGCGCCCGACGCGGCCGCCGCGCATTTCGGATGGCTGGCGGGGTTCGTCGGGGCCGACATGACGGCGTCGAGCGCACTGACGCGGTCCCGCCTGGGCTGGCAGCCGAACGGCAGGGGCCTCATCGCCGACCTCGACGCGATGGATGACGCCCGCGGGACGGCGTGAACCACTCCCGTCCGCCCGTACCGTCCGCGACGGTCGGGCGTCCGGATTGCGCGCTCCGGCTATGGCCGCGCGACGGTGTGCGGCGTGATCGTGTAGCCGAATGGGTCACGGAACGCGAAGTAGCGGCCGAACGGCCCGTCCTTGGGCGGGAAGACGATCGTCGTGCCCCGCTGGGCAAGGTGATCGTGCAGGGCGTCGGCGTCGTCGCAGCCGAACCAGATGGCGATGCCCCGGCCGAGGTCTTCCGCGTCTCCCAGGTCGATCATGGGCGTGCGGACGGCGAACGGGATGGGCTTGGTGTCGAACACCACGGCGCCGGGCGGGCTTTGGGCGGCCGCCTTCAACCCGACGACGTCCGTGTAGAAGGCCCGCGCGGCCTCGATGTCGACGACCTGGATACCGATGAAATCCGGTCCGATCAGATGGGGCACGATGGGTCTTCCCTAAGCCGACGCTCGACGCTATTGTCAGGGCCCTGATACATATAAGGGCACTGATATGTCAAGTGAGGCCGCCGTGTCCGGCATGGGTGATCCGTACGAGACCGTCGGGTTCGCCTTGAAGCAGGCCCAGCACGCGCTCCGCGTCCGTCTGGACGCCGAGCTTCGTGAAATCGGGCTGACCATGCCGCAATACGCGGTCCTCGCCTGCCTTCAGGGCAAGCCGGGCGCGTCGAACGCCACGCTCGCGAGGACCGCCTTCGTCACCCCGCAGACGATGCAGGCGATCCTCGTCGCGCTTGAGCGCAACGGCTTCATCGTGCGGACGGCCCACCCCGAGCACGGGCGCGTTCTGAAGACCGAACTGACGGCGTCGGGTCGTGGCATCTTGGACAGGGCTTCCGGGATCGTGGCCGATACGGAATTTCGCATCCGGACTGCCGTGGCGCCCCTCGACCCCCGTATCGTCACCGCGACGCTGCTCCGGATCGCGGAAGCGCTTCGTTAGGCGGCGCACTTCCGCGCAGGTCGAACGTCCGGTCCAGCTGTCCCACGTGTCGAAGCAGACCGGCGGAGAGCGACCGATTCCAGCCTGAGGTTCTGACTCTACCCATTGCCATGAAGCCGACTTTTCCGGGGCGCAGCGGGTTGAGACGAGCCCAAGCGTCGGCCCATGACAGTGCCCATCCGGGAAGGGTCCGTTGAGTCGCAGGACACGACTCGGTCGCTCCCACCCCGGTACGGGCCGCCATCAGGCTGGCCACCGACGGTATCGCGACAAGCGTCCGCCATCGATCACGGCCAGGAGGCCGCACGAAGTTCTTGACAATATTCCTATTGTATGCTCTTTTGCCGTCACTCGCCTCCCCCGATGGGAGGCCCGCTGGCGGACCGGGTCGGCGGGTTTGGGAGGAGGAGACGGCGCCCGCGTCGATGGCCCGGTTTCGCCATCGCCCCGGGCGGCACCGCGCGACGCAAGGTGTTCCGGATGGAGGGCCGTTTCGGCGGCCCGGCATCTGGGGCATCCCCAGACAACGGACGGCCCGCCCACTACGAGGCGGGTCCGGGGCCTTGGGCCATGATCAGCCGGCCGCCGGGGCCGTCGATCCCGCAAGGGATCGGGGCACCGGAGGGGGGCCGCCACAAGCCGAGTCGCCAACGCCGTAGACAGACGCCGTGACGTGACGGGTTCGGGCCTCCGGGGCCGGGCCCAGGGACGCCGGGGAACCGGCTTTCGTTCTGTTCCCGTGGTTTCGCGGCGTCCCGCGTCTCCCGCCATGGATCCCCCGCGCCGGAACCGGCGGCGGGGCCGCGCGCGCATGCAGGCAGCGCAGTGCGACGGCGTCCGTCGGGCGCCGGCACGGTCCGGCGTTCTTGACGCGCCGGCCCCATCGGTGCTTGTGGCCCTTCGCTCAACGCCGGTCGTCCGAAACCGGCGAGGCTGGTATTGGGGATGGAGACCACAGTGAAACGTTCACGCCGCACGAAGATCATCGCGACCCTGGGCCCGGCCTCCGACACGCCGGAGATGATCGAGAAGCTGTTTCGCGCCGGCGCGGACGTCTTCCGTCTCAACATGAGCCACTTGCCCCGCGAGAAGCTGCCCGAGAAGATCGAGGTCATCCGCACGATCGAGCGCGAGCTCAAGCATCCGATCGCGATCCTCGTCGACCTCCAGGGGCCGAAGCTGCGCGTGGCCGCCTTCGCCGAGGGCGCCGCCATCCTGCAGAACGGCGCCACCTTCGTGCTCGACAGCGACCCGACGCCCGGCGACGTCTCGCGGGTCTACCTGCCCCACCCGGAGATCCTCTCGGCCCTGGAGCCCGGCCACGTCGTCATCATCGACGACGGCAAGCTGCGGCTGACCGTGACCGAGGTGTCCGAGGGCCGCGCCGTGACCCGCGTCGAGATCGGCGGCCGCATCTCGAATCGCAAGGGCGTCTCCCTGCCCGACACGGTGATTCCCGTCGCCGCCATGACCGAGAAGGACCGGGGCGACCTCGAAGCCGGCCTCGCGGCAGGCGCCGACTGGATCGCCGTCTCCTTCGTGCAGCGTCCCGAGGACGTGGCCGAGGTGAAGAAGGTCGCGGCCGGCCGGGCGCTGGTGATGGCCAAGATCGAGAAGCCGCAGGCCCTGACCCGCCTGGAGGAGATCATCGAGATCTCCGACGGCCTGATGGTGGCCCGCGGCGATCTCGGCGTCGAGATGCCGCTCGAGCAGGTGCCCGGCGTGCAGAAGCGCATCACCCGCGCCTCGCGCCGCATGGGCAAGCCGGTCGTGGTCGCGACCCAGATGCTCGAATCGATGATCACCGCCCCGGTGCCGACCCGCGCCGAGGTCTCCGACGTCGCCACCGCCGTCTACGAGGGCGCGGATGCGGTGATGCTTTCGGCCGAGAGCGCCTCCGGCACCTTCCCGATCGAGGCCATCTCGATGATGAGCCGGATCGCCGAGCAGGTGGAGCGGGATGCCCTCTACTGGACCATCCTCACGGCCCAGCGCTCCGAGCCCGACGCCACCGCCTCCGACGCCATCGCGGCGGCGGCGCACCAGATGGTCGACGCCCTGAACCTCACGGCCATCATGGCCTGGACGCATTCCGGCTCCACCGCCCTGCGCCTCGCCCGCTCCCGGCCCAACGCGACCATCATCGCGCTGACGCCCAAGCGCGAGACGGCGCGCCGCCTCGCCCTGTGCTGGGGCACGCACCCCATCGTCACCAAGGATGCGAGCGACGTGGACGACATGGCGTTCCGGGCGGCGAAGTTCGCCGTGCGCGAAAACTTCGCCGAGATCGGCGGCCGGATCATCGTGGTGGCCGGCGTGCCGTTCGGGACGCCCGGCGCGACGAACCTCGTGCGCATCGCCTTCGTCACCCGCGAGCACGCGGCGAAGGCCTGACCCGGCCGGAGGCGCGCCGGGCTCCGGGCCCGACGCGCCTCAGGGAGCGGGCAGCGATTCGGCGAGGCGCACGACCTCGTCGACCACGGCCTGCGTGGCGACGACGTGGACCATGTGGCCGATCCCGGGCAGGACCACGAGGCGGGCCCCCGGGATCAGGCGTGCGAGCGGCTTGGCGTGCCGGTCCGCCGGGACGATGCCGTCGCGGTCGCCCGTGATGATGACGGTCGGCGCGGTGATGCGGTCGTAGGCGGCGCTCTGGCGCGTCAGGGCCTCCGGCAGCGCCATCAGGTCCTGGACGTTGGCGAGCATCGTGGCCGGACGCAGGACCAGGGCGGCCCGGCTCGCCTCCAGGTAGCCGGCCGGGGCCTCCTGGGGCCGGAACACCGACCGGCCCGCCGGCGCCAGGTAGTAGAGCCCGATCGGCGTCGCCACCGTCCGGCTGAGGAGCCAGGTCACCGGCGGGACCAGGGCCAGCCGGTAATACCAGGGGATCGGTCCGAGCGCGGGCAGCGGCATCACCGCCGGCGCGAGGAGGACGAGGCCCGCGACCCGATCGGGATGATCCAGGGCGAGCGCGGTCGCCAGGGCACCGGCCCAGGAATGGCCGACGATGAGGGCGGGCCCGACACCGAGGTTCGCCAGGGCCTCGGCGATCGCCGCGGCCTGGGCCTTCGGCGTCGCCATGGCGCCGCCGGTCAGGCGGTCGCTCCAGCCGAAGCCCGGCCGGTCGAGGGCGACGACGCGGAACCCCTCCGCGGCGAGGCGGCGGCCGAGATCCGCCATCGGGTCGGCCGCGTTGGCCGAGGCCCCGTGCAGCAGGACGACCGTACCCCGGCCGGACGGGTTCGGACCGGCCTGGATCGTGCCGATGCGCCCGCCGGTCACCGACGCGAACGGTCCGGCCGGGGGATAGCGCGCGTCGATCCGCGCCGCGATCAGCAGGGTGACGCCCGCGGCGACGAGCGCGAGGACGACGCCGCCAGCCAGGAGGCCGGCGATCAGCTTGAGCAGGAGCATGATCGGCTACAGGTCGCGGCCGTCGACGTCCGGCGACAGCCGGTCGATGGCCTGCTGCAGCCGGTCCATCCGGGGATACAGCGCCGCCGCCCGGCGGAAGGCCTCCAGGGCGCGGCGCTTGTCGTCGAGGGTCTGGTAGATCCGCCCCAGGGCCGCCCAGGCTTCGTAGTGACGCGGCTCCAGCACGAGGGTGCGCTGCAGGTCCGCGATCGCCGCGGAGGGGTCCGACAGCATCCAGAACACTGTCGCGCGCCGGTTCCAACCCTCCGACCATCCGGGCTCCAGGGTCGTCGCCCGGTCCATCAGCTCGATCGCCAGGGGGAGATCCTGACCGGACATCGCCTGCCGCGCCCGCTCGGTGAGCAGGTCGGCCGTGGCGCTGCCGGATCGGCCCAGGCGCTGCTCGATCAGCCGTGCGATGCCCTTCGCCTCGGCCTCGTCGCCCGCCGCCTTCAGCCGAGCGTAGAGGTCGTCGAGGGTCAGCGGCTGCGCCTTCTTCGGCGGCGGCGCCTCCGGCGTCGGCCGGGCTCCGGCGGGGACAGCGAGGAAAACGCAGAAAGCCGCGACGAGCGCGGCTTTCAGGCAGGATCGATGCGGAGAGGGTCGCGACATGGTCGGAGCTTCCTCGCCCCGGATCGCGACGTCAACGTGCGCGCTTGCCGCGTCTGGCGGCCAAGCACTCCGTGGCCTCAGCCCTGGCGGGCCTTGAAGCGCTTCTGGGTCTTGTTGATGACGTAGACGCGGCCCTTGCGACGCACGATCTGGTTGTCGCGGTGACGGCCACGGAGGGACTTGAGGGAGTTGCGAATCTTCATCGGTCTCACGTCGGTCGGGAACGAGCCCGCCGCCTGTCCATAGGGTCTCGGGAACGAGGCACCTGACGGCGGCCTCGGCGATGTGTCGATGCATCGCGGAAAGGCGGTTGCCTTATCAGGATTCGCGCCGGCAAGGCAAGGCGTCCCGCCCTATTCCGGATCGAAGCTTTGCCGGAATGGGCCGTTCAGGCCGCGTGGAGGCTTGATCACGGTCGGGTTGCGCTCCGCGTACCGTCGCCGCCCTCCCCCGCCGTGACCGCCTGCGACGCGCCGCCGACTCATCGCCAAGCGGAGCGTGCGGAGGCGATATCCGTCTGTAAAGACTTCCGCTGCTAGCATGCGCCGACGCGCACGGTGCGCAATGACGGAACCCCGTGACGACCCGCATGGAGCAACCCGAATCAGCGGCGCCGATCCCGCGGCGCGAGGAGCGCAGCCCGACAAACTGGATCGCGACGATCCGGTTTCGGGACGGCACCGAGATTCCGTGCAGCGTGAAGGACGTCTCGAAATCGGGCGCACGAATCTGCGTCGGTGCGAGCCAGGCGCTCCCGCCCGTCTTCCTGCTCCGGATCATCGGGCGGGACTTCCTCTGCCTCGTCCGGATCGCCTGGCGGCGCGGCGACTATGTCGGCGTGCGCATCGAGCGCGTGGGCAAGCTGCCGCAACCCACATCCGTCACGACAGCGGCCGTGCCTGTGCCGGCGGCACAGACAGACGTCCCCACCCCGGAGGAGATCGCCAGCGGCGGAATCGGCGTCCCGTCCCGGAAGCGCGGCATCTCCGCCTTTTAAGGCGCCTGCCGCGAGATTCCCCGCGCAGCCAGCAGCCGGGCGACAACGAAAAACCCCGCCCTGCCGAAGCAGAGCGGGGCTTTCGCTGTTCGCGGATGGCCGCGCCGAACCTGGATCAGGCGGCGCTGCGGTTGCGGGCTTCGCGCTTGGTGTCGACACCCGAGGCTTTGATCTCGGACAGCTTCTGGGCGACGTTGCGCGAGAACACGAACTCGGCCGGACGCTGGTTCTCCAGGCTGACCTCGGGGGCCATCTCGCCCTCGGTCTTGATGCCGCGGAGGGCGTGCACCAGGGGCTTCCAGGGCTTCTTCACGGAGTCGACGACCGAAGAGGCCTCATAGCCCGAATGTACCATGCAGTCGGCGCACTTCTCGTAGTTGCCGGTGCCGTAGGAGTCCCAGTCGGTCTCCTCCATCAGCTCCTTGAAGGTCGCCGCGTAGCCCTCGCCGAGGAGGTAGCAGGGCTTCTGCCAGCCGAACACGGTGCGGGTCGGGTTGCCCCAGGGCGTGCAGTGGTAGGTCTGGTTGCCGGCCAGGAAGTCCAGGAACAGGCCCGACTGCTGGAAGGTCCACTTCTCGCGACCCTTCTCCTTGCCGTGCCGGAACACGCCGCGGAAGAGCTCCTTCGTCGCCTTGCGGTTCAGGAAGTGCTTCTGATCGGGCGCCCGCTCGTAGGCATAGCCCGGCGAGACGGTGATGCCGTCGATGCCCATCTTCGTCACGCTGTCGAAGAAATCGGCGATCTTGTCGGCGGACGAGTTGTTGAAGAAGGTGCAGTTGATGGTGACGCGGAAGCCCATCTCCTTGGCCTTCGCGATCGCCGCCACCGCCTTGTCGTAGACGCCGCGCTGACACACCGACTGGTCGTGCATCTCCTTGTCGCCATCGAGATGGATCGACCAGGTAAAGTACGGGCTGGGCTTGTACTCCTTGATCTTCTTCTCGAGCAGAAGCGCGTTCGTGCAGACGATGGCGAACTTCTTCTGCGCGATGATGCCCTCGACGATCTGGGGCAGATCCTTGTGCAGCAGCGGCTCGCCGCCGGCGATCACCACCACGGGCGCACCGCACTCGCGCACGGATTCCAGCGCGTCGGCGACCGGCAGCCGCTTGTTCAGGATCTCGTCGGGGTAATCGATCTTCCCGCAGCCGGCGCAGGCAAGATTGCAGCGGAACAGCGGCTCCATCATCATCACGAGCGGGTAGCGCTTGCGACCAGTGAGGTGCTGCTTCAGGATGTAGCCGCCAATCTTCGCGACGTACCGGATAGGGATGCCCAAGACGCGGCTCCTTGTTGTTGGCCCCGATGTATCGGGCTGCTTAGCGTGAAAAAAGGCCAAATTCCAGCGAGCTAGACTGGAACCAATCCGAAAGGCTCCGAATGGATGCCAATCGCGCAAGTTCTCCGGGTGCTGCAACAATCCGGCCACAGACGGTGACCCGGACCCTTCGGTCAGCCGGAACGCTCCGGCGGCATATAGCTCCGCCGGAAGCGCTTATTCCTAGTCCTTGGCTGCATGCCTGGGCCGCAGCTTGGCTGTCCGCCACCGCCTCTCCGATCCACCAAAGCTTGGGTCGTGGAGAAGTGCGGTGCGAAAGCGCACGCCTGGACGAACCGGAGACTGATCGATCCGTTCGCGTTGCATTACAGACATTTGCTCGCTAGGTGAGCGCCACGGTGAAGCAAATTCGTGTGAGCGATGCGATTCGTTCGATGATCCGAGGACCGTCGCTCTCCGGCCGATCGCGCGCCGGATTCGGGTTTTGCACCAACAGGTGATAACCGGCGTCACAAGACAGATCGATTCCCGTCCCGTGGCCGTACTGGCCTCGGCGCCCACATGTGGCGCGGCCGGGCGGCAATCGGATCGCTCAGGCAGGTAGGATACTCGTGATCGAACGGCTCGTCGCGTTTTCCGTCCAGCGTCGCTGGTTGGTCATAGCTCTCGTCGCACTCGTCACCGTGGCAAGTGCCGGTGTGGCGGCTCACCTCTTCAAGATCAATACCGACGTCGAGCGGTTGATCGACAAGGATGTGCCCTGGCGACAGGACGAGATCAACTACGAGAAGGCCTTTCCGCAACGCACGGGCACCCTCGTCGCGGTCATCGACGGCAAGACGCCCGAGGAGGCGGAGGAAGCGGCGGCCGAGTTCTCGGCGGCCCTCGTCAGCCACAAGGACATGATCGAGTCGGTCTACCGTCCGGACGGCGGTGCCTTCTACGAGAAGAACGGCTTCCTCCTGATGTCGCAGGAGGAGCTGACCAAGACCACCGAGCAGCTCGTGCAGCAGCAGGGTCTGCTGGGTCCGCTGGCCGCCGATCCGTCCCTGCGCGGTATCATGCGGGTGCTGGGTCTCGGCGCGCGCGGCATCAAGAGCGGCGATGCCAAGCTCGAGGACCTCGAGCGGCCGATGACGCAGATCGATGCGACCGTGCGCAAGGTGCTGGCCGGCGAGCCGGCGCGGATGTCCTGGCAGATGCTCCTGTCGAACGGGCAGACGCAGAGCACCGACCTGCGCAAGTTCGTGATGATCCAGCCGGTGCTGGACTACAACGCTCTGCAGCCCGGCGCGAACGCCACCGAGGTGGTGCGCAAGGTCGCTTCCGATCTCAAGATCAACACCCTGGGTGGTCCTGAATTCGCCGGTGCGCCGCGCATGCGGCTGACCGGTCCCGTGGCGGTGGCGGATGACGAATTCGCCACCCTCTCCGAAGATGCGCTCCTGAACTATAGCGTCACGGTCGGGGCGATCGTCCTGTTCCTCTGGCTCGCCCTGCGCTCCGCGCCACTGATCGGCGCCGTGCTGATCACCACCTTTGCGGGCCTCATCGTCACCGCCGGCCTCGGCCTGCTGATGGTGGGCGAATTGAACCCGATCTCGGTGGCGTTCGCGGCGCTCTTCGTCGGCCTCGGCATCGATTTCGGCATCCAGTTCGCGGTCCGCTACCGTGCCGACCGCTTCGAGCAGCCCGACCTCCTCTCGGCCATGCGGGCCGCGGCGCACGGAGTCGGCTGGTCGCTGACCCTGGCGGCGATCTCCCTGATCGCCGGCTTCTTCGCGTTCCTGCCCACCGCGTTCCGCGGCGTCTCCGAGCTCGGCCTCATCGCCGGTGTCGGCATGATCGTGGCCTATCTGTTCGCCCTTACGCTGCTGCCCGCGCTCATCGCGGTGTTCAAGCCGAAGGGCGAGCGCGAGGCCGTCGAGACCACCTGGCTCGCCGGCGTCGACCCGTGGATCATCCGCAACCGCAAGCCGATCCTGATCGGCGTTGGCGTGATCACGCTGGCGGGCACTCCGCTTCTGTTCAAGCTGCCTTTCGACTCCAACCCGATGCACCTGCGCAGCCCGAAGGTGGAGTCGATCTCGACCTATCTCGACCTGATCAAGGATCCGGCGACCAGCCCGAACATCATCGACGTGATGGCGCCCTCCGTGGAGGCTGTCCCGGCCCTGGCCGACAAGCTCACGAAGCTGAAGTCGGTGGCCAAGGTGATCGACATCAACACCTTCGTGCCGCCGGATCAGGACCAGAAGCTCGCGACCATCGCCGAGACGGCGCAGCTCCTCGGTCCCGTGCTGAATCCGGGCCGCAAGCCGCCGCCGCCCACGGATGCGGACAACGTCAAAGCGATCAAGGAGGCGGTCACGGCCCTGCGGGGCATCGCGTCAGGTTCCGATGCACCAGGCGCGAAGTCGGCGGGCGACCTCGCCACCGACCTCGACAAGCTCGCCGCCGCACCGGTCGGCACCCGCGAGGCCGCCAGCGTCGCGCTCACCACCGACCTGAAGACGCTGCTGACCCGCCTCTCCGGGCTCCTGAACCCCGAGAAAGTTACGCTGGACAACCTGCCGCCGAAGCTCAAGGCCGAGTGGGTCGCCGCCGACGGACGCTCGCGGATCGAGGTCCACCCGAGCGGTGACGCCAACGACAACCGCGTCCTGCGGAACTTCGCCAAGGAGGTGCAGAGCGTCGCGCCACACGCGACCGGGGCTCCCGTCGCGACGACCTCGTCGAGCTACACCATTCTCGGTGCGTTCCTGCAGGCCGCGATCACCGCCCTGGTCCTGATCTTCATCATCCTGTCGGTGGCGCTCCGGAAGCCGTGGGACGTGGCGATGACCCTCGGGCCCCTGGTGCTGGCGACCCTGTGGACGCTGATGGCGCTGCACATCGTCGGGATGCCGCTGAACTTCGCCAACATCATTGCGATGCCGTTGATGCTCGCCGTCGGCGTGGCCTTCCACATCTACTACGTCATCGCCTGGCGGGCCGGCGTCACCGACATGCTGGCCTCCAGCCTGACGCGGGCGATCTTCTTCTCGGCCCTGACCACCGGCACCGCCTTCGGCTCGCTGGTGCTTTCCAGCCATCCGGGCACGGCCAGCATGGGCAAGCTCCTTGCCCTGTCGCTGTTCTTCACCCTGGTAGCCGCGTTCTTCGTGGTCCCGGCCTTCCTTGGCCCACCGCCCAAGCACCCCGATCCGAAGCGCCCCGAAGGCGAAGCAGCACTGCCGCCGACCGCACGGGCTCAGATGGCGGAAGCCGTTCCAGCGAAGTAGGTCGCTACTCTCAAAGCAAAACGAAAAACGGGCGCGGATCGAATCCGCGCCCGTTTCCGATCCGGAAGCGCGATCGGCGACGGGCCGTTCGAACCCTCAGGTCAGAAAGTCCGAGAACCCGCCACGCGGGATCCCGGCGACGGCCGCCGAACTTTCCGCAGCGATGAGCGCGTCGCGCTCGGCCGCGTAGGCATAACCCGGAGCCTCGCCCGGGAACCCGCCCCCGGTCGCCGGGTGGGTATAAAGTTCGGTGAGACCGTCCGGCAGATGTGTCAGAAGGCCCGCCACGCGGGCCGGCGTCATTGCTCCCGACCAAGCGAGACCAAGCGTCCGATCGGGGATCAGGAGGCCGGCCTGGCGTGCGCGGACCGCGAGGAGCGCGGCCCAGGGTGCCGTGTCCAGGGCCGCCTTCGCCTGCGTCCCCGGCTCGGCCGCCCGCAGGACCGCCCGGGTCTCCCGCGGGACGCGGATCGCCCGCATGCCGTGCCGAGCGCCGGCCGCCAGGACGAGCCCGGCGATCAGCGGGTGCACGTGGAAGTGCTTGTGGGCGTTGACGTGGTCGAGGGACAGGCCCGTCGCCGCATAGGCGCGGAACTGCGCCTCGATCTCGGCAGCGAGCTGTCGGCGCGCCGATGCCTTCAGCGCGAGATCCAGACCCAGCCGGCCCATATCGCTGCGAATCTGCCCGTCCGGCCCGACGAGATCCGGCAGTTCGGCCGGCGGCAGAGTCGGCCAAGCCTCCACCATCACGAGATGCAGACCGACCCGCAGGGACGGCAGGTGCTTGGCCCGTTCCACTGCATCAGCGGCGGCCGGCGCCGAGACCATCAGACTTGCGGCAGTGAGGATACCGTCGCGGTGGGCCTGCTCCACCGCCTCATTGACCTGAAGGCTGAGGCCGAAGTCATCGGCCGTGACAACCAATCGCTTCATACAACGGCTCCGGTTGGCGGACGAGATCCCCGTCCGCGGCTGGGGACCTGAACCCCGAAACGCGAAACGGCCGGGCTTTCCAGCCCGGCCGTCTCACATCGAACTGGCGTCGCGGTCAGGCGGCGGCGCTGGTCTGACGCTCCTTGAGGAAGCGGTAGAACTCCACGCCCTCGCGCAGGCGACGCTTCATCATGTCGGGGGACCGAACCATCTCGGAGACGATCGAGGCGATCTTCGGCGCACGGAAATAGAACTTCTTGTAGAATTCCTCGACGGCCGCGAAGATTTCCGTATGCGACAGGTGCGGATAGTGAAGCGGCGCGATCTGAACGCCGTTCTCATCCACCAGTTCAGCATTCTCGACGTCGAGCCAGCCGTTCTCGACGGCCTGCTTGTAGAGGAACGTACCGGGATAGGGCGCGGCCAGCGAGACCTGGATCGTGTGCGGGTTGATGCGCTTGGCGAAGGCAATCGTCTCCTGGATCGTCTCCTTCGTCTCGCCCGGGAGGCCGACGATGAAGGTGCCGTGGATCGCAATACCGAGTTCGTGGCAGTCCTTCGTGAACTTCTCGGCCACCTCGACGCGCATGCCCTTCTTGATGTTGTTCAGGATTTTCTGGTTGCCGGACTCGTAGCCGACCAGCAGCAGGCGCAGGCCGTTATCCTTAAGGACCTTCAGGGTCTCGCGGGGCACGTTCGCCTTGGCGTTGCACGACCAGGTCACGCCGAGCTTGCCGAGCTCGCGAGCGATCTCCTCGGCGCGGGGCAGGTTGTCCGTGAAGGTGTCGTCGTCGAAGAAGAACTCCTTCGTCTGCGGGAATTCCTTCAGGCAGTACTTGATCTCTTCGATCACGTGCGCGACCGAGCGGGTCCGATAGGTGTGGCCGCCGACCGTCTGCGGCCAGAGGCAGAAGGTGCAGCGCGACTTGCAGCCACGGCCCGAATAGAACGAAATGTAGGGGTGCTTCAGGTAACCGATGAAGTACTTCTCCATCTCGAGGTCGCGCTTGTAGACCGACGTCACGAACGGCAGCTGATCCATGTCCGTCATGATCTCGCGGTCCTCGTTATGGACCACGACGCCATTGGCATCACGATAGGACAAGCCCTTGATCTCGGACATCGGGGTGCCGTCGGCGACTTCCTTGACGGTGAAGTCGAACTCGTTGCGGGCACAGAAATCGATGCAGGGGGCCTGCGCCATGGAGCCGGCGGCGTCCACCGCCACCTTCGCGCCGATCAGGCCGGCGATGAGCTTCGGGTTGGCAGCCTTCAGCGCCTCGACGGTCTTCACATCCGACTTGAACGACGGAACCGAGGTGTGAAGCACCACGAGATCGAAATCGTGCGCCTGCGCGACGATTTCGTCGAGTTTGATGTTGTGCGGCGGGGCGTCGATCAGCTTCGAGTTCGGCACCAGAGCGGCCGGCTGAGCGAGCCAGGTCGGATACCAGAACGACTTGATCTCGCGCTTGGCCTGGTAGCGGGAGCCGGCGCCGCCATCGAAGCCGTCGAAGGTGGGGGCCTGCAGGAAGAGGGTGCGCATGGGGTTCAAGGCCTCAGCGAGATCAGGGGAAAGATGAAACGAGGGTCGAGGCGAAGGTCAGAGCGACGATGCACCAGCATCGCGGCCGAGCGTCGTCTCCGGGATCAAGGTACCGTCTGCAACCACGCGATAATCGTGGCCCTTCCATGTCACCGCACCTGAGACGAAGCTCCAAGTGAAGTTCATGAAGGAGAGGATGTCACGTATCGGCAACAGCCAGTAGGGGTGCGCGGCAAGGCCGAAGGCACGTTCCAGCCGGACGCAGAGGACGATGCGGCAGGCGAGCGCGAAGGCGGCGACCGCGAGGGCAGTGGTGCCAGCCCCGGGGATCAGCGCGCCGATCAGGGCCAGCGGAAAGGCGTGCGTGACGAACGAACCGGCGTATCCGGCCGGATCGACGTTTCGGATGGTGCGGTTCCAACGCAGCTCGTGGCTCCACAGGCTCGCCAGGTCGGTATCGACGCAGGTGTGCCCGATGCTGAAGCTCGGGATCGCCACGAGTCCGCCCTGCGCGCGCAGGGCCTCGCCGATGGCATAATCGTCCGCGAGATCGTCCCGAAACGCCTCGAAGCCGCCGATCGCCGCCAGCGCCTTCGTGCTGAAGGCGATGGTTGAGCCGAAGCACGGGTTGGCGAGGCCGAGGGACGTCCCCATCACCACGTTGGGGAGGAACTGGACATCAATGGCGAGCGCAGAGAGGTGGGCCCAGATGCCCCGATGCGCCGGTACGCCGTGATAGAGGCAGGTGACGCCGTTGACGCCCGGCTGGCCCAGCGCAGCGACGATGCGGGCGAGGTAATCCGGCTTCACCACCATGTCGCTGTCGGCGAGGACGACGATCTCATGGGCGATGCGGGCCGACATGTTGATCAGATTCGAGACCTTGCGGTTCGAACCGTGTTGGCGGGCGTCGATCACAAGATCCAGGCGAGCCGCCGGATAGGTGGCCTGCAGCCGGCGGACCACCGGGATCGCCGGATCGGCGGCGTTCTGGACACCGAACACGATCTGGACCGGCGCCGGATAGGCCTGTTGGCAGAACGTCTCGAGATTCTCGTAGAGGTTCGGCTCGATCCCGCAGAGGGGCTTGAGGATCGTGACCGTCCGGACTGTGGATCCGAGTTTCGGCTCGGGCTTCTGCGCGAACCGGGTGGCCAGGGCAGCCGCCGCCAGGCCGTAGAAGCAGCCGACCAGGGCGATCAGCGGCAGAAGGTGCGAGAGCCAGGTCAGGTCCATGAAGGGCATCGCTCGGTCACGGGTCTCGTGAGAGTGCCGCAGTAGCGAGCGGCGCGAATCGTCGAAGGCGGGGAGAGGAACAAAGTCCGGCGTGTTTCACCCGACTCTAAGGCGCTGGTTTGACGGCGAGCATTCCCGTGGTGCGATCGCGCATGAATGTGAGGAGGCCGTCCGCACCGCCGGTCTTCAGCGGCTCGGCGAAACTGCCGCGCAGACTCGCCACTTCGCTGACGTTCCCGTTGAGATAAACGTCCTGCACCCGGTTGCCGGAACCGACCAGGAAATCGACCTGGGAGGTGTCGCCGTCCTTGTTGGCGACTTCGGTCTGGACGACGCGGTTGGCACCCCGCGCTTCGCTCTGCGGTTTCACCGTGAACTTGCCGCCGGCCGCCTGCGCGAGTCGTGTGGCATAGGTCGCGGTGAAGTATCGGCCGAAGGCCTCGGTCAGCGCGCCCTGCTGCTCCGGCGTGAACGTCTTCCACTTCGGTCCGGCGGCCAGGCGGATCATGGCCGGGAAATCGAAGGTCTCGCTCAGGGTGGGACCAATGCTGGCCGCACGCGCCCCGACATCCTTCGGAGCCTCCTTCAGGGCCGCTTCGAAGGTCGTATAGACCTTGCTGATCGACTCCACCGCGGCATCGTCCGCCGCGCGCGCGGTCGGGCTCAGGTGCAGCAGGCCGAAGAGGAGGGCTGCGAGAACGACGCGATTCAGGCGCACTTCTTGAGATCTCCCAGATCGGCCTCGGCGCGAGCGCGGCTGCCGAAGTCATTGGCGAGCACCGGGACGAGAAGGTCGTGCCGCAGGGCGGGTTCGGCCCGCGCCTCTGCCGCCACCGGCTCGACGGCCTGGGTGCCCTCCAGCGCATGCCAGGCGAAGAGGCCGGGAACACCCACCAGAAGGTCGGCGAGACGCTTGACCAGGGACAGCGCCAGGGCCGCCTCAGCGGGGATGCCGAAGATGGCGCAGAGCGCGATGAGGCCGCCCTCCTGGGCGCCGAGGGCGCCCGGGACCGCGAAGGCCGCGCCGCGAACCGCCTGGGCGAGGCTCTCGATCACCACCGCCTCGACGATGCTGACCGGATAGCCCATGAAATGCAGGGCGACATAGACCTCGACCGTGCCGATGAACCAGCCGATCAGATGGATGCCGAGGCCACCGGCGACGCGGCCGCGGTTGCCGTAGAGACGCTTCAGGCTGTCGTAGAGTACGTCGATGGCGCCGAGGGCCCGCCATTCGCGCGAGCCGGCGAAGCGGCTGACCAGGGCCTGGATGACCTGATGGCCGCTCCGGCGCTGGATCAGGTAGAAAGCGCCGAGGGCGGGCGCCGCAAGGGCGAGACCGCCCGCCACCGTCCGGACGATCGGACCATCGCCGGCGATCCAGACCAGGAGCAGGACGCCCGCGACGGTGAACAGGAACTGGGTGACCGCCTGGGTCATCAGGTCGACGAACATGCTGGCGCCCGCGATTCCGCCGGGCACACCGCGCTTGGTCAGGAGCCGGGCACCGACGAAATCGCCGCCGACCTGGGCCACGGGGAGGAGCGTGTTGATGCCCTCACGCACGAAGCGCAGGGTCATGCAGTCCCAGAGCGTCGGGCGCGCCGCTGCCGGAAAGATCACGAACCAGCCGAGGCCGGCCCAGGCCACCGCGACGGCGCGTGCGACGACCACGATCAGGGCACCCCAACCGGCGCTGACCACAGCAGCCGCGACGTCTTCCAGTCCCGAGGACAGGAACAGGCCGACGACCGTGCAGAGACCGACGATCAGGGCCAATGTCGTGAGACGTTTCATGGGCCCCTTTCGGCCAGCAGCACAGCGAATCGCAGCTTAGATCCGCCGTGTTTCCGACCGGAAAAAACCGTCGGAAACGGTGAACGTCTCCGGAAGTTGCAGCTTTGGGAACCGTTGTCTATCACCCCGGAGACACAGTCAGAACCAAAGCGGCACAGGGCGGAAGGCCCGAGAATCAGCCGTCGGGGCGGACAGGGGAACGGAATTCGATGGACCGCGAATCACATATCACGACCGGTGAGGTCGTGCACGACGACGCGCAGGTGGAGCGCTACGCCGGAAGCGCCTACGGGGCGACCCGCGATCCCGCGCCGAGCTCTCCGGTGATGGCCTGGAACGAGTGGGACCCGCTGGAGGAGGTCATCGTCGGAAGTCTCGACGGTGCGACCATTCCGACACACCACCTGACGGTCATCTTCAACCTTCCGCGAGCGGCCCAGCCGTTCTATCGCTTCGCGTCCGGGTTCCGGTACCCGAAGTTCATGAAGACGCTCGCGCAGAAGGAGCTCGACAACTTCATCTCGATCCTGGCCGGCGAGGGCGTGAGGATCCGCCGTCCTGACTCGCTCGACTTCTCGCGGAAGTACAAGGCGCCGCGCTGGTCCTCCCGCGGCTTCTGCGTCGCCTGCCCACGCGATCCGTACCTCGTGATCGGCGACGAGATCATCGAGAGCCCGATGTGCTGGCGCTCGCGCTACTTCGAGGGTGATGCCTACCGCTCGCTGTTCAAGGAGTACTTCCGGAACGGTGCGCGCTGGACCTCGGCGCCCCGGCCGCAGCTCACGGACGAACTCTACAACTACGACTACCGGGTGCCGAACCTGAAGGCCGGCGAACCGATGCAGTTCACCGTCAATGAGTTCGAGCCGGTCTTCGACGCCGCCGATTTCGTGCGCTGCGGCCGCGACATCTTCGTGACGCGCTCCAACGTGACCAACCTGATGGGCATCGAGTGGCTGCGCCGCCACCTCGGCTCCGGCTTCCGGGTCCATGAGATCGAGAGCCGCTGCCCGCAGCCGATGCACATCGACTCGTCGTTCATGCCGCTGGCGCCCGGCAAGGTGCTGGTCAACCCGGACTACATCGACGTCGAGAAGCTGCCCGCCGTCCTGAAGAAGTGGGACGTGCTGATCGCGCCCCGGCCCGATCCCGTCGAGGGCTTCATGAGCAAGATCTCGATGTGCTCGCCCTGGACGTCGATCAACGTCTTGGCGCTCGACGAAAAGAAGATCGTCGTCGACGCGAGCCAGCCGACACTGATCAAGGCGCTCAAGGATTGGGGGTTCGATCCGATCCCGGCGCCGTTCTTGTCCTACGGCCCGTTCGGTGGTTCGTTCCACTGCGCCACGCTGGACGTCCGCCGCCGCGGCACGCTGAAGTCCTACTTCTAGGATCGGGTACGTCGGCGAACGAAGGGAGGGGGCGCAGCGAGCGCCCCCTTTTTCGTGTCAGCGCGAGACGCTGTAGACCGATGCCGCCGCCGAGACCGGTGCGGTGACGGTTGAGAAGACGGAGAGGACCTTCTGGACCTCGGTGAAGGGGGCGTTGGAGACGTAGACGAGGTCGCGGTTGCGCATGCGGAA
>NZ_LMRA01000013.1 GCF_001424705.1 Methylobacterium sp. Leaf465
GAGGTCGACGTAATGGGCCAGCGTCCGGGCCACCACCTCGGTGTCGGTCTCGCTCTCGAAGCGCACGCCCTGGCCCTGCAGCTCGGCCTTCAGCGCGCGAAAATTCTCGATGATGCCGTTGTGCACGACGGCGACGCGCGTCGTGGCGTGCGGATGGGCGTTGGTCTCGTTGGGCCGCCCGTGGGTGGCCCAGCGGGTGTGGCCAATGCCGAGGCTGCCGGCTAGGGGCGCGTCGCGCAGGCGCATCTCCAGGTTGGCGAGCTTGCCCTCGGCGCGCCGGCGCTCCAGGTGCCCCTTCGTCAGGGTGGCGATGCCGGCCGAGTCGTAGCCGCGATATTCGAGCCGGCGCAGGGCTTCCACCAGCTGCCCGGCCACGGCGTCCCGTCCGACGATGCNCGTCAGGGTGGCGATGCCGGCCGAGTCGTAGCCGCGATATTCGAGCCGGCGCAGGGCTTCCACCAGCTGCCCGGCCACGGCGTCCCGTCCGACGATGCCAATGATTCCACACATGCTATTTCGTACCATTGTCATCGCGGCGATATTCTGACGGTAACGATTCGATCATCCTAATGCGATAAACTTCCTCCTTATTGGGCTGTGCAAGATATACTGCAAATCCCGTTTTACGGATATCAAAACTTGATCGTGGAACGCTGAATTCGAAGCCATATTCTAGGCCATTAGTTCTCATTGCTTCGTCTACATCGGCTCTCATATACCTGTGCGGCTCAATAATGCTTGTGCCAGTATCGCTGCAAAAGAAGATGAAAGATTTTTGGTATTCAGGTTTATAGTTGTCTACCCAACCTTTAATGATGGTACCGTCTTCATTAATCTCAACTGAGTCTACATAGCCATCAAGATCCTCTCTGCAATCGGCAGCCATTGACACTATTCTCGAAGCAAATAGCGCGCCTATGTATTCATTGATTTGGTAAGGCTTGTCACTTCCGGCCTTTTCTTCCTGAGGCAACGGACGCACGGGTGCTGCTGGAGCCTGATCAATTGATCGATGATTTAACAGCCAAGCGAATTCACTTACGCGCACTTCTACCCTAGTAGATCTTTTTTTCTCTAGTATTATCTCCCTCGCTTTTTCGAGTCGACTTACTCTCAAACTAGGGTCAGGAAACTCGCTATTCGCTAAATTTATTGTATCAGCATCTCTTCTAAAATATTCACCGACCGGTGTATCTATGAGGGAAAAGTCCCCCTGGTATTTCGAAAGAAAGCTTAGCAAAAAGCTATAGTCCTCTAAAGCCGACATATTTTCATCGAATAAAACATCTGACACATCAACTTTGCTCAAATCAATAAGAAAGCTATGAATAGGACAAAAGTTATCAACAAAAAGGTCGTACTTGTTTTTGCCAAAAAATTCTCTCCGTTTATTTGTGACGTAGGGTTTCCCACCAATCCGTTCATAATACGTGGAAACTATAGCCCCGAAAGATATAGCCGCTGAACTCCGATTAAGACAATCTATCAGCAAATTGTAAGCGCTTGGGTACATTATGTCGTCAAAGTCTAAGAAGTGAATATAGCGTGTTTTAGCTGCTTTAACGGAAATATTTATCAAATGTGATCTTAAATCCTCCAGATCAGTGCGATCGGAATTTAAGATTGATATGTTTCTTACAGAACCGAAAACATAAGGGTTAGTTGCTGCTTTGATGAGATCGACTGACTTCGGAAGGAACCGCTGCGTTGCAATTATTACATCAACGTAGACTTTTTGACCTGATAACGAAAACAAAGCTCTTTGTAAAAAATCAATGCAATTTAGGTCGTGAACTCTAATAATCGTTGTGACATCTGACATCGAGCATACCTGTTTTATTTAGAGGACTATGATTATTTATGTCTTTCACCAGCGGGGTAGGGAAAAGCTCAATAACTGCCGCCATTCTTGAATCTCTGAAGACTGGAATATCTCTTTCGGCTTTTTAATTGGCGGCAAGTAATCTTTATTAGGATAAAATCTGCTCTCGATGAGTTGACGTTCCATTTCGGCTTGAAATTCCGGAGCTGACCACTTCGCGGCTAAGTATCGCGCTGATTCAAGCATCAACCGCCTTATCAGAGAAGATTTTATCTCACTTACGTCGTGGAAGAACAGAGCGGAACTGCAAGTAAAGCACTTGAAACCTTCCATTCTCACCCTCCACGATAAATCTATATCTTCGCAATACATAAATATATTATCATCGTAACCGCCTATCGAACGGTATATTTCTTTTGAAATCAAGAGGCATGCGCCCGAACACCATTGCGTTTCGCCGGTGAATGGATCGTATGGCTTCGGATGTTCTATCGGGAATTGGATAGCTTCGATAAGTGCGGGGTGACCCAAGTCAGCACTAAACTTGATTAGGTTCTTAATTGCATCAGGGTGCAAAAAGCCGTCGGGATTCATACATAGATAATAGTCGGACATAGCTGCGAATGATTTTTGCATCATAGCATTATGTGCGGAACCAAAGCCGATGTTGAAGTTTCCTCCGACGGAGCAGGAACTAATTCCGTATTCTCTGCAAACCTCATCCGCATCAAATAGTACCGATGAGTTCCACTTATATTTAACTTCGATATCTAAGGATACCCCGACATCAAGGTTCTCTATCGATCTTGCTATGGACTTAATAGTATCGACGAAGCCGTCGCGGTCTTGGTTAAACAATACTATGCCAATAGACATCTTTGTCTTGTTCGAAGGTTCTTCGGGCATCTGTTTGTCCTCTTATCTCGTTAGCTGAGAGAATCGCCGGCTTGAGTCGTTTCCAAAACTCTTGATTCTTCTATGCATGAAGGTATGTAGCCTTTTTTGACGATGTCGTTGAGTTTTTCGCTAAATAATATTTCGGACAAGTACTACTTTGCCATTCTGAGCCGAATCGCCCTGATGGTCTATCCTTTAGGTAAAAAAGGCCTCAGACCTCGCTGACTTGAGACACTCGAGATTGCAGTGGGTTCAGACAAATTTTCTGTTCCTGGCGTGCTTCTAGGTCAGAATGCCTTTCTGTCAAAGTAGTGCTAAGCGAAAGTCACATGCTCATCCTGTCTTTTGATTATTCCCGGCTCCATAATCTACCACCGCGTTGGCCCTGTCACTGTATGAGGTAGGTCGGTCGGTGCGCGAGGCGGGTATCTCTCGGATGGCACCAATCGATTTATGTGTGTCAATCAGGTAGCGTGCGAACGCTAAGTGCCTCGAGTTCACATTCACATAAAGCCAGGAGTTCATTATAGTGGCCAAAGTCTGTCCCGGCATCATTGGTCCTAAGGCTTACTGTAAGCGTCTGTTTTCGACAGATTTCTTATAACAGATTCTCAATGTAACAGCGCTCTTCTTGATGAAGTGCATAGAATTGAAGACTCCCTTTTTCCCTCGGTTTCGAGTTTATAAATAATAAATTAGTGGGTGGATAGAACTGCCGCAAGATCGGTGCGAACCATTTCCTCGACGAGTTCGGGAAACCTAATTGTGTGCGTCCAACCAAGTTTCTCGCGAGCCTTAGTTGGGTCACCAAGCAGCTGGTCGACCTCCGTGGGACGAAAATAGACCGGGTCGATCTTCACTAATACCTGACCGGTTTTACCGTCGAGGCCCTGCTCATCGACGCCTGTTCCCTGCCAGACGATTCTCCGGCTAACCGCTGCAAAAGCGCGCTCAACGAATTCACGAACCGAGTGCATCTCGCCAGTTGCCAGCACGTAGTCGTCCGGCACCTCCTGCTGAAGGATGCGCCACATCCCCTCGACGTAGTCGCGGGCATGCCCCCAGTCGCGCATGGCGTCGAGGTTGCCGAGGTAGAGCGTGGGCTGCAGTCCAGCCTCGATCGCCGCCACCGCGCGGGTGATCTTGCGGGTGACGAAGGTCTCGCCGCGCGTCGGACTCTCGTGGTTGAACAGGATGCCGTTCGAGGCATGCATGCCGTAGGCCTCGCGGTAGTTCACCGTGATCCAGTATGCGTAGAGCTTGGCCACCGCGTAGGGGCTGCGTGGATAGAACGGCGTGGTCTCACGCTGGGGCACCTCC
This sequence comes from Methylobacterium sp. Leaf465, assembly GCF_001424705.1. Lineage (GTDB taxonomy): Bacteria > Pseudomonadota > Alphaproteobacteria > Rhizobiales > Beijerinckiaceae > Methylobacterium. Next base: position 4,040 of record NZ_LMRA01000013.1, read on the forward strand.
TGGACCTTGCCGTAAAGCTCGGAGGTCGAGGCCTGGTAGAAGCGGGTCTTCTGACTCAGGCCGAGGATTCGGATCGCCTCCAGGAGGCGCAGGGTGCCGATGGCGTCGGAATTGGCGGTGTATTCCGGGGTTTCGAAACTGACCTGGACGTGACTCTGAGCGCCAAGGTTGTAGACCTCGTCCGGCAGGGTCTCCTGCATGATCCGAATCAAATTGGTGGCATCGGTCAGCTCACCGTAATGCATGTGGAAGTCAGTCGGCGCGAAGCGGGGATCTTCGTAAAGATGATCCACCCGCCCGGTGTTGAAGGACGAGGACCGGCGCTTGATGCCGTGAACGATGTACCCCTTCTCCAGCAGTAGGGCCGCCAGATAGGCGCCATCCTGTCCCGTGACGCCCGTGATCAGAGCCGTTTTCTGCGTCGTGAACATACGTTGCTCCTAGGGGGGGGCGCAGGGAGTTAAGGGGTTGCAAGCCAGCTGCAGCTTTGCGGTCGCTTGGTACAGGCCCTGTCAGGCCTTGGGATGATGGTGGCGGAACCAGGCGTAGGCGTCCGCGATCCCGGCGCGCAGGTCGATCCGCGGCTGCCAGCCGAGAGCCTCCAGGCGGGAGGTGTCGAGGCGCTTGCGCGGCGTGCCGTCCGGCTTGGTGGCGTCGAAGAGCAACTGCCCCTGCCAGCCCAGCGCCTCGGCGATCGTCTCTGCCAGTTCGCGGATGGTGAGTTCCTGGCCGGAGCCGACATTGATCGGCCCTTCGCCGGAATACGCCTTCATCAGGTGAACGCAGGCATCAGCGAGATCATCCACGTGGAGAAATTCGCGAAACGGGGTTCCCGTGCCCCAGAGCGTGATGGTCTCCTGATTGTCGCGCTTGGCCTCGTGCACCTTGCGCAAGAGGGCCGGCAGCACGTGGCTGCCCTGCAGATCGTAGTTATCGCCCGGCCCATAGAGGTTGGTCGGCATGGCCGAGATGAAGTCGGCTTCGTGCTGGCGGCGATAGGCCTGGCACAGCTTCAGCCCGGCGATCTTGGCGATCGCATACCATTCGTTGGTCGGCTCAAGCGGTCCGGTGAGGAGTGCGTCCTCCGCCATCGGCTGGGGCGCCATCTTCGGGTAGATGCAGGAGGAGCCGAGGAACAGGAGCTTCTCGACACCCAAAGCGTAGGCGCTCTGGATGAGGTTCGCCTCGATCATGAGGTTGTCGTAGAGGAAGTCAGCCGGGGCGCTGTCATTGGCGGCAATGCCGCCGACCTTGGCGGCGGCCAGGAAGAGCGCTTGTGGTCGTTCCGCTGCCATCCAGTCCTCGACCTCGGTCTGTCGTCGCAAATCGACCCTGTCCCGCCCTAGGGTGAGAATGGTGCAACTCTCCGAAGCGAGCCGCCGCACGAGGGCCGATCCGACCATCCCTCGATGGCCTGCGACGAGGACGCGCTTGCCGGAAAGATCGTAGGTCGGGTTCATCGGACAGTCGGATCCTCGGAAAACATATCGGTTAGGGGGGCGTCACACGGACTACCAGAGTCCGAACAATTCAGCGGCGATAAAGGAGGGCGAGCCTTTTGGAAACCCGATCCCGACTCGCGTGTCGCGTGCGGCTCTTCTCAGGCGCATACCGCTGGGCCGATCAGTCGAGCCGCGATAATCTACCCATTTGACAGAGACCTTTGGATCCGATTGAGCCCGATTGACATCGATTAGAAGTGCCGATGAGGCTTCGGAATGTAAGGCAGAGCCCACTACGACCAATGCTCTACATCATTCAACGTAGCCAGCACAGCGAAACCAGGCTGCCTGACCTGCATCACGCAGGTCAGCTTCAATCGTATCTCTCATTAACGTCAGGGGAGTATTCCAAGGTTCGATCAGCGCGGTACGCGGTAAGCCTTTCTCGCTCCACCGGGATGCGTGCTGTACGAATTTGTCGAGAAGCAACGGTAATGTGTTCGCGGTTTCTACCCCAAACTCACGGTGTGCCTCAATGTCAGAGGCAACGACAGGCAGGCCCATAGCGCAGGCTTGGCCGATACACAGATTGTAACCTTCCCAGCGGGAAAGGCTGACGAAGAGATCGGCAGCTGCATACAGCTCGGCCATCTCTGCATCGGATATGTTCGTGAACACGGTAAGCCCAGCTGCCCTCACGTAGGCTTCATCGGAAGCGTTTCCGCGGCCCGCGAGTGCGAAGATTGGTGACAAGCGTTGCGGATCAGCATGAAATTGTGCTTCGGCGGCAAGTTCCATATAGCTGTCGATCCCTTTGTAATGACGCTCACCTTCGCCAAAGCGCGCGACGTTGAGAACGACGAAGTGTCCCTCGAAGCCGTACTTCCTCCGCAAGTCCGCGCGTTTTCGTGACCAATCATCGGACCAAGCCGAGAGATGACCATTGCCGTTTCGAATGACGATCGCGTCATTCCGGTATTGTTGATCCTTAATCGTCTGCGAAATCGTGAATACGCGACGCGCCAGCGGAGCGGACAGCCGCTTCTCCCAATCGATGGATAGCCGCCCCTCAGCGTCGGGAAAGAGATGGGGTGGCGGTTCGCCGTGATCGACGAAATAGACAAATGGACGGCGGCCCAGGTACCGCGTGACGGAGAAAAACGGCGGCGTGTGCGCGATGATGCAATCGATGCCCTCGTTGATCGCTAACGAGGCGGCTTCCCGTTCGTTTTGGCAGATCACGCGTTCACAGCCGGGATAATCGATATCGTGGCTGGTTCTCGGGCCGCCAATAAAAACGCGCCATCCGCAGCGGCGGAGGAAAGCCGCCTGTTCTGCCACCACCATTGCAACGCCATGACCAAGGCCATGGACACGACTGAGAAGCAGTACGCGCAATTGGCCCGGCTCGCTTCTACGCCACGGGCGGACTGCGCGCGGCGGTGTCGCGAGCTTGCCGATCTGCTGCAGGGACAGATTCGGATTGTAATAGGGGTCGTCTTGGAACAATCCTGCGTACCGATCCCGGACGTAAATTGCCTCGCGGTTGTTTCTCGCCTGCTTTATAGGCGAATGATCAAATCCGCGCGATTTTGACTCATGATGAAAGAGTAAAGCATCACTTAAATATAGATTTCGATAACCGGCTCGGTGTGCATCGATACAGAGCTTCACATCGTTGAAGGCAATTTTGAGCGCCGGATCAAACCCGCCAAGGTCTTTGAAGAGGGTTCGGCGCACTGCAATGCAGGCTCCCGTGACCGCTGACATCTCGCGCGTCACGTCAAATGCCTCGGCGGCTTTGTGCTCGACTCCGACCAGTCGATGTGCGCCAACCCCCTGAATCCCTAAAACGACACCACCGTGCTGGATTGTACCGTCCGGATACAGGAGTTTAGCGCCGACGACTCCTACGTCCCGTAGACTGGCGAGCGATACGAGCTGCCGAATCCAATCGCCACGAATGACGCTCATGTCGTTATTCAGAAAAATGACGACGTCACAGTCGACGGCAGCAGCACCTGCGTTGCAGATTTTGGCGAAATTGAACTCACCGGGGGCTGGAACGATTGTAATATTTGGCTCTTCAGATATCTTCGTTAGGTACGAGGTTGTTGCTTCCTCCCTCGAGCCATTGTCGACGATAACAATTGCGTATGCCGTATCTGGGTAGTCTGTAATTGCAATTATGCTGTCGATGCACTCCTTAAGCAGATCCACCTGATCTCTCGTGGGAATGATAATTCCGACGCGAGACACAGGGGGGCTGGATGGCGTTGGCCGGGCGTTGGACTGAACTAAAGCGCCCTGCAGCGTCGGCTCATAGAAGGAGACGTCGGCGGGCGCCAAAATCGTCAGGACATGAGAGAGAATCAAGGGGATGTGGGCGACCTGCGGGTCATCCATTCCAAGGAGGAGGTCTGCTCCCAGCCTATCGAGTGAGCTTATCTGAGGCAGGCTTTGAATCAGAAGGTTCAGAATTTCGGACGTGACACGGAAACCGATCACCGGCCCAGCATACGGAGTTCGACGCATGAACTCCGGCGACATGACCGGCTTGAAAATCGGATTGAAGCGAACGTTGGCCTCGTTGAGGTGGTCATGGTCGGCATAGGCGCCCGTCACACCGTCCGATTCAAGTGACAGTGCGAATATCGCGCTCGCATGAGGCCGCAGGGCGGAGGTGCCGCTGCAGAGCAGGATCAAATCACCTTCGGAGAGATCCTCTACGACCGAGGCTGCGTCCGTAATGAAGTCGATCCGTCCCTGCTTGGCATACGCAAGGCAACTGTTCCAGGAAACGTCGCCGACGCCGTCCCCGCGAAGGAAACAGACCCGCACCTCCGGCCCGACCTGATTTTGATATCCGGCGATGATCGCCCCAATGTGTCGGCAGCCTTCTTCATCGAGAAGGTGGATACTGATCATATGCGGAGCGACGATCGCCTTCGCATCCGCCGCGATCCTGTCCAAATCATGTGGAGACAGCGCGTCATATGCATCCACCCACCGCTGGTATCTCGGCGGTCCCTTCGAGACGTTCCCTTGCCGCTGTCCTATCCGAAGGTAATGCTCGATCGGACTCCGACTGAACGTGGAAAACTCCGGATAAATCTCGGCATAGTAGTCGCTCTCGAAGTCAGAGCTCGGATCACGGCCCTCGACGGCTCCGGAATTTACGAAATGATCAAAAGGGACGACACCTGCATTCGCCAAGTCTCGATTGTTGGCGAGATAGAAGACCGCATCGAACATACCGCTTCGCTTTAGCAAATAGGCGAAGGTACCAATATCGTCAGACAGCCATAATGGACGTTCGCTATCGTTCGATGTCGCTGCCAAAGCATGGAGAAAAGGTGCGCGTCGCACTTCCTCAGAATGTCCGTGGGCGATCAAATATCGGGCTGTACTGAAATTCGGCCCAGGATCTCGGTGCTCGAAGATACCAAATTCACAAAAGTGAGCCAGAGGGCCAGATTTGAATTTCGATACCTCCGGATATGTTTGGACGTACCATTCCGGATCAAACAGGTTGGAGCCTTCGACTGCCGCGACGAGAGCCGGATCAACGGGCGACTTCGACGCACGTTTCCTTTTGGCGAAAAACATCAAAAACTCACCTCAAGATTCGCAATCGGCTTCCATAACCTAATGGTCTTCACCATCCGGCTCGCCGACGCCAAAGCGAGCTACGCGGCCGAGACGCGCATCTGCAAAAATTCTTTGCCGCAAACCGGCTCGTTCTGCACATTTCGGGTTGTTCCTACCATGGCACACGCGGAAACGGCCGCGTTGGACCGAGGATCGCCACCACATTCTCCGGAAATCTGGTCAACTTGGAGGCATTTGGCTCTCACTAAGAGCCTCTAACAAAACCGGGTTTGGCGCGTTGAGCGGAGATGGCGAGACCGCTCCTTCCCGATGGCCTCTGGGCCGAGATCGCACCGCTGCTTCCGCCTGAACGGGCCAAGCCGAAGGGCGGTCGGCCTCGAACATCCGACCGCGCGGCGCTGACGGGGATCCTGTTCGTGCTGCGCTCGGGCACACCGTGGGAGTTGCTGCCCCGGGAGATGGGCTGTGGCTCGGGCATGACCTGCTGGCGGCGTCTACGGGATTGGCAGGGGGCCGGAGTGTGGGACCGCCTGCAACACGCGCTCCTCGACCGGCTCGGCCGCCAGAACGGGATCGACTTCAGTCGAGCTTCCCTCGACAGCGCCTCGATCGCCGCAAAAAAGGGGGCGCGGCGACAGGCCCGAACCCGACGGACCGGGGCAAGCCGGGCACGAAGCGCCATGTCCTCACCGATGCGAAGGGCATTCCCCTCGCCTTGAAGCTGTCGGGTGCCAACGTGCACGACAGCCGAATGCTGGAGGCAGTCGTCGATGCCGTCCCGCCGATCCGGTCATGCTGGGGACGGCCGCGCAAGCGGCCCTCGAAGCTGCATGCCGACAAGGCCTACGACCACCGCCGCTGTCGTCAGGCGCTGACCCGCCGCCGCATCCAGCACCGCATCGCCCGGCGCGGGATCGAGAGCAGCCAGCGGCTGGGACGGCGCAGGTGGGTCGTCGAGCGGACCCTGGCCTGGTTCGCCCAGTTCCGGCGCCTCGCCATCCGCTACGAGCGCCGCAGCGACATCCATCTCGCCTTCTCGACGCTGGCCGCAGCCCTCATTGTCTGGCGTTTCATCGAACGGTGGTTTTGTTAGACGCTCTAATTTCCGAGTATGAGGAGCCTACACCATGCGCGCTTCGGGCGGACGTCGTCCGCTCATGCCATAGCAGCTGGAGAGTCTGAATATCGGTCTGACTCCAGCGAATCGTGTGATGCCGCATCATCATGGCGGATAACGACTTCAGAATTGGCCATCGATCTAGAGGCGCGCTGCTAAACCTGTCCGGCTTCGTCGTCGACGAGGCTGTCGAGACTCAAACACTCCGTGTAAAGAGCCCCAAGGGGGGCGACCTCTGCATGCCATCGTCGGCGCTCTTAGCTCTGAAAGTTCATGGACGTCGGATGAAAGCAATCTACACGGCGCGCGGCGATGGCCTTGGCACCCGGATGCTGTCGGCACTATATGCTCGCATCCTGGCCCAGCAACTCGGCCTGCCGCTCAAGGTGATCTGGTCGCCGCTGGGCGGCGCGAGCATCTATGCCGATTACGTGCTGATGCATCCCAGGTTTCTGCTCGAGATCTTCGCGGATCGGACGATGTTCACCAACCCCAATTCAGATCTACGCGGAGATATCCTGACCAGCGAAGAGGCCGCACACCTTAGGCTTCGAAGCTTGTATTATTCCAAAACCGAGATTTTAGGTCTGAGCCGTCAGGAATTGCCTGCTGCCTTGGACGAGGCTGAAGAGCTGCTCTATGATTTTCCTGGGCCGCTCATCGACTTCATGTCCAGCGAGATCGACCTGGGGAGCGCTCTGTCCTCCGCATGGTCGCAGGTGAATTGGAGCGCGCCGGTTCGTGAGGCTGTTGCAGCCGTCGGCACACGCATCGACTTTCCGACCTGCACCGCGGTTCATGTCCGCCGGGGCGACATTCTCGATGTCGTCAATCGCGGTGACTTGGAGCATCTCGTCAACGACGGAATGATCCAAATCCTACAGCGTTACACGCCCTTGGGTGCGTTTTTCCGGCAGATCGACACGTCGGCCCTGTCAGGCGACATCCTCGTCTGCACGGAAGACGAGGATGTGGTGCAGCGCTTCGCTGATCGCTACGGACGCGCGCGCGTCGCGTCGAGCATCGGCCTCGACCTCACCGAGAACCAGCGCGCGGCCACCGATCTGCTGCTGCTCTCGAAGGCTCGGCAGATCTTCGCGCCGTCGGTCAGCTTCTTCTCGCACTGCGCCGCCACGGTCAGCGGGGCCCGCCTCACGAACACGGGCTGGGACCTCGCGGCGAGCCTCGAGGAAATCCTGGCCTTCACCGATCGCAGCGACGCCACGCGGGTGCGGCAGGTCTCCGCCATCGCCTATGCCGCCGCGAGCCGCCTGGTCGCCGCGCAGGACCCGGGTCTCGCGGGGCAATTTCGTGCCCAGGCCGCGCTTTTCGATGCGGGATTGTCCGGCCGCATGCTGGGCGAGCACGCACCGGCTGCCTGAACCGTTCCGGCCTGTCCTCGGCCGGGCTCGGCGAACGGTCCTCTGAGCTTGGCTCAGGACAAACCTGGCCCATCCCGTCCCTCCAGCGCCCGAACCAGCGCCGTCAACGCCTGATTCACCGGCGTGGCGATGCCGGCGGCCTCGCCTCTCTGCAGGATGATCCCGTTGAGATGGGCGATCTCGCTCGCCCGGCCCCGAACGAGATCCTGCGCGGTGGAGGAGATCTGGTCCGGCATGGTCGCCGCGAGGGCGATGACCTGGGCCAGGATGTCGGGTGCCACCGAGATGCCCGACGCGTGCGCGACGGCGACGCATTCGGCGACGAGATCCGTCATCACGGCGTCGATGCCCGGTACTCCGAGAAGCCGGCCGTAGGGCAGCCGCGTGATCGCCGAGAGGGCGTTGTAGGCGCAGTTGACGATCAGCTTGCCCCAGAGGGCGTCGAGGGCGCGGTCGGAGATCTCCGTCGGGATGCCGGCGGCCGCGAAGAGCGCGGCCACCTCGGCGCTGCGGGGGAACGGGCCCATCACCACATCGCCGCGGCCGTAATGCCGGACATGGCCGGGCCCCGGCATCCCGGTCGCGACGTAGACCGCCACCGGCACCACCGGCCGGCCGAGCACCGCCTGGAGCCGCTCGGGGTTGTCGACGCCGTTCTGGAAGCTCAGCACCGCTGCGTCGGGCGTCAGGAACGGGGCGATCGTCCGGCCGACCGTCTCGGTGTCACCGGACTTGACGCAGACCAGCACCATGTCGGCGCCGGCCACCCCCGCCGCTCCGGTCGTGGCCTGCAGGCGTACCGCCTCCTGCCCGGCCGCGGTCTCCAAGAGGAGGCCGCGTGCCTGGATCGCGTCCACGTGGACCGCCCGTCCGACCAGGGTGACGGTGGCCCCGGCGCGCGCCAGCAGGGCACCGTAATAGCACCCCACCGATCCCGCCCCCATCACGGCGACCTTCATCGCAGCGTCTCCCTGTGCGCGATCCTGATCGGAGGCTTACGGGAGGCCGCCGCCCAGGGCCAGCCGTCGTTCCCGACCGGTTTCAGGCCGCCGGGGCGAGGGCTCGCTGCCCGCGGGGCTTTCGGTCAGAAAGGCGATGAGGGGGCGCATGAGCGCGCCCGCGCGGTCCTCACCGATCAGCACGACCTCGGTTATCGACGGGGCCGGCCAAGGCTCGGGAGCCCGCAGGATCCGCAGGCCCGCCTGCAAGAAGGAGCGCCCGAGCAGGGTCACCCCGAGGCCGCTGGCCAGCGCCTGGACGCCCATCAGGCCGCTCGTCGTGCAGGCTGCGACCCCGGCGCCGTGCCGGGCGGACCAAGTCCTAAAAAAATCGATCGCGGCCCGGAACCGCACGCAAACGACGACGTTTCGCGCGTGCGGGGCTCGATGGCCCGCGATCAGGGCGCCGGCGCACGCGTCCGGCGTCCCTCGTCATCACGTTGCTCATCGGAGGATGTGGTCATGAGGACTTACGATGTGTCACCCCTGTTCCGGTCCTCGGTCGGCTTCGACCGGCTGTTCGATCTGCTGACCCAGGCCGAGCGGGTCGAGGCCTCGACGGCCTGGCCGCCCTACAACATCGAGAAGGCCGCCGAGGACCGCTATCGCATCACCATGGCGGTGGCCGGCTTCACGCCGGACGAGATCGACCTCGTCCAGCACGACACCACGCTGCTGGTCTCCGGCCAGAAGACGGGCCCGGAGGGCGAGCGGCAGTATCTCCATCGGGGAATCGCGTCCCGGTCGTTCCGCCAGACCTTCAACCTCGCCGAACACGTCACCGTGCTCGGGGCGTCCCTGGAGAACGGACTCCTCACCGTCGACCTCAGACGCGAGGTTCCCGAGGCGCTCAAGCCGCGCCGCATCGCCATCGGCGGGCCCCCGGGCGCTGTCGGTCAGGACAATGCGCCGGCCCGGATCGGGGAGGCCGAGCCCGGGGAATCGCGAGAGCCCGGCGCTCGGAGCGTCGAAGGCCCACGGACCGGCGACGACGCCCGCGGCCAGGAACAGCCCGCGGCCGCCTGATGCCCCGCCCGGTCATTGGGCGATCCGAATCCGGCCCCGTTCGGACATCCGATCCCTCGCGGACCCGCGTTGCCGTGAAGACCTCCGGGCCCGCGAAAAACCGTTGGACGTCAACCCTGCTGATGGAGTGCATCATGAGTGTGAGAGATCTTCTTCCCTGGACGCGCAACGCGGGCGCCGCCGGGCCGGGTCCGATGCGGTCCGAGCCGCTGAGCCCCTTCCTGACCCTCCACCGCGAGATGAACCGCCTGTTCGACGACGTCTTCAGCGGCCTGAACGGCGCGTCCGCCCTCGGCCGGGGCGGCGCCGGCTGGCCCAGCGTCGAACTCGTCGAGACGGACCAGGGCCTGCGGGTCTCGGCTGAGCTGCCGGGCCTCGACGAGAAGGATGTCGAGGTGCTGATCGAGGACGGTGTCCTCACCCTGCGCGGCGAGAAGCGCTCAGAGACGAGCGACGCGGCCCGCGGCTACACGGAGCGCGCCTACGGCCGCTTCGAGCGGACGATCGCGCTGCCGTTCGCGGTCGAGGAGGACAAGGCGGAGGCTACCTTTTCGAACGGCGTGCTCAGCGTGACCCTGCCCCGCTCGGCCCAGGTTCCGGCCTCGGCGCGCCGCATCGCGATCACCGGCGGCGTGCAGACCGGGACGGCCCATTGACCGGCGCCCGAGCCCGGGCGGCCTGACGCGGCGGACGCGGATCCTTGGGTCGCGCCCGCCGATCCCGCACTCCCGAGGAGATCCCCGTTCACCCAGTGACTCTTGCTCACGAAGAAACCCTTGCTCACGAAGAGGAGGATGTCATGCAGTTGCTGGACACGACCATCGAGCGCCTGGGGCCGCTGGCCTCGGCGACCCTCCGGGCGACGGCCGTCGATCCGTTCGAGGCCTTCGTCGCGCCGGGCGACGTCTTCCGGCACCCGCGCGAGGTGCTGACCTATCCGGGCCTGTCGCTCGCCGAGAAGCGCGCCGTCCTGGCCTCCTGGGCCTCGGATTCGCGCGCCGTCGAGTCCTGCCCGGCCCTGCGCTGCCTCGAGGGCTGCCGGGCCGAGCCGGTGCCCCTCGACGCGGTGCTGGCCGCGCTCCAGGCGCTGGACGCGGTACCGGTGGCGGGGATCTGCGCCCGCGACGGCCAGGCGGGCGAGGCCGCTGCGGCGGACGGTCTGAACTGAGGGCGTAGGTGCGGCATGCCGACCTTTCCGCTGAAAAGCCCGCCCCATCGGCCGGACGGGCACCGCCGGGCCGGGATGCCGTGGCACGGCGCCGACGTGACGCGCCTTGTCGACGGGGTCGTCACAACAGGCCTCTGCGTCGGGCTCGCCGTGCTCCTGCGGGCGTGGCTGGCCGGGCCGGCCCTGGCGGGCGCGATCCTGGCAGGGCTCCTCACGGGCGCCGGCTATGTCTGGCTCGCCGTGGCGATCACCGGGGACGACGCACCCGGCGATACCCGGCGCGGGAGGTCCTGGGACGTCACCGCCTGGCATGTGACCGCCTGGGATGTGGCCCTGGTAATCCTCGCCGCCAGCGTCGCGGTGCAGGCCGCGGCGCCGCTCGGTGCCTGACTGGAGTGCGAGACCCCCATGCGTGACACCATCCTCGCCGTCGGACACAGGTCGCCATCTGTAGCTCCGGACCCTGGACGCCGCGACCCGGACTGGGAGCGTGCGCTCGTCAACCCGGCCGCGGTGTTCGGCACCGTCCGGGCCGTCCTCGATCACCCGCGCCTGATGCGCGGCGTCAAGCGGGAGATCCTGCGGCGCTGGGCCTGGGACGAACACCTCAAGGAGGTGGCGGCCTCCGAGGGCATGGCGGAGGGGGAGCCCTCGTGCCTGGACGAGGTCCGGGCCGCCCTCCTCAGCCTCGACGCGGCGTGGCGGCCGAAGCCCTCCGCCCCCGCGGCGGCCATCCCGCTCCTGCGGGAGGCGGACGACCGCCTCGCCGCCTGATTCCCCCATCGCGGCCGGCCCCTCCCCGCAGGTACCGTTCGGGCCTGTTCGGCCGACGCGCTCCGGCGCGGGTCAGTCGATCACCTCGACCACCCGCCGGGTGCCCGGTTCCACCAGCACAGGGTGGTCGTTGACGATGGTGTAGTTGTAGCCCTTCAGCGCGAATTCGGACGGCACGTCGTAGTAGACCACCCCGTCCTCGGGCAGCACCGCGCCGACCCGGACGGTGCCCGGATAGGCGTAGGACGGCCGCCGCTCGGCGCTGGCGTAGATCCGGAAGCGCTCGCGCCGGTCGACGCCGAGGATGCCGTTGGCCGTGCCGACGGCGGCGCCGATCGCGCCGCCCACCACCGCGCCGAGGGGGCCGGCCGCCAGCTCGCCCCGCGCGGCCCCTTCCTGCGCGCCCTGGACGAGGCCTTGCGCCTGGACCGGGCCGAGGCTCGCCAGGACGAGGGCCGAGGCGGCGGCGAGGATCTTGAGGGTCATGGGGCGGGTCTCCGGTACGGATGGATGCGGCTGCGAGCGGGCAACGCGGCCCGCCCCGTCCGGTGCCGGTGGTCGTACCGACAAAGCCGACCCGTGTCGCGCCGGACACAGCGGCGTCACGAGGCGTCTCCATGAGGGGCCAGGTTTCGCGTGTACAGATCACTAGGAAGAGACAGGAAACCCGATGGCGGCCGTCGAGACGATCGAAAAGCTGGAGCGCATCTACGGAGCCCCCGGGGCCGTCGGGGAGGCCTCGACCACCAAGGTGGCCGACCACATCACCCCGGATTACGGGCGCTTCCTCGCGGTCGCACCCTTCCTCGCCCTGGCCACCGTGGGCCCGGAGGGGCTGGACTGCTCGCCGCGCGGCGATGTCCCGGGCTTCGTGCGCGTCGCCGATTCCCGGACCCTGATCCTGCCGGACCGGCGCGGCAACAACCGGATCGACAGCCTGCGCAACGTCGTGCGCGACCCGCGGGTGGGGCTGATGTTCCTCATCCCGGGCATCGGCAACGCCCTGCGGGTCAACGGCCGGGCCGTGGTGGATGACGATCCGACCCTGCTCGCCAGCTTCGCGGTGGACGGCAAGGCGCCGCGCACCGCCCTCGTGATCACCGTGGGCGAGGTCTACTTCCAATGCGCCCGCGCGTTGATCCGCTCGGGCCTGTGGCGCCCGGACAGCCACGTCGATCCGAAGACCCTGCCGAGCCCCGGCGAGATCCTGGCCGGGTTGAGCGGGGGGCGCGTCGGCGGCGAGGCCTACGACGCGTCCTGGGCCGAGCGGGCGCGCCAGACGATGTGGTGACCTCCGGGGCCCGGGTCCGCGGATGCGAAAACGGCACGGCATCTGGCCGGCTTGGCGCTGATGATGCATCTGAGCCGCCTCCCGTTCCGAAATTCCCCGCCCCGAAGTCCCCTGCCCCGAAGCTCCCCGGACCTGATGATCGCCCTCCTCCCGCCCCCCTTCGTCACCCACCCGTCCGCCCGCCCTGCCCCGCCCCGGACCGGGACGGCGGCGCGCCCGGCGCCCGGCGCCGGGAGGCGGGCATGAGCGAGCTCGACGGCTGGGCCGAGCGCCGGCGCATCGCCGAGCAGGGGCGCGGCGAGCGGCCCTGGTCCCTGTGGGGCCCGTATCTCAGCGAGCGCCAGTGGGGCACCGTGCGGGAGGATTACAGCCGGGACGGCAATGCCTGGCGTTCGCTGCCGCACGACGAGGCGCGCTCGCGGGCCTATCGCTGGGGCGAGGACGGCCTCGCCGGGCTCTGCGACGAGCGCGGGCAGATGTGCCTCGCCCTCGCCCTCTGGAACGGGCGCGACCACATCCTGAAGGAGCGCCTGTTCGGCCTCGCCAACGAGGAGGGCAACCACGGCGAAGACGTCAAGGAGGTCTACCACTACCTCGACGCGGTCCCGAGCCACGCCTACCTGAAGTTCCTCTACCGCTACCCGCAGGGGGCCTACCCCTACGACGACCTCGTGCGCCAGGGGCTGCAGCGCGGCCGCGACCAGCCGGAATACGAGATCGAGGACACCGGGCTGTTCGTCGAGAACCGCTTCTTCGACATCACGGTGGAATACGCCAAGGAGGACGTCGAGGACATCCACGTGGTGATCACGGCGGTGAACCGCGGCCCCGAGACGGCGGACCTGCACATCATCCCGCAGCTCTGGTTCCGCAACACCTGGTCCTGGTGCGAAACGGCGGCGTACCGGCGCCCGGCCCTGGCCCTGCGCCCCGACGGCGGCATCGCCTGCGAGCACCCCCGCCTCGGTCTCTACCGCCTCAGCTTCGACGGCTATCCCGACCCGCTGTTCTGCGAGAACGACACCAACCTGCGCCTGCACGGCTGGGAGCCCGACGCTCCGGGCCCGTTCAAGGACGGCCTGCACGCGGCGATCGTGGACGGCGACGACGGGGCCGTGCGGCGCGATGCCGGCACCAAGCTCGGGCTGCACTACTTCCGCCAGTTGGAACCGGGCGAGACCACCCGGGTGACCTTACGTCTCGCGGCCGGCCCGCGCCTGCGCCCCGTGGACCGCGAGGGCACCATCGTCCATCGCCGGATCGCGGAGGCGGACGCCTTCTACGAGGCGCTGCAGGACGGCATCGGGGATGCCGATTCCCGCGCCATCTACCGGCAGGCCGCCGCCGGCCTGATCTGGTCGAAGCAGCTCTATGCCTACGACGTCCGGCTCTGGCTCAAGGGCGACCCGCTGCAGCCGGTGCCGCCCAAGGAGCGCGACAACGGCCGCAACGCGCATTGGCGCCACTTCGCCGGAGCAGACGTGCTCTCGATGCCGGACAAGTGGGAATACCCCTGGTTCGCCGCCTGGGACCTCGCCTTCCACTGCCTGCCGCTGGCTCTGCTCGATCCGGACTTCGCGAAGAAGCAGCTCCTGCTCCTCACCCGCGAATGGTACATGCACCCGAACGGCCAGCTGCCGGCCTACGAGTGGGAGTTCGGCGACGCCAATCCGCCGGTCCATGCCTGGGCCACCTACCGGGTCTTCGAGATCGACCGGGACCGGCGCGGCGGGCGCGGCGACCTCGCCTTCCTGGAGGGCGTGTTCCACAAGCTCCTCATCAACTTCACCTGGTGGGTGAACCGCAAGGACGCGGACGGCCGCAACGTCTTCCAGGGCGGCTTCCTCGGCCTCGACAATGTCGGGGTGTTCGACCGCTCGCGCCCGCCGCCGGGCTTCGGCCGCATCCACCAGGCGGACGGCACCGCCTGGATGGCGATGTACGCCCTCAACATGATGCGCATCGCCCTCGAGCTGGCGCTCCACAACGACGTCTACGAGAGCACCGCCTCGAAGTTCTTCGAGCACTTCCTGCTCATCGCCGAGGCGATGACCGACATGGGCGGCGAGGGCTTCGGCCTCTGGGACGAGGAGGACGCGTTCTACTACGACGAGGTCGACATCCCCGGCGGCGGCATGCTGCCCCTGCGGGTCCGCTCGGTGGTCGGCCTGGTGCCGCTCTTCGCCGTCGAGGTGATCGAGCCCTGGGTGCTGCAGCGCCTGCCCGATTTCGCGCGGCGCCTGAACTGGCTCCTGGAGCACCGCCCCCACCTCGCCTGCCTCGTCTCCCGCTGGGACGAGGGCGGCGTGCAGGACCGCAAGCTGCTGTCGCTCCTGCGCGGCCACCGGATGAAGGCGCTCCTGCGCCGGATGCTCGACGAGGCCGAGTTCCTCTCGGCCCACGGCATCCGCTCCCTGTCGAAGGCCCACCGCGACCAGCCCTACGCGCTGAACGAATTCGGCGCCTCCTTCACGGTGCGCTACGACCCGGCGGATTCCACCTCGAACATGTTCGGCGGCAACTCGAACTGGCGCGGGCCGGTCTGGATGCCGATGAACTACCTCATCATCGAGGCCCTGCGCCGCTTCCACACCTATTACGGCGACGACTTCCTAGTGGAGTACCCCACCGGCTCCGGCGACCACCGGACCCTGGCCGCCATCGCGGACGCCCTGGAGGACCGGCTGATCGCCCTGTTCACCAAGGATGCGGAGGGCCGCCGCCCGGCCTTCGGCGACCGGCCGCCGATCCCGCCCGCCCCCGGCGCCGAAGAGGCCCTGCTGTTCCACGAGTTCTTCGACGGCGACACCGGCCGCGGCCTCGGCGCCTCGCACCAGACGGGCTGGACCGCGCTGATCCTCAACCTGCTGCACACCCGCGCCCGGCGGCCGGCGGGATAGGAAGCTGGGGAGCGCCGTGGGGGACCGACCCCTCAGGCGATGGGCTGGCTCAGATAGGCCACCATCATCTCGGCGACGGCCCGGTCGGCGTAGTCCGACACGCTCTCGCGCCAGGCGACCGGAAAGGCCTCGACCACGCTGCGGCCGGCCAGGACTTCCGCGAGTTCCTGCGGCAGGAGCCCGTTCTCGATCGCCGCGGCGGCGGCCGCCCGGCCGTAGCTTCGCCGGACGTTGTGCGGTCCGGCCAGGATCGCGGGGTTCGCGGCCCCGGTCGGCTCAAAGGCTGTGGTGTGAAAGCTCATGGTCGTCATTCCCGCCGAACTGTTGTCCTGTCTGCGTCGCGTCGCGTCCTACGCAGCGGCGACAGGGGGCGGGGCGGAAGGCGAGGTGGCGGTGATGCTGGGACGGCTGGCTCATGGCGTCGGCTCCGATCGTCGGCGTATCCGTGCGGCCGATGGAAGAGACGATAGCCGCATCGCCCGGGAATGTGCTCCTAAAGATCCGGCGCGGCGGAGAGGGGCGTCGCACCGAAGACCGTTTCAGCGAAAGGCTCAGGCGGCCAGGCGGTCGCCGAGCTGGTCGGCCACCGCCCGGGCCAGGGGGCGGGCCGCGTCGCGGATGTCCGGCACCGCGATGCATTCCCAGACCACGCCGCGCAGCATCGGCCCGAAGGCCCAGATCGGGGCGTCGTGCGGCGCGCCCGCGACCCGGCCCCCGGGGCTCGCCGCGATGCCGAGGCCGAACGGGCCGGGCCGGACGAGGCCGCGGGCCAGCAGGTTGCGGATCAGCGGGTCGTCGGTCTCGGCGAGCCGGCTGAAGCCGGTGGCGTCGAGGATGCCCTGGACCGCGATCCGCTCGCGTCCGTCGGTGCCGCGCGGGCGCAGCGTCACCACCGCCCCATCCGGGGTCTCGTCGATGGCGAGGATGCGCCCGGCCCGGACCACGAGGCCGCCTCTGCGGATCTCGGCCGCGATCGCCTCCGCCGCCGGGGGCGCCGTGCGGTGGCGATGCACGTCCCAGTAGGGGCGAACATGGCGCAGGATTCGCGCCTGCTCGGCCCGCGGCAGCCCGGCCCAGAGGGCGTCGGTGATCGGGCGCAGGGCGTCGATGACCCCGCGCCAGTCGTCGCCGGCCTCCCGGGCCGTCGTGATCGCGCGCCGGATGGCGGCGACGAGTTTGCGGGCGGAAGCGCGGATTTCGGGGGTGAGCTCGGGGCTCCGCGCCGCCGGGACGGCGGCGTGGGGCTTCGGCAGCAGCCCCCGGCGGGACACGGCGACGATGCGGCCGGCGAACCCTTCGCGGCGCAGGGCCGCCACCGAATCCATCATGGTCAGGCCCGTGCCGATCACCAGCACGTCGCGCGCCGGGTCGAGGGTGCCGAACGCCTCCGGGTGCCACGGATCGAGCCGGTGCCGGCGCGGCGCGAGCGCCGGGCCCGGAAGGTTGCCCATCGCCAGGACCAGGCCCGCCACGAGCCGGGGCGGCACGCCCGCGCCGTGCAGCCGGAAGCCCTCCGGCACCGGCTCCACGTCGCAGATCGCCGCGCGCAGGGGGATCAGCCGGTCGCCGGCCCCAGCCGCCACGCGGTCCCAGCGCTCGGCGAGGTAGCGACCGTAGAGCCCGCGCGCCGCGAAGGTGCCGGCCTCGGTCTCGCGAATTCCCTGCCGCTCCGCCGCATCCAGGGGCGTGCATGCCAGCCAGTCCGCAAAGTCCTCGGGCCGCTCCGGGTCGGCGCTCATCTGGCTCGCCCGAAGGTTCAGGAGATGGTCCGGGTTGGGGGTGGCGTAGGCGAGCCCGAGGCCGAAGGGGCGGCTGCCTTCGCAGAGCAGCACAGGGCGGTCCACCGGCAGCGCGCGCAGCAGCTGCTCCGCCGCCATCAGGCCGCTGAAGCCGCCGCCGATGATCGCAATGGGAAGCGGCCGGTGGGTGGACGTCATGGCGATGGGCTCCCGGGTGGTACTCCACCGGGCTCTTACGGACGTTCGTTTTAGAGAACAAGCGCGTATTCGGGCGACGACGCGGTCGGAAGGAATGCGGCGATTTTCGCCCAAACGGAGGCTGCGGGGAGCATAGACGCAGGATATTCTAGGATGCCGGTGCGGCGTGGGATGGTCTCCTCCACCGGTTGGTTCTTTAAAAAGAACGTTCTCGTTGACTCGCGGAGCAGTGAACGGGACGATGGAGGTGGCTCGGCGAGCCCTGGCCGCGCCCGGCCGGCCGTCGCCGACACATACCCTTGAGAGGGACGTCATGAGCTTCCTCGAACCGGACGCCGTCGAGTTCATCGGCTTCGCCGCCCCCCGCGAACAGTCGGAGATCCACGCGCCTACGGGCCCGGCCATCGACCGGGACTACCTGCGCCTGCTGGCCCAGGCCCATGAATGGGGCGGGTTCGACCGCATCCTGGTGGCCTTCTACGCCACTGCGCCCGACGCGCTCCTGCTCGCGGCGCAGGTCGCGGCGGTGACGGAGCGCATCGGCCTGATGATCGCCCACCGCACGGGCTTCACCGCGCCCACCGTGGCGGCGCGCCAGTTCGCCACCCTCGACCAGCTCACCGGCGGGCGCGTCGCGCTCCACGCGATCAGCGGCGGCGACGACCGCGAGCTGGCCCGGGACGGCGACCACCTGACCAAGGACCAGCGCTACGCGCGCACCGACGAGTTCCTGGCCATCGCCCGGCAGGTCTGGACCGCCGCGCGCCCCTTCGATTTCGCCGGCGCGCACTACCGGGTCGCGGGCGGTTTCTCCGAGGTGAAGCCGGTCGATCCGCGTGGCATCCCGGTCTATTTCGGCGGCGCCTCGCCGCCCGCCATCGCGGTGGCAGGCCGGCACGCCGACACCTACGCCCTCTGGGGCGAGAGCCTGGATCAGGTCCGCGAGGCGATTCGGACGGTCCGCGCCGCGGCGGCGCCCCACGGGCGGTCCCCGCGCTTCAGCCTGTCGTTCCGGCCGATCCTGGCCGACACCGAGGAGGCCGCTTGGGCCCGGGCGGAGGACATCCTGGCCCGGACCCGCGCCACCCGGGCCGCGCAGGGGCTCGGCCCGGCGGCGACCCCGGAGAACGAGGGTTCGCGCCGCCTCCTGGCCGCAGCGGCGCAAGGGAACCGCCTCGACACCCGGCTCTACACCGCCATCGCTCGGGAAACCGGGGCGTCCGGCAACTCCACCGCCCTGGTGGGCACGCCCGAGCAGGTCGCCGAGGCGCTGCTGGCCTATCACGACCTCGGGGTGCGCACCTTCCTGATCCGCGGCTTCGACCCCCTGGAGGACGCCCTCGCGTATGGCCGCACCCTGATCCCGGCGGTCCGCCGGCTGCTGGCCCAACGCGCGACCCAGGCGGAGGCGGCGTGATGCGGCTTCCCCTCGCGGTCCTCGCGCTTCTGGCCCTCGCCGGTCTCGCCCGCGCCGACGAGGCGGTGCTGCGCGTCGGCGACCAGCGCGGCAATGCCCGCGCCCTGATGGAGGCGGCCGGCGTGCTGGCCGACCTGCCCTACCGCCTCGACTGGAGCGAGTTTCCCGCCGCCGCGCCCCTGCTGGAGGCGCTGAATGCCGGGGCGATCGATGCCGGCGGGGTGGGCGACGCGCCCTTCACCTTCGCGGCCGCCGCCGGGGTGCCGGTGAAGGCCTTCCTCGCCTTCCGCAACCGGCAGGACGGCCTCGCCATCCTGGTGGCGAAGGATTCGCCGATCCGGACGGTCGCGGACCTGAAGGGGAAGAGCATCGCCACCAACCGCGGCTCCATCGGCCATCAGGTCGTGCTCGCGGCCCTCGAAGAGGCGGGCCTGCCGGCCAGCGCCGTGACCCTGCGCTTCCTGCCGCCGGCGGATGCCAAGATCGCGCTCGCCAGCGGCAGCGTCGATGCCTGGGCGACCTGGGAGCCTTACACCTCCACCGCCGAGCTCGCCGGCCTCGCCCGGGTGGTCCGGGACGGCAACGGCATCACCCCGGGCCTGAGCTTCGCGGTGGCGAGCGACGCCGCCCTGACGACCAAGCGGGCGCAGCTCGCCGATTTCGGCCGGCGTCTCGTGGCGGCCCGGGACTGGGCCCTGAAGGATCCCGCCCCCTACGCCGCAATCTGGTCGAAGCTCATCGGCCTGCCCGAGGCGGTGCCCCTGCGCTGGTTCGCCCGGGCGCAGTACCGGGCCGTGCCGATCGACGAGGCCGTCATCGCCGACGAGCAGCGCAACATCGACCTCTACGTCCGCTCCGGGCTGATCCCGCAGGCCCGCGCGCCGAAGGCCGCGGCGATCCTCGATCGCAGCTTCGAACCGGGCGCCGCTGCGGTACGATAGGCCGCGACCCAAAGCGCGAGAGGCGACCCATGCACGGCGACCACGACCATCCCCACGACCACAGTCACGACGATCACCCGCACGACCACGAAGCCCCGGCCGAGCGCTGGAAGCACGACGGCGTGCGGGTGATCCCGGGCGACAAGCTCGACGCCAACACGGCCCAGACGCCGGGCATGTTCCGGCAGGCGGCGATCAACCAGGCCCGGGTCGGCGCCCAGAAGATCTGGGCCGGCACCGTGGCGATCGCCCCCGACGCCAAGACCGGCGTCCACCACCACGGCGCCCTGGAGAGCGTGATCTACGTGGTCTCGGGCCGCGCCCGGATGCGCTGGGGCGACCGGCTCGAATACGTGGCCGAGGCCGGCCCCGGCGACTTCATCTTCGTGCCGCCCTACGTGCCGCACCAGGAGATCAACGCCGATCCGGACCAGCCCCTGAACTGCGTCCTCGTCCGCTCCGACAACGAGGCCGTGGTGGTCAACATCACCGAGGTCGAGCCCGTCGAGCGGCCCGAGACGGTCCACTGGGTCGACCCCATCCACAAGCATCCCTGACGAGACGAGACTCCATGATCCATCGCCGCCACGCGCTGCGCGCCGCCGCCGCGCTCAGCCTGTTCGCCCTGACCCTCGCCCCCGGCTCCGGCCGGGCCGCCGAGGGGGCCAAGCTCCGCATCGGCTTCCAGAAATCCTCGACGCTGATCGCCCTGCTGAAGGAGGAGTCCGCCCTGGAGAAGGCCCTGGCGCCGCTGAACGTCACCGTCACGTGGCACGAGTTCACCAGCGGCCTGCCGATCATGGAGGCGCTCAATGCCGGCCAGATCGACGTGTCGGCGGATGTGGCCGACACCGTGCCGATCTTCGCCCAGGCCGCCCAGGCGCGGATCGCCTACATCGCCCAGGAGGCGGCCTCGCCGACCGCGCAGGCGATTCTGGTCGCGGCCGATTCGCCGATCAGGACGGTCGCCGACCTGAAGGGCCGCAAAGTCGCGGTGACCAAGGGGGCCGGCAGCCACTACCTGCTCCTGGCCGCCCTCGCGGCCGAAAAACTGCCCTTCAAGGCGATCAGCCCGGCCTACCTGACGCCGTCGGACGGGCGCGCGGCCTTGGCCAGCGGCAGCGTCGAGGCCTGGGTCGCCTGGGACCCGTTCCTGTCGGCGGCCGAGCAGCAGACCGGCGCCCGCGTCCTGCGCGACGGCACCGGCCTGTCCCAGTACAAGCGATACTACCTGGCCGGGGCCGACTACGCGACGCAGCGCGCGGACGTGCTCGCGCTGCTCTTCGGCAAGCTGCGCGAGACCGGGACCTGGGTGAAGGCCAACCCGGACGCCGCCGCCGCCCGGCTCGGCGCCCTGTGGAAGCTCGACCCGGCCATCGTCCGGCAGGCGAATGCCCGGCGCAGCTACCAGGTCGAGCCCGTCACCCACGCCGCCCTCGCCGAGCAGCAGACCATCGCGGACGCCTTCCGCGCCGAGGGCCTGCTCCCCCGCGCCGTCGACGCCGCTTCCCTGCCGATCTGGGCGCCGCCGGGTCTCTGAGCGGGCCGGCCCCGCAACGCCCCGTCGGGGCGCCCGAGGCCGGACCGTTCAGCGGATGCCGCCGCTGGCGGTGATGTTCTCGCCGGTGAGCCAGCGGGCCTCGTCCGAGGCCAGGAAGGCGACGACGTCGGCGATGTCGCCCGGGTGGCCGGCACGGCCCAGCGGCGTCTGGGCGACGAAGCCGGCCTCCATCTCCGAGCCGGTGATGCCGGCGCTGTGCGTACCCTCGGTGACCACGTAGCCCGGGCTGACCGTGTTGACCCGGATGCGGCGCGGGGCGAGCTCGTTGGCGAGGACGCCCGAGATCGCGTTCACGGCGCCCTTGGTCCCGCTGTAGACCGCGGCGGCCGGGGTGCTCACATGGGTGATGGCCGAGGAGATGTTGACGATACTCCCGCCCTCGCCGAGGTGCTTGGCCGCCGCCCCGGAGGCGAGCAGGACGCCCAGGACGTTGATGTCGAAGAGCCGGCGGTAATGCGCCTCCGTGACCTCCTCGATCGCGGCGAATTCATAGACGCCGGAATTGTTGACCAGCACGTCGAGCCGGCCGAACTGTGCCACCGCCGCCTCGATCAGGGCCTGCGCCTCCGCGGCCTTCGAGACGTCCGCCCGCACCGCGATGGCCCGTCCGCCCGCCGCGGTGATCCCCGCCACCACCGCTTCCGCGCCCGTCTGGCTCGAGGCGTAATTGACCACCACCGCCGCGCCGTCCCGCGCCAGCGCCGTGGCGATTCCCGCGCCGATGCCCTTCGACGCGCCGGTCACGACGGCCACCTTGCCCTGAAGCTTCGACATCTCAGCATCCTTCGACCCTGGGCCGGCGCCGCCATGGCGCCTTGCGTCCCATAGTTCGGAAGTTCGGAACTTCCGAAGAGGAGATCAAGACCCTAGATGTCGAAATCATGAGACCGCTGTTCCACCCCGCGCCCGAGGACCTGCAAGCAAGTGCGATCCTGCACGCGCTGGCCGACCCGAACCGGGCCGCGATTTTCGCCAACATCATGCGGGCCGGCTGCGTCGAGGCCTGCGCGTCGCTCGCGACGGTGGGCGACCGGGTGATCCCGAAATCCTCGCTCTCCAACCACTTCAAGGTGCTGCGCGAGGCCGGGCTGATCCGCAGCGAGCGCCACGGGGTCGAGATGCGCAACCACGCACGCTGGGACGAGGTAGAGGCCCGCTTCCCGGGCCTGCTGCGATCGATCCTGAACGCCTATGCGGGCGAAGGGCCACGGGGGGAGCCGCCCCTGCCTGCCTCCGATCCCGACTAGCTGCGGGCGTTCCGATCGCCGACAAATCCGCACCGTCATTCCGGGGCGCCGAAGGCGAGCCCGGAATCCAGAGCCGCCGACAGTGCAAGTCCTTGCACCACATGTGTTTCTGGATCCCGGGCTCCGCTGCGCGGCCCCGGGATGACGCTGTGCTGGGGTCGGGAGCCGCGCCCATTCCGACCCCAGAACGCCTCACGCCGCCGCGGCCAGCGCCTTCTGGAACTCCGCCTCGGGCAGGAGCGCCCCGCCGGTGGTCCACACCACCTGGGTGGCGTCGCGCCAGTCCGGCCGGGCCGCGAGCGTCGGGCGGACCGCCGCGAAGGCGGCGGCGGCCGAGGGTTCGAGGCGCAGGGCCGCTCGCTGCCAGAGGTCGCGAACCCCGGCGAAGAGCGCGGAATCCGTCACCGTGACGATTCCCGCGATGAGCGGGCCGACGGTGCCGGCGACGAGGAGCGAGGCGCTCGACACCGCGAGGCCGTCGGCGGCGGTGCGGTTGTCGAGGCCGACATCGTAGACGCTGACCGGCCGGTCGAGCCCGGCGGCGAGCTGCACCAGCATGCAGGGGGCGGCGACGGGCTCGACGAAGACGCAGTGCACCGCGTCGCCGAACAGGAGCTTCAGCCCGAGGGTGACGCCCCCCGGCGCGCCCCCGACCCCGCAGGGCAGGTAGACCACCAGGGGATGCGCGGCATCGACCGGGATGCCGGCCGCCGCCAGCTGGCGCTCCAGGTCGAAGGCCGCCGCGGCATAGCCGAGGAACAGGTCGACCGAGCTCTCGTCGTCGACGAAATGCGCGTCCGCCCGGTCTCCGAAGGCCTCCCGCGCCGCCGCGACCGCGCTGCCGTAATCGCCCGCATGCTCCACCACCCGGGCCCCGATGTCGCGCAGGCGCTGCTTCTTCCAGGCCTTGGCATCGTGGGACATGTGGACCTCGACCTGGAAGCCGAGCGCGCGGGCCATGACGCCGACGCTGAAGCCGAGATTGCCGGTGCTGCCCACCGCCACGGTGAAGGCCCCGAAGGCCGCGCGGATCTCGGGCTCGGCCAGGCGCGCGTAGGATTCGCCCGCGCGCAGCCAGCTCCGCGCCAGGGCCAGCCGCTCGGCCGTGACCAGCACCTCGTAGACGCCGCCGCGCGCCTTGATGCAGCCCGTCACCGGCAGGTCGTGGTCGGCCTTCACCCAGACGGCCGGTGCCTCGCTGCCGCAGAGATGGGCGGCGACCTCCGGGGCCAGCGGCAGCAGGGGCGAATCGATCCGCCCGGTCTCCAGCTCGGGGAACAGCGCCTTCAGCAGCGGGTCGCACCGGCGCCAGCGCGCCTCCGCGTCGCGCACCTCGGCGAGGCCGAAGGCGAGTCCGGGCAGGACCTCGGCCGCCGACCGGACCTGCGGGTTGCACCAGACCGTCGGACGCCCTGCGCGCACGGCCTCCGGAATTCCCTGCGGTTGGTCGGACATGGGGGTGGACCTTTATCGGTGGTTGGAAGCTCGAGCGCGACGTGGCCCTCCTCCCCCTTGTGGGGCGGAGTTGGAGGTGGGGGTGGTTGGGCGACCCGCGACCGGCGGAGGCCAGCGAAGCCACCCCCACCCCTGACCCCTCCCCGCAAGGGGGAGGGTAACCCGTCGGGGTTCTGACAGGACCGCTCTGTTGGAGCGGCAGCCTTCCCGACAAGCCGCACCACCCCGTCGCCACGCGTCTCAGATGTCCAGCGGCGCATTGTCGACCACCTCCTTCATGACGAAGAAGGTCCGGGTCTGGCGGACTCCCGGCAGGGCGATCAGGGTCGCGCTGTGGAGGCGGTTGAAATCCGCCATGTCGGAGACGCGGATCTTCAGGAAGTAGTCGAAATCGCCGGCCACGAGGTGGCAGTCGAGCACCATCGGCATGGCCCGGGCCGCGGCCTCGAAGGCGGCGAAGCTCTCCGGTGTCGAGCGGTCCAGCACCACGCCCACCATCACCAGGGAGCCGCGCCCGACCTTCTCCGGCGCGATCTGCGCCCGCACGCCCCGGACGTAGCCCTCGTCGAACAGGCGCTGGATGCGCCGGTGGCAGGTGGCCGCGCTGGTGTTCACCCGCTTGGCGATCTCGGCATTGCCCATGCGCCCGTCGGCCTGGAGCAGGCGCAGGATCTTCAGGTCCATGCGGTCCAGCCCTGCGTCCATGAAAGATCCTTTCGCCAGGGGCACTATCGACGAAAGCGATGCCCGTCGCGAGGGGCTGCAAGCCGAACATTGCAAAATCCAAACCCCGATTTCGAGAGCACCTTTCGCGGCCTCTTTGCTAGCGTTTCCGGGCTGACCACGAAGGACCCCGCCCATGCTGTCGAAATTCGAGCGCTATCCCCTCACCTTCGGCCCGACCCCGATCGAGCACTTGCCCCGCCTGACCGCCCATCTCGGCGGCGACGTGCTGATCTACGCCAAGCGCGAGGACTGCAATTCCGGTTTGGCCTTTGGCGGCAACAAGCTGCGCAAGCTCGAATACATCGTGCCCGACGCCATCGCGAGCGGGGCCGACACCCTGGTGACCATCGGCGGCGTCCAGTCCAACCACACCCGCATGGTGGCGGCGGTGGCGGCCAAGATCGGCATGAAGTGCCGGCTGATCCAGGAGGCCTGGGTGCCGCACGAGGACGCCGTCTACGACCGGGTGGGCAACATCATGCTGTCGCGCATCATGGGCGCCGAGACCCAGCTCGTGGAGGACAGCTTCGACATCGGCATCCGCGACAGCTGGACGAAGGCCATCGAAGACGTGAAGGCGAAGGGCGGCAAGCCCTACGCGATCCCGGCCGGCGCCTCGGTGCACAAGTTCGGCGGCCTCGGCTTCGTCGGCTTCGCCGAGGAGGTCCGGGCCCAGGAGGCCGCGATGGGTCTCCGCTTCGACTACGTCGTGGTCTGCACCGTCACCGGCTCAACCCATGCCGGCATGGTGGTGGGCTTCGCCGCCGACGGGCGCGCCCGCAACGTCATCGGAATCGACGCCTCCTGCACCCCGGCCCAGACCAAGGCGCAGGTGCTGGAGATCGCCCGCAACACCGCCGAACTCATCGGCGCCCCGGCGATCACGGCCGACGACATCGTGCTCAACGCGGACTACGCCTATCCGGTCTACGGCGTGCCCTCGAAGGAGACGGTCGCGGCCATCCGCCTCTCGGCGCGCCTGGAAGGCATGATCACCGACCCCGTCTACGAGGGGAAGTCGATGCAGGGCATGATCGACCTCGTGCAGAAAGGCTTCTTCCCCAAGGGGTCGAAGGTGCTCTACGCCCATCTGGGCGGCGCCCCGGCGCTCAACGGCTACAGCTATACCTTCCGGAACGGCTGAGTTGCCCGGTTCGTCATGGGGCTGACACCTCCGCCCCCGTTGAAAGCCGGGTGCTTCCTTTCGGGGCGGCCGCGCGACATGGTCCGTCCCCGACGATCGAACCCGCGCGACCTCAGCCAGGAAAAGTCTCCCCCATGCCGGAATCCCTGCCGGACCGCGACGCCCTCGCCCCCTTCGAGGCCCTGCTGGGCTCCGGCGGGGTCCTCACCGACCCCGCCCTGACCGGGCGCTACACCCGCGACCAGCGCGACCTGATGCAGGGCGAGACCCCCGCCGTGCTGCGCCCGCGCAGCGTGGAGGAGGTCCAGGCGCTCGTCGGGCTCGCCCGGGCCCAGGGCTTCGGCCTCGTGCCCCAGGGCGGCAACACCGGCTATGTCGGCGGGGCGACGCCGGAGCCCGGCCGGCGCCAGCTCGTGGTCAGCCTGGAGCGGATGACCCGCATCCGCGCCGTCGATCCTCTGAACTTCACCCTTTCGTGCGACGCCGGCACCATCCTGGCGGACGCCCAGAAAGCCGCCGAGGCCGACGGGCTGTTCTTGCCGCTGAGCCTCGGCTCCGAAGGCAGCTGCCGCCTCGGCGGCAACCTCGGCACCAATGCGGGGGGTCTCCAGGTCCTGCGCTACGGCATGGCCCGCGACCTCGTCCTCGGCCTGGAAGTGGTGCTGCCGGACGGGACGCTGTTCTCCGACATGCGGACCCTGCGCAAGAACAACATCGGCTACGACCTGAAGCAGCTCTTCATCGGTGCCGAGGGGACGCTGGGCATCATCACCGGGGTCGTCCTCAAGCTCTGGCCGGCCCAGGGCCAGCGGGCGACCGCCTGGCTCGAACTCGCCGCGGGGGCGCCGATCCCCGAGATGGCCGCCCTGGTGCGCCGGGAAACCTCCGACCTCGCCTCGACCTTCGAGCTGATCTCCGCCTCCTCCCTCGGCCTCGTCACGGAGATGCGCGGCGCCGAGACCGGCCTGAAGGCCGGCCCCGGCGGGGCGGTGCTCCTCGAGCTCACCGCCTCCTCGGACCGCATCCCCCTCGACGACGTGCTGATGGGATGCCTGGAGGCCCTGATGGAACGGGGCTGGGTGGTCGACGCGGTGCTGGCCCAGTCCGAGACCCAGCGCCGGGCCTTCTGGGCGGTGCGCGAGACGATTCCCGAGGGGGAAAAGCATGCCGGCGGATCGGTCAAGCACGATATCGCCGTGCCGATCTCCCGCCTGACCGATTTTCTCGCCCGCGGTGCCGCCCTGCTCGCCGAGCGCCTGCCGGACGTCCGGCTCTCGGTCTACGGCCATGTCGGCGACGGCAACCTGCACTACAACCTCGTCGTGCCGGCGGGCCGCGACCGGGTCGCGTTCACGCGCGAGATCGAGGCGAGTTTTGCCCACGACCTCTACACGATCGCGCTGGAATACGGCGGCGGATACAGCGCGGAATATGGCATCGGTCGCTTCAAGCGCGACCTGCTGGAACGCTACTCGGATCCCGCCCGCCTGCGCCTGATCGCGGCGGTCAAGCACAGCCTCGACCCGGACGGGATCATGAACGCGGGCGCGCTGGTCTAGGGGCGCCTCAGTGCTGGAAGGAGAGCGTCGCCCGGGTGCCGATCGGACCGCCGCCATAGACCAGGGCCGAGCGCAGGTTCGTCGCCATCGCCCGGATGATCCGGGAGCCGAGGCCGGTGCCCCGCGGCTGGCCCTCGCCGGTCCAGCCGATGCCGTCATCCTCCACGGTCAGGGTCAGGCCATCGCTGCCCTGCCGAGCGATGGAGACCCGAATTTCCCCTGACGCCTCAGGGGGATAGGCGTATTTATAGGCGTTGGTCACGAGCTCGGTGACCACGACGCCGACCGAGACGGCCTTGTCGGTGGCGAGCCGCACCGGCGCCGCGTCGAGGCGGATGGCGTGGTCGCGCCCGGCCGCCTTCATGGCCGCCTGGAGCTCCTCCACGAGGCTCGCCAGGTAGGCGTCGAGGTCCACCGCCTCCACGTCGTCGGAGGTGTAGAGCCGGCGGTGGATGCCCGCGATCGCCGAGATCCGGGCCTGCATCTCCTGAAGCGCGGCCTTCGCCGCCGGGTCCGTCACCGCGTTGGTCTGCATGTGGGTCAGGGCCGCCACCAGCGCCAGCGAGTTGGCGACGCGGTGGTTCACCTCCCGCAGCATGATCTCGGCCCGGTCGCGCGCCTCCCGCACCGCCTGCTCGGCCCGCTCCTTGTCCCGCCGCAGAGCCTCCTGCCGCAGAGCGGTATCGATGGCCTCGCCGAGGAGCTCGCGGAACTGGCCCTGCAGGTCCTTCCAGACGTAGTCGACGGCCCCCGCCTTCAGGGCCGCCACCGCGACGCGGCTGTCCTCCGAGCCGGTGACGTAGACCACCGGCGGCGCCTCCGGCAGGGCGCGGATGGCCGGCAGGATGTCGAGGCCGGTCTGCCCAGGCATGTGATGATCGAGGGCGACGACGTCGATGTCGCCCTGCCCGAGACGCGCCAGTCCGGCATCGCCGTCGAGGGCAAGCTCCACGGCGTAGCCCCGCGCCGCGAGGGCGCGCTGCACGAGCCGCCCCAGGCCGGGGTCGTCGTCGATGTAGAGGACGCGACCGCGGCCTGGAGGCGCGGACTCGGTCATGTGCGGTCCGATGTCATGGGTTTTCCGGCACCTGCATCACGGAGAAGAACAGCCCGAGCTGCCGGATGGCGTTGGCGAAGCCCTCGTAGTTGACGGGCTTGGTGATGTAGACGTTCGCGCCGAGGTCGTAGCAGCGCTGGATCTCGCGCTGGTCGTCCGTCGTGGTGAGGACGACGACGGGCGAGCGCTTGGTGTGGGTGTTTGCCTTCACCTTCTCGAGGATGTCGATGCCGGTCATGTCCGGCAGGTTGAGGTCGAGAAGGATCAGCAGGTGGCGCTTGGCGCTCGCCTCGCCGGTGCCGTCGGCGCCGAGGAGATATTCGAGCGCCGACGTCCCGTCCCGGAAGGGCAGGATGGTGTTGTTCACACCGGCGCGGCGGATGTTGCGCTCGATCAGGCGCGCATGGCCCTCATCGTCCTCGATCATGACGATTTCGACGGCGTTCACGCTTCGCTCCGCACCTATTCGGCGGCGAGCCGCATGGGCGGCCCGTCCTGTCCCTGACCTGTAGCGGTCTCGCGCGGCAGCGTCACGCTGAAGGTTGTGCCCACCCCCAGTTCCGACGCGACCTCGATCCGGCCGCCGAGGGACCGGACCAACGCCTTGACGTGGGCGAGCCCGATGCCCTCCCCCGGCCGATCCTGCGCTCCGGAGCGTCGGAACAGTTCGAACACCCGTGCATGGTCCCGCTCGGCGATGCCCCGGCCATTGTCTGCGACGCTGTAGCGGACGCGGCCGCCCCCCAGCACTTGTGCCTTGATCTCGATCCGCCCCGGCCGTGCCGGGTCGAGATACTTGACCGCGTTGTCGATGAGATTGCCGAAGATCTGCTCGATCGCCAGCCGGTCGGCGACGAGACGCGGTAGGTCCGGCGCGATGACGACGCGGGCGCCCACCTGCTCGGTCTGGTGGTGCTGTGCGTCGGCG
The DNA here is from genome assembly GCF_001424705.1 of Methylobacterium sp. Leaf465. Taxonomy (GTDB): domain Bacteria; phylum Pseudomonadota; class Alphaproteobacteria; order Rhizobiales; family Beijerinckiaceae; genus Methylobacterium. The sequence continues at coordinate 33,722 of NZ_LMRA01000013.1, forward strand.
AGGCGGCGCAGCAGGCTCGTCATGTCGAGGCGTTCCGGCGTGAAGCTGCGCCGCCCTTCCCGCGACAGCTTCAGGATGGCGGCGATCAGGCGCTCCATGCGCGTCACCGCGGCCTTGATGAAGCCGAGCGCCTCGCCGAGATCCGCGTCGATCCGCTCTGCCTGCGGATGCCCCTGCAGGGCGGCGCGCACGTCCTCGCGGGTCGTTTCCAGCTCGCTCGTGAACCCCATGACATTCACGAGGGGTGCTCGCAGGTCGTGGCTCACGATGTAGGCGTAGCGCTGGATCTCCTCGTTGGACTCGAGCAGTTCGGCTTCGGCTTGGCGCTGCTCGGTGATGTCGGTGTGGACGCCCACCCATTCCCGGATCGACCCGTCATCGTGAAAGACCGGCACGGCGCGGATGGCGTAGTGGCGCCAGGCGCCATCGGCGGAGCGCACCCGGTGCTCGTGAACGAAGGTCCGCCGCGCCCGCACGGTCTCGTTCCACGCTTCGATGCTGGTCTGCTGATCGTCGGGGTGGACGGCCTTGGCCCAGCCGTAGCCTTCGTACTCGGCCCGGCTCTGCCCCGTGATGGCGCTCCAGCCCGGCTGCTCGCCGAGCATCCGGCCCTCTGCATCGTTGGTCCAGAGCACGCCACGCACGGCCTGTACGGCGGCGCGGAAGCGCCCCTCGCTGGCCTGGAGGTCGCTCTGGACCCGCTGCTGGTCGAAGGAGGAGGCGAGCATCGCCAGGAATAGGATCAGGAAGGTCGCACCGGCCACCGCCAGCGCCAGGTTCTGCTGTACGGCGCCGAGACCGGTCGGATGCGCACCGGCGCCTTCGGGCGAGAAGGTCGCCGCGGCCATGCCGGTGTAGTGCATGCCCGCCACCGCGAGGCCCATCACGGTGGAGGCGATAAGCGTCTGCCACACGCTGTTCCGGCGCAGGGTGAGCCAGAGAGCCGCCGTCGCTGCCGTGACCGCGATGACGACCGACAGCGCCACCAGCGGCCAGGCATAGGTGAGATGGCCCGGCATCTGCATCGCTGCCATGCCGGTGTAGTGCATCGCGGCCACCCCCAGGCCCATGACAGGGCCGGCGACGAACAGGTCGCGTCGCGTCGCGCCCGGCCGGCTGATCCACGCGAAGGCAGCACCGGTGCAGGCGATGGCCAGCGCGAGGGACAGGGCCGTGGTGCCGAGGTCGTAGGCGACCGGCATTCCCATCTCGAAGGCCAGCATGCCGACGAAGTGCATCGACCAGATCCCGCCGCCCATCGCACAGGCGGCAGCAGCGATCCAGGCCCAGCGGCGCCTGCCCGCCGAGCCCCGGCCGCGGCCACCGAGATCCAGCGCGGTGTAGGAGGCGAAGATCGCGATCGTGACGGACAGGGCGACGAGCGCCGGATTGTAGCCGGTGTGGACCATCGGGGGCGCGGAAAGACCGTTCTGACCGTGAAAGCGCCAGCCTAGCGGGTCTTCGCCTCGAGGACCATCGGCGCCGAACGCGGAGGACGCGCCGGCCCGGTGCCGGGCTGCACTACCCCTCGGGGCACACATGCCGTAAGGCCGCAGCACCCGCCCGAACCCCCGTGAGCCCGTGATCCGCATCCCATGATCCGCCTCGAAAAAATCGGCAAGCAGAACGGCCGCCAGATCGTCTTCATCGAGGCCTCCGCCGCCCTCCAGCGGGGCGAGAAGGTCGGTCTGGTCGGCCCCAACGGTGCCGGCAAGACCACTCTGTTCCGGATGATTACCGGCGAGGAGCAGCCCGACGAGGGCCAGGTCGCCGCGGATCGCGGCATCACCATCGGGTATTTCAGCCAGGACGTCGGCGAGATGTCCGGCCGTACCGTCGTCTCCGAGGTGATGAACGGCGCCGGCCCTGTCAGCGAGATCGGCGCCGAGCTGAAGGAGGTCGAGCAGTCCCTGGCCGACCCCGACCGGGCCGACGAGATGGAGGCGCTGATCGAGCGCTACGGCGAGGTCCAGGCCCGCTTCGAGGAACTCGACGGCTATGCCCTGGAGGGGCGTGCCTACGAGGTGCTGGCGGGCTTGAGCTTCTCCCAGGAGATGATGGACGCCGACGTCGGCAAGCTCTCGGGCGGCTGGAAGATGCGCGTGGCGCTCGCCCGCATCCTCCTGATGAACCCCGACGTCATGCTCCTCGACGAGCCGAGCAACCATCTCGACCTGGAGAGCCTGATCTGGCTCGAAGCCTTTCTCAAGGGCTATGAGGGCGCCCTGTTGATGACTTCGCACGACCGCGAGTTCATGAATCGCATCGTCACGAAGATCGTCGAGATCGACGGCGGACAGCTCACCACCTACTCGGGCGACTACGCCTTCTACGAGCAGCAGCGGACGCTCAACGAGACGCAGCAACAGGCCCAATTCGAGCGCCAGCAGGCGATGCTCGCCAAGGAGATCAAGTTCATCGAGCGTTTCAAGGCGCGGGCCTCCCACGCTGCCCAGGTGCAGAGCCGGGTGAAGAAGCTCGACAAGATCGAGCGGGTGGAGCCGCCCAAGCGCCGCCAGAGCGTCGCCTTCGAATTTCTGCCCGCCCCCCGCTCCGGCGACGACGTCGTGATGCTCAAGAACGTGCACAAGCGCTACGGCAGCCGCACCATCTACGAGGGCCTCGACTTCTCGATCCGGCGGCGCGAGCGCTGGTGCGTGATGGGCATCAACGGGGCCGGCAAGTCGACGCTCCTCAAGCTCGTGACCGGAACCGCCAAGCCCGACGAGGGCAACGTCGCGGTTGGTGGCAGCGTCAAGCTCGGCTACTTCGCGCAACACGCCATGGACGTGCTGGACGGCGACCGCACGGTGTTCGGGTTCCTGGAGGATTCCTTCCCGCAAGCGGGCCAGGGCTCTCTCCGGGCGCTGGCCGGCTGCTTCGGCTTCTCGGGAGACGACGTGGAGAAGCGCTGCCGCGTGCTCTCAGGTGGCGAGAAGGCCCGCCTCGTGATGGCGCGAATGCTCTACGACCCGCCGAACTTCCTCGTCCTCGACGAGCCTACCAACCACCTCGACATGGGCACCAAGGAGATGCTGATTGCCGCCCTGGCGAACTACGAGGGGACGATGCTGTTCGTGAGCCACGACCGCCACTTCCTCGCCGCCCTGTCGAACCGCGTCCTCGAACTCACGCCGGACGGAATCCATCAGTATGGCGGCGGCTACACCGAGTACGTCGCACGCACGGGTCAGGAGGCGCCGGGACTGCGGAGCTGATGGTCGACGCGATGGGGCGGCCGGCATTCTGGCTGATCCGATGCTGGCTCGCAGCGGACAGGTCGACCGCGGCTCGCATCACGAGCCTGCAGGCAGTTCGTGGAGGAGGAACTGTCGTACGGACAGCCCCTTGAGGCTGCCATCGGACACGGGACGACCGTTGGAAGAGAGGCGCTCTCCATCCCTGAACTTGAAATGAACAAAAAGTCAGATTAACTGAATATGAACGAACAGCCTTCCACACTCGGCTGCCACTCACCAACCAGGAGTACGGATATGTCCTGCGGACTGTTCCAGAACCTGCCGGGCGCTCATGAAATGGGAGGGCTTCAGGCCCTTCCGAGTGAGCCGTGGCTTCTCCCGATCTCGGACCGATTGGACGCCGCGACGACGGATGCCGATCGACTGGAAGCGACTGTGCGGCTGTCCGTTCGTCCCTTCCAGCGGGCTGCGAACGCCCTGATGGCGGTGCTTCTGCTTCTCCTGTCGGTGCAGATCGGTGCGGACTGGATGAACGCTCGAACCCCGCATCCGCCCACAAACCAGATCGCGGACGCGACGCCGCCGGACATGCCGGTGACGAAGGCCACGCTGACCATCAACAACTGAGCGCTTTTCGTGCCAGTCGCATGACCGACCCGCTCCCGAGTGGGTCGTGAGGCCGCCCGCTTATTCGTCGCGGCGGCGGGATCGACCCCTCCTTCGGAACGACCTCAACATCGTGAGATCGTTGTTCGCCGGCCGCGTCATCCCTTGATGTGCGAGACGATCGGCACCTTTCAACTGCCCCCCTCTAAGGTTCCCTGATCGCGTTCTGAGCCCAGTCAACGGCTGGGTGTCGACGCGCGGTTAGGCCGGGTCAAGCGGTGACCGAAGCCGACTGCAAAGCCGCGGTCGATCGCGGGTCACCATCCTCCTCCTCGGCCAGTCCGGGCTTTCGCCGCGAAAGCGTGAGGATGAGCACCGGCAGGATCAGCAGGATGAGGAGCGGCGCCAGGCTCATGCCGCCGACGACGACCAGCGCCAGGGGCTTCTGAACCTGCGATCCGACACCATTCGAGAAGGCGGCCGGCAGGAGGCCGACGCCGGCGACCACGCAGGTCATCACCACCGGCCGGAGCTGCGTGTGACAGGTCCGCAGCATCGCCCGCACCCGCTCCTCTCCCTCGATGATCAGACCGTTGAAGTGCGACAGCACGATGATGCCGTCCATCACGGCGATGCCGAGAAGCGCGATGAATCCGATCGCGGCCGAGACGCTGAACGGTGTGTCGGTGATCACCAGGGCGAGCACGCCGCCGGCCGCTGCCATCGGGATGACGCTGAGCGCCAGCAGCATGTCGATCGCGGAGCCGAAGTTCATGAACAGCAGGATCGCGATGAGGCCGATGGCGATCGGGACGGTCACCGACAGGCGCGCCAGGGCACCCTGCATGTTGTTGAATTCGCCCACGAGTTCGAGGCGGTAGCCCCGCGGCAGGGCCACCTCGGCGTTCACGCGCTCACGTGCCTCCAGGATCGCGCTGCCGAGGTCGCGGTCACGGACGCTGAACTTCACCGGAAGGTAGCGCTCCTGGCCCTCCCGGTAGATGTAGGCCGGCCCTGAGACGAGGGCGACCTGGGCGACCTCGCTCAGGGGCACCTGCATCAGCGTGCCGTTCGGCCCCTGCCCGGAGATGCGCAGGTTGCGGATGGAGGCCACGCTCTGGCGGAACTGCTCGGCGAGGCGGATGACGATCGGATAGTGACGATCCGAGCCGCTGTCGTAGAGGTCGCCGGCGCTGTCGCCGCCGATGGCGGTGCGGACCGTGGCATTGATGTCGCCGGGGGTGAGGCCGTAGCGTGCGGCACGGACCCGGTCGACGTCGATCTGCACCGTGGGCTGACCGAGCGACGTGAACACGCCGAGATCGGTTACGCCGGGCACCTTGCGGAGCACGGCCTCGACGCGGTTGGCAACCGCCGTCAAGGTTTCAAGGTCGGATCCGAACACCTTGAACGAGTTCTCGCCCTTGATGCCGGAAACCGCCTCGGCGACGTTGTCCTGCAGGTACTGCGAGACGTTGAACTCCACGCCGGGGAAATCGGTGCGCAGCCGGTCGAGGAGATCGCCGACCATCCGGTCCTTGGTCATGCTCGGCCGCCACTTCTCGGCCGGCTTGAGCGGCGCGAAGAACTCGCCGTTGAAGAAGCCGGCGGCATCGGTGCCGTCATCCGGGCGGCCGTGCTGCGAGACGACGCTCTCGACCTCCGGCACCGCTGCGATGATGCGGCGGATCCGGTTGACGTAGAGGTTTCCCTCCTCCAGCGAGATCGTCGCCGGCATGGTGGCACGCAGCCAGAGATTGCCCTCCTCGAGCTTGGGCAGGAATTCCAGGCCGAGCTGGCGCCCCGCCACGCCGACTCCGGCGGTGAGTAGCAGCGCGAGGCCGAGGGTTAGGATGCGATTGCCCAGGGCGGCGCGGATGGCGGGCCGGTAGAGCCGGTCCAGGGTCCGCACGAGGATCGTCTCGACCTCTTCGACATGGGCTGGAAGGAGGTAGGCGGAGAGGACGGGCGTCACCGTGAAGGTGGCGATGAGCCCGCCGAGCAGCGCGTAGGCGTAGGTCTGCGCCATCGGCCCGAAGATGTGGCCTTCCACCCCCGTCAGGGTGAAGAGCGGCAGGAAGCCCGTGACGATGATGATCGCCGCGAAGACGATCGAGCGACTGACGTCCCCGGAGGCTTGGCGGATCCGCAGGAGCTTGCCTGCGAGGCCCGGCCGGACCACCTCCCCTGTCGGTGTCCCGTGACCGGAGAGCCGCCGGAAGATCGCCTCCACCATGATCACCGTTCCATCGACGATCAGTCCGAAATCCAGGGCGCCGACGGAGAGCAGGTTCGCCGACTCGCCGCGCACCACCAGAATGATGACGGCGAAGAACAGCGCGAAGGGGATGGTCGCCACCACGATGAGGGCGCTGCGCAGATTGCCGAGAAAGAGCCACTGCACGATGAGGATCAGCACGATGCCGACCAGCATGTTGTGCAGCACGGTGTGCGTGGTGACCGCGATGAGGTCGGCCCGGTCGTAGATCCGCTCGATCCGGACGCCCGGCGGCAGAAGGCCCATGGCCTCGATGCGCCCCACCTCCGCCTGTACGGCAGCGATGGTCGGCGTGCTCTCCTCGCCCCGCCGCATCAGCACGATGCCCTGGACGATGTCATCGTCGTCGTTCATGCCGGCGATGCCGAGGCGTGGCTGGTGCCCGATCGTGACGGTGGCGACGTCCTTGACCAGCACCGGTGCGCCGCCCGACTGCGTCAGCACTGTCTCGCCGATGTCGTCGGTGGAGCGAATCAAGCCGACACCGCGCACCACAGCCGACTGGGTGCCGAGATTGATCCGGTTGCCGCCGACGTTCAGGTTGCTGTCGTTCAGGGTCTTCACGACGCCCGACAGGGTCAACCCGTAGGCGGTGAGCCGGTCCAGGTCGACGGCGATGTCGAAGGTCTTGGTCTTGCCGCCCCAGCCGATCACGTCGATGACGCCCGGCACGGCGCGGAAGCGCCGACGCAGCACCCAGTCCTGCAGGGATTTCAGGTCGAGGACGCTGTAGCCCGCCGGCGCCGTCAGTTTGTAGCGAAAGATCTCACCGATGGGGCTCACCGGCGAGATGGTCGGCTTGGCGCCGTTGGGAAGGGCGTCGAGCTGGGCCAGCCGGTTCAGCACCTGCTGCTCGGCCTCGCGGTAGCTGAACTCGAAGCCGAACTGCAGCTTCACATCCGACAGCCCGTAGAGGGAGACCGAGCGGACCTGCTTCAGGTTCGGCAAGCCGGAGGTGATCACCTCGATCGGCACGGTGACGTAGCGCTCGATCTCCTCGCCCGACAGACCATTCGCTTGCGTGATCACGTCGATCATCGGCGGGGTCGGGTCCGGATAGGCCTCGATGTTCAGGGTTCGGAAGGCGACCAGCCCGCAGGCCAGCAGCAGAACGAACGCGAGAACCACCAGGGCACGCTGGCGCAGCGCGAGATGGACGAGGCCGGTCATGCGTTGGGTTCCTGCTGACGGGAGCCGACGGATCAGCCCCGGGTCACCATCCGGTCGATGAATAGGGAGCCGCGCGAGATCACACGCTCGCCGGTCGCCAGACCTTCGAGGATCTCGATCTTGCTTCCGTCGATGATGCCGGGTTTGACCCGGCGGCTCTCGACCGTGTTGTCGGTCTTCAACACCCAGACGCTCGCCTTGCTGCCCTCCAGCACGACCGCTGCACGGGGGACCGATTGCGACAGGGTTTCGCGCTCGTTGATGATGCGCACGGTGGCGTACATCTCGGGTTTCAGCAGATTCTGTGTGTTGTCGATATCGGCCCGAACCGTGATGCGACGGGTCGTCGGGTCGACGGACGATCCGATGAAGTTGATCCGCCCCTCGAAGACCTTGTCGGGATAGGCGAGTACGCGGAACTTGAGCCGATCGCCGAGATCGACCTTCGCCGCGTCCGGCTCACGCAGCTGCGCGATGAGCCAGACCTTGGATAGGTCGCCGATGATGTACGAGGGGTCGCTGCCCCCGGTGCCGACATACTGACCCGGTCCGATCTTGCGCTGGATGATCGTTCCCTTGAGGGGCGCGTTGATCGCCGTTTCGGGGTTGATCGAGCCCTTCTGTAGATTGGCGACCTCGTCGTCGCGCAGGCCCAGGATGCGCAGCCGGTTGCGCACGGCCTCCAGACCGACCTCGGCCGTCCGGGCATCGTTGGTGGCCGTGTTCAGATCGTTCTGCGCGGATTGGAGCTCGCGCAGCGTGGTGACCCGCGAATCATAGAGATCGTGCAGGCGCTTCTCGGCGGCCTGGGCGTAGCCGAGCTGCGACCGTGCCTTGGCCAGGACGTTCAAGGCCGCAAGATAGTCGTTCTGGGCCTGGACCATCTCGTTGGCCTGGATCGAGAAGAGGCGCTCACCCTTCTGCACCTGCTCGCCGGTGCGCGCGAAGATGGCGATGACCCGACCCGGATAGGGGGAGAACACCGGGGTGGCCTGATACTCGTCGACGCCGATCTTACCCTCGGTGGTGATCTCCTCGTAGAAGAGGCGCTGCTCCACCGTCTCAGTGTCGATGGCGGCCAGCTGGTCCGGGCTGAGGACGAAATCGCCGTTGCTCGGTGGTGTGACCGTGACGGCTGCCGGCGTTGGTGTCGTTGCAGCACCCGCGAGCGTACTGGGCAGCCACAAGAAGCCAGCAACGCAAAGACTTGAGGCGACTAAGAGAATGGAAACCTGAGTGCGATGCTTCAACCCGACGAGTGGAGCGAACGAACCCTGAGGCTCAATCATCGAATCAATCTCGCGTGTCTTCGCATTTGTGCACTCATCCGGTCCAGCCGGATGGTGCGTCGGTCTGTAGAAGGCCGTCACCTGAGATACAAGCGTGGCCAGTTCACGATTTGGTCGCGTCGTCCATCGCGTGATCGGTGTGGCTTCCCGGCCCCGAGAAACGGGTCGCTCCGACAGATCGCGCGGCTTCCCAATATTGGGCTGCCGCCCGTCGTTCGGATCGTGTAGGAGCTCAAAGTTCGGACGAGAAAACCCCGCGGACCCTAAGGCCTGCGGGGTTAAAGTTGCGTCACATGAATCCCTGGGAGGGACCCCTGGTATACTACATGCCAATTCAAACGCAGCAAGAGGTATTGTTCCCCGTGGCGATTTATTCTGCCAGCGGCGCTGCGGGGCGCAGAGAAATTTTTCTCATCGGTCCTCGCCGGCCCTCTCATTCCCACTCGATTGTTCAGCATGGCCATAAGTAGTTGATTATCGCGAAATTCTTCTGTTTGGATGGCGATATGCCGACACGGGGACCGTCAAAAACCTACGCTGTTGATTTTAAACAGCTTTTTCTACGAAAATTTTCTTGCATGGTTTCGGTATTTATCGAGGTCGATTACCTCTGATAACCGATTTTCCAGCGGCTGGAAGCAGCTCGGCAGCTAGCGGAAAAGTACCGTCACTCGTCTTATAGCAAGGTTTCGTTCGGTGAGCGAGGTCCGCCAACCACGCCCCAGAGTAAGCCTGCACGAGGGCCTGACGGACCGTTATCACCTCCCTATTAGGCGCCCCTTGAATGTCAGAAAAAGATGTACTATTTTCTGACGCATGAAAGCCACTGTCACATCAGTTCCGGATCGGATCATGCGACGCGCCCGCGCTGGCGGGCGTGGCGGCGTCTTCACGCCTCGTGACTTCCTGGACGTGGCGGCGCGCGCAGCGGTAGACCAAGCCCTCTCCCGCTTGGCGAAAACCGGAAAGCTCCGCCGCCTGGCGCGTGGCTTATATGATTTCCCCAAGGTCCATCCCAAGCTCGGCCCGCTTTCTCCAACTCCCGACGACGTTGCGCAGGCGCTTGCACGCGAGACCGACTCGCAGGTGCAGATCGCTGGCGCGCGCGCGGCCAACGCGCTCGGCCTCTCGACCCAGGTTCCGGCGAAGAGCACCTATCTGACCGATGGCCCCTCCCGCCGCGTCGTGCTGGGCAAGCGCGTGGTCGATCTGCGTCACGCCTCGCCCAAGCATCTGATTGCTCCGGGAAGCCCGGCCGGCACCGTCGTCCAGGCTCTTCGTCATGTGGGGCAGGTGCGCGCCGCCGACGTCGCACAAGTCGCAGCGCGTCGCCTGTCGGCCAGCGACAAGAAGACGCTTGCCTCCACCGCGGTCCAAGCGCCCGCCTGGATGAGGCCGACGCTCGTCTTGATCGCCAACGCAGCGTCGGGCGATCTGGATGGATAAAGTCGCTCTTCTTCCGGCTACCGATCGGGCGGCTCTTTTTGGCGAGACCGGCGCAGGCCGAGGTATCGCCGACGCGATCATCGAAAAGGACTTCTGGGTCTGCTGGACCTTGAAGCGGCTTTTCTGCCTGCAAGGAAAGGACGCTGCCACCTTGGTCTTCAAGGGCGGTACGTCCCTTTCCAAGGCGTTCGGCGCGATCCGCCGCTTCTCCGAAGATATCGATCTATCCTTCGACCGCGCCGACCTCGGCTACGTTGGCGACCGTGATCCCGAGAAGGACGGAATCAGCCGGAAGAAGGCGGCCCAACTCATCCAAGATCTGGTGGCCGACGTCGAGGAGCATATCGCCGAGAAGTTGCTTCCGGCGCTTCGCGACGCCATCATCGAGCAACTCGGCGAACCGACCGATGGCGCCTGGTCGCTGGAGATCGATGCCAGCGACGCGCAGACCGTGAATTTCCACTATCCGACCGCGCTGCCCGTCGCCGAATATGAGGGCATGGCCTACATCACGCCACGGGTGAAGCTCGAACTCGGCGCGCGCGGCGATCCCTGGCCGACCGAGGAGAAGGTCATCCGCTGCTATGCGGCGGAGGACTATCCCGACTTCTTCGAAGATCCCGACGCCGCCGTCACCGTGCTCGCTGCACAGCGGACCTTTTGGGAAAAAGCCACCGCCTTGCATGCGGAAGCCCATCGCCCTGCTGAATCCGCAACGCCACAATATTTCTCACGACACTATTACGACCTTGCCATGCTTCTAGAGCGGTCACCGATCGACATGAATCGTCTAGGGTTTCGGCCGCGGCGGTGATGTGATTCGATGGACAGCTTTCCGAGGAGGAGAGCCGATGGCTTTCTAGAGCGGTCACCGATCGACATGAATCGTCTAGGGTTTCGGCCGCGGCGGTGATGTGATTCGATGGACAGCTTTCCGAGGAGGAGAGCCGATGGCGTCTGCCTTGTCCGTTGATCTGCGTGAGCGTGTCGTGGCCGCGATTGAGGCGGGGGCTTCGCGCCGGGAGGCGGCGCGGCGCTTCGAGGTCAGCCCGGCCAGCGCCGTGCGCTGGCACGGGACCTTCGTGCAGGAGGGTCGGACACACGCCAAGCCGATGGGCGGCGATCAACGCTCGCACACCATCGAGGCGCAGGCCGACCTGATCCGGCAGACCTACCAAGCTCAGCCCGAGCTGTTCTTGCACGAGTTGCGCGACCGTCTGGCCGAACAGGGTCTGCGGGTCGGGGTCAGCAGCCTGTCCCGCTTCTTCAAGCGTCACGGCATCACGCGCAAAAAAACACTGGCCACGCCGCCGAGCAGGAGCGCGAGGACGTAAAGGCCGCGCGCCTGTCCTGGTTCGAGCGCCAGCTCGATCTCGACCCGGACAAGCTCGTGTTCCTCGACGAGACCGCCACCAACACGAAGATGGTCCGCCGCTATGGGCGAGCCCCGCGCGGCGAACGTTGCCGGGTCGCGGTGCCGTTCGGCCACTGGAAAACCATCACGGTCACCGCCGGTCTGCGCACCAGCGGCCTGACAGCCACCGCCCTCTTCGATGGACCGATGACGGGCGCGCGCTTCCGCGACTATGTCGAAGAAACCCTCGTCCCAGCCCTCAGGCCCGGCGACACGGTCGTGCTCGACAATCTGCCCGCCCACAAGGTCAGCGGCATCCGCGAACGCATCGAGGCGGCCGGGGCGAGGCTACTCTACCTGCCGCCCTATTCCCCCGACTTCAACCCGATCGAACTCGCCTTCGCCAAGCTCAAGGCCATTCTTCGAGCCGAGGCCGCTCGAACGATCAGCGACCTCTGGGACACAATCCGACAAGCCTTCAGACGCGCAGGCTACGACGCATATGATCCAACATGATCGGATGCTGCTCTAGATCGAGATCGACAATCAAGAGGCCGTGCTTGCGGGCACTCAATTTCGAATGCGCTTTCTCTGAGGGTGTACGAGGGCCTGTGCTCTTTGCAGCATTTTGGCGATTGGCATGACTGGCGTGCTTAGACGTCATCACTGACCCGACGTTCGAAGTAAAAGGTGTGGACTGTCTGATGCGCAATCTTCTCACCTCAATCACCCTCCTCGCCGCGGCGCTCGCACTCAGCACCCTGGCACACGCAGATCAGATCCTCGGTCCTGGCCGAATCGACACGTCAAACCGAGTCGTCCTCCCGGGCGGGCCGACGCTCGGCACTTGGCGGTCCGGCAAGTTCACCGCAGCGCCAGACGCTCTGCAGATCAAAGGCTCGGGCTCGACGGGCGATCTGTCCGCTATGTCGGTAACGCCTGTAGGAGCTTCGGCTCCAACCACGCTTGGCACTTTCACGGCCGGCGCCGCGATGCGGAATTACAAGTTCACGGGCGACTTCCCTCTCGACAGCCGTGCCTTTGTGGATGCGGCTCAGACAAGCGGCGGCCCCTACGCGAACTACAACACTGGAGCGGCCAACGCCGAGTTCCTGGACCTCACCGGCACCATCCCGACGAGCAACCCGGGCGCGATCCGGGACGGTCGCTTCATCATGGTGCGTGATCGGGATACGACACCTTACGAGTCGAGCGGCTATCGAGCGATCACGAACGGCCTTCGTGTGATCGTGACGGGCAAGGCAGACAACTTCGCCTACTCGACCCAGTCGAAAGACTTCCACGCCGGTTGGTTTACGAGCACGGGCCGCACCAGCGGTACGGGACGGGGCTTCTCGGGCATTCTCGCGGAGGCTTCGCAGATTGGGACCGGCGCCGCCACCAACGAGCTTGCGGCATCCAACCCTGATTACAGCAACGAGCATGCTGCCTACCTCGTCGCCGCAGTTGGTCACGTCCACAACAACAAGGCGGCCGCCGACGACACTCACCTCTCTATCGGCATCCAATCCAGCACCTACGGCTATTTGAGCACCGCAGCATTCCGTGCTGCCTCAGTAGGCGGAGAAGCTGGGCAGCCCGGGGCTTCGATGTACGGACTGATGATGGAGGAGCAAATAGCCTCAAAAGCCGGCATCACAATGCCGCAAAGTCTGGCGGGCTCCGGAAACGCTGGAACAAATATCAAGTATGGCGCAGGTCAGTATTCAAATTATAATCGAACCGACAAAGTCTTTGGATGGCTCGTTGATGAAGCGGCGGTTCTTTCCGCAGGGAAGAACGCATTCTATGTGAATATCGACCGATCTCTAAAGCAGGTAACTGTCGGCGCAGCAAATAGCTGCGGGACGGGATTTAAGTGCTTACGGATACCAAACTGATACGCCGCACGCTTCGCCTTTCGGCCTGAGCCTGACACGAACCTAACAATCTGGAGACCACCCATGGCTCGCGCCCTGCTCGCCGTCGCGCTCCTCTGCGCGCTGGTCTCTCCAGCTGTGGCCGCCCGGCATCGCACGGTCTGCGTGGCCGTGACGATTGAGCTGATCCCGTCCCTCGTCCGCGTGGCCGACCCGGCTCCGCTGACCTCAGCCTTCCACGGCTATGCGCTCCAGCTTGGGGAAATACGGATTGAATACGAGGGACCGGCCTACTACCGGCCTGACATCCGGAACGGTGCCGTCGTCTGCGGGCAACGGCGGAAAATAAGGGTCGTAGGCCACGACAGTTGGTCGCTCTCGCGGGGTCGTGCCTAGACGCTCTGCCCGCACCTGCTTCGTTCGAGCGCTCTGCATCGTATCGGCCCCTGAAGAGAGTCGCCTCCTACCGTGGCGACAGCGAGTTACCTGTGCCCCGCCCGGCACACCTTGCCCGACAATCCTTCACGCCTCGACAATCTGGAGACCACCTGTGGACCTCTCGCCCATCGGCGAAGCCGTGCTGATCGCTCGCGAGGGGCGGCGGCTGAAGGCCTACAAGGACTCGGTGGGCGTATGGACCATCGGCATCGGCCACACTTCGGCGGCGGGCGCGCCGCTGGTCACCGCCGGGCTGACGATCACCTCGGGGCAGTGCGACGCGATCTTCGAGCGCGATGTGCAGAAGTACGTGGCAGCAGTGCGTCAGGGCCTGAAAGTGGCGGTCAGCCAGTGACCTGACCGGTATTTTGGACCGAGCCGAGTGAGAGGCTACTGCATGGTAGCGGCCATGGGTAGCCGGAAGGCCAGATCCGGGAAGGTGACAGGCGCGGGCGGCCGGTAGCCCAAGGACGAATGCGGCCGAACGCGGTTGTAGGTATTCTGCCAGATCCCAATCACGGTCTGTGCCTCCTTCAGCGAGTAGAAGATTTCTTGGCGTAGGCACTCGTCCTTCAGCTTGCCATTGAAGCTCTCACAGTAGCCATTCTCCCACGGCGATCCTGGTGCAATGTACTGGATCTGCGGGCCGGTTTTGGCGACCCACTTCCGCAAAGCCTTCGAGATCATCTCTGGGCCGTTGTCGCAGCGGATGTTCTCCGGGATGCCATGCAGGCACATCGCATCGGCCAGCGCCTCGATCACGCCCAGGCTGTTGATGCGCCTCGCGACCTTGAGCGCTAGGCAGGCGCGACTGTGCTCGTCGATCAGCGTCAGGATGCGCAGGCTTCGCCCATCATGGGTCTGACCCTGCACGAAGTCGAAGCTCCAGACGTGATTGCGATGGAGAGGCCGCAGCCGCACGCAGGAGCCATCGTTCATCCACAGTCGGCTTCGCGGCCGATGCTTTTGCGGAACCTTGAGCCCCTCACGACGCCAGATCCGCTGAACCCGGTCCTTGCCCACCTGCCACCCCGCAGCCTGCAGCAGCGCGGTGACGCGGCGGTAGCCATAGCGTCCGTATTCAGACGCCAAGACGATGATGGCGCGGGTCAGCGCATCCTCGTCTGCCGGCACGGTCGGTATGTAGCGTTGCGTGCCCCGGTGCTGGCCAACGATCCGGCAGGCATGGCGTTCTGAGAGACCATACTTCTCACGAATGCCGTCGACGGCCTGCCGGCGTCGCTCCGGGGCTACAAGTTTCCCGAGGCGACGTCCGCCAGAACCTGCTTCTCCAAGGACAAGTCAGCCACGAGCCGGCGCAATCGCGCGTTCTCGCGTTCCAGATCCTTCATTCGACGTGCCTGGTCGATCTGCAGCCCCCCGTATTCCTTACGCTAGCGATAGTAGCTTTGCTCGGAGATCTCTGCCTCCTTGCACGCCAGAGCCAAGCTCTTGCCCTGTGCCGTCTGCACCTCGATCTGGCGCAGCTTCAGAACCACCTGCTCCGCACCCGTCTTCTGACCTCGCTTCATGTCCAGCTCCTTCGGTCCCGGCTGATCCTCTCAATCAGCCCGGTCCAAAGCCAGCCGGTCAGGTCACGCCCATTCCGTATTCGTCAGGTCGGTTTCGTAGCACAGGCGCGCACGGCTATGCTGCCGGCGAGTGATCGAGGTCCACATGGCACGTCCAAATGCGGCTTCAGCACCCTTCTCGAATCCCCGCCACCTAACCCCGGCCGGACATTATCGGACGGGCTCTGAGCCCCAGGCGCCGTTGAGGTCGGGGCAGATGGTCTCGACCTTAGATGAACGTGCGGTAGTGTGCATCTGCGCGCACCAAGTAAGACTCTCCAGCCAGTCCAAAAAGCCGGAGCAATTCAGCGATCGTTTCTAACTGCTGCAGGTTTTGGTCCGCGTAGATAGTGAATGACCGAAGGTCGCACATATAGACCACCCGCCCTCTCGGGAACGCTTCATATTCATGATCTGCAATGGTCGGCGGCAGACCTTGGCGGCCTAGAACTGTGGCGCCGAGTCGACGCCATGCTTCCCAGACCTCATAGTGTCCGCGCGAGTGGGTAAGGCAATCACCGTAGGCTTCTGCTTCCCCGAGAGACGAGCGGTCGGTAACGAGCACCGTACGTCCCTTCTCAAGCACGCCCCAAAAAATACCGACGCTCGGTGGCAGCGTCTTGCTGGGAACGATGCTGGCCTTTGGATGGGTGGTAAGCGTGCTGGAGATGCTTGCTTTCATGGCGCAGGCTCCTGTTTTTTAACTCGGCTGTAGTTTCATCTTTCGAATAATAATTAGGTCCTCGTAGGCTTTTTAGATAACGTAAACGATCGCAGTAGGCCGATGCGCGCAACTATCGTAATAGGATCTTCCTGCCGCCAAAGGTACACCGCAGAAATGACCGTCGCGGGTGGCCGACGGACTGAACATGACGAAACGTTCCGAAAACACCTGAGGAGATGCGTCGTAGTGTTCCCGTTGATGCCCGATACTTATACATTATAGGCCAAATTTCTACTGCGTCACACATCCACATACAAAAAATCCTGAGAATTGCGCCATCACTGAGGTCAAATAAACCAATGTATCGTCTGAGCGCCAGATAATTTTCCGTATGCTAAGCAGGCTGACCACCTATATCCGCAGTCGGTCCGGATGCTTAGCTTATCCATAATAATTCTAGGTACTGTATCGCGCTTAACAATATTAGGAATGCTATCCACAAGACACAACTTGAGGCCGACTCACAAAGTGCGTGTATCGGAGTTCGTCAGAGTTGTTAGCGCACTCTGGAGCGGCCCGGTGTCGAGCTAAAAGTCGCACCGAACCGCGTGTCGCAAGCCGTTAATGTGAGCGACGTTGCGGCAGAGAACAAGACAGTTCGCCTCCAGTCGCCCAATCGATTTGATGAAGGTCGAGCAGCCGCGTACGGTTTTCACGTCGATGGTTAGGCAAATTCGCGATTGCAGCCTTTGGTTTGCGGCAAGCTCGGCCCCTTAAAGGCGCTTCAAAATCCAATTCTATTGCTCTCGATTGACAAGTGCAAGGAACCGTCGGAAGGCAAACTTTCGGCGAGACAAGGCCCGAGCTTCATACCGGCTCAGTTTTTCAAGCTCAACAAAGGTCTTTGGCGAGGGCACATTCGATGAGCAGTGACCTCGTTCAGCTTCCGATGTCGCATCTGCGGTACCACTTCGCAGCATTGCGATCCCAAACGCCCGCACACGTTGTAGGTAAACCTGCGCCTCAGCAGCAGTCCGAGCTGCCGCCAAAATGACTGCATCAGCTTTGTAATCTCCCACTATTAGCACCGCAAGATATTCGATTTCCGCCTCCGCTTGTGAATTGGGTTCGACAACGGAGAGACCGTGCTGGAGGGCATTTTGTTTCGATCGAGCCTTACCTAAAGATGTGCGTGGGCCTGTGCTCTTTCTAGAATTGCAGCGATTGGCATGGCTTGCGCGTTCAGAGGTCATCGCTGCACTGAAGAACAACGATCAAAAATCACTGCTCGCTCGATCGTTCGATCTCGAGGACGTCCGCGGCAGCTTTCCGGGCACGCTGACCAAAGGCTGCTCGTGCACGCTCAATTTCGCGTAGGAGCGCATCTCGGCGTTGTTCAGCCAACGAAGCCATCCGGTCGAGGCGTTCGACGAATGATAAAGTCGACAAGAAGCCGTGCGCTGCTACGTCCTCAGCAGTAAGACCGCGCTTCCCGAGGATCTCATTGACCTGAGCCCGCTCCTCTTCGCGGCCTTCCATCCAGCCCACTGCGAGGGTTTCAGCAGATGACTCAGTGGGTTGACTTGAACCGGGAGGATGCGCGTCGGGGAGAGTAGGACGGATCAGGTTCTCTGCTGCTCTCACCTGAGCTCGAATAAGGGTCTGCATCCTCCAACGCCGGATCCGATTCGCTTCCCAAATCAGATCAGTGATGTCTTTGACCCAAATCGCCTCGATCACGTCCGCGGGACGTATCTGCTGGATGATGTTGCGTAAGAGGGTTTGGTACTGCTTTGGGTCTTCGCCTGGCATCAAGGGTCGATCGCGAAATAGGAAGTCGAGGTGAATTGGGATTGCCGGCAAGACGTCACCTGAGACCGAGTCGTCCCCCCCGGTATCATTGGCTGACTTTGCCTCCGCTGACGTTCGGTTCGCCATTTGATTCACCGCTGCTGACTCAACCTCCTTAGCCGAAAGCACTACCTTCGGCCAAAGGCGCTCAATCGAATTGGTCGCGGCATCCACCACGATCGGCGTTGAGCCGGATGCTTCAGCCTCACCGCTTTCGGGTTTAAGCCTGCCAGACCGGCGAGACCTTGGACGCTCCTCCCGGAGGACAACGGTTCCATCGACCTTACGCTTGAGTGCAGAAGCCCGTGACCCAGGCATCGGGCGCTTGATGACCCTCGCACCACGATGCCGGAGCTTTTGTCGTTTCGCGTCGGCAGCTCGAGCGTGATCACCGCGTGTCTTCTCACGCCCACATGCCTCATGCGCTGGCCCGAGATTGTGGATCTCATCCGGCCCACCGAGTTCGAGAGCGCGTATGTGCTCGACGATCCAGCGGTCCCGCACGCCGTCGATGCGACAATCGCAAAACACGCAGGTCCCGCCCGTCCGCTCCCAAGCCTGAAGCCGACGGCGATTCGATAAAGACCCACGTCTCGTTGTGCCAACGTCTTCAAGCGCGACGTACGGCATCGGCGCCCCCACTTGGGAGATTCGGACGGTCTGTAAGCGCCTTCAGAGCCCGATAGGAAAGCTGCTCCCAGTCGCTAAGAAGTTGCTCATATCGCTCGATCAACGCTCTGAGTTGCTCATCATCTTCACGGCTTACGAGTCTCACCTGCAGACCCAGGGAAGCCAATGTAGGACGTGCAGGATCAGTCGCGCGCTGGCGCGGGTTCCTGTGGGGCATAGTGAGCCTCCTGATTAGATTGGGTTGGTGAGAGGATCAGGCGGTCCCAACAGGTGGGCCGCAATAGAGCTTGAATTCAGTCGCTAATCACACTCATGCCGACGGCCAGGCTTCACACGAGGCGCCAGGGATCCGTTCTGGCGGAATGGGCTGCCGATAAAAATCTGTCGTTCGGCGTCACTCGCGGCAATCGCGTTGATGATGCATCCGCATCTTCAAAAGTTGCATTCGGGCGTACTGCGGGCAGCTTCGGCTCAGGTCCTGTGCGAGAAGAAGTCTCATTGATATTCACTACGGATCGGCTCGCATTCCACCCGGCCGTAAGACGAGCGGCCTTGGCGGCCCTCCATGTTCCTTCCAAAGCTGCGGACACACAGACCCGCCACCCTTCACCAGTCGCGGCTCGGCGAGCTTTCGCAGCAGCAACGGCTAAGCGCATGATAGCTCTGCGGTCGTAGGCTTCAGAATTAAGGAGAGGATCGATCCGCGCTGATGACTGTGCGCGACGAAAGGCGAGATCAGCGAACGCTCGTTGCCGCAACGCAGTTTGACGATCCCCAGGAGCAAAATGGATGCGATCCGCTCGGATATCGCGTATGGCGGCGGACCACGATAGTGCTCGGCGAAGGGCCATGATTTTGATCCACTTTCGATCTTGTGATCAAATTCATATCACATGAATGCTGGCAGATCAATATGCGTCGTAAGGATCAAGACGTGCTCACAGGTGCGCAGCTGCGTGCAGCTCGCGCACTCCTTCGTTGGAGCGCGGAGGAACTCGCAGAGAATTCCAAACTTGGCGTTGCTACTATTAGGCGAGCCGAACTAAAGGATGGACCGGTCACATCTACCGCCGCAAATGTAAGAGCGATCTTAAATACGCTCGAAAACGCTGGCCTTGAGCTCATTCCAGAAAACGGCGGAGGGGCCGGTGTTCGGTTCCGTCAGAGACGAGCTTTGTAATATTTGTCCTCTACTCCAAGCTTACGACATAAAAACGGACAAAGATAGAACTGTGCATTAGTGAATCTTTATTTATCTAAGTTAAGCTCTCTAGAAATTCATTCGGCGCGTTCGTGCAGTTGGGTTAAGGTGTATTTGGATGTCCTGTCGATGGCAACCAAAAGGTACAGCTTGCCTTCGCCGGTGCGCACTTCCGCGATGTCGATATGGAAGAAGCAGATCGGGTAGACATTGAACGCTTGCTTGCTGAGCTTGTCGCCGCCGACCTCGGGTAACCGGCTGATCCAAAGGCGCTGCAGACAGCGACGCAGCGATGATCGGGTCAGTTGCGGGATGGTGGCTTGAAGCGCGTAGAAACAATCGTCCAGCGGCAGCAGGGTGCACCGGCGGAGGCGACGATCACTGCCTCTTCATCGGTCGTGAGCACAGTCGAGCGCGGCGTCTTCGGTCCCTTCGCCGCGTCATGCACGAAGGCACGCTTGCACCACTTCGCGACCGTCTTGGGATTCAATCCATGCTGTGCGGTAATACCAATCCTCACTGATCAGAACGCATGGGCCCATCGGCGCAGTCCGATGGACATGAGGCGCCAGGGTTGGGCGATGATCTTGTTCCAGGCATCGCAG
>NZ_LMRA01000014.1 GCF_001424705.1 Methylobacterium sp. Leaf465
CGCCATCACGCGCAGGCTGCCTAACCTCTTACCCCAGATGGACCAGAGCCTCCGCTCCTGAACACCGCTGAATGTCCCAAATCATCTGACGACAGACATATATAAAAGTAATTCTTTATTTTTCGAGGAACAACGACATAATCATACTGTTGCCCTGTGGGTTGGATATGATGTTCACCTCTACAGGAGATTCCACATGAAGAAGTTCACGCTTGCGCTGACCGCCTTGACCGCCCTCGGCGGCATCGCCCTCGCCGCCGGTTCGGCCATGGCCGCCCCGATGTCCGTCAACGGCCTTCAGTCCGAGAGCGGCGTCACCCAGGTCCGCATGGACCGCAGTGAGCGGATGATGATGAAGAAGCGCATGATGCGGAAGCAGATGATGAAGCGCCGCATGATGAAGAAGCGCATGATGAACCGCGGCATGTGATTTCAAGCCGTTGACGCTTCCGGAGGTCCCGACGCAGGGGCCTCCACCCTGACGGCGACGACTTCGAGGAAGACCATTTGGCGCGCACTGACCCGATCCGCTCTACGCCCGAGATCTGTGAGGTCGAGCGTCGCCGATGGATGTTCAGGCATCCCGTAGCCATCCGCATCACGCATTGGGTCAATGCGGTGTGCCTCCTGGTCCTGCTCATGAGCGGCTTGCAGATCTTCAACGCTCACCCGGCCCTGTACTGGGGCAACGTCTCGACCTTCGACACACCGCTGATGGCAATGGCGTCGACGGAGGACGATCCGCCCAAAGGGGTGACGACGGTCTTCGGACAAGGCTTCGAAACGACGGGCTGGCTCGGCTCATCGACGGGCTCCAACGGCGAGCCGGCCGACCGTGGATTTCCCGCCTGGGCGACCTTGCCGAGCGACCAGGATCTGACGGGCGGCCGAAGCTGGCATTTCTTCTTCGCCTGGGCCTTCGTCCTGAACGGCCTCGCCTATCTGCTCTACGGGCTGGTCAGCGGACAGCTTCGATTCCGCCTGATCCCGTCGCGCGATCAGGTTCGGCACTTCGGCGCGTCGGTGTGGGAGCACCTGACATTGCGCTTCCCGCAAGGGAACGAGGCCAAGCGCTACAACGTCATTCAGAAGCTCACCTATCTCGTCGTTCTGTTCGTGCTCCTGCCGGTGCAGGTCCTGGCCGGCCTCGCGATGTCGCCGGCGATGAACGCGGCCTTCCCGTTCCTGCTGACGGTGTTCGACGGGCGCCAATCGGCCCGCACGGTGCACTTCGTCGTGGCGGCACTGCTGGTCCTGTTCGTCGTCATGCACGTCGCCCTGGTCCTGCTCTCGGGCTTCTGGAACAACATGCGCGGCATGCTCACCGGTTGGTTCGTCATCGAGCGCCAAATCGAACCGACCGGCGCCCCGGAGGAGCGTCGGGCATGAGCCCTTTTCCCAGCCGACGCACCCTCCTGACGGGGGCGTCCGCGACGGCCGCTGCGGCCATGCTCGGCGGATGCGACCGCCTCGGCAACGCGGCGTGGTTCCAGCGCATGCTCAAGACCGGCGAGGATGCCAACCTGTTCGTCCAACGCCTGCTCCTCACCGACCAAGCGCTGGCACCGGAATATGCCGAGGCCGACATCTCCCCGTGGTTCAAGCCGAACGGCACCGAGGATCCGCCGGACAGGGCGTACAAGGCCCTGGCGACGAGCAAGTTCGCCAAGTACCACCTGGAGGTCGGCGGTCTCGTGGAGGCACCCTTCCGGCTGTCCCTGGCGGACCTCCGCACGCTTCCCGCCCGCACTCAGATCACGCGGCACGATTGCGTCGAGGGCTGGAGCGCCATTGGCAAGTGGACCGGGGTGCCGCTCGCTGACCTCCTGATCCGGGCCAAGCTCAAGCCGGAGGCACGCTACGTGGTGTTCCACTGCGCCGACACCATGGACCAGGGCAATCCGCTCGAAGGTGGGGGCGACGACGCGGAGACGGACGAGGCGGCGCCCGCGGGCAACGCCAACCCGGCCATGACCAAGCAGTCGGGCGGCCGCGAGAGCAGAAAGGATTCCGGCGGCCAGCAGGCGTCGGACGAGTCTGCGGCCAGCGCCGGATCGCCGGTCCGGTACTACGAGAGCATCGAACTCGTGGACGCGTTCCACCCGCAGACGATCCTCGCCTACAACATGAACGGGCAGGCGCTACCGGTGTCCAACGGCGCACCGCTGCGCCTGCGGGTCGAACGCAATCTCGGCTACAAACAGGCCAAGTACGTGATGCGTATCGAGGTGGTCGAGAGCTTCGCCCATTTTGGCGAGGGCAAGGGCGGCTACTGGGAAGACCAGGGCTACGCTTGGTATGCCGGCATCTAAGCCGTCCGCGTGCTGTCGGCTTCGGGAGGTGAACGCGATCAACGTCTGACGGGCGCCATCGGAAGGTCAAAGCTTGCCGAATGAGAATGGCTGTTCGCTTCATTCTCTGTCCAGGAGCGGACGGGCAGAACTCCAGCCGAAGCGGTCGTGGAACGGACAAATGGGTCCCGTCCCAACCTCGCCGGACAATCCGGTCCGGACCGTCCTCGCGAGCGAAGGTTCGGTGTTTGAGCGCTACGAAACCTGCTCAGGCAACCGGTGGAAGGGCTGCTCACCACCGTCTCAGTCAAGCTCAATTCGGAAGCTTCAGGCCGCGCGCAGCGACGGTGCCTGTCCGATCACCGGCATAACATCCGGAGTGTTGTTGTGAAGCCCAGCCACAAACTGGGATTGCCATCGGCCTGCAGCGCACGCATTCAGACCCGCCTCTCTGCGAGATTGTCTTCCGATGCCAACGCCAATCCTCACGCCGGACGTGCCGCCGCGCGACGGCTTGCCGCCGGGCCAGCGCGGGCGCGCGATGATCGCAGTGCTGATGGGCGTCGCCCTCGCAACCCTCGATACCGCGATCGCCAACACAGCCTTGCCGACCATCGCCGCCGACCTCGGTGTCGATCCGGGCGCGTCCATCTGGATCGTCAACGCCTACCAGCTCGCCGTGGTGGCGACGCTGCTGCCGATCGCGGCGCTGGGCGAGATCGTCGGCCAGCGAAAGATCTACCTCGGTGGCCTCGTCCTCTTCACGCTCGCCTCCCTGGTCTGCGCGCTTGCCTGGTCCCTGCCGACGCTGGTGGCTGCGCGTGTGCTGCAGGGCGTCGGCGCGAGCGCCCTGATGGCGGTCAACATCGCGCTGATCCGCTTTATCTATCCGGCCGCTCAGCTCGGGCGCGGGGTCGGGCTCAATGCCTTCGTCGTCGGCGTCGGCTTCGCCGTGGGACCGACCGTGGCTTCCCTGATCCTGGTCGCCGCGCCCTGGCCGTGGCTGTTCGCCGTCAACGTACCGATCGGCCTCGCTGCCCTCGCCCTCGCCTGGACAGCGCTGACGGAAACCGGTCGCTCCGGCCACAGCTTCGACGGAGCCGGCGCCATCCTCAACGCCGTGGCCTTCGCTCTGCTCGTCCTGGGACTCGGGGATGCAGCCCACGAGGGACCGGTCTGGCGCATCCTGGCGGAGTTCGCCGGCGCGCTCGCCTGCGGCACGCTGCTTCTGCGCCGACAGGCCGGACATCCCGCCCCGATGCTCGCAGCCGACCTTCTGAAGCGTCCGCTCTTCGCGCTGTCCGCGTTGACCTCAGTCTGCTCCTTCGCGGCCCAAGGCCTCGCTTTCGTCTCCCTGCCGTTCCTGTTCCAGCACGCGCTCGGCCGCTCGCAGGTCGAGACCGGCTTCCTGATGACGCCGTGGCCGGTGGTGGTCGCGTTGATGGCGCCCCTCGCGGGTCGCCTGTCCGACCGCTATCCTCCTGGCCTGCTCGGCGGGATCGGGCTCGCCGTCCTGGCTTTGGGCATGGCGCTCCTGGCAGCACTGCCGGCGGATCCGAGCGTTTTCGACATCACCTGGCGCATGGCGATCTGCGGCGCAGGCTTCGGCTTCTTTCAGGCGCCGAACCTGCGCGCGATCATGACGAGCGCCCCGCCCACGCGTTCCGGAGGCGCGAGCGGGATCGTGGCCACCGCACGCCTCCTCGGCCAGACGACGGGGGCGGCCCTTGTGGCGGCATGCTTCGCCATCGCGGACGCGCGCGGGCCGGCGCTGGCGCTCGGACTCGGCGGCGCCTTCGCCGGGGTCGCGAGTGCCGTGAGCTTCCTGCGCCTCGCCGTGCGCGTTCAGCACACATAGTGGGCGTCTGAGTGCGGAACGGCTGAAAGCGAGCTGTCGGTGCGATCCTCCCCCGACCTCACGGACACGGGATTGGCCCGCATTCCGTTCGACCTGCTCGGGCGTGATGTCACCGAGTGCCGCGCGGATGCGCTGCCGATGTCATAGCCCTCGCTGTCGACGAACAAGTCGCCTCGGACCTCATCTCGGGTCGCCCATCGTCGTTGATGGACGAGTTCGACCTTAAGGGTGTGGAAGAAACTCTCCATCGGGGCGTTGTCGACGCAGCAGCCCGTCCGGCTCATGGAGGGCGTCGCCGTCATGTCGGCGAACTGCGTTCGGTAGGCCTCGGCGGCGTACTGGCTGCCTGATGGGAGGGGAAGTCACCGGGCCCGCAGCCGTGGCTCCTGGTGATCCTGCTGCCCGTGGTGGGGAAGAGGCTCCGATCAGCGCCCTTCGGCACTGTCTCAGCATCGAGGGTTGGATCCCGCGTTCGGCCGCGGTCTGCATCAGCGGCCGGCCGCTGCTGTCCAGCAGGGCCACCGCCTCGCGTTTGAACTCGCTGTCTCGTCTTCGCCATCAAACACCTTCCCCGCCCGTAACGAGCGTATCGGAGGTGTCCGTGAAACCGAGAGAGGATCACCTCTTGGTTCCTATCGCTGGCGGATGCTCATGAGCGCATTGAGGAATGGAGGTGCCACGACAATGAAGATTGACCCCACACGGCCCTGGGTGGCTTGACGCCCCGAGCCTTCGCCAACCACGCTGTCACGGCCCGAGAACTTGCATGGGTTCTGGACCACAAACCAAGTCAACTCCGAACAGGCTCAAAAGCCATACCAAAGGGCGGCCCCCTTCAATCGGGTCGGCTCACCATCGCACGCCTGACTGTCGAACGCGTGGCGTCGATGGCCACGTTGGCCGCCCCGAGCATCCGAAGCTCGGTCGGTCGATTGAGGGCCTGTCGGGCGATGCTCGCGGCCAGATCATCCACCTCGGCCGCCATGGCCTCCAGACGCGCGCGGTCGGTCTCCTGCCGCGCCGCCCCACGCAGTTCGAGCAGGCGGCTCGTCGCCACCTCGATCCGCTCCCGCCGGATGCGGCCCAGACGCTGGCGAAGCCAGGCTACCGTTGAGCCGACGCCGCCGGCCAGGATGGCCACGAGGTAGATCCAGCTCTCGTAGCGCTCGATGAAGGTCTCCTGCTCCCGCTCGTAATAGTCGATCGCCCCGGGATGGATGGGGAGGTGCGCGCTGGTGGCGTCGGCCGTGTCCTCGTAGGCGGGATTGTCGATGGCGTTGGCCGCCGACACAGTGTCGGCCAGCGCGCTGCGCATCTCGAACAAATGCTGGGTCACCTCGGCGGCGAGACTGCGCGACAGGTCGGCCCGGGCCACGAGCCGATAGGACGAGCCGACGGTGACCACGTCCTCGGCGGGGAGCCGGGGATTGCCGCCGAACAGAGCCGCCGGGAGCGTGACCGCTTGAAGACGTGGCCAGCGCGCCAGGACGGCCGTAGAATCCGGCACCCCGAACAGGGCGATCTCGTCGTCCTCGCTCTCGTCCTTGACGAACGCGACAAGCCGCCTGGCGATGGGCGAGGTGGGTGTCGTGACCATCACCAGCGCGTCGATCCGATGCTCGCGCAGGGCAGGGCCGACGTCGGCTTCCTCCAGGGGCACGAGCGCCACGGCCTTCTTCGGGAGGGCCCCGGTCTGTGGCTCCGTCAGGAGTTCCAGGTCGTGGTGGGCCACGAGCGTGCCGACGAGGGTTCGGTCGGCGGTGCGGCTCGCGAGCATGCCGAGGCGCTTGCCGGCCAGGTCCGAGAAGCCCTTGATGCCCGCGTTGGAGGGCGCCGCGACGAAGGCCGAGAGTTCGCGCAGGACGGCAAGCGTCAGGGCGTTCCCAGGCAACGCGACGTCGGGCCGGACCACGGCAAGGTCGGCCTTACCGGCCTTCAGAGCCTCGGCGCTCTCGCGAACGCCGTCGAAGGCGATGACCTTCAGCCGAATCCCGAGCTTTCTTCGGGCCAACTCGTCCGCGTAGGCCTGCAGCAAGGCTGGCTCGCTTCCGCCTTTCGGGGCAACCGCGACGGTCAGCGTCGTCGGCCGCGTCAGGTGATATGTGGCCAGAGTAACAAGGAGGAGCACGGCCAACAGGCCCACCAGGAGCCATTGTTCACGGCCACCGGGGATTTTGATCCTGGACACGCCTGCTCCTCGTTGCCGACGGCTTCGCCCGCGGGTCGGGAATCCATCGCAGGATCTTTCCTGTTCGAAGGACAGCACCGGACCGACCGCCCACGCACTCGGGCGCCCATCCAAGACGGTTGTTTACGCAGGGAGCCCCGCCAAGGCGATGGCCGCGTCCTTTGAAGACCAGGCTGTCGAAACCGAGGTCGACGAACTCCCGTAGGGTCCCGCCGCCCTTCGTTTCGACCGATGGCACGTCCGCGGCACGAAGCTCACGAATCGCTCCATGGATCGGGGTTCGACCTCGTTACGTCGGTAAAAATAGACTGAGCACCAAACCCTATTGCCGCGGATTTTTTATGGGCTCTCTGACGTGCCACGGGACTCGAATGCAGTACGCAAGTCGACCACCAAAGCACAAAAGAGGAAAAGATAACTCTGAAGCAGTACCCGCGAAGTTGCATCCTGTAGGAAAAACCCACACGCGAGGAAATTTCCTATGTCCTTAAGGGTTTTTTAACTCTTCCGGCAGGGTCACAGGCATGGAACCTTCGCGGAAGTGGAGGAGGCGTCCCGGAAAACAAGGGAACTCCTCGCATCCGATCAGGGCCGGCCATCGCCGCCCATGTCGTGCGGAGGGTGTCATGGCGGTTCATCTCAATCAGCAGGATCTGACCTTCATCCTGAGGCAGATCAGGATCGCCGAGGCCCACGCCAGCGGCATCGACCTGACGGAACTCAGGGTCGACCCCGCCACCGGCGACATCCTGACGGATCGCAGCCTCTACAACCCGGATGGCCTCTGGCTGGGTGCGGCCGACGCACCGCGCGCCATCCCCGATCCGCACGTGCCCTACGGGCTCCGCACGGTGGACGGGACCTTCAACAACATCGTGCCCGGCCGCGAGACCTGGGGCTCGTCCGGCCAGCCCATGCCCCAGCTTCTCGACAAAAGCTTCGTGAACGATCAGGACGGCGACGCCTTCGACCCGGACGGCCCCGGACCGGCACCGGCGGTCACCAGCACCGACTACGGCACCGGTGGCAGCGTCGCCGACGCCGACCCACGCATCATCTCCAACCTTGTCGTCGACGCCTCGCTCAACAATCCGGCGGCCATCGCGGCCGCGCTCAGGCTCGCGGGCTCCACGGACATCCTCGGCGACCAGCGACTCATCACGGCGGCCTACGAGGCTCTGCGGACGGCGCAAGGGGCGGATCCCGCCGGCGAGCATGCAGAGCTGCAATCCGCGCTGGATACCATTCTCCAGCGGACGGGCGTCACCGTCACGAACGGCTCCATCGATGTCCTCAACGTCGCTCCGGACGAGGGCCTGTCCAAGCCCTTCAATGCCTGGATGACGTTCTTCGGGCAGTTCTTCGACCACGGGCTCGACCTGATCACCAAGGGCGGCAACGGCACGGTCTACATCCCGCTCACCGCGGACGACCCGCTCGTCACCCAGGGCCCCGACGGAATGCCCGGCACGGGCGACGAGGTGACCGCGCAGACCCAATTCATGGTGCTGACCCGTTCGACCCCCGTCGAGGGCTCGCAGCGCAACGTCACGACGCCCTTCGTCGACCAGAACCAGACCTACACCTCCAACGCCTCCCACCAGGTCTTCCTGCGTGAGTACGCGCTGGTCGACGGGAAGCCCGTCGCGACCGGGCTCCTCCTCGGCGGCGTGAACGGCGGGCTCGCGACCTGGGCCGACGTCAAGGAACAGGCGCGGACGATGCTCGGCATCAACCTCGTCGATGCCGACGTCTCGGCGGTCCCCCAATTGCTCACAGACCCCTACGGCGCCTTCATCCCCGGCGCCGACGGCATGCCCCAGGTCATGGTCGGGATCACGCCCGGAGGGCAGCCGGTCTATGCCAGCGGCACCCTCGCGGCGCCGCTCTCCCTCTCCGCCATCCAGTTGCCGGTCGGCACGGTCCTCGCGGGCCCCAACGGCACCCAGAACACCATCGAGGCGGGCGAAACGGTCGCGGCCGCCCGCACCTTCAACGCCTTCCTCGACGACATCGCCAACGACGCCGTGCCGACCACCTCGCGGGGGATCGCGCTTCCCCAGGACGGAGACACCGCCCTGGGCTTCGCCAACGCGGACGGTTCCACGACGGGCCTGACCGCGCAGGGGCGCAATCTGGCTTACGACAACGAGCTCCTCGACCGGCACTTCATCACCGGCGACGGACGCGGGAACGAGAACATCGGCCTCACCGCCGTCCACCACATCTTCCATTCCGAGCACAACCGACAGGTCGAGGCCCACAAGCTGACCATCCTGCGCTCGGGCGACCTCGCCTTCATCAACGCGTGGCTGGAGACGGACATCGCGGGGTTACCCGCGGGCTTCGCCCAGCTTTCGGCCCTGGAGCAGACCACGATTGCGAACGGCCTCGATTGGGACGGCGAGCGCCTGTTCCAGGCCGGACGCTTCGCCACCGAGATGCAGTACCAGCACCTCGTCTTCGAGGAGTTCGCCCGGAAGGTGCAGCCCCAGATCGACCCGTTCGTGTTCAACGCGGTGACGGAGATCAACCCGGCCATCTTCGCGGAGTTCGCCAATACGGTCTACCGCTTCGGACACTCGATGCTCACGGAAAACCTGCCGCGCGTCGGGGTGGACGGGGCTGCCCTCGACGATGGCCTCGGGCTGATCGAGGCCTTCCTCAACCCCGTGCTGTTTGACAGCCCCGGCGACCTCGCGCCCACGGGCACACCAAGGCTGAGCCACGACGAGGCCGCGGCCGCCATCATCCGGGGCATGACGGTCGAGCGTGGCAGCGAGATCGACGAATTCGTGGTCGACGCCCTGCGCAACAACCTGCTCGGATTGCCCCTCGACCTCGCCGCCCTCAACATCGCCCGCGGTCGCGAGACCGGGACGCCCACCCTGAACGAGGCGCGCGCGCAGCTCTTCGCGGCCACCGGCTCGACCTTCCTGACGCCCTATACCAGTTGGGCGGACATGGCCGGCAATCTCAAGAACGCGATGTCGGTCGTGAACTTCGTGGCGGCCTATGGGACACATCCGTCCGTGGTTGCGGCGACGACCCTCGACGGCAAGCGCGACGCGGCCCTAGCGCTCGTCCTGGGTGGGGTGGGGGCTCCGGAGGACCGCCTCGACTACCTGAATTCCCGGGGGACCTGGGCGGGCCGGGAAACCGGCTACAACGCGGTCGACCTCTGGATCGGCGGCCTCGCGGAGAAGCAGATGCCCTTCGGTGGCCTTCTCGGTTCGACCTTCAACGCCGTGTTCGAGGCGCAGATGGAGAACCTGCAGGACGCGGACCGCTTCTACTATCTCACCCGCACCCAGGGGCAGAACTTCCTGGTCGAGTTGGAGCAGAACTCCTTCTCCAAGCTGATGATGGCCAACACGAACCTGGCGGAGCCCGGACCGGACGGCATCCGCGGCACCGGGGACGACATCGTCCCGCGCCACATCGGCGTCGACGCCTTCGCGGATTACGACTTCGAGCTTGAGGTCAACGCCGCCAACCAATCCGACCAGAACGGATCCGCCCCCGGTGTCGACCCGACCGGAGCCGATGCCATCCTGGAGGCGATGGGCCTCGGCAAGGTCATGCGGGACGATCCCGGAAGCGCGGCCGTCGAGGCCAACTATCTCCGCTTCACCGGCGGCGAGCACGTCCTCGTCGGCGGCACCAACGGCAACGACACCATCGTCACCGATTTCGGCGACGACGGGATCTGGGGCGATGCCGGCAACGACCGGATCGAGTCCGGTGCCGGCGTCGACCTCGTCAACGGGGGCGACGGCGACGACATCATCACCGATTCCGGCGACAGCGGCGACTTCCTCAAGGGCGAAGGCGGCAACGACGTCATTGCCAACTCGAACGGCATCGACATCCTGATCGGAGGCACGGGCAAGGACGTGGTCTTCGTGGGCGTGGACTCCACGGAGGTGTTCTCCGGTGACGGCGACGATTTCGTCATCGGCGGCGACGGCGCCGACCTGCTGATGGGCAACGAGGGCGACGACTGGCTGGAGGCCGGCGGCGGCTTCGACACCACGGCCGGCGACAACTCGGAGCTGTTCTTCAACTCCGCCATCAAGGGCCACGACGTGATGTTCGCCGGCGGCGACGAACACGACTTCGACGGCGAGTCCGGCGACGACATCATGGTGCAGGGCGAGAGCGTCATGCGCAACGAGGGCATGTTCGGCTTCGATTGGGCCATCTTCAAGGGCAACGCCCGCGACGCCCACGCCGACATGCGCATCCCGATCTTCACGACCGAGGAAGCCGACATCCTGCGCAACCGCTTCGACAAGGTCGAGGCCCTGTCGGGGTGGAAGAACAACGACACGTTGATCGGCGACGACCGGACCGCCGCTGACGGGCTTGCGGAGGAACCCGGTGCCGCGACCGTGGGCGCCAACGAGGGCGTGTTCTTCAACGACGGTCTCGACGCGGACGGCCTCGCCCGCATCGACGGATTGAACCGGATCGTCTCGCTCGGCTCGAACGGGCTCTTCGAGGCCGGCAACATCCTGCTCGGCGGCGCGGGAAGCGACGTCCTCCAGGGCAATGGCGGCAACGACATCCTGGACGGCGACCGTTGGCTCAACGTCCGCATCCGCATCACCCGGCCGGACGATTCCTCGACCCCGGCCATCGAGTCCGCCTCCAACACCCAGGCCAACCAGCTGACCTCCGTCGACAGCCTGCGCCACACCTTCACCCAGGGCCAGGTCACCACCGACGGCCTGCCGGCGTCGTGGGTGGGCAAGTCGCTGTTCGAGCTCCTGCTCTCGCGGGACGTCCGGCCGGACCAGATGCACATCGTGCGGGAGATCGTGTCGCCTGACGCGAACGCGTCCGATGTCGATACGGCCGTGTTCAGCGATGCGCGGGCCAATTACAGCATCACCCGCGGCACCGGTGCGGAAGCGGGGACGCTCACGGTCCGGCACGTGACCCTGAGCGATCCGGCGGTCGATGACGGCACGGACACCCTGCGCAACATCGAAGCCCTTCAGTTCGCGGACGGGCCGGTCGCCGTCGCGCTCATCCTCAACCAACCCTTCGACCGCTTGAACATCGTCGCATCCGATGGAGACATCGGCCGGTTCGACGCCGTGTTCACCGGCCTCGTCGCCGGGCGCCCGGTGACGGTCCAGTGGCAAGTCCTCGACGCCAACGGCACCTGGCGGAACGTCGGACCCGGGGACGGTCTCGTCGGCAACGCGCTGGGAGGCCCTTCAGGCGACCGTTTCACGCCGGCCAATCCGAACGTCGAGGTCCGGGCCGTCGCGAACTGGACGAGCACGCTTCCGGGCGTCACGCAGTCCCAGCAAACGCTGTCCGTCGAGACGGCCTTCGTCGGCACCGCCGGCGACGACGATCTTCCCGGTTCGACGGCTGCGAACGTCATCCTGGGTCTTGCCGGCGACGACGACATCGAAGGCGATGTGGGCAACGACATCATCGACGGCGGCGACGGGAATGATCGGGTCGACGGAGGGGCCGGCGACGACGACCTCCGAGGCAACGACGGCGACGACGTCCTCATCGGCCGGACCGGCGACAACACGCTCCGGGGCGGGGCCGGCGACGACCAGCTCTTGGGCGGACACGGCAACGATGCCATCGACGGCGATGCGGGCACGGATACGGCCATCGTGACCGGCCCGGTCGAGGCCTACGCCTTCGAGCGCACCGGGGCCGTCATCACCGTCACCGACAACCTCGGCTTGGAAGGCGACGGCCGCGATACGCTGACCGAGGTCGAGTTCCTGCAGGTCGGCGACACCGACGTCTATGCCATCGGGGCGGCCGAGACGGCCGGGGCCGACATCGTGGTGGGTACCGTCGCGTCGGAGACGCTGGCAGGCGGCGCAGGGGACGACCTCGTCTTCGCGGGCGGCGGGAACGATTCCGTGACGTGGCGCCCCGGGGACGGACGCGACTTCGTCGATGGCGGCGCAGGGACCGACACCTTCCGGATCCTCGACGGCGCGCTTCCGGTCCAGCAGCTCGGGCTCGCTGCCGCGCGCGCGCAGTTCCCGACCCTGACCTTCCGCGACGACACACAGTCGGTGGTGGTCCGCGGTGGCGTCGTGATCGCGGAGCTGAAGAACGTCGAAGCCGTCAGGGTCAACACCGCGGCGACCGGCGTTCCGGCCATCGTCGACCCCACGCCGACGAACGGGCTGGTGTCGCCGACCGAGGGCCAGGCCCTCAGCGTCTCAACGGTCGGCATCGCGGATGCCAACGGCCTCGGCGCCTTCGCCTTCCAATGGCAGGTCCTGGCCGCCGACGGCGTGACCTGGAACACCATCGCGGGTGCCACGGGTCAAGGATTCACACCCGCCCAGGCCCAAGTCGGCGCAGTCCTGAGGGTCCGTGTCAGCTTCACCGATGGCGAGGGCAACCCAGAAGAAGTCTTCTCCGCACCGACCGGCATCGTGGGAGACAACTTTACCGGTGCCCCTCTCATCGGCCTGAACTTCGTCGGCACGGCGGGCGACGATATCGCCAACGGTGCCAACGCCCTCCTGTTCTCCAACGACACGATGGATGGTCGGGGCGGCAACGACATCATCAATGGCCGTGCCGGCAACGACCGGATCACACAACTCAGCGTCGACGGGCGCGACCGCGTCGACGGAGGGGCCGGGACCGACACCTACGTGCTGAACGGGGTCGCAGCGGCGGAAGCGTTCGGCATCTACGCGCTCACCGGTGGGCAGAACGCCACGCTCGCGGCCACGCTCGGAACGACCTTCGGGGCCGCGACCGAGATCGTGATCACCCGCACCGTGGGGACGACGACGACCGTGGTCGCCGAGCTCGACAACGTCGAGGAGATCCAGGTGAACACGCTCAACGTCACCGCCAACGATGGGGGCGGCCTGAACCAGGGTGCCGCCGGGAACGACACCGTCACGGTATCGGGCAACTTCACCGGGACCAGCCTGAACTTCAGCACCATCACCATCGACGGCGCTGCCGGCGACGATACGGTGGACATCTCCGGGCTCACCTCGGCCCACCGCATCGTCTTCCGGTCGAACGGCGGACACGACACCATCATCGGCACGCTGCGGCCCCAGGACGTCATCGAACTCGCCCCCGGCACGACGCGTGCCGACTACACGGCCACCCAGGCGAACGGCATGACGACCCTGACCAACGGGTCTCACACCATCACCTACGCAAGCTCGGGTACGCCGGCCTTCGGCACCACACCAGTCCAGGGCGGGGAGCAGCCGGGCGGCGGCGGAGCGTTCACCCTGACTGCGGCGGATCTCGCCGGCATCAAGAACCTCATCCAGGGACGTCCCGCCGTCGAGGGCGACGACGATACGGAGGGGGCGACCGGTGTCCGCACCCTGTCCGGAGCGGGCAACAACCTCGACCATCCCGAATTCGGTGCCGCGGACCAGCCGTTCATTCGGCTCACCGACGCCCATTACGGTGCCTTCGACCCGGCAACCAACAACAACGCCCTCAATCCGCTCTACGCCGGCCTCGATCCGCGCGCCATCAGCAACGTGCTGGGGACCCAGGAGGCCGCCCTGCCGCACCAGGCCAACGGCTCGAACATCTTCTTCATGGCGTTCGGACAGTATTTCGACCACGGCCTCGACTTCCTCCCGAAGAGCGCCGCCAACGGAACCGTCCTGATCGACCAGCCAGGCTCGGGGCGCGCGCCCGGAACCAACAACCCGGCCGACCTGACACGGGGCGAGGTCTCGTCCATCGTGGACGGGATGCCCCAGCACCTCAACAAGACCTCACCCTACGTCGACCAGAACCAGGCCTACGGCTCGCACGAACTCGTCGGCCAGTTCCTGCGCGAGAGCGACGGCAACCAGGGCGTCGGCGCGCACCTTCTCGCGGGTGCTCCCGATCCCTCCAATCCCGCCTTCAACCTGCTCCCGACCCTCCGCGCCCTCATCCAGCACCATTGGGACGCGGACACGATCTTCCACGACCCCTCGCTCCCGGGCGGAGCGATCAGCTTCCGCACCTACTTCTCGAATTTCCCCATCTCCGAGACAAAGACCGGCTCCCTGTTCAATGCGGCCGGCGCGTATGATCCCGAGGCGGTGAGCGCCTTCGCCTCGAACTTCATGGGGAGCGGCAACGCGCTGCTGCTCGACACGAACCCCTTCGTCAGCCTGCTCGACCACTACGTGGCCGGCGATGGACGGGCGAACGAGAACGTGTCGCTCACCGCCATGCACACGATCTGGGCGCGCAACCACAACTTCCACGTCGAGAACCTCGTGGAGTCCGGCTTCCAGGGGACGCCGGAGGAGGTGTTCCAGGCCGCCAAGATGATCAACGAGGCTGAGTACCAGCGCGTGATCTTCGACGAGTTCGCGGATCAGCTCATCGGCGGCATGAAGGGCAGCGGAACGCACGGTCACAGCGGCTACAACCCGGACGTCGACGCCCGGATCTCCCACGAGTTCGCCTCCGCCGTCTACCGCGTCGGCCATTCGCTGATCGGGGAGACCCTGACGGTCATCGGCCCCGACGGCGCGCCGCGGCAGGTCGCGCTCTTCGATGCCTTCCTGAACCCCTCGAACGCCCCGGACGTCTTCACGGCGCCCCTGCCGCCCGGCTACGTGCCGCAGCCGGGTTACGCCCAGCTCGGGGCCAACGCCATCCTCGCCGGGGTCGCGACGCAACCGGCCGAGGAAGTCGACTTCAACATCGTCGACGCGGTGCGCAACGACCTGGTGCGGATCAACGCCGACCTGTTCGCCTTCAACGTTGCCCGCGGCCGCGATGTCGGCCTCGGCTCGCTGAACCAGGTTCGCGCCGACCTCATGGCATCCACGGATCCCTACATTCGGGAGGCGCTAGGCTTCGCGGGCGACCTGACGCCCTACGCTTCCTGGGAGGACTTCCAGGCCCGGAACGGACTGAGCGACACGGTCATCGCGCAGTTCAAGGCTGCCTACCCGGACCTGGCCCTGGCGACGGCCGACATGCGCGCGGCCTTCGTGGCCGCAAACCCCGACATCGCCATCCATCAGCGGCCGGACGGCACCGCATACGTGAATGGCATCGACCGGGTCGACCTCTGGGTCGGCGGCCTGGCCGAGCAGCACATCAACGGCGGCGTCGTGGGCCAGACCTTCTGGGTCGTGCTCCATGAGCAGTTCGACCGCCTGCAGGAAGGAGACCGCTTCTACTACACCGACCGGTTCGACAATTTCGACTTCTATCAGAACATCATCGATGGCCAGAACTTCTCCGACATCGTCGCGCGCAACACCGGGCTGACCAGCCTGCAGGAGGACATCTTCGCCGTCAGCGACGAGGACGGGACCGCCGGAGGCGATGGGCCGGCTGACGGGGAGGGCGACGGCACCGGGCCCATCGACGACGGAGACGACGGAGACGACGGAGACGACGGCACCGCGGGCGGGGACGGCTCCGACGACGGGGACGACGACACCACGGGCAGTGGCGGCTCGGACGACGGGGACGACTCGGACGACGGGACCACCGCTCCCGGGACGGGGGGAGGTTCGTCGGGCGGAGGCGCGACCGGGGGCACCACCGGTGGTGGGACGACCACACCCCCGGCCGAGCTTCCGGCAAGCCTGGTGGCCGGTACGACCGGCGATGATGTCCTGTCCGGGACGCCCGGCGCCGATACGCTCCTCGGCCTATCCGGGGACGACAACATCCTTGCCGGCGACGGGGCCGACGTGATCCGCGGCGGTGACGGGAACGACTTCGTCGATGCCGGCGGTGGCCGCGACGTGGTCTTCGGCGGGGCCGGCGACGACGACATCCTCGCGGGCAGCGGCGACGACATGGTCTACGGCGACGCCGGCGCGGACCGCATCCTCGCGGGGGCCGGCAACGACCTCGTCACGGCCGGGGCCGGCAACGATACGGTGATCGGCGGCGACGGCAACGACCTGTTCGTGGCCGAGGTCGGGGATGGCGGCGACAGCTACTGGGGCGACGAGGTTGGGGGCGGCACCGGCGCCGACACCCTCGACATGTCGGCCATCACCGCCAACATCGCGGCCGACCTCGGCACGGGGCTCGCCGGGCGAGGCAGCGTCGCCAGCAGCCAATCCGGGTCCGATACCCTCTGGGGCATCGAGAACCTCGTGACCGGCTCCGGCGATGACACGATCACGGCCAGCGACGCCGTGAACGTGATGGATGGCGGCCGCGGGGCCGACACCTACCGCTTCGAGTCGGCCGCCGCGGCGAACGGCGACACCATCGCGAGCTTCCAGCCCGGCGACAAGGTCGACCTCAGCGGCATCGACGCGAACCAGGGCGTGGCGGGGAACCAGGCGTTCACGCTCGCGACTGGGGCGGCCTTCACCGGGGTCGGTGAGTTGCTGGTCACCCAGGAGCACCGGGCGGACGGGGACTACACCGTGGTGGCGGGCAACACCGGCGGCGACGCGGCCCCCGAGTTCAAGTTCAGCATCAAGGGAGCCCCGGCCGCGACGGCCGCGGACTTCGCCCTCTGACGTGGGAAAGGGCCCGGCGTCGGGCCCCTCCCGCCCAACCGCGCTCATGGGGGATTGAGACATGCGTTCCAGGGATCAGAAGCAACTCGCCCAGAAGCGAAGCACAGAGGCGCTGACCCGGCATTTCGGGATGCCGTTCGTGTTCCTCGTCGCGATGTCGGGCATCATCAACATCCTCGCCCTGACCGGGTCGTTCTACATGCTCCAGGTCTACGACCGGGCGCTGCCGAGCGGCAGCCTGCCGACCCTCGTCGGGCTCTCGACGCTTGCCATCGGCCTCTACGTCTTCCAGGGCCTGTTCGACGTCCTGCGCCAGCAGATCCTCGTGCGGATCGGGGCGCAGCTCGACCGCCGGATCGCGCCCCTGGCGCAGCGTGTCTCCATCGACATGCCGCGCTTCGGTTTCTCCACCGCGGAGGCGATGGAACGCAGCCGGGACGTCGACACGGTCCGCGGCTTCCTGGGAAGCCCGGGGCTCGTGGCGCTCTTCGACCTGCCCTGGACGCCGGTCTTCCTCGTCTTCGTCTACATGCTCCACCCCTGGCTCGGGGCACTCACCGTCGCCGGCGCCGCCCTCCTCACCCTCCTCACCATCCTCACCGAAGTGCTGACCCGGCGGTGGACGGGGGCGACCCAGCAGGCCGTGGTGGCCCGCAATGCCATCGCCGACTCGAACGCCCGCAACGCCGACGTCCTGAAGGCGATGGGGTTCGCGGAGCGGGCCGTCGACCGATACCGCCTCGCCAACAACGAGCACCTGGAGCTCCAGACCCGGACGACGGACATCACCGGAACCTTCGCCGCCATCTCTCGCGTCCTGCGCATGATCCTGCAATCGGCCGTGCTGGGGCTCGGGGCCTACCTCGTCATCGGCGGCGAGCTCTCCGCAGGGTCCATCATCGCGGCATCCATCACCTCGGCCCGCGCCCTGGCCCCCATCGACCAGACCGTGGGCAACTGGAAGGGCATCGCCGTGGCCCGCAAGGCCTTCGGGCGGCTGACGGAGACCCTCGTGGCCCTGTCCGGCCTCGACCGGCCGATGCCGTTGCCGATGCCGCACTCGTCCCTCCGCGTGGGGTCGATCACAGTGGCGGCGCCCGGCTCGGGGCGGGTGCTGCTGTCGGACGTCGCGTTCGAGCTCCAGGCGGGCCAGGCGCTGGGCGTCATCGGCCCCAGCGGCGGCGGTAAGACCACCCTGAGCCGGGCCCTGACGGGCATCTGGCCCCTCCTGCGCGGCGGCATCCGCCTCGACGGGGCCGACCTGTCGCAATGGGACGAGGACAGCCTCGGCCGCATCATCGGCTACCTGCCCCAGGAGGTCTGCCTGATGGACGCGACGGTCGAGGAGAACATCTCCCGCCTGGCGCAGGATGCCGATCCGGCCCTGGTCGTCGCCGCCGCCCGCGCCGCGGGTGTCCACGAGATGATCCTGCGGTTGCCCGACGGCTACCGCACCGAACTCGGCCCGTTCGGGACCGCCCTGTCCGGCGGCCAGCGCCAGCGCATCGCCCTCGCGCGGGCGTTGTACGGCAACCCCTTCCTGCTCGTGCTCGACGAGCCGAACTCCAACCTCGACGGCGAGGGCGAGGCGGCCCTGGCCGCCGCCATCCAGGGCGTGCGCGCCCGCGGCGGCATCGCGGTGGTGATCGCGCACCGACCGAGCGTGCTGGCGGCCGTCGACACCATCGCGGTCGTCCAGGACGGCAAGCTGACCGCCTTCGGGCCCAAGGAAGCCATTCTCGGCAAGGCCGTGCGCGACGCATCGGCCGGTGCCGATCCGGCCAAGATCGCAAGGGAGCGCTCCGTCATGGAGCGGGTGCCGGCATGATCATCGAGACGAAGGGCACGAAGACCGGCGAAGCCTCCCAGACCGGAGCGCAGAAGTACGCGCTGAAGGAAGCCGGCAAGTCGTCGACCACGCCCTACTACCTGGCCCTCGCGGTCGCTGCCGTGGCCGGATACCTGAAGTCCCTGTTCCACACCTCGGTTCATGCCGAGGTCGAGCCCAGCGCCGCCGGACACGAGACGAAGGCCGCACCCAAGCTCGTCGTCATGGCCTCGTCGGACGTGGATCCGGGCGAGACACCCGACGAGCATCACCTGCTGGGGTCATCCGGGGTCGTGCCCCAAACGGAGATGCCCTCACCGGAGTACGATGCCACCCACCTCCAAGCGCATACGCTCCATTTCGCCCGGCACGACCCCCAGCCGAACCTCAACGACTTCAAGGCGTCACCCGTCATCCCACGCCCCATCAACGACAATGCCGACCGGGCCCCCGGCGTCCGCGGCGGCGGCGGTGGCGGGGGGGGCCGGGACAAGGACAATGGTGACGAGGGAGCGGGATCCGAAAACCTCGATAATCCCGCGACCCGACCGCCCGGCGGGTTGGGCGACACCGATGACCTTCCCGGCGGCGGCAGGGGCACGCCGTCGGACGCGGACCGTCCCGCGGGACAGGATACCGCCGGCCCCGGCAAGCAGACCAACGGCGGGGACAGGGGAAACGGCGCCGACAATCCTCCCGGGTCCGGCGACGACGCGGGGAACGGCGCCGGCGCCGTCACGCCTCGTCCGGCCTCGAACGATGACGGGGACGGCTCTGCAGGCCGGCGCAACCGTGCGCCGACCACCAACGGCGCGGTCTACCTCGCCGACATGGCCGCCTGCGCGCTGCTTCCCATCGCCCTGTCCGACCTGCTCCGAAACGTCGAGGATCCCGATGGCGACAGCCTCTCGGTCCGCAACGTCACGGTCTCCTCCGGGTCGCTGGCCCGCGACGGCGACGGCTGGGTGTACGACGCCGATGGCCTCGGTCCGGTCACCATCACGTACGAGGTCACGGATGGCGAACTCGCCGTCACCCAGACGGCGGTCTTCAACGTCGTCGAACACGAGCCGATGAGCGGCACGGACGGCGACGACCTCTTGCTCGGAACGCTGTGCGCGGACGAGATCGACGGCCGGGGTGGCAACGACAACATC
Source organism: Methylobacterium sp. Leaf465 (assembly GCF_001424705.1). Taxonomy (GTDB): domain Bacteria; phylum Pseudomonadota; class Alphaproteobacteria; order Rhizobiales; family Beijerinckiaceae; genus Methylobacterium. The sequence goes on from NZ_LMRA01000014.1 coordinate 19,813, forward strand.
GACGCCCGTGCCTCGGCCGACATCATCGATGGCGGCGCCGGGGACGACCACATCGTCGGCGGCGCCGGGGACGACGTGATCCTGGGCGGCGACGGGAACGACGTCGTGCTCGCGGGGACGGGGGCGGATCGGGTCTCGGGGGGAAACGGCAACGACCGCCTCTTCGGCGAGGAGGGCGACGACATCCTGTTGGGCGACGCCGGGGACGACCTGCTCGACGGCGGAGATGGCAGCGATATCCTCGTCGGAGGGATGGGGAGCGACTTGCTCCTCGGCGAGGTGGGCGATGATCGCCTCGACGGGTCGGAGGGGGCCGACGTCGCGTTCGGCGGCGCCGGGCGCGACGTCGTTTCCGGCGGCCTCGGGGACGACCGTCTGGAAGGGGGCGATGGCAACGACGTCCTCTCCGACGGGCAGGGGCGGGACGTAGCCTTGGGGCAAGACGGGGACGACGTCCTCGTGGCGTCCCTGGACGGCGAGGCCGACCGTTTCGACGGCGGCGAAGGGACGGATACGCTCGATCTGTCGAGCCTTGATACCGATGTCGTGGTCGACCTGGTCGCCGGCACGGCTATTGGTCAGGGGTCGGGACGCGACACGGTCGCGTCCGTCGAGGTTGTCCGGGCAGGATCGGGCGACGATGTCCTGACCGGGAGCTCGGTGGGCGAGGTCCTCCGCGGAGGAGCCGGACGGGACACGGTGTCGGGCGGGGCCGGCAACGATCTCGTCGACGGCGGAGCGGACAACGATACCCTCGCGGACGGGACGGGATCGGATACGGTTCTCGGAGGCTCAGGCGACGATATCGTCATGGCTGCGCGTGACGGAGATTCCGACCGCTTCGATGGAGGCGACGGGACAGACACGTTCGACGTTTCCACGACCGCATCCGGTGTTACGGTTGATCTCACCGCTGGTACCTCGGTGGCCGCCGAGACTGGCCATGACCTCCTCGTCTCGATCGAGGACGTCCGGGGCGGATCTGGTGCCGACACGCTGTCGGGGAGCGCAGCCGCCAACACCCTCTCCGGTGGCGCGGGCCGCGACCACGTTTCGGGCGGGGCCGGAAACGACGGGCTCGACGGGGGCGACGGCGACGACACGATTCTCGACGGGGACGGCCGCGACATCGCGCTGGGCGGCACCGGCGATGACATCCTCATCGCATCGTCGGACGGGGAGGCCGACCGGTTCGACGGCGGTGTTGGTCTGGATACGCTCGACCTCTCCGGGACGCGGGCGGGCATCTCCGCCGACCTACTCATAGGCATCGCGACCGGGGCCGAGACGGGACGGGACCTCCTCGATGGGCTGGAGGCGCTGATCGGTGGATCCGGCGACGATACCCTATCCGGCAGTGACGGGAGCAACCGCCTGATTGGCGGAGATGGGGATGACCTTATTGCGGGACGCGGGGGCGACGATCTCCTCGATGGCGGCTCGGGTCGCGATACGCTCCGCGACGGAGCCGGGTGTGATACCCTACGCGCGGGCGCCGGCGACGATCGGATCATCCTCGCGTTGGATGGCGACGACGACCATGTCGATGGCGATGACGGCTCGGATACGCTGGACCTGAGCAGCGCGACCGGAGACCTGCTCGTCGATCTCGTCAATCATGTCGTTTCGGGCACCGAGCTCGGAGAGGACAGGGTCGATTCCATTGAACGCATCGTAGCCGGATCGGGTGACGACCGCTTCATCATCGGCGACGACGATGTCGTGCTCACGGGCGGCGGCGGCAACGACGGCTACGGGTTCCACCCGCGCTCCGGGATCTCGGAGGCAACCCGTTCCGTCGAGATCACCGACTTCTCAGTCGGGGATTACGTCGACCTTCTGAGATGGTCCTTCTTCGAGAACGGGTCGGGCGTCGTCGGCCACTCGCTGTCCGAGGCGATGGACCGCAACGACGGCACCGTGTCGGGCATCCGCTACCGGGCCGCGCTCTTCGACGAGGGCGACGTGACCGTCATCTCGGCCGACCTCGACGGGAACGACTCCTTCGAGACGACCCTCGTCCTCGACGGCCACCACACCCTGCTCTTCGTCGAGAAGCCGACGGCCGCGTCACCGGCCAACACACCCATCCATTGATCCATCCATCGAAGGGACCGGACCATGAGTACGCGAACCATCGGTGTCCATCGCCCCAGGCCTCTCGACGGGATCGACCATGGGACGGACCCCTCCTTCTCCGTCATCCCCCGTATCGCCCTCGGGTTCGCGCTGGGCGTGAGCCTCCTGATCGGGGTGGGAGGATGGGCCGCGACGACCGACCTCAACGGCGCCATCATGGCACCGGGCGCGGTCACCGTCGATCAGAACGCCAAGGCGGTCCAGCACAGGGACGGGGGGGTCGTCGGCGCCATCCTTGTCCGAGACGGGCAGGCCGTGACGGCCGGTCAGATCCTCATCCGCATCGACGACGCCCAGACACGGGCCGAACTGGCGATCGTCCGGGGGCAACTGGTGGAGTTGTCGGCCAAGAAGGCGCGCCTGCTGGCCGAACGGGACGGGCTTCGCGACATCGCCTTCCCCGCGAGCATATCGGACGGCGCCGCGGAGGCGCTGGCCATCCTTGATGGCGAGAGCCGCCTGTTCCGTGGCAACCTCGCCAGCCGCGACAGCCAGCGCCAGCAGTTGGAGTTGCAGATCGGTCAGGTGGCCGAGGAGGTCGCAGGCCTGGTCAAGCAGAAGGATGCCAAGCGGGACGAGCTCGCGATCCTCACGAGCGAGCACGGCAAGCTGCAGGGCCTCGTCGACAAGCACCTGTTCGAGAGTTCGAAGTTCCTGCCCATCAGCCGCGACCGGCACCGCCTGACCGGTGAACAGGGGTCGCTGGAAGCCTCCATCGCCCGGGCCAAGGTGCGCACGAGCGAGATCCGGGTCCAGCTTCTGGCCATCACGGATACCGCGCGCACCGAGGCCCAGAAGGAACTCAGCGTCGTCGATGCCAAGCTCGCGGAATTGGGCAATCGGCGCATCGCCTTGGAGGATCGGCTGACGCGGACCGAGATCCGCGCACCGGCCACGGGCGTCCTGCACGAGCTGAAGGCCTTCACCGTCGGCGGCGTGGTTACGCCGGCGGACGTGCTCGCGACCGTCGTGCCCGCGGACGCCATGCTCCGGATCGAGGTTCGCATTTCTCCGGCGAGCATCGACCAGATCGGTGTCGGCCGTCCGGCCAAGCTGCGGTTCACCGCCTTCAACCAGAGGACGACCCCCGAACTCAAGGGAAAGCTGACCTATGTCTCGCCGTCGACGACCAAAGGCGGCAAGGACGATGCCTTCTACGTCGGGTACGTCGAGCTGAATGAGGGGGAGTTGAACCGTCTGGGCGAGAGAGCCCGCTTGGTGCCCGGCATGCCCGTGGAGGTCCACGTCGCGACCGAGGAGCGCACGGCCCTCTCCTACCTCGTGAAGCCGATCCAGGATCAGTTCACACGCAGCTTCCGGGAGAGATGACAACACATATGATGCAGATAACTGCATATTCCGCCTCGATCTTCAATCGAGTCAGAATATGACGGAAAATATGTCATCCCTCGGTATTCCTACCGACTAAGACTTAGTGGTTTCGCTGCATCGATGTGCTACGAAGGTGGCAATAAGTCTGGAGGGGGGAGGCCGCCGATGTGCCGAGAAGCCGTTGGCATCCCGGATTTCGAGAACGCACCGATTGGCATCGACCGAGAGGATTTCCTCGGCTTGGTTTTCGGTGCCTTCGCCGGCGCCCTGGAGGATACCGTCGGCAGGTCGGAGGCCAGTGGCTTCATCGCCCTGGTCGGCATGGCCGTCTCGGAAGAGATCAAGGCGCGATACCTTCGGGTGGCGGGCCCCCGTCGGCTGGACCTCGTCGCCACCGTGGACGCCATGATCGACCTCAAGCGACGCCTGGGCGGGGATTTCTACGTCATCGAGACGACGCCCCGGCGCATCGTGCTCGGCAACCGACGCTGCCCGTTCGGCGACCTGGTGAAGAGGTCCCCCTCGATGTGCATGGTGACCTCGAACGTCTTTGGTCACATGGTTGCGGAGAGCCAAGGATATGGGCGAATCACGCTTGCAGATACCATCGCCCGCGGCGGCACGGGCTGCCGGATCGTCATTGACCTCGACCCTGATGCCCCCGACGAGGGAGGACAGGACTACTTCGGGACGGGTGACGTCTAGGTCCGACTTCGAGGCCTTGTTCGAGTTCGTCCCCGCTCCAATGCTCATCGTTTGGCGAGGCGGGGAGCTCCAAGCCGCCAACGCCTCGGCGCGCGAGGCGTTGGACGGTCTACGGATCGGCGACGTCCTACCCGTTCAGAAAGCCACCGAGGTGGAGTTCCGTCGCTATCTCGAGCGCTGCGCCTCCTCCTCCGCCACATTGCCCGGAACGCTCTTCCTCCAATGCGAGGACGGAAGTCTCGAGCGCCATTCCTGCCATGGCACGCGCGCGCGATTGGGCGGTTTCGAGGGCGGCTCGCTCGTCGTGCTGCATCTCGACGGGCTGGGGCTCGGCCGTCGGTTCGGGATCCTCGCCTCGAAGCTTTACGATGCCCGACGCGTCATGCTGGAACGCCGGCGGCGCACTCGGGAAATGCAGGCGTTGCTTCAGGAGCGAGAAGACCTGCTTGCTCGGCTCGAGGCGGACGCAGCCGCACGCGTGGGGGCCGAACGGGAACGCGACGAGGTGCTGACGCGGCTGTACCGCGCCGGGCAGGACGAGCGACGTCGGCTCGCGCGCGACCTTCATGATCATGCGGGCCAGCATCTGGTCGCCCTGAATTTCGGATTGCGACGTCTGCTGCCTTACCTCTCCAGCGACGATGCGCGCTCCGAACTCGACCGCCTCCTCGATCAAGCCCAGCAGGTGGGAGAGGCTCTGCGTCGCGTCACCCTGGAATTACGACCCGCGGCGCTCGACGAGTTCGGTTTCGTGACGGCGCTTCGCTACCTCGTGGAGGAGTGGAGCCGCACCACGCGCATCGCGACCGAGTTGCAGGTCAGCGGCAAGGAATTCCACCTGCCCGCCGAGCATGCCATCACGCTCTATCGCATCACGCAGGAGGCGCTCACCAACGTGGCCAAGCACGCGGGGCTGCCGAGCTACGTCTCGGTCGTCCTTCTGTTCAGCCCGGGACGCCTCACCCTCACGGTCGACGACGACGGCACGGGCTTCGAGGCCGACGATGCCTCGTCCCACTTGCTGGTCACCCAGGGCAAGCTCGGATTGATCGGGATGCGCGAACGCATGGCCCTCATCGGAGGCAGCCTGCAAGTCGAGTCCTCGCCCGGACAGGGTACGTCCGTGGTCGCGCGGATACGCCTGGGGAGTGACGTCGACCATGATGCCTGATCGCGCCCCGATCCGCATCGTGCTTGCGGACGACCACCCCGTCTTCCGCCACGGGGTCGCCGACCTCCTCAGCAACACGGGCCTCGTCGAGATCGTCGCGTCGGTGGACGGCGGCACGGCGGCGGTGCAGGCCATCGCGGACCTATCCCCGGACATCGCCATCCTGGACCTTGCCATGCCCGACATGAACGGCGTCGCGGTGATCCGCACGCTCGTCGACCGCCGGAGCAGGACCCGGGCGATCATCCTGAGCGTGTACGAGAGCCGGGTCTATGTCGACCAAGCGTTCGAGGCCGGGGCCTGCGCCTACGTCCTGAAGCGCTCGGCCTTCCTGAACATCGTGCAGGCCGTCGAGGCCGTGCGCGCCGGCGGGACCTACGTCGACCCGCTCCTTCCCGGGCACGGCTCCGCCCACCCAAGCCCGGTCGCCTGGACCCACGCCCACGAGGGCAAGTCCTCGCTCACGGAACGGGAGCGGGAGATCCTGAAATCCGTGGCCTACGGCTACACCAGCAAGGAGATCGGATCCCAGGTCGGGGCAACGGCGAAGGCCATCGAAGCCCAGAAGGGGCGAGCATGCTGCAAGCTGGGCATCACCAGCCGCGCGCAGATCGTCCAGTTCGCCATCCTGCAAGGTTGGCTGCAGGGTGAGATTCCCGTCCGGTGAGATCGTTCTACGGTCGTTCGGGGCGGCCAGGCTCGGTGGGAAACTGAAGGTTGTTCGAGGCCGGGTCGGTCATCTTGGACCGGGCCTCGCGTACTCCCGGCTTCCTACCTGCCGCGGCGGTGAATTCGACGCCGTCATCCTCCAGGGCGCGGCGCACGGCCATGACCGTGTCGTGCCGGGGCCCGATGACCGAACCCCGGTCCTCCGCACCTTTCCTCTCCACGCCCGATACTGCCAGCAGCGGCCTTCGCGAACTATGGTCTGGCGGAGCGAACACGGTCCAGGAAGTTGCCGATCAGAGGCCCGGCCTTCTCCCTCGGCCACAGGGCATAGACGTCGGCGTGGATCGGTTTCCCCCTGATGGGTTTGTAGACGACGTCCGCGTGCGCCAGGCGGGCGACGAATTCCGGAATGATGGCGATCCCGAGCCCCGTCGCGACGAGGCTCGTCAGCGAGGCGGCTTCGACGACCTGATGCGTGATGTCCGGGGTGAACCCGGCTTCGACGCAGCACTCCCAAAGATATTTCGCGAACAGCGAATCCGAGAGCCGCAGGAACACGAACCGCTCGCGGCTCAGATCGGCGAGGTCGATCGCCGCCGTCCTGGCCAGGCGGTGGCCTTTCGGCAGGACGAGGGTGACGGTCTCGCACCAGGCGCGTTCGCTGGCGAGGTCGAGGTCCTGGGGTGGGCTGCGCAGGAAACTGATGTCGGTCTGTCCAGCCTTCAGCATCGAGATCTGGCGGTCCGGCGACATTTCGTGGATCCGCAGATCGACGTCGGGATAGGTGACCGAGAAGTCGCGGATGGCGCGCCCGAGGGGGCCGGCCAGCATCGACCCCGTCAGGCCGACATTGACGATGCCGGCCGCGCCGGCACCGATGGCGCGCGCGCGTCCGATGGCTTCGCCGGACTTGTCCAGGATCTCGCGCGCCTGCGCGAGGAAGTCGGTACCCGCCCGCGTCAACGACACGCGACGCGTCGTCCGTTCGAACAGCGCGGTGCCGATCTCCGCTTCGAGATCGCGGATCTGCTGGCTCAGGGGCGGCTGAGCGACACCGAGGCTCTCGGCGGCGGCGGTGAAGCTGAGATGGCGGGCGACGGCCACGAAGTAGCGGAGGTGCCGGAGTTCCATACGCTCAGTCATAGCGAGAAGATCTCAATCAAGACATATCAAATATTTGACGTCTAGATTTTCTGGCAACATGGTGCCGCCGCAACGGGGACACCCGAACGACCATGCAGGAAAATGCCAGCACGAATCCTGCAGGGCGGACGACACCGCGTCGAACCGGGGTGTCGGGACACGGAACGGCGCGAAGAGGTACAGGCGTTATGATGAAGCGGTTCTTCGCGTCATTGTTCGGGCAGGTTGTCGCCGCCCTGGTGCTCGGCATCGTCCTGGGCATGGTCTGGCCGAACTTTGCGGTCACGCTGAAGCCCCTCGGCGACGGCTTCATCAAGCTGATCAAGATGGCGATCGCACCGCTGGTCTTCGGCGTCGTCGTTCACGGCATCGTCGGCGCCGGCGACCTGCGGAAGGTCGGTCGCGTCGGGCTCAAGTCCCTGATCTACTTCGAGGCGGTGACGACCCTCGCCCTGGTGCTCGGCCTCGTCCTCGCCTACGCGTTCGCCCCCGGCCACGGCATGAACGTCGATGTGGCGACCTTGGACGCGAAATCGATCGCCGGCTACACCGACCGGGTCGGTCAGGTCACGGGAACCGTCGACTTCCTGATGAAGCTCATTCCGACCACGTTGGTCGATGCCTTCGCCAAGGGCGATATCCTGCAGGTTCTCATCATCGCGATCCTGTTCGGCTCCGGCCTGTCCCTTCTGGGCGAGCGCGGCAAGCCGCTGGCCGACAGCCTGGAGCGCATCACGGAGGTTCTGTTCAAGATCATCGGCTTCATCGTCAGGCTCGCCCCGCTCGGCGTGCTCGGCGCCGTCGCCTTCACGGTGGGCAAGTACGGCGTCGGCTCGCTGAAGCAGCTCGGCCTGCTGGTGGTGCTGTTCTACGCGGGCGTGGCGTTCTTCGTCTTCGTGGTGCTCGGCGGCATCCTGCGCCTGGCCGGCTTCAGCATCCTCAAGCTGCTCGCCTACCTGCGCGAGGAACTGACCGTCGTGGCCGGCACCGCCTCCTCGGACTGCGTGCTGCCGCAGGTCATGCGCAAGCTGGAGCGCCTCGGCATCAAGGATTCGACCGTCGGCCTCGTGATCCCGACCGGATATTCGTTCAACCTCGATGCCTTCTCGCTCTACCTGACCCTCGCCACGGTGTTCATCGCCCAGGCCACCAACACGGATCTCTCCTTCGGACACCTGATGCTGATCCTCGGCATCGCGCTCCTGACCTCGAAGGGCGCGCACGGGGTGCCCGGCTCGGCCATCGTCGTGCTGGCCGCCACCCTGTCGGCGGTCCCGGAGATTCCCGTCATCGGACTGGTGCTCGTGCTGTCGATCGATTGGTTCGTCGGCATCGCCCGCGCTCTCGGCAACCTGATCGGCAACTGCGTGGCGACGGTGGTGATCGCCGCATGGGAAGGCGACATCGACCGGGCGCAGGCCCGGCGTGTCCTCGATGGCCACGGTACGACGGACACGGCCGCGATCCTCGAGACGCCGATCGCGGAACCACGTTCGGCCTGACGCCCCCCGACACCTGCCCCATGCGGTGGCACGGCTGCCAAGCCGGGCTGCCGCCAGTCCAACCCGGATCATCGGAGACGCCTTCATGACCGCCTCGCCCKACAACCCGCCCTGCGGCGGCCTGCCGCCCCAGACCGCGCTGATGACCGGCAGGGCCGTGTTCACCGAGGCCTACGCCGTCATCCCCCGGGGCGTGATGTCGCCCCCTCTCGGGCTTCTCCGAGACCTTCGCCCAGTACCTCGTCACCCTCGCCCCCGGCGGCGGCAGCGAGCGGCCCGAACCCGACCCCGAGGCCCAGGCCGTGCTGTTCGTCGTCGAGGGACAGGCCCGCCTCGTCCGCGACGGACAGGTCCACGCCCTCACCCCCGGCGCCTACGCCTACCTGCCCCCCGGCACCACCTGGAGCCTGCGCAACGACGGGGCCGGACCGACCCGCTTCCACTGGATCCGCAAGGCCTACACCCCCGTGCCCGGCCTCGAGGTGCCCCCCGCCTTCGTCACTCACGAGACCGCCGTCGCCCCCGTGCCCATGCCCGGCACCGACGGGGCCTGGGCCACCACCCGCTTCGTCGCCCCCGACGATCTGCGCCACGACATGCACGTCAACATCGTCGCCCTGCGCCCCGGCGCCTCGATCCCCTTCGAGGAGACCCACGTCATGGAGCACGGCCTCTTCATCCTCGAGGGCAAGGCCGTCTACCGCCTCAACCGGGACTGGGTCGAGGTCCAGGCCGGAGACTTCCTCTGGCTGCGCGCCTACTGCCCCCAGGCCTGCTACGCCGGAGGACCCGGACCCTTCCGATACCTCCTCTACAAGGACGTCAACCGGCACGCCCCCCTCTCACCCTTCCGGGGCCGGCGATGATCGGCGGAGGGCGGAGCGCGACGCGGCGCCCTCCCGCCCCTGGCTGACCCGGGCCCGCATCGTGCGCGCCCGTGCGGCGATCCGGACGATCGCCCGCCGCCCCCCCGAGCGCGCCTCTGCGCCCCGGGGCCGGGCGGGAGGCCCCGGGGCCGACAACCCTCCGGGTTTGTCGATCTCGGTCGGCGCGTCTATTGCGTGGCCCTCCGGACACCGGCTCGGAGCTTTCCGCACCCCGGCGCGGGCGGCCCTCGCCGAGACGACGGTCGCAGGGACGTCGTCGGGCTTCGGGACGCCCTGCGCGAGAACTCGAGACCGGGCGTTCGACATCGGTGGGTTGGCGACGACCGCGGCCGGTGGCATTCCAGCGCAAACCTTCCGTGAATGGATTGAAGATGGATCGAATGGATATCGGCGGCCTCGCCGTCGCCCGCGTGCTGTACGATTTCGTCGCGGAGGAGGCCCTGCCCGGGACCGGCATCTCGCCCGAGGTGTTCTGGGGCGGCCTCGGCGCGATCGTGCGCGACCTGACGCCGAAGAACCGGGCCCTGCTGGCCAAGCGCGACACGCTCCAGGGGCAGCTCGACGCCTGGCACCGGGAGCGGGCCGGCAAGCCGTTCGATCCGGCGGCCTACAAGGCGTACCTGAAGGACATCGGCTATCTGCTGCCCGATCCGGGACCGGTGGCGGTGCGGACGGAGAACGTCGACGACGAGATCGCCCGCATCGCCGGGCCGCAGCTCGTCGTGCCGGTCTCGAACGCCCGCTACGCCCTCAACGCCGCCAATGCCCGCTGGGGCTCGCTCTACGATGCCCTCTACGGCACCGACGCGGTCTCGGAGGAGGGCGGCGCGATCCGCAGCGGCGGCTACAACCGCGCCCGCGGCGCCCGGGTCGTGACCCGCGCCCGCAGCTACCTCGACCGCTTCGTGCCGCTGGCCGGCGGCCGCCATGCCGACGTGGTCACCTATGCGGTCGAGCAGGGCGGGCTCGTCGGCAACATGAACACCGGAGAGACCGTCCCGCTCGCGCGACCGGATCTCTTCGTGGGCTATCGCGGCCGGGCCAGCATGCCCGCCTCCCTGCTCCTGCGGCACCACGGGCTGCACGTCGAGGTCGTCCTCGACCGGACGCATCGGATCGGTCGCTTCGATGCGTCCGGCGTCGCCGACATCCTGCTGGAATCGGCCGTCTCGACGATCATGGACCTCGAGGATTCCGTGGCCACGGTCGATGCCGACGACAAGGTCGTTGTCTACCGCAACTGGCTCGGCCTGATGAACGGGACCTTGACGGCCTCCCTCCACAAGGACGGCCGCACCCTGGAGCGGCGCCTCAACCCCGACCGGCACTACATCGCGCCGAACGGCGGCGAGGTGGTGGTGCCGGGCCGCTCCCTGATGCTGGTGCGCAATGTCGGCCACCACATGGACACCGATGCGGTGCTCGACGCCGAGGGCCGCGAGATCCCCGAGGGCATGCTCGACGCCGCGGTCACCGCGATGATCGCGATCCACGATCTCAAGGGGGATTCCGGCCTGCGCAACAGCCGGCGCGGTTCGGTCTACATCGTCAAGCCGAAGATGCACGGGCCCGAGGAGGTCGCCTTCGCGGTCGAACTGTTCGGACGCGTGGAGGCCATGCTGGGTCTCGACGCGAACACCCTCAAGATGGGCATCATGGACGAGGAGCGCCGCACCACGGTCAACCTCGCCGCCTGCATCGCGGCCGCGGCCGAGCGGGTCGTGTTCATCAACACGGGCTTCCTCGACCGCACGGGGGACGAGATCCACACCGCGATGGAGGCCGGCCCGGTCATTCGCAAGAACGACATGAAGGCGACGCCCTGGATCAAGGGCTACGAGGAGAACAACGTCGATGTCGGCCTCGTCTGCGGCCTGCTCGACCGGGCGCAGATCGGCAAGGGCATGTGGGCGGCCCCCGACGCCATGGCCGACATGCTGATGCAGAAGGGCGCCCACCCCAAGGCGGGCGCGAGCACGGCCTGGGTGCCGTCGCCCACCGCCGCGACCCTGCACGCGCTGCACTATCACGAGACCGACGTGCGGGCGCGGCAGGTGGAACTCGCCCGCCGGCCGCGCTCGGCCCTCGACGAGATCCTCGAGATCCCGCTGGCCCGGTCGAACTTCGCCCCCGACGACGTGGCCCAGGAGATCGACAACAACGTCCAGGGCATCCTCGGCTACGTCGTCCGCTGGATCGACCAGGGGGTGGGCTGCTCGAAGGTGCCGGACATCCATGATGTCGGGCTGATGGAGGACCGGGCGACCTTGCGGATCTCGTCGCAGCACATCGCGAACTGGCTCCATCACGGCGTCGTCAGCGAGGAGCAGGTGATGACGGCGCTCAAGCGGATGGCGAAGGTGGTCGATCGCCAGAACGCCGGCGATCCGCTCTACCGCCCCATGGCCCCGGACTACGACGGCCCGGCCTTCCAGGCAGCCAGCGACCTCGTCTTCAAGGGCCGCGCGCAGCCGAACGGCTACACGGAATGGATCCTCACCGAGCGCCGCCGCGCCGCGAAGGCGGCCCGCTAGACCGGCATCGGATCCACGCGAACCGGGTTAGGGACGGCGCGGGCAGCGTCGTCAGGGCGTCAGACAGATGCGCCATAGCGGAGCCTCCGGAAGGGAGTCCGCCGCCATGTCCGCCTCGTCCCGTTCCAGCCTGCCCCGTCGTCCGTTCCTGACCGGGGCCGCCGCCGGCCTCGTCGGTCTCGGCACCGGCGTCGTCCGGCCCGGCCTCAGCCGGGCCGCGGACCGCCCGGTCCTCACCCACGGTCTGCAATCCGGTGACGTCGACGGCACCTCCGCCGTGGTCTGGGCCCGGGCCGACCGCCCCTGCCGGGCGATGATCGCGTGGTCGACGACGGAAAGCTTTGCGGACATTCGCGGCGGCATCTTCGCCGATGCCCTGCCGGCGAGCGACGGCACCGTGAAGGTCGCCCTGACGGACCTGCCGCCGGGCCAGGACGTGTTCTACCGGGTCCGCCTGCAGGATCTCGCCGCGCCGACGATCCTCGGGGCGCCGCAGGTCGGGCGCTTCCGCACGGCGCCCGCCGAGCGCCGCTCGGTCTCGTTCTGCTGGTCCGGCGACACGGCCGGCCAGGGCTGGGGCATCGACGAGGCCCGGGGCGGGATGACGATCTACGCGGCCATGCTGCGCAACCGGCCGGACTTCTTCCTGCATTCCGGCGACACGATCTACGCCGACGGACCGATCGTACCGGAGGTGCGCCTGCCCGACGGCACCCTCTGGCGCAACCGCGTGACCGAGGCGGTGGCGAAGCCGGCCGAGACCCTGGAAGAGTTTCGCGGACGCTACCGCTACAACCTCACCGACGCGAACGTGCTGGCGATGAACGCCGAGATCCCGATCTTCGCACAGTGGGACGATCACGAGGTCACCAACAACTGGTGGCCGGGCGAGCCCCTGACCCGGGCCGAACACCTGCGGAAGGCCTATCGCGACCCGAACGTGCTGGCGCTTCAGGTCCGCGCCGCGCGCGCCTTCCACGAATACATGCCGATGCGCTTCGCGCCCTCGGAGCCCGGCCGCGTCTACCGTAAGATCTCGCATGGGCCGCTGGTCGACGTGTTCCTGCTCGACATGCGCTCCTATCGCGGGCCGAACGGCGAGAACCGGCAGACCACCTACGGACCGGAGGCTCACTTCCTCGGCCCGGCGCAGGTCGCCTGGCTCAAGCGCGCGCTCCTCGCCTCCCGCGCGACCTGGAAGGTGATCGCGGCCGACATGCCGATCGGGCTCGTCGTCCCCTACGATTCTCAGCCGCCCTTCGGGTCGGAGGCCGTCGCGCAGGGCGACGGGCCGCCGCTGGGCCGGGAACTCGAGATCGCCGACCTCCTGCGCTTCCTGCGGGATGCGGGCATCCGCAACACGGTCTGGCTGACGGCGGACGTGCACTACGCGGCGGCGCATTACTACGATCCGAACCGGGCGCGATTTCAGCAGTTCGAGCCGTTCTGGGAGTTCGTCGCAGGCCCGCTGCATGCCGGGACCTTCGGTCCCAACGCCCTCGACGACACCTTCGGGCCCCAGCTGCGCTTCGCCAAGGCCCCCCCGCCGGGCCAGACCAACCTCTCGCCCGCCGCGGGCTACCAGTTCTTCGGCCATGTCGCGGTCGAGGGCGCGACGGAGCAGATGACCGTCACCCTGAAGGACGCCGCCGATACCGCGCTCTGGTCGGTGACCCTCGACCCCGTGCGGACCTAGCCTGCCGGACCGGACACGCCCGGCAGCGTCGGGCCGATACGGCCGTGTCGCGCCTCAGTGATGCCCCGCCATGTGGCGACCGATGCTGCGGGCGTCGGCCTCGGCGCGACTCACCGCGTGCACGATGCGGCCGTCGGACATCACCACGATGCGGTCCGAGAGTTCCAGGATCTCGTCGAGATCCTCGCTGATCAGCAGGACCGCCGCCCCGGCGTTGCGGGCCGCCAGGATCCGGGCCCGGATCTCGGCGACGGCGGTGAAGTCGAGCCCGAAGCAGGGATTGGCGACGACGAGGAGGTCGACCGGGTCGGTGAGTTCGCGCGCCAGCACGGCCCGCTGCACGTTCCCGCCGGACAGGGTGGCGATCGGCGCCTCGGCGGAGGCGGTCTTCACCCCGAAGCGCGCGATGAGGTCCCGGGCGCGGCGGCGCATGGCGCCGGTGTCGAGCCAGACGGTCGGCCGCCCCGGGACCGCGCCCCCCTCGGAGGCGCCACGCTCCGCGCGCCGGTCGAAGGCCCGGAAGGCCAGGTTCTCCGCGACCGACATGCGCGGCGCGCAGGCATTGCGCAGCGGCTCCTCCGGGATGACGCGGACCCGCCGCGCCCGGCTCTGCGCGCGCCGTCCGTCATAGGCCTCGCCCCCGACCTCCACCCGGCCAGCGGCCGCCCGGATCTGGCCGCCGAGCACGTCGGCGAGTTCCTTCTGGCCATTGCCCGAGACCCCGGCGACGCCGACGATCTCGCGGGCCTGCACCGCGAGGGCGTCGACGGCGAGGTGACGCAGGCCGGAGGCATCGGTGGCGCGCAGATCCGCGATGCGCAGGACGACCCGGTCCGGGTCGGGCCGACCGACGCGGTTGGGGGCGGCGCGCACCGGGCGGGCGCCCATCATCATCGCCGCCATGTCGTCCCGGCTGAGTTCGCCGACCCGTCCGCCGCCCGCGAGCGTGCCGCGGCGCAGGACGCTGACGCTGCGGGCGAACGCCTCGACCTCGCGGAACTTGTGGCTGATCATCAGCACCGTCAGCTCGCGCCGGTCCGCCATGGCGCGCAGGAGGCCCAGCACCTCCTCGGCCTCCGCCGGCGTCAGCACCGAGGTCGGCTCGTCGAGGATCAGGAACCGGGCCTTGAGGAAGAGCTGCTTGATGATCTCGAGCTTCTGCTTCTCCCCGGCCGCGAGCTCGGCCACCGGGCGTTCGAGGTTCAGCCGGAACGGCATCCGTTCCATGAAGGCGGCCAGCGCCGCACGCTCGGCGCGCCAGTCGATCACCGCCGGCACCCGGGGCCGGGCGATGACGAGATTCTCGAGGCCCGTCAGGGACGGCACCAGGGTGAAGTGCTGGTAGACCATGCCGAGGCCGCGGGCCTGGGCACCCTTCGGGTTGGTGATCGCGACCTCGCGGCCATCCACCAGGACGCTGCCCGCGCTCGGCGCGTAGAAGCCCATGATGCACTTCACCAGGGTCGACTTGCCCGCGCCGTTCTCGCCCAGCAGCGCGTGGAAGCCGCCCGCCTCGATCTTCATCGAGACGTCGTCGAGGGCCGCGAAGGTGCCGAAGCGCTTCGACATGCCGATGGTCTCGACCGCGATGGCACCGGGCGGCGGGGCCTCGGGCACCACCGCTGCCGCGTCTTCGTCCCGGGGCACCACGTTACGAACCGATTGCGGGAAGGGCACCATCGCGGATCATCCCATCGCCACCAGGAGGGCCTCGGAGGTCGCCACGGCGCCGAAGACGCCGCCCTGCATCGTCACCATCCTGAGGGCGGCCTCGTGGTTGCCCCGGTCGGTGGCCGCGCAGGCGTCGGAGACGATCACGCATTCGAAGCCGCGGTCGTTGGCCTCGCGCATCGTGGTGTGGACGCAGACATCCGTGGTGATCCCCGTGAGGATCAGGTTGCGGATGCCGCGCCGCCCGAGGATCAGCGTCAGGTCGGTGGCGCAGAACGAGCCCTTGCCGGGCTTGTCGATGACGGGCTCACCGGGCATGGGCGCCAGTTCGGGGATGATCTCCCAGCCCGGCTCGCCCCGCACCAGCACGCGCCCGCAGGGCCCGGGATCACCGATGCCGGCTCCGATCCGGCGCGAGCGCCAGCGCTTGTTCTCGGGCAGGTCCGCCAGGTCCGGGCGGTGGCCCTCGCGGGTGTGGATGACGGGGTAGCCGAGGCGCCGGGCCGCCGCGAGCAGGCGGCCGATCGGCTCGATCGGCGCCCGGGTCAGGCCGATATCGTAGCCCATGGCGTCGACGTAGCCGCCGGGACCGCAGAAATCGATCTGCATGTCGATGATGACGAGGGCGGTGTTGTCGGGCCTCAGTGCCCCGTCGAAGGGCCAGGGATAGGGCTCGGCGGCGGCGTAGCGCGCCGCGTCCACCGCCGTCGGGGCGAGGGGCGCCGCCGGCACGGTAAGGGGCGTCGCCGGCACGGTGAGGGGCGCCGCGCTCATTCCGCCGCCTCCCGGGCGTCCGGGGTCTGTCCGGCGCCGTAGGACCGGGTGGGCGCGGCGAACCCGCAGGAGGTGCCGTCGACGACCTTGACCCCGTCCTCCCACGGCAGGCGGTAGCGGCCGGCGGCGAGGTCCTGCATGTAGGTGTAGGGGCAGTCCCCGGCGCCGCCCTTCACGGCCGTGTAGCCGCGGTGTCCGAGCTGGTAGATGTTGTTCTCGACGCCCCAATGCAGGCGCGCCTCGCGCACGAGGTCGGGCCGGACCTCCGCCGTGATGATCTCGTCGACGCGCCCCGTGGTGCCGTGGGCGATGATCTGACCGTCGAAGTTGACGATCATGCCCTCGCCCATGGAGTCGAACGAGCCATCCGAACCGCACAGGCAGACGTTGGCGGTGACCATCAGGTTGCAGAAGGCGTTCGACTGGTTGGTGAAGCGCCAGGACTCGCGGATCGGCGCCGTGTAGCCGGCCGTGCGGATCATGATCTCGGCGCCCTTGTAGGCGCATTCCCGGGCCATCTCGGGGAACATCCCGTCGTGGCAGATGATGAGGGCGATCTTGGCCCCGCGCGGCCCCTCGATGACCGGGATGCCGATGTCGCCGGGCTCCCAGGGCTCGACGGGCACCCAGGGGTGCATCTTGCGGTAGGAGAGCTTCACCGCGCCGGCATCGTCGATGATGATGCCGGTGTTGAACGGGTTTCCGTGCGGGTTGACCTCCATGAGGGAGAAGCAGCCCCAGATCCGGTTGTCGCGGCAGGCCTTCGCGAAGGCCGCGACCTCCGGGCCGTCCATCCGGCACAGGATGTCGGGGTTGGTGTCCATCGACAGGCCGTGGAGGGCGTATTCGGGGAAGACCACGAGGTCCATGGTGGCGAGGTTGCGCCGGGCCTTGCCGACCATGTCGACGATGCGCTGCGTCTGCGCGGCGAGGTCCGCCGGCGTGGCGACGGTCGGCAGTTGCAGCTGCACCAGCCCGAGCACGACGCCGTTCGGGGATTTGTTGAGGCCGCCAAGTCCGTTCATCGGAGATACCTGATTGCTGAGGTTTACTTCGCTTGGCCGAGTTCGCCCGGCGCTCCCGCCAGGGCGTGGTTCGGTGACGAGGTGGCGATGAGGACGCCGAGGGTGAGGACGTAGGGCGCGGCGTAGAACAGGTAGTAGCCCTGCGAGACCCCCACCGACTGGAGCGCCGGGCCGAGGGCCCCGGCCCCGCCGAACAGCAGCGCCGCGCCGAAGCAGGCCAGGGGGTTCCAGCGGGCGAAGACCACGAGGGCGACGGCCATCAGGCCCTGCCCGGAGGAGATGCCCTCGTTCCACGAGCCCGGATAATAGAGCGACAGGTAGGCGCCCCCGATGCCGGCGAGCACCCCGCCGGCTCCGGTCGCCAGCAGCCGGACACGGTCGACGTCGTAGCCCATGGCCCGGGCCGCCTCGGCGCTGTCGCCGACGATGCGGACCACGAGGCCGGTGCGGGTGTTGCGGAACCCCCACCACAGGACGAGGCTGAGCACCGCCCCGATCAGGAACAGAACGTTGACCTGGAGGGCGGCGCGGATCTGGGGCAGGTCGGACCAGTTGCCGAAGGGGATCGCCGGCAGCTGCGGCGCCGAGGGCTGGATGAAGGCCTTGCCGAAGAAGAACGCGAGGCCCGAGCCGAACAGCATCAGGGCGATGCCGAGCGCCACGTCGTTGACCCGCGGCAGCCGGCAGATCCAGCCATGGACGAGGCCGAACAGCCCCCCCGCCGCGCCCGCCACCGCGACGCCGGCCCAGGCCGAGCCGGTCAGCACCGCCGTGGCGTAGGCCGACATCGCCCCGAACACGAGTGTGCCCTCGAGGCCGAGATTGATCCGGCCCGAGCGCTCCGTGATCGTCTCGCCGAGGCTGACGAACAGGAACGGCGTCGAGACCCGGATGGCCCCGCCGATCACCGCGATGAGGACGTTCCAGAGGCCGAGGTCGCTCATGCAAAGTCGCTCATGGCACGGTCTGGCTCGCGGCGGCGCGCTTCTCGCCCCAGAGATGCGGACTGAACGGCTTGAAGCGCCCGTACAGCGTCTCGCCCACGAGGACGAGGAGGAAGAGCAGGCCCTCCAGCAGCAGGATGGTGGCGTCCGGCAGGTGCAGGCGGCGCTGGATCAGGCCGCTCGACGCCTCGATCCCGCCGAGCAGGAAGGCGACGGGCGGAATCGCCAGGGGGTTCTGGCGGGCCAGGAACGCGACGAGGATACCGGTATAGCCGTAGCCGGCGATCAGCGACGCGTTGGCGTTGCCGTGGACGGCCGCGACCTCGAAGAATCCGGCCAGGGCCGCCAGCGCCCCCCCGAGGGCAGTGAATCCGGCGATCAGGCGCCCGACCGGCAGGCCCTGGATCTGGGCCGCGCGCACGTTGCCGCCGGCGATGCGGGCGGCGAAGCCCAGGGTGGTGCGCTCGGTCAGGAGCCAGGCGAGGAGGCAGGCCACAACCCCGACGCCGAGGCCCCAATGCACCTCCAGGCCCGGCATCGGGCCGACCCGGAAGGCCTCGTCGATGGTCCGGGTCGACGGCTTGTTGAGGCTGCCGGGATCGCGCAGCAGGCCCTCGATCAGGTGGTTGGCGAGCGCGATGGCGATGTAGGACATCAGCAGGCTGGCGATGGTCTCGTTGACGCCGCGCCAGGCCCGCAGGGCGCCCACCGCCCCGAGCCAGAGCGCCCCGGTCAGGAAGGCGGCCAGCGCCATGGCGGCGATGCCGAGGCCGGAGGCTGCGCCCGACAGGGGCGCGGCCACCGCCGCCGCGGCGAGGCCGCCGAGCACGATCGCGCCCTCGCCGCCGATGACCACGAGGCCGAGGCGGGCGGGCAGGGCCACGCAGAGGGCCGCGAACAGCAGGGGCGCGGCGCGCTGGAGGCTGTTCTGCAGGGCGAAGGCGGACCCGAAGCCGCCCCGGTAGACGAGGTCGAGGAAGGCCGCCGGCGATTTGCCGAGGCTCAGGAGGAACAGGCTGAACAGGCCGAAGCCGAGGGCGAGCGCCCCGAGCGGGATGGCGAGCGCCTCCGCCCGGCGCGCGCCCCAAGCCCGCAGGGGCAGGCTGGCCGAGGGGCGCGACCCTGCCACGACCATGTCCGACGGAGCAGTCTCGGCAACCACGGCTCTTCCTCCCGCTGGTGGCGTGCGTGACGGACACGTCCCTCAGGCCGAGCCCTTCACGCCCTCGACGAGGTAGCCGGTGCTCTCGAGTTCGGGCGCGTTCTCGGCAAAACCCTTGCCGGCCTCGGCGATCGCGTTGCCCTTGTTGTCCTTGAGCGGCCCCCGGATGATGGCGAACCCGCCCTTCATCATCTCGGCCTTGACCGCATCCGCGTTCTTGCGCGCCGCCTCCGAGACGGCAGGGCCGTAGGGGCTCATCCGGACGAAACCGTCCGCCAGACCGCCGCGCAGGAAATTCGGGGGCGCCTTGCCCGCCTGCATGTCGGCGACGAAGCCCTTGTAGATCGGGGCCCAGTCCCACTCGGCGCCGGTGAGGTACCGGTCCTTGGCGAGGGCCGACTGGTCGGCATGGTAGCCGCAGACGTAGGCGCCGCGCCGGGCGGCGGTCTCCACCGTCACCTTCGGGCTGTCGACGTGGCAGGTGATGACGTCGGCGCCGCCATCGATCAGCGCGTTGGTGGCCTCCGCCTCCTTCACCGCCAGCGACCACTCGCCGGTGAAGATGACCTGGCAGGTGATCGACGGGTCGACGCTGCGGGCGCCGAGCAGGAAGCCGTTGATGTTGTTGAGGACTTGGGGGATCGGCTTGGCCGCCACGAAGCCGAGCTTCTTCGACTTCGTGGCGTGCGCCGCCACGATGCCGTTCAGGTACTGGCCCTGCGCGATGTAGCCGAAATAGGAGCCGGCGTTCTTCGGGTTCGCCTCGGTCCAGAGGCCGCCGCAATGGCGGAACTGCACCGTCGGGTTCTTCCTGGCCTCGATCAGCACGTGGGGATCGAAGTACCCGAAGGAGGTCGGCAGGAGCAGGCTCGCCCCGTCCATGTTGATCATGCTCTCCATGGTCTTCTGGACGTCGTTGGTCTCGCGGACGTTCTCCTCCTCGACCACCTCGACCCCGGGCAGCCCCTTCAGGGCCGCCGCGCCCTTCGCATGGGCCTGGTTGTAGCCGTAATCGTCCTTGGGGCCGACATAGATGACGCCGACGGTCATCGGCCCGGCCGCCCGGGCGCCCGTCGACGCCAGGGCCGAGAGGCCGAGAACGGCGGTGCCGCCCAGGAGGGTTCTGCGCGAGATCGACTGATGAGCCACGGGGCCTCGTTCCATCGTTTGGCGAGCGATGGGGGAGACCATTGCAAGGTCTGGGCCGCAGTGCGGGCGCGCGGACCCTGGACTTTTCCATCAGGTCGGACGTCGGATGCCACCGTCCGGGCCAGGGCGACGGTGCTCCGATGGGCGACCCGGCCGACCCGGCCGCGGCCCACGCATCCCCGCGGAGCGCGGCGGCACGTGTCCCATGGGGCATGCCGATGACGCCGGCCTTGGGAACGAAAAGGGCGCCCGGTTCGAACCGGGCGCCCAGTTCACGCCGACCGCGCCTTACCAGCGGTGATGCCAGCCCACGTGGCGGTAGCCGCCGTGCCAGCCCCAGGGCCGGTGATATCCGACGGGGCGGTAGCCGCCCCAGCGGTGCCACCGCGGGCCATACCAGCCGACGCGGCGGTAGCCGTAGACGATGGGGCGGGCCAGGATGGGGCGATAGATTACGTTCGGACGGCAATATCCGTAGTAGCCGCGATGCCCCCCGGGTCCACACCCGTCACGAGCCTCGGCGGCACCGACGGTCGCGGCCATCGTACCCAGTGCAAGAACGGCTGCGCCAGCAAGTTTCAGTCGCATTCGCATCTCCTCTGTTGCGGTAGCCTATAAACACACGCCCCGTCACGACGGTTGCGCACTTATAGCCTGGTATATGTTACGAATTGTATCTCCGCTCAGATCAGACCGGGCGCGCATCCGGCCGATCCCGATCGAAGACAGATCAGCGCCGGCCGACCGTCTCGTCAGCCGGTCCTGCGGGACGTCCCGCGGACAGAGCCCGTCACCGGTTCGGACAAATCCAGACACCGGTTCCCTCCGAGCCGCGCAGCCGGGCCTGGACGGCCGCGCGCGTCAGGCCGCGGCCGACGATGCGGCCCTCCGGGACGAGGCGGCATCGCGGGCGGGGTGTCGTCCGGGATGCGCTGAGGCCTGTCGACATCGGCCATGCGACCTTCCGGTGCTTCTGCCATGATCGGTCGTCCCATGATCGCCGCAAGACGGTCTTCACGAAGCGTTGGAAGCGGTCTCGAACCCGGACGGGACCTTGGGGCCGGGCCTTGCGCCCGGAGTGGCGCGATGCCCGGCCCTGCGGCCATGCCGAACCTGATCGGGGGACTCATGAGGCCCGGCACAACGCTGCGAATATCTGGGACGCGACAGTTGTTACGTCGACGATCGGCGATGCCGTCGAGATATGCGCGCCATCGGTGTGCTCAATGGTGCAGATGCATCATTTTGCTCGGATTTTACCGGGTCAGATGCAGTTTTATTGCTTGCTGTCCTCGTGCCGCGGATGAGGCATGATGCCGATGAGCCGCCGCGCCTCGCGAAGACGGCGGGACCCGGCGCCCCGGGTCGAAAGGCGAGGGGCCGGGCGATGGCCGCCTGGGCGCGCGCGCCGATGCGGTCGGGTTCGAACGGCGATGCGGAGGAGTCCGAGTCGCTCATGCCGCCCCCATGGCCTTGGCCAGGCGTTCGCGGGCGCGGCTGACGCGGCTCTTCACGGTGCCGGTCTGACATCCCAGGACGACCGCGGCCTCGTCGTAGAGCAATCCGTCGACCATCACGAGGAGCAGCGTCTCGCGGTGTTCGGCCGTCAGGCCGTTCAGGGCGGCCTGAAGCTCGATCAGTCCGACACGATGCTCCTGCTCGGGCTCCAGTCGCAGGGTCGCCGCGAAGGCACCGTCGACGTCCTCGACCTCGCGGCGAAGCCGCTTGCGCTGATTGAGGAAGGTGTTCCGCAGGATCGTGAACAGCCAGGCGATCAGCCTTGTCCCCGGCTCGAACCGGGCCCGGTTCTCCCAGGCCCGCAGGAGGGTGGTCTGAACGAGGTCGTCGGCCTCGGCGGCGTTCTGGCACTGGGAGAAAGCATACCGGCGAAGCCGCGGAACGGCGGCGATCAGGTCGGTCCGGAACGGATCGGGCACCTGTCCGTCCGCCTGCGCCGCGCACAGCGCACTTCGCAGCCGAACCAGAACCTGACCGAGACGGGAATCCGCCGCGACGTCACCGGGGAACGGAACAATCTCGTTCAATCGCCGGCCGATCAAATCCTGAATCGGTCGTGGCAATCCCTGACCGTCCGAAGAGGATTTCGGCACTCTGACATCTGTCTGCACGGATGATCGCCCTCGGGTCTGGAACAGACGATGATGTGCTCGGCGCTGAAGAAGCCGAAGCTGCTGGAGGCTTGTGATTGGGCAATCACATTCACGTCAATGATCCAGATATACCAGACAATCGCGGATCGGACGCGGAACTGCCTTCCCACGCACTTGTTACGACCGGGACTTGGAAAGCGGCGCGGTGCGCCATGGGAGATCCAGTGACACTCGGCGTCGACACGCAGGACCACGTACGGACGAGGGCCGACCCGGAAGGGGCCTGGAGCCCGGGGACACGTGGCGGCCCAGGGATCTTCGTCGGGGAACGCGGCCTCCGTCGCGCTCGCCGCAACCCGGTTGAAACGCCGACATCCAGGTAGATAAACCCGGCCTACCGGTACGCCTGCATCATTGATGGGGGTTCGTCCGGGACCATCTGTGGGTCCAGCGAACGGCCGCGACCTGCGCGGCGATGTCCCTCCCGCCCGTTGGCCCGCCGCGGCCCCGTCCATCCCATCCCTGAGGATCCCATGCGTCCCACCAAGCCCTCCGCACCCGGTTCTGCCCCCGCTTCGACCGACGCGGTCAAGGGCTCGGTCAAGGAAGCCATCGGGAAGCTGATCGGCGACCGGCAGGTCGAGGCCGAGGGTCGGTCCCAGCAGGAATCCCCCCTGTCCGACGGTCCCCCGAAGACCCGCCCGAAGTCGGACAAGACCAACCCCAAACCCTAGCTTCGGCCGCGCGCCGCGCGACGAACCCCAGCCACGAACACAGCAAGGACAATCATCATGGTCGACACGGATCGCATCACGGGCGCCGCCAAGGAGCTCGGCGGCAAGGTTCAGGGCACGGTGGGCGATCTCACCGGCTCGAAGCGGGACTC
>NZ_LMRA01000015.1 GCF_001424705.1 Methylobacterium sp. Leaf465
CGCCATCGCCACACGCTACGAGAAGACGACCGTCAGCTTCATGGGCGTCCTCTGTCTTGCCGCGGCCCTCGATTGGCTCAAGCGATGACAGACCCTAGAAGCCTGCTTGCCATAAATGTCGTGATTCGCAGGAAGGTATGATTGAGCGGTCGGAGCCCGAGTCGGCTTCCCGAAGGAACGGATTGGAACCGTTATGAAGGTGTAAAAAACGCGACTGGGCCGCACGGGCTAGAGACCCAATTGCGACCCAGCGTAGATTTGAGCAGCTCTGGTTACGGAATTTGCTGCTAAGTCATTGAATTCGTTGGTAGCGAGGGAGGGATTTGAACCCCCGACACAAGGATTATGATTCCTCTGCTCTAACCAGCTGAGCTACCCCGCCGAACCGCGGCCGCCGAAGATCGTGGCCGCGATGAGATCGGCGGTATAGGGAACCCCGCCGTGACGTGTCAACGGGGTCGGACAGGGGAAAATGGCCGGCCCCGCGTGAAGGTCAGAGCCGGGTGCCGAGGATCTCGGCGACCTGGGGGATGTCCTTGTCGCCACGTCCGCAGAGATTGACGACCAGGAGGTGATCCTGGGGCTTCTGCGGGGCCAGCTCCCCGACCTTGGCGAGGGCGTGGGCCGGCTCCAGGGCCGGGATGATGCCTTCCAGCATCGAGCACTGCTTGAAGGCGTCGAGCGCCTCCTGATCCGTCGCCGAGAGGTAGGTGACGCGGCCGGCCTCGTGCAGCCAGGCGTGCTCGGGGCCGATGCCCGGATAGTCGAGGCCGGCCGAGATCGAATGCGCGTCCGCGATCTGGCCGTCGGCGTCCTGGAGCAGGTAGGTGCGGTTGCCGTGCAGCACGCCGGGCTTGCCGCCCGACAGCGAGGCCGCGTGCAGGCCGCTGGAGATGCCGTGTCCCGCCGCCTCGACGCCGTACATCGCGACCTCGGGATCGTCGAGGAAGGGATGGAACAGGCCCATGGCGTTGGACCCGCCGCCGATGCAGGCGACGAGGGAATCCGGCAGCCGGCCCTCCATCTCGAGCATCTGCTGCTTCGTCTCGCGGCCGATGATCGACTGGAAGTCGCGCACCATCGCCGGGTAGGGGTGCGGACCCGCCACCGTGCCGATGCAGTAGAAGGTGTCGGCGACGTTGGTGACCCAGTCGCGCAGGGCCTCGTTCATCGCGTCCTTGAGGGTCTTGGTGCCCGACTGCACCGGCACCACCTCGGCGCCCAGCATCTTCATGCGGAACACGTTGGGCGCCTGCCGCGCCACGTCGACGGCGCCCATGTAGACCACGCATTTCAGGCCGAAGCGGGCGCAGAGGGTGGCGGTGGCGACGCCGTGCTGGCCGGCGCCGGTCTCGGCGATGATGCGCGGCTTGCCCATGCGGCGGGCCAGCATGATCTGGCCGAGCACGTTGTTCACCTTGTGCGAGCCGGTGTGGTTCAGCTCGTCGCGCTTGAAGAAGATCTTCGCGCCCTGCCCCGGGGCGGCCTGCGCGCGCAGGTGCTCCGTCAGGCGCTCGGCGTAGTAGAGCGGGCTCGGCCGGCCGACATAGTGGGTCAGGTGGCTGTTCATCTCCGCCTGGAAGGCCGGATCGGCCTTCGCGGCCGTGTAGGCGGCCTCCAGGTCGAGGATCAGCGGCATCAGCGTCTCGGCCACGAAGCGTCCGCCGAAGATGCCGAAGCGGCCGCGCTCGTCCGGGCCGTTGCGGAACGAGTTCGGAGGGGGAGCGATGGTCACGGGCATGGTCCTTGTCAGCTCTGCGTTTGTCGATAGGCCTAGACCCGCGCGGGGGGCGGCGACAATGCGGCCAACGCGTCGAATCGCGAAATCCGGGCCTTTGGGCGCGGAAAGCGAGGGGTCCCCGGCCGGGAGCCCCCTGCCCCCTCAGCCCCGGGCCGCCGCGATGAAGGCGGCGATCCGGTCCGGCGACTTCTCGCCCGGCCGGGTCTCGACGCCCGAGGACACGTCGACGGCGCGCGCGCCGGTGCGGGCGAGCGCCGCCGCCACGGTGCCGGGGGTGAGGCCGCCCGAGAGCATGTAATCCGCCGGCAGGACCGCGCCGTCGAGGAGATCCCAGTCGAAGGCATGGCCGTTGCCGCCGGGCAGCAGGGCCTCCGGGGGCGCCTTCGCGTCGAGGAGGATGCGGTCGGCCACCCCCGTATACAGGGGGACCGCGTCGAGATCCGCCGAGGTGGCGACGCCGATGGCCTTCATCACCCGGCGACCGGTCACGGCGCGGATGGCCGCGACGCGCTCCGGCGTCTCGTGCCCGTGGAGCTGGATCCACTCGGGGTCGAGGGCCGCGACGGCGGCCGCCAAAGCAGCGTCGTCCGGGTCGACGAGGAGCACCACCCGCTCGGTCCGGCCCTTCGCGCGCGCCGAGAGGGCACGGCCGGTCTCCAGGTCCACGTGCCGGGGGCTCTTGGGGAAATGCACGAACCCGACGAGATCGGCGCCGGCCTCCAGGGCGGCGTCGAGGGTCGCCGCCGTGCTCAGCCCACAGATCTTGATCGCGATGGTCGCCATGGGTGCCGCGGCTCGGGGCGTGCCGCCGGCCTCAGTGCGGCGCCGGCAGGGCGACGCGGTCGGGGGCGTTGCGGTAGATGCCGTTCGGACCCTCGTTGGTCGGCGCCGGCGCGTAGGTCTTCAGGCGGGCGGTCTCGCTCTCCAGGCGGCGGATCTCGCGGCGGCGCGCGGCGCTGGTGCGGCGGGTGCCCGCCTGCCCGAGCCAGGCGCCGCAGCCGCCCAGAAGGACGCCGATCGCCACCGCGATGAACAGCAGCAGGTAGAGCGGCAGCGCCGCGCTGAACACCGGCATGTCGGGCGAGACGGGATCGAAGGACACCCGCACCACGTCGCGGTTGGCCACCGCGAAGGCGACCACCAGGATCGCCACGGGAAGCAGCACCAAGCCCTTGAGGAAGCGGATCATCGAGAGGAACTCCGAGCGTTGGGGACGGGGCGGATCAGGACGCGGCGGCCGCGCCGTCCCCGATACCGGCCTCGTTGAGGCGCAGGCGCATCTCCTTGCCCGTCTTGAACACGGGGATGGCCTTTTCCGAGACGGCAACGGCCGCACCCGTCCGCGGGTTGCGCCCGCGCCGCGCATCGCGACGCTTCACCGAGAAGGCCCCGAAGCCGCGCAGCTCGACCCGGTCGCCGCGGGCCAGGGCATCCGCGATGGTGTCCAGGATCGCGTTCACCAGGGTCTCGACGTCCCGCTGGTAGAGATGCGGGTTCTGCTCGGCGATCTTGAGCACGAGCTCCGACTTGATCATGCGAGGGCCTTCACGAAGTCATGCACGAATGGGGTGGCGCGAACCCTCAGCGGGCGGCGTCCGCGGGCCCGGGCCGCCAGAGGACCAGGAGTCCGCCCTGGGCCAATCCCGCCGTCTCGTCGCCGACCTGGCGCAGACGCGCCGCGACGCCGTCGAGCCCGACGAGGTCGGCCCCGAGGCCGAGGGCGGACCACAGGCGAAAATCGCTCTTGGCCGTCGGCTTCCAGTCCAGCACCGGCAGGTCCTTGGCCACGCCGCGCTCGGATTCGAGCCAGGCGATGGCCTGCCGTTCGCCGCCGAGACCGTCGACGAGCTTCAGGGGCACGCTCTGGCGGCCGCTGAACACCCGGCCGTCGGAGACGGTGGCGAGTTCCTTCTCGGTCATCTTGCGCCGGTCGGCCACGAGCCCCTTGAACCACGCATAGGTGTCGCCGACGACCGCCGCGAGGGCGGCGCGGGCCTCGGGCGAGGTGGGCGTGAAACCCGACGGTTCGGCCTTGAGGGGGGCCGACTTCACGGATTCGACCTTGACCCCGACCTTGTCGAGGAGGCCCGACAGGTCCGGATACTGGAACAGGACGCCGATGGAGCCGACCAGCGCGGTCTCGCGGGCGACGATGTGGTCGGCGGCGATGGCCGCGATGTAGGCACCGGAGGCGGCGGTGCCGTCGACGAAGGCCACCATGGGCTTCTTCTCGGCGAGCGCCCGCAGGTTGCGGTAGAGTTCCTCGGAGCCCGTGGTGGTGCCGCCCGGCGAGGAGATCGACACCACGACGCCCTGAACGGCGCTCGCGTCGCGGACGCGCGCGATCAGCTTGGTGGTGGATTCGCTGCCGGCGATGAATCCGCCCACCGAGATCCGGGCGATCTGCGGACGGACGCTGCCGAGGCCCAGGGCCTCGCCGCCGCTGCGGACCCGCAGGCCGACCGCGCCGACCGCGACCACGAGACCGCCGATCCCGAGGACGCGCCAGAGGGAGAGCTTGCGGCGCAGGCGCCGGCGATCGATCAGAAGTTCGGCATCCGCGGCCATGCGCTGGTTACGCTCCCTCACGTGCCGGCTCGGCCGGCTGATGTTTCCGGACGCCAGGGTCTGGACGCCGGGTTTCCCGGCGCCGAGGTCCGAACGCTCGGCCGGTACGCGCCGGCCTCCGCCTGCGCGCCGAACCTTGTCCCACACTCCCCGCCGATTTGCATCAAGCCTTTGGCAGCTATCGGCCTTTGGCAGCGATCGGCTTCGACACATCCCGGCCCTGGATGCCTCACGCGTCCTCCGGCGTGAGGCCGCGCCCGATCCGTCACGGGCTCGTGTTCTAGCCTTGCCGGACACGGACCGACAAGGGGCTGGCGGCGGCTCCGCGCGGCTCCGGGGGAACGGGGTCCGCGCACGAAAAACGCCCGCGCGGGAGGCGATCCCGCGCGGGCGTCGATGGAGTCTGCGAGGATCCCCGGTCCCAAGGGACCGGGGGAGACGCGGGACGGATCAGTCCTGCGACTCGTCCTTGTCGTCGCTGGTGCGGGCCTTCTTGAAGGCCGCGCCCAGGATCTCGCCGAGCGAGGCACCCGAATCGGTCGAACCGAACTGGGCCATCGCCTCCTTCTCTTCGGCCATCTCGAGGGCCTTGATCGAGAGCTGGACCCGGCGCGCCTTGCGGTCGAACTGGATCACGCGGGCGTCGAACTTCTCGCCGGCGGCGAAGCGCTCGGGGCGCTGGTCGCCACGGTCGCGGGCGAGCTCGGCCCGGCGGATGAAGGTCGTCAGGTCGGTGTCGACGATCTTCACGTCGACGCCCGAATCCTTCACGTCCACCACTTCGCAGGTCACGATCTGACCCTTCTTGAGGTCGCCGGCTTCCGTGAAGGGGTCGCCGCCGAGCTGCTTCACGCCGAGCGAGATGCGCTCCTTCTCGACGTCGACGTCGAGAACCTGGGCGCGCAGCATGTCGCCCTTCTTGAACTCCTCGATGACCTGCTCGCCGGGACGGTTCCAGTCGAGATCCGACAGGTGGACCATGCCGTCGACATCGCCGTCGAGGCCGATGAACAGGCCGAACTCGGTCTTGTTCTTGACCTCGCCCTCGACCTCGGAGCCCACCGGATGCTGCTCGGCGAAGGCCTCCCAGGGGTTCTGGAGGGTCTGCTTGAGGCCGAGCGAGATGCGGCGCTTGACCGGATCGACCTCGAGGATCTGCACTTCCACTTCCTGCGAGGTGGAGACGATCTTGCCCGGGTGGACGTTCTTCTTCGTCCAGGACATCTCGGAGACGTGGATCAGGCCTTCGATGCCCGGCTCCAGCTCCACGAAGGCGCCGTAGTCGGTGATGTTGGTCACGCGGCCCTTGAGCTTGGCGTCGACCGGGTAGCGCTGGGCGATGCCCTCCCACGGATCGGCCAGCAGCTGCTTGATGCCGAGCGAGATGCGGTGGGTCTCGTGGTTGATCTTGATGATCTTGACCTTGACCGTCTGGCCGATGGTCACGACCTCGGACGGGTGGTTCACGCGGCGCCACGCCATGTCGGTGACGTGGAGCAGGCCGTCGATGCCGCCGAGATCGACGAAGGCGCCGTACTCGGTGATGTTCTTGACGACGCCGTCGATGACCTGGCCTTCCTCGAGGTTGGCCACCAGCTCGGAGCGCTGCTCGGCGCGGCTCTCCTCAAGGACGGTGCGGCGCGACACGACGATGTTGCCGCGGCGGCGATCCATCTTGAGGATCTGGAACGGCTGCGGGGTGCCCAGCAGCGGGGTGACGTCGCGCACGGGGCGGATGTCGACCTGGGAGCGCGGCAGGAACGCCACGGCGCCGTCGAGGTCGACGGTGTAGCCGCCCTTGACCTGGTTGAAGATCGCGCCGGTGACGCGCTCGTTGGCCTCGAAGGCCTTCTCGAGCTTGACCCAGCTCTCCTCGCGGCGCGCCTTGTCGCGCGAGATGACGGCCTCGCCGAGGGCATTCTCGATGCGGTCGACATAGACCTCGACCTCGTCGCCGACGGCGAGTTCGCCTTCGCGGCCGGGGCCGTTGAATTCCTTGAGGGCGACACGGCCTTCCGTCTTGGCGCCGATGTCGATGACGGCCACGTCCTTCTCGATCGCGACGACGCGACCCTTGACGACGGACCCTTCGGTGATCTCGTGTTCGAGGAAGGACTCCTCGAGAAGAGCGGCGAAATCGTCGCGGCTCGGGCTACGCTGCAGGGCGTTACCAGCGGTCATTCTGTCTCCTGACAGGCCTCATCGGGAGGCCGGCATCGGCGGCTCGTGTGACGGGACACCCTCGACGTCGCCACCCGGGGTCACGGACCCGACGGGCTCAACCTCCCGGAGGAGGGCCGACGCATTCTCAAACGATGGTCGAGAGCGATCCTCCAAACGGAGCGTGGCCCGGCGGGACGGCCGAGCCTCGTGGAATCCATTCGGAGAACGCGGGTTGCATAGCGGATTGCCGACCATCCGGCAACTGGCTGCCGGCCCTCCGCCCCGGAGCCCGGAAACGAAAAATCCCCGCGGCGGGGCCACGGGGATCGGTCGGCGCGGTGCGTGCGGGGCGCCTCAGTCCTCGTCGTCGTCCTCGGTGCTGCGCATGCCCTTGAGCTTCGCGAACACCGAATCGGCGTTGAGCTTCTCGTCGCGGGCGCTGCGGTGATGCGCGTCGGCCTCGGTGTAGTCCGTGGCCGTCGACACCTCGGTCGGCAGCAGCGTCGCGCCGCCATCCACCGGCATGTTGGCCGGACGGTCCTTGGCCGAGCGCTGAACCTCGAAATCGAGGTCGATCTGGGTGCAGAGGCCGAGGGTCACCGGATCCATCGGCTGTAGGGAGCCGGAATTCCAGTGGGTGCGCTCGCGGATCTGCTGGATCGTCGACTTGGTGGTGCCGACGAGGCGGATGATCTGCGCGTCCTTGAGCTCGGGGTGGTTGCGCAGCAGCCAGAGGATGGCGTTCGGCCGGTCCTGGCGGCGGGAGAGGGGCGTGTAGCGCGGTCCCTTGGTGGTGCGCTTGACCTCGGGCAGCTTCACCTTCGAGACCGCGACCTTGAGCTTGTAGTTGGGGCTCTTCTGCGCCTTCTCGATCTCGTCGCGGGTGAGCTGGCCGGTGGTGATCGGATCGAGGCCCTTGATGCCCGCGGCGACCTCGCCGTCGGCGATCCCCTTTACCTCGAGGGGGTGCAGCTTGCAGAAATCGGCGATCTGCTCGAAGGCCAGCGAGGTGTTCTCCACCAGCCATACGGCGGTGGCCTTCGGCATCAGCGGGCCTTGCGACATCGGGCTACTCCAACTGGTTCGTGCGGGACGGGTCCGGGGCGCCGCCGACAGGGCGTCGCTCGCTCCGGCCTCGACTGGCCGGCAGCATCCCGTCTCAACGCTGCAATAGGGAAGCGCCGTCTATACAGGTTCCGATGGGGTCAGCGCAATTGCGATCCGCTGGTCCCGGACATCCGGGACGCGCGCGTCAGGTGAAGAGGCTCGACACGCTGGATTCCGTCGCCGTCCGTCCGATGGCCTCGCCCAGGAGCGGCGCGATGGTGGCGACCCGGATGTTGCGGGCGAGCTTGACCGCCTGGGTCGGCTGGATCGAGTCGGTGATGACGAGCTCCTTCATCCGCGAGGCGGCGATGCGGGAGACCGCGCCGCCCGAGAGCACCCCGTGCGTGATGTAGGCGGAGACGTCCTTGGCGCCGGCATTCAGGAGGGCCTCGGCGGCGTTCACCAGGGTGCCGCCGGAATCCACGATGTCGTCGACGAGGATGCAGGAGCGTCCCTCGACCTCGCCGATGATGTTCATCACCTCGGACTCGCCCGGACGCTCGCGGCGCTTGTCGACGATGGCCAGGGTCGCGTCGATGCGCTTGGCGATGGCACGGGCGCGGACGACGCCGCCGACATCCGGCGACACCACCATCCAGTCCCGGGGGTCGAGGCGCTCCTTGATGTCGCGCACCATCACGGGGGCGGCGAACAAGTTGTCTGTCGGGATGTCGAAGAAGCCCTGGATCTGCCCGGCATGGAGATCGAGGGTCATCACGCGGTCGGCCCCGGCCTCGGTGATGAGGTTGGCCACGAGCTTGGCGGAGATCGGGGTGCGGCCCGAGGTGCGCCGGTCCTGGCGGGCATAGCCGAAATACGGGATCACGGCGGTGATGCGCCGCGCCGAGGAGCGGCGCGCGGCGTCGATCATGATGAGCAGTTCCATCAGGTGATCGTTGGCCGGGAACGAGGTCGACTGGACGATGAACACGTCCTCGCCGCGCACGTTCTCTTGGAGTTCGACGAAGATTTCCATGTCGGCGAAGCGCCGCACCATGCACTTGGCCAAGGGCAATTCGAGGTAGGCCGCGATGGCCTCGGCCAGGGGGCGGCTCGCGTTGCCGGCGATGATCTTGATCGAGGACTTCATGCCGGGGTCTTCATCTCGCGATCCTGGAGGGCCGAGCCCGTGCCGAGGTTGAGGCCGTCGTTGCGGCGCTGCATAACAGCCGCAACCCCGGCGTCACAATGCCTTCACGTCCGTTCCGAAGTCAGGTTTCGCACATCAGGGCTCGAGCAGCCGGTGCAGATGCACGATGAAGTAGCGCGTCTGGGCGCTGTCAACCGTCGACTGTGCCTTGGCCTTCCAGGCGGTCTGGGCCGAGGCGTAGTCCGGAAAGATGCCGACGATGTCGAGATCCTTGAGGTCGCGGAAATTCACGCCGTCGAGACTCTCCAACTCGCCCCCGAAGACGAGATGCAGTCTCTGTGCGCTGTCGATCGTCGTCGTCATTCCCGCATCTCCTTCCGCCCGGATCCGGCGCCATCCCGGAAGGCACGAGGCGTGCCGCCGGTGCGGTCGCAAACGCCGCCGGGTTCGTCAACCCGATCCGCGTGCCGCGCAACACGCAGGCCCCCTCCCCGCCGGCCACGGTGCACAGGCGTTGCCGCCCGGCAACCGGTCCTCAGAGGTCGAATAGGCTTCCCTGCCGGGCCAGGGGCGCCGGGACGTCCGCTGGCGGCGCCGTCCCGGCAGCCGTCGTCGGGGCGGTCTTGGTCGCGGCGGTCTTGGTTGGGGCGGGCTTGGTCGGGGCGCTCTTCTTCCGCGCGGCCTTCGGGGGATCCGCCGCGGCGGGGGCCGCGGCGTCGCGCGGCGCGACCTCGACGAAACCGTCTGTGAATTCCAGGGTCATGTGCGGCGCGGCCTGCGCCGCCGCGCGGATCGCCCGCCCGTCGGCGTCGCGCACCAGGGCGTAGCCGCGGGCCAGGACGGCCCGGTAGCCGAGCGAGCCGAGGAGGCCGGAGAGGCCTGCCAGGCGGTCGGCGCGGCGCTCCGTCGAGCGGATCCCGGCCCGGACCAGCCGCGCCTGCAGGGCGTCGAGGCGATCGCGGCTGCGGACCTGCTCCGCCCGCGCGCGGCTCACCGTTCCCGCCCGGGCGATGACGAGGCGGCGACCGAGATAGGACAGCCCCTCCCCCTTGCGCGCCATGTCGTGGCGCAGGGCCGCGCCGGGACGGTCGCCGATGCGGGCGACGCGTCCCTGCGCCTGGGCGAGGGCCAGGGTGGGCGGATGCCGGGCGAAGCGCTCGACGAGGTGCGAGACGCGCAGCCGGAACACCCGGGCGTTGCCGGCCAGCGCCGGGCCGAGCCGTGCTTCGGCGAGGTCGAGGCGCTGGCGCTTGGCCGCCAGGAAGGCGTCGACGTCCGGCATCGCCCGCACCAGGGCGCGCAGGTCGCTGCGCTCCCGGTCGAGGCGACGCTGGACCGCCTCACGCTGGCGCCGTCCGAGATCGACCACTGCGGCGACGAGGTCGGCCCGCACCGGAACCGCCATCTCGGCGGCCCCCGTCGGGGTCGGAGCCCGGCGGTCGGAGACGAAGTCGATCAGGGTGGTGTCGGTCTCATGGCCCACCGCGGAGATCAGCGGGATCGTCGAGTCCGCGGCCGCCCGCACCACGCATTCCTCGTTGAAGGCCCAGAGATCTTCGATCGAGCCGCCACCCCGCGCCACGATGAGGACGTCGGGCCGGGGAATCGCGCCGCCGGGCGCCAGCGCATTGAAGCCCCGGATCGCCCCCGCGATCTCCTCGGCCGCCCCCTCCCCCTGAACCCGCACGGGCCAGACCAGGACCGGCCGGGCGAAGCGGTCCGCGAGCCGGTGCAGGATGTCGCGGATGACGGCGCCGGTGGGCGAGGTCACCACGCCGACCACGCGCGGCAGGTACGGGATCGGCCGCTTGCGCTCGGGCGCGAACAGGCCCTCGGCGGCGAGCACGCGCTTGCGCTCGTCCAACAGCGCCATCCAGGCCCCGACGCCGGCGGGTTCCAGGGTCTCGATGACGATCTGGTACGAGGACTTGCCCGGGAAGGTCGTGATCCGCCCGGTGGCGACCACTTCGAGCCCTTCCTGAGGCCGCTGGCGCAGGCGGTTGAAGGTGCCCTTCCAGACCACCGCGTCGATCCGGGCGCTGCCGTCCTTGAGCGAGAAGTAGGCGTGGCCGGAGCTGTGCTGGCCGCGAAAGCCCGAGATCTCCCCGCGCAGGCGGACGTGACCGAAGGCATCCTCCAGCGTCCGTTTCAGCGCGGAGGCAAGGTCTCCGACGGACCATTCCGGCACGTTGGAGACGGGTCCGGATCCGGAGGCGGCTTTGGCGGGCGGAGGAGGAACGGCCATGGCGGCGGACGCTATGGCCGGCGTCGCCTCAGGTAAAGGGATCGGCCGCGCCGCTCCGGGTCATACCCGGCGCTTCACATCAGGATGGAGAGGATGACCAGCACGGATGCCACGGGCACGGCGCAGATCGCCAGGGCCATGCGCCAGATCGGCAGATTGTCGAGGTTGCCGTTGTCGTTGCAGGCGCGCACGGCAACGCGTCCGTGCGTGACGTAATGCGCGAGGCTGACACTCCGGGAGGGAGTCGGCGCCACCAAAAACGGAACGGATTTGCGACAGCCTGGCATAATCCTCATAACGTCGTCCGGAGCGGTTCGTTCCACGCTGAAAGTCCGAGAACACACGGAGGCCGAACCAGGTTCGCGGACCGCTTCCCGTGCACAGCGCGAGTGTCGACGGCGAATCGGACTTTTCAACGAACGGCTTTTGGGGAACATCACCCCTCATGAACATCCTCCTCATCGGTTCGGGCGGGCGCGAGCACGCCCTCGCCTTCGCCCTCGCCAAGAGCCCCCTCTGCACCCGCCTGTTCACCGCACCGGGCAATCCCGGCACGGCCGCCTTCGGCGAGAACCGCCCGGAGCTCGACGTGTCCGACCATGCCGCCGTGCGGGCCTTCTGTTCGGGCGAACGCATCGGCCTCGTGGTGGTCGGGCCCGAGGCCCCCCTGGTGGCGGGCCTCGTCGACGACCTGCAGGCTGCGGGCGTCCGGGTGTTCGGCCCGACGAAGGCCGCCGCCCAGCTCGAGGGCTCCAAGGGCTTCACCAAGGACCTGTGCGCCGCAGTCGGCATCCCCACCGCCGCCTTCGCGCGCTTCCAAACTCTCGAGCCGGCCCTGGCCTACCTCGCCGCGCAGGGCGCCCCCATCGTGGTGAAGGCCGACGGTCTGGCTGCCGGCAAGGGTGTGGTCGTGGCCGAGACCCGCGAGCAGGCGGAGAGCGCCGTGCGGGCCCTGTTCGAGGAGCCCGGCGCCGAGATCGTCATCGAGGAATGCCTGTTCGGCGAGGAGGCGAGCTTCTTCGCCCTGTGCGACGGCACCCGCGCGGTCCCGGTGGGCACGGCCCAGGACCACAAGCGTGTCTTCGACGGCGACCGCGGCCCCAATACGGGCGGCATGGGCGCCTACTCGCCCGCAACCATCCTGACCCCGGCCCTGGAGCGGGAGGTGATGGAGACCATCATCGCTCCGACTCTCGACGGCATGCGTGCGCGGGGCATCCCCTTCACCGGCATCCTCTATGCCGGGCTGATGCTCACTGCCGACGGGCCGAAGCTGATCGAGTACAACACCCGCTTCGGCGACCCGGAGGCCCAGGTGCTGATGCCGCGCCTCGCCTCCGATCTCGTACCGGCGTTGCTGGCGGCCTGCGAGGGCGACGTGTCCGGGATCAGCCTTGAATTCGACGAGCGGCGTGCCGCGCTCACGGTGGTCATGGCGGCGGCCGGCTATCCCGGAGCGGTTCTGCGCGGCTCGGAGATCCGCGGGATCGAGGCCGCGGGCGTGAGCGACGAGGTCCTGGTGTTCCAGGCCGGCACCCGCGCCGAGGGCGGGCGCCTGCTCGCCGACGGGGGCCGGGTGCTCGCCGTCACGGCCCTGGGCGAGAGCATGATGGAGGCGCAGGCACGCGCCTACGCGGCGGTGGCCCGGATCGACTGGCCAGAGGGCTTCTGCCGGCGCGATATCGGCCGCCGCGCCGTCGCCCGCGAGGTCGCGGGCGGCGGGATCTGAGGTTCGGCGGTCAGCGCCGCTTGTTGCCGCGGGGGCCAGTGGGCACCACCGTGTTGCCCCGGTTCTCGGCCCGCAGGATGCGCCAGCGCGCCACCCGTTCCGGGTCGAGGCGTCCCTCGGCCACCGCGTCCTGCACGGCGCAGCCGGGCTCGTGGGCATGGGTGCAGTCTCGGAAGCGGCACGCGGGAGCCAGCTCGGTGATCTCGGCGAACAGGGTGTCGATCCCCTCGGCCGCATCTCCGAGCTGGAGCGAGCGGATCCCGGGCGTGTCGATCACCCAGCCGCCGCCCGCGATGGCATGGAGCGAGCGGCTCGTCGTGGTGTGCCGGCCCTTCGCATCGTGCTCCCGAATGCCCCCCGTCGCCTGCGGCGCCGCGTGGCCCGGGCCCGCCAGGGTGTTCACGAGGGTCGACTTGCCGACCCCCGAAGAGCCGACCACCGCCACGGTGCGGCCGGGGCCGCACCAGGGGCCGAGCCGCGCCGCTGCTCCAGATTCGCGGGGGTTCACCAGCACCACGGCGAGATCGCGCTGCAGGGCCTCGGCTTCGCGGCGATAGCGCTCCGCATCCTCGCAGACATCCGCTTTGGTCAGGACGATGACCGGCTCGGCGCCACCCTGGTTGGCGAGGGCAAGGTAGCGCTCCAGCCGCGTCGGATTGAAGTCCAAATTGCAGGACGTGACGATGAAGAGCGCGTCGACATTGGCCGCCGCGAGCTGCGGCGTGGCGCTCCCTTCCCGCCGCCGCTCCAGCACGGTGCGACGGTCTAGGCGTCGGCGCAGCATCTGCGTCCCGGCCTCGACCAGGACCCAGTCGCCGACCGCGTAGTCGCCGGTGTTGGTGTGGACCGGCAGCATGAGTTTGAGCGGCCCCGCCTCCGCGAGGGCGCCCATGCGGGCGCGGTGCACGGTGGCGACGCGCTGGGGCACGAGGGCCGCCTCGTCGGGCCGGCACTGGTCCGCGAAGAAGGCGGACCAGCCGAGTTCGGCCAGGGTATGGACGACCGTCAAGACGCGCGACCCAGTCGCGCGCCGAAGGCTCGCGACCCGCTCAAGCGGCGAGCCGCGCCAGCGCCTCCGTGATCTTCTCCAGGCGGGCGGCCTCTGCATCGCGACGCTCGCGCTGCTCGTCCACCACCTCGTCGGGCGCGCGGGCGAGGAAGTCGGCATTGCCGAGCTTGCCCTCGATCTTGGCGATCTCGGCGCCGGCCTTCGCCGCCTCTTTCTTCAGGCGGGCGACCTCTGCGGCGAGGTCGACGATGCCCTCGAGGGGCAGCGCCGCCACCGAGCCGCGCACCAAGAGCTGCACCGAGTTCTTCGGCGCGGCCGCCTCGAAGCGGATCTCGGAGAGCCGCGCCAGCCGCACCAGGGTGTCGCCCCAGCGGGTCGCCCGGGCCTGCAGATCCGCATCGACGCCGACCACCACGAGGGGGATCTGCGCCGCTGCCGGCACGCTGGTCTCGGAGCGGGCCGAGCGAATTTCCGAGACGAGGTCGACGAGCCAGCCGATCTCGGCCTCCGAGGCCGAGTCGTTCAGGGCGGCCAGATCCGGCCAGGGCGCAAGGGCGAGCAGGCCCCGCTCCGGCAGGTCTGCGCCCTTGATCGCCCAGAGCTCTTCCGTGAGGAAGGGCATGAAGGGGTGCAGCAGCTTGGCGATCTGGTCGATCAGGAAGGCCACGGTGGCCTGCGTCTCGGCCTTGGCGGCGGCCTCGACGCCCTCCCCCTGGAGCACGGGCTTGGCCAGTTCCAGGTACCAGTCGCAGAAGATATTCCAGACGAAGCGGTAGGCCGCGGCGGCCGCGTCGTTGAAGCGGTAGGCCTCGAGCGCCACCGTGACCTCGGCGACCGCCCGGGCGGCCTCGCCGAGCGCCCAGCGGTTCAGGGTCTCGCGAGAATCCTCCGGTCGGTAGTCGGCCCGCAGGGTGCAGCCGTTCATCTCGGCGAAGCGCGAGGCGTTCCAGAGTTTCGTCGCGAAGTTGCGGTAGCCTTCGACCCGGTTCACCGCCAGCTTGATGTCGCGCCCCTGGGCCGCCATCGCCGCAAGGGTGAAGCGCAGGGCGTCGGCCCCGTACTGGTCGATGAGTCCGAGCGGATCGACGACGTTGCCCTTCGACTTCGACATCTTGGCGCCGGAGGCGTCGCGCACCAGCGTGTGCAGGTAGACGGTGGAGAACGGCACCCGGTCGGTGACGTGGAGCCCGAGCATCATCATCCGGGCGACCCAGAAGAAGATGATGTCCTTGCCGGTGACCAGCGTGTCGGTCGGATAGTAGCGCGCGAGCTCCGGCGTCTCGTCCGGCCAGCCCAGCGTCGAGAACGGCCACAGGGCGGAGGAGAACCAGGTGTCGAGGACGTCCTCGTCCCGGCGCAGGGGCACGGGCGCCCCGCGCTTCGCATCGGCCTGGGTTTGCGCCTCCGCCTCGCTCATGGCGACGTAGATGCCGCCCGCCTCGTCGTACCAGACCGGGATCTGGTGGCCCCACCAGAGCTGGCGCGAGATGCACCAGGGCTCGATGTTCTCGAGCCACTGGAAGAAGGTCCGCTCGTAATTTTCGGGCACGAAACGGGTTTTTCCATCGCGCACCGCCTGCAGGGCGCGCTCGGCCAGGGGCTTCACGTTCACGTACCACTGGTCCGTGAGGTAGGGCTCGATGACGACGTTCGAGCGGTCGCCGTGCGGGACCGCGTGGGTGTTCGGTTCGATGAGGCGCAGGCGCTCGCGCGCCTCCATCAGGGCGACGACGCGCTTGCGTGCCTCGAATCGGTCGAGGCCGTGCAGGGCCAGGGCTTCCGGCTCGGGATCCGAACCGCTCAGGAAAGCCGCATTGCCGTCGAGGCTTATGCGGGCTTCCGGATCCAGAATGTTAATCGGCGTGCAGCCGGCGCGACGGCCGACCTCGAAGTCGTTGAAGTCGTGGGCGGGCGTGATCTTGACGGCACCCGTGCCCTTCTCCGGGTCGGAATAGCTGTCCGCAACGATCGGGATCAGGCGCCCGACCAGGGGCAGGCGCACGCGCCTGCCGACCAGATGGGTGTAGCGCTCGTCCTCCGGATGGACCGCGACCGCGGTGTCGCCCAGCATGGTCTCGGGCCGGGTCGTGGCGACCGTGATGATCTCGCCGGTCTCGGTGCCGCCTGCGTCGACGACCGGGTAGTCGAAGTGCCAGAGATGGCCCTTCACCTCCACCTGCAGGACCTCGAGGTCCGAGATCGCGGTCTGGAACTTCGGATCCCAGTTCACCAGGCGCTTGTCGCGGTAGATCAGGCCCTGGGCGTGGAGGTCGACGAAGGTCCGGGTGACGGCACGGACCATCTGGTCGTCCGGCGCCCCCGAGACGCCCATGGTGAAGCGCTCCCGCGACCAGTCGCAGGAAGCGCCCAGGCGCTTCAATTGGTTGACGATCGCACCGCCCGATTCCGCCTTCCAGGTCCAGACCTTCTCGACGAAGGCCGCGCGGCCGATCTCCCGCCGGCCCGGCTCGTTCGCCTCGGCGAGGCGGCGCTCCACCACCATCTGGGTGGCGATGCCGGCATGGTCGGTGCCCGGCTGCCAGAGCACGTCGCGGCCGCGCATCCGCTCGAAGCGGCAGAGGATGTCCTGCAGCGTGTTGTTGAGGGCGTGCCCCATATGGAGGCTGCCGGTCACGTTCGGCGGCGGGATCACCATGGTGAAGGGCTTCGCCCCGGCCCGTTCGGGGCGCCCGGCCTTGAAGGCTTCGCCCGATTCCCAGGCGGCGGCGATGCGCGCCTCGACGGCGGCGGGATCGAAGGTCTTGTCCATCATGGGCGGGGTCGGGTCACTGATCGGGGAAAGCGGAGGTTGGTCCGCTTTCAACCCGTCGGGCCCCCTGCGTCAACACGCGAGCCCCGCGATTCGGCTCTGCGACCGCGTTCGGGCCTCAGCGGCCCCGAGCCACCCGCTCGATCTCGGCGCGCACCAGACGCTCGACCATGCCGGGCAAGTTCTCGTCGAGCCAGCCCTTCAGCATGGGCCGGAGCATATCCTGCACGAGGTCCTCCAGGGTGCGGGACTGGCTGCTCATCACCGTGTTCGAGAGCATGTGGAAGGCCTGGGCGACGCTCGCATCCGTGACGGCCGAGGTCAGGCGCTCGGTGGGTGTCGGCTCCGGCTCGCGCATCGCGGACTGGGGAGCCGGACGCGGCGGCTCGATGGGGGCAGCGGCACGGAGAGGCGGCAGCGACTCCAGCTCCGGCTCGTCATCGTCGAAGGAGATCGCATCGAAGTCGATCTGCCCGTCCTCGATCGGCTCCTTGCGGAACGCGATCTCGGGCTCGTCAAGGGGGATGGGCTTGCGGACGGGCTGGGCGACCTCGGCGAGGTCCAGGACATCGTCGTTCTCGGGCTGCGGGGCGGATGCCCGCGGCGGGACCACCTCGGCCTTGGCGATCTGATCGTCGGCGATGATGCGCCGGATCGACGCCAGGATCTCCTCCATGGAGGGTTCCTGCGCCTTGTCCGACACCTTGGGGCTCGCTGCACTCATCCGGACGATGCTCGGGATCTGGGGGAAACGGTTGCGACGTGCGGCGAGTATTTCATGCTCCCGCCCCGACACAAGCGCCGGCCGCTGCAGGGCACGGGATAAGCTCGCGTCGCTGTGAGACTCCGAGGCACCGCTGCACCGGCCGGGGCGGCACAGCCCGAATTGCGGCGACCGCGTGGTCGCCGAACCTCAGCGTCCGTCGGGCGTGCGCACGCCGTACCAGAGGTCCTTGACCTGATCGAAGTGTTCCTTCGGGCTGTAGACCGCCACCGGCAATGCCGTGAAGCGCACCGTCAGGCGACCGATCGCCTGGACGACGCCGTAGGAGAAGACAACCCGGTTGCGCTGGGCGATGATCAGGTTCGTACGGGCGTTCAGCAACTCCTGCTGCGCGTTCAGCACGTCGAGGGTGGTGCGCTGGCCCACGCGGGCCTCCTCGCGAACACCATTAAGAGCCACTTCGTTGGCCTGCACCTGCGCCTGCGAGGCGATGACCTGTGCCTTGGACGCCTCGAGCTGGCCCCAGGCCGTCACGATGGCCGAGCGGACCTGATCGCGGGTGTCCTCGGCATCAAGTCGGCGCTGGCCGACCGTCTCCTTGGCCTGACGGATCTGCGAGTAGGTCTGGCCTCCCTCGTAGAGGGGAATCGTCAGGCGGCCGACGATGGTGGCGCTGAGAAAATTGTCGCCAGCGAAAGATTGGTCATAGCGCTGCTGCACCGAGCCCTGCAGGCCGGCGGTCGGGTACAGCGCCCCTTCCAGCACCTTCACCTGGGCCTCGGACACGTCGACGAGGTGCAGCGCCGAAAGGATCTGCGGATGCTCCTTGAGGCCGATATTGATCGCCGTATCGAGGCTGGCCGGAACGTAGCGGTCCAGAGGCCGTCCGGGCGCGAGTTGGCGCGGCTCGACGCCGATATAGCGGCGATAGGTGCCGATGCTGGCCCGCAGAGTGGCCTCGGCACCGCTGACGTCGCTCCGAGCGCCGGCGAGGCGGGCCTCGGCCTGCGCCACGTCGGTGCGGGTCACCTCACCGACGTTGAAGCGGTCGCGAGTCTGGCGAAGCTGCTCTTCCAACACCTCGACGTTGTTGCGGCGCAGTTCGAGGTTTGCCGTATCGCTGAGGACCGACATGTAGGCCTGGGCTGCATTGAACAGGACGTTCATCTCGGTGGCGCGAAGGGCCTCCCGGACGCGGAGCACATCGGATTCCGCCTGGCGGGTTTGATTGTCGGTGCGAAAGCCGTTGAATAGAGTTTGGTTGACGGTGAGGCCCGCACCGCCCGGACGCGTAACCTGATTGAGCCTTTGTCTCGAGACCGTCCCATCCAGCTGGCCGATCCCGATGTCGGCATCAAGGCTGACGGTAGGACGATAGCCGGACTTCGCCTGTGCTACGCTCTCGTCGGTCGCGCGCACGCCGGCGCGGCCGGAATTCAGAATCGGAATGGCGGCATACGCCCGCGAGAGTGCGCTCTCCAGCGTCTCGGCACCGGCCGGGCTCGCCAGGGCGACCGCCAATACGGCGAGGCCGGCCGGCCGAAGCCTCGTGCGCATCGCAGGTTTCGAATCTCTCACGCTCATCAGCCCTTGCGGTTTCTCGATGAACCGGACGGCCTCGCAGAAGGCCGCTGCGCCTGGGCGCGATACCGGGTTGCCCGCCTCGATGCGGAGACTACCCGACCTTGACCGGCAGAGCACCGGTTGCTTGCTGTGCATTGCGTGAATCCGTCAGGGGTGCCGCAAAAAAGCGACACTCCTTTCGGGTTACCTCCGAGGCGTGCGGGGCGCGAAACCGGTCTCCAGTCCACGGCATCGATGGCGACGAAGCGGTCCTTTTGGCAGCTCTGCGGAGGTCAGAACGCGAAATCGACCGCGTCCGCGAAGGCGCCCAGGGGCGGAAGAGCGGCATCGAAGAGGGGGCGCGCGCCGAAGGCGTCGCCGGCCCGCACGAATAGGGTCGCTTTCGCGGCCCGGTCCCGGCCCATCACGCAGACGAGGCGACCGCCGTCCTTCAACTGATCCAGAAGGGGCTGCGGGCGCATCTCCACGCGGCCGTTCACCAGGATCGCATCGTACGGTGCACTCTGCGGGACGCCGGCCTCGAGCGGTCCTTCGACGACCGTGACGCGGTCGAGGCCGGTCAGGCGTTCGCGGGCGCCCGTCGCGAGATCGGCATCGGATTCGAGGGCCACGACGTCGGCACCGAGCCGCGCGAGGATCGCGGCGCCGTAGCCGTAGCCCGTGGCGGCATCGAGGGCGGTGTCGCCCGGCTGGATCGCCAGGGCCTGGATCATGCGGGCGAGCAGCATCGGTGCCGGCATCGCGCGGCCCGTCCGGCCGAGCCGCAGGGTCTGGTCGATATAGGCGAAGTCCTCGCGGCCCGGCGGCACGAAACGCTCGCGGGCGACCTCTCCGAAGGCGTCGAGGACCGGGACGTCGTTCACGTCGAAGGTCCGCAACTGACAATCGACCATGAGGCGTCGTGCCTGCGCGTAATCGAGCATGGATGCCGTCTTCCCTCGACCCTGGGCCGGCGCCG
This sequence comes from Methylobacterium sp. Leaf465, assembly GCF_001424705.1. GTDB lineage: Bacteria > Pseudomonadota > Alphaproteobacteria > Rhizobiales > Beijerinckiaceae > Methylobacterium. Next base: position 19,689 of record NZ_LMRA01000015.1, read on the forward strand.
GGCGCCGCTCTGTCCTTCCGGGCGGCCGGGCGGCCACGCCGAAGCTTGCGGGTTGTCGTGGATCGATGGCGAAAACGCAAGGTTCCCGGCGGCGCCCCGCTGACACGCAGGAGCGGGTCTTCCGGGCCTCGGCCGCGGTGATCGTTTCTGTCCACCCGGGCCGCCGAACACTTAGCGCCGGTACCGGCGGGATCTCGTTCCTCGAATGGGACGCCGGCCGCGCCGGCAATAGAAAAGTTGGAGGCCTCGGAGGGAATCGAACCCCCGTACAAGGATTTGCAGTCCTCTGCGTAACCACTCCGCCACGAGGCCTCTGTCGCACCGCCCCGAGGGGCTCATCCGGCGACCCCCGTCCGGGCGGCCGGCTCGGGGAGAGCGGTCTCTAGCAGAGCCCCCCGCGTGAGGGCAACGGCCTTTGAACGATCTCTGCAAATTAGGCTGCACGGACGGATGCGTCCCCCCTTCGCGCGCCTCGGTGGGACCATCTTCGGTCCTGCGCCTCGATCCCCCGCCTCCGGTTCCACGCGGCTCCAGTCCGGGTCGCGAGGATTTCCGGCAACGCCCCGGGCGCGGGTCAAAAAATGTGACGGAATCGTCAAATCACCGGTCCAGACACTCTTGCGTCCCGGCGAAGCGCTGTGTAGACCCCCGATCGCGGTCCCCGATAGCTCAGTTGGTAGAGCAAGCGACTGTTAATCGCTTTGTCGCAGGTTCGAGTCCTGCTCGGGGAGCCAATCTTTCTTCAAAACTTGGCTGTACTCTTGATGAGTCAGCTAGAGCGGTTGAGCCGATCCTGGGATCTGGCCCCGCATCCTCGCAGCCGCTGGTTCGACGCCTTCGTCGAGTACGCCACACGGCGATGTTCTCGGTAAAGCCTGCTCTCTTCCGGCGTCGCGCCTCTCGCACTTGTCCGCGAACGACGAACCCCACCGGCCTCGGAGGCCGACGGGGTTCGTCTCGGGGGGGGGCGGCGTCGATCAGGTCAGTGGGCCGGGGATCGCGCTTTCGGCCTCCGCCAGCAGGCGCGTCTCGTGCTTGCGCACGAACAGCCAGAGCGCGAGGCCGCCGAAGATCACCACGGCCAGCAGGGCGAGGCCCACGGGCCCGGCGACATGCTCGATCGAGCGACCGCAGTAATACGAGCCGAGGCCCATGATCGTTGCCCAGGCAATGCCGCCGAGGCCGTTGAAGATCAGGAAGCGGCGGGCATCGAGCTTGTTCACGCCCGCGAGGACGGCTGCATAGGCGCGCAGCATCGCGGTGAAGCGGCCGAAGAAGACGATCTTCCCGCCATGCTCGCGAAAGAGATACTGCCCGAGCTTGAGGCGGCCGTGATCCAGGGCGATCAAGTGGCCATAGCGCAGCAGGAGCGGCATGCCCCAGCGGCGGCCGACCCAGTAGCCGAGATTGTCGCCCAGGATCGCGGCGGTCGCGGCGGCGAGGATGATCAGGCCGATGTTCAACTGGCCGGTGCTGCCGGCATAGACGGCCGACGAAATCAGGATCGTCTCGCCCGGCAGCGGCACGCCCGCGCTCTCCAGGGCGATGACGACGAAGATCGCGATGTAGCCGTAGCTGGCGATCAGGTCGGCGATGGGCAGATTCGTGAGGAAGGACATGGGCATTCCCGTTCGGCAATCCCGCGACACAGAGCGGGCGAACATGGCGGGAACGGGGCTCGGCTGTGGCTGAGCCGTGCCTGAAGATTGGGTCACCGCTATCCTGCGGTGCCCGCAACGCCCTGCCCCCGGACCATTGCCGGAGGCGGAGCGCTACTCTGTTGGGGGATCAGCTGAAGGAGCCGAAGCCCGCGAAACAGTCGCTTTCGAAGCTCGGGGCGGTCGGCGTATCGGGCGCAGGCACCGGAGCGTCGTCGCCCGGATGCTCTGGACTTGGCAATGGGGACGGATAGATCTCGTGAGAGACGGTTGCGAGCGGCGAGGCAGAGCGATCGTGCTGCACGTCTAGGGTCATCCAGGCTCCTCAAGTGGCGTGCCAGTCCAACGGCACAGCTTGGGGTACCGGAAGCGGACCGGCTCGTTAACCCTCCCGGGGGTTCGGCGAGAACAGGTCTGGCATGCGGCGACCGGGAGCCATGTCGCCTCACGGTCATCGCTCCGTCGTTGGGATGTCGCCTGGGCGCGGAGGTCTCGGAGCCTCCGTCTCCAGCTCGTCAGGCGAGCTTGCGTGGACGATGGTCCGGGTCGACGCCGCCCTCGGGGTCGGCGTCACGGGGGACGTCGGTCTTCCGGCGCGTGTGGCTATACCTGCTCCGTCGGGGTGGAATGCGCGCGGACGCGGAGAACCGCCCACGACCCGTTGCGACAACCGGAGCCGACCTGGCGCTGTGGCCGGCTGACGGGGTGTGCAGGTTCGTCGCGCCCGGAGCCTTCGCGGCCCCGCACGAAAAAGGCCGGGGGATCGCGCCCCCGGCCCCGATCGTCGACGACGCTCGGCGGAGCCTACGGCTGCTCGTTGCCGGCGTAGTTGATCGAGCCGTCGGCGCCCTTCTTCCACATGTACATCACGTAGTCCGGGCGGGTGATGTCGCCCTTCTTGTCGTAGGCGATGTCGCCGATCACCGTGTTGAAGGGCTTGCCCTCGTGCATGTAGGCGGCGACCTTCTGGCCGTCGGTGGACTTCGTCGCTTTCATCGCGTCGGCGAGGATCTGCATGGCGGCGTAGGAGTAAAGGGTGTAGCCCTCGGGGTCGAAGTTCATCGCCTTGAAGGCGTCGACGGTGGCCTTCGACTTCGGGTTCTTGCGGGCATCCGGCGAGAAGGTCATCAGGGTGCCGTCGGAGCCCGGGCCTGCCACCTGGGCGAATTCGCGGTCGGCGATGCCGTCGCCGCCCATCAGCGGCGCCTGCAGGCTCTGGTCGCGCATCTGACGGATCAGCAGGCCGGCCTCGGTGTAGAGACCGCCGAAATAGACCACGTCGACATTGGCCTGCTTCAGCTTCGAGACCAGGGCCGAGAAGTCCTTCTCGCCCGGGTTGATGCCCTCGTACAGCACGTTGGTGCCGCCCTTGGCCTTCAGGGCCTTCAGGGTCTCGTCGGCCAAGCCCTTGCCGTAGGGGGTCTTGTCGTGGACGAAGGCGATCTTCTTGCCCTTGAACTTCTCGGCGAGATACGCCCCCGCCACCGCGCCCTGCTGGTCATCGCGGCCGCAGGTGCGGAAGGTGTTCCAGTTGCCGCGCTCGGTATACTTGATCGCCGTGGAGGCCGGGCTGACCTCGACGATGCCGGCTTCCTGCAGCACGTCCGAGACCGGGATCGAGACGCCCGAGTTGAAGGCGCCGACCACGGCCTTCACGCCCTCGGAGGCGAACTTGTTGGCCACCGAGACGCCCTGCTTCGGATCGGAGGCGTCGTCGCCGACCGTCATCACCAGCTTCTCGCCGTTGACGCCGCCGGCCTTGTTGATATCGGCGATGGCCTGCTGGGCCCCGGTCTTGATCTGCGCACCGAAGGCGGCGTTGGGACCGGTAACGGGGACCACCACGCCGATCTTGATCTCGGCCTGAGCGGCGGTGGCCGCCAGCATCAGGCTGAGGGCGACGCCGGCTGAAAACAGTGACTTCATGCTCGTTTCCCCTCTTGAGGCGCCGGACCGGGCGTTCGCTTCGCCGGCACGGTCGCCAACACGCGGTGTGGTCTCGCGACGCGCCGTCACGGCGTCGGCGCGCTCGTCCGGTCCCGCCAGCTCAGCGGTCCGGTGCGTTCGTAGAGCCAGGCATATTGCCGGGTCATCTGTCCGGTGCGGGTGTAGCGGTAGGCCACGGCCCCGATGGCGAGGACGACCGCCGCGTCGACAAGGTAAGCCGGCAGCGACAGCAGCGGGTCCTCGAACAGCGCGTAGTGAAGGAACCGCGTCACCGCCGCGATCAGCAGCAGGGCCAGAACGCAGTGCCAGAACGGCCGCCAGCCGCGGGCGAGCCCGCTGCCGGTCATCCAGGCCGCACCCCCGCCCATCGCCACGGTGATGAGGAGGAAGATTCCGAGGGTGCGCAGATCGAGGCTGAAACCGTCGGCCATGCTCAGTGCGATCCCCCCTCGAGATAGGCGGCCTTCACCTGCGGGTCATCGAGAAGGGCCTGGCCGGTGCCGCTCATCGTGACCGCCCCCGTGACCATGACGTAGCCGCGATGCGCCAGCTTGAGGGCATGATAGGCGTTCTGCTCCACGATGAACACGGTCAGGCCTTCGCGGGCGTTGAGGTCACGCACGGCGGAGAAGATCTGCTTGACCACCAGGGGCGCCAAGCCCAGCGAGGGCTCGTCGAGCATGAGCAGGCGCGGCCGGCTCATCAGCGCGCGGGCGATGGCGAGCATCTGCTGCTCGCCGCCCGACATGGTGCCGCCGCGCTGGTCGATACGCTCGCGCAGGCGCGGGAACAGGGTGCACATCCGCTCGAGGTCCTCGGCGAAATGCTTCCCCCCGTTGACGGCCGCGCCCATCTGCAGATTCTCGCGCACCGTCATGCGGGAGAAGATACGCCTTCCCTCGGGAGACTGCGCCAGGTTGAGCCGGGCGATCTCGTGGGTCGGCAGCTTGGTGATGTCCTGCCCTGCGAAGGTGATGGTGCCCTCGCGCGCCTGGGGCTGGCCGAAGATCGTCATCATCAGGGTGGACTTGCCGGCCCCGTTGGCGCCGATCAGGGCGACGATCTCGCCCGCGTGCACGTCGATGTCGACGCCCTTCAGGGCGCGGATGTTGCCGTAATAGGCCGAGACGCCGCGCACGCTGAGCAGCGGCGCTTTCGCGGCGTCCATCCGGGCGCGGGTCTCGTCCACCAGCACGTTGATGCCCGCGACGCTCATGCCGTTAATCCCGTAGAGGTTCCGGCAAGTCCGACTTCCGCTTCCACCGCGGCCACCTCCTCGTCGTCGACGCCGAGATAGGCCGCGATCACCCGGGTGTCGTTGCGGATCTCGTCCGGCGTGCCGTCGGCGATCTTGACGCCGTAATCGAGCACCACGATGCGGTCGGAGATCTGCATCACCACCGACATGTCGTGCTCAATGAGCAGCACCGAGGTGCCGTACTCGTCGCGGATCATCCGCAGAAGGGTGTTGAGGTCGGCCGATTCCCGCGGGTTGAGGCCGGCGGCCGGCTCGTCGAGGCAGAGCAGCACCGGGTCCGTGCACATGGCGCGGGCGATCTCCAGGCGGCGCTGGTCGCCATAGGGCAGATCGCCCGCCGGCTCGTCGGCCCGGTGGGTCAGGCCGATGCGCGCGATCCAGCCGGCGGCCTTGGCGATCGCCTCACCTTGCGCCCGGCGATAGCCCGGCAGGCCGAGGATGCCCGCGAGGGAGAAGCCGGAGGCCCGCATCAGGGGCTTGTGCATGGCGACCAGCAGGTTCTCCAGCACGGTCATCTGCGGGAACAGGCGGATGTTCTGGAAGGTGCGGGCGACCCGGGCGAGGCGGTTGACGTCGTGACCCGGCAGGCGCTCCAGCAGGTAGGTCTCGCCGCCGGCCTGCGCTAAGCGGATCATGCCCTCGGTCGGCTTGTAGAAGCCGGTGATGCAGTTGAAGACCGTGGTCTTGCCGGCGCCGTTCGGGCCGATCAGCGCGGTGATGTCGCCGCGCCCGACCTTGAAGGAGAGGTCGCCGACGGCGGTGAGGCCGCCGAACCGCATGGTCAGGTGGTCGACCACGAGGATCGGGTCGACCGGGCCGCCCGGATTCGCGGCCGGGGGCGCGTCCCGCAGGGTGGCGAGGCGGGTGGTACCTGTGGCGCGCGTCATGCGGTGCGCCCCCCGAGGCGGACCGAGGGCGAGCGCTCGGAGATGAGCCCGCGCGGGCGCCAGACCATCATGCACACCATGGCGAGGCCGAACAGCAGCAGGCGGTACTCGTTCGGGTCGAAGCCCTCGCCGAACACGGCCTTGAGGAAGGACAGGTTGCGCAGCAGTTCCGGGGCGCCGACCATGACGATCGCCGCGATGGCGACGCCGACCTGGCTGCCCATGCCGCCGAGAACCACGATGGCCAGGATGATCGCGCTCTCGAGGAAGTTGAAGCTTTCGGGGCTGACGAAGCCCTGGCGCACGGCGAAGAACGAGCCGGCGAAGCCCGCGAACATCGCGCCGAGCGCGAAGGCGGTGAGCTTCGTCATCGTGGTGTCGATGCCCAGCGAGCGGCAGGCGATCTCGTCCTCGCGCAGGGCCTCCCAGGCACGCCCCAGGGGCAGGCGACGCATGCGCAGGGTGACGAGGTTGGTGATCAGCGCCAGCACCAGGATCAGGTAGTAGAGGAAGACGATCCGGTGCATCGGGCTGAAGCTCAGCCCGAAGGTCTGGGCGAAGCCGCCCTCCCCGGCCGTGAACGGGATGCCGAAGAAGCTGGCGCGGGGAATCGAGGACAGGCCGGCGGCCCCGCCGGAGAAGTCGACCCAGTTGATCAGGACGAGGCGGATGATCTCGCCGAAGGCGAGGGTCACGATGGCGAGGTAGTCGCCCCGCAGGCGCAGCACCGGAAAGCCGAGCAGCACCCCGAAGGCGGCGGCGAACAGGCCGGCCAGCGGCAGGCAGATCCAGAACGAGAGCCCGAACACGGTGGAGAGCAGCGCGTAGGAATAGGCCCCCACCGCGTAGAACGCGACGTAGCCGAGGTCGAGCAGCCCGGCGAGGCCGACGACGATGTTCAAGCCCCATCCGAGCATGACGTAGGTCAGGATGAGGATGCCGAGGTCGATCCAGTAGCGCCCCTCCGACAGGCCGCCCGAGCCGAGGGTGGCAAGCAGCGGCAGGGTGAGCGCGACGGCCAGCGTCAGCGGACCGAGGACGCGGCCGGCCCGGGCGACGACCGGGGCCGCATCGACGGTCGCGAGGCGGTGGGCCTCCCGCCGGCGCGCGACCTCGCCCAGCAGCAGGCGCTGGCCGAGGCGCAGCACGAACACCGCGAGGCAGAGGCCCGCGACGACTCCCCAGCGGCCGGTGAGTTCAAGGCCGGTGCCCTGCCCGAGATCGGTGCGGTAGGCCACCACCGGGATGCTCAACCCGAGCGTCACCAGGGCGAAGAGGGCGGAATCCTTGAGCATCTCCGGCAGGGCCGCGGCGGAGCGGCGGCCGACGGTGGGGGACACCGCACCGATGGTCGATCCGTGAGTCGTCGATCCTTGCGCCATGGCTCAGACCTTCTCGACTTCGGGGCGTCCGAGGATGCCGGATGGTTTGAAGATGAGCACCACGATGAGGATCAGGAACGCGGCCACGTCCTTGTACTCGATCGAGAAGTAGGCCGACCAGAAGGTCTCGATCAGGCCGATGATCAGGCCCCCGAGGACCGCGCCGGGCAGCGAGCCGATGCCGCCGAGCACCGCCGCGGTGAAGGCCTTCACGCCGGGCACGAACCCGTCCGAGAACGAGACCACGCCGTAATAGAGGAGGTAGAGGGTGCCGGCGACGGCGGCGAGCGCCGCGCCCAGCACGAAGGTCAGCGAGATCGTCCGGTCGACGTTGATGCCGAGCAAGGCCGCCATGCGCCGGTCCTGCTCGCAGGCGCGCTGGGCGCGGCCGAAGGAGGTGCGCTGCACGAGGTACCAGAAGCCGGCGAGCAGCAGCGCCGTCGTCGTCATGATGATCGCCTGCTTGTAGGACAGGGTCACGGTGTACTGCTCGTTCTGGTAGAGCACGATGACGTCCCGGACGAGGGGCGGCACCGGCTTGTTGCGGGCGCCCTGCACCACCTGGACGAAGTTCGACAGGAAGATCGACACGCCGATGGCCGAGATCAGCGGCGCGAGGCGGAAGGAGCCGCGCAGGGGCCGGTAGGCGACCCGCTCGATCGCCCAGCCCCAGAGAGCCGTGAGGATCATGGCGAGCACCAGCACGATCAGGAACACCAGGGCGACCGAGGTCAGCCCGAGCCAGGACGTGAGGATGAGGAAGAAGATCAGGGCAATGAAGGATGAGAGCATGAACACGTCGCCATGGGCGAAGTTCACCATCCCGATGATGCCGAAGACCATGGTGTAGCCCAGGGCGATCAACCCGTAGATCGACCCGAGCGTCAGGCCGTTGATGAACTGCTGGGCGAAAAATTCCATGAACCGGCCTTCGTTTCGACGGCGCAGCCATCGGCGAACGCTGTCTGCGATCGGCAGACGCTGTTTGCGAATGGCGTGCCAGCCTGGAATGTTCTGAACTGCCGCCTCCGGTCAATCCTCGCGGCGAGTCCCGGGGTGAGCTTTCCCGGACCCTGAAACGCGAACGGCCCGGCGCTGGGAGCGCCGGGCCGTCCCGGGAGGTGGGTCGTGCTCCGGTGCCCGAGGCACCGGTCGGACTTACTTGAGGAGTGAGACCAGGGCCTTGCCGGCGGGGGTCTTCAACTCCTTGGCGTCGAGGGTGCCGTCGTTGTCCGGATCGGCGGCCTTGAAGCGGGCCTCGACCAGGGCGAGGAACTCTGTCTTGTCGAGGGTGCCGTCCGAATCCGGGTCGGCGGCCTTGAGGGCCTTCTTGCTGACGCGGCCCTGGAGCTCCTTGGCGTCGACGGTGCCGTCCTTGTCGGATTCCAGCTTGTCGAAGAGGGCGCCGGCCACGGCCTGGGCCTCCTTGAGGTCGATGGTGCCGTCGTTGTCGGTGTCGACCATCGAGATCACCTTCGATGCGCCCGGACCCTTGGCGGAAGCCGGGATGGCCAGAGGAAGCGCGAGGGCGGCGGCACCTAGGACGACGGCGAGGCGGGACAGATGGGACATGCGAAGAGCTCCGTATCAGCAGTAACGATTGCCGATCTATCACGCTGAAATGGAGCGGCGAAAGCTTGATATTGCAATGCAGTATCGCGTCCGGGCCGGTGGTCCCCCTTCGGCCCGGCGCCATGACGCTTGGTCAGCCGGTCGGCGCGGCAGCCCCGGACAGGGCCTTCGTCTTGCGGATCACCCCCGCGAAGGTGACGTGCGCCTCGACATACCCGCCGTCCTTCCGGGCGCGGATCTCGAAATGCTTTGGCCTGCGCCGGGCCTCCCCCTCGACCTGAAAGCCCGCCTTTCGGAGTGCCGCGAAGGCGACCGTCGGATCGGCCTGACCCGCATCGCCGTCTTCGGAACGCGGCCGGGCGATGGCGTGCCGCGTCCCGTCCGGAGCCGTGATGGCGATGGCCTTGATCTCCGAGGGCTTCCGCTCGCCGGTCACCGCGATGGCGTCGCCCGGCGTCAGCGTCGCGCCCGCGAGGGCGAGCGCCCTGGCGCCCTCCGGGCCGAGATCTACGAGGACGCGGCCCTCGGGGGACTCGATCGCGAGGCGATGGCCGAACAGGGCCCAGATCGTTCCGTGCGTGCTGCATGTTGGGGGCATCAGGATAGGGTGCTCTGTGTCAAAGGAGGGAGGTCGGGATGCGGCGGCTCGGGGAGCCGCCGCATCGCTGTTCGGGGTGGGATCAGCGGGCGTCGGGCTTGGCCCCATCTGGCCTGGACCCGTCGGTCTTCGACCCGTCCGGCTGTGGCAGCGCGGCGAGGCGGTCGAGCATCTGCAGGGTCAGGTCGGCGCAGGCCTTCATGGGTTCCTCGTCGGCGCACTTCACGTCGACGGCGGTCTCGCCCCGCTCCAGGCGGAAATGGGCGGCTTTCGGCGGCGGCGGTGCATCGGGACCGCGCCGGGGGCCGCCCGGAGGAGCGCCGGCTTCCGGCCCGGGGCGCGGACCGCCGGGCGGCGGGGCCGGCTGGGCGACGGCCGCGCCGGCGATCAGGATCGCGGCGGCGCCGAGGAGGGCTGTGGTCTTCGTCATGATGGATGTCCTGCCGGGTGAGATCGAAGGGGGGAGACGGCGCAGGGGACGCTCAGAAGACCCGCTTCTCGCGGACCTGACCGTCGAAGCCGACATGGAGCTGGCGCTCGCGCCCATCGGTGCCGCGTGCGGCGACCTCGAGGTGACGCGGCCCCCGTCCGGTGACCCGGATGTCGGAGTAGCCGGCCGCCTCGACGCGGGCGGTCAGGGCCGGCACGTCGGGCTTCGCCCCGAGGCCCACCTTGTCCTTGGCCCAGTCCAGGGTTCCGGCGGGTGGGCCGCCGGCGGGGCCGACGCGCACCTGGCTGCCATCGGCGCGGGTGATCAGCAGGGCGTGGAGGAAGCCGTTCTCGAACCGGCCCTGCACGGTGATGGCCTCGCCGGGCTTCACCAGGGCGCCTCCCTCCCCCTGGCGGCCGGTCTCGACCAGCGCCTTGCCGGTGCCGTCCTGCATCACGAACTTGTTGCCGTAGATCTCGGCGACGTCGCCCTTGGCGGCGATGGAGCCCGAAGCCTTCAGGGCGGAGATCGCCGTGGGCGCCACCGGCGTCATCACCGAGGCTCCGGTCTGGGCGAGCGACAGGCCGACCGCGCCGAAGGCGAGGGGCGCCGCGATGGCGCCGACGACGAGAGCGCGGCGCGAGGGCTTCGGGGTCGGGGTGAGGCTGGCGGGCGCGGGGGTCTGGGTGGTCTCGGTCATGGTGGCCTGTCCTTCCGGGGTTCGGCGGTTGCCCTCTCGGGTTGACGCCGTTCTAGGCCGGGACCTCCAACCCGATCTGAACCGCACGGTTCAGCCCCCGTTAAACGACGCGGCGTAGGCCGCTCGCCGGTCCACCTTCGCCCTTCCACCCACGGACACCACGCCATGAAACTCTTGCTGGTGGAGGATGATGCGCCGCTCGCCGCCGAGATCGCCAAGGCCCTGCGGGCCGAGAACTTCGCCCTCGACCACGCGGCGAACGGCGAGGACGCGCAGCATCTCGGCGAGACCGAGACCTACGACGCGGTGGTGCTCGATCTCGGCCTGCCCAGGCGCGACGGGCTCACCGTCCTCCAGGCCTGGCGGGCGGCTGGCCGAACCGTGCCGGTCCTCGTCCTCACGGCTCGGGACGGCTGGAGCGACAAGGTCGCGGGCTTCAAGGCGGGGGCCGACGACTTCCTGGTCAAGCCGTTCCGGGTCGAGGAACTGGTGATCCGCCTGCGTGCCCTGGTGCGCCGGGCGACCGCGCACGGGGCGTCCCGCGTCACCTGCGGTCCCCTCTCCTACGAATCCGGCCTGGGCACCTTCGAGCGCGACGGCCTGCCCCTGAAGCTCACCGGCCTCGAATGGCGCGTCCTGTCCTGCCTGATCCTGCACAAGGACGGGGTGATGCCGCGCAGCCAGCTCATCGAGCGGGTCTATGACGGCGACGCCGACGTCGATTCGAACTCGGTCGAGGTCATCATCACCCGTCTGCGCCGCAAGATCGCCCCCGCCCGGATCGAGGGGGTGCGTGGCCACGGTTATCGCCTGCTCCCGGGCGATCCCGCGTGACCCCGACGAAGCCTCCTGCCGGGCACGCCGGCGCGATTGGGCACGAACCGCCGGCCAAGCCCGCGCCGTCCGACCGGCCCGGTCCGCCCCCGAAGCCCGTCGGGCTCCTCCATCTCGGCTCCCTGCAGCGGCGCCTGCTCCTGGCCGCCCTCGGCCTCGTCACCGTGGCCCTGCTGGTCGCCGGCCTCGCCATCGGGCTCGTCCTGCACCGCTTCGTCCGGACCCAGCTCGACAGCCGCCTCGACAGCCAGCTCGTCGCCCTGGCGTCGAGCCTGGAGCGCGGCCCCGGCGACCGCCTGCGCCTCGATCGTGCCCTGGACGGGCCGCCCTTCGACCGCCCGCGTTCCGGCTGGTACTGGCAGGTTCGCCAGGGGGGCAGGACCTTGCGGGCCGAGTCCCTCCAGGGGGAATCCCTGGAGACGCGCAACCCGCGCCTGCCGGACCCGTCCGCCCTGGGCGGCTCGGTCCCGGGCGGCCCGGGCTCGGCCCGGCCACCCCGTGACCGGGACCCGGACCGCCCCCAGCCGGGCGACGGCACCGGCCCCTGGGGCGAAGCCCTGATCCTGCGCATCCAGGTCCTGCCCGCCCAGGGGGACACGCCGCCGGCCCTCCTCATCGCCACGGCCCCGGCCAAGGCCCTGAACGGACCCTTGCGCGAGGCCGGTCTGACCCTCGCGGCCATCCTGGGGATCCTCGGTCTCTGCCTGGTGGCCGGCACCGTCCTGCAGGTCCGCCTCGGCCTGCGGCCCCTGGAGCAGCTGCGCCGGGACATCGCCGAGGTCCGGGCCGGACGCCGGCCCCGGATTCCCGGCCCGCAGCCCGCCGAGATCCGTCCCCTGGTGGGCGAGGTGAACGCCCTCCTCGACCAGAACGCCGCAAACCTCGAACGGGCCCGCACCCACGTGGCGAACCTCGCCCATGGCCTGAAGACGCCCCTGGCCACCCTGACCCTCGCCCTCTCGGACCGGACCCGCGACCCGGATGGTCGCCTCGCCGAGCTCGCCGGCGCCATGGACCGGCAGGTGCGCCACCACCTGCGGCGCGCCCGGGCCGCCGCGTTGGGCGGCGCGACCCGCACCCGGACCGAACTCGCCGGTCCCCTCGCCGACCTGCGGACCACCTTCGGGCGCCTCTACGCCGAGAAGCGCCTCGCCCTCGAGCTCGACCTGCCGGCCGGCCTCGCGGTGGCCTGCGATCCGCAGGACATCGACGAGATGCTCGGCAACCTCATCGACAATGCCTGCCAGTGGAGCCGCGGTCGCGTCCGGGTCTCGGCCGCCGCCACGGAGGCGGGAATTGCCGTGACCGTGGTGGATGACGGTCCCGGGTTGGACGCGGAGGCGGCCGCCCGCGCCGTGCGGCCCGGCGGACGCCTCGACGAGAGCGTGCCCGGCCACGGCTTCGGTCTCTCGATCACCCGGGAGCTCGCCGAGCTGTACGGCGGGGGCTTGCGCCTCACGCGCTCGGATCTCGGCGGTCTCAGTGCCCGGTTGCTTTTGCCGGCGTGACGGCCGCCGATGTCTTGCGAAGAACCGACGTCGACGGTGTGCAACGCCGCCTTCCCGGACAAACGAGCCGGCGCGCCACCAAGGAACGCACGGCCGTCGCCGAGACGTCGCGGGCATAAAGGAAAGTGAAAGGCTGGCACGGCATGGTCTCGCATCGGGCGGTTTCGTCGCGGGTGTCCGCAAGACCGGTTGATGTTCATCCTGTGCCGGCTCGGACCCGTCATCGACAGCGGGGCCTGCCGGTTTCGGGGTCCTGAGATGCGGATCGCGGCGTTTCCGTGGATTGTGCGTCGGTGAGAAAGGGTTGTCGTGCCGAGCTCCAGCGTCGAGGCGCAGCGTCTGGCCATCCTCAACGACCTGAGACTCTTGAAGTGTACGCCGGAGGCGCATCTCGATGCCGTCTGCCGGACAGCCTGCGCTCTGTTCGGCGTGCCCATCGCCCTCGTGAACCTTGCCGGCAGCGAGACCTATACGCTCAAGGCGCGATGCGGTGTCGCCGAGGGGGGCACCCTCTCCCGGGCCGGTGCCTTCTGCGACCGGACGATCCTGGGGGCGCCCGGCGCGGTGCTGGTCCTGCCCGACATCCTGGCCGATGCCGAGTTCGCAACGAGCCCCCTGGTCACCGGGGGGCCGCGGGCCCGGTTCTACGCGGGCGTACCCCTCGCCCTGTCGGACGGCCTGCCCCTCGGCACGCTCTGCCTCATCGACACGGTTCCGCGCGACGATTTCGACGCGACTCGCGTGGCGCAACTGCGCGACCTCGGCACCGTCGTCGAGGCCCACCTCCGGCTCACCGTCGCGCAGCGCGCGAGTCAGATCGAGCGAGCGGAGCGCCAGCGGACAGAGGTGCTCCTTGCCGCCAAGGCCGCCGACCTCAAGCTGGTGGTCGAGGCCCAGCGGATGACCGAGTCCGTCGCCCATATCGGCTACTGGCGCATCCATGCGCGGGCCCGGACCGTCTCGTGGTCCGAGGGACTATGCGGTGTCTTCGGGCGGCCGATGCCCCCCGGCGGCGAGATTTCCCTCGACGACCACCTCGCCTACTACCATCCGGACGACCGGGCCGCGGTCTCGGCCCGCATCGCCAACGCCCTGGAGAGCGACGGGCCCGAGGGCGCTGCCTACCAGGGGCGGGCCCGCATCGTCCGGCCGGATGGCAGCCTCTGTCACGTGATCGTCCAGGGCGCGGTGGAGCGCGATGCCGGTGGCCGCCTCACGGCGCTCTACGGCCTCGTCCTCGACGTCACCGACCTCGCTGCCTCCGAGGCGCAGCTGCGGGAGAAGGACCTGCGCCTGCGCGCGACCCTGGAGGCCATGGACCAGGGCCTGATCATGATGGATGCGCAGGGCTGCGTCCGGCTGCTCAACCCGCGGGCCCTGCAACTGCTGGACCTGCCGGAGGCGATCCTGCGCGAAGGGGCGCTCCTGACCGACATCCTCGCGCACCTGACGGAGCGCGGCGAGTTTTCGGCGATGCCGACCGCCCAGGACGGCCGGCCGCGCCTGCGCGATGCGACCGGCGCCTGGACGCCCCTGCGGATCGACTGGCCGCGTCCGGACGGGACCACCCTCGAGGTCCGGGGCGTGACCCTGCCCGACGGCGGCATCCTGCACACCTTCACCGACGTCACGGAGCATCGGGCGGCGGAGGCCCGCACCCGAGAGGGCGAGCGGCGGTATCGCATCCTCGCGGATTCCGTCTCCGACATGATCGTCCGGCGCAGCGTCGCGAACGTCCGCACCTACGTCTCTCCGGCCGCCCGCGATCTCCTCGGCTACAGCCCCGAGGAGATGCTGAGCCTGCCCCTGGAGGCCTCGCTCCACCCCGAGGATGTGCCCGCCACGCGCGCGTTCCTCGAGGCGTTCCGGGCCGGGCGCACCGAGACGGGCCGCATCACCCATCGCCTGCGCCACCGCGATGGCCGCTGGATCTGGGTGGAGGCGCAGACGCGGCTCGTGCGCGACGAGGCGGGGCGGCCCTTCGAAACCATCACCGCCGCGCGCGACGTCAGCGAGCGCGTCGCCGCCGAGCAGGCCCTGCGCCTGGGCGAGGCCCGGTACCGCGCGCTCGCCGATTCCCTGCCGCAGATCGTCTGGGTCGTCTCCCTCCACGACGGCACCGCCACCTACGTCAACCAGCGGTTCGAGGACTACTACGGACCCATCGGCATCAGCCGGGAGGCCCGCCTCGCCCGCAATCACCCGGAGGATGCCGCGCGGATGGAGGCGGTCTTCAGCGAGGCCCGCCGGCTGGGGGATGCCTACGAGATGGAAGGCCGCCTCCTCCGGCACGACGGCGTCTATCGCTGGCACAAGCTCGTCATGCTGCCCATCCGGGAGGACGGCGTGATGGTCGGCTTGCTCGGGACGGCCCTCGACATCGACGACATCGTGACGGCGCGCCAAGCCCTGGAGGAAACCTCGAATCTCCTGCGGCTCGCGCAGGAATCGGCCGGGGCCGGACTCTGGTCCTGGGACCTGAAGGGCGGCACCGTCCGGCACTCCGTCGACAGCGCGCGGATGTACGGCCTCCCGGTGCCGGCGGGCCACGCGGCCGATAGGCCGGTGGAGGTCGGCATCGGCGCGTGGGACCGCCACATCCATGCGGGCGACCTCGCGGTCCTGTACGGACAGGTCTACCGCTGCCTCGCCGAGGGCGGATCCTACAGCGGCGAGTTCCGGCTGGCGGCGCCGGAAGGCGATCCGCCGCGCTGGCTCCAGAGCTTCGCCCGGGTCGTGACCGACCCGGAGTCGAACGAGCCGGTGAAGATCGTGGGGCTCACGATGGATGTCACCGCGCGCAAGCTGGCGGAGGGCCGGATCGCCCATATGGCTCTGCATGACGGGCTGACCGGCCTGCCGAACCGGCTCCTGTTCAAGGAGGGCCTGAGCAACGCCCTCGCCCGCGCCGATCGCCGGGGCGGCCGCTTCGCGGTCCTGGCCTGCGACCTCGATCGCTTCAAGGCCGTCAACGACACCCTCGGTCATCCAGCCGGCGACGCGCTCCTGCGCGTGGTGGCCGACCGCCTGCGCAGCGTGGTCCGCGAGGGCGACACCGTCGCGCGCCTGGGCGGCGACGAATTCGCCATCATCCTGGCCGACCTCGACGATCCCCAGGAAGCGGGGCTCGCAGCGCGCCGCATCATCGAGGCGATGGAGCAGCCCGTCGACCTCGACGGGCACCGGGTCGGGATCGGGGTCAGCGTCGGCATCGGCCTCGGCTCCCAGGACGGCGCCGACGCCGACACGCTGTTCCGCAATGCCGACATCGCCCTCTACCGGGCCAAGGCGGCCGGCCGGAACACCTATCGCTTCTACGAGGCGGCCATGGATGCGGCGACGACCCAGCGCAACCTCCTCGAGCTGGAGATGCGCGAGGCGGTGCGCACGGGCGGTTTCAGCCTGCACTACCAGCCGGTCCTGCACCTCGACAGCGGCGCCGTGAAGGGCTTCGAGGCCCTGCTTCGCTGGCAGCATCCGGTGCGGGGCATGATTGCGCCCGGCGCCTTCATTCCCCTTGCGGAGGAGACCGGGCTGATCCGTCAGCTCGGAAGCTGGGCCCTCCGGGAGGCCTGCACCGAGGCGGCCTCCTGGCCAGGGGACCGGCGCATCGCAGTCAACGTCTCGGCGGTCCAGTTCGGGCAAGCGAACCTGGAGCAGAGCGTGGTCGCCGCCCTGTCGGCCTCCGGGCTGCCGGCGCGGCGCCTGGAACTGGAGATCACCGAAAGCGTGCTGATGCAGGATGCCGAGGCGGTCCTCGCCTGCCTGCACCGCCTGCGGGCTCTCGGGGTCCGGATCGCCCTCGACGATTTCGGCACCGGCTACTCCTCCCTGAGCTACCTGCGCCGCTTCCCCTTCGACCGGATCAAGATCGACCGGTCCTTCATCCGCGAGATCGCCGATCCCGGCACCGCCGCGATCGTCAGGGCGGTGGTCGACCTCGGCACCCAGCTCGGCGCCAGCATCACCGCCGAGGGAATCGAGACGGAAGAGCAGATGGCGCGGGTGCGCCAGGAAGGCTGCACCGAGGCGCAGGGCTTCCTCCTCGGACGCCCCCTCCCGGCCGAGGAGGCACGTCGGTTCCTCGAAGGCCTGCGCGACGCGGCCTGAACGTAGTGTTTCTGTCACAAGGCTGTTGACAGGAGATTCGGGGATCCGTATACCCCGGTTCATCGGCGGGCGGCCAACGGGGTTGGCGGCTTGCTTTTGCATCTCCTGACGATTGGCGGGGTTTGGGCCTGGGGTTCTGG
>NZ_LMRA01000016.1 GCF_001424705.1 Methylobacterium sp. Leaf465
CGCCATCACGCGCAGGCTGCCTAACCTCTTACCCCAGATGGACCAGAGCCTCCGCTCCTGAACACCGCTGAATGTCCCAAATCATCTGACGACAGACAACCTTCAACCCCACCGTGATTCATCGCCTCGACCGATGGGCCGCGAGCCTGCGGGACCTCGCCCCCGTCCTCCGCGGCGAGACCGCGTCCGTGACGATCGACGACATCCGGCGGTCGTACGTCCGCACGATGGCCGAGCATCCGACGCCGGCCGACATGCGGATCGAACAGGTCGACATGGGCGGCGTGCCGGCGACCCTCGTCACCCCGCCGGAGGTCGCGGGCGACCGCGTGCTCTTCTACATCCACGGCGGGGCGTACATCGTCGGCGGGCCGGGCGGCTATCACGGGCTGGCCGCGGCGTTCGCCAGGGCGTTGAAGGCGCGCGTCTACCTGCCCGATTACCGGCTGGCGCCGGAGCATCCGTTCCCCGTTCCGATCGCGGATACGTTCGCGGCCTACCGCTGGCTGATCGCCCAGGGGCAGGACCCGGCCTCGGTGACGTTCGCGGGGGATTCGGCCGGCGGGGCGATGGTCGTCTCGGTGATGGTCCTGGCGCGCAATGCCGGCGTGGCGCTGCCGGCCGGCGGTGCGGCGCTCTCGCCCTGGGCGAACCTCGAGCACACCGGCGCGTCGATGACCAATCGCGAGGGCCTCGACAGGCTGAACACCAAGGCCGGCCTCGACCTGATGGCCAGGACCTTCCTGGGCGGCGCGCTGCCGAACAGCCCCGAGGCATCGCCGGTCTTCGCCGATGTCCGCGGGCTGCCGCCGATCCTGGTGCAGATCGGCGAAGGCGAACTGATGCTGAGCGACGCCATCCGGCTCGCGGCGCATCTCGGCGAGAACCGGGTCCGCGCCTCGCTGCAGGTCTGGCCGGGGATGTTCCACGTCTGGCACATGTTCCATGCCGAACTGGCCGAAGGGCGCGAGGCGATCGCCACCGCGGCGGCGTTCCTGGATCGGGCCGTGACGGCGGCCTGCGCCGGTTCGGGGGATCGCGGCACGCAGTGACGGTCTGTTCACCACACCCGACGAAGCCGCCGCGGCGGCGCGAGGAGCCACCGCACTGCAACAAAGTCGAAAGGGATCGATCCTATCCACCCCCTCTTAACGATGAGGGCAAGGGCGATGGGCGCGAAGGTGCTCCTGGCACTGACGGTGGTGGTCTACGTGACGACCGGGTCCGCTCCGCGGATGCGCGAGGTTCGCAACCCGGATGCCGAGGTGAGCGGCGGGCGGGTCGCCGCTCACCTGAAGCGGAATATCCTGTAGGGCCGTCGGTGCGGGACGCGCCGTGCGCGCCGCGATCCGGATGGCGGTCGACCCGACCCGTTCGTCGATCGCGGCCGAAACGAGAAGGGCCAGCCCGAAGGCTGGCCCCTGGTGGGATGCGGTGCGGGCCGCTTACTCGGCCGCCGACATCTCGGGCGTGAAGTGGCCGCACCAGTCGCTGGTGGCGACCACCGGCCAGAGGCCCTTCGACTCGGGGGCGGGCTGGGTCACGGGCGGGTTGTAGCGGCACAGGCCCTCTTCGCCGGCCGCCTGAGCGCCGTTCACCTTGTGCTCGTCGAAGAACTTGCAGCTGTCGCAATGCGCGTGGCCGGCCATGGGAGCTCCTTGGGATCTGCGCGGCGGCGAAGGCCGCGCTCAGTTGCGAATTAGATCAATTCCAATCTGGCTGTCAACGGCTGGGCCGGGCGCCGGTTCCGACTCGGCAGGCGGGGACCGTCTCGGCGACCGGGACGCCGCGTGCGGGCGTCCCGGCCGCCCCGTCAGTGCTCGGTGCCCGGCATGTTCTCCCGCGGCGTGCCGCCGTGATCGCGCACGAAGCTCGATCGCTTCGGGTCGTTCTTCAGGTCGGCGACCTGCTTGCGGGCCCCGAGGGCGAGGAAGCCGATGCCGCCGAGGGTTCCCAGGGCGAGGATCAGAAGTGGATAGCCGGCGCTCATCCGTCACACTCCGTTTGACCCCGTTCGGACGTTTGGGGCGAGTCTGCATAATGCTGCAAGATGGGCGGAGGTTGCGCAGGAAATTTCCGAATCATAGCGGGCCGGTCGGCGTTCGACGGCGCCGGCGGTGTTCGGATGCGGGATCCTGTCCCCGTCGCGTCCGGGGCGGACCTTCACAACTCCCGGGGCTCGCCGGGGAGGCTTGGCCCGAAAGGCCTCGGGGTCGCGGGCTCTTCCCCGCTTCCGATCTCCCCGTGCGGCCGCGGACGGGCCGCCGCGTCCCACAGCCAGGATGTGGCGAGATAGGAGATTTCCACCGCCGCCAGCATCAGCACGGCATGGCCCAGCACGGAGGCCGGGTCCCTTTGGTTGAGGGCGCCTTCGAGTCCGATGGCCACCGCCAGGAGCGCGACGATCGCCAGCAGGCCCGAGATCCGGAACGCGCGGCTGGCCACGGCGCCCAGGAGAAGGAAGGACAGGTACAACATGGCGTCCCCGAGGGTTGGGCCCGTTCAGACTACCTACGGTTCGCGAAGGTACAAGTTCCACCAATAGGCTAGTTTGTGCTCCGCGGTATTACCCGTGCATTGCAAAAAAGCAGGATGGCAAAAGTGTTGTCGGGTCGAGATCGGTGCGGATCAGGAAGAGATGTCGGCGGATAGTGGCATCGAGACCGATCGCGAGGCCCGTCGCGACGCCGGGGGCGCTGAACGCCCCTCCGGGCCGAGGCGCGCCGCGCGTCGGCGCCCATGTCCGGGTGGGACGGGACGTGGTAGAGGCGAAGGCCGCAAGGCTCCCCGGACCCAAGCCCCCGCCCCGGAACAATCGATGCCCCGCCTCCCCCACGCCGCCCTCCGCCTCGCGCTCGTCGCGCTTCCCCTGGGCGCGCTTCCGTTGGGCGTGGTTTCCTTGGGGCTGACCGGCCCGGCCGCGGCGCAGAGCCCCGCGAAGGATTACCTGTTCCAGGAACAGCGCTTCAGCCGGGCTTGCCGGCCGCCGCTCAAGTACGCCGCCGGCGCCTGCGTCCGGCGCTGCCCGGCGGGCTTCGAGGATATGGGCCGCACCTGTCGGCAGAGGAGCATGCGGGGGGGCGCCGGCGGGCGCTGACGACTTCTTCCATGAGGACTTCCCCCAGGACGCCGCCGCCCGGCGGTCCTGCCCGCGCAGGCTTTGCGTGTGCGGGCCACCTCCTGCCATCCCGCCTTTGCCATCCCGCCCTTGCCATCCCGGCGCCCTTGCGTGCATATGAGAACAGAGAGTGAACTCGAGCGCGTCCCGACGCGCGGCGACGGGGGAGTCAGAGCAGCATGGCCCGCTACCGCTTCCACTGCACCAACGGCCGCGAATGCGTCTTCGATGCCGTGGGCAACGACATCCGGGCGCCCCATCGGCTGATGCGCCGGGCCGAGGCGGTGGCGCGGGACGTGATGCGCAGCCTCGGCGCGGGAGGAGACTGGGCGGAGTGGCACGTGACCGTCCACGACCTGCGCGGCCGGCGCGTCCTCGTCCGGCCCTTCCTGTCCGTCGATCCCCCGGCGCCGGGCCGGGACCGGCCCGCACGGACGGCGCGGCGGGCCCGCGACGGGGACGGCCTCGGGCAGGCCGCCTGAGCCCCGCGCGCGCGATCCCCTTCCAGCCCGTGTGCCCCATCCCATGTCCCCTGCCCCGCCCGGCCGCACGCTGTTCTTCTTCGAGAAGCCGTCGGCGATGCGTCAGCTCCAGCGCTACTTCCGCTCGCCCGGCACCGTCTGCGTCGCGGCCGAGGGGCACCTGCTCGCCGCCGAGGAGCCGGGCCGGATCCGGCCGGACTGGAAGGTGTGGCAGTTCGAGGCCCTGCCGATCGTCCTCGACACCCTGCCGGTGATCTGCGGCACCAACCGGTCCGGCCAGTCGCATGCGGGCAAGCTCGCGGCGATCGGCCAGGCCCTGCGGGGCGTCGAGCGCGTCATCATCGCCACCGATCCGGGGCGGGAGGGGTCGATGATCGCCTGGGAGGTGCTGGAGCATCTCGGCTGGCGCGGCCGGGTCGACCGCCTCAAGCTCGGCGCCCTCGACGACGTCTCCGTCCGGCGGGCCTTCGCCATGCTGGCCCGGGAGCCGGAATCCGGCGAGCGGGACTACGCCGCCTACCTGGAGGCGCTGTGCCGGCAATACGAGGATTACCATCTCGGCCTCAACGGCACGCGCGCGATCTCCCTGCGCCTGCGGCCGCCCGCCTTCCGCGAGCCCTGGCGCTTCGGCGGGGTGCAGACGCCCACGCTCGCCATCCTGGCGGACCTCGAGGCGCGCATCCGGGCCTTCGTCCCGCAGGACTTCTTCAAGGTGGCGCTGCACGCCGAGACCGGCACGGGAGCGGCCCTGACCCTGTGGCACCTCCCCAAGGAGCGGATCTTCGAACGCGCCGCGGCCGAGACCATCCGGGCGGCGGCGACCGCGTGGTCCGGGCCCCTCGGGGTGACGCAGCGGGACGTCCGCCGGGCGCCGCCGCGCCTGTTCTCGAAGGACACCCTGGCCCGCCGCTGCGCCAAGCGCTTCGGCTGGGACCCCCAGCACACGGCGCGGCTCGCGCAGGATCTCTACGACCAGGGCTATCTCAGCTATCCGCGCACCGAGTCGGATGCCCTGCCCGAGGGGCAGGCCGGGGATGCGGGCGCGGTGCTGGCCGCCATCGCTTCCGTGCTGCCGGACCTCGGCGCCCTGCTGACCGCGGCGCCGCCCGTCATCCGGCGCGGGGCGCGGGGGCACTACGTCAAGGATCCGGGCGAGCACCACGCCATCGTGCCCCTGCGCAAGGTGCCGGAGCCCGGGCGCCTCGCGGCGGACCTCGCCCGCCTCTGGGAGCTCGTCGCCAAGGCCTATGGCGCCGTGCACCTGCCCGACGGCATCGATGCGCGCACCGAGGTCGTGGCCGAGGTGGCGACGCCCCTCGGCGCGAAGCGCTTCGCGGTCGGCGGGCGCGTCGTGCGCGCGCCGGGCTGGCGCGCCCTCTACGGGGCGGAGGCAGAGATCGACGCCGATCCCGTTCCGGGCAAGGCCCGGCCCGAGGACGAGGCCCGCGCCACCCGCCTGCCCGCCTTGCGCGACGGGGAGGCGGCCAGGGCCGCCGGTGCCGAGATCGTCGAGGCCGTGACCGAGCCGCCCCGCCGGATCACCCGGGGCGAGCTTCCCGTGGTGATGGGCCGCCTGATCGACCAGGTGGACGATCCGGCGGCGAAGCGGGCCCTGGAGAACCCCGTCAACCCGAACGAGCCGAAGGGGCTCGGCACGGCCGCGACCCGGGACACCATCCTGCCCAAGCTCCTGAAGAGCCACTACCTGGCCCTCGGGGACGGCAAGGACCCGGCCCTCACGGTGACCGAGGTGGGGCTCGCCTTCATCGCGGCGGTGCGGCGGGTGTTTCCGGCCTATGGCGACCCGGTGGGCCGGGCGTCGTTCGAGGCGGAGCTCGCCGAGATCGGCCGGGCGCCCACCCGGGTCGAGGCGCGGGCGCGGGCAGAGGCCTTCCGGCAGCGCACCCGCACCCGCCTCGACGGCCTGATCGCCGCCATCGCGCAGGCGGAGGTGGTCAGCCTGGACCCGAGCCTGATCCCGCCGTCGCGGGGACGCGGAGCCGCGGGCGGCGGCGATCGTCCGCCCACGCCGGCCATGGTCGCCTTCGCGGTGGCGCTGGCGGCCCGCAAGGGCATCCCGCTGCCCCGCGGCTGCAAGAGCAGCCTCGCCCGCTGCCGGGCCTTCCTGGATGCCGAGGCCGGTCCCGCCGCGTCACGAACGGCGGCGCCGGGCGCGGCCGGCGGGCCGCGTGCCCCCAGCGCGGCGATGCTGCGCTATGCCCGGACCCTGGCGGCGGAGCGCGGCCTGGACTGCCCGCCCGAGGTCGAGACGCAGTTCGAGGCCTGCCGCCGGTTCCTCGACGCCCAGGCGGCGCCGACGCGGACGGGGCCGACGGCGCGCCAGGCGAGGCCGGGGCCGGTCAAGCAGACGCCCGGCGGGGCGGCCGGCCGGGGCCTCGCGAAGGCTGCCGGCAAGGAGGCCGGCCGGGGGATCGCGAAGGAGGCCGGCACGGCGGCGGGACGGCCGCGCCGGAGGACGGCCGGTCGCGGCGCCGGCTGATCGGGACCCGGCTGCGGGCCCGGGTTCAGGTGGCGGCCGGACGGCCGCGCAGGAGGCCGCCGAAGCTGTGGAACGGCAGCCAGAGAAGCTTCAGGAACGCCCGGATCGTCAGGACGGCGGCGACGGTGAAGAGCGCCAGCAGCGTTTTGATCATGGGAGAGACTCCTTGTGCATGGTCGTGGCCGCTGCGTGATCCAGGGCCCCGACCCGCCCCACTGGGCTCGGAGAAACGGGCGGGATTATGGAGGCGCCGCCGAATTCGGGACTCATCGGCGAGGCCTCCCTCCAGTCCGCCGGCCGCACGCCGGTGCCGGAGGAACGGCGGCACGCTGCGGCCGGAATGGTTAACAAAACATGGCGGCCGGGATGCCGAGCCCCGCACGGGGCGGCGGAGACCGAGGGGGCGACGAAGACCTGCGGCGTCCCGCCCGGAACGAGCGTCACGGGGATCGCCTATCCTGCGTCCGGCAGGCCGGATCGCGCCGGGCCCGGCCCCGGCACGGGCCTGGCAAGACCGAGTCGGCAACACCCGCCCGGGCAACGTCGCCTGGGCAACACGGCCCCGCGAGGGGGCCGCGCGACCGGCGCTGCGGAGCGAGACCCGATCATGACGAACCGACGCTGCATCCTTCTCGGCGCCCGCGTGCAGGAGGGCGCCGGCCGCCTCGGCTGCGACATGGGGCCGAGCGCCTACCGGGCCGCGGGCCTCGCCGAGACCCTCGGGGGCCTCGGCCTCTCCATCGTCGATGCGGGCGACCTCGCGCCGGCCCTCGCCGAGGAGCGGGCCCATCCCAACGGGGCCCTGCGCCACCTCGGCGCCTTCGCGGCCTGGACCGAGGCCCTGGCCGAGGCCGCCTACCGGCACAGCGCCGAGGGCCTCCCGATCTTCCTCGGCGGCGATCACAGCCTGTCGGCCGGAACCCTGTCGGGGCTCGGGCGCCGGGCGGCGCAGGAGGGGCGGCCCCTGTTCGTGCTCTGGCTGGATGCGCACGCGGATTTCCACACCCTCGACACCACCACGAGCGGCAACCTCCACGGCGTCCCCCTCGCCTACGCCACCGGCCGGCGCGGCTTTTCCGGCTACCTGTCGGCCCCCGCCGCCCCGATCGACCCCCGCAACGTCTGCCTGATGGGCACCCGCAGCCTCGACCCGGCGGAGCGCGTGGCGGTGCTCGAGGCCGGCGTGCTCATCCACGACATGCGCAGCATCGACGAGGTCGGCGTCGTCGCCCCCCTGCGGGCCTTCCTCGGGCAGGTCGCCGCGGCCGGCGGGCGGCTGCATGTCAGCCTCGACGTGGATTTCCTGGACCCCGGCATCGCGCCGGGGGTCGGCACCACGGTGCCGGGGGGCGCGACCTTCCGCGAGGCGCACCTGATCATGGAGATGCTCCACGATTCCCGCCTGGTCGGCAGCCTCGACCTCGTCGAGCTCAACCCGTTCCTCGACGAGCGCGGACGCACGGCCCTCCTCATGGTGGATCTCGCCGCCAGCCTGATGGGCCGGACCGTGCTCGACCGGCCGACGCAGAGCTACTGAGGCGTCCCGCCGCGTCCCGGGCGGCCCCCCCAGTCCCCACCGGACACCGACCGTCTGATCCCTTCGGGAGGGCGGATCCGGGCTTCGCTCGAGCGCCGCGCAGGCTCGCCGATACGGCCACCGCTGCGATCGAGCGGAGCCCGTATCAGAGGGGTGTTTGGGTGCGCGGAGCCTCCAGGCCGAGCAGCTGCGCGACCGCGCCCCCCGATCCGCCGATCAGGTCCGCCAGCGTGACCTGGTCGAGCACCGCCAGGAAGGCGTTCAGGGCATCCCCGAGAACCTGCTGCAGGCGGCAGCTCGGGGTCAGGACGCAGGCGGCCCCGGAGAAGCACGCCACCAGGGCGAAATCCTCCTCCGTCGCCCGGACGACCGTGCCGAGGCAGATCTCGGCCGCGGGCCGCCCGAGGCGGAGACCGCCGCCACGGCCGCGCATGGTCCGGATCAGCCCGAGCTGACCCAGCTTGTGCACCACCTTGGTGAGATGGCTCTCCGAGATGCGATAGGCGCGGGCGATCTCCGCCGTGGAACTCCGCCGCTCGCCGTTGACCCCGAGGTAGATCAGGGTGCGGAGGGCATAATCGGTGTGGAGCGTGAGGCGCATGGCGTTCACTCGGACGCGTGAGAGCGAGTCCGTGACGCACGGGCTCCGCGCGGGCCGCCTGGCAGGGGGCGCTTCCCGCGCGCACCGTATCCCGGCGTTGTCTCGGGGGGCGTTGTCTCGGGGGACGACGTCCCGGGGATCGGGCACATGCGGCGGCAAGCCTACCGTTGCGCGACGGACAGAGATCACGGCGTGGATGGATGTGCGACCCTGCGCCTTTGTCGTCTTTTTATCATGGATTGGACGCCTTGGAACGGCACGTTCCGATCCGAATGGGCTTTCGCGCGTGTTCGTCGGGCCGGTTGCAGCCTCGGGGCCGGCCCCTCAATCGGCGGCGCGGGGGGGACGCCGCTGCGCCCAGTCCCGGTCCCGGGCGGCCTGGGCCTCGCGGACCTCGCCGGACCAGTGCTCCCAGTCCGGATCGGCGGCCTGCGGGCGCCGGCGGGCACGGGCCGTTGCCTTCTTGCGCCGCGCCTCGTCCGCCGCCTTCTGCCGCTGCAACTCCTCCACCGTCACCGGTTCCGGGGCGGGCCTGGGCGTCGCCCAGGCGTAGGTCCGCTCGGCGGGCCGGCGCGGCCGGTCGTGGTCCGGGGCGGGGGCCCGGCCGGCGTCCGGGCGACCGGCATCCGCCAGGACGAGCGCGTCGGCGAGGCTGAGACCGGCGGTAGCCGCCACCCGGGTCGCGGCCGCGCGTCCGGCCGCGCGCTCGCCGGGCGTGGCCCCGCGCTCCATCAGTGCGCGACACTTCGCGAACCGGTCGCGATCCAGGATCCGTGCAGCCATGGCCCACCCTACGGCCAAAGGCGACGGCGCGCCCTGCTCGCGTGCGGCCGTCCACAGCGCGGGCCGGGTGCGTCTCGGCACCGCGAAACGGGCCGGAACGCTCCATGGAGGACCCGGGCCCAGGCCCGCAGCCATCGCAGGCGACGATTCGATCCCAACCCGCCGATCCCCACCCGGCCGAGGAGATTCCGATGATTGCCGCAGGTCCGTTTCGCTGGCTCCTGACCCTCGTCGCGATGGTTTCGCCCTTCGCCGCCGCGACCTGCGGCGCCGCCGGCCGGAGCAGCCTCCAGCCGGAAGCCGACACCCACGTGGTGTATCGCCACTTTCTGTAGGCCCTGCTGCACGCCCTGACGCGTCGACGCCTGCCGCAGGACCCGCTCGACGGGGCTCGGGGGGGCGCGACGGCGTTCAGGCCTGGCCGGCGACGATGGCGGCCCCCTCGATCAGGGAGAACAGGATCCCGGACGCCCGGAGCGCGGCGACGGCCCGGTACCGGCTGGATGGGCCGGGGGCCTCCGCGCCCCCCTCCAGGCGTTGGACGGTCGAGAACGAGAGCCCGCTGGCCCGGGACAGATCGGTCATGGACCCGTCGAGGAAGGCGCGCGCGGCGCGGATGTGATGCCCTTCGCGGCGCGGCGCCAGCCCCACCAGCACCGGGCCCGAGGCACACAGGGGGGGCTGGGGTCTCGGGCACGGACGTCCAGGCGCGGGCCGA
Source organism: Methylobacterium sp. Leaf465 (assembly GCF_001424705.1). Taxonomy (GTDB): domain Bacteria; phylum Pseudomonadota; class Alphaproteobacteria; order Rhizobiales; family Beijerinckiaceae; genus Methylobacterium. Next base: position 9,740 of record NZ_LMRA01000016.1, read on the forward strand.
TCGCTCGACCCGGGAAAACTTACGGCTTCTGCTTTGGAGCGTCCGGTTTACGCAGGGACTATACTGGATTTCTCGCGATATCCCTGCTTGCCTAATGTTGGGAAAACGGCTCGGGACGTCCCTCCGCGGGCGGGGCCTCGACTCGCGGTGCGTCGCGTCCCATCCTCCCCGGCCGGGGCGGCGGTTCCGCCCGAACCGTGAGCCCGCGATGCGCCCTGCCGATCCGGCACCGCCGTCAGCCCGCCCCTTCGGTGCGTTCCTGGGGCCGCGTGCCGCGCCGACGCCCCTGCGTCGGCGCCTGACCGCGGAGACCCGCGCGCCCGAGCCCGAGCGCGTCGCCGCCTGCCTGGAGGCGGTGACGACGGATCCCGGGGCCGCGGCGGTCACCGCGCGCCTCGCGCACGCGCTCGTCGGACGCCTGCGCGCCCAGGGCCCGGTCGGCGGAGTCCAGGGCCTGCTGCGGGAATACAGCCTGTCGACGGAGGAGGGCGTGGCCCTGATGTGCCTCGCCGAGGCGCTGCTGCGCATTCCCGATCCGGAGACCCGCGACGCGCTGATCCGCGACACGATCGGACAGGGGGACTGGGCGGCCCATCTCGGGCACAGCCCCTCGCTCTTCGTCAACGCGGCCACCTGGGGGCTGGTGCTCACCGGACGCCTCGCCCGCGCCGCGGAGCGCCGCGAGGCGGGGCTGTCCGGCTCCCTCGCCCGGGTCGTCGCCCGGGGCGGCGAGCCCCTGGTCCGCGAGGGCGTCGACCAGGCCATGCGCCTCATGGGCGGCCAGTACGTCGCCGGCGAGACCATCGCGCAGGCCCTGCGCCAGGCCCGCCACCAGGAGGCGCGCGGCTTCACCCACTCCTTCGACATGCTCGGCGAGGCGGCGATGAATGCGGCCGACGCCGCGCGCTACACGGCCGACTACACGCACGCCATCCACGCCATCGGGGCGGCCTCGGCGGGGCGCGGCCTCGTCTCCGGCCCCGGCATCTCGATCAAGCTCTCGGCCCTGCATCCGCGCTACGTCCGCGCCCAGCGGGACCGGGTGATGGCCGAACTCCTGCCCCGCGTCGCCGCCCTGGCCCGCCTCGCCCGCCACGACGACATCGGCCTCACCATCGACGCCGAGGAGGCCGATCGCCTCGACCTCTCCCTCGACATCCTGGAAGCCCTCTGCGCCGACCCGGACCTGGCCGGCTGGAACGGCCTCGGCTTCGTGGTGCAGGCCTACCAGAAGCGGGCGCTGACGCTGGTCGCGGTCCTCGTCGACCTCGCCCGCCGCTCCGGGCGCCGCCTCATGGTCCGCCTCGTCAAGGGCGCCTACTGGGACACCGAGATCAAGCGGGCGCAGGTGGCGGGCCTGGAGGACTTCCCCGTCTTCACCCGCAAGGTCCACACCGACCTGTCGTACCGCGCCTGCGCGGAGCGGATGCTCGCCGCCCCCGACGCGATCTTCCCGCAATTCGCCACCCACAACGCCCAGACCCTGGCCGCCCTCCACACCCTGGCGGGGCCCGACTTCCATCTCGGACGCTACGAGTTCCAGTGCCTGCACGGCATGGGCGAGGCCCTCTACGCGGCGGTGGTGGGACCGGACGGGCTCGACCGCCCCTGCCGGATCTACGCGCCGGTGGGGACCCACGAGACGCTGCTGGCCTACCTCGTGCGCCGCCTCCTCGAGAACGGCGCCAACACCTCCTTCGTCAACCGGGTCGCGGATGCGCGGGTGGCCGTGGCTGACCTCGCCGCCGACCCGGTCGCGGTGGTGCGGGCCGCGCAGCCTCCCGGCGCCCCCCACCCGGCGATCCGGAAGCCCCGCGACCTCGTCCCCGACCGGGTCGCGGCCGCCGGCCTCGACCTGTCCGACGAGCGGGCGCTGGCCGATCTCGCCGGCCGCCTGACGGCGGAGGGTGCGCGTCTCTGGCGGGCGGTGCCGATGCTGGCCGAGGCCGAGCGCACCGGGCCGGCCCGCGACGTCCGCAACCCGGCCGACCGGGCGGACCGCGTCGGCACCGTGGTGGAGGCCGGGCCGGACCTCGTGGGGGAAGCCCTGGCCCAGGCCGGGACCGGGGCCGCGGCCTGGGCCGCGCGGCCGGGTGCGGCGCGGGCGGCGATCCTGGAGGCGGCGGCCGCGACGCTGAGCGCGCGCCAGCCGGCGCTCATCGCCCTCCTGATCCGCGAGGCCGGCAAGTCGGCCGCCAACGCGCTGGCGGAGGTGCGGGAGGCGGTGGACTTCCTGCGCGACTATGCCGGGCAGGCCCGGGACTTCGCCCCCGCCACGCACCGGCCCCTCGGCGTCGTCGCCTGCATCAGTCCCTGGAACTTCCCCCTGGCGATCTTCACCGGCCAGGTGGCGGCGGCTCTCGCCGCCGGCAACGGTGTCCTGGCCAAGCCCGCCGAGGAGACCCCGCTGGTCGCCGCCGAGGCGGTGCGGATCCTGCGCGCGGCCGGGGTGCCGGCGGGCGCCCTCCAGCTCCTGCCCGGCGGCGGCGAGACCGGGGCCGCCCTCGTGGCCGACCCGCGCGTGAACGGCGTCCTGTTCACCGGCTCCACCGCGGTGGCGGCGGGCATCCAGGCGACCCTCGCGCGGCGCCTCAACCCGGAGGGCCACCCCGTGCCCCTGGTGGCCGAGACCGGGGGGCTGAACGCCCTGGTGGTCGATTCCTCGGCCCTGACCGAGCAGGTGGTGGCCGATACCCTGGTCTCGGCCTTCGATTCCGCCGGCCAGCGCTGCTCGGCCCTGCGCCTGCTGGCGCTGCAGGAGGAGATCGCCGACCGGACCCTGGCCATGCTGAAGGGGGCCCTCGCCGCGTGGCGGGTCGGCAACCCGGACCGGCTGGCCACCGATATCGGGCCGGTGATCGGCGCACAGGCGCGCGACGCCATCGAGGCCCACGTCGCCGCGATGCGCGCCGCCGGATATCCCGTTTACCGGGCGCCCCTGCCGGAGGCCTGCGACCGGGGCACCTTCGTCGCCCCGACCGTGATCGAGATCCCGTCCGTCGCCGCCCTCACCCGCGAGGTCTTCGGCCCGGTGCTGCACGTGGTGCGCTTCGACCGCACCGCCTTCGCGGCGACGATCGCGGCCGTCGACGCCACCGGCTACGGCCTCACCTTCGGCGTCCAGACCCGCCTCGACACGGCGATCGCCCGGGCCTGCGCCCTGAGCGCGGCGGGCAACCTCTACGTCAACCGCAACCTCGTCGGGGCCGTGGTCGGGATGCAGCCCTTCGGCGGGCACGGCCTCTCCGGCACCGGCCCGAAGGCCGGCGGTCCGCTCCTCCTGCGGCGCCTCCTCGCCGCCGCCCCGGCCGGGACCGGCCTTCCGCCCGGGCCGCCCGCCCCGGCGGCCCTCGCCTGGGTCCGGTGGCTGCGCGACCAGGGCCGGCCCGGGGAGGCCGCGGCTGCGGAAGCGCGGATCGCCCAAAGCCCTGTGGGCGGCGGGCTCCGGCTGCCGGGCCCGGTGGGCGAGGAGAACCGCTACGACCTGCATCCGCGCGGCACCATCCTGTGCCGGGCGGCGACCGGGCCGGGCCTCGCGGCCCAGATCGGCGCGGCGCTCGCCACCGGCAACCGCGTCGTTCTCAGTCCCACCGCGCCGGCCCAAGTCCTCCTCGCCGCCCTGCCGCACCCCCTGCCGCACGATCTGGACGGCTTCATCCGGGCCGCCGATCCGGAGACCGCCGCCGACGCGGTCCTGTGGGAGGGCGCGTCCGAGGCCCTGACGGCCTTCGCCGCGGCCCTCGCCGCCCGTCCCGGCCCCCTGGTGGCCATCCACCGGCCCCGCCTCGATCCGGCCGCCGGCTCCGAGGCCTACCCGGTCGAGGGCCTCGTCCGCGAGCGCGTGGTCAGCCGCAACACGGCGGCGGCCGGCGGCAACGCCGGCCTGATGACCCTGGACGGGTGAGGGCCGCCGGCGCGATCGGAGACGAAAGCCTCGGAATCGCAGGGGCTTGTGGGCGGATCCGGGCGCCCACGTTGCAATCGGGCGCCAAACCCGCGACCCTGGCGCCCGCATCTTCCCGCCCCGGCCGCCTCTCAGGGCCCCTCATCCGCACCGCATGTCCGCGTTCACCTTCATCCACGCCGCCGACCTGCATCTCGGCAGCCCGCTCAGCGGCCTCGCTCTCAAGGACCCCGACATCGCCCGGCGCTTCGCCTCGGCGGGGCGCCGGGCCTTCGAGGATCTCGTCACCCTGGCGATCGAGCGGAGCGTCGCCTTCCTGATCGTGGCCGGCGACGTCTATGACGGCGACTGGTCCGACAACACCATCGGGCTGTTCTTCGCCCGGCAGGTCGCCCGCCTCGACCGGGCCGGCATCCCCGTCATCCTGGTGCGCGGCAACCACGACGCCGAGAGCGTCATCACCCGCTCGATCACCCTGCCGGACTCCGTGCGCAGCTTCCCGACGAGCCGGGCCGAGACCCACCGCCTCGAGCCCTTCAAGGTGGCGCTGCACGGGCGCAGCTTTCCCAACCGGGCGGTGGAGGAGAACTACGCCCTCACCTATCCGCCCGCCCTGCCGGGCTGGTTCAACATCGGCATCCTGCACACCTCCTGCACCGGCCACGCGGCCCACGCCACCTACGCCCCCTGCTCGGTGGCGGACCTGGCGGGGCGGGGCTACGCCTACTGGGCGCTCGGCCACGTGCACGAGTACGCCGAACTCGCCCGCGACCCCTGGATCGTGTTTCCGGGCAACCTGCAGGGGCGCAGCATCCGGGAGCCCGGCCAGAAGGGCGCCGTCGCGGTGTCCGTCGCCGACGGGCGGGTTCAGGGCGTCGAGCGCCTCATCGTCGACCAGGCCCGATTCCAACCCGTCGACGTCGATCTCTCCGGCGTGGCCGACGAGCGCGCGGCGGTCGCCCGCGTCGAGGCGGCCCTGCGCCCGCTCGCGGAGGCCGCCGCGGCGCGCCTCATCGCCGTGCGGGTGCGCCTGCGGGGGGAGACCCCGGCGCACGACCGCCTGGCGGCCGACCGCGACGGGCTCACCGCCGAGATCCAGGCCGCCGCCCACCGCCTCCACGAGGACATCTGGCTGGAGCGCCTGAAGATCGAGACCGCCCGTCCGCGCCGGCCCGTCGCGGAGGCCCGCCCCGACGCCTTCGCGGCCATCGACCCCGCCACCCTGCTGGCGGCGGTGGACCACGAGCCGGACTTCCGCGCCCGCGCCCGGGCGGCGCTGGCCGAGATCGCCGCCAAGATGCCGGCCGGCCTCGCCGCCGAGGACGACCTCGCCGCCGACCTCGAGGCCCTCTGCGCGGAGGCCGAGGCGGTGATCCTCGGGCGCCTCTCCGGGCGGTCCTGCTGAACGCCGCCCCGTCGAACGACCGCCCGCCGGCAAGCCCCCCCCCAAGGGTCCCGAAGCTCTTCCCGAAGCTCTTCCCGAAGCTCTTCCCGAAGCGTCCCCCAAGGTTCCGATGCGTCTCCTCTCCCTCGCCCTCGAACGCTACGGTCCCTTCACGGACCGCACCGTCACGTTCCGCGAGGACGCGCGCCTGCACGTGGTGCTGGGGGCCAACGAGGCCGGCAAGAGCTCGGCGCTCAGCGCCGTCACGGACCTGCTGTTCGGCATCGAGACGCGGACCCGCTACGACTTCCTGCACGACATGCCGCAGATGCGGATCGGCGCCGAGATCCGCGCCGCCGACGGCCGCCGGCTCGGGTTCCGGCGGCGCAAGGGCAACCGGAACACCCTCGTGGACGCCGCCGACGCGGCCCTGCCGGAGGATGCCCTGGCGCCCTTCCTCGGCGGACTGTCCCGCGAGGTGTTCTGCCGCGCCTTCGGCCTCGACGCCCGCGCCCTGCGGGCGGGGGCGGCCGAGATGATGGATGCCGAGGGCGAGGTCGGTGCCAGCCTGTTCGCGGCGGCCTCGGGCCTGCGCGGCTACAGCGGCCTCCAGGCCGAGCTCGAGACCGAGGCCGCGGGCATCTTCATGCCGCGCGCCGCCCAGAGCCGGACCTTCTACCAGGCGCTCCAGCGCTACGACGAGGCCCGCAAGGCGATCCGCGCCGGGGAGTTGCGGGCGGGCGACTGGCGCGACCTCAACGGCGAGATCGAGGCCGCCGGGGCGGCCCTCGTCGACCTCAAGGCGGAGCGGGCGCGCATCGCCGCCGAGCAGGCCCGGCTCACCCGCCTGCGCCGGGTCGGCCCGCTGCTCCAGGCCATCGATGCGGCCGCCGCCCGCGCCGAGGCCGAGCCCGGCCTGATCGCGGTGCCGGAGGCCTGGATCGACCGCCTCGGCCAGGCCCTGGCGGCCCTGCGCACCACGGCGGAGGCGGCGGCCCGCACCCGGTCCGCCGCCGCGCAGGCCGCCCTGGCCCTGGAGCAGGTGCCGGTGGAGGAGGGCGTGCTCGCCCGGGCCGACGAGATCCTGGAGGCGTTCCGCGGCACCGACCGCTTCGACAAGGGCGGCATCGATTTGCCCCGCATCCAGGGCGAGGCGGATGCCGTCGCGCGCGAGCTCGCCCAGCTCGCGGCCCGGATCGGCCTGCCGGATGCCGAGGCCCTGCGGGCGCGCCAGCCCTCGGACGCGGCCCGCACCCGCATCGAGGGCCTGATCCGCGCGGGCCGCGAGGACGCCGCCACGATCGCCCGCCTGCGCCAGGACCTCGCCGCCCGCGAGGCCGAGCGGGACCGCCTCGCCGCCGCCACTGCGGGCGCGGGCGCCCTCGCCGATCCGGCCCCCCTGCGGGCCGACCTGAAGGCCTTCGCGGGCCTGCGCCGCGACCTCGACCGGCGCGACGACCTCGACGCCGCCCTCACCCGCGAGGCGGCCTCGATCCGGACCCAGGCCGGCCGCCTCAGCCCCCCGATCCCGGATCTCGACGCCTACGCCGCCGGACGCCCGCCCTCGGCCGAGGCGGTGGCGCGCTACCGGAGCACCCTCGACGGGGCGCTGCGCGCGCGCGACCGGGCCGCCGATCGCCTGGCGGCGGCGCAGGCGGCGGTGGCCCAGCGCCGCGCCCGCCTGGAGGCGCGCGCCGCCGGTCGGCCGATCCCGAGCCTGGCGGACCTCCAGGCCCTGCGCGCCCGCCGCGACGCCCTCCTGGCCGACCTGCCCGGGGGCGCCCCCGAGATCCTGACCCGCTTCGGCGCGGCGCTCGCCGCCGCCGACCGGGCGGCCGACGACCTCGTGAGCGACGCCGCCCGGGTGGCCGAGCAGGGGGCCGACACCCGCAGCCTCGCGGCCGAGCAGGCCGAGGCCGCCGCGGCGGACGAGGCCCTCGCCGCCTGCGAGGCGCGGCTGGCCGAGGGCGCCGCCGCCTGGCGGGCGGCCTGGGCCCCCTGCGGGATCGACCCCGCCGCCCCGGCCGAGATGGCCGCCTGGCTCACGGAGGTCGAGACCCTGCAGGATTCCGCGCAAGGGCTGGAGACCACAAGACTGGAGCAGGCCCGGATGGCCGCCCGGGTCGAGGCCTGCCGGGCGCCCCTGGCGGATCTCAGCCGCCGGGCCGGCCTGCCCGACCTCGACGGCCTCGATCTCGGCCGGATGCTCGCCCGCCTCGAGGACCGGGTCGGCGAACTCGCCCTGCGCTGGGAGGCGGTGCGCGAGGCCAAGACCCGCGCCGAGACCGCCGCGGAGCAGATCGCCCGCACGGCGGCGGCCCTCGCCGAGGCCCTGGCCCGCGAGGCCGCCTGGCGCACGGCCTGGGGGCCCGCCCTCGCCGATCTCGGCCTGGCGGCCGCGGCCACGCCGGACGAGGCCGAGGCGGCTTTGGCCGCCTGGCGCGCGGTGCCGGCGGCCCTGTCCGAGCGCGACAACCGCCTCGGCCGGGTCAACGGCATCGCGCGCGACATCGGGGTCCATCGCGAGGCGGTGGCGCGCCTGACCGCGGCGGTGGCGCCCGATCTCGCCGCCCTGCCCCCCACCGCCGCCATGAAGGCGCTGCACACCCGCCTGCAGGACGCCCTCAGGGGCGAGACCCGCCGGGCGGAGCTGGGGCGCCAGCGCGATGCCGCCGAGGCGGCGCGGGTGCAGGCGGCCCGGGCAGCGCAGGCCGCGGGTGCCGACCTGACCGCCCTCATGGCCGAGGGGGCGGCCGCCGGGCTGCCCCCCGGTACCGACCCGGAGGCGCTCCACGGGCGCCTCACCGCCCGCCGGGCCTGCCAGGCCGAGCTGGCCGAGCGCCGGGCCGAGCTCGCCCGGGCCGCCGACGGCCACGGCGAAGCCGATCTCCGGGCGGACCTCGCCGCCCTCACCGGCGACGACATCGAGGGATCGCTCGCCAACCTGGCGGCGGAGGCCGAGGACCTGGATCAGCGCGGACAGCGGGCCTTCGCCGACCGCGACCGGCACGAGCGCCGTCGCGCCGAGCTGGAGGGGGGCATCGGGGCCGAGCTGGCGCTCGCCCAGCGCAAGGCGGCGGAGGCCGAACTCCAGGCCAATGCCCGGCACTGGGCGGTGCTGAAGCTCGCGAGCCTGATGCTCGGCACCGCCATCGGCCGCCACCGGGCCGGCCAGCAGGACCCGCTGCTCACCCGGTCCGGCACCCTGTTCGGGGCCCTGACCGGAGGCGCCTTCGCGGGCCTCGCCCAGGATTACGACGCCGCCGACACCCCCCGCCTCGCGGGGCGCCGGGCCTCGGGCGAACTCGTGCCCGTGGAGGGCTTGAGCGAGGGCACCCGCGACCAGCTCTACCTCGCCCTGCGCCTGGCCTACCTGGAGGACTACGCCGCCCGCGCCGAGCCCGCCCCCTTCATCGGCGACGACCTGTTCCTCACCTTCGACGACGCCCGCACCGCCCACGGCCTCGAGGCCCTGGCGGCGGTGGGCGGCACGATCCAGCCGATCCTGTTCACCCACCACCGCCACGTGGCGGACCTGGCCCGGGCGCGCCTGGGGGATGCGGTGGACGTGCTCGACCTGTGAACGGCGCCGCCCCGCTTCGGGCGCGGCGCGCTCAGAACCGGTAGCCGAGGCCGGCGCCCACCATGAGCATGTCCAGGTCGGCCGCCACCCGCACGCCGCCGATCGTGTAGGATTGACGCGGCACGAAGAGGTACTTCACCGCAACGTTCCCGAACCAGTTGCCGCCGAGGTGATAGTCGAAGCCGGCCTGGAGCACGGGGCTGGCCAGCGACCCGAGCGTGAAATCGGGGATCCCCCGCGCCGGGTCGATCGCGATGGGCGTGGTCACGGCGAGGCCGACCCCGAGATAGGGATTGAGACGCGCCCCGGGCAGGAGGTGATACTGGAGGGTCGCCATGGCGGCGGCGTTCCAGACCGATCCGATCGCGACGTCGCCCACCAGCGAGTTCCGGATCTTCGGGCGGGTCCGGATCGGGCCCGCCTGTCCCTCGATGGCGATGTGATCCGTCAGGAAGTACGAGACGTCGCCGTCCGGCAGCAGGGCGGTGGGCGTCTTGCTCTGTCCGCCGATCACGGCGATGTGGGTGCTCTGCTCCGTGGGGATGGTGCCCATGATGCGGCCGCGCACGAGCCAGTCCCCGGCCCGCAAGCCGCGATCGACGCCGACGGGCTCCACCGCCCGTGCGAGGCCCGCTCCGTCCGCGAGGACGACGGCCAGGAGCGAACCGAGGGACGAGGCGAGCTTCGACATGGGACGTGCTTTCGGAGAGGCCGGACCGCGCGACGCGCTCGGGCGCCGGGGCCCGGGCGGCAGGCCGCCGGGACGGGGCTCGCGCGGCGCACCCGGTCGCGGGGCTGTCCCGGAAAGCTAGGCGGATCGACTGAAGATACTCTTAAGCATGCCCTTTGCCGTGTCCTTAATCTTGCAGATTTACAGTATTGCAGGACGATTTTCGCGGATATGTATTTGATATAGTGGTGCAAGTGCAATAAATATACCTGATCGTCGTCCCTGGGCATTGGTTGCGTATTCGTATCTTATGAAATGATAAATCTCGTGGCAGCCTCCACAGATGCCGTGATTGTTGTGACGGTGGTGGCGCTGTGTCTGGAGACGGAGTTCTGTGATGCTTGATCTCCACACCCTTCACTTTGCCAGTGCTGCCAGCCGATGTGCCTACGTCGTCGTCTTTCTCGTCATGGCCCTCAGCCAGCGGCAGCAGACCTTTCTCTGGCAATGGATGGGCGCCATGGGGACGTCGATGGTGGGATCGCTCATCATGATGCACGTCCCGTCGTCCGACGCGCCGCCGGTCTGGATCGCGATGGTCGTCTACTGGCTCTACGCCGGGAGTCTCGTCCTGTGCTGGACGGGCCTGCGCAGCTTCTTCGGCCGCCCCGTGCGGATCGATCTCGGGATCTGTCTCACCGCCCTCCCGGGTCTCCTCTATCCGCTCCTGCTCTCGGCCGGTGTCGCCAACCGCCTGGCGGTCGCGGCCGTGTTCCTCTGCTGCCTCGGGGTCGCCCTCCTGGCCGCCCGCGAGACCGTCCGCCTGTCGCCGGGCGTCGAACGCCTGTGGTCGCAATCCATCGTGACCGTGGCGTTCGGATCCTATGTGCTGGTCTTCCTCGTCTCGATCGGGGTCCTCGTCGGCACCGACTGGCCGACGGCCTCGGCGGAGACCGAGCGCAACTCCATGATCCTGGATCAGGTCATGGGGGTCCTGGCCTATTTCGGCTACATCGCGATGGCCGCCGAGCGCGCCAACCGGACGCTCCTGCGCTTGGCCGAGACGGATCCGCTCACCGGGCTCTCCAACCGCCGCGGCCTGCAGAAGCAGCTGCGCCGCCGCCTTCCGGCCCCGGGCCGGCAGGCGCTGGGCGGGGTCCTGATCCTGGACATCGACCACTTCAAGTCCATCAACGACCGCTACGGCCACGAGAGCGGGGACGCCATCCTGGCGACGTTCGCGGCCCGCGTGCGGGCAACGCTCCGGGCCACGGACCTGATCGCCCGCTGGGGCGGCGAGGAGTTCCTCATCGTTCTTCCGGGCGCCGGTCCGCAGGAACTCCTGCCCGTGGCCGAACGCGTGCGGGCGGCCGTCGCCGAGGAGCCGTTTCCGCATCGGTCCGGGGCCCTGACGGTCACGGTGAGCATCGGAGCCGCCATGATGGGGCTGGACGCGGCGAGCTTCGAGGAGGCGACGCGGCAGGCCGACGCCGCCCTCTACCGGGCGAAGGCCCAGGGGCGGAACCGCGTCTGCTGCGAGCCGAAGGCGGCTCCGACGCCCGGCGCAGTGGGGGGCGCAGTCGGGGGTGGCCTCGGGCAGGCCCGTGCCCTGCCGCTCGCCGATCCGACGCCGCTCGACCCCCCGGTGGTGGACCTGCCGGTCAACGTGCCGGTCGCCGATCTGCCGCACGCCGATCTGCGCCTGGCTTAGGGCGTCCCGGACCTGCTCCGGCCCGAAGACCCCGTCAGGCCCGGCCCGCGTCCCGCAGGCTCGGGGGCCTGGGCCGGCGCCAGATCGCGCGTCCGAGGAGCAGTCCGAGGCGTCGGCAGAACAGCGCCAGACCCAGGCACCAGGCCAGCCCCGTCAGCAGGGCGCTGGCCAAGGCCGCGAGGCCGGCACCGAGGGCCAGGGCGCCGCGGCCGAGGAGCGCCAGGGTGGCGCGGGTGCGGGGGCCGAGGCGCTCGCTGAGGCGGACCGCGCGGGTGACGTCGCCGGGGTCCCGGGCGAGGCCGAGCACCTGCATCACCCCGCGCTGGCCGGTGCGGCGGCCGAGCACGAGGGCATCGCCAGCCAGGTTCGTCAGGCGCGCCACCGTGCCGGGCCGGATGGCGAGGCCGGCGGCGGCCCGCGCGCCGGCGACGTCCAGGCGGGCGGAGGCGGCGACCGCGCCGGCCACGGCCTCGCGATCGAGGCCGGCGCGGACCGTGCGGCCCAGGCTCGCGGCGAGTGCGGGCGAGAGCCGGCCGCCGCGCCGGGCCGCCTTCAGCACGGTCATGCCGGCCCGCCCGCCCGCGCCCGCCCCGGCCGTCCAGGTGGCGACGGTGAGCGGCAGGCCCACCAGCGCCATGCCGAGGAGGAGCGGGTCGTAGGGCTCGGCGCGGGCGTAGCGCCCGCCCTCGCGCAGGAGGTCGCGCAGGTCGCCGAGGCCGGTCACGTCGGCCGCGAGGGTGCCGACGAGACCCGCCGTCCCCTCCGCGGTGCCCGAGACCGCCCCGGCCGCGAAGTCCCGGGCGGCGCGGCTCATCCGGCCCTGCGCCAGGGCCTCCACGCGGCCCCGGCGGGCCGGATCGACGGGCAGGCCGCGGGTCTCGGCCAGCGCCAGGAAGCTCAGGGCGAGGTCCTCGTCCTCCGCCGCGACCGCGGCATCGAGCCCGGCCTCCAGGCGCTCCGGCGTGGCCGCGCGCTCCAGGCGGATCTCCGCCAGGGCGCCGGGATCGTCGGCCGCCGCGAGGAGGCGGCCCGCGCGCGCGGCGGGTACGAGCACCGGTGCCGCCGCGACCGCCAGGGTCACGCCGGCCGCCAGGAGGCCGATCCAGCCCGCGGCCGCGGAGAACCAGGCCGCACCGCCGCGCAGGCGCATCCGCGTCATGTCCGATCCCGTGCCAATGGTCCGGGTGGAGATGGGGACGCGGCGGGGGACGCGCATCTCCGCCTCCGCCGTCAGGATGCCGCGACGCCGTAGCGCCGGTGCAGGCTGCTCGCGAAGCGGTCGGCGAACTTGGCCGTCGCCACCGGCAGGGTGCGGCCCCGCAGCTGCGCCAGGATCAGCGCCATCGGGGCGAGGTCCCGGGCGTCGATGGGGCGGGAGCGCAGGCGGGGATCTTCGGGGATGCCGCTCGGGACCTGCAGGCTGACCGCGTCCTCGCGCAGGACGAGGTTGCGCAGGAATTCCAGCGAGCTCGACTCGATGGCGGGCCTCAGCGGTGTGCCCCGGCGGCCCAGCGCGTCGTCGAAATGGTGGCGGATGGCGAGCGAGCGGTCCGGCAGGGCCATCGGGTGGGCGAGGCAGTCGCGCAGGCGCACCGGGCCGGTCTCTGCGGCCAGCGGGTGCTCGGCCCGCATCAGCGCGCACAGCGTCTGGCGGCAGGAGAACAGCACCTGCATGTCGGCCGAGGGCGGCGGCTGCAGCACCAGGGCGAGGTCGGCCTCGAACTGGGCCAGCGCCGCCACCGCCTGGACGTGATCGCGGACCTGCACGGTGAAGGTCACCTGCGGGAACTGCGCCCGGTAGGCCTCGACCTCGTCCGGCACCACGTGGTTGACGAAGGCCTGGCTGCAGGCCAGCGCCACGTGCCCGCGCCGGACCCCGGACAGGTCGGCGATCTGCGAGCGCACCCGCTCCAGGTCGGCGCGCTGGTCGCGGATGTGGCGCACCAGCAATTCGCCGGCCGCGTTGAGGCGCATGCCCTGGGCCACCCGCTCGAAGATCGGCGTGCCGAGCTCGTATTCGAGGTCCTGGATCTGCCGGGTCAGGGCGGAGGGCGTGATGTTGAGCCGCTCCGCCGCCCGGCGGATCGCGCCGTGGCGGGCCACCTCGGCCACGTAGGTGAGGATGCGTAGGTGCTTCATCGTGCGGGTCCGCTGGTCCCGCCCCTGTTGCCCGATCGGCAACGGGGCAGTCAAGAAACAGCACTCGCGTGCAACAGGCGATGACCCTAGCCTCGGTGGTCGAGACTTGCCGTCCGGAGCCCCGCCATGATCCGCCGTCGCACCCTCCTGGCCGGCCTCGGCGCCGGCCTCCTGGCCACGCCCCTCGGCCTTCCCCGTCCGGCCCGGGCGCAGGCCCCCACGGTGATCCGGATGGGCTCCCTGAAGCTGATCCACTCGATCGCGCCGCATTTCTACGAGTCGTTCACCCCGGCCGGATACAAGGTCGAGGTCGTGCCGTTCGAGAGCCCCACCGAGTGCAAGAACGCGGTGGTGACGAAGTCGGTGGATTTCGGGACCTTCGGCATCGCCGCCGGCACCCTGGGAGCGGCCGCCGGCGAGCCCCTCGTCATCATCGCCTCGACCTGCAACCGCGGCATGGCGATCATCGCCAGGAAGGATGCGGGCATCGCCGCCCTCAAGGACCTCAAGGGCAAGCGCGTCGCCCTGTGGCCCGGCTCGACCCAGGAGGTCTTCGCCCTGGAGCGCCTGCGCCAGGAGGGGATGAGCGTGAAGGACATCACGCCGGTGCGGATCTCGTTCTCGGAGATGCACATCGCCCTGGCGCGCGGCGACATCGACGCCTATGTGGGCGCCGAGCCGGCCCCGGGCGTGAGCCTCGCCAGCGGCGTCGGCAGCCTCGTCGAGTATCCCTACGGGACCGAGATGGGCGCCCTCAACATGGTGTTCGGCGCGCACGCCGACACCACGGCGCAGCGGCCCGAGATCGTCCGCACGATGCTGGAGATCCACCGCAAGGCCACGGAGTTCGCGCAGGGCAACCGCGAGGCGATGATCGCCATGGCGGTGGCCAAGCTCGGGCAGAAGCGGGAGGCGCTGGAACTCTCCGCCCCGAACGTCGAGCTGAAATGGAAGCTCGGTGAGACCGAGGTCGCCCAGGCCAAGGTCTATGCCGACCGCATGCTCGCCCTGAAGCAGATCAAGCGCCTGCCCGATTTTTCGACCTTCATCGACACCCGCTTCGTCGATGCCATGAGGGACGCGTGAGCGCCGCGCCGGCCGCCGTCGCGGCGTCCGTGCCGGCGGCCCCGCCCCGCCCGCGCGTCGCATGGCCCTGGGGGCGCCTGCGCGCGGCGGCCCTGGCCCTGGCGATCCCCGCCGGGCTCGCCGTCATCTGGCATCTCCTGACGACGGGGCGGCCCTACAGCCTGATCCCGCCGCCCGCGGAGGTCTGGACGGCGCTGGTCGACCTCGCCGTGGGGGGCATCAACGACGACGCCTTCAGCGCCACCCTGCTCACCCATCTCGGCGCCTCGCTGTCGCGGGTCTACGGGGGCTTCGCCCTCGCGGTGCTGTTCGCGCTCCCCCTCGGCCTCCTCATCGGGCGGGTGCCGCTGATGCGCCAGCTCCTCGACCCGACCTTCCAGATCCTGCGGCCGGTGCCGGTCACCGCCTGGCTGCCGCTGGCCATGATCCTGTTCGGCCTCGGGCCGCGCTCGGCCTACTTCCTCGTCTTCCTCGGGGCGTTCTACCCCATCCTGGTCAACACCATCTTCGGGGTGCGCTCGGTGGAGCCGCGCCTGTTCGAGGCGGCCAGCATGCTCGGCTGCCGGGGCTCGGCCCAGTTCGCCCGGGTGGTCCTGCCCGCCGCCCTGCCGTCGATCTTCACGGGCCTGCGCCTCGGTCTCGGCTTCGCCTGGGTGGTGATCGTGGTCGGCGAGATGACCGGCGTGCAGACGGGGCTCGGCGCCATCATCATGGAGGCGCGCCAGCTTTCCCGCACCGAGATCGTCATCTGCGGCATGATCGTCATCGGCGTTGCGGGCTTCCTGTCGGACCGGATCGTCATGCTGATCGGCCGCCGCCTCCTGGCCTGGAGTCCGTCTCATGGGTGATCCGACGCTTCCGATTCTCGAGATCCGCGACGTCGGCAAGACCTTCGCGGTCCAGGGCAGGACGGTGACCGCCCTGAAGGGGGCCAACCTCACGGTGACGCGGGGCGAGTTCGTCTGCCTGCTGGGCGCCTCGGGCTGCGGCAAGTCCACCCTGCTGCGCATCGCCGCCGGCTTCGAGGCGCCCTCCTCCGGCGAAGCGTGCATGTGGGGCAAGCCCATCGCCGGCCCCGACCCGTCGCGCGGCATGGTCTTCCAGGATTACGGCCTGTTCCCCTGGCTCTCGGTCCGCGACAACATCGGATTCGGTCCGAAATCCCGCGGGCGCCCTGCGCCTGAGATCCGCGACACGGTGGCCCGCTACATCGACCTCGTGGGCCTCGGCCCCTTTGCGGACGCGCATCCCCACCAGCTCTCGGGGGGCATGAAGCAGCGCGTCGCCATCGCCCGGGTGCTGGCCAACGAGGCGGAGGTGGTGCTGATGGACGAGCCCTTCGGGGCGCTCGACGCCATGACCCGCGAGCGCCTGCAGGACGAGCTCCTCGAGCTCTGGAGCCGCACGGGCCTGACCGTGCTGTTCGTCACCCATGCCATCGAGGAGGCGATCTTCCTCGCCGACCGCGTCGTGGTGATGTCGCCGAGCCCCGGCCGGATCGACGCCGTGCACGACATCGCCCTGCCCCGCCGCCGCGACGTCTCGAGCCCGGCCTTCAACGACATCCGCCGGATGCTCTCGGCCCAGCTCCACAGCCATCACGGCCGCGTCGCCGCGTGAGGCGCTGACGTCCGGAACGGGTCCCTCTCCCCCTCGAGGGGAAGGGGAACGGGCGGCGCCCGCCGCCCTCCACATGTCCAACCCCTGGTGCCGCGCCGAGCCCGCATGACCGAACCGGATTTGTCGGACTCCCGCCGCCCCGAGCGCCGCCTCGCCTACCGGGCCGCCATCGACCGGCCGCGCCTCGTCCTGCCGAAGGGCAAGCACGTGGCGATCTGGCCGGTGGTGAATGTCGAGCACTGGCTCATCGACAACCCGATGCCGCGCCAGATCCTGGTGGCGCCGACCGGCGCGACCCTCCTGCCCGACCTCGCCAACTGGGGCTGGCACGAATACGGGATGCGCGTCGGGTTCTGGCGCTTCCTCGCGGCGTTCCAGGCGCGCGGGGTCCGCCCGACCCTGTCGGTCAACGGCTCGGTCTGCGAGGCCTATCCCCGCGTGGCGCACGAAGCCCACGCCGCGGGCTGGGAGTTCATGGGCCACGGCTTCCACCAGGTCCCGACCCACCGCATCGCGGACGAGCCCGCGATGATCGCCCGGACCCTGGCGGCGATCCGCGCCGTGACGGGGACGAACCCGCGCGGCTGGCTCGGGCCCGGCCTGACCGAGACCCTCGACACCCCGGACCACCTCGCCGCCGCCGGTCTCGACTATGTGGGCGACTGGGTGGTGGACGACCGGCCCAGCCGCATCGCCACCGCGACGCGCCCGCTCATCGCCCTGCCCTACTCGGTGGAGCTGAACGACATCCCCCTGCTGGCGATCCAGCATCACCGTGCCGACGAGTTCGTGGCCCGGGCGCTGGCCCAGGTCGAGCGCCTCGCCGCGGAGGCGGCCGGCGACGGGCCGCTGGGCGGCGCCAAGGTGATGGGATTCGCCCTCCACCCCTACATCACCGGCGTCCCCCACCGCATCGGGCTGCTGGAGCGGCTCCTCGACGCGCTCCTCGCCCGCGACGACGTCTGGTTCGCCCAAGGGGGCGAACTCGTGGACTGGTATCGGGGAACCGGCGATGAGGCTTGAGACCGACGGGACGCCGCCGACGGACTGGCGGGACCTCGACCGCGCGGCCCTGAGCCGGGCCTACGACAATGCGGGGGCGGTCGCCGACAGCGCCGCCCGCCTCGCCGACTGGAGCGCGCGCAGCGCCGCCCTCCGGGCCCGCCCGGGCCACACCCTCGATCTCCCCTACGATCCGGGGCCGCCCCACGCTGCCGGCCCCCGGAATCGGATCGACCTGTTCGCCTGCGGACGGGCCGGCGCCCCGCTGCTGGCCTTCATCCATGGCGGCTACTGGCAGCGGAACGCGAAGGAAGGCTTCGCCTGTCTGGCCGAGGGGCCGCTCGCCCTCGGGCTCGACGTGGCCCTGATCGGCTACACCCTGGCGCCGGAGGCGTCGCTGACCCGGATCGCGGACGAGATCCGGG
Organism: Methylobacterium sp. Leaf465; assembly: GCF_001424705.1. GTDB lineage: Bacteria > Pseudomonadota > Alphaproteobacteria > Rhizobiales > Beijerinckiaceae > Methylobacterium. The sequence continues at coordinate 27,264 of NZ_LMRA01000016.1, forward strand.
CGGCCCTGCACGCCCTGCGGGCGCACGATGCCGCCGTGGGCCTGGGGCGTCGGCGCCTCGTGGTTTCCGGCTGGTCGGCGGGCGGGCACCTCGCCGCCCTGGCGCTGGACGGGCCGGACGCCGATGCCGGCCTCGCGATCAGCGGGATCTACGATCTCGCGCCCATCCGGCGGACGTCCCTCGACGACGCGCTCCGGCTCACGCCCGGGGAGGTGGAGGCGCTGTCGCCGATCCGCCTGGCCCCCCGCCGCTTCGTCCCCCTGGTGGTCGCTTACGGGGCCGACGAACTGCCCGAACTTCGGCGCCAGTCGAAGGCCTACGCCGCGGCGCGCGCGGCGGTGGAGCCCGAGACCCGCTGCGTCGCGCTCGACGGCGCGGATCATTTCTCGATCCTCGAGGCCCTGGCGCATCCGGACGGGCGCCTGGCCCGCATCGCCGCCGCGTTGGGCCATTCCTGAGTCGTCCCGGACGCGAATCGCCCCGCCTCCGCCCGGTCGGCCCCTCCTCCGACCCGCCTCGGCTCAGGGCAGGCCACGCATCGTGAACAGCTGATCGTGAACCGCTGATCGTGAACCGCTCATGGAAAGTTAATGCACGGCCCCGTCGATGCGGCATAGCTTCGGCTTCGGACGCGCAGGCCCGCGCACTCACGCCCTTGGGACGACGGGGATGCGGTGCAGGTCCCGCCCGTCCGCATCCCGGATCACGAGATCCCAGGCGCCCTCGACATGGACCAGTTCGCCACCCCTGCGAAGTTCCTCGATGACCAGCGCGGCCTGGGCGATGGCCTCGGCGAGGTCGGCCGCTTCGGCGCCCCTCGCGTCGGTCATCGTGGTCCGGCCATCGGTGAGATCGAAATGGAAGCGCATCGGGGAAATGGCCCTCGGGACGCAGGGACGAGCATGGGCCTGTCGCCCCCGCTGACCTGCCGCCCGAACCGCCGCACGTCCGTTCCAGGCCGGAAGGGATCCAGGTCTCAGGGTACGGGCGACGGGCCAGTCAAAGGGAGGCCGTGGCGTGCTCAGTATCGGATATCGTTGCTCAATCCCGATTAACTTCAGGTAGAATTAAGCGCTTCATTCATCAAAGATGCAATTGGCGAATGGGATGCGCAATTGCGCTAGAAGCAGGTATTGACAATCGGTCTGGAATAATACTTTTTGTCTTTTGTGCACTGCAAAAATGCGTCGTGGCATTGAGGGGCGCTGCCGATGAGCGGGTTCGACGGATATCTTGCAGGTCCCGGAAGCGAGAGGGCAGGAACCGAGACCCTGCCGGACGAGCGGGTCCTGGCGCTCCGCGCCCATCTCCGGGCCGTCCTTCGAAGCCTGATGTCCGCGATCCAGCCGGCCTGCTGATCCCCCCGCCAGCGCACGGGCCATCCCCCGTTCAGGCGCAGCGGCCTTCGCGCAGGCCGGGGCCATCCGGCTTCCGGCGAGACGAACGCCTCGCGCCACGTTTTCCTTTTCTCGCCAGGCCTTACTTCTCGCGCCAAGCCTTACTTTTCTCACCAGGCCTTACTTTTCTCGCCAGGCCTTGGCGATCTGGTCGGTGAGCGGCTTGGTGAGGTAGCTGAGCACCGAGCGGTTGCCGAGCTGCATGAAGGTCTCGACCGGCATGCCCGGGACGAGGCGGGCGGTGCCGAGGCGCTCCTTCTGGTCCTCCGGCACGCGGATGCGGGCCGTGTAGTAGCTCATCCCGGTCTTCGGATCGGAGGTGACGTCGGCCGAGACCCGCGACACCACCCCGTCGATCTCCGGCGTGGTGCGCTGGTTGAAGGCCGAGAAGCGCAGCACCGCCGCCTGGTCGAGGCGGACATTGTCGATGTCCTGCGGCTGGATCTTCACCTCCACCGCGAGCTGGTCCGCCTCCGGCACGATCAGCATGGCGGGCTCGGAGGGCGTCACCAGGCCGCCGATCGTGTGCACCGTCATCTGGTGCACCGTGCCCGATTGCGGGGCGCGCATGTCGACACGCTTGAGCTGGTCCTCGGCGGCCACGCGCTTCTCGACGTATTCCGACCACTTGCCCCGGATCTCGGCGAGGTCCTTGCCGGTCTCGGTGCGCATGTCGCCGTCGATCTGAAGGATCTGCAGCTCGGTCTCGGCGATCTTGCCGCGGGCCGAGGCCGTCGAGGCGAGGAGCTGCCCGCGCTCGCCGTCGAGGCGCGCGGCGTCGCGCTCGAGGGCGTTGACCCGGGCCAGGGGCACCAGGTTCTTGGCGTAGAGCTCCCGCACGCCCTGCAACTCGCCGGTGATGAAGCCGACCTCGCGGGCCTTGGCCGCGACCTGCTCGGTCAGGCCCTTGATCTCCTCGCGCAGCTGCTGGACGCGCTCGCGCAGCTGCGCCTTCTGGCCCTCGCGGCCGGCCACGCGGGACCTGAACAGCCGGGTCTCGCCCTCGATCAGGTGGGCCACCGAGGGATCGCTGTCCTTGCGGGCCAGCAACTCGGGCGGGAAGGCGATGGTGGCGGCGCCGTCGCGCTCGGCCTCGTCGCGGGCGCGCCGGGCGGAGAGCTCGTCGAGGGCCTTCAGGATGATGTCGAGGTTGGCCCGGGTCTGGGTCTCGTCGAGACGGATCAGGATGTCGCCGGCCTTGACGCGCATGCCGTCGTGGACCCGCAGCTCGCCGACGACGCCGCCGGTGGGATGCTGCACCTTCTTCACGTCGGTTTCGACCACGAGCTGGCCCGGCGCGATCACGGCGCCGGAGATCTGGGTGAAGGTGGCCCAGCCGCCCACGCCCACCACCAGCACCGCGCCCAGGGCGAGGCCGAGGGCGAGGTGGCGGCGGATCGAGCCCTGCGCGGTGGGACGCGGGGGCGTGAGGGCGGGATGCAGGTCGACGGGGCTGAGGGCGACGGACATCATGCACTCTCCTGCAGGGCGCCGGGGCCGGCCTGCGTGTCCACGGGGCGGGCCTCCACGGGGACCGAGGCCGGACGCAGCACGCGCTTGAGGACCTCGTCCTTCGGCCCGAAGGCCTGGGCCCGGCCCTCCGCCATCATCAGGATGAGGTCGACCGCGCCGAGGGCGGACGGCCGGTGGGCGATGACGATGCAGATGCCGCCGCGGCGGCGCACCCCGATGATCGCCTGGGTCAGGGCGTTCTCGCCCTCCGCGTCGAGATTGGCGTTGGGCTCGTCGAGGATGACCAGGAAGGGATCGCCGTAGAGGGCCCGGGCCAGGCCGACGCGCTGGCGCTGGCCGGCGGAGAGGCCGGCACCGCCCTCGCCGATGCGGGTGTCGTAGCCCTCCGACAGGCGCAGGATCAGCTCGTGCACGCCGGCCGCGCGGGCGGCCGCGATCACGGCGTCGGAGGGGGCCTGCGGATCGAAGCGGGCGATGTTCTCCGCCACCGTGCCGGCGAACAGCTCCACCTCCTGGGGCAGGAAGCCGATATGGGGGCCGAGATCGTCGGCCGACCATTGGTCGAGGGCGGCGCCGTCGAGGCGCACCTTGCCGCGCACGGCCGGCCAGACCCCGACGAGGGCGCGCACCAGGCTCGACTTGCCCGAGGCCGAGGGGCCGATGACGCCAAGGCCCTGGCCGGCCTGGAGGGCGAAGCTGACGTCCTGGACCACGAGGCGGGGGGTTCCGGGCGGGGCGACGCTGACGCTCTCGACCTGAAGCGCGCGGGATGGCGCCGGGAGCGCGTGCGGCTGCGCGCCGGCGGGCATGCGGGCGAAGAGCTCGGAGAGGCGGGCCCAGGACTGGCGGGCCTGGACGAAGCTCTTCCAGTTGGCGATGGCGAGCTCCGCCGGGGCCAGGGCCCGGGCCACCAGGATCGAGGAGGCGATGATGATGCCGGCGGAGGCCAGACCGTTGATCACGAGGTAGGCGCCCAGCGCCAGCACCCCGGACTGCAGGGCGGTGCGGAACACCTTGGAGCCGGCGCCGTAGCCGCCGGCGATGTCGGAGGCGCGCTGCTGGGACTGCATGTAGTCGCGGTTGGCCAGGGCCCAGCGGGTGCCGAAGCGCCCCTGCATGCCCATGGCGGCCAAGACCTCGGCGTTGCGGCGGCCGGCCTCGGCCAGGCCGTTCCGACGCAGGCCGTGGGCGGTGGCGGTCTGGGCCGGATGCCGGGTCGCCCGGTCGGTGAGAAGGCCGAGGGTGGCGAGGACGGCCGCGCCCACGAGGGCGGCGACGCCGATCATGGGATGGAACAGGAAGCAGATCAGCAGATAGATCGGCATCCAGGGGAGATCGAAGAAGGCGGAGGGGCCCGAGCCGCCGAGGAAGGCGCGCAGCTGGTCGAGGTCGCGCAGGGGCAGGAGGCCGTCGCCGGGGGCGGCCCCCTTCAGGGGCGCGCGCACCACGATGTCGAAGACTCGCCCGCTCAGGGATTCGTCCAGGGCGGCACCGATGCGGGCCAGGATGCGCGAGCGCAGGGCTTCGAGAAGTCCCTGGAAGATGTAGAGCACGAAGGCCAGGATGCAGAGGCCGATCAGGGTCGGCACCGACCGGCTCGGGATCACCCGGTCGTAGACCTCGAGCATGAAGAACGAGCCGGTGAGATAGAGCACGTTCACGAGCCCGCTCATGGCGGCCACGCCGATAAAGGCCGTCCGGCACTGCGCCAGTGCCGAGGCCAGCTCGGCGGAATCCCGGGCCTGCGTCACGATCTGCTTCCTTCCCGGCGAGACCGGTGCGGCCCGCCCCTCTCCACAACTGTATTTTGAGCGAGCCACTTAGTCGTTGCAAGTGTCTCCGCGCGCTGATGCTCCCTCGTGCGCGCCCGTAATCAGTCGGGATTACATCTGATACCGAAGCGGAGCGCGCTGCGAGGTCGGAGCAAAGACGCCCCGCGACGCGGCCGCGGCGCATTCCATAGGCATGTGGCAATCGTGTGAAGATGCGGTGAATGCGCCCTCCGCCGAAATTGGGGCCGATCGGGGCCGCGGTGGCACAATCCGCCGTGGACAGGCCGAGACCGCCCCTCCCCCGCCGATCGGCACCGTGCGAGAGTACCGCCGGATAGGGGTGGGGGCGACGCATGGGGGCCCTGCGCGCCCGGCCCGGCGGTCGCCGGGGTGCCTTGCGCATGGGCGTCGTAAAAATGTGATGTTGGGTGTTGACGGCCCCGGCCAGCGCCCGTATACCCCGGCTCATCGGCGCCGGCCAACGGGTTTGGCGGCGCACCGACGCTTCTGCAGAGACTTTCGGATGGGGATCCGGCGATGAGCTGGATGATCAACTGTTTTTGTCTGTAGCGGCATTGGGACCGAACGGTTCGTGTTCGGTACAATGTTCTTTGACAAGTGAATCTGAGAAAGAGAAGCGTGGGCGGCGATTTTGCTCTTGCGGATCCTCTGTGAAGAGGATTGTGAGACGATTGCTGACACGTTTCGAGAGCTCACCGATATGGTTTGGAAACGCGCTGTATCGTTGTGTGCTTCCGTTATGATGTGATCAGCTA
>NZ_LMRA01000017.1 GCF_001424705.1 Methylobacterium sp. Leaf465
CGCCATCACGCGCAGGCTGCCTAACCTCTTACCCCAGATGGACCAGAGCCTCCGCTCCTGAACACCGCTGAATGTCCCAAATCATCTGACGACAGACAGATGGCTGTTTACCGCGCCAGCATAGCGACCGCTGGTAGCCTCCAGTTCAGTAGGGTTGGTCAGGCGGCTGGGACCACGTCACCACCGCTGGTGAAGGCGCTCACCATCCATGAGGATGGACACAGCACGATGTGGGTGCTGCCCAGGTAGAAGCACAGCGCACTGCCCTGCACCATGTAGTCTGCCCACCAACGTCCTCGCACGACGGAGGAGGTCTCAGCCCAGAACTCGCCAAGGAGCGGCACCTTAACGAAGCAGCTACGGTACAGCTTTTCACAAACGAAACCGAGGATTTGCATTGTTGTGGTCTCAGGCGCTCGCCGGGATTGGCGCACAGCGCACGGCTCCGCTTATTGATGTAAGTTCCCGTGCAATCAATGCGGCCTGATGCCTTGTTGTCTGGCGACGCAGAAAGTGCTTCTATGCTCACATCAACTATCCACCGGTGGGATATTCATCACCCTTACAGCAAGCGCAACTTAATTTGTTTGATCTAAACTGCATCAATCTGGAACGCCCACTCCCTAGCGGATGGCGCTGCAACGGTGACCCGTTCCCCCGTCTGGATGCTGACCAAATCAGACACGAACTTGCGACCCTTCTTGGTGAGGAAGGCTGCCTTCCTCCGGTACTCACGGGGGTCGTCAACGGCTTCGACCAACCCGAGGCCTGGCATGTCTGATCGGTGCCATTCCCCGAGAGCCATGAGGTTTCTTGATACAGAGCCCAAAGCGATACCGGATGCGTCCATGAGTTCCTTCATGGTGATCCCCGGATGCTGGGCGATCTCCAATGTGATTTGGAGCGCTTGAGGGGACATCAAGTCCACCCATTTGCCGTCTGGACGCTTCACGTTCCCCGCAAGCCGCGCTTGGCGCACGATCTTGATGAGCTTCGCGATGTCGTTTGATGGGATAGGATGTTCCACGGAGATGCAACTGCAGATAAAAGTGCTTCGGATGAGTGCCCATGTCACAGCCACTTACAGCATCGTCAAGCATGGTAATCAGCGAAAAGTATGCGTTGGTCCATACACACGAGACTTCATGCCCGGTGTGCTATCCATGAAATCTCACGTAACTCACTGATCTAACTGCGCCATGAAATGCGCGTTAGCAGTCAGCAGCGGTCGTGTGGTGGTGCGTGTGGCGGTTACCAACTCGCTGAAAATAATCCCCAGCCGTGTTGCAAAACCCTGCTGCTGGTCTCCTCGATGACCCCAACGGCCAGTCTGAGTGCCTCCACGTGCGTGGGGATGCGAGGTGCCTGCTGCGCCTCCGGCTCCTGCCAGCGGTCGATGATCGCGGCCCGCATGGTCACTGAGTAGCCCGAGACGAGGATCAGCGTCTCGCGCTTGGGGAGGTTGTAGATCGGACGCTCCTCACCCTTCGCATCTCGGTAGACGCCCTCAAATCTGAGGAGGTTGGCTGCACCATGCAGCGCGATCGGCATGACGCGGGCGTCCCGCATGACGTTGTCGTGCCGCTTTCCAGTGCGGTCTGCGATCTCCCGGCTCGACATCGTGAGCCCGTTCGGGATGGCGGTCAGCATGTTCATGGCGTGCTCCTCAGGGTCGCTTCACGAGAAGTGCAGAGGGGCATTGACTGAGGGGCACAGCTGCGCCTAACTCGTATAGCAAGTGCTATGATTAAGGTTGTAACCCATGTGGGGTCCGTGGTGCCGAAAAGTGCGCTTACCTTCTGCTGGGGTGCTCGCGTTCACGGTACTGTCCGCCGGACAGGTGCCTTTGTCATCGGCCATCCTGGCTCAGTCACTACCGACCGCCGCTGAAAACCTCACTCCTGGCGACATCGACAGTGAGCACCTGTTCGGCTTCACGGAAGGCAGCGACCTCGGCGTGCCCGGTGAAGCGGAGCTGGAATGGGAGACCTCGGGACGACTGGGCAAACGTCTGGGGCGGTTCGTAGCAATCGACAGTGGGCTTGCACTGAAGGTGCCCCTGACGAGTGACTTCCGGCTTGCCCCCGGCATCACTTTCAATGCCTACGATGTTGGTTCCCCTGGCACGCCAATGCGCCTGAGCGGGGGCATCGCGGGTGCGTTCTTGGAAACTCGCTTCCGCCTTCTCGACCGTCGAACCGGCCCGTTCGGTCTCACCCTCAACATCGTGCCGAGCTACAGCGGCGTGGATAGTGGCTCTGGGGCGGGGGCGCGCAGCTTCGGTACAGAGGTCGGGCTACTTGCAGATTACGAGCTGATCCCAGGCAAGCTCATTGCGGCCCTCAACGCTGGCTTCGCCTTCGCGTCTACGCGGCTCAACAGCGGAGACGAGCTGGTACTTGGGTCAAGCACGGAGCTGGCCGGAGCCATTGCCTACCAAGTCCGAGCTGGCTTGTTCGTCGGCGGCGAGGCCCGTTACGCGCGCACCTACGAAGGTCTGATGCTCGATCAACTTGCTGGGCAGGCAGTCTACATCGGACCGACCATCTACACGACCCTTACGCCCCATGCCTGGGCATCGTTCACATGGAGCTTTCAGGTGGCTGGAAAGGCGGTTGGAGAGCCGGGGCCGCTCGATCTGACGAGCTTCGACCGACATCAGATGCGGCTCAGAGTTGGCTACAGCTTCTGACACCCTGGATGGCTCTATGAGCACAGTAGAGCGCTCTGTCAGGCCCCCTCGGCGGCATCGTCCTTAGCACCACGCACGTAGCCTCGCGAGATGAGTCGGCTGTGTGCCCGTGCTCGCCTGTCACCTTCCATGAGGTCCGCTAGGGCGTCCGTGATGGCGATGCGGAGTGCCTGCCCTTCGTTGCCCTCAGTGGTCACAAGGTAGGCTTGAGCGATGGCCTCGATGGGACAGGAGGCGGTGGGTGGCTGGGTATCGTCTCTCGGTGCCACGCGGTGATGCCCCTTCGATCCGCAATGAGAACGGATGGGGAACACGCCACAGGCTGATGGGTTCGGTGAAGGACGGTAGGAATGTTCGGGCAGCCCCTTGGCGCGAAGCCCGCCTCTGCTCAAACTTTCCAGTAGGCGAGAGACCGTGCCTTCGCGTCCCAAAGCAGGGTCGCGGCGAGGTAGGAGAACTCGACAGCCGCTAGCATCAGCACTGCGTTCAGTAGCACGGACGTGAGCGCCCGGTGGCTGAGAGCGCCTTCCACTCCAATGGCGATGGCAAGAACCGAGACGAGCGCCAACAGGCCGGGCGCTCTAAAGGCACGGCTCGCAGCGGCTCCAAGAAGGGCAAAGCACATAAGAAGCATGGTAACACCAACGTGATGGCCGTTCAGAATACCTACGTACTCAAATGTTACAAGTTCCAATAATAGGCAGATTTGTGCTCTGCGGTATTTCGGATGCACTGCAACAACTAGCCAATGAACAACAGCAGTAAGCTGAAGGCAGCCCAAGCAAGGAAGACCACCCATGCCACTGTCGCTACGAGGCTGAGGGCGAGGAAAAGTGGGACAGGCAATCGCTGAATGGTCCGTGCGGCAGCAGCCAGCTTGGTGCGCCACGAACGCCTGCCAACTGGAGGCTCTGGGTCGTGCGCCTTCATGGCGGGGGCTGTGCTCATCAACGTGGCGCCAACTCGGGAACACCAAGCGCGTGGCGCCGGGAAGGGCAGACTAAACGCCGTGCGAGAAGAAACCGTTGCGTCAGTTGCGGAGTGAGCGGTTATCGCGATCTAGGGTTACCAGCCTCACGCCACCCGCTTTAAGACCCGCTTCACGGCCGTTGCCGTCCAAGCCCTCCTGCTCTTACTCACTTCCCATTTTCGCACATCCGCAGGGGGCCTTGCGCCCCTACGCTCTCCCCTGGTTATCTTCGCTGCATGAGCTACGTGGATCGCATCGCGCGCCTGCGCATCACCCTCAACGACACCGAGCCGCCCATCTGGCGCACTGTCGATGTGCCGCTCACGACCAGCCTCAAGGGCCTCCATGAGGTCATCCAGGCGGCGATGCCGTTCGAGGACTACCACCTGTTCGACTTCCGCATGGGCGACCGGCGGTACGCGATCCCCGTCCCTGAGTTCGATGGGCCTGAGACTCGCGATGCGAAGTCCACGAAGCTTGGAGTGATCATCGAGAAGGGCTTCAGGGAGTTCGTCTACACCTACGACTTCGGGGATAACTGGCAGCACACGGTGACGGTCGAGGAGGTCACTCAGGCGGACCCAACAGTGCCCTATCCGCACCTCGTTGGTGGCGAGCGGCGGGCGCCTCCCGAGGACGTTGGAGGTACCTGGGGGTTCGAGGATTTTGTTGAGGCGATGACCAAGCCTTGGCACCGCGAAAAGAAAGCGATGCTGGAGTGGTACGGTGGCCCCTTCGATCCTGAGACGATGGACCTTGAGGCCATTGAGGCGGGTATGAGCAAGCTCGCTCAACGGCGCGCTAAGGGATTGGCAGGGTTCGCCAAGAGCCGTCAGGTCGGGAGATAGTCTCTTCGCAGAGAACGGTGCTCGCTCACCTGAGAACCAGCAGATGAGCCACCTGAAGAGATACCCGCGGATCGAAACTCGTCCGCCAAGGATGCCGCAGTGGTGGGACAGCTATTAGCCTTGTCACAGCCGATGCACACCCACGTTCCGCGATCTGAATTAATCCAAAAAATATTCATTAACATATGAGGTGAGGTGGCAATGCGTATCCAGTCTACGTAAGTACCGATTCCAAAAGTCGGACGCGCAGACAGATTCCGAAAAGTCCATAATCTACGTATTGACGAAAATTGGATTCTGACATCTGAGTACAACCGCTTGGGCTGCGATTCGCTTAGTGCCCATCGGAGGCTGTGTAGCTATGGTCGGATTATCCCGTGTTAATGAGCCTCAGGTTCAAGTTAATGCGCAGCCAGGAAATGCACAAACAGTCGACACTGCTGCTGGATACCAGGGGGACGCAGTTGGCCTACTGTTCTCAAATGGTCAGGGAGCGGTTGTTTTTGAAGATTTCTTTGCGTTCAACGATCAGGATATTCAGGCTAGGTTCCTGAGCTCCGTAGACGCTCGACCTACTGGGGTACAATTCGCACCGCCCGGCCTTGGGTTTCTGGGTGCAAACGAGGCTGACCCCAGTGCAGCCGTGCTCGCCAATGTAGCAGACTCGAACATAGCGCAGAATCGAGGTTTGGTCGTATGGGCAGAGCAAACTGCTGCCAATAGTTTTGATATTGTAGGTCGCTTGATTACGGCCGATGGTGATATTCTCGATAATGCCCGCTTCGTATTAGCATCTGGTACGAACAATCAGCGAGCGCCGGATGTTGCCGCATTGCCCAATGGCCGTTCGGTAGTTGCTTGGCACGATGCTACCGCGGGGAATATTCAGGCGGAAATCATCGAAGCAAATGGACGAACTGTTGCAGTTGGTCCCTTCACAGCTGACACCCAAGGCGGACTCTTCGCCCTGACCACCGCGCCGGTCGTTGCCGGGCTGACGAACAACAATTTTGTCATCGCTTGGGTCGGTACCGATGTGAGTGGAGCCGGTATCCATGCTCAGGTCTTCAACGGGCAAACCGGAACCAAGATCGGGAACGAAATTGGTACTATTGATAACCCGCTCAATTTCATCCGATCAGGAAACCAAGATCAGGTTGCTATCACGGCTCTTAGCAACGGAAACTTTGCCGTCGCATGGAGGGATGACAGCACGCGCGCGGACATAAACGGCGCTGTCGATACCAGCGGTACCGCGATCAAGGTCCGAATTTTTGACTCCGCAGGTACGCCATTGGCTGTCAACGGCCAGAACGACATCTTGGTCAACACGGCGACTGCTGGCGATCAATCCCAGCCTTCTATCACCGCCGGACCTAACGGGGGGTTTGTCGTCGGTTGGACTGATGCAAGCGGGTTGGCAGACTCTGCCGGAAAGCAGGATGCGCTCGGGACCGCGATCAAGGCTCAAGCCTTCGCCGCTGACGGTTCTAAGCTCGGAGGAGACCTCCTCGTAAATACGGTCACATCGGACAACCAATTCAATGTTGATCTCACGACTGGCTCGAACGGCGTAATCCTTGCGACCTTTGATGATCTCAGCGGTCAAGTTGCGGCTGGCGGACAGACTGCTGATCCAAACGGCGGTGGAGTTCAGGCGGTTCGTCTGCGGGTCGATTCAGACATCACGGCGCCAACTGTAACAGTGTCAGTGAGCGATGCCGATCTTACCCCAGGCGAGAAGGCGAACGTAACGTTCCAATTTAGTGAGAAGGTCGTTGGCTTCACAGCTTCCGATGTCACCGTTGGTCAGGGGGCACTGAGTGCTTTCACACAGGTTGATGGCGACACATTCACTGGTGTATTTACACCCAACTCCAACTTCAAAGGTACTGGAACCATCTCTGTGGGAGCTTCGAGCTACACGGATGAAGCCGGAAACGCAGGAGGTGCTGGGCAGGCATCCGTGAACATCAGAACAGCTTCGGCTCAAGCTGAGGAGGTGTACCGGTTCTTCAACACGAAAACTGGCGGACATTTCTTTACGACCTCTGAGGGCGAGAGAGATACGGTCCTTCAAACGAATCAGAGCTACAAACTTGAGGGCGTTGGTTTTGGTGCCTTCGACACGAAGGTGACTGAGGCTGCCGAGGAGGTTTACCGCTTCTTTAACACAAAGACAGGTGGGCACTTTTTCACAACCTCAGAAGGTGAGCGCGACGAAGTGATCGCCACCAACCGCGATTACAAGCTTGAAGGCATTGGATTTTACGATTTCCAAGTCGATCAGGGGGAAGCTACCGACGCAGTCTATCGCTTCTTCAACGCTAAGACTGGTGGGCACTTCTTCACGGCATCAGAAGCAGAGCGCGACTCGGTTGTTCAAACGAGCCAGGATTACAAGTTAGAGGGTATTGCCTTCTATGCTCCTGACGCGGGTGCACTTCTGCTGGTTTGAGCTTGGCATTTGGCCTCACTAGCTGCCCGCTAGCGTTCCGCTGAAAAGGACGCTGGCTAGGACGAGAAACGACCGTCAGTCATAGTCAGGGGGAAAGCCTCGCCTATGATTGGCGGTTTCTCTTGTGAGAGACAGACCACTCCTGATGACGCTCGGATGATGATGATGGGGGTTCGATTCCCTGGTGCTCCGCCCAACTCGCCTTGCTGTGAGCTTGTGCTACAGTTTCGCGCTACAGGAGTGCCGTCAGGCATCTGCTAAGTCATTGAAAATTAACGGTTTGATGGGTTGGCGTGGAATGTCCCACCCCTTCCGCCATGTACATCTAATTCACCTTTATTTTCAGTGGTTTAGGCATGGGATTGGCGAACTCATCACCCTGGTTCGCCAATGTTTGTTCGCGTTTTGCCCTGGCACGCTTCGCCTGGGCAGCATCCGCGAGAGGCGGCTGAGACGCTGCTCGGGTGTACCGGCTCACCTCTTTCGAGGTGCGGTGACCGGTGACAGCCATAATCTCGCGTTCTGTCGCACCGGTCTCGGCCAACTGCCGGGCGGCAGCCTTTCGCAGGCCATGGGCAACGCAGCGCTTCGGAAGGCCTGCGGCCCAGACCATGTCTCCGAACCAATTCCCGAACCCGCAGGCGTGAAGGCCGCACCGTCGCGGGTCACAAGGAACGTGAGGTTCGTGGCGGGCATGGCGGCAATCGCATCCGCCAATTCGTCGTCGATGGCGATGCTGAGCTCGCTTCCGCCGCGCTGGGTCTTCTTCTGCTTGAAGATGATCCGGCCGTATCGGACGTGCTGGCGGCCCAACCGGGTGACATCGGATCTGCCTCGCTGGCCGAGAGAGAGCATGAGCGCGAAGGCAAGCCGCGCTCGCGACCCGATCGGATGCACCGACCTGAACTGGTCAAGCTCAGCATCCGTCCATGTGTGAAACCCCTCCGGGTTCATCGGGAGCGGCTTGATACCGAGAGCCGGGTTTATGTCGACCACTTCCCGCTCGACAGCGAACGCCATTAGCATCTGAAGCATACGCAGCATGTTGTTGGCGGCAGCCGGCGTTTCCGCCTTCTGATCCATGAACCGGCGGATGTCCTTGGTCCGCAGATGCGCGACTCTTTTGGATCCGTGCTCTGCCCTGAAGCGCTCAAGGATGCCGCGGTAGGTGGCGCGGGTGCTGTCGACGATCTTATGCGGATTCGTCCATGCGGCCGAGCTATAGAATGCTGCAATCAGGGCGTCGAAAGTGCCCGCAGCCGACCGGGACGCAGCAACGGCCGGCCGGCTTGCAACAGCTGCCTCATAGGCCTCCCGGAAGCCGTCAGACCCTGGACCACCGGACGGAAGCGGAACGGCCTTCCGGCCCTTCGCACGGTAGCGCCAACGCACCTTTCCGTGCCGATCCGGATAGGCATCCTCGACCAGAACCTCGCAGGCCTTTTGGCGGAGTGGGTCACGGCGCAGGGATCCAACTTCATAGTGCGCGGCGGACGGTTGAAGCGCGTTCTACTGCAGGTCCAGCCCTACGCCGAGGGTACGCTGCCGGAGGATATGGGACCGGATCTCACCGGTCTGATCGACGTTGCCCGGCATGTAAAAGCGGGCTGCTTGGAGGAGCTTGTCCTTGCCCGGCTGGGGCTCCCGTGGAGCAACCCGGAAATGCCGGTCGCCGAGTTCCAGCCGGCGATTGCCTGGGCCGAGAAGGTCGAGCAACTTCTCGACATTCTGGGACCGCTCTCGCTCGGCAACGATGGCCTGCGTGACACTCTCGTGCAGCTCGTCGAGCGGCAGGCGCGGGCGCTGGCCGAGGGCGGTCGTATCGCGCAGGCCTACGGTGCCTTCGCGCAGGATCGTGCGCGCGCCACCGAGGCGATGAAGGCACTCGGTCACCTGGCCGGGCGCGCCGACCCTGACGAGCCTTTGTCGGCAGAGCTCGGCTGGATCGAGCGCAGCACCGCACTGGCGCAACGTTGGGCCTCCGGGCTCGGCCGAGCCCAGGGCTGGTGCGCGTGGCAGGCCGCCGCGCACAACGCGAGGGGCAGCGGCCTCACTCCGCTGATCGAGGCGTTGGAGGAGGGCCGCGTCGCTCCTGAGCGGGCCGATGCGGCATTCGAGACCGCCTATGCGCGCTGGTGGATCGATCGCGTCGTCAGCCACGACTCGGTGCTGCGCCGCTTTCTGCCGGAGCGCCATGAGGACTCGATCGCTCGATTTCGCGCGGCAGACCGGCGCGTCACCGAACTCTCGAAGCAGGTCGTACGCTCGCGTCTCGGCGGCGGCATACCCGGCCCTACCGCCTTCGGGGCCGATCCGGAATGGGGCACGCTCTCGCACGAGCTGACGAAGAAGACGCAGCACATGCCGCTGCGCAAGCTCTTCGGCCGGATGCCGACAGCGCTGACCCGGCTCACCCCTTGTGTGATGATGAGCCCGCTCTCGATCGCGCAGTATCTGCCCCCCAACAAGGAGCCGTTCGACGTCGTCATCTTCGATGAGGCCTCGCAGATCTCGCCTTGGGACGCCGTCGGTGCGATCGCACGGGGCAAGCAGGTCGTGATCGTGGGCGACCCCGAGCAGTTGCCGCCGACCAATGTCGGCGATCGCAGTGTCGACGACATCGAGGATGGCAGCGACGTCTCGGACCAGGAATCCATCCTCGATGAATGCCTTGCGGCCAACATCCCGCGGCGGAACCTCGACTGGCATTACCGCAGCCGTCACGAGAGCCTGATTGCCTTCTCGAACGCCCACTACTACGGCGGCCGGCTCGTCACCTTCCCGTCCCCGGTGACCGACGATCGGGCCGTGCGGCTGACCCTGGTGCCGGACGGCGTCTACGAGCGCGGCTCGGGCCGGGTGAACCGGCCCGAAGCCCGGGCCGTCGTCGCCGAGATTGTGCGTCGCCTGCGCGAGCCGGGCTTCGTCGAGGAGCGGCGTTCGCTCGGCATCGTCACCTTCAACGGCGAGCAGCAGCGCCTGATTGAGAACCTGCTTGACGAGCAGCGGCGGTCGTACCCGGAGCTAGAGCCGTTCTTCGATAAGGACCGCTGGCACGAGCCGGTTTTCGTGAAGAACCTGGAGAACGTGCAGGGCGACGAGCGCGACGCAATCATCTTCTCGGTCGCGGTCGGCCCGGATCAGACGGGTCGGCCGGTCACCACCGTGTCCTCGCTGAACAAGGACGGCGGCCACCGCCGCCTCAACGTCGCCATCACCCGCGCCCGACGCGAGCTTTTGGTCTTTGCCTCGCTTCGACCCGAGCAGATCGATCTCGGTCGCACCCGGGCGCGTGGCGTGCGCGACTTCAAGCACTTCCTCGAATTCGCCGACCGCGGCGCGCGGGCGCTCGCCGAAGCCTTCGCACCGACCGGCGGCGACGTCGAATCACCCTTCGAAGCCGCGGTGCTCGCCGCGCTCCAGGCGAAGGGCTGGATTGTACACACCCAGATCGGTGTGTCGGGCTTCCGGGTCGATCTCGGGATCGTGCATCCGGACGCCCATGGCCGCTACCTCGCAGGAGTCGAGTGTGATGGTGCGACCTATCACAGCTCGGCCACGGCACGGGACCGAGACCGCCTGCGCGAGCACGTGCTAACCGATCTTGGCTGGCGCATCCGCCGGGTCTGGAGCACCGAGTGGTGGATGGACGCGGAGGGCGCGCTCGCCAAGCTCGATCAGCGTCTGCGGGAGGACTTGGAGCTGGATCGCGCGCAGGCCGCCAAGGCGGCTCTGACCGAAGGATCCGCTGCACCTACCCCTTCAGAGCCCGACGACCTTGAACCTGTTGCCGAGCCGGCGCTCATCGGATTTGTTGGAGAAACGCTACCGGAACCGATGAGCGATGACCAAGCTCCGGACGAGCCGAGCTCGCCGCGCCTCTATGCGGATCAGCTCACGCTGCAGGAGAACCTCTCGACCGCGATCGACTCGGTTCAAGATTCGCAGGGTTATAGGCTCGCCGACCTAGCAGAACTCGGTCTGCCGATCGAACCCGCTCGCTTCTACGATGCTTCCTACCGGACCGTGCTCAGGTCATTGGTGGAGCATGTCGTTAGCCTGGAGGGACCCATCTACGAGGATGTCCTGCTGCGACGTATTGCACGCGCCCATGGACTCCAGCGCGTTGGCCCGCTCATTCGCGAAGCCGTCCTCGACCAGATCGGACCTGCCATTGCTCAAAGCAAGGACGACGGTCGGACAGTCCTCTGGCCTCCGGATACGCAGCCGCAGGTGAGCTGTGCCTACCGTGCGGCCGACGTCGGCGTGCACAATCACGCCGATACGCCGATGTCGGAGCTTGTGGGTCTCGCGCTGACTCTACGCTCCGATGTCTCCGAGGCCGATCGCGTCCGTCTCATGGCTCAGAAACTTGGACTCTCCCGAGTCGAAGCTTCAGCTAGGCAGCGGTTCGAGCGAGCAAGCATCCTTGCGCGAGACGGCACTACTTGAATTGCCGCCGAACTACGAAGGACATCACGTTCGTTTAGCACGGATGAGCACAAGAAGCCGACGGCTGCGCAGATTCGTAAGTCCGTCACGCCGGATGGCATCGTCAGCTTCCTGGACAGGAAGACCTACAAGACCTTGCAGCGCCACCTCGGGGTGCACGGCTTGGACGCACAGAGTCACCGCTAGCGTTACGGCCTGCCGGCTGACTACCCGATGGTCGCTCCGGAGTACGCGGCGCGCCGATCCGAGCTGGCGAAGTTATTCGGCCTCGGACGGATCGCCGATCGTGACGAGAATGAGCACCCGGAAGGCCCGGGGCAGCAAGAAGGCTGCCTGACGCGCTGGCCGGGTCTAGTGTTCGAGGCCCCGCAGCCCTCGCTGGCGCGGGGCTTTGTGATTGAGGAGTCGATCTGGACGTCGGCCTCTAGGCTCATGACCGGAATGGGTGGGAGAACGAACCCGCTCGCGCGGGATGGGTGGCAGCTTCGAGGTTTTCGGATTGAGACGAGCGCCCTGCGCTGATTGAGCGTCGCCCGACCTGGGCGGACGATCGTGGCTCCTTTCATCCGGGTGGAGCCATCCCATGACCATCTTTGCCGTTCCCGCCGCAGCCGTCGGCTCGCTTCAAGGTCAGCGATGTCGACTCGACGCGCATGCTCCTGCGGGTCGAGCGTGGCAAAGGCGGCCGCGGCCGCAACGCGATGCTGTCGGCCGATCTTCTGGGTCTCCTGCGGCGCTGGTGGACCGGGGGACACCGGCAGAACGTCCTGCATCGCGAAGGCTGGCTGTTTCCCGGACAGGACTGGGCCCGGCCGATCAGCACGCGCCAGCTTCACCGCGTCGTGGTGGAAGCGGCCCGGTCGGCCGGGATCCCCAAGCGTGTCGGTCCCCATACCCTGCGCCACTCCTTCGCGACCCACCTTCTGGAGGACGGCGTCGATATCCGCGTCATCCAGGTGCTGCTGGGACACGCCCGGCTCGACACGACGGCGCTCTACGCCAAGGTCGCCACCCGGACGGTGCGGGCCGTGACGAGCCCCCTCGACAGGCTCGCCCTGTTCCACACGGACTGCCCGGCACCGGGTTGAGGCGATGCCCGCCACAATCGAACTAGCCAACGTCTTCCGCGCCGCCGGTCCCGCCTATCGCGCCGATGGGACCGGGCACCTGGACCTCGCCGCGCTCAAGGTGATGGCGGCGATCGAGCAGTGCCGCACGGCCAGCCTCGGCGGGCATGTCGAGGGCTGCGACGCGTGCGGCCACCTGCGCGTCGCCTATAATTCCTGCCGCAACCGGCACTGCCCACGCTGCCAGGGCGCGGCGGCGCGCGACTGGCTCGCCGCGCGCGAGGCCGACCTTCTCCCGATCGGCTACTTCCACGTCGTCTTCACCCTGCCCGCCGAGATCGCCGCCATCGCCTTCCAGAACAAGGCTGCCGTCTACGACCTGCTGTTCCGGGCAGCGAGCGCGACCCTGACGCGGATCGCCGCGGACCCGAAGCATCTCGGCGCCCGCATAGGCCTCACCGCCGTGCTCCACACCTGGGGCTCGGCCATGACCCACCATCCCCATCTCCACATGATCGTGCCCGGCGGCGGCCTCTCGCCGGACGGGACCCGATGGGTCGCGTCGCGCCCTGCTTTCCTCCTGCCGGTGCGGGTGCTGGGCATGCTGTTCCGCCGCCTGTTCCTCGAAGGGCTCGCCGCCCTCCAAGAGGCTGGGACGCTCGTCTTCTTCGGTACCCTAGCCCCACTCTCCGACGCCAAGGCCTTCGTCCGCGCGCTCGCCCCGGTGCGCGGTAAGCGCTGGGTGGTCTACGCCAAGCCGCCCTTTGCCGGGCCGAAAGCGGTGCTCGCCTACCTGGCGCGCTACACTCACCGCGTCGTCATCTCCAGCCGGCGCATCCTCGCCTTCGACGGGGCGAACGTCAGCTTCCGCGTCAAGGACTACCGCCGCGCCGAAGCCGGGCAGGCGCGGGTCACGACCCTGTCCGCCACGGAGTTCATCCGGCGCTTCCTCCTCCATGTCCTACCGCGCGGCTTCCACCGCATCCGGCACTACGGCTTCCTCGCCGGCTCGAACCGGAAGGCCGGTCTGGCCTACATCCGCGCGATCCTCGGCACACCGGCCCCGCCGCGATCCACCGACCCTGAACCGGACACCCGAGACGCTGCGTCCGACGTTCGACCGCCTTGCCCCCGCTGCGGCGGTCCCATGAGAACCGTCGGCGCCTTCGCGGGCTGGTACCAGCCCCGTGGGCCGCCGTTCCACCCCGCCCCGAACCGGGTGTGTACGCCATGACCCGGCATGGCCTGATGCCACCAACCACCCGGGGAGCCGCACCTCGGGGCACGCCTCTCCGCGTGCCGAACGCCGGAATGGTCTTCTCGAACGCTGTCGCCCGACCCTGTCGCGCTCCGCTAAACGCCGGAGACCGGACAATCCGGGAGCGATCAGGCAGCCGGGCGACGGTGTTCAGGCGCCTTCCGTCCCTCGTTGGGGACGACGGTCTGCCAAAATCCCCATAACTCTACGCCCGCCATCCCGCGGGTTCGTTCTTCCACGACTTTCGTACGCCTCACGGCGCCCGAAACTCTTCAGGCTAGTTGCCCGTCTGCTTTCGGGTACCGAGTTGAGAAAGCCGACGCTTGCGTCGGAGACATCGATAGGTGGCTGGCAATCCACCGGGTCGACCCGCCGAGCGAGGATGCGATCCGGCGCGTCCGCCACGACTGCAACAACGGCTATGGCGGCTCCGGCTTGGGTTGTGTTCGATGCCGAGGGCCGCCTCCTCGCCCAGCACAGCGCCTTCCTGTCCATGAACTCGCGCCGCGCCTTCGACATCGAGTACCATTAAGGCTCGGCGCTGCTGTTCGAGGGCGGGCTGAAGGAAGCCATCCGCGCTCGTCTCGCCGCCGATCCGAGCGTCCGCTGAACGGCGGACGCGGCGGACGGCGTGACCGTTAGGGTGGGCCGGCGCCGCCCGCGCGGGGGCCGAACGGCCCCTCCTGGTCCCCCGCCCGCGGAGGCGGCGGGTGCGCCTGCGAGTCGCTCCCAGATGGCGGGGGCGGGCTCGCCCACCAGTCCCGGAGGATCCGCTCGGCGGCCAGCGCCGGAGAGATGCGCGAGGTGTCGAGGAGGGGAAGACCGAGCTCGTCCGCCAGGCGCCGGTAGGTCTCGATCCGCTCAACGCTCATGCGCGCGTGGGCCTGGGCATCCCCGCGCGCGACCAGGCGGGCCACCGTCGTTGGCCGATCCGCCCAGCACATGACCGTGCGGGGGTGGGGTGCCCAGCCGGCCCGGTAGGCCGGCGACAGGAGCTGCGACGCGGTGAACCAGTGCCGATCGAAGACCACCGGGCCGTCGGGGGCCTGCTGCAGGGCCAGCGCTACGGCGGCATGCGCGACGTCGTCGGCCAGGGCATGCGCGCCCCGCTCGGCGAGGAGGACCATGAGGCCGCCGATCCGGCCGCCGAAGGGATCGAGCACCGTCGCGCCAATCCGTCCGGCGACTTCCCGGGCGATGCTGGACTTGCCGGAGCCGTCGAGCCCGTCGAGGACGAGGGCGATGCGCCCGGCCTGCGCGGCCTTCTCCTGCGCGCGGCTTCGCGTCGAGGGATGGAGGCGGCCCTCGCGGCGTCCATGCTCGAGGTAGTGCAGCAGGCCCTGCCACGGGCGCCCGAATAGGGCCGCGAGATCTGCGTGCAGGCGAAGGTATCCGGCGGCGTCGAAATCGTCCGGTGCCGGACCGTGTTCGGCCACGAGCGCGGCGATGCGCGCCGTGGCCCAGGCCGGAGCGGTCCCATCCGCGAGCCCGCCGCGGATCGCCGCCAGGAGATCGGCCGTATAGGCCTCCCAGGTAAGGTCGCGGATGCGGGCGCGCCCGGCACGGGCGCATCGCGCGGCGCGTTCGGGATCGGTCCGCACGGCTTCGACGGCCGCCGCGATGGCGGGACCCGTGGCGATCTCGATCACCCGCGCGGTAATGTCGTGCTCGGCGAAGGCCAGGGTGCCGTGCGGCGTGGTGACGAGGGGCGTTCCGCTGGCCATGGCTTCGGCGGCCGGGTTGCACCAGCCCGCCTGCAACTCGGCGCTGCAGAACACGTCGAGGCCGGCGTAGAACGCGGCCAGCGCCTCGCCGAACAAGGCACCGTGCCGAACGATCCGGCCCGATGCCAGGAGGTCGTCCGGAGGCGCCGGCTCGCGCGGGTCGGGACGGCCGAACCAGTGCAGCTCCCACGCGGCGCCGAGCGCGCGAAGGGCGTCCAAGAGGGCTGCCGGATTCTTGTTCGCGATGGCGCCGAGACGATATCGCCCGGTGCGCGGCGGCCGGGCGACGGGCGGCGCGAACAGGGTTGAGTCGACCCCGCCGACGACCCGGCGGAACGGCCGGCCAAACGCGGCGAGATCCGCCTCCGGCCAATGCGCGTTGTTGACGACGATCAGGTCGGGCTCAAAGGCCTGCGTCACGCGCTGATAGGCGTCACGGCGGCCGGGACCGTTCAGGAAATGTTGGACGCGCAGGCCCAGGCGAGGGTCTCGCAGGCTCGCGAGGCGCGCCACGATGGCATCGGGAAAGCCGCCGCCTGGGACCATGACGGCGTCCCAGGTCTCCTCCAGCGCCGCCGCGCGCGACAGGTGCCGGAGCGTGCTCGCGAAGCCGGCCGGCCGATCGTCGACGCCCTCGCCGAGGCACAGGAAGGCGAGTTCGCCGCCCCAACGCGCCAGCACCTGCCCGACGCGCTCGAACCGCATCAGGCCTCCGGTCAGGGCCAGATGATCGCAGGCAACCAGGAGGCGCATCGCGCTAGGTCCGCTTCCACGGGACGAGGCCCCGGACGGCCCGGCCGAGGCGGATGGCCGGGCCGGGGGGCCTGGGCGGCGGCCCCGCGAGACGGGCCTCGGCTGCGGCCAGCGCGGCCTCCAGGCGCTCCGCCTCGCGATCCCGTTCCGCCGCATAGACGATGACGCGGTCGGTCTGCGCCTGCGCCGAGTCACGGGCGTCGACGAGCGCGGCGCGCTCGCTCCGCAGCCCAGCGACCTCGTCCGCCAGGGTCGTCGCGCGCAGGAGCAGCTGCGAGCGGGACAGGGGATGGGTGGCCGCGAGCCACGCGAAGTTGCGCTTCGGGTCATGCCCGCCCACGACTCGCTGGAAATGGGCCTCGCGGTCGAGGCGCTCGGCGATCCCGGCATCGGAGAGGCCGTCTCCGAGCGGTTCGGTGCACGCGCGCAGCAAGGTCAGGAAGGTCGGGTCGAGCCCCGGTGCGGGACAGCCCCGAATCGGCGTGGTGAGGAAGGTGTCGACGAGACCGCGCACGAGCAGGTGCCCGAGGTCGAGGGGCGCGTCGAGCGTCCATTCCAGGTCGATGAAGGTGGCCTCCCCTCCATGAACCAGCAGGTTGCGCGGGATGGCATCGAAGGCATGACCGGGCAGGAGCGTGGCGGCATCCGGCGACCGGCCGCCCGGATCGGCCTCCGGAAACGCGGCCCGGACGGCGGTGATCCAGCGTTCGGCCCAGGTCGCCACGTCGGACTCGGTCCAGCCGTCGCGGGAAAGCACCGCCTCGAGGGCCTCGGGCCAGGGCTGGCCGGGCGCGAGGGCCTCGGACGGGAATCGATTGGTGACGCCGGCCACGCAGCGCGGCAATCCGGGCCGGCGCGGCACGCGCCGAACCTCCGGTGGACCCTCCGCCCGGGTCAGGATCGTGGCGACCTTGTTGAATTCCGGCCGCCGTTCGTGGCCGATCTGCAGGGCGAGGCGCTCCTCCGCCGGGAGCCCGACGGCCGAGGCCAGGACGAGCGCGGACGGCGCATGGTCCGCTAGTCCGCCGGCCTCTGCGATGCGCCGCCAAGCGCGGCGTTCGCCGGAGGCGTCCCCCGCCAGGGCCGCGGCATCCAGCCCGGACCCGAGAGCCAGGCCGCGTTCGAACAGGACGGTGCGGGCGCCGCGATGGTCCGGAAACGGATACCACCAGTGCTGGTGCGGGAATCCGGCCGCCTCCAGGGCTCGGCGCAGGCAGGCCCAGGCGCCCGGCCCGCCGCCCGGATCTCGGGATCCGTGCTGCCCCGCGGCGGAGGCGCCGCGTCCCGGCGGCTTCGTCCCCAGCGCCAGGATCAGCCGTCCGTCCCGCCGCAGGCTTCGCCGCAGCGCACGCAGCGCAAGCGGGACGGCCTCGTCGGCCGGGGCGAAGAGATCGAAGGCTAGGATCGTATCATAGGCGGGGGGGCCGTCGACCGGGTCGGCCTCCGGCGGCCGCCGCGCGTGGGCAGTCAGCGATCCGGCCAGCGCCGCGGCATGGGCGTGGAGGCTCGGCGCCACCGATCCGAGCAGGAGAACGTCTCCGGACACAGCCTCCGCGACCGGCAGGAGAATATTGGCTGCCGTGAGGGTGCCCGGGCCGCCCGTCCCGGCAACGCCGCCCGCTCCCTGCGCACCGGACCCGCTTCCGATTGCCGAATTCTCCCGATCGTCTTGCCGAAAAGCAATACCGCTCTTACTCATCTTTCCCGATTACGTTGTCGACACTCGTCTACATAGACAGCTTTCGAAAACGAAGTTATTGCTTTTCTAAGAAGGAAGTCAAACCCTCGCAACGCCACACGCCAATCGACGGAATAAATGAATTTCGCATCTCACATTTATCCGGATACGATCGAAGTTCTCGTAACTGGCACGACATCTGATGCGGTCAATATCAATCCTGCCATCAGAACTTACCTTGTCGAAGGACTGAGCGAGCGCTTGGGAGGCGCCGCAGTCGGGCAGGCGCCCCTAGAGCTCGCCTGCGAGAGGGTGCGTCGCCTGCGTCCGAAGCTGGTGGTCGCCGTCGGCAGCCTCGTGCCGGATGCGGCCGGCCTCGGTGCCTTGCGCCGATCCGTCGACGCCGTGGGAGCCCAGCTCGCCTTCTGGCTGACCGAGGATCCCTACGAGTTCGACTACGCGTTCAAGGCGGAGCTCCTGGCCGACATCGTCCTCTCCAACGACAGCTGGGCGGTCCATCACTACCGGCACGGGTCGGTGCACCACCTGCCGCTGGCCGCGTCCCCGACGCGGCACCTGCGTCCCATCCACCCGAGCCTGCCGCGCGACATCGCGATCTTCTTCTGCGGCGTCGCCTATCCGAACCGGGTCGCGCTCCTCCGGCGGGCGGACGATCTGCTGTCCCGCCACCCGGTGGAGATTCTCGGCTGCGACTGGCCGGCCGACTTGCGTTGCGCGCACAACCGACGACTGACCGCGGACGAGATGGCCGACCACGCCGCCGCCGCCTGGCTGACGCTGAACATCGGCCGCGATCTCGACATCGCAAACCGGCGCTTCGCCCTGCCGCAGGCGACGCCGGGACCGCGCACCTTCGAGGTGGCGCTGTCGGGCTCGACGCAACTCTACTTCGCGACCGGTCTGGAGATCTGCGACGCCTTCGAGCCGGACGAGGAGATTCTACTCGTCGACGGCTCCCGCGACATCGCCCGGGCCCTCGAGCGGATTCGGGACGAGCCGGCCGCGATCCTCGCCATCGCCGAGCGGGCGCAGCGGCGCGCTCTGAGAGATCACACCTATGCGTGCCGTGCCGGGCGCATCCTCGAACTTTGCGGCCTCCCGGCCCGCCCCGCGCCGGAGAACCTGGAAGATCTGCTTGCCGTGCCCCGTCCGGAGCCGCGCGGATCGGCGCGCGCATGACGGATCTCTCGATCCTGCTCCTCGATACCGAGCCGCGGACGCACAACCACTACATCGTCCTGGCCATCGCGGACGCGCTGCGGCGCCACCCCGGCGTGGCGCGCGTCGTGGTCGCGCATCACGGCGACGCCCTCGCGACCTTCCTGGCGGAGGGGCTTGACACGGTCCTGGCCTTCGGCGGCGCCCGGATGCAGGCGCCCCTGCTCGGCCGGCTCGCGCGCCTGGCCCGCCTCAGCATCCTGTGGACCACCGAGGATCCCTACGAGCGTGCGTCCAACGTCCGCTTCTCCGACTGCTTCGACATCGTCTTCACCAACGACCGCGGAAGCGTCGCCGCCTACGAGGGCCGCGCCGTCCACCTGCCTCTGGCCGCGAGCCCGCTCTTCCAAAATTTCGCGGTCGGCGCGGACGACCGCCATTACCGCTACGACCTGCTCTTCGTCGGGACCGCCTGGCCCAACCGGGTCGCGAGCCTGAACACGATCCTGGGGCTCCTGCCCGCCGACCTGCGGGTCAAGATCGCCCTGCCCTGGAACGTCCATATCGGGCCGCCCGACCTGCATGACCGCTCCCTCGCCACGGATTGGCGCTGCGGCAATCTCGACTTCGCACGCTTGGCCAACCGCAGCCGCGTCGTCCTCACCCTGCCGCGCGTCTTCTCCGGCAGCGCCGCCGAGCAGGCGGCCGGATCGACCCCGCCCCCGCGCCTGTTCGAGACCGCTCTCGCCGGCGGCTTCCAGGTTATGGTGTCGCCCGAGCCGGAGGTGCGGGACTATTATGCCGCCGGCACGGAATTCCAGCTCTGCACGGACGACGCGCAGGCCGCAGAGACCATCGCCCGCATGCTGTCGGTCCCCGAGGAACGGCTCGCCCAGGCCCGCGCCGCGCGCGCCCGGACGCTGGCCGAGCACCTCTACGACCATCGAATCGCCACGATGCTGGAGCGGGCCGTCCCCGACCGGCGCACGGCCTCCGCCCGCGGCGAGCGCCCCCCCGCCTCGGCCCCGCGCAGGACCGTGCTCATTCTCACGCACAACCGCCTGGGCCATCGCGAGGGCGGCGGCGTCGAGGTCTACCAGGAGGCCCTCGCCGGGCTCGGCGACCGCTACGACTTGCTCTTCCTGTTTCCGGTCTTCCGCGGCGAGACCTGGGAGATGCGCCTCGAAGGCCCCGGTGTCGCGCTCAACCTGCCCGGCGGGGCCGTCGGCCTGCCCCGGCTCACCGACCGGAACGTTGAGGGGCAGTTCGCCCGCATCCTGTTCGAGCATCGGGTGGACCTGCTGCACATCCACCATCTGCTGCATTGGCCCTTGAGCCTGCCGCTCATCGCGCGCGCCTGCGGCGTTCCGGTGGTCCAGCACCTCCACGACCATTACCTGATCTGCGAGCGCTGGCTCCTGCTCGACCACAACGGCCGCTTCTGCGACGTCGTTCATCGCGGCCGGGAGCAATGCGACGCGTGCCTCGCCGCCAGCCACAACTATCCCGCCGGCGCCAAGGCGCGCCGGGATGCGTTCCTGGGGCAGGTGGTCGGCGCGGTGGACGCCTTCGTGACGAGCACCCCGGCCACCGGTGCCTACCTGCGGGCCTTCCATCCGCAGATCGCCCCCGACCGCGTCGTCGAGATCGCGATGCTGGTCCCGACGCCGGCCGCCGCACCCCCCGAGGCACCTACCGCGGCGGAGGCCCCCGCGTCCCTCGTGGTCGCGGTGATCGGCAACTTCACCCACCACAAGGGCGGGGACGACGTGATCGAGCTGATCCGCACCTGCGAGGGCTATCCCATCCGGTTCCGGATCCACGGCCAAGTCAGCCCCCACCATGCGGGCCGCCTGCGCGGCCTGCCGGCGGAGCGCGTGACGGTCCACGGCCCCTACGAGCAGCGCGGCATCGTCGCCCAGCTGCAGGGGTGCGACGTCTCCCTCCACCTCTCGACCTGGCCCGAGACCTTCCTCATCGCACTCACGGAGGCCTGGCAGGCCGGCCTCGTGCCCATCGTCAGCGACCTCGGCGCGCCCGCCGAACGGGTCCGCGACGGGATCGATGGCTTCCGGGTGCCGCCGCATGATCCCGGCGCGGTCCGGGCGAAGCTCCTGGCCCTCCTCTTCGACCGGGAGCAGCTCGCGGCGATGCGCACCACCATCCGGCGCAAGGCCTTCCCGTCGGTGGACGCGCATCTCGACGCTCTGCACCGGCTGTATGCCGTCCTGATCGCGCAGCGGCCCTGCCCGCACGAGCGGGTCCCGAACCGGCGCCCGGGCGCCTACGACCTGTCCCTCGACGACCTCGCGCTTCAGGTGAACGCGCCGTCCTGGGTCAGCAACGACATCCTCTGGGACCGGAGCCGTCTCTCGGATGGCGGCGGCTTCCCCGAGACCTTCCCGGCGGTCGCCCGCATCGACGCCCTGCCGGAGGCGGACGCGGCCAAGCCCGCCCTGGAACGTCCGCTGAGCCATCCGGCCCTCGCCTGGGCCATCGACGCCCTCTGGACCGATCAGCGCCGGCGCCTGGATCGCAGCGGGAACGCCGTCGTGTTCCAGAGCCTCTCCCTGCGCGGCTGGATGCACCTGTCGGAGAGCCGGGGACCCTACCGGACCTATCTGCGCTTCAGCGACGGCACGAGCACGTCCTACGCCCCCCTTGCGACCGAGAGCCGGCAGGACGTGCTGGACCATCTACGGACCCTCGCGGCGCGGGACGCGGGCTTCGCCGGACAGGTCGACCTTGCGGGTCTGAGTTTCGGAAGTCACGCGGTGGACCTGATCCAGGTGACGGCGACCCACCGGATCGTCACCCGCGGGCTGCTTCGGATCTTCGCCGCGAGCGATCTCGGCGCGGCGCGGGCGGGCCACTTCCGGGCGGCGCAGGGGGCCGGCCCGGACTGGGAGACTCCGCGCAGAGGCGTGCCCCGGCGGATCCGGCAGAACCTGCCCAATTGCGACGGCGTGCTCGTCGGTTCGGCCGCGGAGGTCTGGGCCTTCGAGGCCTGCCTGCCCGACGTCCCAGCGGAGGCGGTCCAGGTCTGGCTCCAGAGTCCCGATGGCGCGAGGCTCCGGCTCGACGCGGACGCGCATGCCGCCTCGGACGGAACGCTCCGCTTCGTCGCGGCGCTGAATGACCTGCGGCCGGACCCCTACGAGGTCCTCCTGCGCACCGGCCGCGGGACCGGCCCGGCGATCGCGCTGCCCGACCGGCTTCAGGTCCGCGAGGGGCACGGGCGCTGTCGGGACACCGAGACCCTCCCCGCGGCCTTCCGGCGGCGTTTCATCAAGGTGATACGCCGGGCGCCGAACCTCAACGCGGTCACGCTCACCGCCGAGGACGACGTCCGGTCCATCCGGTGCCAGGGCTGGGCGTTTCTGCGCGGGCTCGGCTCCGCCCTGTGCGTGGTGGCGCGCTGGGAGGAGAACGGACGAAGCCGGATCTGCATCGGCGCGCCTCTCGAACGGCCGGACATCGAGGCGCATCTCGGGACCGCGCTGGCACGCTCCGCCGGCTTCGACCTCATGATCCCCGTCCAGGCCGTCACCAGCGGGCGCGTCCGGTTCTATCAGTGCTACCGCTGGCGCACGGTCGAGTTCGCGGGCTTCCGGGAAGCCCTGATCCCGGTGCTTGACGGGACCTGACGTGGGAGCCGTCCCGATGGCCGCCGCCGACCGCGCGCTTCGAGGTGTCGGGGGCCGCCGCCGGCATGACCGCGGAATGCCAGATCGTCCTGCCATTCTTTCCGAAAGACCATTCCAAGATTACTTGACCTTCCCGAGCCCGGGTGATGCCGATGTCTTGTTTCCAAGTAGATGTGATATTTTTTATTGAAATAGATTTTTTGTAGATCACGTGGATTACACTTGGCTCGCACACTCCACGGAGTTTTTTGCTCGCTTAGCCGGTAAAAAACCTGGCATGGGTGAATCAAAACTATGGGTATCAAATCGATGGCAGGCATAGGCTTGACGTTGCGCCGTTCGTTGCTTCTGACTGTTCCGGCCTGGTCTGTTTTCATCTACGAGGCGAGCGCCGATTGCCAACCGGGGACACCGACGAGCGGCCAGACCATTGGCTGCTCCGGGACGTCGACGGGGTTCGTCGCGCCCGCGGCCGCCACGGGCCTGACCGTGACCGTAGCCCCCGGCGCGACGGTTCAGACGAGTGGCGGCGCCAATCCCAGCTTCACCGACATCCGCGTCGGCGGCGGCAGCCTCGTCAACAACGCGGGCACCATCACGAATCCGGCTGGCCAGGCGCGCGACAATTTCGGCGTCAACCTCGCGGGCGACCTCTCGACCTTGAACAATACCGGCACGATCAGCCTCGTCGCACCTGCGGGGAACGCCAAGACCCGGCTATATGGCGCCTATTCGAGCGCACCCAACGGCGCCCAATACGCCAGCACGACCGTGACCAATGGCGGCACGATCAGCGTCGTCCAGAACGGAAACGGCATCGCGCGCGGAATCTACTCGGGCGAGAACACGACGCTCTTCACGATCACCAACACGGGCCTCATCAGCGCCACCCGGGCCCCGACCGCAACCGCCACCACCGCGCTCGTCGCGGGCGTCGATTCCGACGACGATACCGACCGCCTGGTGGTGAACAACGCGGCCGGCGGGCGCATCACGGCGACGGGGGTCAACACCCGCGCGATCAACGGGCGCGCGGCCGATCTCGTGATCAACAACAGCGGCACGATCCAGAACACCACGGCCGGAGAGGCGGCGATCGCCACCTACGCGCTGAACGCCGGGAACGTGGGCGATGCCACGACGCCGCGCGCCTACAGCACCACCCTCACAAACACCGCCACCGGCGTCGTCTCGGGCGATATCCGGCTGTTCGATCAGGATCTCCAGACTGGCGCCACCCTGGTGAACCTGCGCCGCTCCGGCACCGTCGCCAACGCCGGAACGATCACCGGCACGGTCGCCTTCGGTGGCGGCAACGCGGTGGTGACCAACACGGGCCGGATCGGCGGGAGCATCAGCTTCCTCGACGTCGCCGGAACCGTGAACGCGGTCAGCCTCGGCACCGGCTCCAGCATCGGCGGCAACATCACCGCCCGGGGCCTCGGCACCAACACCCTCACGCTCTCCGGCACCGGGACCCTCATGGGGGCGGTGACCGGCTTCACGAGCCTGACCCAGGCCGGCGGCGCCTGGACGACGGGAGCCGGCTCCACGCAGGCGCTGTCCGGAAACCTCACCGTGGCGGGCGGAACCCTGACCCTAGAGGCCGGCTCCACACAGACCGTCGGCGGCGTCGTGCAGGTTGTCCGACGTCAGCACCTGTGGGACAGATTGAGGGTCTTCACGAACGGAGGATGGCTGGTTCATCGTAGCCCCTGAGGAGCGAAGATGAAGCAGACATC
>NZ_LMRA01000018.1 GCF_001424705.1 Methylobacterium sp. Leaf465
CGTGATCGCCGCCGTCAACGACGTCTTGCCGTGATCCACGTGACCGATCGTGCCAATGTTGCAGTGCGGCTTCGTACGCGCGAATTTCTCTTTGGCCATGATAGGCTCCGTCTGATCTGATGTTGCGTCTGAAGGGGTGCGGGAGGCGCCCCGAAGGGCGCCGCCGGCTTAGGCGTACTTGGCGACGACCTTCTCGGCCTCGCCGCGCGGCACCTCTTCGTAATGGTCGAACTGCATCGTGAAGTTGGCGCGGCCCTGCGAGAAGGACCGGAGCTGGTTCACGTAACCGAACATGTTGGCCAGCGGCACCATCGCGTTGATGACGTTCGCGTTGCCACGCATGTCCTGGCCCTGGATCTGGCCGCGGCGGGAGTTGAGATCGCCGATCACCGAGCCGGTATACTCTTCAGGCGAGACGACTTCGACCTTCATGACCGGCTCGAGGAGCACCGAGCCGCCCTTCTGAAGGGCCTCACGGAGCGCGGCACGCGAGGCGATTTCGAAGGCGAGGGCCGACGAGTCGACATCGTGATAGGCGCCGTCGATCAGCTCGACCTTGATGTCGACCACCGGGAAGCCGGCCAGAATACCGGCGCCGAGCACCGAATTCAGGCCCTTTTCGACGCCCGGGATGTACTCCTTCGGCACCGTGCCGCCGATGATCTTCGAGGAGAACTCGAAGCCCTTGCCGGGCTCGTTGGGCTCCACGATGAACTTCACCCGGGCGAACTGACCAGTACCACCGGTCTGCTTCTTATGGGTGTAGTCGATCTCGGTGCGCTTCGTCAGCTTCTCACGATACGCCACCTGCGGCTGACCGATATTCGCATCGACCATGTAGGTCCGGCGCAGAATGTCGACCTTGATGTCGAGGTGAAGCTCGCCCATGCCGCGAAGGATGGTCTGGCCCGACTCCTGGTCCGTCGAGACCCGGAACGACGGGTCCTCGGCGGCGAGCTTGGCCAGGGCGATTCCGAGCTTCTCCTGATCGGCCTTGGACTTCGGCTCAACGGCGATCTCGATCACCGGCTCCGGGAACTCCATCTTCTCGAGGATGACGGCGTCCTTCGGATCGCACAGCGTATCGCCCGTGCGGGTTTCCTTGAGGCCAGCCAGGGCGACGATGTCACCCGTGAAGGCTTCCTTGACGTCCTCGCGGTTGTTGGCGTGCATCAGGAGCATGCGGCCTACACGCTCCTTCTTGTCGCGCGAGGAGTTCAGTACGTTGGCACCGGACTCGATCTTGCCCGAGTAGACCCGGCAGAACGTGATCGTGCCGACGTGCGGATCGTCCATGATTTTGAAGGCGAGCATGGAGAAGGGATCGGAATCGGCCGGGTGACGGACGGTCTCTTCCTCAGTCTTGAAGTCGAGGCCCTTGATCTCGCCACGATCGGCGGGCGACGGCAGATAATCCACGACTGCATCGAGGAGCGGCTGAACGCCCTTGTTCTTGAAGGCCGAACCGCAGAGCACGGGGTGGAAAGCACGACGCTGCACGGCCGTGCGGACGAGGCGGTGCATCGTTGCCTGATCCGGCTCGACGCCGTCCAGATACGCGGCCATCGCGTCGTCATCCATCTCGACGCAAGCCTCGACGAGCTTGATGCGGTATTCCGCAGCCTGGTCGGCAAGATCGGCCGGGATCTCGGTCTCGGAGAAATCCGCGCCAAGCTTCTCGGAGGTCCAGACTATGGCCTTCATCTTGATCAGGTCGATGACGCCCTTGAAGGTCGTCTCGGCACCGATCGGCAGCTGCAGGCATACAGGCTTACCGGCGACCCGGTCGATGATGTCGGCCACGCACTTGAAGAAGTCGGCGCCGATCTTGTCCATCTTATTGACGAACACGACGCGCGGCACGTCATACTTGTCGGCCTGGCGCCAGACGGTTTCCGTCTGAGGCTCGACGCCCTGGTTGCCATCCAGCACGCAGACGGCGCCGTCGAGAACGCGGAGCGAGCGCTCCACCTCGATGGTGAAGTCCACGTGGCCGGGAGTGTCGATGATGTTCAGGCGCTTGTCGCGCCAGAAGCAGGTGGTCGCGGCGGACGTGATCGTGATGCCACGCTCCTGCTCCTGCGTCATCCAATCCATCGTCGCGGCGCCGTCGTGGACTTCGCCGATCTTATGGGATTTGCCGGTGTAGTAGAGGATCCGCTCGGTGGTCGTGGTCTTGCCGGCATCGATGTGAGCCATGATGCCGAAGTTGCGGTAGTCCTCGATCGCGTGCGTGCGGGGCATCGGATTGCTCCTGAAAGGGTCCGGGTCCGCTTACCAGCGGTAGTGCGAGAAGGCGCGGTTGGCTTCCGCCATCCGGTGGGTGTCTTCCCGCTTCTTCACGGCGTTGCCGCGGTTGTTCGCGGCGTCGAGCAGCTCGGCGGAGAGACGCTCGACCATGGTGCGGTCGTTCCGGCCGCGGGCAGCCTGGATCAGCCAACGGATGGCGAGCGCCTGGCGGCGCTCCGTACGTACTTCGACGGGGACCTGGTAGGTCGCGCCGCCGACGCGGCGGGAGCGGACTTCGATGGCCGGGGCGACGTTCTCGAGGGCAGCGCGGAAGACCTCGATCGGGTTGGCGCGGGCGCGGTTCTCGACGATGTCGAAGGCACCGTAGACGATCCGCTCAGCGGTGGACTTCTTGCCCTCGTACATGATCGAATTCATGAACTTGGTCAGCACGATGTCCCCGTACTTCGGGTCCGGGATGATCTCACGCTTCTCGGCAGAATGGCGGCGGGACATCGCTCGCTCCGTCTTAAACTTGGTCTTCTTGAAACCACCCTGCGCAGGCCGCCTTGAGCCTCTGGGAGGCCGGCGACATCCTTACAGGGTGCGCGAATATCGGTCTTACTTCGGACGCTTGGCGCCGTACTTGGAGCGGCGCTGCTTGCGACCCTTGACGCCCTGCGTGTCGAGCACGCCGCGCAGGATGTGGTAGCGCACGCCGGGAAGGTCCTTCACGCGGCCGCCGCGGATCATCACCACGGAGTGCTCCTGAAGGTTGTGGCCCTCGCCCGGGATGTAACCGATGACCTCGAAGCCGTTGGTCAGGCGAACCTTGGCAACCTTGCGGAGCGCGGAGTTCGGCTTCTTCGGGGTCGTCGTGTAGACGCGGGTGCAGACGCCACGCTTCTGCGGGCAGGCGTCGAGCGCCGGCACCTTGTTGCGGCTCTTCTGCGCCTTGCGCGGCTGAGCGATCAGCTGGTTGATCGTCGGCATGCCAATCCTCTCGAAACGCGTCACCTGCAGCGGTGACCGTCGAAATCCAAATCTCGTTCTGGCCGGCCCCGGCATCGCACGTGGCGTGCGACGAAACGCAAAGCCGCGCCCCAGGCTGATGTCAGCCTTTGGCGCGCCGTTGCAAGCAGAGGATCACCCGCATCGGAGCAAGCGATCGTGCCGGGCTGACACGTGTTCGTCTGTTGAAGTCGGATGCGTTTAGGAAGCCTGGATCAAGGCTCTGGGCCTCACGATCGATTGCTGCCTACGGCCAGCCGTTCAATGAGGGCCTGATAGAGGCGGATTCGCCCCGCGTCAACCCATTCCGTTACAAGTTCATGAAGTTGCGGGGCACGAACGCGCAGCAGATCCGGACGGACGGCACCCATGCGAAAGGGGCCGCCCCTTGGGACGGCCCCTTCCTGTTCGTCGCAATGGAGCGGTCGCTTATTCCGCGGCGGGCGGCAGCTCGGAGAGGGGCTGAGCCCCGCTCTCGGCGGCCTTCTGCTGCAGGATGAGGTTGTCGCGACGCCGCGCCACGGCGCGGATCTCGGCCGCCATGGAGCCCGTGCCGGCCGGGATGAGCGACCCAACGATCACGTTCTCCTTGAGTCCTTCGAGGTAGTCGATCTTCCCGTTGACGGCCGCCTCGGTGAGCACGCGGGTGGTCTCCTGGAACGACGCCGCCGAGATGAACGACTTCGTCTGCAGGCTTGCCTTGGTGATACCCAGGAGGACCGGTACGCCCACGACCGGCTTCTTGCCCTCGGCAAGCAGCTTCTCGTTGATCTCCGCCAGCTCCGTCCGGTCGATCTGGTCGCCCGTCAGGATGTCGGAATCTCCGCCGTCGGTGATTTCGACCTTCTGCAGCATCTGCCTGACGATGACCTCGATGTGCTTGTCGTTGATCGACACGCCCTGCAGCCGGTAGACCTCCTGAATCTCGTTGACGAGGTAGGCAGCGAGCTCTTCCACGCCCTTGATCGCCAGGATGTCGTGCGGGGCCGGATTGCCGTCGACGATGTAGTCGCCGAGCTCGACCACGTCGCCGTCCTGAAGGTGGATGTGCTTGCCCTTCGGGATCAGGTACTCGACCGCCTCGGACCCATCATGCGGCGTCAGCGTCAGGCGACGCTTGTTCTTGTAGTCGCGCCCGAACTGAATCGTACCCGACTTCTCCGCAATGATGGCCGCGTCCTTGGGACGACGGGCCTCGAACAGCTCCGCCACCCGCGGCAGACCGCCAGTGATGTCGCGGGTCTTGGCCGAGTCGGCGGAGACGCGGGCCAGGATGTCGCCCGCCTTCACCTTCGCACCCGGATCGTAGCCGATGATGGCGTCGACGGGCAGGAAGTAGCGGGCGTCCGAGCCGCGCGGCAGCTTCATCGGCTTGCCGTCGGCATCGAGCACCAGCATCGCCGGCTTGAGGTCGGCGGTGCGGGCCGTCCCGCGCCAGTCGATGACGACGCGCTTGGCGATGCCGGTCGACTCGTCGGTGGTCTCGGTGATCGACTGGCCGTCGATGAGGTCCTCGTAGGCCACCACGCCGTCCGTCTCGGTGATGATCGGACGGGTATAGGGGTCCCACTCGGCAATGCGCTGTCCGCGCTTGACGGTGTCGCCCTCGTCCACCCGCAACTTCGCACCGTATTGCAGGCGGTGGTTGGCGCGCTCGGTCCCGTCGACCCCGACGATGACGATGGAGACGTTGCGGCCGGTGGCGATGAGATCGCCATCCGAGTTCCGTGCCAGGGCGCGGTTCCGGATCTTGATCGTGCCCTCGAAGCTCGACTCGATGAAGGACGAGTCGGAGATCTGGGCGGCGCCGCCGATGTGGAAGGTGCGCATGGTGAGCTGGGTGCCCGGCTCGCCGATCGACTGGGCGGCGATGACGCCGACCGCCTCACCCATGTTCACGGGCGTGCCGCGGGCAAGATCGCGCCCGTAGCAGGTGGCGCAGACGCCGCTCTTCGTGGCGCAGACGAGCACCGAACGGATCTTGACCTCCTGGATCCCGGCGGCCTGGATGGCCGGCAGGTGCTTCTCCTCGATCGTCTCGTTGGTCTTGACGATCACCGTGCCGTCGAGGGCCACCAGATCCTCGGCCGTGGCGCGGCCGAGGATGCGGATGGCGAGCGGGGCCACGACCTGGCCGGCATCCACGATGGCGCGCATGCGGATGCCGTTGGTGGTGCCGCAATCGACCTCGCGGATGACGGCGTCCTGGGCCACGTCGACGAGACGCCGGGTCAGGTAGCCCGAGTTCGCAGTCTTCAACGCCGTGTCCGCGAGACCCTTACGGGCACCGTGGGTGGAGTTGAAGTACTCGAGCACGTCGAGGCCCTCCTTGAAGTTCGAGATGATCGGCGTCTCGATGATCTCGCCCGAGGGCTTGCTCATCAGGCCGCGCATGGCGGCGAGCTGGCGCATCTGCTCGCGGGAGCCGCGGGCGCCGGAATTCGCCATCATGTAGACCGAGTTGACCTGCTTGTCGGTCCCGTTCTCGTCCTTCTGGACCGCGGAGATCGCGGCCATCATCTCGTCCGCGAGCCGGGCCGAGCACTTGCCCCAGGCGTCGACGACCTTGTTGTACTTCTCACCCTGGGTGATCAGGCCGTCGTTGAACTGCTGCTCGAACTCCTTGACCAGGTCGCGGGTCGACCCGACGATCGACCACTTGTTCGCGGGCACGACCATGTCGTCCTTGCCGAACGAGATGCCGGCCTTGAACGCGTGGTTGAAGCCCAGCGCCATGATGCGATCACAGAAGATCACCGACTCCTTCTGACCGCAGTGGCGGTAGACGGTGTCGATCATCGCGGAGATCTCTTTCTTGGTCATCAGCTTGTTGACGACGTCGAAAGGCACCTTGGCGTGCTGCGGCAGGGCCGTGGACAGGATCACCCGGCCCGGCGTGGTGTCGTAGGTCTTCGTCAGCGGCTCGCCATCCGGGCCGATGCCGTTCCAGCGCCAGCGGATCTTCGTGTGCAGCTTGACGGTCTTGGCCGCCAGGGCGTGCTCGAGCTCGCCGATGTTGCCGAAGACGCCCTGCATCGGGTTCTGCTTGTTGGTCGGGTCGAAGGCGCCGATCGCCCCCTCGGCCACGATCGACAGGTAGTAGAGGCCGAGCACGATGTCCTGCGACGGCACGATGATCGGGTGACCGTTCGCCGGGTGCAGGATGTTGTTGGTCGACATCATCAGGACGCGCGCTTCCAGCTGAGCCTCGAGGCTCAGGGGGACGTGCACGGCCATCTGGTCGCCGTCGAAATCCGCGTTGAAGGCGGTGCAGACCAGCGGGTGCAGCTGGATCGCCTTGCCCTCGATCAGCTTGGGCTCGAAGGCCTGGATGCCGAGGCGGTGCAGGGTCGGCGCGCGGTTCAGCATCACCGGATGCTCGCGGATCACCTCATCGAGGATGTCCCAGACCTCTGGCTTCTCCTTCTCCACGAGCTTCTTGGCCTGCTTCACCGTGGCGGAGAAGCCCTTGGCGTCGAGGCGCGCGTAGATGAACGGCTTGAACAGCTCCAGCGCCATCTTCTTCGGCAGGCCGCACTGGTGCAGCTTCAGCTCCGGACCGACGACGATGACCGAACGGCCGGAATAGTCGACGCGCTTGCCGAGGAGGTTCTGACGGAAGCGACCCTGCTTGCCCTTCAGCATGTCGGCGAGCGACTTCAGAGGACGCTTGTTGGCGCCCGTGATGACGCGGCCGCGGCGGCCGTTGTCGAACAGCGCGTCGACCGCCTCCTGAAGCATGCGCTTCTCGTTGCGGATGATGATGTCCGGCGCCCGCAGCTCGATCAGCCGCTTGAGCCGGTTGTTGCGGTTGATGACGCGGCGGTAGAGATCGTTGAGATCGGACGTGGCGAAGCGGCCGCCGTCCAGGGGGACGAGCGGGCGCAGGTCCGGCGGGATCACCGGAACCACGGTGAGGATCATCCACTCGGGCTTGTTGCCCGACATCTGGAAGGCCTCGATGATCTTCAGGCGCTTGAGGAGCTTCTTGGGCTTCAGCTCGGACGTGGTGGTGGCGATCTCCTCGCGCAGGGCATCGGCGATGCCGTCGAGGTCGAGCTCCTGCAGGATCCGGCGGATGGCCTCGGCGCCGATCATGGCGGTGAAGCTGTCCTCGCCGTACTCCTCCTGAGCGCGCAGGTACTCCTCCTCCGACAGGAGCTGACGCTCCTTGAGGGGGGTGAGGCCCGGCTCGATGACGCAGTAGGACTCGAAGTACAGGATCCGCTCGAGGTCCTTGAGGGCCATGTCGAGCAGCAGGCCGATGCGCGAGGGCAGCGACTTCAGGAACCAGATGTGGGCGACGGGGGCGGCGAGCTCGATATGGCCCATGCGGTCGCGCCGGACGCGCGCGAGGGTGACCTCGACGCCGCACTTCTCACAGATGACGCCCTTGTACTTCATGCGCTTGTACTTGCCGCACAAGCACTCGTAATCCTTGATCGGTCCGAAGATCCGCGCGCAGAACAGGCCGTCACGCTCGGGCTTGAACGTGCGATAGTTGATCGTCTCGGGCTTCTTGATCTCGCCGAAAGACCACGAGAGGATCTTCTCCGGCGACGAGATCGAGATCTTGATCTGGTCGAAGCTCTGGGGCTGAGCCTGCTGGTTGAAAAGATTCATGACCTCTTGGTTCATGATCTACTCCTGCTGACGTGGCGCACCCTCCGCCGAGGGGCTGACCGCGTGCTGAAAACGGATGCGGCGCAACGACCGGCCGGATCGTCACTGACCGTAGAACGGGAGGCCCTGCCCCTCCCCGCTCCGACCGCGCCGGGGTCGAACCCGGCGCGGGAGCGTGATGCGGTGGTTATTCGGCCGCCTCTGCGGGCGGCTCGATCTGGTCGTTGGCGAGCTTCTTCGAGGAGGTGAGCTCCACGTTGAGACCCAGCGAGCGCATTTCCTTGACGAGCACGTTGAACGACTCGGGGATGCCGGCCTCGAAGGTGTCGTCGCCGCGCACGATGGCCTCGTAGACCTTGGTGCGGCCTGCGACGTCGTCCGACTTGACCGTGAGCATCTCCTGCAGCGTGTACGCGGCGCCGTAGGCTTCGAGGGCCCAGACCTCCATCTCGCCGAAGCGCTGACCGCCGAACTGCGCCTTTCCGCCCAGCGGCTGCTGGGTGACCAGGGAGTACGGGCCGATCGACCGGGCGTGGATCTTATCGTCCACGAGGTGGTGCAGTTTCAGCATGTAGATGTAGCCCATCGTCACCTTACGGTCGAAGGGCTCGCCCGAGCGGCCGTCATAGAGTGTCGACTGGGCCGACCGGTCGAGACCGGCCATCTCCAGCATCTGCTCGATGTCGGCTTCCTTTGCGCCGTTGAACACCGGGGTCGCCATCGGTACGCCGCGGCGCACGTTGTTGGCGGCCTCCGCCATCTCCTCGTCGGTCAGACCTTCCAGCTCGGACGGCGAGTAGATCGCCTCCATCTCTGCCTTCAGGGGCGCGATGTCGTTGCTGCGCAGGTAGGCATCCACCGCCTGACTGACCTTGCGGCCAAGTCCGGCCGCGGCCCAACCCAGGTGTGTCTCGAGGATCTGGCCGACGTTCATGCGCGAGGGCACGCCGAGCGGGTTCAGGACGATGTCGGCATGCGTTCCGTCTTCCAGGAACGGCATGTCCTCGATCGGCACGATCCGGGAGACGACGCCCTTGTTGCCGTGGCGACCGGCCATCTTGTCGCCGGGCTGGATCTTGCGTTTCACCGCCACGAAGACCTTGACCATCTTCATGACGCCGGGCGGGAGCTCGTCGCCGCGCTGCAGCTTCTCGACCTTGTCGAGGAAGCGCTGCTCGAGGCGCTTCTTCGATTCGTCGTACTGCTTCTGCATCGCTTCCATCTCGGTCATGAGACGGTCGTCGATGACGGCGAACTGCCACCACTGCGAACGCGGGTACTCGCTGAGGAGCTCGCGGGTGAGCGTGGCCTCCTTCTTGAAGCCCTTCGGCCCCGCGATGGGCGCCTGGCCGATGAGGACCGTGGCGAGACGCGCGTAGGTGTTGCGATCCAGGATCGCCTGCTCGTCATCGCGGTCCTTGGCGAGGCGCTCGATCTCCTCGCGCTCGATCGCCTGGGCGCGCTCATCCTTGTCGACGCCGTGGCGGTTGAACACCCGGACCTCGACGATCGTGCCGGTCACGCCCGGGGGGACCCGGAGCGAGGTGTCGCGCACGTCGGACGCCTTCTCGCCGAAGATGGCGCGGAGGAGTTTCTCCTCCGGCGTCATCGGGCTCTCGCCCTTCGGCGTGATCTTGCCGCACAGGATGTCGCCGGCGTGAACCTCGGCGCCGATATAGACGATGCCGGCTTCGTCGAGGTTCTTGAGCGCCTCTTCGGAGACGTTCGGGATGTCGCGGGTGATCTCTTCCGGACCGAGCTTGGTGTCTCGGGCCATCACCTCGAATTCCTCGATGTGAATCGAGGTGAACACGTCATCCTTCACGATCCGCTCAGAGAGCAGGATCGAGTCCTCGAAGTTGTAGCCGTTCCACGGCATGAACGCGACGAGCACGTTCCGGCCGAGGGCGAGCTCGCCGAACTCCGTCGAGGGGCCGTCGGCGATGATCTCGCCCTTCTTCACGGCCTCGCCGACGCGAACGAGCGGCTTCTGCGTGATGCAGGTCGACTGGTTGGAGCGCTGGAACTTCTGCAGGCGATAGATGTCGACGCCGGGCTTGTTGGCGTCGGCCTCTTCGGTGGCCCGGATCACGATACGGGTGGCGTCCACCTGGTCGACGATGCCGGTGCGGCGGGCGGCGATGGCGGCGCCGGAGTCGCGGGCGACCACGGCCTCCATGCCGGTGCCGACGAAGGGCGCATCGGCGCGCACCAGCGGCACCGCCTGGCGCTGCATGTTCGAACCCATCAGCGCGCGGTTCGCGTCGTCGTTCTCGAGGAACGGGATGAGCGCGGCGGCGACCGAGACGAGCTGCTTCGGCGACACGTCCATGAGATCGACGCGATCGGGGGGCACGACGATGACGTCACCGGCCCGACGGCAGACCACGAGGTCCTCCGTCAGCTTGAAGGTCTCGTCCATCTGCGCGTTGGCCTGGGCGACGTAGTACTTCGCCTCCTCCATCGCCGATAGATAGGCGACGTCGGTGGTGACGACGCCGTCTTTCACCCGCCGGAAGGGGGTCTCGATGAAGCCGTACTTGTTCACCCGCGCGAAGGTGGCGAGGGAGTTGATCAGACCGATGTTCGGGCCTTCCGGCGTCTCGATCGGGCAGATGCGGCCGTAATGGGTCGGGTGAACGTCGCGCACCTCGAAGCCGGCGCGCTCGCGGGTCAGACCGCCCGGGCCAAGCGCCGAGAGGCGACGCTTGTGCGTCACTTCCGAGAGCGGGTTCGTCTGGTCCATGAACTGCGAAAGCTGCGACGAGCCGAAGAACTCGCGCACGGCCGCGGCCGCGGGCTTCGCGTTGATGAGGTCCTGCGGCATCACCGTGTCGATGTCGACGGAGGACATCCGCTCCTTGATCGCGCGCTCCATGCGGAGCAGGCCGAGGCGGTACTGGTTCTCCATCAGCTCGCCGACCGAGCGCACCCGGCGGTTGCCGAGGTGATCGATGTCGTCGATCTCGCCCTTGCCGTCGCGCAGGTCCACCAGCGCCTTCACGACCGCGAGCATGTCCTCGCGGCGGAGCGTCCGCACGGTGTCCTCGGCGTCGAGGTCGAGGCGCATGTTCATCTTCACGCGGCCGACGGCCGAGAGATCGTAGCGCTCGGAATCGAAGAACAGCGAGTGGAACATCGCCTCGGCGGTGTCGAGGGTCGGCGGCTCACCCGGGCGCATGACCCGGTAGATGTCGAACAGCGCGCCTTCGCGGGCCGAGTTCTTGTCCACCGCCAGGGTGTTGCGGATGTAGGGACCGACGTTGATGTGGTCGATGTCCAGAACCGGAAGCTCGGAGACGCCGACCTCTTCGAGGCTCTTCAGGAGCTTGTCGGAGATCTCGTCGCCGGCCTCGGCCCAGATCTCGCCGGTCTTGGCGTTGACGAGATCCTCGGCGATGTACTGGCCGATCAGGTCCTCGTCGGTGGCCTTGAGGAACTGCACGCCGCGCTCGGCGATCTGCCGGGCGTTGCGGGCGTTCAGCTTCTTGCCGGCCTCGAGCACGACCTCGCCGGACTCCGCGTCGATGAGGTCGACGGAGGCCTTGAAGCCCTTCAGGCGCTCGGCGTCGTAGGGCACGCGCCAGTCGGCACCGTCCCGGTCGTAGATCACGCGGTTGTAGAAGGTCGACAGGATCTCCTCGCCGTCGAGGCCGAGGGCGAACAGCAGCGACGTCACCGGGAGCTTGCGCTTCCGGTCGATGCGGACGTGCACGATGTCCTTGGCGTCGAACTCGACGTCGAGCCAGGAGCCGCGATACGGGATGATGCGGGCGGCGAACAGGAGCTTGCCCGACGAGTGGGTCTTGCCCTTGTCGTGGTCGAAGAACACGCCCGGGGAGCGGTGCATCTGCGAGACAATGACGCGCTCGGTGCCGTTGACGATGAAGGTGCCGTTCTCCGTCATCAAGGGCATGTCGCCCATGTAGACGTCCTGCTCCTTGATGTCCTTGACCGACTTCGCACCGGTATCCGGATCCACATCGAACACGATGAGGCGCAGCGTGACCTTGAGCGGGGCTGCGTACGTGATGCCGCGCTGGCGGCACTCGTCGACGTCGTATTTCGGCTGCTCGAACGTGTACTTCACGAACTCGAGGAGGGCCGTCGAGGAGAAGTCCGAGATCGGGAAGACCGACTTGAACACGGTCTGCAGGCCTTCGTCGCCCCGTCCGCCTTCCGGCTCATCCATGATCAGGAACTGGTCGTAGGACGCCTTCTGAACCTCAATGAGGTTCGGCATCTCGGCGACTTCCTTGATCTTGCCGAAGAATTTGCGAATCCGCTTGCGACCGACCAGCGTGTTGGCCATGGGTGACCTCGCTCCTACGTCCCGCGTACCGGGTGCCCGGGGAAGGCGTCTGCCTCCCGCAACCAGGCTTCGGGCCCGCCCCGCCGGACGACGCCTTCCCGAACTGAAAATCCCGTGGCCCTTGCGCGGGCCGGTCGGGCCGCTTGAAGCGACCATGGCCCACGGGCGTGAACCCGCGGGCCGTTGGTGCCGTCAGGCCCGGAGGGGCCCGACGGAGAGTGACGGGCCGGAACGGCCCATCGCAGTGTCTTACTTGAGCTCGACCTTGGCGCCAGCCTTCTCGAGCTGAGCCTTGAGCTTCTCGGCCTCTTCCTTGTTGACGGACTCCTTGACGGCCTTCGGAGCGCCCTCGACGAGGTCCTTGGCTTCCTTGAGGCCGAGGCCGGTGATCGCGCGGACCTCCTTGATGACCTCGATCTTCTTGTCGCCAGCGGCGGTCAGCATGACCGTGAACTCGGTCTGCTCCTCGGCGGCGGCGGCAGCGCCACCACCGGCGGCCGGGCCGGCAGCCACGGCGACGGCAGCGGCGGCCGAGACGCCCCACTTCTCTTCGAGCATCTTGGCGAGGTCGGCAGCCTCGAGAACGGTCAGCGAGGACAGGTCGTCGACGAGCTTGGCAAGATCAGCCATGTTGGTATTCCCTTGGATATCGGTTTGAACGGATGGGTTGAAAAGGGCGATGCGGCCTCAGGCCGCTTCGCTCTGAGCCTCGTCCTTGGTGGCATAGGCCCCGAACACGCGGGCGAGCTTGGCCGCCGGTGCGTTGACGACCTGGGCGATCTTGGTCGCGGGAGCCTGGATGAGGCCCACGATCTTGCCGCGCAGTTCGTCGAGGGACGGCAGCGAGGCGAGGGCCTTCACACCGTCCGGGTTCAGGGCGGTCGTGCCCATGGCGCCGCCGAGGATCACGAGCTTGTCGTTGACCTTGGCGAAGTCCACCGCAACCTTGGCGGCCGCGACCGGATCGCTCGAATAGGCGAGCAGGGTCGGACCCTTCAGGAGGGGCTTGATGGAGGCGACGTCCGTGCCATCGAGAGCGATGTTGGCGAGGCGGTTCTTGGTGACCTTCACGGTGGCGCCGGCCTGCTTCATCTGCGAGCGCAGCTTCTGCATGTCGGCGACCGTGAGGCCCTTGTAGTGGGCCACGACGACGACGGCGGTGTTCGCGAACACGCCGTTGAGCGTCGAGACGAGATCAGCTTTGGCTGTCCTGTCCACTGGGGCTCTCTCCGGTTGGCGGAACCCGAAAACGGGTCCGCCGGTTGCACATGCCGCCCGGGACGGAACTCGGCTTAACACGAAGCCGGAACGTCCTTGGCGACGCTTCACGGCCCTGTCCCCTACCGCCCCCCGGAACGGGTGGACGACATGG
The DNA here is from genome assembly GCF_001424705.1 of Methylobacterium sp. Leaf465. Taxonomy (GTDB): domain Bacteria; phylum Pseudomonadota; class Alphaproteobacteria; order Rhizobiales; family Beijerinckiaceae; genus Methylobacterium. The sequence continues at coordinate 13,548 of NZ_LMRA01000018.1, forward strand.
GTGAGATGGTTCAAACCGATGCCTCACCCTGCCCGCGCGATGCGGACCCGGCGAGGGCAGTAGAATTTCGGTCTTCCCAGTCTGTGCAGGCGTGTGGATTAAGCCGGTGACCCGGCGCCTGCAGTCTCGGACAGGACATGGCCGGACGAAGCTCAGAAGGGGTTTCATGCCCCTCAAAGCCTTCCGGCCAACATCACCTGGTTTCCCAGGCGATCTCTCAATCGGAATGCGACCGATCGGTCGATTCCTTTCTCATGTATGAAAACGTTGAGCGGGGTCTATAGAGCCTTGCAAGCAGCCTGCCAAGTGCCCCGGGCGATTATTCCGTCGCAGGCGACGCTTTTCCCTTGACGCCGCAGGCGGCCCGAAGCCGCCTGCGGATGGGCCGCAAAAGCCTGTCAGGTCGGCAGGAATTTGCGGGCGGCCCGCCACCAGGGCTCGCGGGCGTCGCGCTTCTGGTCCGCCTTGGCGGCGTAGAACGAGGCATTGTGCTCGCCGCGCAGGGCTTCCCGGGTGAAGCGGATGAGGTGGTGGGCGACGAAGCCCATGTTGAACACCGCCTCGATCTGTCCGCGCTTCAGGGCGTGGCCGGCGGCGCGCCAGAACACCCGCCGGTAATCGGACAGCAGTCCGACGCGCACAGCGATGTTGAAGCCGAGCACGAGGCCGCGGCGCAGGTTGGTGCGGGTAAGCTTGCCCCTGACCGGCGTCTTGATCCGGTTCGGGTAGGTCACCTCCACCTGGTGCCGGAAGCGCTCGAAGATCTGCGCCGGCTCGTAGGCGTGGGCGATGGCCCGGCGCCAGGAGGCCACGACGTCGTCGTGCGGGCGCTTGAAGAGCACGTTCGATTCGAGCGCCGCATCGTGGACGAGGCGGTTCTCGCGGGTCAGGCGATCCCAGAGCGGCGTCTTCGGCAGCGCCTGCAGGAGGTTCATCGTCAGCACCGGCACGGCCGACTTGTCGATGAAGTCGATGAGCTTCTGCTCCGACTGATCGGTGTCCGTGTCGAGGCCGAGAATGATGCCCGAGGTCACCTCGAGGCCGAAGCGGTTCAGGGTCTCGATCGCCTCGTACATCGGCACGGCGGCGTTGTGCTTCTTGTCGATTCCCGCGAGGGCGTCCTCCTCGGGCGTCTCGATGCCGACGAAGACGGTCATGAAGTTGGCCTGGCGCATCAGCTCGAGGATGTCGGGCTGCTTGGCCATGTTCAGCGTCGCCTCGCAGGCGAACTGGAGCGGATAGTCGTTCTTCTTCTGCCACGCCACGAGGTGGGGCAGCATGTCCTTCGTGGCCTTGCGGTTGCCGATGAAGTTGTCGTCGACGAAATAGACCACCGCCGGATGGCCGGGCTGCGCGATGATGGCGTCGAGCTCACCGAGCATCTGCTCGGGGCTCTTCAGGCGCGGTTGACGGCCGTAGAGCTGCGGGATGTCGCAGAACTCGCAGCGATAGGGGCAACCCGAGGAGAATTGCAGCGATCCGATGAGGTAGCGCTTGAGGGGCGCCGCTTCGTAGGCAGGGGCCGGGAAGTCCGAGAGCGGGAGCCGCTCCTTGGTCTCCAGGCGGACCTGGGCCGCCGGGATCGAGACATCGCGGTCGAGGATCGCGACCAGCTCGTCGGTGGCGTCACCGATCTCGCCGAGATGCAGGTAGTCGAATTCGGGATACTGCTCGGGGGAGCCGGAGACCGAGGGGCCGCCCAGCGCCGTCACCTTCCCGGCCGCGTGGGCGCGGGCGTAGATATCCCGGATCTGCGGGGCCTGGATGTGCATGCCGGACACGAACACCGCGTCGGCCCAGGCGAAGTCCGCTGCGCCGGCCCGGGCGATGTTCTCGTCGATGAACCGGTACTCCCACGACTCGGGCATGTAGGCCGCGATCAGCAGGAGCCCTTGCGGGGGCATGAAGGCCTTCACGCCGCCCATCAGGGGGTAGGCGTGAGAGAAGGTCCCGAAGGACGGCGTGTAGGCGGGAAAGACGCACAGGATGCGTCGCTTCGAGGTCACGGAGAGGGAGCATCGCATGACTGCATACCTAGCACAGGCCTACGCGAAGGCGTCACCCTCCTGTGTTCTTTTCTTGGGCGCTCCGACGACCGTCCGCTCCTGGAACGGCGCGGGGCATTCCTCCCTCACGGCTCTTTGATCGTGGTCGAACCCGAACCGCCGGTGCGCGGTGGTCGGGGAACGCAGTCCCCGAGGGCTTGGGCCGGCCGAATGCTGAGAAGCCGTTCCGGCGAGCCTGAGCACAAACGAAAACGCCCGGCCGCGAGGCCGGGCGCTTCCATTCTGTTCAAGCCTGAAGGATCAGGCGGTGAGGACGCTCGCGGGCTCAACCTTCACGCCCGGACCCATCGAGGAGGTCACGGCGACGCGCTGGACGTACTGACCCTTGGCGCCGGCGGGCTTCGCCTTCGCGACCGCGTCGGCGAAGGCCTTAATGTTCTCGACGAGCTTGTCGGCGTCGAACGAGACCTTGCCGATGCCGGCGTGGATGATGCCGGCCTTCTCGACGCGGAACTCGACGGAGCCGCCCTTGGCGCCGGCGACGGCGCCCTTCACGTCCATGGTCACGGTGCCGACCTTCGGGTTCGGCATCAGGCCGCGCGGGCCGAGCACCTTGCCGAGACGGCCGACGAGCGGCATCAGGTCGGGGGTCGCGATGCAGCGATCGAACTCGATCTTGCCGCTCTGGACGATCTCGAGGAGGTCCTCGGCGCCCACGATGTCGGCGCCGGCAGCCTTGGCCTCGTCGGCCTTGGCGCCGCGGGCGAACACCGCCACCCGCACCGTGCGGCCGGAGCCGTTGGGCAGGTTGCAGACGCCGCGGACCATCTGGTCGGCGTGGCGCGGGTCGACGCCGAGATTCATCGAGATCTCGACGGTCTCGTCGAACTTGGCGCTGGCCTTCTCCTTCACGAGCTTGATCGCCTCGTCGATGGGATAAAGCTTGAGCGCGTCGATGCCCTCGCGGGCGGCGCGGATGCGCTTGCCTTCATGTGCCATTGTGCCCTCCCCTTAAGCGACGACGTCGAGGCCCATGGCCCGCGCGGAGCCACGGATCATGGCGACGGCGGCATCAACCGAGTCGCAGTTCAGGTCGGGCATCTTCTTCTCGGCGATCTCGCGCAGCTGCGCTTCGGTCACCTTGCCGACATTGGAGCCGGCCTTGCCCGGGGTCTTCGAGCCGGAAGCCGGCTTCTTGCCGATCTTCAGGCCGGCGGCCTTCTTCAGGAAGAAGGTGACCGGCGGCTGCTTCATCTCGAAGGTGAAGGAGCGGTCCTGGTACGCCGTGATGACGACCGGGATCGGGGTGCCCTTCTCGATCTGGGAGGTCTTCGCGTTGAAGGCCTTGCAGAATTCCATGATGTTGAGGCCGCGCTGACCGAGCGCGGGGCCGATGGGCGGCGACGGGTTCGCGGCGCCGGCCGGAACCTGAAGCTTCACGTAGCCCGTGATCTTCTTTGCCATAGGGACTGCTCCCAAAGAATGCCCGGCATCCGGCTGGCCTCAGCGCGGACGGAACGGGCGGTTGCAGGTCGCGGTTCGGTCCGTGGACCCCGGCGGCGAACCGGGCGGGCCTCCCGCGTATGACACCGTCGCGCGGGACGGTGGTTTCGCGCGCGGCCGAGGCCGGGCGGGAAGGGACATGGGGCGAGCCGGGGACGACTCACCCGAAATGGGGCCGGATCAGACCTTCTCGACCTGCCCGTATTCGAGCTCGACCGGCGTGGCGCGGCCGAAGATCGACACGGCGACCTTGAGGCGCGACCGGCTCTCATCGATCTCCTCGACGGTGCCGTTGAAGGAGGCGAAGGGACCGTCGGAAACCCGAACCGTCTCGCCAATCTCGAAGGACACGGAGGGCTTGGGACGGTCGACGCCCTCGGCGACCTGCCCCTTGATGCGCTCGGCCTCCGCATCCGGGATCGGAACCGGCTTGGACTTGTCGGCGCCGAGGAAGCCCGTCACCTTCGGGGTGTTCTTGATGAGGTGGTAGACCTCGTCGGTCAGGTCGCACTTCACCAGGACGTAGCCGGGGAAGAACTTGCGTTCCGCATCGACCTTGCGGCCCCGGCGCACCTCGACGACCTTCTCGGTCGGAACCATGACCTCGTCGAACAGCTCCATCAGGCCACGCTGGGCCGCCTGATCCTTGATGGACTGCGCGACCTTGTTCTCGAAATTCGAGTAGGCGTGGACGATGTACCAGCGCTTCGACACGGTTCTCACCAAATCCTGACGTCAGTCAGCCCGATCACGCCGCAGCGCGCCCGGGCCGAGAAGTTGTTAGGCGCCGACCCCGAGGATCAGAGTCACGAGATAGCGCAGCGCCTGGTCCACCACCGTGAAGAAGATGCTCGCCACCACAACCATGATGAACACCATCACGGTGGTCACGACGGTCTCCTTGCGGGTCGGCCACGTGACCTTGCGGCCCTCGTCGCGAACCTGGCTCAGGAACTCGGCCGGACCCACGCGCTTCTGCGCGGGGCGCACCGGCGGGGTCGCCCGAGGGGGCGTCGGCGTGGTGGAGCCGCGCTGCGGGGTGCGCGCGAGATCCACTTTCTTCGATGCTTCGTTCGATGCCATGGCGCCAACAACAGGGAGATCGGCCCGAGCTTCGGGAAAGCGCGACGCGGCGGCTCCGGGGAGGAGCCTGCATCGACGGCCTTCATCGATCTCGGAAGGCGACCGCTCTAACGCAAGTCGCCGGGCTTGTCGACTGCGCCCGGCCGGACTTCGCTAAGGAGCGATCTGCTGAAAGGGAAGAGGGCTGGGAGGATCGACGGGTCTGATGCGGCCAAATGGCAGGAGTGGAGGGACTCGAACCCGCAACCTCCGGTTTTGGAGACCGGCGCTCTGACCAGTTGAGCTACACTCCTATGCGAAGGACGAGTCCTCCGCCGCGGCGCTGCTATAGACCGGTCGCGAGGGCTTCGCAATGGTCAAACGGCGTCGTCGGCGAAGAACCTTCGCGACGGCTCTCAGGCCGGCGCGGACCCTGGAAACGCGGACCCTGGAAACGCGGACCCTGGAAACGCGGACCCTGGAAACGCGGACCTGGGAAACGCGGACCTCGGAAACGACAACGGCGCCCCGGAGCGATCCGGGGCGCCGCGTCGTGTCACCGGTCGGGTGTCCCGCGAGGGGCGCCCGATGGCGACGGGTCTACTCGTTGATGGCGGCGACGACGCCTGCGCCGACGGTGCGTCCGCCTTCACGGATGGCGAAGCGCAGCTTCTCTTCCATGGCCACCGGCACGATCAG
>NZ_LMRA01000019.1 GCF_001424705.1 Methylobacterium sp. Leaf465
GAGCCGAGCCCACACCGGCGCTCCGGGGACGCCCGATCAGCGCAGCCGGACCTGGTTGTTCGCCAACGTCGCTCCCCGATCCGTCTTGAACAGGGGCGCCGTGTTCGAGACGGATCAAGATAATTGCATGTCTCGTTGGGCGGCACATCCTTGATCCCCCACCGGATACCGATCGACGGTGGGGCATACGCAGGCGTCGAGCCTTGATCCCGGACAGGTCCGAGTCGAACGAGCTACTGACGATCCTTGAGAAGGTTTGCGAAGAAAGGAGTCAGATAGTCATTTGCATATCCCGTTAGATGATCGCCGTCCGAGACTAACGGCATACCATCCTTCACGGCTAGACATGCCGCATCATGACAAAGCAGGGGGAAGGGGTCCCAGATTTCGATACGCGGGTCGAGGTTTTTCAATTTTGTGTAGATGACAAGGGCTTGTTTTCTTCGTTCCTGTAATTCTGTGTAGGGAACGGATTTTTCCCGGCATCTCGGATTGGCCTGATTGAACCAGTCGAAGCATCGCATCGGCTCATATTTATAGACAGGTTTAGGTGCCTCCAAGACGACTCGTATTCCCTGATCGATGAGAGTCGTTAGGCGCTTGGCTTCATGAGAAATCATAGCGTCACTGTAATTAATTGAATGTATCTCGGCTTCATTGTCAGATGAATCAGACGTCTGATACCGGCGAATGCGAAGGCCGGGGAAGAATATCACATCACCTGATTTTGCACTCAAGGCTATAGCAGTAAGTCCGTTTTCAATGAAAAGCGCGCATGTGGTTTTTGTTTGGCCAATCATTGGCAACCAGGCGCAGCCAGTCCCTGTAAAGATCGTTGCCGTCAGGCCCTCATGTCGGACAATATTCCCGACAAGACGCTGATAAGCCCCAGCGTGCGAGTCGCCAAGAACATAGAGATGCCGAGGATCTGCCCCCTGTTCGCAAGACTGCGGGACAAAATCGTACCGGATCGTTCCGCCCGCAAACGACCGACGGCCTCGCTGCGCTTGGCACCTGCCGCCGTGACCAGGTGTCGACGGCAGCCAAACGTCGAGATCGCCGGTTACGGAGAGGGTCAGACTGGGTCGTGCCGCTGCAAGGATGCCCATGGAGGCCCCGACGACGCCCATTGCTGCAAGTCCAGACAGGATGACATGCCCGTCACACCAAGCGCCGATTCGGCCGCTGACTCGAGCCGGTCTTTCGATAAGACGGTTAGATAAGTCTGCTAGGAGAAAACTCGCGGCGAGCGCGACGAATTTCGGTAGATAGGTCTCTAATCCAATCGTCCACTGCAGGGAAACGATGACGAACCAATGCCAAAGATATATCGAAAAAGAAATTTTGCTAATATACTGAAGTATTTTAATTGATAAAATACGCGATATGAGGCCGTTCCGATCTAAGTATAGATTGTATAATATGAATGATGCAGAAATTGCTGGGACAATGGAGTAGGGGAATGGAAAATTGACGGAGTCTATGAATCCATATGCGGCTGCAATCGCGATCAGCCCACACAGGCCGGCCGCGAATACGAGAATTTGAAAAGGGCGACCTGCAGTCGGACGCCCTGAAATTTTCTCCACCAGAATGAACAGGGCGATGCCGGTTGCGAGTTCCCAGAACCGCGAGGGAAGCATGTAGAAAGCAAAAGGACGGCTGACATGTGTGCTCAATACAGCAACGGTCAGAGAGGCAATAATGCAGCCTATCAATCCGGTGGCCAGCCACCAAAATATTCGTGATGAGGCTCTGTAATAATTAAATAGAAAAGCGAAGTTAGGGAAAATGAGGTAGAACTGCTCTTCGATTGCGAGCGACCAGGTATGTAGGAACGGATTTAAATTGGCCTCTGGGGAAAAGTAATCGTCTGCTTTCAGCCAAAGTACGAAGTTGCTCATTCCGAGGGCCGCGGCCGCTGCCGTCAGGTCCGAAACAGTAAGTCTGTCCTTTGTCGGAACGAAAAGCACAACGAAAAGCTGCGCCAGCAGAAGGAAGATAAGTGTGGCTGGTAGAATGCGCACGATGCGCCGACGGTAGAAGACGAGAATGAATTGGCGGAAGCTGCGTGTGTGTTCGCGTCGCGTTGTCATGGCGACAACGAAACCCGAGATTACGAAGAACACATCAACTCCGACGAATCCGCCAGGAAGTATGTTTGAATCCAAGTGATAGAGAACGACCGACAGAACGGATATCGCGCGAAGCCCGTCAATCCCGGTGATGTAGGATTGATGGCCGGTCTCTTTATCCGACGCGGTGCATGCAATATTATTCACCTTGAACCCATCGGATCGATGCGATGCGCTTCATCCTGAGCCAGTAAGCTAATAGATCTATCAGAATTATGCCTGCTGTCGTGAGGTGTTTAGTCGAGACACGATGTGTAAAGCGTTTCTGACCTTCTCCAAAGGCGCAGGGCTGAATCTGTAGATCCACGGCAAATCACAAATTGCGTAAACGAACTCTCCAATCATGCCAAGAGCGATCATTGAAGTGATCGCCTGTCGCTTTGATTGCAGATATTGTGCCAAATCTCATAAAACATTTTCCATGAATCTCTGCATTCGCATTCCATAGGACGGAATGGTCGGTAATCTTGGCTGGTGTGCCGATCGCGAAAAGCCCTATTCGGTGTTTGGTCCCGCGGTGTGGTGATACGGTCGAGCGCCATCCTGCGAGGGATGCGCAATGGGTCGGGTTCTTCTTGGAAGTGCCACAACGACGGGGCAGCCCGTGGCGCGATCCCAGTGCCGTGAGGAGAGCGTAGGGGTGCTGGCCGGGCGCTCCGGTGTCGGCCCGACGGTGCAGGCGTGGCGCTAATGGGCGAGGACAGTGGATGCCCGGATGGGACCCGAGGAGGCACGCTCCGCGGTGCTCACCGTCGTGGAGGGGGCGATCATCGGCGCCTTTCGGCGTCACACCGGACGGGCCGAGCGGATGAACCGCACGATCGAGGACGCGACGGTCAAGCGCTCTCACTCGGACAGCCGTGACCAGCGCCGAACGCACCTGCACCGGTTTGGAGGTGCCTATGATCCTGCGCGTAGGCGCACGACCCTGCATGGTCCGACACCCACCGAGTTCATCCTCGACGCCTGTACGAAAGAGCCCATCGCTTCAGGATCGATCCGTCACAGCGCATCCCGGGATCATGCACCAAGGACCCCTGGTCGTGGCGGGGACAGGGTTCCCGGACGCGATGGTCGCTCTGGCCTGACGGGGGACACTGCCCGCACGGTGCTGCGACGGATCGTCGGAACACGCGGTTTTGCCCATCAGCGCGAGATGATCGCGCTGATGGGCAGGCTGTTCGTGCCGCGCCGGCACTCGGAAACGAAGACCGGGCGGCCCTGCCAACCGGAGGCGTCACCGGCCGGAGCGCCTACTCCATGGTGGGCATGACGAAGTCGGCGCCGGCGCGGATGCCGGTGGGCCAGCGGGTCGTGATGGTCTTCAGGCGCGTGTAGAAGCGGACGCCCTCGGGGCCGTGCATGTGGTGGTCGCCGAACAGCGAGGCCTTCCAGCCGCCGAAGGAGTGGAACGCCATCGGCACCGGGATCGGCACGTTGATGCCCACCATGCCGACCTCGATCCCGTGGGCGAACTCGCGGGCCGCATCGCCGTCGCGGGTGAAGATCGCCGTGCCGTTGCCGAACTCGTGCTCGTTGATGAGCTTGGCCGCCGTGGCGTAGTCCGGCGCCCGGGTGATCGCCAGGACGGGCCCGAAGATCTCTTCCCGGTAGATCGACATCTCCGGGGTGACCCGGTCGAACAGGGTGCCGCCGAGGAAGTAGCCGCCCTCGTAGCCCTGCAGGCTCAGGCCGCGCCCGTCGACGAGGAGCTCGGCGCCTTCCGCCACGCCCGCATCGATGTAGCCGCTCACCTTGTCGCGGTGCACCTTCGTCACGAGGGGGCCCATCTCCGAGTCCGGGTCCGTGCCCGGCCCGACCTTCAGCGCCCGCACCTTCGGGATGAGCTTGGCCACCAGCGCGTCGGCAGTCTTCTCACCCACGGGCACGGCCACCGAGATCGCCATGCAGCGCTCGCCGGCCGAGCCGTAGGCCGCGCCCATCAGCGCGTCGACCGCCTGGTCCATGTCGGCGTCCGGCATGACGATCATGTGGTTCTTGGCGCCGCCCAGCGCCTGGGCGCGCTTCCCGTTGGCGGTGGCGGTGGCGTAGATATAGCGGGCGATCGGGGTCGAGCCGACGAAGCTCACCGCCGCGATGTCGGGGTGATGCAGGAGGGCGTCGACCGCCTCCTTGTCGCCGTGGACCACGCTGAACACGCCGTCCGGCAGGCCGGCCTCCTTGAGCCAGGCGGCGACCAGCAGCGCGGGCGAGGGATCGCGCTCGGAGGGCTTCAGGACGAAGCAGTTGCCGCAGGCCAGCGCCACCGGAAACATCCACATCGGCACCATGACGGGGAAATTGAACGGCGTGATGCCGGCCACCACGCCCAGCGGCTGGCGCAGGGCATGGCTGTCGACGCGGGTGCCGACGTTCTCGGTGACCTCGCCCTTGAGAAGCTGGGGAATGCCGGTGGCGAACTCCACCACCTCGAGCCCGCGCTGGATCTCGCCCTTGGCGTCGGAGAGCACCTTGCCGTGCTCGGCGGTGATCAGGGCGGCGAGTTCGTCGGTGCGCTCTTCGGCGATGCGCAGGAAGGCGTTGAGGATGCGGGCGCGGCGAAGCGGCGTGGTGTGGGCCCAGGCGTGGGCGACCGCCTTGGCGGCCGCCACCGCCGCGTTGACGTCCGCCGTGTTGGCCAGAGCGACCCGGCCGGTCTCCTCGCCGGTGGCGGGATTGTAGACCGGCGCGGTCCGGGTGCTGGTGCCGGCGACGGTCCGGCCGCCGATGAAGTGGGTGATCGCGGTGGGCATCGAGAATCCTGACGGAGGGGGAGTGGAACGATTCAGGCGGCGCGGGCGATGGCGTCGCCGAGGATCGACGCCATGGTGTCGATCTGGTCGCGCTCGACGATCAGCGGCGGCGACAGGGCGACGATGTCGCCGGTGACCCGGACGAGAAGACCGCGCTCGAAGCAGTCGACGAAGACGTCGTAGGCTCGCGCCCCGGGGGCTCCGGGCCGGGACGCCAGTTCGATGCCGGCGACGAGGCCGATGGTGCGGATGTCGATGACGTGGCTGGCACCCCGCAGGTCGTGCATGGCGCTGGCCCAATCCTCGGCGAGCTCCGCTCCGCGGGTGAGCAGGCCCTCCTGGGCGTAGATGTCGAGGGTGGCGAGGCCCGCCGCGCAGGCGACCGGATGGCCCGAATAGGTGTAGCCGTGGAACAGCTCGATCACCGCCTCCGGGCCGTGCATCAACGCGTCGTGGACGCGCCGCGCGCAGAAGACCGCGCCCATCGGCAGGGCGCCGTTGGTGAGGCCCTTGGCAGTGGTGACGAGGTCGGGGATCACGCCGAAGTAATCCGTCGCGAAGGGCGTCCCGAGGCGGCCGAAGCCGGTGATGACCTCGTCGAAGATCAGCAGGATGCCGTGCCGGTCGCAGATCGCGCGCAGGCGCTCCAGATAGCCCGTCGGCGGCAGGAGGACGCCAGTGGAGCCGGCCACCGGCTCGACGATGCAGGCCGCGATGGTCTCGGCCCCGTGCAGGGCGACGAGGCGTTCGAGGTCGTCGGCGAGCTCCGCCCCATGCGCGGGCAGGCCCTTCGAGAAGGCGTTGCGCTCGGGATCATGGGTGTGGCGCAGGTGGTCGATGCCCGGCAGCAGCGGAAAGACGCGGCGGTTGTTGACGAGGCCGCCCACGGAGATGCCGCCGAAGCCGACGCCGTGATAACCGCGCTCGCGCCCGATCAGTTTGGTGCGCGTGCCCTGGCCGATGGCGCGCTGGTAGGCCAGCGCGATCTTGAGGGCGGTGTCGACCGATTCGGAACCGGAGCCGGTAAAGAACACCCGGTCGAGCCCGGCCTCCGGGCCGCCCGGCGCGATGGCGGCGAGGCGCTCGGCGAAGTCGAACGCCGCCGGATGGCCCATCTGGAATGAGGGCGCGAAGTCGAGCGTGGTGAGCTGGCGCTCGACCGCCGAGGCGATGCCCTGGCGTCCGTGCCCGGCATTCACGCACCAGAGGCCGGCCGTGCCGTCGAGGACGCTGCGCCCGTCCGTGGCCGTGTAGTGCATGCCCTTGGCCGAAGCGAGCAGGCGGGGCGCCGCCTTGAACTGCCGGTTGGCGGTGAACGGCATCCAGTAGGCATCGAGCCCGGGGGCATTGGCTGCGGGGTGGTGGTCCATGGCAGTCTTCAACCCAGAGATGTCGCTGTGCTCGGAAGAAGCGCCGATTGCGACGCCCGGACAAGTCCTTTTCTGCACGCAACGAAGTGCTTGAAAAGGCAAGGGCCGTGCGGGCAATGTCGGTGAATCCTGAACATCCCTAACGGGCGTTCCGCCCCAGGGGCCGACTCACGGGTTTTGATGAGCATCGATCTCGGCGCGCGCCTGCGCTTCGTCCGCACCGCCCATGGCCTGTCGCAGCGGGCGCTCGCCAAGCGCACCGGTGTCCCGAACTCGACGATCTCGTTGATCGAATCGAACGGTGTGAACCCCTCCGTGGGCGCCCTCAAGCGCATCCTGGACGGCATTCCCATCGGCCTGTCGGAGTTCTTCGCCGTGGAGCCGGAGCGCTCGCGCAAGGCGTTCTACCGGGCCGACGAACTCACCGAGATCGGCCGGGGGCCGATCTCCTACCGGCAGGTCGGCGACAACCTGTTCGGGCGCAGCCTGCAGTTGTTGAGGGAGCGCTACGAACCCGGCGCCGATACCGGCCGGGTGCCCCTGGTCCATGACGGCGAGGAGGGCGGCATCGTCCTGTCCGGCCGCCTGGAGGTGACGGTCGATTCGGAGCGTCGCATCCTCGGACCGGGCGATGCCTATTCCTTCGACAGCCGCCGGCCTCATCGCTTCCGATGCGTCGGCCCCGTCGCCTGCGAGGTGGTGAGCGCCTGCACGCCGCCGACCTTCTGAAGGTGACGTCGTCCGGCGAACGGCCTGGGGAGAAATCTCCCCACTGGCCGCGGACCTGCGATCTGGTATACCACGGATAGACAGACGCTCGGGAGCGCCGCATGACCATCTTCTTCAGCCACGAGGCCGCCCTCGGGCACCAGACCCCGCATGGGCATCCGGAGCGGCCGGAGCGCATGCAGGCGGTCAAGGATGCCCTCGCGACGGAGGCCTTCGCGGCCCTCGACCGCCGGGCGCCGGAACTCGCGAGCCTGGAGACCGTGGCGCTGGCCCATCCCGAGGAATGGGTCCGGGCCATGGTGGCGGCCGCCCCCGCCGAGGGACTGGTCCACGTCGATTCCGATACCGTGCTGTCGCCCGGCACCATCGAATGCGTCCTGCGCGGGGTCGGGGCGGCGGTCCAGGGGGTCGACGCGGTGATGACGGGCCAGGCTCGCACGGCGTTCTCGGCCATGCGCCCACCGGGCCACCACGCCGAGCGCACCCGCGCCATGGGGTTCTGCCTGTTCAACAATGCGGCGGTCGCGGCCCGCCATGCCAAGGCCGCCTACGGGGCGGAGCGGGTGGCCATCGTCGACTGGGACGTGCACCACGGCAACGGAACCCAGGACATCTTCTGGGCCGACCCCGCGGTGCTGTTCTGCTCCACCCACCAGATGCCGCTCTATCCGGGCACCGGCGCGGTCTCGGAGGCCGGCGACCACGACACCATCGTCAACGCCCCCCTGAAGCCCGGCGCCGACGGCGAGCGCTTTCGCGAGGCGTTCACCGCGCGCATCCTGCCGCGCCTCGTGGATTTCCGGCCCGACCTGATCATCATCTCGGCGGGCTTCGATGCCCATTGGCGCGATCCCCTGGCCAACCTGATGCTGGAGGCGGAGGACTTCGCCTGGGCCACGCGCCAGGTGATGGAGATCGCGGGGCAGACCTGCGACGGGCGCATCGTTTCCCTGCTGGAGGGCGGCTACGATCTGAAGGGCCTCGCCGAATCCACGGCGGCGCACGTGGCCGCGCTCATGGAGTCGTGAGGCGCAAAAGCCCATGACCGCGTCCCGGCCCGGGCTTTCCGCCGGGCGTGCCTGACCCACCTATGTGCCGATGCTGAACGATCGCCGCCTCGCGCGCCTGACCGCCCGTGCCCTCCAGACCTCCCACGGGCGCCCGGGCCAAGACCGCCCCGGGCTCCGCAAGATCGTCAGCTGGAACCTCCTGCGGCGGGTCGGCGCGAATGTCGCCGGAATCGCGACGCTGATCGAGCGCGAGCAGCCCGACCTCGTGCTGATGCAGGAGGCGACCAAGGATATCGAGGCCCTGCAGGCCAAGGTCGGCGGCCACTACGCCTGGGCCCAGATGCCCGGGCGCATCCACGGCCTCGCGGTCTGGAGCCCGACGCCCTTCGCCACCCCCCCGAAGGCCATCGAGCTTCCCGCCGGCGCGATGTTCGACCGGGTGAGCCAGGTGATCGATCTCGGTGAATTCGGCGTCGCCAACGTCCACCTCTCGCACGGGCAGATGCTCAACCGGCGGCAGTTGCGCTGCATCGAGCAGAGCCTGCCGGACCGGGCCGCCGTCATCGGCGACTACAACCTGGTGGGGCCGACGCTCCTGCCGGGGTTCCGCGACGTCGGCCCGCGCCTGCCGACCCACGCCATGGCGCGGGTGGTGCCCCTGCGGCTCGACCGCTGCCTCGTGCGCGGATTGACCTGCCACGGGCGCAGCGTGCTGCCGCGCGGCGCCTCGGATCACCGGCCGATCATCGTGCACCTGGCTCCCACCCACGAGATCATCCTGAAGGACACCGCGGAGCCGGAGCGCATCAAAGGTATGGCAGGAGTAATCGGACGCCTGCGTCGCGCAGCCGGACGGGGAGACCGCGCCGGGACAGGTGCTCGCGCGTCAGCCGGACGCTCATCTTCTCCTGCATGAACGCGTCGAGGTGTCGGGCGAGCCCGGAATCATAGACCTCGACGTTCAGCTCGAAATTCAGGCGGAAGCTGCGGGTGTCCCAGTTGGCGCTGCCGATGAAGCACCAGGCATCGTCGATCACGAGGAGCTTGGCATGGTCGAAGGGTGGGTCGTCGAGCCAGATCCGGACGTCGCTGCGCAGGAGCGGGTCCACATGCGCCCGGGTCGCCCAGTCGACCACCGCGTGGTCGCTGGCCATGGGAATGATGACGTCCACCGTCAGGCCGCGCAGGGCCGCCAGCGACAGGGCGCTCACCAGCACCTCGCTCGGCAGGAAGTAGGGCGTCATCAGGCGGATGCTGGTCCGGGCGCAGGTGATCGCCTCGAGCACCACGAGTTCGATCTTGCGCAGGTCCGCGTCCGGCCCCGAACTGACGACCCGGGCCTGCGTCTCGCCCCGCGCGGCGAGGGGCGGAAACCAAGCGGGGCCGTCCAGCTCCTGGTCCATCACGAAGGCCCAGTCGCTGGCGAAGGCCGCCGTGAGCTGGGTCACGACCGGCCCCTCGATCCGGAAATGGACGTCGCGCACCGGTTCCGGCGGATGGGTCGCCACCCGGTTCTCGTCGGCGATGTTGATGCCGCCCGTGAAAGCGAGGGTTCCGTCGAGGATGAGCAGCTTCTTGTGGGTGCGCAGGTTCAGGAACGGCATCCGCCAGGGCAGGACCGAGTGCATGAACCGGCCGACCGGCACGCCCCGCCGCCGCAGGCCGCCATAGACCGCGGCGAAGAAGTAGCCGCTGCCGATGCCGTCCACCAGAACCCGGACGGCGACGCCCCGGTGATGGGCATCCTCCAGCGCATCGAGGAAAGCTCGGCCGATCTCATCCTTGCGGAAGATGTAGCTCGACAGGGCGACGGAGTGCCGGGCCTCGCGAATGGCGGCCAGCATCGCCGGATAGACCGCATCGCCGTTGCGCAGCGGCATGATCCGGTTGCCCGCTTCCAGCGGAAGGCTGGTGATGCGCCGGACTGCCTGGTCGAGGGGCTGGAACCGCTCCGGCAGAACGGGAGGCGGCGCCGGGCCACCCGCGCGCCGCGGGCTCGCTTGAGAGGGCTTGATGCCGAGCTTCTGCGCCCGTCGGGTGACCCGATTGACCCCGAGCAGGGCATAGAGCGCGCTGCCGAAGAGGGGGGCCAGCCAGACCAGGCCGATCCAGCCGATGGCCGCCCCGACCTCCCGCTTGCGCAGGAGGACATGGATGCTGACGAGGCCCGAGAGGGTGGCACCGAGGACCCAGAAGACCTCGGTCCGGATCGACGTCAGGGCGCCGATCCATGAGAGCAATGCCTGTTCCAACGCCGCTCCCGCTTCGCGATACCCTGGCGGCATACGCCAAGGCCGGTCGGAGCACCAAGGGCGGGCCGTCGATTCCTGGGACCGGCCTTGCGCGGGGGGGCGCAACGTCCCGCCGGACGGTGAGCGACCAAGCCCGTAAACGCCAAGGGCCCACCCGAGGCCACTTCTGTAAGCCGGACCGTCTTGAGGGGAATGCGTCCGGATTTGATCTCGGTCACGGCGGATCCGCCACGCAAATCGTGGTTCCGATCCGATGCAGCTGACAGAAAAGCTAAGCCGATATTTCTGAGGATGGAATGGACATATCCCATTTGCCGAGGAGCGGGACGGCGCCTCCGAAATGCAGTTCGGACGCGCCGAAGAGACCGAACTCCTGACGCGTTGCCAGGACGTCCGGTTGCCGGCAGCTTGAACTGCCGACGTGCCGGGCGTCGACCATCGCAGCGCCGGTGAACACGCGGACGGGGTACTAACTTCGGCGACCAAGAGCTGACCGTGCCCCTGTTTGCCCTATTCATAAGGAAGTCCGTTCGTTCTGGTCCCGTCGGGACCGCCTTGCGAACGCGTTCGGGGTGAGGCCGCCGAGGCTGGTGGGGGGCAGCAGGCTCCCGAACAGATGCGCGTTCAGGAACTCGTGGAGACGACGTCGGAGCGCTGGCGCGAGTTCGGCTCCTGTGGCAGGGCGGCCGGCGCCGGTAGCCGAAGCGACGACGCCGACCAGCCTGCCTGCCTGCGCAGGTGTGCCCGCGTGATCCCATCGTCGCCGCGGACCGAGGCGTGGCAGTACGCCTTCGGCTCAAGGCCAATCAGCCCGCAGGCGCGACGCTGCGAATAGCCCTTCTCGTCGCTGGGCCCAGCTCACGGTTGTTCTGCGTGCGCTGAGCCTCAGAAGGTTTTTCCAAAGCCTCGCGCAGCGTCGCACCATGGCGCATCGCTTCGGTCAGGACCTTCCCGAGCTCGCGAGTCACCTCGTCGAGCGTCTTCGGGCGACGCGGATGCGCAACCTCCATACTGCCGTCGCGCGAGCGCCATGCATAGAACGTCGCGTCGTTGATGCCGGGGCGGCGGCAGATCTCCGCCACCGGCAGCACGGCCGTCCGCGCCTTCAGGATGCGGAGGATCGTCTCTTCGCTGGGCCGGCTCCTCATTGTTGTCCGTCTCCGCGTTGAGGGACCCTCGCTTCCTGGAGCGCTGACAAGGAAACCCTGCTCAGGTCGACTTGAGGTCGAGGAACGGTGTTTCGGCCCCGCCACTGATTTGGCCGATGCCCGAGTAACGAAATCCGTGCCGCTCCACCTCTGCCGCCCTGTAGACGTTGCGAAGGTCGACGAGGACTGGGCTCGTCATCGTGGCCCGAAGGCGCTTGAAATCCAGGGCACGGAAAGCATTCCACTCGGTGACGATCACCAGCGCGTCGGCACCCTCTGCACAGGCATAGGCGTCCTCCGCATAGGTGACGTCCGAGAGGACGAGGCGGGCCTGCTCGATGCCCTCCGGATCGTAGGCGACGATCTTGGCACCGCCATCCTGCAGACCCGTGATGATCGAGAGCGAGGGGGCATCCCGCATATCGTCGGTGTTGGGCTTGAAGGTCAGTCCAAGGACCGCGATGGTTTTACCGCGCACCGAGCCATCGCAGGCTGTCACGACCTTTCGGGCCATCGCGCGCTTGCGCTGGTCGTTGACCGAGACCACCGTTTCGACGAGTCGCACGGGCGTGCCCGAATCCTGCGCCGTCTTGACCAGCGCCAACGTGTCTTTGGGGAAACACGATCCCCCGTAGCCGGGACCGGCATGGAGGAACTTCGCGCCGATGCGATTGTCGAGGCCGATCCCGCGCGCGACCTCCTGAACGTTCGCACCGACCTGCTCACAGAGGTCGGCGATCTCGTTGATGAAGGTGATCTTGGTCGCGAGAAAGGCGTTCGCAGCGTATTTCGTCAGTTCGGCCGTCCGACGTCCGGTGAACAGGATCGGAGCTTGGTTCAGGTAGAGGGGCCGGTAGACGTCCTGCATCACCTGCGTCGCGCGCGCGTCCTCGGTGCCGATGACGATTCTGTCGGGACGCTTGAAGTCCTCAATGGCAGCCCCCTCACGGAGGAATTCCGGGTTCGACACCACCGCAAACTCGGCGTCCGGGCGTACCTCACGAATGATCCGCTCGACCTCGTCGCCGGTGCCGACCGGGACCGTCGACTTGGTGACCACCACGGTGAACCCAGTCAGGGATTGGGCGATCTCGCGTGCGGCCGCGAAGACATAGGACAGGTCGGCAAATCCATCGCCGCGGCGCGAGGGCGTACCAACCGCGATGAAGACCGCATCGGCACCGGCCACCGCCGATGCCACCTCGGTGGTGAAACGAAGACGATTTTGCCGAACGTTCTCAGCGACCAGGGCATCGAGACCTGGTTCATAGATCGGTATTCTGCCCGCGTTCAGAGCTTCGATCTTCGAGGGATCCTTGTCGACGCAGACGATCTGGTGACCGAAATCAGCAAAGCACGTCCCAGAGACAAGGCCCACATAGCCTGAACCGATCATCGTAATGCGCATTGGATCTCGCGTCCCTCATCGGTGGTGAACATGTATCGCGTGCGTCCGCTGATTAACAGTAAGCGGTCCCTGTAAACAAGGAAACAGGAATTATATGTCAAATATAAGAGTTTTGTGCAATCGGCAGATGTGTTCGGAATCTCGATGAGATCGATGCCGTTCCAGTCTTGGATTAAGTCAAACCGCTCAGCGCCTTGGCATAGCTGAGATAAGACATGCTCGTCGCCGCGATTGCCGGCTCGGCATCTCTCACAGATTACATTTCTCTCATTATTTTGCGTAACTGCCTAATGCCGCATACATTCGCGACCTCGAAATCGGAGAACAAGTTTACGGATATTTTCAAGGCGTCCAATAGAAGACGCCAGCATCCGATGTCGTCAGCGCGCGCGGAGTTAAATCAAGATCGTTGGCGGCCGATAACGTCGGCCGAGATCGCACAAGCCTCGGGGGCGCTGCGATTTCTTGCTGTCAGATCTGGTCGGACCTTTACTAATTTTTTAGCCAAATGAGAACGCGCGAAAGGGCTGCGCCAGGGATGAACGGGATCGGCTTGTCGATCGGGCTGCCGGTCCTGGTTCGGTGATCTCTGGATCGGTCCGCATCAGCACCAAGACCCCTCGATTGCCCGGTCACATGTCGGCGCGATAGCTCGCCAGTTCTATCTCGCAGTGGCCCATCCAGCCTGAGGGCGAAGAGAATTTACCGTAGCGTACCCAAATTGTAGCGCGCAACGTTCGACTCATTCACCGTTGCGACGCCCGTCCTCAGAACATTGAGAACCTTCGTGAACTCGACGGCATCGGCATTCGCTACGTAGAGAACGTCCTTGTCGCGGACAAGGAACTTCCGCAGCGTAAAAAAGCCGTCCTCCGCACGGAGGTCGAAGCGATAAATCACAGGGATCCGATCTTCCGCCCATGCTGAGAGATCGATGCCCAGTCTGGAAGCAACTTTCCGAGACTCCAGGCGATAAATGAATACCATTTGCGGATTCGCCCGTTCGTCAAGCAAGCCACCGGATCGACCCAAGGCTTCTGACGCAGTGGTCACCTCGGCTTCGAAATTGTACTTGCCGTTGAGTCCGGTCGCTCCCAGCACGACGAACGACCGGTTTTCGGTGTAGACGTAGACCACATCCCCGGGCTGAACGTAGACGTTGTTGGTCGGATCATTCACCAGCTTGTTGAAGTAGACGGTCCGCTTGCGCGGTCCACGCTGAAGGGTAACGAAGCTCTGATAGCCCGTTCCCTTCGGCCCGCCTGCACGAGCGATGACATCCAGCACGCGTTCGCCAGAGGGATTAACCGGAAGGCGGGCGGGAAGATTCACCTCTCCCAAAACACTGACCAGCGTTGCTTTCTGATCCTTCAGTGAGACGACAGCTTGCGGCTCGATCGCACGGTTGCGCAAGCGCTGCTCGATTTCTGCCTGAACCTCCGGAGCGCGTCGCCCGGCCGCTGGGATCAGACCCGCGTAGGGAACCGAAATGGTACCGCGACGGTCGACCTGCTGATCCGGCAATGCAACGAAGTTGCCGGCTCGGGCGCCGGCCTCGGTCGGAATGAACAGCCCGCCTGCCGATGCCTCGAAGATGGTGACACCGACCGTATCGCCGATGCCGAGGCGGATCTCCGTCGCGCCGCCGCGCGAAGTGAAGGAACCCAGTGTGCCTTCGCCGCTGGCGTCACTCGCCGCGAGCGTCGCAACCGCGGGCGTCGCATCAATCATCGCATGCGGGAGCAGGTCCTGCGGATTGGTTGGAATCGTCGCGTCGCCAGTTATTTTGGGACCAGACGTCGGAAACGACTCCGTGCATCCGGCGAGGAGCGCTGCCAGACCTACCGTCCTGAAAAGGACCCCCAGCTTGCGACCTGATAGCACTACGTCGTTCACCTTCTATGACGCTCAGAGCGACGATTGGTTACGATTGGAATTGTGGTGAGGTCGAGTCGAATCCAACCGATCGATCGACATTAGATGGATTCGTGGCCGTCAGGGCACACCTCAATTTCGGCAGCCAATGTAACAATCGTGGCGCGCGGTCCGTACAAGTTCAGGAAAGAAACATGATTGGAAAAGTTTAACGGCTCATGATTTAAAGCTGACCTTTGCAGGCGCGCGGCGGAGACTGTCCACAGTCAGGGGTGCTTGGAGGTGCGCGGAGCCAGGAAGATCGCGTGAGCCCAGAATAGACGCAGCAACCGTAGCCGCACGAGAATGCCCATTGCGGCAAGCCGATCGGCGAACCGGCTCAACTGACGCGTCCGTAAGATCTCAATGAGATGCACGCCGGTTGACAACAGAACGACCCAACTCCGGCCGATCCATCGGAGGCGTCCGAAGGGTTTGACCTTCGTCAGTGCGAAGGCCTCTGCGTTCAGCCGGCGCCACTTCCGCTCGAGTTCGCTCCAGTCACGCCGTGCGGGATGGCCGACCACGGCCTCCCTCGCGAAACCCAAGGTCAATCCTTTCGACCCGGCGCGATGGCACCACTCGACGTCCTCGGAGACGTCATTGCGGAACGGGCCGACCTCATCGAAGATGCGCCGGCTGACGAAGAGAGCGGCCGTTACCGAAAAGCGCTTCTTCTTGATGTAGCTTTCGTTGTGAAAGGCGAAGACGAGTTCGAAGGCTTCGCTGGGCGTTGGGTTGTTCACGTCCTCGACGTCCACCCGGATGGCGCCGCCGGCAATATCGAAGGTCGAGAGCGTCGCTATTCCCTTCTCGAGGAAGGCCGCGTCTGGTCTGCAGTCGCTGTCGATAAACGCAAGAACCTCGCCGTTTGAGGCAGCGACGCCGACGTTCCGTGTCGCTCCCGCGCCCTTTTCGCGCGAAAGAACCACACGACCCCGTTGCCCCACCACCGCCTCTACGGCGTCGAGGCCAACCGGTGACATGTTGTCCGCGACCACGATCTCGAAGGTATCACGCCCGATCGTCTGGGCTTCGAGTTGCGTGAGGCACCGATCGAGATTCGAGAGGTCCTGATAGTGCGGGATAATGACCGAAATTCGGACTGGCCCGGAGCCGGTATGTCCCATGTCGGCTCCCAAATTTCCTGACTGTTTCATGCTCGGCGCCACTTCACCCATGGTAGGCGGCGCTGTGCACGACGGAGGATTCTCCGAGTTCGACGAGGCGCTTGAGGTCGGCGCGGTTCATCACGCTGCCCACCAGCTTGTCGCGGATCTCCGGGTTGCTGCGGAC
>NZ_LMRA01000020.1 GCF_001424705.1 Methylobacterium sp. Leaf465
GATGTCTGCTTCATCTTCGCTCCTCAGGGGCTACGATGAACCAGCCATCCTCCGTTCGTGAAGACCCTCAATCTGTCCCACAGGTGCTGACGTCGGACAGTGTGTCAGATCGAGTTCCGCATAGCGGACCTTCTCAATCTCTCGATACAGCGTCGCAGCCTTCAAGCCCTTCCCGTAGATCGACTCTTCCCCATCGCTGTCTCTTCGCCAGCCACCCAGCGCACGGACCCGCTCAAGGCCAATCTCAGCCTCCCGAAGCGCGTCCCGATAGTTGTGCCTGAAGCTGTGGAACGAGACCCCCGTTACGGCCATGTCGAGCTTCCCTAGGAAGCGGCGCTTGTCGTTGAACCACTTCGAGAACGGTCCTGAGAGGTAGCCCAGCGCATCCGGCTTTAGCTCTGGGAAGAGGCGCCTCTCGCCCTTCGCGCGCATCCTCGCGGTAAACTCCAGGAACCCGATACGCTGAAGCTCGGGGTGGACCGGCACGAACCGCTTACCGGCCTCGGTCTTCACCCGCTTCTTGTCAGCCTCATCGGCCCTAGGCTCCCCGGCATCATCAATGAGGATGACCGGGACACCCTCTAGCTCCGTCACGTCCTCCACCCGGAGCTGGCAGCACTCGCCCAAGCGCATGCCCGTCCAGAGTGACAGGAGAGGCACCCAGAAGCGTCCTCTACGGATCACGTTCGGTCCCGGCTTGGCGTAGCCCTCCTCATCATCCTGGCAGCCCGTGTAGAGTGGCGAGTTGAAGATGGCCTGGAGCTGCGCCGTGCTGAACGGCTGACGGAGGTCCCGCTGGTCCCGATCATCAGGCAGCGCGAGGCCCTCGGCTGGGTTGCGGACCACACGCCAGTTCTTCACTCCCCACTTGAACAGGGCCGAGAGGTTGTGGAGGTAGTTGTTGACTGCCGCGACTCCCAGGCGCTCCAGCTTCTCCGCATCAGCCACCTTGGCAGCATCCTCCAGGGACAGCTTCGGGAACCGCTGTGTGGCGTTCCTGGGCAGCCGCATGACGACGTTTCGGATGCGCTCACAGTCCACCCGGTGAACGCTGTCCACGGGCGTGTCTGGGCCTAGCAGCTCCCGCATGGCACGGAACACGGTCTGATAGGTCTTCAGCGTGCCCGCTGTGCGGCTCCTTGTGGGGTCCGCGAGGTAGGCGGTAATCAGCTCCTCAACGGTGCAGGAACGGGGCACAGAGGCTGCTTTAGGCGGGGCAGGGGTGTCCACCACCTCGCCTTGGTTCCGCTGGAGCATGGCGTCTGCCCAGCGCTTCTGGGCCTTCAGCATCGCAAACCCGAGACGCCGCCAGTCCTCAGAGCCCTCGGGCGCAGTCAGGCCATTGGCTTTCAGGACCCCTTCGACCTCCATCCAGATCGTGTCCATGCTGCCCGTGGCAAGCTCCTTGGCAACGATGGGAGCCACGTACTCTGCTGCCTCCACCATCCGCTCAAAGCGGTCAGAGGCAACTCCCTGTTCGCGCTTCTTCTCGTCCTCCTTCAGAAGCTTCGAGAGCCACGCAGCAGCCAGCCTATCGGCCTCCGCTTGTGAGATGGGGTCGACGGCACCAGACAGGCGACGACGGGCAGCCTCTAGCTCCCGGTCAAACTCCACGGACCTGAGGCGTGCCCTACGCACCGCTTCAGCCCTGTCCGAGGTCCCCAGGGCGATCCACTTCTGACCGCTACGGCCACCGGGGATCACCTCACGAAGCTCAGGGGGCACCCAGGCACGGAACGAGTAGGTGCCAGTCTTACGTCGAACGAGGCGGGTCTCAAGGCCCATCTGGGAGGGTCACCTGTAGCAACAACCTGTAGCAGGGATGTCGCCTAACCCTCTGAAAGTCAACGCTTCTAGCCCCATCAAGGGCTTAGGAATAAACTGGCGGAAGGGGTGTCTGCCATCTGAGTGTCCAAGTCACTCCGATCGCGTCCGAATTCTCATTCCTCGCAGAGTCTTAGCTCTATGGGCGAGACCGAACCGGTCCCTTGCTGTCCAACCTCGTCCGAGCTATTTTGTGGGTGGGAATGTGGGGTGTGACTGTTGGGCGAAGGAAATGGCGAAGGGAAAAGGAAGCCACCCGGAGAAAGCTCTTTCCGCTATGCAGGTCCGAGCCATGAAAATCGCTGGCCGCTACGCCGACGGTAACGGTCTCTACCTCATAGTAGACCCTTCCGGCGCCAAGCGGTGGCTGCTACGCACCGTTGTCCAAGGGCGTCGTCGAGACATCGGGCTCGGAGGCACCAGTCTGGTATCTCTAGCCGAGGCACGTGAGAAGGCGTCGAGCTTCCGCAAGCTGGCCCGGGAGGGCGGTGACCCTTTGGCGGAGCGTCGGAAGGTGCAGGCTAGCGTACCCACCTTCGCGCAGGCCGTGCAGACGGTTCATGACGAGCACAAAGCGACCTGGAAGAACGCCAAGCACGCACAGCAGTGGATCACGACCCTGCAAACCTACGCCTACCCTCATCTCAATGCGAAACCCGTTGATGGTATCACTACGCCCGACGTGTTGAAGGTGCTGGCACCGATCTGGCTGACCAAGCCCGAGACCGCCCGACGAGTGCGCCAGCGCATCGGCACTGTGCTGGACTGGGCGAAAGCAGCTGGTCACCGCGCAGGAGAGAACCCAATAGATGGCGTGGCCAAAGGCCTGCCGAAGCAGACGGATCGGGACGAGCACCACTCGGCGCTATCCTACGCGGAGGTGTCCGCTTTCCTGGACCAGCTCCGGGTATGTGGCGGGAGCGAGGCGGTACGATTGGGTTTTGAATTTCTTATCCTGACCGCGGCCCGGACGGGCGAAGTGCTCGGCATGACTTGGTCTGAGATTGATATGAACGCGCGGCTCTGGATGGTGCCGGCTCAGCGCATGAAAGCAGGGCGAGAGCACCGAGTGCCACTATCCGACCCTGCCCTTGCCGTGCTGACCAGGGCCAAAGCGATCAGCACAAGTGGGGAACTGGTCTTTCCCGGGCGATCACAGGGTCGGCCGTTATCGAACATGGCATTCCTGATGGTGCTGCGACGAATGGGTCTTAACATAACCCCGCACGGGTTCCGCTCGTCGTTCCGGGACTGGGCGGCGGAGTGCACGAGCTTGCCGCGAGAGGTGGCCGAAATGGCCTTGGCTCACACTGTGGAGAACCGGGTCGAGGCTGCCTATCGACGCGGTGATCTACTTGAGAAGCGCCGGGAGTTGATGATGATGTGGGCGAACTGGGCGACAAGTAGCGTCTGAGTCGATTTGCCCAACGCATTGGGATTTGAAGCGTGGAAAGGCATGATGGTAGCAGTCAGGACGATCCCAAGCCCAAGAGCGAAGGAGGGTCGATAACCTGGGGTATCGCCCATCAGCCAATCGAGTTCTTGCTTCATCAAGATCTTAAGGCCTGGCGTGCTGAGGCGTCCGGGAAGTCTCGCAGTAAACGGTCGCAGCAAGCGTTCTTGCGACGCAAGCGAACTCTCTACGAATCTTTGACGCCGGGAGAACTGCAAGCTACAGCCAGCGATGCTGAAAAGAGGTTCCTGGCTAATTTCGATGAGCGCTTACTGGATGAGTCTCTAAGCTTTATGAATCCAAAGTTCAGGGCGGACGTAGAGCGTTGGGGACGCTCCCCAACTTGGTCAATCAAGGAGGCAGTTGCACTCTATCTCGATCGAGATCCCGCCTGTTTCAAATGGTCTGACGTTAAAAACTGGATTAGCGGCTCCAATCTCATTCAGGGCGCAGCTGATTTCCGGCGAGCCGCACGTGATGCCGTTCGTCTCGGTGAGTTGTATAAAAGAACTCCACCTGAAGAGCTTGTGCATTGGGCTGAGGCGAAGGGCTACACTTTCCCTGAGCATCTGGTCACCATTGTCGGAATGCACCGGCCGTATGAAGTGCCGCATCGGCCTACCCATGATTTATGGTCACGCCTAAGCACTAAACAGCAGAACAACGTATTCAAGCTTCTTCTGGCGCTTGCGATCGATGGTTATGGCTTCAATCCCTATAGGCCTGGGAGCCGCGGCAGTACGCCAATGGGGGCTGCAACCGCAGCCGTCGGGTTGAGAATGGATCCGCAGACGATCACAAAGATGCTGCAAGGCATCAAGGAAATAGTCGACGAAGCGGACGTAGATCGTCACCTCGCCAAGCGATCCAAGCCGGAGGGGAGCTGGCCAGCGACCCCTCGATAAGTACGATCTCCTCGAGCAAATACTGGTTTTCACTCAGAGCCTACGAACTCTGGCACACCGACTGCAACGCAGCCGAGCCAGTGCCCTAATGAGCCACACGCCCTCCAATCTACCCGCATATCTTCGCATCAATCAGATTGTGAAGCCAAACGGAATGCTTCCGATCGCTCGCTCCACTTGGTGGGCTGGGGTCGCCTCAGGCCGTTACCCCAAACCCGTCAAGCTCGGGCCCGGCATCACGGTCTGGCCGGCTCGCCTGATCCTCGAACTCGCCGAGAACGGCGTCAGCCAGACGGGCTGACGCTCGCCCAGCGCCGTTCGAACGATGGAGCGACCGCGGATACCGCGGTCCGGGTCGGGGGATACGAGAGATGACGGATGATGAAGCGCGTGCTGCGCTCGATATACCGTGCAATGCGACCATGGCCGAGATCAAGGCGGCCTTCTATGCCAAGGCCAAGCAGTACCACCCGGACCGCAACGCCGGTCCTGGAGCGGAAGCTGAGTTCCAGCGTGTCGAGCAGGCCTACCGGACCCTGATCGGCCGTAAGCCCGCCAACCCCTCGGCGCTCGATCGGTCTCAGCAAGATGGCGACTCGGGCGCTCGGCGGGCCCGAGCGGCAGCCGGAGCGGATGCTCTTGACCTGATCACCCTCGTGCGGTCGGTCCTCGCGATGCTCGGCGTCACCATCTTGTTCGACGGCACCATCCGCGTCGGCTTGGGTTCGCAGGAGGGCTATGGTCCGAACGACGCCGCAGCCTGGCTTGCCCGCACGCCGGACTGGGGTTTCGAGCAACTCCTCGACGAGGTGATGATTGCCCTGCGCCGCGATGGAACCACGCTCTCGGTTGGTGAGGTCAAGCGCGCCCTTTCCAAGATCGTTCGCGAGGACCAGCAGGATCGCAGTAACTTCATCATGCGCCCCTTGCTGTTCGACCCCCTTGACGACGAAGAACAGGTACGGGCGCGAGCCGCGTGGGCAAGCCTCGTCGGCCCGGTGTTCGAAGGCGACACCGCGCTCGTCACCGCCGTGCTGCAGCATTTTGTCTGGCAGGTGAAGCGCAAACAGCTCGAACGCCCGGTGGAGCATCACCTCACCCCGATCGTCGTCAGTTCGCGGCAGGGCACGGGCAAGTCGACGTTCGTGCGTCGTTTCGTCGGGCCGCTTCAGGATCTCGCCTCCCCCCCAGTGCTCCTGTCCGATCTGGCTGACCGGCGTAGCGGCGACATCTTTCGGTTCCCTGCTACATTCGCGGACGACATCGAGCGCCTCGACCCACGCCTCGTGCCAGCTCTGAAAAGCGTCCTGACGTCTGGTGCCCTCAGTCGGCGTCGTCTTGGAACCTCGATCGCTGTCAAGCGACCGCAGATCACCACGGTGATCGGCACGGCCAACGAGAGCGTCGGCACCATGATCCCCGATGCTACCGGGCATCGTCGTTTCGCCGAATTGGCCTTCCGCAACGGCAACGTCGATAGGGAGGGCGATCCGGAGGTCTGGTTGGCCATCGAAGAGGCCGACTACGACCTCCTCTGGCGTTCGGTCGATGGGCACGCTCCTTCGCCGATCCTCCCGTTCCTCAAGATGTTGGGGACGGTTCAGGACGCTGCAGCCCCGCCGGATATACTCAAGTGCTGGCTGTATAAGTTGGACCCGAGCAGCGACGAGGTCGAACAGATCACTGTCCCGGGGCCGAGGAAGGTCGGTGCGGACGATCTGCGCTTGTTGTTCTGCGCGCAGACGGGCGAGGAGATTTCGAACAATCGCTTCGAGGCTCGCATGGCCGTGCTCGTCGGTGATCCGCAAGTCCCTTTTCGCACGAAGCGACGCGTCGCAGCCGGCTGCTTCTACCCGTTCAAGCCGCGCACTGCCGACGGTTGACAGCCATCGCGAACGGATCCGTTTGCATGGTCTGCGTCACCTGCACGGTCTACACCCTCTGCACGACCTCGGCACCGCGCAGAGCCCTGATCGTTCTTGTTCGAGATGCAGATGACGAACGTGCCCAGCTTCACCGACAAGTACCGGCCACAGACGTTCGGTGAGGTCTTCGGTCAGCCAAGTGCGGTCGGCTGCCTGTCCGGTCTGATTAAGCGCGGGCAGCGCGGTCGCAACATCTTACTGCACGGTGCGGTCGGCTCGGGCAAGACTAGCCTCGCCCGGCTCTACGCCCGCGCCCTGAACTGCGAGGCGCCGGAGACGGACGGCTCACCCTGCTGCGACCGATGCGAATCTTGCCAGATCGGCACGGATGCCAAGCCGGTGGGCTTCTTCGAATACAACGTCAGCCGCGACGGTGGAGGAGTCAGAGAAGTCCGTCACTGGGCTCACCTTCACAACCATGCGGAACGGGATCTCAACTGGCGCATCCTGTTCTTCGACGAAGCGCAGGCCCTGGAGCCCAAGGCATGTGACGCCCTCCTCGCTGCCGTCGAGCAACCGTCCGAGCGGGTGCTGTTCTTTTTCGCGACGACGGAGGTGGAGCGCATTCGTCCAGCGTTGCGCTCCCGGCTGTTCGATCTGCTGATCCGGCCGCTCCCTGTAGCGGACGCCATCACCTTCCTGCGCAAGTATGCCGAGGCCGAAGGCGTCGATCCCGAACCTGGTGCCCTGGAACTGCTCGCCGGTCTGCGCAACGGCTACCCCCGCGACCTGCTGCTTGGGCTCGACCGCGTGTGCGAACCCGGCACCCGTATGACGGTCGAGGACGTGCGTGCCGCCTTCGATGTGGATCAGACCGAAATCCTGCTGAACTACTTCCTGGCTCTGGCCGACGCAGATCTCGCCCGTCAGACCGATATCGTATTCGGCTGGCAGGAGAGCGGGAGCAACAGGAGCCGTTGGATCCGGACCTTCCTAATCTCGCTCTACCACAACGACATTCTCGGCCGGCGCCTCGTCGTCGACGGGGTGATCGAGTCGATCTCGGAGAGTAGTCGCACGGCGATCCTAGATCGGTTCTGCCGGCGTCTCGGCATCACGAACCGCGGCGAGTTGGCGTCGTTCTGGCACCAGATGTTGGATTTCTGGTTGGTTTCGGAAACCGCCGTGGACGAGACCGCCCTGAGCCTGCGCCTCACGCTGTTCCACCGGTTGGTCAACGGGGTCGTCGTGAAGACGACGATTGGCGGTAAAGCTCAAGGTTCTCAACCTCTGACGTTGGCGGCTGCTGCATGGACGGTGTGTCGCGGCTTCGGACTGCCGCGCGCGGACATCCGAGAGCCGCATACTGAGGAAGGTTTTCTCGGCGCTGCCGACGTTCGGCGCATCGTCAACTGCGCTTCGTTCCTGACGCAGGAATATGGCGTACTCTTCGACGCCGCCTTCGAGATCAGACCGGCAGAGTTCGGTATCGAGGATACGACATCGGCCCTCGCGCTGATCGAAGCGTTCCGCGACGATCTCAGCACCAAGGCGGAGGCGTATGGGCTTCGCTTCGCGTGTCTCATGGTGCTCGAACGCGACGAATACGGCATCATCGCTCGCCTTGTGACGCATCTGCCCCGCCAGGCCTTTGCCGACGTGGGCGGTGTCGCAGCCTGGGCACAGACTTGGCGGCACGATGGAGCGTTGGCAGCGGCACGCGACGGCGTTCTTTGTAAGCTTGCACCCGAAGCTGAGGCGCCCGCTCTCTCGTTCCATTGGGACGCGGTCCTGAACCTGTGTGCCGGTTTGGACGCAGGGGTCACAGCCAACGACTCGGGCACCGGAAAACGTCGATCCTTGCTCAAGCTTCTAGGCGTCCATGCCAGATCGACGCGACGGTTCCGAAGTCCCGCCCAGCTCAGCGTCTCAACGATGTTCTTTGAGGAGGCCATCGCCGACGCCTGCCGCGATAGTCTTGATCCTCTCTCCGCCTTCGACGACGAAGCCTGGACTTACCTGAAGACGGGGTGGGAGCGGCGTGAACACCCCGAGCGGATGGCAACGCGAGCGGACCGGGAGGCTGAGCGAAATCTGGTCCAGCAGCGATACGGCAACACACCCGAAGCTCGGACGGCGTTCGACGAGCTGACGCAACGGTGGACGGTAGACCCACACCAGCGACGGCGGCGCTGGCGTGGTTGGTGGTCCTGATCGGCATGTACGACGTCGACTACCTGCTCGCAGCGACGCTCGGAGAGGCACCGGGCCTGGAGCGCTCGGTGATCTATCGATACCGCACAGGCGTGCTACGCATGCGCGTGTTCGCCGTCCTACAGGTCGCTGCGGCAAAGCTTGGGCGAGAGGTGAGCGTCGACCCCGACCCACTTGCTTTTCGTTTCGTCGACGGTGGGCTCTACGAAAGCATGAAGCTCTACGAATGGCCACGGCGCGTACGAGGTGCTGCGGCGCCTGCCTCGACCATCCGGAGCACGCTGTGGAGCCTGCTTGAGAGCGCGAATGGCCCGAGTATCCATTTCCTGCCGTATGCTGCGGTGCCCCATGGCTGGGAGGAGGTCGAGCACAGTTGCCTGATTGTCGAGGAACCTGCGATCACCCGCAGCACCTTGCACCCGGTCCTGTGCTACCTCGCGGCGACGACCGATCTCGCTTCCAACGTAGACTTCCCTACCGAGGTGGGGTTCGTCGAAAGCTTTGCCGAGTTGGTCGATGAAGGGGCTGATCTGCCCGCGATCATGCAGGCCTTCGACGAGCGTGTCCTGCTCTGCACCGACCCGACGACGAATCGGTTCGACACGGCCCTTCATCATCGCGAAGTCGTCCGGCGGGAGGGGCACCAATCGCCGTTGCGGCACTTGCGCGATCTCATCGGGCTGCACCAGGAGCGCGACGCTGTCGATCTGATCTGCGCGTTCGACGAACGGCGATGGGTGTGCGGCTGGACGGCTCATGAGTTCGTGGTGGAACTCTACCGAATCGCCGTCAGGCTGCTCGATTTAGGGGACGCCCCGGGTACGGTTCGTTCCTCCCGACGCTCCCACGTCTCGACCTTCGCGGCAACGGAGGGAGCAATCCTTTGGGCGGCTCTGCTGCTGGCCAGCGAGGATGCCCTGTTGCAAGGCCTCCGTGAGGAACGGGATTGCTACCGTCGTGGGCCAGATCTGCTCGTGACGTCGCTTGCGGTTCTTGGACAGGATTTCCTCGTGCGCGCACCGCGGGCGGGTAACGACGACGCGCTCGACGGTCGCTGGTCGAGCCTCGATCGGGCCCTGAACCGATGCCGTTGGAGAGAACCAGACGATCGTTTGGCGACGGCGCGGGACGCGCTCGCGCATGCCCTCACATCCACGCTGGCGCGGCGCCCGGCAGGGATGAGGACCTGGATCACGCGCCTACATGCCGAATCGATTGCGGCGGTCGCTTGGATTGAGCCATGCCACTGCGGGTATGAGCTACGCAACGGCGTCAGATCGGCGGTTGCGAAAGCTCCCGCCCAGGAGCCTCGGACATTCGGGGCCGTGATCGGGCGCGCACATACGGTCGAGGCTCTGCGCCGACACGCTCGACGCAAGAACGATGGTGTCGGCCTGCTGCTCTACGGCCCCAAGGGCGTCGGCAAGCGCACCCTGGCGCGGCTCTACGCCCGGGCGGTCCTCTGCGAGCTACCAGACTCAGGGGGGTCGCCTTGCGGCACCTGCGCGACGTGTCTCGGCTTCGACGACGGCTCGCCTGGCTACTGCGAGGTGGATGGTTCGGACATCGATGTCGCGCATCACACTGCTCAGATCATCGAGCTCGCCAGGATGGTCGAGCAGTCATCAATGCTGACGCCACATTGCGTCTTTGTGGTCCGGAACGCCGATCGCTACCCTCCAGAGGTATTCGACGCACTTCTCCAGCCGATGGAGGCTAACCCTCGGGTGAGTTTCGTGCTGCTGGCCAGCGATCCAAACGCTGTGCGGCTGGCGGGTCGGTCGCGCTGCTTCGACTACTGCGTGCGCCGTCTTGAACGACTAGAGGCGGAGGTATTCGTACGCCAGACGCTGGCTGCGGATGGGCTTGCTTGCGACGAGGCAACGCTCGCCCTGCTCGTCGATGCAGGTGACGGGCTTCCGGGCCGTTTGAGCTGGGCCTGCTCAACTGCGGCGCACGTGCTGGCGCTCGGTGTCGATGCCACGCGCAAGGTGCTGGGCCTCGATTGGGCTGACAACCTCGTTGCGGCTTGGCCCAACCTAGCCGGTGGGAAAGCCTCGGCGTTGACCGACCTGATGCGCGCATCTGGTACCGATCGGTTCGAACAAATTCGTCGACTCCGAGCCCTGCTGCAACGGGCCTACCTCGATGAGTTGTTGCCGTCGTCGGTGAACTACGACGCGCTGGATCCAGCTTTGCGTAACATGTGCAAGCGGTCCGCCGCTGCACCCGTCGCATTCTCGGAGCAATCGCCGACGACGGACGTGATGGCCCTCGAACGGCTCCTCGCTCGATACTCTAACTAAATGACCCACGCCAAAAACCGTCAAGACAATCTAACTCGCCCGAACTGTTTGGAAGCCAGACGTTCGAACGAGATCGTGCAGACGTTGCGTCGGAGGGCCATAGCTGACGATGCCGACATCAAGATCGCGCTCGCTGGCCAACTGCAAGGCGCGCAGCAGAGCAGCGTCGATCCAGGCGTCTTCGTTGCCGAAGGCCCCTCCGCCCAGTCTCGTTAGCAGAACGCGGTTCGAAGCCCCTCGAACCGCGTTCATTACGCCCGCCCACAACGTCGCCTCGTAGGCGGCTTCTAGGACAAGGCGGGCGACCGGCGCCCAAGCATCGCCCGGAGAGCGCCCGTAGGCCACGGGCAGAGCGGAGCAGAAGACCTGGCTGACCGACGGCCCTGGCGCAGGCCCGTCCGTGACTTCGACGTCGGTGTGCAGCCCAATGCGCATGAGGCTGCGTAAGCGGTCCAGCGCCAATGCATCCGCCCTCTGCAGGTGATCAGCAATCAAGGTCAGTCCATCGCGGGTAGCCAGAGCGTAGCCGTTCTGCATCTGCCACAGGGCGGAGGGTCGGGTGTCGAGTTGCTGCGCCAGAGCCGCACTAAGGTCGGCGAGCGTATCAAGCTGGCGATCCGCGGTCTGGCCGATCTGCCCCGCAACGGAGACGAGGTAGTTGCGGTAAATCGTGGCCGCCCCCGCTGCCATGGCACAGGCCGGTCCCTGCGTCTGATCATAAGCGTAGTTGCTCACTCCGT
Source organism: Methylobacterium sp. Leaf465 (assembly GCF_001424705.1). GTDB lineage: Bacteria > Pseudomonadota > Alphaproteobacteria > Rhizobiales > Beijerinckiaceae > Methylobacterium. The sequence goes on from NZ_LMRA01000020.1 coordinate 11,308, forward strand.
CCTCTGGCGAGACGTCGGGACCAACCATCTCAAGGAGGTTGAACTGCGAGGCGACTTGGAACAGCGCACCGCGGTTCTCGGGCAGGCGATGCATCTCGCGCACGTCCCCCTCGACGATCGAGAGGCGCAGCCGGCCGGGACGAACTACGGCATCGGCAGCAGTCCGCAAATCGGCCAGGGACGGCAGGCTCAGCGTGCCGACGGCGAAGGTATGACCGGGGCCGGACCGGACGAGCCGACCGTCCCGTACGGACAGCCGTGCTTGGGTCTCGGCGTACCCGATCTCAGGAAAGCCTGTGATCCGCTCAAACCAGTCCATGGCAGCCTGCCCCCGAGTGCTTCTGAGTGACGATCATGGCGGTACTCCAAGCCGTTAACGAGGCGCCGTCGGCGTCAGCACCGTCGGGCGGCCGGGGGTAGGTATGGGACGCTGTGCCGGTGCTCCCACGCTTGGCGTCGGCTGCTGAGTTTGGACCAGAGTATGCAGGCCCGAGCCGGGTTCCTCTGCCAAAGCCGACTGCAGCCCCTCGAACAGACGCGTCATGATAACCCAGTGCACAGCGATGCCGTCCTCGGCCATGGCCTCGACCACCAGCGCCGGACCGGTAAAGCCGATCACCTGCGAGACGACCTCGTGCGGGCCTATCACCCAATGAAGTTGGAAGGCAGTATCAAGAGGGGCGCCGGTCAGCCGGCTCTCGCCGCCGAAGCGCAGGATGTAGCGGTTCGCCGCCTGACTCTCCCAGCGGGCGCTGATGCCGCGTTTGGCAAACAGCGTGATCAGTTCGCGGGGCGTGAACCCGAAGTCGGAGTAGTTCGGAGGCAGGACGAAGCTGCTGTCGAGCACGGCATCCGGCACGATGCGGCTTGTGCTCAGCCGGGGAGCGAACACCGTGGTGCCGGTCGCCCAGGCGGAGCCGAGGACGATGGCAGCAGCAAGGAGCCATTGGACGACGTTGTGTTTGAGAAGGGACATGACGATCTCGCAGGTGGCGGCAAGCGTGGCCGCTGTATTCCTGCGAGGAGCGAGTTCTTTACAGCCGACGCGGAGTTCTGGTGCTGCAAAGCGTGCGGGGCACGCGCTCCGCCATCTGCACACCGAGCCCTGGAGGGGTCATGGTCTGCCTCTGTTACGGCGTGGAACGCGCGCCGGCAGGCGCCTGAACACGACTGGAGAGCCGAGACACCCACGTCGCGGCAGGTACGCGCACCCACCTACGGCTGCCGGATGCCTTGCTGGCCAAGCCGGTACGAAGGGTGGACATCTTTACTGCGGCCAAGCAACCGGCGGGCGGGTGTAACGTTCTACACCTTAGCTTGCGCTGGGCGACGTTCTTGAGGCCGGCGCGAAGGGGGTTGACGCGGTCGGCACTCGTGCAGGGCCTACGGCCCGAAGCAACGTGGACGACCATGAGACTGAAGACCACTTGGATCCGCAACTACCACAGCATCAGGGACACCCGGTGGTTCGCCGACGAGGATGGCAAGACGATCCTCGTCGGCCCGAACGAGGCGGGCAAGACGGCGATCCTCCAAGCGCTCCAACAGCTGAGCAAGCCTGAGGGCGTCAAGGGCTTCGACGGTTTGCGAGACTACCTCCACGCGCTCGCCTACGACATCACCCGGGGCGTCGTGACTTCTCGAAGACCAAGCTCGCCGAGGCCTTCCTGCGCTGGGCGCGATCGCACGAGGCATCAGATCTCATGTACGGGGAGAGGGCCAGCTGGAAGACGCTCTTCACGGCAATCAACACGGTGTTGAAGTGATGCTCGGAACGACCACGGGAAACGGTCTCATGACTCCGAGATCATTCCAGACCTTGGTCGGCCTGTTCCCGAACCTGGGACCCGACGGAGCCTGGTACGACGGGCAGCACTGCGAGCTCGACCCGACCCTTCGTCTGATACTCGACCGAGCCGCGGCGGGCTACGACGACGCCCTTCGACATGCCATCGAGTTCTGGGTCGTCAACAACGAGAGGATCGTGCCGTTCATGGCCGAGCGCATCAGCCTCGGAGAGACCTACGCCTTGGCAAACTGCGTCCAGCGGCACACAGACCGGCTCGTCTGTGCCGGGATCGAACAAGCGAAAGCCGCCGCCTGCGCGCAGAGCTACGGGCGCATCGTCAAGGGACATGCCGACAGATTGACGGCCGGCGTCGGCGAGCCGCTTTTCCCGAACCAGGAGGTAATCCTCTACAGGGGCTGGGCCGTGCGCCTGAGCGAGTTTGCAACAGGCTGGGATTCGGGAGCCATGTTCTCCTGTCCCGTTCCACTCGCGTGCACCCTCAACCCCGACATCGTACCCCTGCACTTCGCCTGGAAGCGTCAAAATCTGGTCCGAGACAGTTTTCCCGGCGAGCCGGTCGCGGCCATCATACTACAGATCAGGATAGAAGCGGAACATGCAAGCCGCCTGATCTGGGCCGGGTTCATGCCGCACAAGGAACCGAAGCAGGATCATCGTTGGCAGCAGGAGATCCTCGCTCCACCCAACTTCCGGTTCACCGTGACGAGCCATCTTCCCGTGCCGGGCGCCTCGGCACACCTGAATTGGGTCGAGGCCACGGGTAGCTTCCCGTGAGGCAGTGACGCCATAACGGTCTTAGCCTTCGGGCCGGTCCAACCACTCCCCGAGCCGCGCGATCTCGGCCTCGGCCACGTCGAGCCGTGCCAGCGCCTCGTCCATGATCTCAATCGCCGTAAGCTAGTCGACCTCCAGCCGCTTGCGTTCGGCCACGAGCTTGGCCGCCGCATCGGCCTGCGTAGATCTTCAGAGATCCGTCACCGCGTTCCCCAAAAGCATCTGCACCTTCTCGGGCAGCCCCTCAGGCTCAGCCGCCTCCGGTAGTTCCGCTCGGCCTTCCACTCATGCAGCAGCTCCCCGACCACACGGTGCGAGCCGCTCTTGCTCAGCTCCGGGATGCCCGGAACCGAGGCGGACGCGGATCTCGTCGACTGTTTCGGCTTCCGCCCGGTCACCCTCGACGAGATCCGCATCCGCCTCGCCGAGAACGCCGCCCGCGAGGAAGTCGGGTTCTCTACTACGCTAGACACACGGGAAATGGAGTAAATTCGGTAGTCGGATGAAAGGCACGGCGAGGAGGGGCAGACCGCTGGAGAGTCTTCTCTCTGAGTTAGTATCTCTGGTTTTATAGTCAAAACGAGCTGCCCGGAGGCTGGGCAAGATGCTCAGTCCTCGACTAGGGGGGAAACGGCCTTTGCTCTTGGCGGTCTTGGTGTCGCCAGAAAGGCATGCCGCGCCTCAACCACGTAGCCGTTCGGTCGGCCGGGTGCGCGAGGGCCGATAAGTCCGGAAACGGTAACAGTGCGGAGGTGCTTCGTGCTGGCAACGTTTCGCAACAAGCGGTTCTTGGCGAACGCCATACCGATCAGTGTCTTTTCCAGCCAATCGACGGTTTCGCTGGCGGAACTTCGAGCCTTGCTGAAGGCACCGCCGTCGGTCAGGAGCGGGAACAGGAACATGTAAGGCGTCCCGCGGCGTTCGGAGACGTACTCGGTGTAGATGCGGAGCTTGTGATCTTCGAAGATCTCACCTCGAAAGCCAGCTTTCGCGAGTGTCTTTCCGACGTACCAAGGCCTGTAGACCCGATCGTACATCACTAATGCATAGCAACCGATAGCCTGTTCGAGCTGACGAGAGGCGTAGCCCCAACGCGTCGCTTCGTAATCGACGGCCTCCCAGAACAGCTTCTGACTGCGGAGGACCTGATTGTCGGTCTTGTGAACGAGGAACGGACCGTAGGTGTCGAAGCGCATGCTGCCTCCTTGTTTGCAGCGATCTGAGCACGCCAGGGATCATGCGCCAACCAGAAAGCTACAATGCCCTAAAGACAGTTGGCTCGCTGCTTGGAACACTCGACGCAAGGACAGCCAAATCGCCAGGTCGGACATGGGCCGACCGCAAAGTGAACGAGCCGGTCATGGCACTCTACGGCTCGCTGGAGTGGCGGGGACTGCGGGACCGACTGCTGCGCGAGCGCGGCCGCAAGTGCGAGGACCGCGGACGCACCGGCACCCGCATCTACTGCGATCATGTGGTGGAGATCTGTGACGGGGGCGCCGGCCTGGACGTCACGAACATCAAGCTCCGGTGCGGATCGTGCCACACCCGGAAGACGGCAGACGCCAGGGCGAAGCGACACGGATTGCGATGAGCAGGGCCAAAGCTCAGACGTCTAGGGTCTGTCATCGCTTGAGCCAATCGAGGGCCGCGGCAAGACAGAGGACGCCCATGAAGCTGACGGTCGTCTTCTCGTAGCGTGTGGCGATGGCG
>NZ_LMRA01000021.1 GCF_001424705.1 Methylobacterium sp. Leaf465
GCGACATCCAGGATGGCACCCGCGAGCACCCGGATGAGCTTCGCCTGGGCCATGGGAGGGCGCTGGAAGTGCAGGCCCCGCACCGTGCCGCGCGGGGCAGAAAAGGACTGGTTGTCCTGGATGAACACATCCGCGATGCCGGCGCGCGCCAGGATGTCGGCCCGGTACGTCTCGCAAAACCAGCCCCGCGCATCGCCAAAGCGCGTCGGCACCACCCGCCGGACCGCCGGAATCTCCGTCTCAATCACCTGCATGCAGGAAAGCCTCCGTCTTCAAATCTCGCGCTCGTAGATGAGAGTGGCGGCCGAAGCGGCAAGTGGTTGCCTTCGCGGAGCCGCTGAGACGCGGGTTTTGGAACCTGTACCCGGCATATCATTGATGGCGCCGGGCACGGTGCAGAGCCTGAGCTCGCAATTTCGTCTAACTGATCACCTAGGCGTTCACAATGGCATACAGACGGAAATAAAATGTCACTTAGCCCACACTCCCCCACAAAACGTAGCAAGTTTGAGGTCTACGTCGGCGTAATCAGAGCCCTAATGCTTCGTGATATGCGAACACGCTTTGGGGGGTCGTACTGGGGTTATGTACTTGTCGTTCTTTGGCCTGTAGCTCACATTTTCTTTATGGTTGCGATCATGGTCTTTCGTGGCATGCCGTCGCCAATGGGGAATAATCCTATTTTATTTGTGGCAACAGGTGCTGTCCCGGCACTTGTTTTTCAGTACACTTCGCGGGAAGCTATGAAAGCTATCGTTGTCAATAGACCGCTTATGTATTATCCGCAAGTAAAGTCTTTCGACATAATGATTTCACGTTTTATTGTCGAGACGATAAAAGGTTTTCAGGGGCTTCTTATCATCATAGGAATAATGGCAATCCTTGAGGTTGATTTAATCCCATCTGAACCAGCTTTGGCAATTTCTGGGTATTGTATGGCGCTGCTCCTCGGAATTGGGATGGGCGCAGTAAATATTGGTGTCATGTCGTTTTTTCCCGGCTGGCTATGGGGCTATATCGTCATTACTATTCTAATCTATATTACATCAGGCGTATTTTTCCTGCCTCATCTGCTTCCTACCGAATTGTATGATATAATGAAATGGAACCCTATGGTGCAGATCATCGAATGGGTTCGCCTAGCTTATAATCCACAAATCGGTGTTACGGTTGACTATTATTACGTGATAGGGTGGTGTTTCGGGACGATTTGCCTCGGCCTTTTGATGGAAAGAACGGTAGTTCGGCGTTTCCTATAGGGGACGTCACTTTTCCCGTCTGAAAGGAAATTGGATGCTCTCCTGGCAGGGTGCCGAAGAAGTCTGCCAACAGCGGGCGATTAAGGAGATTTCGTCGCTGGATGGACGCGGATTTCGCCTCGAAGTGATTCGTCAGCCTGGAGCTCAGCTAATCCAGAGACGCAACCGGGTCTTCTCGTCATTGCCGCTCGAGCCGACCGTAATGGCGGCGCGATCACTCCCGTGGCGGGCTCCACCAGCAAAAGCCCCGGTGACACACCAGAAGTCGAACTCGCCGCGTCCGTTCTCGAAGAGTATGTAGGCTGGCTCGACCGTGTCGGTATGGTCGTCCTCATTGCCAAGCAGCTCGACGATCCGCCACTTACCCAAGAGGCTCACATCAGAGCTCCAAGCAGCTTTGGCAGTCGGACTAGGTTGAAGGCCGCCGCCGTCGAGGCGAAGGCCCATTCGCCTTGTCGCGGCCTATGAAGCGGTCTTGCGCAGACCACCGACGGTCTTAATCCAGCCAAAGTGTCGATCGGCGTGCAAAAGGGACCCAGGATTGGAGTGGGCCCCTTTGGGTGGATGGATTGGGCGGGGCTGATTGACCGGATGGCCGGGTCTTCCAAGGACGAAGACCATGGCACGACACCGTTCCCACAGCGTCGCGTTCAAGCGTCAGGTCGCACAGTAGTACCTGTCCGGCAAGACGCTGCACGGCCTGGCCAAGCGCCACGATCTCTCGCGCAACCTCGTGCGGGTCTGGGTGCAGAAGTACGAGACCGGCGCGTACGACGACGACGCGGCCGCCGCCGACACGATCCAAGGCTACGAGGCGCGCATCGCTGCGCTCGAACGGCTCGTTGGCCGGCAGGCGCTCGAGCTCGAGCTCGAGCTTTAAAAAGGGGCCCTGCGTCAGGGACCGCCGCCGAGAAGCGGGCCTACGTCCGTGATCACCGGCCCGGCAGCCTCTCCGTCGCTGCGGGATGCCGGCTGATGGGTCTGGCGCGCTCCACCTACTACGACGCTCCGACGCGGGCTGGTGACGACACTGCCCTCGTCGAGGCCATGGCCGCGGTCTGCGACGCGTTCGAAGCCTACGGCTGGCGGCGCGTCCAAGCGGCCCTGCGCCAGCAAGGATGGGGGGTGAATCACAAGAAGGTCCGCCGCCTCATGCGCGCGCATGACCTACAGCCACGTGTTCGCCGCTGAACCGCACCGGAATTCCCGGAGGCCATTTGGTTTGGGTTATGCGGCCCAGGCTTGCGCCTCGGTCTGGGCATAGTAGCGCGCTTCGGCTTCAGCGGGAGGCACGTTGCCGATCGGTTCGAGCAGCCGACGGTGATTGAACCAATCCACCCATTCGAGGGTAGCGAACTCGACGGCTTCGAACGACCGCCACGGGCCACGCCGATGGATGACCTCGGTCTTGAACAGTCCGATCACGGTCTCGGCAAGAGCATTATCGTACGAGTCGCCGACGCTGCCGACGGAGGGTTCGATGCCCGCTTCAGCAAGGCGCTCGGTGTATCGGATGCTGACGTATTGCGATCCGCGGTCGGAGTGACAGACGAGACCGCTGCCTGCGAAGGGGCGGCGCTCATGCAGAGCTTGCTCCAAGGCATCGAGCACGAAGTCCGCCCGCGCTGAGCGCGACACGCGCCAGCCCACGATCCGGCGAGCGAAGACATCGATCACGAAAGCCGCATAGACGAAGCCGCCCCAGGTGGCGACGTAGGTGAAGTCCGCGACCCACAGCCTGTTCGGACACGCGGCCTTGAACTGCCGGTTGACCCGGTCGAGTGCGCACGCCGCGGCTGGATCAGGGATCGTCGTCCGGACTGTCTTGCCTCGTACGACGCCTTGCAGACCCATCGCTCGCATCAGCCGTGCGACGGTGCAACGAGCCGCCGTGATCCCTTCACGGTCGAGCTGCCGCCAGATCTTGCGCACGCCGTAGACGCAGAAATTCGCCTCGTACACGCGCCGGATCTCGGTCATCAGCACCGCATCCCGCCTGGATCGTGCTGGCAGCCTAGAGCGTTTTCCACGATCCCTGAGTCGTTGCGGCGAGGTGAGCGTTGATCCCTGAAGGTTTGTTAGGGAGATCGCCATGGCCCGTGCCTACAGTCACGATCTGCGTGTTCGCGTCCTGGACGCGGTGGAAGCAGGTCTGTCCCGCCGGGCCGCGGCCCTGCGCTATCGGGTTGGCGTCGCTACCGTGATCCGCTGGGCCGCGCATGCGACGATGAGAGGAGAGACGCGGGCTCAGCGTCAGGGCCGTCCACCCGGCTCCAAGCTCGACGTGCATGAAGCCTTCCTGCTCGCCCTCACCGAAGAGAAGGACGAACCGAAGGACCGCGCAGCGACATCACGCTGGCCGAGATGCAGGAACGCCTGCGTACCGAGCGCAGCGTCTCGGTCGGATTGGGCACGCTTTGGCGTTTCTTCGCCTGCCGCGCGGTGATATGGAAAAAAAGTCAGCGCACGCAACCGAGCAGGATCGCCCCGACGTGGCCGCATCCCGTGAGGCGTGGTTTGCCGCGCAGCCCGACCTCGATCCTGAGCGCCTGATCTTCATCGATGAGACGGGTCTCTCCACCCGCATGGCGCGCCTGCGCGGTCGCTGTGCTCGCGGTCAGCGCCTGCGCTCGGGCATCCAGCATGGCCATTGGCTCACGACGACGTTCGTTGCGGGCTTGCGCCTGTCGGGGATGAGCGCGCCCATGGTGCTCGACGGACCGATGACGCGGGAGTGGTTCCTGGCCTACGTCGAGCAGGTGCTCGCCCCAACCCTCAGGCCCGGCGATACCGTCATCCTCGACAACCTCCCCGCCCACAAGGGCGCAGCGATCCAGGCCGCCATCGAGGCCAGCGGCGCACGGCTTCGCTTCCTGCCGCCGTACTCGCCCGACTTCAATCCGATTGAGATGGCCTTCGCCAAACTCAAGGCGCTGCTGCACAAAGCGGCCGAGCGCACGGTCGATCGGCTCTGGACTGTCGTCGGCGATCTGCTCGACGCTTTCAACCCAACCGAGTGCGCAAACTACTTCGCTGCCGCCGGTTACGATCCGGAGTAAGTGGAAAACGCTCTAGGGCCTGCCGTCGCCTGAACAGATTGGCTGGGCTTGCGTTTTCGTCTCTCTGATGGAGGAGGGACGATGCTGAGCGACGCGCAATGGGCTGATCTGGAGCCCCTGGTTGAAGCCTGCCGGCCCAAGGCCAAAACGCCTCCTCAGGATCTGCAGCGCACGCTCTCGGCCATCCTTTGGCGGCATCAGAACGGAGCCAAATGGCGAGCCATTCCCGAGGAATTGGGACCCTGGTGGCGGGCTGCCCAGATCTTCATCCGCTGGTCGCGTGCTGGCGTCTGGGAGCGGCTTCTTTACCTCGTGCAGGAGCGSGGYGTCCAACTCGGKATGGTGTTCCTSGACGGCACGAACRTKCGRGCGCACCAAAAGGCGGCGGGAGCYGCCAAAAGGGGGGATCTGSRSCCGAGCGAGAYGCTCGTGAAGCTSTTGGCCGCTCRCGTGGCGGSTATGGCACCAAGGCTTGCGTGATCGCSGAYGGACRGGGYCGCGCCATCGCCTTCCGKCTGGCGCCCGGTCGGGCCCACGAACTCCCTCACGCTGTTCCCCTGCTCGACCCACTGCCGGGGGTACCCAAATGGGTCGTGGGGGACCGCGGCTACACCAGCCACGTCTTTCGCGAACACATCTGGAATATGGGCGCTCGGCCTGCGATCCCGCCTCAGCGCCACGAAGCGCCCGTGGCCTGCCCGGATTGGATCTACAACAACCGCAATCAGGTCGAGCGTCTCTGGGCCAGGCTCAAAGAGTGGCGCGCCATCGCCACCCGCTACGAGAAGACTGCCGTCAGCTTCATGGGCGTCCTCTCCCTCGCAGCCGCCCTCGATTGGCTCAAGCGATGACACGCCCTAGTGGGATCGGCTAGGCGCGCGACATGGGCGTGATACGTCGACGGCGCGATCGGCAGCACGCGGCAGATCGGCTCGACCCCGTAGGCCCCGCGGTGATCGTCGATGAACGCGATCATCGCTTGAACGGGCGGCCGAGCTCCGCCTGGGCAAAATACGCCGATGCCTTTCTCAGGATCTCGTTGGCCTGCCGGATTTCGCGAACCTCCCGCTCCAGCGCCTTGATCCGCTGGCGCTCGTCCGTCGTCTGGCCGGCTCGTTGGCCCTGGTCGCGCTCGGCCTGACGTACCCAATTTCGCAGCGTCTCACCCGGGCAGCCGATCTTGGCGGCAATCGAGCGGATCGCACCGCATTGAGAGTCGTGCTCGCCCTGATGCTCCAACACCATCCGCACAGCGCGTTCACGGACTTCAGGGGAAAAGGGTGGGGTTCGCTTCGTCATGGCTCCATCCTCGCAAGAGTTGGCGCCGCCGGAAAACCCGGCGCGGTTCACCTCCGATCGTGCTGCATCGCATGAGCCGTGACGAGACAGACTTCTGCGGGTCCGGCACCATGGCTTGACGTTCACACACCGGCATCGCGAGACATCGAGCTCCTCCGGCGTCAAAGAGGCTCTTGTGGGGGCAAAGGGAGCAAATGAGACCAAGGGAAACTCGAGCATCGATTAAGCCGAGTGCCCGGTTTGATAACCGCTTTGCCCACTTCCCCTGATCTGCTCATGCGGCAGTACAGCCCGACCTTAAGGAGTAGCAAGAGCTCCGCAGGACCATTCACGCGCTGATCCAGGATGCACGCCGAAGGGAGTTGACCACGAACCCCAAACAGAGAAGAAGTTTCTCGAGGCTAACTCCTTCCGGATTAGCTTCTCCAGATTTAGGTCGGAGATCGCCCGACGAAGCCGCCGGTTACGCGTCTCTCGATCCTTCATATGGTGTACCTGATAAACCTACACTCTACCATATTCTTCGCATCAGCGATAGTAATTCAGCTCCGCGATATCCGCTTTCTTGCACACTATCGCTAAGCTCATGTCTGGGCTGTCTGTATCTCGATATAGCGCAGCTTGAGCGCCACCTGTTCCGCGCCCGTCTCCTGACCTCGCATTATATCCAGCTTCTTCGTTACTGGATGACCTCTCAGCTAGCCCGCCCCTAAGCCGGTCGGTCAAGTCTGATCAACAAAGCTGAATGCAATTGCAAAATTATCCCCCCTCGCAGTACTTAACGACACTTGTAAGCTCGGCGGAGACGGGCCAGAACAAGAGCTTAAAGTAGATAAACGATATTATTTCTTTGGAGGTGCCAAAAGCTTTTGCAGCACAGCGGCCGAGATCTGTCTAGGCGATGGTGCCGGTGCGCCCATATCCTTTTCCCAGCCTCTCCGCCCCTCCGCTAAGCCGTGATTTAGGAAGTGACTCAATGGATTGTCACCTCTAGCCTCAACATCGGGATTCGCGTTAAGATATCCGTCGGTACTGAAGCCGGCACTAGGGTCGCGACCCTCTTTCCAGCCAAATTTCATAAAATGCTGAAGGGCGGTACCTTTGAAGTTTATGACGTCGCGATACCAATAACGATAATAGACCTCATCAAAGCCGGGCATGTGATGCTTGGCGGAGGGTAGTGCGATTCGGCGAAGGATCACGGGGAACTTCATGCGGTTGTGCCTATTGCGACAGAGTGCCCAGAACGGGCCACTTAAAGCTGCGGACGTATCGATCGGGCTGAAGAACAAAAACAGTCGCCGGTTGCCTAGAGCGGAAGAAGATGGGTTATGGGCTTACAACAATTCTCATCCATCCGCATCCATGTGCGCACCGGGGCACCCTCAAGGGCATAGTGTACCAGGGCCGGTTAACGCGCTAATTCCGGGCGGCTGATCGAGAATAGATTCAGTGCGGTAGAACAGGACAGTTCAGGCGTCGACTAATTCGTTCGCAAATCTGCCGCAACAACTCATTGGCTCGGTTGAGTTTTTCAGAGCTGGTCAGGCAGAGTAGCATGGTGCTTGCGTGAGGGACAGGAAAGTTCTCGGTAGTTTACCATCGAACCGATAGAGCAGTCTCGTAGTAACATTGACTATAATTGAAGCGGGTGCAAAAGCCGTATAGTTTGTCAGCGGGGGCAATTCACGTGCGACAGGCCTAGTTTTGCAAATGGGTAAGGGTTGCATCTATAACCCTTAGGATTAGGGAAAGTATATGTGGCCGCCAAAATGGGTTTAAGGGAGAGCCAAGGCGCGATAGATTATGAAAAACACACAGTCCGCTGTGACCGGGCACCATATATAACGAGCTGAGCGCCCATAGCGCCCTAATCGTCCAACCGGAAGACGTGTATTATAGAAAGAACTAAGTTCCTGATGCCGGTTTCTCCAACTTGATGCCTATTGCGCCTCATATGTTCCCGAAAGCAGGATGCGAGTGCCATCTGCCGCAGGATATCCACCAGAATAGTTGAAGATGAGCGTACTGGCGCCAGTCGTCGTTGTACCAACAAGCATTGCTCCAGTGCTCGCCTGTCCAGTGAAGACATGCTTTAAGCCACTAAGAGGCATAACTGGTAGGCTTATAGTCAAGGCACTCGCGCCACTTCCGTTAGACAGGATAGAAAAATCAGCCTCCCAGCTTACGCTTTTGCCAATTTGGTGATAGCGTGCGGCCGTAATAGATGAGGTTGTAATCGCACCGGACGCTGCTCCGATGGTCGGCGTCCAGTTCCGCCAAGACGAAAGTCTGGGACCCTCAATTGCCGCATCATCCATGAGGTTAGTCGGGGCGAAGTCCAAGACTGATTTAGAACTCGTCATGCCACTTACTTCGATGTACGGACGGTTTGCAGAGGCCACGTAGGGACTAAAGCGTTTGAAGGCGTTACCTCGTACATCAACCAGGATCTGAGCCGAGCCAGATACAACGAGCGAACTGGTTACGAATTTCGATGATGTCACACGATTAAATGTATTCGCGTTAATTGTGAAAGTCCCTGCATCTGCACCGGCAGCGATGTTGATGTCAGCCTGACCACAGTTGCCCTCATAGTAAACACCGTCAGAAATGTAGCCAACGCCACCTTCACGCGGTCCGCCAAGTACAACTACACCCCCGCGTGTTCGCTCAACGCTGTTACAGCCGTTAGATCCAATTTCACCGCCTCGGATTGTCAATGTAGTCGGATTACTGGCAAGTAGCCCAATCTCGAAATTGCCTCCTATGTTAGAGTCAGTAAACGTGATGGCATTTGGGTAGCTGAACACTCCGCGATAAAACTGCGCACCAATCCGATTTGATGTAATTGAAACCGAACGAAAGCGCGTCGATAGGACGTCCACACCCTGGATGCCTTTATCAAAACCGGCTACCGTGATGTCGTCAAAATTAAGAAATGCGGCAGTCCGCAAGTCAATCCCAATTCCTTGAACGTCGGTTTTATCAAGTCGAACGCCGGAGATTGTCGAATAGGTATGTGGACCTGCGCCAGCGGTCCCACCCATATAAGTCAGTGCACTGAACGAACCTGCGCCGTAACGGAGCCATGTAGTGCCACGGCTCGACCCTCGAAGCGACGGCCTAGCGCTCGTCTCTACCGTTGCAAAGGACGTGTCGATCGTGAGACCGGAAGCGAGATAATAAGCTCCGCTTGGCACACAAACATCTTTCCCTAGACGAATTGCATAGTCGATTGCAGCCTGAAACGCAGCCTTGTCGTCCGTCCCCGACACGTAGTTATTGCTAGCATCGACTACGAGGTCAGCAACGGCACCCCAATCCTTGACGTTCACGCAACCGTCGGCACGAGCGGAAAGAGGTCGAGTTGCCCAGGCAGGAAGCGCCGCGGTCGAGCTGAATGCACCGCTGATCGAGCTGGGAGCCTGAGAAGGAGAGCTTTCGCTCCTAGCGACGTGGATGTTGTCTGCGAACGCACCTACTTCCGGACCATTGGACCCCCTAGTGTCGCCACTAATTGGAATGCCCGGCGCGTTTAGCGGTAGATCGAACGCTGATGCGCCAGCGTTGCCGATAAGGGCAAAAGCGGTAAGTAGAGCTGTATAATGAAATGATCGCACATGGGTCATACGATCCACAACTTTCTTTGCGAGCAATATCGATAAATTGAAGAGGTTGATACGACCAGGGCACAGCTGAGACAAGTCTCAGCACATTTTCTTTCCGCAGGAGTGCAGAAACAACATTTTTGCTGCGCAGGTGGCATATCTTACGGAGGAAGGCAGAGCGATATTTGCTGCTAGTGCTGATCTTCGAGTTCCGCTCGGCAAACGGCTTTACTAACGTGCGCAGGAAGATCGCGGCGTGCACCTTACATGAGCTCAGACGGATATCAGCACACACATTAATTCGCTAAAATGGTCCAACGACGTCATTATGTTCCGGTGCGAACTCCAGTTTGGGACGGAAGGGGAGCAATCAGTATTCAAGACCGCCTTTACTAAACTTAATCAGCGAGTTTGGTCAGAGAAGAAAGGCGCTTTCCTAAAGGTCTATAGCGAGATACTCAAGCCTTCCGGTAAATCGGGGTGAAGGCATTCTCATCCTCCACCCCGGAACATCTAGGTTTTTATTTATGTCTACTTAGCAATACACCGCAATAGCTTGAGGCTCGCAATATTCCGTCTTAGCAAAGTGGTCAGACAGGTTGTCGAGAGTTCTCATGCGAGTTTTATTGTAATCATTCCGTTGAAAAAGAGGAATAAGCTTCAGGAAGACAGTTATCTACCACAACGTTACTTTCTTCTAAATTGGGGTTTTTGTAGATAAAGACCTGGTTATGATAGAAGTGGATTGAAGTTATATTTCGATCATAATACGATGGAATATATCCAGGCTTTTCAAATTCCTTGTAATTCAATCCGTCAACCAAGCTCTTGAAAAATCCCACAGATGTTTCTTTATTATTGAATTCCACAGAAGACCCGCCAAAAACTTTCTTCCAGTAAGAAGTCTGGATGTCTTCGACGGCATATATCCCACCGTTTTTCAGCAGTGGAAACAGACAGTTAAAAGATGATAAAACATGAATATTCATGTGACTACCATCGTCAATTATTATATCAAACGGACCTAGATCGGCGTTTATTTTTTTTAGCAACACATGGTCGTCTTGACTGCCTTTGTAGGTAACAATTCGGTCTTCTTGGTGATGTGTTTTTTCATAATAATCTAATCCCACTATAAGTCCGTTCGTAAAATACTCTTTCCACATTCTTAAAGATTCGCCACCGGCTTTCGGGTCATCATAGCCCCCGATGCCAATTTCTAGGATTTTTACCCTCTTATTGCGATATTGTGTGAAATGCATGTCGTAATTATCTGCGTAGTTATGAGCTCCCTGTTTATCGGTTTTATTTTTCACAGCAATGTACTTTAGCGATTTGATCTCTCGCAGCTCTGACAGATTTTGAGCAGAAGAGGGTTCGTCTTCGAAATCATTCTTGTATAGGAGCATTACTATAGGTAAAATATGTTCAATAATAAGGCTGATATCGTAGGAGGGATCGTACTTTAAGCCGCCTTCGGAGCGAAGAACGCCCTCAACGAATGTAGGTTCAGAGGGCTTTGCCTCAGGAACGATAATCGGAAGCCAGTAACAGTGACGAACCGCACAAAGATTTCGAACCCAAACATTTCCATCAAATGAGCTTGGCATTATTTCGATGATGACAGCTGATGGAGAGCAGTATGCCACGTTTGCGAAGCCCGCTCCAGTCGCCCCTATTATGATTTTTGCACGACTAAAAATAAGAATTTGCTCATCGACTGAGTATTCTTCAGGAGAAATGCTAACAAAACCCAGTTTTTTCAATTCTTGTAAGAGAATAATTTCTTGTTCAAACTGGCGCAACGGCTGACCTTTTCTTGAAAGGAAAACCTTTTCGAAGCGTAGATCCGTCTTGTGTGTTGCTTTGACATTTTTTAATTGTAGATCGGCCAAATCAGATACGTCTGATGTTAAGTTGTGGAGAAAGTGATTCATAATGTTACTGTGAAATGCTCTATTGATTTTTAGAATTTCGTCATCCCTCTCTAAGATCGGTACCGTAAGTTCGAGTAGGTCTAAATGAGATCTCTGCCACTTTTCTAATTTAGGGAATACCACTGGAAGGCGATGTTTCTCTATGAAATCCTTGTAAATGCATAGAGAGGTCAGACAGTCAGTGATAAAATGGCCATAGTTTGCTCGGCTGCCGAGCGGCATACATATAAACGCTTTATCGATAGCCACAATCGATTCTGAAGGCCTGAATTCCGTATTGCCGTCCACGATTGAGAAGCCTGGAAGTTGCGCTTTTGTTGGGGTGACCCAGCGTGCTTCTTCAAAGCTCTCTCTATAAACATCCCCGTCCTCAGATATGATAACTCCGAATTTCGGCATAAAATACACATTTGATGTCCTAAATAAGCACACCGGATTTCTGCTAATGTAGTCATACTTTTTTTCTGATCTAAGGAAATTATTAAAGTATTCCTTGAATTGAGAGCTTACTAACAGATCCTTCATATATGCAATTTGCTTATGTGAACTGTAGAATAAGCCTGTGTTGATGTTTTCATCGAGAAGATGATCGATTTCAGAAAAAGCTTGGAAGTCAAATTCTGAGATTTCTCGTGTAATCATTTTAGGGACTCCCTCTTGTACGAAATTTTTATTCCACCGTGACGGATTTGGCGAGGTTGCGCGGCTGGTCGACGTCTTTGCCCATGAAGACGGCGGTGTGGTAGGCGATGAGCTGGATCGGCACCGCG
>NZ_LMRA01000022.1 GCF_001424705.1 Methylobacterium sp. Leaf465
CGCCATCACGCGCAGGCTGCCTAACCTCTTACCCCAGATGGACCAGAGCCTCCGCTCCTGAACACCGCTGAATGTCCCAAATCATCTGACGACAGACAAATGTCGCCTGCGAGTTCGACGAAGTTGGTGGTTTGAGTTTCTGTGTTTTCTGACATGTGACCGCTCTACTGCGGAGCCCCCGCTGAGAGGGGGTCATCGTATATCAGGAAACGGTCTTCAAGTAAATTTTGTGAGAAGTTTACCTTCAACGTAATTGACATTGCATTTTAATTCAATATTACGCGGTCAAATCGCTCTAAGTATTGTACGTGCATACATCTGAGGCTTCACTGAGCGCATCGAACGCGGCATTGAGGCGATGCAGATCCCAGATCACACAACCGTCGATCCTGAAAGGCTTGGGCATCCGCCCGTCCTTCACGCATTCATCGAACTTCGCGGTGCTGACACCGACATAGCGAGCGGCATCCTCGCGCCGTAGGCCCCGCCGAGGTACGACCTCTAACCGGACAGGTGCGCTAGCCGCGACCTGAGCTTGTTTGGCCTTCGGCATAGCTCGAACATTCATCGAAACAGCGGGAGCCCTGCTCCTAGCAGGCAGAGGCCGCTGATGAGCAAGCCGCCGCCAATGCTCTCAAGAACGGCCTGTTGCCGAGGGCGCTGAGAAGCAACACTGGCCGAAATGACCCCTGACACCAGACACACCAAACTCAGAACCGCCATTCGCATCTCCCTGCCTGTTTCTCGCAGGCAGGGGTTAAGCAAAGGGTGCCGGGCGGATTAACCATCCGAAAAGACAGGTTAACAATTCATTAGCGTCCAACGGAACTTTCGAGGAAACTACTGAGGCGGGCGGGTGCCCGCTTACGTACCCCTGAGCTTCCCCTCATGCGTCTGCTTGCTCCTAGCTGGCTCCCCTCACGGCTGGCGGTATGCCTGTCTATGCCCCTGATGCTGTTGGGAGTTGGTGGCGCGAGTGCGCACGTGAAGTGGTTCTGCGCCTACGATGTCGCCGGTCAGCCGCGGGGCCTTGAACAGGTGCTCTGTGCCGAGTTCGAGTGGCTCGTTGGCCTGTCCCTCGTATGCCTGATGGCCGGCTGCCTGATGGAAGGCACGCCGCTTGGAACGTACCTGCTCAACGCCCTCGACCGGGTGACCGCTCGACTGCGCACGGACACGACCCTTCTGGTCCGGGCCACGTTGGGGTTCTTCTTCGTGTCGCTTTGGAACCTCGGCGGTATCATTCTCACACCCGAGCTGAAGACCGACCTCTCCTGGATCCCGTGGCTGCA
This sequence comes from Methylobacterium sp. Leaf465, assembly GCF_001424705.1. Lineage (GTDB taxonomy): Bacteria > Pseudomonadota > Alphaproteobacteria > Rhizobiales > Beijerinckiaceae > Methylobacterium. The sequence continues at coordinate 1,293 of NZ_LMRA01000022.1, forward strand.
GCTCGGCATCGCGATGACGCTGATCTGGAAGCAGACGCTCCCCCTCGCCGCCCTTGGCATCGTATTCCTGTTTAGCTTTGCCACCTTCAACTACGGCGCGTTCCACCTCGCCGACTACCCAGTCTTCCTCGGCATCGCCGCCTACCTGACACTCGTCAGCTTCGACCGCACCTTGTTTGGTCTACGCCCTCTCGACGTGGTCCGATTGAGCGCCGCCGTTACCCTAATGTGGGCTTCCGTCGAGAAGTGGGCCTACCCGCACTGGACCGACCCGCTGCTGACAGCCAAGCCCGAGATGACCATGGGCTTCTCGAACGAGCTGTTCATGAATGCGGCTGGGGTCATCGAGTTCACCCTCGCCTTTGCGCTGATCTGGACCCCCCTGGTGCGCAGGATGAGCGCGATAATCCTGGCCGCGGTCTTCGTCTCAGCGGTGATCCAGTTCGGCAAGGTCGATGCGATTGGTCATTCCGGCATCATCGTCGTGCTGCTCGGCATTGCTGCCGACGATGCCCGTGTCGCAGTCCGAGCCCGAACCACGATGCTGGTGCCTGCCTACTACGCAGCGGCCCTCGCGTGCTTCCTCGCTCTCTACTATGTCGGGCACGCTGCGCTCTACGGTGGGCTCCCTGCTATCCCGGTGACCTGAGAGTTCAGACCAGGGTGGCACGGCCTATCGCCTTGTGGCGGGTCGGGATCGCCCTGTTCCTCTTTCGTCCTCAGCATAGCGCTCACCCTCAATCCAGACGCCGCCCCTTCCGCTTCGGGGGCGGCTGGTTGTCTAGCTTCGCCAGGATCTCGTCGCGGGCGCTTTGGGTGAGCGCCGCAGGGCCGATACCGTACTGGCGCTCATAGAACAGCCTGACCGCTGGCACGTAGCGGCCATAGACCGTATGGCGCTTTGGCAGTCCGCTCATCTCCAGGGAGGGTACGGATGCGAGCCAGTGGCGGATCTTCTCCTGATCCGGCCCCACGACCGCGCGGGCAACGTCCCGATCATCTGCGAACAGCGGCAGCTGATTGAGCGTCAGGAAGGGACGCGATTTGGGCGCAGTCACGCCGCCTGAAGCCATCGCCGCACTCCGACTGAGGCCTGCCTCGCCCGATCTACTCACGGGCCGGCGGGGAGGGGGGCGTCGGAATTTACTCAAGGCCACTCAGAAGACGTCCCGCTCACGGACTTTACCGCATTTCGGGCAGCGCTCTGTAGCACGGGCCGTTTTCCAGGATGCGCCTGGCCTGTAGGACCAGGGGATATCCTCCGCGGGTCGCCATTGGTGCGCGCAGGGGCCTGTCGCAAACGCGGTAGCGTCGGCGTTTACCTCGCGTTGACCATACAACCTGCATGGCGCCGTCCGAACCGGAGGCCGCCCATGATCCTGTCCGCCATCGCCGCCAAGCTCAAGCAGCGCGCTAAGGCCGACTTCAAAGGCCGGCATTACGAGGCGGCGCTGATCGTCCAGGCCGTTTCCTGGTACCTGCGCTATCCGCTCAGCTACCGCGATATCGAGGAGTTGTTCCTGGAGCGCGGCATGGAGGTGGATCACTCCACCCTGAACCGCTGGGTCCTGGCCTACGCGCCGCTGATCGAGAAGCGGCTGCGCCAGTTCCGCAAGCCGCACTGCGGCTCGGTGCGTATCGACGAAACGTACATCCGGGTGCGCGGCGAGTGGCGCTACCTCTATCGAGCCATCGATAAGTACGGCAATCCTGTCGACTTCCTGCTGACTGTCAGCCGCGACCTCGACGCCGCTAAGCGGTTCTTCCGCAAGATGCTGAACGATCAGCCCCTTCTCGCTCCTGACCGGATCGGTACGGATGGCGCCAGCACCTACCCACCGGCTATCGTTGAGAGCCGCAAAGAGGGTCTGCTGCCCCGCGTGCCGGCCCACTACGTCACCAAGCACCTACAGCAGGGCATCGAGAGCGACCACTTCCGGGTCAAAAAGAACATGCCGCGCATCGCTGGCTTCCGCTCCTTCCACACCGCCCGACGCACGATCTGCGGCTTCGAGGCCATGCTGTGGCTACGCAAGGGCTTCGGCTTTGCCGGCGCGTGGACCGTCCGTGAGCAGAACCATCTGCTCGGGGTCTGCTTCGGACTTCAAGCGGTTAACAAAAGCTGAAAACGAGACGGATACCGCCTCCCCTGCGACCTACGGCTCGGCTTGCGACAGGCCCCTTCAAAGACCATTCGGGCTCCGGCTTTCTGTAGGCGGTGGCTCGAACGAAAACGGCCGGGGTTTCGCCCGGCCGCTCTCTAGTCGTTGAAGCTAATCCTCTTAGCGGAGGAGCTGCAGGATGCCCTGCTGCGCCGTGTTGGCGAGCGAGAGGGCCGAGATGCCGATCGACTGGCGGGTCGACAGGGCCTGCGAGTTGGCGGCTTCCTCGTTGAGGTCCGCGTTCGTCAGGTTGGCCGAGCCGGTGTCGAGGATGTTGATCAGGTTCTTCGAGAAATCCTNCTGCGCCGTGTTGGCGAGCGAGAGGGCCGAGATGCCGATCGACTGGCGGGTCGACAGGGCCTGCGAGTTGGCGGCTTCCTCGTTGAGGTCCGCGTTCGTCAGGTTGGCCGAGCCGGTATCGAGGATGTTGATCAGGTTCTTCGAGAAGTCCTGACGGTTCTGCACCACCGAAAGGTTGGAGCCGAAGGTCGAGGACTGGGCGCGAAGCTGGCTGGTGGCGGCAGTGATGGCCGTCAGCGCCTTGTTGATCTCGTCATCGGACTGGAAATTACCAGTGATGGCATTGAGGCCGAGGCCGTCGGCATCGAGCTTCGAGCCCTCAATATTTAGATTAGAAGACCCCGTCTCGTTGAAGCTGACCTTCAGCGAGTTTTCAGCCTTGTCGGTGCCCGAACGGTACAGCAGGTTAATGCCGTTGTAGCTCGAGTCCTTAGCCTGCTGAGTGATCTGATCCAGAAGGGTGTTGAACTGCTTCGCAAGCGAGGTCCGAGTCGCATTCGTGCCGCTGGCCGAGCCTTCGCCCGAACCGACGACGGGCACAGTCGCCGTACCAGCAGTACCGAAGCCAATATCAGCGCCGCCTGCGTTGCTGACGGTGACCTTCTCCGAAGAGCCGGTTCCCGTCGTTGTGAAGGTAAGCTTGTTGTTGGCATCGAAGCTTGCAGTGACTTTTCCAGAAAATCCAGTATCGGCACTAAGCTGATTGTTTATAGAAGTCAGGATCTCAGTCTTCGTCGTCGCAGCGGGCGTTGCCCCGCCGGGGACGGTGACAGTCTTCTTCGGGCCTGAGCCGAGCTGAATGTCGAAGGTCGCAGAGGTAGTCAAATCGGCCGTCGTAGCAATTGCCGTACTACCCGTAACAACAGCGGCTGTAGCGCTGCTCTTGGCGGCCGCGCCGGTCGCCGTCTGTGCGGCCACCGCTGTACCGAAGCCGATATCAACTTCGTTAGCCGCGGTATTGGTGACTACGGCGGACGCAGCGGAACCCGTCGCGGTCGAGGTGAAGACGATACGGCCGTCGGTGGTCTTGGAGGCAGTGACTGCGGCAGGGTTGGTGGTGTCGTTGGCCAGCTGGTTGTTAATGGCCGTGACAACATCATCGGCCGTCGCTTTGGCGACGTTGTTGGTGACGCCGCTCAACGTCGTCGCATCGAGCGTGATCGTGGTCGTGTTGGTCCCGTCGCCGACCGTGAAGGTAGAGTTTCGGGTGCCCGAGAAGTCCTGGGTGCCATCGGTTGCGGCCGTCGTGGTGCCCTGGAAGCCGGTCACGGCAGTCAGGATGGCGGAGGTCGCCGGGGTGCCGTTGGAGACAGAGCTCTTGTCGGCCAGCGCCTGGTTGGCGGTGGACTTGGCCGAGTCGACCAGCTTCTGGATCGAGGTGATGCCCTGGTTGGCGGCCTGGATGGTCTGGACGCCGTTGGAAATGCCGTTGAGGAGCGAGCCGAGATCACCAGAGCGGCCGGTCAGCGACTGCGAGGTAAAGAAGCTCGTCGGGTCATCGAGAGCCGAGTTGACCTTCTTGCCGGTGGAGAGGCGGTTCTGGGTGCTGGAGAGAAGGTCAGCCGTGCCCTGCAGCGAGAGCAGGTTCTGACGGGTCGCGGCGGTAAGGGTGACGCTGGACATCTTTGGTGATCCTTTGGATCGAAAAACCCTCTAATTTCGAAGGCACGTCACTTGGGCACCTGACTTCCTAATCGCAGCTTAAATCAATCTACCAAGTTGCAGCCAACGAGTGTGTTTTGGCTGTATGGTTAATCAGTCGTTAACCTGCCCGACATAACAGAAAATAGAAGATACTCGCCTTCGAGCGTGCACCGGCTAGCTCAAAAGGAGTTCAGGCAATGGCATTAAAGCTGACGATTAGACCTGGTGAGACGGTCTACATCAATGGCGCTGAGATCTGTAACGCTGGCTCCGGCGTCAGCCTCGTCATTAAAAATCATTGCCGCATCCTACGCGAAAGCGAAATGATCCGGGAAAGCGAGGCTACCTCGCCCTGCTCAAAAATGGTCTTTGCGCTTCAGCAGATCGTGCTTAAAGAGAACCCCTTCGAGGAGTTGAACGAGCTTTCTCGGTTGGCCGTTCATATCTTGCAGACTATTCCAAGCGCAGCTCCACAAATCTTAGAGATCCAGCAGTTACTTAGCGAGAAGAAGACGCACGTCGCGTTTAAAAAAGGCAAGGCCCTAATGGTTGTTGAGGCTGAATGCCGCCGCGAAGCTAAGGTGGAGTGAACGATCTCGGAGACTTGGGTGAAGCGTGTTTTAAACCCCCTATCGCGGACTTCAGTGTAATCGTCACTCTCCCCGAGCCTCAATCTAAGGCTTGCCCCTAACGTATGGGATTGCGTTCGACTAAGCGATGCATCCCGCGCCCCGATGCCGCCCGCAGCGAGGTCCCGACCTTGACCTCCTCGATCCGGGACTTTCGAGGTGCCTGATTTGAATGGTGACTGTTCCGGACCTGCTGCATCAACTTGCGCGCCCGGACCTCGTGCAGCGACGCGAGGCTAATGAAGAGTTGGCGTTCGACGGAATTTCGCGCCTGCGCCGAGCACTCCTTTAAGGACACGGCGTACCTGAGATGTCCCAATAACCGTTCGAGCATGCTGACACCCCACATCCGCGCCCATCGTAGGCCACGCGCGTGGCCATGTCGTAAACATCCGTCCGGCCAAGCTCGTTCGCATCCGGACGGCCGACGTCGTGGCATACGAGACCGGCCATACGGTAAAGCCGCGGGTAAGGGATTAGCGTTACTCGCCAGCGATCCGCTGAGAGGCGTGCTGCAGCGCGGTTTCTGAGGTTAGTCAGATCGCCTTGGCTTCACGGGGGCACTCAGCCTCAAAGAGCATCAGACCCTTTCCGTTCTTGAACGCGACGTGCGTCTTCTTCTCGCTCAGAAGCTGCCAGATCACAACTGCGTGCGAAAGTCGTTACCTCTTGCAACTGCGCGCCTACGCCGGCAAGCGCAAGATTTCAGGCTCAAAATTCTACGTCGAAATGATGGCCGCGCCACAAAGTCAGATCTCGTTTGGCATTCCGATAGAAAAATTTTTAAGTAATCCTTTTAACGACCATAAAACAGAGGCGGCGTAGAAGATCTGTATGCCCTTCAACCCGTATATTGCTATGTTTTCGATTGGCGGATTTATTGCCTTTGCAATCAAGCCATCGCCATCGTGGGAAACCATTGCGATCGGGCTGCTTTGTGTTGTGGCTTGCGGAGTGGCGAAGCTGTTGTGGAAGCCCCCGCCTCCACCCAAGAAGAGCCTGCAGGATGCTACCGTGAAAGGCCAGCTGACTCTGAACGGGTCGCCCTCATCCGGAGACCTGTCGTCGGGCACAGTACCAAGCACCCCGCATGCGGCGCTACTCGCAAACGTTCCGAACCAATCCTGAAGCTGGCAGAGATCCTCGGGACCGTTTTTCCGGCAATAGAATTTTCGGCTCACTGTCCTAGCAGATTGAAGGCGGCCTGTTCCTCCACCGTTCCGCCTCTCTAGGACTATCAAAAAATGATTGGATCAAGGCGCCGAGGCGCCTTGTCGTCAGCGAAAAGGGTTAGGGGGCGCCGCCGGGATCGCATTGAGTAAAGTGATTGTCACCCGACGGTTCGGCGCGATGTAAGGATTGTCGGCGAAAACCGGCTCGGTGTCGGCGCGTCCCACTACGGAAGTGAAGTTGTCGTTAGGAACTCCGGCACCCGCCAGGATCGCGCGCACGGCGAGCGCACGCCCGGTGGTGAGGCTCCAAGGCTCGCTGACTCGCACCGAACCCGGGCGCGTGGCAGACGTGTGGCCGGCTATAGATAGGCTGTTGGGCAGCCGGCGCATGGCGGGCGCGAGTGCCTCTAGCACGCGACGGGTGTGCTCGTAGGGGTCGACGGAGCCCTCGCGGAACATGGAGCGGCCGTCCTGGTCCACGATAGAAACGTTCACGCCCTCGTTGGTAGGCTCAATCACGATGTTGCGCGACAGTTCAGCAATATCGGGCATCTTCTGGAGCGCCTGCCGCAGGCTAGCAGCGGCGCTGGAGTTGGCCTGCTCGCTGACTGCCGGACGGCTGACATCAGAATCACTGGGCCTAGTCGGGCGCGTTCTGTCCTTCTGCTCGGCAGAGCCCCTGGCTACGTCGCGCGGCGAGGACGGCTTGTCGCCTGAAGTGTCTGCAGAGCCCCGCGCTTCGTCACGCGGCGTGGCCGTCTTGTTGCCGGAGGTGTCCAGGGCGGTGCCGTACAGCATTCCGCCGGCACCACTGGTTTGAGGGCTCAAAGCCGCCGGCGCAAAGTATTCCGCTAAACCGACCTTCTGCTCCTCCGTAGTCATGCTGATCAGCCACATCAGCAGAAAGAACGCCATCATGGCGGTCACGAAGTCCGCATAGGCGATCTTCCAGGCCCCTCCATGGTGTGCATGACGGGCCTTCTTGACCCTTTTGATAACGATGAGCGGCTGGAGTTCTGTGGACATCGAGTACCTGCTCGAGGTTGCCTTAAATCTAGGCGGGCAGAGCGGCAGTTGCCGTTTCTACTTCGTTGAAGGTCGGGCGGACGTCGCTCATCAAGATTTTCCGAGCAAATTCTACCGCCATCACCGGCGGCTGGCCGCTGATGTGGGCGATGAGACCAGCCTTAAGTGAAGCGTAGTATTTGGACTCGGCCTTAAGGAGGCTCTTGAGCGACTGCGCCATTGGCCCAAAAAAGCCATACGCGACGAACACGCCAAAGAAGGTGCCTACGAGCGCGCCGCCGATCAAATGCCCCAGCACCTCCGGCGGCTCTTTGATCGCTCCCATCGTCTTGATCACGCCAAGCACGGCGGCGACGATGCCGAGCGCCGGTGTTCCGTCTGCGAGCGCTTGCATGGACGAAACGACATCCTCCTGCTCCTCATGGTGCGTTTCCAGCTCCTCGTCCATGAGAGCTTCGATCTCAAAGGGGTTGTTGGCGCCTAGCATCGCCATACGCATGTAGTCGCAGACGAATTCGACCGCGTGGTCGTTCGCTGCAAAAGTCGGGAAGGCATTAAACAGCGTCGACTCGCTCGGATTTTCAATGTGAGGTTCGAGGGCCATCATGCCCTTTTGCTTCACAAGCTTATACAATGAGTATTGCATCCCCAGAAGTTCGACATAACATTGCTGCCTATATTTGGGGCCCTTTACGATCGTGCCCAACATGGCCGGCACGGCTCTGAGCACCGGCCCGGTGTTGCCGATAACGAAGGCACCGATTGCTGCACCGAGGATGATGACGAATTCGAACGGCTGCCAAAGGACTTCGAGGTGGCCACCCATCGCCGCGTAGCTGCCGAAGACGCAGGCGAAGACGATTATTGCACCGATGCCAAGCCGCATGATTTGTCACTCTTGGGCGGCGGCATGTACAGCCAACGCGAAGCCACTAATGATGCAACAAATCAATGATTAAGATTAACAGAGAGTTTAGAGCCGTGGTTGGAGGATCATCGCATGCTTGGTCCCGAAACTTGGTGGAGCGGGCTTGAACTGAAGCGTCGGACCCTAGCGGATCAGACCTTATAGATGGCCATGCAGGGTCTTCAGACGGTGACCTGCCCTAACGCTGAACCGGTGGATCCAAGCCGGATTGCGTCGTCTGCTATGTGGTTTCACCTGCCGCATGAGCGTCGAGACCGGATACGATCAGGGTAAGTGCGGTTATAACGCGTCGTATGGCATTGATCATCAAAGCCTCCCGGAAATCCAGTACCGTCCTGGCGCTGACTGACATATTATATTGCAATACCAACTGAGTGAATGATCCGCTCTGAATATAAAAGATCTGATTGACGGAAATCTGTTCCTTTATTTGATGTTTGGAGTGAAAAATGAATAGGCGAGAAATCGCGGCGGTCCTCGGCGGGATGCTCGCCTTTATTTTATGGGTAGCCCCTGGCATGCTAATCCTGACGGCCGCGATACGCGACGAGCCGCCAGGTCTAATCACGGCCGGGATCGCCGCCCTTGCCTGTTTCGGATGCGCCTGCTTCGGGGCCAATAGGGCGTGGGACCTATACCAAGCGGCACGAAACCCTAAATCTTGATTGTCGGGGAATGGGTCGTTTTACTGACAGTCTGCCTATGCGGACGGGCGCAGACCTCACACTCATTAGTGTAGCCAGCCCACAGGGAGTGCGCCCCGAAGGTCGAGGCATCGAGGCCAGCGGCTCCGCCTGCGACGGTGAGTGGATCGGATGCTTGCCTAAAAAGCTGCAACACCCACTGGTCGCCTAGCCATAGGGCGCAGCATGCTTTTGACTGTCTCATACGGCCTCGGCCGATTGATGACCTCATCGAGCCGGGACCACAAGGTCTTAGGCGAGAAAGGCTTGGCGATGACCTCATTCACGCCCAAACGGACGGCGCGCTCAACTCTGCCTTTCTGTGGCTGAGCCATCATCAGGATCAGGGGCACGGTTGGAGCAGGAGAAGTTTCTGGATTTCGCACCAAGCGAATGACCTCCTCGCCAGAGAGGATGGCCAGATCCCAATCCAGGATCACCAAGTCAGGGCGAGCTTCGGCGATACAGCCAAGCGCTTCGGCTCCATCGGTCGCTTCCTGTATCCGCCTGATCCCGGTTCGCTGCAGCATGTCGCGAACGATACGGCGGATGTAGAGGCTCTCATCGACCACAAGGGCTGAGAGATCGGGAAAGCTCGGAGCGCCGATCATAAAAGGTACCTTGTCGGCGCATGCTGTCGTCCCGCACTCCGATGTTAGCGGTATGAGCCTTAACTTTCTTGCCGACCGGACTGGCGCTGAGAAGGCTCCGACGCTCCTACAGTGCATATCGTTATGCACCGCGTGCATCGAACGCCATTGAATGGAAAACGATCGTTTTCCCGTCATCGGGAGGGGCCGCAGTTCGAGCATCCTCAAACCGGCTTATTTCTGTCAGGAAAATATGACCGGATTTCTATTGCAGATTNAACGATCGTTTTCCCGTCATCGGGAGGGGCCGCAGTTCGAGCATCCTCAAACCGGCTTATTTCTGTCAGGAAAATATGACCGGATTTCTATTGCAGATTAAACGCGCCTGAACCACTATCCCGACATGCTCGTCGGATATGCCCGCGTCTCCACCCTCGACCAGAACCTCGACCTGCAGCGTGACGCGCTGACCAAGGCTGGGTGCGAGCGCCTGTTCGAGGAGAAGAAGTCCGGCAAGGCCGGGACCAAGCGTCCCGAGTTCGAGGCGGCCCTCGCCTACCTACGGCCCACCGACGTGCTCGTCGTCTGGAAGCTCGATCGCCTCGGCCGCTCCCTCGTCGAAATGATGCGGACGATCGACTCCCTGCGCGTGAAGGAGGTCCATTTCCGCTCCCTCACCGAGCAGTTCGACAGCGATACGGCGCATGGGCGCTTTGCCCTGCAGATGCACGGCGCCATGGCCGAGTACTTCCTCGACCTCAACCGGGAGCGCACCATGGAGGGGCTGAAGGCCGCCCTGGCGCGAGGACGCAAAGGAGGACGGCCAAAGAAGCTCACGCCAGCTGACATCGAGGTGGGCCGTGCCCTGCTGCACTCGGGCACCATTTCGATCGCGGCGATCGCCCAGCGCCTCGGGGTCAGCCGGGATACCTTCTACAGCTACTTCCCCCAGGCACGCACCCGCAGCCAGGCAGACGTAGCCGCTGCGGCGACCCGGCAGGCATCCTCCTGATGCCGATCCGGCGCGAGCACCGCTTCTTCTATCCGATCGACTGGCCGCAGCTCTCGGTCGTGATCCGCTTCGAACGAGCGAAGGGGCGCTGCGAGGTCTGCGCCCGTCCGCACGGACAGCGCGTCTTCCATCTTGGCGATGGCCGCTGGTGGGACGGAGAGGAGGGTTCGTGGCGGGACGGAGCTGGGCGCTTCATCTGCCTGGCGATCGGGGCCGATGATGTCCTGGGTCGTGTGCGTACCACACGCGTGGTCCTGGCTACCGGGCACCGCGACCATGATACCGCCAACAACGGGCCCAAGAACCTCGCCGCCTTCTGCCAGCGCTGCCATATGAACCACGATCGCCCTGAGCATCAACGCCGTCGCTGG
>NZ_LMRA01000023.1 GCF_001424705.1 Methylobacterium sp. Leaf465
CGCCTGCGCGGAGGACTTCGCCGCGCGGGGCCTCATCGGCGCCTTCGCGCAGTCCAGCATCTCCTACACTGCCCCGCGCGGCACGGTGCGGGGCCTGCACTTCCAGCGCCCTCCCATGGCCCAGGCGAAGCTCATCCGGGTGCTCGCGGGTGCCATCCTGGATGTCGCCGTCGACCTGCGGCGCGCCTCGCCCACCTACGGCCGGCACGTGGCCGTACGCCTCGACGCGCAAGCCGGCGAGCAGCTCTACATCCCGGTCGGCTTCGGGCACGGCTTCTGCACCCTGGAACCCGACACGATGGTGGCCTACAAGGTCGCCGGCGGGGTCTACAGCCCCGAGCACGATGGCGGCCTGCTCTGGAACGATCCGGCGCTCGGCATCGCCTGGCCGGTGAGCGAGGCCGAGGCCCAGCTCTCGGCCAAGGACCGGATCGCCCCGCGCCTGGCCGATCTTCCGCCGCTTTTCTGAAGCTCTTGCGGCGGACGGCCCGGCCGGCGCCGGTCCCGCCGCATCACCCCATCGCCGGATCGTCCACCCGATCCAGCCTCACGAGAGACCTTTCATCCCATGCGCATCTTGGTGACGGGCGGCTGCGGCTTCATTGGATCGGCCCTGGTGCTGCACCTGGTGCAGGAGCTCGGGCACGACGTGGCGACGCTCGACGCGCTGACCTACGCGGCCAACCCGATCTCGCTCCAGCCGCTRGCGGGCAACCCGCGCCACCGGCTCGTCGAGGCCGACATCTGCGACCCGAAAGCCGTGCACGCCCTCTACGCCGACTTCCGGCCCRAGGCGGTGATGCACCTGGCCGCCGAGAGCCATGTCGACCGCTCGATCACCGATCCGGGTGCCTTCATCCGCACCAACGTGGTCGGCACCCAGGTCATGGCTTCTTCACGGAAGCGAGCCGCTACGACCCGCGCTCGCCCTACTCGGCCTCGAAGGCCGCTTCCGACCACCTGGCCCGCGCCTGGCACGAGACCTATGGCCTGCCCGTGCTGGTGACGAACTGCTCGAACAACTACGGCCCGCGCCACTTCCCCGAGAAGCTCATCCCGCTGATGATCCTCAACGCGCTGGAGGGCAGGCCGCTGCCCGTCTACGGCGACGGCCTGAACGAGCGCGACTGGATCCACGTAGAGGATCATGCCCGCGGCCTCGTGGCGGTGCTGGAGCGGGGGCGGGTCGGCGAGACCTACCTGCTGGGCGGGCGCGCGGTGCGCAACAACCTGGCCGTGGTCAGGGCGCTCTGCGCCGCCTTCGACCGCCTGCGCCCGGAGCAGGCCCCCCACGACCGGCTGATCACCTCCGTGGCCGACCGGCCCGGCCACGACCGGCGCTACGCCATCGACCCGTCCAAGGCCGAGGCCGAGCTCGGCTGGCATCCGACCCAGGACTTCGAGCGGGCCCTGGAGGAGACCGTGCGCTGGTACCTCGCCAACGAGGCCTGGTGGCGCCCGATCCGCGAGGGCCGCTACACCGGCGAGCGCCTCGGCCTCGGCCAGGGCGCCGCCCCCGCCCCGAGCGCCTGAGCCGATGCCCGAGATGCGCGACATCCTCATCCTCGGTGGTGCCGGCCAGGTCGGCACCGAGCTGCAGAACCCGGCGCTCTGGGAGGCGGGCACCCGCCTGCACGCCCCGACCCGCACGGCGCTCGACGTCACGGACGCCGCCGCGATCGACGCCGCCCTGAGCGCGCGCCCCTACGCGGCGGTGGTCAACGCGGCCGCCTACACCGCCGTGGACCGGGCCGAGAGCGAGATCGCCGCGGCCTGGGCCCTGAACGCGGTGGCGCCGGCGCTCCTGGCCGCCGCCACCGCCCGGGCCGGCATCCCCCTCGTCCACGTCTCCACCGACTACGTCTTCGACGGTCGCACAGAGGCCCCCTGCACCCCCGACACGCCGGTCGACCCGCGGAGCGTCTACGGCGCCAGCAAGGCGGCCGGCGAGATCGCGGTGCGCAGCGCCAACCCCCGCCACGCCATCCTCCGCACCGCCTGGGTGGTGAGCCCGCACCGGGGCAACTTCGTCAAGACGATGCTGCGCCTGTCGAACGAGCGCGAACGCCTCAGCGTGGTCGACGACCAGCACGGCAACCCGACCAGCGCGGGCGACCTCGCCGCGGGCCTGGCGGCGATCGCCCAGGCGCTGGCGCGCGATCCCACCGCCCCCACCGGCACGCACCACTTCGTCAATGCGGGCGCCACCACCTGGTGCGGCTTTGCCCGCGCCATCGTGGCAGGCGCGGCCCGGCGCGGCGGCCGTTCCGTGCCGGTGGACGCCATTCCCACCAGCGCCTTCCCGACCCCGGCGCGGCGCCCGGCCCATTCGGTGCTGTCGACCGCGAGCCTGACGGCCGCCTACGGCCTGAGGCCGCGCCCCTGGGCCGAGGCCCTCGACGACATCCTCGACCGGCTGGTCGGCCCTGAACGGACAACGACGGAGACACAGGCATGAAGGGGATCGTTCTGGCCGGCGGCACGGGCACGCGCCTGCACCCGGCCACGCTGTCGATCAACAAGCAGCTGCTGCCGGTCTACGACAAGCCGATGATCTACTACCCGGTCTCGGTGCTGATGCTGGCGGGCATCCGCGAGATCCTGATCATCTCCAGCCCCGAGCACCTGGACAACTACCAGCGCCTGTTCGGCACCGGCGAGCAGTTCGGGCTGTCCTTCAGCTACGCGATCCAGCCCCGGCCGGAAGGCCTGGCCCAGGCCTTCCTGATCGGGCGCGAGTTCGTGGGCGCGGACAGCGTGGCCCTGGTGCTGGGCGACAACCTGTTCTTCGGCTCGGGCATGAGCGAGATGCTGCGCAAGGCCCGGGCGCGCGCGAGCGGCGCCACGGTGTTYGCCTACCACGTCGACGATCCCTCGGCCTACGGCGTGGTCACCCTCGGCCCGGACGGGCGGCCCCTGCGCCTCGTCGAGAAGCCAGTCACGCCCGAGAGCCCCTGGGCGGTGACGGGGCTGTACTTCTACGACAACCAGGTCCTCGACATYGCCGCGGCGGTGACGCCCTCGGCCCGGGGCGAGCTCGAGATCACCAGCGTCAACGAGGCCTATCTCGAGCGCGGGCAGCTGCACGTGGAGCGCATGAGCCGGGGCTATGCCTGGCTCGACACGGGCACCCACGACAGCCTGCTGGAGGCGGCCGAGTTCGTGGTGGCCTGCCTGGAAGAGATCGCCTACCTGCAGGGCTTCATCGGCAAGGAGCAACTCATCGCCCGCGGCAAGCTCTTCGCCAAGACCGCCTACGGCCAGAACCTCCTCAAACTCGCACAGGAAGACCAGACCGGCCGCCTCGTACGATAGCCAAGGACAGGGACGGGCTGAATGACGGCCGGCAGGGGACCTCCTGGCAAAGGACCTCGCACGGCCCGAGGCGGTCGGCTATAATTGCGGATATGGAGACTCAATACATGATGTTCCCGAAGATGCTAAGAACGTCCAAGGTCGGGTTGGGTCGCTCGAGCGGGCAAACCGGACGGCTCTTTCGGTCTGCGTTCTGGTGCCGCGCAGTGATGAGGATCGTGCTCTTCCTGTCGATGCCATCGATAGTCCAAGGGGTTGCCAATGCTGAAGGGCGGCGCCCTTTGGGCGGCAGCTCTCCCTGTATCGCCGGAGATCCCGTGCGGGCAGGCTGTCAATCGAGCCCGATCTACAATGCCCCGCCAGGGGCACCAAATCTCATTCAACAGGCACCTGATACCTCGGCGCGCCGCACGTTCGGAACCTCTCAGCGTCCGAGGATCGAGACTCGCGAAGGTGTACCTCAACGATAGGAGGCTTGGAGCGCACAATCGTCGTGTGGGACTGACTTCCGAGGCGACGTCCGCCAGCACCTGCCTCTGCAATGATGAATCGGGCACCAGACGACGAAGCCGGGCGTCCTCGTGCTCCGGACCTTTCATCTTTCTGTCCTGATCGACCTTCGGACCGCCAGACTTCCTGCGCCAGCGGTCGAAGCTTCGCTCGGAGATGTCCGCCTCGTTGAACACGCGACGGCGACGCTCTTGCCTTGCGCCGTCTGAACCTCGATCTGGCGCAGCATCAGCAAGGCCTGCTCCGAGCGCGGCCTATGTCCTCGCTTCATTCCCGATTCCTCTGGTCCTGGCCGATCCTCTCCATCAGCCCGGTCCAAAGCCAGCCGAGCTGCGATGTGTTCCAAGTGTTTTCTTCATCAGTCTTGCGTTGGCGTGTGCGACGTCTATGTTTTTCTCAAAAATGCGATCGTTTGATGGAGCATCTTCGAAGGCTGCGGTCCCAACGCCATGATTGCGACGCAAAATTCGCTATCTTCGACTGCGCCGATGGGTAGCATAGGATTTGCCCTCGACAACTGTATGGTGCGGTGCGGTGCGAGATCAGGTATCAGCAAGCTTCGCAGGAGGGCGGATGTCGATGCGGTGGGCGTTGAAGGCAGCCAATTTCCGAGCCGCTTTGGCCGGACCAATTATTGCCATTGGAACCTTGGGCGGGACATCTACAGCGTTCGCCGACTATCGAATCGCCGCTGGAGATGTCCTCGAACTTAATGTCTATGGCATCAGCCTTCAGCGACGCGAGACCGTGGATCCCGACGGCAACATCTCGATGCCTCTCATCGGTCAGACTCACGCCGAGGGACTGACCCTCGTTGAGCTCCTTGACCGACTTCGTTCTCTGATTTCCGCTAAATCCTACAATCAGCGTCTGCCCGATGGGCGCGAGGCCGTGACCGTAATCGCGCCGGACGAAGTGTCGATCTCAATAGTCGAATACAGGCCGGTCTATCTGAAAGGTGATGTGGCTCAACCGAGCGAGCAGGCGTTTCGCCCAGGAATGACAGTTCGCCAAGCTGTGGCCCGTTCCGGCGGGTACGACATCGTGCGATCCAGAATTGAAAGCTCACCGCTGTCGTCCCTCGACTCGCTCGACGAGTATCGAAAACTTTGGCTGGACCGCGTGCGTCTGGGTGGTCGCATCGACTTTTATCGCGATGCTCTTGGGCGACCGAGAGAAGCGGAGCCGATACCAGTCGGCCGCAATCCGCTCGTTGAAGCTGTTGAGAAAGGAATTCGCAAGAGCGAGATCGACCGGCTCGCTGCCAAGCAGGCAGGTTATCGAGAGGTCTACAAAGGATTTGAGAAGAATATTGCGAATGCCATCGAGCGCATGCGTGTGTTGGAAAATCAGATCAAATCGGAGGAAGACGGGAGCAAGAGCGATGCGGAGGATGCTGAGCGTATCGCAGAGCTCTATCGGCGCGGTTCCGTTCCCTTGACGCGCGTTTCCGATGCTCGGCGCCTAGCCTTGCTCTCTGCATCCCGCATGCTGCAGGTCTCGGCAAACATCGAAGTCGCGAAGAAGGAACGTGTAACAGCCGAGACCGATCTTCAGCGTACCAAGAACGACCATCTGGCCGAGATGATGACCGATCTCTCGGACACAAGTTCGGACCTGAGAAAGACGAATTCGCGGATTGATGCCGTCTGGGATAAGATCAGCTACATCACGGCGCTACGCTCCCAGCTTGCTGGCGGCGGCGGCTCGCCGCAGAGCATCACGATTTTCCGCAAGGTCGGAGCTTCCACGTTCCCACAGCGTGCCAACGAAGATACACCTCTCGAGCCCGGCGATGTGATCGAGGTCCGGCTTCAAGTTGATTCGGCAAAACTGTTCAGCGGCCCGTCTACCGCCTCGAATTGAACGCGAGGCGGGCCTCTTGATCGTGCAGAGTGACCAGCCAAGGGCTGGTCGCGACCAAGCGGAAATCGGCGTGTTGCTCGCGGTCGATGTTAATGGTCCGCGTCGGCAGCGTACGGCCGATCGAACGCCTGGCGACGAAGCGGTTCTCCCTTTCACGTGAAGCCCGTCCGTACGATTCACCACAAATGTACACCCAGCCTTATGAATTGCATGCTCTAACCCAATCTCCTCGGTGGATGACTTGATTGGGACGCAAGCCATGGCGCAAATCTGGCTAACCTATGATGAAATGGCCTCCGTCTTCGGTGTCACCAGCGAAGATGCTCGAAGCGGCGCAATCGCGAACGGCTGGGTGCGTATGAAGGATAGGTCCGGTACGAAATACGTCCGGTTGTCGCCGAGTCTTGCTGACGAATATCTTTCTCGCATCGCGAAGCATCGCCAGTTTGTCTCACAGGGAGCCATTCAGATCGACGCTCAAGCGAATGCGAGGTGTGCGGTCCCGGGATGAGATCATGCCTCATCGCAGGATAACGCGGCGATGAGGCGATCTTTCTGTAGCCCAGTCAAAAATTCAGTCCGCGGCTGATCGCACACGGACCTGCCATGTACCCCCAAGGTGACCACGGCCTTGGAAAATCCGTGCGGACCGATCCGAAAATTTCATGATCGAGGCCCGCGCGGAGCGAGAACGTATGGTGCCGGTTGCGGGACTTGAACTCGCGACCTACCGCTTACAAGGCGGTTGCTCTACCAGCTGAGCTAAACCGGCGTGCGTTCTTGCGCTACCAGTGCCGTTGGCCCGGCGCAAGCCCGAGTGGGGGGGGACGGTGCCGGATCGGCGGATGTCAGGCGGCGCGATCGTCGAGGCGGCGGGTATCGGCGAAGATGCGGCCGTCCGGGAAACGGTAGCGGATGGTCTCCGTCAGGCGCCCCTGCGCGCGGATGTCGATGGCCTCCGGGCGGGTGAGACGGTCCTGCGCCGCCATGGCTTCGACGGCCGTCATCGGGACGTCGCGGCCGCCGCCGAGCTGGCGCCACCACTGGACCGCCTTCTCGCGCGGGTAACCGACCTGCGCGAGGCCGACCACGATCCGGTGGTGCCGGCCATCGCAGAGGTGAAACGTGATCGCGAGGTCTTCCGCCGAACCGGAACGGGCGCGGGTGGCGAAGGTCCAGCCGGCGACGCCCTGCCAAGCCGATCCTGCGCGGACGGGCATCGGCCGGGAGAGGATCAGATGGGCGTCGTCGGCGGAGGCCTCGTGGCCCGGGTCGTCCCGCTCCGCCTCGGGCTCGACCCAGCAGGCCTCACAGGTGCTGGCGTTGAGCGCGATCAGCGCGCCGCAGCCGGGGCAGGGCTTCGCCCGGATCTCGCCCTCGCGTCCCCGGATCGCGGCGGCGCTGCGCGCGGTGACGATGTCGACCGGACCGTGCATGCGGACGAGGCCGGCATAGTCGAGGATCAGGGCGTCCGCCTTGTCCGGGGCCCGGCGCAGGGCACGACCGACCTGCTGCACGTAGAGCCCGGTGCTCTGGGTCGGGCGCAGCAGGGCGACGAGGTCGACCTGGGGCACGTTGAAGCCGGTGGCGAGGACGCCGACCGAGGTCAGGCAGCGGATCCGGCCCTCGCGGAACGCCCGGACGATGCGGTCCCGCGCCCGCCTGGGCGTCTCGCCCGAGAGGGTCTCGCAGCTGTGGCCCTCGGCCCGGATCGCGTCGCGCACCGCCGTGGCGTGGGCGACGCCGGCGCAGAAGGCGAGCCAGGCCCGGCGGCCCTGCCCGTAGCCGACCATCTCCTCCACCGCCGCGCGGGTGATCCAGTCCTGGTTGACGGCGGCCTCGAGGGCGCTTGGGATGTAGTCGCCCCCGCGCCGCGGCACCCCCGTGACGTCGAGGGTCGTGGCGGTGGCCTTGGAGATGAGCGGCGCGAGGTAGCCCTGGTGGATCAGGTCGCCGACATTCGCCTCGTAGACGATGGCTTCGAACAACCGGCCGGGGCCCGCGTCGAGGCGCCCGCTGTCGAGGCGGTAGGGCGTGGCCGTCAGGCCGACGACGCGCAGGTCGCGGCGCTCGGCGCGCAGGGCGGCCAGGAAGCGGCCGTAGCGGGTCTCGGCGTCGCGGGGGATGAGATGGGCTTCGTCCACGACCACGAGGTCGAACGCGTCGAGGTCGCGGGTCCGGTTCCAGATCGACTGGATGCCGCAGAACAGCACCTGTGCGCCGGCCTCGCGGCGACCGAGGCCGGCGGAATAGATACCCGCCGGTGCCTCCGGCCAGAGCGCCAGGAGTTCGCGGTGGTTCTGTGCGATGAGTTCGCGGCTGTGGGTGACGACGACGATGCGATGGCGGGGATCGCGATCGAGCATCTCTCGCACCAGGGCGGCGATCACCAGCGACTTGCCGGCACCGGTCGGCAGGACGATGAGGCCCGGGCCCTCCTGTCGTGCCCAGGAAGCATAGAGGGCGTCGAGGCTGGCGCGCTGATAGGGGCGGAGATCCATCGGCGGCGTTTCTAGCGCCTGCCGCCTCCGGCGTCCGTGGCCAATCTGCCGCGCGTCCGCGCCGTCGCCGTCCGACGACCCACGGCCCCGGCACGCCAGGGGCCGTCCATCGGGCCGGTGGGCCGTTCCGGTCCAGACCGCAGAAGTCTCCGACGGTCGGATCGGCACGTGTCGGGGCTGTCGCTCGTCCCTGCACGAGTGCGGCGGCCTTCGTGTCTCCGGAGCGGCCCTTAGCGTCGGACACGGCCTGCGCCAAGCCCTTTCGGAACCCGTGCTCCCGAAGTCCGATCGCCCGTCAGGCCAGGCGGGTCCGGCGAAGACGGCCCGCCGGACCCGCCTCGTCGAGCGGAGGCCGGACTCAGGCCGCCGCCAGGGCTGCCGCCAGGGCTGCCGCCAGGGCTGCCGCCATCTTCTGCGCGAAGGCGACGGGATCCCGCGGCGTGTCGCCGTCCTGCACCCGGGCGAGGTCGAGGAGGGTCCCGGCCGCGTCGGTGATCGCCTCTTGCGCCTCGACCTTGGCGCTGAGTGCGCGGATCAGGGGATGGCGCGGATTGATCTCCAGGACCGGCATACCGCCGCCGCCCCGGCCGGCCCGGCGCAGGAGCCGCTGCATCTGCAGGTCCGGGCCATGGCCGGAGGCGGAGAGCACCACGGCGCTCTCGACCAGGCGGTCGGTGGCGCGCACGTCGGAGACGTCGGGGCCGAGCGCGTCCTTGAGCGCCGCGACCAGGGCCTCGACGGAGGCCGGAGCTTCTTCGCCCTCGGGCGTTTCGCCCGCGAACTTCGAGAGGTCGACGGCCCCTTGCGTAACCGAGCGCAGGGGCTTGTCGTCGAAGCGGGCCAGGGCCTCGGGCCAGAAGGCGTCGACGTGGTCGGAGAGCAGCAGCACCTCGATGCCGCGGGCGCGGAAACCCTCGAGCTGGGGCGAGCGCTTCAGGGCGTCGGCATCATCGGCGACGAGATAGTAGATCGCCTCCTGACCGTCCTTCATCCGCGAAACGTACTCGGGCAGGGAGGTCCAACCCTCGACGGCGGAGGAGTGGAAGCGCAAGAGCGGCGCGATCTCGGGCCGCCGCTCGTGATCCTCGTAGATGCCCTCCTTGAGGACGGGTCCGAAATTCTCCCAGAACGGGCGGTAGCCCTCGGCGTCCTTGGCCCGGGTGGTGAGCTCGGAGAGGACGCGGCCGGTGACAGCGCGGCGGATCTTGGTGAGCACCGGGGTCGCCTGCAGCATCTCGCGGGAGACGTTGAGGGGCAGGTCCTCGGTGTCGACCACGCCCTGCACGAAGCGCAGCCAGGAGGGGAGGAGCTCCGCCTCGTCGGTGATGAACATGCGACGGACGTGCAGGCGCACCTTGCTGGCGCGCTCGCCCTCCACCGCCTGGAACGGCTTCATGCCGGGCACGAACAGCAGCGCGGAGAATTCCAGCGCCCCTTCTGCGCGCCAGTGCAGGGTCGCCCAGGGCTCGTCGAAGTTCATGCCGACATGGCGGTAGAACTCGGTGTACTGCTCCGGCGTCACCTCGGACTTCGCCTTACGCCACAGGGCCGTGCCCTGGTTGGCGTTCTCCTCCTTGCCGTCCTCGCCGCGGATCGCGATCGGCACGGTGATGTGGTCGGCCCATTTGCGCACGACGTGGTCGAGCCGGTAGCTCTCCAGGTACTCGTCGGCATCCTCCTTGAGGTGCAGGACGATGTCGGTGCCGGGCTCCGCCCGGGTGGCGGGCTCCAGGGTGTAGCTGCCCTGGCCCTCGGACGCCCAGGTCCAGGCCTCCTCGGAGCCGGCCCGGCGCGAGGTGACGGTGACCCGGTCGGCGACCATGAAGGCCGAGTAGAAGCCGACGCCGAACTGGCCGATGAGGCTCGGCTTGTCCTCGGGCCTGGCGTCGCTGAGGGTCTGGCTGAAGGCGCGGGTGCCCGAGCGGGCGATGGTGCCGAGGTTCTGGGCCAGCTCCGACTTCGTCATGCCGATGCCGGCATCGGTGATGGTCAGGGTGCGGGCCGCCTTGTCCGGCGCGATGCGGACCTTGGCGTCGGCGGGCAGCGCGGAGGCCTGATCGGTCAGCGCCTCGAAGCGGCGCCGGTCCATGGCGTCGGCGGCGTTGGCCACCAACTCGCGCAGGAAGATCTCCCGGTCGGAATAGAGGGCATGGACCACGAGGTCCAACAGACGCCCGACCTCGGCACCGAATTCGTGCCGTTCCACGGTGTCGCTCAAGGGACCGCCTCCTGATGTCGAAGAAAGGATGAAGCGAGCGCGATATGCCGTCGCGCCCCGGCGAATTCAATGGCGGCCAAGGTCCGGAAGGGTCTGGGCGGGGAGGGGATAGGTCGGACGCGGACCGGCATGCGCGGCGCGCAAACCCGATTTCCCGCTGCCGGCGCGCAACCTTCGCGGGTCTCGGGCGTAGCCGTGCCTTCACGACACATGACGTCCCTTCCCCTCACGACAGCGAGACGGCCCGAGATGGAACCGATGAAGCCGATGAAGCCCATGGAACCCATGAAGCCCATGGAGCCGATGAAGGGATCCGACCCGTGGTGGCCGCAGGAACTGGGGCAGCCCTCCACCAGCGGCGGCCAGAACGACATGCGCTACGCGTTCTTTCCCGACAAGCACCGCCTGCTGATCGAGCGGGACGGCAAGCGGACGACCTATGACAGCGGCGATCACCGGATCAGCGGCGTCTCGCAGTCGAACGGACGCTCGCCGACCTTCACGAGCCAGAACGGCGACGTCGCCGTGGACGACCTCAAGGTCGTCGACTGATCCCGGACCGTCGCCGGGGCTCGGTCGCCGGGCGCGGGTCCTGGCGGCCGCGCCAAGCGGGGCGCCGTCAGGCCACCGCCCGGGCAGCGTCGCTGTTCCCGCGCGACCAGCGTTCGATCGCCCTGGGGACTTCGGAGGCCGGACTCGGCTTGGCGAAGAAGTAGCCCTGGCCCTCGTCGCAGCCCTCGCTGCGCAGGCGATCGAACTGCGCCTCCGTCTCGATCCCCTCGGCGGTGGTGCGCATCCCAAGGCTGAGACCGAGGCCGATCACGGCCCGGACGATGAGGCCGGAATCGGTCTTGTTGGTGATGTCGCGGACGAAGGACTGGTCGATCTTGATCTTGTCGAAGGGGAAACTTCGCAGGTAGCTCAAGGACGAGTAGCCGGTGCCGAAATCGTCCATGGCGATCCGGACTCCGAGGCGGCGCAGGGCGTAGAGCGTCGCCAGGGTGGCGAGGTTGTCCTTGAGGAGCACCGATTCGGTGATCTCGAGCTCGAGCCGCCCCGGCGGCAGCCGGCTCTGCGCTAGGGCTTGGCGGACGGCCTCGACGATGACCTCGTCGCGGAACTGCACCGCCGAGACGTTGACGGCGACCTTGATGCCGTCGGGCCAGCGCATCGCCTCTGTGCAGGCGGTGGTGAGGCACCAGGCGCCCAGCGGCACGATGAGACCGATCTCCTCGGCGACCGCGATGAAGTCGCCCGGCGGAACGAGGCCGCGCACGGGGTGGCGCCAGCGCACCAGGGCCTCGAAGCCGCCGATGCGCCGGGCGCGGAAGTCGTAGATCGGCTGGTAGTGCAGCTCGAACTCCTTGCGCGCCAGGGCCTCGCGCAGGTCGAGTTCGAGGGCCCGGCGGGCCTGGAGGCTGACATCCATCTCCGCCTCGAAGAAGCGCCAGGTCCCGCGCCCATCCGCCTTGGCGCGGTAGAGCGCGACGTCGGCATTCTTGAGGAGCTTGTCGCAGGTGGTGCCGTCGCCGGGCGCGAAGCAGATGCCGATGCTGACGCCGACGCTCGCACGGTGGCCGTCGAGGTCGTAGGGCGCGCTGACCACCTCGACGATCCGCCGGGCGAGCACGGCGGCGTCCCGGGGCTGCTCGGCCTGTGACAGGATGATCGCGAACTCGTCGCCCCCGAGGCGGGCCACGGTGTCGACCTCGCGCACGCAGGCACGCAGGCGGTCGGCGACCGCCCGCAGCAAGGCATCGCCCACCGGGTGGCCAAGCGTGTCGTTGACTTCCTTGAAGCGGTCGAGGTCGAGGCAGAGCACCGCGAACGGGCTGCCGCGTCCAAGGTGGGCGACCGCTTCCTCGATCCGCTCGCCGAACATCGCCCGGTTCGGCAGGCCCGTGAGCACGTCGTGCCGGGCCATGAAGGCGATGCGCGCATCCGCTTCGCGGCGCTCGGTGACGTCCTCGTAGGTCGCCACGAGGCCGCCCCCGCGCACCGCCTTGTGCGAGACCGCGACCACGCGCCCGTCGCCGAGGTGGAGGAAGTCGGAATCGACTGCGCCGCCGCTGGCGGTCTCGGCCTGGGCCAGGGCGAAGGCATCGGGCTCGGGCTGCGGGTAGTCCCCGCGCGCGGCGCTGAGCCCCGCGACGTCGCGATAGGGCAGACCGAGGGGAAGCTGCCCGGGCTCGAGGCTGAAGATCTCGCAGTAGCGCCGGTTCACGACGGTGAGGCGGCCGTCGGCGTCGAAGAGGCAGAGGCCCTGGGACATGTTGTCGAGGGCGGTGTCGAGGCGCAGGTTGGTGGCCTGGAGGATGGCTTCCTGCTCCTTCAGGAGCGTGATGTCGCTGCAGACCGCGATGAAGCCGCCCGTGCGCGTGGCGCTCCGGCTAATTCGAAGCCAACGGCCATCGCCGAGGCGCAGCTCGCTGCGCTCGTCGGTCGTGGCAAGGAGCGCCTGGGCGAGGCTACCCGGACCGGCTTCACCCGCCGTGAGGCCGGCGATCGTGCGGCCCGCGGGCCGGGTCCCGGCGGCGAAGCCGAGGTAGTCCTCCGCCTGGCTGTTGGTGAGGCTGATCCGCCCGGCCTCGTCGACGACCACGATCCCCTCCCGGGAGGTCTCCAGGGCATCGGCGAGGCGGTCCTCGGCGGAAATCCGCTGTGCGACCTCCTTCTCCATCGCACGGCGGATGTTGTCGCGCATGGTGCCCATGGCCGACAGAAGCGTACCGACCTCATCGGCCCCTCCGGCCGGCATCGTGCCGCTGAGGTCGCCGCCCGCGATGCGGGTGGCGACCTGCGAAGCATCGGCGAGCGGCCCCATGATGCGGCGCGCCAGGCAGAAGGCGACGGTCCCGGAAAGCAGCACGGCGATCAGGGTGCCCAGGAGGTTGAGCCGGGTCTCACGGGCCACGATGGCGCGGGCCTGCTGCCGATAGATGAAGCCGTCGCCGGCCGTATAGTTGATGAACAGGTCGAAGTTTTCCTCCGCCACCGCCGCGTGGCGGTCGAGCTCCGCATAGGCAGCCTCGCTCCGGCCGAAATCGGTGATCCTGGCGCGGGCCTCCGTCCACGCGGACACCGCGCGCTCGGCCGCCTGCGCCGCGCGGGTCGCACGCTCGGATTGGGCGCGCTCCACGGCGATCTCGAGGTCCTCGGCGAGGAGGCGCTGCAGGCTGGCGAAGCGCTCGTCGAGGCGGGTGCGGGCCGCCGGATCGGTGACCATCCAGCGCCGCGCCTCGGCCGTGCGCATCCCGGCGAAGTCGGTGGCGGCGGCCCGGGCATAATTGATGGACATCAGCGACCGGTCGAAGGTCTGGCTGACCAGTTCGTCGGCGCGGCGGATGCTCGACGCCGCCGACAACCCGAGCGCCCCCGTGATGGCGCTCATCACGAGGAACGCGATCACGATCCGTCCCCGGATCGTGCCGAGCATCGCGGCGACGGCCTCCGCGAGCCGCCGGCCGGGACGCGCCCGCGATGTCATCGGGTCTGCGGGCGATGTCATCCAGCCTTGTCCCGTCCCATCATCGCAGCAGGATGACCGAAAGACGTTAAGGCGATCTTGAGATCGGGTCGGCAGTTTATCCCCTTAACCGGACTTTCACTCAGGCGTTTTATGGTTGTGGAGGTCGAAAGGCTCTTGAGCATCGAGACTGCTCGTCGTGGTTCGGTCGCGGCTCGTTTCGATCCTGATCGTCGTTGAACGAACGGAAAACCGATGCGGCCCTCGACAATTGCTTGCCTGGCCTTCGGGCTTCTTGGTGCGATGAGTGGCGGGCTTGCCTGGGCCACCGTCGGTGCGCCCAGCCTGCACGTGTCCCAGAAGGGGCGCGCCTTTCAACCCAATGCCCTTACGGTTCCACGCGGTGCCAACGTGGAAATCGTCAACGACGACGGCGACCTGCTTCACCACGTCTACATCGATGCGCCGAACTTCACGTTCGATTCGGGAGACCTGAGGCCCGGGAGCCGGACCCAGGTCGTCTTCAACGTGGCTGGGACCTTCGCCGTCCTGTGCGGGATCCATCCGAAGATGAAGTTGACCGTACGGGTCGACGGCCGCTGACATCCGGGGCGATCGACCGTCTCCGAATCGAGCGCCGCCGGGGCTCCCGGCGGAGCCGCCCGCGGCGCTTCCCGTCGCGCCCGCCCGAGGCGCGAACGACCCTCAGAGCAGGGTCGACCCCTGCAGCACGGCGTGGGCGCCGTAGTAGAGGCCGAGAAAGGCCGCCAGCGCCGCCCCATAGCCCACGGGCGTGAGGGCAAGGTTACGCAGGCGATAGGGCGATGCGGCGTTGTCGGCCGCGAGGGCCACCATCGCGACGATGATCGGCGCGTGGCCGATGGCGTCGACCTTGCCGAACTCGAAGATCGCCGAGATGAAGGTGGCGGCCAGCAGGATCGCGGCGACCCGGCGGACCAGCGGGGTGCAGACCAGCGCGAAGGCCAGGGCGAATTCCACCGCGCCGGCTGCCTTCATGAAGTATTCGCCCGTGAACCCGAGCGTCATCGCCGGATGCTCGATGAAGAGCGGGAACGACCATTGCGGATAGGCCCACTTCTCGACGGAAGCCCACATCAGGGTGATGGCGGCGGTGTAGCGCACGATGTCGAGGGGACGGAGGCCGCCGGGTAGGGAGCGGCCGAGGCCGGTCAGCGCGCAGTAAGCGGCGACTCCGAGGAAGATCGGGTAGTCCGCGAGGTGGAAGGCGCCGTACTGGACCAGGGCGGTCGTGAACAGGACCACGATGCCGAGGGCCGAGAACGGCATGGTCCGCCGCCACAGGAAGCCGGCCGCGATGGCGAGCTGGAACCATGGGAGCGCGCTGCTGGTCGTCTTCAGCTCGGGCGTCAGAATGACGCCGCCGAGGGTCCAGAGCGCGACGAAGAAGCCGCCCAGAACCGCACGGAACAGGAGCTCGGTGTTCTCGCGTGCCCAGGCCGTGGTCCGGTCGAGGGATCGCGTGAGTGCTGCCCCCAGCACCGTACCTTCGAGAAGACCGCCCACCATTAGGGCGAGCACGGAGAGGCCGACCAGCTTCTCGAACTCCGAGCACAGGACCTCGCCGAGGTCACGAGGCGACCCGACCAGGTCGTAGGCGCAGAACCATTTCACGTGTGCCATCGCGGCGTCGGAGCCTGCGACCGTGAGGACAGCCGCCATCATCATGACTGCGGTGCGCGGCAGCCAACGTCTTCCGGGGTACATGGAGGGAAGCCCTATTCACGACACCGGCGCGGGGGCCTGCCGGCGCGATGAAAACTACGCGCCTTCGCCGGTTTGCGGAAGGAACTTGTTAATAGACCTTTCCAAATGGTTAACCTGTTGCTTGGCGGCATCGGCCGTGATCCGCGTCCGACCGGTCGGATGCACGGGGATCCCGTAACGCTTCGATGACGATGCTGTCGGAAAGCCTGCGCCCGGACATGGTCCGCTAACCCTCGCGGGGCTAAGCCGGGGATCGCCCCCCTCGACCCTGAAGAGCCCGATGATCGCGACCTTGAGCCTGTCGAGCCTGATGGTGGGGACCGGCCTGTCCTACGCGGCGACGCGCGCGCCGAGTCGGGCCGACGCTCTCGAACGCTGGTCCGGGCGCCTCCTCCTCGGCGGGCTCGGCCTCCTCGGGGCCGCTCTCCCGCTCTTCCGCTGACGGGACCCGACAGCGCCCCTGACGAAGGGCGATCCCTCAGTTGAGGCGGGGCGGGACCGCGAGGCTGGCCGTGCCGTCGGCGCTCAGGGTCTTCAGGAACGCGATCAGGTCGCGCTTCTCGGCGTCGGTCAGCCCCAGCGGCTTGATCGCGGGCGATCGGCTGGGCCGGTCGATCCCGCCGCGATCGTAGAGATCGATGACGTCGCGCAGGGAGGCCAGCGAACCGTCGTGCATGTAGGGGCCGCGCTCGGTGACGTCGCGCAAGGTGGGGGTCTTGAACGCGTAGCGGAGCTGAACCGAATCCGGAAAGAACGCGGCCCGTCCCACATCCGCCTCGGCGCCGACGCCGATGTCGTGGAAGGATCCGTCCGTGAAGGTCCAGCCCGAATGGCAGCCGGCGCATTGCGCCTTGCCGTTGAAGAGCGCGAACCCGGCCTTCGCACTCGGGCCGATGGCGCGGACGTCGCCCGCGACCCAGCGATCGAACGGCGCCTCGCCGGAGACGATGGAGCGCTGGAAGGTCGCCAGCGCCAGCTCGACGGTCCGCCGACTGATCGCCTCACGCGAGCCGTCCGCTGCGGCGCGTTCGGGGAACGCCGCCGCGAAGGCGCGGACGTAGCCGGGGTCCGCTCTCAGCCGTGCGAGCAAGGTCGCCTCGGGCAGGTTCATCGCGCTGGCGCTGGTGATCGGCGTGAAGGCGACGTTCTCGAGGTCGCGGAATTTGCCGTCCCAACCGAGGATCGGGATCTGGGCCACGTCGAGCAGGGTCGGCGTGCGCACTTTCATTGCCGCGCCGGTCTCGCCGATGCCGCGCGGGCGGCCGTCGCTCCACGATTGAGTCGGGACGTGGCAGCTGGCGCAGCTCATGGTGCGCTCGCCCGACAGGAGCGTATCGAAGAACAGGCGCTGGCCGAGTGCGGCCTTGGCCGGGCTGTAGGGATTGTCGGCCGGGTAGACCGCCTCGTCGACGCGCCGATAAGCCTCGCGCAGCGCCGACAGCTCGGCCTGCGTCATGCTGACATTCGCCTGTTCCGGCTCGCCGGCACCCGAGGTGCGTAATCCGAGCCCCGATGCCGCGAAGGCAATCAGGGCAACGCCGGCAAGCGCGGCGCTTACCCGTCTGCGCATCGCGATCTCCTGATCCTCTCAGCGCTAGTCCGGATCCGTTAACGAAGTCTCACGCCAAGCCTCACCCGCCCAAATGCCGCAGCACCGAACCGGTGCCGGTTGGCGCAAACATTGCTTAAGCCGCCTCAGTCAGCAATGGCTGCGAATCCCGTCAGGTGTCCTGGGATGTCGCATCGCTTCAGGACGAGAGGCTCGGAATGACGAAATACAAACTCGAGTATATATGGCTCGACGGCTACACTCCGGTGCCGAACCTTCGCGGTAAGACCCAGATCAAGGAATTCGACGCGTTCCCGACCCTTGAGCAGCTTCCGCTCTGGGGCTTCGACGGCAGCTCGACGATGCAGGCCGAAGGCGGCAGCTCCGATTGCATGTTGAAGCCCGTGCGCCACTTCCCGGATTCCACGCGCAAGAACGGCGTACTGGTGATGTGCGAAGTCATGATGCCGGATGGCGTCACCCCGCACGCCTCCAACAAGCGCGCCACCATCCTCGACGACGACGGCGCCTGGTTCGGCTTCGAGCAGGAGTACTTCTTCTACAAGGATGGCCGTCCGCTCGGCTTCCCTGCCTCCGGCTATCCGGCTCCGCAGGGGCCGTATTACTGCGGCGTCGGCTACAAGGAAGTCGGCAGCATCGCCCGCAAGATCGTCGAGCAGCACCTGGATCTCTGCCTCGATGCCGGCATCAACCACGAGGGCATCAACGCCGAGGTGGCCAAGGGCCAGTGGGAGTTCCAGATCTTCGGCAAGGGCTCCAAGAAGGCCGCCGACGAGATGTGGGTCGCCCGCTACCTGCTGCAGCGTCTGTGCGAGACCTACGAGATCGACGTCGAGTACCATTGCAAGCCGCTCGGCGCGACGGACTGGAACGGCTCGGGCATGCACGCCAACTTCTCGACCGAGCACATGCGCACGGTGGGCGGCAAGGCGTATTTCGAAGCCCTGATGGCAGCCTTCAAGGAGAACCTCGACGACCACATCGCCGTCTACGGCCCCGACAACCACATGCGCCTGACGGGCAAGCACGAGACGGCGGCGATCGACCAGTTCAGCTACGGCGTCGCCGACCGGGGCGCCTCGATCCGCGTGCCGCACAGCTTCGTGAACAACGAATACAAGGGCTACCTCGAAGATCGCCGTCCCAACAGCCAGGGGGACCCCTACCAGATCGCCTCGCAGATCCTGAAGACGATCTCCTCGGTTCCGACCGCGACGAGTCAGCAGGCGGCTGCCTAGGTTTTAGGCGTCAATTCGTCAATTTTGCTTCGAGCCTAGGCAGGGTCCGCCGCGTTCTGCGCGGCGGGCCCTTCTTTTTGCCTGTTCGGATGGCAAGTCGGTCGGAGCGAGCCGGTCCTCCCGCCTTCAAGCGCCGAAGATCGACCAGCCCAGCCGCCGGGTGAGCATCTCCAGGGCGATCCGTCCAAGATGGGAATTGCCGGAGGCGTCGAGGCCGGGCGACCAGACGGCGATCGAGGCCTTGCCCGGCGCGATCGCCAGGATGCCGCCGCCGACGCCGCTCTTCCCCGGAAGACCCACCCGATAGGCGAACTCCCCCGAGCCGTCGTAATGTCCGCAGGTGAGCATCACCGCGTTGATGCGCCGTGCCCGCTCGGGCGACACCACGGACAACCCCGTCAGGGGGTTGCGCCCCGAATGGGCGAGGAAGCGGCCCGCCTGGGCGAGCTGCCGGCAGGACATGCTGAGGGCGCAGTGGTGGAAGTAGACGCCGAGGGTGAAGTCGACTGGATTGTCGAGCACCCCGAAGGACTTCATGTAGTGGGCGAGCGCCATGTTGCGGAAGCCCGTCCGCAGCTCGGAGGCGGCCACCGCCTCGTCGATGGCGATGCTGGAATCCTGCGCCAGGAACTGCATGAAACGCAGGATCTCGCCGATGGCCTCACGGGGCTGGTGGCCGGACAGGATCAGGTCCGTGACCGCGATCGCCCCGGCATTGATGAACGGATTGCGCGGGATGCCGCGCTCGCGCTCCAGCTGGACGATGGAGTTGAAGGGGCTGCCCGAGGGTTCCCGCCCGACGCGGCGCCAGAGCCGGTCGCCGGCCATGCCGAGGGCGAGGGTCAGGGTGAAGACCTTGGAGATGCTCTGGATCGAGAAGGGTTCGTCGCTGTCGCCGCCGGCCGCGATCCGTCCCTCGGCATCGATCACCACGAGACCGAAGGCCTTGGCATCGACACCCGCCAGTTCGGGGATGTAGGTCGCCACCTCGCCCCGGTCCGGCCGCTCCCGCATCTCGTCGGCGATCTCGCGAACGACACGGTCGAGGTCGGGCACGTCGAGGCTCATGGCCGATTCCGGGGGAGGGTTGGAACGAGGGTTCGGCGACGGGCGCAAACCCCGGGCCATGCCGGTATCCGGCCCGGTCCGGGATGGCACGGTGAGCTTGGACGCCCAGGCTCAACACCGTCACCGTATTGTTCAGCTTGGCGACAGGATTGTGGGACTATAGAACCATAACGGCGACGCTTCGGTGATGTATCTCATTTGTTTCTAACTGTTTCTATTTAATGCTCGTGGTCTTTCGCCTGCATTCGGCGGCTTAAGATCAGATGAATGCTTTTTTCAGAGGTCGTTAAATCGCGCAGCCGTAGCACGGCCGCCGAAATGACGGCGCTCCGGACTCTCCGGCCCCGGCCGTCGAGCGACGAGCAGCAATGAGCATTGATTCGAGCGACCCGAACCGCAGCACAGATCCAGGCGATCTCTCCCTCGTCGCGCCGATGGCGGCGTCCCGCGGGGCCGCGGAAACAACGGCCACGATGGCGGTCGCCCGCTCCGAAGCGGGCGCGCC
Organism: Methylobacterium sp. Leaf465; assembly: GCF_001424705.1. Lineage (GTDB taxonomy): Bacteria > Pseudomonadota > Alphaproteobacteria > Rhizobiales > Beijerinckiaceae > Methylobacterium. The sequence continues at coordinate 20,004 of NZ_LMRA01000023.1, forward strand.
CGAGGCCGCGCGCGCCGGAACTTCCGGCGTCGCGCCGCCTCCATCACCCTGGGCCCGCCAAGGCGAAGCCGGCATGACGGTGGAGGCGCGCCGGCGCATCGGACGCAACCTGCGCCTCCTCTATGCCGAGGTGCTGAATCAGCCGCTCCCCGACCGCTTCGACGCCCTCCTCGCCGATCTGGCCGCCCGCAGCACCACGCGAGGATCCTGATGACCAACGCGATGCCCCAACGGGTCGGCACGCCGCAGGGCGCCGATGCCGAGATGCGTGAACTCCTGCTCGGTGCGATTCCGGCCCTGCGCGCCTTCGCGTTCTCGCTGACCTACGATCTCGACCGCAGCGACGACCTCGTCCAGGACACCCTGGTGCGGGCCTGGACCAAGGCCGACAGTTTCACCCGGGGCACCAACTTGACGGCGTGGCTGTTCACCATCCTGCGCAACCTGTTCTATTCCGAGCAGCGCAAGCGCAAGCGCGAGGTGGAGGACGCCGACGGTGCCCTGGCGGGGCGTCTGACCAGCCTGCCCGAGCAGGAGATCCGGGTGGAGATGCGCGAGTTCCAGGAGGCCTTGAACGCGTTGCCGTTCAGCCAGCGCGAGGCCCTGGTCCTCGTCGGTGCGCAGAGCTTCACCTACGAGGAGGCGGCGGAGATCTGCGGGGTCGCCGTGGGCACCATGAAGAGCCGTGTCAGCCGCGCCCGCGGCCGGCTCATCGAGAGCCTCGGGATGAACGGCACCGACGAGATCGGCGCCGATGCGTTCACGCGGGCGGCCCTGGGGTCGCCTCCCGGGTAAGGGACATCGCCGGTTGAGGGCATCAGCCCGAGCCGGACGCATTTCGCGTCCGGCTCGGGATCAGATCAAGGCTGTCCGCACCGCGCGGGCGATCTCGGCGGGCGGGGTATCGCTCCGGTCGCCGAGGAGGCGCCGGCCCGAAGCGATCACCTGCAAGGCTTCGCGGCTGCTGCCGTCGCGCAGGGCTACCGCTTCGAGGTCGCGCAGATACTCGATCACGCCCTCTCGGGCCTTGCCGTCCCGGGCCAGCACCGGCTCGACCCGCGACGTGACGTCGTTCGCCACCGAGGCCCAGAATGCGGCCGGTCCGGCGGAATTCTCGTGCATCGTATCGCTTTCCAGACGTGTGTGGACGCGCAAGGTCCGACGACCCGCCGAGCGTGCAAGGCGATCCGCCGCCCAAGCAGCCCTTTCGTGGTCAACCCGCATCCAAATTAGCAAGAGAGAAGCGGGGCCTTAAATAACCTGCATCAAGAACGAAGCAAAAACAAATGGTGGCTGTTGTTACAAAAAGGCCCAGACTGTTGTTCGGTTTTCAGCCCTAAGTTGTAGATCGGGCTGGTGCGAAGCTCTGCCTCGCGAGCACGAAGCACAAGCGACGTGTTTTCGAATCATGCGCGTTTCATCAAGGCACCCCGAGACTAGCCTCTCGATGCACGGGCCCTGGCCCTGGTGGCTCGGGGGTACGCCGACCGGCAGGAGGAGCCGAATTTCCCGTCGGTCCTCGATTCTGCACGACGACACCAGCGGAGGCATCCCTGGGGGTGGGCACCCGCGACATCAAACCCGCGACGACCTCATCGTCCCCACGCTCCACGAAATCTACGACGCGGAGCACCGGATCACGAAAGCGCTGCGCAAGATGAACGCGAGGAGGACGCATCCGGAACTGAAGCAGCGCTTCGCGATCCACCTGCGCCAGACCGAGGACCCGATCCAGCGACTGGCGAAAGTCTTCCAGATGCACGGCCCCAGCCCCAAGGCGGTGACCTGTCCGGCGATCAGCGGCCTCATTGAGAAGGCCGGCGCGGAGGACGGCGAGATCGTCGACACAAGGCTGTGCGGGACGCTGTCCTCGTGGCCTCGGCCCAGGCCGTGGAGCACGACGAGATCGCCCGCTACGGCACTCCTCCCGTCCCGGGCCAAGCGCCCGGGACGGGAGGAGTGTGCCAGCGCGCTCCAGCAGAACCTCAACGCGAAAAAGGCGACCGACCACCTGCTCGCCGCCAGGGCCGAACGTCAGGTCGGTCCGCGCGCGGCCGGAGTCCGACCGGGCGGTGCACGGAGGGCCTTGCGCTGATCGGAGCCGTTGCTTTTTGGGTTGCGTCCCGCGCACCCTGACGCCGCCCGGTCGTCCGTCCGCGGCGGATCGAGACTCCCCAACGAGAGGCCCATGGCCCGCAAGCGTGCGCGACCGACCAACGAGATCCTGCTGGAGGCGGCGGTCCGCCTCGGCCTGCCGCCCCGGAGCGTCGAGGTGGAGGCCCTCCGGCTGCATCTCGGCCTGCCGGACTATGGCGGTCTCGTCGACGACGCGGTGGTCGCCAAGGCCCTTCGGGAGCTGAAGGCGCGGCGCACCTTCGCGGAGGGCGGAGTTGCGGCCGTGAGGAAGGCGATCCCCAGCCTGCGCGCCGCGGTGATGCGGGACGGCAGCATCGCCTGGACCATCCGGACCTTGATCCCAGTCCTCGATGGCGGGCGCCTCGACCTGCGGATCGACGCGAAGCCGGAGACGGGTGTCGCCGGCATCCTCTCCGGCATGGCCCATCGCAACGATCCGAGCTGGCGCCTCGAGGAACTGCGTGCCGCCGTCGCCGAGGCCGGGCTGCGGACTGCGAAGTCCCTGCGCCGCGCCGTGGAGCGCCTGCGCGAGCAGGTCGCCGAGGACCTGCACGAGGTCGGCGCCGATGCCGCCACCTATATCGACCACCTCGACCGTTCGCTGCGTTCGCGCGCCTTCCTCCTCTCGCCGAACCTGAACCAATCGCTCACCGACACCCTGAAGGGCGTGCGCGCCCGCGCCCGCACCGTGGCACGGGAGGATTCCCGCCTGCGCCGCCTGCGCGACCAGGTCGGCTTCGGCGCCTATATCGAGAAGTTCACCGCGGCCCGGCGCCTCGGCCGGCGCATCATCTTCCACATGGGGCCGACCAATTCCGGCAAGACCTACGCGGCCCTGGAGATGCTGCGGGCGGCTGAGACCGGTACCTACCTCGCGCCCCTGCGTCTCCTCGCGCTGGAGAACTACGAGGCCCTGGCCGAGCGCGGCCTGCGTGCCGGCATGGTAACGGGCGAGGAGACGCTGGGCGACCTCAACCCGACTCACACCGCCCGCACCATCGAGACCGCCGACCTCACGCGGCCCGTCGACGTCGCGGTGATCGACGAGATCCAGATGATCGCCGATCCCGATCGGGGCTGGGCCTGGACCAACGCCCTGTTCGGGGTCGCCGCCCGCACCGTGGTGGTCTGCGGCTCCGACGATGCGCTGGCCGCCGTGCGCCGCGCCGCGGAGGCCGCCAACGAGTCCCTCGAAGTGATCGCCTTCGTCCGCAAGACGCCGCTGGTGCTGCAGGAGACGCCCGTTCCCCTGGAGAAGGTGATGCCGGGCGACGCGGTGGTGGCCTTCTCGCGCCGGGCCGTCCACGAGAACCGCGAGATCCTGGTGGCAGCGGGGCACCGGGTGGCGACGATCTACGGAGCACTCTCGCCCGAGGTGCGGCGCGCGGAGGCCGCGCGCTTCCGGACCGGCGAGGCCGACGTCCTCGTCACCACCGATGCCATCGGCATGGGCCTCAACCTCGGTCCGCTGAAGCGGATCGTCTTCTCGGCGGTGCGCAAGTGGGACGGGGTCGGCGAGCGGGGGTTGACCAATTCGGAGATTCGCCAGATCGCCGGCCGCGCGGGCCGGTTCGGGCATCAGGACGAGGGTTACGTCGCCGCCGTTGACGAGACCGGGCTGGAGCCGATCCGGGCGGCGCTGGCCGGGGCCCCCACGGCGCCGGCCGCCGACACGCGCTTCTACGTGCGCCCCGACCTCATCGCGATCAATTCCGTGGCCGAGGAGATGCACACCGACAGCCTGCGCGAGGTACTGGCGCATTTCGCCCGCGCCACCTTCTACGCGGGCTCGCCGTTCCAGCCTTCCGCCCTGGAGGAGATCCTGGAGATCGCCCGCGTGGTGGACAAGGCGCGGTTGCCCATCGCCGAGAAGTTCGCGTTCTCGGTCTGCCCGGTGGACCGGCGCGACCCGGTCTCCCTCGGCCTGCTGGAGCGCTGGACCCAAGCCCGCGCGGCGGGCACGACGGTGCCCGCTCTCCGGGCGAACCTCGCGGGCGAACTGGACTACCAGGAGCGGACGGTGAAGCTCGCCAGCGCCTATCTCTGGCTGTCCCGGCGCTTTCCCGAGACCTTCGACGATGCCGAGGCTATGCGCACGATGCGGGCACGCGCCAACGGGGCGATCGAGCACCATCTTCGGGAGACGGCAACCCGCAAGGTCGAGCGGCGGAGGCGCCGGGTGGGCACGCGGGGCTGATCAGGTCGCCCTCGGGCCACGAGAACCGGTCGGCCAGGGGAGGGGGCAGCCCCTCCCCGACGCCGATCCGGGGTGTTGCTTCAAACGGCTGGGCTCAGGCCGACTTGAGGTGCGCGGCCAAGTGCTTGTTCATCTCGAACATGGTGCACTTGTCCTTGCCGAAGACCTTCTTCAGCTTGTCGTCGGCGAGGATCTCGCGCTTGTTCTCGGGATTCTGCAGGTTGTGCTTCTTGATGTATTCCCAGACCTTGCTGACCACCTCGCCACGGGGCAGGGCGGCGTCGCCAACGACGGCGGCGAGCTCGGAGGACGGCTTCAGCGGCTGCTGCAGGGCGTTCGGCTTGGCGCCATCACCTTTCGGTGCGGCGACCTTCTTGCCCTTGGCGGCGGGCTTCTCGGCGTCCTTCGGGGCAGCCTTGGGGGCGGCCTTCTCGGCGGTCTTGGTGGTGCTCTTTGCCATGGGGTGTTCCTCCGGATGTCGACGGTGAGCGCCGGTACGCCCACGGCCGGTGGCCTCGCAGCGCATAGCTGCAACAACTAAGCGGTGCCGCGAGCGTTCCAAGGGAAAACCGCCCTTGGCGCGCTCGTCATCCACAGGCGCGGAGGCTCGTCTCCGGTCGAGGCCGCCCCAGGGCGAAGTGAGATGGCCTCGACTTGGACGAGAACTTCATCGTCATCGACCTGTACTTTGGCATGAAGGCGAAGGGAGCCACCGGCCTGGCGGCTCGTAGAGCTGCGCGGAAAGCTATAGAGTTACAGTTGGTTAGAGGATTTTTGGTGGCACGGTGCCAGCCCGTGCTCCGGCACCCACCCCCGGCCCAAACCCGGCTTAGACGTCGTGTGGGGGAGCGATTCCGGCCCACGCCCGCGCCTCGGCCCAGAGGTGCGGGCGTGGGCGCAAGAATTTCCGGCCGCCTTGAAGAATTGATCGGACTCCCGGGCGCGACGGGATCCTCGGAATCTGGACCCGGTGCGAGCCCGCTGCGCCCGATTTCGGGACGGAGCGGCGGCCGGGGCATCACCGAACCTTAAGGGCGATCGACGAAACCGGGGGCATGATCCTCCTTGCCTTCACGCTTTCGCTGGGTGCCGCCGTCGCACTCATCATCGGACTCGGCACGCTGGTCTCCATTGAGGCCCAGACCGGTCCCGACGGCCGTGCCGATGCCGGTCTGATCTGACTCGGCGGCCCCGAACCGCCCGCGTCCTCGAACGTTGCGCCAGGGTTCCGTCCCGGTCGCGATCACCCCTTCATGTTCGACAACTCCGTCGCCTCGTCCCTCGACAGCACGGCTCACATCATTCAAATCGCCCTGACGCCCGTCTTCCTCCTCTCGGGCATCGCGACGCTCCTCAACGTCTTCGGCACCCGCCTCGCCCGGGTGGCCGATCAGGCGGAGCGCCTCTCGCAGGCGATCGATGGCGCCTCCGGCCTCGACCAGGTCCGCCTGGCGCGGCGCATGAACGCGCTCCGCCGGCGCTCCCTCGCCCTCGACGCCGCCGTGATCCTCGGGGCGCTGGGCGGGGTCGCCACCTGCGGAGCGGTCCTCACGCTGTTCGTCGGGGCCCTGCGGGACGCCACCGTCGCCGACATCCTGTTCGTGCTGTTCGGCCTCGCCATCCTCTGCACCCTGAGCGCCCTGATGGTCTTCGGGTTCGAGATGCTGCTGGCGAGCCGTGGAATGCGTCAACGGGTGGCCGTGCGCCAGATCGAGGTAGCCGAGGAGACCGGCGTGCGGGTGGACGAGCGGGCCTGAATCCGGAACCCCCGCGCGGGTGGCGGCTTGTCCGGTCGAGCGCGGCATCCGGTGCCCCCGCCGCCCGAATCCACTCTGCAAGAGGAATGCGCATGCCGACGGACCTCCCGAACGAGCGCAGCATCCGCCCGACCGGCTCGATGGAGCTCGACCCCTCGGCCGAGGGCGTCGCAATCGACGAGACCCGGCGCCTGATCGCGTCGAACAAGGTCGAGGGCACCGCCGCCTACAGCCGTGAGGGCGAGTCGATCGGGACCGTCTACAACTTCATGGTCGACAAGGTCTCGGGCCAGGTCGCCTACGCCGTCATCTCCTTCGGCGGCTTCCTCGGGCTCGGCGAGAGCTACCATCCCGTGCCCTGGCGGGCGCTGACCTACAGCGTCGATCTCGGCGGCTACATCGTGGACATCGACCGCGACACCCTGGCGGGGGCGCCGACCCACGGCCCCGGCGAGGATCCCTTCGCCGACCCGGCCTTCGGCGGGCGCGTCGACGGCCATTACGGCGGCTCCAAGGTTCCCACGGCCTGAAGGGACCCGCCTCGAGGGCTCGCCGGGCCGGTCAGCTCTCGGGCGCCGCCAGGATCCGGTCGAAGTCGAGGAGCGCCGTCTCGATCACGATCTGCGTGCGGCTGATGACGTCGAGCTTGCGCAGGATCTCGGAGACATGGGCCTTCACGGTGGAATCCCCGACCTGGAGCTCGTGCGCGATCTGCTTGTTGAGCTTGCCCTGGCGGATCATCGCCAGCACCCGCACCTGCTGCGGCGTGAGGCTCGCGACCCGCTCGGCGATCGGCGCCTTGCGGGCGGACGACGGGGGCAGGGTCGCGTTTGGCAGGCTCGCCGGTACCCAGAGTCCTCCGGCAAGAACGTCGGCGATGGCCCGGGTCAGCGTCGCCTTGTCGACCGCCTTGGGCACGAAGCCGGCGGCGCCGTGATCCAGCGCCTCCCGGATGATCCGCGGATCCTCCAATCCGGAGACGACCAGGATCGGGACCCGCGGCGCCTGCGCCCGGATCGCCAGCAGGCCTTCGAAGCCGGTCACGCCCTGCATCGACAGGTCGAGGAGAATGATCTCGATGGCGGCCTGCGCCGCCAGTACGGCACAGGCGCTGGCGATGCCGTCGGCCTCGTGCAGCGTCGCGTCCGGGTAGGCGAGCCCCACCGCGCTGGCGAGCGCGTCGCGAAAGAGCGGGTGATCGTCGACGATGAGGAGATGCATGCCCGTTCCGCCCGGTGCGTGCGCCCCTGTTCCCGAGCTGTTCGGTGCCGCATTGCGCGGGAGCCGGCCGCCCGACATACTCGTGTCACCGCGGAGAACCGGGCGTCAAGTCCGGCACGCGACGCGCAGGCGGGGAATGGAACGTGGCACAGGGGACGCAGGTGCGCACGCATCTGTGCGGCATCACGACGGCGTGGACGGACGCCGCCGCGGCCGACGGGGCCATCGCGGAGATCGGCGCGGCCATCGGCCCGCGTCCCGTCGCCCAGATCGTGGCCTTCTTCTCGGCCGATTACGACGTCGAGATCCTGAATCGCGAACTCAGCGCGCGCTTTCCGGGCGCGGGCATCGCGGGCTGCACCATGTCGGGCGGCATCTCGCCGGCGGGCGGCCTCGATCGCGGCCTCGTCGTGATCGCCTTCCCGAAGGCGGGCTTCCGCATCGTTTCCACGCTCTTGGACGCCATCGACCACCTCGACGTGGAGCGGACCGCTTCCAGCGTACGGACCCTGCGCCGAAGCCTCGACGGCGCGGGCGCCGATCCGGCATCCGGCCGCTGCTTCGCCCTCTCGCTGATCGACGGGCTCACCAACGCCGAGGAGACGGTGGTCTCGGCCATCGCCTGGGCCCTGGACGGCATACCCCTCGTGGGCGGCTCGGCGGGCGACGACCTCACCTTCCGCGAGACGGTGCTGCTCCATGACGGCCGAATCCATCAGCGCGCCGCCGTGCTGCTCCTCGTGGATTCGGATTTCCCGATCCAGATCTTCAAGAGCGACAATTTCGAGCCGACCGCGACCAAGTTCGTCGTCACCGCCTCCGACGACGAGCAGCGTACCGTCCACGAGCTCAATGCGGAACCGGCGGCGCGCGAATACGCCATGGCGGTGGGGCTCGATCCGGAGCGCCTGTCGCCGATGAGCTTTGCCGCCTATCCGCTCGCGGTGAAGGTCGGTGGCGAGTATTTCTGCCGATCAATCCGGCGCATGAACGCGGACGGCTCGCTCAGCTTCTTCTGCGCCATCGACGAAGGCGTGGTGCTCACCCTGGCGCGCCCGCGCGATATCGTGGCGGCCACGGAAGCCGAACTCGCCCGCCTCGACGCGGCGCTGGGCGGCATCGATCTCGTCATCGGCTTCGAGTGCGTGCTGCGCCGCCTCGATGCCGAGAGCCGGCAGGTGCGGCACGGCATCGTCGACCTCTACCGGCGCTACGACATCGTGGGCTTCGACACCTACGGCGAGCAGTACCGGTCGATGCACCTCAACCAGACCTTCACGGGCATCGCCATCGGGCGGGGCGAGCCGGCCCGCGGCGAGGCCGAGCCATGATCCTGCCGCCCGAGGCCGCGTCCCCCGCCCCGGAGGAGGACGCGAACCTGCGGCGCATCGCCAAGCTGGAGCGCATCAACGCGGCCCTGATGGCCCATGTGGAGCGCAGCATGGACCAGCAGGGCGGGGCCTATTCCCTGTTTCAGACCGCCACCATGCTGGAGGGGCGCGTCCGCACCCGCACAGAGGAGCTGACCGGGCTGATGCACCGCCTGGAGCGCTCCAACGCCGCCCTGGTGGCGGCCAAGGAGGAGGCCGAGAACGCCAACCGCTCGAAGACCCGCTTCCTCGCGGCCGCGAGTCACGACCTCCTGCAGCCGCTCAATGCGGCCCGGCTCTCGGCCTCGGCCCTGGCCGACCTCGGCCTCGGTCCGGAGGCCGCGGCGATCTCGGGGCAGATCGAGCGCGGGCTCCAGATCATCGAGGACCTGATCAAGACCCTCCTCGACATCTCGAAGCTCGATGCCGGTGTGGTACGCCCGGCGATCAAGCCGGTGGCCCTCGGCGAGCTTCTCGCCGGCATCGCGGCGAGCTTCCGGCCCTTCGCCGAGCGCAAGGGGCTGCGCCTCACCGTGCGCGGGCCCGACCTCGCTGTGGCGAGCGATCCGATGCTGCTCCAGCGCATCCTGCAGAACCTCGTCTCGAACGCCATCCGCTACACCCGGCAGGGCGGCGTGCTGGTGGCGATCCGCCACCGCGGGGACGCCTGCCGCATCGAGGTGCTCGACACAGGCTGCGGCATCGCGCCGGCGGAGCAGGGCCTGGTCTTCGAGGAATTCTTCCGGGGGGGTGCCGAGGGGGAGGGGGGCGAGCCGGGCCTCGGCCTCGGCCTCTCCATCGTGCGCCGCATGGCGCAGGCCCTCGATCATCCCCTCGATCTCGCCTCCCGGGTCGGGCGCGGCACCCGCATGGCCCTGACCGTCCCGGTGAGCCTGACGCCGCCGGAGCGCGCGGTTCCGTCCGTCCCCGTGACGACCCGGCTCACCGGCGCGCGGGTGCTGGTGGTGGAGAACGATCCGCCCACCGCCGATGCCCTGGAGCGCCTCCTGCGCACCTGGGACGCCGAGGTCTGCGTGCATCGCGACCTGGCCGGGGTGGCGGCGTCGCTGGTGGCCGGGAAAAGCCTGCCGGATCTGCTCATCCTCGACTACCATCTCGACAACGGCGCCTGCGGCCTCGACGTGGCGATCCACCTTCAGGCCCGTGCCGAATCCCGTTTGCCGGTCATCGTCACCACCGCCAACCACTCCCCGGAGATCGAGGCGCAGGTCGCCGAATTTGGGGCGCAACTCGTCCATAAGCCGGTGCGGCCGGCCGAGTTGCGGGCGCTCCTGACCTATCTGCTGACGTAAGGGGGCTCCCGAAGGATACGCATCCCAAGAGTATTTTGAATAATCTTGGCCGGATCGGAGGCATCGTTCCGTCTTGGTGCATCCCGGCCGCAGGAACGCAAAATCTTTTGCGGCCGCACTGTTAGTTCAATTTGATGCGCGATTGAAAAATTTGCATTGCACCAAGATAAAATTGCGCTGCAACGAGAGTTGGGGTGCCCTTGCGAAGCTTCCTGCGGATCTTTACGCTGCCGCGCCAGAATAAGACTTCCCCATGTGCGACCCGCTCCAGGCTCTGACCTGCCGCCCGTCGCCGGCCTGGGGTACGGAGGACGGCCCGGTTCATGAAGAAAAACAAGGTCATCACGGCTGGCGAAGCGATCGCTCTGATCCGGCACAACGACGTGGTCACCACGACGGGCTTCGTCCAGAGCTGCATTCCGGAGGCGCTGCACGCTGCCCTGGAGAAGCGCTTCGTCGACACCGGCGCACCCCGTGACCTGACCCTGATCATGACGGCGGGGGCCGGCGACAGCAAAGGCCTCGGCACCGGGCGCCTGCACCACGAAGGCCTGCTGAAGCGCGTCATCGCCGCCAATTTCGGCCGCATGCCGAAGGTCGCCAAGGCCGCGCAGGAAGACAAGATTCTCGGCTACAACCTGCCCCAGGGCGTGATCTCACAGCTCTACCGGGCCTGCGCCGCCGGCCAGCCGGGACTGTTCTCCAAGGTGGGCCTGCACACCTACGTGGATCCGCGCCACGGCGGCGCCCGGGTCAACACCGTGACCCAGGACGAAATCGTCAAGCTGGTCGAGGTCGATGGCGAGGAGTGGCTGTTCTACACCGCCACCAAGATCGACGTCGCCTTCATCCGCGGCACCTCGGCCGATCCGTCGGGCAACATCTCCTTCGAGAAGGAGGCGCTGACCCTGGACTGTCTCGCCCAGGCCATGGCGGCGCGCAACAACGGCGGCATCGTCATCGCGCAGGTCGAGCGCATCGTCGATGACGGCTTCCTGCTGCCCAAGGACGTCCGCGTGCCCGGCATCCTGGTGGATTGCGTGGTTCTCGCCGAGCCCGAGATGCACCGCATGAACTACGGCGTGCAGCACGATGCGGCGCTGGCCGGCCAGATCCGCGTGCCCGTGAGCGGCATGAAGAAGATGCCCCTCGACGCCCGCAAGATCATCGCCCGGCGCGCGGCCTTCGAGCTGCCACCCAACGGCGTCGTCAACCTCGGCGTCGGCGCTCCCGAGGGCATCTCGGCGGTGGCCAACGAGGAGAAGGTCACCCCCTACATCACCCTGACCACCGAGGCCGGCGCGGTCGGCGGCGTGCTCGCGTCGGGGTCGAGCTTCGGCGCGGCGACGAACGCCGATTGCGTCATCGACCAGAACCAGATGTTCGACTTCTACGACGGCGGCGGCCTTGACATGACCTGCCTCGGCCTCGCCGAGTGCGACCAGTACGGCAACGTCAACACCAGCATGTTCGGTGGGCGCCTCAACGGCTGCGGCGGCTTCATCAACATCAGCCAGAACGCCCGCTCGGTGGTCTTCGCCGGCACCTTCACGGTGGGCGGCCTGGAGACCGTGATCGAGGACGGCAAGCTCCGGATCGTCACGGAAGGGCGCTCGCAGAAATTCCTGCCGCAGGTCGAGCAGATCACCTTCAGCGGGCACTACGCGCAGATGCGCTCGCAGCCGGTGATCTACGTCACCGAGCGCTGCGTCTTCCAGCTCACCGACGAGGGGCTGGAACTCATCGAGGTGGCCCCCGGCATCGACATCGAGCGGGACATCCTGCCCCATATGGGCTTCCGGCCGATCATCAAGCAGCCGATGCCGATGGATGCCCGCCTGTTCCGCGACGAGCCGATGGAACTGCTCGCCGACCTCTTGAACCTCAACCTGCCGGAGCGGGTGAGCTACGACACCGAGCGCAACATCCTGTTCGTGAACCTGGAGGGCTGGCACGCCCGCGCAAAGAGCGACCTCGACGACCTGCGCATGGTGCTGGTGGGGGCCTGCAAGAAGGCCGGCCAGCGGGTCAACACGGTGGTCAACCACGACGGGTTCCGCATCAACGAGAACCTCTACGACGACTACGCCCACATGATCCAATACCTGCAGGCGAATTACTATCTCACCACCACGCGCTACGCGACCAGCGCCTTCCTGCGCCTGAAGATGGAAGAGGCCCTCAACCGCCGCGGCCTCGCCCCCCACGTCTTCGAGCGCAAGGAGGACGCCCACGCCTTCCTCGAAGGCGCCGGCAAGGTGCGCCGCGCCTCCACGGCGATCGCCTCGGCGGCGTGAATCGAAGGGCGTCGTCGGCCCGGACGCCGGCGTCGCGCCACGTTGAGGCGCGCTCATGGTTCTTGCGTCGGCGCTTCCGCGCCGGCACAACCGGTCCGTGCCACCCCCTCGTCCCAGCCTGCCGGCCCTCGGGGCCTTCCTGGCGATCGCGAAGCATCGCAGTTTCCGGCGTGCGGGCCTCGAACTCGGCGTCAGCGCCTCGGCCCTGAGCCATGCCCTGAAGGGTCTCGAGACGCAGCTCGGCGTCCGCCTCCTCAACCGGACCAACCGGAGCGTCACCCTCACCGCCGCCGGCGAGGATTTTTTCGCGTCGCTCGATGGGCCCTTCCTGGCGATCGGGCAGGCCGTCGAGGCGCTGAACCGCCATCGCGGTGCGCCGGCTGGGCGCGTGCGTCTCAACGTGCTGGAGCACGCGAGCGCGCTCCTCCTCGCCCCGGTCCTTCCGGTCTTCCTCGCCCGCTACCCGGACATCGCGATCGATGTGCGCGTGGCGAATCGCCTGCTCGACGTGGTCGATGCGGGCGCCGATGCCGGGATCCGCTACGGCGACACGGTCCCGGAGGACATGGTCGCGCATCGCCTCTCCGCCGACATCCGCTGGGTCGTGGTGGGCGCGCCCGCCTATCTGGAGCGCTTCGGGGTGCCGGCGCATCCCCACGACCTTCTCGCCCATCGCGGCCTGCGCGTCCGGCTCGGCGACGACCGCATCTATCATTGGGAGTTCGAGCGGCACGGCGAGGCCATCGCCGTCGATGTGCCGGGGGCGCTGACCCTCGACAGTACCGGCCTCGCGGTGGCCCTCGCCCAGGCCGGAGCGGGCCTCGCCTACCTGCCCGAACCCTGCGTGACGCCGCTGATCCGGGCGGGCGCGCTCCGGTGCGTGCTCGGCGACTGGTCTGCGTCCGGCGCCGCCTTCCACCTCTACTATCCGGGGCGCCGTCAGCTGCCGACGGGCCTGCGTCTGCTCATTGCCCTCATCCGCGAGATGCGCCCGCTCGGCTTCTAGGTCGCGTCGGATCGGCCGGGCACGATGAACGGGACTCATCGCTCCGATGAGGCGATGCCGGCTCACGCCTCGTTTTCGCCCCGCCTACATCGCGGTGGGCGCTCCGGATCGAGGGGCCGATGGCGACGCGGTCATCGGGACATCCCGCGAATCCGGGACGTCCCGCTTCCCGAACCCGTGAGGTCCCGCCCATGTCCCGTCCCGATCGATTCACCGGCCGTGTCGCCCTCGTCACCGGAGCCGCGAGCGGCATCGGGCGCGCCACCGCCATCGCCTTCGCCCGGGAAGGGGCCCGCGTCGCCATCCTCGATCGGACCGAGGCCGCGCTGCAGCCAACCGCGGAGGCGATCCGGGAGGTCGGCGGCGAGGGGCTGGTCCTCGCCTGCGACATCGCGTGGCCGGAGCAGGTGGAGGCGGCGATCACTGAGACGGTCGCGACCTTCGGCCGGCTCGACATCGCCTTCAACAATGCCGGCGTCGAGAACGTCGCGGCACCGGCGGCGGAGATCGCCCTCGCGGACTGGGACCGTATCCTCGGCATCAACCTGCGCGGCACCTTCGTCTGCATGAAGCACGAGATCGCGCAGATGCTGCGCCAGGGCGGCGGCGTGATCGTGAACACCGCGTCGGGCGCCGGCATCCGGGGCGTCGCTGGCGGCGCCAGCTACGCCGCCTCGAAGCATGCCGTCATCGGTCTCACCAAGTCGGCCGCCCTCGACTACGCCACCGCCAACATCCGGGTGAACGCCGTCCTGCCGGGCAACATCGCGACGCCGATGATGGACCGCTTCACCGGGGGCGACATCCAGAAGGCGATCGACCTGGAGCCGGTCGGCCGCCTGGGCCGGCCCGAGGAGATCGCCGAGGCGGTCCTGTGGATGAGCGCCGAGCTGGGCGCCTTCGTCACCGGCGCCGCGATCTCGGTCGATGGCGGCTGGTCGCTCTGATCCTCCCGTCCGCGGTTCGGCTCGCCCCCGTCGAGGCGGGCGCGGTTGCGGGACGCGCCGCGGCCTGAGAAGACGGAGGGATGATCGTCCGTTCGCGCCCGAGCCTCCTCGACATCCTGTTCACCCTGCGCGGCTCGATCCTGCCGAAGGTCGCCCTCAAGGTCGGGGGCATTACCCTGGTGGCGGTGGTCGTGGTGGCGGTGGAGCGGCGCTGGCCCGAGGCGTTCCCGATCACCGCCGGCGTCGGGCCCTTCACCCTGATCGGGATCGCCCTGTCGATCTTCCTGAGCTTCCGAAACAGCGCCTGCTACGACCGTTGGTGGGAGGGCCGCCGCGCCTGGGGCAGCCTCGTGGTCGAGACCCGGGGGCTCGCCCGGCTCGTGACCGCCCTCCTGCCGGGGGAGCCCGTCGAGCCCCTGCGCGGACGTACCCTGCGGCGGCTCTCGGCCTTCGCCCACGCCCTGCACGCGCAGCTCCGCGGCGGCGATCCTCAGGCGGCGGCCGCGCCCTGGCTTCCGGAGGCGGAGGTCGCGCCGCTGGCCCGGCATCCGAGCGCGGCGGATGCGGTGCTGGCCGGGCTCACCGCCGATCTGGCCAGGGCCTATCGTCAGGGTGTCCTCACCGACGTGCTGTTGGCCGCCCTGGAGCACAAGATCGCCGCCCTGGCACAGGTCCAGGTGGTGTGCGAGCGCATCCAGAACACCCCGCTGCCCTTCGCCTACACCCTGCTCCTCTACCGCACGGCGTGGATCTACTGCCTGCTGCTGCCCTTCGGCCTCGCGGCCTCCCTCGGCTGGGCGACGCCGGTGGCGACGGCCCTGGTCGCCTACACCTTCTTCGGCCTCGATGCCCTGGGCGACGAGTTGGAGGAGCCCTTCGGCCTCGCGCCGAACGACCTGCCCCTCGACGCGCTGCTGCACACCGTCGATGGCATCGTCCTCGACGCCCTCGGAGAGACCGCGCCGCCGCCCCTGGTGCCGAAGCGCTACCTGCTGACGTGAGGGGGCCGCCCTGCGTGCATCCGACGGTGCCGACCCGGCGCCTCGGCTGAGGTCTGGGAGGGGTTGAGCGTGGCCTGTCGGCTTCAGGCGGGGAAGCGAGACACGTCGCCTTTGCGCAGGGTTATTTCAGCGGCAGGAACACCTCCGCGACCGCCTCGTGCTCCGGCATCTCCGGGAAGAACGAGAGGCGCTGGCAGTAAAGCGGGAAATCCCGCGCCTCCTCGCCGCTGGCCGGGAGCCACCCGCGATAGAGATAGAGTGCGGGAGGCTCCAGATTGTCGGTGTTGCCAACGACCCGCAGCACCGCGCAGCGTCCGCCGGGGATTTCGCCGACCTTGATTTGCTTCCCGTTCGCCGCGATCGGCTGGTCGGTTCCGACACAGAGGTCAACGCCATAGTCGGCGGGCGACACGGGACGCCGGTCGGACCGCCAGACGGTGAAGGTCGGGTTCGTGCTGGGGCGCAAGCCGGCGGCCTTCCGCCATTCGATGAACCGCCGAATGGTAGCCCCGAGCGTCGCCGGATCACCGCGGTGCTCCATGATCGCCACCCGCGTCGATGGCACATCGCGGATCGTCACGTCGTCGGGCGTGAATGTTCTCAGCATGAGCGTGTTCCTCGCGTTGTCGAGAGGCCCGAAGGCCGCGAGCCACGATCCCCAGTCGGGAGCCTTGCTGAAAGACGACGGCGACTGCCCAAACCGTTGCCGAAAGGCACGGGCGAAGGCATCTGGTGCGTCGTAGCCGGCATCCATCGCCACTTCCGTGACGCTTTGGGCATCCCTGTAGGCCAACCGGTATGAAGCGCGCTTCATGCGAGCAAGCTGAACGTAGCGATGCACGGACATCCCGAAGGTCGCTGTGAACTGCCGATGGAAGTGGAACTTCGAGAAAGCCGCGATGGCGCTGACCGTCTCCAGATCCAGATCGTCGTCCAGGTGCCGATCGATGTGATCCAGCACCCTCCGCATCCGGGCGTGGTAGTTTCGGAGCGCCGCACTCATCATCCCGACCTTCGTGGCGCGACCAGCTAGGCGCAGACGGGCATGACTTGCTCGACCGATCTTGCGGTTCGGCGCGGGCTGTATGCTGCTCCGAAGTCTGTTCGCGGGCGAGCCGTATCCTCGCGTGAAGGGCAGATTTGGGTCGACGGCGGATACGTCCCGAAGCGTCCGCCATCGATCCGAGGTGTCAGTATTCCCAGAAGATCCGCTGCAGCTCCTTCGAGTCCTGCGTCTTCGTCAGGGCGACGGCGGCGAGGATCTTGGCCTTCTGCGGGTTGAGGTCGTGGGCGACCACCCAATCGTACTTGTCGTCGGGCTGCTCGGCGTTGCGCAGGACGAAGCCGTCGCCGACGCGCGAGGAGCGGATGATCTGCACGCCCTTGGAACGGATGTCCTTCAGGGTGTCGACGAGGTAGCCCGCCACCGAGCCGTTGCCGGTGCCCGCATGGATGATCGCCTTGGCGCCGCCCGCCACCGCGCTGGTGTAGGCTTCGGGGTGCATGTTGCCCGAGCCGTACACGATGGCGACCTCGGGGAGGCTGTCGATGCCGTCGATATTGAATTCGGAGGTGGTGCCGTGGCGCTTCACCGGCGCGCGGAACCAGTAGGTCTTGCCCTCCACCACCATGCCGAGCGGACCCCACTGGCTGAAGAAGGCCGAGGGCTTGATGTTCACGCGCTTGGTGGTGTCGCGGCCGGCCTGGATTTCGTCGTTCATGGTAAGCAGCACGCCCTTGGCGCGGGCATCCTTGGCGCCGGCCACGGTGACGGCGTCGAGGAGGTTGAGGGCGCCATCCGCCGAGATCGCGGTCGAGGGCCGCATCGAGGCCACCATCACGATGGGCTTGTCGGTCTTCACCACGAGGTCGAGGAAATAGGCCGTCTCCTCCACGGTGTCGGTGCCGTGGGTGACGACGACGCCGTCGACGTCGTCGCACTTGACCAGGGCCGAGACCTTCTTGGCGAGCTCGATGAGCTGCGCGTTGGTGAAGCTCTCCGAGGCGATCTGGAACGCCTGCTCGCCGCGCACGTCCGCCACCCCGGCGATGGCCGGCACGGCGGCGATGAGCTTGTCCACCGGCACCTTGGCGGCCTGGTAGGTGGCGCTGTTGGCCGCATCCGCGCCGGCGCCCGCGATGGTGCCGCCCGTGGCGACGATGACGACGCGGGGCTTGGCCGCAGCGGCGGGGGCGGAGGCCGTCTCGCCGGGCTTGGCCGGAATCGGGCCCTCCAGCGCGATCGCGGGGAGGGCGGTTCCGACCATCAGGGCCATCAGGGCGATCGGCAGGGTACGGCGCATGGGAATACTCGGGTCGTTTCGGGAGCGGCATTGTGGCGCCGCGCACCGGCGAGGCCCAGCCGAAAAACGCGCCCGTGACGGGTCAATCCCGAGGCATCCGAAAAACCGTCATCGGGGAGGTTGGATCGCGCGAGCCACCGGGCTGTCTCGGGGGCCGTCCTGACCGGAAGATCCGGCGGGGGCCTTGCACACCCGCCCGTCCGGGGCGAGGAGGCTGTGCGGTACTGCGGGGATCGAGCGGAACGAACCGATCATGACCATCGATCACATCGATCTGTCCCGGGTCGACCTCAATCTGCTGGTCGCCCTCGACGCGCTCCTGGCCGAGCGCAGCGTGACCCGGGCGGCCGCCCGCATCGGCATCGGCCAGTCGGCGATGAGCAGCAGCCTGGCGCGCCTGCGCACCCTGTTCTCCGACGAGCTCCTGACGCGCGCGCCCGAGGGCATGCGTCCGACGCCCCGGGCCCTGGCGCTGGCCGAACCGGTGCGGACCCTGCTGCGGCAGGTCCAAGCGCTGGTGCGTCGCGATGCCGAGTTTGATCCGCGTACGGTCACCCGCACCTTCACCATCGGCCTACCCGACAGCGCCGAGGTGCTGATCGGCCCCCGCCTCCTCGCCCACCTGCGACGGGAGGCGCCGGGCATCAGCCTGCTGCTGCGGTCCATCGACCGCATCCGCATCCTGCAGGAGCTCGATGCGGACCGGGTCGACCTCGGCATCGGCTTCTTCTCTGAGGGGCAGACCCACCACAAGCAGCGCCTGCTCTACCGCGACAGCTATCTCTGCATGTTCAATGCCGACCTCGTCGGCCTGACGCCGCCGATCTCGCTCGACGACTACCTACGCTTTCCCCACGTGCTCACCAGCCTGAAGGAGACCGCCCACGGGGTCGTGGACGATGCCTTGGCGCGGCTCGGGCGCCGGCGCACCCTGGCGGTGACGACGCCGCGCTTCCTCGCGGTGCCGTTCCTGGTGCGCAGTGCGCCCGTCCTGACCACGATGCACGCCCGACTCGCGACCTTCTTCGCCGGGGCGCTGGGCCTCACCGTGAGCCCGGCCCCGGTTGCCCTGGAGGATGTCGCGATCTCGATGCTCTGGCACGCCTCCTACGACGACGATCCCGCCCATCGCTGGCTGCGCCGGACCCTCCTCGCCCTGGTGGAGCAGCCGACCGGAACGATCTGACCGTCGGGGGGCGGGGCGCAGCCACGGAAGCGGCACAATCCTGCGCGATTTCCGCGGCGCGTGAGGATTCGCACGGATGTGATTCACGGGAGGGCGGGGTTCGTTACCGTTCATCAACCGTTCGGTGATTCCCTCCCACAGTGACGCTTCTGGATTTGCACAGGCTCTTCGGGATCAAAGGAACGGAGCTATGAAGAACTCGCTGGTCGCGGCCCTCGTGGCTGCCTCGTTCGCCGTCGCCGCAACCCCGAGCGCCCAGGCGCGCGATGGCATCGGAGCCGGTGGGGCCGCCGCCCTCGGCGTGCTCGGCGGCCTCGCCATCGGCGGTGCGATCGCCTCGTCCCAGAACGATGGCTACTATCCCGGCCGCCCGGTCTACCGCGCCCCGCGCCCGGTCTACGTCGAGGAAGAGGTCTGCCACATGGAGCGCCGCGGGTACGTCGACGCCTACGGCTACGAGCACATCCGCCGCGTCCGCGTCTGCGAGTAAGGCAGACCGAGGGGCGAGCGGCCACTCCACGATCCGTTTCGATGTCAGGCCAGACGGCCCCGCCTCCACGGCGGGGCCGTTCTCGTTCCGGCGGCCCCCTGGCTGCGCCGCCACGCCGGAACCGTTCACCAGGGTCGTCTCCGTTTCGCCGCTTCCTCGGGAGCAACGCGCCAGCGTCCAGCCCGCAAGCATATAATTGTATTAGTTCTAAAATGTTGCTCCGCGATCACGTCGCGAAGTTGTTTAGATCTGCGCCCTAACCGGCTCGTTGACCATCTGAAATTTTTGTTTCAATTGGCCACAATACATTTGGTCGTAGGTCGAACCGTGCCGTTTTTCTTTGTGATCCCCTCCGCACAACCGAGGCGCGGTATCTTCAGCTTGAGGATGGCCCTGGCCAGTTCAGTGGCTGCCATGGTTGCGAGTGCGGTGACTCCGGCGAAGGCCCAGCAATCCAGCCCGCCGAGCGCGTCGGCCGTGACCCTGGATACCCTTGAGGTCGTCGGCGATCGTCGGGGCGGCGCCGCGATCGGCGCGGCCGAGGATCCGCGCGGACCCGTTGCCGGATACGTCGCGACCCGCTCCGTTTCCAGCACCAAGACCGACACCGCGATCATCCGGACGCCCCAGGCGATCTCCGTGGTGGGGCGCCAGCAGATCGACGACCAGAAGCCGGCCTCGCTCGCCGAGGCGACCCGCTACGCGCCGGGCGTCCGCGGCGAGACCTTCGGTGCCGACCCGCGCAACGACTGGTTCCTGATCCGCGGCTTCACCGCCCAGGAATCCGGCTACTTTCTCGACGGGCTGCAGCTGTTCACCTCGGCCTTCGCCACCTGGAAGTTGGAACCCTTCGGCCTGGAGCGGCTCGAGATCCTGCGCGGGCCAAATTCCGGCCTGTACGGCGGCGCCAGCCCCGGCGGCATCATCAATGCGGTGAGCAAACGACCCCCCATCGTGCCGATCCGCTACGTCGAGACCGGCGTCGACAACTACGGCAACGCCTATGCGGGCTTCGACATCGGCGGTCCGGTGGATGCGCCGGGCACCGAGGGCAAGCTGTTCTACCGGCTCGTCGGCCTCGGCCGGGCGGGCGGCACGCAGGTCGACTACGTCAACAACGACCGCTTCTTCTTCGCGCCCTCGATCACTTGGAAGCCGGACGCTGACACCTCGCTCACCGTCCTCGCCCAGGTGCAGCGCGACCGCGCCGGCACCCAGAACTTCCTGCCCTACGAGGGCACGGTCACGCCCGCGCCCTTCGGCTTCATCAAGACGAGCCGCTTCACCGGCGATCCGGCGACCGACCGCCTGACCCGGTCCCAGGACATGATCGGCTACGAGTTCGAGCACCGTTTCGACAACGACATCAAGTTCCGGCAGAACGCGCGCCACGGCACCGTCACCGTCAATCTCTTCAACCGGTACGGCGGCGGCTACGCCACCACGCCGGCCGCGGGCGACCTCAGCCGGTTCGACTTTTTCACCCGCGGCGCCGCAGTGCAGAGCGACATCGACAACCAGTTGGTCATTCCGTTCCGCACGGGAGATTTCGGGCACACGGTGCTGGCTGGCTTCGAGTACCGCCGCTACCAGATCGACGATTACCAGGCCTTCGGCTTCGGTCCGTCGCTGAACCTGATCCGGCCAATCTACCCCAACACACCGCTCAACCTGGGCGCGCCCTACCAGAACGCACTGATTACCCAGAACCAGTTCGCGGCCTACCTGCAGGACGAGATCACGTTCGGGAATTTCTCGATGGTGCTCAGCGGTCGCCACGACTGGGTCGCGACCGACAACGACAATCGCATCGGCGCCAGCGCCAGCCGCGATACCAGCGCCTTCAGCGGCCGCGTCGCCTTGATCTACAACGACGAGTCCGGGCTTGCCCCCTACGTGTCCTATGCGCAGGGCTTCAACCCGACCGTCGGCCTCAACGGCGTGACCGGCCAGCTCCTGCTGCCTGAGAGAAGCGAGCAGACCGAGGTCGGCCTGAAGTACAAGCCCCCGGGCTTCGACGGCTATTTCGCCGCCGCCCTGTTCGACTTGACCCGCTCGAACGTCGTGACCACCAATCCGCTCAACATTCAGCAGGTGGTGCAGACCGGCGCGGTGAACTCGCGCGGTGCCGAGATCGAGATGGTGGCCAACCTCGCGCCCGGCCTGCGGGCCGTCGCGTCCTACACCGCCTACGATCTCTCGGTGACCCGCGACCTGAACACGGCCCTCCTCGGCCGGACGCCGACCAACACCCCGGAGCAGTACGGCTCGCTGTTCCTGGACTACACGTTCCAGAGCGGCGTCTTGCGCGGCTTCGGTCTCGGCGGCGGCGTGCGTGGCGTCGGACGCTCCTTCGCGGACCAGGCCAACGAATTCCGCGTGCCGGGCTACGTCGTCGGCGACCTCGTGGCCCACTACGATTGGGAAGGCTGGCGCTTCGCCCTCAACGTGTCGAACGTCTCGGACGAGCGGATCGTCAACAGCTGCAGCACCGTCACGGCCTGCTACTACGGCGAGCGCCGCCGGGTGCTCGGCAGTATCGGCTACCGCTGGTAGCCACCCGGGGTCGGTCTCGGCGGGATGACCCTGCGGAGACCGGTCACAGCGGCTGGTAGGTGTGCTCCTCGGCCGGGAAGGTGCCGGAGCGGACCTCCTCGGCATAGTCCTTCACGGCGGCCTCGATCTGGCCCCGCAGGGTGCCGAAGCGCTTCACGAATTTCGGCACCCGGTCGCTCAGGCCGAGCATGTCCTCAAGGACGAGGATCTGACCGTCGCAGGCCATGGTGGCGCCGATGCCGATGGTGGGCGTGGTGATGTCGGGGGAGGTGGCGATGGCCCGGGCCACCGGCTCGACGATGCCCTCCATCACGATGGCGAAGGCGCCGGCGTCATTGATGGCGCGGGCATCGGCCATCAGGCGGCGCTCGCCGTCGGCCTCGCGGCCCTGCACCTTGAAGCCGCCCATGGTGTTCACCGACTGGGGGGTCAGGCCGATATGGCCCATCACCGGCACGCCGCGCTCCACCAGGAAGGCCACCGTCTCGGCAAAGCGCGCGCCGCCCTCCATCTTGATCGCCCCGGCGCCCGTCTCCTTGAGCACGCGGGCAGCATTGAGGAAGGCCTGTTGGGGGCTCGCCTCGTAGGAGCCGAAGGGCATGTCCACGACCACCAGGGCCCGCGAGGTCCCTCGGATTACGGCCTGCGCCTGGACGATCATCATCTCCAGGGTCACCGGCAGGGTCGATTCCATGCCGTGCATCAGCATGCCGAGGGAGTCGCCCACGAGGATGAAGTCGCAATACGGGTCGAGGATGCCGGCGGTATGGGCGTGGTAGGCGGTCAGCGCGATGATCTTGCGCCCCTCGGCCTTGCGCTTCGCCAGGTCGATCGCGCGGATGCGGCGGGACTGAACGGCTTGCGACATGGGACTCCACCCGGCTGGTGCGGATCGCCGGAATGCCGGCGGACCGTCTGCTGGTGGCGTCTCTATACACGGCCTCGCTCGCACGCGCGCGGGCCGAAGTAACGGTCCCCCGGCATTGTCGCCGAATCTTCGCTCCGTAAAAATCTTATTTTGTCGGTGGCATACCAAATATCGCCCCCGCTGGCGACAGGTCATCTCAGCGAGGATCTGAGCGTCGTAAGTCCTGCCCGGGGGCGTCGGTAGCAGCGATGGCGTCGCTGCTCCGTGCTCTCTCCGGGCGTTGCCTCCCTAGACTTGCGGGCGCCTGCGGGTGCCTTTATTCTGCCACAACGGAACCGCTGTCAACTGCGCAAGCGTCGGTGTGTCTGCAGATATCTGCAGATCATTTCAGCGTCGTCGCAACATGGGAAAACATCGTGCCCGATCAAGGGGTTCGTATTGCGATGTCCCGGTTCGACTGATCGTCCGCTCCGGCAGGTTTTCGGGCGCGGCTGGGCTTGCGGACCAAGAGGCCCTTGGCCGGGTTCCTGACCTAGCGCTGCGCTGCGCCTCCGGCTCGGGCACTCCACGCGGAATCCTCGGGGATCACCGTGGTGGGGTGGCGCTCCTGCCAGCCCTCGATGCCCTCGGGGAACCAGTGCACGCGGGTATAGCCCTGCAGCACCAGCCGCTTGGCCGCATTCCAGCTGCCCCAGCATTCGGGATGGCAGAAGGCGACGATGGCCCGGCCCCTGTCGCCCCCGGTCAACTCCCCGACGCGCTGGAGGAAGAGCGTCTCGCGAGCCGGATCGAGGGGCGCGGCACCGGCATTGGCCATCCAGACCGCGCCGGGGATCGAGCGGTGGGCGGGCAGCCAGGGCCGGTCGTCCGGAAAGCCCGCCGGGCGCCGGTCGGCCAGGGACACGTCGAGAAGGATCGGCTTGTCGCGGGCGATCAGGGCATCAAGGGCGTCGATGTCGATGACCGTGGCGCCCGACAGAGTGGCTGGGGTGTAGCCCCGTTGCGGCCCTGTCCAGATCCCGTCCGGTTCCGGCACGTTCAGAGGGGAATCCGCTGGGCCGGCCGCCGCCAGGACGAGCATGGCGGTTCCCGCGACCGCGAGCCGGACGAGCCGCCGCATCATGGTGCGGACCCGCTCAGTTCGTGGCGCTCGGCGCCGTGAAGCTGTGCTCCCAGCGGCCGTTCTGGTTGTCGGTGGCCACGACCTTGATCGGCCCCTGGCCCTCCGGCTGCAGGCCGAAGTTGATCACCGGGTTCGACGCGATCGAGATGTCGCCGTCGAGGGTCAGGACGGCCTGATCGCCGCGGGTGATCGCGACTTTGTTGATGTAACGGGCCGGCGTGTAGTCGCGGGTGATCTGGTTCATCTGCATGCCGCTGAAGTTCGGGTGACGGATCATCAGCGTCGCCTCCACGGGGCGCCCGGGCTGGGCCTCCGCGAATTTCAGCTTCATGTCGCCCATCCCCTTCATCGCCTCCTCGTCGCTCATCCCCATGGGCGCCGAGCAGCCGCCGGAAGCCTTCACGAACTTCGTGGTCTCGAAGAGCCGGCCGTCCTTGGTCTCCACCACGGCGTGGATGTTGGTGTAGTTGTTCACCCGCACCCGGAGCTTAATCTCGCCGGCATCCGCCCCCGGGCCGAAGGCGATGTGGGCGGCGTAGGGCGACGGGTTGTCGTCGATGACGAGGTGGATGCCCGCGATCTTGTCCTTCTCCGGCATGGTCAGGGTGATCGGGACCAGCGAGGCATCGAGCGCCCGCACCGGCGCGTCGATCTTCACGAGGCTGTCGGTCGGTGCGATCGTCTTGTCACCGAAGATCGACGTCCGGATCTCCTTCCAGCGGGCGAGGCGTTCCGACTCGTCGTCCGAAGCCCCGGCGGCAAGGCTCGGGCTGGTCCGCAGCGCGGTGCCAGCGCCGACCAGCGGCAGGGCGAGCGACAGGGCTGCCAGGACGGAGCGGACGAGAACAGGTTTAGCAATGGAGCGGGTCATGGCGTTTCTCCTGCTGGATGATCGTTTTTCTTGCGACATCTCTAACATCACGTGGCACCGGGCGGGATCGGCCTCAAGCCACGCTCGCAAATTGAGGTCTCGGGTCATGATCTCGAGTGATGGTCTCCTGCCACGCTCTCATTCCCATTCCAGCTCCTTGAAGGCCTGGGTGACGTTGCGGCCGTTATAGGTGTCGAACAGGACCCACCGGTCGCGCTCGGACTGGGCGACGGTCCGCACCGCCTTCTCGATCGGCACGTCCGCCACGATGGCCTTCCGCGTCTCGTCCCGGAGGATCGTGAGATAGCGGGTGAGGTCGTCGAGGGCGGGCGCGACATCGACCAGCCGCGGTCCGTGCCCCGGAACGGCCTTGGTCGCCCTCATCGCGCGCAGGCGGTCCGCCTCCTTGAGCCAGCCCACGAGGCTGCCGTCGAGGGAGGGGATGCGGGTGACGAACAGGAGGTCGGCGGGAAACAGGATGCCGCTCGCCGAATCGCGCATCGAGAGGTCGCAGTTCGTGTGCGCCGCGCCGTGCGCGGCGAAGCGCACGGCGCGGCCGCCGAGATCCACCTCGGCGCCGTCCGTCACCTCCAGGGTGGGATAGACCACGCTGCCGGCCCGGTCCGCGCCCAGAATCTCGACGAGGCGCCCGCGATAGTATTCGCCCCGGGCATCCAGGGCGGCGCGCAGGGCATGGTGGCCCACGTAGACCGGCTTGTCTTCGGCGAAGGCCGCCGCCCCGAAGCAATGGTCCGGGTGGACGTGGGTCAGCACCACGTGGCTGATTGGCTTGTCCGTGCGCTTGCGGATCTCCGCGCGCAGCCAGGCGCCATCGGCGAGGCTGCCGCCGGATTCGGTGACGAGCACGGACCGGTCGCCGACGATGAAGCCGATATTGGCGATGGCGTCGTCGTTCTCGGGGGTCGCCTCGGCGTCGGGGCCGCGCCGGATGAAGATGCCGGGGCCGACCTCCTGCAGGTCGAAGCCCTCGGCCGACCGTCCGAGGGTCGGCAGGCAGCACAGGCACAGGCCGCCGAACAGGGCGCTGCGGCGCGTGGTGCTCCAGCGTGATCGGCCGGCGTCCGCCCGCATGAACTTCCTCCGTCTTCTTGTTCTACCAATTAGTAGGTAGATTTTTTCCCGCGTCAACGGCATAAGCCGGAAGGCCGGCGGCCGGGCGATCACGGACTCGCGCGCGGGCGCCGAGGGACGAGGGCCGTCGTCCGTCAAGGAGACCACGGGACGATGAGGGACACCCGCGCCGCGCTGCTGCTGCAGGCCGAGACCCTGGTGCGGCGCCGGGGCTATGCCGGCTTCAGCTATGCCGACCTCGCCGAGACGGTCGGGATCCGCAAGGCGAGCATCCATCATCACTTCGCCACCAAGTCCGACCTCGCCCATGCCCTGGTGGCCGCCTACGACGCGCGCTACGACGCCGCCCTGGCCGAGATTCGAACCGATGAGCCGGACGCGATCCGTCGGATCGCCGCCTACGGGACGCTCTATCTCGGGGGCGTCGAGGCCGGGCTGGGCTGCCTCTGCGCCGCCCTGGCGATCGAGGGTGAGGCTTTGCCGGATTCCCTGCGCGTCGACATCGCCCGCTTCTTCGACAAGCACATCGCCTGGTTGGAGGGTGTGCTCGCCGAGGGGATCGCGGCCGGGAGCGTCCGGGGCTCCGTCGCGCCCGGGGCAACCGCCCGCATGGTGATCGCCGCCCTCGAAGGCGCTCTGCTCATGGAGCGCCTGCTGGCGGGGCCGGCGGGATTCCGCGGCACACTCACGGCGCTCTGCGACGGGCTGCGGGCCGGCGGGGTTTCATCCGATCGGGGTTTCATCCCGCCGGACTGATACAATATAACAGGGTGCAGCGACGCCTCCCGCGCCATCGACGAAGAGTCTCCATGTCCGACAGCCCGAACACCGCCTCCGCGAAGATTCCCGTCACCGTGCTCACCGGTTACCTGGGCGCGGGCAAGACCACGCTCCTCAACCGCATCCTCACCGAGAACCACGGCAAGCGCTACGCCGTGATCGTCAACGAATTCGGGGAGATCGGCATCGACAACGACCTCATCATCGGCGCCGACGAGGAGGTGTTCGAGATGAACAACGGCTGCGTCTGCTGCACGGTGCGCGGTGACCTCATCCGCATCATGGACGGCCTGGTGAAGCGGCGCGGCAAGTTTGACGCGATCATCGTCGAGACCACCGGCCTCGCCGATCCCGCCCCCGTGGCCCAGACCTTCTTCATCGACGAGGATGTCGGCGCGGCCGCCCGCCTCGACGCGGTGGTGACGGTGGCCGATGCCAAGTGGCTCTCGGACCGCCTCAAGGACGCGCCGGAAGCCAAGAACCAGATCGCCTTCGCCGACGTGATCCTGCTCAACAAGGCCGATCTTGTGGCGGAGGCGGACCTCGCCCGGGTCGAGGCCCAGATCCGCGCGATCAACCCCTACGCCAAGGTCCACCGCACCGAGCGCTGCGCGGTGCCGCTGGAGGCGGTGCTGGAGCGCAACGCCTTCGATCTCGGCCGCATCCTCGACATCGAGCCCGACTTCCTCGAGGAGGGCCATCATCATCACCACGACGACGACATGCAGTCGGTCTCGGCGAAGATCGACGGACCGGTCGACCCCGAGAAGTTCATGCCCTGGATCTCGACCCTGACCCAGGTCCAGGGCCCCGACATCCTGCGCTGCAAGGGCATCGTCGCCTTCCCGGACGAGCCGCAGCGCTTCGTCTTCCAGGGCGTCCACCAGATCCTCGACGGCGACCTTCAGGGGCCGTGGAAGGACGACGAGCCGCGCGTCTCCCGCGTGGTCTTCATCGGCCGCAAGCTCGATCCAGAGGCGATCCGCGCCGGCTTCGAGGATTGCAAGGCCGGGTGACGAGCGATCGTCGCGGGACAGCGCTCGTCCCCCGGGCCGTCATGCGGCCTTCACGCCGGCCAGGAACTGCGACACCTCCTGGCCGAGGTTTTCGGAGTAGCGCGACAGCTCCCGAGCGGCACTTAGGACCTGGCTGGCGGCGGCGCCCGTCGATCCGGCGCCGGCGCGGACATGCTCGATGTTGGTCGTCACCTCCTGGGTGCCCTGCGCGGCCTCCTGGACGTTCCGGGCGATCTCCCGGGTGGCGGCGCCCTGCTGCTCCATCGCGGCGGCGATGCCGTTCGCGTAGGTCGACATGTCGGCGATGGTCCGGCCGATCCGCGTGATGTCGGACACGACCTCGCCGGTGGCACCCTGGATCTCGCCGATCTTGGTGCGGATCTCCTCGGTGGCGCGCGCGGTCTGCCCGGCCAGTTCCTTCACCTCGGAGGCGACGACGGCGAAGCCCCGGCCGGCCTCGCCGGCCCGGGCCGCCTCGATGGTGGCGTTGAGCGCCAGCAGGTTGGTCTGGCCCGCGATGTTCGTGATCATGGCGACAACGTCGGTGATGCTGGACGCAACCTCGGTCAGCCGCTTCACGGTCGCCTCGGTGCGCTGCGTGTCCTCCACGGCCTGGTTGGCCATGCCGGAGGATTGGCTGACCTGGGTCACGATCTCCTGGATCGAGGCGGACATCTCCTCGCTGGCGGCCGCGACCGTGTGGACGTTGGCCGAGGTCTCTTCCGCCGCGCTCGCCACCGTCGTCGCCTGCCGGATCGACTGATCCGCCGTGGAGGCCATCGACTGGGCGGTGGCCTCCATCTCGGTGGCCGCCCCCGCCAGACCCTGCGTGAGGTGCGAGACGTTGGCCTCGAAACGCTTCGTCAGCCCGTCGAGCACTTCGGCCCGGCGGATCTTCGCCTGGTTCTCGGCGTCCTGCTCGGCCGCCAGCTGACGCGCGTCGATCGCGTTGCGCTTGAAGACTTCCAGGGAGCGCGCCAGCAGGCCGATCTCATCCTTGCGCGCCATGCCCTCGACGGTGACGGTCAGGTCGCCGCTCGCGAGACGGCCCATCGCGGCGCCCATGATGGTGGCCGGACGGGTGATCGCGAAGATCACGATCAGGCCGGCGCTGCCCAGGGCGGCCAGCAGCCCGACGACGGCCGACGCCACCAGCGTGGTCGTGGTGCTTCTGACGATCTCGTCGGCGTTGACGGCGCTTGCCTTCAACTCCGCGTCGATGAGGGCGATCCGCTGATTCGCCTCCTCGCGCAGCTTGGCCCGCAACGGTGTCGCTTCTGTCTGGGCGATCCTGTTTCCGGTCGCGGGATCGTTGTTCAGGGCGGCCTCGGAGGAGCGGTTCAGAACGGCGAAGTAGACCTCCAACCCCCGTCGAAGCTCGGCGTTCGCCGCGACGCGATCGGACGTATCCGCCAGGGCGGCAAGGCTGGCCTGTGCCGCGTAGGTCGCCTTGATGGCGATGGCCTGCCGGGACTTGAAGTCGTGGCTTCTCGGACCGGTCGGATCGATCAGGATGTTGCGATTCTGGAGTGCGGCTTCCGTCAAGGTGATCTGCAGGCCGAGTGCGTAGCTCTGCCGCGCCATCTGCACCTGGACGATCTCCCGTGTCTGGTCCGCAATCCGGGACAGCGCATGACGGGCGTAGATCACAAGACCTACGGCGACCAGTGCCGTCATGGCGAACGGAATGATGATCTTTACCAGGAGGCTTAGATTATTGAACGTCCTCATCACGCATCCCGCCTCTGCAAATGGAAGATCATATTTGTTTCTTCACGAATCTCATTTGACGGTTAAATAACATTTAACATTCGCAATTTATCTGCTTAAATTAGGTCTTATTGTTGAAAGATCGATAATAGCGTTGTCGCGTTACAAATCCGAGAAGGATGAGTTTAGAAAGATTATTATTCACCGCAGGATAAGTTCAGATGTTCTGATTTGGAGATAGGGTCATGGAACGGAAGGATTCCCAAACGCTGCCTTCTGCGAGATCTCGGGTTCGGTGGGTGTTCCTGGCTTGGCAAGAAGGACATTGCGGAAGAGGGTTTTTTGAATGCGCTGGAGCCGTCGTCAGATCATCTCGAACGGCCGGGTATCCTAACGACGTGACCCTCGGGACACGCGAGGCTTCGACGGCGCATCGCAACACTTGGTTTACCATTCCGGCACAGGATCGGTCCCGTGCCGGCCTGCCGCCGCCGGCCGCGATCGGCTGCCCTGCCCGGGCGCCGTGAGGCCCCGGAGAGCGCTGATCCCATGATGTCCCGCGCCGAACGCACGCCCCTGACGGACTGGTGGTGGACCGTCGACCGCGGCCTGCTGGCCGGCCTCGGCGCGCTCATGGTGGCGGGCCTGGTCTTCCTCATGGGCGGCGGGCCGCCCGTGGCCGAGAAGATCGGCCTGCCGACCTTCCACTTCCTCAACCGGCAGGCGCTCTACCTCGCGCCCACGATCCTCATCATCGTCGGCGTCTCGTTCCTGTCCCTGCGCCACATCCGCCGCGTCGCGCTCTTCACCTGGATGATGGGCGTCGCGCTCTGCATCCTGGCGAGCAAGTTCGGGCCGGAGATCAAGGGCGCGCACCGCTGGATCCAGTTCGGCGCCATCGGCATCCAGCCCTCGGAATTCGTCAAGCCCGCCTTCGTGGTGGTGGCGGCCTGGGCCTTCTCGGAGGGCGCGCAGCGCCGCGACATGCCGGGCGGCCTGCTGGCGATCCTGCTCCTGCCGGTCACCATCGTGCCCCTCGTGCTGCAGCCCGATTTCGGCCAGACCATGCTCATCACCATCGTGTGGTGCGCGCTGTTCTTCGTGGCCGGCCTGCACTGGTTCTGGGTGGCGGGCCTCGGCGCCGGCGGCCTCATCGGCGTGGCCGCCGCCTACCGCTTCCTGCACCACGTGCGCGAGCGCATCGATCGCTTCCTCGACAGCGATTCCGGTGACAACTTCCAGGGCTTCTGGGCCCGGCAATCGTTCAATTCGGGTGGCTGGTTCGGCACCGGTCCGGGGGAGGGCGTCGCCAAGCGCCACCTGCCCGACGCCCACACCGACTTCATCTTCTCGGTGACGGGCGAGGAGTTCGGCACCGTTGTGTGCCTCGGCCTCGTCCTCCTGTTCGCCTACATCGTCATGCGCGGCCTGAAGCTGGCCCGGCGCACCGACGACACCTTTTCGCGGCTGGCGATCACGGGCCTCACCACCCTGTTCGGTCTCCAGGCCTGCATCAACATGGCGGTGAACGTCCGCCTGATGCCCGCCAAGGGCATGACGCTGCCCTTCGTCTCCTACGGCGGCTCGTCGCTGATCTCGCTCGCCCTCGGCATGGGCTTCCTCGTGGCCTTGACCCGCAAGCGCCCCCGGACCACCACCCTGAGCCAGAAGCCGCCGGGCACCGCCCCGGCGACGATCGCCGGAGTGATGCGTTGACCGTTGCCACCGCCACGATCCTGCTCTGTGCCGGGGGCACGGGCGGGCACCTGTTTCCCGCCGAGAGCCTGGCCTACGCCCTGCGCGCCCGAGGCGTGCGGGTCGTGCTCGCCACCGATGCCCGGGTGGACTCCATCGCCACCGGCTTCCCGGCCTCCGAGATCGTCACCATCGCGTCCGCGACGCCCTCGGGACGCTCCCCGATCAGGCGCGCCGGCGCGCTCCTCACCCTCGGCCGGGGCTTCGGTGTCGCCGCGCGGGAGATCCGGCGCATCGATCCGGCCGCCATCGTGGGTTTCGGCGGCTATCCCACGGTGCCGCCGATGCTGGCGGGGCAGATCCTGCGCGTCCCCAGCATCCTGCACGAGCAGAACGCCGTGATGGGTCGGGCCAACGCCTTCCTGGCGCGGGGCGCCCGCGCCATCGCCACGGGCTTCCGCGAGGTCCGGGGCGTGCCGGTCAAGGCGCTGGCACCCCGGACCCACACCGGCAACCCGCTGCGCCCGGCGGTGCTCGCGGCCGCGAAGGTCGCCTATCCGCCGGCCGGTGCCGGCGATCCCCTGCACCTCCTCGTCTTCGGCGGCAGCCAGGGCGCCCGGGTGATGGGCGAAGTCGTTCCGGCCGCCATCGCCAACCTGCCCGCCGATCTGCGCGCCCGGCTCCACCTCGTGCAGCAGGTGCGGGCCGAGGACCTGACGCAGGTCCAGAATCTCTATCTCGGCCTCGGGCTCGCGGGCTTCGAGGCCGCGCCCTTCTTCAAGGACCTGCCGGCCCGCATGGCGGCGGCGCACCTCGTCATCGGCCGGTCCGGCGCGTCCACGGTCTCGGAACTCGCCGCCATCGGACGGCCCGCCATCCTGGTGCCGCTCCCCGGCGCCCTCGACCAGGATCAGGCGGCCAACGCCGCGACGCTGGCCGCCATCGGCGCCGCGCAGGCGATTCCGCAATCCGCCTTCACGCCGGACCGGCTCACGGCGGAGCTGGTCGACCTCTTCACCAATCCCGGAAAATTGACCGCGGCGGCCTCAGCCGCCAAAAGCGCTGGAATTCACGACGCGGCCGAGCGGCTCGCCGACATCGTCCTCGCGACGGCGGCCCGCACCTGACGGCGTCCGCCGATTGATCCCCTTCGGGCCGGTTCGTCCGGACCCCCGACGCCCCTGAGACTGGTCCTTCCCATGAAGCTGCCCGACAAGCTCGGCCCCATCCACTTCATCGGCATCGGCGGCATCGGCATGTCCGGCATCGCCGAGGTGATGCACAACCTCGGCTACACCGTGCAGGGGTCGGACGCCAACGACAACGCCAATGTCCGGCGCCTCTCCGAGAAGGGCATGCGCACCTTCATCGGCCACGAGGCCGGCAACGTCGAGGAGGCCGCCCTGGTGGTGGTCTCCACCGCGATCCGCCGCGACAATCCCGAGCTCGTCGCCGCCCGCGAGCGCCGCCTGCCGGTGGTGCGCCGGGCCGAGATGCTGGCCGAGTTGATGCGCTTCAAGTCCTGCGTCGCCATCGCGGGCACCCACGGCAAGACGACGACGACCTCCCTCGTCGCCACCCTGCTGGATGCCGGCAACCTTGACCCCACCGTGATCAACGGCGGCATCATCAACGCCTACGGCACCAACGCCCGCATGGGCGAGGGCGAGTGGATGGTGGTGGAGGCCGACGAATCCGACGGGACCTTCCTGAAGCTCCCGGCCGATGTCGCCATCGTCACCAACATCGACCCCGAACACCTCGACCATTTCGGCTCGTTCGAGGCGGTCAAGGACGCCTTCCGGCGCTTCATCGACAACATCCCGTTCTACGGCTTCGCGGTGATGTGCATCGACCACCCGATCGTGCAGGACCTCGTCGGGCACATCGAGGACCGCCGCATCATCACCTACGGCGAGAACCCGCAGGCCGATGTCCGGCTCATCGATGTGGACCTGCGCGGCGGCCAGAGCCGCTTCCGCGTGATGATCCGCGACCGCCGCCCCGGCTTCCGTCTCGAGATGGAGGATCTCGTCCTGCCGATGCCGGGCAAGCACAACGCCCTGAACGCCACCGCGGCGCTCGCCGTGGCGCACGAGCTCGGGGTCGAGCCGGAGGCGATCCGCAAGGCGCTGGCCGGCTTCGGCGGGGTGAAGCGCCGCTTCACCCGGACCGGCGTGTGGAACGGCGCCCTGATCTTCGACGATTACGGACACCATCCGGTGGAGATCAAGGCGGTGCTCAAGGCCGCCCGCGCCTCCACCGAGGGCAACGTCATCGCCATCGTGCAGCCGCACCGCTACACGCGCCTCGCCTCGCTGTTCGACGATTTCTGCACCTGCTTCAACGATGCCGACACGGTCATCGTCGCCCCCGTCTACGCGGCGGGCGAGGCGCCGATCGAGGGCATGGACCGCGACGGGCTGGTCTCGGGTCTGAAGTCGCGCGGCCACCGCGACGCCATCGCGCTGCAGCGCTCCGAGGACCTCGCCGGCATCGTCGCCGGCCGCGCCAAGCCCGGCGACTACGTCGTCTGCCTTGGCGCCGGCAACATCACGCAATGGGCCTACGCCCTGCCGGGCGAACTCGCGGCCCTGGACGGCGTGACGGCGTGAAACCGGCCTACGGGTCGGCACCGTCCGGAAGCAGATCCTCCGGGTCGACGTCCAGCGCGCGCGAGGGTGCGATAAACAATGAGGTCGGCCGTGCGCTCACCCCGTTCCATCGCCGACAGGAGGGACTCGGTGATCCCGCCGAGGCTGGCCAGGGCGGCCATCGTCATGTCCGGGCGCTTTCGCCAGAAGGGGAGGGGGCGCGGAGCCCGGCGCACGGCATCGAGGTCAGACTTACTCGGGATCTCGTCCGCGCCGCTCGCCAGTCGCGCCTGCGAGGCCTGCAGCGTACGCGCGCCCGTCGCATCTTCGGCCAGAGCGACGAGCCGCTGGAAATCGGCCTCCGGCAGGATCACGATGGCTTCGCCCGAGGGCGTCTTGGTGCGCACGATGGTCATGCCGATCTTCCTAGCCGTAGATCGAGCCGCGCGGGCCGATGTCGGGCACCATGATCCGACCGGCGCGATCGTGAAGATCACCCGCCAATCGCCGATCCGAAGGTGATATCCCTGCGTACCCCTCAGAGCCTTGATGTTGTTGGCGAGCGCATCCGGTCTCTCAGCGAGGAGGCGCAGCTTCTCGCGGATGAGCGCCTCTGTCCTGGGCGGCATCCGGATCAGAGCGCGCGCCGCCGGGCGTATGGAACCGATCGTCCGGCCTAGCGCACGCTCCCGCTCGTCGTCCTGCAACCGATAGTCGTTTCAACTGAAAAGCACCTGCCCAATGACCGCCTTCCCGGACATCACGCCCGACATCCACGCCCGGGCGCCGGCCCTGCGCGGGCGGCTCATCGCCAACCAGCCGCTCTCGGACCTGACCTGGTTCCGGGTCGGCGGCCCGGCGCAGGTGCTGTTCACCCCGGCCGACGCGGAGGACCTCGGCCTTCTGCTCTCGGCCCTCGAGCCGGAAATACCCGTGACGGTGATCGGCCTCGGCTCGAACCTCATCGTCCGTGACGGCGGCGTGCCCGGCGTCGTGGTGCGCCTCGGCGGCCGGGCTTTTGGCATGGTGGCGATCGACGGCGAGACCCTGCGGGTCGGCACCGCCGTGCCGGACATGCGCCTCGCCAAGGCGGCGGCGGAGGCCGGGCTCGACGGGCTGGCGTTCTTCCGCGGCATTCCCGGTTCGGTCGGCGGCGCCCTGCGCATGAATGCCGGTGCCCACGGGGGCGAGACCACCGACGTGCTGGTGGAGGCCCACGGCATCGACCGCCGGGGCGAGGCGCGTCGCTTCACCCATGCGGAGATGGGCTTCACCTACCGGCACAGCGGCGCCCCGGACGACGTGATCTTCACGCATGCGGTGTTCCGCGGGAGCCCCGGCGAGCGGGCGGCCATCGAGGCCGAGATGGAGCGGGTGACGGCGGCGCGCGAGGCGGCCCAGCCGATCCGCGAGCGCACCGGCGGCTCCACCTTCAAGAACCCGCCCGGGGGCAAGGCTTGGCAACTCGTCGACGCGGCCGGCTGCCGCGGCCTGACGGTCGGCGGCGCACAGGTCTCGGAGATGCACTGCAATTTCCTGATCAATCGCGACAACGCCACGGCGGCCGACATCGAGGGGCTCGGCGAGGAGGTACGCCGGCGCGTGCGCGAGACCTCCGGCGTCGAACTCCACTGGGAGATCAAGCGCATCGGATTATCGACACGGACGGCGTAAGACGGTAAGACGTAAGCTGGGCGACAGGAAGGATTCGATGACCGGACGGGACGTTCTGACGGCCTATTCGAAGGTCTCCGTGAAGAGCCAGACCGTACTCCCGGCCGAAGTCCGCGAACGCCTCGGCATCGGCCCGGGCGATCGCCTTCGCTACGTGATCACCCGGGACGGCATTCGTATCGAGAAGGCGCGGCCCGAGGGTGAAGATCCCTTCGTGACATTCACGGAATGGGCCAGTGCCGCCGACGAAGAAGCCTATGGCAATCTCTAGGGACCCAGGCGGACGCACGTTCCCCGCAGGGACCGTGGTGGTCGTACCGTTTCCCTATTCAAACCGTTTGGCTGAGAAGCGTCGCCCGGCCGTCGTGGTCTCGGGGGAGGCCGTTGCCGAGGCGGGATTCGTCTGGATCGCCATGATCACCAGCGCGAACAACCCCGCCATGGGGGGCGATCAAGCGATCGACGATCTTGCTGCTGCCGGGCTTGATGCTCCTTCGGTCATCAGACCCATCAAGCTGGCCTGCATCGAACCGGCTCGCATCCTCAAGCGGATCGGGACATTGCCGCCGGTCGCGGCCGGCGCGGTTTTCGATGCGATCAACGACCGGATCGGCCCACGAAGGCCGGCGTGACGACGCAACCCATGTCCGCGCAATTCCCAGGAGTTCCCATGTCCAAGCACGTCGCCGTCCTCATGGGCGGGTGGTCCTCCGAGCGGCCGGTCTCGCTGAATTCGGGCCATGCCTGCGCCGATGCCCTGGAGGGGCAGGGCTTCCGCGTCACGCGGGTCGACGTCCAGCCGGACATCGCGACGGTGCTCACCGACCTGCGGCCCGACGTGGCGTTCAATGCGCTGCACGGGCCCGCGGGCGAGGACGGCACGATCCAGGGCCTGCTGGAGCTGCTGCGCATCCCCTACACCCATTCCGGCGTGCTGGCCTCGGCTCTGGCGATGCACAAGGAGCGTGCCAAAGTGGTCATGCGGGCGGCCGGCGTCAGCGTCCCGGAGGGCCGCGTCGTTAACCGTCATGAGGCCGCAAAGTCACACGTGCTGACGCCGCCCTACGTGCTCAAGCCGGTGGCCGAGGGCTCCTCCATGGGGGTCATCATCGTGCGCGACGGACGCTCCCATCCGCCCCAGGAAGTGGGCCGGGCGGATTGGGGCTATGGCGATGAAATCCTTGCGGAAACCTACGTCGCCGGGCGCGAGCTGACCTGCGCCGTGATGGGCGACCGGGCCCTCGGGGTGATCGAGATCAAGCCCGCTTCGGGGGAGTGGTACGACTTCGACGCGAAGTACGCCGAGGGGGGGTCGATCCACGTCCTCCCGGCAGAAATTAAACCAAATCTTTACCAGCGTGTCCAAGAGTTGTCGTTAACGGCGCATCAAGCACTCGGGTGCCGGGGCATCAGCCGTGCGGACCTTCGCTACGACGACACACCGGGGGGAACCGGTGCCCTCGTCGTGCTGGAGGTCAACACGCAACCCGGCATGACGAAGACGAGCTTGGTCCCGGAGATGGCAGCCCATGCGGGCTATAGTTTCGGTGAGCTCGTTCAATGGATGGTGGAGGACGCAACGTTGGGCCGCTAGGGGCCGAAGGCCCGCTCGGCGGCCACGGCCTCCTCGGGTCGGGCCTGCCGGGTCCGGCCGCCGGCACCGTGCGTTCGGTCCGGTCCGCGCTGGCGGCGCGCCTGCGCCGCTTCACGCCGCCCGGTCGGCGCTCCCGCCTCGCGGTCCCGATCGAGCGCCGCGTCCCGCGCCACCTCGGGACGGCGGCCTTCTCGGTCTCCTTCGCCGCCCTCGCCCTCGCCGGCTTCATCGGCAGCGGCGCCTATGATCGCTTCGTGGCCGAGCACGGCCGCCCCCTCGACATCGCGGCGCGGATCGCCGGCTTCGGCGTCGAGCGCGTCACCATCTCGGGCATCGCCCGGCTCTACGAACGCGAGGTGCTGCAGGCCGCCGGCATCGACGGCCACTCCTCGGTGGTCTTCCTCGACGTGGCGGAGGCCCGCGAGCGCCTGCTGGCGGTGCCGCTGATCGCGAGTGCCTCCGTGCGCAAGGTCTATCCGAACGAGATCGTCATCACCCAGGTCGAGCGCGAGCCCGCCGCCCTCTGGCAGCGCAACGGCGAGATCGCCGTGATCGCCGCCGACGGCACGGTGATCGACCAGATGCGCGACGACCGCTACGCCGCGCTTCCCCTCGTGGTCGGTGACGACGCCAACCTCAAGCTCAAGGACTACCTCGCCCTGATCGAGGCGGCCGGCGCCCTGGCCGAGCGGGTCAAGGCCGGCACCTACGTGTCCGGACGGCGCTGGACGCTCAAGCTCGACGGTGTCGACATCCGCCTGCCCGAGACGGGCGCCACCGAGGCCCTGGCTCGATTGGTCAAGCTCGAGCGCGACAACCGCATCCTCGAGAAGGACATCATCGCGGTGGACCTGCGCATGCCCGACCGGGTGGTGGTGCGGCTCACCGAGGAGGCGGCCGCGGCCCGCGCCGAATCCCAGAAGAAGTCCAAGCCCAAGGGGACCAGCACATGAGCCGCACGATCCGTCCGGCGCATCCCGCGTCCCGTCCCCGTTTCACCTCCTCCGCTCGGTAGCCCGATGCACGACCCGCACGGCCTCACCCCACGCCTGAAGCCTCTCTCCGCCCGGCGCAGCACCACCCTCTCGGTGCTCGACATCGGAACGAGCAAGGTCGTCTGCCTCATCGCCGAGCTTCAGCCGGCCGAGGCCCTCACCACCCTGCGCGGGCGCACCCACTTCGCCCGCGTCATCGGCATCGGCCACCAGCGTTCGCAGGGTCTCAAGGGCGGCGTCATCGTCGACCTCGAGGCCGCCGAGGGCGCGATCCGCCAGGCGGTCCACGCCGCCGAGCGGATGGCGAAGGTCGAGGTGCAGTCGGTCATCGTCAACATGTCCGGCGGCCGGATCGGCTCGCAGCACTTCGAGGCGCGCGTCGGCACCCGCACCGGCACCGTCACGGGCTCCGACGTGGAGCGCGTGCTGGAGACCGCCTCCGCGCACGGCGTCAGCCCCGGCCGGGCGGTGCTCCACGCTCTGCCCACCGGCTACGCCATCGACGGCCAGGGCACGGTCATCGATCCGTCGGGCATGATGGGCGACGCCCTCGGGGTCGACCTCCACGTGGTCACCGGCGAGGCGGCCGCCGCCCGCAACCTCATGCTCGCCGTCGAGCATTGCCACCTCGGCGTCGAGGCGGTGATCGCCACCCCCTACGCCGCCGGGCTCTCGGCCCTGGTCGACGACGAGGCCGAGATGGGCGTCGCCGTGGTCGACATGGGCGGCGGCACCACCAGCGTCGGCGTCTTCTCCGGCGGCCACCTCGTCCACGTGGACGCCGTGGCGGTCGGCGGCCACCACGTCACCATGGATATCGCCCGCGGCCTCTCCACCCGGGTCGCCGCGGCCGAGCGCCTCAAGACCCTCTACGGCTCGGCCATCGCCACCGCCTCCGACGAGCGCGACATGATCGCGGTCCACGGGGTGGGCGAGGACGAGGGCGATGCCCCCAACCACGTGCCGCGCTCGCAGCTCGTGCGGATCATCCGCCCCCGCGTCGAGGAGGTGGTGGAACTGGTGCGCGACCGCCTCCGGGCCGCCGGCTTCTCGGCCCAGGCCGGGCGGCGAGTGGTGCTGACGGGGGGCGCGAGCCAGCTCGTCGGTCTGCCGGAGGTCGCCCGCCGGGTGATGGAGGGCCAGGTCCGCATCGGCCGGCCGCTCGGCATCCGCGGCCTGCCGGAGGCCGCCAAGGGACCCGCCTTCTCCGCGGCGGTGGGCCTCCTGGTCTACCCGCAGGTGGCGCATGCGGAGCATTTCGAGCCGCGGGGCCACGGAGCCTTCGCCGGCACGGGAACGGACGGCTACCTCTCGCGCGTCGGACGCTGGATCCGCGAGAGTTTCTGAGACGACCGCCGTCGCGCCCCAAACCCCACACATCGGGGTGGGTGCGAACGGCCAGACGAGAATCGGCGCCTTCCTCAACCGAGGCGTCAAACGAAACGTGAAAGGCACGAGAGGCTCGACACCATGGCCATCAGTCTGCAGGCGCCGGATATCCGGGAACTCAAGCCCCGCATCACCGTCTTCGGTGTCGGCGGAGCCGGCGGCAACGCCGTCAACAACATGATCGAATCCGGCTTGCTGGGCTGCGAATTCGTGGTCGCCAACACCGACGCCCAGGCGCTGACCTCCTCGAAGGCCGAGCGCGTGATCCAGATGGGCCTCGGCGTGACGCAGGGCCTCGGCGCCGGCTCGCACCCCGAGGTCGGCTCGGCCGCCGCCGACGAGGTCATCGACGAGATCCGTGACCAGCTCTCCGGCGCCCACATGTGCTTCATCACCGCCGGCATGGGCGGCGGCACCGGCACCGGCGCGGCCCCCGTCATCGCCCGCGCGGCCCGTGACATGGGCATCCTCACCGTCGGCGTCGTGACGAAGCCGTTCCAGTTCGAGGGCGTGCGCCGCATGCGCACCGCCGAGGCCGGCATCCAGGAGCTCCAGGCCGCCGTCGACACCCTGATCGTCATCCCGAACCAGAACCTGTTCCGGGTCGCCAACGAGAAGACCACCTTCGCCGACGCCTTCGCGATGGCCGACCAGGTGCTGTACTCGGGCGTCGCCTGCATCACCGACCTGATGGTCAAGGAAGGCCTGATCAACCTCGACT
Organism: Methylobacterium sp. Leaf465; assembly: GCF_001424705.1. Taxonomy (GTDB): domain Bacteria; phylum Pseudomonadota; class Alphaproteobacteria; order Rhizobiales; family Beijerinckiaceae; genus Methylobacterium. Next base: position 59,906 of record NZ_LMRA01000023.1, read on the forward strand.
TCGCCGACGTCCGGGCCATCATGCGCGGCATGGGCAAGGCCATGATGGGCACCGGCGAGGCCTCGGGCGAGAACCGCGCCAACCGGGCCGCCGAGGCCGCCATCGCCAACCCGCTCCTCGACGACGTCTCGATGAAGGGCGCGCGCGGCCTGCTGATCTCGATCACCGGCGGCAACGACCTCACCCTCTACGAGCTCGACGAGGCCGCCACCCGCATCCGCGAGGAGGTCGATTCGGACGCCAACATCATCCTGGGCGCCACCTTCGACGAGAGCCTCGACGGCATCATCCGGGTGTCCGTGGTCGCCACCGGCATCGAGCCGGCGCTGATCGCCGCCAACTCGCAGAACAACCCCGACATCGTCCAGACCGAGCAGCGCATCGCCGAGGTCGCCGAGCGTCTGCGTGCGGAAGCGAGGGCGCGGGCCGCACAGCCCGCGTCGACCTTTCGCCCCATCGGACAGGACGGAGCCGTAGCGGCCCCGGCCGCGCCGCCCGCCGCACCGGCGTCGCTGCAGGCCGCCCCGATCCAGGCCGCTCCGGTCCAGGCTCCGGTGCAGCAGGCCCTGCGCGCCCCCGAGCCGATGGCCCTCGCCCCCGAGCCGATGCGGGTCGAGCTGCCCCAGGCTCCGGTGATGCGCGACGAGGTGATGCTGACGCAGACCCAGCCGCGCGCCGCCATGTCCTACGAGCCCGCACCGATGCCGGCTCCCGAGCCCGCGCCCCAGCATGCCGCCGGCCCGTTCGTGCCGCCCCGGCCGGCCGTGGCCGTGGCCCGCGCCCCGCGCATGCCGCAGATCCAGGACCTGCCGCTTCCCGCCCAGGCCCAGCTCCGGGCCCGCGAGGAGCAGCCGGCCGAGCCGGCGGGCGATTCCAAGCGCATGACGCTGCTGCGCCGTCTCGCGACGGTGGGCTTCGGCGGACGCCGTGAGGAGGTCGAGGCCGCGCCGCTTCCGCAGATGCGGGCGCCCGCCGCCCCGGTCCCGCAGGCCGCTCCGCCCGCGGACTACGCCAAGCGCGCTCCCGTTCAGGCTCCCCCGGCCTACCGCCCGGCCCAGGGCAACCTCGATCCTCAGGGTCGCGTCGCTCCCCAGGCCCGCATGATGGACGACGACCAGCTCGAGATCCCGGCCTTCCTGCGCCGCCAGGCGAACTGAAACCGGGGTCCGGCGGACGCGTCAACGCCAAGGCTGAGATATTTCAGCCACAGGCCCGGAGCCTCGCGGCTCCGGGCTATGCCTATTGTTAAACCGTTGTTCCAAAACGAGATTCGGATTCGCTGGTAGAAACCGCGGCTGTAACACAGCGTAAGAATCCGTGATTTGGCCTGCCTTGGAGGCGCGGCTATACGAATTTTGGAACGACAAGGCGCGGTGGTTTCGGCCATCAGACGCCGGCAGGGGCTTCGAGCAGCGGACGGATCGCAAGGGGCGCAGGGCCCATCCCGACGGGATGGGCGCGCCCGATCACGGCCGAGGGCTATGGAATGCGAACGAACCAACAGACGACACTCAAAGCCCCCGCGACCCTGAGCGGCATCGGCGTCCATTCCGGGAACCCGGTCGAGATCACGCTGCATCCGGCGCCCGCCAACCACGGCATCGCCTTCCTTCGCACCGGAATGCCCACCGGCAACGACCGGCTCATCAAGGCCCATCACGCCTGCGTCTCCGCCACCGAGCTCTGCACCGTCATCGGTGACGTCGAGAGCGGCGCGGTCGCCACCATCGAGCACCTGATGTCGGCGCTCTACGGTCTCGGGATCGACAACGTCCTCGTCGAGATCGACGGCCCCGAGATGCCCATTCTCGACGGCAGCGCGCTCCCCTACGTCCAGGCCATCGACGCCGTGGGCACCGCGACCTGCGGCGCCGCCAAGCGCTGGATCAAGGTCCTCCGCTCCGTCCGCATCGAGGTCGGCCGGGCCTTCGCCGAGCTCCGCCCCATCGACCGGGGCTTCCGCCTCGACGTCGAGATCGATTTCGAGAACCCGGTGATCGGCCGGAGCCGCAAGGCGATGGACCTCACCCCCTCCGCCTACCGTCGCGAGATCGCCGGCGCCCGCACCTTCGGCATGATGCGGGACGTCGAGCGCTACTGGAAGGCGGGCTTCGCCCTCGGCGCCTCCCTCGAGAACACCGTCGCGGTCAGCGAGACCGCCGTCGTGAACCCCGAGGGCCTGCGCTACGCCGACGAGTTCGTCCGGCACAAGTTCCTCGACGCCGTGGGCGATCTCGCCCTCGCGGGTCTCCCGCTCCAGGGCGGCTACCGCTCCTATTGCGGCGGTCACCGCATGAATGTCGGCGTCCTCACCGCCCTGTTCTCCGATCGCGCCAACTACGCCATCGTCGAGGCTCCCGGCGCCCGCCGCGAGACCAGCCTGACCGAGTTCGGCGCCAGCCTCGGCATCGCCGCCTTCGTGGGCGATCTGTAGCGCCACCGACACACTGCCGTCGTTTCTGTCCAGGGCGTGGCCCGCCCGCCGCTTTCGCGCCCAAATCGCGCTCCACGGTGAATCGGGCGTGAAACGGGACGTCCGTCCGGTGTGCAGCGCACCCGGATCGTGGCATGAGGCCGTCAGCCACGCGACCGACCTTTGTGATGGCTTGACGACGCGAGTCCGAGAACGGACCCGTCTGTTGGGGGAACACCGGAATGCGCCTTACTCATCCCAACCGCGGTGCGATGGCGGCCGTGCTGGTGTCCGTCCTCGGCCTCGGCCTCGGCGGATGCGACGCCCTCGACTCGATCAATCCCTTCGCCGAGAAGTACAAGCCGGAAGTGGTTCCGGATGTTCCCGCCGACAAGCTCTACAGCGAGGGCTTGGCGCGGATGGAAGACAAGGACTACGAGGGCGCCTCGAAGAAGTTCGGCGAACTCGACAAGGCCTACAGCTATTCCGACTGGTCGCGCAAAGCGCTGCTGATGACGGCCTACGCGAATTACGAGGGCGCGAAGTACGACGACGCGATCAACGCCTCGAAGCGCTACCTGCAGCGCCACCCGGCGAGCAAGGACGCGGCCTACGCCCAGTACCTGATGGCGATGTCGCACTACAAGCAGATCCCCGACGTGACCCGCGACCAGGACCGCTCCGAGAAGGCGCTCGCCGGCCTGCAGGAGCTCGTGCAGAAGTACCCGACCTCTGAATACGCGGCCGACGCCAAGGCCAAGATCCAGATCACGCGAGACCAGCTCGCCGGCAAGGAGATGGAGGTCGGGCGCTTCTACCTCGAGCGCCGTAACTTCCCGGCCGCGATCAACCGGTTCCGCGACGTGGTCAGCAAGTACCAGACGACCCGTCACGCCGAAGAGGCCCTGGAGCGCCTGACCGAGGCCTACATGGCCCTCGGCCTGACCCAGGAGGCCCAGACCTCCGCCGCCGTGCTCGGCCACAACTTCCCCGACAGCCCCTGGTACAAGGATGCCCACGCGCTCCTGCAGAACGGGGGTCTCGAGCCGCGCGAGGAGAAGACCTCGTGGATCAGCAAGGTCTATCGCGGCGTCATCGGGCGCACCGCCGAGGCCCAGTAATCCCGGCGCCGCTCCGGCGCCCGTTCGGCGATCCGAGCGCCGCTTGGCCGCTCCCGGTGGGGGCGGCATCTTTTTGCGTGAAGCCGGCGGCACTTCGCCGTAAGGACAGCGCCAGGCTTCACAACGGGACCTCAGACGCGGCATGCTGAGCCAGCTCGCGATCCGCGACATCGTTCTCATCGACAAGCTCGTCCTGAACTTCCGCGAGGGCCTCAGCGTCCTTACCGGCGAGACGGGCGCAGGCAAGTCGATCCTGCTCGACGCCTTCGCGCTGGCCCTCGGCGGCCGCGGCGACGGCCGCCTCGTGCGTCACGGGGAGGGGCAGGGCGCCGTCACGGCCGTGTTCGACGTGCCCCTCGATCATCCGGCCCGTGCGCTCGCCGCCGAGGCGGAAATCGACACCGAGGGCGATCTCATCCTGCGTCGCGTGCAGATGGCGGACGGTCGCACGCGCGCCTTCGTCAACGACCAGGCCGTCGGCGTCCAGGTCCTACGGGCCATCGGCGCGGCCCTCGTGGAGATCCACGGGCAACACGACGACCGGGCCCTGGCCGATCCCACCACCCACCGCGCCATCCTGGACGCCTTCGGGGGCCTGCAGGGCCCACTGGTTCAGGTCGCCGAGGCGGCCAAGCGCGTGAAGGGCGCCCGCTCCGCCCTGTCCGAGCACCGGGCCCGGGTCGAAGCCGCTGCCAAGGAATCCGATTTCCTGCGTCATGCCGTGGCGGAGCTCGAAACCCTCGCGCCGGAGCCGGGCGAGGAGACCACCCTGGCCGAGCGCCGCACGGTGATGCAGCAGAGCGAGAAGGTCGCGCGCGAGCTGAACGAGGCGATCGAGGCTTCGGGCGGTCCCATCGTTTCCCATCTCTCCTCCGCCCTGCGCAAGCTGGAGCGCCGGGCGGCGCAGTTGCCGGCCCTGGTCGAGCCCTGCGTCGCCGCCCTCGACACCGCCCTGACCGCCCTCGACGAGGCCCACACCATCCTCGACGTGGCCCTGCGCGAGGCGGAGTTCGATCCGCGGGAGCTGGAGCGGGTGGAGGAGCGGCTGTTCGCGCTTCGGGCCGCCTCGCGGAAATACCAGGTGCCGGTGGACGACCTCGCGGCCCTGCGCGCGCGCTACGCCGCGGACGTCGCGGCGATCGACGCCGGCGAGGAAGCCCTCGGCGGCCTGGAGGCGACGCTCGCCGCGGCCGAGGCCGCCTACGCGAAGGCCGCGGCCAAGCTCACGGAGGGCCGCAAGCGCGCGGCCAAGGCCCTCGACGCGGCGGTGAAGGCCGAGCTGCCGCCGCTCAAGCTGGAGCGCGCCCGCTTCATCACCGAGATCGCCACCGATCCGGACGCCCGCGATCCGTCCGGCTACGACCGCGTGGAGTTCTGGGCCCAGACCAATCCCGGCACGCGCCCGGGGCCGATGATGAAGGTCGCCTCGGGCGGCGAACTCTCGCGCTTCATGCTCGCCCTGAAGGTGGTGCTCGCCGACAAGGGGTCCGCGCCGACCTTGATCTTCGACGAGATCGACACCGGCATCGGCGGGGCGGTGGCGGATGCGATCGGCGCCCGGCTTGGGCGCCTCTCCACTCGGGTCCAGGTGGTGGCTGTGACTCACGCGCCGCAGGTGGCGGCGCGGGCGGAGACGCACTTCCTGATCGCCAAGGACCCCGTGAAGGGCAGCGACCGGGTCGCCACCCGGGTCGCCTCCCTCGAAGCTCCCGCGCGTCGCGAGGAGATCGCCCGGATGCTGGCCGGCGCGACGGTGACCGACGAGGCCCGGGCCGCGGCTGCGCGCCTGCTTCAGGCGGCCGACGTCTGAGCGTAACGGCGCGGCGCAGCCTTTAACGGTTCCTTAACCATGTTGGGCGACACTCGTTGAACGGCGAGTGTGCTCCATTTCGGCGCCGGCGTTGGATCGCTCGAACGAGGGACTGAGACGTTGGACCAGAGAGTTTGCGACGGCGAGATGCGGGAGGACACGACGCATGCGTGTCAGCCCAACCTGCCCGACGACACGCGGTACCGTCTCGGAACCGCGCTGCGATCGATCTACGAAGAAACCTGCGACACCCTGCCGATCCCGGACAGCCAGATCGATCTCCTCCTGCGCCTGAGGCACAAGGAGCGGGACCTGCGGCGGCTCGACTAGGGGTCTACTACCAGCGCCGCGCATTGGGCTGCCGCTTGTACTCGGCGGCGCGGATCTGGGTGAGGACGCGGTCGAGGCTGAGGAGCAACACCTTCTCGTCGTCGGCCGCCTGATCCACGGCCACTTGGCCCGGGCCGAACTGCCGGCGCAACTGCACCAACGACAATTGGCGTTCCAGATCCTCGCGCTGCGCATGCAGGTCAAGGAAGGCGGCCTCGTCGGCATCGATGGCAGTCGTCGGCTCCGTCACGGCTCGTCACCTTCTCTCGCCGGTCGGGGACCGGCGACGAAGATCAACGCGCGAAGTCCCGAAACCGTGCCGCGCTCGCGCGCGACGGATCAGCGAAAGCCGCCGACGCGCCGGTCTCGCTTGCGCTCGGCGGCCGGCTGGTAGGCGATCTGTGCGTGGGCGGTGCAGTAGGGCAGGCCGGTGATCGAGCGGTCGCCGCAGTAGTGGAAGTCGGGCGAGGTCGGATCGCCGATGGGCCACCGGCACATCGATTCCCGCAGGTCCATGATCGTCACGCGACGGGAGATCGTCAGGGCCACGGGCTGCACCACGGCCGGTGCGGCTGCGGGAGCCGCGAAGGCAACGGGAGCTTCGTCGAGGTCCGGGGCCACGATCGCGGGCGCCACGACCTCCAGCTCCGGCTCGCGCACGACCTTGCGGGGCGATACGCCGGGCGTCTCGGCCGCCTTGACGCGGCCCGACAGGCCGAGCCGGTGGACCTTGCCGATCACTGCGTTGCGGGTCACGCCGCCGAGCTGCGTCGCGATCTGGCTGGCGCTCAGGCCATCCTCCCACAGCCGGCGCAGGAGATCGACCCGCTCGTCCGACCAACCCGGGACCGTTTCCGTCATAGCCCCCTCCGAAATCGCCCGCTTCCGTCCGTTCGGCTCACGTGACGCCCCTGCACCGGGCCTGCGGCGCCGAGATCAAGACCGTCATCGCAGGAAGGACAGCGGCCCCCCGGCCGTCGATGTGCGAACCGTACAGGACGCCGAGACGCCGAGGCAAGTGCGGGCAGGATCAGGCCCCGGCACCCCGCTCACCTGTCCACCGGCAAAGGCCGAGCTGCCGCGCGCCGGCCGGCCTCGCCCGTGCGGCCCGGATAAGCTAGAGCGGCGGCTCCGTGCCCTCCCGTCCGCCCCCTGACCCCCTGCGAGTGTTCATGACCGCCCTGCCGCCCATCGCCGTCTTCGACCTCGACGGAACCCTGGCCGAGACCGCCGGCGACCTGATCGGCACCCTGAACGTGATCCTGCGCCGCGAGGGCCTCCAGGCCCTGCCCCTCGAACAGGCCCGGGACATGATCGGGGCAGGCGCCAAGGCCCTGATCCAGCGTGGCTTCACCACGGCCGGCGAGCCGCTGTCGACCGAGCGGCTGGAGGCGCTGTTCTCGGACTTCATCGCCCATTACGGCGACCATCTCTGCGAGCAGTCGCACCTGTTCCCCGGCGTGGTCGAGGCTCTGGACGCCCTGCGCGCCCGCGGCTTCCTTCTCGCCGTCTGCACCAACAAGTACGAGGGCCAGGCCGTGCGCCTCCTCGAACTCCTCGGGGTGGCCGACCGCTTCGCGACCATCTGCGGCCGCGAGACCTTCCCGTACTTCAAGCCGGATCCGCGCCACATCACCCTGACCGTCGAGCGTGCCGGCGGCGATCCGGCCCGGGCCGTGATGGTGGGGGATTCCCGCGCCGACATCGATGCCGCCAAGGCTGCCGGGATCCCGGTGGTGGCGGTGCCCTTCGGCTACACCGACCTGCCCGTGACGGAGCTCGGCCCGGACCGGGTTATCGCCCATTTCGACGATCTCGGCGCCGCCGTGGAGGCCCTTCTCCCCGCCGCCTGATGCGAGCGACGGTTGCGGACCACGAAAAAGGGCCGCCCCACGGGGCGGCCCTCTCTCATTCCGACGTGGCGTGCCGGTCAGTTGATCCGGTCGGCGAGGTTGGCCGAGTGGGCGTGCTCGCCGGCGATGTACGGCAGCGCCTGGTTGGCGAACTCACGACCCTGCGCGTTGTCGCCGTTGCGGGCGTAGGAGGCGTAGAGGCCGAGGGTGCGGGCGTCCGAGTTGGCCTGCTGGTCGACGTAGGTGCGGTCGAAGTCGCGGCCCGCGCGGGCGGACTTCAGACGGTCGATGCGGCCCTGGCCCTCGGCGCCGATGGCGACGCGGCGGCCCGGCTCCGAGGGGCTGTTGTCGACGAGGCCGACGCCGCCGAGGACGCCGCCCACGACGCGTTGGGCGATGGTGGCCGAGATCGTCACCGGGGCGAGGACGACGCCGATCGGGTTGTCGAGGCGGGTCTCGAAGGGCTGGGTGTCGGACACGACGGTGCCGCCGGCGGTCAGCGAGGTGCCCTCGGGCAGCAGCGCCTGGGTGGTGGCCTTACGCTCGACCAGAACGTTGTGGGCGTACTGACGGACGCGCGGGTTGCGCGAGCGCTCCAGGGCGATGCGGCTCGACTCGATGCTGACGGCATCCGAGCGCAGCGCCGCGGCGCGGAAGTCGGAGGTGTCGGTCACGGTCGGCTGGTTGTCGCCGAATTGCGGCGCGACGCGGAACGACAGGGGCTCCTGGGCGAGCGCCGGAGTGGCGAGGGCGGCGACCGACAGGCCGAGGGCGGCGAGGAGGGACTTGGTCATGGCAGGGTCTCTTTCCGGGGCGCCCGCACGGCGCCGTTCTTGTTGATCGTTTGCGGTGCGGCAACACGCGGCCCAAGCGGGCGTTCCACCCTGCGTCGCATTGGAGCATTGCGTTCGGAGGGGTGTCATTCCGCCGGCCCGACTCCAAAGCGGCGCCGTTCCCCGAGGGGGGATGCCGGTGCGCCCGTCGGATGTCGCGTCCGCCGGCGCGGGGCACCGCAGCGCGCCGCCCTCCGCGATCAAGACCGGCGACCCGGACGCCATGGTCCACTACCGGTTCGACGGACCGACCGTCGCGCGGCAGCTGCGGATCAACCGGGGGGCCTGGCCCGTCGTACGGATCGCCGCCGAACCGGCTCCTGGTCCGTGTCGCCGATCTCGCCGCCGGGCTCGGCCGGACCCGAGGCGGAGGCGGCGCGAGGCACCTCTCAGTGCGCTTCCTCCCAGTTCAGGGCGGCCCGGGCCTCGACCACCAGGGGCACCCGCAGGGTCAGGGCGGGGGCGGGGGCGTCGACCATGATGCGGGTGATCACCGGCAGGGCCTTCTCGACCTCGTCCTCGGGCGCCTCGAACACGAGTTCGTCGTGCACCTGCAGGAGCATGCGCACGTTGAGGCGCTCGGCCCGGAGCGCTTCCTCCATGCGGATCATCGCCCGGCGGATGATGTCGGCGGCCGAGCCCTGGATCGGGGCGTTGATGGCCTGACGCTCGACGGAGGCGCGCTCGTTGGGATTGTTCGAGCGGATCTGCGGGTAGTGGCAGACCCGGCCGAACAGGGTGGTGACGTAGCCGAGATCCCGGCAGCGGCGCTTGGTGTCGTCGATATAGGCGCGGATGCCGGGGAAGCGTTCGAAATACTGCTTGATGAAGGCCCCGGCCTCCTCGCGGCCGATGCCGAGGCGGTCGGCGAGGCCGAAGGCCGAGATGCCGTAGATGATGCCGAAATTGATGGTCTTGGCGCGCCGGCGCAGGTCCGGCGTCATCTCGGCGAGCGGCACACCGAACATCGCGCTGGCGGTGGCCGCGTGGATGTCGATGCCGTCCGCGAAAGCCTGGCGCAGCTGCGGGATGTCGGCGATGTGGGCGAGGAGGCGCAGTTCGATCTGGCTGTAATCGGCCGAGATCAGGCGGTTGCCCTCCGCCGCCACGAAGGCGCGGCGGATGCGGCGCCCTTCTTCCGTGCGGATCGGGATGTTCTGCAGGTTCGGCTCGGAGGAGGAGAGCCGGCCGGTGGTGGTGGCGGCCAACGAGAACGAGGTGTGGACCCGGTCGGTCTCGCGGTCCGCATGCTGCTGCAGCGAGTCCGTGTAGGTGGATTTCAGCTTGGCGAGCTGGCGCCATTCGAGGATCTTCTTCGGCAGGGGGTGCCCGGCCTGGGCCAGCTCCTCGAGCAGGGTCGCGGGCGTCGCCCACTGGCCCGAGGGCGTCTTCTTGGCGCCGGGCAAGCCCATCTTGCCGAACAGGATGTCGCCGATCTGCTTGGGCGAGGAGACCTGGAATCTCTCGCCCGCATCCTCCTGGATCTCCTCCTCCAGGCGCACCAGGATCTGGGAGAAGTCGCCGGACAGGCGGCTCAGCATGTTGCGGTCGACGCGGATGCCCTGCCCCTCCATCCGGGCGATCACCGGCACCAGCGGGCGCTCCAGGGTCTCGTAGACGGCGACGCGCTTCTCGGCCACGAGCCGCGGCTTCATCATGCGCCAGAGGCGCAGGGTGACGTCGGCATCCTCGGCCGCGTAGGCGGTGGCCTTGTCCAGCGCCACCCGGTCGAAGGTGATCTTGGCCCGGCCGGTGCCGGCCACGTCCGAGAAGGTGATGGGCTGGTGTCCGAGGTGGCGGCGGGCGAGCTCGTCCATGCCATGTCCGCCCTTGCCGGCATCGAGCACGTAGGAGATCAGCATGGTGTCGTCGAAGGGCGTCACGCGGATGTCGTAGCGGGACAGGACGGCGAGATCGTATTTCAGGTTCTGGCCGACCTTCAGCACGCCGGGATTTTCAAGGAGCGGCTTCAGGCGCTCGATCACCACCTTCGCGTCGATCTGGCCCGCCGCCGGCTGGAACGCCTCCGAGGCCGCCTTGGCGTCGCCGAACAGGTCTCCGTCCGCGCCCTTGACGGGCTCCTGGTGCCGGAGCGGGATGTAGGCCGCCCGTCCCGGCGCGACGCAGAGGGAGACGCCCACGAGGTTGGCGTGGTTGGCGTCCAGCGAATCCGTCTCGGTGTCGACGGCGATGACGCCGGCCTCCTCGGCCTCGGCGATCCAGGCGTCGAGTTGCTCGACGGACTGAATCGTCTCGTAGGCGGCCGTGTCGAAGGGCTTCACCGCCTCCGCCGCCCGCGCCGCCACGAGGCCGGCGGGGGTCGGCTCGGAGGGGCCGCGGGGCTTGGGCGCGACGTCGGGCAGGCCGAGATCGGCGAAGGGATCGACCTCGCCGCTCGGCGCGCCGGACGCGGTCTCGGGATCGACCGGCACGGGATCACCGTGGGCATCGGGGAAGAACGGGGCGTCGGGCGCGGGCTTGCGGTTCGGCAGCAGCGCCGGGTCGGGCTGCACCGCCTCCGGGTCCACGTGGAGCATCTGGGCGATGCGCCGGGTCAGGGTGTTGAACTCCATCGCCTTGAGGAAGCCGACGAGTTTCTGCGGATCGGGCTTGGGCAGGCGCAGGTCGTCCAGCGGCACCGGGAGGGGCACATTCTCCTCCAGCGCCACCAGCTTTCGCGAGAGCCGAGCCTGATCGATGCTGGCGAGCAGGGTTTCGCGGCGCTTGGGCTGCTTGATCTCGGCGGCGCGATCGAGCAACGCGTCGAGGCTGCCGTATTCCTTGATGAGCGCGGCCGCCGTCTTCAGGCCGATGCCGGGCACGCCCGGCACGTTGTCCGAGGTGTCGCCGATCAGCGCCAGGGCGTCGCCGATCTGCTCGGGGGTGAGGCCCTCCCACTTGGCGATGATCGCATCGCGGTCGAGGTTGCGCTCGGGCCGGTAGCCGGGCTTGCCCTTGGCGCCGGACTCGAAGTCGTAGAACCGCACCAGGGGGCCGACGAGCTGCATCAGGTCCTTGTCGGAGGACACGATGATGACGCCGGCGCCCCGCGCCTCGGCCTGGCGCGAATAGGTGGCGATGAGGTCGTCGGCCTCGTAGCGGATGAGCTCGATCGGCTGCAGGCCGAAGGCCCGCACGGCGTCGCGCATCAGCGGCATCTGCCGCTTGAGGTCGTCCGGCGCGTCCGGCCGGTGGCCCTTGTAGTCGGGAAACAGCTCCTTGCGGAACGAGCCCTCCGACTTGTCGAACACGATGGCCAGATGCGTCGGCATCACCCCGGCCGCGCCCTCCTGCACGAACTGGGCGATCTTGGTGCAGAACAGCCGCACCGCCCCGGTGGGCAGGCCGTCCGACGGCCGGGTGTTGTACTTCTGGTCCTGGTTGATCGACTGGAAGTAGGCGCGAAAAATGAACGAAGAGCCGTCGACCAGGATGAGCTGATCGCCGGGGCCGACGGGCTTTTCGGAGGAGGAAGCGGTCATCGATCGATCAACGAAAGGAGGGGGCAAATGGCGACGTCGCCGCGAAGATCATTGGTCGGACCGTAGTTCGTTCCGGCATACCGTGAGTAGGTCAGGCAATGCCTCATGGACGGTCCCGCACAGAAGCTTTGCCGAGACACGCTCATATCGATGCCGATAGACGTTCCCCGAGTCCGCGATCTGCCGCCATGGGATATGGACGTTCCGGAGTCGGGTTTCCTCGTCGACGCGCCGACTCGCCTCCGAGATGATATCCAGGCAGCGCGTCACGCCGTAGAGTAGAAGCCGGTTGCTGGCGAAATCTTCGAAGCTCAGGTCCGCAGTGAAATCCTGAGCCGCTTCAACATTTTCGATGATGCCGAGCAGGGCGCGGCGGCCCCGCTCAGAAAGCATGGATCGCGTCGCGCTCGGCTCCGGGGCGTACGTGAGGCTTCAGCACCGAGCGGGTTGCGACATCCACTTCGACAGGGAACAGATCGGCGATGAACCCGACGACGCCGACGTACCCGTAGACATCCCGGATGGTGGTCTCGTCGATGTCGATCATGACATCGAGGTCGCTTGCCGCATGCGCCTCGCCACGCGCGACGGAACCGAATAGGGCGGCATGCAGAACGCCCCGTTCGCGCAACTCGGCCTCGTGCGCGCGAAGAATCTCAAGGGCGGTGCTGCGATCCATACCGCGACCGTACTGGAAATCAGACCTGAGCTGAAGGGCTCCCCCTCACGTCGCCGCCCCCACCGTATCGGCCATCCGGGCGTCGCGGGTGCCGAGCGGCTGCTCGGGGCCGCGGGTGGTATCGGCCTCGGTCTGGTGCTCCATCTCGGCGTTGATCTCGGCGCCGATGAGCACGATCGTGGTGGAGATCCAGATCCAGGTCATGAAGCCGATCACGGCACCCAGCGAGCCGTAGGTCTCGTTGTACTTGCCGAAATTGGCCACGTACCAGGAGAAGCCCAGCGAGGTGATGAGCCAGGCCACGGCGGCCAGGGCGCTGCCCCAGGTCACCCAGCGCCAGCGCGGGGCGTCGCGGCTCGGGCCGTAGCGGTAGAGAAGGGCGAGGCCGCCGAGCACCGCGGCGAGGAGCACCGGCCAGCGCAGCAGGGCGATGTACCAGGCCTCCGAACTCAGCCCGATGATGTTGATCGCCGCCGGCACCACCACGATCCCGACCAGCGCCAGGATGATGAACAGCAGCGCGCCGCCCGTGAAGGCCAGCGAGCGCAGGTTGAGCCAGACGAAGCTGCGCGTCTCGCGTTCCTCGTAGACGATGTTCAGGGCGGAGAAGACCGCCTTCATGCCGCCGTTGGCGCTCCACAGCGACAGCACGATGCCAGTGAAGAAGGTCAAGCCGAGGGTGGTGTCGCCCTTGGCGGCGATGCGTTTGACCTGCTCGCCGACGATGTCGAGGGCCCCGGAGGGGATGACACCCTGCAGGCTCTGCAGGTGCTCGTTGATGGTGGCCACGTCCGCCACGAGCCCGTAGCACGAGACCAGGGCGGCGATGGCGGGGAAGATCGCCAGGAGCACGTAGAAGGTCACGCCGGCTGCGACCGAAACGATGTTGTTCTCCGAGACGTCGTGGAATGCCCGCATCCCGATATCCTTCCAGCCCTTCGCCGGGATGTCGGACGGCGTGCGCGCGCCGCGGCCGCGCTCGGGCTCGGCGCTGGCCACCCGGCGGGCCTCGGTGCCGGCATGGGACGGGGAGGGCTGGCGGGTCGGATCCTTCGGCATCGCCTGGGCCGGTGCCGTCCCTCCGGCCCGACGCGGGAGCGCGACGAAGCCGAGAAGTGCGGTGGCGAGGGCCACGGTCCAGAGGGTCGAGTTTCGGGTCTCGACTGCATTGGGTGCAGTCGAATGCTCGTTCGGTGAGGTCATCGATCGTCCGTTCCGCCGAAGGAATCGTAATCGCAAGGTGATGCTGGCGTTGCTCGACGCAACAAACGTTGGTTCGACAACGGGAGGTGACGGCCAAGAGTTTCCTTCCGGTTCACGGAAAAGCGAGCGCGGGCGACGCGGCGGCCCAGCCGGATTTATTCCGCGAAACCCCCGTCCGAGGGCCGACGTTGTGCGTCGGGGCACGCGAAGCGACGCGCGGTGCGGAATTTCGGGGCCAGCCTGGACGTGAGGGCCGATCGCGGCTTGCCCTCGCGGGCGCCACGCGGCACGGCCGAGGGAGCCCCAGACCTCGACCCCAAAACCTCGACCCGGAGACTCCCGACCCGTGCCGCACGCGACAGAGCTGATCGCCATCATCGCCCTCGGCCTCGTGCTGGCCTTCGTGTGCGGAATGCTGGCGCAGCGCCTGCGCCTGCCGCCCCTCGTGGGCTACCTCCTCGCGGGCGTCCTCGTCGGCCCCTACACGCCGGGCTTCGTGGGCAACAGCCAGCTCGCCGGCCAACTCGCCGAGATCGGCGTGATCCTGCTGATGTTCGGCGTCGGCCTGCATTTCTCGATCAAGGACCTGATGGCGGTGCGCACCATCGCGCTGCCGGGCGCCATCGTGCAGATCCTGGCGGCCACCGCCATGGGCGGCGCGCTGGCGCTGGCCTGGGGCTGGGGCCTCGGGGCGGGGCTCGTCTTCGGCCTTGCCCTGTCGGTGGCGAGCACGGTGGTGCTGCTGCGGGCGCTCGAGGAGCGTCGGCTCCTCGACAGCGACAAGGGACGCATCGCGGTGGGCTGGCTGATCGTCGAGGATCTGGCCATGGTGCTGGCCCTCGTGCTGCTGCCGGCGCTGGCCCCCTCCCTCGGGGGCGACGGGGCGGGCGTCGCGCACCATGCCGGGGACGGCAATATCTGGCTGACCCTGGGGCTGACGCTGGCCAAGGTCGGGATCTTCGCCGCCGTGATGCTGGTGGGCGGGCGCCGCTTCGTGCCCTGGCTCCTCGACCAGGCGGCACGCACGGGCTCGCGCGAGCTCTTCACCCTGGCGGTGCTGGCCCTGGCGCTCGGCATCGCCTTCGGTTCGGCGGAGCTCTTCGGCGTCTCGTTCGCGCTCGGCGCCTTCTTCGCCGGCATGGTGCTCGCCGAATCCGACCTCAGCCATCAGGCGGCGGCCGATTCCCTGCCGCTGCAGGACGCCTTCGCGGTGCTGTTCTTCGTCTCGGTCGGCATGCTGTTCGACCCCGGCATCCTGATCCGCGAGCCGCTCTCGGTGCTGGCGGTGCTCGGCGTCATCCTCATCGGTAAGTCCCTGGCGGCGGTGGCGATCGTGCTGGCCTTCCGGCATCCGCTGGGCACCGCCCTCACCATCGCGGCGAGCCTCGCCCAGATCGGCGAGTTCTCGTTCATCCTCGTCAGCCTCGGCCTGTCCCTGAAGCTCCTGCCGGAGGAGGGGCGCGACCTCATCCTCGGCGGCGCCATCCTGTCGATCACCCTCAACCCGCTGTTCTTCGCGCTCACCGACTGGGTCGGCCGCAAGGTCGCCGAGCGTCCGGCCCTGGCCGCCCGCTTCGAGCGCCAGGGCGCCGCGGCCCTGGCGGTCACCAGCGAGAGCCCGCCGCATCGGGGCCACGCGATCCTCATCGGCTATGGTCGGGTCGGCAGTACCATCGGCCAGGCGCTCAAGGCCTGGGACCTTCCCTACATCGTCCTCGACCGCGACCGCCGCCGGGTCCTGGAGTTGCGCCAGGAGGGCATCGAGGCGGTGTTCGGCGACGCCACGGCGCCGGGCATCCTGCAGGCCGCCGACATCGCCCAGGCCCGCCTGATCGTGGTCGCGACCCCGGAGGCCCACACGACGCGGCGCATCGTCGAGCTCGCCCGGGAGATCCATCCCGGCATCGACACCCTGGTGCGCACCCACAACGACGGCGAGCGCCGCCACTTCGAGGAGCAGGGCGTCGGACTCGTGCTGATGGCCGAACGCGAACTGGCCTTCGGCATGACCCTCTACGCCCTGCGCAGCCTCGGCCTGAAGGAGGGCGAGGCCCGCATCTTCGTCGACAGCACCCGGGTCGAGAGCCGCTCCGCCCCCATCGAGACCGCGATCGACCAGGTCACGCCGGAGCTGCGCCCCCACAAGGAGGAGGGGGCGTGAGGCGTCAGGCGGCCAGGGAGCGCCCGAGGTCGTGGACGCGGCGGAGATCGGCCACGAAGGCCGCGTAGGCCTCCGCCTTCGCCTCGTCCGGCAGGCGCAGCAGGTAGGACGGGTGCACGGTGATGAACCCCGCATAGGGTTTTTCGAAATCCGCCGGGCCGCGCGCCCGGGTGATCGGGATCTGTTTGCCCGTCAGCGCCAGCACGGCGGTGGCGCCGAGCGCCACCACGAGCTTCGGCGCGACGAAATCGAGCTCCCGGTCGAGCCACCAGCGATAGTGGCTGACCTCGCCGGCGGTGGGCTTCTGGTGGATGCGGCGCTTGCCCCGCTCCTCGAATTTGAAGTGCTTGACCGCATTGGTGAGGTAGGCCTCGCCTCGCGCGATCCCGGCCTCGGCCATCGCCCGTGAGAGCAGTTGCCCGGCTGGGCCGACGAAGGGGCGCCCCTGGCGGTCCTCCTGGTCGCCCGGCTGCTCACCCACGAAGGCGATGGACGCGCCCAGCGGTCCTTCGCCGAGGACGGCCTGGGTCGCGCCGGGGACCAGCGGCTCCGAGCGCCGGATGAGGGCGTTGAGCGCCTCCAGCGAATCCGGGGCCTGGTCCGCCATGGCCGCGACGGCCCGGGCGGGATTGCGCTTGACCGGCATCTGCGGCGTCCTCTCGATCATGGCGCCGGTCCGCGCCGCCGCCTGCCGGACGAGGCCCGGAATGGCGGCGGTCTCGGGCATGTTGCGCCAGTACTTCTTCGGCATCTCCGCCCGCATCGCGGCGAGGTTCGTCCGGGCGGGGTTGAACGTGCTCTCGTAGTAATCGCGCCAGCCGGCCTCGAATCCGTCCTGTGCCGGTGCGTCCTCGCGTCGCCCTGGCGGTCCGAACGCGAGGACATCGCCGTCCCAGCGGGCGGAGGCCTCCGGCGTCAGGATGGTCCAGTCCAGTCCGCGGAAGCGATCGACGAAGAACGGGGCGGCGGCCCCCAGGATGTGGTGGTCCGGCTCGAACCAGGCGACGAAGCGCTCCGGCCCATCGCCCTCCACGCGGCGGAAGCGCAGGAAGGCGTGCATCTTGTGCAGGTCGCGGGCGATGGCCTTGCGCATCCGCTCCAGGCGATGGACCAGCGGGTCGCTCGAGATCTCCAGCAAACGCCGCTCGCCGCGCTGGATGCGCCAGATCAGATCGTAGAGCAGGGCGTAGCGCTCAGGGTCGCGGTGCAGCACCACCCGGGCGACCATCTCGCCCACCCCGCGCGGCAGGCTCAAGGGAGCTTCCTCCGAGGGCGCGGGGGGCGGCGCCCCGAACAGCCCGGACGCTTCGCCGATGGACCACAGCACCCGCTCCGGCGGGATGCCCCGGCCGGCGAGGCGACGGGCCGCGGCCCGGAAGCCCTCGAGGTCGGCGCCCGGGGAGAGGTCGACGGCTTCGAGCGCGCCGCGCCCGAACCCTGTCCCCTCCGCGGGGGAGGGAGGAGCCGATCGGTGTGCGCCCGCCATCCTAGAACAGCGACAATTGCTTGGGCGGGTCGGCGAGCCGTGCCCGCAGGTCGAGCCGGTCGGTGAGGCCGCCCGCCGGATGGTAGTCGGCGGCGATGAGGAAGGGCCGCGCCCGCTTCAGGGCCGAGGTCAGGCGGGCGACGTCGTCGAGGCGCAGGCGGGTGTGCCGGCGGGCCCGGATGATCTTGTCCACCGCCCGGGCGCCGAGGCCTGGCACCCGAAGCAGCATCTCGCGGTCGGCGGCGTTCACGTCGACGGGAAAGCGCGCCCGGTGCTTCAGGGCCCAGGCCAGCTTCGGGTCGATGTCGAGGGAGAGCATCCCGTCCTCGGTGGCATCGGCCACGTCGTCGGGGGTGAAGGCGTAGTACCGCAGCAGCCAGTCGCCCTGGTACAGGCGGTGCTCGCGCTGGAGCGGCGGCGCAGTCAGCGGCAGGATGGTGGACCCGTCCGGGATCGGACTGAAGGCCGAGTAGTAGACCCGCTTGAGGTTGTAGGAGCCGTAGAGCAGGGCGCTCTTGCGGATCAGCGCCTCGTCCGTGGTGGCGTCGGCCCCGACGATGACCTGCGTCGACTGCCCGGCCGGCGAGAACCGGCGCTTCTCGGATTTCGCCTCGGCGATGCGCTCGCCGATCTGCGCGATGGCGTTCTGGATGACGGCGCCGTCCTTCTCGGGGGCCAGGCGCTCCAGGCTCGCCTCGGTGGGCAGCTCGACGTTGATCGACAGACGGTCGGCGTAGAGGCCCGCCTCCTCGATCAGCCAGGGGCTCGCCTCCGGGATCGATTTCAGGTGGATGTAGCCGCGAAAGCCGTGGTCGCGCCGCAGCGATTTCGCCACCCGCGTCAGCAGCTCCATGGTGTGATCGGGCGACTTGATGATGCCCGACGAGAGGAACAGGCCCTCGATGTAGTTGCGCTTGTAGAACTCCACCGTGAGGGTCACGACCTCCTCGACGGAGAACTTCGCCCGCTGCACGTTGGAGGAGCGCCGGTTCACGCAGTAGGCGCAGTCGAACAGGCAGTAATTCGTCAGCAGGATCTTCAGGAGCGAGATGCAGCGCCCGTCCGGCGTATAGGCGTGGCAGATGCCGGCGCCGGTGGTCGAGCCGAGCTCGCCCTTGCCGGCCGTGCGCTTGGGCGCCCCGGACGACGAGCACGAGGCGTCGTACTTGGCGGCATCGGCGAGGATGCGCAGCTTCTTCGCGAGCATTTCGTCCATCGACGAGAAATGCGCCTCGTTCGCGCTTCGTTCAAGTTTTCGCGCACGGATTCGGGCTTTCTCCGCCGCCGCGATGTCGCAGCCTTATAGCTGGGAACCAAAGCCCGGAGCCCGGTCCCGGAGCTAAGCCTCGTGGTCGAGGGGCTCGGCGTCGGGATCGGCCTCGATCACCCGTCGGCCGAGGCCGTACGGGAAGCCGGCGCGGGCCATGGCGGCGAGATCCCGGTCGCGATGGGCCTCGCGCGTCCCGGGCCGGCGCCAGGGTCCGAGGCGCCGCCGCTTGGCATAGGCCCGGGCCGCTTCCGCCTCAAGGTCGACGCCCGCCTCCGCCGTCTCGCGCTCGGCCTCCATCGCGCTCGCCACCTGCTCGCGCGACACGCCCTTGGCGGCGAGCTTGGCCGACAGGGCCCGGGCGGAGGCACCGCGCCGGCGCAGGGCCGCGAGGCGCCCGGCGGTGAAGCGGGCGTCGTCGACGAGGCCGGCGCCGACCGCGCGGGCGACCGTGGCCTCGATCGCCTCGGCGAAGGCGCTCGCCTCCTCCCCGCGCAGGCGGCAGCGCTTGTCGACCCGGCGCTTCAGGGTCTGCCGCAGCATCGCCACGGAGGCGCTGTAGCGTTCGAGGTAATGCAGGGCCGCCCGCTCGAGATAGGCGGGGGTGACGGGCGGGGGCGGTTTGACCTCGGCCCGGTCATCCGGTGCGGCTCCGGTGGGGCGGCGGGACGCAACGTTTCGCGGTGTCATCGGTTCTTCACGATCCGGACGGGGTTCGGGGGTCGGTCTCGCAGATATGGTGATCCCGCTGGACAAAGGCTCGTTCCTGCCATGCCGGCATTTCTCGTGAGACGCGAGTGGCTTCTCGTCCTTCTGGCGCTCGGCTTCGCCGTCGTGGCGGGGATGCTGGTCTACCTGTCGCGTCCCACCACCCTGACCGTGGCGGTCGGTCCCCGGGACGGCGCCGAGGCGACCCTGCTTCAGACCTACGCCCAGGCTCTGGCCCGCGGTCGCGAGGATGTCCGCCTCAAGCTGAACTTCTACGATGACGTGCGCGACAGCGCCGAGGCGCTCCAGCGCAACAAGGCCGACCTCGCCGTGGTCCGGCCCGACGTCCTCCTGCCCGAGAACGGGCTCACCCTGGCGATCCTGCACGACGAGGCCCTGCTGATCGCCGCGCCGGAAGCGGCGGGCATCGAGAACTTCCCCGACCTCGCGCGCAAGCGCCTCGGCGTGGTCGAGCGGCACGCCGCCGACATGCCGTTCCTGACGAACCTCCTCGCCTTCTACGACTTCTCCGCCCAGCCGGCGGCCGAGCCGGTCCCCGAAACCGGGCTCGGCCCGGCCCGGATCGCCCTCGTGCCGCTCACTCCCCAGGAGGTCACCAGCGCCATCGCGGAGGGCCGCGTCGACGCGGTGGCGGTCATCGCCGCTCCGGCCTCGAAGGCGGCGATCTCGACGGTGCGTGCCGTCGAGGCGGCCTCGGCCGAGAAGAAGATCAATTTCGTCTCCGTGCCGGATGGCGGGGCGATCATCCAGCGGATGCCCGAGTTGCAATCCGTGACGATCCCGGCCGGCACCTTCGGCGGTCGCCCGAAGCGCCCGGACGAGGACGTGAAGACGGTGGGCGCCTCCTACCGGCTGATGGCCCGCGGCGGCGTCAGCCGCTTCACGGTCGCCTCGGTGACCCAGCACCTGTTCGAGTGGCGCTCGAAGCTGGCGCCCCTGGCGCCGATCGCCAACCTGATGAAGGCGCCGGACTTCGATTCCACCGTCGCGGCCACGAGCGCTCGCCTGCCGAATCATCCCGGCGCGGTGGACTACTTCGAGCGCGAACAGCAGACGATGTTCGAGCGCTACGAGGACTACATCTACCTGCTGGCGTTCTTCGGCGGCACCGTCGGCTCTGGTGTCGCCTGGGTCGCCCAGCGCCTCGCCCGAAAGCGGCGCGAGCGCATCGACATCGTCCTCGACCGGCTCCTCGACATCCTGCGCGAGGTGCGCGCCGCCACCGGCAAGGCCGACCTCGACGGCCTCGTGCGCGAGACCGACGACCTTGTGGCCGACGTCGTCCAGCATGCCCGCGAGCGCAACATCGACAACCGCACCGTGAGCGCCCTCATCCTGGCCATCGACGCGGTCCATGCGGCGATCAACGACGAGCGCCGCAATCTCGGCGCGGGTGACATCGAGAGCGGGCGGGCGGTGGACCATGCCCGCACGGCCCGCCTCCTCTCGCTCCACACGCCGGCGGCGGAGTAGTCGGCCGAGACCCGATCGCGACGCGGCGGACGCCCGGGATCAGCCCGCCGCGTCGAGTTCGGGGCCGCGGGTGACGTCGAGGCCGCTCGGTGCGCCCGGCGGCGGGCCGACCGTGACGGGCCGGCCCGTGCGGGCCGCCTCATAGATCGCCTCCATCAGCACCTGGTCCTGCAGGCCCTCCTCGCCGGGGGTGCGCGGGCGCCGATCCTCCTGGATGCAGCGCGCCATGTGGTCGATCTCCAGGGCGAACTGGTTCTTCTGCGCGAGGATGCGGGTGTCCTGCGATTCCGCCTGCCCGTCCGGTCGCGCGATCACCAGGCGCTGGCCGCGATACGCGAAGGCGTTCTGCAGGTCGATGGCGGCCCGGTCGGTATGGACCTGGAGCCGGCGCGACTCGTGAACCCCGTAGCTCGTCAGGCACTGCGCGATGACCTGCGAGGGGAAGCGCAGGGTGAAGGAGACCGACTCCTCGACCTCGGCGAATTTCGGATCGCCTTCCGGCGAATGGATCTGTGCCTCCACCGAGACGGGCTCCTCGCCGGTGAGGGCGCGCACGCCGTTCAGGCAGTAGAGCCCGATATCCGGCAGGGCACCGCCGCCGGCCAGGGCCTTCTTCAGGCGCCATTGCTGGGGCAGGCCGGTGGTCTGGCCGTTGAAGGCCTGGATCAGGCGCGTCCGGCCGACCTCACCGGAGCGGGCGAGACGCGCCACCTCGCGGTTGTAGGGCTCGTACTGGCAGCGATAGGCGATCATCAGCTTGACCTTGGCCGCCGCGCAGGCCGCGATCATGTCCCGGGCCTCGGCGGAGGAATTCGCCATCGGCTTCTCGCAGAGCACGTGCTTGCCGGCCTTGGCCGCGGCCAGCACGTCCCCGCGATGGACGGCGTTCGGCGTCACCACGTACACGGCCTGGACCGCGGGGTTTTGCGCGAGGCGGTCCCACTCGTCGTAGCCGTAGACCGCCTCCGGCGCGATCCCGTACTGCTCGGCCACGAGCTTCGCCTTGGCGGGGGTGCCCGACATCAGAGCGACCACGCGGGCCCGCTTCGTCTCGCCGAAGGCCGGCAGGATCTCTTCCAGGCTGAGGCGTCCGAGGCCCACGATGGCGAAGCCAACGCGCTGGCCCGGCGGCATCGGGGCGGGGGGCGGCGGGGGCGCCCGGTCCCCGGGGCCGCGCCAGTTCGGGAACATGACCTTGCCGCCCTGCACCGCGCCGGTATCGGCCGGGACCGAGGGGCCGGGCGGGCCCGATTGCGCGCCCGCGCCCGTCGCCCCGAGGGCGAGGCCGGTCAGGGTCGCACTGCCCGCGCGCAGGACGTTGCGGCGGGAGAGGGGGATGTCATCCGTCATGAAGCTCGCTGTCGGTTCCGGCGGGACAGGGGCCGCGGATGGAGAACCGCAGGCCTGCTTCTTCGGGAACGTCACGGCGAGAAACGCGGTTCCGGCGATCCGACGGCCTGCGCCACCGGACCGCTGCCGCCCTCAGGCCTCGTCGCCCCGCGCGGCCAGGCGGGCCCGCAGGGACGCGATCTCCGAGCGCGCCGCCCGAAGATCGTGCATCAGGCCGATGGGGATGGGCACCGCGGCGGGCGGGTCCGGCACGAACTGGACGCCGACGCAATCGTCGCCCCGCCAGATCAGGCGTACCGGCCGCGTCTGCCGGGTCTTGCGGATATGGAGGGTGAAAATCTCCGGCAGGGGCACGCCGTCGCTGAGCGCGAGGCGCAAGCCATCGGGACCGCAGTCCCGGATCAGGCAGGCCGTGTCGGAGGTGTGCGGGGCGATGCGGATCTCGGCGCCGAGAAGGCTCCGCAGCCGGTTGCCCTGTCGACGCTCGCGGGTGATCGAACCCATGTGACCCTCTTCAGTAAGTCGCCTGGGGGTAACAGGGTTGTGGCCTCCCGGTGCCGGTGGGCGAAAGCGCCGGAGCGATTCATTGTCCGGTAGGGTTAAGGCGTCCGCTCCGGCTCTCCGTGACGGGTCGGGGCCTCGACGTCGCCGCGCTGCTGCAGAACCAGGGCGACGAACCAGCAGAGGGCGGCCCAGGCGGCTCCGACGCACCAGCCGGCGACCACGTCGCTCGGCCAGTGCACCCCGAGATAGATGCGGCTGAGCCCCACCAGCAGCGTCATCGACACCCCGACGATGAGCACCAGGATCTTCACCCCGCGCTGGCGGTCCACCCGGGCGATCAGGCTCGCCAGGGTCAGGTAGGCGATGGCCGACATCATGGCGTGGCCGCTGGGGAAGCTCGCGGTGAACACCTCCATCCCGTGGGGCACGAGGTCCGGGCGGGGGCGCTGGTAGAACATCTTGAGCACCGTCGAGGCGATCTCGCCGCCGCCGATCGCCGCGACCACGAAGACGGCGATGCGCCGGCGCCCCGTCATCGCCAGATAGGCGCAGGCCGCTGCCGTCACGAACACGATGGTGAAGACGCTGCCGAGCCCGGTGATGTCGCGCATGGTCTCTTCGAGCCAGCGCGGCCCGATCGGGTCGGAGAGATCGGCGGGATTGCGCAGGGCGAGGAGGATCTTGCGGTCGAGGGCGGCGGTCGAGCCCTCGCCGACCTCGTTGGCCAGGGCGAAGAATCCGTAGCCGAGGAGACTCACCGCCAGCAGCGCCAGGACCGGGCCGACCTCGTTCAGGCGCAGGGCCAGGCGCAGGGCGTTCGCCCGGGTGACGAGCGGATTGTTGCGGTAGCCGGAGGGCAGGGCTTTCATGCGGGCGTCTTCGCGAACTGGTCGATGGGGGGCTGGGGGCTCCCGGCATAGCGGATCGGCGGGGCGTCCTCCATCCGGGCGGACGCGGCGTTACCCGAACGCGAAGCTGGCGCGACGCTCCCAGGGACCGCCGAGGTAGCGCCAGAGCAGAAGGCCCGGCGCCGTGAACCGGAAGGGCGTGAAATCCGCCTCCAGCTCGGCGTGCAGCGTCCGGGCGGTGCCGGGATCGACCTTGTTCTGCACCGTGACGTGCGGGCGCCAGCCCTGCCGATCCTGCACGGTCAGGCCCTCGCCCAAAGCCTCGAACGGGTCGGCGAGCCGCGCCCGGAAGGCCGAGAGGGCGTCGGAGGCGAGCACGTAGGCGACGCCGCGCCCGGTGAAGCGCAGGCCGGTCACCGCCACCTCCGGCGGCGCCTGGGTCCGGGTCATCGCCGACAGGGTCTCGACGATGCCCGGCTCGCTCGGGCCCGGCAGGTGGTGGAACAGGGTCGCGTGGGCCGGGATGTGGTTCAGCGCCTTCGGGAAGTGCCGGCGGCGCAGGCCGTCGAACCGCGCGAAGGTGTCGGGATCCATCCCCAGGGTGAGGATCAGCGGGTCGGGCGTGGGGGTGTGGTCTGTCATGGTCCGATCCGGCGTGAGGCAGGGAGATGGCGCGGGCGGGGGCTGCGTCCAGGGCCGCCGCCACGGTCCGCGGCGTGGCCGCCGCCGCCCGGCCTGTTCAGGGCGGTCCGGGCCGGGTAGAGAGCCCCGATGCGGCGCAAACACCGGGAAATCGTCCATGTGGGGCGCGAGGGCTGGCTCTTCCTGATCGGAGGCACGAACGGTGTCCTCGAGCAGTATCGCGCCAGCCTGTCCCGGTGGTGGCGCCTGCGCGGCTGGGTCAAGCTCGTCACGGCGCGGGCCGCCCGGGCCCAGGCGCTTGGCATCCGCTACGTGCACGTCGTCGTGCCCGAGAAGCTGTCGGTCTACGACGACCGGACCCAGGATCTGCGCTTCGATCCGCGCCAGGCGCCCACCCGCGTGCTGGCGCGGCGGCTGATCAACAATCCCCACTACGTCGACCTGCTGGCGCCGATGCGGGCGGCGCGCGACGGCGCGGTGCCGCTCTACTACCGCACCGACACGCACTGGAACTACGAGGGCTGCCGGCTGGCCTACGGCGTGCTGATGCGGGCCTGCGGCGCGGTGCCCCCGGCCGATCTCGATGCCCGCGAGCGCTACGAGACCACCCGGGTGCGCGATCTGGGCGAGAAGATTCCGGAGAAGCCGATCGAGACGGCGAGCCATGCGGTGCTCGACCGCGACGCCCGTCGGACCTACGCGAGCCCGCTCGTGGCCGCCTACGAGGCCGCCGGCCGCGCCCCGGATCTCCATGTGGGCGCCCATGTCTGCTTCCGGAACGACCGGCCGGACGTCGATCCGCGCACCCTGGTGCTGTTCGGCGATTCCTACGCGCATTTCGCGCCGATCATGCTCACCGGCATCCTGGCGGAGAGCTTCCGCGAGGTGCACTTCGTCTGGTCGTCGAGCATCGACTGGGGCTACGTCGAGCGGGTGCGGCCCGACCTCCTGGTCTTCGAGATGGCCGAGCGCTTCGTCACGCGCCTGCCGGACGACACCTTCGACATCGCGACCTACCAGAAGGGCGAGCACCTCGCGGCCGCCGCGCCCGCCGTCGCGGCCCCCCCGGCCGAGGTCCCCGCACCGGAGGGGCTGTCCGCCGAGGCCTGAGCGCCCATCTTTCCGCGGACACGCAAACGCGGGAGGGAACGATCATGGGGCTGCTCGTCGACGGCGTCTGGCAGGATACCTGGTACGACACCAAGGAGACCGGCGGCCGCTTCAAGCGTACCGACGCCAAGTTCCGGAACTGGATCACCGCCGACGGATCCCCCGGTCCCAGCGGGGAGGGCGGGTTCCCGGCGGAGGCCGGGCGCTACCACCTCTACGTGTCGCTGGCCTGCCCCTGGGCCCACCGCACCCTGATCGTGCGGGCCCTGAAGGGCCTGGAGGCGGCGATCTCGGTCTCTGTGGTCGATCCGCACATGGGCCCGGAGGGCTGGGTCTTCGGCGATTCGCCCGGCGCCACGCCCGACACGGTCAACGGCGCGACCCGCCTCTACGAGGTCTACCTGAAGAACGATCCCGGCTTCACCGGCCGCGTCACCGTGCCGGTGCTGTGGGACAAGCAGCGCGCCGCCATCGTGTCGAACGAGTCGGCCGAGATCATCCGGATGCTGAACGGCGCCTTCGGGACCGCCGGGCCGGACCTCTACCCGGCCGACCTCGCGGGCACGATCGACGCGGTCAACGCCCGGGTCTACGACGCCGTCAACAACGGGGTGTACAAGGCGGGCTTCGCCACCGAGCAGGCCGCCTACGCGGAGGCCTTCACCGCGCTGTTCGCCGAACTCGACGCCCTGGAGGCCCGCCTCGACACGGCGCGCTACCTCTGCGGCGACCGGCTGACCGAGGCGGATCTCCGCCTCTTCACCACCCTGGTGCGGTTCGACGCCGTCTATGTCGGGCATTTCAAGTGCAACCGCCATCGCATCGCCGACTATCCCAATCTGTCGAACTATCTGCGCGACCTCTACGCCCTGCCGGGGGTCGCCGGCACGGTGAACCTCGCCCATATCAAGCGGCACTATTACGAGAGCCACCCGACCATCAATCCGACCCGGATCGTGCCCCTCGGGCCGGCCCTCGACTTCGACGGCCCGAACGACCGCGCCGCCCGCTTTCCCGCCTGAGCCCGGAGCCCTGCGCGCCCGCAGCCCCTCGACGAACCGACCCGCAGCCTTACATCGGAATCATGATGCGCCTCTCGACCACCCGCCTCGTCCTTCTCGCCGCCCCGCTGCTCACGGCCGCGCCCGCCTTCGCCCAGACGGCCGTCAAGCTCGAGGGGCGCTGCGAGAAGCTCGTGATCGCCGGCCAGGACGTCTCGGCCACCTGCAAGAACACCCTGATGAACACGGTCTCGCGCAACCGCACGAGCTTCGACTTCGCCGCCGAGGGCCGGTCCCTGAGCTTCAGCGGCAACGGCGCCCAGCAGGAGCGGACGGAGGAGACCGACCCGCTTCAGCCGATCAACCTCGTGATCCCGAGCGAGACCACCAAGGACGGCGTGGTCCAGGGCCCTCTGGTCGCCGTCGGCTCCTGCGCCTTTAGCACCCCGGAGCCGGGCAAGACGACGATCACCTGCGAGGCGAACGCCGCCAAGGGAACCTACCAGGGTGTCTTCGTGACCGATGCCAAGGCACCGGATGCGGGCAAGGCCGGCGGCAGCGCCCCCCGCTAGGAGCGCGGGTTTCCTCCGGTGGGTGGGTCGTGTCGAAGCGGGATCCGCCGATGACCCGGGGGCGATTGCGTGTGGACGTCCGCTCTGGTCCGAGCGAGCGGAGTTCCCATCTCTTGACGCAGGACGGAACGGGTGGACAGACCCGGACCCTCCGACGGATCCAAACGAAGGCCTCGAGGACGTTATGCTGAACGATGCGCCGGTGCCGGGCGGCCCCACCCCCACCAAGGACGTGACCACGGCGAGCTTCCGCCAGGACGTCATCGCCGAGTCGATGCAGCAGCCCGTGCTCGTCGACTTCTGGGCCCCGTGGTGCGGCCCGTGCAAGCAGCTCGCCCCCGTGCTGGAGAAGGTGGTCGCGGGTTCCGCCGGCAAGGTGAAGCTCGTCAAGATGAACATCGACGAGCATCCCTCCATCGCCGGCCAGCTCGGCATCCAGTCGATCCCCGCCGTGATCGCGTTCGACAAGGGGCAGCCGGTCGACGGGTTCATGGGCGCGGTGCCCGAGGCCCAGATCAAGGACTTCATCACGCGCCTGGCCGGCCCCGCCGGTCCGACGCCGATCGAGGAGGCCCTGTCCGAGGCCGAGGCCCTCCTCGGGGTCGGCGACGTGGCGCAGGCCGCGCAGCTCTACGCCGCCGTGCTCGCCGAGGAGCCCGCGAACGTCGACGCGATCGCGGCCCTGGCCAAGATCCAGCTCGACGCCGGCGACATCGAGAACGCCAAGGAGCTCGTCGCCATGGCGCCGCCCGAGACGGCGTCCCATGCCGGCCTCGCCAGCGTGCGCGCGGCGATCGAGCTCGCCGAGCAGGCGGCGGCCCTGGGCGACCTCGGTACCTTTCAGGCCCGGATCGAGGCAGACCCGAACGATTTCCAGGCTCGCTTCGACCTCGCGCTCGGTCTCAACGGCCGCAACCTGCGCGACGAGGCGGTGGACCAGCTCATCGAGATCGAGCGCCGGGACCGCACCTGGAACGAGGGCGCGGCGCGCAAGCAGCTCCTCACCTTCTTCGAGGCCTGGGGCCTGATGGACAAGGCCTCGATCCGCGGGCGGCGACGCCTGTCGACGCTCGTCTTCGCGTGAGGCCGCGAACGAACCGCAGGGGAACACGATGAGCACGCATGCGGGCTACAAGGGACCGGCCGACTGCCCCGGAGTGATTCCGGTCTTCCCGCTGCCCGGTGCGCTGCTGCTGCCGCGCGGACAGATGCCGCTGAACATCTTCGAGCCGCGCTACCTCGCCATGATCGACGATGCCCTGCGGAACGACCGGATCATCGGCATGATCCAGCCCGACGTGGAGGCGGGCTCGTCGCCGATGACGCCGAAACTCTTCCGCGTCGGCTGCGCCGGGCGGATCACCCAGTTCGCCGAGACCGGTGACGGGCGCTACCTCATCTCGCTCACCGGCATCGCCCGGTTCCGGGTGGAGAGCGAGCTCGCCACCACCACCCGCTACCGCCGCTGCCAGGTCTCCTACGACGACTTCGCCACGGATTTCGAGGCGCGGGCGGGTGAGGCGGCGGTGGACCGGGAGGGCGTGCTCAAGGCCCTGCGCGACTTCGTCGAGGTCAACGACCTCAAGGTCGATTGGGCCGGCATCGAGGAGGCGCCCAACGAGGCCCTCGTCAACGCCCTCTGCATGATGAGTCCCTTCGGCGCCCGCGAGAAGCAGGCCATGCTGGAGGCGCCGGACCTCAAGACGCGGGCCGAGGTCTTGATTGCGGTGACCGAAATGGAGTTGGTGCGCGGGTCGGGCTCCGAGCCCACGCTGCAATAGTTTTTTCCCGCGAAGGATACGCCCCAGATGGCCGATGACACCCCGGGCCCCGTCGAGGCCACCCGCGTCGACCCCAAGCTCCTCGAGCTCCTCGTCTGCCCGTTGACGAAGGACACCCTCGAATACGATGCCGGCCGCCAGGAGCTGGTGAGCCGCTCCGCCCGCCTCGCCTATCCGATCCGCGACGGCATCCCGATCATGCTGCCGGAAGAGGCGCGGGCGCTCACCGACTGATCGGCCGCGCCGGCATGACCGATCGCCCGACCATCGCCCTCGTCGCCACCGGCGGCACCATCGCGATGAAGCACGATCCCGTCACGGGGGCCCCGGTGCCCGCCCTGACGGGGGCCGACCTCGCCGCCGCGGTGCCGCGCTTGGCCGACCTCGCCCGGATCGCGGTGGTGGAGTTCGCCAACGTGCCGAGCGCCTATATGGGCCCGGACCTCTGGCCCGGCCTCAGCCGCACGGTGGCGGACCTGCTGGCGCGGTCGGACATCGCGGGCGCCATCGTCCTGCACGGCACCGACACCCTCGACCAGACCGCCTATTTCCTCGATCTGACGCTGGCGAGCGACAAGCCGGTGGTGATGGTGGGCGCCCAGCGCAACGCCTCCGAGGCGGATGCCGACGGCGCGCGCAACCTCCTCAATGCGGTCCGCCAGATCCTGGCCCAGGGCGCGCGCGAAGATCTGCGTGGGCTGGGGGTGACGGTGACGCTGAACCACAACATCAACGCCGCCCGCGCGGTGCGGAAGTCCCACACCAACAACGTCGAGACCTTCAATTCCGGCGAGGCCGGCTTCCTCGGGCAGGTGGACGAGGACCGGGTCGTGTTCGCCCGCAAGCCCCTGCGGCGCCAGACCCTGCCGCTCCCCGAGCGGCTCGCCCGGGTCGCGCTCGTGGCGATGGCGGCCGGTGACGACGGGCGCCAGCTCCGCCACGCGGTGGCGGATGGGGCCGAGGGCGTGGTGATCGCCGCCTACGGCTTCGGCAACGTCAGCGAGGCCCTCTACGACGCGGTGGTCGAGGCCATCGCCGCCGGCGTCACCATCGTGGTGGCGAGCCAGGTCCCGCATGGCCGGGCGCTGCCCGTCTACGGCTTCAAGGGCGGCGGCAGCACGCTGCGGGCGGCCGGCGCGGTCTTCGCCGACGACCTCTCGCCGGACAAGGCCAGGGTCCTGGCGCTCCTCGCCCTGCCGATCACCCGGGACCGCCAAGCATTGCAAGCGTATTACGACCGGTAACGCCAAGCTTCGGCTTGGTCCTGGGCCATGGTCATGGCCTGTTCAGACACGTTCGGCAATAAGTCTCATCCATCGATTGCGGCGCTTGTCACAATCCTGCCGCTTCGGCGGGTATGCTCAGCGCACTCTCACTTGATCGTCTGCTTGAACCGCCGGTGCGCCATCCTGTGGCCGCGGCTCGGACGGACGCTGTTTTGCCGAAGGATGATGCATGTCCAAAGTTGCGGTGGTTCTGGCGCTCGGAGCCGGCCTGTCCTCGCCCGCGATGATCCCGGCCGCGGCCCGCGACGGCGGAAACTTCAACGGGACCTGGTCGGTGGAACTGGTCACCGAGAGCGGCATGGTCTGCGACAGCCGCTACACCTATGCGGTGTCGGTGCAGGAGGGGCAGGTGCGCCTCACCTCCGCGGCGGCCGGCGCCACCCTGAACGGCCGCGTCGGGCCGGACGGCACGGTCGGCCTCAACGTCTCGAACGGCACCGCCTCGGGTGCGGTCTCGGGCCGCCTCCAGGCCCAGAGCGGCGGCGGCACCTGGAAGGTCTCCTCCCTGTGCTCGGGCCGCTGGACGGCCCGACGCCACACCACCCGGACCGCCCAGGCGGAGTAGGGTTCGAGCCGGACGCGGCCCGCTTCCCTGGCGGATCGCGGGCCTGAAGGGACTCTCGTCGCGCTTGTGGACGACCGCGACCGGCGGTCGATCCGCGGTGGACGGGGCCCCAGGGCCCCCGCGCCTCACCCCTCCCCACAGGGGGAGAGGGACGAGCCGGCCGGATGCGTGTCCCGGCCGTCGGGTCAGGGCCTCAGGCGGCCGCGAGCCATTGGCGCGCTTCCTCGATATGCGCGCGGTCGAAGGTCTTGATCTGGGCCGGCGAGACCTTGCCGAAGGTGTCGGCGATCATCCGCAGCCACGAGGCGTCGGTCACCAGGGCGACGTGGCTGACGCCCTTCATCATGGCAAGGCCGAAGCGCGGGTCCTTGAAGAACGCGGCCGGCTCCATGCCCTTGAAGTCGCGCACGTCTTCCAGGAGCTTGATCTTGCCGCCCTTGTCGAGGTCGGCCTGCATGGCGGTGATGACGGTGTTCATGTCCGCATCGGTGATCTGTCCGTCGACCACGATCTCGGCGACGCTCGAATCCGGCTTCTTGGTGTAGGTCAGCACGTGGGGCACTCCTCAGGGGATCGAACGCTACCCAAGCGAACGTCGGGCCAGCGTTATAGGAAACTCTGCGGGTCCACGTCGATGGCGACCTTCACGTTGCCGCGAACCTTCGGGCCCCGCGCCAGCCACTCGCGCAGGTAGGTCTGCAGGTCGACGGTGCGCTCGGTCTTCACCAGTAGCCGGAAGCGGTAGCGCCCGCGGATCAGCGCGAGCGGCGCCTCGGCCGGCCCCAGCACCATCACGCCCTCCGGCGGCTCGGCGGCCCGCGCCAGGGCCTGCCCGTGGGCCTCGGCCACCTCGCGCTCGTTCGCCGAGACGATGAGGGCGGCCAACCGGCCGAAGGGCGGGAGGCCGGCGGCCTCGCGGGCGCCGATTTCCTCCTCGTAGAAGCGCTCCGAATCCCCCGAGAGCAGCGCCGCGATCACCGGATGGTCGGGCTGGTAGGTCTGGAGCAGGGCGCGGCCCGGTTTCTCGCCGCGTCCGGCCCGGCCGGTGACCTGCTGCAGCAGCTGGAAGGTGCGCTCGGCGGCGCGGGGATCGCCGGAGGTCAGGCCGATATCGGCGTCGAGGACGCCCACCAGGGTCAGGTGCGGGAAGTTGTGGCCCTTGGCCACGAGCTGCGTGCCGATGACGATGTCGCAGCCGCCCTCCGCCACGGTCTGGAGCTCGGCCCGCAGGCGCTCGGCCCCGCCGGGAAAATCGCTCGACAGCACGATGACGCGCTTGTCCGGGAAGAGCTCGGCCACCTCCTCGGCGATGCGCTCCACCCCGGGGCCGCAGGGGGTGAGGTTGTCGAAGGTGCCGCATTCCGAGCAGGAATCCGGGCGCCGCTCGGCATAGCCGCACTGGTGGCAGACCAGGGCCCGGCGGAAGCGGTGCTCAACCAGCCAGGTCGAGCAGTTGCGGCACTGGTAGCGGTGGCCGCAGGCCCGGCACAGGGTCAGGGGCGCGTAGCCGCGCCGGTTGAGGAACAGCAGGGCCTGGTCGCCGGACTCCACGGTCTCGCGCACCGCCGCCACCAGGGCCGGGGCGATGAAGCGGCCCCGCTCGGGCTTGTCGGCGCGCATGTCGATGGCGGCGATGTCGGGCAGGCGCCGGCCGCCGAAGCGCTCGGGCAGGGCGACCCGGAGGTAGCGCCCGCGCTCGGCATTGACCCGCGTCTCGATCGAGGGGGTGGCCGAGGCCAGCACCACCGGGCAGTTCTCGATCCGCCCGCGCACCACCGCCATGTCGCGGGCGTGGTAGTGCACCCCGTCCTCCTGCTTGTAGGCGGCCTCGTGCTCCTCATCGACCACGATGAGCCCCAGATCCGCGAAGGGCAGGAACAGGGCCGAGCGGGCGCCCACCACCACGGCGATCTCGCCCGCCGTGACCCCGGCGCGGATGCGCTCGCGGCGCTTGCCCCCGACGCCCGAGTGCCAGGTCGCCGGACGCACGCCGAAGCGCTCGGCGAAGCGATCGAGGAACTGCGCCGTCAGGGCGATCTCGGGCATCAGGATCAGCGCCTGGTGGCCGCGCCGGACGCAATCGGCCACTGCCTCGAAATACACCTCGGTCTTGCCCGAGCCGGTGACGCCCTCCAGCAGCACGGTCGGCGCCTTGTGCGCCACGCCGGGCGGCGCGACCTTGCCGTCGGCCGGCAGGGGATCGCCGATCGCGTCCGTCGGCGCGGGCTCGGCGGGGCCGGGGTTCATCAGCGCGACGAGCTCCCGCACCGCCGCCTCCTGCGCCTCCGAGAGGGGCACGCGGGCGTGGTCCGGGTCCGGCGGCAGGGCGACCGGCTCGGGCGCCAGGGCCAGGGCCTCGAGGGCGCCGTCGTCGATCAGGCCGTCGACCACGCTCAACGAAACGCCCGCCTCCTTGGCGAGCGCGCTCTTGCCCCGCATCGCCCCGTCCGCCGCCACGGCCAGCACCTTGGTGCGGGCGGCGGTCGGCCGGGACGGCGCCTTGCCGGAGGCCCGCACCCCGACCCGCACGGTCTCGCTCAGGGCCGATTCGTCGGGCAGCCGCAGGGCCATGGCCAGGGCCGAGCCCTTCGGCGCCAGGGTGTAGCGGGCGAGCCAGTCGACGAGTTCGCGCAAGGCGTCCGGCAGGGCCGGCACGTCGACCCGGCCGGTCACCGGCCGCAGGTTCGAGCCGCCGGGGCTCTGGCGCACGCCCCACACCACCCCCACCGTCTCGCGCGGCCCGAGGGGGATCTGCACGACCTCGCCGACCGAGAGGTCGAGCCCGGCCGGCACGGCGTAGCTGTAGGCGCTGTCCAGCGCCAGCGGGATCAGGATCTCGGCGACGCAGGGCATCGGGCGGGGCTTTGACGGAACATAACCGGAATATAAGCATGCCGGAGGCAATGCGCGACCGCCGTTCCGCCGATCGTCGCCCGGAGGCGCCCCAGGATGGACGGACCCGAACCCCCGGCCTCCGGCACGGCCGGCGATCCGGCCCCCGAGGGGGTGCTGCTCCTGCATGGCCTCGCCCGGCGGGCCGCGTCCCTGGCCCGGCTGGAGCGCGCCGTCCGGGCCGCCGGGTTCGCGGCGCTGAACCTCGATTATCCCTCCCGCAAGGCGGATCTCGCGGATCTCGCAGGCATCATCGGACCGCCCGTCGCCGCCTTCGCGGCCCGGGTACGGACCCTCCACGTGGTCACCCACTCGATGGGCGGGCTGCTCGCCCGGGCCTGGCTTCGCGAAGACCGGCCGGCCAATCTCGGACGGGTGGTGATGCTGGGGCCGCCGAATGGTGGCAGCGAGGTCGCCGACCGCCTTCACACCCTGCGCGCCTATCGCCGGGTCTTCGGCCCGGCCGGCGCCCAGTTGACCACCAAACCGGACGAAAGCCTGCGCAACTGCCTCGGCCCCGTCGATTTTCCCCTCGGGATCATCGCGGGCGACCGCACGCTCTATCCCCTGGAATCCTGGCTGATGCTGCCGGGTCCCGATGACGGCCGGGTCACCGTCGCGCGCACCCGGGTCGCCGGGATGGCCGACCACATCACCCTGCCGACCAGCCACGGCCTGATGATGCGCAATCCCTCGGTCATCGCCGAGACCCTGCGCTTCCTGCGCACCGGAGGGTTTTCGCCGTCCGCCCGCGGTGACACAAGGCGCGCATGAGCCTCGACGCGCCCCCGCCCGACCCCGTGCCGCCGCGCCTTGAGCTGCGTGGCATCGGCCTGCGCTTCGGCGCGGTGCAGGCCCTCGCCGACATCGCCTTCCAGGTCCGGCCCGGCGAGATCCTGGCCCTTCTCGGTGATTCCGGCTGCGGCAAGAGCACGCTCCTGCGGGCCATCGCCGGCCTCGAGCAGCCGGAGACCGGGACGATCCGCCTCGACGGCGCCCTGCTGAGTGAGAACGGCCGCGGCGTCGCGCCAGAGGCGCGCGGCGTCGGGCTGATGTTCCAGGACTACGCCCTGTTTCCGCATCTCACCGTGGCGGAGAACGTCCGCTTCGGCCTTCACGGCAAAAGCCTCCAGGGCAGGTCCGCCGCCGAGGCCCGCGCCCTGGTGCAGGCGCGGCTGGAGCAGGTCGGCCTCGCCGACCGGGCCAAGAGCTATCCCGGCACCCTCTCGGGCGGCGAGAGCCAGCGCGTGGCCCTGGCCCGCGCCCTGGCCCCGGGGCCGCGCGTCCTCCTTCTCGACGAACCCTTCTCGAACCTCGACCGGCGCACCCGCGACCGGGTCCGCGACGACACCCTGGCGGTCCTGCGCGCCAGCGGCGCCACGACGCTCCTCGTCACCCACGACCCCGAGGAGGCCCTGGGCTTCGCCGACCGCATCGCCCTGATGCGGCGGGGGCGCATCGTGCAGGTCGGCACCGGGCCGGACCTGTATTGCCGCCCTGCCACGCGTTTCGCCGCCCGCTTCTTCGGCGACCTCGTCGAGATCGACGGGACCTGCCGCTCCGGCACCGTGGCGACGCCGTTCGGCCTGGTTCCCGCGCCGGGCCACGCCGAGGGGGCCGCCGTGACCCTGTGCCTGCGCCCGGAGGCGATCCGCCTCGGCGCGGCGGGGGCGTCCCTCCGGGCCGTGGTGCGGGCGCGCCGCTTCCTCGGGGCCGCCGCCCTCCTGAGCCTGTCGGCGGACGGGTTGCCCGAGCCCCTGCACCTGCCCGTGCCGGCGGACGACCCGCGCGAGCCGGGGGATGCGGTCGGCCTGAGCCTCGATCCGGACCGCGGGTTTATTTTTGCGAACGAGATGGATTAAAACACAGGCCCGGGCCAAGCTTGCGCTCGATCCGGGGTAATAGTTTCGAATTGTTTTAAGTCCAAAACATCGCGCTTGTGTTTTTCTCGCCGATGCTTCTGAACACCCGCCACGTTCTGACGGAAGGGTGTCGGCCATGGCGGGTGGGATCAAGGCAATCGGGTTCGCTGGCTGCGCGTTGACGGGTTTGGCCCTCGCGGCCCTCGTCGGGACGGCGTCGGCCGCCGAGGTCAACCTCTACACCACCCGCGAACCCGGCCTGATCCGGCCCCTGCTCGACGCCTTCACCGCCAAGAGCGGCGTCACCGTCAATACGGTGTTCGTCGAGAAGGGCCTCGCCGAGCGCGTGGCGGCCGAGGGCGCCCGTGCCAAGGCCGACGTGCTGATGACCGTGGATGTCGGCAACCTCATCGACCTCGTCGACCGCGACCTCGCCCAGCCGGTGCGCTCGGGCGTGCTGGAGGCGGCGGTGCCCGCTACCCTGCGCGACGCCGAGGGCCGCTGGTTCGCCCTCTCCATGCGGGCCCGGGTGCTCTACGCCGACAAGGACCTCGCCGACCTCACGGCCATCACCTACGAGGGGCTGGCCGACCCGACCTGGAAGGGCGGCCTCTGCCTGCGCGCGGGCCAGCACCCCTACAACACGGCGCTCATCGCCCATTATCTCGTCAAGCACGGCCCGGAGAAGACCGAGGCCTGGCTGCGGGCCCTGAAGGCCAACCTCGCCCGCAAGCCCGCCGGCGGCGACCGGGACGTCGCCCGCGACATCCTCGCCGACACCTGCAGGATCGGCCTCGGCAATTCCTACTATGTCGGCCTGATGCGCTCCGGCCGCGGCGGCCCCGAGCAGCGGACGTGGGGCGAGGGCATCAAGGTGGTGATGCCGACCTTCGCGGGCGGCGGCACCCACGTGAACATCTCCGGCGCGGTGGTGGCCAGGAACGCCCCCAACCGCGACGAGGCGGTCAAGCTCCTCGAATACCTCGTCTCCGACGAGGCCCAGGGGCTCTACGCCAAGGCCGATTACGAGTATCCGGTGAAGGCCGGCGCGCCGATCGACCCGCTCCTCACGGCGCTGGGCCCCCTGACCATCGATTCCGTGCCGCTCGTCGAGATCGCCCGCAACCGCAAGGCGGCGAGCCTCCTCCTCGACACGGTGGGTTTCGACAACTGAGGAGCCTGCGGCGCAGGCGGGTGAGGGGGCGCCCCCTCCGGAGCGGTCGCTCCCCCACTCGACCCGCCGACGCGAACCACCCCCTCCCGCGGAGGGGAGAGGGACGCGCGCATGACCGCTACGGCGCGTGAGCCGGTCGGTCCTTGCGGGAGGAGCGCCCACACCGTCGGCCGATCCAACGGAAAACGTCCTTGAGACCAGCATGACCGGGGTCGCCCCCGCCCTCCCGCCCATCGCCCATCCCCGCGGCCTCGCCTGGGGCGTCGCCGCCCTGCTGCTCTGCGCCCTGGTGCTGAGCCCGGTCGTCGCCCTCGTGTTCGCGGCGGGCGACGGAAGCGGAGCGGGTGCGGGCGGCGCCGCGCTCTGGCCCCACCTCGTCGCTCACGTGCTGCCCCAGGCCCTGCGCGACACCGCCCTGCTGCTCGCCGGGGTGGGCGTGCTGGTGGTGGTGCTGGGGGCGGGCTCCGCCTGGCTCGTGGCGGCCTACGACTTCCCCGGCCGGCGCCTGCTGGAGGCCGGGCTGCTCCTGCCCATGGCGGTGCCGACCTACATCGTCGCCTTCGCGTATCTCGACCTGATGCACCCGATCGGCCCGGTGCAGACCACCCTGCGCGACCTCCTCGGTTATGCCCGCCCGCGCGATTTCGTGCTGCCGGAGATCCGCTCGCTGCCCGGCTGCATCCTGCTCCTCGGCTTCGTGCTCTACCCCTACGTCTACCTGCCGACCCGGGCCCTGTTCCTGATGCAGGCCGCCAACCTCATCGAGGCGGCGCGGATGCTCGGGCGTCGGCCCTCCGCCACCTTCCTGCGGGTCGCCCTGCCGATGGCGCGGCCGGCCATCGCCCTGGGCGCGAGCCTCGCCCTGATGGAGGCCCTGAACGACATCGGTGCGGCGGAATTCCTCGGGGTGCGCACCCTGACGGTCCAGGTCTACGCTACCTGGGTGAACCGCTCGGATCTCGCCGGTGCGGCCCAGATCGCCCTCGTCATGCTGGTAGCCGTCGTCGCCCTGGTGGCCCTGGAGCGCTGGGCCCGGGCCGGGCGCGGCTTCTCGAGCGGCGCCCAGCGCCCGCGCCGCCTCGCCCGGCAGCGGCTGAGGGGCCTGCGCGCCGCGTCCGCCCTGGCCCTCGGCCTCGTGCCCGTGGCCGTCGGCTTCGCGATTCCCGCGACCTACCTCGTGCAGGCCGCCCTGCGTCGGGTGTGGCGCAGCGGGCTGCCGGAGACGATCCTGGCGGAGATCGGCCACACCCTGCTGTATGCGGGCGCCGCGACCGTGATCGCCGCCGCCCTGGGCTTCGTGGTGGCGGCGGGGCCGCGCCTCGTCGCCCGGCGCTGGGGCGAGGCGCTGATCCGGGTGGCGAGCCTCGGCTACGCGCTCCCCGGCGCGATCCTGGCCATCGGTCTCCTCGGGCCCCTGGCCTGGGCCGACGCCACTCTGTCGGCGGGGACGACGCGGCTCTTCGGCGTCGCCCCGGCGCTGATCGGCCTCGGCACCGGCGGGGCCCTCGTCACCGCCTACCTCGTCCGCTTCCTCGCGGTCAGCATCGGCACCTGCGAGGCCGGGCTGGCCCGCGTGCCCCGCAGCCTGCCCGATGCCGGGCGGATGCTGGGGCGCGGGCCGGGCGCGACCCTGTGGCGGGTCCAATTGCCCTTGGCCTGGCCGGCGGTGCTCAGCGGCGCGCTCTTGGTCTTCGTGGACTGCGTCAAGGAACTGCCCGCGACCCTGCTGCTGCGGCCCCTCAACGTCGAGACCCTGGCGACCCATCTCTACGGCGAGGCCGCGCGCGGCACCTACGAGGACGGTACGGTGGCGGCCCTCCTCATCGTCGCCGTCGGGCTCGTGCCGGTGGTGATCCTGCTCCGCCTCGGGACCCCGCGCCGCGAAGCCGACGCAGAACCTGCCGATCAGCGCTTGACGTAGCCGCGCCCCTCGCCCTAGAAGGCCCTCGGTCCGGGTGCGTAGCTCAGCGGGAGAGCATTCGCTTCACACGCGAAGGGTCACAGGTTCGATCCCTGTCGCGCCCACCATTTCCCTCGAAGCCTCCCCGCTGCTTCGTCGACCCAATCCCAAACACCGACACGAGTCCGAGGCCGCCCATGGCGCCGCCGGTCCAGGACACGCCCGCGACGGAGGGCTCGCCCCCGCCTGGACCATATTCGGGACGCCCGCGGCGACGAGGACGGGCATGGCTGGCTCCTCTCTTCCTCAGGCCGCCCCCAGGGGCGACGACCGGGACGGGGGCCGACGCTTTCCGCGCGCCTTGCGGCGCTCGGGTGCGGGATCCGGGAGCGCTCGGGGCGTCTCAGGCGACCTCGACGGATCGGGTCTTCGGAGCTCCGACCCGGCGGCGGGGCGCGACCAGCAGGACGAGGGCGCCGGCCGCCATGCAGACGATCGATCCGGCCAGCACGCCGACCTTGGTCTCGGCCTCGAGGTCCGGTGCGTCGGCGAAGGCCAGGAGGCCGATGAACAGGCTCATGGTGAAGCCGATGCCGCAGAGGAGCGAGACCCCGTAGACCTGCATCCATCCGGCCCCCGCCGGCCGCTGGGCGAGCCCGAGCTTCACCGCCGCGAGGACGAAGCCGAACACGCCGAGCTGCTTGCCGACGACCAGACCGAGGGCGACCCCGAGGGTCACGGGGTCGAGCAGCGTCGCGGGCGTGAAGCCCGCCAGCGACACGCCCGCATTGGCGAAGCCGAAGATCGGCAGGATCAGGTAGGCCGACCAGGGATGGAGCGCTTGTTCCAGCCGGTGCAGGGGCGAGGTCGGATCGTCCGGCCGGCCGATGCTGAGCCGCAGGGGGATCGTCAGGGCCAGGAGCACGCCCGCCACCGTGGCGTGCACCCCGGATTTCAGGACGAAGACCCACAGCACCGCGCCGAGGACGAGGTAGGGCGCGAGGCGGCTGATGCCGGCCCGGTTCAGGCCGTAGAGCACCGCCAGGGTCGCGGCCGCCCCGCCCAGCATCGGCAGGGACAGGTCGGCGGTGTAGAACAGCGCGATGATGAGCACCGCGCCGAGGTCGTCGAGGATCGCCAGGGCGGTGAGGAACACCTTGAGCGAGACCGGCACCCGGGAGCCGAGCAGGGCCAGGATGCCGAGGGCGAAGGCGATGTCGGTGGCGGCGGGAATCGCCCAGCCGCGGAGGGTCTCCGGCGAGTGCCGGTTCACCGCCACGTAGACCAGGGCCGGCGCCGCCATGCCGCCGAGGGCGGCGAGGCCGGGCAGGATCCGGTCCGGCCAGGTCCGCAGGCGCCCATCCAGCATCTCGCGCTTGATCTCCAGACCGACGAGCAGGAAGAACAGCGCCATCAGGGCGTCGTTGATCCAGTGCAGGACGCTCAAGCCCCCGACCTTGGTCTGCAGGACCGCGAAGTAGCGCTCTGCCAGGGGCGAATTCGCCACCACGAGGGCGAGCACCGCGCTCGCCATCAGGACGAGGCCGCCGCCCGCCTCGGAGGTGAGCATCGACCGGAAGGCCGAGAACGGCCGGCGGAGCGGGGCAGGAGCTTGCATGGTCCTTTCCTTACGACACCTGGGCCGGGACACAACCGCGGCCGCCGGTGAACCGATGAACGCCTCGGCGCCCCCGTCCCCCTGCGCCGAGGCTCGTGGGGCGCGAGCATGCCGGATCCCCCGAACGGCCCTCGGCCACGCCCCATCGCTCCAAGCCTCCTCGGCTCTGTCTCCCGGGTCCTTGAGCTCCGGGATACTTGGAATGCACGTATTCATCCCTGGCGCTTGTCCTGTGCTGGGTCCCCGAAGACAGTTGCGTTCAGAGAAAGCATGGGTCGTCCGCAATCTCTCCCGGACGCAGGACCCCGCCAAGACGCGCCGTGCGTTTACCAAGGGGCGCGAAGGACCTTGTCGAAACGGACGCCACCTGCAATCCCTGCAGGGCCCTCGATGATCGGGGCGCAACACCGACTGTCGCCATGCGCCGCCTGCACAGCATCGACTCGATCCGTGGTCTGGCCGCCCTGGCGGTCATCTACGCCCATACCGTCGAGTTCGGGTTGAAGACGCAGCTCGGTCCGTTTCCCCTCGAGCGCCTCGTCCTGTCCGGGCTGACCGAGTACATCGATGTCGGGAAGATCGCCGTGACGCTGTTCTTCGCGGTGTCGGGCTTCGTGGTGCCCTTCTCGCTGTTCAAGGGGGGAGACCGGCCGATCCTCGCCTTCGCCGTGTCGCGGTTCTTCCGCCTCTACCCCGCCTACTGGCTCTCGATCCCCTGCGGGCTGCTGGTCCTGTTCGTGTGGCCGGGCCGTGACATCCCCGCCGTGCTCGTGCCCGCCAACATCACGATGCTCCAGCAGTTCCTCGGCGTGGAGAACATCATCGCCCTGTACTGGACCCTGCAGATCGAGCTGATCTTCTACGGCCTCTGCGTCGGGCTCTTCGTCCTCGGGCGTCTCGACGATGCCGTCGGCGTCGTGCTGTCGGCCCTGGCCCTGATCGCGGCCGCCCTCGGCCTCGCCGCCCTGCGCTTCGTCCTCGAGCGGAAATTCCCGGTGGCCGTGCCCCTGTCCCTGGCGGTGATGTTCTGGGGACTGTGCCTGCGCTACCACGTCCTCGAGCGCCGGCCGGGCTGGGGCACCGCGCTCGCCGTGGTCACCGGCGCCCTCGTCTGTGCGATCCCGCTGGCGTCCGTGCTGGCCTACGGGCGCGACATGGGCTTTCACGAGAACTGGGTGAAGTACCTCGTCACCTACTGGGCCGCGATGGCGCTGTTCGCCCTGCTGTCCCTGACGCTGCGCATCGAGGGGCGGCTGTTCACCTACCTGGGCGCCATCAGTTACTCGATCTACCTGTTCGGGCCGGTGGTCCAAGGGGTGCTCGAGCATGCGCTGGCCGGGTACGCGCCGGTCGTCCCGATCCACCTGTTCGCGGCCACGACGGCACTCGCGACCGTCGCGGTCGCGGCGCTGGTCTATCGCTGGATCGAAGCGCCCGCCATCGCGCTGGGCCGCCACGTCATCCGTCGCCGCCTCCTGTCGACCTCCGACGCAGGGCGGGACGCGCGCCCCCCGGTCGCTCCGCTGGTCGGACGCTCCGAGATCTGAGCCCGCCGCCGGGGCGACGCAACGAGGCCCTCTGCCCTGTCCGTCAGCGGGACGATCCCTCCCGGAGAACGGTTGCGCCGGGGAGGCGCGCCCCGGGTGATGGCGCTCGGCCTGCCCGACGGGCCATCTCAGGCATGCGAGTAGGACAGGTCGTAGACATCCGCGACCTCCGCGTTCCACTCCACCCGTGCGGGACCAGTTCGCCGGATGATGCATCCGCTGAGGAGGTAGGTCGGCCCAAGACTCATCTGTTGGAAATTCGTATCGTTGATGTAGTCCGGCACGATGGAGGCAGGATAGCGATACTGCGCGTCCACGACCTCGAAGCCGGTATGTGCGTTGAAGATACCCCGCCAACTCTCCTTCGAGAAGCGGAAGAAGTCCCAGGGCTCCTCGTGCAGGGGCCACGCGGCGTGCGAGATGATGAGCCCCAGGGCGCCCTGACGAAGCACCTTGTTCATCTCCAATGCCACTTTCCACGGCATGAGGAGATGTTCGAACACCGCCATGGAGAAAGCGAAGTCGAAGGTTCGGTCGACGCGCCGACTGAGATGATGCGCATCGCAGACGGTGTCGACATTCGGCCCATCCGTGATGTCGATTCCCAGGTGTTCGATGTCGGCCGGAAACCAGGAACGGTAGCTGACGCCGCTGCGCGCCCGACTGCCGATCTCCAGCATGCTTCCCCGACGCTCGGCAACTTCCCCGCAGAAGCGATCCACCATCACCTGGAAAAGCCGATCGCCAGGGTTGGAGAACCCTCCGGACGGGTCTTTCAAGACGAAGCCTTCGCTGAATCGCAGCGTGAACTTCGTCCGATCGACGTGTAGGTGGGGGACGATGGCCACGAGGACGAAGCCCCAATTGACGGAGTCCGGTCCGAACACGGTCACAAGGTCCGGCCGCAGGACGGTCTGATGCTCGGTCTTCAGTAACGCGCCATCATAATACAGTTCCGGCTGAAAGCTGTTGGCCCAGCCCTCGGCATACAGGCATCGTCCGACGACCGCGAATTTGTCCAGGTAGCCGTGATAGTTCATGGTGCCTCGGTCCACTTGGGAGAATCGCGCTACCGCCGGAGCGGCCTGATTCCGGCTGACCATGAACCCGTCCGCGATCTCGCACAACCTGCGCTGAGCGTTCTGGCTGAAGACATGAATCAGGGTTGTGTCAGCGATCGGCGCCCTTGCTGGAGGGCCCGTTTCCCGTCCCGCATCCGGTCGCAGGGAGGTCGGAGCATCAGGGGCCCAACATCACGGACCGGTCGATGCCGGACCTTCCGATCGGCACGAGGCCGCGGACGGGAGCATCCGGACCTTGTCCGCCCGCCCCCGTCCTGGCATGGACCCCGCGACGGGCGGTCTCCCGTCCGTCCAGCCGCCGTCAGGACCGAATCGCCATGCCGCACGTGACCGTGAAGATGTACCCGGGCAAGA
The DNA here is from genome assembly GCF_001424705.1 of Methylobacterium sp. Leaf465. Taxonomy (GTDB): domain Bacteria; phylum Pseudomonadota; class Alphaproteobacteria; order Rhizobiales; family Beijerinckiaceae; genus Methylobacterium. The sequence goes on from NZ_LMRA01000023.1 coordinate 102,834, forward strand.
CCGACGCCGAGAAGACGGAGATGGCCGAGGCCATCGCGGCCGCCCTGATGGCCAGTGCCGGAACCGCCGAGCGGGCGATCTCGGTGTCGATCGAGGACGTGGCCCAGGCGGATTGGGAGGCGCAGGTCTACCGCCCCGAGATCGTCGGCCGGCCCGAGACCCTGTTCAAGAAGCCGGGCTACACCCTGCCCTGAGCCCCGGCCCTCATCCTTTCGATCCCTGGAACGGGCGCAGCAGCCACGCGAGGCGGCCGGCATCGTCGTCCCGGGCGTCCGGCGCCGGCCGGTCGGCCGACGGCTCGGAGGCCTTCGGCGCGCTGGCATCCTGCATGATCTGATCGAGGGGAGAGGGCAGCTCGGCGCCGTACTCGTTCAAGAGCAGGGCCGCATCGAGCAGGAAGCGGATCTGGTCGTCCGGGACGGGACGGCCCTGGATCTGCGCGTCGAGCACGGTCCGCGCGAAGAGGGCGGCCAGCCGCGACAGCTCGGGCAGCCGGTCGGGGGGCGCCCCGGCCCGGATCGATGACGCTGGAGCGGCACTCACCCGCAATCTCCCTGTCTGGATCGCGCGACCTCGACGCGCGTCGCGCATGTCAGGCCCTGTATACCGCGCGTTTCTCACCAGTTCGTTGAGTTCCGACGGCGGCATTTCCGCCGCGCCGGGCGACGAAGGCCCGAACCCAGGGGCCGGGTTCAGGCTCGCGCAGCGTCCGACCCAGGCCCGCCGGCCGGGGGACGTGTCCTAGCCGCCGCCAGGATCGGTCTCGCCGTCCGGCTGCGCACCGCCCTTCGGACCCTTTCCGGGCTTGCCGTCGGTCTTCTCGTTGGGATCCATCACCGCGTCCGGCGCCGTGTTGGCCGGCTTGTCCTTGGGCGGATCCTTGTCGTCGGAGCCTGTCATCGCGTCACTCCTCGGGGGTGGCAGGGGGGGAACGGGGCCGGTCGGACTGTCCGTCGGACGAACCGCCGGCCGGCGTGGGATTGCGCCCCTTCGGAGCGCCGTCCCAGGCGGCGTTGCGGGCCGTATCCGTCTGACCGCCGGGGCCCTGCCGGGTGATCGCGGCCTGATCGGCCGACTGGCCGCCGCCGGCGACGGCCGGGTCGCCGGGCTTTCCGACATCGGAATCGGGCTTGCGCGTGCCCACGATGGGGATGTGATCGTTCGGCATGCCTACGCCCCCGCATCCTGGCCGTTGGGCGCGGTGGCGCGGTCGATGGCCTCGCGGGCCGCGCCCGAGGTTTCGGTCTTCCGCGCGGCCGCGCCGATCTCCTCCAGGGTCGCGGGGGGCGCCTCGCCGCCCTGCACCGCAGGCTCGGATCCGGGGGGGGCGCCCTGCGTCGGCGTCCCGGCGTGGCGGTCGGCGTCCATCTCCTTCGGCGCGCTGCCCGCGCGCGGCTCGTCGGTCATGATGTCCTCCTGCTGTTGCAGGCTCAACCCGGCGCCGGCCCCGAGGTTGCTTCGCTCCAGGCGGCGCGGGCCTCGCGAAGGCGGGCCCGGTCGGCCTCGAGCGGCAGCGCCGCCTCGGCGCGCAGGAGAGCCAGGTCGGCCTGCGCGTGGGCGGCCGCCCGGACGGCCGGACTCCCGAGATCCGCGAGGGCGGCGAGGGCCTTCTGCAGCCGCAGGCCGATCGTCACGTCCGACGCGCCGTCGCGGGCGATGGGGTCGAAGGCATCCGCGAGAAGGTCGTCGGCGCCGAGGCCGGGCACGCGCAGATGCGGATAGACCCGCGCCTCGGGCGCGAGGGCGCGGCGCGCGTCCCAGAGGCCGAGCACGCGCACCAGGGTGCCGATGACAGCGACGGCCGTCCCGGGATCGTTGACCGCCGGCGACAGGGCGCGCTGGGCCACCTCCGCGAGGACGATGAGCCCGAAGCGCGGATCGTCGTCGAAGCTGCGCCGGTCGCCGACGACGAAGGCCTCGGTGATCCGGTCCCGCAGGCCGTCGTCGACGGCGCCATCGACCGCCACCAGGAGGCGTCCGGGGTGGACGAAGGCGCCCGGCAGGGCCGCCAGGTGGAGGGTGAGGCCGTGGGCCCCGGCCAGCGCGTCGAGCCGGGCCGCATCGACGTGCTGGACGTAGCCCGTCGCTGCGGCGGCGATCCGGGTCGCGCCGGGCGGTGCCGGCTGCCAGGGCAGGCCGCCGAGATGGGGCGCCGCGGCGCGCCGCCCCAGGGCATCGCCGGCCGCGGCCTCGATGGCGCCGATGGTCTCGCCGACCCGGCCGAGATGCGACAGGGTGTCGATCCAGCGCACCAGCGTCGCCACCACGCTGACGAGGACCAGCAGGGTCAGGCCGAACAGGATCACCCGTCCCTGGCTGCCGTAGACATGGGTCTTGAGGGCGATGAGGCCGACGACGCTGTAGACGAAGGCGCCGATGAAGCTCGCGACGGCCGTTTGCGCACGGGTGTCGCGCATCAGCAGGGTCACGGCGCGGGGCGTCACGGTGTTGGTGGCCCCGCCATAGGCCTGCACGATGGTGGAGAGCGAGAACGTCGCCACCGGCAGCATGCTGGTCGCCAGGACGGAGAGGATCTGGTCGACGGCGTCCGCACCGATCGAGGCGCCGAGGTCCGCCGGCACCATCGGCGCCAGGACGGCCGAGACCAGGGCGGCCCCGACGCCGCCGACGCTGAAGGCGCCGACGCGGATGAAGGGGCGCCGCCCCCAGCGGCGGAGGGCATAGAGGGCGGTGGACATGACGGCGGCTCTCGGGCGAGCCTCGCGGGGCAGGGCTCGCGAGCCGGATACGCGACCTTCGGGCGCTCCGGGAGCGAGGCCCGGAGCGCCCGTGCGGTTCTGATCCCAAATCCGCTTGATCCCCACGGGATGGCGGACTTGGGCTCCGATCAAGCGCCGCGCCGGTTCGACGATCCGGGCACCGCTTCGATCGAGCGGACCCCGTATCAGAGGCCGTCGAACAGGGCCGAGGAGATGTACCGCTCGGCGAAGGAGCAGGCGACGGTGACGATGCGCTTGCCGCGGAAATCGGGGCGTGCGGCGAGCTTCAGGGCCGCGGCCACGTTGCCGCCGGTGGAGATGCCGCCGGGAATGCCCTCGAGACGCGACAGCTGACGCGCGGTGTCGAAGGCCTCCTGGTTCGAGACCGTGATGACCTCGTCGATGATCGATTTGTCGAGGTTGTCGGGGATGAAGCCGGCGCCGATGCCCTGGATCTTGTGGGGCCCGGGCTGGCCGCCGGAGATGACCGGCGAGTCGGTGGGCTCGACGGCGACGATCTTCAGGCCGGGCAGGCGCGGCTTCAGGACCGAGCCGACACCCGTGATGGTGCCGCCCGTGCCGACGCCGGCAACGAAGGCGTCGAGATGGCCCTGGGTGTCGTTCCAGATCTCCTCGGCCGTCGTCTTGCGGTGGATCTCGGGGTTGGCCGGGTTCGAGAACTGCTGGGGCATGATCGCGCCCGGGATCTCGTTGAGGAGTTCCTCGGCCTTGGCGATGGCGCCCTTCATGCCCTGCGGGCCGGGGGTCAGGGCGAGCTCGGCGCCCAGGAAGGCCAGCATCTTGCGGCGCTCCAGCGACATGGTCTCGGGCATGACCAGGATGAGGCGGTAGCCGCGCGCGGCCGCCACGAAGGCGAGGGCGATGCCGGTGTTGCCGGAGGTCGGCTCCACCAGCGTGCCGCCGGGCTTCAGCTTGCCGGAGGCCTCGAGGGCGTCGATCATGTTGACGCCGATGCGGTCCTTCACGCTCGCGATCGGGTTGAAGAACTCGAGCTTGAGCAGGATCTCGGCATCGACCCCGTGCTCCTTGGTGATCCGGTTGAGACGGACCAGGGGCGTGTTGCCGATGGTCTCGGTGATCGAGCCGAAGATGTGGCCGTGGCCCGGCGTGCGGGGCGAGGCGGGGCTCTGGGACTCGGCCATAGATCTCTCCTGAACAGCGTGCGGATTGCGTCCCGGAGGCCGGCGCAAGGGCGTGCCGGATCCCGCCTGGAACGAACTCAGGGCCGGGAGATATCGTGTCGTTTCTGTCGAGGCAATCGACAAAGACCCGAGATCAAAGACAATCCTTCTCCGTCGGCAACGAAGCTGCCGACTTGGAGTAGTCTTCACCTGCGGTGGTCGAGAAATGGAGAAGTTATTTCTTCGTCCGGCGATCTGACGGGCGCGCGGCCGGGATCAGTGCGTCAACAGCGCGGCGCAGAGCATCACCATCGTGGCGACGACCGGGCTGGCGGTGACGATCATCGCGGCGCCCGCATGGAGCCCCTGGGGCCAGGTGTAGCGGGTCTCCTCGCGCAGCCCGGGCCGGAGGCCGTTGCTGCCGGTGGTCCATTCCACCCTGGTGCCCATCGCGTTCTCCCCATCCGCCGAAACGCTCGGCGGCCGGGCTCAGGAGGCACGGTGGGGCTTGAAGGGCGGGTAAATCCGCGGCCGCGACCGCGGATCGTCGTCAATGGAAGCTTAAAACCGTCGGACGGCTCAGAGGGCGCGGTCGAAGCGCAGCTCGCCCTTCTGGCTCTTGATCACCAGCTGAGATCCGACCAGGTCCCACTGCCCGGCGGTGCGCAGGGCGATGAAGAAGTCCTGCTCGCTGGCGCCGAGGCCCTTGTCGCAGGGCTTCTTGGTCAGGGCGAGCGGGCCGACCGCGAGGTGCTGCTCCTTGAGCGGGAAGGCGGTGGCCGCGAAGGTGTTGCAGCCGCCGTAGCCGCGGGCCCGGTACTGCTTGTCGATGGTGAAGCTCGGGCGGTCGTTGCCGCCGAAGGGCTTGCCGTTCAGGCTCACCGCCGTCCAGGTGGCATCGAGGGGGAAGATCTTTTCCTGGGGCTTGGCCGCCGGAACGTACTGCTTCTTCTCGGGCTTCTCGCGGCCCTCGCGGCCGAAGCCCGTGACGTTGTTCCCCATCTGGGCGGTCGCCGCCGTGGTCATGGCTCCCGTCATGGCCCCGGCCGCGATGGCGCCGGCCACCATGGCGATTCGGATCGCTCTCATCGTCTGGCCCCCTCACAAGCGCGCTTCGCGTCGCGTCGAACGTTGCAACCCTGCCGGCCTGTCTCGGCGCTCGGCGCGGCTGTTGCGCACGGAACCGCTCAGAACAGGACGGGCCCTGCGGCCAATCGGATAAGATTCCAGCACAAATATGGTCAAGGCCGCGGGCCCGGGATTCGACGGGACGCCGCCGCGATCCCCCGTTAACCGGCCGGCGGACCGGTTTGCGTTGAACGAACCGGCCGGGTTTCCGTTGACCGGCAGAGCATAGAGCAGGGAGTTGATGCGGTGACGGGATCGGACGAGGGAACCCCAAGCGGATTGCAGCCCGAGGCCGCGGGTCCGAACACCATCACCCCGGCGCAGTCGCGGGCGGCCCGCGCCCTTCTGAACTGGTCGGAGGCCGATCTCGCGGGCCGGCTCGGGCTCGGAGCGGATTTCGTGCGCGACTTCGAATCGGGCGGCCGGGAGCAGCCCTCCGGCCAGATCGAGGCCCTGCGCAGCACGTTCATGACCCATGGCGTGGTGTTCAGCCAGGAGGGTGGGTCGGACGGGGTCCGCCTCAGCGGGCAGGGACGCGGCGAGGGTACGCGGCTGGACGCCCTCAACACCGAGAACGACCGTTAGGCGCCCTTGACGAGCGCCTTGAGGTCCCGGGCCGGATCGGCGGCCGCCTCCGGCGTCAGCGGAAGGCCGAGGCCCAGGATGCGCCGGGCCGCCATGTGGTCGGCGGGCCGGTCCACGGTCTCGACGCCGCTCAAGTGCCCGTCGCGGAAGCGGAACACCGACAGGCCGCCCTCGGTGGGGCGGACGACGCTGGCATCGTCGGGCCGGGTCAGGCCGGCGATCTGCAGCTTGTGCGGGCCCTGGTCGCTCCAGAACCAGGGCACGGCCGCGTAGGCGACCGGGCGTCCGTTGAGCCGGGCGGCGAGGCACCGGCCCTGATCCACGGCGTTCTGCACCGATTCGATGCGCACGGGCTGCCCGTCCGCGAAGCGGCTCGGCACGCGGGCGCAGTCGCCCAGGGCCGAGATCGCCGGATCGGAGGTCGCCAGGAAGGGGTCGGCGTGGATCCCGTCGCCGACGGCGAGGCCCGCCGCTTCGGCGAGGTCCTGGTTCGGGACGACGCCGATGCCGACGAGGACGAGATCGGCATCGATCGCCGATCCGTCGGCGAGCCGGACCCGGGCCACGCGGCCCGCCTCGGCCTCCAGCGCCTGGACCCCGGCCCCGAACGCGAAGGTGACGCCGGCAGCGGTGTGCGCCTGCGTGAAGAACCCGGCGGTCTCGGCCGAGACCGCCCGGGCCATGGGCCGGTCCGCGGCCTCGATCACCGTCACGGGGCGGCCGGATCCGGCGCAGAGGCCGGCAAATTCCAGCCCGATGAAACCGGCGCCCACGATGGCGATGGCGCGCGCGGCCCCGCGGGCGGCCTTCAGCGCATCGGCGTCGGCCAGGGAGCGCAACTGGTGCACCCCCGGCAGGTCGGCGCCCGGCACCGGCAGCCTCCGGTTGCGTGCGCCGGTGGCCAGGACGAGGTGATCGTAGGCCAGGGTGGCGCCGTCGCTGAGGCGCACCTGCCGGGCCGCCCGGTCGATCGCCGTGGCGGACACGCCGGATCGGCGCTCGATGCGGTGCTCGTCGAAGTAGGCGGCGGGTCGCAGGCACAGGCCGACCGCATCGGTCTTGCCGGCGAGGTAGGCCTTCGACAGGGGCGGCCGCTGATAGGGCAGGCCCTCGTCGCCCAGGAGCGTGACGGGATCGGTGAAGCCCGCCTCGCGCAGGGAGGCCGCGACCTGGAAGCCGGCCTGGCCGGCGCCGACGATGACGACACCGGCCGCGCTCATGCCTCGAACTCCGCGGTGACGGGGGAGGGGTTCGGCGACAGCCGGAGCTGGGGCAGCCAGCGCCCGCCATCCTGGGCGATGTAGTCCCAGAAGGCCGCCGCCGCCGGCCCGAGCACCTTGTCGGCCCGGCGCACCGCGTACCAGTCGCGCCGGATCGGAAGGCCCTGGACGTCGAGGACCGCGAGGCGCCCGCTCTCGAGCTCGGCCGCCACCGTGTGGGCGGAGATGAGGGCGATGCCGAGCCCCGCCATCACCGCCTGCTTGATGGTCTCGTTCGAGCCGGAATCGATGCCGAGCCGCGCCCGCTTGATCATGACCCCGGCCATGAACTCCTCGAACACCGTGCGCGTGCCCGAGCCCTCCTCGCGGACCAGGAACGATTCCTGGGCGAGTTCGGCCCGGGTCAGCCCGGTTCGGCCCACGAGGGGGTGATGCGGACCGGCGATGATCACGATGGGGTGCGGGCCGAAGATCTCGGCCTCGATGGCGAAATCCCGGGGCGGACGCCCCATGATGGCGAAATCGATCTCGTAGTTGCGCAGCGCCTCGACCATGTTGCCGCGGTTTCCCACCGTGAGGTTAATCTCCACCGCCGGGTGCAGCCCGATGAAGCCCGCGATCACGCCCGGGGCGAAGTACTTGGCCGTGGAGACCACGCCCATCGCCACGCGACCGCTGCTGCCGCCCTTCAGGGTTTCCAGGCGGTCGGCACAGGTCTCCAGCACCGTGTTGATGCTGTTGATCGCCCAGAGCATTTCGCGGCCCGCATCCGTGGGTTTCAGCCCGGTGGGCGTCCGGTCGAACAGCATGAGGCCCGCCTCCTCCTCCAATTGGCGGATGCGGGCGTAGAGCGCGGCCGAAGTGACGTTGAGCTCCTGGGCGGCGCGCGTCATGGTGCCGAGGCGGGCGACGGCGGCGACCGCCTGGAGCTGTTTGAGAGAGAGGTTGCGCATCAGGCTTTTCTAGTTTTTTTGGAATCGCTCGCAAGTTTTTTCAGAATTCTTTCGGTGATACCATAGGGGCCTGCGCGGCATGGATGCGCCGCGGGCACTGGTGCCCGCGGGGGCACTCGTGCCAAGGGCAGGATGCGAGGGCGGGTCGGTCCCGGGCGGCGCTCCGACCTGAGACGTCACGGTCGGGCAGGCCGAACCTCCGGGACGGCAAGGCGGCCGGCAGCCGAGACGGCTCGGGCAATCAAGTCGACCCGGGCAGTCAAGTCGGCCGGACCCCCGGCCAGGAATGGAAGAAGGACGGACATTCATGTCGACGGTGTCTCTGGAGTTCGGGTCCACCCTGGCGGACTGCCTCGCGAAGACCGTGGCGGCCGATGGGCGGCTCGCCGACGCGGCGGCCGTGATCGCGGCCTGCGCCGAAGCGGCGGTCGATGTCAGCGAGGTGATCGGCCGGGGCATGCTCGGCGGTGCCGACCTCGCCGCCACCGGCGACCACAACAGCGACGGCGACGTCCAGAAGGCCCTCGACGTCCTCGCGCACGAGCGCTTCACGGAAGCCCTGCGCGGCGCCCCCGTGGCGGTGGTGGCCTCGGAGGAGGCCGAGGGCATGATGCCGCTCAATCCCGGCGCCCCCCTCGCGGTGGCGATCGATCCCCTCGACGGCTCGTCGAACATCGGCGTGAACATGGCGGTGGGCTCGATCTTCGGCATCCGCCCGGTCGTGGCCGGTGCCGCGGACTCGATCGCCGCCTTCACCACCCCGGGCTCCGAGCAGATCGCCGCCGGCTTCGTCACCTACGGGCCCGCCACCTCCCTGGTGATCACCCTCGGCCACGGCACCCAGATCTACACCCTGGACCGGGCGACGCGGACCTTCCGCCTCACGCATCCGCGCATCGAGGTGGTGGCCGCGGCCAAGGAATACGCGATCAACGCCTCGAACGCCCGGAACTGGGACGGCCCGGTGAAGGCCTATATCGAGGATTGCCTGCGCGGCTCCGAAGGCCCGCTGGACAAGGACTTCAACATGCGCTGGCTCGGCTCGCTGGTGGCGGACGCCCAGCGCGTGCTCCTGCGCGGCGGCGTGTTCCTCTATCCGGGAGACAACCGGAAGGGCTACGCGCAGGGCCGCCTGCGCCTCCTCTACGAGGCCGCCCCGATCGCCATGCTGATGGAGCAGGCGGGGGCCGGGGCCATCGACGGCGAGCGTCGGATCCTCGACATCCGCGCCACCGGCATCCACGAGCGCGTGCCGCTGATCTTCGGCTCCCTCGACGAGGTCGCCTGCGTGGCCAAGTACTTCGATGGCCGCAACGCCGCCGCCGGTCGCTCGCCCCTGTTCGGGCAGCGCGGCCTGATGCGCAGCTAGCGCGCCCGCACGGGACAGCACGCACACAGATGTCGGCGCGTCACCCCATCATCTCGGTCACCGGCTCCTCGGGGGCCGGGACCACCTCGGTCCGCAACACCTTCGAGCAGATCTTCCGCCGCGAGGACGTGAGCGCGGTCTACATCGAGGGCGATGCGTTTCACGCCTACGATCGCGACACCATGCGCCGCATGATGGTCGCGGAGCCGAACCTCAGCCACTTCGCGCCGCGCGCCAATCTCCTGCCGGAGCTGGAGGAGGTCTTCCGCACCTACGGCGAATCCGGGGGCGGCCGCACCCGGCACTACGCCCACGATGCGGCGGACGCGGCGCTCTACGGCACCGAGCCCGGCACCTTCACGGACTGGGAGGCGTTCGCGCCGGGATCCGACCTGCTGTTCTACGAGGGCCTGCACGGCTGCGTCGTCGACGACAACGTCGACATGGCCCGCTACGCCGACCTGAAGATCGGCGTGGTGCCGGTGATCAATCTCGAGTGGATCCAGAAGCTGCACCGGGACCGCTCGTTCCGGGGCTATTCCACCGAGGCCGTCACCGACGTGATCCTGCGGCGGATGCCCGACTACGTGCAGACCATCTGCCCGCAATTCACCTGGACCGACATCAACTTCCAGCGGGTGCCGACGGTGGACACCTCGAACCCCTTCATCGCCCGCTGGATCCCGACGGCCGACGAATCGCTGGTGGTGATCCGCTTCAAGGACCCCAAGGGCATCGACTTCTCCTACCTGATCTCGATGATCCAGGGCTCCTTCATGAGCCGCGCCAATTCGATCGTCATCCCGGGCGGCAAGCTCGACCTTGCCATGCAGCTCATCCTGACCCCGATCATCATGCAGCTCGTCGAGCGCAAGCGCCGCATGGCCTGAGCGCGGTCACGAGGCTCCGGAGGAACCCACCATGAACGGCCCGATCATCTCGCCCTCGATCCTCTCGGCGGATTTCGCCGCGCTCGGCGAGGAGGTGCGCGCGGTGTCCGAGGCCGGGGCCGACTGGATCCACCTCGACGTGATGGACGGACACTTCGTGCCCAACCTCACCTTCGGCCCGGCGGTGATCAAGGCCCTGCGGCCGCACTCGACCAAGCCCTTCGACGTGCACCTGATGATCGCCCCGGCCGATCCCTACCTCGCGGCCTTCGCGGAGGCCGGCGCCGATGCGATCTCGGTGCATGTGGAGGCCGGCCCGCACATCCACCGCTCGCTCCAGGCGATCCGGGATCTGGGCAAGCGCGCCGGCATCGCCCTCAATCCGGGGACGCCGGCCTCGGCGATCGAGCCGCTCCTCGACCTCGTCGACCTCGTCCTGGTGATGACGGTCAATCCGGGCTTCGGCGGCCAGAGCTTCATTCCCTCGACCCTGGAGACCATCCGGCGGATCCGGGCGATGACCGCCGGCCGCGCGATCGACATCGAGGTCGACGGCGGCATCGGCCCCGAGACCGTGGCCCTGGCCGCCCGCGCGGGCGCCAACGCCTTCGTGGCCGGCAATGCCGTGTTCAAGGGCGGGCCGGCCGGCTACGCGGACCGGATCGCGGCGATCCGCGCGGGCGCTGCGGCGGTCGGGGGCGGTCCCCTCTCATGCTGAGGGCGCTGATCTTCGACGTCGACGGGACGCTCGCCGAGACGGAGGACCTCCACCGGCAGGCCTTCAACGGCGCCTTCGCGGATCTCGGCCTGCCCTGGTCCTGGTCCCCGGCCCGCTACGCCGATCTTCTGACGGTGATGGGCGGCAAGGAACGCCTGCGCCACTACGTCGAGACCGAGCACGCCGACGCGGTCGAGACCCTGCGCCCGCGCCTGGGCGACATCCACGACCGCAAGACCCGGCGCTATGGCGACCTCGTGGAGGGCGGCAGCCTCGCCCTGCGCCCCGGGGTGGGCCGCCTGATCGCGGAGGCGCGGGCGGCCGGGCTCAAGCTCGCGGTGGCCAGCACGACGAGCCGACCCAACGTCGACACCCTGCTGCGGATCAACTTTCCCGCGGGCGACGTCCCCTTCGACGTCATCGCCTGCGGCGACGAGGCGCCGCGCAAGAAGCCGGCCCCCGACGTCTTCGATCTCGCGCTCGCGCGCCTCGAGGTCTCGGCCTCGGAGGCGATCGCCTTCGAGGATTCCGCCGCCGGCATCCGCTCTGCCCTCGATGCCGGATTGCCGGTGATCGCCACGCGCAGCCGCTACACCGAGAGCCACCGCCTCGACGGGGCGTTCTCGGCGGTCTCCGATCTCGGCGAGCCCGGCGCACCCCACCGGCACCTGTCCGGATATGCCTGGCCGGACGGCGTCGTGACCGTGGCCGCCCTGCGCGACTGGCACGCGCGGGTCACCGGCTGAGAGCGGACGTCAGGGCCCGGGGCGCCGCGTCCCGCCGCGTCCGGGCGGCGCGCCCTCGGCGCGGGTCGGAAACAGCATCGCGCCGGCGACGATCCCGAGCGCGCCCGCGAGGCCGAGCTTGAGCCAGCGCTGTGTCGTCGGCGCGTCCCGATGGGTCTGCGCGTCCGGCCCGGGCCGGGCGCGGAAATCCCTGCCGGAGCTTTCGGGCCGTGCCCGATCGATGGCCTGCTGTGTCATCGCCCCAGGATAGTCCCTGTCCGCCGGATAGCCATGGGGGATACCGCCCGCGGTCGCGCACGCTGCGGCGCAGCGTTGTCAGGGGTGCGGCCCGCGGCCTATAAGCCGGCCAACCCCGTTTCCGTCCGGCATCGCGGACCCGCCGCCCCGGCACATGGCCCCGGCACCTGGCCCCCGCGATCCGGTCTCGTTCCTACCAGTCTAGGGTCACGTCATGGCCGGCCATTCCCAGTTCAAGAACATCATGCACCGGAAGGGCCGCGTCGACGCGGTCCGCTCGAAGCTGTTCGGCAAGCTCGCCCGCGAGATCACCGTCGCGGCCAAGCTCGGGCTGCCGGACCCGGCGATGAATGCGCGTCTGCGCGCCGCCATCATCGCGGCCCGCGCCGAGAACGTGCCCAAGGACAACATCGAGCGCGCGATCAAGAAGGCGCAGGGGGCCGATGCGGAGAGCTACGACGAGATCCGCTACGAGGGCTACGGCCCCGGCGGCGCCGCCCTGATCGTCGAGGCGCAGACCGACAACCGCAACCGCACGGCCAGCGACGTGCGCTCGGCCTTCACGAAGTCGGGCGGCAGCCTGGCGGAGACGGGCGCCGTCTCCTTCATGTTCGACCATGTCGGCGTGGTGGAGTTCGACGCCAAGGTGGCGGATGCCGACACCATGCTGGAGGCCGCCATCGAGGCCGGCGCCGACGACGTGCGCTCGGACGAATCCGGCCACGAGATCACCTGCGCGCAGGAGGCCTACGGCGAGGTCTCGAAGGCCCTGGAGGCCCGCTTCGGCGAGCCGCGCCGCACGGCCCTCGTGTGGAAGGCGCAGAACACCATCGAGGTCGACGACGAGACCGGCGAGAAGCTGATCCGCCTCGTCGAGGTGATCGAGGACCAGGACGACGTCCAGAACGTCTTCGTGAACTTCGCGCTCTCGGACGCCCTGATGGAGAAGCTCCAGGGCTGATCGAAGCCGGCCCGTCAGGCGGCCTTCAGGGTTTCGAGGATGCGGTTCACCTCGGTGCCGAGCTGATCGGCCTCCTGCGCCAGCGCGGAGGCCGAGACGAGAACCGAGGCGGCCGCGGCACTCGTCGCTTCGGCCGACTGGGCGACGCCCCCGATGGTGTCGGTGATCGCCCCCGTGCCGGTCGCCGCCGCGCCCACGTTGCGGATGATCTCCCGGGTCGCGGAGCCCTGCTGGTCCACCGCCGCCGCGATGGCGTCCGCGGTCCGGCTCATGGTGCGGATCTGCGCGGCGATGGCCTCGATGGCCGTCACCGCCTCGCCGGTCGTCCCCTGGATCGCGTGGATCTGCTGCGTGATCTCCTCTGTCGCCCGGGCGGTCTGGCTGGCGAGTTCCTTGACCTCGGCCGCCACAACGGCGAAGCCGCGACCGGCCTCGCCGGCCCGCGCCGCCTCGATCGTCGCGTTGAGGGCGAGCAGGTTGGTCTGGCCGGCGATGCCCGAGATCAGGCCGACGACGTCCCCGATCCGGGCCGCGCCCGTGCTCAGGGCGTGAACCAGGCGGCCGGTGGCATCGGCCTGCCCCACCGCCCCCTGGGCCATCCGGGCCGAATCCGCGACCTGCCGGCCGATCTCCGCGACGGTGGCGCCGAGTTCCTCGGCCGCACCGGCCACCCGACCGACATTCTGCGCGGCCATCTCGGCGGCGCCGACCACGGACCCGGCGCGCCCCGCCGTGCCCTCTGCCGTTCCCGTCATGGTCTGCGCGCTGCCCTGCAGCGCCCCCGCCGCCTGCGTGACCCGGCTCAGGATGCCGCTCACCGTCGACTCGAAGGACCGGGCGGTCTGCCGCAGGGCGGCCCTGCGCTGCGCATCGGCGCCCGCCCGCGCCAGCGCGGTCTCCGATTCCAGAGCCTGCATGCGCTCCATCTGGGCGCGGATGGCGCCCTCGGAGGCCGCCTGCGCCGCGAAGGCCGTCGCGAGGGTGCGGGCGACCCAGGCCAGCACGCCCGTTTCGAGGATCAGGATGACCGCGTGCAGCATCACGCGGGCGAGGTCCGAGCGCTGGGCGGCGCCGGAGAAGATCAGGGCCGGCATCGCGAGGTTCAGGGTGAGGTGGTGCCCGGCGACGGCGGCGGCGCAGGCCACCAGGATGGTCCAGTCGCACCAGGCGACGCTCACCGCCAGGCCGGCGAAGAAATACATGTGCAGGTCGACCTGCCACGGATGCCCGGCGAAGGCCGAGAGCAGGATCGCGGCCATGCCGATCAGGGACAGGCTGCTCACCAGCCGGGTCGCCGGGCCGATGGCGGAGCGCCGCCACATCAGCGTGCTGAGGCCGGCGAGGCCGCCGGCGACCGACACCGGCACCAGCATCGGATTCCCGGCGATCCAGGCCGCGAGCACGACGATCGGCAGGTGCAGCCAGAGGAGGCCGATGAGGAAGCGGCCGAAACGCTGCCGAAGGGTGTCGAGGGTCGTCATCGCCGGGTCGGATCCAGAGGGGAGCGTCGGGGTCTTCGGGTCGGAGCGATCAGGTTCGCGAGGCGGGCGTGCAGCCCGTCGCGAACCGGGCGTCGGGGACGAGCCGGGCTCCGGACGCGTCGAGCCGGGAGACGCGGTCGGAGGATCCGGCGCGCGCCGCCAGGCCGGCCGGCAGGATCGGGGTCGCGAGGATCGCCACGGGTCCGCGGAGCCGGTTCGGGCGATGGGCCTGGGCGTCGATCACGAGGAAACCCGTCCGCCTGAATGGTGTCCTGTGAGAATACGGGCGAACAGTCTAAGGAGCGGTTACAGGTCCGTCTGGGATCGGGGAGGTCCCCGCGCCGGTCTGCCTGTCTCGTCCGATCGATCCGCGTCCTTCGTAACGACCGCCCCGCGCGGACGCATCGCGTCCGTTTGGTCCGACGCGAGGTCCGGATTTCCTTGCGACGGGTTTGTTCGGTCCGTCGCGCCACCGCGGCCGCCATCGCCGCGGCGCGGATTGGCATAACGCTCCGTTCACGGTATGTCCCTAACGCTCGAACGGCGCGATCTTCGCGCCCGGAGCCGCGCCAGCCATGACCCAGTCCGCATGACCGTTCCCGTTCGCATCCTCGGCATCGATCCGGGCCTGCGGCGCACCGGCTGGGGCGTCGTCACGGCCACGGGGACCAAGCTCGCCTACGTCGATTGCGGCGTCGTCACCTCGGACGGGGACCTGCCGCTCGCCCTGCGCCTGCGCGAGCTCTACGAGGGCATCACCCGCATCGTCGGGGCCTTCCAGCCGGACGAGGTCTCGGTCGAGGAGACCTTCGTCAACAAGGACGCGCAGGCGACGCTGAAGCTCGGCCATGCCCGCGCGGTGGCGCTGCTGGTCCCGGCGCTCGCCGGCATGCCGGTGTTCGAGTATTCCGCCAACCTGATCAAGAAGACGGTCGCGGGCTCGGGACATGCCGACAAGGTCCAGATCCAGGCCATGGTGAAGTTCCTGCTGCCGAAGGCCGAGTTCAAGGTGGCCGACGCGGCGGATGCGCTCGCCATCGCCATCACCCACAACAGCCACCGGGGCGCCCATGCCCTCAAGCGCCAGCACGCCCCCGTGGCCGGGACGAGCAGCCTGGCGGCGGCCCGCATCGCGGCGGCCCTGGCGCGCACCTGACCGCGCCGCGCCCTGGACTCCGCCCGGGCGCTTGTGCAGTGCCTCCGTGCGCGACGCGCGCGCGGGGCGGAGATCGAACGGAATGGCCCACCAGGGAACGACGCGGCCGGCGCTGCCGGTCGGCGAGACGCTGCGGGAAGGCGTGCGGTCCGCGCTTCCGGCGATCCGCGCCCTCGGCTCGGCGACCACCGCGGCGTTCCTCGTCGTCCTGGCCAAGGAGGCGGCCCACACGCTGATGGGCGACCCGACGCGGCCCGCGCGCTTCCAGGACGACCTCTTCCTGGTCGACGGCCTCTGCACGATCCTGCTCGCCCCCTACTGGATGGCGATGTTCCGGCTCCTCCTCGGGGCCGACGGCTCCGTGCGGGCGGTCGTGGCGGGCCGGGCGGGGCCGTTCCAGGACTTCCTCGCCCTCGAGCTGTTCTGGCTCCTGGTCAGCGGGGTGCTGGACCGGGGCCTCGCGCCGGAGCGGCTCGGTCCGGGTCCGCTGATCGTCGGCCTGCTCGCCTGGATCGCCCTCCTGCTCCTGCAGATCTGGACCAGCCTGCTCGCGCCGGCCCTGGCGGTCGGCGCCCCCGAGGCGACCCTGCGCGGCGTGCTCGCGATGACCCGCGGATCGGCCGCCCGGATCGGCGTGATCCTCGTGGCCACGATCCTGCCGCTCGGCCTCGTGGACCGGATGCTGCACGCGCCCGAGCGCTCCGGGGCCGACCTGCCCCCCGTCGTCCTGGCCGTCCGGATCCTCGCCTCCAGCCTGATCGACATGGCGCTGCTCGTCCTGGTGACGGCCCTCCTCGCCGCGATCTACCGGCGCCTGGGGCCGTCGGGGCGCGGCCTCACTCCACAGCCTTGAACTCGCCCTCGAGCCGCAGGGACACCTCGTCGCCGAGGAGCGGCAGGAAGGCGTTGATGCCGAAATCCGAGCGCTTGATCACCGCCCGTCCGTCGAAGCCGACCGTGTAGGCCTGGTTCACCGGGTTGATCCCGGCCTGGTTGAAGGTGGCGTCGAAGGCCACCGGCCGCGTCACCCCCTTGAGCGTCAGGTCGCCGTTGACCCGCGCGGTGGCGGGGCTCGTCGGCTCGATGCTGGTCGCGGTGAACGTGGCCTTGGGGAACTTTGCGGTGTCGAAGAAGTCCGGCGCCTTGAGGTGCTGGTTGAGCCGGTCGTCGAGGCCGTTGACGCTGTCGGTGCCGATGGTGACCGTGAGGGTGGATTTGGCCGGCTCCTTCGGGTCGAGCACCGCCTGCGCGGTCACGTCGGTGATCTGGCCGTAATAGGTCGAGAAACCGAGGTGGCTCACCGACCAGGTGATCTTGCCGTGGGCGGAATCGAGCACGTAGTCGCCCGGACGCACCTGGGTCGGATCGCTGGAGGGCGCGGCCGGTGCCGGCGTGGCCGGTGCCGGTGCCGGCGTCTCGGCCGCCCGGGCCGCGCCGGCGGTGAACAGGAGCCCGGAGGCGAGGAGCAGCGCGGTCTGGCGCATCGAGACGGTCATCCGTGTGTGTCGGGCAGGGCGCCTTTGATTTCACGAACGCCGCGCGGCCTCAAGGCGGGCCGGCCGCCGTCGCGACGGAGCACATGGCGCTCGGGCGCGCCGGCCTGTAGGCAATCCGCCGACGGATGGGCATCCGGCGGCGCGAGGGATGGGCGAGGCGATGATCGGCAAGCTGAAGGGCGTGGTGGATTCCTATGGCGAGGATTTCGTGATCCTCGACGTGCAGGGCGTCGGCTACGTGGTCCACTGCTCCGCCCGGACGCTCCAGCGCCTGCCCGGCATCGGCGAGGCGGCGGACCTCGCCATCGAGACCCATGTCCGGGAGGACATGATCCGGCTCTACGGCTTCCGCTCGGATGCCGAGCGCGAGTGGTTCCGCCTGCTCCAGACCGTGCAGGGCGTGGGCAGCAAGGTCGCCCTCGGCCTGCTCTCGGTGCTCGAGCCCGGGGCTCTCGCCTCGGCCATCGCCATGGGCGACAAGGGCGCGGTGGCGCGGGCCCCCGGCGTCGGCCCGCGCCTCGCCGCCCGCCTCGTGGCGGAACTCAAGGACAAGGCCCCGGCCTTCGCGCCCATCGATCCCGCGGTGATCGCGCTGTCCGGCGCGGTCGAGGCCCGCACGGCGCCGCAGCCCGTCGCCGACGCCATCTCGGCCCTGGTCAATCTCGGCTACGCCCCGGTCCAGGCCTCCGCGGCGATCGCCGAGGCCCTCAAGAACGCGGGCGAGGGCGCCGAGGCCAAGACCCTCATCCGGCTGGGATTGCGCGAACTCGCCCGGTGACGGCTCGTCGATCGTTGGGGCGCGACGGAATTGTGCCCTTGACGCTCGCCATTCCCGTTGCCAGTTTGGAAGGAGACAGCTAACCTGCTGAAAGTAAAGCAGTTTTCAATTATTCTAATCTACGCGCCAATCCGATGCACGGGCTCAGCTTTTGCGCTCTGGCGTCAACACCGCCTCAGATTCGACGAAGTGGCCGGGTGAAACCCTCACCCGGCGGCCTCTACCCGACACGCGAGCCACGCACGAGTCACGGTCCCGCATGATCGTCTGTTCCTGCAACGTCCTGTCCGATCGCGCGGTGCGCGCCTGCCTGCATCGCGGCCCGGATTGTCCGCGCACGCCGGCCCAGGTCCAGGCCTGCCTCGGGTGCAGCCCGAAATGCGGGCGCTGCGCCCGGACCATCCGCGGCATCCTGCAGAACGCCCTCGAAAATGCCCGCGATGAGGCCGCGCATGCGTGCACGGCGACTTGCGCGAGCTCCTGTAGTTTGGTCAAGGTCCAGGCTGCGGAGGAGGGGATCGCCGCCTGAGCGCCCATTCCGGGTGCTGAAGCTCCCCTCCGGCTGAACGTGCCTCAAGGGAGATTGGGCGGATGAAGGGTGATGCGAAGGTCGTCGAGTACCTCAATCGGGGACTGCGCAGCGAGCTCACGGCGGTCAGCCAGTACTGGCTCCATTTCCGCATGCTCAACGACTGGGGTTACATCGAGCTCGCCAAGTTCTGGCGCAAGGAATCCATCGAGGAGATGAACCACGCGGATCGGTTCGTCGACCGGATCCTGTTCCTCGACGGCTTCCCGAACCTGCAGGAACTCGATCCCCTGCGGATCGGTCAGAATGTCCAGGAGATCATCGAGTGCGATCTCGCCGCCGAGAACGAGGCGCGCGCGCTGTACCTCGAGGCGGCCAAGTACTGTGATTCGATCAACGACCGGGTGTCGAAGCGCCTGTTCGAGGATCTGGCCGAGGACGAGGAGGGCCATATCGACTTCCTCGAGACGCAGCTGGAGCTGATCGGCCAGATCGGCCTGCCGCTCTACGCCCAGAAGCACATCGGCGGCCTGGAGCCGATCGCTCCCGAAGCCGAATAAAGCTAGGAATGATGGGGCGCCGGGCTTCGAGGCCCGGCGCTCAAACGGATAGGACCCGAAAGTAGATATCGCGCAGGGACAGCACCGCCTGGATCGTCGAAAGATCGAGGACCTCATCGAGGCCATCGATCACCCGATACCCGCTCCAGCGTCCTTCGATGCGGTCGAAGACCTCGAGATGCGGCCGGTCCCGCGCCACCAGCACATAGTGCTGAAGTGAGGCGAGCTGCTGATAGACGGCCCACTTCTCGAAGCGATCCCGGGCTTCGGTCCCAGGTGAGAGCACCTCGACCAGGACCGTGGGATTCTCAACAGACGTTGCGCCTGGTTCGATGTCGCCGCAGACGACGAGCACATCCGGAAGCATCGCGGCCTCCAGGGTTTTGCTCTTCATGTAGAATGTTTCGGTGAAGGTCTGGCAGGACGATTCCTTCGCGCGAAAACCGACTTCCAGGCCCAGGGCGATGTTCTGGACGATCCGCGCATGCTCCCAGCGCGCGCCGACCATCATCCGGACCACGCGTCCCCCGATCAGCTCCCAGCGCTCGTTACGGGGCTTATCGGCCAGCAACTCCTCGAAGTCGTCGAGGGCCATCCGTTCGAATTCCTGCGACGCACCGCCCACGGGAAGCTCTCCGGCTGCGACGAACCCGCGCCCCACACGCCCTGCGCCGCGACGGGAATGTAGCGCGAACGGCGCCGTTATGCGACATCCGCCAGGAGAACAGATGATGGACGCTGGCCCCGGCCCCCACCGAGAATCCGTGTGAGCAAACCTGCGAGACCCACCTCGAAGGCATCGGCGCCCAAATCGCCGACCCTCCATCCGCTTCCCGAATCGCTCCTCACGCCCGAGCGGCGCGAGGACGACCTGGAGCAGTCGATCCGGCCCTTGAGCCTGTCCGAATTCATCGGACAGCGGGCGGCGCGCGCCAACATGAGCATCTTCATCGAGTCGGCCAAGAAGACCGGTTCGGCCCTGGACCACGTGCTGTTCGTCGGGCCGCCCGGCCTCGGCAAGACGACGCTGGCGCAGATCGTCGCCCGCGAACTCGGGGTGAACTTCCGCTCCACCTCCGGCCCGGTCATCGCCAAGGCGGGCGACCTCGCCGCCCAGCTGACGAACCTGGAAGAGCGCGACGTGCTCTTCATCGACGAGATCCACCGCCTCAATCCGGCGGTGGAGGAGATCCTCTATCCGGCGATGGAGGATTACCAGCTCGACCTCATCATCGGCGAGGGGCCGGCCGCCCGCTCGGTGAAGATCGAGCTGCCCAAGTTCACCCTGGTCGGGGCCACCACCCGCGCCGGCCTGCTGACCACGCCCCTGCGCGACCGGTTCGGCATTCCGATCCGGCTGGAATTCTACGACGTCGACGAGCTCGAGCTCATCGTCAGCCGGGGCGCCCGGGTGCTCGGCCTCGGCATGTCGCCGGAGGGCGCCAACGAGATCGCCAAGCGCGCCCGGGGGACGCCCCGCATCGCCGGGCGGCTGCTGCGCCGGGTGCGCGACTTCGCCATCGTGGCCGATGCGCCCACGGTGACCCGCGCCATCGCCGACCGGGCGCTGCAACTCCTCGACGTCGATCCGGCGGGCCTCGACGTGATGGACCGCAAGTACCTGACGATGATCGCGAGCTCCTTCAACGGCGGGCCGGTCGGGATCGAGACCATCGCGGCCGCGCTGTCGGAGCCCCGCGACGCGATCGAGGACATCATCGAGCCGTTCCTGATCCAGAAGGGGTTTGTCCAGCGCACCCCGCGCGGGCGCATGCTCACGCCCCACGCCTTCCGCCACATGGGCTTTCCCGAGCCCCGGCGCGAACCGAGCGGGCAGTTCGGCCTGTTCAACGCCGGCGACCCGGACGCCTGAACGGCGTGCGGCCGAGGGATCGTACCAAATCCTTCCGATCCCTACGGGATGGCGGATTTGGGCTTCGCTCGAGCGCCGCGCGGGCTTGCCGATCCGGGCCCGCTTCGCTCGAGCGGACCCCGTATCAGGCCGCGTCGCGCTGGTGCGTCCGGTCGGACCGCGCGTCCGCGCGATCCGGCAGGGCGAAGGTCCGGCGGGTCAGGATGTCCGTGAGGTCGGGCGCCGGCCGGGCCCGACTGAAGAGGAAGCCCTGCAGCGCGTCGCAGCCTTCCGCCTCGAGGAGGGCGGCCTGCTCGGCCGTCTCGACGCCCTCGGCGACGACGCCCATGTTGCAGGCCTTGCCGAGGCCCACCAGGGCCCGGACGATGGCGATGGCGCCCCCGTCCTGCCCGAGGGTGCGGACGAAGGACTGATCGATCTTGAGCGTGTCGAAGGGAAACCGGCGCAGGTAGCTGACGCTCGAATAGCCCGTGCCGAAATCGTCCATCGCGATCCGGACACCGAGGCTCTTCAGGCGATGCAGGATCCGGAAGGTGTCGGCGTGGTCGCGCAGGAGCACGGATTCGGTGATCTCCAGTTCCAGCCGGCTCGCCACGAGTCCGGCGCCGATCAGCGCCCGCGTCACGTCCTCGACGAGGTCGCCGCGGAGGAACTGCACGGAGGAGAGGTTGACGGCGATCGTGAGCGTGTCCGGCCAGGTCGCCGCGTCGCGGCAGGCCTGGGCCAGGACCCAGGCGCCGATCGACCGGATCAGGCCCATCTCCTCGGCCAGGGGAATGAAGGTCGCCGGACCGATCAGGCCCTCCTGGGGATGGCGCCAGCGCAGCAGCGCCTCGAAGCCCTTGAGGGTCCGGGTCCCGGCCGCGACGAGGGGCTGGTAGTGCAGCTCGAACTGCCCGGCCGCCAAGGCGCGCCGCAGCTCGGTCCCGAGCTGGTGCCGGCGCTGGATGTCCACGTCCATGTCGGTCTCGAAGAAGCGCCAGGTGCCCCGGCCCGCCGCCTTGGCCTGGTACAGGGCCACGTCGGCACGGCGCAGGACGGCGTCGCTCTCGGTGTCCGTCGGCTCCACGAGGGCGATGCCGATGCTGGTGCCGATGACGATCTCCCGGTCCTGGACCGCGAAGGGCATCTGGAGCATCGCGACGAGGCGCGCGGCGAGATCGGCCGCCTCCCCGGGCGCGACGATCCCGGACTGCACGATGGCGAACTCGTCGCCCCCCAGGCGCGCGACGAAATCGGACGGGCGCAGGCATTCCCGCAGGCGCTGCCCCGCCAGGCACAGGAGGGCATCCCCGGCCGGATGACCCAGGGTGTCGTTGACCCCCTTGAAGCCGTCGAGGTCGAGGTAGAGCACCGCCGTCCGCCTGCCGCCGCGGCCGGCGAGCACGCCCGCCATGTGCTCGCGCAGGAAGGCCCGGTTGGGCAATCCGGTCAGCGCATCGTGGCGCGCCATCCGGACGATCTGCGCCTCGCTCCGGCGGCGCTCCGTGACGTCCTCGTGCGTGCATTGCCAGCCGCCCCGGATCGGAACGTGCTTGACGGCGATGGCCCGCCCATCGGCGAGATCCCAGGTGAAGGAGGCCGGCGATCGCGCGGCCTCCTCCGGGGCGGGCCAGGGCGGAGCGCGATCGCCGTTGCTCGCCGTGAGATAGGACCGGATGGCCGCCAGCGTCGTGCCGGGCTGGCGCAGGTCCGGCGGGACGCCGTGCAGCGCGACGTAGCGCGCGTTCATCACGATCAGCCGGTTGTCCTGGTCGAACAGGCAGAGCCCTTGGGTCATGGTGTCGAGGGCGACCCCGAAGCGGGCATATTGCGTGCGCAGCGCGTGCTCGCTGCGGGCCCGCTCCTCCGCGCGCAGGAGCCGTTCCTGGCCGCCGGCCTGGCGCCGGCCGAGCACGAAGAGCCCGACGAGCCCGAGGTCGAGGAGGCCGGCGGCCGCGCCCAGCACCGTGGCCTGGCGGCGCCAGGGCGCCAGGGCCGCCGCGGTGGTGCGGCTGACGCTCAGGGTCGCCGGATAGGTCGAGAGGGCCCGGGTCGCGATGAGCCGGTCCTGCTGGTCGATCGGGCTGACGGTCCGGGTGACGCCGCCGGCCTTGTTCTGCAGGGCGATCAGGGCGGCCCCGGTCGTGGTGTACCCGCGTCCGATCGCGTTGTCCCGGTGCGGATGGCGCACCAGCAGCACGCCGTCGGTGCGGAACAGCGAGATCACGTAATCGGGCTGCGGCGCGATCTGGCCGTAGAGGCCGGCGAAGTACTCCAGCTCCACCGCGCCGAGCACGAGCCCGAGGAACGTCCCGTCCGGGGCGGAGATCTTGCGGGCGATGTACAGGGTCCAGGTTCCGTTGCCGCGGTTCTGCACCGGCTCGCTGACGAAGCGCTGGAGCAGCGGGTCCGAGGCCAGGGCCTTGAAGTAGGCCCGGTCGGCGATGTTCACGTCCGGGATGGGCCAGAACCGGGTGAAGTTGCGCAGGGTCCCGGTGTGATCGACCACCGTGACGGCGTTGACCTGGGGCAGGGCCGCCGTGCGGGCGCGCAGGGACTCGTGCATGGCGCGCGTCGAGACCTGGGCCGCGAAGGCCGCGGGCGTGGCGATCTCGGCGGCGCGGATCTCGTCGATGAGGGCGTCCTGCACGAGCTCGATCGCCTGCAGGGCCCGGTCGGCCTGATCCGCCAGGACGGTGGCGAGGCTGACGAGGTTCTGCTCGGTATCGGCGACGGCCCGGCCGTGCAGGTCCGCGATGAAGAGCCCCGCCCCCGCGGCGATCGCCAGGCCGAGAACGCCACCCGCGGATGCGAGCAGCACGATGGAGCCGGCGTGAAGGGTTTTCGCCAGGGCGATCAGATGAGCCGATCGCTTCCGAACGCTGGCCGTAAGCATGTTCCTATCCTTGTACCGCCACGGCGGCACAGACATCGCCCCGGAGCGACTCGGCGTTGCTTCCCGGGGGGCGCCAAGTGCTCGGCGCTCCAGCGCCTTCCGGTGGATCAACGTGGGAACGCCTTAATTTTCCGTCCGTGCTTTCCGGCGGAATCTTTGCTCCGCCCGCGCCGAAACCCGCGCCGTCGACGCGCGGCCTCCCGCGGGACCGCGTTGCTCGCCCCTCGGAATCTGCTAGAGCGGCCCACCGCTCGCGGACGCTGCGCACCCCGTCGCGGAGGCCTCGGCGGGCGGTCTGCGGGCCGCGGGGGGCGTTCATCACGAATCCGGGAGCCGCCACGTTGACCCAGCCCGAACCCGGCGTGCACGCCCTCGCGGTGCGCGTCTATTACGAGGACACCGACTTCTCGGGCTTCGTCTACCACGCGAGCTACCTGCGCTTCATGGAGCGGGGACGCACCGAACTCCTGCGCGGGCTCGCGGGCGACCAGTCCGACCTGCACCGGGACGCGGCCGGCCTGCACTTCGTCGTGCGCCGCATGGTGATCGACTATGCCAAGCCGGCGCGGATGGACGACCTCCTCGAGGTCCGGACCTGGACGACCGCGATGAAGGGCGCCTCGATGCACCTCGCCCAGGAGGTCCGGCGGGACGGCGCGGTGCTGGTGAAGGCCGAGGTCGTCGTCGCCTGCGTGCGCGACGGTCGCGCGATCCGCCTGCCCGACAGCCTGCGGCGGCTCCTGTCCCCGGAGCGCGACGACACCGATCCCACGCCCCGGTCATCGTAGCGGGGCCTGTGCCGACGTCCGGTCCCGCGCCCGGAGGTGGCCGCGTCCGCGTCAGATCTTGCGGACTTCGCCCAGGAAGAGCTTGACCGCGCCCGCCACCGCCTCGATCTCGCGATTGAGATCCGCGGTCGCGCGCAGCATGCTCTGGGCCGCGTCGGCCGAATCCGTCGCGCTCGTGGCGACGGCGGCGACGCTGGAACTCACCGTCTCGGTCCGGCCCGAGGCCTCCTCGACGCTGCGGCGGATCTCGGTGGCGGTGGCCGACTGCTCCTCGACGGCCGAGCCGATGGAGATGGCGCTCTCGTCGATCCTCCCGATGATGCCGGCGATGCGCTCGATGGTGGACGCCGTGGACGTCGTCGCGGCCTGGATCATCGCGACCTGACGGGACACGTCGTCCGTCGCCCGGGCGGTCTGGGCCGCGAGCTCCTTGACCTCGCTGGCCACGACGGCGAAGCCGCGTCCGGCCGGCCCGGCGCGGGCCGCCTCGATGGTCGCGTTGAGGGCGAGGAGGTTGGTCTGGCTGGCGATCTGCCCGATCATCCCGACGACCTGGCCGATATGGCCGGAATTCTCGCTGAGGGCGCGCACGCGCGTCACCGCCTCGCGGGCCTCCTCCACCGCCTCGCCCGTCACGGACCGGGAGCGGTCCATCTGCTGCGTGATCTCGGCATTGGCGGTGTTGAGTTCCTCGACGGCGCGGGCCACCGTCCGGACGTTGGCCGAGGTGCCGGACGCGCCGCGCGACGCCGTCGCGGCGGCCTCGGAGGTTTCGCCCGTCTTCTCCAGGACCTGGTTGGCCGCGTGGCGCAGGGTGTCGGTGGCATCGCCGGCGCCGTCGAGGGCCGCCCGGATGGCCCCGTCGAAGGCCGTGATCGCGTCGGCGAACGGCGTCACGTCGGCCCAGGACAGGACGGCGGCGATGTAGGCGCCCTGCGCCATCACCGCCGAGACATGCAGGTCGAGCGTCTTGGGGCCGAGGCGGATCTTCGTGTGCCAGGGCAGGCGCGACGGGTCCGCCACGATGCTGCGCTGGTGCTGGGGGTTCTTGTGAAACACATCCATCGAGGTTCCGACCATGCGGTCGGGATCGACGTCCTGGGGCAGGTCTTGCCGCAGCGCGTGCATGGTCTCGATGCTGCGCCGGTTGGCGAACGTGATGTTCGCGCTCACGGGATCGACGACGAGCACGTTGACCGGCAGCGCATCGAGGACCGCTTCCAGATCCATCTGCGGCGAGACCTTGGCCCGGTTCTCGGCGTGGGGGCGGCGCCATGCGTCCAGTATCGTTCTCTGGGTTTTCATCGTAGCGACCCGCCGGAATTTGGTCTTCGATAGCAATGATCTAGTTTTATCTGTGATGATGCTTAAAATTTCGTTAAAGCGCAGTTGAGCCGTTCGTGTTCAGCCTCTGGACAAATGTTGTTCTCCGGCGGCGTTCGCCGAGGACGCGCGGCGGACATCCCGATCCCTCGGCCCCCTCCGGGGCTCTGCCCGCGCGGGCCGCAAGGGAATGTTAACCCTGCCGGGTGCTTAACTTCCCTCGGGCCGGACGGGTGCACTGCACACGGCCGGCTCATACTTTCGACAGATTCGCGGGCCATTGAGCCTTGAAATCGCTCAAAGTTCCGGTTGAAGCGCGCAGGACGGACCACCGGTTCCGTGACGGCTCCGCGCGGGGTTTTTCGAGGATCATGTCATGAACCCAGCCGATGCCATGCAGGCGATGCCGGCCCCCGACATGACCCTGCTCGGCTTGTTCCTGCAGGCGCATTTCGTCGTCAAGATCGTGATGCTCGGGCTGATCGGGGCCTCGATCTGGTGCTGGTCGATCATCGTCGACAAGACCCTCCTGTTCCGGCGCACCAAGGCCGAGATGGACGCCTTCGAGGAGGCCTTCTGGTCCGGCCGCTCCCTGGAGGAGCTCTATCGCTCGTTCAACGACCGGCAGCCGGTGGGGCAGGGCGCCCTGTTCGTGGCCGCGATGCGCGAGTGGAAGCGCTCCTTCGAGGGCTCCGGGCGCCAGATCCAGAGCCTGTCCCAGCGCATCGACAAGGTGCTGGACGTGACGATCCAGCGCGAGGTCGAGCGCCTCGAGTCGCGCCTGCTCTTCCTCGCCTCCATCGGGTCGGCCGGTCCCTATATCGGCCTGTTCGGCACGGTCTGGGGCATCATGACCGCCTTCACGTCGATCGCCGCCTCCAAGAACACCTCGCTGGCCGTGGTGGCGCCGGGCATCGCCGAGGCGCTGTTCGCCACCGCCATCGGCCTGTTCGCCGCCATTCCGGCGGTGCTCGCCTACAACAAGCTGCAGTCCACGGTGGCCAAGAACCAGTCGCGCCTCGAAGGCTTCGCCGACGAGTTCTCCGCCATCCTCTCGCGGCAGATCGACGAGCGCCTCTCGCTCGTCGCCTGACCCCACCCCCACACCCGAGGAACGATCATGGGCATGGCCCACGGAGCAGCGCAGGGTGGCGGCGGACGGCGTCGGCGGGGACGCCGGCACGCGGCCATCAACGAGATCAACATGACGCCGTTCATCGACGTCGTGCTCGTGCTGCTGATCGTCTTCATGGTCGCGGCGCCGATGATGACGGTGGGCGTGCCCCTCGACCTGCCGCAATCCAAGGCGAGCCCGCTCAATTCCGACACCAAGCCCGTGACCCTGTCGATCCGGCAGTCGGGCCAGGTCTTCCTCGGGGAGAGCGAACTCTCCGACGACACCATCGTCCCGAAGCTCACCGAGAGCTCGAAGGCCGGCTTCGAGGAGCGCGTGTTCGTGCGCGGCGACAAGCGGGTCGATTACGGCCGCGTCGCCCAGGTGATGGCGATCGTGACCGGCGGCGGCTTCAAGAAGGTCGCCCTGGTCACCGAGCCGGACCAGAAGTAGCGGGCCCGGCGGTGCGGATTCCCTTCAAGCGCAGTGAACCGGGCGTCTGGGTCTCGGCGGCGACGCATGTCGGCCTGCTGACGGTCGCCCTGCTCTCGGTGGCGGCGCCCGCCCTGCCGGACGCGCAGGAGGGCGTGCCCGTCGAGGTGATGACCGAGCAGCAATATTCGGAGCTGACCAAGGGCGAGCGCAACGCCGATGCGCCCCAGCCCAACGCCAAGCCGCGTGCCGACCGCGTCGCCGAGAAGTTCGAGGAGCGCGAGCCCGAGAACGCCAAGGTCGATGCCCCGGCCCCGCCGAAGCGCCCCGCCGACATGAAGGTGGCGAGCGCCGAGGAGATGCCGCTGCGCTCCAGCGAGCCCGATCCGCAGGACGCCAAGGCCGAAGCCGCCAAGGCGGAAGCGGCCAAGGCCGAAGCGGCGGAAAAGGCCGCGAAGGCGGACGCCGCGAAGGCTGCGGCCGCCGCCGAAGCCAAGGCCGCCGCCGCCGCCGAGGCGAA
The DNA here is from genome assembly GCF_001424705.1 of Methylobacterium sp. Leaf465. Classification (GTDB taxonomy): domain Bacteria; phylum Pseudomonadota; class Alphaproteobacteria; order Rhizobiales; family Beijerinckiaceae; genus Methylobacterium. Next base: position 130,431 of record NZ_LMRA01000023.1, read on the forward strand.
GGCTGCCGCCGCTGCCGAGGCCAAAGCCGCGGCGGCCGAAGCCAAGGCCGCCGCCGCCGCGAAGGCCAAGGCCGAGGCCGTCAAGCGCGAGCAACTCGCCGAACTCATCGAGAAGCAGGAGGCGGAAGCCGAGGCCAAGGCCGAAGCCGCCGCCAAGGTCGAGGCTGCGAAGGCCGAGGCGAAGGCGGAGGCGGCCCGCAAAGCACGGGCGGAGGCCAAGGCGAAGGCCGACGCCGAGGCGAAGGCCGAGAAGGAAGCCGAGGCCAAGGCGAAGGCGGTCGCGGAGGCGAAAGCCAAGGCGGAGGCCGAGCGTCAGAAGGAGCTCGCCGAAGCCAAGGCGGAGGCGGACGCCGAGGCCAAGGCCGAGGCCGCCGCGAAGGCCAAGGCCGAGGCCGCCGCCAAGGCGAAGGCCAAGGCGATGGCCGACGCCAAGGCGAAGGCGGATGGGGAAGCGAAGGCCAAGAAGCAGGCCGAACTCGCCGACAAGTTCAGCGCGGGCGACATCCGTTCGCTCCTCGCCTCGAAGGCGCCCTCGCAATCCACCGGCGCCACCGGCCGCGAGGTGCAGCGCACCGCATCCCTGGGCGCGGCCTCCGGCAACGCCCAGCGCCTGTCGCCCTCCCTGCGCGATGCCCTCGTGGGCATGCTCCAGCAGCAGATCGAGCGCTGTTACGTGGCGCCGCCCGGTGCCACCCAAGGCGTGGTGCTGCCGATGCTCGACATCCGGCTCAATCCGGACGGCACGCTGACCTCCGAACCGCGCATCATGCGGGGCGGCGCCAACGCGGTCGATCGGTCGATCGCCGAGGCGGCTCAGCGCGCCGTGCGTCGCTGCGCGCCCTACAAGATCCCGGCCCAGTACGCGCCGTATTACAACGACTGGAAAGCCATCAACGCGGAGTTCGAGTTCTCGCGGGTGTGATAGGCCCGTCGGAGCGTGACCGCGTCGAAGCGTGCGGATGCCCGGCGTTCACGGGGGCCGAGGCAAGCCCTCGGCCCGATCCGCCAGGACAGGCGCAGATCCGCAGCCACGCTCCCCTCCGACCACATCGACGATCCTCGCATTCCCACGACCACGGAATCGATCATGCATCCCAGTCTTCCCAAGGGCCTGACGTCGCTCCTCGCCCTCCTGGCCCTCGTCCTGTGCGGCCTGAACCCGGCTGCGGCGCAGCTCAACCTGCGCATCGGCGGCGGGTCGTTCCAGCCGATGCCGATCGCGGTCACGGATTTCTCGGGGGATCCGAGCCTGGGCCTCCTCGTCTCCAGCGTGGTCACGAACAACCTGCGCCGGTCGGGCTACTTCACGCCCGTCGAGAAAGCGAAGTTCCCCGAGGCCCCGGGCTTCGATGCGGTCCCGGGTTTCGAGAAGTGGAAGGCGGCGGGCGTTCAGGCCCTGATCACCGGGCGGGTGGCGCGTGACGCCTCGGGCAAGCTCAAGGTCGAGTTCCGCCTCTGGGACGTCACCTCGGGCCAGCAGATGACCGGCCAGCAATACGGCACCGATCCGGCCAATGCGCGCCGCACCGGCCACCTCATCTCGGACGCGGTCTACACCAAGATCACCGGCCTCGGCCCCTGGTTCGACAGCCGCATCGCCTTCGTGGACGAGTCCGGCTCGAAGGAAAACCGGCGCAAGCGCCTGATGGTGATGGACCAGGACGGCGCCAACGTGCGGGCGCTCACCAATGGCGACAACGCCGTGGTCGCGCCGCGCTACTCGCCGGCGACCCAGGACATCGCCTTCATGACCCAGACCACCGGCCAGCAGCCGCGCATCCAGGTCATCAACCTCGAGACCGGCAGCCGGCAGGCCCTCGGCAAGTCCGGCTCGATGAGCACCAGCCCGCGCTTCTCCCCCGACGGCCGTCGTCTCGTGATGAGCGTCCAGGAGGGCGGCAACGCCGACATCGTCATCATGGACCTCGCCTCGAAGGCGCAGACGCCGGTCACCAACGGCAATGCCATCGACACCTCGCCGACCTTCTCGCCCGACGGCAGCCAGATCGTGTTCGAGTCCGATCGCGGCGGCTCGCAGCAGATCTACGTCATGAGCGCCTCGGGGGGGACGCCCACCCGCCTCTCCTTCGGCGAGGGCTCCGCCTCGCAGCCGGCCTGGTCGCCGCGCGGCGACCTCATCGCCTTCACGCGCCAGCGCAAGGGCGGCTTCGCCATCTGCGTGATGAAGCCGGACGGAACGGGCGAGCGCGTGCTCACGGAAGGCTTCCACAACGAGGGCCCGACCTTCGCGCCGAACGGCCAGTACGTGCTGTTCTTCCGCGATCCGGGCGGCCAGGGCGGCGGCAAGCTCTACATGGTCGACATCACCGGCAAGGTGGAGCAGCCGGTCCCGACCCCGTCCTACGCCTCGGACCCGACCTGGTCGCCGCTGCTGTCGGGGAAGTAGGACGGGACGCGCGCGGCGGCCGTGTCAGCCGCGCTCGTAGCCCGTGGTTCGGCGCACGAAGCTGAAAGCCGAGCTCAGCGATGCGCCGGCGGCGCCGGTCACGGCCTGAACGGCACCGACTGCCGCCTGAGCCGCCTCGCTCGCCGTCGTCGCCAGGGACGAATCCGCGTGTCCCGGTCCGTCGACCGTCGGGGTCACCCGCTGTGAGGCCCGAGCGAACCCCCGTCGCAGTACTTCCCGATCGTTGCTGATCAGCGCCGGAAGCCGCGGGTCGGCCAGGGCGATCAGCAGGCCTGCGTCCTGGAACGTGATTTCCAGCAGCGTCTGAGGTTGGGATTCCTCGGCCGACACCGAGGTCAGGGCGGTCGCGGCGAGCAGCGCCGTGCCGCTCAGATCGATGTTCGATGCGAGGGCGAGACTTCCCTTCAGACCTTCGAGAAGTTGCCCGCCCCAGTTCCGGATGCCCGCGATTTCTCCGTGCGCCTCGACGGCGAGGATGCTCTCGACGGAGCGCTCGACACCGTCCGGGCTGGTCAGAACGCCCGACTCATAGGTGCCTCTGCCTTTTCCGCAATTTCCGGCAACCACCTTGATGTCAGCCATTGCAGCCTCCTGCAGGATTTCTACGCCTGCGTGCAGGCCGCTGTCATGTCGAAAAGCTCGGCCGTGCCGGCGCGATGGATCGGCAACGGGGCTCCGAGACATCGTGTAAGGCACTGTTTTACGCAGGCTTTATCCCTGGTGTGCAGCGAATCGGGCGGCTAAGGGATAAATCCGCCCTTCACTCCGCCGGCACGAGCCGGTCCCGGGCCCGCAGCGCGGGAAACACCCGGCCCCAGAGCGCCGCGACGAGGAGGGTGGCGAGGCCGCCCGCCACCACGGCCGGGACGGCCCCGATCAGGGCCGCCAGGGTGCCGGATTCGAACTCGCCGAGTTCGTTCGAGGCGCCGATGAAGACCGAGTTCACCGCCGAGACCCGGCCGCGCATGGAATCGGGCGTCTCGCCCTGCACGAAGGTCTGGCGCACGAACACGCTGATCATGTCGGCCGCCCCCGTGACGAACAGGCAGGCCATGGAGAGGGGCAGGGAGGTCGAGAGGCCGAAGCCCACCGTGGCGAGGCCGAAGATCCCCACGGCCTGGAGCATGCGCAGGCCGGCCCGGCGCTGCAGCGGCCGGTAGGCGAGGGCGATCGCGGTGAGCACGGCGCCGGCCGCCGGCATGCTGCGCAGGACGCCGAGGCCGAGGGGGCCCACGTGCAGCACTTCCGCCGCGAAGATCGGCAGGAGGGCGGTGGCGCCCCCGAGGAGCACCGCCACGAGGTCGAGGCTGATGGCGCCGAGCACCACCGGATGCGTGCGGATGTAGGTCAGGCCGGCCGAGAGGGTCTCCCAGGTCACGGGCGGGCGCTCGGCGATGGGGGCGGGCCGGAACCGGATCGCCAGGATGAGGGCGCTGGCGAGCGCGAAGCTCACGGCGGCCGCCCCGAAGACCACCGCCGGCCCGAGGGCGTAGAGGAAGCCGCCGGTGGCCGGGCCGAGGATCGAGGCGCTCTGCCAGAGCGAGGCGTTCCAGGCGACGGCCGAGCCGAACAGGGGGCGGGGCACCAGGGTCGGCAGCAGGGCCTGCAGGGCTGGGTTGGCGAAGGCGCGACAGGTGCCGATCACGACGACGAGCCCGTAGATCGGCCACAGGGTCGTGGTGCCGAGCCAGGCCGCCAGGAGCAGGCCGAGATCCGCCGACGCCAGGGTCGCGTAGGCCAGGGCCGCCACGCGGCGGCGGTCGTAGGTGTCGGCGACGTGGCCCGTCACCAGGGCCGAGAGCATGGCGGGCAGGAAGCTCGCCAGGCCCACGAGGCCCAGGGCCAGGGCCGAGCGGGTGATGTCGTAGACGAACCACCCCACCGCCACCGCCTGCATCTGGAAGGCGAGGCCGGTGAGGAAGCGGGCCGCTCCGAAGAGGCGGAAATCGCCGTTGCGGAAGACGTCCCAGCGCGGCGCGGCATCGGTGCTCATGCGGCCGTGCTGAGGCAGGGCGGTTTGCGCGTCAAGCGCAAGGATGACGGGGCGGACTGAACCGTGCAGCCGCGGGGCTCGACCGTCCGCGGCGCGACCGGCCCGCCGGCGGAGACCTTCGTCAGCGCCGCACTTCGGTCAGGGCCGCGCGTCGGTCAGGGCCATGCGTCGGTCAGGGTCGCACTTCGGTCAGGGCCGCACTCCGGTCCGCGGCCGCGAGGGGCACCGCCTGCAGGGCCTCCAGCACCAGGCCGGGGGTGAGGATCTGGGGCAGGACCGTGGGCTCGCCCGCACCGGCATAGAGAAGGTAGAGCGGAACGCCGCTGCGGCCGTGGCGCTCCAGCAGGCGGGTGATCTCGGGGTTCTGGTTGGTCCAGTCGCCCTTGAGGGCGGTGATGCCCCGCGCCTTCAGCCCGGCCTGGACCGCCTCGGCGCGCAGGGCCACGCGCTCGTTCACCTGGCAGGTGATGCACCAGGCCGCCGTCATGTTCACGAAGACCGGCTTGCCCTGGGCCAGGAGCCCGTCGAGGCGCGCCTGGGTGAAGGCGCTGCCATCGGCCTGCGCGGCGTCGGCCCCCGCCCGGTCCCGGTCGAGGCCGAGGGTGAGGATCGCGAGGGCGGCGAGCGCCGCCACGGCGGTGCCGCGCGCGACCCAGGTGCCGGCCGGGCCGGCCCCGTGCCCGCGCTCCCAGGCCCAGGCGGCGAGGCCCACGAGGACGAGGCCGACCAGGGCGGCGAGGAGCCCGGCCGAGCCCACCTGCTGCGACAGCACCCAGACCAGCCAGGCCACGGTGGCGTAGATCGGGAAGGCCAGCGCCCCCTTCAGGGTGTCCATCCAGGCGCCGGGGCGGGGCAGCCGCCGCAGGGCCGCGGGCCAGATCGTCAGCGCGAGGAAGGGCAGGGCGAGGCCGAGGCCGAGGCTCGCGAAGACCGCGAGGCTCACGCCGGCCTCCTGGGTCAGGGCGAAGCCCACCGCCGAGCCCATGAAGGGGGCGGTGCAGGGGGTGGCCACCACGGTGGCGAGGATTCCGGTGAAGAACGAGCCTTCCAGGCCGGCCCGCCGGGTCAGGCCGTCCCCGAGGCCCGCGATGCCGGCGCCGAGATGGACGACGCCCGACAGGCTGAGTCCCATGGCGAGCAGCAGGTAGGCGAGGCCCGCCACCACCAGGGGCGATTGCAGCTGGAAGCCCCAGCCGATGCCGGCGCCGGCCCCCTTCAGGGCGATCAGCAGGCCGGCGAGGGCCAGGAAGGACGCGAGCACGCCCGCCGTGTAGGCGAGGCCGTGCAGCCGGACCCGGCCCGCCGGCTCGCCGGAATGCCGCACGAGGCTCAGGACCTTGATGGACAGGACCGGGAAGACGCAGGGCATCAGGTTGAGGAGGAGGCCGCCCAGGAAGGCGAGGCCGGCCGCGCTCCAGAGGGTCAGGCTCTCGGCCGGGGCCTGCGCGGGTGTGGGCGCCATCGCCGCGTTCGTGGTCGCGGCCGAGGCCGTCGCGACGGCGGTGGCGTCCGGGGCCTCCCCGATGGCGTAGGCGCGGCGCACGGGTCCGTCCGGCGTCGCCTCCGCGAAGGTCAGCACCCCCGGCAGGGTCGCGGGGGCCGCTGCGGTGGCGTCGCCGCGGGCCAGGTCGATGTGCAGCCCATCCGCGTCGCTGCGCGCCTCTTGGGGCGCCGCGTTCTCGATGGCGGTCTCCGCATAGGGGAAGTAGGCGACGTCGGACGCCGCGAGCCCGGCCGGCGCGGCGAGGTGCACCTGCAGGCGCCCGTTCTCGGCGCCGTAGCGCACCGGCCAGGGCGCGGGCGCGGGCAGGGCCGCGCGGGCGGCCTCGAACAGCATCATCGATCCGGGCGCGACGCCGGTGCTGGTGCCGGTCTGCGCCACCGGCAGGGTCAGGCGCAGCTCGGCCGAGCCCGGCACGCATTCGCGCTCGCAGACGAGGTAGGTCAGCTTGGCCTGGAGCGTCACCGGCTTGGCCGAGGCCAGCGTGGCCGGCGGGGTCACCTGCGCCAGGAGGACGGCCTCGTCCTCGTAGCCGTAGTTCATCAGGTGGGCGACCGGGATGCGGCTCGGGCTCGGCCACTGGATCGGCCCCGCAGAGAACCCGGGCGGCAGCGTCCAGGCGACCTCTGGAGCCAGCCCGGAATCGCCGGGATTGCGCCAGTAAACGTGCCAGTGCGGCCGCATCACCAGGCGGATCCCCACCGTGAAGGGCTCGCCCGGCCGGATCGCGGCGGGCTCCCCGACGAGGCTCGCCTTCACGAGGTCGGCCGGCACCTTGAAGCCCTGCGCGGAGGCGGTGGGCAGAGCGAGGCCGAACAGCGCGAGCGCCAGGGCGAGAAGCCGGATCATAGAATCCTGTTCGGAGATGGAGGCGGGCAGGTTACGTCCGTTCGGCCGGAGCGCAAAATCCCGAAGCCGCGAGATCCCTTGTCCCCGCCTTTCCGCGCCGCCGAAAGGCGCAGGATGGTCGCAAGGGCCGTCCGGCGCTCCGGCCGGGCCGGGGTCAGACCGACGCCGCCATCGGCCGGGTCGCCGCCGCCAGCCAGGCCCGCGTCGCCCCGTCGAGGTCCGGTTCCAGCGCCTCCCGCACGCGGGCGTGATAGGCGTCGATCCAGGCCGTCTCCTCCGGGCTCAGGAGCTCGGGGCGGATCAGGCGACGGTCGAAGGGCGCCAGCGTCAGGGTCTCGAAGCCGAGCATCGGGCGCTCGCCGCCGGGCACGTCGCGGGCCTCGACCAGGACGAGGTTCTCCAGGCGGATGCCGTAGGCGCCGGGCCGGTAGTAGCCCGGTTCGTTGGAGAGGATCATGCCGGGCTCGAGGGCGACCGTTCCGGTCTTGGCGATGCGCTGCGGCCCCTCGTGCACCGACAGGAAGGACCCCACGCCGTGGCCGGTGCCGTGGTCGAAGTCGAGGCCGGCCTCCCAGAGGGGCAGGCGGGCGAAGGCATCGATCTGCGCGCCCGTCGTGCCCTTCGGAAACACCGCCCGGGCGATGCCGATATGCCCCCGGAGCACGCGGGTGAAGTGGTCGCGCATCGCCCCGGAGGGCGTGCCGATCGCCACCGTCCGGGTGATGTCGGTGGTGCCGTCGCGGTATTGCGCCCCGGAATCCACCAGGAACAGCTCCCCGGGCCGGATGCGCCGGTCGGTCTCGCGGCTGACCCGGTAATGGACGATGGCGCCGTTGGGGCCGCTGCCGGAGATCGTCGGGAACGAGACGTCGCGCAGCAGGCCGCCCGCGGCGCGAAAATCCTCCAGGGCCTCCACGGCGGCGATCTCGGTCAGCGTCTCGCCCTGGTGCGCGAGCCAGGCGAGGAAGCGGGTCACGGCGACGCCGTCGCGCAGATGCGCCGCCCGGGTGCCGGCGATCTCCGCCGCGTTCTTCACCGCCTTCATGGCCGTGATCGGGTCGGGGCCGAGATCGGCGACGCCTCCGGCCGCCTCGACCCGCTGCTTGAGGGCGTACGCGGCGGTGGCGGCGTCGAGGCGCAGGCGCGCGGCGTTCGCCGCCTGCGCCGCAAGGCCGTCCGCGAAGGCCGCGCGCGGGTGGAGGTCGGCGAGCGGCGCGAGGGCGGCGCGCAGCTCCGGGCTCACGGCGGGCGAGGTCAGGTAGAGGGCCGCGCGGCCGTCCCGCGGCACCAGGGCGTAGCCCAGCGCCAGGGGGGTGTGGGCCACGTCGCTGCCGCGCAGGTTGAACGCCCAGGCGAGGTTGTGCGGATCGGAGATCACCAGGGCGGCGTCGTCCGCCTCGGCCAGGGCCGTGCGGATGCGGGCGAGCTTGTCCGCGGCGGACGCGCCGGCGAGCTCCGGCGGATGGGCGACGACGGGCCCCGCCGGCGGCCCCGGCCGGTCGGTCCAGACCGCGTCGACGGGGTTCCGGTCCACCGCCTGCAGACGCGCGCCGGCCCTGGCCACTGCGCGCTCCAGGCGTGCCACGCTGTCGGGGGTGTGCAGCCAGGGATCGTAGGCCAGCACCTGGCCGGCCTTGATGTGGGCGCCGATCCAGGCCGCGACGCTGGTCTCGGCCAGGGGCACCGGGGTGATGAGGGCGGTGTCGACCTGGGCCGGCGCCTGCAGGGTGTAGCGCCCGTCGACGACGAGGGCGGCTTCTTCGGACAGGATCACGGCGGTGCCGGCCGAGCCGGTGAAGCCCGTGAGCCAGGCCAGGCGCTCGGCCTGGGGCGGCACGTATTCGGACTGGTGCTCGTCGGCGCGGGGCACCACGAAGCCGTCGAGGCCGGCGTCGCGCAGGGCCGCGCGCAGGGCCCGGATGCGGTCGGCCCCGTGGCGGTGGCTCGGATCGTCGAAGGTCTGGAAGCGGGCGCGGGTCATGGCGCCCAGGGTTACGCCGGGCTCAGAGGGGCCGCAACCGCGTCCGGCGCGGGCGCGCCGCCGCGCCGCCGCGCGTGAGCACCAGCGTCGCCCAGCCCTCGATCAGCCCGTGCCGGGCGAGGTGGAAGCCCCGGTGCCGATAGGTGGAGAGGACGCCCGGCACGTCGCGCTCGATGAGGCCGGAGAGGATCAGCACGCCGCGGTCGGCGACGACCGCCGTCAGCGAGGGCGCCAGCCCCTTCAGGGGCCGCGCCAGGATGTTGGCGAAGACCACGTCGAAGCGGCGCGGCCGGTCGGCGAGGGGGTGGCGCACCCCCGGCCCCTGGTAGAGCCGCAGGACCGGCCCGAGGCCGTTGAGGCGGGCATTGCCGATGGCGGTGGTCACCGCCTCCGGGTCGAGGTCGCCGGCGATGACGGGCGTGTGCAGGTATTTCGCCGCCGCGAAGGCGAGGATGCCGGTGCCGGTGCCGACGTCGAGCACGTGGGCCGGGCGCCCGCGCTTGAGGATCCCCGCGAAGGCCCGGAGGCAGCCCAGCGTCGTGCCGTGATGGCCGGTGCCGAAGGCCAGCGCCGCCTCGATCTCGATGGCGAGGTCGTTGGCCCGGACCGTGTCGCGGTCATGGCTGCCGTGGACGAGGAAGCGGCCGGCCCGGACGGGCTTCAGGCCCTCCAGGGAGGCGCGGACCCAATCCTGCTGGTCGATGGTCTCGAAGGTGGCGACGTCCGCCTGCGCGCCGACCACGGGGCGGATCAGGTCGCGGATCATCACCTCGTCGGGCGCATCGGCGAAGTAGGCCTCGAGCCGCCAGGTCCGGCCGTCCTCGGCCTCGAAGGCGGCCACGGCCGTCTGGGTCGGGTCGAACATCTCGCCGAGGAGGTCGGTCATCGCGCGCGCCGACCCCTCGTCGGTGAGGAGGCGCAGCACATGGGTCGGACGGTGGGGAGGCAGGCCTTCGAGCATGATCGGGGCTCTATCACCCGCGACGTCCCGCCGCCACCTCACGCGCAAGCTTGGCCGGAACGGAACCGCCGGATCCGCGTTTGCTGTGGCTTCTCCAGGCTCGCGTCGATGTCGGAGCGTGCGTTGTGCGTATGAAAATCAGAAGAGCCGGCGGACGAACGCCGGTCGTTCTCGCGGAAAAGTCCAAGGCCCGCCGTCGCCTCGTGCGCGATCGCGGGGGCTTCACCGATGCCGAGACACTGACGGGACCCTTGCCCGGACCGATGCTGGTGCTCCTGAGCCGTCTGCACCGCTCGGAGCGTCCGCCCGTCGAGGACGAGGAGCGGGGCGCCTGACGAGCCCCGCCCCGATCCGTGCTATGGCGGCTCCGGCGCCGGCGGCCTCTTCCGGGTCGTGCCGGCCGCAGACGAAGGGCTGATCGATGATTCCGACGCGGCGGACGTGGCTCGGGGCGGTGCTGGGATTGGCGATCTGGGCCGGCGTGACGCCGGCGCGGGCCGAGACGCCCATGCGGGCCGAAGCCCCCGTGGTGGTCTTCGCCGCTGCCAGCCTGAAAAACGCCCTCGACGCGGCCACCGCCGCCTGGACGACGGAGACGGGCAAGACCGCCCGGATCTCCTACGCGGCCTCCAGCGCGCTGGCCAAACAGATCGAGGCCGGGGCGCCGGCCGACCTGTTCCTCTCGGCCGATCTCGCCTGGATGGACGACGTGGCGGGCAAGGACGGCCTCAAGCCGGGCACCCGCTCGAACCTCCTGCGCAACGCCCTCGTGCTGATCGCCCCCAAGGACTCCCCCGTGGCCCTGGTGCTCAAGCCCGGCCCCGACCTCGCCGCGACCTTCGCCAAAGCGCTGGGCGACGGTCGCATCGCCATGGGCAACGTCGCGGCGGTCCCGGCCGGCAAGTACGGCAAGGCGGCGCTGGAGAGCCTCGGCGCCTGGGAGGGCGTGAAGGACCGCCTCGCTCAGGCCGAGAACGTGCGGGCGGCCCTCCTGCTCGTGGCCCGCGGCGAGGCGCCGCTCGGCATCGTCTACGCCACCGACGCGGTCTCCGACCCCAGCGTGCGGGTGGTCGCCACCTTCCCGGCCGCGAGCCACCCGCCGGTGATCTATCCCGTGGCGCTCACGAAGGAGTCGACCAACCCGGATGCGGCCGCGCTTCTCGCCTACCTGCGCAGCCCCGCCGCCCGGGTGTTCTTCGAGCGCCAGGGCTTCTCGGTGATCGGCGCCGAGGACCGGACCTGATCGTCCGGCCTTGAGCGCCGCGATCCTGGACCGGCTCGGCCTCTCGCCGGAGGAATGGTCCGCCATCGCCCTCAGCCTGCGCGTGGCCGGGGTCGCCACCCTGGCGAGCCTCGGCCCGGGGCTGGCCGTCGCCTGGGTGCTGGCGCGTCGGCGCTTCCCCGGACGGGCGCTCCTCGACGGGCTGGTCCATCTCCCCCTCATCCTGCCCCCGGTGGTGACGGGCTACCTCCTGCTCCTGGCCTTCGGCCGGCGCGGGACCTTCGGGGCCGTCCTGGCCGATCTCGGCATCGTCCTCTCGTTCCGCTGGACCGGGGCGGCGCTCGCCTGCGCGGTGATGGGCTTTCCCCTGATGGTGCGGGCGATGCGCCTCTCCCTGGAGGCCGTCGATGCCCGCGTCGAGCAGGCCGCCGCGACCCTCGGCGCCGGACCCTGCGCGGTCTTCCTCACCGTGACGCTGCCCCTCGCCCTGCCGGGGGTCCTGGCCGGCGCGGTGCTGGCCTTCGCGAAGGCGATGGGCGAATTCGGCGCCACCATCACGTTCGTGTCGAACATTCCCGGGGAGACCCAGACCCTGCCTTCGGCGATCTACACCCTGACCCAGGTGCCCGGCGGGGAGGCGGGGGCCCTGCGCCTCACCCTGGTCTCCGTGGCGATCTCGATGGCGGCGCTGCTGGTCTCCGAACTCCTGGCCCGCCGGGTCGGGCGCCGGATCGGGGCGGGGTGAGCCGATGACGCTCGCGGTCGATCTCGCCCTGGCGCGCGGCGCCTTCCGCCTCGACGTGGCCTTCACCGCTCCGCCGGGCCTCACCGCCCTGTTCGGCCGCTCGGGCTCGGGCAAGAGCACGGTGATCGCCTGCCTCGCCGGTCTGGCCCGGCCCGACCGGGGCCGGATCGCCCTCGACGGCGAGACCCTGCTCGACACCGAGCGCGGCCGCGCGGTGCCCGCCCATCGCCGCCGCATCGGCACCGTCTTCCAGGAGGCGCGGCTGATGCCCCACCTCTCGGTCCGGCAGAACCTCGCCTACGGGCGCTGGTTCGCCCGCGGCCGCCGGGACAGAGCCGGCCTGGAACCGGAGGCGGTCATCACGCTCCTGGGCATCGGCCACCTCCTCGACCGGCGGCCGGCCGGTCTCTCCGGCGGCGAGGGCCAGCGCGTGGCGATCGGCCGGGCGCTGCTGTCGCGGCCCCGCCTCCTGCTCCTGGACGAGCCGCTCGCCGCCCTCGATGCCGAGCGCAAGGCCGAGATCCTGCCGCTGATCGAGCGCCTGCGTGACGTGGCCGCGATCCCCTTGGTATACGTCAGCCATGCGGTGTCCGAGGTGGCGCGCCTCGCCGACACCATCGTGGTGATCGAAGGGGGCCGCGTCGCTGCCGCCGGGCCCGCCGAGGGCATCCTGCGCCGGGGCGATCTCGGGCCCTACCACGCGGCCGAAGCCGGCGCCCTCCTCGACATGGTGGTGGAGGCCGACGCCCCGAATTCCGGCCTGACGCTCCTCTCCGGGCGGGCCGGGCGCCTCCTCGTGCCGCGCCTCAATCGGGCGGTCGGCACCGGCATCCGCGTCCACGTTCCCGCCCGCGACGTCCTGCTCTCCCTCGACGAGCCCATCGGCTTGAGCGCCCGAAATCGCCTGAGCGGGCAAGTCCTTGCCCTGCATCCTCAGGCGGACGGCACGGTGCTGGTGGAGGTGGATTGCGGCGGCGCCGTGCTCTCCGCACGCCTGACCCGCGCCTCCGTGCACGAACTCGGCCTCGTCCCCGGACGGCCGGTCTTCGCCATCGTCAAGAGCGTCGCCTTCGATCCGCACGGGATGGGACGGGCGGCCGGCGCCGTCGAGATCTGACCGATCGTTAAGATTCGACGCGTCGCCTTGGCATTGCCTTGAGCCTGTCGGCCAAGAAGCCGGTGGCGGAACCGATTCCTTAAGATCCCATTCACGCCGCAAGCCTTGTCTGGCTGGAGACCGCGAAAGCCGCGAACAGGAGCGTGCCATGTCGATCACTAGCCTCGGCGCCGTGCTTCCGGCCCGCGTCACCGGCGCCACGCCGGCTCCCAGTCCCCCGGTTCAGCCCGTTCAGGCCCCGGCGCCCCTCGCACCGGCCGTGCGGGTGGAGATTCGCAGCCAGGACCCGGGAGCCGATCCGCGCGCCGGCACCGTCCGGACGCCCACGTCCGAGCAGGACGCGAAGGCGACCCAGACCGTGATGGAGCCACGCATCCGGATCGACCAGGACACCAAGGCGGTGGTCTACCAGGAGGTGGATCCGAATTCTGGCGACGTCGTGGTGCAGCTGCCCGACCCGGTGGTGCTCAAGGCCCGCGCCTATGCGGAGGCCGCCGAGGCCCGCGCCAAGCCCGTGGCCCGCCCCTTCGACCGTACCGCCTGAGCTGCAGCGAGCGAAACGAAGAGAAGGCCGGGGCGGTGCGCCCCGGCCTTCTTTTTTGACGTCCGCTCGAACCTGAAAAAAGCCGCCGGCCCGAAGGCCGGCGGCCGGCTTCCCCTTAGCGGAGGAGCTGCAGGATGCCCTGCTGCGCCGTGTTGGCGAGCGAGAGGGCCGAGATGCCGATCGACTGGCGGGTCGACAGGGCCTGCGAGTTGCGTCAGGTTGGCCGAGCCGGTGTCGAGGATGTTGATCAGGTTCTTCGAGAAATCCTGACGGTTCTGCACCACCGTGAGATTCGAGCCGAAGGTCGAGGACTGGGCGCGAAGCTGGCTGGTGGCGGCAGTGATGGCCGTCAGGGCCGAGTTGATCTCATCATCCGACTGGAAGCCGCCGGTGATGGAGTTGAGACCCAGACCATCGGCGTCGAGCTTCGCGCCGGCAATCGTGATACTCGAAGAACCGGTCTCATTGAAAGTAACCTTCAGCGAGTTCTCACTTGGATCGCTGCCCGAGCGGGACAGCAGATTGATACCGTTGTAGCTGGAGTCCTGGGCCTGCTGCGTGATCTGGGTCAACAGGTCGTTGAACTGCTTGGCCAGCGCAGTCCGGGTAGAGTTCGTACCACTGGCTGAACCAGAGCCCGAGGCGACGACAGCCTTGGTCGTGGTACCAGCAACGCCGAAGCCGAGGTCCGTGTTGCCGCCGGCGGAGTTGTCGATGGTAATCTTCTGAGATGAGCCGGTTGCAGTCGACGTGAAGGTCAATTTGTTGTTGGTGTCGAAGCTTGCAGTGACCTGGCCCTTGAAGCCAGTATCAGATGAAAGCTGGCTGTTGATCGAGGCAAGGATCTCGGTCTTCGTCGTCGCAGCGGGTGTCGCACCTGCCGCCACCGTGATAGTCTTGGTCGGACCGCTGCCCAACTGGATGTTGAACGCAGCCGTGTTGGCACCGGAGAGATCAAGGGTCGTCGCTACAGCCGTATTGGCAACTGCGATCGCAGCGGTTGCCGTGCTCTTAGCAGCGGCACCCGTGGCAGTCTGCGCAGCGACCGCCGTGCCGAACCCGATATCCACTTCGTTGCCAGCGGTGTTGGTGACAACCGCGGAGGCTGCCGAACCCGTTGCCGTCGAGGTGAAGACAATACGACCGTCGGTGGTCTTGGACGCGGAGACCGCTGCCGGATTGGTCGTATCGTTGGCAAGCTGATTGTTGATCGCCTTCACGACGTCGTCGGCAGTCGCTTTTGCGACATTGCTGGTAACACCACTTAGAGTCGTTGCATCAAGCGTGATCGTGGTGGCGTTGGTCCCGTCACCAAGAGTGAAAGTGGCGTTGCGGGTGCCCGAAAAGTCTTGCGTACCATCGGTGGCAGCCGTGGTGGTGCCCTGAAAGCCAGTCACCGCTGTGAGGATTGCGGCAGTAGCAGGGGTTCCACTGGAGACAGCACTCTTGTCGGCCAGTGCCTGGTTGGCGGTGGACTTTGCGGAATCGACCAGCTTCTGGATCGAGGTGATACCCTGGTTGGCGGCCTGAATGGTCTGGACGCCGTTCGAAATGCCGTTGAGGAGAGAGCCGAGATCGCCCGAGCGGCCGGACAGCGACTGCGAGGTGAAGAAGCTCGTCGGGTCATCGAGGGCCGAGTTGACCTTCTTGCCGGTCGAGAGCCGGTTCTGGGTGCTGGAGAGAAGGTCGGCCGTGCCCTGCAGCGAGAGCAGGTTCTGGCGGGTCGCGGCGGTAAGGGTGATGCCTGAGGACATGCTGTTCGATCCATTCTGATCGGTGCGCCTCCGTTTTTGGAGGCAAGGTCACATGAGCACCCATCCGTTGCGATCAACTTAAGACACGCGTCGAACGAAAGCTTGATAGAAAAGATCAATTGCCGTCGATTTTGAAAAAGATGTTTTTTGTCAAAGTGTTGATGATGTAGGGCGGGATCGCCCTTGATGTCCTGTTAACCAAGATCGACCATTGTACCTGTCAGGTTCGCAACGAGGATCGCCATGCCCCTGAAGATCGAACTGAAGCCGTTCGAACGCCTGCTGATCGGGGGCACCGCGATTCGCAACGGCTCACGGCGTTCCAGCTTCGTCATCGAGACCGTGACGAAGTTTCTGCGCGAGAGCGACATCATCCTGGAGAGCGAGGCGGACACCGCCTGCAAGCGCCTCTATCTCACCCTTACGGTAATGTACCTCGCCGAGGTGACCTCGGAGACCGAGGATCTCTTCATCACGCAGGCCAATGCCCTGATCGCGGCAGCGCCCAGCATGGCGCCCTACCTGCGCGACATCCATGATTTCATCGCCGAGCGCGACCTTTATCGTGCTCTGAAGCGCTGCAAGGAGTTGATCCACTACGAGCAATCGCTGGCCGAGCGGCTGGCACCGCCCGCGGCGTCCCGCGGTTGAGGCAGGGATACCGAGGCTGAATCGAAAGAGCCCGCCGCTTCCCAGCGGCGAGCTCTTTCGATGGAGGCTTGCGGTTCGGAAGCTACATGCGCAGGCCGGCGGCGATGTTCTGATTGATGCTGATGAGGGCAGAGAGCTTCTCGGCTCTCGGTTCGATCAGCGTGTCGATCATCCGCTTGAAGACGAAGGTCGAGAGTTCCGCGATGTTGTTCTTGATCTCGACCGGCAACGGGCTCTCGGGAGCCGTGGCCGCTCCGGCGATGATGGTCCAGACCTTCTGATTGAAGTTCAGGGCGTCGTTCAGGGCAGGGGACTGATTGGTCCAATCGGTCTGGATCGCCTGCAGACGTGTCGCAGCCTTGATCAAGACGGCAGCCTCTGCCTCGCGCGGCGACAGTGCAGTCTGTGCAACCCGGGCATAGGCGCTGGCCCCGTACGACATCGCTCGATCCTCCCTCAAGGTGTGCAGACCCGATTCGGGGCGCGGGCCGAACTTAGGCACCCGATTGTTAAGGGACCGTAATATCACGCCGTGCCGTAATCATGCCCGGATATGCGACGACGGAGAGCGCGCGCCCGCGCGGATCACGCGCAGGGTGTTGGATTACCGCCACCATGATGAATTTCATTCTGGGCACTGTCGCGGGCGGATTGCTGGTCGGGCTCGTCACGATTTCCGCCGTCCGCCAACCGGTCGTGCAGGCCAAGCTGGGCCTTTTTCCCGTGTCCACTGCGCTGTTGATGCCATCGGCGAAGACGCCGGAGGCCTCTCGCCCAGATCCGCCATGCCGTCAGACCGCGACGGTAGGACAACCGGACATGCTGTTCTCAAAGCGACGGTTCTGGTTCGTCGCTCCGTGAGCGAGCGATCCGTAAGACTCAGAGGCTGCTGATCAGGAACATCACCATCGTGGTCGCCACGGTGGTGCTGACGAACCCGCAGAGGGCGGCCGCGAAGGAGGGGCCGGTGGAGAAGCTGCGATCCGTGGTCTTCAGGTCGAAGGCGGCGGTGGTGTTCATGATGGCTGACCTTGGCGGCGACTCATCTGTCGCGTGCGGGTTGACAGTGAAACGAAGCGTGGCGGGCGGGCGTGCGGGCCCACACCCCATCAATCGCAACGATTGGCGCGCTTGGCCGCCCGAAGAGCCCGCGACTCGCTGCGCAGATCGATGGCGACGACGCCAGCGCCGCAGTCCTCGAAGGCATCACGCGCATCGGCATAACGGTCGCCGATCTCGTCAAGGGTGTCACAGGCACGGTCGTGATGGCCGATCCGCGCCTCCTGACGGAACTGGTAGCGGAGGGCATTGGCCTCATCGATCTTGCGTTGCGCGTCGAGACAGGCGGGGGCGGCGAGGGCTGGCGTCACGAGAGCCATCACGAGGCCGGCGGCAAGAGTCAGTTGAAGGGGTTGACGCATGGGGATACCTGAGATGGGGACACTTGGACGTGCCGCCGGTGAACAGAATTCATCGAGCGTTCGAAAGTGTCCGCAAGATCAGTACTGAACTCTCCGATATTGCATCGGAGGAGCAGCACTCATATCGCGTGCAGGTTCTAGAAACGGCGAACCTGTCGTTAAGGTTCCACGCTGGCCCATGGCGTCGTCCGCCGGCGCCGGGAAACCAGAATTGCGGCCAGGGAAATCGGGGCGGGGCCCTGCGCATCGACACCGACATCGTACTGCCGGGGAATCGGTTTCAACTTGTTGTGCGAGTGACCGTGCAGGTTGACGGCACCGCGACCGATTCCGTTCCAAGTCCGGAACGCGTAGTGACAGAGTACCAAGCGCCGCGCATCGACGGTAATCTCGGCATAATGGGCGATCGTAGCCCATCCGGGCGCATGCAGTGTCCCGGCCCCGTCATTGTTTCCGATGATGAGGTGCTTGGTGCCCGACAGGCTTCCCAGGATCGCGGCAATGCGGCTGTCGGAGGAACCGAGGGCGAAGTCGCCAAGGTGCCAGACGTCGTCCTCGGGCCCGACGACCGTATTCCAGGCGGCGATGAGTGCGGCGTCGTGTGTCGCAAGATCGGCGTAGGGCCGCTTGTCGATCCGCAGGATGCGCGGATCGCCGAAATGCGTGTCGCTGGTGAACCACACGGCCACAGTTGGCTGCCCGCGCCGCGATCAGCGTCCGGGACTGAAGCGCAGCGGCACGGTAACGGCGAGGCTGCTCAGACTGATCCCGGCGGGTGCTGCGGGGAGTGAGCCACGAACGGTCGCCAAGGCCGCGCTGTCGATGGCGCCGACCCCGCTGCTGCTCGCCAGCCCCGAACTCAGCACCTGACCGGAGCGGGACACCGTGAACCGAACGACGGCCACGCCGCCGCTGGTGCCAGCCGCCGCATTCGCGTTCATTCGCCCCCGGATCGCCGAGCTCAGCATGCCTTGCCATGCCCTGAGCGCATTCGGATCGTTCCCGCCAGCGGCTGAGCCCGCACTGCTCTGCCGCGAAGCGGAAGCCGAATTCTGCTGGGCACGCCCTTCGCTCGCCGCGGCCGCCGCGCGGCGTGCAGCCTCCTTGGCAGCCTTTGCCTTGGCTTCCTTGGCAGCTTCGCGACGGGCCTCGGCGATGGCCTCGCGGCGCTCCTCCTGTTCGACCTTCAGGCGGGCCTCGCGATCGGCCTTCCGTTTCGCCTCACGCTTGGCCTCGAGGATCTTGGCCATATCCGGCTTCGGCTTCTCCACCTCTAAAGGCTTGGGAGCCTCCGCGATCGTGGGCGGGGGCGGCGCCAGGGCGGGCGCTTCCTGTCCCGTCGAGGTGATGACCTGATCCTCGGGCGGCGGTTCGACGACCGCTTCGGTCGGAGGCGTGACCGGTGCCTCAGGCGGCTCGGCCATGGTGGTGGCTTCGGGGGCGATCGGTGCCGCGTCCGGCGGCGGCGGGACGGTGGCTTCGGGCGGCGCCACCTCGGTCGTCTCAAGAGGTTTCGTGACCGGAACCGCCTCTGGCGTTTCCACCGGATTCGCTTCAGGCGGGGCGGGTGCCTGGGCTGCCTGCTCGGCGGGCGCCTGGGTGTTCGCCTCTGTCATCTGCGGGGCGAGATCGATCGTCACGATATTCTCGCCCGGAGGCGCGGTTGGCGCCGTGCCGAACAGTGCCATGCCGACCAGCGCTGCGAGGTGCAGGGCCAGCGCAACGAGGAACGCCGCGGCGAGCCCGGACGGACCGCGCTGTTCCGGTTCGACCGGTGTCGCGAAGGCGCTATTGGGATGCAGGGCGTTCATGGATTACTGCGGCGTTCCGCTGACAGGGGCCGGAGCGGCGGCCGGCGAAGCGGGCAGCGCACCGCCGGGCGATTGGGCGATCAACGAGACCTTCGTGAAGCCGGCTTGGCCGACGAGGCCCATCACCTCCATGATCTTGCCATAGGGCACGTCGCGGTCGCCACGCACCAGCATCACCTGGGTCGGGTCCTGGGCCGCCAATGCGCGCAGGCGGGGCAGGATCGCATCCGGCGTGAGTTCTTCCTTGGCGAGGTAGGGCCTGCCGTCCTTGTCGATGGAGATCTCGAGCGGCTTCTTGGCCTGGGCGACTTTCTGGGCGGTGGTCTTGGGCAACTGCACAGGCACGCCCGTGGTCATCAGGGGAGCGGCCACCATGAAGATGATCAGCAGCACGAGCATAACGTCGACCATCGGGGTGACGTTGATCTCGGACATCGGCGCTGCGTCGAGACCATCATCGTCATCGCTGCCGCCGGCGCGGATCGAACCCATTGCCATCGTGAAGCGGCCCTCCAGGGCCAGGGCGAAGGGCGATCAGGCCGGTCCGCCGCACAGGTTGCTGTCAGGAATCGGCGCTCGCGCGGCGCCGGAGCGTGCCTTGGTCAGGTAGGAGCGTTCACTCGGCGGCGGCACGGCCATGCACGGCTCGGTCGCGGGCGAGGCGATTGCCGAGAATGCCGATGCTGGAGACGAAACTGGACTGGATCCGACTGACATCGTTGATAAGCTTGTTGTAGGCCATCACGGCAGGGATCGCGACGATGAGGCCGATGGCCGTGGCGAACAGGGCTTCGGCGATCCCTGGGGCGACCACCGCCAGCGAGGTGTCCTGACTCTTGGCGATGGACGAGAAGGAATTCATGATGCCCCAGACCGTCCCGAACAGCCCGATGAAGGGCGCCGTCGAGCCAGCGGTGGCCAGGAGAGGCAGGCCGGTTTGCAGACGCTTGATCCGGCTGGTCAGGGCCGCGCGCATCGCGCGCTCGATGCGGTCGCGCCGCTCGGCCCGGGTCTCGCTGGAATCCTGATCCCGCCAAGCCTCTGCGGCCGCTCCCATGATCTGAGCGTCCATGCCGCCGCCGGATGATTCGAGCGCTCCACCGGACCGCACCAGCACGTCGAACGCCTTGGCTTGACGCTTGGCGGCGGCAATCCGGACGATCTTTTCGAAGACGACGGTCCAGCACGCGATCGAGGCGATTACGAGGAGGATCATCACGCCCTTCACGATCGGATCCGCCTGCAGGAACAGTCCGATGAAGGAAAAGTCGTGCGTGACTTCGGCCTGCGCTGCGGTCGGGTCCATGATGGTCTCTCTCAGTGCGTACGGTGTGCGGGCTTCGATATCGGATCTCGAATGCGCTGATCAGCGCACGAAAGCCGCGGAGGTCTTACTCTCGGTCTCAATGCGGTCGAGGCAGGTCTCACGGCTGGCCTCGCCGCCCTCGCAGGCCAGGACGTCGTTGAGGAGCAGGCGACCGATCTTTGGGCAGGCGATCCCCGGGAAGTCGAAGAGGCGGACCATCGTCTTGCGGTCTTGCACCGGTCCCAGCTCCACGGACAGGCGCTTCTGGGCGATGCCTTCGGTATCGAAGGCGAACAGATCGACCTTCAGGGATTTCAACGCTGGGCCGCGGCTGTTGTCCACGAGAAGATAGGTGCGGCAGGCGTCGCCGGCGGGTTCCAGGCGATTGAGTTCCAGCTTGATCGGCGCGGTCTTGCCGTCCTGCGCGGTGACCGGTGCGGCGAGGCTCGTGAGTATCGCCAGGGACGCGAGGCCGGCAACGACATGCTTCGCCACGATGGTCTTATTCCTACGCAAGGACCCGTCTTCGCTCACGCCGCGCACTCCCGCTAAAGTACCGTCGCTCAGCGCGACGCAACCAGATCCCAGCGCGATCGCCTGTCTCGACAGGATGTCTCGACAGCCCTGCTTGGCCCGGCATCGATTTCGGTGAGCACCCCGGCGCGCCGTCTGAGAACCACGATCCAGGGACTGCCCTACGCGGGGTGGGCATATCCGAGGACGCGACCGCAGATCAAGCGCAGGGCGGAATATCAGAGGAATTCCAAACTGTTACTCGGGACACCGAAGCGGTCTAGCTTGCGATCTGCCGAACCGTCCCGCCTTTGGATGCCGAAAGCGCCTGAGCCCTCAGGGGCTAACGGGTGCTCGGAGGCTGATGGGGCAATGTGTCGGGGCGGCCTCGCCCTTGATGCGTTCCGAGCCCGCCTCCATATCGCGATGACCGGCGATCGAATGCCGGGAGGGGTGCTGCGAAGGCGGGCCCCGATCACCGAAGTGCCTCATGAAACTCTGTTTCGGGCTTCGCTGGAAGGATATGCGTTCGTGACGACTCGGCCCTCTCCGTTTGGACATCCCTTTCTCCTCGGATTCGATGAGATCGAACAGGCTCTCGACCGGGTGTCGAAGGCCGCCAACGATGGATATCCGCCTTACAATATCGAGCGTCTGGCGCGGACCGAGCATCAGCCGGAGCGCCTTCGCATCACTCTGGCTGTCGCGGGGTTCACCCGCGATCAGCTCGACGTGATGCTCGAGGAGAGCCAACTGGTGGTGCGTGGCCGGCAGGTGGACGACAAGACCCGGCAGTTCCTCCACCGCGGTATCGCTGCGCGTCAGTTCCAGCGCGCATTTCTGCTCGCGGACGGCATGGAGGTGATGGGCGCCGATCTCTCGAACGGTCTCTTGTCGATCGACCTGACTCGGCCGGAGCCGGACAGAATCGTCCGCAAGATTGCCATCGCGTCCCGCGACGAGGCCTGATGCCAGGGCTTCGGCTCACATCGACCGCCGGGCCCGTTCCCGGTGTACCGCTCTGCCAAGAAGGAGGGCAGTCCATGACCGAGTTCAACACCAATCCGCTCACCCAGGCCGATCTCGACCCGGCCGACTTCAATGTGGCTGATCTCGCTGCGCTCGGCGAAGGACATATCGCCTATGTGCGCGCGATCCGCTCCGACGAGGTAAAGCGCATCTTTCCGCAGGCACCTGACCTGACGCCTGGTCTTGACCTGTTCGCGCTTCTCTCGGCCAGCGGTGCACCGATCCTGCTCGCTGACTCTCGGGATGCCGTGGTGGCCAATGCGGCCGCCAACGACCTCTACACGGTCAGTCTGCACTGACCTGGAATTCGGTGACCGTCGTCAGAAGCCGTTGCAGATCCTGCGGCCGGGACAGACGATGGTCGCCGTCCGCGATGAGGGTGAGGAGGGTGCCGGCCTTCGGAAGTCTCTCCACCACGCGCAAGGCGTGCGTATAGGGAACGTCGGGGTCGTCCATGCCCTGCAGGATATGGACTGGGCAGCCGGGATCGAAGTTCGCTCTGAGCAGACAATGGCGCTGACCGTCCTGGATGAGCGCGTGAGTGATCGGGACCGGCGTCGGATCATAGGCGCTTGGCCGAAGCCAGGCGCCGTCCCGTTCGATCTGCGCCCGGATTTCTGGCGTGAACCGGTCCCAGAGGAGGCTTTGGGTGAAATCCAGGGCCGGCGCGATGAGGACAAGGCCTGACGGCGCCGTCCGGCGGTTGCCTGCGCGCGCACAGGCCACCAGGCATGCGATCCAGCCGCCCATCGACGAACCCACCAGGATCGGGTTCTCGGGCGCGTAGGCAGCAACGACCGCCTGTGCATCCGCGAGCCAAGTTGAGATCGTGGCCTCGGCGAACACGCCGGTCGATTCGCCATGGCCAGTGTAGTCGAATCGAACCAGAGGTCGGCCCTGCCGCTTGGCCCAGGCATCGAGCGTCATCGCCTTGGTGGCGCCCATATCGGAGCGGAAGCCGCCGAGCCAGACCAGTGGAGGGCCTTCGCCGGCTCTCCGTCGCACTGCGATCTGCCGTGCCGCCGATCCGGTCCCGACCTCAAGGAACTCCAGCGCCCCATCCTGCGCAGACGTCATTCGTTAACCCTTGCCCTGGGATGCATCGAACTGAACGCATCGCCTTTGCATTTCGTTTACCGGGCCGTAAAGCGCGGCGTTCAAGCTCACGGCCATGACCGACACGCAAGACGGACGCTGTTTTCCTTGGGTACGCGACCCGAGCTTCGATCCCGGGCCGTGGGCCATTCCGGCTTGCCCGTCATGAACGGCGACGTGCGCGGCAGCTTTCCGTCCGAGCGTGCGCCGCTCGCGGGGGCGACCATCTTGCAGATCATTCCGGAGCTCGATGCCGGCGGCGCCGAGCGCACCACCGTCGATGTCGCCGCCGCCTTGGCTGCGGCCGGCGCCCGGGCGCTGGTGGCCACCGAGGGCGGCCGCCTGATCGGCGAATTGCAGGCCAAGGGCGGCATCTGGCTCCCGTTTCCGGCGGCTTCGAAGAATCCGCTTGCCATGGCCTTAAATGTGGGGCGCCTCGCCCGCCTGTGCCGACGCGAGGGCGTGCACGTCGTCCACGCTCGCTCGCGGGCCCCGGCCTGGGTCGCCTTGGGTGCCGCGCGCCGCGTGAAGCTTCCCTTCGTGACGACGTATCACGGCAGCTATTCCGGCCGTACGGGGGTAAAAGTCCTCTACAACTCCGTGATGGCACGGGGTGACGTGGTCATCGCCAACTCGCACTACACGGCCGACCTGATCCGCACCCTGCACCCGGAACAGGCGGGCGACCGGGTTCGGGTCATCCATCGCGGCACCGATCTGGCGCAGTTCACGCCCGCGGCGGTCTTGCCGACGCGGGTCGAAGCCCTGCGCCGTGCCTGGGGCGTCGCCCCGCATGAGCGCGTGGTGCTGCTCGCCGCGCGGCTGACGGGCTGGAAGGGTCAGCGGGTCCTGATCGAGGCGGCGGCGCTGATGCGCGATCGCGGCATCACCGACGTTGCCATTGTCCTCGCCGGCGATCCGCAGGGACGCGTCGCCTACGAGCGCGAGCTCGACGCGTTAATCGCGGCGCGCGGCCTTCAGGCGATTGTGCACCGGGTTGGGCACTGCACTGATATGCCGGCGGCCTTCCGGGCGGCCTCCGTCGTGGCGGTACCATCCGTGGAGCCCGAAGCTTTCGGCCGTTCCGCCGTGGAGGCCCAGGCCCTGGGCACCCCTGTGGTGGTGTCGGATCTTGGAGCCGTGCCGGAAACGGTGTTGGCACCTCCCGAAGTTCCGCCGGCCCAGCGGACGGGATGGCGAGTTCCGCCGGGTGATGCCGGTGCTCTGGCCGACGCTCTGTCGGACGCCCTGTCCCTAGGGGCCAGCGCGCGCGATGCGATGACCCGGCGCGGCCGAGCGCATGTCGAGGCGCACTTCTCCCTCGAAGGCATGGTCGGCGACACACTTGCCGTCTATGCCGACCTCATCGTCAGCCGGGCCGTGGCCGCACGCGGGTGATCGCTGTGTCCAATGAACCAAACTGCGACGACCGTGTTGACTTGCACGAGAGTTCAGCCAAGGTGTCGCACCGAATTTCGCGAGCGATGGGTGGCCAGGATCGACCCCAAACGGGGTTTGAGTTCGCGGGCTGCCGTTTCGTCGTTTCATTAGGAGACCAAAGCCATTCGTAGACCTATGAGAGCTATGCCGGCCCCGCAGAAGGACGGGCCGCGCGCCAACCGGGACATCCGCGGCGTCCGCGAAGTGCAGCTCATCGACGACACCGGACAGAACCGTGGCGTCGTCGCCTTCTTCGACGCCATCGCCATGGCCGAGGAGGCGGGTCTCGACCTCGTCGAGATCGCACCGAACTCCGTCCCTCCCGTCTGTAAGCTTCTTGACTACGGCCGTTTCCGCTTCAACGAACAGAAGAAGCAGAATGAAGCGCGCAAGAAGCAGAAGACGGTCGAGGTCAAGGAGATCAAACTCCGCCCCGGGATCGACAAGCACGACTACGATACAAAGATGAAGGCCGTAATCCGGTTCTTCGAGGAAGGCGACAAGGTCAAAGTGACTCTGCGCTTCCGCGGTCGTGAGATGGCTCACCAGGACATCGGCCTGCGCCTGCTCGAGCGGGTGAAGAACGAGACCCAGGAGATCGCTAAGGTTGAGAGCGAGCCGATGCTCGAAGGCCGCCAGATGATCATGATTCTGGCTCCGCGCTGAGCAGCTCTCGGCTGAGCGCCTGACGCAGAAGATGCACCGCCTTCCTCTCGGCAGGCGGTGTTTTTCGTTTTCCACGCCTGCATGAATCCGGTCGACGACGCGTCGGTGTGTCGACCGGCGGTCTTCCAAGTAGAGAGCGTTTTTGCCCAGCGGGCAGCATCCCGCGCGAATGCCGCCCGCTCTTTGAGGCCTACTTCAGCAGAGAGATCTGCGCATCGCCGGTCCGCCGGAGGACATTGACCGTGACGTCCTCGCCGTAGCGCTGCAGGCGCAGGTCCACGCGTGAGGTGCCAATCTTCAGGTTGAAGATCGACACGCCGTCGAGGAACGGCGGCAAGGTCGGATTGCGGAAGCGGACCCGATTACGGTCGTGGTCGATCTCCAACCCGAGGCAAGCCGCCAGGAAGGCGAACGGCGCCGCTGCGGCCCAGGCCTGTGGCGAGCAGGCCACGGGGTAGGAGACGGGGCCGCGCTGGTGGCGTCGCATGAAACCACAGAACAGCTCCGGCAGCCGCTTCTGATCCTGATAGAGAGCCGTGTCGAACATGCCCTCGAAGATCCGCGACGCTTCCGGTTTCAGGTTGTAACGCGCCAGTCCCAGGGCGATCAGTGCGTTGTCGTGCGGCCAGATCGAGCCGTTATGGTACGACATCGGATTGTAGCGAGCTTCGCCGCGGGCGATCGTGCGCACGCCCCAGCCGTTGAAGCCGTCCTTCGACAGGAGGTTGGCAGCGACGCTCGCTGCGCGCTCCTGCCGCGCGATGCCGGTGAAAAGCGCATGGCCGGCGTTGGACGAGCGTACGGCGCATTGCCGCTTCTCGCCATCGAGGGCGAGGGCGTAGGTGCCGATCGCCTCGCACCAGAATGCCTTGTCGAAATTGTCGCGCAGGGTCTGCGCCTCCTCGCCGAGACGCTGCGCCAGGGTGTCATGGCCCAGGAGCGAGGCGAGCTTGGCCGCCCCGTTCTTGGCGGCATAGACGTAGCCCTGGACTTCGCAGAGAGCGATAGGGCCCTTCGCCAGATTGCCGTCGGTGTGGAAGATGGAGTCGTGACTGTCCTTCCAGCCCTGGTTCTCAAGGCCTTTGTCGGTGTCGCGGGCATACTCAACGAACCCATCGCCGTCCCGGTCGCCGTACTCGTCCATCCAGGTGAGGGCGAGTTCCAGAGCAGGCCAGATCCCCGAGATTGTCTCCAGGTCACCGGTGACGGCATAGTACTCCCAGGCCAGCATCACGAAGAGCGGCGTGCCGTCGATGGTGCCGTAGTAGTGCCGGAACGGCACCTCGCCGAGCATGGCCATCTCACCGCGCCGGGTTTCGTGCAGAACCTTGCCGGGCTGCGCGTCGGCGGCCGGGTCGACGGCCTGGGCCTGGGTCGAGGCGAGGTAGCGCAAGACGCCCTTCCCGAAGTTCGGGTCGATCCAAAGCGCCATCATGGCGGTGATGATCCCGTCGCGCCCGAATACCGTGGAGTACCAGGGAATGCCCGCGAAGGGGTAGATGCCTTCCGGCGTCCGGCTTGCCAGCATGTAGAGGTCGGCGGTAGCGCGACAGGCGGCTTCGTTAAACTGGTCGTTCGACGAAATGATCGTCGTGATGCCGGCAGTGAGCTGGCGCAGGTCGCGACGGGAGTCGCGATAGGCCCGAGCGAAAATGACACCCTCGGCGAGACCCTTCGGGTGGCGCGGAGCAGCGGAACTCCCTGCGGCGCGCGACAGGCCGGCTGCTGCATCCTCGCCGACCCGCTCCGCAGCGGGAGCGCTGGTGAAGGCGCGGTGTGATTCGAAGACCGCTCTCAGGAACAGCGAAGCGCGTCCGCCTGGCGGCAGGGAGACGACGAACTCGGCGCGGCCCGGCTCGATGTGCTTGGGCGTTGGCCCAAAATGCAGGCTCGTGGTGCGCACGACCTCGTCGAGGCCGGCGTAGCGAAACTGGACCTCGGATTCGCTCGCCACCTGAACGCTGCGCTTGCCGCGCACGGGGCGGTCCATGCCGCGCACTTCGAAAAGATCCCGGAAATCGGCGTCGAAGGTGACGGCAACCTTCAGATGCCAGTGCCGGGAATCATAGTTGCGGAGGCCGATCCTATCGTAGCACGCGCCCTTGAAGAGAAACTTGGTGCGTTCGATCGCGATCAGTTCGCGGGGGATCGTGGTCTCGTCATGAGCGTCGATGCGGATGTCGGGCGTCGTCATGTCGACGCTGAGCGCGCCGTTGTCGTCCTGCATCACCGAGGACAGCAGCAGCGGTCGCTGGTCCTCGATGGTGACATGCAGACGTGAGAGGTAGCGCGTGTCTTGGAAGTAGAGGCCCTCGGGACCGGGGAGCACGCCGATATCGCCGTAGCTGTCGAGAACCGCGAAAGCCTCGCCGTATTTCAGCGAGCGCAGCGGGCGCTCGACAAGTGAGGTCTGCGCCTCGATGTGATATTGCGGCAGGACTTCGTCGGCATCCTGGAAGCCCCGGGGAATCCGCGTTTCGGTCGCGGGCTCGGAGGTCGCCTTCAGTGTATCCGCTGCCATGCCTGAGCGTCTCCGAAATGGGTGTCGAATCAAAAGGGCCGCCGGTCGCATGATGCGGCGCGGCGGCCCTCAGTGGCAGAGGTAGTGCGGCAATCTTGCGGCGCCAGCCTGCTCGGCGGCGAGCAAATCCGATGCCGGGCGGGGCCCGGCTCGGACAGTATCAGGCAGGCATCGCAGCGACGGAGATCTGGGGCAGGGCGGAGCCGTTCATCTCGCCATAATGCGAGGAGAAAGCGCCGGCATGCGGTAGCTTGATCACCGAGTTCGCGCCGGCGAGCAATCGCTCGTAGGCGGCCACGTACTTACGCACCATGCACTCGGCGGTGAAATTACCTTCGAAGTGCCTGCGCACGCCAGTACGGCTCATCGACTTCACTGCGTGGACCGCCGCCACCGCGTCATCCATCGAGTCGCACAGGACGCCAGAGACACCATCCGCGATCACCTCCGGCACGGAACCGTTCCGGAAAGCGATGACCGGCGTGCCGGCCGACATCGCCTCGATCATCACGAGGCCGAAGGGCTCCGGCCAGTCGATCGGGAAGGCGAGGGCGAGGGCGTTGCCGAGGAAGTCCTTCTTCTGCTCCTCGTTGATCTCGCCGATGAACTCGACGAGGGGATGGTGGATCATCGGCTCGATGACCTCGTCCCAATAATCTTGGTCGGCCTTGTCGACTTTTGCGGCGATTTTCAGCGGTATGCCGGAACGGATCGCCATCTCGATCGCACGGTCGGGACGCTTTTCCGGGGAGATGCGGCCGAGGAAGGCAAGGTAGCCGCCTTTCGACTCCGGATAGAACGGGCAGTTCTGGGCCGGAAGACCGTGGTGGATGGTCGAGAGCCAGTTGACGTTCTCGGGCATCGGATCACGCTGATTGTCCGAGATCGACACCAGAGGCATGCCCGTGAAGGTGCGGTAGACCGGCATGAAGTCCGGCACGTCGAGGCGCCCGTGCATCGTCGTGAGGCATTTGTGATTTAGATCTTCGAACATCGGATACTGAAGCAGATCGATGTGGAAGTGGAGGATATCGAACTCGTGCGCTCGCTTGTGCACGTGGTGCAACATGGCAAGGTGGCTCGCAGTGTGATCCCGATAGCCGAGGAGGCGCAGGCCCTCGGGCGTGCAGGCTGCGAGCTTGGCCGAGGTCTCCGAATCACCGCTAGCGAACAAAGTCACATCGTGGCCCTGGCGGACCAGTTCCTCGGTGATCCATGACACCACGCGCTCGGTACCACCATAGAACTTCGGGGGTACGGCCTCCGAAAGCGGAGCAATCTGGGCAATGCGCACGAAGCGTCTCCTATGAGGTCGAATGTTGCGCCGACCTAACGCGATCCGGCCTGAGTGGGACATGAACGAAACGGACGGCCAAGGTTATGGTTCCAGGCCCTTGAGCTACGCCAGAACTCTCTGACAAACGGACTAAGATGTCCCCGCTATCCCCGCGTTCGATGCCGTCTGGCATGCCAGACAAGTCCATGGCAGGAATTGTAGGAAACCGGCCGAACGACCCCCTGCGCGCATCGGTCGTGTTGTTCGGAACGGGGGAAGAACTACCTCAGGCGCATGGCCGATTTTGTGCGACGCACGATGCCCTTGTTTCACTCCGGGGGGTCGTCTAAGCCTCGCGCCGGCGCAGTCTGGCATTGGAGCAATTCCATGCGGCCTAAGGTGTCGAAGGCGTCGCAATCGCCTGCCAATACGAGAGGTCCCGCATGTCCGGCCTGATGGCAGACTATCTGCCCCTCATCGTCTTTATCGGCGTCTCTGTGTTCATTGCTGCGGCCCTGCTGGTTGCGCCCTTCCTGGTCGCCTACAACAGCCCCGATCCGGAAAAGCTGTCGGCCTACGAGTGTGGCTTCAATGCTTTCGACGACGCGCGCATGAAGTTCGATGTGCGCTTCTACCTCGTCGCGATCCTCTTTATCATCTTCGACCTCGAGGTCGCGTTTCTGTTCCCGTGGGCAATCTCCTTCGGTGAGCTTGGATGGTTCGGCATGTGGTCGATGATGGCTTTCCTCGGCGTTCTGACCGTCGGCTTCGTCTACGAGTGGCGCAAGGGCGCCCTCGAATGGGACTAGTGTTCCCGAATCGCGCCGTCCACGAAGTCCGCCCATCCGAAGCCTGATCCCGAGAAACCGATGGCCTTCAGCCCCGACCTCTCCCGCGCCCCGGCGATCGCCCAGACCCCCAAGGGCATCATCGATCCCAGCACGGGCCTTCCGATCGGCGCCAATGATCCGACCTTCCTGTCGATCAACGACGAACTCGCCGATCGCGGATTTCTCGTCACGTCCACGGATGATCTGATCAACTGGGCCCGCACCGGCTCGCTGATGTGGATGACCTTCGGCCTCGCCTGCTGCGCCGTTGAGATGATGCAGATGTCAATGCCGCGCTACGACTGCGAGCGCTTCGGATTTGCGCCACGCGGGAGCCCGCGTCAGTCCGATGTGATGATCGTCGCCGGCACGCTGACCAACAAGATGGCTCCGGCTTTGCGCAAGGTCTACGACCAGATGCCGGAGCCTCGCTACGTCATCTCGATGGGTTCCTGCGCCAACGGCGGAGGCTACTACCACTATTCCTACTCGGTGGTCCGCGGCTGCGACCGGGTGGTGCCGGTGGATATTTACGTCCCGGGCTGCCCGCCCACGGCCGAGGCGCTGCTGTATGGCGTGCTCCTGCTCCAGAAGAAGATCCGCCGCACTGGTACGATCGAGCGCTGAGGAAGGACGCCCGGCATGACCAATGGCATCAGCATCCTTGCCCATACCGCGCCGGAGTCCGGCGTCGGCGCCCTGCAGCGGATCAGCGACCATGTCGCCGGTGCGCTCGGGCCCGCGATCGTCTCCCGCACGATCGCCTTCGGCGAACTCACCCTCGTGGTGCAGGCCAGCGACATCGTCTACGCGCTGACCTACCTGCGCGACGACCCAGCCTGCGCCTTTCGCTGCTTCATCGACATCTGCGGCGCCGATTATCCGGCCCGGGAGAAGCGGTTCGACGTGGTCTATCACCTGCTCTCGCTGCGCCATAATTCCCGGATCCGCTTGAAGGTGCAGACCGACGACCAGACGCCGGTGCCCTCCGTAATCGAGGTCTTTCCGGCCGCGAACTGGTTCGAACGTGAGACCTACGACCTCTACGGCATCCTGTTCTCGGGCCACCCGGACCTGCGTCGGCTTCTCACTGATTACGGCTTCGAAGGGCACCCCCTGCGCAAGGACTTTCCGCTCACCGGCTTCGTCGAGGTCCGCTACGACCAGGACGAAGCGCGCGTGGTCTACGAGCCGGTCAAGCTCACCCAGGAATTCCGAAACTTCGACTTCCTTTCGCCGTGGGAGGGCACTGAGTACGTGCTCCCGGGCGATGAGAAGACGTCGGCTTGAGCAGCGGAGCGAGGCCATGACCGAGCACAACATCCGCAACTTCGCGATCAATTTCGGACCGCAGCATCCGGCGGCTCACGGCGTGCTGCGCCTCGTGCTGGAACTCGACGGGGAGATCGTCGAGCGGGTCGATCCCCACATCGGCCTGCTCCATCGTGGCACCGAAAAACTCATCGAGCACAAGACCTACCTCCAGGCGACGCCCTACTTCGACCGGCTCGACTATGTTTCGCCGATGAACCAGGAGCACGCCTTCTGCCTCGGCATCGAGAAGCTGCTCGGGCTCGAGGTGCCGCGGCGGGCGCAGCTGATCCGCACGCTGTTCTGCGAGATCGGGCGCATTCTCTCCCACCTTCTCAACGTCACCACGCAGGCCATGGATGTCGGCGCCCTGACGCCGCCGCTCTGGGGCTTCGAAGAGCGTGAGAAGCTGATGATCTTCTACGAGCGTGCATCGGGCGCTCGGCTCCACGCCAACTACTTCCGGCCCGGTGGCGTCCATCAGGACCTGCCGCCCGCACTGATCGACGACATCGAAGCGTTCATCGATCCGTTCCTGCAGGTTGTCGATGATCTCGACAACCTCGTCATGGGCAACCGCATCTTCAAGCAGCGCAACGTCGACATCGGCATCGTCACCGTGGACGAGGCGATGGCCTGGGGCTTCTCCGGCGTGATGGTCCGTGGTTCCGGCATCCCGTGGGACCTGCGCAAGTCGCAGCCCTACGAGGCCTACGAGGAGATGGAGTTCGACATCCCCGTGGGGAAGAACGGCGACACCTACGATCGCCAGGTCATCCGCATGGAAGAGATGCGCGAATCGGCGAAGATCATGAAGCAGTGCTGCATTAAGCTGCGCCAGCCGGCAGGCCAGGGGCCGATTTCAGCTACGGACGGCAAGATCGCTCCGCCGCCACGCCGCGAGATGAAGCGCTCGATGGAAGCGCTGATCCACCACTTCAAGCTCTACACCGAAGGCTTCCACGTGCCGGCCGGCGAGGTCTACGCCGCCGTCGAGGCACCCAAGGGCGAGTTCGGCGTCTATCTCGTCGCCGACGGCACCAACAAGCCCTACCGCTGCAAGATCCGCGCTCCGGGTTTCGCCCACCTTCAGGCGATGGACTGGATGTGCCGAGGCCACATGCTGGCCGACGTGTCCTGCGTGCTTGGCACGCTGGACATCGTGTTCGGCGAAGTGGACCGGTGAGGATCAAGGTTCGAAACTGATGGCCAACCGCAGACTCGCCTCCGCTGCCGAGCAGCCCGCCACCTTCACGTTCTCGTCCGAGAACGCCGATTGGGCGAAGGGCCAAATCGAGAAGTATCCTGAGGGCCGTCAGGCCTCGGCGGTGATCCCGCTGCTCTGGAAAGCGCAGGAGCAGAATGGCGGCTGGCTGCCGCAGAAGGCCATTGAGGCGGTGGCCGACGAACTTGGTATGCCGCATATCCGCGTGCTCGAAGTCGCGACCTTCTACACGATGTTCGCCTTGGAGCCGGTCGGCAGGTTCTGGATCCAGCTTTGCGGGACCGTGCCGTGTGATTCCTGTGGCGCGCGCGAGTTGAAGGACTACCTGCACCACCGTCTCGGAGCGCCCGGCCACGTGAGTGCTGACGGTAACTTCTCTTGGCTCGAGGTCGAGTGCCTGGGCGCCTGCTGCAATGCTCCGATGGCGCAGATCAATCAGGATTACTACGAGGACCTGACACCCGACCTCCTCGGCAAGCTGATGGACGACCTCGCCGCTGGCCGGCCGGTGAAGGTCGGCTCGCAAGTCGGACGGACCTCGTCCGAGCCGCTCGGGGGCGCCGATACACTCACCGATGCGAACCTGTTCGACGGATCGCGCGTCGGAACCTGGCGCAAGCGCTTCGAGCAGAAAGAGGCCGAAGGTGGCAGCGAGCAGGGCAAGGCCGAGGCGGCTTCGTCCGAACAGCGCGCCGCCGGCGACCCGAAGCCCGCCCGTCCCGATGCGGGTCGGGCCGTCGGGACGCCGGCGACCGACGGGCCTGCCCAGCGGGCTGCGGCCGGAGAGTCTCCCGTGAGGGCGAGCGATAAGGTGGATGCCGCCGACGGGACGAACTCGACGGCGCAGCCAGCCTCGCCGACCGCGCCGGCTCCGGAGATGATCGCGAAGTCTGAAGCCGCAGGTGCGGAAGCCGGTACCCAGTCGAGCCTGCCGCGCAACGAGCCACCGCCCCAGCCAGCGGCCACGGGTGCCAGCGCGGACGTCAAAGACCCTCAGTCGGCCGGCACCGAGGCCTCATCGACGAAGGCTTCAACGACGAGGCCGGAGACACCCGGGTTTTCCGCCCCAAAGAAGGGGAACTGACATGCTCGCCGATCAGGATCGCATCTTCACGAACCTCTACGGCCTGCATTCTCCCGGGCTCGAGGCCGCCAAGCAGCGCGGCGCCTGGGATGGCACCAAATTCCTGCTGGAAATGGGCCGCGACTGGATCATCGACGAGATGAAGCAGTCGGGCCTGCGGGGCCGTGGCGGCGCTGGCTTCCCCACAGGCCTTAAGTGGTCATTCATGCCCAAGAAGTCCGACGGGCGTCCGCACTACCTTGTGGTCAATGCCGACGAGTCCGAGCCGGGCACCTGCAAGGACCGGGAGATCATGCGGCACGATCCGCATCTCCTGATCGAGGGCTGCATGCTGGCATCCTTCGCGATGGCCGCGCATGCCTGCTACATCTACATCCGCGGCGAGTACGTCGCCGAGAAGCACGCCCTCCAGCGGGCGGTGGACGAGGCTTACGAGGCCCGCCTCGTCGGCAAGGACAATGTCCACGGCTATCCCTTCGACATCTACGTCCACCACGGCGCCGGCGCCTATATCTGCGGCGAGGAAACGGCGCTGCTGGAGAGCCTCGAAGGCAAGAAGGGCATGCCGCGCCTGAAGCCTCCATTCCCCGCCAATATGGGTCTTTATGGTTGCCCCACGACGGTCAACAACGTCGAATCCATTGCGGTGGCGGGCACCATCCTACGCCGCGGCGGCGCCTGGTTCGCCGGCCTCGGTGGCAAGAACAACACCGGCACCAAGCTGTTCTGCGTCTCGGGCCACGTCAACAAACCCTGCAACGTCGAGGAGGAACTCGGGATCACCTTCCGCGAACTCATCGACAAGCATTGCGGCGGCATGCGTGGCGGGTGGGACAACCTGCTCTGCTCGATTCCCGGCGGCTCCTCGGTGCCCCTGGTCCCGGCCGAGCAGATCATCGATGCCAAGATGGACTTCGACACGCTCAAGAACCTCGGCTCCGGCCTCGGCACGGCGGCGGTCATCGTGCTCGACAAGTCCACCGACATCGTCTCGGCGATCGCCCGCATCGCCTACTTCTACAAGCACGAGTCCTGCGGCCAGTGCACGCCCTGCCGCGAAGGCACGGGCTGGATGTGGCGCGTGATGCTGCGCATGGCGGAGGGCCGGGCCCAGCGCCGCGAGATCGACATGCTCCTCGACGTGACGAAGCAGATCGAGGGTCACACCATCTGCGCGCTCGGCGACGCGGCCGCCTGGCCGATCCAGGGTCTGATCCGGCACTTCCGTCCTGAGATCGAGAAGCGCATCGACCGCTACAGCGCCAACCCGCATTCCGATCCGGTGCCGATGGCGGCGGAGTGATCCGCCCCTCGCGCCGCCCTTAAGTTTCGAGACCGAGACCCACGCATGACCAAGATCGTCGTCGACGGCACCGAGGTCGATGTTCCGGCGGAGTACACGCTGCTCCAGGCCTGCGAGGCCGCAGGCGCGGAAATTCCGCGCTTCTGCTTCCACGAGCGGCTGTCCATCGCGGGCAATTGCCGGATGTGCCTCGTGGAGCTCAAGGGCGCTCCGAAGCCGGTGGCCTCCTGCGCCTATGCGGTGAAGGATTGCCGGCCCGGACCCAACGGCGAGCCGCCGGAGGTGCTGACGCGCTCGGGCCAGACGAAGAAGGCCCGCGAGGGGGTTATGGAGTTCCTCCTCATCAACCACCCGCTCGACTGCCCGATCTGCGACCAGGGCGGCCACTGCGACCTGCAGGACCAGGCAATGGCCTACGGCGTCGACTCGACCCGCTACGGGGAGAACAAGCGCGCCGTCGAGGAGAAGTACATCGGCCCGCTGGTGCGGACCGCCATGAACCGCTGCATCCACTGCACCCGCTGCGTCCGCTTCCTGGCGGAGGTCGCCGGCGTGCCGGATCTCGGCGCCATCGGGCGCGGCGAGGACATGGAGATCACGAGCTACCTCGAATCCGCCATGGGCTCGGAGCTTCAGGGCAACGTCGCCGACCTCTGCCCCGTGGGCGCCCTCGTCCACAAGCCGCAGAGCTACGAGGTGCGGCCGTGGGAGCTGTCGAAGACCGAATCCGTCGACGTGATGGACGCCGTCGGTTGCGCCATCCGGGTCGATGCCCGCGGGCGCGAGGTCATGCAGATCGAGCCGCGCGTGCACGAGGAAATCAACGAGGAGTGGATTTCCGA
This sequence comes from Methylobacterium sp. Leaf465, assembly GCF_001424705.1. GTDB lineage: Bacteria > Pseudomonadota > Alphaproteobacteria > Rhizobiales > Beijerinckiaceae > Methylobacterium. Next base: position 165,850 of record NZ_LMRA01000023.1, read on the forward strand.
CAAGACCCGCCACGCGGTGGATGGTCTGCGCACCCAGCGCCTCGACCGGCCCTACCTGCGCGAGAACGGCCGCCTGCGCCCTGCGTCCTGGGGTGAGGCGTTCGCCGCCATCGCGGCGAAGGTGAAGGGCACCGACCCCAAGCGCATCGGCGCGGTGGTGGGCGATCTCGCCGGCGTCGAGGAGATCTACGCGCTGAAGGCGCTGATGACCTCCCTCGGGGTGACGAGCCTCGACTGCCGCCAGACCGGCGAGGCGATCGACCCGGCCTGGGGCCGGGCCGCCTACACCCTCGGCACCGGCATCGCCGGGATCGAGGAGGCGGATGCGATTCTCCTCATCGGCACCAACCCGCGCCTGGAGGCCTCGCTCCTCAACGTGCGCATCCGCAAGCGCTGGCGCATGGGTCCCCTGGCGGTGGGCCTCATCGGCGAGCCCGTCGACCTGACCTATCCGCACACCTACCTGGGCGCCGGGCCGGAGACCCTGGCCGACCTCGCCTCCGGCCAGCACAGCTTCGCCGAGGCGCTGAAGGCGGCGAGCCGGCCGCTCGTCATCATAGGCACCGGCGCGCTGGCGCGGCCGGACGGCGCCGCGATCCTGGCCGCGGCGGCGAAGCTCGCGCGCGACATCGGCGCCGTGACGCCCGAGTGGAGCGGCTTCGGCGTGCTCCAGACCGCGGCGGCCCGGGTCGGTGCCCTCGATCTCGGCTTCGTGCCGGGGGAGGGCGGTCTGGACTTCGCGGGGATCGCGAAGGGCGGAAATCTCGACGTGGTATACAACTTGGGTGCCGACGAGGTCGCGCTGGATCCGGGTGCGTTCGTGATCTACCAGGGCACCCACGGCGACCAGGGCGCCACGCGGGCCGACGTCATCCTGCCGGGGGCGGCCTATACAGAGAAGAGTGCGACCTACGTCAACCTCGAGGGCCGGGTCCAGACTACCAACCGCGCCGGCTTCCCGCCGGGGGATGCCCGCGAGGATTGGGCGATCCTGCGCGCCCTGTCCGACGTGCTGGGCAAGCGCCTGGCCTTCGATTCGCTGGGGGCCCTGCGCCGGGCGCTCTATGCCGAGCATCCGCATTTCGCGGCCCTCGACGCCATCGCCCCGAGCGATGCGGTGGCCACCGTGGAGACCCTGTCGGGTCTCGGCGGCGAGCCGACCCGCACCGCTTTCAGCGCGGCGGTGCCGGACTTCTACCTCAGCAACGCGATCGCCCGCGCCTCGCGGGTGCTCGCCGAGTGTTCGAGCCTCGCCCGGGTGCGCGGCCTCGAAGCGGCCGAATAAGGATCTCCTGCGATGACCTTCTGGGAAGTCCTCGGCACCGTCCTGCTGCTGGCGCTCAAGAGCTTCGTGCTGCTGGCGCTGCTGCTCGTCTTCATCGCCTACGCGCTGCTGGCCGACCGCAAGATCTGGGCGGCGGTGCAGCTCCGGCGCGGCCCGAACGTGGTCGGGCCCTGGGGCCTGTTCCAGTCCTTCGCCGATCTCCTGAAATTCGTCCTGAAGGAACCGGTCATCCCGGCCGGCGCCAACAAGGCGCTGTTCCTGCTGGCGCCCCTGGTCTTCGCCACCCTGGCGCTGGCCGCCTGGGCGGTGATTCCCCTGGCCGAGGGCTGGGCCATCGCCGACCTCAACGTCGGCATCACCTACATCTTCGCGATCTCGTCGCTGGGCGTCTACGGCGTGCTGATGGGCGGCTGGGCCTCGAACTCGAAATACGCCTTCCTGGGTGCCCTCCGGTCTGCCGCGCAGATGATCTCCTACGAGGTCTCCCTCGGCTTCGTCATCATCTGCGTCCTGCTCTGCGCGGGCTCCCTCAACCTCTCGCGCATCGTCATGGCGCAGGACACCAGCCTCGGCATCCTGGGCTGGTACTGGCTCTGGCTGTTCCCGATGTTCGTGGTGTTCTTCATCTCGGCGCTGGCCGAGACGAACCGCCCGCCCTTCGACCTGCCGGAGGCCGAATCTGAACTCGTGGCCGGCTACATGGTCGAGTATTCGTCGACGCCGTACCTGCTGTTCATGCTGGGCGAGTACGTGGCCATCATGACCATGTGCGCGCTCGGCACGGTGCTGTTCCTCGGCGGCTGGCTCTCCCCGATCCCGTTCGCGCCCTTCACCTGGGTGCCGGGCCTGATCTGGTTCGCCCTCAAGGCCAGCTTCCTCTTCTTCATGATCGCCATGGTGAAGGCCATGGTGCCGCGCTACCGCTATGACCAGCTCATGCGCCTCGGCTGGAAGGTGTTCCTGCCGCTCTCGCTGGTCTCGGTCATCGTCGTCGCCTTTGTCCTCAAGCTCACCGGCCTCGCGCCGGGCGCCTGACAACCCCTCACGGAGATCCGAGCCATGAAGCTCGATCAGGTCGCTCAGGGTCTGCTGCTGAAGGAGTTCGCGTCCGGGTTCGTCCTGGCGATGAAGTACTTCTTCAAGCCGAAGGCCACGATCAACTACCCCTTCGAGATGGGCCATCGCGGCCCGCGCTTCCGGGGGGAGCACGCCCTGCGCCGCTACCCCAACGGCGAGGAGCGCTGCATCGCCTGCAAGCTGTGCGAGGCGATCTGCCCCGCCCAGGCCATCACCATCGAGGCGGGCCCGCGCCGCAACGACGGCACCCGCCGCACGACCCGCTACGACCTCGACATGGTCAAGTGCATCTATTGCGGTATGTGCCAGGAGGCCTGCCCGGTGGACGCGATCGTAGAAGGGCCGAATCTCGAGTTCTCGGTCGAGACCCGCGAGGAGCTCCTCTACGACAAGGAGAAGCTCCTCCTGAACGGCGACCGCTGGGAGCGCGAGATCGCCCGCAACCTCGCGGTGGACGCGCCCTACCGCTGAGCGCGCGCTCCCGCCGGGCGGATCCTCTTGCCGGGCGCATCCTTCGCGCGGCCCGCGGACGAGACATCAGGGGCGATTCCGTTCCCACGGAGTCGGCCGGACCCCGCCGAGGCGGTTGTGCGCCGCAGGGGTGGGTTCTATAGACGGGCGGCCGGTGGGCCGTGGCACAATTTCGGCAGAAGGGGCCGTCCTCGGGACGGCTGATCTCTAGAATCGCATGAGCGCAGCCGCTGCCTTCTTCTACCTGTTCGCAGGTGTGACCATCGCCTCGGGCTTCATGGTGATCGCCTCGCGCAATCCCGTGGCCTCCGTGCTCTTCCTCATCCTGGCCTTCGTGAACGCTGCCGGGCTGTTCGTGATGATGGGCGCCGAGTTCCTGGCGATGATCCTGGTGGTCGTCTACGTCGGCGCGGTGGCGGTGCTGTTCCTGTTCGTCGTGATGATGCTCGACGTGGATTTCGCCCAGCTGCGCCAGGGCTTCCAGCAATACCTGCCCATCGGCGCGCTCATCGGCGCGGTCTTCCTGATCGAGCTGCTGCTCGTGGTGGGCTCCTGGACCATCGATCCGGGCCTCGTGCAGGCGCCCCTCGGCCCGGTCGCCAGCGCCGAGGCGGTGACCAACACCCAAGCGCTGGGCCGGGTGCTCTACACGGACTACGTCTTCTTCTTTCAGCTCGCCGGCCTGATCCTGCTCGTCGCGATGATCGGCGCCATCGTGCTGACCCTGCGCGACCGACCGGGCGTCAAGCGCCAGAACATCGCCGTCCAGAACGCGCGCACGCAGACCATGGCGGTGGAAACCCGCAAGGTGCCCTCGCGCCAGGGCGTGGAAGTCTAATGGCCGGCGGACCTCGAACGGCAGAGACCGGGAGCCACATCCGATGATCGGCCTGAGCCATTACCTGACGGTCGCCGCGATCCTGTTCACGCTGGGGGTGCTCGGCATCTTCGTGAACCGCAAGAACGTCATCGTCATCCTGATGTCCGTTGAGCTGATCCTGCTGGCGGTGAACATCAATCTCGTCGCCTTCTCCACCCACCTCAACGACATCACCGGCCAGGTCTTCGCCCTGTTCGTGCTGACGGTCGCGGCGGCGGAGGCGGCCATCGGCCTCGCCATCCTCGTCGTGTTCTTCCGAAACCGCGGTTCGATCGCGGTGGAGGACGTCAACATGATGAAGGGCTGACGCGGGACCGCGACGCCACCCGATTCGACGCCCGGCAGCGCGGTGCGCGCGCCGCCGGGGCGGTGACACGAACCCCACAGGGCGCCGCTCGGGCTCCCCGCGCAGCGCGCGGGGACCGGGCGCACCCAGGAGGCCGGACAAGCCAGCGATGTATCACGCGATCGTCTTCCTCCCGCTCGTCGGCGCGCTGCTCGCCGGCCTGTTCGGCCGCCAGCTCGGCCCGAAGCTCAGCGAGGGCATCACCACCGGCCTCCTCGCCTTCTCGGCGCTTCTGTCCTGGGGCGCCTTCCTGGAGGTGCCGGGCACCGAGCACGCCACCCGCGTGCAGGTGGCCACCTGGTTCACCGCCGGCGACCTCGTGGTCGACTGGGCCTTCCGCATCGACACCCTGACGGTGATCATGCTGGTGGTGGTGACCTCGGTCTCGACCCTCGTGCACCTCTATTCCATCGGCTACATGGAGGAGGATCCGCACCGGCCGCGCTTCTTCGCCTACCTGTCGCTCTTCACCTTCGCCATGCTGATGCTGGTGACGGCCGACAACCTCGTGCAGATGTTCTTCGGCTGGGAGGGCGTCGGCCTCGCCTCCTACCTGCTGATCGGGTTCTGGTACGAGAAGCCTTCCGCCAACGCCGCGGCCATGAAGGCCTTCATCGTCAACCGCGTCGGCGATTTCGGGTTCTCGCTGGGCATCTTCCTCGTCTTCGTGCTGACGGGCTCGATCGCCTTCGACGGCATCTTCGCCCGCGCGCCCGAGATCAAGGACGCGACCTTCCACTTCCTGGGCTACGACTGGAACGCCCTGACCCTCGCCTGCCTGCTGCTGTTCATGGGCGCCATGGGCAAGTCGGCCCAGTTCCTGCTGCACACCTGGCTGCCGGACGCGATGGAGGGGCCGACCCCCGTCTCCGCGCTGATCCACGCCGCCACCATGGTGACGGCCGGTGTCTTCATGGTGGCGCGCCTGTCGCCGCTGTTCGAGCTCGCCCCCAACGCCCTCGTCGTGGTCACGGTCATCGGCGGCATCACGGCGTTCTTCGCGGCCACGATCGGCCTCGTGCAGAACGACATCAAGCGCGTGATCGCCTACTCGACCTGCTCGCAGCTGGGCTACATGTTCGTGGCGCTCGGCGTCGGCGCCTACTCAGCGGCCGTCTTCCACCTCTTCACCCACGCCTTCTTCAAGGCGCTGCTGTTCCTCGGGGCCGGCTCGGTCATCCACGCGATGCACCACGAGCAGGACATGCGGAACATGGGGAACCTGCGCCGCTACATCCCCTTCACCTCGGCGATGATGACCATCGGCACCCTGGCGCTGATCGGCTTCCCCTTCACGGCGGGCTATTATTCGAAGGACGCCATCATCGAGGCGGCCTACGCCTCGACGCGGCCCGGGCACACCCTGGCCTTCATCTGCACCGTCGTCGCCGCCCTGATGACCTCGTTCTATTCCTGGCGCCTGTTCTTCATGACCTTCGAGGGACCGGCCCGCTGGGCCGGCCACGGGGCGCACCACGACGACGCCCACGCGGTGGCGCATGCCGCCGCCTCGACCCAGGCCGACGGCGCCCCGGGCCACCACGAGGGCGTCGCCCACGACGATCACGGCCACGACGTCGAGCCGGCCTCGCACAGCGCCATCGAGCACCACGACCATGCGCACACCCCGCATGAGAGCCCGCTGGTGATGACGATCCCCCTCGGCATCCTGGCCTTCGGCGCGCTCTTCGCCGGCCTGATCTTCAAGAACCGGTTCATCGGCGAGGGCATGGACTCGTTCTGGGGCCACGCCCTCGGCCACGGCCCCGACAACCACATCATGCACGACATCCACGCGGTGCCGGCGCTGGTGGCCTATTCGCCCTTCATCATGATGCTGATCGGCTTCGTGCTGGCCTACTGGATGTATATCCGCCGGCCGGAACTGCCGGGCCAGCTCGCCGCCCAGCAGCCGAGCCTGTACCGGTTCCTCCTCAACAAGTGGTACTTCGACGAGCTCTACGACCGGATCTTCGTCCGCCCGGCCAAGGACTTCGGCAAGTTCCTCTGGAAGGAGGCCGACGGCCGCGTCATCGACGGCATGGGCCCGGACGGCATCGCCACCCGCGTCCTCGACGTGACCCGCGGCGTGGTCCGCTTCCAGACCGGCTACGTCTACCACTACGCCTTCGTCATGCTCGTCGGCGTCGCCGCCCTCATCAGCTGGTACATGCTGACCGGCTTGCCCAAGGTCGCCCATTGATGGCCGCCGTCACGTATCGGAGCGCCCGCTCATGTTAGGCCTCGGAATCCTGTCCGGCCTGCTCATCGTGCCGCTCTGCGGCGCGGCCTTCATCCTCACCCTGGGCGAGGAGACGGAAGCCGCGAAGCGCAACGCCCGCTGGGCCGCACTCATCACCACGCTCGCCACCTTCCTGCTCTCGCTGGTGGCCTGGGGCCGCTACGACGCGACCACGGCGAACTTCCAGCTCGTCGAGACCCATGCCTGGCTGAGCGAGGCCACCCGGTTCAAGCTCGGCGTCGACGGCTTCTCGATGCCGCTGATCCTCCTGACCACCTTCCTGATGCCGTTCTGCATCGGCGCCTCGTGGCTCTCGGTGAACGTCCGGGTGAAGGAGTACTTCGTCGCCTTCCTCGTCCTCGAGACGACGATGATCGGCGTGTTCTGCGCCCTCGACCTGGTGCTGTTCTACCTGTTCTTCGAGGCCGGCCTGATCCCGATGTTCCTCATCATCGGCATCTGGGGCGGCAAGCGGCGCATCTACGCCAGCTTCAAGTTCTTCCTCTACACCCTGCTCGGCTCGGTGCTGATGCTGCTCGCCATCATGGCGATGTACTGGCACGCCGGCACCACCGACATCCCGACCCTGCTGCACACCCGCTTCCCCGTGGAACTGCAGACCTGGCTCTGGCTGGCTTTCTTCGCCTCCTTCGCGGTGAAGATGCCGATGTGGCCGGTCCATACCTGGCTGCCCGACGCGCACGTGGAGGCGCCCACCGCCGGCTCGGTGATCCTGGCGGGCATCCTCCTGAAGATGGGCGGCTACGGCTTCATCCGGATCTCGCTGCCGATGTTCCCGGACGCGAGCCACGCCTTCGCCCCGATGGTGTTCGCGCTCTCGGTGATCGCCATCATCTTCACCTCGCTGATCGCCCTGATGCAGTCCGACATCAAGAAGCTCATTGCCTACTCCTCGGTGGCGCATATGGGCTTCGTGACGCTGGGCCTCTTTACGATGAACGAGCAGGGCATCCAGGGCGCGCTGTTCCTGATGATCTCGCACGGCATCGTGTCGGGCGCGCTCTTCCTCTGCGTCGGCGTGGTCTACGACCGGATGCACACCCGCGAGATCGCGGCCTATGGCGGCCTCGTGAAGCGGATGCCCCTCTACGCGGCGGCCATGATGGTCTTCACCATGGCCAATGTCGGCCTGCCCGGCACCTCCGGCTTCGTGGGCGAGTTCCTCGCCATGATGGGCGCCTTCCGGGCCAACCCGACGGTGGCGTTCTTCTCGGTCTTCGGCATCATCCTGTCGGCCGGCTACGCCCTCTGGCTCTATGCCCGCGTGATCTACGGCAAGCTCGAGAAGCCCAACCTGCAGGGCATCCTCGACCTGGACCTGCGCGAGAAGATCATCATCGCGCCGCTCGTCGCCCTGACGATCTATTACGGCGTCCACCCGGCCCCCGTGCTCGACACCTTCGCGCCCTCCACGGACGCGTTGATGCAGAGCATGCGGACCGCGCTCTCGAACACGCAGACCGCCGCGGCCACCCTGCCGCCCGCGTCGCGCTGAAGGCTTGACCCGATGAACGCCGCTCAGATCGTCCTGCCCGCGCTCGGGCCCGCCCTGCCGGAGCTGATCCTCAGCGTCGGCGTGCTGGTGCTGATCCTCTACGGTGCGTTCCGGGGCGAGCGCTCCGCCGAGGGCGTCAACGTCGGGGCCCTGATCCTGCTGGTGGTGGCGCTGTTCGCGGTCATGTCCCAGTCGGGCGCCAAGGTCACGACCCTGAACGGCTCCTTCATCGTCGACAACTTCTCCAAGGTGATGAAGGCCCTGATCCTGCTGGGCTCTGCGGCCACGATCCTGCTCTCGCGCGACTATTTCCAGCGAGAGCGCATCGACCGGTTCGAGTTCCCGATCCTGCTGATCCTCTGCACCATCGGCATGATGGTCATGGCCTCGGCCAACGACCTGATCGCGCTCTATCTCGGCCTTGAGCTGCAGTCGCTCGCCGCCTACGTCATCGCGGCCTTCCATCGCGACAACCTGAAGTCGACGGAAGCCGGGCTGAAGTACTTCGTCCTCGGCGCGCTCTCCTCGGGCATGCTGCTCTACGGCGCCTCCCTGGTCTACGGCTTCACCGGCACCGTCTCGTTCCCCGGCATCGTCGCGGCGCTGGACGGCACCGCGGGCTTCGGCATCGTGCTCGGCATCGTCTTCGTGGCGGCCGGCGTCGCCTTCAAGCTCGCGGCGGTGCCGTTCCACATGTGGACGCCCGACGTCTACGAGGGCTCGCCGACCCCCGTGACCGCCTTCTTCGCCTCGGCGCCCAAGATGGCCGCCATGGCGATGACGGTGCGCCTCTTCATCGGCGCCTTCCCGGACGTGACCGCGATCTGGCAGCAGATCATCGTCTTCGTGGCGATCGCCTCGATGGCGCTGGGCTCCTTCGCCGCCATCGGCCAGCGCTCCCTAAAGCGCCTGATGGCCTATTCCTCCATCGGCAATGTCGGCTACGCCCTGGTGGGCCTCGCCGCCGGCTCGCAGGAGGGCATCAGCGGCGTGGTCGTCTACATGATCATCTACCTGGCGATGACGCTGGGGGCCTTCGCGGTGCTGCTGTCGCTGCGCCGCGGCGGCCGGATGTTCGAATCCGTCGACGACCTCGCCGGGCTGTCGCGCACTCATCCGGTCATGGCCTTCTGCCTCGCCGCGATGATGTTCTCGCTGGCCGGCATCCCGCCGCTGGCGGGGTTCTTCGCCAAGTACTACGTCTTCCTCGCGGCCATCAAATCGGGCCTCGTCGCCCTGGCGATCATCGGCGTGGTCACCAGCGTGGTGGGCGCGTTCTACTACCTGCGCCTCGTCAAGGTGATGTATTTCGACGAGCCGGTCGCCGCCTACGAGCCGATGCCGCCGGGGGCCCGCATCGTCCTCGCCCTGGCGAGCCTGGTCGTGGTGTTGCTCGGGATCGTGCCGGGTCCCATCGTGGGCGCCGCGGGTGCGGCCGCCAAGTCGCTGTTCTAGGTCCTTGAGCGGCTACGTCCTCGGCACCCGGGCGCGGGCGGAGGGGCACCGCCTCCACGTCCACGAAAGCCTCGGCTCCACCAACACCGAGGCGCTGGCGCGCTTCCGCGACGGCGAGGCCGGGCCGCTCTGGGTGGTGGCGCGGCGGCAGGAGGCCGGACGGGGCCGGCGCGGCAACAGCTGGCTGTCCGAGCCCGGAAACCTGACCGCGAGCCTGCTCTGGCCCGTGGACGACGTGGAGCCCGGCTTGGTGCCGACCCTCGGCTTCGTCGCCGGCCTCGCCGTGGTCTCCGCCCTCGCGGCGGCCGGCGTCACCGGGTGCCGCCTGAAGTGGCCGAACGACGTCCTGGCCTCGGGCGCCAAGCTGGCGGGGCTCCTGTTGGAGGCCGAGAGCCGGCCCGGCGGGCGCCGTGCGGTGGTGATGGGCTTCGGTGTCAATGTCGCTGCGACGCCGCAGGGCTTGCCTTATCGCGCCACGTGCCTCAGGCAGATGCGGTACGACACGCGCGCCGAGGATCTGTTCGTCCACCTGACGGACGGAATCATCGACGCCGCGCGGCTTTGGGCGTGTGGCCACGGATTCGCGAGGATCCGCGAGCGCTGGATCGCGGACGCGGCCGGAATCGGCGCGCCGGTTTCGGTGCGCATGGGCGACACGTCCGTACAAGGAATTTTCGAGACGATCGACGAGGCAGGGCGGCTCGTGGTCCGATCGGAGGATGGGACGCGACGGACCGTGACGGCGGGCGAGGTGCATCTGGGAACGGCCGCGACGGCGGCTTGAGGTTTGGACGGACAATGACGACAGGGCAAGACGAACTCGTCTTCGTGCCGCTCGGCGGCGTGGGCGAGATCGGCATGAACGCGGCGCTCTACGGCTTCGGCCCCCCGAAGCGGCGCAAATGGATCATGGTCGATTGCGGCATGGGCTTCGCCGGCGAGGAGGGATTCCCCGGCATCGACCTGATGTTCCCGGATCTCAGCTTCATCGAGGAGCGCAAGGACGACCTCCTCGCCATCTTCATCACCCACGCGCACGAGGACCATATCGGCGCGATCGGTGAGCTGTGGCCCAAGCTCAAGGCGCCCGTCTACGCGACGCGCTTCGCCAAGAACCTTCTGGAGGCCCGCCGCCTCAGCGAGCCGGGCGCGCCCAAGGTGATCCTCAAGGAGATCCAGGCCGGCCGCCGGGTGCAGGTCGGTCCGTTCGAGATCGAGTACGTGCCGGTCTCGCACTCGATCCCCGAGTCGAACGCGGTCGCCATCCGGACGCCGCACGGCCTCCTGCTCCACACCGGCGACTGGAAGCTCGATCCGACCCCGATCCTCGGCGACGTGACCTCGGAGACCGCCTTCCGGGCGCTCGGCGACGAGGGCATCCTGGCGATGATCAGCGATTCGACCAACGTCGTGCGCGAGGGGCGTTCCCCGAGCGAGGCGGAGGTCGCCGCCACCCTGCGCGAGCTCATCGCCGACGCCCCCCACCGGGTCGCGGTGACGACCTTCGCCTCCAACGTCGCGCGCATGCGGGCCGTGGCCGAGGCCGCCCAGGCCTGCGGCCGCGAGGTCGTCGCGGTCGGCCGCGCCATGGACCGGGTCATCGCGGTCGCCCGCGAGTGCGGCTTCCTCGACGGGCTGCCCGAGTTCCGGTCGTCGGACAGCTACGGCTACCTGCCGCGCGACAAGGTCGTGGCCCTGCTCACCGGCTCGCAGGGCGAGGAGCGGGCCGCGCTCGCCCGCGTCTCGCGCGACGACCATCCGGACATCACCCTCGCCGCCGGCGACCGCGTCATCTTCTCCTCGCGGGCGATCCCCGGCAACGAGCGGGCGGTGGGCGCGATCATCAACGACCTCGTCAATGCCGGCATCGAGGTGGTCACCGACCGCACCAAGCTCGTCCACGTCTCGGGCCACCCCCGGCGCGACGAGATGGCGGAGATGTATGCCTGGACCCGGCCGCAGACCGCGATCCCGGTCCACGGCGAGGCCCTGCACCTCGACGAGCACGCCCGCTTCGCCCGGGACCAGGGCGTTCCGAACATCGTCAAGGCCCGCAACGGCAGCGTCGTGCGCCTCGCGCCCGGCACGCCGGAGATCGTCGACCACGTCAAGGCCGGGCGCCTGTTCAAGGACGGCAACGTCCTGATCGACGCCAAGGACCGGGCCATCCCCGAGCGCCGCAAGCTCTCGCAGGCCGGCCTCGTCTCGGTGGCCATCGCCATCGACGTCCAGGGCGAGATCCTGGGGGAGCCCGCGATCGACATCATCGGCCTGCCCAATCGCGGCCGGACCGGCCAAGCGATGCTCGACGTCGTCGTGGAGTGCGTGTCGCGCACGCTCTCGGGGCTGTCGAAGCCCAAGCGCAAGGACGCCGAGGGCGTCGAGAAGGCCGTCGACCGCGCGATCCGCTCCGCGGTGAACGAGGTCTGGGGCAAGAAGCCCGCCTGCCACGTGCAGGTGGTCGAGGTCTAATGGGCGAACCCTCCCCCCTCTGCGGGGGAGGGGTGTCGCCGATGCGGGTGGGTTGCGCGGGACGTCGGCGCGCAGCACACCGTCATCTCGGGGCCGCGCAGCGGAGCCCGGGATCCAGAACCATAGGTTTCGTCGCGTCCGGCACCGTCGGCAGCTCTGGATTCCCGGGCTCGCCTGCGGCGCCCTGGAATGACGCCGCGGTGCCATCGATATCGCCCGCTTCGACGGGGGAGGGGTGGCGGTCGGGATTGAGGGAAGGAAGGGGAGGACACCATGATCGGACGCCTGAACCATGTCGCCATCGCGGTCCGCGATCTCGACGCTGCCTGCGCCATCTACCGGGACACCCTCGGGGCCACCGTGACGGAGCCGCTGCCGCAGCCCGAGCACGGCGTCACCGTGGTGTTCGTCAACCTGCCCAACAGCAAGGTCGAGCTGATGGCGCCGCTGGGCGCGGGCTCGCCCATCGAGAGCTTCGTCGAGCGCAACCCCAACGGCGGCGTCCATCACGTCTGCTACGAGGTCGACGACATCATCGCCGCCCGCGACAAGCTCAAGGCCCAGGGCGCGCGCGTCCTCGGCACCGGCGAGCCGAAGATCGGCGCCCACGGCAAGCCCGTTCTCTTCCTCCACCCGAAGGACTTCCTCGGCACCCTCGTCGAGCTGGAACAGGTCTGAGCCGGATGGGCGCCGTCCTCCAAGCCCTGGCAGCCTCCACCCTGCGCACCGTCGGCGTGATGGTGGTGGTGCTCGCCGGGGTGGTCGCCCTCGCGGTGGGCCTGTTCAAGCTCTCGGTGTTCGGCGCGCTCGCCCTCTACTTCGTGGTCTGGTGGACCCTGCTCTTCGTCATCCTGCCCCTCCGCAACCAGGTGGAGACCGACCCGGAGCGGATCGTGCCCGGCCAGGATCCCGGGGCGCCCGCCGTCCCGCGCCTGCGCGAGAAGGCGATCTTGACCTCGCTTCTGGCGAGCGTCGTCTTCCTGGTGGCGATCCAGGTCTTCGAGCTGGCCGGCCTCTGAGGGGGTTCGGCGTGGTCCGGTCGAACCGGACGTGAGTCCGCGCACGGACGTAAGGTCACGCCGCCGTCGTCTTCCAGACCGGGCGCGTCGCTGCCCCCGCGAAGAACGGACGTCGCGCACGCGGGACATCGAACCACGGCCGCAGTGACAGCACCGCGTCATTCCGGGGCGGCGCAGGCGAGCCCGGAATCCAGAACCGCCGACGGTGCAAGGTCTTGCGCCACCTGTGTTTCTAGATCCCGCGTTCCGCTGCGCGGCCCCGGGATGACGGCGCGTCGGCGTGAGACGTCGGTCGGACCGCGACGCAGTGGCGACAGCCTCGCGCAAGCGTCGAGACATAAAAAAAGCAAGGCCTAAGCCTTGCTTTTATGAAGATGGTCGTTTGCTCAGCCTCGATTGTCTCACGCATTGCTGACGGCGTGGCGGCTGAAATTCCTCCCGAGACTCGGACCGTGTGGCGCCACTGCTTGGGCGGCGCATCCATCACGGACGCGCTTATAGGAACAACAATTCTCATTGTCACCTGCTTCGTGAGACATTCCTGCGCTTTTCTACCGGAATGGGAGGCGGCGCTTGCGGGCGGAGCCTGGCGTGCGGGCAACGTTCGGCCGGACCACCCTGCCTCCTGACGGCGAAACGCCACGCGGCGGACCCGTGTCACCCCTCCGCGCTTGTGTTTTCCCGATGCAATGTGTTGTGTGCCCCGGCGTACCGCCGACCCGCTGGCACGCTGTTTCCAGGGCCTTTCATGCGTCTCTCCCGCTACTTCCTGCCGACCTTGCGCGAGACGCCCAAGGAGGCCGAGATCGTCTCCCACCGCCTCATGCTGCGCGCCGGGCTCGTGCGCCAGGAGGCCGCCGGCATCTATGCCTGGCTGCCGCTGGGCCTGCGCGTCCTGAACAGGGTCTGCGCGGTGATCCGCGAGGAGCAGGACCGGGCGGGCGCCATCGAGATCCTGATGCCGGCGATCCAGTCGGCCGAGCTCTGGCGGGAATCCGGCCGCTACGAGGCCTACGGCAAGGAGATGCTCCGCATCTCCGACCGCCACGACCGCGAGATGCTGTTCGGCCCCACCGCCGAAGAGGTCGTCACTGAGATCTTCCGCGGCAGCGTGCGCTCCTACAAGGACCTTCCGAAGAACCTCTACCAGATCTCCTGGAAGTTCCGCGACGAGGTCCGGCCGCGCTTCGGCACCATGCGCTCGCGCGAGTTCCTCATGAAGGACGCCTATTCCTTCGACATCGACCAGGCCGCCGCCCGCCACGCCTACAACCGGATGTTCGTGGCCTACCTGCGCACCTTCGCGGGCCTCGGCCTGAAGGCGATCCCGATGCGGGCCGACACGGGTCCGATCGGCGGCGACCTCAGCCACGAGTTCATCATCCTGGCCCAGACCGGCGAGAGCGAGGTCTACTGCGACAGCCAGTACCTCGATTTCGAGGTCCCGCCGGTGACCACCGACTTCGAGGACGTCGCCGCGCTCCAGGGCACCGTCGACCGCTGGACCTCGCTCTACGCCGCCACCTCCGAGATGCACGAGCCGGCGGCCTTCGCCGAGGTGCAGGCCGACAAGCAGATGGCTGCGCGCGGCATCGAGGTCGGGCACATCTTCTACTTCGGCACCAAGTATTCCGAGCCCATGGGCGCCAAGGTCACCGGTCCCGACGGCGTCGAGCGCCCGGTCCACATGGGCTCCTACGGGATCGGCCCGAGCCGCCTCGTGGCGGCGATCATCGAGGCTTCCCACGACGAGGCCGGGATCATCTGGCCCGACGCGGTGGCGCCCTTCGACGTGGCGCTGATCAACCTCAAGACGGGCGATGCCGCCACCGACGCCGCCTGCGGCGAGATCCAGGCCACCCTCGAGGCGGCCGGCTTCAGCGTGCTCTACGACGACCGCGACGAGCGCCCGGGCGCCAAGTTCGCCACGGCCGACCTCATCGGCCTGCCCTGGCAGGTCATCGTCGGCCCCCGCGGCCTCGCGGAGGGCAAGGTGGAGCTGAAGCGTCGGGCCGGCGGCGAGCGCGAAAGCATCGCCCCGATCGATCTGCTCGCCCGCCTGAAGCGGCTCTGAGGCACCCCATGGCGGCGACCCTCACGGACAGGCTTGCGGGCCTTCGCGCCCGGTTCCGGCGCGGGAGCACGCCCCCCTTCGCCGGGTTCGAGTGGATCATCGCCGGGCGCTACCTGCGGGCCCGGCGCCGGGGCGGCGGCGTCTCCGTGGTGGCGTTCTTCTCGCTCCTCGGCATCGCCCTGGGCGTCGCCACGCTGATCATCGTGCTCTCGGTGATGAACGGCTTCCGCACCGAGCTCCTGTCGAAGATCGTTGGCATCAACGGCCACGTCTTCGTCGCCCCGATCGACAAGCTCTTCACCGACTATGCCGACCTGTCCGAGCGCCTGTCGAAGGTCGCCGGGGTGCGGGCGGCGATCCCCCTGGTGGAGGGGCAGGCCTTCGCCTCCTCGCCCTATGGCGGCGCCGGCAGCGGCGTGCTGGTCCGCGGCATCCGGGGCGAGGACCTCGACAAGATCGGCGCCATCGCGAGCAACATCAAGGGCGGCAGCCTGGAGGGCTTCGACGACGGGTCGGGCGTCGCCATCGGCCGGCGCCTGGCCGAATCCCTCGGCGTCCAGGCCGGCGACCAGATCAACCTGCTGACGCCGAAGGGCGCCTCGACGCCGTTCGGCACGGCGCCGCGCACCAAGGGCTACACCATCAAGGCGATCTTCGAGATCGGCATGACCGAGTTCGACTCGACCTTCGTGTTCATGCCCCTGACGGAGTCCCAGGCCTTCTTCAACCGGGACGCCGATGTCAGCCTGATCGAGATCTACCTCGACAATGCCGAGGCGGTGGGCACGATGCGGCCCGACCTCGAGATGGCGGCCGAGCGCCCGGTGCTCCTCACCGACTGGCGCCAGCGCAACCGGACCTTCTTCGGCGCCCTGGAGGTGGAGCGGAACGTGATGTTCCTGATCCTCAGCCTTATCGTCGTGGTCGCGACCCTGAACATCATTTCGGGACTGATCCTGCTCGTGCGCGACAAGTCCAGCGACATCGCCATCCTGCGCACCATGGGGGCGACCCCCGGCACCATCATGCGGGTGTTCCTCATCAACGGCGCGCTGATCGGCGTGGTGGGGACCCTGAGCGGGCTGGCCCTCGGCATCCTGATCACGATGAACATCAAGGGGATCCAGCGGGTGCTGTTCCCCTCCGCCTGGGACCCCACGGTGCGCTTCCTGGCCGAGATCCCGGCCGAGATGAACGCCAACGAGATCACCGTGGTGGTCGTCACCTCCATCGCCCTGTCGCTGATCGCGACGCTGTATCCCTCGTGGCGCGCCGCCCGGCTCGATCCGGTGCAGGCCCTGCGCTACGGTTGAGGCCCGAGCATCCATGACCACGACAGCCGAGGCGCCCGGCGCGCAGCCGGTCCCGGCCCTGTTCTTCGCCAAGGTGGAGCGGCGCTACGCCCAAGGGGCCGGCGCCCTCGAGATCCTGCGCCAGGCGGATTTCGCGATCTGGCCGGGCGAGCTCGTCGCCCTGGTGGCGCCCTCGGGGGCCGGCAAGAGCACGCTGCTGCACCTCGCCGGCCTGCTGGAGCGCCCCGACGGCGGCGAGATCTACATCGGCGGCCGTCCGACCGCCGCGATGGTGGATTCCGAGCGCACCCGCCTGCGGCGCGAGGAGATGGGCTTCGTCTACCAGTTCCACCACCTCCTGCCGGAATTCTCGGCCCTGGAGAACGTGGTGATGCCGCAGCTGATCCGCGGGCTCTCGCAGCGCGAGGCGCGGGCGCGGGCGGACGAACTCCTGAGCTTCCTCGGCCTCAAGGAGCGCCTCCAGCACCGGCCGGCCGAACTCTCGGGCGGCGAGCAGCAGCGCGTCGCCATCGCCCGCGCGGTCGCCAACGGCCCGCGCCTGCTCCTGGCCGACGAGCCCACCGGCAACCTCGATCCGCACACCGCCGCCCACGTCTTCGGCATCCTGGTGGCGCTGGTGCGCGCCTCCGGCCTCGCCGCGCTGATCGCCACCCACAACATGGATCTCGCCGCCCGCATGGACCGGCGCGTGACGATCCGGGACGGGCTGATCGAGCAGCTGCCCTGAGGGCCGGGCACGGATATCAATGGCGGCGGATCGCTGGACCGCGGAGGTCCGACGCCTTCGCGTGAGCACGCGGAGCCGATCCGCGACCGCTGGCCAAGGCGACGGGATTTACCGGGCCGTAACCACGATGCGGTGCGCCGACGAGTTTCGCTTTACATAGAACAAAACAAGAACAAAACTCGGGGCGTCAACGAAAGGCGAGGCCCATGTTCAAGCGGATGATCCTGACGGGTGCGGTCGAGTTCATGGCCTTCGGGCTCCTGGCGATGTCCATCGCCGCCTGGGCTGTCGCACTGGCGCCCTTGCGTTAGCGTTGCGACGGGGTCACAGGGGTCGTGCGGTCCACAGGGAAACGCGTCCGGGCCCCGAATTCTCATGGATTGGAAACCACGACTCGGGCTGGTGGTCTCATGGCGCGCATCCTGAAAGACCCGGCTTACGTCCACCTCCACGTTCACTCGTCGTTCTCCCTACTGGAAGGGGCCCTGAAGGTCGGGGACATCGTGAAGGCGGCGCTCGCCGACCGGCAGCCGGCCCTGGCGCTCACCGACACCAACAACCTGTTCGGGGCGCTGGAATTCTCCGAGAAGGCCGCCGGCGCCGGCCTCCAGCCGATCCCGGGCCTCCAGCTCACCGTCGCCTTCGAGGCGCCCGATCCGATGGCGCGCGTCGGGCAGGGCCAGGCCGGCTGCGCCAACATCGTCGTGCTGGCGAAGGACGAGACCGGCTACGGCAACCTGCTGCGTCTGGCGAGCCGCGCCTATTTCGACGGGGCGCTGGGCGACGCCCCCCGGGTCGGCGTCGAGGCCCTGGCCGAGTCGAGCGCCGGCCTGATCGCCCTGACGGGCGGTTCCACCGGGCCCCTCGACAGCGCCCTGCGGCAGGGCCGGGCCGAACTCGCCGCCGGCCGCCTGGCGCAGCTGCGCGCGGCCTTCGGCGAGGACGGCCTCTACGTCGAGATCCTGCGCCACGGGCTGCCCGACGAGCGCATGGTCGAGCGGGAATTGCTGCGGCTCGCCGACACGAACGGCCTTTCGGTGGTGGCCGCCAACGAGCCGTTCTTCGCCCGGGAGGGCGACTACGACGCCCACGACGCGCTGCTGGCCATCGCGGACGGCCGTCTAGTCTCGGACGACCGCCGCCGCAAGCTGACCCCGCGCCACGGCTTCAAGACCCGCGCCGAGATGGCCGCGCTCTTCGCCGACCTGCCGGACGCCCTGAACGCCACCGTCGAGATCGCCATGCGCTGCGCCTACCGCGTGCGCACCCGCAAGCCGATCCTGCCGAATTTCGGCGTGGTCGCCGCCTTCGACGCCGCCGCCCCCGAGGGCACCCCCGAAGTCCCGGCGGCGCCCCCCCTCGACGAGCCGGCGGAGCTGCGCCGGCAGGCGGAGGCCGGCCTCGAACGGCGCCTCGCCCAGCACGGCACCGCGCCCGGCATGTCCGAGCAGGTCTATCGCGACCGCCTCGCCTTCGAGCTCGACGTCATCGTCGGCATGAAGTTTCCCGGCTACTTCCTGATCGTGTCGGACTTCATCAAGTGGGCCAAGGACCACGACATCCCGGTGGGGCCGGGCCGCGGCTCCGGCGCCGGCTCCCTGGTGGCCTGGTCGCTCCTCATCACCGACCTCGACCCGCTGCGCTTCGGCCTGCTGTTCGAGCGCTTCCTCAACCCCGAGCGCGTCTCGATGCCGGATTTCGACATCGACTTCTGCGTCGAGGGCCGCGAGCGGGTGATCAGTTACGTGCAGCAGCGCTACGGCGAGCGGCAGGTGGCGCAGATCATCACCTTCGGCACCCTGCTGGCCCGCGGCGTGCTGCGCGACGTCGGCCGCGTGCTGGAGATGCCCTACGGGCAGGTCGACAAGCTGACCAAGCTCGTGCCGCAGAACCCGGCCAATCCCGTCACCCTGGTCCAGGCCATCGAGGGCGAGCCGAAGCTCCAGCAGGCGATCGAGGAGGAGCCGATCGTCGCCCGGCTCATGGAAATCTCGAAGAAGCTCGAGGGCCTGCACCGGCACGCCTCGACCCACGCCGCCGGCGTGGTCATCGGCGACCGTCCCCTCGAACAGCTGGTGCCGCTCTACCGCGACCCGAAGACCGGCATGCGGGTGACCCAGTTCAACATGAAGTGGGTCGAGGCCGCGGGCCTGGTGAAGTTCGACTTCCTCGGCCTGAAGACCCTGACGCTGCTGCGCTGCTGCACGGACTTCCTGGCCCGGCGCGGCATCATCGTGGATCTCGCCTCGCTGCCCCTCGACGACCCGGCGACCTACGCGCCGATGAAGCGCGGCGAGACGGTGGGCGTGTTCCAGGTGGAATCGGCCGGCATGCGCAAGGCCCTGGTCGAGATGCAGGCCGACCGCTTCGAGGACATCATCGCCCTGGTGGCGCTCTACCGCCCGGGCCCCATGGCCAACATCCCGGTCTATTGCGAGCGCAAGCTCGGCCGCGATGCCGGCAACGAGGCGAGCTGGTACCCGCACGAGAAGCTGGAGCCGATCCTCAAGGAGACCTTCGGCATCATCGTCTACCAGGAACAGGTGATGGAGGTGGCCAAGGTCCTGGCCGGCTACTCGCTCGGCGAGGCCGACATGCTCCGCCGCGCCATGGGCAAGAAGATCAAGGCCGAGATGGACGCCCAGCGCGACCGCTTCGTGAAGGGCTGCGTCGAGCGCGACCTCACCAAGGCCAAGGCCAACGAGATCTTCGACCTGCTCGCCAAGTTCGCCGATTACGGCTTCAACAAGTCGCACGCCGCCGCCTACGCCCTGCTGACCTACCAGACCGCCTACCTCAAGGCGAACCACCCGGTGGAGTTCCTGGCCGCCGCGATGCAGCTCGACATCGACGTCACCGACAAGCTGGCGGAGTTCCGCCAGGACGCCCAGCGCCTGAAGATCACCGTCGAGCCGCCCTCGATCAACACCTCGGGCGTCGGCTTCGAGGTGCGCGAGGGGCGCATCCACTACGCGCTCGCGGCGATCAAGGGCGTGGGCCGGGGGGCGGTCGAGGCCCTGATCGAGGCCCGGGGGGACCGGCCCTTCAAGGATCTCGCCTGCCTCGCCCGCCGCCTCAACCCGCGCATGCTCAACAAGCGCACCCTGGAGAACCTCGTGGCGGCCGGCGCCATGGACACCATCGAGCCGGATCGCGCCCGGGCCTGCGCCGCCATCGAACCGATGATGAAGCTGGCGCAAGGGGCGGCCGAGGCGGCCAGCACCGGCATCGAGGACATGTTCGGCGGCATCACCGCCGCCGACGTCACCCTGCGGGTGCCGCCCTACGACCCCTGGCCGATGGCCGACAAGCTGAAGAAGGAATACGAGGCGATCGGCTTCTTCCTGTCGGGCCATCCCCTCGACGAGTACGGCGACCTCCTCGGCAAGCTCCGGGTTCAGACCTGGGCCGAGTTCTGCCGCGCCGTCCGGGCCGGCACCACCAGCGTGGGCCGCGTGGCGGCCTCGGTGCTCGACCGCTCGGAGCGCCGGACCAAGACCGGCAACAAGCTCGGCATCGTCATCCTGTCCGACCAGACCGGGCATTTCGAGGCGATCATCTTCTCGGAGGGCCTCGGCCAGTACCGCGAGATCCTCGAGCCGGGCCGGCCGCTGGTGCTCCAGCTCCAGGCCAACCTCGAGGGCGAGGACGTGCGCGCCCGCATCATGACCGCCGAGCCCCTCGACGTGGCGGTGGCCCGCCACCAGAAGGGCATGCGCGTCTACCTGCAGGACGAGCGCCCGATCCCATCCGTACAGCAGCGCCTGCAGGTGCGCGGGGAGGGCGAGGTCTCCCTGATCCTCCTCCTCGACGGCGCCCGCGAGGTCGAGGTCAAGCTGCCGGGCCGGTACCAGGCGACGCCCCAGATCGCCGGAGCGCTCCGGGCGGTGCCGGGTGTGGTGCAGGTCGAGGTGAACTGAGGCGCCGGCCCGGCCCTCGGGCACCGGGCCTCGCATCGGCCGGGCCGGGAGCCCGACCGACGCTTCCGCTCATCCGGTCTTGGACGGTCTTCGGTAGATTCCTTCGGCGCCTCTCGCGCAGGTCCCCCTCCTGGAGGGAGAGGAACAGGTTAAGGCGCGTGACCACGTCGGAGGGGCGAACCCCTCACCCCAACCCTCTCCCGGATGAAAGCGAGGGCCTGTTTCGACCCACCCCACCTGAGGGATCGCGCGGACGCCCTCTCGCATCGGACCCGATCGATCCCTCGGCATGCCGGGCTTCGGGAGGCCGGATCCGGGCTCCGATCAGGGGGTGCGCGGGCCTGTCCTGCGCGCCCCCGACTTAGCCCGATCAAGGCCCCGGTGTGAGTAAGCGGAGCCGTCTCACGCCGCGCGGATGGCGGCGAGGAAGCCCTCGACCTCCTGGCGCACGGTCACCGACTGGACCGAGAGTTCGCCCGCCGCCATCAGCACCTGCTGGGCCGCGGAGCCGGTGTCGCCGGAGGCGGCGAGGACCTGGGCGACGTTCGTCGAGACGTCCTTCGTCCCGCGGGCCGCTTCGGCCGCGTTGCGGGAGATCTCGCCGGTGGCCGCCGTCTGCTCCACCACCGTCGCGGCGATGCTCTCGGTGATCGCGTTCACCGACACGATGGTCTGGCCGATCTGACGGATGGCCGCGACGGCCTGGGCGGTGGCCTGCTGGATCGCCGCGATCTGCCCGCCGATCTGGTCGGTGGCCCGGGCGGTCTGGCCGGCGAGTTCCTTGACCTCGGCGGCCACCACCGCGAAACCCCGGCCCGCCTCGCCGGCGCGGGCCGCCTCGATGGTGGCGTTGAGCGCCAGCAGGTTGGTCTGGCTGGCGATGCCGGAGATCATCGTCACGGCCTCGCCGATCCGGTCGGCGGCCTGGATCAGGCTGCCCATGCTGGCGTCCGTCGCTTCCGCCTCCCGGGCCGCGGCGCCCGCGGCGGCGTTCGATTGCTGAACCTGGCGCTCGATCTCGTGCAGGGAGGCGACCATCTCCTCGGCGGCCGCCGCCACGGTCTGCACGTTGGTCGCGGTTTCCTGGGCGGCCGCGCTGGAGGCGAGGGCCTGCCCGCTGGTGCTCTCCGCCACCTGGGTCATCGACCGGGCCGTGGCGTCGAGCTCGGTCGCCGCGGAGGTGACGATGCCGATGCTGCCCGAGATGGTCCGCTCGAAGCTCTGGACGAGTTCGTCGACCCGGTCCGCCCGGCGCTGGCGCGCCGACTGCGCGGCGACCTGCTGCGCCTCCAGGTCGATGCGCGCGATGGCGTTCTGGCGGAACACGTCGACGGCCTTGGCCATCGCGCCCATCTCGTCCCCTGCCGCCTGCGCGGGCACCGTGACGGCCGTCTCGCCGGCGGCCAGCCGGCTCATCGCATCCGTCATGCCGGAGATCGGCCGGATGATGCTGCGGGCGATCAGGACGGCGAGGGCGCCGCCGAGCGCCAGCGCCAGGCCGACGAAGGCCAGCTGAAGGGTCCGGGCACGGGTCACGCTCGCGTCCGTGTCGGCGAGAATTGCGTTCACCGCCGTCTCGATCTTCGCCCGGACCCCCAGGCCCGCCTGGATCAGGGCCGTCGCATGGGGTTTCAGCGTGTCGTCATGGGCCGCCCGCGTCGCCTCGATGGCGGATGCCGCCGCCTTGAAGGCGTCGATGTAGGCCGCGACCGTGTCCTGCAACCGCGTGATCGGACCCGCGAACGCGCCGCCCGCGTCGAGCGCCCTCAGCGTCGCGATGGCGGCCTCGGCCTTCTGGCTGTTCGCGGCGAAGGTCGCGGGCCCCTGAGGATCGCGGGTGGCCAGGAAGCGCCAGTTCGCGACCCGCATCAGCAGCACCGCGCTGTCGACCGTCGCGACCTGAGCGATCTGCGTGGAGGAGCCGCTCTGACGGATGTCGGCGATCAGGAGGCCGCTCACGCGCGTGAGCTCGTCGCCGGTCCGGAACAGCTTGGTCTGGCCGTCCGACAGCGCCCGGCCGGCCTGTGCGAGGCGCTGGATGTCGTCCTTCAGGACGCCGGACTGGTCGCGCATGTTGGCGTAGATGGCGCGCCGCTCCTCCGACACCGCGATGTCGACCTGGCGCTGGAGGACGGTGGCGATGGCCTGGCGCGTCTGCTCGACCTGGTCGATCTGATCGGGCGTCTGGCTCGCCTGCAGATCCAGAGCCTGCCCGGACAGGCGTTCCGCGAGGCCGTTCATCGCGTAGACGTTGCGTGCTCCCTCCTCGAGGCGGGCGACCCGTGCGTATTCGGCCACGATGGAGCCGAGCTGATACTGCGCGGTCAGGCCGATCCCGCCTGTGATCAGGATCAGGCTGCCGAATCCGGCGTAGAGGCGAGCGCGGATACCGTATGTCATCGAGAGGCCTGATCTGTGATGTGGGATGTCCTCTTCTATAAGACAACGAACAATAAGAATGTATTAAATGACATTATCGGTCTGTATTGCCAGATCTGAGCGAACTATATTGGTTCATCTATCGGATCGCGATGAGCGTTTTTTGTCCAGTCTTGGCGTGCGCCACCGATCGCGAGCGGAACCGGGCGACGGGGGCGACCGACAGGACCGCCCGCGCGCGCCGCCCCCTTGTGCCGGCGGCCCCAGGGCGTCGAGGTCCGGGACCGCGCGTCAGGCCCCGGCCGCCGACGGGCTGTCGGTGCCGGCCCGAACCCGCGCCCGCAGGCGCTCCGCCACCAGCGCCTGCAGGGTCAGGAGGTGCGGGCAGCGGATGCCCGCCTCGAGGCAGGCGGCCACCGTGCGAAACAGGTACTCGGCGCTCGGCCCGAGATGGCCGGCCCCGGCGGCGATCCGGTCCGCGATCGCGTCGTCCGGAATCGGCCCGGTGTAGCGGTCGCTCTCGGGGTTCACCAGGAAGGTCAGCGCCTGGATCGTGCCGGCGGCCGTCTCCACCGGCACCCAGCGCCCGATATAGCCGTTGCCGCGCATCTCGCGGCGCCAGACCGGCAGCAGGGTCTCGGCGGCCTCCGCGCCGCTCAGCCGGAAGGCGACTCCCTCGCAGGAGCCGCCCGCATCGAGGGCCAGGACGAGGCCGGGATTGTCCACGCTGCCGCGGAACCGGCGCTGGAGGAGGCAGAAGCGCCGGTGATAGCCGTGCACGGTGCCGACCCGGCGCTCGGAATAGGCGAATTCCGGCTGCCAGATCAGCGAGCCGTAGCCGAACACCCACAAGCCCTCCGCGGGCATCGGCCGGGCGGCGAGGGCGGCGGCGAGGCCCGGGGCCAGTTCGGCATCGCTCAGCAGCGCGAGGGCCGTCGCGTCGTCCGCCACCGGCGTCGGATGGGCACGGGCGATGAGGGCGAGGGTCAGGGCGAGGGGCTGGTCGGGCATGGGGCCAGCGAACCACCGGGCAGGCCGGGGCGCAAGACCGGCTGCGCCGAAGCGCAAGACCGGCCGCGCCGAAGCGCAAGACCGGCCGCGCCGGGGGGCGTGCCTCAGCCCCGGCCGGCCGCCAAAGCCTCCAGTTCCGGCAGCGGCTCGGTCCGGTGCCCCTCGCAGATCTCCGGATCCTCGTCGACGCGGGTGAGGACGCCGCCGGCCTCCTGCACGACGATCTTCGGCCGCTCGGCGCGGCCGAAGGTGCGTCCCGTCATCCGGCTCGAGAGGCAGTAGAGCGTGCGGCCGGCGTCTTGGAACGGCTGCGAGACCCGGCTGTGCGCGAACCGCACCGGGATCAGCGAGACCGCGCCGAACGCGGCCTGCCCGAGGGCGAAGGCGGCGAGCCGTTCCCGCAGGGGCGCGGTCGCGGCGGGCGTCGGGATGGATGCCCGCGGCCCGCAGGCCGCGAGGGGCAGCAGGGCGGCGAGGACAAGGGCGGGGCGGCGGCGGGCCGCGCGCGCGGGCAGGGACATCGGGGCAGGCTCGACTCAGTGTGATGGCGAGCCTATCGAATTTCCCGCCTTGGGGGAAACCGTGTTCACTCGCAACCGGAATGGACGCAGCGCGCTTGCATCGCCTCGACGGCGCCGTAAGACACGGGCATGCAATGGACCGACGAGGCCCTGGTGCTCGGCCTGCGCCGCCAGGGCGAGACCAGCGTCATCCTCGAACTCATGACCCGGACCCACGGCCGCCACCTCGGGCTCGTGCATGGCGGGCGCTCGCGACGGATGCAGCCGGTGCTGCAGGCCGGCAACCGGGTGCAGGCCACCTGGCGGGCGCGCCTCGACGAGAGCCTGGGCGCCTTCGCGGTGGAGCCCGTCGAATCCGTCGCCGCCCGGCTGATGGGGTCGGGGCTCGCCCTCTACGGCATGAGCCATCTCGCGGGCCTGCTCCGCCTGCTGCCCGAGCGCGACCCCCATCCCGAACTGTTCGAGGCGGCCGGCCTCCTGGTGGCGCACCTGCACGACCCGGACATCGCCCCGCCGCTGATGGTCCGCTTCGAACTCGCCATCCTGGCCGAGCTCGGCTTCGGGCTCGACCTGGCGGCCTGCGCCGCCACGGGGGGCAACGACGCGCTGATCTACGTCTCGCCCCGCAGCGGGCGGGCGGTGAGCGCCTCGGCCGGCGAGCCCTATCGCGACCGGCTCCTGGCGCTGCCGGACTTCCTGCGGGCCCGGGAGCCGGGTGCGTCCCTGCCGATGACGCCGGACGCCCGGGACGTTACCGCGGGGTTTACCTTGACGGGGTATTTCCTCGACCAGCACATCTGGGGACCGCGCGCGATCCCCGTGCCCGAGGAGCGCGCGCGCTTCGTTGCATTGGGCACGGGAAGCGCCTAAATTCCGTTCGTGTTTTGTTCTGAATTGGGTCGTCTGAGGCCCGGGAGTTCGTGATGGGCCAGCCCTTCGAGCCGCCATCGAGTCCCGATGGCATCGAGAGCGTCGAGCTGAAGACCGCGCTCGAGGATCGCTACCTCGCCTACGCGCTGTCGACGATCATGCACCGGGCGCTGCCCGATGCCCGCGACGGGCTCAAACCCGTCCACCGCCGCATCCTGTTCGCCATGCGGCTCCTGAAGCTCGATCCGACCTCGGCCTTCAAGAAATGCGCCCGCATCGTGGGCGACGTCATCGGCAAGTACCATCCGCACGGCGACACGGCGGCCTACGACGCCCTGGTGCGCATGGCGCAGGACTTCGCGCAGCGCTATCCGCTGGTCGACGGGCAGGGCAATTTCGGGAACATCGACGGCGATAACGCCGCCGCCCAGCGCTACACCGAGGCCCGGATGACGGAGGTGGCGCGCCTCCTCCTCGAAGGTCTCGACGACGATTCGGTGGATTTCCGCCCGAACTACGACGGGCAGGAGGAGGAGCCGGTGGTGCTCCCCGCCGCCTTCCCGAACCTGCTGGCCAACGGCTCCCAGGGCATCGCGGTGGGCATGGCGACCTCGATCCCGCCCCACAACGCGGCCGAACTCTGCGACGCGGCGCTCTACCTGATCGGCCATCCCGAGGCGACCTCCGCCCAGCTCCTCACCTTCGTGAAGGGGCCGGATTTCCCCACCGGCGGTATCCTGATCGACAGCGCCGAATCGATCACCGAGGCCTACCGCACCGGGCGCGGCGGCTTCCGCGTGCGGGCGCGCTGGGCCAAGGAGGATCTGGGGCGGGGCACCTGGACCATCGTGGTCACGGAGATCCCCTACGGCGTGCAGAAGGCCCGCCTGATCGAGAAGCTCGCCGAGCTCCTGCAGGAGCGCAAGCTGCCCCTGCTCGCCGACGTGCGCGACGAATCGGCCGAGGACGTCCGCATCGTGCTGGAGCCGCGCGCCCGCAACGTCGATCCCGTCATCCTGATGGAATCGCTGTTCCGGCTCACCGAGCTCGAATCCCGCATCTCGCTCAACATGAACGTGCTGGTGGGCGGGCTGGTGCCTCGCGTCATCGGCCTCGCCGAGGCCCTGCGCGAGTGGCTCGACCACCGCCGCGTCGTGCTCCAGCGCCGGTCGCGCCACCGCCTCGGCCAGATCGACCGCCGCCTGGAGATCCTGGGCGGCCTGCTCATCGTCTATCTCGACCTCGACGAGGTGATCCGCATCATCCGCGAGGAGGACGAGCCGAAGCCCGCCCTGATGAAGCGCTTCGAACTCACCGAGGTGCAGGCCAACGCCATCCTCGACACGCGCCTGCGCTCCCTGCGCAAGCTCGAGGAGATGGAGATGAAGCGCGAGCTCGATGCCCTGACCCTGGAGAAGGAGGGGATCGAGGGGCTGCTCGGCTCCGACAAGCTGCAATGGGCCGACATCACCAAGCAGATCCGCGCGGTGAAGAAGACCTTCGGTCCCGAGACCAAGATCGGCGCCCGGCGCACCACCCTGGAGAACCCGCCCGACACCGCCGGTATCGATTTCGCCGCCGCCCTGGTGGAACGCGAGCCGATCACCGTCATCGTCTCCAACAAGGGCTGGATCCGGGCCCTCAAGGGCCACGTCGCCGACCTCTCGGGCGTCGCCTTCAAGGGCGACGACGGCATGAAGCTCGCCTTTCCCAGCGAGACCACGGCCAAGATCCTGGTGCTGGCCTCGAACGGCAAGGTCTTCACCCTGGAGGCGGCCAAGCTTCCGGGCGGGCGCGGCTTCGGCGACCCGATCCGCCTGATGGTGGATTTCGACGACGGCACCGAGATCGTCGCGGCCATCCCCTACCAGCCGGGCGCCAAGGTCCTGGTCGCGGCCACCGACGGGCGCGGCTTCCTGGCGCCGGCCGATGCGCTCGTGGCCAACACCCGCAAGGGCAAGGGCATCATGGGCCTCGACGCGCCGGCGACGGCCGCCGTGCTGGTGCCGGCCACCGGCGACCACGTGGCGGTGTGCAGTGCCGACCGGCTGATGCTGGTCTTCCCCTTGAGCGAATTGCCCGAGATGGTGCGCGGCAAGGGCGTGCGCCTGCAGCGCTGCCGCCAGACCACGCTCACCGACGCCCACGTCTTCCCCCTGGCCGAAGGGCTGCCCTGGCGCGAGGCGGGCGGCGAGGCGCGCCTCGCCAATGCGGGGATTCTGGAGAAATGGCTGGGCCACCGCTCGGATGCCGGCGCCCTGATGACCCGGAGCTTCCCGAAGTTCGAGCGGTTCGGGAAGTAGAAGGCGCGGTCGGCCCCAGGCGCCTGGACGCGAATTTCAGGGCGTCTGGCCGAGCGTTTCCTCGACGAGGCGCGGGTTTCGCTGGAGGAGCGCCAGGAGCATGCGGGCCGATCCTTCGGGCTGGCGACGGCGCTGTTCCCAGTTCCGCAGGGTGCCGACGGCGACACCGATCCGACGGGCGAAGGCATCCTGTGAGAGATCCGTTGCCTTTCGGATCGCGGCGACGTCGATGTCCTGCGGGACGTGGATGCCGAACCCGGCTCCGATGTCCCCGCGCGCATGGGCGGCCGCCTGTTTCAGGCTCAGCGTCAACTCGGCGAACATCGCGTCGTCCCTCGCTCATCGCCCCCAGAGAACGAGATCACGCGGGCGCCGCCGCGCTTGCCGCGCCCGGTCAAGGGAACGCGAACCTTCCGAAGGCCGCTAGGTCCCGGAATCACCTCGCGCGCCTGCGGATGGGCCGCGAGGAAATCCACCACCGCACTCCGCGCGACGTCGGTC
This sequence comes from Methylobacterium sp. Leaf465, assembly GCF_001424705.1. Taxonomy (GTDB): domain Bacteria; phylum Pseudomonadota; class Alphaproteobacteria; order Rhizobiales; family Beijerinckiaceae; genus Methylobacterium. Next base: position 194,232 of record NZ_LMRA01000023.1, read on the forward strand.
ATGGCGCGTTCGGCAGAGCGCAGATAGACCTCGTCTCGATGACCGTAGGGAGCACGCTGGCCATGCCCAAGACCGCGCCGTTGGCGCATGTCCGTCAATGGCAGGAGACAGGTCGAGGAGCTCGGTGGAGATGCGTCAAGGACCGGCAGACAGTCGTCAACCGGGCCAAACACAGACGGCAAGGCCCGGGAAACCGAGTCTTGCCGCACAGGAATCCCTACAAGGCGAGAAGCCGGGTCGCGCCGCTTGAGTCAGCGGCGGCGGAACTGACCCCGCATGGGCGGGCGCGGACCGGAGGAGCGCTCGTCCTTGTGCCGGAACACGAGGCGGCCCTTCTCCAAGTCGTAGGGCGACATCTCGACGGTGACGCGGTCGCCGGCCAGAGTCTTGATGCGGTTCTTCTTCATCTTGCCGGCCGTGTAGGCCACGATCTCGTGCCCTTGGTCGAGCTGCACGCGGTAGCGCGCGTCCGGCAGGATCTCGATCACGAGACCGTCGAACTGCATCAACTCTTCTTTCGCCATCCACACTCTCCAGCCGGACGGCCTGAAAAGGGGCGACCCGGGACACAAAACGAAGCCGTTCGGCAAAACGCGGCGGGCGGCGGGTCCGATCCCATCGGATGCGCAACACCGGCGAGCGTTGCCCCGACATAATGTCCGGATCGGCCGGAAGCAAGCTTTTCCCGATGCAGGCCGGTGATGAACCCGGCACAAGTCGCGCGCGGATCCGGCGTGATTCGGGAAGATCAAGATTTGACCCGCGATTTCGCTCCGTCGCGCGTCCGGCCGGCCGGCGCGCTCCGGCGGCGGCGGGCAGGCTCGACTCACGGGGTGACGTCGTTGCCCGCAAAGTCGATCCGCCCATCCGGCATCCGCTTCCAGGCCTGCAGGACCGTGGCCGGGCGGCGGGGATCGGGCTTCAGGTCGCCCCGGGCATCGTAGGCGAGGTCGCCGAGAACCGTCCGCAGGGCCCGGCCCTCATGCAGGTAGGCCGCCACCGCCCGGCCCTCCGCCGATCCGGCGCCGAGGACGCCCTGGCGCAGGACCTCGACGGCCGCATAGGCCTGGGCGGCCACCGCGTTCGCGTCCGGGCTGCGGGGACCCTTCGTCGCCTTCGCATCGGGTGTCTTCGGCTCGGGCAGCCGCGGCGGGTCGGCGGTGAGGGTCATCACCGTGCCCTCGGCCGCCGGGCCGGCCGCCTGGGGAAAGGCCGGATCGAGGAGGCCGTCGCTGCCCACCAGGGGCGCGGTTACGCCGGCGTCGCGCAGGCCGCGCAGGAGCACGGCCGCCTCCGGCGCGAGGCCCCCGAAATACACCACCTCGACCCGCGCCCGCTTCAGGCGCGCCACCAGTCCGGAGACGTCGCGCTCGCCGCGGGTCAGGGTCTCGAAGGCCGCCTCCGGCTGGTCCGCGGCCTTGAGCACGCGGCTCACGCCCTCCGCGAGGCCGCGCCCGAACGGGCTCTTGTCGTGCACGAGGCCGATGCGCTGGCCGCCGTGACGGCCGAGGAGGTAGGCGCCGGCGAGCCGCCCCTGCTCGGCCTCGTTCGGCACGGTGCGGAACACGTTCCAGAGGCCCTTGGCCGTCAGCGCGGCAGAGCCGGTGCCCGGCGTCACGGCGACGATGCCGGCCTCCTCGTAGACCGGCATCGCCAGCCCCGCGACACCGGCATTGAAGGGGCCGACCACCAGGCCGACCCGCTCGGCGGCGAACCGCCGGGCGACGGCGAGACCCTGCTTGCCCTCGCCGCCATCGTCGGCGACCACCAGGACCAGGCGCTGCCCGTCGACACCGCCGGCCCGGTTGAGATCGGCCACCGCCTGCTCGGCGCCGAGGCGCAGGCCCTGTCCGAAGGCGGCATCCGGGCCGGTCAGCGGCGCCGACAGCCCGATGCGGACCTGGGCTTCCGCGGAGCCGGAGGCCGAACCCATCAGCAGGCCGGCGAAGGCGAAGGCGGTGGCGCGGAGGCTGGGCATCGGGGCAGGGCTCCATCGGGGCGGGTGACGCGGCCCCACGATAGGGGCGCCCGGTCGGTGCGGGAAGACACGCCCCGGTGGCCGCGCCGCCCCGGTGCGCATTGCCACGGCGGCGCGGGACCTTACCTCGGTTTACCGGGTTTTCATTCCAGTTCCACGCAGCGGGCCGGATCCCGCGCCGGAGTTCGCCAGGACCATGCTTTCCACCGACAACGACATTCTCGGCGCGGCCGAAGCCTGGCGTCGCGAGGGGCGCGCGGTGGCGCTCGCTACCGTCATCGAGACCTGGGGCTCGGCGCCGCGGCCGGTGGGAAGTCACCTCGTGGTCGACGGCGAGGGCAACTTCCTCGGCTCGGTCTCGGGCGGCTGCGTCGAGGGCGCGGTGATCACCGAGGGCTTGGAGGCGATTGCCGACGGGCAGGCGCGCATCATCGAATTCGGCGTGGCCGACGAGACCGCCTGGCGGGTCGGACTGTCCTGCGGCGGGCGCATTCGCGTCTTCGTCGAGTCCGTGGCCTGAGGCGCCGGCATGCAGCTCGAGACCCTCGCCATCCTCAACGCCGAGCGCGCCGCGCGCCGCGCCGCCATCCTCGTGACCGACCTCGACGGCGGGGCCCAGCGGGTGGTGCGCGAGGCCGAGATCGCCGGCGATCCCCTGGGCGACCTCCTCGCCCGCCACCTCGCCTCCGGCAAGAGCGGCCTCGCCGAGGCGGGCGGCCGCTCGGTCTTCCTCACCGTGCAGGCGCCCCCGGTGCGCCTGGTGGTGATCGGCGCCGTGCACATCAGCCAGGCGCTGTGCCCGATGGCGCGCGCCCTCGATCTCGCCGTCACCGTCATCGATCCGCGCACCGCCTTCGCGACGCCGGAACGCTTCCCCGGCATCGACCTCGTGGCCGAATGGCCGGACGACGCCCTGGCCGGTCCGGTCCCGCCCCTGGACCGCTACTGCGCCGTGGCGGCCCTGACCCACGATCCGAAGATCGACGATCCGGCCTTGGCCGCAGCCCTCCGGGCGGGGTGCTTCTATGTGGGAGCCCTCGGCTCGCGCAAAACCCACGCGGCCCGCGTCGGCCGGCTGACCCAGGCGGGGTTCGCGGAGGCCGAGATCGGCCGGATCGCGGCGCCGATCGGCCTTTCCATCCAGGCCGTCAGCCCGGCCGAGATCGCGGTCTCGATCCTGGCGCAGATCATCGCCGCGCAGCGCACCCCCCGCACCGGAGCCGCCGCGTGAAGTTCGGGGCCGTCCCGACGCGCGAGGCTGCCGGGCTGATCGCCGCCCATACGGTGCGCTCCCACGACGTGACCCTGCGCAAGGGCCGGGTCATCCCGGCCGAGGACGCCGCGCGCCTCGCGGCCGCCGGGCTGTCCGAACTCGTGGCCGTCACCCTCGAGCCGGGCGACGTGGCCGAGGATCCGGCGGCCGAACGCCTCGCCGCGCATCTCGCCGGTCCGCACCTGCGCCGCGAATTGCCCTTCACCGGCCGCTGCAACCTCCATGCGGCGACCGCCGGGCTCCTGCACATCGACCGGGCCGCCGTCGACGCCGTCAACGGTGTGGACGAGGCGATCACGGTGGCGACGCTCGCGCCCTACAAGCCCGTGGTGGCCGGCGAGATGGTCGCCACGGTCAAGATCATCCCCTATGCGGTTCCGGGCGCGGCCCTCGACCGGGCCTGCCGTGCCGCGCCCGCGGGGGCGCTCGCGGTGGCGCCCTACCGGTTGACCCGGGTCGCCGTCGTCTCGACCCTGCTGCCCGGCCTGAAGCCCGCAACCATCGACAAGACCCTCGCCAACCTGCGCCACCGCCTCGCCCCGACGGGCGCCGCCCTCGTCACCGACGCCCGGGTGTCCCATCGCCGCGAGGCCGTGGCCGAGGCGATCCGGGCCGCGGTCACGGAGGATCGCGCCGAGCTGGTGGTGGTGTTCGGCGCCTCGGCCATCGCCGACCGGCGCGACGTGATCCCCGCCGGGATCGAGGCGGCGGGCGGCCACGTCGCGCATCTCGGCATGCCGGTGGACCCGGGCAACCTCCTCCTGGTCGGACGGGTCGCCGCGGTGCCGGTCATCGGCGCGCCGGGCTGTGCGCGCTCGCCCAAGGAGAACGGCTTCGACTGGGTGCTGCACCGGCTGCTCGCCGGCCTCGAAGTGACCCGGGCCGACATCGTCGCCCTCGGTGTCGGCGGGCTCCTCATGGAGATCGGGTCGCGGCCCCAGCCCCGCTCCGGCGGCGACCCGGCCGAAGACGATGCCTGAGAACGATGCCTGAACTCGGTCTCATCCTCCTGGCGGCCGGGCGCGGGACGCGCTTCGGCGCGGAGCCGAAGCTGCTGCAGCCGCTGGCCGGGCGGCCGCTCGTCCGCCACGCCGCGGAGGCCGCGATCGCCTCCGGGCTCGGCCCGGTGGTTGCGGTGCTCGGCGCCCATGCCGGCCGGGTCGGCGCCGCCCTCGACGGGCTCGACCTCGCCCGGGTCGTGAACCCGGCCTACGCGGACGGTCTCGCCACCTCGCTCCAGGCCGGACTCGCGGCCCTGCCGGCGGCGGGGAGCGCGATCGTGCTCCTCGGGGACATGCCGCGGGTGACCGCCCGCCACCTCCAGGATTTGGCCGACGCCTTCCGCCGGGCGGAGCCGGCCCCCGCGGCGGTGGTGCCGATCCATGCGGGCGTGCGTGGCAACCCGGTCCTCCTGAACCTAGGTCTCCTGGCTCCCGCCCTCGCCGGTCTCTCGGGTGACCAGGGCGCCGGGCGCCTGCTCGCCGGACGCGCCGACGTGCTCGAATGCGCGATGGATGCGGGTGTGCGCCTGGACGTCGACACGCCGGACGGTCTCGCCGCCCTCCGCTGAGGGGGCTCCTACAAATCCGTTTGATCCCTTCGGGATGGCGGATTTGGGCCTCGCTCCAGCGCCGCGCAGGCTTGCCGAGACGGGCACCGCTCCGATCGGGCGGAGCCCGTATCAGTCCTGAGCCGCCCGTGCCGGCGCGCGCTTGGCCTCGGCCCGGCAGCGGTCCGAGCAGTAGCGGACCTCGTCCCAGACCCGCTCCCACTTCTTGCGCCACGCGAAGGGCTTGCCGCACTGGACGCAGATCTTGGTGGGAAGATCGGCCTTCTTGCGCATCCGCGCCATGGGGTCTGCTCGATCGCTTTCGTGGAGGGGTCGCTCCGATATAGGGCAGCCTACCGCCCCAGCTGTCCGGCCTCGCTGACCGGGACCGGGCTCCAGCGAGTGAGCTGGATGTAGCCGTCGCGGGCGGCGATGACGACGTGGCGGCGGTAGCGCTGCACCACCGTCCCCGGCGCATGCCGATGCGCCTCGCGCCAGCCCTCGGCCGCCGCCACGTAGACCCGGGACTCGCCGACCCGGGCGATCGTCTCGATCGTGCCGAAGGCACGGACCCGGCGCAGGATCGTCTCGACCTCGGCGCGGAAGTCGAGGGTGCGATCCGCATCCGTCACCCGAGGCCAGTAGGAGCCGGTGCCCTGGGGAGCGGGCGTCCGCCAGAGGGCGGGCAGGTCCCGGGCGATCGGGCCGGCGGCGATGCGGCGCGCCGCCATCTGGCACTTGGCCAGCAGGGTCTCATGCGATTCCAGGGCCGCGAGCGGAAAGCGCTCCTGGGCCAGGATGTCGCCGGTGTCGAAGCCGTCCTCGGCCAGCACGTGGGCGGTGACGCCCCAGTCCGGCTGCCCGTCGGAGATCGCCTTGAAGAGCGGGTAGGGTCCGCGGCCCAGGGGAAGCGGGGAGGGGTGGAAATTGAGCGCGTAGGCGCACCGCCCGCGCCAGCCCCGGATCAGCCAGGGATAGCCCGCCACCACCAGGGCCCAGTCCCGGCCCTGCGCCTCCGCGAGCCCGGCGAGGTCCTCCGGCCGCATCCGCGAGATCTGGATCGGCACGCGGTGGCGGCGGGCCTGCGTCACCACCGCCTCGTTGTGGTCGTAGATCCCGTCGCAGGGCCGGGTGAACAGCTTGATTGGCGTCCAGCCCGCCCCGATCAGGGCCTCGAACACGCCGCCGAGGAAATCGATTCCGGCAAAGGCGAACTTCATGCGGCTCCCGACGGTCCTGCGACGTCACGGATCGGTCGATCCCGCGCGGGGACGGCTCCCCGTCCCCGGCATCCGCCATACCTACCGCATCGGGAGCGAATTGGGAGCGGGCATGAATATGGGAGCGCGCATGAGGCGGGAGATCGTCATCGGCGACGCGGGCGGACGAGCGCCCGGCCGGCGCCCGCCGCGGGACGCCCTTCGGGCTCTTCGGCAGGCCGAGGGCTGATCGCCATCCGCACGCTCCGCTTCCTCCTCGGCGACCAGCTCACCCGCCGCATCGCCACCCTCACCGATCTCGATCCGGACCACGACGTCGTCCTGATGGTCGAGGTGCGGGCCGAGGCCACCTACGTGCGCCACCACAAGCAGAAGATCGCCTTCCTGTTCTCGGCGATGCGCCACTTCGCGGCGGACCTGGAGGCGGATGGCATCACCGTCGACTATGTCCGCCTCGATGCCCCGGGCAACACCGGCAGCTTCACCGGCGAGCTGGAACGCGCCGTTGCGCGCCACGCGGTCGACCGCGTCGTCGTCACCGAACCCGGGGAGTGGCGGGTCTGGACCATGATGGAGGGCTGGCGCGCTGATCTCGGCCCGCCCGTGGAGATTCGCGACGACAACCGCTTCCTCTGCCCCCGCGCCGACTTCGCCGCCTGGGCCGGCGACCGCCGGAGCCTGCGCATGGAGACGTTCTACCGCGGCATGCGCCGCCGCACCGGCCTGCTGATGGAGGGGACCGAGCCGACCGGCGGCCGCTGGAACTTCGACCCCGAGAACCGCAAGGGGCTGCCGAAGGGCCACGGCGTGCCCGAGCGCGTCGGCTTCCCGCCCGATGCCGTGACCCGGGAGGTCATCGCCCTGGTCGAGCGCGACTTCGCGGATCACTTCGGCGAGACCGACGCCTTCGCCTGGCCGGTCACCCGGGCCGAGGCCATCACCGCCTTCAAGCACTTCCTCGCCGTCGGCCTGCCGGCCTTCGGCGACTATCAGGACGCGATGCGCGCGGACGCGCCGTTCCTGTACCACGCGCTGATCGCGCCGGCGCTGAATGCCGGGCTGCTGACGCCGGAGGAGGTCTGCCGGGCGGCGGAGCGCGCCTATCGCGCCGGGGAGGCCCCGCTTCACTGCGTCGAGGGGTTCATCCGCCAGATCCTCGGCTGGCGCGAATACGTGCGCGGCCTGTACTGGGCCCGGATGCCGGACTACGCGGCGTCGAACGCCCTCGAGGCCACCCGCGATCTGCCGTGGTTCTACTGGTCCGGCGAGACCGCGATGAACTGCCTGGCGCAGTGCATCGGCGCCACCCGCACCCACGCCTACGCCCATCACATCCAGCGCCTGATGGTGACGGGCAACTTCGCCCTGCTCGCCGGCCTGGCCCCCGAGCAGGTGGAGGAATGGTACCTCGTCGTCTACGCCGATGCCTACGAATGGGTCGAGCTGCCCAACGTCCACGGCATGGTGCTCTGGGCCGATGGCGGCGTGATGGGCTCGAAGCCCTACGCGGCCTCGGGCGCCTACATCAACCGCATGTCGGATTACTGCCGGGGCTGCGCCTACGACGTGGCCAAGAAGACCGGTCCATCGGCCTGCCCGTTCAACTATCTCTACTGGAACTTCCTCATCCGGCACGCGGAGCGCCTGGCGGACAATCCGCGCCTCGCCATGCCCTACCGCACCCTGGCGCGGATGGACCCGACGAAGCGCGCCGCGATCCTCGACGACGCGGCGCGCTTCCTCGACGGGCTCGACGCGGCGCCGCCGGCCGCCCCGGCCGACCAGGGCACCCTCGCCCTGGCGCCGCCCCGGTCGAATCTGGCCCGCCATCCGGCCCGCGACACGGTTACCAGGGCGTCCAGACGGAAAGGCTGAGATAGGGGCCGGGGTCCTGATCGCCGGCGAGTTGCAGCCCGGCCGAGAGGCGCAGGCTGAAGCCGCCGAGGGCGAAATCCGTCGCGTGCAGGCCGACGTTCCACTTCCGGTAGCCGGTCCCGTCCCCGGAGAAGGCGATCTCGGGTCCGAGATAGGCGCCCCAGTGCCGATAGCCCCAGGCGAGGCGACCCCAGGTGCTCATGCGGGTGGTGCCGGTCACCAGCGTGGCGGCGAACAGGGTCGCGTCGGTGGGGTGGGCCCACACCTCGCCGTGGAGGCGCAGGCCGAAGCGGGGCGGCAGGGCCTGCACGCAGCCGCAGCCCGACACCACCTCCATCGATCCCTCCGGCCCCGCATAGGCCGCCACGACACCCCAGTCGCGAAACCACTGGTAGCCGAGCACGACGGCGCCGATCGCGGTGTCGCGCGTGGCGGCGCCCTCGCGGCGGCGCTGGCCGCCGAGGCTCCCCAGGGCGACGAATCCCTCCCGGTCGACCCGGTCCGGCGCCAGCTTCGCCCCGGTGGTCACGAAGACGGAGGGGCTCGCCTCCAGGCTTCCGAACAGGACGAGCGAGGCCGGCGAGGAGGACAGGGCCGGCGTGCCGAGGAGACCGGCGGCGCAGGCGGCCGGCACGACGAACCGCTTGGGCTTTCGCTTCGCCTCGGACAGGGCTGTGGTCGTCGCGCGCACGGGCGTCCCAGGTTCGACCCCGAGGACGCCCTGGCGGTCATGGCACCGGGCCCCGGAATCAATCTAGAATCTATATAACATAAAAATTATAACTCTCTGATTGTATTTTGATCCATCGCACAGAACACATCTGGTCAAGATACCTCATCGCAACTAACCGAGATTCTTCGCAACCTAAGATTGATTATTTGAGTGCGAGTCGATTTCCAGGACCGGGTGGATCCGTTCGAGGACCGCATTTCGGGGCCTTCCCGGCGCGCGGATGCGCCGCTTGGCCTCGGCGCCCATCTCGGCTACAGCCCGGCTCAGGACCGTCGCCAATGGCCGAGCTTTCTTGTCACCAGCTGCCAGAACTTCCGAGGTTCTCACCGTGCTCGCCGAGCAGGAAGGGGAACGGCTGACCGTCGGCGAGATCGTCGCCGTCCTGAAGGATCGCGCCTTCGCGCTCCTCATCGTCATCCTCGGATTGCCCAATTGCCTGCCGATGCCGCCGCCGATCCCCCTGGTCTGCGGTCTTCTGCTGCTGCTGGTTGCGATTCAGATCACAGCCGGCATGGCCTCGCCCTGGCTGCCCCGCGCGCTGCTGCGCCGGTCCGTCGCCCGCAGCGACGTCGAGCGGGCCGCCAGCCGGGCCGTGCCGCTGCTGCGCCGCCTTGAGCACTGGTCGCGCCCGCGCATGAGCCTGTTCGAGACCGCCCTCGGCATGCGCGGCGTCGGCCTCATCCTGCTCACCCTGTCGCTGGCCCTGATCGTGGCCGCGCCGATCGTGGGACAGATCCCCCTCGGCCTCGCCATCTGCCTCGTCGGCCTCGGCCTCGTCGAGCGCGACGGCGTCGTGGTTCTGGGGGGGCTCGCCATCGGCGCCGTGGGCGTCCTCCTCAATGCCGGCTTCGTCTATGCGATCATCTCCGGCCTCATGAGCCTGTTCGCTCTCTGACGGACGGACCGCGCCGAGGATCGCCGCGCTCCGAGGGTCGCTGCGCCCGTCAGGCTTCGAGATGGCGCGCCCGCACCAGCCGGCGGACCAGGCCGCCCCGGCGCCCGATCAGCATCGAGACCAGGTAGAAGCCGCCCGCCGCGAGTACGATCGCGGGCCCGGTCGGGAGATCGGCCTGGTAGGACACGCTGAGCCCGACCACGCTCGACAGCATCGCGATCAGGACCGAGACCGGGATCATGCCCGACAGGTCCGCCGCCCAAAACCGCGCCGCAATGGCCGGCAGCAGCATCAGCCCCACCGCCAGCAGTGTGCCGAGGGCCTGGAAGCCTCCGACGAGGTTCATCACCACGAGGCCGAGAAAGGCGTAGTGCACCGGGCCGCCGGCCCGGCTGACCGTGCGCAGGAACAGCGGATCGACGCATTCCATCACCAGGGGCCGATAGATCGCCGCCAGCCCGAACAGCGTCACGGTGGCGATGCCGCCAAGGAGCCAGAGGGCCGGGTCGTCGAGGGCGAGGACGCTGCCGAACAGGATGTGCAGCAGGTCGATCTGCGAGCCGCGCAGGGAGACCAGCAGGACGCCGCCGGCCAGCGAGATCAGGTAGAAGGCCGCGAGGCTCGCATCCTCCTTGATCACAGTGGATCGGGTCACGAAGCCGGCCAGCAGCGCCACCGCGAGGCCGGCGGCCAAGCCGCCCAGGGTCATGGCCGGCAGGGACAGCCCCGCCACCAGGAAGCCCGCCGCCGCCCCGGGCAGGATCGCGTGGCTCATGGCGTCGCTCATCAGGCTCATGCGCCGCAGCATCAGGAACACGCCGACGGGCGGGGCCGAGAGCGACAGGGCGAGACAGCCGACCAGGGCCCGGCGCATGAAGCCGAATTCGACGAAGGGACCGAAGAGGAGGTCGATCACGCGGCGTGCCCCCGGTCGCGTACCGCCCCATGGTCGTGGGCATGCGGATGCGCATGGCGCCCATCGGGGCCGTGGTCATGGTCGGGACTGTGGTCGTGGTCGGGACTGTGGTCGTGGTCGTGGGGCGGGCCCGGCTCCTCGTGCCGGCCGCAAACCGCGGCATCCTCGTCCCAGGCCTCCGACAGGCTCTGGGCGCGGGCGAGGTTCTGGGGCGTGAGCACCCGCTCGGTCGGTCCCCAGGCGACGCGCTCCCGCGCGAGCAGGAGCGTGTGCGGGAAGTGGCTCCGCACCTGTCCGAGATCGTGGAGGGCGGCCACAATGGTGCGGCCCTGCCCGTGCCAGGCGCGGACCAGGGCCAGCAGGTCGGCCGTGGTGCGTCCGTCGACCCCCGTGAACGGCTCGTCGAGGAGGAGGACGCGGGCCTCCTGCACGATCAGGCGCGCGAACAGGGCCCGCTGGAACTGGCCGCCCGACAGGGTGCCGATCAGGCGCGCCTCGAATCCGGCGAGGCCGACGGCGGCGAGGGCGTCCAGCAGCGTCGCCCGATGCCGGCGCGCGCTCCGCCAGGGGCCGAGGCGCCGCCACAGGCCCATGGCCACGAGATCGAGGACGCTGAGGGGGAAGCTGCGGTCGATCTCCGCCGCCTGCGGCAGGTAGGCGATGGCCTCCTCGAGGCCCGGACGGGCGATCCGGCCCTCGAGACACGGAATCTCGCCGACGATGCCCTTCAGGAGGGTCGACTTGCCGGCCCCGTTCGGCCCGACCAGGGCGAGGAGGGCCCCGGGCGGAATGACCCCGTCGAGGTGGTGGACCGCCGGGTGGCGGTCGTAGCCCAGGGTCAGCCCGTGGAGCGTGATGGCGCCGGGCAGATCACAGCTCATGGTCACGACTCATCGGGAGGCCCACAGGATGGCGGCCCAGAGCAGGAGGGTCAGGACCAGCGCCACCGCGAAGCGCAAGGACGCGCCGGCCTGGAACAGCGAGCGGCGGAGGGCGGCAGGGGGGCGCGGGGCTTGGATCACGGCGGGGCTTGGGTCACGGCGGGGCTCGGGTCACCGATGGATCATTTGCCCGAACGGGAGCGCCGGCTTATGTTGGCGGTGATACACTGTAACACTCGGGCAGTTCAACGGGCCGGGTTCACGGGGCAGATCATGCACGACCATGCGGCGACGCATGACCACGGTTGCGGCGGGGCGGAGGAAGCGATCGCCCGGGCGGAGCGCCTGTGTCGCGAGCGCGACCTGCAATTCACCCGCCTGCGTCGCGACGTGCTGGCGGCCGTGGCGGGGCAGACGCGGCCGATGGGCGCCTACGACATCGCCGAGACCCTGAGCGAGCCGGGGCGGCGCGTGGCGGCGGTCTCGGTCTACCGTGCCCTGGATTTCCTCACCGAGCACGGACTCGTGCACCGGATCGCCAGCCGTAACGCCTTCGTGTCCTGCGGCCACGCCCACACCGAGGGCGCCGGCCTCGTCTTCCTGATCTGCCGGAACTGCGGCACCATCGACGAGACCACCTCGCCGGAAGTGGAGGATCAGCTCGGCCGGACCCTGGCCAAGGCCGGCTTCAAGCCGACGAGCCGCATCCTCGAGGTCGAGGGCGAGTGCGGTGCCTGCCTCGGCCGGACCACTGCGGAGTGAGCGGGCACGCCCGCGGCCTCGCGCCGGGCCGCTCGTCGGCTCAGCACGCGTTCTCGTAGGCGCGGGGCGAGAACACGGTCATGAACAGGATCCGCAGGTCGAACCAGATCGACCAGTTGTCGATGTAGTGCAGGTCGTGCTGGACCCGCCGCTGCATGTCGAGGTCGGTGAGGGTTTCGCCCCGGAGGCCGTTCACCTGCGCCCAGCCGGTGATGCCCGGCATCACGTTGTGGCGTCGCGCGTAGAGGGCGATGCGGTTCTCGAAGCTGCGGTCATGCGCCAGGGCGTGGGGGCGCGGCCCCACGAGGGACATCTCGCCGAGCACCACGTTGATGAGCTGAGGCAGCTCGTCGATGTTCGAGCGCCGCAGGACGCGGCCGATCGGCGTGATGCGACTGTCGTTGCGGGTCGCCTGCTTGAAGACCTCCTCCGGAGCGGCCTTCATGCTGCGGAACTTGAAGACGCCGAAGGGCTGCTGGTTGAAGCCGTACCGCCTCTGCCGGAAGAACACCGGACCCGGGCTGTCGAGCTTGATCAGCGCCGCCACCACGAGGAAGAGCGGGCTCAGCAGCACCAGGGCGATCAGGGCCAGGGTCAGGTCCAGGCTGCGCTTCAGGAACAACTCGCCGGCCTGGAGCGGGCGACGCCCGATATTGATGCCCGAGAGGCGGCCGACCCGGGCGAGGGCGAGGTCCGGAAAGCGATCCATCACCGAGCCGGGGCGCAGGTGGAGGGCCGCCGGCACCCGCAGGAAAGCGTCGATGCAGCGCTCGATGTCCGAGGCGTCCGACCAGGGCAGGAGGATGAACACATCGTCCGGGCGCAGGAAGCGCACCACGGAGACCGCGAGATCGAGATCCTCCGATCTCTGGGCGTGCCGGGCCGCCGCGTCGCCGGTCGGGTCGACCTGGCGCAGATAACTCGTGCCGATCACGCGCAGGCCGAGGGCCTCGGGGTCGTTGTGGGCATAGAAGCGCGCGATATCCTCCTCGTAGCCGACCAGATGGACCCGGTTGGTGTTGCCCGATGTCGATGTCGCCGCGCTGCGGACGAGGCGCAGCATCGTCGCGCGGGCGAACAGCATCGCCGGGAGGCCGCCGGCGAACATCCCCAGGGACACCAGGCGCGAATACTCATGGGTCGTCTTCGTGGCGAAGCCGATCAGCAGCACGACGGCCCAGGCCCCGATCCAGACCGTCGTCGCCCGCCGCAGGTGCGGCCGGCGGGCGAGCAGCGTCTCGATATGGTAGTCCTCGCGGACGAGGTTCGTCAGCAGCACGAACAGGGCGACCAGGGCGGCGAGCTCAAAGCTGCCGCTGTGTCCCGCCACCGGCCCGGTGCCGTCGAAGGCCGTCCGGTAGGCGACGTCGATCCCCGCGGCGACGCTGACGATGACGAGGATATCGGCAATGGCGGTCGCGGCCGAGAGCCCGATCCGAAACGCGGTGCGGCTGCGTCGGGGGAGAAGCGCCGCCCAGACATCGTGACGCGCCCGCGACACTGGAAGCTTCTCGAGAGCGGCGGGGATTCGGTCATGAAACATCTGGAGCGCTCTGTCCCGTCCTGATGCGAAGACTGTCCGAAACTGAACCGAAATCACGGATCAGTTAGGGATGCCGAGACGATCGGTGCAAGACACGGGCCCGGAGTCCGTTGCTCTCGTCCGACGGCGCGGCGCGGGGTCTCGACCGCGACGGGGTCGCGCGTTCGACAGGTTGCTTCGCGAAGGACCTCTTCCGGTGGACCCTTGAGGCGTCGTCCCGCGACCTGCGGATCCGTCCGGTCGCGCATACCGCCCCACAACGTCGGTCCCGCGCAGAGGGTTGCGCACGACTATCGTTCGACCCGGAGCGCCCGGGCGCTGGGGATCGATCCCGGCCTCCGCCCGACGCCCCTGGTTCAGGCGCGGCCGGCGCGGCGGGCCGGCCGCGCCTCGCCGGGTTGTCCCGTCACGTCTCGACCCGGGACACGTCACGCCGGGTCGATCCGACCGGCCTCGCGGCTGCCGCGAGAGGTCCCCACGCATCAGGCGGCGGCGTCCGAATCGGGCCGTGCGACGGTCTGGATCGTCTCGAACCCCTCGAACTGAGGATGGCCCAGGTAGAGGGGCTTGGTCGACGGCACGCGGCCGTGGGCCTTCCGGAATTGCTCCGATCGGGTCCAGGCCTCGAAATCCGCCTTCGACGACCAGATGGTGTGGGAGGCGTACAGCACGTGGTCCTCGCCTTCAGGACCGCGGAGGAGATGGAACTCGACGAAGCCCGGCATCTCGCCGAGATGACTGTCGCGGCCGAGCCAAACCTGCTCGAAGTCTTCCGTCGCGTCCTTGACGACTTTGAAGCGATTCATTGCGATATACATGATCCACCTGGGTTTTTCGGCGTCTCGGACGATCCCGTGCGACACCTCTAACCTGGGGCATAGGGGCACGAAAAGCCATCCGGTGCGGCGGATGCGCCGCGCTCCGGCCCGGCGCGGACCGCCCGATGAAAGCCCGGCCGCGCCCGGTTCGTCAGGCATTCGGAGCCGTGGGTGCGTTCGCGGTGCAGCGAAACTCGCGAGGGACGATCGCAACGTCGCGCTTGCAATCCGTGCCAGCTTTGTGGTCAAGCTCTCAGAACGGTCACCTCCGATGCTCATGCGGAGTAAACATCTAGTGGCGTTCGACTGCAGACAAGGATAGTCTCTACCACCACGTTCAATCGTTGATCGACTGCCTTGGTTTCGTGGCGAATGAACTTAAGGAATCCTGCACGCCTTCGTACGAAAGCGCTCCAACCTCATCGTCCCCGGGGCTGGTCCGGGCGGGGGCTGAAAATTTCTATAGGGACTGAATCGAGAGATGATGCCTAAGCAGACTACCGACGTCGATCGCCTCGTCGGATTGAGGATCACCGCTTTGCGCAAGGCGCGCGGCCTGAGCCAGACGGCGCTCGGGACCGCCGTGGGCGTGACCTTCCAGCAGGTCCAGAAGTACGAGAAGGGGCAGAACCGCGTCGGTGCCGGGCGCCTGCGCGAGATCGCCCGTCTTCTCGAAGTTCCGGTCTCGGCCTTCTTCGAGGAAGACGAGGTTGGCGGCACCCAGTCCGATGTCTTCGGCTTCCTCAGCGCGCAGGGCGCGATCGAGTTGCTGCGGGCCTACGCGCTGATCGAGGACGATCAACTGCGCCGCGACGTGCTCGCCATCGTGCGGACGGCCGCAAAGATGGGCAAGCAGGCACCCGAGCCCGCCGCCGCCGGTTAGGGGCTCGCCGAGCCCCTAACCGATCCAGTGGAAGAAGCTGCCCGTCACGGCGCCGCGCCGGTGTCCGGCGTGGCCGAGGGGTACGCCCTCCGCATCGGTCACCGCCGCGAGCCCCGTCTCGGGGGTCGGCGGCGCACTCGTCTCGCTGGCATAGTGGAACTCGTGCCCGACGAGGCGTGCGCCCGCGCCCCCGAGGGGGCCCTCGGCCAGCAGCGTCGCGACGCGGTAGCCGAGGTGCAGGCGGCGGGTCTTGTAGGAGGTCGCCACCGGCAGCAGGCCCGCCATGGCGTGCGTGACCCCCTGCGCATCCTCCAGGCTCTCGCCCAGGACCATGTAGCCGCCGCACTCCCCGTGCACCGGCTTTCCCCGGGCGAACACCCGCAATCCGTCGAGGAAGCGCCTGGCCTGCGCCAGGGCGCCGGCATGGAGCTCGGGATAGCCGCCGGGCAGCCAGCCGGCATCGCAATCGGCCGGGGGCGGCTCGTCGGCCAGGGGCGAGAAGGGCACGAGTTCGGCGCCCGCCGCCCGCCAGCCCGCCGCCATGTGCGGGTACAGGAACGAGAAGGCCGCATCCGACGCGATGGCGATGCGCTGGCCCGGCGGCCGGGGCAGGATGCCGGCGCCCGGGGCGGGGGCCGCGCCGGCCGTGGCGGCCAGGATCGCGTCGAGGTCGAGGCCGGCCTCGGCGAGGTCGGCGAGCCGGTCGAGCCGGGCCTCAAGGTCGTTGGTCTCGCGGGCCTGGACGAGGCCGAGATGGCGCTCGGGCAGGACGAGGCTCGCATCCCGCATCAGCGCCCCGAGCACCGGCATGCCGATGCGGCTCAGGCCTGCCTCCACGAGGCGGCGATGGCGGGCACTCGCGACCTTGTTGAGGATCACCCCGGCGATGCGGATGCGCGGATCGTAGGATCGGCACCCGAGGGCGAGGGCGGCGGCCGATTGCGCGGCGCCGGAGACGTCGAGGACGAGGATCACCGGCCAGCCGTAGCGCGCGGCGATGTCGGCATTGGCGCCCGTGCGCCCCTCCGGTGCCACGATGCCGTCGAACAGCCCCATCGAGCCCTCGGCGATCACGAGGTCGGCGCCCAGAGCCGAGAGGGCCGCCACGGCGTCGAGCATCGGCTCCGGCATGGCGAAGCTGTCGAGGTTGAAGCTCGGATGGCCGGTGGCCGCCTGGTGGAAGGCGGGGTCGATGTAGTCCGGCCCGCACTTGGCGCCGCGCACGGCCAGGCCCCGTCGGGCCAGCGCCCGCATCAGCGCCAGGGTCACGGTGGTCTTGCCCGAGCTCGAACGGGGCGCGGCGACGAGGAGACCGGGCACGCTCACGGTCGGTCTCCGTTTGCCCGCGCGGTTCGCACGGTCTCGCCCGTCGGCCGGAAGCGCCGGTCGTAATCGGTGGCGTAGAGGGCGCTCTCCCGGAACTCCGCCGGGTCGAGGGCGGGCCCCACCAGGATCAGCGCCGTGCGCTCCAGCCCGGCCTCGGCCACCTGGCCCGCCATCGTCGCCAGGGTTCCGGTGAGCACCCGCTCGTCGGGCCAGGTGGCGCGGAACACCACCGCGACGGGGCAATCGGCGCCGTAGAACGGCGTCAGCTCGGAGACCACCGCGTCGACGACGTGGATCGAGAGGTGCAGGGCGAGGGTGGCGCCGGTGCCCGCGAAGGCCGCCAGGGTTTCGCGCGCCGGCATGGCGCTGGCGCGCCCGGAGGTGCGGGTGAGGACGACGGACTGGGCGAGGCCCGGAACGGTGAGCTCGCGCCGCAGGAGCGCGGCGGCGGCGGCGAAGGACGGCACGCCCGGCGTCACCGTGAAGGGGATGCCGGCCTGGGTGAGGCGGCGGGTCTGTTCGGCGAGGGCGCTCCAGATCGAGAGGTCCCCCGAATGCAGGCGCGCCACGTCCTGGCCCGCCGCGTGGGCGGCCGCGCATTCGGCCACGATGGTGTCGAGGTCGAGGGGCGCCGTATCGACGATGCGGGCGCCCGGCGGGCACCAGCCCAGGATCTCGGGCGCCACGAGGGACCCGGCATGCAGGCAGACGGGGCAGCGCGCGATGAGGTCGCGGCCGCGCACGGTGATGAGGTCGGCGGCGCCCGGGCCGGCGCCGATGAAGTGTACGGTCATGGATCCTGCGTGACGGATTGTGCGCGAAGCGCAAGGGCGCAGGTCGCCCCGGCACTGGCGATTCGCCGCAGCAGCAGCGTCGCACCCGGTCCGGCGGCGGCGAGGGCGGCGGCCTCCGCCACCGAGCCGACCCGGCGCGACGCCTCGATCCGGTGCGAGCGGGTGGGCACTTCGGCGTCCACGGCGATCAGGGCCTCGGGCGGGACGGCCTCCAGGGGACAGCCGAGCGTCTCGGCGACGGCGCGGATCGCCGGCTCCCCGGCCCGGTCGCCGGCGGTGGCGAGGCGGACGACGCGGGCGCGCGGCAGGCCGGCGGCGTCGCAGGCCTGCGCGACCAGGGCAAGGATCTCGGCAGGCGCGGTCGCATGGCGAAACCCGATTCCGGCGACGAGGTCGCCCGGTCCGGGTTCCACCGGCGCCGTGCCATCCCCCCTCATGCCTTCACCCAGGCCCATTGCGTCACCGGCATCGCCCCGCGCCAGCCGTGCAGGTGCCCGACCGGATCCGCATGGGCGACCGTCAGGCGCTTGAGGCTCCCGCCCTGCTGCCCGAAGGCCGCGAGCAGCACGGCTTCGCCCTCCAGGGTCACCACGTTGGCGACGAGGCGTCCGCCCGGGGGCAGGGCGGCGACGGCCGCGTCGAGGACGCCCGGCGCGGTGACGCCGCCGCCGATGAAGACGGTGTCGGGGGCCGGCAGGCCGGCCAGGGCCGCCGGGGCGGGACCCTCCACCACGCGCAGGTCGGGCACCCCGAGGCGGGCCGCGTTGCGGGCGATGCGGGCGGCCCGGGCCGGGTTGCCCTCGACGGCGATGGCCCGCAGGCTCGGGTGGCGCAGCATCCACTCGATGGAGATGGAGCCGGCCCCGGCGCCGATGTCCCACAGGGTCTGGCCGGCGCGGGGGCGCAGGGCTGCCAGCGTCACCGCTCGGATGTCGGCCTTGGTCAGCTGGCCGTCATGTTCGAACCAGGCGTCGTCGAGGCCGGGGCTCACGGTAACCACCTGGGCCGCGGCCGCGCCGACGACCTCGATGCCGAGGGTGTTCAGGGGGTCGATCCCCACGAGGTCGAAGCCCGCGGCCGTCGCGCTGCGCCGGCGCTCGCGCGGCCCCCCCATGGCCTCCAGGACGGTGAGGCGGGATGCGCCGAGGCCGCGCTCGGCCAGGAGCGCGGCGACCGCCGCCGGCGTGGTCTCGTCCCAGGTCAGGACGAGGAGGCGGGCGCCGGGCTGGAGATGCGGGATCAGCCGGGGCAGTGCCCGGCCGTGCAGGGTGAGGCAGCCCGTCTCCGCCAGGGGCCAGCCGAGGCGGGCGCAGGCGAGGCTGAAGGCCGAGGGTTGGGAGAAGACCCGCATCTCCGCGGCCGGGACGATGCGGGCGATCTCGGCCCCGATGCCGTAGTGGAACGGATCGCCGGTCGCCAGGATGCAGGTGGGCGTGCCGCGCCGGGCGAGGAGTCCCGGATAGGCGTCCGCCATGGGGCTCGGCCAGACCCGCGTCTCGGCGGCGAGCGGCGCGGCCAGCGCCAGGTGCCGGCGTCCGCCATAGACGAGGCGCGCGCCGTCGAGGGCGGCGGCGGCGGCGGGGCTCAGGCCCGCGCGTCCGTCCTCGCCGATACCCACGATGGTGAGCCAGGGGGCGGCCGGCGGGCTGGTGGACACGGCGTTACCGGTCATGGAGAACGGCCCCGAGGGTGGGGGGAGCATGCGGATACTGATCCTGGGAGGCACCGGCGAGGCGAGCGCCCTGGTGCGCGGGCTCCTGGCCATGGGCCGGCGCGATGCCGTCACCCTGTCGCTCGCCGGCCGCACCAGCCGGCCGAAGCCGGAACCCGTGCCGACGCGGATCGGCGGGTTCGGTGGCGTGGAGGGGCTCGCCGCGTGGCTGGCCCAGGACCGCACCGACCTCGTGGTTGATGCGACGCATCCCTTCGCGGCCCGGATGAGCGCCAACGCCGCCGAGGCCTGCACCCGGACCGGCACGCGCCTGCTGGCGATCCGCCGTCCGGCCTGGAGGCCGGTGGCCGGCGACCGCTGGACGACGGTGCCCGACATGGCGGCGGCCGCCCGGGCGCTCGGCCGCGCGCCGCGCCGGGTCTTCCTCACCATCGGCCGGCAGGAGGTCGGGGCCTTCGCCGGCGCGCCGCAGCACGACTACGTCGTGCGCGCCATCGAGGACATCGCCCTGGCGGTCCCGCGGCTGACTTCGGTCCAGGCGCGCGGCCCCTTCGACGCGGCCGCCGAGGCGGCGTTCCTGGCCGAGGGCGCGATCGAGGTCCTGGTCAGCAAGAATTCCGGGGGCGGCGCCACCTACGGCAAGATCGCCGCGGCGCGGGCGCTGGGGCTGCCGGTCGTGAT
Source organism: Methylobacterium sp. Leaf465 (assembly GCF_001424705.1). Lineage (GTDB taxonomy): Bacteria > Pseudomonadota > Alphaproteobacteria > Rhizobiales > Beijerinckiaceae > Methylobacterium. The sequence continues at coordinate 214,031 of NZ_LMRA01000023.1, forward strand.
GGTCGACCGCCCGGAGAAGCCGGACGTGCCGAGCGTACCGGACGTCGCGGGGGCCCTCGCGGGGATCGCCGCCCTCTGAGGCCCGCGCCGACCCGCGCATCACGCCGCCGGCACGCTGCGCGGCGTGTAGACGAACGGCGTGGCGTCGCCGCGCGGGATCAGGCGGGTGGCCGAGGCGCCGATGATCACCATGGTGGCCATGTCGGCCGTGGTCGTCCGCGCTTCATCGAGGGTGAGCACCCGGATCGCCTCGTCGGGCCGCGAGACGGCGCGGGCGAAGATCACCGGCGTGTCGCCGCGCCGGATCTCGGCGGCCAGATCGAGGGCCTTGCCGAGCTGCCAGGGCCGGGCGGAGGAGATCGGGTTGTAGAGGGAGATCACGAAATCCGCCCGCAGCACCGCCTCCAGCCGGGCGGTGATGACCTCCCAGGGCTTGAGGTTGTCCGAGAGGGACATCGCGCAGAAATCGCCGCCCAGGGGCGCGCCGAGGCGGGCGGCGGCGGCCAACATCGCGGTGATGCCGGGCTCCACCGTGATAGGGAGCCGGGCCCAGGCCGGATCGCCGGCCTCCACCGCCTCGAACACCGCCGCCGCCATGGCGAACACGCCGGGATCGCCGCCGGAGACCACCGCGACGCGCCGGCCGGAGGCGGCGAGTTCGAGGGCGTGGCGGGCCCGGTCGACCTCCACCCGGTTGTCGCTGGCGTGGCGGACGAGACCCGGCCGCTCGGGCACGCGGGCGACGTAGGGAATGTAGCCGATGAGATCCTGCGCCTGGGCCAGGGCCTCCTGGGCGGCCGCCGTCAGCAGGCGCGGATCGCCGGGGCCGAGGCCGACGATCGCGACGGACCCGGAAGCCGAGGTCGGGCCGCTCACGGCCGGCGTCCCTCGCCGGGTAGGAGCACCATCGAGAAGTAGGGCGCCTCGTCGTCGGGCTTGTCCTTGAGGGCGATCACCCGCTCGCCCGCCATGGTGCCGCGCTCCACATAGACCGCGCGCTCCAGCACGCCGGCCTCGGCGAGCGCCGCCCGCACCTTCGGCAGGTGGCGGCCGAGCTTCATCAGCACGGCGGCGTCGGTGGCGCGCAGGCGCTCCACCAGGGCGGCGTGCGGCAGGGTGGCGGGCAGCACGGTCAGCACGTCGTCGCCCCAGGTGATCGGGGTGCCGGCGCGGGTCCAGCAGCCGGACATCCCGGTGACGCCGGGCACGACCTCCACGGGGAAGCGGTCCTTCAGGCGCCGCCACAGGTGCATGAACGAGCCGTAGAAGAACGGATCGCCCTCCGACAGGATGGCGACGTCCCGGCCCGCACCGAGATGGTCGGCAAGGCGCCCGGCCGCGTCGTCGTAGAAGGCGGCGAGGGCCGCGACGTAGTCCGGGTGCTCCGGGTGGAGCTCGGTGGTGTAGGGGTAGACCAGGGGGCATTCGCGCCCCGGCTCGGCGGTGAGCACGGCGTCCGCGATGGTGCGGGCGTTGCCGCGCCGGCCCTTCTTGCAGAAATGCACCAGCACCGGGGCCCGCTCCAGCACCCGCATGGCGCGCACGGTGAGGTAGTCCGGCTCGCCCGGGCCCATGCCGACGCCGAACAGGGTGCCGGTGCTCACCGCGCGCGGGATCTCGGTCCGCTCCGCCGCATCGGGGGGAAGGCGCTCGCCGGAATCCATCACTCGATCTCTTGCGCGAGCGCGTTGATGGCCGCGGCCGTCATGGCGCTGCCGCCGCGCCGGCCATGGACCACGATGAAGGGCACCCGACCGTCGCGGGCGAGGGCTTCCTTCGACTCTGCGGCGCCGACGAACCCGACCGGGATGCCGATGACGGCGGCGGGGGGCGGCACGCCCTCGTCGAGAAGCTCGAGGAGGCGGAACAGCGAGGTCGGGGCGTTGCCCACCGCCACGACGCTGCCGGGCAGGTGCTCGCGCCAGAGCTCCATGGCGGCGGCCGAGCGGGTGGTGTTCATGGCGGCGGCGAGGTCCGGCACGCGCGGATCGCTCAAGGTGCAGATCACCCGGTTGTCGGCGGGCAGCCGCGCCCGCGTGACGCCGTCGGCGACCATGCGGACGTCGCACAGGATCGGCGCGCCGGCCTTCAGGGCCGCCTCGCCGGCTTGCGCGAAGTCGGGGGAGGCCTCCACGTCGCGCGGCAGGTCGGTCATGCCGCAGGCGTGGATCATCCGCACCACGACCCGTTCGGCGGTGCCCTGGAAGCGCGCGAGATCGGCCTCGGCCCGGATCATCGCGAAGGAGCGGGCATATATGGCCCCTCCGTCACGCAGGTAGTCGAGGCGGGAACTCATGACGGTCGCGGTCCTGGCGGGTGTTCTGGGAAGATCCGGGCGAGGGAATGTGCCGAATCCGCCCTCCTTACGCGCTCCAGCGCGGCCTCGAAAGGGAGGCGCGTCGCCGGCAAGGCATCCGGCCGCCCGGACAGCACCACGTCGTACCACCCGTCCCGCCCGACGAGGGTGAGGTCGGCGGCGCCCGGATGGGCGCAGCCCTTGGGGCAGCCCGAGACATGGGCGCGCAGGCCGCGCGCCGCGAAGGGCCGGAACGCCTCGGCCAGGCGGGCCGCGTCGTGCAGGGTCGGGGTCGAGCCCGACGCGCAGGCCGGCGCGCCTGGGCAGGCCGCCACCGCCCCGCGCGGATCGTCGGCCCGCGTCAGGAAGCCGGCCCCGGCCAGGGTTTCCCGCGCGGCTTCGGCAACGGCGGCGGCGGCGCAGACGAGGAGGAGGCCGCGGGTCGGCGAGAGGCGCAGGTCCGCGCCGCCGACGGCGTCCGCCGTGTCGGCGAGCGCGTCGAGGGCGTCGGCGGTGCAGCGGCCGAAGGGGGCGTCGACGAGGAGGGCGACGCGCCCCTCCGCCCTCGGGGGCGAGAATCGCCGGGACTCGCTGTCCGGGAGAGATAGGGGTGGCAGGGCCAGCAAGCCCGGGCTCAGGGCGGCCGACTCGGCCGGCCCGGCGATGCGCTGCAGGCCGAAGCGAGCCAGGGTCTCCGCCCGGGCCGCTGCCGGAACATCGCGCATCCGCCGTTGCCCGCTCGCCGCCAGCAGGCGCAGGGCCGCCTCGATGATGGTCGGCGCCGCACCGTCGGGCAGGCGCCACCAGGCCGCGTCGCCGGCGAGGCGCAGGGCAAAACCCGCGCGCGTGACGACGGCGTGAAGGTCGGCCTCCGCCGAACCGAGGCTGATCCCGTGCGTGGCCGCTTCGACGGCCACCAGCGACTTCGGCGGCAGGCCCGGGATCACCCGCCCGATCGCCTCGATGGCCTGGGCCAGGGCCGGGACCGCCTCGGGTTCGAGCCCGGCCAGCGGCGTGGTCAGGGTCAGGCGTTGCGGGCCCCCGTCGTGGCGGACATCCCCGAGACCGACGGCCGCCAGCGCCTCGGCGAGGTCGCAGCGGGTCGCCTCGGTCACGCCGCGGATCTGCAGGTTGGCCCGGGCTGTGACGTCGACATGGCCGTTGCCGAAGCGGCGCGCGCCCGCCGCCACCGCCCGGGCCTGGGCCGGGGTGAGGCGCCCGAGGGGCGGGTGGACGCGGGCAAGGAGGCCGTCGCCGGTGGGCATCGGCCGGGCGAGGCTGGGGCACCAGCCGCGCCGGCTCGGCGCCTCCGGGGCGACGCGGCGGGGCGCGGTCATTCCGCCGCCTCGCGCAGCAGCTCGTCGGCCGCCATCTCGTCGGCCGCCATGGCGTTGCGCCGGGTGGTCCAGAGGCCGCGCCGGCGGGCCTCGTCGAAGCGCTCGAGGATGGCGCGGGCCGCCTCCGGATTGGCCGCCCGCAGGGTCTCGAAGGTCTCGAGGTCGGCGATCATCGCCCCGTAGAGCCGGTCGAGGTCGGCGTCGCACACCGCGTCCGTGGTGGCGGCGAGGACGAAGACCGCGTCGACCCCCTGTGCCAGTTCCTGGGCGCCGCGATAGCCGTGCCGGAGCTGCGCCGCGATCCAGCGCGGATGGGCGAGGCGGCCCCGGATCAGACGGGCGGCGTCCTCGCGGGCGGTGCGCGCCTTCGGGGTCTCGGGCGTGGCGACGTCGAGGCTGTAGAGGGCGGGGCTCGCCCCCGTCAGGGCGGCGGCGGCCGAGAAGCCGCCCATCGCCTCCACGGCGGCGTCGCCGTCGAGAAGGTCGCGCTCGGCGACGTCGAAGGCGTGCACGTAGGCGTCGGCGCCGGCCACCCGGGCGGCGAAGCCCGCATCCTCGCTGTCCGCCGCGCCCCCATAGGCGTGCGACGTGGCGGCGAGATAGGCCCGCCCGAGATCGTCGCGGCTGTCCCAAGCCCCGTCGAGGGCGAGGCCGCCGGCCCCCGCGCCGTAGCGCCCGGGCGCCGCGCCGTAGACTCGGGCCGGCGCCTCGCCCCGGCGGCGGGCGGCGGCCAGCGGATTCTCGTCATCCTCTTCCTCCCGCGCTGCCACTGCCTCGGCGGCCCGGGCGAGGAGCGACAGGGTCTCGGGAAAGGTATCGCGAAAGGCGCCCGAGACCCGCACCGTCACGTCGATGCGCGGCCGGTCGAGGAGCGCCAGCGGCAGCACCTCGAAACCGGTGACCCGGGTGGAGGCGTGGTCCCAGACCGGGCGCACGCCCATCAGGGCCAGGGCGTGGGCGATGTCTTCGCCACCGGTGCGCAGGGTGGGCGAAGCCCAGAGATCCATGACGATCCGGGCCGGGTACTCGCCCTCGTCCTGCAGGTAGCGCAGGACCACGGCGTCGGCGGCCCTGGCCCCCAGGGTGGTGGCGGCCCGGGTCGGCAGGCTGCGCGGGTCGAGGGTGGCGAGGTTGCGGCCCGTGGGCATCACGTCGGTGCGCCCGCGCGACGGCGAGCCGGCGGGACCGGGCGCCACGAAGCGGCCGTCGAGGCCACGCAGCAGGCCGAGGCGCTCGCCCTCCGCGCAGGCGGCCACCGCCTCCGAGGCCTCGGCCCCGGCCCGGCCGAACACGTGCAGCCCGTCGCGCGCGGTCACCTCGCCGAGGTCGCAGAGATGCGCGTCGAGGGCCGCGAGCGCGTCCGGCATCGGCGTGTCGGCGTCGATCCCGGCACCGGCGAGCAGCCCGGCCGACATCGCCTCGTCCAGGATGGTGCGCGCCAGGATCGCGGCGCGGCGCGGGTCGAGGACGCTGGCGGCGGAGTATTCCTCCACGAGCGCGCGCAGGCGCGCCGCGTCGGGGTCGAGCCCCGTCACGCCGGTCTGCGGCGTCAGGTGTCCGAGGGCGACGCCCCCGAGGCGCCGCTTCAGGGGCGCGGCCTCGCCCGGATCGTCGACGATGAAGGGATAGACCACCGGGAGCGCCCCGACGGCGCGGGCCGGCCAGCAATCCGGCGAAAGGGCGACGGCCTTGCCCGGCAGCCACTCGGCGGTGCCGTGGGTGCCGAGGTGAACGAGGGCGTCGAACCGGCTGCGCAGCCCGAGGTGGAAGGCCAGATAGGCGTGGGTCGGCACCGCGTCTGGGTCGTGATAGGCGGCCTTGCGGTCCGTCGACCGCCCGCGATCGGGCTGCAGGAAGACCGCGAGGCGCCCGCCCGCAGGGGCCACGCTCGCGAAGCGGAACGCGCCGTCCCGGCAGACCGGGTCGGCCTCGGGCGGACCCCATTCGGCGTCGAGGGCCGCGCGCGCGGTCTCGGGCAGCGTGCCGAACCAGTCCCGGTAGGCATCGAGGTCGACCGCGAAGTCCTTCGGCCCCTGCGTCAGACCCCGCATCAGTGCCTCGGCGTCCGGCAATGCGCCGATGCCGTAGCCGGCCTGCGCCAAGTCCGCGACGATCGCCCGCGCGCTCTCCGGCGTGTCGAGGCCGACGGCAAAGCCCGCGCGGCCGCCGCGGGCGGGATAGTCCGAAAGCACCAGGGCGAGGCGGCGCTCGGCCCGGGGGAGCCGGGCAAGGCGGATCCAGGCGGCGGCACGCTCGGCCAGGGCCGCGATGCCCTCCGGGTGCGGCACGGCACGGCGCTCGGCGAAGCCCTCGGTTTCCGGACCCTCCTCCTTGAACGAGATCGGAAACCCGGAGAGCCGGCCGTCGAATTCCGGCAGGGCGACCTGCATTGCGAGGTCGGCCGCACCCATGCCCCGGGCGGAGGCGGCCCAGGCGTCCCGCGCCGCGCCGATGCTGAAGGCCTGTAGGACCGGGCAATCGGCGGCATCGAGGACGAACCCGGCATCCTCCCGCGCCGAGAAGGCGGTGGCGGCGATGACGATGGCGGGCCGATGCGCCGCGATGGCCGCCCGGAGGGGCGCGATCGCGGCGGGGTCCTTCAGGCTCGACACCGCCACGGCCAGCACCGCAAGGCCGCGCGCCTGGAGCGCGGCGCCCAACGCGGCGATCGGCGCGGTGTCGCCCGAGAGCACGCTGGACCGGTAGACCACGACCAGCGCCAGCGGCGCCTCGGCCGGGGCGGTCTGGAACGGTCGTCCGGCGGCGCGGGCCTGCCCGTCCGCGACGGGGCCGCAGCCCGGGCAGCAGACGAAGCCGCGGGGTAGGGGCAGGGGCGCCTCGACCGCCGCGGGATATCCGATCGCGGCGGCCATGCGCCCGACCAGGCGGCGCAGGTTCGCCGTGCCTCCGGCCCGGAAATAGGCGTCGAAGTCGGGGGCGAGCTCCGGCTTCGTCGAATAGGCGTCGAGGCGCGGGTCGGGCCGGTCGTCGCCCGGCAGCACCACGAGCGCCACCCCGGCGGCGCGGGCGGCCGCGCTGGCGCGCTCGATGCCGTAGCGCCAGTAATCGAGGCCGCCGAGACAGCGGATCACCACCATCCGCGCCTGGGCGATCACCGACTCGACGTAGAGGTCGACCGACATCGGGTGGCGAAGTTTCGCGAGCTTGGCGAGCCGCAGGGTCGGGCCTCCGGCCGAACCCGGCGGGAAGACCGCCGCGTGGGCGCCAGCCATGCCGAAGAGATCCGAATCGGTGAAGGACAGGAAGACGATGTCCCCCGGCGCCTGACCGAGATCGATCGCGGCTTCGCCCTCGTCGAGGGAGACCGTATCGATGCGGATCAGGTGCATGGCGGACGCTTATCCCGCCAAGGCGGCGGCGACGGCGGCCTGGTCGAACCCCTTGAGGCCGATCACCACGAGGCGGCCGTCGCGGGGCTCGCTGGACTTCCAGGGGCGGTCGTAATGGTGGGCGATGCGGGCACCGACGCCCTGGACCACGAGGCGCATCGGCTTGCCGGTAACCTCGGCGAAGCCCTTGATGCGCAGCACGCCCTCCGTCTCGGCGGCGCGGGCGACGCGGATGGCCAGGTCCTCGGCCGAGGCCGTGGCCGCCACCGGCAGCGCCACCGAATCGAAGTCGTCGTGGTCGTGGTCCTCGCCCTCGCCGTGGTGGGACGGACGCGCGTCGAGGTCGTCCTCGGCCGCCGCCTGGATCCCCAGGATCACGCGCGGGTCGAGGCGGCCGTGCTCGGCCTCCACCATCTTCACCGCGCGGGGCAGGTGTTCGGTGACCTCGGCCCGGACCTTGGCGCGCCCGGCCTCGTCGAGGAGGTCGGCCTTGTTCATCACCACGAGGTCGGCGCAGAGGAGCTGGTCCTCGAACACCTCCTCGAGGGGATTGTCGTGGTCGACGCTGGCGTCGTCCGCGCGCTGGGCGGCGAGCGCCGCCGGATCGTCGGCGAAGAAGCCGGCGGCCACGGCCGGGCCGTCGATGACCGCGACCACGCCGTCCACCGTCACCCGCGAGCGGATCGCCGGCCACTGGAAGGCCTGGACCAGGGGTTTGGGCAGGGCGAGGCCCGAGGTCTCGATCAGGATGTGCTCGGGCGGATCGGCCCGGTCGAGGAGCTTGTTCAGGGCCGGCACGAAATCGTCGGCCACGGTGCAGCAGATGCAGCCGTTGGCGAGCTCGACGATGTCCTCGTCGCCGCAGCCCTCGATGCCGCAGGCGGCCAGGAACGAGCCGTCGAAGCCGATGTCGCCGAACTCGTTGACGATGATGGCGAGGCGCCGGCCGTTCGCGTTCTCCACGAGGTGGCGCACCAGGGTGGTCTTGCCGGCCCCGAGGAAGCCCGTGACGATGGTGCAGGGGATCTTGGCGACGAGGGTCATTCGGCGGCGTCCGGAAGGGGGGGCGCCGCGACGGGCGGCGGGAATGGGGGAAGGCGGGCGACGACGCCCTTGCGGAATTCCTGCGGCCGGGCCTTCCACGGCACGATGCCGTCCGGCGTCTCGGCATAGAGCGCCACGCCGTCCAGGATGGTGCCGGCCGACGCGACCGGGTCGAGATCGCCGTAGACGTAGGTCCAGCGGCCTTGCGAGGCCACCGCCACCGTGCAGGGGCGCTTGCAAACCGAGAGGCATTCGACGCTCTCGACCGTGATGCCCGGGTGGCCGCCGGCGCTCACGGCGTCCTGAAGCGCGGCGAGCAGGCGGGCGCCCGCCCGCGGCTCCGAGGCGTCGCCGGCCGTCCGGCAGGTGGCGCAGACGTAGAGGGTGACGGCGGCGTGGTCCGTGTCAGGCCGCGGGTCGGGCATGTGGTCAGGCATGGGTCGGCCGCGCGTGGGTCGGCCGGGTCTTGCCGAACAGCCCCCAGGCCCAGCCATAGGCCAACCCGATCACCGCCCAGAACACGAAGGCGATGCCCAGCGAGCGCGCCGCGAACTGCGCGGCGTAGGAGGCCGGCAGGTTCGAGGCGGCGTGGCTCGCCTCCGGCGCACCCGCGAGATGGGGCGCGACGAGGAGCACAATGCCGCCCGCGATGGTGATCGGCGCCCGCCGGATCGCGATAAGGTAGAGCCCCATGGCGGTGGCCGTGGCGGTCATCACCCACCAGAACTGGCGGTCGGCCAGCGGCGCGGCCTCCATTCCGGGGAGTTCCGGCGCGAGGCCGAGGGCGGGGGCCAGCGCCACCGCGAGGAAGCCGCCGATGGCGAAGCGCAGGCCGGTCTCGGGGTTGGGCTCGCGGTTGCAGGCCAGGAGCACGGCACCGAGCAGGAACGCGTAGCCGACGCCGCCCACCAGGGTGGCGAGCGCGGTGAAGGCCATGCGCGGCAGGCCGGGGCCAGGCTGCCAGTCGGGCGCGACCTCGCCGCCCGCCACCGAGGGATCCTTGGTGCCGTGATCGTGACCGCCATGGACGCGGACGATCAGCGAGGCGGGGGTCGGCCGAACGGGGGCGGCGGAGGCCTGCGTCTCGTAGCGCTCGGCCGCGATGATGAGCGGCGAGGTGAGTGCGAGCTGCAGGCCCGTCGCGACGACGGCCGCGAGGAGGCCGGCGACCAGGGCCGCCGACACGAGCCGGATGATCATGGGATTGTCTGCCTTAAGCGGAGACGCTCAGTGGCAGGGGAAGTTCTGGCTGTGGCGGAAGTCGTGCGCCGCGTTGTGCAGCGCCATCGCGGGGGCGAAGCCTGCCATGAATACGAGGCCGAGGCCAAGGAAGGCGGCCACGAGCACGGCGCCGAGGCGCTCGTTGGTGCGGGTGCCGGTCAGGACGAGGGTGTTGGTCGACATCGGGTTCATCTCCTGGCCGCCCCGCCGGCGGCCGTCAAGCATCGAGCGGGAGGACGGCAGGTCTCCTGGCTCGCGGGTCGCTGGTCCTGCCGCCTTCCCGGATCGCTCCAGTGGCTGATGGCAGTTCCGTCTCCGCTCACAGTTGCGGGGGCAGCTGCGGTTTCGAGGTCGCCCCCTCACCGCATTCCCTTTTCACCCCGTCGCCGGGGCACCGTCCGATCCACGCTTCTACGCGGTTGCCGATCCGCTGACAACGCGGCCCGGATCGGATTCCCGCCTTTGACCCGGGACCTCGATTTCGGGCACAGCAGGCCGCATGCCGCATCCTCCACCCAGACTGACCCTCGTGCTCGGCGGCGCGCGCTCCGGCAAGAGCGCCCATGCCGAGGGGCTGATCGAGGCGCAGCCTCGGCCCTGGCTCTACCTCGCCACCGCCCAGGCCTGGGACGACGAGATGCGCGAGCGCATCGCGCTCCACCGCGCCCGCCGCCCGGACGGCTGGATCACGCAGGACGTGCCGCTCGCCCTGCCCGAGGCGGTCGCCGCCGCGACCGGGCCGGTGCTGGTCGATTGCCTCACCCTCTGGCTCACCAACCTGATCCTGGCGGAGGCCGACGTGGACGCCGCCACCGCCGCGCTGCTCGCGGCCTGCGCGGCGGCCCCCGGCCCGGTGGTCCTGGTGGGCAACGAGGTCGGCCTCGGGATCGTGCCGGACAACGCGCTGGCCCGCCGTTTCCGCGATGCGGCGGGGCGCCTGCACCAGCGCCTCGCGGCCCAGGCGGACCGCGTCGTCCTCACGGTGGCGGGCCTGCCCCTGATCGTGAAACCCCAACCCGGAGCCACCCCATGACCGACGCCGACCGCCATCGCGAAAAGATGGAGAAGCGCAAGGCCGTCCAGGATGCCGAGGTGGCGGAGAAGACGATCGAGAAGGGGCTCCTCATCGTCAACACCGGGCCCGGGAAGGGCAAGACCACGGCGGCCCTCGGGCTGATGCTGCGGGCGCTGGGCCACGGCTGGCGCGTCGGCGTGGTGCAGTTCATCAAGGGTGCCTGGGACACCGGCGAGAAGCACGCCCTCACGGCCTTCGGCGACCGGATCGACTGGCACACCCTCGGCGAGGGCTTCACCTGGGAAACCCAGGACAAGGCCCGCGACATCGCCGCCGCCGAGCACGCCTGGGCCAAGGCCCTCGACCTCATGGCCGATCCGACGATCCGCCTCGTGGTGCTGGACGAGCTCAACATCGCCCTGCGCTACGACTACCTGGACCTCGAGGCCGTGGTGGCGGCCTTCCGGGCGCGCCGACCGGACCTCCACGTCGTGGTCACCGGCCGCAACGCCAAGCCGGCCCTGATCGAGGCCGCCGACCTCGTCACCGAGATGGCGGTCGTGAAGCATCACTTCGCCGCCGGGGTGAAGGCGCAGGTGGGCATCGAATTCTGATGCGCTTCGTCCTCGGCCCGGTCGGGCTCCTTGTCCTGTCGGGCATCCATCCGGCCTGCGCTGAAACCGCGCCGGCCTGGCCGGCCAGCTATCTCGGCCGCGTCGAGGCCCTGGCGGTGGTGGAGGGCCTGAACGCCCGGCTGCTCGCCAGCCGCTCCGCCACCGCGACCCTCGAAGGCTGGTGCGCCGAGCACGGCATGGCCGCGACGCCGCGGCTCGCGGCGAATCGGCAGCGCGGCGCGGACAAGCCCGCCTCGGAGGAGACGCGCCGGCGCCTGAATGCCGTCCCCGACACCGTCCTCCGCTACCGTCAGGTGCGGCTCGCCTGCGGCGACCACGTCCTGTCGGAGGCGGACAACTGGTACGTGCCCGAGCGCCTGACCCCGGAGATGAACCGCCTGCTCGAGACCACCGACACGCCGTTCGGCCGGGCGGTCCAGGCCCTCGGCACGACGCGGCAGACCATCGGGGCGGAACTCCTGTGGCAGCCCCTGCCGCAAGGGTGGGAGCAGGCGCCGCCCCCGGCGTCGACCTGCGGCGACCTCGCGATTCCCGACCATCTGTTCCGGCACCGGGCCGTGCTGTTCACGGCGGAGCGCGTGCCGTTCTCGGAGGTGGTCGAGACCTACGGGGCCGCCATCCTGGCCTTTCGTCGCGCCGCGCGGCCCGCCGATCCGGCCTGCGCCGCATCCCCGTCGGACGGGCCGCAGCCATGACCCGCGCCCTCATGATCCAGGGCACCGGCTCGGATGTCGGCAAGTCGCTGATCGTGGCCGGGCTGTGCCGGGTCTTCTCGCGGCGCGGGCTCGCCGTGCGGCCCTTCAAGCCGCAGAACATGTCGAACAATGCCGCCGTCACCGCCGATGGCGGCGAGATCGGGCGGGCCCAGGCGTTGCAGGCGCGGGCGGCGGGGGTGGCGCTCTCGGTGCACATGAACCCGGTGCTGCTGAAGCCCCAGAGCGAGACCGGCAGCCAGGTCGTGGTCCAGGGCCGCATGGTCGGCACCGCCAGGGCGCGGGACTATCAGGCCTGGAAGCCGCGTCTCCTCGCCTCCGTGCTGGAGAGCTTCTCGTACCTGAAGGCGCAAGCCGACCTCGTGGTGGTGGAGGGGGCGGGCTCGGCGTCCGAGGTCAACCTGCGGGCCGGCGACATCGCGAATATGGGATTCGCCCGCGCCACCGGCACGCCGGTGATCCTGCTCGGCGACATCGACCGGGGCGGCGTCATCGCCAGCCTCGTGGGCACCAAGGCGGTGATCGACCCGGAGGACGCCGCGATGATCCGGGGCTTCCTCGTCAACCGCTTCCGCGGCGATCCCAGCCTGTTCGCCGACGGCATGGCCACCATCGCGCAGGCGACCGGCTGGCCGAGCTTCGGGCTGATCCCGCACTTTCCCGACGCGGCGCGCCTGCCGGCGGAGGACGCCCTCGGCCTCGCGGGCTCGGACACCGGATCGGCCCGGCGCAGGGTCGTTGCCGTGCCGGTGCTGCCGCGCATCGCCAATTTCGACGACCTCGACCCGCTTCGGGCCGAGCCCGACGTGGCGGTGGTGCTGGTGCGCCCGGGCGAGCCGATCCCGGTGGCCGACCTCGTGCTCCTGCCGGGCTCGAAGACCACCATCGACGACCTCGACGCCTTTCGCTCGGAGGGCTGGGACATCGACCTGCGCGCCCATGTCCGGCGCGGCGGGCGGGTGCTCGGGCTGTGCGGCGGCTACCAGATGCTCGGCCGGCGCATCGACGACCCGCACGGCATCGAGGGTGCGCCCCGCTCCGTGCCGGGTCTCGGGCTCCTCGACGTCGAGACCGTGATGACGCCGGTGAAGCATCTGGCCGCCGTGACCGGCACGAGCCAGCCGGACGGCGTGCCGTTCTCGGGCTACGAGATGCATGTGGGCGACACCACCGGGCCGGACACCGCGCGTCCGGCGATCCGGCTCGCGGACGGGCGCCTCGACGGCGCGGTCTCGGCCGACGGCCGCGTCACCGGCACCTACGTGCACGGCCTGTTCGCCGACGACCGCCAGCGGGGCGCCTGGCTCGGCCGCCTGGGGGCGGCCCCGAGCGGGCTGGCCTACGAGGCCGGCATCGAGGCGGTACTCGACCGGCTCGCGGATCATTGCGAGGCGCATGTCGCCTGCGACGCGCTGCTCGCCCTGGCCTCGTAGCGTCCCGACGGTTTTAGGCTTGGCGCCGGAACGCCTGCCTCACGACGGGTGCGGCGAGGAAGCCTCCATGATCCCGTCCCCGCCCCGGATCGACCCCTGCCTCGGCCTCGGCGCGAGCCTGATGTTCGTCGTGCTCTCGGCGCTCCGCCGCGACGCCGCGCGCCGGGGCGCGGCGGAAGCCGGCCCGAGCCTCAGGGGGGCGTAGGCGCGCCCCTCTCCGGGATCGGCACCGCGTAGGCGTGCGGCGCCCCGTTCCGAAGGCTGTCGAACAGGACGAGGACCCGGCCCGATCCGAGCGGGACCACGGCCTCGGCCTTGCCGTCGATGACCTTGCCCTTCTCGTTCTCGCCGCGGACCGGCGCGAGGGTGGCGACGGGGGTCAGGGCGCCGGAGGGCAGGTCGACGAGGGACAGCCGAAAGGGAACGGGCAGGCCGTTGCGGGACGAGCCCGTGAGCACCAGCATCCGTCCGTCGGGCAGGATCGTGAGGTCGCGGACGCCCGCATCGGGTCCGGCCTCCAGGGGGATCGTGCCGATTTCGGCCGACAGGGCGGCGTTTCCATCCGCGAACAGCGCCTCGACCGGTACGGAGACGAGGAAGGCCTTGCCCGCGAGGCTCGGTGCCCGCAGGCCCGCGTAGAGGCGCCCGCCCACGACCGCGAGCCCTTCGACGTTCAGGCCGTTCGGCTGCGGCGTGCCCTCCGGCGGCAAGGCATTCCAATCGAATTCCAGGTCGCGCAGCACGGAGTCGCGCACGGGCGCGGAGGCCATCAGGGCGTCGAACAGGCGGTAGGTGCTCACCGTCTCCGCGGCGGCGGTGCCGTCGGCGTTCGGCCGCAGGCGCGTGAGGATCATCGACGACAGTTTGTACCTGCGCTTGCCCCGGGTGCAGCCGTGCGACCCGGTGACGTAGAAGAAGGGCTCGGCATAGGCCACGGCCTCGCCGTCGAGCTGATCGAACCTGCCCGGACCGCCGCTGCATCGGGACTGCGCGGGGGGCGTGCCCCGGATGGCCGGCGAGGGCGCCGTGCCGAGGTCGTAGGCGGTGGCGCCGGGCGTCAGCGTGGTCCCGGCGAGGCGGGCGAACTGCGCGCCGCGGTTCTCGTCGTTGACCACGACGCAGAGGCGGCTGCCGTCCGCGTCGGTCGGGCGGCAGGCCATGCCGCTGAGGTCGTAGGCCCCGTCGCCCTTCGTCTCGCCGTCGAAATCGCGGGTGACGGTGTAGGGCGTCGGCAGGCCCTCGGCGGTGCGGCCGGGGGTCGGAGCGGCGAGGCCGAGGGCGGCCAGCGCCAGGGCTCCCCGTCGCCCGAGGCGTGTCGTCTTCGACCGGATCATGCGAGGGCGACCTTGAGGAGGACCAGGAGGAGGAGGGCGAGCCCGAACAGGAATCCGCACGCCGTGCGGTAGAGCGCAAGCGCCCGTTCCACGTCGGCCGGGGTCGCCTCCGTGCGCCCGTCGCCCATCCAGCCATCCGCGACGCGGGTGGTGCCGTAGGTTCGGGGGCCGGCGAGCGCCAAGCCGAGAGCCCCCGCCATGGCGGCCTCCGGCCAGCCGGCATTGGGCGAGCGGTGGCGGCCGGCATCCCGCCGCACCGCCCGCCAGGCTTGGCCGGGCGAAGCGCCGGCATGGACGGCCGCGGCCGCGACGAGGAGCAGGGCGGTCAGCCGCGAGGCCGGAAGGTTCACAAGATCGTCGAGGCGGGCGGCGGCCCAGCCATAGGCCTCGTGGCGCGGGGTGCGGTGGCCGATCATGCTGTCGGCGGTGTTGATCGCCTTGTAGAGCGCGCCGCCGGGCAGGCCGCCGACCCCGATCCAGAAGGCCGGCGCCACGATGCCGTCGGAGAAGTTCTCGGAGAGGCTCTCGATGGCCGCCCGGCAGATGCCGGCCTCGTCCAGGGTCTCGGGATCGCGCCCGACGATCATCGACACCGCGCGGCGTCCGCCCGCGAGGCCCTCGCACCGCAGATCGGCCGCCACGCGGGCGACGTGGCTGTGCAGACTGCGCTGGGCCGGCAGGCTCGCCGCCAGCAGGGCGAGGACGAGGAGCGCGGGCAGGAGGCCGGCGGCGCCGGCCAGGGCGGTGAGGGCCAGGGCGAGGCTGCCGACGACCCCCAGAAGCACGAGGAGCCCGGCCACGCCCGCGAGCCGGCGGCGAACCGGCGCCCCCCGGTTCCAGTGGCGGTCGAGGGTCGCGATCAGCGCGCCGATCCAGGTGACAGGATGGCCGAGCGCCCTGTAGAGCCGGTCCGGATAGCCGGCTGTCGCCTCGACGGCGAGGGCGAGCACCAGGACGATGAGCGTATCGGGCGGATGGGTGAGGGCGGTCCAGGACATGCGGTCTCGGTGATGGCGCGCGGCCCGGGGATGGGTGACGGAATCGCCCATGGCGGCGATCTCGATGCCGCTCGACGCCTCTTCCCGCAAGCGCTCGAGCCCTGGCTGGATCTCTCCACGGGGATCAATCCGGTGCCCTATCCGTGTCCGGCCCTCGACGCCAGCGCCTTCCGGCGCCTGCCTTCGGCCGCCGACCTCGGCGCCCTGCGCGCGGCCGCCGCCGACGCCTACGGGGTGGCCGATCCGGACCGGATCGTCGCCGCGCCCGGAACCCAGATCCTGATCGAGACCCTGCCGCGCCTCGTGACACGCGCCCGCGTTGCCGTGGTGGGGCCCACCTATGCCGAGCACGCCGCCGCCTGGGCCCGGGCCGGCCACGCCGTCGTGACCGTACCGGGGCTCGGGGCGGCCCGGGACACGGACGTGGTCGTCGTCGTGAACCCCAACAATCCGGACGGACGGACCTGGGAGGCCGGAACGCTGCGGGCGCTCGCCAACGACCTGGCGGGCCGCGGGGGCCTGCTCGTCGTCGACGAGGCCTTCGCCGACCTGGAGCCGATCGAGACCCTGGGGGCCTCCCTCGGCCCGGGCCTCGTGGTCCTGCGCTCTTTCGGAAAGACCTACGGTCTCGCCGGCATCCGGCTCGGCTTCGCCCTCGGCGAACCGGGCCTCGCCGCCGCCCTCGCGGAGGCGCTCGGGCCCTGGGCGGTCTCGGGCCCGGCGCTGGCCATCGGGCGCGCCGCCCTGTCCGACGCGCCCTGGCGGCGGGAGGCCGCCACCGCCCGGGCCGCGGATGCCGCGCGCCTCGATCGGATGATCCTGCGGGCCGGCGGGACGCCCATCGGCGGCACTTGCCTGTTCCGCACCGCCGACTTTCCCGACGCGCCCGGCCTGTTCGACCGCCTCGGCGCGGCCGGGATCTATGTCCGGCGCTTCGCCGGGACCCCCGCGCGCCTGCGCTTCGGCTTGCCGCCGGACAAGGCGGCCTGGTGCCGGCTGTCGCGGATCCTCCGGTAAGGGACGATCAGGCGCCCCTCGGCTCCAGCACGTTCACGAGGAAGCCCGCGCCCGCCAGGAGGATGCCGACGGCGCAGACGCCGGACCAGCCGGCCATGAGGAAGGCCTGGGAACCGGCGAAGGCCCCGAACGCCCCGAACACGAACATCACCGTGAACAGCACGGTGTTGATCCGCCCGCGGGCGCTCGGAACGAGGGCGTAGACCCGGGTCTGGTTGGCGATGAGGGCGGCGTTGAGGCCGATGTCGATCAGGAGGACCCCGAGGCCCACCGCGATCAGGGACCAGGCGCCGCCCGCCCACAGCACCGCGAAGGCCGCGACCACGAAGAGGGCGCCGGCCACCACCATCGGGCGCGGGCCGCGCCGGTCCGTGAAGCGGCCCGAGAGCGGGGCCACGAAGGCGCCCGCGACGCCGATGACGCCGAACATCCCCGCCCCGGCCGCCGTCAGGTTGAAGGGCGGCGCCTCGACCAGCAGGGCCAGGGTCGCCCAGAAGGCGTTGAAGCTGGCGAAGAGCAGCCCCTGCGACAGGCTCGACCGGCGCAGCACCGGCTGGCTGCGCACGAGGTGGAGGATCGACAGCATCAGGGCGCGGTAGCGCAGGGGCCGGGTCTGCGGAATCTTCGGCAGCGTGGCGGCGGCGATGCCGGTCATCCCCAGCGCCACGACCGCCGCGGCGAAGAACACCGCCCGCCAGCCGTACTGCGCGCCCACGAGGCCGCTGGCCGTGCGCGCCAGCAGGATGCCGGTGAGGAGGCCGGTCATCACCTGGCCCACCACGCTGCCGCGGGTGGCGTCCGGCGCCAGCTCGGCGGCGAAGGGCACCGCCTGCTGCGCCGCCGAGGCGAGGATGCCGATGACGAGGCTGGACAGGGCCAGGCAGGCGAGGTTCGGGCTCAGCGCCGCGGCCAGGAGCGCCACGGCGAGGCCGAGGGTCTGGCCGATGATCAGGCGCCGGCGGGACAGGCTGTCCCCCAGCGGCACCAGGCCGAGGATGCCGAGCCCATAGCCGACGAGGGAGGCGGTCGGGACCCAGAGGGCGGCACGCTCGCCGAACTCCCCGACGAGGAGCCCGAGGAGGGGCTGGTTGTAGTAGATGTTGGCGACGGCCCCGCCCGCGATCAGGGTCAGCCCGAGCCGGGCCCGCGGCGTGAACCCGTGGCGTCCGCCCGTATCGGCCTGCGCTCCGCCGCTCATGCGGGGCGGCCCCCGGCGACTCCGCGCGCGGACAGGCAGGGGGGCGGACAGGCTTGGAGGGTCATGCGCGGGATCTCGGGGGGCGGCGGAGCCGGGGCCGCGATGGGATCCGGGCGCCGACGGGGGCATCCGCTGCCCGGTTAGGCCTGCGCACTGGCTTCGGCAACCCGGAACGGTCGGACGAGGGATGGGAATCGGTCTTCGTCGCCCCTGATCGTCCGGCCCGACCTGGACCCTACTCTTTCGCGCACGGAGGCTTTGTCTTGCCGCCACCCGCTCGGCCACGTCGTCGCGGGGTATGTGCGCGGAATTTCAGTCGTCCCATATACCGAATGTTATGGGCGACCTGTGTTGCGGCTTTCATTCCTGCACCCTGCACTTGGAATTCTGCGCAACTTGCGCTCTGATTGAAATCGGACCCGGTGAGTCGCGGCGTTCGCGGAGGTCAAGTCGGCGCTCCTGCAAGGCCGCGCTCATCGTCCAGGGAGTTTCGAATGGCGACCTACCGCGTCAACTTTGCCAAGCAGATCCTGGGTGTGCCGTTCACGGTCGGCTCGGTGGACATCACCCGCGCCCGGGATCCGATGCGCGCGCTGCGCGCCGCCGAACTGCGCTTCGCCCGGCAGCACGGGGTCGTGGATTGGCGCGAGCGGGCGGACCAGGCGGAGATCGCCCCGGCTTCCGGTCAGGATTAGGGCCGCGCCCCCGCCCTGCGCGTCTTTACGGCCACGGTCTCTGGTCCTGCGCGTGGAGCCGCCCTAAGGTAGCGGCCAAGCCGGGACCCCACGATGCGTGGGGCCGCCGGTGCGCCCAGGTCGGGCGCCAGTGAGGGGGCAGGCGGCGTGCCATGGCGGCGATCTCTTTCTTCGGCGATCTGCTCCAGACCATCAGCGACCGGGGCCGGGATCTCATCGGCATCGGGCGGGGTGACCTGGCGGCCCGTGCCACCGCCCAGGAACTGGTCAAGCTCTGCGAGGATCTGATCTCCCGGCGCGGCGAGGCCTCCGGGGTGGCCCTGGCCCGGCTGATCCTCGAACGCTACGCCACCCTGGCCCGGCCCGAGCGTACCGGTTTCCTGCGCCTCGTCGCCACCGAGTTCGCCGCCGACCATGCCGCCGTGGACGAGGCGATCGCGGCCTACCGGGCCGATCCGACCCGGGCGGCCCTGGGCGCTCTCCACGATGCGGCCGAGCCGCGGAGCCAGGAACTCATCCGCCGCCTGAACCTCGCCAAGGACGGGACCCGCGCCCTGGTGCGGATGCGCGAGGACCTGTTCGGGCTGCGCCGCGAGCTCCGTCAGGAGGAGGCCGACCCCGACCTCATCGACGCCGCCGACAGCCTCGACAGCGATTTCGAGCACCTGTTCGCCTCGTGGTTCAACCGCGGCTTCCTGGTCCTGCGCCACATCGACTGGACGACCCCGGCCCACATCCTCGAGAAGATCATCCGCTACGAGGCGGTGCACGAGATCACCGGGTGGGACGACCTGCGCCGACGGATCGAACCGACGGATCGGCGCTGCTTCGCGTTCTTCCATCCCGCCCTGGTCGACGAGCCGCTGATCTTCGTCGAGGTCGCGCTCACCGCCGGCATCGCCCCCGCCATCGCGCCGATCCTGGCCCATGAGCGCGAGCCCCTGCCGCTGAAGGCCGCCACCACGGCGATCTTCTACTCGATCTCGAACTGCCAGAAGGGGCTGGCCGGCGTCACCTTCGGCAACTTCCTGATCAAGCAGGTGGTCGAGGACCTCGCCCGGGAGATCCCGAGCCTGAAGACCTTCGTCACCCTCTCACCGGTCCCGGGCTTCTCCGCCTGGCTCGACCGCGAGCGCCGCTCCGACGCGCCGCAGGGGCTGACCCGCGACGACGTCGAGGCCCTGCGCATCATCGACGAACCGGACTGGCAGACCGACAAGGCCAAGTGCGAGGCCGTGCGCAAGGCGATGATCCCGGCGGCGGCCGCCTATTTCCTGCGCGCCAAGAACGAGCGCGGGCGGCCCCTCGACCCCGTCGCCCGGTTCCATCTCGGCAATGGCGCCCGGCTGGAGCGGCTGAACTTCCTCGGTGACGTCTCCCCCAAGGGGCTCGCCCAATCGCGCGGCCTGATGGTCAACTACCTCTACGATCTCTCGGCCATCGAGAAGAACCACGAGACCTACGCCAATCTCGGCACCGTCGCCGCCTCCAGCGCGGTGAGCCGCGAGCTCCGGAGCAACCTGCCGCCGATGCGGGCGGTGGCCCTGGCCGAGGCCTGAGCCCTCCACCCACGCCGCCCTCGGGCGACATCGCATTTCCCGCCACCTCGATGGAGCGAAGCGAAGATCGTAGGAAACCGACGATCGACAGCGTATCCGTCCCTGCCATCTTCGCCCCGTCATGTCCGAAACGCCGATGACCAATCACCTCTTCGATCTCGTCCGCCAGAGAATGCCGGCCGATCCTGCCGCCAAGCTGTTCCTGGAGACCGGCGAGGGCGCCCGCTACTCCTACGCGGACCTCATCGTGCGCTCGGGCGCCTACGCCGCGGCCCTGGCGGCCGCGGGGGTGAAGCCCGGGGACCGGGTGGCGGTGCAGGCGGAGAAGAGCCCGGAATTCCTGTTCCTGTATCTTGGCGCGGTTCGGGCCGGGGCGGTGTTCCTGCCCCTGAACACCGCCTACACCCCCACCGAGATCGCCTACTTCCTGGGCGACGCCGAGCCGGCCCTGTTCGTCTGCGATCCGGCCAAGCACGAGGCCCTCGCGCCCGTGGCGCGGGATGCCGGCGTGCCGGTGGTGCACACCCTCGACGCGCGGGGCCACGGCACCCTGGCCGAGGCCGCCGATGCCGAGACGGAAGCCTTCTCCGACGTGGCGCGCGGCCCGGACGACCTCGCGGCCATCCTGTACACCTCGGGCACCACGGGGCGCTCCAAGGGCGCCATGCTGAGCCACGAGAACCTCGCCTCGAACGCCCGCACCCTCGTCCAGGCCTGGCGCTTCACGGCGGAGGACGTGCTGCTCCACGCGCTGCCGGTATTCCACACCCACGGCCTGTTCGTCGCCACCAACACGGTGCTGGCCAGCGGCGGAACGATGCTGTTCCTGGGGCGGTTCGATCCGACCCAGGTCCTCGCCCTTCTCCCGCGCGCCACCGCCATGATGGGCGTGCCGACCTTCTACACCCGCCTGCTGAAGGAGGCCGGCCTGACGCCGGACGCCACCGCCGGAATCCGTCTGTTCGTGTCGGGGTCGGCGCCGCTGCTGGCCGAGACGCACCGCGACTGGCAGGCCCGCACGGGCCACGCCATCCTCGAGCGCTACGGCATGACCGAGACCAACATGAACACCTCGAACCCCTACGCGGGCGCGCGGGTGGCGGGCACCGTCGGCCCGGCCCTGCCGGGCGTGGCCGTGCGGGTGGTCGACCCGGAGACCGGGGCGGTCCTGGCGGCCGATGCCGTCGGCATGATCGAGGTCAAGGGTCCGAACGTCTTCCAGGGCTACTGGCGGATGCCGGAGAAGACGGCGGCCGAGTTCAAGGCCGACGGCTTCTTCATCACCGGCGACCTCGGCAAGATCGACCCGGACGGCTACGTCCACATCGTCGGGCGCGGCAAGGACCTCATCATCACGGGGGGCTACAACGTCTACCCGAAGGAGATCGAGAACGAGATCGACGCCCTCCCGGGCGTGGTCGAGTCCGCGGTGATCGGCCTGCCCCATGCCGATTTCGGCGAGGGCGTCACGGCGGTGGTGGTCGGCCGGGCCGACGTGCCAGACGAGGCCGCGATCCTGCGCACGCTCGAAGGCCGGCTCGCCCGCTACAAGTGCCCCAAGCGCGTCCTCTTCGTCGAGGAATTGCCGCGCAACACCATGGGCAAGGTCCAGAAGAACCTGCTGCGGGACGCCCATGCGGGCCTCTACGCGCCCGGCGGCGCCTGAGGCGGCACCGCCGGCGGGCCCCAGCGCGGGACGGCCTTCGCTGGGTCCGTCCGCTACGCCGCCCGGACGGTGCTGAGGAAGTTCTGGACCTCGGCGCTGAGGTGCTCCGACTGACGCGACAATTCCCCGGCGGCCCCGAGCACCTGGGCGGCGGCGGCGCCGGTCTCCTCGGCCGCCTGGGCGACGCCCGTGATGGTGCTGGTGACGTCCGTGGTCCCCACCGAGGCCTGGGCCACGTTGCGGACGATCTCCTGCGTCGCAGCGCTCTGCTGTTCCACCGCCGCCGCGATCGTCGTCGCCACCGTGTTGATGTCGCGGATGCGCGTCGTGATCGAGCCGATCGCCGTGACCGCGTGGCCCGTGGCACCCTGAATATGCCCGATCTGGCTTCCGATTTCGTCGGTGGCCCGGGCGGTCTGGTTGGCGAGTTCCTTCACTTCCGCCGCCACCACGGCGAAGCCGCGTCCCGCCTCCCCGGCGCGGGCCGCCTCGATGGTGGCGTTGAGGGCCAGCAGATTGGTCTGGCCGGCGATCGTCGAGATCAGGCTCACCACGTCGCCGATCCGGGACACGGCGGCGCTCAGCTCCTGGACCAGGGCCGAGGTGGTGTCGGCCTCGGTCACGGCCGACTGCGCCATCTGGGAGGAGTTCGAGACCTGGCGGCCGATCTCCTGCACAGAGTTGCCGAGTTCCTCGGCGGCCGCCGCCACGGTGCTCACGTTGACGGAGGCTTCCTCGGCGGCCGTCGCCACGGTGATGGATTGCGATGCGGTCTCGCGGGCGGTGGTGGTCAGGGTCCCCGCCGTCGCCTGCAGTTCGGTCGACGACGCGGAGACCATGCCGATGATGCCGCCCACGGCACCCTCGAAGCTGTCCGCGAGTTCGATCATCGTTGCGCGGCGTGCGGCCACTGCGGCCTCGTCGGCAATGCGGCGGATCTGCGCTTCCTCGGCACTCTTCCGGGCGACCATCGCCTTGATGCCGTCCACCGCCTTGCCGACGGCGCCGATCTCGTCGCCGCGCCGGGCCTCCGGAATGTCTGCATCGATCTCGCCCTGGGCCATGCGGTTCAGGATCACCACCAGACGGCCCAGCGGCCGGGTGATTCCGAAGACCACGATGGTGCCGCACAGGAGGGCAGCCAGAACGAGACCGATGGCGGTGACGGTGATCAGCCGTTCGATCGCGATCGACATGTCCGCTTCGAGCGCCTGCTTGCCGGCCTTCATCTCCTCGGCGACCCGCTGCGCACGCTGCTCCACCAGCCTGTTCAGATTGAGCCGGGCGGGTTGCGCATCGTGCTGGACGATCTGGGCTGCGACCGCATTCTCATTCCGGAGCCCGTGCTCGATGGACCGCGCCAGGACCGCGAAATAGGCCTCAGCCAAGCTTCGCAGATCCTTGCCGATCTTGCGGCGTTCCGGCGTTTCGGCCAGTGCGATCAGCGTATCGATGACTTCAAGCGCCCCGGCCGTGGCCGACGCATACTGCGCCTTGTATTGCGCCATCGGGACTTCTTCGGTTTCCAGGATGATGTTCCGGGTCAACAGGGCCGCTTCCGCGATCTTCAGCTGCGCCTTGAGGTAAGCTTCCTGCCGCGCGCTGAGAACTTCGATCACTTGCCGCGACTGGTCGGCGATGTTGTTCAGCGACGCGCGGGCGTAGAGGACGAGCCCGATGCTGAGGGCGCCCAGGGCGAACAGGGGAAGGGCGATCTTTGCCAGGACGCTGGCTTGATTGACGAAACGCACGTGCTTGGCTCCGCGGGTTGAAAAGCCATCGAATATGAGAGCTTCCGTGATGCGGGAGACTGGTATTGTTTGGTTAAAATACCCTTTATGAGCTTCTAATATTTGACGAAAATAATAGATATGCGCGGTATAGCAATCATTGATCTAGAAATGTTCTATTTCAAGGTTTTGTTCGATTGGTTGTGCGAGATCTGAGGCGTGCCTGCGTCCGGTCGAGATGTCTTTAAGGTTCAAGGCGGTGTGCTGACGCGGTCGGGGAAGCGCACCGCTTGTTTCGGTCATGTCCGCCGTCGCTTTATCTGCGCCGAGATTGGGCCGTGAGACGATCAACTTGCGAAATCGGGCGCGATGCGGAAGCCCGAGGAGGCGTGGCCGGAGCCGGAACGGTCAAGCCTGCGTCACGTTGATCCCGGGCGCCGAGACGACGCGGCGCCGAAGCACCGTCCATCCCGTTCCGGTCCTGCCATGCCATCTCCCTTCCGCCGCAGTCCCGTACCCGATGGTGAGGCGGCGAATTCCATCCTGTGGACGCTGCTGCTCGGGACTGCGCTGATCGCGCTCGCCGCCGCACCCCGGCGCACGACCCGGACGCGTCCCGCCGCCGAGCCCGCCCAGCCCTCCACGGAGCCGGGCGCCCGCTCCCACGAGGGGGCGGCGGCGGCCTACGTCGCGGCGACGCAGGTCGCGCGCGGGCGCGCCGCGGGCTCGCCCACCGAGATCACCGCCTCGGGCTGGAAGGACATCCTCTACCGGGTCTATCTCGAGTTCAATCAGGACCGGGTCCTGTCGGTGGCGGCGGGCGTGACCTTCTACTCGCTGCTCTCGCTGTTCCCCGCCATCGCCGCGCTCGTCTCCTGCTACGGCCTCGTGGCGGATGTCGGCTCGATCAACGAGCATCTCGCGAGCATGCAGGGCGTGCTGCCCTCCGGCGCCATCGAGATCATCGGCGACCAGGTCAAGCGCATCGCCGCCAAGGGCAACGGCACCCTCGGCCTGACCTTCTTCACCAGCCTTCTGCTCTCCCTCTGGAGCGCCAATGCCGCCATGAAGGCGATGTTCGACGCCCTGAACGTGGTCTACGAGGAGGAGGAGAAGCGCTCCTTCATCATGCTGAACCTGCGCTCGCTCACCTTCACCATCGGGGCGCTGGTCTTCACCATCCTGGCCCTCACGGGCATCGTCGTGTTGCCGGTGGTGTTCACGTTCGTGGGCCTGAGCGACACCGCCTGGCTCGTCGCCCTGCTGCGTTGGCCCGCGCTCCTGGTCGTCCTCCTCGGAGGCCTGTCCCTGCTCTATCGCTACGGTCCGAGCCGCCAGCGGCCGCGCTGGCGCTGGGTCGGGGTCGGCGGCGCGGTGGCGGGCCTGCTGTGGCTCCTCGCGTCGATCCTGTTCTCCTGGTACGTCTCCAGCTTCGGCAACTACAACGAGACCTACGGCTCCCTCGGCGCCGCGATCGGCTTCATGACCTGGATCTGGATCTCCACGACGATCGTCCTCCTGGGTGGCGAGATCAACGCCGAGATGGAGCACCAGACCGCGCGCGACACCACCACCGGCCCCGAGCGGCCCATGGGCGCCCGCCGGGCGCGCATGGCCGACACCCTCGGCGCCGTCGCCTGAGGGCGGCCTCCCCACGGGGGCGTCGGGGGCCTATCTAAGTGGCATCGTCCCCGCCTCTGAGGAGCACAGGCCCGATGTCTTCGCCTCCCACGTCCTCTTCCCCCACGTCCTCTTCCTCCATGTCTTCGGCCACCGCGGACGAGATCCAGACCCGCAGCGAGGCCGAATGGCGCGAGATCCTCACGCCGGACCAGTATCGCGTGCTGCGCGAGCACGGCACCGAGCGGGCCGGGACCAGCTGCCTCAACGCCGAGAAGCGTCCGGGCGTGTTCCACTGCGCCGGCTGCGACGCCCCGCTCTTCGTCACCGGTACCAAGTTCGAGAGCGGGACCGGCTGGCCGAGCTTCTTCGATCCCCTCGACGACGCGGTGGAGACGACCGTCGACCGCAGCCACTGGATGACCCGCACCGAGGTGCATTGTGCCCACTGCAAGGGCCATCTCGGCCACGTCTTCGATGACGGTCCGCCGCCCACCGGACTGCGCTACTGCATGAACGGCCTCTCCCTGCGCTTCGAGCCGGAGGCCTGACGGGCATCGGCACGAGGGACGGATCGGGTTTCGATGGGGACGGATCGACGGATGAGGGGGAGCGACGGCGGGGATGGTCTTGATTTCGCCGTCGTTTTGCTTAGTCCGGAACGAGAATTATTAACCGATCTGCCCCGGCTACGCGGGGAATGAACGCAGATCATATCCTATGTCATTGTTCCACGTGGAGGGCCGCCGGGCTCGGCGCGGGGAACCACCTGAAAGCCGGTCTGTCCACCTCGCGTCGCGGGAGGTCGGCGGCCCTGACGTCAGTGTCCGCCCGGACCTCTATCGCCGGGTCGACCGACATCGCGGAGAATGTCGATGAGCCTCGTACGCCGGTTTCTCGTGGCCCCCGCCCTGGTCCGCCTCATCCGCAAGGAGCGCGGAGGCTCCCGGATCACAGAGGGCTACTTCGCCCCCCAGGCCGGCCGCGTCTCGTACGTCCGGGTCGACGGGCAGGCCTGCCACCTCGTCCTGGTGACCACCGCACCGGACGGAACGTCCAGCGAAGAGCGCACCGATGTGCCGCGCGCGCACGGCGATGCGCTGATGGATGTCTGCTCGGGCAAGGCCGCCTATGACCGCACGGCGCTCGCCCTCGGCGGCGGCCGCGAGGCGCTGATCGACCGCTACGTGGCGCCCGGCGAGTTCGACCTCGTGAGCGTGTCCTTCGACGGCGCCGACGAGGGCCAGGGTTTCCCGGTGCCGGCCTGGTTCGGTCCCGAGGTCACCGGCGATCCGAGCTACGACCGGCACGCGGTGGCCCTTCAGGGCGTGCCGCATCCCGGCGAGATCGGCCTGTCCAATGCCGCCCTCGACGCCGTTCTCGACCTGATCGAGCCGCGCTTCGGCTTCGGGCGCTACGGCGCCCCGAAGACCAATGCCGGTGACGGCGACGGGATGATGAAGGCGCTGCGCCGGGTCGCGGGCGGAAGCGCGGCGGCGGCACCGGTCGCCGCCGAGGCCGCACCCGCGCCCGCTCCTCCGGCCGAGGAGCCTGCTCCGGTCGAGGCGCAGGCGGCCGCGGTCCCCGAGGCGGGGGATGCGCACGCACAGCCGGAGCCCGCGAGCGAGCCTGCCGCCGAGGGCGCGCCCGCCATCGACTCCCGCATCGACGACGTGATCGAGAGCCTGTCGCAGGCGCTCGGCAACCCGCAGCCGAAGGGCGCCGCGCGCGGCGAGGACGACATCGCCGCCGAGTTCGAGCGCTGGACCGTTCGTCCCCGTCGCACGCAGCAGACCTGAGCGACCGTCGCCGGACAGGGCGGTTCGCCCCGCACTCCGGGTGATCCGGGCCGGAACGGGCGCCGGCGCGGTGCGATGGGCGCGAGCGGCCGGCGACGCGTGGGGCGAGGCCTGTCCCACCCGGCCGGCCCTCGCGCGAGCGCCGGCAGGCACCCGTGCCGAAGATCCGCATCCGCGCCGAGAGCCGAAACTGGCGATCTCCCGGCGCCAGTCTGCCTGCCCGCCGCCGGGACTTTTTCCCGCGAAGGGCATGTAAGCGCTCGTGGTTTGTCATTGCAGCCCACCGCCCGCGATTGAGCGACGCGAATAAACTGGCTAGCGTCGGGATTAACAATCGGTGGGTTGCGCAGAGCGCAGCGGGAGGGATCATGGCCCAGGCGACGACGTACGGAACGGCACCGGCCGCGGTCCCACGTCCGGTCAAGGAGCCCTGGTACAAGGTGCTCTACATCCAGGTGCTGATCGCGATCGCCCTCGGCGTGCTCCTCGGCTGGCTGCAGCCCGAATGGGGCAAGTCGGTCAAGTGGCTCGGGGATGCCTTCATCGCCCTGATCAAGATGATGATCGCGCCGATCATCTTCTGTACCATCGTGCACGGCATCGCCTCGATCGGCGACCTGAAGAAGGTCGGCCGCGTCGGGTTGAAGGCGCTCGTCTACTTCGAGGTGGTCTCCACCATCGCGCTGCTCATCGGCGTTCTCGTGGGCGAGGTCGTCAGGCCGGGTGCCGGCTTCAATGCCGACGTCACCAAGCTCGATGCCAAGGCCGTGGAGAAATACGCCAAGATGGCCGCCGACGATTCGGTGACCGGCCACGTCATGGCGCTGATCCCGAAGAGCTTCTTCGACGCCTTCGCCACCGGCGACCTGCTGCAGGTGCTGCTGATTTCGATCCTCACCGGCGTCGTCGTCACCGGGATGGGCCAGCGCGGCGAGGCCATCACCCACGCCATCGACACGGCCGGGCAGATTTTCTTCCGCATCATCGGCCTGGTGGTGAAGCTCGCCCCCATCGGGGCCTTCGGCGCCATGGCCTTTACCATCGGCCAGTACGGCATCGGCAAGGTGATCGACCTCGCCTGGCTCGTCGGCACCTTCTACGTCACCGCCTTCTTGTTCGTGATCCTGGTGCTCGGCGGCATCGCCCGGGTCGCCGGATTCTCGATCTTCAAGTTCCTCGCCTACATCAAGGACGAGCTCCTGATCGTCCTCGGCACGTCGTCTTCCGAGACCGTGCTGCCGCACATGATGACGAAGATGCGCCGCCTCGGCGCGTCGGACTCGGTGGTGGGCCTCGTGATCCCGACGGGCTACTCGTTCAACCTCGACGGCACCAACATCTACATGACCCTGGCCTCGCTGTTCCTGGCCCAGGCCGTGGGGGCCGACCTGTCCTTCGGCCAGTACGCCACGATCATCCTGGTGGCGATGCTGACCTCCAAGGGCGCGTCCGGCGTCACCGGCGCGGGCTTCATCACCCTGGCGGCCACGCTCAGCGCCATCCCCAACAACCCCGTGCCGGTGGCGGCCATGACCCTGATCCTCGGCGTCGACAAGTTCATGTCGGAGTGCCGCGCCATTACGAACCTCATCGGCAACGGCGTCGCCACCGTGGTGGTCAGCCGCTGGGAGGGCGAGCTCGACACGGAGAAGCTGCGCCAGGTCATGGCGCACCCGGTTTCCATCGGCACCGACATCTCCGACCACGCACCCGAGATGGAGTCGAGCGCCACCGCCGCGGCGGCGTCCCCGATCCCGGCCGCGGCGCGCTGACGGGACCCGGTCCTGTCCGAACCTCTGCGCATCGGCATCGATCTCGGCGGCACCAAGATCGCCGGGATCGCCCTCGCGTCCGATGGCACGACGCGGGCCGAGCAGCGGATCGCCACGCCGCGAGACGATTACGCCGCGACGCTGACGGCCATCGCGGGACTGGTCTGCGACCTGGAGGCGCGAGCGGGAGCCCCCGGCACGGTCGGCATCGGCATGCCCGGCGCGATCTCGCCGCGGACCGGACTCGTCAAGAACGCGAACTCGGTCTGGCTGAACGGCCGGCCCTTCGCGCAGGATCTCGAGCGAGGTCTCGCCCGCCCGGTGCGTCTCGAGAACGATGCCAACTGCCTCGCGGTCTCCGAGGCCGTGGACGGCGCCGGCGCCGGCCTGCCCGTCGTCTGGGCCATCATCCTGGGGACCGGCGTCGGCTCCGGGATGGCCCTTCGGGGCCGTGCCCTCTCGGGACGTGACCGGATCGCCGGCGAGTGGGGCCACAACCCGCTGCCATCCCCCCGCGACGACGAGCGTCCCGGCCCCGCCTGCTATTGCGGCCGGCACGGATGCCTCGAGACCTGGGTCTCCGGTCCGGCGCTGGCCGCCGACCACGCCCGCCGCACCGGTACGGCGACCCGGGGCGAGGGCGTGATCGCGGCCCTGCGGGCGGGCGACGCGGAGGCCCGGGCGACCGTCGACCGCTACCTGGATCGCCTCGGGCGCGGCATCGCCCACGGGGTCAACCTGATCGACCCGGACGTCATCGTCATCGGCGGCGGCCTCTCGCGGGTGCCGGAGATCCTCGCGGGCCTCCCCGAACGCGTGGCGCCGCACGTCTTCTCGGATGCGTTCGACACGCCGATCCGCCCGAGCCGGCACGGCGACGCCTCCGGTGTCCGCGGGGCGGCCTGGCTCTGGAACGGGCCCTGAACGACCGCGCGATCGATCCCAATGGGGTGCCCGAGGCGCTTGTCAGGGCTTTCGTTTTCACATAAAGATATCTTTATGTCTAACGCGGGACCTTCCTCGGCCACGGCCATACCGTTTCCGGACGCCCTCGCCATCCTGCGGGCGGCGGCCGAGGAGACGCGCCTGCGCATCCTCGCACTTCTGGCCGCCGGAGAGCTCTCGGTTTCCGATTTGACCGACATTCTGGGCCAGTCGCAGCCGCGCATCTCGCGCCATCTCAAGCTGCTCGTGGAGGCGGGTCTGGTGGAGCGGCACCGCGAGGGGGCCTGGGCCTTCTTCCGCCTTGTGGAGGATCGGGCCTCCCTGGTCGAGCCGCTGGTGGCCGGGCTCGATGCCGCCCGGGCGCCGCTCTCGGAGGATTTCGCCCGCCTGGAGGCCGTGCGCACCCAGCGGGCCGAGGCCGCCCAGGCCTTCTTCGCCCGTCTCGCCCCCAAATGGGACCATCTGCGCTCGCTGCACGTGCCGGAGGCCATCGTCGAGGCCGCGGTCCTGGACGTGCTCGGCGACCGGCCGATCCAGAACCTCGTCGATCTCGGCACCGGCACCGGGCGCATGCTCGGGCTCCTGGCGGGCCGCGCCGCCCGGGCGGTCGGGCTCGATTCCAACCACGCGATGCTCTCGGTGGCGCGGGCGAACCTGGAACGCCTCGGCCTGTCGCGGGTCGACCTGCGCCAGGGCGACATTCACGCGCCGCCCTTCGGGCGCGGCGGGTTCGACCTCGTCGTCGTCCATCAGGTGCTGCACTACCTCGACGATCCGACCCGGGCCCTGCGCGAGGCCGCGCGTCTCGTCGCCCCCGGCGGGCGCCTGCTGGTGGTGGACTTCGCCCCCCACGACCTCGAGTTCCTGCGCGAGGCCCAGGCCCATCGCCGTCTCGGCTTCGCGCCCGAGCAGGTGACGGGCTGGCTCAACGATGCGGGCCTGCCCACCGTCACCACCCGGGACCTCGCCCCCACCGGCGAGGTCGAGGACCAGTTGACCGTGACCCTCTGGCTGGCCACCGATGCGGCCGAGAGGGCGGCCCCCGCGCCCGAGATGATCCCGGAGCGGGCCGTCGCCTGAGGGCGACGGCCCGTTTCCACCTGCACCCGAACCTGATCGACGACCGTCTGAACCGATCGACAGAGAGGACGACCCGATGCCTTCCGCCTCCCACCATCGCGCCAGCCGCGACAGCTATCGTCCGATCCGTGTCTCCATCGAGTTCTTCCCCCCGAAGACCGAGGAGATGGAGAAGATCCTCTGGTCCTCGATCGAGCGCCTCGCGCCGCTGCAGCCGAAATTCGTCTCGGTGACCTACGGTGCGGGCGGCTCCACCCGCGAGCGCACCCACAACACCGTCGCGCGGATGGTCAAGGAGACGAGCCTCCAGCCGGCCGCCCACCTCACCTGCGTCGACGCCACCCGCGAGGAGATCGACGCCGTCGTGCAATCCTACTGGGATGCCGGCGTACGCCACATCGTGGCCCTGCGCGGCGACCCGCAGGACGGGATCGGAACGGCCTACCGGCCGCATCCGGGCGGCTACGCCCAGACCTCCGATCTCGTCGCCGGCATCAAGCGCATCGGCGACTTCAAGGTCTCGGTCTCGGCCTATCCGGAGAAGCACCCGGAGGCCTCCTCCCTCGACGCCGACATCGACGCCCTGAAGGCCAAGGTCGATGCCGGCGCCGACCAGGCGATCACGCAGTTCTTCTTCGAGAACGACATCTACCTGCGCTACGTCGACAAGGTGCGCGCCGCCGGCATCGACATCCCGATCATCCCCGGCATCCTGCCGGTGCAGAACTTCAAGCAGGCGGCGAACTTCGCCCGCCGGACCGGCGCCTCGGTGCCGTACTGGCTCGCGGCCCGGTTCGAGGGGCTGGACAACGACGTCGAGACCCGGCGCCTCGTGGCGGCGGCGGTGGCGGCCGAGCAGGTGCTCGACCTCGTCGACCACGGCGTCAACGACTTTCACTTCTACTCGATGAACCGGTCCGACCTCGTCTACGCCATCTGTCACGTGCTCGGCCTGCGGGCGCAGGCACCCAAGGTCGCCGCCAAGGCGGCATAAGCAAACGTCATCCCGGGGCGCCGAAGGCGAGTCCGGGATCCGACACGCCGACCCTGTCGAACTTCACTGTCCGGACCCGTCGCGGTTCCGGGTTCCGGGTGCCGCGCCGCGGTCCCGGAACGACGCGTGAGAAACCCATGACCGACCTGCGCCCCGTCGACGGAAAAGAGATCGAAGCCGCCCTGCGCCAGCGCGCGGGCGAGAAAATCCTCGTCCTCGACGGGGCGATGGGAACTGTGATCCAGCGCCTGGGCTACGGCGAGGCGGACTTCCGCGGTGACCGCTTCGGCGACCATGCGCACGACCAGAAGGGCAACAACGACCTCCTGATCCTGACCCAGCCCGACGCGATCCGGCAGATCCACCTCGATTACTTCCTGGCCGGGGCCGACGTCTGCGAGACCAACACCTTCTCGGGCACCACGATCGCCCAGGCCGATTACGGCATGGAATCGATCATCCACGAGCTGAACGCGCAAGGCGCGCGCCTTGCCCGCGAGGCCGCCCAGCTCGCCGAGCGCCAAGACGGCCGCCGCCGCTTCGTGGCCGGCGCCATCGGCCCGACCAACCGCACCCTGTCGATCTCGCCGGACGTCAACAATCCCGGCTACCGGGCCGTGACCTTCGACCAGGTCAAACAGG
The DNA here is from genome assembly GCF_001424705.1 of Methylobacterium sp. Leaf465. Lineage (GTDB taxonomy): Bacteria > Pseudomonadota > Alphaproteobacteria > Rhizobiales > Beijerinckiaceae > Methylobacterium. The sequence goes on from NZ_LMRA01000023.1 coordinate 246,124, forward strand.
CCTACGAGGAGCAGGTGCGCGGCCTGATGGATGGCGGCGCCGAGCTCATCCTGATCGAGACCATCTTCGACACGCTGAACGCCAAAGCGGCGGTCGCCGCCGCCTGGGCGGTGTTCGAGGAACGGGGCATGGTTCTGCCGATCATGATCTCGGGTACGATCACCGACCTCTCCGGCCGCACCCTCTCGGGCCAGACCCCGGAGGCATTCTGGAACGCGCTCCGCCACGCCGGCCCGCTCACCATCGGGCTGAACTGCGCGCTGGGCGCCAAGGAGATGCGCGGACACATCTCGGAGCTGTCGCGCATCGCCGACACCCTGGTCTGCGCCTACCCGAATGCCGGCCTGCCCAACGAGTTCGGCCTCTACGACGAGAGCCCCGAGGCCATGGGCAAGCTGGTGGGCGAGTTCGCCACCGCCGGCCTCGTCAACATGGTCGGCGGCTGCTGCGGCACCACGCCGGACCACATCCGCGCCATCGCGCGGGCCGTAGAGGGCGTGAAGCCCCGCGCCATTCCCGAAGTGCCGCGCCTGATGCGCCTGTCGGGCCTGGAGCCGTTCACGCTGACGAAGGAGATCCCCTTCGTGAACGTCGGCGAGCGCACCAACGTCACCGGCTCGGCCAAGTTCAGGAAGCTCATCACCGCCGGCGACTACGCCGCCGCTCTCGACGTCGCCCGCGACCAGGTGGCGGCGGGCGCCAGCATCATCGACGTCAACATGGACGAGGGTCTGCTGGACTCCGAGAAGGCGATGGTGGAGTTTCTCAACCTCGTCGCCGCCGAGCCCGACATCGCCCGCGTGCCGGTGATGATCGATTCCTCGAAGTTCCACGTCATCGAGGCCGGGCTCAAGTGCGTCCAGGGCAAGGCGATCGTGAACTCGATCTCCATGAAGGAGGGCGTCGAGAAGTTCGTCCACGACGCCCGGGTGTGCCGCTCCTACGGCGCGGCGATCGTGGTGATGGCCTTCGACGAGCAGGGCCAGGCCGACACGCTGGAGCGCAAGGTCGAGATCTGCACCAAGGCCTACAGGGTCCTGACCGAAGAGGTCGGCTTCCCGCCGGAAGACATCATCTTCGACCCGAACGTGTTCGCCGTCGCCACCGGCATCGAGGAGCACAACGGCTACGGCGTCGCCTTCATCGAGGCGACCAAGACCATCCGCGAGACCCTACCCCACGCCCACATCTCGGGCGGCATCTCGAACCTCAGCTTCGCCTTCCGCGGCAACGAGCCGGTGCGCGAGGCCATGCACGCGGTGTTCCTTTACCATGCGATCCAGGTCGGCATGGACATGGGCATCGTGAATGCCGGCCAGCTCGCGATCTACGACGAGCTGCCGCCCGAGCTGCGCGAACTCTGCGAGGACGTCGTCCTCAACCGGCGCGACGACGCCACCGATCGCCTGCTGGAGGCGGCCGAACGCTTCAAGTCCGGCGGCGGCGTCCAGGCCAAGACCGCCGACCTGTCCTGGCGCGAGGCGCCTGTCGAGAAGCGCATTGAGCACGCGCTCGTCAACGGGATCACCGAATACATCGTCGCCGACACGGAGGAGGCCCGCCTCGGGGTGGAGCGTCCGCTCCACGTCATCGAGGGCCCGCTCATGGCCGGCATGAACGTGGTGGGCGACCTGTTCGGCTCGGGCAAGATGTTCCTGCCGCAGGTGGTGAAGTCGGCCCGCGTGATGAAGCAGGCGGTCGCCTATCTCGAGCCCTTCATGGAGGCGGAGAAGCTCGCCAACGGCGGCGACGGCAAGCGCCAGGCCGCTGGCAAGATCCTGATGGCGACCGTGAAGGGCGATGTCCACGACATCGGCAAGAACATCGTCGGCGTCGTGCTCGCCTGCAACAACTACGAGATCATCGACCTCGGCGTGATGGTGCCGGCGGCCAAGATCCTCGACGTCGCCAAGCGCGAGAACGTCGACATCGTCGGCCTGTCCGGCCTCATCACCCCGTCGCTGGACGAGATGGTGCACGTCGCGGCCGAGATGGAGCGCGAGGGCTTCGACGTGCCGCTCCTCATCGGCGGCGCCACCACGAGCCGCGTCCACACGGCGGTGAAGATCCATCCCTCCTACAACCGCGGCCAGACCGTCTACGTCACCGATGCGAGCCGCGCCGTCGGCGTGGTCTCCAGCCTGCTCTCGAAGGAGACGCGGGATTCGACCATCGCCAACATCCGCGCCGAGTACCGCAAGGTCTCGGACGCCCATGCCCGCTCGGAGCTCGACAAGCAGCGCCTACCGCTGGCGAAAGCCCGCGCCAACCCGTTCCGGATCGACTGGTCGGGCTACCAGCCGAAGAAGCCGAGCTTCACCGGCGTGCGGGTCTACAGCTCCTACGAGGTCGCGGACCTCGTGCCCTACATCGACTGGACGCCGTTCCTGCAGACCTACGAGTTCAAGGGCCGCTACCCGGCGATCTTCGAGGATCCCAACCAGGGGCCGGCCGCCAAGGCCCTGTTCGACGACGCCCAGGAGATGCTGGCCCAGATCGTCTCCGAGCGCTGGTTCAACCCAAAGGCGATCATCGGCTTCTGGCCGGCGAACAGCCTGGGCGACGACATCACGCTGTTCACCGGCGAGAGCCGCTCGGAGACCCTCGCGACCTTCTTCGGCCTGCGCCAGCAGCTGACGAAGCGCGACGGGCGCGCCAACACCTGCCTGTCCGACTTCGTCGCGCCGGCCGAGACGGGGATCGCCGACTATGTCGGCGGCTTCGTCGTCACGGCGGGCCTGGAGGAGGTGCGCATCGCCGAGCGCTTCGAGCGGGCCAACGACGATTATCGCTCGATCCTGGTCAAGGCGCTCGCCGACCGCATCGCCGAGGCGTTGGCCGAGCGCATGCACGAGCGGGTCCGCCGCGAGTTCTGGGGCTACGCCGCCGACGAGACCTTCACGCCGGCAGACCTCGTGCGCGAGGAATATGCCGGTATCCGTCCCGCGCCCGGCTATCCCTCGCAGCCCGACCACACCGAGAAGGTCACGCTGTTCGATCTCCTCAAGGCGGAATCGCGCATCGGCGTGAAGCTCACCGAGTCCTACGCCATGTGGCCGGGCTCCTCGGTCTCGGGCCTCTACATCGCCCATCCGGAAGCGCATTACTTCGGCGTCGCCAAGGTGGAGCGCGACCAGGTCGAGGACTATGCCGTCCGCAAGGACATGGATGTGCGCGAGGTCGAGCGCTGGCTCGGCCCCATCCTGAACTACGATCCGGCCCGCTACCTCGCGGCCGCCGCCGAGTAGGATGCGCGATCCCGTCCCGGAAGCCGGGGCGGGATCGAATCACACCGGGATGTGGCCGGCGGAGGCTTGACCGTGGGCGCGCCTGCGCTTCAATGCCGATCCGGACCGACCATGGCCCGAGACCAGCGAAGGGCGTCTGAATCGTGTACCGGCTCACCGGCTCCCTCGTCGCCACCGTCGCGCTCGGGCTGATCGCCTCGGGCTGCACCGGCTTCGCCTACATCTCCAAGACCTATGTCAGCCTGACGCCCCAGGTCGTCACCATCGGCTGCAAGGACCCCTACGAGGTCTACGACCAGCGCCGGGTCCGCAAGATGCTGATCGTCTCCAACGCCCTGCGCGAGACCACCGGCTGCGGCATCGACGATGCGTTCGCCGGCGGCGATCCGGCCCTGACCCGGGTCAAGCGCTTCCGCGAAGCGGCGCGCACCTACCTGAACGAGACGGGGCGCGAGGATTGCCGGGTCCGCGGCGAGACCGTGTTCACCGACCTGCAGACCGAGTTCACCTACACCTGTGCGGCGCCGATCGAGTCCCGCGACGCCAAGGTGCAGACCCTGCCGGGCCGCAGCAACCGCGTCGGTCTCTAGCGTTCGCCGGAGCCCGAGGTGCGGGGAAACGTCCGCTCCATCGCGTCGCCCGATGCCGCCAGCAGCGCCCGCGCCAGGGTTCGGGCCTCCTCGCGGTCGAGGGCGAGGATCGCCGTGACCGGGGCGCCGTTCGTACCGGGCAAGCCGATCTCGACCCGGACCCCGTCAGGCGCGGCCGCCACCGCGATGCTCCAGTCCCGTTCTCCGCTCATGGGCTTTGCGCCTCTCCCGTGCCCTCGACCCTCCCGGTCGCCGGCGGTCCTGCATAGCCGATCTTGCATAACCGATCCTGCATGACTGATCCGATGGCGTGAGGCCAGGGGCCGGAAGATCCGCCCCGCGATTGACGCCGTGCCGCCCTCTGGTGTTTGTGCGCCCCGACCCATCCCGGCCCCCGGGGCACGGCGATCATTCAGGGAAGGAAGACCCCATGTCCGAGATCTGGTTCCGTACCGGCGAGGCGACCGTGCTCGCGGCGGAAGGGCAGTACACCGACGCGATGCCGGAGGTGCTGATCGGTTCCACCCGCGGCCCGGTGGGCCAGGCCTTCGCCGGCATGATGGGCCAGGTCCAGGGCCACACCCGGATGTTCGTGGTGCGCGATCTCAACCAACTCGTACGCCCGGCCACGATGATGACCACGAAGGTCACGATTCATACCGCCGAGTATGCCGAATTGCTTGGCGGTGTCGTCCAGGCCGCCACGGGGGATGCCATCATCGACTGCGTGATCGAGGGCGTCCTGCCCAAGGACGGGCTCGACGAGCTTTGCATGATCATCATGATCTGGCTGGACGAGCGCTGCGGATCCGACCCGGACGTCGACCGCAAGGATCTCTACCGGACGAATTACGAGGCGACGAAGCTCGCGATCAGCCGCGCCATGAAGGGCGAGCCGACCATCGACGAGCTCATCGCCAACCGGAAGACGGTGAAGCACTACGCCCTGGAAGACGTGATCGAGTACTGATCCTTTCGGAGCTGCGACGGGGCGCGGATCCAGGGTGATCCGCGCATCCGGAGAAGGAGCCTCCTAACCCGGCGGGATCCGTCCCACCGAGCACAGGGTGCGGATCGAGCCGCTGGCGTCGGTGTAGCAGCTCGCCGACCAGCCGTTCTGCTGGATGAAGGATTTGCGCCGCTCCTTCAGGGCGGTGGCGTGCGCCGTGGCGATGGCGGCCTGGACCGCACCGGCACCCTCGCCGACCACGATCTCGGCCGCCAGGGCGAGATCGGCGAAGTAGGCGGCCGAGGGCGTCGGGTCGGAGGAGGCGGCCTGCACGATGGGCTCCGCCCGGCAGGTCAGGTCGAGCTTCAGGCCGCCGGGGACCCGCAGGTCGATGCTGGGGCCGGTGCGCCGGCCGACCTTTCCACCCATGGCGCTGGCGATCCGGGCGGCGAGGTCGTCGCACGCGTCGGCCCATGCGAGGCCGGGTCCGAGCAGGCTCGCGCCGAGGAGGAGGGGGAGGAGGGCGCTGCGCAATCGCATGGTCGGGCTGTCCGGGGAGGTGAGGCCCCTCAGGGCGTGAAGGCCAGGCGGACCACCGTGCCGCCCTCGTTGCTGTAGGTGAGCTGGCCGCCGAGCTGTCCGGCGAGGCCCTGTGCGATGCGGAAGCCGAGGCTGCGCGTGGCGTCCGGGTCGAAATCCGCGGGCATGCCGCGCCCGTCATCGGCGATGACGAGCTGCAGGCGCTCCGCATCGAGCTGCTCGAGTTGGATCGTGATGGTGCCCCGCCGCCCGTCCGGGAAGGCGTGCTTCAGGGCGTTGGTCACCACCTCGACCACGAGGAGCGACAGGGTGGTGAGCTGGGTGAGATCGAACCGCAGGGGCGGCGTGTCGACGAGGCAGACGATGTTCTGGGCGCCCGTGGCGTCGAGGAGATCGGTGCAGAGTTCCTTGAGGTACTGCCCCACCGGGCGCTCGATGCTGCTCGGGTCGTACAGGCGCCGATGGATCCGCGAGATCGTCTCCAGCCGCACCCGGGCCTCGTCGAGGGCGGTGAGCGCCGCCTTCGGATCGTTGCCGACCTTGCGCTTCTGCAGGGTCAGCAGGGCGGCCACGAACTGCATGTTGTTGGCGACCCGGTGCTGCAGCTCCTGGAACATCGTGCGCTGCTGCTCGTAGAGCCCCGCAGAGACCTGCCGTTCGGTGCGCAGCCGCTCGCCCGCCCGGTGCATGACGTGGATCAGCGCGATGTCGACCGCGACGATGAACACGTAGAAGCACAGGGCCAGGGCGGTCGGCCCGTCGATGAGGAAGGTGCTGGCGGGCGGGATGAAGAAGTACCAGGCAGCGAAGCCGCTCAGGGCCGCGCAGGTGATGCCGGGCCGCAGGCCGAAGAAGAAGGTCGTGAGGATCACGGCCGGGAAGAACGTCAGGTAGGGAAAGCCCGGCGGCAGGATGTCGTCGAGGGCGAAGCGCAGGCCGAGGGCGAGGGCCGAAGCGGTCAGGGCGGCCCCCTCGCCCAGCCACGCGCGCGCGCGCAGGCGCTCGGTCGCATGCACGACCTGCCAGCCTTTCCACCAGGGGGCGTGTGTCGATGAGTGGGGCAGCGTCGTGGGTCTCGTCGAGGTTTGGAACAGCTCTAGTCTTGGGCAGGCCGAGTGGCCAGCGGGTTCGGCCCGTAGTCGCGATTCGGCCTCAATGAAAATCGCGGCTGCGGTAAATTCGTCGATCCTCCGGGGCGCCGAAATCGGTGGTCTCGGGCGGTAGCCGCAGGCCGCCGGCGCGCAGGTCGCGCAAGGCGGACGAGAGGTCGCGGAACTGTTCGGCCAGGAGGTGCACCACGAGGCCCTGGCGCTGCACCCGGCCGCGCACCGCCAGGAAGCGGGCGCCCATGGCGGTCGCGCGGTTGGCTTCGAACACGTCGCGCCAGACGATGACGTTGGCGATCCCGGTCTCGTCCTCCAGGGTCAGGAACACCGTCCCGCGCGCCGTGCCCGGCCGCTGCCGGGTGAGGACGAGCCCCGCCACGGTGACGCGGGCATTGTTCGCCACGCGGGACCCGTCGTGGTGGTCGCGAGCCGGGATCGCGCCGATCCGGGCGAGCCGCGTCCGGAAGAACGCCACCGGGTGGCCCTTCAGGGAGAGGCCGGTGGCGGCGTAGTCCTCCGCCACGTGCTCCGAGGCCGCCAGGGCGGGCAGGGCCACGGCGGGTTCGGCCCGGAACAGCCCGTCATCGGCATGGAAGGCGAAGAGCGGCATCGGCGTGTCGAGGAGATGCGCCCGCCGGTCGCCGTCGGTCCGCAGGGCCGCCTTGCGGGCGGAGGTGCCCTCCAGGGTCCGCACCGCCCAGAGGGCGGCCCGCCGGTCGAGATCGAGGGAGCGGAACGCATCCGCCTCCGCCAGCCGCTCCAGGGCATTGCGGGGCAGGGCGAGGGCCGCCTGCAGGCCCTCGATGCTGGCATAGCCGTTGCCCCGCAGAGCCACGAGGCGGTGCATGGCGGCCTGCGGCACCCCGCTCACCTGGCGCAGGCCGAGGCGCACGGCGAAGCGCCGCGGGACGCCGGGGGGCGGGGGCTCCAGGGCCGGTTCGAGGGTGCAGTCCCAATCGCTCGCATTGACGTCGACGCCGCGCACCTCGACCCCGTGGGCGCGAGCGTCGCGCACGAGCTGCGCCGGCTGGTAGAAGCCCATCGGCTGGGAGTTGAGGATCGCGGCGAGGAAGACGTCGGGATGCCGGCACTTCATCCAGGCTGAGGCGTAGACCAGCAGGGCGAAGCTCGCCGCATGGCTCTCGGGGAAGCCGTAGGTGGAGAAGCCCTCGATCTGCTTGAAGCAGCGTTCGGTGAAGTCGCGCGGGTAGCCGCGCGTCACCATGCCCTCGACGAACTTGGTGCGGAAGTTCACGATCTGGCCGTTGTGCCGGAAGGTGGCCATGGCCCGGCGCAGGCCGTCGGCCTCGTGCGGCTCGAAGCCGGCGGCGGTGATGGCGATCTGCATCGCGTGCTCCTGGAACAGGGGCACGCCATAGGTCCGCTTGAGCACACTCTCGAGTTCGTTCGCCGGCCCGTGATCGGGATGGGGTGAGGGGTATTCGACCGGTTCGATCCCCTGGCGGCGGCGCAGGTACGGGTGGACCATGTCGCCCTGGATCGGCCCCGGCCGGACGATCGCCACCTGCACCACGAGGTCGTAGAATTCCCGCGGCTTCAGGCGCGGGAGCATCGACATCTGCGCCCGGCTCTCGACCTGGAACACGCCCACCGAATCGGCCCTGGCCAGCATCGCGTAGGTGGCTTCGTCCGCGCGCGGCAGGTCGGCCAGCGTCGGATAGTCGTGCCCGTAATCGCGTGCCAGGAAATCCACGCCCCGGCGCAGGCAGCTCAGCATGCCGAGCGCCAGCACGTCGACCTTCATCAGGCCGAGGACGTCGATGTCGTCCTTGTCCCATTCGATGAAGGTGCGGTCCGCCATGGCGGCGTTGCCCACCGGCACGGTCTCGTCGAGGCGTCCGCGCGTCAGTACGAAGCCGCCCACATGCTGCGACAGGTGGCGCGGGAAGCCGATCAGCGCGTGGGCGAGTTCCAGCGCCTGCCGAATCCGCGGATTGTCCGGGTCGAGCCCGGCCTGCCGGATATGCGCGTCGGGCAGGTCCTTGCCCCAGGAGCCCCAGACCGTGTCGGCCATCACGCCGGTGATGTCGGGGGGCAGCCCGAGGACCTTGCCGACCTCCCGGATGGCACTGCGCGGGCGGTAGTGGATCACCGTGGCGCAGATCGCGGCCCTGTCGCGGCCGTAGCGGTCGTAGAGGTACTGGATCACCTCCTCGCGGCGTTCGTGCTCGAAGTCGACGTCGATGTCGGGGGGCTCGGCCCGGTTCTCCGAGATGAAGCGGGCGAACAGCAGCCGGATCTCGGTGGGGTCGACCGCCGTGATGCCGAGGCAGTAGCAGACCACGGAATTGGCCGCCGAGCCGCGCCCCTGGCACAGAATGCCCCGCTTGCGCGCGAACTCGACGATGTCGAACAGGGTGAGGAAGTAGCGCGCATAGTTCATCTTCTCGATGAGCCGCAGCTCATCCTGGATCGTGTTCACGATTTGTTCGGGAATGCCATCGGGATAGCGCCATTGGGCGCGCTTCATCACCTGGTCGGTCAGATAGCCCTGTGCGCTGAAACCCGGCGGCACCGGCTCGTCGGGGTATTCGTAGGTCAGTTCGTCGAGGGAGAAGCTGCAGGTCTCCGCGATCTCGATCGTGCGGGCCAGGGCCTCGGGATGATCGGCGAAGAGGCGCGCCATCTCGGCCGCCGGCCGCAGGTGGCGCTCCGCATTGGCCTCCAGGCGATAGCCCGCAGCCGCCAGGGTGCAGCCCTCGCGGATGCAGGCGACGATGTCCTGCAGGGGACGCCGGTCCGGGTGGTGGTAGAGCGCGTCCGAGACCGCCACCAGGGGGGCGCCCAGGCGTTCGCCCCAGGCGGCCAGGCGCCCGAGGCGGCGACGCTCGTCGCCGCGCCGGCGGTGGCTCCCCGCCAGGGTGACCCGGCCGGGGGCCTCGGCGGCGAGCTGGCGGACATGGCCGAGGAAGGGGTCGTCGTCGCCCAGCCGCTCCGGCGGAACCGCGATGAGCATCTGGCCTTCGCTGGCAGCCAGGAGCTCCGAAAAATCGAACCGGCACTGGCCCTTCTCGGAGCGGCGGTTGCCGAGGGTGAGGAGCCGGCACAGGCGGCCATAGGCGGCCCGGTCCATCGGGTAGGCCACGACCTCGAAGCCCTCCTCGGTCACGAGGCGCACGCCGGGCAGGAAGCGGATGCCGGGCTCGCCGGCAGCGGCACGCCGTTTCGCCTCGGCATGGCCCCGCACCACGCCCGCCAGGGTGTTGCGGTCGGCGATGCCGATGGCGTGGAGCCCGAGTTCGGCGGCCTGCCCCACCATCTCGCCGGGATGCGAGGCCCCGCGCAGGAAGGAGAAGTTCGTGGTGACGGCGAGCTCGGCATAGGCGGGCGGTTCGGATATCGACCCCATCTTCCTCCCGGCTCCGCTGCACCCGTCTGCAGTCGAGAACGAATCGTGATCGTTTCGGATCCCGGGGTGCCGGTTTCGCGTCGCGGAGTCAAAGTCTCGAGGGCGGCTGGCCAAGCTGTTCGCTGTGCGTTAGCCCGGTCCTCCCCTGACAGGATGTCCCATGCTCACTTGTGCGATCCTCGACGATTACCAGGGCGTCGGCCCCACCATGGCCGACTGGTCTGGGCTGTCGGACCGCCTCACCCTGCGCGACCTGCGGACCACCTTCGCGTCGCGGGAGGCGCTGGTCGAGGCGATCCGGGACTGCGAAATCGTCGTGATGATGCGCGAGCGCACGCCGTTCCCGGCCGACCTCTTCGCGCAGCTGCCGAAGCTGAAGCTCCTCCTCACCAGCGGCATGCGCAACGCCTCGATCGATCTGGCCGCCGCGCGGGCGCACGGCGTCACGGTCTGCGGCACCGCCAGCCACCCCGAGCCGCCGGTGGAGCTGACCTGGGCGCTGATCCTCGGGCTCGCCCGCCACCTCGTGCCGGAGGTGCAGGCCCTGCGGACGGGCGGACCCTGGCAGTCGAGCGTCGGCAGCGACCTGGCCGGCCGCCGTCTCGGCCTCGTCGGTCTCGGCAAGACGGGTGCCCGGGTCGCCCGGATCGGCCAGGCCTTCGGCATGGAGGTCAGCGCCTGGAGTCCCCATCTCACGGCCGAGCGGGCCGCGGCCGAGGGCGTCGCCCTCGCGCCCTCGCTGGCGGCGCTGCTGGCGGCGAGCGACGTGGTCTCGATCCACCTCGTCCTCGGCGCGCGCACCCGCGGCCTCGTCGACGACGCGGCCCTGCGCCGGATGCGGCCCGAGGCGTTCCTGATCAACACCTCCCGCGCCGCGATCGTGGACGAGGCCGCCCTCCTGGCCGCCCTCACCGAGAACCGGATCGCCGGTGCCGGCCTCGACGTCTTCGAGACTGAACCGCTGCCGCCGGATTCGCCCTGGCGCACCCTGCCCAACGTGCTGGCGACGCCGCATCTCGGCTACGTGACCGAGCGGAACTACCGCACCTATTTCCCCGAGATCGTGGAGGACATCCGTGCTTTCCTCGATGGGGCGCCGATCCGCGTCCTGGGATGAGCCGGCCGGGGCGGGGCCTCAGGCCCGCCCGTCCACGAAGGCCCGCATCAAGAGGTTGGCGATCGCCAGGGGGGGCGGCGTGGTCAGGCCGTCGGGATGGCGGCCCTCGAGCATCGCCGCGACGGTGTGCCGCGAGAACCATTGCGCGTCGGCGAGTTCCTCCGGATCGAGGGTGATGGTCGCGTCGAGGCTCTCGGCCACGCAGCCGATCATCAGCGAGGACGGGAATGGCCAGGGCTGCGAGGCGTGGTAGCGCACCGCGCCGATGGTCAGGCCGACCTCCTCGAAGGTCTCGCGCCGCACGGCGTCCTCGACGGTCTCGCCGGGCTCCAGGAAGCCGGCGAGGCAGGAATACATGCCCTCATGGAAACGCGGCGAGCGCCCGAGCAGGCAGGCATCGCCCCGGGTGATCAGCATGATCACCACGGGGTCGGTGCGGGGAAAGTGATGCGTCCCGCAGGCCGTGCATTCGCGGCGGTAGCCGCCGGCCGCGAGGGTCGTCGGCGCTCCGCACTGGGCGCAGAAGCCGTGACGCGCATGCCAGCCGAGCAGCGACTTCGCCGTGGCGAGGAGCCCGAGTTCATGGGGCGCGATCCGGCCCTCGCCGGCGAGGCTGCGCAGGTCGTTGGTCCGGAATCCCGGATCGGCCTCGAGGCCCTCGGCCAGCTCCGCCGGAACGGCGGCGGCGAAGACCGGGTCGCCATCCAGGCGGCCGAGATAGAGCGTCAGGCTGCGCGGGCCTGTCCGGGCGGCCACCTCCGGCGTCAGGAGTGCCGTGTCGCCGGCCAGTACGACGCGGTCGCCGGCCAGGACGACGATCCGCGCGCCGGGCGCGTCGAGGTCGGGGATCGCGGACGCGCTCTCGGCGGAGTGGCGCACGAGGCGGCTGTGGACGTAGCCGAGCTGGCCCGAGGCATCGACCATCGCCTCAGGCCGCCGCGAACAGGGCGCCGATGCGCTCGATCATCTGGGCGCGGGCATGGTGCGGGTAGGGGGTCGCGGTGCCGATGCCCCAAATGGGCTTCGGCCAGGCCGGATCGGAGTGGAAGCGCCCGATCACGTGGACATGGAGCTGGGCCACCACGTTGCCGAGGGCCGCGACATTGACCTTGTCGGGCTTGGCCAGCGCCAGCATCACCCCGGTGGCGATCCGCATCTCATCCATCAGGCTTCGGGCATCCTCCGGCGCGAGGTCCGTGATCTCGCTGGCGCCGGCCCGGCGCGGCACCAGGATCAGCCAGGGGAAGCGGGCATCGTCCATGAGGAGGACGCTGCAGAGGGTGAGGTCGCCCACGTGCACGGTGTCGGCGGCGAGCTGCGGGTCGAGGGCGAAGTCGGGTTCCATGTCGCTGCGATGTAGCGCGCAACCGTGGCCGATGCGAGGGCCGGCTTCAGATCCCGCTGAACCAATTGTAGCCCTGGTCCTCCCAGTAGCCGCCTGGATAATCGTTGGTCACGAAGATCGCTGCGATGTGCTTCGGGCTCTTGAAGCCGAGCTTCGTCGGCACCCGGACGCGGAGCGGATAGCCGTACTCGGGCGCGAGAGGCTGGCCGGCGAAATCGAGGGCCAGGATCGTCTGGGGATGCAGGGCGCTCGGCATGTCGAGGCTGCCGTAATAGCGGTCGGCACATTTGAAGCCGACATACTTGGCGGTCAGGTCGGCGCCGCTCCGTTCCAGGAAGGTCCGCAGCGGCACGCCGCTCCACTGCCCGATCTGGCTCCAGCCCTCGATGCAGATGTGCCGGGTGATCTGGCTCTCCTGCGGCAGGGCGCGCAGCTTCTCCAGCGTCCATGGCGTCTTGTCGGCGACCCGGCCGGAGACCTCGAGCGTCCAAGTCGACTCGTCGATCTCCGGGATGTTGTCCGGCGGGTAGAAGGCGTTGAAGCGGAACGGCGTATCGATCATCGAGGCCGGGTAGGTGGGGGCCAGGGTCGTGGGGTCGAACAGCCATTGCTGGACCCGGTCGTTGGCCCGCGACATCGCCCAGAGCACCCGGTCGGCCAGGGTGCCGTTGCTCCCCGTGGAGAGATCGCAGCCGGACAGGAGCGTCAGGGCGCCGACCGAGAGGCCGCCCCGCAGGAGCATGCGTCGTTCCAGGCTGGCGAGGTCCGGGGCGATGTCCCTGCGCAGGGCCTTCAGGCGGGCGGCGGTTTCGGGATCGCGGGACATCAGGCGGAGGTCTCCTCGGTGATGCGGGCACGCCCGGTGATCATCGCCAGCAGCGTGCTCGGCACGATGACCACGAGGGCGAGGTGCAGGAGGATGAAGCCGGCGAGACCCGCCATGGCGCCGAAATGGACCCGCCGCGCCCATTCATACCCACCGAACAGGTTGGCCAGGGTCTGCCACTGCACGGGCTTCCACAGGGCGCAGCCGGAGGCGACGAGGAGGAGGCCGAGCACGATGGCGATCAGGTAGGCGAGGCGCTGGACGGCGTTGTAGCGCCCGATCCGGTGGCTCAGCCGCAGTCGCAAGGCCGCGCGGGCGTCGCGCCAGATCGCGCCCGGGCTCAGGGGCAGGAAGCTGGTGGCGAAGTGCCGGGCCAGGAGTCCGTAGGCGAGGTAGGCGAGGCCGTTGAGGGCGAAGAGCCACATCGCGGCGAAGTGCCAGGCGAGGGCGCCGCCGAGCCAGCCGCCGAGAGTGGCCCATTTGGGAAATACGAAGGGAAAGAGCGGCGAGGCGTTGTAGATCGCCCAGCCGCTGAACAGCATGCAGAACACCGCGACGGCGTTGATCCAGTGGGTGATCCGCACCACGAGCGGGTGAATCACCACGAGGCGCGACGGTGTTTCGGGGACGATCGCCAACGGGACCTCGAGATTTAGGGATGGAAATCCCGGCCCCATCCGCGATCGCGGAGGGGCCGGGGAGGGGATCACATCGACGGGACGGTGCCGTTGCGGCCAACGATCAGGACGGCGGCGTTGAGCTTGCCGTCCGCGCCCGCCTTGGTGAAGGCCACCACCTTGGCGCCCGGAACCACGATGCTCTTCTCGCCCGGATCGACCAGGGTCACGGGCACGTCCTGCGGCACCACGACCTTCTTCTCGCCGCCCTGATACTTGACCAGCAGGGTCCGGCCCTCGGTGCCGGACAGGCTGCCGATGGCACCGTTGGTCATGGTGGAGTTGGAGCCGAGATCCCACGGATAGTGGCCGTCGGCGGTGCCGCGCAGGGAGGAGGCGAACACCGTCACTTGCAGGGCTTTCTGGGTGCCGTCGGGCTGGGGGATCGCGGCGGTGCCGATGTAGCTCTCGGACTTGATGTCGGAGAGCTGGCCCGTGCTGGCGGCCAGGATCTTGGTGTCGTCCCCGAAGACCACGGTCTTGGTCTCGCCCATGCGGGGCTTGATCGTGACGGTCGAACCATCGACCGACTCGATGGTGCCGCGGTAGCGCACCACGTCGGCGGCACGCGCCGGTGCGGCGGCGAGCGCGAGGCCGACGGTGAGGCCGGTGAGCAGCGTCTTCATCATGGCGTTCTCCCTAAGGTGTTGGAGGGCGGGCGCGGGGCGCCCGCCCCACCCGGTGTTCCGGGCGTCTTCAGGCGATGGGGCTGGCTGCGCCTCCGCTCACATCGGCGGGACGGTGCCGTTCTCGCCCACGATCATCCGGTCGGCCACCGCGACGCCGCCGGCATCCGCTTTGGTGAAGGCGACCACGCGGGCGCCCGGCTTGATCTTGCTGGCATCCCCGGGGGCGAGGGCCACGACCGGCACGCCCTCAGGCACCGTGATGGTCTTCTCGCCGCCCTTGTAGGTCACCCGGATCGTTCGGTCGGTGGTCCCCGAGAGGGCCCCCACCGCGCCGTTGGTCATGGTGTTTTCCTTCTCGAGATCCCACGGATAGTGGCCGTCGCCGGTCCCGCGCATGCTCGGCGCGAACACCGCGACCTCGAGAGCCTTCAGGGTTCCGTCCGGCTGCGGCGTGGCCGCGGTCCCGATGTAGCTGTCGGGCTGGATGTCGCTGATCTTGGCGCTGTTGGCGGTGGCGACCCGGACGGAGTCGCCCAGCTTCACCTGCACCGGGGCGCCGAGGCGCGGCTTGATGGTGACGCTGGTGCCGTCCACCGCCTCGATCGTGCCTCGGATGCGGACGACGGGGGAGTCGGCCATGGCCGGCAGGCCGAGAGAGAGGCCGGACAGGGCGAGGACAAGGGTCAGCGACTTCATGCAAGGATTCCTGGCAACCGGTTCGAACCGGCCGCCGGAACGGTGCTCCCGATCTTCTGCGTGCGCAAGTCAATTGCGCGCGATGCGGATCGATCAGTGGGCCATCAGCATCGGGATCGCCGCATGGGCGAGGAGGTGGCTTGTCGGGCCGCCGAAGATCATCTGGCGCAGGCGGCTCTGGGTGTAGGCGCCCTTGATCAGGAGGTCGCACCCGAAGGTTTCGGCCTCGGCGAGGTAGACCTCTCCCGGGGTCCGCCGGCCGGCCGAATGGGCCCGGAAGTCGGCGCCGATGCCCTCGCAGGCCAGGGCGCGGGCCAGTTCCTCGGCGGTCGGGCCCGGCACCGTCCCACCCTCGACGCTGATGACGCGGATCCGTTTGGCTTGCCGCAGGAACGGCATTGCGAAGGCCACGGCGCGGGCGGTCTCGGTGGAGCCGTTCCAGGCGATCAGGATCGCCTCGCCCAGGGTGGCCGGGGCGATCGGCGGCGCCAACAGGATCGGACGGCCGCTCTCGAACAGGGCGGTCTCGAAGGTGGTCATACGCGGGGCGCCGTCCTCCGTGCCGGGCCGGCCCACCACCGTGGCGGTGAACAGGCGCGCGTACTGGCCCAGGAAGCCGTCGCCGGCCGGCACGTCGGCCCGCCAGCGGTAGCGCGGACCGGCGGCCAGGGCCTCCGGGTTGCACGGGCCCTCGGCCGCGAGCGGCAGGCCGGCCCGGGTCATGAAGTCGATGAACTGCCGCCCGGCGCGCTCAGCCTCGACCTTGTCGGCCTCCTCGTCACGGAGCCAGGTCATGCCGCCGACCATGTCGACGGGAACGTACTCGGCTAGGGCCGGCCGCAGGGAGACGCCCTCGATGAGGCTGCCGAACCGGCGGGCGGTGAGGATCGCGGTCTCGAAGACCGAGGGCAGGGCGTCGTGGGACGCGACGGGAACGAGCAGGGTCTTCATCGGGAGCCTTCCTCGCAGCGGCACGATGGGCCCAAGCTAGTGCGAAACGCGGTCCCGGAAAACAGGATGGCCGAGGCCGCCTGAAGTTTTCCCGAGGCCTCTGCGTCGCCAAACCAAGAGGCACGGCGCACCGACTAATCGATCGATAAGCTTGGCCATTTCAAAGGTCAGTCGCTTTCGGAAAAAGCTCAGAAAAGACTTTGTCCAAGTTGGGAACCCCTTCGGAACTTCCTCGTTGGCCCCCCAATCGTGACAGGCGGGCTTCGCGTCGGGAAGAAATAGCCTTGGCGCGTTCGAGCTGCACTGTCTCGCCGGATTTGAGGAACACATGATCAAGAAAACTCTCGCTCTCACCGCCCTGATAACCGCCCTGTCCGCTCCCGCCTTCGCGCAGAGCATGGGCGATTTCCGTATGGACGCCATGCAGGCCAACGCCTTCGAGATTCAGTCGAGCCAGATTGCGATCAACAAGAGCCGCAACCCGCAGGTGCTGCGCTTCGCCCGCGATGCAATCCGTGACCACCGCGCCGCCAACGTCGCGCTGGCCGGTGGCGAGAACAACTACGCCGCGGTGCGCGGCAACGAGGGTCTCGGCGGCCTGATCACCGCCCCGCTTGCGGTCGCGGGTGGTGCGGTCGGTGCGGCCACGGGCGCCGCCGCCGGCGCAGTGGGCGGCACCCTGAGCGGCGGTCCCATCGGGGGCGTCGAGGGGATCGGTTCGGGCGCGGCCCGCGGCGCGGCGACGGGCAGCCAAGCCCTGCGCGGCGACGTGGACACCACGGCCGGCACCACCATCATCCAGCCGAACCCGCAGCAGCAGGCCATGCTCGCCGAGCTGTCGCAGACGCCCCCCGGTCCGCGCTTCGACCGTCTCTACGGCCGCATGCAGGTCCAGTCGCACGAAATGACCATCGGCATGTTCCGCTCCTACGCCGCTTCGGGCCCGAACCCGGCCCTGCGCGCCCATGCGGAGCAGGCCCTGCCGGTCCTGCAGGCCCATTACCAGATGGCGCAGAGCCTTCCGGGCGCCCGCTGAACCGTACCAGTGCCACGTCGGGCTTCATCGCCCGGCGTGGTGCGACGATCGAGAAGGACGCCAAGCCTCGGGGCCTGGCGTCCTTTTTCGTTCCAGGGCGGGCTTACGCCTCGGCGCAGCCGATCATCGAAGCCGGGCTCAGGCTGCGTCCCGCCTGGTCGATGGCGGGTTTGAACGCGCCGGTCTCGGGGTCGCGCAGGAGCAATTCACCGCGCGCGATGCCGAAGTGGGCCCCGTGCAGGGTCAGCTGCCCGCCTTCCACACGTTTGCGCACGAACGGGAATGTCATCAGGTTCTCGAGGCTCTGCGCGACCATCGCGTATTCGAGGCGGGTCAGGTAGTCCGGGGCCTCCGTGTCGCCGGCCTTGCTGGCGGCGGGCTCGACCAGGGAGACCCACTTGCCGATGAAGTCACCCTTCGAGAGGGGCTTGGCGGGGTTGGCGTAGGCCTTGATGCCGCCGCAGGTGGCGTGCCCCAGCACCACGATATGCTTGACCTCCAGGCCCTCCACCGCGAACTCGATCGCCGCCGAAGTGCCGTGATAATCGCCGCCGGTCTCGTGCGGGGGGACGATGTTGGCGACGTTGCGGATCACGAAGAGTTCACCCGGTCCAGTATCGAAGATCACCTCCGGCGAGACGCGGCTGTCGCAGCAGCTGATCATCAGGACCTCGGGGCTCTGGCCCTCGGCGAGCTTGGCGTAGCGCTTGGCCTCGTCGGTCAGGCGTCCGTCGATGAAGGAGCGGTAGCCGGCCTTCAGCGTCTCTGGAAACATGGGTTGATCCTCGCTCATGGGTGTCGTGGAAGGCGCGCCAACGCGTGGCGCGCCGGATGGCTACGGTTGCTCCCGCCAGTTTAGGACGACTGGCGCCGCCGGTATCGTCCCGGCAACGATGTCGCGGGCGACCTCGACCAGCCCCCTCGGCTCGATGCGCTCGGAGGTGGACGCGAGTTCGGCCAGCGTCCACCAGCGGGTGCCGAGGACGGGGTTGTCCTCGGTCTCGGCCAGGCGGCTCGTGTCCACGGTCGCGTTGGGCAGGCGGACGACGAAGTAGCGCTCGCGGGCGTAGCGGGAGGTCCGGAACAGGTGGAAGGGGCCGTCGCAGGACGCGACCTGCGGCCCGATTTCGGCATCCGCCACGCCGATTTCCTCAGACAGTTCGCGCCGGCAGGCCTCCACATGCGTCTCGCCGGCCTCCAGCCCGCCCCCGGGCATGAACCAGAAGGTGCGGTCTTCCGGCTTGCTCGGATCGATCGGGCGCACGGACTCGTAGGCGATGAGCAACAGACGGTGATCGGGATCGAACGCCAGCGCCCGGGCGATGTCGCGAACGGTCAGATCCTGCCTCATGTCCATTCCCGCCGCCCCGCTTCAGCTCCCCGATCTAGCAGGGATTTCGCTGGCGGCCAGGGGGTGGCCCGGCGGATCGGCCGGCATCCAGATCGCGACGGGAAGGCCCTCGCCGTCCCGGTCGGGCGGATCGGGCAGGGGGCGGGCACGGCCCTCGGCGAGATCGCGGGCGACCACGAGGGCGGCCAGCGCATCGAGGTGGTCGTCGGCACCGACCCCGGATGGCCGTCCCGCGATCAGGCCCTCGGGCAGGCCGGCGCGTCCGAGCAGGGCGCGGCGTTCGAAAAGGCCCGCCTGGCGTGCCGGGCCCTTCTTGCCCGCCGCCAGGGGACGTCCGCCGTTGAGGCAGCGGAACACGATCTCGGGATGGACCTCGTGAAGGCGCGCCATGAGATCCGGGCGGGCGCGCAGCAGCCCATCGACCGCCCGGATGGCAGGCAGGATGTTCCAGCACTGGATCGAGGGCGCGAAGGGCGGTGTGCTGTGCGCCCGCGACAGCGCCTTCGCGTCCTCGTAGGTCGCCGCATAGACCGCTGCGCGGGCCGGCACCGGAAACACGCTGGCCCGTCCGGCACCCAGGACGGCGCGTGCTGCCCGATCGGCACTTCGACCACCGCCGGTCACGTGTGCCTCCAGACCGATGGGACAGTCGATCCCCACGCGGATCGGCGCCTCGGGACCGTCGAGGAGGTCGACCGGCCGAGCGACGCGTACGGCGCGGAAGCGGGCGGGGTCGTCGAGGTCGAGAAGGACTCCGGCCCAGGCCCCACGGCAACCGTCGAGACCCCCGATCCAGCGCGTCATCGGTGTCGGCCGGACGCGGTCGGCGCGAACCGGATTGGGCTTGGCCCGTTGTCGCTGCTCAGGACCGCCGCTGCCGGCGGCCGCCGAAGCGGGAATGCGTTCATGGACATCGCCGTCGACAAGGTCACCGAGATCATCCTGCGCGTGCGCGCCGTCGATGTGAAGGAAGGGGCGACCGACCCCGATTCCGGCTCCAACCCCACCGATGACGGGGCCACCGACGTGCTCGTCTCGGGCACGGACGACGCCACTGAGGAAGAATTGCGGTCGATGATCGGCGCCCTCAACGACGACGAGCGCGCCGACCTCCTGGCGCTCCTCTATATCGGGCGCGGCGACATGGAGCCCGAGGAATGGTCCGAGGCGGTACGCTTCGCCCGCGAGCGCGAGGCTGTCGGCGAAGGGGCCGCCCACGAGATCCTCGGCATCCCCAATGCGGGCGACCTTCTCGAAGAGGGCCTGTCCAACCTCGGCATCACGCCGGACCTGCCCCAGGCCTAAGGCCAACAGGAACCCGAGGCGGGCGGTGCGCCCCGGGGCATGGCGTCAGCGGCAGGGCAGGGCGAGGGCGGTGTCGGCGACGAAGCCGGCCGTGTCGCGCAGGCCCTGCGGCTGACGCGAATCCGCTGACACCGCCTCGGCCTCCGCGTGCAGGCGGTCGTTGCAGGCACAGGTGGCAATCTGCCCACGTGGTGGCGAGCAGATGTCATGATGCATGCAGGCTAGGTCGAGGGCATCGATGGGCGGGCGCGGGCTGCGATTGCCCGGTCCGCAGTAATTGCCATGGATCAGGAACGTCCCGCTCTCCGGGTTCACGTAGGGCATCTCCTGCGCCCGAGCGGCGGGGATCATCACGGCCGCCAGGGCTGCGGCGAGCGCCAGCCGCGCCGTGGCCAGCCGGGCGGTCCGGAAGGGTCGATCTGCCTCAATCATCGAAGTCTCGTCGTCTCGGTCTGATGCGCCCTCGCGGGTGGAAATGGGGCCTCCTCATCCGGTGACAAGCGTCCCTCCGCCCGACCCCGGGACAGTTGAGGCGTGCGAGACCAGCCGAGACTCCGTCGCATGCAGATCGACCCGAGATTGTTCGGCGTCCGGAAAAACAATCCTCGACCGCAACACGGACACGCGATGAAATTCAGTCCGGCAATGCTGCGCGGCCGTACGGGGACGGCGTCGTTCCCGCCGCCGATCTCGGGCGTGTCGCGGTGGATCGACGCGTCGACCGAACGCCATGACGGCGAACCGAAGCGCCGCCATCCACACCGTTAACCTTTTCTTAACCCGCCGATTGTGGTGCAACGCCGGCCGTGGGACATTCGTTAACAGAAGCTTAACGGGGCCAAGGGCGGTCATGCGGTACGGGTTTTCCCAGCGGTTCTCGGCTCTGACGACCCGCTTCGCCGCCTTCGGCGCCGCGACGCTGTTCGCGGGCCTCGCCGCCCTGTCGGGGGCGGAGGCGCAGACCTTGGCAGCCCTGCCCACCGTCCCGAGCGCCATCAGCGCCGGCGCTCAGACCCGCCCGATCGCCGCCTGGGTCGATTTCTGCGCCGCCTACGCGACGGAGTGTGCGGTGAACGGCGCCGAGCCGGCTCAGATCACCCTGACGCCAACGATCTGGAACACCATCGTCTCGGTCAACCGCCGGGTAAACAAGTCCCTCGTCGCCGTCACCGACATGGACCACCTGCGCGTCGCGGACCGCTGGGACCTCGCCGAGGACGGCTCGGGCGATTGCGAGGATTTCCAGCTCCTCAAGCGCAAGCTCCTGGCCGAGGCCGGGCTGCCGCGCCGGGCGATGCGGATGACGGTCGTGATCGACGAGAAGGGCGAGGGACACGCCGTTCTGACCCTGATCACGGATCGCGGCGACCTCATCCTCGACAACAAGACCAGCACGATCCTGCCCTGGCGTCAGACCGGCTACACCTTCATCAAGCGCGAGAGCCAGGATGCCGTCGCCTGGGTGTCCCTGGGCCGGGCCGCCTCGCCCGTCACCACCGCCAACCGCTGACGCTGTCCCCGTGTGGGATCGTGGACAATCCGATCCTTTAAGGGGCGGTTAAGCGTGGCGGCGCGAGGGTGATCCCGCTCCGGGATACCCCGCCATGACGTTCCACCATCACCTCCGCACCGCCGCTGCGCCCGCTTTGCTGATGCTGCTCGTCGCGTCCGCGGCGGCGCAGGAGGCCCCGAGCGTGGCCGAGCGCCACGCCTCCTGGCGCGCCTGCCTCAATCGCAACTTCGCCCTCGAGGTCGTCCTCTCCCGCCGGGTCATCGCCGCCGACGCGGCCCTGCGCACCTGCCGGCCCAGCGAACAGGCCTACCTCACCGCCCTCGCGGCCTCCCCCCTCGTCGATGGCGACGACGTCGCCCGGGTCCGGCCGGCCCTGCTCCTCCGTGCCAGGGGCTGGCTGCTCGACGGCGGTCGCCAGCGCCCGCTCTGAAGAGCTCCCCCAAGGCTCCCCGCCGCGGCGGCAAACGGCTGTCAGGCGAAGGATTTTCGCGGGTCGAAGGCATCGCGCACGGCCTCGCCGGCGAAGACCAGCAGGCTCAGCATCACCGCCACCACGAAGAAGCCGCTCAGTCCGAGCCAGGGGGCCTGGATGTTGTCCTTACCCTGGGCCAGCAATTCGCCCAGCGAGGCCGAGCCGGGGGGCAGGCCGAAGCCGAGGAAGTCGAGGGAGGTCAGCGTCCCGATCGATCCGTTGAGGATGAAGGGCAGGAAGGTCAGCGTCGCCACCATCGCGTTGGGCAGGAGGTGGCGGCTCATGATGCGGATGTTCGAGAGGCCCAGCGCCCGGGCGGCGCGCACGTACTCGAAGTTGCGGGCCCGCAGGAACTCCGCGCGCACGACCCCGACGAGCGACACCCACGAGAACAGCAGCAGGATGCCCAGCAGCACGAAGAAGCCCGGCTCGATGAAGGCCGAGATGATGATGATCAGGTAGAGGGTCGGGATGCCGCTCCAGACCTCGATGAAGCGCTGCAGGGCGAGGTCGACCCAGCCACCGAAATAGCCCTGCACCGCCCCGGCGATCACCCCGATCACCGAGGAGATCAGGGCGAGGATCAGCCCGAACAGCACCGAGATGCGGAAGCCGTAGACGATGCGCGCCAGCACGTCGCGGGTGGTGTTGTCGGTCCCGAGCCAGTGCGTCTCGAGTTCGGAGCAGGACTTGCCGACGTTCTGGCACTGGGCCTCCGTCAGCATCCAGGTCGGGGGCGAGGGGGAGGGGGTCGGCAGGCCATCGATGATCGTGTCGTAGGAATAGGGGATCGGCGGCCAGATCGCCCAGCCGTTGTCGGCGATCTCCTTGCGCGTCTCCGCCGAGCGGTAGTTGGGCCGGGCATAGAAGCCGCCGAACTTCTCGTCCGGGTAGTCGATGACCACCGGGAACAGGATCTCGCCCTTGTACGAGACCACCAGCGGCCGGTCGTTGGCGATGAACTCGGCGAACAGGCTCGTGACGAACAGGGCCGTGAAGATCAGGAACGACCAGTAGCCCAGTCGATTGCGCCGGAAATTGGCGAGCCGCCGCCGATTCAAGGGCGAGAGGCCCCGCCCCGGCGGGGGCAGGGCGACTGCCCGGGCGCTGTCGGGACGCGCGACCTTGTTCATCGGGCGCCCCCCCGTGCGTCGGATCTCAGCCGTCGATGTGCGTCGCCGTGCCTTCGATCTCGTTCGGGCGCAATCCGCCATGCCGCTCGAGGTGACGCCGCAGCAGGCGCACGTTGCGGCGGTTGGCCTTGAACGCCGCATCGAACAGGTCGCCCGCCAGGGGCACGGCACCGAGCGCCCCGTCGGCCGCGATGTTCAAGGCCATCCGGGCGATGAGCCAGCGCGGCGCCCCGAGTCGGCGCGCCTCCACCACGATGTAGGAGGCAAGCAGCATGCCGGCGACGTCGCCCACCACCGGGACGAGACCCACCAGGGCGTCGAGGCCCACCCGCCGGTTGATGCCGGGGATCACGAAGGCCGAATCCATGAGGTGTGCGAACGCCTCCAGGCGCAGCAGCGTTGCCTCGCGGTCGTCCGCCTTGGGTCGGAAGCGGGTCGTGGCACCGGCGGTCTGGGTGAAGTCCATGGTCGGGCTCCGGGGCAAGTCCAGCCTGGGGGAAGGGCGCGGCGTGGTCATGCGTCGGGATGTGGCCCCGGTCCCGTGCGCCCGCAAGCGCCGCCCCTGCGAACCCGCCCATCAGGCCGCCTGCCGCGCGACGGTGGAGAGCCGGTCGAGGGCCCGGTCGAGGACGTCGTCGGCCTTGGCGAAACACAGCCGCACGAGGTGGCGCACGGACGCATCCGGATAGAAGGCGCTGATCGGAATCGCGGCGACGCCGTGCCGGCGCACCAGGTCGTCGCAGAATGCGACGTCGTCGTCGCAGCCGAGGGGCGCGAGGTCGACGGTGAGGAAGTAGGTGCCGTGGGAAGGCAGCACCCGGAAGCCGCGCTCGGCGAGGCCCGCCGACAGGCGGTCGCGGGAGGCGGCGAAGCGCGCGCGCATGCCGGTGAAGTAGGCGTCGTCCTTGGCGAGCCCGTAGGCCACCGCCTCCTGCAGGGCGGGCGGCGTCGTGAAGGTGAGGAACTGGTGGGCGTTGGCCACCACCCGCAGCAGGGCCGGCGCCGCCATCACGAAGCCGACCTTCCAGCCGGTCAGGCCGAAGATCTTGCCGGCCGAGCCGATCTTCACGGTCCGGTCGCGCATGCCCGGGAGCGCCATCAGCGGGCAATGTCGTGCGCCGTCGAAGACGATATGCTCCCAGACCTCGTCGCAGACCGCCACCACGTCGTGCCGAGTGCAGAAGGAGGCGAGGAGCGCCAGATCCTCCCGTCCGAAGACCGTGGCGCTGGGATTGAGCGGATTGTTCACGACGACGAGCTTCGTCCGATCCGAGAATGCGTCCGCCAGGGCGTCCGCGTCGAGGCGGAACTGCGGGGGCTGGAGCGGCACGATGCGCGCGACGCCGCCGGCCCGGCGCACCAGCGGCAGGTAGGCGTCGTAGAGGGGGGCGAACAGCACGACCTCGTCACCCGGCGCGATCAGGGCGAACAGGGCGGCGGCGATGGCCTCGGTGGCCCCCGACGTAACCATCACCTCCGCCATCGGCTCGAGATCCAGCCCCTGGTGGTGCGCGTAATGCGCCGCGATCGCCCGGCGCAAGTTGGGCAAGCCCATCATCGGCGGGTATTGATTGTCGCCGTGCAGCACGGCCTCGGCGGCCCTGCGCCGGACATCCTCCGGTCCCGGATCGTCCGGGAAGCCCTGACCCAGATTGATCGCGCCGAGGTCGCGGGCGAGGCCCGACATCACCGTGAAGATGGTCGTCGGCAGATCGGCGAGGACGGGATTCATGGAGAGCGGGGGTTCGGGGAAGGGGAAGGGCGCGGCGAGCCGTGGCGTAGCACGCCCCTTCGCCCCGGTGAAATGTGCGTCCTCGCACGCGGCCCGAACCACCTCCGGGCGGGTGGCCTGACGATTGTTGACTTTCATCAGCCATCACGTAACTCTCGACTCACGGCTGGAGCGGTGATTGCCAGCGCGGGACTTCGCCCCCTCGTTCCGTACACGTGTCGTCGCCGCTCCGGTCCTTCCCAAGAAGAGGTCGTCGCTTCCCCCAGCGGCGGCCTTTTCTCGTCTGTCGGAGGGCTGGCCGCGTAACCGGGCGCGTCTCGGCAGGGATTTCCGGGTGCCGGCGCGACAGCAATACGGTGGAAACGCGAAGGCCGCACTGGAGTCGCATTGGTTCCCTAGAGCGTCTCCCATGCCGTGCCGCGACCGCCTTCGAGACCTGGGACCGGCCGGGGTCGAGTTTCGCTTGGAGCAGATCCAGGGTCGGGCGAGACCCGCCGATGCGGGGCGCAGGGTGCGACGTCGCTCGATCCTGTCCCGGGGCGCCCATGGACCTTATGTCCTCCCCATCGGCAGCCCCTGCCGATCCGGCCAAGCATCGACTGGCCGAGCACCGGCTGGCCAAGCGTCGATCGGACATGCGCCGACCGGGCATGGGGACCGGGATTGCGTTGCGCCGGCGGCCGTTGGTCTCGTGAGAGCCTGCCGGTTCTTCCGCTCGCAACGCCGTCCGCAACACGCCATGATCGTCAGGCCATGAACGAAACCTCTCCCATCCGCACCGAGACAGCGCGCGAATACCCCGGGACGCTCCGGGACGACGCGCGCCCGGGCGATGTGCTGCCGCGCGAGTCGCGCACCGCACCACCGGCCCGTCGCAGCCGGGCGGGGCTCTGGTTCGTCCTTCTCCTGATCCTGGCGGGGGGCGGATACGCCGGATACCGCTTCTACCTCGCGCCGAAAATGGAGACCCAGGTCGCCGCCACGTCCGAGCGCGGCAAGGGAGCTGGTGGGCGCGGCGGCCATGGCGAGCCGGCTCAGGCGGTGGGCATCGCCACGGTCGCGGCGGGCGACGTCCCGATCGTGCTGGCCGGCCTCGGCACGGTCACGCCCCTCGCCACCGTCACGGTGCGCTCGCAGATCAGCGGCTACCTCACGGAGATCGGCTTTCGCGAGGGCCAGACCGTGAAGAAAGGCGATTTCCTCGCCCAGATCGATTCGCGCCCCTACGAGGCCCAGCTCGCCCAGTATCAGGGCCAGTTGATGCGCGATCAGGCCCTGCTGCAGAACTCGAAGCTCGATCTCGCCCGTTTTCAGCGGCTCTCCCAGCAGGATTCGATTTCGAAGCAGAACGTCGACACGCAAGGGGCCCTCGTGAAGCAGAACGAGGGCACGGTGGCGGCCGACCAGGCCCTGGTCGACCAGCAGAAGCTCAACATCACCTACACCCGCATCGTCTCGCCGGTGGAAGGCCGCGTCGGCCTGCGGCAGATCGACCAGGGCAACTACATCACGGCGGCCTCGACCAGCATCGTGGTTGTGACCCAACTGCATCCGATCTCGGTGGTCTTCACCCTGCCGGAGGACGACGTCGCGCGGGTGATGCGCCGCGTGCGGTCGGGCGCCAAGCTCATCGTCACGGCCTACGACCGGGGCGACACCAACGTGATCGCCACCGGCGTCCTCGACACGGTGGACAACCAGATCGACACCACCACCGGAACGGTGAAGCTGCGCGCGATCTTCGAGAACCAGGACGACGCCCTGTTTCCGAACCAGTTCGTCAACGCCAAGCTCGTCGTCGATACCGTGCGCGACGCCCCGATCGTCCCCACGGCGGCGATCCTGCGCGGGACGCCGGGCACCTACGTCTACCTGCTGCAGGGCGACGACAAGGTCGTCGTCCGCCCGATCAAGCTCGGCGAGGCGGATGGCCCCCGTACGGTGGTGACCGAGGGACTGAACATCGGCGACCGCGTGGTCGTGGACGGGACCGACCGCCTGCGCGACGGCGCACCGGTGCGCATCACCGAGGAGGCCGGCAAGGCCCGGAGCGCCCCGCACCGCGATCATGCGGCCGATGCGCAGGGCAAGCCGGCCGGTGGTCGGGGCGCGCCGGCGGAGGCTCAGAGCACGCCGGCCGCCGCGCCGGTGACGGAGGGGGCCAAGCCCGACGCCGCCAAGGCGGATGCCGTCGCGCCCGAGAGCCAGAAGCGCGAGCGCCGCCGGCAGCGGCCGGCCGAGGCGCAATGAGCCGATGAATCCGTCCCGCCTCTTCATCCTGCGGCCCGTCGCCACCACGCTGTTCATGCTGGCGATCCTGCTCGTCGGGATGGTGTCGTACCTGAACCTGCCGGTCTCGGCCCTGCCGTCGGTCGACTACCCGACGATCCAGATCCAGACCTTCTATCCGGGCGCCAGCCCCGAGGTGATGACCTCGGCGGTGACGGCGCCGCTGGAGCGGCAGTTCGGACAACTCGCCAACCTCAACCAGATGACGTCGCAGAGCTCGGCCGGCGCCTCCGTCATCACCCTGCAGTTCAGCCTGGATCTCGCCCTCGACATCGCCGAGCAGCAGGTCCAGGCCGCGATCAACGCGGCGGGCAACCTCTTGCCCTCGGACCTGCCGGCCCCGCCGATCTACGCCAAGGTAAACCCGGCCGATGCGCCGATCCTGACCCTGGCTCTGACGTCGAAGACCCTGCCGCTCACCGAAGTGCGCGATCTGGCCGAGACGCGACTGGCCCAGAAGATCTCCCAGGTGGCCGGCGTCGGCCTCGTCAGCACCGGCGGCGGACAGCGCCCCGCCGTGCGCATCCGCTTCAACGCCCGCGCCCTGGCCGCCTACGGCCTCAACATCGACGACCTGCGCACCACGGTCACCAACCTCAACGTCAACACGCCGAAGGGCACCATCGACGGGCCGACGCAGTCCTATTCCATCAACGCCAACGATCAGATCCGCGACCCGAAGGCCTATGACGACGCGATCATCGCCTACAAGAACGGCGCGCCGGTTCGGCTCTCGGACGTGGCCGACGTGGTCAACGGTCCCGAGAACACCAAGCTCGGCGCCTGGATGGACGAGACGCCCGCCGTCATCCTGAACATCCAGCGCCAGCCCGGCGCCAACGTCATCAGCACCGTCGACAAGATCAAGGCGCTGCTGCCCCAGCTCCAGGCGACCCTGCCGGCCGCCATCGGCGTCACCGTGCTCACCGACCGCACCACCACCATCCGCGCCTCGGTGCACGACGTGCAGGTGGAACTGGCGCTGGCCATCGGCCTCGTGGTGCTGGTGATCTTCCTGTTCCTGCGCAGCGTCTCCGCGACCCTGATCCCGAGCCTGTCGGTGCCGCTCTCCCTGATCGGCGCCCTGGCGGTCATGGACCTCTACGGCTTCTCCCTCGACAACCTGTCGCTGATGGCGCTCACCATCGCCACCGGCTTCGTGGTCGACGATGCCATCGTGGTGATCGAGAACATCGCCCGCCACGTGGAGGAGGGCGATTCCCCCCTCGAGGCCGCGCTGAAGGGCAGCCGCGAGATCGGCTTCACCATCATCTCGCTCACCGTCTCGCTGATCGCCGTGCTGATCCCGCTGCTGTTCATGGGGGACGTGGTGGGGCGCCTGTTCCACGAATTCGCGATCACGCTGGCGGCCACCATCATCATCTCGGCGGTGGTCTCGCTCACCCTCGTGCCGATGCTGTGCGCCCGCCTGCTGAAGGCGCACTCGCCCGGTGCCCCGGACCGGCGCGAGGGGATCGTCGCCCGCACCGCGCGCCGGGGCATGGACGGCATCATCGCCGGCTACGGCCGCATGCTGCGGGTGGTGCTTCGCCACCAGACGCTGACCCTGATCGTGACCCTCGGCACGATCGCGCTCACCGCCTACCTGTTCGTGGTGATCCCGAAGGGGTTCTTCCCGGTGCAGGATACCGGCGTCATCCAGGGCGTCACCCAGGCCGACCAGACCGTCTCCTACGCCGCCATGGCCGAGCGCCAGCAGAAGCTCGCCGCCGTCGTGCTCAAGGACCCGGACGTGCAGAGCCTGTCCTCCTTCATCGGGGTCGACGGCCAGAACGTCACCCTGAATTCCGGCCGCTTCCTCATCAACCTTAAGCCGCAGGACCAGCGCATCGCCCGCGCGCCCGAGATCATCGAACGGCTCAAAGCGGCCACCACCGATGTCGCGGGCATCCGCCTCTACCTGCAGTCGGTGCAGGACCTCACCATCGATACGGCGGTGGGCGCGACCCAGTACCAGGTCATCCTGGAGAACCCGAACCTGACCGAGTTCGAGACCTGGGTGCCGCGCTTCGTGCGGGCGCTGCAGGCCTCCCCGCTGCTGATGGACGTGGCGAGCGACCTTCAGGCGAGCGGCCTGGCCGCCTACATCACCATCGACCGTCCGACCGCCGGGCGCTACGGCATCACGCCGGCCACCGTCGACAACGCCCTCTACGACGCCTTCGGTCAGCGCATCATCTCGACGATCTTCACCCAGTCGAACCAGTACCGGGTCATCCTCGAGGCCGACCCGGACCTGCACAAGACCATCGAGAGCCTAGACCACATCTACCTGCCGTCCTCCACGGTCGCCTCCGGCCAGGTTCCGCTCTCGGCCGTGGCCCAGGTGAGCGAGCGGCGGGCGCCGCTGCTGATCAGCCATCTCGGTCAGTTCCCCGCCACCACCGTGTCGTTCAATCTCGCGCCCGGCGTGGCGCTCGGCGATGCGGTGGGGGCGGTGGAGGCGGCACGCCGGTCGATCGACCTGCCGCCGAGCTTCCGCGTGGTGCCGCAGGGCTCGGTCTTCGCCTTCCAGTCGGCGCTCTCGAACCAGCTCTTCCTGGTGCTGGCCGCCATCGTCACCGTCTACATCGTCCTCGGTGTGCTCTACGAAAGCTTCATCCACCCGATCACCATCCTGTCGACGCTGCCCTCGGCCGGCATCGGGGCGCTGATCGGGCTAATGCTGTTCGGGCTCTCCCTCGACATCATCGCGATCATCGGCATCGTGCTGCTCATCGGCATCGTGAAGAAGAACGCGATCATGATGATCGACTTCGCGCTCCAGGCGGAGCGCGAGGAGGGCATGAGCCCGCGCGACGCGATCTACGAGGCCTGCATCCTGCGCTTCCGGCCGATCCTGATGACCACGCTGGCGGCCCTGTTCGCGGCGGTGCCGCTCATCGTCGGCACCGGCGTCGGCTCCGAACTGCGCCAGCCGCTCGGCATCGTCATCGCGGGCGGCCTCATCGTCAGCCAGGTGCTGACCCTGTTCACCACCCCGGTGATCTACCTCGCCTTCGATCGCCTGGAGCGCCGCCTCTCCGGCCGCCGCGCCGGCGGCGCCGACAGCGTCGAGGCGCTGCCGTGAACGTCTCCGAGCCGTTCATCCGGCGGCCCGTCGCCACCACGCTGCTGACCATCGGCGTGCTGCTCGCGGGCATCTTCGCCTTCCTGAAGCTGCCGGTGGCGCCGCTGCCGCAGGTGGATTTCCCCGTCATCCTGGTCCAGGCGCAGATGGCCGGCGCCTCGCCGGAGACCATGGCCACCACGGTGGCGGCGCCCCTGGAGCGCCGCCTCGGCGCCATCGCGGACGTCACCGAGATGACCTCGACGAGTTCGCTCGGCTCGGTCCGCCTCGTGCTGATGTTCGGGCTCAACCGCGACATCGACGGCGCGGCCCGCGACGTCCAGGCCGCGATCAACGCCGCGCGGGCCGATCTGCCGACGGCCCTCCGGTCGAATCCCACCTACCGGAAGTTCAACCCGGCCGACGCGCCGATCCTCATCCTGGGCCTCACCTCGAACACCCTGACGCCGGGCCAGCTCTACGATTCCGCCGCCACGGTGGTGCAGCAGAAGATGTCCCAGCTCCCCGGGGTCGGGAACGTCGACATCGGCGGCTCGTCGCTGCCGGCCGTGCGGGTCGAACTCGATCCCACGGCGCTCTTCAACTACGGCATCGGCCTCGAGGGCATCCGTGCGGCGCTCGCGTCGGCCAACGCCAACTCGCCGAAGGGCGCCATCGAGACCGAGACGCGCCACTACCAGCTCTACGCCAACGACCAGGGCCGGGTGGCGGCCGATTACCGCGACCTCGTGGTGGCCTATCGCAACGGCGCCGCCGTACGCCTGACCGATGTGGGCGCGATCGAGGATTCGGTGGAGGACCGGCGCAACCTCGGCCTCGTCAACGGCAAGCCGGGCGTGATCCTGTTCATCTACAAGCAGCCCGGCTCCAACGTCGTCGACACGATCCGGGGGCTGAAGGCGGCGATTCCGCAGGTGACGGCGGCGCTCCCGGGCGACATCGACCTCATGGTCACGGGAGACCGCAGCGCCACCATCCGGGCCTCCCTGGCCGAAACCGAGGAGACGCTGCTCATCGCCGTCGTGCTCGTCGTCTTCGTGGTGTTCCTGTTCCTGCGCTCGGGACGGGCCACGCTGATCCCGGCCGTCGCGGTGCCGATCTCCATCGTCGGGACCTACTCGGCGATGTACCTGCTCGATTACAGCCTCAACATCCTGTCGCTGATGGCGCTCATCATCGCCACGGGCTTCGTCGTGGACGACGCCATCGTGGTCCTGGAGAACATCCAGCGCCACATCGAGAAGGGCAGGCCCCGGATCGAGGCGGCGCTCCTCGGCTCGCGCGAGGTCGGCTTCACCGTCATCTCCATGAGCCTGTCGCTCGTGGCGGTGTTCCTGCCGATCCTCCTGATGGGCGGCATCGTCGGGCGCCTGTTCCAGGAATTCGCCGTCACGCTCTCGCTGGCGATCCTGATCTCGCTGGTGCTCTCGCTCACCACCACGCCGATGATGTGCGCACTGCTCCTGCGGCGCGAGGCCCCCCACGAGACCGTGCGGCCGAACGGGTTCGTGCGCGTCCTGGAGGCCGGGTTCGACGGGATGCTGAGGGGCTACGAGCGCACCCTGCGCATCGCCCTGCGCCATCGTCGGCTGGTCGCCCTCTCGCTGCTCGCAACCGTGGGCCTGAACGTCTACCTCTACGTCATCGTGCCGAAGGGCTTCTTTCCCGAGCAGGATACGGGACAGATGATGGGCGGCATCCAGGCCGACCAGCGCATCTCGTTCCAGTCGATGAAGCAGAAGCTGGAACAGGCCACCGCCATCGTGCAGGCCGACCCCGCCGTCGACAGCGTCGTGGGCTTCACGGGCGGGCGCGGCACCAACTCGGCCAACGTCTTCGTGGGCCTCAAGCCCCGGGGCGAGCGTGAGTCGATCACCGCCGTGATGGCACGCCTGCGCCCGAAGCTGTCGCAGGTCGCCGGCGCCCGCCTCTACCTGTTCCCGCGCCAGGACCTGCGCATGGGCGGCCGCCAGAGCTTCGCCCAGTATCAGTACACCCTCCAGGGCGACACGGCGGAGGAGCTCTACGCCGCCGCGCCGAAGCTGGTGCAGGCGCTGCAGAAGAACCCGATCTTCGCCGACGTCACCTCCGACCAGCAGGAGGGCGGCCTCGAGAGCCGACTCGTGATCGACCGGGCCAGCGCCTTCCGCTACGGCCTGACCCCAGACAAGATCGACAACACGCTCTACGACGCCTTCGGCCAGCGCCAGGTCTCGACAATCTACAACCCTCTGAATCAGTATCACGTCGTGATGGAGATCGCGCCGCGCTACCTCCAGAGCCCCGACACCCTGAAGATGCTCTACGTCTCGACCTCGGGCGGCAAGGCGCGGGGCTCGGCCACCACCAACGCGGTGGCCGGCACGGTGGCGGGCGCCCCGACCGGAGCCGCGGCGACCGGCGCCGTCGGCGCGACGGCGGCCGCCGACGCCAGTGCCGCCTCCATCGCCACCGATTCGGCCCGCAACGCCGCCGCCAACGCCATCGCGGGCGGCAAGGGCGGCGCCTCGTCGAGCGCGCCGGTGTCGAGCGCCAAGGAGACGATGATTCCGCTCTCGGCCTTCGCCCGCCTGGAGACCGGCAACGCGCCCGTGCAGGTCAGTCACCAGGGCCTGTTCGTCGCCACCACGATCTCGTTCAATCTCGTGCCCGGCAAGAGCCTGTCCGATGCCACCGCCGCCATCGAACAAGCCATCACCGACCTGCGCCTGCCCGCCACCATCCACGGCGAATTCGCGGGTTCGGCCAAGAGTTTCCAGGAATCGTCCTCACGCCAGCCCTTGCTGATCCTGGCCGCGCTGCTGGCGGTCTACACGATCCTCGGCATCCTCTACGAGAGCTTCATCCACCCCGTCACGATCCTCTCGACGCTGCCCTCGGCCGGCATCGGCGCGCTGCTGGCGCTTCTCGTGTCCGGCACCGAATTCACCGTCATCGCACTGATCGCGGTCTTCCTGCTCATCGGCATCGTCAAGAAGAACGCCATCATGATGATCGACTTCGCCCTGGATGCCGAGCGCACGCGCGGAGCCTCCCCGAAGGAGGCGATCTTCGAGGCCTGCCTCTTGCGCTTCCGCCCGATCATGATGACAACGCTCGCCGCGATGCTCGGCGCCTTGCCCCTCATCCTCGCCGGCGGGGAGGGCTCCGAACTGCGGCGGCCCCTCGGCATCGCCATCGTCGGCGGCCTGATCGTGAGCCAGATCCTGACCCTCTACACCACCCCCGTCGTGTACCTGTATCTCGACCGGCTGCGCCGCCGCGCGCCGGCGGCCGGCGCGGCCCTGAGCCCGGCCGAATGAGGCTGCGCCCCGGACTCTTCGCCCTCTTGGGCCTGCCCGGGCTCGTGTCCGGCTGCATGGTCGGGCCGGACTACGCGCGTCCTTCGGTGGAGACGCCCCTGGCGTTCAAGCAGGGGGGCACCCGCGAGGACAGCGCCGCCTACGCGGCGAGCCGCAAGGGCTGGCGTCCGGCCGCGCCCAACGACGGGGCCGAGCGCGGCGACTGGTGGCGGGTGTTCCGCGATCCCACCCTCGACCGCCTAATCCGCCTCGTGGATGTCGACAACCAGAGCCTGCGGGTCCAGGTGGCCGCCTACGAGCAGGCGCGCGCCTTCGTCGCCCAGGCCCGCGCCGCCCTGTTCCCCACGGTCACCGGCGCCCCCAGTGTCTCGCGGTCCCGCTCCCTCGGGATCGAGCGCACCAACGTCTCGCTCCAGGGTCAGGCCAGCTGGGAACTCGACCTGTTCGGCCGCATCCGCCGCAACATCGAGAGCGAGGTCGCCACGGCCCAGGCCAGCGCCGCCGAACTCGCCCTGGTGCGCCTGACGCTCCAGTCCGAGGTCGCGACCAATTACCTGACGCTGCGCTACCAGGATTCGCTCCAGCGCGTGCTCAACGAGAACATCGAAGGCTACAAGAAGAGCCTCGCGATCACCGAGAACCAGTACAATGCCGGCGTCGCCGCACGCTCGGACGTGATCACGGCCCAGACGCAGCTCCAGACCACGCAGGCCCAGGCCATCGCCATCGGCCTGCAGCGCGCCACCTTCGAGCACGCCATCGCGCTCCTCGTGGGTCGGCCGCCGTCGGAGCTGAGCCTGCCGGTGGCGCCGCTCGCCGCGCGCCCGCCCGCCGTGCCGGTCGGCATTCCCTCGACGCTTCTCGAGCGGCGCCCCGACGTCGCGCAGGCCGAGCGCAACGTCCAGGCCCAGAGCGAGCAGATCGGCGTCGCCGTGGCGGCTTTCTACCCCACCGTGACGCTCTCGGCCTCCGGCGGTATCTCGGGCAACCCGGCCAACGGCCTGCTCTCCGCCGTCAACCAGGTCTGGTCGGTGGCGGCCGCCGGCACGGAGGTGTTCTACGACGGGGGCGCCCGCGCGGCGGCCCTGCGCATCACCCGCGCGGCCTATGACGCCAGCGTGGCCAATTACCGCCAGACCGTGCTCACCGCCTTCTCGGAGGTCGAGAACGGCCTTGCCGGCGTGCGCATCCTTGCCCGGCAGCAGGTGGCCCAGGACGAGGCCGTGGCCTCGGCCCGCCGCGCCGTGGAGATCACCCTGAACGAGTACCGGGCCGGAACGCAGAACTTCACCACCGTGGTCACGGCCCAGGCGCTCGCCCTGAACAACGAGGTCGCCGCCCTGCAGATCCGCCTCAACCGTTTCACCACCGCGGTCTCGCTGATCCGCGCGCTGGGCGGCGGCTGGGACGTGCGCAGCCTGCCGAGCGGGGAGGACCTCAAGGAAGCCCGCCTGCCGGTGGATTCGGGCCAGGCCATCCGCACCGACGAATAGGGACCGGCCCCGCGTCCCGGTCGGGTCAGCCCACGCGATCCGGCACGACCTTGGCCGGAACGTCGCCGGGGCGCCGCAGGTTGACGAGCGGATTTTTCCGGCGCGCCGCGCCGCAACCGTGAGTGGAGGCCGTGGGCCATGGACCAGATACCCCCCGCCAAAGCACCCGCCGCGACACCCGAGCATCAGCCCGTTCCGGCGGCCCCCCCCTGCACGCTGGTGATCTTCGGGGCCGCCGGCGACCTCACGAAGCGGCTGCTGATGCCGGCGCTCTACAACCTCGCGGCCGGCGGCCTGCTCGACCCGGCGTTCCGCATCATCGGTGTCGACCACAACGCCAACACCGACGAGGGTTGGCGCGATGCCCTCTCCGAGACGATGCAGTCCTTCACCACGGACCGGACGTCGGAATTCCACCCCGACCACATCGATTCCAAGGCCTGGGGCTTCATCAGCGAACGCCTCAGCTTCCGCCAAGGGGACTTCACCGCCGCCGAGACCTTCACGGGCCTCGCTCAGGCGCTGTCCGGCAACGTCATCTTCTATCTCGCGGTCTCGGCCCGCTTCTTCGGCCCGATCGTCGATGCCCTGGGGGAGGCGGGCCTGCTGAAGGAGCAGGCGGGCGTCTTCCGCCGCGTCGTCATCGAGAAGCCGTTCGGCAGCGACCTTGAATCGGCCCGCGCCCTGAACGCACGCATCCTCGAGCAGGGCACCGAAAGCCAGTTCTTCCGCATCGACCACTTCCTCGGAAAGGAGACGGTTCAGAGTATCCTGGCGATCCGGTTCGGCAATGGCCTGCTGGGGCCGGTCTGGCATCGCGACCACGTCGATCACGTGGAGATCACCGCGGCGGAGACCATCGGGGTCGAGGCGCGCGGCGCCTTCTACGAGCCCACGGGCGCCTTGCGCGACATGGTGCCGAACCACCTGTTCCAGCTGCTCTGCATGGTGGCGATGGAGCCGCCCAGGAGTCTCGACGCCGAGGATGTCCGCGACGAGAAGGCCCGGCTCATCCAGGCGGTGCAACCGGTCCAGCCCGCGCAGGCGGTTCGCGGCCAATACGCGGCGGGTCAGGAGCACGGGCACGCGGTGCCGGCCTATCGCAATGAGCCCGACGTCGCCCGCGATTCCCACACCGAGACCTACGTCGCCCTGAAGCTCGCCATCGACAACCCGCGCTGGAAGGAC
This sequence comes from Methylobacterium sp. Leaf465, assembly GCF_001424705.1. Lineage (GTDB taxonomy): Bacteria > Pseudomonadota > Alphaproteobacteria > Rhizobiales > Beijerinckiaceae > Methylobacterium. The sequence continues at coordinate 282,073 of NZ_LMRA01000023.1, forward strand.
GTTCCGTTCTACCTGCGCACCGGCAAGCGGATGACCGACCGCGTCACCGAGATCGCCCTTCATTTCCGGCCGCCGGCGCACTCGCCCTTCGCGACGCCGGATGCGCCCGTAACCCCCGACGTCCTGCGCTTTCGCATCGACCCCGAGCAGGGGATGGACATCGAGATGAACGCGAAGCGGCCCGGGCCACGCCTGGATCTCGGCCGGGTCACCGCCGCCTTCGACTACGGGGATTTCTTCCGCGAGACGCCGAGCGTCGGTTACGAGACGCTGCTCTACGATTGCCTCATCGGCGACGCGACCCTGTTCCAGCGGGCCGACAGCATCGAGGCAGCCTGGGCGGTGGTGGATCCGCTGCTCAAGGCCTGGACCGATGCGCCGGTGGAGCCCTACGCCGCCGGAAGCGACGGGCCGGAGGGCGCCACCGCGCTCCTGGCCGCGCAGGGCCATCGCTGGCTACCGCTCGGCGAGGGATGATCGCGGGGGACGAACCGCGCGCCGCTTGGCGCCGGGCGGCGGGGCGACCGGCGGCGCGGGCTGCAATTCGGCGAGGGCGTCGTGGTGCAGCAGCCGGACGCCGGTGGCGGCGGCGAGCTTGCGCGCCGCTGGGGTGAACCCGGCATTCGAGACGACCGCCGCCATGTCGGCGGACCAGTAGCGCATCGCCGCAGCGATCTCCTGCACGGCGCCGTTGCCCACCGGACGCCCGTAGCGCTTGCACTGGACCACGAGACGCGTCCCGGCCTGCTCCGCGACGATGTCTGCGCCCTGATCGCCGCTGGCCTGGGTGGCGCGCGCGTTCCAGCCTGCCTCGCGCAGACGTCCCGCGCAGTAACGCTCGTAGGCGATGCCCTCCTCGGGCGCCTCGCTCTCGTCCGGCAATTGCACTCCATCCGCCACCCGTTCGATGATGGCGAGGATGTCGTCCCAGGCTCCGTCGATCTCGTCGCCGCGGCCACGGGCCTCCAACTGCGGCACCACCGTGCGCTCGGCGAAGTAGGTTCGCTCGCGCTCCCAGCCGTCGCTGATCAGGTTGCCGTAGGCATCGACGAAGCATTCCTGTCGCCGCCGCAGGGCCAGAGTCGGCGCATGGGGGCGTGCGATCCTCCGGATCAGCCGGCGCAGACGCCGCGGCCGGTCGAGATGGTGAAGGACGACACCGGCCCATGCCAGTCCGGCTCCGATGGCGCCGGGCTGCCCGAACCAGAGGGCGCAGCCCCCTCCGAGCACGGACGTCCAGAACAGGCGCGCCACGAGCTGCGATCGACCCGACATGTGGTGGTCCCAACCGGAAGAGGGCCGGGATCGTTCGACCCTCGACCGCGGTGGACCCGACCGTGGCAGCGGAGGGTTGCGCGTTCTCTAACGCCGTCCGGGTCGCGGAGGGGAGAAAGTGCTCCGGATGCTCGGAGATCTTGCGGGTTAGCGCGCCGGATCGACCTTCCCGCGGCATCGTGCCGGTTCGAATACCGACCCGATCTGTAAAACGCGTTGTTTCACCGGATCTGCCAAGATCAGTGCAGGAGCAGTCGACAAGCTGTGGACAAGACGAACGAGGCCGAGGCGATGCGCCTCGGCCTCGTTCGTCATCCCTCCGGCGTCAATCGCGTTCCGGCGCCAAGCCTGCGCGTCCTGGCGTCAGGCCTGAGCCGCCACCTTGGGCCGACGCCCGCGCGGAGCCGACTCCGCCTTGGCCTCGGTCTCGACGGCCACGCTCTCCTGCTTCCGACGCTGCTGGCCGAGACCCATGTTCTTGGCCAGCTCCGAACGGGCGGCCGCGTAGTTCGGGGCGACCATCGGATAGTCGCTCGGGAGGTTCCACTTGGTGCGATACTGCTCGGGCGTCATCTCGTAGCGCGTCCGCAGGTGACGCTTGAGAGACTTGAACTTCTTTCCATCCTCGAGGCAGACGACGTAGTCCGGCGTGATCGAGCGCTTGATGGACACGGCCGGAGTCAGAGGCTCCGCCTTCTCCTCGGTCCCGACCTGGTTGAGCTTGCTCAGAGTGGCGTGCACCGAGCCGATCAGCGCCGGCAGGTCAGCGATCGGAACCGAGTTGTTGCTCACGAATGCGGACACGATGTCGGCCGCGAGCTCGATGTAGTCCGGCAGGATTCCGTTCTCGGTGCTCATTCTGAATCTCTCGTTGCGTTCTGAATACCACCCACCCCGAGGGCGTCGTGCCGGTTGGGAGGTTTGGCTGCCGCGTCATGGTTGTGACTTGCTGCTTGCTATGATGAAGCAAAGCAAAAGGCAAGAGCCTCATCAGGTCTCGTATAGGTCGCATCCGGTCGATGTCTGGTGAACTGGAATAGACCAGCAACCACTGCCATTCCGACGAACTGGACTAAATTTGCGCGATTTTGCCTGTTCCTGCACGGACTGGGCGACTGGGCGCCCTAATGCCTCACGGTTCAGATCGGGGAACCGGAAAAATAATTTTCTACGGGAGGAAATATGATCTCTTACAGACCAGGTCTGCATCGAAATTTGAGCTAAAGCGGACCTCTAGGGCCGATTACCGGCAGAGTCGGCCGGAGCGCTAAAATGGCTCTTGAATACAAAATCTAGACGCGAACCGGCTCGTACAGACTGTGGAGGCCGCGTGTTTTTATCCGCGGCCACGCACGGACCTGCGTAAAAATTTACGCAGGTCCGCCCGAAAAGGTCCGGAACGGACGATTTCGACACCTGTCCCGGGCCGTGCGAGACCTGATCACCCGTCCGTTCGGCTGCGCGGACCGTAAGATTTGAACCGTTCCACCGTTCTCCAGATCTCGTCGTCTGGCAGCACCACGGGATTTCCGACCTGAAGCGCCACCGCATATTGGCGGCAGAGCGCTTCCACCTCCACCGCGAGCCAGAGGGCCTTTCGAAGATCGGTTCCGACGGCAATCATGCCGTGATTGGCCAGGAGGCAGGCCATCCGTCCCTCCAGGGCGTTGAGGGCCGCCGCCGACAGGGCTTCGGTGCCGTAGGGCGCGTAGGGGGCACAGCGCACGGTCGGTCCGCCGGCCGCCGCGATCATGTAGTGCACCGCCGGAATGTCCTGCCCGCAGATCGCGAAGGCGGTGCAGTGGGTCGGATGCGCGTGGACCACCGCGTTCACCTCCGGACGTGCCGCGAGGATGTCGCGGTGGAATCGCCACTCGGAGGAGGGGGCGAGCGGGTGCGCGAAACTGCCGTCGAACCGCATCGCCACGAGATCCTCCGGCCGCAGCGTCTCGGCCGGAATGCCGGACGGCGTGACGAGGAAGCCGTCGCCCGCCCGCACCGACACGTTGCCGGAAGTGCCCTGGCTCAGACCGAGCGTGAGAAGGTCGCGCATCGCGGCGACGATGTCGGCACGGATCGCTCCGTCCGTCGATTCGGTGGCGGGAGAGGGAGGCTGGGACGGCATGCGGGTCTCCGGACGCGAACGCCCTACCGGTCGGGCGCAGGCGGTCTATAACACCGCCTGCCGGACGCGTTCGCGATCCGACCCGGTTACCAAGCCGGCGACGCTCCTGCTGCCGGGACGGTTCAGGAGCGACCGCCCCGTCACCCGAGCAGAGGCAGGTCGGCCGATGAGTACGTACCGCTTCGAGGCGTTGGTCGCCCCGCGCGCGATCGCCCTGGTCGGCCTCCGGGCCGGGCCGGATGGGCTGGCCGAGGCGGCCCTGGCCAATCTCCGTCGCGGCGGCTTTCCGGGGCCGATCCATTGCCTCGGCTCCGATGCGGCCGCCGGTCAGATTCCGCGCTTCGCCGATCTTCCCGAGGTGCCGGACCTCGTCATCCTGGCGACCCCGGCCGAAGCGATTCCCGAGCAGATCGCGGAGGCCGGGCTGCGCGGCGCGGCCGGTGCCGTCATCCTGACGCCGGATGTCGGCGATGCGGTCTGCGAGGCGGCTCGGGCGGAGGCGCGCCGCCACGGCCTGCGCCTCCTCGGGCCCGGCAGCATCGGCCTCTCCGTTCCCGGCGCCCACCTCGATGCGAGTCTCCTGGCCCGGCCCCCCAAGGTCGGCGACCTGGCGCTGGTCTCGCAGTCGGGCACCGTCGCCGCCGGCATCGTCGAATGGGCGGCGCGCCGGGACGTGGGCTTCTCGGCGGTGCTGTCCCTCGGCATCGCCTGCGATATCGACGTCGCGGATTGCCTCGACCACTTCGCGGCCGACATCCGCACCCGGGCGATCCTGCTCTCCCTCGATGCGGTCGTGGATGCGCGCAAGTTCATGTCGGCGGCGCGGGCGGCCGCGCGCGCCAAGCCGGTCGTGGTGCTGCGAGCGGGGCGCCACCGGGCCCCGGCCCGGCACGCCGCAACCCATACGGGCGCGCTCGCCCGGCCCGACACCGTCTACGAGGCGGCCTTCCGCCGCGCCGGACTGCTCGCGGTGGAGAGCCTGGATGCGATGTTCTCCGCGGTGGAGACGCTCGGGCGCCAGCGCCCCTTCCCGGGGCATCGCCTCGTGATCCTGGGCAACGGACGCGGGATCGGCGCCCTGGCGGCCGACCGGCTCGCGGATCGCGGCGGCACCCTGGCGGCGGCCGGGACGCTCGGCAATCCCGTGGATCTCGGCGTCGCCGCCGGACCGGAGGCCTATGCCGACGCCCTCGCGCCGCTGCTGGCGGATCCGGGCAACGACGCGGTGCTTGCCGTCCACGTGCCCACGGCCCGCTCGGACGGCACGGAGGTCGCCGGAGCGATCGCCGACACCGTGACCCGGATCCGTCGGAACGGCGCACGCAAGAAGCCGGTCTTCGCCGTGACCATCGGTGAGGAGGCCGAGGCGGTCGGACGCCTCGCCGCCGCGGGCATCCCACGCTTCTCCACCGAGGACGCCGCCGTCGAGGGTTTCCTGCACCTCGTGCGCTATCGCGAGGCGCAGGACGACCTGATGCGCACGCCGGATTCGCTGCCGCGCGACTTCTCGCCGGACGTCGAGGCGGCCCGCGCCGTCGTCGCACGCGCCGTGGCTCAGGGGCAGACCTGGCTCGACCCCGTCGCCGTGGCCGACCTCCTCGCCGCCTACCGCATCGACAGCGTGCCGCTGGCGCTGGCGCCCGACATCGATGCGGCCGCGACGGCCGCATGGCCCATCATCGCGCAGGGCGGCGCCGTGGCGCTCAAGGTCGTCTCGCCCGACATCGTGCACAAGTCCGACGTCGGCGGCGTGCGCCTCGATCTCACCAGCGAGGCCGACGTGCGGGCGGCCGCCGCCGACATCCTCGCCCGGGCCCGGCGGCTGGCGCCGGAGGCGCGGATCACCGGTTTCGCGGTCCAGCCGATGATCCGGCGCGGCAAGCAGCGCGAGCTGATCGCCGGGCTCGCCGAGGACCCGACCTTCGGGCCGGTGGTGGTGTTCGGGCGGGGCGGCACGGCGGTGGAGGTCATCGACGACCGGGCCCTCGGCCTGCCCCCCCTCGACCTGCGCCTCGCCTCGGAGCTGATCGACCGGACCCGCGTCGCCCGGCGTCTCGCCGCCTATCGCGACGTGCCGGCGGTGAACCGCCACGCGGTGGCGCTGGTCCTGGTGAAGCTGGCGCAACTGGCGGCCGACTGTCCCGAGGTGCGCGAGCTCGACATCAATCCGCTCCTCGCCGATGAGACCGGCGCCCTCGCCCTCGATGCCCGCGTGATGGTGGCGGCCGAGACCGCGGCCGGCCGCCGCGCCCGGGGCGCCTACCATCCGCGCTTCGCGATCCGACCCTATCCGGTGGAGTGGGAGCGCACCCTCCACCTCCGGGGCGAGACCGTCACGGTGCGGCCGGTGCGGCCGGAGGACGAGGCGCTGTTCCTCACCTTCTTCCAGTCGGTCAGCGCCGAGGACCTGCGCTTGCGCTTCTTCGCACCGGTGCGGGACTTCAACCACGCCTTCCTCGCCAAGCTCACGCAGCTCGACTACGCCCGCGCCATCGCCTTCGTGGCGATCGACGCGGCCACCGGAATGATGCTCGGCGCCGTCCGTCTCCACGCCGATGCCAACCATGAGAGCGGCGAATACGCCATCCTGATCCACGGCGACCGGAAGGGAACAGGCCTCGGCCACGCCCTGATGAGCCTGATGATCGACTGGGCCCGGGTCGAGGGGCTCTCCCGGGTCGAGGGGACGGTCCTGCGCGAGAACCGACCCATGCTCGCGGTCTGTCGCCAGCTCGGCTTCACGGTCCGGCCCGACACCGAGGATGGCGCCGTGGTCAAGGTCGCCCTCGCCTTGTAGCGCGTCCGCCGATCCGCTTCACGCCCGCTCGCTGATCCGCCGGACGCCGCCGGGATCGGCCCTGGCGCTGAACTGCGACGGCGTCATCCCGTAATGCTGCCGGAACAGCCGGCTGAGCTGGGCCGAGCTGCGAAACCCGACCGCCTCGGCGAGCACGGCGATGGGGTGCGGTTGCGCCGGCGCGCTGAGCGCCGCCTTGATGCGCTCCAGCCGGGCGGAGCGGATGAAGCACTCGACGCCGCCGACGGGCTGGAACATCGCGAAGAGCCTGGAGCGCGAGGCGCCGATGCTGCGCGCGACCTCCGCGGCGCTCAGGTCGGGATTGCCCAGATTCGCCTCGATATAGAGACGGGCCTTCTGGTGCAGCCGCGCCGGATCGTTGAGGGACGTGCCGTGACCCAGGGCGGCGGTGATGGCCTGGGCCATCAGGGTCGCGGTCTGGGCGACGGCCTCGGCGTCGAGGGCGGTCCAGTGCGGCAGGCGGTCGCGCAAGCGCAGGAGATGGGCGGTGTAGGGCGCGGCGATGTCCGGCGGAATGACGAGGCCGTGGATCGCATCCAGGGGGCCGAACCAGCGGCGGGCGAAGGCGCGCGGCATACCGACGAAATTGCGGCGTTGCCGGGGGATGTCCGGAGCGTCGCGGATGAGTACGGGCCGGGAGAAGTCGATGGCGTAGACGGACCCGGCGCCGGTGCGCACGTCACGGCCATCGAAGTTGGCAACGATATTGCCGGTCTCGACATGTTGGAGAACGATCGCGTCGAGGCCATCGAAGCCGAGCTTCTGCGCCGTCCGGTGAAAGAGGAACGGAACGCCATCCATGAAATGAAACCGCAGGTGTTCCGACCAGAAACTGGTGATTTCCACGTGGAAGGGCGTCGCCAGGGGCGTCACCAGCGCAGAGCTGGCAAACATCAATTGATAGATCTGAGCGGCGTCTTCCTGGGGGTAATCGCCGCTTGAGAACTGCACGCTCCGGAGTGGGAAAGTCCCGTCTGGAGGGTGTTGGACGGATGGCGAAGCGTGCAAGGCCGGGTCACGACTGTTGGGCGCGGGATCGATGTCGTTAATAGGAATGGCGTCATCTGGTTCCGCCCCGGCGGCCGGATCGTACGGCAGGCCGCGGACCTGCCGGAGGCGCTGCGGTCGGCACGACCCGCGCCCACGGATCTGGACCGCACGGACCCCATGCGAACGATGCCCCTGGACCAGAATCTCGAGGGGGTATTCCGCGAAGAAAGCGAGAGATACACCCGGCCGGCACAGATATTTCGGCTGCGGGATTTGCGTCCCGTGCCGCGGGATTTGAAATTCGATTTGCTAATCGGCCGCGAAGCGCGTAGAGATTAGCGATCAATTCAACGGCTGAACCTCGATGGCGCGGTTTCGTTATGAAATCGTGTGCCAGAGAGCTCTGTCTTGAACTGATGACGGAGACGGCCGCGCATGATCGCGTGGACCTCCGGTAGATGAAGCCCGCAAGGGCGAAGGAATACGATGGCTGTCGGTACTGTTAAGTGGTTCAACGAGACAAAGGGTTTCGGTTTCATCCAGCCGGATAACGGCGGAAGCGACGTGTTCGTGCACATCTCGGCCGTCGAGCGCGCCGGCATGCGCGGCCTCGCGGAAGGCCAGAAGGTCTCCTACGAGATGGAAACCGACAAGCGCAGCGGCAAGCAGTCCGCCGGCAGCCTCCAGACCGTCTGATCACGGCGGGCTCCCGTGTGGAGCCCAACCTGTTTCGAGAGCCGCTTCCCGGATGGGAGGCGGCTTGCTTGTGTTCTGAGACCCGATTCCAGGGGAGCGCGCCGTCGGCGGCCTCCCGCATGACAGGATCCTGTGTGAGCCAATTCAACCCGAACTCGATGACCGACCGCCTCAAGGCCGCGACCGAAGCCCGTGCCGCGGCGCTGGCCCGCTTCCGTGACCGCCCGGCCGCGGATGATCCGGTCGTGGTCGCCCGCAAGGCCGAGCGGGCTCAGATCGCCCGGGAGCGCGAGATTCGCGTCGCGGCCCGCGAGCAGGCCCGGCTCGAGGCCGAGGCGCAGCGCGCCGCGGAGGCCGAGGCCGAGCGCGAGCGTCAGGCCGCCGAGGAAATTCGCGCCGCCGAGGAGAAGGTGGCGCAGGCCGCTGCCGCACGCCTGGAGCAGAAGGCTCAGCGCGATGCGCGCTACGCCGCCCGCAAGGCCAAGGCGCGCCGCTGACGGTTTCCGTCGTCGGGATCGTTCGATCCCGCGACCCCACGGCGGATTCGGCGCGGATCCGCCCGACGGTTCCGTCCCTCGGGACGAGACCGCATCACCGGGGCCGCCGCGACGGGCGGGCCCACCTCAGGCGCGACGTCAGTCCGCCGAACCTCCACCGAGGAGACAAGCGCCATGTCCCACAAGTTCAAGATCGGCCAGCGCGTGCGTCGCGCCCAGATCGGCTACACCGCCCCGAAGAGCGATATCTCCGACGTCTTCGAGATCGTCCGCCTCGTCCCCGAGGATCAGACCGGCGAGCCGTTCTACCGGATCAAGTCCGGGAGCAGCGAGCGCGCGGTGCGCGAAGGCGAGATCACCGAGGCCTGAGCGGCCCGCCTCCGCGCCCGGCGCGGAGCCCGCACCGTCAGGGCGAATATGCAGGCCGCGGCCTCCCCCTTCACGACGTGAGGGGGAGGCCGTTTTCCGTCAGCTCAGCACCACCACGCGTGAGCCGATCTCGACGCGGCCGTAGAGATCGATGACGTCCTGGTTGATCATCCGGATGCAACCCGACGAAACGCTCTTGCCGATCGACTCCGGCTCCAGCGTCCCGTGAATGCGGTAGAGCGTGTCCTTGTTGCCCTGCCACAGGTAATGGGCCCGGGCCCCGAGGGGATTGTGCGAACCGCCGGGCACGCCGAGACCGCTCTGGAGCTGGGAGACGGAACGCGCCAGCTTCGGCGTGCGGGCGATCATCTCCTTGGGCGGATACCAGTCCGGCCACATCTGCTTGGAGTTCACCGTCGAGGCGCCGGCCCACGAGAAGCCCTGCTTGCCGACGCCCACGCCGTAGCGACGCGCCCGGCCATTGGGCTGGACGAGGAAGAGGTGATGGGCCCGCGGGTCGACCACGATCGTGCCCGGGGTTTCCGAACCCGTATAGGCGACCTCCTGGCGCAGGAAGGACGGGTTCGCCTTGCGCCAGTTGAAGGCATAGACGGGGAAGGGCTCGTCGGTGACCGCCGCGTAGGCGCGGTTGAAGTCGATGGGACCATCGTCGACGGGCTTGGCCGGAGCGGCCTGCTGCACCGAGGCGGGCGGCACCTGCCGCGGGGCGTAGAGATCCGCATCCGGATCGTCCGCCACGGCGCGGCCGCGCTGGCTGCGCGCCGGTTCGAACCCGCGGTCCGATCCACGCTCGGAATAGGGCACGTACTGGCCGCCCCGGCGACGGTAGAGCCGTCCCTCCTCGTCGCGATAGAGGCGCTCATCGTCGTAGGGGCCATTCCCATCGATGGCGCCGCCGAAGAGGCCGCGCCCCTGCGCGAGGGCGGACCCGACGGGCGTGAGAAGCGCGAGGCTCGTCGTCGCCCCGGTGAGAAGCGTGCGGCGGGTCGTCTGAGGCATGGACGTTGCTCGGGAAGTCGTCGGAGATGGGTCGTTCGAGCCCGGGCCTAGCAAGTCGACGCAGAGCCGTCACGTCATCTGAACGACGGGCAGCCCTGCAGGGGCACCAAAGTTCGGGGGCGATGCAGTGCGGGCACAATCATAGGGGCTGGAAACCATCCGGAAAACCTTCCGAAGACCCGCGCGAATACGCCGGCATCGTGCTTTCACCATGTCTATGAAAAAGCGGTGATCAGCCCCCGGCCGGGATGGGCGATCGATTGCAATGTGCCGCGTCGTGCCGACATAGGTGATCCTCCGCCAAGCCCCCTCTCGAATACATGGAACGCGACCCGTGCCGGTCCCCCCGCGTCCCCGTCACCGCGCGCGCCCTGCGGCGCTCGCGGTCCTCCTGCTCGTCTTCCTCGTGCCCACGGACGGGCAGGCGGCCCGCAGCCGAACCGCGCGCGTCGCGGAGCCCGCCGCTCCGGTGACGAGTTGGACCTCCAGCGAGCCGGAGAACCCCACCTGCCAGCGCACCCGGCGCAAGCTCTGGCAGGCCGACGAGGGCTGGGTGGTGCGCAGCATCACGGTCTGCCGGTAAGGCGTCCCGCGCACCGCCCGAATGCATCCGTGCAAAATTCATTTGCGCGAAATTGATGATCCGCCGGCGGTTGAACGTAGGACAATCGCCCGCGCTTCGCTAAAGCTTGCGGGGCACGGGTCGGATCGACCGTCGTCGGTCCTGTGCGAGGATCAAGGGTGCAGGATCGTCCGAGCCGAAGGGCATCGGGGGGAGCGTGGCCGGAGGGACGATTGAGTAGGACCGGCGATGCGCCCGAGACGGGGCCCGAGGCTCTGGCGCGCTACGACATCCTGGATACCGCGCCCGAGGACGCGTTCGAGGACATCGTGACGCTCGCATCCCGGCTGCTGGAGATGCCGGTCTCCCTGGTCTCCCTGGTGGATACCGATCGCCAATGGTTCAAGGCCCGGGTCGGCTTCGCGCGCCCCGAGACCGCGCTCACGGAGTCGATCTGCGCCCACGCGGTGCGGCAGGACGGGCTCTTCGTCATCCCCGACACGACGCGGGATTCGCGCACCGCGGAAAATCCCCTCGTCACCGGCGAACCGCACGTCCGGTTCTACGCCGGCATGCCCCTGCGCACGCCGGAGGGGACGGCCCTGGGGACCCTCTGCGTCCTCGACACGCGGCCGCGCGAGCTTTCCGAGGCGCAGGGCTTCATCCTGCGCACCCTCGCCGGCCAGGTGATGACCGAGCTCAACCTGCGGCGCGCCTTGAAGGAGCGCCGCGCGAGCGACCGACACAATGCGGCGATCATCGGGAGCGCCATCGATTACGGCATCGTCACCCTGGATCTCGCCGGCCGTGTCACGAGCTGGAATCCAGGCGCCGAATGCGTCCTCGGCTGGAGCGAGGCCGAGATTCTGGGCCAGCCCGCCGACTTCTTCTTCACGCCGGAAGACCGGACGCGCGGAATACCCGATCACGAGATGCGCGTCGCCCGCGATCTCGGCCGGGCCAACGACGAGCGCTGGCACATGCGCAAGGACGGCTCGCGCTTCTGGGGCATGGGCGAGATGATGCCCCTCAAGGATGAGGCGGACCGGCAGGTCGGCTATCTCAAGATCCTGCGCGACCGCACGGCCCAGCGCCAGGCCGACGAGGCCCTGCGCAAGCAGACGGCCCTCCTGCAGACCGTCACCGATCACCTCAGCGAGGCGGTGTTCCGCCTGAACGAGGACGACGTCGTCATTTTCGCCAATCCGGCCGCCGAGGCGATGCTCGGCTGGCCCCGCGGCAGCCTGATCGGCCGCAACCTCCACGACACGGCCCATCACCACCATCCCGACGGGCGGCCGTTCCCGCGCGAGGACTGCGAGGTCGTCCGCTCCCTTCGCAGCGGCGTCGCCCTGCGCGACCGCGAGGCGACCTTTTTCCGACAGGACGGGTCGCCCATCGACGTCATCACCAGCAACGCCCCCATCGTCGAGGACGGGGTGGTGCAGGGCGCCGTCGTGACCCTGACGGACATCACCGAACGGAAAACGGCCAATGCCCGGCTGCGCCGGAGCGAGGAGCGCCTGAGCCTCGCCCTCAACGCCTCAGGCATGATCGGCACCTGGGACTGGGACCTGCGCGACGACGTGGTCTATGCCGATCCGAACTTCGCGCGGATCTACACCGTGGATCCGGAGCGCGCCGCCCTGGGCGCGCCCCTAGCGGACTACATCCGGAACTTCCACCCGGACGACCTGCCGCGATTCCAGGAGGAGCTCGACCGCCTCTTCGCGGGGGCCAAGGAATTCGCCTGCGAGTATCGGATCCTCCAGCCGGATGGCTCCCACCGCTGGGTGATCGCCCGCGGAAGCCTGGTGCGCGCCGCCGACGGGACGCCGCTGCGGTTTCCGGGCGCGTCGGTGGACATCACCGAGCGCAAGCGCGCCGAGGAGCGTCAGGCGGCCCTGGTCGAGCTCGGTGAGCGCCTGCGGGAGTTGCAGGATCCCGGCGAAATCGCGTTCGTGGCCGCCGAGATCGCGGGTCGGACCCTCGGCTTGACCCGCGCCGCCTACGGTGTCCTGGACGATTCGGGCGTCTATCTCGACATCATCCGGGACTGGACCGTGCCGGGGGCGAGCTCCCTCGTCGGGCGCCACCGCTACGCCGATTACGGCTCCTACCTGTCGGAGCTGCGCCAGGGGCGCGACGTCGTCATCGCGGACGTGGAGACCGACCCCCGCACCGCCGACCGATTCGAGGCTTTCCGCGCCCTCGACGTGCGCACCGTCATCAACCTGCCGCTGATGGAGCGCGGGCAGCTCGTGGCGGTGTTCTGCCTGCACGATTCGAAGCGGCGGGACTGGACGCCGGACATCCTCGATTTCGTGCGCAACGTGGTCGACCGCACCCGCGCCGCCGTGGCCCGCCTGCGGGCCGAGGAGCAGCAGGAGCTGGTCAACCGCGAACTCAGCCATCGGATGAAGAACCTGCTGGCGATGGTGCAGTCGATCGCGACCCAGACCATGCGCAGCGCCATCGATGTGGACACGGCCAAGGAGGTGCTCGCCGGCCGCCTCATCGCCCTGGGCCAAGCCCATGACCTGTTGATGGGCGGCGCCCTCGGCAGCACCCTGATCGGCCCGGTGGTGCGTGGCGCTTTGAAGCTGCACGAGGATCGCGCGGGCCGTTTCCGCCTCGACGGGCCGGACCTGGAGATCGGTGCCAAGCCGGCCCTGTCCCTGGCGCTGATGCTGCACGAGCTCGCCACCAACGCGGCCAAGTACGGGGCGCTCTCGGATGAGGATGGCCACGTGGCGATCCGCTGGGAGGTCCGCGACGAGGCCGGCGAGCCGACCCTCGCCTTCTCCTGGGCCGAGATCGGCGGCCCCCCGGTGACGCGGCCGATCCGCAAGGGGTTCGGCTCGCGCTTCATCGAGCGTGGGCTCGCCGGCCAGGTCGGCGGCACCATCGCCCTCGATTTCCCCGCCGACGGCGTCACCTGCGCCATCGCCGCGCCCCTGGCGGCCTTCCAGGCCGACGGCTGAGACGGGCTGCGCTCGATCGAAGCGGTCCCCGGATCGGCACGCCTGCGCGGCGCTCGAGCCAAGCCCGGATCCGCCCTCCGGAAGGGATCGAACGACTTTCGTATGAGTCGCCGCATGCCTGCGCCTCGACCCTGGACATTTCCTGGGCAGTGCCGTCTCGCGCGGCAATCCGGCGCCGTGGACCGCCGCAGGCGAAGGCCTGCGCATCGGGTCGGCGTGGCGAGGAACGGCATTCCGAAAAACTGGCACGTTCGGTGCTTGGCTCGATCCGTCGCCGGTCGGCGACGCGCGGAGCAAAGGCGCTCCGCATGCGGACGGCGTGAGTCCGGATCCCTTGGCATGAGCGGCCGCCCTGCAGCCGCGAACCTCGAGACGCACTCCATGGCCAGCTTCAAGACCGTGATGAAATCCGGTCATCCTCCGACCCTGTTCGCCGCCTTCCTCTACTTCGATTTCTGCTTCGCGATCTGGGTGCTCAACGGCGCCATGGGTCCGTTCATCACCGAGACCTACAAGCTGACCCCGGCCCAGACCGGATTCATGATCTCGCTGCCGATCCTGGCCGGTGCGATCATGCGCTTCCCGCTCGGGGTGCTGGCCCAGTATATCGGCCGCAAGAACGCCGCCATCACCGAAATGACGGTGATCATGTTCGCGATGGCCTTCGGCTTCTTTTACGTGAACACCTACGACGAGGTGCTCGCCATGGGCGTGCTCCTCGGCATCGCCGGGGCCTCCTTCGGCGTCGCCCTGTCCCTCGGCTCGGGCTGGTTCCCCAAGGAGCACAAGGGCCTCGCCATGGGCATCGCCGGGGCGGGCAATTCCGGCACCGTGCTGGCCGTGCTGTTCGCGCCGCCCCTGGCCCAGGCCTATGGCTGGCAGACCGTCTACGGCTTTGCCGGCTGCGTCATGGCGATCCCGCTCATCGTCATGATCGTCTTCGCCAAGGAGCCGCCGGACGCGGAGCACCAGTCCTTCCGGGAGCACGTCTCCTGCCTGTTCCAGAAGGACGGCTGGGCCTTCAACCTAATCTACATCATCACCTTCGGCGGCTTCATCGGCCTGTCGAACTTCCTGCCGACCTTCTTCTACGAGCAGTTCGCCGTGACCAAGGTCGAGGCCGGCCGGTTGACCATGCTGGCGGCGCTGATGGGATCCGGCATCCGCGTCGCCGGCGGCTACTTCGCCGACCGCCTCGGGGGCATCCTGGTGCTGTCCGTCGTGCTGATCGCCGCGGTGGGCTCGTTCCTGCTCCTGACCGCGTCGCCCTCCCTGGCGCTGACCACCGCCCTGTTCATGCTGTGCTTCGCCGCCCTCGGGGCCGGCAACGGCGCCCTGTTCCAGCTCGTGCCCCTGCGCTGGCCCGCCAACACGGCGGTGGCCGGCTCGATGATCGGCGAGGTCGGGGCCCTCGGCGGCGCCATCCTGCCCAACGTGATGGGCCTGTCGAAGCAGTATACCGGCTCCTTCGCCCTCGGCTTCGTCGGCTACGCCGTCTTCGCCGCGCTCGTGCTGGTCTGCCTGTTGGTGTGGCAGCGCAAATGGGTCGGCACCTGGGTCGGCCCGCGCGGCAAGGTGCTGACGCCGGGCACGCCGGAGCCCGCCGAGGCCGGCCGTCTCGGCCCGCTGACGGCCTGAACCGCGCCCCTCAGCCGATCTCCTCCGCCACCAGCGCGAAGGTCAGGACATCCACCGCCGCCGCGCCACCGCGCAGGAGCGCCCGCGCGGCGGCGTTGGCCGTCGCGCCGGTGGTCATCACGTCGTCGATCAGGAGAATGCGCCGCCCCTGAAGCCGGGGGCGCATCGACTCCGGCACCTGGAAGGCGCCCTGGAGGTTCGTCGCCCGGGCCACCCGGCTCAAGCCGACCTGCGGGCGCGTCGCCTTCACGCGCGCGAGGGCGCCCGGCTCGAAAGGCCGCCCGGCGAGCCGGCCGATCCGGCGCGCCAGGAGCGCGGCCTGATTGAAGCGGCGGCGCCACAGGCGCCAGCGGTGGAGCGGCACCGGCACGAGGCAATCCGCGCGGGCGAGGAGCGCCGCGCCGGCCCCCGCCATCATCCCGGCGAGGACGGGGCCGAGATCCAGGCGGTCCTCGTATTTCAGCCGGTGCACGAGGTCGCGGGCGACGCCCTCGTAGAGCGCCACCGCCCGCGCCTGTGCGAAGACCGGGGGATCGGCGATCGCGCGGGGGGACAGCAGGGCGCCGGTTCCGTGATCGACGGCGAAGGGGGTCCCGAAACGATCGCAGCAAGGCGGCGCGATCAGGCGCAGCCCCGACCAGCAGCGGGCGCAGAGGGCGTGCGGGTCGGCAATGGCGCCGCCGCAGCCGGGGCAGGTCGGCGGATAGACGAGGGCGAGGCCGCCGCGGAGGGCGGCCCGCAATCCCGTGGTGACGGCGCGGGCGGCAGGAGCCATGACGGCCACCCTACCACCCGCACCAAGCGGATGCGACCCCTGGTTGTTTTCAGCGGGTCTGCGGCTGCGGCTGGGCCGGGTTCTGCTCGCGGTCGCGCTTGTTGGCCTGGTGGCGGCCGACGGCGCAGCCGGCCGCGGCGCCGAGGACGCCATGACCCGCCACGTGGCCGGCGACGCCGCCCACGAGGGCGCCCTTGATGCAACCCTTGGCCTCGGCTCCGGTGGTGGCAAGGCTGATGCCCGCGAGGGTGAGGGCCGCGCCGAACAGGATGGACTTCATGGCGTCTGATCTCCTCGATTCGTCGTTGAATCGCTGGGCCTCAACAGCGAGGGACGGAGACACGTTCCGTCCCGGTAGCGGCTGGCGCCCGCGCCGTCGGCGCTCCATCTAGATCGTGATGACCGCGCCTCCGCTGTTCGATACGGGCCTCGCCCGCCGCCGCCTCGCCCGTGCCCACCGGGCCGGCTATGCCGACTTCCTGCTGCGCCGGGTCGTCGACGATCTCGACGACCGCCTCGGCGCGGTGCTGCGGACCTTCACGGAGGCCGTCGACCTCGGCACCCCCGCGTCCCTCGCCGCCGAGCGCCTGCGCGTCTCCGGCCGGGTCGGGCACGTCACCCGTCTGGCACCCCGGGCGGAGGCCGGCGCGGTGCTGGCCGACCCCGAAGCCCTGCCGCTGGCGCCCGCCCGGTTCGACCTCGCCGTCTCGCTCCTCGCCCTGCAGCACGTCAACGACCTGCCGGGTGCCCTGGCGCAGCTGCGCCGGGCTCTGCGCCCCGACGGGCTGTTCATCGGCTGCCTCCTCGGCGGCCGGACCCTGACCGAGCTGCGCCAGGTCTTCGGGCAGGCGGAGAGCGAGGTGGAGGGCGGCGTCAGCCCGCGCGTGGCCCCCTTCGCCGAGGTCCGCGAGATGGGCAGCCTGCTTCAGCGGGCCGGTTTCGCCCTGCCGGTCACCGACGTCGAGACCGTCACGGTGCGCTACCGCGACCCGTTCGCGCTCATGCACGACCTGCGTGCCATGGGGCTGACCAACGTCCTGGTCGACCGCCGCCGGACCCCCCTGCGCCGCGACACGCTTCTGCGGGCCGCCGCGCTCTACGCCGAGCGCTTCGCCGATCCGGACGGGCGCCTGCGTGCCAGCTTCGAGATCCTGTGGCTTTCCGGCTGGGCTCCGCACGAGAGCCAGCAGAAGCCCCTGAAGCCGGGCACCGCCCAGACGCGCCTCGCCGAGGCCCTGGGCACCACCGAACGCAAGACCGAGGGACAGGAATCATGAGAGAGCCCGGACCCGACCATCCGATCACCGTCGCGCCGCATCCGGGGAAGTTGCGTCTCCGGCTCGCGGGGACGCTCATCGCGGAGACCGAGTCCGCCCTTGTGCTCACCGAGGCGAACTATCCGCCGGTCTTCTACATTCCGCGGGCCGATGCCCGATGGGCGCACTTCACCCCGAGCACCCGCCGCAGCCATTGCCCCTACAAGGGTGACGCCCGCTACTTCACGCTGACGACGCCGGACGCCACCCGGCCGGACGCGGTCTGGAGCTACGAGGCACCCTATCCGGCGGTGGCCGCCATCGCCGGGCATCTCGCGTTCTATCCGGACAAGATCGACCCGATCGAGCAGGACTGAGCAGGCTCGGCCCTCAGTCCCGGACCTGGGACCAGAACGCGGCCTTGCGCCCGTGCAGCCGGCGCAGCGTGCCGCGGTAGGCCTCCGGATCCTCCGTCAGGCCGTCGAGGGCCTGGAGGTAGCGGGCGGCGTGGCCGTAGGCGGCGCTGCGCCCGTGCTCGAGGATGGAATCGATGAGCAGGCGGTAGAGCTCGGCCGCCGCCTCCGGCTGCGTCCGCTCCAGGGCCTCGGCGGCGGGTGCCAGGATCTCGTAGCGGCTCCCGTCCCAGCTGCCGCGATGGGCCATGACCAGACGAGCGGCGCGGGTCGAATTCGGCCAGTGGGTGAGGAAGGCGAGCGCCCGGTAGCGATCGGGATGAGCCTGCGCCTGATCGAAGGCCCGATCCAGCGCCGCGTCGTCCTCGAAGTCGGGCAGCTTGGCGAGGTAGGCCCGCAGCATTGCGGGGTCGAGGTTGCGCCCGAAGGCCTCCCAGCGCAGGGCCTGCGCGGCCTGCGTCTGGCCGAGGCTGTCCAGGATGCGGATCTCCACGGCCTGTCGCGCGCGTTCCGGGGCATCGGGGTCGAAATGCCCGGTGAGCAGTGCCTCCCGGGTGACCACCACCGGTCCCCGCTTCTGCGGACGGCGAATCCAGTCCAGGGCCTCCGGGGTCCGGCCCGCCGCCAGCAGACGCTCGGCGATCCGCACCCGGTCCGGCTGTTCGGGCGACACCGCCTGCTCGAAGGCGATGAAGGCGTCGACGTCGCCGGCCCGGTCGGCGAGGGCTTGGCGCATGCGCACGAGGCGGCTGCGAGCGAGCTGAGACGCCCACGCCTTCTCGCCGCCGGTCCGGACTTCCGAAGCCGGGGGCGTGGCGTCCGCGAGGGCCGCGTCGAGGGGGGGCAGGGCTGCCTCCGGCAGCCGCGGGATCAGGTCGTGCAGCAGGGTCTCCACGAAGCCGTACCCGTCGGCGCCGAGGCGGATCACCAGCCCCGTGGCGACCCCGGCCGCCGCCTCCGCGGGGAGATCGACGATGAGGGAAGCGGCCGCGTCGACCGCCCGTTCGTAGACCCCGTGGATGCGCCCGCTCGAATCCTCCGCGCGTCCGAGGACATCGTTGGCCCCGCCGAGGAAGCGGATCAGCCGGTCGAGGGCCGCCCGCGGGTCCAGGGCGGCGAGCTCGGTCACCACCGTGGTGAGCATGGCGTCGAGATCGGCGGCGAAGGCCCGCTGCTTCTGCCAGTCGATGTAGCCCTGGCCCCGCTCCAGGGCGGTGAGCCGCCGGTCGATCAGCGCCGCGATGGCGTCCGGCCCCTGCAGGCTCGCCACCGCCGCGGTCACCAGCTTTTTGAAGGTCGGGTTCCGCGCCGTCTCCGACAGGACGAGGCCGATCAAGCGCTCCAGTCCGAGCGCGGTCAGGGTCTCGGGGCTCGGCGTGGTCTTTCGCGAGGCGCGCTTAGGCTTGCTCGCGGCGCGCTTGGGCTCGCTCGCGGCGCGCTCGGGCTTGCTCGCGGCGCGCTCGGGCTTGCTCGCGGGGGACGTGTCCGCAACGGGCGGCCGAACGGCCGCCGCCTTCGTCGCCGGTTTCGCCGCTGCCCTGCGTGCCATGCACCGTTCTCCCTCTCCCGACGGGACAAGTCGTTTCCCGACAGGGCAGATCGCGCCGGACGGGATCTGCCCGTCAGAACTGGATCAGGGTCCGAGCAGATCCAGCAGGAAGGGAATCAGCGGCGCATCGGCCGGCGGCATCGGCTGGTCCTTGAGGTCGCGCGGACGCACCCACTTCAGCGCCTGCCCCTCCATGGAGCGCGGCAACCCGTCCCAGCGCCGGCAGATGTAGAGCGGCATCAGGAGGTGGAAGTCCGGATAGGCGTGGCTCGCGAAGGTGAGGGGGGCGAGGCAGGCTTCCTGCACGGTGATGCCGAGTTCCTCGGAGAGCTCGCGGATCAGGGTCTCCTCCGGCCGCTCGCCCGGGTCGACCTTGCCGCCGGGAAATTCCCAGAGGCCGGCGAGCTGCTTGCCGGGCGGGCGCTGGGCGAGGAGCACGCGTCCATCGATGTCGACCAGCGCGACGGCGACGACGAGGAGGAGGCGCAGGGGCGCGGGCGTCGCCGGCGTCATGGGGCGATCGCGAAGGTCGCGGCGACATCCGCGGCGGTCTCGATGGTGCCGGCGACGAGGGGCACCGGCGTGCCGCCGCGCTTGGCGCGCATCGGCGCGGGCGCCGCGAAGGCGATCGGCGGCCCCGAGGCCGTCGCCGGGGACTGGATCGACACCACCCGCCCGAGGGTGACGCCGGCCGCCTCGGCCAGCCGTTCGGCCTGGGTCCGCGCATCCTTCATCGCCGCGCTGCGCACGGCGCTTTCGGCCGCGTCGGGATCGCGCAGGCCGAAGCCGACGCCGTCGATGCGGTTCGCCCCCCCGTCGAGGGCCCGCCGCATCAGGTCGCCGAGGCGCCCCATATCGGCGAGGCGCACCCGCACCGTGTTGGCGGCGCGGTAGCCGTCCGGCTTCTCGGCGAAGGACCCGTCCGCCTGTCGGACCGAGCGGGTGACCGGCTGCAGCGTCACCGCGGAGGTGCCGAGATCCGCCTCCGGCACCTTGAAGTCGGCGGCCAGCGCGAGGATCGCCTTCGCGGCGGTGCTGGCGCCGTCGAGGGCGGCGGCCGGGGTCGCGCCCCTGGCCTCGACGCCGATCTCCACCGAGGCGAAGTCCGGTGCCACTTCGGAGCGGGCGCGTCCGACGACGCTGATCCGGCCCTCGGCGAGCCCCGGCCTGTCCTCGGCCCGCGCCGCGCCCGGGACGTCGAGCAGGACGAGCGCCAGGAGGGCGGAGAGGGCGACCGCCTGGGTGCGCCTCATGAGCGGTAATCCCCGTTGATCTCGATGTAGAGCTTGGTCAGGTCGCAGGTCCAGACGCGTGCGCTGCCCTCGCCGAGACCGAGATCGACCCGCACGGTGACGTCGGACTCGCGCATCACGGCGCTCGCCGCCGCTTCGCTGTAATCGGGATCGCGGGCGCCCGCGCGCGCCACGCGCACGTCGCCGAACCAGATCGCGAGGCGGTCGCGGTCGGCCGGCTCGCCGGCCTTGCCCACCGCCATCACCACCCGGCCCCAGTTGGCATCCTCGCCCGCGATGGCGGTCTTCACCAGGGGCGAGTTGGCGATCGACATCGCGATGCGGTGGGCCGAGGCGTCGCTGGTCGCCCCCGTGACCCGCACGGTGACGAATTTGCGGGCCCCCTCGCCATCCCGGGCGACGAGCTGGGCCAGATCGACCAGGAGGTCGTCGAGGGCGGCGCGGAACCCGGAGAGGCGCGGATCGCCGGCGTCGGACATCGCGGCGTTGCCGGCCGCACCCGTCGCGAACAGCATCAGGGTGTCGGAGGTGGAGGTGTCGCCGTCGACGGTCACGCAGTTGAAGCTGGTGGCCGTGCCGGCGGAGAGGAGCGCCTGGAGCACCCCCTGGGGCAGGGCGGCATCGGTGAAGACGAAGCTCAGCATCGTCGCCATGTCGGGGGCGATCATGCCCGCGCCCTTGGCGATGCCGTTGAGGGTGACGGTGACGCCGTCGATGGTGGCCCGGCGCGTGGCGAGCTTGGGGAAGGTGTCGGTGGTCATGATGGCCTGGGCGGCCGCGGCCCAAGCCTCGGCGCCGTCCCGGGTCCGCCCGGCGCAGTCAGCCAGCACGCCCTCGAACTTGGTGGCGTCGAGGGGCTCGCCGATCACGCCGGTGGAGGCGATGAAGATCTCCTCCGGCCGGCACCGTGCCGCCTCGGCGGCGATCCGGGCCGTCAGTGCAACGGCCTCGCGCCCGCGCAGGCCCGTGAAGGCATTCGCGTTGCCGGAATTCACCACGAGGGCTCGGGCACCCGCACTGCCCAGCGCCTCGCGGCACCAATCCACCGGAGCGGAGGGGCATTTCGAGCGGGTGAACACGCCGGCCGCCTGCGTGCCCGCGGCGAGCGCCACGTAGAGCACGTCGGTCCGCCCGGAATAGCGGATGCCCGCCTGCGCGGTCGCGAGCCCGACGCCGCGAATCGCCGGGAGCTGCGGTTGTGTCTGGGGCGCCAGCGGCGAGACGGGGGGGCTCTTGGCAGACGACATGGGCGAGGGCTCCGGATCTCCGCGGCCGTCTCGGGCGCGCGGCGAGGCCGGTGTTGCCCCGCGCGCGCCGTCCGCGTCAACCGCGACCACCGTCATCCCCCTGTCGCATCGGACGCGCCGGCCACGAGTCCTGTCAGACCAGGGACTTGTCCAGGGGATCCGCTTGCAGACCTGAGCCAGTGCTGCGGTGCAGCATCGTGTCGTGCGGGAGTTCTCCGGGTCGACGGTCCGGGACATTGGACGAAGGCGGGCCCGAAAGACACTCGCCTCGGCAGGATGGGGGGCTTGTCTGTACGAGCGAACGTGACATAGCATGCTGCGACGCACAGTTTCCGAGGTGATCGGCACGGATGTCCAGGCGCGAGGGGGGAGTCTCGACTATGGAACGACCGACTTCGCCAGGTGGCGCCTACGGCGTTCAGGTTCTGATCGCCGGTCGCCAGAAGCATTGGCGCGATGAGGTGACGTCGCAGATTCGACGAGCGGGCTTCGCGGCCACCACGGTGGATTGCGGCGTCGACGCGATGACGGTCCTGGCCCTCGGCCTTCCCGTCGATGTTCTCGTGACGGACGTCAGCCTGCAGGGCAAGCTCTGCTGCCAGAAGCTGGCCTTGGAAGCCCGTGCTCTGCGCCCGGACCTGCGCATCGTCTTTGCCAGCGACCTGGAATCGCTGGCGAGCGAAGACGATCCGACGCCGTGGCTCGAGGAGCTGTTCGACGCCCAATTCCCCGACGACCGCGACGGCCTGATCGCGGTCCGGCGCATCGACAACGTCGCCAGCACGGTGCGGGACGCTCTGCGCAGCCCTGCCTGATCTCATCGGCCTTCGCTGCACGCGACCGGCTCTTCGAAATAATCCCCTTCGGGATCGACCGGCGGTGCCGTTGGGCTCCGATTGGCGAGCCGAATACCCCAACGACGTGACGGTTTTCTGACGGTCCGGTGCGGGTCAGACCTGCGATGCCCGGAAACGAAAAACGCCCTCGCAGGGATGCGAAGGCGTCCGTTCAACCCATCCGGGGCCGGATCACTGCGCCTTGGGGGCGTCCGCCGGCTT
Organism: Methylobacterium sp. Leaf465; assembly: GCF_001424705.1. Lineage (GTDB taxonomy): Bacteria > Pseudomonadota > Alphaproteobacteria > Rhizobiales > Beijerinckiaceae > Methylobacterium. The sequence goes on from NZ_LMRA01000023.1 coordinate 304,598, forward strand.
CGGATTGGCATCCGTGTTCGTCTTGGTGGCATCCGCATTGGGCTTGGCCTTGCCGAGGTAGACGTATTCCGGCGCGGCGCGGAGCTGGTCCTTGTTGGTGTCGATGGTCGCCTTCAGGGTGGTGTCGTCGACGCGGACGAGCTTCATGGCGCTCGGGTCGATGGCCACGTACTTCGTGCCGATCCCGAGGAAGCCGCCGACGCCGACCACCCACGACTTGACCGTATTCTTCTCGTCGAGCACGACGTCGGCGATCTCACCGATGGTCTCGTTGGCGGCGTTCTGGATGGTCAGGCCAACCAGCTTCGACGTGACCATGTCGCTCTTGTTCTGCACCACGAAGGTGGGGCGCAGATCGTTGGCGAGGGTCGCGGGGGCGGCCTGGACCGGTGCCGGCGAGGCGGCGGGCGCGGTGGCATCCGGCGACTGAGCGAGGGCGAGGGTGGCGCTGGCAGCGAGGAGAGTCGTGCCGAGCAACAGGCTGCGCATGGACGAAGTCTTTCGAAAGGTCGGGCCGAAGGGCGAACGAGGGGGGCCGTGGTGCCACAGCTCAAATTCAAGCTTCCGCCAAAGGTTCCCGCGATCCGGCATGGTGAATGGACGAACGCCGGTCGGGCCTTAGATTTCTCGGTCCAAGGGGCGGCGGAACCGGTCCGCGCGCCCATAACGGGGTGCCGCACCATGTCGAACGTCCTGCTGCCCAACGCCCGGCCCGCCAACGCCCGGCTCGCGCGGTTGCCGCGCCGTCACGCCCTCGCGTTGCTCGGTGGGGCCCTCGTCTGCGGTGTCCGCCCGGCCGTGGCCGACGCCAGGAAGGCGGGCGACTTCGCCTTCGAGACGCCGGAGGGCGGAACCCTGCCGCTCTCGGCCTATGCCGGTCGGCCCATCTTCGTGGTCAATACCGCCACGGCCTGCGGCTATGCCGGGCAATTCACGGGGCTGCAGGGCCTCTGGACCCGCTTCGGTGACCGGGGCCTCACCGTCATCGCGGTGCCGTCGCCCGATTTCGGCAACCAGGAACCCCTGGACGGCGTCGCCATCGCGGAGGCCGCCCGCAAGAACCATGGCGTGACCTTTCCGGTCACCGCCAAGACCCATGTCCGGGGTCCCGCCGCGCATCCGTTCTATCGCTGGGCGGCCGCCGAGAAGCCCGGCAGCACGCCCGGCTGGAACTTCCATAAGTATCTGGTCGACCGCGACGGCAGCCTGATCGGCGCCTTCCCGTCCTCGGTCGAGCCCAACGATCCGCGCATCGTCACCGCGATCGCCAACGCGCTGCCCGCCGCCTGAGCGTTCAGCGCGGGATGTCCCGGGGCGGACGCAGGGACCCCGGTGGAGGCGGTGCGCGGCGGGGGCGCCGGGCCCGCTCCGACGTCCCGCGCACCGGCGGCGAGGCGTAGTTCGAGGCGAAGGGATTGGCCGGGGTGCGATCGGCGCTGCCGAACAGGCTGAACTCCGCCCGGGCGCCCTGGTCCGCGCCCAGCAGCGTCAGGAGGAGAGCGAGGCAAAGGCGGCGCATGCGTGTTCCCGGGGTCGGCTGACTGCCTTGTCCCGATATCGCAAACCCCCACATCCCGCGAGAGGCCGCCCCGGAATCACCCTGAGATCCGGGCTGGCGCGGGACGGGTCGAGGAACGGGATGATGAAGCCGCACCGGTTCGAGCAGGCGGGTATCGTCTTCGAGATCGCCTTCGAGCGGGCGCCGGAGGGCTGGGTCGCCCATATCCGCCGCTCCGACAGCGAAACCACCCACGCGATCGGGTTTCCCGATGGGCCGGGCTACGACCCCGCCGATGTGCGCGGTTCGCTGATCGCGGGCTGCGCGGCGGCGCTTCCCAACCTGTCCTGGGCGAGCCCGACCCGACACTGAGCGGAACCTCCCGAACCGCCCCGTGTTCGCCCTCCCGGATGCTGCGCTCGCAGACGCGCGGGTGCGTGAAACGGGAAGGAACAGCCGATGTCCGAGATCACCTATCGCATCGTCGAGCACGATGGCGGCTTCGCCTACAAGGTCGGCGACGTGTTCTCAGAGACCTATCCGAGCCATGACGAGGCCCTGCAGGCGGCCCAGGCCGCCGCGGCCGAGCAGCAGGTTCCGGGTTCGACGGAGGGCATCCGCTACCAGGACAGCCAGGGCGCCTGGCACGACGAGACCGCCCAGGGCAACGATCGTCCGACGGCGCGCGTGGTCGATTGACGTCCGGTCCCGGTCCGGCGGCGCTCAGGCCGAGCGTCGCCGGGGCGGGGTCCCACCGGCCGGCCAGGCGGCCAGGGCCGGCTCGACCTCGAGGCCCGGTCCGGTCCCCGCGCGAGGGGGCGCGCCCTCGCATTTGGTGCGGTTGCGCCCCGCCGACTTCGCCCGGTAGAGCGCCGCATCGGCGGCCTCCACCAGGGCGGCCGGGGTCTCCGCGCCGTCCGGGCTCGCCGCGACGCCGACGCTGACGGTGACGTGGTCCAGGCCGTCGCCGCGCCCGGCATGGGGCAGGGCGAGGGCATTGAGCGACTGGCGGACCCGCTCCGCCAGGACGATGGCCGCCGCGCTGTCGAGGCCCGGCAGCAACAGGGCGAATTCCTCGCCGCCGTAGCGCGACACGAGGTCGGTGGTCCCGCTGACCCGGGCGGTCAGCAGCCGCGAGATCTCGCACAGGCAAGCATCGCCCGCCCCGTGTCCGTAATGGTCGTTGAAGCGCTTGAAGTGGTCGACATCCACCAGCATCAGGGCGAACGGATCGCCGTCGCGGGAGGCCTGCCACAGGGCTTCGAGACGCTGCGAGAAGGCCCTCCGATTGGCGAGGCCCGTGAGCGGGTCCGTGGTCGAGAGACGGGTCAGCCGGGCGTTGGCGACCACGAGCTGCTGCGCCCGCAAGGATTCCCGCAGCGTGTAGAGGTAGTTGCGTCGGTTGGCGCTCTCGATCTCATGCGCGGCCCCCAGACTGAAGGCGATGCCGATCAGCATGTCGAGCCGGACCAGGCCCGCCAGATCCGGGGCAATCTCCGGGTGGGCGGCGATGGCGAGGCCGCCGGCGAGCGCGGTCGTGCCGGAGACGATGCAGGCCCAGGTGAACCGGAGCGCCAGGGAGATGTTGGCGAAGATCACCGTCAGCCAGATCGCCGTGGTCGCGTGGGCGACGTTGGGTCCGTGGCCGAGCCAGAGCGTGAGCACCGGGATCGTCACCGCCGCCAGGACGCCGAGGCCGCACAGGGCCTCCCGAATGGGGGCGCTCACCCGGCTCAGGCCCACGAAGATCCCGATGGCCAGCGGCGTCATCACGGCGAACCGCAGGACCAGGTTCAGCATCGCGACGTCGGGCGTGGTGACGAAGGCAACCCAGGCATAGAGGTGGAAGACCGCGAGGCCGATGAGGGTGGTGCGCCGCAGGTGCCGAACCCGCCGGCGTCCGGTCTCCGCCTCGAACCGGCTTTCGAGTTCGGCCGGGAAGACGAGGCGCCAGCGCGTCGCCTGCAGCGTCCGTTCGATGAGCACCAGCAGACGGTCGCTGGCGCGAAACGACAGGGAGCCCGGATCGTCGGACGATCGGGCAGCAGACGAAGCGATCACGCGCGGAAAAATCCATGGGCAAGCGGGCGGCGGGCAGGCGGGCAGGCGGGCGACGGGCAGGCGAGCCACTTCGGCTCCCGGGCGAAGAGTTCGGCTCCCGGGCGAAGAGTTCGGCCCCCGGGCCAAGAGTTCGGCTTCCGGGCCAAGAGTTCGGCTCCCGGGCCAAGCGTTCGGCCCCACGGGCAAGAGTGACCGCAACTCCTGTCGGCATGCTTGCCCCGATCGCTAAAATCCGAGCGATCGATGGCACAGAATGACCAGGACGTGTAAAAATGTGACTGACAATCATGGGATGTGACGGTGCCCGACCGAATGGACGATTGCCTCCCGGGGGCCACCTCGTGCATGCCTCGTCCAGATCCGGGCGCGCGCCGCCGCGGACCGCGTTCGGGGCTGCCCGTCGCCACCCCTCGACCCGGATCTCTACGCCTTCTGGAGCCTGCCCGTGACCCTCTCGAACCCACGCCAGCCCGACCACGACATCGATCCGCTCTTCCTCGAGCGCTGGTCCCCGCGCGCCTTCACGGGCGAGGCCGTGCCGGAATCCGAGCTTCTGCGGATGATCGAGGCCGCCCGCTGGGCGCCGTCCTCCTACAACTCCCAGCCCTGGCGCTTCGTCTACGCCCTGCGCGGAACCCCCGCCTGGGAGACCTTCCTCGACCTGCTGGTGCCGGGAAACCGCAAGTGGGCGGAGGGGGCCGGCGCCCTCGTCATCCTGGTCTCGAGCAAGCTGATGAAGACCGGTGACGGCCTGACGCCCTCGGCGAGCCATTCCCTCGACACCGGGGCCGCCTCGGCGAACTTCCAGCTCCAGGCGATCCGCCAGGGCTGGCACGTGCACGGCATGGGCGGGTTCGACAAGGCGCGCTCCGTCACCGTGCTCAACGTGCCGCCGGACCATCAGGTCGAGGCGGCCTACGCCGTCGGGCGCGCGGCGAACCCGGCCGATCTCACCGAGGAGCAGCGGGCCAAGGAGGTGCCGAACGGCCGGCGGCCGATCACCGACTTCGCCTTCGCCGGTGCCTTCAAGGCCCGCGAAGCCTGAGTCGTCCGCCGTGCTGAGATCCGCCCCCGATTATGCCGGGCTCGTCGCCGGGTTCGCCTGGGACATCCCGGAGCGGTTCAACATCGGCGTCGATGTCTGCGACCGCTGGGCTCTGCGCGCGCCCGATCGGGTCGCGATCCAGGAGCTCGTCGGGGCGCGGGTCTCGGACGTCACCTTCGGCCACCTGAAGGATCGCTCCGATCGTCTGGCGGCCGGGTTGCGGGCCCGGGGCGTGGTGCCCGGCGACCGCGTCGGGGTCCTGCTCCCGCAATCGGCCGCCGTGGTGATCGCCCATGCGGCCGCCTACAAGCTCGGGGCGATCGCGCTGCCGCTCGCGGGCCTGTTCGGGCCGGACGCCCTGCGCTACCGCCTGGCCGATGCCGGGGCCCGCGTCCTGATCACCGACGCGGCGGGCCTTTCCAAGATCGAGGCCCTCCGCGCCGACCTGCCGGACCTCGACCTCGTCGTCTGCGTGGACGGCGCGCGGGGCGAGGCCCTCGGCTGCGATGCCCTGCTCGCCGAGGCGCCGGGCGGGTTCGTGCCGGTCGACACCCGGGCCGACGATCCCGCCCTGATGATCTACACCTCCGGTACGACCGGGCCGGCCAAGGGCGCGCTGCACGCCCACCGGGTGCTCCTGGGGCATCTGCCGGGCTTCTGCATGATGCACGATTTTCCGCCGCAGGCCGGCGACCGGATGTGGACGCCGTCCGACTGGGCCTGGGCCGGCGGCCTCCTCAACGCGACGCTGCCGAGCCTGCATTTCGGCGTGCCGGTGCTGGCCTGCCCGAATTTCCGGTTCGAGCCGGAGGCCGCGTTCCGGCTGATCGCCGAGCGGGCGATCAGCCTCGCGTTCCTGCCGCCGACGGCCCTGCGCATGCTGCGCGGCTTCGCCGATCCGCGCGGGCGCTTCGACCTGTCCCGCCTGCGCAACATCGCCTCCGCCGGCGAGGCCCTGGGTCCGGAAACCTTCGACTGGGCGCGGCGCGAACTGGGGCTCACCATCGGCGAGGCCTACGGCCAGACCGAGTGCAACCTCGTCCTGGCCGCCTGCCGGGCGGCCGGGGTGGCGCGGGCCGGCTCCACCGGACGCCCGGTCCCCGGGCACCGGGTCGCGATCCTGCGGCCGGACGGCAGCGAGGCCGCCGCCGACGAGCCCGGCGAGATCGCCGTCGCCCGGCCCGACCCCGTGATGTTCCTGCGCTACTGGAACCAGCCCGAGGCGACGGCGAAGAAGTTCTTCGGTGACTGGATGCTCACCGGAGACACCGCCCGGCGCGACGCCGACGGCTACGTCCACTTCGTCGGGCGCGAGGACGATCTCATCACCTCGGCCGCCTATCGCATCGGTCCCACCGAGATCGAGGATTGCCTCGGCGCGCACCCGGCCGTGGCCCTCGCCGCCGCGGTGGGCAAGCCGGACCCGCTCCGTACCGAGATCGTGAAGGCCTACGTCGTCCTGCGCCCGGGCTACGAGGCCTCGGATGCCCTGGCCGCCGAGATCCAGGCCTTCGTGCGCACCCGCCTCTCGGCCCACGAATACCCGCGCGCGATCGCGTTTCGCGATCATCTGCCCATGACCACCACGGGCAAGATCATCCGCCGGCAGCTGCGCGACGAGGGGTGAGGCTCACCGCACCGTCACGCGGTAGCGGACGCGGCTGACATTTCCCACGGGATCGACCAGTTCGAGCGCAAACGCGTCGCGGCCGGTATAGCCGGGCGCCGCGGTGTAGAACACGAAGGTCGCGGGCCGCTTGCGGGCATTGCAGTGCGCCCGCGCATTGAACATCGGGAAGCTCGGAAAATCCTGTCCCTGCGCGATCTGCACGCGGCCGTCATGCGGTGCTTCGATCAGGCTGATCGTCATCGGGCCGAGAGACTTGCACGTCGGATCGAGCGAGGAGAACGAGGCGGCCGTGAGCCGGCTGCTTCCGAACACGACCTTCTCGAACGTGGCCACGTGCATCGGGCTCGCCTGGGCGGTCACGCCCGAAGCGAGACCGATGGCGCTGGCCAGGACGACGTGCCGGATCATGGGGGCTGCCCCGCTCTTGGGAACACTGCGCCGGAGCATGCCCGAGTCGCAGGCCCGGCGCAGACACAACCGATCCCTAAAAGACACGTTCTGCGGGATTTATAACGCGCGGGCGACCGACCGGCCCAGGCGGGACCGACTGGAATCATTCGCATAAAGACATCTTTATATCTTGATTGCCTCTGGCCCGGCGCCCTGCTATAGGCCTCGCCGAGACGCAACGAGAGACGGAGCAGTTACGAAATGGCCCAAATTTCCCCGGCCCAGGATTACATCGTCAAGGACATCGGTCTGGCCGAGTACGGCCGCAAGGAGATCTCGATCGCCGAGACCGAGATGCCGGGTCTGATGGCCACGCGCGAGGAATTCGGTCCGTCGCAGCCCCTGAAGGGCGCGAAGATCGCCGGCTCGCTGCACATGACGATCCAGACGGCCGTGCTGATCGAGACCCTGAAGGCGCTGGGCGCCGACATCCGCTGGGTCTCCTGCAACATCTACTCGACCCAGGACCACGCCGCCGCCGCCATCGCGGCCGCCGGCATCCCGGTCTTCGCCATCAAGGGCGAGACCCTGGAGGAGTATTGGGACTACACCTCGAAGCTGTTCGACTGGCATGACGGCGGCCTGCCGAACATGATCCTCGACGACGGCGGCGACGCCACCATGTTCGTGCACCTGGGCCTGCGCGCCGAGAACGGCGACACCGCCTTCCTCGACAAGCCGGAATCCGAGGAGGAGGAGATCTTCTTCGCGCTCCTGAAGAAGAAGCTCAGCGAGAAGCCGAAGGGCTGGTTCGCGGGCCTCGCCGACTCGATCAAGGGCGTCTCCGAGGAGACCACCACCGGCGTGCACCGCCTCTACAACCTCGCCAAGGAGGGCAAGCTCCTCTTCCCGGCGATCAACGTGAACGACGCCGTCACCAAGTCGAAGTTCGACAACCTCTACGGCTGCCGCGAGTCGCTGGTCGACGGCATCCGTCGCGGCACCGACGTGATGATGGCCGGCAAGGTCGCCATGGTCGCGGGCTTCGGCGACGTGGGCAAGGGCTCGGCCTCGTCGCTGCGCCACGCCGGCTGCCGCGTCCTCGTCTCCGAGGTCGATCCGATCTGCGCGCTCCAGGCCGCGATGGAAGGTTACGAGGTCGTGACGATGGAGGACGCCGCGCCGCGCGCCGACATCTTCGTCACCGCGACGGGCAACAAGGACATCATCACCATCGAGCATATGCGGGCGATGAAGGACCGCGCCATCGTGTGCAACATCGGCCACTTCGACAACGAGATCCAGGTCGCCGGCCTGAAGAACATGCAGTGGTCGAACATCAAGCCGCAGGTGGACGAGATCACCTTCCCCGACGGCCACCGCATCATCCTCCTGTCGGAGGGACGCCTGGTGAACCTCGGCAACGCCACCGGCCACCCGTCCTTCGTGATGTCGGCCTCCTTCACCAACCAGACCCTGGCCCAGATCGAGCTCTGGACCAACCCGGGCAAGTACGAGAAGCAGGTCTACACCCTGCCGAAGGCCCTCGACGAGAAGGTGGCGCTCCTCCACCTCGAGAAGATCGGCGTGAAGCTCTCCAAGCTCCGTCCCGACCAGGCCGCCTATATCGGCGTCTCCGAGAACGGCCCGTTCAAGCCCGACCACTACCGCTACTGAAGACCGCTCCGGCGCCCCTCGCGGGGCGCCGCGACGACCTCCGATCGGCTCCTGCGAAGCCCGGCCCCGTGCCGGGCTTTCGCGCGTCCGGTCCCTGCTGGACGCGCCGTCGCAGTGTGGCTTTTCTGCGCTCCTGCGCGGCCATCGCCTCCGAAGCCTCTAAAGTTAAGCTTAAGCCTCTTCCGGGACGATTCCGCCTCGCGCTAGTGTGGGCTGATTCCTCAGATGGAGTGGCTCGCAGCCGGCCTCCGGCCGGTTGCGGGATGGGCGCCTTTCGGCGTCTCATCGAAGATTCGTGGAGGCGGGACGGATCATGAGGGTCGAACGAACGGCGCGCGCCCTGCTGTGCGCCGGCTCTCTCGCCGTCGCCGTGGCCGGTCCCCCGGCGCGGGCGGCCGGGACGGGGCTGGATGCCGGCGCTGCCGTCTCGGGGTTCGGGCAACACACGCACAACGCGGCCGGTCTCGCCATCCTGATCGGCCTGACGGTGTTCGCCACCATCGTGGCCCTGCTGCACATGCGCGAGCGCAGCCGTTGGACCCGGCGCGAGCGCGACCTCGTGACCGAGCTGTCGGCCCTGCGCGAGTCCCACGACCGCGCCGAAATGCTCCTGAACGCCGAGCGCCAGGTCCTCATCACTTGGTCGGGCCGCGGCGCGCCGACCATCGAGGGCGATCTCGGCCTCATCGATGGCCGGCGCGCGCCCGGCGACGCCGATCCCGGCCTGCCCGGCTTCGAGACCTGGCTGCATGCGGTCGACGCCGACGCCCTGAACACGGCCGTCGAGGCGCTGCGCGCCCGCGGTGCCGGCTTCCGCCTGAGCCTGCGCACCCAGTCGGGCCGCTTCATCGACGCGCACGGGCAGGCCCTGTCCGGCCGCGCGATCCTGCGCCTGCGCGAGACGACCGACGAGAAGCGCGAACTCATCGACCTGCGCCTCACCCTGTACGAGGCCAAGCGCGGCCTTTCGGCGCTCGGCAGTCTCCTGGACGCGATCCCGCATCCGGTCTGGCGCCGCAACCGCGACGGGGCGCTCGCCTGGGTCAACCTCGCCTACGTCGCGGCGGTGGAGGGGGGCACCCGGGAGCACGCCCTCGAGGCCGGCGTCGAACTCCTCGACCGGCAGGCCCGGGACCTCATCGCCCGCGACGAATCCGGCCGCCTGGCCACCGGGGGGCGCGTCCCGCATCGTCTCTCCGCCGTGGTGGCGGGCGGCCGGCGGACCCTCGACGTCACCGAGAGCGCCATCGAGACCGGCCGCGTCGGCATCGCCGTCGACGTCTCGGAGCTCGAGAGCGTCCGCGCCGACCTGCAGCGGCAGATGGATGCCAACGTCCGCACCCTCGACCAGCTGCCCACCGCCGTGGCGATGTTCGACGCCCGCCAGCGCCTGATCTTCCACAACGCCGCCTACCGCCAGCTCTGGGACCTCGACCCGGCCTTCCTCGACGGCCGCCCCCTCGACGGCGAGATCCTCGACCGGCTGCGCGCCGCCCGGAAGCTGCCCGAGCAGGCCGACTTCAAGTCCTGGAAGGCCGACGTGCTCGCTGCCTACCGCGCCGTGGAGGCCAACGAGGCCTGGTGGTACCTGCCCGACGGGCGCTCGCTGCGCGTCGTCGCCGATCCCAACCCGCAGGGCGGCCTGACCTACCTGTTCGACGACGTCTCGGAGAACATGAAGCTCGAATCCCGCTACAACGCGCTGATGCGGGTCCAGGCCGAGACCCTCGACACCCTGAAGGAGCCCGTGGCGGTGTTCGGCGCCGACGGCCGGCTGACCTTCGCCAACCGTGCCTTCGCGACCCTGTGGCGCCTCGATCCCGAGACCCTGCGCGAGCGCCCCCGGGTCGATGCCGTCATCGCCGCCTGCCAGACCCTCTCGCCCGACGAGGACCCGTGGATCGACATCCGCGGCGCCATCACAGGCCTGGAAAGCCGCGCCGGCCTGACCTGCCGCCTGGAGATCGTCGACGGCACCGTGCTCGACTGCGCCGCCCAACCGCTGCCCGAGGGCGCGACGCTGCTCACCCTCATCGACGTTACCGCCAGCGTGAACGTGGAGCGCGCGCTCACCGACAAGAACGACGCCCTGGAGCGGACCTCGCAGTTGCGCGACACCTTCGTGAACCACGTCTCCTACGAGCTGCGCTCGCCGCTCACCAACATCATCGGCTTCACCCAGCTCCTCGGCGACGAGACGGTGGGCGCCCTGAACGAGCGCCAGCGCGAGTATTCCGGCCACATCATGCGCTCGTCGGGCGCGCTGCTCGTGATGATCAACGACATCCTCGATCTCGCCTCCATCGATGCGGGCTCCCTCGAGCTCACCCGCGAGGTGGTCGACGTCCGCGCCACCGTCGATGCCGCCGTGCGCGGGCTGGAGGACCGGCTCGCCGATTCCGCCATCGCCCTCGATCTCGACGTGCCCGACGATGTCGGCACCTTCGTGGCCGACGGCAAGCGCGTCCGCCAGATCCTGTTCAACCTCCTGTCGAACGCCGTCGGTTTCTCGGCGCCGGGCCAGCAGGTCCGCGTGGAGGTCCGCCGCAACGCCTCGGAACTGACCCTGGCGGTGGCCGACCAGGGGCAGGGCATGCCGCCCGACGTCGCCGCGCGGGTCTTCGACCGCTTCGAGAGCCACACCCTCGGCACCCGCCATCGCGGCGTCGGCCTCGGCCTGTCGATCGTGCGCTCCTTCGTGGAACTGCATGGCGGACGCGTCGGCCTGGACTCGGCCCCCGGCGCCGGCACCCGCGTCACCTGCACCTTCCCGATCACCGAGCCGACCGCGCGGCGGGATGCCGCCGAGTAGGGGCGCCGGACGGGGGCGTCCCCATGGAGCCTTCGGTCCGTCCGCGATTTGGTTAAGGATGCTCCGGTATGACAGCGGGGCTCCGCGCGATCCGGGTCCGGCCGGGGCGGCGCACGGCCATGGAGGAGTTGGGCGTTGAACGAGGATGGTGCCGACACGCCCCAGCGTGAGGTGAAATCGGCCTGGGAGATCATGCTGCCGGAGGAGAGCGCCACCGAGGATCTCGGCCGCTTCCTCGCGGGGCTCCTCGTGCCGGGGGACATCGTCGCCCTGTCCGGCGGCCTCGGCGGCGGCAAGACCACCCTCGCGCGCGCGCTGATCCGGGAACTCGTGGGCGACCCGGACCTCGACGTGCCGAGCCCGACCTTCACGCTGATCCAGCCCTACGAGGCCGCCGACGGGCGGGCCATCGTGCATGCCGACCTCTACCGCCTGCGCAGCCCCGACGAACTCGTGGAGCTCGGCTTCGACGAGATGGCCGAGACCGCCATCACCCTGGTGGAGTGGCCCGAGCGCCTGGGACACCGCGACGCGCCGATGCTGACCGTCGACCTGTCCCTGCGGGCCGAGTTCGGGGACGGGGCGCGCTTCGCCCGCATCGACGGCAGCGGCGGCATGGCCGCCCGGCTCAAGCGGGCGCGCGCGCTGCGCCTCCTCCTCGTCCGCAGCGGCTGGGACGAGGCCGCCCGCGTCAACATGCAGGGCGACGCCTCCTCGCGGGCCTACGAGCGGCTCGTGAAGCCGGACGGCAAGACCGCCGTGCTGATGATCTCGCCGCCCCGCGCCGACGGCCCCCCGGTCCGCAACGGCCGCCCCTACAGCGCCATCGTCAAGCTCGCCGAGAGCGTGCACGCCTTCGTCGGCATGGATCGCGGCCTGCGCGCCCTCGGTTTCTCGGCGCCCCGCATCTACGGCGAGGACCTCGCCGAGGGTCTGCTGATCCTGGAGGATCTCGGCACCGAACCGGTGGTCGACGCCAACGGGCCGCGCCCGGAGCGTTACGCCGAGGCGGTGCGCCTCCTGGCCAAGCTCCACGCCACCGAGCTGCCGGGCGTCCTCCCCGTGGCCGACGGCATCGACCACGTGCTGCCGCCCTACGACCTCGAAGCCCTGGTGTTCGAGACCGAACTGCTGCCCGACTGGTACTGCCCGGCGATCCGCGGGGGCGAGCTGCCCCACGCGGCCCGGTCCGAATTCGTGGCCCTGTGGGCGGAGGTGCTCGACAGCATCAAGCCCGACCGCCCGACCTGGACCCTGCGGGACTACCACTCGCCGAACCTGATCTGGCTGCCCGAGCGCGAGGGGCTGGAGCGCATCGGCGTCATCGACTTCCAGGATGCGGTTCTCGGCCATCCGGCCTACGACGTCGCCTCGCTCCTCCAGGACGCTCGGGTGGACGCGACCGCCGAGTTCGAGCTGCGCCTCCTCGGCCTCTACGTGCGCGAGCGCCGGGCCCGCGAGCCCGACTTCGACATGCAGGCCTTCGCCCGGGCCTACGCGGTGCTGGCCGCCCAGCGCGCCACCAAGATTCTCGGCATCTTCGCCCGCCTCGACCGGCGTGACGGCAAGCCGGCCTACCTCGCGCACCTGCCGCGCATCGAGGGCTACCTCGCGCGCAACCTCAACCACCCGGCCCTGACCCATCTGCGCCTCTGGCACGAGGCGCACCTGCCGCACCTCGTGCCGAAGGCCGGGGGCGAGCCGGCCGAGGGCGGCTGAAGACCCGCGATGCCCGCGGGGAGGCTGCCGGAGGGCGGCCGCGCCCGCCCGAGACCTCTCCGACGAGACGAACGCCATGTCCGACACAGCCCCCATCACCCGCGCCTTCGTCCTCGCGGCGGGCCTCGGCAAGCGCATGCGCCCGATCACCGCGACGGTGCCCAAGCCCCTGGTGGAGGTGGCCGGCCGGGCGCTCCTCGACCACGCCCTCGACCGGGCGGCGGAGGGCGGCATCACCGAGGCGGTGGTCAACGTCCACTACCTCGCCGACCTGATCGAGGGGCACGTGGGCAAGCGCCGGACCGCCCCGGCGATCGTGCTCTCGGACGAGCGCGACGCCCTGCTGGAGACCGGTGGCGGCGTGAAGAAGGCCCTGCCGCTCCTCGGCGAGGACCCGTTCGTGGTCTTCAACGCCGACTCGTTCTGGCTGGAGGGCCCGGAGTCGAATCTCGGCCGCCTCATCGCCGCCTGGGACCCGGCGGCGATGGACATCCTCCTCCTCGTCGCCCCGACCGCGACGAGCCTCGGCTACGAGGGCAACGGCGACTTCGCGATGGATTCGTCCGGGGCCCTAGAGCGCCGCGGCGAGCGCGAGGTGGCGCCGTTCATCTATGCCGGCGTCGCCATCCTGAAGCCCGGCCTGTTCGCCGGGACCCCGGAAGGGGCCTTCTCCCTCAACCTCCTGTTCGACCGGGCCATCGCGGCCGGCCGCCTGCATGGCCTGCGCCTCGACGGGCAATGGCTCCACGTCGGCACGCCGGAGGCGATCACGGCGGCCGAGGCTCGGGTGAAGTCCACGGCGCCGACGCTCTGAGCGCAGGTCGGCGATTCCGCGGGGCATCGCATTCCCGGGCCGGGGATTTGGTGGCATGGAGGGTGGGATGCCGACCTCAGACGTCCCGACCGCCCACGTCTTCTCGATCCCGCCCGGCGCGCCCTTCCTGCCGACCCTCGCCGACGCCCTGATTTCGGGGCGCCTCGTGGGCGCGATCGGCGACGACCCCTTCGCGCTCGCCTCCGTCACCCTCTACCTGCCGACCCAGAGGGCGGTGCGGGCGCTGGCCGCGATCCTCGCCGCGCGCCTCGGTCACGCCGCCCTGCTGCCCCGGATGGTCCCCCTCGGCGAGGCCGACGAGGCGGAGCTGGATCTCGCTGCCAACCCGCTCCTCGAGAACGGTCCCGACCGTCTCGCCCCGGCGATGCCGCCTCTGGAGCGCCGCCTCATCCTCGCCCGCCTCGTTCAGGGCTGGGCCGAGGCGGTGGACCGCACGCTGCTGCCCATCGACGACGACGTGCCCTTCCTGGTGCCGTCCTCCCCCGCCGACGCGATCGGGCTCGCCGCGGACCTCGAACGCCTCATGGACGCGCTCACCGTCGAGGGGCTGCCCTGGGACGAGATCGGCGGCGCCGTGGAGGCCGAGTACTCGCGCTATTTCGGCCTGACCCTGGATTTCGTGAGGATCGCCGCCGAGGCCTGGCCCGGGATCCTCGCCGAGCGCGGGATGAGCGACCCGGTCTCGCGCTCGCGCCGCCTCGTCCTGGCCGAAGCCGACCGGCTGATGCGGGATCGGCCCGCCGACCCGGTGATCGTGGCGGGCTCGACCGGCTCTGTGCCGGCCACCGCGAAGCTGATCGCCGCGGTGGCCGGGTTGCCCCGCGGCGTCGTGGTTCTGCCGGGCCTCGACTCCGAGCTCGACGGCGACGGCTGGGACGCCATCGAGACCGGCGAGGGCTTTTCGCGCGAGATCGCCCACGGCCATCCGCAGGCGGTCCTGCATCGCCTCCTCGGTCCGGCCGGTCTCGACCGCGACCGGGCGCAGGTGGCGACCCTCGGAGAGACCTCTGCCGAGTCCCACGCCCGCTTCGGGCTGCTGTCGCAGGCCCTGCGCCCGGCCGAGACCACCGAGGCCTGGGCCGCCCTGGACCCTGCCGACCGCGCGCGGCTGGCGGAGGAGGGCCTGCGGGGCCTCGCCGTGGTCGAGGCCAGCGACGAGCGGGAAGAGGCGCTGATCATCGCCATCGCCCTGCGCGAGACCCTGGAAACGCCGGGCGCGACCGCGGCCCTGGTGACCCCGGACCGCGCCCTGGCCCTGCGCGTCGCGGCCGAACTCGCCCGTTGGGGCATCGTCGCGGAGGATTCCGGCGGCGAGGCCCTGTCGCGCAGCCGGGCCGGGCGCCTGGCGCGGCTCGCCGCCGAGGTCGCGGCCGATCTCCAGCCGGCCCGGCTGATCACGCTCCTGTCCCATCCCTATGTCCGCCTCGGCCTGCCGCGCAGGGACGTGGTCCGGGCCGCCGCCGCCCTGGAGATCGGCACCCTGCGCGGGCCCGCCCCGGCGCCGGGCTTCGCCGGGTTGCGGCAGGCCCTGGCCGACCAGCGCAGCGCCACCGGGCGACGGCCCCGCGCCAAGCGCCGCCTGACCGAGCGCGACTGGGACCTCGCCGCCGGACTCCTGGACCGGCTGCAGGTGGCCTTCGACGGCTTCCTCGACGCCGATCACCGCGGCGTCGGCAACCTCGTCGCCTATGCCGCCTGCCACCGCGCCACCTTCGACCGGCTGATCGACGCGGCCGAGGGCGAGGCCGTCGACGACGCCTCGCTCGGCGTGCTCGACACCCTGTTCGACGACCTCGAGATGGCCGAACCCGGCCTGCTGCCCGGCCGCTTCGGCGACTACCCCGCCTTCTTCACGGCGCTCGCCCGCGAGCGGCTGGTGGCCTGCAGCGACGGGCGCCCGCATCCGCGCCTGCGCATCCTCGGTTTGCTGGAGGCCCGGCTGATGAGCGTCGACCGGGTCGTGCTCGGCGGCCTCGACGAGGGCGTCTGGCCGATGAAGACCACCACCGACGCCTTCCTCAACCGGCCCATGCGCGAGCGCATCGGCCTCAACCCGCCCGAGCGCCGGATCGGCCAGAGCGCCCACGACTTCGTCCAGGCCCTCGGCCACCACGACGCCCTCATCACCCGGGCGGCCAAGCGCGAAGGCGCACCGACCGTGCCGTCGCGCTTCCTGCAGCGCCTGCGCGCCTTCACGGGCGACGCCGGCTGGAACCGGGCGTTGGCCGCCGGGCGCCGCTTCTCGGCCTACGCCGCCGCCCTCGACCAGGGTACCGGCCCGGCGCAGGCCCGTCTCAAGCAGCCCCGTCCGAAGCCGGATCCGGCCCTGTTCCCGCGGTCCCTGAGCGTCACCGAGGTCGAGACCCTGGTGCGCGACCCCTATGTGATCTTCGCCCGGCACGTCCTCGGCCTCGATCCGCTGGATCCGGTGGCGGCCGAGCCGGGGGCCGCCGACCGCGGCACGCTGATCCACGAGATTCTCGGAGATTTCGCCGAGCGCTACCCGGATTCCCTTCCGGACGGCACCTTGGCAGCAGAGGTCTTGGCCGGCATGGCGGCGAACGCCTTTGCGTCGATCAACGATACCTACCCTTCGCTGTACGCGGAATGGTGGCCCCGCTTCGTGAGGTTGTCGGAAGAATATCTCGCCTGGGAGGGTGAGCGCCGGGCGCAGCTGGGCCGGGTGCATCCGGAAATCTCCGGCAAATGGGTGATCCCGATGGGCACCGAGACCTTCACCCTGCGGGCGCGGGCCGACCGGATCGAGCGGCGCCGCGACGGCGGGGCCTGCATCGTCGACTTCAAGACCGGGCTGCCGCCGAGCAACAAGGAGGTCTTCGCCGGATTCTCGCCCCAGCTCACCCTGGAGGCGGCGATGCTCATGGCCGGGGCCTTCGACGGCTTCCCCGCCACCACGCTGACGCCGGACCTCCTCTACGTCCACGCCTCGGGCGGCCGCAAACCCTTCGAGCCCCTGGCGGTGAAGCCGCCGCGGGGCGACGAGCGCGAGGTCGCCGCCATCGTGGCCGAGCACGTCGCCCGCTTCCGCGGCCTCGTCGCCCGCTTCCTCACGGGCGAGGCCGCCTACACCTCCCGACCCTACCCGAAATACGCCAAGTCCTACGGCGACTACGACCACCTCGCCCGGGTGCTCGAATGGTCGCTCGGCGGCGAGGGGGAGGGCTGAAGGACCGCGCGGGACAAGCCGGATTTCGCTCTTGACCGATATCGCCCGCAATATCATCCTGAGAAGATGATCGTCGTCGATGCCAACGTCGTGCTCGGCGCGCTGCGATCCCGCAACGGCGCATCCCACGCCGTGCTGCGGGGGCTGCTCACCCGCCGGTTTTCGTTCGCGCTCTCGCCCGCGATGGTGTTCGAGTACGAGGATGTCCTCAAACGTCCGGGGCTCCTGGGGCCTACGCCCTGGATCGAAGAGGCCGGGATCGACACGATCCTGGACGCTTTGTGCGCGACCGCGGTCCTGACCCTGCCCTGGTTCCGCTTCAGGCCGTTCCTGGATGATCCGAAGGATGATCTCTACGTCGAATGCGCCCTGGCCGCCGGAGCCGAATTGATCCTGACCGACGATCGCCACTTCCGAAAGCCGGTCCTGTCGGCTTTCGGTCTTCGGGCGATGACCCCGCAAGCCTACCTGACCCGCTGACAGATACGAGGATGGGCCATGCCGAACTTCGCACTCCGCCTGCCCGACCACGTCATGTCCCAGGCCAAGACGGCCGCTGACGAGGACAACGTCTCCATCAACCAGTTGCTCGTCGCCTTCATCGCGGAGGGCCTCGGGCACCGTCGCGGCCTGAAGGCGCTCCAGGCGCGGGCCGAGCGCGCCGACGTGGAGGCGGCCCTGGCCCTGCTCGACGGGGCCCCCGACGTCCCCCCCGAGGCGAAGGACCGGATGAGGTCGGATCGATGAGCGCCGCGACCGTCCGAGAAACCTTCGTCGTCGACGACCTCACCAAGGCGGCGCAGCGCCAGGCCGCCGATCCGCGCGCCTCGGCCTGGGTCTCGGCCAATGCCGGCGCGGGCAAGACCAAGGTCCTCACCGACCGGGTGGTGCGCCTGCTTCTCGACGGGGCGCCGCCCGCCCGCATCCTCTGCCTCACCTTCACCAAGGCGGCGGCGGCCAACATGTCGATCCGGGTGTTCCGGGTCCTCGGCCGCTGGGTGACGCTGGACGACGCCGCTCTCTCGGCCGAACTCACGGAACTCACGGGGGAGCGCCCCGCCCGCAAGACCCTGCAGGTCGCCCGTCGGCTGTTCGCCCGCGCGGTGGAGACGCCGGGGGGTCTGAAGATCGAGACCCTGCACGCCCTCTGCGAGCGCCTGCTGCACATGTTCCCCTTCGAGGCGAACGTGCCGGCGCGCTTCGTGGTGCTGGACGAGACCCAGGCCGGGGAGGCCTTCCGGATCGAGACCGGCAACGTGCTCGCCGATGCCATCGGCGGCGGGCATCGGCCTCTCGGCGAGGCCCTCGCCGTCGTCGGCCCCGAGGCGACGGGTGACGCCCTGCGCAAGGCGATCCGCAGCGCCATGCGGGCCCGCGACGTGCTCGACAGCCGCGTCGGCCTCGACGGCCCCTTCGCCGCGCTGGCCGACACCCTCGGCGTCCGGCCCGGCGACAGCGCGGCGGCGATCGAGGCACGGATGCTGGATGGGGGCCTGGGCGATCTCACCGCGTTCGCCGGCCGCCTGCGCACCGGCAAGGCCACCGACGACGGCATCGCCGACAGGCTGCTCGCGGTGGCGGCGGCCGCGCCCGCCGAGGCCTTGGAGACTTACCTCGGGGTCTTCTTCACCAAGGAGGGCGCCCCGAAGGCCGACAGGAGCCTCGGCACCAAGGCTGTGCCGGAGGATGCCAAGCAGGCCCTGTGCGACGAGCGCGACCGCCTGGAGCCGCTGCAGGACGCCCTGCGCGGCGTGCGCGCCCTGGAACGCACCCGCGCGCTCTTCACCCTCGCGGGCGAGATCCACCGCCGGGTCGAAGCCCAGAAGGCCCGCCTCGGCGCCCTCGACTTCGACGACCTGATCCACAAGACCCTGGACCTCCTCGGCCGGGTGGATTCCACCTGGGTACTGTACAAGCTCGACCGCGGCGTCGACCACGTGCTCATCGACGAGGCGCAGGACACCAACCCGCACCAGTGGGAGATCCTGCGCCGCATCACCGCCGAGTTCGCCTCCGGCGAGGGCGCCCGCGAGGTCGCCCGGACCCGCTTCGCCGTCGGCGACCCCAAGCAGTCGATCTACAGCTTCCAGGGGGCCGAGCCCCGCGAGTTCGAGACCACCCGGCGCGCCTGGCAGCGGGCGGCGGCCGGCGCCGATCTCGCTTTCGAGGACGTCCACCTGAACCTGTCGTTCCGCTCGGCCGGCGGGGTCCTGCGGGCCGTGGACGCCACCTTCGCGATCCCCGAGCACTACGAGGGCCTGTCCTTCGAGGACGCGGCCGTCGGCACCACCCACAGCACCGCCCGGGTCACGGCGCCCGGCACCGTCGAACTCTGGCCCATCGAGGAGCCGGCGGACGAGCCCGAGCCCGATGCCTGGGCCGCCCCCGTCGATGCGCCGGAGACCAACGCACCGGCCATCGTCACCGCACGCCGGGTCGCCCGGGCGGCCCTGACCTGGATCACCGCCGGCGACGAGACCGGCCGGGTCTGGCGCCCCGGCGACATCCTGATCCTGGTGCGCAAGCGCTCGGCGGCCTTCGAGGAGGTCATCCGCGCCATGAAGGCCCTCGGGGTGCCCGTCGCCGGCCAGGACCGCCTCGACATCGCCGCCCACATCGCCGTCAACGACCTCGTGGCGGTGGGCCGCGCCGGCCTCCTGCCGGCCGACGACCTGACCCTCGCCGGCGCGTTGAAGACGCCCCTGGTCGGACTCGACGACGACGACCTCGTGCGCATCGCCGGACGGCGCGACCTCGACGAAACCCTGGAGGATTCCCTCGCGCGCCATGCGGCGGCCGGCGACCCTGCGGCGATCCGCGGCCACGCGGCCCTCACGTCCTGGATCACCCTCGCGGCCTGCGAGGGCCCGTTCGGATTCTACGCCGCGCTGCTCGGGGCCCGCGGCGGCCGCCGCGCCCTGGTCTCCCGCCTCGGCGGCGAGGCCGGCGACGCCATCGACGTCTTCCTGATGACGGCGGCCCAGGCCGAGCAGGCGCCCGACGCGCCCTCGCTCGGCGGGTTCCTCGCCCGCTACGACACCGTTCCGGGGCGCGGAGAGGGCGGCCACACGGTCAAGCGCGATCTCGATTCCGGCCGCGACGAGGTCCGGGTGATGACGGTGCACGGGGCGAAGGGGCTGGAGGCCCCGGTGGTCGTCGTCATCGACGGCTGCGAGGCCCTGGGGCGCAACGACCCGCCGCTCCTGCCGCTCGTGCCGGGGGCACAGCGGTTCGGCCAGGGCGCCGCGCTGCTGCCGCCGGTCTGGGCCGGGGCCAAGGCCGGCGACTGCGAGGCCGTGACACAGGCCCGCGCCACCCTGCAATCCCGGGCCCGCGAAGAGCACAACCGCCTCCTCTATGTGGCGATGACCCGTGCCGCCGACCGCCTCGTCATCGCGCCCTATCGCGGGCACGAGGCCCCGAGCGAGGCCGCCTGGTGCGAGATGGTCCGCACCGGCCTGGAACGGTCCTTCGGGGCCGGGGAGGTCCTGGAGACCCCCCACGGCCCCGCCACCCTATGGCGCGACGGCGGCGCGGCGGAGCCGGCGGCCCCGTCCCCCTCCGCGGCGGAGGGGCCGCCGACCCTGCCGGCCTGGCTGGAGGCCCCCGTCCCGGCCGAGGTCGAGGCCGCCCCTCCGGTGACGCCGTCCGGCGCCCTCGGGGCCGCCGACACCCGCCGCCAGCCGGGCCAGCGGCAGGCCGACAGCGAGGCGCGCCGGCGCGGGACCCTGATCCATTCCCTGGTGGAGCACCTGCCGCGGATCGACCCGGCCCAGCGGGAGGCCGCCGCGACCGCCTTCGTGCGCGCCCGTGCACCCGGATTCGACCGTGCCAAGCAGGACGGCATCGTGGCCGCGACCCTGCACCTGTTCGCGGAGCCCGACCTGGCGCTGCTCTTCGCGCCGGAGGCACGGGCCGAGGTGACGCTGTCGGGGCGGGTCGTGGTCGGTGGCGTCTCGCGCCCGGTCTTCGGTCGTGTCGACCGCCTGGCCATCGCCCCGGACACGGTCTGGGTCGCGGACTTCAAGACGGGCCGGCCCCCGCGGGACGGGGCGCCTCTGCCGCGCGCGGAAGCCGGGCAGATCGCTCTCTATGCCGCACTCCTGGCGGAGATCTACCCGCGCCACCGCGTGGTGCCGATGCTGGTCTGGACCTCGGGACCCGTCATCCGCCGGCTCGATGCCGACGCCGTCGCGGCCGCCCTCGACGCGCTGGCGCAGAGGGCAGCGTGAGCCCGAGAGTCTGTCCGGTTCATCCTGAACCGGACAGACTCCCTAATCCTTTCTCAGCGTGAGTCTTTTCCGGGTAACCGGTTCCCCCTTATCCCTGACACACGCTACCGCCGCCCGCCGGCGGCCCGCTTCTGCGGCGCCGACGTGCCCGAATCCTCCTCGAAGAGTTCGGCGAGCTTTTCCGTCATGGCGCCGCCCAGTTCCTCGGCGTCGATGATCGTCACGGCGCGGCGGTAGTAGCGCGTCACGTCGTGGCCGATGCCGATGGCCAGCAGTTCCACCGGCGAACGGGTCTCGATGTCCTCGATCATCCAGCGCAGGTGGCGCTCGAGGTAGTTGCCGGGATTGACCGACAGGGTCGAGTCGTCGACCGGCGCGCCATCCGAGATCACCATCAGGATCTTGCGCTGCTCCGGCCGGGCCAGCAGGCGCTTGTGCGCCCAGTCCAGCGCCTCGCCGTCGATGTTCTCCTTGAGCAGGCCCTCGCGCATCATCAGCCCGAGGTTCTTGCGCGCCCGGCGCCAGGGCGCGTCGGCGCTCTTGTAGACGATGTGGCGCAGGTCGTTGAGGCGCCCCGGCGTGTTCGGCTTGCCGCCGGCGAGCCACGCCTCGCGCGACTGTCCGCCCTTCCAGGCGCGCGTGGTGAAGCCCAGGATCTCGACCTTGACGCCGCAGCGCTCGAGGGTCCGCGCCAGGATGTCGGCGCAGGTCGCCGCCACCGTGATCGGGCGCCCGCGCATCGAGCCGGAATTGTCCAGCAGGAGCGTCACCACGGTATCGCGGAAATTCGTGTCCTTCTCGCGCTTGAACGAGAGCGGCTGGAACGGATCGGTGACCACGCGCACGAGGCGGGCGGGATCGAGCTGGCCCTCTTCGAGGTCGAAGTCCCAGGCCCGGTTCTGCTGGGCCAGGAGCCGGCGCTGCAGCCGGTTGGCGAGGCGCCCGACCACGCCCTGGAGATGGGCGAGCTGCTTGTCGAGATAGGTCCGCAGGCGCGCCAGCTCTTCGGCGTCGCAGAGATCCTCGGCGTGGATGATCTCGTCGAAGCGCGGGTTGAAGACCTTGTATTCCGGCCCGCGCGGCTCGTTCGCCCGCTGCGACGGCGGCCGCCAGGCCTCCGACGCTTCCTCGGATTCGGCGTTCTCGGCCTCGTCGGGCAATTCGCCCGAGGGCGCATCGGCGGCCTCGGTGGCGCCCTCCTGCAACTCGTCGGAGGCCTCCTGCGAGGTCTCCATCTCGGAGCGGTCGCCCTGGGACTGCTCCTCGGCTTCGCCCTCGCTCGGGGTCTGCTCGTCGTCCTGGGCCTCGTTGTCGTCCTCGTTCTCGTCGTCCTCGGGATCGAACGGCGTCTCATCCGCCATGTCGAGGGAACTGAGGAGGTCGCGCACCGAGCGGGCGAAGGCGCGCTGGTTCTCGATCGAGCCGATCAGCCCGTCGAGGTTGGGGCCGGCCTTCTCCTCGATGTGGGTGCGCCAGAGGTCGACGATCTTGCGGGCCGCCTCCGGGGGCGCCGCGCCGGTCAGGCGCTCGCGCACCATCAGGGCGACGGCATCCTCCATCGGCGCGTCGGCCCGGTCGGTGATGTCCTCGTACTTGCCGCCGCGATGGTAGCGGTCCTCCAGCATCGCCGAGAGGTTCGCGGCGACGCCGGACATGCGGCGCGAGCCGATCGCCTCGACGCGGGCCTGCTCGACCGCGTCGAATACCGCCCGGGCGCCGGCATTCTCCGGCGCCAGCCGGCGATGCACCGCCACGTCGTGGCAGCCGAGCCGCAGGGCCATCGAGTCGGCGTTCCCGCGCAGGATCGCGACGTCTTCCGGCGTCAGCTTGCGCGGCGGTTCGGGGAGGCGCGCCTTATCACCCGTCAGCGCCGGGCGGTCGCTGGCATAGACCACCTCGATCTCGGAGCGCTTGGCGATGGCGCGCAGGCAGCCCGCCACCGAGCGCTTGAGCGGTTCGGCGACGGGCTCGCGCCGGTCGCCGGGCTTGCGGTTGGAGATCGACATGCGGGTCGACGGTTCCTCGAAACGGACGGGAGGGGGTCAGCTCAGGGCGACGTTCGAGGCGCTCTCGGGCAGGTCCTTGCCGAAGGCGCGCTGGTAGAACTCCGCCACGAGGGTGCGCTCCAGCTCGTCGCACTTGTTGAGGAAGGTCACCCGGAAGGCGAAGCCGATATCCTGGAAGATGTCGGCGTTCTCGGCCCAGGTGATCACCGTGCGGGGGCTCATGACCGTGGAGAGGTCGCCGTTCATGAACGCGTTGCGGGTCAGGTCCGCCACGCGCACCATGCGGTTGACGATGTCCCGGCCGCCGTCGCGCTGGTAGTGCGCCGCCTTCGACAGCACGATGTCGACCTCGCGGTCATGGGCGAGGTAGTTCAGGGTGGTGACGATCGACCAGCGGTCCATCTGGCCCTGGTTGATCTGCTGGGTGCCGTGATAGAGGCCGGACGTATCGCCGAGGCCCACCGTGTTGGCGGTGGCGAAGAGGCGGAAGGCCGGGTGCGGGCGGATCACGCGCTTCTGGTCGAGCAGCGTCAGGCGGCCCGAGAGTTCCAGCACGCGCTGGATCACGAACATCACGTCGGGGCGGCCGGCATCGTACTCATCGAAGACCAGGGCGACGTTGTTCTGCAGCGCCCAGGGCAGGATGCCGTCCTGGAACGCCGTGACCTGCTTTCCGTCCTGCAGCACGATCGCGTCCTTGCCCACGAGGTCGATGCGCGAGACGTGGCTGTCGAGGTTGATCCGGATGCAGGGCCAGTTGAGGCGTGCCGCGACCTGCTCGATATGGGTCGACTTGCCCGTGCCGTGGTAGCCGGTCACCATCACGCGCCGGTTGCGGGCGAAACCCGCCAGGATCGCCAGGGTGGTCTCCCGGTCGAAGATGTAGTCCGGATCGAGGTCCGGCACGTGCTCCTCGCTCTGCGAGAAGGCCGGGACCCGGAGATCGAGATCGATGCCGAACGCTTCTCGGACGGAGACTTCCCGGTCGGGGAGCGAGGCGGGCGAGACGTCAGAAAGCATAAGGACCTCGTCGGGGCGCGGGTGCCGCGGGGGTGTCACGGAACACGCGGGCTATGTCGGACTTCGGGGTCTCGCGGCTCGGGGACGATGAGCCGCGCGCGACCGCCATCTAAAGGTCGGCGCCGGGCGGCGCCAAGGGGTGTCAGGACTGCATATAGGGCCTCACGCGGCAATTGCCGCCCCATCCTGAGCAGGGGAGAGCCAGAAAACGTGCATCGATCGTGCCGGAACCTCGGGCCGGCGTCGATCGCCGCGTCAGCAGAGGCCGGCGGCGCGCAGGGCATCGTGCGCCCGGATGATGTCGCGCAGACGCTCCTCGAACGAGCGGTCGCCGCCATTGGCGTCGGGGTGGAAGCGTTTCACCAGGGTCTTGTACTGCGCCTTGATGGCCGCCGAATCCGCGTTCTCGTCGAGGCCGAGTACGTCCAGAGCCTTGAGGGTCGCCGCCGAGTGCCGGGGTCGGCGCGGCTCGGGTGCGGCCTTGCGCCGGGCGGTCTCGCCGACGCCCTCGGCCCGCAGGATGTCCAGGGGATCGACATAGGCCCAATCGCGCTTCGGCGCCGCCTTGCCGCGCTCCCCCGCGGTGGCCGGGTTCACGCCCATCGCCCAGGTCGGGCGATGCCCGATGATCGCGTCCTTCTGGAAGGCCTGCACGGCCGCGTCGTTCATGCCGTCGAAGTAATTGTACGTGGCGTTGTAGGCGCGCACGTGATCCATGCAGAAACGCCAGTACTGCCCCTCCGCCTTGCGGCCCTTGGGCGCGCGGTAGAGGCCGGGGTTCTTGCACCCGGGCGTCTCGCAGGTCTGGGCCGCGGCCGTCTTCGGCTCGTCGCAGGACGGTTTGATGCGGATGCTGTCGAACAGGGGCGAGTTGAGATCCATGATGGGGCGATTATGAGGGGGTGGGTCGGAGACACAAGAGCGGCGGGCCTGATGCCGCATGCGGTGTTCGGGGGTTGACGCGTGAGACCGGACGCCGGCGCTTGACCGCAGTCCAAAAACGAGGAGACGCCCGCGATGACCGAGACCGTGACCCTGAAGGACTGGATCACCGACACGCTCCGGGTGCAACTGGCGCCGCAGGACTTGGCGGTGATCGACGAATCGCACCTGCATGCGGGCCATTCGGGAGCGCGGCCCGAAGGAGAGACGCACTTCCGATTGGACGTGGTCGCGGCCGCCTTCGAGGGCAAGAGCCGCGTCGAACGTCATCGCCTCGTCAACGCCGCCCTCGAGCCGGCCTTCCAGCGCGGACTCCACGCCCTGGCGGTGCGCGCCCGTACGCCCGCCGAAGCAGCCTGAACGCGGCGACCTGATCCCAGATCCTGCGAGAGATTCCGCCGTGGCCCTTCAATGCACGCCCCACATCGCCATCGACGAGGCGGAGCTGGAGGAAACCTTCGTGCGTGCGTCCGGCCCCGGCGGACAGAACGTCAACAAGCTCTCGACGGCGGTGCAGCTGCGCTTCGACGCCCGGCGGTCGGCCGCCCTGCCGGACGCGGTGGCCGTCCGCCTGATGCGGCTGGCGGGGCGGCGCCTCACCGTCGACGGGGTGATCGTGATCAGCGCCCAGCGCTTCCGGACCCAGGACCGCAACCGGGCCGATGCCCGCGAGCGGCTGGCCGAACTCGTGGCCGAGGCGGCGGTGCCGCCGACGCCCCGGCGCGCCACGCGCCCGACGCTGGCCTCGAAGAAGCGCCGCCTCGACGAGAAGTCGAAGCGGAGCGCCACCAAGCGCCTGCGCGGCAGCGGCCTGGATTAGGGGCCGCGCCTCGGATCTCCACTCAGATCTTGGCCGCCGCCGTACCATCCGGCGGATGCGTCTCGACCTCTCCGCTGACGTAGCGGCTGCCCGGCTTCATGATCGTCAGCACCAGGGCGATGAGGGCGAGCAGCGCCGAGACCGCGGCCGGAAACAGGAACGCATCCTCGCCGTAGCGCATCTGCAGGAAGCCGCCGATGACCGCACCGGTGCTCAGCGCCGCCCAGAGGGGGGCCTGGATCCAGAACGAGGGGGCCACCGTGCCGAGCATCAGGTTGGCGAGCCCGGTTCCGAACCGCACCACCGCGCCGGTGACGTAGGTGAGCGCGAGGCTGCGCCCGCCCTCGTCCTGCAGCGTCGCGTTCTGGAGGCCCAGAGCGATGACGATCGGGTAGGCGTGGAGCGGGAAGGCGAAGGTGCCGTGGGGGACGATGAGCCCGATGGTCAGGAGCACCGACTGCAGCAGGAGCAGCACCGAGAGGCGCCAGCGCCCGACCCAGGCGGCGATCAGGGTGCCGGCGAAGGCGCCGAAGCAGAACAGGACGATGACCGAGGCGACCCGCGACGTGCTCTCCCAGTCGAAGCGGCTGACCGAGACGCCGAATCGGGTCGTGTTGCCGCTCATGAACGACATGAAGAGCTGCGAGAATTCGAGAAAGCCGATGGAGTCGGCGCAACCGGCCACGGCCGAGAGGGCCAGCGCGAAGGGGATGCGCGTCGCGGCACTCGCCGGAAACGACTTGTTCTGCGTCTCTGCCATAGGGTTGCTATCCTCCGTCCCGTGCGGCGGCTGAACTACGGTGGCGTAAGGCCGATACGCTCGGTGCACCGCCGGACCTCGACGTCAGGTCCCGGGCGGGGTGCTCCGATGCGTCCGGGGCAACAGTCACGCTCCCGTTTGGTTCAACCGCGTCGTGCGCTGGCGCTCAAGGGCGGCGACGGACACGTGAATGTTACCGCCGCCGGGCGACGATGACTTGGCCGGGGACGTCGGCGCCGTTTTCCCGTCGCACGACGGCCGGCTCGGCGCGTTCGAGGGCGAGCCCCGCCCCCGCCAGGGCCTCCCGCACCAGCGCGTCGCCATGGGCGTAGCGCGCATCCGCTCCCAGGATGAGTCCGTCGCCCGGATGGGACTGCACCGTGAAGGCGAAGCGCCCGCCCGGGCGCAGGACGCGGGCGCTGCCGGAGACCACGCCGGCGAAATCGCCCACGTAGATCATGACGTCGGCGGCCGTGACGCAATCGGCCGAGGCGGGGGGCTCGGCACCGAGCGCCGCCACCAGCTCGCCCTCCACCAGCCGGTGATAGCCGCCGCGCCGCCCGGCCTCGGCCAGCATCCCGGGCGAGAGGTCGATCCCGGTCAGGAACTGCGCCCGGCCGGCGAGGGCGGCCCCGACGAGCCCGGTACCGCAGCCGAGGTCGATTACCCACCCGAGGGGCGTGGCCGGACCTGCCGATGCCTCGAGCGCATCGGCGACGAGCGTATGCCCGCGATAGGACAGGCCCTCCACGAGGTGGCGGTCGAAGCGCGGCGCGTAGGCGTCGAACAGCGCCCGGACGTAGCCCGGCGAGATCGCGCTGGCGGCCTCGCCGGCGCCGATGCGCACCAGGGCGAGGCGGGCGCCCTGCGCGTCCTCGGGGTCGAGGTCGAGGGCGCTGGCGTAGGCGCGCAGGGCCGCGTGGTGATCGCTGGCCCGCCCGCTCTGGGCGTACCGGCCTTCGCGGGCCCGGCCGAGGAGGAACCAGGCCGGGGCGAAGCGGGGGGCGATCTCCAGGGCCTGCTCCGCCATCTCGGCGGCAGCGTCCGGATCGCCGTCGTCGAGGCAGCCCTGGGCGTAGGCGTAGCGCCGGTCGGCGCGAAGGTCGCCGGAGGTGATCGTGCGGGACATGTGGCTGCGCATGGGCGTCGGGCGCCCTATATGCCGCGCCAATGAGTTTCAGCGCCAGCGATCTTCTCACCCTGACCCGCGAGGGCCTGTACTGCCCCCTCGGCGGCTTCCACGTGGATCCGACCTGGCCGGTGCCGCGCGCCCTCATCACCCACGGCCATGCCGACCATGCCCGGGCGGGGCACGGGCGCGTGATGGCCACGGGCGAGACCCTGCGCATCATGGCGGTGCGCTACGGCGCCGATTTCTGCGCGAGCCGGCAGGAGGCCCCCCTCGGCGAGGCGATCCGCATCGGCGACGTCACCGTGCGCTTCGCCCCCGCCGGGCACGTGCTCGGCTCGGCCCAGATCGCGATCGAGGCGCAGGGCGTGCGGGTGGTGGTGTCGGGCGATTACAAGCGCGCCGACGACCCGACCTGCCTGCCCTTCGAGGTGGTGCCCTGCGACGTCTTCATCACCGAGGCGACCTTCGGCCTGCCGGTGTTCCGGATGCCGGACACCCGCGACGAGGTGCAAAAGCTCCTCGATTCCGTGGCCCTGTTCCCCGAGCGCGCCCACATCGTCGGCGCCTACGCGCTCGGCAAGGCGCAGCGGGTGATGGCCCTGCTGCGGGAGGCCGGCTACGACCGGCCGATCTACCTGCACGGCGCCATGGAAAAGCTGACCGAGCTCTACAAGCAGGAGGGCATTCCGCTCGGCGAGACCCCCAAGGTGGTGGCCACCGAGCGGGCCAAGCTGCACGGCGCCATCGTGCTCTGCCCGCCCTCGTCGATCCAGGACGTCTGGTCGCGCAAGTTCCCCGACCCCGTGACGGCCTTCGCCTCGGGCTGGATGCGGGTGCGGGCCCGGGCCCGGCAGAAGGGGGTCGAGCTGCCCCTCTGCATCTCCGACCATTCCGACTGGCCCGATCTCTGCCGCACCATCCTGGAGACCGGGGCCGGGGAGGTCTGGGTCACCCACGGGCAGGAGGACGCCCTGGTGCACTGGTGCGGGACGAAGGGCATCAAGGCCAAGCCCCTGCACCTCCTCGGCTACGGCGACGACGGCGAGTCCGAGCCGGTCGCCCCGCCGGAGGAGGCCGTCGCATGAACGACTTCGCCCACCTCCTCGACCGCCTCGCCTACGAGCCGCGCCGCAACGCCAAGCTGCGCCTGCTGCAGGACTACTTCACCCACGCTCCCGACCCGGAGCGCGGCTACGCGCTCGCCGCGATGACCGGCGGCCTGACCTTTCGCGAGGCCAAGCCGGCGATGATCCGGGGCCTGGTCGAAGCCCGCGTCGACCCGGTGCTGTTCGGGCTGTCGCACAACTACGTGGGCGATCTGGCCGAGACCACAGCGCTGATCTGGCCGGCGCCCGTGCCCTCGGATGGCGAGCCGGTCATCGGCCCCGGCCACAACAATCCTCCCCCGCACGTGCCGACGCTCGCCGAGGTGGTCGAGACGCTGGGCACGGTGAAGAAGGCCGACCTGCCCGCCCGCATCGCCGCGTGGCTCGATGCCCTCGACGAGACCGGGCGCTGGGCGCTGCTGAAGCTCATCACCGGCGCGCTCCGCGTCGGCGTTTCGGCGCGCCTCGCCAAGACCGCCATCGGGGCGCTGGGCGGCCACGAGGCCGACGCGGTCGAGGAGGTCTGGCACGGGCTCGAGCCGCCCTACGCCACCCTGTTCGCCTGGGTCGAGGGCCGGGGCGAGCGCCCCACCACCCTGAACCCGGCCCCGTTCCGGCCGCCGATGCTCTCCCACCCCATCGACGAGGAGGGCGATTTCGAAAAGCTCGATCCGGCGGCGTTTTCCGGCGAGTGGAAGTGGGACGGCATCCGGGTCCAGCTCGTCGGCGGACGGGACGCGGCCGGGGAACAGGTGGCGCGGATCTACTCGCGCACCGGCGAGGACATCTCCGGCGCCTTCCCGGATCTGGCCGAGGCGATCACCTTCTCGGGGGCCATCGACGGCGAGT
Organism: Methylobacterium sp. Leaf465; assembly: GCF_001424705.1. Classification (GTDB taxonomy): domain Bacteria; phylum Pseudomonadota; class Alphaproteobacteria; order Rhizobiales; family Beijerinckiaceae; genus Methylobacterium. The sequence continues at coordinate 334,319 of NZ_LMRA01000023.1, forward strand.
TGCTGATCCTGCGCGAGCGCCGCGTGCAGAGCTTCAACGTGCTCCAGCAGCGCCTGAACCGGAAGGCCGTGACCCCGAAGCTCCTGGAGGAGTTCCCGGCCCATGTCCGCGCCTACGACCTGATGCAGGCGGACGGCGAGGACCTGCGCCCGCTGCCCTTCACCGAGCGCCGGGCTCGCCTGGAGGCGTTCGTCGCCGCCCTCGATCACGCCCGCATCGACCTCTCGCCCCTGGTGCCCTTCGCGACCTGGGCGGATCTGGCCGCGGCCCGCGCCGACCCGGCCGCCGTGGGGGCGGGCGAGGATGCCGACGCCATCGAGGGCGTCATGCTCAAGGCCCGCGACAGCGTCTACCTGCCGGGCCGGCCCAAGGGGCCGTGGTGGAAGTGGAAGCGCGAGCCGTTCCGCGTCGACACCGTGATGATGTACGCCCAGCGCGGACACGGGAAGCGCTCGTCGTTCTACTCCGACTACACCTTCGGGGTCTGGCGCGCGCGCGAGGACGGCACGCCCGAGCTCGTGCCGGTCGGCAAGGCCTATCACGGCTTCACCGATGCCGAGCTGCAGAAGCTCGACCGCTACGTCCGCAACAACACCACCAAGCGCTTCGGCCCGGTGCGCGAGGTGTCCTACGGCCTCGACCACGGCCTCGTGCTGGAGATCGCCTTCGAGGGGGTGCAGCGCTCGACCCGGCACAAGTCGGGCGTCGCCATGCGGTTTCCCCGGGTGGCGCGCATCCGCTGGGACAAGCCGGCGGCGGAGGCCGACCGGATCGACGCCCTGGAGACCATCCTGGCCCGGGGCGAGCGCGAGATCGCGCCGGGCGAAACCCTGACGGAGACGCACGGATGAGGCAGGCGGGCAAGATCGGTGCGCTGCAGGGCTTCGCCAGCGGCCCGGTGGCGCGTCAGGCGGCGGCCACGGTCACGGTCTCGACGCCCGGCCAGGGCTTCACCGACATCACCGGGGCGGTGGAGGCCTTCCGCGCGCAGAGCGGGATCGCGGAGGGCCTCGTCACCGTGTTCTGCCGGCACACCTCGGCCTCCCTGACCATCCAGGAAAATGCCGACCCCGATGTGCGGACCGACCTCCTCACCGCCCTCGACGGGCTCGCGCCGCGCCATGCCGGCTACGCGCACGGCGCCGAGGGGCCGGACGACATGCCGGCCCATATCCGCACGATGGTGACGGATTCGAACCTGGCGATCCCGGTGAGGGGCGGGCGCCTCGCCCTCGGGACCTGGCAGGGGATCTACCTCGTCGAGCACCGGGACCGGCCGCACCGCCGGGAAATCGTCCTGCAGGGGCTCGGCGCCTGAGAACCGGCCGGATCAGCGCCGGATCAGCACCACGCCGCCGATCAGGAGCGCCACGCCGACCACGCGGGTCGCGTCGAGCTCGCGCTGGGCGAGGCCGAGCCAGCCGAAATGGTCGAACGCCACCGAGGCCAGCATCTGGCCGGTGACGAGGAGGGCCAGGAAGGTCGCCGCGCCGAGTTCCGGCACCAGGATCGTGGCGAGCGCGATGAAGACCGCGCCGAAGAACCCGCCGCTCCAGCCCCACCACGGAATGCGCCCGGTCAGGCTGGCCGCCGGCAGCGGGTCGCGCAGGGCCAGGGCCAGCACCACCATGGACAGGAGGCCGACGAAGTAGCTGGCGAAGCCCGCCCAGGCGGAGGAATTCAGGGCGATCCGCAGATTCGCGATCAGCGCCTGCTGCACCACGATGCTGGCGCCCGCCATGACGGAGAGGACCACGGGAAGCAGGAGGTTGAGCATCGGCCTGGCACCTGATCGGGACACGGGCGCCTTGACAACCATTCCGTGGCCATGCCGTCAAATGACGGATCGGCGCGTTTCCATGCGGATGGGGCATGATCAATCCGGGCCATCTCGATCTCTTTCGCGCGGTGATGCGCCATGGCGGGATGACCCGGGCCGCCGCCGCGCTGGGCATCGGCCAGCCGCACGTGAGCCGGGCCATGGCCCAGCTCGAGGCCGAGACCGGCCTTTCGCTGTTCGTGCGCGGCCACGGCACCGCCCGCCCGACGCCGGAGGGGGAGGCCTTCGCCCGCGAGGTCGAGCGGAGCCATGCCGGCCTCGAACAGCTGACCCACGCCGCCCGGCAGATCCGCGAGCTCGGCACCGGGCCCCTGCGCGTCGCCTGCCAGCCGTCCCTGGCCTCCCGCCTGCTGCCGCGGGCGATCCGGCGCCTCATGGCCGAGCATCCGGGCGCCCGCGTCGCCGTCCATGTGCCGAGCCCCGACACGATCTGGGCCTGGACCGCCTCGGGCCGGTGCGACCTCGGCCTCGCCCGCCCGCGCTCCGGCCATGCGGGGGTGGCGGCCGAGGGCTTCCTCACGGTCGACGCGGTCTGCGCCCTGCCGCGCCGGCACCGGCTGGCCCGCCGGCGCGCCATCGGGGTGGAGGACCTCGTCGGCGAGACCCTGATCGCCGGCGGTCCCGGCCTGTTCCAGGAGGCCGTCGAGGCGCGGTTCGCGGAGGCCGGGTGCGTGCCGCGCTTTCCCCTGATGGCCCAGTACACGGCGGCGCGCTGCGGGCTCGTCGCGGAGGGCCTGGGCCTCGCCATCGTCGATCCGGTCCCGGCTGGCGAACTCACCGGCCTGCCGATCGTGCTGCGCCCGTTCCGGCCGGCCCTGCCGATCGAGACCGCGCTGATCCGGCCGGCGGGCCGCCCGCCGGGGCGCCTCGCGGAGCGCCTGATCGACTTCCTTCGCCTGGAGCGCGACGCGCTGGTTCCGGAACCGATCCTCGCGCCCGATTGAGACCTGCGATCCCGAACCGAACTCACGTCCCGTCGCCGGGTTCTCAGCATATCGGCGACACGACACCGCACGTGGGAGAGATACGATGAAGGCTCTCGTCTGGCACGGCGCTCAGGACATTCGCTGCGACTCCGTCCCCGATCCGCGGATCGAGGACGACCGGGACGCGATCATCAAGGTCACGGCCTGCGCGATCTGCGGCTCGGACCTGCACCTCTACGACCACGTCATGCCCGGCATGGAGAAGGGCGACGTCATGGGCCACGAGTTCATGGGCGAGGTGGTCGAGACGGGGAAGGGCGTCGGCGGCAGCCTGCGCAAGGGCGAACGGGTGGTGATCCCGTTCACGATCATCTGCGGCGAATGCGACCAGTGCAAGCGCGGCTTCTTCTCGGTCTGCGAGCGCTCGAACCGCAACAAGCACCTCGCCGCCAAGGTCTTCGGGCACACCACCGCGGGCCTCTTCGGCTACACCCACCTCACCGGGGGCTATGCGGGCGGCCAGGCCGAGTACGTCCGCGTCCCCTTCGCGGACAAGACCCACATCAAGGTGCCGGAGGGGCTCACCGACGAGCAGGTCCTGTTCCTCGGCGACATCTTTCCCACCGGCTGGCAGGCGGCGGTGCAGGCCGACATCCAGCCCACCGACACCGTGGCGATCTGGGGCGCCGGCCCGGTCGGCCAGATGACGATCCGCTCGGCGGTCCTGCTCGGCGCCAGGCAGGTGGTGTGCATCGACAGCGTGCCCGAGCGCCTGGAGATGGCCCGGGCCGGCGGCGCCGTGACCATCGACAACGGCACGGAGAGCACCGTCGAGCGGCTGAACCAGCTCACGGCCGGCAAGGGTCCGGAGAAGTGCATCGATGCCGTCGGCATGGAAGCGCACGCCCCCCGCGCCCTGGAGCACGCCTATGACCGCCTGAAGCAGGCGATGATGCTGGAGAGCGACCGGGCCAGCGTCCTGCGCGAGATGATCTATGTCTGCCGCCCGGCCGGCATCCTCTCCATTCCGGGGGTCTATGGCGGCCTCGTGGACAAGATCCCGATGGGCGCCCTGATGAACAAGGGCCTCACCGTCCGCACCGGCCAGACCCATGTGAACCGCTGGACCGACGACCTCGTGAAGCGGATCGCCGACGGGCAGATCGACCCCTCCTTCGTCATCACCCACCGGGGCCGCCTCGAAGACGGGCCCGATCTCTACAAGACGTTCCGCGACAAGAAGGACAACTGCATCAAGGTCGTGCTCCGGCCCTGAGCGCCGCCCGTTTTCCCGATGGAGGAAGTCCGCATGCCCGCATCCGCGTCCCGTCCGGATCCGACCGTTCGTTCCGGTCGGACGAGGCCCGAAGTCCCGCCCGCCCGGCTGTCCTCGGACCGCCGGCGCCGGCCCGATCCGGCCACGCGCCAGGTGGCGCAGGGCCTCGGCTGGTTCTCCCTCGCCCTCGGGATCACCGAGCTGACCTGCGGCGACGCCATCGCGCGCTGGCTCGGCATGCCCCGCGCCGGCGCGCTGGTGCGCGCCTACGGTGTGCGTGAGATCGTCCAGGGCGCCGGCATCCTCGGCTCCCACGATCCGACGCCGTGGATCTGGGCCCGGGTGGCCGGCGACGTCCTCGACGTCGCCACCGTCCTGCCCGGCCTCACGGGCGATCCGCGCCACCGCGCCAACACCGGCATCGCCCTCGGCGCCCTGGCGGGCGTCGGCGTGATCGACGTGCTCTGCGCCCAGGCCCTGTCCGACGCCCCCCTGGCGCCCTCGGAGCGCGTCCGTGCGGATTATCGGAGCCGGAGCGGTTTCCCGAAGGGCATCGACGCGATGCGCGGCGCCGCCCGCGACGTCCGGCCCCCCGAATTCACGACGCCGGAGGGGCTCCGGGCCTGGGCTTAGGGCGCGGACCGGGCGCGAATCGCCCGGTCGCGATGCGGGCGCCGCCGTACGGGGGGCGCTCCCCACCACAAGCTGTCCCGGGCCGGCATCCCGCCATCGCCCGTCCGGGACCGCCCCGGCCGGGTGCTTGGCCTCAGTTCGACCGCCGCGACAGCGAGATCGCGTAGGCCGGCGAGCGGATGGCGAACATCGGGTCGTCGGCGGGGCCGGCCACGCCCGCGGGCAGGTCGACCACCGGATCGAAGGTCGCCGTGTCGCAGGTGGCGGCCGGCGCGAGGGCGGCGATCGCCAGGGTGCCGAGCTTGACCGACTTGCGATTCTCCTCGGGCCAGAGGACGGTGGGATCCTGGGTCGGATCACCGGGCTCGCCCAGGATCGCCACGAGGTCGAACGTCGCCGGCCCCTGCGCGAGACGCGCCGTCAATTCGTCGGCGTAGAACGCGTCGGGCTTGGCCTTGGCCTCGTCGTCCGTGAGGCCGAGCTGGCCCGCCGTCGCCACCGTCTTCAGCTTGGCCACCGTGGCTTTTCCGGCGGCGTCGGTGAGCGTGTAGGCGTGGACGCCCCAGTAATCGACGCCCGCGTAGCTCGCCGGCACCGGGCGCGCGTTGAGCCAGGCCGCCTGCCGGGTCGTCTCGGGGTTGGCCACCCCGAACGCCTTGATCTTCTCGGCATCCGGTTTTCCGTCCGGTCCCGGCGCCCGCACGCTGGCGAAATCGAGCAATTGCTGCGGAGTCTTGGAGCCGAAGACCGGGGCCGAGATGAACACGAACACCATGTCGCCGGCGGGGTGGTTGATCCGCATGGAGAAGCCGCGCGTGACGGGCTTGGCCTTGTCCGAGACCTTCGGGTTGCTGCCCCCCATGGAGAAGCGGGCCGTCACCGGCAGGGGCTTCTCGGGGGCGCGGCTGAAGTGCGGCGCCTTGGACAGGTTCTGCGCTTCGGCCGAGGGCGTGAAGCTGCCTGTGACGCAGACGCCCTTGGCCCCGCTCCCGCGCACGTTCGGCTGATTGCCGCCGGCCTTGAACAGGGCGTCGACGATGGCCTGCGTCTCGGGTTCGGCCTTCGCAGGCGTCGAGCAGGCGAGGGCGGCGATACCGCCGAGGAGCAGCAGGTTCGGTCTCATCACGGGCGCACCCCACGGGCAAACGGATCGAGGTCGGGAGACAACGGAGCCGACACCCCGGGCGCGATCCCCGGGGTGTCGGCCGGGTCGGGCCTAGTAGCTGCCGAACTTGTAGTTCAGGCCGGCGCGGACGAGGCTGCCCTCGGTGGAGATGCGGCTGTTGTAGCCGACACCGGGACCGCCGACGCTGGCGACGAGCAGATTGCGGCTGCCGAGATCGTAGCGCAGGTATTCGGCCTTGAGGGTCACGGCGCTGGACTTGAAGAAGTTGAAGAACGAGTCCGTGGGCAGGGCGTACTCGATGCCGCCGCCATAGGCGTAGCCGGTCTCGATATTGGAGCGCGACCCCGCATAGGTGACGGGCAGGCCGGTGGTGAAGGTGATGCGCTGGGTGACGTCGCCGTAGGCGAAGCCGCCGGTCCCGTAGATCAGGAACTTGTCGAAGGCGTAGCCGATCCGGCCGCGGACGGTGCCGAGGAACGACAGCTCGGTGCGGTAGCTGTTGGTCAGCTGGTTCGGGTTGAAGACCGGGTTGAAGATGACCTGGGTCGTGGTGCGCTGGAGGTCGGTGTATTGCGCATCGGCTTCGAGGCCGACCACGATGCCGCTGCCCGGGGTGAACTGATAGTTGTAGCCGACCTGGCCGCCGCCGGTGAATCCTTCCGACGCATTCCGCACGGACGCCTGACGCAGACCGTTGACGACGTTGTTCTGCAGCTGCGCGCCGCCGGGGGTGTTGATGCCCGTGGTGCGGATGGTGTCGTTCTCGCTGAAGGCGTAGCCGGCATTGATACCGAAATAGGCGCCCGTCCAGGTGAAGACCGGGATGGGCGTGAAGACCGGCGGGGGGGCCTGACGGCGGGGCAGGTCGGCGGCGGCGGCGGCGCTGGAGAGAAGCGCGGCGGCACCGCCGGCCAGGAGCAGCGTCTTGAGCATCGGCAAAGGGCCTTCGGGTTCAGGACTTTCGGGATGGAGGGACGGTGCCCGCCCACCCTCGACATGCCGATCCCTTGCGACCATGCATAGATCTTGCGACGTTCAGGCGTCGTATTCCGAAGCAGATCCGCCGCTTTCCGGTGTCGCAGTGATCCATGTGCAACAGAAATTCCAATGGATCTGCCGATAATAAACTTTTCGTGATAACGGATTAAAATAGAAACCTATTCTTTACTGCGCTATTGGACGTCGGCTTGCCCGAGAGGGCGAATCGCGGCCCTCGGTATTGCGGCCTGGATCTGCGGCTCCGGCGTGAAGGGGGGCAGGGTCGCTCCGGGGCAGCGCCGCGGCCCGCGTCCGCGATCGTCGCTGCCGATTTGCCGACGCGAGACCGGCTTTCCGGTCCTGCCCCTGCATTTCGCGCATGGCTCGGCGGAGGCCTTCCGGTCTCACCCGACTGTGACCTCTTCTTCGTGCAACGATCGACGCCGAGGCAACTTGGGCAGGGGTGCCGCCACGTTCGGGGCGAGCCTTTCATCCCTGTAGCAACGAGATGTTGATGACGCCTCAATTCTGGCTTTGGCTCGGCTTCGCGGGCATGGCGGCCGGTGCCGCCGCGATTCTGTTCCTCGGGAAGCGGCGGACCCCCGCGGAGGAGGCGGATGCCATCATCCACGGGATCGTGCCGATCATCGCGGCCTGTTCCTACTTCGCCATGGCGACGGGGCAGGGGAGCATCGCCCTGCCGGCCGGTCCGGAAGCGGCCGACGCCGCGCGGCAGTTCTACTTCGCCCGCTACATCGACTGGACCTTCACCACGCCCCTGCTGCTCGTCGGCCTCGCCCGCACGGCGATGCATTCGGGGATGCGCCGTCCGGCCGTCGTCTGGGGCCTCGTCGGCTCCGACCTGATCATGATCGTCACCGCCCTGGCCTTCGGCCTCTCGACGGTCGCCTGGGTGAAGTGGACCTGGTTCGCCATCTCCTGCGGCGCGTTCCTGGCCGTGTTCTACGGGATCTTCGTGCAGCTGCGGGAGGAGAACGCCGCCGAACGGGCCGATGTTCGCTCCGCCTTCCTGCGCAACGCCGTGTTCCTCTCGGCGGTCTGGTGCGCCTATCCGGTGGTGCTCCTCGTCGGCCAGGACGGCCTCGGCTTCCTGTCCCCCGCCGTGGCCCTGGCCGTGGTGGCGATCCTCGATCTGACCGCGAAGGTGGTCTACGGCGTGATGGCGACGCTGCAGACCACGCAGGCCGTCGACCGGGACCTCGCCGAAGGCACGGTCACGGCCAAGCCCCTGCGCCGGGCGGCCTGATCCGGATGGCGGCGCGCGCCTCCCTCGTGGGGCTCCTGCCCCTGGCGGGGGCCGGCGCGGCGCTCGCCCTCGTCGCCTCCGCGGCCCTGCCGCGCGAGGCGTCCTGGCTCGCGGCCCTGGCGATGGTGATCGGGCTCGGCGTGCCGCACGGCGCCCTGGACGGGGCCGTGGCGGCGCCCCTGCTGCGCCCCCGCTTCGGATGGGCCTGGTTCGGGATCTTCGCGGTTCCGTATCTGGGCCTCGCGGGCCTGGTCCTGCTCGCCTGGCAGGTCGCCCCGCTGGCGACCCTGGCGGGCTTCCTCGCCCTGTCGGTCCTGCATTTCGGCGAGGAGGATGCCGGCCCGGACCGGCCCCTCGAGGTCCTGGTGCGCGGGGGGCTGCCGGTCGCGCTGCCGGCGCTGCTGCGGCCCGAGGAGACCGCCGGGCTGTTCGCGGCCGTCACGCGCCTGCCGATGCCGGAGCTTCCCGGCTGGTGGGTGGCGGCGTCCTGGGTCTGGCTCGCCCTCGCGGCCTCCTGGGTGTTCGCGGGGCGGCGACCCTGGTCCGTGCGCGGCGAGATGGCCGCCCTGGCGGCCGCCTTCTGGCTGCTGCCGCCGCTCACCGCCTTCACCCTGTACTTCGTCGGACTCCACGGTCCCCGGCACATGCGGGCGCTGGTGCGCGATCCGACCCGGGCGCCGGGCATCGACACGATGGGCAAGGCCGTCCGCGCGTCGCTGCCGGTGTTCGGCCTGACCCTCCTGCTCGGCGCGGCCCTGTGGCCGCTCTACGCCGCCGGCACGGACGACCCCGCCGCCACCCTGCTGTGCCTCACCCTGCGGATGCTGTCGGCCCTGACGGTGCCGCACGTCCTCCTCGACCGGATCGCGGCCCGGGCGCCGGCGGTTCAGGCGACCGATTCGGCGACGAACTTGGCATAGCCCCGGGCCCGCAGATCACAGGCCGGGCACTGGCCGCAGCCGTGTCCCCAGGGATGACGGTCCCCGCGGGTGCCGAGGTAGCAGGTGTGGCTGTCCTCGACGACGAGATCGACCAGCGGCTGTCCGCCGAGGTCCCGGGCCAGGGCCCAGGTCTCGGCCTTGTCGATCCACATCAAGGGCGTGTGCAGGACGAAGCGCCGGTCCATGCCGAGGTTCAGCGCCACCTGCAGCGCCTTGATGGTGTCGTCCCGGCAATCCGGGTAGCCCGAATAGTCGGTCTCGCACATGCCGCCGACGAGGTGCGTCAGCGCGCGGCGATAGGCCAGCGCCGCCGCGAAGGTCAGGAACAGGAGGTTGCGGCCCGGCACGAAGGTGTTGGGCAATCCGCCCGCCTCGAACGCGATGGCGGTGTCGCGGGTGAGGGCCGTCTCGGAGACCTGGCCCAGGGCGTCGAGGGCGAGCGTATGGTCGTCGCCGAGGCGCGCGGCCCATTCGGGTTTCAGGGCCGCGATCCCCGTCCGCAGGGCGTCCCGGCAGTCGAGTTCGATCCGGTGGCGCTGGCCGTAATCGAAGCCGAGGGTCTCGACATGCGCGAAGCGCTCCAGGGCCCAGGCGAGGCAGGTGGTGGAATCCTGGCCCCCCGAGAACAGGACCAGGGCGCGTCCCGCGCTCATCGCTGGCTCTCGCCCTCGTACTCGGCCCAGGACATCGGCGTCTCGTAGACCTTCACGGAGGAGAGGGCCGGCAGCGCCGCCTTGGTGCGGTCCCAGATCCAGGACGCGATGTGCTCGGCGGTGGGGTTCTCCAGCCCCTCGATCTCGTTGAGGCAGTAATGGTCGAGGCGCGCCAGCACCGGCGCGAAGGCGTGCTCGACGTCGAAGAAATCCACCACCCAGCCGCTGGCCGGGTCGACGGCCCCCGAGAGGGTGAGCTCGACCCGGTAGGAATGCCCGTGCATGCGGTGGCAGCGATGGGTCTCGGGCACGTTCGGCAGGCGGTGGGCCGCCTCGAAGGTGAAGGCTTGGGTAATCTTCATCGAGCAATCTTCATGGTGCGAGCGGCAGGAACCCTCAGGGAATCCCGATGATCTTGTGGGTCTGGAGCGAGAGGCGCCAGCGCGCGTCGCGCCGGCAATAGTCGACCGCCTCGGCGGTGTGGGCGAGCCGGTCCGGCCCGTCCATGGGCTGGAGCCAGTGGTGGCGGAAGTCGAGATCCGCGAAGGCGTCCGGGGCGGCCTCCGCCTGCGGGAAGACGAGCTTGAGCTCGTGCCCGCTGCGCTGGACGATCGGGTTGCCGGCCTTGGGGCTGACGCAGATCCAGTCGATCCCGGCCGGGGCCGCCAGGGTGCCGTTGGTCTCCACCGCGATCTCGAAGCCGGCTGCGTGGACGGCCGCGATCAGGGCGTCGTCGAGCTGGAGCAGCGGCTCGCCGCCGGTGAACACGACGTAGCGGTGGCGCGGCCCGCCGGCCCAGGTCTTCGCGATGGCGTCGGCCAGGTCCGGCGCCGTGGAAAAGCGCCCGCCGCCCTCGCCATCCATCCCGACGAAGTCGGTGTCGCAGAACCGGCAGGCCGCGGTGGCGCGGTCTTCCTCGCGGCCCGACCAGAGATTGCAGCCGGCAAAGCGGCAGAACACCGCCGCGCGGCCGGCCTGCGCGCCCTCGCCCTGCAGGGTGTGGAACAGTTCCTTGACTGCGTACGCCATCACGTCCTCGGCACCCGCCCCGGCGAACCGTCCGGGCCAAGCGCACCCCATCCTCTGAAACATCCGTCGGCCGCGATAAGCGCCCCACGCGCACATAAGCGGTCCCCGGCGCGGGCACCACGGGGCCCGGCGGCCCCCACCCATGCGGAAGGCGGCGGTATACCATGATTCCGCGGGCCTCTCGCGTCTGCGAGAGGGTCTGCCATGCTCCTGCCACGGAACGCGGCTTTGTGGAGACCGTGTCACGATCCGGCGAGGCGCGCTTGCCGCCGCTCCCGGAGGGGTGGCATGCCAGCTTGGCCGTTGACCGGCTTCCCGCCAGGGCCGATCATCGATCGGGCCGGGGCGTTCCTTCTTGAGACAGGCCTGATGTCGAACGGATTGTTGAGGCGCCTCGTCGTCGGTCTCGCGGTGGCGGCGGGCCTGCTGGGTGCGGGTTCCGGGAGCGCCACCACCGCACCGATCCTCGTGGTCGATGTCGATTCCGGCAAGGTGATCTACGGGCAGGCGGCCACGGACCCGTGGTTCCCGGCCTCCATCACCAAGCTGATGACGACCTACGTCGCCCTGGACCTCGTCCGGCAGGGCAAGCTCTCCCTCGACACGCTCCTGACCATCTCGCCGGCGGCCGCCGCCGAGCCGCCCTCGAAGATGGGGTTCCGCCCGGGCACCAAGCTCACCCTCGACAACGCCCTGAAGATCATCATGGTCAAGTCGGCCAACGACGTGGCCTGGGCGATCGGCGAGAATCTCGGCGGCTCCGTCGAGGGCTTCGCCCAGATGATGAACGAGACCGCCCAGCGCATCGGCATGCGCGAGAGCCGCTGGACCAACCCCAACGGCCTGCCCGATGCCCGGCAATGGACCTCGGCGCGCGACATGGCGGTCCTCGGGCGCGCCCTGATCCGCGACTTCCCCGAGAGCCGCGCGCTGTTCTCGATCAGCGCGATCCAGTTCGGCCGCTCGGTGATGGCCAACCACAACGGTCTCCTGGGCCGCTATGCCGGCGCCGACGGCATGAAGACCGGCTTCATCTGCTCGGGCGGCTTCAACGTGGTGGCGACCGCGACCCGCAACGGACGCCGCATCCTCACCGTGGTGATGGGCCAGCCCAGCGCCCGCGAGCGCGACCTGAAGGCGGCCGACCTGTTCGATTACGGCTTCAGCCAGTCCCCCGGCTGGGGCGCCCAGACCCTCGACGCCCTGCCGTCCTCCGGCCTCTCGGAGCCGCCGGACATGCGGCCCTACATCTGCGACCGCAAGAAGCCGATGCCGGTGGACGAGGGCCAGGGCGCCATCACGGCCAGCGCGAGCGCCGCGGGCGCCAGCGCCGACAACGCCAACGCGCAGCTGATGGCCGCCGCCGCCCCGCCCTCCGCGGCGCTGGCCTTCGCCACCATGAACAGCGCCGCCCTGCGCAACCGCGCCCTGCCGCCCCGCGCCCCGCTGCAGCCGATCCTGGTCTGGATCGGCCGCGACCCGGCCGAGGGCGCCATCGCGCTGAACGAGCAGGAAGAGGCCGAGAAGGCGGAGAAGGCCGCCAAGCTCGCGGAGGCCCGCAAGGCCAAGCTCGAGGCGGTCGCGGCCAAGCGCGAGGCCGCCCACCAGGCCAAGGCGGCCGCCCCCGCCCCGAAGGCCGCCGCCAAGCCCGAGCCGAAGAAGGCCCTCGCCCGCGGCAAGGCCGGCGTTCCGGCCACGGCCAGCGCCTACGCCCCCGCCGAGTCGACGCCCGTGATGGAGGGCGCGCCGAAGCTGAAGGTCGGCGCGGTCAAGAAGCCGGCGGCGAAGGCGGCCCCCAAGGCGGGTGCCAAGGCCGAGAACAAGCCGGCCGGTGCCGCCGCCAAGGCGAAGGCGACCAAGGCGGCCAGCAAGGCCCAGGCGGACGAGTAGGACGGTTTCGGGGGGCGGTTCGCGCGGTGCGGCCGGCCTCGCCCACGGGTCCGTTTCAGCCCCACGTCATTCCGGGGCCGCGGAGCGGAGCCCGGAATCCAGACACGCCGAGGGTGCAGGACTGTCCAAAGTCAGCGGTTCTGGATTCCGGGCTCGCCTTCGGCGCCCCGGAATGACGGTATGCGTTACATCATGCGTTCCGGGACGACGGCCCTGCTTCAGCCCCATGTGCCAACCCCACACGTGTGTGTTCTGTAACATTATAACACCCAAGAGGATTGAGCGCCGCCGCCCGGAGGGCTAGGTCAGGGGGATGACCGACCTGTCCAAGCCCGATCCCCGCGCGCCCGAGCCGATCCCGCTCACCGTCCTCACCGGCTTCCTCGGGGCCGGCAAGACGACGCTGCTGAACCGGATGCTGCGCGATCCGGCGCTGGCCGACACCGTGGTCATCGTCAACGAGTTCGGCGAGATCGGCCTCGACCATCTGCTGATCGAGCGGATCGACGAGGACATGGTCCTGCTGGGGGCGGGCTGCCTGTGCTGCACGGTGCGGGGCGATCTCATCGCGACGCTGGAAGACCTGCTGCTCAAGCGAGACAACGGCCGCATCCAGCCCTTTCGCCGGGTGGTGATCGAGACGACGGGCCTCGCCGACCCCGCCCCGATCCTGCACGCGCTGATCTACCACCCCTATCTCGTCATCCGGTACCGTCTGCAGGGCGTCGTCACCGTGGTCGACGCGGTCAACGGCGCCGCGACCCTCGACGCCCATGCCGAGGCCGTGCGGCAGGTGGCGGTGGCCGACCAGATCGTGGTGACGAAACGGGATCTGGCGGAGGATGACGGCCGCGCCCTGGAGGCGCGCCTGCGGGCCCTGAACCCGACGGCGCCCCTGCATGCGGCCGCGGTGGCGCCCGCCGAGCTCCTCGGCGGCCTGTTCGGCCTCGACGGCAAGAGCGATGACGTGCGCGCCTGGCTCGGCGAAGAGGCCGCGCGCGAGGCTCATCACGGGCACGACCACGCGGGGCACCACCACCACGGCCACCACCGGCACGACGTGAACCGGCACGATGCCGCGATCCGGGCCTTCAGCCTGACCAGCGACGTGCCCGTGCCCCGGGCCGCCTTCGAGATGTTCCTCGATCTCCTGCGCTCGGCCCACGGTCCGAACCTGCTGCGCCTGAAGGGGCTCGTGGCCCTGGCCGATGCCCCCGACCGGCCGCTGGTGGTGCACGGGGTGCAGCACGTGATCCACGCCCCGGTCCATCTCGAGGCCTGGCCCGATGCCGACCATCGCTCGCGCCTCGTCCTGATCCTGCGCGACCTCGACCCGGCCTTCGTCACCCGCCTGTGGGACGCCTTCCTCGGACGGCCGCGCATCGATGCGCCCGACGCGGCGGCGCTGACCCACAATCCCCTGGCGATTCCGGGCGGCTAGGGCAATTTCGGTGATCTCTGGATCACCGAAATTGCCCTGATCTGTTGTGTGGCCGCATTTTCTTCACGCGAGCCGGAATCCCCCTCGCTTGAACATGCTCTAGGAGGCACCCCGTCCGGAAACGGGCGGCACCGATCTTGAAATCTTAATGCCGACTGGCGCCTCGGGGCGCCCCAGTGTCCCGGAATGGGACGTCGGCGGGATCGGATCGGGACATGAGACAGCGCTTCACGGTGATCGAGGGCGGCGCAGCGGCCGGAGGTTCGGTGGTCGCGGGTTCGGTGGCTGGCGCTTCTCTGGCCGATGCGATCGAGCGCGCGCCCGCTTCGCCGATCGGGGCATCCGTGTCCTGGCGCGTCGACCTGCGCCGGGCGGCGGCGGTGAGCGAGGCGGAGATCGCGGCGTGGCGTGCGCTGCTGGTGCGCGCCCGGGTCGCCGATCCGGTCCTGTCCGATCCCGACCACCTGCTGTCGGTGGCCCAGCATCAGGCGGGAGGGCGCGACCTCGTCTTCGCCCTCGCCTGGGCGACCGGGCAGGGGCCCGACCAGCTCGCCGCCGTGCTGCCGCTGGCGATGCCGCACACCCTCTGGGGCCAGGAGCGGATCGGCCTCTGGCAGCCCCATGGCACGACGCTCACCCCGGCCATCGCCCCGGCCTGCTTCGAGCCCGTGCGCGCGGCCGTGGCCGATTGCCTGCGCCGTTTGCGTCCCCGCGCCGTCCTGGCGCTCGAGCCCGTGGCCGCGCCTAGGCCGGAGACCGCCATCGCCCCGCTCCGGGCCGTCCCGCGCCGCGCCGGGATCCCGGCCCACAGCCTCGTCGGCGTGCGGGCGAACCCGGCGCAGGTCGAGCGGGTCAGCGAGCCGGGCCTCGTCCGCGATGCGGTGGAGGAGTTCCTGCTCCTCGATGCCGAGGTCTCGTCCGCCCCGATCATCGGCGATCCGTCGGAGGCGGCCCTGGTGCGGGTGGTGACGCGGCTGTTCGCGCAGCGTCGGCAGGCCACGGTCGCCCTGACCCGGCGGGACGATGCCATCGTCGCGGCCACGATCACGCTCGGCCACGGCGCGCAGGCCGTTCTCTGGCGACAGGTCGCGGGCGAGGGGGTGCCGGAGCGGTTCGGCCGCCGCGCCTGAGGGGAGCGCGCCGCGCCCCTCCGCCTACTCGTCCTCGCCGAACCTGTTGGCGAGGAGGTCGGTGATCGCCGTCATGCAGGCCTCCGCGTCGCCGCCCGAGGTCACCACCGCGATCGAGGTCCCCTGCGCGGCGCCGAGGGTGAGGAGGCCCATGATCGAGCGGCCCCCCACCGTCTCGCCCGAACGGGTCACGGTGACGGCGGCATCGAAGCGCTCGACGGTCTGGACGAACTTGGCCGAGGCCCGGGCATGCAGGCCGCGCCGGTTGATGATCGGAAGGACCTGGATCAGCCCGCCCTCGGGCACCGGCGGCAGGCTGTCCTCGGCGTCGTCGTCGTCGTAGCTCATGGGCGTCGGCCGTCCCCTCGCTGGCGCGCCGCGCCGCATCCTGCGGCCTCGGCCGGCCCACCGCTCATGCCAGGGGCCCCAGACTGCCTGTAAGCCGTGGCGGCAAGGGAAGAAAGCCTATTTGCCGGCCAACACGCGCGACGCGACGTTGATGTACTTGCGGCCGGCCTCCTGGGCGTGGAGGACGGCGTCGCCGAGGGGCTCGGCATCGCGCACGCTGGCGAGCTTGATGAGCATGGGCAGGTTGATGCCCGCCACCACCTCGACCTGGCCGCCGTTCATGCACGAGAGGGCGAGGTTCGAGGGCGTGCCGCCGAACATGTCCGTGAGCACGACGACGCCCTTGCCGGTATTCACGCGGCTGACCGCATTCATGATGTCGAGCCGGCGCAGCTCCATATCGTCCTCGGGACCGATGGTGATGGTCTCGATCTGTTTCTGCGGCCCGACGACATGCTCAAGGGCAGCCTTGAACTCGGTCGCCAATAGCCCGTGGGTGACGAGCACCATTCCAATCATCGACGCGGGTTCCAACGCCTTGTGAGCGGAGCCGCCATTTTGTGCAGCGCAAGGTCGAGCGCAAGGTGAATGCGGCATTTTGTGTGCTCGAACGTCATCATCATGCCACGCTGGTGGCACCGGCGCTACGGTCTCGGGAGCGGCGGCAGACGCAAGACCGGACGGTGCGTCCCGCTTGCCACGCCGGAGCACGCGGCCAGGGCATCGAGCACGAGGCGCGGCGCGAGGCCGGAGCGCAGCAGGGCCGCGTCGAGGCGCAGGGCCGGCAGGTCGAGGCCGAGGAGCGGCGTGCGGCTCAAGGGGCTCTCGGGCAGGCGCGGGGCGTCGGCGACGCAGTCGACCACCAGGCGAACCGGAACGCGGGGCAGGACCTCCGCGACCCGGAGCAGGCCGAGGCCCCGCACCTCGATCCGGTCGCCGAGGGCGGGGTCGGCATGGGCCACCACGGTTTCGCCCGCGCGGGTCAGCCGGACCCGATCGTCGGCCACGAGGTGCGCCGACCCCTGCATCAGCTCCGCCCGGTCGAGGAGGAGGAGCGCGAGGGTCGACTTGCCGGCGCCCGACGCTCCCCGGATGAGCAGGCCCGCGTCGCCCAGCGCGATGCAGGTGGCATGCACCGAATCGGTGCGGCTCGACGGATCGCCCATGGCGCGGCCGGCCTCCCCGCTCAGCGGGTCACGGCCGGCAGGCGGACGATGAAGCGGGCGCCGCGCACCGTCGGCTCGCCGTCCTCGTCGGCTGGGCCTGGCCGGTTCTCGGCCCGGATCGTACCGCGATGGGCCTGGACGATCTGGCGCGAGATCGAGAGGCCGAGGCCCGAATTCTGGCCGAAGCCCTGCTCCGGGCGGTCGGTGTAGAAGCGCTCGAAGATCCGCTCCAGGGCGTGCTCGGGGATGCCGGGGCCCTCGTCCTCGACGATGAGCTCGACGTCGCTGCGCACCCGCCGCAGGGCCACCCGCACCTTGGCATCGGGGGGCGAGAACGACCGGGCGTTGTCGAGGAGGTTGTTCACCACCTGGCCGAGGCGGCTGTCGTGGCCGAAGATCGTGAAGGGCGCGTCCATCTCGCCCGCGGGCGTGTCCACGTCGAACTGGATCGCCGCGTCCTTCGGGCGCCGGCGCTCGTTGGCCACCGAGACGACGGTGGTCATCAGCTTGCGCATGTCGACCCGGCGGGCCTCGGCGCGGGCGAGCTCGGCATCGAGGCGCGAGGCATCGGAGATGTCGGAGATCAGGCGGTCGAGGCGCTTCACGTCGTGCTGGATGATGGCGAGCAGGCGCCCGCGCGAATCATCGGATTTGGCCAGCGGCAGGGTCTCGACGGCGCTGCGGAGCGAGGTGAGGGGGTTCTTCAGCTCGTGGCTCACGTCGGCCGCGAAGCTCTCGATGGCGTCGATCCGGCGGTAGAGCGCCTGGGTCATGTCGCGCAGGGCCCCCGACAGGTGGCCGATCTCGTCGGTGCGCCCGGTGAAGTCGGGGATCTCCTCGCGGGACTTGATGCCCAGCCGCACCTTCTCGGCCGCATCCGCGAGGCGCCGCACCGGCCCCGCGATGGCGCCCGCGAGCAGGATCGAGAGGACGAGCATCACCGCCGCGGCGATCAGGAAGACCTGCAGCAGGCCGAAGCGCTCCGAGGCGATGACGCGGTCGATGTCGCCCCCTTGCGTCGACAGCAGCAGGGCGCCGCGCACGGAGTTGGCCCGCTGGATCGGCACCGCCACGGAGACGATGGTCTCGCCCGCCGGGTTGCGGCGGACGATGGTGCCGCGGGCCCCCGTGAGCGCCACCTGGACCTCCTTCAGGCCGTGGCCGCTGGCCGGGCCGACATCCTCGACGCCGGGGGCCGCGCCGTCGCCGCCGAGCTTCGTCCCGAGCTTCGCCTGCACGCCCTCCCAGGCCTTCTCCAGCCAGGTGCGCTTGCGTGGCCGGACATCCGGGTCGCTGCGGTTCATCTCGCCCCGCGC
The DNA here is from genome assembly GCF_001424705.1 of Methylobacterium sp. Leaf465. Classification (GTDB taxonomy): domain Bacteria; phylum Pseudomonadota; class Alphaproteobacteria; order Rhizobiales; family Beijerinckiaceae; genus Methylobacterium. Next base: position 352,279 of record NZ_LMRA01000023.1, read on the forward strand.
CGAGAGGGTGCGGGTGTCGAACAGGAGGCCGCCCTCCTGGTCGTAGACCCGGGCGCGGTTGCCGGTGGGCGTGATCAGCCGGCGCAGCAGCGGGGCCACCCGCTCCGGGTTCAGCGAGAAGGTGAGGGGGGAGGAAGGCTCCTCGGCCTCGCCGGCCTGGAGCTGGAGCAGCTTGTCGGGGTCGATCCGGATCGTGTCGGTCTCGACCGAGGCCGAGGAGGCGATGGCGCCGGCGATGATCTCGCCCTGGATCAGGAGGCTCTGCACCCGCGCCTGGATCAGCCCCTGGCGGAACTGGTTCAGGTAGAGGAAGCCGAACAGGAGCGCGATCAGCCCGACGAGGTTGAGCACGACGATGCGTCGCGTCAGGCTCGACGAGGCCCGTTGGCCGATCCCGTTCCAGATCTGGCGCGGCCAGCCCAGCATGCCGCGCGACGGGATTTCGCCTTGATCTGTGGTGGCCACGAGCGTCCGGTGGTGAGGGAACAGCGTTGCGGGAGGGAATGGAGGCCCGGGCCGGGCCTCAGCTCTCCTTGAAGCGGTAGCCGACGCCGTAGAGCGTCTCGATCATGTCGAAGCTCGTGTCGGTGACCTTGAACTTCTTGCGCAGGCGCTTGATGTGGCTGTCGATGGTGCGGTCGTCGACGTAGACCTGGTCGTCGTAGGCCGCATCCATCAGGGCGTTGCGGCTCTTCACGACGCCGGGGCGATGGGCCAGGGCCTGCAGGATCAGGAACTCCGTCACCGTCAGGGTGACGGGCTCGCCCTTCCAGGTGCAGGTGTGGCGCTCGGGGTCCATCATCAGGAGGCCGCGCTCCAGGGAGCGGGCGGCGGCATCGGCCTCGCGGGCGGCGGCGCCCGGGCCGTCCTTCGGAGCGAAGCGCCGGAGCACGGCCTTCACGCGCTCCACGAGGAGGCGCTGCGAGAACGGCTTATGGATGAAGTCGTCGGCGCCCATCTTCAGGCCGAACAGTTCGTCGATCTCCTCGTCCTTCGAGGTCAGGAAGATCACCGGAAGGTCGGATTTCTGCCGCAGACGCCTGAGAAGCTCCATCCCGTCCATGCGCGGCATCTTGATGTCGAAGATCGCGAGATCGGGCGGGGAATGCTTCAGGCCGTCCAGCGCCGAGGCGCCGTCGGTGTAGGTCTGGATGCGGTATCCCTCGGTCTCGAGCGCGATCGAGACGGAGGTGAGGATGTTTCGGTCGTCGTCCACGAGGGCGATGGTCGGCATGCGCGTGTCCTGTTGCTCGGATGCGGCTCGGCGGACGTCTGATGGCGCCAGCCCCTCCGCATCCCACCCCATCCTCCGTCGCGGACAGAGGGCAGAGATCGGCAAAAACGCGGTGGCGACCGTGCCGGGGAGGCGGGCCGCGTTCGCGCGGAGAGTCAGGCTGTGTAATGGCAATATGCTGAAAAAGCGAGCGACCTCGGTCGTTTGTTCGTTTGGCGCTTGACTGATGCCAACGGGCCGCAGTCCGGTGCCCTCGTGCGGAGCCCCGAACCCTGGCTATGATCCGGCGGCTGAACGCGGCCTGAGCGCCGGTCCGCGGGCACCGAATCGAGGGGGATCTTCATGGCCGAGGGCGAGACCAAGATGGCCGAAGGCGAGACCAGGACCGGGGGGGAGCGGCGCGGGCCGGCGGTGCCGCTGCCGGCCTCCGAGGCGCCGTTCGATGCGATCGGCCTCGCCCGCCATCTCCTGCGCAGCATCCGCTCCGGGGCGCTCGCCACCCTCGACCCGGAGGACGGCACGCCCTTCGCCTCCCTGGTGACCATCGCCACGGATGTCGACGGCACGCCCCTGATGCTGCTCTCGCGGCTCTCTGCCCATACCCGCAACCTGCTGAAGGACCCGCGCGCCTCGCTGCTGTTCAGCGCCGGCGGCAAGGGCGACCCGCTCGCCCATCCGCGCCTCACCGTCACGGGACGGGTGACCCAGACCCTGGAGCCGCGGGCCCGCGCCCGCTTCGTGGCCCGGCATCCGAAGTCGAAGCTCTACGCCGACTTCCCCGATTTCGGCTTCTTCGCCCTCGCGCCCACGGCCGGGCACCTCAACGGCGGGTTCGCCAAGGCCGCCGTGCTGACGGCCGACGAGCTGCGCCTCGACCTCACCGGCGCGGAAGGGCTGGTGGCGGGGGAGGAAGGGGCCGTCGCGCACATGAACGCCGACCACGCCGACGCCCTCGCCCTCTATGCCCAGGCCGCCGGAGCCGAGCCCGGCCCGTGGCGGCTCACCGGCCTCGACCCGGAGGGGATGGATCTCCTCACCGGCGACCGGACCGCGCGGGTGCTCTACCCGGAGCCGGTCCGCGAGATGGGCGCCCTGCGCAAGGCCCTGGTGGCGATGGCGGCCCAGGTCCGGGCCGGGGACGGCGCGCCGGCGGATTAGGCGCGGGCCCGGACCCCTGCGCGGGACCGGGGGCGCCGGGCCGAACGCTCGGATCGGCGTTCGGCCCTGCAGGCTCCGTCGCGCCCTCACTTCTTGTCGTGCGTGTGCGTCTTGGCGTGGGTGTGGGTGTGGCCGTCCTTGGCCGCCTGCACGGGCTTGCCGCTCTCGGGCGCCGTAGCGGACGCGCCGCGCTCGGTGTGGTGGTTCGGGCCGCCCGAGACGCCGCCGGTATTCGGGACGGCCTGCGACGGGTTCTCGGAGTTTCCGTTGCCCTCCGTGGCGGAGGCCTGTCCCGCCAGGGCGGTCATCAGGGCCAGGGAGAGAAGGGTGATGCTGATGCGCGACATGGTCTCGTCCTCGTGTCCCGCAGCCCCGTCGGCTGCGTCGAGACCTGATGTAGCCGAGGCGTTTGGCTGCCCGATGCCGGGTCCGTGACGAAGTGTGGCACGCGGCGGCGCGCCCGCGTCGCCGATCCGATCCCGCCTCAGCCCACCGGGCGCGGCAGGGTGATCCGCACCCGCAGGCCGCCGCCGGGCCGGGTCTCCAGGCCGATGCGGCCGCCTTCGGCCTCGATCACCCGGCGGGCGATGGTCAGGCCGAGGCCGGTCCCGCCGGTGTTGCGGTTGCGGGAGGTTTCCAGGCGGGTGAACGGCGCGAAGGCCCGGTCGACCGCGTGGGGCGGCAGGCCGGGGCCGTCGTCGTCGATCCAGAGCTCCAGGCTCGCGTCCGCGAGCGCCAGGCCGATCCGGGCGCGGTCCCCGTAGCGGACGGCGTTGTCGACCACGTTGTCCAGGGCGCGCCGGAGCGCCACCGGCCGGATGGCGGCGAGCGCCCGGCCGGGCCCCTCGTACACCACCGTGTGTCCGGCATCCTGCCCGGCATCGGCGATGCTCATCAGCAGGCTGGCGACGTTGGTCACCCGCCGGACCTCCGGATCGGCATCGCCGCGCAGGTAGGCCAGGGTCGAGTCGATCATCGCCTGCATGTCGTCGAGGTCGGACGCCATCGCGTGCCGCTGCCCGTCGTCGGCGACGCCGTCGAGGCGCAGGCGCAGGCGCGCGATCGGCGTGCGCAGGTCGTGGGACACGGCGGCGAGGGCCTGGGTCCGCTCGGTGACGAGGTCGCGGATGCGCATCTGCATGCCGTTCAGGGCGCGGGCGATCGCGCGGGTCTCGTCGGGGCCGACCTCGGGCACCGGGACCACCCGGCCCTGGCCGACGGCGTGGCCGATCAGCCCGGTGAGATGGCCGAGCGCCCGCAGGGGCCGGGCGATCCGGTGGGTCAGCAGCACGGCGGCGAGGCCGACCAGGATCGCCATCGCGGTGGCCAGCATGGCCCAGGGATTGCTCAGCGCCATGCCCGAGGCGTGGGCGGAGTGGAAGGTCAGCTGGCTGCCGTCCGGGAGCGCCAGCGTGCCGCCGAGATCGAGCCGGTGGAGCGGGTCCGCGTCGCCCTCCATCACCAGGGAGAGGTTGGGGCCGAGGCTGGGGTCGAGGGCGGTCAGGCGCTGGTGCAGGGGCTCCAGGGCCGGGTCGCTCCGTCGCCCGGCCGGGGCGGGGGCGTCCGTCCAGGCGACCTCGAAATGGGGGTTGGACAGGGCCTGGGCCTCGGCGTTGCGCGCCGCCGGCGGGCGCCGCATCACCGCCTCGCGGGCCAGGGCGAGCTGTGTCGCCACCTGGGCGGCGAACGCCTCGGCGGAGGCGGCGGCCGCCGATCGGCGATAGAGCAGCAGGGCCCCGCCATGCACCGCCAGGATGGCCACGAGGAGGACGACGAGGGTCCGGGCCTCCAGGCTGCGCGACAGGGCGAACAGGCGCCTCACCGGCGCTCGACCTTCGCGGCCAGCATGTAGCCCGACCCCCGCACCGTCTTGATCACCGGCGGTTCGCCCTCGGGCGGGTCGAGCTTGCGTCGCAGGCGGCTGACGAGGGTGTCGACGCTGCGGTCGGAGGGCGAGCCGAGGCGGGCCCGGGACAGTTCGAGGATCTGCTCGCGGCCGAGGACCCGCCCGGGATGGTCGAGGAACACCAGCAGGAGGTCGTATTCCGCGCCCGAGAGGTCGACGCCGGCGCCGTCCGGATCGACCAGGGCGCGGCTGCGCAGGTCGAGGCGCCAACCCGCGAAGACGAGGGTCTCGCCGCCCAGGGAGGCCGCCGGCGCCAGGACGGAGCGGCGCAGGACCGCCCGGACGCGCGCGAGCAGCTCCGGGCGCCCGAACGGCTTGGCGATGTAGTCGTCGGCCCCGAGTTCCAGGCCCAGCACCCGGTCCGCCTCCTCGCCGCGCGCGCTGACGACGATGACCGGCACGGTGGAGCGGGCCCGCAGGGCGCGCAGCAGGTCGAGGCCCGATGCACCGGGCAGCATGACGTCGAGGAGGATCAGGTCGACCCCGCCCTCCGGCAGGAGCCGCCACATCTCGGCGCCGCTCCGGCATCCGGTGACCCGGTAGCCGCTGTCGCGCAGGGCCCGGCTCACCAGGATGCGCAGGCCGTCGTCGTCTTCCACCAGGAGGACGTGGCCCAGCTCCGGCATCGGCCCGGCGCCCTCCAACGGGTTCATGGTTCTGGCTCGGCTCCGAGGATGCGGCCACCGTCGCGAATCGGCGGGCGCGGGGAATCAGCCGGAAATCGCGGGCCGCCGCAAGCCCGGGGCCGGGCTCGGCCCCCGGCCGCGTCCGGCGCGCGCTTGGCGCACCGGGCCTGCGCTTGGCGCACGGAGCCGGCACTGCTATCTGCGGGCGACCTGTTTCCCATTCCAAGAAACCGTGCGCCGGGTCCGTCCCTTGGACGGCGGGCCGCGCGCGCCGGAGATCGCATCCTCGATGACAACGACCCCCATCGACAACATCCGCAACTTCTCCATCGTCGCCCATATCGACCACGGCAAGTCGACCCTCGCGGATCGCCTGATCCAGACCACCGGCACCGTGGCCCTGCGCGACATGAGCGAGCAGATGCTCGACTCGATGGATATCGAGAAGGAGCGCGGCATCACCATCAAGGCCCAGACCGTGCGGCTCGAATACAGGGCCGAGGACGGCAAGGACTACGTTCTCAACCTGATGGACACCCCCGGCCACGTCGACTTCGCCTACGAGGTGTCCCGGAGCCTCGCCGCCTGCGAGGGCTCGCTGCTGGTGGTGGACGCCTCGCAGGGCGTCGAGGCGCAGACGCTGGCCAACGTCTACCAGGCGCTGGACGCCAACCACGAGATCGTGCCCGTCCTCAACAAGATCGACCTGCCGGCGGCCGAGCCCGAGCGCATCCGCGCCCAGATCGAGGAGGTGATCGGCATCGACGCCTCCGAGGCCGTGGCGATCTCGGCCAAGAGCGGCCTCAACATCGAGGCGGTGCTGGAAGCGATCGTGACGCGCCTGCCGCCGCCCAAGGGCGACCGCGACGCGCCCTTGAAGGCGCTCCTCGTCGACAGCTGGTACGACGTCTATCTCGGCGTCGTCGTGCTGGTGCGCATCGTCGACGGCGTGCTCAAGAAGGGCATGAACATCCGCATGATGCGGGCCGATGCCGTCCACGGCGTCGACAAGATCGGCGTGTTCCGGCCGAAGATGGCCGATATCGGCGAGCTCGGTCCCGGCGAGGTCGGCTTCTTCACCGGCTCGATCAAGGAGGTGGCCGACACCCGCGTGGGCGACACGCTCACCGAGGACAAGCGCCCCTGCAAGGAGATGCTGCCGGGCTTCAAGGACGTGCAGTCGGTGGTGTTCTGCGGGCTCTTCCCGGTGGACGCGGCCGAGTTCGAGACCCTGCGCAGCGCCATGAGCAAGCTCCGGCTCAACGATGCGTCGTTCTCCTACGAGATGGAGACGAGCGCCGCGCTGGGCTTCGGCTTCCGCTGCGGCTTCCTCGGGCTGCTCCACCTCGAGATCATCCAGGAGCGCCTGGAGCGCGAGTTCAACCTCGACCTGATCTCCACGGCGCCCTCCGTGGTCTACCGCCTGCAGATGACGGACGGCACGATCAAGGAGCTGCACAACCCGGCCGACATGCCGGACGTGATGAAGATCACCGCCATCGAGGAGCCGTGGATCCGCGCCACCATCCTCACCCCCGACGAGTATCTCGGCGGCGTGCTGAAGCTCTGCCAGGACCGGCGTGGGACCCAGGTCGATCTGAACTATGTCGGCAAGCGCGCCATGGTGGTCTACGACCTGCCGCTCAACGAGGTGGTGTTCGATTTCTACGATCGCCTGAAGTCGATCTCCAAGGGCTACGCCTCGTTCGACTACCACATCTCGGATTACCGCGAGGGCGACCTCGTCAAGATGTCAATTCTCGTCAATGCCGAGCCGGTGGACGCCCTCTCGATGCTGGTCCACCGCACCCGCGCCGAGCATCGCGGCCGCGCCATGTGCGAGAAGCTGAAGGACCTGATCCCCCGCCACCTGTTCCAGATCCCGGTCCAGGCGGCGCTGGGTGGCAAGATCATCGCCCGCGAGACCATCAAGGCCCTGTCCAAGGACGTGACCGCCAAGTGTTACGGCGGCGACATCTCGCGCAAGCGCAAGCTCCTCGACAAGCAGAAGGAGGGCAAGAAGAAGATGCGCCAGTTCGGCAAGGTCGAGATCCCGCAGGAGGCCTTCATCGCCGCCCTGAAGATGGACGATTGAGCCGGGCCGCCCGACCGTGGATCCGCACCGGGACCCGAACGCCCCCATCCCGCTCACCGTCCTGATCCGGACGCTGAACGAGGCCGACCGCATCGCGGCCTGCCTCCGCTCGGTGCTGCCGCTCCGGTGCGAGATCCTCGTCATCGACGCGGGTTCGACGGACGCCACCGTGTCCATCGCCGAGGCCCTCGGGGCGCGGGTGGTGGTGAACCCCTGGAAGGGGTTCGGGCCGCAGCGGCGCTTCGGCGAGGACCTCTGCCGGCACGACCACGTCTTCAGCGTCGATGCCGACGAGATCCTGACGCCGGAGATCGTGCGGGAGATCCGGGGGATCTTCCAGGGGGGCGACATTCCGTCCCTGATGATCGTCCGCAAGGCGATGGTGCTGCCGCACCACGCGCGCCCTTCGCCCTGGGCCTTCTGCACCGAGAACATCTACCTGTACGACCGGCGGGTGGCCCGCACCACCGACAACCCGAACTGGGACAAGCTCGCGATCACCACGGACGCGAAGCCGGTGACGATCCGGTCCGTGGTCTGGCACCACACCTTTCGCGACTGGAACCACGCCATCGCCAAGTCGAACTATGTCGGGCAGCTCGCCGCCGACACGCAGCCGATCGGCTCGCGCTTCGAGACCGGCCTGCGGCTGGTGTTCGAGTACCCCCTCAACTTCCTGAAGTTCTACATCCTGCGGCGCTTCTTCCTCGCCGGCCTCGACGGTTTCGTGATGGCCAGCGTCCTCGCCTATGGCCGCTTCATCCGGATCGCGAAGATGCACGAGGCGACCCGCGGCCAGCCCTCCACGGGGCTGCCGTTCCTGCGCCGGGCCAAGCGCTCCGCCCCGGACGCCCCCGGCTGAGGCGCCGCCGGAGCCCGCCCGGCCACATCCGCGACGCAATCGGTCGGTTCCTGCTCGCGATTGACGTCCGCCCCCGGCGCCCGGCTTGCCAGCCGGACCGGGGACCGGCACTGTCAGCTTGGCCATAGGGGCCGCGCGGACCCGGGCGATCTGTCGGCCCGTCGCGCGACGGAAAGACGGGACGCCTGCGATGACGAGGGACACGAGGAACGTTGAGTCCGGCACGACGGACGGGCGAATGGGCCGCCTGAGCCGCCGGTCCTTCCTGGTCGGCACGGGGGCCGGCCTCGGCGCCCTCGGGCTCGCCGGCTGCGTCTCTTCGGACGGCGTCCTGCGCGCCGAGGCGGCCAAGATCTACGGCCCGATGCCGGAGGAGAGGTTCCCCATCCCGGCCACCGACATCAGCAGGGTCGATCCGAAATACTTCCGCCGCACGGTGCCGTACCCGACCCAGGAGGCCGCCGGCACGATCATCGTCGATCCGGCCAACTACTACGTCTACCGCGTCGAGGGCGACGGGACCGCGACGCGCTACGGCGCCAATGTCGGCCGCGACGGGTTCCGCTGGAGCGGCGACGCCTATGTCGGGCGCAAGTCCGAATGGGCCACCTGGACCCCGCCCGCGGAGATGATCCGGCGCCAGCCCGAGGCGGCCAAGTACGCCCGCGGCATGCCGGGCGGCCTCGACAACCCCCTCGGCGCCCGCACCCTGCACCTCTACCAGAACGGCGCCTACACGCTCTACACGATCTACGCCTCGAGCGAGCCCGACACGATCGGCTCGGGCATCACCAGCGGCTGCGTCGGCCTGCTGAGCCAGGACATGATCCACCTCTACGCCCGCACGCCGGTGAAGACGAAGGTGGTCGTCCTGCCCGCCTGAGGGCGGACGCGTCGTCAGCGCGGCAGGGCCATGCGTAGGGTGCCGCGGCCGGCGGCCTTGGCCGCGTAGAGGGCCGCGTCCGCGCGGGTGAAGAGATCCGCCGGCGCCGAGGCGGCGGCCCGGGCGATGCCCACGGAGGCGCCGAACCGCAGGCAGACGCCGCGATGGTGGTAGGGGTCGCGCATGGCCGCGACGATCCGCCGGCCGATCGCCTCGCAGAACGGCCCGTCGGCCTCCCGCTCCACGAGGACGGCGAACTCGTCGCCGCCGATGCGGGCGACGAGGTCCGTTTCCTGGCAGGCCGCCCGCAGGCGCCGCGCGGCCTCCTGCAGGCAGACATCGCCCACGGCGTGCCCGTAGGTGTCGTTGATCGCCTTGAAGCCGTCGAGGTCGACCAGGAACAGGGCCCCGCTCTCCGACAGCTGCGCCAGGCGCTCGTCGAAGACCGACCGGTTCGCCAGGCCCGTCATGCGGTCGAATTCCGCCCGGTAGCGCGTGCGGTCGGCGCTCAGCTTCTGCTCGGTGATGTCCTGCTTGAACCCGAACAGGCGCACGGGAACGCCCGCGCGGGTCTCCACCGACCCGGTGATGCGGATCCAGCGGCGGCTGCCGCGGCCGGCGACGATCTCGGCATCGAGGGTGAAGGGGGAGCGCCGGCCGATCGCCTCCGCTCGAACGGCCACGAGGTGGCGTCGCGCCTCCTCGGTGTAGCAGGCGAGGGTCTCCGGCCGGCTCACCGGGGATCCGCGCGGGAATTCGAAAAGGTCGTAGACCCCCTCGCTCCAGCGCAGGGACTCGTCCGGGAGGTCGCATTGCCAGAGGCCGATCCGCGCTTCGGCCGAGGCCGCCTCGAAGATGCGCGTCATGTCCGCGAGGGCGTCGGCCTGGCGCTGGATCAAGGCCGCCTGGGCGGCGAGTTCGCCCCGGAGGGTCAGGATCGTCGCGGTGTCCCGCCAGCGCTGGGCGGCAGCGGCGTCGACCGCCCGGGTGGCCAGCCGGAGGGCGGCGGACGCCAGGCGCGGGCGGTGCGGCGTCGGCAGCGGGTCGATGGGATCGTCGTCAGAACTCACGCGGCGTGCCCCGTTCGCGCCAAGGTGTTCAGCCCGGAGCAGGTACGGATCGTCAGCAATGCCGTCCCGGCTTCGAGATGTCCTCTCGTCATCACGCTAAGGGGAGGCCGGTTAACGGAGGCCATCGGCGGGAGAAGTTTCGGGCGGAGTCGACCTATTCGGCCGGCTTGTCCCCGTCCTGGGCCTCGACCTTGTCGACCGGCGGCTCGGCGCTTGCCATCGACTTGCGCTCCAGCATCGGCTGCAGGCGCTCGGCGAGCTGCTGGCCGAGATGGCGGGTGTAGGCGGTCTGGAAGTAGCGGGCGCCGGTGCCGCGGCCGTAGAGGCGATCATGCGCCTGGATCATCGCGTCGACCTCCGGGCGGCACAGGAAGCCGGTGACGCCGGCGGCCTCGTACCAGCGGCCCGCGCGGGCGTGCCGGGTCGCGGCGGGGTTGGACAGCACGGTCTCGGCGAAGCACTCCGTCGCCGCCCGCTCGAGGGGGGACATGACCCCGTGCGGTTGCGCCGGATTGCGCCCTGCCGCCTCCGCCGCGGCGCCCCATCCCAAGGTCGTCACCAAAGCGCCGAACAGCAAAGCCTTCATCGTCGGAAGCCCCGTGCGAAATCGATCTCGATCCGACGCGAGTATTCACCAGCGATTTGGTCCGGAGAAGGGCAGAAGTCCGGCACCGGGCGGTCCGACGACGATCGGCGCGCGGTTGTGGCGCGCCCATCACAGGGCCATCCTGGGCGCGGCCTCAGCCGCGACGCTCGGCCTCAGCCGCGACGCTCGGCGTTCCAGCGTCCGCTGCAGGCGATCAGCCCCGTGGTGTTCCAGGTGCCGTTGCCGGTGCCCGAGCGGCCCAGCCGGCCGACCACGTCGGCGGCGTCGTTGCCGCGGGAGATCACCGCCCGCACGGCGCCGGTCTGCGAGACGCGCCCGTTGATGTTGAACTCGCCGCCGGCATAGCTCGCCTCGCCGCGCCGGATCTGGACGCCGTAGCGATAGGCCCGGTCGCAGGGACCGTCGAGGGTGACCACCTCGATGCTCCAGGTGCCGTCGTAGCGGTTGGGCACCTGGACCTTCTTCTTGGCGGCATCCGCGACCCCGGCGGAGGCGGTCAGGAGGGCAAGGGTGGTCACCGCGAGGGCTGCGCGTCGCATGGGAATCCGTTCGTGTTTCGACTCGACTGGGCCGAGAACGAGCGCGACCGCCCCAGGGTTGCGCGCCTACGCGTTCGTCGCGTGCGCCAGCGCTCCCGTCAGCAGCGCCAGAACGTCGCCGCCGGCATGGAGTTCGCCGTCGACGCCGGCCGCCTTGAGGGGGGCTGCGAGGTCGCCCGCCTTGCCGGCCAGGTACAGGGTGCTGGCCCCGGCCGCCTTGAGGGCGCGGGCGGCTTCCACCGCGTGGGTGGCGTAGAGCGCGTCGGACGAGCACAGGCAGGCGATGCGGGCGCCCGAGGCCCGGAAGGCCTCGGCCAGGGCCGCCGGATCGGTGAAGCCCTCCTGGTTCACCGCCTCGATGCCGCCGGCCGCGAAGGCGTTGGCGGCGAAGGTCGAGCGGGCGTTGAAGACCGCCACGGGTCCGAGATTGGCCAGGAACACCGCGGGGCGTCGACCGCTCGCGGCCAGCGCCGCGTCGGAGGCGTCGCGCAGGGCTTCGTAGGGTTCGGCGAGGCGCAGGGACGGCAGGGGCGGGGCGGTCAGGGCCGATCCGCTGCCGAAGCCGGCGGCGGGCGGCGCCGCCACGGGGGCGACGTCCAGCACCGTGACGGGCTTCTCGGCGAGGTAGGGGAATTCGCTGGCGCCGGTCAGGGCCTCGCGGCGGGTGGCGACGTTCCGGGCCCGCGTCGCCTGGATCGCGGCGATCCGTCCCTGGATCGCACCGGCCCGCAGGCTCGCGACGAGGCCGCCCTCGCGTTCGATGGCCTGGAAGGCGGCCCAGGCGGCCGTGGTCAGCTCGCCCGTGAGGGTCTCGAAGCTGCCGGCGCCGGCGGCCGGGTCGGCCACGCGGGCGAGGTTCGATTCCTCGATGAGGACGATCTGGCTGTTGCGCACCACCCGTCGGGCGAAGGCGTCGCTCAAGCCGAGGGCCGCCGTGTAGGGCAGGGCGGTGATCGCGTCGGCGCCGCCGAGGCCGGCCGAGCAGGCGGCCATGGAGGTGCGCAGGATGTTCACGAAGGGGTCGCGCCGGGTCATCATCCGCCAGGCGGTCTCGGCATGGAGGCGCAGGGGCCGGGGGTCGAGGCCGCAGGCCGCTTCCACCCGGGCCCAGAGCCGGCGCATGGCCCGGAACTTGGCGATGGTCAGGAACTCGTCGGCATCGGCCGTGAGCAGCACCGCCACGGCCTCCCGGGCGCGCTCCAGCGGGTGCCCATTGGCTTCGAGGGCGCGCAGGTAGGCCACCGCGGTGGCCAGCACGGCCGCGAGCTCGGTCGCCTCGCTGGCGCCGGCCTCGTGGTAGGGCCGGCCATCGGCGAGGCAGGCGCGTCCCGAGAAGCCCTCCGCGTCGAAGGCCGCCAGGGTGCGGGCGATCTCGGCGCCGTAATCCTCCGCCAGGGACCCACCGGCCGCCAGGGTGCCGATGGGGTCGAGGCCGAGGTCGAGGTCGAGGCCCTTCAGGGTCTCGCCGCGGGCCGCGACCACGTCCCGGATCAGGAAGGCGGCCTCGATTCCGCGCGCGCCCGCATCGAGCCGGGTGGCGATCAGCGGCAGCATCACGTTGCCGAGGGCTGCGTCGAGGTCGGCGGCGGTGGTGGCGGTGAGGCCGTAGCCCCGCGCGGAGGGGGCGCCGGCGAAGACCAGGGTGAGGGCGTCGGCGCCGCCCTCGAGATCGGCCAGGGCGAGGGCGCTCGCCTGGGCGCCGTCCGGGTGGTCGACCCGCTGGGCCACGCGCCACGGGCCGGGGGCCCGCACCGGCTGCGCCACCGGCGCGGCGGCGTCGTAGAGGGGTTCGATGCGGATGCCGTCGGCGGTCTTCGCGACGAGGCGCTTCTCGAAGTCGCCGCCCTTCAGAACACCGTCGACGAGGCCGAGCCAGCGCGCGCGGGTCGCGGGCGGAAACAGGTCGGCGAGGGGACGGTCTTCCATCGGGGCTGGCCTCCGCAGATGCTTGGCTCCGGCCAAGCGGCTTGGCGCCAGCCAAGCGTGGCCGGACATCCTTATCCGGACAGCCCTTGCACGGGGCGGCGCGCGGACGCAATCGCCTCCCCGTTCTGTATTTTTTATCCCGATCGATCCGGGGACCGGGCGACGCGCGTCAGCCGAAGATGATGAGGCCGGCGAAGCCCAGCGAGCCGACGATGATGCGCCACCAGGCGAACAGCCGGAACCCGTGGGAGGCGACGTAGTCGAGCACCGTCCGGACCACGATGAAGGCCGAGATGAAGGCGACGATGAAGCCGATCACGATCAGGCCGGTGTCGTCCCGCGACAGGTTCTTGTAGTTGTCGAGCAGGTCCTTGGCGAAGGCCCCCGCCATGGTGGGAATCGCGAGGTAGAACGAGAACTCGGTGGCCGAGCGCTTGTCGGCCCCCATCAGCATCGCGCCCACGATGGTGGCGCCCGAGCGCGACACGCCGGGGATCATCGCGAGGCACTGGAACAGGCCGATCCGGAAGTCCATCGGCAGGGTGAAGTCGAAGACATCGTGCTTCTTCACCTCGAGGTCGGTCTCGTCGAGGACGAGGAGGACGATGCCGCCGGCGACCAGGGTCGCGCAGACGATCCAGGGATTGAAGAGATAGTACTTGATGTATTTCGAGAAGAGCCCGCCGATGATCGCCGCCGGCAGGAAGGCCACCAGGATTCCGAGGACGAATCGACGGGCCTTGGGGTCGTTGGGCAGCGCCAGGGTGATGCCGAGGAGCCGGCGGAAATAGACGGCCAGGATCGCCAGGATCGCGCCGAGCTGGATCAGCACCTCGAAGGTGTTGTTGGGCGATTCGAAGCCGATGAAGTGGCCGACGAGGAGCTGGTGCCCGGTGGACGAGACCGGGATGAACTCGGTCGCCCCCTCCACCACGGCAAGCACGACCGCCTTCGCGATGCCCATCGCATCCATCATCTCAGCGCCTCGACGGTTGGGGGTGTTTCGGGGGACCGGGCCGGTCCGGAGCGGGGGGTGTGGATCCACCTCGCGCGGCCTTCGCGGATCGAGGCTGATCCGTCAAGGTTGACGGATGGTTATCGCGTTCGCGCCAGGCATGTTAATGAGGCGGCAATCATCGGGCCATAAGTGTTATCGCCGCCGACCATCCCCGCGGGGCACCGACGCGGCCCGTCCCCCGGCACACCCTCCCCGTTCGAAACGGCCTCGATGGCGACGCTTTACCACTCTCCCTTCTGCCCGCACTCGCGCTTCATCCGCCTCGTCCTGTCCGAGATGGGCATGGAGCCGACGCTGATGGAGGAGCGTGCCTGGGACCGGCGCGAAGCCTTCCTGCTGATCAACCCGGCCGGGACGACGCCGGTGCTGGTGGAGCAGACCGGGCTCGCCGTGCCGGGAGCCGGAATCATCGCCGAGTATCTCGACGAGACCCGCGGGCTCGGCCTCAGCGGCCGGCGCCTCCTGCCCGAGACCCCGGCGGCCCGGGTTGAGGTCCGCCGCCTGCTCGACTGGTTCCTGGTGAAGTTCAACGCCGAGGTGACCGAGTACCTCGTCACCGAGAAGATCTCGAAGCGCTTCATGAACAGCGCCAACGGCGGCGGCCCGCCGGACATGAACGCCATTCGCGCCGCGCGCACCAACGTGCGCTACCACATGAAGTATATCGGCTACCTCATGTCCCGCCGGAAATGGCTGGCGGGCGACCATCTGACCTATGCCGATCTCGCCGCGGCGGCCCACCTGTCCTGCGTGGATTATCTCGGCGACGTGCCATGGGACGAGGACGAGACGGCGAGGGACTGGTACGCGCGGGTGAAATCCCGTCCGTGCTTCCGCACCCTGCTGGCCGACCGGGTGCCGGGCATGGCGCCGGCGGACCACTACGCGAACCTGGATTTTTGAACCCAAAGCGGACGCCGCAGGCCCGGGCCGCCACCAGGGCGCCCCGAACCGTCCTCGCGGGCGCCGACCTGCGTCGCGCCGTCGAGGCGCGCGCCCGCCTCCTCGGCTTCGAGGCCGTCCGCGTCACCCGGCCCGACGCCGTGCCCGAACTGAAGGCAAGGCTACCCGCCTGGCTCGCCGCCGACCACCACGGCAGCATGGAGTGGATGGTCGAGCGGGCCGACCAGCGCGCCGACCCCGCCACCCTGTGGCCGGGGGTGCGCAGTGTGGTCATGCTCGGCATGAATTACGGCCCGGAGCATGATCCCCTGGCCCTCCTGGCCCGGCGCGACCGGGGCGCCATCGCAGCTTATGCCCAGCGGCGCGACTACCACGAGGTGGTCAAGGGCAAGCTGAAGGAGCTCGGCGGCTACCTCTCGGCCAAGGGCGACGTCCGGGTGAAGGTCTTCGTCGACACCGCCCCCGTGATGGAGAAGCCGCTCGCCGCCGCCGCCGGCCTCGGCTGGCAGGGCAAGCACACGGTGCTGGTCTCGCGCGACCTCGGCAACTGGCTGCTGCTGGGGGCGATCTACACCTCGGCCGAGCTGGAGCCGGACGCGCCGGAGGCCGACCATTGCGGCTCCTGCCGCCGCTGCCTCGACATCTGCCCGACCAACGCCTTCCCGGCGCCCTACCAGCTCGATGCGCGCCGCTGCATCGCCTACCTCACGATCGAGCATGCCGGGCCGATTCCGACGGCGTTCCGCACCGCCATCGGCAACCGGGTCTTCGGCTGCGACGACTGCCTCGCCGTCTGCCCCTGGAACAAGTTCGCCGCGGTGGCCGCCGAGGGCCGCATGGCCGCCCGCGCCGATCTCGCGGCGCCGCCCCTGGCCGAGCTCGCCGGCCTGGATGAATCTGCCTTCCGGGTCCGCTTCGCCGGCACGCCCGTGAAGCGCACGGGCCGGGACCGCTTCCTGCGCAACGTCCTCATCGCCATCGGCAACTCCGGCGAGCCCGGTCTCGCCGCGGCGGCCGAGGCGAACCTGTCCGATCCGTCGCCCCTCGTGCGCGGCATGGCGGTGTGGGCCCTCGGGCGCCTCGTCCCTCCGGGAGGGTTGCGGGCCCTTTTCAACGCCCGGGGTTTCGGCGAAACCGACGATGCCGTCCGGGCCGAGTGGCGCCTGGCCCTCGATTCCGACGGCCCCGAGACGACAGGACCCGTTGCTGCATGAACCTCTTCGTCTTCGGTCTCGGCTTCACCGCCCGGCGCTTCGCGGAGCGCGCCCGCGACCGCTTCGACGCGGTCCGCGCCACGGTCACCGATCCGGCGCGGACCGGACCCGGCGACATCGCCGCGATGCGGGCCTTCGGACCGGGTTCCGACGACCCCCGCATCGCGGCCGACCTCGCCGACACGGACGTGCTCCTCGTCTCGGCCCCTCCGGTCCGCGACCTCGACACGACCCTCGGCGTATACCGCGACGCCATCGCGAAGAGCCGCATCGGCTGGATCGGCTATCTCTCGACCATCGGCGTCTACGGCGATCACCAGGGCGCCTGGATCGACGAGGACACCGCTCCCAGTCCGGTGAGCGGGCGCTCGCAGGGGCGCCTCGCCGTCGAGGAGGCCTGGCTGGCGCTGGGCCGCGAGACCGGCAAACCCGTCCAGGTGTTCCGCCTGTCGGGCATCTACGGCCCGGGCCGCAACCCGATCGTGAAGCTGCGCGAAGGCAAGTCGCAGCGGATTATCAAGCCGGGCCAAGTCTTTAACCGCATCCACGTGGACGACATCGCCACGACGCTCCTGGCCTCGATCGACAAGCCCCGGGGCGGCGCGGTCTACAACGTCACCGACGACGAGCCGACGCCGCCCCAGGTCGTCACCGAGTACGCCGCCAAGCTCGCCGGCCTGCCGCTGCCGCCGGAGGTCGATTTCGAGACCGCCGACCTCAGCCCCATGGCGCGCAGCTTCTACGGCGAGAACAAGCGGGTCCGGAACCACCGCATCCGGGACGAACTCGGAGTCGACCTCGCCTATCCGACCTACCGCGAGGGCCTGGCCGCCCTCGTGGCGGATGCGCGAACGGCGTAGCGGCCCGGCCCGCCCCGTGGGCGCCCGGGTCCGGTCGCATCGGCCATCGCGACGGCTCGGCCCGCCTCACCGAGAGACCAGGCTGTGAAAATCCTTCATTCCCTCCAGGCGTTACGGGGAATCGCGGCGTGCCTAGTCGTCTACGCCCACGCCTTCGACCTCGCCAAGACCCTGAGTTCCGGGCAGCCCGTTCAGGGCCGCCTCGGCCACCTCGAGGATTTCGGAGCCGTCGGCGTCGACGTCTTCTTCGTCATCAGCGGCGTCATCATCACCCTCACGGCGCAGCGCATCGTCGATCTGCCTTCCGCGCATCGCTTCGCCCTGCGCCGCGTCCTGCGCGTCGTGCCGTATTACTGGCTCCTGAGCGGCCTCGTCGTCGGCCTGACGCTCCTGTCCGGGCTGCCCGACCCGCATCGAATTCCCGCGACGGTGCTGTTCATCCCGTTCAGTGAGCGCGGCTTCGAGATGCCGTACCTCGCCGTCGGCTGGACGCTCTGTTTCGAGATGCTGTTCTATCTCTGCGTCTATCTCGCCCGCGCCTGGCTCTTCTGGACGCCGAGGGGGCGGTTCTCCGTGGCGCTCGCCCTGTTCGCGGGACTCTTCGCCCTCGTGCGGCCCGAGCACCTCACCCTGTTCCTCCTCAATCCGATCATCCTCGAATTCGGCTTCGGCATCGGCCTCGCGTGGCTCTACCGGCGCGGCACCGTCGGGCGCACGGATGCGGGCTATCTTCTGGCCTTCGGTCTGATCGGCTTTGCCCTGAACCTGGTCTTCGGCTTCGGTCACGCCTCGGAACTGGAATGCACCGTCTCCCTGCCGGGGGCCGCCTACCGGGTGCTGATCTTCGGCGTTCCGAGCGCCGGCGTGGTCGGCGGCCTGCTGCTCATGGAGCGCGCCGGCATGCGGATCGGAACGGCGCTGGAGGGCCTCGGGAACGCGTCCTACTCGATCTATCTCACCCACACGATCACGTTCGAACTCCTGCGGGCTGCGGTGGCGCGCGACAGCCTGGCGCCCGACCTCCTCATCGCCCTGGCACTGGTCCTCGGCGTCGCTGTCGGCTTCGTGGCCTATCACGCCCTCGAGCGGCCGCTCCTGCGTGCCCTCGGAAGCTGGACGGCCCCCGCCGTCGAGGGCCGTCCGGGGCTTGCCGCCACCGGGACGGCGAGACCCTGAGCCGATGGGCCGTCAGGCGGCCCTGCGGTTCGCCGCCGGTCCGAAATGGTCGCGGTAGCGCTCCGCGATGGCCGAGACGGGCAGCACCACGAAGACGTCCGTGGTGCCGAACTGATGGTCCACCACGGCCCCGTCGCCGAAGGTGGCGCCGACGCGCAGGTAGCCCTTGATCAGCGGCGGCAGCGCCTGCAGCGCCGCCTTGGGATCCACGGCCTCACGCGCGAGGCGGTCCATGGCGACGTAGCGCTCGGGCAGGGCGCGGGCGCACCAGCCCTCCGCGGCGCGGGCATGGTGGTGCAGGAAGCTCAGGGGGAGGGCGAGGCGGTCGGGGTCGGTTCCCTCCAGGCTGGCGCAGCCCAGCATGGCGTCGATGCGGTGGTGCTGGACATAGGCCCAGATCCCGGCCCAGAGCAGTTCCACCGTCCGCTTCGTTCGGTAGGGCTTCAGCACGCAGGAGCGCCCGAGTTCGAGGAAGCGCGCCCCCGGATTGGCCGCCATCATCGGGGCGATGTCGTACTCGCCTGCGGTGTAGAAGCCGAAGTGGCTGTCGGCCGCTTCCTGGCGCAGAAGCCGATAGGTGCCGACCACCTTCGGCCGGGCCCGGCGGAAGGGCTTGGTGGCGAAGGGCGTGGTGTTCACGGCCGCGTGATCGATGACGAGGAGGTGGTCGCAGACCGCGTCGTAATCGTCGATGTCCCGGCGCGACAGCATCGCGAAGCCGCTCGGGACCGCCGACATCTCCTCGTAGAACACCCGGTAGCGCAGGCGCTGGGCCCGCCGGATCTCCGCGACGGTGGTGGCGAGGCGGACCTCCAGGGTACCGATCCGGCCGAGGGTCGGGGGGAGGCCTGGCGCGGCCAGGGGCTTCCTTAAGCGGGGCTTGAACCGGATCGGCGCCGCCCCGGGCGGGAGCAGCAGACCGCGGGGATGGAAGGCCGGCAGGCCGCCGCGTCCCGCCTCGGCGGTGCGCTGCTTCAGCCGGGCGAAGGGGGCGTGCACATGCGCCTCCCAGCCATTGAGCCACGCCATGGAGGCATCGCGCGCAAAGTTCGGGACCATCGTCCAATCCGCCCTGTCGGGACACCGAGGCGGCTCCGCGGGAGCCCCTGGCCTCGTGCCTTCGGGACGTCACAACATCACGAAGCCCACACGCTTTTATGACACGGATTGCCGTTTAGCCAGAGAGGTTTGCAACGGGAAGGACCCGGCAGCTCGGCGACCGCCCGATGGGTAGTCGCCGAAGGACCGGGCCCGCCGATCGCACACGAATGGACTCAGACGAACTGGTTCAAACCCGGGATCGAGCCGACGATCGGTCCCATCACGTCCTCTCCGGCCTTCTCGCGGCCGTAGGCGAACAGTTCCTGGCCGAGGGGCTGCATCTGGCCCATCGGCACACCGGCCGACATCAGCTTCTGGCCCAGCGCCATGACGCCGCCGCCGCCCATCATGCCGCCCAGCATGCCCATCAGGCCGCCGCCGCCTTCGCCGGCATTGGCCTCGGCGATCGTGGTCTCGGATCCCGGCAGGGCGCTGAGCAGCTGGCTCACCTCGGTGGCGGGCCCCTCCTTCTGGAGGAAGGCCAGGATATGGCCGATGGCGGTCTGGGCCGTGGCGGCGTCGAGGCCGGTCCGGTTCGTCACGCGGGCGATCAACTCTTCCATCTCAAACGGGCTCCTGGGTGGCCGGGTGTTCCGCGCGGCCGGGATTGCTGCTCGGTCGGGATGTTGTCCTTCCGGCCTCGTCGCCCCGAAATCAAGGCCGGCCCGCGAAGCGCTGGAAAATGCCGCGGTCGCGGCCCATAACCCTCACGGTCGATGCCGCCGCGCCCAGGCCGGCGAAGAGGAACGGACGGTCATGCAGGACGATGGCACGATCCTGGTCGGCAAGGCGCCGCTGAAGGACGGCAGCCTGAAGCCCGAGGGGCTGACCCTCCGGCTCGCCAATCGCCACGGCCTCGTGGCGGGGGCCACCGGCACCGGCAAGACCGTGACCCTGCAGGTCATGGCGGAAGGGTTCTCCAACGCCGGCGTCCCCGTCTTCGCCGCCGACATCAAGGGGGATCTCTCGGGCCTTGCGGCGGCCGGGGAATCCAAGCCGGTCTTCGTCGGGCGCGCCGCGGAACTGGGGATCCCCTACGAGCCCGACCGGTTCCCGACGGTGTTCTGGGACCTGTTCGGAGACCAGGGCCATCCGATCCGCTGCACCGTCATCGAAATGGGGCCGTTGCTGCTCGCGCGCCTGCTGGAGCTCAACGACACCCAGGAGGGCGTCCTCAACATCGCCTTCCGGGTCGCCGACGACAACAAGTGGCCGGTCCTCGACCTCAAGGATCTGCGGGCCCTGCTTCTCTACCTCACCGAGAACCTGAAGGCGGTCTCGGGCCAGTACGGCAACGTCTCGGCAGCCTCCGTGGGCGCCATCCAGCGCCAGCTCCTGATGCTCGAGAACCAGGGAGCGGACCGCTTCTTCGGAGAGCCGGCCCTCGACCTCAACGACTTCATGCGGGTGGACCGCGAGGGCCGGGGCATCGTCAACATCCTGGCCGCCGACAAGCTGATGCAACGGCCCCGGCTCTACGCCTCGTTCCTGCTCTGGATGCTCTCCGAGCTGTTCGAGCAGCTGCCCGAGGTCGGCGACCTCGACAAGCCGAAGCTGGTGTTCTTCTTCGACGAGGCGCACCTCCTGTTCGACGACGCCCCGAAGGCCCTCCTCGACGCGGTGGAGCAGGTGGTGCGCCTGATCCGCTCGAAGGGCGTCGGCGTCTACTTCGTGACGCAGAATCCCCTGGACGTACCGGAATCGGTCCTCGGCCAGCTCGGCAACCGGGTGCAGCACGCCCTGCGCGCCTTCACGCCCCGCGACCAGCGCGCCGTGAAGGCCGCGGCCGAGACCTTCCGCCTGAATCCCGGTTTCGACGTCGCCAAGGTCATCACCGAGCTCGGCGTCGGCGAGGCCCTCGTCTCGTTCCTGGAAGCGAAAGGCACGCCTTCGGTCGTCGAGCGCGCCCTGATCGCCCCGCCCCAGGGCCGCGTCGGCCCCATCACCCCGGCCGAGCGCGCCGAGCTCCTGGCGAAGAGCCCGGTGCGCGGCAAGTACGACCAAGCGGTCGACAACGAGAGCGCCTACGAGATGCTGGCCGCCCGCAAGGGCCTCGACGGCGGAGCGGACGGGGCCCAGGCCGCCGAGGGGAGCCTGGGCGGAATGCTCGGCGGCTGGCTCGGGGGCGTCCTTGGCGGCAAGCCCGCCGGTAAGGGCGGCCGCCGGTCGGCCCCCGGCCTCGCCGAGCAGGTGCTCGGCAACGCCGCCCGCTCGATGGCCCGCAAGGTCGGGACTGAGGTGGGCAACGCGATCCTGCGGAACGTGCTGGGCGGCCTGACGAAGCGGTAGCTTGTCGGGCGCCGACGCTTCGCGCCCGCATTGACAAATCACCCCGTCCTCGCCTATCCACCGCCTCTCGCGCGGCTTCCTCGACGAAGTCCGCGCGTTTCGCGTTCGCGCTCGGCCCAGGCAGTAAGCCCCGATCCGGTGTCGCGGATGACCTGAACAAGAAGACGGTCCAGGCTCGCTTCGCGGCGAGCGGGAGACCGGCAGAGAACACGAAGAGAGAACGATGTTCGCAGTCATCAAGACGGGCGGCAAGCAGTATCGCGTCGCCGCCAACGACACCATCACGATCGCCACCCTCGCGGGCGAGGCCGGTTCGGCCGTCACCTTCGGTGACGTGCTCCTGTTCACGAACGGCGAAGGCGCCACTCAGGTCGGCGCGCCGCTGCTCTCGGGCATCAGCGTCACCGGCGAGATCGTCAGCCACGGCCGCGACGCGAAGGTCATCGCCTTCAAGAAGCGCCGCCGCCAGAACTCCCGCCGCAAGCGGGGCCACCGCCAGCATCACACGGTGGTCCGCATCACCGGCATCAGCGCCTGACGATCCGACCTGAGATCCAAGAATTCGGAGTAACTCCCCATGGCTCATAAAAAAGCAGGCGGCTCGTCCCGCAACGGCCGCGACTCGGCCGGCCAGCGCCTCGGCGTGAAGAAGTTCGGTTCGGAAGCCGTCATTCCGGGCAACATCATCGTGCGCCAGCGCGGCACCAAGTGGCATCCCGGTACCAATGTCGGCATCGGCACGGACCACACCCTGTTCGCCAAGGCCGCCGGCCGGGTGCTGTTCGAGACGAAGCGCGGTCGCGCTTTCGTCACCGTCGTGCCGATGCAGGAAGCCGCCGAGTAAGGCGCCGAGCCAGGGCCTTCCGCCAGGCGGGCCCGACCACCAGATGATCCCGGGGAAGATGGGAAACCGTCTTCCCCGTTGTCGTTTCGTCCAACGTGTCGCCCGTCGACGTTTCGGCGCCGCGTCCGTGCCGAGCCCGAAACCGATCCGAGTCCGCCCGTGAAATTCCTCGACGAAGCCAAGGTCTATGTCCGCTCCGGTGACGGCGGCGCCGGCTGCGTCGCGTTCCGGCGCGAGAAGTTCATCGAGTTCGGCGGCCCGAACGGCGGCGACGGCGGGCGCGGCGGCGACGTCTGGGTCGAGTGCGTCGACGGCCTCAACACCCTGATCGACTACCGCTACCAGCAGCACTTCAAGGCCAAGAAGGGCGAGCACGGCATGGGCTCGAACCGCCATGGGGCCAACGGTGCCGACGTGGTGCTGAAGGTGCCGGCCGGCACCGAGATCCTGGCCGAGGACGGCGAGACCCTGATCGCCGACATGACCCATGTCGGCCAGCGTGTGCGTCTCGCCAAGGGCGGCAACGGCGGCTTCGGCAACGCCTACTTTACCACCTCGACCAACCGCGCCCCGAAGCATGCCAACCCGGGCCTGGAAGGCCACGAGCAATGGGTCTGGCTGCGCCTGAAACTCATCGCGGATGCGGGTCTCGTCGGGCTGCCGAACGCCGGCAAGTCGACCTTTCTCGCCACCGTGACGGCGGCCAAGCCCAAGATTGCCGACTACCCCTTCACGACGCTGCACCCGGGCCTCGGCGTGGTGCGCTCCGACGAGCGTGAGTTCGTTCTCGCCGACATCCCAGGCCTGATCGAGGGCGCCCATGACGGCGTCGGCCTCGGCGACAAGTTCCTCGCCCATGTGGAGCGCTGCCGGGTCCTGCTGCACCTCGTCGAAGCCACCAATGAACATGCGGGCCAGACCTACAAGCTCGTCCGGCGCGAGCTCGAGGCCTATGGTCACGGCCTCGACGAGAAGCCCGAGATCGTGGCGCTCTCGAAGGCCGACGTCGTCGATCCGGACGTGCTCAAGGAGCAGGTCGCGCGCCTGAAGCGTGCCTCGAAGAAGAAGCCCCTCATCCTTTCATCGGCCACCGGCCTCGGCGTGCAGGACGCCCTGCGGTCGCTCGCCCGGGAGATGGACGCCGCCAAGCTCGCCGAGGCCGAGGCGCGGCCGGCGGAGGCGTGGCAACCCTGAGGAGGGGCAACCCGGTCTTGTGCGGCGGGCAACCGGTCGTCACAAGCGCTCCATCGTCCTCTCGCCGACGCTTCCGATGACCTCCGCCGTTCAGCCCCCCAATCTCCAAGATTTCCGTCGCATCGTCATCAAGGTCGGTTCGGCCCTCCTGGTCGACCGGACGCGCGGGCGCCTGCGCCATGCCTGGTTGAGTGCGCTCGCCGAGGACATCGCCGACCTTCATGCGAGCGGCGCCGACGTGCTGGTCGTCTCCTCCGGGGCCATCGCCCTGGGACGCACGGTGCTGGGCTACCCGCCCGGAACTCTGCGCCTGGAGGAGAGCCAGGCGGCGGCGGCCGTCGGACAGATCGCCCTGGCGCGGCACTGGTCCGAAGCTCTGGGCCATCACGGCATCGCCGCCGGCCAGATCCTGGTGACGCCGCAGGACACCGAGGAGCGTCGGCGCTACCTGAATGCCCGCGCCACGGTCCTGAAGCTCCTCGAGGTGCGCGCCGTACCCGTCGTGAACGAGAACGACACGGTGGCCACCAGCGAGATCCGCTACGGCGACAACGATCGCCTGGCTGCCCGCGTCGCCACAATGATCGGGGCCGACGTGCTGGTGCTGTTCTCGGACATCGACGGGCTCTACACCGCGCCCCCGCACACCGATCCGGCGGCCCGCCACCTGCCCCTGATCGAGCGGATCACCCCCGAGATCGAGGCCATGGCGGGTGGGCCGGCCTCGGAACTCTCCCGCGGCGGGATGCGCACCAAGGTCGAGGCGGCCAAGATCGCCGCGAGCGGCGGCACCCACATGATCATCGCCGACGGGCGCGAGAAGAATCCCCTGCGCACCATCCTCCGGGGCGGGCGCTGCAGTTGGTTCCTGTCCGGCTCGAACCCCGTCACCGCCCGCAAAAGCTGGATCGCCGGCTCCCTGGAGCCGCGTGGCATCCTCACGGTCGACGCCGGCGCGGCGCGGGCCCTCCAGGGCGGCGCGAGCCTGCTGCCCGTAGGCGTGACGAAAGTCCAGGGCGGCTTCGGCCGCGGCGACGCGGTGGTGATCCGCGACGAGGCCGGGCGCATCCTCGGGCGCGGGCTCGTGGCCTATGACAGCGATCAGGCCCTGCGCATCATCGGCCGGCCGAGCCGGGAGATCGCGGACCTCCTCACCCATCCGGGTCGGGCCGAGATGGTCCACCGCGACGACCTCGCTATGGTGTGGGAATAGCAGCTCTGTCAGCGGCGATGCTTGTTGAGACGGTATCCGGCATGGCATGACGGGCGGGAACACATAGCGGCCGCGCCCCTTTCCGCGACGGTCGCGAGGATGAAGGCCGTGCCCGTTCTGAACCTGCGAACCGATTTTGCGCCCCCCGGCGATCTCTCTGAGGAGATGAACGCCATCGGCCGGCGCGCCCGCGCCGCCGCCCGCCAGATCGCCCTCGCGCCAGCTCAGACCAAGGACACGGCCCTGCGCCTGATCTCCAAGCGCCTGCGCGCCGAGCGCGACGTCATCCTGGCCGAGAACATCCTTGACGTTGAGGCGGCTCGTGCTGCCGGCCAGACCCAGGCGCTCATCGACCGCCTCACCCTCGATCCGGGCCGTCTCAACGGCATCGCGGACGCTGTGGCCAAGATTGGCGCGCTGCCAGATCCCGTCGGACGTCAGGTCGCGGCCTTCGAGCGGCCCAACGGCCTGCTCATCGAGCGCATCGCCGTCCCGCTTGGCGTGATCGGCGTCATCTTCGAGAGCCGGCCCAACGTGACCGCCGATGCCGGTGCGCTCTGCCTGAAGGCCGGCAACGCCGCAATCCTGCGGGCGGGCTCGGACAGTCACCGTTCCGCCATGGCCATCGCCCGCGTCATGCGCGCCGGGCTCGATGCCGCCGGCCTCCCGGCCGACGCCATACAGATCGTGCCGACCCGCGACCGCGCCGCGGTGGGAGCGATGCTCACCGGCCTCGACGGGGGCATCGATGTCATCGTGCCCCGTGGTGGGCGCGGCCTGGTGGAACGCGTGCAGGCGGAGGCCCGGGTTCCGGTCTTCGCCCATCTCGACGGCATCTGCCACGTCTACGTGGCGGCCGGCGCCGACCTCGACATGGCCCGTACCGTTCTGCTCAACAGCAAGATGCGCCGCACCGGCATCTGTGGGGCCGCCGAGACCCTGCTCGTCGACCATGCCTGTGCCGACACGCACCTGGCCCCCCTCGTCTCCGCCCTCCTGGATGCCGGCTGTGCCGTGCGCGGTGACGCCGCTACCCAGGCGGTCGACGACCGGGTCACCGCCGCCAGCGAGGCGGACTGGCGCACCGAGTATCTTGACGCCATCATCTCGGTACGGGTTGTCGGCGGCCTCGACGCCGCGATCGAGCACATCGAGACCAACGGCTCGCACCACACCGACGCGATCGTCACCGACGACATGACCGAGGCGACCCGCTTCCTCGCCGAAGTCGACTCGGCGATCGTGACCCACAACGCCTCGACCCAGTTCGCCGATGGCGGCGAGTTCGGCTTCGGCGCAGAGATCGGCATCGCCACCGGACGGATGCACGCGCGCGGGCCGGTGGGTGTCGAGCAGCTGACGACCTTCAAGTATCGCGTCCACGGGAACGGGCAGACGCGTCCTTGACGCGGTCTCGCCTGACCCGACCGGGTCCCAATGCGCCTTGACGCATCGGGGCCGGTGCACCTGCCCCCCGTCGCGCCGGGCCTACGCATCGGCCTCTACGGTGGCTCGTTCAACCCGGCCCATCTCGGGCACCGGCATGTCAGTCTCGTCGCCCTGCGGCGGCTGAGCCTCGACCGCCTCTGGTGGATGGTGACGCCGGGCAATCCGCTGAAGGATCGGGGCGAACTCGCGGCCATCGACCGGCGGGTCGCCGAGGCGGACCGCGTCGCCGACCATCCACGCATCGACGTCACCGATTTCGAATCGCGGATCGGCGCGCGCTACACCCGCCAGACCCTGCGCTTCCTCACCCGCCGCAATCCATCGGTGCGCTTCGTCTGGATCATGGGTGCCGACAGCCTCGCGACATTTCACCGCTGGCAGGGATTTTCCGAGATCGCGCGCCTGATGCCGATCGCGATCATCGACCGGCCCGGCTTCACGCTGACGGCCCCGGCCGCCCGCGCCGCCCGGGCCCTGGCGCGCTGGCGTCTTCCCGAAGCGGAGGCGCCCACCCTGGTCGACAGGCCGGCCCCGGCCTGGGTCTACCTGCACGGGCCGCGCTCGACCCTCTCGTCGACGGCGCTGCGGGCCAGGACGGGGGACGGTGCCTAGGCCGGTCATGGAAAAGGCAAGAGCCACGTTCCACTTTATCCGCATACAGGGTACGATCACGGGATGACGATGGCGATTGCAGGAACCCAGACGCTGAACGACGCGGTCCATACCGGAGCCCCCGGCTCCGAAGACTCCACCAACCGGAAGATCGACGATCTCCGGAGCCTGGCTCTCGATTGCCTCGAGGACATGAAGGCCGAAGAGACGATCGAGATCGATCTGATGGGCCGGACCTCCCTGGCCGACACCATGATCATCACCTCCGGCCGCTCCCAGCGCCATGTCGGCGCCATCGCAGACCGGGTCCTGCAGGAGATGAAGTCGAAGGGGCTCGGCACTGCCCGCGTCGAGGGCCTCCCGGCCTGCGACTGGGTGCTCATCGATGCCGGCGACATCATCCTGCATATCTTCCGGCCGGAGGTGCGCGGCTTCTATAATCTCGAGAAGATGTGGGGCGCCGATCGGCCGACCAGCGATCGTCCCCTTTCCGCCGTCGCCGAGTGAGCGCCGGCACCGTTTCGTGCGCCTCCTCGTGGCGGCAGTCGGCCGCCTGAAGCCCGGACCCGAGCGCGACCTTGCCGCCCGCTACCGCGAACGGGCCGCACAGCTCGGGCGCGGCCTCGGATTCGCCGCCTGCGACATCGCCGAGATCCCCGAGAGCCGGGCCCGCCGCGCGCAGGACCGCGCCGTCGAGGAAGGAGCTGCGATCCTCGCCCATGCGGTCGCCGGCGTGGCGCTGGCGGTCTATGACGAGCGCGGCCGCGCCGATCTCACGAGCGAGACCATCGCGACGCGCGTCGGCGCCTGGCGCGATGCGGGCCGCTCCGTCCTCGTCCTCGCCATCGGGGGCGCCGACGGCCTGGACACCACCGTGCGGGACCGGGCCGAACTCAGCCTCTCGTTCGGAGCCGCCACCTTGCCGCACGGGCTTGTGCGCGTCCTCGCCCTGGAGCAGGTGTATCGCACGCTGACGATCCTTGCCGGCCACCCGTACCACCGCGGAAACCTCGACGAGCGATGAACCCGGCCACGCGACGCAGGCGAGACGGCATGAGGGGCGGCGTGCTGGCGCTCGTCCTCCTGGCGCTCCCGCTCCTCGCCACGCCGGCCGCACTCCGCGCCGAGGAACCGGCGACGCCGGAGGCGGTCCAGAAGGCTCTCGAAGAGAAGACCCGTCGCGCCGAGAACCTCAGGCGCATCGAGGACGCCCTCACCGCCAGCACCGGGGCCCGCGCCAAGTACGAGGCGGAGATCGCCAGCATCGGCGGCGACCGGGCCAAGCTCAACACCGCGCTCCTGGACGCTGCGCGCCAGGCGCAGGCCACCGAGGTCCGGATGAGCCGGCTGGAGGAGCGCCTGAAGACGCTCGGTGCCAGCGAGGCGGCCTTGCGCCGCTCGCTGGATTCCCGCCGCGGCGTGATCGCGGAAATCCTGGCGGCCCTGCAGCGGATGGGGCGGCGGCCGCCCCCCGCCGTGCTGGTGCGGCCGGAAGACGTGCTCGCCGTGATCCGTACCTCGATGCTGCTCGGGGCCGTGGTGCCCGAACTGCGCGGCGAGGCCGAGACCCTTGCCGCCGACCTCTCCGAACTCGTGAGGCTGAAGGGCCTGATCGCAGCCGATCGCGAAGGATTGACCAACGATCTCGCGGGCTGGGCCCGCGAGCAGCAGCGCCTGAACGCCCTCATCGCCGCGCGCCGCACCCGTCAGGCCGAAGTCGAGAGCGGCCTCGCGGCCGAGCGGACCCGCACGGCCGAGCTGTCGGTACAGGCCCGCAGCCTCAAGGATCTCCTCGACCGGATGGAGGGGGAGGTCGCCTCCGCCCGCCGGGCCGCGGAGGAGGCCAAGGCCGCCGAGACCCGCGAGGCCCGGGCGACGCAGGAGCGCTTCGCTGCCGCCGGGGCCCGGGATCCTGCCCGGCTCTCGCCGAAGGTGCGCTTCGTCGACACCCGTGGCGACCTGCCGCGTCCGGTCAGCGGGGCGCTCCTGCGCAGCTTCAACCAGCCCGACGGCAACGGCGGCACCACCCGCGGCATATCGCTCGCGACACGGCCGAAGGCCGTGGTTTCGTCACCGGCCGATGGCTGGGTGTCCTTCGCCGGGCAGTTCCGCTCGTACGGGCGACTCTTGATCATCAACGCGGGCGATGGCTACTATCTCTTGTTGGCGGGGATGGACCAGATCAACGTCGAAGTCGGCCAGTTCGTGCTCGCGGGCGAGCCGGTGGCGGCGATGGGGGAGGGCGGTACCGGCGCCGATGCGGCAGCCGCGGATCGCGGCGATCCGGTCCTGTACGTAGAGTTCAGAAAAGACGGCGGCTCCATCGATCCGGAGCCTTGGTGGGCGAAAAGCCCCAGCGAGAAGGTTCGCGGATAATGCGCAAGGTTTCCCTCGTTCTGCTCGGCGCGTTCCTCGGCGTCGGGTCCTCCATGGTGGCGACCCAGACCCGACTGCTCTCGGGGACGAGCGCGGTCGCGGCCTCCGCGGAGACCTACCGTCAGCTCAGCCTGTTCGGCGACGTGTTCGAGAAGGTGCGCACCGACTACGTCGAGAAGCCCGACGAGGCGAAGCTGATCGAGGCGGCCGTCAACGGCATGCTGACCTCGCTCGATCCGCATTCGAGCTACATGGATGCCAAGAGCTTCCGCGACATGCAGGTGCAGACCCGCGGCGAGTTCGGCGGCCTCGGCATCGAGGTCACGATGGAAGACGGCCTGATTAAGGTCGTGACCCCGATCGACGACACGCCCGCCTCGAAGGCCGGTATCCTTACCAACGACGTCATCACGCAGATCGACGAGGATCAGGTCCAGGGTCTGACCCTGAATCAGGCCGTCGACAAGATGCGCGGCCCGGTGAACTCGCCGGTGAAGTTGAAGATCAGCCGCAAGGAGTCGAAGGACCCGATCGAGGTCACGCTCAACCGCGACGTGATCAAGATCAAGCCCGTGCGCTCCCGCGCCGAGGGCGGCGACGTCGGCTACATCCGCCTGACCCAGTTCAACGAGCAGACCTTCGACGGTCTGCGTGCGGCGATCGACAAGCTGAATACCGACATCGGCGCCGACAAGCTCAAGGGTTACGTGCTGGATCTCCGCAACAATCCGGGCGGTCTCCTCGACCAGGCCGTGATGGTGTCGGACGCCTTCCTCGACCGGGGCGAGATCGTGTCCACCCGCGGCCGCAACCCGGACGAGACGCAGCGCTTCTCGGCCAAGGCCGGCGACCTGACCAAGGGCAAGCCGATCGTCGTGCTGGTGAACGGCGGCTCGGCCTCGGCCTCCGAGATCGTGGCCGGCGCCCTGCAGGATCACAAGCGCGCCACGGTCCTCGGTACGCGCTCGTTCGGCAAGGGCTCGGTGCAGTCGATCATTCCGCTGGGCGGCAGCGGCGCCCTGCGTCTGACCACCGCCCGCTACTACACGCCGTCGGGCCGCTCCATCCAGGCCAAGGGCATCGAGCCGGACCAGGAGATCCTGCAGGAGGTGCCGGACGAGCTGAAGGGCAAGGACGAGACGAAGGGCGAGGCCGGTTTGAAGGGGCACCTGAAGCAGAAGGACGTCGAGGAGCGCGGCGGTTCGTCCGCCTACGTCCCGCCGGACCCGGCCAAGGACAAGCAGCTCATCGCCGCTTTCGACTTCCTGCGTGGGATCCAGAAGGGCGCGGCCAACACGCCTAAGGCCGCCGTCCCGAACTGAGCGCGATCCGCGGCGCTTTAGCGAAGCGTTAACCATGGCGGCCCCCAATGTCGGTTCAGGACCGACGCTGGGGGCCGTGGCCGTTTCGGCCAGTCCCTCAGCGATCCCCGGTCCGGGAGCCTGGGGAAGCGGCTGCGCGTGGCCACCGACGACATCCTGACCCGTCCGCTCGGCGGCAAGCCGACCGCCGGCCAGCGTCTGCGGGCGCTGCGGCAGGTGCGGGTGACCGCCCCGATGGTGCTCGGCGGCCTCGTGGGGGGCTTCGTGCTCGGCGCCAGCATCCTCGTCGTGGCCGGGGATCCCGAGGGCGGCGAGCCCAGCGCCGTGGCGGTCATCGCGCTCCGCGAACCGGTCTTACCGGAGCCTGCTGTACAGGCATCGAAGCCCGAGGCCGCGAAATCCGGTCCAAGCAGCGCCAGCGACGTCGAGACCGCCTCCGGCGTCACCGTCGTTCGCCCGACGGGCACGGCCGCCCCCACCGATGCGGTGGTCATCCAGGTTCCGTCCACGACCCCGGTGAAGCTGAGCGCCGCTCCGGATCCGCGGCTCGTCGAACGCGGCCGCCACGGCAACATCCCCCGCCTCGGCGACGGGCGCCTGCGCCCTCTCGACGTCTACGCACGTCCGGATCCCGGTGGTTCCGGGCCCCGCATCGCCATCCTGGTCTCGGGCCTCGGGATCGGCCAGGCGGCGACCGCCAGCGCCATCACCCGCCTACCCCCGGCGATCAGCCTGGGCTTCGCGCCCTATGGCAGCGACCTCGAGCGGACCGTCGCCCGGGCCCGCGAGGCCGGACACGAGGCCCTGCTCCAAGTGCCCATGGAGCCCTTCGACTATCCCGACAGCGATCCCGGTCCCCAGACGCTTCTCACCAGCTCGCGCCCGCCGGAGAATCTCGATCGCCTGAGCTGGGTGATGAGCCGGTTCTCGGGCTTCGTCGGCATCGTCAACTACATGGGTGCGAAGCTCACCAGCGATCCGGCTGCCCTGGAGCCGGTCCTGCGCGAGATCGGGGCCCGGGGCCTCGGCTTCGTCGACGACGGCACCTCCCCGCGCTCGATCGCCCCCGCGCTGGCCGCCAAGGGGAAGGTGCCCTTCACCCGGGCCGAGATCGTCCTCGACGCCCTGGCGCGACCCGAGGCCATTGACCGGGAACTGGCCCGGCTCGAAGCGCAGGCGCGTCAGAAGGGTTTCGCCTTCGGCTCCGCCTCTGCCCTGCCGATGAGCATCGATCGAATCGCCCGCTGGGCCGCCGAGGCGGAGGCGCGCGGCATCCGCCTCGTTCCCGTCAGCGTCGCCCTGCGTGGGAGCGGCGCAAGTACCCGGCTCACCAGCGCCAAGCCCTGAGACATCCGGAGTAATGGATCGGGCCGGGCGACCCGGTTCGGAATTGCGCTGCGGCGCCGTTTCGTGCGTTGCGGCACATGCCCCGCCTGCCTATGGTCGCCGCCATGACCGCATCCCCGTTCGCCGACGGCGCCGACCTTCCCTTCCGTCCCTGCGTCGGCATCACGCTGATCTCGCGCGCCGGTCTCGTCTTCATCGGGCGGCGGCGGGCCGATGCCGGGCCGGAGCACGTGGCGGACGGACGGGCCTGGCAGATGCCCCAGGGCGGGATCGACGAGGGGGAGGATCCGGAAGCCGCTGCCCTGCGGGAGCTCTACGAGGAGACCAACGTCTCGGCCGGCTCCGTGGTGCGCCTCGGCGAGACCCCGGGATGGCTCTCCTACGACCTGCCGCCGACGGTGCTGAAGCAGGCCTGGAAGGGGCGTTACCGCGGCCAGACGCAGAAGTGGTTCGCGTTCGGCTTCCTCGGTTCGGACGACGAGATCGACGTCGCAACGCCGGGCAACGGTGCCTTCACGTCCGAGTTCGATGCCTGGCGCTGGGAGCCGATCGCCGGGTTGCCGGATCTGATCGTGCCCTTCAAGCGGCCGGTCTACGAAGGCGTGGTCGACGCTTTCTCCGGGTTCACGACGTGGCGCGTCCCGGCGTGACGGCCTGACGCCCGATGCGGTGGTGGTCGATCCCGATCCTCTTGGTGCTCGGCTGGTTCGCGTACACGCTGACGCCGCTCTGGGCGCTCTACGACATCGCCCGCGCGGTCCAGGCGCACGACACCGACTACATCACCCAGCACGTCAATTTCCGATCCCTGCGCCTCTCGGTGATCCGACAGGCCGCCGCGGCGGCCCAGGCGCGGGATCCCGCCGCGCCGGATGCGGAGCCCCGGGAGCGCCAGCGCATCGCAGAGGCCGCTGCGGCCCTGGCGATCCCGATCGCCGAGGCCCTGGTCACGCCCAGGACGGTCGTCGACCTCCTCGATGACGGGTGGCCGCAATCGGTGGAATTCGGCCGCGACGGGCCGGAGCAGAAATCGGGGGGCGGGGGCCTGCGGATCGAGACCCTGCGCCGGCTGATCCCGTTCTATCTCGCTTCCGAGATGCGGGGCTTCCGCACCGTGGTCGTCGGCGTGCCGCCGGAGGCGGGCCGGGACCGCCGCCTGCGGATCCGCCTGCGCCTGCGCGCCTGGACCTGGCGCATCGTCGACATCGAGCTGAACGACGAGCTGCGCGAGCGCATCGCCCAGGCCTTCGCGCGCACCGGCGCGAAGGCGCGCTGAGGCCGCCCCGGCGGCTAGATCTCGTCCTCCGTGCCGCGGTTGGTGAACCGAGCGTTGCCGAGGCCGGTGCCGATGGTGAGTACCCCCCATCGGGTCACGTCCGTCCGGTGCGGAACTTCGCTGAGGCCCTGCACCACGGCATCGTTGTGCATGACAACCATGGTCGGATGCTCGCCGATCCGGGGGATCGCGGCCGTCACCCGCTCGGCGAGATTGAAGTCACGGCCCTCCCAGTTGCCGGGCAGGTTCTGGCCCCCGCGATCGATCGTGCCGTCGGCTTCGATCATGCCGGGACAGCCGATGCCGACGAACGGAGCCAACGTCAGGCTGGCGCGGTCCGCCCGGCGGATCAGGTCGCCGAGCATGCCCACGAGGCGCTCCACCGCTTCGTCGCGGCTCGGCATCGGGTCCTCGTCGCAATGGCGCCAGATCTCAGAGCGCCAGACCTCGCTGCGCGAGAGGTCCGCGGCCTTCCTCAGATTCGTGACCACGACGCCCGCGCGGATGTTGCTGCCGCCGATGTCGACGGCCAGCAGGCTGTCGTATCCGGAGAACATCCAGGACGGCGCCAGGTGCACCGCGCCGATCAGGCCGCCCTCGTCGGGATGGTGCCGGATCGGTTCGAGGGTGATGCCGAGGCCCCCGGCGCGCAGAAGGTAGCCCGCCCGCGCGACCGCGAGGCGGCCGGCCCGGCTGTCGCTGAAGCCGCCGCCAACCACGATCGCCTGCGTTCCCTCCCAGCCGTCCTGGCCGAGGAAGAGGCGGGCCACGCGGGCGAGTTCCTGCGCGAAGTCCTCGATGGCGCTGAACACCACGCCCGCGGCGAGGGGATCCTCGCCGAGGAGGATCTGGTCGATGCGGCGCTTGGAGAAATCGCAGCTCGCCTTGTCGCCCAGCGGATCGGCGCCCACGGCGCGCAGGCGCTCCCGGCACGCTTCCAGCATCTCGCGGAACGCAGACTTCGAAACCCGGTCGCCGATGAAGCCGTCGCCGTCCTTCAGCTCGATGTTGTAATCGTCGACCACCACCGACGGCAGCCGTTGCGCCGCGTGCGCGATGCCCGCCTCGCGGATCTGAGTGTCCTTCGCCATGCCGCTCCGCTTGCCCCTCGTCGTGTCGTTCTGCGCAGCTCAACGCACGGCGCGTTCATTTGGGCTTGGCGGTTTCGGCCGGGGCCGGCGCTTTCGGCTCGCGGGCCTCCATCAGGTCCTCGGCCTTGTCCTCGTCGGTATCGCCGCCGCGCTCGATGGTCTTCTCGGGGTTCGCGGCGAGGGCCCGCACGATCTCGACCAAGCGCTCGCACTCGGCGGCGTACTTGTAGGTCTCCAGCACGATGGCCGCGTCGCGCAGGGTGCGCAGGTCGCGCACCGTCTGCTTGTTGGCCGTCTCGCGCAGCTCGGCCTTGGCCGCGATGGCCTCCTCAAGCTTGGCGCCCTTCACGTCGCAGGCGGCCGAGGCCGTCGCCGTGCCGGCCAGGAGGACGAGGGGAGGGAGGAACAGATTGCGCATGGGAAGGCTCCGGGCTCCGGCGGCCGAACCCGCGCCGCGCGCGGTCCGGTCTCAACCGTGGTGGGGGTGGGGACGCAGGATCTCGTTGGCGAGGGCCACGAGATGGCTCAGGCGGTAGGGCTTCGGAACGAAGACGGATTGGGTGACGGCCTCGGCCTGCGAGAGGTGGCCGCGTCCACCGGAGGTGTAGACCACCGGCAGGTTCGGCAAGTAGCGGCGCGCGCGATGCGCCAGGGCGATCCCGTTCGTGTTGCGGGCCAGATCGATATCGGTGAAGAGCAGGTCGACGCGCTCCCGCGCCAGGATGTTCTCCGCCGCGTCGGCATCGGCGGCGGTGAGGACGCGGTAGCCCTCGTCGAGCAGCGCCTCGGCGGCGAGCTCGCAGACCATGGCTTCATCCTCGACCACCAGGACGGTCTCGGCGGCGGCGCGCGGGTTGAAGGCGGGATGGGCGGGAAAGGCGCAGGCGAAGGAAATCATGACGCAACTCCTACTCATCCGGCGTGAGCCCCTGGGGGCCGAGCCGGATCGCAAGACAAACGGGTCGCCGAGGCGCATCGTTCGCCGCCGATCACTCCAATTGCGCGGACTTGGTAAGCGAAGCTTTAACCCTGCGGCGGTGCCGGTGAGCGGGTGCGCGTTGCGTCCATGACCCGTCCCTGGCATCTCGGCTTCGGCCTCGTCCTCACGGCCCTGGCCGGCTACGTGGACGCCCTCGGGTTCATCAGGCTCGGCGGCCTCTACACCTCGTTCATGAGCGGGAACACGACCCAGTTCGCGGTCTCCCTCGGGCACGGCGACCCGCACCACGCTCTTCTACCGGCCCTGCTGATTGCGGCCTTCCTCACGGGCGGCATCTGCGGCGGCGGCCTCTCGGCCCTGACGCCCGCGCGCTGGGTCACCCCGGTCATCCTCGGCTTCGAGACCGCGATCGTCGGCGCCGCCTTCGAGGCCGCCACGGCCGCGCCGGATTCCGGCATCGCCTCGCTGATGCTGGCCTTGGCGATGGGCGCGCAGAACGCTGTGCTGTCCCATGTCCAGGGCTTCCGGGCCGGGACCACCTTCGTGACCGGCGCCCTGTTCGGGTTCGGCCAGAAGCTCGCCCTGGCGCTCGCCCGGCGCGGTGCGCGCACCGCCTGGATCGGCGACGGCGTCGTCTGGCTCGCGCTCCTCGTCGGATCCGTGGCCGGAACGGTCGCCTACGGAAGGCTGGCGTTGTATGCCCTCGCCATTCCCGCCGGCATCGCCGGCCTCCTCGCGCTCGTCGCGACGGTCCTGACGGCGCGCGGCGCCGGCGAAGGCCGCCGTCGCCAAGTGAGCCCGCGAGCCCCTGGTTGAGAGACCCGTTGCGATGAGTGTCCCCTCCCTCCTCGATCACGTGACGCCGCTGGCGGCCGGTGCCCACGTCACCGCCACGGTCTGGTTGAAGGACACCCTGGCCCTCGCCCTCGGGGACGGCGGCGTGCTCCTGGCCTCCGGCGCCGAACTCCGCCGGGTCGAGGCGCATCCGGAGGCCGGCATCTTGGTGGCGGCCGGCGACGGCCGCCGCCTCGTCACCGGCGGCGACGATGGCCGGGTGGTGGCGACCTCCGACGCGGGCGACGTCGTCGAGGTCGCCCGCGCAAAGAACGGTGCCTGGATCGACGCCCTTGCCCTGCATCCCGAGGGCGGCCTCGCCTATGCGGCCGGCCGCAATGTCGTCGCCCGCGACGCGAAGGGGCGGGAGAAAACCTTCGCGGCGCCCTCCACCGCCCGCGGCCTCGCCTTCGCGCCCAAGGGCTACCGTCTCGCGGTGGCGCACTACAACGGCGCCACCCTCTGGTACCCCAACCTCGACACCGCGCCCGACTTCATCGAGTGGAAGGGCTCGCATATCGACGTGACCTGGTCGCCGGACGGCCGGTTCGTCGTGACGACGATGCAGGAGAACTCCCTGCACGGCTGGCGTCTGCAACCCGACCGGGGCCACATGCGGATGTCGGGATACCCTGCGAAGGTGCGCTCGGTCTCCTGGTCGGGCGACGGACACTGGCTCGCGACCAGCGGCGCCGAGGCCGCCATCGTCTGGCCCTTTGATTCCAAGGAAGGCCCCACCGGCAAGGCACCCCGCGAGTGCGGCGTGCGGCCCGCCCGGGTCTCGCGGGTGGCGTTCCACCCCAAGGCCCTGGTCCTGGCCATCGGCTACGAGGACGGCTGCATCCTGCTCGTGCGCTTCGCCGACGCCTCGGAACTGCTGGTCCGGCCCGCGGTGAAGGGCAGCGCCATCTCGGCCCTGGCCTGGGATGGGCGCGGCAGCCGCCTCGCCTTCGGCTGCGCCGACGGGCAGGCCGGCCTCCTGACTCTCCCGGCCTGACCCCGATGGCTCTGTTCGGCTTCGGCAACCGCCGCCCGCCGGCGGATCAGGAGGCCCGCGCGGCGATCGTCGATTGGGTCCGCCGCTGCGGCGGTCTCGAAGAGGCCATCACCGTCAAGGCGAGCGAGATCGTCTGTGCCGACCCGGCCTGCCCGGGTATCGAGACCGTCATCCTGATCCTCGCCCCCGGGCTCCCGACCCGCGCCCTGAAGGTAGGCCGCCCCCTGCCCGACGTGACCGAAGCGGACATCGCCGCGGCGTTCGCCGGGGAGGGGACGGCGTCGCGGGGCTGAGCGGGGCGCCGGAACCCGCCGCGCCGTCGGGCCCTTGTCCCCCATTGCCACCCGCGCGGAGAGGCCCGTGTTTCGCGTCCTACGCACCCTGGGGCTTGCCCTCGGACTCCTCGGCGGCGCGCTGGCGGCGCAGGCGCCGGAATTCGCCCAGCAATATGCCCAACGGCTCGGCGGCACCCTGGACGAACTGCGCCGCGTGGTCTCCGGTTTCGAGGCTGATGCCGTTGCCACCGGCCGCAGTCGCGACGATGCGGTGGCACGCCTGCGCGGCGACGGCGACCCTCTCGTCGCCCGGCGCGGCGAGGCGGCGTGCCAGGATATCGTGCGCCTCGCCGCCCTTGAGCGGCAGCGCCGGGAGCTCGCGGAGGCCGGCGGCCCCCTCGGCCGCGTCGTGGCCCTGATGCGCGATCCCGACCTCGCCCTCGCGCGGGCCACCTACCAGGACTACACTCCGGCGATCCCCACCACCGTCGACGGCCTGACCGCCGGCCTGCTCGGCTTCCTGGCCACCTGGGCCGGCTGGCGCATCCTCGCCGATCTCGGTCGGTGGCTCCTGGCGGGTCGTGGCCGGCAGTCCATGACCCGACCGGCGTGAGGACGCGACTGTTGCCCGGCGTCTACAGCGCGGCTCCCGCGGCTGCACTAGGGTCTGACGGTTAGCGCGCGGGCCTCATCCTGGCGCCGTTTCACGGCCTCCTTCGAACCCATGGCGCGCGTTCCTTCCACCTCGGTCGACCCAGCCATCGATGCCGCCGCCCTGTTGCGTCGCATCGGCTTCATCGGCCTGTTCGTGATCATGCCGGTGGCGGCGCAGGTCGCCCGCCGCGCGGTGGTCATCCTCGCGCCGATCTCCATCGCACTCCTGCTCCTGGCGAGCGCCATCGACGGCCGCGCGCGACCGGTCCGCCCGGCCTCCTCGCGCCTGCTGCGCTCGCCCGCCTTCCTGGCCGGCTGCCTGGTGATCCTCTGGTCGGCCCTGTCGCTGGTCTGGACGCCGTTTCTGAGCCTCGCCACCGAACGGCTTCTCAACGTCATCGCCACGCTTCTCATGACGATGGCGGCCTACCTCGCTCTGCCGGACCGCATGCGCTCGGCAAACCTCTATCTCCTGCCGGTGGGCGTGGCGGCGGCGGCCATCTTCGCCATCGGGCTTGGGCTCACGGGGCAGGGGCCGTTCGGACAGGGGCTCCTCGGACCCGACGAGGACGCGATCCTCGACCGGGGCCTGATCCTGCTCATCCTGTTCGTCTGGCCGGCCGTCTCGTGGCTCCGCTCGCGCGGGCGCAACAGCGAGGCCCTCGGGCTCGCCCTGCTCGTCTCGGTCGCACTCCTGGTCTCGCCCGGTCCGACAACCCTG
This sequence comes from Methylobacterium sp. Leaf465, assembly GCF_001424705.1. Lineage (GTDB taxonomy): Bacteria > Pseudomonadota > Alphaproteobacteria > Rhizobiales > Beijerinckiaceae > Methylobacterium. The sequence continues at coordinate 390,891 of NZ_LMRA01000023.1, forward strand.
GTCGCCTTGGCGGTGGGGGCGGTCGCCTTCGCGCTCGCGGCCTTCCGGCCCATGCGCGCGCCGCGCCTCCTCGGCGTCACGGCGGCCACCCTGCTGGTGTTGGGACCGGTCCTGCCCTTCATCGCCCGGCCGATCGGTGCGACGGTGTTCGGCGGGCGTGCGCCCGGCGTCCTGAGCCTCAAGGCTTGGCAGACCATCGTGACCAGCGAACCGCTGCGGCTCGTCACCGGGCACGGCCTCGAGACGGCCCTGCGAGGTCGTTACGTCAACTTGTTGCCGATGAACGCGCCGCGGACCCTGCTGTTCGAGCTCTGGTACGAACTCGGCCTCGTCGGGGCCTTCGCGGCTGCCTTCGCCCTGCACGCCGCGATCCGCCGCGCGGGTCGAGAGGCATCGGTGCTGGTGCCCGGCGCCATGGCGGCCTTCGCCTCGGCCTTCCTCATCGCCTGCATCGGCGTCGGGATGACGGTGATGTGGTGGCTCACCACCCTGGCGCTCGCGGTCCTGGTTTTCGTCGCGGTGGAGCGCGGGCAGTTCCGCACCCGCCGGCCCAAGGCCAGCCTGTTGCCGTCCGCCCAGAAGGCCTGACGCCTCAGGCGTCCGCAGCCGCCTCGATCGCCTCCATATCGGCGTCGGAGAGGCCGAAATGGTGCCCGATCTCGTGGACGAGGACGTGCGTGACGAGGTGGCCGAGGGTCTCGTCATGCTCGGCCCAGTCGTCGAGCAGGGGGCGACGGTAGAGCCAGACCTGATTCGGCATCTGTCCGGTCGCCGCCTCGCCGCTTTGGGCGAGACCGATCCCACGGAACAGGCCGAGGAGATCGAAGGGGCTCTCGCAATCCATCTCCCGCAGGGTCTCCTCGTCGGGGAAGTCCTCCACGTGAATCACGAGGCCGGCGCAGAGATTCCGGAATGCCAGGGGCAGATTGGCGAAGGCCGCATACGCCAGATCCTCGATCGCACCGAGGTCCGGTGCCCGAGCCGACGTCCAGGCCGGTTCGCCGCCGCTCACGGGAGTTCCGGCAACACGCGCTCCGCCAGGAAGCCGGCGAGATCGCTGGTGATGTGGTCGATATGCGGTTCGCGCACGGCTTCCTGCTCGAAGGCTTCCCGGAAGGGGTCGATCGTCGGAGGCACCACCAGCACCGTGGACATGCCGATGTCGTGCGGCACGATCAGGTTGCGGGCGATGTCCTCGAACAGGGCCGCCCGGCGCGGCTCCACGCCGTGGCGCTTCAGGAACCGCTCGTAGGTGGAGCGCTCGGGCTTCGGAATGAAATCGGCATCGGCGATGTCGAACACGTCCTCGAAGTGGTCGAGGATGCCGAGCTTGGCCGCCACGTTCTCGGCGTGCCGGCGCGATCCGTTGGTGAGGATGAGCTTGCGGCCGGGCAGGCGCTCGATGGCAGCGCCCAGCGCCGGGTCGAGGCGGATCGACGAATGGTCGATATCGTGGGCGAAGTCGAGGAAGTCGTGCGGATCGATGGCCGACTCCACCATCAGCGCCTTCAGGGTCGTCCCGTAGCGATGGTAGAAATACTTCTGTAGCGCCCGAGCCGAGAGACCGTCGAGTCCGTAGAGGCGCATGACGTAGAGGGTGATGCGCTCGTCCACCTGCGGCCAGACGCGGGCGTCGCTCGGATAGAGCGTGTTGTCGAGATCGAACACCCAGGTGTCGACCTGACGAAAGCCGCGGGATTGGGCGGTGGTGAAGTGGGGTTCGCCGGGCAGAAACAAGGTCGGTCGATGTGGTTCTGGGTGGGCCGCGAAGCCCGGCCGTTCGAGATGGGGACCGGACACCGCGAAGGGAAGCGGGGCGCGTGCTTTTCAGAGCATGGCCGTCGGCATCCCGCAAGCATTCCCCCAACCGTACCCTGGGTCCACCTCGTCCGACCGGTTCGTTGACGACCGCCTCTCCACACGCACCCGAGATGGAGTGATCAGTGGTTAGGCAGAATTAGTCCTGTGTGGATTCGAAATAGGCAGCTTAGTCCTAGTCCTGGCGCTATTCTGCTTGCTGGCGGAAAGACGTGATGAAAAGGCCAGATTAACTCCACATATACGAATGACGAGCTATTCGATCAGAGCGGTATTGCGCGACGTCCAAGTCTGCTGCCGGCCCCGTGAGGCGGGAGAAATTGCATTGCTCGCACGCGATTTCATGAACTTCTTCGATGCGTCCCGGCGCCAGGGCGTGATCCTCTCCTTCGGCGGCGACATCTCGGAGAATGTCCTGTTCTCTCTCGGCGAAGTGCTCAAGTTGCGCATGAGCCAGGGCGAGACCGATGCGTCGGTGGCCAAGCGGGTCTTCGCGATCTTCGTCGAGCAGGCCCAGAACGTCATCCGCTACTCCGCCGACAAGGTCGTGAAGCCGTCCGGTCCGCAGGCGAGCCTGATCAGCAACGGAGTGATCGTCGTCGGCATGGAGGCGGGACGCTTCTACGTCGTCTGCGGAAACGAGTTGCCCGATCCCGACGTCCCGCCCCTGCGCGCCCGCCTCGACCACATCGCGAGCCTGAACAGCGACGAATTGAAGGCGTATTACCGCGAGAAGCTCCGCCAGCCACCGGACGAGGGAAGCCTCGGCGGCAGCATCGGCTTGATCGAGATCGCACGGCGTTCCAGCGCCCCAGTCGAGTACGACTTCCAGGCGCTCGGCTCCGGGCGCAGCTTCTTCTGCCTCAAAGCCTATATCTGACGGGCCGACCACCGATGGACCGAATCCAGCTTGCCGCCACGGACCGCTCGCCGCGGGTCGATTTCGACTTCGCGACCGGGCACCTGTCCCTGCACGGCGAATCCTACCCCGAGGATGCGGCCGCCTTCTTCGGCCCCCTGCTCCAGGCCCTGCGCGCCTACCTGGCGGACACCTCCGCGACCCCGATCGTGTTCGAGGTCGGGCTGGCCTACTTCAACTCGTCGAGCGCCAAAGCGCTGATGAACCTGTTCATGCCCCTCGAGGACGCCGCCGAGGAAGGGCGCGCGGTCACGGTGCGCTGGCGGTTCGCCGATGGTGACGAGACCATCGAGGAGGCGGGCGAGGACTTCGCCGCCGATTTCTCCTACGCGCGGTTCGAGATGGTGAGGGAGGCCGCATGACCCGCGCGATCAGGGCCGTCGGAGGCGCGGCCTCCGAACCAGCTGATTCCTTCAGCCTCTACGACGCCGAGGAAGCGGTGCTGACCCGCACCGAGGCGATGCTGTCGGGGCTCTCGGACGTCGCCGGCGGCGTCCAGGCGCTGGCCGACGCCTATCGCCGGGGCTTTCGCGAGCAGCAGAGGCTGGTCCGGATGAGCGACCGGATGCAGCTCGACCTGCAGAAGGCGAACCAGCGCCTCGCCGATCAGCGCCGGGATCTCCAGGCCCTGAATGCCGCCCTGTCCGGTGAGATCGAGCACCGCACCCGGCTCGAGGCCGAGCTGCGGCGTCTGGCCGATACCGACGACCTGACGGGTGCCCTGGCGCGTCGCCGCTTCATGGAGGTCGCGGCGCGCGAATGGCTGCGCCACGCCCGCAGCGGCGCCCCGGTCTCCATCCTCATCCTCGATCTCGACCGGTTCAAGCTCCTCAACGACAGCTTCGGCCACGCGGCCGGCGACGCCGCGCTGGTCTCCTTCGTCGCGATCTGTCGAGCGCACCTGCGCACCCTCGACTTCATCGGCCGCACGGGCGGCGAAGAGTTCGCCATCGTCCTGTCCGATACCGGCCTGGAGGGCGCCGCGGCCTTCGCGGAACGCCTGCGCGAGGCCGTTGCCGCCACGCCGGTGCCCATGATGGATGCCGCCATGCGGATCACCGTGAGCATCGGCGTCGCCCAGTCCGAGCCGGGCGAAACCCTGGAGAGCGCCATGCAGCGGGCCGACGCGGCCCTCTACGCGGCCAAGGATTGCGGTCGCAATCGTATCGCGCTGAGGCCCGGCGCGCCGGACGCCTCCAGCGCCGCGATTCGGCCATGACCGCCGAGACCCCGGCCCTCGGAGCCGCCCCCGGCGCGTCCGCCGGCAGCAGGCCTGCCTCCGGTGAGGGACGCGGCGGGTCCCTGCGCGGCGCCGGCCCGCGGCGCAGCAGCGATTTCCTCAGCGCGGCTGGCTTCGTCGATGTCCCGACCGGCGAGCCGGGCGCGATGCGTCCGGGCGCCCTGCGCGGCGCGGCCCAGGGGCGTGACCTCGACAGCCTCGCCCACACCCTCTTCCTGCGGATCTATCCCGTGATCGCGGTGGTCGTCCTGGTGACGCAGATCGGCATCGCCTGGGTCAATTATCGCGACCAGCTCCACCTCTACACCGAGCGCGCAGGCCTGATGGCGTCCCTGACCGCCAAGGCCATCGCCGGCCCCGGCTGGAGCGGCAGCCCGGAGGTCTATCGCCGCCCGATGGAGGCCCTGACCCTCGACCCGGCCTTCCGCGCGGCGACCCTGCGCGACGCCGCCGGCACCGTGGTGATGACGCTGGGCGAGCCGAAGCGCGGGCGGTCCTTCGAGCAGATCACCACGCAGGCGGATCTCTTTGCCGGCCCGGTCGCCCCCCCGGTGGGGCACCTGACCCTGTCGATCTCGGCCGAGGCCCTCCGCGGCAACGCCGAGAAGCAGGCGATCCTCGCCGTCGTCACCAGCCTGATCCTGATGCTCGCCTTCGTGCTGACCCTGCACGCCAACGTGCGGCGGCACGTGCTGGCCCCCCTGAAGCGCCTGCTGCTGGCCATGCGAGAGGTCGAGCACAAGCGCTGGGTGCCAGTGGAGCTCGATGGCGCCTTCCGCGCCAGCAACGAGATCGACGTCATCTCCCAAGCCTTCAACCGCATGGTCGACGGACTCCGCGCCGGCGACGAGGCCAAGCAGCTCCTGCAGCAGCTGGAGCAGGCGCACCACAAGCTGGCCCAGGCCAACCACCTGGTGATGGAGAGCATCGGCTACGCCCGCCGCATCCAAAGTTCGGTGCTGCCCGACCGGTCGGCCCTCGACGGCACGGGCCTCGAGGTGGCGGTGCTCTGGGAGCCGCTGCACCTGGTCGGGGGCGATTACTTCTGGCTCGAGGAGATCGACGGCCTCGGCATCCTGCTGGTGGCCGACTGCACCGGGCACGGTGTTCCGGGCGCCTTCCTGACCCTCATCGTCGCCACCGCCCTCGACCGTCTGATTCACGAGCGCGGCCTGCGCGATCCGGCCGCCATCCTGGAGGCCCTCGACGGCATGGTGCGGACCCAGCTGCGCCAGGACGGACGGGGATCGGAATCCGACGACGGCCTCGATTGCGGCCTCTGCGTCTGGGACCCGGCCGCGGCCGAGATCCGCTTCGCCGGCGCCGGCTCGGCCCTGACCACCCTCGAAGGCGCGGCGGTGACCCGCATCCGCGGCGCCAAGCGCGGCCTCGGCTATCCGCAGCGGCCGGGCGAACGCTTCGCCGTCGAGGAGACGCGCCTGCGCGTTGCCCCCGGGACGACCTTCTACCTGATGACGGACGGCATCACCGACCAGATGGGCGGTGCCGGATCGGCCCGACGCCTCCTCGGCCATCGCGGCGTGACCGAGATCCTGGGCAACCATCAGGCGGCGCCCCTGGCGGAGCAGGTGACGATCCTCGATGCGGCGCTCACCGCCTATCGCGGCGAGGAGACGCGTCGGGACGACATGACCCTGGTGGCCTTCCGGCCGCGGACGCTGCCCCGCGCGACCTGAGCGCGAGGCAGGGGAGGGAGTTCAGCCCCGACGGATCAGGGTGCCGGCACCGTAATCGGTGAACAGCTCCAGCAGCACCGCGTGGCTGACCTTGCCGTCGAGGATGACCACCGCCTCGACGCCCTGCTCCAGGGCGTAGATGCAGGTCTCCACCTTCGGGATCATGCCGCCCGTGATGGTGCCGTCGGCGATGAGCCGGCGGCAATCGTCGATCGACAGCTCGGGGATGAGCTTCTTGTCCTTGTCGAGCACCCCAGGAACATCGGTGAGCAGCAGCAGGCGCTTGGCCCGCAGCGCCCCCGCGATCGCGCCCGCGAAGGTGTCGGCATTGACGTTGTAGGTCTGGCCGTCCGCCCCGAAGGCCACGGGAGCCAGGACCGGGATCAGCTCGGCCTTCAGCACCGCGTCGAGAACGCCGCGCTCGACGTGCTCGGGCTCGCCCACGAGGCCGAGATCGACCTCCTGCTCGGTCTGGCTCTCGGGATCGATGATGGTCCGGGTGGCCTTGCGGGCCCGCACCATGTTGCCGTCCTTGCCGCAGAGGCCGATGGCGCGACCGCCCTCGGCCGAGATCCAGCCGACGATCTGCTTGTTGATCGAGCCGGCCAGGACCATCTCGACCACCTCGACGGTGGCCTCGTCGGTGACGCGCAGCCCGCCGCGGAATTCCGATTCGATGCCGAGCCGGCCGAGCATCCGCCCGATCTGCGGGCCGCCGCCATGGACCACGATCGGCTTCAGGCCGGACTGCTCCAGGAGCACGATATCCTCGGCGAAATCCTCCGCCGCCGCCCGGTCTCCCATGGCGTGGCCGCCATACTTGATGACCACGATCTCCTGGTCGTAGCGCTGCATGTGCGGCAGGGCCTGGACCAGGACCTCGGCGCGCACATGGACGTTGGGCAGCGGTTCTTTCATCGTGGGGCTCGTCCTCGATGGCGCGTCGGGCACCGCGCGCGACGCCGGGCTTCTAGCGCAGCATCGCGACGGTGCGAAGCAGCGGGGAAATGAATTTCACGCGGCGATGCCGGGTATTGTCGGCCCCCATCGCGTGACGGCGCTGCCGGAGCGCGTGGAACCATTTCGCGGAGGCATCGAGAACGGGGTTGCAACCGCTCACCGGTAAGGGTTCCTTAAGGTTGACGAACCATGATCGGAAAGTCGCCGGGGATCCTGCACCATGCTGAATGCCGATCCGTACCATCCGCGTCCCACCCTGTTGAGCCCGCACCACATCGCCAGCGCGGTCGACCAGCTCAACCCGCAGGCGGCCTCCCCATCCGAGGTCTGGCGCCTCCTGACCGAACAATTCACCGTCGATCTCGACGCCGTCGCGGCCGTCCTGCCGCGATCCGAGCCCGAGCCGCATTGGTTGCAGATTCGCCGCTGACCGAGGTCGCGCCAATGGCGGCCCCATCCTCGTAGGACGGTGATCCGCGCCTCCTGGGACACGACGCTGGCACACGCCGTGCTTCGCCCTCTCCAACGACAACAACGATACGGGGAACACCAAGGCAACGATCACGCGGCCGCTCACACGCCGGAGCCACACCGCGGACCTTATTCGCCATCTCGAACAAGGGGTCCGTCATGTCTGAACTGCTCTCCGTCGCCCTCGTCTGTGCCGCGACGCTCCTCGCCAAGGATTGCTCCCGCGACACCGCCCTCGACGTCATGGTCGCCCCTGCCCGCACCCCCATGGAGTGCCTGATGCACGGGCAGACCGCCGCGGCCGCCACGGGCCTGACCGCAGGCGAGAGCCGCTACCTCAAGGTCACCTGCGAGCGCCGTCACGCGGACCTGCGCCATCTGCGCCGGGCCGGGTACGCCGCCGCCATCGTCCTCGTGCACCGCGACGCGATCTAGGCCAGGGTGAGAGCCTCGCCCACCGTCAGCACGCCGCCCTCCAGCACCTCCGCGTAGACACCGCAATCCGTGTGGCCGAGATGCTGCGCGAGCGTGCGGGGGATTGCGAGATCGCGCTGACCCGTGACCGGGTCGACATTGGTCGCCGCGCAGCGCTGAGTGCGCTTGTGGATGCGCAGGCGCACGCCGCCCTCCGTCGTCAGCGTGCGGTCGACGAGATCGAGCTCGGCCCAGGGGGTGAGGCCCGTGACGTGGAGGTTCGCCCGGAAGCGAAGGGGGTCCACCGCCGCGCCGGTCATGGTCTCGAGTGCCGCGACGCTGGCGAGGTTGAGAAGCGAGACGAACCCGCGCGGGGAATCCGTGAAGCGATAACCGGCCGGTGCCGACAATATGCGGGCTGGGCCTCGCAGGGATCCGGGCATGGTGCGGGTGAGGAAGTCTTCGATGGCGGCCCGTCCCTCCGGCTGGGCGAGGTCGCCACGGGCCGCGATCGCGCCACCCTGGCGGATCGTCAGCGTCCCGTCCTCGGGATCGTAGCGCGTGTCGAGCTGCGCCAGCGCCTCGTCGCGCATCAGCATCAGGAACTTGATCTTGGGCTGGTGCACCGGGGCAGCCGGGTCGAAGCCCGATGGGCCGTTCTCCACCGCGAACAGGCGGTCGCCCGGAAAGTAGTCACCCGCCGTCAAGGTCGCATGGTCCATCGGCTCGGGCGAGAGCCCCTTGACGGGGTAGCGATGCAGGGCGTCGAGGCGCAGGCTGGGCGTGTCCGTCATGCGCCGAGCGTGCCCCTGAAAGGCATCCGGGCGCAAGCCCGCGGCCGGCCGCCTGCCATCGCGCTCCACACCCTTGTGGTGCCGATTTGCAACACTACATCTCGAAGACCGGCGGCCAGGTGGCGCCGGGGTCTCCAGCGGCATCGGCCGTGGGGGCGACGTCTCGGCGATCGGTCGTGCCGCGAGGAGCGGGCGGCGGGTCGTGCCGACACGGGGAGGTGGGACACAGATGAATTTCGAGATCTATACCGAGCGCGCCCGCGGTTTCGTCCAGGCCGCGCAGAACCTCGCGATGCGCGAGGGCCATCCGCAATTCCAGCCGGGCCACATCCTTAAGGTCCTGCTCGACGATCCCGAGGGCCTCTGCGCCGGTCTGATCGATCGGGCGGGTGGTCAGTCGCGGGTCGCCCTCGCGCAGACCGAGGCCTGGCTCGCCAAGCAGCCGAAGGTGTCCGGCAACGCGTCCCAGCCGCAGGCGACGCGCGAGCTCGTGCGCCTGTTCGACACCGCCGAGAAGGCGGCCGAGAAGGCGGGCGACAGCTACGTCACGGTCGAGCGCCTGCTGCTCGCCCTCGCGGTCGAGAAGGACACCGAGGCCGGTCGCGCGCTGGCGGCGGCCGGCGTCACGCCGGCCTCGCTCAACGGCGCGATCAACGCCCTGCGCAAGGGCCGGACCGCCGACAACGCCACGGCCGAGAACGCCTACGATGCGCTGAAGAAATACGCCCGCGACCTCACGGAAGCGGCGCGCGAGGGCAAGCTCGACCCGGTGATCGGCCGTGACGAGGAGATCCGTCGCACGATCCAGGTCCTGTCGCGGCGCACCAAGAACAACCCCGTCCTCATCGGCGAGCCCGGCGTCGGCAAGACCGCCATCGTCGAGGGTCTCGCCCTGCGCATCGTCGACGGCGACGTGCCGGAATCCCTGCGCGACAAGAGCCTGCTCGCCCTCGACATGGGATCGCTGATCGCCGGTGCCAAATACCGCGGAGAATTCGAGGAGCGGCTGAAGGGCGTGCTCTCCGAGGTCACGGCGGCCGAAGGCGGGATCATCCTGTTCATCGACGAGATGCATACCCTCGTCGGGGCCGGCAAGGCGGATGGGGCGATGGACGCCTCCAACCTGCTGAAACCCGCGCTGGCCCGCGGCGAGCTGCACTGCGTCGGGGCCACCACCCTCGACGAGTACCGCAAGCACGTGGAGAAGGACGCGGCCCTGGCACGGCGCTTCCAGCCCGTCTTCGTGTCCGAGCCCACCGTCGAGGACACGGTCTCGATCCTGCGCGGGATCAAGGAGAAGTACGAGCAGCACCACGGCGTGCGCATCCAGGATGCGGCGCTGGTGGCGGCCGCGACCCTGTCGAACCGGTACATCACCGATCGCTTCCTGCCGGACAAGGCCATCGACCTGATGGACGAGGCCGGGTCGCGCCTGCGCATGCAGGTCGATTCGAAGCCCGAGGAGCTCGACAACCTCGACCGCGAGATCGTGCGCCTGAAGATCGAGGGCGAGGCCCTCAAGAAGGAGACCGATTCCGCCTCCCGCGACCGCCTCGTGCGGTTGGAGAAGGAGTTGGCCGACCTCGAGGAGCAGTCCGCCGCGATCACCTCGCGCTGGAAGGCCGAGAAGGACAAGCTCGGTGCTGCCGCCGAACTCAAGCGCAAGCTCGACGAGGCGCGCAACGAATTGGCCTCGGCCCAGCGCCAGGGGCAGTACCAGCGCGCGGGCGAGCTCGCCTACGGCGTGATCCCGGGGCTGGAGCGCCAGCTCGCCGAGATCGAGGCCCAGGCCGAGAGCGCCGTGGTCCGCGACGGCATGGTCGAGGAGGCGGTGACGCCGGTCCACATCGCGGGTGTCGTCTCGCGCTGGACCGGGGTTCCCGTCGACAAGATGCTGGAGGGCGAGCGCGACAAGCTCTTGGCCATGGAGACGGTGCTGGGCGAGCGCGTCGTCGGGCAGCGCGAGGCGGTGGAGGCGGTGGCGACCGCCGTCCGCCGGGCCCGCGCCGGTCTCCAGGATCCGAACCGGCCGATCGGCTCGTTCATCTTCCTCGGGCCCACCGGCGTCGGCAAGACCGAGCTAACCAAGGCCCTGGCCGGCTTCCTCTTCGACGACGACACGGCACTCGTGCGTCTCGACATGTCGGAATACATGGAGAAGCACTCCGTGGCCCGGCTGATCGGCGCGCCTCCGGGCTATGTCGGCTACGAGGAGGGTGGAGCACTCACGGAGGCGGTTCGGCGCCGGCCCTACCAGGTCGTGCTGTTCGATGAGGTCGAGAAGGCGCATCCGGACGTGTTCAACGTCCTGCTCCAGGTGCTCGACGACGGCCGGCTGACCGATGGACAGGGTCGGACGGTGGACTTCCGCAACACGCTCCTGATCATGACCTCGAACCTCGGTTCGGAATACCTCGTCAACCAGAGTGAGGGCGACGACACCGATGTCGTGCGCGAGGAGGTGATGGGTGTGGTGCGCAGCCACTTCCGGCCGGAATTCCTCAACCGGATCGACGAGATCATCCTGTTCCACCGTCTCAAGCGGTCGGAGATGGGTGCGATCGTCGGGATCCAGCTGAAGCGCCTGCAGAAGCTCCTCGACGAGCGCAAGATCACCCTCGACGTCGATCCGAAGGCCCGCGACTGGCTCGCGGACAAGGGCTACGACCCGGCCTACGGGGCGCGTCCCCTGAAGCGGGTGATCCAGAAGGCAGTGCAGGATCGGCTGGCGGAGCAACTCCTGTCCGGGCTGATCCACGATGGGGAAGTGGTGCCGGTGGAGGTCGGTCCCCTCGGGCTGAAGGTCGGCAAATCCGGCCTCAGCACCGAGCGCCGGCCGGAGAGCGTCACCCTCAACTGAGACCGGGCGTCATCCCGACATCCCGGGGCCCGCGACGGCAGCCGCCGTTGCGGGCCTCGTCAGGCCGGCCGTTCACTGTCCCGAACGCAGGACGAGGCGGCGGATGCGACGGTCGAAGTCCTGGAAGCTGGCCGAGATGCCCCGGCCGGCGCAGGCCTGGAAGGAGTCGCCGGCGAAGAAACCGCGCGCACTCTGCTCGCGGCAGGCCATCAGGGGCGGGACCAGCACGGTGCCGAGGCCCACGACCAGCACCAGGGCGAAGTTCAGGATGACCGCGATCATCCACCCAAGGGGCGACAGGAAGGGCTTCTCGAAGTCCGTCCTGTCCCGCTCCTGACGGGCCAGATCCCGCACCATGGTGCTGGCCTGACGCCGTTCGGCCATTCTCGCATCGAGGTCTCGGAGCTTCGAGATTTCGGCCACGAACAGGATCTCCCACGCGAGAACAGGGCGCATCGTAGAGGCGAACCCTCAAGGAAGCCTGAAGCGGCGACCCTGACAGTCTCACCCGATCATCACAGCCAAGCCTGTGTACCGGCGGGATTCCGTCTTGAGCCGGATCGGCAATTGCGGACAATGCGCCTCCCAAGGCCATTCCCTCGTTCCCAGGACTTTCCGATGTCGACACCCACGCCGGAGCGTCGCGCCGACTCCGCCGCGCTGGACAGCGCCCTGTCGCGGGCCGGCATCCGCTTCACCGCCTGGGCCGAGAAGTGGTTTCCCGATGCCTTCATCTTCGTCGCCATCGCGGTGGTCATCGTTGCCCTCGGCGCGCTGGCCAACGGTGCCCCGACGCCCGCCATCGCCAAGAGCTTCGGCGACGGCTTCTGGAGCCTGATCCCCTTCACCATGCAGATGGCCTTCGTGACGATCGGTGGCTACGTGGTGGCGACGGCACCCCCGGTCCAGGCGCTGATCGATCGCCTCGCCGCAATCCCGAAAACCGGCCGCGGCGCCGTCGGGTTCGTGGCCGCGGCGACCATGCTGTCCTCGTTCCTGAGCTGGGGCCTGAGCCTGATCTTCGGTGGCCTTCTCGCCCGCGCGCTCGCCCGTCGCACGGAACTCCGCATGGATTACCGCGCCGCCGGGGCCGCCGCCTATCTCGGGCTCGGCGCCACCTGGGCCATGGGCCTCAGCTCCTCTGCGGCCCAACTCCAGGCGAACCCGGCGAGCCTGCCGAAGGCGCTCCTGCCGATCACCGGCGTGATTCCCTTCAGCGAAACCATCTTCCTCTGGCAGTCGATGCTGATCGCCGTGATCCTGTTCGTGATGTCGGTGATCATCGCCTATGCCTCCGCGCCGCGCCCGAGCACTGCGGTGACGGCCGAGGATCTCGGCGTGAGCGTCGCGCGCGAAGAAGCCGATCTCGGCCGGCCCGAGCAACCCGGTGAATGGCTGGAGCACTCCCCGATCCTCACGATCCTCCTCGTGGTGATCGCCGGCGCCTGGATCTACCAGGAGTTCGCGCGGCAATCCTGGATCACCGCGATCTCGAACCTGAACACCTACAACCTCCTGTTCATCACCCTCGGGCTGCTGCTGCATTGGCGCCCGAAGCGTTTCCTCGTGGCGGTGGCCAAGGCCGTCCCGGCGACTGCCGGCATCCTCATCCAGTTCCCGCTCTACGCCGCCATCAGCGCGATGCTGACCGGGCCGAAGAACGCCGCCGGGATCTCGGTCTCCGAGGTGATCACCCACGCCTTCGTCAGCCTGAACACCACGGGCAGCTTCCCGATCTCGATGGGGGTCTATTCGGCGGTGCTCGGCTTCTTCGTGCCGTCGGGCGGCGGCAAATGGCTGCTCGAGGCGCCCTACGTGATGCAGGCGGCCAACGAGCTGCAGGTCCATCTCGGCTGGGCGGTGATGGTCTACAATGCGGCCGAGGCGCTGCCGAACTTGATCAACCCGTTCTGGATGCTGCCACTCCTCGGCATCCTCGGCCTGAAGGCGCGCGACATCGTCGGGTTCAGTTTCCTACAGCTCCTCATCCACCTGCCGGTGGTGCTGTTCCTGCTCTGGGCCCTGGCCTTCACGTTGACCTACCACCCACCGGTGATGCCGTAGGTTGCGGCCGGAATCCGGACCGGAGGAGTAAACCCATGCGTGTCGCCGTCCTGCCGGTCCTGTCGATCCTTCTCTTCGGGAGCCTGTCCGCCTTGGCCCAAGACCGCCTGCCGCCGATTCCGGCCGACGCCCTCAGCCCGGAGCAGAAAGCGGCCTCCGAGGCTTTTCTCGCGGCGCGCAAGACCCCGGTCTTCGGTCCGTTCGTGCCGCTCCTGCGCAGTCCCGAGCTGATGACCAACGCGAGCAATATGGGGCTGCACCTGCGCTACCGCAGCGTACTGCCCCTGCGGCTGAGCGAGTTCATCATCCTGATCACCGCCCGGGAATGGACGCAGCAGCTGGAGTGGCACATCCATGCGCCGATCGCCCTGAAGGCCGGCCTCGATCCGGCGATCGTCGCCGCGATCCGGGAAGGCCGGCGGCCGGACGCGATGGGGCCGGAGGAGACGCTGGTCTACGCGTTCTCGACGGAGCTGCATCACAACAAGGCGGTGAGCGACACCACCTACGCCCGGGCGGTCCAAACCTTCGGCGAGCAGGGCGCCATCGAGATGGCGGGCATCAACGGCTATTACACGCTGCTCGCCATGAGCATGAATATGGCCCAGACCGCGTTGCCGGACGACGCCGCGCCGCAACTGCCGCCGCTGATCCGTTAAGCGACGGGCTTCAGCAGCTCTGCGGGGCCGTCGAGGGCGTACGAGGGCGCACGGCTTCAGGGCCGAGGACGCGGCGTCGCCCGCGCGGTGACGCGATGCTCATCCGACGCCCAGCCGCCGGCTCATACCTCAGGACCGACGTGCCGGAACGAAGGCTGCCGCGGCCACGAGTAGCCAGCCGGCCATCAGGACAAAGCCACCGGTCGGGGCCGCCATGGGAAAGAGCGGTGTGCCATGGAGCGCCCGAAGCGCAAGGTCGCCCGAGAACAGTGCGAGGCCGACCACCAGGGCGGCTGCTGCGAGGCGGGTGACCAGCCGGTGCGTCGTGCCAGTGGCGGCCAACGCCACGAGCCCGAGGATCGCTGGGGCGTGGAACAGCAGGAACTGGGCGGCAGTCCTCAGGCTGTCAGCCCCGCTGAGATGGGCCGCCGCGGCGCTTGCGGCGACGCCGAGGAGACCCGCGAGGGCGCCAAGCGCCAGGAGAACGCGATCGAGGCCGTTCACGCGCCGCGCTCCTGCAGCAGGCGGGCGACGCTGGCCCGAAGTTCGGGTACGCCCCGGTCGTCGCGGCTCGAGGTAAGCAGGATCTCCGGGTAGGCGGCCGGCCGCCGGGCGATGGCGGCCTGCACCCCGGCGATGCGGGCGTCCATCTCGGACTTCTTCAGGGCATCGCCCTTGGTCAGCACGATCTGGTAGCTCACGGCGGCCTTGTCGAGGCCGTCGAGGACGTCGGTGTCGATGCTCTTCAGGCCGTGACGCGAGTCGATCAGCATGAACACCCGGGCCAGGTTCGAGCGGCCCTTCAGGTAGTCGTGGATCAGGTCGGTCCAGGCCTCGACCTTGGTCTTCTCCACCGCCGCGTAGCCGTAGCCCGGCATGTCGACCAGGGTCAGGCGGCCGCCGATATCAAAGAAGTTCAGCTGCTGCGTGCGCCCCGGGGTGTGCGAGGTCCGCGCCAGGGTGTTGCGCCCGGTAAGTGCGTTGACGAGGCTCGATTTGCCCACGTTGGAACGGCCCGCGAAGGCGATCTCCACGCCCTTCATCGGCGGAAGGGCGGGCACGTTGGGGGCCGAGGCGATGAAGTCGGCCGCGCCCGCGAACAGCAGGCGGCCGGCCTCCAGCAGGGCGGCATCGTCTTCGGCTTGGGACATCGAGCGGCTCCGGGCGGAGGAGAGGGCGTGCCCATCACTCTCGCGAGCCGACACGCCGGAAACAGGAAGTCCTCCCCGTCGTGAAACGGAGAGGACCGGGTTGGGACAAGCGTCGCGAGCCTTGTGGACGGAGCGATCAGCTCTTGGCGACGGCGTTCTTGTCGGCAGTCTTGCGTCGGAACATCCCCCGCAGGTTGTCCCAAAGCTCCACCTTCACCCCGTTGCGGCGCATGATGACGTATTGCTGGATCACCGACAGGGTGTTGTTCCAGGCCCAGTAGATCACCAGGCCGGCCGGGAACGAGCCGAGCATGAAGGTGAACACGATCGGCATGAAGGTGAAGATCTGCGCCTGGACCGGGTCCGGCGGCGCGGGGTTCATCTTCATCTGGATGAACATCGTGATGCCCATGATGATGGGCCAGATGCCGAGGTGGATGAAGTCGGGCGCCGCGAAGGGCAGCAGGCCGAACAGGTTGAGGATGTTCGTCGGATCCGGCGCGGCCAGATCCTGAATCCAGCCGAAGAACGGCGCATGCCGCATCTCGATGGTGATGAACAGGACCTTGTACAGCGCGAAGAAGACCGGAATCTGGATCAGCACCGGCCAGCAGCCGGCGACCGGATTGATCTTCTCCTTTTTGTACAGCTCCATCATCGCCTGCTGCTGCTTCATCTTGTCGTCAGCATAGCGCTCGCGGATCGACGTCATCTCCGGCTGCACGGCCTTCATCTTGGCCATGGACTGGTAGGACTTGTTGGCGATCGGCAGGAAGAGCAGTTTCAGGCAGAAAGTCACCACGAGGATCGACACGCCAAAGTTGCCGAACAGGTGGAAGAAGAAGTCCAGCGCCCGAAACATCGGCTTGGTGATGAAGTGGAACCAACCCCAGTCGATCAGCAGGTCGAACTGCTTGATGTTCTGGTTCGCCTGGTAGGCGTTGACGGTGTTCACTTCCTTGGCGCCGGCGAAGAGCTGCTGGGTCGCGGCGGCCGAGGCACCGGGCTGGATCACCTGCACGTTGCCGAGCACGTTGGCCTGATAGACCTTGGTGGCGCCGTCGGTCCGCTCGGTGAAGCTGCCCGTGTAGGGGGTCGCCTGATCCGGGATGGCGGCGGCGGCCCAGTACTTGTCGGTGATCCCGACGAAGCCGCCGGTCACGCCCGGCCAGGTCTTGCCCTTGGTGCTGGCATTGCCGAGCGCCGGCTCCTTGGCGAGGTGGTCATAGGTGTATTCCTGCAGCCCGTCGGCGCCGAGGACGCCGATCAGGCCCTCGTGCAACACGTAGTAACCCTGGGTGTGTGGCTTACCCCAGCGCGAGACGAGGCTGTAGGGATAGAGGGAAACCGCGTTGCCGCCCTTGTTCTCGACCTCGTCGCGAACGGTGAACAGGAACTTGTCGTCCACCGCAATGGTCCGCTTGAACAGCAGGCCCGCGCCGTTGTCGTAGCTCAGCGTCACGGGCTTGCCCGGCGCCAGGGAGGTGGCATCGGCGGTCCAGACGGTGTCGCCGTTGGGCAGGGGACCAGCGTTCTGGCCGACCCAGCCGAACTCGGCGTAGTAGGGGTTCTCGGTGCCGGTGGGCGAGAGCAGGACGATGTTCGGGCTCTTGTCGTCGACGGTCTCGTGGTAATTCTTGAGAGAGACGTCATCGATGCGGCCGCCCTTCAGGGCGATGGAGCCGGCGAGCGCCGGGGTGTCGATGGTGACGCGCGGGGAGCGCGCGATCGCCGTCTCGCGGGGCACCACACCGCCGCCGGCACCCGAGGCGCCCGGCAGGGTTCCGGGGACGGGATTGGCCGGACCGCCTTCCTTCGGGCTGGCGCTGGGCACTCCGTCGGGACCGGCTGGCTGGGTGGCCGCCTTGTTCTGAAGGGCGGCCTGACGCTGCTGCTCCACGCGGGGAGCGGCGATGAAATAGTTCCAGCCGAGCAGGACCGCCAGCGACAAGGCGATCGCGACGATCATGTTCGTCTTGTCATTACCCATCGGTCGGTCCGTCGCATGCTTTGGGAGGAGGGGAGGGCGCGTTCGCGCGCGCCGGACCGGGACCGGCCGGCACGGCGGAGCCCGTCGCGCCCGAGGCCAATAGCGGAGCCGCCGCCGATGCGCCAGACGCGGGCGCGCCTTTGCCGCGTCCGCGCCGAGCGGGCCGCGGATCGGACGTCGCAGATTTCTGATCCTGCGGCTTCGTCACCACGGCGACGGCACGGCGCAGGTCGTCGATGAGAGTCTCGAAAGGAGCGTGCAGGGCTGGGCGCCGGGCCACCAGCACCACGTCGGCCGGACGCACCGGCAGATCGCCGGCCGCCTGGGCCACGGCCGCGCGCAACCGTCGCCGGATGCGATTGCGCTCCGTGGCGTGGCCGACCCGCTTGGTGATGGTAAATCCGATTCGGAGTCCGCCACCCACCGGATCGCCGGGGACGCCGTCCGTGGACGCTTCAACGGCGCGGACGAGGCCCTGCGCCGACAAGCGTTCGTTGTGGAAGCGACGTCCGCCGGCCGCGGCCAGGAACTCGGAGCGTCGCGTCATCCGCCCAATCGCGGATGGGGCCGATGACATGCCCGGTCCGATCTCGCAGCGGGTCCTGTGGCCCCTGGCCAGGCTCATGATGAGGCGCGCCGCCCGTGACGGCGCCGCGGATCTCTCAGGCGGAGAGCTTCTTGCGGCCGTGCGCGCGACGGGCCGCGATGACCTTGCGGCCGCCGGCAGTGGCCATGCGGGCGCGGAAGCCGTGACGACGCTTACGCACGAGCTTGCTGGGCTGATAGGTTCTCTTCATGGCGCGATCTCCGAATGGCCGAGGATCGATCCGGGCCGCACCGAAGGCCGCACCGGATATTCACTCGCCCTGAAATGTGTCTGCAAGCGCGAACAGCGCCCCTCAAGGGCGCCGCGTCGCGATGGCGCGGCTTATGGGGCAAGGTCCCGCGCGAGTCAATTCCGGAGCGTGCCGAAACGGCGAAATCCGGGGTTCGCGATCGGGCGGCCCGACGCCATCCCGTGAACCGTCCGTTAACCGATCCGCGCCATCCTGTGATCCTGTTCGGTTCCTCCGGACATCGCGCGGATCTTCCGATTCGCTCGCTTGGACTGCTCCCGAAACTCGCTAGTCAGGCCGCCCGCGACGGGCGGCCTTTTTTTCGTCCCGGGTCCTTCCCGCCTGGGGTCCTTCCCACGTCCGGATGTTCTGCCCGGTGTCTTCGCAGCGGCAGCGGCAGCGGGAAGCCCGGCACCGATCGCCTCCGTTAACGTTAACATCGGGTAAAGGCCGCGGGCCGGGACGTTCGGCGCTAGAGTTGCGCAGACAGGTGCAAACGCGCCGCCTTCGTCCCATCTCGGGACGCAATCGGTCCGGCCGCGGCACAGGAGGCACCATGAGCGGGTTCGACGTCATGTTCCGGGACGAGCGCGACTGGGTGAATTTCGGTGACACCTACGTCACCTCGGAGGCATTCAAGGTGCTCTTCCGCGAGGGCATGACCCTGGTCGAGGAAGCGGCGGCCTATCTCGACGGGACCGGCCGAGAGGAATCTCGGTTGATGTCCCGCGACGGGACGCTGAGCTATGCCAGCGAGAGCATGCGCCTCACCACGCGGTTGATGCAGATCGCCTCCTGGCTCCTGGTGCAGCGCGCCGTATCCGAGGGCGAGCTGACGCCGGTCGAGGCGATGCAGGAGAAGACCCGGGTGCGCTTGACCACACCCGAGACCTTCCGCAGCGAGGTGTTCGGCGTTCTGCCTCCGACCCTGCAGGACCTCATCGTGCGGTCGCGCCGCCTGCACAGCCGGATCCTGCACCTCGATGGCCTGATCGCCGACGAGCGTCCCAGCCCGCTGCCCCAGGAGAGCCCCGTCGTTGCCCAACTGAGCCTGCTGCGCTCGGCCTTCGGAGCCGCCTCCGCCTGACGCGGACGTCGCCCCGGATTCGGGCCGGGGAGGGGATTGGAAACGCAGAACGGGCGGCTCCGGGGGGAGCCGCCCGTTCTGCGTTGTCACGGGTCCGCCGCCGCGTCGGCGCGGCGGCGGACCAAGATGGCCTTACTTCTTGCCGAAGGAGAGGGCGCCGAAGCGCGAGTTGAAGCGCGAGACGCGGCCACCGCGATCGAGCATCTTCTGCTCGCCGCCGGTCCAGGCCGGATGGGTGTTCGGGTCGATGTCGAGGTTGAGGGTGTCGCCCTCCTTGCCGTAGGTCGACCGGGTCATGTACTCGGACCCGTCGGTCATCACGACCTTGATGAAGTGGTAGTCGGGATGCTCGGTACCCTTGGCCTTGTCGGCCGCGCTCTTTGCCATGACGAAATCCTTGAATAGCCAAGCCGACCGGCCCGTCTGGCGGCCCGCGGCCATAGATCACGCGCAATCGGATGAAGGCGCGCCTATACCTCACGCACCTTCGCCCGACAAGCGTGCGCCGCTCGAAGAGACCGCCGGACGGTCGCTTTTCCTGGAAGACCAACGATGACGAGGCACCATGGCTCGCGGCCGTGACAAGAAAATTACCGGGGAGGCCCGGCCGAAGGCACCGCTCGGTTCGCTCCGCCCGCTAATTCCGTTCGCGATGGTCTATCGCGGCCGGATGCTCGCGGCGTTCCTGGCCCTCCTGGCCGCTTCGGGCGCGACCCTCGTGGTCCCGATCGCCCTGCGCCGGGTCATCGACCACGGCTTCTCGCCCGAGGGCCAGGGGGTGATCGACACCTACTTCGCCGCTCTGATCGGCGTCGTGGCGGTGCTCGCCCTCTCCAGCGGGGCGCGCTACTACACGGTCGCGACGCTGGGCGAGCGCGTGGTGGCGGATCTGCGCACCGCCGTGTTCCGGCGCCTGACCCAGCTCGATCCCGCCTTCTTCGACCGCTCGCTCTCGGGCGAGATCATCTCGCGCCTCACCGCGGATGCCACGCAGGTGAAGGCCGTCTTCGGCGTCTCGATCTCGATCCTGCTGCGCAACGCCTTTCTCTTCACGGGCGCGGTGGTGATGATGGTCATCACGAGCCCGAAGCTGTCGGTCCTCGTCCTGGCGGCGATTCCCCTCATCGTCTTCCCGCTGATCCTCTCCGGGCGCGGCGTGCGGCGCCGGTCCCGGGCGGCGCAGGACCGCCTCGCCGACGCCTCGGCCTATGCCGCCGAGGCCGTGAACGCGATCCGCACCATGCAGGCCTTCGGCATGGGCCGGACCACCGCGAGCCGCTTCGCCGCGGCCGCCGAGAACGCCTATGCGGCCGCGCGGGATTCGATCCAGGCGCGGGCGCTCCTCACCGGCGTCGCCATCTTCCTCATCTCCGCCAGCGTCGTCGGCGTCATGTGGTACGGCGCGCAAGGGGTCCTGGCCGGGACCATGACGGCGGGTCAGCTCTCGCAGTTCGTTCTCTACGCGGTGTTCGGCGCGAGCGCCCTCGGGCAGCTCTCGGAAGTCTACGGCGAACTCGCCCAGGCGGCCGGCGCCGCCGAGCGCCTCGGCGAGATCCTGGCGGCCGAATCGACGATCCGCACACCGGCCGAGCCGCTGGCCCTGCCGGTGCCCGCCAAGGGCGCCGTGGCCTTCGAAGCCGTGCGCTTCCTGTACCCGGCCCGGCCCGACCATCCCGCGCTCGACGGCATCCGCTTCACGATCGCGCCGGGCGAGCGGGTGGCCCTCGTCGGTCCGTCGGGCGCCGGCAAGACCACGGTGCTGCAATTGCTGCTGCGCTTCTACGACCCGCAATCCGGCCTCATCCGGGTCGATGGCGTCGACATTGCCCAGGTCGACCCGGAGCAGCTGCGCGAGCGCCTCGCCCTGGTACCGCAGGACCCGACGGTGTTTTCCGGCTCGGTGCTCGAGAACATCCGGTACGGCCGGCCCGAGGCCACCGAGGCCCAGGTCCAGCGCGCGGCCGAACTCGCCCATGCGGACGGCTTCATCCAGGCCCTGCCGCAGGGCTACGCCACGACGGTGGGCGAGCGCGGCGTCACCCTTTCCGGCGGCCAGCGCCAGCGGGTGGCGATCGCCCGCGCCATCCTCAAGGACGCACCGATCCTCCTTCTCGACGAGGCGACCTCGGCCCTCGACGCCGAGAGCGAGCGCGCGGTGCAGACCGCCCTCGATACCCTGATGCGCGGTCGCACCACCCTGGTCATCGCGCACCGCCTGGCGACGATCCGCAAGGCGGACCGCATCCTGGTCCTCGACGGCGGCCGGATCGTCGAGAGCGGCACCCATGAGAGCCTGCTGGCGCAGGGCGCGCTGTACGCGCAGCTCGCGGCGCTGCAGTTCACCGATGCCCATGACGACGGCCTGCGTGCCCGGGAAGCCCGACCCCTCCTCGACGCGCTGCCGGCGGAGTAGGGCCGGACGAGCGACCGCGCCCGGTCGCGGGGGGATCAGCCCTCCGTGCCGGTTCCGTTGAGCGGGTTGGCCTCGTCCCAGGCGTAGCCGAGGGTCTCGAAGCGCATCGCGCGGGTGTCGACCATGAGGAGGCGGCCCACGAGGGGCTCGCCGAAATCCGTCACCGTGCGGATCACCTCCAGGGCCATCAGCGAGCCCATGATGCCGGCAAGCGCGCCGAGCACGCCGGCCTCGGCACAGGGGGCGACGCTGCCGGGCGGCGGCGGGTTCGGGAACAGGCAGCGATAGGTCGGGTTCGGGCGCCCGCGTGCATCGGTCTCGTAGGGTCGCAGCGTGGTCAGCGAACCGTCGAAGCGCCCGAGCGCCGCCGTCACCAGCGGGCGCCGCGCGTGGAAGCAGGCATCCGAGACCGCGTAGCGCGTGGCGAAGTTGTCGGACCCATCGGCCACCACGTCGTAGGCGCCGATGAGGTCCGGGGCGTTCTCCGGGGTCAGCCGCAGCGCGTGCGCCTCCACGGCGACGTGCGGGTTCAGACGCGACACCGCCTGGGCCGCACTCTCGACCTTGCGCCGGCCGATGTCGGGAGTCGCGTGGATGACCTGCCGCTGCAGGTTCGACAGGGAAACGGTGTCGTCGTCGACGATGCCGATGGCCCCGATCCCGGCGGCGGCGAGGTACTGGATCAGCGGGGCGCCGAGACCGCCGGCCCCGACGACGAGGACGCGGGCGGCCTTCAGCCGGGCCTGGCCCGGGCCGCCGACCTCCGGCAGGACGAGGTGGCGGGCATAGCGTTCGACTTCGTCGGGGGAGAGGGCCATGCCCCGCAGATAAGCCCCCCCGCCGCGCGGCGAAAGGCCGGCCGCGAATTGCACCCCCGCGCGCTCGCGCTTATGGCCCTCCGCACCCGGACATCACGCGAGAGTCCCGCCCGTGCCGAACGCGTCCCTCGATCGCTCCCCCCTCGCCCTCGCCCAGAGCCTGATCCGCTGTCCCTCGGTGACCCCGGAGGAGGGGGGGGCGCTCGCCTGGCTCGCCGGCATTCTCGAAGGGGCGGGGTTCAGCGTGGAGCGCCCGCGCTTCTCGGAACCCGGAACGCCCGACATCGACAATCTCTACGCCCGCATCGGCACGCGCGCGCCCTTCCTGCTGTTCGCCGGCCACACCGACGTGGTGCCCCCCGGCGACGTCGCCCGCTGGCGCCACGGCCCCTTCGCCGGGACCGTGGAGAACGGGGTGCTGTACGGGCGCGGGGCCGTCGACATGAAGGGCGGCATCGCCTGCATGCTGGCCGCCGCTCTCGACTACCTCGACGTGGCCGGGCCGGACGTTCCGGGCTCGATCGGCTTCCTCATCACCGGCGACGAGGAGGGGCCGGCGATCAACGGCACGGTGAAGCTCCTCGAATGGGCCCGGGCCCGGGGGGAGCGCTTCGACCACTGCCTCCTGGGCGAGCCGACCAACCCGGACGTTCTCGGCGACATGATCAAGATCGGCCGACGCGGCTCGCTCACCGGGCGGCTGACGGTGCACGGGCGCCAGGGCCACGTCGCCTATCCGGACCTCGCCGAGAATCCGATTCCCGGCCTGCTGCGCCTCGCCTCCGCGCTGCTGGCCGCGCCGCTCGACGCCGGAACCCAGCATTTCGGCGCCTCGAATCTCGAATTCACCACCCTCGACGTCGGCAACACGGCCGCCAACGTCATCCCGGGCGAGGCGCACGGCACCTTCAACGTCCGGTTCAACGACCGCTGGACCGCCGAGACCCTGGGTGCCGAGATCCGGAGCCGCCTCGACGCCGCCGCGGGCCGGAGCGTGCGCTACAGTCTCGACCTCCTGCCTTCGAACTCACCGGCCTTCCTCACCGAGCCCGACGCCTTCACCGAACTGGTCGCCGGCGCCATCGCCACCGAGACCGGCCGCCGCCCGGTGCTCTCGACCACGGGCGGCACTTCCGATGCGCGCTTCATCAAGGACGCCTGCCCGGTCCTCGAGTTCGGCCTCGTCGGCCAGACCATGCACCAGACCGACGAGTGCGTGCCGGTCGCCGACCTGAACCGGCTGACGGCGATCTACACCCGGGTGCTGGCGGCGTATTTCGCTGGGCAGCAGGCCGACCGCTCGACGTCACCCTCCAGCCCATAGCTCTCGCGCGAACCCGGGTGTGCGCGATCGCCGTAGTCGACGCCGACCAGGGTCAGCCCGCAGGCCGGCGCCAACGGTCCGCAACGGCTGCGGTCCCGGCTCGACAGGATGTCGCTCACGTCGTCGGCGCTGATGCGACCGCTGCCGGCCAGCATCAGGGTGCCGACCATCGAGCGGACCTGATGATGCAGGAACGCGCGGGCGGAGGTCGCCACCACGATCTCGTCGTGCAGGCCCATCGGCAGGACGGCGACATCGAGTTGATCGAGAGTTCGGATCGGGCTTTTCGCCTGGCACTCGGCGGCCCGGAAGGCGGTGAAGTCGTGCAGCCCGAGCAGGCGCGGGGCTGCGGCCTGCATCAGTCCGACATCGAGGGCCCAGGGCACCTGCCAGACATGGGCGCGGTTGAGCACGGGAGGGCTGCGCCGGTTGAGGATGCGGTAGCGGTAGTGCCGGCGGGTGGCGGAGTGGCGCGCGTTGAAGTCGGCGCCGACGATCTCGGCGCTGAGGATCGCCACCGGGTTCGGGCGTAGGTGCGCGTTGAGCGCGTCGCGTACCACGTCGGTGCGCCAGTCCCGCTCGAGGTCGAGATGGGCCACCTGGTGCGTGGCGTGGACGCCGGTATCGGTGCGGCCGGCGCAGGTCAGGCCCGCGACCTCGCCGGAGAAGCGCTTGACCGCCGACTCGATCGCCCCCTGGACGGAGGGCTGCGCGGTCTGGCGCTGCCAGCCGCAGAACGGGCTGCCGTCGTACTCGATCACGAGCTTGTAGCGCGGCATCAGGTGCGGTCCGGTTCCGTCATGCCAGCCGCGTGCCCGGCGTCCGGTGGGTGCCGCGCACGAACTCGGCTCCGCTGCTGACGCCCCCCTTTCCGGCGCGGCGCAGCGCGCACAGGTGCACGGCGCCCTCGCCGCAGGCAACCGTGCCGTCCGTGTCGAGGAGCGTGCCCGGAGCGCCGGAGCCCGGCACGGCCTCGGCCGAGAGCACCTTCACCCGCTCCGGGCCCTTGCCGAAATCCGCCTCGAAGAAGGCGCCGGGAAAGGGCGACAGGCCGTTGACGTGGTCGGCGACCGCGTGGGCCGGGCGGGTCCAGTCGATGCGGGCCTCCTCGTTGGTGATCTTGTGGGCGTAGACCACGCCGTCCTGGGCCTGGGGCGTGAAGGCGAGCGTGCCCTGCTCCAGATCCCGGAGCGCGCGGGCCATGAGGTCGGCGCCGAGCGGCATCAGCGCGTCGTGGAGTTGCCCCGCCGTCATGCCGGGGGTGATGGGAATCCGCGCCTCCAGCGCCACGGGGCCGGTATCGAGGCCGGCCTCCATCCGCATGATGCCGACGCCGCTCTCCGCATCGCCGGCCATCACGGCACGCTGGATCGGGGCGGCGCCGCGCCAGCGGGGCAGGAGCGAGCCGTGCAGGTTGAGGCAGCCGTGGCGTGGCAGGTCGAGGATCGCCTGGGGGAGAAGCAGGCCGTAGGCGACCACCACGGCGACATCGGCCCCGTGGCCGGCGAAGGTCGCGGCAGCCTCAGGTCCCTTCAGGCTCGCGGGCGTCGACACCGGCGCGCCGAGGCTCTCGGCCATCGCCTTCACTGGGGAGGGCTTGAGCGCCATGCCGCGTCCGGCCTTGGCCGGCGCACGGGTGTAGACCGCCGCGATGGCGTGGCCGTCGGCGGCGAGGCGCGCCAGGGTCGGCACGGCGAAATCCGGCGTGCCCATGAATACGACGCGCATGGCTCCTACTCCCGAAGCCGGCTCAGACGTCGCCGCGCTTGGCCGCCTTGGCGAATTTCTTCACCACCCGGTCACGCTTCAGCTTCGACAGGTGGTCGATGAACAGCACCCCGTCGAGGTGGTCGATCTCGTGCTGGATGCAGGTGGCCAGCAGGCCGTCGGCCTCGATCTCCTGTTCCGTGCCGTCGAGGTCGCGGAAGCGGACGCGCACGCGGTCGGGCCGCTCGACCTCCCCGTAGAATTCGGGGATCGACAGGCATCCCTCGTCGTAGATCCGCTTCTCCTCCGAGGCCCAGACGATCTCGGGATTGAGGAAGACCTGCGGCTGGCGGTCGTTCTCGTCCTTCGAGGTGTCGATGGTGACGATGCGCTTCGGTACGCCGATCTGGATCGCCGCGAGGCCCACGCCGGGAGCATCGTACATGGTCTCCAGCATGTCGGCGGCGAGCGTGCGGATCTCGTCGGTCACCGGGCCGACCGGCTCGGAGGCAAGGCGCAGGCGCGCGTCGGGCAGGATCACGAGGGGGCGGATGGTCATGGGGCGATCGGACTTGCAACGGGTGCGGGGCGGGCGGCGGCCCTGAGCCCCCGCAGATACGGGCGCGCCGGAGTCCGGTCAAATACCGGATCGGCGCGGTCCGGAGTCAGAACGGGGTTCGGCTGCGGATCGCGGCGGTGAGGGTGCCCTCGTCGAGGTAGTCGAGTTCGCCCCCGACCGGGACGCCATGGGCGAGGCGGGTCACCTTGAGCCCGTGCGCCTTCAGGGATTCCGTGACGTAATGGGCGGTCGTCTGCCCGTCGACGGTGGCGTTGAGGGCCAGGATGATCTCCCGCATGGCCGGGTCGGCGGCGCGGGCCACGAGGCTGTCGAGGTTGAGATGCTCGGGCCGTACGCCGTCGAGGGCCGAGAGCACGCCGCCGAGGACGTGGTAGCGGGCCGTCACCGCCCCCGAGCGCTCCAGGGCCCAGAGGTCCGAAACGTCCTCCACCACCACCAGAGTGGCCGGGTCGCGGCTCTCGTCGCAGCAGATCGTGCAGGGGTCGCGCGTATCGACGTTGCCACACGCTTGGCACACGACGATCCGCTCCGAGGCCACCCGCATCGCGTCCGCCAGCGGCGCGAGGAGCGTCTCGCGCTTCTTGATGAGCTGCAGGGCGGCGCGGCGGGCGGAGCGAGGCCCCAGACCCGGCATACGGGCCAGAAGCTGGATCAGGCGCTCGATCTCGGGACCGGCGACGGCTTGTGCCATGGACGCAAATTCTCGTGACGGTTGGGACACCCACGCGGCAGATTACGGAGCAGGCGGGCGGATGGGACGGTACGGCGGTGCCGAACGGGTGCGACCGGCTCTCCAGCCTCGTCCGAAATAGGGTTTCCGGCCCGAAATTTCGCCCCCCGGCGTCGCGAAAACGCGGCGAAAGAACCTGCCGCACCGGCCTGCTTCCAAGGAGACTTCGTCGTTCATCCGGTTCATGTAAGTCTTTTTGTTGGCTGACAAGCGGATTGACGGCAAATCGTCCGTCTCTATGCAGGAAGGGCGCGGCTTTCGAGCGGTGAACCTGCGCGCGGTGGACCTGACCAACCACGCGGACGCTCGAAAGCCGAACGACGTCGGAGAGCCGACGGCTCCCGGTGATGGGTGGCGACGCGATCAGGTGCCCGAGGAGAGATGAGCGTGACCAATATCGGCGAATTCAATGCAGCGCACGGTTCCGAAGCCATCGGGCTGCGCAACCTGAAGGCGGTCCACTGGAACCTCGAGGTTCCCCGCCTCTACGAGGAAGCCCTGGCCCGCGGCGAGGGACAGCTCGCCCGCGGCGGCGCCTTCGTGGCCACCACCGGGTCCCACACCGGCCGCTCGCCCAAGGACAAGTTCGTGGTGCGCGACGCCGCCACGGAGAACGAGATCTGGTGGGACAACAACGGCGCGATCACGCCCGAGCAGTTCGAGACCCTGTACGCCGATTTCCTCGCCCATGCGGAGGGCCGTGAGCTGTTCGCGCAGGACCTGCGCGGCGGGGCCGACCCGTCGCATGGCGTCAATGCGCGGGTGTACACGGAGCTCGCCTGGCACTCCCTCTTCATCCGCAACCTGCTGATCCGGCCGGATCGCGCGTCCCTTGCGGACTACGTCCCCGAGTTGACGATCATCGACCTGCCGAGCTTTCAGGCCGAGCCGCACCGGCACGGCTGCCGCTCGAAGACGGTGATCGCCATCGACTTCGCGCGCAAGCTCGTCCTCATCGGCGGCTCGGCCTATGCCGGCGAGATGAAGAAATCGGTCTTCACGTATCTCAATTATGTGCTCCCCGGCGCTGGCGTGATGCCGATGCACTGCTCGGCCAACGCGGCCCTCGACGAAGCCGGCGACTCGGCCCTGTTCTTCGGCCTGTCGGGCACCGGCAAGACCACCCTCTCGAACGATTCCTCCCGCCAGCTCCTGGGCGACGACGAGCACGGCTGGAGCCAGGACGGCATCTTCAACTTCGAAGGCGGCTGCTACGCCAAGACCATCCGTCTCTCGCGCAACGCCGAGCCGGAGATCTACGCCACCACCGAGCGCTTCGGCACGGTGATGGAGAACGTGGTGATCGACCCGGAGACCCGGGTCCCGGATTTCGACGACGCCTCGCTCACCGAGAACACCCGCTGCGCCTACCCGCTCGACTTCATCGCCAATGCGAGCGCGACGGGACGCGCCGCGCACCCCAAGAACATCGTCATGCTCACCTGCGATGCCTTCGGCGTGATGCCGCCGATCGCTCGGCTGACCGGCGCCGAGGCGATGTACCACTTCCTCTCCGGCTACACCGCCAAGGTCGCCGGCACGGAGCGCGGGCTGACCGCACCGGAGGCGACGTTCTCGACCTGCTTCGGCGCGCCGTTCATGCCCCGCCACCCCAGCGTCTACGGCAACCTGCTGCGGGACCTCATCGCCCATCACGAGGTCGATTGCTGGCTCGTGAACACCGGCTGGACCGGGGGCGGCGTCGGCACCGGGCGCCGCATGCCGATCCGGGTCACCCGCCGCCTGCTCACGGCCGCCCTGGACGGCTCCCTGGCGCATGTCGAGTTCCGGCGCGATCCCTATTTCGGCTTCCGGGTGCCCGTCGCGGTGCCGGGCGTCGAGACGGAGGTGCTGTCTCCGATCGAGACCTGGACCAACAAGGCGGCCTTCCACGAGACCGCGACGCGCCTCGTCACGATGTTCCAGGAGAACTTCAAGCGCTTCGCCGCCCACGTGGACGCGGAGGTCCGCGCCGCCGAGCCGGTGCTCTCCGCGGCCGCCTGAGCGCCGGCCATCCGGGGCGCGGCGCGTCCGCGTCCCGGCACGGGGTCCGATGGGGGCGCTACGGTTTCGGGGTCGCTCCGCGCGCGGGATCCTCGTCGCACAGGACATCGTCGCACAGGACCTCGGGGGCATTCTCCCGCGCTTCGCGAAAGAGGACGCCGACTTCGTTCCCGCTGGACCAGATCGTCTGCGCCCGGTAGGCGGTGTCGCCCGGGTCGAGGAAGAGGTCGAAGCTGTCCGGAACCTCGACCTCCGTGCAGAAGGCGACGCGGGCCCCGATGGGCGACAGGTTTCGCACGAGGCAGGGCGTCGTCTCGGCCGATGCCCCGTCGAGGGCAACACGACCGGACAAATGCGTCAGGGCCCGAACGGCGTTGCGATGCTCATCCATGCCTGCAACAGACACGGGCATCCGTTAAGACAGCCCGACTCCGATCGGTGAAAAGCGGGGCTATCGGCCGTAGACCGGTTGATGGCGGAGCAGATCGTGTCTCGAACCACGGATTCGGCGCGCCGAAGTGCCGGACGGGGCCCGCGCGGGATGGCTCAGGCCGCCTCGCGCACCATCGCCTGGCGCACCTTGAGGGCCAGCTGCTCCAGGGTATAGGGCTTGGCCAGCAACTGTACGTCGGCATCGACCAGCCCGTTATGCACGATGGCGTTGCGGGTATAGCCGGTCGTGAAGAGCACCGGCAGGTCGGGCCGGCGCTCGTGGACGGCCTGGGCGAGCTCGCGGCCGTTGACCTCCGGCATGACCACGTCGGTGAAGAGCAGCGCGATCTCGGGATGCGTGTCGAGCTTCTGCAGGGCGTCCTTGGCACCCTCCGCGTGGATCACGGTGTAACGCAGGTCGCGCAGGGCCGCGACGGCGAGGTCGCGCACCCCGTCCTCGTCCTCGACGACCAGGATCACCTCCCGGGCCGAGCCCTCCGGGAGCATCGTCGGCGTGACCCGCGCCATCTCGGCGGCGTCGCCGAGATGGCGCGGCAGGTAGAGCCGGACCGTCGTTCCCCGCCCGGGTTCGGAATAGATCGCCACGTGGCCGCCGGACTGGCGGACGAAGCCGTAGACCTGGCTGAGACCGAGCCCGGTGCCCTGTCCGACGGGTTTCGTCGTGAAGAACGGATCGAACGCCTTGGCGGCGACGTCGGGCGGCATGCCGCCGCCGCTGTCGGTGAGGGCGACAAGGACGTATGGGCCGGCCGGAACGCCGGGATTCCGGGCGGCATAGGTCTCGTCGAGATGGACGTTGTCGGTCTCGATGACGAGTCGGCCACCCTTCGGCATCGCGTCGCAGGCGTTCACCGCGAGGTTGAGAATCGCGTTCTCCAGCTGGTTGGCATCGGCCTTCGTGGTCCAGAGGTCGGGGGCCGCCACGGTCTCGATCCGGATGGATTCGCCCAGGCTGCGGCGCAGCAGGTCGGACATCGCGGCAATGAGGCGGTTGCAGGCGATGGCCTCCGGGGCCAGGGGCTGCTTGCGGGCGAAGGCGAGCAGCCGATGCGTGAGGGTCGCTGCCCGGTCTGCGGCCTTGAGGGCCTGCTCGGCGTAGCGCTCCACCGCCCGCTCTCCGCGTTCCAGGCGTCGCTTGAGGAGGCTGAGATTGCCGATGACGATCGCCAGCATGTTGTTGAAGTCGTGCGCGAGGCCGCCGGTGAGCTGCCCGAGGGCTTCCATCTTCTGGGATTGGCGCAGCCGATTCTCCAGCATGTCGCGGGTGGCGGCGGCCTCGATCAGGGACGCGTTCGCCTCCTGCAGGGCCGCGTGGGCGCGAAGGGTCCGCTGATGGCGCCGGCTCGCGTCGATCACCACGTACGCGCCGAGGAGGACGATGAGGACCACGGCCGCCGCGACGGCGAGCTGCACCTGGCGGGCAGCCTCGCCCGCCTGTTCCTGTCGACTGATCAGGCGGCGATAATTGTCGGCCTGCGCCTCACCGAAGAGCGAGCGGATCTCGTCCATGAGGTGCTTGCCCTCGCCGGAGCGCATGCGCGCCAGGGCCGCTTCCACCTGGCCGGTGCGGCGCAGGGCGACGGTCTCGCGCATCTCCCCGAGCTTGGCCTCGGCGGCGCGGCTGAGCCGGGCGATGATCGCCGACATGCCCGGATTGCGCGCAACGGCTTCCGCGATGGTGGACAGGCGGCCGGGCGTCCTCGCGCCGGCTTCCTCGTAGAGCTTGAGGTAGGTCTCGTCGCCCGAGAGGAGAAACCCGCGCTGTCCCGATTCCGCATCCTGGAGGCCGGAATACAGGGTGAAGATGGCGTCCCGGATGCGGACGCTGCGGCGCAGTTCGGCTCGGTTCGCATCCTGCTCCGCAACCAGATTGGCTGTCGCAGCAGCTGTCGCGATCAGAAGTAAAAATCCGATGATGAGAGGCGCAATGTCCCTGAAGCGTCCAGGTACAGCCTTGGGCTGTATCGGCGTAGCCCGAGGAAGATGCGCATCAAAGTTCATGATCCAGCCGGCGGGAGAACGTTGGAGCCCCAACGTTCCACTCCGACCAGCCCATGGCAACGCTTCGGCGACCAAATTGTGATCGATGTTGCCGAATTGCCGGGTTGACGGTCTCAGAACAACTTCATGCCCGGGGGGATCGGCAGGCCCTTGGTGAGTTCGGCCATCCGCTCGGCTGCAACCTGTTCGGCCTTGCCGCGGGCATCGTTGACCGCCGCTACGATGAGGTCCTCCAGGATCTCGCGCTCGTCGGCCACGAGCATGGCGGGGTCGATCTGTACACCCTTCACGAGGCCTTTGGCCGTCATCGTCACGCGGACGGCGCCCCCGCCCGACGCACCCGACACCTCGACGGTGTCGAGTTCGTCCTGCAGGGAGGCCATTTTCTCCTGCATCGCCTGGGCCTGCTTCATGATGCCCATGAGGTCGCGCATCGGGTCTGCCCTCTCTGTCGTTCCGGAACCGGGATGGATCACATCTGGGGCGCCACGGCCCCGGAGGCTATGTCTCGTCGTCGGGCTCGTCGGTCTCGGCCTCGCCGGTAGGCGCGGCCTCGATCGCCGGCGATCCCTCGGGCGCCTTGTCGCGCACGTCGACGATCTGCGCTCCGGGAAACCGGGCCAGGACCTCGCGAACCAGGGGATGGGCGGCGGCGTTCTGGTGGCGGGTCTCGGTGGCGGCGCGCGCGGTGGCGTCGAGGGTCGGCTCGCCGGCCTCCTTCGACAGGGCGACGATCCAGCGCCGGCCGGTCCAGGCGTCCAGGGCGCGGGCGAGGTCGTTGGCGATGCTCTGGCGCCCCCCGTCGGCGAGGCGGAACTCGATGCGCCCTTCCTCGAAGCGCACGAGGTGGACC
This sequence comes from Methylobacterium sp. Leaf465, assembly GCF_001424705.1. GTDB lineage: Bacteria > Pseudomonadota > Alphaproteobacteria > Rhizobiales > Beijerinckiaceae > Methylobacterium. The sequence goes on from NZ_LMRA01000023.1 coordinate 422,734, forward strand.
TCGCGCTCCAGGGCCATCTTCAGGCCGATGTCGCGCTTGGCATCGGCCAGGGCGACGACGTCGGTGAACCGGAGCAGGCGCGGCCCTTCGGGCTGCGGCGCGGGAGCCGGGCTCGCGAGGGCGGGGCGCGGCCCGCCGCCATTGGCCGCCATGGTCAGGGCGGGGCGCGGCGGCGGCGCCTCCCCGGAAAAGGTCGGGATCGGTGGCAGGGCCGGGCGGCTCTCGGCCATCGCGGGGACCGGCGACGGGGATTGGGCGAGGGGCTGGGCCGCGGCACCGGAGGCTGCCGCGGGGCCCGTCAGCGCCTGGGCCTTCATCTGGCGCAGGGCCTCGTCCGGGGTCGGCAGGTCGGCCGCGTAGGCGAGACGCACCAGGGCCATCTCGGCCGCCGCCAGCGGGCGGGTCGCCGTCTGCACCTCGGGGATCGCCTTCAGGAGGATCTGCCAGGCCCGCGACAGCACGCGGACCGAAAGTGTCTTCGCGAACGCGCTCCCACGCGACCGCTCCGCTTCGCTCAGGGTCGGATCGGCGGCAGCCTCGTCCGGCACCAGCTTCAGGCGGGTGACGAGGTGGGTGAAGCTCGCGAGGTCGGACAGGATCACGGCCGGGTCTGCGCCGGCCTCGTACTGCCCGCGCACCTCCGCGAAGGAGGCCGGAATGTCGCCGCGCATCACCGCCTCGAACAGGTCGACGATGCGGCCGCGATCGGCCAGCCCCAGCATGTCGCGCACGCTCTGGGCGCTGACGAGGCCGGCCCCGTGGGCGATCGCCTGGTCGAGGAGCGAGAGCGCGTCGCGCACGGAGCCCTCGGCCGCCCGGGTGATCGCCGCCAGCGCCTCCGCGTCGGCCTCGACGGATTCGGCGGCGCAGATCCGGGCGAGGTGCCCGACCAGGGTTTCGGCCTCGACGCGGCGCAGGTCGAAGCGCTGGCACCGGGACAGGATGGTCACCGGCACCTTGCGGATCTCGGTGGTGGCGAAGACGAACTTGGCGTGCGGCGGTGGCTCCTCCAGGGTCTTCAGGAAGGCGTTGAACGCCTTCTCCGAAAGCATGTGGACCTCGTCGACGATGTAGACCTTGTAGCGGGCCGAGACCGGCGAATAGCGGATGCCGTCGATGATGCCGCGCACGTCGTCGATGCCGGTATGCGAGGCGGCATCCATCTCCAGCACGTCCATGTGCCGGGATTCCATGATGGCCTGGCAGTGCCGGCCGAGCTCCGGCATCGCGATGGTGGGGCCGGTATCGGGATGGCCGTCGCGGACGTAGTTCAGGCCGCGGGCGAGGATTCGGGCGGTGGTGGTCTTGCCGACGCCGCGCACGCCGGTGAGCATCCAGGCCTGTGGGATGCGGTTGGCCGCGAAGGCATTGGCCAGAGTCCGCACCATGGCGCCCTGGCCGATCAGGTCGTCGAAGTTCTGGGGCCGGTACTTGCGCGCCAGCACCCGATAGGGCGTGGCGGCCGGGGTCGGCTCGGGAAGGCCGGGCAGGAGCCCGGCATCGCTCAGAGGACCGGAGGTCGCGTCCATGCCGCCTTGCTGGGTTGGTGCGGCTCCGGTCGGAGGGTGCCGCCACGCGAGCCCGAGGCATCGATCGAGGTGGGAGGCTGGACGAAGACCCGCTCGGTCTCGTTAGGGCTGCTTCCTTCCGGACCTGACCCGGTTGGCGAGTGAAACGTCCCTCGCCAACCTCCCGAGGGCTATATGGCCGCCGCGCGCGACGGATGCAAGCGGACTCCGGGTATTCCAAGCGGCCTCTGGGTATTCCAAGCGGCCTCCGGGTATTCCAACCGGACTTCGCGCCTCGGAGGGCGACTCCCGACAGGCCGGTGCGGGCAGGGCGGGGAAGGCGGCCGCGGTGTGCCCGCAAATCGCCCGATCCCTGCGCCAACTTCCGCGTCCTGTCCTGATCGATGACGAGGGAGATGCCGATGACGCGGCGGTTCGGCTTGAGACTGATGGTGTCCACCGGCCTCGTGGCGGGCCTGATGGCGGCATCCGCCGCGCCCCAGGTGCCGGGAGCTTGGGCCGGGCGTTACCTCTACGAGCACGATGGCGGGCGCACCGTTGGCGGGTCGCCGATCGTCGTCACCTACGACCTCGACATCGCTCCGGGACGCGGCAACCGGGACTGTCTGCTGCGGATCGAGGGCTTCCAGACCGACGAGACCATCGTCTGCAAGGCGAGCGGTACGGACGAGCGCTTGTCCGTCGCCTTCCACACCTTCGGCGATGGACGGACGGTCAACGCCTACGGCACGCGGCTCTACGATGTCGGGACGAACCTGTTCGAGATGCGTCGGGGCGGCGATACCGTTCTGACGCAGTGGCGGGCGCTCAATCCGAGCGGTGCCGGCTCGGCCGCGCCGGCCGGCACCTATTTCACCCGCAAGGGCTGACCGCCGGAGCAATGCTCCGGCGAAAGGTCACTGCGGAGTGCGCAGGACTATTCGGCCTTGCGCTTCACGATGGCGAAGGTCTTGGGGTCGAGCTCTAGGTCGAACTGCTTTCCGTTGGCGTCGATGGCGTCGTCGACCTCGATCTCGTCGTCCTCGACCTCGATCTTCTTCCACTTGGTGAAGCCTTCCTGCTTCAGGACGGCCTCGATCTTGGTCTGCTCCTCCGGGGTCGGCTTCCGGTCGGCGAAGGCGGAGCCGGTGAAGGCGAGGCCGAGGGCGAGGGCGGCGAGGCCCGTGAGCTTGATCGACATGGTGTCTCCCTGCTGTGTCGAGGAATGTTTCTGACCTCCATCGAACCATTCAGCCCGGATGAGGTTCCTCTCGACGTCGCGCGATGGCTGCGCCCAGAGGTTGTATCCGGGGACGCCGCCCCCTAGGGTCGCCGGATCTTTCCGCCCCGAAGGTCGATCCAGCATGGTCACGCGCGTCGCCACCGTGGCGTTCGAGGGCATCGAGGCGCGGGCCGTCGATGTCCAGGTTCAGATCGCCCCCGGCATCGTCGCCTTCACGGTGGTGGGCCTCGCCGACAAGGCGGTGGCGGAATCCCGGGAACGCGTGCGGTCGGCCCTGATCGCCTCCGGCCTCGCCCTGCCGGCCAAGCGCATCACCGTCAATCTCGCCCCGGCCGACCTGCCGAAGGAGGGCTCGCACTACGACCTGCCGATTGCCCTGGCGGTGATGGGCGCCATCGGCGCCCTGCCGGCGGATGCGCTCGCGGGCTACTGCGTTCTCGGCGAACTCGCCCTCGACGGCACGATCACGGCGGTGTCCGGTGTGCTGCCCGCCGCCATGGCCGCCAGCGCCCTCGGCCTCGGCCTGATCTGCCCGGCCGCGACGGGGCCGGAGGCCGCTTGGGCCGGCGGCGACCTCGACGTGCTGGCGCCGCGCTCGCTCATCCAGCTCGCCAACCACTTCAAGGGTACCCAGGTCATGGCCCGGCCCGAGCCGGCGGTGGCCGCGCCGGGCGCCGCCCTGCCGGATCTGCGTGACATCAAGGGTCAGGAGGGCGCCAAGCGCGCCTTGGAGATCGCGGCGGCCGGCGGCCACAACCTCCTGATGAACGGGCCCCCGGGGGCGGGCAAGTCGATGCTCGCCGCGCGGCTGCCCTCGATCCTGCCGCCACTGGCACCGCGGGAGCTCCTCGAAGTCTCGATGATCCAGTCGGTGGCGGGCGAACTGAAGGGCGGAGCCCTTTCGAACCGGCGCCCGTTCCGGCAGCCGCACCATTCCGCCTCCATGGCGGCCCTGGTCGGCGGTGGCATCAACGCCCGTCCGGGCGAGGCCTCGCTGGCCCATGGCGGCGTGCTGTTCCTTGACGAATTGCCTGAGTTCACGCCCCAGGTCCTCGATTCCCTGCGCCAGCCGATGGAAACTGGGACGATCATGATCGCGCGGGCCAACCACCGGGTGACCTACCCGGCCCGCTTCCAGCTCGTCGCCGCGATGAATCCCTGTCGGTGCGGTCAGGCGCTGGAGCCGGGCTATGCCTGCCGCCGGGGGCCGAACGAGCGCTGCGTCGCCCAGTACGGCGCCCGCATCTCCGGGCCGCTCCTCGATCGGATCGACCTGCGCATCGAGGTCGGGGCGGTCACGGCCGCCGACCTGATCCTGCCGCCGCCCCTGGAGGGCTCGGCCGAGATGGCGGCGCGTGTGGCGGCCGCCCGCGCTCTGCAGTCCGCGCGCTACGCCGCCTACGATCCGGACGCCACGTTCACCAACGCCACCTGCCCGCCGCCGGTGATCGAGGCCGTGGCGGCGCTGGACCAGGAGGGGGCCGCTCTGATCCGTTCGGCCGCCGAGACCATGCGGCTCTCAGCGCGCGGCTTCCATAGGACCCTGCGCGTGGCCCGCACCCTGGCCGACCTCGACGGTGAGGCCCGGGTCCGCCGTATCCACCTCGCCGAGGCCCTGTCCTATCGCGGGCGATCGGACCAGCCAGCAGCGGCATGACGGCGCCCGGAGCCCCTGTCCGGTCGCGGTCAAGCCCCCGGAGGCCTGGGCGCAGGCGCCGGGGGGGGGGCGGCGGTGCGCTCGACCCGATGCCTTATTCGGCGGCTTGGCGCGCGGCGTAGCCGAGGCGCCCGTTCAATTCCTCGATCAACTTCACGGCGGCCTCCGCGATGACGGTGCCGGGCGGAAAGATCGCCGAGGCGCCGGCGGCGTAGAGGGCGTCGTAGTCGCCGGGCGGGATGACGCCGCCGATGACGATCATCACGTCGCCGCGGCCTTGCTCGGTGAGCGCGGCCTTAAGTTCCGGCACCAGAGTCAGGTGACCGGCGGCCAGCGACGACACGCCGACGATGTGGACGTCGTTCTCCACCGCCTGCCGGGCGGCCTCCGCGGGTGTCGCGAAGAGTGGCCCTATATCCACGTCGAAACCGAGATCGGCGAAGGCGGAGGCGATGACCTTCTGGCCGCGGTCGTGTCCGTCCTGGCCCATCTTGGCGACGAGGATGCGCGGGCGGCGCCCGTCGTTTTCCTCGAAGGTCTCCACGAGCTTGCGAACGGTCTCGACCACCGGCGACATGCCACCCACCTCCCGCTTGTAGACGCCCGAGATCGAGCGGATCTCAGCCCGGTGACGGCCCCAGGCCGTCTCCAAGGCGTCCGAGATCTCGCCCACCGTCGCCTTGGCCCGCGCCGCGTTCACGGCGAGTTCGAGGAGGTTGCCCGTCCCCCGCGCCGCTGCCGTCAGGGCCGCCAGGGCCGCGTCGACCTCCGCCTGGTTGCGCTCGGCCCGGAGCCGTTTCAGCTTGTCGATCTGAAGGGTTCGGACGTTGCCGTTGTCGACGCGCATCAACTCGATGGCGCGGTCGTCGTCGGGCTTGAACTTGTTCACGCCCACGATGGTCTGGCGGCCGGAATCGATCCGGGCCTGGGCCCGGGCGGCCGCCTCCTCGATGCGCAGCTTCGGGATGCCGGCCTCGATGGCCTTGGCCATGCCGCCCAGTTCGTCGACCTCGCGCAGGTGCTCCCAGGCGCGGGCGACGATGTCCTGGGTCAGCTTCTCGACGTAGTAGGAGCCGCCCCACGGATCGACGATGCGCGTCGTGCCACTCTCCTGCTGCAGGAAGAGCTGGGTGTTGCGGGCGATGCGGGCCGAGAAGTCGGTGGGCAGGGCCAGCGCCTCGTCGAGGGCGTTGGTGTGCAGGGACTGGGTGCCGCCCTGCGTCGCCGCCATCGCCTCGATGCAGGTTCGGGTGACGTTGTTGAAGACGTCCTGCGCGGTCAGCGACCAGCCCGAGGTCTGGCTGTGGGTGCGCAGGGGCAGCGACTTGTCGCTCTGCGGCTCGAACTCCTTGACGAGCTTGGCCCAGATCAGGCGCGCGGCCCGCATCTTGGCGATCTCCATGAAGAAGTTCGTCGAGATCGCCCAGAAGAACGACAGACGCGGAGCGAACTGGTCGATGGTCAGCCCGGCGGCGAGGCCCGCCTTGATGTACTCGACACCATCGGCCAGCGTGTAGGCGAGCTCGAGGTCGTTCGTCGCCCCGGCCTCCTGCATGTGATAGCCGGAAATCGAGATGGAGTTGAACTTCGGCATATTCTTCGAGGTGTAGGCGAAGATGTCGCCGATGATCCGCATCGAACCCGCCGGCGGGTAGATGTAGGTGTTGCGGACCATGAACTCCTTGAGGATGTCGTTCTGGATCGTGCCGGCGAGCTTTTGCGGCGGGACGCCCTGCTCCTCGGCCGCGACGATGTAGAGGGCCAGGATCGGCAACACCGCGCCGTTCATCGTCATCGAGACGGTCATCTCGTCGAGCGGGATGCCTGAGAACAGCGTCCGCATGTCGTAGATCGAATCGATCGCCACACCGGCCATGCCCACATCGCCCGAGACGCGCGGATGGTCGGAATCGTAGCCCCGGTGGGTTGCGAGGTCGAAGGCCACCGACAGGCCCTTCTGCCCGGCGGCAAGGTTGCGCCGGTAGAACGCGTTCGAATCCTCGGCCGTGGAGAAGCCGGCATATTGCCGGATCGTCCAGGGCTGGGTCACGTACATCGTCGGGTAGGGGCCGCGGAGGTAGGGCGCCACGCCCGGATAGGTGTCGAGGAACTCGATGCCTTCGCGATCCTCGGGGCCGTAGACGCCCTTCACCGGAATGCCCTCGGGCGTCATCCAGGGCTCGCCCGTGGGCGGCACCGGAGCCGGCACGGCATCGGCCGCGTAGGGAACGGTCGCGAAGTCTGGGATGCGAGACGTCATGGGCTCTGGCTCGTGCGGCGGCGGCGTCCCGGCATTATAGGTACGCGCGCAATCTGGGCTACTCCTAACCGGACTTCGCCCGGATGGGGGCGGCAAAACCGTCACTTTCGCGCAAGCGGCCGGCAAATCTTTTCGGGCCGCTGCCAAAACTTTCTTGTCGGACGGCCCTACTCGGCGGCCATCCGTGAGGGGGCAAGACCCTGAACCTCGGCGGCGACGGCCGCCACGACGCTGCGCAGGTGCCAGACCAATTCCGAGAAGCCCGGCGTGATCGCGAGGCTCGCCTCGTTCATGTAGAGGCCCCGATTGATCTCGATCTGCAGCGCGTGGCGCTCGACGTTCGGCTCGCCGTAGTGCTCGGTGATGAAGCCGCCCGCGTAGGGCTTGTTGCGCAGAACGCGGTAGCCGCGGGCGCGCAGGTGGTGCTCGAAGGCGTCGATCAGGATCGGCGCGCAGGCGGTGCCGAAACGGTCGCCGAGGATGATGTCGGCCCGCGCCGCTTCGTCGCGCCCGAGGCTCGACGACGGCATCGAGTGGCAGTCGATCAGGATGGCGTGCCCGAACTGGCGCGCCGTGCGCTGGATCAGGCTGCGGAGCGCGCGATGATAAGGCTTGTACAGGGCCTCGATCCGCTCGACCGCGGCCGCCACCGGCAGACGTCCGCGATAGATCTCCTGACCGTCGGCCACGAGGCGCGGGATGGTGCCGAGGCCGCCCGCCACCCGCATGGAGCGGGTGTTGGCGAAGGCCGGCAGGCGTCCGTCGAACATGCGCGGGTCGAGTTCGTAGGGCTCGCGGTTCACGTCGAGGAAGGCCCGCGGGAAATGCGCTCGCATGAGGGGCGCCCCGAGATCGACCACCGGGGCGAACAGCCGGTCCACGTGCGCGTCTTCCGAGCGCCGCAGCGCGAGCCCGTCGAGGCGCGAGGCGGCCAGGAAGGCCGGCGGGTAGACCGTGCCGGAATGCGGCGTGTTGAAGACGAAGGGGAGGGTATGCGCCGTCGGCTCGTCCACCGTGAAGGGCGGATCGAAGGCTGCCGCCCCGGACGCTTCGGGGGTCTGGAACGGCTCTGTCATCGCGGCGCGGGCGCCTCGGTGCGGACGGGACAACGCATCGCCCCACTTTGCGGGTTGCCGACTCGCCTGTCCAGCAGGACGGGCGTGCCGCAAGGCCGCCGCTCGTGCCGTTGGACACCCCCGCCCCGACGGGTCGGCAACGTTCTGTTTACCAAGCCGGTGCTTTGTGGAAAGAACACGTCGAATCAAAGGTACGGGACGCTGCTCGATGAAGATCCTCCTGGCGGAAGACGACAACGACATGCGCCGCTTCCTGGCCAAGGCGCTGCAGAACGCCGGCTACGACGTGCTGTCGTTCGACAATGGGCTGTCGGCCTACAATCGCCTGCGCGAGGAGCCCTTCGAGCTGCTCCTCACCGACATCGTGATGCCCGAGATGGATGGGATCGAGCTGGCGCGCCGCGCCACCGAACTGGACCCGGATATCAAGGTGATGTTCATCACGGGCTTCGCCGCCGTGGCTCTGAACCCGGATTCGAAGGCCCCCAAGGACGCCAAGGTCCTGTCGAAGCCCTTCCACCTGCGCGATCTCGTCAACGAGGTCGAGAAGCTGCTGGCCGCCTGAGCATAACCGCCGACACCCCCACCGAATCGAGGCAGTAGGAAGAGCCTGCCTGCTCGCCTATATGCTGTACGGATTGGGATGGGGCGTTTCGACGATGAAGCCGGTCACGATCTATACAACCGCGTGGTGCCCGTACTGCTCGGCGGCCAAGAGCCTGCTGCGCGACAAGGGCATCGCGTTCACCGAGATCGACGTCGAGCGGACATCCGGCTCGCGCACCACCATGGTTCAGCGCGCCGGGGGCCGCACGAGCGTGCCGCAGATCTTCGTCGGCGACACCCATGTGGGTGGCTGCGACGACCTCTATGCCCTGAATGGCGCCGGCAAGCTCGACGCCCTGGTGGCCGCATGAGCGACGCGCCGAAATTCACGGCCGCCTGCGTGCAGATGCGCTCGGGCCGCGAGCCCCTCGCCAACCGCGACGCCGCGGTGGCCCTGGTCCGTGAGGCCGCGGATGCCGGTGCGCACTACGTCCAGACCCCCGAGATGACCTCCCTGGTGGAGCGCAGCAAGGCGAGCCTGTTCGAGAAGGTCACGGCCCAGGACGACGACCCGACGCTGGCGGCCCTGCGCGACGTCGCCCGCGCGCGCGGCATCGTGATCCAGATCGGGTCACTCGCCGTGCGCAACGGCGACAAGGTCGCCAACCGCGCCTTCCTGATCGATGCGGAGGGGGCGATCACCGCCTCCTACGACAAGCTCCATCTCTACGACGTCGACCTGCCCAACGGTGAGCGCTGGCGTGAATCCGCCACCTATACGGGGGGCGCCTGCGCCGTCGTCGCGTACACGCCGTGGGCGGCCATCGGCCTCGCCATCTGCTACGACATCCGCTTCCCGGCCCTGTACCGGGCCCTGGCGGAGGCGGGCGCCACCGTCCTGACGGCGCCGGCCTGCTTCACCAAGCAGACGGGGGAGGCGCATTGGCACGTGCTGCATCGGGCCCGCGCCATCGAGACCGGTTCGTTCATGATCTCGGCGGCCCAGGGGGGGCACCACGAGGACGGGCGCGACACCTACGGCCATTCCCTCATCGTCGATCCCTGGGGCCGGATCCTGGCCGACGCCGACGGGGCCGAGCCGGGGGTGATCCTCGCCGAGATCGACCTCGCCCGCGTGGCCGATGCCCGCGCCCGCATTCCGACCCTGCAGCATGCCCGCCCCTTCACGATCCAGCGGGTGGGGCGCCCTTCCTGACGCCGCTCGCACACGTCTTCCGAAAACCGTGACCCGATGATCCGCTATACCCTCGTCTGCGAGGCCCAGCACGGCTTCGAGAGCTGGTTTCCCTCGAGCGATTCCTTCGATGCGTAGGCGGCGCGCGGACTCGTCTCCTGCCCGGTCTGCGGCTCGGTCCGGGTCGGCAAGAGCATGATGGCGCCCTCGGTCGCCCGAACGGATCGCGGTTCCCGCGCCCCGCCGGCCCCGGCGGGTCTCTCCTCGGAGGCGGGCTCGATCCCCGCGGCACCGCACACGACACCGCAACTGGCGCTCACCGAACCCGAGCAGCGCCTGCGCGCCCTGATGTGGGCCATGCGCGAGGCGGTGACGCGGAACGCCGACGATGTCGGAACGCGCTTCCCGGAGGAGGCCCGGCGGATCCACTACGGGGAGACCGAGACCCGAGCGATCTACGGCGAGGCCAGTTTGGACGAGGCGCGCGCCCTCGTGGACGAGGGCATCGCAGTGGCGCCCCTGCCGCCGGCCTCCGACGACCGGCATTGAGTCTCAGCGCTTCAGCGCGGCGGTTCCGGCTACCGACGCCAGGGCGAAGGCGATGAGCGCGTTCCAGCCCGCGAGAGAGATCCCGGCCAGGCGCCAGGCCGCCGTGGAACAGTCGGCCACGCGCGTGCTCTGGAGTGCGTTCAGGAAATCGCCGACGTCGGACGGATTGGCGCCCGCGCCGCCCCCGCAATCGGTGGGTCCGGCCCAGAGGCTCCACTCCGCCCCGGCGTGATAGACGCTGAGTCCGGCCCCGTAGAGAAGGCCCAGGGCGGCGAGGCCGAGGACGAGGCGGGTGGCCCGGGCGGGCAGGACAAGGCCCAGGAGCGCCAACGGAATCGCCGCGTAGTAGGGAATCCGCTCCTGCAGGCAGAGTTTGCACGGCACGTAGCCGAGCCCCCACTGAAAGTACCAGGCGCCCGCGAGCGTCAGCACGGATCCGACGAGCAGGAGGAGGGCGGCGCGGCGCAGGCGCAGGAGCGAGGCGTAATCCATCTCTCTAAGATCACCTTGGTCTAGAGCAACACCTTGAACAGCACGAAGCCGAGGATGATCACGGCGACGGAGATCGCCGCCACCACGTTGAGGTGGCGGTCGAGCACCCCCCGGATCTGAACGCCGTAGCGGCCCAGAAGTCCCGCCAGGATGAAGAACCGGGCGCCCCGCGTCAGCAGCGACAGCACCACGAACCAGAACAGGTCGTAATGGGCGAAGCCCGAGGTGATGGTCACGAGCTTGAAGGGGATCGGCGTCAGGCCCTTCAGCAGGATCACCCAGTGTCCGTACTCTCCGTAGGAGGCCTGGAAGGTGGCGGCCTTGTCGGACAGGCCGTAGACCCGAAACACCCACTGGCCGATGGAATCGAACAGCAGGGCGCCGATTGCGTACCCGACGAGGCCGCCCGCCACCGAAGCCAGGGTGGTGATGAGGGCGTAGAACCAGACCCGATCCGGCCGGCTCACCGCCATCGGCACCAGCATCACGTCCGGCGGCACCGGGAAAAACGAGCTCTCGGCAAAGGCCACCGCGCCGAGGGCGTAGGGTGCGGAGGGCTTGCCCGCGAGCGCAAGGATCCACTCGTAGAGGCGACGGATCATAAAGGGGTCCGAGAGGGCTGGAGGGGATGGGCGGCGCCCTTTGACCATACGGCGCCGTCCATGGCGAGCGCTCGCAGACCGCACTGCGAAGAAAACACCACTGGCCGAAACCGGGAAGGTGTGCGATGACGCGACCGCTGCGGGCGTGGTGGAACTGGTAGACGCGCCGGACTCAAAAAGTGGTTTGTCTACTATTTTACAGAAAAATGCGACGAGCCGAAAACGGTGTGTTTTCAATGGGTTGTGAGGGAAGAAAAACAGGCTGACGATATTTGGATTTCGCTCTAGGTGCAGTATAGGTGCGAAGAGCGCTTGCTAGAATCGGCGGCAAAATGCGGGTGTGGTGGAACTGGTAGACGCGCCGGATTCAAAATCCGGTTCCGAAAGGAGTGTCGGTTCGATTCCGACCACCCGCACCATTCTTCGAGACCAAGTCAACAATTAAGAGCGTGAAAGTGACGAACCGGCGGCCGTCCATCGTCCGCTCGGGACTGGGACTTAATGTCCGACGTGCCGCAGGCAAGCGGGTGTTCGAGGCACCTGGTCGATCGCGAATGCAGCCGCCATGCGTTGACACCCGTCAGATGGTTCGCACCAGCAGGTCGATGAAGCGCCGCACCTTCGGTGCGAGATGTCGGCGGCTTGAATAGATGAGGCTCATCGCCACCGGCGACGCGGCATGGTCCGTCAACAGCACGACGAGCCGCATGCCTTTGACGCGCTGCGTCTCGGCGGCGCGGCCTATATCCTCTACCTCGCCTGGCAGGCAGTGAGGCCGGGTGGATGGTCACCGTTCCAGATGCGTGATCTGCCCGATGACAGTCCGCGCAAGCTGTTCATGATGGGGCTTCTGACGAACCTCCTGAACCCGAAAATCGCTGTGATCCACCTGTTGCTGCTGCCACAGTTCATCAGTCCCGAGCGTGGCAACATCATGGGGCAGTCGCTGGCGCTCACAGCGACGCAGATCGGCATCAGCGTGACCGTCAACGCGCTGATCACGATCGCAGCCGGTTCGATCGCAATGTTTCTGGCCAACCGGCCGACCTGGCTTGTCGTCCAGCGCTGGCTGATGGGAACGGTGCTGGCCGGTCTCGCCGTGCGAATGGCGGCTGACGCGCGTCGGTAATCCGGTAGAGGTAAAGGGCTTCGCCCGGTTCCATGATGGGTCGGGTTCGAGAGAGAGGCTCTCGGCGCCCGTCATGGAGATCTCCCATGACCCAGGTTCTCGATGCGCGCTGCGACAAGAGCGGCGGCTACACGGTGGACGTGACACGCGTCCAGCGGATCGGCCGCGTGTCGTCGGAATGGTTCTCGCGGCCGGCGGACCAGCGCTTCCTGTCGCTGTCGGACCTCGCGCGCTCGGTGCGGGACCGGGCCGACCGCAGCCGCACCCGCATCGTCGAAAGCGCGCTCATCCATGTGGAGGCGAGCCGCAACGATCCCGAACGGCTGTCGCTGATCCTGCCCGGTGCCGACGCCCCGGTCGCGCCGACGCACTGGAGCTTCGGCCAGCTCGCCGCCCAGGTCGGTGCGCCCACCGCCTATCTGCGCCAGCTTCCCGCACCGCTTGCCGCGATCAACCTGCAATACGGGCTGACGTCCAACCGGGCAGAGCAGATCAAGACCTTCGAGACCGAAGAAAGCCGTACCGAGCTGCGTGCCGTCACCGGACCGGACTATGGCCGCATCTACGATCACGAACTGGTCAAGGCCGTGCAGCGCATCGCCGGCAACGGCACGGGCGATACCCGGTGGAAGGTGCCGGGGGTGCTCGACTGGTCGACCGGCATCTACAATCCGCGCGTCGACGTCACCACCGACACGACGACGCTCTACGCCTCGGATCGCGATGTCTTCCTGTTTTTGGTCGACGATCTGAACCCGATCGAGGCGGGGCGACTGCCGGACGGCTCGCCCGACCTGTTCTTCCGCGGCTTCTATGCCTGGAACTCCGAGGTCGGGGCGAAGACGCTCGGCATGGCGAGCTTCTATCTGCGCCCTGTGTGCCAGAATCAAAACCTATGGGGCGTCGAGGACTTCAAGGAAATCTCGATCCGGCATTCAAAATAGGCCGCCAACCGGTTCGCGCAAGAGGCCGCGCCAGCGCTCATGAACTTCGCCAACTCGTCGCCCACGCCCTTCGTCAACGCATCAAGGCGGCGCGCGAGCGGACCGTCGCGCGCACCGACGAGGATCGCACCGACTTCCTGCTTCGGCGCAACTTCTCCAGGGCCGATACAGCCAGCATCATCGAAACGGTACGGGCCGAGGAAGGCCGCCCGCCCGAAAGCATCTTCGACTTCGTGCAGGGCATCACCGCCGTTGCACGGGACAAGCCGCACCAGGATGCCCGCCTCGACATGGAGTCAACGGCGAAGAAGGTGCTCGACCACGCCACCTGAAAGCCGCTAAGCCGGAGATGTGAGTTTACGGATCTCCGGTTTTTCCTCCAGCCTCGAAACACCTTCAGGCCTTCACGGTCAGCTTCGGACGTCCTCTGCGCTTCGCCTCTGCTGCTGCGGCGACCGGCCCTTCCGGCGGGATCGACGCTTCCGGTATGGCCGAGGCCTGCCGCGTCTCGCCGGGCGTTTCGCCGGGCTTTCGGCCGAGCCCGATCGCCTTTGCCGTCGCCCGCCGACTGGCCGAATAGTCCGGCGCGACCATCGAATAGTCGGCCTTCAAGCCGTAGCGCGCGCGGTACTCGTCCGGCGTCAGGCCGTGCGTCGAAAGATGCCGACGCAGCGTCTTGTAGGGCTTGCCGTCGATCATCGAGAGGATGTGCGCCGGATTGGCCAGCGACTTGCGGGCGGAGACGGCGGGGACATGCTCCGGCGCGGTCGCGAGTGCCACCGGCTCTTCGACGGACGCGGACAGGCCCAGCACCGCGCCGTGCACCGACGACAGGAATGCCGGTACGCCCTCGGCGTCGATCCGCATGTTGGGGTTGGACAGCCACGCGATCGTCAATTCCGTTGCCAGTTCGACCGCATTCATTTTGTCGGACACTCCGCTTTCCCCGATTTTTGTCGATGATCCTTCGACTATAGACGCACCGCCAAAGATTCCGGGGGCGTTTGAATTCATCACGAATCGTTTCGCCGGTCGGTGGAATGTCGTGTCAGCATACATCTCTGCCGAAGATCTGCCGACGATCCAGGAAGGTGGGGGAGAGGAAGAGTTCTGCGCTTCGTAGGGAGATCGTCGCGAGCCGGGAAAGAGGTTCGCGGTCCCGGTCTTTCCTCGCGCGTCTGGAGCCAGCCATGCCCACGATCTTCATCGGCGGATCGCGCCGCGTCTCGCATTTTCCGCCCGCGCTCGCCCGACGTCTCGACGCCATCGTCGCGGGCGGCCACCGCATCGTCGTCGGGGATGCCGATGGGGCCGACACCGCCGTCCAGAGCCACTTTCGCGGGCACGGCTACGATCGGCTGACGGTGTTCTGCTCCGGCGATCTCCCCCAGAACAATCTCGGGCGCTGGCCGGCCCGTCGCGTGGCGGTGCCGAAGGGCGTTCGCGGCTTCGCCTTCCACGCGGCCAAGGACCGGGAAATGGCTGAGGTCGGCGACTTCGGGTTGATGATCTGGGATGGCCGAAGCCCCGGCATGATTCTCAATTTGCTGCGCCTCGTCGCCGGCGGGCGTCCCTGCGTGCTCTGCAATCTCGGCCGGCAGGACACCGCGACGATTCGATCAGTCGAGCGATGGCGCGCCGTGTTCGAGCACTGCACTCCCGCCGTCAGGACCGCCATCCGCGCGCGGGCAGCAGCGGACGAGTGATCGAGCGCCACTGCGGGATCTGTCGCCGTACATCCGTAGACCCGCAAACGTGCCTTTGCGTGTTCCCGGCTTTGCGCCTTCGTGTCCTTCCGCATCCGTGTTCGCGCGGCGCTGCCCTTCTGAGAGGAGGAGGGCGGCGCTTCGCTTCGTGACGGGTTTCGGGTCGGGAGAGTGGCTCTCGGCACCCGTCGCGGAGTACGGAACATGGCGACAGCCGTTCAGAAGATCACGCTCGCGTCCGCGCGCGGCATTCCCTTCAACAAGCCAGTGCTTCCCCAGTCGAACGTCCGGCGGGTGAAGGCCGGCGTCTCGATCGAAGAGATGGCCGAGTCCGTCGTCCGGCGCGGCCTGATCCAGAGTCTGCATGTCCGGGCCGTCCTCGATGCGGAGGGCGGCGAGACAGGCATGTACGAGGTGCCGGCCGGCGGGCGGCGGTTCCACGCGCTGGCGCTGCTGGTCAAGCAGAAGCCTGAACAAGACCGCGCCGGTGCCGTGCGTCGTCTCGGATGCGGCGAATGGCATCCTGATCGACGAGGTGTCGCTGGCCGAGAAGATCGAGCGCGCGCCGCTCCATCCGCTCGACCAGTATCGTGCCTTCCAGGCAATGCGCGACAAGGGCATGACCGAGGAGACCATCGCCGCCGCCTTCTTCGTCGGCGTCAACGTGGTGAAGCAGCGGCTGCGACTGGCGGCGGTGTCGCCGGTGCTGCTCGCCATCTATGCCAAGGACGGCATGACGCTGGAGCAGCTCATGGCCTTCACCGTGTCGCCGGACCATGCGCGACGGGAACAGGTCTGGGACGCCATCCAGAAGTCCTACAACCGCGAGGCCTGGCAGATCCGGCGGATGCTGACCGAAGCCGCCGTGCGGGCGTCCGACAAGCGGGCGCGGTTCGTCGGGATCGAGGCCTATGAGACGGAAGGCGGCGTGGTGCTGCGCGACCTCTTCGAATCCGACGACTTCGGCTGGCTGCCCGAGCCGCTGCGTCTCGATCCGGCCGAGGACGCAGCCACCGTCACCGGCTTCGATCCCGACTCCGATGCGGACGAGGGCAGAAATCTGCCTGCGTTCCTCTCCGACGATCCCGACGACGAGGATCGGGCCGATGGCGCCGGAGAGGCCGAACTGCTCGCCGCCGAGTGACGCCGGGTGGCGGGGCGGCCCCGGTCGCCCCGTTCGCCATCATCCCCCATTGATGCCCGGCCGATCGTGTCCTGGATCGCCGGGGTTCTTCGCTCGGGAGCCTGACCGAGGCGCTGCGCGCTCTGGCGCTGGCTCTACCGGCAGCTCGAGGGCGAACACAACCATCGGACCTCCGACGCCATCGTAGACGAGGCCATCGCCGACAACGACTTTACGTTCGCGCTCATCAGCCGGCGGTTCGACTGATGGCCCCGAGTGCCCGCCTCGCGACAGGCAGCTTTTCCCATGCTTGCTGTCCCAGCGTCTTCAGCGTCTTCAGGGAGAGCTGAAGGCCGGAATACGATCCGACAGGCCAAGCCTCACCGGAGATTGGTATTGCTGATCTTACCTTCAGGTATCGGTGGGAGCGTGGAAGCGGGCGCAGTCGCTGTGATAAATGCGGATCCGGGAGGCACCTCGGGACCGGTCAATGCGTCATTGAAGATCTGATTGGCGATTGCCAGACCCAGCGGGACGCCACCGGTCATCTCGCCCTCAACTCCATGGCCATTGGGGCCGTGGCCGGCGTATATCATGTTGGCCGCGTCGATGCCGCCAGGATCTGGAAAAGGAAGCGGGATCTGAGACTGGTCGATCGCAGGCGAGGTTTCGCCGAATGCGTCGAGGGCTGGATCGATCGTGACGCGATCCGGCCGTTCGGTTCGGGCGTTACGGTGACGAGGATTGCCCTTCGTTGGCGGACACGGAGACCGGCCTCACACCGGGCGTTTGTCCACGACCCAAGTCCCGTTCCGCAGTCCCACCCTGGTTCCGTCGGCAGATCAACGAACGGGTCCGAGTTGGCCGCCGTCGGGCCGGACCCGGCTGCGTCTGCTGGGCTATTGTCACGAACAACCGATTGTCACCTTTCGTGCGGGGCACAGCCGTCCCGCTTCGGACGTGTGAGCGTCGCCCTCCACGCGCTGCCGCCCTTCACGTGGCCGAAACGCTTTCACGAACCCGTTGCGTGGCGCCCTCGCATGGGCTACCAGAGCGGCACGGTCAGCACCCGTAGCTCAGCTGGATAGAGCGTTGCCCTCCGAAGGCAAAGGTCACACGTTCGAATCGTGTCGGGTGCGCCAACAAAATCAAGCACTTAGCTATTGCCAGGCGGCTCATCTCACACAGTGAGCCCACATAGCCGTGCTTGTGGCCCGTCATGTGACCTAGCTCACTGACCTGAAGAGGCCCTGCTACCGTAGGACAAGTTGTCCCGGAGCACCCTCCTGGTGCGCGCTCTCACCTTCGCCCTGCCCATCATCCTCGGCCTCGCGGTTCCGTCCCTCGCCCAGGCGCCAACCCCCTCGGCAGCGCAAAGCGCTCAGCGTGAGCGGATGAAGAGTTGCAACGTCGATGCGGGCTCGCAGAAGCTCTCCGGCAGCGCGCGGAAAGGCTTCATGGCTGACTGCCTCGCCGGCAAAGCCGCGACGCCAACCAAGGAGCTGACGCCGCAGCAGGCCAAGATGAAGAGCTGCAGCACCGATGCCTCGGCCAAAAGCCTGGACGGCACGAAGCGCAAAACCTTCATGAGCACCTGCGTGAAGGGGTGAGGCCGAGCGGCGGCGGGTCGAGGCAACAAGTTTGAGGCCGGGATCGAACAGCTTTCAGCGGGCGGGAAATGGGTCGCATCGGCTGGCCCGGCGGCGCCCCTAGGTAAGCGGCATGGATCGCAGCTTCCCCATGACCCGGGCCGCCGGGCTCGACGGCCTCTCCGAATTCCTCGCCGGCGCCGGTGCGGCCTACGCCGCCGACCGCAACACCGATCGGGGGCGTGAGCACACACCGACGACGTCGGCGCTTTCGCCCTATCTGCGCCGTCGTCTGATTACCGAGGCGGAGGTCGTGGCAGCCGCCGACCGTGCCTTCGGTGACGGAGGCGCGGAGAAGTTCGTGTCGGAGGTGTTCTGGCGGACCTACTTCAAGGGGCACCTGGAGACCCACCCCTCGGCCTGGACGGAAGCCCTTGCGCTCGCCGCCGCGGACCATGAACGCCTCGCCGCCGAGCCGGGCCTGCGCCGCACCTACGAGGCGGCCACCGAAGGGCGGACCGGCATCGACGGCTTCGACGACTGGGCCCGCGACCTCGTCGGGACCGGCTGGCTCCACAACCATGCGCGGATGTGGTTCGCCTCGATCTGGATCTTCACCCTGCGGCTGCCATGGGCGCTCGGTGCGGACTTCTTCATGCGCCATCTTCTCGACGGCGACCCGGCGAGCAACACGCTGTCGTGGCGCTGGGTGGCGGGCCTGCATACCCGCGGCAAGCACTACGTCGCCCGGGCGGAGAACATCCGCCGGTATACGGAGGGCCGCTACGATCCCGCCGGTCTCGACGAATACCCCGATGCGCTGGACGAGCCGATGCCGCCGCGCGAGGTCGCGCTGCCTCCGGCCGATACCCCGCCGTCGGGCGACGTCGCGCTGCTCCTGCACCTCGACGATCTTCATCCGGAGAGCCTGCCGCTGGGCGGCGCGACGGTCGTGCGCATCGGCGGCCTGATCGTCCATGCGGATGGGGCGTCCGACCGGGTTCGGTCCGCGGACGAGGCGGCGATGGCAGATGCCCTGGCCCGGGCCGAAGCGCATTTCGGATGCCCGGCGGCGGAGGTCGAAGCCGGGTGGGCGGACGACCTGCCGGTGATAACGGCCTGGGCGCCGGTCGGACAGTCGGCGGCGGCGTTGCCGCTTGGCTGCCTGCGCGTCCGCCGGGGCTGGGACGAGACAGCTTGGCCGCGATCCGCGCGCGGGTATTCCCGCCTGCGCTCCGCAATTCCGTCCGTACTGGCGGCCCAGGCCTGATCCTACCTCCTTGCGGCGGCTAATGGTTCGTTAACCATGCGGTCGGCAATCCTTACCGACGCCATTGAAGAGCCCGAGGCGCGCGCTGACAAAAGGATCCAATCATGATCGAGGCGGCCCTCCTTATCGCGCTAACCGCTGCCCTCAGCGCTGCCGCGGCTGGAGCCATTAGCGAGCCGGAAGATTGATGAGCCAGAAGCGACGGGCTCGCCCCGATTTCGATCCCCTGACTGAAGCGCAGCTCATCGCCGGGCGCACAACCGCCCGACGTGTCCTGCTTCAGCCCTCGACCGACCAAAATCTCGGTGAGTTGTTGAACGCGATCGACCACGTCGCTGAAGCGGCCACGGGAGAGCGGAGCTTCCTGCATCTGAAGCCGAGCCGGGCGCCGGTGAAGTACTGAACGGTCGGCTAGGCTGAGAGAACACCAGCATGCCGACACAACTTCGGGCAGACGTCGTTCGGGCGCTTGACGCCGCCACCGAGCAGGTGCGAGCTCATCGCGTGTGCGCCACCACGTTTGTCGACGATGTTATGCGGCTGGTGGATGGGACGCTCCGCTTCCTCGAAGCAGACCAAAGCATATGGCAAGCGCACCGTACGATCCTCGAAAGGCTCGAAACCATCACGCTTCTGATGGAGTCGGAGAAAGCCGCGACCGTCGCGGGGCCTGCAGCCGGACTCTCTCCGCGGGCCCTGTCGACGGCCCGTGCGCATGCAATCGAAGCTATCGATCACCCGCGGACGAAGGTATTAGGTCAAGGTCGCGTGAACGCCGCCGGCGATCGGGTAGGCCTCGGGCAAGCAGGCGCGCTTATCGGCTGACAGCCTGCCCACACCCAAAGGCCGACGCCACCAAAGCGCCCAAGCGTGCTAACCGGTAGTATGCCTCGCTGGTTCTTTCTCCTCTTCTCTATCGCGCTCGGCCTGTCCGTTGTCGGTGGCGTGCTAATCTTCCTGCGGTCACCGACGCCGGTCGAGCAGCCTCAAAACTGAGCCCTCGTGCGCGCGCTTGCCACTTTGATCAGGCGTCCGCCGTCGGCAACTGCGCGACCTGCCTGGTATAGCGCGGGCTGCGCATCTCGAATTTCGTCGACCAGGTACGCTTCTCGGTCAGGCCGGCGCGGGCTGGCACGACGGCGCCCCGGCGGAAGCGCGCGTTACAGGCGTCCATCGCTCCCATCAGCGGCGCCCTGTGCTCGCGGTCGAGGTGCCCGATCAAGCGAGCCTTCGAGAAAGTCGTCGGCCGGCGACGGGAAGCCGGCGCAGAACGCAGCGCCCTGGATCAGGATGCGGACCGTACCGGCGCTATGGGGCGGAAGCTCCGCGATCTGAAGGAGCTTCATCGGCCGCCGTCCGGGGTGATCGCACCGTCGCGGATGTAGCCGCGCGAGATGAGCCCTGAAGGAGGGTGGATGCCATGCCTCGCAAACGCTTCACGAATGAACAGATCGCCTTCGCCCTGCGACAGGCGGAGAACGGCACGACGGTGGACGAGGTCTGCGCGGCGAGATGGGCGTATCCGAGCCGACCTTTTATCGCTGGAAGAAGCAGTTCGTCGGCATGGGCGTACCGGAGATCCGACGGCTGAAGCAGTTGGAGGACGAGAACGGCAAGCTCAAGCGGTTGGTCGCAGACCTGACGCTGGACCGCTCCATGCTGCAGGACGTCCTCAAACGAAAGTGGTGAGGCCCGCCGCTCGCCGTGAGGTCGGTGGTCACCTGCAGGTGGCTTACGACATCAGCGAGCGTCGGGCCTGTCTGGCTACGGGCTTCGGCCGCTCGTCTCAGCGCTACAGGAAGCGCTCGGACCCTCAGGTCGCGCTGCGGATGCGGTTGAAGGAGTTGGCTGCCTCACGGGTGCGCTACGGCTACCGGCGGCTGCACATCCTGTTGCGACGGAAGGGATGGGAGGTGAACCATAAGCGCACCTACCGGATCTACTGTGACGAAGGGCTGTCGATCCGGTCCAAGCTGCCCAAACGCAAGGGGGCTTGGCGGTATCGCCAGGGACGACCGGCGATCCGTGGACCCAACGAGGTCTGGGCCATGGACTTCGTATCCGACCGCATCTTCGACGGGCGTCCGTTCCGGATCCTGACGGTTGTCGATTGCCATACGCGAGAGGCGCTCTCCCTCACGCCGAGAGCTAACTTCCGCGCCTTCCAGGTGACCGAGGCTCTGGACGCCTTGGTCAAGCTGAGGGGACGGCCCAAGAGCTTGCGGGTCGACAATGGACCGGCTTGCGGGTCGACAATGGACCGGAGTTCGCCGGTCGCATGCTCGACCAGTGGGCCTACCTGAACGGGGTCGAGATCGACTTCTCACGACCGGGCAAGCCGACCGACAACGCCTATATCGAGTCGTTCAACGGCCGCCTACGAGCGGAATGCCTAAACGCCTCGTGGTTCCTGTCGCTGGCTGATGCCCGCGACCGCATCGAGGACTGGAGGTGCCACTACAACGACGATCGGCCCCATACGGCCCTGGGCGGCTCGACGCCACGAGCCTTCGCCAACCAAGCTGTCACAGCCCGAGAACTTGCATAGGCCGTGGACCACAAACGGGGTCAACTCCAAACATGCAGTAGCCTCTCAATCGGCTCGGTCCAAAATACCGGTCAGGTCAACATCCCAACCGCGTTCTGGCGAACGACTTGTGGCTGCAGGAAGCATCGTTTATTTTCTTAATGAATCGTACAAAGGCGGTTCCATTTTATTGCGGTCGATAAGGCAGGAGTGTCCTTAAAGGCCGTTGGTCTTTTCCTGCCGCGCTGCCCAAGCACCTGAGCCAAACTTCTATCCCCTGGTGAGGCTAAGCTCGGTCGGCGCACCTGATGTGACAATCACCTGCAAAGCCTTCTGAAGAACCCGCTGAGTGGTCGCGCGCGTCGCTCGATGGGGGCATCACGCGCTGGCTCGAGCCGACGGGTCGGTGAGGTTGTCCCTTGAACGCAGGGCGAGCCAAGGCCCCACCCTTGTGAAGCTGCGTGTCAAGCGTGGCCGTTCCGGCAGGGTGTCGTGGCGGCGCGGGGGTCGTGGACGCGGAGATCCATCCGCCGGATGCCCCTCGGTTTGGACGCGGGCAGCCGTTCGCAAGGCCCTGGGCCTTCCTCCTGCCCAGCGGTTCGCGCGTCACGTCGCATCGCTCGCGAAGGGGGGATCACGGCCGTGAGCCCTTCGCTCAGACGCCTCGGCCCTGTTCGGCAGGATCCCTGAGGAATCGCCGAATCCATCCGCCGACGCGCGCGCCGTCGTTGGGAGCATCGAGTGACGCCAGGGCCCGGGCCCGCACGGCCGCGTCGAGATCGCCCGGACGGTGCCCGGCGATCAGGGCACGGGCATAGTCGGTGGTGAATTCCGGGTGGAACTGGACGGAGAAGGCGCGCCGGTTCGAATAGGCGAGGATGCCGTGGGGCGTGAAGGCGCTGCCCGCCAGCGTTCGGCTCCCCGGCGGCGCCTCGACGACCTGATCCTGGTGGATGGCCGGGACGGCGACCCGCGGCTCTCCATCCATCCAGTCTGCCGCCCGATGAATGTCGTAGGTGTGCAGCCCGATCCCCCAGCCCTTCGGCGATTTCTCGACCCGTCCGCCGAAGGCGGCCGCCATGACCTGATGCCCGAAGCAGATCCCCACGAGAGGCTTGTCCGGGTCGAGATCACGCAGGGAGGCGATCAGCGTTCCGATCCAGGGGAGGGGATCGTAGGCGCCGGCCGGCGAACCCGTGACGAGGGTGGCGTCGAAGGTGTCCGGATCGGTGGGCCATTCGTCCCGGTTCACCCGGAACACCGAGACGTCGTGCCCGGGGCCGAGCCGGTCGGCGGTCATCCGGCCATAGCCCGGGTATCGGCCGGCGAGCCGCTCCGGGGGCGTGCCCGCTTCGAGAATTGCGATCTTCATGGATGGGAGACGGTGAACCGGCGTTTCACCCCCGATACCAGAACCCCCTCCGGTCAGCCCGCCGATTCTTCATGTCAATCGCGCCGCGGCGGTGATCCACGATTCGGGCTTCGGGAGGTGGGCGATAGGGCCCGCGTCCGGCGGCCCGACCGACCGGCACCGCGATCCGGCGCAGGATCCGGTTTCGCGCGCGCCCCCGTTGTGCAACAGTTCCGGAACACGTCCGCATGGTCTTCATCCATGGGAGTCGTCCCGTGGCACCCTTGTGCCGACACGGGCTCAGTGACTTCATCCGAAACGGAGGATACAACGGCTGGCCGCCGGGGAAGTTCCCTTCATGAGCTGTCATCTCGATCAGGGTATCAGGCCAGATACATCCGATCCGCAGCGGCTTGCTGAGCTGGCCGCGCTCGACATCCTCGACACAGCTCCGGAGCAGGCGTTCGATGATGTCGTTCAACTGGCCCGGTTGCTGTGCGGATCGCCCGTCGCCTTGATCAGCCTGGTCGACAGCGATCGGCAATGGTTCAAGGCCCGCGTCGGGTTTCCCCGCTGCGAGACCGATCTCAATGCGTCGGTCTGCGTCTACGCCCTGAGCGAGCCCGACCTGCTCGTGATTCCCGACCTGACGGGCGATCCCCGCACCTGCCGGAACCCTCTCGTCACGGGAGACCCGCATATCCGCTTCTACGCCGGCGCCCCCCTGCGGATGCCCAGCGGCCGCGTGCTCGGCACCCTGTGCGTGCTCGATCACCAGCCGCGCGCGGGTGGTCTGACGGACGATCAGGCGGACGGTCTGCGCCGCCTGACGCGTCAGGTGACGACGCTGATCGACGAGCGCCGGCAGATCGCCCTGGTGAAGGCCGAGGAGGTCTATGCCCGTGCGGCCTCCCTCCGGCGCGCCGCGCTGATCGAACTCGGGGATTTCCTGCGGAACGAGGCCTCCGTGCCGGCGATGACGCACCGGGCGGCGGAGATCGTCGGCCGGACCCTGGACGCCAGCCGGACCGGATACGGCGAACTCGACGGGGCCGGCGAGTACATCACCATCCATAGCGACTGGATCACCGTCGGCTCGGACAGCCTCGTCGGGCGGCATCGCTTCATGGACCACGAGACCCTCGGCCCCTGCCTTTCGCGCGGGGAGACCCTCGTGGTCGACGCCGTGGCCGAGGATCCGCGCACCGTTGAGGCGGCCGCGCTCCTCTCGCGAATCAATGTCGGCGCGATGCTCAACGTCCCGGTGCGTGAGCGCGGTCGCAGCGTCGGCCTGTTCTTCGTGCACAGTGACGCGCCGCGCCCGTGGCGGCACGAGGAGATCGCCTTCGTCCGCAACGTCGCGGATCGCGTCCAGGTGGGCATCGCGCGCCTGCGGGCCGAGGAACATCAGGCGGTGCTCAACCGTGAGCTCAGCCATCGCATGAAGAACATGCTGGCCATGGTCCAGGCGATCGCGACCCAGACCCTGCGCAGCGCACCCGACCTCGAGACCGCCAGGGACGTGCTGGCCGACCGCCTGATCGCGATGAGCAAGGCCCACGACCTGCTTCTCAGCGGAACCCGCGAGAGCGCCAGCATCGAGGCGGTCATTCGCGGGGCTCTCGAGATTCACGACGATGCCCGGTCGGAGCGGCTGCACCTGGCCGGTCCCTTCGTCCAGGTCGGCTCCAGGGCCGCCCTCTCCCTTGCGTTGATGGTCCACGAACTGGCGACGAACGCGGCCAAGTACGGGGCGCTGTCCCGATCCGAGGGCTCGGTCGCCGTGATCTGGACCATCGAGACCGAGGGGCCCGAAGCGATGCTGTCCCTGTGCTGGACCGAGCGTGGCGGCCCCGCGGTGGTCACCCCGACGCGCCGGGGTTTCGGAAGCCGCCTGATCGAGCGCGGCCTCGCCGGCGCGGTGGGCGGGGCGGTGAGCACCACCTACGCGTCCACAGGCCTGGTCTGTACCCTGGCTGCGCCCCTGCGCGGGATAGAAGCGGAGGAGTAAGGCCCATAGGGTCCGCCGGCTCGGAGTGCGGGACGCGAGGATCGCTCGATGCCGGTGGCGGCGACAGGGCCGCTATGCCGGACCTTTTCTCGACCGCGAAGCGTTGAGGTTCATGCCCTACCCGACCTCCTCCAAAGGCTCGCACGCTCTCGTGGTGGAGGATGACGGTTTGATCCGCATGGATGCCGTCGATATTCTCGAGCGGGCGGGCTACGCCACCCTCGAGGCTCAGACCGCGGATCAGGCCCTGGACCTGCTGCGCCGCTGCCATCGGGACGTGACCGTCCTGTTCACCGATGTCCGGATGCCCGGCACGCAAGACGGCTTCTCCCTGGCGCGGGAGACCGCGCGGACCTACCCGCACATCGCCATCCTGGTCTCGTCGGGAATTGCCCGTCCCGTCGTCGGCGACATGCCCGCGCTCGCCCATTTCATCGAGAAGCCCTTCAGCGCCCGCATCGTCAATCGCCATCTGCAGCAGATGATCGACGAGAACGGGATGAAGGTTCAGTAGCGCCTGGGCCTGGGCTACGCCCCCGGGCGCCTTTCACCGCGCCCCTTGCCCCCGGCCACCACCGCGCGGCATTGCGAAAGGCGCCGCGATCGGCCTCCGGCGGCATTCGGGTTCAGAGCGCCGGGTCGCAGAGCGGCTTGCCCGAGGCCGGCGTCGCAAACCCTTTCGCCGCGAGCACGGCCAGACCCATCAGGACGAGGAAGATCGCGAAGATCACCGGGTTGTAGACGACCAGGGCGACGAAGCAGACCGCCGCCAGGGTGAGGGCGAAGGCGGGCGCCGCCGGGTAGAGGGGAGCGCGATAGGGGCGGGCGAGATCCGGCGCGATCCGGCGCAGCTGGAACAGGCTCGCCAGGCTCATCCCGTACATCACCAGCGCGCCGAACACCGCCATGGTGACGATGCTGGCGGTGAGCGACTGCCCCGCGATGGTCACCAGGTTGTCGCTGTAGATCGCCGCGATCCCGACGACGCCCCCGGCGAGGGTGGCGACGTGCGGCGTGCGGAAGCGCGGGTGCAATCGGGCGAGTCCGCGGGGCAGGAAGCCGGCCCGGGCCAGGGCGTAGATCTGGCGCGAGTAGCCCATGATGATGCCGTGGAACGAGGCGACGAGGCCGAACAGGCCGAGCCAGACCAGCATATGCAGCCAGCCGCTGGATTCCCCCACCACGCCCTTCATCGCCTGGGGGAGGGGATCGTTGAGATTGCTCAGGGTCCGCCAGTCGCCCGAGCCGCCGGCGAAGAGCATCACGCCGAAGGCCAGGACCGTCAGGGTCAGCACGCCCGTGATGTAGGCGAGGGGGATGGTGCGTTTGGGGTCCTTGGCCTCCTCGGCGGCCATCGCCACGCCTTCGATGGCGAGGAAGAACCAGATGGCGAACGGGATCGCGGCGAACATGCCGCCGATCGCCGGCAGGCCGAACCGGTCCGCGCCGGCCCAGCCGTGGGCGGCGAAGTGCGACCAGGCGAAGGCCGGGGCGACGACGCCCATGAAGACCAGGAGTTCGGCCACCGCCAGGATCGTCACGAACAGCTCGAAGGTCGCGGCGATCTGCACGCCGACGATGTTGAGGGACATGAAGACGAGGTAGGCGCCCAAAGCCGCGTGCTTCGGATCGAGGCCCGGGAACTGCACGTTGAGATAAGCGCCGATCGCCAGGGCAATGGCGGGCGGGGCGAACACGAACTCGATCAGCGTGGCGTAGCCGGCGATGCAGCCGCCCACCGGCCCGAAGGCGCGCCGGCTGTAGGCGAAGGGGCCGCCGGCCTGCGGGATCGCCGTGGTGAGTTCGGTGAAGCTGAAGATGAAGGCGACGTACATCGCCGCCACGGCCGTGGTGGTGATGAGGAAGCCCAGGGTCCCGGCGGAGGCCCAGCCGTAGCTCCAGCCGAAATACTCGCCCGAAACGACGAGCCCGACTGCGATGCCCCAGAGGTGGAAGGCGTTCAGGCCCCTGTGGAGGCCGCTCGTCTCGGTCTGCATCGCCCTGGCTCCGTCCGCCCGCCGCGGGCGGGGGAGCTTGAAGCAAGAGCGCTGCCGTGCCCTCGCGTCGGACGGAGGACTGGCACCGGCGCGTTCAGGCGGCGCTGGCGCGGGGCCGCGGGCGGCGCCAGGGGTTGCGCCGGGAGGGCTCGGACGCCTTCGTCCGGATGTCCATGGGATTGCCGCGCCAGACGATGGCGCCCCGCAGCCAAGCGCTCACCCACAGGGCGGGAACCAGGGCGTCGCGGATCAGGAAGGCCAGGAGCAACCGGGGGTGCCGGTACCAGCGCGCCCGGACGGCCAGGGCGATCTCGGCCCCGTACCACAGGCCTGTGAGTCCGAGGAGGAGGCCGGCCAAGGGGATGGACGGCGCGGCCGCGAGGGCGGCCGCGAAGGGCAGGAGCGGGCCGCAGCCGATCTCGGGGGCGAAGAAGAGCGGGAAGGTGACCCGGCGCAGGCGCGCCCAGCGCAGCTGCCGGGACCAGACCTCGGCGAGGGTGCGCTGCCCGAGGGGCTGGTCGAAGGGGACGGCCACGAGATGCACCTGCGCCCCCGCCGCGCGCACGAGCTTCGTCGCCGCCGCATCCTCGGCGATCTCGGACGCGAGCGCCCGGATGCCGCCGCGGGCCTCCAGGAAGGGCTTGTGCCAGAGCATGCTCTTGCCCTGGGCGAAGCCGAGGCCGAGGGCCTCGCCGGTATATTGCCAGCGCGCCTGCAGGGTGTTGAGGAAGGCGCATTCCACCGCGGCGAACAGGCCCGCGGGGCGGGCCCCGATCGGCGTCGAGCAGACGAGGCCGGTGTTCGGGCGCCAGGCCGCCTGCAGCTGCTGCAGGTAGTCCGGCGGCATCGCGACGTTCGAGTCGGCCAGCACCACCCAGTCGTGGCGGGCCGCCTCCCAGCCGCGCACGCAATTGTTCAGCTTCGGGTTGTCGCTGATCCGCTCGTCGCCGACGATCAGGCGGGCGGGCACGCGGGGATGCGCCGCTATCAGGCGCTCCAGCAACGGCACGATGGGGTCGGCCCCGTGGGCGACGCAGAAGATCAGCTCGTAGTCGGGATGGGCGAGATGGAAGCCGCGCGTCAGTAATTCCTCGCTGAAGGCCTCGACGCCGCAGACCGGTCGCACCAGGGAGATCGGGGCGGCGCTCGGAAACACCGACGCGCCGTTGCGCCGCCCGATCCGCAGGGCCGCCACCGCGATGCCCACGAGGTTGATGCAGGTCAGGGCGACGCATAGCCAGAGGGCGGCCGTGGCGCCCGGCTCCGACAGATCCTGCAGCGCCTGGTCCCACATCCGCGACGTCCCCCGTTCGCGAAACCCCACCATCGCAGCCCGGCGCGGGTTGGACACCGCGTCGCGTCCCCGGCTGCACAGCGCCCCTAACAGCCGTGATGCTTCAGTCGTATGACAGCCCCGGATCACGAGGGGGGGATGCGGGTGGCGGAACCGGTGCAAGGGGCGAGACCGGCGCGTGTGGCGATCGTGGGGGCCGGGATGGCAGGGGCGAGCGCGGCACGCGCGCTCCACGCGGCCGGGTTCTCCGTCGCCCTGTTCGACAAGGGCCGGCAGCCGGGGGGCCGCATGGCGAACCGCCGCGACGACGAGACCGGCCTCAGCTTCGACCACGGCGCGCAGGTGATGCGGGCGCACGGACCCGCCTTCCGCGCCCGCCTCGCCGACTGGGCGGTCAGCGGCCGCGTCGCGCCCTACGATGCGCCCGGCAGCGTCACTGCCGTGCCCGACATGACCGCGCCCGTGCGCGACCTCCTCGCCGGCCTCGACGTACAGGTCGGGCGCACCGTCACCGCCCTGGCGCGCACCGACGGCGGCTGGCGACTCACCCTGGCGGAGGCCGGCGAGGACCGGCTCTTCGACGCGGTCGCCCTGACGCTGCCGGGCCCGCAGGCCCTGCGCCTCCTCGCCGCGAGCGGTCTCGCCCTGCCCGGGGTCGAGCGGGCGACCTACGCGCCCTGCTGGTCGCTGATGCTGGCCTGCGCGCAAGACCTGCCCCTCCCGGGCGACGTCCTGCGCCCCGCGGACGGGCCGGTCGCCGCGATGTTCCGCGAGGGCGCGAAGCCCGGGCGCCCGACCGCGCCCGTCGCCTACACCGTCCATGCCACGCCGGACTGGTCGAAGACGCATCTCGAAGAGGCCCCGGAGGCGGTGCGGGCCGCGCTGCTTGCCGCCCTGGGCGACCTGTTCGGCGACCCCGTCATCCCCTTGCAGGCCCGCGCCCATCGCTGGCGCTACGCCCTCGTGGAGGAGACCTGCGGCGCCCCCTGTCTCTACGATCCGGGCCGGCGTCTCGGCTATGCCGGCGACGGCTGCCTCGGGCCGCGCATCGAGGCCGCCTTCGACAGCGGGCTCGCCCTCGCGGACCGGCTGATCGCGGATCTCGCATGAGCCTGTCGCGATGAGCCTGCCCATCGTTTTCCACCCGGCCTACGAGGCGACCCTGCCCGAAGGCCATCGCTTCCCGATGCGCAAGTATGGGCGCCTGGCCGCGCTGCTGGTGGAGCAGGGACTGGTGCCGG
The DNA here is from genome assembly GCF_001424705.1 of Methylobacterium sp. Leaf465. Taxonomy (GTDB): domain Bacteria; phylum Pseudomonadota; class Alphaproteobacteria; order Rhizobiales; family Beijerinckiaceae; genus Methylobacterium. Next base: position 452,044 of record NZ_LMRA01000023.1, read on the forward strand.
GCGGCTTCGCGCGGCCGGAGCCCGCCGGGGCCGATCTCCTCGCCGCGGCCCACGACCGCGCCTTCGTGGAGGCCGTGCTCGCCCTCGACGTCTCCCGCGAGATCGAGCGCACCATCGGCCTGCCCGTGGGCGCCTCGGTGGTCGCCCGTTCCTGCGCCTCGGTGGGGGGGACGCTGCTGGCGGCCCGCCTCGCCCTGGCGCACGGCCTCGCGGGCAGCACCGCCGGCGGCAGCCACCATGCCCGCCGCGAGACCGGCGCTGGCTTCTGCATCTTCAACGACGTGGCGGTGGCCGCGCGCACGCTGCACGCCGAAGGCACCATCGCCCGTGCCCTGGTGGTGGATTGCGACGTCCACCAGGGCGACGGCACCGCCGATTGCCTCGGCGGCACGCCCGATCTCTTCACCCTCTCGATCCACGCCGAGAAGAACTACCCGACGCGCAAGATCGCCGGCGACCGCGATGTCGGCCTGCCCGACGGCGTCGACGATGCCGGCTATCTCGCGGTGCTGGCGGCCCATGTCGGGCCGCTGCTCGATGCGATCCGCCCCGACATCGTCTTCTACAATGCCGGCGTCGACCCCCATCGCGACGACCGGCTCGGCCGCCTCGATCTCACAGATGCGGGCCTGCTGGCGCGCGACCGCTTCGTCGTCGGCGAGGCGCATCGGCGGGGCATTCCCTTCGTCGGGGTGATCGGCGGCGGCTACTCCACCGACATCGACGCCCTCGCGGCCCGTCACGCCCTGGTCTTCGCAGCCATGGCCGAACGGGCGGCCTGACCGGGCACCCGTTCGGCCGTCGCGGCGGTGACCTCGACCTCGGCTTTCGACAGCGCCGCGTGGCGGGCGACGATCCGGTCGATCGTCCGACCCGGCTGCCCGCCGCAATACGGCGTGCGCAGGAGTTCGAAGCCCTGGGCATCCTCCTGCGCCAGGATGTGGCTGTCGCCGGAGGCGGGCGGCACCGGCCAATGTCGTAGGGGGGGCGTCCCGCGTGCCTTCCGCCGGCGCGCTCCCGGCGTAAGGGAGGCCCGGTCGGCCGGCGACCGAAACGCGTCGGCATCGCTACGCGGCAGAGGTCTGTGTCGCCGTTCGCTCCGCAAGGTTCAAGAAACGCACGCGCGGCGCGCGTGCGGCTTCAGGCCGGGATCGGCTTTGGCAGGCTCCGGGCGGCGCTCTCCATGGCGTCGAACAGCTTCTCCAGTTCCGCGCCCTCGAGACAGTGGAAGCCCAGGGTGCGGCTGAGCAGCAAGCCCAGGGTGGCGAAGGTCAGCATCGCGCCGGCCCCCGGGCAGCAGGCCACGTCCTCCATCTGGGCGAGGCGCTGCTTCAGGAAGGCGTTGAAGCCCGCGAAGGCCTCGGGGTTTTCCGCCGAGGCCAGCAGGAGCGCGCGGGGAAACCCGTCCTCGTCGGCGTAGACCTGACGGGCATGCGCGATCAGGGCGAGGGGGAGTGCGGCCGGACCCGGACCCTGCTCGACCTCGTGCGCGGCCACGCTCTCGCGGATCTCCCGCAGCTTGCGCTCGGCCAGCGCGGAGATCAGTGCGTCCTTCGAGGCGTAGTGATGCAGCACGCCCCCCTTGCTGAGCGAGGCCTCGGCCGCCACCGCGTCGATGGTGAGCGTCCGGGTGCCCATGCGCCGGATCAGTCGTTCGGCGGCATCCAGGATGACCACCGGTCGGTCTTCGCGGCGGGTACGCGCCTTCATCATCGACGATCCAGCCGGTTCACCGGCGGTTTCGAGGGCGGGAGATCTGTTGCCAGAACCGGCGCGAAGATCGGGAAACGACAATGGGATATCGGGGAACGACGGCGGCGGGAAGACGGTTCGCCGAAAAAAGAAACCGTCTGGACGGTCGGTAACAGAGCCGATATGGGTGACGCCAGAGAGGGCCTTTTCGAGTTCGAGGACGCGATGGTGGGTAGGCTGAGGGTGTGGCCGCGCAGGTGCGCGGGCGTGGCCTTCGTGCTCGCGGTTTGTGCCGTCGCGCTGGCGCCGGCCCGGGGCGGCGAGGCGGTGGCCGGGGAAACGGCCAGGGAGACGGGGAAGCCGGCAAGCCCCGCCGTCGCCGTCGTGCGCACGGCCGTGGCGCGCGCCACCACGATCGCCTCCGACCTGATCTTCACCGGGGATATCCAGGCCCAGTCCCAGGTCAACGTGGCCTTCCGGACCAACGGCAAGATCGCGCAGCGCCTCGTGGAGGTCGGCGACCACGTCACCGCCGATCGAGTGCTGGCCAAGCTCGATCCCCAGGAGCAGCGCGCCAACCTCAACAACGCCCAGGCCGCGCTCACCTCGGCCGAGGCGCTGCTGACCCAGGCCAAGCTGAACTTCAAGCGTCAGGAGCAGCTCCTCGCCAGTGGCTACACCACCCGCCCGAGCTACGACGATGCCGAACAGCAGCTGCGCACCACGCAGGCCTCGGTGGATTCCGCGAAGGCCGCCCTCGGCAGCGCCGAGGAGCAGTACTCCTACACGGACCTGAAGGCGGGCGTGGACGGCATCGTCCTCAGCCGGACCTTCGAAGTCGGCCAGGTCGTGCAGACCGGCCAGACGGTGCTGGCGATGGCCCAGGACGGCCCCCGCGACGCGGTCTTCAACATCTTCGAGGCGGTGCTGGCCGCGCCCCCCGAGAGCAAGACCGTGGAGGTGACGCTGCAGGCCGACCCGCGGGTCAAGGCGACCGGCCGGGTGCGCGAGATCTCGCCCAGCGTCGATGCCGCCTCCGGCACGGTCCGGGTCAAGGTCGGGCTCGACGCGACGCCCCAGGCCATGAGCCTCGGCGCCATCGTGGTCGGCACCGGCAAGTTCCGGCCGCGCCAGGCGATCGTGCTGCCCTGGTCGGCCCTCTACCGCTGGGAGAACGCCCCGGCCGTCTGGGTCCGCGATCCCACCCACAGCACCGTCGCGCCCCGTCCGGTCGTGATCGAGCGCTACGGGCCCAACACCATCGCGCTCAAGGGCGGCGTCGAGCCCGGCGAGGAGGTCGTCATCGCGGGCATCCAGCTCCTGCGCCCGGGCCAGACCGTTGCCGTCTCGCAGACCCTGGAGGCGGCGCGATGATCCGCCCGACCCTGCTCCGGTCGACCCTGGGCGCCCTGGCGCTCGTCTCGCCCCTCGGCGCCTGCCAGGCCGCCGAGGAGACGGCCCCGCCGCCACCCGTACGGCCGGTCCTGTACCGAGTCGTGAAGCTGGTAGCGGCCCAGGTCTTCGGCCCCTTCGCGGGGGTCGTGGCCCCCCGCTACCAGTCGGAGATCGGCTTCCAGATCGCCGGCCGGATGATCGCCCGCGACGTCACCGTGGGCGACATCGTCCACAAGGGCCAGCGCATCGCCGCCCTCGATCCGGTGGTGACGCGCTTCGCCCTGACCCGCGCCGAGGCGGACCTCGCCGACGCGAGGGCGCAGGCCGAGAACGCGAGCGCCACGGAATCGCGGCGCCGGCGCCTGCTGGCCGGCGGCAACGTCACCCAGGCCCAGCTCGATACCGCCGTGGCGAGCCGCGACACCGCCCAGGCCCGCGTCTCCCAGGCGGAGGCGAACCTGCAGCGGGCCCGGGACCAGATGGGCTACACCGAGCTGCACGCGGATTTCGACGGCGTCGTCACGGTACGCAGCGCCGAGGTCGGGCAGGTACTCAGCGCGGGCCAGGCCGTGGCGACCCTGGCCCGCCCTGAGGAGCGCGAGGCCGTGGTGGACATCCCCGAGGAGCTCGTCGGGACGATGCCCACGGATGCCCAGTTCACGGTGGCGCTCCAGAGCGCCCCGGACGTCACGGCGACGGCACGGGTGCGCGAGATCGCCCCCTTCGCCGACCAGACCACGCGCACCCGGCGCATCCGCATGACCCTGCTCAAGCCCTCCGAGGCCTTCCGGCTGGGCTCGACCCTCACCGTCACCCTGGCGCGGGCCGAGGCGCCTCACGTCGACCTGCCCGCCGCCGCGGTGCTGACGGAGGACGGCCGCGACGCGGTCTGGGTCGTCGCGCCGGACGGGAAGAGCGTGCGCAAGCGGCCGGTCACCGTCACCCGCCGCGACCCGGAGCGCGTGAGCATCGGCACGGGCCTGAACGCCGGAGAGCGGGTGGTCCTGGCCGGGGTCCACTCGCTCCAGGAGGGGCAGGCCGTGCGCTTGCCCGACCCGACGCCCTGAGCCCGGGCACCGCCGCCATCCATGATCAGCCGCCATCCCGGTGAGGCGAGAGCAAACCCGTGAAGTCCTTCAATCTCTCCGAATGGGCCTTGGAGCATCGCTCCTTCGTCTGGTTCCTGATGCTGATCTCGGTGGTGGCCGGCTTCCTGGCCTACGAGCGCCTCGGCCGCGAGGAGGACCCGCCCTTCGCGATCAAGACCATGATCGTGCAGGCGCGCTGGCCGGGCGCCACCATCAGCGACACCCTCGATCAGGTCACCGAGCGGATCGAGAAGGAAGTGCAGCAGATCGATGCCGTCGATTTCAGCCGCAGCTACACCACGCCGGGCCAGGCCACGGTGTTCGTGCAGCTGCGCGAGACGACGCCACCCAAGACCATCCCGGCGATCTTCTACCAGGTCCGCAAGCGCATCGGCGACATCCAGGGCACGTTCCCGCAGGGCATCCAGGGTCCGTTCTTCAACGACGAGTTCGGTGACGTGTTCGGCAACGTCTACGCCTTCACGGCCGACGGCGTGACCCCGCGGCAGCTGCGCGACTACGTCGAGCGCGTCCGCGCCGAGGTGAAGAAGGTGCCGTCTGCGGGCAAGATGCAGCTTCTCGGCGCCCAGGACGAGGTAATCTACCTCGACTTCTCCACCCGCAAGCTCGCCGGCCTCGGCCTCGACACCAACTCGGTCATCCGCACCCTGCAGTCGCAGAATGCCATCGCGCCCTCGGGCGTGATCCAGGCGGGCCCCGAACGGGTCTCCGTCCGGGTGGGCGGCCAGTTCGTCAACGAGGAGAGCCTGCGCGCCGTGAACCTGCGGGTGAACGATCGCTTCTTCCGCCTCTCCGACGTCGCCGAGATCTCCCGCGGCTTCACCGACCCGCCGACCGACCTGTTCCGCTTCAACGGCCAGCCGGCCATCGGCCTCGCCATCGCGATGCAGCCCTCGGGCAACCTGCTCACCTTCGGGCACGACCTGAAGGAGCGGATGCGCAAGCTCGAGGGCGAATTGCCGGTGGGCGTCGGCATCCACCTCGTCTCGGACCAGCCCAAGATCGTCGAGGAAGCGGTTGGCGGATTCACCAAGGCGCTCGTCGAGGCCGTGGTGATCGTGCTCGCGGTCAGCTTCATCTCGCTCGGCTGGCGCGCCGGCCTCGTGGTCTCGCTGTCGATCCCGCTGGTGCTCGCCATCGTGTTCGTGGTCATGCAGGTGATGGGCGTCACGCTCCAGCGCATCTCGCTCGGCGCGCTCATCATCGCGCTGGGCCTCCTGGTGGACGACGCCATGATCACCGTCGAGATGATGGTCGCGCGGCTGGAGGTCGGCGACAGCCTGAAGAAGGCCGCCACCTTCGCCTACACCTCCACCGCCTTCCCGATGCTCACCGGCACCCTGGTGACGGTGGCGGGCTTCCTGCCCATCGGCTTCAACGGCTCGTCGGCGGGCGAGTACACCTACTCGCTCTTCGTCGTCATCGCCGCCTCGCTCCTGGTCTCCTGGGTGGTGGCGGTGCTGTTCGCGCCCCTGATCGGGGTGAAGCTCCTGCCGAAGCAGATGAAGCACAAGGACCACGGCGCCCCGAGCCGGTCCATGCGGATCTTCACCGGCCTGCTGCTGAGCGCCATGCGCTGGCGCTGGACCACCGTCGCGGCCTGCGTCGGCATGCTCGGCGCGGCGATCGTCGGCATGGGCTTCGTCCAGCAGCAGTTCTTCCCGGCCTCCGACCGGCCCGAACTCCTCGTCGACATGACGCTGCCGCAGAACGCCAGCATCGCCGAGACCAAGGGCCAGATGGACCGCTTCGAGGCGACCCTGGTGGGCGACCCCGAGATCGTACGCTGGTCGTCCTATGTCGGTCAGGGCGCGGTGCGCTTCTACCTGCCCCTCGACCAGCAGCTCGGGAACGCCTTCTTCGGCCAGATCGTGATCGAGACGAAGTCCATCGAGGCGCGCGAGCGCATGAAGCTGAAGCTCGACAAGCTCGCCCGCGAGCAGTTCGTCGGCACCGACTTCCTCATCCACTCCCTCGACCTCGGCCCCCCCGTGGGGCGTCCGGTGCAGTACCGCCTCAGCGGCCCCGACCTGCAGACCCTGCGGGCTCAGGCGCTCACCCTCGGCAACATCGTCGGCGCCAACCCGCATCTCGATGTGCCGACCTTCGACTGGAATGAGCCCGGCAAGGTGCTCAAGGTCGACATCATCCAGGACAAGGCGCGCCAGCTCGGCGTGACCTCGGAGGACATCGCCGGACTGCTCAACGGCATCGTCGGCGGCCGGTCGATCACCCAGGTCCGCGACTCGATCTACCTCGTCAACGTGGTCGCCCGCGCGCAGGCCGTGGAGCGCAACTCCCTCGACACCCTGCAGAGCCTGCAGGTGCCGCTGGCCAATGGCAGCGTGGTGCCGCTCCTGGCCTTCGCCACCATCGGGTACGAACTGGAGCAGCCCATCGTCTGGCGCCGCGACCGCCTGCCGACCATCACGGTGCGGGCCTCGATCGCGGACGACACCCAGCCCGCCACGGTGGTCGCCCAGCTCGACGAGACGATCACCGCGTTCGGCAAGTCCCTGCCCGACGGCTACGTCCTGGCGGTGGGCGGGGCGGTGGAGGAGAGCGCCAAGGGCCAGGGGCCCATCGCCGCGGTGGCGCCGGTGATGCTCCTCACCATGGCGATGTTCCTGATGATCCAGCTCCAGAGTTTCCAGAAGCTCTTCCTGGTGGCCAGCGTGGCGCCGCTCGGACTCATCGGCGTCGCCATCGCGCTCCTCACCTTTAACAAGCCCATGGGCTTCGTGGCGATCCTGGGTGTGCTGGCGCTGATCGGCATCATCGTGCGCAACTCGGTGATCCTGGTGACCCAGATCGACGAGTACGAGCGCGACGGGCTGACGCCGTGGGACGCGGTGGTGGATGCCACCTGCCACCGCATGCGCCCGATCCTGCTGACCGCGGCGGCGGCCAGCCTCGGCCTCGTCCCCATCGCCCGCGAGGTGTTCTGGGGACCGATGGCCTACGCCATGATCGGCGGCATCCTGGCGGCCACCTTCCTGACGCTGTTCTTCCTGCCCGCCCTCTATGTCGGCTGGTACCGGATCAAGGCGCCGCCGAAGGGCACTCCGCGCAAGGTCCACGGCGCGGACGGGCAGGTCCACGGTGCCGAGGCGCCCGCAGGCTGACCCGCGGATCCGCGGATCCGCGGGCGGGCACCGCGTCAGCGCGGGCTCGTCCCGGCCCGGTCCACCGTGGCGCCGGGGCGCGAATCCGTCGACGCGAAATAGGGCTTGATGTCGAGGAGCGGGGTGCCGTCGCGGCAATCGAGACCGCGCACCCGCAGGCTCGCCCCGTCCCGCGCCAGGAGCTCGACCACCGAGAGGGCGACGGGGTTCGGGCGCGCCGGCGAGCGCAGGGAGAAGGTGCCCCGGCTGCCCTCCGCATGGCGGGGGCGCTGCAGCGCGAGGTCCCGGGCGGCCTCGTCCATCCAGTAGAGGACGATGAGGTGGCTCGCGCCCTCGACGTTCTGGAGGGCCTCGGCGAAGGGCGCATCGACGGCGAGCGTGCAGACCGCGTCGGTCTTCAGGCCGTTCTTCGGGCACTCGCCGCGCGTGGCCCAGGGCGTGCGGACGCGGCCGATGAAGTAGAGCCCGGCGTCGAAGGCGTCGGGCAGCGGGATCGCCACCTCACCGGGACGATGGTCGGTCTCGTCGTGCATGCGCGGCGCCTCTCCTCCGGCGCGGGTCGAAGCGCCGGGCCTCTCGTTTCGGGCAAGCCGAGACCGGGAGCAAGCCGAGACCGGGAGCGGGCCGGTCGCCGCCGGTCAGGCGGCGACCGGCGACCGTTGCCGGGCGCCGCGGGTCTGCTGCGCGAACTCGCTGATGGGGCCGGGCCGGCCGATGAAGTAGCCCTGCGCGGCGTGGCACTTCTCGGTGACGAGGAAGCCGAGCTCCTCGGCGGTCTCCACCCCTTCGGCGATGACCGGCAGCCCGAGGCCGGCGCCGAGCCCGAGCACGGAGCGCACGATGGCGGCCGCCTGCGGGTTCGAGTCGACGGACGCGATGAAGGAGCCGTCGATCTTAATGGTGTCGAAGGGGAAGAGCCGCAGGTTCGAGAGGGACGAGTAGCCGGTGCCGAAATCGTCCATGGCGAGGCGCAGCCCCAGCGCCTTCAGCCGACGCAGGTTGGTCAGGGCCCGCTCGGGATCGCGGATCAGGGCGGTCTCGGTGATCTCGAGTTCGAGGCGCGCCGGATCGAGGCCAGTCTCGGCCAGGATCGCCTGGACGGCCGGCGCGAAGCCGGAATCATGGACCTGGACCCCCGAGACGTTGACCGCGACCGCCAGGGGTACCTCCCAGCGTGCGGCCTCCCGGCAGGCCTCCCGCAGCACCCAGGCGCCGATCTCCCGGATCAGACCGCTCTCCTCGGCGATGGGGATGAAGACCGCCGGCGAGACCAGCCCGCGCCCGGGCTGGTGCCAGCGCAGCAGGACCTCGAAGCCGATCACCGTCCCGGAGCGGGTCTCGATCTGCGGCTGGTAGACCAGGCGCAGCTGGTCCTCCGCCAGGGCGCGGCGCAGCTGCTTCTCTAGGAGGCGGCGCTCGCGCACATCCTGTCCCATGGACGCCTCGAAGAAGCGGTAGGTGTCCCGCCCCTCGGACTTCGCCAGGAGGAGCGCCGTATCGGCCGCGTTCACGAGGTCGTTGCGGTCGCGCGCGTCGTCCGGGAACACCGCGATGCCGATGGTGGCGGCCGGCACGGGCTCACCCTGGAGCGCGCTCTCGGCCGCGGCCTGGAGGGTCGCCCGGATGGTCTCGGCGAGGCGGCCGGCCGTCACCGCGTGGGTGCAAGGCGTCAGCACGGCGAACTCGTCGCCGCCGATCCGCGCCATCGTCTGGGTGTCGTCCAGGAGGCCGCCGACGAGGCGGGCGACCCGCACCAGGGTGGCATCCCCGATCGGGTTTCCGAAGAGATCGTTGATCTCCTTGAACCCATCGAGGTTGATGTGGAGGAGCGCCAAGCGCCCGCTGCCCGCCTGCCGGATGTTCCGGTCCAGGCAGTCCTGGAAATGCCGGCGATTCGGCAATCCGGTCAGGAGGTCGTGCCCGACGAGGAACCGGATCTGGCGCTCGGCCCGCCGCCGCGTCGTGAGGTCCCGCACCGCCAGGGCGACGTGCGGCGTCCGCCCATAGGCGACCGGGCGCATGATGAGCTGGACCGGGAGGTCGGACCCGTCGAGCCGGTACAGGGTCCCCTCAACCCCGTCGTCGGGGTGGTCGGCGAGGCTGCCGCGGGTCGCGCTGTCGGGAACGAACTGCGCCAGGGGCAATCCGGCCAGGGCCTTCGCCTCGCCGCCGGCCAGGGCCGCGAAGCTGTCGTTGGCGCTGACGATGACGCCGTCCTGGCAGATCACCAGGCCCTCGACGGCGGCGTTGGCGAGGCTGTGCAGGCGTCCGCGATAGACCTCGCGCTGGCGGTCGCGCAGGTCGAGCACCAGGGTCGTGCAGGCCATCAGGAGGATCGTCAGGCTCGCGAGCCCCACCGGGAGGGCGAGCCAGAGCGAGGGGACCGTCTCCTCGGGCACGACGACCGAGGGATCCGGCATCACCGTCAGGGCCAGCATGCCGAGGATGTGGTGGCCGCAGATCGCGCCCGCGAGGAGCGCGGCCCCGACGACCCGACCCCGCGCGCGTGCGCTGGTCAGCCCGATCCCCAGGGCCGCCATGGCGAGCCCGACGCCCACGGCGACGGAGAGCGCCACCAGCGCTGGATTCCAGACCATGCGCCCGGCGACCTGATAGGCCGCCATCCCGGTGTAGTGCATCGCGGCGATGCCGAGGCCCACGATGGCCCCCCCGACCAGGGGGGCGCTGCGGGCGCTCCAGAACGCCGCGGTCGCGAGGCCGATCCCGCTCACCCCGATGCCGAACACCAGCGACAGCACCGTCAGGCCGACCGCATAGGCCGCGACCAGGCCCGGATCGGAGGCCAGCATGGTGAGGAAATGCGTCGCCCAGATCCCCGAGCCGCCGGCGACGGCCGCGACCCCGACCCATCCGCTGCGCCAGCCGATCCGGGTCTGCTTCGCGTGGTGCAGGAGCGCGACCGTAGACGTCGCGGCCAGGGCGCAAATGATCGCCGCGAGCGTCAGCAGCCACGGGTCATGTTCGGTAGTGAAGCACCCGAAGACTGTGAGCATCGACGCCCTGTTCCCCCTGTCGTCGCCGCTTATGCCAGTCCGAGGACCCAGTCTTCGTCTCTTCCGGACGAAACGGATACCTTGCATATGTTAAGGGAATCGGAGGCGAAACGAAATGGTTGTATTGGAGCCAAGCGGCAATTCGGAATCGCCCAGGCCGCGATGACGGTGGATAAAAATCCCCGATCCGTCCCGCGTTCGCCTCCCGGGTTCGCCCGGTGTAAGACCCTGGGGACCGAGCGCCTGGGCAGGAGTCACCGTGATCCGCGACGAGTTGCGACCGATGGAATCCGTCTCCGATGCCGAGACCGCGGTGGAACGCCTGGCGGCGCTCCATGCGGGGGCGATCGCGGCGTTGCGTTCGGCCCTCGCGCGCTATCTCGATGGCGGCCCGCCGCCGGACGCGACGGAGCGGCTGCAGTTCCGCTATCCGGAACTGCGCCTCACCTACCAGCCGGCCGGGCCGATGCCGCAGGTCTCCCGGGCCACGGCCAAGCTCCAGGCGCCGGGCACCTACGCCACCACCGTGACCCAGCCGGACCATTTTCGCGGCTACCTGCTGGAGCAGTTGCGGCCCCTGGTTCGGGACTACGCCGTCACCCTGGAGGTCGGCCTCAGCGCCCAGGAGATCCCGTATCCCTACGTGATCGAGCCGGGCGCCGATCTCGGGCGCAGCGGCGTCACCCCGCGGGACCTCGCCACCTACTTCCCGGTGCCGCTGCTCTCGGTGGTGGGCGACGAGATCGCGGACGGGCTCTGGCAGGACCTGCCCGACGCGCCGCGCCCGCTCGCCCTCTTCGACGCGATCCGGACCGACTACTCGCTCCGGCGCCTGGTGCACTACACCGGCAGCGACTGGGGCGACGTGCAGCCCTGGATCCTGCTGACCAACTACCACCGCTACGTCGACGGCTTCATCCGCCACGGCCTGGAGCGCCTCGCCCGCGGCGACGAGGGGTTCGAGCGGATGATCCTGCCGGGCGGCGTCACCGTCTCGCGGGCGGAGGCCGCCACCGTCGATCCGGCCGCGCTGATCGCCGCCTCGCCCTGGCACAAGTACCAGATGCCGGCCTACCACCTCGTGGCCCGGGGCCCCGACGGCAGCCAGCAGGGGACGACCCTGGTGAACATCGGCGTCGGCCCGTCCAACGCGAAGACGATCACCGACCACCTCGCGGTCCTGCGCCCGCATTGCTGGCTCATGGTCGGCCATTGCGGCGGCCTGCGCCAGTCGCAGACCATCGGCGACTACGTCCTCGCCCACGGCTATTTCCGCCGCGACCGCATCCTCGACGAACTCGTGCCGCCGGACGTGCCGGTGCCGGCGCTGGCCGAGGTGCAGCTCGCCCTCCAGGCGGCGGCCGCCCACGTCACCGGCGAGCGCAGCGAGGACCTGAAGCGGCGGCTCCGCACCGGCACGGTCGTCACCTACGACGACCGCAACTGGGAGCTCCGCTTCAGCCAGGAGCGGCGGCGCATCAACCTGTCCCGCGCCATCGGCGTCGACATGGAGAGCGGCACCATCGCGGCGCAGGGCTATCGCCTGCGGGTTCCCTACGGCACGCTGCTCTGCGTCTCCGACAAGCCGCTCCACGGCGAGATCAAGCTGCCGGGCGCTGCCAACGCCTTCTACGAGCGCGCGGTGGCCGAGCACCTGCTCATCGGGCTCGCCGCCCTCGACAACCTGCGGGCCGAGCGCCACGGCCTGCATTCGCGCAAACTGCGCAGCTTCGACGAGCCGCCGTTCCGCTAGAGCATTTTCGGTGATCTCCGGATCACCGAAAATGCCCTTTCCTATTGTGTGGTCGCGTTGTCTTCACGCGAGCCGGCATCCACCGCGCTTGAAAACGCTCTAGGCCGGCTCGGCGAGGAGGTCCGGGGGCTCGACGGCCTCGAATTCCGGAAAAATCGCCCGCACGGTGGTGCCCGCGTCGGGCACGCTCTCGATCAGCAGGCGGCCCCGGTGCCGGTTGACGATGTGCTTGACGATGGCGAGGCCGAGGCCGGTCCCGCCCTGGTCGCGGCTGGAGGCGACGTCGACCCGGTAGAACCGTTCGGTCAGGCGCGGGATGTGCTCGGCCGCGATCCCCGGCCCGTGGTCGCGCACGGCGAGCTCGATGCTCGTCCGCCCGCTGGCCGCCTCGGTCTGGCGCCGAAGCGCGACCTCGACGCGCCCTCCGCTGCCGCCGTACTTCACCGCGTTCTCGATCAGGTTCTCGACGACCCGCAGCAGCTCGTCGCGCTCGCCCAGGATGGGGAAGGCGCCCTCGGCGGCGACGCTCAGCACCACGCCGCGGTCGCGGGCCAGCGGCCCCTGCGTGTCCACCATCTGCCGGGCGATCCGGGTCAGGTCGACGGGGCGCGTCGGCGGAACGTGCTCGCGCAGCTCGATCCGCGACAGCGACAGGAGATCGTCGACGAGGCGCGCCATCCGCTGTGCCTGGGTCTTCATGATGCCGAGGAAGCGTTCGCGCGCCGGCGGGTCGTTGCGGGCCGGGCCCTGCAGCGTCTCGATGAAGCCCAGCAGCGAGGCCAGCGGCGTGCGCAGCTCGTGGCTGGCATTGGCGACGAAATCGACCCGCGTCGCCTCGAGGCGCCGGGCCGAGGTGAGGTCGCGCAGGAACAGCACCACGTTGGGCTGCCCGCCCACCACGCCGTCCGGCATCGGCAGGGCGCCGATCTGCACCTCGAAGGCGCGCTCGGTGGGGACGCGCGTGGCGTAGAGCGTCTTGAGCGGGGCGCCGGTGCGCAGCACCTCCTCGATCCCGTCGAGGACGTCGGGGGCCCGCAGGGCGAAGGAGAGCGGGTGGCGCAGCTTCAGGGCCGGCAGCAGGGCCCGGGCGGCGGGATTGACCTCGATCACCACCGCACGGCGATCCACGAGGATGACGGGATCGGGAATGTTGGCGAGGAGCGCTTCCGCCACCGAATGCCGGCTGGCCCCGGGGCTCTCGGTCACCCGCACGATGCGGGCCCGCCCGAGGCTGCCGATGACGCCGCCGAGGCAGAGGACGACCAGGGAAGCCGCGATCATCGGTCCGTCGAGGGTTCCCCGTCCGGCCGCGAACACCCCGAGTCCCACCGTCGCGACGGTGGCGGCGGTCCAGGATGATCGGCGTGCGCCCCGTGCCATGCGGACCCTCCCGGCTCAGCCCCGCGCCTCAGGCCCGGGCGTCCCGGGTGCGCTTGACGATCTCGTAGACGGTCAACATGGCCAGCGCGATGACGAAGGGCACGAGATAATAGCAGACCCGGAACAGCAGCAGCGATCCGAGCACCTGGTCCCGGGGCAGGCTCGACAGCGCGAGGAGGATCGTCGCCTCGAACACCCCGATGCCGCCCGGCGCGTTCGAGGCGATGCCCAGCATGGCCGCCAGGACGTAGATCGCCACGAAGGTGGTGAAGCCGATGGAGGTGCCCGCTGGGAGCAGCACGTAGAGGGTCGCGGCCGCCGCGCAGACGTCGCCGATGCCCACCACCATCTGGCTCAAGGAGACCGAGGCGCCCGGCAGTTCGAGCCGCCAGCTCTTCACCCGGACGTGGCGGCGCTTGAGAGAGACCCAGAGCAGGTAGGCCACCACGGCGAGGAGGGCGCCGAAGCCGACCCCCTGGTTCAGCGCGATGCTGGTGAAGGTGAGGGCGGCGAGCTGGCCGGCCTCGACGATGAGGCTGAGGCCCAGGACGACGCCCATCCCGAGCCAGAAGGTGAAGCCCGCGATCACCGTCAGGGCGGCGATCTTGGCCGCTCCCAGCCCCTTGCTCGAGTAGATCCAGTAGCGGATCGTCCCGGCCGTCAGGAGCGGGAAGCCGAGGGTGAAGCTGACGGCGTAACTCGTGAACGAGGCCAGGGCCGTCGTTCGGTACGGAACCTTCAGCTTGAGCTGCCGGAGGGCCAGGGCATCGTAGCAGGTGAGGAAGAGGTAGCTCAGGCCGACGAACAGGAAGGCGAAGCCGAGCTGTTCGGCCGAGGCGCCCGTGAAGGCCGCGTGCATCTCGGCCCAGGTGACCGTCTCGACGAGCTTCCACAGGACGAACAGCGAGCCCGCCAGGATGGCGAGGCTGGCGATGGTGCCGAGCCAGGCGTAGCGACCGCGCAGGCCGCCCTTCGGCGCCTCGGTCTCCGCCGCGTCGATCGGCGACGCCTCGGGCGCGAGCGCCTCGGCCGTCTCGATCTGCTTCTGCTGTCTCGCAAAGTTCATCGTGTCGGCGTCCGCCTCCGCTGGGCTCCCCGCGCACGGCCGCATCGGCGGCATGGGGTCAACCCGAGCTTGTGCCGGACCACGGCCCGTCGCCCGCATTTAGGGGCATCGGCCGGCAATTGCCAGCGAGGGAGGCGCAATGCCCACCGGCGATGCAGGCTTGCGCCTCCGCCAGCCCCGCCCGGATGCGCGCGGCGACGCTCGGCGCCGTGCAGACAAAGGTCGGGCTCGGATGCGGAATCGGGATCAGCATCAAATCCGGACGCGACGCTTCGAGGTCCGACTGCGCGAAGCCCGCGACCCGTCCGGAGAGCACGACGACGCGCAGGTGCGGCAGGCAGGCGAGGAGGGGCGCCAGCCAGGGCAGAGCCTGCCGCACCTCGGACCGGCGCGGGGGCCGGTTGCGGGCGCCGGGGGCGTGGATGACCCACGGAATCGTGTTCCAGATCAGGGTGTCGCGGCGGGCGATCCCGGCCTCGGCGAGGAAGCGGAAGAGGTTGGCGGCGGTGCCCGTCGGGTTGTCCCGCGAGACGAGGCCGGTGCCGCGGATGCGCGGACCCGGCGTCTCCAGGAGCAGCAGCAGGCGGGCCGCGACGCCGCCGTCGAGGGGGTCGGGCTCGGGGACTTCGGCGCCCTGCGCCGCGGCGATCGCCCGGCCGAGGGCGCGGATCGGGGCGAGGTGGGGGCTGTCGAGCCGGGACTTGCGCGCGGCCAGGGTGACGGGGTCGCGCAGGCTCTTTGGTTCGGCGGGCGGCGCCTCAGCCGACATCGGCGACGAGGCGCCCCAGGCTGTCCGGCAGGGTGCCCTGCCGGCGGAAGCGCTCGCGCCCGTCCTCCTGCGCCAGGCGCCGGGCGAGGCCCTCGGGACCGCCGAACTGGAAGCCGAGCTGCGTCGCGTAGGCCGCGCAGGCCGCGCCCTTGGCCACCCGGCCCTCGGGGCCGAAGCGGCATTCCGTCTCTGGCAGATCGGCGAAGCGCGGGCGCAGGGGCTCCTTCGGGGTCTGGTCGCGCACCGTGTAGGGAAAGTCGCGCCACCACAGGATCGGCGCGGTCGGCTCGGCCGCGTCCAGGGCGCGGACCACCTGGACGTGATCCACATGCCCGCCGATGCCCTGGGGGGCCAGGACGAGGTCGGGTGCCGTCTCGGCGAGGAGCGCTCGGATCGCGCGGGTCAGGTCGGGCACGATGGTGTCCTCGGCCCGCACCGCGCCGAACAGCTCCGGCGCCGAGCCGTAGCCGCGATGCGGCGCCTCGCGGAAGGGCCAATGGCGCGGGGGTGCGAGCAAAAGGGCGGCCACGGCTGCCGCATCCTCGGCCCGGCGCAGGTCCATGTAGTCGATCTCGGGCCCGAGCCCCTTGTCGGTCTGGCAGGCGAGGGCGAAGCCGGTCGGGTTCGCCACCGAGGCGGTGAACACCGTCACGGTCTCGACCTGCCAACCCGCCCGGCCGAGGGCGTGGAGCAGCCCGCCGCAGGAGAAGGCGGCATCGTCGAGATGCGGCGACAGGGCGAGGGCGGTGGGCATCGGCTCAGAGCAGGTGCGGTTCGGCGCGGAAGCGGCAGGACGGGTCGTGCGGCAGGGTCGCGGCGAAATCGGTCGCCGGGCGCTCGTTCGCCACGCGCGCGTACACGTCCATGATCTGCCGGCCCACCGCCCGCCAGGAATAGACCTGCCGGCACTCGGCGAGCCCATCCTCGGCCAGGCGCCGGCGCAGGGGCTCGTCCTCGATGATGCGGGCCAGGGCCTCGGCCAGGGCCGGTACGTCGCCGGGCTGGACCAGGAGTCCGTTCTCGCCGTCGCGCAGGCAGTCCGAGACGCCGACCGCATGGGTCGAGACCACCGCGAGCCCGGCGGCCATCGCCTCCAGGATCGTGTTGGAGAATCCTTCCGCATAGGTCGGCGAGACGAAGACGTCCGCCGCCCGGTAGAGATCCGGCACGGTGTCGTAGTCGGCGTAGCCGGTGAAGCGGATCTCGGCTTCCGAGAACTTCAGGTCCGCTGCGCGCGCCTTCGACGAGTCCACGTCCGGCCCGATGCCGGAGATGGTCGCTTCGAACGGGATGGCGCGGGCGCGCACCAGCGCGAGGGCGTCGATGAAGTCGAGGACGCCTTTCCGGCGGTCGACTCGGCCGTGATAGAACAGCCGCACCGGGCCGGGATGGTTATCGGGGCCGGGCGTGAAGCGCGCGGTGTCGACCGCACCCGGCACGATGGTGAAGCGGGCGGGGTCCGAGCCGAGCCGGTCGCAGACCTCACCGACGAAGGAGGCGCCGCCGATCAGCAGGGCGTTGGCATGGGCCAGGACTTCGCACATGGCGACCCGGTGGGTCTCGCAGCACGAGCCGACCCAGTGGCCGTCGCCGCCCTGGATCGAGACCACGTTCGGCACGCCGAGGGCGCGCGAGGCCAGGAGCGTGGCCCAACCGGTGGGGTAGCCGTACTGCGCGTGCAGGATGTCGAAGGGCTTCTTCGCGTGCTCGGTGCGAATCGCCGCCACCATCGTGTCGATGTCGCGCTCGAAGTCGCCGCTCTCCTGCTCGCCGAGCTGTTCCAGGCCGATCACGGTGACGCCGGGGACGTCGGGCGGCGGGCCGCCGCCATAGACGCGGGTGCCGAAGGCGTCGCCGCGATACTGGGAGATCATCGTGACGTCGTGGTCGGCCTCGACCAGCTCGCGCAGCAGGTTCTGCGCGTAGACGCTCATGCCGGAGATCGCCGGGAAGTAGCGGCGCGAGACGAAGCAGATCCTCACGCGGAGGCTCCCGGGTTCGGATTGCGGCAATCGCGGAGGTAGTTCAGCGAGGCCGGCACCATCAGGTCGGCGCGGTGGCTCTCGCGGGAGAGCTCGACGCAGATCAGCCGGTCGAACCGGATCGCCTCGAGGGCGTCCAGCACGCCGGGCACGTCCATGTCGCCCTCGCCGAAGGGCAGGTGGACGTGGATGCCCCGCGCCATGTCCTCGAGGGCCACGGTGCCGATGCGGTCGGCGAACTCGCCGACGGCGACGGCCGGGTCGCGCTCGCCGGTGACGAGGCAGTGGCCGGTGTCGAGGGCGAGCTTCAGGCCCGGCAGGTCCAGGGCGGCGTAGTCGTCCAGGGTCTCGATCAGCATGCCGGGCTCGGGCTCCAGGCAGGCGACGACGTTCTGCTCGGCGGCGTAGGCGACGACCTCGGTCAGGCCCTCGCGCAGCCAGACCCTCGCCGCGTCGGGATCGATGCCGGGCTTCGGCACGCCGGCCCAGAACGAGACCGCCTCGGACTGCAGGATCGCGCCGATGTCGATGGCGCGCTTGAGGAACCCGATGCGGCGGGCCCGCCCCGTCGCGTCGCCGCTGACCAGGGTCGGCTCGTGCTTGGCTTTCGGGTCGAGGAGGAATCGGGCACCGGTCTCGATCACCGAGCCGAGGCCGAGGCGCTGCAGGCGGCTCGACACCCGCTGCGCCTCCTGCACCCAGGTCTCGGCGAAGGGGTCGAGGTGGTGGATGTCGAGGGTCAGCGCCACGCCCTGGTATCCGGCCTCGGCGATGAGGTCGATCGCATCGTCCAGGCGGTGATGGGCGGTGCCGTTGGTGTTGTAGGCGAAGCGCAGACTCATGCGGCGCGGCCCTGCTGGCTCAGGCGGAACGGCGCGTGGTGCGATTCCGGCTCGCGATAGAGCGGGTAGTGGGCGCCCACGATCCGGTCGGCCAGCGCGGTGTCGAACAGCGGCTGCCCGCCGAAGTGCTCGATCGCCTCCGGGGTCAGGCGCACGGGCTTCAGGGTGTCGGTGGCCTCGCCGAAGCGGATCAGCGGGTGGTCGCGGTCGATGAGCTTCTGCGTGTTGCGCGCCCCGATGCGGTGATAGCTCATGGTCTCGACCTCGAGCCCCGGCACGATGGCCTTGACCACGCCGACCCGGCCGCCGGGCGGCGAGCAGTCGACGTAGAGCACGTCGAACCCGGCGTCCTCCAGCCTTTCGCGGGCGATGCGGCCCCGTGCGTGCCCGTCCGGGGCCTGCGTCGTGGGCAACTCCGAAAAGCGCTTGGTGGCGCGCTCGGAATAAACGGTGTCGCGCAAGGTCGCGGCGATGCCCTCGGGGGGCTGCACGATCCATTCGAGCATCGCCTTGAGGGCGCGGCTCTCCTCCAGATCGAGGCTCGGCAGGGCCTTGTCGATGAAGGCTTGCACGTAACCCGGCGGCGTCACCTGCTCGGCGAAGGCGAGCGGCCCGTGGCCGAAGGCCTTGCGCACGCGGGCGGCCTGGAACTCGAGCAGCGCCTTGCGCAGGGCCCGCTCGCGGTCCGGGTCGCAGGCCTCGCCGCAGGCCGAGAGCGCGATCGGCACCGGCGTGTCGGCCAGATTCCGGTCGTAGCCGACGACGTAGAGGTTGGTCAGGCCGAACTGGTCGGTGGCGAATTTCGGCAGGGCCTTGATCCCGAGGGAATCCAGCCGATCGAGCATGCCGCGCGTCTCCGGGCCGAGGCCCTCCGACAGGTCGAGCACCACCCCCTGGTCGAGGGCGCGGAACAGGAGGCCGTTGCCGTCGCGCTGCAGGAGTTCGAGCAGGCCGTGGCCCAGCGCGAAGTCGACGTCCGGCCCGGCGCCGAGACCGTTGGTAATGAGGTTGGTGAAGGGCTTGTAGCCCTCCGACAGCTCGAAATAATCGGTGGCGGCGATGTCGAGCGGCATCAGCACCGTCTCGCCGCTGCGGGCGCGGAGGGCGGGCGTCCATTCGAGGGTGGTGGCGCGCCCCACCGGGCTGCCGGCGGGCAGGCACAGGGTGAGGGGATCGGCCACCGCGCCGGCGCCGTAGACCCGCACGAGGTCGTCGTAGCTGGCGCGCTCCTTCTTGCGCGGCATCACGGCGAGCGAGGGCATCAGGTTCTCGGCGATCTCCGCGACTGCGCCGATGATCGCCTCGTCGTCGGTGGCGCCGTAACCGATGCCGCTCGGCATGGCGCCGACGAAGAACGGATCATCGAGGAACAGCGACACGAACCAGACCGGGATGCCGGTGCGGTCCAGCGGCGCCAGGGGGAAGCCGACGATGCGGCCCTCCGGCAGGATGTCGAGATAGGCGCGCACCGGCTCGGGCAGGGCGGCCGGCAGGCCCTCGATCCGGCGGGGAGCGCCGTGGGTGTAGGCGCGCGGTGCCTTGATCCGGCTGTGGCGGGCGCGGTCGTCCTGGTCCTGCTCGTTCACGGTCGTGCGTTTCCGTTGTTCAGGCCGACGCTTCGTAGGCGCGGGCCAGCAAGCGCATGGTGTGAAGGTCGCGCGTTGCGCTGTAGGCCTCGCGCTCCTCCGGTCGGCGCAGGGCCGAGCCGAAGGCCTTCACCTGTTCGAGGAAGGGCGAGGCCTCCCCATCGAAGGGCAGAGTTTCGGAGACGCCGGTTGACCCGTCGGTGAACGACAGGGTTCCGCCTGCCACCTGTCCCATCGTGTCGACGGCGGTGAGCAGGCCCTGGGTGCCGGTGACTTCGAGGCGCCGGCGCGGCAGGGCGTCCGGGCAATTGTAGGCGACGTGCAGGTTGGCGAGGACGCCCGAGGGTGTGCGCCCGATCAGGAGTGCACCGTCGTCGACGGCGTAGTCCTGCGCCCGCGCCTGGGTCAGGGCGGCCAGATCGTGGATCGATTCGTCGAGGAGAAAGTCGACGAGGTCGAGGCCGTGCGGGGCGAGATCCATCAGGGCGCCGCCGCCGGCCTTGGCCGGGTCGATGCGCCAGTTGTCCTGGCCCGCGAAGGAGGTCCAGGCGCGCGGCAGCCAGCAGGCATAGACGATGCGGATCGCCGTGACGGTGCCGAGGCGGCCCGCGCGGATGGCATCCCGCATGGCCCGGTGGGCCGGGTGGTGGCGCTGGTCGAAGGCGGTGCCGTAGAAGGTGTCGCCGCGCGCCAAGGCCGCGACCATCGCCTCGGCATCGTCGAGGGAGGCCGCCATCGGCTTCTCGCACAGGATCGCCTTGCCGGAGCCGGCCAGCGCCGCGATCGCCTCCCGGTGCAGGTGGTTCGGGGTGGCGACGTAGACCGCCTCGACCTCCGGGTCGTTCACGAGGTCTTCGAGCCGCGCGTAGGCCCGTGCGCCCTCGGCCTCGGCCGCCGCGCGCGAGGCCTCGCCCGGATCGGCGACGGCGACGAGCCGGTGCCCGGCCGCGCGGATACCCGGTGCCATGTAGTCGCGGGCGACCCAACCGTAGCCGACGATGCCCCAGGCGACGGGGCTCCGTTCCGAACCTCCCATCACCAGCGCTCCGGCAGGTCGACATAGGTCCGGTCTCGGACCCGGTCGGCCTCGGGCGCGTCGAGGTCGCCCTGCCAATCCAGGGTGTCCGGCCCGGTGTAGGTCGACGGATAGGTGGCGCGGGCGGCGTACTCGGCCTCATAGCGCTCGGACGGCCAGCGGATCGCGTGCCGCGCCCCGCCTTCGGAGTGGAAGAGCGGGTTGAGCCGAAGGCTCCGGCCGGGGCGCGGCACGGTGATGCCATCGATCACGCGGCGGGGGGCCGGGCGCATTCCGGGACCCGCCACCACCGAGAAGGCCTCGCAGGCGGTGAGGTCCTGGGGCTTGCGGGGGGAGGGGGCACGCCGCTCCACCATGGCCCGGGTCAGGTCGTCGTCGTCGTAGACGAGGCCGTCGGGGAAGAGCTCGTCGATCTCGGCGGCCGAGACGGCGCGCCCCGCCGAGAATCCCGGGCGGTCGCTGTTGTGGATGTGGCTGACGGCGAGCCAGCCGTCGTCACCGGCATTCTGGCGCAGGCATTCCAGCACCTCGGTCTTGCGGTCGAGGAAGTAGAAGGCATCGTTGCAGACGACGAGGTCGACCGGCGCGCCCGGGATCGGCCAATGGGGCGAATTCGCATCGAAGCAGACGAGCTGGGCCGACTTGCCGACGACCCAGTGCCGGGCGACCCACAGCTTGGCGAAGACGACGTCGGCGCCCGCGACCTTGATGCCGCGGGTCTGGAATTCGCGCAGGTAGTGGCCGATGCCGCAGGCGAACTCGAACACGCAGACCGGGTCGTTCCAGTGGGCCTCGAGGAGCGTCAGCCCGGCCAGGAAGGTCGGGTCGGTCCAGCGATTCAGGAAGTAGTCGCCGACCCGGCCCCAGCCGAGGAGCCGCACCGCGTCGCGCAGGGAGCGTTTGTCCCACTCGCGCACGAGTTCGTGGAGGTCCAGGGGATCGGCCGGCGGGCCCGTCCACCAGTCGTCCTGGTCGGCGAGGAGACCTTCGAGGGCGAGGTTCGCCTCGCCGGAATCGAGCAGCGCCAGGGTTTGGGCCACGAGGTCGGCGCGGTTGGTCCGCAGGTAGGGAATGCCGTCGATCACGGGCCAGCGCGCCCCGCTCGCCCCGTCTCGGAGCGAGTGCGGGGTGTCGGCCTTGAGGGGCTCACCGGTCTCCGGCGAGCGAAGATCGAAGGGGATCATGACGGGGCGCCCGCGCGGTCGCGAGGAAACATCACGGGATCTGCATGTCCTTGAGCACGCGGTCGTGGAAGCCCTTCACCGGACCCGCGTGGACGAGCTCCATCTCGTCGAGGACCGTGCCCATGGTCAGGGTCGCGGCCCGCAGATGCTGAGCGATCTGCAGGACGCGGTCGATGCAGTCGGCGGCGTGGAAGGCGCGGCCTTCCGCCGTGGCATCGTCGGGCAGGACGGCACGCGCCCGCTCCACGGTCTCCCGCAGTCCGGGATCGAGCTCGTCCAGGGCCCATCGCGTGGTGCGGGCCATGATCGGCAGGAGGTGGTCGCCGAGGAGCATCTCGCCGGTGAAGCCGGCATCCGGCATCGCGGCGTTGTGGAAGTGGTGGGCCATGGCGGCCAGGAAGACCTGGGTCGGGTCGGCCCGGTAGAACGGACTCAGCACGAAGCCGTAGACCGCCACCATCAGGCAGTGCTCGGCGTGGTTCTCCGGCGGCTCCAGCAGGATGCGAGGCTTGCCGGGGCAGGTGACGCCGGCGCGGGGCTGATGCGCCAGGGCGGCGACGAAGCCCGGAAGGGGCCCCTGCCCGAAGCCCGACGGCGCGCGCAGGGCCGCCCGGAGGCGGTCCCGCAGGCCGGATTCGACGCTGCCGGTGACGGCATCGAAGCCCGCCACCAGGACGTCGGCCGTTTCGCCCGCGTCGAGCCCGGCGGAGGCCAGGAAGGCCGCGTCGAGGTCACAGAGGCGGGCGGCGGCGAGCGCCTTGGCGGTGATGTCGAGGGCCACGGCCTCCGGCGCGGCGCCCCCCGTGAGGGCGCTCCAGCCCTGCGCGAAGAGGCGCTCGGCGATGGAGCCGGTGCGCCCGGCGGAGTGCACGCGCTTGAGGTCGTTGACCTCGACGAGGAGGGCGCGAAGCGCCAGCGGGGCCGCGGGACCGGCGCCCTCCGTCTGGGCGATCATCAGTGGGCGCCGAGCCACTCGAGCAGCATGGTCTGCTGCTTGCCGAAATCATGCTCGGGGCCGTGGCCGTTCTTCACCATGGGCGCCTTGAAGAAGCTCGAGAGCTGCTCCTGGGGGCCGCCGTCGCCGCGCTTCTTGGCGAGGTCGAGAACACGGGCGATCTCGATGACGAGGGGAGCGGCCAGGATCGAGTCCTTGCAGAGGAAGTTGACCTTGATCTGCATGCGCTGACCCAGGAACCCGGTCACGTCGATGTTGTCCCAGGCTTCCTTGTCGTCACCGCGGGGACGGTAATAGTGGATGTGCACGAGGTGGTCCTCGACCGGGTAGCCGAGGATCGAGTCGAGCACCGTGCCCTTGGTGTTGAGCTTCGACTGGAGCGAGTCCTTGTCGTTCAGCGCGAGGCCGTCACGGTTGCCGAGGATGTTGGTGGAGAACCAGCCATCGACGTGCAGGGCGCGCGCCTTCAGGGCGGGGGCCAGCACCGTCTTCATCATGGTCTGGCCGGTCTTGCCGTCCTTGCCCGCCACGGGGACGTTCAGGTCCTTGGCGAGTTCGAGCAGGGCCGGCACGTCGGCGGCGACGCTGGGGGTGAAGTTGGCGTAGGGGACGCCGCTCTTGATCGCCGCGTAGGCGTAGAGCATCGCCGGGCTGATCGACTCGTCGCTGCTGTCGAGGCCCTTCTCGAAGGCGGCCGTCGAGTTCAGGGTCGGGTCGGAGAGGTCGGGCCAGCGCTCGGTGGAGGCGAGGTTGATCACCACGACCTCGTCGAGATTGCTCTCGGCCTTGAAGCGGCGCAGGTCGTTGGCAATGACGGAGACCGCCTCGCGGTGGTCCTTGGCAACGATGCGGTTGGCACCCTCGATGTTCTTGCAGAACTTGGCGCTGCCGACGGCCGGCCAGGGCTTGATGCCCTTCAGGACCTGGGCGCCATTCTCGATATCCTGGGCGTTGAGGACGCCGTGGCCGGTAGCGGCGGAGGCGAGGTCATCGTCGTTCAGGTCCCATCCGCCGAACACGAGGTCCTTGTAGTCGGCCATCCCGGCGACGGGGACGCCCGCGAGGGGCAGGCCATCAAGGCGGTTCGATCCGGATTTAATCATCTCGATGCCTGCGATGGCGGTGGTGGCGACAGCGCCACCCATGCCAACGAACGCAACGCCGACGCGGCGACCGGTCTGCATGCTCATTGGGAAACGGCTTCCTTCTTCAGGCGAACGGGAGCCTGTCCCAACCTGGGGGCCGTTCCGCTCAGCCCTCACTAACTGGGCTTCCGGGGTTGCGTTCCAACCCTGGCCAGGACGCCTTTTTGACGCGGTGCGCCTGAACGGCCTCCGAACGAGGCGTTAAAAATTCGTAAATACAAGGGCTTAACCCAACGTTAAGCCTGCCATCGTTGAATCACGGAGCTGTCCCATTCTGGTCACAGCAGCCGGCGAGACGTCCCCTCGCTGAACGACAACGAAGCCGCGCCCGACGAAGGCAGCGGTACGAACAAGGACCAATGATGGGGGTTTTCCCGGAGCCGGCGCTCTGCGCCGACGACGTGAGCCGTCTCGTGCCCAACGAGACCTTCAACGCAGATCTGACCGTGGCGTGGCTGCCGCGGACCGAGCGCAGGACGCGCCGGACCTTCGCCACTCTTCGCCGCCGGACCCTCGCGACGCTCGTCACCGGCGTGCTGCTGGGCGGCGCCCTGCCGCAGAACGCCCTGGCCCCTGCCGCTGCGGCCCATGACCGGATCGACGAGCGCGCCCTGACGGCGCAGACCCTCGTCCGGGAGCAGTCCGCGCCCGCACCTGAAGCCACCAACGCGGCCGACTGGGCCGGTGTTCCGGTGGTCGAGCAGGAACCCGCGACGCTGTCGCTGATCGAGAGCGACCTCGCCGCCCTCGCCCCGAGCCGCGACGCCGCCGGCGCCGAGCGCCTGCGCTTCGGCGACATGGCCGTGCCGCGCGAGATCGTCGACACCATCCTGCGGGCCGCCACCGAAACCGGGGTCGATCCCGCCTACATGATGGCGCTGGCCGACAAGGAATCGAGCTTCTCGACCACGGTGAAGGCCTCGACCTCCTCCGCCGAGGGCCTGTTCCAGTTCCTGTCGGGTACCTGGCTCGAGCTCATCCGCACCTACGGCGCCCGCCACGGCCTCGCCGACGAGGCGGCGGCGGTGAAGGGGCGCGGCAGCGCCATCACGATCGCCGACGAGGCGGTGCGGACCCGCGTGCTGCGCCTGCGCCAGGACCCCTATGTCGCCGCCCTGATGGCGGGCGAGCTCATCAATCGCGACAAGGGCCGGATCGAGCAGCGCATCGGCCGCGACCTCTCCACCGCCGAGCTCTACTTCGCGCATTTCCTCGGCACCGCCAGCGCCGGCCGCTTCCTCGAGCTCACCGCCGAGAAGCCGGGCCAGGTCGCCAAGCAGGTCTTCAAGGCCGCGGCAAAGGCGAACCGGAGCCTGTTCACCGAGAAGGCCGGCAAGGGCCGCCGCAGCCTCACGGTCGCCGAGGTGCGCGAGAAGATCGGCGGCATGATCGACCGTCGCCTCGACCGCTACGAGGGCGTGGCCGCCCTGGCGGGACCCGAGCTGAAATCCGAGGTCACCCTCATGGAGATCGAGACCGACGCGGCTCCCACCCCGGCGCCGGCCGCGCGCGTCCACGTCACTGAGGCGACCACGCCGGCCGACTGACTCAATGCCCGGCCGGCGCGCCCCCGCCGAGCTTGACCTTGCTGAGGATCATCGCGAGCGGCACCGCCGCCCCCGAAACGAGGCAGAGCGACCAGAACACGTCGATGTAGCCCCAGTACGCCACCTGGGTCTGGAGCTGCTGGCCGATCCAGGCGATGGCCTGGTTCTGCGCCTCGACGCCGGACGCCCCATGGGCCTGGAAGTACTGCGTCGCCGCCCGCAAGGTCTCCTGGTAGTTCGGGTTGGCGCCGGAGATACTCTCCCCGAGCCGGCTCTGGTGGAATTGCTGCCGGTAGGCGAGCACGTTCTGGGCGAGGCTCACGCCCATCGAGCCGCCGACGTTGCGGGCGACGTTGATCAGCGCCGAAGCCTGGTCGGTCTGCCCCTTGTCGATCCCCTCGTAGGAGGCGGCGGTGATCGAGATGAAGATCATCGGCAGGCCGATGCCGATATAGATGCGCGACCAGGCGAAGAACCAGAAGCTGGTGTCGCCGTAGAGGCGCGTGAGGTCGTACATCGCCGCAGAGACGATCGCGGCGCCCAGGGCGATGAGGTATTTCGGCTGCACCTTGCCCGAGATCCGGCCGATCACCAGCATCATGAACACCGTGACGAGGCCGCCGGGCGCCAGGACGAGGCCCGCGAGGGTGGCGGTGTAGCCGTAATATTCCTGCACCAGCTGCGGCACGAACTGCGTCGTCGCGATCAGGATCGCGCCGGTGGCCATCATCACCAGGAAGCACGCGCCGAACTGGCGGCTGCCGAGGAGCCGGAGGTCCACGACCGGGTTCTTCCGGGTCAGCTCCCAGGGGATCATCGCCACGAAGGCGACGACGCAGATCGCCGCGAACACGATGATGAAGGTCGAGCCGAACCAGTCCTTGCGCTGGCCCTCGTCGAGGACGACCTCGAGCGACCCCAGGAAGGTGGCGACGAGGAGGAATCCCACGAGGTCGAAGCGCACGCCCGCGCGGCGCAGGCGACGCCGTTCCGCCGCCGCCCCCGGCGGGTCCTCCAGCAGCACATGCATCAGCCCGAGGGCGATCAGGCCGATGGGGCCGTTGATGAGGAAGCACCAGTGCCAGGAGACGTTGTCGGAGAGCCAGCCGCCCAGCGTCGGGCCGATCACGGGTGCCACCACCACGGCGAGGCCGTAGAGGGCGAAGGCCTGGCCGCGCTTCGCCGGCGGGAACGAATCGGCGAGGATCGACTGGGCCAGCGGCGCCATGCCGCCCCCGCCCAAGCCCTGGAGCACGCGGAAGACGAGGAGCGATTCGAGGTTCCAGGCAAAGCCGCACAGCACCGAGGCCACGGTGAAGAGCGCGATGCTCCACATGAAGAACGCCTTGCGGCCGAACCGCTTGGCGAGGAAGCTCGAGGCCGTGAGCACGATGGCGTTGGCCACGAGGTAGCTCGTCACCACCCAGGCGGCCTCGTCGGGGCCCACCGCCAAGCCCCCGGAGATGTAGCGCAGGGCCACGTTGGCGATGGTGGTGTCGAGCACCTCCATGAAGGTCGCCAGCGAGACGACGAGGGCGATGGCCCAGGGGTTGTGCCCGCCCGGCGCCTTGGCGGAGGCCCCCGACGCGCCGCTCGCCTTGCCCCCCGCCTTGCCCCCCGCCTGCGAAGCCGCACCGCTCACCGGACGTGGACCCGCGGCACGATCGACATGCCGGGGCCGATGGCGACGTCGGTGGGCCACTGGTCGACGACGATCTTCACCGGGATGCGCTGGACCACCTTCACGTAGTTGCCGGTGGCGTTCTGGGCCGGGAGCAGGCTGAAGGCGGTGCCGGAGCCGGGCTGCACGGACTCCACGTGGCCGGTGATCTTGCGCTCGGGATAGGCATCGATCTCGATGTCGGCGTGCTGGCCCGGCCGCATGTCGGTGATCTGCGTCTCCTTGTAGTTCGCGATCACCCAGATGTCGTCGGGCACGAAGGTCGACAGCGTCTGCCCGGCCTGGGCGAACTGGCCCTTGGCGCCCGACAGCTGTACCAGCCGGCCCGGCTGGGCCGCCGTGACGGTGGTGTAGCCGAGGTTCAGTTCGGCCTGGGCCACCTGGGCCTTGCCGGTGGCGAGGCTGGCCTCGGCCCCCGCCTTCTGCGCATTGAGCGCGCCGACCTGGGTGCGCGCCGCGACGACGTTCGCCCGCGCGCGATCGTAGGCGGCCTGCTGCTGGTCGAGGGTCGAGGACGAGGATTGCGAGCGCTGGATCGTGCCCGCCCCCTTCTCGGCGAGGTCCCGGTAGCGGGCCGCATCCTCCCGGGCGAATTTCAGCGAGGCCTCGGCCTGCGTCACCTCCGCCTGGGAGGCGGCGACCTGCGCCTTCTGGCCCTCGATCTGCGCCTCGAAGTTGTGGATCGAGGCCTCGGCCGAGGCGACCTGCGCCTTCGCCTGCGCCAGGGCCACCGCGTAGTCGCGCCGGTCGATCTGGAAGAGAACGGCCCCGGTCTCGACATGCTGGTTGTCGGTGACCGGCACGTCCACGATGTAACCGGCGACCTTGGGCGCGATGGAAAATTGCCGCGCATCGACGAAGGCGTCGTCGGTGGATTCGAACGGGTGCAGGCGGGTCAGCCAGTAGACGTAGGCGCCGGCCGCCACGGCGACGACCGCCACGGCGATGCCGAGGGCCCAGAACGGATGCCGGCGCAGGAGGTTCGGCTTGCTGTCCGCGTCGGACTCCTCGGCCGCGTCGGACTCCTCGGCCGAGCCGGACTCTTCGCCCGAGCCGGACTTCTCGGGCGCGCCGGACTCCGCGCCCGGCTCGGTCTCGCCGGGGGGCGCCTCTCCGGGGGACCTCGTCGCGGACGCCGTCTCCTGCGGATCGGCCCCTTCCGGGTCGGAGGGCCGCACCGCGTCGCCCCGTGCGGGCTGGCGCCCCACGGCCTGCTGATCCTGAAGCATCGACGAACCGTCCGAACGCATCCAGGGGCCGCGCGATCGAAACCGCGCCGCCCGAAACTCCCGCCTCGGCGACAACAAGAAGTAGCGCCGGCGATTGTTCCCGGTGCGCATGACGTTTGCGGGCCCCGTCCGCGGCCCGACGGAACGTCCGAAATCCGGCGCGCGTTTTCGGGTTTGACGGGCCGGATCCCGGTTCGTCCGCAACCTGCAGGAGGCGCGTATGACAGCCGGTTCTTCCCTGTCGCCACCGGGTGCCGCCGGTCCGGGCGGCCTCGACCGTCTCGACGCGATGAGCACGGTGCTGGCCCGCAATTGGTGGTTGATGGCCCTGCGCGGGGTCGTCGCGATCCTGTTCGGGCTGATCGCCTTCGTGGCGCCCGGCGCCTTCGTCCTTTCCCTCGTGCTGTTCTTCGCCGCCTACATGCTGGTGGACGGCATCGTCGGCGTGATCGCCTCGGTGCGGGCCGCCCAGCGCCACGAGCGCTGGGGCTTCCTCCTCCTCGAAGGGCTCCTCGACCTCGTCGTCGGCGTCGCGGCCGTGCTCGTCCCGGCGGCAGCCGTCTGGGCCTTCGTCTACCTCGTGGCGTTCTGGGCCCTCGTCACCGGCGGCCTCATGGTGGCGGCGGGCTTCCGCCTGCATGCCCATTACGGGCGCTGGTGGCTGGTGCTCGGCGGCGTCGTCTCGATCCTGTTCGGCATCGCGCTCCTGGTCGATCCCGGCATGTCGGCCCTGGTCCTGACCTGGTGGATCGGCAGTTACACGATGGTGTTCGGAATCCTGCTGGTGCTTCTGGCCTTCCGCCTGCGCGGCCGCCACGCGGAGGCGGGCCGGCCCGGCCCCCTGGGGCGCCCCGGAACGGCGTAGCTTTGGCCGCGCGAGATGGTCTAGAACCGGCGGGACACCGCGGGGCGCTTCGCCGCCCGAGCCCCGCCCCCCGTGACCATGGCCCGCGATGACCTCCCCCGACCCGGAACGCCCGCGCCCCGCGCGGGTCGACCCGCCCCGGCCCGCCCCTGAGCCCGAGCCCCGGAGCGCCGCCGGGCCGGACAATGCGGACACCCGCGCCGCGGCGCGGGAAGCCGCGGCGGCGGCGCGGACCCTCGGCCGCCAGCTCGGCGTGCTCGCCGTCGGTGCGGCACGGGGTGCCGGACGCCGGGCCGCCGGCGCGGCGCGGGCGGCGGGGCCAGCTTGGCGGGGATGGGCTGACCGCATGCGCCCCCGCGCGCCGGCCGGACCTCCGCCCCCGTCCACCGCCGCGCCTGCGGCGGGGCCGACGCCCGCGCCCGCACGCGCGCCGGCGCCCCGCGCCGCCGGCTGGCCGGCCCGGCTCCGCCGCCATCCCTGGCGCGCCGCGGCCCTGGCGGTCGTCCTGCTGCCGTTGCTGGCCCTGGCCGGGCTCGTCCTGTACAGCTTCGCCACCCTGCCGCCCCTGGGCGGCGTGGTGCCGGAAGCGGGCCAGCGGGCGCTCACCGTCGAGGCCGATGACGGCCGGGTCTTCGCCACCCGCGGGGCGTTCCAGGGCCAGAAGCTGACGGCGGCGGAGATGCCGGCCCATCTCGGCCAGGCGATCATCGCGATCGAGGACCGGCGCTTCCGCTCCCACTGGGGCCTCGACCCGCGCGGCTTCCTGCGCGCCCTGTACCGCAACGCCGTCGGCGGCGGCGTGCGCGAGGGCGGCTCGACGATCACCCAGCAATATGCCCGGCTCGTCTCCCTGAACCAGGAGAAGTCGCTGCGCCGCAAGATCCAGGAGGCGTTCCTGGCCCTGCGCGTCGAGGCGACGATGTCGAAGGACGAGATCCTGCTCGGCTACCTCAACACCGCCTATTTCGGGGCCGGCGCCTACGGCGTCGATGCCGCCGCCCGGCGCTACTTCGGCAAGGGGGCCAAGGCCCTGACCCTGCCGGAGGCCGCGATGCTGGCGGGCCTGGTGCGCGCGCCCTCGCAGCTGGCCCCGACCCGGAACTTCGGCGGCGCCAAGGAGCGCGCCGACGTGGTGCTGCAGACCATGGTGGAGACCGGCGCGATCACGGCCGCCGAGGCCGACAAGGCCCGCGCCCAGACCATCACCCTGCGCACGCCCCCCGAGACGCCGCCGGGCACCAACTACTTCCTCGACATGGTCTCGGCGGAGTCGAAGAAGCTCGCCGACGCGCCGGGCGACGTCACCGTGCGCACCACCCTCAACCTCGACCTGCAGAGCCTCGCGGAGGGCGTCGTCGCCCGCCGACTCGATGCCGAGGGGGCCAAGAAGAAGGCCGGCCAGGGCGCCATGGTGGTGCTCAACAAGGAGGGCGCGATCCTCGCCCTGGTGGGCGGGCGCGACTACGAGGACAGCCAGTTCAACCGCGCCACCCAGGCCAAGCGCCAGCCCGGCTCGCTGTTCAAGCTGTTCGTCTACCTCACGGCCTACGAGAACGGCTTCAACCCCGACACGGTGCTGGTCGACCGGCCGATCCAGATCGGCGACTGGGAACCGCAGAATTCCACGGGCCGGTTCAAGGGCGCGATGCCCCTGCGCAGCGCCTTCGCGCAGTCGATCAACACGGTGGCGGCGCAGCTGGCCGACGAGGTCGGCATCCCGGCGGTCATCGCCACCGCCCACCGGATGGGCGTGACCGCGGAGCTGCCCAACGTGCCGAGCCTCGCCCTCGGCTCGGCCGAGGTGACGCTGCTGGAGATGACCCGCGCCTATGCGGGCGTGCTGGCCGGGGCCGCGCCGGTGGACACCCACAGCGTCCACGCCATCCGGGGCGCCCAGCCGCAGCCGCTCTACCTGCGCGCCGACGCCAAGGGCGGCACCGCGATCCCCACCGAGGCCCGGGCGATGATGCTCGACTCCCTCCAGGCCGTGGTCGACGGCGGCACCGGCAAGGCTGCCCGGGTCGCCGGCCTGCCGGTGGGCGGCAAGACCGGGACGACCCAGGACTATCGCGATGCCTGGTTCATCGGCATGACGCCGGACCTCGTCGTGGGCGTCTGGGTCGGCAACGACGACAATGCCTCCATGAACCGCGTCGGCGGCGGCGATCTCCCGGCGAGCATCTTCCACGACTTTGTCCAGCGGGCGACGGCGCAGCTGGCCAAGGGCCGCAAGCGCCCCTCGGCGGCGCGGGGCGAGCCGGCCCGGGCCGAGCCGGCGCCCGCCCGCGAGGTCGCCGCCAGCGCCGCCGCGCCCGGCATCCGCGGCGTGCCGGAGGTGGTCGACACCGGCACCCTGGCCTTCCGCGGCCGCACCGTCCGCCTCCTCGGGGTGGAAGGGGAGGGCGGGGCGCTCGCCCGGCAGCTCGCCCGCTACCTGCGCCGCCGCGAGGTGACCTGCGCCCCCGCCTCCGGGGCCGAGGCGGCTGGCGAGCAGCTCCGCTGCCAGATCGATGGCGACGACCTCGCCGCCCTGATCCTCACGGCCGGCGGCGCCCGCGCCGCCGAGGACGCGCCGGCCGACCTCCTCGCCGCCGAGGAGCAGGCCCGCTCCGAGCGCGCCGGCATCTGGGGCCGGCGGCGGTAGGGGCCGGGATCCTGGGCCGAGCGGAACATCGCGTTCCGCACCGTCCCGCGATGCGTTGGCCCCCCTCCCGCGGATGCGGCGCGCCGACTGGGCGGAAGCGGTCCGGTCAGTACCCCCGCCCGCCCCTTGACCTTCCCACCATGGGAACCCCCACATGGGGGAACATGGACAAGCGCCCGACCCTCGATGCCACGATTCCCACGCCCGGCCGGCGGCTCGGCTTCCCGGTGGAGGGGCTGACCTGCGCCTCCTGCGTCGGGCGGGTGGAGCGGGCGTTGCGCGCCCTGCCGGGAGCCTCGGAGGTCTCGGTCAACCTCGCCACCGGACGGGCCGAACTGCGTCTGCCGGGTCCCGGTGCCGCGGCGGTGGAGGCCGTCGCGCGGGCCGGCTACGCCGTGCCGGAGGCCGTCACCACCCTGGAGATCGCCGGACTGTCCTGCGCCGCCTGCGTCGGGCGGGTCGAGCGCGCGCTGGCCGCCGTCCCGGACGTCGCCGCGGTCACGGTCAACCTCGCCACCGGCCGCGCCACGGTGCGCCACCCCGAGGGGCTGGTGGCGCGCGCGGACCTGGAGGCGGCGGTCGCGAAGGCGGGCTACCAGCCGCAGGCCCCGGTCGAAGCGCCGGTCGCGGCCCGGGAGACCCGTCTGGCGCGGGAGGGCGCGGCCCTGCGCCGGGACCTCGTCGCGGCGGCGCTCCTGTCGGCGCCGATCGTGGTCCTCGACATGGGCGGCCACCTCGTCCCGGCCTTCGGCCACGCGGTTCACGGCGCCCTCGGCGCCTGGGCCGGCGGGATCGAGGCCGGTCTCGCCACCCTGGTGCTCGCCGGACCCGGGGCCCGCTTCTTCCGCCAGGGCCTGCCCGCCCTGGTCCGCGGCCACCCGGACATGAACGCCCTCGTGGCCCTCGGGGCCGGCGCCGCCTACCTGTATTCCCTGGTCGCGGTCCTGGCGCCGGCGCTTCTCCCGGCGGGGACGGCCCACCTCTACTTCGAGGCCGCGACCCTGATCGTCACGCTGATCCTCCTCGGCCGGACCCTGGAGGCGCGGGCCAGGGGGCGGACGGGCGCGGCCATCGCCCGCCTCGTCGGCCTCAGCCCCGCCACCGCGCGGGTGATCCGCGATGGCGTCGAGACGGAGGTGGCCCAGGCGAGCCTCCGGCGCGGGGACGTGGTCCGGGTCCGCCCGGGCGAGCGGGTGGCCGCCGACGGCGTCCTGGTCTCCGGGGCGAGCTACGTCGACGAGAGCATGATCACCGGCGAGCCGGTGCCGGTGGCCAAGGCGCCCGGCGACGGCGCGGTGGGCGGCACCCTCAACACCCATGGCAGCTTCGACCTGCGGGTGGACTCCGTCGGGGCCGACTCCGTGCTCGCCCGAATCGTCCGCATGGTCGAGGCGGCGCAGGGCGCCAAGCTGCCGATCCAGGCCGTGGTCGACCGGGTGACGGGCTGGTTCGTGCCGGCGGTCATCGCCGCCGCGGCGGCGACCTTCGCGGGCTGGCTGGCCTTCGGGCCGAGCCCCTCCGTCGGCCTCGCCCTCGTCAACGCCATCGCGGTGCTCATCATCGCGTGCCCCTGCGCCATGGGCCTCGCGACCCCGACCTCGATCATGGTGGGCACCGGCCGCGCGGCCGAGCTCGGCGTGCTCTTCCGCGATGGCGGCGCGCTCCAGCGCCTGCGCGCGGTCCGGGTCGTCGCCCTGGACAAGACCGGAACGCTCACCCTGGGCCGCCCGACCCTGACGGACCTCGTCGCCGGGCCGGGCGTCGCGGCGGACGAGGCCCTGCGCCTCGCCGCGAGCCTCGAATCCCGCTCCGAGCACCCCATCGCCCGCAGCCTCGTGGCGGCGGCCGCGGACAGGGGCCTGGCCCTCGGAACGGTCACGGCCTTCGCGGCGGAGCCCGGCTACGGCATCGCCGGCACGGTGGACGGCCGCGCCGTCGTCGTCGGCGCGCGGCGCTTCCTCGACCGCCTTACGATCCCGGCCGGAGACCTCGACGACGCGGCCGACCGCCTCGCCCGGGAGGGCCGCAGCCCGCTCTTCATCGCCCTCGACGGGCGCCTCGCCGCCCTGGTCGCGGTGGCGGACCCGATCAAGCCCGGCGCGGCCGAGGCCGTGGCGGCGTTGCGCGCCCGCGGCCTCGCGGTGGCGATGGTGACCGGCGACGGCCGCGCGGTGGCCGAGGCCGTGGCCCGCACTCTCGGCATCACGTCGGTCTCGGCCGAGATCCTCCCCGGCGGCAAGGTCGCGGCGGTGCAGGCCCTGCGTGCCCGCCACGGCGCGGTGGCCTTCGTGGGCGACGGCATCAACGACGCGCCGGCCCTGGCCGAGGCCGATGTGGGCATCGCCCTCGGTACCGGCACCGACATCGCGGTGGAGGCCGCCGACGTGGTGCTGATGTCGGGCGCCCTCTCGGGCCTCGTCGGCGCTTTCCGGCTCTCGGCCGCGGTGATGCGCAACATCCGCCAGAACCTGTTCTGGGCCTTCGCCTACAACGTCGCGCTGATTCCGGTGGCGGCGGGGCTGCTCCACGCGGTCGGCGGACCGCTGCTCTCGCCGGTCCTGGCGGCGGGCGCCATGGCGCTGTCGAGCGTCTTCGTCCTCGCCAACGCCCTGCGCCTGCGCCGGGCCGGCGGCACCGCGTCGACGACGGGAGCGGGGGCGTGAGCGCGGTGACCATCGGGGAGGCCGCCCGCGCCACCGGCGTCTCGGCCAAGATGATCCGCTACTACGAGGAGACCGGCCTGCTGGCGCCGGCCGGCCGGACGGCCGCGGGCTACCGCCTCTACACGGAGGCCGACCTCCATGCCCTGCGCTTCGTGCGCCGGGCCCGCGACCTCGGCTTCACCATGGAGGATATCCGGGCGCTGCTCGCCCTCTGGCACGACCGGGCGCGGGCGAGCGCCCAGGTGCGCCGCCTCGCCCTCGACCATGTGGCGGACCTGCGGCGCCGGATCGACGCCCTGGACGGCATGGCCCGCACCCTGGAGGATCTGGCCGCCCATTGCGGCGGCGACGCCCGGCCCGACTGCCCGATCCTCGACGACCTCGCCAGCGGTCCCCACGGCCGGCCCGGCGCGACACCGCGGCAGGGGGAGCGCGACCCCGGAGCGTCGCCTTCGCGGCGCGGGACGCGTTGACCGCATCCCTGGCCTCTTGTTTGCTGGGACCGGCGTCGCAACCCCGGCGCGTCCCCCCCTTGAGAGCCGTCGCCTCTCGAAAGTCGCTGTCCATGCCCGTCCTCGACCGGATCGCCGCCTTCGCGGACGAGATCGCCGCCTGGCGCCAGGATCTCCACGCGCATCCCGAGCTGCAATACGACGTCCACCGCACCGCCGGCTTCGTCGCCGACAAGCTGCGGGGCTTCGGCTGCGACACGGTCGCCACCGGCATCGGCCGAACGGGCGTCGTCGGGGTGATCCGCGGCCGGGCCCACGGCTCGAACCGCGCCATCGGCCTGCGCGCCGACATGGACGCCCTGCCGATCCAGGAGGCGCGCGACCTGCCCTACCGCTCCACGGTGCCGGGAAAGATGCATGCCTGCGGGCATGACGGGCACACGGCGATGCTGCTCGGGGCGGCGAAGTACCTCGCCGAGACCCGCGCCTTCGACGGCACGGCGGTGCTGATCTTCCAGCCGGCGGAGGAGGGCGGCGGCGGCGGCGAAGCCATGGTCCGCGACGGGCTGATGGAGCGCTTCGGCGTCGAGACCGTCTACGGCATGCACAACATCCCGGGCCAGGCGCTGGGCACCTTCGCCATCCGGCCGGGCCCGATCATGGCCTCCACGGACCGCTTCACCATCACCATCACGGGCCGGGGCGGCCACGCCGCCCAGCCGCACAACGCCATCGACAGCGTGCTGGTGGCGAGCCACGTGATCACGGCGCTCCAATCCGTGGTGTCGCGCACCGTCGATCCCCTGGAGAGCGCGGTGGTCTCGGTCTGCGCCCTGGAGGCGGGGGAGGCCTTCAACGTGCTGCCGCAATGCGTGGTCCTGCGGGGCACCATGCGGGCCCTCTCGAAGCCGATGCGGACCCTGATCCAAGACCGGATCACCGAGATCGTCACCCACGTGCCCCGGGGCTTCGGCGCCACCGGCGCCATCGACTTCAACAGCGGCTACCCCGTCACCGAGAACCATCCGGCGGAGACGGACTTCATCGCCGACGTGGCGGCCGGGCTCGTCGGCGAGGCCGGCGTCGACCGGGCGGTGGCCCCCATGATGGCCGCCGAGGACTTTTCCTACATGCTCGCCCACCGCCCCGGCGCCTACATCTTCCTCGGCAACGGCGACAGCGCCGGCCTGCACCACCCGGACTACGACTTCAACGACGCCGCCGCACCCTACGGCGCCTCGCTCTGGGCGCGGGTGATCGAGACGGGGTTGCCGATCCGGGGCGCGTGACGCGGATCGTCACGCGAGGCAGGCTCCGGCCGAGCCGGGCGCCCTCCTGTAACGGCGGGTTCCGGGCGGCCGGGCCGCGCAGACCGATCGACGGCCGTGACAGGGCCCGGCCCTGGGGGCAACAGCCGATCGTCCCGACCCTGCGAGGAGCGACTTGCGACCCCGTGTTGGACCTCTGGAGGTCCGCTTCTCGGAAGCTTGCCGGACGACGCTCTACGGCCGGATCGGTTGGGTTGGTGCCGGATTGCCGACAGACCGAAACGTCGTGACGTCGGACGTTCGCTGGAGCAGGGGCCGGCAGCGGATCTGTCGTATGCCCGAACGAACGATCCCAGCATTGCCGAAGCCGTCGAGCTACTTGGCGAGGCTATCCCGAACGTTGCATGAAGAAGGTCACCGCCTCGTTGAGTGCTTCGGGCAGGACGGTCATGTGAGTTCGGCCAGGGATAAGGCTGAAGGTGCTTGTCACGCCCGAGATCCGGCTCAACCGCTCCGTCATCGCACGGGTCAGTTCCACGGTGCGGGTCGATGCGAGGCGGGCGCGCCGCGCCTCATGGTCCGGGGCGACCCGTTGGAACGGGGCGAGGGCTTCCTCGTAGGCACCGGCCAGGAGAAGCACGCGCGCGCCGTTTGGAGAGGCCTTCTCCAACTCCGCGATGCTTTCGAGCACCACGGCGTCTTCCCAGTAGATGGACGGGCTGGCGGCGATCCAGTGCGAGAAGGCCGTGGGCGCCCGAGCGAGGGCGTGGAGGACGAACAGTCCCCCGAACGAGTGTCCGAACACCGCTTGCCGCGAAGGATCGACCCTGCAGCGTCGTGCGATCGCAGGCCGGAGATCGTCCAAGACGAAGCGCAGGAACGCGTCGGCGCCGCCCGTCCGGATCGGAGGACCGCCGAGCCGGGCCGGTGGGTAGGACCGTCCGGGCGGTGGCGTGTAGTCCCAGGACCGACGCGGGCCATCGTAAGGATCGTCCCCGGGATAGCCGATGCCGACGACGACGAAGCGCGTGGCGATACCCGTGGCGTCGGGGTAGGGCGCCTGTACGCGTTCGATATCGATCGCCGTGGCCGTCACCGCGTTGCCGTCCAGCAGGTACAGCACGGGCCAGCCGTCCGCAGGCACCTCGCCGGGCGGAACGTAGAGCGTGATCCGCCACGGCACCTGCTGGCCGTTGCCGTCCAGATCGAAGGCGACTGCGCCAGTGAGCCGGGCCGGCTCGTCGGCAGTCGCACGGGCCAAGCTCGGCTTCAGCAGTAGCCAGGCGGCGGCGGGAAGAGCCGCCAGGCGGCGCCGCGAGGGAAGTGCCTTCATCGGTCTCGGCTCGCGGGGGTCTCAACGGATGCGGAGAGGGGCGCTCCGGTGTCAGCTCTGCCGTCTACCATCGGTAGATCAGGCTGCCGATGACGGTCGCCGGCGCGCCGCGGTAGCAGAAGCCCGCCTGACAGGTGAAGTAGTCGCGGTCGAAGACGTTGTTGGCGTTGATCTGGGCGCGAAAGCCTTTGTACGCCGGATCGATGGCCGCAAAGTCGTAGGCCACCAGCGCATCGAACAGCGTGACGGTCGGGTTGCGGACGGTGTTCTCGTCGTTGGCGAAGCTGTTGGCGTTGAAGCGGATGCCGCCACCGAGCGTCAGTCCGCGCAGGGCCGAACTCGACGGGAACAGGTAGCTCAGGAAGCCGGTGAACGTGTCCCCGGGAATGCCCGAGAGGGCGTTGCCGTCCAGGGATTGGCCCGCGAAAGAGGTCTGGCTGAGATAGCGCAGATTGAGGTGGGTGTAGGCGAGGGTGAGGTTGGTGCCCGGCGCGAAGTTGGCGATGGCCTCCATCTCGAAGCCGCGGGACTCGACGGCGCCGGTGGCCACCTGGAAGGCGACGTTGTTCGGATCCGTGCGCAGGACGCTGCTCTGGACGATATCGAAGCCGGCGAACCCTGCCTGGATGTTCGTGCCGGGGATCAGGTATTTGACGCCGGCCTCGATCTGGTCCCCCGTCGCCGGTCTGAAGGCGCGTCCGGCGGCATCGACGCCCGGCTGCGGCGCGAAGGTGGTGGCGTAGCTGGCATAGGGGACCAGCCCGGGGGCCAGCAGATAGTTGAGACCGACGCGGCCCGTGAAGGCCTGGTCGTTCTGCTGGGTCGCGGCAGCGGGGGCCGCGGTCGTGGTCTGGGACACCCAGTCGTAGCGCCCGGTCAGGGTCAGCACGAAGCGGTCGAACTTGGCCTGCTCCTGCAGGTACAGCCCGACCTGATCCTGGCTCTGCGCGGTGCGCGGGCCCAGCAGCGGCGCGAGGATTGGCTGCAGGCCGTAATTGCGCGTGACCAGGTTGAGATCGGG
This sequence comes from Methylobacterium sp. Leaf465, assembly GCF_001424705.1. Classification (GTDB taxonomy): domain Bacteria; phylum Pseudomonadota; class Alphaproteobacteria; order Rhizobiales; family Beijerinckiaceae; genus Methylobacterium. Next base: position 490,780 of record NZ_LMRA01000023.1, read on the forward strand.
GGCCGCACCGAAACCGAAGCGATAGTTGAAGTCGGAATGCGCGTAGTCGAGCCCCGCCACCAGCGTATGCGCGACCGGCCCCGTGGTGACATGGGCCTCGATCTGGTTGTCGAGCGTGATCTGGCTCAGGAACTGGCGCGAATATCCTGTCGATCGGCTGGCGCTCAGGCCGTCGGGGCTGAGCGCGGCGATCGACGCGTAGCGATAGTCGTTGCTGATGTCGTAGAAACGGAAGTTCTGCCGGAAGACCAGATCCCCATCGAAGCGGTGCTCGAACGCGTAGCCGACGCGCCCCTGCTGCTGCCTGAAGTCGTTGAAGGCCGGGTCGCCTGAGTAGATCCGGGTCGGGCGCAGGTTCTGGTTGAAGAACGTCGTGCTGCCCGGAAGCTTGGTCTCCTGATACTCGCTCAGGAACGTGAAGGTGGTGTCGGCGGATGGCTTCCACGTGAAGGACGGCGCGATGTAGCTCCGGTCGTCCGAGCCCCCGGGGATGAAGGTGTCCGACTGCCGCTTGATGCCGGTGACGCGGTACGCGAGGGTGCCGCCCGTGCCCTCCACCGGGCCGCCGATGTCGAAATTGCCCTGGTAGCGGTCGAAGTTGCCGACCTGTAGCTGCACCTCGCCGAAGGGCACGAAGACCGGGCGTTTCGTGGTGACGTCGAGAATGCCGCCGGGCGAGCCGAGCCCGTAGAGACCGGAAGCCGGCCCTCGCAGGATCGTAGCCGCCTCGATGCCGTAGGGTTCGATGCGCGGTACCGTCAGGCCCGATGCGACCTGGCGCAGGCCATCCCGGAAGATGCCGTCATAGGTCAGGCTGAAGCCGCGCACGAAGAACGAATCGAAGCGCGGATCGAAGCCGAAGACGTTCGAGGACACGCCGGCCACGTAGCCGATGGCCTCGTTGAGCGTCTGGACGTTGCGGTCGTTGAGCGCCTCACGGGTGAGCACCGTGACCGACTGTGGGGTCTCAAGCAGCGGTGTGTTGGTCTTTGTCGCCGTGGGGCTGATCCGAGCGGTGTAGCCGGTGATTCCGGAAGGGCCTCCGCCGCCGCCGCTGGTCGCTGCCGTGCCGCCATCCCCACCACTGAGATTGGCCCCACTACCAATCCGGGGTCCCGGTGCGACGCCTTCGACGGAGAGCTGGTCGAGCTGCACGCTCGTTTGCTGTGCGGCCACGGGCCAGGAGAGAGCTGTTGTGGCGAGAAGTAAAGCAAGGGAGGGGGCGCGATGGGGCATATGGCACGCTGATAAGCGCCTTAAGCGGCGCAGTATCGTACTCATTGCCAGATACGATCTGCATGGCAAGTTGGAAACGTGATATTTATCACACAATTAGAGCACTTCAAATCTGAAGTTGTTCCAATCTGTAACCCTATAGCGTTGGATAATGAGATTTTACATCGGTCTATCATCGCTTTCCTTCATGGCCGATTCCATCAGCCTTAAGCCACTGGCTTGATCGAAGGAAATGACTGATTGCGGCGATGAAGTCGGGTCGATCACTGAACGCCCGCTCAGGGCTGGAGGGTCTCGTATTGAAGCGACTCCTCATTGACCCGATCAAATCGCTGACGAGTGGCCGCCTTCGAGATGCCGCAATACCGGTCGTTCTGCCTGACGGGGGTCGGTTTTTGCCCTTCCGCTCGACCACCGGATCGAGTGGATCGCGAATATTTCACTTCGTAAGCTCCTCGAATGCGAAGGTCCGATGAAGCCAGGCAGAGAAGCTCCGCAGCGCTGCTTCTCGGCTGCGTCAGTGCACTGGTCATGCTCATCATCGTGGGCCGCATCGTCTGGGCCGTCGCGACCGTACCAACGACCGCAGACGCCTTCCGGCTGTCACATCAGGCGATCCGAGACAAAGCTCTTTCGGAGACGATCGCGGCACGCCCTGACGCTTGTACGATCAAGGGCGCACCCGGTTTTGGTTGGTCCGTGGAATGTCGCGACATCGAACGCACCTCGGGTTCCGAATGCCGCTCCGTTTGGTGGAATATCGACCCATGGGGAGTCCCATCCAACGGGAGCGGAGGCCGCTTGGACTCCCTTCACGACAGATGCCGGAAGGACTTCTGAGGGACGAGCGCCGTCGGCCCGCCGACGACCGAGCTGGGTCATCGCGAGATCGTCCGCTCCAGGGCAAAAGGCCAAGCTCCGCTTCTCACTCTCAGCGGCCCTTCACACAGACGAGCGGACCGAGTTTCAGCCCGAGGACGGAGAGTTCATGCGATGCGCAGACAGATCGATCGTTTCCTGCTTCCGCTGCTTCTCTGCATCCCTTCGACGGCCTTCGCCGGCGATGCGGTCAGCCTGACGGTCGCATCGACATCGGTGCGGGCAAATGGTCAGGGTCCGAACCAACCCGACATCGTGGTCCGCTTCGATGATGGCGGTGCGGCGGCGTTCGCGACATTCACGGCCGCGCCTGTCGGCTGTCGCCTGACAGTCCGGCTCGACGGCCTCCCTGTCTCGCAATCGGGGCGCCTCCTCACGCCCATGACGGGAGGGCTCGCGGTCCTCGTTCCCCACCATCCGGATCAGGCGGTCGAGGTCGCCCGAGAGATCGCATCGCGTTCCGAGAGCCTCACCGCCGCCTGCGCGTAGGCGACCGTTTCGCCGGAGCGGGAAGGGCCGTGGAGTTGCCGACCGCTTCGGGGAAGCGCGTGACGCAGGTCCATCGAGGACGAGTTGGCAGACGCGACGCCGCCTCCTGTCCAGGAAAGGGCGATCGCAAGGGCCGATGCTCGAACCGAAAGTCGGAGTCCGGAACCCCCTCATCCCCGGGCCGCGCAGCGGAGCCCGGGACCCGGGCACGCCGAGCGTGCCGGACCTGACACGGTCGGCGGCCTCGGACGGCGCGCCTCTCCTTCGGGGCGGGCTCGACTGCGGCGCCCCCGGATCGACGGGCACGGGTGCCACCGCCCGACGGCGAGGGGGCCTGCGCGGAGCCCGTCCGGCGTGCGCCTGCGGTCACCCTCCCCGTGGGAGGAGGGCCCCCGGAAGCCCCGCTCAGACCGGGCGGTTGGCGGTCCCGCCGAGGTGGAACACCCGGTGTGGCACCAGTTCGCCGCGCTCGACGTCGCCCACCGCCACGAGGATGCCGCCGCAGGTGGCGAAGGCCTTGCCCTCCACCGGGGCGTCGCGCCCGCGCAGGATCACCGGCTGGCCGCGCATCAGGCGCAGGGCCATGTCCCGCGACACCGGCACCGAGGGCACCGCGTCGAGGGCGGTCTCGACGGCGTGGAGATGCCCGGTATTGCCGTCCGGCCCGGCTTCCTCGAGGGCGGCGACCTGGCAGGAATCCGCCTCGGTGAAGGGGCCGACGCGGGTGCGGCGCAGGGCCGAGACGTGGCCATAGCAGCCCAGCAGGCGGCCGAGGTCGCGGGCGATGGCCCGGACATAGGTGCCCTTGCCGCAGGCGGCCTCGATCACCGTGCGCTCGGGGCTGTGCTCAACCACCGCGAGATGGTCGATCTGCACCGGGCGGGCCACCAGCACGACCTCCTCGCCGTCGCGGGCGAGGTCGTAGGCGCGCTCCCCGGCGATCTTGATGGCCGAGTAGCGCGGCGGCACCTGCTCGATGGCGCCGATGAAGGTCGGCAGCGCCGCTTCCACGGCCTCGCGGGTCGGACGCGCCTCGCTGGTGGCCACCGGCCGGCCCTCGGCGTCGTCGGTGTCGGTCTCGATGCCCCAGGTCACGGTGAAGACGTAGGCCTTGCGCCCGTCCATCACGAACGGGACCGTCTTGGTCGCCTCGCCGAGCGCGATCGGCAGGATGCCGGAGGCCAGGGGGTCGAGGGTGCCGGCATGGCCCGCCTTCTTGGCGTTGAAGGCGCGCTTCACCACCGCGACCGCATGGGTCGAGGTCATGCCCACCCCCTTGTCGAGGATCACCCAGCCGTTGACGTCGCGGCGCTTCGGCCGGTCGGGGCGCGGCGCGCCCCGCGGCGGACGCCGGCCCTCGGCGGCCACGGGCCGGTCCGCCGGGTTCGGCGGCGCTGAGCCCTCGGTGCGCTCGACGGTCGGTTCGTTGATCATGGGGGTCCTCGGTCAATGCTCACAGGGGGCGGGCGGCACGTTCTGCGCCGTCATCCGTCCCGGTCGGGGTTCGCTGTTCGGTGTCCCCGCCGCCTCGGGCCGGAGACGGGGGACCGCTCAAGGCCGGTGCGCGTCAGGCGGCGTCGGGGTCCGAGGCGCCGTCGTCCTTCTCCGGGGCCGGCGATTCGAGGTCACGGCGCACCTTATCAGTCCGCAGCAGGGCGTCGATCCGGTCGGCCTCGTCGAAGGTCTCGTCGCGTAGGAAGCGCAGGTCGGGCGCGTATTTCAGGTTCACCCGGCGGGCGACCTCCTGGCGCAGCGCCTTCTTGTTGCGCGCCAGCGCCGCCAGGACCGGGGCCTCGTCCAGGCCGCCGAGCGGCATGATGTAGGCCGTGGCGAGCTTCAGGTCCGGCGACATCCGCACCTCCGGCACCGTGATGACGTGGGCGCTCAGCACCGGGTCCTGGATGTCCCCGCGCTGGAGAACCTCGGCGATGGCGTGGCGGATCAGCTCGGCGACGCGCTGCTGGCGCTGCGAGGGTCCGGTGGGGGTCTGCTTCTGGGCCATGTCGGATTCTGATCGTCTTGTCGTCGAAACGGTTCGACACCGGCGCGCCGGGAGCCGCGGACGATGCGTCGCTGAAACGGAACATCGAGGTGCCGCCGCACGGAAACGCCGAGCCGGCTGAAACGAAGCGGACGTCGAAGGCGACCCTCTTAGCGCAGATCGGCGTCCGGGATATAGGCCCGTCGCGCCAGTTTCCGCGTCGTCATTCCGAGAAGACGGCCGGCACCGGCTCCGAAACGCGCAACGGGGCCGCGACCTCGTCGCGACCCCGCCGGTATTCCGAAGCGAATCCGCCGCTCAGAGCGTGCGACGGATCTCCTCGACCCGGTAGCACTCGATGGTGTCGCCGGCCCGCATGTCCTGGAAGTTCTCAAAGGACATGCCGCATTCGTAGCCGGCGGTCACTTCCTTCGCATCGTCCTTCAGGCGCTTTAGCTGGGCGAGCTTGCCCTCGTGGATGACCACGCTGTCGCGAATTAGGCGGACATGGGCACCGCGCTGCACCACACCGTCGGTGATGCGGCAGCCGGCGATCTTGCCGACCTTCGACACGTCGAAGATCTGCAGGATCTGGGCCTCGCCCAGACGCTCCTCGCGAAGCGTCGGCGGCAGCATGCCCGACAGGGTCGCTTTGATGTCATCCACGAGGTCGTAGATGATGTTGTAGTAGCGGATCTCGACGCCCTTGTTCTCGGCCGACTCGCGCGCTTCCTTGTGGGCCCGCACGTTGAAGCCGATGACGACGGCCTTCGAAGCCTCCGCCAGGGTGATGTCCGACTCGGTGATGCCGCCGACGCCCGCCAGCAGAATCCGCGCCGACACCTCGTCGTTGCCGAGCTTCTCCAACGCGCCGTTGATGGCCTCGACCGAGCCCTGCACGTCGCCCTTGACGACCAGCGCCAGTTCCTTGCGGCCGGCGCCTTCCTTCAGGTCGCGCATCATGTCGACCAGCGAGCGGTTCGCGCCACCGGTACGGGCGGCCAGGCGCTCGCGCTTCTGGCGGGCCCGGTATTCGGTGACCTCACGGGCGCGGGCCTCGTTCGGCACGACCACGACGCGGTCGCCCGCATCCGGGGTGCCGTTGAAGCCGAGCACCTCCACCGGGACCGAAGGACCGGCGTAGGGGACGTTCTCGCCCTTGTCGTCGATGAGGGCGCGCACACGGCCCCATTCGGCGCCGGCCACGACGATGTCGCCGGTGAACAGGGTGCCGCGCTGGACCAAGACGGTCGCCACCGGGCCGCGACCGCGATCGAGCTTGGCCTCGATGACCGTACCCTCGCCGTCGCGCGTCTCGTTGGCGCGCAGGTTCATGATCTCGGCCTGGAGCTGCAGGCCCTCGAGAAGCTCCGGCAGACCGTCGCCCGTCTTGGCCGACACCTCGAACTCGAGGGTTTCGCCACCCATCGATTCGACCTGGATGTCGTGCTGCAGCAGCTCGGTTCGCACCCGCTGCGGATTCGCCTCGGGCTTGTCGATCTTGTTGATCGCCACGATCAAGGGAACGCCGGCGGCCTTGGCGTGGGAGATCGCCTCCACCGTCTGCGGCATGACACCGTCATCTGCCGCCACCACGAGCACGACGATGTCCGTCACCTTGGCACCGCGGGCGCGCATGGAGGTGAAGGCCGCGTGGCCGGGGGTGTCGATGAAGGTGACCATGTCGCCGCTCGGGGACGCGACCTGGTAGGCACCGATATGCTGCGTGATGCCGCCGGCCTCACCGGAGACAACGGTGGTCTTGCGGATCGCGTCGAGCAGCGAGGTCTTGCCGTGGTCGACGTGGCCCATGATGGTAACCACCGGGGGACGCGGATCGAGATCCTCCTCCAGCTCCGGCTCGTCGCTGAACAGGCCTTCCTCCACGTCCGACTCCGCAACGCGGCGAACGGTGTGGCCAAGTTCCTCGGCGATGAGCTGCGCCGAATCCGAGTCGATCACGTCGGTGATCTTATGGATTTCGCCTTGCTTCATGAGCAGACGGATTACGTCCACCGCCCGCTCCGACATGCGGTTGGCGAGCTCCTGGATCGTGATCGTCTCCGGGATCGTCACCTCGCGGGAAAGCTTCTCCTTCTGCTCCACCTGCCGGTTGCCGCTCATGCGCTGCTGGCGGCGGCGGAACGAGGCTACGGAGCGCGTGCGCTCGTCCTCACCCGACGTGGCGGTGGCGATCGTGAGACGGCCGCGGTTGCGATCGCCGCCCGGCTGCTTCGGCGTCTTGGGCGGCGTGATGATCTTGAGCGGCATGCCGGGGCGGCGGATCACGCGCTTCTGCTCGCTCTCCTCCTCGGCAGCCTGCGGGCGGCCAGCCGTACGGGCCGGCGTGGCTCCACCGGCCGGACGGGCGGCCGTGGCCGCGGTCGGAGCGGTGGGCTCGGGCTCCGGCGCCGGAGCCGGGCGGGCCATGAAATTCAGGTCGCGCGGCTTGCGCACGTCGGCTGTGATGGTCTTGCGCGGCTCGGCCGTGGCAGGACGCGCCGTCAGCGGCGGGCGGGCAGCCGGACGGGCCGGCGCTGTCGGAGCCGCAGGCCGGGCGGGAGCGGCAGCCTGAGCGGGACGCTCCGCCGCAGGGGCAGCCGGGGCCGGAGGCGCCGAGCGCACGATGGTCGGGGCCGCCGGCATCGGGGCGGTCTTCGACACGGTCGGGGCGGCAGCTGGTTCGGCATCGGCCTTCGCAGCGTCTTGAGCCGCAATTGCAGCGGCGCGTTCTGCCTCCTCGGCGGCGCGGCGATCCTCTTCCTCCTTGCGGCGGCGGGCCTCCTCCTCGCGCTTCTTCGCCTCGGCGGCCTCCCGCTCGCGCTGTTCGGCAGCGATGCGCTCGCGCTCAGCCGCGGCTTCTGCCTCGGCACGCCTCTGCGCCTCGGCTTCGCGGCGCTTGGCGTCGGCGAGGGCAGCCGCACGGGCGTTGCTCTCCTGCTCGCTGAGAGTGCGAAGCACCACGCCATTTGCGGACCGCTGGGCCTGACGCGGTGCGGCGGGCGGCGGAGGCGGCGCCACCCGCGTCGCAGGGGCGACGGGCGTCGTCTCACGCGCGGGGGCGGCCGGCGCGGCACCGATGACACGGCGCTTCACCGTCTCGACCACGACCTGCTTGGAGCGGCCATGGGAGAAGCTCTGACGCACCGTTCCCTGCTCGATCGGACGCTTCAAGGACAGCGGCTTCGAAGGGGGTCTCGCCTGCGTCTTGTCGCCCGGATTGTTCGTATCGCTCATTCAGTCCAAACCCTGAGGGTTTCCATCGTCCCGTGAACCGGCAAACTGCTGTGCGCCGGGTAGATCCATCGCTTCAATCGTCGTGCAGATCGGAAACGGCCTGCCCAATACGGGCGGAGCCGGCCTCCTCGGCCGTCGTCGCCAAACCTTCGAAGGTGCGGAGCCGACGCCAACGCGCAAGGCAGCCGGAAGCTCCGACTCCTGCGACGAGAGCCGCATGTATCACATGATCCCGACCCAAGGCCATGTCCAATTCTTCGTTGGACAGGTCATCGATGACGGGAATGCACGATATGGCACTGCCATGCCGCCGGTGCAATGCCGCGACGATCTTCCGCCGTCCGTCGGCGCTACCGTCGGAGGCTTGAATCACCGCCGCCACACCGGCCTTGTCGCCGATGGCCGACTCGACCTTGGCGAAGCCCGCGACCACGCAGCCGGCCTTGTTGGCCAGGGACAACGATTGACGCAGGTCGGCGCGCAGACCCTCGGCGATGCGGTCGGCGAGGTCGGATGCCATGGCATCCTTGCTTTTGAAGGCGCGTTGAAAGGCGCGCCGCTTCACCGCTTCGTTGACCGCCGCGCGGGTGGGGGTAAGCCAGGCACCGCGGCCGGGTAGGCGAGCCCGCAGATCCGGCACGACGGCGCCGTCGGGCCCGAGCACGAAACGGAACAAGCCGGACGGCGCCTGCGTCACCCGCGTGACGAGGCATGTGCGCAGAGCATTGGCACGACCCCGCCCCAGACCCGGATCGAGCAGCGTGCTCGGATCCGGCTCGACGGCATCGTCGGTCACATCTGCGGTTTCGCCCGTCATGTGGCGTGGGATTCTTTCGTCAACTGGAAAACATCCCCGCGATCCGTGGCCGCGGGGAGCCATGATTCGCCTTCTCAGACGGAGACGGGCTCCTCATCGGTGGACTCGCTCGCCTCAGGCTCGGCCGGCGCCTCGATCCAGCCGGCATGGACGCGCGCCGCCATGACCATGGCCTCCGCTTCCGCCCGCGAAATCTCGAATCCCTCGAGGTAGCCCGTGTGCCGCTTGGCCTCGGGGCCGCGCCCTTCGGTGTAACCCACGAGATCATCGGTGGCGCAACCGGCGAGGTCCTCGATCGTCTTCACGTCGTTCTCGCCCAACGCCACCAGCATGGGCGTGGTGATGCCGTCGATCTCGCGCAGCTCGTCCTGCACGCCGAGTTCCTGACGTTTGGCATCGAACTCCGATTCGACGCGGGCGAGGTGATCCTGGGCGCGTGCCTGGATCTCGGTTCCGCTCTCCTCGTCGAGGCCCTGGATGTTGGCGAGCTCGCCCGGCTCGACGTAGGCGATCTCCTCGACGTTGCGGAAGCCCTCCGCCGCCAGGAGCTGGCCCACGGTCTCGTCGACGTCGAGGGCTTCCATGAAGATCGCGGTACGCTCGGCGAACTCCTTCTGACGACGCTCCGACTCCTCAGCCTCGGTCAGGATGTCGATGTCCCAGCCCGTGAGCTGCGAGGCGAGGCGCACGTTCTGGCCGCGGCGGCCGATGGCCAGGGAGAGCTGGTCGTCGGGCACTACCACCTCGATGCGGTCGGCCTCCTCGTCCAGCACCACCTTCACGACTTCCGCCGGCTGCAGCGCATTGACGATGAAGGTCGCCTGGTCCTCCGACCATGGGATGATGTCGATCTTTTCACCCTGGAGTTCGCCGACCACCGCTTGGACGCGGGAGCCGCGCATGCCGACGCAGGCGCCGACAGGGTCGATCGAGCCGTCCCGCGAGATCACGGCGATCTTCGCGCGCGAGCCGGGATCGCGGGCTACGGCCTTCACCTCGACGATGCCATCGTAGATTTCCGGCACTTCCTGGCCGAAGAGCTTCGCCATGAACTGCGGGTGCGAGCGCGAGAGGAAGATCTGCGGTCCGCGCACCTCGCGGCGCACGTCGAACAGGTAGGAGCGGATGCGGTCGCCCGGACGGAAGGTCTCGCGCGGGATCATCTCGTCGCGGCGGACAATCCCCTCGCCGCGGCCCAGGTCGACGATGACATTGCCGTACTCGACGCGCTTCACGAGGCCGTTCACGACCTCGCCGATGCGGTCCTTATACTCGTCGAACTGCCGGTCGCGCTCGGCGTCGCGTACCTTCTGCACGATGACCTGCTTGGCCGACTGGGCGGCGACGCGGCCGAAATCGAAGGGCGGCAGGGTGTCGGAGATGACGTCGCCCACGAGGGCGCCGGGGTTGTAGCGGCGGGCCTGCTCCAGGGTGACCTCCCGGGCGTCGTTCTCGACCTGGTCGACCACCACGAGGTGGCGCGACAGGCGCAGCGCGCCCGTCTTCGGGTCGATCTCGGCATGCACGTCGGTCTCGGCGCCGTAGCGGGAGCGTGCGGCCTTGGCGATGGCTTCCTCCATCGCGTCGATCACGATGGACCGGTCGATCACCTTCTCACGGGCGACCGCTTCGGCGATCTGCAGGAGTTCGAGCCTGTTGGCGCTGACGACGGCCATCGGTTTTCGTCCTTCTCTTCGTCGTGTTCTGTCGCGATCCCCCCGCCGCTCGGCGGGGCAGGGATCCGGGCGTGTTAGTGGAGCTTGCCGTCTTCCTTCACCCGCACCGCCTTGGTGCGGACGGGCTTCGCCTTGTTCCGGGCCTTGATGGCGAGACTCTCCTCGGTCTCGACCTTCACGGGCTTGGGCCGTTGCGAGGCCTTCGGTTTCAGGGGACGGGAAATCTTCTTCTTCAGCGGGGCAGGGGCAGGGGTCGGTTCGGCTTCGATCTCCGCCTCGTCCCCCTCCGCGTCGTCCATCTCGTCGTCGAGGGCGGGTGGACCGCCGCGGCGCAGGGATTCGCGTACCAGCTCGTCGGTGAGCACGAGGTAGGCGTCGCCGAGGTCGCGCAGCGGCAGGTCGATCCGGCTCGGCAGGCCCTCCTTCACGTCGGGCAGGTCGATCGGTACCGTGAGCCCGTCCGCATTCGGGGCGCCGATGATGCCGCGGAAGCGCTTGCGGCCGTCCATCGGCACGGCGAGCTCGATCTTGGCCTCGTAGCCGGCCCAGCGCGCAAAATCGACGGCCCGCACCAGCGGCCGGTCGATGCCCGGCGAGGAGATCTCGAGGTAGTAGGGCTTGCCGATCGGGTCATCGAGATCGAGCAGTGGCGAGATGGCCCGGCTCACCGCCTCGCAATCATCCACCGTCATGGTGCCGTCCGGCCGCTCGGCCATGATCTGCACCGTGCAGCCGTTGGCGCTCGTCACCTTCACCCGGACGACGCGATAGCCCAGGCCCTGAATCGAGCCCTCGATGACCTGCACCACCCGCGCGGCCACGCCGGTCTCGGTGATGAGGCGCTTTTCGTTGAGATCGCTGTTGAGCGGGTCGCTGTTGAGGTTGTCCGCCATGCTGCGCTTGAAGTCCGGCCTTGTCCGAGGCGATCCGGCGCGAGAGTCATTGCGGCAATAAAAAAGAGCGGACCCGGTGGGGCCCACTCCCGAACCGCAGTCTCACAACTGCAACCAGAACTGATAGCAACAGAGTAGGCGCGTTCGCTCCCATTTTCAAGCGGTTTCCGCCCTGCGTCGAACCCGGACCCTGGGCCGGCCTGGGCGAAAACCACCGCCTACGTAGCTGCCTTGATGCCCCATGATCCGCGCGGCAGTTCCACAACGCGCCAGGTAGAAATCAGAAAAAATTTGAAGACCAGTCTTGGGCCGCTCGGCGATCCCGCTCGCGCCCCACCCCGAACGGATGGGACTGCAACGACCCCGGCGTCGTGCTGGGCACGCGGATGGTACCCTGTTGCCGATCGGAACCATGCAGCCCGGCCCTTCGGACTCGCAGTGCGTACCGCGAACGGAGTCCACGGTGTCGGGATCGCGCGCCGCCGGCGCAGACCTCTCAATCCCCATGGTGCTGGGCCGCGCCGGTGGATGTTGCGATCCGAGGCTTTGCCGTCGCGTACGACTGTCCGGCGCAACAGCGAGCCCGGAAGACCTCCCGCGTTGCGTCGGGCCCAAGAAAAACGCCGCCCCGCAGGGCGGGACGGCGTCGATGATCGCTGTCGGTCGTCTGGGTCCCGAGGTCCGGACCCAAATCGAACCTCAGGCCGCCTGGGCCCGCTTCAGGAGCTTGCGGTTCACCAGCATCTCGGCGATCTGCACGGTGTTCAGGGCCGCGCCCTTGCGCAGGTTGTCGGCGACGCACCAGAACGAGAGGCCGTTCTCCACCGTAGCGTCCTCGCGGATGCGGGAGACGTAGGTGGCGTCCTCGCCGGCGGCCTCGTGCGGGGTCATGTAGCCGCCGGGCTCGCGCTTATCGACGACCATGAGGCCAGGGGCCGAGCGCAGGATCGCGGTGGCCTGCTCGGCCGAGATCGGGCGCTCGAACTCGACGTTCACGGCTTCCGCGTGGCCGATGAACACCGGCACGCGCACGGCGGTGGCCGTGAGCTTGATCTTGGGATCGAGCATCTTCTTGGTCTCGGCGACCATCTTCCACTCTTCCTTCGTGTACCCGTCCTCCATGAACACATCGATGTGCGGGATGACGTTGAAGGCGATGCGCTTGGGGAACTTCTCGGCCTTGATCTCGCCGGCGGTGAAGACCGAGCGGGTCTGCTGGAAGAGCTCGTCCATGGCGTCCTTGCCGGCGCCGGAGACCGACTGGTAGGTCGCCACCACCACGCGCTTAATCGTGGCCGCGTCATGGAGGGGCTTCAGCGCGACCACGAGCTGCGCCGTGGAGCAGTTCGGATTGGCGATGATGTTGAGCTTGGAGAAGCCGTGGATAGCGTCCGGGTTCACTTCCGGAACGATCAGCGGCACGTCCTGATGGTAGCGAAACGCCGACGAGTTATCGATCACGACGCAGCCGGACTGACCGATGCGGGGCGACCACTCCTTCGAGGTCTCGCCGCCCGCGGACATCAGGCAGATGTCGGTATCGGAGAAATCGTAGGAATCGAGGGCCTTCACCTTCAGGATCTTGTCGCCGAAGGACACGTCCTGGCCGGCCGAGCGGCGCGAGGCAATCGCCACCACCTCGTCCGCCGGAAAGGCGCGCTCGGACAGGATGTCCAGCATCTCGCGGCCCACATTGCCCGTGGCACCCACGACGGCGACCTTGTAACCCATGCTCTTCACTCCGCTCTGCACGGGCGCCGAGGGCCCGTGCGGCGCCCGCCGGTCTGGCGAAGCGCATCGTCCGGTACCGGCGCCGTTCTCAAGCCTCCCTGCCGTGCGCCGAGCCGCCCGCGGCGGCCGGCGGCCCGCCGGCCGCGAAGGTGCGCGGCCCGATCCCGGTCCGCGCCGTCTGGCGCCCGCCGCATCGCAGCATGAGTCGCCAAGGGCGGGAGCAAGACGCCTCGCTCCCGCCTCTGTCAAGGGTTGGACGCTCCGATCACGCCACCAGGGCGGCCGGGGCAGCCTCGAGGGCGTCCCGCGCCTCCGCCAGGATGGCGTAGGAGGTTCGTCGCGCACCCTGGTCGTGGATCGCCGCCGCCACCATGATCTCGTCGGCGCCCGTCTCCCGGATCAGCTCGGCGAGCCCCGCCCGCACGGTCTGGGGCGAGCCGACCAGGCTGCGGGCCAGCATGCGCGAGGCCTGTGCCTTCTCGTGCGGGGCCCAATAGGTCTCGATATCGTCGATCGGCGGTCGCAGCAGGCCGCGCGTGCCGCGCACGAGGTTGGTGAACTGCTGCTGGGCCGAGGTGAAGAGCCGGCGCGCCGCGGCGTCGGTCTCGGCCGCCACCACGTTGATGCCGACCATCGCGTGCGGGCGGCTGAGCTGCGCTGACGGTTTGAAACGCTCGCGATAGAGGGCGAGGGCCGGCAAGAGCTGCTCGGGCGCGAAATGCGAGGCGAAGGCGTAGGGAAGTCCCAGCATCGCGGCGAGCTGCGCGCCGTAGGTGCTCGAGCCAAGGATCCAAAGGGGCACCTTCAGCCCCGTCCCCGGAACTGCCTGGACCGTCTGTCCGGGCTGCGGGTCGTCGAAGAGGGCCTGCAGTTCCACCACGTCCTGCGGAAAGGTGTCGGCGGCATCTGGGGAGCGCCGCAACGCGCGCGTGGTGCGCGGATCGGTGCCGGGCGCGCGCCCGAGGCCGAGATCGATCCGGCCGGGGAACAGGGTCTCCAGGGTACCGAATTGCTCGGCGATGACCAGGGGGGCGTGGTTCGGCAGCATGATGCCGCCCGCGCCGACGCGGATCGTCCGTGTGCCAGCCGCGACGTGCCCGATCACGACAGCCGTCGCCGCACTGGCGACGCCGATCATGTTGTGGTGCTCGGCGAGCCAAAAGCGACGATAGCCGTGCTCTTCCGCGTGGCGGGCGAGATCCACGCTGTTTCGCAGGGCATCGGCAGGCGTCGCGCCCTCGGGCACGAAGGCGAGGTCGAGGACGGAAAGGGGGATCATGAAGTCCTTCTGTGTGTCGCGCGGTGGGCCCCGTACCGAGAGATCGCGATGGGCAGGGCCCGCTGCAAGCACGGGCCGGCATGTGTCGCCCGCATGGGTCGATACCAACGATTCACCCTGTCGTCGGAAAGGCGGAGGCCGCACCCGATCCGGAAACCCCGGTTTGCCGGAGTGGGGAGCAGGATGGGCTCGGGCGGCGCGCGGCCGCCGAAGAACCCCGGAACGCGATGCGAACGGTTTTCGAGCGAGACGGATTGGGAACGGACGCGACGGCTACGGAGCGGATGCGGCTTCCTTGTCCGTCGGTCCGCCACCTCATGCAGGTCTTGGCAGCGGGGGCCGTGGTCGCGGTCTTGAGTCTGGCGGCACGGGGAGGAGGGCCCGACCCTGCCGCTCCGGCCATGGAGGCGCCGCCCGGGCCCGGCTTCGTGCCGGTCTCGGCTCAGGCCGTGCGCCCCGCGATGCCCCTCGCCCTGTCGGCGCCCCGCTTCCGCCTGAACGACCCCGAGGCGATCGAGGCGCCGCGCGCGGAGGCGGCCCGGCTCAATCCGTCGAGCGGCCGTCGGGAGGACCTTTTGGTCCAGGGCGGCTTCGATACGATCGAGGCACCATACCTGCGCCTGACCCTGACCGAAGCATCCGAGACCGAGCCGGGCCCTAGCCTGTTCATCACCCTGGCCCGACGGGCCGCGGATGGTCAGGCCCTGGCCGTGATCCGCACCGGTGAGCGCGGTGCCATCGAGACCAAGTTCGGCCCCATGGAGACCCTCCAGTTCACTCTCGGTGGCGAGGGCAAGCGCGCCTGCACGGGCTTTGCCAGCCTGAACCCCGACGCGCTCCGCTTGGACGGCTGGCTCTGCGCGCCCCTCGGACAGGCGCCGGAGCCGCGGGCCATCACCTGTCTTCTCGACAAGGTCGTGCTGAACGGTCAAGCTTCTCCGGAGCGAGAGGCCGCCTTCGCGAGCTTCGAAGCCCGGCGCGATCCCGGATGTGGGCCGCCTGCCCTCGTCGCGACGGTTTCGCCGCGGGATTTCGGAAGCGAGACCGGATCGATCCCAAGCCGGGCCACACGAAAGTCGGGCCACACGAAAAAATGAGGCCAAACTGCGGCGATCACGCGAAGCGCGGCCATAATCCGGGAACCTCGGCCGGGCTGGCACGTCTTCCCTCCATGCGAAGGCCTCAGTTTCTTAAGGAAGCCCGGCCTAGAGTCCTACAGCTTCAACGAAGGTGCGTCATGCGCTCTGTCTCGATTGCCCTGATGGGTGCCCTCACGCTCGCAGCCGTCGGCGCGAACACCGCTGCCGAGGCCCAGGGGCGTTATGCGCCGGCCGGCTACCGCGTCAGCCAGCCCCTGCCGATTCGCATCCGTCCGCGGAGCTGGCTCGATGCCGGCAACGTGGTCGAGGCGAACAACGGCTCGGTCAGCAACCCGGCAACCAACCCGCAGTTCATCACTGCGAGCTACCTGAACTCGCCCCCCTATGGCCGCAACGATCGCTTCGGCGGTGGCATTCTGTCGGATCCGATCACCAACGGCCCGTTCGTCGGCGCTCGTTCGAGCGCGATCCGCAACGTCGACCTGTCGGCCATCGACGCGATCGACCCGACCTCCTATGTCTCGCGCTTCGGCAACCCTTATTAATTCCAGCCTCGAAGGCCGGACATGCGACGGGCCCCTCACGGGGCCCGTTTTCGTTTGGACGTCGCTCGCTGCGACATCCGCACCTGAATCAGGCGGCGGCGTGCCTCAATTCGCGGATGATCGCGTCGCCCATCTCGGCGGTGCTGATCGGAGCCGTTCCCTCGGCGGCGATGTCCCGTGTGCGGGCGCCGGACGCGAGGGTGCGGGTGACGGCCGAGTCCAGAAGGTCGGCGGCTTCACCCAGGCCGAAGGAGTAGCGCAGGCACATGGCCAGCGAGCCGATCATGGCGATGGGGTTCGCGTAACCCTTGCCGGCGATGTCGGGTGCCGAGCCGTGGACCGGCTCGTAGAGGGCCTTGCGGCTGCCCTTGGCATCGACGGCGCCCAGGGAGGCGGAGGGCAGCATGCCGAGCGAGCCGGTGAGCATCGCCGCCACGTCCGAGAGCACGTCGCCGAACAGGTTGTCGGTGACGAGGACGTCGTACTGCTTCGGGCGGCGGACCAGCTGCATGGCGCAGTTGTCGGCGAGCACGTGCTCCAGGCTGACGTCGCTGTACTCGGCATGGACCCGGGTCACGACCTCCTTCCAGAGGACGCCCGACTTCATCACGTTGTGCTTCTCGGCTGAGGCGACCCGGCCCGAGCGCTTGCGTGCGAGGTCGAAGGCCACGTGGGCGATCCGCTCGATCTCGGCCGTGGTGTAGACCTGGGTGTCGACGGCGCGCTTCGAGCCGTCCGGCAGGGTGGTGATCTCCTTCGGCTCGCCGAAATAGACGCCACCCGTGAGCTCGCGCACGATCATGATGTCGAGGCCCTCGACCAACTCGCGCTTCAAGGCCGAGGCCTCGGCGAGGGCCGGGTAGCAGATCGCCGGACGCAGGTTGGCGAAGAGGCCTAGATCCTTGCGCAGGCGCAGGAGCCCTGCCTCAGGCCGGATCTCGTAAGCGACATCCGCCCATTTCGGGCCGCCCACCGCGCCGAGCAGGATGGCATCGGCGGCATCGGCCCGGGCCAGGGCCTCGTCCGTCAGCGGCTTGCCGTGGGCGTCGATGGCGCTGCCGCCGACGAGGTCGCGCTCGATCTCGAAGTGGGCGAGACCCAGCGCATCCAGAACGCCGATCACCTTCTCGACCTCTGCCATCACCTCGGGGCCGATGCCGTCGCCGGGGAGGAGGAGGAGCTTGTAGGGGGTCATGGGATCAACTCGCGATGGATGTTCGAAGGACGGGGGGCAGGCGGTCCGCCGTCGGATCAGGCGTCAGACCTTGCGCGCCACCGTGAACCGCGCCGCCTGGCGCAGGGTCTCGGCCTTGTCGCCCCAGGATGCCACGGCCTCCTCGCACACGCCGACGAGGCGGTCGCACTCGGCACGGGCGCCGTCGAGGCCGAGGCGGTCGACCAGGGTCGCCTTGCCGGCATCCTTGTCCTTACCGGTGGCCTTGCCCATGGCTTCGGCCGAAGCCTCGCGGTCGAGGATGTCGTCGGCGATCTGGAAAGCCTGGCCCAGGGCGTGGCCGTAGCGCAGCAACGCCTTGCGCTGGTCCGGGGTCGCGCCGCCGACGATCGCACCGGCTTCCACCGAGAAGGCCAGGATCGCGCCGGTCTTCATGGCCTGAAGCTGCAGCGTATCGTCGACATCGAGGGAGACGGGACCGAAGCGACCCTCGGCGCCGAGGTCGAGGAGCTGGCCGCCGACCATGCCGCCAAGGCCCGAGGCCTTGGCGAGACCGAGCACGAGGTCCGCACGCACGGCAGGATCGGGTTGCCATGCGGCGTCGGCCAAGATCTCGAAGGCCAGGGTCTGGAGGGCGTCGCCCACGAGGATCGCGGTCGCCTCGTCATAGGCCTTGTGCACGGTGGGCTTGCCGCGGCGCAGGTCGTCGTCGTCCATGGCGGGCATGTCGTCGTGGACGAGGGAGTAGCAGTGCACCAGCTCGATGGCCGAGCCGGCTGCGAGGGCGCCGGTCTCTGTCCCGCCGAGCATCCGGGCGGTCTCGATGGCCAGGAACGGGCGCAGGCGCTTGCCGCCGCCGAGCACGGCGTGGCGCATCGCGTCCATCAGGCGCACCGGACGGGTGATCTCGCCGGCCTGCGTCTCCGGGGTCAGGCGCTCGGCGAGGTAGGCCTCCACCGTGTCCGCAACCGTGGCAAGCCTGTGGGAAAACGCGTCGACCGGGGCATCCGCCTTGACCGAAGCGTGGGATCCTTGCGTTGAGGTCATGTTCGGTCGGGCCTTCGGTCAGACGGTGTCGTGTCGTGGGCGGGGGAGGTTCGAATTCAGGATCGGGAGGAGAGCGCGGAGCAGCCGTTGCGGCAGGTTTCGGCGCGCCCGCTGCCGATGCGCGAGGCATCCGGCAGGACACGGGCGAGAGGCTTGCGACGGATCGTCAACCTCATCCTGCTCCTCCCCGTCATCGGCCTCGTCCTCTTATTGTCGCTCGCGCTCGTCTATAGTGCGCTGACCCCGCCCTCAACCCTGATGCTGGGGCGATGGTTGACGCTGCAGTCCGTCGACCGGCAGGCGGTGGGGCTCGAGGCCATCTCACCCTACCTCGTCCAGGCCGTCATCGCGTCGGAGGACCAGCGCTACTGCCTGCACAACGGCGTGGATTGGAGCGCCCTGCGGGACGTGGTCGACGACGAGGAGGGCCCGAGCCGCGGCGCCTCGACGATCCCGATGCAGACGGTGAAGAACGTCTTCCTGTGGCCGGGTCGATCGGTGATCCGGAAGGCGCTCGAGATCCCCCTGGCCCTCGTGGCCGATACCCTGTGGGGCAAGCCGCGCACCATGGAGATCTACCTCAACATCGCCGAGTGGGGGGAGGGGGTGTTCGGGGCCGAAGCCGCCGCCCGGCGCTGGTTCGGCAAGCCGGCCCGCGCCCTCACCCGCGGGGAGGCGGCGCTGCTGGCCGCCGTGCTGCCCAACCCGATCCTGCGCAATCCAGCTCTGCCCTCGCGTGGCGTCCGGGCCCAGGCCGCTCGGATCCAAGCGCGGATGAACGGCGTCTCGGGGCTGATGGGCTGCCTGAAGCGGTAGCCCGAGGCCACGGGATCGGCTACCTGCCGCCCATCCTCATCGCGGTGCTGAGCCCCCGCGACCACGATCTGCCCCCGCGCGACCCCATGGGCGAAAGACCGACGATGACCCAGCCGACCTTCGAACTCACCCTCGAGCGCATCGCGCTGATTCGCCGGATGGTGGTGGCCTGGAACCCTGAGGGCGTCGGTGCGCCCATCGTCCACCCCGACGCGCCCTACGGCAGCACCGACCGCGACGGCGATATCTTCAACGTCACCGGCGACGACGACGGGGCCGACGAGGAGCACCGGGCCCTGGGCGATGCCCTCGCGGTGTTCACCGCCAATGCCGTCCTCAAGCCGGGGCGCTACGCCTATCACAACACCCTGGCGAAGCTTGCCTCCGACGATGTCGGCGACGTCTTTCGCGATGAGGCCACCGGTGAGACGCCCGAGCACGTCACCTTCGACGTCGCGGCCGAGCAGGTCGCCCGCGTCAAAGCCCTGGCGATCCGCTGGGACGCCGCCCGCGACGTGCCGGCCGTGGACACGGACGCGCCCTACGGCCCGGGGGTCGGCCTGCCAACCGGGCACCGCGAGATGCAGCCGGTGCTCCAGATCTTCCTGCGCTACGCCGATCTCGGCCCGGGCGACTTCTCCCGCGGCACCTCGGGCTGGCAGCCGGTTTGAGGGGTGCGAACGACGCAGCAAGCGAACGGATCGGCCTGCAGGAACGTTGGCGGTGGAGAACATGCCGAGGAACGTGACGAATGCTGCAACGCTGGCCGAGCCGGATCTGGGTCGTCCGACACGGCGAGAGCGCGGGCAACGTCGCGCGCGATGCCGCCCATGACGCTGGGCTGGAACGCATCGACATCCCGGAGCGCGACGTCGACGTTCCCCTGAGCGATCGCGGCCGTCGGCAGTCCGAGGCGCTGGGGCGCTGGTTTTCCGAGATGCCGGACGCCGAGCGTCCGAACGTGGTGCTGAGCTCGCCCTACCTCCGGGCACAGCAGACCGTCGCGGGCATTCGCCGGGCCGGCGGCCTCGCATCGGACGCGGCCGACGACACCGTCGACGAGCGACTGCGCGAGAAGGAACTCGGTCTGCTCGACCGGCTCACGCGCACGGGCGTCGAGGCGCTTCATCCGGAACAGGCCGAATTGCGGGCCCGCCTCGGAAAATTCTACTATCGCCCTACCTGCGGCGAGAGCTGGTGCGACGTCATCCTGCGCCTGCGCGGCGCCATGGACACGATTTCCCTGCACCACGGCGAGAAGCGCGTCCTGATCGTCGCCCACCAGGTGGTGGTGCTCTGTCTGCGCTACCTCATCGAGAACCTCAGCGAGGCCGAGATCCTCGGCATCGATGCCGAGGGAGACGTCCTGAACTGCTCCGTCACGGAATATGCCTTCCGGGCGCAAACGGGTTCCACCGGCCGCCTCCATCTCGCGCGCTACAACTTCGTCGCCCCGGTCCAGCGGGCAGGCGCTCCCGTCACCGCCGAACCCTCGCTGACGGAAGACGTGCGATGACCGGGAGCGAACTCGACGCCGCGTGCCTGCGGGCGCGTCCGCTTCCGACCCCGGAGGCCGGCAGCAAGGACGACCGCGGCAGCGTTCTCGTCCTCGGCGGCTGCGCCGAGGTGCCGGGCGCCGTTTTCCTCGCCGGCGTTGCGGCCCTGCGGGCCGGGGCGGGCAAGCTGAAGATCGCCTCCGTGCGGAGCGTCGCCGTGACGATGGCCCTGGCCGTGCCCGAGGCCATGGTGATCGGTCTCCCGGAGACCGACGCGGGCGAGATCGAGGCGGAGGCCGCGGCCCCTCGCATCGCCGAGGCGGCCCGGCGCTGCGACGCGGTGCTGCTCGGACCCGGCATGAACACCTGCGCGATCACCACAACGCTGGTCCGCACGCTGCTCGCGGACCAGGACGAGATCGCCTACGTCCTCGATGCCGGCGCCATCTGCGGCCTTGCTGCTCATGCCGAGACGGTGCGCGCCCTTCGCGCTCCGCCGGTGCTGACACCGCATGCGGGGGAGATGGCGCAGCTCCTGGACTGGGACCGCGGGGCCGTAGAGGCCGAACCCCTGAAGGCGGCCCGGCGCGCTGCCGAAATGCTGCGGGCCGTGGTCATCATGAAGGGCGCCGAGAGCTGGATCGTCGCCCCCGACGGCGCGCACTGGCACTACGATGGCGGCGGCGTCGGCCTCGCCACCTCCGGCTCGGGCGACGTCCTCGCGGGCGTCATCACCGGCATCCTCGCCCGGGGCGTCGATCCGCTGACCGCCGCTCTGTGGGGCGTCTACCTCCACGGTGACGCCGGCGCCCGGCTCGCGAAATCGGTCGGGCCCGTGGGATTCCTCGCCCGGCAGATTTCCGGCGAGGTGCCCCAGATCCTCCAGGGCTTCTCCGCAAGTCCGTCCGTCTAGCCGGGTCCCCGTGGGGAGGGGACCCGGCGGGTTTCGCCTCAGGCGCCGAGCTTCTTCCTGCGCTGGGCGAGGGTGCGCAGGCGCAGGGCGTTGAGCTTGATGAAGCCGGCCGCGTCGCGGTGGTCGTAGGCGACGGCGCCCTCCTCGAAGGTGACGAGGTCCTGGTCATAAAGGGAGTTCGGGCTGGTGCGGCCGATGACGTGGACGCCGCCCTTGTAGAGCTTCAGCCGGACCTCGCCGGTGACCATCTCCTGGCTCTTGTCGATCAAGGCCTGTAGCATCTCGCGCTCGGGCGAGAACCAGAAGCCGTTGTAGATCAGCTCCGCGTATTGCGGCATCAGCTGGTCCTTGAGGTGTGCGGCACCCCGGTCCAGCGTGATCGACTCGATGGCCCGATGGGCGGGAAGCAGGATGGTGCCGCCCGGCGTCTCGTACATGCCGCGGCTCTTCATGCCGACGAAGCGGTTCTCAACGAGGTCCAAGCGACCGATACCGTTGTCGTGGCCGAGTTGGTTGAGCTTGGCGAGCAGGCTGGCGGGCGACAGCCGCTCGCCATCGATGGAGACCGCGTCTCCCGTCTCAAAGCCGATGGTGATCACGGTCGGCGTATCCGGCGCCTCCTCGGGCGAGCGGGTGCGCGAGTAGACGTAATCCGGCACCTCGTCGGCGGGGTCCTCCAGCACCTTGCCCTCCGAGGAGGCGTGCAGGAGGTTGGCGTCCACGGAGAACGGGCTCTCGCCGCGCTTATCCTTGGAGATCGGGATCTGGTGCTGCTCGGCGAAGGCGATCAGCTGCTCCCGGCTCTTCAGGTCCCACTCGCGCCAGGGGGCGATGACCGTGACGTCGGGCTTCAGGGCATAGTAGCCGAGCTCGAACCGGACCTGGTCGTTGCCCTTGCCGGTGGCGCCGTGGCAGACGGCGTCCGCCCCGAGCTTCTCGGCGATCTCGATCTGCTTCTTGGCGATCAGCGGCCGGGCGATGGAGGTGCCCAGGAGATAGACGCCCTCGTACTGGGCGTTGGCCCGGAACATCGGAAACACGTAGTCCCGCACGAATTCCTCGCGCAGATCCTCGATGAAGATGTTCTCGGGCTTGATGCCGAGCAGTTCCGCCTTCTTGCGGGCCGGCTCGAGCTCCTCGCCCTGGCCGAGATCGGCCGTGAAGGTGATGACCTCGCAGCCATAGGTCGTCTGCAGCCACTTCAGGATGATCGACGTGTCGAGTCCGCCGGAATAGGCGAGCACGACCTTGTTGACGGGCTTCGGGTTCGCGTCGGTCATGAGCTCGCTTCCGGTTCGGGCGTCGTGTGCGTCGGCGTCGCGCGCCTCCGCGTCGTGATTGCCGCGGCTTATCAGCGGAGCGCGGGGCCGTGCAACCGCTGTGCCGTCGGACGCGTTCGCTCAGCGTGGCCGTGAGCGTGAACCGCCTTGTCGCGAGCCCTCGGGCGGGCGACACTCACGACCGTTCTCGACCCCGGAGATTCGACGCATGCCGCGCAGGCCGACCCTCGAATTCTGGTACGAGTTCGCATCGACCTATTCCTACCTCTCGGCCATGCGGATCGAGGCCCTGGCGGCGGCGGCCGAGGTCGAGATCCGCTGGCGCCCGTTCCTGGTCGGGCCGATCTTCGCCGCGCAGGGCTGGAATTCTTCGCCGTTCAACCTCTACGCCGCCAAGGGGCGCCACATGTGGCGCGACGTCGAGCGCGAGGCGGCCCGGCTCGGCCTCCCACCCGTCAAGCGCCCCGATCCCTTCCCGCAGAACAGTCTGAGCGCCACCCGCGCGGCGACCTACGGCATGGACCACGATTGGCTCGTGCCCTTCTCCAAGGCCGTCTACGAGGCCGAGTTCGCCCGCGGGCAGTCGATCGCCGAGCCGCCCGCCGTGGTGTCGATCCTCAACGGCCTTGGCCTCGACGGCACGATCATCCTGAAGCAGGCGGCGGCGGAGGCGAACAAGGGGCGGCTGCGCGTCAACGGCGAGGAGGCGCGGTCCCGCGGGATCTTCGGCGCACCGACCTTCCTGGCCGGCGACGGCGAATTGTTCTGGGGAAACGACCGCCTGGAACAGGCCCTCGCCTGGGCGGCGGGGGACCGGCCCGGCGCGATGCGCTGAGGCGGGGCGGCGCGGCGGCGCTGGCGGTCGGGCACCGGCGGGTCTAGAAGCCGGGCGGCTTTCCGCACGCTTCCCCGATCCCCACGCTACCAGGGCCGCCCCATGAGCTTCGCGTTACCGGGCCTCCACCGCCGGCGCTTCCTCCTCGCCTCCACCGGCCTCGCCGCTGGCCTCGCGATCGCCGGGGAGAGTGCGGCACAGGGCTACGGCCAGGCGTTCAAGGTGGACAACGACGAGGGCCGCCCGGTCGCGAACATGCGTCTGCCCGGCGAGATCGTCGGCGAGATTCCAGCTCTGCGCGGGGTGACCTATGTCGGACCGGCCGAGGCCGAGACGACCCTGTACGAGTTCTTCGACTACAATTGCCCGTATTGCCGGAAGGCGGCGGCCGACATGGTCTCCCTCAGCGAGAGCGATCCATCGCTGCGAATCGGCCTGATCAACAATCCCATTCTCGCGGTGCAATCGGCCCAGGCCGCGAAGGTCGCCCTTGCGATCCAGCGCAAGCTCGGATCGGCAGCGGCGTGGAGCCTGTATCGAACGCTGCTGGCCAAGCCCGGCAAGATCGACGGGCCCGGCGCCCTCCAGGCCGCCGCCAAGCTCGGCGTGCCCGCCGCCGAGATCGAAAGCATCGCCGACAGCGAGGAGGTGCGTCTCGCCCTCAAGGCGCAGATGCGCATGGCCGCCGATCTCGGCCTCGCCGCGACCCCCTCCTACGTGCTCGGCAACACGGGGCTTCTCGGCCATCCCGGCCCGAAGGCCCTCGCGCGGATGGTCGCCGCGACCCGACGCTGCGACCGCATCGCCTGCTGAGGCGGCCTCACCTTCGCCACCGTTTGTCCGCATCGGAACAGGGTTCGGCATCTCGCGTTGCACAACGCACCGGCGCAAGTTCCATCGTCTTGCGCCCCCCGGACACGCATGCTAGGCCCTCGCCGCGCCGGAAGGGCGGGCTTTTCATGGCCCGCGCAGACCGGCACGTTCCCAATCCTGACGGTTTCAGAGCCCGCGCCGAACACGGCGCGACGCGGCCGGAGCCCTCAGGCAGGATTGAAGAGAGAGCGGCGCGTGGCGCAGAACGGTTCCGAGGCGGGTTCCCCGGTTGCAGGCGTAGCGGCACGCTACGCGTCGGCCTTGTTCGAGCTGGCGCGCGATGAGCGCGACGTCGATGGCGTGGCGGCGAGCCTCGACCGGTTCGACGCGATGCTCAAGGAGAGCGCCGACCTGCGACGCTTCGTGCGCAGCCCGATCTTCACGGGCGCCGAGCAGGAGGCCGCCATCGTCTCGCTGCTGGAGAAGTCCGGCATCGGCGGCATCGGCGGCAACTTCATCCGCCTCGCGGCCGCCAACCGTCGACTGTTCGCCCTTCCCGACATGATCCGCGCCTTCCGCACCCTGGTGCGCGAGTCGAAGGGCATCGTCCGCGCCGAGGTGACCGTCGCCGAGCGTCCCTCCGACGCCGTCGTGGAGGAGATCAAGGCCTCCCTGCGCGACGTGGCGCGCGCCGAGATCGACCTCGACCTCAAGGTCGACCCCAGCCTGATCGGCGGCCTCGTGGTCAAGATCGGCAGCCGCATGGTGGACGCGTCCCTGCGCACCAAGCTCAACGGAATTCGCCTCGCGATGCGGGAAGCCCGGTAAGAGCTTTCGAGGCCCGACCGCTTCCCGTTCCCAACCCCATTCATTCAATCCAAGACAAGAGGCCCGACGATGGACATCCGCGCCGCCGAGATCTCCGCGATCCTGAAGGATCAGATCAAGAATTTCGGCCAGGAAGCCGAAGTCACCGAGGTCGGTCAGGTTCTGTCCGTCGGTGACGGCATCGCCCGCGCCTACGGCCTCGACAGCGTCCAGGCCGGTGAGATGGTCGAGTTCGAGTCGGGCGTGCGCGGCATGGCCCTCAACCTCGAGCAGGACAACGTCGGCATCGTGATCTTCGGATCCGACCGCGACATCAAGGAAGGCCAGACCGTCAAGCGCACCGGCGCGATCGTGGACGTGCCGGTCGGCAAGGCGCTGCTCGGCCGCGTCGTCGACGCCCTCGGCAACCCGATCGACGGCAAGGGCCCCATCGCCACCACCGAGCGTCGCCGCGTCGACGTGAAGGCGCCGGGCATCATCCCGCGCAAGTCGGTGCACGAGCCGATGGCCACCGGCCTCAAGGCCATCGACGCCCTGATCCCCGTCGGCCGCGGCCAGCGCGAGCTCATCATCGGCGATCGCCAGACCGGCAAGACCGCCATCGCCCTCGACACGATCCTGAACCAGAAGCCGGCCCATGCCGGCACCGACGAGAACGCGAAGCTCTACTGCGTCTACGTCGCCATCGGGCAGAAGCGCTCCACCGTCGCCCAGTTCGTGAAGTCGCTGGAAGACAACGGCGCCCTCGAGTACTCGATCGTCATCGCCGCCACCGCGTCCGACGCCGCGCCGATGCAGTTCATCGCACCCTTCGCCGGTTGCGCCATGGGCGAGTACTTCCGCGACAACGGCATGCACGCCGTGATCGTCTATGACGATCTCTCCAAGCAGGCCGTCGCCTACCGCCAGATGTCGCTGCTGCTGCGCCGTCCGCCGGGCCGCGAGGCTTACCCGGGCGACGTGTTCTACCTGCATTCGCGCCTGCTCGAGCGCGCCGCCAAGATGGGCGATGCCGCCGGCAACGGCTCGCTGACCGCGCTGCCGGTCATCGAGACCCAGGCCAACGACGTCTCGGCCTACATCCCCACCAACGTGATCTCGATCACCGACGGCCAGATCTTCCTCGAGACCGACCTGTTCTACCAGGGTATCCGCCCGGCGGTGAACGTCGGTCTCTCGGTCTCTCGCGTGGGCTCCTCGGCCCAGACGAAGGCGATGAAGAAGGTCGCCGGCAAGATCAAGGGCGAGCTCGCGCAGTACCGCGAGATGGCCGCCTTCGCGCAGTTCGGCTCGGACCTCGACGCCTCGACCCAGAAGCTCCTGAACCGCGGTTCGCGCCTGACCGAGCTCCTGAAGCAGCCGCAGTTCTCGCCGCTGAAGATGGAAGAGCAGGTGGCGGTGATCTACGCCGGCGTGAACGGCTACCTCGACACCCTGCCGCTGAACAAGGTCCGTCCCTTCGAGGACGCCCTGCTCTCGGCCCTGCGCACCAAGCACGCCGACCTGCTCACCAAGATCCGCGACTCGAAGGACCTGTCGGACGACAGCGCCAAGACGCTGAAGGGCGTCGTCGAGAGCGTCGCCAAGTCGCTCGCGTAAGTCGCGGCATCGACAGCGAACCCGGTCGCCTGCGGGCGACCGGATCTTGAGCGAGCGCAGGCGCCCGGATCGTCCGGGCGCCTCGCCTTGAGCGGCAGCGGATGGATCTGGAAGTCACCCCATGGCGAGTTTGAAGGATCTGCGGAACCGCATCACCTCGGTGAAGGGCACGCAGAAGATCACCAAGGCGATGCAGATGGTCGCCGCCGCCAAGCTGCGGCGCGCCCAGATGGCCGCCGAGAGCGCGCGTCCCTATGCCGAGAAGATGTCCCAGGTTCTGGGAAACCTCGCGGCGAACCTCGTCGGCGGCGTGCAGGGGCCCCGACTCCTCTCCGGTACCGGCGCGGAGAAGACCCACCTGCTCATCGTCTGCACGGCCGATCGCGGCCTGTGCGGCGGCTTCAACTCCTCGATCGCCCGCCTCGCCCGTGACCATGCCCGCCGGCTGATCGCCGAGGGCAAGACGGTGAAGATGATCACCGTCGGCAAGAAGGGCTACGATCTCCTCCGCCGCCAGTTCCGCGACGAGATCATCGAGAACCGCGACCTGCGCGGCAACAAGGCGGTCGACTACGAGTTCGCCGCCGAGATCGCCGACAGCATCATCGCCCGCTTCGACGCCGGCGAGTTCGACGTCGCGACGCTGTTCTACTCGCGCTTCCGCTCCGTGATCTCGCAGATCCCGACGGCGCAGAAGCTCATCCCGGCCGAGCTGCCGGTGACCGGCGCTTCCGCTCCGGATGCCGCCCTCCAGTTCGAACCGAGCGAGGAGGCCATCCTCGACACGCTGCTCCCGCGCAACCTCACCGTCCAGGTGTTCCGCGCGCTCCTGGAGAACGCCGCCTCCGAGCAGGGCGCCCGCACGGGTGCCATGGACTCCGCCACGCGCAATGCGGGCGAAATGATCAAGAAGCAGACGCAGATCTACAACCGGACGCGTCAGGCCATGATCACCAAGGAACTCATCGAGATCATCTCGGGCGCCGAAGCGCTTTAAGCGCAGACGACGCCCTGACCGTAACATATCCAAAGGACCCGTAACATGGCGAACACCGCGATCCCCGGCGCTGGCTCGAACAAGGTCGGCAAGATCACCCAGGTCATCGGCCCCGTGGTCGACGTTCACTTCGACGGCCACCTGCCCGAGATCCTGAACGCCCTGGAGACCAAGAACAACGGCAGCCGCCTGGTGCTCGAAGTCGCCATGCAGCTCGGCGAGAGCACCGTGCGCTGCATCGCCATGGACACCTCGGAAGGCCTGGTCCGCGGCCAGGAGGTCACCGACACCGGCGAGGCCATCAAGGTTCCGGTCGGCTTCAACACCCTCGGCCGCATCATGAACGTCATCGGCGAGCCGATCGACGAGGCCGGCCCGATCCAGTCGGACACCCTGCGCGCCATCCACCAGCCGGCGCCCGCCTATTCCGAGCAGTCCACCGAGTCGCAGATCCTCGTCACCGGCATCAAGGTGGTCGACCTTCTCGCCCCCTACGCCAAGGGCGGCAAGATCGGCCTGTTCGGCGGCGCCGGCGTCGGCAAGACCGTGCTGATCATGGAGCTCATCAACAACATCGCCAAGGTGCACTCCGGCTACTCGGTGTTCGCCGGCGTCGGTGAGCGGACCCGCGAGGGCAACGATCTCTACCACGAGATGATCGAGTCCAAGGTGAACATGGACCCGAAGGAGCACAACGGCTCCGCCGAGGGCTCCAAGTGCGCCCTCGTCTACGGTCAGATGAACGAGTCCCCCGGCGCCCGCTCGCGTGTCGCCCTCACCGGCCTCACCATCGCCGAGGACTTCCGCGACCAGGGCCAGGACGTGTTGTTCTTCGTGGACAACATCTTCCGCTTCACCCAGGCCGGCTCGGAAGTGTCGGCGCTCCTCGGCCGCATCCCGTCGGCGGTGGGCTACCAGCCGACGCTCGCCACCGACATGGGCGCCCTCCAGGAGCGCATCACCACCACCACCAAGGGCTCGATCACCTCGGTGCAGGCCATCTACGTGCCCGCCGACGATCTGACCGACCCGGCCCCGGCCGCCTCGTTCGCCCACCTCGACGCCACGACCGTGCTGTCCCGCTCGATCGCCGAGAAGGGCATCTACCCGGCCGTGGATCCGCTGGACTCCACCTCGCGCATGCTCAACCCCGCCGTCCTCGGCGAGGAGCACTACGACGTCGCCCGCAAAGTCCAGCAGACCCTGCAGCGCTACAAGGCCCTGCAGGACATCATCGCGATCCTGGGCATGGACGAGCTCTCGGAAGAGGACAAGCTCACCGTCGCCCGCGCCCGTAAGATCGAGCGCTTCTTCTCGCAGCCCTTCTCGGTGGCCGAGATCTTCACCGGCTCGCCGGGCATTCAGGTCCCGCTGGCCGACACGATCAAGGGCTTCAAGGGTCTCGTGAACGGCGAGTACGACGACCTGCCGGAGGCGGCGTTCTACATGGTCGGCACGATCGAGGACGCCAAGGAGAAGGCGAAGAAGATCGCCGCGGCGGCCTGAGGTCTTGAACCTCAAAGCCGTTCTCCTTCTCGTCGGTCTCGTGGTCGGCGGTCTCACCGGGTATCTCACTCGGCCCGAGGCCGCCGAGATCAAGATCGGGTCGTTCAGCCTCGAGGTTCAGGGGGATTCGCCGGCGGGAACCCGCGGCGGCTCCCTGACCACGGGCCAGATGCAGCATATCGGCATCTTCGCCGTCATCGGCGCGGTGCTGGGCCTCGGGATCGGCTTCGTCGCCGATCGCCGCAGCGCCTGACCACGAACACGACGGCGTGCGCCCTCCGGGTCCGGCGCGTCGTCACTCCGCACAGACACCCCGAGCCGGGATCCTCGACCTCATGGCCACCTTCCAGTTCGATTTCGTCGGTCCCGAGCGGACGCTGTATTCCGGCCAGATCGAGGCCGTGCAGCTGCCCGGCATCGAGGGCGAAATGACCGTGCTCCCCGGCCACGCTCCCGTGCTCACCGCCCTCAAGGTCGGCGTCATTGTGATCAACGAGGCCGGCCATACCGGCAAGCGCGTCCTGGTCCGCGGCGGCTTCGCCGATATCGGCCCGACCTCCGTCACCGTCATCGCCGAGCGTGCGAACCCGTTCGAGGAGATCTCGCCGGAGTCCCTCGACCGCGACATCGAGGCGGTCGAACTCCTGCGCGACGCCACCGAGGATTTCGCCAAGAAGGACGAGCTCACCGGCCAGATCGTCCAACTCCGCGACGCCAAGGTCGCGCTCAAGCTTTAAAGGCCCATCGCCTACGAGGTCCTACCCGGCCGCGTGCGCGAGCAAGGCCTCGCGCGCGGACGCATCGTCCGGGCAGCCCAGATCCAGCCACAGGGCACGGGCCCGGGCGAGTCGACGACCGATCTCGGGACCGGGCCGAACGCCCCGCGCCACCAGATCGGCCCCCCCGAGGGGAAATTTCGGCGCCCCGACGCGGCCGCTCGCCAGATCGTCGAGATAGCGTTCCGCTCCCGGCGAGAGGTCCGGCATCGGTTCGCTCCGGGTGGTCGTCCGCGCCAGGGAGAGGCCCCGACGGTCGTGATCGGCGGCCAGGCGTCGGATCTCCGTGCCGTCGATCATGGCCCGTCCATGCAGAGCATCGAGGGCCCGCCCATAGGCCGCGAGGGCGTCAAGGTCGGTCTTCGAGAGCCGTAATCTGGCCTCCAGCCGTGCGGCATCCGCAGCGGACCACACCGCCAGCGCCGCCAGTCGGTCGATCGCGGACGTCCTCGAGCCATCCGCTAGGGCACGGGCGAAGCGCCCGAGATCCCCGAATCCGCCGATCAGCCGCAACAGCAGTCCGGTCTCACTCAAAATCGCGACGGCCGCAGCCGTGCCGGGCGCGAGGAGCAGCTTGAGGAATTCGGCTCGGATGCGCTCGCGCGAGAGCCCATCCAAAGCATCGCGGGCGGAGATGCAGGCCGACAGGCCCTCCGGGTCGGGAGGTCCGGCGCCGTAGCGGGCATGGAACCGGAAGAACCGAAGGATGCGCAGGGCATCCTCGCGAATGCGGGTCCGGGCCTCGCCGATGAAGCGGACGCGTCCCGCCCGCAGATCGTCGACCCCGCCGGTCGTGTCGTGGAGGGTGCCGTCGGGCGTGAGGGAGAGCGCGTTGATGGTGAAGTCCCGGCGCTGCGCATCGAGGGCAAAGTCGCGCCCAAACCGCACCACAGCGCGGCGCCCGTCGGTTTCGACATCCTCCCGCAGGGTCGTGACCTCGAAGGAGGCTTCGCCCGCGAGCAGCGTGATGGTCCCGTGCTCGATCCCGGTGGGAATGGCGCGCAGGCCGGCCGCCTCGGCCCGGGCGATCACCGCCGGGGGCAGCAGCGTGGTGGCGAGGTCGATGTCGTCGCCGGCGCGCCCGAGCAGAGCGTCGCGGATGCAACCGCCGACGAGCCGGGTCGCCTCGCCCTCGGCGGACAGGGCGCCGAGCACGCGACGGACCCCCGGTCGGTCGAGAAGGTGGCCGAGGCCCGCTCCATCGAGGACGTGTCCGCTCACTGGAACCGCCCGGGCACGACCTGGCCGTTCTCTAGGTGGGGCGGTACGTAGCCGCCACGATGCCGTTCGCTGAAGAGCCCCGTCGCCACCAGGGAGAGGACGACGAGGACGATGCCCGCCAGGGTCAGGCGGAAGGCCTGCCCGTCCCAATGCACGCCGTGGTCGGGCCGGCGTCCGCGGACCGCCAGGTAGAGGGCGTAGAGCAGGAACGGCGAGAGGAAGATCAGGAGTTCTTCGAGGACGCGGCGGATCATGAACGTCTCGAATCGCGATGGGATGGGCGCTGCGTCACGGGAAGAGGCGCTCCTGCAAGTTGTTGACGATCCCGGCGGTGACGCCCCAGATCCGGAACGTGCCGTAGGTGATGGCGTAGTAGCGCCGCTGACGACCGCGCCAGATCGCGCTTTCGATGCGGCGCTGGGCCGGATCGAGGAGGTGGCTCAGCGGAACCTCGAACGTGGCGGCGACCTCGTCGGGGTTCAGCGACAGGTCTGCCTCCGGGTCGACGAGACCGAGCACGGGCAGGACCAGGAATCCCGTGGCCGAGAGATAGGGATCCAGGTAGCCGAGCACACGGATCGCCTCGGCGGGAAGTCCGACTTCCTCGCGAGCCTCGCGCAGGGCAGCATCGGCCGGGCTCGGATCGGCGGCGTCGATCTTACCCCCCGGGAAGGCGATCTGCCCCGAATGATCGCGCAGATGCGCGGCGCGGACGGTGAACAGCACATGGGGGCCCTCGGCCCGGGGCATCACGGGCACGAGAACCGCCGCGCGCCGGTGGGGGCGCTCCGGCACCACCGCCCCATCGGTTCCGTCGAGGTCGTGGTCGCCCTGCGGGTTCGCCGTCGGAGCGCCATCGCCCGGCGGTTCCGCCGACAGGTACGCGGAGGCCCGGGCGACGAGGTCCGCCAGCGCAGCGTCCTGCCTCATGCGCTCTCGGCGGGCGCGATGCGGTGGAAGATGCCGCCGGCCATGACGCCGAGCCAGCCGTCCTGCTCCTCCGTCAAGGCGAGGAGGTCGTAGGTCAGCGCCCGGGTCAGCAGCGCCCAGAGGTCGCGGCGGACATGGACGTAGGGGCGCAGGCCGCCCCCCGCATCCTGCTCGAAGCGCAGGGCATGGCCGGCTTCCACGGGCACGAGGTCGTCGACATTGGTGCGGAAGGCGATGCGCCTCCCCGGACCGTCGCCCTCGACCGCCATCTCCACGGCTACGAAGGGCGCATCCTCCACCGTGATGCCGACGCTCTCCACCGGGGTGACCAGCACGTAGCCGCCACCGGGCTCGCGCCGCAGGATCGAGCCGAAGAGCTTGACCAGGGCCGGACGGCGGATCGGCCTGCCGTCGTGGTGCCAGGTCCCGTCGGCGGCGATCCGCATGTCGATCGCCCCGCAGAAGGGCGGATTCCAGCGCTCCAGCGGCGGCGGCGGGCTGCGGCGCGCCACATCGCCCAGGGCGGCGCTGAGGCGGTCGATCGTCGGATCGGCGACGGGAGGGGTCGGTTCGGTCATGCGGTCACAAGATAGCGCATCCGGACGGCGGGGGAACGGCGGCGCGACGTCCTCTCCGCGCCGCCGAAGGCCAGCGCGCGCAGGTCCGAACCCTGCGTCGTCGCGCCGACCTTGCCAGCGTGCCGCAAAGGGCGCCACACTCCCGGACAGACGGCCGACGCCAGGCCCGCCCCTCGATGGCGCATTCCCGCCGCGCGCGGCCCTCGCCGGCCGATGCGGAGAAGTCAGGACCGAGACGCATGATTCAGGGCTCCCAGTCGGCCACCACCCTCGATGACGGCATCGTCGCCACGGCGGAAGCCTGCCTCGGCTCGGTGGGGCAGGCCCGCGAGGCGATCCACAAGGTCATCTTCGGCCAGGAGCAGGTCGTAGACCTCGCCCTGGTGACGATCCTGGCCGGCGGCCACGGCCTGCTGGTCGGCCTGCCGGGGCTCGCCAAGACCAAGCTGGTCGAGACCCTCGGCACCGTCCTCGGCCTCGATGCCCGCCGGGTGCAGTTCACGCCCGACCTGATGCCGTCCGACATCCTCGGCACCGAGATCTTGGACGAGGACGCCGATCGCCACCGGTCGTTCCGCTTCGTCAGGGGGCCGGTCTTCACCCAGCTCCTCATGGCGGACGAGATCAACCGCGCCAGCCCGCGGACCCAGTCCGCGCTGCTGCAGGCCATGCAGGAGAACTTCGTCTCGGTGGCTGGCGAGCGCCACGACCTGCCGCGCCCGTTCCACGTGCTGGCGACCCAGAACCCGATCGAGCAGGAGGGCACCTATCCGCTGCCCGAGGCCCAGCTCGACCGCTTCCTCCTGGAGATCGACGTCGGCTATCCCGACCGCGCCGCCGAGCGCCGCATCCTGATCGAGACCACCGGCGTCGACGAGCACAAGCCGGTGGCGGTGATGTCCACCGAGTCCCTGCTGACGGCCCAGCGCCTCGTGCGCCGGCTGCCCGTCGGGGATGCGGTGGTCGATGCCATCCTCGACCTCGTGCGCGCCGCCCGCCCCGAGGGCGGCGATCCGTCTCTCAAGGGCAAGCTCCTCTGGGGGCCGGGCCCCCGCGCCAGCCAGGCCCTGACCCTGGCGGTGCGCGCCCGCGCCCTGATCGAGGGCCGCGTCGCCCCGTCTATCGCCGACGTGAAGGCCCTGGCCGAGCCCGTGCTCAAGCACCGCATGGCACTGAGCTTCGCGGCGCGCGCCGATGGTGAGACCATCTCGGGCCTCATCGCCCAGCTCGCCGGCAAGCTCTAGGGCATGGCGATTCCCCGGCCCGGCGGCGGCGCCCCCCAGGTCCTCGACCGGAGCGCCCGCAATCCCGGACGCCGCGAGACCGAGAGCGCGCTCGCCTTAGCCGAGCGCATGCCGCGGCTGATTCTCGAATCCCGCCGGGTGTCCTCGACCCTGGCTCATGGCATCCACGGCCGCCGCCGGGCCGGGCCGGGCGAGAACTTCTGGCAGTTCCGGCCCTTCGTCGCCGGCGAGGCCGCCGCGCGCATCGACTGGCGCCGCTCGGCTCGCGACGATCGGCTCTACGTGCGCGAGCGCGAGTGGGAGGCCACCCACAACATCTGGTTCTGGATCGACCGCTCGGCCTCCATGGGCTTCGCCTCGCACCTGGCACAGGCACCCAAAGTGGAGCGCGCGCTGGTGCTCGGCTTCGCCCTGGCCGACGCCCTGGTGGAGGGTGGCGAGCGCACCGGCCTGCTCGGCCTCACCCGCGCCACCGCCTCCCGTCGCATCGTCGAGACCATGGCGCAGGCCCTCGTCGCCGATGACAAGGGTCAGGACGACGACGCCCCGCCGCCCGCCACGCCGGGCCGGTTCGACGAGGCCGTGCTGATCAGCGATTTCCTGTCGCCGCCCGATGCCGTGAAGGCGTTGGTGGACCGGCTCGCCGGCCGGGGCACCCGGGGCCACCTCGTGATGATCGTCGATCCCGTCGAGGAGACCTTTCCGTTCACGGGTCAGGCGGTTTTGCACGACCTCGAGTCGAAGCTCAGCCTCAATGTCGGCGATGCCGGCGCCTGGGGCGAGGCTTATCGGGTGCGGATCGCCGCCCATCGCGATCGCCTCGCGGAGATCGCCCGGACCCAGGGCTGGACCCTGACGATCCATCGCACCGACCGTCCAGCGAGCGAGGCGGCCCTGCGCCTCCTCACCTTCGTCGCCGCCGCGCGCGGGACCGGCTGAGGATCGCCGCATGCTCGGACTGCCCCTTACCTTCGCCGCGCCCCTGGCGCTTGCCGCCCTCGTCGCCCTGCCGGCTCTCTGGTTCCTGTTGCGGGTGACCCCGCCGCGCCCGCGCCGCATCGATTTCCCGCCCCTGCGGATCATGGCCGACCTGCTGGGCAAGCGCGAGACGCCGGCCCGGACGCCGCCCTGGCTGCTGATCCTGCGCATCCTCGCCGCCGCCTGCCTGATCCTGGCGGTGTCCGGCCCCGTCTGGAACCCTTCCGGCACGGGCGCCGCCGCGGGGCGCACGCCGCTCCTCGTCGTCCTCGACAACGGCTTCACCGCCGCCCACGATTGGCGCGACCGCCTGCGGGTGGCCACGGACGCGATCGAGAGCGCGGCCCGCGACGGCCGTCCGGTGGCGGTGACGGCCCTGGCCGAGCCGGCGGCGGCCCTGGAGGCCAAGGTCCCGTCCGCCGCCCTCGAGCGCCTGCGTGCCATTGCACCGCGTCCGCATCTGGCCGATCGCGGCGCGCACCTGGCATCGCTCACCGCTTTCCTCGAGCGCAGCCCGAGCACGGCGATCCTCTGGATCAGCGACGGCGTCGCGGGCCCAGGCGAGGAGACGTTCGGCAAGCGCTTCGCCGACCTCGTCGGCCGGACCGGGGCCGCGCTCACCATCCTGAAGGCCGATCAGCCGCCGGCGCTCGCGCTGTCGGCCGCAGAAGCCAGCGGGCAGCTCACCGCGCATGTCCTGCGGGCGGCCCCGAACGGCCGCGACACCGGCCTCGTGCGCGCCGTCGACCAGAAGGGCCTGCCCCTGGCCGAGCACGCCTTCACCTTCGGGGCGAACGCCACCGAGGCCGAGGTCGGGTTCGACCTGCCGGTGGAGCTGCGCAACAGCATCAGCCGGATCGAGGTCGCGGCCGAGCGCTCGGCCGGCGCCGTCACCCTGGTGGACGAGCGCGGCAAGCGCCGCCGCGTCGGCCTCGTCTTCGGCGGAACCAGTGACCAGGCCCAGCCGCTGCTGGCGCCGACCTACTACCTGTCGCGCGCGCTCGGTCCCTACGCCGACGTGCAGGAGCCCCGGGGTGCCAAGGGCATCGCGGAATCCATCGGGCAGCTCCTCGACAACCAGGTCTCGGTCCTCGTCCTCGCCGATGTCGGCGCCCTCGACGGTCCGACCCTGGCCCGTGTCGAGCAGTTCGTCGACGCGGGCGGCCTCCTCCTGCGCTTCGCCGGACCGCGCCTCGCCGCCGGCAACGACCCCCTGGTGCCGGTGCGCCTGCGCCGCGGCGGCCGCACCCTCGGCGGCACCCTCTCGTGGGACAGTCCCAAGACCCTGGCGCCCTTCGCGCCCGAGAGTCCCTTCGCCGGCCTGACCCCGCCGGCCGATATCGGCGTGCGCCGGCAGATCCTGGCCGAGCCCGACGGCGACCTGCCGGGTCGGACCTGGGCCTCGCTCCAGGACGGCACGCCCATCGTCACGGCGCAGAAGCGTGGCCAGGGCCTCGTCGTGCTCTTCCACGTCACCGCCGATACCACCTGGTCGAACCTGCCCCTGTCGGGCCTGTTCGTCGACATGCTGCGCCGAGTGGTGAATCTCGCGGGGGCCAAGGCCCTGCCGGAGGGCGATGCCGCCGCGCGGGCGACCGCCGTGCTGGCGCCGCGCCTTACCCTCGACGGGTTCGGCGCACTCGGGGCGCCGCCGGCCGGCGCCACCGCGGTCTCCGCCGACGATACCGATCGCGCGACGCTGGAACACCCGCCGGGCTTCTACGGCCCGGCCGATGGCGGCATCGCGGTCAACGCCCTCGCGGCGGCGGATCGGTTGAAGCCCCTCGATTTCGCGGCCCTCTCCGGCGCCCGCCTCGGCTCGCTCGCCGGTGCCGAGACCCTCGACCTGCGCGCCCTTCTCTTCACCCTGGCCCTGATGCTCCTCATCCTCGACACCCTCGCGGGCCTCTGGCTCAGCGGTTTCCTGCGGCGCGGACGGGGCTTCGTCTCGCGCCCGGCCGCGCTCCTCGTCGCCGGCCTGGCGCTCGGCACGCTGATCGGCACGCCCGTGCCGGTTCAGGCCCAGCCGGCCCCGCCGGTGCGCGCGGGCACCTTCGACTCGGCCCTGGCCACCCGGCTCGCCTACGTGATCACCGGAGACGAGGCGGCGGACACCGCGAGCCGGGCCGGACTTACGGGCCTGACGCAGATGCTGGCGAGCCGCACCGCCCTGGAGCCCGGCGACCCGATCGGGATCGATCCCGCCAAGGACGAGCTCGCCTTCTACCCGCTGATCTACTGGCCCATCGTCGCCGGGCGGCCGCAGCCGAGCGAAACCGCGATCCGGCGCATCGACGCCTTCATGCGCAATGGCGGCACGGTGATCTTCGACACCCGCGACGCGCTCACCGCGCGGCCGGGCGGTCCGCCGACGCCGGAAGGAGCGTATCTCCGCAAGATGCTGGCGACCCTGGAGGTCCCCGAACTCGAGCCCGTGCCGCCCGACCACGTCCTGACCAAGGCCTTCTACCTCGTCGACACCTTTCCGGGCCGCTACGCCACCGGCCAGACCTGGGTCGAGACCCTGCCGCCGGCGGGCGAAGGCTCCGAGCGCCGGCCCGCGCGGGCCGGCGACGGCGTCTCGCCGATCGTGATCACGAGCAACGATCTCGCGGCCGCCTGGGCGGTGGGCAAGCGGGGCGAGCCGCTCTACCCCATCGTCGGCGGCGACCAGCGCCAGCGCGAGATGGCCTTCCGCGGCGGCATCAATTTCGTGATCTACACCCTCACCGGCAACTACAAGGCCGACCAGGTCCACGTCCCGGCGCTGCTGGAGCGCCTGGGCCAGTGATGACCCTTTCACCGGAGGCCATCCGCCTATGCTGAGCCTCAGCTTCAGCCCCCTGGTGCCCTGGCCGGTGCTGATCGCCTTCGGCGTGCTCGTCGTGGTCTTCGCCGTGCTGGCCTTCCTGGCCCGGGGTCGCACCGCGATCCTGCGGGCGCTCGCCCTGGCCCTGGTGCTTCTCGCGATCGCCAACCCGTCCCTGGTGCGCGAGGATCGCGAACCGGTGAAGGACATCGCCGCCATCGTGGTCGACCGCTCGGGCTCGCAGGCCCTCGGCGACCGGCCGGCGATGACCGATGCGGTCCGCGCCGAGTTGCAGCGTCGCTTCGGGGGCCTGACCAACATCGAGCCGCGCTTCATCGACGTGCCCGACGCCAAGGAGGGCGACGAGGGCACCCGGCTGTTCACCGCCCTGTCGCAGGCGCTGGCCGACGTGCCGGCCGAGCGCCTGGCGGGCGTCGTCATGCTCACCGACGGCGTGGTCCACGACATCCCGGCCTCGGCGGCGGCCCTGGGCCTCAAGGGGCCGCTCCACGTCCTCGTCACCGGCCATCCGGACGAGCGCGACCGGCAGATCAAGCTGATCGAGGCGCCGCGTTTCGGCATCGTCGGGCGCGACCTCACCATCCGGGCCGAGGTGATGGAGCGGGGCGGAACCGGCAGCGCCACCGTGACCGTCCGCCGCGACGGCGAGGAGGTCGGCCGCCGGACCTTCCCCACCGGCCAGCCCTTTTCCCTGACCATGCGGATCGAGCATGGCGGCCCGAACGTCGTGGAGATCGAGGTCGAGCCGCTTCCCGGCGAGCTCACCACGATCAACAACCGCGCGGTCCTGCCGATCGAGGGCATCCGCGAAAAGCTGCGGGTGCTCCTCGTGTCCGGCGAGCCGCATCAGGGCGAGCGCACCTGGCGCAACCTCCTGAAGTCCGACGCCAACGTCGACCTCGTCCACTTCACCATCCTGCGCCCGCCGGAGAAGCAGGACGGGACGCCTATCTCCGAGCTCTCGTTGATCGCCTTCCCGACGCGCGAATTGTTCGTCCAGAAGATCAAGGATTTCGACCTCATCATCTTCGACCGCTACGCGAACCAGAGCGTGCTGCCCTCGGCGTATTTCGACAACATCGTCCGCTACGTTCGCGAGGGCGGCGCCCTGCTGATCGCGGCCGGACCCGAATTCGCCTCGCCCTCCAGCCTGTCGCGTACGCGGCTGGCCGCGATCCTGCCCGGCGAGCCGAACGGGCGGGTGCTCGAGCAGCCGTATAAGGCGGCCCTCACGAACATCGGCAACCGCCATCCGGTGACCCGCGCCCTGCCGGGCTCGGAGGCCTCGCCGCCGGCCTGGGGAGACTGGCTCCGCATCGTCTCGACGCAGGTGAGGCCCGGCATCCAGCCCATCCTGCAGGGTCCGAACGCCCTGCCGCTGCTGGCCCTGTCGCGCGAGGAGAAGGGCCGGGTCGCCCTGCTCACCTCGGACCATGCCTGGCTGTGGGCGCGCGGATACCAGGAGGGCGGGCCCTATCTGGATCTGCTGCGGCGGCTCGGTCACTGGCTGATGAAGGAGCCGGCCCTGGAGGAGGAGGCCCTGCGAGCCCAGACCACGGGGCACGGGCGCGAGGTCCGCGTGGAGCGCCAGACCATGGCCGACACGGCCGAGCCCGTCTCCGTAACGGGTCCGACCGGTCGCCAGCGCACCCTAACGCTGACCCAGGGTGAGCCGGGCCTGTTCTCGACGACCTTCGAGGTGACCGAGCTCGGCCTCCACACCCTGCGGTCCGGCAGCCTCGTCGCCTTCGTCAGCGTCGGTCCGCCGAACCCGCGTGAACTCGCCGACGTCTTCAGCGACACCGAGCGCCTGAAGGCGCTCGCTGAAGGCACCGGCGGCTCGATCCGCCGAATCGCGGACGCCGCCGGAGGCACGGTGGTGCCACGCCTGCAGTCCGTCCGCAGCGGCCGTCTCGGCGGCGCCGACTGGATCGGTTTCCGCCCCAGCGACAGTGCCAACATCCGCGGCGTCGAGGTCTATCCCCTCGCCCTCGGCCTCTGGGCGCTCGTCGCCCTGGCCGGTGCCGTGTTGGCGATGTGGCTGGTGGAGGGCCGGCGCGGACGGGCCGTGTGACGCGTCACGCCGGCAGCCGCTCGAAGAATCGCCCGATCTCGGCCGCAGCCCGGTCGGGGTCCTCTCGGTGAGGGAAGTGGCCCACGCCGGGCATCGGCGCGAGGTCGAGGTCCGAGAATGTCTCGCCGAGGCGATCCGTCCAGGCGTAGGGGAAGAGCGGGTCGGAAACGCCCCAGCGGACGCAGGTCGGCACGGCGATCGGGGGCAGCACGGGCGCCTCGCCACGAATCATCGCCAAGCGGCCGGCCTGTGAACTGACGTACCAGTTGAATCCGCCCTGAAGGTTGCCGGGGGCGAGGAAGTTGTCGGTGAAGGCGTCGAGCACATCGTCGAACGCGGCCGGGTTCCCGCCGGCCCAGTGGTGCAGGAAGTGACCGATATAGAGCCGGCAGCCCTCGCGCGAGGCCCCGACCTGCGCCGCCGCGAACGGCTTCACGTGGTAGGATTGATACCAGATTTCGGCGAGCATTTCGGGTGCGGCGAGGCGTGGGCCGATGCCCGGATAGGGGCAATTGAAGGTGAAGAGCCCCGTGAGCCGTTGCGGGGCCGCCCGGCCGAGAGCCTGCACCACGTAGGCCCCGACATCGTGGCCGACGACGCCGACGCGGTCGAGGCCGAGGGCATCGAGCAGCGCCACGACATCGTCGGCGTGCACCTCCGCGCCGGCCTTGGCGGACGGCAGCGCATCCGGCTTCTCGCTGGCGCCGAAGCCGCGCAGATCCGGTGCGATGAGCTCGAAGCGGCCAGCGAGGCGCCGCATCACCGGCTCCCAGGTCAGCCAGAATTCCGGCCAACCGTGCAGCAGCACCAGCGGGCGGCCGTGCCCGAGCCGCGCCACGTGGAGGGCGACGCCGTTCGCCGTGATCGTGTCGTGCCGGATTGCCGTCGCGTCCATCGTTTCCATCCCTGCCGGCGCCGGGTCGGCGCCCTCGGCGGAGTCAACGCCGGCGGAGGGCGGTGACGTTCCCCGAGACCGTTGCGGCCGCGCCCGCGCGCAGTTCGCGCCAGAGGAAGCGGGCCGGGTCGACGGGGGAGGGCGGAATGAGACGCCGGGACGGGATCGGCGCGAAGCCGAAGCGCCGGTAGTAGGGCGCGTCGCCGATCAGGATGACGAGGCCGTGGCCGGCGGAGGTCGCCGCGTCGAGGCAGGCCGTCATCAGGGCGGCGCCGATGCCGCGCCCCTCGAAGCTGGGATCGACGGTGAGCGGCCCGAGCACGAGGAGCGGATCGCCCGCCTCGGCCGGACCCACCCGCACCGAGCCGACGAGGTAGGTCGCCACCAGGGCGGTGAAGCAGAGCTCGGCGACCGGTGCGGTCCCCTCGCGCAGGCGGTAGGCCGTGCGGGCGAAGCGGCCCGGACCGAACGCGCGGGCATGGAGCCGTTCGATCGCCTCGGCGTCGCTCGCGTGCTCGTGCCGGATGACGAGGGGGAGGGTGGTCACGTCGCCCAAGCCGAGAAATCGATGCGCGGGTCGATCCAGGTGTAGATCAGGTCGGAGAGCAGGTTCACCGCCAGCCCGAGCAGGGAGAAGATGTACAGGGTCGCGAACACCACCGGATAGTCGCGCCCGACGATGGAGGTGAAGGACAGGAGCCCGAGCCCGTCGAGGGAAAAGATCGTCTCGATCAGCAGCGAGCCCGTGAAGAAGGCCGAGATGAAGGCCGCCGGAAAGCCCGCGATGACGATCAGCATGGCGTTGCGGAAGACGTGCCCGTACAGCACCCGCCGCTCGGACAGGCCCTTCATCCGGGCCGTGAGCACGTACTGCTTGCGGATCTCGTCGAGGAACGAGTTCTTGGTCAGCAGGGTCGAGGTCGCGAAGGCGCCGAGCACCAGGGCCGCCAGGGGCAGCGTCATGTGCCAGGCGTAGTCGACCACCTTGCCCCAAAGGCTCAGGGATTCGAAGTTCTCGCTGGTCAGGCCCCGGATCGGGAAGATCTGCACGAAGGACCCGCCCGCGAACAAAATGATCAGCGCGATGCCAAACAGGAAGCTCGGGATCGCGTAGCCGATGATGACAAGGGTCGAGGTCCAGAGGTCGAAGCGCGAACCGTCGTGCACCGCCTTGCGGATGCCCAGCGGAATCGAGATCGCGTAGGAGATCAGGGTCATCCAGAGGCCCAGCGAGATCGACACCGGCAGGCGCTCGCGGATCAGCTGCAGCACCGATACGTCGCGGAAATAGCTGTTGCCGAAATCGAACCGGACGTAATCCCAGATCATCTTGGCGAAGCGTTCGGGCGCCGGCTTGTCGAAGCCGAATTGCTGCTCGAGCTTCTTGATGAAGGCCGGATCGAGCCCCTGCGCGCCGCGGTAGCGGGCATTCGCCTCGCCTCCGCCGCCGCTGCGGGCGGCGCCGCCGAGGTCGCCGGCCCCGCCGGTCACCCGCGACAGGCTTCCCTCGTTCTGACCCTGGAGCTGGGCCAGCACCCGCTCCACCGGGCCGCCGGGGGCGAACTGCACGATGACGAAGGTGATGAGCATGATCCCGAAGATGGTCGGGACCATGAGCGCGATGCGGCGCAGAATGTAGCCGAGCACGGGTGTCCCTCAGGTTCGGCCGATGCGCCGGGCCTTGGCGGCATCGTACCACCAGACGCTCGGCGCGCCGAGATCGTAGGTCGGCCCCTTGGCCGGACGGCCGTAGACGTCCCAGAGGGCCAGCCGGTGATCGGCCTTGTACCACATGGGTACCCAGTAGCGGCCGGCCCGCAGCACCCGGTCGAGGGCGCGCGCGGCGTGGATCATGTCGGTGCGAGAGGTCGCCTCCGTCACCCGCTCGATCAGGGCGTCGATGGCAGGGTTCGCGATGCCCGCCAGGTTGCTCGAGCCGGGCGTGCCAGCGGCGCGCGACCCG
This sequence comes from Methylobacterium sp. Leaf465, assembly GCF_001424705.1. Taxonomy (GTDB): domain Bacteria; phylum Pseudomonadota; class Alphaproteobacteria; order Rhizobiales; family Beijerinckiaceae; genus Methylobacterium. The sequence continues at coordinate 533,436 of NZ_LMRA01000023.1, forward strand.
TAGGCCTCTCGGAGTTCGGGCCCCGGCGTGAGCCCGCTGGCGAAGCGGCGGGCGGTGAGGTCGAAGTCGAAATCCTTGACCCGGGCCTGGTACTGCGACGGATCGACCAGCCGGATGCTGGCGCGGATGCCGATCAGGCCGAGGTTGCGGATGAAGGGCTGCGTCACCGGCTGGAACACCGGGTCGTTGTCGAGGAACTCGATTTCCAGCGGCTTGCCTGAGGCCAAGCGGATCACGCCGCCGTCGCGGGTGCAGCCGGCCTCCCGCAGCAGGGCCACGGCGCGGCTGAGCAGGGCGCGGTCCTGGCCCGAACCGTCTGAGCTCGGCGGGCTCCAGGCCTCGCCGAAGACCTCCGCCGGCAGGTCGCCCCGCATCGGGTCGAGGAGGGCCAGCTCCTCCGGCGCCGGGCGGCCGGTGGCCTTCAGGTCCGAGTTCTCGAAGTAGGAGGCCGTGCGGAGATAGGCGCCGTACATCAGGTTGGCGTTCGACCAGTTGAAGTCGAAGCACAGGCCGATCGCCTCGCGTACCCGGGGATCGCGAAAGGCCTCGCGGCGGGTGTTCATCCACCAGCCCTGCGTGCCCGAGGGACGGGCATCGGGCACCGTCTCCTTGCGGACGCGGCCCTCCTGCACGGCGGGGAAGTCGTAGCCCGTGGCCCAGACCCGGGCGGTGAACTCCTCGCGGAAGGTGAAGGCGCCGCCCTTGAAGGCCTCGAACGCGACCTGGCGATCGCGGAAATACTCGTACCGGATGGCGTCGAAATTATTCTGGCCCACATTCACCGGCAGCTCGGCGCCCCAGTAATCCTTCACCCGCTCCAGCTCGATGAAGCGGCCCGCCTCCACGCGGCCCACCTGGTAGGGCCCCGAGCCCAGGGGTGGCTCCAGGGAGGAGGCCTCGAAATCGCGCTTGGCGTAGTAGGTGGCGGAGAACACCGGCAGGGTAGCGACGAAGAGGGGCAGATCGCGGCTGCGGCCGGGCGCGAAGCGCAGGGTCACCGTGGCGTCGTCCTCGGCGACGGCCTCGGCGAGGTCGCGGATCACCTGCGAGATCTCGGGGTGGCCCTTCTCCTTCAGGAGGCGCAACGAGGCCGCCACGTCGTGGGCGGTGAGGCGCGCGCCATCGTGGAAGCGGGCCTGCGGCCGCAAGCTGAAGCGGTAGGTCAGCCCATCCTCGGAAATCTCCACCGAGCGGGCGAGGAGCCCGTAGAGGGCGTCCGGCTCGTCGAGGGCGCGGACCATCAGCGAGTCGAAGGTCAGGTTCATGCCGGCGGCGCCGTCGCCGCGCAGGACGTAGATGTTCAGGGTGTTGAAGGTGTCAGAGGCCTGGTTGCCCAGGGTGGCGGCGAGCTGCGCCGAGAAGCGCCCCCCCCGCGGCGCGTCCGGGTTGACGTAGTCGAAGTTCGGGAAGTCGGCCGGGTATTTCAGGTCGCCGAAGCTCGACAGGCCGTGGCTGGTGCGGGCCGCCGCCCGGACGGGGGGCGGCAGCACCAGGGTCGCCCCGAGGGCACCGGCGCCTGCGACGACCGCACGCCGGGTCGGGCCGGCGCTCAACGCGGGGCCCCGGTCTTGGCCGCCAGGGCTTCGTCGTACCACCAGGTCGCGGGGAAGCCCGAGCTGCCGTATTTCGGAAGCACCGCCGGGTGCCCGAAGCGGTTCCAGCGCAGGGTGCGCGAGACGTTCGAGCCCCATTGCGGCACGACGAAGTTGTGGGCCAGCAGCACCCGGTCGAGGGCGTGGGTCGCCGCCAGCACGCCCGGGCGGTCCTTCGCGAAGATCACCTTCTCCACCAGGGCGTCGACGCCTGCGTCCTTGATGCCGATGAGGTTGCGCGAGCCGGCCTTGTCGGCGGAGGCCGAACCCCAGTACTCGCGCTGCTCGTTGCCCGGGGAGAGGGATTCCGGCCACGAACTCGTGGTGATGTCGAAATCGAAGGCGCGCAGGCGGTTCTGGTACTGGGCCTGGTCGATGACCCGCAGGGTGCTGTTGATGCCGATGAGCTTCAACTGCGCCGCGTAGGGCAGCACGACCCGCTCGAACACGCTCTGGAATTCCAGGAACTCGGCGGTGAGCGGCTCGCCGCTCTTGACGTCGGTCATCTGGCCGTTTCGCAGCTCGTAGCCGGCCTGCTTCAGGAGGCCGACGGCCTCGCGCAGATTGGCGCGTACCGCGTCCGGCGTGCCGTTGACGGGGTTCGTGTAGGGCGTGGTGAATACCGAGGCCGGGACCTTGTCCTTCACGCCGTCAAGGATCGCCAGCTCGTCGCCCTGGGGCAGGCCGGACGAGGCCAGCTCCGAGCCGAAATAATAGGAGTCGATCCGCTTGTAGAGGCCGAAGAACAGCGACCGGTTCATCTCCTCGAAGTTCATCGCGAGATTAAAGGCTCGGCGCACCCGCGGATCGGCGAACTTCGCCCGGCGGGTGTTCAACACAAAGGCCTGCATGTTGCCGTTGCCGCGATCCGGGAACTCTTCCTTGATCAGGCGGCCCTCCTTCACGGCGGGGAAAGTGTCGTAGGCGGTGGCCCAGTTGCGCGCCACGTTCTCAGCCCGGAAGTCGAACAGGTCGCCCTTCAGCGCCTCGATCAGCACCGTCGCGTCGCGAAAATACTCGTTGCGCATCGTGCCGAAATTGTTGCGGCCGACATTCACCGGCAGGTCCTTGCCCCAGTAATCCGCCACCCGCTCGTAGGTGGCGCTGCGCCCAGCCTCGAACTTCGCCAAGCGGTAGGGTCCCGAGCCCAGGGGGATCTCGAGGGTGGTCTGGGTGACATCGCGCGGCCGCCCCTGCGCGTCGGTACCGGTCCACCAGTGCTTGGGCAGCACCCGCAGCTGGCCGAGTACCTGCGGCAGCTCGCGGTTGCCGGCTTCCGAGAAGGTGAAGGTCACCTCGCGCGGGCCGGTGACGACGGCCTTGGTCACGGTCTGGTAATAGGCCGAATAGAAGGGGCTGTTCGCCTTCAGGACGTCGAAGGACCAGACCACGTCCTCCGGTGTGATGGGCTGGCCGTCATGCCAGCGGCCCCCTTCGCGCAGGCGGTAGGAAACGGCGGACAGGTCGTCGGCGAGGCGCACGCCGTCGGCCAGGAGGCCGTAGGACGTGAACGGCTCGTCGGCCGATTCCGTCATCAGGGTATCGTAGATCTGGACGATCCCGCCTTCGAGATCGCCCTTCAGACCCGAGACCACGTAGTTGAAGTTGTCGAAGCCCCCCTGAGCCCCCAGCCGCACGAGGCCGCCCTTCGGCGCGCTCGGGTCGGCATAATCGAAATGCTTGAAGTCGGGGCCGTATTTCGGTTCGCCCATCAGCGTGATCGCGGGCATCCAGGCGCCCTTCGGCGCGGCGGGATCCGGATCGGGGGCGGCCCGGGCGGGCAGGCCACAGGCCAGGAAGGCGAGGGTGGCGACGAGGCGTCCGATCAGGGCAATTCGCATCACGGGCAGGCGGTCTCCGGATTCCGGGTGCGCGGGTCCGCCGCCGCACCGGCGACGGCAGGCGGGTGTTCTAGGACGGACCGGCCGCGAACGCCAAGCCGGCGCGTGCGCGCACGGCCCCGTCCCGATTTGCGAGCGAGCGACCGCGGCGCGGCGCCTCAAGCCATAGGCCCGGTGGTATGCATCCCATGTACGATAGAAGCGTCATGCAGGAGCCATCATGGCCCAGGACAGCGCGGTTTTGCAGCTACGGCTCGATGAGCGCTTGAAGCAGGCCTTCGCGGATGCGGCGAGGCGGGACAGCACCACCCCGTCCGGGGCGCTGCGCGCCCTCGTTCAAGCCTACGTGCGCGAGAGCCGCCGGAAGGAGGCGCAGCGGCAGAGCCGGCTGGTCGCCGCCGCGCCGGACGCGGATGAGACGGAGGCTCTGATCGCCGACGTACAAGATCTCGGGGATGCGGAATCTCGGTCGTGACCGGACGGCAGGCGATCGTGATCCTCGCCACCAAGGGAAGCTATACGAGCAAACCGCGACCGTGCGTGGTCATCCAGGCGGACAGCTTTCTCCACACGGACAGCCTCACGCTGTGCCTGATGACGAGTGCGCGTGTGCTGGGGGCGCCGGTGCTCCGGATCGACGTTGAGCCCAGCCAACGGACTTCGCGAACCCAGCCAGATCCAGGTCGACAAGATCGTCACGGTCCCGCGCGTGAAGGTCGGGAGCATCGTCGGGCGTCTGGAGGACGCCTACATGCGCCGCCTCGAAGAAGCCGTGCAAGAATTCCTCGACCTCGGCCGCTGACGCAGGGTTACCTCGAACGAAGAGGCCGGGCTCTGGCCCGGCCTTGGTCACTCTCCAGATATCTTGCTCAGAGCATCTCGGTCCGCGGCGAAGACAGGCGTCTTACTGCCCGGCCGGCTTCTCGGCCGGCACGGTTGCGGCCGGAGCGGGCGGCGCGGCGGGGGCTGCCCCGACCGGGGTATCGTCGGCGGGCTTCACGGATGCCGGCTTGTTCGCCTCTTCGCCCGCGACGGTGGGCTTGGCGGCCGTCGCCGGGTTGGCGACCTCCGGCTTCTGGTCCTCGGTCGACTTGGAGGCGTCCGCAGGTTTCGGCGCCTGCTCACGCCGCACTTCTGCCGCGGGCTTCGACACGGGATCGGGCTTGGCCTCGGCCGGCTTGGCATCCCCGGTCTTTGCGGCGGCCGGTTGGGCCTCGGCCGGCTTGTCGCCCTCGGCCTTCTTCTCCACGGCCGGCAGCGGCGCCGGGGTATCGGCGAGGCTGTGCAGGTATAGGATCACGTCGGCGCGCTCGGTCGGCGAGGTGATGCCCGCGAAGGCCATCTTGGTCCCGGGGACGTAACCCTTCGGGTTGGTCAGGAAGTGGTCGAGCTCGTCGTAGGTCCAGGTGCCGCCCTTCTCCTTGAGCGCGGCCGAGTACTCGAAGCCGGGCTCGTGGGCGCGCTGGCGGTCGACGACGCCCCAGAGATGGGGGCCGACCTTGTTCGGGCCGCCCTTCTCGAAGCTGTGGCAGGAGGCGCACTTCTTGGCCGCGGCCTGGCCCTTCTCGACGGTGGCGCTGGCCAAACGGATCGGCAGGGGCTCGGCCTTCGCCTCGGGCGCGGCGCCACCGGCAGCCTTCGGCTGCGGCTCGGGCAGGGCATAGCCCGCATTGCCCGCGGGCTTGGGATGATAGATCAGCTCGGCGACGAAGCCCGACCCCACGGCGAACAGCAGCGCGCCGAGCGCGGCACCCGCGACCTTGTTCAGCTCGAAAGAGTCCATTCTCGACAACTCCGGTGCGGCCGGCCTGAGGGGGAGAATTCAGGGCGAAGTCCAGCGCGTACCTGTGCCGGACTTTGGAAACGGTCGAGGGTGCTTAGCCGCTGAAGCCCGACCTTGACAATGGCCGAGTCACGCTTCGCGTAGTCGCAGACGGGCAGGTGTCGCCGCCATCCCTCACTTCTTCAGACGCGGGCGGGCGCATCCGGTTCCCGCCTCGCCCGACGCGGCTTTCCCGGCCCGGCGCCACATCGCCAGCATGACAACCCGGGACGCCGCTGGTAAGCACCGGCCCCAGCCGGAGCAGGGCCCAGACCGATGTCCGATCCCATCGTCCTCATTCCCGCGCGCATGGCCGCGACCCGCCTGCCCAACAAGCCGATGGCCGATCTCGCCGGAGAGCCGATGATCGTGCATGTCTGGCGCCGCGCCGTGGAGGCCGGCATCGGCCCCGTGGTGGTGGCCACCGACACGCCCGCCATCGTCGAGACCATCGAGGCCGTGGGCGGCCTTGCGGTCCTGACCCGGGCCGACCATCCCTCCGGATCGGATCGTCTGGCCGAGGCCCTGGAGATCATCGATCCGCAGGGCAACCACGACGTGGTGGTCAATGTCCAGGGCGACTTACCGACCATCGACCCGGGCATCATCGGCGCGGCGATCCTGCCGCTGGCCGACCGCTCCGTCGACATCGCCACGCTCTGCGCCATCATCACCGAGGATTCCGAGCGGCGTGATCCCAACGTGGTCAAGCTCGTCGGCCACACGGTGGGCACCCGCCGCCTGCGCGCGCTTTACTTCACCCGCGCCGAGGCGCCCTGGGGGGAGGGGCCGCTCTACCATCACATCGGCCTCTATGCCTATCGCCGGAAGGCGCTCGCCCGCTTCATGGCCCTGCCGCCCGGCGAGCTCGAGACCCGCGAGAGGCTGGAGCAGCTCCGCGCCCTCGAGGCCGGGATGCGCATCGACGCCATCGTCGTCGACGACCTGCCTCTGGGTGTCGACACCCCCGCCGACCTTGCGCGCGCCCGCGCCATCCTGTCGGCCCGCCGCCTGAACTGAAGCGCCCCGGAAAGACCAGCCCGCATGCCCCAACACATCGTCTCCTACCAGGGCGAGCCCGGCGCGAACTCCCACATCATCTGCGCCCAGGCCTATCCGGACTGGACCCCGCTGCCGTGCCCGACTTTCGAGGACGCCTTCGCGGCCGTGAAGGAGGGCCGCGCGACGCGGGCGATGATACCCATCGAGAACTCGATCGCCGGCCGGGTGGCGGACATCCACCACCTGATCCCGACCTCGGGCCTGCATATCGTCGCCGAGCACTTCCTGCCGATCCATTTCCAGCTGATGGTCTTGCCCGGCACGTCCGTGGCGCAGATTCGGACGGTGCACAGCCACGTCCACGCTCTCGGGCAGTGCCGCAAGATCATCCGGCGTCTCGGCGTCCGCCCCATCGTGGCCGGGGACACGGCGGGCGCCGCCCGCGAGGTGGCGGAGGCGGGCGATCCCACGCGCGGCGCTCTCGCCCCCGCGCTGGCGGCCGAGGTCTACGGCCTCGACATCCTGGAGCACGACGTCGAGGACGAGAGCCACAACACCACCCGCTTCGTCGTGTTCTCGCCCGAGCCCGAGCCGGTCTCGCCCGAGGCCGGCCCGATGGTCACGAGCTTCGTGTTCCGGGTCCGCAACATTCCGGCGGCCCTCTACAAGGCGCTGGGCGGCTTCGCGACGAACGGCGTGAACATGTCGAAACTCGAGAGCTACATGGTCGACGGCCAGTTCGTCGCGACCCAGTTCTACGCCGAGGTGGATGGCCATCCGGAGGAGCCGGGCCTATCGCGGGCGCTGGCCGAACTCGGATACTTCTCGCGCGAATTGCGGATCATCGGGACCTACCCGGCGCATCCCTACCGTGAGGCGAGCCGCATCGCCGCGGAATAGGGGCTCCGCCCCGTCGCTCCCTCGGCAAGGGCAGGATCGCACCGGGGCCGGCCGCCGCCATGCCGCGGCGGATGGCCCTCGTGGCCGTTCCGCGGGCCTGGGCTGCGCGTTCGGTGTGCGGCAGCCGACCCATGGGCATCCTTCCACAACCGGCACGATGATACACGGCGCCAGCCTCCGCGCGGGGTCCGGTCACCGTCGCACGTCCGAACCGACATTTCATTCCCTGGTATATTGCATACAAAGAAATTTGATGCATGCTGGCAGGATCGGGGCGAACAATCCGATCGAGAAGGAATTCGGGATGGAACGTCAGGACTCACCGTCCGCCAAGTGGTGGCAACTCGCCTTCGGCGTGCTCTGCATGGCGATGATCGCCAACCTCCAGTACGGGTGGACTCTGTTCGTCGACCCCATCGACACCAAGTTTCACTGGGGCCGCGCGGCGATTCAGTTCGCGTTCACCATCTTCGTGGCCACCGAGACCTGGCTGGTGCCGGTCGAAGCCTGGTTCGTCGACCGCTACGGCCCGCGCATCGTGGTCTGCTTCGGCGGCATCATGATCGCCCTGGCGTGGTTCCTGAACGCCCACGCCGATTCCCTCTTTCTGCTCTATGCGGCGGCCGTCATCGGCGGCATCGGCGCCGGGTCCGTCTACGGCACCTGCGTCGGCAACGCCCTGAAGTGGTTCCCGCATCGCCGCGGCCTCGCCGCCGGCGCCACCGCGGCCGGCTTCGGTGCGGGCGCGGCCGTCACGGTGGTCCCGATCGCCAAGATGATCGCCACCGGCGGCTACCAGGATGCGTTCCTGTTCTTCGGACTGGGTCAGGGGGCCATCGTGGTCCTCCTCTCGTTCTTCCTGCGCAAGCCGTCCCAGGCCGTGCCGGTCCAGCGCAAGACCCTGCGCCTGCCGCAGGCCAAGGTCGATCGCACGCCGCGCGAGGTGGTGCGCACCCCCGTCTTCTGGCTGATGTACGTGATCTTCGTGATGGTCGCCTCCGGCGGGCTGATGGCGGCCGCGCAGATCGCGCCGATCGCCCACGACTTCAAGGTCGCGGACGTCCCCGTCAGCCTGTTTGGACTGCAGATGGCAGCGCTCACCTTCGCGATCTCCCTCGACCGCATCTTTGACGGCTTCGGACGCCCGTTCTTCGGCTTCGTCTCCGACAATCTCGGGCGCGAGAACACCATGTTCATCGCCTTCTCGATCGCCGCCCTGGCGATCATCACCCTCCTGACCTACGGCACGTATCCGCTGGTCTTCGTGTTCGCCACGGCGGTGTATTTCGGCGTCTTCGGCGAGATCTACTCGCTGTTCCCGGCGACCTGCGGCGACACCTTCGGTTCGAAGTTCGCCACGACGAATGCCGGCCTGCTCTACACCGCGAAGGGCTCCGCCGCGTTCCTGGTGCCGATCGCCAGCGTCATCTCGGCCAAGTACGGCTGGTCGGCGGTGTTTTCGATCATCATCGGCCTCAACGTCGTGGCGGCGATCCTGGCGATGTTCGTGCTCAAGCCCCTGCGCCTGCGCTACCTGAACGACGAGACCGTCGCGATTCCCGTCGCGGCCCGGCCTGCCCAGGCCGCCTGACGCGCGGGCCGTCCCGCGGGCGTCGACGTCCGATCGGCCGAATGCGTGCCGATCGGGCGATGGATCGAACCGACGGTCGGATCGAGGTCGAGGCCGTCCCGGAACCGAGGTTGTCCATGAACATTGCGGCGGCACTCACCCTCCAGACGCTCCCGTTCGCCGGCATCGTCCTGGCCGGTCGCGACGACCAGGATCTCTTTGCAGTCGTGTATCTCGGTGCGGTGGGCCTAATCCTGACGCTGATCATCCTCACCGGCGAAAGTCCGAGCGATGTCTCGTCCTTCGCCACGGATCTCGAAAGCCTGTCCGTCAACTGATTGCTGCGTCGCGAAATCCATCGCGACCGAGACAAGCGTCTTCGCACGGGAATCCGGTCAGCCCTGCAGGATGGACGATCGAGCGATGCGGACGTCGCGGGGCAACGGTCCTTGAGACGGAGGGCCGCCCCCAGCCCTGCGTCGACGGCATGAGTGGTGTGTAGAATTCAGTATACCAACGGAAATGGTGCGGTGCCATATCAGGTGTAACGCAATCGCCCTGGAACACCACCGATGATCGCTCTTCTCGTCCTCGCCGCCGTCGCTCTCAACGTCTCGCTGGTCTTCGTGGCCGCGAACCTCCTAACGCCGAACAACGGCCCGCTTTCCAATTCTGGCCGCTTCATCGCTAGCAACGAGAACGCCCCGTCGACGATCCGCCTCGCCGCCTGAGGCGATTCCGCCGGGCGTCCACGCCCTGGCGAACGGTCCATGAAAAGCCCGCCCGGCCCGGCCGCGGCGGGTTTTTCGTGCCCGGCTATTCGCGCTTGATGATCCGGTCCACCACGAGGTCGGACCAGAAGCCGGGGCGGAACGAGCGCTTCAGCGCCTCGGGATCGTATTCGGTCTCGACCCAGGTCAGGAAATCCAGGCCCTTGGGCTCGCCCTCCCGGCGGTAGAGCGCGAAGAACGCGTCGAGGATCCCGGTCTTGGCGAACCGGAAATGGCCGTAGCGGGCTGAGAGCTGGCCCATGGCCTCCGACACCGGCAGGCCCTCGTGCAGGATGAGGTAGAGCGCTGCCGCGAGGCCGGCGCGGTCCGCGCCCGACTTGCAGTGCATCATCGCCGGGTACGCGACCCCGTCGAAGAACGCCTTGGCGGCCAGGATGGTCTCCCGCGAGGGCGCCTCCCGCGAGCGCAGCACGAACTCCACCAGGGTCAGGCCCTGCTGCTCGCAGGCCTCGCGCTGGAGCGGCCAGGAGCCGTGCTCGCGCCCGCCGCGCAGGGAGATCACGGTGCGGACCCCCTGGCGCTTGAACCAGGCCAGCTGGTGCGGCGTCGGTTGGGCGGAGCGCCACAGCTTGCCCGCGCCGATCCGGTGGCGATTCAGGTAGGCGAGGCGGAACACCCCGTGATCCACCAGCAGCATGTTCGCCCAGGCCTTGGCCCGCGAGACCGGGCCGGCGATCGGGCGCTCGAAGCGCGCGATCCGCGCCATGCGCCGGGCGTAGCGGGTCTCGTACGAGAGGAAACGGTTGAACACGGGGACGGTGGGGCCGCTCTGTCGGGGACGGGGAGGGGCTGATCTACCAGTGCGCGGCGGCCGCGGCAAACGCGCTGTGGAGAGCGGGGAGCGACCGGCATCGACCTTGCGTTGGTCCCCGTCGCCTTGTCTTCGCCCGGATCGTCGCCTCCGATGCGGTGGTCGACACCGATTGCGAACCGTCCATCGTCTTCATCGAGCGCGGGGATCCGTCATGCGAACGAGCACCACCAGCATCCGCCGCGCCCGTCCGGCCGACGCCGACCCCCTGGCGGACCTGTTCGACGAGACCTGGCGCGAGGCCTACCGGGGGATCATCCCCGGGGTCGCCCTGGAGCGGATGATCGCGCAGCGCAGTTCGCAGTGGTGGCTCGGGGCCACCCAGCGCAGTCGACCCCTCGTGGTGGTCGAGCAGGCGAGCACCATCGTCGGCTACGCGGTCTACGGACCGGCGCGGGGCCGCATCCTGCAGGCACCCGGCGAGATCGACGAACTCTACATCCGCCCGGCCTACCAGGGTCTCGGGCTCGGCCGCCGCCTGTTCCGGGCGGTTTCCAACGACCTGGCCGACCACGGCCTGACCCGGGTCGGGGTCTGGGCGCTCGAAGGGAACGAGCGGGCCTGCGCCTTCTATGCCGGGCTCGGCGGCATCGCGATCGGCCAGGCCGTCGACCGGATGGCCGGAACGGTTCTGCCCAAGGTCGGTTTCCGATTCAGCTGACTTCACCGAAGCCTGCGCCGCTCCTGCGGTCCGGCTCGGCAAGTCGGATCCTCGGGCGAGCGAGCGGGACGACGGATGAGCGTGACGGCGGCGGATTGGGACAGGCGGGTCACGGACCTCAGCGCGAAGCTGCCGGACCGCATGCGCCGCGCCGTGGACTGGCTGCGCGAGCCGTCGCGGATCTGGGTCCGTCTCCTGGCGGCGATCCTCTTCATCCTGGGCGGCATCTTCTCGATCCTGCCGATCCTCGGCCTGTGGATGCTGCCCCTGGGTCTCGCCCTCTTGAGCCAGGACGTGCCCGCCCTGAAGGTTCCCCTGGAGCACGCGGCCCGCTGGATCGAGCGCGTGGTCCAGCGCCTCGCCGCGGCCTGGCGCCGGCGCTTCGGTCCTTCGGACCGGCCCTGAAACGCGCCCGACAATTTCGTGCAAACGTCGCCGCCCGCCGCACGGTACGATTTCCTTCGCGGCGGAAGGGCCTTAAGACACCCGGCAACGGGGCCGGAATGCCCCTGCTTGCGGGAGCACACATATGATCATCGACGCGGTCTCGATCGGCAAGAATCCGCCTGACGACGTGAACGTCATCATCGAGGTACCGATCGGTGGCGACCCGATCAAGTACGAGATGGACAAGGAGGCCGGCGCCCTGGTGGTCGACCGCTTCCTCTATACGGCGATGCACTACCCAGGCAATTACGGCTTCATCCCGCACACCCTGTCGGGCGACGGCGATCCCTGCGACGTGCTGGTGGCCAACACTCGCGCCATCGCCCCCGGCGCCATCATCAGCGCCCGTCCGATCGGCGTCCTCGTGATGGAGGACAATTCCGGCGAGGACGAGAAGATCATCGCTGTGCCGTCGCGCCACCTGACCATGCGCTACGATCGGATCGAGAACTACACCGACCTTCCCGACATCACGATCCACCAGATCCAGCACTTCTTCGAGCACTACAAGGATCTCGAGCCCGGCAAGTGGGTCAAGATCAAGCGCTGGGGCGGCAAGGACGAGGCGCACCGCCTGATCCTCGAGGGCATCGAGCGCGAGAAGGCCAACAAGGCCGCCAAGGGTAAGTAAAGCTCGGGCGAGTCGTTCTTCGAGGCGGTGAATTCGCAGTGCGGCGGTCCCTTCCTGGCGGAAGGGGCCGCCGTTTCGCGTTTCAGAGCGCCTCGCCGCGCATCAGCCGGGGCTGCGGTCCGCGCGCGGCGGCCGCCTCGCCGATGAACAGCCGCTTCAAGCCGGGAAGCCGGTCGACGAGGCCGAGGCCGAAATCGCGGGCGAGGCGCAGCGGCGTCACGTCGTTGGAGAAGAGGCGGTTGAGCCCGTCCGTCACGGCCCCCATCGCGACGGTGTCGAAGCGGCGCGCCCGCTCGTAGCGCTTGAGCACGTCCGGGCTTCCCGGATCAAGACCGAGGCGGAGCGCGTCGGTGACCGCTTCCGCCAGGACCGCCGCGCCGGCGAGGCCCAGGTTCAGGCCCTGGCCGGCGATCGGGTGGATGACGTGCGCGGCATCGCCCAGGAGCGCCAGGCGCTCGCCCCGGAAGCTGCGGGCCATGCCGAAGGCGAGGGGATGCGCGCTCGGGCCCCGCTCTAGCGCCAGGCGCCCGAGGTTGAGGCCGAATCGGCGCTCGATCTCCGCCAGGGTCTCGTCGGGGCCGCCTCCGGTCAGGGCCGGCACGTCGGCCGATCGCTCCGTCCACACGATGGACGAGCGGTGCCCGAGGGCGCCCCCGTCCACCAGGGGCAGGATGGCGAAGGGGCCGCTGGGCAGGAAGTGCTCGTAGGCCCGGCCCGCATGGTCGCGTTCGTGCCCGATCGTGGCGACGAGCCCCATCTGCGGATAGGACCAGCCGACCCAGCCGATCTTCGCGGCCTCGCGCAGGCGCGAGCGCGCCCCGTCCGCGGCGACCAGGAGCGCGGCCTCCAGCACGCGTCCGTCGGCAAGCGCGATGCGGGTGGTGCCGCCGGCGGGCGTGGCCTGGAGAAGGCCGGTGGGTTCGAAGAGCACCCCGGCCGCCTCGGCCGCCGCGAGCAACGCGGCCACGAGGGGCTCGGCCTCGACCATATGGGCGAAGGGCGCGCCGGCCTCCGCCTCCTGCGCGAAGGTGAGGAAGACCGGGCGCACCGGGTCCGACAGGCGGCTGTCGCTCACCACCATGTCGTGGATCGGCTGCGCCGCCCCCTGCACCGCATCCCAGATGCCGAGGCGCGCGAACATGCGCCGGCCGCCGGCCGCCACCGCGTAGGCTCGCCCGGCATGGCGCGCCGCCCCGGCGCTCAGAGCGGGATCGCAGACCGTGACCGTCAAGGCCGGGCCGTTGGCCTGGGCCAGCGCAAGGGCGAGCGTCAGGCCGGGAATGCCGGCGCCGGCGATGACCACGCTGCGCCGGTTTCCGCGCTTCTCCGATCCGTCCATGCCGATCCCCGCCGCCCTCGCTGCCAGGGAGGGAGTGCCATTCCCCGGCGCCGGGGGCAACGCGCGGCGTCAGGGATCGGGCCCGCGCCATCGTCGCTGGGGCCGGTCGCCGAAATTGGCCCGAAGCCGTGCCATCCGATCCTCGCGATCCGATCCTTGCGATCCGATCCTTGCCATCGGAATGGTTCACATGTGAAGGATCGCCCGTGGCGCCGCGGCGCCCACCCGGCTCGCGGATTGCCGGGCGACCAGGGAAGCGGCATGACCGGCATCGTCACCGAACTCCTCGACATCCTCGACCTGAAGAGCCTGGAGCCGGATCTCTACCGGGGCGAGAGCCTGCAGACGGGCTGGTTCCGGGTCTTCGGCGGGCAGGTCGTGGCGCAGGCGCTGGTGGCGGCGACCCGTACGGTGCCGGAGACCCGGCCGCCGCACTCGCTCCACGCCTACTTCCTCCTCGGCGGCGATCCGAAGGCCCCCATCGACTACGCGGTGGAGCGCATCCGCGACGGCCGCAGCTTTACCACCCGCCGCGTCGTCGCGCACCAGCACGGCCGGGCGATCTTCGCGATGTCGGTCTCCTTCCATGACGCGGAGGCGGGCGCGACCCATCAGGCGACCATGCCGGACGTGGCTCCCCCGGAGGAGGTGCCGGAGGCGCCTGCCGCCACCGCCGACGCCGCCCGGCGCGGGCTCGCGATCCCGGCGCCGATCCTCTCCTATTTCGGCCGGCGCCGGCCCATCGAGCTGCGGCCCGTCGAGATCGAGCGCTACCTGCGCCGGGCGCCGCGGGAGCCGCGCTTCCACGTCTGGATGCGCGCCGTCGACCGCCTGCCCGACGATCCGGCGATCCACCGCGCCGTCCTCGCCTACGCCTCTGACATGACGCTCCTCGACGCCACCCTGATCCCGCACGGCCAGACCGTGTTCGACCCGGAGATCCAGTCGGCGAGCCTCGACCACGCCCTCTGGTTCCACCGGCCGTTCCGGGCCGACGACTGGCTGCTCTACGCCCAGGACACCCCGAGCGCCGACGGGGCCCGGGGCTTCGCGCGCGGTCAGATCTTCACGCGCGACGGCACCCTCGTGGCGTCCGTGGCCCAGGAAGGCATGATCCGGCCGCGCCGCGCCGAGGCCTGACAGGCTCGGCGCAACCGGCGAAAAACGCCTGCGCCGTGCACGAATTGCCTGCCTGGTCGGCTCTGTGCCTAATCTGCGGGCAAACTTGGCCGTTGAAACGCCGCGTCATGAGTCAGTGACCGGATACTTCTTGGGCAGATGTGGGTTCGGCAAAAAAGTTCCGTTGGCATAGTCCTTGAATATGGGTGCGGGTGAACGGGTCGGAAGCGGCCCGGGCGCACCGGCCGGTCCGATCGTGTCGCGACGCTTGCGTGCGCCGGCCGGTGGCCTCCACGCGCGCATGTGTCTGTCCACTCGGTTCACCTCGTCGAACTCAACTCGTAGCTTAAGGGGGCGTCGCCCATGAAAATCGTGATGGCCATCATCAAGCCGTTCAAGCTGGAGGAGGTCCGCGACGCTCTGACCGGCATCGGCGTCCACGGCCTGACCGTGACCGAGGTGAAAGGCTACGGACGCCAGAAGGGCCACACCGAGATCTACCGGGGCGCCGAGTACGCCGTGAGCTTCCTGCCCAAGCTCAAGATCGAGGTGGCCGTGGCCTCCGACCTGGTCGCGAGCGTGATCGACGCGATCGCGGCCGCCGCCCGCACGGGCCAGATCGGCGACGGCAAGATCTTCGTCGTGCCCCTCGAGAAGGCCGTCCGCATCCGCACCGGCGAGACCGACGTCGACGCCCTCTGAGGCGACCCGCCTGTCCGGACGATCGCGTCCGGGCGCCCCTGACACGTCCCCTTCACATCAACATCGCACCGCGATCGGGAGTCTCGTTTCCATGAAGCTTCGCAATGCCCTGGCGCTCGGGCTGGGGGGTGCCGCGCTGGCACTCCTGTTCATCGAGCCATCCCTTGCGCAGACGCCCACGGCGGAGGCCGTGACGGCCGCCGCGAGCGCCGCGCCCGTCCCGAACAAGGGCGACACCGCCTGGATGCTCATCTCCAGCGCCCTGGTGCTGCTGATGGTTGTGCCCGGCCTCGCCCTGTTCTACGGCGGCCTCGTTCGCACCAAGAACATGCTCTCCGTCCTGACGCAGGTCTTCGCCATCGCCTGCATCTCCTGCCTGCTGTTCGTGATCTTCGGCTACAGCCTTGCCTTCACCAACGGCGGCGGCCTCAACGACTTCGTCGGCGGCCTGTCCAAGGCCTTCCTGAAGGGCATCGACGCGAACTCCACCGTCGCCACCTTCTCGAACGGCGTCGTGATCCCCGAATACGTCTACATCTGCTTCCAGATGACGTTCGCGATGATCACCCCGGCCCTCATCGTCGGCGCCTTCGCCGAGCGGATGAAGTTCTCGGCCCTGGTCGTGTTCATGATCCTCTGGACCACGCTGATCTACTTCCCGATGGCGCACATGGTCTGGTACTGGGGTGGCCCGGACGCGGTCGGCAACGCCGCCAAGGCGCTGGCCGCCGCCACCGACGACGCCTCGAAGGCGACCGCCCAGGCGGCCCTCGACGCGGTGAATGCCGATGCCGGCCTGCTCTTCAAGTGGGGCGCCCTCGACTTCGCCGGCGGCACCGTGGTGCACATCAACGCCGGGATCGCGGGATTCGTCGGCTGCCTCATGCTCGGCAAGCGCATCGGCTACGGCCGTGACCTGCTCGCCCCGCACTCCCTGACCATGACGGCGATCGGCGCCTCGCTCCTCTGGGTGGGTTGGTTCGGCTTCAACGCCGGCTCGAACCTCGAGTCCAACGGCACCGCCGCCATGGCCATGCTCAACACCTTCGTGGCCACCGCCGCCGCAGCCCTCTCCTGGCTGTTCGTGGAGTGGATGCTGAAGGGCAAGCCGTCCCTCCTCGGCATGCTGTCGGGCGCCATCGCCGGCCTCGTGGCCGTCACCCCGGCCGCCGGCTTCGCCGGCCCGATGGGCTCGATCATCCTCGGCCTCGTCGCCGGCGCGGTCTGCTTCATCATGTGCTCCACGGTGAAGAACGCCCTCGGCTACGACGACTCCCTCGACGTGTTCGGCGTCCACTGCATCGGCGGCATCCTGGGCGCCATCGCCACGGGCCTGCTCGTGAACCCGGACTTCGGCGGCGTCGGCCTGCCCGACTACACCTCCAAGCCCGGTGAACTCGCGGTCGGCGCCTACGAGACCAGCGCCGCCCTGATGAGCCAGATCAAGGCCGTCGGCTTCACCATCGTCTGGTCGGGTGTCGGCTCCGCCATCCTGTACAAGCTCGTCGATCTCACCATCGGCCTGCGCGTCACCCAGGACGAGGAGCGCGAGGGCCTCGACATCGCCGATCACGGCGAGCGCGCCTACAACTACTGAGCCATACGACGCCCCCGGGCGTCGGACGGAAAGGCCCCGGTCCCCGCGACCGGGGCCTTTCTCGTTCCGGCCCCCCGGTCGAGCGGGCTCTGCGCAGGCGTCCCGCGGCCTCACGGGGCCGTGAGACGGGACCTGCCCGGTCGCGCGCCACCTGCCTGCGAAGCGCCCACCGCACCGGAATGACTCGATGCCGGAGCGACCCAGGGAAGGACGGCATTGCAACGGTGCGCGCAGGGAAGTCTCAACCTTAGCCAGCCGTTAACTCCGGCGGCGCTACCGTCGCCGGACAGTTCCCCATCGTGTCTGGTACCGCATGCGCTCGCTTCGCCGTTCCGCATCGCCCTACGATACTTTCGTCGACAGCTTTCGCCCGTTCCTGGCCAAGCGAATGACGGAGTTGGGCGGTCTCGTGCTGTTTGCCGGTGCCACCGCGCTGACGGTCGCCCTGGCGACGTGGTCGATCGACGATCCGAGCCTCAACCACGCCACCGACCACCCGGCCCACAACGTCCTGGGCACCGGCGGCGCCGTGGTCTCGGACCTGGCGATGCAGCTCCTGGGGCTCGGCTCCCTGGCCTTCGTGCTGCCCCCGGCGCTCTGGGGCATCCAGTTGATGCGCACGCGGGCGCTGCCCCGGGGCGGCCTGCGCCTGACCCTGTGGATCATCGGATTCTTCGCCGCGAGCGCGGTGGCGAGCGCGCTGCCCTCGACGGCGCGCTGGCCCCTGCCCACCGGCCTCGGCGGCGTCGCCGGCGACGCGCTGATGCATGCCGCCCGCACGATGCTCGGGATCGTGGCGACCCCGTTCCGCGCCTTCGCGGGCTTCCTCTTCGCCGGCGTCGCGATCCTGTGCCTCACGGGGGCCTGCCGGGTCGGCGAGCTCGATGCGGAGGATCTCGACGCTTACGACGCGCCGCCGGCCCCCGTGCGCCAGCCCGCGCGCGGCCGGCCCGACGCCAGCCAGGACGGACGCTACGAGGACGACGAGCCGAGCCTGGGCATCGTCTCCCTCGGGGCGATGGCGCAGGCCCTGATGGGCGGGCGCACGGCCCTGGTGGCGCGCATCGCCGATTGGCGCGCCGAGCGCGCGGCCGCGGCCACAGCGCTCGCCTATGCGGGCGCCTCGCCGGCCCTCGCCGCGCAGCGCGCCTTCGCGGCCCCTGAGGACGCCCCCTGGGCGACCCACGCCCCCGATGCCCGGGTGGCCCCGTCGGACGGCCGGCGCGAGCCGGTCTTCGACGCGCCGCCGCAGGCGCCGTCCGCGTCCCGGCGCCCTCCGGTGCCCGTGCATCACGGCGACGAGGAGGCCGACGACACGGACGAGGTCGAGGCCGCGCCCGTCGAGGCCGCCGCGCCGGCGCGCTCCCGGGTGGCGCCCGCGGCCCCGCCGCCCGTCCCGGCCGCCGCCCGTCGCGCGGCTCCGCCCCAACCCCTGAATGCCGAGAACTACCGGCATCCCGCTCTGGAGCTTCTCGCCGACGCGCCGCGCCTGCCCGCCTCGAGCCAGATCTCGTCGGAGGCCCTGGAGCAGAACGCCACCCTGCTGGAGGCGACCCTCAGCGACTTCGGCGTGCGCGGCGACATCCTGGCCGTGCGTCCCGGACCCGTCGTCACCCTCTACGAGCTGGAGCCGGCGCCTGGCACCAAGTCGAGCCGCGTGATCTCGCTCGCCGACGACATCGCCCGCTCGATGTCGGCGGTCTCCGCCCGCGTCGCCGTGGTCCCCGGCCGCAACGCCATCGGCATCGAGCTGCCGAACGCCCGGCGCGAGACGGTGTACTTGCGCGAATTGCTGGCCTCCGCCGATTTCGCCGAGACCAAGCAGAGCCTTGCCCTGTGCCTGGGCAAGAACATCGGCGGCGAGCCGATCATCGCGGATCTGGCCAAGATGCCCCACCTGCTGGTGGCCGGCACCACGGGCTCGGGCAAGTCCGTGGCCATCAACACCATGATCCTGTCGCTCCTCTACCGGATGAAGCCGGAGGAGTGTCGCCTGATCATGGTCGACCCGAAGATGCTGGAGCTCTCCGTCTACGACGGCATCCCGCACCTGCTCTCGCCCGTGGTCACGGACCCGAAGAAGGCGGTCATCGCCCTCAAATGGGCCGTGCGCGAGATGGAGGAACGCTACAAGAAGATGTCGAAGGTCGGTGTGCGCAACATCGACGGCTTCAACGCACGCCTCGCCGAGGCGCGCGGGCGCGGCGAGATCTTGACCCGGACCGTGCAGACGGGCTTCGACCGGCAGACCGGAGAGGCCGTCTACGAGACGGAGGAGATGGACCTTTCGGCGCTGCCCTACATCGTGATCGTGGTCGACGAGATGGCCGACCTGATGATGGTGGCGGGCAAGGACATCGAGGGGGCGATCCAGCGCCTGGCGCAGATGGCGCGGGCGGCGGGCATCCACCAGATCATCGCGAAGGAGAAGACGATGCTNTCGGCGCTGCCCTACATCGTGATCGTGGTCGACGAGATGGCCGACCTGATGATGGTGGCGGGCAAGGACATCGAGGGGGCGATCCAGCGCCTGGCGCAGATGGCGCGGGCGGCGGGCATCCACCTGATCATGGCGACCCAGCGTCCCTCGGTCGACGTGATCACGGGCACGATCAAGGCCAACTTCCCGACCCGGATCTCCTTCCAGGTGACGAGCAAGATCGACAGCCGCACGATCCTGGGCGAGATGGGCGCCGAGCAGCTGCTGGGCCAGGGCGACATGCTGTTCATGGCCGGCGGCGGGCGCACGACGCGCGTGCACGGGCCGTTCTGCTCCGATGCGGAGGTCGAGAGCGTGGTCGCCCACCTCAAGCGCCAGGGCCGACCCTCCTACCTCGAGGCCGTCACGGC
>NZ_LMRA01000024.1 GCF_001424705.1 Methylobacterium sp. Leaf465
GCGTCGAAGCCGTAACCGGCGTTGAAACCGGCGTAGAAGCCGGTCCAGGTGAACACCGGCACCGGCACGAACACCGGGGGAGCCGCGCGGCGCGGAAGGTCGGCGGCCGAAGCGGCGCCGGCGAGAAGGGCCGTGGCGGCGCTTGCGAGGATGAGGGTCTTGATCATGGTCGGTCTGCCGGGGAAGTCTGATGCGCACTCTCGGTGCGGTGTGATGTGAACTTAGCGATAGGACAGACCTGACCACTAGTGCAGATGCGCAACACTCAGGTCAGATTGGTGAAGCTCATATTGCTCAAAGAATGCGTTAGGGTTTTACTTACCATGTTGTTCATGGCCGCCACAGCGCACGTCCGCCCTGTTGGTTCCAAAACCAGCGAGAAGGCCGCGAAGCCGTAGACGATCGATTTGAATCGAGGGGACGAATGGAATGCCGATTGGCGTGCTCAATGCATGATCCAGAACCACGCCGGCGGGTCCCTCATGGATGCTATTCGCGGTACAGCCCGAACGGAACGCCGTGAAGGGCATCAGTCGTGGTTCGGTCGCTGAGGTGAAGCCTACGATCTTACCAGTCGGTTGAGCAGATGGTTCTGTAGCTAATCAACTCGACGCATGCCTTTGTCGACGTCGTCTCCATCTGCATCCCCTGGGACACCAGCATCGGCCTCGCGGTCGGAAAAATGAGGGTGGTCGGGGACCGGGAAGAGATCCTCCAGGCCCCGAGCGATCCCATAGAGCATTGGGTAAGACGGCGTGCCTTCGAGCGGCAGGCAGTAGTTAGCTTCACGCATGATGCTCTCGGGTGACGAAGAGGCCTCCTCAGGAGGCGCAAGCGATTGGTTGGCAGTCAGCGTTAATGACAAAACTCTGCGATAAGTTTCAAGAAAAACGAAACAATATCCACCACACGACATAAATACACCATCCCTGATCTGTGCGTTATCTAATTGCGCACAACCCGGATGCTTGGATTTGGCGCTCCGGAGTCAAGCCTCGTCGCTGCGCCATGGTCGTGAAGCGATGCCTGCTGAGGCATCCGTTCTCTCGCTCTTGCCACGCGGTTCGGCTGAGTGCTTCCCTCTCTTCATGATCAAATTCGAGTTGATCGTCCGCATCGCAGAGGAGAACCCGCGCCTTCGCAGGCGAGACGCCGAGGCTATCGAAAACACGATCCTGGGACGGATCTCCGACGCACTGGTGGCGGGCGAGCGCATGGAGCTTCGTAGATTTTTTGCGCCCGCTGCAGGCGGCGCATCTGGCGGAGGCGGAATGAGCGGCGGGACCGGTGGATCTGGCAGCAACTCTGGTAGTAGCGCAGGTACCGGCATGGGATCCGATACAGGCGGTGGTATGGGTACCAGTGGCTCTGGCTCCGCGGGCGGATCGTCGGGCACATCGGGGACCGGCGCAGGTGCAGCACCAAGCGGCACTGGCCGGTAACCCGAACTTGCCCCCGCCACCCAATTTGCTCATGGGCTGGCGGGGAGGATCGTCGATCCTGCAGCGTATCATGTCGGGACGCTGCAGAAGGCCGTAGCTGCAGCTGAAGCCCCGGACGCGGTTAGCCGTGCGACACAACGAGAGGGAGGCAACGACGTGTTCAGCCATATGGTGATTGGCAGCAACGACTTGGCCAAGGCGAAGGTCTTCTACGATGCGCTCTTCGGTGTCATGGGCGGCGAACCCGGCATGACGGATGCTCTAGGGCGCTTGGTCTACGCGCACCGCGGCAGCCGGTTCGTAATTACCAAGCCGATCAATGGGGAACCCGCGACAGCCTCCAACGGCGGTACCATCGGGTTCGGGATGGACAGCCCGGATGAGGCCCGTGCCTGGCACGAAGCCGGTGTCGCCCACGGGGGTACTTCCATCGAGAACCCGCCGGGCGAGCGTCAAACGCCGATGGGTCGAATCTATCTCGCCTACCTGCGCGACCCAGACGGCAACAAGCTCTGCGCACGCCACAAGGTTGCGGACTGAAGCTGCTCCCACCTGCCGATTGACCATTGGGCCCATACCAACAGGTGATAGCGGCGTGACGACGTTGAGGGCGAATTACGCAGCCTTCGTGCGCTTTGTGGCCTTCGGCTCCGCGGAGTCGCCCCGGTCGACGACACGGCCAAGGCCGATGGACTTCGCAAGCTCTGAGCGTCGCGCGGCATACTCAGGGGCGACCATCGGGTAGTCGGCCGAGAGACCGTAGCGCTGACGGTAGCTGTGCGGGTCGAAGTCATGCATGCCGAGGTGACGCTTCAGGGTCTTGTAGGTCTTGCCGTCGATGAAGCTGACGATGCCTTCCGGCGTCACCGACTTGCGGACCTGCGCAGCGCTCGGCTTCTCAATCTCAGCTTCCGGCGCGGCTGTAGCCGCTCCTGTTGCAAGCGCCTGAAGCGCACTGTGAACCTGACGGAGCAAATCCGGTAGATCGGCGGTCCGGACTGGATTGTTCGACACATACGCGGAGACGATATCGCCCGCGAGCTCGACGAAGTTGGCGATTTGATTTTCTATGTTCTCGGACATGCTGCTATTCTGTTGTTGTGCCTCGACCAGAGGGTAATCGTACATCCAAGAATGATTATCAAGCTTTGCCTTGGCCGATGGTCCCGGAGCGGGCTGGAAAGGTCTCGGCGATCGATCCCGGCAAAGACTGGTTGGCGGGAGCTGAGCGGACGGCGCATGCGTCCTGGATGTGTTCCGCTCAGGCATCCCGGGTCCGAAGCAGTTCTGCCATGGGGGCGCCAAGGGAACATCTGGGAGATGGGGCCCAGCGGAGAATAGGACGAGCGGTGCGTGTGACGCGCTCCCGGGAAGAAGCTGCCGCTTTCGTGACTCCTTCGCCACATCGGTTCCAGAACCGCCGGATCGGACTGCCCGGCGCCGCAATCGTACCGTAGCGTGTCTCGGTCTTGACGGTGCGTGAACCAATCGCCCGTCCAGCCTTCCAGCGAGATGGGCGTGGAGATGCGGGTGTTCGGAGCCTTTGGGTTCGGGCGTGTGACGGCTGGCAGTATGGTCGCTGTGACGGCGCTCGCTCTGCTGACGGCCTGCGCGGGGCGCCCCGGCGGGGTTCTCCTGCCCGTCGCCGGCGCCGGGCAGGTTGTGGGCACCTCGCGCGTCGATATGCTCGTCGCTACGACCCGCAAGTCCGCGGCCGACCGCGGCGTGCTGTTCTCGGGCGAGCGTGGCGAGGCGGTGACCTACACCGATCTCGCGGTCTCGATCCCGCCTGACGCCATCCGTCAGCCGGGCTCGGTCCAATGGCCAAAGGCGGTCCCTGGCAACCCGGCCACCGACTTCGTCGCCCTGCGCGTCGATCCGATCGAGCGCTCGAAGGTCCCGGCTTGGACGCACCGCGCCGTCCGGGGTTCAGCCAAGCGCCACGTTCTCGTGTTCGTCCACGGCTTCAACAACAAGTTCGAGGATGCCGTCTTCCGCTTTGCCCAGATCGTGCATGATTCCGGCGCCGAGGTCGCGCCCGTGCTCTTCACCTGGCCATCGCGCGGATCCGTTCTCGCCTACGGCTATGACCGGGAGAGCACGAACTTCTCGCGCAACGGGCTCGAGGACCTGCTGCGGGACCTCGCGAAGGATCCGAATGTCGGCGAGGTGACGATCCTCGCCCATTCCATGGGTAATTGGCTGACCCTCGAGAGCCTGCGCCAGATGGCCATCCGCGACCGCCGGATCGCCCCGAAGATCCGCAACGTCATCCTGGCCGCCCCCGACGTCGACATGGATCTTGCCCGCGCCGCCTTCCACGACATGGGCAAGGACCGCCCACGCCTGACACTGATGGTCTCCGGCGACGACCAGGCCCTGGCGGTGTCCCGCTTGGTCTGGGGCGACAGCGTCCGCCTCGGCGCCATCGACCCGACGGTCGAACCCTATCGAACGCAACTCGAGCGCGAAAAGGTGTCGGTGCTGAATCTCTCCGCAGTGAAGTCGACCGACGCCCTCAACCACGGCAAGTTCGCCAGTGGCGACGTCGTCGCCCTCCTGGGCAAGCGCCTCGCCGACGGCCAGCCAATCTCGGACGGTCAGATCGGCATCGGCGACCGTCTGGTGAGCACGGCCGCCGGCGCCGCGTCCACGGTGGCGACCGGAGCTGCCCTGGCCGTTGCCGCCCCCGTAGCCCTGATCGACCCCCAGACCCGCGAGACGTACGGCGAGCACCTCTCGAACGTCGGATCTGGCCTGCGAGACACCGTTGGATCGACCGTCGATCTCGCTGGCGCTCCGGTGCGTGCGCTCGGAAGCAGCGGGCGCTAGCGGTTTAACCTCTTCGGGGTCGAAAATGATGGCGACCAGTTGCGTGCATTGTTCGATCTGTTTTTGAGGCGGTCGAGTGGAACCCCGACCGCGTGGAGGCGGAGCACCGCCTGTTCTCGTTCCTGATCTGCGAGGCCAGCGGTATCGTCGGCCCGGTCCACCTGAAAGCCATGCCGGTCCTGCTGACGACGCCGGAGTGCTCTGCAATGTCCTTTCGCATACGGTCACGACACGGGAGTTGATTGCCCTGGCACACGCGGCGCATTCCTGCTGTCGCATTCCCACATCGACACGCGCGACGACGATTGACCATCAGCCTTCGGGTAACCGAAGGGCTGCATCCTGACGTCGAGCCACGTTGCGTACCGGCTCGGCTGTGAGATGGACGATCCTCCCCGCCGGCTCGTGATCAGATCGGGCGGCGGGGCAGCTTCATTGAATATTAACCCTACGACCCCCATCTCAGAACCATACCGATCACGGCTCTAAGGCCCGATCGGATGCGGCCACGATGCCGGGATAGGGTGACGCCGGATGTACGCGCACCTCGTTCCAGCGTCCGTGGCCGTTGTTATGTCCGGCTGCGGTGCAACCTTAACGGTTTGTTGCCGATGCGCGTTCAGGATGCCTCAACYTTTGGAGRATCCTGGCCCATGCGTGTGCTGCTGATTGAGGACGACGCCTCTGTCGCGCAGAGCATCGAGTTGATGCTCAAGTCCGAGAGCTTCAACACCTACACCACGGATTTGGGTGAGGAGGGGATCGATAAGCTCGAACGGGAATGGGAGACCGGNTCGGGCTACGAGGTGCTGCGCACGCTGCGGGCCGCGAAGATCAAGACGCCGATCCTGATCCTCTCCGGCATGGCCGGCATCGAGGACAAGGTGAAGGGCCTCGGCTTCGGCGCCGACGACTACCTGACCAAGCCCTTCCACAAGGACGARCTCGTCGCCCGCATCCAGGCGATCGTGCGCCGCTCGAAGGGCCACGCCCAGTCGGTGATCACCACCGGCGACCTGATCGTGAACCTCGATGAGAAGACGGTGGCGATCGCGGGYAGCTACGTGAAGCTCACGGGCAAGGAGTACCAGATCCTGGAGCTGCTSGCCCTGCGGAAGGGCACGACGCTGACCAAGGAGATGTTCCTCAACCATCTCTACGGCGGCATGGACGAGCCCGAGCTGAAGATCATCGACGTCTTCATCTGCAAGCTGCGCAAGAAGCTGGCGAACGCCAGCCAGGGCAAGAACTACATCGAGACCGTCTGGGGCCGCGGCTATGCCCTTAGAGAGGGTGCGCTGCAGATGCACGCCTTGGCTGGCTGACACTCGACAGAGGCCCCTCCCCCACGTTCTGGGTTAGGACAGGGCTACAATCCCTGACCTGAGCGCCCTATCCGTGACTGGCATACGCGAAGAGATCGAGTTGTCTGGCCCGAGCCGGGCTCGATGACTGCGCGCGTCGTCGCACCTTGAGGTCCGCCAGGCTGCCCCGGCTGTAGAAGCGCCGGAGACGGCTCGGGGCGTTCTTGCTGAGCTCCACCGTCTCACGGCCGGTCCGGGCGCAGAACGTGTCGGCGAGCCTCTGCAGTTAGTCGTTTTTGGCGTGCAGCCCCAGCGCCCCGAACTGGTCGAGGCGGACTGGCTTCGCTCACGTCAGCTTTCCGGAAAATCGTAAAGGCGGATTTCTGCATAAGCGCAATTACGATGCTGGAAACTCGCGTTCGAGCAGGTCGCGCATCACGTCAGCCATCTTCTGACCGCGGGCGGCGCACTGCATCTTCACCCGACGGTGCAGGCTTTCTGGCACGTCGATGGTGAAGCGGGACATTTTCTCCTTTGGCGCCTCAGCCGGCGCAGCCTTGATGGGCTTCAGGGCGGTCACAGTGCCCCCTTCCCGATCGCTCGCGGACTCGGCGCCACGGTTGGCGATCCAGGCGTCGGCACCGGTCGCCAGCTTCGAGCTTGGCACCCTGAACGATACCGACTTGCCACCCTTGCTCATGCGGCCTTCCTTTCTTTCTTAGTTTTGCTGCCGGCCTTGGTCAGCTGGAGTTCGTTGGCGAGCTGGGTCATCTCGATTGCGGCCTCGCTCTTGGCGTCGGTTTCGATCACCGCCCTCCCCTGTGCCGCGCTCTCAGCGTAGATCACCCGCTGGCAAAGGGCACTGGGCAGCACCGGAAAATCGAACTGCTCCAATGCGTTAGCAACATCACGTCCAATCGCCGTATTTACGATTTTGCGGTTAATCACAAAAACAGCTTTGATGTTTTCCTTAAACTGCTGGGCTTCGCGGATCAGCTGCACGGTGTCGGCGGAGGCCCACACATCGTAGGGTGAAGGCTGGACCGGGATCAGCACCACGTCGCTTGCGAGGATCGCCGCACGGCCAAGGTCGTTCACCCGCGGCGCGCCGTCGATGATCACCACGTCGTAGTCGGCGGCCAGCTCCGGCAGGTCCTTGTGCAGGGTCGGCTTGGCCATGCTGATCACCGGGAACAGCGGATCGGTTTCCCGGGCGGACGACCAGGCCATCGAGCTGCCCTGCGGGTCGGCGTCGACTAGCAGCACCCGGCTGCCGGCCTTGGCGCAGACGGCAGCGAGGTTGGTGGCGATGGTCGTTTTGCCGACCCCGCCTTTCTGGTTCAGCACCCCGATGATCATGCAGCCGCCTTTCTGGATTTGCGCATTTCCGGATTTACGATTTTCCGCAAAGCCGCTTCTGTAGGATTACGATTTCACACAAGCACGACCTTGCCAGTGGTTGGTTAACGGCTTGTTCTAACGGTGTGCCGCAAGGGCCACATTTCTGGAAAGGCACAGACGCACAAAATCGTATTTACGCCTTCCGGATGCGAAAGTACCGCCCTCCAGGCGGCGCGCAAAGCGAGGATCACCATTGCGCGTAGACCGCGAAGCAGGATCCCACTGGGATGCTGGCGGCTGTACCCGTGGTGCGTGGTCCGTACAGCATCGCTCGGTGATGAGCCGGGGCCACCTGTCTCTGTCCCTCTATGGGGGCGAGCATCAGGCGATCCTGACAGCAGCCGCGCACCACAAAATCGTAAAAGTGGATTTCCTGATTTTTACATCGCTGCCCAGAACGCTACCGCAGCCGCTGGCAGGGGCTGGGACTGCTGCTTGGCAGCTTTCGTGTCCCGACGATCCTAGGCGCCAGCGTCATCTCTCGCCATGGTGCTTTTGCTCCCTGCTCGTGATGGACGGAGCGGTGCGGCCGTTGACTTAACCATGCCGGCCACGCGACATGGCATGTCTGGCTGCACGCGTCCTAAGGGACGAGTCGTTCGCCGGCATCAGGAGAGATCACCGCCGCGAGATAGACCCTGAAACGACTACGGCCCCCCAGTCGCCAAACTGGAGGGCCGCGAAATCGATAGGCTGTGGGGCCTGTTTCCAACTCCTCACAAGCCATACAGCACCCTCGGGTGTCAAGTGAGAACGCCAATTCTCACGTCGAGAAGTCGTGCCTTGTGCCTGCCTGCGGCCCGTAAGGGACCGGGACGATGTTTCACGCCGCCATGAAGGCCGCGATTGAAGGTGCGCGAACGCTCGCGCAGATGGACGAGCTGTCGCGTCAGCTTTGGCAGGGACACGGGGCAGGGGTCTTGGGCGACCAGGAGGCCCAGATCCTGGCCGAACGCCTCCACGGACGCCGCAGCGCGATCCGAGAGGGCATCCGGCCGGTCGGCATCCCGACAGGCCGGGCAAGCCTGTTCCCGCCGCGCAGGAGCCTCAGGAGCCCCGATCGCGTCGCATCCTTGGAGAGGCGCCGCCTCTTGGCCTGCTCGGGTCCCTTGCCACCCCAGCTCGCCGCACGCTTCACGGAGGGGCAGCGAGCGGTCCTGCGCATCGTCGGCGACGAGGTCGCGGACAAGGGCGTGTGTGGCCTCTGCATCGACGCCATTGCCGCTCGAGCGGGTGTGTGCCGGCGCTTGGCGCAGGGGGCTCTGCGTCTCGCGGCGGGCGATGGCCTGCTGACGATTGAGGAGCGGCGCCACGAGGGCCGGAAGAACTCGCCCAACCTGGTGCGCATCATCAGCCGCGAGTGGCAGGCCTGGGTCCACCGGGGAGGGGCCCAGAAGCGAAGCGGGTTCCCGGTGGTTGCTGAGGGCTCGTCGCAGCCAAAGGCCCTAGG
Organism: Methylobacterium sp. Leaf465; assembly: GCF_001424705.1. Classification (GTDB taxonomy): domain Bacteria; phylum Pseudomonadota; class Alphaproteobacteria; order Rhizobiales; family Beijerinckiaceae; genus Methylobacterium. Next base: position 8,430 of record NZ_LMRA01000024.1, read on the forward strand.
GTGCAAAGCGTTTCGCCCCACGGATAAGGGGATAACTCTGGGGACGAATTTAACGCCAGAACCCTCCAAGAAGCTGCCGGAACGGCAGAGCCTTGCCCATCGGTAGCGTGATCTCCGATCCTCTTCAGACAGGCAGACCCGGCGCAGCCATGCGTGGGGCGCGGGCGGCTGAACGATTTAAAGAACGCGGCCCTTATCGATCGTGTGGTGTGGTGTGGCAGGATCGTCCAGTACCCGACAATCGGACATACGCACTCTCGGTCTCTGTCGAAGCAGATGATGCGGATGGGAAGCATGGGCCTGGGTCATTCACCCGGATCCCAACGCCATGCTTATGCTGCGCTCACGATCTGACGATACCGATCCTGGTCGGGCGTGGGAGGCCGGGAACCTTGCCGCTAGGGAGATCGACCGTAGGCTTGGCATCTGCGTCGCGATTGGCCCTTCGGACGACGGATCCATGATGCGTGTGAGGCCTGCGTCGCCTCGTATCGGCTGACGCGGTCGCCGGCTGAAACCAAAAGGACGCTCGCTCGGGCACCCTGGTACGCCCTGAGCGGCATGAGGCTGAGCCTTTCCCCCGCACCCCCCGCGCGGCACAGGACCACCGCACGATGCTCCCCAGCCGGCGTAGAACCCAGCGAGGGAAGGGGAGCGACGCGTTGAGGAAACAGACCCTCGACCTAAGCTGCCCATCCCCAGCCAATCGTACGGGGAAGGCCAACCTGCAGATTCCATTCTCCTGGGCTGCCAAAGCGGCTTGTCACAGCTCCCCCGTGCCCCCTCGACCCCCTTGGCATCCCCCTGGCCGGGCCAGCCTCCCAAACCGCGGGCAAACCTGTCTCGACGCCCTTGCCGGGACGGTGCCATTAACGCAGGCCCGTGGGGGCCTCCTCGGGTCGCCTTGGCATGGTCTGGAAGGCTTCCACATGCTGCAGGCACCCGCGCGCGCCTCGCCACGTGGCCCTTGGGGCTGCTGGAGCGATCTGGGGCTATCCTAGGCACTTCCTGGGGGTGGGGAGCCTTCAGCCTGCCCTGACCGGTCATCCTGACCGTCTCCGACGTGTATCGAAGGGTTGGCCTACACAGCCTCGGCGGCGCTGACGGTAAGCGCCTGGCACAGGCTTCCAGGATCATGCCGTTCGCATGGATGGCGAGCGCCTCCACAGATACGATGCCAACGCCTTTCCACGGATGAGCTACGCCGAGGATCGCGATGGCCTGACAGAGCTGCGCCAAAAAAGTTTTCGCCAATTTCGCGCGAGTTTTTAGGTCGCTAAAGACCCGGTCCGCGGCCGGATCTCGCCAGGGATGGACACCCCCCCCTACCCCCAGGCCGCGCGCCGGTGGCCTACCGTACGATCCGCAGCGTCTGTAAGGGCGCTCCGCCCGTACACCTACGCTGCGTGGTCACCTTCATACCAGAGATCGTTCCTGGCTTGCGTGAAGCCGACGATCCGGCGTGATAGATCCTATCTCAACCGCTGTTTGCTCCAGCGACCGCTTCCAGACACCTTCGGGCGTGCTCCTGCTCCCAGGACCGTTTTACCAGCGCAATTGTCCACAGCTGCAGGATGCCGCACTGACTGGCAGCAAAGCTCGGTGTGGATCACTTTTCTCGATTTAGGGAGGCTAGGGAGGATAGCTCCGCAGGGAAACCGCTTGCCTCCCAGATTTCTTTCTTCTCTAACTCTTTGTTTTATATAGATCTTATTTGTGATTAGGGAGGATAGGGAGGATAGGGAGGCAAAATCCTAGTTAGGCTATGTGAGAAGAAGGAAAACAGGCTGACCCCCAAGCCCCCTCTCTTCACAAGGTCCAGGTCGGATTTTGCCTCCCTATCCTCCCTAGCCTCCCTAGCCGCCAATAAGCCATTGATTTTACGAAGATTTATTTGCGCCCCTCGCAGGGAGGGTAGCTGAAGGCTGATCCGCTATCCTCCCTAGCCTCCCAGACCGCAGGCTGAGCGGACCGATAAAGACGTCCGCGGCTTCCCTTGCGAAACATTCAACAGGCTAAACCAGCTTGGCACGAAGCACAAAGCTTCGCCGGCGGCCACGATGGACACATCGATTTCCAAGTGCTAGCTGTTTTATAGATATAATTCGAAATTTAATGTTAGACCTTACGAGGCTTAGACCTTTAAGCCTTTAAAGGTCCAAAGGTGAGGCCTGAAAGAAACATTATCAGATCGGAAGGAATGGTGCGGGCATCTCGCCGGCGGGGAAGGGGGTATTGGGGCCCGCCATACCTTCGATCACGTACCTGCGGATGCTTGTTTTCTGAAGAGCATATTAATCAGGGGCAGAGTCATATGGGAAAGAAGATAAAGCAGCGTAATTTGAAGAAAGTAATCCGTCCTGAAGTAAATCCGGAGATCTCAACCTCATTAGAGCAGACAAATCCGGTTGCGTTCGATGAGACTGTCTCGATTGTTATGTTTCTTACGGAGTCAGACCGGTTCAGGCTGAAGGAATATGCTTTAGCCGAACGCACTTCGCTTCAACGCCTAGGGCAATGTGCATGGAATGCATTTCTTGTAAGTAAAAAGCAGCCGACCTTGACCTTTGTATCCGCTGGTAAGACGAGGAAGGCAGGACTGAGGTAATAAAATTATATTTAGATCATGCACTTATAATATTTGTCTGCACCAAAACACTTAGCCTCAGTGCTGATGACCAAGATTCGATGGGCGTTCGGCCAGAGCTTCTGCGTCTATGGTATGCGGAACGTCCGGCGGGAGCTCAGCTGTGTACCGTGCGTAGCACGAGTGGACGCCAATGGCATCTCGCACGGCCTGACGCTGACCGGAGCCAACTGCCCCGACAATCGCATGTGGCAGACTTCACTGCGACTGATAGGGCCCTCGGAACAGGTCACCTACCGCCTTGCGACGAAAGAGAGTTCGCCAGCGACGGCGTTGATGCTCAGGGCGATCGTGGTTCATATGGCAGCGCTGGCAGAAGGCGGCGAGGTTCTTGGGCCCGTTGTTGGCGGTATCATGGTC
>NZ_LMRA01000025.1 GCF_001424705.1 Methylobacterium sp. Leaf465
CAGACCGTCCAGGATCGCCGTCGCCTCCGACGCGGTCACCGCGGTCGCTTGCGCCCGCTCCGGCGCGATCTTGTCTTGCGAGGTCTTCTCTTGCGAGGTTTCTTGCCGTGACACTGAATCCACACCCGTTCGTTTGCTGGCACCCGCTCGATCCGGCCCGCCGCCAACGCTCTGCGCGGACCGACCCTCGAACGATGCATGCCCCAAGACGAAACCGGGGCCCTTCGATCGCACTTATAACGTCATTACGCGGCATTGCCACGCCAGGGGGCGCTTGCGCTTTCCCACAGACCGCGCGCGGTCTGCAATTCCATTCCGAAATCCGAAGCGCGGGAGACCGATCCGTCGCCGCGCCGTGACTGTGGAGATGCTGGCGCCGACGCCTGAACTCCGGCAGGTAATCCCACCGCTCGTTCCGATCAACGGTGCGATCGTCTTTTCCCGTCCGCCGATCCCGCATCGAGGCAGGCCATGTCGCTCCTCCGCTTTCCCGCCGGCCTCGCCGTGATCGCGACACTCGCGAGCGGTTCCGCCTGGGCGGCGGGCCGTACCGCCGACCCGTCGCTCGTGCGCCGACACGCGCCGGTCGAGCCCTTCACGTTCCCGTGCGGGACACCCGGCACCTGCGGCGTCCAGGCAGGACCCGGTCCGGCCGATCGCGATGTGCGTCCCTTCGAGGGTACCCTCGGTCGGCCCTGCGGCTATCGCACGCGGGCGACTCCACAGGGGATCCGCAAAGTCCGCGTATGCTTTTGAGCCCACGCGATCCATGGTCGGTCCACGCCTCCTGCTGCTGTCTGCCTGGCTCTGCGTCGCACCGGTTGCGGCCCTGGCCGAGGGCTGCGCCGACGCGTTCGCGGAGGGGCGCCGGCCGGAGATCATCAACCCGAAACTGGCCGAACGCGCCGTGCCGCTTTGCTACGAAGCCTTCGCGGTGCTCCATTCCGGCCTCTCGCGGACACCGCTCTACGCCGCCGAGCGCCTGACGCGGGACAGCGTCGCGGCGGCTCGCCGGGTCGACCGCATCGACGCCTTCCATGACGAGGATGCGCTGCCGGCGGCCGACCGGGCGCGGCTCGATGATTATGCCCGTAGCGGATACGACCGCGGCCACATGGCCCCGGCCGGCGACATGCCGACCGGCGTGGCCCAGGCGCAGTCCTTCAGTCTCGCCAACATCGTCCCGCAGGACCACGCCCTCAATCGCGGGCTCTGGGCGGCGATTGAGGAGAGCGTCCGGCGTCTCGCCACCCGACGCGGGACGCTCTACGTCGTGACCGGACCGATTTATTCCGGCGATGCCGTCCAGGCGATCAACGGGCGCGTTTTGGTGCCGACCCAGCTCTTCAAGGCGCTCTACGACCCGGCCACCGGGGAGGCGGGCGCCTACCTGATGGCGAATCAGGACAATCCGCCCTGGCAGGCCGTCTCCGTCGACACCTTGCGCACGGTGTCCGGGCTCGACGTCTTTCCGATGCTGGTCTCCACCGCCAAGGTACGGGCGATGGATCTGCCGGAGCCGCGGGCCTATTCCCGGGGCGAGCCCGAAGGCGACGAGCGTCCGCGCCGCCGGGCGCCCCAAACGGATTCGTTCGAGTCCTGGGCCAAGGACCAGCTGCATCGCGCCTTGCGGCGTCTCTGGCGCGATCTGATGCGTGCCATCTTCTGAGGGGGGGTGTTCCGATGCCGAAGACGGGTGCCCCCCATGACCCAGACCGGTCGTCGGACACGCGGTCGGAGAAGAGCCCGGTCCGGTTCGCGCCCTTCGCGGACGACGCGGCCGTCCAGACGATCGGCGGTCTCTCCGTCGAGAACGGCCGCGATCGGATCGCCATCCACGGCAGTCTCGACCTCGCGCGGGACGCGCGCGGGCTGGAGCGGGCCCGGGCCCTCGCAGCGGCCTTCGCCGCCATCGTGGCCGCCCTGGAGGCGGCGCCGTTGCCCGAACAGGTCGCGGAGGAGTCGCGGTCCGCCGACACGGTGAAGAACCCCTTCGCCTGAGGCCGGGATCTCGGCCCTTCTTCTCGGCCCCGTTCTTGCCGGTCGGTCGCCGCCCTGATACTCCGGCGCAACACTCTCACGCGAAGCGGTTCGACGACGGCGAGCGCCCGAGGTCCGACCGCATCGGCGCTCTTGGCGCGGCACGCCGTCCGGTTCGACCGGACGCAGCCGCGCAACACTGCACACGCTGATTCCGATGGTCGAGGCGCAGGGCGCGCCGGGCCGCCGACACGACAGGGATACCACCATGGCGCGCGAATTCATCTACCACATGAAGGGTCTGACCAAGACCTATTCGGGGGGCAAGAAAGTCCTCGATAACATCAACCTGTCCTTCTACCCGGACGCCAAGATCGGCGTGCTCGGCATCAACGGATCGGGCAAGTCGACCCTGCTGAAGATCATGGCGGGCATCGACAAGGACTGGACCGGTGAAGGCTTCGTCGCCCAGGGTGCCCGGGTCGGCTACCTGCCGCAGGAGCCCCAGCTCGATCCGAACAAGTCCGTGCGCGAGAACGTGATGGAGGGCGTCGCCGAGAAGCAGGCGCTGCTCGACCGCTACAACGAACTCGCCATGAACTATTCCGAGGAGACGGCGGACGAGATGACCGCCCTTCAGGACCGGATCGAGGCCGCCAACCTGTGGGAGCTGGATTCGAAGGTCGACCAGGCCATGGAGGCGCTGGGCTGCCCCAGCGACGAGCAGCCCGTCGCGACCCTCTCGGGCGGCGAGCGCCGCCGCGTGGCCCTGTGCAAGCTGCTGCTGTGGGAGCCCGAACTGCTGCTCCTCGACGAGCCGACCAACCACCTCGACGCCGAGACGGTGAACTGGCTCGAAGGCCACTTGCGTCAGTACCCCGGCGCGATCCTGATCGTGACCCACGATCGCTACTTCCTCGACAACGTCACGGGATGGATCCTCGAGCTCGACCGGACCCGCGGCTACCCGTACGAGGGCAACTACTCGGCCTGGCTGGTGCAGAAGCAGAAGCGGCTCCAGCAGGAGGGCCGCGAGGACATGGCCCGCCAGCGCGCGATCAACCGCGAGCAGGAGTGGATCGCCGCCTCGCCGAAGGCCCGCCAGTCGAAGTCGAAGGCCCGCATCACCCGCTACGAGGAGCTGGTGGCCAAGTCCCAGGACAAGATCGACGCCTCGGCGCAGATCGTCATCCCGATCGACGAGCGCCTGGGCAACAACGTCATCGAGTTCGAGCACCTCAACAAGGCGTTCGGCGATCGTCTGCTGATCGAGGATCTCTCGTTTAAGCTTCCGCCCGGCGGCATCGTCGGCGTGATCGGCCCCAACGGCGCCGGCAAGACGACCCTGTTCAAGATGATCACCGGTGCGGAAAAGCCGGACGGCGGCACCATCTCCGTCGGCGAAACCGTCCATCTCGGCTACGTCGACCAGTCGCGCGACGCGCTCGATCCGAACGCCACGGTCTGGCAGGAGGTCTCCGGCGGCAACGACATCATCTATTTCAACAAGCGCGAGATCAATTCCCGGGCCTATTGCGCCGCCTTCGCCTTCAAGGGCTCCGACCAGCAGAAGAAGGTCGGCACCCTCTCGGGCGGTGAGCGCAACCGCGTCCACCTCGCCCGGACCCTGAAGGGCGGCGCCAACGTTCTGCTGCTCGACGAGCCGACCAACGACCTCGACATGGAGACCCTGCGGGCCCTCGAAGAGGCGCTGGAGGATTACGCGGGCTGCGCCGTCATCATCAGCCACGATCGCTGGTTCCTGAACCGCATCGCCACGCACATCCTCGCCTTCGAGGGCGAGAGCCACGTCGAGTGGTTCGAGGGCAACTTCTCGGATTACGAGGAGGACAAGAAGCGTCGCCTCGGCGCCGATTCGCTGATGCCGAAGAAGATCAAGTACAAGAAGTTTTCGCGATAAGACGACGGCCCGGCGCCCGCTTCCCAGGAGGCGGGCGCCGGTTCAGGCCCGGGCGCTCAAGGTCAGGGCGTCCTTCAGGTCCCGCCCGTCCGTGAGCTTGCGGCCCTGGCTGCGCAGTGTCTTGAGGAGGGTCCGGTCCGGAAACGGGCAATAGGGCAGGACCGGCGCGATCGTCCCGGCGGGAAGTCCTCCGTCAGCGAGGTCCGCGAGCGCTCGGTCGAGCAGGACCCGCCCGTGCTCGTGCAGGATCACCGAGGCGCGGGTCGCCGTCGTATCCTCCGGTAGGCGGACCGCTTCCTGCGAAAGGATCGCGCCGGCGTCGATCGTGACGGCGAGGCGATGGATCGTCACCCCGAAGGCCGGCTCGGACTCCGCCAGCGCGTGGATGGTCGGCACGGGCCCGCGATGGCGCGGCAGCAGGCCGGGATGGACGTTGAGGCCGCCCAGCGGTGCGCGGATCAAGGTCGGGCCGGAAAGAATCTGGTCGAAATGGAAGGTGACGATGAGATCGGGGGTGTGCCGCGCGAAGGCCTGCGCCACCTCCGGACCGTTGACGTCGTCGACCTTCAGCGTCGGTATGCGAAGCTCGCGACAGAGCGCCTTCAGGGGCGTGGCACCCGCCGAATTGTTGACGCCGGTCAGCCGGCGTGTCAGCGGCGAGAGCGGCGCGAGGAGATCGGGCAGTCCGAAATTGACGCCGAGATAGGGCAGGATCGCCGGGCCGGAGCGCGCGAGATGGCGCCGGACCTGTCCCACGAGGCCGCCGGAACTCGGTCGTTCGGCGTTCGACAGGCCGACGAAGGCGATCTCCGTCGCGTGGTCGCCGACGAAGCGGCGCACGGCGCGGGCGTTCGGCAGGGCCTCCAGCACGAACACCGCGATCCGGGGGCGGCTCACCGCCCGACCCGGATCTTGAACTTGAAACCGCTCATGCCGAGGCGCCGCAGGAATTCCGGCAGCAGGGCTGCGCCGCGCGCGCCCGCCGCGAGGATCCACGGGAAGGCGACGATGTCCTGGTCCTTGGCCAGGCCGCGCGCGATCCGCCGCGCCGCGTCCTCGGCGCTGAGCTCGAGGGGACGCCAGCCCTGGTACTCGCCGCCCATGGCGGTCTTGACGTAGCCGGGGGTGACGACGTTGATGCGCACGCCGTGCGGCTTCAGCTTCTCCCGCAGCGCCAGACCATGCGCGAGCAGCGCCGCCTTGGTTCCGCTGTACGAGGGCGCGTCGGGGAGCGGCGCGAAGGCCGCCAGGGATGAGATCAGCGCGATCTGCCCGTGGCCGCGGGCCCGCATCAGGGTCACGCAGGGCAGGGCGACGTTGAGGGCGCCGAGGAGGTTCACCTCCACGGTCTCGAAGGCCATGGCTTCGGTCTCCACGTCCCCGCCGGGATCGCCGCCGTTGATCGCCGCGTTGACGATGACGAGGTCGAGGGGATGGGCGCGGTCGGCGCCCTGAAGCCAGTCTGCGACGGATGCTCGCTCGCGAATGTCGAGGCGTCGGGTCTCGACGGCAGCCCCCTTGGCGCGGCACGCGTCGGCGATCGCCTCGAGACGGGTCCGGTCCCGACCCTGGAGGATCAGCGTCGTGCCGGCTTCGGCGTAGTGGCGGGCGAGGGCGGCGCCGATGCCGCTGGACGCGCCGGTGATCAGGATGACGGGCATCGGGACTGCTAGCGCGCCCGGCCGGACCGGATCAATAGACCGGCGCCAGTTCCTGGGGCTCGCTGTCCTCCGCCCGGATCGCGCGGGCCGCGGCCAGGGCCGCGGCCGGGAGCGTCGCTTCCAGCCGCGGGATGGTGCCGGCGATCGCTCGCTCGATGGCCGGGCGGGAGAAGAAGCCGCCGTTGATCTGCGAGCGGTGCAGGACGACGCGTCGGAAATCCGCCATCAAGGGGCCGTCGGGCGGCGTCGGAGCCGTCCAGAACGAGTCCACGCCGCCCTGATGCGTGAGGCCGGGGAAATTGTAGATCGCATTGCCGGCGGCGCAGGTCGGGCGCCCGAGTTCGAGCGACAGCATGCCGACGGTGCTGTTGATCAGGACGACGCCGCGGCTGCCGGCGATCAGGCTGGGCAGGTCGCCGCCGTCGATGATGTCCAGGCGGTCGTTGACCCCGTGCCGGCGCGCCGAATGGCGGGCGTACTTGCGCCAATTGATCAGGCCGCTGTCGAGGGGATGCAGCTTGATCAGCAGGCGGGTCGGCGCCGGAGCATGGGCGGCGAAGGACGCGATCGTTCGATCCATGAAGCCTTCGACCCCCAGGAAGGGGGAATGGACGCGGATCTGGTAGTCGCTGTCGAGCTGGAGCGGCAGCAGGAAGTAATCGACGCCGATCGCCGTGTAGGCTTCGTTCAGCCGTGCCGCCTCGCGTCGCGTATGGGCGCGCCGGGCGAACTTCTTGATCCAGCCGGCATATTCCACCGCGATGTGATGCGGCCGGTGGCTGCGGAAATGCGGGAAGAAGTACGGAAAGCCGAAATTCGCGATGTTGTAGGCCACGTCCCAGAGGCTGCGCCGGGCCATGTCGCCGCTCGACGGCATCGCGCGGCCGGGCTGCGGCAGGCGGCGGGCCACGGCGCGGATCTCGTCCGCGGTCTTCGGCAGCGCCGAGTTGCCGTTCACGCCGCCGAGCTCGCAGGTGATCCAGTTCGGCCGGAGATAGCCCTCCTCGAAGACGTGGAATCGGACGCCGAAGGGCTGGGCGGCGGCCGTGGCGGCGACATGGTAGGGCCGACAATCGCCGAAGAGCACGATGTCCGTTACGCCGTGCGTGCGGACGTAGTCCGCGACGTAGGCGCCCCACTTGTCGAAGCGGCCCCGGTAATTGTCCGAGGGGAGGCGCCAGAACAGCCAGTCGCCGGACGAGAAATTGATGCGCCGCACACAATGGCCGCGCGCCTCCAGGGCGCGGCCCAGCTCTGCGAAGAAGGGTGATGCGAGTCCCTGGAGGAAGAGGAACGTCGCCTGTCCGTCGCGATGCATGTCTGCGCGGGGCTGAAGCATTCTCTCCGACGCCTGCTCCTGCGCCCGTTCAATGGCGGGCCACCCTGGACGGTCAAATCCGTCGCACGGGACTCCCATCCCAGCAATTGGGCGCTCGTAGGGCCGGAATGGATTTCCGGTGGCCTGTGCCTTTACGGCAACGCCCCCTGCGGTGCGGCTGCCCGGCCCGGGCGAGCGCTCTCTCCCGACTCACGCCCCTCGGAGCCCCGAAGATGCTAAGGCAGCGGCCGGTTACGTCGATCCGAAAGTGCGCATGCCCTCGACCCTGCCGTCATCCCTCTTATCCACAGGCGGACGCGTTCACGCGCTGCGATCCGAGATCTCGACCGCGCTGGACGTCCCCTTCGCCTCCCGCTGGCGTCCGGGGGCGGCGCCGGTGGTGTGGCATTCCGGCGTTCTTCGCAGCGTCGCGCAGCGCTTGGCACGTCCCGTGATCGTGGGACCGGGTCCCCTGCTGTCTCCCTACGACACGCCCGGCACGGGGATGGCGAGCCTCCGCGTCGACCACGCTGGCCACGCAACCTGTCTTGGGCAGGTCGACACCGAGGCGCTGCTGCGCGCCCGTACCTTCGGACGGAATCGGTTCTCCCGCCGGACCGTCGAGGCCATCTCGGAGGCCTTGTCCGGTCTCGCCGATCCGTCCCTCATCCTCGCCGAGGGCGCCGTCGCCCACTCCGGCGCCCGCCGTCGGGCCTTCGTGATGCGCGTGCTGGCGGCGCACCCGGACAGGACGTTCCTCGTCGCCGGCTCAGGCGGATGCGCGGACCTGTCGCCGAGCCTCTCTCCGCACTTGCGGGTCATCCCATCCCCGATCGATCCCTGGGCGCTGTTCGAACGGGTTCGCCGGGTCTTCGTCGACGACTGGACGGTCGCCTGCGAGGCGCGTCTCGCAGGGTGCGACGTCGCCCGCGCGGGTGACGCGTCCGCGCCCCCGACGATGCAGGAGCTCGTGGCCCTGCGCTACGGCACGGGGATCCACTACTTCGATCCCTGGACGCGGGCCCCGATCGGGTTCGGGGATTGCCTCGACCGCGTCGCATGGCTGCGCGACCGCTTCGCCGACAACGAGACACGGACGGTGCTGGTCGGCATCTCGGGCTGGAAGCGTCCGGTTCTCGACGCATTCATGGTCGGTCCGCAGGGACCACCGATTCACACCATGACGGCGGAGGATGCCGTGGCGGCCGCCCGGGCGCACCAGGCCCAGGTCCGGGTCTGGGCCACGCGCATGCCGGAACGGCTGGGGCCGCTCTGCGCCGAAGCGGGCGTGCCTCTCGCGCGGATCGAGGACGGTTTCCTGCGTTCCGTGGGCCTCGGGGCCGGCCTCGCCCCCGGCGCCTCGATCGTCGTCGACGATCGCGGGATCTATTACGATCCACGGACCGAGAGCCGGCTCGCTTTTCTCCTGCGGACGTCGGGCTTCCCGCCGGACCTCGTCGCGCGGGCGAAGGCCCTGCGCGAACTCGTGATCGCCCGCCGTCTGACCAAATACAATGTCGGTCTCACCGACGAGTCCGGCGACTGGCCGAGCGATCGCCGGATCGTGCTCGTCCCCGGCCAGGTCGAAGATGACGCCTCGGTGATGCACGGCTCCCCGGTGGTGCGCTCGAACCGCAATCTGCTGCGAGCCGCCCGGGCCCGGAACCCGGACGCGTTCCTGCTCTACAAGCCGCATCCCGACGTGGAGGCCGGGTTCCGGACCGGTGCAATCCCGGAGGCCGAGGCTCTCACCCTCGCCGACCGGATCGTCGGTGGGCTCTCTATCGTGGATCTGCTCGACCGGGTCGACCACGTCGAGACGATGACCTCGCTGGCGGGCTTCGAAGCCCTGATCCGCGGCCGCACCGTCGCGGTCCACGGGCGTCCGTTCTACGCCGGATGGGGCCTGACCGAGGATCTGGCCCCGGGCGCGGATCGGGGACGCCGGCTCGCGCTCGACGAACTCGTGGCGGGCGCCCTCCTGCTCTACCCGCTCTACCTCGATCCGGTCACTCTCAAGCCGTGCTCGGCCGAGCGCCTCCTCGATCGCCTCGCCGCCGCTCGCGATGCGGCCGGTCCTTCGCGCCTCGCCATGAGTCGAACGGCGATTCTCACCATGCGGATGCGCTACGCTCTGCTGAACCCTCTCATCCGACGCCTTCGCGCCAAGCGCGGCGTCGAGCGATTTCCGGACCGGAAGCCCTGACGCCGCAATGACCTTTCTTCTCAGTCTGACCCTTGCCCTGCTGCTCGGTCTGGCCATCGAGGCCCGCGAGGGTGGGCAGGCGCGGCCCGTGAGCCGGCGTCCCCGCGACCTCGCGATCCGCCTCGCGGGCTACGGATGGGTGATGGCGTTCTGGTTTCAGTTCTCCTGGCGTCCCTGGCTCGCGGGCGTCTCCTGCGTCCTGACGATTCTGATCCTCACCATCGTCAGCCGGCTCAAACGCGGCATCATCGGCGAACCGCTGGTGTTCAGCGACTTCGCCCTCCTGCGGCAGGTGCCGCGCCATCCGGAGCTCTACTACACCCGCCCGCTCAGCGACCCTCGCATGGCCGGGCCGCTCATCGTCGCTTTCACAGTGGTCGCCGCTTGGTATGCGATCGAGCCGACCATCCTGCCGGTCGAGCCGAGCGTCGCGATCCTGGCGATCCTGGCCCTCCCGCTGATGCTGGTCAGCAGCGTGGTGCTCTCGGGGGAGGGGAAGGCCGCCGCCGCCCTCGCGCGCTTGTTTCCGGCGCCGGCACTGGACGTCGACATCGCTCGGTTCGGGCTTCCGGCCACGCTGCTCGGCTATGCCCTTCGTTGGCGCGCCCATCGCCGAACCGAACGGGGAGCGGCTCTCCCGACCCCGATCCAGCGGGGCGACGCACCCGTGATCGTCGTGGTACAGCTCGAATCCTTCCTCGATCCGGTACGCCTCGGCGGACCGCCCCTGCCGCTGATGGAGATCATTCGCGAGCGCGCCACCCTCCACGGGCGGCTGCGCGTGCCGGCCCACGGGGCCTACACGATGCGCACTGAGCACGCGGTCCTGACCGGTACCGATGCCGAGGATCTCGGGTTCGGTGTGTTCGACCCCTACCTCACCCATGGCGGCCACGAGCCGACGAGCCTGCCCCTGCGCGCCCGCGATGCGGGGTTCGAGACCGTCTTCGTGCATCCCTTCCACCGCGACTTCTTCAACCGCGCCGCGGTGGTGACACGCCTCGGCTTCGATCGCCTGATCATGGAGGACGACTTCTCCGAGGCACCCCGGGTGGGACCCTATGTCGGCGACGCGGCGATGGCCGACCGCGTGCTGGCGGAAGTCCGCGCGCGCAGCGGCCCCCTGTTTCTGTACGGCATCACGATGGAGAACCACGGGCCGTGGAAGCCAGGGCGTCTGCCGGGTATCGACGACCCGCTGGCACAATACCTGACCCATGTACGCAATACGGGCCGGGCCGTGGAAGCCCTCCTCGCCGGATTGGAGGGCCTGCGGGCCACCCTCTGCGTGTTCGGCGATCATGCTCCGGCCCTTCCCAATTGCCGGCCCGGTTTCGGCGGCACGGCGACGGATTACGCCATCTTCCGGTTCGGACCGGATGCCGGCGGGGGGAGAGCCCGACGCGACCTCACGGCAGCGGAGCTCGGGCGTCAACTCCGTCAGATCATCGCGCTCCCCGGAGAGGGGGAGAGCTTGGCTTTGCCACCCTCGTGACGCATTGGTGATGGATAGGCGGCCGGATCCAGCATGGGCCGGTCGGAGCCTGCCTGGGTGCACGATCCGTTAATCCGATCGCAGCGTTTTGCCGCTATCGTCCGACGCGGCCACCGCTCGGAGGCTTGTGCCGTGATCCCGGTCCCCTCACGGGCGACCTCGGGATCGCGTTTCATCGAACACGATGGCGCCGCCCGTGCGCCGTGACCGAGGCGGGCGTCGTCGCCGGATCGCACCTGCGCGCGGTCCGGTCAGGAGAGTAACAATGCTTCGTAAGGCGTCCCTGGCCGCCCTGACAGCCTGCCTCGTGTCGGGCTGTACCTCGCTTCTGCCTGCGGCCGGCCCGACGACGGGGGCGGTTGTGGAGGGGGCGGACGTGTCCACGAGCGAGGGGACGTTCGCCCGCTACGAGATCGTGGA
>NZ_LMRA01000026.1 GCF_001424705.1 Methylobacterium sp. Leaf465
CGCCATCACGCGCAGGCTGCCTAACCTCTTACCCCAGATGGACCAGAGCCTCCGCTCCTGAACACCGCTGAATGTCCCAAATCATCTGACGACAGACACCGCGACGTAGAGCTTCGACAGGATCTCGTCGCGGGCGCCGAGCGCGGCGTCGGAGCAGATCAGGCGCTCCGTCCTCGACGTGGCCTTGGCGCGATCGAAGCTGGCCGCAGGGGCCGGCGTCGCGGCGAAAGCGACAGCGGCGAGCGCGGCGGCGGTGAAGGCTTTGCGTCCGTGATCCCCCATGATCGACTCCGGGACTTCGTTCGGTGAAGGCACGAGATTGCATCGCATCGGACGGTTCTGGAAGACAGCCAAAGTGGCGAGACACCGTGTAACGTTTTGTAACGACGGTGCCTTTTGCGTTGTCGGCTCGCTCGGTCCCCGTATGTTTGCGGGATGAGCGACGACCAGACCATCGTCATCGTCGAGGATGACGCCGACATCCGCACCCAGCTTGCCGCCTACTTGGAAGGCGAGGGGTTCCGCGCGGTCGGCCTCGACGGTGGCGCCGGCCTCGACCGGCACCTCACGGCGGGGCGATCCGCGGATCTCATCGTGCTCGACTGGATGCTCCCGGGCGAGGACGGCCTGTCGATCTGCCGGCGCCTGCGCGAGGCGGGCGGCCCGCCCATCGTCATGCTGACCGCCAAGGACGAGGACATCGACCGGGTGCTGGGCCTTGAGATGGGGGCCGACGACTACGTCTCGAAGCCGTTCAACCCGCGGGTCCTGCTCGCCCGCATCCGCGCCGTCCTGCGCCGCGCGCAAGGGGCCAGCGCGGCGGCGGTCGAGGCCGATCCCGAGACCCTCGTCGTGGCCGATCTCGTCGTCGACCTCGCTGCGCGTCGAGTGACGGTCGGCGAGGGACATTCCGAGATCGGGCTGACCAGCGCCGAGTACGACCTGCTGCACTGCTTCGTCACCCGGCCGCAGCGGGTGCTCTCGCGCGATCAGCTCCTCGACTGGACCCGCGGTCGCACTGCCGACGCCTTCGACCGGACCATCGACGTGCAGGTGAGCCGGCTGCGGCACAAGCTCGACGCCGCGGGCAGCGATGCGGCCGCGCTCCTCAAGACCGTCCGCAATGCCGGCTACATCCTCGCCGCACCGGTGAGGCAGGCCCCGTGATGGCCCGCGTCGGCCTGCTCGGGCGAATCATGCTGCTCCTGCTGGGCGCGCTCTCCCTGCTCGTCCTCGCCACCGTCGCCGTGGACACATGGCAGCGTCGGCAGGAGCGCTCCCCCTACGGCACGCGCTTTCCGCGCGTCGACCAGGCCGCGAACATCGTGATCCTGCTGCGGGATGCGGATCCTGCCCTGAGACCGGCCATCCTGAAGGCCGTGAGCGGCGAGGCCCTCAGGGCCGAGATCACCGATGGGCCGGCCGACCATCACGACCTGATCCCCGAACCGCGCCTCGAACGGCGCCTGCGCCGGATGACGGGTGATCCGGACGGGCCGCTGCAGGCCTTCACCGACACCGCCATGCTGCACCGGGGCGTCGATCCCGATGCGGTAGACGACAGGGATCGCAATGGTCCCATCGGTCGCCTCGCGACGGCGACATATCGGCTGCCGGACGGCCGGACCCTGGTAATCTCGGCCATCGAGAGGCACCGGTCGATCATGCCATGGCTGCTCGGCCAGCCGCTGAGCCTGTGGGTGGCTGTCCTCGGCGCGGCGGTGGCGGGGCTCGTCCTCGTCGGCGCACGCCACGAGCTCGCCCCCCTGCGACGCCTCACCGAGGCGGTCACCCGCTTCGACGGGCGTTCCCACCAGCCGGTGGCGACGCCCCGGGGCGCCCCGGAGATCCGTCGGCTCTCGCGGGCGGTCAGGGACATGCAGGAGCGTATCGTCGGGCTCCTCGGGGAACGCTCGATGCTGATCGGCGCGATCTCGCACGACCTCAAGACCTACCTGACCCGCCTGCGGCTGCGGGTGGAAGGCGTTACGGAACCGGAGCGACGGGACAGGCTGGTCGAGGACCTCGATGCGATGACCGCGCTGATCGAGACCTCCCTGGGCTTCGCCCGGGGCACCGCGGTCGAGGTAGGCCGGACGGCGGTCGACCTGGCCGATCTCGTCGCCGTGGAGGTGGCCGAGCATGCTGCACAAGGCATCGACGTCCGCCTGACCGGCGAGGACGTGCAGGATGCGGTCGCTGCCGGGGATGCGGTCGCCCTGCGCTGGGTGGTCGCCAACCTGATCGGGAACGCCGTCAAGTTCGGCCGCTCCACGGTGGCTGTAACCGTGAGCCGGACCGATGCGCTGTGTCGGGTCACGGTAGAGGATGACGGCCCGGGTATACCGGAATCCGAGCGGACGGCCGTGTTCAGCCCGTTCTACCGGATCGAACGGTCCCGCAACCGCCGCACCGGCGGCACCGGTCTCGGCCTCGCCATCGCCCGCCAGATCGCGGAGGCGCATGGCGGTACCGTCGTGGCCGAGGCGTCACCCCTCGGCGGCGCACGCCTCGTCGCGACCCTGCCGGCCATCGCCTGATGCCCTGTCTGGCCCGCAGGGCGGCCCGTTACAAAACGTTACGTCGGCGCATCGGTCGGTCACATCCAGGAAGGAGGTCGGGACGATCTTGGCCCTCATCGGTCGCGACGCTGGCTCAGGCATGGCGGCGCACCGGACCACAGAGAAGGATCCGATGATGTTGAAGATGATCGCCCCCGTCGCGCTCATGGCCGGCTTGGCATTCCCGGCCTCGGCGTCGCCCCTGATCCAGGACGCCGTGTCCGACGGATCGGACGGCGCGCGGATCATCCAAGTCTATGGCGGCTGCGGTCCCTACGGCCACCGTGGCCCCTACGGCGGTTGCCGGACCGGCGGGCAATGGGGTGGCTACGTCCGCGGCGCCTCCTGCCCGGCGGGCTTCCACATCGGGCCCTACGGCCGCCGTTGCTGGCCGAACTGAGCCTTCCCACCCCTTTCCCTAGACCTGCGTCCGGTCGCGTGCCGGACGACCATGGAGGCGAACATGATCCGCAAGATCATCCTACCCCTTGCCCTTGCCGCGGGGCTTCTCACGGCCGCCTCGGCCGCCGAAGCCCGTGACGGCTGCGGCCTCGGGTTCCACCGCGGGTTCTACGGCTGGTGCCGGCCGAACCTCGGCTACCGTCCCTACGCCTACGGCCCCGTGTATCGTCACTTCGGCTATCGCGGGTGGGGCGGGCCCCGCTGGCGCTACGGCTACCGGTATGGCTGGCATCGCCGTTTCGGATGGCGCGGCGGATGGCATCGACGTTTCGGATGGCATGGCGGCGGGCACCGCTGGGGGGGCTTCCGGCATGCGGGCTGGCACCACCGCTGGTGACGGGCTCGACGCCTCGCCAGGGTGACCACGCTTCCGATGCGCCGCCCTCGTCCCCCAACCCCTGCCGGAGTTCTCGTATGACCCCTGCCGTCAGGACGGCGTCGACCCGCCTCAGCCGTCGCGGCGTGATCGCGGGATCGGTCTTCGGACTGTCGGCCCTCGGCGTCGCCACGATGGTGCCGAGAGGCCCTCGCGACACGGGGGGCATCCATGTCGGGGATCCGGCCCTGGCCGGACCGCTCGGCGATGTCTGGTTGGGATCGCCCCAGGCGAAGGTGACGCTCGTCGAGTACGCCGCGCTGACCTGCCCGCATTGCGCGGCGTTCCATCACGGGACCTGGCCGGCCATCAGGGCGCGCTGGGTCGATGCCGGACAGGTGCGGTTCGCGTTGCGCGGATACCCGTTGAGCCCTCTCGACACGGCCGGCTTCATGCTGGCCCGGGCGGACGGCGGCAGGAACTACTACGCGCTCACCGATCTCCTGTTCGCGCGGCAGCGGTCCTGGGCGTTCGTTGAGAAGCCTTTGGATGCCCTGCGCGAAGTGGTGCAGCAGGCGGGGATCAGCCGGGATCGGTTCGATGCCATCCTGCGCGACCAGTCCCTCTACGACGGCGTGCAGCGCGTCTCTGCGCAGGCGACCTCCGCCCTGGGCGTCCACAGTACGCCGACGCTGTTCGTGGACGACGACCGACACGAGGGAGCGCTGACGGCGGATGCGCTCGGCGAGATCATCGAACGGGCCTTGGCACGGAGCCCGGGCTGAACCTTTCGGTCCCTGATGCTGGTCGCTGCAGGGCCGGCACGGCGAATTCCTTCGAAGATGCGGAGGGGCCGGGGCAAGCGGTCGAGGAGGAAGGAATTCATGAACAGGTTCGGGTTGGCCCTATCCTCGCTGATCCTGGTCGCCCTATCGGTCGACCCTTCGTCCGGGCAGCCCGCGCCGGACCGAGGGGCCGTCGCATGCCGTGACGAGATCGGTCCGGTCGCCGCCAAGCGTCTGGCCGCTCAGTGCCGGGATGCGTCGCCCGCGACGCATCCGCCATGCAACGCGGCGAACCCCTGCGCCATGATGCGCGACGAGATCGAGCGCAGTTGCCGGATGTTCCAGGAGTCCAGTCCGCTGCCAGTCGACCTCTGTGCCGCGGGTCACGGGCCGTAAGCCGCATCGATACCCTGCGACCGAAGCCATCGCCGACGGGCCGGACAGCCGGACCCTGCCGGTCGTCGAGCTCGAACGGGAATGGGAGACCGGCATGACCGTGTCCGTCGAGGTGGTCCATGCGGCCTGGGGGGTCAGCAGGGCGGAGAGCGTCCGCGACGCCCTGCGATTGCAGGGCTGCACGGATCGGGTGGTTGCGCTCACCCACGACCTGAGCGTCGGCCCCATCGACTCGTTCGATCCGGCCGTGCGCAGGGCCTGGTTCGAGGCCAACCTGCGATCGGACGAAGAGCCCTGCGAGGAGCCGGCCGATTCGGAGGCGCCCTGGGTGGAGGCGACGGCCGTCGGCGTCCATCCGGTCCATTGGGTTTGCCTCAGCGACGCCGCGGAGTACGCCTGCTTCCTGGAGTTCGTCTTCCGCATGGCCGGCCGCCCCTTCGACGTCGTTGACGCGACCGGGCTCGACGTCCCGGGCGCGGGCCGCGTCTCGTCGATCCGGTCGCTGGGGCAGTTGCGGCCCGCGGAGATCGTGGCGGCCGGCCTCGCCGAGAGGCGGCGTCCGTACTCCCGGGCGGAGAGCGACGCTGCCGTGGCCGCCTGGACGCGGTTGAGGCTGGAGAATGCACCGCTGCGCGTCTTGCGCGACGGACGCCTGGTCTCCGTGCCCTTGACCCATTTCGACGCCATCCTGATGGGGCAGGCGTCGGGGGAACGGGAACCGCTCATCAAGCTGGTCGCCCGCGTTCTGAACAAGCTCGATTCCGGGCTGGATCAACCTGGGCAGGGATGCAGCTACGAACTCCTGTTCGCCCGCATCCTCGCCCTTGGGGTGGCCGGAGCGCTGGAGGTCACAGGTTCCGGGCCGGGCATGCGGGGCTATGAGGTTGGCGGGCCTGCGGCACGTCGGTCGAACCTTGGCACGACGTAACGTCATCAAGCCAAGGTCGCGATCCGCCGCATGGGTTCGGTCATACTTGCCGTGACCACGCTTGTTCATGACCTCGGTGCGACATCCGGCGCCTGCACCTTCACGTGAAGAGGGTGTCGCCGATGCGACACCGCCGGTGGCAGCTGGTAAGGGCCGGCATGGCCGCGAAGCATTCCCGACACATCGCCCTAACCGAACCCTTGATCGCCTACGTCGAGGATCAGGTCGCCAGGGGTCAATACACTTCCGTCAGCGAGGTCGTGCGGACTGCGCTCCGGCATATGATCGAGCGGGAAGACGCGAAGGCCGCCCGCAGCGCCGTTGCCCCGGCATCTTCAATGGCCGTCAATGACCGCGCCTGAGACCGGCGGCGTGGAAGCCGCACGCGATCCCGCCCGGCTCGCGGTCCTCGACGGCTACGGCATCCTCGACACGCCGGCGGAGCGGGGCTTCGACGACATCGTGCTGCTCGCCTCGCGGATCTGCGGAACGCCAGTCGCCCTGGTAAACCTCGTCGCCGCCGACCGGCAATGGTTCAAGGCCCGCGTGGGTTTCGAACCTTTTGAGACCCCGCTGGCGCAATCGATCTGCGTCCATGCCCTGCGCCAGCCCGGCCTGCTGGTCATCCCGGACCTCACCGCCGACCCCCGCACGCGGGACAACGTCCTGGTCATCGGCGAGCCCCGTCTCAGGTTCTACGCCGGCGCCCGCCTGGAGACGCCCGAGGGCCTGCCGCTCGGGGCCCTCGGCGTGATGGACGTCGAGCCGCGCCCGGAGGGGCTGACGCCGGAGCAGGCCGAAGCCCTTGAGGCGCTGGCCCGGCAAGTCATGGCGCAGATGGAACTGCGTCGGTCGATGGTTGCGCGCGACGACGCCCTGATGAGAAGCCGCGACGCAGACACCCGTCATCGTCAGATTCTCGATAGTGCCCTGGACTATGCCATCGTGACCACCGACCTCGATGGCCTGGTGACACGCTGGAGCGCAGGCGCCGAAGCCATCCTCGGCTGGTCCGAGGCCGAGATGCTCGGCAAGCCGGGCCGGATCTTCTTCACCGACGATGACGTCGTGAACGGCGTGCCCGAGCGCGAGATGAGGGTGAGCCGCGAGGCGGGACGCGGCTTCGACGAGCGCTGGCACGTGCGTAAGGACGGGTCGCGCTTCTTTGCCCTGGGCGAGATGATCCAGCTCCTCGCCGACGACGGCAGCCACGTCGGCTACCTGAAGATCCTTCGGGACAGGACCGGGCAGCACCTCGCGGCCGAGGCTCTGCAGCGGCAGACCGACCTGCTCCAGACGGTCACGGACCATGTCAGCCAAGCCGTGCTCCAGCTTGACGTCGATTGCGTCGTCATCTTCGCCAACCGGACGGCGCACGACCTGCTCGGTTGGGACGCGGACGCCCTGGTCGGGCAGGACCTGCACGAGGCGGCCCATCATCACCATCCTGACGGGCGTCCGTTTCCGTCCTCCGAATGCGGCTTCGTCCAGGCGATCCGCGAGGGGCTGACCCTGCATGAGCGCGATGCCACGTTCTTCCGCCGCGACGGCACGCCCATCGAGGTGGTCTGCTCGAACGCCCCCGTGTTCGACGGCGGCAAGGTCGCCGGGGCCGTGCTGACGGTCTCCGACGTCACCGGCCGCAGGTTGGTCGAGAGCCGCCTGCGGGAGATGAACGCGGAGCTTGAGCTGCGGGTCTCGGAGCGGGATGCGGCCGAAGCTCGGCAGCGCTTCCTGCTGGACCTTACGGACACGCTGCGCGAGCAGGGCGGCCCACGCGACAGGATGCAGGCGGCGGTGGATGCGCTCGGCAAGCACATCGGCGCCAGCCGGGTCGGCTACGGCTTCGTTGAGGAGGACGGCGTGTCCGCCACCCTCGGTACCGAATACGTCGACGGCGTCGCAGCCTTGGCCGACACCTACCCACTCGACGCATTCGGACCGGGCAACATCGCCAATCTCAGGGAAGGCCGAACGTCGGTCTATTCCGACGTCGAGGCCGATGCGGACACCGCTGGTCTGGGGATGGGCGCCTTCGGCATCGCAGCCTTGGTTGCCGTGCCACAGGTCCACGAGGGACGCATGCGCTCGGTCGTCTACGTGAACCAGAGCGAGCCGCGGGTCTGGACGGCCGCCGAGGTTTCCCTGGTCGAGGATGTATCATCTCGGATCTGGGACGCCGTCGAGCGTGTCAGGGCGCAGGAAGCGCTGCAGGCGATGAACGAGACGCTGGCGGCCCAGGTCGCGGAGCGCACCCAGGAACGCGACCGGATCTGGCACGTGAGCCGGGACATGCTCGGCGTCGCCGACGCCAGCGGCGTCTGGGTGAGCATCAACCCGGCATGGCAGCGCATCCTGGGATGGGACTATCACGACATCGTCGGGAAGACCTCGGAATGGCTCGAACATCCCGAGGACCGCGAGCGGACCCAGGCGGAGGTCGCCCGCCTCGCTGCCGGTGGCCTGACGCTCGCCTTCGAGAACCGATTCCGGGCGCGCGACGGCAGCTACCGCACGCTGTCGTGGACGGCCGTCCCGGTCGAGGGGTTGCTCTACTGCGTCTCCCGGGATGTCACCGAGGAGAAGGAGCGCGCGGCCAGCCTGCTCCAGATCGAGGAGGCGCTGAGGCAGTCGCAGAAGCTGGAGGCAGTCGGACAGTTGACCGGGGGCGTCGCGCACGACTTCAACAACCTGTTGACCGTGATCAAGTCCTCGACCGACCTGCTGAAGCGACCGGATCTGACCGAGGACCGGCGGGTCCGCTACATCGGCGCGATCTCCGATACCGTGGATCGGGCCGCCAAGCTGACCGGACAGCTCCTGGCCTTCGCCCGTCGGCAGGCGCTTCGACCGGAGGTGTTCGACGCCGGGCGGAGCGTCACGGCCATCGGCGAGATGGTGGAAACCCTCACCGGGGCCCGCATCGCCGTCGCCATCCACGTCTGCGACGAGCTCTGCCACATCAATGCCGATCCGAGCCAGTTCGATACCGCTCTGGTGAACATGGCGGTCAACGCCCGCGATGCGATGGGGGGCGAAGGTCGTCTCGACATCGCGGTGGGGGCGGTGGAGGGTGTACCGGCGTCGCGGTCCCATTCCGCGCGGGCGGGGGACTACGTCCGGATCGCGCTCACCGATACGGGCTCCGGCATCCCGGCGGACCAGATCGACCGGATCTTCGAGCCCTTCTTCACCACGAAGGGTGTCGGCCAGGGCACCGGACTTGGGCTCTCTCAGGTGTTCGGCTTCGCCAAGCAGTCGGGTGGCGAGGTCGTGGTCGAGAGCGAGGTCGGACGCGGCACCACCTTCGCGCTCTATCTCCCGAGGGCGGAGGTGGGCGAGAACGAGGAGAGGGAAGCGGCCCAGGTCGATGCGGTGGTCGATGGGCGCGGCACCCAGGTTCTAGTCGTCGAGGACAACCGCGAGGTCGGCACCTTCTCGACACAGACGCTGCAGGAGCTTGGCTACGGGACCCATTGGGTCATGAACGCCGACGAGGCGCTCGCGGCCCTGGCCCGGAACCCGAGCGTCTACGATGTGGTGTTCTCGGATGTGGTCATGCCAGGTATGAACGGCGTCGAGCTCGGGCGCATCATCCGGCGGCTCTATCCGAGCCTGCCGGTGGTTCTGACCAGCGGCTACAGCCACGTCCTCGCGCAGGAGACGGACCACGGCTTCGAGCTCCTGCAGAAGCCATACTCGGTTGAGGCGTTGTCGCGCATCCTGCGCCGGGCAGCCTCGAAACGCCGCAGCCGTAGGCGAGCGGCGGGATAGGACGCTGGCCGCCCCAGGGTTCGCAACACGGAATCCTAGGACACGCAAAACCTTAGGCGAAACATCGCGGTTCCGCGCCCGTATCGTCGTGAACCTTTGAGCCTGGCCGGATTTGACGGTGATGCCGAACCCGTCGAACTCACCGTATGCCCTCGTCGCCGATGATGATTTTCTGATCCGGATGGATGCCGAGACGATCCTGGAGGACGCTGGGTTTCACGCCCTGTCTGCGGCAAACGGAGTGGAGGCGATCAAGCTTCTCGACCAGTACGCGGGATCGATCATCCTGCTCTTCACCGATGTCGAGATGCCGGGAGGCCCCGACGGCTTCGAGTTGGCGCGGACGACGGCTAGGGTCTGTCGTCGCCTGAACGGATTGGTTTGGCTTTCGTTTTCGTCTCTCTGATGCAGGAGGGACGATGCTGAGCGACGCGCAGTGGTCTGAACTGG
>NZ_LMRA01000027.1 GCF_001424705.1 Methylobacterium sp. Leaf465
CGCCATCACGCGCAGGCTGCCTAACCTCTTACCCCAGATGGACCAGAGCCTCCGCTCCTGAACACCGCTGAATGTCCCAAATCATCTGACGACAGACAGTGTCCGACGTCAGCACCTATGGGATAGATTGAGGGTCTACACGGACGGAGGATGGCTGGTTCATCGTCGCTCTTAAGGAGCGAAGATGAACCAGACATCCGGACCGGCCAAGAAGCCGGCAGGAGCGGTGATGATGAGAACCGGAGGCGTACCGCCTCAAACGAGACCCATCGAAAAACGACCGCTTTCGAGGCGCCCCGCCACGTGCTTGGACGGCAGAACCGGGTGGATTTCTGCCAGTCCGCTTCGGCGCAAATTTGCAGCGGAAGCAGACGTTCGCGGGATTGCGTCAGGCCGCCGCCCAGGCGATCGCATCAGCGCCAGCAGGCAGGCGCATCGGGCAAGCCGGATCTGTTGCTGCACGCCAGACCGCCTCGGCCACGTCTGACGCCCGGGTCAGCTCTTCCGTCGCCTGTTGGAAGTTCGCGAATACCTTGCCCGCCAAGTCTCCGTAGGCCTCTGGCACCTTCATCCCCATCCGGGTGCGGGCGTTGGCCCCGAACGAGGTCTCCGGCGATCGACCGGGAATGACGAGATGGGCGCGCACGCCGAATGGCAAGAGCTCGTGCGCGAGGGACTCGGTGAAGGCGTTCACCGCCGCCTTGCTCGCGGTGTATACCGCCAGCAGCGGCAGCGGCCGCAGGGTCACGCTCGACGTGACGTTGACGATCACTCCCGCGCCCCGTTCCCGGAACTGCGGCAGCACGGCCTGGGTCGTGGCGATGGTGCCTAGGGTATTCGTCTCGAACACCTCCCGGGCGGACTCCATCGACAAGCCCTCCAGGGCGTTCAGCAACCCGACGCCCGCATTGTTCACCAGGACATCGAGCGGCCCAGCCTCTTCGACTGCTAAGGCGATGCTGTCGGCGTCGGTCACGTCAAGCGGCAGGACGATAAGACGGTCGGACTCCGGGAGTAGGGCGGAGAGGGGCGTGCGCATGGTCGCGACGACCCGCCAGCCGCGGTCGAGGAACAGGCGCGCCGTCTCTAGGCCGAAGCCGGATGAGCAGCCGGTGATTAGGATTGTGTTCATGGGGATCTCCCGTGGGACGCACTACAGGGTGATAGGTGCGCTCCGCCGGACGTGATACGGGTGCGAATCCGTTTTTCATTGGCGAGCGTCCGTAATGGTCGATCCGCTCACCCAAGTGGTCGGGCTGCTTCAGCCCAGCGCCTCGTTCTCCAAGTTGGTCCTGGCTGGGGGCGCCTGGACCGTCCGCCGGGATGATCATGGCCAGCCGTTCTATGCCGCGGTGCTGGATGGGACTTGCCGGCTCGTAATCGACGGCGAGGCGGAGATCGTCCTTGCGGCCGGTGACTTCGTACTGATCCCCGCAGCCAGCGCCTTCGCCGCGTCCAGCCTCGTCGCGCCGTCGGCAGGGCGACCGCCGCCACCAGTCGAAGTCGGCCCCGGCGTGTTCAGGCTCGGCCCTGCCGAAGTACCGCCCGACCTACGGATGCTGGTGGGGCACTGCACCTTCGCCTCCGACGATACTGACTTGCTGCTTTCGCTCCTGCCTCGGTTCGTCCATGTGCGCGGCGTCGGGCGACTGGCGATGCTGCTCGGCCTGGTGAACGAGGAGACGTGGGCGGACAGGCCCGGCCGTGAGGTGATCCTTGCACGGCTTCTGGAAGTGCTCCTAATCGAGGCGCTCCGGTCTACTACGGGTCCGACGGCGCCCTCGGGCCTCCTGCGCGGACTTGCCGACGAGCGCGTGGCCGCCGCGTTGCGCCGGATGCACGAGCGGCCGACCGCTCTCTGGACGGTCGCGGTCCTGGCCCGAGAGGCGGGACTGTCGCGCTCGACATTCTTCGAACGGTTCCGGCGCGAGGTCGGCGTCCCACCGATGGCGTATCTTTTGGCATGGCGCATCGCGCTGGCGAAGGACCTGCTTGGTCGCGAGGGAGCCGGCGTGGCGGAGGTGGCCGAGCGCGTAGGCTACGGGTCCGCAAGCACCTTCAGCACCGCCTTCGCCCGTCATGTCGGCAGACCGCCGATCCATTACGCCCGCGAGCAACGTGTCCAACCCCGCAGCCCTGCGCCTCTTAACGTCGGACAGGGGTAGAATGCGGTCCGGCTGCTTCCGATCAGAAGACGTCCACAAGCCGCCTTCCGCGGAAGCTATAGAGCATCGATCGACTGCGTGACTGCGCGCAGGCTGTCTAACCTGTCACCCCAGATGGACCAGAGCCTCAGCTCTTGAACATTGCTGAATGTTCCGAATCATCTGACGACGGACAGTCCACGACCATCTGCGCGCGATGCTGCCGGATGGTCGCAAGCCGGATCCACTCAAGGCCTAGCCGCTTCTTCGACGCATGCGCCGATGCCTGACGCCACCAATACGACGCGGCTCCGACCATGTCGCCGCTGGCTAGCAATAGGCCTGGGCCCGGCCGATATCGCTGCCCATCGGTAGGTCGGTGCCCATCGAACGGATCCTCAAGCCGATCCGCCGGCATGAGGGCCGGCGCATGGATGTCAGCCGCACTCTAGTCGGCCTTGGACCATCGGCGATCCGCCGCCACGAGGACCACCGGTAAGACGAGAGCCCGGCGGACAGTGCGCGCCAGGATGGAGAGGCCGTCGAAGCCGGGCACGATGGCGGCGGTGCCGGATGCCGCAGGGGATCACGATCCCGAACCCTGTACTCGTCTAACCCGCGGGCGCCGCGGCGATGAGGCGTCGCAACGCCTCGCCGATCTGGTCGGCCGAGTACGGCTTGTGCAGGAGCTCAAAGCCGTGCCTGTCCTCGCGCGCCAAGACATGGCTGTAGCCCGAGGCCAACAACACCGGCAGGTCCGGAAGCCGTATCCGGAGCGCATTGGCGAGCTCGATGCCGCCCATGCCGGGCATCACCACGTCGGAGAAGACGGCCCGGAAGCCGGAGCCGTCGGCGCCCAGGCATTCAAGCGCCTCCTCGGCGTTGACGACCCATTCGGGCGCGTAACCAAGGTCCTCCAAGATCTGGACGCAGAAACGTCCAACCTCCAGGTTGTCCTCGACCAGCAGGACCGGCTGGCCCAGGCCGGAGGGCGCCACCTCAGCGTCGGGGCCGGGGACCGGCATCTCGGCCGGCTCGTCCGAGACCTCGGGCAGGTAGAGCGTGAAGGTCGTACCCTCTCCCACCGCGCTCGCCACGTCGACGTCGCCGCCCGACTGCTTGGCGAAGCCGAACACCTGGGAGAGCCCGAGCCCCGTGCCGCGGCCGACGGCCTTGGTCGTGAAGAAGGGCTCGAAGATGCGCCCAAGGACGTCGGCGGGGATGCCCGTGCCGCTGTCGGTCAGAGAGACGGCCACGAACGGCCCCCGCGATCCGCCGTGTCCCCGGATCGAGGGCATGGGCTGCCCGGCGAGCACCCGCATCGTCAGCGTACCGACACCGTCCATGGAGTCCCGCGCATTGATCGCGGCGTTCACGACCGCCGTCTCGAACTGGTTGACGTCGGCGCGCACCCGCGCGGTCGCGTCCGGAACCTCGACCCTGAGGCGGATGCGAGCGCCGGTGATGGTGTCGAGCATGTCGGCGACGGCACGAAGGCGCTCGCCGGCGTCGAACACCTCGGGCCTGAGGGATTGCCGGCGCGCGAAGGCCAGGAGTTGACCGGTCAGCTTGGCCGCTCGGTCGACCGTGTCGGAGACTGCATCCATGTATCGCTTGCGCCGCTCCTCGGGTAGGTCCGGGCGGCGCAGGAAGTCCACGGAGGATCGGATGATGGTCAGCAAATTGTTGAAATCGTGCGCGACGCCGCCGGTGAGCTGGCCCACGGCCTCCAGCTTCTGCGACTGACGCAGGTCGTGCTCCATCCGTTCGCGTTCGGCCGCCTCGGCGACGAGGCGTTCGTTCGCCTCCGCGAGCTCGGCCGTCCGCGCGGCGACCTGGGTCTCTAGCGAGGCCCCGGCTTGGCGCAATCGCTCGGCCTGGTCCTCCAGCTCGGCATGCAGCGCGACCACCCCGCGGTTGGTCTCGGCGAGCTCGCGGTTCAGGCGCTCCGCCTCCTCCTGACGCTCAGCGAGCTCGGCGAGGCTGCGTAGGAGTTCACGGTTCTGCTCCCGCAAGGCGACCAGCGGTTCCTCGGTCCGCGCCCGGGCGACATCCTCCGCCAGGCTCGCGAGCCTCTTTCCGGTGAAGGATACCGTGCCGTGCGGCAGCCGCTTGGCGAAGGTCACGACCGTGCCCTTGCCGGGATCGGTCTCGATCTCGAAGCGGTCCATCAGCCGGCGGGAGCCGGTGATGCCGATGCCGAGCCCCGTGGTCGAGCGATAGCGTCCCTGAAGGACGTCATCGAGGTGGGGGATGCCCGGCCCCTGGTCGCGGACGCGGACGACGAGGGACTGTCCGCCGCTTTCCTCGTCGAGGCCGTACTCGACCCGGCCGCCGCCGGCGTAGCCGTAGGCGTTGCGCGCGATCTCGGACACGGCCGTGGCGATGCGGGTCTGGTCCTGGACCTCGAAGCCGAGGCGCTCGGCCAGGCGGCGCACGCGCTGGCGCACCGTGATGATGTCGTCCTCGTGCTCGACCTGGCTGGCGAGGAGTGGCCACCTCATGCCGCATCCCCCCGAACGACGAGGACGGTGGCGTCGTCGCGGATCCGGGCGAAGTCGCGGTAGATCATGCCCGCCACGAGCGCCGGATGCGCCCCGGCGATGCCGGGGAAGGCGTCGAGGGACCATCCGGTCGCGATGCCATCCGAGCAGAGCACGAAGAGATCGTCCCGCCGCATCGGGTACTCGAACTCCTGGATGCGCCGCGCCGCGTGACCGGCCGTGCCGGCAAGGCTGACCGTTCGCTTGGTCGCCGTGCCTGAGACGACCGCTCCCATCACGTTGCCGATGCCCGCGATCGCGACGGTTTCTCGATCCCGCTCGTAGCGCGCGACGGAGACCGCCCCGCCCCGGGTGTGCGAGAGACCCGCATGGATGGCGGCGAGGATCGTGGCCGGCGGTCTGTCCTGATGACACCGGAAAATCTTGAGCGCCTCCTCGGACGCCTTGGCCGCCTCGGGTCCATGGCCGAGCCCGTCCGCCACGATGGCCGTCCAGCCGTCAGCCCGCTCGCGTACCGCGTAGGCATCGCCATTGGCCGTCTCGCCTTTCAGTGGCACCGTCACCGCCCCGAAGGCTGGCAGTGCGTGCGAGGCGGCCGGCCACACGCCCGACAGACGCGCCATCACCGCGGTGCCCGCGCCGGGTCGGGAAGCAATGTCGAAGGCGTCGGACAGCCGGCGTACGGCACCGAGACCCTCGCCGGGGCTGCCGCCGGTGGAATGGCCGTCGCGCAGGGCCGACCTGATGTCCGAGACGCCGGATCCCTTGTCGAGGGCGAGGATCTCGACCCCCGAGCCGGTACCGTCCTCATAGGTGCCGACAAGGATCTCGCCGGGAACGCCGTACTTGACGATGTTGGTGGCGAGCTCGGTCGCGACGAGGGCCACGCGGCCGGTCGCTGTCTCGTCGAAGCCGATGGACTGCGCGGCGGACACCGCCCGCCGCCGCGCCTCGGCAACCTGGCTCGCTTCCGTGACTGTGACCCGGTCCATGGCTACTTCCAGCGCGCGATGGTCACGCGGGTGCCTGAACCGGGCGTCGACTCGATGTGGAACTCGTTCGAGAGCCGCTTGGCTCCGCCAAGGCCGAGCCCCATGCCGCGGCCGGTGGTGAAGCGGTCCGTCATCGCCTGCTCGATGTCGGCGATGCCGGGCCCGTGGTCCTCGAAGGTTAGGCGTAGGCCCTTGCGCATTCCGGCCTGCACGATCTCTATGCGGACGTCGCCGCCCCCTCCGTAATCGAGGGTATTGCGCGCAAGTTCGCTCGCCGCGGTGACGATCTTGGTCTGGTCGACGAGCCCGAGTCCGATCTCGATGGCGAGCGCACGCACGCGCTGGCGCACGCGGACCACGTCGTCGCCGGATCGGACGGGTAAGGTCTCAGTCTTCGTGACGGTCACGGTCGCTCCCGTGTCCGTCGTCCTCCTCGGAAATCCGGGCCTGGATCAGTGCCATGCCCCGCTCGACGTTAAGCGCGGTCCTGATGCCGGTGAGTTCCAGGCCGAGCTCGACCAACGTGATGGCGACCGCAGGCCGCATGCCCGCCACGACGGTCTCCGCGTCGAGGACGCGGGAGACCGCGGCGATGCTCACCAGCATGCGCCCGATGAAGGAATCGACGATTTCCAGCGCCGAGATTTCGAGCAGAACGCCGCGCGCGCCGGTGCGCGCGATCATCGCCGTGAGGTCTTCCTCCAGCGCGAGGGCGAGGCGGTCGTGCATGTCGACCTGGATGGTGACGATAAGCACGCCACCGAGCTTGAGGATCGGAATGCGGTCCATGGCGTCAGCCGCGTCCCTCGGTCGAAGCCTGCTGGCGTACCACCTTGCGGCCGGTCCGCCTCAGGGCGACGGCGAAGGCGTCGGCCAGGGTCGCCTTCGAGACGACGTTCAGCTCGACGCCGAGATGGACCATGGTCTGGGCGATCTGCGGCCGGATGCCGGAGACGATGCAGTCGGCGCCCATCAGCCGCGCCGCCGCGACGGTCTTCAGAAGGTGCTGCGCCACCAGGGTGTCGACGGTCGGGACGCCGGTGATGTCGATGATGGCGATCTCGGCCTCCTCGTCGACGATAGCCTGCAGCAGGTTCTCCATCACGACGCCGGTGCGGGCGCTGTCGAGGGTGCCGATCAGCGGCAGGGCGAGGATGCCGTCCCAGAGCCGGACGACCGGCGTCGAGAGCTCGGCGATCTCCTGGCCCTGGCGCCCGATCACCTCCTCGCGGCTGGCCAGGAACACCTCCATGGTCTGAAGGCCGAGCCGATCGAGGACCTTGCCGGCCGCCCAGATACCGGCCGCGAGAGACGTCGCGTCCGTGCCGGACGCGCGCTTCAGGGCCTCGAAGATCGGCTCCTTGAGCGAGAAGACGAAGTTGGCGGTGTCGGTGGGGGTGAAGCCTTGGATCGCCCGCGAGCGGGAGATATCGGCGAGGCTCTCGCGCAGCGGGACGAAACCAGTGCCATCGGCATCGAGCCCACCCGCCCCGAGCGCGTCCTGGAGCTGGCCGAACACAGCCTTGGCCTGGGTCTTGAGCTCCGCCTCGCGGATGCGGCCGCTCTGCAGAGAGCTTCCCTCGCGCAAGCTCGTATTCCAGGCATCGAGGATGGCGGCCTCGTCTTCCGTGAGCGTCCTGGTCAGGACCTCGGCGCCGTCCGTCTTCATCAATCCATCCTCATCGTCTTCGAAAGGCTCTAACCTGTCCGGGGCGGGTTCGATAGGCGGCGCTGCCGCACGCCGGGTCGGCGAAAGGTGGTTGTCCCTGGTCGGTTAGCCGGGTTCGTCCATCGGCGAGCTTTCCCGGTCCTATCTATTCCGCAGCCTTCCTACGTCGCCGGGGCTTCGAGGCGGCCCGGCTCAGGATTCGCGACAGGGCCTCGACCGAGTACGGCTTCTGCAGCAGCTCGAAGCCGTGGTCGCTCTCCTGTGCGAGGACGTGGCTGTAGCCGCTGGTCAGCACCACCGGCAGGCCGGGATACAAGCGCCGGACCGCGCGCCCGAGCTCGACCCCGTTCATGCCCGGCATGACGCGTCGTAGCCGTCCGGCTTGGCGGCTAGCGTCGCCAGGGCCTCGTCGGCGTTCGTGACCCAGTGGGTGCCGTAGCCGAGCTCCTGCAGCGTCTGGGTCGAGAAGGTGCCGACGTCGAGATTGTCCTCGACCACGAGGACGCAGGTCCCGCGCCCATCGACCACCGCGTCGACCGGCGCGGGCTCCTCTTCGGCGGTGGCGACGCCGCTGTCCGCCCGCGGCAGGTAGAGCGCGAACGTGGTGCCGCGTCCGACCTCGCTGTCGACCATCACCTCGCCGCCCGACTGCTCGGCGAAGCCGAAGACCTGGCTGAGCCCCAGCCCCGTCCCCTGGCCGACGCCCTTGGTGGTGAAGAACGGCTCGAAGATCCGGTCGACCTGGTCGGCCGCGATGCCCGATCCCGTGTCGGACAGCGCGATCCGGACGTAGTCCCCGACCAGCGCGGGATGCGAGCGCATCGCCGGCACGCCCCCCACCGCCTCCACCGTGATGTCGAGTCGGCCCTCGCCGTCCATCGCGTCGCGGGCGTTGACCGCCATGTTCACCAGGGCGGTGTCAAACTGGCTCGGATCGGCGTTGATGTGGCACGCCTCCTCGCCGACCTGGATCGAGACGGCGATGCGGGCACCCGTCAGGGTCCCCATCATCTCGCCGATGGCCCGCACGCTGCAGCCGGCATCGAACACCACCGGTCGTAGGGCCTGACGGCGGGCGAACGCCAGGAGCTGCCCCGTGAGCTTGGCGGCCCGGTCCACGGTATCGGAGATCGCGCCGATGTAGCGAGCCCGCCGCTCCTGTGCGAGGTCCGGCCGCTTCAGCAGGTCCGTCGACGACTTGATGACGGTGAGCAGGTTGTTGAAGTCGTGCGCGACGCCCCCGGTCAACTGTCCGACCGCCTTAAGCTTCTGGGACTGACGCAAGGCCTCCTCGGCCTGAAACGGGGTCGCGGCGCGTTCCTTCTCCTGCGTGACGTCGCGTGAGACGCAGTAGAACATTCCGTCGACCGGCACGGCCGTCCAGGACAGCGTGCGGTAGCTGCCGTCACGGGCCCGGAAGCGGTTCTCGAACGCGAGCGTCAGGCCGCCGGCGGCGAGGTGTGCGACCTCGGTCCTGGTCCTCTCACGGTCCTCCGGGTGTTCGAGCCACTCCGATGTCTTGCCGACGATGTCGTGGTAGTCCCATCCCAGGATGCGCTGCCAGGCCGGGTTGATGCCGACCCAGACACCGTTCGCATCCGAGACGCCGAGCATGTCCTGGCTCACGTGCCAGATGCGGTCGCGTTCCTTGGTGCGCTCGGCGACCTGGTGTGCCAGCGTCTCGTTGAGGGCACGCAGGTCTGCGGCGACGCGGCCGTGCTCGGCCTCCACGGCGCGCCGCTCGTCCACGTCGAGCAGGACCCCCGGAAAGCTCAAAGGCGTCCCGTCCGCCGCATGCTCGACCCGGCCGTTCGCCCCCAGCCAGTAGTAGCGTCCGTCGGCGCGACGCACGCGGTATTGATGCGCGTAGGCGCCGCCCCGCTGCATGGCCGAATCCATCGCTTTGGGGAAGCGCCGACAGCGGTCTGGACGGCTGGGTTGGGTCGAGTCCTGCCGTTCCGCTGAAGGCATCCGTACGACACAGACATTCAATCGATTTTCTGTACTCAGTCGGCAGATTGGCGGATCGGCAGACAGCTCCTTCGGATTTAATTCTCTCTGAAGCCGAGGCGGTCCCGTATTCAGGGTGGCTCCAGCGCAGGCTC
>NZ_LMRA01000028.1 GCF_001424705.1 Methylobacterium sp. Leaf465
GATGTCTGCTTCATCTTCGCTCCTCAGGGGCTACGATGAACCAGCCATCCTCCGTTCGTGAAGACCCTCAATCTGTCCCACAGGTGCTGACGTCGGACAGCGCAGAAGATCACGCAGCACCGTGGTGCGACGCGCGCCGATGGAGCGAAAATTGTGAGCCTCGTCGGCAACCACGAGGTCCGACAGGAGCAAGTGCTCCATGTCGCTTATGGCCGTGCGGCTGCGCGTGAGGATGTCGCTCGACGGTACGATGCGCGAGAGTTTCGAGTGCGAGATGACGCGGATGGTGGCGAGCGGTACGCCGTACGCGGCGAGTGGTGCGATGGCCTCGCGCTGCCAGGTGCTGACAACCGAGTTGGGCGAGAGTACCGTAATGCGGAACGGGTCGTCTGTCGCTGAACGCTTCGTATCGGTGAGCTGATCCCACCACTGGTTCGCGTAATGAACGGCGACCGTGGTCGCGACGTAGGTCTTCCCAAGTCCGACACCGTCGCAAAGCATCGCGCCGCCGTACTCATCGAGCTGCGCGACAAGGCGCTGCGCGGCCTGCCGCTGGTAGGCGGCGGCCTGGTAGGCCTCCGTCGTCAAATGCAGCGTGCGCTGCTGACCGACCATACGCCCGATGTGGTCGAACAGCACGAGCCACGCCTTCTCGCGCGGGCTGCACTCCTCGAGCGTCGAGACGCGGCGCACGGAACGCGCGAAGTGGGCGTCGACGTAGGCCCCTGCCTCGCGATCCCAATGGCGATGGGGCGTCGGCGAGAGCGAGGCCGGCGCATCCCAGTGGCCCCGCGCATCGCCCGGTCGAACGTGGCCGAGCGTGAGGTGCGCGCAGAGGTGGAGCAACATTTCGGCGACCAGTGAGGCGGGCTGCTTTAGGTCGACAGCGACGACGACGCGGTCAGCTTCGGGCACGAGCCACGCGGTGGCGCTCGCTTCTGGCGGCACGGCGAAGGAGCTCTCGGGAGCGGCGATAACCCACGAGAAGGGGATGTCGAATTGCGCGGCGAGGTGAGCTTGCAGCTCGTTCAGCGCCTCGCGCGGGTTGCGCATGAGCACGTCGTATTGTTCCCACCAGCCGGGTTCGGGCCTGCGCGGCGAAGGCGCTGGCGGCAAGCCCGTGACCCACAGAGGCGTCATTGCGCCCTTTCTGGTGGCGGCGCCCAAACGGCGTTGAGGAGCGTGCTGTGCACCGGACTGGCGTCGTCGCTCGGTTTCGTCATTTTCCAGGAGAGTGGTTTCTCACCGGTAAACTCGGCCTAATCGAAGCCATCGCAGCGGAGCGCAAGCCTAACAAGTGCGTGTGCGGCGTGGAGGGCGAGCCCCTCGGTGGCCGTCGGGAGCGCCAGCAGAGGGATGGGCGCGAGGACGTCGGCGTCGGACTGGAGCCAAAGGCGCGAGGTGACCAGACCGCTCATGAACGGCGCGCTCGGATCTCCACGGCACTCGGCTCCGAGGCCTCAAGCGCGAGCTTGACGACGATCGCGTGCTCGCCGAAGCGGGCCTGCTCGTGCAGGGTTAGGGCAAGGCGCCCGACCACCGCGTAGGCGAGCTCAGCCGCGTCGAGCCGTTCGACAATATCGCGGAAGATTGCCGGCAGCATCCCCGGCGTTGGGTTTCTGGGATTGCTGACATCGACCAACAGGGCCACGAAGTCGTCCGACCTGCAGCGCATGGTGCGTGTCCTCGGGATCAGGCAAACGTGCTGTAGTGCGCGTCTGAGCGCACGACGTGGCTCTCTCCGTCGAGGCCAAAGAGACGGATGAGATCCGTGATCAACTCCGGCCGCTGTAGGTGTCGGTCGGCGTAGAGGGTGAACAGCGCTGGCCCGCGCATATAGACCACCCGCCCGCGGGGGAACGTTTCATACTCGTGACCCGCGATGGCTGGCGGCAGGCCCCGGCGGCGCAGGGCCGTCGCCCCGAGTCGGCGCCACGCCTCCCAGACCTCGTGGTGCCCGCGCGGGTGGGTGAGGCAGTCGCCATAGGGTTCCGCCTCTGCTAGGGGCGTGTGGTCTGTGACCAGCACCATACGCCCGCTGTCCGGCACGCCCCAGAAGATGCCGACGCTCGGGGCGGGCAACTTGCCGGGAGGATCGTTGGAACACGGAACGGCGGCGTCCGTGCCGTGAGTGCTCATGCTCATGGTGAGCTTCCCTCCCCCTCAGAACACGAACTTCCAATCGATCCGGTTTACGGGTGCGCTGGCATCGGACAGGGTCGCGGAGCACATCACCACGACGTCCTGATGCAGCGCCTTCGCGCCGGCCCGCACCGGGTTAGGCTTGACCAGGAAGCACAGGCCCTTGGCCGGCCAGTGACGCTGCTGGTCGGGAGCACCGACCGTCATTAGCGTCACGTGGGTTAGGCGGAGCGCGTAGCCGTAGGCGTTCTCCATATTGGGGACCTGGGCGGTCGCGAAGTTGACCACCATCTCCGGCTTCGCTTGGCCCTCCCGGTAGCCGGTGACGAAGTTCACCTCGCCCTTGCCATCGTCGACGAGGCGGAAGTCGTGGTTGCAGGGGGCAGGCCGCCCGTCGATCTTGAGTTCGAGACACCCGCCAGTCTTGGTCTCGTCGACCGGCGGGTTTGCCCAAGCCGGAGAGACGGCAAGAACGAGGGACAACGGCAGGATCGCGCGCATCATGGGGGTGGTCCGTCGAAGGGGAGAGAGGAAAGGCATGTGGTCCGGGCGCGCGGAGGCGGCGGACCGACACGGCTTGCGGTCAGCGGCGGGTCAGCGCGCCGTCGAAGCTACAGGCAGGTCCGTGAAAATCGCCGCAGCCCTGCTCCTCCATCCGCACGCGCTTACGGTCTGCACCGAAGCGCAGAGTGAGCTCGCAGGCTGCCTCGTCTCCCTTCAAGCTGAGCCGCAACGTGTCGGTATCAATCCGGCGGGCAGCGCCTGAGACGGTGCCCGAACACGCGTTGGTGATGCCGGTGAATGCCTCGACCGAGTAGGTGACCGCCGGTCCTGCCTGACCGAGCGAAGATACTGTGATGGTAAGGCGACCTTCGCCTCGCCCCTGATAATGCCCTTCGAAGGATGGGTTCGCCTGTATGGGTGTCACCGAAATCGCCAGGAGGACGCCGAGGCACATCAAGGTCGGGATCGAGTGCATGGGCCGGTGAAGGTGCAGCGCGCGACGGATCGGGGCAGCGTGATGGGATAGGCTGGACATGATGAAGGGGTCTCGCGGACGCTCCGGCGGAGCTGAGAAGAGGTATTCCCGTTGCCCCCCCGCGAATTTACAGCTGGACGCAGATTCCTTCTGCGGCCGGCGGTCGCACCCCCTCCCGAGCCGAAATCCTCAGACTGAGTCTGACGGCCGGCGAAAGGCAGCACTCGTCCGTCCATTGGGCCGGCCGACCGCGTAGACCTGCAGCCCGTGCCGGCCGCGCAGGTCGTCGGTGATCGCCCGCAGCGCACCGTCGCGCTGGTCCGCGTCGAAGCCGAACACTACGAGACGTGGCTCGGGGTCGATCCGCAGCCGGCGTGCACCGGAGGCGACTTCGGCTATGAGGGGATCGCGGGGCGTTACGGCGTCGAGGCCGCGTGCGGCGCGCACCGCGTTGCGCAGGGCGTCGAGGCGGACGAGATCGCGGCAAAGAGCAGGGTATCCCGCCGCCAGGCGCTCCGCCTGCTCGGTGAGGCTCGCTCGGTAGCGTGCGACCTGCGCGACAATCGCCGGGGTCGCCTTCGAACGAAGGCCAGAGTTCGCAGCGAGCTTGGCCTCGTGGAACACCAGCCAAGCCTCGCCTGGCACGCCCCGCTCTTCCAGGCTCGCTACGTCGAGCCGATCCTGGCGGGGCTGGGCAGGGGTCGAATGCGCCTCGGCCTCCGGAGTGAGAAGCGCGGCGTTCGCTTCCGCCCCGTCCGGCTCGACAGCAGCAGCTGCGGCCGGCGTGCTGGTCAGCGCGATCTCGACGTCGACGACGTTGAGGCTGGCCTGCACCAGCGCGTGCACTCCGGTCTTCTCCAGCCCAGAAAGTGCAGCGGCTGCCCGCTTCATCTCAGCTAGCGTGCCGAGTCCCTCGTAGCGTGTCCATACCGCAGTGCCCGGGTTGAGGTCGAAGCTGCCGTCCAGGCCGAGCCGCGTCAGCGCTTGGCGCTGCCGCACGAGATACTTGGCGTGCGTCTCGGCGGCGATGCCCACCCCCGCCGGGGTGATCCGGAACAGCGAGGCGCCGCGATGGTAGACGTTGAGCGAGCGGTCGCGCACGGCCAGCAGCAGGTCCGGGTCGGCGAGCACGTCGGCCCACCAGTTTCCGTCCGGTGAAAGGGCCAACGCCTCCAACGCCGCGAGGAACGGCTCCCCGAGGCTCCGGTACGGAACCGCCGTCGTGCCGCCCCCAATCGCGGTCTCCGCCTCGCTCGTGCCGCTCATGCTGCCGTGTCCCACCACTGTCCGTCCTCTCTGATCGTGACGTTTGGCCCGAACAAAGCGGGGAAGCGCTCGGGCATGAAGGTATGGACCGGCACGAGTTGGCGCGGCGCGATTGCCGCGGCCAAGCGCTTCAGGTCCGGGATGCTGGCATGGCCCGAGGTGTGGGCGCGGCTGAGCGGGATGCCGCGTGCAGCGAGATCGCCAGCGAGCACCTGCCCGCGCGGCTGGTCGAGGTAACCGGCCCATTGCGACCAGATCGCCCGCGCGCCCGTCAGACACCCGGCGCGGTCGACGTCGGTCAGTAGCGAGTGGCGGAACAGCAGC
This sequence comes from Methylobacterium sp. Leaf465, assembly GCF_001424705.1. Classification (GTDB taxonomy): domain Bacteria; phylum Pseudomonadota; class Alphaproteobacteria; order Rhizobiales; family Beijerinckiaceae; genus Methylobacterium. The sequence continues at coordinate 4,712 of NZ_LMRA01000028.1, forward strand.
GCCGCGCGTGGGGCCATGGCCGCCAGTTGCTCGGTGTAGATGCGGTTGGCTCCGTGCCGTTCGATCAGGTCGAAGCGGCCAGTGCGCTTGATCCGCACACGCTGGTGCTGAGGCACGAACACGGCGATGCCGGGCCACTCGGATTGTGGGATGCGGGGATTTCCGGTCGCGGCCAGCACCTCGGCGGCATAGAGGTCGAGCACCAGCATGCGGCCGGTCCGCTTGCACGCCCGGTAGAGTGACCCGACGCGGTCGATGTTCTGGGCAGATGCTGCCACCAGCGCCATGCCAGCGGTATCTCCGAACAGGCCGACGAAGCGGTCCTCGATTTCCGCCTCGCTCGGGAAGGTACGGTCGTCGACAAGGCGGCCGAGGCTCGAGCCCTCCAGCAGCAGCGTGTCGATCCCGCGTGGTGGATCACGCACGAGGCCCTCGAACAATGCGGCCTTACGGCCGTGGGCGCGCAGGTCACCGGAGTACAGCAGCCGCTGCCCGCCGGCCTCCACCAAGAGAGCGTAGGCGTCATAGGCCGAGTGGTCGATGAGGATTGGCGTGACCGCGAACGGGCTGAAGGTGAGCGTCTGCCCTTTGGCGAAGGTGACCGTGTTGGTGGGGACGTAGCTGTCCGGAACGAAGGTGGCGGCTGCCCGCAGGATGCGAAGGGTCGCTTCGCCCATCGCCACGGGCAGGCCTGGGCCGGCGAGGTGGGCCAGCCCGACGTGGTCGCGGTGGCCGTGACTGAGCACGAGTGCGAGGAGGTCGCCACCGCCGGTCAGTCCGTCGATCGCCGGGGGGCGGCTCGTTTCGTCGGGGTCGCCGTCCAGGGGGAGGCCGAGGTCGAGGAGCAGGCGGGCGCCGTCGTGTTCCAGCTCGACGCAAGTGCCACCAATCTCGCGCGTGCCGCGGTGAATACGCACCCGCATCGTGATCCTGCTTGCCACGTACCGTACCCTGCCGTGGGACGAGCGTAGCGGTACGGTGTGGCTATAGCCAGTGGTTAGATAGACCGTGCTGGCTGCTGATCCTCGTTCATGAAGGGTCGGGCATTGGTGGCGTGGAACCTACGCCGTGTGCGTGTGGCACAGGGTTTAAGCCAGGAGCGGTTGGCAGCGGACGCGGGCGTGGACCGGGCGTATCTCGGTGGGCTGGAGCGGCAGGCGGAGAACCCGACGGTCGATCTACTCGACAAGGTCGCGGAGGCGCTGGCTGTCCCGCTCGGCGAGTTGTTCGTCGCGCCGGATGAAGGCGCGACGCCGCCGGAACCGCTCCGAGGCGGACGTCGGCGCTGATTCGTTGCTTCGTCCCCGTCCCGGGTGAAGCCTTCTGCCGCGTTCTACTTCGGCACTGTAATGTGGAGTTTGGACAGATCCACCCCAATCGCGATCGTCTCGATAGCGGTCTGCAGTTGCGGCAGGGTCGAGCGTTTGGTGTAGCGCGCCGTTTCGCCCGCCGTCGCGTGGCCCGTGACGTGGTCGATCACCGATGGCACCACGCCAGCTTGATGCATCAGCGTCGTCGCGGTGTGCCGGAACGAGTGGAAGTCGAGTCCGACCCGGTAGACCCCGACGTCACGGCGGTAGCGAGTGAACCACTTAGTGAAGGCATGGCCGAGCCGTTCGTCGGCTCCGCCACGCTCCAAGCCGGGGAAAACCCGGGACTGTCGAATGCGCCGCTGTTTGTCGACGTGAGCGAGTAAGCCCAAGCGGATCAGTTCAGAGTGGATCGGCACGCGGCGCACGGCAGTCGCGTTCTTCACCTTGCGCGGAGGCCGGTCATTGATGTCGATGAACCAGACGTCCGCGTCCTGCCGAATGTCCTCGACGTGCAGTTGGCAGATTTCCTCCTGACGCATGCCGGAGAACACAGCGATCAGGGGCAGCCAGAACTTTTCGTCCCGCACGATGAGGCCGCCTGGCGTTGTGCGCCGGGTCGGTGACACACAGCCCGTCCAGACCGGCGTTGCAAATAGACGAACGAGCTCGGCCCGCTCCCACATGTCGCGCTGCTCGCTCGCCTTGCGAGTGGCGGCGAAGCGGTGGCCGGAGAAGATGTTCTCGCCCGCGTCGCCCTCCGCCACCGCTGCCGTCCAGAGGGTGGACAGGGCGGAGAAGTGGCGCTTGATAGTCTTCTGCGTGATGACCCCGACACCCGAGCCCTTCGGCAGGGCCGTGTAGATGGCCAGGATCGCCTCGACGCTCAGGCCGCGGTAGCGCGGATGCTTGCCATAATCGCTAGGCAGCCGCTCGACGCGTTCACGGAAGCGCCCGGCATCCTTGCGCGTGTAAGCGTCAAGAGGCTTGTCGCCGCATACGTCCGCGAACAGACGATAGGTGGCGCCAGCTTGCGCCGCCGTCTGATTGTCCCAGCGCTTCGTCTGGACCTGTTGATCGCGGAAGATTTTTCCACGGTCCTGAAAGGCGATTTCGAGTGCAGGAGCGGACTTGTCCTTCTTGCGAAGTGGCGATGCTCCAAGGTCCGCTGCCGTTGTTGGGGTGGCCGCGGGCGTCGGCCAGTGCTTCGGGTGCGGCTCGACGAGAGTTTCTTTCAGGAGCTTGTCGCGCGGCACGTAGTTGAAGTCACCCTCGTAGCGGGCCTTCATCGCTTCCGAGAGGTCGATGCCGGCGCGCAGCATTGCCTGCTTGGCTTTGACTGCTTCCGCAGGTGCCAGGTCTTGGATTGCGATTCCCTGACGTCTCAGCATCATCTCGGCGATGAAGGCTGCCTCATCGAGACGGTTGCTGGCCAGCGCCTCGCGACCCTTGGCGGCCATCGTCGCGTACTGCGTGACCCGGGCTTCGCGTACGCCTTCGGGCAACGGTCCACGGGTGAGCCGGCCGGCGTTCTCGTCCGACAGCATGGTGTCGTAGAAGTCACGGACGAGATGGGCAAGCTGGTCGTCGGTCAGCATCGGCATGGCGCGCAGGGTCGAGAACAGCTCTTCCGCCGCCACGTATAGCCGACAGGCTCTGACCTTGGCAGTGCGGATGTCTTTCGTGCCGAGGCTGCACACGAGTTCGTGGCGGCCGAGGTGCCGCCGCAGGTCGACCGGAACCCGGCGTCGGAAGTGGAAAGTGCGTCCGCGCTGGACGACGTTGGCAACCGAACCCAAACCGCGCTCCCGCCGTCCGCGCGGACGGCCTGTGTAGCAGCGGTGTGTAGCAAGGGGCTCAGACCGCACGGCGGCTAAGCAAAAGGTTCAACGCCTGGAATGACTTAGTTCTGACAGTGGCTGGGGGACCAGGATTCGAACCTGGACTAGAGGAGTCAGAGTCCACTGTTCTACCGTTAAACTATCCCCCAACATCCTCGCGTGGCACGAGGCAGGATCCGGTCGTTCGTCTCGAGCGCTGCTGAGGCTAGCGGTTGAGACCCGGTCCGTTCCGGTGCAGGGGCGATAGCATGGCTTTCCGGACCGATGCAAGCCCACATCTGAACGCCCGCCCGTGAGGCGATTCGCGCTGCCTCAGGCGCTGCCCGGCGGTTCCAGGCGGGCCTCGATCATGCCGAGGGTGCGCAGGATCGCCAGGGCGACGATCTCGCAATCGGTGTCCCCCTCCGGAGTAGCCGGGAGGATCGCCACGGTGCTGACTTCGTCGTCCGTCAGGAACCCCACCACCACCTTGTAGACATCGCCCTCCGGTGCGCCTTCGTCGTGGACGAGGCAGACCCGGCAGCCATGGGCCTCGCCGTACACGCGCTGGGTCAGGACCTGGACGCGACGGGGATCGGCTGGTTCCGTGCGGCGTGGGGCGCCGAAGGTGGGGCGAATGATGTTGTCCATTCTCGCTCCTATACCCGACCCTCCCCGCTTCGGGGAGGCCCCTGCCCGCTTCGGCCCCGTGCGGGCCTCATCGTACGAGGCGGCCGGTCTGGTCTTCCTGTGCGAGTTTGAGGAGGTTCTGTCCGTAGGCGGTCTTGGCGAAGAGCTTGCCGCGGGCGATGAGCTGGTCCTTGCCGATGAAGCCCTGCAGGTAGGCGATCTCTTCCAGGCAGGCCACCTGCAGGCCCTGGCGGTGCTGGAGCGTGCG
>NZ_LMRA01000029.1 GCF_001424705.1 Methylobacterium sp. Leaf465
AATCTGCAATAGAAATCCGGTCATATTTTCCTGACAGAAATAAGCCGGTTTGAGGATGCTCGAACTGCGGCCCCTCCCGATGACGGGAAAACGATCGTTAGCCCGACATCGCATCAAATATCTGGAATGCCCTCTCTACCCCTCATTTCCTGAGTGGTTTGCCCGGCCGTCTCTTTGCTCAGCTTGATCTGACCTAGAGGGCTTCAGCCCAACCGGGCGAATACTGGATTACTCGCCCAGATGGTAGGTGAACCTGGAAGGTGTGGGGCACCTTGTTATTCGGGACGTTGATCAACTCGACGCGCATCCCGAAGCCCTTCTCGGCATCCGGATCGGACATGTCGTGGATGATGCAAGGAACCCGCGTGCCGTCCGCGAACACCGCGACGCCCTGCTGGGCCATGTCCGTGCGTTTGAACTGCCGCCGATCCTTGAACTGATCGAGATCCTTCGCGCTTTGTCGATCCACCTCGTTCTCCCTACGCCCGATGCCGGTAGGTCCATAAACGATGGCGGCCTTACAACGCTGTTAAGAGTGCGCCGTGCGGCTGCAAACCTTGGCGACGCGGCATCTGGGCTCGATGCCTCGACCTTGGGGGCGCATAGCCTGCGGGCCGGGTACATCACGACGGCGGCCGAGCGCGGCGCGGATCTCGCGCGTACTATGGATCAGTCGGGGCACCGCGACCGGCGGACCGTAGTCGGGTACATCCGCCGAGCGAACGCCTTCAAAGATCATTTGGGGAGCGGGTTCCTAAGAGCAGGAAGACGGCTGGAGGATAGAGAGCTCATTCATCTCACGCACCGCGCTAGCACTCCAGCTACCGCTGCATTCAACGAGGCCACCACTGGTGCGCCATGCCCCGAGGCCGGTGCATTTCAATTCGAGCTTGCCCGTGATCGGCACCAGGTTTGGACCCTGAACGATCGTTGCCTGCACGGTTCCATCCGCGAAGACACCACTCTCAACATCAGTGTCTTCACCGGGGATCGACGCGGATCACTCTTCGACTTTGCAACGCATGCTCGTAAAAAAGAGCCACACCCAGAACATTGATCGGTTCGACGAGCAGCCAAAAATCTCTCATTTGCGATACTGCTTTAGAGAAATATTGCTGTTCAGAATTTTGGTCACTCGCTGATTTATAATTATACTTTGTTTTTGAACTGTTTTACCTCTTACAGCGTTTTAGTCGTCAAACTTGGAACGCACATTTTTTCTCTAATCTTACTCAGAAGCAAGCCCCTGAGCATCCAAGTTTCATGAGAAGTTTTGTATAGTTTTTTGACATCGAACAAAGGTCGTTATTGTGGAAAAAGCAAATACTTATCGTGATAATGAAAGCGAGATGAGATTTGGCTCCAATTTCTGTAATGAAATAATTGATCTAACCGGCACCTATTGGATGGGCTGCTCTTTTACAGATTGCTCGCTGACCGCTAACCGGAAAGATAATGAGCTAGTTTCCATCCGAGCCGTAAGCTTCTTGCGCTGTACTTTTACAGGTGATGGCTGGCCGAAACACATGGGGCAGTAATCTATGTCTCTCAAACGAACTAATCATAAAAGCAGTCGTCCCTTGAGGCGGACCAAGGCATCGGCAATGAATGCTGCAGAACTACGCTCTGCGCTTCGAAATCTTAATCTAAGTCAGTCTGGTGGCGCTCGCCTTCTTGGTGTCGACGCGCGCACTATGCGCCGCTGGTGTTCGGCTGACAGCGCAAGTGCCAGTGAAGTTCCACCACCTGTCGCCCGCTTCCTCTGGTTTATGCAGGTATCGGGAGCTGTCCCCGCCGAAGTGATGAAGGCACTGACGCCTTTCCTTCTGGCCAAGACAGCTTTGTAATAGCCCCCCGATACAACGAACAGCTAACAAACGTCTGGAAAAGGATCGTTTTCTTTACAAAGATGACAACAGCATCTTTCGATTGCTGAATGGCATGTCGAAGGATGCTAGGTGTCAGTCCGGACTGACGTCCAAGCACGACCGCGCGGATAAGCGCTGCCATCATGAGGTTGTCGCGAGCCAAAACGAACCCTTTTCGGTGACCGTGCGTTTGCCCTCCCACTTCGTTGGTCGAAGAAAATTGGAGGCTTCAATGCGTAAGGTGTTGCTCGTGACGGCCGCCATGGGCGGGCTGATCCTCCAGGAGGCTCCCAGCTTTGCGCAGGGCTTCCGGTTCGGCCCCGGCGGCGTGGAGATCGATGATGGGCGCGGCTACCGTGAAGATCGTGAGGAGCGCCGCTACCGCAGAGTGTGCCGCGAGCTTCGCGACGCTTGCGAGAACAAGGACCGCTACGGTGAGGAAGGCCAAGGCAACTGCCGACGCTATCGCCGCACTTGCGGCTGACGGGCAGCACACCTGAACCGCAGAAGCGAAATGGAATGATGTCCAAGCTGATACGCTGAGGCTCACGGCTCGGCCGTCGAACGCCGGGTACTCGATACGTCTAACGCTGCTACGGGAGGAGCCCGGCATGAGGAGGCTGTGGGTTACAGCACTCGTAGGTCTGAGTTTTTTCGGCGCGATGAGCTCGGCCTCAGCTCAGCGAGGGGGTCGTGACTACGGCCACGACGAGCGGGATTATGGCAGTCGAAGCTATGGCGAGCGCGACGGCGGTGGTGATCGCGGGTACAATGACGATGACGATGACGATGATCGACCGGGTGAACGCGGCCGCAGCTACGACAATGGCCAAAGTAACGAGCGGCGTCGCAGATACGATGAAGATCGGGATCGCCAGCCCGGTCGCGGGTACGACAATGATGACCGGAGACGGAAGCGTAATCGTGGGTCTCAGCAAGAGCCTGAGGCCGCGTTCGACGAAGAGGACTACCTGCGTTGCAACCCTGATGTCGCCCAAGCCGTAGAACGAGGCCAAATGCCGTCTGGGGATTTTCATTACAAGACATTCGGGCGCCGTGAGGGGCGACACCTCACCTGCCCGATGAAGCTCTAAAAGCTCAGTTGCAAACGCCGACCCGCTGAAGCACTGGCCCTCTTAAGTGTCTAAGTGCTTCCATATCCGTACTTATGCAAACTCGCAGCTCTCACCGGCTGTCGCGCTCATACGATCTGCGTAGAGCTGCTTGTCTCAGCGGAGGTACAGCCGCCTAACGAAACGCTCGACCTTGGGGTGCGCAGCGCCAATCAGTGCGACAGCGCCAAGGGCTCCCGAGAGCATGATGAGGACAGCCAAATCAGTCATCCAGGCATGCTCAGCCATAGCGAGCCGTTTAACGAGGTGACGCAGCGCCGTGGGGCAGCGTGCCTCACCCTGTTGTCAGGCGAGCGCGGCGTTGTAACAACCAGTCGATCCCCCAGCTCGTGAGGTAAATCACCAGAGCCAAGACGACGGCCAGCCCCGCAGGACGCAGATCCGGCATCCCAGACACGCTGCCCTGCTCAACCACCTTGAGGGAAGAGCTTCCAACAGCCCCAATCACGGGAACGCCGCCCATCATCGTCACACGTCGACACTTCTGAGCGGGATGGAGGGGGTCGAGCCCGCCTGGAAGGCAGGCAGGAAGAGGCCGAGCTTCCCAGGCGGCATGACCGGCCAGCGCGAACGCCAGCAGCACGCATGGAACGGTGAGTGCTAGGCCGAAGCGCCGGACCCACGAGCGTTGAAGCATGACGGCTTATCCTCTGGGGCGGAGCGCTGTTGCAGGCCGGCGGTGCATAGAGCTTCCTCTGCGCCCATCCCGCCTCAGCCAGGCCGGTTTGATGACGGCCGATGCTTGGATGAGCGAGGCCGACGCTTACGAGAGGCCAGCGGGGCATCCTCGTCCGGCAGCAGATCCGTGAAAGGCACCGTAAACAGCGGTCGATGCTCGGCGTCCGCCACAGCGAATTGGTAGCTGGTCAGCTGCGGATTGCGAATGCAGTCTCCGTGCGAGGTAAACCTAGCGCCATGGCGAGCCAGCGTCAGCGCCGCGTCATCATCGCGACAGTCCAGCCCCTGATAGTCCAGGCACACCAAACCAGAGTGGGATTGGACGTCGAAGAAGTATGTTGGCATGGCGCCCTCCGCCCCTGCCCCCTCCCAAGACGCTCAGGCTGTTGGTCGCCCTGGTCTCATGAAGAGAGTGTCGCTCCGATCTGATCGGCTGTCACCCTGCTTCTCACCACGCGCACAGCGCCGCTTCCCCTCAAAAGGCATTCCAGTCTGGGAAGACGGGTTCGCACGGAGACCCTCCATCCAGCGTAGCTATGCACCGCTGGTATGCCACGTTTGATTTCTGAGCGATTGAGGCCGGGCGAGCAGCGTGAGACATGCAAAGCTCGACAGCGCGGCGATGGCGTCGCCGCGCTGTCCCTTAGTTGGGCGTTTCCTCCCTAGACTTCGGGCCGCTCCTTGTGGGCGGCCCTTTTTGTGTCTGGACTGCCGGCTTGTAGCGGGCGCCTACTCTTCCCGGCAAGCACCATGTTTCATCAGCCTGTAAGAGGTGGTGATATGTTGCGCAGGTACGCCTGCCCAAGAATGCACCCCTTTCCCAGACATCCAATCCGACAAGCTTTTAGGCGGAGAAAACCGTCGGATATCCGACGCCATCAAGCTATGTGCGTGGCGTACGCAGCCTTTCTAGGCATACGGGTCGAGACCCGACTTGAAATAACTGGGTTGGGTGGATTTCTGCCGGTTCGGTTTCAGGTTCAGAATTTGGAATAGTGGACGCTGGCTCCGCCAGCGGCGGGTTTTGGAACCGCTATGACCCTACGCCGTTCCAGTCTCGCTTTATTCACGCTCTCGTGACGGGAAGGCGATCATGACTTCCGGGCCTCAAACATCGACGAATTCCGCGCCGCACGGACCCCAAGTTGACGAAGGCTTCGCTGCGAACGTCCGGGGTCAGGCCCAGGATTACGTTGCTCGTCGCAAGCAGGACGCGGTTAGGGTGGTCTCGGACGTGGCCGGGGCCATTCGCGGAGCCGGCGCGGGCTTCGAGGATGCGCCTAACGTGAAGGCGTTCTTCGACAAGGCTGCCGAGGGCGTCGAGGAGCTCTCCGCCGATATCGGCCGCCGCACGGTCAGCGAGCTCTACGACGAGCTCGACGCTGCGGTGAGGCGCCGGCCTGGGGTGACCCTGGCCGTGGCGGCCGCCGCCGGCTTCGCTCTCTACCGACTGTTGGGCGCGTCCGGCGTCAGGCCGATCCCGCGGTCCCGGGCCGTGGTCCCCGTCGACGTGTTGCCGGTCCCCGACCTGGATGGCCCCGCATGAGCGAGCCCTCGCGTAGGACCGTCCCGAACCTGATCGGCGATGCGGTCCGCGAGGTTCGGGACCTCGTCTCGACGGAGATCGCGCTCCTCCGGGTCGAGATGACCGATAGCCTGCATCATCTCACCCTTGCGCTGAGCCTGTTCATCGCGGCCGGCGTGTTCGCCATGGCAGGGGTCGTCGTGCTGATCCTGGCGTTGGTGAAGGGCCTCGTAGTTCTCCTGCACTCCGAGGCGCTCTCAGCCCTTGTCGTCGGCGGCGTGTTCGCGGCCCTCGCCGTCAGCTTGGCCCTGTTGGGGCGCAGCAAGGCAACCCTCTCGGGGCTGGAGCCGACCCGGACCGAGCGGCAGGTTGGGCAGGACGTCACCATCATCACGGAGCGCATGGGCGAATGAGCAAATCTGTCGATGAGCTTGAGCGCGACGTCGAGGCGAGCCGCGGAAGGCTGGACGGCACGCTAGCCGAACTCCAATCCCGCCTGAACCCAACGAACCTCACGGAGGAACTGACCGGTACGCGCGATCCCGCCGGCTCGGCGGCGCTGGCGGCCGGGCGCTTGTCCGACACGGTGCGTGCGAACCCGCTTCCCGTGCTCCTGATCGGTGCTGGCTTCGCCTTCCTTGCCTTTGCGACGGTGCGACAGGCGGCCGAGCGCCGCCGCCTGCGCGTCCTCTCGGAGGAAGCCCTCAAGGCTCCGTCGGATGCCTCCTTGCCTGGCAATCACCCGGATCGACTTGAGGAGAAGCTCGAAGAGGCGCTGGAGGAAACCTTCCCAGACAGCGATCCGGTATCGGTCCGGATCACGAGGTAGGCTGCCTTCGATTTCCTGATGGTACGAACTAGCAAATGCTTCAGGGAGAGGGCGGGCGCGTTGCAGACGTCTGTTTCCAGGAACAGCGCAGGCTACCTTGAACGGTAGGGCTGGATTGTCCGACGTCAGCACCTGTGGGACAGATTGAGGGTCTTCACGAACGGAGGATGGCTGGTTCATCGTAGCCCCTGAGGAGCGAAGATGAAGCAGACA
>NZ_LMRA01000030.1 GCF_001424705.1 Methylobacterium sp. Leaf465
GCGCGGGTGGAGGGCGGCCGGTTCGGCGCGCGCGACGTTCGGGAGAAAGCCGAGGCAGGGCACGCCGAGGGCCGTCTCGACCTGACGTCGGAACCGCAGGCGCCGCGAGAAGGCCTCGCGGGCCACGGCCATCAGGCAGCCCGCCCCCAAGCCCAGCGCCAGGCTTCCACCGAAGACCTTGATGGCCGTCGGGAACGAGCGTGCCGTGGGCACTTGCGCCGCTGTGATGATGCGCGCCTCGGTCATCGGGAAGCTCTGCTTCTGTATGCCGTCGACGTACCGCGACATGAAGGTGTCGCGGATCGTCTTCACCGTCGCCGACGCACTCTCGAGCTGAGCTGACGTCGGAACCGCAGGCGCCGCGAGAAGGCCTCGCGGGCCACGGCCATCAGGCAGCCCGCCCCCAAGCCCAGCGCCAGGCTTCCACCGAAGACCTTCGTGGCTTTCGGAAAGGAGCGGAGCGTCGGCACCTTGGCATTCGTGAGGATCCGAATCTCGGTCATCGGGAAGCTCTGCTTCTGTATGCCGTCGACGTACCGCGACATGAAGGTGTCGCGGATCGTCTTCACCGTCGCCGACGCACTCTCGAGCTGNCTCGGTCATCGGGAAGCTCTGCTTCTGTATGCCGTCGACGTACCGCGACATGAAGGTGTCGCGGATCGTCTTCACCGTCGCCGACGCACTCTCGAGCTGCGCGAGTTGAAAGCGTGCCTCGAGCGCCAACAGCGATCGCTCCGACAGGTCGGCGAGTTCCTTCTGAACGCTCTGCTCCTTGATCTGCGCGATGGCGAAGTCGCTGCGCGCACCTTCGAGAATGCGCTGGACCTCGTCGTTCAGCGAACTCTGAAGCTCGTTCATCTTCGCGCGGGCTTTGATCGTCGCTTCGTGCGTCGCGCCATACCGGACGGTGAAATCCGCCATCTGGCGCTTCGCGTCGGCATAGGCTTTGCGAAGCTGGATGATGACGATGTTCGAAAGTTCGTCGACGAGCGCGTTCTGCACCCCGCCGGTCCTCGCCATCTCGTTGATCTGTGCGACCTTTGCTTCCGCGCCGGCACGGGCGAAGCGGGCTTTCAAAGCGACCTGACTCAAATCGAAGACACGTTGTTCTTCGATAAAATGTCCATCCGTCGTCACAATGTTATTCTTCAGACGATAGTCCGTGACCGCGCGTTCCGCTTTAATTGCGTCGTTCTGGAGCTGTGTAATGCGTTCCGAGAACCAAGCGCTCGCCTTCTCGGAGGGCAAGCGCTTGGCATCCATCTGATCGTCGATGTAGGCCTGTGCGAGCGCATTCGCGAGGCGTGCGGCCTTCTCGCCGCTGCGCGCCGTCACCGTGACGGTGATGGCGTAGGACAGTTCTGCGCGCTCTACGCTGGTTGCCTTACGCAAGGCCTCGATCGCCCTCGAGCGACGCACGTCCATGGGCTCGGCTTCCGGGTCATCGGCGAGGCCGAGACCCGCGAACAGCGTCCGGATCATCGACGGGGAGCCGATGAAGTCCGGATCGGTGTCCAGCTTTTCGGAGATCACGGTCCGTTCGAGAACACCGGTCGAATTTAGGACTTCGATCTGGCTGAGCAGAGCCGAGCTGTCGATTCGGCCCGTCGATTTCGACTCTTCATCGACGACGGCCAGTCGCTTGAAATCGACCAGGACCGTTGCGGACGCCTTGTAGGACGACGGGGCGAACAGGAAAATCAGAGTGCCGATCGCAAGGGCAATCAGGACGACCCGAACGATGAGCCGACGCTGGCGACGAAGAACGCCAGACAGGAAACCAAGACTTTCCGGATCCCCCGAAGCCAATTTGCCGAAGGGCATTCCCGGCGTCGCGCGCGAATCGCTTGTCAGCATAGAGCCTCATGGGCGGGAATCTCGGCCGGTTGGGCCGAGGAGTCGGCGAGAGCCGTCGCCAATTCGATTGCGTCTGCAGTCTTAGACGATCGGCAACGCCTTCGCTATCGCGTGGTGCCGCCTGCAGAGACCGTGTGCTTCGACCGGCAGCGCCCGACGGCATCGGCCGATCGCGGCGTTCGATCCCGGCCTGGGGTGTGACGGATCGAGCCTGAAGCGATGGGGCCCGTCGATCCTGGCTGATCCTCTCCATCGGCCCGATCCGAAGCCGGCCGGTCAGGTCCGCGATCGTCCTCCTGTTTTCCAGGTCGCGCCAGCGGCTCGTACCCCTGGATCCGTTCCTGATGTTTGCCTCGGCAAATGCACAGATTTCGCGGAAATCGGTGCCGCGGAGACACAGTCAAATCGTCTAAATACCATTCCAATAACGACAAATTTGCAAGAAAACAAAGATCTTTAACGCTGTTTCTGGGTGGCAATTGAAATTCCGCATCTGCCGTGATCGCTTAAAGGCTCAGGGAGAATCAGATGCCAGCGCCACAAATTGTTTCGCCCATTCCGCCGCACAGTGATTTACCGCCTGGGCAATATGAATTCCAGGACGGCCCGTGGGTCGTCGAAAGCATCATCGTCGACGAACTGGGCCGGCAGACCTTCAGGTCCAGCTACGACTCTCGAACGGGAGTTCTCTCGACCCTAAAATATCTTTCGGATGGCACTTCTACGTCTTTGAATGACAAGGGGGGTAAATCGATCATCGTATCTGTCTTCAATGAGAAAGGCTGGATCGTTTCCCAAGACGATGTCACGAACGGCATTTCGCGTGCCTGGGACTACGATGCCGCCGGGTTCATCAAACACAGTTCGGTCGAGATCGATGCCCGGTCTCCGAGCCCCGGACAGGAACCGGAAACGGATCGGGTCCCGGATTTTTCCTGGACCTCTCAGGACGAATACTTCGGCCCCTACGAAACGCCCGCGCTGAAGGTGCTCACGTCGGACACCGAAGGGCTTCGCGTCGCCTACGACCTCACGGGGACCGTCACGAAGGTCGTCCATAGCTTCGAGACCGGAGCCCTGTCGAAGACCGTCGATCAGTGGGACGACAGCGTCGGCGCGCGCATCCCTCACCGCCACGTCGCGTATGATCAGACCGGCAAGATCGTCCTGGAGGATCGCTTCGACAAGGCCGGCGTGCTGACGTACGAAACCAAGACGCTCCTCGACGGCGCGCATTACGCCATGAACGTCGCGGCCGACGGCACGCACATCCAGATCACGGAGACCGATGGTGCCATCCGGCTCCAAGAGGTCGTACGCCCGGACGGATCGTTATTCGTCAGCAAGCTCAGCACCTTCGCGACCGTTGAAAGCACGCCGCACAACGATGTTTTCACCAGCTCGAATGGCGGTGCGACGTTCATCTTCGCCGATGGCTTCGGCCAGGACGTGATCCGCAACTTCCACGCGGATGGTCCCCATCAAGACCGGATCATCATCGAGACGGGCCGAGAGGTGAATCTGTGGAGCCACAACGGCACCGATACGATCATCACGGTCGGCAACGGCGGGTCGGATACGATCATCCTCAAGAACGTCACACCCGACCATATATCGCTGAGCGATCTCTTCATCGTCTGATCGCTCAGGTCGGCTCGGCCCGGAGGCATAGGTAGACGCGTGATCCGAGATCGCCCTGGTCCTTCCTGATCGAGAGACCTTCGAGACGACACGGCCTGCGAGCCCACGCGCGTGCTCGCAGGCCGCCCGTGCTCCAGTCTCCCCGAGGTTTGGCAGGATCTCGGGGCCTCGGCCGCGCTGCGCCTCCCCCCTCATCGGATGAGCGGCGTCCACGGTCCGCGTGACTCTCAGGAAAACCGACCGTCGATCGGTCCCCGCCCAAGGCAGATCCGCACCCTGCGCGCGTCGGCAGATGTCGTTTAGTACGAGCTGTAACGTTGCAGTAATCAAACCGAAAGGTTGTGCGATTTCTTCGCGCAAAAGCCTGGAGTCGACTGAGATCCAACGAATCCAACGCATAGCTTAAAAGAAAGCTTTAACCCCCACTCCTAGCTTGCCCCTGAGAACTGATCGCAGCGCGCAATCAAGATGCGCTATCGGCTCGGGGGCTGAACCATGTATGTCGCTTCGGATCTTTTCGGGATTGGCCGTAACAACGGCTTGACCAGTGTCGCCGGCCTCGACGTGGCGGTGGGCGCGCTTCAGCCCCACGCA
>NZ_LMRA01000031.1 GCF_001424705.1 Methylobacterium sp. Leaf465
AGGCTTGCGCATCGAAGTCCGATCGCAGCGGCACCGGAGCAGCCATCGCATCCTCCTCAGGCTCCAAACCCAGGAATGAATCACGACCGAGATGCCGACGCTACCCCGCGTGAGTCCTGCTCAGCGAGGCTTGGTATAAGCATTCAGAACGTCTGCTTCCATGCCCTTTATGACGGAAATCGGACTGATGAAAATCTACCCATTTCGGCCGCGGTTCATCGCCAAATCGAGCAGCCTGCGAGCGGACGTTCCCAGCTTCTGCAAAGCGTTGTTCGCAGGAATCGTAGCTGTACGAAAAAATATCGTAAACCTGACATCCAAACATGTTAGGAGAGGCTGTTAGCATTTCAAGTCTGCCAATCTATGAATTAGAGCGGTTTCCACTTACTCCGGGTCGTAACCGGCGGCAGCGAAGTAGTTTGCGCACTCGGCTGGAGTGAACGCGTCGAGCAGATTGCCGACGACAGTCCAGAGCCGCTCGGCCGCTTTGCGCGGCAGCGCCTTGAGCTTGGAGAAGGCCATCTCGATTGATGGTGTGGATGGCTCCTGCTCCCGGGTTTGCGTTGGGGCATAGTCGGGATGTTGTCGCCTCACGCTGAGGAGCCACCCATGTCCGAGCTTACCTTGCGAAGAGCGTTTTCCAAATCCACGGTGTCGATGAAAGCGGTCGTGTTCTCGTGCGTCGCCAACTGCGTCGAAGTCAGTTGCTCGCGTTTTTCGAGAAACTGCCGCGATGCCTGATCGGCATGGAGGCCTGCGGGGGCGCTCACGACTGGGCGCGGAAGCTTCAGGAACTGGGGCATGACGTCCGCCTGATGCCGCCGTCTTACGTGAAGCCCTACGTGAAGCGCGGGAAGACGGACGCAGCCGACGCGGCCGCTATCTGTGAAGCGGTCACGCGTCCCTCCATGCGGTTCGTTGCCGTAAAGAGCGAAGCCTGCTCGTCGGTCCTGGTCATCCACCGCACGCGGGATCTTTTGGTCCGCCAGCGCACGCAGATCTGCAACGCGATCCGCGCCCACATGACGGAGTTCGGCGTCATCGCAGCGAAGGGGGCGCAGAACGTCGACCGTCTACGAACGCAAATGCATCAGCTGCCGGAAGCGGCTCGATTGCCCGTCAGCCTTCTCTTCGAGCAGCTGGTCGACACCGACACGCGGATCGAGCGGTCGACGCGTGAGATCGAAGCGGCTCACGCCCAAAGCGAGACGAGCCAGCGTCTGGCGACGATCCCGGGCGTCGGCAAGCTCTCGGCGACGATCATCGCAGCGACGACGCCGGACGTCGGCAACTTCGACTGCGCGAGGGACTATGCCGCCTGGCTCGGCCTGACCCCCAAGCCACATTCCACCGGCGGCAAACAGAGGATCGGACGGATCTCGAAGATGGGCAACCGGTATATTCGGCGGCTGCTCTATCTGGGCGCCATGTCGCAGATCATGGCGAGATCCAGGTGCGGTCCGAGGCAGGATTGGCTGTCCGACATGCTGGTCCGAAAAAAGACGAAAGTCGCCGCCATCGCGTTGGCGCATCGCATGGCAAGAACGATCTTTGCCGTCCTCAGGGACGGATCACGCTACCAGCCGCAGGCGATTGCTGCCTGAATGGCTGAACGAACGGTCAGGGCGACGTGAGGTGATGGCGAACGAACGGAGAGGAAGAACCAGGACACCCCGATCAATCCGGAGCGCTTTAAGCGCGCTCGATTGAGTGGGACCTGTTCTCCAAGCGGACTTCATCAGGGCGCGCAGCGATCCCGCTGCAGATCAGACGCCGTATACATGGCCGCAGCCGACCAGTTCACCCAAACCGATCGCCATCCTTGACCCGCAGGAGCCATCCATACACGGRTTGAAGTCGGGCGAGTAGGCCGGGAGGTAAAGCAGCCGGACCCCGACCGCCTCGATGCGTTCGCGGATGCCGCTGACCTTGTGGGCGGGCAGGTTGTCGAGGATGACGGTGTCGCCGCGCCTGAGGGTTGGGGCGAGCACCTGCTCGACGTAGGCTAGGAACCAATCTCGCGTCATCGGCCCGTCGAGCACCATGGGCGCGCTCATCCCCGACAGGCGCAAGCCCGCAACGAACGTCGTCGTGAGCCAGTGGCCATGCGGGATGCCCGAGCGTAGGCGCTGACCGCGAGCACAGCGACCGCGCAGGCGCGCCATGCCGGGTGGAGAGGCCGGTCTCATCGATGAAGATCAGGCGCTCAGGATCGAGGTCAGGCTGCGCGGCAAACCACGCCTCGCGCGCTTGGGCCACGTCGGGGCGATCCTGCTCGGTCGCGTGCACCGACTTTTTTTCCACGTGACTGCCCGGCGGGCGAAGAACCGCCACAGCGTGCCCAATCCGACCGAGACTCTACGCTCGGTACGCAGGCGCTCCTGCATCTCGGCAAGCGTGATGTCGCTGCGCGGTCCTTCGGTTCGTCCTTCTCAACGATGAGGGCGAACAGGAAGGCTTCGTGCTCGTCGAGCTTGGAGCCGGGTGGACGGCCCTGACGCCGAGCCCGCGTTTCTCCTGTCGTCCTCGCATGCGCGGCCCAGCGGATCACCGTAGCGACGCCGCCCCGATAGCGCAGGGCCGCGGCCCGGCGGG
This sequence comes from Methylobacterium sp. Leaf465, assembly GCF_001424705.1. Lineage (GTDB taxonomy): Bacteria > Pseudomonadota > Alphaproteobacteria > Rhizobiales > Beijerinckiaceae > Methylobacterium. The sequence continues at coordinate 2,596 of NZ_LMRA01000031.1, forward strand.
ACAGACCTGCTCCCACCGCGTCCAGGACGCGAACACGCAGATCGTGACTGTAGGCACGGGCCATGGCGATCTCCCTGACGAACCTTCAAGGATCAACGCTCACCTCGCCGCAACGACTCAGGGATCGTGGAAAACACTCTAATTCAAAAGTTCTGATGAGGTGATAACTGCTTGAAACTCAGCTTTCGTTCACAGCACGAAGTCAGAGGCGTGAAGGACGAATTTAGTTACCACGTCGATGGCGAAATCAATTTTTCCATCGCCGTTTACGTCCGCCTGTACTTGGCCGCCGGTGCTACCCGAGTAGAACCGGAGTTCACCGGCGTGTTTCGTGAAATCGCCTTCTCCGATCCAGGTGAACGCGTCGTGCGCACTTGTTAGCGTATCGGCGTCGATTAGGTGAAGATCAATCTTGTCCTCACCTTGAGTGAAGTCGCCGATGTAATCTCGATCTTTCGCCCCAGCGGTGCTGTCGCTGAGCTTCTCAAACTGGAAAGTATCGTGTCCCGTTCCTCCGTAGAGGATGTCCTTGCTTTTCCCACCAACCACCACATCGTCGCCGGCGCCCCCTCTGAGGCCATCAGTCTTGCTGCTACCCAGGATCAGTTCACCGGCGGACGTTCCAGTCACATAACCACCTGATACGGGCGCTTTGAGTATCAAGCTCGAATCAGCGCTGGGCGAGGGAGTTGCGGGTTCGACCGGCTTGGTTGGCGCTGGCAGAGGTGTCTTACCGGGAGTTGCAGAAACTGGAGACGGCGTCGATGCACTGGGTGCCGGCACAGTTGTAAGCTCAGACCCTTTCGCAGCCAGGATGAAGTCGCTCGTATTCAGGGCGACTGTGCCAGTGAGGTTTAGATTGAAGTCAGCTTTCAGGTCGCCGTCGGTGTCGACTTGGACTGTGATAAGGCCGTTGTTCGTCTCGTAGCGCAGCTGCCAGTCGTGACCCGTAAAGCTTTCCGAGCCGAGCCACTGCCAGTCCGACTCGGACCGCGGCGCGCCCGCAAGCGTTGCCAGATCGATCCGGTCTGTGCCTTGCGTGAAGTCCGTGATCCGGTCGATGCCGTCGCTCGTCAGGGATGTGTAGACGAATACGTCCTTGCCGGCGCCCCCGGTGATGTAGTCGCGCCCGCCGCCGCCAATGATCACATCGTCTCCACTCCCGCCCTTGATGAAGTTGGAGCCGCCGCCACCGAGGATGTAGTCGCCTTGGTCGGTGCCCGTGATGACCGCACGGGCAGAGGCGGCGGCAATCTTGTTGAGGGCCGATAGGTTAGGCAGCGCGCCGATGGCTTCCTGACCCGGAGCGACGGGCCGCCCGCTGGCATGCATGTTGTCGGCGTAG
>NZ_LMRA01000032.1 GCF_001424705.1 Methylobacterium sp. Leaf465
GATGTCTGCTTCATCTTCGCTCCTCAGGGGCTACGATGAACCAGCCATCCTCCGTTCGTGAAGACCCTCAATCTGTCCCACAGGTGCTGACGTCGGACACTGGATCGACGCCCAAGGGAACGCGCGGCGTGATCGGGGTCGCATCATCCTCGAGGAACGGCATGGCTTAGCGCTCGCTGAGGTAGGCGGAGAGCTTGATCGCCGGCTGAGTGCCGCCGATGACGGCCATCACACGGACGAACTCGTATTCGACGCCGGCCATCTCGTTCGAGGCGTCGGAGGTGTAGCGGTCAGGCGGGCTGGTTCGGGCTCCACCGGGACGGGCGCCGCTCGCACCCAACTCGATCACCGCCAGGTTCTCGATGGCCCCGGCCGGGAACAGGTCGTCGTTCGAGCCCTGCAGGATGAAGGCGTAGGTCTCGTTGCCGGCGAGGACCTTCACGAACTCCACATCGAGCACGAGCGTGTAGTCCTTACGCCCCCGGCCGACCTTGAGAATGACGTTCGAGGAGAACCGTTGCAGGCTGCCCGACGCCGTGAGGGTTACGTCTTCGACGAACTTCGTGAGGGTATCGAGGGGATAGTACCGCTTGGCCATGTCGGCCTCCTGTTGCTGGGGTCAGACGAGGTGGCGAGAGGGGGAGGGCGCTTGCCGGGTCGGCGCAGGGTGGCGCTGGCTGTCGGACCAGGCGCGCAGCTCGTCGACGGCGTAGGCCACGCGACCGCCGTGCTTCCGGTAGGGAGGGCCGGTCTCCCGGCTGCGCCACGACCGCAGCGTCACGGGCGAAACCGCCAGCATCTCGGCTGCTTCCGTCTCGTTCAGCATCGCGGTGATCGGTTTCGTGGGTGACATCGTGCGCCGTCTCGTCCGGGGTCAGGCCCAGACGATGGATCGGCGGGTCAAAGCCCGCACCGCACATGTCTCCGCAGCAGCAAAACGCAACGATGCGCGACGTCCCGGCGGACCGCTTCACGGCCCGTTCCGACGCAACACTGACTGAACCCGGCCTAAGTCCAGGTAGCGGCTACCGATTTGCGGGATGGCAGGCCGTTCTGAGGGGGTGGATCGAGGGGAAGGTGGTTCTCAGGGCGAGAGAGGGAGGCCCAGACTTTTGCTCCACTCGCCAGCCTTGCTCCGGCGCCGACGAACGGGGGTACTCCGCTCCGCTCCACTGCTCCGTCCCCTAAAGGGGACTGGAGCACTGGAGCACTGGAGCAAGGCACCCTGGGCGCTCCAGTGCTCCAGTGCGCTCCGCTACAGTGAAATCGACTGGAGCGCTTCCCATCCGCTTCCCAGGAAGGCGCAACGGTAGGACGAGCGCCGACGGCCGCCCGCAAGCCCTTGATAGGGCTCGCGATCGGTCCGGGCGGGGAGGGAGGAGCATCTGATTGCGGTTCAGCAGGATGCGATCCGATGGGCCGCTGCCCCACAAGGGCGACCGACGGAACACCGGCGCCGGCCGTGGCCCGGACCCAAGTGGCGCCTCCGCCTGAAAGCATGAGCACCCCCGGGGTAGGGGGGCGAAAATGGCGGCGAAATCGGTAGCTCCTCAGTCAGGCGCGCGACTCTTCCTAAGACCTTCCGGACCATCGCGATTTTTTTCTATACTGAGATGCATCGGTTGAGCCGAGGAGGCCTGAATGAGGCAGCGGCTTCGGTAGGTTCATAGGGCTGCTGCCAGTGATCAAAGCTCTCCAGCGTCGTTCGCCGAATGCGCCGAAGGCTGTTTTTGGCTTCCCGAGCGGGAACGCCCTACATAACCGCACGAACGATGCGCGCACTCTCTGCGTCACAACACCTTGGCAATATGAGCCTGGTAGAGTGGCGTAGAGGGACTGTGTGGCGTGCGCGCTACGTGTAGTCAGAGAACATTATGAAAACTGTCTTATCTGTACGTAAATTTTCCTGCATTGCGACGGCCGATATTGAGCTCTCCGCGCTCACGATTCTTATCGGCCCTCAAGCTAGTGGGAAAAGTGTACTGTCAAAATTGACCCATTTTTGCTTCGAGTCTTATCGAGACATGATGGCTAGCCTCTATGCAGGTGAGGATTTTGAAGAACACAAACAATCTTTGGTGTCTAAGTTTAAAAGATGGTTCCCTGTAAGTGCATGGGGAACAGGCGATTTTACAATCCGGTTTGTGTCTGGAGACTTTGTGTTTTCAGTTGTGAGAAGCAAATCACGGAATGCGCCATCCGAGAAGATACGGATTGTCTACGCTGAACATGTCCAGCCTAGCTACGATAGCTTCTTGCGCGTGATGATTGAAAGCACCAGGACAGAAGATACCTCTCCGCAAATCGCTGCACGACGAGTGCTAGATCAAAAAAATAAAATAGTAGCGGATTTCGAAAGGCAGCTTGATAAAATATCGGGTGTTAAATCTATTACTTGGCAAGTATTTATTCCCGCGGGAAGATCGTTTTTCACAAGTCAATATCGCACGCAGTCCGCTTTCAATAGAGCTGAGTTGCTCGACCCCCTACTAATCGAGTTTGGCCAATTATACGCGTATGTAAAAGACCATGGCGGGCCAAAATTGGGTCGCAGCAACGCAGAGGGTCAATCGAAAAGACTTGAAAGTCCTATTGTAAATAAGCTTTTGGGCGGCGACATCATATTTGGAGAAGACAGCTCTTTTCTTGAAACCGGAGATGGTCGTACGCTTCCTTTTTCGTTCCTCTCGTCGGGTCAGCAAGAATTACTACCTCTCCTACTAACCATTGAGGTTTTCGGTGTTGGCAATGGTACGTTGACGTATATCGAGGAGCCAGAAGCGCATCTTTTTCCAGAGTCCCAAAGTGTGCTGCTGAAGCACCTTGTCAGTCTCATGAAAAAGGAAAAAAGCGGCGCGCCTCAAATATTCATTACAACTCATAGCCCTTATATTCTTTCGAGAATCAATAACTTAATCAAGGCTGGGCAACTCGGTGTTTTCAAGGAAGGAGTTCTCAGAAAGAAAATTGCTGGTGTTGTTCCTGAAAAATCTTGGATATTGCCCGGAACGATTTCAGCATATGCGATTGAAGATGGGCAAGTGAGAGACATCGTAGATGAGGATGGTTTCGTCAACGCTGAATATCTCGACGCAGTCTCAAATGATATATCTCGTGAGCTAAGCAAGATTATTCAAATCGAACTTGATCATGAGTATTCTGAGGATGCAAATGGCTAAGCGTGCTCGTGTTGTTCCTCCGGCTGATATTGTGTTCTCTACCGATGGGTGCGAAAGAGTTAATAGAAATCCAAAATTTGCAGTCGCTGACGGCGACAAGACAGTGATTATTGATAATCCCCAGCGCCACAAGCTTTGTGCTACTCAAATTGATGGCTGCGCCATTAAGGACGGGATCCGAGCCGACTGGGCTGTTTCACGGGAGGGCGTCGGGCATGTGATAATCGAATTCAAGGGGCATGATCTTGAGAAAGCGTATTCTCAAATCGATCGGACTGCCGCCATTTGGCGTGAAAACAAATTGAAGCGTCCCGAGAGAATGGCCGCCCTCATTTTATGCAATCGTATCCCAAAGGCGCCGAAGTCGTCAGATCTACAGCTTAAATATTTAAAAACTCATCGTGGGCAGCTCACGGTTCAATCTCACTACGATGGTATTTCATTCGAATTTCAAAAATTGCTGGAGGGGGATGCTTAACAAAATCTGTGTGTCTGTAATTTGTTTCTAGTGTTTCTAATCAAAGGACCAGTATGCGGAGGTGTGACTAGCCGCGCGGCTTCATTCGGTAGCGCTGTCCGACGTCAGCACCTGTGGGACAGATTGAGGGTCTTCACGAACGGAGGATGGCTGGTTCATCGTAGCCCCTGAGGAGCGAAGATGAAGCAGACATC
>NZ_LMRA01000033.1 GCF_001424705.1 Methylobacterium sp. Leaf465
ACCATGATACCGCCAACAACGGGCCCAAGAACCTCGCCGCCTTCTGCCAGCGCTGCCATATGAACCACGATCGCCCTGAGCATCAACGCCGTCGCTGGTATACCTTGTTCAGACGCAGAGCTTTAGGCGATCTTTTCCGCGGTCCGTACCAGAATAGCTGAGACGGGTTTTGCAGCGCCCGGCTTTAATCCAGCCCACCGCGTGTCCCCTGGCACGTCAAGAATGAAATAGGCTCCCCATATTGGTTTCAGACAGAGAGAAACGAGCCAGAGACTTGGTTCGTGCTGCAAAGGAGCTCGTAAGCTTTAATGAAGACCCGTATCGCCGCCCTCGCCACCGCCCTTGTCCTTGGCGTTGCTCCGATCTCGTCCGCCATGGCCTATGACAGCCCCTCCCGCTACACGTCGTTCGCACCCTACGATGTCGAGACCACGGGCTCGGTCAACGATATGCGCCGTCCCCCGGCCTATCTCGGTTGCCCGATGAGCTCGGCCGCCGAGGGCAACGCCAACCAGCAGAACTTCCCCACCCAGCAGTACGGCCAGACCTCGGGCGGAAACCGCTGCTGATCGGAGGGACCCCCGGATGCTGCTGAAAGGCTTCTCCTACGCGATGATCGCTGCCTTCGCAGGTGGCCTCGTCTTCACGATCGTCGGCTCGGCCAACGCCTTCCTGAGCCTGTAAGGGTCTAGCCTTACGGATATGCCTCTGAGACCCGCCCAGCCCCTGGCTGCGGCGGGTCTTTTGCGACGCTTGAGGGTGTCGCTGTGCGGTATGCTTCGCGTGACGGTTAACGACTCGTAAACGAATTGGTAGGCATCTCGAATTCAGCGGCTCTGGTGCGCCCAGGCCACACTTCGAAAGGGCCTAAGAGATGATCACGGTGACCTTCCTCGGCATGATGACGGCAGCCCTGACCGCGGCAGTGGCTGGAGCGATCAGCGACCCCAGCGCCCGATAATCAGCCAACCTCTCGGGCTCTGAAATCCTGACGGTCCAGCCAAAGACGCGCGTCCAACTACTTATGTGGCCGCCCCGCTACGGCGGATATTTCTCACGCATTCGGGCAGTCGGGGCCCTCACATCGGCATAGTTGGTCGATCAGAAAGAGGCCGCACGCCTCCCCTGGTCCCGTCCGATGTCACGCACCCGCTCTGTCTTACGCCAGCACCGCGAGGTCGCCGCCGTGGTTGCCACCTACGGGATGTTCCTGGGCGGCATTCTGGTGCTTGCGTGGGCGATGGCCTGACCTGTCGCAGTAAGTGTCATAGGCCGAGGCGATCTTAAAAGAGTCCGTGGGTCGGTACGAGGCCTTGCTGCATCGCAAAGCAGGTATCCGCGGCTGGGAGCCGCGCTGCCCCAGGTGGTGCTGCTGGGCTCGCTAAGATAGACCCGCCGCCCCAGCATGGATGGGGTAGGGGACGGAATGAGCGACCAGCGCAACGCCGATTTCCTTGCCGTGGTCATCGAGAATGCGGAGCTACGCCAGCAACTCGCGGACGTTCAGGACCAATGCGTCGAGCTGGCAGTCGACGCGGGTGAACAGCACGCCGAGAACGAGGCCCTGCGTATCCAACTGGCGCAGGCCGAGCGCGAGCGCGATGCTTGGCGCGCAGAGGCCGAACAGGGTCGGCGTAGGGGCTGATCGTTAGGGAGACCGCACCATTCGACTACCGGTCCGACTGATCGAGACTCGTGAAACCTGCCGCTTCCAGCGCGAGGTTGGAGGCTGGACCCCCGACGTCTACGGCATCACGTGCCGGGCCAAGCTCGACACCACGGGTGGCCCTAAAACCCGCGGGGCTGCCGTCGAGGACCTGAGCCATATGCAACCTCTGCAGCCTGGTCACGCCCCAGGCCGAGATCCGCGCTTCCTTCGGCGTGTCGGGCGATCACGCAGACAACCTGCCGCCGCTGCCGGGCAGCTTCGGCTCGCGTCGACCTCTTCGCGTCCACGAGGCAACGGATGGTGAAAGAAAACTGTAGGAGACTGATATGACAGGCCAAGCACAGCGCCCTCAGTCACGATTGGCCCTGGCTCTGATGGTGGCCTTCGGGATCCTCATCGCGGGCTTCGGGACGATCGGCTGGCGTTGGTACAGCTACGTGACAACTGGTGCGTCGCCCTACGATGAAGTGGGCATCGAGGTGAACCGGCGCCTGCCCGAGTCTCTTCGCTCATGGGGCTGCGAGCGCATAAAGGATAGGTTTCCTCGCTCAGTTCCGCCCTATGGCTGTCAGCCGGGGCAGATCTGACATGGAAACGTGCTAGCAGCGCGTACCAGCCGCGCGGCTTCGGATTGCGCGAGGCCTGTAATCGGAACAGCCATGTACGCTCCTCGACTTCTCGCCAGCCTCTGCCTTGGTGTCGTTCTGCCTTTCGCAGCGATGGCTCAGCCTGCACCTTCATCGACGCCGCCAGTCACCGTATCTGATCCGGCCACCTTGAAGGCGGCTCGGGAAGTGGTCACCCAGATGCAAGGCGATCGAACCGCACTCCTGAGCGCGATCGCGGCCCCCATGGTTGGGATGATGCAGCAGATCGGGATCAAGCAGCAGGACCAGGCACAGGCCCTCGTTCAGGAGGTCGTGATGCCGACCCTGACCGCGCACTACGACGAACTCCTCGACATCCAGGCTCACAGCTTCGCGTCAGCCCTCGGCAAGGACGATCTACAGGCGATCGCGGCGTTCTACGCGACACCGGCCGGTAAGCGACTGGTCACGGTGCAGCCGCAGCTTGCCCAGGCGCAATTGGCTGGAACGCAGCAGTGGATGCAGTCCGTGATGCCCGAGTTGCAGGGCAAGCTGACCAAGGCGATCCAGGCACACGGTTGGACTACGGGCGGCCAGCCAAAGGCGCGCTGATAGCGCAAAGCCGGCCGTCGGGATCAAAGAGGAATGCACCATGTCGAGCAATGACAGCGGCGCTCAGGATCGTCGCGAAACGAAAGCCGCCAAGTATCTGGAACGGGCTCGCGCCGGGGGCGAGGCCCGAGCCGATTACGACGCGACCCAGCAGGCCACCGAGGACAAGACGGCGCGTCTCAAAACTCTTCGGCTTGCAAAGGAGAAAGCTGACAAAGGTTTGTAGCGTCGTATGCTTTCGTGAGCCGTCGTAGCGGCGAGGGTTTGCGCTGCATCCATAGGCTCTTAATGGCACCAGGGTGCCGCCCCGCACCAGCGCATCGATCTCTGGTCGATCGAGCCAGTCGCTTCCGGCTCGCTCTTGTCTGATACCGCGACGATCGGCTGACCTGTCCGGTTCGCATCGACGAGCCGCGGGCCAACGAACCCGCCCAGAGCAAGAGCGAAGAGCCACAGGATTAACCGGCCGGTCTTCTTCATCGAGCGCTTGGTCATACGGCCGAGCGTGCGACGGTCGCAGTTAGCAGAACCCTAACGGGCTCGACGCGGCTCCCAGTCCACGTCGCCGGGTCTTAGGACGCGGAGAAACGAAAGCGCCCCGAGGATCTCTCCTCGAGGCGCGTGACGACGAAAGCGGCCAGATGATCGGGGCTGGGGACGCTCAGGCCGAACCGAAAAGYCCCGTCGATCCTAGTAGGAGCCGAACTTGTAGTTCAGGCCGGCGCGGACGACGGCGAACTCGGTGTCGCGCACCTGGCGGCCGCCGCTGACGAGSACGACGCCCGGGCTGGTGGTGGTGAYGACGKTGCCGACGTTGTTGACCGCGAAGGCGCCGTTGTTGCGGTTGCCCTGGTCGAGGTTCACGTACAGRCCTTCGATCTTCAGCGTSACGGCCGAAGAGCGGAAGAAGTTCAGGAACGAGTCGGTGGG
>NZ_LMRA01000034.1 GCF_001424705.1 Methylobacterium sp. Leaf465
ATCCCCCCCCGACGCGTCCGCGTACGAAACGCTCTGACCGACGATCGACGTCGTCAGCAAGTCCCCCAGATCCCCGTCCGAATAAACCAACGTGCCGGTCGTCTGCGCCGCATCGCCCGCATCCTCGATCACGGTGCCCGCGGTCGTACCGGAGATTGTCGGCGTGTACAGGTTCACGACCGGAGGTTCGCTCAGACTGATCGTGAGCCAGGCGGAGTTGAGTTGGCCGCTTCCATCCGCAACCGTGTAATGGAAACTGTCTTGTGCGTTCGCCGGCAGGGTGTCGGTGGTCCGCGTGTAGGCGTAGCTGCCGTCCGGAGCCATGACGAGGGTGCCGTATAAGCCTTGAATCGTTGAGCCGACCGGAACGCCGCCGACACCCACGACGGCGAGGGCCCCGTCCGGATCGCTATCATTGGCGAGGACGCCGGCCGCCGCGTCGACGGACGCCCCTTCGCCCGAATGGATCGTCAGGTTCCGAGCGTCGTCACCGGCAGTCCCGGCGCGATCGACACGAAGCGTCAACGTCGCACTGGAGTTCGCGCCGTGACCGTCTGTCAGTGCGTAGTTGAACGTATCGTAGAGCGGCGTTCCCAACGGACCATCAAGGGTCGTCGTGACGTATTGGTACGATCCGTCCTTCGCCATCGTCAGATCGCCGTAGCGACCGTGGACCACCTGCCCGACGTTGAACCCGTCGTGGTCGACGGCGATGATCGACAGCACGTCACCGTTGGCATCGACGTCATTGGCGAGCACGCCAGCCGTTGCGGAGACGGTCAGGCCCGATGAGAACACTGTGGCGACGTCGTTGGCGGCGCTCGGTGCGGCATCACCCGTCACCGAACCGACCGGGAAGGCCACTCGGCCCTCGTTCGCGCCGATCTGGAGAAAGTGCACCAGAGGATTGAGACCCGATGCGGCCACATCGGGATTCATCGCCAGGTAGATCGCTCCGTCGAAGTCCGCACTTGGATTGCGTCCTGCTTGCCAGCCGACGCCCAGGTAATCCTGCAGCGGGTCGGCTCCGGATGCTGCCACGTCCGGGTATTGGGCCAAGTAATACGACACATTGAAGAATGCGTTGGGATTGTACCCTTCGTGCCAACCGACGCTCAGGTAGTGGCTGTAGGGATCGAGACCGCTCGCGGCCACATCCGGGTGGGCCAGGAGGTAGTACTCCGGGTCGAACCCCGTGCCCGCAATGGAATCGCCGATCGCCCCGTACGCCACACGGCCTGCCGATTTGCCGACGGTGATGTAGTCTGTCAGCGGATCGACGCCGGGCGTGATGACGGTTGCGTAGCGCAGGAGGTAGCTTTTGACATCGAAGCTCGCGCTCGGGTCGTAGCCGAGTTGCCAGCCGAACGACGACCAGTGGTCGAGGGGATTGAGGCCAGCTGAGACGAGATCGGGGTGAAGCGCGAGGTACCCCTTGGTCGAAAAATACGGGTTCGGGTCGTACCCGGCCTGCCATCCGCCCTGGGTGTAGCCGACGTCGGGGACATGGTACGATGCGAGGTACCACAGATCATCGATCAGCGGCGACCCGTCATTCTCGACGACGGTCCGGTCGAGGAACACGTAGGTGCCCATGCCGGAAATGGGCAGGAGCGTTCCGTCGCTGTCCTGGAGCGCGACGACACCGTCACGCACGACGAGTGGCGCCTCGGCGGCGTTGAACGGAAGCGTCAGGGTCGTGGTCGCAAGATTGAATCCGCTACCGGACCACAACGCGCCGAGGACACTCGCAGGCTTATCCGTGTGCTCGAGCACGAAATTGGATTGGGTGAGCGTCTGCCGACCGGAAATCTGGATCTGAAAATCCGTCTTGAGGTCGCCATTGATATCAATCGCGACGACCGTTCGATCGAGGGCGGCATTGTAGGTGTACGTGATCTGGTGCGCCCGTCCCGTGAAGGCGCCGCCATCGAGCCACAACCAATCGGTGGCATGGAGTTGCTGGCTCTCCAATTCCACGAGAGAAGAAAGATCGATCTTGTCCGTCGCGGCGTTGAAGACTTTGATCCAGTCGTTTCCGTCCGCGATCGACTTATAGAGAAAGATGTTCTGACCCGGACCACCCGCGATGAAGTCGCGACCGAGACCGCCTTGGATGACGTTCAGGGCACCGGATTGAGCATTCAGGATGTCGGACCCAAGGCCCCCAATGATGTAGGCCCCTCCGAAAGACGTCACGACCGACGGAGACGCGCCGCCGCTCATCACCGACATCTGTCCCAGGTTCGGCATCGCACCGGTCGCCTCGGATCCGAAGAAGACGCCAGAGCCGGTGGTCGCGGAATTATGGGCGATATAAAGATCGGTCGGACGATCCTCCGGATCAATCGAGCCTGTGACACCGTAATCGATGACGTTGTCGTAGATGCGGACGTTCGTGATCGTTCCGACCTGATCGGCCGTATGGGTCCAGGTCGCGCCGGCGGTCACCGTGATGGTGTAGTTGCCGCCCAGGAGGACATTGTTCCGGATCGTCACGTCGTTGACGTTTCCGGCCTCGCCGGAGATGCGGATCGCATTGTTGGGCGCCACACGCGCATCGGCCGGCGTACGCCAGTCGATCACGTTGTTCTCGATCACGACCGAGCCGGTGGTTTTGCCGATCCAGATCGCGTCTGAGTGGCCGGGTGGGAAATAGCCACCACCCGCGATGTAGTTTCCGACAACGCGTCCGCTCTCAATATAGACGCCATCGACGGGCGCATTGAGGATCAAATTGTTCGACAGGGTCGTATTGATGCCGTTCGAGACGATCAAGTCCGGAACAGAATATTCCCGCTTAAGACCATCGAAAGTCGAATGATCGACGACAGTGTTGGCATAACCTGCCATGATCGTGAGCGGACTCTGCCCAATCAGAGCGGACGTGTCGAAGTAGCAGTTCGTGAAGGTGACGTTGTCGGCTTTTACAATGACCTGCTTACCACGGAAGTCGATGCCATCGAAACTGGCGCCATTCTGAGTGATCTCGACCGTGATCGGAGCGCGGAACGTTACGCCGTCCTGACCCGTCAGCGCACTCCATGGGCGCAGCGACCCGGCGGCAGACTGGCTTCCCACCGAAAAATCAGAGCCGATCGTGGCAAGGTAGCTTTTGTCGACGATCGAAGCGACGTGGTCCTTCACGGATGTCGCCGCATCAGCGCCAACCAGCGTGACACTGATCGGCTGGATCACCTGCGTTCCCGATGCCTGGCCTGACGCGACCACGTCCTGGACCACAACGTCCGAACTCAATCTCACGCTTTCGCCTGCACCCAGGAAGCTGAGCTTCGCCGGATCGATCGCGTAGCTCCAGGTGACCGTCCCCGCCCCCCCGGAGGTCGTGGGGGTGATCGTGAGATACTGCCCGAGTTCCTGAACCTGAGCGATCACGCTGCGCTGGGCATCGGTGAGCGACCCGCTGGGCTGCGCAGAGAGATCGTTTCCGAAGACATCAAAGTAGTGGATCTGGTAGGCGCCGACACTGACTGACAGGCGATCGGTCGCATCGGGGTCCGCAATGCTGATCGTGCCGCCCCGGCTGATCACGAATCCGGATGCCGCCACGAGCGGCTCGTAGATCGTCGCCCCACTGGCGATACCGGTCAGGACCGGAGAGTCGTTCACGCCGGTCATGTTGACAGTCACGTTCTGGACGACAGTGCCGCCCTTACCGTCGGCGATCGTAATTGCGTAGACTTGCGTCAGATTCTGGCCGGCCGCCAAATAGTCGAGCGCCTTATCGGCAACCGTATAGGTCCAGCTGATGGCACCAGCCTGACCGCCGGTCGAGTCCGAGATCAGGGTCGGAGTGAATTTTCCAATGTAACCGGCACCCACCGGCTTGAAGCTCATCGTATGAAGGTCGTTGACATCGAGATCAGTGAACGCGAACGTCCCCTGGGTCCCCAGTACGGCTGCCGAGTTCAAGGTACCGGCGGTTTCCGTGATGTTCGCTGTGACCTTGGTGTCGCCGGGGCTCAGCGCCTCGATCGTCGGCGAATCATTGATGCCGCTGATCGTGAGCGTTATGGGCTTGGCAACGATCCCACCGTTGTGGTCGTCCGCCTGAACTGTCGTCGTCAGGGTCAGGACATCGAGTCGGCCCAGGAAGTCCAGGGCACTGTCCGCAACGGCGAAGGACCAAGTGGCCGATCCCTTGTTGCTGCCAAGGTCCCCGAGTTGCAGCGAGAACGCCTTCGTGATCGCGAAAATCTGATCGGTCGTCAGCTTTGCAGTGAGGTCGACGCCGGCCGACGTCTTCCATTGCAGCGACTGGCTTACGATCGATGTTGTCAATTGGTCGGTGGCGTCGATGTCCGAGAACAGGACGGTTCCGCTCTTGGCGTAGCTCGTCGCGCTGCCCTCGGAAAAAACCGCCGATGTTCCGCCGCTGATCGTCGGGACGTCGTTGGACCCGGTCAGGACGACGGCGATGTCCTGCTTGGCAAGACCGCCTTTTCCGTCCGAGACAGTGATCGTATAGAGTTGCGTGACCTGCTGACCCGCAGCCAAAACATCGAGAGCCTTGTCGGCCACGGTGTAGGTCCAGTCGACCCGACCTGATCGTCCGCCGGTGGAATCCGCAGATACGACTGCCGAGACGGCGCCCGCATAGCCACCCGCCTTCGGACTCACCGTGACGGTATGGGCATCGGTGAAATCCAGATCGGAGAAGCCGATGTTTCCCGTGCGCACCGAAACCGTGCCGCTCCCGGTCATCCCCGCAGATTCGGAGACCGCAGCCGTGATCGTGGGGTCGCCGTTGGCAACGGCCGCAATGGTCGGCGCGTCATTGGTACCGGTCAGTGTGACGACGACATTCTGCGCTATGATCCCACCGTTGCCGTCAGAGGCCTGAACCACCGACGTGACCGTGATCGTTTCGCCCGCAGCAAGGAAGTCGAGGCTGCTGTCGCCGAGCGTGTAGGTCCAGCTCTGCGACCCACTGTTGCGCCCGAGATTCCCGCCGGGAATGGTGAACGCCTGGAGAAGACTGGCGCGCTGCGCGTCGCTCAAGCTTGCCGTCAGGTCAGCTCCGGCACTCGAACGGTAGGTCACGGACTGGCCTGCCAGCCCGACGGTGATTTGGTCGGTGGTATCCGCGTCCGAGAACCAAAGGTTGCCGCTGCGCGCGTAAGTCGAAGCGCTGCCCTCCCTCAGCGTTAAAGTGGTTGTGCCGGAGATCGTGGGCGCGGAGTTGGCCATGTGGTCCCTTCAACGAGGCGGAAACTGGCGGAGCGACCAGGCGGGCCCTTAAAATTTCGGTAACCGACAGACTTGAATTTGTGAAGAGGGCTATTTGTCCTAGCAGCATCGCCCATCTGAGAAGTTGGCAGATGAGTTCGGAGCAGATTTACAAGCGCCAAAATGCAACCAAGCTCGAAATTTCTACGTAAGCAGTCCGCCGATCATCGATATTTTTGGTGATCGTCTGAGGGCGAACGGACACCTTCCGACGATCAAGAAATTTTGATCGACGACTTCTGAGTTCCCAGGCTCGACCAGTGAACTGTCCTGGACATCGCGTTGAACCATTCATGCTCACCAAATTTCTCAGCCAGCAAAAAATGTCAGCGAGATGGCAAGCAATGCCCAAGGGCGTGAAGTCGATTTGCCCTAATGGGTCAAACGCACGGATCGAGGCACGTCGAGGAGGCTGCCTCTGCGATCGCGCCGACTGCCTCGATCATGGTCAGTGATCGGCCACACACCACTATCCGGGCGGCCGCTCAGGCCGCGCGCGAACGGACGCGATGGCGAAGAAAGGCCAAGGCCGAAAGAACCATGATCACGAGGGCCGGCATCCCCGCGCCGGCGACCGGACCAGGAACCGTAGCGACCGGGGCCGGGGACGATCCTCCGCTCGTCGAGCCTCCGCCAGAAGGCCCCCCAGTCGGAATGCTGCCGATCGGCGAGAAGAAGCTCGGCGCGCGGGCTGTAGGCGCAACCGACACGAGCCTGATGGCGAAGCCCGTACCTCCGCCGGCCGCCTGAACAACGCCCTGCGGCACGGAGTTTTGCCCGCCGCCAATCAGGCTCGCTTCACCACCGCCGAGCGGTGACGAAGCCGCCGCAGGAATGCTGACGGCCGTGGTCGGGATTTCACCCACCACTGCCTTGAAGGCTTCCGTCAGCTCGGGGCTGCCTCGGGAGAGAAGGGCCAGTTGCAGCTGTTGAGCGAGCTCAGGCTGCGTGCGCGCACATGCGAGAGTCGCCTGGCCCAGGCCCGCGCCCATCGCGGCTCGCTGACCGCCATTGGCCGCAACGCCCAGCGAAAGGATGACATCAGCGAAGTCCGTATTCGCGAGGACGAGCTCGCGGGTCGAGCGAGCGAGGGCGCCACCCTTCGCATCACCCTTGAGGATCGAGAAGGGATCCGCCTTGAATGCGTCGCTGTCGGCCGATGATGCCATGCCGAAGGCGGAGCTGCACGAAGCTGCCGACGCATCCCCACCCATCATGATCGACAGCACCAACGCAGCGACCGGAACGACGCGCATCACCGAATTCCATTGTTCAGCTTCTAGCCTTCAGCGCTGTTAGCAAACCATTAACCCATCATCAATCGATCGATCCTCGAAAGATGTGAGATTTCGCCTCGACTCCACGACAAGGTCCGAACGTTGTAAAAATTCATCCTTTACGCACCAAGGGGCGCCGGGAAGATCGGGATTAGAATTGCGAGCCTTGAATATCACTACGAAAAGAAGCGCTGGCCGATGCCGGGCCTTTCGCGGCGCGATGTCGTGTCCGATTGGATAGGAACCCCGGGGCAAGATCGGGTTGGGATTTGGACGGGATCCAGCTCGATGTTTGGTCTGTGTAGTTGGTGGAGCGGGTTTGACCTGTAGCGATCAGGCTCGGCAGACCACGTCATGCAGACGGCATCTCAAAGCGTGAGACTGCGTAGGGTCTAAAGCTGGCGGCTGAAGTCAGGAGCGCTCCACCAACAGCGGCAGGTGCTATCGCGGCTCGTCGGAGCTGGCGTAACGGCTGCGCTTGCCGGTAGCGTCCGCGAGGACGCTGAGGGCGGCGAACCGCGTCGCGGTTCTGCAACGGGGATCGTCGTGGGTCTGGGCGGCGGCATGGTGGGGGACGAGCGGTCGGTCTGGGCGCCGGCCATGACCGATTCCGATTGGCGAAGATGGGCCGACGGCACGGGTGCCGCTCCCGAAAGAGACGACATTGCCGATTCCACAACGTGATCGAATCTGATCGATCTGCATCTCATGGATGCAGTCTCTCAGACGACGACGAACGAACCTTTCTTCTGGCTACGGCCGTACGCATCTGTGCGGCACGCGGGAGAGCTGCGTTTTCCCATCCCTTGCCAGTGGTGACCGAACCCCTGATCGATGATCAGTGCCCAGGCTTGGACCTTTGATTCCGAGCTTGACGTTGAGCGACGTCATCGCGTATAGCTCAATCTATGCGTCTCATAAGTATTGCCTCAGTTGCGTTGATCGTCGGCAGCCTTCCAATGACTGGGGTAGCCGCTGATTTCACTGCGCCTGACGTTGCACGTCGCTCGACCTATTCGGCTCTTGGTATCGACTGCGATCGAATGCATTGGGACGATGTGGTGGTTCGTGTGGATCGCCGCCCATGGTATCGGGGATATCCCCTCTGTGTAGAACGCGATCGAACATATGATCGCCGGCCTTACTATGGATATCTAGGGATAGATCGTAAAACCCGGCGGTTAACCCAGTATCGCGAAGTTCCAGATCGTCGCTATGAAGCTCAATGATGTTGCAAGCCAACTGTTTTAGGCTTCGCCTCGTTTGCTCGCGACATGAAAAGTGCTCGATACCCGTTTTCCGATTTTTATATTTGGCTGACGGATATAGGGCGCTTCGGGTTTAACCCTTTCCGTATCGTGCTGCGACGAAGACGTTGGCGCGCTCGTCCGATGTGATGGTCTCGACGAGGTGTCCGATGGGCGATCACACGCCCTCGATGGGGCGTTCGGAACCCTTGCGCGGCAGCGTCTTGCGCTTGGCAAACGCCTGTTCGATCAGGTTGAGATCGGGCGCGCAGGCCGGCACGTAGAGCAGTCGTTTCACCAGCCGCCTCGATGCGCTCGCGGATGCTGCCGGGCTTGTGAGCCGGCAGGGTGTCGCGCACGATCGCGTCACCCTGCTTCAAGGCTTGCACCGCGGTTTCCTCGCCAGGGCGCTGGAAGCGGGCCCGATCATGCGTCGAAGCGCACGGTCGCCGTTAAGCCCCTGGCCAACAGCTGTACTGTCACGCCCTTCCAGTCCCGCTCGTCGGCGGCACCGCTGTTTTTACGCGTGACGCCGTGATGGTCGACCATGGCGCACGCAGCAGCGGGCCAAGCGGCTCGCCCCGATTCGCAGGCCAGGGTCGGTCGGGCGCACAACGCATGCAGGACCTGTTCAGGCGTTGCCAGATCGAAACGGGTCGGCCCCGGTTGCGATGATGTGCGAGCACTGATGACCGTCCATGAGCTTGGCCCAGGTGCGTCCTCGCCGCATGATGGTCGCGTGCCAGCACACGACGCGTTCACGCAGATCGGCTGACAGAGAGCCTACGGCGCTGCTCCTGGACAATAAGGCATCAGATCACATCGGAGCCGCCCTCAGGATCCCGAACGATCCAAGCCGATGGCACACCTCTCCGACAGATACCGGTCAGGTTCGATGGCGAGGGCGTTCAGGCGCGACAGCGGCGTCCGGGTCGCTGACATCATTATGTCTGCCGAGACCCACCTTGGGGAGCCGCCAACGGGACGTTTTATGGCCGGATCCCGGACTGAACTCCGCTGCGATGACGTCCGATTCAAATCGGAGGTGGCGCTTCAATCTGAGCAGAGGCTTCTCGATCGTATGCCAGGAGAACGCGGCGAGAGCGGCCGTGGCTGCCAGCGATAACAGAAAGTGCGGCACCCATCCGTGAGACTGCGGCACCAGGGCGTACACCGTTTGCTGGATCGGGAACGCATACAGATAGATGCCGTACGAATAATCGCCAGAGAAGATCAGCGGAAGCTTTTTCGGACGAAGCAGACCGACGTAGGCGGTCGCATAGGCAACGAACAACGGAGAAAGAAGAATTGCCGACTTCGACTTTATCATGACCAGAGACACGGCGAAGGCGACGACAAACAGGCGAACGTCGGACGGTATCCGGTATCGGTACTGGTAGAGGCACACGCCTGCAAGGAAATAGGCAACCAAGAGGCGTCCGTTCAGTGCATCTGGTCCGATCGGTTCATAGGCGCCCATGAGCAAGCGCGTTCCGAGAAGCCCGGACCAGAGCACCAATGCGACCAGAGCCGCTGGCCCACTCCCACGCAGTCGCAAAACCCAGAGCGCTGCCAGTGCGATGTAGCATTCCAACTCGAAGGGTACGGTCCACAGGGATCCATTCACGATGGAAGGGATCGGGTTCGACAAGAACACACCAGGAAGCTGGAAGTGAATCAAGCCAACGATATTTAGAAAGTAAGAAATAAACTCATAATCCGTAAAGTAGGATTGAATGTTGAACGAGGTCATGATCGGACCGAGCACCAACGCCGACAGGCAGATCTCGACAGCCAGGGCCGGAACCAATCTCAAGATCCTCAGTCCGAGAAATTCAATGAGCGTTCGGCTGCGCACCAAGCTGGATGCAACCAGGAACCCGCTGAGCGCAAAGAACATAGGCAAGATGAGGAATGTCAAATGCCCGAGCGGGGAGCCCGCAAGGAAAAAAGATTGATCTCGACCATAGACGATGCCAGCACTATGCCAAGCCAGGACACTGATGGACAAGAACAATCTCAGGTAGTCGAAGCCGGATGTGTTTCCGGATTCGGCCAACGATCCCAACGTATCTCTAGTTCTCATTTGCTTGAATCGAGAACGCTGGCTCTCGCTCCTGAATGTGGATGGGAGGGGCTATTCAAAATCAACACTTTGTCAATCGAAACCAACATACCTGGTACATTTATTTTGCATAACGATCCGAGTCCGTGTGGAGAGGAAAGCTCTGAAATCTGTGCAGACACCTCATAGTCGGAAATGCATACCACCGACGAAATTTTTGAAATTTAGGAAAATAGTTGGATATGTTATTCGCTTACTCTAGAACTTAAATTTTCACGGGACATGTCATTGTGCTTTCCAGGCGATGTTCGATTAATTATTTGCAAAACTGTGCTTTTTTGCATTGCCAGATCGCCAATCTGCGAGGTTACGCAATGTAATGATTTCTGTACGCATCGTGGTGATCCTAAGTATTTCCAAGCGAAGTTATCCGCCACTCTCGACACTGTTCCAATTTCAATTCGAGCGATTCGCGGCGCGCGCGTGCAGTGCACCCAAACCCATTTCGCGACGGAATCCAAATCGTGAGTGCCGTCGCGGCTTTCGGCTGGTCTGGCCTGAGCCCCCCTGAGGGCACCGGGACATGAGCCCGAGAGCGTGGGACAGAGCCTGTCTTAGCGGGTCGGCAGGGACTGCCCGCAGATCAGGTCCAGTCAGTGCCAGCCTTGCCTGGATGTGTCGCGCGGAGCCAATTGCTCGGATCGTGGGCGAGCAATTCGGTCGCATGACGCATTGGAGGGCAGCCGTTCTGTCATCGAGCAAGCGGCGCCTTTGGCGTCGGTCGAATTCACGATATGCTGGCGGAAGACAATTGGAATCGACGCGAATCGTGGATCCGCCTCCGACCCTGTGGCCGAGAGACTGGTCGGCTGATTTCGACGCCGCGCGCGTCATGCGGTCGGTTGAAATCCTACGCCCGCACGTCGATGGAATGCTGGTTGCTGCCGAAGCAACGCACAGATGCGGCTACGATGTTCTCCTGATGTCAGAACCACTCTCCATATGCTCGTGCCGATACACGAACTCAGATTTTCGATAAGCCGAGAATAAAAATGGCAAAACCGACGTCAAACGTAGTTACTCTTCCAATCATTCTCCGCAATAAGGCGCGCAGGCTGATTATTAAATTGAGATGGCTGTATCTCACAAAAATCTGGAAAATGAATATTCACCCCCTCACGTTGATATCGACCAAGGCCTACTTGGACCATTCAAATCCGAAAGGGGTCTATATCGGAGAGGGTACGGCGGTCTCTTTCGGAGCCACGATCCTATCGCACGATTACATCCGCAAGATGCACGTGGACACCCATATCGGAAGATTCTGTCAGATCGGCGCGCGGAGCATCATCATGCCCGGGATTACGATCGGCGACCATTGCATCGTCGCGGCGGGTGCCGTCGTCGTCAAGGACGTTCCGGCCCGATGCATCGTCGGAGGAAATCCGGCCAAGGTGTTGCGCGAGAACATCGACACCATCCATTGGGGTCGACTCGCTGAGTATGACGATGGCACCTTCTGACGCTGGTGCACTTCGCATCGTCCCGTAGGAAGACGACGATCAGGTCGGGCCACCCGTTCGCCCCGCTTCGCCGATTACGTCAGGTGCCACGAGCCATCTGAGTGTCGCCGGAATGCCGGTTCCGAGACCAGATCAGCGCTTGCCGCATCGATCGGGCTTGGCCCCCGCCAGGCTGGAGCCCACCGTTGATCGCGTGCTCGTCCCGCGGGATGAGACCGCTACGCGGCAGGGCGGGGATATCGGCGAGGTCCAGGGTCAGTCTTGGACGGGGGCCGGGTTGGCCATGCCATTGGCGAGTTGGTCCGCCGGAGTCTCGCTCAGAGTCCGGGTAACGCCCTCGCCGTGGCAGGGATGACCGCCGCGCCGCCCCCGTTATGGGACGGAGGTCGAACGCGTCAAGGTTGCGGAAGCGGTCTGGGTCGCAGCCCTCGTGCGCGCGCAGAGGCACGGATCGCGGTGGTCCCGTAGAGGTCCGGCAGAACCCAGGTGCCGGCCTCGAAGTGGTGCCCGCACCAGGCGAGGCGCTTCCGCACGCGGACGCCGATGACCGGGATGAACGGATCGACGCGACCGACCTGGTCGGCGTCGCGCGCCAGCTCGGCGGGCTGTTCAGCGCAACCGGACCGGACGTACCATCCGCCTCAGGGGCCGCCGCGCCCGCCGACGGCGCGGAACACCTGCCTAGTGAGTAGCTCGCCTCGTCGGAGGCGAGCAACACGTAGATGCCGGCGAGCTCGGCCGGCTGACCCGGCCGCCCGATCGGTGTGTCCTTGCCGAAATTCGGCAGCTTTTCCGGTGGCTGCCCACCGCAGACCTGGAGCGGAGTCCAGAACGGTCCCGGGGCCACCGCATTCACCCGGATGCCGCTCTCCGCGAGTTGCTTGGCGAGGTCCTTCGAGAAGTTCACGATCACCGCCTTGGTGGCAGCGTAGTCGAGCAGGGTCTCGGAAGGCTCGTAGGCGTTGACCGACGCGGTGTTGATGATCGCCGCGCCGGGCCCGAGATGGGCGAGGGCGGCCTTGGTGATCCAGAACATCGCGTAGACGTTGGTCCGGAAGGTCTGGTCGAGCTGCTCGGTGGTGATGTCGAGGATCGAGACCTGGGACTTCTGGTAGACCGCGTTGTTGACGAGGATATCGAGGCCGCCGAGTTCGCGCGCCGCGTCCGCCACCAGACGCTGGCAGAAGCCTTCGTCGCGGATGTCGCCCGGCAGCATCACCGCCTTGCGGCCGGCCTGCCGGATGAGCCCCACCCCTCGACCGCATCCGGCTCCTCGGCCGGCAGGTAGTTGATGGCCACGTCCGCGCCCTCGCGGGCATAGGCGATGGCCGCGGCACGGCCGATGCCCGAATCGCCGCCGGTGATCAGCGCCTTGCGGCCGGCGAGGCGCCCGGACCCCGTGTAACTGGTTTCGCCATGGTTCGGGCGCGGCACCATCCGACCCGCCAGCCCCGGCCAGGCCTGCTGCTGCGTCTCGAAGGGGGTCTTCGGATAGCTGCGCGGCGGGTTCGGGGCGGTGTCGGTCTGCGCGACCTGTTCCTGTGCCCCCGCGGAATGTTCCAGGACGGCCACCATGCCGGCGGAGAGGCCGCCCAACGAGGACGCGCCGCGAGGGATCGGTCTTGGTCTCTGTCATCAGGACTTCCGCTGCTCAGCGGGACGGCGGCTGGAGGCGCCTACTGGGTCCGGGTGGAGGCGCTCACCCGCCAGATCGTCTTGCCGACGTCGTCCGAGACCAGCAGGGCGCCGGTCTTGTCGAGGATCACGCCGACGGGGCGTCCCTGGGCCTTCTCGTCGGCGTTGAGGAAGCCGGTCAGCGCGTCGACCGGCTGCCCGCTGGGCTTGCCGTCCTTGAACGGCACGTAGATCACCTTGTAGCCGCTCTTCGGCCGGCGGTTCCACGAACCGTGCTGGGCGACGAACAGGCCGCTCGTCCAGGCCTCCGGCAGGCGGCTCCCCTGCGAGAACGCGATGCCGAGGGAGGCGGTGTGGGTGCCCACCGCATAGTCCGGCGCGATCGCCTTGGCGACGAGGTCGGGCCTCTGCGGCTCCACGCGCGCATCGACATGGTTGCCCCAGTAGCTGTAGGGCCAGCCGTAGAAGCCGCCCTCCTGCACGGAGGTGATGTAGTCGGGCACGAGGTCGCTGCCGATCTCGTCGCGCTCGTTCACCGCCGTCCAGAGCTTGCCCGTCACCGGCTCGAAGCCGAGGCCGTTGGGGTTGCGCAGGCCGGTGGCGTATGCGCGCATCTGCTTGGTGGGTATCGTGTATTCCCAGATCGCCGCGCGGCCGGTCTCCTTGTCGAGGCCGTTCTCGCCGACATTGCTGTTCGAGCCGACGGTCACGTAGAGCCTCTGCCCGTCGGGGCTGGCGATGACGTTCTTGGTCCAGTGATGGTTGATGCCGGACGGCAGGTCGACGACCTTCTCCGGCGTCGCGGTGATCTCGGTCTGGCCCGCCTGGTAGGGCACCTTCACCAGCGAATCGGCATTGGCGACGTAGAGGTCCGACCCGACCAGCGCCATGCCGAAGGGCGAGTGCAGGTCCTTCAGGAGCACGTGGCGCTCCTCGGCGACGCCGTCGCCGTTCGCGTCCCGTAGGAGGACGATGCGCTCGGGGCTCTTCACGCCGGCGCCGGCCAGACTCTTCACCTTGTCGGCCACCCAATCCGCGACGCCGGTCGAGGGGTCGTCGGTCTGCGGTTTGTTGGCCTCGGCCACGAGCACATCCCCGTTGGGCAGGAGGTACATCCAGCGCGGATGGTCGAACCCGTCCGCGTAGGCCGCCACCTGCAGACCATCCGCGGCCTGCGGCTTGGTGCCCTTCTCCCAGCGGGCGACGCGGGCGATGTTCACGGTGGGCATCAGGGTCGGGTTGGGCGCCGGCAGGGTCGGGTTCGCGCCCTGTCCGGCCGAGGCCTCGAGCGTGGCCTGCTCGGGATAGACGACGAAGCGCACGAAGGCCGCGCCGCCGAGGAGAACGACGGCCAGGGCCGCGAGGCCGAGTTTCGATCGGGTCCGCATGGGGATCTCGTCAGCTGGCATGGGGCGCGGGGCCCAGCGGGCCCCGTCTCATCGGAACAAGCGCCCGAGACCGGTTTTGGCTCCCTCGGCGCGGGTGCGGCTCCGGTGCGGCGCCCCCTTGCGCAGGCTCCGTGGCCTCCGCTTGAATGCGGCCCGTGACCCGGCGGATGGACCCATGCTCAGGCGCTCATTCCTCATCGCGGCCACGGCGACGCTGGTCCCGTCCAAGCGCGTGCGATCGGCCGGCACGCCGGGCGGGCTCGTACTGGCGACGGCGACGCCCGGCGGCTCGTTCCCCGCCTTCGGCCTGGCCCTGGTGGAGGCGCTCCGCACGGTCGATCCCGCCCTGTCCGTCGCCCTGCGGCCCTCCAAGGGCTCGGCCGAGAATGTCGGTCTCCTGAAGGGCGGCTCCGTCGATCTCGCCCTGGTCCAGGGCGACTACGCCTATGACGCCCTCAGGGCCGAGCCCGAGGCGGGGCCTCGGATCACCGTAGTCGCGCCGGTGAACGCCTCGCCGGGCCTCTTCGTCGTTCCGGCAGCCAGCCCGATCCACGGTGTGCCGGACCTGCGGGGGCGGCGCGTCGTCCTCGGCACCCACGCCTCCGGCCTCACCGTCATGGGCCGGACCGTCCTGACAGGTTCGGGCATCGACCCCGACCACGACATCGAGCCGATCCTCCTCGACCGGGCCGGCGACGGGGCGGTCATGGTGCAGGATGGACGCGCCGCGGCGCTCTGGGGGGCGGGGCTCGGGTGGCCGGGCTTCCGGACGCTGGCGGAGGCCCCCGGCGGCGCCCGCTTCTTCGGGCCGGCCCCGGACGCGATCGACCGCATCCTGGCACGCGGGACATCCCTGCGCCGCCGCACCGTTCCGGCGAACGTCTTCGCCGGGCAGCATGCGCCCATCGAGACGGTGGGCTCCTGGAGCTTCGTCCTCGCCCGGCCGGACATCGACGGCGCGCGGGTGGCGCGCTTCGTGGCGGCCCTGGCGCGGAGCCAGGCGAGCCTCGCGCGAAGCGACCCACAGGGCGGCGACAGCGACCCGCGCAACCTGGTCGAGGCCGTGCCCCGGGGCTGGCTGCACCCGGCGAGCGCCGCCTACCTGCGCGACATCGGTGCCCTCCCCTGAGGCGAGGCGCAACCTTCCCGCCCGCCGGCCGGTTGCGCTGAGCGGGCAGGGGGGGGGACGATCATGCGGCAGGCCATCCTGGGAATCGCCCTCACGCTCCTCGCCGGCCCGGCCGGCGCGATCGAGGTCTCCCGCAGCCGCGACATCCCGGCCCCGGCCGCCGCCGTGTGGGCGCTCATCGGCGGCTTCTGCTCCATCGCCCTGTGGCACCCGCAGGTGGTCGCCTGCGACTCCTCCGGGACCCGGGACGACGCCGACCGCGAGGACAACGAGCCCGTCCGCCGCCTCGTCGTCGCCGGAGGCCTCGGCACCCTCGTCGAGGCCGAGACCCGGCGGGACGAAGCGGGGATGAGCTACAGCTACGCCTTCATCGAGGGCCCCCTGCCCGTAGGGGCCTACAACGCCACCCTGCAGGTCCGGCCGAACGGCACCGGCGCGACGGTGGTGTGGAGCGCCACCTTCGACCCGGCCGGCATGGGCGAGGCCGAGGCCCGGGCCGACATCGAGGGCGTCTACGACCAAGGGCTCGACGGCATCGCCCGGGAACTCGGCGCCCCGGCGACCAGGCCGCGATAGGTCTGCGCGACCGCCGGGCCCGGGTTCAGCCCGCGGCGAGGCGCAGGCCGGCCTTGTCCCGGCGCCGCAACTGCACCTGGTTGCGCCCGTTCGCCTTGGCCGCGTAGAGCGCCTGGTCCGCCGCCTCGACGAAGGCGGCGGGATCGGCTGCCCGGACATCGGGGATCTGCGCCAAGCCGAGGCTGACCGTGAGCACCCCGAGGGGGCTGCTCGCATGCGGGATCTTCCAGCCCGCCACGGCCTCGCGGATGCGGTGGGCGACGATCTCCGCCCCGGCCGCGTCGGTCTCGGGCAGGATCACGGCGAATTCCTCACCCCCGATGCGGCAGGCCGTGTCGGAGGCATTGACGATGCTGGCCTCGATGGAGCGCGCGATCAGCCGGAGGGCCTCATCGCCCCGCTGGTGCCCGTAGCGGTCGTTGTAGCCCTTGAAGTAGTCGGCATCGAGGACGAGGAGCGAGAGGGGCAGCTGGTTGCGGACCGCGCGGCGCCATTCGCGTTCCAGCGCATCGTCGAACCGTCGCCGGTTGGCGAGGCCCGTCAGCGCATCGGTGGTGGCCAGCTTCTCCAGCTGGACGTTGAGGTCGAGGGCCGCCTGCTCCGCCACCCTGCGCTGGTGCAGCTCGCGCCCGAACAGCCAGGTCAGGACGATGGTGGTCGCGCACAGGCTCAGCACCACCGCCCCGAGGACCAGGGCGCGGTGCCACCAATCTGCATAGATCTCCGCCGGCGCCACGGCGATGCTGAGGTGAAGCGGCAGGTCGCCGACCTTGGTGAACACGAAGTCGCGGCTGCCCTCGCCGACCATCGCAGGGCCGGTGAAGCGACCCTCCGGCGCATCGAAGAACCTCCGGTAGCTGTCCGTGGCCGAGACGCTCCGCCCGATGGTGGCCTCGTCGTAGGGCTCGCGCATGATGATCGTGCCACCCGGACCGTAGAGGGTGACGGTGCCGGCATGATCGGCGCCGACGGCGGCGAACAGCTGACGGAAGTAGTCGAGGTAGATCGAACCGAGGACGACCCCCGCGAAGCTGCCATCCGGGTCCGACAGGCGCCGGCTGATGATGAGGACGCGCTTGCCCGTGAGACGCGAAACCAGGGGCTGGCTGATGTGCAGCTCGTTGCCCGGATGGGCGACGTGGTACTGGAAATATTCGCGGTCGGCGTAGTTCAGAGGCTCGGGGGCGAGGGATTTCGAGCTGATGATGAGCTTCCCGGTTCTGTCGAACACGAGGGTGTGGCCGAAATTCT
Source organism: Methylobacterium sp. Leaf465 (assembly GCF_001424705.1). Classification (GTDB taxonomy): domain Bacteria; phylum Pseudomonadota; class Alphaproteobacteria; order Rhizobiales; family Beijerinckiaceae; genus Methylobacterium. The sequence continues at coordinate 17,342 of NZ_LMRA01000034.1, forward strand.
CGGCCGTGGCGGCGCGATCGAACAGGATCATCTGCCGGAGTTCGGGATCGGCCTGGGCAAGCTCGGGAAGCTTCAGGCCGTCGACGACGGCCCGCAGGGAAAGATCGTAGAGCTCGATGTTCCGGGCGATATCCCGCCCGAGGACCTGCACGAGGCTTCGCGATGTCACCTCCGAGCGCCGGGCCGCATCGAGGCGCATCTGCCAGAGCATGAAGGCCGAGACGGCGCAGAGCCCGATGACAGCAAGCAAGTTGATGGCACTCAGCCATCTGGCCGAATGCGTCCATCGAAATCGCTGCAGCAAGACGGGTCGCTCAGGCATCGTCAGGACCCTGACATCCATCGGTGGTCTGCGGTGAGGCGGTCGGAGCAAGGAGGACGACCGCCGCCAGAGTCCAGTCATCACCGAGGGGCAGTTAATTCTTTCTCCGTTTCTTGCCTCTCCGTACGACAACACACCATCGCCGTCCGGGCGGCCGGCGGATCAAGGGCCTCCCGGCCGCGTTGCCCCGGCATGCGGACCGAACAGGACGGCGCACAGGACGGAAGGCCCCCCCATGGCAACCCGGCATCGTCACATCCTGCTCCTGGCCCTCGGGCTGGCGACCCCGGCCTCGGCTCAGACGCCGCCCCCCTCCCCGGCCGCCACCGGGCAGGCGCGCGACGAGGCGGTCTGCGCGGCGCAGGCCGACGAGAACAGGCTCGCCAGCGCCCACCGGGAGACCTTCCTGCGGGAATGCGAGGCGGGCGAGAGGCTCGATCGACCGAAACCGGATCCAGCGAAGCCGTGACGATCCCCGCCGTGGCGGGTCATGGTCAGAGAACAGCCTTCAGCTTGTCCGCCATGGACTGGTCCTTGTCGCGTCGCGACGAGAACGCCATGGTGAAGAAGACCCGCTGCACGCCGATCTCGCTCAATCTGGCCTCGCAGGCTTCGATGAGGGCGCAGATATCGCCGAGTTCGCCCTCGATATTGGTCCCGTTGGCATGCATCTCGGCATGGAGGGGACTGGCGTCGATGATCGCCTTGATCTCCTTCACGTAGGGCGAGACCGAGGGGCCGACGCCCATCGGAACGATGCACAGATCCGCCACGACCTTCATGATTCTTCTCCCGGTGCCTGCTGACCCCGTCAGAGGTCGCACGCGCCCCGGCCTGTCAATCACCTCTGGGAGCCGATCGCCTGCACCGCGGAGCCAACGGGCGGATCATCGCGGGTGGAACGGAATCACCACCTTCGCCGTATCTGCCGACCGACGGGGACGCCTCCGTGGCCCACGGGGACGATCCATCCGAGACCGGATCATCCCCGCCCCGGGCCGTCGCTGGAGGAGTCTGGGGGGACAGGAGACGATCGAGCCTTGACCGACAGGTTTCGCACCCTCGCCGTAGCGATCGCCGCCTTGCTGCTGTTGACGGCCCGGGAAGCACCGGCCCAGACCACGACGGAGGCACCGGCCGTCGAGGCGGAAGAGGTGCGCCCAGGACCGCCACCGCCCTTGCCGGACCTGGCCGATTCCAACGGACGGGCCGGCGAGCCCCTGAACCAGCCCGGCCCGAACTCCGGCATTCCCAGGGCGCTTCGCGGCTCGGCCGACCGAGCCGGTGGCCCGGCCAACGACCTGACCCCGGTCGACCGACCCGATGAGCCGCCCCTGCCCAAGGCCGATCTCGCGCAGGTTCTGGCGGGCAAGGCCCTGTTCCACGGCAATTATTGTGGGACCGGCCAACGGGGCGAGGGCCTGCCGCCCACCGACGACCTCGATGCCGCCTGCCTGCGCCATGATGCCTGCTTCGACGCGGCCGGGCATCGGTCCTGCGCCTGCAACGTCCGCCTTCAGCGGGACGCGGCCGCCGTCTCCGAGCGGCCGGGCCTCCCGCGGCAGGTTCGCGAGCGCGCCCTCAGCGTGGCCCAGGCCGCCGAGGTGATGGCCTGCCAAGCCCCCTGATCGGCTCCGTGAGGGCGGAGCGACCCAGGGCGTGACGCCCTCGACGAAGCGGCGGCCGTCTTCGTCGAGGGACAGCGTAGGGCTCAGATGTGGATCGCGCGCTTTCCGACCGCGAGGGCGGCTTCCTTGACCGCCTCGGTGAGGGTCGGATGGGCGTGGCAGGTGCGGGCGACGTCCTCGGCGGAGGCGCCGAACTCCATCGCCACCGCGACTTCCGCGATCAGGTTGCCGGCATCGGCCCCGACGATGTGGACGCCCAGGACGCGGTCGGTGGTCGCGTCGGCCAGGATCTTCACGAAGCCGTCCGTGGTGTGGTTCACCTTGGCGCGGCCGTTGGCGGTGAAGGGGAACTTGCCGCTGTTGTAGGCGATGCCGTCCTTCTTGAGTTCCTCCTCCGTCTTTCCGACGGACGCGACCTCCGGGTAGGTATAGACCACGTTCGGGATGACGCCGTAGTTCACGTGGCCCGACTGGCCGGCCAACAGCTCGGCCACGGCCACCCCCTCGTCCTCGGCCTTGTGGGCCAGCATCGGGCCGGCGATGACGTCGCCGATGGCGTAGATGCCCGTGACGTTGGTGGCGTAGTGGCTGTCCGTCTGGATGCGGCCCTTGTTGTCGAGGCCGACTCCGACCGTCTCCAGGCCGAGGCCTTCGGTGTAGGGCACCCGGCCGATGGCCACGAGCACCACGTCGGCCTGCAGCGTCTCGGCCTCGCCGCCGGCGGCGGGCTCCACCGTGACGGTGGCGGCCCCGTCCTTGACCGTGACGCCCGTCACCTTGGACGAGAGCTTGAACTGCATGCCCTGCTTGCCGAGGATGCGCTGGAACTGCTTGCCGACCTCGCCGTCCATGCCCGGCAGGATCCGGTCGAGATACTCGACCACGGTGACCTCGGAGCCGAGGCGGCGCCAGACCGAGCCGAGCTCGAGGCCGATGACGCCGGCCCCGATGATGAGGAGCTTGCCCGGGACCTTCTCCAGGGTGAGCGCGCCGGTGGAGGACACGACGATGGTCTCGTCGATGGTGACACCGGGAAGCTTCGTGACGTCCGAGCCCGTGGCGATGACGACGTTCTTCGTCTCCAGGAGCTGGTTGCCGCCATCCTCGGACAGCACCTCGACGCGGCCCGCACCGGCCAGCCGGGCGGTGCCCCGATAGGCGTCGATACCGTTCTTCTTGAGCAGGAACTCGACGCCCTTGGTGTTGCCGTCGACGCCGTCCTGCTTGAACGTCATCATCTTCGCGAGGTCGAGCTCGGGCGCGCCGACCATGACGCCCATGTCGGCGAAGTGCTTGCCCGCCTCCTCGAACGCTTCCGAGGCGTGGAGCAGGGCCTTCGAGGGGATGCAGCCGACGTTGAGGCAGGTGCCGCCATGGGCGGCCCGCTTTTCCACCACGGCCGTCTTGAGGCCGAGCTGGGCGGCACGGATGGCGCAGACGTAACCGCCGGGGCCGGTGCCGATGACGACGAGATCGTAGGACATGGGAATCTGACTCGCTGGATTGGGCGGCGGGTCATGCCCCACCATCGATGGACGAAGCGCGCGGAAGCGTCCGGCCGCGCGGGAACGCGGCCGGCGGACGGCAGCTGCCGGGCCTTAGAGGTCGAGCACGAGGCGTGCCGGATCTTCCAGAGCCTCCTTGACGCGCACGAGGAAGGTCACGGCCTCCTTCCCGTCGACGATGCGGTGATCGTAGGACAGGGCGAGGTACATCATCGGCCGCGCCTCGATCTTGCCGGCGCGCACCACGGGGCGCTCCTCGATGCGGTGCATGCCGAGGATGCCGGATTGCGGCGCGTTGAGGATCGGGGTCGACATCAGCGAGCCGTAGATGCCGCCGTTGGTGATCGTGAAGGTGCCGCCCTGCATCTCCTCGATGGAGAGCTTGCCCTCGCGGGCCTTCTTGCCGAAGCCGGCAATCTTCTTCTCGATGCCGGCGATCGACAGGTCGTCGGCGTCGCGCACCACCGGCACCACGAGGCCCTTATCGGTGCCGACCGCGATGCCGATGTGGTAGTAGTTCTTGTAGACGAGGTCCTGCCCGTCGATCTCGGCATTCACCGCCGGCACGTCCTTGAGGGCGCCGATCACCGCCTTGGTGAAGAAGCCCATGAAGCCGAGCTTCGTACCGTGCTTCTTCTCGAAGATGTCCTTGTACTGGCTCCGCATCGCCATCACGGCCGACATGTCGACGTCGTTGAACGTCGTCAGCATCGCGGCGGTGTCCTGCGCGTCCTTGAGACGGCGGGCGATGGTCTGGCGCAGCTTGGTCATGCGCACGCGCTCCTCGCGCGCCGCATCGTCGGGCTTCGAAGGCGCCCGCGGGGCGGCGGGCTTGGCCTCCCGCGCGGGGGCCGGGGCCGGAGCGGAGGGAGCCTTCGACGTGGCCTCGAGCATGTCGCCCTTGGTCACGCGGCCGTCCTTGCCGCTGCCGTTCAGGGTCGCAGGGTCGATGCCGGACTCGCGGGCCATCTTGGCGACCGCGGGGCCGTGGTCGCCGGACTCGCGGGTGGCCTGAGGCACGGCGTCACCGTGGTTGCCGTAGCCGGCCGACGACTCCTGAGCGGGCGCTTCTGCCGGCTTGCTCTCGGTCTTGGTCTCGGATTTGGCTTCGGATTTGGCTTCGGCCTTCTTCGGCGCCGCGGCCTTGCCGCCGCCGGCCCCGGCCTCGACGATCGAACCGAGGAGCGCGCCGGGCTCCACCGTCTCGCCGTCCTTGGCCAGGATCTCGCCGAGCTGGCCCGCGGCCGGCGCGTTCACCTCGAGGGTGACCTTGTCGGTCTCGAGTTCCACCAGGGGCTCGTCGGCCGCCACGGCGTCGCCCGGCTTCTTGAACCAGCGGCCGATGGTGGCCTCGCTCACGGATTCGCCCAGGGTCGGGACGACGATATCGGTTGCCATGGTTCAGTGTCCGTCCGGAGGGTTTGGGACGCCGCTCGGCGGCGCCCTCGGATCGCGAAACGTGGGGGCGAGTAGCGTGGAGGAGGGGCCGGCGGTCAGACCGCCAGCGCCTCGTTGAGGAAGGCCTGGAGCTGGGCCTGGTGCTTCGAGAGCATGCCCACCGCCGTGGAGGCGGAGGCCGGGCGACCGACGTAGCGCGCGCGCTTCACCGGCGACTGGGCCTGGCCCAGCACCCATTCGAGGTAGGGTTCGACGAAGGCCCAGGAGCCCATGTTCTTCGGCTCCTCCTGGCACCACACCACCTCGGCGTTCCGGAAGCGCCCCATCTCGCCCGCGAGCGCCTTCAGGGGGAACGGGTAGAGCTGCTCGACGCGCATCAGGTACACGTCGTTGACGCCGCGCTTCTCGCGCTCGTCGTAGAGGTCGTAATAGACCTTGCCCGAGCACAGCACGACGCGCCGGACCTTGTCGTCCTTCACGAGCCTGATGCCGTCCTCGTCGCGCTCGGCATCGTCCCAGAGCACGCGGTGGAAGCTCGAGCCGTCCGCCATCGCCTCGATCGGCGAGACCGCCTTCTTGTGCCGCAGGAGCGACTTCGGCGTCATCAGGATCAGCGGCTTGCGGAACTCGCGGTGCAGCTGGCGGCGCAGGATGTGGAAGTAGTTCGAGGGCGTGGTGCAGTTGGCGACCTGCATGTTGTCCTCGGCGCACATCTGCAGGAAGCGCTCCAGGCGGGCGGAGGAGTGCTCCGGGCCCTGGCCCTCGTAGCCGTGCGGCAGCAGCAGGGTCAGGCCCGACATGCGCAGCCACTTGCGCTCGCCCGACGAGATGAACTGGTCGATGACCACCTGGGCGCCGTTGGCGAAGTCGCCGAACTGCGCCTCCCACAGCACCAGGGCGTTGGGCTCGGCCGCGGAGTAGCCGTACTCGAAGCCGAGCACCGCCTCCTCGGACAGCATCGAGTTGATGACCTCCAGGCTGGCCTGGCCCTCACGGATCGAGTTCAGCGAGGTGTAGCGCTGCTCGTTCTCCTGGTCGATCACCACCGCGTGGCGCTGCGAGAAGGTGCCGCGCTCCACGTCCTGGCCCGAGAGGCGGACGCGGTGGCCCTCGATGAGGAGCGAGCCGAAGGCCAGGGCCTCGGCGGTCGCCCAATCGATGCCCTGGCCCAATTCCACCGCCTTGGCGCGGTTGTCGAAGAAGCGCTGGATCGTGCGGTGCAGGTGGAAGCCGGGCGGCGGCGTGGTGATGCGCTGGGCGATCTCGCGCAGGGTCTCCACCGGCACGCCGGTCTTGCCGCGGCGCGGATCGTCCACGTCCTCGCGCACGGCCTTGAAGCCGGCCCAGCGACCGTCGAGCCAGTCGGCCTTGTTGGCCTTGTAGTTCGTCGCGACCTCCAGCTCGGCGTCGAGCACGGCGCGGAACTCGGCCTTGCGCGCGTCGAGCTGCTCCTGGCTCACCACGCCCTCGGCGACGAGCTTCTTGCCGTAGGTCTCCAGCGCGGTCGGGTGCTTGCGGATGCGCTGGTACATCTTCGGCTGGGTGAAGGCGGGCTCGTCGCCCTCGTTGTGGCCGAAGCGGCGGTAGCAGAGCATGTCGATGACGACCGGCTTGCCGAACTTCTGGCGATACTCGATCGCGATCTTGGCCGCGAAGGTGACGGCCTCCGGGTCGTCGCCGTTGCAGTGGAAGATGGGCGCCTCGACCATCTTCGCCACGTCGGACGGATAGGGCGAGGAGCGCGAGAAGCGCGGATCGGTGGTGAAGCCGATCTGGTTGTTGATGATGAAGTGGATCGAGCCGCCGGTGCGGTGGCCCTTCAGGCCGGACAGGCCGAGGCACTCGGCCACCACGCCCTGACCCGCGAAGGCCGCGTCGCCGTGGATGAGCAGCGGCACCACGCGGGTGCGCTCCACCGTGGGCTTGGCCCGCTGGTCCTGCTTGGCGCGCACCTTGCCGAGCACGACGGGATCGACGATCTCGAGGTGCGACGGGTTGGCGGTGAGCGAAAGGTGGACGTTGTTGCCGTCGAAGGCGCGGTCCGACGAGGCACCGAGATGGTACTTCACGTCGCCGGAGCCCTCGACCTCGGCCGGGTTGGCCGAGCCGCCCTTGAACTCGTTGAACACCGCCCGGAAGGGCTTGGCCATCACGTTGGTGAGCACGTTGAGGCGGCCGCGATGGGCCATGCCCACGACGATCTCCTCGGCGCCGAGGGCGCCGCCCCGCTTGATGATCTGTTCCAGCGCCGGGATCATCGCCTCCGAGCCGTCGAGGCCGAAGCGCTTGGTGCCGGTATACTTGAGATCGAGGAACTTCTCGAAGCCCTCCGCTTCGATCAGCTTGTTCAGGATCGCGCGACGGCCCTCGGGGGTGAAGGTGATCTCCTTGCCCTTGCCCTCGATGCGCTCCTGGATCCAGGCCTTCTCCTCCGGGTTAGAGATGTGCATGAACTCGACGCCGAGGGTCTGGCAGTAGGTGCGCTCCAGGATCTCGACGATCTCGCGAATGGTCGAGAATTCGAGGCCGAGCACGTTGTCGAGGAAGATCGGACGGTCCCAGTCCTTCTCCTCGAAGCCGTAATGCTGCGGATGCAGCTCCTCGTGGTCGCCGCGGGGGGCGAGGCCGAGAGGATCGAGCTTGGCGTGCAGGTGGCCGCGCATGCGGTAGGCGCGGATCAGCATGATCGCGCGGACCGAATCCTTCGTCGCCTGCTCCACCGAGATCCCGGGGGCGGAGGCGATGACGGCGCCCTTGGTCGGGGCCGACGCGGTGTCGGACTTGGCGCGGATCTTGTCGCCCATCGCCTTCTCGACGGTGGCCCAGTTGCCGTCCAGCGCCGAGACGATCTCGCCATTGGCGTGGATCGGCCAGTTCGGCCGCTCCCACGAGGCGCCGGCCGCGTTCTTCTCCGCAAGCCCCTTGTCCTCGTTCAGGGACCGGAAGAACGTCTGCCACTCCGGATCGACCGCGTTCGGATCGCGGGCGTAGGCCGCCTGCAGCTCCTCGATGTAGGCGGCGTTGCCGCCGTAGAGGAACGAGGTTTCGAGCGCGTCCTGGCGTGCCATCGTTCGGGTCATCCTGCCGCTGTGCGGGGTCTTCCGCCGGGAAGGCCCCTGCCCGACCCCATCCGCGCGGATCGCGGCCGGGATCGGATGTACCGGGAAAGACGCGGGCCTCCTCGGGCTCGCGTCGCTCGTTCGTCAGATGGGGTCGCGGACCTGAACGTCGACCAACGCGAGGCCCGCGTCCCGCGCGTGTCAGCCGCGCAGAACCTCGACGAGGGTGCTGCCGAGGCGCGCCGGCGAAGGCGAGACCCGGATTCCGGCCGCTTCCATCGCGGCGATCTTGTCCTCGGCGCCGCCCTTGCCGCCCGAGATGATGGCGCCCGCGTGCCCCATGCGACGGCCCGGAGGCGCCGTGCGGCCGGCGATGAAGCCGACCATGGGCTTCTTGCGGCCGCGCTTGGCCTCGTCGGCCAGGAACTGCGCCGCCTCTTCCTCGGCCGAGCCGCCGATCTCGCCGATCATGACGATCGACTCGGTCTTGTCGTCGGCGAGGAACAGCTCGAGCATGGAGATGAACTCCGTGCCCTTCACCGGGTCGCCGCCGATGCCCACCGCGGTGGTCTGGCCGAGGCCGGCATTCGTGGTCTGGAACACGGCCTCGTAGGTCAGCGTGCCGGAGCGGGAGACGATGCCCACCGAGCCCGGCTTGAAGATGTTGGCCGGCATGATGCCGATCTTGCACTGGCCTGCGGTGACGATGCCGGGGCAGTTCGGGCCGACGAGGCGGGACTTCGAGCCTTCGAGCGCGCGCTTGACCCGCACCATGTCGAGCACCGGAATGCCCTCCGTGATGCAGACGATGAGCGGGATCTCCGCCTGGATCGCCTCGCAGATCGCGTCCGCCGCCCCCGGCGGCGGCACGTAGACGACAGATGCGTCGGCGCCCGTGGCTTCGCGGGCTTCCGCCACCGTGTCGAAGACCGGCAGGTTGAGGTGCTTGGAGCCGCCCTTCCCCGGGCTGGTGCCACCGACCATCCTGGTGCCGTAGGCGATGGCCTGCTCGGAGTGGAAGGTTCCGTTCTTGCCGGTGAAGCCCTGGCAGAGGACCTTGGTGTTCGCGTCGATCAGGATGGACATGGGGTCTCTCAGCCCTTCTTCACGGCGGCGACGATCTTCTGCGCGGCGTCGTCGAGGTCGTCGGCGGGGATCACGTTCAGGCCGGAATTCCGGATGATCTCCTTGCCCTTCTCGACGTTGGTCCCCTCCAGGCGCACCACCAGGGGCACCTGCAGGCCGACCGCCTTCACCGCCGCGATCACGCCGTTGGCGATCACGTCGCACTTCATGATGCCGCCGAAGATGTTGACGAGGATGCCCTTCACCTGCGGATCGGCGGTGATGATCTTGAACGCCGCCGTGACCTTCTCCTCCGAGGCGCCGCCGCCGACATCGAGGAAGTTCGCCGGCTCCTCGCCGTAGAGCTTGATGATGTCCAGCGTCGCCATGGCGAGGCCTGCGCCGTTGACCATGCAGCCGATGGTGCCGTCGAGGGCGATGTAGGCCAGATCGTACTTGGAGGCCTCGATCTCCTTGGCGTCCTCCTCGGTCTCGTCGCGCAGGGCCACGATGTCCGGGTGGCGGTAGAGGGCGTTCGAGTCGAAGGAGATCTTGGCGTCGAGGCACTTGAGGTGGCCGTCGCCGGTGAGCACCAGCGGATTGATCTCCAGCATGCTCATGTCCTTGGCGGTGAACGCCTGGTAGAGCCGGGTGGTGAGGTCGCCGGCTTCCTTGGCCTGGGCGCCCGTGAGGCCGAGCGTCTTGGCGACGAGGCGGCCGTGATGGGGCATTACGCCCGTGGCGGGATCGACGGAGAAGGTGACGATCTTTTCCGGCGTGTCGTGCGCCACCGTCTCGATGTCCATGCCGCCTTCCGTCGAGACGACGTAGGCGACCCGGCCGGTCTCGCGGTCGACCAGCATCGAGAGGTAGAACTCCGCCTCGATCTGGGCGCCCTCCTCGATGTAGAGCCGGTTGACCTGCTTGCCGGCCTCGCCGGTCTGGATCGTGACCAGGGTCTGACCCAGCATTTCGCCGGCGAACTGCTTCACCTCGTCGAGGGACTTGGTGACGCGCACGCCGCCCTTGGCGCCGGCTGGCGCCCCCTTGAAGGTGCCCTTGCCGCGACCGCCCGCGTGGATCTGCGACTTCACCACCCAGACCGGGCCGCCGAGTTCCTTGGCGGCCGCCTCGGCCTCCTCGGGCTTGAAGATCGGCACGCCGCGCGAGACGGGCAGACCGAATTCCTTCAGCACCGCCTTGGCCTGGTACTCGTGAATGTTCATGGATGAGACCCTCAACGTCATCCCGGGGCCGCAGAGCGGAACCCGGGATCCAGAAACACAGGTTGCGATCCAGCCCGCCGCGTCGGCGGCCCGGAATGACGGTCGAACTAGGCCAGCGCGGGGTTCACGCCCTTGCAGGCCTCGATCAGGGTCTTCACGGCACCGACCGACTTGTCGAACATCGCCTTCTCGTCGCCGTTGAAGTCGACCTCGAGGACGCGCTCGACGCCGTTGGCGCCGATCACGATCGGGACGCCGACATACATGTCGGAGACGCCGTACTCGCCGTTGAGGTAGGCGGCGCAGGGGAGCACGCGGCGCTTGTCGCGCAGGTAGCTCTCGGCCATGGCGATGGCGGAGGCGGCGGGGGCGTAGAAGGCCGAGCCGGTCTTGAGCAGGTTGACGATCTCGCCGCCGCCCTTGCGGGTGCGCTCGACCATGGCGTCGAGCTTCTCCTGGGTGGTCCAGCCGAGCTTGACCAGGTCGGGAAGCGGCACGCCGGCCACCGTGGAGTAGCGCACCAGCGGGACCATGTCGTCGCCGTGGCCGCCGAGCACGAAGGCGGTGACGTCCTCCACCGAGACCTTGAACTCGTCGGCCAGGAAGTGGCGGAAGCGGGCGGAATCGAGCACGCCGGCCATGCCGACCACCTTGTGGGTGGGAAGGCCGGAGAACTTCTGCAGGGCCCAGACCATCGCGTCGAGGGGATTGGTGATGCAGATGACGAAGGCGTCCGGCGCGTGCTGCTTGATGCCGGTGCCGACGGCCTCCATGACCTTCAGGTTGATCCCGATCAGGTCGTCGCGGCTCATGCCGGGCTTGCGCGGCACGCCGGCGGTGACGATCACCACGTCGGCGCCGGCGATCGCCGCATAGTCGCTGGCCCCCGTGTAGGTCGCATCGAAGCCGTCGACGGGCGCGGATTCCGCGATGTCGAGACCTTTGCCCTGCGGGACGCCGTCGGCGATGTCGAACAGCACGACGTCGCCGAGCTCCTTCAGGCCGGCGAGGTGCGCGAGGGTTCCACCGATCTGTCCAGCGCCGATGAGCGCGATCTTGCTGCGTGCCATGGGGGAAACGAACCTCCGGTCCTTGCGTGGCGGTCGCGGCGCTGGGAGGCTTGAAAACCACCGGCGCGTTGCTGCGGCGGTGTGTGGCCGAAAAGGCCCAGGGCTTCAACCGAGGCACGAACGTCAAAGCAGGGTTCGGGCCAAGGCGGGGGCGCCTTCGCATCGGCGAGGGCGAGAAAAAGCGTAAGCGCGATAAGGAATTAGACGAACGGAGAGCGATCCTGCCCGGCAGCGCGCCTCAAGTGACAGACGAAAAATTCTGTCACTTAGCCTCAGAGGGTACCGGTCCGCAGCACCTTCTGGATCGCGAGAATCACGGCGCCGAGGCGGGCTTCCACGAGGTCGCGCGGCAGGTCGGCATCGTGCTGAATCGCCAGCGGATGCGTGAAGCGGTAGCTGGCGTCGAAGATGTGGGCGATGGCCCGCTCGCGGTCGCGGGCGATGAAGGCACCGGCCCCGATCCCTTCCTCGACAACCCGCTCGACTAGGCTGCGCAGCCGGACTCGGTGACGCCGGGCGATGGGCCGGGCGCCCACGGTGGCATCGAGATGGACGGCGAAGAGATTCGGCTCGTGAACCAGGGTCTCGCGCTGGACGCTGGCCAGGGCGGTGAGCAGGCGTTCGATCTTGTCGTCGGCCGGGTCCGGCGCATCGGCGATGCGGGCGAGTTCCGCCTCGACGTCGCGCAGCCAGCGCCCTGCCACGGCATCGAGGAGCGCGTCCTTCGACGGGAAGTAGCGGTAGACGTTGGCATGCGTCATGCCCGCTTCGGCGGCGACGGCCACCACGGTGACCCGCTTGGGACCGAGGCGCCGCAGGTGCTCCGTGGCGACGGCGAGCAGCCGCGCATCGACGGCCAGGGGAGCCGCAGCCCGCGGTGCCGGACGCGCGACGCGCGGCACCGTGATGCGGACGGCGCCCTCCGGGGCTTTCCGGTCGTCCGAAGGTTCGCTTCCCCGGCTCTCGCCGAGGTCGATCTCGTGCCCGAAGGCGAAGGGCGGGCCGGGCGGCTGCATCAAATTGGACACCGGGGCTCGTGGATGGACAGGACGGACCCTTCTGGGCGGAGCCGCTTCGCGAGAAGCGGATTTTCCCCCCGGATCGTCCAACGAGGCCAAGATCAATGACAGCACCAGCCCCGCTGTAACGCCCCTTTAACGACTCAGAACCGGTTCTTCCAGGCCCTCAGTGCGGCAAAGACAACCGACGGGTGGGTGCCGGGGGCCAGATCCACGCTTTGAGCGAGACTCGGCTCGCCGGCGCGCAGGAACGGATTGGTCGCGCGCTCGGCCCCCAGGGTGGTGGGAATCAGGAAGCGGCCCTCCGCCCTGGCACGCTCGGCCTCGGCGGCCCGGACGGCGAGGGCGGCGTTGCCGGGCTCGGCCGCCAGCGCGAAGCGCGCATTGGAGAGCACGTAGTCGTGGCCGCTGTAGACCTGCGTCTCGTCGGGCAGCGGCAGGAAGCGCTCCAGGGAGCGCCACAGGGTGGCGGGCTCCGCCTCCATCACCCGGCCGCAGCCGAGGGTGAACAGGGTGTCGCCGGCAAAGACCGCGCCCGCTTCCTCGAACCAGTAGGTGACATGGTCGGCGCAGTGCCCCGGCGTCTCCCAGACCCGCGCCGTGAGGTCGCCGACCCGGACCGCGTCGCCCTCCGCGACCGTGGCGTCGACTTCCGGCACGGCGTCACCGGCCTTCAGGGGCGCCGTCACCCGCGCGCCGGTGCGGCGCTTCACCTCCGGGATGCCCTCCACGTGGTCGGCATGCCGATGCGTGACGAGGATGTCGGTGAGGGTCCAGCCGGTCTCGTCGAGGGCCGCCAGCACGGGGCCGGCCTCGGGCACGTCGATGGCGGCGCAGGCGCCGGTGGCGGGATCGCGGATCAGGACCCCGATATTGTCGCTGCGGCACAGGAAGGTGCGGATCTCGGGCTTCGGGGCGGTCATGGGGCTTCCTTCCGGACGGGGAATGGCCGCGCCGGCGCGGCGCGCGGCGGACCATCGCTGCGGCACACGAAGATGGGTGCGGGCGGAGACAGGTCCAGGGGCCGTTTCCCCCGGCCTTCCCGGGCCTTCCGCCGATCCGGGCTTGTCGGGCCGGGCGTCGGCCCCCATTGATGCGGGTGAGCCTTTCTCGTCGCGCGTCTCCGAGCCGACCCCGACCCGAGCCGCGCGATCGTACCGAAACCCGAGCCATGCGCCTCGACGTCACCGATCTGCGCGCCTTTTATGCGAGCCCCCTCGGGGGGGTGACGCACCGCATCGTGGCGCGCGCGATCCACGGCTTCCTCGGCTCGGTCTCCGGCCTGCGGGTCCTCGGGCTCGGCTACGCCACGCCCTATCTCGGCCCCGTCCACGTCATCGCCGAACGGACGCTGGCCTTCATGCCGGCGACGCAGGGGGTGGTGAACTGGCCCGGCAGCGGCCGCTCCTGCTCGGCGCTGGCCGACCCGACCATGATGCCCCTGCCGGAGGCGGCCGTGGACCGGGTGATCCTCGTCCATGCGCTGGAATCCGTCGAGAGCCCGACCGAACTCCTGCAGGACGTCTGGCGGGTGCTGACGCCGGGCGGGCGCATGATCCTGGTGGTGCCGAACCGCCGGGGCGTCTGGGCCCGGCGCGACGCGACCCCCTTCGGGCATGGCCAGCCCTACAGCCGCTCGCAACTCGCCCGGCTGATGCGCACCACCCAGTTCTCTCCCGAGGGCTGGGCCGAGACCCTCTACATGCCCCCGGTGGAGAACCGGCTGCTGCTGCGCACGGCCGGGGCCTGGGAACGGATGGGCACGAGCCTGTCGCTGCCCTTCGCCGGGCTGCACGTGGTCGACGCTACCAAGCAGCTCTACCGCCCCGTCGCCGTGCGCCGGGTGCGCAAGGTGGCCCGCCTCGCACCGGCCCGCGTGCTGGTGCCCGCCCCCTCACCGGGCTGAGCGGATGCTGAGTCTGATTGCGCCCGAGGCGGCGCTGCAGAGCTTCGTGCTCGCCTTCTCCTCGCTGTTCTCCATCGTGAACCCGGTCGGCTCGTCGCTGATCTTCGCGCAGGTGACCGCCCTGAACTCCCATGCCGAGCGCCTGGAGCTCGCCAGGCGCATCGGCTTCTACGCCGCCCTGATCATGCTCTCGACGCTCTGGGCCGGTGCGCCGATCCTGAACTTCTTCGGCGTCTCCCTGGCCGCTCTGCGCATCGCCGGGGGCCTCGTGGTGGCGGCCTCGGCCTGGACCCTCCTGACGGCGCCCGAGGCGCGGGAGGCACGCAAGCAGGCGGAGGCGACCCGGGAACCGGCCGGAAACTCGGCCGGGAACTCGGCCGGGAACTTGGCCGAGATCGCGTTCTTTCCCCTGACCCTGCCCTTCACCACCGGACCCGGCACCATCGCGGTGGCGATCGCGCTGGGCTCCAACCGCCCGGCACCGGGCCCCGACCGGATCGGCTTCTACGTGGGCATGTCCCTGGCAGCGCTCGCCATCGCCGTGCTCGTGCGCTTCACCTACGGCTCGGCCGACCGGGTGGTGACCTGGATCGGCCCCGTCGGCGCGCGGGTGCTCGGGCGCCTCTTCGCCTTCCTGCTCCTCTGCGTCGGCACCCAGATCACCGTGAACGGCGTCACGGACGTGCTCGGCCCCCTGCTGGCGCAGGCGGGGCGCTGATCCTTGTCGGGTCCGGCCGGAGGCTGTACCGCAACGCGGACGCGCCAGTTGGCGACACGCTCTGGAGGCTGAGGACGATGCGGCTCGTGGTGGTCGGCGCCGACGGGCGCATGGGGCGGATGCTGATCCGCGCGGTGGCGGAGACCGAGGGCTGCACGCTCTCGGGCGCCATCGAGCGCGCGGGCTCCCCCGCGCTGGGGCAGGATGCCGGCACGCTCGCGGGCTTGGCGCCCCTCGGCGTCGCGGTGACGGACGATCCGCTGCCGATCTTCGCGGCGGCCGAGGGCGTCCTCGACTTCACGGCGCCCGCCGCCACCACCTTCTTCGCCGAGCTCGCCGCGCAGGCCCGCATCGTCCACGTGGTCGGCACCACGGGCCTGCAGGAGGCCGATCTCGCCAAGCTCGCGGCGGCCGCCCACCATGCCCGCATCGTGCGCTCGGGCAACATGTCCCTCGGGGTCAACCTCGTCGCCGGCCTCGTGCGCCGGATGGCGGCGGCCCTCGGGGAGGATTTCGACATCGAGATCGTCGAGATGCACCACCGCATGAAGGTCGACGCCCCCTCCGGCACCGCCCTCCTCCTCGGGGAGGCCGCGGCGGAGGGGCGTGGGGTCGCGCTCGCCGACACCCGGGTCTCCACCCGCGACGGACACACCGGCCCGCGCCGGCCCGGCGACATCGGCTTCGCCACCCTGCGCGGCGGCACGGTGGTGGGCGACCACAGCGTGGTCTTCGCCGGCCCGGGCGAGCGGATCACCGTCGGCCACCACGCCGAGGACCGGGCGATCTTCGCCCGCGGCGCCGTGCGGGCCGCGCTCTGGGCCTTCGCCAAGCCGCCCGGCCTCTACGGGATGGACGACGTCCTCGGGCTTTAGGAGACCTTCGGGCTTCAGAGACACGCGGACTTCAGGACGGTCTCCCGGTGTCAGACGTCTCCGGGCTTTCCGACGGAGCCCACACCCGGCGGAGACGTTTCGTCATCTGACGTTCAGACTCACGCGCGCATGAGCCGCCCGATGCGCGCTCGCTGCGCTGCAACATCGCCCTTCGCCCGTGCCTCCGCCGAGGCCGTGCCCTCTCAAAGACCAAGAGGATCATCGCCCGATGGATCGCCTTCTCGTCCTCGCTCGCCATGGCCAGAGCGAATGGAACCTCAAGAAGCTGTTCACGGGCTGGCGTGATCCCGAGCTGACGGATCTCGGCGTCGAGGAAGCCCGCAATGCCGGGCGCTGGCTCAAGGAGCAGGGCTACGGCTTCGACGTGGCCTTCACCTCCAACCTGAAGCGCGCCCAGCGCACCTGCGCGCTGATCCTGGAGGAGATGGACCTCGAGGGGGTCGAGACGATCCGCAACGAGGCGCTGAACGAGCGCGATTACGGGGACCTCTCCGGCCTCAACAAGGACGACGCCCGCGAGCGCTGGGGCGACGCCCAGGTGCACCAGTGGCGCCGGTCCTACGACGTGCCGCCGCCCGGCGGCGAGAGCCTGAAGGACACCGCCGCGCGCGTCCTGCCCTACTACATCCAGTTCATCCTGCCCCGCGTCATGGCGGGCGAGCGCGTGCTGGTGGCGGCCCACGGCAACTCCCTGCGCGCCCTGGTGATGGTGCTCGACGGCATGACCACGAAGACCATCGCCAGCCTCGAGATCGCCACCGGCATCCCGCTCGTCTACCAGCTCAAGGCCGACACCACGGTGGAGAGCAAGACGGTGCTGGAGCACGACATCGACCACAAGGTCTGACCGCGGCACCGATGGCGTCCCGTGATCCGGCCGGGATCGTCCTCGTTCCCGGCCTGCTCCATTGGCCGGGCTACCTCGACGCGGCGGCGCAGGCGCGCCTCGCCGCCGAACTCGCGACGGCGCTGCGGGTCGCCCCGCCCTACACGCCGCGGATGCCCCGCACCGACCGGCCCTTCTCGGTGCGGATGTCGAATTGCGGCCCCCTCGGCTGGGTCTCCGACCGGGCGGGCTACCGCTACCAGGCGCGCCATCCCGTGACGGAGACCCCCTGGCCGGACATCCCGCCCACGGCGCGGGCCGCCTGGGACGCCCTGTCGGGGTATGGCGCTCCGCCCGAGGCCTGCCTCGTCAACCTGTACGAGGCCGACGCCCGCATGGGCCCGCACCAGGACCGGGACGAGGACGCCCTCGACGCGCCCGTCCTCTCGCTCTCGCTGGGTTCCACCGCCCTGTTCCGCTACGGCGGCCTCCGGCGGTCGGACCCGACCCGCTCGGTGCGCCTCCGGGCCGGTGACGCGCTCGTGATCGGCGGGCCCGCACGGCTGATCCATCACGGAATCGACCGCCTCGTCGCGGAGGCCCCGGACCTGCTCCAGGGCACCGCCCCCGGACCGCTGCCGGATTTCCTCATGCCGGGCGGACGCTGCAACCTGACCCTGCGACGCGTGACGCGGCCCTCGGGCGCTTGACAGCGGCGGGGTGTTGAGTCGACCCATCGGGTCAGCCTCAGCGCCGGCTGCCCCGCAAGGGGCGACCCGGCGGACCTGCCCGGTGCGAACCGGGGCCTTGCGGAGAATCGATTCGATGCGTCTGCGTAACCTCGTTCGTCCGGTTTCCCTCCTGGTCCTCGCCCTGGGGCTGGCCGCGCCGGCGCTGGCGGCGGATCCGGTCTTCCCGCCGAGTTCGCGCTTCGGCTTCGATCCGCCCTCCGACATGGTCTCCTCCAAGCGCTTCTCGGGCCTGGAGCGGCTGGAGGGCGGCGCGACGGTCTCGGTGGTGGAGTTGCCGGCCAACGCCTTCGCCGACCTCGAAACCAACTTCACCGACGCCAACCTGAAGGCCCAGGGCTTCATCGTCAGCAGCCGGCAGGCCATCAAGGTGGCGGGCGACGTCGACGCGGTGCTGTTCACAGGTGAGCAGCCGGCGGTGGAAGCGGCCGGGACCCCGGCGATCAAGAAGTGGATGCTCCTCGTCGGCGATCCGACCGTGACCGGCATCATCATCGCGCAGGCGACGCCCGATGCCGAGACCGAGGAGACCATGAAGCGGCTGCTGACCGGCATCCACATCCGGCCGGCGCTGACCCTGGAGCAGCAGGTCGCCGCCCTGCCCTTCCGCATCGGCAACGACGCCGGCTTCCGTCCGGTGCGCGTCCTCGCCGGCAATTCGGTGCTGCTGACGCAGGGCACGAAGGACGAGATGCTCGGCCTGGAGCAGCCGATCCTGGTTCTGGCCCAGGCGGTGCAGCCGCCGCCGGCCACCGAGCAGCGCGACGCCTTCGCGCGCGCCGCGCTCTACTCGAACCAGACGATGAAGGACTTCGTGATCGAGCGGGCCCAGAGCTACCGCCAGAACGGGGTCGACTGGCACGAGATCGTGGCGCGTGCGTTGGACACGGCGTCCGGCACGCCGGTGGTCATCTCGCAGACGATCCGCTTCGCGCCGGACGGCTACCTGCGCGCCGTCGGCGTCGTGAAGGCCGAGAAGCGCGAGGGTGTGCTGGCGAAATTCCGCGAGGTCGTGGACAGCGTGCAGCTGCGGTAGGGGCGACCGTTCGACCCGGTCGCAGGGTCCTTCTCCCCTCCGCGGGAGAAGATGGCCCGCGAAGCGGGTCGGATGAGGGGAGCGACGGTGCCGGCGAGGGTTTCCCCTCTCCCGCCTGCTGCGCAGGCCCCCTCCCCCGCAGAGGGGGGAGGGTCGCAGGCGCCACGCTCAGGCGGCGTCGCCCGGATTGGCGGCGGTCGGCTTCGGGCCGCCCTTGGCCACCCCCACCAGCGCCGGGCGCAGGACGCGGTCGCCGATGATGTAGCCGGCCTGCATGACCTGCACGACCGTGCCGGCGGGAACCTCCGGGTCGGGCACCTCGAACATGGCCTGGTGGCGGTTGGGGTCGAAGCGCTGGCCCTTCGGCTCGATCAGCTTGACGCCGTGCCGCTCCAGGGTCTTGGCGAGATCGCGCTCGGTGAGCTCGATCCCGTCGATCAAGGCCTTGAAGGCGCCGTCGGCGCTCGCTCGGTCCGCTTCGGGAATGCTCTCGAGGGCCCGCCGGATGTTGTCGGCGGAATTCAGGAGATCGCGGGCGAAGTTGGTCACCGCGTAGGCGCGGGCATCGGCAACCTCGCGCTCGGTGCGCCGACGCAGGTTCTCCATCTCGGCCAGGGTGCGCAGCACCCGGTCCTTCAGCTCGTCGCGCTCGGCCACGAGGGAGGCCAGCGCATCGGCCTGCATCGCCTCGCCGGATCCGGCGGACTCGGCCTGCGCGGCCCCTGGGGTCTCCTCGACCGCCTGGGCCGGGTCGCGCCGCTCATCGTGCATGTCGTTCGCCATCATGTGGTTTCGTCAGAGACTATCGGTGTCGGGGTTGGCGCTGATATCAGGCGGTGACGCGCTGAAATCAAGCGCGCGGCGCCGTCCGGCCCCACTCAAGCCTCGCGCGGAGGCGGCGAGTCGATCAGCGCATCGAGTCCCTCGGCCCGGAGGGCGGCCACGTCGCTGGCGAAGACTTCCATCACGGCCGTCCGAATCGCCACCTGGCGGTCGGGCTGGGTCACCCGGGTGCCGGTGAGGTCGGTGACGTAGAACACGTCCACCGCCCGCTCGCCGAAGGTCGCCACGTGGGCCGAGGTGATGTTGAGGCTGAGCCGGCTGAGCGCCGTGGTCAGCTCGTAGAGCAGGCCCGGGCGATCGAGGCCGGTGATCTCGATCACGGTCTCGCGGCTCGACAGGGCATTGTCGATCGCCATGTCCGGCGGCACCAGGAAGGTCCGCGCCCGCTCGCTCGGCGGGTGCTTGTCGGCCACGAGGTCGGCGATGCGGATCTCGCCGCGCAACGCCTTCTCGATCGCGGCGGTGATGCGGCCGGCCCGGCGCAGCTCGTCCTCGTCCCGCTCGAAGGCGCGCGAGATGAAGATCGAATCGAGGGCGAAGCCGTCCGTGGTGGTGAAGATCTGCGCGTCGACGATGTTGCCCCCCGAGGCCGCGCAGGCCCCGGTGACGATGGCGAGCAGGCGCGGATGATCCGGCGAGTAGATCGTCAGCTCGGTGACGCCGCGGACCGGGTCGGTCTCCGTGGCGGTGGCCACCGTCCGCCCCTCGGCCGTCAGCGCCTTGACGAAGCCCGCGTGCTTGTACTGGCGGGTGGTATCGACCTTCAGCCAGTAGGCCTGGTTGTGCCGCGCCGCGTAGGCGTCGAACAGCTCGGCCTGCCAGTCGCTGAGCTGCTCGCGCAGGGCCATCTGGATCAGGCGCACCCGGTCGGTGCGCGCGATCTCGGAATGGCCGCCGGACAGCACCACCTCGGTCTCGTCGTAGAGGGTGCGGATCAGGGTGCCCTTCCAGGCGGTCCAGACGCCGGGCCCCACGGCCTTGATGTCGGCCACCGTCAGGATGGTGAGGAGCTTCAGGCGCTCCAGGGTCTGCACCACGCCGGCGAACTTCTCGATGGTCTTCGGGTCCGAGAGGTCGCGGCTCTGGGCGGTCATCGACATCAGCAGGTGATGCTCCACCAGCCAGGCCATCAGTTCGGTCTCGGCCGGCGTCAGGCCGAAGCGCGGCCCGAGCTTCTCCGCGATGGCGGCGCCCGCGATGGAATGGTCCTCCGGCCGGCCCTTGGCGATGTCGTGCAGCAGTACCGTGACGTAGAGGGCGCGCCGGTTGCTGATCGTGTTGATCAGGCGGGTGGCGAGGGGATGCTCCTCCTCGGTGCGCCCGGACTCGATGGCCGAGAGCACCCCGATGGCGCGCAGCAGGTGCTCGTCCACCGTGAAGTGATGGTACATGTTGAACTGCATCATCGCGACGATGCGGCCGAAATCCGGGATGAAGCGGCCGAGCACGCCGGCCTCGTTCATCAGCCGCAGGATGGTCTCGGGCGAGTTCTTCGAGGTCAGGATGTCGAGGAAGAGCCGGTTGGCCTCCTCGTCCGCCCGCAGGGAATGGCCGATCAGGCGCAGGGAGCGGTTGGCCGCCCGGGTGGCGTCGGGGTGGATCGGCAGGTTGTGCCGGTCGGCGAGCCAGAACAGCCGGATCAGGTTCACGGGGTCTCGGCTGAAGGCGTCCGGGTCGCGCAGGTTGATGCGGCCGTGATCGTCGACGAAGTCCTCCGCCTCGATGGCGGTGGCGCGGAAGCGGTCGCGGAACCGGCCGATCCAGCGGTCGAGCACCGGGGTGCGCTTGGCGTGGCGCGCCTCCAGCGCCGCGCAGACGATGGCGGTGAGGTCCCCGACCTCCTTGGCGATCAGGAAATACGCTTTCATGAAGCGCTCGACGCCGGAGAGCCCGCCGCGCGGCTCGTAGCCGAAGCGCTCGGCGATCTTCGGCTGCAGGCCGAAGGACAGGCGTTCCTCGGCCCGGCCGGTGACGAAGTGCATGTGGCAGCGCACCCGCCACAGGAGCTCGTCGCAGCGCTCGAACACCCGGTACTCCTCCGGCGTGAAGAGGCCGGCGGCCACGAGCTCGCTCTGGTCGCGGACCCGGTAGGTGTACTTGGCGATCCAGAACAGGGTGTTGAGGTCGCGCAGGCCCCCCTTGCCGTCCTTCACGTTGGGCTCGACGAGGTAGCGCGAGGCCCCCGCCTTCGAGACCCGCGCGTCGCGTTCGCGCAGCTTCGCCTCGACGAATTCCGGTGCGGTCCACATCACCAACTCGGTGTCGAAGCGGGTGACGAGTTCCTCGAACAGGGCGCGGGTGCCGAACAGGTAGCGCGCCTCGAGGAGCGAGGTCCGGATGGTCATGTCGGCCCGGCCCTCGCGCAGGCACTCCTCCACCGAGCGGGTGGCGTGGCCGACCTTCAGCTTGAGGTCCCACAGCACGTAGAGCATCGCCTCGACGACGCTCTCGGACCAAGCCGTCTGCTTGTAGGGCAGCAGGAACAGGAGATCGATGTCCGAGCCCGGGGCCATAGTGCCCCGGCCGTAGCCGCCGGTGGCCACCACGGCGAGCTGCTCCCCGGTGGAGGGATTGTCGTTCGGATAGAGCCGCCACACCACCGCGTCGTGGATGGTCCGGATCACCGCGTCGGTGAGCCGGCTCAGGCGCTGGGCGCAGGCGATGCCGTCGCGCTCCTCCAGGAGCCGCGCCTCGGCATCGGCGCGCCCGAGCTCGATCACCCGGCGCAGCTCCGGCACGAGGACCGCCCGCAGGCGCGTCGCCTCGCGGGCGTCGCGGTCCAGGTTCTCGAGGATGTCGTGGAGGGCGGCGACGGCGTCGAACATGGCCAACCCCGTTAGCATGTTGGCGGAATGACGCCAGCGGCATCACCGCGCGGGCACCGCACGGCTGCGGGATCGCGGCGCAGTTTCGATCTGCTTCCCGCGCCGTCGCGGCGTCCTGCGTTCCCGCGCGCGGCGATCCGTCGGGCCACGGTTGCGCCGTAAGCCGGCGCTAGGGTCGCGTCGTTTCCCGCCCGACCCCCACCGCTCCGCGCACCTCAGCATTCACGAAGGCTCCCGATGCGTTCGATCCTGCGTCCGATGTCCGCCCGCCCCGCCCGGGCCCTCGTCGTCACGACCGGCCTGCTCCCGGCCCTCGCCGCGCCGGCCTGGGCGGCCTCCTTCGAGTTCGTGCCGGCCCCCCAGATCGACCTCAACCGGGTCTATCGCGTCGACAAGGTCACGGGCGAGGTGACCTCCTGCCAGTACGGCCTGCGCGAGGGCGCGGTGGGCAGCGTCGGCGTCACCGTCTGCTACGGCGCCGGCGAGGGCGCGAGCGCCCAGGCCCCGTCGGAATACGGCCTAGTCGCCTCCCGCCACACCCGCGAGGCGGGGGTGTTCCGGGTCAATTACCGCACCGGCGAGATGAGCATCTGCTACGTGCAGCTGCAGAAGGAAGCGGTGGTCTGCACCGCGCAGGCGAACCCGGCGAGCCCGGGGGCCGACGAGGCCCCCGCCACCGGCGCCGCCCCGGGCCGGGTGGGCCCGAGCGCCACGCCGCCCCAGAGCGCCCGTCCCTGACCGCGCCCTGAGCCGATCGCCGCCCCCGACACGCCGCGTTGGACCCTCCGGCCCGGCGTGCTAGGGGCACCGGGCGCGTCCGCCGGCCGGTGGCTCGCCCCGTTCGATTCGCCCTTCGCCCGATTCGCCCTTCGCCCGAGCCGTTCCATGCCGCACGCCCGCCCCTTCCCAGCCGCCGGAGCCGTCGCGTGAGCGGGCCGGATCTGCGCCGCGCGGCGGCCGAGGTCGCGGTCGGGTTGGTCACGCCCGGGATGCGGCTGGGGATCGGGACCGGGTCCACCGCCAACGTCTTCGTCGAGCTTCTGGGCGCCCGCGTCCGGGCCGGCCTCGACGTCGTCGGCGTGCCCACCTCCGAGGCGACACGGGTCGCGGCCGAGGCCGCCGGCATCCGCCTCGCCACCCTGGAAGCGCTGCCCGAACTCGACCTGACCATCGACGGCGCCGACGAGATCGACGGAGCGATGCGCCTCGTGAAGGGCGGCGGCGGCGCGCTGCTCCGCGAGAAGATCGTCGCCTTCGCCAGCCACCGGATGGTGGTGATCGCGGATGCCGCCAAGCGCGTCGAGACCCTCGGGGCGTTTCCCCTGCCGATCGAAGTCAACGCCTTCGGCCTCGGCGCCACCCGCCGGGCCGTGGCCGCCGCCCTGCAGGCGAGCGGCTGCACCGGCGAGCTCGTCCTGCGGGCCCGGGACGGCGCGCCCTTCGTCACCGATGGCGGCCACCACATCCTCGACGCCCATCTCGGACGCATCCCGGACCCCGAGGCCTTGTCGGGTGCCCTTTGGGCCGTGCCGGGCGTCGTCGAGCACGGCCTGTTCCTCGGCCTCGCCACCGGAGCCATCCTGGCCGAGGCACGGGACGGGCAGGCGGTGGTGAGCCGGCTCGGAATCGTCTGAGGGCGATCGCCCCCATCCCTCTCCCTTTCCGTCTTCCCCTTCGCCGAACCCCTCCCGGAGCGTCCGCCATGTCCCGCCGCCTCGCCGCCCTGGCCGCCCTCGTCCTCGCCAGCGCCCCCCTGGGCGCCCTGGCCCCAGTGCACGCCCAAGCCCCGGCTCAGAAGCCGCCGGCGGCCAAGCCCGGCGCCAAGCCGCCCGCCGCGCCGGCGCCGAGCACCCCCGCCGCGCAGACGCCGGCCTACTCGGCCAACCACCTGGCCCTCGCCCGCGAGGTCATGCTGAATTCCGGCATCGCCCGCTCGTTCGACTCGATCATCCCGGCCTTCAGCGACCGCATCCGCCAGGGCGCCGTGACCCGGCCCGAGATCACCAAGGACCTCGATACGGTGCTGGCCTCCCTCGAGCCCGAGATGGAGCTGCAGAAGCAGGCGATGATCGAGACCGCCGCCCGGATCTACGCCTCGCGCCTGTCCGAGGCCGAGCTGAACGAGATCGCGACCTTCTTCCGCTCGCCCGCCGGCAAGCGCTACGTCGAGACCCAGCCGCAGGTGCTCGACGAGATGGTCCAGGCGATGCAGACCTGGACCCAGGACGTCTCGGAATACATCATGGTCCGGGTGCGCGCCGAGATGGCCAAGAAGGGCCACCAGCTGCAGTAGCGGGCTTCAGGGCCTTGGGCGGCGCGCGGCCCGGCTTCAGGCCGCAGCCGCTTCGACGCGGTTCCGGCCGGTGCTCTTGGCCCGGTACAGGGCGAGGTCGGCCCGCTTGAGCATGTCGGCCGGCCCGGCATCCTCGGCCCGGCGCCAGGCCACGCCGATGGAGACGGTCACCGGAACGGTGCGGGTGTCGCGCTGGATGGAGAACGGCACCGCCTCGATCCGCTCGCGGATGCGCTCGGCGATGGCGTAGGCCCCCTCGGCCTCGGCATCCGGCAGGATGATGACGATCTCCTCGCCGCCGTAGCGGGCCACGATGTCGATGCCGCGCGTATGGGTGCGTATGCGCTCGGCGAAGGCCTTGAGCACCTCGTCGCCGGCCTCGTGGCCATAGGTGTCGTTGATCGACTTGAAGCGGTCGATGTCGAGCATCAGCGCCGCCACCGGACGGTTGCGCAGGGCCGCCTCGCCGAACAGCGCGCCGAGATGGCTGTCGAGGTAGCGCCGGTTGTGCAGGCCCGTGAGGCCGTCGGTGACCGCGAGTTCCATCGAGGCCTGGACGGCGCCCCGCAGGGCCTCCGAGAAGCGGCGGCGGCGCACTTGCGTGCGCACCCGGGCCACGAGCTCGTTCCGGTCCACGGGCCGCATCAGGTAGTCGTGCACGCCGAATTCCAGGCCCCGGATCACCCGGGCGCGGTCGTGCTCCTCGGCGATCATCATCACGGGCATCAGGCGGGTGCGGTCGAGGGAGCGCAGCTGGCTGCACAGGCGCAGGCCGTCGAAGCCCTGGATGTCGAGGCTGACCAGGGTCAGGTCGAACGTGCCCTCCGCCGCCAGCACCAGGGCCTTGTGCGGGTCGGGCTCGACCGTGAGCGTGTGGTGCTGGCCCAGGGCCGCCGCGAGGCGGTCTGCCGAGCCGGGGCGGTCCTCCACGAGGAGGATCGAGGCGTTGAGGCCGGTCTCGGCGGCGGCGAGGGCCAGGGGGTCGCCGATCCCGAAATCCCGCGAGGCCATGGCGCGGGAGCGCAGCTCGTCCGTCACCGCCTTGAGGCGCACGAGGCTGCGCACGCGGGCGAACAGGGCCGTGTCGTCGATGGGCTTCGTCAGGAAGTCGTCGGCGCCCGCATCGAGCCCGCGCAGGCGGTCGGAGGGCTGGTCGAGGGCGGTGACCATCACGACGGGCAGGTGGGCCGTGTTGGGGTTGCTCTTGAGCCGGCGGCAGACCTCGAACCCGTCCATGCCGGGCATCATCACGTCGAGGAGGACGAGGTCGCAGAGACCCTTCTCGCAGATCGTCAGGGCGTCGGGGCCGTTCATCGCCGCCAGAACGTCGAAGTATTCCATGGAGAGCTTCGTCTCCAGGAGCTTCACGTTCGGAAAGAGATCATCGACGATCAGGATTCGGGCCGACATCGGTCCTCGCGCAGGGTCGTACTACGGGCCATCGGGAAGGCTATGAGCGAGGTGGGCGGGTCAGGCGGTCCTGGCGTCGCCGAGATATTGGCGGACGGTGGCGAGGAACTTCGCCACCGAGATCGGTTTCGACAGGTAGGCTTCGCAGCCGCCCTCGCGGATGCGCTCTTCGTCGCCCTTCATGGCGAAGGCCGTGATCGCGATCACCGGGATGGCCTTGAGGTCGTCGTCCTCCTTGAGCCACTTCGTGACTTCGAGGCCGGAGACCTCGGGCAGCTGGATGTCCATGAGGATCAGGTCGGGGCGATGCGCCCGCGCGAGCTCGATCGCCTCGATGCCGTTGGCCGTCTTGAGCGTCGCGTAGCCATGGCCCTCCAACAGGTCGTTGAAGAGCTTCATATTGAGTTCGTTGTCCTCAACGATGAGCACGGTCTTCTTCATGGCCCGTTGTTCCCGGTGCGTGGACGGCCCATTGTCGTTCGACGCATGCCCCGCCTCAGGAGATTTAGCGGATACATGTTGACGAAACGCAAACCCAATGGCGGAGACGACTCCGCCGAGGGCGTGGCCCTGGCGGCCCTCGCCTGGATGGCCACCGACGACGAGCGCCTGTTCGCCTTCCTCAATGCCACCGGGGCGACGCCCGAGACCCTGCGGGCCAGTGCACAGGATCCCGGCTTCCTGGCGGGCATCCTCGATCATATCATGGGTGACGAGGCGACGCTCCTCGCCTGCGCCGAGGCCCTCGACACCAAGCCCGAGCGCATCGCCGCCGCCTGGCGCCGCCTCGGCCCGCCGGACTTCGACGACGGCCTGTAGGCAGGGCCACGCGGCCGGATATCCCCGCGGGATTGCCCTCCGAGGCTCGCCCCGTCCCCTGCCCCGCGCTATGGCTCGACGGCTTCGCGCGGGCGCCGTCCGCGCGGCGGGCCCATCGCCGGAGACCCCTCGCCCATGTCCCTCGCCAGCCTCTCGACGACCTGGGCGCCGCGCCTCCTCAGCATCCTGCGCATCGTGGCAGGCCTGCTCTTCCTGGAGCACGGCACGCAGAAGCTGTTCGGCTTTCCCGTGCGGATGGGGGGCGGAGCGGCCCCCGCGATGATGTCGCTGCTGTGGTTCGCCGCCATCCTCGAAACCCTGGGCGGCGCGCTCATCATCCTGGGCCTGTTCACGCGGCCGGTGGCGTTCCTGCTCTCGGGCCAGATGGCCTTCGCGTACTTCATCGCCCACCACCCCAAGAGCCCGTTCCCGGCGCTCAACGGGGGCGATGCCGCGATCCTGTTCTGCTTCGTCTTCCTCTACCTCGCCGCCGCCGGCGCCGGCCCCTGGAGCCTCGACGCGCAGCGCCGCGGCCGGTTCTGAAGGCGGTTCAGGCGCTGAAGCGCCAGACGCTGCTGCGCTTGATCTCGGCGTCCTCCAGGGAGCGGCTCACCGGCACCGTGTAGGTGGCGAGTTCGGTGAGCCGGTCGCGCGGCAGGTAGGAGCGGCCGGGATCGCCCACCAGCACGGTGGCGCCGCCCGCGTGCAGGCCGGACAGCCAGTCCGTGACCCGGGCCGCGAGATCCCGCTCGTAGAAGATGTCGGCGGCGAGCACGACGGCGGAGCCCGGATCGGTGCCGATGAGGTCCCGCGACACCGCCTCGATTTGCCCCGCCACGCCGTTGGCCGCCGCGTTGAGGCCGATGGCCGGGATCGCGAAGGGGTCGAGGTCGCTGGCCGTGACATGATCCGCGCCGGACCGCGCCGCCGCGATGGCGACGAGGCCCGAGCCCGAGGCGAAATCGAGCACCCGGCGGCCCGCCACGAGGCCGGGATTGTCGAGGATGTAGCGGGCGAGCGCCTGCCCGCCGGCCCAGGCGAAGGCCCAGAACGGCGGCGGCAGGCCGATCGCCTCCAGCTCGTCCTCGGTCTTCTGCCACAGCTCGGTGGCCTCGTCGGCCACGTGCAGGACGATCTCGGGTGCGTGCGGCACCGGGCGCAGCCGGGTGTTGGCCCGGATGAAGGCAAGGGGATCGGCCGACGGCGTCATGCTGGCGTGCTCATGCTGGCGCGCTCCTCCTGGCATTTCATGCCCGGGCGAACTCGCCGTAGAGGGTGCCGGCGGCGGCCGCGAGCCCGTCCGCGCCCGCCAGTGCCAGCGCCGTATCGGCCGGATCGAGCCCCAGGGCGGCGGCCTCGGCCGCGGTCGCGCAGAGGTATCGGGTGGTCCGGGTGGCGAGGGGGCCCCGCAGCGCCTGGCGCAGGGCGAAGCGCGTCAGGCGCCCGGCGGCATCCGTGCGGGCGTTCAGGGCCGCGAGGTCGTCGGGCTGGTAGATCCGCGCCGCGATCCCCGACATGGCCGCGGCCGTGCCGCCGACCACGATCGCCCGGAGGCCGATGGCGTGGAGGAGGTCGGCTTCCAGGGCCTTCAGGATCCCGGCGAGCTGGCCCGCCTCGTAGCCCGCCGCCATCGGGTTGATGCGCGAGGTCCCCAGCGCGAAGGGCACCACCCGGGCGCCCGCCGCCTCGATCGCCCCGCGATGGGCGTCCACCCGCGTCACCACCGTCGCGGACAGCCCGGCGGCCCGGGCCGCCGCGACCAGGGGGAGGTCGCGGGCGGCGAACCCGGCATCGTCGGGGGCGAGGAGGACGAGGCGCCGGGGCCTGGTGCCGGAAGCGGGATGATCCATCGGACGCGCTGTAGCACGCCCCCGCCGGAACAGCCCATGGCGGAACAGGGGATGGCGGAACAGGGGATGGCGGAACAGGGGATGGCGCGGCCCCGTTGACGGCCAACGAGACACCGTGAGGGACGGAACCGGAGCATGGCCACGGCGCGCGACGAAGAGGGCACGGTCGCCGACCCGCGCGACGCCGCCGAGGAGGCGGGCCTGCGCTACGTCGAGGACACGATGCCGGGGCTGACGCGCCGGAAGAGCGGGACGGGCTTCGCCTATCGCGACGCCCGGGGCCAGCCGGTGCGGGACGCGAAGACCCTGGCGCGCATCCGCGCCCTGGCGATCCCGCCGGCCTATACCGACGTCTGGATCTGCCCGCGGGCCAACGGCCATATCCAGGCGACCGGCCGCGACGCCAAGGGGCGCAAGCAGTACCGCTACCACCCGGATTTCCGCGCCGCCCGCGACCTCACCAAGTTCGAGCACGTCATGGCCTTCGCCGACGCGCTCCCGGCCATCCGCGCCCGGGTGGATGCCGACATGGGCCGGCGCGACCTCCCCCGTGAAAAGGTGCTGGCCACCGTGGTCCACCTCCTGGAGACCACGCTGATCCGTGTCGGCAACGACGATTACGCCCGCACCAACAAGAGCTTCGGCCTGACCACCCTGCGCGACCGGCACGCCCGGATCGAGGGTTCGGCGCTGACCTTCCGGTTCAAGGGCAAGAGCGGCAAGACCTGGGACCTCGGCCTCAAGGACCGGCGGGTCGCCCGCATCGTCAAGGCCTGCCAGGACCTGCCCGGCCAGGAGCTGTTCCAGTATCGCGACGCCGACGGCACCGTGCGCGACGTGACCTCGGCGGACGTGAACGCCTACCTGCGCGAGATCACGGGCCAGGACATCACCGCCAAGGATTTCCGGACCTGGGCCGGGACCGTCCTGGCCGCCCTGGCGCTGCAGGAATTCGAGGCCTTCGACAGCGAGGCCAAGGCCAAGAAGAACCTGCGCGCCGCCATCGAGGGCGTCGCCGCCCGGCTCGGCAACACGCCGACCATCTGCCGCAAGTGCTACATCCATCCCCAGGTGCTCGACTGCTACCTCGAGGGCGCCCTCCTCCTGCAGATCAAGGACGCGGTGGAGGACGAGCTGCGCGAGGACCTCGCCGGGCTGAAGCCCGAGGAGGCGGCCGTGCTCGGCCTGCTCCAGGCACGCCTCGCCGAGGTGAAGGACGGCAAGGGCCGGGATCTCTCGGGCGCGCGGGCCGGGAAGACGGCCGGGAAGCGGCGCGCGACGGCATCGGAATCCCCACAGGGTCAGGCCGCCTGAGACGACGCTCGCAGACAGCTTGGCCTCGACGCATCCCCCTCCCCCCCTCTGCGGGAGAGGGAGAGTCGCGGAGGGCATCAGCCATGACGACCCCGCTTCCCCCGTGTCGTTTGGGCACGCATCCCCGCCGGCACCAGGTCGCCCCCGAACCCGTTGGCGCCACACGCTCACCAAGGATGAAACATCATGAAGGTCGCGGTCGTCACCGGGGGAACCGCCGGAATCGGGCTCGCCACCGCCCATCTCTTCGCCCGGCGGGGCTGGGCCGTGGCTGTCATCGCCCGCGATGCCGACCGCCTGCGCGACGCGGAGGCCGACCTGTCCGCCTACGGCCGCCCCGTCCTGGGGATCTCGGCCGACGTGGCGGACGCGGAGGCGATCGATGCCGCCGCCGAGCGGATCGAGCGGGAGTTCGGCCCGATCCGGGCCTGGGTCAACAACGCGATGGCGACCATCGTGAACCCGGCCGACCGGATCACGCCCGAGGAGTACCGGCGCGTCACCGAGACGACCTACCTGAGCCAGGTCTACGGGACGCTGGCGGCCCTGCGCCACATGAAGCCGCGCGACCGCGGCGCCATCATCCAGGTCTCGTCGGGCCTCGGCATCCGCGCCGCGCCGCTCCAGGCGCCCTACTGCGCGGCGAAGTTCGCGGTCTCGGGCTTCACCGACGCCCTCCGCTCCGAATTGATCCACGATCGCGTGAAGGTCTCCCTCAGCGTGGTCTACCTGCCCGCCGTCAACACCCCGCAGTTCAACTGGGCCCGCAACCGCACCGGCCACGGCCAGTACGCCCCCGATCCGGTCTACGATCCGCGCCTCTGCGCCGAGGCCATCGTCGCCACGGCCGACAACCCGAGCCGGGAGGTCTGGGTCGGCCACAGCACGGTGATGATGGCCGCCGCCCAGGCGCTGATGCCGGGCTACGCGGATGCGAAGGCCGCCACGATGTGGTCGGCCCAGCTCACCGACGAACCGGCCCCCGACAAGGCCGGCAACCTGTTCGCCCCGGTGCCCAGCCCTGTGGGCATCGACGGGCGCTTCTCGGACCGGACCAAGACGACGCGCAGCGCCTATTGGACGAGCCGCGACCGCGATCTCCTCGTCGCCGGCCTGACGGGCGTGGTGGCTCTCGGGCTGTTCGGGGTCGCGACCCTGGCCCGCGCGCCGCGCCGCCTGCTGCCGCGGCGCTGAGCCGCCCCGAGGCCGCACAACCCTGCGACCCGGTCGCCCGCCGCGAACCGGATGCAGCTTCGGCGTCTTCACGCTATAGCTGTTCCAGGGTCCCCTCCCATCGGGGGCCCCACATCGCATGAGGGTTTGCCATGGACGTCGACGCGCTCCTGCTTTCGCGCATCCAGTTCGGCTTCACCATGGCCTTCCACATCATCTTCCCGGCCTTCACCATCGGGCTGGCGAGCTTCCTCGCCCGCCTGGAGGCGCAGTGGCTCTGGACCGGCAACCCGATGTACCGGAACCTCTACCGGTTCTGGGTGAAGGTCTTCGCGGTCTCCTTCGGCCTCGGCGTCGTCTCCGGCATCGTGATGAGCTACCAGCTCGGCACCAACTGGTCGCGCTACTCCGACTTCACCGGCAACGTGCTCGGGCCGCTGATCCAGTACGAGGTGATCACCGCCTTCTTCCTGGAGGCCGGCTTTCTCGGGATCATGCTGTTCGGCTGGGACCGGGTCGGCGACCGGCTGCACTTCGTCTCCACCTGCATGGTGGCGATCGGCACCCTGATCTCGGCCTTCTGGATCCTGTCCGCCAATTCCTGGATGCAGACCCCCGACGGCTTCGTCGTCGAGAACGGCCGGGCCATCGCCACAGACTGGTGGAAGGTGATCTTCAACCCCTCCTTCCCGATCCGCTACGCCCACATGGTCCTGGGCTGCTTCCTCACCACGGCCTTCGCGGTGGCGGGCATGTCGGCCTGGATGATCCTGCGGGCGCGCAAGGAGCCGGCCGAGAAGGTGGCGGGCGCCCGGCTCTCGCTCTCCATGGCGCTCTGGTTCGCGGTGATCTTCACGCCGATCCAGATCTTCGTCGGCGACACCCATGGGCTGGCCGTGCTCAAGCTGCAGCCGACCAAGCTCGCGGCGATCGAGGCGAACTGGGACCGGCAGGACAACATGCCCCTGCTGCTCTTCGCGATCCCCAACATGGAGGCGGAGAAGAACGACTTCGAGATCGGCATCCCGCGGCTGGGCAGCTTCATCCTCACCCACGACTTCTCGGGCGTGGTGCCGGGCCTGAAGGACGTGCCGCGCGACCAGCGTCCGCCGGTCTGGCCGGTCTTCTATTCGTTCCGCATCATGGTCGCGATCGGCATGGCGATGCTGGGCCTGAGCCTGTGGAGCCTCTACCTGCGCTGGAAGGGCACGCTCTTCTCGAACCGCTGGTTCCTCAACGCGGCGATGCTGATGACGCCGTCCGGCTTCGGCGCGGTCCTGTTCGGCTGGTTCACCGCCGAGATCGGGCGCCAGCCCTACATCGTCTACGGGCAGCTGCGCACGGCGGACGCCCACTCGCCCCTGACGGTCAACGCCGTGACGACCTCCCTGGTCGCCTTCCTGATCGCCTACGCCTTCATCTTCGGGTTCGGCAGCTACTATCTGGCCAAGCTCCTGCGCAAGGGTCCGGAGCCGCTGGAGGAGGCCATGCGCGGCGGCGACGTGGCCCAGAAGCCCAAGCGTCCCCTCTCCGCGGTCAACGAAAGTCTGACTCCTGCCTGAGAAACGTCTTGCTCGCCTGAAAAAGGTCTTGCCCGCCTGAGAAACGTCTTGCCCGCCTGAGGGGCGTCGCGGCCCGGCTCAGAGCCGGGCCACGGACTCGCTCGCGTGCAGGCCCCGGGGGCGGTCGCCGCCCGTCGAACGGACCGGCGCGGCATCGACCACCGGCGTGAGGCCGAGGTGGCGGGCCAGGGCGACGAGGTCCTTGAGGCGCCCGGTCTGGGTCTTGCGGCGCAGGTTGAGGCGGTGGGTCTCCACCGTGCGCACGCTCAGGCTGAGGCGGCGAGCCACCTCCTTGTTGCTGAAACCGGCACTGAGGAAGCGCAGGATCTCGGCTTCGCGCGGCGTCAGGCCATCGGCGGGGGCCGGGGCCACCGGTGCCGCCTCGTCCCGGGACGATTCGGTCGGGCTGGCGGCAAGGGTGAGGAGGGCCCGGCAGATGTCGCGCGGCGTCGCCGAGCGGGCGATGAAGGCATCGGCGCCCGCCTCCACCAGCCGGGTCAGGAGGCCCGCCCGCAATACCTCGAAGCCGACGAGGACGGCGAGGCCCGGCGCCCGGCCCTTGAGCGCCGCGATCCGGCCGGCAAGGCCCGGCTCGGGCTCCGCCCCGACGAACAGCAACGCGACCTTGCGTGACGGTCCGTCCGACCCGGGCGAGAGTTCCCCTTCGCTCAAGGTCTGCAGGCGCGGCTCATGCTCGATGACGGCGCGAAACGCGGGCTCGAGCCCGAGGGGCTCGCCGACGATCAAAACTCCCACGGCGTCATTCATGCCGCTACCCTCCCCATTGTCCCACCGCGACACACCGCGGCGTTCCCTGGGAGGTTCAGATCAAGTTTCGTTCCAAGGTTTTACTGGCCAAGGCTCGATCTGGATTCTGGTGCAATCCCCCGAACATTGACCAAAACCCACGGGAAATCCGGCGGTACTTTGGTAAACGGCCGCATCGCGCGACCGGGTCGGGAATGCGGGCGTTTCGCAACGGCACAGGGGAGCTGCCGGGTTCCCCCTCGATTCGAGACAGGTTCCGGCTCAGCCGGCGCGGGCCAGCACGAGGTCGGAGGCAGCGCTCACGACGCGGTTGCGTCCCGTCGTCTTGGCCTCGTAGAGGGCGATGTCGGCCCGCTTGAGCAGACCCTCGATGGTGTCGCCCTCCGACCATTCGCTGACGCCGAAGCTGCAGGTGAGGCGGATCGGGACCCGGCCGCCGCGGATGCGCAGGGCCTCCATCGAGCGGCGCAGGCGGGTCGCCACACCCTCGGCCTCCGTGCCAGAGCGGTGGGGCAGGATGATGCCGAACTCCTCGCCGCCGAGTCGGCCGACGATGCCATCGAGGGCGAGTTCCCGGCACACGGCCTGGATCGCCGCATCGCCGACGTCATGGCCGTACTCGTCGTTGATGCCCTTGAAGTGGTCGATGTCGAGGAGAATGGCCGACATCCTGCCGTGATCCCCCACGCGCTCCGCGGCATCCCGCGATTTCTGCAGGAAGGCGCGCCGGTTGAGCAGGCCCGTCAGCGAGTCCGTGTCGGCGAGGCGGATCAGTTCGCTCTGCATCGTGGTGAGGCGCTCGGCGGCCCGCAGGCGGGCATGCAGCTCCTCCGGTCCCGGCGGCTTCTCGATGAAGTCGTCGGCGCCGCTATCGAGGGCCTCGGCCAGGTTCCGGGCGTTCCGGGCCGAGGACATGGTGATGACGTAGAGGGGGCGATTGGCCTCGGCAAGCAGGCGGGCGGACCAGCACAGTTCGAGGCCGCCCAGCGGCCGGACCTCGAGGCTGGTAATCAGCACCCGGACCGAGCCGGTATTCTCCACGAAGTTGAGGGCCTCGGCGGAATCGGTGAAGGCCGAAACGGTGTGACCGTTGGGCTCGAGCAGCGCCGCGATCATCTTGAGGACGACCCGACTGGTGTCGACGAGGACGATATGCATGGCGCGGCCTGACCACCTTCACGGTTCTTGACCAGAAGGTGGCACGAACAGATTAACCGCTTGCGAAAGTCGGCGCGGAGTCTTCTTCCGGCGCTGCGCCCTAACGCTGCGTGATCTGGGCCGGCGAAACGCGGACGGGAATGACGCGGGCCCCTCCGCTCGTCTCGGCAACCGGGGCGGCAGCCTGGAACGGGCCGCCGCGGCTCCGGGCTCGCGTGGGCCCGGCAGCGTCCGACCAGCGCCCCTGTCGGCCGCGCGTCAGAACCCGGGAGCGGCCGGGGGCTGCGGCGCGGGAAGCGGAGGGCTGCCCCTCGATGACGTAGACCGTCGGCGTGCCGACCGAGGCACTGCGGATCCCCGCCACCGTGGGGATGCCGTAGGTCCCGTAGCCCCAGGCGCTGGGCACGAGTTCGCTCGGGCGGGGGAAACGGGTGAGCGGCGCACCGACATAGTCGCCATGGATCAGCGGCCCGCCGTAGCCGTTCTCGTAGCCGGCATAGGGATAGCTGCCGTAGGCAAGGTCCTGGCCCTGCGCCGTGCCGGCCAGGCCGGAGAGCACCAGAGCACCGGCGAGGCCGGCCATGCCGAGGGAGATTCCCCTGCGCGGCAGGATCTTCGAACGAGTGGTCATGCGACGCCGGACTCCCACGCTAGCCGATTCGAACGAGAACCGGCGGACGCCTCCGTCGTTCCCGAAATCCCGGCGGCCTTCAGCGTCGAAGAGTGCTTAGGCGGGCCCCCGAGCGGGACGGAGCAGCCTCGGCAGGCAGGCGACAAGGCTCACGATACGAAAAAACCCTGCCTCGCGGCAGGGTCGGGTTCGCCGCGGCGCTCCCGGTCTCGCGCTAGCGGCAGGTGGTGACGCGACGAACGATCCAGCCCTCGCCCTCGACCCAGAGGCGCTTGCGCGAGCGGCTGCAATTGACCGACTCGTCTTCCGATTCGGTCACGGCCGCGACGGGGGTGACGGTGGGTGCAACCACGGAGGCCTTGCCCGGACCCTGGTCGGCGACCGGAGCCGCAAGGGCGCCGGAGACGAAAGCGCCCGAGAAACCGGCACCCGTCAGGAATGTCCCGGCCAAGACAAGAGTACCCGCGATGGCGGATACGCGCAGTCGATTCGCTACCATCGAAAAGTCTCGCTCGCACATCCCTCGGGGGATGTGCCCTCAACGTGTCAGGATCGTGCAACGGCGTGCGTTGCCTCTTGAACTGTTAAGTCGCGAGGGGCCGGAAGGGTTGCAGTCGCGAGGACCGGCCGATCATGAATCCTTGAGCGGGATTCGGTGTACGGCCCGGATGAATGCTCAGGGCAGCGCCGAGACCGAGATCATCGGCAGGCTGACCGCGAGCTGGGCCACGGTCGGGCGCGGCAGGGCACGGTGCGAGAGGACCAGGGCACCGAGCCCGAGGACGAGACTGAAGGCCAGGAGGCTCGTCTCGATGCCGCGATAGAACCCGTCCATCCCACACTCCCGGTGCGCCGACGCGAGGCCGAGATCGGGCTCGCACCACCATGGTCGGCCGGGAGTATGAGGGAATCGTAACCATCCCGGCTCATACCGGATCCTGGACCTGAGGGCTGGCCGGTTGATCCCTTCCGGATGGCGGATTTGGACTTCGCTCAAACGCCGCGAGGGCTTGCCGGATACGGGCTCCACGTTGATCGAGCGGAGCTCGTATCAGGCGCGCCCGAGGGGGATCATGCGGGCGAGATCGGGCTCGGGCGGCTGCATCAGGGCCGCCGCGAGGTTGGCCTCCAGCACGATGAGGTCGCAATCGGGATCCGGCTCCCAGCCGCAGCGGCAGCCCTGCGGCCCCTCATGGGCCTGGGCCACCTGTCGATAGAGGGCACCGACGACGCGGGCCGCCACCTCCAGCGCCGACAGGGCCGGCAGGGGCGCCCGGTTCAGGCTCTGCCAGAAGGCGCGGCGCAGGGCCTCGTCGAGATGGGCCTCGGGCGACGCGGGCTCGGCGCAGGCCGGCGCGGGGTGCGGTGGGGCATCCATCCGCTCGTCCTGCCCGCTCATGCCCGGGCTCCCGAGGTCCGGTCGGACAGTCGTTCCCGCCAGTGGGCCGGCACCAGGGCGGGATCCGTTTCCGGAGCGCCCGCCAGGGCGTCGATGAGGTCGGCGAAGCGATGCAGCCGCAGGTCGAGGGCCGAACCGTCCCACCAGGCGATCCGCACGGTGCCGCGCAGCCAGTCCAGCGTGCGTTCCATGATTCCGCTCTCCTCTCGCGATCCGCGTTCTGGAGAGAGGTTTGAAAGCTGAGTCTCCGCTTGGCAAGCAATTCTCGAAACATTGGAATAGGTTGAATCTTGCGCTCGGCGGAGGATCTACTGTCTTCGATTTGGAAGAATTCCATACGTCGGGAAAAGCAGCGTCCTGGCCGGGGCTTGATCCTGCGACAGCGCGGGGCCGGGCGGTTCTCAGCCCCGGTAGGCCACCAGAATGGCCCCGGCCGCGATCAGGACGACGCCGATCCAGTTCGGCAGGGTGAGGCTCTCGCCGAGGAGAATCACCCCGAGGATCGCGACGAGCACGACGCTGAGCTTGTCGAGGGGCGCCACCCGCGCCGCATCCCCGAGGGCGAGGGCGCGGAAGTAGCAGAGCCAGGAGGCGCCCGTGGCGAGGCCCGAGGCCACGAGGAAGCCGACGCTGCGGCCCGGGATCGCCGCGAGGCCCGGCACCTGCCCGGTGGCGAACAGGATCGCGCCGGTGAGGGCGAGGATCACCACGGTCCGCACGAAGGTCGCCACGTCGGGAGGGACGCCGGTGACGCCGACCTTCGCCAGGATGGCGGTCAGCGCGGCGAAGACGGCCGAGAGCAGGGCCCAGAACCGCCAGGAGAGCAGCAGCGCGCTCAGCATCGCGACGGCCCGGCCGGTCTCACAGGATCATCCGCATGACCATCAGGCCGAGGAGCAGGCCGGCGAGCCCGAGGACCACCGAGCCCAGGATGTAGATGATGGCCGCCGCCATCTCGCCGCGCTCCAACAGGAGGATGCCTTCGAGGGCATAGGACGAGAAGGTGGTGAAGCCCCCGAGGACGCCGGTGGCGAGGAACAGCCGCATCGGCTGGCTGCCGCTGCGCATGGCGTACCAGCCCGCCAGCACCCCCATCAGGATCGAGCCCAGGATGTTGATGCCCATCGTGCCGTAGGGAAAAGCCGTGCCGAAGCGCAGGGCGGCCAGCCCGACGCCGTGGCGGGCCATGCCGCCGAGGCCGGCCCCGAGAAAGACGATGAGAAACCCCATGGCGGGTACGATCCCCCTGCAGCCGGCCGCCGGCCCGGCCCCACGCTGAGGATACGCAGAAAATTCGCGTGGTTCGCTGTCCCGGCCCGGCTTGCCCCCGAGGTCCACAGGGTCCGGACCGGATTTCGTCGCGGGGTCGGGCCGGCCCATCGCATGCCCGCTCGCCGAAGAGCGGGGACGGAGGCTCCCGGCAGGGTGCCGAACAGCGA
Source organism: Methylobacterium sp. Leaf465 (assembly GCF_001424705.1). Taxonomy (GTDB): domain Bacteria; phylum Pseudomonadota; class Alphaproteobacteria; order Rhizobiales; family Beijerinckiaceae; genus Methylobacterium. The sequence goes on from NZ_LMRA01000034.1 coordinate 55,249, forward strand.
GGCGGAAGATTTCTCCACACAATGCGTCGCGGTTTATCTGCGATTAACCAAGTTGCGGCTGAATAGGGCCAGTTAAGGTTGATGTTTTCCTAACAGGCACCGTTCACGACCCTCCTCTTCGCTTAACCTTTTCTTGAGGTCTGCAGAGATGGGGCTGTGCCAGTTCGGGAACTGCGTATCCGAGTTCGCCCGCATGAACGACGCTGTGTACCCGTCCGGCCGCCGCCTCCGCCGTCGTCGCCGGCCCCACGGGCCGATGCTCCTGCGGACCTCCGCCGTGGCGCTCCTCTGCGCCGCCTTCCCGCACCTGACCGCGCCGGACGCGCCCGTCCCGGCCGGTCCGGGACGGCCGGTGCTGGCGACCGCATCGGCGCCGAGCGCCTCTGCCTGGATGCTCGATCCGACGCCGGCCCTCGGCCTCGCAGCCCGGGGTCTGGCCCAGGCGGCCCCGCTCAGCGCCGCCCTGGTGCCCCCCGCGGGTGCGGCCCGGACGACGCTGGCGATGGCGGCGCCGCGCCCCGCGCCCGCCCCGGCCGCCAGCCCGGTCCGGACCGCGCAGGCGCTGCCCCAGACCATCCCGCTGCCGGTGCCCCGCCCGGCCGGCCTGGTGGCCCAGGCCGAGCCGGCCCGCCTGGCGCTCCGCTCGGCCCCCGCCCTGCGCGCGCTGGCCACCCGCCGGACCCAGGTCGCCCGTGCCAGCGCCGAGGCCGCGGCCGAGCGCTCGTTCTTCGACACGGTGTTCGGGACGCGCTCCGCGCCGGAGCCCGAGGCGGCGCCGCGGACCACCCTGGCCTACGCGGCGGTGGACTCGAGCGTCGATCCCGGTCCGCGCCGGGTGATCGAGAGCAGCCCGGTGGTCGGCGCCGGCACGGCCGTCTACGACATCACCGCCCGCACCGTGACCCTGCCGAGCGGCGAGCGGCTCGAGGCCCATTCCGGTCTCGGCGAGAGCATGGACAACCCGCGCCATGTCCACCGCCGGATGCGCGGCTCGACCCCGCCGGGCACCTACGACCTCACCGAGCGCGAGGCGCTGTTCCACGGCGTGCGGGCGATCCGCCTCAACCCGGTGGGCGGCAGCGCGGCGATCCACGGCCGCGACGGCATCCTGGCCCACACCTACATGCTGGGCCCCAGCGGCGCCTCGAACGGCTGCGTCTCGTTCAGGGACTACAACCGCTTCCTCCAGGCCTTCCTGCGCGGCGAGGTCCGCCGCCTCGTCGTGGTCGCCGGACGCGGCGATGCCGGCCCGACCTTCGCCGAGCGCCTGTTCGGCCGCGCCACGCGCTGAGAAAAGAGCCGCGCACCCGGGGTGCGCGGCTCTCAAGACGTCAGGACCCGCGGCGCAGGATCAGCCGATGATCTTGTCGATGGTGATCGGCAGCTCGCGGATGCGCTTGCCGGTGGCGTGGAACACCGCGTTGGCCACCGCCGCCGCCGTGCCGACGATGCCGATCTCGCCCAGGCCCTTCACGCCCATCGGGTTGGCCTTGTCCTCCTCGTCCACGAAGATCACGTCGATCTCGTGGATGTCGGCATGTACCGGCACGTGGTACTCGCCGAGGTTGTGGTTCATGAACCGGCCGATGGTGTGGTCGAGCATGGATTCCTCCTCCAGCGCCGAACCGATGCCCATGACCACGCCGCCGAGGATCTGGCTGCGGGCGGTCTTGGTGTTCAGGATCTTGCCCGCCGCGATCGCCGAGACGATCCGGGTGACGCGCACCACGCCGAGATCCTCGTCGACCTTCACCTCGGCGAAGATGGCCGAGTGCGTGTAGCCGGCGAATTCCTGGGAATGGTTGGAATCCGGGCCGGCCGAGCCGGTGGCCTCGATCTGGTCCATCCCCGCCTTCGCCATCACCTCCGTGATGGCGATGCTGCGGGACGGATCGCCCGCCACCGAGATGCGCCCGTCCTTGAACACCGCGCGATCGAAGTCGACGTTGGCCAGGGGCGAATCGTCGAGGCCGCGGGCCAGGGTGAAGACCTGGGCGGCGATCTCGCGACAGGCCTTCATCACCGCCGTGCCGGAGGAGGCCGCCGTCCAGGAGCCGCCGGCGATCGGCGCGTCGGCGAGCTTCGAGTCGCCGAGCTTCGTCGTCACGTCCGTCATCCGCAAACCCAGCGCATCGGCGGCGATCTGGGTCAGGATCGTGTAGGTGCCCGTGCCGATGTCGCCGGTCTGGTTGCCGACCACGAGCTTGCCGTCGGCCGTCAGCGTGGCCTGGGCGCTCGACTGCTGCATCATCGACTCCCAGATGCCGGTGGCCATGCCCCAGCCGACGAGCTCGCGCCCGTCCTTCATGGAGCGCGGCTCGGGGTTGCGGGCCGACCAGCCGAAACGCTCGGCTCCCTCCGCGTAGGCGGCCCGCAGGGATTTCGAGCTGAACGGCTTGTCCTGGGTGCGGTCCTTCTCGGCGTAGTTCCGCAGGCGCAGCTCGATCGGGTCCTGCCCCGTCTCGTGGGCGAGCTCGTCCATCGCGATCTCGAGGGCGAACACGCCCGTCACGGCGCCGGGTGCCCGCATGTCGGAGGGGGTGTAGGTGTCGATCTTGGCGAGCCGGTAGTCGAGGGCGACGTTCGGGCAATCGTAGAGGATGCCCGACCAGTTCACGACGACCTCCTGGTAATCCTCGAAGCCGGAGGTGCCGGAGATCGCCTCGTGCCGGAGGGAGGTCAGCGCGCCGTCGGCCTCGGCCCCGAGGGCGATGGTCTGGCGCACGTCGGGCCGGTAGCCGAAGGTGAACATCTGGTCGCGGGTGAGGGTCACCCGCACCGAGCGCTCCAGCTCCCGCGCCGCCATGACGGCGAGGAAGAGCTGGTATTGCGGGCGCAGGCCCGAGCCGAAGCCGCCGCCGAGATAGGGATTGAGGACGTGGACGTCGTCCTTCTTCATCCCGAACACGCCGGTGATGTAGCCCAGGCTGTTCGAGACGCCCTGGATCTTGTCGTAGACCGTGAGCTTGCCGTCGCCCTCCCAGACCACGGTCGAGGCGTGGGGCTCCATCGGGTTATGGTGCTCCACGGCCATGTGGTAGTGGTTGGTGAGTTGGACCGGGGCGGCCTTGTAGGCGCCGTCCGCATCGCCCCAGGGCGCCGGCGGCGGCTTGATGCCGGAGCGCTTCTTGGGCGGCACGTAGGCCGCGTCCTCCAGGGTCCGCAGGTCGGTGGTCGGCGCATCGGCCTCGTAGGCGAGCTTCACCAGCGAGGCGGCGTAGCGCGCCGTGCCGAAATCCTCCGCCACCACCAGGGCCACGGGCTGGCCGCTGTAATGGACCTTGTCGTCGTAGAGCGGCCGGAAGGGCGAGCCGGGAGGCGCGACCTGATCCTGGTAATTGTAGTCGAGCCAGGCGGTGCGCGGCCGGTTCTCGTGGGTGAAGACCTTGAGGACCCCCGGCACCGCCTCGGCGGCCGCCGTGTCGATGGACAGGATCCGGCCGCGGGCGATGCCGCTCGACACCACGTAGCCGTGGGTCAGGTCGGGGGCGGCGAACTCGCCGGCGTATTTCGCCTGGCCGGTGACCTTGGCCGGGCCGTCGACGCGGCTCTGCGCGGTGCCGACATAGGTGTCGGTGCCGGAGGTGCTGATGCTGTGGGCCATGGGGGTTCCTTCAGGCGATGCGCTTGTCGGACTGAGACTGGGGCGTGCCGGCGGCGGCCTGGGACAGGCCGCGGATGAGGGCGCGCCGCGCGAGTTCGATCTTGAAGCCGTTCTCGGATTGGGGGTGCGCCGCGGCGACCACGATATTGGCGGCGGCGGCGAAGGTCTCGTGGGTGGCCGGCTTGCCGACCAGGAAGGCTTCCGCCTGCGCGTCGCGCCAGGGCTTGTGCGCGACGCCGCCCAGGGCGAAGCGCGCGGTCTGGATGGTGTCGCCGTCGAGCTTGATCACCGCCGCCACCGAGACGAGGGCGAAGGCGTAGGAGAGCCGGTCGCGCAGCTTCAGGTAGGTGTGGTGGGCCCCGAATTCCTCGTCGGGCAGGTCGACCGAGAGCACGATCTCGTCGACCGCGAGGGTGGTGTCCCGCTCGGGCGTGTCGCCCGGCAGGCGGTGGAAGTCGGCGAAGGGGATCGTGCGCTCGCCCCCCGGGCCGGCGACCCGGACCTTGGCCTCCAGGGCGGCGAGGGCCACGCACATGTCGGAGGGGTGGGTGGCGATGCAGGACGGGCTCGTCCCGAAGATGGCGTGGATGCGGTTGACCCCGCCGATGGCGGCGCAGCCGGTGCCGGGCTCGCGCTTGTTGCAGGGCGTGGCGTCGTCGTAGAAATAATAGCAGCGGGTGCGCTGCAGGAGGTTGCCGCCGGTGGTGGCGGCGTTGCGCAGCTGACCCGAGGCGCCGGCCAGGATCGCGCTCGACAGCAGCGGATAGCGCGCCTTGACCCGGTCGTCGTAGGCCACGGTCGCGTTCGTCACCAGGGCGCCGAGGCTGAGGCCCCCGTCGCGCTCCTCGATCCGGTCGAGGGGCAGCCGGGTGATGTCGACGAGGCGCTCGGGCCGCTCGACATTGTACTTCATCAGGTCGACGAGGTTGGTCCCGCCGGCGATGAAGCGGGCCTGGGCGCCGGAGGCGATGGCGCGCACCGCCTCGTCGACGGTCGTCGGGCGGACGTAATCGAAGCGGTTCATTTCGCGGCTCCCGCGTGCATCACGTCCTCGATGGCGTCGACGATGTTGGTGTAGGCGCCGCAGCGGCAGATGTTGCCGCTCATCGCCTCCCGGATCTCGTCCCGCGACTGGGCGTGCCCCTCGGAGAGCATGCCCACGGCCGAGCAGAGCTGGCCGGGCGTGCAGTAGCCGCACTGGAAGGCATCGTGCTCGACGAAGGCCGCCTGGAGCGGGTGCAGGCCCTCGGCGCCGGCCAGGCCCTCGACCGTGGTGATGCTGGCCCCGTCCTTCATCACCGCCAGCGTCAGGCAGGAATTGATGCGCATGCCGTTCACCAGCACCGTGCAGGCGCCGCACTGGCCGTGGTCGCAGCCCTTCTTGGTGCCGGTGAGGTCGAGGTCCTCGCGCAGGAGGTCGAGGAGGGTGGTCCAGGGGGCGACCTGAAGCGTCCGGCTCTCGCCGTTGATCGTCAGGGTGATGCCGATGGTGTTCGCAGCATGGGAGGAGCCGCTTTCGATGAGCATGGCGGTATCCGTGGCTTGCGCGGCGCGTAAGGCGCGACGCCGCTGGTGTTCGAGGAAACTCGCAGGGGCGGCGGCGGGGAAAAAACATCCGCCCCGTCCCGGTCCACTCGATAACAGTTCCAAAAAGCTGGTGTTCCCGCCGGGGATCCTTGCGCCGGGTTCACGTTTGACGAGAGCACCACTGCGCCGGTCGGTTTCAGCCGGAGACGTCTGCCGTCCGATGGCCGGCGCCGTCGCTCGGTCGAGGTTGCTGGGTCGAGGTTGCTTGGTCGAGGTTGCTTGGCCCAGCCGCCATGGGCTAACCCGGGAGCCGCCGCCCGCCTTCGCTCAAGGACGCCCGATGATCGCGCTCGCCCCCGTTCTCAACGACATCGACCGCGACCTCGACAGCGCCCTGGAGCGGCTCTTCGCCTTCCTGCGCATCCCCTCGATCTCCACCGATCCGGCCTTCGCCCCCCAGTGCCGCGAGGCCGCGACCTGGCTCGCCGGCACCCTGACGGCCCTGGGCTTCGAGACCGGCATCCACGAGACCGCCCTGCACCCGGTGGTGCTGGCCCATAAGCCGAAGCCCGGCTTCCCGCACGTGCTGTTCTACGGGCATTACGACGTGCAGCCGGTGGACCCCCTGACCCTCTGGGAGACGCCCCCCTTCGAGCCGCGCCTCGCCACCGACGCCGCCGGGAAGCGGACGATCGTCGGGCGCGGCGCCTCGGACGACAAGGGCCAGGTGATGACCTTCGTGGAGGCCTGCCGGGCCCATCTGGCGATGGCGGGCGAGCTCCCCTGCGGCGTCACCATCCTGGTCGAGGGCGCCGAGGAGAACGGCTCTCAAGGGTTGCCCGAATGGGTCGCGGCCAACCGCGACAAGCTCGGCGCCGACATCGTGCTCGTCTGCGACACCAGCATGTGGAATCCGACCACCCCGGCCATCACCACCTCCCTGCGCGGGCTGGCCTATTTCGAGGTCAAGGTGACCTGCGCCGACCGCGACCTGCATTCGGGCTTCTTCGGCGGCGCCGCGCGCAACCCGATCCACGTCCTGTCCAGGATCATCGCCGACCTGCACGACGCCGACGGAAAGGTGGCGCTGCCGGGCTTCTACGAGGGCGTGCGCGAGACGCCGCAGGCGGTGCTCGACCAGTGGCGCGGCCTCGACTTCACGGCGGACACGTTCCTCGGGCCCATCGGCCTGTCGGAGCCGGCCGGCGAGCGCGGCCGCATGCTGATCGAGCTGGTCCAGTCCCGCCCGGCCTGCGACGTCAACGGCATCATCGGCGGCTATACCGGCGAGGGCACCAAGACGGTGATCGCCGGCCAGGCCAGCGCCAAGGTCTCGTTCCGCCTCGTCGACGACCAGGACCCGGAGCAGCTCGCCCGCACCTTCGAGGCCTTCGTGCGCGAACGCATCCCGGCCGACTGCTCGGTGGAGGTGATCTGCTACAAGGGCAGCCGCGCCATCAGCCTGCCCTTCGACATGCCCGAACTCGAGACCGCCCGCGCGGCCCTGGCCGAGGAATGGGGCGTGCCCGCCGTGACCATCGGCGCCGGCGGCTCGATCCCGATCGTGGGCGACTTCAAGCGCCTCCTCGACCGCAACACGCTGCTGATCGGCTTCGGCCTCGACGACGACCGCATCCACTCGCCCAACGAGAAGTACGACCTGACCAGCTTCCACAAGGGCACCCGCTCCTGGGCCCGCATCCTGGCGGCCTTCGGCGGGCAGCGGGCCGGCTGAGCGGCCCCGTCGTCGCCCGTGGCGCGCGGCCTCGCACCCCGGAGCTTGGGTCGATCCTCGTGGGGACGCGCGTGACGCCGAGCCATCGACGACCGGGGCGAGACGCGAGGCGGCTCCCTCGCCGGGAAGGAGCGGGTTGGGGTGAGGTGTGTGCCCTTTCCGGACTGCGCACCCACCTCCCCCTGTCCCTCTCCCGACCGGCGTGGGGACCCGCGCAGCCCACGCCCCTGGCCGGCCGGCGAGCCCCGGCCGGGCGGGGAGGATCGGGTGACCGTCGACCGTTCGAAATCCGCGGACGCACGCTCCGCTCGAATCCCCAGGCCGCATGACCGCCACCCCTGCCCCTCCCAGTCCCAGCGCGGCTCGCCTGTTCGCGGCGGGCCAGGGCGTGCTCGTCTGCCGCTACCCGGTCGCCACCGACCTGCCGATCCCCCTCGCGGTCCTGGCGCCGGCCGGTCTCGGCCTCCTCACCTGGGCCTTCACCGGCTTCGGCGGCCCCGAGCCCGATCCCGCCGGGCTCCTCGTCCTGCATGACGGGCAGGCGGCCCTGACGGAGGGCGGCACCCTGACCCTGGAGACGCATTTTCGCGATGCGGCGATCGCCTGTCCGAAACCCCGGCCCGTGGCGGAGCTGGCCCGGCCCGAGCGCGCCGCCCTCGGGGAGGCGGTGCTGGCGGCCGTGATGCCGGACACCCTCGATGCCCTGGCGACGCTGTTTCCGCTGCTGGCCCCCGCCGTCGCGGAGGGTCCGATGCCCGAGACGGCGCCCCGCCTCGCCCTCGCGGGCGACGATGCGCGCCGGGCCACGCTCTCGGGCTCCACGGTGCCGAACTACCTGCTGCTGCGGGCCGGCAGCACCTGGAGCTGCGCCCGGGTGGCGACGGCCGAGCTCCGCTTCGGCCCGGCCCCCGCGATCGACCTCACCCTGGCGCCGGCCTGGGGCAACCCCCGCGGGGCGACCGTCGAGACCGCGTTCCTCCTCGGCCCCGGCACCGTCACGCCCGCCCGCCTCCGCCGCGAGGCCGGACGATGAGCGGCCCCGCGATCCTCGTGGTGGCGCCGATGCCGGCGTTTCCGACCAGCGCCGGCAACCGGCGCCGGCTGCTCACCACCTGCGCCGCCCTGCAGCGCGGCGGCTACGCGGTCGACCTCGCCTATTACGCCCACGAGGACCAGATCTATCGCCGCTTCGGGCAGCACCCGCCCACCGACGAGGCCGCGGCGGCGGGCCTGTTCCGGCACATCTTCCGGATCGAGCCGCCGGCGACCATCCCGCTCACCACCCGGTCGCGGTGCTTCGCCATCGACGACTGGTGCCCCGAGGCGGTCGGCGCCTTCGTCGCCTGGTACGGACGGGCCTACCCTGAGACCCGTGCGATCCTGATGAACTACGTGTTCCTGTCGCGGGCGCTGGAGGCGGCGCCGCCGGGCGTGCTCAAGCTCATCGACACCCACGACCGCTTCGCCGACCGGCAGCGGCAATACCGTCCGTTCCGGGCCGAGCCGAACTTCTTCTACACCGACCGGGCGGGCGAGGCGGCGGGCCTCGCCCGGGCCGACATCGTGCTGGCGATCCAGTCCGAGGAAGCGGCCTATTTCCGAACGATCACCGATCGCCGGGTTCACCTGCTGCCGCCGCGCTTTCCCGCCCGCCGGCCCTTCGCGGCCCCGGCCCGGGTCAAGCGGATCGGCTTCCTCGGCCACGGCAACGATCCGAACCTGGTCTCGATCCGGCGCTTCGCCGCGGCCTGGAGCGAGGACTGGACCCCGGCCCGTCCCGAACTCGTCATCGCGGGCGAGATCAGCAACAGCCTCGGCCCGACCGCAGGGCCCGGTGTGCGGCTCGCCGGTTACCTGCCGGAGCTGGAGGACTTCTACGACGGCGTCGACCTCGTGGTGGCGCCGATCCTCATGGGCAGCGGCCTGAAGATGAAGGTCGCCGAGGCCCTGTCCTTCGGCAAGCCCGTCATCGGCACCGCCCTCGGCTTCGAGGGCTTCGACCCCGTGGCGCCGGCCCACCGCCTGCCCACCGCCGAAGCGGTGAAGGCCGAGGTGCTCGCGCTGGCCGACGACGCGGCCGGCCTCGCCGCCCTCACCCGCGCCTGCGCGGATCTCTTTGCCGGCTATAACGCCCGCGCCGAGCAGGCCGAAACTGCTTTGCTGGCAATGCTCTCTGTTTCCGATGAGAAACCATCTGAGGCTGCCGCGTCTGTCGCCCCCGCCACCGCAAACGATCCCGATCGGGTGGTCACGTTCCTCGAGCGCGGACGCCTCACCCGCGAGACCTCCCTGCGGTCCGACCTGCGCGACGATCCCGAACGCGGCCTCCTGGTCGCCACCGAGCGCGTCGCCCCGCCCGGCGCCGATCCCTACACCCCCGCCCGCCGGCGCTGGTTCGCCAGGGCGGAGGAGGGCAAGACCGAGCGCAGACAGGACGAGGCCGGATCACCGGACGCCGGTTTGGCCGGGCTCCGGCTCGCCCTCTCGCCGGAATGGGTCCGCGACCGGCGCCTGCCCCCTCCCCTCCGGGCGGACCTCGCGGCGCAGCTGGCGGACGTCGCGGCGGACTGGGAAGCCCAGGCGGTCCGCGTCGGCACCGCCGGAGACGCGACGACCCTGGCCCTGACGCTGCCGCGTCACCTCGCATTCGGCACGCATCCCCACGCCGCCTTCCGGATCGGCACGCCGACGCGCGAGATCACGCTCGGACGTGTCACCCCTCTGAATACCAGCCGGATTCCGATGTATTCCAGCGCGTATATCAGCGCGTATACCAGCGCCCGCGCGGACCTCCCGGGCGCGCCGGCGGCCGTGACCTTCGCGGGGCTCGGAGCAGGCCCGAAGGCCTCCACGATCCTGTTCCTGCACGACGACCTCATCGGTCGCATCACGGTCCTGCCCGACCCCATCCCGAGCCCGGAGCCCCTTCCATGATGGCGGCCCCCGACATCCTCGACGCTCCGGCGGGCCGAAAGGCGGCCCTGGTCGAGGCCGCCCTGATCTGGAATGCGTTGTTTCTCAACGACATCCGCATCGCGTTCCGGCCGGAAGCCGCGCCCGTGATCTCGGTCGTGATCGTCTCGCGCGGGGCCCGGCACCTGCTGGCCTGGACCCTGGCGAAGCTCGCCGGGCACCAGGCCTTCGCCGGCCCCGCCTTCGAGGTGATCCTGGTCGACAACGCCTCCGATGCCGAGACCCGGACGCTCTTCGACCGGGTCGACGGCGCCCGGATCCTGCTCAATCCGGAGAACGCCGGCTTCGGCCCCGCCTGCAACCAGGGGGCCGCCGAGGCCCGCGGCCGCTACGTGCTGTTCCTGAATCCCGACATCGACCTGATGCCCGGCGCCCTGGCGGCCCTGGTCCGCACCTTCGCGGAGGCCGACGACGTCGGCATCGTCGGCGGGCGGCTGGTCTTCCCCGGGGGCATCCTGCAGGAGGCCGGGGCCGGCTTCCAGGACGACCCGCAGCTCACCCATCCGGCCGGCCGCGGCGGCCTCGATCCCTTCGCGCCGGAGGCCTCCTACGTCCGCGACGCGGGCTACGTCTCCGGGGCCCTGCTGATGATCGAGGCCCGGCTGTTCACCGAGCTCGGCGGCTTCGACGACCTGTTCGCGCCGGCCTATTTCGAGGACACCGACCTCTGCGCCCGCTGCCAGCAGGCGGGGCGGCGGGTCGTCTACCAGCCGCGTGCGATCGCGATCCACGTGGAGAGCGGCACCAGCGTCCGGCGCGCCGACGTCGAGGCGCTCCTCGACCGCAACCGGGTCCGCTTCCGCGAGCGGCACGGTGCCTGGCTCTTCGGGCAGGGGCCGCGGCGCACGGGCTTCGGGCCCCGCGACGACGCGCCCTTCGCCCTGCGCGTCCTCTACGTCGACGACCGCGCCCCCCATCAGGATCTCGGGGCCGGGCTGCCGCGGGCCAACACCATCGTCAACGCGATGGCGGATCTCGGCTACGCCGTGACGGTGTGCTCGGTCTACGGCGAGCGCGAGGAGCCGGCGACGACCTATCGGGATCTCTCGGACCGGATCGAAGTCATCGAGCCCTGCGGACGGGAGGGCTTCCGCTGCCTCGTCACCGAGCGGGCCGGAGCCTACGACGTGCTCTGGGTCAGCCGGCCGCCGCACATCCGCATGGTGTGCGAGGTCCTGGCGGATCTGGGCCTGAGCCCGCGGGATGTGGGCCGCGCCCGCGTGGTGTTCGATTCCGAATCCCTCTACGCCCTGCGCGAGTTCGTCGTCGACGCCCTCAAAGGCCGGCCGTCGCCGGGGCCGTCCCTTGCCCGGGCGACCGCCCTGGAGCTCCGGACGATCGCGGCGGCCGACCGGGTGGTCTGCGTCTCCCCGGCCGACGCGCGCCTGCTGCGCCGGGCCGGGGTCGCCGATCCGGTGGTCCTCGGCCACGTCCAGGCGCCCCATCCGAACCCGCCCGGATTCGCCGCCCGCCGGGGTTTCGTCTTCATCGGGTCCCTCGCCCGCGAGGGGGAGCCGAACATCGATTCGCTCGACTGGTTCTTCGGGCAGGCCTGGGACTTCCTGCGGGCGCTCCTGCCGGACGCCCACGTCACCATCATCGGTGCGGTCGCGCCCTCCATCGCCGAGCGGCTGACCCGGCCCGGCGTCACCGTGCTCGGCCGCCTCGACGAGATCGGCCCCGCCCTGGATGCCGCCCGCGTCGCCCTCGCGCCGACGCGCTTCGCCGCCGGCCTTCCGCACAAGGTGCTGGAGACCGTGGCGCGCGGCCTGCCGAGCGTCGTCACCCCCGTCCTGGCCGGGCAGATGGGCTGGCCCGACGGCACCGGATACCGGGTCCACGACTGGCACGATCCCCGGGGCTTCGCCGAGACGCTGGCGCATCTCCACGCGGACGCGGCGGCGTGGACGCAGGTGCAGTGCGCCGGCCTCGCCCAGGTCGGCCGCGACGAGGACCCCGCGGCCTACCGCGCCATCCTGCGCCAGGTGTGCGAGGCGCCGACCTTCCCATGACACGCAGCCCGACGTTCCACGCCGTCCGCCTCGCCACGCCCCTGATCCGCCGGGTGATCCTCGGCCGCGTGCCCCGCCTGTTCGATGCGGCCTATTACCGGGCGACCAACCCGGACGTGGCCCGCTCCGGCATCGACCCGTTCCTGCACTACGTCTGGCGCGGCGCCGCTCAGGACCGCGATCCGAGCGCCGATTTCGACACCGCTTTCTACAAGCGCCAGAGCGGCCCGACGCGCCTCGACCCGGTGCGGCACTACCTGCGGGCGGGGGCGAAGGCCGGCCTCGACCCGAATCCCGCCTTCAGCACCCTGATGTACGTGGCCCGCTACCCCGATGTCGGGCTGGCCGGGGTCAACCCCCTGGTGCATTACCGCCAGGACGGGCGGGCGGAGGGCCGCGTCACAGCCCCGTCCGCCTCGCAGCCGGAGGAATGGGTGCCCTTCCAGGGGGTCCGCGAGACCCATCGCTGGACCTATCCGGCCCAAGCCTCGCCCCGCTTCGCCCTGACCCTGCGGCGTGACGTGCCGGTCTCGGCCTGCCCCAGCTTCCTGCCCCGGCTCTGCCTCGTGCTGACCCTCGACGGAAGCGAGATCGACGGCCTGGTCCAGAGCTTCGACGCCTTCCCGGGCTCGGCCGCCGACGCGCTCACCCTCGCGGTCGACACCACCCTGCGCCCCCATCCGCCCCGCCCCACCCTGGTCCTCGCCCTGGATCAGTGCTTCCACGGGCCGGGCCCCGGGGGCGCGGTGCTGCTGCGCTACGCGGAGGCGCGGATCTGGGACGTGCTGCTGGAGCGCCCGCACGTGCTGCGGCTCTGCCCGGCCGGCGCGCTCGCGCTTCGGGTGCTGTGAGGCGCCCCCGGTGCGGGGGACGGGCGTTCAGGCGGCGGAGACCGGGCGCACCAGATCGGCGAGGTCGACCGGGCAGTCCCCGTCGCGGGCGATGACGATCACCGGGACGGCCTGGTGCCGGGCGATCGCCGCCGCCACGACCTCGGGCGGAGTCGGCGCGTCCGGGCTGGCGCAGACGACGATCCCGATCAGGGGGACGCCGTGCGCGTGCAGGGTCTCGGCCGCCGTAAGGGCATGGCTGATCGCGCCGAGATAGGAGCCGGAGACGAGGAGCGCCGGCAGGCGGAGCGCCGTGAGCCAGTCGAGGCCGGTCGCCTCCCCTGTCACCGGGCTCATGACGCCGCCGACCCCCTCGATCAGCAGGGTGCCGCCGGGCGGTGTCGCGGCGATCGCGGCCCGGCACCAGCCGACGAGGTCGTCGAGGGCCAGGGTCCGGCCCTCGCGGGCGGCGGCGAGATCGGGGCTCAGGGGGGCGACGAAGCGCCAGGGCGAGCAGGCGGCGACCGTCTCCGGCGTCACGGCCAGGCCCTGCGCCGCGAGAAGCCGCCCGGTGTCGCTCTGCGCGAAGTCCGCGGCATCGAGGGGCGGGACCCCGCTCGCCAGGGGCTTGAGGGTCCGCACGTCGCGGCCCAGGGCGCGCAGCCGCCGCGTCAGGGCGGCGGTGACGTAGGTCTTGCCGATCTCTGTCCCGGCGCCGGCGATGAAGACGGCGCGCGTGCCGCTCACTTCTCGACGAAGGCCTTCTCGATGACGTAGTGCCCGGCCTCGCCGTGGTTGCCCTCCTCGTAGCCGCCATCGGTCAGCAGCTGGCGAGTGTCACGGATCATGTCGGGCGAGCCGCAGAGCATGAAGCGGTCATTCTCCACCGACATCGGCGGAAGGCCGATATCCTCGAACAGCTTGCCCGAGGTCATCAGGTCGGTGATGCGGCCACGGTTGCGGAAAGGCTCGCGGGTCACGGTCGGGTAGTAGATCAGCCCGGCGCTGATCACCTCGCCGAGGAACTCGTGGTTCGGCAGGTCCTGGGTGATGGTCTCGCCGTAGGCGAGCTCCTGCACCTGCCGGCAGCCATGGACGAGGACGACCTTCTCGAAACGCTCGTAGGTCTCCGGGTCCTTGATGATCGACATGAAGGGCGCCAGGCCCGTGCCGGTGCCGAGGAGGTAGAGGTTCTTGCCCGGCATCAAATTGTCGAGCACCAGGGTGCCGGTGGGCTTCTTGCCGACGATGATCGGGTCGCCGACCTTGAGGTGCTGCAGCTTCGAGGTGAGCGGGCCGTTCGGGACCTTGATCGAGAAGAATTCCAGCTCCTCCTCGTAATTGGCCGAGACGACGCTGTAGGCGCGCAGGAGCGGCCGGCCCTCGACCTCGAGGCCCATCATCACGAACTCGCCGTTGCGAAAGCGGAAAGCGGGATCGCGGGTGGTGCGGAAGGAGAACAGCGTGTCGGTCCAGTGGTGGACGCTCAGCACACGCTCCTCGTTGAACTTGCTCATCGACGGTCCGTCTCGAATTTCGCTCGAATCTCGAAGCTTTGCGTGGCGTCTTCTCGCACCTGCGGTAGGCCCGTCAAGGCGGCGCGCTTACGCAGTCGCACGTCGGCACAGTGGCTTGGAATCGTTCTTAATTCTGCCGCGGCGCGTCAGAGCGGCTTCAGGCCGGCCTCGATCTCGACGCGGCGGGGTTCGAGGAAGGGCGGCAGGGCGAGGCGCTCGCCCAGGGTCTCCATGGGCTCGTCGGTGGCGAAGCCCGGCCCGTCGGTGGCGATCTCGAACAGGATTCCGTTGGGTTCGCGGAAGTACAGGCTGCGGAAATAGTAGCGGTCGACCGGGCCGCTGGAGGGCATACGGCGCTGTTTGAGCCGGTCGGCCCAGGCAGCGTAGTCGGTGTCCGGGATGCGGAAGGCGACGTGGTGGACGGCTCCGGCGCCCTGACGCGCAGAGGGGAGGTTCGGCTCGGCCACGAGATGGAGTTCGGCAGCGGGGCCACCCGCGCCCATGCGATAGACGCGGACCTCGCCCTCGGGAAGCTCATAGTTCCGGTCGTGATTCAGGCCGAGGATCTCGGTGAGCACGGCCTCGGTCCGCTCGATCTGCGCCACGCTGAGCCGGATCGGCCCGAGGCCGCGAATCTGGTGCTCGCCTGGCACGGGACTCCGCGCCCAGGGATGGGCCTCGCCGACGCCGCCGTCATCCACCAGCATCAGGCGCTGGCCCTCGCCATCCTCGAAATCGAGGGTCAGGCGCCCGTCGCGCTCCACCGGCACGGCGTGGTTCACGCCCTGCCGGGCGAGATGCTCGCGCCACCACCCGATCGCGTCTGCGCCGGAGACGCGCAGGCCGGTGCGGCTGATGCTGTCGGTGCCGCGTCGCTCCGGCGGCGCAGGCCAGTCGAAGAACGTGATGTCGGTGCCGGGCGAGGCGCGGCCGTCGGCGTAGAACAGGTGATAGGCCGAGACGTCGTCCTGGTTCACCGTCTTCTTCACCAATCGGAGGCCGAGGACCCGTGTGTAGAAGGCGAGATTGTCGGCCGCCTGCGCGGTGATGGCGGTGAGATGGTGGATTCCGGTGAGTTGCATCGGCGGATCCCTGAGCGGCGGGCTGACCTGTCGGATGGGGCGACCGACCCGAAAACGAAACGGCCCCCGGGAGGGGGCCGTTCGACGACGTCGGAGGGGGCGCTCAGACGGCGCTGGCGAGAAGGCCGAGGCCCGCAACCGCGAGGGCCGCACCGGTCACCCGCAGGGCGGTGAGACTCTGCACGAGCCGTCCGGCCGAGAGGCCGAGACCGAGGCCCACCGCGTGCAAGAGGGCGGTCGCCCCGAGGAAGCCGAGACCGTAGGCGAGGCCCGAGCCGGTCTCCGGCATCTCGGCGCCGTGGGCATGGCCATGGAACACCGCGAAGGCGCCCACGAGGGCCATGGCGGCAGCGAGCGGCAGGGCCGGGCGCAGGGCCAGGGCGGCGCCGAGCACCACCACCGAGAGGGCGATCCCGATCTCGACGAAGGGCAGCCCGATGCTGGCGACCCCGAGGGCGCCGCCGACGGCCATCATGCCGAGGAAGGACAGGGGGACGAGGACGCGGGCGCGTCCGCCGATGCGGGCCGCGATCAGACCCACCGCCACCATGGCGAGGACGTGGTCGAGGCCGCTGAGGGGATGGAGGAAGCCCTGCGTCAAGCCGGCGGCGGGCTCGTGGCCGGGATGGGCCAGGGCCGGCGTCGCGGCGAGGCCCATCGCCGTCACAAGGGCGAGGCGGGCCGGCAGGGAGGCGAGGCGTGATGTCATCCGGACTGTCCCGAGCTTGAAAACCAGCGGTGCAGCATCGTCGCCGCCTTGGCGGAAACTAGCAACCGCCGTGCCCGCGTACAGTCCCTAGCGACCGCAGCCGGGCGCGGCGGTTCGTCCACGGGCCCCGGAAACCCGGACGCCCCGAACGTTCGTGATCCGTCAGAAGTCCGTGGGACGGCCGGCGGCGACCACCAGCATCTTCCCGTCCGCGAAGGTACGGGCCCCGGCGCGGCGGATGTCGGCCTGGGTCACGTTGGCCACGAGATCGTTGCGACGGGCGATGTAGTCCATGCCCAGGCCCTCGAAGGCAATCTGCACGAGCTGGTGCGCGATCTTGGTCGAGGTGTCGAAGCCCAGCGCGTAGGAGCCGGTCAGGTAGTCCTTGGCCTTCTGCAGCTCCTCGTCCGAGGGGCCGTCCGTGATGAGGCGGCCGATCTCCTCGCCGATCACCGACAGGGCCTCACCGACGCGCTCGTTCTTGGTGGCGGTGTAGCCCCAGGTCATCGAGGCGGCGCGGTGGCTGACGAGGGACGTGCCCACCGAATAGGCGAGGCCGCGCTTCTCGCGCACCTCCTGGAACAGGCGGGAGGTGAAGGAGCCGCCGCCCAGGATGTGATTCAGGACATAGGCCGGGATGAAGTCGGGATCGCACCACGGCACGCCGTTCATGCCGAAGCGGATCACGGATTGCGGCACGTCGAGATCGACTACGTGGCGCGCGCCGATGTTCTGCATGCGGGTCTGGGGCACCGCCTTGAGAGGGGCAGCCATCTCGAGCCGGCCGAACGCCCGGTCAAGGCTCTCCGCCAGGCGCGCGGCGTCGATGGCGCCCACCGCGGCGACCTTGACGGCCCCGCGGCCGATGATCTGGCGATGCATCGTCACGAGATCGTCGCGGGTGATCGCCGCGATGCTCTCGGGCGTGCCGGAGGACGGACGGGCATAGGGATGCCCGGCATAGGCCTCGGCGAAGAAGCGGCGCGAGGCCATCACGCCCGGATCGTTCTGCTGATAGCGCAGGCCGGCCAGGGTCTGGGCCCGGACCCGCTCGATGGCGTCGGGATCGAGGCGGGGCTTGGCCAGGGCCAGGGCCAGGAGGTCGATCGCCTCGTCGGCGTGCTTGACCAGCATCTTGAGGGAGCCGCCCAGCGCATCGGAGCCGGCATGGAAGGAGAGCTCGATGGCCCGGGCCGCGAGGCGCTCCTGGAACGCGTCGGAGGAGAGGTCGCCGGCCCCCTCGTCGAGGAGGCGGGCGAGCATCTGGGCCACGCCGGCCTTGCCCTCGGGGTCCTGCGCCGCGCCGCCCTCGAAGGTGAAGGCGAGGGCGATCAGCGGCACCACCGGGGATTCGACGTGCCACGCCTCGATTCCGGGGGCCGCCGCGACAGGAACCGCCTGGGTCGGCGAGGTCGCGGAGCGGGTGGCGGAGTCGAGCAGGTCGGTGGTGGCCACGTTCATGGGAACCTCATGCTGTGCGCGGGGCGCGGCGGCGGGCGCCGCGGCCTCCCGAATGGTGTGGCCCGGCCGGGGGCCGGGATCGGCCGTCAGGCCGCGTCGGCCTCGCGGGCCTTGGTCAGGTAGCCGGTGACGGAGCGGGAGGGCGTCAGGTAGCGCTCGGCCACGGCCACGAGCCGCGCCTTCGTCACCCCCTCGATGTCGGAGGGCCAGCGACGGACCTCCTCGATGCTCTCACCGATGGCCAGCGCCGAGCCGTAGATGCGGGCGAGGGAAGACTGGCTGTCGGAGGAATAGACCGTCTCGGCCACGAGCCGGGTCTTGGCCCGCTCGATCGCCTCGGGCTCCAGGGCCTCGGAGGGGACGCGGCGCAGGACGCGGTCGACCTCCTCCTCCAGCTTCTCCAGACTGACGCCCTCGGCGGGGATCGCGTAGACGGAGAAGCGGGTGTCGTCGATGGCCGAGCCCATGTACCAGGCGCCGGCATTCACGGCGACACCGAGCTCCATCACCAGCTTGCGGTAGAGGTAGGAGGTGGAGCCGCCGCCCATGACTTCGGCCAGCAGTTCGAGGGCGTGGCACTCGCCGTCCCGCGCGGTGATGCAGGAGGGAGCGAGGTAGAGCCGCTGCAGGGTCGGCTGCTCGACCTTGGGGTCGGCCACGGCGAGGCGGCGGAGCGCCCGGGGCTCCGGCTCCTTGGCGCGGATGCGCACGGGCCGGGCGCCCTGCGGGGTGACGCGGCCGTAGGTGTCGTCGGCCATGCGGCGGACGTCGTCCGGGGTCACGTCGCCCGCCACCACCAGGATGGCGTTCTCCGGCGTGTAGAAGCGCTTGTAGTAGTCGAGGGCGTGGGTGCGGTTCAGCTCCTCGATCTCATGCATCCAGCCGATGATCGGCGTGCCGTAGGGGTGATGCACGAACAGGGAGGCGGCCATCGCCTCGGAGAGCTGTGCCGAGGGGTCGGTCTCGACCCGCATGCGGCGCTCCTCCAGCACCACGTCGCGCTCGGGCGCCACCACGGCGTCGTCGAGGACGAGGCCGGTCATGCGGTCGGCCTCGAACTCCATCATGGTCCGGAGGTGATCGCGGGCGACGCGCTGGAAATAGGCGGTGTAGTCGTAGGAGGTGAATGCGTTCTCCTGGCCGCCGAGGCCCGAGACGGCCTTCGAGAAGGCGCCGATCGGGTGCCGCTCCGTACCCTTGAACATCAGGTGCTCGAGGAAGTGGGCGATGCCCGACTGGCCGAGCGGATCATCGGCCGAGCCGTTGCGGTACCACACCATGTGGGTGACGACCGGGGCGCGGTGATCGGGCACGACCACGACGTCGAGGCCGTTGTCGAGGGCGAAGGCACTGACCTCGGGGCCGCCCGCCTCGGAGCGCCCGAAGGGCGCGGCTTCGGCCCGGCCCGCGCTGGCATGGCCGCGCGAGGGTCCGAAGAGGGGCATGTCCTTCCTGAACAGGTGCATCGAAGCTCTTCCTTCCGCGGTCGGCCGCTTGCGAGGGCCATCCGTCATGTTGGCGTTGCGCCGGCTCCGCGCCACGGGGGTGCGTCGGAGGGGCAGGAAACGGGTCCTCGTGCGGTGACCCGCCGCGCCTGCGGCACCGGGCCGGACCCGGGGTTCAGTTCGCGGAACGCGCGCGCACGTAGGCGCCCGGATCGGACTCCTCACGCTCGCGATACGGGTTGTTCACGGGGTCGCCGTTGGTCTTGGCGACCTTGCGGGGCGGCTTGCGGTAGCCGGTGGGCGGATCGGTGAGGACGTCGCGGTCCGGCTCGACCTGCGAAGGCTCCGCGACCTCGGCGGAGCGCAGGCCGAAGGGGTTCGACCAGAAGGAGTTGCGATCGTCGTTCTCGCCCTCGGGCCGGCCCGGCTCGGTGCGCGCCTGGGCGCCCGCACGGCGTCCGCCGCGCATCTCGTCGATGGAGAGCGTCATGTTGTTGTCGTTCATCCGGCCCTGGGCGCCGCGGACGATCGGCTTCCGGGCCTCCTCGCGCTCGCGCTCGCGCTGGACGACCTCGGGATCCTTCGGCCACTGGGCCGAGGCTTCCGGCTGGCGCGGCGGCGGCAGGGACTTGCCGTCGAGCTTGGGCGGCATCACCAGGGGGGCCCGCTCGCGGTAGGTGATCGCGGGCTTCTCGGGCTCGATCAGGCCGATGCTGCTGAGCGTGTCGCGCATGAACACGCCCTGCTGCGCCTGCGCGCTCCCGGCGGTCAGAATGCCCGCCACCACCAGCAAAGCCCGATGTCCGATCATGCTATCCCCGCTCTCCGCCCGGTTGTGGGTCCCGGTTCCCCGAGCCCGGATGATCGCCTTGTGCCACGATCCTGATCCGACCTTCTCGGCCTGATCCCGGTTTCAGGCGATCGTATGGCGCCTTGACCGCAGTGCACCAGCCTCGCCGGCACAACGATCCCGGCTGTGGTTTACGGATCACAGGTCGGGCGGAAATGACGGCGGAGCCTCAGAGCTCGGACCCGGTGCTCCGGGGGGCCGGCCGCAGGCTGTCGAGGATGAGGCCGACGACGCCGGCGACGATGGCCGCATCGGCGATGTTGAAGACGTACCAGGACCAGCTGCGCCAGTGCAGGTGCACGAAGTCGAACACCGCGCCGTAGGCCGCGCGGTCGATGGCGTTGCCGAGGGCGCCGCCCGCGACGAGCCCGAGGGCCACCGCCAGCAGGCGCGATTCCGCCCGCCGCATCCAGAGCGACAGGCCCAGCGCCGCGAGGCAGGACACGCCCACCAGCACCCAGCGGCCGAGGCCGCCCTCCTGCTGGAACATCCCGTAGGAGACGCCCCGGTTCCACACCACGAGGAACTCGGCGAAGGGCGCGATCCGCCAGGGCTGCGTCAGCACCAGGTCGGTGCCGAGATAGAGCCAGAGCTTCGAGGCCTGGTCGACGACCAGGGTGACGAGCAGCGCGACGAGGCCCAGGCGGAAGGGGGTCATGGGGGAGAGGGGGTCATCGGGGAGGACGTCACGCGGGAAGGCGGGGCCTCCCCCCGGGATGGGGGACGGCGAGGGGCGGCATCCGCGTCACGCGGCGTTCGTGCCGGCATGCGCCGCGTCCCACTCGCGCAGGGCGCGGGCGTCGCGGGGCGTCACGTCGGGATAGTCCGGGTCGCTGCCGACCTCGGGCGCGACCCGCCAGGAGCGGGCGCATTTGCGGCCCTCGGCCAGGGCCGGCACCACGGCGACGCCCCGCACGTCGTCGAGGCGGAACGCCTCGGCCGGGCCCTCGCCCGCCGCGATGCGGAGGGCGGAGGTGATGCAGACATCGGCGAAGTCGACGCCCTCCACCACCGTCCGCAGCTCCGCATCCGCGATATGGACGGTGGGGGCCGCCTCCAGGCTCGCCCCGATGCGCTTGGCCGTCCGCTCGATCTCCAGGGCGCCGGTGACGACCCGGCGCACCCGGCGGATCGCCTGCCAACGGGCCGCGAGGGCCTCGTCCCGCCAGGCGACCGGCGTCTCCGGCAGCGTCTGCAGGTGGACGGAGCCGGCCTCGGACGGGTAGCGGTCGAGCCAGGCTTCCTCCGCCGTGAAAGCCAGCACCGGCGCGAGCCAGATCGTGACCCGGCGGAAGGTCTCGTCGATGACCTGGAGGGCGGCGCGGCGCACGGGCGAGGAGGCCGGGTCGCAGTAGAGCACGTCCTTGCGCACGTCGAAGTAGAAGGCCGAGAGGTCGCCGGTCATGAAGCCGTTGAGGAGCGCCACCACCCGCTTGGTGTCGAAGGCGGCGTAGGCCTCGCGGATCTCGCCGTCGAGCTCGGACAGCCGGTGACGGACCAGGCGCTCGAGCTCGGGCAGCTCGGCGTGGGCGATCTCGGTGCCGGGCTCGAAATGCGCCAGCGACCCGAGCATCCAGCGGACCGAGTTGCGCAGCTTGCGGTAGGTCTCCGCGAAGGTCTTGATGATCTCCGGGCCGATGCGCAGGTCGTCCGCGTAATCGGAGGCCGCCACCCACAGGCGCAGGATGTCGGCGCCGGAATCCTTGATGACGTTCTGCGGGGCGACGACGTTGCCCTTCGACTTCGACATCTTCAGGCCCTTCGGGTCGAGGACGAACCCGTGGGTCAGGACGATGTCGTAGGGGGCGCGACCGCGGGTGCCGGCGGATTCGAGCAGGGACGACTGGAACCAGCCGCGATGCTGGTCCGATCCTTCCAGGTACATCACCGTGTCGGCGCCGCCGTCGCGCTTGCGCTTGACGCCGGACAGGCCCGGGAACTGCTCGGGATCGTCGAGCACGAAGGCGTGGGTCGAGCCGGAATCGAACCAGACGTCGAGCACGTCCGTGACCTTTTCGTAGTCCGCCGGATCGTGGTCGGGGGCGAGGAAGCGGGCGCCGTCCGCATCGGTGAACCAGGCATCCGCGCCCTCCGCCTGGAAGGCCGCCGCGATGCGGGCATTCACCGCCGCGTCGCGAAGCACCTCGTGGGTGCCGCGCTTGACGAAAACCGTGATCGGGACGCCCCACGCGCGCTGGCGCGACACCACCCAGTCGGGCCGGTTGCCGACCATGCCGTTGATCCGGTTCTTGCCCTGTGGCGGTACCCACTGGGTCTCTTCGATGGACCGCAGGGCGACATCGCGCAGGGTGCGGCCGTCCAAGGACCCGACCGGCTTGTCCATCGCGATGAACCATTGCGGCGTATTGCGGAAGATGACCGGTTTCTTCGAGCGCCAGGAATGCGGGTAGCTGTGCTTGAGCGTGCCGCGCGCCACCAGGGTGCCGGCCTCCATCAGGGCGGCGATGACCGCCTTGTTGGCGTCGCCCTTCTCGCCCTTGTGGTTAAGAACGAGTTTTCCCGTGAAACCGGGGGCCTCCTCGGTGAGCGCCCCGTCGGCGTCCACCGTGTAGGGGATGCGGGTCTCGATGCCGCGCTGGGCGAGCGCCCGGCCGTTGGCCATCCAGACCTCGAAATCCTCGCGGCCATGGCCCGGCGCCGTGTGGACGAAGCCGGTGCCCGCCTCGTCGGTGACGTGCTCGCCCTCAAGGAGCGGTACGGCGAAGTCGTAGCCAGGCACGTGGCCGGCCAGCGGATGGCTCAGGGTCAGGGCGGCGAGTTCGTCCGGGGCGACGTCGCGCAGGCGCTCGAAGGCCTCGACCCGGGCGCTGGCGAAGACCGAGGCGGCCAGGGCATCGGCGAGGACGTAGCGATCGCCGACCTTCGCCCAGTTGTCGTCGGCCGCCGCCGTGACCTGGTAGAGACCGTAGGCGACCCTGCGCGAATAGGCGACGGCGCGGTTGCCCGGCATGGTCCAGGGCGTCGTGGTCCAGATCACCACCCGGGCCTCGGCGAGATCCGGGCCCGCGCCCGCGATGGGCCGGAACGCGGCGAAGATTGTGTCGCTGACGTGGTCCTCGTACTCGACCTCGGCCTCGGCCAGGGCGGTCTTCTCCACCACCGACCACATCACCGGCTTCGAGCCGCGATAGAGCTGGCCCGTCATGGCGAAGGTCATGAGCTCGCGGGCGATCGCGGCCTCGGCCGGGAACGACATGGTGACGTAGGGGTGGTCCCAGTCGCCGGTGACGCCGAGGCGCTTGAACTCCCCGCGCTGCACGTCGAGCCAATGGGCGGCGAAGGTCCGGCATTCCTGGCGGAACTCGATGACCGGCACGTCGTCCTTGTTGCGGCCCTTGGCGCGGTACTGCTCCTCGATCTTCCACTCGATGGGCAGGCCGTGGCAGTCCCAACCCGGCACGTAGTTGGCGTCGTAGCCGAGGGTGCCCTGCGCGCGGACGATGACGTCCTTCAGGATCTTGTTCAGCGCCGTGCCGATGTGGATGTTGCCGTTGGCGTAGGGGGGGCCGTCATGCAGCACGAATTTCGGCCGGCCGGCGGCCTGCGCGCGGATCTGCCCGTAGAGGTCGGTGGCGGCCCAGCGCTCCAGCAGCAGGGGCTCGCGCACCGGCAGGCCGGCCCGCATCGGGAAGTCGGTCTGGGGCAGGAACAGGGTCTTCGAGTAGTCGCGGGCGGGGGCCGCAGCGGGAGAGGTCTGGTCGCTCATGGGCTGTCTGTGAGGTCTTCGGCGCGGATCGGCGTTGAGGCGGTCGGTGGGCAGGACTGCCCCCGGGGCCGGCGGACTGGAGGCGAGGCGTCGCCCTCCCGGCCTTCGCATCGGACCGCCGCGGCGGCCCTCAGGCGCAGGCCGGGCTCATAATTCGAGGCCGGGGGGCGCTCGGCACGCCGCGCCGCCCGCGTGGATCACCATCAACGCACATTCGGCGGCTTCTAGCAGCGGTGCAGGCGCGAGACCAGCGAGCTTTCCGACGCCGGCATGCCGGACCAACTTTCGTGGGGACCTTCTTTCAAGCTCGGCCGTTGTCCCTCACGCGTTCGGGCGCCGTCCGGCTTCGGCCGGGGACCAGATCCGAGGGGTGACCGAGACGCGGCGTCATTGGGAGACACGACCATGAGAAAAGCTCTGCTCGCCGCCAGCCTCGTCCTGTCCGCCTTCGCCCTGTCGGGCGCGGCCGAAGCGCAGGGCCTGCCGGGCGGCATCCGCCGTGGCGCGGCCGAGGGCGACCGGGTCGCCGGTCCGGTGGGCGGCATCGTCGGCGGCGCCGTCGGCGGCGCGGTGGGAACCGTGAACGGGGCGCTCGGCATCGATCCGGGCCGTCGCGCCTACCGCACCCGCATGAAGTCCCGCCGCCACTCCCATCACCGCCGTCACCGCTGAGGCGATGCGGGATCCCGCGGGGCGCACGCGCCGTCCGGCCGGCGCCGCCCCCGGGATTCCAAGGCCTTGGACTCCTGGGCCAGGAGATAGAGCCCGGACCCGATCACGATGGACGCGCCGATCAGCGTCCATCGGTTCGGCACGTCGCCGAAGATCAGGTAGCCCAGCATCAACGACCAGAGCAGCTGGGTGTAGATGAAGGGGGCCAGCACATTGGCCGGCGCCCGGGCATGGGCCAGGACCAGCAGCCAATGCCCGAGGGTGCCGAACAGCCCGACCCCGATCAGCAGCGCCCAGGTGCTCCACGCCGTCGGCGTGGTCCAGATCCAGGGCAGGAGCGGGCTCATCAGCGCGAGTCCGGCCAGTCCCGAATAGAACACCGTCGTGGCCGTCGAATCGACGCTCGCGAGCTTGCGCGTGGTCAGCACGTAGAACGCGTAGCACAGCATGTTGCCGATGCTCAGGAGCACGGCGGGCTGGAAGGCGCCGACGCCCGGACGCACGATGACGAGGACGCCGAGGAAGCCGATCGCCACCGCCACCAGGCGGCGCGGCGACGACCATTCGCCCAGCACCGGCCCCGCGAGCAGCGCCACCATCAGGGGCGTCGCGAACTGGATCGACAGGGTCTCGGCGAGCTGGAGCTGGCGCAGGGCCAGGAAGTTGAGGGCCGTCGACCCGAACAGCAGCAGCGAGCGCAGGACCTGGAGCGCGAGCCGGTTCGTCCGCGCCACCCCGGGCGTCCGGACCGGATTGAGGACCACCAGCACCAGCGCGACGTTCACCGCGTAGCGCATGAAGGTCGAGAGCAGCGGATCGACGTCCAGGCCCGCCAGGGTCTTGGCCGAGGCGTCGAGGCAGGCGAAGAACGCCAGCGTGCCGCACATCAGTGCGATGCCGGCCAGGCGCCGGTTCGTGGGCGCGCCGCCCTCTGGTGGTGACCTCAACGACGTGATCCCGATCCGCGACGGCGTTTCGCCTGGTATGAACGGCGCGACCGGGGAGCTTTAAAGCAGACGCGGGGGAGCGCACACCTGCGTGGGGATCGGGTTCGCCACGGCGTTGAAGCATCGCTGGCCGACGCGGCACCGCCCGGTTCGGAACCGGATGGCGACCGTCGGTTGCGGCCGCGCCGGCGAGTCGCGTCGGCTGCACCAATTCTTATCGATGTCCGTCCATCCTCGCGGCCGAACGTCTTTGGCGGAGGGCCATCCATGACGCGGACCATACCGTTGCTTGCCACTTTCGGGCTGGTCTGCCTGATGGTTCTCCCCGCTCCGGGAATCCTGGGCCTGATGATCGGCCTCGGCTGCGCGATCACCATCGTGATCTGCGCGGCGGTCTGGCTGTTCGACCGGGCCGCCACCCGCCTGGCCCTCGTCCTGGAGCGGACCGGCGAGCGCCTGTTCCGGCGCCGGCGGGCCGTGCATGCGGGCTCCGGGATGATGCGCAAGGCGAAGGCCCCGAAGTCCGCCCCGCTCTAGGGAGACCGGCCCGGGCGCGGCCGGCGCTACAGCGCGCCCGGGACGGCCAGGCTGTCCGCCTCGTCCTCGTCCATCTCGGAATCGCCCTCGACCTCGTGGCCGGTGACGCCCGAGACCTCCGCGAGGTTGCGGGCGGCCTTGCGCAGGAGCTTGCGCAGGCGGCGCTTCTCCTTGCCATCGAACCCGTCGAGGAGCTCGGCCTCGACCTCGTCCCACAGGCGCTCGATGGCGGCGGCCTTGGCGAGGCCCGTCTCGGTGAGGCGCACGCGGACGATGCGGCCGTCGCCGGCCTCGGCGCGGCGCTCGACGAATCCCAGGGCCGCCAGCCGCGAGATCGTCTTGGAGGCGGTCGGCGGACGCACCCGCAGGGTCGCGGCGAGGTCGCCCATCGTCATGGTTCCGGCCGCGGCGAGCGCCTGGACGACCTGCTCCTGTCCGGCGAAGAGGTCGAGGCTGGTTAGCCGGTCGCCCACGCGGGAGCGGTGCAGGCGCGCGGCCTGGACCAGGGCCCAGCCCACGCTCTTCGCGCCCGGGGGCCGCAGGCGCTTGTCGGACTTGCTCATGCTCCGCTCGCCATCCCTGTCACCGCTCGCCCCGGGGAGCGACGCCATCACCGCGCGGGTCAGGTCCCCGTGGGGTTCGACCCTCCCGCGCTCGTCAGCCGCCCGCATCGCTCGCGCCCTTCAGCTCTCATACCCCGCGAACGATGGGCCCGCGCCGGTCAATCCGGGCACATCCACCGCCAACCGGGAACGTCCCTCCGTCCCGGGGCATGACCGGGCCGTATGAAGCTGCGATGACAGCGCCCCGCCCGGGAGCCCGAGCGGGCGGGAAAAGTCGGCTAAACGGCCCGTCCGCCCCCGCGCCTGGACGAAGGGCGACCCCTCGATTAAGCGTTGCGCGACGGGGCGCACGCGCCCGCAGCGCGGCCGTTCCCGCGCCAGGACCTTCCGAAGACCGCTCAGGAATCCATGAAGGCAGTCATCCTCGCAGGCGGTCTCGGCACGCGCCTCTCGGAGGAGACGGTGATCCGCCCCAAGCCCATGCTGGAGATCGGCGGCCGGCCGATCCTCTGGCACATCATGCAGATCTTCGCCGCCCACGGGGTGCGCGAATTCGTGATCTGCCTCGGCTACAAGGGCTACGTCATCAAGGAGTTCTTCCTGAACTACCGGCTGCACCTGTCCGACGTGACCGTGGACATCGGGCGCGGCCACGTGGATTTCCACCGCAGCACCGCCGAGGACTGGCGCGTCTCGCTGATCGAGACCGGCGAGACCACGATGACGGGCGGGCGCCTGAAGCGGGTGCGGGACTATCTGGGCGACGACGACTTCTTCATGACCTACGGCGACGGCGTCGCCGACGTGGACCTGACGGCCCTGGCGGCCTTTCACCGGGCCCACGGCAAGCTCGCCACCCTCACGGCGGTGACGCCGCCGGGCCGCTTCGGGGCGCTGGAGCTGGAGGACGGCACGGTGCGGCGCTTCCGGGAGAAGCCCGCCGGGGACGGGGCGACGATCAACGGCGGCTTCTTCGTGCTCTCGCCGCGGGTGCTCGACCGGATCGCGGGCGACGCCACCGTCTGGGAGGCGGAGCCCCTGGAGGGCCTCGCCGCCGACGGGCAGCTCGCGGCCTACGTCCATGCGGGCTTCTGGCAGGCCATGGACACCCTGCGCGACAAGAACCACCTCGAAGCCCTGTGGGCGGGGGACGCGCCGCCCTGGAAGTGCTGGTAGTCTGGCGCCCCACCGGAGATCGTTTCAGAGCGTGCAGCCCTCGCCCTTCCCTCTGCCGCGCACGCGCGACCCGAATCCCGATCCCGCCTTCTGGGCCGGGCGACGGGTGCTCGTTACGGGCCATACCGGCTTCAAGGGCGGCTGGCTCTGTCTGTGGCTGGAACGCCTGGGCGCCCGGGTGAGCGGGCTGGCGCTGGCCCCCGAGACCACCCCGAGCCTGTTCGCCACGGCCGGCATCGGCCGCGGCCTCGACTCGCACCTCGCCGATATCCGCGACCCGGCGGCGGTGCAGGCGTGCCTGGCTGCCACGGACCCCGAGATCGTCATTCACATGGCCGCCCAGGCCCTGGTGCGCGCCGCCTACCGCGATCCGCTGGCCACCTACGCCACCAACGTGATGGGCACCGCCCACGTGCTGGAGGCGGTGCGGGCGACGCCCTCCGTCCGGGCCGTGGTGGTGGTGACGAGCGACAAGGCCTACGCGAACCGTGAATGGGCCTGGGGCTACCGCGAGACGGAGGCGCTGGGCGGCCACGACCCCTACAGCAGTTCGAAGGGCTGCACCGAGCTGGTGGCGGCGGCCTACCGGGCCTCGTTCCTCAGGGAACGGGATTGCCGGGTCGCCACCGCCCGGGCGGGCAACGTCATCGGCGGCGGCGACTGGTCGGAAGACCGCCTCGTGCCCGACATCGTCCGCGCCTTCGCGCGGGGCGAGTCGGTGGAGATCCGCGCGCCCCACGCGACGCGGCCCTGGCAGCACGTGCTCGAGCCCCTGAGCGGCTATCTCCGCCTCGCCGAATGCCTGTCGGGGGCGGACGGGCCGCGCTACGCCGAGGCTTGGAACTTCGGCCCGGCCGACGAGGATTGCCGGCCGGTGGCCCATCTCGTCGACGAACTCGCCCAGGCCTGGGGCTCCGAGGCCCTGTGGCACCTGTCGGCGGCGATCCATCCGCACGAGGCGATCTTCCTCAAGGTCGATTCGGCCAAGGCCCGCACCCATCTCGGCTGGGACCGGCGCCTGCGCCTCGACGCGGCGCTCGCCTGGACCGCCGCCTGGCACAGGGCGCAGGCCGGCGGGGCGTGCGCCCGCGACCTGACCCTGGCGCAGATCGGCGCCTACGAGGCGCTCGCCGCATGACGACTCCGACAGCGACTACGACCCCGACCCCGACCCGAAGCTGCCGCGCCTGCGGGACGCCCCTGCACCGGAGCGTGGCCGATCTCGGCCTGTCGCCCCTGGCCAACGCCTACGTGCCGGTCGAGCGCGCCGGCCGGGGGGAAATGGTCCATCCCCTCCACGCCTTCGTCTGCGAGGCCTGCTGGCTGGTGCAGCTCGAAGCCTTCGAGACGCCGGAGGCGATCTTCTCGGACTACGCCTATTTCTCCGGCTTCTCCGCCGGCTGGCTCGCCCATGCGGAGGCCTACGTCGCGGCCATGCAGGCCCGCTTCGGTCTCGGGCCGGACAGCCGGGTCGTGGAGGTGGCGAGCAACGACGGCTACCTGCTGCGCGCCGTCGTGGCCCGCGGCATCCCGGCCCTCGGGATCGAACCGGCCGCCAACGTGGCCGCGGTGGCGCGCGAGCGCGGCATCCCCACCGAGGTGGCGTTCTTCGGGGCGGAGACCGCCCGGCGCCTGCGGGCGGAGGGCCACGCCGCCGACCTGATGGCGGCCAACAACGTGCTGGCCCACGTGCCCGACATCCACGACTTCGTGGACGGCTTCCGAATTCTCCTGAAGCCCGAGGGCGTCGCCACCTTCGAGTTCCCGCACCTCCTGCGGATGATCGCGGAGCGCCAGTTCGACACCATCTACCACGAACACTTCTCCTACCTCTCCCTCGGGGTCGTCTCGGGGATCCTGGAGGCGCACGGCCTGCGGGTCTTCGACGTGGAGGCATGGCCGACCCATGGCGGCTCCCTCCGGGTCTTCGCCTGCCACGCGGCGGCCGCGCACCCGCAGGGTCCCGCCGTGGACCGGGTGCGCGCGGAGGAGCGCGCCGGGGGCCTGTTCGACGCGAGCGGCTACACCGCCTTCGCGGAGGACGTGGTGCGCATCAAGTGCGCCACCCTCGCCTTCCTGGCGGACCTGCGGCTGACGGGAAAAACCGTCTGCGCCTACGGGGCGGCGGCCAAGGGCAACACCTTCCTCAATTACTGCGGCATCGGCCCCGAGCTGGTGCGGGTCGTGGCGGACCGCTCGCCGCACAAGCAGGGCACCCTCCTGCCGGGCAGCCGCATCCCGGTGGTCTCCCCGGAGGCCCTGCTGGCACAGCGGCCGGACTACGTCCTGATCCTGCCCTGGAACCTGAAGGACGAGATCGCCGGCGAGATGGCCGCCATCCGGGACTGGGGCGGGCGCTTCGTCACGGCGATCCCACGGCTCTCGGTGTTCTGAGCCCATGCGCTTCGAGGCCCTGCCGCTCGCCGGCGCGTACCGGGTCGTCCCGGACCCCCAGGCCGATGCGCGCGGCTTCTTCGCCCGCACCGCCTGCGCGGAGGACTTCGCCGCGCGGGGCCTCATCGGCGCCTTCGCGCAGTCCAGCATCTCCTACAATGCCCGGCGCGGCACCGTGCGGGGCCTGCACTTCGCCGCCGAGCCCCACGCGGAAACCAAGCTCGTGCGCTGCACGGCCGGCGCGATCCACGACGTCCTCGTCGACCTGCGGCCGGATTCGGCCACCTACCTCCAGGCCTACGGGACCGAACTCAGCGCCGGGAACCGCCACGCCCTCTACATTCCCGTGGGCTTCGGCCACGGCTTCCAGGCGCTCAGCGACGACGCGGAAGTGCTCTACATGATCGACCGCCCCTACGTGGCCGGCAGCGCCCGGGGCCTGCGCTGGAACGATCCGAGCCTCGACGTCGCCTGGCCGGAGCCCGTCACGGTGATCGCCGCGCGCGATCTCGCCTACCCCGACTGGGTGCGGTGAGGGAGCGCGTCCTCGTCACGGGCGCGGCCGGCTTCGTCGGCCGCCACGCCGTGCCGGCCCTGCGGGCGCGCGGATTCGAGGTTCACGGCGTCGGTCGCAGCCCCTCGGCGGAGGCGACCTGGCACGCGGCCGACCTGCTCGTGCCCGCGGAACGGCACGCGCTGATCGCGAAGATCCGGCCGAGCCATTGCCTCCACCTCGCCTGGGATGCGGAGCCCGGCCGCTACTGGACCTCGGCGCGCAACCTCGACTGGGTCGCGGCCACCCTGGATCTCGCCCAGGCCTTCGCGGCGGCGGGGGGCCGCCGGTTCGTCGGGGCCGGCACCTGCGCCGAGTACGAATGGGGCGCGGCCCGCTTCGAGGAGGCGACGACGCCCTGCCGGCCCGCGACGCTCTACGGCGCCGCCAAGGACGGCACGCGGCGCATCCTGGAGGCCTATGCCGCCACGCAGACGCTCAGCGTCGCCTGGGGGCGGCTGTTCTATCTCTACGGCCCCGGCGAGCGCCGCGGGCGGCTCGTGTCGGACGCGATCCGGGCCCTGACGGCCGGCACGGCGTTCCCGACCTCGCACGGGCACCAGCGCCGCGACTTCCTGCACGTCGCGGATGCCGCCGCGGCCCTGGCCGCCCTGGTGGCGGGGGACGTGCCCGGGCCGGTGAACATCGGCTCCGGGGCGGCGATCCCGGTGCGCGCGCTCCTCGAAGGGCTCGCCGCCCGGATCGGGGGCGCCGAGCACCTGGATTTCGGGGCCCGTCCCTTGAGCCCGACGGAGCCGCCGGTCATCGAGGCCGGGACCCGCATCCTGACGGAGACCGTGGGGTTCCTGCCGCGCTTCGACGTAGCGCAGGGGCTCGACGACACCGTCGCGTGGTGGCGGGCCCGGGGGAAGGCTCCGGGCTGACCGCTCAGACCCTCAGCAGGGCAGCAGGCCCTTGAGCTGGGACAGGATGTCCTCGCCGGTGCAGGGCCGGGCGATGAACTTGGCGCCCTTCGGCATCCGTTCGGGATCGGGGGCCGCGCGCCCCGAGACGATGACGATCGGCAATTGCGGCCGGGCCTCGGACACCGCGGTGGCGAGCTCGAAGCCGTTGGTCTTGCCAGACAATTCGACGTCCGTGATCAGACCGCTGATGTCGGGGCGGTCCTGGATGATGCCGAGCGCCCGTTCGGCCGAGGCGCATTGCACGGTCTCGTAGCCGCCATTCTCGAGAACGTCGCCGAGGTCCATGATCGTCAGGGCCTCGTCCTCCACCAGCAGGATCACCGGCCGGTCGTCGTTCGCCTTCGCCTCGTCCACCACGATGCACCCTCCAGCCTGTCTGGCCGCGGGCCCCGCCCGGGACCGGGATCCTCGCGTGAAGCCCAGGGGCCCGCACGGCGCGATCCGGGACACCGGAGATCCTGGACATGGGGCCAGCGCAACGTCATCCCAACGAGCGACGGGGGCGTGGGTTGCACCGGACGCAGGGTCCTCGCCGTCAGGGGGCGACCGCCGGCACCACCGTCCGCATGGCGTCGAGAAGCTCGGCCAGATCCTGCGGCGGGACGGTGAGGGCCGGCGTCAGGTAGACGATGTCGCCGAACGGGCGGACCCAGGTGCCCCGCGCCAGGAAGCGGCGCTTCAAATCGGCCAGATCGGGGGGCCGGCGGAACTGCACCACCCCGATCGCCCCCAGGACCCGGATGTCGGCGACGTGCGGCAGCCCGCGAAGGGGTTCGAGCCCGTCCGCCAGGGCCCCCGCGAGGGCCGCGACCTGATCGAGGCGCGGTTCGCGGTCGAACAGGTCGAGGCTGGCATTGGCCGCCGCGCAGGCGAGCGGGTTGGCCATGAAGGTCGGCCCGTGCATGAGGGCGGCGGCGGGATCGTCGGCGAGGAAGCTCTCGAACACGGCCCCCGTGGCCACCGTGGCGGCCAGCGCCATCGTGCCCCCGGTGAGGGCCTTCGACAGGCACAGGATGTCCGGCACGATGCCGGCCTGCGTGCAGGCGAACAGGGTGCCGGTGCGCCCGAACCCGGTGAAGATCTCGTCGGCGATGAGCGGCAGCCCGTGGCGCCGCGCGAGCCGCGCGACGGTCGCCAGCACCTCGGGGGGGTGCATGCGCATGCCGCCGGCCCCCTGGACCAGGGGCTCGACGATCACCGCCGCCAGGGTCTCGCGCGCGGCCGCCAGGGTCGCGTCGAGGGCGGCGACCTGCGCCGCCGTCCGGGGCAGGTCGCAGAAGACCTGGGTCGGCAGGTAGGCGCCGAAGCGCCGGTGCATGCCCTCGTCGGGGTCGCAGACCGACATCGCCCCGAGGGTGTCGCCGTGATAGCCCTCGCGGAAGGCCAGGATGCAGGTGCGCCCGACCACCCCCCGGTTGATCCACATCTGCACCGCCATCTTCAGGGCGACCTCCACGGCCACCGAGCCGGAATCGGTGAAGAAGACGTGGTCGAGGTCGCCGGGCAGCAGGGCCGCGAGGCGCGCCGCCAGCCGCTCCGCCGGGGCGTGGGTGAGCCCCCCGAACATCACGTGCGGCATCGTCTCGAGCTGCGCGGCCACGGCCGCCCGGATGTGGGGATGGTTGTAGCCATGGGCCGCCGTCCACCAGGAGGCGATGCCGTCGATCAGCTCGCGCCCGTCGGCGAGGACGATGCGCGACCCGTGCGTGCGCACGGCTTCCAGCGGCGGGGCCGCCCCCCGCATCTGCGTGTAGGGGCGCCAGAGATGATGCCGTCCGGGGGATTCGCGCGGGCTCGTCATGATCGGACAGGGATGTGAGCGCGGGACCGCCGGGTCAAGCAGGCCCTTCGCTGCCGACTCCCCCCCGCGACGGGACTGAACACATGAGCCTTCTTCTTATGATCAACCATGTATATACTGTCTAAGCTATTCATATTCATTCCTTTTAGCGGTTCTAATCTTTAAACGATATCTTGCAAATGATGTTGCAGCGCACTACGGCGAAGCTTCTGCTTCCTCCGAGATCCGATATGCCGCGCGCCGCCCGAACCTCCCGCCATCCGTCCCGGCACCGCCGGTTGGCCGGGGGCGCCCTCTGGCTGCTGTCCGCCGGTGCGAGCTCGGCGCAGGAGGCGCCGTCCACCGTCACCCTCGAGGAACTCAGCGTCGCCGGCCTCGGCAACGGACTCGCGACCGTCGGCTACCAGCCCAAACGCTCGACCTTCGGGGCGGGGGCCGACACCGCCCTCCTCGACACGCCGGCCAACATCGCCGTGGTCTCCGCCGCGGTGCTGCGCGACCAGCGCGTGATCTCCCTCGACGAGGCCCTGCGCAACGTCAGCGGCATCGCCCAGACCAACAGCGTCGGCGGCACGCAGGAGGCCGTGGTCCGGCGCGGCTTCGGCACCTTCCGCGACGACTCGATCCTGCGGGATGGCCGGCGCACCGTGCTGCAGCAGAACTTCAGCTACGCCATCGAGCGGGTGGAGGTGCTCAAGGGCCCGGCCTCGCTCCTCTACGGCATCACCGACCCGGGCGGGCTGATCAACCTCGTCTCGAAGCGGCCGGACTTCACGCCGCACGGCTCCCTCAACCTCACGGGGACGAGCTTCGACGGCGGCCTGGTCCAGGGCGACCTCACCGGCCCCATCGCGGGCACCAACCTCGCCTACCGGATGGTGGCCGACATCCAGAGCTACGCCTACTGGCGCAACTTCGGCCATCTCAGCCGCCAGGTCGTGGCCCCCTCCCTCACCTGGAAGGGCGACGACACCACCGTGACGGTGGGGTATGAATTCGGGCACTACCGCGTGCCCTACGACCGCGGCACGATCTTCGATCCCACCACCGGGCGGCCCCTGCGGGTGCCGCGCGACCGGCGCTTCGACGAGCGCTCGAGCCAGCACGAGGCCACCAGCCATCTCGCCACCCTCGATGTCGACCACCGCTTCGACAACGCCTGGACGTTGCATTTCGGCTACACCTACTCCCACCTCGGCTACGACGAGGACCAGATCCGGCCGGTCACCTATCTTCCGGCCAGAGGCCTCCTCACCCGCCGGGCCGACGGCACCCGCAACGCGGACTTCAATGCGCATGTCGCCCGCCTCGACCTGACCGGCAGCTTCGACACCGCCGGCCTGCGCCACGACCTCCTGGCCGGCGTCACTTACGAGAACATCGATTACGGCCGGCCCGACATCATCCGGGGTCCGAACCGGGCGGGGTTCGACCCGTTCCGGCCGGTCTACGGCACCCTCGCGGCGGTGCCGGTGATCTCGCCCGCCGACAGCAACCTGCGCGAACGCTTAGTGAATACCAGCGTGTATTTGCAGGACTCCCTGCACCTCAGCGACCAGTGGATCCTGGTCGCCGGGGTCAGCACGCAGATCTTCGACCAGTTCGGCGCCAAGGGGACGCCGGCGGTGGCCTACACCGACATCGACGGGGTGCGCGTCCTGCCGCGGGTCGGCCTCGTCTACAAGCTCGCCCCCACCCTCTCGCTCTACGGGAGCTATTCGCAGTCCTTCAAACCCAACACCTCGCTGGCCAACATCGTCGGCGCCCTGCCGCCCGAGGAGGGAGACTCCATCGAGGTCGGCGTGAAGGCGGATGTCGCCGCCGGGCTGACCGTGACGGGGGCGATGTTCGACATCGACAAGGCGAACGTGCTGGTGACGCAGGTCAACGGCCAGGGCCTCACCGTGGCGACCACCGCCGGCAAGGTGCGCTCGCGCGGGTTCGAGCTCGACGTCGCCGGCCAGATCCTGCCCGACTGGGCGGTGATCGCCAGCTACGGTTTCACCCAGGCGGAGGTGACCCAGGACCCGGTGCTGGTGGGTAAGCAACTCCTCAACACCCCGCGGGTCACCGCCTCGGCCTTCCTCACGCATCAGTTCGGTGCCATCGCCGAGGCCAAGGAGTTCGGCGCGACGCGGCTGGGCGCCGGCTTCCTGGAAGCCGGTTTCGGGGCGCGCTACGTCGGCGCCCGGCCGGGGGACGCCGCCAACAGCTTCGCCCTGCCCGACCACGTCGTCTGCGACGCGTTCCTCGCCTACAGCACCGAGGTGAACGGCTTGGCGACCACGCTCCAGCTCAACCTCAAGAACCTGTTCGACCGCACCTATTATCCCTCGTCGGGGGGCAGCAACCTGCTGGTGGCGGTGGGCGAGCCCTTCCAGGCCCTGGTGACCGCGCGGGTGGCGTGGTGAGGCACCTGCGCGCCGTCCTGTTCCAGCTGCACTGGCTGCTGGGGCTGGGGGCCGGGCTGATCCTGACCGTGGCGGGCGTCACCGGTGCGCTCCTCAGCTACGAGGACGCCATCGGCGAGGCCTTCGACGCGGACCTGATCCGGGTCGCCCGCCGGGCGGAGGATCCGCTCGCGCCGGATGCCCTCCTGGCCCGCTTCCATGCCCAGCGCTCCGACACGGTGGCGAACCTGACGCTCTCGGCCGAGGCTGCCACCGCCGCGATGGTCCGGCTCGGTCGCGATCCCGCCACCGGCCTGCGGCCGCCCTCCCTCTATCTCGACCCCTATGACGGCACGGTGCGCGGCTCGGCCCGGACGGAGGAGGCCTTCGCGACCATCCGGCGCCTGCATCGCTGGCTGCTCCTGCCCGGCGACGGCAAGGGCTGGGGCCGGCCCCTGACCGGCGCGAGCGTCCTCGCGCTCCTCGTCCTCCTCTGCACCGGTCTCTACCTGCGCTGGCCGAAGGTGATGTCGCTGCGGATCTGGCTGAAGCCCCATCTCCGGCAATGGGGCCGGCCGACCTACTGGTCGCTGCACGCGGTGGCCGGCACCTGGGTGCTGCCGGTCTACCTCGTCATCGCCCTGAGCGGGCTGTGGTGGTCCTTCGACGGCTATCGCGAGGTCGTCACCACCCTCCTCACCCTGGGCGAGACCATCACCCGGATGGCCGATGGCAAGCCGCCGGCGACGAAGGCGAACGGGCTGCCCGCCGGCCGGAGGGACTCTGCAGCGAATGGCGAGGCTGCAGGCGGGGGCAGTCGCAAGGAGGTGGGGTTGGGCAGCGCGGGGGCGCCGTCCCTCGACGCGGCCTGGGCGGCCTTCCGTACCGCACAGGACGGGCAGTTCCTCCGTGCCACCCTGCTCCTGCCCGCCGGCCCCGCCGGGCTCGTGCGCATCCGCTCCGAGAACCGGAACGGCTGGCGCGACGACATACGGATCGAGGCGACCAGCGGGCGCATCCTCATGCGCGAGATCGGCGGGGAGCGTCCGCTCGGCGCCCGCATCGCCGGCAACATGCTCGACGTGCACAGCGGGCGCATCTTCGGACTCCTCGGGCCACCGATCTTCCTCGTCGCGGCCCTGCTGATGCCGCTCTTCCTGGTGACGGGCGTGCTGCTCTACGTCGGGCGACGGGCGGCGAAGGCGCGGCGCGCGCAGGCGGGAGCGGACCGTACCGCGACCTCCGCGCTCAGCCCGCGCGCTTGACCCCCAGACCGGTTTTCGACAGGTTCCGCCGCCACAGCTCCCGTCCCCGACCGCTGCAACTCCTGAGATCCGATGTCGTCTGGCGACGAATCCGCCGTCCCGCCCGCCGCATCCGCGCACGAGCGACGCTTCACGATCTGCCGCGAGGACGAGCCGGTGCCGCCCGTGATCGCCGGAGCCATCGCGGCGATCGGCAATTTCGACGGGGTGCATCTCGGTCATCGGACCCTGATCGCCGCCGTGCGCGAGACCGCGCAGGCGGCCGGCCGCCCGGCGGTCGTCCTCACCTTCGAGCCGCATCCGCGCGCCTATTTCGCGCCACATCTCCCCATGTTCCGTCTCACCGACGCGGAAGCCAAGGAGATCGTCTTCGCCCATCTCGGCCTCGACGGACTCATCGTGCGCCGCTTCGACGCAACCCTGGCGGGAACCGGCGCGCGCGACTTCGTCGAGGGGCTGCTGGTGCGCGACCTCGGGGTGGCGGGCGTCGTCATCGGCCACGATTTCCATTTCGGCCGAGGCCGCGAGGGCACGCCGATGGTCCTCGCCGATCTCTGCACGCAGGCGGGCCTGAGTTGCCGGATCATCCCGCCTGTCGCCCTGAGCACGGGGGCGGAGCCGGTCTCGTCGAGCGCGATCCGGGCTGCCCTCACCGAGGGTGCGGTGACGCGGGCCAACGCGCTCCTCGGCTACCGTTGGTTCGTCTCCGGCGAGGTCCGCCACGGCGACAAGCGTGGACGTACCCTCGGCTATCCCACCGCCAACGTGGCGCTGCCCGCCTGCAACCTCGCCCACGGCATCTACGCGGTGCGAGCGCGCCTGCCCGACGGTCGGGTGAAAAACGGGGTCGCCAGCTACGGCCGGCGCCCGACCTTCGACGACGGCGCCCCGCTCCTCGAGGTCAACCTGTTCGATTTCTCCGGCGACCTCTATGGCCAGACGATCGCGGTGGAGTTCCTGGACTATCTCCGCGGCGAGGTCCGCTTCGACGGAGCGGAGGCCCTGATCGCCCAGATGCATCGCGACGCGGCCGAGGCCCGCCGGATCATCGCCGAGAATGCCGCCCCCTCAATGCTCGACGCCTGAGGCCACGCCTATTCTGCGTCGTCCTCGGTCTCTGGCGTGCGATTGGGCCAGGTCACGATCCGATCGAGGAGTTCGTCGGCTGTGAACTCCTCCTCGTTGCCGGAGACGCGGCCGCGCACGGAGATGCCGGCCTCATGCACGCTGGCGGCGCGGCCCGAGACCAGCGGATGCCAGGCGTAGAGATCGCGGCCCTCGCGGATCAGTCGATAGGCGCAGGTCGGTGGCAGCCACGGGATCGTGCGCACCGCCTCGGGCGTCAGGCGCACGCAATCGGGCACGCGCTTCTGGCGCCGCGCATAGTCGCGGCAGCGGCAGCCATGGCCGTCGAGGAGGGTGCAGCCGACATCGGTGTGATAGACTTCCGCCGTATCCTCGTCCTCGAGCTTGAGGAGGCAGCAGCGGCCGCATCCGTCGCACAGGCTCTCCCACTCGGCCGGCGACATCGCCTCCAGGCTCTTCGTCCGCCAGAACGGCTCCACGGTCGGAGCGGTCTGGGGATCGGAACGGATGGTTTCGGGGAAGGCCTGCGGCGTCGGGGAACGCGCGGCCGAGCGGTCCCGCATGGGGAACACCTTGGGCTGGGAGCGGCGAGGATCCGGATGATCTGCCCCTGTGCCGCAACGCGGCCCCGGGAGCAAGCGTTGCCGGCGCACGGCATGACGCCGCGCCGTGTTCGGAGGCGCCGCGCCACCGCGCCGCCCCATTCCGGCATCAAGGTTAAGAACAGGTTATGGCCTGCGGCGGCGGGACGCTCGCCCTTGTTGGGCGTTCCCATGAACGAAGCCTCGCGGCCGGGCGCGGGTGTTGGTAGGATCGCGCGGACCGGCGTCGTGCCGGAACCGGGTGCGGAAGGACTGGAACTCAGGTGCGCCTGCCCAAAGCGACCTCCCTCACGACACGGATCAAGCACGCCGCCCTCGCCTTCGACGCATGGGTGAACGCGAGCCTGTACGACGGCGGTCGCACGGCGGGAGAGACCTACGAGCGCTTCCAAGAGCGCATGAACGTCTTCTCGGTACGAGGCTGGAAACGCTTCGCCCTCGACCTGACCAGCGAGGGGGTGACCCTCGGTACGGGTGGCGCGGTCCTGATGCTTGCCCTGGCGCAGCCGGCCTTCAACCTGACCAGCGACAACTGGCTCAAGGCCCAGGACCTCGCCGTGACGTTCCTCGACCGCTACGGCACCGAGGTCGGACGGCGCGGCATCAAGCACGACGACTCGCTGAGGCTCGACGATTTTCCCGACATCATGATCAAGGCTCTGGTCTCCACCGAGGACCGGCGCTTCTACGAGCATTGGGGCATCGACCCCATCGGCACCGCCCGCGCGCTGGTGTCGAACTCGCGCGGCGGCGGCAACACCCAGGGCGGTTCGTCGATCACGCAGCAGCTCGCCAAGAACCTGTTCCTCACGAACGAGCGCTCCCTCGAGCGCAAGATCAACGAGGCCTTCCTGGCGCTCTGGCTGGAGAGCCACCTCTCCAAGAACGAGATTCTGAAGCTCTACCTCGACCGGGCCTACATGGGCGGCGGCACTTTCGGCGCCGTGGCGGCGGCGGATTATTATTTCGGCAAGCCGCTGAAGGACATCTCCCTGGCCGAGGCCGCGATGCTCGCCGGCCTGTTCAAAGCGCCGACCAAGTACGCCCCCCACGTGAACCTGCCGGCGGCCCGTGCCCGCGCCGGCGACGTGTTGCACAACATGGTCGAGGCCGGCTTCCTCACCGAGGGCCAGATCCAGACCGCCCTGCGCAACCCCGCAACACCGGTGACCCGGACCCGCGACATCACGGCGGACTACTATCTCGACTGGGCCTTCGGCGAGATCAAGCAGATGGCCGATGCGGGCCGCTTCCGCAGCGACCGCGTCCTCACCGTGAAGACGCCCCTCGACCTGACCATCCAGCGCCGGGCCGACGAGGTGGTGCAGAATACCCTGCGCCGATTCGGCGACCAGTACGAGGTTGACGAGGCCGCCATGGTGATCCTCGATCCGGACGGGGCCCTTCGGGCGATGGTCGGTGGTGCCGATTATGGCGAGAGCCAGTTCAACCGCGCCACCGACGCCCTTCGCCAGCCCGGCTCGTCGTTCAAGCCCTATGTCTACGCCGCCGGCCTCGCCTCGGGCCTGTATCGGCCGGACACGCGCGTCGTCGATCGGCCCGTCTGCATCGGCAACTGGTGCCCGCAGAACTACGGGCGCTCGTTCTCGGGCGCCACGACGCTCACTGTCGCGGTGGCGAAATCTATCAACACCATCCCGATTCAAGTCTCGATCGCCCTGGGCAAGGCGATGGGCATCTCCCATGAAGCCAGGGCCGCCGCCGCCGGGCGCAAGAAGATCATCGAGACCGCCCACGCCATGGGCATCACCACGCAGCTGACCGATTCCGTCTCCCTGCCGATCGGCTCGGCGGAGGTGAACGTCATCGACCAGGCCGCCGGCTACGCGGTGTTCGCCAATGGCGGGCGCAGGGCCAAGCCCTACGCGGCCATGGAGGTCCGCAACTCGTCCGGTGATGTGATCTACCGCCATGCCGACGAGCCGATGCCGCAGGTGCTGTCGACCCAGGTGGTCGCCGACATGAACTACATGCTGACCAAGGTGGTCGAGGAAGGCACCGGCAAGCGCGCGGCCCTGGAAGGCATCAAGGTCGCGGGCAAATCCGGCACCACGAATGCTTACCGGGACGCTTGGTTCGTCGGCTATACGGGCAATTACGTCGGCGCTGTCTGGTTCGGCAACGACGATCACACCTCCACCAACAAAATGACGGGCGGCTCGCTGCCGGCCATGACTTGGCATGACGTGATGGAAGTCGCGCATCAGGGTATCGAGCTCAAACCCATGCCGGGCCTGAAGGATCCGGGCCGTGCAGTGGCGCAGTCGGGGCAGAGTGCGGCCCCCGTGAACGCGGCGGCGAGCGCGGCCGGCAAACTTTCCCGGCGTTCCTTCGAGGTCATCGGCAGCATGAACGGCCTGTTCCGCCAGGTGGAGAAGACCTCCCTGAAGGCATCCGAGAAAACCTCCGCCCTCGAGCCCCTGAACGCCCCCGGCCCGGTGGCGGACGGGGTTCGCGCCGTCGGCGGCCGCGTCGGCACACCGTAGCCGGCGATCATGCGCATGACATTCGCCGAGACGGTGGCGCGGTTGCGTCCGGACCAGAGCCGGACGCGTTCTTCCGAGCTTCGGAGCCGGGAAGCAGGCCCGGTCTCCGGGACCGGCGGACGCCTGGCGCGCGCGCTGCGACGCGGCGTCCGCAAGGCTTCGACCGTGACAATGATGCTGTACGCCCTGGCGCTGGGGGCGGGCCTTGGCCTCGCGACCGCCGATTACGCCACGCGAGGTGGCTATCCCTTCGGCGGCGTGCGGGTGGGGGCCTGGACCGCCTGGCCGAAAGTCGGTTCCGTCGGTGCGGATCCCTACGCCCGCGCGGTCAACGCGCGGCGCGGTGAGATCCCCCTGGCGATCGGTGAAGGCATGCTACTCACGGCCGAACAGGACGAATCCGGACGGGCACTCGATGCCGCCTGCACCTACCGCGTGGCGGGCGTGACGCCGCCGGCCCGCGCCTGGACCGTGACGGTGGCCGGGCGCGGGCCACGCGACTCGGACACCGTCCCGATGCGCGAAGGCTTCACCGCCACCGAGATCCTGCGCGAGACCGACGGGCAGTTCGTCATCACCCTGTCGCGGGAGGTCCAACCGGGGAACTGGCTGCCGATGCCGCGCCCCAGGGGGCCGGTACGGCTCGCCTTGCGCCTGTACGACACGCCCGTGGCGGCCAGCGCGGGCAGCCTCGACCGCTCGGCGGTGCCGGCCATCACCCGGACCGGGTGCGCCGCATGACCCCGCGGGGCCGCTTCCTCGTCGCCACCCTGTCGGGACTGGTGCTCGCCGGCCTCGTGCACGGGGCCACCGTCCTGCTCATCCCGCGCCTGGCGGAATCCGATGCGCTGTCGCGGGCGCGTTCCGGGGAGAACCTCGACCATCCGCTGGCGATCAACACCGTGGCGGCCGGCGACGCCACCCCGCCCGTGGAGGCGTGGCTTCCGATTCCGGACCCGGCGGTGGCGGTCGGGCTCTGCGCCTATGATCTCTCCGAGGGACCGATGCGGGTTTCGGCCCGTACGGGCTCGCTGATGCTGTCCCTGGCGGTACATGGACAACGGGGGGCTTTCTACGCGGTGACCGACCAGGCGGCGGTGCGCGGCGCCCTCGACCTCGTGGTGCTCACCCGGTCCCAATACGACGAGGCGCTCGCCAATGCCGACGAGGACGAGGTCAGCCACGATGTCCGCATCGTCGCCGGCGACACCCGGGGCTTCGTGGTGGTGCGGGTGATCGCGGCCCTGCCGAGCCAGCGCACGGCGGCCGACGCGGCGGTACAGGCAGTCTCCTGCACCGTCGACAGCCCCGGCGACGAGAAGACCGGCGGCTGAGGCACTCCTCAATTCTTTGCGACGATCGGCCTCGGCGCTGCGACCGCGACCACGCCCTCCGCCTCCGGCAGGAGCCCGCATCGGGCCTCGGCTTCCGGCGGCACCAACGGATCGAGCAGGGGACGCCGCCCGTCGAGGGCGGCCAGGGTCCCTTCCACCGACACGCCTTCCGGCCCTGGCGCCTCGATCAGCAGATGCTCGAGAGCATAGCGGTAGCGGCGGGAGCGGCGACCGGTCTCGAAGCGGACCCAGGCGATGAGGCACCGGTTCTCGGCCACCCGCATGGCGGCTTGGCGCACATCGCCGTCGTCCAGACTCTTGGCGAAGGGCAGGCTGCGCAGGCGCAGGGCGTCGCCCTCCTTCACCCGCATCGCCAGGGCGGCGAATTGGGGGATCAGCCGGGCATCGGTGCCGATATCCTCCGACAGGCGCCGGTAGCGCGAGACCGGCGAGCGAAAGCTCTGTGCCATCAGCGTGTCGTGATAGGCCGCCGGATCGTCGGTCCGCCAGGAGGCGGGAAGCACCCGGGCGCGCGTGAGATTGGCGAGAATGTCCGTGAACGCGTCGTGCCCGGCCGCTGGCATGAGGAAGCGCCAGGCGCGGTCGCGCAGGACGCGTTCCTCATCGGTGAAGGGAAAGGCGGAGGCCGGCTCCTCGCGCTCCCGCGCCGCCAGGGTCCCGGTGGTCTCGATCAGGCTGTTCCAGGCGCCGGTTTTGGGCCGCCCGAAATCCCCCTCCTGCGCGCAGCCGGCGAGGAGCGCCGGGATCGCGAGGGGTATCAGGCGCAGCGCATGCAGCCGGAGGGCCTGCCGACGTCCGGTTCGGAATAAGGGCACCATGCGGGGGCGCGTCGGCCGGGTGTCAGGAACGGCGACGCAGGCGCGGCGCGGGAGCTTCCGGCTCGGGCATGCGCTCGTAGCGAATTCCGGTGAAGAGCAGAATGGCGCCCCGCGGCGCGTCCGCGTCCGCTCTCCGGAAGCGGCGCGCCGTAGCCGGGAACGTCACGACCGTGGCCGTCGGACGCTCGGGGCGGCGATCGGCGCCGCCGGTGTCGGGCAACCTGTGGGTGTTCATCGGCTGGTTTCCGATTCCGTTCGATCTCTGAGGCGAGCCGTCGCCGGGCCTGCTCCCGCCGCATCCGGGCCGTTCCGGTGTCGGGGTGATGCCGCCAGAGATCAGCATGGGGTGGTTAACGGAACCTTGCGATGGCCGGAACGGCTCTCTCTTCCGTGCCTCGGTCGCAGCGGGCCAGTCCGGCGTGGCTTCCCTGCCACGCCCTCGGCCCATGGCATGGCCCGCTATTTGCGACGGCGTGGGCTGCCCATGGCGGGCATTTCCTCCCTTGTACTCGGCCCCGCTCGCCCGGCGAGCGGGGCTTTTTTTGCGGGATCGGCATTACGGCGACACTTCGAACCCCGCCGGACGCGGGATCGACGGCATGGAACACGCGGCGGCGGGAGCGCTTGCTAAGGGCCGGTCGCGCCCGATATGCCGTGTCGCTTCCGTTCGAACGGCCTGACTTTTCGCGAACGCACTCTCCCATCCAACACATTTCCCTTTCGCACACCCCATTTCGATTGAAGGACACCGCCGGATGCGCGTGGTTATCTCCCAACTCTTGAGCTCGACCAGAGGACTCAGCACGGCCCTGCGGATTGCGCCGTTCGCCTTCCTGATGGTGGCGGTCAGCCCGGCCCAGGCCCAGCGTGAGGACCAGG
Source organism: Methylobacterium sp. Leaf465 (assembly GCF_001424705.1). GTDB lineage: Bacteria > Pseudomonadota > Alphaproteobacteria > Rhizobiales > Beijerinckiaceae > Methylobacterium. Next base: position 99,192 of record NZ_LMRA01000034.1, read on the forward strand.
GCCTTCAGCTGGGATGCGCCAACGACTATTTCCGCCTCTGTGCCGGCGTGGATCCCAATAGCCAGGATGCGGAGCGCTGCATGGATCGCAACCGCGCCCGCCTGTCGCCGGAGTGCAAGGCGGCCATTGGCGACTACGACCGCCGCACCGGCGGGAAATCGCAGAAGTAAGGTGCCGCACGGCACACCGCATCACGGGCGGGACGGGCAACGACGCTGCCCGTTCCCAGACAGAGGTTTGACAGCATGACCCTGACCGTCGCGGTGCAGATGGACCCGATCCAAACGATCCGGATCGCCGGGGACACCACCTTCGCGCTCCTGCTCGAGGCCCAGGCCCGGGGACACCGGTTGCTGCACTACACGCCGGATCGCTTGTCGATGCAGGGTCAGGTCGTGACGGCCCGCGTCGAGGCCCTCACGGTGCAGGACGTGGAGGGGGCGCACGCCACTCTTGGGCCGGTCGAGCGCATCGATCTGTCGAGCGTCGATGTGGTCCTAATGCGTCAGGACCCGCCCTTCGACATGGCCTACATCACCGCAACCCACATGCTGGAGCGGATCCACCCGCGGACCCTCGTGGTGAACAACCCCGCCGAGGTCCGCAATGCGCCCGAGAAGCTGTTCGTCCTCGATTTTCCCGACTTGATGCCCCCTACCCTGATCACCCGCGACAAGGCCGAGATCGAGGCGTTCCGGGCCGAGCACGGCGCCATCGTGATGAAGCCCCTGCACGGGCATGGCGGAGCTGCGGTGTTTCGGGTCCTGCCGGAGGACGCGAATTTCGGCTCGATGTTCGACCTGTTCTCGGTGACCTTCCGCGAACAATGGGTCGTGCAGCGTTTCCTGCCGCGCATCACCGAGGGCGACAAGCGCATCATCCTGGTGGACGGCGAGCCGATGGGCGCGATCAACCGGGTGCCCGCCCTCAACGACATCCGCTCGAACATGGTGCGAGGCGGGGCAGCGGCGGCTTCGGATCTCACGGAGCGCGAGCGCGCGATCTGCGCCGCCATCGGCCCGGAGCTGAAACGCCGGGGCCTGATCCTCGTGGGGATCGACGTGATCGACGGAAATCTCACCGAGATCAACGTGACGTCGCCGACCGGCATTCGGGCGATCAGGCGCCTCGGCGGGCCGGACTTGGCGGTCTCGGTATGGAACGCGATCGAGGGCCGCGTCGGCAAGGTCCTGTCGGCCTGAGGGGCGCCGAGGCTCGGACGGCCCCGTGTGGCAGGTCCGGTATATCCCAGACCTGCCCCGTTCGTTCCGGCGTCAGACCAGACCGAGCTTCTGCGCCAGGCCGATCCGCTGGAGCTTGCCGGTGGCGCCCTTCGGGATCTCGTCCAGGATCATGATCTTGGCCGGCACCTTGAAGGCGGCGAGACGCTCCGAGGCGAAGCCGCGCAACTCCTTCTCGACGAGGTGGTGTCCCTCGCGCAGCACGATCGCGGCACAAACGTCCTCACCGAGCTTGTCGTGCGGCATCGCGAAGGTGACGCACTGCGACACCGCCGGGTGGTCCATGAGAATCTCGTCGACTTCGCGGGGCGAGATCTTCTCGCCGCCTCGGTTGATGATCTCCTTGAGGCGCCCCGTGATGGTCAGGTAGCCCTCGGGTGAGAGCGAGCCCTGGTCGCCGGTGCGGAACCAGCCCTGCTTGGTGAAGGCCTCCGCATTGGCCTTGTCGTTGTTCTCGTAGCCAGACATCACGTTGTCGCCGCGGATGACGATCTCGCCGGTCTCACCGGCGGGCAGGGGCTCGCCATCCTCGTCCACGATGGCGATCTCCGGACCGGCCGCGAGACCGACCGAGCCGGCGTAGTGCGGGCGCGGCGGCAGCGGGTTCGAGGCCATCTGGTGGGAAGCCTCCGTCATGCCGTAGGCCTCGATCAGGGGTGCGCCGAAGACCTCCTCGATCTCCTTCATGACCTGCGGCGGCATGGAGGAGGAAGACGAGCGGATGAAGCGCAGGGGATTGGCTTCGATGGTCTCCCGGTTGCGGGAGGCGCGGCCGAGGATCGCCTGGTGCATCGTCGGCACCGCCGTGTACCAGGTCGGGCGGATCTCGCTCATCCAACCGAAGAACTTCAGGGCGTTGAAGCCCGGGGTGCAGCAAACCTGGCCGCCGGCCGAGAGCGGCGCCAGGATGCCGGCGATCAGCCCGTGGATGTGGAACAGCGGCATGATGTTGAGACCGCGATCCTCGGCCGTAAAGGCCAGGGTGGTGCGGATGTTGCGGGCCGAGGCGCAGACGTTCGACTGCTTGAGGGGCACGATCTTGGGGCGCGAGGTGGTGCCCGAGGTATGCAGCACGAGGCCGATATCGTCGGGATGGGCTGGGCCGCCCTGGGCCGCCGGGGCTGCGGTGGAGTCCTCGAAAGACAGGGTGAAGCTGCCCGCGCCTTCTGCCGGGGTGGGGGTCAGGCGCACCACGGGTACGCCCAGGCGCGCGGCCACGGCCACGGCCGGGCTCTCGGAGCCCGCGGCGACGACCAGCAGGCGAGCGTTGAGGTCGGAGAGGTAGAACGTGAACTCGTCCGCCTTGTAGCTCGGGTTGAGGGGGGCCGCCGTCGTGCCCGCTCCGATGGCGATGAAGGCGGCCGCCATCTCCGGCCCGTTGTCGAGGACGATGCCGACCCGATCGTTCCGACCGATGCCCTGCGCGTTGAGGGCCGCGATCGTCCGGTCCGTGAGCGCACGGAGACGGCCGAAGGTCAGCGGCACGCCACCGGGGCTCGACAGGGCGGTGGCCTCCCCGGCCCCCGCGCGGATCAGGGCGTGGAGAGTGGTGGCGGCGGTCGTCGGTGCGGCGGTCTCGGCCATGGTCATCGTCCTCGAATGTCTGGGGTTCAGGCCGGCGTGATGGAGAGGCGCCCCTGCGCCCGCTCCAGGCTCTGGGCGAGGAGGCGCATCAGGGCGTAGACGGTGTCGATATGGGGCGTCGGGGTGTCGGTGAGGCGCCCGAGTTCGATGATCGAGCCGACCAGGGCCTCGAGCTCGATTGGCCGCCCGGCCTCCACGTCCTGCAGCATCGAGGTCTTGTGGGCGCCGACCTTCTCGGCCCCCGCGATGCGGCGCTCGATGCCGAGCTTGAAGGTGACGCCGAGGCGGTTCGCGATCGTCTCCGCTTCCCGCATCATGTCGGCGGCGAGCGCCCGGGTTTCGGGAAACTGGCAGATGTCCACCAGGGTGGCGTGGGCCAGCGCCGAGATCGGGTTGAAGCTGAGATTGCCCCACAGCTTGAGCCAGATCTCCGCCCGGATGTCGCTGGTCACCGGTGCGCGAAAGCCCGCCTTGATCAAGGTCTGGGCCAGGGACTGCACCCGCGCCGACATCGAGCCGTCGAGCTCGCCGAGGCCGAAGCGATGGCCCTCCACCACCTGAACCACGCCGGGCTCCGTGAGCACGGCCGCCGGGTACACCACCGACCCGATGACGTGCTTCGGGTCGAGGTGCTGGGCGATGAGGCCGGCCGGATCGGCGGTCTCCAGGTGCGTACCCGTCAGGTCCCCGCCATACCCCTGCGAAAAGTACCACCACGGGATGCCATTCTGCATCGTCACCACCATCGTCTCGGGTCCGATGAGGTGGTGAAGGTCGGCTGCGATCGGCCCGACCTGATGCGCCTTGACGGTGAGGAGCACGATGTCGTGCTGGCCCGCCTCGGCCATGGACTTGGTGGCCTTCAGGTTCGTGACGTGGATCTCGGAGCCGTCCTCCTCGATCAGCCGCATGCCGTTTCGCTGGATGGCGTCGAGGTTGGCGCCGCGCGCGATGAAGGTGACGTCCTCGCCCGCATGGGCGAGGCGCACGCCGAGAAATCCTCCGATGGCGCCGGCGCCGACGATCGCGATGCTCATATGGGTGTCCTCAAAACCTGTCCTGATCACGTCTGCTTCGTGGGAGTCGGGTGTCTCATGAAACGCCGTTCGACAACACGCCGATGCCGGCGATCTCGACCTCTACCGTGGCGCCCCTGGGGATCGGGCCGCTGCCCACCGAGGTGCCGCAGGCGATGAGGTCGCCGGGCTCCAGGGTCATGTCCCGAGAAAGCTCGGCCACGAGTTCGGCGGGCCGGCGCATCATGTCGGCGAGCGGATAGCGCTGGCGCTCGCGTCCGTTCACCCGCACCGCCACATCGAGCCCCTCGGGATCGATGTCGGTGGCAATCACCGGACCGAAGGGGCCGAAACCGTCGAAGCCCTTGGAGCGTGTCCAGTGCACGAAGCTCGGGTCGGCCTTCAGCGCTTCCAGCGCGGTGACGTCGTTCACGCAGGTGTAGCCGAAGATGTGCGCGGCCGCCGTCTCCGGCGTGAGGTCTCGGCCGCGCCGGCCGATCACGATCCCGAGTTCGCCCTCGAACAGCAGCCGGCCTGAGCCCTCAGGCGCCGTGATCGTCTGCCCGCTGGCGAGGTAACAGCTCGCCGGCTTCACGAAGTAGAGCGGCACATCGGGCCGGGTGAGCCCCTGCTTCTCGGCCGAGGCGTGGAAGTTGTTCCACAGGGCGATGTACTTCGACGGTCGGCACGGAAGGTCGAGGGTGACCTCGGACAGCAGCAGGATCGCGCCGGTGGGTGTCGGATCGGCGAACAGATCGCCCGCATGAACGTGGATGGTCTCGCCGTCGAGGCGGCCGAAGCCGCTCGCGCCGTGGTGGAGGTAGCGGAGCCAGCGTGCCATCGGGTCAGCTCCGGGCGATGAATCGGGCGCGCATCGGCTTCAGCACGAAGAGCGCGAGGAACCCGGCCAGGAAGGCCATGCCGGAGGCGGCGTAGAACACGTTCTGCCACGAGCCGGTCTTGGCCTGGATCATGAGCAGGATCGGCAGGAGCAGGGCGGCGGTGCCCTTGGCGGTGTAGAGAAGGCCGGCATTGGCCGCCGCGTTCTTGTCGCCGTAGGTGTCGCTGCAGGTGGCGGGGAACAGCGAGTAGATCTCGCCCCAGGCGAAGAACACGAGCCCGGTGAGCAGCACGAAGGCCATCGGGATATGAGCGAACATGCCGAGCGCCAGGATGCCGGCGCCCTCGATCATGAAGGCGATGACCATCGTGTTCTCGCGCCCGATCTTGTCCGAGACCCAGCCGAAGAACGGCCGCGTCACACCGTTGAGCACCCGGTCGATGGTGAGCGCGAAGGTCAGGGCCGGCAGGGTAATGCCGATGAGCGAGACCTCGACCCCCGCGACCTTGAAGTCCTTGGCGATGGGAGCGAGGGAGGCGGCCGCCATCAGGCCGCCGGCGGCCATCATTACGAACATCAGGTAGAGCAGCCAGAAGACCGGCGTCCGGACCATCTCGGCGGTCGAGTACTGGCGCCGGGTGACGGTGTTCACGGTCGCGGTGCGGCCGGCCAGCATCCGATCCTTGAAGGCGGCGCTCGGCGAGACGAGGAGCAGGGCCGCCAGCATGACGACCAAGCCCTGGCCGAGGCCGAACACGAAGAAGGTGTGCTGGTAGCCGGAATCGCGGATCATGTTGGCGATCGGGATCACGGTCAGGGCCGAGCCCGCGCCGAAACCGGCCGCGGTGAGGCCGGCCGCGAAGCCGCGCCGGTCGGGAAACCACTTCAGGGCATTGCCGACGCAGGTGCCGTAGACCGCGCCCGCGCCGACGCCACTGATCGCGGCGGCCGCATAGAGCATGGTCAGCGTGTCGGCGTAGGAATTCATCACCCAGCCCAGCGCGCAGAGGGCGCCGCCGAAGATGGTGACCAGGCGCGGGCCATACTTGTCGACGAACCAGCCCTCGATCGGCACCAACCAGGTTTCCATCACCACGAAGATCGTGAAGGCCCACTGGATCGCGGTGCGTTCCCAGCCGAACTTCTGCTGGATCGGATCGACGAACAGCGTCCAGCCATACTGCAGGTTGGCGATCATCGACATGCAGAGCACGCCTAGGACGAGCTGTCCCCACCGGCCGAGCGGTGGCGCATCCACTTTCGCAGCAAGCTCCCTGCGGCTTGCAGCAACGTCGGCGGGCGCGATCGACGTCGTCCCGGGCGGGACAGGCGCAGCAGTACGCGCGGTCATGGGCGTCTTCCTTGACTCAACTCTTGTTTGCGGATTTCGGTTTTATCGGCAATTATTTTGAATTCAAGGAGCTATACCTCGGCCAAACCTGTGGTTCGTCTACAAAATTTTTGGGTTAAGCCCCTAAAAAATTTGAGATGCTGCTCAATCCGCGCATTCGGCCCGTAGATTTTCTTGCAGTGCAAAGGACGACGTTTGCGGTGCGACATCGGAAGTGCAGTGGACAGGCTCAGGCCAGGCGGGAAACTGTCGGATATGGAACCAACGGGAGCAGGCACCGTTACGCTTGCCAGACGACGCCGGGTTGCATCCTGCGACCGGACGTTCAGCCTGGGACCAACTTTACGGAGCGTTTGATGAGCAGCACGACGGACAAGATCAAGGGTCTCGCCAACGAGGCCGTCGGCAACATCAAGCAAGGCATCGGTTCGGCCACCGGCAATGAAAAGCTGCAGGCCGAGGGCAAGGCTCAGGAACTGAAGGGCGAAGCCCAGAAGACCGTCGGCGATGCCAAGGACGGCATTAAGGGCGCGGCCCAGAGCGCTGCCGACGCCGTCAAGAAGATCTGAGCGGATCGTCCCTTCGCCTCGGTCCCTGACGGGTCGAGGCGTCGCGCCGTCGGGCCGACCCACAGCATCATCGAAACAGTCCTGGCCGGAGTGCCCGCGCGCATTCGGGTGTTCTGACTAGGACCGAGACGAGAAGGATCTTCAAGATGAACCGCGACCAGATCGAGGGTGGAATCCGGAACATCCAGGGCCGCGGGCGCTCGGCCCTCGGTGCCGTGACCGGACGGGTCCGTCCGCAGGCCGAGGGCGCCTACGACCAGGCGGCCGGTGCCGTCCAGTCTGCCTATGGCCGGGCCCGTCATGCCGCCGATGACCTGCAGCGCGACGGAGCCCACCGTGTCGACGAGGCCCGCCACAGGGGCCGGGCCATCGCGGGTGCCCTCCAGGACCGCGGCCGGCTCTATCAGGATGAGGCCGTGCGACGCGGCCGCGCCGTTGCCCGCCGGGCCGACGAGAACAAGGGTCCCACCCTCCTCCTCGTGGCCGCGGCCGCCTTCGGCGCCGGCTGGCTCCTGCGCCGCACCCGCTGAATCATCGATCCATCGCCTGAGAGGCGGGCCGGGGCGTTCACGCGCCCCGGCCCGCTTCGCGTTCGACGGTGCGGCAGCCCCTCTTGGATGAGGCATGGTTTCCGTGGCACGCAGGATGGCGCGCAGCGTCTCGATCGCTTCGCCCGAGGAGAGCGGCGATGCCGATACGCCAATGGGCCGAGTTGACGACGGACGAGATCCGGTATCGCGACATGGGTCGCACGATCGCGGTGCTGCCCGTCGCTGCCATCGAGCAGCACGGCCCGCACCTGCCGCTGGCCACCGACGCGATCATCGCCGAGGGCTATCTCGCGCGTCTCATGACGTTGCCGGCCCAAGATCTCGACGTCCTGCTCCTGCCGGTCCAGCTCGTCGGCAAGTCGGACGAGCACGAGAGTTTTCCCGGGACCCTGTCGCTGACCACCGCGACGGCCCTGCAGGCCTGGACCGGGATCGGCGATGCCGTCCGCCGCGGCGGCTGCGGCAAGCTCGTCATCGTGACCTCGCATGGTGGCAACAGCGGCCTGATCGATCTCGTGGCGGGGGATCTGCGCGGGCGCCACGCCATGGTGGCGGTGACCACCGCCTGGAGTCGGTTCGGTTATCCCGACGGGCTGTTCCCCGAGGCGGAGATCCGTCACGGCATCCATGGCGGCGGTATCGAGACCGCCCTGATGCTGGCCCTGCGGCCGGATCTGGTGCGGCGTTCCGAGATCGCGGATTTCACGCCGCGCACGCTGGCGATGGAGCGGACCTTCACCCATCTGCGCGCGGGCCGTCCCGCCGCCTTCGCCTGGCGGGCGGAAGACCTCAACCCGGCCGGCGCCATCGGCGACGCCCGCCTCGGTACCGCGGAAGCCGGGGATCGTGCCCTCGACCACGGCGCCCGCGCCTTCCTCGAGCTCCTGCGCGACGTCGACCGCTTCCGCTTGGCCGAGTGAGAGGGCGACGATCGTGACGTCGGTCCCATGCGCTCCGTAACCTCCGGGAAGCCCGGCGCGAACAAGCCTGATGCGAGAGAGCCGACATGCCGGATGTCGACCTCTCGGATCATGGAGCACCCCCGATGGCCTGTGCCGTCCCGGCCGGACACGATCGGCCGACCCCGCAGGCCCGCGACCCCTTCGGCTGGGCGACGGTCGCCCGGCCCGCCGCGGCGGCCAGCGGGCGCACCGAGCGCATGAGCCGGGATCAGGCTCTGGCGTGCGATATGGCGGCCGCCCAGGCGGGCGACGCGGAGGCCTATCGCCGCCTCTTGCGCGACTGCCTTCCGGTGATCGCCGGACTGGCGCGGGCGCAGGGGGTCCGGGCGGAGGCGGTGGACGATGTGGTGCAGGACGTGCTGCTGACGATCCACCGGGCGCGGGCGACCTACGATCCGGCCCGGCCCTTCCTGCCCTGGCTGCGCGCCATCACCCAGCGCCGGGCCATCGACGGGATGCGCCGGGCGAGTCGCCGCCCGCGGGAAGTCCACGACCCCATCGCCTACGAGGCGGAGGTCGATCGCGGGCCGGCGCCGGGCCACCGCCTGGAGGCGCGCGACCGGGAGCGGGTCCTGGCCCGCGCCGTCGCCGCCCTGCCGGAAGGCCAGCGCCAGGCCGTGGAGCATCTCGCCCTTCAGGAGCGCAGCCTGGAGGAGACGGCCGCCCTGACGGGGCGCACCAAGGGTGCCCTGAAGGTCAACCTGCACCGGGCCTTGAAGGCCCTGCGACGGACGCTGGGATCGGGTTCCGCGGACCGGGACGAGGCCGCGTTCCGGCCGGGCGAGCGAGGAACCCACGATGTCTGACACGGCCCGCACGTCTTCGCATGACCGCCTGATGGACAGCCTCGCCGGCGGTCTGCGGCCCGTCCGGCGCCTGCCCGGGCCGGCCTTTCGGGCGCTCGCCTGGTGCGCGGCCGCCGTCGGGCTGGGGCTCGCCCTGATGCCCTTCGCCGATCTCGAGGCCCTGCGCATCCGCATGGCGGTGGCCGATCTACGCTACGCCGCCCTCGGCGCGGTGCTGACCGCCGTCGCGGCGGCGGTCGCCGCGTTCCAGACCAGCGTGCCGGGGCGCGCCTCCGCTTGGGCGCTCCTGCCCCTGGCGCCGGCCGCATTCTGGATCGGGGCCAGCGGCGCCGGCTGCCTGCGCGACTGGGCGGTCCCCGGTGCCGACCCCGCCGACATGCATCAGACCGGGGGGTGCGTCGCCTTCCTGCTCGCCGTCTCGCTTCCGTTGTCGCTGGTCCTCGTCTGGATGCTGCGGCGGGCCTGTCCCCTGCGCCCCAACCTCACGGCGGCGCTGGCGGGGCTCTCGGCGGCGGCGGCCGCGGCGGCGCTCCTGGTGCCGTTCCATCCGCACGACGCCACCGCGACGGACCTCGCCCTGCACGCGCTCGTGGTCGGTCTCGTGATCGGGGCCAACGGGCTCGCCGGCGGACGCCTGCTGCGGCGGGGCTGAGGGACGCGCCGGTATACCGGCGGGGTCGTGTCGAGGTCGCGGGGGGTTCGCCCCGCGCCGCTCAGCCGGCGCGGATCGCGGCCGCGACCTCGCCCGGATATTCCTCGTGCGGGCTGAGCGCCCCCGGCACCGAGGCCCGGGCGACCCGGCCGGTGGCGATCAGCGCGTCCATCTCGGCGCCGGAGCGGCGCGGCGCCCGCTCCGGCCGCAGGACCAGGACCGGCGGCAGGCCGGGGGCCTCGAACAGGTCGAGGAAGTCCCGGCGATTCGCGAAGGGGTCGAGGCCGCCGGTGACGAAGGCGGCGGTGCCGAAGCGGCCGCCGTTCTGGCGGGTGATGGCGTGCTTGTCGGCGATGACCCCGGGCGTGACGTGGTCGGGGTCGGCATAGACGTGGGCGCGCATCATCCGGCCGATGACGGGGCGGCTGATGTTGATGCGGTAGAGGGCATCGCCCAGGAGCGGCAACTCGACGGCCCGGCGCAGGCCGGCGAACAGGCCCCGGCGCTCCGGCCCGAGGGCGGTGGGCAGGGGCCCCCGCCAGGTCGGGGCGACGAGGACGAGGCGCGCGAAGGCCCCGGGATGGCGCCGGGCGGCGGCCACGAGGTAGCCGGCGGCGTGGCCGGCCCCGACCCCGAGGGCGTAGGGCCCGGGGGCCGCCGCCAGCAGGGCGTCCAGGAAGGCGTGCATCGTCTCCGGATTCATCGGCACCCGGGCTCGGACATGGTCGCCGAAGCCCGGCCAGTCCGGCACGAGGCAGCGATAGGCATGGCCGAGGTCCTTGGCCAGGGGCCGCATCTCGACCCGGGCCGAGATCGAGGACAGGGCCGGCAGCAGCAGGGCCTCGGGGCCGCTGCCGACGACGTCGTAGGGCGTCGGCACGCGACGCCCGGCGAAGGTCAGCGCGAAGCTGCGGGCGGAATGGGCCGGGTCGATCATCGTTACGCCTCTCCCTCGCATCCGGGCCGATGTCACCGCCACCAGATGGGGCATGGCCGGCCGCACCGGCACGCGACCGAGCGCCGCCCCGACCCCGGTCGAGCGACCCGGCGACGCCCCCGGGATCAGGTGCGCAGGAGTTCGTTGATGGCGGTCTTGGCGCGGGTGCCGGCATCGACGCGCTTGACGATCACCGCGCAGTACAGGCCCGGGCCGGGGCTGCCGTCGGGCAGGTCCTTGCCCGGCGTGGTGCCGGAGACCACCACCGAGTAGGGCGGCACGCGGCCGTACATCACCTCGCCGGTGGTCCGGTCGATGATCTTGGTCGAGGCGCCGATGTAGACGCCCATGGAGAGCACGCTGCCCTCGCCGACGATCACGCCCTCGGCCACCTCGGCGCGGGCGCCGATGAAGCAGTTGTCCTCGATGATGACCGGGTTGGCCTGGAGCGGCTCGAGCACGCCCGCGATGCCGGCGCCGCCGGAGATGTGGCAGTTCTTCCCCACCTGGGCGCAGGAGCCGATGGTGACCCAGGTGTCGACCATGGTGCCCTCGCCCACATGGGCGCCGAGGTTGATGAAGCTCGGCATCAGCACGGCGCCGGGGGCGATGTAGGAGCCGCGGCGCACGACGCAGCCGGGCACGGCCCGGAAGCCGGCCTCGCGAAACTGCTTCTTCTTCCAGCCCTCGAACTTCGAGGGCACCTTGTCCCACCAGGTCGCGCCGTCGGGGCCGCCATGGATGATCTCCATGTCGTTGAGGCGGAAGGAGAGCAGCACCGCCTTCTTGAGCCACTGGTTGACCTGCCAGTCGTCGCCGACCTTCTCGGCGACCCGGGCCTTGCCGGAATCCAGGAGGTCGAGGGCCGCGTCGACGGCCTCGCGCACGGCGCCCTTGGTGCCGGTGTCGATGCCGGCGCGCTCCTCCCAGGCGGTCTCGATGGTGGCGGCGAGGTCGGTGGGGGACGCGGGGTGCGACATGGGGCAGGTTCCGGCAACGGATCGGGACGGGCCCCGTGCTTACAAAAGCCCGTCCGGCCTGTCACCTTCGCGGCTGCGGTCCGTGGGGCGGCCCGGGCGGCCGTCCCATCCGGACGGGCTCAGCCAGTCGTCATGGGTTTGGCGCTGGCATGGCCGCAGGCGTCGTAGCGGCGCTCGATGAGGAAATAGTCCCTCATGGCGGTGTTGTAGTACTTGGCCGAGACGGCGACCTCGCGCCGGCCCGGGCGCCCCTCGGCGATGGCGCTGGGCACCCGCTCGATGGTGCAGCACTCGGTCTTGTCCCCGAGATAGTCGAGCCGGTTGGCATAGGCCCGTCCGCCGTGATCGCCGTTCCTGACGATGTCGCGGATCATGATGTCGACATAGGCCTCGTCGGGCAGGGTGGCGTTGGTCTCGTAGCAGACCAGCAGGCGGGTCGACTGCTCGTAGATCAGGTAGCCCGCGCCCATGACCGCCAGGGCGAAGAAGGCGACGGCCGCCGTCTGCGTCCTCCGGCTCATCGGTTGATCCTCCTGGCGCTCCGCCATCGCATGCCCCTCCGCCGGGCGACGACCCGGGCCCGGAGGCGCACGGGGCCCGTGCCCGTGAGCCCGAACCGGGGAGTCACGGGCGCCGGATGTCACGTCCGGCCGAGCATGCGCCCGATTCCATCACAAAGGGTTTCCGCGAGGCGGTTCGACCCTCACAACGGTCGGTCTCGCTCCGGGGCAAGGCCCCGGCTCGGACCGCCCCCGAGGGGGTCGCGGGCGACCGAGCCGGGGGCGACCGTCGTTCACTCCCCGTAGAAGCGCTGGATGCGCGCGGCCCGATCGGCGCGATCCGCGAACCGGGCGTCTCCGTCGGATTGCGCCTGCCGGACGGCGGCGGCGTGCGAGAACACCCGTGCCGCACCGAAATCACCGTGGAGCGCAGCAACGTTCGCGGCATGCACGTCTCTGCGAGACTGAATGGCACGAACATTCGCGCTATGGGCGGCGTGTTGCGCGACGATCGCCGTCCGCAGGCTCTCCTGAGCCTGCGCGGGCACCACGAGCCACGCCGAACCACTGACGAGACATCCGGCCAGGACCATTTTGACGCCGTTCATGACAGTGTATCCTCAATCTGATCGATGATCACCGATGACGCGACAGGCTCCCTCCATCCCGTCGGACGGATCAGGAGCCTGGGGCCGAGTCGGACTTAGTGTCTTTGTCCGGACTCGACTAGGCCTATAGCCTGTGGAAATCGAAGATCCCTCGACGGCCCGCGCCACGGGCGCCCCGCCGGCGCATCGCGACCGCGACGGTCCGTGGACCTGCGGCGGCGGTGACGAGGGCCCCGCGCCGGCTCCGTCACCGGATCGGGGGCGAAAGCCGTGGGCCGCCACGGACGGGGCGCGCGACCGGATGCGGGCGGCTACGGCGCGATGCGGTCGAACCGGTCGCCGAGGCGGACGAGGTCGCCCGCGAACGCGGCGAGGTCGGCGCGCAGTTCGCCGTGGATCGCGCGGGCGGCGTCGGGAAACTCCTCCAGCACCCGGCGCATCAGGGTCGGGGTGATGCGGACCACCTCGGCGGGGCTCGCCGCGTCGGCGTCGCAGGGACGCTCGCCGCGCTGGAACAGGGCCAGGCGCCCGATCAGGCTGGAGCGCCCGACCGTGACGGGGGACGCACGGTCCCCCCGCGGGGTCAGCGTCAGGGTGCCCGACATCACCACGAAGCCGCCGTCGCCGCGCTCCCCGCGCGCGAACAGGCGCTCGCCCGCCGCGAGGCTGCGGCGCTCGGCGGCGAAAGAGAGCAGGCGCAGGGCATCCCGGCCCAGGAAGCCGAACAGCGGCGCGGCGCTCAGAATCGCGATGTCGTCGTCGAGCCCCACCTGCCGTCCCGTCCTTGGCCGCACTGTCGGGGGAGCTTAGCCGAACCGGCCGGCGGGCGAAACGGCGGGGACGCCGCGCCGAGGCAGGCCCGGACGCGTCGCCGCCGGAGGTCGACGCCCCCGTGCGCTCCCCCGTGCGGGGGCCGGGATCGCCGGACGCTCCCCTACGGCAGCAGCTTGTAGCCGCCGCCCTCGGTGACGAGGATCGCGGCGAGCGCCGGGTTCGGCTCGATCTTCTGGCGCAGGCGGTAGATGTGCGTCTCGAGGGTGTGGGTGGTGACCTGGGCATTGTAGCCCCAAACCTCGGCCAGCAGCGTGTCGCGGCCGACCACCTCGCGCCCGGCCCGGTAGAGGAAGCGCAGGATCGCGGTCTCCTTCTCGGTGAGCTTCAGCTTCGAGCCGCGCTCGCCCACCAGGAGCTTGGCGCCGGGCCGGAAGGTGTAGGGGCCGATCTGGAACACCGCGTCCTCGCTGGCCTCGTGGCTGCGCAGGTGGGCGCGGATGCGCGCCAGCAGGACGGCGAACTTGAAGGGCTTGGTGACGTAGTCGTTGGCGCCCGCCTCCAGGCCCTCGACGGTGTCGTCCTCGGAATCCTGCGCCGTCAGCATGATGACGGGGCCGCGATAGCCGCCGCGGCGCATGGCCCGCACGGCCTCGCGCCCGTCCATGTCGGGCAGGCCGACATCCATCACCGCCAGATCGATCCGATCCTCCGTGACGCGGGTGATCGCGCTCTGTCCGTCCAGGGCGGTCAGCACGGTGAATTCGTCGTAGAGATCGAGCTGCTCCATCAGCGTCTCGCGCAGCGAGGCATCGTCGTCGCAGATCAGCAGGCGATGGGTATTCGGCATCGACCGAAGGACTTTCAGGCAGTTTGCAGGATCCGCCAGCGGTGTTCGGGTCCGCGGGCGGGCGGTGAGAGACAGGATCGACGGTGACGCCGCGATCCCGAGGCACGATGATGACACGCGGGCATCGTCTTGCCGTCAGGAAATCACACCGGGGTCATTAAACCAACAATCCGGGCTGCGCACAATACGGTTGTGCGCAGCCTAACACTGCGGAAACGGTGAAGCCCCAAGAAAAGTTTTAGCGGATGTAGCCGCCAATTGGTCCCGTCGCCGTTCCGCGCGGGGTGCGGCCGGATGGGGCCGGGCGGATTTGGCAGCCGCGCGGGCCCGCGCGATAAGCGCCCCATGAAGCGGACCCCGACCTCGACGCGGCAGCGTCCCCCGACGCCCACCGCCCTCCCCCGCCTGCGCGTCCGCGCCCTGGTGACGGACCGGAGCCGGGGCCAGCTCCTCGCGGGCGCCGCCATCATCCCCTGCGCCCTCGGGCGGAGCGGGATCGTGCAGGTGAAGCGCGAGGGCGACGGCGCCTCGCCCCGGGGCACGGTCCGCCTGCGCGGCGGGGTCTACCGGCCGGACCACTTCGCGAGCCGGCCGGCGAGCCCCCTCCCCCTGCGCCCGAGCGCCCCCGGCGACGGCTGGTGCGACGACGCCCGCGACCGGCGCTACAACCGGCCGATCCGCCTGCCCGCGCCGGGGGTCGGGCACGAGCGGATGTGGCGGGAGGACGGGCTCTACGACCTCGTGGTCGACCTCGACCACAATCGCGGTCCGATCCGGCCCGGCCGCGGCTCGGCGATCTTCCTGCACGTGGCGCGGGGCGGCTTCCTGCCCACCGAGGGCTGCGTCGCCCTGCGCCGGGCCGACCTCGTCCGCCTCCTGCGCCGGGTCGGCCCGGGCACCCGGATGCGGATCGGCTGAACCGGGTTCAGGCCAAATCCGCTGGATCCCTTCGGGAGGGCGGTTCTGGGCCTCGTTCGAACGCCGCGCGGGCCCGCAGGGCGGCGAGGCTCGCCGATTCCCCCCGATCGCCCCGGCAACCGGGGCCAGGCTGGCGATCATCGCATCCGCCTCTCTCCTCCCACGGGGCCGAGGCGGCGTGGGACGGGCGTGAACGCCCCCTGCCGAAAGGCGGCCGGCTCGGCAGATCTCAAGAAGAATTGCCGGCTCAGTAAGCGTGTAGCCGGCTCTTCCTGCTCGTCCCGGCCCGGTTGTTCCGGGGACCCGATCGGGCATTTCCAACGTAGGCGGCCTTCCCCGCGCCGTCGTTCCCGGAGCGCCGGAGGCGTGCAATCCGGAAACGCCGGCGGTGGAAAGGCTTGCACCACCGCGATCTCGTGGCCCGGCGCCCCGGTCCTGGGTTCAGGACGAGCCGGGTCGGCGCGCACCGGAGACGGGCGGACCCGCATCCGGCTCCTCCGCTCCCTGGCGGCCCTCCTTCAGCAGGTCGAGGGCCTGGGCCCGCATCCGCTCCCAATCGCCCAGGGCCCAGTCCATTTGCCGGCGCAGGAAATCCTGCTGCAGCTGGAGCATCGCGGACAGGGTCCGCGCGGCCATCAGGCCCTCCACCAGGGCGAGGTTGGCGGCGAGCTGCCGGTGGGTGGTGCGGGCCACCAGCCGGCCAGCGGCCTGCAGATCGGCGTCGAGGTCGGTGCGGGCCGCCCGACCCAAGGTGGCCAGGCGATCCAGATGGTCTTCCAGGGCCTCCGTGACGGCATCGCGGGCGGCCTCGGCGCGCCGGAGAGCCGGGTCTGTCTCGGGTGCCGGGCCGGGCTCCGGGGCCGGGCCGGGCTCGGGCGCGGGGCGGGAATCGGGTTTGGTCTCGGGCTCGTTCGATGACATCCGCGGGTCTCCCGAAGCCGGAGCCGGGACGGGCTCCGCGCGGACCGCGCCGGTCGTGGCGCGGTCCTGTCTTCCCGATGCGGCGCCCGTCCCGAAGGCGCTGCCGATCCCGAAGCCGCGGCGCGAACGCCCGGCCTCAGTGACCGGCCTTTTTCGGCCCGTCCTTCCGGGGCATGTAGAGGTCCGTGATGGTGCCCTCGAAGGCCTCCGCCGCCAAGCCGATCGTCTCCGACAGGGTCGGGTGCGGATGGATGGTCAGGCCGATATCCTCGGCATCCGCCCCCATCTCGATGGCGAGGGCCGCCTCCGCGATGAGGTCGCCGGCCGACGGGCCGACGATGCCGCAGCCGAGGATGCGGTCCGTCTCGGGGTCGAACAGGACCTTGGTCAGGCCCTCCTCGCGCCCCAGGGCCAGGGAGCGCCCGGAGGCGGCCCAGGGGAACACGCCCTTGCCGACCTTGATGCCCTTCGCCTTGGCCTCGTTTTCGGTCATGCCGACCCAGGCCACCTCGGGGTCCGTGTAGGCCACCGAGGGGATCACCTTGGCGTCGAAGGCGCTGGACTTGCCGGCGGCGACCTCGGCCGCGACCTTGCCCTCGTGCGTCGCCTTGTGGGCCAGCATCGGCTGGCCGACCACGTCGCCGATGGCGAAGATGTGGGGCACGTTGGTGCGCATCTGCCGGTCCACGGGAATGAAGCCGCGCCCGTCGACGGCGACCCCCGCCGCCTCCGCGCCGATGCGCTGGCCGTTGGGGCGCCGCCCCACCGAGACCAGCACCTTGTCGAAGGTGTCGCTGGCCGGGGCCGTGCCGCCCTCGAACGAGACCTTCAGCCCCGCCGGGGTCGCCTCCACGGCGGTGACCTTGGCCTTGAGGTGGATCGCCTCGTACTGCTTCGCGATCCGCTTCATCAGCGGCGTGACCATGTCCTTGTCCGCACCCGGGATGATCTGGTCCATCAGCTCGACGATGGTCACCTTCGAGCCCAGCGCGTGGTAGACGGTGGCCATCTCCAGCCCGATGATGCCGCCGCCGATCACGAGGAGGCGGGCCGGCACCCCGTCGAGTTCCAGCGCCCCCGTCGAGTCGAGGACGCGCGGGTCGTCGTGCGGGATGAAGGGCATCCGCACCGGCTCGGAGCCGGCCGCGATGATGGCGTGGTCGAAGCCGATCACGCGGGTCCGGCCCTCGTGCTCCACCGCGACCTGATGGGGTGAGACGAAGCGGGCCTCGCCCGTCACCACCGTGACCTTGCGCTGCTTGGCGAGGCCCGAGAGGCCGCCGGTGAGGCGCTTGACCACCCCGTCCTTCCAGCTGCGCAGCTTGTCGATGTCGATCTGCGGCGCGGTGAAGGAGATGCCGTGCGCCGCCATGGCGTGGCTCTCGTCGATGACCTTGGCCGCGTGCAGCAGGGCCTTCGAGGGGATGCAGCCCACGTTGAGGCAGACGCCGCCGAGGCTCGGCCAGCGCTCGACCAGCACCACCGACTGCCCGAGATCGGCCGCCCGGAAGGCGGCGGTGTAGCCGCCCGGCCCAGCCCCGATGACGAGCACCTGGGCCCGCATCGCCTCGCCGGAGACGGGGGCCGCCGCCGTCGGGGCCGGGGCGGGCGCCGCCCCGCCGGCGGCGGCGGCCGAGGAGCCGTAGCCGGCCTGACCCTCGCCCGGGGCGTGGCCAGGGACGCCCGCGCCGTTTGCGGACGCCCCCGCGCCCGCCTTGGTGGTGTCCGTCACCGTGGGCTTCGGCGCACCGGTGGCGGCGGCCTCGGCCATCACCAGGATCAGGTCGCCCTGGCTCACCGTGTCGCCGGGCTTGATCCGCACCTCGGCCACCGTGCCGGCCACCGGGGACGGGATGTCCATGGTGGCCTTGTCGGATTCCAGCACGATGATCACGTCGTCGAGCGCGATCACAGCGCCGGGGCCGACGCTGACCTCGATCACGGGCACGTTCTTGAAGTCGCCGATATCCGGCAGGTGGACGTCGTTGCTGCTCATCGGGTCACCTCGCTCGTTGGGTCGCGTGGGCCGGCCTTCGTCAGACGACGAGGCGCCGGACGTCCTCGAGGACGTGGGCGAGGTGGCGGGTGAAGCGCGCGGCGAGCGCCCCGTCGATGACGCGGTGGTCGTAGGAGAGCGAGAGCGGCACGATCAGGCGCGGCGCGAACTCGGTGCCGTTCCAGACCGGGCTCATCTTGGAGCGGGCGACGCCGAGGATCGCGACCTCCGGGGCGTTGACCAGCGGCGTGAAGGCGGTGCCGCCGATGCCGCCCAGGCTCGAGATCGAGAAGGTGGCGCCCTGCATGTCGGCGGCACTGAGTTTGCCGTCGCGGGCTTTGGCCGAGATCGCACCGAGATCGCGGCTGATCTCGACGAGGCCCTTGCGGTCGGCCTCCTTGATGACCGGGACGACGAGGCCGTCCGGCGTGTCCACCGCCACGCCGATGTTGTAGTAGCGCTTGAGGATCAGGGCGTCCTTCTCAGGCGACAGCGAGGCGTTGAACTCGGGATGCTTGCGTAAGCCAGAGACCGCGGCCTTGATCAGGAAGGCCAGCAGGGTGACGCGGTAGCCCTTGTCCTTGAGCTCCTTGCCCTGGGCGTCGAGCTCCCGGCGGTAGGCGTCGGTCTCGGTGATGTCCGACTCGTCCTGGTGGGTGACCAGCGGCACGTTGAGCCAGGACCGGTGCAGGTGCGCGCCGGAGATCTTCTTGATCCGCGACAGGGGTTGGGTCTCGATCGGGCCGAACTTGGCGAAGTCCACCGCCGGGATCTCCGGGATGCCCATGCCGCCGCCCTGGAACGCCGCCGTGCCGGCGGCCGCGGGGGCGGCCGAGCGGGTGAGATGGCCCTTCACGTCCTCCTTGGTGATCCGGCCCTTCTCGCCGGTGCCCTTCACCGCCGTCAGGTCGAGGCCGAGTTCGCGGGCGAGGCGCCGCACGCCGGGGCTGGCATGGACCTGGGAGAAGTCGGGCAGGGGGCCGGCGGGCGCGGCCGACGGCGCAGGCGAAGGCGCGGCGGGGGCGGCGCTCGGGGCCGGCTCCTGCTTGGCCAGCAGGGCGGCGCTGTCGGCGCCGGCCGGGGCCTCGGCGGCCTTCGCGGGGCTGCTCGACGCCTCACCCTTGAACACCAAGAGCGGCGAGCCCTCGCTCACCGTGTCGCCGAGCTTGACCAGGATCCGCTCCACCACGCCGGCGCTCGGTGAGGGCACGTCCATGGTCGCCTTGTCGGATTCCAGCGAGACCAGCGGGTCGTCGGGCCCGATCGTATCGCCCTCCTTCACGTGGATCTCGATGATCGGGATGTCCTTGAAGTCGCCGATGTCCGGGATCTGGATCTCGATGCCCACTGCGCGTTCTCCCTGGCTCTGAGTCGAGGCCTCTCGCGGGCCCCCTCGTGCGGTCGCTTATCGTCGATGATGGCGGAAAGGGTCGGGGCGCCGGCCGCGGGCGGGCGGCCGGCGCCGGAATCAGACGGTCCAGGGTGCCGGTCGGTCCGTGTCGATGCCGTACTTGGCGATGGCGTCCGCCACGGTCTGGGCCGGGATCACGCCGTCCTCGGCCAGGCTGTGCAGGGCCGCCACCACGACCCAGTGCCGGTTGACCTCGAAGAAGTCGCGCAGGCGGGCCCGGTAGTCGGAGCGGCCGAAGCCGTCGGTGCCGAGCACGCGGTAGCGTCCGGGCACCCAGGTGCGGATCTGGTCGGCGAACAGGCGCATGTAGTCGGTGGCCGCGATGACCGGGCCGGTGCGGCCGGTCAGGCAGGTCTCGACATGGGAGAGGCGCCGGCCCTCCAGCGGGTGCAGGAGGTTCCAGCGCTCCGCCGCCATGGCGTCGCGGCGCAGCTCGGTGAAGCTCGGGCAACTCCAGATGTCCGACGCGATCCCGAAATCCCGCTCCAGCAGCTCGGCCGCGGCGATGACCTCCCGCAGGATGGTGCCCGAGCCCAGGAGCTGGACCCGGTGGCCCTGGGTCGTCTCCTTCGGGCCGTCCTTGAAGAGGTACATGCCCTTGATGATGTCGGCCTCGGCGCCCTCCGGCATGCCGGGGTGCTCGTAGTTCTCGTTCATCACGGTGATGTAGTAGAACACGTCCTCCTGCTCGGCATACATCCGGCGCAGGCCGTCCTGCACGATCACCGCCACCTCGTAGGAGAAGGTCGGGTCGTAGGAGACGCAGTTCGGGATGGTGGACGAGATCAGGTGGCTGTGGCCGTCCTCGTGCTGCAGGCCCTCGCCGTTGAGGGTGGTGCGCCCCGCCGTGCCGCCGATGAGGAAGCCCCGCGCCCGCATGTCGCCCGCCGCCCAGGCGAGGTCGCCGACCCGCTGGAAGCCGAACATCGAGTAGTAGACGTAGAACGGGATCGTCGGCGCGTTGGAATGCGAGTAGGAGGTCGCGGCCGCGATCCAGGACGACATCGCCCCCGGCTCGTTGATGCCCTCCTGGAGCATCTGACCGTTCTTGTCCTCCTTGTAGTACATGAGCTGGTTGGCATCCTCCGGCCGGTAGAGCTGGCCGACCTGGGAGAAGATGCCGAACTGGCGGAACATGCCCTCCATGCCGAAGGTGCGGCTCTCGTCGGGCACGATCGGCACGATGCGGTTGCCGATGTTCTTGTCGCGCAGCAGCGTGTTGAGGATGCGCACGAAGGCCATGGTGGTGGAGATCTCGCGGCCCGCGGTCTCCTTGAGCTGGGCCGAGAAGGCCGAGAGCGGCGGGATCTCCAGGGCCTGCGAGGTGCGCCGCCGGGCCGGGAGCGGGCCGCCCAGGGCTTCCCGCCGCGCCATCAGGTAGCGGTGCTCGGGGCTGCCCTCGGGGAACTTGATGAAGGGGATCTCCTTCAGCTGGTCGTCGCTCAGGTCGATCTGGAAGCGGTCGCGGAACTGGCGCAGCACCGCCTCGCCCATCTTCTTCTGCTGGTGGGTGATGTTCTGGCCCTCGCCGGACTCGCCCATGCCGTAGCCCTTGACCGTCTTGGCGAGGATGAGGGTTGGCTGGCCCTTGTGCTTGGAGGCGGCGCTGTAGGCGGCGAAGACCTTGCGCGGGTCGTGGCCGCCGCGGGTGAGGCGCCAGATGTCGTCGTCGCTCATGTCGGCCACCAGGGCCGCGGTCTCGGGGTAGCGCCCGAAGAAGTGCTCGCGGATGTAGGCGCCGTTCTTCGACTTGAAGTCCTGGTACTCGCCGTCGACGCATTCCTCCATCAGGCGCGCCAGCATGCCGGTGCCGTCGCGCTGGATCAGGGCGTCCCAGCCCGAGCCCCACAGCACCTTGATGACGTTCCAGCCGGCGCCGCGGAAATCGGCCTCGAGCTCCTGGACGATCTTGCCGTTGCCGCGCACCGGGCCGTCGAGGCGCTGCAGGTTGCAGTTGATGACGAAGACGAGGTTGTCGAGCTTTTCCCGGGCCGCGAGCGCGATGGCGCCGAGGCTCTCCGGCTCGTCCATCTCGCCGTCGCCCATGAAGGCCCAGACCTTGCGGCCGTCCGTCTGCGCGAGGTTGCGGTGGTGCAGGTAGCGCAGGAAGCGCGCCTGGTAGATCGCCATCAGGGGGCCGAGGCCCATGGAGACGGTGGGGAACTGCCAGAAATCCGGCATCAGCCAGGGATGGGGATAGGACGACAGGCCCTTGCCGCCGACCTCCTGCCGGAAGCCGAGGAGCTGGTCCTCGGTGAGGCGGCCCTCCAGGAAGGCGCGGGCATAGACGCCCGGCGAGGAATGGCCCTGCACGTAGATGAGGTCGCCGCCGTGGCTGGCGTCGGCCGCCCGCCAGAAGTGCATGAAGCCGGTGTCGTAGAGGGTCGCGGCCGACTGGAAGCTGGCGATGTGGCCGCCGAGCTCGGACGAGTCCTTGTTCGCCCGTAGGATGATCGCGATGGCGTTCCAGCGGATAGCCGAGCGGATGCGGTGCTCGATCGCCCGGTCGCCGGGATGCGGGTCCTGCTTCTCGGGCAGGATCGTGTTCAGGTAGGCGGTGTTGGCAGAATACGGGACGGGCGCGCCCTTCTTGCGGGCCCCGTCGATCACCTGCTCGATCAGGTAGTGGGCCCGCTCCGGCCCGTCGACGTCGAGGACGCCGTCCAGCGAATCGAGCCATTCCTGCGTCTCGACGGGATCGAGGTCGCGGTTCCGCTCCATGGCATCCTCCTTGATTTTTCAGCGGCTCTCGTCGTCCGCCCTTTGGCTGGCCACGCTTCAGCGGCGTTCGTGCGTCGGCAGCGTGCGTTCGCCAGCAGCGTTCGTGCCAACTCCACCCAATCGCTTTTCGCGTTGTCTGGCAACGGCTTCGCCTGAACCGAAGGTTTTTGGTCTGCGATATTTGTTACGGGTTTGAATTTTTTTGTCTGGCTTTCCAGACCGGGGCCGACGGCGTTGGCCCGCGAGGGGGCGACGCAGCGCTCGGACAGCAGGGCCGGGACCGTCCGGGTACCGGACGATCCGCCCGCGCAGGGGAGCGCCCGGCGGGGCGAAGCCGAGTCGAAACGACGACGAGCCGGTTCCGTCTCGGCGGAACCGGCTCGTGCGAGCGCCGGGGGCATGGGAGCGTTCGGGGCGCCGGACCCGGCGCGCGGCCCTCAATGCACCAGGATCTTCGACAGGAAGTTCTGGGCGCGCTCGGAACGGGCGTTGGCGAAGAAGTCCTCCTTGGTGGCGTCCTCGACGATCTCGCCCTTGTCCATGAAGATCACGCGGTTCGCGACCTTGCGGGCAAAGCCCATCTCGTGGGTGACGCACATCATGGTCATGCCCTCGCGGGCGAGCTGGACCATGACGTCGAGCACCTCGCCGACCATCTCGGGATCGAGGGCCGAGGTCGGCTCGTCGAACAGCATCACCACCGGGTTCATGGCGAGCGCCCGGGCGATGGCCACGCGCTGCTGCTGGCCGCCCGAGAGCTGGCCGGGAAACTTCTTGGCATGGGCCGAGAGGCCGACCCGGTCGAGGAGCGCCAGGCCCGTCTTGAGGGCGGTGTCCTCGTCGCGCTTGAGCACCTTGCGCTGCGCCAGGGTCAGGTTCTCCGTGATGGAGAGGTGCGGGAACAGCTCGAAGTGCTGGAACACCATGCCGACCCGGGCCCGCAGCTTCGGCAGGTTGGTCTTCTTGTCGTGTACGGGCGTGCCGTCGACGACGATCTCGCCCTTCTGGAAGGGCTCGAGGGCGTTGACGCACTTGATCAGGGTCGACTTGCCGGAGCCCGAGGGCCCGCAGACCACGACCACCTCGCCCTTGTTCACGGCGGTGCTGCAATCGGTGAGGACCTGGAAGTCGCCGTACCATTTGCTGACGGACTTCATGGTGATCATGGGCCCCGTGGTCACGGGGGCCTGGGCGGTGTTGAGCGACGTGGGGTTGGGCGACGTGGTCATGGCGGAAATCCTCGTCTGGGGTGCGGCGACGCCTCGTCCGGGGGAGGCCTGGACAGGGGAGGCCGGGCGTCAGCGGATGATGGCGATCTTCTTCTGGAGGCGGCGCACCGCCAGGGAGGCCACGAAGCAGACCGCGAAGTAGACCACGGCCGCGAACAGGTACATTTCCACGAGGCGGCCGTCGCGCTGGGCGATCTTCGAGGCCGCGCCGAGGAAGTCGGTCACCGAGAGGACGTAGACCAGCGAGGTGTCCTGGAAGAGGACGATGGTCTGGGTCAGCAGGATCGGCGTCATGTTGCGGAACACCTGGGGCAGGATCACGCTGCGCATCGAGGCGAAGTAGGTCAGGCCCAGCGCCGAGGCCGCCGCCGCCTGCCCCTTGGGGATCGACTGGATGCCGGCGCGCATGATCTCGGAGAAGTAGGCCGCCTCGAACAGGGTGAAGGTCACCAGCGACGAGGTGAAGGCGCCCACCGTCATCGGCCGGTCGGCGCCCGTGACCCACTGCCCGAGATAGGGCACCAGGAAGTAGAACCAGAAGATCACCAGCACGAGGGGCAGCGACCGCATCAGGTTGACGTAGCCCTTGGCCACCAGCGGGATCACCGGGATGCTGGAGAGCCGCATCATGGCGATGAGCGTGCCGAGCACGATGCCGCCGATGGCGGCGAGCGCCGTCAGCGTCAGGGTGAAGCGCATGCCGTCCAGGAACAGGTACGGCAGCGCGGAGGTGATGACGGAGAAGTCGAAATTCGCGAGCATCGCGGCGATCCTTGAGGATGAGGAGGCGGAGGGCGGACCCTCAGCGATGGCCCGGGACGGCGACGCGGCGCTCGATCCAGCCGGAGGTGAAGATCACCACGACGTTGATCAGGACGTAGAGGACGGTGGCGGCGGTGAAGGCCTCGAACACCTGGAACGAGAATTCCTGCATGGCGCGGGCGCGGGCGGTGAGCTCGAGCAGGCCGATGGTGAGGGCGACCGAGGTGTTCTTGAGGTTGTTGAGGAATTCCGAGGTCAGCGGCGGGAGGATCATCCGGTAGGCGCTGGGCAGGAGCACGTAGCGGTAGGTCTGGTAGACCGTCAGGCCCATGGCGGTGCCGGCCATCTTCTGGCCGCGCGGCAGGGCCTGGATGCCGGCGCGCACCTGCTCGGCGACGCGGGAGGCGGTGAAGAAGCCCAGGCACACCACCGCCGTGTAGAACGGCGCGTTCGGCAGCTGCTTGATCCAGCCGCCCCAGGATTCGGGCAGCACCTCCGGCAGGACGAAGTACCAGAGGAACATCTGCACCAGCAGGGGGATGTTGCGGAACAGCTCGACGTAGGTCGTGCCGAGGGTGTTGGCGACCTTGGAAGGCAGGGTCCGCATCACGCCGATGAGCGAGCCGAGGAAGAAGGCGATGACCCAGGCGCAGAGCGCCGTCACCACCGTCCACATCAGGCCCGAGAGGAGCATGTCCGCGTAGGTCCCGGTGCCTTCCGGGGAGGCTTCGAAGAAGATGCCCCAGTTCCAGTTGTAGTTCATCGCGTCGTCGTCCCCTGTGATCGGGCATCCGGGCGAGCGCCCGTGGCAGGCATGCGGGCGCGCGCCCGTGAATGTGGCGGTGCTGTGTCGGACAGTGCCGAGACCTTGAGCGGAAGGTCCAGGGCCTTGAGGGTCGCGCCCCGGTCCCACACTGACATTTCCAGAGATTTGCTGCTTTTCCGGGCATCCCCCGGCGCAGGCCATGCGACGGCCGTCGCCCCGCCCCACGGGGGCGGCGCGGCGGCCTTCCGGCGATTCGGCCGGGCATGGAGGGGGTTGGGACGGATCGGTCGGGACCCAGGGCGGCACATCGGTGCCCGTCCCAAGCATCATCCGGACCAGAGCCTACAGGGGCAGGCCGGCCCCCGGCTCAGGCGCGGGCGGGTGTGGCCGCGGGAACACCCTGCGGGGCCGGCCGGCCCAGGGTGAGGATCAGCCCGGCGGCGGCGAGGCAGAGCGCCCCGGCGGCGAAGAAGGCCGGCAGGTAGCTCGCGAGTTCGGTCCGCGACAGGCCGGCCCCGTAGGCGATCGTCGCCGCGCCGAGCTGGTGGCCGGCGAAGACCCAGCCGAAGACGAGGTTGGCGCGCTCGCGCCCGAACCGCGCCGCGGTGAGCCGCACGGTGGGCGGCACCGTGGCGATCCAGTCGAGGCCGTAGAACACCGCGAACAGCGACAGGCCCACGAAGGAGAAGTCCGAGAACGGCAGGAACATCAGCGAGAGGCCGCGCAGGCCGTAGTACCAGAACAGGAGCCAGCGGTTGTCGTAGCGGTCGGAGAGCCAGCCCGAGGCCACGGTGCCGATGAAGTCGAACACGCCCATGGCCGCGAGCACGCTGGCCCCCTGCACCGGCCCGATGCCGTAATCGGCGCAGAGGGGGATGAAGTGGGTCTGGATCAGCCCGTTGGTGCTGGCCCCGCAGATGAAGAAGGTGGCGAACAGCACCCAGAACACGCGGGTGCCGGCGGCGTCCCGCAGGGCGGACAGGGCGCCGTTCGCACTCGGTCCCGGCATGGCCGGGGGCGCGAGGGGACGGGTCTCGCCGTAGGGCGCGAGCCCGAGATCCTCCGGCCGGTCGCGCATCAGGGCGAGGACGCCGAGACCCGCCGCGAGGAGGAGCGCGCAGATCACCAGGAGGGCGGCGCGCCAGCCGAGCGCCTCCGTGAGGGCGGCCAGCAGGGGCAGCACGACGAGCTGCCCGGTGGCGGAACTGGCGGTGAGGAGGCCGACCACGAGGCCGCGCGATCGCGAGAACCAGCGCGTCGCCACCGTCGCCCCCAGCACCAGGGCGGTGAGCCCCGTGCCGATGCCCACCACCACGCCCCAGAGCAGGACGAGCTGCCAGACCCGGGTCATGCTTAAGGAGGCCAGCAGGCCGCCGGCGATGAGCGCCAGGGCCAGGAGCACGATCCGGCGCGGGCCGTAGCGGTTCATCAGGGCGGCGGCGAAGGGGCCCATCAGACCGAACAGGATGAGGCGCACGGCGAGCGCCGAGCCGATCGTCGCCGTGTCCCAGCCGAACTCCTTCTGCAGGGGCAGGATCAGCACCCCGGGGGCCCCGACGGCGCCCGCCGTCACCAGCATGGTCAGGAAGGTCACGGCGGCCACCGCCCAGCCGTAATGGACGCCGCGGCGGGCGAGGCCCGCCGCGACGGCGTCGGAGAGGCGAAGGGTGGGGTCGGTGGCCATGGCGCATCGCTCCGGAGCGCCGGCTGCCGAGGCGCTGCGCCCTCCATAGGGGCATGGACACGGATGAGCCAAGGGGCCCGGTCCCGCCGGCCCGGCCCGAGCGCGCTCGCGGCCTTGGCCGGCGCCCTGGCGGTGGACCGCGCCGGTGCGAGGCGGCGCCCTAGTCCCTGCGCGGGCGGGCGCCGAAGATCGCGGTACCGACCCGGACATGGGTCGCGCCCATCTGGATCGCGGCGGGGTAGTCCGCGCTCATGCCCATGGAGAGGATCGGCAGGTTGTGGCGCTCGGCGATCCGGGCCAGCAGGGCGAAGTGCGGCGACGGCGGCGCCTCGGCGGGCGGGATGCACATCAGCCCCTGGATCGCGAGGCCGTGGGTCTCGCGGCACTCCGAGAGCAGGGTGTCGACCTGGGCCGGGGAGATGCCGCCCTTCTGCGGCTCGTCGCCGGTATTGACCTGGATCAGGAGCTTGGGCGCCCGTCCGACCCGCGCGATCTCCTTGGCGAGCGCCGCCGCGAGGGAGAGCCGGTCGAGGCCGTGGATGACGTCGAACAGCTCCACCGCCTCCCGGGCCTTGTTGGATTGCAGCGGGCCGACGAGGTGGAGCTCCACATCCGGGAAGCGCTCGCGCAGGGCCGGCCACTTGGCCTTCGATTCCTGGACGTAGTTCTCGCCGAACAGGCGCTGCCCGGCCTCGAGCGCCGGCAGGATGCCCGCGGCGGGAATCGTCTTCGACACCGCCACCAGGGCGACCGAGGCGGGGTCGCGCTCGGCATCCTCGGCCGCCTGGGCGATCTGGTGGCGCACCGCCGCGAGCCCGGCCACCACGTCGGCGGCGTTCGGGGGGGGCGGGGCGGCGTGGGGAGCGGCTTCGGGAGCGGCGTCGTCGGAGACTGTGTCGGCCATGCTGCCTCGCAGGGAAGGGGTTCGGTGAACCGGTCGGCCCGGGAACTACCATCCCGGGCGCGGGCCGCGAAGGACAACGCGCATCGCGCCGACGCGGCCCCCGCGACGCGGCTCCCCCGGCGGGCGGGACGACCCGATCCGTGTTGACCCCTCCCCTCCCCGTGGTAGTCCGGCCCTCAGCCTCTCAGGGCGCGCCCGCACCGTGCGGGGCGCGCCCCTCACCCCCAAACCCCGGCGCCGGCCCATGACGACCACCCCCGCCCCCAAACCCGCTCCCGAGCGCTACAACGCCAAGGAGACAGAGCCGCGCTGGCAGCAGGCGTGGGATGCGGCGGCCATCTACGCCACGAAGAACGACGATCCGAAGCCGAAATACTACGTGCTGGAGATGTTCCCCTACCCGTCGGGGCGCATCCACATGGGCCACGTGCGCAACTACGCCATGGGCGACGTGGTGGCGCGCTACAAGCGGGCGCGGGGCTTCAACGTGCTGCACCCGATGGGCTGGGACGCCTTCGGCCTGCCGGCCGAGAACGCCGCCATGGAGCGCAAGGTCAACCCGCGCGACTGGACCTACGCCAACATCGCGACGATGCGCGGCCAGCTCCAGAGCATGGGCCTGTCGCTGGACTGGAGCCGGGAGATCGCGACCTGCGACCCCGACTACTACAAGCACCAGCAGCGCATGTTCCTCGACTTCCTGGCCAAGGGTCTGGTGACGCGCCGCACCGCGAAGGTGAACTGGGACCCGGTGGACCACACGGTGCTGGCCAACGAGCAGGTCATCGACGGGCGCGGCTGGCGCTCGGGCGCCCTGGTGGAGCAACGCGAGCTGACCCAGTGGTTCTTCAAGATCACCGATTTCGCCCAGGATCTCTACGACGCCCTCGACGGCCTGGAGCGCTGGCCCGAGAAGGTCCGGGTGATGCAGAAGAACTGGATCGGCCGCTCGGAAGGGCTGGAGGTCCGCTTCGCCCTGGAGGCGCCGCCGGCCCATGTCGACCCCGAGGTGAAGGTCTACACGACGCGGCCCGACACCCTGTTCGGGGCGAAGTTCCTGGCCATCGCCGCCGACCACCCGATCGCCGCCGCCCTGGCCCCGGCCCACCCGGCCCTGCAGGGCTTCATCGAGGAATGCCGGCGCACGGGCACGGCCCAGGCCGCCATCGACACGGCGGAGAAGCTCGGCTTCGACACCGGCCTCACGGTCCGCCACCCCCTCGACCCGTCCTGGCTGCTGCCGGTCTACGTCGCGAACTTCGTGCTCATGGACTACGGCACCGGCGCGGTGTTCGGCTGCCCGGCCCACGACCAGCGCGACCTCGACTTCGCCAACAAGTACGGGCTCGGCAACACGCCCGTGGTCTGCCCGGAGGACCAGGACGCGGCCAGCTTCGTCATCACCGACACCGCCTATGACGGCGACGGGCGGATGATCCACTCGCGCTTCCTCGACGACATGACCACGGACGAGGCCTTCCACGCCGTGGCCAACCGCCTGGAGGCGGAGATCCTCGACGGAGAGCCGGTGGCGCAGCGCAAGGTGCAGTTCCGCCTGCGCGACTGGGGCGTCTCGCGCCAGCGCTACTGGGGCTGCCCCATCCCGATCATCCACTGCGAGGCCTGCGGGCCCGTGCCGGTGCCGGTGGCCGACCTGCCGGTGAAGCTCCCCGACACGGTTTCCTTCGACGTGCCCGGCAACCCCCTGGAGCGCGACCAAGCCTGGCGCAACGTCCCCTGCCCCACCTGCGGGCAGCCGGCGCGGCGCGAGACCGACACCATGGACACCTTCGTGGATTCGTCCTGGTACTATGCCCGCTTCACCGCCCCCTGGCTGCAGGACGCGCCCACCGACCGCGCCGCGGTCGACCAGTGGCTCGCCGTCGACCAGTATATCGGTGGCATCGAGCACGCGATCCTGCACCTGCTCTACGCCCGCTTCTTCATGCGGGCGATGAAGGCCACCGACTGGTCCGGCGTCTCGGAGCCCTTCGACGGCCTGTTCACGCAAGGCATGGTGGTCCACGAGACCTACAAGGATGCGGCCGGGGCCTGGGTGCCGCCGGCCGACATCCGGATCTCGGCCGAGTCCGGCACGCGGGAGGCGTTTCACGTGAAAACGGCGGCGCCGATCACGATCGGCGCCATCGAGAAGATGTCGAAGTCGAAGAAGAACGTCGTCGACCCGGACGACATCATCGCCAGCTACGGCGCCGACACCGCGCGCTGGTTCATGCTCTCCGACTCGCCGCCCGAGCGCGACGTGATCTGGACCGAGGACGGCGTCCAGGGCGCGGCCCGCTTCGTCCAGCGCGTCTGGCGTCTCGTCTCCCTGGCGAGCACCGTGGCGGCACCGGAGGCCGCCGGCGACGCCGCCCTGCGCAAGGCCGCCCACAAGGCCCTGGCCGCCGTGGAGGAGGATGTGGAGCGCCTGCGCTTCAACCGCTGCGTGGCGCACATCTACACCCTTGCCAACGCCCTCGACGAGGCCCTGCGGGGCGGCGTCTCGCGGGCCGTCGCCGGGGAGGCGGCCGGGATCCTGACCCAGCTGATCGCCCCGATGATGCCGCATCTCGCCGAGGAATGCTGGCAGGCGCTGGGCCGCGACGGCTTGGCCGCGCAGGCGGCCTGGCCGGAGGTCGAGCGCGCGCTTCTCGTGGAGGACAGCGTCACCCTCCCCGTCCAGCTCAACGGGAAGAAGCGGGCGGACGTCACGGTGCCGCGCAGCGCCGACGTGGCGGCGGTCCAGGCCCTGGTCCTGGCCGACGAGGCGGTGCAGCGAGCTCTGGAGGGCCGTAGCCCGAAGAAGGTCATCGTGGTGCCGGGCCGGATCGTGAACCTCGTCGTCTGATCGAGGAGACCGCGCTCCGGCTTCCGGCGGGCGGAACGGAGCCTGGCACAGCGCCCGGCCTTCCCAACGCTGAAATTCGGTTCGGCGCGCGCGACGCAGCCCTCCTCCCCAGCGGATCTCGGGCCTGCCCGAGATCCATAGCGCTTGTGGGGAGGCGTTGGAGGCGGGGTGGTTGGGCGACCCTCGCGTTGCGGAGGCAAGTGGAACCGCCCCCACCCCCGACCCCGCCCCTTTAAGAGGAAGGGGGACGCCCACATTGTCCACACCCCCGGTCCGGCGACCATGATCCTGCCGGATAGGAAACGTAAAGCTTGGCGCGAATAGGCTGTCGTCGAACTCCGGTTCGCCGTACAGACGGGCAGGACGAGACAGCGGGACGGCAGCGGGCATGATGCGCTTGGCAAACGGGGCGATGGCGGTTCGGGTCGCGGCAACCGGTTCGGTCGGCCGGGCCGTGCGGGTCGCGGCCGTCGCCGCCCTGGCGCTCAACCTGTCGGCCTGCTTCCGCCCCCTCTACGGCCCCACCGCCTCCGGCGAGCCCATGGCCGCCCTCCTCGCCTCCGTCCAGGTGGACGACGTGGCGATGGCGCAGGGCCAGGAGCGCCTGGGGCATTACCTGCGCAGCGAACTCATCTTCGATCTCGACGGCTCGGGCCAGCCCTCCGCCAAGCGCTATCGCCTGAAGATGCAGGGCAGCGAGTCGGTGCAGACCCCGATCGTCTCCTCGCAGACCGGTCGCGCCGAGGCCGGCACCATCGTCGGAACCGTGAAGTACGCCCTGGAAGACCTGAGCGGCACGAAGATCATCAGCGAGGGCGTGGCGACCTCCACCGCCACCTACGACCGCTCGATCCAGCGCTTCGCCAGCCTGCGGGCCGCCCGTGACGCCGAGATCCGCCTCGCCAAGGTCCTGGCCGAGCAGATCAAGACCCGCATCGCCTCCGTGCTGGTGACGAAGCCCTGAGCGGGACGGGCGCGTGACCGCCGTCAAGGCCGGCGACGTCGACGGGCTGATCCGGCGCGGGCCCGATCCGCGCATCGCGATCCTGCTCGTCTACGGCCCGGATACGGGCCTCGTCTTCACCCGTGCCAAGGCCCTGGCGGAAGCCTTCGTCAGCGATCCGGGCGACCCCTTCGCCATGGTGAAGATCGACGGGGACGTGCTCGCCCAGGACCCCGGACGCCTCGTGGACGAGGCCGGCACGGTCGGGCTCTTCGGCGGCACCCGCACGATCTGGGTCCGCTCCGGCAGCCGCAACTACGCCCCCGCCGTCGAGGCCGCCCTGAAGGCCGAGATCCAGAACGCCCGCATCGTGGTGGAGGGCGGCGACCTCGCCAAGAGCGCGCCCTTGCGGACGCTCTGTGAGAAGTCGCCGAAGGCCCTCGCCCTGCCCTGCTATCCCGACGACGAGCGGGCCTTGGGCGACCTCATCGACCGCACCCTGCAGGACCAGGGCCTGCGCATCGCCCGCGAGGCGCGGGACGTGCTCGCCACCAGCCTCGGCGGCGACCGCGGCGCCAGCCTGTCGGAGATCGAGAAGCTCGCCCTCTACGCCCGTGGCCAGAGCCAGGTGAGCCTCGACGATGTCGAGGCGGTGGTCAGCGACGTCGCCGGCAGCGTGCTCAACACCCTGATCGATGCGGCCTTCGCCGGGCGCAGCGGCGAGGTCGAGCGCGATTATCGCCGCTTCCGCCACGAGGGCATGGATCCCTCGGTGATGCTCGGCTCGGCCCTGCGGCACGCCCTGACGCTCCTGGCCACGCGGCTCGCCGGGGAGGGGCAGAGTGCCAGCCTGATGGTGGCGAACTGGCGTGGCCTGCATTTCCGGCGGAAAGCCCTGGTGGAGACCCAGCTCGCCCGCTGGTCGCCCCCGGCCCTGCGCCACGCGATCCAGCTGTTGCAGGACTCCGTCCTAGCCTGCCGCCGCGCGGACCCGGACCTGGCCCACGCGCATGCCTCGAGCACCCTCCTGCGCATCGCCGGCGAGGCGGCCCGGCGGCGTTAGCGATCGGTCTGGCTCAGGCCTCCGCCTGCCCCAGGTTGAAGCGCTGGCACAGGGCTTCGAGCTCGGCCGCGTTCTCGTAGCGGATGCGGATCTCCCCCGCCCCGGCCACCTTCGACTTGACGGCCACCGTCATGCCGAGGGCGCGGGCCATGGCCTGCTCCAAGGTGCGGATCTCCGCATCCTTCTCGGCCGCGCGCCGGGGCCGGCCGGGGCGGGGGCCGTCGCCCTCCGGCACCTCGGCGGAGGCCAAGGCCTCGACCTCGCGGACCGACAGGCCCTCCTCCACAATCCGGCGGGCAACGCCCTCGGCATCCCGCACGGCCAGGAGCGCGCGGGCATGGCCGGCCGTGATCTCACCGGCCACGACCCGGTCCTGAATCGTCGGGGCGAGCTGGAGCAGCCGAAGGGTGTTGGCGAGGTGGCTGCGGCTCTTGCCGAGGATCTCCGCGAGCTCGCTCTGGCTGTACTGGAACTCGCTCATCAACCGCTCGTAGCCCGCGGCCTCCTCGATGGCGTTGAGGTCCGTGCGCTGGACGTTCTCCAGGATGGCAAATTCGAGGGAGGTCCGATCGTCGATCTCCACCGTGACCACCGGCACTTCGTGGAGCCCGGCCCGCTGGGCCGCGCGCCAGCGGCGCTCGCCGGCGACGATCTCGTAGGTGTCCGGCACGCCGGCCAGGGCCCGGACCACGATGGGCTGGATGATGCCGCGCAGCTTGATCGAAGCCGACAGCTCCTCGAGGTCGGATTCGTGGAAACGGCGACGGGGGTTGCGCGGGTTGGGACGCAGGAATTCCACCGCGACCTTGCGCTGCTCCTGCGACTTGCTCGCCGCGGCACTGTCATCGCCGAAATCGCCGATCAGGGCCGCGAGGCCGCGCCCGAGCCGGGGCCGCACCACATCATCCGCCATCGCCACCTGCTTCAACTCCGAACCTTCGGGAAACGCTTGTCACACACCGGGGGCAGGGGGCCCCCGCATCGGTCACGCGGCGACGGGCAGACGCCCCTCGCGCTGGATGATCTCGGAGGCGAGGCGCAGGTAGGCCTGCGAGCCCGCACATTTGAGATCGTAGAGCAGCACGGGCTTGCCGTGCGACGGCGCCTCGGACACGCGGACGTTGCGGGGAATCATGGTCTCGTAGACCTTCTCCCCCATGAAGCTGCGCACATCCGCCACCACCTGCGCCGACAGGTTGTTGCGGGGATCGAACATGGTCAGGACGATGCCCTGGATGGTGAGGCGCGGATTGAGGGCGCCCCGCACCTGCTCCACCGTGCGCAGCAGCTGGCTCAAGCCTTCGAGGGCGAAGAACTCGCATTGCAGGGGGACCAGCACCGCGTCGGAGGCCGCCAGGGCGTTGATCGTCAGCAGGTTCAGGGAGGGCGGGCAGTCGATCAGCACGTAGGTGACACCCGCCGTGGCGCCGACCTCGCCGACGCCCTTCAGCACGTTGCGCAGGCGATGGGCGCGGTCCGGCGCGCTCGCCATCTCCAGCTCCAGGCCGAGGAGGTCCATGGTGGAGGGGGCCACCATCAGGCGCGGCACCGCGGTGGGGATGCAGGCCTGCCCCAGGGACGCCTCGCCGGCGAGCACGTGGTAGGTCGAGACCTTGCGCTGGCGGCGGTCGATGCCGAGACCCGTGGAGGCGTTGCCCTGCGGATCGAGGTCGATCACCAGAACGCTCTCGCCGATGGCCGCCAGAGCGGTGCCGAGGTTGATCGCCGTCGTCGTCTTGCCGACGCCCCCCTTCTGGTTGGCCAGGGCCAGGATGCGCAGCGGCCGATCCGGATGCGCTCCGGTCGTCGGTACGGCAGTCGGATCGCTTGTCATGAATCCACGCGAGATAGGGTCGTGACGCGGACGATCCGCGCTTCCGACTCGGTTCGGCTCGGCACGAGATCGTAAACGAATCTCCACCGTTGCGCGGCCTCGGTCAATTCCGATTGGACATCCCGTCCTTTCGGAAACAGGCCGACCGTGCCGGTTGTCAACAGCGGCTCAGCCCAGGCGAGCAGCTGGGCGAGGGGGGCGAGCGCCCGGGCGCAGACCACCGCGGCGCCGCGATGCGCGCCGATGACCTGGTCGATCCGGGCGTTGTGCACCGTCGCCGGCGCGCCAGTGAGGCGCGCGGTCTCGGTGAGGAAGGCGCATTTGCGCGCATTGCTCTCGACGAGATCGACCCGAAACCCGGGACGCTCCCGGCCTGCGATGGCAAGGACGAGGCCGGGAAGTCCCGCCCCCGCACCGAGGTCCAGCCAGGTGTCGGCCTCCGGCACGAGCTCCCGAAGCTGGAGCGCGTCGGCAATGTGGCGGGTCCAGACGTCGGACAGGGTGGCCGGTCCGACCAGATTCTTGACCGTCTGCCAGCGCCGAAGCTGGTCGACATAGAGATCGAGGCGCTGCGCTGTTTCACGTGAAACACCCGCAGCGGCCAGGACCCGATCGCGGTCGCGATCAGCGGCCATGGATGGCCCCACGCTCGGCCCGGCGGGCATGGGCGGCGAGGAGCGTAAGGGCGGCGGGGGTCACGCCCTCGATGCGGGCCGCCTGCCCCAGGGTTCCCGGACGCACGGCTTCGAGCTTCAGCCGCATCTCGTTCGACAACCCGGGAATGCCCGCATAATCCAGGCGGATCGGCAGGGCCACGGCCTCGTCCCGGCGGAAGGCGGCGATGTCGGCCCGCTGCCGGTCGAGATAGACGGCGTAGGTGGCATCGGTGCAGAGTCGCTCCGCCACGCGGGGCGGGACCGCCGCGAGTTCCGGCCAGACCGCGCAGAGGCGCGCCCAGTCGATGTCCGGGTAGGACAGGAGCTGGAAGGCGCTGCGGCGGATTCCGTCCTGGTTGAGCGCGATGCCGGCGGCCCCGGCCTGGTTCGGGCTGAGACTCAGGCAGTCGAGCTGCGCGCGCGCGGCCTCGAGGGCCGTCTGCCCGGCGGCGAAATGCGCGGCGCGGTGCCGCCCGACGCAGCCGAGGGCGGCGCCCTTCGGCGTCAGGCGCTCGTCGGCATTGTCGATGCGCAGGGAGAGCCGGTACTCCGAGCGCGAGGTGAACATGCGGTAGGGCTCGCTCACCCCATGGGTAACGAGATCGTCGATCATCACGCCGAGGTAGGATTCGGCCCGGTCGAAGGTGGCGAGGGCCGAGCCGCCGGCGAGGCGGGCCGCGTTGATGCCGGCCACGAGCCCCTGCCCCGCCGCTTCCTCGTAGCCGGTGGTGCCGTTGATCTGCCCGGCCAGGAACAGGCCCGGCAGGCGCTTGGCCTGGAGGGTCGCGTCGAGTTCGCGGGGGTCCACGTAGTCGTACTCGATGGCGTAACCCGGCCGCAGGATCGCGGCACGCTCCAGCCCGGGGATCAGCCCGATGACGTCGCGCTGCACGCTCTCGGGCAGCGCGGTGGAGATGCCGTTGGGGTAGACGGTCGGGTCGTCCAGGCCTTCCGGTTCGAGGAAGATCTGGTGGCCCTCGCGATCGCCGAAGCGCACCACCTTGTCCTCGATGGACGGGCAGTAGCGCGGCCCCCGGCTGGCGATGCCGCCGGAATACATCGGCGAGCGGTGCAGGTTGGCGCGGATGAGGTCGTGGACCGCCTGGGTCGTGCGGGTAATACCGCACTGAATCTGCGGCGTGGTGATTCGCTCGGTGAGGGTCGAGAACGGGACGGGGTCCGCGTCGGCCGACTGCATCTCCAGGCCGGACCAGTCGATGGTGCGCCCGTCGAGGCGGGCCGGCGTGCCGGTCTTCAGGCGGCCGAGGGCGAAACCGGCGCGGTCCAGTGTCCGGGCCAAGCCCACGGACGGCCCCTCGCCAATCCGACCGGCGGGGATCTGGGTCTCGCCGATATGGATGAGGCCGCGCAGGAAGGTGCCGGTGGTCAGTACGACAGCGGCGCAGGGGAGGGTGCGCCCATCGGCCAGGATCACCCCCGAGACGCGTCCCCCGGCGAGGGCGAGGTCGGCCACCTCCCCTTCGATCACCGCCAGGTTCGCGGTCCCGGCGATGGCCGCCTGCATGGCGCGGGCGTAGAGCTTGCGATCGGCCTGGGTGCGGGGACCGCGGACCGCGGGACCCTTGCGTCGGTTGAGGAGCCGGAACTGGATGCCGGCCGCGTCGGCGACCCGCCCCATCAGGCCGTCGAGGGCATCGACCTCGCAGACCAGATGACCCTTGCCCAGACCGCCGATGGCGGGATTGCAGGACATGGCACCGATGGTGGCGGCCTGATGGGTCACGAGGGCCGTCCGCGCGCCGATCCGGGCCGCGGCGGCCGCCGCCTCGACGCCGGCATGGCCTCCACCGACGACGATCACGTCGTAGGAATCAGGGGTGTGGTGCATGGGATCGATTAAGCGGCTGGCGCGCCGATGGTCAATCGATGGTTCGACCACGGCGTGGTTTTCACGTGAAACCGCCGCCCCGTGGTCCCAGGGTCACAGGCCGGGGTCGACCGGGCTCACTTGCCGATGCAGAAGCCGGAGAACAGCCGATCCAGCATCTCCTCGACGCTCACATGCCCTGCCACTTCGCCCAGCGCGCGCACGGCGAGCCGGAGATCCTCGGCGGCGAGCTCGGGCAGGGCCGCCCCCGCCAGCAGGCGGTCGAGATCCTCGCGGCAGCGGGTCAGCCCCAGCCGGTGGCGTTCGCGGGTGATCAGGGCATCGCCGCTCCCGACTGCTCGGGAAGCCTCGGCCTCGATGGCCGCCAGCAATCCGTCCAGGCCCGCGCCGGTGATCGCCGAGATGCCGATCGCGCTCTCCGGCACGCCGACGGCAGGCTCGAGGTCGCGCTTGGTCCGCACGCGGAGCACTGGTCCCTCCGGCATCGGCTCGAGCGTGGTCGCCGGCGCGTCCGGGCCGTCGAGCATCACGACGAGGTCGGCCTGCCGCATCCGGGCCCGTGTGCGGCGGATGCCCTCCGCCTCGATGGCATCGCCCGCCTCGCGCAGGCCGGCGGTGTCGACCAGGATCACCGGCAAGCCGCCGAGGTCGCAGCGGACCTCAATGACGTCGCGGGTGGTGCCGGGGATGGCCGAGACGATGGCCGCCTCGCGCCGGCTCAGGGCGTTCAGCAGCGTCGACTTGCCGGCATTGGGTGGCCCGGCCAGGACCACGGTGAAACCATCCCGCAGGCGCTCGCCGCGCCGGGCATCGGCCAGGACCGTTGCGATCTCGTCGCGGATCGCGCGGGCCTTCTGCGCCAGGGCGGCGTCCAGGGCCGCGTCGTCGACGTCCCCTTCGTCGGAGAAATCGAGGGCCGCCTCGACGCCCGCGAGGAGATCGATGAGGCGTGCGCGCCAATCGGCCACCCGCCCGCCCAGGGCCCCATCGAGTTGGCGCAGGGCCTGGCGTCGCTGCGCCTCGGTCTCGGCATCGACGAGGTCGGCGATCCCCTCGGCTTCGGTGAGGTCCAGACGGCCGTTGAGGAAGGCCCGGCGGGTGAAGGCCCCGGGCTCGGCCGGTCGACAGTGCGGGATCTCGGCCAGGGCTTGCAGGACCGCGCTGCGAACGGCCAGGCCGCCATGCAGGTGCAGCTCCACCATGTCCTCGCCGGTGAAGCTGGCGGGGCCCGGCATCCAGGCGACGAGGGCCTGGTCGAGCGGCGTGCCGTCGGGGCTGCGCAGCGTGCGCAGGGACAGGCGGCGGGGCGGGGGGAGGGGGCCGGCGAGGGTGTATATCACCGCGGCCGAGGCCGGTCCGGAGATCCGGATGACGCTGACCGCCGATCGACCCGGGCCGGTGGCAGGCGCGTAGAGGGTGGGGGTTTCGGTCATCGGCGCGGCGCCCCGGACGCCAATCCCTGACGCGTCAGGCAATCATTAACCAGCTAACAAACTTATTTCAGCCGGAAATCTTCGAGCGGGCGAGGGCACCGACCGGACCCGTAGGCTGATGCCGCGCGGGTCCGGTCGGGTCGGTCTCAGGTGTTCATCGAGTCGAAGAAGTCGTTGTTGCTCTTGGTCTGGCGCAGCTTGTCCATGAGGAACTCGATCGCGTCGGTGACGCCCATCGGGTTGAGGATGCGGCGCAGGACGTAGGTCTTCTTGAGCGCATCCGGCGGCACCAGGAGCTCTTCCTTGCGGGTGCCCGAGCGGGTGATGTCGATGGCCGGGAAGATGCGCTTGTCGGAGACCTTGCGGTCGAGAATGATCTCGGAGTTGCCGGTGCCCTTGAACTCCTCGAAGATCACCTCGTCCATGCGCGAACCGGTGTCGATGAGCGCGGTGGCGATGATCGAGAGCGAGCCGCCCTCCTCGATGTTGCGGGCGGCACCGAAGAAGCGCTTCGGGCGCTGCAGGGCGTTGGCGTCGACGCCGCCCGTGAGCACCTTGCCGGAGGACGGCACCACGGTGTTGTAGGCCCGGCCCAGGCGGGTGATCGAATCGAGCAGGATGACCACGTCGCGGCCATGCTCCACGAGGCGCTTGGCCTTCTCGATCACCATCTCGGCGACCTGCACGTGGCGGGTGGCCGGCTCGTCGAAGGTCGAGGCGATGACCTCGCCCTTCACCGAGCGGATCATGTCGGTGACTTCCTCGGGGCGCTCGTCGATGAGCAGCACGATGAGGTAGCATTCCGGGTGGTTGATGGTGATCGACTGCGCGATGTTCTGCATCAGCACGGTCTTGCCGGTGCGCGGCGGCGCCACGATCAGGGCGCGCTGGCCCTTGCCGATGGGGGCGACGATGTCGATGATCCGCGGCGAGAAATCCTTCTTGGGGGGATTGTCCAGTTCGAGCTTGAAGCGCTGCGTCGGGAAGAGCGGCGTCAGGTTGTCGAAATGGACCTTGTGCTTGATCTTCTCCGGGTTCTCGAAGTTGATCGTGTTGACCTTGAGCAGCGCGAAGTAGCGCTCGCCGTCCTTGGGTCCGCGGATCGGCCCCTCGACGGTGTCGCCGGTGCGCAGGCCGAAGCGGCGGATCTGCGTCGGCGAGATGTAGATGTCGTCGGGACCCGGCAGGTAGTTCGAATCGGACGAGCGCAGGAAGCCGAAGCCGTCCTGCAGCACCTCGACGGTCCCGGCCCCGATGATCTCGACTTCCTTGGCAGCGAGCTGCTTCAGGATGGCGAACATCAGTTCCTGCTTGCGCATGGTCGAGGCGTTCTCGACCTCGACCTCTTCGGCGAAGGCGATCAGGTCGGTCGGCGTCCTGGACTTGAGGTCCTGGAGCTTGACCTCGCGCATGCCGTCGAGATCGGCGGCGACGATTCCGCCCTCGGCCGGGCTTTCCACGGGGAGGGTCTCGTACGGTGACGTCATGGGGGATTCAGAACCGGCGGGAAGGGCGAGGCGGGGCAGAGGGTCGGACAGGGCAGTCGGGGAGTTTGGTCGCCGGGCGCCGTTTCGGCGCCGATCAGTCGGTCCGTCCTGGGGAAAGACGGCTCCGCGCATCGTCTTGGCGGAGCCAGGGGCTCACGGATGCAACACGGCGTAACGAGGAGAGGCCTCAGCGGTAGCGCGTTTCCCGGCTTTTCGCAAGGTCCGTCCGTCGGGGCACCGCCAGGGGCCCTCAGCGGCGGCGCAGGCGGACGTAGAGGGCCCCGGCGCCGCCGTGGTGGCGGGCCGCCTCCTCGAAGCCGAGGACCACGGTGCGCAGCTCCGGCGCGCGCAGCCAGTGGGGCACGCTGCGGCGGAGCACGCCGCGCTCGGAGAAGGCGTCGTCGTAGGTCGGGCCGCCCTTGCCGGTGACCACGAGGACGTGGGTGTGGCCCGACGCCCGGGCCCGCATCAGGAAGCCGATCAGCGCCCCGTGCGCCTCCGCCTGGTACATCCCGTGGAGATCGATCCGGGCATCGACCTGGAGGGCGCCCCGGCGCAGGGCAAGGCGGACGCGGCGCTCGAGACCGGGCGCGGTCGGCGGTGCCGGTGCCAGAACGGGGGCCGGCGGCGCCGGCGGCGGGTTCGGCTTCAGCGCCGCGCGCTTGGCCAGCGTCCGGGGCATCGGTTTCGGGGGCGCGGGCTTGGCGGGACCCGAGTTGGTGATGGCGGACTTGGCGATGGCGGACTTGGCGGGGACGACCTTGGACGACGCCCCCGCGGGCGTCGCCGGGGCCGGCGTGGCGGCGGCCGGCTTGCCCGCCGCGCCCCGCCCCGCGAGGCGGCCGCGCAGGGGCGTGATCAGCCGGGCGATCTCGCCCCACAGATAGGCGTCCTCCCCGGAGAGGCCGCGCGGGCGCCGGGGCGTCTTCATGGGGCGGACGTCCCGGATTTCGGGAGCAGGACGACGAAGCCGACGGCGTCGCGCAGGTTGCCGGCGGCGATCCCCGCCTCCGCGCCGGTGCCGAGATAGAGGTCGCCGCGCGCCGGGCCGACGATGGCCGACCCCGTGTCGGCGGCGACGACGAGGCGCCCCGGCTCGGCGGATCCGGCGATCCGGCCCTCGAGCCAGAACGGCAGGCCGTAGCGCCAGAGGGTGGCGTCCACCGCGAGGTTGCGGCCGGGGCTCAGGGGCACGCCGGCCCCGCCGGGCGGCCCGAGCGTCGGGTCGTCGATCTCGGCCAGGCGGAAGAAGATGTAGGAGGCGTTGGCCCGCATCAGCCGGGCGGCGTGCCGGGGGTTGGCCCGCAGCCAGCCGGTCCAGCGGGCCAGGGTGAGGCCGTCGAGGGGCAGGTGCCCCTCCGTCACGATGAGCTTGCCGATGGAGGTGTAGGGCCGGCCGTTGCGGCCGTCGTAGAGGACCCGGACGGAGCGCCCGTCGGTCAGGCGGACCCGGCCGGAGCCCTGGACCTGGAGCACGAACAGGTCGACGGCGTCGCGCAGGTAGAGGAGGGGGCGGGCGCGGGCGCCTAGGGCGCCGTCCTCGATCGCGGCCCGGTCGGGATAGGCCTCGAAGCCGTCGCCGGTCCGGCGCGCGGCGCGCAAGGACGGGTCGAGGCCGGGCCGCGTCTCGCCGGGCTCCAGGCTGACGAGGTCGTCGGGCCGGGCCAGCACCGCGGCGGTGAAATCCGGGCTCGGGGTGACGGCGCCGACGAGTTCCGGCTCGAAGTAGCCGGTGAGGAAGCCCGTGCGCTGCTCGGGCTTGCCCCCGGCCGAAGGCCTGACGATCCGGTAGGGCGTGAAGGCTTCGGCGAAGAAGCGGGCCGCCGCGGCGTCAGCCACGGTCTCGGACACGGTCTCGGCCCGGGCGCAGGCGGTCCGGAGCGCCTCGGGCGCGCCCGCGACGGTGGCGGGCTGGGGCGTCCCCGGCGGGGTCCGGCAGGTCCGGCGGAAGGCCGCGAGCGCCGCGCCGGCGTCGGGGCCGGGGAACCCCGGCAGCGAGGCGGGATCGACCGGCTCCAGCACGGCCCCGCCCACGCGAAACGGCTCGGCCGCGGGGGCGGCCGAGCCGGGGGCTGAGGGCGG
This sequence comes from Methylobacterium sp. Leaf465, assembly GCF_001424705.1. Classification (GTDB taxonomy): domain Bacteria; phylum Pseudomonadota; class Alphaproteobacteria; order Rhizobiales; family Beijerinckiaceae; genus Methylobacterium. The sequence goes on from NZ_LMRA01000034.1 coordinate 140,921, forward strand.
CGAGGAGACTCGCCGCGGGACGGAAGAACCGGATCACGCGACCTTGGGCCCCTTGAGGCTCAGGCGCCGGCTTCCGTGGCGACGAGCTGCCAGTTCGGGTCGCGGGTGCCCAGCGTCCGGGCGAAGGTCCAGACGTCCGGCACCTCGACCACCGCCTCGGCGCTGCCGTCGGTCACCTGCCCCTGCGCGTTGCGGGTGGCGGTGATGAGGTGGGAGAGGAAGTGCACGGTGACCTGCGCGACGCGGTTCTTCACGTCGACGGCCACGATCTCGGCCTTGTCGAGGGAGACGAAGGTGGTCTCCACGGTCTCGCGGCGGGCCTCGCGGGCGTCGATCTCGCGCTCGAAGCCCTCGCAGACCTCGCGGGAGAGCAGGCTGCGCAGGGTCTTGCGGTCGCCCTTGGCGAAGGCGATCACGATCGCCTCGTAGGCGCTGCGGGCCCCCTCGACGAAGGCGCGCGGATCGAAGGCGGGCTCGACCTGGACGATGGATTCGAGGCCCTGGGCGATGGCCGAGCCGGGCTCGGCGATGCCGCGCCAGTCGCGCACGTCGGTCTTCACCGCGGTCTGGCCGCGATCGGCCGGGGGCTGGACCCGGTCGGCGCCGGGCAGGCGCACGACGTTGTCGCCTTCCCCGCGGGCCGGCGGCTCGGTGCGGCTGCGGTCCACCGGCTTGAAGGGCGAGCGCTCCGTGCCGGTCTTCTGACCCAGCACCGAGCGCAGGCGCCAGATGACGAAGACCGCCAGCGCGAGAAAGATCAGGGTCGTCAAGTCGAAGGAGTCCTGCATCACTGATCCGATCGTGGCCGTGGCACGAATACGTTACTTCACGGGGCTCTGGAAACCCGGCCCGGGTCCTCGGCTGACATGCGTGGCCGAGACACGCCCGGCCGAATAAGTCCGGCCAGGAAGGATCTGGCCGGGAGAGATCTGGCCAGAAAGATCTGGCCATGTCGCGCATTCCCCGCGCCCCGCGCAAGGCGCAGGCCGGGTTCCTGCGCGCGGAAGTCTCGATCGGGGTCGAACCTCCGGGCTCGTGCGGAGATATGGATATCGCGGGCGGCGATTCCAGGCGAGGGCGTGCGCCTGCGCCGCCTTGACCCGGCGGCGGCCCCGACGGGTCCCGCGTCCCGGGCTCCCGGGCTCGCCTTGTCCCGTGCGGGCGAGCGTGATAGCGCGCTATCGCGCGGGCCGGGCGGTTGGTGGCAGGCCAGTGTGCAGGCCGGTGCGCCCGGTTCCGGGCGACCGGGATCGGCGCCCACGGGGTTCGCCCCCGGGAGAGCGCATCAGACCCGGGCCCCACCGCGCCCCGACGATCCAGGAAGAGGACAGAACGCCATGGCCGACACTCCGGCACCGAACGGCAACGGTGGCGCCACGGCGCAGACCGACGACGCGACGCCGACGATCAACGCGCTCGCGCAGTACACCAAGGATCTCTCCTTCGAGAATCCGAACGCGCCGCGCTCCCTGCAGCCGCAGGAAAGCGGGCCGCAGATCAACATCCAGGTGAACGTCAACGCCAAGCAGGTGGCCGAGTTCGATTTCGAGGTCGACCTGACCCTGGAAGGCGATGCCAAGATCGCCAACGAAGTGCTGTTCGCCTTCGAGCTGACCTATGCGGGCATCTTCCGCATGCGCAACATCCCGCAGGACCAGCTCCACCCGGCCGTGATGATCGAGTGCCCGCGCCTGCTCTTCCCCTTCGCGCGCCAGATCGTCGCCGAGGCCGTGCGCAACGGCGGCTTCCCGCCCCTCTACATCGACCCGATCGACTTCGTCGGCCTCTACCGCCAGAAGGCCATGGAGGCCCAGGCCCAGGGCGAGACCGGCCCGCTCGCCTCCTGAGAGCGCGCGTCGCGCCCCGTCCGCCCGGGGCGGGATCCGGGGTCCTGAGGATCGAAGGCCGGACTTGAGGATCGAAGGCCGGACTTGGCCGTTACTCGCAGCCAGTCCGGCCGCGGCCCCGCGTGCCGCCGGTCGCCGGATCGCCTCAGCCCCGGGATCGCATGCTCGCCACACACCACCTCGCCCTGATCAACGTCTTCACGGGCGACATCCAGGGCGGGCTCGGACCGTTCCTCGGCACCTGGCTCGCGGAAGCCGCGTCGTGGAGCCCCTCGCGGATCGGCTTCGTCACCACCCTGGTGGGGATCGGCTCCCTCCTCCTCAGCGGCCCCTTCGGCGCCCTGGTCGACCGCCTCGGCCGGCCCCGGATGCTGATCGCCGTGGCCTGCGGCGCCATCCTGTGCGGCACCCTGCTGCTGCTCCCCGCACGCGGCGTCATCCCGGTCTTCGCCGCGCAGATGATGGCGGCGGCGGGCGGCACGCTGCTGCTGCCGGCCGTCACCGCCCTGACCCTCGGCATCGTCGGCAAGGACCGCTTTCCGAAGCAACAGGGCCGCAACCAGGCCTTCAACCATCTCGGCATCCTGCTCGCGGCCGGCGGCATCAGCCTCGGCACCGGCTGGTTCGGCCCCGCCATCGCCTTCTGGGTGCTGGGCGCCATGGCGGTGCTGGCCATCGTGGCGGCGCTGACGACGCCGGGGCATTGCTACAGCGAGCGCCGGGCCGTGGGCTGGCAGGAGGAGGGCGACGACACGCCTGAGCGCGCCGGCCTGCGCAGCATCGTGGCCAACCGCAAGCTCCTCGTCCTCGCCGTGGCGCTGGCCCTGTTCAACCTCGGCAACGGCGGCATGCTCTCGCTGCTCGGCCAGAAGCTGGTGGCCACCGCCGTCGACGCCACGAGCTGGACCGCCCGCTACGTCATGGTGGCGCAGCTGGTGATGATCCCCGTGGCGCTCTTCGCCGGATCGCTCGCCGACCGGCGCGGGCGGCGCCAGCTCCTCATCGCCGCCTGCGCGGTGCTGCCGGTCCGCGCCGCGCTCTCGGCCTTCATCGACGATCCCCTCTGGCTGATCTCGGCCGAAATCCTCGACGGCGTCGCATCCGGCATCATCGGCGTGGCCGTGCCGGTGGTGGTGGCCGACCTGACCTGGGGCTCCGGTCGCACCCAGACGGCGCTCGGCGCCCTCAACGCCCTCCAGGGCATCGGCGGCGCCCTCTCGGCCTGGTACGGCGGCCTCGCCCAGGCGATGCTCGGCTGGACCGGCGCCTTCCTGGCGCTGGGGGCGCCCGCCCTCGTCGCCCTCGGCCTCGTCCTGTGGCTCGACACCACCAGCGAGAGTCGCGGCCGAGGCGAAGGTGACGGACATCCGGGCGACGGGTCGTCCGCGAACGGCGCCGCCGCCGAGAGCGGGAGCGAACCCGGCCGCGACACCGAGAAGGCTCGGGGCGCGCGCGAGCCGGAGACCGCCTGAGGGCGGATTGCCGCCCGGCGGAACAGGCCGCCCCCGCCCCGGTTTGGCGAGGGAGCCTCAGCCACCGGAGCCCCCGACCATGCACGATCGACCCGACGGACGGACCCTGCGGGTCACCGAACCGCGCGCCGTCCCCTGGCTCAGCATCGTGTTCGGCTACGGCCCGATGCTGCCCTTCGTGGTCGGCGCCGTCACCGCCTGGGTCCGGCCCGGCGATCCCTTGGGCGAGGCCGCCCTGCTCCTGACGATCCTCTGGGGCTGCGCCATCCTGCTGTTCCTGTCGGGCGTGCGCCGGGGCCTCAGCTTCCGCACCGAGGGCGGGCCGACCCTCACCCAGATGGCCACCATGATCGGGCTGTTCAGCCTCGGCTTCGTCGCCCTGGCGCTGGCGACCCTGGACGCGGCAGTGGCCGCGCTGGTCCTGCTCCTCGTCGGATTCGGGGCGATCGCGGTGCTCGACCCGATCGCGGCACGGCGGGGCGAGGCGCCCCTGTTCTTCGCGCGCCTGCGCCCGGTGCAGATCCCCATCGCCCTCCTCAGCCTCGCGGCCCTCCTGGCCCTGAGGCTCTGAACGCCCCCCTGCTTGCCGCCCCCCGCCACCCGCGATAGAGCCCCCGGGACCCCGAACAGCCCCGATGGACGCGAAGATCACCATGGCCAAGGCCGATTCAACGAAGGCCGACACCCTGAAGCCGCGCCTGCCGCGCGGTTTCGTCGACCGGCGCGCGGACGAGATCGCCGCCCAGCACCGGATGCTGGAGACGATCCGGCAGAGCTTCGAGCTCTACGGCTTCGAGGCGCTGGAGACGCCCTTCGTCGAGTACACCGAGGCGCTGGGCAAGTTCCTGCCCGACCTCGACCGGCCGAACGCGGGCGTGTTCTCCTTCCAGGACGACGACGAATCCTGGCTCTCGCTGCGCTACGACCTCACCGCCCCCCTGGCCCGGCACGTAGCCGAGCACTTCGACGCGATCCCCAAGCCCTACCGGAGCTTCCGCGCCGGCTACGTCTTCCGCAACGAGAAGCCGGGTCCGGGGCGCTTCCGCCAGTTCATGCAGTTCGACGCCGACATCGTGGGCGCCGCCTCGGTGGCGGCGGATGCCGAGATCTGCATGCTGATGGCCGACACCCTGGAGAAGCTCGGGCTCACCGGCCAGTACGTGGTCAAGGTCAACAACCGGAAGGTGCTCGACGGGCTGATGGAGTCGATCGGGCTCAGCGGTCCCGACAAGGCCGGTCAGCGCCTGACCGTGCTGCGCGCCATCGACAAGCTCGACCGCCTCGGCGACGCGGGCGTGCGCGAGTTGCTGGGCGCGGGGCGCAAGGACGAGAGCGGCGACTTCACCAAGGGCGCCGGATTGCCCGATGAGGCAATCGGCCGGGTGCTGGCCTTCACCGGCTGGACCGGAGCGGGATCGGCGCCGGCCGACAACGCCACCACCCTGGCGAACTTCGAAACCTCCCTGGCGGGCAGCGCCATCGGCCTGGAGGGCGTGCGCGAGCTCGCCGAGATGGCCGCCCTGTTCGCGGCGGCCGGCTACGACGCCCGCATCCGCATCGACCCCTCGGTGGTGCGCGGGCTCGAGTACTACACCGGCCCGGTCTACGAGGCGGAGCTGACCTTCCCGGTGACCAACGAGGACGGACAGGTGGTGCGCTTCGGTTCGGTCTCGGGCGGCGGCCGCTACGACGGCCTCGTCGGGCGTTTTCGCGCCGAGCCGGTGCCGGCCACCGGCTTCTCCATCGGCGTCTCGCGCCTGTTCTCGGCGCTGCAGCTGGTGAAGAGCCCGCTGCTGGACGGCCTCGCCAAGCCCGGCCCCGTGGTGGTGCTGGTACTCGATCGGGACAACGTCGCCGATTACCAGCGCCTCGTCGCGGCCCTGCGCGAGGCCGGCATCCGGGCCGAGCTCTATCTCGGCGGCTCGGGCATGAAGGCGCAGATGAAGTATGCCGACCGGCGCGGATCCCCCTGCGCCATCATCCAGGGCTCGAACGAGCGCGAGGCCGGCGAGGTCCAGATCAAGGACCTGATCGAGGGCGCCAAGGCGGCGGCCGCCATCACCAGCAACGCCGCCTGGAAAGCCGCGCGCCCGGCCCAGTTCTCGGTGCCGGTGGCCGAGATGGTCGAGCGGGTGCGCGAGGTCCTGGGACGCCACTTCTGACGTCCCAGGCGCACGACGGGGCCGGGGAGTCCTGCTCCACGGCCGGGAGCCGTCAGGCGACCGAGATGTCGACCTGGATGTTGCCGCGGGTGGCGTGGGAGTAGGGGCACACCACGTCGGCGCGCTTCACCAGATCCTCGGCCACCGCCCGGTCGAGGCCCGGCAGGGTCGCCTTGAGGGCGACGACGAGGCCGAAGCCGGTACCGTCGTCCCGCGGGCCGATGCCGACACTCGACTCGATCTTGGACTCCTCCGACACCGTGATCTTGTCCTTGCCGGCCACGAACTTGATCGCGCCGAGGAAGCAGGCGGCGTAGCCGGCCGCGAAGAGCTGCTCCGGGTTGGTGCCGGCGCCACCGCCGCCGCCCAGCTCCTTGGGGGTGGAGAGCTTGACGTCCACCTTGGCATCGTCGGTCGCGGCGGAGCCTTCACGGCCGCCGGTGGCATGGGCGTGGGCGGTGTAGAGTGCCTTCATGTCGGTCTCTCCTGCTGAACGAACGCGGGGATCGCACGCGTCGGTCCGGCCGGGGCCGGTCCATATCGATTGCGCGCAACCTAGTTATTTCCTCGCATAGAACTTGATTGTGCGCAATATGAAATTTGAATAAGATCGGTCCCGCGGCCCGAGTTCGGCGCGCGGCCCATCGTGAAGGATCGTTGAATATGTCGGGACGGCAGACCCGCACGCGCCGGGAGCCGGTGGCGGAGCCGGCATCCCCGGACGCCCTGAGCCTGGACAGCCAGCTCTGCTTTGCCGTCTATGCCACGGCCCATGCCTTCGGACGGGCCTATCGGGCCCTGCTGGCAGCGCATGACCTGACCTACCCGCAATATCTGGTCCTGCTGGTCCTGTGGGAGGAGGAGGGGCTGACGGTCAAGGAGATCGGCCAGCGCCTGTTCCTGGATTCCGGAACCCTGACGCCCCTGCTCAAGCGGCTGGAGGCGGCCGGCCACGTGAAGCGGGCGCGGGACCGGGCCGACGAGCGGCAGGTGAGCATCTTCCTGACCGAGCAGAGCCGGGCCCTGCGCGGCCGGATGGAATGCGTGCCGGACGAGGTGGGCGGCCTGACCGGCCTCGATCTCGAGGGGCGGCGGGCCCTCCTCGACACCCTGATGAACCTGCGCGGCGCGCTGCATGCGGGTCTCGGCGAGGGCCAGGCCGGCGCCGGCGCCGGCGAAGACCAAATCAGCCTCGGCGAGGGGAGGGACCGCTCCGTTCCCTCCGGCCGCGACGCCGCGCGACGCGGATCCTGAGGGACGCGAGGCATGAAAAAAGCCGCTCCCGCCGTGGCAGGAACGGCTTCCTGATCGAGCCCGGGCGGATGAACCCGGCCGGCCCCGAAGGACAGGCCGGACCGATCGCGGAACCCCGGGCCTCGGAATCAGGTCCTCAGGATCAGGACTTGGTCTTGAGGTAGGCGATGATGTCGTCGACCTTCTTGGGGTCCTTGATGCCGGGGAAGACCATCTTGGTGCCCGGAACCTTCTTCTTCGGGTCGACCAGCCACTCGTGGAGATTGGCCTCGTCCCAGGTGATGCCGGAGGCCTTCAGGGCCGCCGAGAAGGCGTAGCCGTCCGCGCCTTCGCCGGCCTTCGAGCCCACGACGCCCTTCAGGGTCGGGCCGACGCCGTTCTTCTCGAAGTTGTGGCAAGCCTTGCAGGGGGCGAAGGCCTTCTCGCCGGCGGCGGCGTCGCCCTCGGCATGCGCCGACAGAGGCAGCAGCAGGGCCAGGGCGGCGCCGAACATGACATGACGCATCGTGTTTTTCCTCCTAGAAGCGGCTTCAGCCGCTTGGGCTTATGGCAGAGCTTACCCGTTTAGAACAGATCGAGACAGGAACGCGCAAGGTCCGCCGCGATGAGCTGCGGCCAAAGGAAGCTTCCCCGGCGGCATTCGGTTCCGCCGCCGCGGTCGAGGCCACGAACCGGATGCGCCGCGCCGGCGTTTGTCCTAAGGTCCACCGCAAAGCGCCGTCCGTCCCTCCGTCTCTCACCGCCGCTTGCTTATAGGCGATCGCGGCTGAGCGGATAATGAAGATGGCCCGCCCCCGGAGGACATGCCCATGTCGATCGCCTTTCCCGTGCCCGATGCCGCCATCGTCGCCCGCCGCGAGGCGATCATCGCGGGCCTCGCCCCCCTGGTCGCTCCGGAGGCCCTGGTCACGACGGAGGACGAGCGCCGCGCCTTCGAGACCGACGGGCTCACCGCCTACCGCAAGATGCCCCTGGCCGTGGTGCTGCCCTCCACCACCGCCGAGGTCTCGGCCGTGATGGCGTTCTGCCACGCCAACGGCGTCAGGGTGGTGCCGCGGGGCGCCGGCACCTCCCTGGCCGGCGGCGCCATCGCCCAGGAGGATGCGGTGATCCTCGGCATCTCGAAGATGAACCGCATCCTCGACATCGATTTCGAGAACCGCACCGCGCGGGTCGAGGCCGGCATCACCAACCTGGCCATCTCGGGCGCGGTCAGCCACGAGGGCTTCTTCTACGCCCCCGACCCCTCGAGCCAGCTCGCCTGCACCATCGCGGGCAACATCGCGATGAATTCGGGCGGGGCGCACTGCCTCAAGTACGGGGTGACCACCAACAACCTGCTCGGCGTGACCCTCGTGATGAACGACGGCACCGTGGTGACGATCGGCGGCACGCATCTCGACGCGCCCGGCTACGACCTCCTCGGTCTCGTCTGCGGCTCGGAGGGGCAGCTCGGCATCGTCACCGAGGCGACCGTGCGCATCCTGCGGGCGGCGGAGGGCGCGCGCCCGGCGCTGGTCGGCTTCGGCTCGGTGGAGGATGCGGGCGCCTGCACGGCCGCGATCATCGGCGCGGGCATCATCCCGGTGGCGATCGAGTACATGGACCGCGAGGCGATCCTGATCACCGAGGACTTCGCCCAGGCGGGCTATCCGCGCGACGCCGAGGCCATGCTGATCATCGAGGTCGAGGGGTCCGACGCCGAGTGCACGGCGATGCTCGCCCGCATCGAGGCCATCGCCAGCGACTTCAACCCGACGAGCATCCGGGTCTCGAAATCCGAGGCCGAGAGCGCCGCCATCTGGAAGGGCCGCAAGTCCGCCTTCGGCGCCACCGGCCGGATCTCGGACTACATCTGCATGGACGGCACCATCCCCACCGGGCAGCTCCCCGGGGTGCTGGAGCGCATCGGGGCGATCTGCGCCGAGAAGGGCCTGCGCGTCGCCAACGTGTTCCATGCCGGCGACGGCAACCTGCACCCGCTGATCCTGTTCGACATCAACAAGCCGGGCGAGATGGAGAAGGCGGAGGCGGCCGGCGACGAGATCCTCAAGCTCTGCGTCGAGGTCGGCGGCTGCCTCACGGGCGAGCACGGCGTCGGCATCGAGAAGCGCGAGCTCATGCGCTTCCAGTACGCCCAGGAAGACCTGGAGCAGCAGATGCGGGTGCGGAACGTCTTCGATCCGCACTGGCTGATGAACCCCGCCAAGGTGTTCCCCCTGGAAGGGCGCCTGGTCGCCTGAATGCCGAGAGCCTGAGCGCCCCGGGGTCTGTCAGGTTCCTCCTGAACCAGACAGATCCTCGATTCCGGTCTCGTCGTTCGTCGTGTTCGGGATAGCCGGTTTCCGCCGATCCCCGACGACCTCTAGGGCTCGGCGCCGAAGGCCTCGCAGCGGAAGGCGCCGTAATCGGTGCGGGCCAGGCGTTCGGCGAGCGCCGGCAGGAACAGCGTCGCTTCCTCGGCGAGCCGCCACGGCGGGTTGACGACGATGAGGCCGTTGCCGTTGAGCCGGGTCGGATCGGGTTCGGACACCATGAGGTCGAGGCGCAGGGCCGGGCGGGCGAGAACCCGGTCGAGCTGCGCCACCATGTGGTCGACCTTGGCCACGTCCTTGATCGGGTACCAGCCGAGATAGATCCCGGTGGGCCACTTGGCCACCGCCCTGGCCAAGGCCGTTCCGAGGCGGTCGATCTCGCCGAGTTCCTCGTAGGGCGGGTCGATCAGGACCACGCCGCGGCGCTCCGGCGGCGGGATCAGCGCGTTAAGCGCGGTCCAGCCGTCGCGATGCATCACCTTCGACAGGGAATCCTGGTTGAAGCGCGCCCGCAGGATCTCAGCATCCGCCGGGTGCAGCTCCACGAACACGCCCTGGTCTGTGGGCCGCAGGAATTCGCGGATCAGGGCGGGCGAGCCCGGATAGGTGTCGGCCCCGTGCCGCTCCTGCACCGCCGCCACCGCCGCGCGGTAGGGCCCGAGCAGGGCTTCCACGGCCTCGGGAAAGGGGGTGTCGAGGCGGCCCCAGCCGTCCCGCCACTCGCCGGTGCGACCGGCCTCGTCGGCGGTGAGGTCGTAGAAGCCGAGGCCCGCATGGGTGTCGATCGCCCGGAAGCCCGTGGGCTTCAGGCAGAGATGCGCCAGCACCCGGCTCAGCACGAGGTGCTTCAGGACATCGGCGAAATTGCCGGCGTGGAAGGCGTGGCGGTAATTCATGGCGTCCGGGCCTGTCTCACCCCGCCCCCCCGGCGCTCCGGCCCGGGGTGGAATCGCGGCATCATCTACCGCGCGGCGTCGATGGCGACCGCGTCGGCACGGCAATTCTGGCGCGCCACCTCGGGGCAGGGGGTGAAGCCGCGCAGGTCCTTGGCAAAGCAGATCCGCACCTCCTGGAGCTGGCCGCCCCGGCAGGTCACCGACATCATGTCGGGACGTAGGCCCCGGTTGGCCGCCACGAACTGCCGGGCGATGTCGATCGGCGCCATCCGGGTGTCGCGCTCGGGGGCCTTGAAGGCGTCCGGAAGGGTCACCGCCGCCCGGGCGTCGCGGGCCGCCTGGAAGTAGGAGACCGGGTCGAGACCCGAGCAGGTGCCGTGGGTGCGCCACTCGTGCCGGGCGAGGCCCTCGCTCGGGTAGACCTCGCCCGCCACCGCGATCGCCTGCCGGGTGGGCGACCGCTCGACGGAGGAACAGTTGGACGGGTAGCCGCGGGTGTATTGGGGCCAGAGCCCGTGGACGACGAAGCCGAGGCCGCGTCCCGGCCGGCACTGGCCCTGCGCCTCGCGCCGGGCGCCGGGCCCCTCGCAGTAGGTCGGCGACCAAGACAAGGCCAGGACGTAGAAGTCGAACGTGCCCGGCGTGCCGCCGCGCTCGAAACCCTGCGCCATCGCCGGCGACGCCGGTCCGCCCGACGCCATCAGCGCCAGGGTCAGGCCCGCCAGGGTGCCGCGTGCGCGCGACCGGTGCCCGGCGGCAGGGCTCACGGACGGGCTTCGCGGCAGGCCGAGGAATAGGCGTAGGCGAGGTTGCGATCCAGGCCGTGGACGCAGAACTCGATGCCCCAGTCGGCGCCGATGATCCCGAGCCCGTCGCGCACCGAGTAGTCGACCTTGCGGCGGACGCCGTCCGAGGTGGTGGCCACGGCGCTGCAGAAGCGGCGCGGGACGTAGTCGAGGCCCCAGGGGCGCCAGGCCGTGCGCTCGATGTGCTCGTAGCGCAGGATGGTCAGGGACGAGTTCCAGAACTTCGCCTCCTTCTCGGCGAAGTGCGTCGAGAGCCGCTCCAGCACCTCGGGGGCCTGGCAGCCGGGGATGTCGGCGTCGTAGTTGAATTCGCGCTCCTCGGCGGGGGTGATCTCCTCGCGGCCGGAGCGGGCGAGCGCCGGCTGGAGGGCGCCCGCCAGGACGAGGCCGAGGGCGAGGGCGGTGGAGAGGGGATTCGGGCGCATGCCGGCGTCTTTGTTCCGCTGGAGTCCGTGAAGCTGACCCGAACGATGGCGGCTCGGCCCGCCCTGTCAAGCAGGCGGCCGGCCGCGCCGTCGCTTTCCGCGGACCCTGGGGTGCGCCGGGCACACCCCGGATGCGGGACCAGCGCGCCTGTCAGTAGATCGGTTCGGCGAGGCCGGGGGCCGCGAGCGAGAGCGGCTCGGCGGCGAAATCCTCCGGGGGGAGGGCGGCCGCGACCCGGGGCGCCGGGGCGCGCGGCACCGGACCCCGCGGCGCGGCGGCGTAGGCCACCGGCGGAGTGGTCGGACGAACGGGGGCCGGGCCGTGGGCGAGCTGCGCGGCCGGAACCTTCGCGGGTTGGCGCGCCGACATCGGGGCGACGCCGTAGGGATCGTCCTCCTCCACGTCGATCGGGGCCTGGGGCGGGGCGGGCAGGCGCTCGGGCGGACGGGGCCGGGCCGTGGCGCGCGGCACGCCGTCGGCACCGAGCTGCGGTGTGAACTTGATCAGCGGCTGGCAGATGCGACGCAGGCCGCGCGGGTCGTGCCGGGCAAGGTCGACGTGGATGTGGTCGTAGTGGAAGACGTTCGAGCCCGGCGCCAGCACGGTGGAGAACCGGGCGCAGGCCCCGAGGAAGACCTCGCGCAGGAAGCCCTGCTCGGCCTCGGTACCGCGCCAGCCGCCCTTCACGGTGATGACGTAGCCGTCGGCGAGCTTGAACGACATGATGTCGACGGCATTGCCGAAGGAATGCTCGGAGAGCTTGGCGCCGGCCTGGTTGTTGCGGCCGCGGCAGGCATAGGTGCCGGCGTTGATCTCGGCCACGGGCTGGCCGAAATACAGGTTCGCGGCCGGCTGGATCGTGTCGGCGAGCCAGGCCTCGGCCTCGGTCAGCGCCGGGCAGGCCAGGGTCACCCGCTGCTTCAGGGCGACGGTCCCCTTGCCCAGGCGGGTGACGCGATAGGGCTGCAGCATGCCGCAGACGCCCGGCCCGCTGATCTCCTTGACGGGGGTGACGAACTCCGTCGTCTCCACCAGGCGTTTGGCGTTGCAGGCCTGCTCGGTCTGGTCACGCCACGGCTCGCGCTGCTCAAACTTGTTGAGTGCACAGCCGGTGAGGCCCGCGCCGAACAGCGTCAGGGCCGAGAACGCGAATACGCTACGCCACATGACGCGGACGATGCGCCGGGTTCCGTAAACGTTGCGTCAACGATGCGGTGCGGGCGGCGTCCCTGTGGACGGGTGTTGACAGGAGGCGGCCGAGGCCGGACCAAGCCCCCATGCTGTCCCTCGTCGATCTCCGCACCCGTATCGCCGCCGGCACCCTCGACCCCGCCGGCGCCATCCGTCTCGCCGAGGCCGCCATCGCGGCCCGCGACCCCGGCATCGGGGCGATCGTCAGCCGAAATCCCGCCCCGGCGATCGCCGACTCCGGGCCGCTGGCGGGCATCGCGGTCGGGGTCAAGGACATCATCGACACCGCCGACCTGCCGACGCAGATGGGGTCTCCGATCTATGCCGGCTGGCAGCCCAGGGCGGATGCCGCCATCGTGGCGCGTCTGCGGGCGCTCGGCGCCGTGCCCCTGGTCAAGACCAGCACCTCCCCCTTCGCCAGCCACGATCCCACCGCCACGGTGAACCCGCGCGACCCCGGCTACACGCCCGGCGGCTCCTCGGCGGGGTCGGCCGCGGCCGTCGCCGCCGGGATGGTGCCCCTCGCGCTCGGTACCCAGACCGGCGGCTCCGTGATTCGGCCGGCGGCCTTCTGCGGGGTGGCGGCGATCAAGCCGTCCTTCCGGCTCCTGCCGACGGTGGGCGTGAAGACCTTCTCCTGGGCGCTGGACACCGTCGGCCTGTTCGGCGCCGGCATCCGCGACGTCGCCCAGGGCCTGAGCCTGATCGCCGACCGGCCCGCCCTCGGCCTCGACCTGGACGCGGCCCCCCAGGCTCCGCGCCTCGGCCTCTGCCTCCAGGGCTTCGCCGACGCGCCCGACCCGGACGCCCTCGCCGCCCTGCACCGGGCCGCCCGCGCGGCCGAGGCCGCCGGCGCCCGGGTCGTCGACCTCGTCCTGCCGGCCCCGCTGCCCGAGGCCTGGGCTGCCCACCCCGTGATCCAGGACTACGAGGCCCGCCAGGCCCTGGCCTGGGAATACGCCCACCACCGGGCGCAGCTCAGCCCGGAACTCGGCGTGCAGCTCGATGCGGCCCAGGATCTCGTCGCCGCCCAGTACGACGCGGCGCGGCGCGCCGCGCACCGGGCCCGGCGCGCGCTGAAGGACCTGTTCGGGGACTTCGACGCGATCCTGACCCTGTCGGCCCCGGGCCGGGCGCCGGCCGGGCTCGGCACCACCGGCGACGCGCGCTTCAACCGCCTCTGGACCCTGATGGGCGTGCCCTGCGTCACCGTCCCGGTCCCCGGGGAGGGCCTGCCGCTCGGCGTTCAGGTCGTCGCCCGCTTCGGCGACGACGGCCGGGCGCTCGCCGTGGCCCGGATGATCGAGCAGGCCCTGGCGGCCTAGCACCCGGACGCCTTGAGCGACGAGATCGAACGACGACCGCCCCTCATCCCTGCCCGTGCCACGGACGATCGCCCCGATGCAGTCTTGGAAACAGGCCGTGGCCCGGGCCTTCGACGGGGCCGAGGGCTATGACGGCGCGGCGGCGATCCAGGCCCTGGTGGCGGAGCGTCTCGCGCAGCGCATCGCGGCCGAGCCCCTGGCCCCGGCGCCGCGCATCCTCGAGATCGGCTGCGGCACCGGCCTGCTGACCGCGCACCTGCGCCGGCACCTGCCGGGGGGCGTTCTCTTCGCCTCGGACCTCGCCCCCGCCATGGTGCAGCGCTGCCGCGCCCGCCTCGCCGGAACCGCGGACCTGCGCTTCGTCGTCATGGATGCCGAGCGGCCGGCCTGCGCGCCCGGCTTCGACCTCATCGCCTCGAGCCTCGCGGCGCAATGGTTCGAGGACCTTCCCGGAACCCTGGCGCGCCTCGCCGCGCTGCTGGCCCCCGGCGGCCTGCTGGCGGTGGCGACGCTGGGCGCGGGCACCTTCGCCGAGTGGCGGGCGGCGCATGCGGCCCTGGGCCTGGAGGCGGCGACGCCCGTCTATCCGGCCTTGTCGGACCTCGCCGCGCTGGCCTGTCCGGGCTGCACCCTCGCGGTCTCCGCCGAGCCCGTGGTCGAGGCCCATGCCGACGGCCGGGCCTTCCTGGGTTCCCTGCGCGCCATCGGCGCCGGGACGCCCGGCGCCGCGCGGACCCTCGCGCCGGGCACGATGCGGCGGGTGCTGCGGGGCTTCGAGGCGGGGGGCGCGCAGGTCACCTACGAGGTCGCGACGCTGCTCATCCGGCGCGCGCGACAGGGTTAAGGGTTTTCACGTGCAACAGCGGCTCAGGCCGCGGGTTGGGTGTCGCCGCCCGGGCCGCCGCCCCGACGCAGCAGGAACACGCCCTGCGCGCCCATCAGGTTCCAGACCCACCAGGGCATCGCGAATCGCATCGGCCGGCCCCTGGCATCGAGGGCGGTGGCCTTCTCGATCTCGGCGTTCACGGTCCGGCACAGGCCGACGAAGTCGCGGATCGTGCAGTGATGGATGTTCTGGGTCTCGTACCATTCCTCGGGCATCAGGGCCGTGACCGGCATGCGACCCCGCAGGGCGAGTTCCGAGCGCACCCGCCAATGGCCGAAATTCGGGAAGGAGATGATCACCTGCCGGCCGATGCGCAGGAGGTGCTCCAGCACGATGCGCGGGTTGCGCGTCGCCTGGATGGTCTGGGACAGGACGACCATGTCGAAGGCGTCGTCGGGATAGTTCGCCAGATCGGTGTCGGCGTCCCCCTGGATCACCGGCAGGCCCCGGGCGAGGCAGGCGTTCACGCCCTCCCGCGACAGCTCGATGCCGCGCCCGTCCACGCCGCGCCGGTCGCGCAGCAGGGCGAGCAGGGCGCCATCGCCGCAGCCGATGTCGAGGACCCGGGCGTTCGTCGGCACGAGGTCGAGCACCACGAGGTGGTCGACGCGGGTGCTGCCGGCCTCCTCGCGCGGCAGCGTCTCCGCCGCCTCCCAGGGCCGCTGCGCGAACCTCTCCGATCCCGTCACAGGCCGCGGGCCCGGGCGGCGGCGTCGATGTAGCCGCGTGCGGCGGCGAACATCGCCGGCTCGTCGAGGAGGAAGGCGTCGTGGCCCTTGTCGCTCTCGACCTCCACGAAGGCGACCGGGGCCGAGGCCGCGTTCAGGGCGTGGACGATGGCGCGGGATTCGGAGGTCGGGAACAGCCAGTCGGAGGTGAAGGAGATCACACAGAACCGGGTCTTCGTGCCCCGGAAGGCCTTGGCCAGCACTCCACCCTGGTCGGCGGCGAGGTCGAAATAGTCCATCGCCCGGGTGAGGTAGAGATAGGCATTGGCGTCGAAGCGCTCGACGAAGCTGAGGCCCTGGTGGCGCAGGTAGCTCTCGATCTGGAAGTCGGCGTTGAACGAGAAGGTGGGTGCCGAGCCACCCTGGAAGCGGCGGCCGAACTTGCGGTGCAGGGCCGGCTCCGACAGGTAGGTGATGTGCGCGCCCATGCGGGCGACGCCGAGGCCCTTGGCCGGCCGGGTGCCGGCCTCGAGGTAGCGCCCCTCGGCCCAGGCGGGATCGGCCATGATCGCCTGCCGGCCGACCTCGTGGAAGGCGATGTTCTGCGCGGAGTGGCGGGGCCCGGTGGCGATCGGCATCGCGGCGAAGACCCGCTCGGGGTAGCTCGCGGCCCATTGCAGCACCTGCATGCCGCCCATAGAGCCGCCGATGCAGAGGAACAGGTCGCGGATGCCGAGCCGGTCGAGCAGCATGGCCTGGGCCCGGACCATGTCGCGGATGGTCACGAGGGGGAAGTCGAGGCCGTAGGCCCGGCCCGTGGCCGGGTCGATCGAGGCCGGGCCGGTGGAGCCCATGCACGAGCCGATGACGTTGGAGCAGACGACGAAGTAGCGGTCGGTGTCCACGGGCTTGCCCGGCCCCACCAGGGTCTCCCACCAGCCGCGCTTGCCCGTCACCGGATGGGTGTGGGCGAAGTGCTGGTCGCCCGTGAGCGCGTGGCAGATCAGGACGGCGTTGGAGCGGTCCGCGTTGAGGGTGCCCGCCGTCTGGTAGGCGATCTGGAACGGTGCGAGCTGCACGCCGGCATCCATCGCCAGGGGCTCGTCCAGGCCGAACTGCGCCACGAGGCCCTTGGGCTCGCGGGCCTGGGACAGCTCGGCGCCCGGCGCGTCGGCGCGCACCGATTCGTCTTCGGGCGTGCCTGGCTTGAGGGCGGTATCCAGCGACATGGTCATGAAACGGGTTGGAGGAGACGGCGCGTCGGTCCGGGCGGGACGGAAGGGACGGCTCGGCGTGCCATCCGGAGAGAAGACCATGCGTCGTAAGGCGTTGAGGTAGTGTGCGCTCCCTCACGCGTCAACGAAAGGGCCACGCACCGCGCTTGGGGCCCGCCCACGGTTTCACAACCGCCCGGTCGCGCCGGTTCCGGGCAAACGGCTCTGGCCCTTCGGCGCGCGCGATCGTAGACCGGGGCGGTGGCGCCCGGGAGGCGAGACCCCGGCGCCGGCTCCCCCGATCGTCCCCACCGCACCCTCGCGAGCCCCCGATGCGCTTCACGACGAGACCCGCGCCGCCCCTCGACAACCTCGGCGACCTGCGCGCCGAGATCGATCGGATCGACGCCGAGATGCACGCCCTGCTGATCCAGCGCGGGTCGATCATCGACCGGCTGATCGCGGTCAAGCGCACCTCGGCCAGCGGCTCGGCCTTCCGGCCCGGACGCGAGGCCTCGATGATGCGGCGCGTCGCCGAGCGCCATCGCGGGCTCCTGCCCCTCGACACCGTGGAGGGGATCTGGCGGGTCATCATCGCTACCTTCACCTACGTGCAGGCGCCGTTCTCGGTCCATGCGGACATCTCGGGCGGGGATGCGCCGATGCGCGATTCCGCCCGCTTCCATTTCGGGTTCACGGTGCCCTACCGGCCCCACCCCACCTGCCTCGCGGTGATCGAGGCCGTGGCCGCCTCCCGCGGCGACCTCGGCATCTTCCGCCTTGACCCCGACGGCTCGGGCGCCACCACCGACGCCGCACCCTGGTGGGAAGGGCTCGTGGGCGCCGGCCGGCCCAAGGTCATCGCGCGCCTGCCCTTCATCGAGCGGCCCACCCACCCGGCCGGCACCCCGGTCTTCGTGGTCTCGAACCCGCTGGACGATCCGGCGGCGGCCCAGCGCGACTGGGTCCTCCATGCCACCCGCGTCGCCGCCTGGGAGCCGGAGGCCGCGCGGGCCCTGCAGGACCTCTACGGAGAGGTCGTCGCCCGCGCAGCCGGGCCGGACGGGCACGGCCTGCTCCTCGCCGTCCCCGGCGGGGTCAGCGCCCGGCAGCTGCACGAGGCCCTGACCCGGGCCGGCGCCGCCCCCGAGACCCTCGACGAGATCGGCAGCCACGCCGCCCGCTTCCGGGTCTGAGGCATGCGCGTCTGAGGGACGCGGATCTGAGGCATGCGCGTCTGAGGGACGCGGATCTGAGGCATGCGGGTCCGAGGGACGCGGGCCGGAGGCACGGGGCCCGCTCGCAAAGCCGGGCCAGCTTTGTTAGACGGGCGCTTCGCCGATCCACCGGCGGCCGCCAGGTCCTCGTCCATGTCCTCGTCCCCGTCCTCCGCCTCCGCCCCCGTCGCTCCCTCACGCCCGGTGCCCCGCCCCGGCGTCCTCGCCATCGAGGCCTACGTGCCCGGCAAGAGCGGGGCGCCCGGCCATGCCAAGGTGCACAAGCTCTCCTCGAACGAGACCCCGCTGGGCCCGAGCCCGAAGGCGGTGGCGGCGATGCGGGCGGAAGCCGCCAAGCTCGAACTCTACCCGGAGGGCACGTCCCGGGCGCTGCGCGAGGCGATCGCCGCCCGTTACGGCCTCGACCCGGCGCGGATCGTCTGCGGCGCGGGCTCCGACGAGCTCCTGTCCTTCCTGGCCTACGCGTATCTCGGGGCCGGCGACGAGGGGATCTTCACCGAGCACGGCTTCCTGGTCTACCGGATCGCCATCCTGGCCGCCGGCGGCACCCCCGTGGTGGTGCCTGAGCGCGACCTGCGCGCCGACGTCGACGCGCTGCTGGCCGCCGTCACGCCGCGCACCCGGATCGTCTACCTCGCCAACCCCAACAACCCGACCGGCACCTACCTGCCCTTCGACGAGATCCGTCGCCTGCATGCGGGCCTGCCGCCCCACGTCCTCCTCGTCCTCGACGGCGCCTACGCGGAATACGTGCGGGCGAACGACTACAGCGCCGGCCTCGACCTCGCGCTCGAGGCCAACAACGTCGTGATGACCCGGACCTTCTCGAAGATCCACGGGCTGGCGGCGCTCCGCATCGGATGGATGGTCGGCCCGTCGGAAGTGGTCGACGCCGTCAACCGCATCCGGGGACCCTTCAACCTGTCGGGGGCCGGCATCGCCGCCGGGGCGGCCGCCATCGCGGACGACGTGCACGTGGCTGCCGCCGTCGCCCACAACGACACCTGGCTCGCCACGATGACGGGGGCGGTGCAGGAACTCGGGCTGACCGTGACGCCGAGCGTCGCGAACTTCATCCTCGTCCACTTCCCCGACGCGCCGGGCCGGACGGCCGCCGAGGCCGACGCGTTCCTCTCCGCCCGGGGCGTCATCACCCGGCGGGTCTCGTCCTATGGGCTGCCCCACGCCCTGCGCGTCACCGTCGGCGGCGAGGAGGCGAACACCGCCTTCCTCGACGCCCTGACCGCCTTCGTGCGGGGCGAGACCCGTGGCTGAGATCGACGCGCCCCCCCTGGAGACCCTGGCCATCGTCGGCCTCGGGCTGATCGGCTCCTCGATCGCCCGGGGCGCCCGGCAGTTCGGCCTCGCCCGGCGCATCGTCGCCCTCGACCGCGACGCCGCGGTGCTGGAGCGGGTGCGGGCGCTCGGCCTCGCGGACACGGCCACGGACGACCTCGCCGCGGGCGTGGCGGGGGCCGATCTCGTCATCCTGTGCGTACCGGTGGGCGCCGTCGGCGCGGTGGCCGAGATCCTGGGTCCGGCCCTGAAGCCGGGAGCCATCGTGTCGGATGTCGGCTCGGTCAAGGCCTCGGTGGTGGCGGCCGTCACGCCGCACCTGCCCGCCGGCGTGCATTTCGTGCCGGCGCACCCCGTGGCCGGCACCGAGTATTCGGGGCCGGATGCCGGATTCTCGACCCTGTTCTCCGGACGCTGGTGCATCCTCACTCCGGCCGAGGACACCGACCCGGCTGCGACCGCGCGAGTCCAGGCCTTCTGGGAAGGCCTGCGCGCCATCGTCGAGACGATGACGCCGGAGCATCACGACCTCGTCCTGGCCATCACCAGCCACGTGCCGCACCTCATCGCCTACAACATCGTCGGCACCGCCGCCGACCTCGAGGCCGTGACCCAGTCCGAAGTGATCAAGTTCTCGGCCGGCGGCTTTCGCGACTTCACCCGCATCGCCGCCTCCGACCCGACCATGTGGCGGGACGTGTTCCTGACCAACAAGGACGCGGTGCTGGAGATGCTGGGGCGCTTCAACGAGGACCTCGCGGCCCTGGCCCGGGCGATCCGCTGGGGCGACGGCGAGGCCCTGCACGACCTCTTCACGCGCACCCGCGCCATCCGCCGGGGCATCGTCGCCATGGGCCAGGAGACGCCCGAGGCCGATTTCGGCCGCG
The DNA here is from genome assembly GCF_001424705.1 of Methylobacterium sp. Leaf465. Taxonomy (GTDB): domain Bacteria; phylum Pseudomonadota; class Alphaproteobacteria; order Rhizobiales; family Beijerinckiaceae; genus Methylobacterium. The sequence goes on from NZ_LMRA01000034.1 coordinate 160,804, forward strand.
GGCGCCCGAGCGACCCCGCGGCCTGAGGCGCGTCCCCCGCGCGGGCGGTCGCTCAGTAGAGCGGCGGCAGCTGCACGTTGGGGATCGGGAACGGGCCGAGCATCAGGCGGCCCTCGGCGAGGCGCAGGGGGGGCAGGGGCTTGAGGGCATCGTCGGCCGGGGCCGCGACGCCGGCCTCGGCACTGGCCTGGCTGCGACGCCCGAGGAGCTGGCCGACGAGGCTGCCGATCAGCGCGCCCTTCTCGGCGCCGAAGCGCTGGCCCATGACCTGGCCGACCAGGGCCTCGACGCCGGCCGCGCGCAGGTCGAGCTGGCCCTGGAGCCGGTGCGCGGCGTCGAGGTCGAGGCGGCCCTTGGCCTGGAGCCGGCGCTCGCCCTTGGCCAGGGACAGCAGCGCGATGTCGAGGCCGCCGCCGGCCTGGCGCCAGTCCTCCAGCTCCTTGGCCACGGTGCCGGTGCCGAGGGCCGTGGCGCGGCTCACGGTGGCGTCGAGGGCGAGGTCGGCCGGGTCGGCATTGCCCAGCGCCGCGTCGACCAGCGGCAGGCGAATCCGGTTCGCCCGCAGGCTGGTGTCGATGGACCCCTCCGATTCGAAGCGGCCCGGGGTCGGACGGGCGTGGAGCTCGAGGTGCTGGGTGTCGAACGCGATCGGCTCGGGACCGGCGCCGCGCACCACGCCCTTGGCGCCGTTGGCCACCACGGAGGCACGCACGAAGCCGTCGGAGGCGCCATGGAAGCTGCCCTCCAGGGAGGTCCAGGTCGCGTCCGCCGTGAGGTCGCCCTGCTCGACGTGGAACGGCCCGCCGACCTCGAGGATGCCCTGGCGCGGCTGGTAGACCTGGGTCACCGCCGTGACCGGCCCGAGGGTGAAGCGGCTGTCGGAGCGGCTGAAGGCCAGGGAGGCGCAGCGCAGCTCAATGCGGAAGGGATAGCCGGTGATGCTGCGGTCGGCGCAGGTCCAGGTCCGGCCCGCGGCCGCTTCCTGCGCGATCCAGCCATCCATCTCGGAGGCGGCCCGGTGGCGGATGTAGAACCACCCGAGCGACCAGGCGATCACGAGGGTGGCGAGGAGAATGTAGGGGAGGAACAGCCCCTTGCGCGAGAGGGGACGGGTCGGGGTCGGGCTCTGCGCCATCGCGTGTCGGTATCCTGCGCTCGCGTCACGGGCCTGCGGCCATCGTCGGGGCAGCCCGGATGCAAGGCTTGGCAGGGTCTCGGCGGCGAAAGCATGGCAGGGCCCCACGGGCGCTGCAAAACGCGAAGCCGTGACGTCAGCGGAGCGACCGCTCCGCCGCGATCAGTTCGCGGCGTCGGCCTTCTGCTCGCTCCCGAGATCGGCCACGATGGCCTCGCGCTCGGCCTCGTCCTCGGCCAGCCGGTGGACGTGCATCTCGGTCGCGCCCTTGTGCCGGGCCCGGGCGATCCAGTTCCGGTGCAGGCGTTCCCGCGGGCTCTGCCCGGCGGAGGCCACCGAGACGAGTTCGCCGACGCCCGAGGCGTCGCGACGCACCGCCATCACCACGGCCTCGCCCATGTCGTCGAGCTCGGGCTCGGCCAGCTCATGGATGCCGACCACGTAGCGGCGGCCGGACCGGCCGCGCCAGGCGCTGAGCACCAGGGCGGGGGTCCCGCGCAGGCCGGCCGTCGTCCTCAGGCGTTCCTCGCGCACTTCCTGTCTCCGTGCTCGATCGTCCTTCAGGTCGCGCAGGGCGGCCGACCAGGACAGGGCTCTCTTGTTCGCCATTTGTTCCACATTAATCTTAACGGTTCGTTGGCGTCAAGGACGACGCCCCGGCTTCCAATGAGATGGGGATGACGGAAGTTATCCACAAGTCGTACACAGGGGCAACCCGGCCCCGGCGACCCCCTCAGGCGACGGGCGATCCGTTCCGCCGGGCCTTGGCCGGAGAGGCCGGGACGGCATCCGGAATCGCGTGCCCGGCGGCCGCGAGCTCGTTCCGGCCGGCGGCCAGCAGCGCGTCCGACGCGGACTCGATCCGGCCCTGGACCACCTCGAGGAAGGGGGCCCGGTCCAGGCCCGGCGCGATCGGGGCGAGGAACTCGATCACCGCAGTGCCGGGCCGGCGGACCAGGCGGCGGCGGGGCCAGTGCAGGCCCGTGTTCAGGGCGACGGGCAGGCAGGGCACGCCGAGGGCGGCGTACAGGTGGGTGATGCCGAGCTTGTAGGCAGGGGGCGCGCCGGGCGGGCGGCGGGTGCCTTCGGGGAAGATGATGAGCTGACGCCCGTCCCGGATGGCCCGGGCGGCGGCCTCGTTCATGGCGGTCATCGCCCGGGCCCCCTTGCTGCGGTCGATGGCGACCATGCCGGAGCGCGAGAGGAACCACCCGATCAGCGGGATCCAGAGCAGCTCGCGCTTGAGGATGTAGGCGAAGTCCGGGAAGGCGGTGACGAGGGCCAGGGTCTCCAGGGCCGACTGGTGCTTGGCCGCCACCAGGAGGGGGCCGGACGGGATGTTCTCGACGCCCCGGAACTCCACCGTGATGCCGCCCACCACCCGCAGGAGCCACAGGGTGACGCGGCTCCAGAGCTGGGCCAGCCGGATGACCCCGCGCCGGGAGACGAGGGTCGGCAGCCCACCGATCGCGATGAGGGTCGTAGCGACGTAGAAGGCGAGGTTGAACGCGAGGGAGCGGACGAGGAGCATCGGGAACCTGGAGGAGACAGCCCGGGACAGGGCGCGGCCCGGCTCCCGTGTAGCGTGCGATCTCGTCCCAGACCATCCGAGCGCGGGATTATCCGCCCCCTCAATCCCCCTCCGCCAGGGTGCCGCGCTGGCGCGGATCGGCGGCGCCCGCCAGCAGCCCGTCGGCGGCCTGCACCGAATTGGCCGAGCCGGAGGTCGCCCCGACCCGGACCGTGTGACCGCGGGCCCTGAGCAGGGCCAGAGTGTCGGGGGAGAGGCCTTCCTCGGCCATCAGCACGTCCGGCTGCCACTGGTGGTGAATGCGCGGCGCGGCCACGGCCTCGGCCAGGTTCATGCGGAAGTCGAGCACGTTGACGATGACCTGCAGCACCGTCGAGATGATGCGGCTGCCGCCGGGGCTGCCCGTCACCAGGACGAGCCGGCCATCGCGGAAGACGAAGGCGGGGGTCATCGAGGAGAGGGGCCGGGCCCCGGGCGAGACCGCGTTGGCGACGCTGCCGACGAGGCCGTAGGCGTTGCGGGCGCCGGGCTTGGCGGAGAAATCGTCCATCTCGTTGTTCAGGAGCACGCCGGTGCCCTCCGCCACGAGGCCGAGCCCGTAGGAGAAGTTCAGGGTGGTGGTGTTCGAGACCGCGTTGCCGGCCCTGTCCACCACGGAGAAATGGGTGGTCTGGTCGGATTCGAAGGGGAGGGGATCGCCCGCCTTCACCTCGGCGGCGGGCCGGGCGCGGGCGGGATCGATCCCGGCCCGCAGGCGCGCCGCGTAGGGCTTAGCGATCAGGCCCTCCATCGGCACCTGGGTGCGGGCGGGGTCGCCGAGCCAGGTCGCCCGGTCGGCATAGGCCGGCTTCATCGCTTCGGCCAGGGTGTGGAGGGCATCGGCGCTGCCCGCCCCCATGCGGGCGAGGTCGAAGCCCTCCAGCACGTTCAGGATCTCGACGAGGTGGATGCCGCCGGAGCTCGGCGGCGGCATCGACGCGATGGCGTAGCCCCGATAGGTGCCGCGCACGGGCTCGCGGAGCACCGGGCGATAGGCGGCAAGATCCTCGGCCGTCATCACCCCGCCCGCGGCCCGTACGGCGGCGGCGATGCGCTCCGCGATGGGGCCCGTGTGGAAGGCGTCGGGGCCGGATGTCGCGATGGCCGCGAGGGTGTCGGCGAGATCGGTCTGGACCAGCCGTTCACCGCGCTCCAGGGGTCTATCGCCGGCAAAGAAGATTTTTCGCGAAGACGGCCAGCGGCCGAGCAGGCCGGCGGCGCGGGGCAGCGAGTCCGCGAGGCCCGACTCCACCGGGATGCCCTCGCGGGCGAGTTTCTCGGCCGGGGCGATCAGGTCGGCCAGGGTGAAGCGGCCCGAGCCGTAGAGGCGGTGCGCTTCGGCCAGACCCCGCACGGTGCCGGGCACGCCCACCGCCTTGCCGGTGCGGGTGGAGGCGGCGCGGTCGGGCTCACCCCGGGAATCGAGGAACATGTCGGAGCGGGCGGCGGCCGGGGCGGTCTCGCGGTAATCGAGGGCGATCGTCTCGTCGCCCACCGCCCGGTGGATCATCATGAAGCCGCCGCCGCCGAGGTTGCCGGCCCGCGGCAGGGTCACGGCCAGGGCGAAGCCGACCGCCACGGCGGCGTCGATGGCGTTGCCGCCGGCGCGCAGGATCGCGACGCCGACGCGGGTGGCCCGTGCCTCCTGCGAGGCGACCATGCCGTGGGCGCCGAGCACCGGCAGCAGGCGGGCGTCGTCGGACTGGATCGGCGGCGGCTCCGGCAGGGCCGAGGCGGGGCCGGGCCCCCCTTGCGCGAGACCCGGCCCCGTGGCGGACAGGACCGTGCCGGCCAGAACCAGGGCGAGGGCGATGCGCGAGGAGGTCAGCCGCATGTCAGGCGCGTCCGTTGTCGCGGGGCGGGAGGACGGGCGCGCCGCGATGGCGCGCCGCGATCAACCAGTAGACGAGGCCCGACGCCGCGCCGGTGAGGAACAGCACCGCGGTGATGCGCCCCTCCAGCGCCAGGGTCTCGGCGCTCGCCCCGCTGCGCGACAGGCCGCGGGCGAGCCAGGGCACGGAGGCGGTGAGGAGACCGGTCCCGGCGCCGTACCAGCTGGCGGCGCGCCAGCCCAGGACCGCCCCGAGGACGGCCACCAGGACCGGCGGCACCACCAGGAGCACGAACAGCGCGCGGGCGATGGCGGCGAGCGCGAACAGCAGGGTCTCGGGACCAATCCCGGAGGCGAGGTCGGTCAACCCGGAGAACAGCCCGACGAGGCCGAGGCGGGACAGGGTCTCGCTGGTGGCCGGGTCGAGCATCGCGCCGAGGGCCAGAACGGCCGCCCCGCACGGGATCGCCAGGACCAGGGCGAGGCTCGCGATGAACAGGTCGCCGAGGAGACGCACCCCTCAATCTTCGTCGCCGTCGTCGGCGCCCGCATAGACGCCCTCGGCGCCGATGCCGTCCTCCAGCATCATCCGGGCCCGGGCCCGCAGCTTCTCGGTCTCGCTCTTCAGCTGACCGCAGGCGGCCAGGATGTCGCGGCCGCGCGGGGTGCGCACGGGTGAGGCGTAGCCGGCTTCGTAGATGATGTCCGAGAACTGTTCGATGCGGTCCCAGTCCGAGCATTCGTAGGCGCTGCCCGGCCAGGGATTGAACGGGATCAGGTTGATCTTGGCCGGGATGCCCTTGAGCAGGCGCACCAGCTCGCGCGCGTCGGCGTCGCTGTCGTTCACGCCCTTCAGCATCACGTACTCGAAGGTGATGCGGCGGGCGTTGTTCAGGCCGGGATAGGACCGGCAGGCGGCCAGCAGCTCGGCGAGCGGGTACTTGCGGTTCAGGGGCACGAGGGTGTCGCGGAGGTCGTCGCGCACCGCGTGCAGGGAGATCGCCAGCATGGCGTGGGCCTCGTCGCCGAGGCGCTGCATCTGCGGCACCACGCCGGAGGTCGAGACGGTGATGCGCCGGCGGGAGAGGCCGAGGCCCTCCTGGTCGGCCATCACGCCGACGGCGTCGACGACGTTGTCGAGATTGTAGAGGGGCTCGCCCATGCCCATGAAGACGATGTTGGTGACCTTGCGCCGGGTCTCGTCGGCGCCGGGGGCGGTCGGATTCTGGCCGGCCCAGTCGTTGAGGTGGTCGCGGGCGACGACGAGCTGCGCGGTGATCTCGGCCGCCGTCAGGTTGCGCACGAGGCGCTGCGTGCCGGTGTGGCAGAACGAGCAGGTGAGGGTGCAGCCGACCTGGCTCGAGACGCAGAGGGTGCCGCGCCCGCGCCCCGGGATGTAGACGCACTCGATCTCGGCGCCGCGGTTGTGGTCGTGCTTGCCCGTGGGGGCCATGCGCATGAGCCACTTGCGCGTGCCGTCGCGGGACACCTGCTCGGTGACCACCTCGGGCCGGTCGAGGGTGTAGGCCTCGGCGAGCTGGCCCTTCAGGCCCTTGCCCACATTGGTCATCTCGTCGAAGGCCTTGGCGCCGCGCACGTTGAGCCAGTGCCAGATCTGGCCCGAGCGCATGCGCTGCTCGCGCTCGGAGACGCCGATGGCGCCGAGCCGGGCCTTTAGCTGCTCGCGGGTGAGCCCCACGAGGGAGGCGCGCCCGAGAGGGGCCGCCTGCGGCTCGAACTCGGGCAGCTTCTCGATTGCGGGGACGGCGCTCGCGTCGCGCCGGGCGGTGTCGAACGACGCCGTCGCCATGATCTGGATGAACCTTCGGACTTGGGATGGGTCCGATATAGGGGATTCGGCTCGAAAACGCGAATGCGGGCGGGTGTCCCGGCCTCGGGCCTCGTCCCGGACCGGTCCCCAGGGCCGGCCGGCGGGCCCTTACTGTGCCGGCTTGACCTCGCCGGGCTTGGTCTCGCCCGGGGAGGCGCCGGCGGCGGGCGCTTCGGAGGGCGGAGCGGGCAGGAGAACGTTCTTGCTGATGCTGCCCTCGGGACCGTACTCCCCCGCGACCGCGATGCAGGCCGTCTCGCGGTTGAGCTGCATCTGGTTCGACATCAGGGCGAACATGGTCTGCACCCGCCCGCCGAACGGTCCGCGGGGGCTGACGTCGGCGGCGCGCACGTTCTGCTTCTCGAGGAGGGCGTCGAACTCCTCCGTGCCGATGCGGTAGCCGCAGACATTGGCGGCGGCGAAGATGTAGGCGGCGAATTCCAGGGCCCGCGGCGCGGGCGCGTTGCGGATCTGGGCCTGCGCGGCGAGCGGCAGGGCGAGACTGGTGGCGAGGCAAGCGACGCGGCCTGCGGCCTGCGGGAGACGAGCTAACATGCGTGGGGTTTCCTCAGGCGCGGAGGCTTCGCGCTCCGCTTGCGCGCTGAGATAGGCCCCGGGCGCGACGCGTCAAACGCCGGCCCCACCGCGAGTCTCAGCCGAGCCGGCTCAGCAGCCGGTCCATCAGCGGATTGTCCGGCGTGAAGGCATAGTCGATCTTGCGCACGTTCACGGCGCCCGCCCCGGCCTTCACCAGGGCGTCGGCGAGGTCGAACACGGCATCGACGGGGCAGTGCAGCACCATCTCGCCGCGGCCCTCGGGCGCGCCGTAGGGCAGGGCCGCGTCGTGCAGGGCGGCGATGCCGGCGAGATCGATGTCGCCGTCGTCGGGCATGGCGGCGCGGACCTCGCGGGTGGTGCGGGCGCGCTCCTCCGCCTGGATGCGGCCGAGGACGGCGCGCAGGGCCCGGCGCTGGGGCTCGCCCCAGGGAGCGTTCAGGGAGGCGACGAGGTTCGCCTCCGAGCGCAGGATGATCCCGTCCTCTAGGATCTTCAGGGCGTTGGCGGCCAGCGTCGCCCCCGTGGTGGTGATGTCGACGATGATCTCGGCCGAACCCGCCGCCGGCGCCCCCTCGGTGGCGCCCAGGCTCTCGACGATGCGGTAATCCGCCACGCCGTGCTCGGCGAAGAAGCGGCGGGTGAGGTTGATGTACTTCGTGGCGATGCGCAGGCGCTTGCCGTGGCGGACCCGCATCTCGGCGGCGACCTCGTCGAGGTCGCTCATGGCGCGGACGTCGATCCAGGCCTGGGGCACGGCGACCACCACGGTGGCCTGGCCGAAGCCGAGGGGCGTCAGCAGCTCGACCTGGCCGCGGGCGTCGGGCAGCGACTCGCGGATCAGGTCCTCGCCGGTGATGCCGAGATGGGCCGCCCCGCTGGCGAGCTGGGCCGCGATCTCGGAAGCCGAGAGGTAGCGCACCTCGACGCCCGGCACGCCCACGAGCTTTCCGCGGTAGTCGCGCGCGCCGGTGTTCTGGGCGAGCTTGAGGCCGGCCCGGGCGAAGAAGGCGGCGGCGTTCTCCTGCAGCCGGCCCTTGGAGGGAACCGCGAGGACGAGGGAATCCGGTTCAGCCAACGGTCGCGTCCTTCGCGGTGGGGGCGTCCGCGACGACCCGCGAGAGCCAGACGGCGCAACCGACGGCAGGCACGGGCACGGGGCTCCCGAGGTGCTGGAGCAGGCCGTCGTAGCGGCCGCCGCCCACCAGGGGCAGCTTCGGCGCATCGGGCGCCGTGCCCTCGAAGATGAAGCCGGTATAGTAGTCGAGGTTGCGGGCGAAGCCGCCGGAGAAGCGGAAGTTCTCCACGGCCAGGCCGCGGGCGGCCATGAAGCCGGTGCGCTCCTCGAACAGGTCGAGGGCCGCGTCGAGGGGCGGATGGTCGAGGCCGGCCTCCTGCACCAGGGCCCGCACCGCGGCGGCGGCGCTGTCGGGATCGCCCTCGATGGCGCGATAGCGATCGATGAGCGCGCGGTTCTCGGGGTTGAGTCCGGAACCCCCACTCGCCTGCGCGGAGGCCTTGGCGAGGAAGCGCTCGGCGATCTCGCCGGCGCTGCGGCCGCCGACCCGCGAGATGCCCGCGATCGACAGCACGTCCTCCACGAAGGCGCGAACCCCCTTCGGATCCTGGCCCTGGATCGCGGCGAGGAGACCCGCATGGGGGTCTTCCGTGCGCAGGCCGTTGGTGACCGCGTCGAGGGAACGGCCGGCGGCCAGCGCCCGCAGGGTGCGGCGCTTGGCGGTGGGCGGCACGCTGAGGGCGTCCAGCAGGGCGTCGACGAGACCCATGTCGCCGAGGCGGACGGCGACGTCGCTGCGCCCGAGCAGGGCAAGGCCCTCGAGGGCGAGGCCGATCACCTCCGCGTCGGCGGCCGGCGTGTCGGTGCGCCCGACCGACTCGATGCCGGCCTGGAGGAACTCGTCCGGCTCGTCGCCGGCGAGCCGGAAGACGGGTCCGAGGTAGCTGTAGTCGGCCCCCTGCGGGTCCTTGGGCGCGGAAAACTTCGGGGCATGCGCAAGGTGGTGGCGGCAGACCGGAATCGTGAATTCCGGGCGCAGGCAGAGCTCGCTGCCCGCAGCGTCCTGGGTCACGAAGATGCGCCGGCGGATGTCCTCGCCGGACAGTTCGAGGAACGGCTCCACCGGCTGCAGCACAGGCGGCGTCACGGCGCCGTAGCCGGCCTCCTGGAAATAGGCGAGCAGGCGCAGGTGCTCCTGCGATCGTTCGCCCGCGGTGCCCCCGCCTGCCTCCGGTCTCGTCATCGTCTCGCCTGCCGCCTCGTCGCGGGCTCTAGTAGCAACCGGGCCTGCTCTTGGCGATGGCTTTCGGCGCTGCCGTCCGGCCCGGAACGCTAGACCCAGCCCTGCAATTCGCGCCGGACCACGGTCTCGATCACCGTCATGCCGAGGTCGCTGTCGTTCAGGCAGGGGATGTAGGCGAACTGCTCGCCGCCATTGTCCTCGAAGTAGTGCCGGTTCTCGCCGTCGAGCTCCTCCAGGGTCTCGAGGCAGTCGGCGGTGAAGCCGGGCGCCACGATCGCCATGCGCTTGACGCCGCTCTTGGCGAGGGTCTGCACCGTCTCGTCGGTGTAGGGCCGCAGCCATTCCTCGTTGCCGAAGCGCGACTGGAAGGTGGTGCGCATCTTCTCCGTCGAGAATCCCAGCGCCTCGCGGATCAGGCGCCCGGTCTTCACGCACTGGCAATGATAGGGGTCGCCCTTGAGGAGGTAGCTCTTCGGCACCCCGTGGAACGAGGTCAGGATCACCTCGGGCTCGAAGTCGAGCTTGGCCAGGCCCTCGCGGATCGAGGTCGCCATCGCGTCGATGTAGACGGGGTCGTCGTGATAGGGCGGCGAGACGCGCACCGTCGGCTGCCAGCGCATCTGCATCAGGGCCTTGAAGGCCTGGTCGCAGGCCGTGGCCGAGGTCGCGGCGGCGTATTGCGGATAGAGCGGCACCAGGAGGATGCGGTCGCAGCCCTGGTCGAGCAGGGCCTGGATCCGCACGGAGACCTCCGGCTTGCCGTAGCGCATCGCCCAGTCGACCACGACCGAATCCCCCATGGCCGCCTGCAGGCGCTCGGCCTGGCCGCGGGTGATCGTCTTCAGGGGGCCCTCGTCGCGCTCGTTGTTCCACACGCTGGCGTAGTCGCGGCCCTTCGGCCCCGGGCGCTTCGTCAGGATGACGAGGTTGAGGAGCGGCCACCAGATCAGGCGCGGCACCTCGATCACCCGGCGGTCGGAGAGGAATTCCTTGAGGTAGCGGCGCATCGGCCAGTAGCTCGTGCCCTCCGGCGTCCCGAGATTCATCAGGAGGACGCCGACCCGGCCCCAGCGCACCGGCGGATGCTCGGCCGGCAGGGAGGCTTGTCCCGGTGCGGGTCCGGGGGCGGATCCCGGAACCGGTCCGGGAGCGCTTCCGGGTCCGCCCGTCTGGGTCGGGAGCGACAGTCCGTCCTGCGGGAGCGGCGGTGCGACGCGTTCGTTCATCGGGTTTCCGTATCGCCCTGGAGGTGAGCGCTTGAGAGCGGCGGGTTCAGAAAGGTTGTGTCGTTGGGGATATCTATCTAGAGCACGGAGCCTTCCAGCGACCACACGATGGATGAAGGCGCGACATGCCGTCTCCCCGGTACTTCCTCAACCACTTCATGCCCTTCACGGGTTATCCCTATACGGGGGGGCCGACCGCCTGCAATCTCTGCGGCTCCGCGGAGTCCGTGGTGGTGGCCGAGAGCGACCGCCGGCTGAAGACGCTGAAATCCATCGCCTGCCGCCAGTGCGGCCTGATCCGCACCGACCCGATGCCGACGCCGGCCGAGCTCGCGGACTACTACGCCAGCGCCTACCGGGCCGATTATCAGCTCGCCTTCGCGGGCGGCCCGCCGCGGGTCCACCTCAAGCGCTCCGCTCGCGAGGCCGCCTTCCGCGCCGGCCTCCTGGCGCCCAAGCTGAAGCCGGGCGCCCGCGTGCTCGATTTCGGTTCCGGGTCGGGCGAGTTCCTGGCCGAGGCCCGCGCGAAGGGCTGCGAGGCGATCGGCGTCGAGCCGGGGCGGGACTATGCCAACTACGCCCGCGCCCATCACGGCGTCGAGGTGCTGGACGACGCCGACGAGGATGCGCGCTTCCCCGAGGGGTATTTCGACGTCGTCACCACCCGGCACGTGCTGGAACACCTGCGCGACCCCGCCGACGTGATGGAGCGCCTGTCCCGCTGGCTGAAGCCGGACGGCGTGCTCTTCGCCGCCGTGCCCGACATGGCCACCACGGGCAAGCCGGCGCACGAGCGCTTCCACTTCGCCCATGTCCACGGCTTCGTGCGCGAGACCTTCGACCTCACCGCCCGCCGGGCCGGCCTCGTGCCGCATCCGGACTACCCGCGCGAGAACACCGCGGTGGTCTATGCCAAGACCGACGCCCCGCCCGCGGCCCTGGCCAATCCCGGCCTCGCCGAACGCCTGGCCGTGGCGCTGAAGCCGATGCCGCCCGCCGTCTTCCTGGCCTCCGGCGCCTGGCTCTGGCCGATGGTCCGCCGCAACGCCAAGGCGGTGCGCGACACCTTCGTCTCCCGCTGAGGCGGCCGCGCGCGGGTCGCGGCCGTCGTAGCCCCTTCGTGAACGGCGTCCTAGAACGCGGAGTCAGGCGGCGGCATCCGGCCGCCCGCCCGACACCCGAGACGCCGCCGTGACGAACCCCCCCAGGACGCCGCCGAACCGCCGCCAAACCCTCGGCCTCGGGGCCGGTCTCGCCATCGCTCTGGGCTGCCCGGCCGAGGCCGCGCCCGCGGCGACACCCGAACCGACCTTCAGCCTGCTCCTCGTCAACGACCTCTATCAGATGGCCGAGGTCGACGGCCGAGGCGGGTTCGCGCGCCTCGCCGCCATCGTGAAGGCCGAGCGGGCCCGGGGCGTGCCGATGCTCTACGCCCATGCGGGCGACACCCTCTCGCCGTCGCTGCTGTCGGGCTTCGACCGCGGCGCCCACATCGTCGAGCTCCTCAACCGCGCGCCGCCCGACGTGTTCGTGCCCGGCAACCACGAGTTCGATTTCGGCCCGGCGACCTTCGCCGAGCGGATGGGCGAGGCGAGCTTCCCCGTCCTGGCGGCCAACCTGCGCGACGGGGCGGGCCGGCCGCTGGCGGGCGTGCGCGACCGAATGGTGGTCACCCTCGGGGGCATCCGGGTCGGCGTGGTGGGGATCGCGCTGGCGAGCACGCCGGAGAAATCGCAGGCGGGCGACCTGCGCTTCGCCCCCGAGATCGAGACCCTGGCCCGCGAGGTCCAGGCCCTGCGGGAGGCGGGCGTCGACCTCGTGGTGGGCGTCTGCCACACGGCCCGGGCCACCGACGACGCCATCGTGGCCGCCCGCCTCGTCGACATCCTGCTCTCGGGCCACGACCACGACCTCGTGGTTCGCTACGACGGCCAGACCGTGATGGCGGAATCGAGCTTCGACGCCCATTACGTCACCGCCATCGACGTGACCGCGACGGTGACCGGCACCGGGCGGGACCGGCGCGTGGACTGGCGCCCGAGCTTCCGCATCCACGACTCGGCCCAGGTCACCCCCGATCCCGAGACCCTGGCGGAGGTGCAGCGCCTCCAGGGCGCGCTGTCACGGGAACTCGACGTGCCGGTGGGCGTGACCCGCGCCCCCCTCGACAGCCGCATCGCCGCGGTGCGCGTCCGCGAAGCGAGCTTCGGCAGCCTCGTGGCCGATGCCTTGCGGGCGTCCACCGGAGCGCAGGTCGCGATCACGAACGGCGGCGGCATCCGGGGCAACCGGTTCTACCCCGCCGGCGCGACCCTGACCCGCCGGGACATCCTGACGGAGCTGCCCTTCGGCAACACCATCGTGCTGGTGTCGCTGACGGGCGCGCACCTGCGCGCCCTCCTCGAAGGGGCGCTGGCCGATTGGGGCCACCCGGCGGGCCGCTTCCCGCAGGTCTCCGGCCTCGTCGTCACCCTGGATCCCACCGCGCCGGTGGGCAAGCGGATCGTGTCGCTGAGCGCGGCAGGCAGCATCGTCGACCCGGACGCGACCTACACGGTCGCGTCGAACAACTTCCTGTACGACGGCGGCAACGGCTACGGTGACCTCGCCCGGGGCCGGACCCTGATCGGCCGGACCGACGGACAGCTCGTGGCCAATGCCGTGATGGCGTATATCCGCGCCAACGCCCCGCTCCCCGCCCCCGCAGAGGGCCGCATCCTGGTTCGCTGATGTCCGAGACGCCCGTCGCCGACGCCCTCGCCCGCTTCCGAAAGTCGGGCTCGTCCTGGCTCGCGCTGCCGTTCTTCCAGGATGGCGCCGCCGACGCGGTGGCCGCCCGGATCGACGCCCGCATCGCCGCCGGCGCCACCGTGCTGCCGGCGCCCGAGGCCGTCTTCAACGCCCTCGCGCTCACGCCCCTCGACCGCGTGAAGGTCGTCATCCTGGGGCAGGACCCCTATCCCACGCCGGGCGACGCCAACGGCCTCGCCTTCTCGTATGTCGGCCCGCGGCGGCTCCCGGCCTCGCTCAAGGTGATCCTGGCCGAGCTCGCCGAACCGGGCGTCCCGCCGGCCAAGCCCCGGACGGGCGACCTCACCCCCTGGGCCCGGCAGGGCGTGCTCCTCCTCAACGCCGCCCTCACGGTGGAGGCGGGCAAGGCCGGGGCGCACCTGCGCTACGGCTGGTCGGCCCTGACCGACCAGGCGGTCTCGGCGGTCTCGGCCCGCCCGGAGCCGGCGGTGTTCCTGCTCTGGGGCGCCCAGGCCCGCGCCCGCGCCGCCTTGGTGGAGGCCGACCGCCACGGCATCGTCGCATGCGGCCATCCCTCGCCGCTCAACCGCGCGCGGGATTTTCCCGGCTCGCGCCCCTTCGACGCCGCCAATGCCTGGCTGTCGGCCCACGGCGTCGCCCCGATCGACTGGCAGCTCGGCTGAGGGCCGGGGGGGGCGGCCTCAGAGCGGCCCCTGCTTGGCGAATTCCGCGAACACGGCCCGCAGGACCTTCAGCCGGCCCTCGTAGGCTTGCGTCAGGCAGGCGACGTCGGCGCCGCAGGCGCGGCGCTCGGTGAGCCAGGCCTCCTGGTCCTCGCGCAGCTTGGCGTTGCCGCCCATGGGCAGCATCGCCCGCAGGATCTCGAAGCGGGTCGCCATCTCCACGTCGCGGTCGTTGAGGGGCAGGTGGGCGCAGATCGCCTTCTCGTCGGCGGCCTCCGCCTTCTCGCAGGGGAAGCTCGCGGCCTCGGCCGAGCCGGCCGCGAGGACGAGGAGCAGGCCGCCGAAGAGCGGGCGGAGAATCGTCAGCATGGAGCAGGCCTCGTGCGATCGGGATCAGAACGTCAGATGCTGAGCCAGCCCCGCGCCCGCAGCCGCGCCAGGAGCGGCAGCAGCGGCAGGCCGAGGATGGTGGACTGGTCGCCCGCGACCGCCGCGAACAGGTGGATGCCGAGGCCTTCCAGCTGGTAGCCGCCGACGCTGGAGCACACCCGCTCGGGCCCGGCGAGATCGACATAGGCCGCGATCGCCGCGGCATCGAGGGGCCGCATGGTCAGGTGCGCGGTCTCGACGAAGCTCTCGACCACGGCCCCGTCGACGGCCAGGGCCACCGCCGCGTGCAGCGCGTGGGTCCGGCCCGCGAGGGCGCCGATCTGCGCGGCGGCGGCGGCGAGGTCCGCCGGCTTGTGGAACAGGGTGCCGTCGCAGGCCAGGACCTGGTCGGCGCCGACGACCACGCGCCCGGGCCGGCGGGCCGCCACGGCCCCCGCCTTGGCCTCGGCGAGCCGACGGGCCAGGGCTTCGGGCGGCAGACCGGCGCACGCCGCCTCCACCGCGCGCTCGTCGACCCCGGGGCTCTCGGAGTCGACGGCAAGGCCGGCGCTCTCGAGGAGCGCGCGCCGCGTCGCGCTGGTGGAGGCGAGGAGGAGGGGCCGATCCCCGCGCCAGGGCGAGGCGGGCCGCGGGCGGCTTGGGGCGCTCACGAGGCGATGAACTTCAGCCGGTGCTCGCGGTGCAGGTCGAGGATGGCGGCCGCCGTCTCCTCGATCGAGCGCCGGGTCACGTCGATGGTCGGCCAGCGGTGCTTGGCGCAGAGGCGGCGGCAGGCGGCGATCTCGTCCGCCACGGCCCCGCGATCGACGTAGAGGGAGGAATCGTCGGCCTTCAGGCTGAGGAGCCGGTTCTGGCGGATCTGGACGATGCGCTCCGGGCTGGCCAGCAGCCCGACGAGGAGCGGCTTTCGCGCCGTCTCGAGGCTCTCGGGCAGGGGCATGCCCGGCACCAGGGGGAAGTTCGCGGTCTTCAGGCCGCGATTGGCGAGGTAGATCGCCGTCGGGGTCTTCGAGGTGCGGCTGACGCCCACGAGGATCACGTCGGCCTCGTTCACGTCGAGGGGCAGGACGCCGTCGTCGTGGGCCAGGGTGAAGTTCATCGCGTCGATGCGCTTGAAGTACTCGGCGTTGAGCATGTGCTGCGCGCCGGGCCGGGCCGTCGAATCCGCCCCCAGATAGGATTGCAGCAGGGCGTGCACCGGCTGGAGCACCGAGAGGCAGGGCGATCCGGTCTCGCGGCAGGCCGCCTCCAGCCGCTCGGTGAGGTCGTGGCCCACCAGCGTGTAGAGCACGAGCCCCGGCGCGGCCTCGATCTCGGAGATCACCCGTTCGAGTTGCGCGGCGGAGCGCACCAGGGGATAGACGTGCTCGATGGCCGAGACGCCCTCGTACTGGGCGGCGGCCGCGCGGCCCACGTTGATGAGCGTCTCGCCGGTGGAATCCGAGACGAGGTGCAGGTGGAAGTAGCTACGGCTCATCGAAGGGCTGTCTCCTCCGGCCTGAGGTCCAGGATGCATGACGATCACCCGTCATGGTCTTGTCCACCGGGCTCGGTCAGGGGAGTCGATAAGGGTGGATAAGCCGGCTTGCCCGAAGGGTCCAGCGGGCGCCCGGGCCGTCTTGTCGACTCCGGCGTCAACACACCGTCACACCGGCGCGATTCCCAAGCGGTTTTGGGAGAATCCGGGACCGAGGCCCGGTCGGCGACCGCCGGGCAGGGGCAAGGCACTGTGGGCCATCACCTATCCGGGACATTGATCCCAATCCGTTAAAGGCTGATTAACGCCGCGGTCGCGGGGACGCCCTGTGGACGAATTTCCGCTCCCGCCATCCAGCCCTCTAAAAGAAAAAACAGAGTCCTAGAATCTCTCTTTCCTTTTAGAGAGCCGGTGTGGGGATGACGGCCGGAACGCCCCTCCGACACCCGGACGAGCACGAGGTTTCCGGGAGCGAGAGGTTTTCGAGACGCGGCGGTTTCGGGAGGAAGACATCCGACGCTTCGGTGCTACATACCGGCCACAGGGGAATGGGACGTCGGGAGATCGGATGAGCCAGGCAGTTGCAGGGGACCGCACGGGTGGGGGCCGGGCGGTCCTGCGGGTTCTCGCGGGCGAGGCCTTGCCGCGTCCCCCCGCCTGGATGATGCGCCAGGCCGGGCGCTACCTGCCCGAGTACCGGGAGGTCCGGGCAAAGGCCGGGTCCTTCCTCGACCTCTGCTACAATCCCGACTTCGCCACCGAGGTGACGCTGCAGCCGATCCGGCGCTTCGGCTTCGAGGCCTCGATCCTGTTCTCCGATATCCTGGTGATCCCGGACGCGCTCGGCCAGAACGTGCGCTTCGTGGAGGGCGAGGGGCCGCGCCTCGACCCGATGGCGGGCCGGCCGGAATTCGAGCGCCTGCGCGAGGCCGGCGATCCGGCGATCTTCGCCCACCTGGAGCCGGTCTTCGAGACGGTGCGGCGCCTGCGCGCGCAACTGCCCCACGAGACCACGCTGCTCGGCTTCTGCGGCGCGCCCTGGACGGTGGCGAGCTACATGATCGGTGGGCGCGGCACCCCCGACCTCGCCCCCTCCCGGGCGCTGGCCCGGCAGGACACCGCCCTGGTGGAGGCCCTGATCGACCGCCTCGTCACGGTGCAGACCGAATACCTGGTGCGCCAGCTCGAGGCCGGCGCGGATGCGGTGCAGATCTTCGAGTCGCATGCGGGCGCGCTGCCCGACGCGCGGGGTGCCGACGCGGCCGGCAGCGAGGAGTCCGTCAACGAGGTCGCCGAGAGCGCGCTGCCCGAGAGCGCCTCGGCCGGATCCAACGACCGCGACGCCCTGACCCGCTGGTCGCTCCAGCCCATCGCCCGGATGATCGCCGGGGTCCGCGCCCGGGTGCCGGGCGCGAAGATCATCGTGTTCGCCCGCGGCTCCGGCCTCGAGGGTCATGCCCGCGTGGTGCCCGAGACCGCCGCCGACGCGGTCGGCGTCGACTGGTCGGTGGACCTCAAGGCCCTGCGCGCCCGGGTGCCCGCCTCCACGGTGACGCAGGGCAACGTCCATCCCGAGACCCTGATCGAGGGCGGGGCCGCCCTCGACGCGGCGGTGGACGGCGTGCTGGCGGCCACCGAGGGCCTGCCGCACATCTTCAACCTCGGCCACGGCATCACGCCGCAGACGCCGATCGCCCATGTCGAGCGCATGCTCGCCCGGCTGCGGGGCTGAGGCCGACGTGGACGGGCTCTACCTCTGGCTCAAGGCCGGGCACCTCGTCGCGCTCATCTCCTGGATGGCGGCGATGCTCTATCTGCCGCGCCTGTTCGTCTACCACGCCGCCCTGGTGCCTGGGCCGCACGCGGCGGCCCAGTCCGAGACCTTCAAGGTCATGGAGCGGCGTCTCCTGAAGGCGATCATGACCCCGGCCATGATCGCCACCTGGATCTTCGGGCTGATCCTGGCCTGGATGAGCGGCTACTACGCCGCCGGCTGGCTCCAGGCGAAGTTCGTCCTGGTGCTCGCCATGAGCGGCATCCACGGCTGGCTCGCCCGGATGGTGAAGGACTTCGCCGCCGACCGGAACACGCGGGGACACAAGTTCTACCGCGTCCTCAACGAGGTGCCGACGCTCCTCATGATCCTGATCGTGATCCTGGCGGCGGTGAAACCGGCTATCTGGTGAGGGCCTCTGCCCTGTATCCCGGGATCACAGGATGCCGGGATGCGGTGAACCCGGGAGCCGGCGCCGGCCGCGCACGGGCGGCCCGGCGCTCCGGTACGGCCCAAGGCGGGACTGAAAGCGGGACCGATGGCTGAGCACGCGCACGATCCTCACGACCACGCCGATCACGGGCATGCCCGCGCGCCTATCCCCAGCACTGCCCCTGCCGGGCACGGCCATTCCCACGGAGGCGGTCATGCGCATGGCGCTGGCCATTCCCACGGGGGCGGCGGGCATTCCCATGGCGGGCATTCCCACGCGCCGGCCACCTTCGGGCGCGCCTTCGCCATCGGCATCAGCCTGAACATCGCCTTCGTGGTCATCGAGGCGATCTACGGTTTCGCCAGCGAGTCCATGGCCCTGGTGGCCGATGCCGGCCACAACCTGTCGGATGTGCTCGGGCTGCTGGTGGCGTGGATCGCCTCTGTACTGGTGAAGCGCACCCCGACGCCGCGCTTCACCTACGGTCTGCGCGGCTCCTCGATCCTCGCCGCGCTGTTCAATGCGGTGTTCCTGCTCGTTGCCACCGGCGCCATCGCCTGGGAGGCGATCGTGCGTCTGGTCGCCCCCGAGCCGCAGCCGGTGGCGGGGCTGACCGTGATGGTGGTCGCCGGCCTCGGCATCCTCGTCAACGGCGCCACCGCCTGGCTCTTCGCTTCGGGCAAGGGCAGCGACATCAACATCCGCGGCGCCTACCTGCACATGCTGGCCGACGCCGCCGTCTCGGCCGGCGTGGTGGTGACCGGCCTCATCATCGTGCTGACGGGAGCGGCCTGGATGGACCCGCTGGTCAGCCTCGTCATCGCCGGCCTCATCGTCTGGGCGACCTGGGGCCTCCTGCGGGACAGCGTGGTGATGTCGCTCTCGGCGGTGCCCCCCGGCATCGACCCGGCGGCGGTGGGTACCTACCTGCGGGCGCGCGCCGGCGTGGCGGACCTGCACGACCTCCACATCTGGCCGATGAGCACCACCGACATCGCCCTGACGGCGCACCTCGTCATGGCGGAGGGGCATCCGGGCAACGGCTTCCTCATCGCCACGGCCGAAGAGCTGCGGAGCCGCTTCGGCATCGGCCACGCCACCCTGCAGATCGAGGAGGCGGGCGGCCCCGCCTGCGCGCTCGCCGGAGATTGCACCGTATGATCCGTGCCTTCGTCGTCGGACATCCCATCGCGCATTCGCGCTCGCCGCTGATCCACGGACACTGGCTCGCCGAGCACGGCATCGACGGCCGCTACGAGCGCATCGACGTGGCGCCGGAGGCCTTTCCGGCCTTCCTGGCCGGACTGCGCGCGAACGGCTTCGCCGGCGGCAACGTCACCATCCCGCACAAGGAGGCGGCCTTCGGGCTGGTCGAATCCCTGACGCCGCGGGCGGAGAGGATCGGGGCGGTGAACACCCTGTTCTTCGACGGGTCCGAGCGCCTCTGCGGCGACAACACCGACGCCCCCGGCTTCGTCGCCCATCTCGACCAGAGCCTGGGCCTCGGCTGGACCGAGCGCGGCGGCGGCACCGCCCTGGTGCTCGGGGCCGGCGGCGCCGCCCGCGCCATCGTGGTCGGCCTCCTGGAGCGCGGCCTGTCGCGGGTCTGGGTCGCCAACCGGACGCCGGCCCGGGCCGAGGCCCTGGTGGCCCTCGACCCCACCCGGGTCGAGGGCGTCGCCTGGCACGACCTGCCGGACGCCATGGCCCTCACCGGGCTCCTCGTGAACACCACGTCGCTCGGCATGGTCGGCCATCCCCCCCTCGCCCTCGACCTCCTGCCCCTGCCCGAGGACGCGGCGGTGGCCGACATCGTCTACGCGCCCCTGGAGACGCCCCTCCTCGCGGCGGCCCGGGCACGGGGGCTACCCGCCGTCGATGGCCTCGGCATGCTGCTGCACCAGGCGGTGCCGGGCTTCGCCCGTTGGTTCCGCACGACCCCGGGCGTGACGCCGGCCCTGCGCGCCCGGATCGTCGCCGACCTGGCGCCCGCATGAGCCGGCCGGTCATCCTCGGACTCACCGGCTCGATCGGCATGGGCAAGTCGGCCACCGCGGCGATGTTCGCGCGCCACGGCGTGCCGGTCCACGACGCGGATGCGGCGGTGCATGCCCTCTACGGCGCCGGCGGTGCAGCGGCAGCCGCCATCGGCGCGGCCTTCCCCGGAACCCTGGACGCGGACGGCGCCGTCGACCGGGCGCGCCTGCGGGAGGCGGTGATCGGCGCGCCCGAGCGCCTCGCCGCCCTCGAGGCTCTGGTCCATCCCCTGGCCCAGGCCGCGGCCCGGGACTTCCTCGCCCGCCACGCCGAAGCGCCCCTGGTGCTCCTCGACATCCCGCTCCTGTTCGAGACCGGCGGCGAGGCCCGCTGCGACCGGGTCCTGGTGGTCACCGCCCCGCCCGACGTGCAGCGCGCCCGGGTGCTCGCCCGGCCCGGGATGGATGCGGCGACCTTCGAGGCGATCCGCGCCAAGCAGTGGCCCGACGCCGAGAAGCAGGCCCGCGCCGATTTCGTCCTCGATACCAGCCTGGGTTTCGACCACGCCGAGGCCGAGGTGGCGTCGATCATCCGGCAACTGACCGCGGGATCGGTGCCGGCGGCGCCTTGACGCCGGCCCTGGAGGGCGCAAGGTCGGAGCTTGCGGCCCCTGCCTCCGGGACCCTTCGATCAGGACCCTTCGATGCTGCGTGAGATCGTCCTCGACACCGAGACCACCGGCACGGATGCCAAGAACGGCGATCGCCTGATCGAGATCGGCTGCGTCGAATTGATCAACCACGTGCAGACGGGCAAGGTCTTCCACAAACTGGTGAATCCGACCCGGCCGGTTTCCCAGGGCGCCTTCGCGGTGCACGGCATCTCGGACGCCATGCTCGCCGACAAGCCGCTCTTCGCCGACATCGTCGACGAATTCCGCGACTTCTGCGGCGACTCGCCCCTGGTGATCCACAACGCGCCCTTCGACGTCGGCTTCCTCAACATGGAATACGCCCGCCTCGGCGCGGCGGCGCCCCCGCCCATCGACCTCGCCGACGTCGTCGACACCCTGCAGCTCGCCCGCCGCAAGCATACGGGGGCGGCCAACAACCTCGATGCCCTGTGTTCGCGCTACGGCATCGACACCACGCGGCGGACCAAGCACGGCGCGCTCCTCGACGCACAGATCCTGGCGGAGGTCTATGTCGAGCTCCTCGGCGGCAAGCAGACCAGCCTCGGGCTCGCCATGACGGAGGCCGAGGAGGTGGTGATCCTCGGCGATGGCGGCGAGGTCGTCCCGGTGGGGCCGCGCCCGCTGCGCCATCGGCTCAGCGAGGCCGAGCGCACCCGGCACGCGGCCTTCATCGCGACCCTCGGGGGCGGCGGTGCGGTCTGGCGCGATTATCTCGGCGAGCAGGAGACCGCCTGAAGGCCGGTCGAACCGGTCCGGACCGGCGCAGGTTGTTCGTTCCGTCCCGTCGCCGTCACGATGCTGCGACGCACGAGGCTCCTTATTGCATCGCAACAAAAGCCTCCCATATACCATCCCACTGGATGGTAACGGGAAGGTCCGATGCTCGATCTCGAGGATAAGCCCAGGGCGCCGATTCGGGTCGGCGACACCGAGAAGATCACGATCAATCTCGGCTACGTCGATCTCGGCCACATCGATCTCCTCGTGTCCGAGAGCGTCTACGCCAACCGGAGCGACTTCATCCGTACGGCCGTGCGCAACCAGATCGCGCGCCACGGCGACGTGACCCGGCAATCGGTGGCCCGCAAGGGCGTCGAACTCGGCCTGCGCCGCTACGACCGGGCCGAACTCGAGGCCGCGCGCGCCAGCGGCATCCGCCTCGACATCCGCGTCCTCGGGCTCGCCAGCATCGCGCCCGACGTCACCCCGGAACTGGCCCGCGAGGTCATCGCGTCGATCGAGGTCATGGGAAGCCTGCAGGCGACTCCGGCCGTGAAGGCGGCCCTCGCCGACCGTCTCCTCTGACAATCTCCAAAAACCGCGTTCCCGACCTCGCATGGTTCGACCCGTCGTCGAGCCGGAAAGCGAACCCCATGACCGACCCTTCGAACCGGATGCAGGACCGCCTCGCCGACATGATGGAGGCGACGCGCCTCACGGCAGCCGGACGCCTGCAGGACGCGACGGACCTGCTGCAGCGCGGCTTCGCCGGCACGCCCCCCCGTTCCGCGGCCGACCACGGCGCTCCGGCGCCCCAGCCCCACACCATCGATCTCGTGGCCGAGCGCGTCGAGACCGGCCCGGCGGCCAAGCCGGAATCCAAACCCGCGTTCCAGACCGAGTCCCCGTCGGGTTCGGCCGCCGCCGAGGAGGCGCGCCGCGCCGCGATCCTCCCCGAGAAGCTGCGCAAGGTCGTGGAAACGGTGACGCGGGGCATCACCCCGGTGCTCGGGGGACTCGGCAAGGCCGGTCCCGGCGGAGCGACCCCCTCCGGCCTCGTCGGCAATCTCGGCACTCTCGTCTCGGGCCTGGCCGGCGGTCTCGGCCCGTCGGGCTTGAACCAAGCTCGTGCGCCCCTCACCGAGGGCGGCAGCTTCACGGAGCACAGCTTTTCCAACGCGGCCGGGGCACGGGACTACAAGCTGTTCGTTCCCAGCGACGCCCGTGCCGACCTGCCCCTGGTGGTGATGCTGCACGGCTGTACCCAGTCGCCGGACGATTTCGCCGCCGGCACCGGCATGAACGCCCGCGCGGAGGCGGAGGGCTTCCTCGTGGCCTACCCGGCCCAGAGCGGGCGCGCCAACGGCCAGCGCTGCTGGAACTGGTTCCAGCCCGGCGACCAGGGCCGGGATTCCGGCGAGGCGGGGATCATCGCCGGGCTGACCCGCGCGCTCATCGCCGAGCATCGAGTCGATCCGACCCGGGTCTACATCGCCGGCCTGTCGGCGGGCGGTGCGGCGGCGGTGAACATCGCCCGGGCCTATCCCGACCTCTACGCGGCGGTGGGCATCCATTCCGGCCTCGCGGCGGGCTGTGCCCGCGACGTCTCGACCGCGCTCACGGTGATGCGCCTCGGCCCCGTGGCCGCTGCCGACGGCCCGGTGTCCACGGTGCGGGTGCCCACCATCGTGTTCCACGGGGAGAGCGACGGCACCGTGAACCCCCGCAACGGCGAGCAGGCGCTGGCCCAGGCCGGCATCGACGGGCTGACGCCCGAGGCGGCGGAGGCTGTGAGCCCGGGCGGCCTGCCCTACACCCGCACCCGCTACGCCGATGCGGACGGACGGGTCGCGGTGGAGGGCTGGATCGTGCGCGGCCTCGGCCACGCCTGGTCCGGCGGAAGCCCGGCCGGCAGCTACACCGATCCGCGCGGGCCCGACGCGACGCGGGCGATGCTCGATTTCTTCCGGGCCAATCCCCTCGCGGCGGGACGGGCCTGAACGTCCCGTGGTTCAACCCACCGCGACGTTGTCGATGAGGCGCGTGCGACCGAGATAGGCCGCCGCCAGCACCCGGGCTGGCCGCGTGGCGTGCTCCACCGGCGCCAGCGTCTCGGCATCGCGGACCTCGAGATACTGCACGGGCTCGAAGCCCGCCGCCGCCAGCGCGGCCCGGCCTCCCTCGACCAGGGGGCCGGCGCTTCCGCCGGCCGCGAGGCCTGCGGCGATCTCGGACAGGACGGCGTGGAGGCGCGGTGCGCGCACCCGCTCCTCGGGGGCGAGGTAGCGGTTGCGCGACGACAGAGCGAGGCCGTCCGCCTCCCGCAGGGTGGGGACGCCCTGGATCTCCACGGGCAGGTCGAGGTCGCGCACGGCGCGGCGGATCACCAGGAGCTGCTGGTAGTCCTTCTCGCCGAACAGCGCGCAGTCGGGCTGGACCTGGTTGAGCAGCTTGGTCACCACCGTGGCGACGCCCGAGAAGTGACCCGGCCGATAGGCGCCGCACAGGCCCTCGGTGAGGCCGCCCACCTCGATCCGGGTCGAGAAGTGCTCGGGGTACATCCCGGAGACTTCCGGCAGGTAGGCGGCATCGACCCCCGCCTCTGCCAGCAGGGCGAGGTCGGTCTCGGTGTCGCGGGGATAGCGCGAAAAATCCTCGTTCGGGCCGAACTGGGTCGGATTGACGAAGATGCTCGCCACGACGCGCCGACCGAGGCTGCGCGCCCGCGCCATCAGGGCGAGGTGGCCGGCATGGAGCGCGCCCATCGTCGGCACCAGCACCACCCGCTCGTCGGCCCGGCGCCAGGCGGCGACCGCGGCGCGCAGGGGGGCGACGGACGTGAACCGGAGCAGGGAGACGGGATCGGACATCGGCGGCTCGTCCTCGGCAAGGTCTTCGGCAGGGTCTCGCGGACGCGGATCGCATCCCGGCGCGAGACCTAATCGCCCTGCCGCCGGGACGCCAGACGCCTCAGGGACAATAGGGCCGCAGGGGCCGGCCGTAGGGATCGTCGACCCCGAGGGGCGGGGTGAAGCCGTAATAGCTCGGCTTGCCGAGGCCGTAGGCCGAGCCGACATAGCTCGGGTCGCCGGGGGAATCGGTGGGGATGGGTACCCGCCGCGGGATGCAGCCGGCCAGCCGGCGGCGCGGCACCGGTGCGTGGTGAGCCACGCCACCCTCCTCCTCCGCCCGCGGGAAGTAGCGCGGCAGGCCCTCGGGCTCCGCCCCGTAGCCCTCCACCGCGCGCCCGGGGGTCGGGAAGGCGAGGCCGCCGAGATCTGCCGAACCGGCGGGGGCTGCCGTCAATCCGGCCAGGAGCACGAGCCCCGCCCCGCCCCGTCTGATCGCCACACCGCCACGCCGCATCGGGTCCACTCCTCGCGGGACGACCGTGTCAGGCAGGCGTGAACCGAGTGTTAACCATAGGTCGCGGCGATGACCCGGCCGATCGCCGCATGGGCCGCGTCGCGGGCCTCGCTCGTGGTGTCCGACCCCGTGAGGTAGATGGCCGCCACCAGGGGCGCCCGGGCGGGCGGGCGCAGGAGCGCCACCACATTGGCGGTGCCGTAGGCCCCGCTGCCGGTCTTGTCGCCGACGCCCCAATCGGCCGGAAGCCCCGCCCGCAGGCGCTTCGTTCCGGTGCGGGAGGCCGTCATCCAGCCCTCGAGCCGGGCGCGACTGGCCTCCGTCAGCGACGGCCCGAGCAGGATCTTCCCGACGGTCGCTGCCATCGCGGCGGGCCGGGTGGTGTCGCGGGGATCGCCGGGCACGGCCGAGTTCAAGTCGGGTTCGGTCCGGTCGAGGCGGGTCACCGGGTCGCCGAGGCTCCGGCCATAGGCGGTCAGGGCCGCGGGACCGCCGAGGGCGTCGAGCAGGAGGTTGGCGGCGGTGTTGTCGCTCCAGACCAGGGCGGCGGCGCACAGAGCCTCCACGGACATCGCCCCGGCCTCCGGTCCGCCCGCCCTCAGGGCGCGCGTGGTGACGGGGGCGTAGGTGTCGAGGTCGGCCTCTCCGTAGGCGAGGCGCCGGTCGAGCCGTTCGCGCCCCGCCTCGACCCGGGCCAGGATCGCGGCGGCGAGGAGCAGCTTGAAGGTGCTGCAGAGCGGGAAGGCGCCCTCGGCGTCGTGCAGCAGGGCGGGGCCGCCGCTCGTGTCGAGGACCGCGATCCCGGCCCGGCCGCCGAGGTCGCCGGCGATCCGCGCCAACGCCGCACCGGCCTCGGCGAACCGGTCCTGGGGGCCGGGATCGGTCTCGTGGCCCTTGCCCTTGCCCTGGCCCTGGGCCGTGCTCAGCAGGGGCAGGAGGGCCCCCGCCCCGAGGAGGATCCGTCGCGTCAGGCTCATGCGGTTCCGGTCGATGGGTCTCGGATGGGTCTTGGCGAGGTCAGGGCCCGGCCGTCGAGGGGCGCGAGGCGCGAGGGGGCCGCCGTCGGCTGCGCTCCCGCAGCGATCGGCTGGCTCAGGGCCCGGGCGAGGCCGGGCAGGTCGGGGGCTGCGACGGTGCCGGGGCCGTAGAGGTGGGAATCCAGGGTATCGAGGCCTGCGGCGACCTCCGGCCGGGCCCGCCAGGCCCGCGCGAGGTCGGGCTGCTCCGTGAGGACGGGGTGGAGATGCGCGCGGAAGGCCCGCGCGTCCCGGGCCGAGGCGGCGCGGCCGAGCGCCCGGCGCGTCCGCGCGTCGAGGCGCCGGCGTCCCGAACGCCCGCCGCTGCCGAAGCCGAGCAGGGCGAGGCCGAGGCCGAAGGCGCCGAGGGCGGCGGTCGCCACCACGAGGGGGGAGGCCGGCAGGACGGGTTTCGCCTCGTCGTCCCTGTCGGGCAGGCCGCCGCCGATCTGGCGGGCGGGAATCTCGGCCTCGCGCAGGGTGCGCGAGACGGTGTCGAACCACGGGATGACGATCGCGTCGAGGGGGATGATCTCCTCGATCGCGGGGCGCACGTCCCACTGGTAGGTCACCCGCGCCACCGGGCCGGCGGGGGTGATGATCGTCTCGCGGGTCACCGGCCCGGCGAAGGTGAGGATGCCGCGCGTGCGCATCACCGGGCGGGGCGGCAGCCCCTCGGCGACCATGCCCTGGGCCTCCAGGGTGACGATGCGCCGTGTGGTCTCGCCGAGCTTCACCGTCTCGGGGTCGGGGCTCCAGGAATCCGTGATCGTCACGTCCTTGGCCGGGAGCCACCAGGGCTCCTTGGCGTCGGGCCCGCCCACCGGCTTCGTCCAGGTGGCGACGGGCAGGGTCACCGGGGCCGAGGGCACGTCGACGACGACCCGCTTGCCGCCGTCGTTGACGGTGAGGCGATGCAGGAACGGATCGATGGTGAAGTCGCCCGGATGGTGCGGGAAGATCGCCACCACCCGGTCGAAGGCGATGGCCACCTGCCCGTCGGGCAGGCGGGTCTTCGACCAGGCGTCGCGGCCGAGCTGCGTCCAGCTGAAATTGGCCAGCGACGGCTGGATCACCTCCTCCAGCAGGATCGGCTGGCGGTAGACCCCGTGGATGCGCAGCAGCACCATCTCGCGGGAGAACGGATCGGCGTTGCCGTTGCGCTCCGGCGTCACCGTGAGGGTGAGGTCGCCGGGACCGATCTCGGCCCGGGCCGGGAGGGGCGCGAGGAGGAAGGCGGCGAGGCCGGCCGCGAGGACGCCCCGCCGGTTTCGAAACGCGGACCGATCGCTCACCATGGGTTGCTTCCCCCCGGCACCGCTGTGCCGGCCTCGACGCGGGCTGCCTGTTCCGCCTTCAGGCGCAGCTTGAGATAGCGTCCGGGATCGTCCGGCAGGGTCTGCAGCCAGAGGCGGTCGGGTCGGATCTCGTGGGCCTCGAAGCTCTTCGTCACCCGGCGCACCTCCCGCTCGGGGGCGGCCGCGACCATGGCGGAGCCCGCCCCGGTGCGGCCGCGCCCCGCCGCGTCGCTGGCCGAGCCGCGGGCCTCGCCCTTGCCGGAATCCGCCGAGACCTGCTCGGCCTTGCCGCGCCGGGCGACCTTGCTGTTGCCCGGGGTCGAGGAGGAGGTGCCGCCCTCCTTGTTTCCGGCCAGGCCCTCCCCGCTGGAGGTGGCCTGGGTGTCGTCGTTGGGGTCCTGGTTCGCGGTCTTGTTGTAGCGCGCGCCCACCGTGGCGGTGGCGTTGGCCACGCCCCCGCCCTTGCCGGGATCGCCGGCGCCCTCGTCCACGAGGCGGGCGATCAGCGAGCGGTTGGCCTGTGCGTCGGCGTCGCGGGGGTTGTACTGGAGGGCGGCGTCGTAGGCGTCCAGCGCCCCCTGCAGGTCGCCGGATTTCGCGAGCGCGTTGCCGAGGTTGTAGGCGTTGCGCCGGCCGCCGTTGCGGAAAAGGGCGGCGGCTTCCGTGTAGCGCCCGGCCTGGTAGAGGGCCGGGCCGCGCCAGGCCGGGTCGTCGAGCACCCAGGCGGCGGCCCCGGGCAGGCCGGCCCCCAGCAGGGCGCGGCCGAGGCTGGTGCGAGGCTGCGCCGTCGCCGTCAGGGCGAGGATGCCGGCGCCCGCGAGCCCCAGGGCGGCGAGGCGTGCCCAGCGGGTCCAGTCGCGGGGGAGGGCGGGCAGACGGTCGGACAGGACACCGAGGGCCATCAGGCGCTCCTGCGGAACAGGACGAGGGCGGGCAGCAGGGCCAGCAGCACGAGCCAGCGCCCGAGATCGGCGAAGGCCAGGACGGTGTAGCCCCCGGCGGCGAGGTGCTGGGCGGTGCTGGCGCCCACCGCGTCGAGCACCGGGGCGGGGCTGTCGAGGAGGGCGAAGCGGCCCGCCCCCGCGTCGGTCAGGCGCTCGAGGGCGCCGCGGTCGGGCTTGGGCGAGCCCGCCGGCAGGCCGGGCCCGGCCGGCACGAACAGCCCGTGCAGGTGCCAGCCCTTGGCACGGATCGCGGCGGCCTCGCGCAGGGCCGCGTCGCCGATGCCGTCGCCGTCGGTGACGAGGACGACGTCGCCCGCGATCACGCCGGCCTCCGCGAGGGTGCGGCGGGCCAGGGCGAGGCCGCGCTCGGGATGGGTGCCCCGGTCCGGCACGGTGTCGCCGTCCAGGGCGAACAGGGTGGAGGACAGGGCATCCCGGTCGGTGGTGGGCGGGGCGGCGAGATAGGCGTCGCCCGCATAGACCACCACGGCGACGCTGCGGGTGCCGGCGGCCTCGGCCACCGCCTGCGCCACCTGGCGCACGTCCTTGAGGTGGCCGCCCTCCGCGATGGAGCGCGACAGGTCGCATACCACCACGGTCGCGTCGAGGTTGCGGAAGGTGGCGGCGTCCGGGCGCTCCACCGCCGGGCCGGTGAGGGCCAGGGCGACGAGCCCGGCCGCGAGCGCCGCGGCGAGGTTCGCCTGCCGGCGTCCGCCGAGCACCGCCCCGCGCCGGGCGAGCAGCGCCATCAGGCCGGGATCGACGGCCCGGGTCCAATCGCCGAGGGGCGCCGAGCGCCAGGCGGCGCGCAGCGCCAGGGCGGCCACGACGGGAATCGCCACCAGCCACCAGGGCCGCAGGACCGCCAGGGTGTCGAGGAGACTCATGCGATCCGCCGCGACGCGAGGAGGGCGGCCGCCGCCAGGAAGGCGAGGGCGGCGGGCCAGGGCCAGAGGTCCTTGCGCAGGGGCACCGGCGGCGCCTTGGCGCGCCCGCCCTCGATCGCGTCGATGGCGTCCGCCATGGCGATGAGGTCGTCGGTGGTCTTCACGCGGAACATCCGGCCGCCGGTGAGATCCGCGATCTCGCGCAGGGTCTCGGTGTCGACGACGTCCTGCTCGCCGTCGGCGTTGGAGAGGTCGCGGGGGCCCAGCGCGATGGTGTGGACCCGGACGCCGAGCTCCTTGGCGAGGCCGGCCACGTCCCGGGGCGTGGTCTGGCCGGCATTGTTGGCGCCGTCCGTCATCAGGATCACCACCTTGGCGGTGGCCACCGGCGCGCCCTCGGCCTCCGGTCCCGCCGGGGTCAGGCGCTTGAGGGCGAGGCCCAGGCCGTCGCCGATGCCGGTGGAGCGCCCGACGAGGCCGATGGTCGCCTCGTCGAGGGCGCGGGCGACGGTGGCGGTGTCGAAGCTCGGGCTCGCGGCGACGTAGGATTCGTTGGCGAAGATGACGAGACCGATGCGGTCGCCGGCCCGGCGGCGGATGAAGTCGGTGCCGACGCGCTTGACCGCGGCGAGCCGGGTCACGGTCTGCCCGTCCAGGGCGAAGTCGCGCCGCTCCATCGAACCCGAGAGGTCCATCACCAGCATGATCTCGCGGCCCGAGGCCGGCAGGGCGGTGGCCGGCAGGACGAGGCGCGGTCCGGCGAGGGCGACCACCAGGGCCGCCCACAGGGTCCAGACCAGGAGGGTGCGGCCGCGGCCGCGGGCCGCCACGCTGTCGCCCCGGGCGGCCTCGGCCACCAGGGAGGGGGGGACCCGCAGGGCGCCGCTCGCCCCGACCCGCTCGGGCGTCATCAGCCGGGCCGCCAGGAGCGGCAGGGGCAGGAGCAGCAGGGCATAGGGGCTCGCGAGGTCGAAGGCCGAGGCGAGGGCGGTGAGCCAGTGCGGCCAAAACTCCGTCAGCATGGCTCAGGCCCCGATCCGGGCGAAGAGCCGCGCCAGCTCGGCATCCACCGGGCCGGGCTCGGACGCGCCGCGCCGGTAGAGCCCCTCGGCGAAGATCCGGCCCGCGCCGGCGCTGAAGAAGGTCGTGGCGAAGAGCCGGTCGAGGGCGGCGGTCCAGGCGTCGCCCTGCGCGTCGGCCGCGGCGTCGCCCTGGAGGGTGCGGGCGAGGCGGCGCAGGAGCTGCGCCTGCGCCACCCGGCGGCGCTCCGGCGGCAGGGCGTTGGCGGCGGCGAGGTCGGCCAGGGCCGCGCGCCGGACCGAACCGCGCCGGCGCGCCCGCAACAGGCGCAGCAGGCCGAGGACGAGGGCCGCCGTGAAGCCCAGGGCGATGGCGAGCATCACCGCCCCCTGCGCCCCGCCGGTCTCGGCGGGCAGGTGCAGGCCGCGCAGCTGGTCGAGGCCGGGCGGAGCGTCGGGCGTCACCGGGCCCCTCCCTGTCGGCTTGGTACCCGAGAGCTTGGCGCCCTACAGCATCGCATCGAGGCGCTCCATCAGCGGCGCGTAGGCCTCCGGGCCGGCCTCGACGTCGAGGCGCAGGCCCTCGATGCCGCGCTGGGCGTAGGCGACGAGGCGGGCATCGGTGCCCGGGGAGGCCCGGTCGGTCCGGCTCGCCTGCACGGTGCCGCGCCGGCCGTCCGGCGTGGCGAAGGGGTAGAAGCCCGGCGGCCGGGCCCGCTCGAAAGCGTCGCTCACGAGGACGAGGCGGATCGACAGGCGCTCGGCCATGATCGTCAGCAGGGGATCGAAATCCGGGCCCGGCGCGTCGAGGGCGCTGCCGATGACGAGGTGACCGCCCGAGGGCAGCAGGCTCTGGGCCAGGGTCAGGGCCGGCGCGAGGGGCGGATCCGCGGCGGATCCGTCGGCCAGGGCCCGGGCATGGGCCAGCGCCAGGGCGCCGGTGAGGGCGGTCATCGCCCGCTCGCCGCCGGCCGGGCGCACCACCACGGGCTCGCCGGCCCCCGCCGCCACGAGGCCGATGCGGCCGCCGTCGCCGACGATGCGCCAGCCGAGCAGGACCAGGGCCTCGGCCGCCGCCACCGAGCGCAGGGCGCGGCGGGTGCCGAAGAGCATGGAGGGCCGGACGTCGACGAGGAGCACCACGGCACGGTCGCGCTCGTCGTGATGGGTGCGCACGTGCAGGATGCCGGTGCGGGCGGTGGCGTTGCGGTCGATGTGCCGGCGGTCGTCGCCCTCGGACCAGAGGCGCACGTCGTCCGGCTCGGAGCCGCGCCCGCGCCGACGGGTCACGATCCCGCCGGGCAGGCCCGCCAGCGTCCGGGTGGCCGGCCCGGAGCCGCGCCGGGCGAGGTGGCGCAGGCCCATCAGCGCCTCGCCCGAGAGGTGGATGCCCGGCGCCATCAGCGGGTCGGTGGCCGGCAGGGCGGCTGCGGCTTGGGCCGGGCTCGGCACGGTCATGGTCGCGCTCAGAGGGCCCGCACCCGCTGGACGAGGCCGCGGATGATGCCCCGGGCCGTCTGACCCTCGGCGGCGGCGCGCCAGGTCAGGCCGATGCGGTGGGCGAGGGCGTCGGCGGCGAGGTCCGCCACGTCCTCCGGGATGACGTGGTCGCGGCCGTGCAGATAGGCCCGCGCCTTGCCGGCGAGCATCAGCGCCAGGGTGCCGCGCGGGGAGGCCGGGTGCTCGATGGCGGCGCGCAGGTCGGGGGCCGCCGCGTCGGTGCGGGTGCCGGCGACCAGCCGCACGAGGTAGTCCTTGAGGGCCGGGGAGACGTAGACGTTGAGGGCGGCTTCCCGGGCGGCCCGGATCTCCGCCACGGAGAGCCGCACCGGCATCGCCTCGGCGTGGTGGTTCAATTCGCCCTCGACGAGGTCGAGGATGCGGCGCTCGGCGGCCTCGTCCGGCATCTCCACCAGGACGTGGAGGAGGAAGCGGTCGAGCTGCGCCTCGGGCAGCGGGAAGGTGCCCGCGTGCTCGATCGGGTTCTGGGTCGCCACCACCATGAACGGGTCGGGCAGCGCATGGGTGTGGCCCGAGACCGTGATCTGACCCTCGGCCATGGCCTCGAGCAGGGCCGACTGCACCTTCGGCGGCGCGCGGTTCACCTCGTCGACGAGGACGAGGGAGTGGAACAGGGGGCCGGGCAGGAACTCGAAGTCGCCGGCATCCTGGCGCCACACGGTGGTGCCGGTCAGGTCGGCGGGCATCAGGTCGGGGGTGCACTGGATGCGGGCGAAGCTGCCGTCGAGCCCGTCCGACAGGCGCTTGACCGCGCGGGTCTTGGCGAGGCCGGGGGCGCCCTCGATGAGGAGATGGCCGCCGGTGAGGAGGCCGATGAGGAGGCGCTCGACCATCGCGTCGGCGCCGATGAGCCCGTGCAGGAGGCCCTCGCGGAGCGCGAGGATGCGGCCGCGCAGGGCGGCGTCCACGGGCGGAGCGCCGGTCGCCGGCCGTTCGGCGAGGGCCGCGCCGCTCATGCGGAGGGGCTCGCGCCGGCCGGCCGGAGCGCCCGGATCGTCGATGGGGCAAGTCTCTGCAGGGCAAGTCTCTGCAGGGCAAGCCTCTGCAAGGCAGGACTCTGCGGAACAGGACTCTGCGGAGCAGGAACGGTGGGCCGGTCCATGCGCGTCTCCTCGGTGATCTTTTTTGGGTCGGATTCTTGCGCGATCCGCCTCCTTCGGGTGTGCCCGCTGCGCGGGGCGGGCGTCAATCCCGCCCCGGCATCCGCGAGGCCGCAGGGCACGGGCCGGGGCACCCGGTCCGGACACAACTCTGCGGGCGCGGCCTCGTTTTCGCGTGCCGCCTCGTCTTCGACCACGGCCTCGGCGGGAGACGTCGTCCGGTCCGGTTCAGAGCTTCTTCGACATCGGGGCCGCGCCGTGTCCGGCCATGCCCGCGCAGCAGCAGGCGGCCTTCTTGGTCCGGGACGGCTTCATGGCGCCCGCCCGCATGTCCATCTTGCCTTGGCCGCACATCATGCCGGCGCCGCCTCCGCAGCACCCGGCGGCCTGGGCGGGAACGAGGCTGGCCAGGGCGAGGCCGGCGGCCAGGGCGAGGGCGGTCACACACGTGTGCATCGGGAAAATCCTGCTGAGGAGGGCGGATGGGGCGGATCTAGTCGGAAAATCGCCCGCTTCCAGCCGAAGCGACGCTGTCCGCGATTGCGAACCGGCGCCCGGCCCCGTGCGTTCCCCCGGCCCCTGCCGGAGGCGCCGCCCGTGACCACCGATCTCTTCCCCCGCTTCGCCGCCCCTTGGATCGACATCCCGGCCGGCCGCTTCTTCGCCCGCATCGGCGGGCCGGAGGACGGGAGGCCGGTGCTGCTCCTCCACGGCTTCCCGCAGAGCCACGCCTGCTGGCACCGGATCGCGCCGGCCCTCGCCGAGCGCCATCGGGTGATCTGCCTCGACCTCAAGGGCTACGGCTGGTCCGCCGCGCCGGAGGGCGACCCGCGCCACGAGGCCTACGCCAAGCGGACCCTCGCGGCCGAGGTGGTGGCGGTGATGGAATCCCTGGGCCACGTCCACTTCGCCCTGGTCGGTCACGACCGGGGTGCGCGCATCGGCTACCGCCTCGCCCTCGACGAGCCCGGGCGGATCGCCCGGCTGGCCCTCCTCGACATCCTGCCGACCCTGGTCCAGTGGGAGCGGATCGAGGCCAACCCGCGCAAGCCCTCGCACTGGCACTTCCTGGCGGAGGCCGCCCCGGGGCCGGAGCAGGCCATCGGTCGCGACCCGGACGCCTATTTCGAGGGGCTGCTGCGCGACTGGAGCGGGGACAAGTCCCTCAAGGCCTTCGCCCCCGCCGCTCTGCATCTCTACCGGCAGGCCTGGGGCGTGCCCGAGCGCATCCACGCCTTCTGCGAGGATTACCGGGCGGGGGCCACCCGCGACCGGGACGCCGATCTCGCGGACCTCGCCGCCGGGCGTCGGCTGGCCTGCCCGACCCTGATCCTCACCGGCGACAGCTATCTCGACCGTGAGCCCGAGACGCCGCTCGCCGCCTGGCAGCGCACCTTCGCGCCGGGCGCCGTCGCCGCCGAGGTCACGTCCGGCCATTTCCTGGCCGAAGAGAACCCCGCCGCGTCCCTGGCGGCCCTGCAATCCTTTCTGGGGTGAGCGGGCGAGGCGGCCGGCAGAGCGTCAGATCCGCCCGCACCGGAGCTTCACACGTGTGATCCTCGCGCGCGTTCGGACGGTATTTCCGTCGCTGTCGAAGACCGAGGGCAGGGTTTCGAGCATTTGGTTCGCCGCGACGCTCCGGCAGGCCTCAGAGCGAGATGGATAAGGGATCATCGCCCCGGATCGGAAAACTTCGGAATACAACCAGGTTGCCGCAAGACTTCCATCAGTTGCAGAAAAATTCGCATACGTTAATCATTGTTTCAGCGCCGTATCACAGAAACGTGAGCACGACGCCGCGTCCCTGAGAGACCGATCAAGGTCCTGCGCCGGCGCCGGTCGCGGGGGCCTCATGCGCATGTTCAACAACCTCAAGCTTCTGGGAAAGCTCGCCGTCCCGAGCCTGATCCTCATCCTCGTGGCCGTCGGACTGGTGGTCCTGGCGCGGGCCAACCTCGACACCCTCGGGCGGAACACGACCCAGATCGTCGATGTCCGCGCCGCCCGGCTTTCCCTGGCCCAGCAACTGGCCCTGGCCGTGGACGAGGCGGTGATCGCCGAGAAGAACACCATCATCGAGACCGACGCCGCGCTGATGCAGCAGGACTTCGCCCATTACCAGGCGAGCCGGAAAGCCGCCCTCGAGGCCAGCGACCGCCTGCTCGCCCTGGCCGACACGCCGGAGCGCCGCGCCATCCTGCAGGGCGTCCGCGGCGAGCTGGAGGCGTTCTTCGCCACCGCCGACCGCTCCATCGCCCTCGGCCTGCGCAACGAGAACGCGGCGGCCGCCCAGATCTCGAAGCAGGAGGTCCGCCCGGCCCGGCTCACGATCGCCCGGAGCGTGGCGGCCCGCGTCGCCGCGAACCTGCGCGACCTCGAGATCGCCAAGCAGGCGGCGGCCGAAACGGCCGAGAGCGCCACGCGCACCCTCATCGTCACCGCCACCCTGGGCCTCGGCGTCGCGGTCGGCCTGCTCGCGCTGATCACCCTCTACGGCGTCACCCGCCCGCTCGCCGCCATGACGGCGGCGATGGGCCGGCTCGCGGCCGGCGACCTCGCCGTGACGGTCTCGGGCACCGAGCGGCGGGACGAGGTCGGTCTCCTGGCCCGCGCGCTCCAGGTCTTCAAGGACAACGCCCTGGAGGCCCGGCGCCTCGCCGAGGCGCAGGCGGCCGAGGACGCCGCCAAGATGCGCCGGGCCCAGCGTCTCGACGCCCTGACCCAGGCCTTCGAGGGCAACGTCTCGATCCTGACCCAGGGGCTGGCGGGCGCCGCCACCGAGATGGAGGCCACGGCCCAGTCGATGAGCAGCGTCGCCGCCCAGACCAACCAGCAGACCGTGATCGTCGCGGGGGCGGCCGAGGAGACCTCCGCCAACGTCCAGACGGTGGCCGCGGCCAGCGAGGAGATGTCGGCCTCGGTACAGGAGATCGTGAGCCAGGTCAGCCTGTCGGCCCGCATCGCCGACCAGGCGGTGGAGAACGCCCAGCGCACCGACGCCACCGTGCGCCGCCTCGCCGGCACCACCGAGCGCATCGGCGCCTTCGTCGAGGTGATCTCCAGCATCGCCGCGCAGACCAATCTCCTGGCGCTCAACGCCACCATCGAGGCGGCGCGGGCCGGCGAGGCCGGCCGCGGCTTCGCCGTCGTCGCCTCCGAGGTGAAGGAACTGGCCGGGCAGACCGCCAAGGCCACGGGCGAGATCGGCGAGCGCATCACCGAGATCCGCACCGCGACCCAGGAGGCCATCACCGACATCGAGACCATCGGCCGGATCATCGGCGAGATGTCGAGCACCGCCGCCTCGATCGCCGCCGCCATGGAGGAGCAGGGGGCCGCGACCCAGGAGATCACCCGCAACGTGCAGGAGGCGGCGCGCGGCACCGAGGAGGTGACCACCAACATCGCCGGCGTGCGCGACGGCGCCGGCCAGACGGGGGCGGCCGCCTCGCAGGTGCTCAGCGCCGCCCAGGAGCTCGCCCGGCACTCCGAGACTCTGACCCGCGCGGTCGGCGGATTCCTCGCCGACGTGAAGGCGGCCTGAGGGGCCCGCGGGGGCGCGCCCATCTCCAGGCGATCTCCAGGGTTGACGCCCCTGGCGGTTGGCGGGAAGGAGAACGCAACCCTTCAGACGGATGCGCGGCCCCTCCCGGAGGCGGGACGGGGCCGCGGCCGCCGCCCGCACGAGAGCGAACCCGCGCATGACGACCTCCTTCCTGCCGATCGACCGCGCCGTGATCGCCCGCGAGGCGGCCAAGATGCTCCTCGAGATCAAGGCGGTGCACTTCTACCAGGAGACGCCCTTCACCTTCACCTCGGGCTGGGCGAGCCCGGTCTACATCGACTGCCGCAAGATCATCTCGTATCCGCGCCTGCGCTCCACCCTGAACGACTTCGCCGCCGCCACCATCGTGCGCGACATCGGCTACGAGTCGATCACCCACGTGGCCGGCGGCGAGACGGCCGGCATCCCCTTCGCGGCCTGGATCTCCGACCGGCTGATGCTGCCGATGCAGTACGTGCGCAAGAAGCCCAAGGGCTTCGGCCGCAACGCCCAGATCGAGGGCGAGGTGGTGGAGGGCGCCCGGACCCTGCTGGTGGAGGATCTCGCCACCGACGGGCGCAGCAAGGCGCTGTTCTGCAAGGCCCTGCGCGATGCCGGCGCCCAGGTCGACCACTGCTTCGTGATGTTCTTCTACGACATCTTCCCCAACAGCCGCGAACTCATGGCCGACCTCGGCGTCCAGCTGCACTACCTCACCACCTGGTGGGACGTGCTGGCGGTGGCCAAGGAGAGCGGCCACTTCGACCCGAAGATCCTCGCCGAGGTGGAGAGCTTCCTGCACGAGCCCGCCAAGTGGTCGGCGGCGCATGGCGGCATCTCCGACTACCCGCAGGCCTGATCCCGGTCGCGCCGTCATGGTCCCGTCACGGGACCGCGTCAGGGCAGGACGATGATCCCCTTCCTGTCCGGGCCGATGCCCGAAGCCGTCAATTCGGCGATCAGCCTCCTCGTCGCCTTCGGGCTCGGCACCCTGATCGGGGCCGAGCGCCAGTACCGACAGCGCACGGCCGGCCTGCGGACCAACGTCCTGGTGGCGGTGGGGGCGGCCGCCTTCGTCGACCTCGGCATGCGCCTCGAAGGGGCGCCCGGCGGCACCCGCACGGTGGCCTACGTGATCTCGGGCGTCGGCTTCCTCGGCGCCGGCGTGATCATGAAGGAGGGCATGAACGTCCGCGGCCTCAACACCGCCGCGACCCTCTGGTGCTCGGCCGCCGTGGGCGCTTTCGCGGGCGCCGACTTTCCCCTGGAGGCGGCCTTCGTCACCGCCGCGGTGCTCGCCGGCAACACCCTGCTGCGGCCCCTCGTCAACGCCATCAACCGCGCGCCCATCGACGAGAGCCAGACCGAGGCGACCTACGAGGTGCAGGTGACGGTGCAGGCGGACGGCGCCGGCCCGGCCCGCGACCTCCTGGTGGAGCGCCTGGAGGCGGCGCAGTACCCCGTCGGCGGGATCGAGGTGGTGGAGCGGGGCGAGGACACCGTCGAGGTGGTGGCGACCCTGGTGGCGACGGCGGTGGCCGGCGCCGAGCTCGACGCCGTGGTGGCGGGCCTCGCGCGGATGCCCGGGATCGAGCACGCGACCTGGTCGGTGCAGACGGCGGATTGAGGCCCGCGCGGGTGCGCCCGCGCACCTCGGCGCCCGCGGCCCGGATTGCCGGACCGACGCCTTCGTCCAACCTCCCCGGACAGGGGAGGGCGGCGCCGCCCCCGGGCGGCAAGCCCTTCACGAACCCCTTCCGCGAACCAGGGACACGGATCACCATGGCATCCCAGAAGAACGCGCTCATCGTCGGGGCCTCGCGCGGCCTCGGGCTCGGCCTCGTCGAGACCTTCCTCCAACGCGGGTGGCGGGTGACCGCGACGCAGCGCTCGGCCTCCCCGGGCCTCGCCGCGCTGGCCTCCGAGGCCCTCACGGTCGAGACGGCCGACATCGACGACGATCGCGCGGTGTCCACCCTGCACGACCGCCTGGCGGGCCAGAGCTTCGACCTGATCTTCGTGGTGGCGGGCGTGGCGACTCAGGCCCACGAGCCGCTGCACCTGGTGCCACGCGACGTCGCCGCCCAGGTCTACCTGACCAATGCGATCAGCCCGGTGCGTTTCGCCGAGGCCTTCCTTGACCGGCTGGCGCCGAAGGGCCTCGTCGCCTTCATGAGCTCGATCCTCGGCAGCGTCGGCCTCAACGAATCCGGCGGCTGGGAGAACTACCGGGCGAGCAAGGCCGCCCTCAACACCCTGGTGCGCAGCTTCGAGATCCGCCACCGGGAGGCCGGCTTCGGCGTGCTGCTGCTGCATCCGGGCTGGGTCCGCACCGAGATGGGCGGGGCCGATGCCGACATCGACGTCGCCACCAGCGTCACCGGCATGGCCGACGTGATCGCGGCCCGGCTCGGACAGAGCGGTACGGCCTATCTCGACTACACCGGCAAGACTTTGGACTGGTAGGGTCCCCTGGACTGGTCGAGCGGCGAAAGACCCGGGGGCCGGCGGAAAGCCGGCCCTCCGGTCAGGGGCGCCCGATCGGCGGTCGCCCGCGCCGCTCGACCACCACCGGCGGCCGGGTCCGGCGCTCGACGATGACGGTGCGCGGTGCCCGGCTCGGGCTGGCGGCGGTGAAGATGCGCTCCGGCATCCGCTCGGAGATCCGATCGGGCTTGGCCTCGGACCGGACCTTGGCGGCGGCGACCACGTGCTCGCGCACCGCCTCCGGCGGCAGGCCAATGAGGCCGGCGGCGATCTCCACCTGCTGCTCGATGTCGTCGGCGAGGTCCTGGGCCGCGGCGACGGCCTCCGGGATTGTCGGCGGCTCGCGCCGCACGCGGATCGGCGGGAGATCCTGGAAGGACTTCGAGGGCTTCTTCACGGCGCGACTCGCTTGGGGCATCACCGGACCATACGCGCGATCTTAGCGTTTGTGCAGTGCACACATGCGGGGCGAGCCGCGCGTCCGATGCATCGCGGGGGCGTGATGGATTTTCGATCAGCGCCTTCGGCGAGCCGTTGAAGGGATCTACCTGGACGAGAAGCGCCCTGCCGGCCGAATGGGCAGGGCCAAGCGTCGAAATGCCGCGTGCCCTCGGGACACGTCCGGGCTGTTGCGATGCGGTCGGCGAGCGTCGATAGTCGGGGCCATGAGGGTGGGGGCTATGGCGGATTCTCTGTTCGATCTCTCCGACGCGCGTCTCGTTCCGGCCCGGCCCGAGATCGCCGATGTGCGCCTGCGCGGCCATGTGGCGGCCGAACGCTACGTCGTGGGCGAGGCCCGCG
Source organism: Methylobacterium sp. Leaf465 (assembly GCF_001424705.1). Taxonomy (GTDB): domain Bacteria; phylum Pseudomonadota; class Alphaproteobacteria; order Rhizobiales; family Beijerinckiaceae; genus Methylobacterium. The sequence goes on from NZ_LMRA01000034.1 coordinate 200,095, forward strand.
CGGTGGTCGTACCCTCGGCCCCCTTGCGCCGGACGCCCCGCTTCGATGCCGGTCTCGAGACCGAGGCGGTGATGGGGGACGCGGTGACCGCCTACGGCGCCGAGGAGGGCTTCGTCTTCGTCCAGTTCGCCCATGACGGCTATGTGGGCTACCTCCCCGAGGCGGCCCTCGGCCCCGCGCAGGCGCCGACGCACCGCATCACCGCCCTGCGCAGCTTCCTCTATCCGGGCCCCGACCTGAAGCAGCCCGCCAGCGGCTGGCTGACCCTGGGCGCCCGCCTCCGACCGACGGAGACCCGGGGCGACTATCTCCGGATCGCGAGTGGCTACGTCTTTGCCGGCCACTGCGCGCGCCTCGACGCCGTCGAACCCGATTACGCCGCCACCGCCGAACGCCTCGTCGGCACGCCCTATCTCTGGGGTGGGCGCACCAGTCTCGGCCTCGACTGCTCGGGCCTCGTCCAGCTCTGCCTCGCGCAGGCCGGGATCCTGGCGCCGCGGGACGCCGACCAGCAGGAGCGCGGGCTCGGCGAGGCCCTGCCCCCGGACTTCGAGGGTCTGCGGCGCGGCGATCTCGTGTTCTGGCGCGGCCATGTCGGGCTGATGCTCGACGCCGCCCGCCTCATCCACGCCAACGGCCACCACATGGCGGTGGCGGTGGAGCCCCTCGCCGAGGCCGTCGCCCGCATCCGGGAGAAGAGCTACGGCCCAGTGACGTCGCTCCGGCGTCTTACGCCTTCAGCCGCATCTTGATCCGGTAGACCAGACCGTCGCGGACGTCGCGGTAGGCGTCGAGGCGCTGCTCGCGGGTGCCGTCCTGGATGTGGGTCGGGTCGGGGGTCGGCCAGTACTCGACCTCGACCGCGTTGGTGCGGGTCAGCTCCAGGGCGGCGTGGTGGGCTTCGGGCGCCAGGGTGACGATGAGGTCGAAGTTCAGGCCCTCCCACTCCTCGAGCTGGGCCAGGGTGCGCGGCTTGTGGCGCGTCGCGTCGATGCCGATCTCGTCGAGGGCCGCCACCATGAACGGGTCGGCGGGCTCGCCGGAGCGGACGCCGGCCGACTGCACGTAGATCGACTTGCCGAAGTAGTGGCGCGCGATGGCCTCCGCCGCGAGCGAGCGCACGGCGTTGAAGTTGCACATGAACAGGGCCGACTGCACGCGCGTCTTCTTCGGGCCGGTCGCGTCCGCCATCCGGTCTTCTTCTCAGCCTCGCGCTTCGAGTGGGGTCGCGGCTCAGGCCTTCCAGTGCAAGGCGAAGACCAGAGTGAAGAGGCGGCGCGCGGTGTCGTGGTCGAGGTCGACCTTGCCCTCGAGGCGCTGGCGCAGCAGGTCGGACGCCTCGTTGTGCAGGCCGCGCCGGCCCATGTCGATCGCCTCGATCTGGGTCGGCGAGGCGGTGCGGATGGCGTTGTAGTAGCTCTCGCAGATCATCTCGTAGTCGCGGATCACCCGGCGGAACGGGGTCAGCGACAGGAGGTGGGTCATCACCGGGTCGCCGTCCGCGCGCTTGATGACGAGGGCGAGCTTGCTTTCCACGAGCCCGAGCGTGAGGGCGTAGGGCCCCTCGCGGCCGGGGACCGTGAAGCTGTTGTCCTCCAGGATGTCGAAGATCGCGATGGCGCGCTCGTGCTCCTGGTCCGGGTTGCCCCGCCCGATCGACTCCTCGTCGAGGGTCACCACCGCGAGGCGATGCGGCGACTTCGCCTCCCCCGCCTTCGCCTCCGCCGCCTTCACGTCCGCCGCCTTGGCGTCCGCCACCTCGGCGTCCCGGGATTTCGCTTCGCTCGAATTGGCCGCGCCGGACATCAGGCCCTCACAGGTTCAGGCGGATCGCCACCGAGCGGGCGTGGCCTTCCAGGCCCTCCGACCGTCCGAGGGCGATGGCCGCGGGGCCCAGCGCCCGGAGGGCCGCCGGGTCGCAGCGCAGGATCGTGGTGCGCTTCATGAAATCGAGCACGCCGAGCCCGGAGGAGAACCGCGCCGAGCGGGCGGTGGGCAGGACGTGGTTGGGGCCGCCGACATAGTCGCCGATGGCCTCCGGCGTGTGCGAGCCGAGGAAGATCGCGCCGGCGTTGCGGACCTTGGCGGCGAGCCCCTCGGCGTCCCGCGTCTCGATCTCCAGGTGCTCGGGGGCGAGGCGATCCACCAGCGGCACCGCCTCGTCGAAGTCCCGCACCACCACGATGGCGCCGTAGTCGCGCCAGCTCGCCCGGGCGATGTCGGCCCGCGGCAGGGTGCCGAGCGCCCGTTCCACCGCCTCGGCCACGTCGCCGGCCAGCGCTTCGGAATCCGTGATCAGGATGGATTGGGCCGCCGTGTCGTGCTCGGCCTGGGCCAGGAGGTCCGCCGCCACCCAGTCGGGATTGGCATGGGCGTCGGCCAGGATCAGCACCTCGGAGGGGCCGGCGATCATGTCGATGCCGACCTGCCCGAACACCCGGCGCTTGGCCGCGGCCACCCAGGCGTTGCCGGGCCCGACGATCTTGGCCACCGGTGCGATCGTCTCGGTGCCGTAGGCCAGCGCCGCCACCGCCTGGGCGCCGCCCACCCGGTAGACCTCGTCGACGCCGGCGAGCTGCGCGGCGGCGAGCACCAGCGGGTTCATCGTGCCTTCCGGCATCGGCACCACCATGACGACGCGCGGCACCCCGGCGACGCGGGCCGGAATGGCGTTCATGAGCACCGAGGAGGGATAGCTCGCGGTGCCGCCGGGTACGTAGAGGCCGACGGATTCCAGCGCCGTCCAGCGCCAGCCGGCGGTGACCCCCAGGCTGTCGGTGGCGCTGTGGTCGGCGGGCACCTGGGCGGCGTGGAACGCCTCGATCCGGGCGGCGGCGAAGCGCAGGGCCTCCAGGGCGTCGGGCGGGCAGGCCGCGACGGCGGCCTCGATCTCGGCCGGGGTGACGCGCAGCGACGCGACGGTGAAATCCTCGCCGAGCCGGTCGAAGCGGCGGGTGTAGTCGACCAGCGCCGCGTCGCCGCCCGCGACCACGCCCGCGATGATGCCGCGCACGGTCTCGTCGACATCCTCGGAGATCTCACGCTTGACGCTGAGCAGGCGCGCGAAGGCTTCGGCGAAGTCTTCGTCGCGGGAATCGAGGCGGACCATCAGGTGTTTCCTTCTCGGGCGTCGCCCGCGATGGCGGCGCGCCCGGCGACCACGGCCTCGTGGTCGGGGCGCCCCTCGACCTCCCAGACCGGGCCGAGATCCTTCAACTGGACCTCGATGCATTCGAGTTCGAGCTGGATCGCCGCGCCGCCGGCGAAGACCAGGGTGGCGATGCCGGACGGCGCCTCGGTCGGCGCGAAGGTGACGGCGAGGAGTTCGAGGGGCGTCTCGGCATCCGCGCCGGGCGTGATGCCGCGCGTGCGCACCTTCAGCACCCGTTCGAAATGGATGCCCGTCAGGCGCCGGCGCGGCGGCGCACCGTCCTCCGCCGACCAGTCGAAGCGGCGCGCCACCAGGACGAACCGATGCTGCGCGCCCAGATAGGCGAGGTCGCTCCCCTTCAGGATCGCGTCCTGCAGGTGGGCGGAGATGACGCCCAGATCTTCGGCGTCGAGGGCGGCGAGCCTGAGAAGCTCCATGATCGGATGTCGCGCTCTTGTCGGCGGGCCGGCCCGGTGCGGGCTCGGCCGTTCGCGGTATGGGAGCCGTAGGTAGCGAGGGGACCCGCCCACGGCAACAGGCGGGGGCGAACTCCGCCATTGTCCCGCTTGCCGGACCTGTTAGGGACGCGTCGCTGCGCCGGCTCCGTGTCGGCACCGGCGAACGGAGTTCGCACCGTGTCTCTTCCCCCTCTCACCGAAGCCGCCGGCTCCCCGGGCCAAGCCGAGTCCCCGGGCCAAGCCGAGTCCCCGGGCCAAGCCGAGACCTCGGCCAGATCCACCGGTCCCGCCCTGGCCGCGCCCGGCGCGGTCGTCGCCATCCCGGTGCGCAACGAGGCCGAGCGCATCGCGGCCTGCCTGCGCGCGATCGACGCCCAGACGGGGATCCCGCCAGGGAGTCTCGGCGTCGTGCTGTTTCTCAACAACTGCACCGACGCCACCGAGGCGATCGTGGCCGATCTCGCGCCGCGGATGTCGGTGCCGGTCCGGGTCACCCACGTCACGTATGCCGGCGCCCATGCGGGCTGGGCCCGGCGCGAGGCGATGAACCGGGCGGCCGACTGGCTCGGCGGGGACGGCATGATCCTCTCGACCGACGCCGACAGCCGGGTTCCGTCGGACTGGGTCGCACGCAACCGGGCCGCCCTCGACCGGGGCGCCGACGCGGTGGCCGGCCGCATCGCGCTCGATTCGGACGAGCGCGCCCTGCTGCCGCCCTCCCTGCACTGGCGCGGCGAGCGGGAGGACCTCTACAGCGATCTCCTCACCGAGGCGGAGGCGCGCATCGACCCCGATCCGCACGATCCCTGGCCCTGCCACCGCACCACCATCGGCGCCACCCTGAGCGTCAGCCTCGCGGCCTACCGGGCGGTGGGGGGCATGCCGGCGATCGCGCTCGGCGAAGACGGCGCGTTCGTGGCGCTGCTGCTCGCGCAGGGGCTGCATGTCCGGCACGACCCGGCCATCCTGGTCACGGTCTCGGGGCGCCTCGTGGGCCGGGCGCCAGGCGGCGTCGCCGACACCATCCGGGCGCGCTGCGAGAAGCCCGACAGCCTGTGCGACGCCCGCCTCGAACCGGTGCCGCGGGCGCTCTTCCGCTACGCCTGGCGGCGGCGCCTGCGCCGCCTGCACGCGGCGGGCCGGCTCGGTACCGAGCGTGGCTGGGCCCGGGCCCTGCGGATCACCGAGGCGGATGCCGTCCGCGTCGCGGCCCATCCCCTGGCGGGCCACGCGGTGGCCGAGGCCGAGCGCGCCAGTCCGCGCCTCGTCCACCGGCCGCTCGGGCCTCGGCAGCTGCCCGGCCAGATCCGGCTGGCCCGGGCGGTGCTCCCGGCGGTGCGCCTGGTCACCCGGTTCCTGGGCTGAGATGCGCCTCCCCGATCGCCGCATGCCCTCAGGGAGCGTTCAGCCCGGGGTCGCTAGATCGAGCGCCACTTCCGAGGGGATGCAGCCATGACACGCAAGGCCATGACGTCAAAGACCATCAGGACCGCGATTCTCGCCCTCGCCACCGCGGCGACGCTCGGCACCGGCCTCGGTGCTTTCGAAGCGCGGGCGCAGTATTACGGCGACGACGATCGTCCCCATCGCTTCGAGCGCCGCTACGACGAGGATCGCTACGAGCGCCGGCGCTACGACGAGGACCGGTACGACCGGCGCCCCCATGGCTACGGCGGCGGATTCGGACGCCTCTGCCTGACCCAGCGTGGCAACTGCATCACCCGCCCACAACCCTACGGCTCGCGCTGCGGCTGCGACATTCCCGGTTTCGGTCGCAAGCACGGCGAGATCGGCGGCTGATCCGACCCACCCGCCGCCCGGAGCGGGCGGCGGGCGGGTCCCGTCAACTGCGGACGCGGGTGATCTCGGCGCCGCAGCGGGCGAGCTTGGCCTCCAGGGCCTCGAAGCCGCGGTCGAGGTGGTAGACCCGGTTGATGCTGGTCTCGCCCTCGGCCGCCAGGCCCGCGATGACGAGGGAGACGGAGGCGCGGAGGTCCGTGGCCATCACGGGCGCGCCCTTCAGGCGCTCGACGCCCTCGACGATGGCGAGGTCGCCCTCGAGCCGGATCCGGGCGCCGAGGCGGGCCAACTCCTGCACATGCATGAAGCGGTTCTCGAAGATCGTCTCGCGAATGTTGGACTGGCCCTTGGCCAGCGTCATCAGCGCCATGAACTGCGCCTGCAGGTCGGTGGGGAAGCCGGGGAACGGGTCGGTGGTGATGTCGACCGCGGCGATGCCCCCACCGTTGCGGCGGATGCGGATGGTATCGGTGCCCGTGGTGATCTCGGCGCCCGTGGTCGCCAGCACGTCGAGGGCCGCGTGCAGCAGGTCGGCGCGGGTGTTCTCCAGGGTCACGTCGCCGCCGGTCATGGCCACCGCCATGGCGTAGGTGCCGGTCTCGATGCGGTCGGGCAGCACGTCGTGGCGGGCGCCATGCAGGCGCGAGACGCCCTCGACGGTGATGCGCGGCGTACCGGCCCCCTCGATGCGGGCGCCCATCTTGGTGAGGCAGGCGGCGAGATCGACGACCTCGGGCTCGCGGGCGGCGTTCTCGATCAGGGTCGAGCCGTTGGCCAGGGCCGCCCCCATCAGCGCCACGTGGGTGCCCCCCACCGTCACCTTGGGGAAGTGGATCTCGCCCCCGCGCAGGCCGTTCTTGGCCTTCGCGACGACGTAGCCGCCATCGACCTCGACGGTGGCGCCAAGGCGCTCCAGCGCCATCAGCAGCAGGTCGACCGGGCGCGTCCCGATGGCGCAGCCGCCGGGCATCGAGACCCGGGCCTCGCCGAAGCGGGCGAGCAGCGGCGCGATCACCCAGAAGCTCGCCCGCATGGTCGAGACCAGCTCGTAGGGCGCCGTGGTGTCGATGACGTTGGAGGCGGTGAGGCGGATGGTCTGGCCGGTCTCGGTGGTCTGGCCCGGGCGCTTGCCCACCACCATGTGGTCGACGCCGTGATTGCCGAGGATGCGCAGCAGCGCGTTGATGTCGGCGAGCCGCGGCACGTTGCCGAGTTCCAGGGTCTCGCCGGTCATCAGGCTGGCGATCATCAGGGGCAGCGCGGCGTTCTTGGCGCCCGAGATCGGGATCACGCCGTGCAGCGGGCGGCCGCCGATGATGTTGATGCGGTCCATCGTCTCTACAACCTTGCCTAAAATCTTGCCCGCCGGGGGCGCAGGCCGCGCCGCGGGCCGGAGAAATCGAACGTGAAACCTGGCGGGACGCGAGCCGCCCCCGTGGAAACAGCACCGTTATAGCCAAGTTTTGTCGAAAAGGAGGTTCAGGGCGCCCGATTAGGCTTCGCCGCCGGATCCGGGTGTTTCGTCGGGTCCGGAGCCGAGCGAACGCCCGCGCACCTGTGCCTTGCGACGGCGCAGGTTGTCGCGCAGGGCAGCCTTCAGGCGCTCGGCCCGCTGCTCGGCGGCGCTCTTGGGCGGCGCCTTGGCGGAGGTTTCGGGAGACCCCTTCCCGTCGGGTCCGGTCTCGTCGTCCGTCATGGCGCGGAAATCGGGTCAGGCTGGGATCGGTTGCGGCGGCGATCCGGTTTCAAGGCTCGCATGGTCCCGGCGCGTTCCATGGTCTCAATCGGGTTCCAGGGTCTTATCGGGTTCGAGATCTTGTCGGGTTCTAAGGTCTCGTCGGATTCATCTGGCGAAGGGTCGGGGCCGGCACGGCCCGCGCGACCCATCGTCGCCACGTCACCGTGTCGGCTTTGCAGGCCCTGGTCGATGGATGCAAAGCAGGAATGCGGATGTCGACTTGAACCAATTCCAAGTTCACCTGTATCGTCGCCATCGCGTCGGGGAAACCCGAACGTCGGGGAAACCCGCGTCAGGACGAGCATCGTCAGCAACTCCTTCACGGAGTCGGCGCCACGCTCGTCAACGAGACCGATTGCATCAAGGGCCCCCCGCACGAGGGTCCGCGTGGAAACGATCCCGCCAGAGGCCGCGATCCCACCGCCGGCCCCTCAGCCCAAGCGTGAAGGACGGATGCCCGTGAACCGCATGCCCGCGACGATCAAGATCAGCGACACCAAGCAGGGAACGGGCCAGGGAGCGGGCTGCGAGGCCAAGTCTGTGGGATCCATCGGTCAGGGCCGGACCGACTACGAGGCGCATTTCCGCACGGCCCTGGATCGCCTGCACGGCGAGCGTCGCTACCGGGTGTTCGCCGATATCGAGCGCATCGCCGGCCGCTTCCCGACCGCGCATTGGCGCAAGCCCGACGGCGGCACCTCCGAGATCACCGTCTGGTGCTCGAACGACTACCTCGGCATGGGCCAGCATCCGGACGTGGTCGGCGCCATGACCCGCACGGCGGCCCGCTGCGGCGTCGGCGCCGGCGGCACCCGCAACATCGCCGGCAACAATTCGCCGCTGGTCGACCTGGAGCGGGAGCTCGCCGACCTGCACGGCAAGGAGGCCGGCCTCGTCTTCACCTCGGGCTACGTCTCGAACCAAGCCGGCATCTCGACGATCGCCAAGCTGATCCCGAACTGCCTGATCCTATCGGACGCCTTCAACCACAACTCGATGATCGAGGGCGTACGCCATTCCGGTTGCGAGAAGCGCGTCTTCCGCCACAACGACCTGGCCCATCTCGAGGAGCTTCTGATCGCGGCGGGCGACCGCCCGAAGCTGATCGCCTTCGAGAGCGTCTATTCCATGGACGGCGACGTCTCCGACATCGGCGCGATCTGCGATCTCGCCGACCGGTACGGCGCCCTGACCTACCTCGACGAGGTCCACGCGGTCGGCCTCTACGGGCCGCGCGGCGGCGGCATCTCCGAGCGCGACGGGGTGATGCACCGGGTCGACGTGATCGAGGGTACACTGGCCAAGGGCTTCGGCTGCGTCGGCGGCTACATCACGGGGTCCGCGGTCCTGTGCGACGCGGTCCGCAGCCACGCCCCGGGCTTCATCTTCACCACCGCCCTGCCGCCGGCCATCGCCGCCGCCGCCATCGCTTCGGTGCGCTACCTCAAGCGCTCGAACGCCGAGCGCGAAGCGCACCAGCGCCAGGCCGCCCGCACCAAGGCCGCCCTGGAGGCCGCCGGCCTGCCGGTGCTGCACACCGACACCCACATCGTGCCCGTGATGGTGGGCGACGCCGAGCTGTGCAAGGCGGCAGCCGACCACCTGCTGGAGCATCACGGCATCTACATCCAGCCGATCAACTACCCCACCGTCCCGCGCGGCACCGAGCGCCTGCGGATCACGCCCTCGCCCTTCCACGACGATGCCCGCATCGCCAAGCTGACGGCCGCGCTCGCCGAGACCTGGGACACCCTCGACCTCCCGCGCGCCGGGACGGTGTTCGTCGAGGCGGCCGAGTAGCCGGCCTCGCCTCAGTTCAGGCGCCAGATCGCGCCGGTGAGCACGGTCGCGAAGCCGACCCAGGCGGCGTAGGGCACCAGCAGCCCCGCCGCCGCCCGGTCGAAGCGCCAGGACAGGCGGATCGTCCAGAGGATCATCACCCACATCGCGGCCGAGACCACCAGGGCCGCCCCGAGGGCGTGCGCGGCGAAGAAGGTCGGGGTCCAGGCGGCGTTGAGGGCGAGCTGCACCGCGAAGGCGACCAGTGCCAGCCGCCACGCCCCCTGGCTCGGACCCGTGCGCGGCTTCACCCCGAGGAGCCGGAAGGCCGAGAGCGCGATCATCCCGTAGAGGATCGTCCAGGCCACCGGGAACGCCCAGTTCGGCGGGTTGAAGGCCGGTTTCGTCAGCCCGGCATACCATCCGTCGATGTTCGGGCCGGTGGCGGACGAGCCGAGCACGGCCGTCAGCACCACCGGCAGGATCGCCGCCGCCAGCCGCCCGGGCAGGGCCAGGGCGGGCGCGGTGGGAATGTGGATCGGCGACGAGGCGGGCGCACGGGACATGACGAACGGGATTCCTTGCCTTGGGCGAGATTTCTCTCACCTTTAGAGGGAGAGGACGCCGCGCCTGCGGGTCCGTGCACCGGTCGGCGCGGGCCGGTCAACAGAACCCTGACGGACGAACACGCCCCATGTCGGAACCGAACGCACCGAAGCCGCCTTCGGATGCTGCGCCCGCGTTCGCGAAGCGCAGTCTCGCCGCCCAGGCCCTGGGCCATGTCGACCCGGTGACGCGGGCCGTGGTGGCACCCCTGCACGTGGCGACCACCTTCCTGCGCGATCCAGACAACGGCTACAGCTCGGGCTTCTCCTACGCGCGCCCCGACAACGCCACCGTGCGGGAGGCGGAGGCCGTGCTGGCGATGCTGGAGGACGCGGCGGCCGGCGCCCTGCTGTTCGGCTCCGGCATGGCGGCGGCCACCGCCGTCTTCACAGCCCTGGAGCCCGGCGACCACGTGGTGGCGCCCCGGGTGATGTACTGGGGCCTGAAGCGCTGGCTCAACGCCGAGATGCCGCGCCGGCGGATCGCGGTCGATTTCGTCGACATGGACGACCTGCCCGCCCTGGAACGGGCGATCCGGCCCGGTACCACGACGCTCGTCTGGATCGAGACCCCCGGCAACCCGCTCTGGACGGTCACCGACATCGCCGAGGCCGCCCGCCTCGCGCACGCGGCGGGCGCCCGTCTCGCCGTCGATTCCACCGCCGCCTCCCCGATCCACACCCGGCCGCTGACGCTCGGCGCCGACATCGTGATGCACTCGGCCACCAAGATCCTGAACGGCCATTCCGACGTGGTGGCGGGGGTGCTCGCCGGGGCCCGGGCGGACGCGTTCTGGGAGCGCCTCGCGGCGATCCGCTCGGGCGGCGGGGCCATCCTCGGCCCGTTCGAGGCCTACCTGCTGATGCGCTCGCTGCGCACCCTTCCGCTGCGGGCGGCGGCGCAGGCCGCCAGCGCGGCCGAACTCGCCCGCCGCCTCCAGGCGCATCCGAACGTCTCGCGCGTCCTCTATCCCGGCCTGCCGGACGATCCCGGCCATGCGGTGGCAGCCCGGCAGATGCAGGGCGGCTTCGGTTTCATGCTGTCGATCCGGGTGCGGGACGGCGAGGCGGCGGCGATTGCCGCGGCGGCGCGGGTTCGGCTGTGGAAGCGGGCGACGTCGCTCGGCGGCGTCGAGAGCCTGATCGAGCACCGGGCCTCGGTGGAGGGGCCGGATTCCCCGTGCCCGCCGGATCTCCTGCGGCTGTCCACGGGGATCGAGGCGGTGGACGACCTGTTCGCCGACCTCGACGCCGCCCTGCGGGATGCGTGAATTTTCGCGTGGTGCGGGGAAGGGGCCTCGCGCGTTGGTGGGCAGGATCATCGCGAGAGACCGCCCGACCATGCCGAAGCCTGCCCTGCTCACCGGAGCCTTCGCGCTCCTCCTCTTCGGCGTGCCCGCCCGTGCCGACAGCGGGCCGCCCGAGCTGAACATCGAGAAGACCTGCCAGTCGGCGGCCTCGGCGAGCGTCAGCGACAATGCCAGCCAGGAAGGTTGCCTGCGCTCCGAGCGTGCCTCGCACGACGAGGTCAAGCGCCGCTGGAACGAGTTCACCCCCGCCGCCAAGCGCCAGTGCGAGAAGCAGTTCGAGGCCGGCGGCTTCCCGTCCTACGTCGAGATGGTGACCTGCCTCGAACTGGCGAGCGGCACCGGCCTGCCGAGGCAGGCCGACGATTCCCGCGCCGGCAAGGGCACCGGCAGCGCCACCAAGGAGCCGAGTCCGGCCCAGCGCACCGACCCGATCAAGGTGCTCGAGAAGCAGTGACGCGGGTCCGGGCCGGACGACTCGCGGGGCGGACGTCGTCCCGGTTCAGCTCGAGGAGGCCGGCACCTCGTCGGCGAGCCAGGTCGGCTCGGCCCGACCACGGCCGGCCTCGGCTGCCCCGCCGCGGCTCTGCGCCAGGGCGGTGAGCTCCGGCGCGCGGGCGGTGTCGTCCACGGTCAGGAACAGGCGCCGGGTCTGCGAGATCCGGCCGAGGCGGGCGCTGCTCGTCAGCACGCTCTGGGCCGGGCTCGACAGCAGGCCGAGCGCCACCGGAGCCATCCAGAGGGCGAGCCAGGGATCGCCGGCGAAGGCGAGGCCGCCCGCCAGCAGGGCGCCCGCCACGAGGGTGTCGACCTGGAGCCGGCAGGCCTCGGCCCACGGTACGCGGCGGTCGTCGCGCACCTGCGCGTCCCAGCGCACGACGCGCCCCACGAAGGTGGTGGCGACGGCGCCCGCCGCGAACAGCGTCATCACCGGCCAGAGCAGGACCCAGATCGCCTGTTCGAGGACGGCGCTCTTCAGGAGCGCGGCGGTGCCGCCGAAGGCCGCGCGGCGTTCGGCCGAAGCCAGCACGTGGCCGAGGCTGAGGAGCTTCGGCACGGCCAGGATCGTGACCACCAGGGCGGCGAGGGCGTGGGCGGCGGCGCCCGTGCCGGTCAGGCCGTAGCCGAGCAGGCCGAGATCGCCGGTCCGTGCCGCCTGGAGCGTGCCGAAGGCGAGGAACAGCACCCAGAGCGGGCAGGCCACGTAGGACAGGATGCCGACGGCGAGGTGCCAGCGGCTGGCGGGGCGCAGGCCCGGCATGGCGGTGACGCGCAGGTGCTGCATGTTGCCCTGGCACCAGCGGCGTTCGCGCCCGAGGAGGTCGACGAGGTTCGTCGGCATCTCCTCCCAGGTGCCGCCCATCTCCGGCAGCAGGCGAACCTCCCAGCCGGCCCGGCGCAGGAGCGCGCCCTCGACGATGTCGTGGCACAGGATCTCGCCGCCCAAGGGGGCCTTGCCGGGCAGCACGGGCAACGCGGCATTGTTGGCGAAGGCCGCGACGCGCACGATGGCGTTGTGGCCCCAATAGCTGCCGTCCGGCCCCTGCCAGGTCTCCAGGCAGCGGATCGCCAGCGGCGCGTAGAGCCGCACGGCGAATTGCTGGATGCGGGCGAACAGGGTGTCGCGCCCGGTGGCGTAGGACACGGTCTGGATCAGCCCGACCCGGGGGTTCTCCTCCATCAGCCGGGCGAGGCGGCGCATGGCGCTGCCGGTCATCAGGCTGTCGGCGTCGAGCACGATCATGAAGTCGTATTCGGGCCCGTAGGTCTTGCAGAACTCCGCGATGTTGCCCGCCTTGCGGCCGGCATTGTCCCGGCGGCGCCGGTAGCGGATGCGCGGCAGGCCGGGGCCGTGCTGGCGGGTCCAGGCCTCGATCCGCGCGAATTCATGCTCCTCGATCGCCGCGATGGCCCCGTCCCGCGTGTCGGAGAGAACGAAGATGTCGATGTCGCCGCCGTCGCCCCCGGCCCGCTGCAGCGAGCGGGCCATGACGCGCAGCGCCGCGAACACCGCCACGGCGTCCTCCGCGTGGATCGCCACCACGGCCGCCGTCCGGCTCAGGCCCGAGGCCTCCGCCGGCACGGTGAGGGAGCGTCGCTCCAGGGCGGATTTCGCCCGGTCGCCGAAAGCCGTGGCGACGAGGCCGTAGACGTATTGCCAGGCTACGAAGGCCTGCCAGGTCATCACGAGGGCGAACAGCCCGAGCACCGCCCCGCCGAGGAGGCCGGACGGCGTTCCATAGGCGCCGAGCGCCAGGGCGGCGACGAGAGCGCCCAGGGCGAGGGGCGGGAGAGCCAGCAGCAGCCGGCGGGCCAGGACCGCGGCGGAGAAGGAACCGCGCGCCTCGGGTGAGAATTCCAGCGGACCCGGGATTTCAGCCGCCGGGGCGTCGTGCGACAACCTGTGGGACATGGGGCGCGGGAAACTCGAAGGAGGGGACACCGTGATCCCTCGACCGGGCGGGCCGGCGAAAGGGAACAGATGCGCGATGGCGAGGGTCTCGAGGGACGCGGACAGACCGAGTCCTTCTCGCGGCGGCAGACCCTTCGGACCACGCTCAGCGTGGCCGTCGGGATGGTCCTGCCTACCGCACACGATCTGAATGCGGGCCGAACGCGCGCGGCGGCTCCCGATCCCCTATCATTCGAGGTCGTGAAGGCGAAGGCGCGGGCGCTCGCGGCGCACCCCTACCAGGCCCAGCCGGACGATCTGCCGCCGCCGCTCGCCGGCCTGTCCTACGACGGCTACCGCGCCATCACCTTCCGGCCGGAGGCGAGCCTGCCGCTGGGCCGCCGCTTCTCGGCCCAGCTGTTCCATCGGGGCTTCCTGCAGCGCAAGCGCGTCGCCCTGTACCGGCAGCCGCGCAACGGTCCGGCCCAGCAGATCCCCTACGCCCCCGACCTGTTCGACCTCGGACCGGACCTGAAGGGGCAGAGCTTTCCCTCCGACCTCGGCTTTGCGGGCTTCCGGCTGCATCATGCCTTCCAGGTCGACCGGCCGGCGGACCAGGAGGAATTCCTCGTCTTCCTCGGCGCCTCCTACTTCCGGCTGCGCGGGTTCGGCCAGGAATACGGGCTCTCGGCCCGCGGCGCCGCCCTGCGCACCGGGGGACCGGGCGCGGAGGAATTCCCGGACTTCACCGCCTTCTGGATCTGCGAGCCGGAGCCCGATGCCCGCACCATCGAGATCTGGGCCCTGCTCGATTCCCCGAGCCTCGCCGGGGCCTACCGCTTCCGCGTGGCGCCGGGCGACCCCTCGGTGATGCATGTCGAGGCGTCCCTGTATCCCCGCACCGCCCTGGAGCATCTCGGGCTCGCCCCCCTCACCAGCATGTTCCTGCACGGGGCGAACGGGCCCGGCGCGCGGAGCGCCGCGCCCTTCGACGACTTCCGTCCGCAGGTGCATGATTCCGACGGGCTGGCGGTGGTGACCCGGGGCGAACGGCTGTGGCGGCCCCTGGTCAACGGCCGGGCGCAGCCGCAGATCTCGGCCTTCGGCGTCGACCCGCTGGAGGGCTTCGGCCTGCTCCAGCGCGCCCGCGACTTTCCCGCCTATCTCGACGTGCAGGCCCGGCACGAGGCGCGGCCCGGGCTCTGGATCACGCCGGAAGCGGGGTTCGGGGCCGGCGCGGTCCGGCTCTTCGAGATCCCGTCGCGCGAGGAGTACATGGACAACATCGTGGCGGCCTTCGTGCCCGGCGCGCCCCTGCCGGCCGGGACCGAGCGAGCCGTGTCCTACACCCTCACGACGGTCGGGGCGGAGCCGGCGACGGTCGTGCCCGGTACCCTCGGTCGGGTCGTCTCCACACGGGTGGGTTCGGCCGAGCGCCTGCGCCCGACTACGCCGCCGAGCCCGGATCGTCGCCTCTACGTCATCGATTTCGCGGGGCCGGGCCTGCCGGCCGACCGCGGGGCGGACCTGGCCGCCGACGCGTCCGCCAGCGCCGGCACGATGGTCGACCCGGTGGTGGAGTTCGTGCCCCAGACCGGCGGCTGGCGGCTCTACGTCGAGTGGCGGCCGCCGACGCCGCTGCCGGCGGGCGACGTGATCCTGCGCGCCCGCCTCGTCCGGGACGGCCGGGCCGTGACGGAGACCTGGGACGCGGTCGCCTGACGATCCGCCCATACGATCTGGCCATGCCGGCGGTGGGTTTGACCTCCCGCCGGCCGGCCCTGTAGACACCCGGCCCCACCCGGAGACGCCTCATGGCCGCCATCAACACGAGTCTCGCCGCCGAACTCGGCGTCGCGGAATGGCAGGTGAAGGCCGCGGTCGACCTGCTCGACGGCGGTGCGACGGTGCCGTTCATCGCGCGCTACCGCAAGGAGGTCACCGGCACTCTCGACGACGCGCAGCTGCGCACCCTGGAGGAGCGCCTCGCCTACCTGCGCGATCTGGAGGCCCGCCGGGCGGCGGTGCTGGAGGCGATCGAGGCCCAGGGCAAGCTCGAGGCCGGGCTGAAGGCGCGGATCCTCGCGGCCGACACCAAGGCCCGGCTGGAGGACCTCTACCTGCCCTTCAAGCTGAAGCGGCGGACGAAGGCGCAGATCGCCCGCGAAGCCGGGCTCGCCCCCCTCGCCGAGGCTCTGCTGGCCCGGCCCGACCAGTCTCCCGAGGCGGCTGCCCGGGCCTACGTGGACGCGGGCAAGGGCGTCGCCGACGTCGAGGCCGCCCTGGAGGGTGCGCGCGCCATCCTGATCGAGCGCTTCGGCGAGGACCCGGAGCTGGTCGGTTCGCTCCGCGAGACCGGCTGGCAGCGCGGCCGGATGGTCGCCACGGTGAAGCCCGGCAAGGCGGCGTCCGGCGAGAAGTTCTCGGATTACTTCGACTTCTCGGAAGCCCTCGCGAAGCTGCCCTCGCACCGCATCCTCGCCCTGTTCCGCGGCGAGAAGGAAGAGGTGCTCGACCTCGCCATCGCCGACGCGGTGGGCGAGGAGCCTGCCAAGGGCCAGCCCGGTTCGCAGGAACTGCGCATCGCCAAGACCTTCGGCATCCGCGACCAGGGCCGACCCGGCGACGCCTTCCTGATGGAGACGGTGCGGCGGACCTGGCGCACCCGCCTGAAGCCCGCCACGGACACGGACCTGCGCGCCCGGCTCTGGGCCGTGGCGGAGGCCGGCGCGGTCACGGTCTTCGCCGGCAACCTGCGCGACCTCCTGCTCGCGGCCCCGGCCGGGGCGCGCCCGACCCTCGGGCTCGACCCGGGCTTCCGCACCGGCGTGAAGGTCGCGGTGGTCGACGCCACCGGCAAGGTGGTGGCCACCGACACGATCTACCCGCACGAGCCGCGCCGCGACTGGAACGGCGCCCTGATCGCTCTCGCCAAGCTCTGCCGGACGCACAAGGTGGAGCTCGTCGCCATCGGCAACGGGACCGCCTCGCGGGAGACCGACAAGCTCGCCGCCGAACTCATCGCCAAGCAGCCCGAGCTGAAACTGACCAAGGTGATGGTCTCGGAGGCCGGCGCCTCGGTCTACTCGGCCTCGGCCTATGCCAGCGCGGAGCTGCCCGAGCTCGACGTCTCGATCCGCGGCGCGGTCTCCATCGCCCGGCGCCTGCAGGACCCCCTGGCCGAGCTCGTCAAGATCGAACCGAAGGCGATCGGCGTCGGCCAGTACCAGCACGATCTGGCCGAGGGGAAGCTGGCGCGCTCCCTCGACGCGGTGGTGGAGGATTGCGTGAACGGCGTCGGGGTCGACGTGAACACCGCCTCGGCGCCGCTGCTGGCCCGGGTCTCGGGCCTCACCGCGCGGGTGGCCTCCAACATCATCGGCCACCGGGACGCCCACGGCCCGTTCCGCAGCCGCGCCGGCCTGAAGAAGGTGGCGGGGCTCGGGCCCAAGGCCTACGAACTCGCCGCCGGCTTCCTGCGCATCCGCGGTGGGACCGATCCCCTCGACGCTTCGGGCGTGCACCCGGAGGCCTACCCGGTGGTGCGCCGGATCCTTACCGCCACTGGCCAGCCGATCCAGGCGTTGATCGGCAACACCGGCGCCCTGCGCAGCCTGGACCCGAAGGTCTTCACCGACGCGACCTTCGGCCTGCCCACCGTCACCGACATCCTGTCGGAACTGGAGAAGCCGGGTCGCGACCCGCGCCCGGCCTTCCGGACCGCGACCTTCCAGGAGGGGGTCGAGAAGATCGCCGACCTGAAGCCGGGCATGCGCCTGGAGGGTGTCGTCACCAACGTGGCGGCCTTCGGCGCCTTCGTGGATGTCGGGGTTCACCAGGACGGCCTGGTGCATATCTCGATGCTGGCCGACCGGTTCGTGAAGGACCCCCGCGAGGTGGTGAAGCCCGGCGACGTCGTGCAGGTCCGGGTGGTCGAGGTCGATCCCAACCGCAAGCGCATCGCCCTCACGATGCGCTCGGACGAGGCCGGCGCGCCGCGTCCCGCCGCCCGCCGCGAGGCGCCGCCCGCTCCGGCTCCGGCCGCGAGACCGGCACTGCGGGCCAATCCGGCGCCGGCGCCCGAGGCCGGCGGCGCCCTGGCCGAGGCTCTGCGGCGCGCGGCCCTCGCCAAGGGAATGCCGAAGCGCTGAGCGCCCCGTCCTCGCCCGGCGGGTGCCGATGGCGCGCCGCCGGGGACGGGCTCACGGGGACACGTTCAGTGGAAGAACGGCAGCGCGTGCGGCGCGTAGAGGCCGAAGCCCAGCAGGGCCAGGCCGGCGACGCCCAGGAGCCCGCCGCCGACCACCAGGGCGAAGATGCCGGTGATGACCTCCGCCGAGGCGAGCACGATGCCGATCTGGAAGGCGGCCGAGGCGATCTCGTAATGGTGGTAGCGGTGCAGGGCGAGGTCGCGCACCTCCTGCGAGTGCCGCGCCTTCTCGGCCAGTTCCTTGCGCCCCTCGCCGGTGGCGGGCTCGCTGTCCCAGCGGGCCATGGTCTTGGCCCACTCGGCGCGCTTGGCCT
The DNA here is from genome assembly GCF_001424705.1 of Methylobacterium sp. Leaf465. Lineage (GTDB taxonomy): Bacteria > Pseudomonadota > Alphaproteobacteria > Rhizobiales > Beijerinckiaceae > Methylobacterium. The sequence goes on from NZ_LMRA01000034.1 coordinate 217,849, forward strand.
TCACGGCCTCGGCATTCGCCACCTCCGGCGGCAGCAGCGCCAGGGTCTCGTCGGCGGTCTTGAGGACCGTGCCCCGGATGGTGCGGGCCTGGAAGTAGGCCCACTGGTTGGAGGCCTCGACATTGGCCCCGAGGGCGTCGGTCTGCGCGCCCTTGGCCAGGGTCTCGGCCAGCGCCAGGAACAGCGCCAGCACCGAGATCAGCAGCGCGACGCGCTTGTTCGAACCGCTGCCCGCCCCGTGACCACCCGACATGCTGCCTCCTCCTGATTTGGACGGCGGCAGTCACACCCGATCGCGTCGGCGAGCGCAAGACGCTTTCCCGTCAGTCCGGAAAACCCACGCTAGTTCGGAAACACGTGGCCGCCGATGATCCGCAGGCCCACGGGGCTCCCGGCGGCGAAGCGGTTGGTGTCGGCGGCCTCCACCACCACGGTCTTGCCCTCGGGCCGGTCGACCTCGATGCGCTGACGCCCCTGCGTCCGGTAGGACGAGCGCACGACGCCCTGGAGATGGGCCTGATCGCCCTCGGCGAACTGGAGCTGCCAGGGGCGGGCATAGAGCTTGACCGGACCGACGAGGCCCTCGGGGGCCCGCACCGGCGTCAGGCGGCCGTCGACGCGGACCTCGCCGCCCTGCGCGATCGCCTCGACCTCGATGGTGTCGCCGAGGAACTTCAGCACGGTGGCGGAGACCGGCGCCTCCTGGACCTCGTCCGGAGTGCCGACCTGCTCCAGACGGCCCTTGTCGAGCACCGCGACACGGTCGGAGAGCTCCAGAGCCTCGTCCTGGTCGTGGGTCACGAAGATCGTGGTCTGGCCGGTGCGGTCGTGGATCTCGCGCAGCCAGCGGCGCAGGTCCTTGCGCACCTGGGCGTCGAGGGCGCCGAACGGCTCGTCGAGCAGGAGGACGCGCGGCTCCACCGCGAGCGCCCGGGCCAGCGCGATGCGCTGCCGCTGTCCGCCGGAGAGCTGGCTCGGATAGCGGTCGGCGAAGCCGGAGAGCTTGATGAGGTCGAGGAGGTCGCCGACCCGGCGCTTGATCTCGGCCTTGGCCGGGCGCTCGGACCGCTTCCGGGCGTTGAGTCCGTAGGCGATGTTCTCGGCGACACTCATGTGTTTGAAGAGGGCGTAGTGCTGGAACACGAAGCCCACCGCGCGCTGCTGCACGGGGAGCCGGGTCGCGTCCTCGGCCCCGAACACGATGCGGCCCGCATCGGGGAAATCGAGGCCGGCGATGATGCGCAGCAGCGTGGTCTTGCCCGAGCCCGAGGGGCCGAGCAGCGCCAGCAACTCGCCCGCCCGCACGTCGAGAGAGAAGTCGTGCAGGACCGCGGCCGTGTCGAACGTCTTCGACAGCGCCTCGACCCGGATGGCGGTGGAGCCGCCCACCCGCTCAGTGGCCCCGGGCGCCCGCGGCGATCTCGTCGGCGTAGCGCCATTCGAGGAGGGATTTGACGCAGAGGGTGACGAGGGCGAGGCCGGCCAGGAGGGAGGCGACGGCGAAAGCGGCAACGAAGTTGTACTCATTGTAGAGAATCTCCACGTGGAGCGGCAGCGTGTTGGTGAGGCCCCGGATGTGGCCGGAGACCACCGAGACCGCGCCGAACTCGCCCATCGCGCGGGCATTGCAGAGGAGCACGCTGTAGAGGAGGCCCCAGCGGATGTTGGGCAGCGTCACCGTCCGGAAGGCGTGCCAGCCGGACGCCCCGAGGGTCAGCGCCGCCTCCTCCTCCGCCGTGCCCTGCTCCTGCATCAGCGGGATGAGCTGGCGGGCGACGAACGGGAAGGTGACGAAGATGGTCGCCAGCACGATGCCCGGTACGGCGAAGATGACCTGGACGTCGTGATCGAGCAGCCACGGGCCGAGGATGCCCTGCGCCCCGAAGACCAGCACGTAGATCAGGCCCGAGACTACCGGCGAGACCGAGAACGGCAGGTCGATCAGGGTGACGAGCAGGTTCTTGCCCCAGAACTCGAACTTGGCGACGGCCCAGGAGGCCATGATCCCGAAGACGAGGTTGAACGGCACCGCGATGGCGGCGGTCAGCAGCGTCAGCCGGATCGCCGCGTGGGCGTCGGCCTCGGTGAAGGCGGCGAGGTAGGCGGCAAAGCCCTTGGCGAAGGCCTGCGCGAACACGGTGAGGAGCGGCAGCACCAGGAACAGCGCCAGGAACAGGATCGCGACGGCGATCAGCAGCCAGCGGATCCAGCGCCCCTCGGTGACGACGCTGGCCGGACGCGCCTCGGCGAGGGCGACGGGGGCGAAGGTCTCAGACATAGCCGAATCTCCGCCGGCTCCAGGCCTGGATCAGGTTGATGGCGAGGAGGGTGAGGAACGAGATGCCCAGCATGATCGTGGCGATGGCGCAGGCGCCGCCGTAATCGTACTCGGACAGCTTGATGACGATGAGGAGCGGCGCGATCTCGGAGACGTAGGGCAGGTTGCCGGCGATGAAGATGATCGAGCCGTACTCGCCGACCCCGCGGGCGAAGGCGAGGGCGAAGCCCGTGAGCACCGCCGGGATCAGCGGCGGCAGCACCACCCGCACCAGGGTGTGGACGCGCCCCGCCCCGAGGGTGGCGGAGGCCTCCTCGATCTCCTTGTCGATCTCGGCGATCAGCGGCTGCACCGTGCGCACTGCGAAGGGCAGGCCGATGAACACCATGGCGATGTAGATGCCCACGGGCGTGTAGGCCGCCTCGATGCCGATCCGCGCCAACTGCGCGCCGACGAGGCCGTTGGGGGCGTAGAGGGCGGCCAGGGCGATGCCGGCCACGGCGGTGGGGAGCGCGAAGGGCAGGTCCACCACCGCGTCGACGATCTTGCGGCCGGGAAACCGGTAGCGCGTCAGCACCCAGGCGATAAGGAAGCCGAACACCGAGGCCGTCAGCGCCGCCAGGAGGGAGACGCCGAAGCTGACGCGCAGGGCGCTGGCCACGCGTGGATCGGTGGCGACCTCCCAGATGCCCGCGAAGCCGAGGCCGGAGGCGCGCGTCACCAGAGCGGCCAGCGGCAGCAGCACGATCAGGCCGAGGCAGGTCAGGGTGTAGCCGAAGGCGAGCCCGAAACCGGGGATCACGCTCGGACGGAGGAAGCGGCGCTTCGCACGGGTCGGCGGGTTGGCGCGCGGGGGCGGGGCCATGGTGGTGTCCTGCTCAGGTCTCGGGCCCCGCCCGGGTAAGCGCGGGGATCGGGGAGCGCCGGGTCAGCGCCCCGCCTTGCTCAGCTGGTCGAACAGGCCCCCGTTGTCGAAATTCTTCTTCTGGATCTCGTCCCAGTCGCCCTGCAGATCCTCGATCTTGAACAGCTTCAGCTCGGGCAACTGCGCCAGGTCCTCGGGCTTGGCCGCCGCGCGGTTGAGCGGGCGGTAATGGTGCTTGGCGAAGATGGCCTGCGCCCGGTCGGAATAGAGGAACTGAAGATAAGCCTCGGCCTGTTTGCGGGTTCCCTTCTTGTCGACGTTGACGTCGACCAGGGCGACCGGGGGCTCGGCGTAGATGGAGGTCGGCGGCACCACCACATCGAACTTGTCACGGCCGAACTCCTCGAAGACGAGGTAGGCCTCGTTCTCCCAGGTGGGCAGCACGTCGCCAAGGCCGCGCTGCGCGAAGGTCACGGTGGAGCCGCGGGCGCCGGTGTCGAGGACCGGGACGTTCCTGTAGACCGCCCCCACGAAGGCGTTGGCCTTGTCGGCGTCCTTACCCTCCTTCTCGTAGGCGTAGCCCCAGGCTGCGAGGAAGTTCCAGCGACCGCCGGCGGAGGTCTTCGGGTTCGGGGTGATGACCTTGATGTCGGGTTTCACGAGGTCGCCCCAGTCCGTCACGCCCTTCGGGTTGCCCTTGCGCACGAGGAACACCACGGTCGAGGTGTAGGGCAGGCCCTGGTTCGGCAGCTTCGTCCGCCAATCGGGGACGATCTTCTTCGAGATCCGGCTGATCGCGTCGATGTCGGACGGGATGCCGAGGGTCACCACATCGGCCGGAATGCCGTCGATCACCGTGCGGGCCTGCGAGCCCGAACCGCCATGTGCGGCGCGCACGGTCAGGGTCTCGCCGGTCTTGGCCTTCCACTCCACGGAGAAGGCCGCGTTGATCTCCCGATAGAGCTCGCGAGTCGGATCGTAGGAGACGTTGAGGAGCTCGGTCTGGGCGCAGGCCAGGGTCGGCGCGAGCAGGGCCGCGGCGAGGCCGGCGCCGAGCAGGACTGCATGGCGGCGGGTGCGGCCGGTGGTCCGGGAAGAAGTCTCGCTCACGGGGGTCTCCGAATCTGGCTCGCGCAGCCGGAGCGGAGGCATCCGCATCGCGACCCCGGCGGTGCTGGTTTCGTTCGTTTTAACGAACGTTGTCAAGCGTCGGGCCTGGGTCAGATAAGCCGGTATGGGTCCCTTCGTTCCCCGGAGACCCCCCGATCGAAAGCAAGGTTACCTCGAAGAAGAAGAGGATGCTCCCTGGGTTCTCGACGGAAGAAGAAACTGCTGGTCACGCCGGGTTCTATAGAAAGGACATTTCCATCATTTTTCGAAGCTGGTCGGGTGTCCTGCGCCGGGCGGAGGCGATCGCCGCGATCGGTTGGCTTCACCGCGGAAGAAGGGTGCCCGGTGCCCGCCCCCTCGAGGATGAGGTCGGGGGCGCGGGCCCACCCGGCCAAGGCCACGCCGAACACCCCGCAGGCGGGAGCCTCGGGGCATCGGGGACCGCCTCAGGGCAGGATCCCGGCTACCGCTGGCGGCAGGCGGGAATGTGAGGGTGGCTGAGGAATGGGGCGCGCCGGCCTCAGGCTACGGCGCGGAACGCTCAGTCCGCCGCGACGGCGATGAGCGAGAACAGGGACGCCAGCAGGATGTTGCCGACGACGACGAGGGCGAGCGTGATCATGGAACTGCTTCGTGTGAGAGCGCGGCGGAGTGCGCGTGCTCATCGGATCAACGCACCACTAGCGATCCCGGCGTGAACCGTCCGTGAATTCACGCACAGGCGAGGGCAAGATTCGGAAACGCGGTAAACGGGCCACACCCGGGGCTCAGCGCTTACCCTTGCCGAGCCGGGCGAGCAGCGCCTCGAGCCGTGCGCTCGGCGGATCGGCCACGATCTCGGCGTAGAAGGAGCGAAGGGTGTGCCCGAGATGGCGGCGGACGCTGGGGCCAAGCGTCGGCGTGGCGGGCCGCACCCCATCGGCTCCGGACGAATATTCGCTTCGGGTCTTGGGCATGACTCGGACCCCGGCCTCCGCATCCCGCGCTGCGCACGAGGCAGGGCGGTCGAAGCGTGACAGTGGCACCGATCGGTTAAGGATACGCTGACGCCGCGATGGGTCCGGCGCGCCGGCGCTGCAAGCGCCGCAAGACTTATCAAAGGTTGTCAAGCGCATAGGATAAAATCGCAGGGCTAAAAAAAACCTCTGCCGGCGCCCTTCGGCGGAAATGGCGACCGGCCAAAGACTTGGCCGTTCAAAGGCGGTTCGGGTCGATGGTGAAACGGCTAACGGAGGGTTTCCGGTGATGGACGAATCCGTCCGGATTCGCTTACAACATCCAAGCTCACGGCGCCGCAGAGTGGTTGTTTCTCGAACTCCCGCAACCAATAACGGGAATTATAACCGGCATGCAGAATATTACCATTACTGATCGAGAACGTGATGCTGTATTAGCCGCGCTTCGCTATTATCAATTCTATCGTTTGCAGGGGCATCCCTTCAGCCCGCATCAGGATCACTTGATTGATGCTATTGCGAGCGATTCCGGGGAAGCTCTTGATCTGGCAGAGATCGATGATCTCTGCGCCGGCCTGAACGGAAACGACCACGCTCTCGCGGCCGTCACCAACGCCTGAAATCCGTAGGCAGGTGGGGCGGATGCCGTCGCCGCCCCCGATGCACCCCAACCCGTAAGACCCGCGCCGGCCCCTGATGACGGGGCCAGCGCTCCCCCGGGCCCCATGGCCGGGGCCCGCGCCTCAGGGCGCGCCGTCCACCTGCTTCTGCGCCCGATCGACCGCTTCGCCGCAGGCCTTGGCATCGCCCTTCTTGTCGGCCGTGCGCGCCTCGTCGAGGGCCACCTTCGCCTGCATCGCCTTGTCGCCGCCCTCTCCGGCCTCCGCCGACTTCTCGGGGGCCGCGGCCTCGGCCGAGGCGCTGCCGCCGCTTCCCGTGATGCCCTGACCGCTGCGCGCGCTGGCCGTGGCCTTGCCGCTGGTGTTGGCGGAGATCGCCTCCTTGGCCAGATCCTTCACTGGTCCCTCGAGCTTGGCGATGCGATCGCCGCAGGGCGAGGCGAGGGCGGGCGCCGCACCCGCTGCGAGGAAACCGGCGGCGAGACACCCGGCAACGGGCCACAGGAAACGGGTCATCGATTGCTGTCCTTGATTCGGAAGGTGGGGTCGGCTCGACCGAGGCCGCCTCCGTCGGAGGGTCAACCCCCGGGAGCGAGGCCGGGCTCCCTTGGCGGGGCGGGAAAACCGCCGGCGGGAACACGGTTCGCCGACCCGAGGCCGAATCGGCACGAGCGTGCGTGGGCGTCCGGACGCCTTCGCCTCCGCCAGGGTGCGGTCGGATCCAATGGGGCCGGATATGAGACGGGGCGCAGGACGGCACGAATCCGCCCTGCGCCCCGAACCCTCCCGGAACCCGGGAGGGCGATGCCCGATCAGGCGCTCAGCTGGTCGCGAATCGGCAGCTGCCGGATGCGCCGGCCGGTGGCGGCGAAGATCGCGTTGGCGATCGCCGGAGCCACGGGCGGAACGCCGGGCTCGCCGACCCCGCCGAGGGGACGGCTGTAGTCCGGGTTCGGTAGCAGGTGGACATGGATCTCCTTCGGCGCCGCATCGATGCGGGTGATCTCGTAGCCGTCGAAGTTGTTCTGCTGCGCGCGTCCGTCCTTGAAGGTGATCTCGGCCGTGAGCGCCAGGCCCATGCCCATGACGACCGCGCCCTCCATCTGCGAACGGATCCGCTCCGGATTGACCTGCGGTCCGCAATCGATGGCGATGTCGACGCGCTTGACCTGCACCTCGCCCTTGGGGCCGACCGCCACCTCCGCCGCCACCGCCGTGTGGGTGACGAAGCTGTAGTGGCCAGCGATCCCAAGGCCGGTGCCCTTCTCCATCTTGCGACCCCAGCCGATGCCCTTGGCTGCCGCCTCGATCACGCGGCGCAGGCGCCCCGTATCGATCGGGTAGCGGGCGGGATCCTCGCCGTAGTTCCAGACGTCGCTGATGCTGGTCGGGTCGATGAGCCGGTCAGGACCGATCAACGCGAGCAGGTACTCCTTCGGGTCACGTCCCGCCGCGTGGGCGAGTTCGGACACGAAGGACTGGATCGCGAAGGCGTGCGGGATGTTGGAGACCGAGCGGAACCAGCCGATGCGCACGTGGGCATCCGCCGCCGGGTTCTCGAGACGGATGTTGGGCACGGCGAACGGCGTGTTGGTCAGGCCCATGCCGAGCTCGAACGGCAGCTCGTGCTTCGGGTCGGGGGCGAAGATCGATCCGATGGTGGGCGCCGCCGAGCGGTGCAGCCAGGCGACCGGCATGCCCTTGTCGTCGAGCCCGGCCTCCAGGCGCTCCACCGAGATGGTGTGGTAGTAACCGTGGTGGAGGTCGTCCTCGCGGGTCCAGATCAGCTTGACCGGCGCCCCGTCCACGGCCTGGCTGCACAGGGCCGCTTCCAGCACGTAGTCGGGCTTCGACTTGCGGCCGAAGCCGCCGCCGAGCAGCGTCACGTTCACCTTCACCTTGTCGGCAGGCAGGTTCAGCTTCTTGGCGAGGCGATCATGCGTCGCCTGGGGCGCCTGGGTATTGGCCCAGGCCTCGCAGAACCCGTCCTTGATCCGCACGGTGGCCGCCGGCGGCTCCATCGGGGCCTGGACGAGGTGGGGCACGAAGTACTCCGCCTCGAGCTTCGTCTTGGCCTTGGCCATGGCTCCGGCGACGTCGCCCTGGTCGCGCACGACCTTACCGGGCGCGCGCGCCGCCTTCTCCAGCTCGCCCCGGAAGGCGACGGAATCGTAGGTGGCGTTCGGGCCGTCGTCCCAGGTGATCTTGAGGGCCTCGCGGGCCTTCATCGCCGCCCAGGTGTTCTTGGCCACCACGGCGACGCCGCCGACGGGCTGGAACTCGGACGGAATCTCGGGCGCGTCGATGGTGAAGATCTTGACCACGCCCGCGACCTTCATGGCCTCGGAATCGTCGACGCTCTTGACCTTGCCGCCGTAGACGGGCGGGCGGGCGATGAGGGCGTAGAGCATCCCGTCGAGGCGGGTGTCGATGCCGTACATCGCCTTGCCGACGGTGAAGTCGTGGTTGTCGATGAGACCGATCTTGCCCTTGCCGATGTAGCGGAAGGCGTCCTGCTTCTTCAGCACGACGCTCTCGCGGGCCGGCACCGGCAATTCGGCGGCTGCGGCCGCGACCTCGCCGTAACCGAGGCTGCGCTTCGACTTGGCGTGGGTGACGATCGAGTTCTCAGTCTTCACCTCGCTCGCCGGCACGCCCCACTGCTTGGCGGCGGCCTGGACCAGCATGGCGCGGGCCGCGGCACCGGCATGGCGCAGGTGCGGGAAGAAGTGGCGGAGCGAGCGCGAGCCGTCGGTGTCCTGGTTGCCAAAGCGGGCCTCGTCACCCCAGGCCTGGGCGACCTTCACCTTGGACCAGTCGGCCTCGAGCTCGTCGGCCACCACCAGGGCGATCGAGGTGCGCACGCCCTGGCCCATCTCGGAGCGATGGCAGGTCACCGTCACGGTGCCGTCGGACGCGATGGCGACGAAGACCTTCGGGTCGTCCTGCCAGCCATGCGGCATGGCATCGGCGCCGTATTTCTTGGGCTCGTCCTTCTTGTCCTCGGCCTGGGCCGGGTCACGCCAGGACAGGGCGAGCACCAGGGCGCCCATGCCGCCGAGCATCGCGCGGCGGCTGACATTGGCGAGGGCGCTCGGACCGGGGCCGGTCTCCACGGGTGCAGCGTCGGCCGGCGCGGTGGCGCGGGCCGCCATGGTTTGAGCTTCGTGGATCACAGGCGCTCTCCCTTGTTCACGGCGGGCTTCTGGCCAGCGGCCTGGTGGATCGCGGCGCGGATGCGGGGGTAGGTGCCGCAACGGCACAGGTTCCCGCTCATGGCCTCGTCGATCTGCGCGTCGGTGGGCTTCGGGGTCTCGGTGAGGAGGGAGGCGGCCTGCATCATCTGCCCGCACTGGCAGTAGCCGCACTGCGCCACGTTGAGGTCGCGCCAGGCGACCTGAACCGGATGGTTGCCGTCGGGGGACAGGCCCTCGATGGTGACGACGGCCTGCCCCTCGGCAGCCGAGACGGGGGTGACGCAGCCGCGCACGGCCGTTCCGCCCACATGGATGGTGCAGGCGCCGCAGAGGGCCTGCCCACAGCCGAACTTGGTTCCGGTGAGCCCGACCTCGTCGCGCAGGTACCACAGCAGCGGCATGTCGGGATCGCCGTCGAAGCTGCGTTCAGCTCCGTTCACGGTCAGTTTGATCATCGGTGTATCCTGTCATGGATCAGGCCACGGGCCGGTCGGGATCGGCGTCACGCCAATCCATCAACCGGCGGGAAGCCGTCGGGGTCACATGTCGGGCGTTGGCACGGTCGACGTGGCGTCGCCGTCCGCATCGAAAGGTCCTGAGATGCGGCGGCGGATCCGGCCTCTCCGATCGGGAGAGCCGTCGCAGCGCACGAAGCCCCCACGCCCCGCACCTCGGAATGAATCCAATTAAACGTCCGGGCTGTTGCGGCGCAACCGGAGGCTGGCCCCGTCATCCGTCCCCGGACGGGCGATGCGGCCTCCATGTGCCGTTGCGCACGGGGCGAAGCCGGACGGGTGGTCCGGATCGCCGGGTCGCACGTTGCTTTTGCCGGCTTCCACGCAAATCCCAACCGGTGACGGTCGGCCCTCCCGGCTCTCGCGTCTCGCGGTTCAGGTCTCGACCAGGCCGGCGCTCGACCCGCTCGCGCCGGAATCGCCGGCCCCGTGCGGCAGGGCGAGGTATTCCGAGGAGCGCATCTCGATCAGGCGGGAGACCGTGCGGTCGAATTCGAAGGCCTCGCGCCCCTCGGTGGCGGTGTAGAGGGCCTGGGGCTCGGCCGCGGCCGAGGCGACGAGCTTCACGTGAGCGTCGTAGAGGGTGTCCACCAGGGTGATGAAGCGCTTGGCCTCGTTGCGGTTGTCCGGCCCCATCACGGGGATGTCCGAGACGATCACCGTGTGGAAGGCGCGGGCCACCGCCATGTAGTCGGAGGCGCCGAGCGGCTGGGCGCAGAGGTCGGCGAAGCCGAAGCGGGCAACGCCGCCGGTCTCCTCGGGTACCGGCACATCGTGCCCCTTCACCCGCAGGGTCGCGGGCCGGCCCTTGGCCTTGCCGGTGAGGCCCTTGAACGCTGCCGCCAGGGCTGCCGCCGCCGTGCCGTCCGCGGGCACGTGATAGACCGAGGCGCCCCCGAGCTTCTCCAGCCGGAAATCGGTGCGGGAATCGAGGCGCAGCACCTCCACCCGATCCTGCAGTTCGGCGACGAAGGGCAGGAACAGGGCGCGGTTCAGGCCGCCCTCGTAGAGCCGGTCGGGCTCGACGTTGGAGGTCGCCACCACCGTGACGCCGCGCTTGAACAGGGCGCCGAACAGGCGGCCGAGGATCATCGCGTCGGCGATGTCGGTGACGGTGAACTCGTCGAAGCAGAGCAGCGTCGCCTCGTCGGCCAGGGCGTCGGCCACCACCGGGATCGGGTCGTCGCCCTTGGCGGTGCCAGCCTTCAGGGCCTGGCGATGGGCGTGGATGCGCTCGTGCGCGTCGGCGAGGAAGCCGTGGAAGTGCACCCGGCGCTTCGGTTCGGGGGCGGCCTCGTGGAAGAGGTCCATCAGCATGGTCTTGCCCCGTCCCACCGAGCCCCAGATGTAGAGCCCCTTGGGCGTCGTCGCGGCATCGTCCCGGCGGCCGAACAGCCAGCCGAGCGCGCTGCCCTTGCGGGCGCGCTTGCGGCGGCCGAGCTCCAGCACCAGGCGGTCGAGGGCGCGCACCAAGTGGATCTGCGCCGGGTCGCGCTCGATGGCCGCGGTGCGGACCAGGGCCTCGTAGCGGTCGGAGACCGGACCGGGGGACACGGCGCCGGCCTTGGCCTGGCTCGACGGCGCGAGGCCCGAGGAGGAGGGGGCGTTCACGGTGTGGGCGACCTGTTCGCGGAGGAAGGGGATCGGGCGGCCGGCGGATCTGCCGGTCTGACGCGGCCACCCCGCGGGATCAAGCCCCGGATCCGGTTCCGGCGCCGGACGCGCGGCAGCCGGTCGCTTTGCTGCATTGCACAAATGTGGCAGCGATGCCAGATCTGATCCGCCTTGAGGGAGGCTACGCCCGGAACCGGCACGTCCTGCGCGCCCCGAAACCGGAGACCGGCACCCGATGCCCGATACGCATCCGACCCTTCAACCGATCCTCCGCCGCCTGTGGCCCAACGATGGCCCGGCGGTGGAATCCTACTTCCTGCGGCTCGACCCGGAGACCCGGGCCAACCGCTTCATGGGCTCGCTGAGCGACGCGGCCGCGCTCACCTATGCGCGCAACGCCCTGAGCGCCGAGGGCCTGATGTTCGGCAGCTTCGTCGACGGCACCCTGCGGGGGCTCGGCGAGTTGCGTCCCACCTCCGCGCCGCCGCCCGGTTTCGTCCTCGGGACCGAGGCGGAGGCCGCCTTCGCGGTGGAGAAGGCTTATCGCCGCCATGGCCTCGGCCAAGCCCTGTTCCGGCGGATCGCCGCCGCGGCCCGCAACCGCGGCGTGCGCGACCTGCACGTGCGCTGCCTTGCCTGGAACCGGCCCATGCGGGGCCTCGCCGCCAAGGTCGGCGCGGACCTGCGCATCACCGGCGGCGAGGCGGACGGCGCCCTGCATCTCGCCCGTCCGACCCCCGTCTCCCTGTGGCAGGAGGGCGTCACCGAGGCGGTGGATTTCACCCTCGCCCTCACGGCGGCGTGAGTCCGGCTTTGCCGCACGGGGTCCGGGAGGTATCGTGGCCGGTATGACGCCGCCCGGACGAGTTCCCCCCGCCCGGGTTCGGCCAGGGGGCACCATGATGGATCTTTCGCGGCGGAGCCTGTCCGTCCTCCTCGCCTGCACGGCTCTCCTGCCGGGCGCGGCCCTGGCCCAGACCGATGCCCAGGCCCGTCCCGACACCCGCGCGATGACCTGCGCCGAAGCCGCGGCCCTGGTGGCCCGGGCCGGCGCCGTCGTGATGAGTACGGGGCCGGCGACCTACGCGCGCTTCGTGCGCGACGGCGGGTTCTGCCCGCTGCCGGAAACCACCCAGCCGTCCTGGGAGACAACCCGGGACGATCCCAAGTGCTTCGTCGGCTATACCTGTCGCGACAAGTTCAACGAGGGCCAGGGCCGGGACTGAGGTCCGGGGGCATTCCGTCGCCTGACGCCGACCTGCGCCCGCGCTTACGGCCACGCTGCCTTGTTGCCGCCCCGCCCTCTGCCGATGGTCGCCGCCGGGACCCGCCCCGGGAGAGGACGGGCTCGCCGACGAGGGGCCCAGCATGGACCGGACCGAGACCACCCGCCCGCTGAGCCGGCCGGCCGAAGCGCGCCTCGAGCGTTCCGTGGCCGATGCCCTGCGCATCATCAGGGCCGCCTGCGCCGAGCGGAACGAAGCCCCCGTCAAGGCTGCCCGGCGCCAGCTCGCCGCGATCTACGGCGCGACCCGCCTCAGCCGGCAGCGCGAGCGCCGGAGTGCCTCGGCCTGAGCTCCCGTCACCGGGCCGGTCGCTCGGCGAGCCAGATGGTGTGGCGCGCCCCGCGCGAGCGCCCGGCCCGCACGCCGACCGCCTCCACCCGGAAGCCGCCCCGCGCCAGTCGCTGGGTGAAGGCTGGATCGGGATGGGCCGACCACACGGCCAGAACCCCGCCGGGGCGCAGGGCGGCCCGTGCGGCGGCGAGGCCCGCGGCGTCGTAGAGCTGGTCGTTGGCGCGGCGCGTCAGCCCGTCCGGGCCGTTGTCGACATCGAGGAGGATCGCGTCGTAGGCCCCGCGCCCTGCGCGGATCACCGCGGCGACGTCCGCCACCCGCGCCTCGGCGCGCGGGTCCGACAGCGCCTCGGACGAGAGGCCCGCCAGGGGGCCGCGGCCCCAGTCCAGAACTGCCGGCACGAGCTCGGCCAGCACGATCCGGGCCTCCGCGGGCAGGGCGTCGAGGGCGGCCCGGAGGGTGAAGCCCATGCCGTAGCCGCCGATCAGCCAGCAGGCATTCGTCCGGAGCCCGAGCCGCGCGGCGGTCAGGGTCGCCAGCGCCTCCTCGGAGCCGCTGAGCCGGCTGTTCATCAGCTCGTTGTGGCCGAGCTGGATCGAGAATTCGGTGCCCCGCTGCAGCAGGCGCAGGGAGTCCGACCCGCCCGGCACGGGCGCCGTGCCGAGGACGACCCAGGGGATCACGAGGGGGACTGGCGGGTAGGGCGGATCATGCGACCCTGGCTAGCACGGGTCGCCGACCGGATCACGTGGCACCGCGGCGCCGACCCGCCCCCCGCCCGACGCGGGTTCGTGCGGGCTAGAACAGCCCCTCGATCTGCCCGTTGGCGTCGAGGTGGATGCCCTCCGAGGCCGGGATCTTGGGCAGGCCCGGCATGGTCATGATCTCACCGCAGATCACCACGACGAAGCCCGCGCCCGCCGAGAGGCGCACGTCGCGCACCGCGATGAGGTGGCCCGAGGGCGCGCCCATCAGGCTCGGGTCGGTGGAGAACGAGTACTGCGTCTTGGCCATGCAGACAGGCAGGTGGCCGTAGCCGTCCTTTTCGAACTGGGCGAGCTTGGTGGCGGCCTTCGACTCCACCTGGATGTCGCCGGCGCCGTAGAGCTTGGTGGCGATGGCGAGGATCTTGTCGGTGAGCTTGGTCTCGGTCTCGTAGACGTAGCTCAGGGGCTTCTGCTCGCCGTTGGCGAGCTTGACCACGGCGTGGGCGAGCTCCTCGGCGCCGGCACCGCCCTCCGCCCAGTGCTTGCAGGTGATGGCCTCGACCTGGAGCTGGTCCCGGCACAGCGTCTTCAGCTTGGCGTGCTCCGCATCGGTGTCGGCGTAGAAGTGGTTGACGCCCACGACGACGGGCAGACCGAAGCTGCGCACGTTGGCGACGTGGCGCGCCAGGTTGGCGAAGCCCTTCTCCAAGGCCTCGAGGTTCTCGGAGCCGAGCTCCTTCTTGGAGACGCCGCCATGCATCTTGAGAGCGCGCACGGTGGCGACGATGACCACTGCGGAGGGCTTCAGGCCGGCCTGGCGACACTTGATGTCGATGAACTTCTCCGCACCGAGATCGGCGCCGAAGCCGGCCTCCGTGACCACGTAGTCGCCGAGCTTGAGGCCCGCGCGGGTGGCGATCACCGAGTTGCAGCCATGGGCGATGTTGGCGAAGGGGCCGCCGTGGATCAGGGCCGGGTTGCCCTCCAGGGTCTGCACGAGGTTGGGCTGCAGGGCGTCCTTCAGGAGCACCGTCATGGCGCCCGTGGCCTTGACGTCCTTGAGCGTCACCGGCTTGCGGTCGCGGGTCTCGGCAATGACGATGCGGCCGAGGCGCGCCTCAAGGTCGTCCAGGTCCTTGGCGAGGCAGAACACCGCCATCACCTCGGAGGCCACGGTGATGTCGAAGCCGTCCTCGCGGGGGAAGCCGTTGGCGACGCCGCCGAGGGACTGGGTGATGGCGCGCAGGGCCCGGTCGTTCATGTCGACCACGCGGCGCCAGTGGATGCGGCGCACGTCGATGTTGAGCTCGTTGGCCCAGTAGACGTGATTGTCGATGAGGGCGGCCGCCAAGCTGTGGGCTGAGGTGATGGCGTGGAAGTCGCCGGTGAAGTGCAGGTTGATCTGCTCCATCGGCACGACCTGGGCCTTGCCGCCGCCGGCCGCGCCGCCCTTCATGCCGAAGCAGGGCCCCAGCGAGGGCTCGCGCAGGCACATCACGGTCTTCTGGCCGATGCGGTTGAGCGCATCGCCGAGGCCGACCGTGGTGGTGGTCTTGCCCTCGCCGGCCGGCGTCGGGCTGATCGCCGTCACGAGGACGAGCTTACCCTCGGACTTGGTCTCGAGCGACTTGATGAAGGCGTGGTCGATCTTGGCGATATGCTTGCCGTAGTGATGCAGCGCGTCGTCCGGGATGCCGATCTTGGCGGCGACCTCGGTGATCGGTTGAAGCGTGGCCGCGCGCGCGATCTCGATATCTGAGGGCATTGGTGCGTTTCTCCCGGATTGTTCTTGCGCGATCGGGTCCGGCAAGGCCGCATTCCGTCCGCTGGCGTTCGTCGTTCGCCGCCAGGACCGGATCCGCCGACGTTGGGCCGTGCGGATCGGCCAAGCGGCCACGCATCATCGATCGCATCAGTTTGCGTGAAGGGACAAGCAAAAGCGCGTCGGAAATTTTGAATTTGCAGGCAAAAATTTGTTTGGGATCAGACCTGTGTCAGCCCGTCATGGCACTCGCTGTGTATCCGGCCTCGTTCAGCGCCTCCGCGATGCTCAGGGCCTGAGCGGTGGTCGTCACCGCGACGCGTCCGTGATCGAGGTCGACCGCGACCTTGGCCTCGGGGTCGAGGCGCTGGATGGCCCGGCACACCGCCGCGGCGCAGCCGTCGCAGGTCATGCCCTCCACCTGCATCAGGAGGTCCGATGGCGTCGCGTCCATGAGGTTCGCTCCGGGCTTCTCGTTCCGCGGGGCGCATTGTGGCGCCTCGCGACGCCGATGCAAGCGGTCCGGCGCGCGCCGCGTGGGACGTCCCGGAAGCACAGGACACAGTTCGGGAAAATCCGTTTGCGGGGCCGTCCGGTGGCTTGTGGGCCGGGAGCGTCTCGGCAACAAAAGAACGCCGGACCGGCCGAGGTCGGACCGGCACCCGTATTTCCCTGTCGTATCGAGGATCGAAGACTCCGATGGCCCGGATCATCGGCCGGCGTACGAGCCTGTGGGCCCTCGGTCTGCTCGGGCTCTGCCTTCTCGGGCCGCTCGCGGTCTTCTCCCCGCTCGGGGCGAGCCTCGGGCTCGCGGGCCTCGGGCTCGTGGCGGCCCTCGTCGCCCATCGCCGCGCGGGCACGCTGACCGCCCGGTGCGAGAAGCTGTCGGGCGAGGTGGACGTGCTGTCGCAGCGGCTGGTCCGGCTGGAGACGGTGACCCGCGCCCTGGCCGAGCAGCAGGTCCGGGCCGTCGATGCGGGGCTTCCCGCGAGCGCCCCCGGCCCGGATCCCCGCGACCTCAGCGCCGGCATCGAGGAGGTCACGGCCGAGATCGGTCTCCTCAGCGGCATCGTGCGGGAACTCGCGGCCGTGGTGGCGGCGCAGGACGGCGAGATCGCCGGCCTCAAGGCCGTGCCCGCCCCCGTCGTTCCGCCCGTCGCTCCTCCGCTCCGCCCCGTGCCGCGGGTCATCGCTCCGGAGCCTGAAATTCGCCCCGAGCCGCGCTTCGACGCGCCGCCTCTCCGGCGCACCGATCCGCCGCTGGTCGCGCCCTGGACGCCGCGGGCCCTCGGCCGGGCCGAGGCCCCGGTGCGCGACCCCGCGCGCGACGCGGCCCTGATCGCCGCCTTCGACGCCGCCGGCCTGGAGGTCCACCTCCAGCCCATCGTGTCCCTGCCCCAGCGCAAGGTGGTGTCCTACGAGGCGATGGCACGCCTGCGCCTAGCCGGCGAGACCCTGATGCCGGAGGCGTTCGTGCCGGTGCTGGAGCGCCACGGGCGCACCACCGACCTCGACCGCCGCATGCTCCAGCGGGTCGCCACCATCGCCCAGCACCTCGCCGGGCGGGGCAGCCAGGCGGCGGTGGCCTACGGCCTGTCGCCGCGCTCCCTGTTCGAGCCGGGCTTCCTGCGCTCGCTCGGGCGCCTCGTCGAAGGAGCGCCGGACCTGTCGGGACGGGTCATGCTGGCCCTGCCGCAGGCAAGCTGGCGCAACCTTGACGCGGAGCAGGCCGGCGCCCTGGCCGACCTGCGCGGACGCATCGGCTTCATCCTGGACCGGCCCCTCGACCTGCGCCTCGATCCCCTGGCCCTCGCGGATCGCGGGGTCGCACAGGTGAAGGTCCCGGCCGACCTGCTGCTGCGCCCGGATTCGCGCCAGGCCATGCCCGACATCGCCCTCGAGGACCTCGTGGCTTCCCTGGCGCGGGCCGGCATCCGCCTCGTCGCCGAGGGCGTGGAGCGCGAGACCGATGTGCCCGACCTCATCGAGCTCGACGTGCCCCTGGCGCAGGGCAGCGTGTTCGCGCCGGCCCGGGTGGTGCGCGCCGAGGTGCTCCAGGCGGCCCCGGCCTCGTCCGAGCCGACTCCGCCGAGCGAGGATCCGGAGCCGCCGCCCCAGCGCCGCCCGTTCCGCGACTTCCTGCGCCGGGCCGGCTGAGACCCGCGCGGCGTTGCTTTTCCCGGAGGTCCCGCCTAACCGGGCGGCGCTCCCCGAAACGCCCGCCCGTCAGCTCGAGGCCCGCCGCATGCCCGATACGCCCGCCCGTCCCGGCCCGTCCCGGCCCGTTCCGACCCTGGACGGCTTCGCGACGATCGCTGCGGGCTACGATCTCATCCTGTGCGACGTCTGGGGCGTGCTGCACGACGGCACCAACGCGCATCCGGGAGCCGGCGACGCCCTGACGCGATTTCGCGCCCTTCCGGAGAGCGGGCGGCCCCGCCGGGTGATCCTGGTCTCGAACGCGCCGCGTCCCTGGGCCGGGGTACAGGCGATCCTCGACAGATTCGGCGTGCCCCGGGGCGCCTACGACGCGATCCTGACCTCGGGCGACCTGACGCGCAGCCTGGTCGCCGCCCACCCGGGCGAGCGCCTGTATCATCTCGGACCGGAGCGCGATGCCACGATCTTCGACGGCCTCGACGTGACCCTGGTCGACGTGGCGCAGGCCGAGCGCGTCATCTGCACCGGCCTGTTCGACGATACCTGCGAGACCGCCGAGGATTACCGCGGGACGCTGGAGGCGATGCGGGCCCGGGACGTGCCGATGATCTGCGCCAATCCCGACCTCGTGGTCGAGCGCCGGGGCGAGCTCATTCCCTGCGCGGGGCTGATCGCGGAGGCCTACGCGGCCCTCGGCGGCGCGGTGACCTATGCCGGCAAGCCCCATCGCCCCGTCTACGAGGCGGCGCTCGCGCTCGCAGGCAGCCTCGACGACCGGGCGCCGCCGGAGCCCCCCCGGGTGCTCGCCATCGGGGATGCGCTGCGCACCGACATCGCCGGGGCGACGGCCTTCGGAATCCCCAGCCTGCTGGTGGCGCGCGGCATCCACGCCGAGGAGCTCGGCGTCTCGGCGGCGCATGCGACGCTCGGGGACATTGCGGACTGGCTCGACCGTCAGGCGGTCCGGCCCGACGCGGTGATCGAGCGCCTGGTCTGGTGATCAGGCGAAGAGGGCGTCGATCTCGTCCTGGGCGACGGCCGGGCCGTGGAGCTGCGGACCGTTGAGGATGAGGAGTTCCTTGCGGACCCGGCGCTCCACCTCCTCCGGGTCGATGCCGCCCTCGTCCTTGGCCTTGACGGCGCTGGCGAAGCGCGAGAGCCGGCTCTCGAGCTGGCGCAGGGCCTCCACGACCTTGGCGATGCGCTGCCCGGTGATGTCCTGGAAGGTGCAGGCCTCGAAGATGTCGTTCATGCGCGCCTCGACGGTGGCGCGGTAGTTCTTGTCGTCCGGCAGGCCGAGGATCTCCTCGGCCGTGTTCATGATGGAATTCGTGGCGCCCGCGGTGGCGGCCACCACGCTGCCGAGCTCCTCGTGCGCCATCGGTAGGCGATCCCGGGTGAGCTCGTTGGCCCGCAGCGCAGCGATCTCGTTGCGCAGATGGGCGATGTAGTCCGCGATCTCGACCAACTCACGGATCAAGGACGGCTTATCCGACGCGGGATTCACGTTCCGCGCCTGCTTGGCGAGTGCCATGGGCTCCCGGCTCCTCGATTCGGTGTTCCTGGGCTACGTCTCGAATCGATCAGGCGCCGCAGACGGCTTCGATCTTGCTCTTCAGGGTGGCGGCGTTGAACGGCTTGACGATGTAGTTGTTCACGCCGGCCTTCTTGGCGGCGATCACGTTCTCGGTCTTCGACTCGGCGGTGACCATGATGAACGGGGTGGTGCGCAGGGCCTCGTCGGCCCGGACGTGGCGCAGCAGCTCGTAGCCCGTCATGGGCTCCATGTTCCAGTCGGAGATGACGAGGCCGTACTTGCGGTTCTTGAGGCGAGCCAGGGCGGCGGTTCCGTCGGAGGCGTCGTCGACCTCTTCGAAGCCCAGCTGCTTGAGGAGGTTGCGGATGATACGGACCATCGTCTGATAATCGTCGACGACGAGGATCGGCATGCCGAGATCGAGGGCCATGGGTCGGTGTGCTCCGTCAGGGGAGGGCCCGTGCCTGGGCACGACCCTCCGGGAATGGGCCGGAACGCCAAGGTTTGGGCGCCCCTTGGCGATGAAACTACGCAGCTTCGCATTGCGAAGCGGTTAACTGCCCACGCGGCCCATCTTATCTTGACTTCAGGAATGTCCGGGCGTGGCGGGGATGGACTCCGTTCGCCTTGACAAGGCCGCCCCGCTCGCCCCCATGCGGGGGGCATGTCCCTCGCGCCGCCCCCGCCCGACACCGCCGACCCCGCACCGTCCAGCCTCGACGCTTTCGCCCGGCAGGCCCTGGACGACCTCGATGCGCGCGCCCTGCGCCGCCGCCTCATCGACACCGCGCGCGGACCCGGTCCGATCGCGCACCGGGACGGCCGGACGCTGATCTCGTTCTCGTGCAACGACTATCTCGGGCTCTCCGACGATCCCCGCGTGATCGCCGCCGGACAGGAGGCGCTGGCGCGCTACGGCGCCGGCGCCGGCGCCTCCCGCCTCGTCACCGGCAATCATCCCGTCCTCGCCGCCCTGGAGGCGCGGCTGGCCGCCCACAAGGGCAAGGACGCGGCCCTGGTCTTCGGCAGCGGGTACATGGCCAATCTCGGCATCGTGCCGGCCCTGGCCGGCGCCCGGGACCTCGTCCTCGTGGACGCCCTCGGTCATTCCTGCCTGTTCGCGGGGGCGCAAGTCTCGGGCGCGACGATGCTGCGCTTCCGCCACAACGACGTCGGCCACCTGCGGGACATCCTGGCGGCGCGCCGCGGCCGGCACGGACGCGCGCTGATCCTCACCGAGCGGATCTTCAGCATGGATGGGGACCGCGCGCCTCTCGACGCCATCCTGGAGGTTGCCGCCGCCCACGATGCCTGGACGCTGGTGGACGATGCGCACGGTCTCGGCGTGGTGGAGGCGGGGGCCCGCGCGCCCCTGGAGATGGGCACGCTGTCGAAGGCGCTGGGCTCGTATGGCGGCTATCTCTGCGCGTCGCGCGACGTCGTCGACCTCATGACCAGCCGGGCCCGCAGCTTCGTCTACACCACCGGCCTGCCGCCCGCCTCGGCCGCGACCGCTCTGCGCGCGCTGGAGATCATCGAGGCGGAGCCCGAGCGGGCTGCCCGCCCCCTGGCCCTGGCCCGCCGCTTCACGGCGCGCCTCGGACTGCCCGAGGCGACGAGCCCGATCGTGCCCGTCCACGTCGGGACGGCGGAGGCGGCGCTCGCGCTCTCGGCCGCCCTGGAGACGCGCGGCTTCCTCGTCGTCGCGATCCGGCCACCCACGGTGCCGGCCGGCACCGCCCGCCTGCGCGTGGCCTTCTCGGCCGCACACGACCCGGCGCAGGTCGACGGCCTGGCCGACGCGCTGCGGGCGCTCGGCATCGGCCCACGGGTTTCCCCGGAGACCTGACCCGGACGGATCAGGAGTTGGAGCGTGCGCCGCCGGACTCGTGATGCCGGTCCTGGAGCCGGTTCGATCGCTCCCGCGCCCGCCGGCGCTGGGCCGAGAAGCCGATCCAGCGCGTGACCAGGGGGCCGCGACGGCGAACGATCGGTGCCGCGTCCCCGGTCTCGCCCGTCAGGACGGTCACATCGGTATCCGCTGTCCCATCCGCGAGGTGGCTCTCTTCGGCGGGTGGGGCGTGACCGAAGGCTTCGGGATGGGTCTTTTCCGTCACGACGATGAGTCTCCTCCGGGAATCCTGGGTGTTGCCGTAGGTGGGGAGGGCCGCGCGTGCGACGGCGCCGATCCCTGCCGTCGCGTTCGTCGGGCCGGGCCCGTCGCCGAGAGGTCGGAGCTTGCGAATGTCAGCGGTCATCACGCCTGTTGCCATCTGCGCGGGACCCAGCGCGGCGCGCCGTGCGCGCCCGTGATCCCGTCCCCCTGCACGGCCCGCTCGTCGGGTCCTGCAGCGTCTGCAACAGCATAAGCAATCCCGCCGCCGGGTTGAGTCGGTTGCTTGGTCTGTGAGTCCATATCTGTTGTCTCGGCGTCCCAAACAGACGTCCAACCGGCCGTTTGCCGGGCTATGGGGACGCTGCCCGGCCCACGGGACCGCGCGGTCCGCGTGGAATCCGGGCCGGCGACCCTGCGCTCAGACCCGTCGTGTGCGGGCCGATACGGCGTCGTTTCGGGGCGCCGCGGGGCTTTCGGCCGGCGCGGATCCGTCAGGCGGCGGCGGGCGCTTGGCCGGCCGCGCGCTCGTGGGCGAGCTTGACCACGCTGACCTGATCGACTTTGCCGGTCCCGAGCATGGGCACCCGCTCCACCACCACCACCTCCGCGGGAATCGCGATCTCCGGCACGCCCTTGCCCTTGGCGAAGCTCTGGTAGGCGGCGCGGGTCGCGTCCTTGCGTTCGGTGAACAGCACCAGCCGCTCGCCCTTGCGGGCATCCGGCACGGCGGCGACGGCGCTCGGGGTATCGGGCCACAGCTCGGCCGCGAGGGCCTCGACGCTGGCCAGCGACACCATCTCGCCGGCGATCTTGGCGAAGCGTTTGGCCCGGCCCTTGATGGTGACGAAGCCCTGGGCGTCGATGGCGACGATGTCGCCGGTGTCGTACCAGCCCTCGGGGGGCGCCTCGATGCTGCCGGGGCGCTCGGGCCGCAGGTAGCCCAGCATGATGTTGGGACCGCGCAGGACGAGACGTCCACCCTCCGCGATGCCGGGCACCGGCTCCAGCCGCCAATCCTGGCCGGGCAGGAGGCGGCCCACGGTGCCGAAGCGGTTGAACATCGGGGTGTTGAGCGCGACCACCGGGCCGCATTCGGTGACGCCGTAACCTTCCAGGATGCGCAGGCCGAACTTCTCGCCCCAGGTCTTGCGGGTGGATTCCTTCACCGCCTCGGCCCCGGCCACGACGTAGCGCAGCGAGCGCAGGTCGTAGGAATGGGCGGTCTTGGCATAGCCCGCCAGGAAGGTGTCGGTGCCGAACAGGACGGTGGCGTTGGAGCCGTAGATCAGCTCGGGCACGATCCGGTAGTGCAGAGGCGAGGGATAGAGGTAGACCGGGACGCCCGAGACCAGGGGCAGCACCAGGCCGGCCGTCAGCCCGAAGGCGTGGAACACCGGCAGCACGTTGAACACCTTGTCGCTCGGCCCAAAATCGATCCGGGCGGCGACCTGCGCGGTGTTGGCGAGCATGTTGCGGTTGGCGAGCACCACGCCCTTGGGTGCGCCTTCCGAGCCTGAGGTGAACAGGATCGCGGCCGGGTCGTCGCCCCGCCGGGGCACCAGGGGCGCCCGCTTGGAGAGGAAGCCACGCAGCTTGTCGCCCGTCGTGATGCCGGCGCGGATGTCCTCGAGGTAGACGAGGGTGACGGCCCCCCGGATCGCCTCCACGAGGGCGCCGAGGCGGCCCTTCTCGATGAAGGCGCGGGAGGTCAGGATGGTGTCGACTTCGGCCGTTTTGCAGGCCGACAGGACGTTGGCGGCGCCCGCCGAGAAGTTGATCATGGCCGGAACCCGCCCGGCGGAGGCCAGGGCGAACAGGGTCACGGCCGCACCGTTGGCGTTCGGCAACATCACGCCCAGGGGCTTGCCGGAGGTGCCGAGCCCCTGCAGCTTCCGCCCGAGGATGTTGGCGCCCATCACCAGCCGGGAGAAGCTCAAGGATCCGGTCGGATCCTCGACGGCCGTGCGGCGCCAGCCGTGGCGGTCGCCCGCCTCCACGAGGGCCTGCATCAGGCCGCGGTCGATCTCGGTGGTGCGGAAGACGAGGTCGGACATGATTCCGTAGAGTGCGGCGCCCGCCGCCTGCCGGCGAGCCTTGCCCTTGAGGGCCGGGTCCACGCTAAGGGCGACCGGCGAAAGGATCGTGACGGTGACCTTCGGCCACCAGCGCCGCTTCACCTGGTTCTGCGACAGGCGCGAGAAGACCGTCTTTTCCAGGCCGTCGATCTTCACCGGCACCACCATGGCCCCGGACTTGTCGGCGATGAGCCCGGCCCCGTCATAGACCTTCATCAGGCTGCCGGTGACCGTGAGGCGCCCCTCGGGGAAGATGATCAGCGTCTCGCCGCTCTTGACCGCATTGATCAGGGTGCGGGTGGCCAGCGGCCGTGTCGGGTCCAGGGGCATCGCCTTCGTCATCGCCAGGAACGGCTTCACCCACCAGCGCTGCGCGATGCCGTGGTCCACGGCGAAGACCGGTTCCTGGTCCAAGAGGGAGAGCGCGAGGGGCGCGTCGAGGAACGAGACGTGGTTGAGGGCGATGATGGCGTTCGGGCCGGCCTTCTCGACGTTCTCCAGGCCGCGCACCTCCAGGCGGTAGAAGGCCCGGAACAGGATCGAGAGGAAGTCGCGGAACGGGCTCGTCGGCAGGACGGCCAGGATGACCACGCCCGCCACGAGGTTGAGCACGCCGAGCAGGGTCAGGAGCGCAGCCATCGACCAGCCGGCGCCCTGGAGGGCGGCGAGGCCCAGCGCCCCCGTCACCATGAAGGCGGCCGTGAGTACGTTGACGGCGCCGATGACGCGGGCCCGCTTGTCCTTGTCGGTCCAGGCCTGCACGGCGGCGAAGGAGGGCACGATGTAGAGGCCGCCGGCGACGGCGAGGCCGAACAGGTCGAGGGTGACGCGCAGGCCCGTCCCCGTGGTGAGGAAGTCCCAGGCGTCCGAGGGATCGCCGGAGACGGGCCCGAGATGCGCCACCGTCCAGGCGAGATCGAGCCCGAAGGCGCCCATCAGCAGGGCGCCGACGGGGGTGGGGAGCAGCACGATGCGACCGCTGGCGAGCCAGGAGGCCAGCCCCGAGCCCACCGCGATGCCGATGGAGAATACGGCGAGCAGGGTCGTCACCACGGTCTCGGAGCCGTTGAGGCTCTGGCGCACCAGGACGGGGAGCAGCGACAGCACCACGGCACCCACGAGCCAGAACCAGCTCACGATCAGCGAGCCGCGCCACAGCCGGGTGTCGCTCCAGAGATCGCGCAGGAGGGCACCGGTGGAGCGGGCGACGTTGGGGTCGACCCGCAGGGTCGGCGCGCCCTCGCCGGTGGACGGGATCGCCCGGGCCGAGAGCCAGCACAGGACGGCGAACACCATGATCATCGTGCTGAAGGCCAGCGCGCCGCCGCCCATGGCGGTGGCGAGGCCGGCCACGATGGTGCCGAGCAGGATGGCGAGGAAGGTCGCCGCTTCGACCAGGGCGTTGCCGGCGGTCAGTTCGTCCCGGCGCAGGTGGTCGGGCAGGATGCCGTACTTGATCGGCCCGAACAGGGCCGCGATCGTCCCGAACAGGCCGAGCGCCACGAACAGCACCGGCACGGAGTGCAGCCAGAACCCCAGGGCCGCCGCCGCCGCACCGAAGATCTCGGCGAATTTCAACCGCTTGGCGATGAGCGCCTTGTCGTAGCGGTCCGCCATCTGTCCGCCGAGGCCCGACAGGATGAAGAAGGGGCCGATGAAGACCGCGCCCGCCAGGGTGACCAGCATCGGCGAGCTGCCACCGCCCGCACCGCCCACCTTGAACAGGATCAGGAATACGAGCGCGTTCTTGAGGAAGTTGTCGTTGAACGCCGAGAAGAACTGGCACCAGAACAAGGGTGCGAAGCGGCGCGTCGTCATCAAGGTACGAAACATGGAAGTCTCCTCGGACGACGCATGACTGCCCGCACGCGGCGATAGCGTCAAATGGTGAACCACGCGTCATTTGAACAACGTTCAAAACATATCGCCGCCGCAGATGGGGTTCAATGGCGCGATTGCACGGTGTGCAATCTGAGCGGTCGGCCGGTGCAGTGCCGCACGGGGACGATGACCCGACCTCGGAATCCACGGAGCGGGAAACAGGATGGCACGGGTGGAGAAACGGGGCACGGGCCCGCGCGGCGAGCACAACCGCGACGAGTTCCTCGCGCTGGTGACGAAGGCCGCCGAGAACCTCGTCCGGCGGGAGGGCCTGCGCGGCCTCGGGATGCGGCGGCTGGCCAGCACCATCGGGTATGCGCCGAACTCGATCTACAATGCCGTCGGCGACCTCGATGCGGTGATGATGCGGGTCAATGCCCGCACCCTCGCCCGCCTGCACGCGGCCCTGGAATCCGCGGTGACGCCGGACGCCGCACCGCGCGACAAGGCCCTGGCCCTCGCCGATGCCTATCTCGGCTTCGTCGCCGCGGATCCCCAGGTCTGGAGCCTCGTCTTCGAGCACCAGATCGCGCCCGACAGCCCCTTCCCGGACTGGTACGCCGAAGCCCTGGGCCAGACGACCGACCTCGTCGCCCGCGTGCTGGCCCCCATTATCCCCGACCCGGACGAGCGCCGGCAGGCGGTGGCGGCCCTCTGGGCTGCCCTGCACGGCCTCGCTTCGCTCTCGACTTCGCGCAAGCTCGCGGTGCTGACACCGGAATCGCCCCGGGACCTCGCGCGTCTGCTTGTCCGACGCTTCCTCGACGGGCCGGACCGGGGAAGGCCCGAGACCGCGGGCGCCTGAGCACCCTCGGGCCGGTGGATCCTATAGGACGCTGCTGCGGCGCGTCCGCATCCCCTTGAAGAGGGCGGGATGGGGATCGGTGAGACCGCGCGATGCCGGCGGCTCCGGCGCCTTGTACGCTGGCTCCGCTCGGGCCGGGACCTCGCGCGCGTCGTCCGTCCTCGGCCGGCCGCCGCGGCGCTTGGCGGTCGAAGACCCCGAGTCGTGTAACTCGGACCGCGGCGCAGGCAGGAGCGACAGGCCGCCGAACGCGAGGAGGCAGGCGAGGCCGATGCCGGCGGAATGCCAGCTCGGCTCCGGCGCGATCATCATCGTCACGAGACCCCCGAAGGCGATGGCCGAGGCGAGATTGCGCGGTGTGAAGGGATCGATGGCCATGACACCATCATCCGCTGCGTCGCTCGCGACTTCGTGAAACGCATGATTCAATTTGTAGGGATTATATCGCCGTTGGGCCGGAGCCCTCCGATCGTATTCGGCCCCATGCCGACGGCGCAAAATCCGTGACGCCAGTCGGGGTTTCGCCCTGCGACAGGATTGAGATTTCGATCGGCGCAAGGTCCGAGACCTCGGACTGATATCGGTGCTGCAACAAATCGCGAGATTTCCAGAAGCTCTGATGGGTTCTCGCTGGTGCAACCAGGGGTTCAGAACAATTCATTCGTGAACGCAAGATTTTAAGCATCCGCGATGCGTTGTGGCTGCTCGCCGCGCGTGTTGATTTGCTCCAGGCGGCACCCGATGAAGTTCGTCGTGTCCGTCCAAAATCTCTTCATCCGCCGTCGTCTGATCGCGGCCTTCTCGCTCCTGACCGTCTTCGTGGTCGGCCTGGGCCTCCTGGCACTCTTCAGCACTCAGCGCATGCGCGCGCAGAGCCTGGAGGTCGAGACGAACTGGCTTCCGAGCATCTGCGCCCTGGGCGAGATCGATACGGTCACGGCCCGCATCAGCGCGGTCGTGCTTACGCATATCAGGCCACCGACCCGAAGCTGACGGCCTCGATCGAGGCGGACCTCGTGCGTTTCGACCAGAAGCTGGCCGATCGCCGGGCGATCTACGAGCCGATGATCGCCTCGCCGGAGGAGTGTGCTCTCTACGACAGCTACCGGCGCGATGCGGCCGCCTTCCTGCCGATCCGCCAAGCCATCCTGGATCTCTCGCGCGGCGGACAGAAAGCCCAAGCCTTCGAGCTCTACGAGAGCAAGGGCCTGTCGGTTCGCCGTGCCGCGTCGAACACCCTGGAGAAGCTCGCGGCCCTCAACAATGACGGCGCCGCGCAGGCGCAGGCCCGCAGCATGGCCATCTTCGAGCAGACCCAGACCCTGGGTCTCACCGCTATGTTGGTGGCTCTCGTAATGTCGGCGCTGTCCGCCTTCCTGATCATCCGCGGCGTCACGCACGGCATTCGCTCCGTGGTCCGGCCCATGCAGGCGCTGGCGGGCGGCGACCTCTCCGTGACCATCCCGCACCAGGGCGCCCGGACCGAGATCGGCACCATCGCGGACGCCGTCCAGGTGTTCAAGGACGGTCTGATCAGAATGCGGGCCCTGGAGGAGGACACGGTCCAGGCGCGGGCGGGGGCGGAGGCGCAGCGCCAGGCNGGCACCATCGCGGACGCCGTCCAGGTGTTCAAGGACGGTCTGATCAGAATGCGGGCCCTGGAGGAGGACACGGTCCAGGCGCGGGCGGGGGCGGAGGCGCAGCGCCAGGCTGCGATGCGGGCGATGGCCGACAGCTTCGAAGGGGCGGTGGGCGGCATCCTCGGCATGGTGACGAGTTCGGCCACCGAGCTGCAGGCCACCGCCCAGAGCATGGCCGGCACCGCCACCAAGACCGCCAACCAGACGACCAGTGTCGCTGCCGCGGCGGAAGAAGCCGCTTCCAACGTCAACACCGTGGCGGCCGCGGCCGAGGAGCTCGGAGCCTCGGTGCAGGAGATCGGCCGCCAGGTCAGCACGTCCGCCACGATGGCGCAGAGCGCGGTTCGAGAGGCCGCCGAGACGGCTGAGCTGGTCCAGCAGCTTAACACAGCCGTGGCGCGCATCGGCGACGTGGTGACGATGATCACCTCGATCGCCGGCCAGACCAACCTGCTGGCGCTCAACGCCACCATCGAGGCGGCGCGGGCCGGCGAGGCGGGCCGGGGCTTCGCGGTGGTGGCCGCCGAGGTCAAGGAGCTGGCCAACCAGACGGCGCGGGCCACGCAGGAGATCGGCGGGCATATCGCCCAGATCCAGGGCTCGACGGCGCGCGCCGTCTCGGCAATCGGCAGCATCACCGCACGTATTCAGGACATCAGCGGGGTTGCAACGACGATCGCGGCGGCGGTGGAGGAGCAGGGGGCGGCCACCCAGGAAATCGTGNATCGGCAGCATCACCGCACGTATTCAGGACATCAGCGGGGTTGCAACGACGATCGCGGCGGCGGTGGAGGAGCAGGGGGCGGCCACCCAGGAAATCGTGCGCAACGTCGCGCAGGCTGCGATGGGGACGAGCGAAGTCACGAGTAACATTTCGCGGGTAGCCGGCGCCGAAGAAACCGGCGCGGCCGCCGCCCAGGTGCTGGGCGCCGCCTCCGAGCACTCGCGCCAGTCCGAGCACCTCAGCGCCGAGGTCCAGCGCTTCCTGGCCACCGTGCACGCCGCCTGAGCGGTGCCCACGATCGCCAGGACACGAGAAGGGGCGCGTTCCGGGCCCTTCCCGATTTCAGAGTCAGCGGCTGCCGGCGCCGGACTTCGTGCCGGTGCTGTCCGACGCGGTGCCGGCCCCGGTTTCATGGGACCCCATGCTCGAGTGGCCGGTCGAGCCCGTGGTCCCGCCCTTCTCCTGGCCGGGCGCGTAACCCGAGGCACCGGGGGAGCCGTACTGAGACCCGTTCTGCTGCATCTCCTGTCCCGGTGCGTTGTTCGCGGATCCCGGACCACTGCCGGCGGCGAAAGCGATCGTGGTCAGGGCGAACGTGCTGGCGAGGGCGAGCGTGACGGCTTTCATGAAGAACTCCTTGCACCACTGCAACTGGGGCCGAACAACGTCGGCTCGGTGCAAGGCGTTCCCAAAAACTTCGATGCGTCCCTGTACCCATTTTTCATGTGATGCAGGGATGAGACCGGTCGCCGATCTTGTCGCGGCGGCCTGAGCAGCGCGGCAATACCTGCCACCGTGCCGATCTTCTGGGCCAGGAGGGGCTATGGCAGCGCCGCTTCCGCCTGCCGATAGGCCACGCCGTGGGCGACATAGCCCTCGACCACCCGGGCCATCATGGCGCGCTTCTCGGCATCGAGGGGCCCGAGGATGCGGGCCGGGCGCCCGCCCCAGAGATGGCCGCTCTCCAGGAGCTGGCCCGGGTCGGTGGTGGCGCCGGCGGCCAGCAGCACGTCGTCGGCGATCACGGTGCCGGGGGCGACGACGCAGCCGATGCCGATGAGGCCGCGCGCGCCGATGCGGCAGTCGGACAGGCGGACATTGTGCCCGACCGTGGTGTCGCGTCCCAGGACGACGCCCTCGCCCCGGGTCCGGATGACCGTGTTGTCCTGGATGTTGGTGTTGGCTCCGACCACGATGGGACCGACCTCGGCGTGGAGGTCGCAGGAGAACAGCACCGTGGAGCCGCCCCCGAGGGCGATCCGGCCGCGCAGACGCGCGGTGCGGGCGACGTAGACGCTGGAATCGTGTTCCGGCTCATCGGCGACCGGCGGGGCCGGCAGGTCGCCAGAGGCCTCGCGCAGGCGCTCCGCCTGCTCGGCGATCTCCGGCAGGCTGATCGCCCGCACCGGCTTGGCGGGGCTGCCCGCATAGGCGAAGCCGGCGGCGAGGTGCGCCCGCGGGAAGACGGTGGCCCCCGCCTCGATCAGCACGCCACTCTCCACGCTCGCCCCGTCGAGCACGATGGCGTCGTCCTCGATCACCACGTCCGAGCCGACGGTGCAGGCATGCACCACGGCATTGCGGCCCACCGTCACCCGGTCGCCGATCAGGGTCGGATAGGTGTTGGTGGCGATGTGGACGGTGGAGCGGTGGCCGAGCCAGAAGCGCTCGCCGATGACGATCCGGTCGCCGTCGGCGCGGATCACGCTGTGGTCGCCGAGCCAGGCCTGGGAGCCGAGGGTGGCGTCGCCGATCACCGTGCTCGCGCGGCCGCACCAGACCGGACGGGCCGAGAACACCGGCAGGACGCCGTCATGGGGCAGGATCAGCTCTGGAGTCACGGCGAAAATGTCCTTCGCATCCCGGTGGTGTCGCCGGGCGTTCGGGGGCATAGAGCGCCCGTGCCCGTGAGGGCAGGTTCGCCGGGCCTCGTCAAGGGTGTACCGCCCGAACGCGGTCCGCCCAAGCCCCGGTTCCCGACCCCTGGTTTCGACCGCCTGTTTCCACCTCCCTTCTTCACTCTCCTTGTACCCACCCGCTCTGTTCCCACCCGCCGTTCCGAGACCAGCCCGGGGAAGCCCATGTCCGATGTCAGCATCCAGAGCGCACCCTTCGACGCGAGCGCCGAGATCGCCCGGCTCACCCGCGATCTCGGCGGCAGCGCCGGAGCCATCGTCACCTTCACGGGCCTGTGCCGCGACGAGGGCGGTCGCCTCACGGGACTCGAGCTCGAGCACTATCCCGGGATGGCCGAGGCGGAGATCGGCCGGGTGGTCGAGACCGCCCGCGCGCGCTGGCCGCTCCAGGGCGTGTGCGTGATCCACCGCCACGGCCTCGTCGCCCCGGGGGAGGGCATCGTCCTCGTGGTCACCGCGTCCAGCCACCGGATCGCCGCCTTCGAGGCCGCGAGCTTCCTGATGGATTACCTCAAGACGCGGGCCCCGTTCTGGAAGCGCGAGCACCTCGCCGACGGCACCACGGGCGGCTGGGTCGAGGCGACGGAGGCCGACGACCACGCCGCCGCGCGCTGGGATCAGGAAGCCGGCGCCCCGCGCTAGCGGTGCGCGGATGCCGGCCGGTCACGGCACTAAGCGGCGGAACCCAAGCTGAGCTGGCGACATCCTCCCGCAGGATGGGCCGGGCGCAGCGCGGCCGGGCCTGCCCGGAGACCCGTCCGACATCCGCGTGCCAGACCCGGCATGCCAGGAGCTCACACCGTTCATGGCCATTCCCTTCCTCAGCGAGGAGCCCGCCGGCCCGCGCCCGCGCCGCTGGTCCCTCGCCGTCTCCGGCATCGCCGTCGTGGCCTTCATCGCCGTCCTGGCGCTCGCCTGGATGGCGGCCTCGACGCTGCTCCTCGTCTTCGCCGGCATCCTGCTCGGCGTCTTCCTCGACGGCCTGACGCGGCTTCTCGGCAAGGTCCTGCCGGGAAGCCGGGGCCTGCGCCTCAGCCTCGTCAGCCTCGTGCTCGCCGGCCTGACCCTCGCCCTCATCGCCTTCGGGGGCGCCACGATCGTGCAGCAGGGGCGGGACCTCGGCCAGACCGTGGCGTCCCAGGCCGGCACCGTGCGCGACCGGCTGAAGGATTACGGCATCGACGTGCCCAAGATCGCCCCGGACAAGGGCGGCGAAAACAAGGGCGGCGAAAACAAGAGCGGTGAAAACAAGGGCGGCGACAGCAAGGACAGCGAGAGCAAGGCCGTCGCCCCCGGCGGCGGTGATGCGAAATCCGGCGGCGGAGGGGATTCGGGCCCTCAGCGCAACGACGATTCCGTGGCCTCCGGCCAGAAGTCGGGCGGCCTCGCGGGCCTCGCCTCGGGGGCGATGAAGAGCCCCGGCTCGCTGCTGTCGGATGCCGGCAGCGTGCTCGGGCCGGCGGCCACCGTGGTGATCGGCCTGTTCAGCGCGCTGGGCAACGCCCTCGTCATCATCTTCCTCGGCCTCTCGGTGGCGGCGGATCCGGGCGCCTACCGGGACGGACTCGTGCGCTTCGTGCCGCCGGCGCACCGGGACCGCGCCACCGCCCTCCTCGACGGCATGGGCGAGACCTTGCGCCACTGGCTGTTCGGCCAGCTCATCACCATGGCGGTGATCTTCGTCTGTACCTGGGCGGGCCTCGCCTTCCTGGGCATCGGCGGCGCCCTCATCCTCGGCCTCCAGGCCGGGCTGCTCGCCTTCATCCCGACCATCGGACCGCTCATCGCCGGCGTCGTGATCCTGCTGGCCTCCCTGGCCTCGGGAACCACCGCGCTCCTCGGGGCCCTCGGCGTCTACCTGGCGGTGCAGACCCTGGAGAGCTACGGGCTGACGCCCTTCATCCAGAAGCAGGCCCTCGACATCCCCCCGGCCACGATCTTCGCCGGGCAGCTCGTGCTCGGCGTGATCTTCGGCCTCTGGGGCATCGCCCTGGCTCTGCCGCTGATGGCGGTGGCCAAGGTGCTGCTGGCGCAGCTTTATATCGAGGACACCCTGCATGAGGAGGCGGAGGGCTGAGGCGCCCTTCCGGGTCGTCAGCCAGGCCTGGGGGGATGTCCGGCGACGGCCCCGTGCCGCCGCCGGGTCTCACGCGTCCATCAGCGGATGCAGGTCGCGGACCATGCTCTTCAGGCGCTCGTCGAGGACGTGGGTGTAGATCTGCGTCGTCGAGATGTCGGCGTGGCCGAGAAGCTCCTGGACGATGCGCAGGTCCGCACCGTTCTGCAGGAGGTGGCTCGCGAAGGCGTGGCGCAGCACGTGCGGGCTGACCCGGTCCGCCCGGAGGCCGGCCGCCGCCGCCACCGTCTTCAGATCACGGGCGAACGACTGCCGGGTCAGGTGCCCGCTCTCGCTGTCGGCGGGGAACAGCCAGGGGCCGTCGGCGCGCAGGTGGGCGAGGTGGTCGCGCATGGCGCTCCGGGCGATCTCCGTGAGGGGCACCAGCCGCTCGCGTCCGCCCTTGCCCTTGACCACCAGGTAGCGCTCCTTCGTGGAGGCCGCCGCCCGGGGCAGGGCGACGAGTTCCGAGACGCGCAGGCCCGTCGCGTAGAGGAGCTCGATCAGGCAGAGCAGGCGCGTGCCCCGCGCACGCGCCGCCGCCCCATCACCGGCCGCGCCATCTTCTGTCGTCCCTTGGCCGGTCGCCCCTTGGCGCGCCACCGCCAGCAGCCGGTCGACCTCCGCCACCGAGAGCACCTTGGGCAGGGCCCGGACCCGGCGCGGGCCGCCGATCGGGGCGCTGGGATCGTCCTCGGCCAGGCCCTCGGCGTAGAGGAAGCGGTGGAAGCCCCGGATGCAGGACAGGCGTCGGGCCGCCGAGGCGGCCGAGAGGCCGCGCGTCTCGAGGTCGGCGAGGTAGGCCCGCACGGGAGCCGCCTCCATCGCGACGGGGTCGTGCCCGCCCCGCGCCAGGGCGGAGAGGTAGTCGGCGAGGTCGCGCCGGTAGGCCGCGAGGGTGTTGGCGGCCGCGCCCCGCTCGGCGGCGAGCATATCGAGGTAGTCGCGGATCAGGACGTCGCCCGCGGACATTTCGCCCGCGGGGATCTCGACCGCAGGCATCTCGGCCGCAGGAATCTTGGCGGCCCGGTTCGGAGGAGGGGTCGGTGCCCGCGTCACCGGTTCGGCGGCTGGAGCTTCGAGGCGGGGATGGTTACGCTCATCTCGCGCGGCGTCGGCACCACGAAGGTCGCCAGCGCGAACATCCCCGCGAAGGCGAGCCCGGCCAGGATGGCGAGGGTGGCGAGGAAACGGAACAGGGTCGGCACTCGGACGAACCTCGATCGTGCGGCGCTGGGAACGTGAGCGCGCCTCGGGGGCCAGACGGCTTCAGGAGCCGGATGTGGCTGACGACAAGCTTGGGGTTGCATCACGGGCCGACGCCGAAGGCAATGACTTCGCGGCCACAGGCGGCGCGGCATTCCGGTGCGCGCGCCGTCCCGGGTGCTTCGCCCCCACCGGAAAACGCGCTAAGACCCGCCCAACGATGTGTAGATGTCCCTGATGACCGAAGTCCCTCCTCAGGGCGGCGTCCCGCCCCCGGGTGAACCGCCGGCCGCCGCCGCCGGCGGCGAGCCGATCGAACTGCGCCTGCGCCGGGCCCTCGGTCACCGGTCGATCGTGCTCGTCGGCCTCATGGGCGCCGGCAAGAGCACCGTCGGCCGGCGCCTGGCCACGCGCCTCGGCCTGATGTTCAAGGACGCCGACAACGAGATCGAGACGGCGGCCAAACTGACGATCCCGGACATCTTCGCGATCTACGGCGAGCCGAGCTTTCGCGATGGCGAGGAGCGGGTCATCGCCCGCCTGATGCGCGAGGGGCCCCTGGTGCTCGCCACCGGCGGCGGCGCCTTCATGCGCGAAACCACCCGCGCCCGCATCGCCGAGGGCGGCGTCTCGATCTGGCTCAAGGCCGAGCTCGACGTGCTGATGCGCCGGGTGCGCAAGCGCGGCGGGCGCCCGCTGCTCCAGACCGAGGACCCGGAGGAGACCCTGCGCCAGCTCATGGCCCAGCGCCATCCGGTCTACGCCACGGCCGACGTGGAGGTGATCTCCCGCGACGTCGCCCACGACCGGGTCGTGCAGGACGTCATGGAAGCACTCGACGCCTACCTGAACCGCCCCTCGCAGACCGGGATCGCAGCCCAGTGACCGACCGCCTCACCGTGGCCGTTCCCCTCGACCAGGGGCGCGCCTACGACATCCTGATCGGACGCGGCCTCCTCGACGAGGCCGGCCGGCACGTGGCCGCCCTCGGGGCGAAGGCGGCGGTGATCGTCTCCGACACCAACGTGGCCGCCCTCTACGGCGCGCGCCTGCAGGACGGCCTCGCGGCGGCGGGCCTGCGCTCGGGCCTCGTGACCGTCGCCCCGGGCGAGGCCTCGAAATCCTACGCCACCTACGCGGCGGTCTGCGACGGGCTCCTCGCCCACAAGGTCGAGCGCAACGACCTCGTGGTGGCCCTCGGCGGCGGCGTCGTCGGCGACCTTGCGGGCTTCGCGGCCGCCACCCTGCGCCGCGGCGTGCGCTTCGTGCAGGCGCCCACGAGCCTCCTTGCCCAGGTCGATTCCTCGGTCGGTGGCAAGACCGGGATCAACTCGCCCCACGGCAAGAACCTCATCGGCGCCTTCCACCAGCCCCGCCTGGTGCTCGCCGACACCGCCACCCTCGACACCCTGTCGGAGCGGGAGATGCGGGCGGGCTACGCCGAGGTGGCCAAGTACGGCCTCATCAACGACGCCGCCTTCTTCGACTGGTGCGAGGCGCACTGGGCCGGCATCTTCGCGGGCGGGCCGGAGCGCGACGAGGCGGTGGCGATCTGCTGCCGCTCCAAGGCCGGCGTGGTGGTGCGCGACGAGCGCGAGGACGGCGAGCGGGCCCTGCTCAACCTCGGCCACACCTTTGCGCACGCCCTGGAGCGCCTGACCGGCTACGAGTCCGCCCGCCTCGTCCACGGCGAGGCGGTGGCGATCGGGCTGGCGCTGGCCTTCCGCTTCTCCGCCCGCCTCGGCCTGTGCCCGGGCCAGGACGCGGGCCGCGTCGCCAACCACCTCGCGCTCGCCGGCCTGCCGACCCGGCTCCAGGCGGTGCCCGGCGGCTGCGGCGACGCCGACGCCCTCGTGGCGGCGATGGCGCAGGACAAGAAGGTCCGCGACGGCGCGCTGACCTTCATCCTGGCGCGCGGCATCGGCCAGAGCTTCATTGCGCCCGGCATCGACGGCGCCGAGGTCCGCGCCTTCCTGGATGCCGAACTGAGCGCCGCCTGAGCGATCCCGGGACCGAAGACCTGCATCGCCGCATCGCCGCGCTGGAGGCCGAGCTCGCCCGCCTGCGCGGCGCGCCGGCGGCACAGCGCGAGGCGGAGCTGCGCCTCATCACCGACGCGCTGCCGGTGCTCGTGGCCTATCTCGACCGCGACTAAACCCACCGGTTCAACAACCGCGCCTACAAGACCTGGTTCGGGCGCGGCGTCGACACCCTGGTCGGTCGCCCCGCCCGCGAGGTGCTCGGCCCCGAGATCTTCGCGCAGCACCGCTCCGACATGGACCGGGCGCTGGCCGGCGAGACCATCGCCCGCGACGGCGTCCTGCCGGACGGCCACGGTCGCCTCCGAGCCTGCGCCATCCAGTACATCCCGCGCCGGACCGAGGCCGGCGCGGTGGAGGGCTTCTTCGTCCTCGCCATCGACGTCGAGGAGCGCCGCGCCGCCGAGGCCCGGCGGATCGCGGTGGCCGAGTTCGGAGACCGCCTGCGCGACCTCGACGACACCGCCGCCATCGCGTACATGGCCGCGGAAATCCTCGGAACCACCCTCGGCGTCAGCCGGGCCGGCTACGGCACCATCGACGCCGTGGCGGAGACCATCCTGATCGAGCGCGACTGGAACGCCCCCGGTATCCGGAGCCTCGCCGGGACCCTGCACTTTCGCGATTACGGCTCCTACATCGAGGATCTGGAGCGCGGCGAGACCGTGATCTGCAGCGATGCCGACGCCGACTCGCGCACCGCCTCCGGCGCCGAGGCCTTGAAGGCGATCAGCGTGCACTCTTTCGTCAACATGCCGCTGACCGAGCACGGCGGCTTCGTCGCGCTTCTCTATCTGAACCATGCCACCGCCCGGTCCTGGTCGCCCGAAGAGCTCGCCTTCATGCGCAACGTCGCCGAGCGCGTGCGGGCGGCCACCGAGCGCAGCCGCGCGACCTCCGCGCGACGGGCGAGCGACGCGCAGTTCCACGCCTTCGCACAGGCGGTCCCGATCCACGTCTGGGCGGTCTCCGCCACCGGTGCCCTTGATTGGTTCAACGCCGCCTGCGCCGCCTATTGCGGCCCCGCCCTCGACGGGGTCCGCGGCGCGGCCTGGGCCGCCCTCGTCCACCCCGCGGACCGCGCGGCGGTGGAGGCCTGGGAGGCCTGCCTCGAAGACGGCCGGCCCTACGCCGACGAGTTCCGCATCCGCCGCGACGACGACGCCTATCGCTGGTTCCTGGTGCGGGCCGAGCCGATCCGGGCGGCCGACGGCACCATCCTGCGCTGGGTCGGCACCAGCACCGACATCGACGACCAGAAGGTCACGAGCGCCGAACTGGCGCGCCTGAACAGCAGCCTGGAGCGCCAGGTCGAGAGCCGCACCCGCGAGCGCGACCGCATCTGGGAGACCACCACCGACCTGATGGGGACCGCCGGGCTCGACGGCTACCTGAAGACCATCAACCCGGCCTGGGGCCGCACCCTCGGCTGGGACGAGGACGCCCTGCTCGGCCGGCCCTTCGCGGCGTTGATCGATCCGGCTGACCATGCCGAGACGGCCGAGGTTGTCCGCCGTCTCGCGCGGGGCGAGACCGTGACCGGCTTCGTCGACCGCGTCTTCACGAAGGCGGGTGACCGGCGCACGGTGATGTGGACGGCGGCTCCCGACGGAGAGACCTTCACCGTCATCGGACGGGACATCACCGACCAGCGCCGGACCGAGGAGGCCCTGCGCCAGGCGCAGAAGATGGAGGCGGTGGGCCAGCTCACCGGCGGACTGGCCTACGACTTCAACAACCTGCTCACGGGGATCTCCGGCAGCCTCGAACTGCTTCAGGTCCACATGGCGCAGGGACGGATCACACAGACCTCGATCGCTACATCAACGCGGCGCAGGGCGCGGCCAAGCGTGCCGCCGCCCTGACGCACCGCCTCCACGCCTTCTCGCGCCGGCAGACCCTCGACCCCAGGCCCACCAGCGTGAACGGCCTCATCGCCGGCATGGAGGAGCTGGTGCGCCGCACGGTCGGGCCGGCGGTGACCATCGAGGTGGTCGGCGCAGCCGGTCTCTGGACCGCCCTGGTCGATTCGAACCAGCTCGAGAACGCCCTCCTCAACCTCTGCATCAACGCCCGCGATGCCATGCCGGAGGGCGGCCGCATCACCATCGAGACGGCCAACAAGTGGCTTGATCTCCGCGCGGCCCGCGAGCGGGACCTGGAGCCGGGGCAATTCCTCTCCCTGTGCGTCACCGATACCGGCACCGGCATGACGCCGGAGGTGATCGCCCGCGCCTTCGATCCGTTCTTCACGACGAAGCCCCTGGGCGAGGGGACCGGCCTCGGCCTGTCGATGATCTACGGCTTCGCCCGTCAGTCGGGCGGCCAGGTGCGGATCTATTCGGAGGTCGGCCAGGGCACGACGGTATGCCTCTACCTGCCCCGCCACTACGGGGAGGCCGACCTCGGCAACGCACCCCGGGCCGAGCAGGGCCAGACCGTTCTCATCGTCGACGACGAGCCCACCGTGCGGATGCTCGCGACCGAGGTGCTGGAGGATCTCGGCTACACCGCCATCGAGGCGGCGGACGGGGCGGCGGGCCTCAAGGTGCTCGAATCGGACGTGCGGCTCGACCTCCTGGTGACGGATGTCGGCCTGCCCGGCGGCATGAACGGCCGCCAGATGGCCGATGCAGGCCGGGTCGTACGCCCTGGCCTGAAGGTGCTGTTCATCACCGGCTACGCCGAGAACGCCGTGCTGGGCAACGGATACCTCGCGCCCGGCATGCAGGTGCTGACCAAGCCCTTCGTGATGGAGTCGCTCGCCGGACGCATCAAGGAACTCATCGCCGGGACCGACGGGGCGTGAACGGCCCGGCCCGCGCCGTGGTAAGCACCGGCTCGACCTGACGACATCCTCCGGCATCGCACGCATGGAACCCCATACCGATCTCTGGCTGGCCGCGAGCATCGTGGTCATCTCGCTCCTGCTCTCGGCCTTCTTCGCCGGCGCCGAGACCGCCTTCACGGCGGCGTCCCGGGCCCGCATGCTGGCCCTGGAGAATGCCGGCGACGCGCGCGCGCGCCTCGTCAACGCCATCATGGCGAGCCGCGAGCGCTTCATCGGCGCCATGCTCATCGGCTACAACATCGTGGCGATCGGCGCCTCGGCCTTCACCACCGGCGTGCTCACCACCCTCTTCGGCAAGAGCGGCATCCTCTACGCCACCGGGGTGATGTCGGTCCTGGTCATCATCTTCGCCGAGGTGCTGCCCAAGACCCTCGCGATCAACAAGCCGGACAGCGCCGCCCTGGTCATGGCCCGGCCGGTGGCCTTCGCGGTGGCCCTGCTCGGGCCGGCGGCGCTCGCCATCGAGGCCCTGGTGCGCGGCATGCTCCGTCCCTTCGGCGTCCGGATCGGCGAGCGCCAGACCATCCTGTCGGCCACCGACGAGATCCGCGGCCAGGTCGCCCTGCTCCATCGCGAGGGTGGCGTGGCCAAGGCCGAGCGCGACATGCTCGGCGGTCTCCTCGACCTGTCGGACCTCACCGTCTCGGAGGTGATGGTCCACCGCACCAAGATGCGCACCATCGATGTCGACCTGCCCTCGGAGGAGATCGTGCGCGCAGTGCTGGCCTCGCCCTACACGCGCATGCCCCTCTGGCGCGGCACGACGGAGAACATCGTGGGCGTGCTGCACGCCAAGGATCTCCTCCGGGCGCTGGACGCCGCTGGCGGCGACGCCGCCGGTCTCAAGGTCGAGGCCCTGGCGTTGGAGACCTGGTTCGTGCCGGACACCACCTCCCTGCGCAACCAGCTCAAGGCCTTCCTCGCCAAGAAGACCCACTTCGCCCTGGTGGTCGACGAGTACGGCGAGGTGATGGGCCTCGTGACCCTGGAAGATATCCTCGAAGAGATCGTGGGCGACATCGCCGACGAGCACGACGTCACCGTCTCCGGGGTGCGGGCCCAGGGCGACGGCTCGGTGCATGCCGACGGCAGCGTGCCGATCCGCGACCTCAACCGGGCCATGGACTGGGACCTGCCCGACGACGAGGCCACCACCATCGCGGGGCTCGTCATTCACGAGGCCCGGGCGATTCCCGACACCGGGACAGCTTTCAACTTCCACGGCTTCCGCTTCCAGGTCCTGCGCAAGGCCCGCAACCGGATCACCGCCCTCCGGATCACGCCGCTCGGTCCCGGTCTGCGCAAGGTGGAGCCGTGACGACCCGCCATCCGCGGAGGTCGTCGACGGGCCTCGGACGTCCAGATCTGGGTAACCATGATCGTATAGAATAGCTTCGGACGCTGGTCCGCCGTCCCGAAGGGGCGAGCGGCTTCTGGATCATCGAACGAGCGAGGGGGCGGAACCGATTGATGCTGCTCGATGCCTCGACCCTTCTGCTCGTGACCGTGATCCTGACCTTCATGGTCGGCAGCCTGTTTCTGCTGTCCTGGAGCCAGGCCCGCCACGTCCACGCCCTGGCGATCTGGGGCATCGCCCACATCACCGGCGCGATGGCCTCGGCCTTGCTGTCCCTGCGCGGGATGATTCCGGACTGGGTCTCGATCGGGGTCGCCAACGGCGTGATGATCGGGGCCTACGGCCTGATCTGGACCGGGACCCGCGCGTTCGAGGGACGGCGCGCCCGCTTCGCACCGATCGCAGTGGCGATCGCGCTCTGGGGGACGAGTTGCCTGGTCCCGGCGTTCTTCGCCTCGGTTCCCGCCCGGGTGATGCTGGCCTCGAGCCTCGCGGGAGGTTTCTGCCTGCTGGCCGCTCGCGAGATCTGGCGGGCCCGGGCCGAACCTCTGGTGTCGCGCTATCCCGGCGTTGCCCTGCTGCTGATCTACACCTTCGCCTACTGGATCCGCGTGCCCCTTGCACTCGTCGCGCCGCCGCAGACCAAACCGAATCCGCTGCAGACGCCCTGGCTGACCATCCTGTGCCTCGCCGGCATGCTCTTCACCCTGGCGATCGCCTTCGTGTTCATGTCGCTGACGAAGGAGCGCGCGGAGCGCCTGCAGCGCCTCGCTGCCGACACCGACGCGCTCACCGGCATCCTCAGCCGGCGCGCCTTCGTGGCCCGGGCCGAGGCTGCGCTGGGGGAGGGCGGTACCATCACCCTGCTCCTGTTCGACCTCGACCACTTCAAGCGCATCAACGACCGGCACGGCCACGCGGTGGGCGATGGCGTCCTCGTCGGATTTTGCCACGCCGTGTCGGCGCTGCTGCCGGGCTCCGCGATCTTCGGTCGGATGGGCGGCGAGGAATTCGCCTGCCTCCTGCGCGGACTCACCCCGGAGGAGGCCTTGACCAAGGCCGAGTTCCTGCGTCGCGCCGTGGCCCGGATCGCCGTGCCGGAATTGCCGCACCTTGCGATCGGCGTCAGCATCGGTCTGGCGGTGCCGGAGGAGGGCTCCGCCGCCGTGGAGTCGGGACGCCGGCTCGATGCCCTACTCAGCCGGGCGGATGCAGCGCTCTACCAAGCCAAGCACAACGGGCGCGGGCGGACCGAGCCCGCACCGCACCCGCTGCTCCGAGTCGTTTGAGGCAGGGCAAGTCGCCTGAGGCAGGGCAAGTCGCCTGAGGCAGGGCAAGTCGCCTGAGGCAGGGCAAGTCGCCTGAGGCAGGGCAAGTCGCCTGAGGCAGGGCGAGTCGCCTGAGGCAGGGCGAGTCGCCTGAGGCAGGGCGAGTCGCCTGAGGCGGGTTACGGCGCCTTCTGAGCCGGGGCGGGCGCCACGGCCGGAGCGGCCGCCGTGCGCTCGATCTTGGCCCCCTCGCGCAGTTTCAGGATCAGGTCCTGCTGCGCCTTGCGGGTCAGGTACTGGTCCACCTGCTCCTTCATCTCATCGAAGGTCGGGACCGGCTTGGTGCGCTTCTCCTCGAGCTTGATCACGTGCCAGCCGAACTGGGTCTTGACCGGATCGGACACCTGCCCCGGGCTCATCTTGAAGGCGGCCTCGGCGAAGGGAGCGACCATGCGCTCCTTGGTGAACCAGCCGAGGTCGCCGCCCTCGGTCTTCGAACCGGGATCCTTCGACACCTCGGCCGCGACCCGGGCGAAGTCCTCGCCGCCCTTGATCCGCGCCGCGATCTTCTTGGCCTCGTCCTCGCTCTCCACGAGGATGTGGCGGGCGTGGGCCTCCTCCTCGGGCTTCATCGCCTTGACGGTCTGGTCGTAGAGGGCCTTGGCCG
This sequence comes from Methylobacterium sp. Leaf465, assembly GCF_001424705.1. Classification (GTDB taxonomy): domain Bacteria; phylum Pseudomonadota; class Alphaproteobacteria; order Rhizobiales; family Beijerinckiaceae; genus Methylobacterium. Next base: position 259,408 of record NZ_LMRA01000034.1, read on the forward strand.
CCTCCGGCGTCGCCGCCTTCTTGGCCTCGCGCTCCAGGTACTCGTCGAGGAGGAGCTTGTCCTTGAAGTAGGCGAGCTTGCGCTGGAAATCCGGCGAATCACCGATCTTGGCGGCTTCGGCCGCCTGGGCCCCGACCTTGAGGTCGATCATGTAGTCGACGAGGAGAGCTTTCTTCTGGGCGTCGTCGACGCCGGGCAGAGAGAGGGCGGGATCTTCGGCCGCGATGGCGAGGTCTCCCGCGGTGATCGGCGCCCCGTTCACCTTCGCCACCACGGTCTCGGGAGCGACGGGTGCTGCGGCCGGTGCCGGGGCGGCCGGCGCCTGTGCCCGGGCCGAGGCCAGCGGCAGGCCGAGCGCCAAGGCGACAGCGCCCGTGCGCAGGAGGCCCGTGCGCAGGAGTCCGGAGCGCGAAAGAGACTTGATCATCGTCATGGAGGCGTCCTTGGGAGCGCCGCCCACGTCCCGGCACGGGGCCGGTCGGAGGTCGTCGCAGGGGGCGGTCGAGCGAGGTGCGGCCGGGGGCCGCGGATTGGCCGCGTCATCAGGTGGCGCGTGCACCCCCCGATGGCAAGCACGGCCGCAGCGTCGAGCGGCCGAATCCAGGCGCCCGTTCGCCGCGCACGCGACGCACCCTCACGCCGTTCCCTCTCCCGTCGCTGCGACCGGTGCGTCGGGCGATCACGATGCGGGGAGATCCCGCGAGCGGCCCGGACACGCGCGCCCGCATCCTTCGTATGAGGACTGAGACCATGAGAACCGGGGCCACGGCACCCCGGCGCCGACTCCGGCCCACGGGGTTTGCGCGGGCGAATCACGCCCCGGATCGAAACGCGGCGCGTCCGCGTTGGCCGGGTCAAAGCCGGCTCAGCGCCCCTCCGGGCGTGCGGCTGCTCGACGTCCTCCGCTTGCCCCGCGCTGACCCGGCCCCACCCGATACCCCGGTGTGGACGCGGGCCGGCTCTTTCGGATGCGCCGGCCCGTGTTTACCTCTATAAGCCCGGCCAACATTCGCCTTCAGACTTTTCGATCGACCGTAGGTTCACGATGCTCGGTGCCCTCGCCAAGAAGATTTTCGGCTCGTCCAACGACCGGCGCGTGAAGGGCTATCGTCCCCGTGTGGCCGAGATCAACGCCCTGGAGCCGCAGGTCGCCGCGCTCTCGGACGACCAGCTCCGCGCCCGCACCGACATGCTGAAGGCCGAGCTCGCCGCCGGCAAGACGCTCGATGACATCCTCGTGCCCGCCTTCGCCACCGTGCGCGAGGCGGCCAAGCGCGTGCTCGGCCAGCGCCACTTCGACGTGCAGCTTATCGGCGGCATGGTGCTCCACGAGAGCGGAATCGCCGAGATGCGCACCGGCGAGGGCAAGACCCTGGTGGCGACCCTGCCGGTCTACCTCAATGCCCTCTCGGGGCTGGGCGTCCACGTGGTCACGGTGAACGACTACCTGGCCGCCCGCGACGCGGAGTGGATGGGCCGGGTCTACCGCTTCCTCGGCCTCACCGTCGGCACCATCGTGCACGGGCTCGACGACGGCCAGCGGAAGGAGGCCTACGCCGCCGACATCACCTACGGCACGAACAACGAGTTCGGGTTCGACTACCTGCGCGACAACATGAAGTACGAGCTCAGCCAGCTGTCCCAGCGCGGGCACAACTTCGCGATCGTCGACGAGGTCGATTCGATCCTGATCGACGAGGCCCGAACCCCGCTGATCATCTCCGGCCCGGTCGACGACCGCTCTGAGCTCTACGTCTCGGTCGACGCGCTGATGCCGCATCTCGAGCGGGAGCATTACGATCTTGACGAGAAGCAGCGCACGGTCTCGCTGACCGAGAGCGGCAACGAGTTCGTCGAGGACCTCCTGCGCGGGGCTGATCTCCTCAAGGAGGGCGACCTCTACGACGCGCACAACGTCAGCCTCGTCCACCACGTGAACCTGGCCCTGCGCGCCCACACCCTGTTCACCCTGGACAAGGACTACATCGTCAAGAACGACGAGGTGGTGATCATCGACGAGTTCACCGGCCGCATGATGCAGGGCCGACGCTACTCGGAAGGCCTGCACCAGGCGCTCGAGGCCAAGGAGCGGGTGACGATCCAGCCCGAGAACCAGACGCTGGCCTCGATCACCTTCCAGAACTACTTCCGCCTCTATTCCAAGCTCGCCGGCATGACCGGTACGGCCTCCACCGAGGCCGACGAGTTCGCCGAGATCTACAAGCTTGAGGTCGTCGACATCCCGACCAACAAAGAGGTCGAGCGCGTCGACGAGGACGACGAGGTCTACCGGACGGTGGCCGAGAAGTACGACGGCATCATCGCCGAGATCGAGAAGGCGCATGCGCGCCACCAGCCGATCCTGGTCGGCACCGGCTCGATCGAGAAGTCGCAGCACCTGGCCGAGATGCTGGTCAAGGCAGGCTTCCGCCAGCTCGACTACTCGGACCCCAACGCCCTCACGGACGTCTACGCCGCTGCCCGCGAAGGCCGGGTGACGAAGCGCTTCGCCGTGCTCAACGCCCGCTTCCACGAGCAGGAAGCCTACATCGTCGCCGAGGCCGGCGTGCCCGGCGCCATCACCATCGCTACCAACATGGCCGGGCGCGGCACCGACATCAAGCTCGGCGGCAACGTCGAGATGCGCGTGGAGAAGGAGCTTGCCAGCGTGCCCGAGGGGCCGGAGCGCAACGCGAAGATCGAGGCGATCAAGGCCGAGATCGCTGAGAACCGCGACAAGGTGCTGGCCTCGGGCGAGGCGGCCGACCCGGCTGCGGGCCGCAAGGTCGCCCTGCCGGGCGGCCTCTACATCATCGGCACCGAGCGCCACGAATCCCGCCGAATCGACAACCAGCTGCGTGGCCGCTCCGGTCGCCAGGGCGATCCCGGCCGCTCGAAGTTCTACCTGTCGCTCCAGGACGACCTGATGCGGATCTTCGGGTCCGACCGCATGGACGGCATGCTGACCCGCCTCGGCCTGGAGCAGGGCGAGGCGATCATCCATCCCTGGATCAACAAGGCCATCGAGAAGGCGCAGCAGAAGGTCGAGGCGCGCAACTTCGACATGCGCAAGAACGTGCTCAAGTACGACAACGTCATGAACGACCAGCGCAAGGTCGTGTTCGAGCAGCGCCGCGACTTCATGGGCCAGGACAGCGTGCGCGAGACCGTGGACGAGATGCGCCACGGCGTCGTCGACGACCTCGTGGCGGTGCACGTGCCCGAGAACGCCTACGCCGAGCAGTGGGACATCGAGGGCCTGCGCGAGCGGGTCCAGACGGTGCTCAACCTCGACGTTGCGGTGGAGGACTGGGCCAAGGAGGAGGGCATCGCCGACGAGGAGATGCGCGACCGCCTGCGCCAGGCCGCTGACGAGGCCTATGCCGGGCGCACCGAGAAGAATACGCCCGAGGTGATGACCTATGTCGAGAAGCAGGTGCTCCTGCAGACTCTCGACCACCTCTGGCGCGAGCACCTCGTCACCCTCGACCACCTGCGCCAGGTGGTGGGCTGGCGCGGCGTCGCCCAGCGCGATCCCCTCAACGAGTACAAGTCCGAGGCGTTCGAGCTGTTCAACAGCCTGGTCGCCGCCCTGCGCGAGCAGGTGACGCAGCAGCTCTCGCGCATCGAGATCATGTACGAGGAGCCGCCCGTGGAGGGCGCCGACAACCCCTTCGCCCCACCCGGCCTGCCCCCGATGTTCGCCCAGCACCTCGATCCCGTCACCGGTGAGAACGAGATGGCGGGCACCGGTACGGGTAGCGACGGCGGCGCGGGTCCCGCCTACGGCTACGCCGCACGCGAGATGGCCACGGACACCGCCGTTCTCGAGCGCAACCCGGACGATTCCTCCACCTGGGGCCGCGTCGGGCGCAACGAACCTTGTCCCTGCGGCTCGGGCAAGAAGTACAAGCACTGCCACGGGACGCTGACGGCCTGAGCGTACCGGCGGTCGCCTACGGCATCGAGCCGGACCTCGACGCGGCGGAGTTCCGCCGCGTCCTGATCGAGTCCGGACTCGCCGTGCGCCGCCCGACCGACGACCTGCCGCGCCTGGCCCGGATGCTGGCGCAGGCCGATCTCGTCGTCACCGCCCGGCGGGACGACGACCTCGTCGGCGTCGCGCGCACGCTCACGGTTTTCGTGTTCTGCGCCTATCTCTCGGACCTCGCGGTGAGCCGCTCCGCGCAGGGGCTCGGGATCGGCCGCGGCCTCCTCGCCGCCACCCGAGCGGCAGTCGGGCCGCAGGCCTCGCTCCTGCTGACGGCCGCCCCCGGGGCCGTCAGCTTCTACGATCGGATCGGGATGCCGCGGGTGGCGGATGCCTTCCGCTACGACCGCGAGGCCTGACCCGCCGCCTCGAAATCGCCGCCCCTGCCCAGAAACGAACCCATTTGGTGGTCAAGCCATATGGATACGCTTGAGGGAGTGGAGCGAGACGGCATGCAGGAAACCCGATCGGCGACGACGCTGCCACTACTTGGTCTCCTCCTGGCCGTTCCTGGTCTCGGTGGTTGCAATACCTATGCGGGTGCACCCACGGTGACGGGTTCGACGCTCGCAGCCAAGCCGGTGTCCGTCACCGATGAAGAGCGCGACTGTCTCGGTCGGGCGATGTACTTCGAGTCGAATCGCAGCGACGCCGAAGGCCTGCTCGCCGTCGGCACGGTGGTCATGAACCGGCTCGAGGCCGCCGCCTTTCCGAATGGCGGGATCTGCTCGGTGGTCGGCCAGCCCCGGCAATTCGCCCCCGGTGTCCTGACGAAGAAGATGGACGACAAGAGCCTGCAGAAGGTCGCCGAGGTGACCGATGCCGTCCTCGATGGCCAGCGCCACCCGAAGGTCGGGCGAGCGATGTACTTCCACACGGCCGGCCTGCGCTTCCCCTACAACAACATGCACTACGTGGCGGTGGCCGGCGGCAACGCCTTCTACGAGAAGCGCAAGCCCGGCGCCGTGGAGCAGGCCACGCCGCCCGCGCCCGCCACCGCGCTCGCCTTCGCCTCGGCCGAGGCCCCCGCGGCGCCGACGATGCCCGTGGTCGCGGCCTCGGTTTCCCCCGCGGCCGCCCCCATCCCCGCCCCGGTCGAGACCGCGGCTGCCCGCGCGACCCTGACCGCCTCGGTGCCGGACCATCGTGCGGCCCCGATCCGTACGGTGCGGGCCACCGTCGACGAGAAGCCCGCACCCGCGGCCAGGGCACCGAAGGCCGCCCACAGCCGCGTCGCCCTGACGCCGGCCGCCCTGGCTCCTGAGCCGCTGATCCCTCCGCCCGTCCTCAACCTGCCAAGGCCGTGAGCCGGCCCCCGGGGAACCGCCGCGAGCCGCGGGCCGATTCCCGACGGGCCTCGGTTCCGGCGCTCTGCGTGCCGCTTTCGGTCGCGGAGACTAACGGGGCCGCCACCCTACCTGAAATCGCACCTTTTCCTTACCGCAGGTCGCGAAGAACATGGTTCGGCCGATCGCCCATCTCACAAAGGCGTGCACGCGTGCGATCGTCCGTGCACTCACTGGGGGCTTCGATGCGCTGACGGGTCCGATCGGACGCCTGAACGATCGCGTCGAAGCGCACCTGCGCGATCGGACACCGCTGCTCAGGGCCTATTATGCGCGTCCCGCGCCTCGGCTGGCTGCGCCGTTGCCCGTTCTCGACGGGCCCATCGATCTGGCGCTTCGTGGTGGAATCCGCGAGACCGCGCCGGGCCGACCGGCGGAGACGACGGCGCCGCAGCCATCCGCCGTTGCATGAGCCAGGTGCCGCCCTCCGAAGCCACCTGATCCGCTCACTGCGGTGGCGCTTCGCCCGAATGTCGGAAAACCCGCCCGTCGCGGCCCTTCGGACCGGGAGGCCGCCTTCGGCACGGTCCCTACACGGTCACCTGGGTCCCAACCTCGACCACGCGGCCGGTGGGGATCTGGAAGAAGTCCGTGGCGTCGTTGGCGTTCTTGGCCAGGGTGATGAAGATTCGGTCCTGCCACAGGGGCATGCCCGAATGGGCGGCCGGGCGGATCGAGCGGCGGGACAGGAAGAACGACGTCGCCATGATGTCGAACTTGAAGCCCTGCTTGCGCAGCAGCGTCAGGGTCCGGGGGATGTTCGGCGTCTCCATGTAGCCGAACTTCATCACCACCTTGTGGAAGTGCGGGCCGATCGGCTCGATGTGGATACGGTCGACCTCGGCGGCGCGGGGCGTGTCCACGGTCTCCACGGTGAGCACCACGTTCTTCTCGTGTAGCACCTTGTTGTGCTTCAGGTTGTGCAGCAGGGCTGCCGGGGCGATGTAGGGGTCGCTGGTCAGGAACACCGCGGTGCCGCGGACGTGATGCGGCGGGCTCTTCTCCAGCATGCTGACGAGCTCGGTGAGCGGTACGTCAGTCTTGCGCGTCTTGTTGATCAGGATCCCGACGCCGCGCACCCAGGTCCACATCATGACGATCAGGGCACCGGCGAACAGCAGGGGTACGTAGCCGCCCTCGAACACCTTCAGCATGTTCGACAGGAGGAACAGGAACTCCACCGCCGCGAAGGGCAGGATTGCGAGGCCGGCGGCCCAGGGCGACCATTTCCAGGTCTTCCACAGCACCAGGAAGGCGAGGCTGGCGGTGATCAGCATCGTGCCCGTCACGGCGATGCCGTAGGCCGAGGCCAGGGCCGCCGAGGAGCGGAACAGAACCGCCAGGATCACCACGCCGACCATCAGCAGCGCGTTGATCTGCGGCAGGTAGATCTGGCCCGAATGCGATTCGGAGGTGTGGCGGATCTCCAGGCGCGGCAGCAGGCCGAGCTGGATCGCCTGGCGCGACAGCGAGAAGGCGCCGGTGATGACGGCCTGGCTCGCCGTGACGGTGGCGGCGGTGGCGAGCAGCACCATCGGCAGCAGGCCCCATTCGGGCACGAGCTGGAAGAACGGATCGGTGGTGTCGGGCTTCGACAGCACCAGGGCCGCCTGGCCGAAATAGTTCAGGACGAGGCAGGGGCCGACGAGGCCGAGCCAGGCGATCTGGATCGGCCGGCGCCCGAAATGGCCGAGATCGGCGAACAGGGCCTCGGCCCCCGTCACCGCCAGGAACACCGCGCCGAGCGCCACCAGGGCGCCGGTGCCGTGCCCGAGGAGGTAATGCACCGCGTAGTACGGGTTGAGGGCCCAGAACACGTCGGTGTTGGCAGCGATGTGGGGCAGGGCGGCGAGCGCCATCGCGGCGAACCACACCACCATCACGGGGCCGAAGAAGGAGGCCACCTTGCTGGTGCCGCGCACCTGGATGAGGAACAGCGGCACGATGATCGCGATGGTGATCGGCAGCACGTACGAATCGAAGGCCGGGGTGACGAGCTTCAGGCCCTCCACCGCCGAGAGCACCGAGATCGCCGGCGTGATGATGGCGTCGCCGTAGAACAGCGAGGCGCCGAGCAGACCGAACATGAACACCACGCGGGAGCCGCCGAGCGCCGTGCGGGCCAGTGCCATCAGCGAGAGGATGCCGCCCTCGCCGTTGTTGTCCATCCGCAGCAGGATAACGACGTACTTGATGGTGACGATGAGGACGAGGGCCCACAGGATCAGCGAGGCGACGCCCAGCACCTCCTCGCGCAGCAGGATGCCGTCGGCCCGCGCCGAGACCAGGGCCTCGCGGAAGGCGTAGAGCGGGCTCGTCCCGATGTCGCCGTAGACAACCCCGACGGAACCGAGGACCAGCGTCCACAGGCCCGCCGGGCCGTGGGCCCGGGCGGTCTCGGGCGAGGCCTCGGCGGCCGGAGGTGCACCGGCGCCGTCGGGTTTGGCGGCGGGCGCGCTCGAAGGGGCGGTTTGCGTCATTCGGCTCGATCGAGGCTCGTGGCGAGCCCAACGTCTCGCGGCGCGAGTTTGCTCGCGCGCGAGAACGCCGGGGCCGTCCCGACGGGGTCGGGCGGCGGGGGACGGTCGCGTTCACGCTATCATGCGGCGCAGGACGCGAGAACGGCAACCTGGTCGCGGTTGCCGCTCATCGGGGTTCGAGTCCGGATCGCGTCCGGCAGCTGCGCGTCAGGAGGCTACTCGGCGGCGGTGCGGGTACCCGTGCCGAAGCGCCGCTCGATGTAGTCGGTCACCACGGTCTCGAAATCCTTGGCGAGGGTCGGTCCGCGCAGGGTCATGGCCTTCTTGCCGTCGATGAAGACCGGCGCCGTGGGGGTTTCGCCGGTGCCCGGCAGGGAGATGCCGATGTCGGCGTGCTTCGATTCGCCGGGGCCGTTCACGATGCAGCCCATCACCGCGACGTTGAGCCCCTCGACGCCCGGATAGGCCTTCTTCCATTCCGGCATCGAGTTGACGATCCAGCTCTGGATGTCGCGGGCGAGTTCCTGGAACGTGGTCGAGGTCGTGCGGCCGCAGCCCGGGCAGGCGGCGACGAGGGGTACGAAGGTGCGGAAGCCCATGGTCTGCAGGAGTTCCTGCGCGGCCTTCACCTCCACGGTGCGGTCGCCGCCCGGCTCGGGAGTCAGCGAGTAGCGGATGGTGTCGCCGATGCCTTCCTGCAGCAGCACGCCGATGGCGGCGGAGGCGGCCACCAGGCCCTTCGAGCCCATGCCGGCCTCGGTGAGACCCAGATGGATGGCGAAGTCGGAGCGACGCGCCACCTCGCGATAGACCGCGATGAGATCCTGCACCGCCGAGACCTTGGCCGACAGGATGATCTTGTCCTGGGACAGGCCGAGTTCCACCGCGCGCTCGGCCGAGCTGAGGGCCGATTGCACCATGGCCTCGCGCATCACCGCGCGGGCGTCGATCGGCCGGGCCGAGCGGGCGTTCTCGTCCATCAGGTGCGTGAGCAGCGCCTCGTCGAGGGAGCCCCAGTTCGCGCCGATGCGGACGGTCTTATCGTAGCGGATCGCCTGCTCGATGATGGTCGAGAACTGCGTGTCCTTCTTCTCCTTGAAGCCGACATTGCCCGGGTTGATCCGGTACTTGGCCAGCGCCTCGGCGCAGGCCGGATGGTCGGACAGGAGCTTGTGGCCGATGTAGTGGAAGTCGCCCACCAGCGGCACGTGCACGCCGATGCGGTCCAGACGCTCGCGGATCTTCGGCACGGCGGCAGCCGCCTCGTCCCGGTCGACGGTGATGCGCACGAGCTCCGAGCCGGCCCGGGCGAGCTGGGCCACCTGGGCCACGGTGCCGTCGATGTCGGCGGTGTCGGTGTTGGTCATCGACTGGACGACGATCGGTGCACCGCCGCCCACCGTGACCGCGCCCTCACCGGATCCGATGGTGACGCCGACCGTGCGGTGGCGTGGGCTCGGGCCTGCGATCTCGGGGCCGGTGCCGCTGATCGGGTTGACGGGGGTCGCGTCCATGATGTCCATCGTTGACTGTGCGCTCCGAGGAACGTCCGCCGCCGACCGGGAGCCTCCGATCGGGCCGATCCGGACCGGGGGCGGCGTTCCGATGCCGCAAACTCTACGCCCTCGATCGTTTAGCTGAGATGACGGCGGGCGGGCGTCAAGTCCGCTGCGTCACCGGGCATTCCGGATGGCACAGCGAACACGCTGATCGTATTCGGCTTCTCCCATGTCCCATCCGGGCGGCGATGTCGAGTTTCCGGACCGGTCCGGGTGGCAGGGCTGCGTCGCGGACAGGGAACCGCTGCATCTTCCCGCCTGTTTGTGGCCTTGCGGCATCATATATTGCGCTGCAGCATAAACGTTGGGAGATCCGCATGCTTGATCCGCATCAGCAGCCGACGGTCGATTCGCTCATCGACGTCCCGGTCGAACGGGACCTGCGGATGCAGCCCGCCGCGAAGACCCGTGTGATGGCGGGTCCGCACGCGGAGAAGACCGTCGCCCTCGCCCTTCAGGGCGGCGGCGCGCACGGCGCCTTCACCTGGGGCGTGCTCGATGCGCTGATCGAGGACGGGCGCCTCGGTTTCGAGGCGATCACCGGGGCGAGCGCCGGGGCGATGAATGCCGTCGTGATGGTCGATGGCTGGCTCGAGGACGGGCCCGGGGGCGCTCGCCGGGCCCTGGAGCGGTTCTGGCGCGAGGTCAGCCTCGATGGCGACTTCTGGCCGGCTCAGCGCCGCGCCTTCAGCGGTCTGTTCGAGTTCTGGTCGAACAATCCGATCGCGGAGTTCTGGAGCCGGGCCCTGAAGACCAGCCCCTACACCTCGAACCCGCTGAACTACAATCCGCTCCGCAAGGTGCTCGCCGCCCAGGTGGATTTCGAGCGCCTGCGCGCCGCTGAGACCGCTGCGGTGTTCGTCTCCGCCACCAATGTCTGGACGGGCAAGCTCGCGGTGTTCGAGCGCGAGGCGCTGAACGTCGATCACCTTATGGCCTCCGCCTGCCTGCCGACCGTGTTCCAGGCGGTGGAGATCGACGGCGTGCCCTACTGGGATGGCGGCTATCTCGGCAACCCGCCGCTCTATCCCCTCTATCGCGGGGCCGAGACCCGCGACATCGTCCTGGTGCAGATCAACCCGGTGGAGCGCCGCGAGACCCCGCGCACGCCGCAGGAGATCCAGGACCGGCTCAACGAGATCACCTTCAACGCCAACCTCATGCGCGAACTGCGCGCGATCGACTTCGTCGACCACCTCATCGCCGAGGGCGTGCTCGGCCGGGGCGAGTACCAGTCGCAGTACGTCCACCGCATCGACGGCACGGGCGCCCTCGACGAGTACCAGGCCTCCTCGCGCCTCGATGCCCGCTGGCGAGTGTTCGAGCGCCTGCGAGACAAGGGCCGCGGTGCGGCTCAGGCCTGGATCGCCGAGAATTACGAGCAGATCGGCCGAACCTGCACCCTCGATCTCGAGGCGACCTACCGTTGATGCGCGTCCACACGCCGCGGCTGGATTAAGAGCAGCGGTTCGTGCGTTGATACTCTTATGACGACCGAACCGAACCGGCCCGGCCCCGCTGCCATCGTCGACCTTCTCGTGCCGCTCCGGCGCTACGCGCGGGCCCTGACGCGCGACACGCTGCGGGCCGATGACCTCGTGCACGATGCGCTGGTGCGGGCCCTGGAATCGGGCCAGGCGGCGCGGCCGAACACCAACCTGCGCACCTGGATGATGACGGTGCTGCACAACGTCTTCATCGACGAGCAGCGCCGGAAGCGGGTCGAGGCCCGCCACGCCGATACCCTCGTGCAGATGAGCGAGGAGATGGCGCCCCCGGCCCAGGAGGCGCAGGTCCGCCTCGCGCAGATCCGGCGCGCCTTCCTCACGCTGCCGGAAGAGCAGCGCGCCGCCCTTCACCTCGTTACCCTGGAAGGTATGGCCTATGCCGATGCGGCGGCCGTCCTCGGCATCCCCATCGGCACGCTGATGTCGCGCCTCGGCCGGGGCCGCGCCGCCCTGCGGGCCTTCGAGGAAGGTGAGCGCCAGGGGAGCGGTGTCGCCGAGCGGCGCCAGCGCCTCGCGGCCGAGCGGCCGCGCCTGCGCCTCGTCGCCCAGGACGAGGACGACGCATCGCACCGAACGGGCCGCGCCGTCGGCGACACCTGAGACGTTTTCGAAGACCGGGACGGAGCGCCATAGGCAGGCCGATCCGTTCTTAGCGCGGCCGGGACTCCTCGTCCGGGGACGCGCCCCCTGTATCCGACCGGAGCCGACGCCATGGACCAGACCGCGATGATCGATCCGATCACCGAGAATGACCTCACCGCCTTCGTGGATGGGCAGCTCGATGGCCTGCGCCGCCTCGACGTGGAGGCACACTTGGCGCGCAATCCCGAGACCGCCGCGCAGATCATGGCCGAGCTACACGACCGGGACGCGCTCCGGCAGGCCTTCGCCATTCTTCCCGGCCCCGGACCGGAGCGCAACCGGGCCGCCGCACGGCGCCTCGACCGGACCCTGGCCTGGCGCCGGTTCGGTGACCGCCTGCGTCGCGCCGCGGTGATCGCGCTCCTCGTTGGCACCGGCTGGCTGGCCCATTCCGACGGGCCTTTCCTCGGCGTGCCGGACACGTTCGCCTCCCCCGTCGATCCGGCCCTGGTCGCCGATGCCCGCCACGCCCGCGAGGCGGCGCAGGTCCGCGCCCGCATCGCCGCGCAGCGGGGCGATCAGGCCCAGGCTTATGATCGCGCCGGCATTGCCGCAGCTACCGGCATCGCGTTGCCCGACCTGCCGGCGGACTGGACGGTGCGCGATGTGCAGATCGTGCCGGCCCGCAACGGCACCGGCATCGAGGTGGTGATTGACGCCGGCAAGCTCGGCGAAGTCTCCCTGTTTGCCACCCGCAGCCTCGACGGCCACGTCGCTCCGAGCGAGGTCACGAGCCCCGGCGACGGCGAGACCGCCTACTGGACCGCCGGTCACTCGGCCTACGCCCTCAGCGGAGGTCACGACCACGTCGGTCTCGAATCCGCAGCGCGCAACCTCGCCGGCCGGACTGCGACGAAGCTCTGATCGGTCGTCGCGTCGGTCCGGCGCCTGCATTGCCCGGTTTCCGCGACGCGGCGCTCTCCCGGCGCGTCGATCGCCTGTGTCGATGCAGGACGACCAAGTCGGGTCATTCGCCTCTTCCGACGTTTTCCGGGAGCCCGAAAGAAACATCGAAAGCGATTTCGTCAGCGTTCAGACGAGCCGTGCCATAGGCCTGTTGTATAGAAGCCCTATACTCCGATTGCACTCGCTCTGTGCCGACCTCTGACGCCGAGACGCCGATGGCCCGCCTGCTCCCGACCCTGATGTTTCTGGCCGCCCTGCCGGTGGGGATTGCCCCTACGGCGGTTCGGGCGGAGGAGAATGCGCCGAAACCGGTCTCGGCCCCCGCCGTCGGTGTCACGCCCCTGACACCCGGCAAGGCAGCCCGGGCACCCTACCTCTCCGAGGCACAGGCGCCCGACACCGTCGCGATCCTCGGAGCCCCGCCGCGGGGCCAGTCGGCGGCCGAGTCGGCGGACAAAGCCGCGTTCGTCGCAACTCGGGCCCTCAAGGGAACGCCGCGCTGGACCCTGGCCACCACCGATGTGGCCGATGGCGCCTCGGCGATCCTTGACGACTTTGCCTGCGTCATCGGCCAGCGTATCGAGCAGTCCCGGGCGCCTGCCCTGATGACCCTTCTGGAACGCGCGCGCCTCGACATCGCCCAGGCCACTCGTGGTCCGAAGCTGCATTACCGCCGCCTGCGCCCCTTCGTCGGCAACGACGCGGAGATCTGCGTGATGCGGACCTCCGACCTCGGCAATGCCTTCAGCTTCCCGTCGAGCCATGCGACCCAGGCCTGGACCTACGCGGCGATCATGGCGGCCCTGATGCCCGAGAAGGCGACCCAGTTCTTCGTCCGTGCCCGCTCCTACGGCGAGAGCCGTGTCGTCTGCGGTCTGCACTGGGCGAGCGATATCGAGGCCGGGCGCACGGCTGCCAGCGCCGTCTTCGCCGCCCTTCAGGGCGACGCCGGCTTTCGGGCCGATCTGGAGAAGGCTCGCGTCGAACTCGGCAAGCTCAGGGCCGCCGGCGGTCCGGCTCCCGACCAAGCCGTCTGTGCCCGCGAGGAGGCCGCCGCCCGTGAGCCGATCCTGTAGTGTTTGACCGGCGACCCAGCGTTCCCGAACTTCATCACTGAGCAGTACCGGATCGGTTATGCCTTCGAGCATCGCTTCGGCCCCGACCCGATCTTCCGGCAGAACTTCCGCAACCAGCAGATCGACGCTGACCTAAGCTAGACCCAGATCGACGCCCTGAGCGACGATCTCACCCGGGCCCTGCGCTCCACGGGCCGGATCACCAACGTGCTCGGCGCGTTCGCGGTCGACAACCAGATCGAGGCGCACGTTGCCACCGGTCCCGTGCAGCGCACCCTGCTCACCGACGAACTCATGCCCTCTGTGAGCTTCGCGCCCTCCTTCGCCTCACACTTGGGCTCGATCGCGACGGCACACCGTTCCAGTCGACGGAAGTCCAGCAGATGGCGGCATCAAGTTCAACGTGCCGGGCACCAACGTCGTCCTGAACACCGCCATCTTCGACATCACCCAGACCAACGTGCTGTGGCCCGACCCCGTCAATCCGTTGGTCGTCCAGGCCGCCGTCGGAGAGGCGCAGGCGCGCGGCGCGGAACCGGAGGCCGTCGCTAATCTCGGACCCGGCTTCAACATCCTGGCTGCCTAGAGCCACGTGGACATCCGAACGACCCGGAGCCCGGGCAGCCCGGAGACGGTCGGGCTCGCCTTTTCGGGCATTCCCGGCAACCCCTTCAAGATGCGCGCGACCTCCGTGCTAACCCCCGGGTCTCGACCTCTACGGTCTCGGGGTCGGCGGCGGCGTGCGCGACGCTGGCAGCAGCCCGGCCAACGACGTACCAAGCAGCTTCCGCAACGCCACCGTGACTCTGTTCGATGCCGTACTCGGCTACGAGTTCGCACGGATCGATCCGAAGCTGCAGGGCATGAAGCTGCAGGCCAACGTCTACAACCTGTTCGACCGCAGCTACCAGACCTGCTGCCAGGCGGGCTTCTGCTATCGCAGTCAGCCGCGCCGGTTCATCGCGAGCCTGATCGATCTCTGGGAACGCGCCGCCCAACGGAAGGAGGCCCGGCCGATCACCCCGGCCGAGCCTCCTGAAGGGTTTTCCCGTGAAACGTTAACGACGTTTCTTCAGGGTTTGGTGATCGTTCCGGTCTGGGCACGCCTGCGGCGTCGGGCCAGCATGTTCAGCCCCTCCACGCCCGCCGAGAAAGCCATGGCAGTGTAGATGTACCCCTTCGACACGTGAGCACCGAAGCCTTCGGCGATCAGCGTCATGCCAATCATGATCAGGAAGCCCAGCGCCAACATCACCACCGTCGGGTTGGCGGCGATGAAGCGCGACAACGGGTCGGCAGCCAGCAGCATCACGGTCACGGCGGTGACGACGGCGATCACCATGATGGGCACGTGCTCCGTCATGCCCACCGCCGTGATGATGCTGTCGATGGAAAACACGAGATCGAGGACGAGGATCTGGCCGATGGCCGCGGTGAAGCCGAGCCGCACAGCGCTGCTCCCGAGCGTCTCCGGCTCCGGATCGACGGTGTGATGGATCTCCTTCGTGGCCTTCCACAGCAGGAACAGGCCGCCGGCGATGAGGATCAGATCGCGCCAGGAAAAGCCCTTGCCGAACACCTCGAAGACGGGCTGCGTCAGGGCGACGATGTACGCGATGGTGGCGAGGAGGCCGAGGCGCAGGATCAGCGCCAGGCCGATACCGATGCGCCGTGCCTTCTGCTGGTGGTCGGGCGGAAGCTTGTTGGTCAGGATCGAGATGAAGATGAGGTTGTCGATGCCGAGCACGACCTCCATCACCACCAGGGTGGCGAGGGCCGCCCAGGCGGTGGGGTCGCTGGCGAGTTGAAGCAGGCTGTCCACGGTGGCCTCGTCGAGTCAGTCAGGGTCGCTCCCCCGGACGGCGTCGGGCCGGGAGCGGGGATGGAGAGGGGCGGGGCCGGTCCCGGCCCCGTTCGGCTCGGTCAGGCCGTCGGGCCGGGGCTGCTCGCGGCCACGCCCGGCCGTTCGGCCGGTGCCGGGCTGAAGATCCGCACCGCCTTCGGCACCACCTTGAAATGGGCGGGGGTGTAGGTCGACAATTCGCCATCGGTGTTCACGGGGCGCGGCTTCTTGGTCTTCACCACGATCTCAGTGGTGCTGAAGGCCCGCACGTCGGCCGCCTTGCCCTGGGTGCCCTTGCGCAGAGCCGGCAGGAGCATCAGCAGCCGCCACCAATGGGCGACCTCCAGGCTATAGAAGTCGAGCTTGCCGTCGTCGACGGTGGCCGTCTCCTCGACGGTCATGCCGCCGCCGTAGTGACGTCCGTTGCCCACCGAGACCTGGATGGTGCGCACCGTCTCGGTCTGACCGTCATGCTCGATGTAGACGGTGAAGGGCCGCATCCGCCGAAGCACGCGGACCGCCGCGATGCCGTAGCCGAGGGTGCCCCAGGTCTTCTTCGATTCCGCCGTGAGGTCGCCCGCGAGGTCCGCCGAGAAGCCGATGCTGGCGACGTTGAAGTAGTAGTGCCCGTTGACGCAGCCGAGATCGGCCGGGCGTGCCTCCGCGCTGGTGATGAGGCGAGCGGCCTCCACCGGGTCGACGGGCAGGCCGAGGGAGCGGGCGAGATCGTTGGCCGTGCCGAGGGGCAGGATGCCCAGGGGCAATCCCGTCTCGACCAGAGCGGGCGCGGCCGCGTTGAGGGTGCCGTCACCGCCACCGAGGATGACGAGATCGCAACCCTGCGCGTGACGCTTGATGACCGCAGTGCAGTCGGCGTCACCCGGCGGCTCGAAGGGTTCGATCCCTCCGGCGCGGAGGACGTCGCGGACCTCGTCGAGGGAAAAGCTGCCGTTGCGGGCCTTCGGATTGACGAGGAGAAGCGCCTTGCGGGAGGGCGCGCTCATCGGGGGGCTCCGGTCTGGCACGGATCAGGCTGACGATGTGGGAACGGGAAACAACGAGGGACCATGAGGCTCGACACCCTCCGGTGCGTTCGCGCCGCGTCAGCGCAAAAGCATGGAAGGGTCCGACATCACGGTCAACGCCTCGACCGCCAGAGGGGCCCGGACCCGATCCACAAGGTGGGTTCAGGCTTGGCAATGACAAGAGCCCCCCGGCACAAGAGTCGGTGCCACGGCGCCTGGGTCCGTGCGCGACGCATCCCCGCAATCCTCGCACCCGTCCACACTTCCGAACCTGGGCCGAACCGTTGCGTGCGCATTCAGGGAAACTTAGCGGCCGCACCCGACGTTTCATTCCGGTCGATCGGTCCCGCACGCGCTTTTCCGAAACCCCGGCCGCGACCCCGGTGATGATGCCATGCGCCACGGTCCAAGCTCCAACGGAACCGGTCTCGTCCGACTTGGCTTCGCCTCGTCCGTCGCGCTGATGAGCGCGGCTCTGTCCGTAGGAACGGCGCAGGCCCAGACGCGCCCGGGTTGGGTCGACCCGCCGGCTCGACAGGCGGTGCAACCCGGCGCGGACAAGGCCGTCGGTGAGAAGCTGTCGCTCGAGAAATCCGCCTCCGAGAAGCCCGTGACCGAGAAGCCCGTGGCTGAGACGCCTGCGACGGCCAAGGCGCAGGCGGATGGCCCGTCGGCCCAGGACGCGGCGAGCGCCGAGCGGACGCCGATGGCCGCGCACCGGCGGCGCGTGGCAGGATCCGCCGACGGCCGCCGTGCGGCGACCCGCGAGGGACGCGCCGCGCCGGAGCGCCTGCATATCCGCCCGCGCCTGGCCGACACGCCCACCCCGATGGCATCACCGGCGGCGGCCTCGGACGCACGCTTCCCCGAATGGGCCGCCGCCGCGACGCGCCTGACCGACCGGTACCTGGACAACGTCTCGGCCTCCGGGGACGCGATGGTGGTGAACGCGCCGCGATTCTACGCCGAGCGGGTCCGTTTCCACGGCCGCACCCTGTCACTGGCGGCCCTCATCGCCGAGAAGCGCCGCTTCGTCCGGCGCTGGCCCGAGCGTCACTACGAGGCACAGGGCGGAGCGACCCGAACGGCCTGCAACGCGGCGAGCGCGACCTGCATCGTCCACACCACCTTCAATTTCCGCGCCGACAACCCGGGGCGCGGCGTGCGTTCGCAGGGCGTATCCGAACTCACACTGACCATCAGCTTCGCCGGGGAGCGCCCGCTGATCATCGCCGAGTCGAGCCGCGTGCTGCGCCGCTATGGTGCGGGGCCGCAGAGCGCTATAGCGAATGCGCAGCGCGGTGCCTGAGGCCGGCCCGTCGCGATCGGTGCGTCATACCCGGAGTTCTGCGCATCTTGGATGATCGAAATCCACCCTCGCCGGGACTGGGTGAGGCGCGACGGGACGGGGCGGCCTCGGAGCGTGAGGCCTTGCGCCTGCGTATCGCCCGAGCCGTCACGCAGGCAGGCGCCTATCCGGTGGCAGAGCGCACGCTCGCGCTCCTGGCGGAAGCGGCCCTCGCGCCCAGCCCGGAGCCGCCCGGCTACCGCGTGATCGATCGGACGGGCGCACCGCGTCACGTCACCGAGGCGGACGGGGCCCTGGTTCCGATGGATTTGCCGGCCCTCCTCGCGGAACTCCGAGACCGGCACCCCGCCCTGTTCCGGCCGATTCCCGCGCCGGAACCCGAGTCCGCGCCGGAGCCCGTTCCGACGGAGGATTTCCGAATGGCGACGGCGCGGTTCGTCGAGGCGCAGTCGGTTCTCGCACGGTCTCTGGTCACGCGCTCGGCCACCCGAAGCCGTGCCCTCGCCACCTCCCTGTCCAGTCGCTTCGCGACGCTCCGGCGCAGCCGGGTCGCGTCTTCGCCGGCTGAGGCGGTCGCGCCGGGACCCGCGGCCGACCCCGCGGAACCGAGCCGGGCCGGCCTCGTCGCCGGCCGCGTCCGAGAGGGGGCGCAGCGCGTCGGCGGCTATGCCCGCGGTCGCCTCGCCGACAGCGCCTCGCGTCTCGGCGAAGTCGCCCGCGACCGCAACGTGATGCGCGATGCCCTATCCCGGCGCGCCCTCCCGATCGGACTCGGCGCCGCTGCGCTCGTGGCCCTCCTCGCCGTCTTCGGAGGGCGGACGCCGCAGGAGACCGCTTCGCCCGATACGGGGGGACCGGCTCAATCCCCGCCGCAGGCCTCGTCCACAGCGGCGCCGCCGAGCGCGCCCGACATGAGTCCCGCTCTGCCGGAGGAAACGCCTCCGAAACCGGCCTCGGCCAACGAGATCCGTGGTCCGGTGGAGGTCATCGATACCGCGACCCTGCGGGTCGGCGGCAAGCTCGTGCGCCTCTTCGGGGTGGAGTGGGTGCGCGGCGGACAGGCTGACGAACTCACCCGCTACCTGGCCGGCCGTACCGTGACCTGCCAGCCGGTGGCCGGCAGCGAGGCCCGCCTGTGCGCGGTGGACGGGCGCGACCTCTCCGAGGTGGTGCTGTTCAACGGCGGCGGCCGCGCCTCACCCGAGGCGACGCCTGACCTCGTGGCCGCCGAAGACCATGCCCGTGCCGAGCGCCTTGGAGTTTGGGGACGCTGACACCCTGACCTTGGTCGCCTCCGCGCCCAGGACGCACCCGACACCCTTGCGTCGCACGATCCGGCCGGTCTCAATGCCGGCGGGATCGTCGGGGGAACGGGGCATGGATTTCTCTGTGGGCGTGAGCGTCGCGGCGGTGGTGCTCGTGGCGCTCGTCGTCGTGACCCTCGGGATCGGCATCAACATCGTCCCGCAGGGGCACGTCTACACCGTGGAGCGGTTCGGCAAGTACCACCGCAGCCTGGAATCCGGCCTCGGCCTCATCGCCCCCTACGTCGAGCGAATCGGCCGGCGGGTGAACGTGATGGAGCAGGTCATCGACGTGCCGAGCCAAGAGGCCTTCACCCGCGACAATGCCGGGGTGCGGATCGATGCCGTGGTGTTCTACCAGGTGCTCGATGCAGCCCGAGCCTCCTACGAGGTCTCCAACCTCGAGGTCGCGATGATGACTCTGACGATGACCAACATCCGCACGGTGGTCGGCTCCATGGATCTCGACCAACTCCTGTCCCACCGCGACGAAATCAACGAGCGCCTGCTGCGGGTGATGGATGTCGCCGCCTCACCCTGGGGCGTGAAGATGACCCGCATCGAGATCAAGGACATCGTGCCGCCCGCCGACCTCGCCGGCGCGATGGCGCGGCAGATGAAGGCCGAGCGCGAGAAGCGCGCCTCTGTGCTGGAGGCGGAGGGGCACCGGCAAGCCGAGATCCTGCGTGCGGAGGGGCGCAAGCAATCGGCGATCCTGGAGGCGGAAGGGCGCAAGGAGGCGGCCTTTCGCGATGCGGAGGCGCGGGAGCGCGGAGCGGAGGCCGAGGCGCGGGCGACCCAGCTCGTCAGCGAGGCCATCGCCAAGGGCGACCTCGCGGCAGCGAATTTCCTCGTGGCCGAGAAGTATGTCGAGGCGGTCAAGGCCATCGCCACCGCGCCGAACCAGCGCGTGGTGGTGGTACCGATCGAGGCGGCGGCCCTCGCGGGCACCCTGGGCGGCATCGCCGAGATCACCCGCAGCGTCTTTGGCGAGGGGGCTCCTGCCCGGAAGAGCGCGGGCCTGCCTCCGAATGTCGGCGGTTCGGCGCGATGATCGCGTCGTTCGTCGACGCGATCGGCCCGGCCTGGACCTGGATCCTGGTCGGCCTCGTGCTGATGGGAACCGAACTCGTTGCCTCGGGAGTGTTCCTGCTCTGGCTCGGTCTCGCAGCCGTGGTCACGGGGCTGCAAAGTCTCCTCGTGCCGATGCCCTGGCAGGGACAGCTGCTGCTGTTCGCCGTCCTGTCGGTGGCCTTCGCGGTGGTCGCGAGCCGCCGGACCAAGAACGGTCCGAGCGCCCTGAACCAGGGCGCCCAGGGCCTCGTCGGGCGGGACTATTCCCTCGTGGCACCGATCGTCGCCGGCGAGGGTCGGATTCGCGTCAACGACACCCTCTGGCGCGTCACCGGCCCGGATGCGCCGATGGGCGCCCGGGTGCGGGTGACGGGGGTGGAAGGCACGCTGCTCACGGTCGTGCCGGTTTAGGCACCGGCACCCCCTCGGGGATCGCGCCCCTGGCCTCCACGAATCGGCACGCGATTGAGACGGGGAACCACTTCTCCTAGAAGCAGCGCTGTCGTCTTGCCGGCGCCGCGTCGCGCCCCTGTGATGGGAGTTCTCATGAGCAGCTTGAAGTTCGGGACGAGCGGTCTGCGTGGGCTGGTCACCGACCTGGTGGGCTGGCCGAGCTACGCCTATGCGAGGGCCTTCTTCCACTCCGTCGCCGAGACGACCGGCACCGGTCGCACCGTCGTGATCGGGCGAGACCTGCGCGACAGCAGCCCCGGCATCGCCGCCACGGTGGCGGCCGCCGCCACGGGCGCCGGCTTCACGGCCATCGATTGCGGCGCGCTGCCGACGCCGGCCCTGGCTCTGGAAGCGCTTCGGCGCGGCGTCTGTGCCGTGATGGTCACCGGCAGCCACATTCCGGAGGACCGGAACGGTCTGAAATTCTACCGGCCCGACGGTGAGATCACCAAGACCGATGAGGCTGCGATCCTGGCGGCCCTCGGCGACGTCTCCACGGAGGGCGCCATGGCGGCGGCCGATTCCGCTGCGCCGGAGCCCGGCGCGACGGACCGTTACCGTCAGCGCTATTGCGGATCGTTCCCGTCCGACATCTTGGCCGGCCTCAGGATCGCGGTCTACCAGCAGAGTTCCGTGGCGCGCGACCTGCTCGTGGAACTGCTGACGGCGTTGGGCGCGGACGTGACCTCGATCGGGCGCGCGGACCGCTTCGTTCCCATCGACACGGAGGCCCATCGCCCTGAGGACATCGCCTTCATCCGCGATGCCACGGCGTCGGGCGATTTCGACGCCCTGGTGACGACGGATGGCGACGCGGACCGGCCACTGGTTGCGGATGCTGCCGGACGAATCCTGCGGGGGGATGTTCTCGGGCTGATCACGGCGCGGTATCTCGGCGTCGATACCGTCGTCGTGCCGGTCACGGCGGGCTCGGCCATCGAGCATGCGGGCGGGTTCCGGCAGGTGCTGCGCACCAGGGTCGGCTCGCCCTACGTCATCGCCGGCATGGCCCAGGCGGAGACGGAGGGCGCCGACGCCGTTGTCGGCTTTGAGGCGAATGGTGGCTTCCTGCTCGGTTCGGACGTGACCCTCGATGGCCGAACCCTGCCCGCGCTGCCGACCCGCGATGCGATGCTGCCGATTCTGGCGACCCTGGCCGCGGCGCGCAAAGCCGGACTGTCGCTCGCGGACCTCGTCGCATCCCTCTCCGTGGGCGAGACCGCCAGCGACCGCCTGCCCAATACGCCGGCCGAGAAGAGCGGCGCCTTCCTGCGGCAACTCGGCGAGGAGACGTATCGGCGGGATTTCGTTCGGCCGATCGGTGAGCCGCGCGCCATCGACGAGCAGGATGGCGTGAGGATGGAGCTTGATGGCGGACGCACCATCCACTTCCGCGCCTCCGGCAACGCGCCCGAACTGCGCTGCTACGCCGAGGCGGGAACGGCCGGAGAGGCGGAGGACCTGGTCCGCTGGGGATTGGCGGCCGCGGCGGCCGCGATGACGATGGGCGCGCCGGGCTCGGGCTCGGGCTCCGCGCCGCACGGATCGGCGTTCGGCCCCTGAACTTGAGGAGCCGCCGGCGTAACCCGGCGGCCTCGGCGCGCCGGGGCCGTGAGGCTCGACCTCATCCGAACGCGCCCACCTCGTGCTGGATCATGCCCGAGATCTCGCGCACCCGCTGGAAGCTGCGCCGGATCGGCTCGAACAGCGTCTTGTGCTCGGCCTCGTAGGTACCGACGTCGCGCGGGCCCGCCGGTTCGCCGAAGTTCAGGCCGAGGGTCGGATCCGGGGTGATCGGGAAGATGTCCTCCAGCAGCGTGAGGCAGCCGTCGATGTCGAGGCGCAGGAAGCGCTCGATCAGCGCTTCGCGGCTCACGCCCGATTGCGGTCGGAAACCCGGAATGTGCACGGCCAGGAACCAGATCCGGTGGATCAGCGCGAGGCGGATCGCGTGCAGCAGGGTCAGGCGGGCCGACATCCGGCCGAGGTCGGGAGCGGCGACCTGCAGGTTGAGCCAGTCGCAGGTGAGGCGGCCGAAGAGGTGGCGCAGGTCGGGGGCGAGCCGCAGCCGGTCGAGGGCGTTGGCGATCACCACGAGTTCCTCGCGCCGGCCGTCGCGCTGGGTGCGCCGGGCCCGCTCCAGCCACACCGCCGGGTCGAGCGTGTCGATATACGCGCGCAGCACGTCGAGGTCGGAGACGCTGGCCGCGTGCTGCACGAGTCGGAAGGCCCGGGAGAAGCGTACGGAATCCCGGCGCATGTCACGGAACAGGTCCGGGGTCCGGCCGGCCGCCCGGCCGACGCCGTGCAGGGAATTGGCCAGGAAGCCGAGCTGCTGCAGGATCGCGTTGTTGGGAATCGCCCGCATCTGTCGCGGATGGGTGATCATGGTCGGGCCGCCGCCATCGGTCTGGCGGGCGACGGGCCGGGAGCCCGTGCGGTCGAGGAGGCTCGGACCGAAGGTCCCCAGCAGGGCGGCGTAGCCGGGATCGTCCACCAGCGCCTCCATGTCCTGGCGTACCACGGTGAAGAACTCGGCGGCGAAATCCGGCTCGGCGTAGATCGGGTCGTCGGTCTCGTCGGCCCCGTTGGCGGGATCGGAGAGGACATAGTCGGCGAAGCTGTCGTCGTCGTCGGTGTCGAAGGCGAAGACGTGCTCGGCGATGCGCTCCACCGTGGCCTCGGCCAGGGGCAGGGTGCCGAACATCAGGTAGCCGTCCGAGCCCTGGAAGCTCGATTCGAGGCGTACCCGGATCCCGGCATTCCGGTTGCGCCGACGCGAATCCTCCGGGGCGAGATAGGCGAGGCGGTCGCGCAGGGAGCTGGGATGCGCGCCCCGGCCGATGGATTCGCCGTGGGTGTCGAAGATCGCGAGTTCCACGCCCGTGAGATCGTTCTGCACCATCAGCTCGGTGATGCGCAGGCGCAGGCGCTCGATCCAGAAGCTCGCCGCGAGCTGGCCGACATAGCGCCCGGAATCGGAATAGCCGAACTGTACCGTCAGTCGGCCGATGCGCTTGAGATATTGCCGCCAATGCGGGTTGCGGAGTGCATCGTCGAGGACCCGGATGCCCTGTTCGAGGGCGCTGGCCGTCTCGAACAGCGGCGTGATCTCGACCCTGTCGGCGATGCCGTAGTGCCGCGCCAGCCAGAGGGCGGCCAGCAGCGTGTAGCCGGTCTCGGTCTCGGCGATCAGGAAGCGGACCGGGTGGGTGCCGTCCACGTGCTTGAGGATCTGGGTGATCGTCATCATCAGCCGGGCGGCCGAGGCCCGCTCGGCGGCGAGCGCGCCGAAATCCACGTCCACCGCCTGCACGTCGTTGAGCAGCGCGTGGATGGTGGCGAGGTGCGAACGGCGCTGGGCGGCGTCCGTGGGTTCACCTTCGAGATCGGTGACGCGCCGCACCGCGTTGTGGATCTGGCTGGCGTTCAGCCGGAAATGCGGCAGGGCGTTCGAGAGACCGTGGGTGGCGATGCCGGACCGCAGCAGGGCGATGCTGCGCTGGTCGGCCTCGGATTCGGCCGCCCCGAGGGCGCCCGCGAGTCCGGCCAGGATCGCGCTGGCATCGGTCTGGGCCCGTTCGCGCTCGATGATCAGGGCGAGGGCGAAGCGATGCACCGCCTCCAGGGACGGCTTGGTTCCGAGCCGGGGCGCGACGGCGAGCTGGCGGTTCACGGCGGCGAGGGCGTTCCCCGTGAGGTCGCGCACCACCTGGGTCGCGGGCACCTGGGGGAGGTGGCGCATGACCCGATCGAGCTGCATCCGCTTGGATTCGAGGCGATAGCGCAGGGTGTCCCACCAGCCGATATCGGTGCGCCCGTCGGTGTCGCACCCGACCCAGCTCGCGATCGCGAAGGGTTTCGGGACGAGCTCCGTCCAGCGGTCGGGCCAGCGCGCCCGGGCCGCATCGAGGAGCATGGCGTTGAAGCCGTCGACGGCGGTGCGACCGTGATTGGCCGCGATGCAGGCCTGCTCGAACTCGTCGTCGAGGCTGATGTTCGGGTCGGGCCGGGTCGAGAGGGCGGCCGCGCGTGCGAGCAGCGGCGCGCGGGCGGCGCCCTCGGCCTGGCTCGCCGCCTGGGCGATCAGGGCGGCGACGGCGCGCGGCATCCCGAAGGTCGGATGGGCGGTGAAGACCACGGCGAAGCCCGTGCGGCCCACGAGGTCCCGGAAGGTCTCGAAATCGCCCTGGCGCGCGGGGACCGCCGCCACGAGACGGGCGGCCATCCGGCTGTCGGGCGCCGACACCGCGTCCCGGTCCAGCCCCACATAGGCGCGCAGGCGCTCGGCGCGGGACGCCAGGGACTGGGATCGCAGCCGGGGAAACAGGTCGTCCAGGTCGTCCTCGCCGATCTCGCCCCGGTCGAAGCGCCGGGTGATGGCGAGCGTGACCGCGAGCACGGGATTGCGGAACGGATCCTCCGCCGCCTGCTCGCGGGATTCCTCGATCAGCCGCAGGAGGTCGCGCTCCAGGCTCTCCGCCCCCTGCGGATCAGGGCCGGGGTCGTGGGCGGCATCGGCCGGATTGAGGTCATGCATGCGCATCGATCGACCTTGAGGTTCGGGAGCGGGCTAGGGCGTCATACGGCATGCGGACGCCGCCGATGCGTCGGAACTGCGCGAAATCCCCGGCCATCGACACGGAAAGAGGGCCATCCCCGGGGTCGCATGGTCCATCCCTGCGCAGTCCCTGTCTGCACGGCTCATGCCTGACCGCCCCGGAACCGGGGATATCGAGCCGGGGTCGAGCCGTTTCTTCTGACATCGTCGCCCGACGACGCAAGGACCGTTCCGGCGTGGGGCGGCGGTCCGCGAACGTGCCGGGAGAGGATGCAACGCGGCGCGTCCTGGGCTAACGCTGGACCCGGCATGGAAACACTCCTGATCCTGGGGGCCCTGGGCGTCCTCCTGTTCTCCGGCTTCCTCGTGGCCCTTCAGCTCAGAAGGGGGCGTCGGCCCGAACTGCGCATGGCGCGCGAGGAAGACCTCGTGGACGAGGCCGATGGCGAGGATCTGCTGATCCGCAGCCTCGAGCCGCTGCGCCCCAGTCCCATCGATCGCAGCGCGACCGTTCTGGACATCGAGCCGGAGCGGCCGCTCGGGGTTTCGGACGAGGACCCGGCCCGTAAGTTGCCGTCGCCGCCCCGTCCAGACCCGCATCGAGAACGAGAGCTTCGCTGATGGTGTGCTCCCGCACGCGCCGGTGGCCGACCCTCCAGCCCGCGGCCTTCCTGTCGCTGGCCTCCCTGTCCCTGGTTGCCCTGATCGTGGCGGGAGCGGCCCAGGCTCAGGTGTCCGAGCCGGCTCCCGAAACCGAGCGGCCGGCCGCGGCGCCGACCCCGCGCCGGCTTGCCCCGAAGCCCAAACCCAAGCCCTCGCCCAAACCTGCGGTGAAACCGGCGGCCGAGGCCCCCGCGACCACCCCCACCGACCCGGCGCCCGCGCCCGTCGCCGCTCCCGCGCCGATGCCAGCGGCCAACCTGCCCGGCCTGACCGTGCAGTGCGAGGCCCGGGCGGCGGTCTACGAGGGACAGAAGGACTTTGTGGTCTGGGTGACCCGCACGGGGGCCGTCGTCGTCGAGAATCCGCTGCGCCCGCTCACGCCGGAGACGACCCGGGTCCTGGAGGTCGTTATCGCCGGCAAGGCCGCCACGGCATACGGCCCCGACCTGTTCGCCCTGCGGCGCGGCGGCAGCCCGGCGGCCCTCGGGGCGCTGCTCGGCGCCCCGGTCCGCTGGGATGCCGTGCCGGCGCCCCTGCCCGACACGCTCAACATCGTCTCCGACACAGGAAAGAGTCTGGCGCAGCTCGGGTTTCGGGAATGCGGGGAGGCTCCAGCCGTGACGCGTGCGCCGGTGGCCGCCGGGAACGAGGCGGCCAAGCCGAGCAAGACCCCGGTCAAGAAGGTCCGGCCGAAGGTGGCCAAGGAGTCGGGGAGCGGATCGTCCGGCGCCAAGGCCCCCCCCGGCCTCAGCCTGCCGCAGGGTGCCATCGAGTGACGCCATCTGCAGGAGTTCGCCCATGAGTGCCGGATCCCAGGGACCGACCGCCGCCGAGGTGATCGCCCGCCTCGGCCTCGCGCCGCACCCGGAGGGCGGGCATTACCGCGAGACCTTCCGGGATCCCCGCACCGTCGAGGGGCGCTCGGTGGGCAGCGCGATCTACTACCTCCTCGATCTCGGTGAGGTCTCAGAATGGCACCGGGTGGATGCGGCCGAGATCTGGCACTGGCACGCGGGCGCCCCCCTCGTCCTGACGGTGAGCCCCAACGGTCACGATGCCAGCGCGGCCTATCTCGGCCCCGACCTCGCGCGGGTTCAGCAGCCGCAGATCGTCGTCCCGGCCGGCCACTGGCAGACCGCCACCAGCCTCGGGGCCTGGACGCTGGTGGGCTGCACGGTCTCACCGGCCTTCGAATTCGCGGGCTTCGAGATGGCGCCGCCGGACTGGCGCCCGATGCCCAGGTCGTGAGGTTCAGGTCCTGTTGCGGAGGCGCTCGCGCGTCCCGGCCCGGGAGGCCCGCACCGCCACCCCGGCGCCGAGGACGATGAGGAGGCAGGCGAACGCTAGGGCCGGGCTCGGCTCGGCATAGCCGGCGAGCACCAGGGTCAGGGTCGACAGGATCGGGGCGGCGTAGGCCGCGACCCCGAGAAGGCGCAGGTCGCCCCGCTTCACCCCAATGTCCCAGAGATAGAACGCGGCGCCTACCGGCCCCAGGCCGAGGGCGACGACCGCCCCCCACTGCACCGTGCCCGCCGGCCACAGCGTCGTCTCGAAGGCGCGATGGCAGGCGAAGCTAAGAGCCGCTGTGGCGAGGCAGAAGCCCGCCACCGCATCGGTCGGCACCGCCCCGACCCGGGACGAGAGCACGGAATAGCCCGACCAGACGAAGGCGGCCGCCAGGGCCGCGAGATAGCCGGGCAGGGCTCCGGCGGCGAAGTCGATCCCGCCGCGGCCGGCGAACAGCACCATGACGCCGGCGAGTCCGAGGGCGGCCCCGCCGAGATGGCCGGCGTGCAGGCCCGCCGCCCCGGGAAGCCGGGCCGACAGCAGCACGATCAGGAGGGGCCAAAGATAATTGAGCAGGCCCGCCTCCGCCGGTGGGGCGAGGCGCAGGGCGGCGAAGTACAGGGCGTGGTATCCGAACAGGCCGCCGACGCCGAGGAGCCAGACCGGCCAGGGCTGGCGCAGGGTTCGGAGCCCCTCGCGCCTCAGGGTCCAGCTCGCGCAGCCCACCAGGCCGCCCACCGCGAAGGTCATGGCGGCGAGCTGGAACGGCGGTATCGCGCCGGACAATGCGGTCAGCAGCGCGAGTTGCGACCACAGCAGGATCGCGCCGAAACCGAGGAGGGTCGGGGTGGGCATGGCAGGACCGAAGCGGATGGCAGGGGGCTCCTGTCCCATGGAGACCCGCCGGATGGCAACCGGGGACGATCCCGGATCCGACACGAGGCGCACCGACGCGCGGACCAGGGGCGATCCGGACCGTACCGCGGCGCGACGCACCCGATGGCGAGGCACTAGCGCGCATGATCTCACAACTGGGGGATGTTTTCCCTTGCGGACGGTTGTTTCCGGGCGTTTCTACCCTCGTCGCCCCAGACCCGGAGTCTTCAGGATGCGTCGGTCCCGTTCGTCCACTGCTACGCTGTTCGCCTCAACCCTGCTCGTCCTCGGTGCCAGTCCCGGCCGGGCGGATCCGACCCCGCCCGCGCCCGATCCGACCCTGAAGAGCGAGGGGCCGACCCAACCGGCCAAGGTCGGTGACGGAAGTTACGTCGACAAGGACGGCACGCCGACCTACCACGTGACCCACGGCGGCAAGATGGTCGATTGGCCGGCCATGTCCAGTTACGTGCGCTACAATGCCAACTGCATCGTCTGCCACGGCCCCGACGGGGCCGGTTTGACCTATGCGCCATCGCTGGTCGAGGCCCTGAAGCGCGACGATTACGCGACCTTCGTAGGGATCGTCGCGGGCGGCAAGAAGGACGTCAATTCCGCGCAGCAGCTGGTGATGCCGGCCTTCGGCGACAACCGGAACGTGATATGCTACATCGACGACATCTACGTCTACCTGCGGGCGCGGGCAGACGGCGTCATCGGTCGCGGCCGGCCGGCCGAGCACGAACCGAAATCCGAGTCGTTCAAGAAGCGCGAGGACGCCTGCAAGGGCTGAAGCGCATCCTCGGATGGAGCGGTATGGTATCCCCCGAGAGGGACCCAATCCCGCCGCAGCGGGGGCGACGCGCGCCGCCCTCGCTGGTTCTAGAGATCAGGCGATGTACTGGGCGCCGTTGATCGTCAGGGTCGAGCCGGTGATGAAGCCGGAATCGTCGGCGGCGAGATACTCAACCGCGCGGGCGATCTCCTCGGCTTCACCGAGGCGACCCACCGGGATCGTCGAGATGATCTTGTTGCGCACCTCCTCCGGCACCGCCATGACCATGTCGGTGGCGATGTAGCCCGGCGCGATCACGTTGACGGTGATGCCCTTCGAGGCGCTCTCCTGGGCCAGGGCCTTGGCGAAGCCGATCACGCCGGCCTTGGCGGCCGAGTAGTTGGTCTGGCCGACCTGGCCCTTCTGGCCGTTGATCGACGAGATCAGGATGATGCGGCCGAAGCCCCGGTTGCGCATGCCCTCGATCACCGGCCGGGTGACCGTGAAGGCGGAGTCGAGGTTGGTCTTGATGACCGCCTGCCACTTCTCGAAGGTCATCTTGTGGAACAGGCCGTCACGGGTGATGCCGGCATTGTTGACCAGGATGTCGACCGGGCCGACCTCGGCCTCGACCGCCTTGATGCCGGCCTCGCAGGCCGCGTAGTCGCCGACGTCGAACTTGAAGACCGGGATGCCGGTCTCGTCCTTGAAGGCATTGGCCGCCTCGTCGTTGCCACCGTAATTGGCCGCGACCTTGTAGCCCTTGGCCTTCAGGCCCTTCGCGATGGCGGCGCCGATGCCGCGGGTGCCGCCGGTGACGAGGGCGACGCGTTCCTGAGCCATGGTTTCCTCCGAGATCTGGTTTCTTGTGATTGTCTTTGACCGGTCGCGCTTTAGCGGAGGGTCCACGTCGGGCGCGACCGATTTAAATTTGCGGCGCCGTCAAGAATTCATGCGGCGCCCCTCAAGGCTCGGGCTCAGACGCGCTCGACGCAGAGGGCGACGCCCATGCCGCCGCCGATGCACAGGGTGGCGAGGCCGCGCTTGGCGTCACGGCGCTTCAGCTCGTGCAGGAGGGTGACGAGGACGCGGGCGCCCGAGGCCCCGATCGGGTGGCCGATGGCGATGGCGCCGCCATTGACGTTCACCTTGTCGGTGTCCCAGCCCATGTCCTTGTTCACGGCGAGCGCCTGGGCGGCGAAGGCCTCGTTGGCCTCGATCAGGTCGAGGTCGGAAGCCTTCCAGCCTGCCTTGTCCAGGGCCTTGCGCGAGGCCGGGATCGGGCCGGTGCCCATCACCTTGGGGTCGACGCCGGCCGTGGCCCAGGAGACGATCCGGGCCAGGGGCTTGATGCCCCGGCGCTCGGCCTCGGAAGCCGACATCAGCACGATGGCGGCCGCGCCGTCGTTGAGGCCGGAGGCGTTGGCGGCGGTGACGGTGCCGTCCTTGGCGAAGGCGGGCTTGAGCTTGGCCATGGCCTCGACGGTGGCACCGTCGCGGATGTACTCGTCGGTATCGACCACGACGTCGCCCTTGCGGCCCGGCACGGTGACGGCGGCGATCTCCTCCTTGAAGCGGCCCTCCTTGCGGGCGGCCTCGGCCTTGTTCTGCGAGGCGGTGGCGAACTGGTCCTGCTGCTCGCGGGTCAGCTGGAAGGCCTGCGCCACGTTCTCGGCCGTCTGGCCCATGTGGTAGCCGTTGAAGGCGTCCCAGAGGCCGTCCTTGATCATGGTGTCGACGAGCTTGACGTCGCCCATCTTCTGGCCGCCGCGCAGGTACTGCGCGTGGGGGGAGAGCGACATCGATTCCTGGCCGCCGGCCACGATCACGGTGGCGTCGCCGTTGGCAATCTGCTGCATGCCGATGGCGACCGTGCGCAGGCCCGAGCCGCAGACCTGATTGACGCCCCAGGCGGTGGCCTTCTCGGGGATGCCAGCCTTGATGGCGGCTTGGCGGGCGGGGTTCTGGCCGGCGCCGGCGGTGAGGACCTGGCCGAAGATCACCTCGTCCACGTCGTCGGCCGGGACGCCGGCGCGCTCGAGGGCGGCCTTGATCGCCACGGCGCCGAGATCGTGCGCGGGGACGGTGTTGAATACGCCGCCGAACGAACCCACCGCGGTGCGCGCCGCACCGACGATGACGATATCTTCTGCTGCCATGGTGACGTTCTCCTCATTCCGGCGGGCGCTCCCTTGACGCTCTGAATGCAATCGAGCGTGGGCGCCTTTGTGCCGTTCCCTCGGATGAAAGCCGTCGACCCTGCGAAGTCAAGGCATCCGAAGGTTGTTTGCGGCCCCGCCCGTGACAGGACGCTCTCCCTTGCGTGGTATTCCGCGGGATGGGCGATAAATTGCTGTTTTCGTCGGCACGGGAACGTCTTAAGGTGCACTTGTGCGGCGCGGGATCGAGCAGCGGTCCTTGGCGCCGCGGTAAGAAGATCGCGCGGCTACGAACGCGCCGGGAGAGGCCCCCAGAAATGGCGGATAACGGTAAGTCCACCCACACCGTCATCAAGAAATACGCCAACCGGCGCCTCTATCACACCGGGACGTCGACCTACGTCACCCTCGAGGACTTGGCGACGATGGTGCAGAACGGCGAGGACTTCCTCGTCTACGACGCGCGCTCGGGCGACGACATCACCCGGTCGGTGCTGACGCAGATCATCTTCGAGCAGGAGAACAAGGCCGGCGAGGACAACCTGCTGCCGGTGGCTTTCCTGCGCCAGCTGATCCGCTTCTACGGTGACAGCATGCGCACCATGGTTCCGAGCTTCCTGGAATTCTCGATGGCGAACTTCGCCCGGGACCAGGAGGGCCTGCGCGAGAAGATGACGCAGAGCTTCGCGCCCACCGCGTTCCAGAGTGCGATGGAGGAGCAGGTCCGGGCGAACATGAGCTTCTTCGGCGACGCAATGAAGATGTTCACCACCTTCGGCACCGGCCCGCTCTCCGGCATGGGGGCGCATCCCTCCTCGGCGGGCAAGTCCGCCGGCGTTCCCGCCCCGGTCCAGCACGGCCCGGCCGGAAGCGACCTCGACGACCTCAAGCGCCAGATGGCCGAGATGCAGTCCCGCCTTGAGGACCTGGCCAAGAAGTAGGCCCGCGGCGTCGGTGGAAATCTCCCGTGTGCGGGAATCGCCCGAGACCCTCAACGGGTAACCTTGCTGCGCGAGAGGCGCCGGATCAAAGGTTGACGAACCGTTAACGCGGGCCAATTCTGTTCCCACGGGCCATCCGGGCGCGGGGAGCGGGGGCATGGAGCGTGCCGAGACGGAGCGGGACGACCCGGGAGGCGCACTGCCTGAAGCGGTTCCCCTCGCGCGCCATGACCTCGTGGTCATTTCCGGCGGCGGGGCGTCCGGGTTTCGGCCGGTTCCGGCCCGTCCCCTGTCCGGCTTCCTGGCCCAGCTCATCGTCAGCACCGAGCCAACCCTGCGGCCGTCCCGCATCGAGCGCACGCGCTCGGCCGCGGCGCGCTACGCCGAGGCTGCGCGCCGCGCCTGACGGACGCTGACATCACCCTCGGATGGTGGCGATCGG
Organism: Methylobacterium sp. Leaf465; assembly: GCF_001424705.1. Classification (GTDB taxonomy): domain Bacteria; phylum Pseudomonadota; class Alphaproteobacteria; order Rhizobiales; family Beijerinckiaceae; genus Methylobacterium. The sequence goes on from NZ_LMRA01000034.1 coordinate 291,628, forward strand.
CCAACGAAAAAAGCCGGGCCCCTGCGGGGCCTCGGCTCGGAATCTCGGGCGTGCGGTGCCGTCCGGGGCGGCCGTACGGCGCCCCCGCGAGGACTCAGGCCTCGGTCGACTTCACCTTGAGGACCTGGCGGCCCCGGTACATGCCGGTCTTGAGATCGATGTGATGGGGACGACGCAGCTCGCCCGAATCCTTGTCGGTGACGTAGGTCGGGGCCTTGAGGGCGTCGGCGGAGCGGCGCATGCCGCGACGCGAGGGGGAGGTCTTTCGCTTCGGAACGGCCATCGGAAGAGTCCTGCTACGGCAAAAAAGGCACCGTGGGCGCGACTTCCAGGGGAAGGCCGCCTCGGTACCGTGGTCAAACGGAGATTCGCTGGCGGCTCTATAACGCCACCCGCAGGTTCTGGCTAGAGCGTCCCGCGAAGGAGGTTCGAAGAGGCGGGGCCGACAGGTCCGGCGCGGATCGGACCTCGGCGCGGCAAGGATCCCCGGCCCTCGCCGTGCCGGCCAGGATCCCGCCCTGGACCCGCGGAGGATTCGCTCCCCGCCGCACGGCATCAATCCCGGCGCGGAGACGCGCGAGGACTTTAATCTGCGGTTCAAGTTGGAACTTCTACTCAGGGGACAGGCTCGCCGCCGCATTACGCGGAGGGCGATGCTTTCGGGAGACATCCATGTCCTCATCCCTGCTGCGTACCCTCGCCGTTCTGACCTGCATCGCCGCCGGCCCCGCCCTGGCCCAGGCGCCGAGCCCGGCCGCCCCCACGCCCTCGACGGCTCCCAAGACCGTGGCGCCGACCGCGCCCGCGGCGCCCAAGGCGCCGACGGTCGAGCCGGCCGCGAAGACGGCCCTGGTCGACATCAACAGCGCCACCGCCGCCGAGCTCGACGCCCTGCCGGGCATCGGTGCTGCCCGCGCCGCCGCGATCATCAGGGGGCGCCCCTATCGAGGGAAGGACGAGCTTCTGTCCAAGAAGATCATCCCGCAGAACGCCTATGACGGCATCAAGGACAAGGTCATCGCCAAGCAGAAATAAGGCTGTGCCAGCAGACGTCAGGCCTGACGCGGCGCGCGGGGTGTCCCTGCGCGCCGCGCGGTCTGCCACCCTTGCGGGGGTCCGGGCCGGGTGATAGGCGCCGGGGATCACACGAGAAACGCCGTTCGTGGCCCGTCGTCGATCCCAGCGCGAAAACTCCCCGTCCATGCCGCCGCCCCCCGCCATCCGCCTGCATCGCGGCGACCTGCCCGCCGATTACGTCGCCGGCCCGGCCATCGCCATCGACACCGAGACCCTCGGGCTCAACCCGCATCGCGACCGCCTCTGCGTCGTGCAGATCTCGCGTGGCGACGGCGCTGCCGACGTGGTCCAGATCATCCCTGGCGGACCGGCTCCCGAGACGCTGATGCGCGTGCTGGCCGATCCGGCCACCCTAAAGATCTTCCACTTCGCGCGCTTCGACCTCGCGGTGCTGTTCCAGGGCCTCGGGGTCATGCCGGCGCCGGTCTACTGCACCAAGGTGGCCTCGAAGCTGGCTCGCACCTACACCGACCGGCACGGGCTGAAGGACGTGGTCCGGGAACTCGTGGGCATCGACCTTTCCAAGCAGCAGCAATCCTCGGATTGGGGCGCCGATACCCTGAGCCAGGCCCAGGTCGATTACGCCGCCTCCGATGTGCTCTACCTGCATGCCGCGCGCGCGCGGCTCGACGCGATGCTGGAGCGGGAGGGCCGCACGGATCTCGCGCGGAACTGCTTCGACTTCCTGCCGACCCGCGCCCGGCTCGACCTCGCCGGCTGGCCGGACACCGACATCTTCGCGCATGCCTAGGGGCGGCCTCCCTCGCAGGGCCCCCGTCACGCCAGCCTTCCTGTCCCCAGCCTCCGTGCGCCGTCGCACATCCCCGCGCCCGCGCCTGCGCCATTCCGCCCTCGGGTGAACCGGAGGCTTGATGCTTTCTCAAGCTTCCCGTCATAACTTCGCCACTGCCCCCGGCCATCCGGCGGTCGACCCAGCCGTGGCGCGCTCCTCGCGTGCGCCGACGCCGCCGGGGCACGATGTTGGAAAGATCATGCACCTGGGCGCGGCGATCGAGACGGGGCAGACGAGCGACGGCCGCGTCGATGCACGCCGGACCCGCGCCCATGCGCGGGCGCGCAACCACAGCAGCCACGTGCGCGCCCTGCGCCGGCTGATCCCCCTCGCCGCCGGAACCGCCGTCATCGCACTCGCGGTCGTGACCCTGTTCAATCCCTTCGGAGCCGGCCTCCCCGACGTGTCGGTGGGCCAGCTCAGCCTGTCGGGCAGCAAGGTGAAGATGGAGAATCCCCGCCTGTCCGGCTTTCGGAAGGGCGACCGGGGCTACGAGGTCACCGCCATCGCCGCTTTCCAGGACGTTCGCAAGCCGAGCGTGATCGAATTGCAGGCCATGAAGGGCCAGCTCAACACCGACGACAAGGGCGGCCTCGTCCACCTCGAAGCCGCCTCCGGCGTGTTCGATTCCGCGCGCGAATCCCTGAACCTCGACCGCGACATCCGGCTCTGGACGGACAAGGGGGAGGAGGTCCGCCTGAAGACGGCCGCCGTCGACTTCAAGGCCGGCAGCGTCCGGTCGAGCGAGACCGTCGCCGTCTCCATGCCGAGCGGCACCATCGTGGCCGACACCCTGGAGGTGATCGACAGCGGCCACGTCATCTCCTTCGTCGGCAACGTCCATACGGTCCTGCACGGTCGGGATCCGTCGGGAGGGGATCCGCAGGACAAGTCCGAGGCCGGGGCCGACAAGGCTGAGGTCGCCGGGCTGACCGACAAGCCGACGCGCATCCGGACCACGGCGGCCGAGCCCGAGGACGGGGAGCGCCGCCGGTGACGCGGCCCACGGTGAAGGACGTCGTCCCGCATCGGTGCCTGACGGCCCTCGTGCTCGCGCTGGCGAGCGTGATCGCGGCCGGGCCCGCCGCGGCACAGACGGCGCCCGCGGCCCCGCGCAAGGAGAAGGCCGCTTCGCCCCTGGGCAACCTCGGCGGCGGCGGCAAGGAGCCGATCAAGATCGACGCCGATCGTCTCGACGTGTTCGACCGCGAGAACAAGGCCGTCTTCGCCGGCAACGTCGTCGCCGTGCAGGGCGACAGCACGATCCGCTGCTCCAGCATGACGGTGCGCTACAAGCGCGGCAAGGACAAGAAAGAGCCAGCGGCGGGCGGCGAGCCGGCCAGCCAGGCGGAGCGGGCCGCCGGCCTGAACGAGAACGGCATCCAGCGCGTGGAATGTGCCGGCCCGGTGACCGTGGTGCAGAAGGACCAGATCGCCACCGGCGACAACGCCGTGTTCGATCAGGAGGCCAAGCGCATCGTGGTCACCGGCAACGTCATCCTGAGCCAGTGCCAGAACGTCACCCGCGGCTCCCGCCTCGTCTACGACATGAACACCGGCCGGGCGAACATGGACCCAGTGGCGGGCGGGCGCGTCTCCGCCCTCCTCGTGCCGCAGAAGGAGGACGGAGCCAAGGGCAAGGGCTGCACGCCGGCGTCCATCGCCGGACGCGCGGCCAAGCCGCCGGCCGACAAGCCCGCAGCGGACAAGCCCACCGAAGCCTCCGCCGAGAAGCCTGCCGGCAAGACCCGGGCCCAGACGAATTGAGTGCCGCAGCGCCGGCGCCCGCCCTGGCGGAGCGCTCCTCCGATCGTGCCGGCGCGCCGCCTGCGCCCTCCCTGCTCCGGCGGTTGTTCGGAGGGCGCGCCCGTCGTCGCGCGGCCGAGGCGGCCGCCATCGTCGATGAGGGCGGCGGGCCGGGCATCCTCTGCGTGCGCGGCCTGCGCAAGAGCTACGGCGCTCGCACCGTCGTGCACGAGGCCGGCCTCACCGTGCGCAACGGCGAGGCGGTCGGTCTCCTCGGCCCCAACGGCGCCGGCAAGACCACCATCTTCTACATGATCACCGGCCTCGTCACGGCCGATCGCGGGACCATCACCCTCGACGGCCTGCCGATCACCCAACTGCCGATGTACCAGCGGGCCCGCCTCGGCATCGGCTATCTGCCCCAGGAGGCCTCGATCTTCCGTGGCCTCACCGTGGAGGACAACATCCGTGCGGTTCTCGAGGTGGCCGAGCCCGACCGCAAGGAGCGCGCCCGCAAGCTCGAATCGCTGCTCGAGGAGTTCGATATCGCGCGCCTGCGCAAGTCGCCGTCCATCGCCCTCTCCGGAGGCGAGCGCCGTCGCTGCGAGATCGCCCGGGCGCTCGCTTCCTCGCCGAGCTTCATGCTTCTCGACGAGCCCTTCGCGGGGATCGACCCCATCGCGGTCGGCGACATCCAGGACCTGGTGAAGCACCTGAAGCAGCGCGGGATCGGCGTGCTCATCACCGACCACAACGTGCGCGAGACCCTTGGGCTCATCGATCGCGCCTACATCGCCCATTCGGGTCGCATCCTCACCGAAGGAACGCCCGAGGAGATCGTGGCCAATCCGGAGGCCCGCCGCCTCTATCTCGGCGAGGATTTCCGCCTCTAGGGGCCGGTCTCGTCCGAACCCTGCAGCGTCAGCTCTGCATCCGGGTCACAGCCCACGGATTTTTTCAGCCGGCGTCCAGTACGATCCGAACCGCACGCCAATGGTGCAATGCGGGAATTTCGGCTGATTTTCCAAGCTTTTGTTAGCGTCCAAGATGCGACGCAGGGGTCTCCGCTGGAGTACTCGCCCCCGTGCTGCTTTCATGGCCTGCTCAATTTGCGTGCAAGCCCGGTCCGCCACGCTTTGACGCGGGATCGGGTTGGCGTTAGACCTGGGGGCAGACGACAGAAAGCAAGATTTGTGCCGAGGGTCGGTTCACGGCGACGTGGGCCGCTGATCCGAGGTGCGACTCACCCGGGGCGACAACCATGAGTCTGCTGCAACGGCTGGAAATGCGCCAGGGCCAAGCCCTGGTGATGACACCTCAGCTTCTCCAGGCGATCAAGCTCCTCCAGCTCTCCCAGCTCGACCTCGCCGCCTACGTCGATGCCGAACTCGAGCGCAATCCGTTGCTGGAGCGCGCCGACGGCGAGAGCGAGATCGAACGCGCGCCGGCCGAGACACCTTCCGAATCCTCGGTCGATCGCGACGGGGACGGCGAGGGGGGCGATTACGACGGGAGCGACGAGCCCTGGATCGCCACCACGCTGACGGCGAGCGGCGCCGACATGGAGAGCGCCCTCGACACGCGCCTCGACAACGTGTTCTCGGACGAGAACCCGACCCATGCCCGCGAGGCGGCTTCCGGGGACATGCTCTCGCTGACGCCGGCGCCCTACGGCAATACCGGTGGCAGCTTCGACGGCGAGGCCCCGGACTTCGAGGCGAGCCTCACCGCCGAGGTTTCCCTGCGCGAGCATCTCGGCGCCCAGCTCGACCTCGCCACCCGCGATCCCCTGGACCGGCTGATCGGCGGCTTCCTCATCGATGCCGTCGACGATGCCGGTTACCTGCGCGAATCGATCGACGCGGTGGCCGAGCGCCTCGGCGCCTCCCTCGACCGGGTCGCCCGGGTGCTGAAGCTTGTCCAGAGCTTCGAGCCCGCCGGCATCGCCGCGCGCGACCTCGCCGAGTGCCTCGCCCTGCAGCTGCGCGACCGAGACCGGTTCGATCCGGCCATGCAGGCCCTGGTGTCGCGCCTCGACCTCGTGGCCAAGCGCGATTTCGCGGCGCTGCGCCGGCTCTGCGGCGTCGACGACGAGGATCTCGTCGACATGCTGGCCGAGCTGCGCCGGCTCGATCCGAAACCCGGCCGCGCCTTCGGAACCCGTGCCGTCGAGGTGCTGATCCCCGACGTGTTCGTGCGCGCGGCGCCCGACGGCTCGTGGCTGGTGGAGCTCAACGCCGAGGCCCTGCCGCGGGTGCTGGTCAACCAGAGCTACTATGCCCGCGTCTCCCGCGGCGCGGCGGCCGAGGGCGACAAGGCCTTCCTGTCGGAATGCCTGCAGACCGCCAACTGGCTCACCCGCAGCCTGGAGCAGCGGGCCCGCACCATCCTCAAGGTCGCCTCCGAGATCGTGCGCCAGCAGGACGCCTTCTTCCTGCACGGCGTCGCTCACCTGCGCCCGCTCAACCTGAAGACCGTGGCCGAGGCGATCGGCATGCATGAATCCACCGTCTCGCGGGTCACCTCGAACAAGTCGATCGGCACCAGCCGCGGCACGCTGGAGATGAAGTACTTCTTCACCGCCGCGATCCCGGGCGCCGCCGGCACCGCCTCGCATTCGTCCGAGGCCGTCCGCCACCGCATCAAGCAGCTCGTCGACGGCGAGGCGCCGAGCGACGTGCTCTCCGACGACGCCCTGGTGCAGCGCCTGCGTGACGAGGGCATCGACATCGCACGCCGCACCGTCGCCAAGTATCGGGAATCCCTGCGCATTCCCTCCTCGATCGAGCGCCGTCGCGAGCATTTCGCCTATGCGGGGCGGTGAGACCCCTCGGCGGGGCGTCCCCTTCGGCGACGAACGGGGCGGGCCGGCAAGATCCACAGCGGCCCGCCTTCCGCAGCCCCAGGGGCTCGCGCGAGGCCAGGGGCCGGGCTGCGAATGACGGATCGGCGGCCGGGACAAGGCCTCGGCCCGGCCTCGCGTTGACTTCTCCGAGAGAGGCTCCTTAACTCAGGTTGCGCCTTACCCAGGGCGTGTCCACAACGAAAATCGGAGGGATCATGGGGTCATTGCGCGTGACGGGCCACGGCCTGGACCTTGGCGAAGCCCTTCGGGGGCGGGTCGAGGAGCGAATGGCTGCCACGCTCTCGAAATATCTCGACAGCCACATGAGCGGGACCTGCTCCGGCCACGTCACCCTCCGGCGGGACGGGACCGCCTACCGCACCGATTGCGTGCTCCACCTCGTCTCCGGCCTGACCCTGGAGGCCTCCGGCGCCGCCCACGACGCCCATGCGAGCTTCGAGCAGACGGCGGACCGCCTGGAAAAGCGCCTTCGGCGCTACAAGCACAGGCTGAAGGACCATGGCGCGGCCGGCCATGACGGCGCGACGGTGCAAGCGGCCTACGCGGTGTTCGCCGCCCCGAGCGAGGCCGACGCCATCGACCTCGACGAGGATGGCGACGACGGGGAGGCGGCGCATCCGCCGGTGGTGGCGGAGAGCACCAAGACCCTGAAGCGCCACTCGGTCAGCGAGGCGGTCACCGCCCTCGACCTCACGGGCGCGCCGGTCATCGTGTTCGTTCACGCTGGCACCGGACGCATCAACGTCGTATACCGCCGCACGGACGGGGCCATCGGCTGGGTCGATCCGGCCGAGACAGCCTCGTAGGCGCGGGTCGGGAACAGAGCCTGAACCCGCTCGATTGAGTTCAAGGGCCGCCTGGGTGGCCCGACCTTTCATGGAGTGGCGGCCGGATCGGCCGCCGCCGACGGGGCGACGGTCCTTCATGCCAGTGCTGGAATTCCTCTCTCCGGATTCCGTGGTGCCGTCCCTGCGTGTCCGCGCCAAGAAATCGATGCTGCAGGAGCTCAGCGCGCACGCGGTGCGTCAGCTTCCGGCCCTGGACGAGCGCGAGGTGTTCGAGACCCTGCTGCAGCGCGAGCGCCTGGGGTCCACCGGCATCGGCGACGGCGTCGCCATCCCGCATGGCAAGCTGCCCGGCCTCGACCGGCTGTTCGGCCTCGTCGCCCGGCTGGAGAAGCCGGTGGATTTCGATGCCCTCGACGGCCAACCCGTCGACATCGCCTTCCTGCTCCTGGCCCCCGAGGGCGCCGGTGCCGACCACCTGAAGGCCCTGGCCCAGGTCGCACGCCTTCTGCGCGAGCCCGGCATCCTCGAGCGCATCCGCGCCGCCCGCGACGCCAGTGCCCTCTACGCGCTGCTCACTCACACCTCGGCCTCGCAGGCCGCATGATCATGCGAATCCTGCCCTGCGCGCCCGTGGTGGTCGCGCTCCTGCTCGCCGCCGCGCCTGCCCGCGCACAACAGCGTGGCGCCACCGATACCGCTTGCGCCCGCGATGTCCTCGTGGCGAATTCCATGCAGCGACAGGCGATCGACCAGCTAGAACAGGCCGGCAGCGAGGCGGCCGACCAGTGTCGCGTCTGGCGCCGGCACGTGGAGACCATGCGCCGAGTGGCCAGCGTCTATGGCCGCTGCCTCTCGGGGGCCGAGCGCACGGATCGTCTCAACCAGGTCCAGATATCCGAGAAGGAATTCGCCGGGATGATCCGGAGCCAGTGCAAGGGGCTGTGAGGCCTCGGGCTCCAGGCGGGGCTCGACCTATTCCTGCCCGCGCAGCAGCAGCGGTTCGGCGACCATCTTGATCGGCTTGCCGCGTCCGATCAGGATGGCGGCCCGTGAACGCTCCGGATCGTGCTCGAAGCGGGTCCGGACCCAGGCTACGAGGAATTTCAGGTATTCCGAGGCGAGCAGCTTGGCGGAGGAGGGGTGATGCCACCAGCGGTCAGCATCGAAGCCCTCCGCGATCACCGGATGGGGCACGACGCGGTCGGCACCCATGAGGGCGTGGTCGAGTTCCACCATCGTGCGGGGCATGTGGTAGTTCGAGGTCACCACCGTCACCGTGCTGAAGCGGTGCTGGCGCATCCAGCGCCGGGTCTCTATGGCGTTGCCGATGGTGTTGCGCGCCCGATAGTCGAGGTCGACGCAGCAGTCGATCCAGTGCCGCTGCGTCGGGTTGAGGCGGGCGATCTCGTCGCGACTGGTGCGCTCGTTGACGCCGGTGATCAGCAGGCGCCGGCCATAGCCGTTGGCCAGGAGGTCGATGGCGTCGCCGATGCGCTGCGCCCCGCCCGTGAGCGCCACGATGCCGTCGGCCCGACCCTGCGGCACGCGCTCGTCCCGCTCCAGGCAGGCCACGAAGGTCAGGAAGCCGCAGAAGAGTGCGACGGCGCCGGTGGCCGCGAGACCGAGGGTGGCCTTGGCGGTCGGGCCGAGCCCACTTCGTGCCCTGGTTCCAGGAGCGGCCGAATCTGGCTGCCGGCGTGCCGGGGCGGGCGCGCGGGATGCGGCGTCGGTCCAGGCCCATCCGAAAGCCTCGGAGGGCCTCATGGTGCCGCTGGCTGACATCCGCCTCGTCATTCCCCCAGAGAGTAGCCCCGATTGGGGCGTTCACGAGGCAAGTATCTCCGCCCGGAAAGGTTCATGGAGGGTTAACGGGATCGTCGGCTTCGGTGACAGGGCGCGCGCGCCTGTCGCCGGCCCACGCCCCTCAGGCCAGGAACCGTCGCACGGTGAGACGCGAGACGATACCGGTCACCACCGATGCGATCACGCCGATGAGGAGCACGGCGGCGTAGCCGCGCCAGCCGATATGGAAGGTGCCGAACAGGGCCTCGATCTCCTCGCCGGCCGGGCCGGAGCGCCAGTTGCGCGCCACCAGCCCGGCCAGCGCGAAGGCCGCGATGGCCGCCCCCGAGCCGATGATGCCGCCGCGCAGGCCGAGGCCGAAGAACCGGCGCTGGAAGGCCCGGGCGATGAAGTCGTCGTTGGCGCCGACGAAGTGCAGGACCTCCACCACCTCCCGGTTGCCCGCCATGGCGCCGCGGGTCGCGAAGACCACGGCGAGGCCCGTCGCCACCAGCACCAGCAGGACGATGCCGATCCCGACGCCCACGAAGGTGTTGGCCGCCGTGGAGAGCCGGCGCAGCCAGAGGGCGTGGTCGTCGAGGCTCGCCACCCCGGGCAGCGCCTCGCTGAGGGAACTGCGCAGCGGCTTGAGGTCCGGGGACGTCTCGGCGAGCTTCAGGGTCACGAGCCGTGGCACCGGCAGGTCCGAGAGGTCGAGGCCGCTGCCGAGCCAGGGCTCGAGCAGCCGCTCGGCATCGGCCTTCGAGAACACCCGCACGGCGGCGATGCCGGGGGTGGCCTTGGCGAGGCCCTCGGCGCGGGCGACGTCGGCATCGATGTCGCGCCCGGGGCTCGGACGCACCTGGATCGTCACCTCCTGGGCCACCGTGTCCTGCCATTGGACGGCGCTGGAGGCCACGATCTCGGCCGCTCCCGCGCAGAGCGCGGCGAGGAAGGTCAGGATCGCGATGACGGCGGCCAGGGCCCGGCTCGCCGCCGAGTCGGTCGGCACCAGGGGAGCATTGCGGCGCAGGGTCGGGGGCAGGGGGGCGGTCCGCGATTCGGGCGGCGCCGGCGGCTTCACCGGTGGCCGGTCGTCGGTGCGGGGCGGCGCACGGTGCGCCGGCGCGGGGGGCGGAGTGTCGGTCTCGTCCATCATGCCTCGACCGTCAGGCGCCCTTCGCCGAGGACGAAGCGCCGGGCATCGACGAGGTCCATCAGGGCGAAGTCGTGGGTGGCGATGAGCACCGAGGTGCCCAGCCGGTTGAGCTCGATGAACAATCGCAGAAGGCGGCGGCCGAGGCCGGGGTCGACGTTGCCCGTGGGCTCATCGGCCAGGAGCAGTTCCGGCCGGGCGATGAGCGCCCGGGCGATGGCGGCCCGCTGCTTCTCTCCGCCCGACAGCAGGGGCGGCAGCACGTGCATGCGCTCGCCGAGACCGACCCAGCGCAGGAGCTCCACGACCTCGGCCCGGTAACTCGTTTCCGAGCGCCCCTGGACACGCAGGGGCAGCGCGACGTTCTCGTAGGTGGTGAGGTGGTCGAGAAGGCGGAAATCCTGGAAGACCACGCCCATGCGCCGCCGCAGGCCGGTCAGCGCCTCGCTGGAGATGTCGCTGACCTCCTCGCCGAAGACCGAGACGAGGCCGCGGGTGGGGCGCACCGACAGGAGGATCAGGCGCAGCAGGGTGGTCTTGCCCGCACCGGACGGCCCCGTGAGGAACTGGAACGAGCGCGGCGCGATCTGGAAGCTGACATCGCTCAGCACCTCCGGCCCGAGACCGTAGCGCATGCCGACGCTCTCGAACTGGACCACCGGCTCCTCGGCTCCGGAGAGGAGCGACTTCGTGTTCACCCGATCCGCCACGATCCCCCCAAGGTCCTGCCTAACCGAGGTCCTGCCTGACCAAGCCTGCCCAACACAGTCGGCCCTTTTGCGACGGCCCCGCGCATCCCGGTTATAGGCCGTCCGCTTCACGGACGGTTAACCGTGTTGGCGGAGAACCGTTTGAGTCTTTTTGCCCCCGTCGGCAACCGTCCATCGAGATCTGAGGCCCACGGACGCCATGCTGATCGTTTGCCCGTCCTGTGCCAGCGAGTACGAGATCGACGTGGACCGCGTCGGCGCGGATGGGCGCTCGGTGCGCTGCGCGGCCTGCCGCGAGACCTGGTTCATCTCCCCCGACGACGTCTCCGCCGCCCTCGAGGCCGAGATGACCGCCGCCATGATGGCCGCCTCCGAGCTCGGCCCCGCCGCGGCGCAGAGCCGCGCCTCGGCCCAAGCCGATCTCGATGCCTGGGAATCGGCCCTGGCCGCCGAACCCGAGCCCGTTCCATCGCCGCCCGAGACGCCGCGCCCGCGGGCGCGGGCCAAGCCCGTGAAGCCGAAGCACACGGGCTTCCCCCTGGCCTCGCCTGGGGCCGCCCTCGGGCTCGCCGTGGTGGGCGGACTCGGCCTCGCCGTTCTCGGACGCGCCACGGTGGTGCGGGCGATGCCCCAGAGCGCCGGGCTCTATGCCCGCGTCGGTTTCCCGGTGAACCTGCGCGGCGTCGAATTCCGCGACGTCGTGGCGTTCCAGAGCCCGGGAGAGGGCGCGCAGGGCCAACTCGTGGTGGAGGGCGATCTCGTCGGTGTCGCCGCCGAGGCCACGGTGCCGCCGATCGAGGTGGAGGTCCGGGACGGCCGTGACCAGCCGCTCTATCGCTGGCGCATCGCGCCCCCGCGCACGGCGCTCGAGAAGAGCGAGACCGCGCGCTTTCGCGCGAGCCTGTCGGCGCCGCCGGCGCAGGGCCGCTCGGTCCGCGTGCATTTTGCCGCCGCCGAGGCGGGCGAGACCATGCCGAAGGCCGGTGCCAGCGCTCCGGCCCCGTGATAAGGAACGCGGATGACCAGCGCTTCCCGACGCGTCCGCGTCCTCTTCGACGAAACCGCCATCGCCCGGCGCACCGAGGAACTTGCAGCGGCCATCGCCGCCGCCAACCCCGAGAACCTGCTCGTGGTGGCTGTGCTCAAGGGCAGCTTCATGTTCGCCGCCGACCTCCTACGCGCCCTGCACCGGGTCGGGCTGGAGCCGCAGGCCGAGTTCGTCCACCTGTCGAGCTACCGCACCGCCACGGTCTCCTCGGGGCAGGTCGAGATCCTGCGCGACGTGGAGAGCGAGGTGCGCGGACGCGACGTCCTCCTGGTGGACGACATCCTCGAATCCGGCCGCACCATCGTGTTCGCCAAGGACCTGCTGATGGCGCGGGGCGCCAAGCGGGTGCTCACCGCCGTGCTCCTGGAGAAGCCCGGCAAGCGGGCCGTGACCATCGACGCGGATTTCGTCGGCTTCACCTGCCCGGACGTGTTCGTGGTCGGCTACGGCATGGATGTCGCCCATGCCTACCGCCAGCTGCCCTTCGTCGGCCTCGTCGACTACGACAGCCGCGAGCCCGACCTGTTCGGCGGCACCTGAGGCGCGCCCGCCCACGATCCGCGGAATTTCTCTGGCGCGCCAGAGAATATGAAACGATTTGGCCCTTAAAGGGCTTGCTGTGTCCGACGATCCCTTGACAGGGCGCCTCAGCGCTTGCGTGACTGAGCGCCCGGACCCGAGAGAGACACAGACGAACGATGGCCCGCATCCTCCTGGTGGATGACGAAGAGACGGTGCGGGGCTTCCTCAAGCGGGGCCTCGAGATCGACGGCCACGCCGTGGTCACGGCCACGGACGGCAGCGACGGGCTCGACCGGCTGACCGAGGCGGATGGCGCGTTCGACCTCATGCTCACCGACATCCGCATGCCGCTGATGGATGGGATCGCCCTGGCGCTCGCGGCCAAGCGCGACTTTCCCAATCTCACGATCCTGCTGATGACCGGCTTCGCCGACCAGCGCGAGCGCGCGCGGGGCCTCGATGCCATCGTGACCGACGTCCTGACGAAGCCGTTCTCGCTGGCCGACCTGCGTTCCACGGTGAATCGGGCCCTCGCCGCCTGACACGCGCCGGGTCCACCGCCTTGCCCCCGGAATCCCGCGCATGATCCTCCATTCTGATCGTCCTCTGCCGGACATCCTCTCGGCCATCGGCGCCACGCCTCTGATTCGCCTGGCGCGCGCCTCGGAGGAGACCGGCTGCACCATCCTGGGCAAGGCGGAGTTCCTGAATCCTGGCCTCTCGGTAAAGGACCGGGCGGCGCTCTCCATCGTGCGCGACGCCGAGGCCCGGGGCGCCATCCGGCCCGGCGGCACGATCGTGGAGGGCACGGCCGGCAACACCGGCATCGGCCTGGCGCTCGTCGCGGCGGTGCGCGGCTACCGCACGGTCATCGTGATCCCGGAGACGCAGTCGGCCGAGAAGAAGGAAACCCTGCGCCTGGCCGGCGCCCGCCTGGTCGAGGTGCCGGCGGTGCCGTTCGCCAACCCGAACAACTACGTCCACGCCGCGCGCCGCCTAGCCGAGCGCCTGGCCGAGACCGAACCGGGCGGCGCCTTCTTCGCCGACCAGTTCGACAACGTCGCCAACCGGCAGGCGCACGTGGAAACCACGGGCCCGGAGATCCTGGCGGCGACCGGTGGGGCGGTCGATGGTTTCATCTGTGCGGCCGGGACCGGCGGCACCCTGGCGGGGACCGCCGAGGCCCTGCGCGCGGCGCGTCCCGGCGTGCGGATCGGCCTCGCCGACCCGGAGGGGTCCGCACTGCACGCCCATTACACCACCGGTACCCTGAGGGCGGAGGGCTCCTCGATCACGGAGGGCATCGGCCAAGGCCGGATCACCCGCAACCTCGCGGGCTTCACCCCGGACGTCTCCTTCCGGATTCCCGACGCCGAAGCCCTCCATATTGTCTTCCGGCTGATGCGGGAGGAGGGCCTCAGCCTCGGCGGATCGTCGGGCATCAACGTCGCCGGGGCGATCCGGCTCGCCCGGGATCTCGGGCCGGGCCACACCATCGTGACCATCCTGTGCGATGGTGCCGCGCGCTACGCCTCGAAGCTGTTCAACCCCGCCTTCTTGGCCGAGCGGGGCCTGCCGGTGCCGGATTGGCTTGGAACCGCATCGGATTCCCTGTCGGAGTGGCAAGCCTGACGTCGAACCGGCGAAAAACCCCGCCTTCGTGGGATTATGGCGCACGGACCGTTGAACGGAATCGCTACGGCGACGTTTGTACGGTCAAGCTCAAGCAATTCCGGTTGGGCGCGTGACGGAGTTCCCATCCATGACCCTGACCACCATTCTCCTCATCGTCCTGATCCTGATCGTTCTCGGCGGCGGCAACTTCCTCGGCGGCGGCGCTTACCGCGGACCGAGCTTCGGTCTCGGCGGCCTGCTGGTGATCATCTTGATCGTGCTGCTCGTCACCGGACGAATCTGACGGCCCCGCTCACGGCTGGCACGTGATGGCCACCACCGCGCCCACCATGGTCGCGGCGGCTGCGCCCAGCGTGCCGGCCGCCTTCGGCGCAGGCGCTGTCCGCAAGCCCGCAGCGCCGAGGAAGGCCGCGAGCGCGTCGGCCGGGACGAGCCTGTAGCTCGCAGGCGGCATGACCCCCGCGATCAGGCGGGGCTGTTTCGGAACCGTCGCGACGAGGCCCGCGAGCGCACCGGCGCGGTCCAGAACCGGAGCGCCGCCGGCGCCGGGCTGCAGCGGCGCGGCGACGCGCCCCCCGCCCGGCTCGGAGCGGCCCGGCGCCACCACGACGCCCCCCTCGGCATCGACGGCCAACGCCACCATGGCCTCGCCCTCGGCGAGGGCGCCGGCGTGCAGGGCCGGCGTGCGTTCCGTCCGGCCGGGGAGCAGAGCCGTTTCCAGCAGCATCAGATCGGCGGTGCCGCCAGGGCTCGCCCGCGTCGGCAGGCCCGCGACCACCGGTGCCCGGCAGTCCATCAGCGCCGCTGCGCTGGTAAGCACCCGTCCCGGCGCCACGACCAGGCCCGTCGCGACTGGGGCCGGCCGGCTGCCTGCGACGGGGGGCAGGCTCGATGACGGAACGGCCGTCGCGGCCGGAGCCGGTGCCGAGGCGGGGGCCGTTTCCGGGAAGGGCACGAAGCTGTTGGCGATGGCGATGGCGAGGCGGTCGACCTCCCCGGACAGGGCCTTGTCGTAGCCGAGGGTGAGGCCGCGCAGGCCCGCCTCGCCGGCGGCGTAGCGGATGTAGGATTTGCCGGTCCCGGTCTCCGCGGTCACCACCAGGAAGTCGGGTCTCAGGAGCTTGTAGGTCACCCGCCGGTCGGGCCCTGGGGCGGTGATGCGGGCGAAGACCGCCTCCAGCCCGGTCTCGCCGGGCGGATAGGATTTCGTCTCCAGCGTGATGCGCCCGTCGGCGCTCTGCCAGCGGGTGCCCCCGGGCTGGGGCGTGCGCTTCGATAGGATGCGCTCGGGCACGCCGAGCACGACGCCGCTGGCCGGGTCCGGCTTCACGGCGAATCGGGCGGCCGCGCGCGCCGCGGCCCCCTCCTTGAGGAGGGCGGCGCGTCCGGCCGCGTCCGGCAGCCCCGCTCCGCCGGTTCGTCGGGCATGCGCCTGAAGCGCCTCGTAGCTGCGCCGCCCGAACGTGCCGTTGACCAGGCTGTTGTAGTCGCCGGTCCAGACCAGGGCGTCCTGCAGCCCCTTGCGCTCGGCCTCCGGCAGGGCCTCGAACAGGCTTCGTGCCGCCTCGAAGGCGGGATCGGGCGCAGCCGGCTTCGCCCGCGCGGGCGCCGATGCGGCGGGCGTCGACGGGATCGGCATCGGGATGGCGGGTCTCGGTATGGCGGATCTCGATGCGCCGGGGCTCGGTGCCGGCGGCGTCTGGGCGGAGGCCGCGCTCGCCGCCAGGGCCAGCACGAACCCGGTCAGGCCCCGGGTGGTCCGATCGCGTCGCATCATGGCCGAGTCGCGTCTCCCCCGCGAGAACCCATCCGGTGTGGCAGAGCCCACGCCCGAATTCCAGGCCGTTGCGGCCGATGCGCGAAATGCTACGGTTCCGCGCGGGACCGGTGCGACGGGCCGGCCTCCAGAGAACGGGGTGGAAGCATGGCGGGATCATCCGGATACGGGCGCTCGCCCCGATCTGTGGTCGGACTCTCTGGCCTCGTGCAGGTCCTCACGATCGCCGGGCTTCTGGCCCTCCCCGTCCAGGCGCAGGGGCAGGCCCAAGGGCAAGCCCAGTCGCCAACGACGCGCCCCGCTGCCAAGGTCTTGCCCAGGCCGTCCGCCGCCAAGAGCTTCGTGCGCGAAGACCTCGCCAGCGACGGTGTCCGCCTCGAAGCGACCCTGAAGGCCGAGGTGGGGAATCCCCGGCCCGATACCCGATCCGCCGCGAAGGCGCGGGCCGAGGGCGAGGCCCTGGTGGAAGCCGAGAAGCCGGCGGATGCCCTGAAGCCCCTCGGCCTCGCCGTGGCGAGCGAACCCGGCGAGCCGGCGAACTGGCTGGCCTATGCGCGCGCCGCCAGCGCGGTCGGCAGCGACGAGCAGACCGGTGACTACGCAGGCCGTCTGCGCCTGCGCCGCAACGCGCGGGCCGCTGCCTACCAGGGCTATCTGCGGGCGAGTGCCGGAACGGTCGAGGCCGAGGCGCTCGCGACGCTGGGCGAGGTCTATGCCGCCGAATCGGAGTGGCGCCCGTCGCTCGAGGCCTACCGCGCCAGCCTGGCGCTCGCCGACGACGCGGACGTGCGTGCGACCTACGAGGGCCTTCGCGCCGAGCACGGCTTCCGCATCCTCAACTACACCGTCGATTCGGACGCTGCCGCGCCGCGCGTCTGCTTCCAGTTCTCGGAAGGCGTCGCGGCTAAGACCGACTTCACGCCCTTCATCGCCGTCTCCGGCGCAGCCAACGCCGCCGTCACCGGCACCGGCCAGCAGATCTGCGTCGACGGGCTCAAGCACGGCGAGCGCTACGCCTTCGTGGTCCGCTCCGGGCTGCCCTCCGGCGCTGGGGAGACCCTGCTCAAGGCATCCGATTACGAGATCTATGTCCGGGACCGCTCGCCCCAGGTCCGCTTTACCGGGCGCAACTACGTCCTGCCCCGCACCGGTCAGGCCGGCGTGCCTCTGGTTTCGATCAACGCGGCCAAGATCGACGTTGAGGTCTTGCGCGTCGGTGACCGGGGGCTGCTGCCGTCGCTGCGGGCCGAGGACTTCCTGTCCCAGCTCAACGGGACGACGGCGCGGACCATCGCCGACCAGAAGGGTCAGCGCGTCTGGAAGGGCGTCCTCGACACGGCCAAGGCCGAGCTGAACCAGGAGGCCGTCACCGCCTTCCCGGTGCTCCAGGCGGTCGGCAAGCTGGAAGCCGGCATCTACATCATGGTGGCCCAACCCGCGGGAGCCACGGCGTCCACCGACGAGGAGGGCGGCTACGAGCAGCAGGCGACGCAATGGTTCGTGGTCTCGGATCTCGGCCTCACCGCCTTCAAGGGCCGCGACGGCGTCCACGTCTTCGCCCGCTCGCTGGCCTCGGCCGACGTGCTGACCGGTGCCGAGATCCGGCTGGTGGCGCGCAACAACGAGGTCCTGGCCACGGCGAAGACCGATGGCCAAGGCCACGCCGCCTTCGCGTCGGGCCTCGCCCGCGGGGAGGGGGGCACCGCACCGGGCCTCGTGGTGGCGCAGATCGGCGACGATTACGGCTTCCTCGATCTCGGCCAGTCGGCCTTCGACCTCACGGATCGCGGCGTGAAGGGCCGGCCCCAGCCAGGCGCCGTCGAGGCCTACGTCTTTCCCGAGCGCGGGGTCTACCGCTCGGGCGAGACCGTGAACCTCACCGGCCTGCTGCGCGATGCACAGGGCGCCGCCGTGCCGGAAATTCCTCTGACCCTGGTGGTCAAGCGTCCCGACGGCGTCGAGTACCGCCGCGCCCAGGTGGCGGATGCGGGCCTCGGCGGACGCGCCCTGGCGCTGCCCCTTCTGGCCGGCGCGCAGCACGGCACCTGGCGGGTGGCGGCCTACACAGACCCCAAGGCGCCGGCCATCGGCGAGGCGAGCTTCCTCGTGGAAGATTACGTCCCCGAGCGCCTCGACGTGACGCTCTCGATCGCGACGCCGAGCCTGACCAGGGGTGCGCCCGCCACCATCGACGTGGCGGCGCGCTACCTCTACGGCGCGCCGGGCGCCGGGCTCGAGGTTTCCGGTACCGTCCTGGTCCAACAGGCGGCAGGCAGCGGGATCCAGGGCCTGGAGGGCTTCTCGGTCGGCCTCGACGACGAGCGGGTGGAGGCCGCCTCGGCGGAGATCGACGCCCGCGCCACCACCGATGCGGCCGGCAGGGCCCGGCTCGTCGTCCCGGTCCAGGCGCTCGCCGCCCCGCGCCCCGTCGAGGCGAAGATCACCCTGCAGGTGGGCGAGCCCGGCGGGCGGGCGCTGAGCCGCAGCCTGACCCTGCCGATCCTGCCCGACGCGCCGGTGCTCGCCATCCGCAAGGGCTTTGCCGGCGACCTCACCGAGGGCGGCGTCGCCGGCTTCGACGTGGTCATGGCCGCTCCCGACGGCCGGCGCCTGGCGCAGGGGAACGTGGCCTGGACGCTCCAGCGCGTCGAGAAGAACTATCAATGGTACCGCGAGGGGGGGCGCTGGTCCTACGAGCCGGTGACCAGCACCCGCCGCGTCGCCGATGGCCGTCTCGACCTGACCCCCGCCGCGCCGGGCCGCGTCAGCGCCACAGTGAGCTACGGCACCTACCGGCTGGAGGCGAGCGTGCCCGGTCGCCCGGCCGCCACCGCGAGCGTGACCTTCACAGTGGGCTGGAGCGGGGGCGAGACGGCGGACGTGCCGGACCTCCTCGACCTGCGCCTGGACAAGGCGGCCTACGCCACCGGCGAGACGCTGCACGCGCGGCTGCAGCCGACATTCAAGGGACAGGCGACGCTGGCCGTCGTCAGCGACAAGCTGCACGCGCTCCTCACCGTCGACGTGCCGGCCGCCGGTGCCACCATCGACATCCCCGTGAAGGCCGAGTGGGGCTCGGGCGCCTACCTCGTGGCCACCGCCTACCGGCCCCTGGACCAGGCGGCCAAGCGCCTGCCGGGCCGTGCGCTCGGTGTCGCGTGGTTCGGGGTCGACCGGGACAGCCGCAATCTCGGCGTCACGCTCGACGCGCCGGCGAAGGTCCGTCCGCGCGAGACCCTGACCCTGCCGATCCAGCTCTCCGGCCTGCGAGCCGGCGAGGAGGCGCGGGTCACCGTCGCGCTGGTGGATGTCGGCATCCTCAACCTCACCCGCTACGAGGCACCGAACCCGTTCGGCTACTTCTTCGGCCAGAAGGCCCTCGGCCCGGAGATCCGCGACCTCTACGGATACCTGATCGACGGCATGCAGGGGACGCTCGGCGCCATCCGCTCCGGCGGCGACGGGGCTGCAGCCGAACTCGCCGATTCGCCGCCGACCCAGGCGCCGCTGGCGCTCTATTCCGGGCCGATCGCCGTCGGACCCGACGGCCGTGCCAGCGTCAGCTTCCCCCTGCCGTCCTTCAACGGCACCGGCCGGGTGATGGTCACCGCCTGGAGTCGCGCGAAGGTGGGCGCCGCCCTGGCCGACGTGATCATCCGCGATCCCGTGATCGTCACCGGCACCCTGCCGCGTTTCCTCAATGTCGGCGATCGCTCGCGCGTCCACGTCGCCATCGACAATGTCGAGGGGCCGGCCGGCGACTACACCGTGGATCTCGACCTGACCGGCTCCGTGCTGGTCGGTGCCGAGGCCCTGCACAAGACCCTGCGGCTGGAGGCGGGCGCCAGGGGGGCCCTCGTCATTCCCATCACCGCTGCCGGGCCGGGCCCGTCGCGGATCGACCTCACGCTCAGCGGCCCCGGACTGCCCGAGGGCGTCGGCCAGAGTTTCGCCCTGACCATCGGTCCTGGCACGGGGGCGCTCGCCCGCCGCTCCGTGGAGACCCTCGAACCCGGCGCGGCGTTGCACCTCTCCGACGAGCTCCTGGCCGACATCCTGCCCGGCACCGGCACGGTCTCGCTCTCCGCCTCGAATCTCGCCGGCATCGACGTGCCGGCGCTCCTCCAGTCCCTCGACCGCTATCCCTACGGCTGCTCCGAGCAGACGGTGAGCCGGGCGATGCCGCTCCTCTACGTCCACCGCCTCGCGGCTCAAGATCAGCTCGGTCAGGATCCGCTCGGCCTCGACAAGGCCGACGAGCGCGTGCGCCAGGCGATCGAGCGGGTGCTCGGCCGCCAGAACGCGGCCGGCGATTTCGGCCTGTGGTCCACGGATGGCGCCAGCGACACCTGGCTCAACGCCTACGTCACCGACTTCCTGACCCGGGCCCGGGAGCGCGGGTTCGCCGTGCCCCAGACCGCCTTCGCCAATGCCCTCGACCGCCTGCGCAACGCGGTGGCCAACACCACCGAGGTCGGCGACGGCGGCATGGACATCGCCTACGCCGCCTACGTGCTCGCCCGCAACGGCCGCCCGGTGATGGGCGACCTGCGCTACCTCGTCGACACCAAGCTGGCCGCGTTCGCGACGCCCCTCGCGCGCGGACAGATCGCGGCGGCCCTGGCGTTGTTGGGGGACCGGGGCCGGGCGGCGAAAGCCTTCGCCTCGGCGCTGGCCGGTTTCCGCGAGGCGGCTTCCACGACCTCGGCCTACCGGCCGGATTACGGCTCGCGCCTGCGCGACAGCGCGGGCTTGCTGGCGCTGGCCGCCGAGACGGGGCTTGCCCGCGACAGCCTCAAGCCGCTCGGTGCCATCATCGCGGCCGAGCGGGCCGCCGGCCGGCCGACCAGCACGCAGGAGGAGGCCTGGATGGTGCTGGCCGCCGAGGGCCTGAGCGCGGATTCCGACAACCTCCGCTTCACCCTGGACGGTAAACCGCAGAGCGGTGCTCTGGCGCGCCGCTACCGCGCCGCCGCCCTGAAGGGGAAACCCGTCACCCTGGTCAATGCCGGCACCCAGCCCGTGCAGGCGGTGGTCAGCGTCAGCGGCAATCCGATCGCTCCCGAGCCGGCCGAGGCGCGCGGCTACACCATCGAGCGACGCTATCACCGTCTCGACGGCGCCCCGGTGGATCTCGCGCAAGGAATCCACCAGAACGACCGTCTCGTGGTGGTGCTCACCGTGACCGAGGCCAAGGCCAGCGCCGGTCGCCTCCTCCTGGTCGACCGGCTGCCCGCCGGCCTGGAGATCGACAACCCGAAGCTCCTCGATGCCGATGCGCTCACCGGTCTCGCCTTCGCCAAGTCCGACGTGGCGCCGGTGCACACCGAGTTCCGCGACGACCGCTTCGTGGCCGCCTACGAGCGCACCCCCGAGCAATCGGCCTTCTTCCGGGTCGCCTACACCGTGCGGGCGGTCTCGCCCGGCACCTACGTTCACCCGGCCGCCACCATCGAGGACATGTACCGGCCGGAGCGCTTCGGGCGTACGGGGTTCGGTTCGATGACGGTGAGCGCGAAGTAGGGCCGTGGATACGGACCGCGACCCTCCTCTCCGGTCCGATCGGGCGCGCACGGCATGGCGCACCGCGTCCCCCTCGTGGAGGGGGGGACGCGGTGCGCGTGACCGTGAAACTCCGAGTGCCCCCGGAACGGGGCGGGGACTTCGGCGCCTCGCGCTCGCAGCCCTTGCCGTTGTCTGTCTCGGCCCGACCCTCGCCCTCTGGCACTTCATCCAAACCCTGCCGCCCCTCGACCTGATCCCGGCCGGGCTCCGCTCGACGGTGGTGCTCGACCGCGACGGGCGGCTGCTGCGCCCCTTCGCCACCGCCGACGGGCGCTGGCGTCTGCCGGTGACCGGGTCCCAGGTCGATCCGCGCTTCCGCGCCATGCTCACGGCCTACGAGGACCGGCGCTTCGCGAGCCATCCAGGCGTCGATCCGGCGGCGACCCTCCGGGCCGCGGGGCAATGGCTGGGGGCGGGCCGCATCGTCTCGGGCGGCTCGACCCTGTCGATGCAGGTGGCCCGCCTCGTCGAGCCGCGGGCCCAGCGCTCCCTGGCCGCCAAGCTGCGCCAGATGGTGCGGGCGGTGCAGCTGGAGCGTCGCCTCGGCAAGGATGGGGTGCTCGACCTCTACCTGGCGCTCGCTCCCTATGGCGGCCCGGTCGAGGGCCTGCGTGCCGCCAGCCTCGCGTATTTCGGCCGCGAGCCGGCCCGGCTCACCTTCGCCGAGAGCGCGCTCCTCGTGGCTCTGCCGCAGGCGCCGGAAGCCCGGCGACCCGACCGCTTCCCCGAGGCGGCCCGGCGCGCCCGAGACCGGGTCCTCGCCATCGCCGCCGCTCAGGGCGTCGTCACGGCGGCCGAGGCGGAGGCCGCCCGCGCCGAGCCGGTGCCATCCGCGCGAAAACCCTTCCCGATGCTCGCCGCCCACGCGGCGGAGGCGGCCCATGCCGCCGACCCGGGTGCCCAGGCGATCCGCCTCACCCTGGACGGCCGCCTGCAGGCGAGCCTCGAAACCCTGGCCGCCGAGCGCGCAGCCGCCCAGGGACCCGGGATCTCGGCCGCCATCCTGGTGCTGGACAACCGCACGGGCGCGGTTCTGGCCCAGGTCGGCAGCCCCGGCTACCTCGATGCGAGTCGCGCCGGCGCCATCGACATGACGGGCGCGATCCGCTCGCCGGGCTCCGCCCTCAAGCCGTTCATCTACGCGCTCGCCTTCGAGACCGGGCTGGCGCATCCCGAGACGCAGCTCGACGACCGGCCGGTGCGCTTTGCCGGGGCCTACGCCCCCGAGAACTTCGACCTCGGCTACCAGGGCAGCGTGACGGCGCGACGCGCCCTCCAGCTCTCCCTGAACGTGCCGGCGGTGGACCTGCTGGAAGGGGTCGGCCCCGCCCGCTTCATCGCCCGCCTGCGGGCCGCCGGCGCCCGCATCGACCTGCCCCGCGACACCGCGCCGGGCCTGCCGGTGGCGCTCGGCGGCCTCGGGATCACCCTCACCGACCTCGCCCGCCTGTTCTCCGGACTCGCCCGGCAGGGGCTGGTACCGAACCTGACCCGTCGCGTCGGGGAGGCGTCGGGCGGAGGGGCCGGCGCGCCGCCGCAGGAGGCCCGCATCACGGACGCCGTCGCCGCCTGGTACGTCGCCGACATCCTTCGGGGTGCGCCGCCGCCCGAGAATGCCCTAGCGGGCCGGTTCGCCTACAAGACGGGCACCTCCTACGGCTACCGGGATGCCCTGGCGGTGGGGTTCGACCGGCGCATCACCCTCGCGGTCTGGGTCGGACGGCCGGACGGCAATGCCGTGCCGGGCCTCGTCGGCCGGGTGGTGGCGGCCCCGATCCTGTTCGATGCGTTCGCTCGTTTCGGCGGCGAGCCCGACCCAGTGCCGATGCCGCGCGACGCCCTGGTGACCACCACGGCCGGCCTGCCGCCGCCCCTGCGCCACATCCGGCGCGACATCCCCAAGACCCTGTCGGCGGCGCTGGGGGGTGCCCTGAAGATCGCCTACCCGCCGGACGGCGCCCGCATCGATCTGGGCCTGTCGGAGCCGGAGCCCGCCCCGTCGGCGCGTCTCGCCCTGAAGGCGCTGGGCGGCGTGCCGCCCCTGACCTGGATGGTCGACGGCCTGCCGGTGGCGGGGGGCGCGCGCCGACAATCGGCTTGGGCTCCGGACGGTGCCGGCTTCGCGCGGATCTCCGTGATGGACGCCACGGGCGCCAGCGACAGCGTCGTGGTCCGGCTCGAGTGACGTCCCCGCCCGGGGTTTCACGCCGGAGGGCGGCCCGGCCCCTGGTCGGGCGGACAGCCGCCCCTACCTGCGAGCGGCAGAGCGAACCTTCGCCGTTGCCGGAGAGCGTGCCCGTGGTCCACGAGGAATCCCGTTCGGGACGGCCGGCCCTGCGCCCGGCGGTGATGCTGGGGGCGCTCGGCATCGTCTACGGCGATATCGGCACGTCCCCCCTCTACGCCTTCAAGGAGGCGGTCCGCGCCGCGAGTGCCGGGGCGCCCCCGACTCCGATCGCGGTGACGGGGGCCGTCTCGCTGATCCTGTGGTCGCTGATCCTCATCGTCTCGATCAAGTACGCCGTGCTGATCCTGCGCGCCGACAACCGCGGCGAGGGCGGCATCGTCGCCATGCTGGCGCTGCTCGGAGCCCGGAACGCCAAGCCCGGCTCCTGGGCCGGCCTTCTCCTCGTGGTCGGCCTCATCGGCGCCGCGCTCCTCTACGGCGACGGCGCGATCACGCCGGCGATCTCGGTGCTCAGCGCGGTGGAGGGCCTGAAGGTCGAGGCACCGGCCTTGTCGCGCTTCGTCGTGCCGATCACGGTGCTGATCCTGGTCGGGCTGTTCCTGGTCCAGAGCCGAGGCGTGGCCTTCATCGGCCGCATCTTCGGCCCGGTGATGTTCGTCTGGTTCGTCGTGCTGGCGTTGCTCGGTCTCGGCGGCATCTGGCATGCGCCGCAGATCCTGACCGCTCTCAACCCGCTCAAAGCCGTCGAATTCCTGACGCATGCGGGCTGGCACGTCAGCTTCGCCATGCTGGGCGCGGCCTTCCTGGCGGTCACCGGCGGCGAGGCGATGTATGCCGATCTCGGGCATTTCGGAGCCGGCCCGATCCGCGCCTCGTGGTTCGGCCTCGTGCTGCCGGCCCTGGTGATCCACTATTTCGGACAGGGCGCGCTGCTCCTGGTCGAGCCCGACGCCATTGAGAACCCGTTCTACCGCCTCAGCCCGGACTGGGCGCATTATCCGCTGATAGGCCTCGCCACGGTCGCCACCGTGATCGCCTCGCAATCGATCATCTCGGGGGCCTTCTCGCTCACCCAGCAGTCGATTCAGCTCGGCTTCCTGCCGCCGATGCGGGTGGTCCACACCGCCAGGCACGAGCGCGGACAGATCTACGTGCCGATGGTGAACTGGCTGCTCGCGGCCGCCACCCTGAGCGCGGTCCTGGTCTTCGGCTCCTCGGATGCCCTGGCCGGCGCCTACGGCATCGCCGTCGCCTCCCTGATGGCGATCACCACCCTGCTCGCCGCCCTCGTGGCGCTGAAATGGGGCTACAACCCCGTGGCCGTGCTGGCGGTGAACGGGTTCTTCCTGGCGATCGACTTCGTGTTCCTCGGGGCCAACAGCGTGAAGCTGTTCGAGGGCGGCTGGTTTCCGCTGATGCTGGCGGCCGTGGTGGCGTTCCTGATGCTCACCTGGCGCAAAGGAAACCAGCTCGTCGAGTCGGCCCGGGTCGCCCTACGCCAGCCCGAGGTCGAATTCCTGGAGCAGCTCCGGCGCGATCCGCCGATCGTCCTGCCGGGCAACGCCGCTTTCCTGTCCTCCGCCACCAGCGCCATTCCGCTGCACCTGTCCCGCTTCGTCGCGCGCAGCCACGCCCTGCACGAGCGCATCCTCATCGTGACCGCCCGCTACGAGGAGGAGCCGGCCGTCGCTCGCGATCAGCGCGCCGAGGTCATCCCGATCACGCCCGACATCACCCGCGTGATCCTGCGCTACGGCTTCATGGAGGATGCCTCGGTGCCCGACGGCCTCCGCTGCGCCGTGGATGCCAAGCGCCTGCCGGCAGAGTGCCTCGAGGATCTGACGATTTTCATCGGGCACGAGACCATCATCCCGAAGAGCGACCAGCGCGGCATGGCGACCTGGCGGGAGGAGATCTACGCCTTCCTCCTGCGCAACGCCGAGCGCACCGGCGCGCATTTCTGCGTGCCGACCCGGCAATTGGTCGAGGTCGGCACCGAGATCGAGATCTGAGCCGGGCGCGGGCCATCAACTCTCGTGCGGACCGTGCTGTATGACCTTGCGGGCAGCGCTCCGGGTGTCGCACAAGGGAGCCATGCGGACGGGCGGCCCGGCCGCGCCGAAACCGGGACGTGTAGCGTAGCGATGACCGAACTGGCGCCGAAGGCCCTGGCGATCCGCCTGCGGCAGCAGGCGATCCTCTCCGATTTCGGGGTCGAAGCCCTGCGGGCCACCGAGCTGCTGCCCCTGCTCCAGCGCGCCACCGAACTCTGTGCCGAGGGCATGGAGGCGCAGTTCTGCAAGGCGCTGGAATACAAACCGCACCAGGATTGCCTCCTCGTCTGTGCCGGTGTGGGCTGGGCCGAGGACGCGGTGGGCACCACCATCATCGGTGCCGACCTCGCCTCGCCGGCGGGCTATGCCCTGAAGACCGGCCGGCCCGTGATCTCGAACCATCTCGAGAACGAGACGCGCTTCCGCACGCCGAAGCTGATGGCCGACCATGGCATCCGCCGCGCGATCAACGTGCTGATCGCCAACCGCGACGGCAATTACGGCGTGCTGGAGGTGGACGACACCCGCGAGGGCCAGTTCGAGGAGGCCGACATCGCCTTCATGCAGGGGTTCGCCAACCTCGTCGGCGGTGCCATCGAGCGCCAGCGGGCCGAGGCACGGCTGAAGGCGGCCCTGGAGCGCCAGGAGCTCCTATCCCGGGAAATGAGCCACCGGGTGAAGAACAGCCTCGCGGTGGTGGCGGGCTTTCTTGGGCTCCAGGCCCGGGGCTCCGACAACGACGACGTGAAGAGCGCCCTCGCCGATGCCCGCACTCGGGTCGAGGCGGTGGCCCAGGTCCACGACCAGCTCTGGCGCCAGCCGAGCCTCGAGGCGATCGACGTCGCGGGCTTCCTCGAGGCCCTCTGCGCCAAGCTGCAGGAGAGCGCGCCGCGCCACCGCCTCGTCTGCCGCGCGGCGCGGATGAACATCCCCGCCGACCTCGCGATCCCCCTCGGCCTCTTCGTCAACGAACTCGTCACCAACGCGATCAAGTACGCCTACGCGGACGGCGAGGGCGAGATCAGGGTCGAGGCCCGGCCCGACGGGGCGGCCGGCCTGATCCTCGCGGTGGAGGATGACGGCGCCGGGCTTCCGGACGGATTCGATCCCACGGCGGCGCGCAGCGCCAGCCTCGGCATGCGCATCATCAACAGCCTCGCCCGCCAGCTCGGGGGCGCCCTCGCGGTCGCCCCGGACGTGCAGGGCGCACACTTCTCCCTGCGGGTGGCGCCCGTGGCCTGAGGCGTCGGGGTCGAGATGCGACTCCGCGCCCGCGTGTCAGGTCTCGGCCCGGGGCGTCGCATTCATCTCGGCCCAGTCGAACTCCTCCTCCAGCACGTAGTAGGCGTCGTCGCCGATCGTGCCGGAGCGGCGCAGGGCCAGCACCCGGTCGCGGGCCGCCTCGATGGCGCGCCGACGGGCGGCATCGGCGGGCAGCGCCTCGGAGGCGAAGCCCGTGTCGCGGGCCTCGGCCTGCTCCAGGGCGATGCGGAACTCCTCGCGCAAGGCCTCGGAGGGGGCATCCTCGGCATTCTCCAGGCTCTCTAGGGCGGCTCGGTAGGCTTCGGTGCGGCCGTGCCCGACCTCGCGCCCGACCGGGTCGTTGTCCTCCAACCCGAGCCGGCCGAGCAGGAGACGCAGGGTCAGGCCCTGGATCGTCAGCGTGCCGATGATGACGCAGAACGCGGTGAGCACGATGAGGTCGCGGTAAGGAAAGCCCGGATCGCCGTCGGGCAGGGCCAGGGCCGTGGCGATGGTGACGATGCCCCGCATGCCCGCCCAGGACACCGCGATCCCGGCCGAGAGCCCGCGGTCGCGGGTCTCGGTCCCGTCGGCTCCCAGGCGGGCGAGGTGGGCCGTGGGCAGGACCCAGAGGAAGCGCACCACCACCACGGTGAGGAACACCGCCGCGCCGACCAGCGCGTAGGAGATCTGCTGCTCCCGGGTCAGGCGCTCCAGGATCGGGCCGATCTGCAGGCCGATCAGCACGAAGGCGAGGACGTTCAGCACGAACACCGCCGTGTCCCAGACCGCGTAGGAGACGATGCGGGTGCGCGGCGGGGTGTGGCCCGGCGCGATGCGCGCCACCGTGATGGCGAAGGTGACCACGGTGAGCACCCCGGACAGGTGCACGTGCTCCGCTCCGATCCAGATTCCGAAGGCGGCCACGAACTGCAGGACGATGACGCTCGGCGCGTCGGTGGCCGGGCGCGTGGCGGCGCTGTAGAGGAGGGCGAGGACCGGCCCGGCGACGAGGCTGCCGAGGATGCCCACGAGGAAGGCCGGGCCGATCTGGCTCACCGAGAAGGTGCCGGTGACCGCCGCCGTGACCCCGAGGCGGTAGATCATCAGCGAGCCCGCGTCGTTGAGGAGGCTTTCGCCGCGCAGGATCGTCGTGAGGCGGTGGGGCAGCGAGACGTGGCGCAGCACCGACAGCGCGGCCACGGCGTCGGGGGGCGCCACCACCGCGCCGAGCACGATGCAGGCCGCCCAGGGCATGTCCGGCACGAGCCACTTCACCACCACGGCCACGGCGGCCGTGGTCGCGACCACCGCCCCGAAGGCGAGGCCGGCGATCGGGCGCCAGTGGGTGCGCAGGTCCCGCACCGAGGTGTCGTAGCCCGCATCGAGCAGGACGGGCGCCAGGAAGAGGGCCAGCGCCAGCTCCGGGTCGAGCACCAGGTTGGGCACGGCCGGGATGAAGGCGAGGCCGATGCCCCCAAGGGCCAGGAAGACGGGATAAGGGGCACCCACCCGGCGGGCGAGCCCCGCCAGGAGCACGGCGCCGAGAAGGACGCCGACTGTCCATTGAAAAATCATCATGTCGAGGGGAACGCGCCAGCATGGCCCCGGGATCATTCGCCCCGGCGCGAAACCCGGCGCGAAACCCGGCGCGAAACCCGGCGCTGCCGGTCAGCCCTGCGCGAGGGTGACGGCCAGCTCCGGCTTGTGGTTCAGGGTCTGGAACACGACGCAGTAGCGCTCTGTCAGCTTGAGGAGCTGGTCGAGCTTGTCCGGGGGGGCGTCCGTGTCGAGGGCGAAGGTGAGGCGGATCGCGCGGAAGCCCACGGGCGCCGCCTTGTCGACCCCGAGGGTGCCGCGGAAATCGAGGTCGCCCTCGGCGCTCACCGTGCCGGACCGGAGCGCGATGCCGATCGCGGTGGCCACCGCCTTCAGGGTCACGCCGGCGCAGGCCACCAGGGCTTCGAGCAGCATGTCGCCCGAGCAGAGCTCGGCGCCGGAGCCGCCGGTGGCCGGGTGCAGGCCTGCCACCGCGAGGGCGCGCCCGGTCTCGACCTTGCAAGCGATGGCCGTGTCGTCGAGGCTGCCCCGGGCCCGCAGGGTCACCACGGCCGAGTCCGGGGCGTTGCGGTAGCGGTCCTTGATCGGGGCCTGGAGCGAGCGCAGGGTATCGGCGTCCATGGGCGTTTCCTTCTCCCGTCTTCCGGTTCTTCTTCTCCGATCCGATCTAGGGCGCCCCGTCGGCGCGGCGAATGCGGACGGGGGGGACCGAGCCTCGCGCGGGCCCGCGGGGTGCCCTATCTGAGGGGCGTCGGCGGGGCCCCTGTCCTCCGGCCCCGTCCTGTCAGGAGAGTCCATGCGTCGTCCCAGCGTGAGTGCAGCCGTCCCGAGGGCGCGGATGGCCGTCCCCGGCATCGCCGTCGGTCTCGTCCTGTTCGCGACCGGGGCAGGGGCCGCCGCGCCGATCACCCTCGCCAACCATCGGGCCGTCTACGATCTCTCCCTCGCCGAGAGCAGCGGCACGCGGGCGGTGGAGAGCGCGCGGGGGCGCATCGTCATCGATTTCACCGGGGATGCCTGCAAGGGCTACACGATGCAGACCCGCCAGGTGACCGTTCTGGAGAGTGGCGAGACCGGCAGCCGCACCTCGGACCTGCGCAACAGCACGTTCGAGAGCGGGGACGGGCGCAGCTACCGCTTCAAGACCAGCACGGTACTCAACGGCACTCCCGGCCAGGCTGTGGACGGCACCGCCGAATCGAGTTCCGACCTCCTGAAGGTCAAGCTGAAGGAGCCCAAGCGCGACCAGTTCCAGGATGCGGGCGAGGTCCTCTTCCCCACGGTGCACATGCGGCGCCTGATCCAGGCGGCCCGCGACGGGCAGAGCACCGTCTCCGTCAAGGTCTTCGACGGCTCCGACGATGGGCGCAAGGTTTACGACACCCTCGCGGTCATCGGCCGTCAGGTCCCGGCGCCGGCGGCCTCCGACAAGGCGGCCGAGCGCGACAAGCCCCTGCGGGAGGGGCCGATGGCGACCGTGCCGCGCTGGCCCGTCACCCTGAGCTATTACATTCCCGGCGAGGGCGAGCGCACGCCGATCTACGTCCTCAGCTTCGACCTCTACGAGAACGGCGTCAGCGGCGCGCTGCGGCTCAACTACGGCGAATTCGCGGTGGTCGGCGACCTCACCCGCCTCGACACCCTGGCGTCGAGCAGCGACTGCCATCCCTAGCCCGTCCGACCGGGTGAGGGGCGGGTCCGCACCGATGCGGCGTGCGAGGATTCCGAGCAGGGCCTTCTGCACGGAAATCGTGCATGGCCGGCCTTCCCGGGCCCGGTTGGATCAAATTTTCGGCGTTCGGGTAAAGGAATGTCGGGGGGCGCCCCGTCTTATGGCCTCCGCAACCTCAGGATGGCCATGGGCGAGACCCTCACAGCAACGCAGACGAGAGTGATCCTGCCTGCCCTCTGCTGGAATCGGTATCGTGCCGATTTCTACGCAGTCACCGCCGATCTCTCCGTCACGGGTCTTCGCTTTCGTTCGTCCGTCGTGCCGTCCCTGGGCGAGATCTTGTCCTGCAGCATCCGGCACGCGGGCGCGATGGAAGTCCAAGTCATCGAGGGCGGCAAGGAGCAGTTCGTCACCCGGGTGATCCGCGCCGAGGCTCCGCTGCCCGTCATCGTGCGTCGCCTGCTCGACCTCGCCGCCGAGCAGAACGGCGGCGAGGTGCCCCAGCGCGTCCATCCGCGCTTCGTGCCGGATTCGCCCGACATCCTCGTCACGATGTCCTGCGGCACCCGGATCCCGGGCCGCCTCCTCAACGTCTCGGCCTCGGGCGCGGCCGTGCGGATCGACATCCGCTTGGAGCCCGGCACGCAGATCACCCTGGGCCGAACGCCGGCCACGGTCGCGCGCTGCTTCGAGGACGGCATCGGCGCGGCGTTCCTCCAGCCCCTTCCGGCGAAGGATCTTGGGCCCCACGTCCTGTTGTGACGCGCGATCTCTTCTCGTGACGCGGGAGTGCCTCCGGCCCGTCCGAGGCCGGTCCGGTTTCTGAGGCGATCAGGAGGGGGCGATCCGGGACGGGATAACCGGCGACGCAACCGCTGCGGGACCGCGCGAAAGGCTACAATTAAGTTTCTATCAAATGATCGGGACTAGCCTGTGGCCTCGCCCTCCAGTCGGAGACTTGACGATGCGGTACGCGGACGATGCGACCCCGATTCCGTCAAGTCCTGTCCGGTTGGGTCGATCCGGCAGGCCCCACTGCTGGCGATAACCTGAAGATCGCTCAGCTGATGCCGCGTCCACCTGCCCCCGTCCTCGCCTGCCCCTCCCTCGCGTCCGGGCCGCTCGTCTCCCCCGCCGCCGGGGCGCGGGTGCGCGAGGCCACGTGGGGACGCCGGGCGGGTGATCGCGTTCGCGCCTCGGCACCGGGGAGCCCGGAGCCGGCGGCCGAGGGGGCGCCGTCCCGCGCCGCGAGCCTTCGGACCAATCGCTACGATCTGGAGGCCCGCGCCGGCCATCTCGACGAGGTGCTGCAATTCGCACCCTACCTGGCCTTGACCCATACGGTGGTCGTCGGTGCCGTGCTGCTGCTCTTCTGGAGCGAGGCGCACCGGACCTACCTGCTGATCCTGTTCGGCAGCGTCGCCGGTCCCATCACCCTCGCGGCGATCGGGGCGCGGCGCTACCGCCGGCGGCGCCTGGGGGAGCGCGACGTCGTCACCGGGCATCGGCTCGCCGCCCTGTTCTCGCTGATCCTGGGGCTGGCCTGGGCCAGCATGCCGCTGATGATCCTCCCCACCGCGGGCACCCAGGACCAGACCTTCGTGGTGGCCATCGGGGCCGGCCTGATGGCCACCACCTACACCTTCGGCTCGCTCGCGCATCTCGGCCTGGTCTACTCCGCGCCGATCGCCCTGGGCAGCCTCGCCGCCCTGTTCCTCGTCGGAGGGGCCGCCAACGGGTGGCTGGCGATGCTGATGGGCGTCTATTCGGCCTTCGTCGCCTTCACCGCCGGGCGGATGGGACGTCTCTCGGAACAGCGGATCATCGATCGCGTCCGGGTCGGCGAGCAGAACGAGACGATCAGCCTGCTGCTCCATGACTTCGAGGCGAGCACCAGCGACTGGCTCTGGGAGACCGACCCGCTGGGACGCCTCCAGCACGTATCCGAGCGCATCGGCCAGGTGGCGGGCGAGGACCCGGCGATCCTGCACGAGGCGCCGTTCGCGGCGCTCTTTCTCGGCGTTCGCAAGCCCCGTCAGATGACCCCGGAGATCGCCGAGATCCTGGCCCTCGTCGCCGAGCGCAAGGCCTTTCGCGAGCGCGTCGTCGAGGTCACCATCGGCGGACTGACGCGCTGGTGGCGCCTCAGCGGCAGGCCCATCACCGACGGCGGTGAGACCTTCCTGGGCTTTCGCGGGGTCGGTTCGGACATCACCGACACCCGCCAGTCCGAGGCGCGGATCGCCTATCTGGCGAGCTACGACCCGCTGACGGGCCTGGCCAACCGGACCCAGTTCCAGGACGTGGCGACCCAGCTCTGCGCCCGGGCGCAGACCGGGGGCGAGGCCTGCGCGCTGCTCTATCTCGACCTCGACGGCTTCAAGTTCGTCAACGACACCTTCGGCCATGCCCTCGGCGATGTCCTGCTGGTCCGGGTGGCCCAGCGCCTGACCGGCACGGTCCCGCCCCAGGGGCTGGTCTCGCGCCTCGGCGGCGACGAGTTCGCCATCCTTCTGCCCGGCGGCGACGAGGATGCCCTGACCGAACTGGCCCGGCGCCTCATCGCGGCCCTGAGCACACCCTACACTCTCGACGGGGTTCAGGTGGAGATCGGCGCCAGCGTCGGCCTCGCCCTGGCGCCGCGCGATGCGCACAGCCCCGAAGGCCTCCTCAGCAAGGCCGATCTCGCCCTCTACCGGGCCAAGGCCACCGGCCGCGGCAAGGTCCGGGTGTTCTCGCCCGACCTCGAGGCGACGATGCGCCTGCGGCGCGAGCTCGAGGTCGATCTCAAGCGGGCGGTGGCGCAGGGCGAATTCAGCCTGCACTACCAGCCCCTGGTGGGTCTGGAGGACGGTCGGGTCCGTACCTTCGAGGCCCTGCTGCGCTGGACCCGCGGCGCCGGCGGCCCGGTCTCCCCCGCCGATTTCGTGCCCGTCGCCGAGGCCTCGGGCCTGATCACCGAGATCGGCCGCTGGGTCCTGATGCAGGCCTGCCGGGAGGCCGCGCGCTGGCCCGACGACATCCGGCTGGCGGTGAACCTCTCGCCGATCCAGTTCCGGAACACCGACCTCGTCGCCGACGTGACCCAGGCGCTGGAGGCCAGCGGGCTGAGGCCGGAGCGCCTGGAGATCGAGGTCACCGAGTCGGTGTTCTTCGAGATGAACGCGACGACCATCGCCAACCTCAACGAGTTGCGCGCCCTGGGCATCCGCGTGGCGCTCGACGATTTCGGCACCGGCTACTCGTCGCTGAGCTACCTGATCCGGTTCCCGGTGGACAAGATCAAGATCGACCGCTCCTTCATCAAGGACATGGACAGCCGACCCGAATGCCTGGCGATCATCGAGGCGATCCTGACCCTCGCGCGCAAGCTCTCGATCACCGTCACCGCGGAGGGCGTCGAGACGAGGGAGCAGGCGCAGATGCTCAGGGCGAGCCGCTGCGACGACATCCAGGGCTTCCTCTTCAGCCCGGCCCGACCGGCCGACGAAATCCCCCACCTCATCGCATCCCTGCCGGTGCGCTTCGGCGAGATTTTCCCCCTCCTGCCCCTGATGTTCCGCCGGGCGCCGGCCTGAGGCCGTCCTAAGCGCGCAGGCGCTCGGCCACCGCCGCGGCGGCCCGCGCGCCCTCCGCATAGGCGCCCCCCGCCGTGCCCCATTGCAGGCGCGACAAGGCCTCGCCGGCGAACCAGATCCGGTCCGCCACGGGCGCCTGCAGGCGGACCCGGGCATCGGCATGGCCCGGCGGCACCACGGCCCAGGATCCGCGCGCCCAGGGGTCGTGGCGCCACGCGCTCACCGCCGGGATGCTCAGGTCGTGCAGGGCGCGGGCGCCGACATGTGCGGCGAGCGTCGCCCGCACCAGGTGGCGGACCCCGTCCGGCCCGGCCCCACGGGCGTCGAGGGCGGCGGCCATCGGCGCATCGAGCTCGAAGAAGTGGAACGGCGTGCCGTCGATCCGGGTGAGGAGGCCCGGGCTCGCCTCGCGCCCGCCGACGAGGCTCGCGAGCCGGTCCGCCCCCCGGAATGGGCAGGAGGGCCAGTGCAGCACCGCATGCTCGTAGATGCCGGTGGCGAATCCCGTGATCGCGTCCGCGACCTCCGGGGGAAGGACGGGGGTGAAGAGAGGCGCGGCCCGCAGCACCATGGTGGGTATCGTGACGATGACGGCCCGGGCCGCGAAGCTCCGGGATCCCGTGTGCACCCGTACGCCCGCGCCCGACCAGTCGATGCCGGTGACCGGCGTCCCAAGGGCGATGGGCAGCCCCTGGGCGAGGCGGGCGAGATAACCGCCGTAGCCCCCGGCGATGAAGCGGTTGTCGCCGTACTCCATGCTGGGAAAGTCCTGGAGCGAGACGCGGGCGAGGGACTGCCCGGAGACCAGGCCGTGGACGCGCTCGACCCGCCGGCCCCAGGGTCCGAGGCCCGGCGGCAGGGCGGTGGCCGCTGGCCGGTCCGGCCCGGCCCAGCCCGCCTGGGTGCTCATCGCCCGGTCGGCCACCGCGAAGGCACGGCCGAGGGCCGCCGCCTCCGCCGGCCGGCCGCGCCGGCGCCCGACCCAGAGATGGCTCTCCTGGGCCGCCATCCGCAGGGGCTCCCCCCGCTGGGTTGCGAGCCGCACCAGCGGGTTGATCGGCCCCGCATGCAGCCAGTGCCCGCCGAGGTCGACGGCGTGACCCCGCAGGGAGACCGTGACGAGGCGCCCGCCGACCCGGTCGCGCGCCTCCAGGACCGCCACCCGGACGCCCAGGGCCGCGAGGCCGCGCGCCGCCGCGACGCCGGCGGCGCCCGCCCCGACGACGATGACCTCCGGATCGTCGGGCAGGGGGGCCAGGCGCGGCGCGATGCTTGGGCGCCAGCGTTCGTGCTCGGGGCGGGACGTCCGCATGGATGACGGTCTCGTTCCTGTCGGCGAAGGATGGCGATGGGCCTAGCAGAGGGCGGTGCCGGGCGACACCGTGCGACCGGTCGCACGCCGGTCACACGCCAGAAAACTCGGGCGTCCAGGGTCGGCGCCGCGAATCGCCCGTCCGCCGCCCGGCGGGACGGGTGGTGCAGCGATGGCCCGCACTTGCGCCTGCGCACGGCCATCGCCAGAACCTCGGGACACGGCGCGCGCGGGGGCGACGCAGGCCGGGACCTCACGAACGGATCGATCCACGACCACGGGATACCCAGGTATGCTCATCCAGGCCGCCTTCGCCGCCGTCCGGCAGGTGTTCTCAGCCCCCTTGCGCGCGATCCTGTGGAAGTCCCTCGGGCTCACGGTGGGCATCCTCGTGCTCGTCTGGTTCGGACTGACGCGGGCGATCAACTGGTTCCTGTCCCAGCACCATCTCTCGGTGGATTATCCCTTCCTCGATACCCTGGCGGTGTTCTTCGCCGGGGCCGGCCTGTTCGTGGGCCTCGCCTACGTCATGCCGGCGGTGTCGATCCTGGTGGCGGGCTACTTCCTCGACGACGCGGCCGAGATCGTCGAGCGCACGGACTTTCCGGGCGAGCCGCCCGGCCTCGCCCTGCCCCTCGGCACCGCGATGTTCTACGCCGTCCGCTTCGCCGGCCTCGCCCTGCTGGTGAACCTCGTGGCGCTGATCCTGTTCTTCGTGCCGGGGGTGAATCTCGTCGCGTTCTTCGGGGCCAATGCCTACCTGCTGTCGCGGGAGTATTTCGAGCTCGCCGCCGGACGCTTCCGGCCGATGGCGGAGGCCGGCGCCATGCGCCGCCACTACGGCGGCACCACGCTCCTCGCCGGCGTGCTGCTGGCCGGCCTGATGGTGGTGCCGGTGCTCAACCTCGTCACCCCGCTCTTCGGCATCGCCCTGATGGTGCATGTCCACAAGGGCCTCAGCCGGCGCACCCCGGTCGCTGGACCGCAGCCCCAGCCGCGCCTGCGCTGAGGCTCCCCCGGAGCTGCCGAGGGCCGAATTTCATCGTTCGGCCTCCCGTCTGGCCTGGAAGTGGTCTAGATACGCTGCACCAGGCTCAAGGACCGGCGCCGATCCAAGCCCCGCAGGGGCCGGACCGGCGCGGGGGCCGCTTTTCGAGACGCACGAGCGATGACCGGCTTCGAGACCCTCCCCCTGACCCGCCCCGCCTCGCAGCTCGTCACCGTGTTCGGCGGATCGGGCTTCCTCGGGCGCCACGTGGTGCGGGCGCTGGCCAAGCGCGGCTACCGGATCCGGGTGGCCGTGCGCCGGCCCGACCTCGCCCTGTTCCTGCAGCCCCTCGGCAAGGTCGGCCAGATCGTCGCCGTCCAGGCCAACCTGCGCTACCCCGACTCGATCGCCCGGGCGGTCCACGGCGCCGACATCGTCGTCAACCTCGTGGGCATCCTCCAGGAGACCGGCAAGCAGACCTTTTCGCAGCTGCAGGCGGAAGGCGCGGGCGAGATCGCCCGGGCGGCGGCCGCCGTCGGCGCGCCCCTGGTCCACGTCTCGGCCATCGGCGCCGATGCACACTCGCCCTCGCAATACGCCCGCACCAAGGCCCTCGGCGAGGCCCGGGTCGCCGAAGCCGGCGGTCCGCACGTGATCCTGCGGCCCTCGCTGGTGTTCGGCCCCGGCGACAGCTTCTTCAACCGCTTCGCCGCCCTGGCCCGTGCCCTGCCGGTGCTGCCGCTGGCCGGCGCCGCGTCGCGCTTCCAGCCCGTCTACGTGGCCGACGTGGCCGAGGCGGTGGCCCGCGCCGTGGAGGGCCACGTGCCCGCCGGCAAGGTCTACGAACTCGGCGGCCCGGAGGTCGAGACTCTGGAATCGCTGGTGCGCTACATGCTCAAGGTCACGATGCGCAAGCGCGTGGTCCTCGGCCTGCCGCAGCCGGCCGCGATGTTCCAGGCCCGCGCTCTCGAGGTGGTCGACACCCTCACCCTCGGCCTCCTGCCGGACAGCCTGAAGCTCACCCGCGACCAGGTCGTCCTGCTCCAGAACGACAACGTCGTCTCCGAGACGGCCAAGGCCGAGGGGCGTACCCTGGAGGGCATCGGCCTGCAGCCCACCGCCATGGAGGCGGTGGTGCCGGGCTACCTCTGGCGCTTCCGCAAGGCGGGCCAATTCGCCAAGATGCAGGAGTTCGAGAGCGCCATCCCCGAGACCCTGACGCCGAAGCCCTTCGTGCCGCGCAGCGGGAGCGGACCAGCCCTCGGGCCGGATTCGAATGCCCCGAGCCGGATGGGCGTGAGATGGGGCACCCGGGGCTGAGGCTTTCGCCCGTCACCGGAGTCCTCAGGGCCGGCGAAATGGTCTAGAGGGCGCCTCATGACTCACGCCACCTCGCCCCAGGCCGACACGCCCCGCGCCGGCGCGCCCCTCGTGCGCTTCGCGCCCTCGCCCACCGGCTACCTGCACATCGGCAACGCCCGGCCGGCGCTCCTCAACGCGCTCTTCGCGCGGGCGCGGGGCGGGCGCTTCCTGCTGCGCCTCGACGACACCGACCGGGAGCGCTCGACGCAGGCCTTCGCCGACGCGGTCTCCGAGGACCTCGCCTGGCTCGGGATCGTGCCCGACCTGTTCGCGCGGCAATCCGACCGGGTGGCGGTCCACGATGCGGCCGCCGAACGCCTGAAGGCGATGGGCCGGCTCTATCCCTGCTACGAGACGCCGGAGGAGCTCGAGCGCCGCCGCCGGCGCCAGCTCGGGCGTGGCCAGCCGCCGATCTACGACCGGGCCGCCCTGACTCTGACGGAGGCCGAGCGGGCTGCCCTGGAGTCGGAGGGTCGCACGCCGCACTGGCGCTTCAAGCTCGACGCCCGCTCGGTGGCCTGGGACGACCTCGTGCGCGGCCCCGCCCATGTCGACTGCGCCTCGCTCTCCGATCCGGTGCTGATCCGGGCCGACGGCAGCTACCTCTACACTCTGCCCTCCGTGGTCGACGACGCCGAGATGGGCGTCACCCACGTCATCCGGGGCGAGGACCACGTCACCAACACCGGCGTGCAGGTGCAGATCTTCGAAGCCTTGAGCAGCGCGATCCCGGTCTTCGGCCATCACAACCTCCTGACCACCGCGGACGGGGAGGGGCTCTCGAAGCGCCTCGGCCACCTCTCGCTGCGCGGCCTGCGCGAGGCCGGCTACGAGCCGGGCGCCGTGCGCTCGCTGGCCGTGCTCACCGGGTCGGCCGAATCGGTCCGCGCCGTGGCGGGCCTGGACGAGCTCGCCGGCCTCGTCGACCTTGCGCAGATCTCGCGGGCTCCGGCGAAGTTCGACCCGCACGAGCTCGACGGGCTCAACGCCCGCCTCGTCCACGTCATGCCCTATGCGGAGGTCGCCGACCGCCTCGCGGCGCAGGGGGTCGCGTCCGAGCGCGCCGCGGCGTTCTGGGAGGCCGTGCGGTCCAACCTCGCCAAGGTCTCGGAGGCGGGCGACTGGTGGCGCGTGGTCACCGGCCCGGTGAGCCCCGTCATCGCCGACCCGGCCTTCATCGGGGCCGCCGCCGCGCTCCTGCCGGCCGAGCCCTGGGACGGGGAGACCTGGAAGGCCTGGACGGGGGCCGTGAAGGCCACCACGGGGGCCAAGGGCAAGGCGCTGTTCATGCCGCTGCGCCTCGCCATCACCGGGCTGGAGCACGGGCCGGATCTCGCCGGCCTGCTGCCGCTGATCGGGCGGGACGTGGTGCTCCGCCGGCTGGCGGGAGAGGGCTGACGGCGGGTCCCTGCGGTGCATGCAGGCCCGACCCGCCGGCACCCGTGACTGTCGCTGGCCGGGTGGGGCGCCTATATGCGGGCCCGACGCCCTCTTCATCCCGAGTTCCTGACCCGAATGAGCACCGATCCCGCCCCGGCGGCACCGGCCGCGGCCGCGCCGCCCGCGCGCCCCGGCCTCGTCGCCACCTATCGCCGTCTCTGGCCCTATCTCTGGCCCCACGGCCGGCCCGACCTGCAGCGACGCGTCTTCCTCGCCTTCGGCCTGCTGATCGTCGCCAAGTTCGTGACGATGGTGACGCCCTTCACCTTCAAGTGGGCCACCGACGCCCTGGTGGCGCTGACCGACCCCAAGCCGGGTGCGGCCATCCCCACCGGGCTGTTTGCCGCCCCGATGCTGCTGATCGGCCTCTACGGCCTGTCGCGCATCCTCATGGCGGGTCTGACGCAGGTGCGCGACGGGCTGTTCGCCAAGGTGGCGATGCATGCGGTGCGCCGCCTCGCGCTCCAGACCTTCGAGCACATGCACCGGCTCTCCCTGCGCTTCCATCTGGAGCGCAAGACCGGCGGCCTGACCCGCGTGCTGGAGCGCGGGCGCGGCGGCATCGAGGAACTCTCGCGCCTGATGGTGCTGACGCTGGTGCCGACCATCGTCGAGTTCCTGCTCGTGATCGGCGTCCTCGCCTACGAGTTCGACTGGATCTACTCGGTGGTCGTGTTCGTGATGGTGGCGGCCTACCTCGCCTTCACCTGGAAGGCGACGCAGTGGCGCATCGAGATCCGGCGCCGGATGAACAATTCCGACACCGACGCCAACACCAAGGCAGTGGATTCGCTGCTGAACTTCGAGACCGTGAAGTACTTCGGCGCCGAGCGGCGAGAGGCGGAACGCTACGACGTCTCAATGGCCAAGTACGAGAAGGCCTCGACGCAGACCTACGTCTCGCTCGCGGTGCTCAACGCCGGCCAGGCAGTAATCTTCACCGTGGGCATGACCATCGTGATGTGGCTGGCAGCGCGCGACATCATGGCGGGGCGTACCACCCTCGGCGGCTTCGTGCTGGTCAACACCATGCTGGTGCAGCTCTCCATGCCGCTCAACTTCATGGGCATGATCTATCGCGAGATCAAACAGGCGCTGATCGACATCGACGACATGTTCCAGATCCTGCACCGCAACCCGGAGATCGCCGACCGGCCGGACGCGCTGCCGCTCGCCGTCTCGGACGGCGTGGTGCGGTTCGAGGACGTGCGCTTCGCCTACGACCCGGCCCGGCCCATCCTCAAGGGTGTCAGCTTCGCGGTGCCCGCGGGCAAGACGGTGGCGATCGTCGGCCCTTCGGGGGCCGGCAAGTCGACCCTGTCGCGCCTGCTGTTCCGGTTCTACGAGCCGCAGGGCGGCCGCATCCTCATCGACGGCCAGGATATTTCGCGGGTCCGGC
The DNA here is from genome assembly GCF_001424705.1 of Methylobacterium sp. Leaf465. Classification (GTDB taxonomy): domain Bacteria; phylum Pseudomonadota; class Alphaproteobacteria; order Rhizobiales; family Beijerinckiaceae; genus Methylobacterium. Next base: position 331,888 of record NZ_LMRA01000034.1, read on the forward strand.
AGGCCAGCCTGCGGGCGGCCATCGGCATGGTTCCGCAGGACACGGTGCTGTTCAACGACACCATCGGCTACAACATCCGCTACGGCCGCTGGGACGCCACCCCGGCGGAGGTGCGCGCCGCCGCCGCCCTGGCGCAGATCGACCGCTTCATCTCCGCCCTGCCGGAGGGCTACGACACGCCCGTGGGCGAGCGTGGCCTGAAGCTCTCGGGCGGCGAGAAGCAGCGCGTCGCCATCGCCCGGACCATCCTGAAGGGACCGCCGATCCTCGTCCTCGACGAGGCGACATCGGCCCTCGACTCCTTCACCGAGCGCGAGATCCAGGATGCCCTCGACACCGTGAGCCAGGGCCGCACCACCCTGGTCATTGCCCACCGTCTCTCCACGGTGGTCAATGCGGACGAGATCATCGTCCTCGACAAGGGGGTGATCGTCGAGCGCGGCGACCACGCCACCCTGCTGGAGCAGGACGGCGTCTATGCCTCCATGTGGAGCCGTCAGCGCGAGGCCGACGCCGCCCTGGAGATCCTCCAGCGCAGCGAGGCGGCGCTGCCGGTGCCCAAGGAGCGACCGGCCCTCGTGCCGGAGCCGGCGCCCGCCGCGTAGGGGCCGCGCCGTCAGCCCCGCTTGTCGGGTTGCGACACCGTCGGGTCGGGGCTGCGCCGTCAGCCCCGTTTGTCGGCCTGCGGCACAGCCGGGTCGGGGCTGCGCCGTCAGCCCCGTTTGTCGGCCTGCGGCACAGCCGCGGTGCCGTCGGTGGGTAGGACGAAGATCTGGCCGGGATAGATCAGGTCGGGATTGCGGATCTGCGGCTGGTTGGCGTCGAAGATCACCGTGTAGCGCGTGCCCTTGCCGTAGATGCGCCGGCTGATCTGCCACAGGCTGTCGCCCCGGACGATCGTCGCGGTCCCGATCTCCGGGACGAAGACCGTGGGGCTCCGGTCCATGAGCGCCGGGGTCTGTGCCTGCATCTGGGCATGAGTCTGTGCCTGCATCTGGGCATGAGTCTGGGCATGAGTCTGGGGAGCCGTCTGGGCCGTCTCCGGGACGGGACTTTTCGGCCCGCGCGCCTCGGCCTGGGCGGGCGGCGTGCCCGCGGTGGCGCGGGGCGGGGCCTGCGGCGACGGAGATCCCGACGCGGCTGCGTCCCGCGCGGCCGAGTCCTGCGCACGCGACGCCTGCGAGGGAGATTCTCGCGAGGCGGATTCGCGCGAGGGTGTTTCCTGTGAGCGGGCTTCCTGCGACGTCCGGGCCGGCCGCGCCGGGGCGGGGGCTGCCGACGCGGGTGCCGGCGTCGGCGCTTGCGGGGTTCCGGTCCCCGGGTTCGGGGGCGTTGTCCGGGGCACGGCCGCCGGGGGCAGCGTGGCCGGGTTCTCCGGCGTCCCCAGGCGTGCGACCGGGCCGGGCGCCACCGGCGGGGTGCCCGGCTGCGCGACGGCGGCCGCGCCCTCGGGCGATCGGCCCGCGCCCGCTGCCGCCGATTTGGCCACGGCCGCGGGCACGGTGAAGGCGACCTCGGAGCGGGTCTTCACCTTGCCGGAGACGGGATCGACCTGGTCCACCCGGACCTTGTAGTCGCCCGGCCGGACGCCGCGCCCGATGGTGAAGGCCACGCGCCCGTCGGCGCCGGCACTGCCGGGCGCCACCAGGGCGTCGTTGAGATAGAGCCGCACGGTGGCCCCGGGCGGGGCTTGGCTCGTGACGTAGAGCCGTCCGCCCTCTTCCGCCTCGACGCTGACGATCTTCACCGGTCCGGTGCGGTCCGCGTCGGCCCTGCCGGAGCCGGCCTCCGCCGCCGGATTCCGGGAGGCGCGGCCGTCGGGCACGGTCGTTGCGACGCGGCCGTCGGCCTTGCCGGTCCGCCCGCCCCCGGCCCTGTCCGAGAGATCTCTCCCCGAGGTGCCCTTGCCCGCGTCCGCCTTGTCCGAAACGGCCTTGCCGGAATCCGTGTTGCCGAGATCCGACTTGCCGGACTCGGTCTTGCCAAGCTCGGTTTTGCCGGTCGCGGCTTTCCCCGTCTCGGTCCTGCCCGCATCGGCAAGGGTGGTCCCCGGCGTCGCCGGAGCCGGGTCCGGCTGCGAGAGCACGATGGTGGGCTTGTCGGGGGAGGTCAGGGCGATGAGGGGCTTGGCATTGCGATGGGGCGAGACCACCACCGCCACGCTGTCGCGCGAGATCCGGGCCTGACCGTCGGCACCGAGCACCCGCAGGGTGATCTCACTGCTGCCGGTGGGCAGGGCGGGGGGCACGATGGCGAACTGGCCGGAGGGGTCGACGAGCGCACGGGCAATCGGCTCGTTGTCGCGCAGAAGCTCGACGGTGGTGTTGGGCGCGGCCCGCCCGGCGATCACCGCCTCGCCATTGGGCTCGATCCGGATGATGTCGAAGGTCGGCGCCTCGCTGCCCGGCGAGGTGCCCGAGGCCTGCGCCGACGGCTGGCCCGGGCCCAGGGCCGCCAGGGGCTTTCCCGCCGGCGCCGCCCCCTCCCCGGGGCTCGCATCCCGCCGGACCGGCGGATTCGGCTCGGCTGCGCCGTCCGTCCGGGCGGGGGGCTTGCCGGTGGGGGGGGCGCTCTCCTCGGGGGCGCCGGAGCCCGCCGGGGATCCGAGGCCGCGCTTGAACAGGGTGCCTGCGCCGTAGAGGGTGACCACGAGGGCAAAGCCCGCCAGAAGCCCCACGCAGGCGAGGAAGATGCTCCGTCGCAACTCCGCCCTCATGACACGCCACTCCTTCGTCCACCGGCACGGCGGCCGAAATTCCATCGCCGCGGGATCGGGCCCGTCGACAAACCGGCGATTGATGGCGACATATTAGCGAACATGATCGGATCACCAAATCATACCCGCCGGATCACGGCCGGATCTTCCGTAAAATCAGCAGTTTGGCTCGTGGACCGCGGCGGACGGGCCCCGGCCGCTGCGCATCAGGGAGGTCCGGCATGGCTCCGGTAAGGACGGTCTGCGTCTATTGCGGCTCGGGCTTCGGCGGCGATCCGGCCTTCACGGCCGCGGCCGTGACCCTCGGCAAGGCCCTGGCGGAGGCCGGGATCGGCCTCGTCTACGGCGGCGGCAATGTCGGCCTGATGGGCACCGTCGCCCGGGCGGTCCTCGAGAACGGCGGCCACGTCACCGGCATCATCCCGGATTTCCTGAAATCGCGCGAGCGCATGCTCGACGAGATCCAGGAGACCATCGTCGTGGAGGACATGCACACCCGCAAGCGGCTGATGTTCGAGCGCTCGGACGCCTTCGTGGCCCTTCCCGGCGGCATCGGCACCCTGGAGGAGTTGGTGGAGCAGCTCACCTGGGCGCAGCTCGGCCAGCACAACAAGCCGATCCTGCTGCTCTCGGTGGCAGATTTCTGGACGCCCCTCCTGACGCTCCTCGACCACATGCGGGGGCAGGGCTTCATCCGGGAAGGGCTCGACCTGAGCTACCTCGTGGCCACCGAGGCGGCCGACGTGGTCGGCCTGCTGCGCGACGCGGCCGGATCGGTCGCGCCGGCCCCCGCCGCCGAAGCCCTGGTGGCGGAGCGGTTCTGAGGCGACGGCCCCGGCGCGGCGGCCCGGCTCAGGTCGCCACGCTCCAGGTCGTCCCGTCCTTGCCGTCCTTCACGGCGACGCCCATGCCCAGGAGTTCGTCGCGGATCCGGTCCGAAGCGGCCCAGTCCTTGGCGGCCCGGGCCGCGCGCCGGTCGGCGATCAGCGCCTCGACCCGGGCGACGTCGACGCCGGCTGCCCGGATGGTGCCCTGGTCGCGCGCCGACTTCGTCTGGGTAAGCAGGCCGAGGAGGTTCGCCCCGGCCTTCAGGGCCGCTGGCTCGTCGAGGCGGTGCAGCTCGGCGAGTGCCGCGGCGGTGTTGAGGTCGTCGAGGAGCGGCTCGCGCACGCCCTCCGGGATCGCCGCGGCCGCGGCCACGTCGCCGACGACCCCGTACCAGCGGTCGAGCATCCGGGCCGCCTCCTCGAGGCCGCGCAGGGTCCAGTCGATCGGCTGGCGATAATGCGTCTTGAGCATAGCGAGGCGCGCGACCTCGCCGGGCCAATCCTTCAGCACGTCCCGGATCGTGATGAAGTTGCCCAGCGACTTCGACATCTTCTCCCCCTCCACCTGGAGGAAGCCGTTGTGGAGCCAGACGTCGGCCATCACGTCGGTGCCGAAGCAGCAGCGCGACTGGGCGACCTCGTTCTCGTGGTGCGGGAAGATGAGGTCGATGCCGCCGGCATGGATGTCGAACCGCTCGCCGAGATGCTTCCAGGACATCGCCGAGCACTCGATGTGCCAGCCCGGCCGGCCGGGCTCGGCGATCCCGCAGGGGGAGGGCCAGGACGGCTCGCCGGGCTTCGAGGGCTTCCACAGCACGAAGTCGAGGGGCGAGCGCTTGTAGGGCGCGACCTCGACGCGGGCTCCGGCTTCCATCTCGTCCAGGGGACGCTTCGAGAGGGCGCCGTAATCGGGCATCGAGGGCACGTCGAAGAGCACGTGGCCGTCCGCCACGTAGGCATGGCCGCGCGTCACCAGGCCGGCGATGATGGTGTGCATCTCGGCGATGTGGTCGGTGGCCCGCGGCTCGACGAAGCGCGGGCGCCCGCCCGGCACGTTGACGTCCTCCGGCATCAGCACGCCGAGTTCGCGGATGTCGGCGTGGAAGGCCTTCAGGGTGCCGTCGGTGAGTTCCCGGATGCTGATGCCGCGCTCGGCGGCCCGCGCGTTGATCTTGTCGTCCACGTCCGTGACGTTGCGGGCATAGGTGACGTGGGGCGCGCCGTAGAGGTGGCGCAGCAGGCGAAACAGCAGGTCGAAGACGATGATCGGCCGGGCGTTGCCGATATGGGCGGCGTCGTAGACGGTGGGGCCGCAGGCATACATCCGCACGTTCGTGGGATCGATCGGCGTGAAGGCGGCCTTCTCGCGGGTCAGCGTGTTGTAGAGCCGCAACATCGAGGCCATGAAACTTTCCTTACGTCCCGGGCCTCCATCCGGACCCGTCCGTCCCTGAAAACACCGCAGCGCGTTGGTTTCGCGCGGCTTTTGCCGCAGCGCACCCAAGCGCCCGCCACACCGTCGCCGCGTTCCGCCCGGGGCCCTGTTGCGCGAAGGCGACGGCCGGGCCGCCCGTCCTGCGCTACCCCAAAACCATGAGCAATTCGAGAACGACGCCGGACCGGCACGCCTTCGAAACGCCTGCCGCGAAAACGACGGCACGGCGAAAGGGTTTGTTAACCTGGTGCCGCGAAATTTTCGCCCCATACGCTTCCGACACCAGCAAGGTTCTGCCCATGCGCCGCGCGACCGCCAGTATCGGCGCTCTTCTCGCTCTCGTCCTCTCCGCCCACGGCGCCCTCGCCTCCGACGGGGAGAGCCCGGCCAAGGCACCCGGCACCGTCGAGAAGACGTTCCTGATCCCGTCGAGCGAGGGGTACGGCGTCGGCGACTGCCTCACCAATGGCGAGAGCGCCTGCGGCCAGGTGGTGGCCAATGCCTGGTGCGAGGCGCAGGGCTTCGCCTCTGCCGGCTCCTTCGGCGTCGCCGCCCAGGACGAATATACCGGCGCGATCCCGCCGGCCCCGGTGGCCAAGCCCGCCGAGCGCCCGATCCGGATCACCTGCCAGGATTGAATCCTCGGGTGGGATGGATTCCGCCCGAGCGTGGCAGGCAGCCGGGTCGCTCCAACGTGAGGCGATCCGGTCTCCCGGCCTACTTCTCCATGAACGCGTCGCAGCGTGGCGGCGGCTCGGTGCCCCAGGGCATCAGCGGCACGGCGGAGGTGGAATTCTTGGGCGAGCCCTGAATCACCTTGTCCGAGTAGACCATGTAGATCAGCGTGTTGCGTTTGGTGTCGCAACCGCGCACGATCTGCATCGACTTGAAGATCAGCGACCGGCGCTCGCTGAACACGACCGCGCCCTGCTTGAACTTCTCCTTGAACTGCACCGGGCCGACCTGACGGCAGGCGAGGGAGATGTCGGAGACATCCTCCGCGAGGCCGAGGGTGCCCTTGATGCCGCCCTTCTCCGGTTGGGTGTACCAGCAGGCCACCCCTGCCACCGACGGATCGTCGATCCCGTAGACCACGAGCTTGTCGTTGGGTGTCAGAGGTCGCCACACGGTCGACTTGTCGAAGATGCGGTCCGCATCGTCCGCGCGCGCCGGTTGTGCGGCGAGGCCGAGCCCCAGCGCCAGCGCGCAGCCTGTGAGACCCCGAAGCCACATCATCGTATCATTCCCCTCAGTTTGTTCCGAGCGGATGTGGGAAGGGTGTCGCGGTCGTGCGAGGGTCGCTAATAAACTTGTGTTGAGCCCGTTCGCCTCCGCTTCGTCGAAGTTTCCTTCAGGGGACGTCGCGCGGCGGCGTCCCGCCATCCATTGCAATCAGGCCATGCCGCTGATCCCCTCCCAGATCCGCACGCTCGTCCGAGTGCTCGCCGGCGTCCTCGCCGTCACCACCCTGACGGGTATCGCTGAGGCGCAGACCTCCGCCTGTCTGCGCTACCGCTCCGAACTCGCCGGCCTCAGCGACGGCGCCAGCACCGCGCGGGCCCTGCAGAACGAGATCGGCCGCCTGAATGCCTATTATCGCACCCTGAACTGCGAGGGGGGGCGGTTCCTCTTCTTCGATTCGCGCCCCCCGCAATGCGGTGCGGTTGAGCAGCGCATCCGCGCGCTCAACGCCGGCTACGGCGCCGAGAACGGCGAGGTGACGGCCGCCCGCCGGCAGCAGCTCACGGAGGCGATCGCCGCCGCCTGCACGGATGCGGCGAGCCGCAGCCTGATCAAGGCGGACGGACCTCCGGGCGAGGCGCGCGCGCGGGGTGGCGCGCAGGTGATCTGCGTGCGCACCTGCGACGGCGCCTACTTCCCGATGACCAACCTGCCCGACGGGCGCGAGGGCGCCGACGAGCTCTGCCAGGCCCTCTGCCCCGGCGCGGAAGCCGCCGCCTATTCGATGCCGCACGGCGACGAGGCCCTGAAACAGGCCGCCACCGTGAAGGGGAGCCGCGCCTACACGGCCTTGCCCAACGCCTTCAAGTTCCGCACCTCCTTCACGCCGAACTGCTCGTGCAAGCGCGAGGGGCAGAGCTGGGCCCAGTCCCTGGTCAAGGCCGAGAGCATGCTGGTCCGGCACAAGGGCGACATCTTCGTCACGCCGATGCAGGCCGAAGCCCTGTCGCGCCCGCCGAAGGTCCGCCTGACCCTGGTGGGACGGGCCGACAAGACCGCCGCGGGCCTCGCCGCCGACGCCGCCACGCGCAGTGCCGGCGTCGCCTCCGATGCGCCTGCGCTGACGGAGCCGGCCGCGGCCGTGCCGGGGACGGGCGAGGAGCGCCAGCCGGTGCGCATCATCGCCCCGAACCTGTTCTCGACCGCCCCCCGGCCGGGGAATCCCTGAAGGGGGACAGTCGGCGCCGCGCGGCCAAAAAACGGGAACCATCCCGCTCGCATTCTGTTCCGAAGGCCTCATCAACGACGTGAGTGACCTTCGATGCGGAGCATCCGCCACCTTCTCCTGACCGGCACGGTTCTGCCTGCCCTGCTCCTGTCCGGCCCCAGCCTGGCCCGGCCGGACTCCGCATCGGGTGGCACCATCCTGCTGGCCCAAGCCCTGCTGGCCCAGGCCGGGCCGGGCGAGGGGCCGCGGGGCGAGGGCCCCCGGGGTGGGGGTGCCGAAGGTCCGCGGGGCGGTCCACCCGGCGGCGGACGTGAACGACCGGAGCCGCGGCAGGAGCGCCCCGAGCCGCGCCAGGAACGGCCGGCTCCCCGCCCCGAGCCCCGCCAGGAGCGGCCGGAACCTCGCCAAGAGCGGCCGGAGCCAAGGCAGGAGCGGCCCGAGCCGCGTCCGGAACGGCCGGCCGCCCGCCCCGAGCCGCGCCAGGAGCGCCCTGAGCCCCGTCAAGAACGACCCGAGACCCGTCCGGAGCGCCAGGAGCGTGCGCCGGCCGCGCCGCCGGCCGAGCGTCCCGCCGCCCGTCCGGATCGCCCGGAGCCGCGCCAGGAGCGTCCCGCCCGCGAGGAGCGTGGCCCCGGTCCGGACCGGGATCAGGCGCCGCAGCGTCGTGCCCCCGGTGCCGATGGGCCCACGGAGCGTCCGTCGCCCCCGCCGGCCGCCCGGGAGCGCACCCCCGACCGGCCGAACACGCCCGAGCGTCCCGTCGCGCCCGAGCCGAACCGTCCGGCGCCCGCGCAGCCGCGCCAAGCCCCGCCTGCTGCACAAGCCCCCGCTCCGGCGCAGGCCCCGGTGCCGAACGCATCCGAGATCCGCAACCCGGCCAACCCCGTCAATCCGAACGTGCCGGGCGCAGCCCAGCCGGGCCGTCCGAATGCCCCCGGCGAGCCGCGTGCCCCGGGCCAGCCGGCTCCCCCGACTCCGCAGCCCGGCCAGCCCGGCGCCGCGGCGCCCAATGCGCGGCCCGGCGTCCCGGGACGTCCGTTCGTCCCGCCCGGTGCCCCGAATCCGGACGCGCCGCGTCCCGACGGCCGTCCGGGTGCGGGTGCCAACCCGGCCGACGCCCGGCCGGATCGGGACGGACCGATCCCGGGCGGTCGGGATGCGAGAGATCCGGCTGCCAGGGAGTCCGGGACCCGCGACCTGCGCCGCGACGGCCCCGATCGGAACGGCCCCGGCCGCGACGACGCGGGCCGACCCGATCTCCGGCCCGGCGATGCCCGCCGCGACGATCGCGGCATCGACGCCCGCCGCGAGGATCGCGGCATTGATGACCGCCGCGAGGACCGCGAGCGGCGTGACGCCTTCGAGCGCCGCGACGCGCGCAGCGGCTTCAATGCGCCGGGGCGGCCGGGTTACGTCCCGGGCGGCTTCCGGGACGATGACGATGTCCGCGACTACGATCAGGTGCGCCGCGACCGCCGCGAGTTCTCGGAAGGGGGCCGGACCTATATCCGCGAGCCCGGCCGCATCATCGTGCGTGACCGCGACACCTACTTCATCCGCCACGACGAGAACGAGCGCTTCCGCGATCTCGACCGGCGGGCCTATCGCAGCGAGCGTCGCGGCGGCGATACCATCACGTATCTCGACCGGCCGGGCGGCGAGCAGATCGTCACCATCGTGGACGATGACGGCCGTCTCGTGCGCCGGTCCCGCCGCTTCCGCGACGGGCGCGAGGTCGTCATCATCGACAACAGCTTCGGCGGCGGCGTCGCGCGGCCGATCTACGAGGACGTCGTCGAGTTGCCGCCGCCGGACATCCGCATCCCGCGCAATCGCTACGTGGTCGATTACGAGGGGGCGGACGAGGGCGCCGTCTACGAGGCCCTGTCGGCCCCGCCGGTGGTGGCGGTTGACCGGCGCTACACCCTCGATCAGGTCCGCTACAGCCCGCAGTTGCGCGCGCGCATGCGCAGCGTCGACATCGATACGATCAACTTCGACACCGGCTCGTTCACGGTGACGCCGGACCAGGCCGCCCGCCTCGCCACCATCGCGTCGGCGATGAACCGGGCGATCAAGGCCAATCCGCAGGAGGTGTTCCTGATCGAAGGCTACACCGACGCGGTGGGGGCCGACATCGACAACCTCTCGCTCTCCGACCGCCGCGCGCAGTCGGTGGCCACGGTGCTGACGCAGAACTTCCAGGTGCCGCCCGAGAACCTGACCACGCAGGGCTATGGCGAGCAGAACCTGAAGGTGAACACGCAGAGCGCCTCGCGCGAGAACCGGCGGGTGACCGTCCGCCGCATCACGCCGCTGATCCAGCAGCAAAGCGAGGCGCCGCCGCCGCCGCGCTGAGGCGATAAGTTCGGCGACCGGCGGGCGACAAGCCGCCGGTTGCCCGCTGCGCGCCCGTCGCTTGCCGACCTTCGACGGACCGGTGACGGCGAGAAGGCTGCGTGGGTCGCCTGACGGGCCCGATCGACCCTGGTCGTCGATCGGTCAACGCAGACACCCGGGACGCATGGGTTCGTCCCGGCCTGCCTCTCCTGCGCGTGGCCGGCAGGATCGCATTCCCGATGCGGTCCCGCGTCGCTGCGACGGTCCACCGGTCACGATCCGGTCCGTCATGAGCCTGGGGCCCGGCGCGCGGGTCGCGTCACCGCCCCGTTGCACCGGCCGGACGTCGAACGGTCCTGCCCAGGCAGGCCGCGGGGGCACGGGACTGGAGCGGTTCCGCCCTGTCGCCGTTCGGCCGCTCGCCTGCCGGCGCGTTTCCCCCGGAAACGGCGCTCCGCGAGCAGACAGGACGGCGACACGGATCGCCTCGAACCGCCGCGTGGAATCCAGGCGGGCACCGGCCATGAATTTCGATCGTGACCGGGGTCTGGATTATCAAATCTTTAATCGATCAATCTACAGTCTAGATCGTCTTTCAGGCCTGTTGTGTTCTGATCGCCGCAGACACGACAGCATTTTAGGCGCTCTTATCAAGCAATGTCGATCAAGCTGAAGTGGATATTGATTTCGATCATCGGTTCTGTCATCGCCGCCCTGGTGGTTCAGGGCGGGATAGCGATGAAGAGCTTGGAGAAAATCCGGGCAAATTCCACGCAAATCTCTACGGTATGGATGCCAAGCGTGCGGAGCTTGGGCGAGATCAAGTTCACGTTGACGAATCTACGGCTTGTCGATGCGCGCTATGTCATGGGGCGGGATTCGGCGGCTTCGCTCGAAACGCTCAACGCGGCGCGCGAGAAAGCGGTCGAAACCGCCCTGAAGGCTCATCGGTCGTACATCGCCGCCCCTGAGGAACGGGTGATCGCCGAAGACATCGCCAAGCGCTACGCCGCGTATGACGAGGTCCGCGGCGGGTTTCTGGCCTCGTTCAGGGCCGGTGACCAGAGCGCGATGGTCGACGCGTTCGAGATGACGCGGCCGGCTTACATGGAACTGATGAAGGTCATCGACGACGATGTCGCCTACAACGACCATGGGGCCGCCGCGGCGGAGGCCGCCTCGAAGATCGACTACGCGAACGCCTTCTGGCTCACGGTCGCGGTGGGCGCCGTCTCGCTCCTGATCGGCGTTTGCGGCGCGGTGTTCGTCCTCTTCGGCGTGACGCGTCCGATCGCTCGGATCACCGGTGCGATGCAGGCGGTCGCGGGGGGCGATCTGGCGCGGGACATCCCCTATTCCGGCCGCCGCAACGAGATCGGCGCGATGGCCTCGGCCCTTTCGGTCTTCCGCGACAACCTCCTGGAGACCGAGACCCTCCGCCAGCAGCAGAAGACGAGCGACTTGGCGGCGGAGGAGCGGCGCCGGCTGGGGATGCACCAGATGGCCGATCATTTCGAGACGGCCGTGAGCGGCATCATCACCCGGGTGACCAGCGCCGCCACGGAGCTTCAGGCCACGGCCCAGAGCATGGCCGGCACCGCGACCGAGACCGCCAGCCAATCCACCACCGTGGCCGCCGCCGCGGAGGAGGCCGCCTCCAACGTCAACACCGTGGCGGCGGCCACCGAGGAGCTCGGCTCGTCCGTGCAGGAGATCGGACGCCAGGTCGACGGCTCGGCCCAGCTCGCGCAACGCGCCGTGGTCGAAGCGGAGCGGACGGCCACCCTGGTGCAGGATCTCAGCACGGCCGCGACCAGGATCGGCGACGTGGTGGCGATGATCTCGACCATCGCGGGCCAGACCAACCTTCTGGCCCTCAACGCCACCATCGAGGCGGCCCGCGCGGGCGAGGCGGGCCGCGGCTTCGCGGTGGTGGCGGCGGAGGTCAAGGAACTCGCCAACCAGACCGCCCGGGCCACCGAGGAGATCGGAACCCAGATCGGTCAGATCCAGGGCTCGACCGGACAGGCGGTCTCGGCCATCGGCAGCATCACCGACCGCATCCGGGAGATCAGCGGCGTGTCGACGACCGTCGCGGTGGCGGTGGAGGAGCAGGGCGCGGCCACCCGGGAGATCGTCCGCAACGTCTCGCAGGCGGCGGTCGGCACCGAACTGGTGACCTCCAACATCGTGAGCGTGGCGGGGGCCGCCGAGGAGACCGGCGCCGCGGCCGCCCAGGTGCTGTCCTCAGCCAGCGAACTCTCGCGCCAGTCCGAGCATCTCGGCGCCGAGGTCGCCCGCTTCCTCGCCACCGTCCGGGCAGCCTGAGCAGCCCGACCAGTGCGTCCAAGGGCACCGGGCGGCCTCGGGGACATCCGGCGCCGCCTGCCATGGCGGGCGCCGGTGCGGTTTCCCCATCGTCGGCCCGGCCTATATACCCGCCTCGGCAGCGCGGGCCCTCGGGGCTCCGCTGCCTTCGGCTCCCGTTCGCGAGGGGCCGGTGGCCGGGCGAGATCATCCGCTGCGGCGTGTCACGGCTTCCGGGCCGACTCCGCAGGAGCATTCATGGACGAGGCGAGCGAGCGGTTGATCGAGGCCGGAACCCCGGCCTTCCGCCGCACCGCCATCGCGCTGGGGGCCGCCGGGTTCTCCACCTTCGCGGTGCTCTACGGCGTGCAGCCGCTGCTGCCCATCTTCGCCGACGACTTCGCGGTCACTCCGGCCGAGAGCAGCCTCGCCCTGTCGCTGCCCTGCGCCATGCTGGCGATCGCGCTCCTGGTGGTCAGCCCCCTCTCGGAGGTCTGGGGCCGCAAGCCCATCATGGTGGCCTCGCTGTTCGCCTCGGCGCTCCTCACCATCGTCGCGGTCCTGGTGCCGAGCTGGCACGGCTTCCTCGCCCTGCGGGCGCTCACGGGGCTCGCCGCCTCCGGCCTGCCGGCCGTGGCGATGGCCTATCTCGGCGAGGAGATGCACGGGCGTGCCATCGGCCTCTCGATGGGGCTGCTCATCGGCGGGAACGCGGCGGGCGGCATGGTCGGTCGCCTGCTCACCGGCATCATCGCCGACCATGCCTCCTGGCGCTGGGGCCTCGGCACCATCGGCGTGCTGGCGCTCCTCGCCGCCATCGCCTTCGTCTACCTGCTGCCGGATTCGCGGCGCTTCCGGGCGAACCGGATGCGCTGGCGCGAGGTGCCGGGCACCTTCGGTCAGCACTTCCGCGATCCCGGTCTGCCCTGGTTGTTCGCCGAAGCGTTCCTGCTGATGGGCGGCTTCGTCTGCATCTACAACTACATCGGCTTTCGCCTGCTCGATCCGCCCTTCTCCCTCAGCCAGAGCGCCATCGGGGCGATCTTCGTCGTCTACCTGTTCGGGACCGTCTCCTCGGCGCTGACCGGCGAGATCGCGAGCCGGCTCGGGCGGCGCAAGGTGCTGTGGCTCGCTATCCTCCTGGGCCTCGCGGGCGTGACCCTGACGCTCTCCGCCCATCTCGGCCTGATCATCCTCGGCATCGTCCTCGTCACCGTGGGCTTCTTCGGCGCGCATTCCGTGGCCAGCAGCTGGGTCGGGCGCCGGGCCCTGCGCGACCGGGCCCAGGCCTCGTCGATCTACCTGTGCCTGTACTATCTCGGCTCCTCGGTGCTCGGCACCGCCGGGGGCTGGTTCTTCGCCCATGCGGGCTGGGTCGGCGTGGTGGCGTTCTTCGCGACCCTCTACGGCCTCGCGCTGGCGATCGCCCTGCGGCTGGCGCGCCTGCCGCCCCTCGTCCAGGCCGATGGCTGACACCCGTCCCCGGTTTGCCGGCGGGGCCTCGCGCGTCCCTGATCCGAAACCGCGATGGGATGCCTCGCGCGTCCCTGATCCGAAACCGCGAGGGGATGCCTCGCGCGTCCCTGATCCGAAACCGTATGACGGACGCCGCTCCGTGCCTTATGAGGGGGCCCCTGCCCAGGGAGCCTTCCGGGGGCGCCCACCAGACGAAAGCAGTCCGAAACACCCATGACCGATCTCCTCGAGACGATTCGCCGGACGCTCGTGCCGATCCACAAGGAGGGCTATCCCTTCATCGTCATCGGCATCGTGCTGACGGTGATCGGCGCTTACTTCGCGCAGTTCCTCGGCTGGATCTTCCTGATCCTGACCCTATGGGTCTGCTACTTCTTCCGCGACCCCGAGCGGATCACTCCCGTGGGCGACGGCCTCGTGGTCTCGCCGGCGGACGGGCGGGTGAACCTCATCTCGACGGTGCTGCCCCCGCCGGAGCTCGACCTGCCGCAGGAGCCGATGCTGCGCATCTCGGTCTTCATGAACGTGTTCGACTGCCACGTGAATCGCGTGCCAGTGACGGGTCGGATCGGGCAGATCCACTACACGCCGGGCCTGTTCCTCAACGCCGAGCTCGACAAGGCCAGCGACGACAACGAGCGCAACGGCCTCGTCATGGAGACGACCCACAAGGGCGCGCCCCTGCGCATCGGCGTGGTGCAGATCGCCGGGCTGGTGGCGCGCCGCATCGTCGGCTGGGTCCACGCCAACGACACCCTGAACGTCGGCGAGCGCTTCGGCCTCATCCGCTTCGGCTCGCGCGTCGACGTCTACCTTCCGGTCGGGACCCGCGTGCTCGTCGGCCTCGGCCAGAAGGCCGTGGCGGGCGAGACCGTGCTCGCCGATCTCGGCGGCGGGCCCGAGCGCACGTTCCGGCGCATCTGAGGGGTTCCCATGGACGACCTGTTCCCGCCCTTCGCCCCCGATGCCAACGAGCCCCGGCCGCGCCGATTCAAGCCGGTGCCGTTCCGGATGATCGCACCGAACATGATCACCCTGATGGCGCTCTGCCTCGGGCTGACGGCGATCCGCTTGGCCTTCGAGGGCAAGTTCGAGCCCGCGGTGATCTCCATCGTGGCCGCTGCCTTCCTCGACGGCATCGACGGACGCGTGGCCCGGATGCTCAAGGGCACCTCGCGCTTCGGGGCGGAGCTCGACTCCCTGGCGGACTTCGTCAATTTCGGCTGTGCGCCGGCGCTGATCCTGTACGGGTTCGCCCTGAAGGAGCTGCGCTCGGTCGGCTGGATCGTCGCGCTGATCTTCGCCATCGCCATGGCGCTGCGGCTCGCTCGCTTCAACGCGATGCTGGACGATCCCAACCGCCCGGCCTGGAAGAAGGACTTCTTCGTCGGCATGCCGGCACCCGCCGGGGCGCTCACCGCGATGCTGCCGCTCTACCTCAACTTCCTCGGCCTGCCGATGGAGCATTGGGCGGCCCCCGTGGTGCTGGGCTACATGCTCTGCATCGCCCTGCTGGTGGTCTCCACCGTGCCGACCTTCTCGGGCAAGACCATGGGCAAGCGCGTGCCCCGGGACTGGGTGCTGCCGATCTTCCTCGTGGTGGTGGCGGCCTTCGGCCTGTTCATCAGCTTCCCGTTCGAGGCGATGGTAGCGCTGGCGCTCGGCTACCTCATCACCCTGCCGATCGGGGCGGCGCAGTATCGCCGCCGCGCCAAGGCGGAGGGGCAGGGCTCCGCCGCGCTCGCTGCGGCCGACGATCTCTCCGAACGGGCGAGGCCGGCCCACGATCGGGCCGTGGACAGCTGACGCAGGGCGCTGTCGCTCCCGGGTTGTCATCGTCTAAGTTGATCGCGGCCCGGAAGCTTCGTCCGGGCACGAAGCATGCGGGGGCGGGTCGATGCTCGAGGAGTTCAAGAAGTTCGCGTTGCGCGGCAACGTCGTCGACCTCGCCGTCGGCGTGATCATCGGTGCCGCCTTCGGAGCCATCGTGACCTCGGCGGTGCAGGACCTGTTCATGCCGATGATCGGCGCGATCACCGGCGGTCTCGACTTCTCGAACTACTACATCGCGCTGTCATCCAGCGTGCAGAAGGGCGCGGCCTATGTCGACGCGAAGAAGCAGGGCGCGGTGATCGGCTACGGCCAGTTCATCACCGTGGCGCTCAACTTCCTCATCGTGGCCTTCGTGCTGTTCCTCGTGATCCGGGCGATGAACCGCCTCGTGAGCAAGGAGGAGACCAAGCCCGAGGCCGTGGCCGAAGTTCCGGCCGATGTGAAGCTGCTCTCCGAGATCCGCGACATCCTGGCGACCAAGCCGAGGGTCTGACGATCTAGGGGGCTTCGTCGGGCTTCGGGGCCGCCCCGAGGTCGCCGAGCAGGCCCTCGAGGGCCTGCTCGACCGCGCCCGTGCCCTCCTCGTGGGTCTTCAGCCGCACCTCGAGCCGCTTCAGCTGGGGGGCGAAAGCCTCCGGGGCGGCCGGATCGCCGAGATAGTCCGGGACGGTCTCGCCGGTGGTGAACACCGTCCGCAGCTGTTGGCCGAGATGATCGCGGACCGGCTCGGGAAGGGCCGGGTCGAGCGTGGAATCGTCTGCCATTGTCTGGGTATCCCTCGCGTCCATCGACAAATTCGTACCCACGCGACGCGTACCGAGAAGAGTAACGGCCGAGATCGTCAAGTGTTGCACCGGTCATCGTCCGAAAGCCACCGGGGGAGGGCGGGGATGAACTGGTCCGAACAGAAAAAGGCCTCCGGCGAGGGCGTCGCCGGAGGCCTCGATCAATCCCCGCGCCGAGGGCGCGGCGGAAATCCTTAGTCGATCACTTCGACGATGCGGTGGCTGCGGTCGACCAGCACCGGACGCTCGTTGACGATGGTGTAGCGGGCGCCGCGGGCGTTGTACTCGGCGGGGACATCGTAATAGGTCACGCCCGAGTTCGGCAGCACGGCGCCGACGCGGACGTCGCCGTTGTAGTCGTAGGACGAGCGACGCTCGCGGGTGACGTACTGACGGAAGCGGGGACGGTCATCGACGCCGAGGATGCCGCCGACCGTGCCGGTCGCCGCACCGACCGCGCCGCCGACGATCGCTCCGACCGGGCCGGCCGCATCCGCACCCTCTTGGGCGCCGCGCTCGGCGCCGCGTACCAGGCCCTGCGCCTGGGCGGCCATAGGCAGGCTGAGGGCGATCGCGGAAGCGGCGAGAAGGGTCTTGAAGTTCATCGTGAAGCTCCTGAACGAGGATCCCGCGACGCTGTGAAGCGCTGCCGGGTTCAGGGCAGTAACGTCCAACTCCCGGAAGGGATGCGTCGAAAGTTCCGAGACCGAACGGAGCGGAGGGCCTTGTCCGCCGCGCCGGCGGCCGCGGCCGGACCCCTTACGGGCCGGCGGTCGCGGGCCGCCGGGATCGGACTTCCCCGGGCGGGATCAGGCTTCCTTGGGCATGGCCGACTGGATCAGCCGGTCCGAGCTCAGGTCCTCCTCGTCGTAGCCCAGGAGCTCGGCGAGGCGCCCGCGGGCCCGGCTGACGCGGCTCTTCACGGTGCCGACCTTGCAGCCCATGATGGCCGCGGCCTCCTCGTAGGAGACGCCCTCGGCGCCGACGAGCACAAGCGCCTCGCGCTGGTCCGGCGGCAGCTTGCCCAGAGCCGTCTGCAGGTCCTCGACGTCGAGGCGGTCGCCCTGGTGCGGGGCGGTGGCGAGGCGGGCGGCGTAGGAGCCGTCCTGGTCCTCGACCTCGCGCACGCGCTTGCGGTGGTCCGAGTAGAAGATGTTGCGCAGGATCGTGAACAGCCAGGCGTTCAGGTTGGTGCCCGGCTGGAAGCGGGCGCGGTGCTGCCAGCCCTTCAGCAGGGTGTCCTGCACGAGGTCGTCGGAGCGGGCCGGGTTGCTCGTCAGCGACAGGGCGAAGGCGCGCAGGGACGGCACGGCCGCCAGCAGGCCGTTGCGGAACTCGGGCTCGATCGCCTCGCCGCGCGCCTTGAGGGCGGCCTCCAGCTGCGCGATGAGTTCGGCGAAGCGGGTCGGCTGTTCGTCCGCGGGCAGGCGGTCGTAGACCGTGCGCAGGTGCTCGCCCAGATGGGTCCGGATGTTCGAGGACAGGTTCGGCCGGCCATCGGCTGAGGCCGACAGGGCGTCGGGGGCGGTGTCGGTCACGTCGCGTGTCATGGCTCGTCGTAATCTGGGGCGGTCAGGTTTCGTGTCGGCCCGAGGCGTCCGAGAAGCACCCGCGTGGTCAACTGATGTCGGGCGTTGTAGCGCATCTGGGCCGGCCACGCATCCCGCCGGACAACCGTGGCGGTTCTGCGCCGCGCCGCATCAACAGCCGCAGGGGGACGGGACCCGGTCCGGGCGCGGGATCGCCTTGGCGGAGGCCCCCTTGGACGAGCCTCCCGGGGCATTGGCCGGCTTGAGGGTGCGCACCACGCCGTCGCGCAGGGAGAGCACGTGGCCGCGCTCCACGTCGGTCCAGCACTCGTCGCGGGTGAGGGCCTTCGTGGCGATCACCGTGACGACATCCTTCGCGCCGGTCTCCTGCGCGAAATCGACCCGCCAGTCCTCGTCCACCAGGGTCGCGGTGCCGAAGGGGGCACGGCGGGTCAGGTAGCACAGGCGCTTGCCGCAATGGGCGTAGAGGGTGCGGCTGTCCGACAGCAGCATGTTGAAGACGCCGAGGCCGTGCAGGGCCGCGCACAGGTCCGCCACGGCCCGGTCGATGCGGACCGGGCTCGGCAGGTCGGGCCAGCGCTGCTGGAGCTGGTCGAGCATCCAGCAGAAGGCGTGCTCGCTGTCCGTGGAACCGACCGGCTTGAACCAGGTCAGGGGCCACTTCTTCACGCCCTTGAGCTGGCCATTGTGCGCGAAGGTCCACCGGCGGCCCCACAATTCGCGGCTGAAGGGATGGGTGTTCTCGAGGTTGACCCGGCCGCGATTGGCCTTGCGCACGTGGGCGATGACGATGCGGCTCTTGATCGGCGTCCGGCGCAGGAGCCGGGCGAGCTCCGACTGCGCGCTCGGTTCCGGCTCGTGGAAGGCGCGGGCGCCGCGTCCCTCGTAGAAGCTGATGCCCCAGCCGTCGGCATGCGGGCCGGTCTCGCCCCCGCGCCGCGCCAGGGCGGCGAAGGAGAAGCGGATATCCGTGGGCACGTTCGCGCTCATGCCGAGCAGTTCGCACATGGAGGTTCGGGGGACTTCGCGAGGGACGGAGGGAGGACGTTGCGGGGCGGCGGACCCCTGGGGGTGCCGAGCGACCCACTCTAGAGGATTTTCCCGCCCGCGGGAGCCGCTAATCCGCCTGAAACGTCCGGAGTGCGCGCTGGGTCCGCGCCGCCGGCGTCGCGCCGGGCGATGATCGGGAACGGCGGCGGAGAAGGGCAGCGGAGAAGGGCGGTCCGGCCCGCCGAGGTGCGCCCCCGCGCTTTCGCCGCCGGGGACGATCCTCTAAGCCGCTCCCCGGGCCCCTTTCCGGGGCGTCGTGGACAGGGTGCCGATGGACCGCGATCCGATCGCCTTCACCTGGCGGACCGCGCGGCGGGAGCATGCCGCCGCGGTCGGGCTGGCGCTCGGTCTC
Source organism: Methylobacterium sp. Leaf465 (assembly GCF_001424705.1). Classification (GTDB taxonomy): domain Bacteria; phylum Pseudomonadota; class Alphaproteobacteria; order Rhizobiales; family Beijerinckiaceae; genus Methylobacterium. The sequence goes on from NZ_LMRA01000034.1 coordinate 350,969, forward strand.
GGCGGACCCCTCGCGCTGCTCGCACTCCTGTGCCTGCGGGATCTCGTCGGCGTGCAGGTGCACGACACCGATCCAACGGGACCGTTCCTGCGGATCGCCGCGGCCCTGCCCTGGCGTCCCGCCGCCGAGGGACCCTTCGTGGCCTTCGCGGGCTGGATCCTGCCCCACGGCGAACTCGTGCGCGCGGCCTTCCTGGGGCTCGCGGCGGCGGCCCTCGCCTCGGCCGGTCTCGGCTGGGCCGTGGCGCGCCTGTGCTTCCATGCCCAGACCCGGACGGTGGCGGCCCTGCAGGGGCGGGTCACCGAGGCGATCCTGCGCGCGCCGCCCGGCGCCCGCGACGAGGCCCGCGCCCTGGCCCAGGCCATGGGAGACCTCCTCGCCCGCCTCGACACGCTGTTCGGCCTGGCGATCCTGGTCCCGGCGCTGGCGGTCGGCGGCACCGTCCTCGCCCTGGTCCTCGCCGGCCTCGCCGCGCCGCGCCTCGTGGCCACGGTCGCCGCCGGGCTCCTGGCCGCCGGCCTCGCCCGGGCGCTGATCCAGCGGCGGATGCAGGACCGGGCCGCCCTGCGCCTCCGGGCCGGCGGGGCCGCCGGGCGGGCTCTCGCCGACCTGATCCGCCGCATGCCGGCGGTGCGGGCGCACGGGGCCGCCGCCTTCGAGCGCGAGCGCCTCGCGGCCAAGGGCGCCAGCACCCGCGACGCCCTCGCGGCCTCGGAATCCGCCCTGGCCTATGCCCGCGCGCCCTCCATGGCGCTGGCGATCCTGCTGCCCGCGATCGTCGTGGCGGTGGCGCTGTGGCGCGGCCACGACGGCACCACCGAGCCGGTGGAGCCCGGGGCGCTGCTGGCCGCCGCCGGTGGTTTCGCCCTCGCGGTGGTCGCCCTCACCGTGACCCTGCGGATGGCGAGCCTGCATCGCATCCTCGCCGGCCCGTTCCGCGACGTCGCCGTCGCCGTGCCGGCCCTCGAGGGCCGTGCCCCGGCCCGCCCCGGCACGGTGACGGCCCTGCCGGAGGCGGGCGCCCTGGTGGCGCAGGGGGTCGGGGCCTACGATCCCGCCACCGGCGAGCGGCTGGCCGGCGTCGACGCCGCCCTGCCGATGCCCGGCCACGTCGCCATCCTGGGCGAGCGCGGCAGCGGCAGCCGGGTGCTCGCCGCGATCCTGGCCGGGCAGCTCGAACCCTCCGCCGGCGCGGTCACCTACGGCGGCATCGACCTGCGCGCCTTCGAGCCGGAGGAGCGGGCCCGGCGCATCGCCCTGGCGGGGGCCGAGGCCATTCTCATCGAAGGGTCCCTGCGCCAGAACATCCTCTACGGCGCCTCCGGGACCCCCGATCCCGACGACCTCATCGCCACCCTGCGGATCACCGGCCTCGACGCCTTCGCGTATGCACGCGGCCTGGAGGGCACGGTCGATCCGGCGGCCGAGCCGGAGATCGCCCGTGCCGTGGTGGCCGCCCGCCACGCGGTCCGCGACGCGCTCGCCGCCGACAAGGCCGGCCGCCTGGTGGAGCCCTTCGATCCGGCCCGCTACAACCACCAGGCCACGGTGGGCGAGAACATCCTCTTCGGCGAGGCGGTGGGGCCGGCCTTCGCCTCCGACCACATCGCGGCGCACCCGTATCTCCGCGCCGTCCTGGAGGCGGAGGGCCTCAGTCGCCCTCTCACGGAGATCGGTCTCCAGGTCGCCCGCAGCCTCGTGGAGATCTTCGCCGACCTGCCCGACGATCATCCGCTGTTCGAGACGTTCTCGCTGTTCCCGGCCGCCGAGCGGGGCTTCTTCGAGGATCTCGTCGGCCGCCAGCCCGAGGCCAAGGGCTGGCGCCGCGGCCCGGCCGGCCAGCGCGACCGCAAGCGCCTGATCGGCCTCGCCCTGCGCTACAGCGAGACGCGGCACCGCTTCGGCCTCATCGACGCCGCCTTCGAGGAGCGGCTGGTGGAGGCCCGCCGCTCCTTCGCACGCCTGATGCCCGCCAACCTGCGGGGAATGGTCGAGTTCTACGATCCGGCCCGGCTCACCGCCGCCGCGAGTCTGGAGGAGAACATCCTGTTCGGCCGCATCAACGGCGAGGAGGCCGGCGCCGAGGCCCGGGTGCGGGCCCTGGTGCGCCGGGTGCTCGCCGACGAGGGCCTGGAACCGGCCGTCTACCGCCTCGGCCTCGAGAGCCGGGTCGAGCCCGGCCTCGCCGGGGGCGGCGCCAGCCTCGGCGAGAACGCCATCGGCCCGCGCGAGCGCATCGCCATCGACCTCGCCCGCTGCCTCGTGCGCCGGCCGGACATCGTCGTCATCGCCATCGCCCTGGAGGACCGGAAGGGCGACGAGATCCGCGCCCGTCTGGCGGCCCTGCGGGCGGCCCGGGCCGGCCGCGGACTCATCGTCTGCCTGCCGGATGCCGAGGCCCTGGCCGGGGTCGAGCCCTTCGACGCGGTGCTGCGCATCGAGCGCAACACGGTGCTGGCTGCCTGATCGCGGGTGAGAACCCGGGACTTCTCCGGCTTTCCGGGGGCTTCCCCTATTGCCGCCCCATTGGGATGCGATAGGCAGGAGGGCGTGCATCGTGCACGGGCGTCCGCCCGCCAGCGGACGGGTCGCTCTTCAGGACCACGCATGGTCTTCCTGTCCCGGGGCCCGCTCCGCCGTGCGGCGTCGGCCCTTCTCGCTCTCGCGACGCCGATCCTGGCCCTCGGCGCCGTGATGGCGGCGTCGCCGGCCGCGGCCGAGCCGTCCAAGGCCTTCGCGCCGATTCCGGCCGCCACCCTGGCCCTCATGCAGGCGCGGGGCACCACGGCGGCGGCCCCGGTGCTGTTCCGGGCCTACAAGAAGGAATCCGAGATCGAGGTCTGGAAGCGGGCCGGCAGCGGCCGCTTCGTCCACGTGAAGACCTTCCCGATCTGCCGCTGGTCGGGCCAGCTTGGCCCCAAGCGCAAGAGCGGCGACCGCCAGACCCCCGAGGGGTTCTACACGGTGCCGCAGCGCCAGATGAACCCGAATTCGCGCTACTACCTCTCCTTCGACGTCGGCTACCCCAATGCCTATGACCGGGCCCACGGCTCCACCGGTTCGGCCGTGATGGTGCACGGGGTCTGCTCGTCGATGGGCTGCTTTGCCATGACGGACCAGGTGGTGGGCGAGATCTACGCCATCGCCCGGGAGGCCTTCGCCGGCGGTCAATCCGCCTTCCAGTTCCAGTCCTTCCCGTTCCGGATGACGGCCGCGAACATGGCCCGGCACCGGGCCGATCCGAACATCGATTTCTGGCGCCAGCTCAAGGAGGGCGCCGATCGATTCGACGCCCTCGGCGAGGAGCCGGCCGTCAGCGTGGTCGGCGGTCGCTACGTCTTCGCCCCCGCGAAGGATCCGGCCAAGGAGGCCCAAGTCGTCGTCTATCGCGGGGCCGAGGAGGCGCGCATCGCCACCTTGGTGGAGGAGGGGAGCGCGGCCGTGCGCACCACCTATTCCGATGGGGCGCAGCATCCGTTCTGGGCGGCGCTCGCCGCCAAGGGGGCCTCCCTCGGCGACGTGAGCCGGCCGGAAGCCCTCGCGTATGCGGGCCAGGAGGTGGTGGTCATCGCGGCCCGGCCACGCCCGGTCCCCGTGGCCGAGGCGGTGTGGTCGCGCTGGATCGCGCCGGACTCGCCGCTCTCGCGAACCCGGATGCCGGGCTTCGTCCCGGCTTATGAGCGCATGGCGCCGCTCTTCGCGCCCCTGGCGACGGCCGCCCTCGGGACGGAGGCTTATCCTGTCGCCTGGCCGCGCTTGGTTCGCTTCGGCCTGTCGGGCACTCTGCCGGTGCCCGGTCCGGCCCGGGGCACCCTCGACGTCCTGGCACAGCGGTGATTGGGCCGGTGGCCGGGTCGACACAGTTCGCCGGCGAAGTTCCGGGCCGGATGCCTCGCCGCCCAGCCATGTGCGCGCTCGCACATCGGGGGGAGGGGCGGCTTACTACCTCAGAGCAGTTCCACTTCGATCCCGGCACCCGCCTACCGCCGACCCGCGAGGATTGGATCGCGCCGGTGCGACGAAGGGCACCCGATCCAGATTGGGATCGGGGCATATGGTAATCGAACGATGACCTTCTCCTCCCGTCCCTTCGCGGATGACGGCCTCACCCTGACCTTCTGGGGTGTACGCGGTTCGACGCCCGTCAGCGGCCCGGATTACATCGAGTTCGGTGGCAGCACGCCCTGTCTCGAGATCCGGTGCGGCGAGCGGCTGTTCCTCCTCGATGCGGGTTCGGGGCTGAATGCCTGCGGCCGCCATCACCGCGATGCGATGCCCAAGGAGATCGACCTCCTCTTCAGCCACCTGCACCTCGACCACACCGCCGGTCTGCCGTTCTTCAAACCCGTGGTGCTGGACCCGGAGCGGACCCTCAACACCTATTGCGGCAATCTCGACGGGGAGAGCGCCGCCGCGGCCCTCGACCGGCTGTTCGCGCCGCCGCTGTTTCCCGTCACCCTCGACATCATTCCCTGCCGGCTCGCCCATCACGGCTTCAAGGCCGGCGAGCGGCTGACCTTCCCCGACGGCGCCACCGTCGACACGATCCTGCTCAACCATCCGCAGGGCTCGGTGGGCTACCGCTTCGAGCATGCGGGCCGGCGGCTCTGCGTGATCAGCGACATCGAGCACAGCGATCCGTGGCCGGACGCGGCCCTGAAGGACTTCGTGCGGGACGCCGACCTCGTGGTCTATGACGGCATGTTCACCGAGGGCGAGTATCCGGTCTGCCGGGGCTGGGGCCACTCGACCTGGCAGAAGGGCGTGGAACTGGCGCAGGCCGCCGGCGTGAAGGCCCTCGCCATCATCCACCTGCATCCCTGCCACACCGACGCGATGCTGCGCAGCGTCGAGGCCGACATGCAGGCGGCGATGCCCACCGCCTTCATCGCCCGCGAGCGCCAGACCGTGGCCGTGGGCGAGCCGGTGTGCAGCGCGCCCACCCTGGCCCTGGCGCGCACCGCCTGAGGCGCAGGGGCCCTCGCCCGGACGGGGCGGGACCTGCCGGCTCGATCAGGCCGCTTCCTCGCGCCCGACGCGGCTGTGGCGCCGGCTCCAGGCGAAGTAGATGACGAGGCCGATGGCGAGCCAGACCAGCAGGCGCAGCCAGGTCTCCCCGTCGAGCGAGACCATCATGGCAAAGCAGCTGAGGATGCCCAGGATCGGCACCAGGGGGACCAGGGGCGTGCGGTAGTCGCGGCGCGCATCCGGCTGGGTCCGGCGCAGGATGATGACGCCGATGCAGACCAGGATGAAGGCCAGCAGCGTGCCGATGCTCGTCATGTGGCCGAGCTGGGAGATCGGCAGGAAGCCGCCCAGCGCGCTGGTGAACACCATGAAGAACAGGTTCGAGCGGTAGGGCGTCTTCCAGGCCGGGTGGATCTTGGAGAAGAAGCCCGGCAGCAGCCGGTCCTGGCTCATGGAGTAGAACACCCGGCTCTGGCCCAGCAGCAGCACCAGGATGACGGTGGAGAAGCCCGCGATCACGCCGAGCGTCACGAGGCTGCGTAGCCACAGGAACGGCGTCTGGCCGATGGCGGTGTTCACCGGGGCGGCGTCGCCCTTCATCTGGTCGTAGTGCACGAGGCCGGTGAGCACCCCCGCGAAGGCGATGTAGATCACCGTGCAGATGGCGAGCGACCCCAGGATGCCGATCATCATGTTGCGCTGGGGATTCTTGGCCTCCTGCGCGGCCGTCGAGACCGCGTCGAAGCCCACATAGGCGAAGAACACCACGCCGGCGCCCCGCATGATGCCGCTCCAGCCGTACTCGCCGAAGGTGCCGGTGTTCTCGGGGATGAACGGCACGTAGTTCTGCGCCTTGATGTAGAACAGCCCGACCCCGATCACGACCGCCACCACGGCGAGCTTGATCAACACCACCACGGCGTTGACCCGGGCCGATTCCCGGATGCCGATCATCAGCAGGGCGGAGGCCGCCACGATGATGAAGATCGCCGGCAGGTTGACGAGGCCGTGGGCCGTGGTGCCGTCGGCGAGGGCGTAGGTCTCGAAGGGGGAGTGGACGACGCTCGGGGGCAGGTTGATCCCGAGGGTGTCGCGCAGGAAGCGCGTGACGTAGCTGGACCAGCTCACCGAGACCGTGGCCGCGCCGACCGCGTATTCGAGCACGAGGTCCCAGCCGATGATCCAGGCCACGAACTCGCCCATGGTGGCGTAGGCGTAGGTATAGGCCGAGCCCGCCACCGGGATCATGCCGGCGAGTTCGCTGTAGCACATGCCCGCGAAGGCGCAGGCGATCGAGGCGATGGCGAAGGAGATCACCACCGCGGGGCCCGCATGCTCGGCCGCCGCGATGCCGGTCAGGGAGAACAGGCCGGCGCCGATCACCGCACCGATGCCGAGGGCGATCAGGCTCCAGGGGCCGAGGGTGCGGGCGAGCTTGTGCTCGCCGCCCTCCGCGTCGCTGTTCAGCCGTTCCAGCGATTTCGTGCGCGTGAGGTCGCCCGCGAGGCCTGCCGCCATAGGGTGGTCCTATCCTGGTTGGGAGCGGATGACCCGCCCGGCATTGCGGGCGGGCCCGGAAGAGGATGGCAAGGGTGTGGTCTTCGTGAGGGGCGATCTTGGCGTTTGCCCAACGCAGTGGCAAACGGCGATTGGCGGCCCCGGCAGGTTTCGGGCCGCGCTCCCGTCACGGGCGCGTGATCGCCGCGGCCGCCGCGTCCGCACCGTCGATGAGTGGGCCGAGGATCGCTCGCGTCCGCGCGGTGATGGCGGGGCCGGCCGTTTCCGGCGTTCCGGCCGCGAAGGGGGGCGCCGGGGCGTATTCGGCCACGAGCTGGCTCGTGCGGGCCGCCTCCGGCCCGGCGAGCCGCGCGCAGAGCGCCAGGGCGAAGTCCAGACCCGCCGAGACGCCCGCCGCCGTGACGCGGTTGCGGTCGAAGACCACGCGCTCATCCACCGGAATGGCGCCGAGGCGCGGCAGCACCCGGTCGCGGACGCACCAGTGCGAGGTGGCGCGATAGCCCTGCAGGAGGCCGGCCGCCCCGAGGATCAGCGAGCCGGTGCAGACGCTGGTGATCCAGCCGGCGCGCGCCGCCCGGTCGCGTAGGAAGGCCAGGGTGTCGGCATCGCGCATCTGCGCGGGCGTGCCGTCGCCCCCCGGCACGAACAGCACGTCGAGGTCGCGCGGGCAGGTCTCGAAGCTGTCCCCGGCCAGGAGGGTCAGGCCGGTATCCGATGAGACAGGGCCGGCCGCGCGCGCCACGAGGTGCAGCCCGCCTCCGGCGATGCCGGCGAGGAGGGCCTGCGGCCCGACGAGATCGAGGGCGGTCATGCCCGGATAGAGCAGCATCGCGATGCGGAGCGCGCGTGTCCGCGCGGGCCCCGCCTCGGGCGCCCCGGCCGCGGAGGATCCGACGGCGGTCAGCGCCGCGGCGCCCGCGAGCCCCGCGACCGCGACGGCGCGGCGGGTGGGGCCGGGGGGCTGGATCACGCGTTCGGCCCGACCGCGAAGGATTCGATGGCCTTGATCAGCGTCGCCGCGCGGTAGGGCTTGGTGAAGAACACGCTGCCCGCGATGAGGCGGGGCGGCGTCTGCGAGAACCCCGTGGCGTAGATGACCGGCAGGTCGGGACGCAGGGTCCGCGCGGCCTCGGCGAGCTGCCATCCGTCCATCAGGCCGGGCAGCCGGATATCGGTGAACAGGATGTCGACGGACGCTTCCGCCTTCAGGATGTTCAGGGCGATCTCGGCGGTCGCCGCCTGGAAGACGGCGAAGCCGGCATCCTCGAGATCGGCCGTGATGACTTCCAGTAGCAGAGACTCGTCCTCCACCATGAGGATGCGTGGTTTGGCCGAGCCGCTCATCGTCGTGGCGTTCCGTCAGGCGTAGCCCAGGCGTGGTATGCGGCCGAGCCGGGACGCCTCTCCACTCGGATGAGGGGACGATAGCTCGGTTGGATCGCGAGGCAAGTAGATCCATACCGTCGTGCCACGGCCCGGTGCACTTTCAATCACGACGTGCCCATCGGATTGCTTGGCAAAGCCGAAGACCTGGCTCAGGCCGAGGCCGGTGCCCTCGCCCACCGCCTTGGTGGTGAAGAACGGCTCGAAGGCACGGGCGAGAACCTCCGGGCTCATGCCCTGGCCGCTATCCGCGACCGTGATGGCCACGTGATCGACGGGGCGCAGGGCGGGGATCTGCTCGGCTTCCGCGGCGGGAACGTTGCGCGTGCGGATGACCGTGCGTCCGCCCTTTTCGGTCGCGTCGCGGGCATTCACCGCGAGGTTCAGCAGGGCGTTCTCCAGTTGGTTGGCGTCGACGCAGACGGGCCAGACCTGCGGCGCGAGGGTCATCTCCGGGCGCTCCACCGTGTCGAGGGCCCCGCGCAGGAGTTCCGACAGGTCGCGGATCAGCCGGTTCGGGTCGACCCGCACCGGCTGGAGGGGCTGGCGCCGGGCGAAGGCGAGCATCTTCTGCACCAGGGCCGCGGCGCGCTCGGCCCCCGTGAGCGCGCCGTTCAGGGAGCGGCGCGCCCCGCTCTCCGGAGGCAGGAAGCGCTCGATCCGGTCGAGGTTGCTGATGACGACGCCGAGCAGGTTGTTGAAGTCGTGGGCGACGCCCCCCGTGAGGGCGCCGATGGCCTCCATCTTCTGGCTCTGGCGCAGCATCTCCTCGGCCCGGTCGCGCTCGGCATGGGCCTCGTGCAGGGCGGCCAGCGCCGCGTCGCGCTCGCCGATCCGCGCCAGCAGCTCGGCATTCGCCCTGCGCAACTGGTCGGGCGAGGGCAGGGCGAGGGCCCGCGGCAGCAGGACCCAGAGCAGGATCGCCGTCACGATCGAGGCGGCGGCGGTGATCGCCTTGATTACGGCCTCGGCCGCGTAGTCCGGCACCCACAGGGTCCAGATTCCGAAGAGATGGGTGGTGCCGCAGGCGAGGATGAAAAGGGCGAAGGCCCAGAACATCCATCCGAAGGCGATGTCGCGCCGCCGGGTCACGAAGACCCCGAGGGCCACCGGGATGGTGAAGTAGGCGAAGGCGATGATCGCGTCCGAGACAACATGCGTCCAGATCAGCTCCGGCCGCCACAGCAGGCAGATCCCGTGTGGTGCCAGGCTGGTGCGGTCGAGGAAGCCGCTCAGGATCGCGAGCATGTCAGGTCTCGGAGGCTCCGGGTTCATCCGCTTCCGACCGGGCAGGCGCAGCGGGCATGATCTGCGTCCGATTATAGCCTGAACAACGCCTGACGTCCCAGACAAAAGCGCGTGTTGACTATGAGCTATTAAGGGTCACGACTGGGGCGTGCGCTGATTTATTATGGCTCTGCACGGGGACGGCGCCGCCGCGCGGTTTTGGCCCGCGGTCTCGGCGCGCGTACGCTCCCCCGCATGGAGGGTGAACCATGTGCGGTGTCAGCCGCTCGGCGCATCGGTCGAGGCGGAGGAGCCGGTGGTCCGCGGCGGGGCGAGATTCCCGAGAGTGGCACGGAAGGGAACTCGCAGCCGATCGATCCGCCGCGATCGCCGAGGCCTCGACGGTGCGCGAAACCGGAGCGGGGAAGCCTGTCCCACACGGCCGGGCACCGACCGGCGCCGAAGTCCGCTCCCGACTCGCCGCTCCCGACTTGTTGATCGCGTCTTGCCGAGCGCTTCTCGCCGGGCGCGTCTATTCCACTACGACCTTGTAGGTCTGGCCCGCCCGGAGGGGGGCGCCGCGCTCCAGGCCGTTCAGCACGAGGAAGCGCTCCACCGGTTTATCCGGGACCACCATGCGCTGCGCCAGGGTCTCGACGGTCTCGCCGGCGCCGACCGTCACCACCACGAGGCGCAGGGGCCGCAGGGTCCGGGCCTCGGCCGGATCGATCGCGGACAGGCTCTCGGTCCAGCGCCGGAAGGCGCCGTCCGGATCGGTGCTGCCCTTGGCCGCCATGATCATCCGGAAGGTGGTCTCGCCGACCCGGATCACGGCGAGGCGGAAGGTCCAATCCTTGCCGCGGGACAGGGCCGTGGCCGCCGGGTAGCCGGCGACCATCCGGTTCTCCAGGGAGCCCGGCTCGACGACATCGTTCCAGGTCGCCTTCAGCACCTCGTCGAGGCCCTGGCCCGGATTGCTCTCGACCTGATCGAAGAGCAGGCGCCGGCTGCCCTCTCCGGTGGTGCCCAGGACCGCGTTGCGGGTGTTCTCGATGGAGAAGCCTTCCGGCACCTCGAAGGCGATGCCGAGGGCGGGATGGAGGAACTTGCGCCCGCGCACGACGCCGTCGCCCGGATTGTCGCCGTAGGCGATGCCGTCGATGGCCGCGAGGTAGCGGGCGCGCTCGTCGACCCCGAGGCCGGGGGCACCGATGAGGCGGGCGGCGCGGGTCACCAGCGTGATGCGCTCGGTGGTGCCCGGATGGGTCGCCAGCATATCGGGTTCGCCGGCCATGCCGGTGCCGGTCTTCAGGGCCGTGGTCCGGCTCAGGGCCGTGAGGAACCGGCCGGCGCCGAACGGATCGTAGCCGGCGCGCGCCAGGGTGCGTACCCCGACGCTGTCGGCCTCGAGTTCCTGGTCGCGCGAGAACCGGGCGAGGGCGAATTTCGACTGGCTCTGGAGCTGGGCGCCCGTCACGGGATCGTTGAGTACGTCGGCCACGACCTTGCTGACCAGCTGCGAGCGCAGCGCCAGCTCGGTGCGCGCCGTGGCGTGGCGCAAGGTGACGTGGGCGATCTCGTGGGCGAGGACGGCGGCCACCTCGGAGGTGTCGCTCGCCAGTGCCAGCAGGCCCCGGGTGACGTAGAGCCGGCCGCTCGGCAGCGCGAAGGCGTTGATGACGGGCGAGTCGAGCAGGGTGACCGCGTAGGTCTCCTCCGGCCGCTCGGTCGCCTTGACGAGGCGGTCGGTCACATCGCTGACGAGACGCAACGTCGCCAGGGACCGGTACTCGCCGCCGAAGGAGGCCACGAGCTTGGCGTGGTCGGCGTCCGAGGCGGTGCGCTCGCGCCCCGTCGTGCGCGGCGCCTCGCGGGGCACGGCCAGCGCCGCCTTCTGCACGACGGCACCGGTCTGGTCGCCGATGCAGCCCGAGAGCAGCAGCCCGAGGAGCGGCCAGGCGGCGGCCTGCCGGCCGGGCCGGAGCCGGCCCGCCGGCGAAGGAGCGGCCATCGTGAGGCGAAGGATCGAACCCATGCCGTTCAGCGCCGCTGCGCCTGCTCCCCGTCCAGAACTTCGATCATGTCGGCACTCGCGATGTCGAGGGTCGGGCCGCGCCACGCCTCGACCACCCCCCGGACCCGGACCTCTCGCCCGCGCAGGGAGGCCGCACTCAAACCACGTTCCTGCAAGACGCGCCAAGTGCGTTTCGACACGGTCACGGTCAGCCCATCCTCGCCCCGGCCTGCGAAGTCGAGATAGGTGCGGCGCGGGCGCTCGCCGACCCACCGCACCGCGCCCTGCATCACGACGAAGTGACCCAGTCTGGCGCGCAGGGCCGGGCCGTCTCGGACGTCCGGACCGGCTTGGCCCCAGAGGCCGCGGCCGCGCCGTCGCGCCCCGGCCTCGACCGCCAGGAGAGCCGGCCGGCACAGGGTGTCCCGCTCGCCCGCATCGACCGCGACGAGGCCGAGGGCCACCAGCCCGGCCGCGAGATCGGGCGTCGCCGCCTCGGCGTCGGTCTCGGCCACCGTCGCGTCGACGTGGGACCGGCCCCATCGATCGCTCTCGCCCCGGGCGACCAGCGTCAGGGAGCGTCCGTTCCGGGCGAGCAGCCAGGCGCCGGCCTCCGACGCCAGGTCCGGCCTGTCCGGCCAGCGCACGCCGTCCAGCACGGCCCGTTGGCCGGACGCGAGGATCAGCTCGCCCCGCACGCCGAGGCCGGCGAGACGCTCCGCCCGCGCCGGCGCCTCACGGCACTCGGGCGCGCCAGCGCCGGCCGGGTTCGGCAGCGCGAGAGCGGCGCCCACGGCCAGACCGAGACGCCGTCCTCCCCGCAGGCGGGGCGATCGTCGCTGTGCGATCGTCACGAAAACCGACTCCCGGGCGATGGTGCGAATCCCCCGCCATTGTCGCCCCGTACGGGGTGGAGACAAGGAAGGGGGTCGGCGCGCCGGGCGGTTCATGCCGCATTGCGGCAAGATGGCCACAGCAAGATGACCCGAGGCGAGACGACCGCCCAAGGGGAGGGGAGGCCGGCGGGGCTGGGCCTTGCGGACCGGCCGGCAGAGACGTGCGTCCCCGGTTGGCGGGTCCGGACGATGATGCTAGGAACACCCCCGGTGAGTCTCCGTAGCTCAGCTGGACAGAGCACAGGTTTCCTAGATCACAATTGGGCGTCGCGAGGGGAAACCGCGCGGCGGATCCGCTCAAATTCGGGGAACGCTCACCGTGTGCTTCCGGCGCACGCAGCCAATCCCGAGCCAAGCCCGGCACCCGCATCCGCGGGCTTCGGGACGGTGTAGAGACTAGACGGGCGGCACCTAAGGGGTTCGGCGACGAAGCCTACGGTGAAGGGATAGTCCAGACCACGAACGGGCGCCTCCGGGCGCGCGGCGGCGGAAGCCGAAGTGGGATGAAACCTGGGGTCGCAGGTTCGAGACCTGCCGGGGACGCCACCACGCACGCGCCGTGTCCGGCGCGCGATTGCATCGATCTCGCTTCAGAATTTTGTAGGCTCGGGCTTGGAGGCTTGGGCCGTTGCGCCCGGCATGCCCCCGCAAGGGCAGGGGGCGACCCGTACACGCCCGCGTGCCTAGGCTCGGCGCCCGCAGGTGCGGATCGAATCGGCGCGCGCTGGCGGGCCGGTGTCCGAATGGAGGCTTGGTCCGGAAGTCCCGTCCTAGGGCTTGCGGGTCCGCGAGGCTTCCTCGATGGCCGCCTGATGATATCCGCTGTCGTGGTAGGCCGCTTGGGCCGGGCGCTGCCCCTTCGCCTCGCTGTCCGTCTTGCCGATCGCGGGTGATCCCTGTGCCGCCGAGGCCCGCGGATTGCGAAAAGGCAGAATCGTGGCCGTCTGTTGATGATGTCCCATAGTCATGACGCGTGAGGTCCCTTCATGCGCTGCCTTCGCAGCGCCGTGGGACAAGAGTATAGGTCTGCCTGATACGTTTTGCATCACGAGGAGCCCGATAAATCCTTCAGATGCGAGAAATATAGGCTTGCCCCATATTCTTTCAGGATTGGTCAAGGTCTCTGACCGTTCGAGGCGTGAAATTGGGCATGACCGCTTCTTGATCTGATGGTTGTTGATGGGCGGGTGCGATCTCGCCGTCCGGCACCCGGATGCCGTCTGCCCCAGGGCTCGACCACGCCGGCCGCCCGGGCCCGGTCGCGATGCGGGAAATGTGGGGTGGACGGCTTGTCCACATGATCGCCCGGTCGCGTGATCCCCAGGGCCCCGTTCGGTTTGACGCCTGCGGGAGGGGGCCATACCGTTCCGCCGGGCGAACGGAAGGCAGGTCGTCTCCGCGGCGAAGCCTTCGCTGAGGGCGAAGGGTCCGGACGTGGTCAGGCCCTGGCGCTGCAAGGGCTCGCAGCAGAGCGTGGGACGGGCAAGATGGCTGGGCAGAAGACGGACGCACGGGACGTTCACGTGGGGCAGCGAATCGCCGAGCAGCGCAAGAGGGCGTCCCTGACCCAGAAGCGCGTCGCCCAGAGCTTCGGGATGTCGGCCGCCCAGTTGCAGAAGTACGAGAAGGGCACGAACCGCATCAGCGCCATCCATCTCGACACCTTCAGCCGGCTGACGGGGGTGCCGATCGCCTATTTCTTCGACGGGCTGGAGCACGAGGGCGCGGGACCGTCCGGCGGCGACGCAGGACCAGGGTTCGCCGAGGGGCCTCAGGAGGTCTACGCCGCCGACAATCCCTGGCTGGGCCTGACGGACGTCGTGGTGCAGCACGTGAGCGCACATTTCCCCGAGCCGGAGCGCCGCCGGTTCGCCGCGATCCTCCAGGCGATCGGGCGCCAGCTCGACGGCTGATCTATCGTCCGATTCGTTCGCTTTGGCGGATTTATCCGGTCTTCCGGCTTGACCCTGCGGGGCCGTCCTGCCAGACACGCGCGCCTGATCAATCGGGAACGGCGCCGCGACAGCTTGGGCGCTCACAGCATGGGGACCCCAATGCCGCGTTCAAACTACCTGTTCACGAGCGAATCCGTCTCGGAAGGCCACCCCGACAAGGTCTGCGACCGGATCTCCGACACCGTCGTGGACGCCTACCTCGCGGCGATGCCGGAGGCCCGCCTCGGCGTCGAGACCCTGGCCACCACCAACCGCATCGTCATCGCGGGCGAGGTGCGCGGTCCCGATTCCGTGACCTTCGACCATCTCGCCGAGCTGACCCGCGCGGCGGTCAAGGACATCGGCTACGAGCAGTCGGGCTTCCACTGGAAGAACAACGACATCGCCATCCACCTGCACGCCCAGTCGGCGGACATCGCGCAGGGCGTGGACTCGTCCGGTAATAAGGACGAGGGCGCGGGCGACCAGGGCATCATGTTCGGCTACGCCTCCGACGAGACGCCCGAGCTGATGCCGGCGCCGATCTACTACGCCCACAAGATCCTCAAGGACCTCGCCGACGCCCGCAAGGCCCGCCAGGGCGACGCCGCCAAGCTCGGCCCCGACGCCAAGAGCCAGGTCACCGTCCGCTACGAGAACGGCCGCCCCGTCGGCGTCACGCAGATCGTGCTCTCGACCCAGCACCTGGACGAGTCCCTCGACTCGGCCGACGTGCGCGCCATCGTCGAGCCCTACATCCTGGCCGCCCTGCCGCAGAACTGGGTCTCCGAGGAGACCGTCTGGCACGTGAACCCGACCGGCAAGTTCGTGATCGGCGGTCCCGACGGCGATGCCGGCCTCACCGGCCGCAAGATCATCGTCGACACCTACGGCGGCGCGGCGCCCCACGGCGGCGGCGCCTTCTCGGGCAAGGATCCGACGAAGGTCGACCGCTCGGCCGCCTACGCGGCGCGCTACCTCGCCAAGAACGTGGTGGCCGCCGGCCTCGCCACCCGCGCGACGATCCAGCTCGCCTACGCCATCGGCGTCGCCAAGCCGCTCTCGATCTACGTCGACCTCCACGGGACCGGCCAGGTCGACGAGGCCCGGCTCGAGGACGTGCTGATGAACGCCTTCGACCTGTCGCCCCGCGGCATCCGGACGAAGCTCGGCCTCAACAAGCCGATCTACGCCCGCACCTCCGCCTACGGCCATTTCGGCCGCGCCCCGGAGGCCGATGGCGGCTTCTCGTGGGAGCGCGTCGATCTGGCCGACAGCCTCAAGTCGGCCCTGGCCTGACCCCATGACCCTGGGGCGGGACCAGCTCCCGCCCCACCCGGGCGGGCACGAATCACCGGAGGGCGCCGACCGCGCCTTCTACGGTCGCCGCAAGGGCAAGCGCCTGCGGGCCGGCCAGGAGCAGCGCCTGTCCGAGCTGCTGCCGACCCTCCGGCTGACCCTGCCGCCCGCCGGCGAGCCCCTCGATCCTCCGAGCCTGTTTCCCGTCCTGGTGGACGAGGTCTGGCTCGAGATCGGCTTCGGCGGCGGCGAGCATCTCGCCGCCCAGGCGGCCGCCCACCCCCGCACCGGCATCATCGGCGCGGAGCCCTTCGTCAACGGCGTCGTCAAGCTCCTGCGCGCGGTGGACGAGGCGGCCCTCCGCAACGTCCGGATCTGGGACGAGGACGCCACGGCCCTGCTCGCGGCCCTGCCCGATGCCAGCTTGGCCCGGGTCTACCTGCTCTATCCCGATCCCTGGCCCAAGCGCCGGCAGCGCAAGCGCCGCTTCGTCTCCGACGGTGCCCTGGCGGAGATCGCCCGCGTGCTCCGGCCCGGCGGCGTGTTCCGCTTCGCCAGCGACATCGACGATTACGCCGGCTGGACCCTCGTTCGCGCCGCGCGCTGTCCGGACCTCGCCTGGACCGCCGAGGCGGCCCGGGACTGGACTCAGCCCTGGTCGGATTGGCCGGGCACCCGCTACGAGGCCAAGGCCCTCGCCGCCGGCCGGCCGCCGAGCTACCTCGAATTCCGCCGGGTCGGACCGGCCTGAGCGCGGTGGCGGCGTAACCCGGTTTGCCGACATCCTTTTGATGGGGTTGTTCGAGAAACGCGCATCCCCATCTCAGCCCGGCCTTGTTCCGCTTGGACTTCGGTTGTCTGATGGGCCGCGATCACCGCGAGCCGTCCGGTGGAGTGCGGTCGCGCGTTCGTGACACGAGGTCGGACGCGCCGAGCGAGGATGTGGCGTGCACGACGCTTCGGACAAGTCTTCCATGGACAAGTCTTCCATCGCGGGCGTCGGGACGGACTTGGCGTCGGCGCCCGCCCCGGATGCCGGCCCAGGATCGGGTCTGCACGGGACGGCCTTCGCGCAGGCGCCGATCGGCATCCTGGTGGTCGACGGGGCCGGCCTCATCCGCGACGCCAACCCCCATCTCTGCGATCTCCTCGGCTATGAGCCCGGCGCCCTCAATGGGCGGGCCCTCTCGGTCCTCGGCGCCGTGGCCCAGCGCGTCTGCATCCGGCGCTGGCTCCGGGCGGACGGCACCGGCCTGGACATGCGCATCCGCCCCTCGAAGCAGCGCGACGACCTGCAGATCCTCGTGGTCGAGGCCGTCGATCCCGACGAGGTCGCGCGGGCCGAGGAGAACCGCGCCGCCCTGACGGCGGCGGGCCTGGGCGAGTGGCGCTACGACTTCGCCGACGGCCGGGTCGTCCTGTCGCGCCGGGCCGCGCATCTCCTCGGCTATGCCGCGGACGATCCGGTCACCTGGACCCGCCTCCAGGCCGCGATGGACGGCGGCGAGGTCGCCCGCATCCGGGCCCAGGTCCGCGCATCCTTGCGGGACGGCGCGCCCTTCACCTTCGAATGCCGCCTGCGCCGGGCGCCGGACGGCACCGCGATCGATGTCGGGGTCCGGGGGCAGGCCATCCCGGCGGGGGAGGGCGCCGATCGACCCGCGACCCTCGTCGGCGTGGTCGAGGACGTGACCACCCACGTGGAGGCCCGCAACGCCCTGCGGGACGGCGAGCAGCGCCTGCGCATCGCCACCTCCCTGGCGGCCCTCGGGATCTTCGAATGGCACATGCTCGACGACCAGGCGATCTGGGAGAACGAGCGCATGTTCGCGATCTTCGGGCGCAGCGCCGCCGACGGCGCCCTGGGCAAGCGCGAATTCCTCGAGACCGTGCTGCATCCCGACGACCGCCCGGCCTTCCGCGCCGCGATCACGCAGGCCCTGCGCGAGGACACCACCCTGGCGGTCTCGGCTCGCATCCGCCGCCTCAGCGACGGGGCGTGGCGCACCCTCGACTTCGCCGGGCGCTTCGAGCGCGACGCGCCCAACCGCCTGCCGCGCCGCCTGATCGGGGTCGTGGCCGACGTGACCGAGCGCCGGCTCGCCGAGGAGCGCCAGACGCTCCTGATCCGCGAGCTGCACCACCGGGTGAAGAACACCCTGGCCACGGTCCAGGCCATCGTCGGATCGACCGCCCGCACCGCCTCCAGCATCGAGAGCTTCTACGAGGCCTTCGTCGGCCGGATCATGTCGCTGGCCCACACCCACTCGGTCCTCACCGAGGACACCTGGCAGACGGCGTCCCTGCGCACCCTGCTCGCCAACGAGTTGAAGCCCTATGCGGAAGGATCCCTGAACGGTGCGGAGGAGCGGGACGCCCGCATCCAGCTCTCCGGCCCCCCCGTCGACATGGCGTCCGAGGTCGCGGTGCCGATCGGCATGGCGATCCACGAACTGACCACGAACGCCGCCAAGTACGGGGCCCTGTCCACCCGGGACGGCCGGGTGGCGATCACCTGGGCGCTCGAGCCCGGCGGTCCGGCCGGGACCCTGCACTTCACCTGGGTCGAGAGCGGCGGCCCACCGGTCGCACCGCCGAAGCGGCAGGGTTTCGGTTCGCGCCTGCTCCAGCGGGTGCTGACGGCCCAGGTGCGGGCCGAGGTCTCCATGAACTACCCGCCGGAGGGGTTCACCCTGACGATGCGGGCGCCCCTGCCGGTCCGCAACGCGGCGCTGAATCCGCTGGCCTGAGGGCGCTCCCGCGAAGGAGGGCTGCGATCAGGCCGCGCCGCGGCTGTCGGTCTCCCCGCCCGCCTCGACGAAGGCCTTGAGTTCGTCGAGGGAGCCGAAGGTGAAGCGGCCCCGCGGCGTGTCCGCCTCGATCACGCCGGTGGAATACATCACGTAGGTGTTCCCTCCCGAGGCATAGGTGCCGACGACCTGCGGTTCCTCCGCGACGGGGGGCGTGGACTCGGCGGCCGGCGCCTCCGGGGACGGTTCGGGCTTGTCCTCGGGAACGCCCACGAACTCGGCCGTCTCGACGGCGGACGGATGCGGGGGAACGGGGTCGGGCGCGCGATGGGGCTCCGCCTCGGCCTCCTTGAAGCGAGGGGCGCTCTCAGGCGCCGGCTCGGGTGCCGGCGCGGGAGCGGGGCCGTCGAACAGGTCGTTCTCCGTCGCCCGGGTCTCGGGATCCGGTGCGGCGTCGGCGATGCGCGGCTCCGGGATGTGCGGCTCCGGACGATCGTGGGGGGCGTCCGCCGGCAGCAGGTTCGGCAGCAGAGGTTCGGCGGCCGAGGGCTCCGGGGATGGCGGCGCGGGGTCGAAGAAGGTCGGTTCCAGGCCGGGGCGAGTGGAGGCGGCGCCTCCCAAGCCCGCGCCGGCGCCCAGACCGGCACCCAGGCTCGCGGCGGTGGCGGCGAGGCTCGGCCGGGCCCGCTGGGCGGCGCTCGGGTCTGCTGCGCCGCCGGGGGCGAGCCCGGTCTCGGCCGGCGGGAAGGACGGGGTCGCCGGACGCGCCTCGCGGAAGGCGCGCTCCAGGCCGCGCAGGCGGCCCGCCACGACCGCCAGTCCCAGCACCACGGCCCCGGCCGACGCCGTGGTGGCGCCCGCGATGGTCATGGCGAGACCGCTCTCCAGCCGGACGAAGGGGAAACCCTGGATGACGGATACGATTCCGCCGACGATCATGACGGCGGCCAGCGCGAACAGCGCGATATTCATGGATGTCTCGACAAACGCCTGCACCTTCAGGTGCGGCGCGCACACTAAAGGCCTGGGGGGCATTTGCAAAACGCACACTCGAACGCCGGGCGCAGCCACGCCCCGGGCAGGCCCCCGCGGATCGCCGCCGTCCGGGCATCGTCTCCGCCCGGGCGTGGACGCCACCCGGGCATCGACTTCATCCGGGCATCGACTTACGTAACGGCGCGTTGGTGCGAGGATCGCGCGCGGATCGCGCGCCTGATCGTGTCCGATGTCTCACGAGACGGAGAGTTGCCCATGACCTTCACCTTGCCCGAACTGCCCTACGCCTACGACGCGCTCGGCCCCTACATGTCGAAGGAAACCCTCGAGTTTCACCACGACAAGCACCACAAGGCCTATGTCGACACGGGCAACAAGCTGCTGGAGGGCACGGGCCTGGAAGGCAAGAGCGTCGAGGAGGTCCTGACCTCGGCCTACGGCAACAACCAGCCGCTCTTCAACAATGCCGGCCAGCACTACAACCACATCCATTTCTGGCAGTGGATGAAGCCCAACGGCGGCGGCGCCGCCCCGGGTGCGCTCGCCAAGAAGATCGACGAGGATCTCGGCGGCTTCGAGAAGTTCAAGGCCGACTTCATCCAGGCCGGCGTCGGTCAGTTCGGCTCCGGCTGGGCCTGGCTCGCGGTCAAGGACGGCAAGCTCGCCATCATGAAGACCCCGAACGGCGAGAACCCGCTCGTGCACGGCGCCAAGCCGATCCTCGGCGTCGACGTCTGGGAGCACTCCTACTACATCGACTACCGCAATCGCCGCCCCGACTACCTCAAGGCGTTCATCGAGAACCTGGTGAACTGGGAGCACGTGGAAAAGATGTACGGTGAGGCCACCGCGTAAGGCCCCACGATCCTACGGCCTCGCCGCGAGGCTGGGGACAGGCGCCGTCTCGCGAAGGACAGGGCCGTCGCTGACGGAGACCGGCTGACCGGAATTCTCCGGCGGCCCGCCGTCATTCCGGAGCCGCGTCGCGGAAGCCGGGATCCGGAAACGCAGGTGGTGCGAGATTTCGCACGGGCGGCGGCTCTGGAGTCCGGGCTCGTCTCCGACGACCCGGAATGACGGCGAGGTGTCCTGGGCGAGTGTCTGGTCCAAGGCGAGAGGGCCTGCTGCGCCGGGGCGGACCGGCGCGGTCGGGCGAACACCGACCGCGGGCCGTCCGTGCGCGGCGCAAGGCGCGTGACCGTTGAACGGTTCCGCGTTTGCGCCGGGCGCGCCGGCATGGTCTAGGGCTCGCCCGACTCTCCCCGCCCCGCGTCCCGGCAGTCCCCCATGATCCGCAGCATCCTCTCCGTCGGCGGCTGGACGCTGGTTTCGCGCGTCACCGGGTTCGCCCGCGACGTGGTGATGGCTGCGATCCTGGGAGCCGGGCCGGTGGCCGACGCCTTCGTGGTGGCGTTCCGTCTGCCGAACCACTTCCGGGCGATCTTCGGCGAAGGCGCCTTCAACACCGCCTTCGTGCCGAGCTACGCCAGCCTGTCGGAGACCGAGAAGGCCGACCCGGAGACGGGCGCGGCCCGGCGCTTCGCCGACCGCATCTTCACCCTGATGCTGCTGGTGCAGATCGGCTTCCTGGCCCTCGCCATGCCGGCGATGCCCTGGGTCGTGCGGGCCCTGGCGCCCGGTTTCTCGGAGGATCCGGAGCGGTTCGCGCTCGCCGTCTCGCTGACCCGGATCACCTTCCCCTACCTCCTGTTCATGACGCTGGTGACCCTGTTCTCCGGCCTCCTCAACGCCCATCGGCGCTTCGCCGTGGCGGCCGGTGCGCCGGTCCTCCTGAACTTGTCGATGCTCGCCGCCCTGGCCTCGGCGTCGCTCTTCCCCAACGCCGCCTACGCTGCCGCCTGGGGCGTGACGGTGTCGGGCGTGCTGCAATTCGCCCTGGTGTGGTGGGATTGCCGGCGGGCGGGCATCGCCCCGACCCTGACGACACCGACCCTGCGCGACCCGGCCATGCGGCGCTTCTTCAAGGTGCTGGGGCCGGCGGTGATCGGCTCGGCCGGGTTCCAGATCGCCTCCTTCGCCGACACGATCCTGGCGAGCTTCCTGCCGACCGGTGCGGTCTCGGCCCTGTACTACGCCGACCGGCTCTACCAGCTGCCCTTCGGGGTCATCGCCATCGCGGCCGGCACGGTGCTCCTGCCGGAGATGAGCCGGCGCATCGCCGGCGGCGACGTCGCCGGCGCGCATGCGGCGCAGAACCGCGCCGCGGGCTTTTCCCTCGCCCTCTCGGCGCCCTTCACGGTGGCGTTCCTCACCCTGCCGGTCCTGATCATGACGGCCCTGTTCCAGCGCGGCGCCTTCGGGGCGGAGGATGCCGCCCGCGCGGCCTCGGTGCTCGCCGCCTACGGGCTCGCCCTGCCGGCCGTGGTGCTCCTGCGCAGCGCGCTCCCGAGCTTCTACGCCCGGCAGGACACGATGACCCCGCTCATCGCCTCGCTGACCGCCATCGCCGTCAACGTCGCCCTGAAGGTGGTGCTCACCGGTCCCTACGGCGTGACCGGCCTCGCGATGGCCACGGCCATCGGCCAGTGGGTCAACCTCGGCCTCCTCGTGGCCCTCGCCTGGCGCCGCGGCTGGATGGCCCCGGGCCGCACCCTCGGGGTCACCGGCGTCGGGGTGGTGGTGGCCTGCATTGCCCTCGCGGCCACCGCCCATTACGGCCTGCCCCTGGCCGATGCCCTGGTGCCGGCCCTGCCGCGCCTGCGCGAGATGGCGGTGCTGGGCCTGCTCGGGATCGCCGGAACGCTGGTCTACGCCGTGCTGTTGTTGGGGACGCTGCGCCTGTTCGGGCTTCGCCTGCGGCGCGCCTGATCCCGCCTCCGCTCGCTCGCAGGCGAGGGAACCGCCGCGCCGGCGCGGCGCTCGACCGGATGCGACAGAGGAGCCCGCATGACCGAATCCCCCCGCATCGCCGTCTTCGACGCCTACGGCACCCTGTTCGACGTCCACGCGGCGGTGGCGCGCCACGCGGACGCGATCGGGCCGGACGCGGCCGCCCTGTCCGAGACCTGGCGCGCCAAGCAGCTCGAATATTCCTGGGTGCGCGGCCTGATGGGGTGCCACGCCCCGTTCTGGGGCCTGACCGAGCAGGCCCTGGACTACGCCCTCGCCCGATACCCGAAGGTGGACCGGGCGCTACGGCCCCGGCTCCTCGACGCCTATCGCGACCTCGACGCCTATCCGGAGGTGCCGGGCACGCTCCGCGCCCTGCGCGCGGCGGGATGGCGGACCGCGATCCTCTCCAACGGCGACGCGGCGATGCTGGAGCGGGCGGTGGCCTCGGCGGGGCTGGCGGACCACCTCGACGCGGTGCTCTCGGTGGAGTCCGCGCGAACCTTCAAGACCGCCCCGGCCGCCTATCGCATCGCTACGGACCGCTTCGGGGTCGGGCCCGAGGCCGTGCTGTTCGGCTCCTCGAACCGCTGGGACGTGGCCGGGGCGGCCGCCTTCGGCTTCCGCCCCGTCTGGGTCAACCGCAGGGGGCTGCCGGACGAATATGCCGATCAGCCCCCCGAGCGGGTGATCGAGAGCCTCGACGCCCTGCTCTGAGGGCGGGGCCGCCCGGGATGCGGCTGTCAGGCCGCCCGGATTGCGGCTGTCAGGCCGCCCGGATGGTGGCCAGGAACTGCGAGACCTGGCCGCCGAGATGCTCCGACTGGCGCGACAGCGCCGAGGCCGAGGCCAGCACCTGGGCGGCGGCCGCGCCGGTCTCCTCGGCGGCGCCCGCGACGCCCGAGACGTTCTGCGTGACCTCGCCGGTGCCGATGGAGGCCTGGGCCACGTTGCGCACGATCTCCTGGGTCGCCGCGCCCTGCTCCTCCACCGCGGCCGCGATCGAGGCCGCGACGTCGCTGATCTCGCGGATGCGCCCCGTGATGGCGCCGATCGCCTCCACCGCCTGGCCCGTCGAGCCCTGGATGCGGGCGATCTGGCCGGTGATCTCGTCCGTGGCCCGCGCCGTCTGGTTGGCGAGCTCCTTGACCTCCGCCGCCACCACCGCGAAGCCCCGGCCCGCCTCGCCGGCGCGGGCCGCCTCGATCGTCGCGTTCAGCGCCAGCAGGTTGGTCTGGCCCGCGATGGTCGAGATCATCGCCACCACGTCGCCGATGCGCTGGGCCGCCTCGCTCAGGTCGCGCACGAAGGTGGCGGTCTGCCCGGCCTCCGTCACCGCCTCGCGGGAGAGCTGGGCCGAGCCCTGGACCTGCCGGCCGATCTCGTCGACGGAGGAGCCGAGCTCCTCGGCGGCGGCCGCCACCGTGGTGACGTTCGCCGAGGCCTGGTCGGCGGCGGCGGCCACGGAAACGGAGCGCTGCGCCGTCTCGCTGGCATTGGCCGACATGCTGCGGGCCGTGTCCTGCAACTGTGCGGCGGCCGTGCCGACCTGCGCCACGACGCCCCCCACCGCGGCCTCGAACTGATCGGCCAGGCTGCGCAGGGTCTCCCGGCGCAGGGCCTCGGCCCCGGCCCGGGCCGCCGCGATCTCGGCCTCCAGGGCGCGGGTGCGCAGGATGTTGTCCTTGAAGACCTGGACGGCGCCCGCCATCGCGCCGATCTCGTCCCCCCGCTCGGCGCCCGGCACGGCGACCGCCGTGTCGCCGGTCGCGAGCCGCCGCATCGCCTCGGTCATCCGCTGCAGGGGGCGGCTGACCCCGAGGGCGAGGGCGAGGGCGGCGCCGGCCGCGATCAGCAGTCCGAGGCCCACGAGGATCGCGGTGGTCAGCAGGGCGGTGTCGTAGGTGTCCTGGGCGCGGGCGCCGCTGGCGCGGGCGCTGCCCTCTTCCAGCTCGACGAGCTTCTGCAGGGCGCCGAGGACGGCGTTGATGCGCGTCGACATGTCGGTGTTGTAGGTGCGCTGGGCGCCGGCGAGATCTCCGGCCTGCGCCTGGGCGACGATCCCCTCCTGCAGGGTCCGGTAGGCGGTCCATTCCGTCTCGAACGTCCGGTAGAGGGCCTGCGACTCCGGCTGGGCCGGCAGGCCGGCGTAGGCGGCCTGCGCGGCGCGCATCTCGGCCTCGCGCTTGGCCAGGGTGGCCGAGACGTCGGTGCGGGCCGCCGGCGTGTCGGCGGTGATCAGGCGGCCGCCATTCACCCGCTGGCGCAGGACCAGGACCTGGAGCTTGCCCAGGAGCTGCACGGTCGGGAGGCGCTCGTCGCGCATCTCCCGCGCCACTCCGTTGACGGCGCGCAGCTGCATCAGGGCCGACCCGCCGATCACCGCCACGAGACCGAAGACGAGGCCGAAGCCGAGGAACAGCTTGGTGCGGATCGACAGGGCGCGAAGGGACATGCGGCGAGGAGCCCGACTGGAGGGGAGTCCCCGCATCATTCGCGACAGGCGTTAAAAATTCCCACGGGTCTTCATGTCGAGGGACGATGTTCGTCGCGAATGATCGTCATCTGTCATCGCCCGTGATTGAATAGTCAGGGCGATAGCGTCCAGTTCGACTGATGAATGACCAGCGTCATTCCGCGACCGTCCGGGCTCTTCACCGACTGGCTCGTGTAATCCGCCGTCCCCGACATCCCGGCGTATTTGCCCGTTCCCCCGACGAAGACGTGCGTGCCCTTGGCGCCCTCGGCTTCGTCGGTGGAGAAGATCTGGTCGCCATCGGCGTCGCTGTCGATGCAGGACTTGCGGTTGAGCGCCTCGCCGCCGCCGACCTCGCGCATCCCGAGGCAGCGCGTGCCCATGTCGTTGAACATCGGGCCGCCGGACTCGTTGCGGGCGTTCCCGGAGCTGCTTGGGTCGTCACGGTCCGCTCGCCGAGCTTCATCGTGACGAAGGCGGAGGTGAGGTGGGTCGTGGAGTAGCTGTCGGTGCCGCTGCGCGGCCAGAACGGCCGCGAACAGAAAGCCCCATGTCGTGACATGATGGACAGGCCTCCGTCTGAGAACAGGCGCAGAGACATTCGCATCGCTCGATGGCGATCGATCATGGTCGCGACGGAACTGCGTGACGACTGGGGGCTTTGCGTTTCAAGACTGGCGAAAAGGTTTACCTGCCTGGCCGTGACCGAACACGACCGTCCGGCGGGTGTCCCGTCCTGGCGGCAATCCGGGCGTGATGCGGCCGGGGCCTCCGCGCTCTCCCCACCGCGTCAGACTCAGGATCGCCCGAGGGCGGCCTCGATCAGCGTGACGCCGTCGGCGCTGTCCCACTCGGCCGGTCCCTTCATCACCCCGAGGGTGCAGCCGGCGCCGTCGACCAGGAGGGTGGTGGGCAGGCCGAGGGAGCCGGTGGCCTTCTGGATCGCGGGCAGGACCCGGCCGCCGGGATCGGCATAGTAGGCCAGCCGCGCGATGCCGTTCTGCTTGAGCCAGGTGGGCGGCGCCGCGAGGTTGCGGGTGTCGACGTTGATCGCCACGACGCTGAAATCCGGCCCGCCGAGCCGGCCCTGGAGCCGGTCGAGGGCCGGCATCTCGGCCTTGCAGGGCGCGCACCAGGTCGCCCACAGGTTCACGAGGCGCAGGCCCCGCACGCCGTCGAGGGTGGCGTCGGTTCCCTCCGGCCCCTTGAAGGCCAGGGCCGGCGCGGGCACCGGCACGGTTGCGACCTGGAGGGCGGCGACGGCGCCCCGGGCCAGGGGGGCGATGCGGGCGGCCGCCGCGACCGAGCCCGCGCAGGGGCCGGCGGAGTTGCCGCCGGTCGAGCCCGTCCCGTATACGGCAAGCCCCGCACCGAGTGCGGCGACGAGGACGGCCCCGGCGATCAGCGCAGATCTGCGGCCGGGCATCATCGTTGCGTCCGGGGGCGGACGGGCAGGGCGGCTGGAAGGACGTTTGAAAACATGAGCAACCGGATGTGGGGCGGGCGCTTCGCGAGCGGCCCCGCCGAGATCATGGAGGAGATCAACGCCTCCATCGGGTTCGACAAGCGCCTCGCGCCCCAGGACATCCGCGGCTCGCTGGCGCATGTGGCGATGCTGGGACAGGCGGGAATCCTCCCCTCCGCCGATGTGGCTGCGATCGAGGACGGCCTCAAGGCCGTGCGCGACGAAATCGAGGCGGGCGGCTTCGTCTTCAAGCGCGAGCTCGAGGACATCCACATGTCCGTCGAGAGCCGGCTCACCGAGATCGTCGGCCCGGCGGCCGGGCGCCTGCACACCGCGCGCTCGCGCAACGACCAGGTCGCCACCGACATGAAGCTGTGGGTGCGCGACACCCTCGACAGCCTCGACGCCCAGGCCGCCGGCCTGCAGAAGGCCCTGGCCGAGAAGGCGCTGGCCCATGCCGGCACGGTGATGCCGGGCTTCACCCACCTGCAATCGGCCCAGCCCGTCACCTTCGGGCACCATTGCCTCGCCTACGTGGAGATGCTGGCCCGCGACCGGGGCCGCTTCCGCGATGCCCGTGCGCGCCTGAACGAGTGCCCCCTCGGCGCCGCGGCGCTCGCCGGCACCTCCTTCCCCATCGACCGGCACGCCACGGCCGCGGCGCTCGGCTTCGACCGGCCGACGGCGAACTCCCTCGACTCGGTGGCCGATCGCGACTTCGCCCTGGAATCCCTCGCCGCTGCCTCGATCTGCGCCGTCCACCTGTCGCGTTTCGCCGAGGAGCTGGTGGTCTGGACCTCGGCCCAGTTCAACTTCGTGAAGCTCTCCGACGGCTACACCACCGGCTCGTCGATCATGCCGCAGAAGCGCAACCCGGACGCGGCGGAGCTGGTGCGGGCCAAGGCCGGCCGGGTCATCGGCGCGCTCACGGGCCTGCTCATCGTGATGAAGGGCCTGCCGCTCGCCTATTCGAAGGACATGCAGGAGGACAAGGAGGGCACCTTCGACGCCCTCCAGGCCCTCTCGCTGTGCCTCGCCGCCATGACCGGCATGGTGCGCGACCTCGAACCCAACGCCCCGGTGCTGGCCCGCGCCGCCGGCTCCGGCTACGCCACCGCGACCGACCTCGCCGACTGGCTGGTGCGCGAGCTCGGCCTGCCGTTCCGCGAGGCCCACCACGTCACCGGTCGCCTCGTCGGCGCGGCCTCCGCCCGCAACGTCGGGCTGGAGGCACTCACCCTGGCCGAGATGCAGGCCGCCGAGCCCCGGATCACGCAGGCGGTCTACGCCGTGCTCGGGGTCGAGAACTCGGTCACGAGCCGGACCAGCTACGGCGGCACCGCGCCGGACAACGTGCGGTCGCAGGCGAACCGCTGGCTCGCGGCCCTCGGGCAGGACTGATGCGGACGCCGCGTCATCGGAGCGGTGCCCGTCTCGGCAAGCCTGCGCGGCGCTCGACCGAAGCCCCCATCCGCCATCCCGGAGGGATCGAACCGATTTGGACTGACCCGAAAAGAACCGGACTCGGGGCAGGTGCGTTCACGGCTCAGCTATGTGATGCTGTGTAGGACCCTGTCCCGAGCCCCTCGGAGATCTGCTCATGCCCGCTGAAAGCCGGATCGCGCCGGATGACGTCCCCGCCCTCGCGGCCGAAGCCACGGCGCTGATCGACGCCGCCCTGAGCCGCCTGCCCGAGGCCGACCGGGCCGCCTTCTGGGCCTCGGTGCGCAAGTGCTACAACACGCCCTACAACGATCCGGAGCCCCGCGCGCTGACGCGGGTGCAGAGGCTCGCGGCCTTCGAGGCGACGGGCCCGGACCCCGCGGAGTCCCCCACCCTGTCGACGCTGGCCGCACCCGCCCTCGCGAGCGTGATGGCGGCGCTGCCGGGCGTGTTCGCCGCCGAGCCCCACGCCGCCTGATCGGGGCGGGACACGCAATCCTGAAACCGGCGCCGCGCGGCGTCGCACATCCGGACGGTCGGCCGGGCTCCCGGTCCGGCGACGTCCCGAAGGGTCTTCCATGGTTCCTGTTCTGCGACGCGGCCTCCGGCTCGGGGCCGCCATCCTGGTCCTGTCCGGTCCCGCCGCCCTGGTCGGCGCCCCCCATCCCTTCGCGGCCGGCCCGGCCCGGGCCCAGAGCCAGGCCCAGGCCCAGACACAGGAGGCCGCCCCCGAGGAGGCGGAGGCCCCGGGCCGCCGGAAGTCCCGCCGGGGGCGCGAGCGCGCCGCGAAGGCCGCCGTGACGGCCCCCGGCATGCAGCAGGCCACCCCGGTGGCGATCTTCGGCGACTGGAACGTCTTCGCGAGCGGCCAGGGCAAGACCCGCGTCTGCTACGCCATCGCCCAGCCGCAGACGCGCTCGCCCAAGACCCTGAAGCGCGACACGGCCTACCTCTTCGTCACCGTGCGCAAGGCCGAGAACGTGGCCAACGAGGTCGCGGTGATGCTGGGCTTCCCGGCCAAGCCCGCGAACAGCCAGGCCAAGGCCAATGCCGGCCCGGCGCCCACCGACCCGACCCTGATCCTCGGCGCCACCCGCTACGGCCTCGTCACCAAGGACAACAACGCCTGGCTCCAGAACCCGGCGGAGGAGACCCGGGTGGTCACCGAGATGGGGCGCACCCCGAAGCTGCAGGTCAAGACCACCTCGCTGCGCGGCAATCCCACCAGCGACGAGTACGCCCTGGCGGGGTTCGGCGACGCGATGAAGCGCGCCCGCGAGGAGTGCAAGTAGGGGCCCGGTCAGGCCCTACGCCACCGCCCGGGCCGCCTCGGCCCGGATCGCCGCCAGGGTGAGGTGGACCGGCGGTCCGTCGCCGGTGAGGTTGAGACCGTCGGCACCGGTGGCGAGCAGGAGGGACAGGGCCTCCCGCAGGGACGCCCCGGCCGCGATCGCGGGGGCCTCCGGCAGGGCGCCGGGGCTCGCCAGGCTCCCGGCGGCGATCAGGGCGAGGCGGCGCAAGGCCCGGTCCTGCCCGACGAAACCCGCGACGAAGGCGTCGGCCGGCGCGGCCAGGAGGCGTTCGGGCGCATCGGCCTGGACGATGCGGCCGTCCCGCATCAGCACGACGCGGTCGCCCATCCGCATCGCCTCGTCGATGTCGTGGGTGACGAGGAGCACCGTCTTGCCGAGGCGCCGCAGGATGGCGCCGATCTCGGCCTGCAGGCGGTCGCGGGCGACGGGGTCCACCGCGCCGAAGGGCTCGTCCATGAGGAGCACCGGGGGATCGGCGGCCAGCGCCCGGGCGACGCCCACGCGCTGGCGCTGGCCGCCGGAGAGCGCGTGCGGGCGGCGTGCCCGGTACTGCGCCGGGTCGAGGCCGACGAGGTCGAGCATCGCGTCGACCCGCTCGGCGATCCGGGCACGGGGCCAGCCGAGCAGGCCCGGCACGGTGCCGATGTTGTCGGCGACGCTGCGGTGGGGAAACAGGCCGACGCCCTGGAGCACGTAGCCGATGCGCCGGCGCAGGGCGACGGGATCGGTCCGCGTCACGTCCGTGCCAGCGACGCGGACGCGGCCGGCATCCGGCTCCACCAGCCGGTT
Organism: Methylobacterium sp. Leaf465; assembly: GCF_001424705.1. Classification (GTDB taxonomy): domain Bacteria; phylum Pseudomonadota; class Alphaproteobacteria; order Rhizobiales; family Beijerinckiaceae; genus Methylobacterium. The sequence goes on from NZ_LMRA01000034.1 coordinate 380,290, forward strand.
GACCATCCGAAGGGTCGTAGACTTGCCGCAGCCGGACGGGCCGATCAGGGCGCAGACGCTGCCCTCGGCGACGGCGAGGTCGAGGGCGTCGACGGCGGGGCGTTCGGCCCCGGGGAACCGCTTGCTGACGCCTTCCAGGCGGATCACGGGGCCCTGACCGGCGCGCGGTCCGGCGGCCTAAGCCTCAGCAGCCCTTGCAGATCGAGCCCATGGTGGTGCGCATCTTGGTGTCCCAGGCCTTGTCGCGGGCGGCCGAGGCGCGCTGGGCCTTGGCCATGTCCGCCTCGGTGGAGGCGCGGGTATAGGGGGCCTTGCCCGCCTCCGCGCGGCCCGGCGGCTTGGTCACCCCGGTGGGCGCGATGTTGCGCTGGGGCGCGCCCGGGGACGGCTGCGCCAGGACCGGCGCGGCGCCGAGGAGGAGGGCCAGGGTGGAGGCGGCGACGATGCGGGGCATGAGGAGCGACGGATCCCTGACAGGTGGCGAGGCGTCGGGACGATCGGACGTGAACGGCGCCGCGCCCCGATGATCCCGTTCATCTACGATGGGGACCGCACGGGATTATGGCACCTCGGCCGGATGGCGCGAAGGCGGCGGGCGGCAGCGCGTGCGAAATGGCACCCGGTCCGGCGGTCGCCGCCGCGACCGGCCCTCACGGACCGCTGAGGAAGCCGATCCGCTCCCGCGCCGGCTGTCCGAGCCAGAGCAGGACGGTCCCGATCACGAGCCCGATCAGGGCGGCGGGCGCCAGGGTCAGGGGCAGGACCAGGATCTTCCAGAGCCAGGGGGCGACGCTCTCCACCGTGCCCTGGAGAGCGTTCGCCCGGTCCTTGAACAGGGTGAAGGCGAGGTCGCTGACGCTGGTGAGGCGCGGGGTGTTGTTCGCGACGGAGCGGGCACCGTCGTAGACGAGGCAGACGAAGCCCGCCGCCAGGAAGACGAGGCCGAGGAAGCGGCTGAGGAAACGGACCATCGCACCCGATCGCACCTGCCGGCATCCGCGCCGGCCCTTCAGGCTGAGTAGGAGGGCGCGCCGACGGGCGCAAGCCACCGGTGGCTCGGCCGGGCGTCGCGGTTTGCGCGGGATCGCGATCGCGCCATATGCGGGGCACGGGGCCGCGCGGCGCGGGGCCCATCCGCAACCCGAGACCCGACCGAACCCCATGCGCGACGCCTCCACGCTCCTCCATCCGGTGCCCGCGCCCGGCGCGACGGCCCCACCCCTCGCGCTGGTGATCTTCGATTGCGACGGGGTGCTCGTGGACAGCGAGCCGATCAGCCTGGCGCGCCTCACCGCCGGCCTCAACCGCATCGGCGTGCCCATCGACGTCGAGACCGTGCGGGCGCGCTTCGCCGGCACCTCGATGGTCTCGATCATGGGCCACATCGCCCAGGATTACGGAATCGCGGAGCCCGAGGGCTTCGTCGACGCCGTGAAGGCGGACACGCTGCGCGCCTTCGACAGGGAGCTCCGGGCGGTCGCGGGCGTCGCCGCGGCGGTCGCCGCCCTCGGGCTGCCCTCCTGCGTCGCCTCCAGCAGCGACCCCGTGCGCCTGCGTCACTCCCTGGGGCTGACGGGGCTGCTCCCGCTGTTCGAGGGGCGGATCTTCTCCTCGACCCTGGTGGCGCGGGGCAAGCCGGCACCCGACCTGTTCCTCCACGCCGCCGCCGCGATGGGGGTCGCCCCCGCGGCCTGCCTCGTCATCGAGGACAGCGTGCCCGGCGTCACGGCGGCCCGCGCCGCCGGCATGCGCGTCGTCGGCTTCAGCGGCGGCGGGCACTGGACCCACGACCCGGCGGCCGCGGACCTGACCCGGGCCGGTGCGGCCCGGATCTTCCGCGACTACCGGGACCTCGCCGGCGTCATCGCCGCCGCTTGATCGGGTCTGCGAAGGAAGCACGCGCGCCGGAGGCCGAGCGGGGCCGTTTCTGCTAACGACTGTGCTGCATTCGGAAGATCGATCCGTTGACGAAACGCAGCGGGATGAGCATCTTCAAGACGTTCGGCGATGCCTGGAGGTGTCGCCGCGCCGCGGTGATTTGAAGTGTGTAGCTTGCGCCGCGTCATCAAACGCTAAAGCACCGCGATGCGCTCGCGCCTCGTGGTCCTTCTCGGAAAGGATGACTTGCCGTGACTGTCTGCAACGCATGCTTCCCGCGGGGCGATGCCCCGCGTCTCCGGTCCCAACACGGCCGTTGTCGACGCTGACCATCCCCTCGCGTCCCACCGTTCGTCTCGCGCCGGCCCCGCGCCGGCCACCGGAGTCCTTGTCATGCCGCATCTTCAGATCGAGGCCGAGCGGGCGCTGAATCGCCTGCACGCGGCCCCCAGCCTCGTGGATCACCGGGCGGAGCGCGCCCGCAACCGCCTCCATGCCGAGCCCGCCCCGCCGCGGGTCATCGAGATCGGCGAGATCACCGCCGGGATCGCCGTTCCGGAGCCCGGGGGCGTGCGCTTCTTCGCGTCGAGCCGCGCCTTCGCCCCCCTCGACGGCACGGTCTACCGCAGCGTCGAGCAGGCGGCCCGCGCCGCCCGGGACCGGTTCCGCGACCGGACCCGTCCGGCTGCCCAGGCCCGGGGACCCCGGCTCCAGGCCGTCTGACGGGGCGGGGCCCCTCGCCTCAGACCGGCCAGGCCGCCCCGCGATAGGCTCCGTCCCAGAACAGGTATTCGAGGCGGGTGGCCTGGGTGTAGGCGCGGTGCATCCGGGCCCGGACCTCCGGCGAGGCGCCCCGGGCCGCCTCGTCGGTGGCCGCGATCATGGCGGCGACCGCCTGCGCGAAGTCCTCGCCCGCATAGGTGTCGATCCAGGCGCGGTACGGATTGTCGGCCCGCGCCCGGGAAAAGATGTCCCGGCCGATCTCGGCATAGATCCAGAAGCAGGGCAGCAGCGCGCCGAGCACCACCTCGTAGGGCTCCGCATAGGCGGTGGCGACGAGGTAGGAGACGTAGTGGTCGCAGGGCGGCGAGAGCGGGGTCTGCGCGAAGGTCTCGGCGTCGATGCCGTAATCGCGGAAGAAGCCGCCGTGGAGCGAGCGCTCCACCACGATGGCGGTCTCGGCCGCCCGGGCGAACTGCACCATCCGGTCGGGGTTCGGCGCCTTGGCGGCGGCCAGCGCCAGGGCCCGGCCGAAGCCCACGAGGTAGTGCGCGTCCTGCACGATGTAGTGGATGAAGCGCGCCTGCCCGAGGGTGCCGGCGGCGAGCTCGGCGTTGAACGGCATGGTGCGGATGGCCTCGTAGGCCGCCGCGTTGCGCGTCCAGGCCTCCGCCGAGAAAGCCTCCGCCGAGAAAGCCTCCCCCGAGGACGTGGCGGCCAAGACGGTCTCCGTCATGCCCGGCTCTCCCGCTCGAACGACAGGGTGACCCCGTGGCGCGCCCGTCCGCCCGGGGCCAGCAGGCGCTGCGAATCCCGGCCCGTGAGGTCGCCCGCGAAACCGTCCCAGTCGGCATGGCCGGTCCAGCATTCCAGCGAGAGGAAGGGGGCCGTCGGCTTGGTCCAGACCGCGAGGTGGGGGAAGTCCGATACCGCCAGGCGGATCGCCGCGCCGTCGGGGCCGGTGAAGCGCATCCAGCTGCTCGCCGCATCCCGGAAGACCAGGGCCTCGGTGAACAGCGCCGGATCGAGGGGCAGGGTGTCGCCCTCCAGGGGGATCGGCCGCTCGTCGCGCAGGAGGAGGCCGCCCGCCCCGACCTCGGGGGCGAAGGGGCGCTCCGGGTGCTCGAACCGGACGGCGTAGCCGCCCCCGGCCGCGCGGGCGCCGCCGGCGAAGGGCCAGGGGAAGGCCGGGTGGAAGCCGAGCCCGTAGGGCAGGGGCACCGTGTCGGTGTTCTCGATCCAGATCTCGAGGTCGAGGAGGCCGGGGCCGACCCGGGCGGTGATGTCCAGGCGGAAGGCGTAGGGGTAGTGCACCCGCGTCTCGGCGCTGTCGGTGAGGCGCAGGCTCACGCTGTCGTCGGCCCGCTCGATCACCGTGAAGGGCAGGTCGCGGGCAAAGCCGTGCTGCGGCATCGGGTAGGCCGCGTCGCCCACATGGACCGTGCCGTCGGTGGAGGCGCCGACCACCGGGAAGAGCCACGGCGCGTGCCGGTTCCAGTGCGCGGGGTCGCCGCTCCAGAGATAGTCGCGGCCGCCCACCTGCCAGGAGACGGGCTCGGCCCCGTCGGCGTCGATGACCGCCTGCGTGCCGTCGCCGGCCGTGATCGTGATCCGTTCGCCCATCGGTGTCCTGTCGTCCGGCTGGCCGCCCCCGCGGTGGGGGGCGGCGGGAGAGGTCCTCAGCGCGCCTTCAGCACCGCCCGGCAGGCGGTGGGAAGGGCCGCCATCGTCATCGGCGGCTTTGGGCGCGGCGGCTTCGTCGCGGGCTTCGGATTCATGATCGCGTCGCTGAACCAGTAGGCCAGCTCCTCGCCGCAGCCGTCGCCGGAGGGCGGCGGGGCCTGGTCGCCGCACTGGTCCTGGCCCGCCGGACAGGCGAGGCGGATGTGGTAGTGGTAGTTGTGCCCGTACATCGGCCGCACCTTCGAGAGCCAGGCGCGGTCGCCGCCGGCCTCGCGGCACAGGGCCTTCTTGATCGCCGGGTTGACGAAGATGCGCGCCACCTCGCGCTCCTGCGCCGTCATCCGGATCAGCTTGAGGTGCTCGGGGGTCCAGACCTGCGGGTCGATGTCGAGGCGGTCGGGGCGGACCACGTTGGTGGCGGAGGTCTCCTCGCGCTCGACCCGGCTCATGCGGTGGTCCGGCATCGGGGTCAGCCAGATGTCGGCGTCGAGGCCGAGCTGGTGCGAGGCGTGGCCGGTCAGCATCGGCCCGCCGCGCGGCTGGGACATGTCGCCGACGAGGAGGCCGTTCCAGCCGATGCGGGGCGCCTTGGCGGCCAGGCGCTCCAGGAAGTCGACGAGGGGCGGGGTGCCCCACATCCGGTTGCGCGACAGGCGCATCACCTGCCAGGTCGGCCCGTCCACGGCCAGCGCCTCGCCGCCCGAGAAGCAGCCCTTGGCATAGGAGCCGTAGGCCTGGGCGGGGCCGGGGGCCGGGGTGGTGGCGCGGCCGAACAGGGCTTTGGCCGGCGTGTCCGGCGCGTCCGGGTTGGCGAGCGGCGGCAGGGGCTTCGGGTTGACGCTGCCCCGGTCCTGGGCCGCAGCGGGCAGGCCGAGACAGGAGCCGAGGAGTAGGAACGTCGCGAGGCGGAGGCGAAGGGTCAGCGGAGGGCTCCCGGGATCGCGTCCCCGCCGGGCGGGGCGCCGAGGATCGTCTGAGGCGAAGGTTCGCGGCTCACGCCCACGCTAGTCCATCGGGGATCGCCCCGTCGAGGGTCCGCGGTGCCGCCCTATTCCACCGGCGCCACGGCGATCCGGATCGTGTCGGCGGGCGCCCCGCTGACCAGGAGGGTGATCGGCGCGGTGCCGAGCTGGAACCGCACGCTCTTGGCGAGCATCGGGCAGCCGGGGCGCATCGTGCTGGCGGTCGGGGGCCGCGTGGTCCGGTCGTCCTGGCTCACGTCGATCCAGGCCCGGTCCGACAGGGTGACCTGGTAGGCGCCGGGGGCCAGAGGCGCCGCGAGGTGCAGCACGCCGCCATAGGAGCCGGGCTTCGGCGCCCGCGAGGGCGCGACGGGCGGGGCGACCGCCTCCTGCGGCTTCAGGGCGAGGATCGCGGCCGGCATCGCGGCCGGCAGGGTGCCGCCGGATTCCACCCGCGGCAGGCTCGCGGCCGAGAACCAGGCCTGCTCGCGCAGGAGCGACCAGTCGAACTGCGTGCAGGCCGCCGGGTCCGCGGGCGGCGACGCGCCGGTCTCGCCGGCGGGCTGCGCCTGCCCCCGGCCGGCGGACGGCGCCAGGAGAGCGGCGGAGAGCGCGATCGCGGCGAGCCGGCGCATCGTCCTCAATCCACCGCCACCAGGACGTCGGACGACTTCACCACGGCATAGGCCTCGCCGCCCACGGTCAGCTTCAGGCTGTCGACGGATTCGTTGGTGATCGAGGCGGTGACCAGCTGGCCGCCGGCGATCTCGATCTTCACATGGGCCGTGGTGGCCCCCTTCTCGACCGAGACGACCTTGCCCTTGAGGACGTTGCGTGCGCTGATCTTCATGACGATGGGTTCCCTCCCCTTGGCCCGGCCCGGACGGATGGGCCTGCGCGGCGGGACGATGCCGTTCGCGCCGGCGCGGTGCAACCCGTCCGGATGCAACCCAGCACCGGAGCCCACGCGACCGTGATCGGGCTCACGGGGCTTCGTCCTCCTCTTCCGAAACCCGGCGGCGCGAGCCCCAGGCGGCGAGGGCGGCGTTGAGGTCGTCGAGGACGAAGTGGCGGGCGCTGTCGCGGTCGTAGCCCTCCGCGAGAAGGTCGTCGTATTCGGTGAAGACGTGGCGGGCATAGGCCACGAGGGCGAGCCAGGCCGCGTTGTCCGGGCGCGCGTTGCGCAGGCCCGGGCTCGCCAGGGCGCGGTCGATCACCGCCTCGGTCTCGAAATCGGGCAGGCGCGGCGCCGCCTGCGCCAGGGCCGCCGCCACCGCCTCACGCCGGTTCATCGCCCGTTCTCCGTCATCGCCGCCCGCCGCCCGCCGCCCGCATCCGAATCGGGCGGGCACGAGGTGCGCGACCGCGCCGCAAAAGTCCACGACCGCCGATGGCTGCCGGCCCACACGCCGCGCGGCCGTCCCGGCAGGGGGGGCGTCGTGCGGGGGGCGCCGCCCAACGGCGGCGTGGTGCGCCGGCTCCCGTGCCGCCCGTCGTCGCCGGCGCATCCACCCGCACGGACCCCCGCCGGCGGCGCTCGCATCGAGAGGTTGACAAGTTCTCGGCGCGCCTGCGCCGCCTGACCTGTGCCGAAACGGGATGTCTCAGGCACTGACACCCGTCGCTCATTCGCGGTGACCACGTAGACGGGGCACCACGACTGCCTGATGCTTTGTCGTGAATTGTTCGATAATGATTTCGTGTCAAATGTTGAGGGTCGGGCTCGGAAGCCGGACCGCGCACCAGGTTGACGGACCCGCTCGTGACCCAGGACAATTCCGTTCTCATCGTTTCGGACAGGCCGCAACTGGCGGCCCTGCTCTGCCGCGCCGTCGAGAACGTGCTCGCCTGCCGCTGCATCGAGCCCCGCGAGGCCCTGCCGGCGGTGCTGCCCCTCGTCGCCGTAGTCGACATCACCGGCGACGCGCGCCTCGCCGCCGCCTGGATCGTCCGGCTCCACGGCGCCCGGATCGCGAGCCTGGAGCTCACCAACCGGCCCCCCGCCGCGCGCGGCCGAGCCGCCGTCGCCACCCGCACCCTGCCGGCGGATGCACCCCGCACGGCGGTCCTCGCCACCCTCTTCGCCCTCGTGGACGCCTGGCAGGCCGCCCGCCGGAGCGCCGTCGCCGCCCCCATCCGGAAGGTCCGGGACATCGCCGAGCGGGCGCGGGCCGCCATCGGCCTGGTGGCGGGCGCCTTCGAGGCGGCCGAGGCCGGCCGTCCCGTGAGCGCGGAGGGGGTCGATGCCGGCACGGAGCTGATCCTGGCGGCCGTCTCCGATTCCGGCATCCGCACCTGGCTCGACGTCATCCAGAGCCACGACCAGCAGCTCTACCAGCACTCCCTGAGCGTCGCCGGCTACGCCGCCGCGTTCGGGGCCGGCCTGCGGCTCGCCCGCGCCGACCAGAAGCGCCTGGCCCAGGCCGCCCTCCTGCACGATGTCGGCAAGGCGAAGATCCCCCTGGCGATCCTGAACAAGCCCGGCCGCCTCACCGCGGAGGAGATGGCGGTGATGCGCACCCATCCGGCCGTCGGCGCCGACCTCCTCGCCGCCCAGGGCGGATTCGACGCCGCGACCCTCGCCGTGGTGCGCTCGCACCACGAGATGCTCGACGGCAGCGGCTATCCCGACGGCCTCGCGGGGGCGGCGATCCCCGATCTCGTGCGCCTCGTCACCATCTGCGACATCCACTCGGCCCTGACCGAGCGGCGCCCCTATCGCGATCCGCTGCCCCACGGGGAGGCCCATGCCCTGATGCAGGGCATGGTGCCCAAGCTCGATGCCGACCTCCTGGCGGCGTTCCGCCGGGTCGTGCTGCAGGGCGTGCTCGACGACGCCGTCGTCTGAGACGCGATCCCGGGCGCCGTCCCGCGCGGTCGAGGCCCGACGCCGTCCGGCGGTGAACGTCTCGCTATGACGAAATTCTCGGCACGATAATGCCTGTCGAACGGGATCATCTCCCGGGGGCGCGCAGTCCGGAGAGATCCTCTCCGCCGTGGCACGCATTCAAAAGAACGTTTCATTGATTCTCGTGCGTGCAACGGGCACGTTTTCGTCAGAACGACGTCACGGAAAACCCGTGGCTGAGCCCGGTTCACAGAGCACAGATCTCTCGAATGTCCAGAGTTGGCCAGCGCTCGTCTTGAGCGATGGCGCCGTCACGTCTGGAGATCTTTGGCGTCCACGAAAGTCACCCTATGTCGCTGCCCCGCATCGTCGGCTTCACCGCCAATCTCCAGCGCCCCTCGAAGACCCGGGCGCTGGCCGAGTCCCTCGCCGAGGCGGTGGGCACGCACCTGCGGGCCGAGATCCGCCTGTTCGACATGGTGGATGCCGGCACGGGCCTCGGGGCCGCCTGGTCGCGGGACCTGCTGCCGCTGCCGGCCCGCCGCATCGTCGAGGCCATCGAGGGCGCCGACGCGCTCATCGTCGGCTCGCCGGTCTACAAGGGCGCCTATACGGGCCTGTTCAAGCACCTGTTCGACTTCGTCGACCCGGCCGCCCTCGTGGGCAAGCCCGTGATCCTCTCGGCCACCGGCGGCGGCCCGCGCCACGCGCTCGTGGTCGAGCATTCCTTACGCCCGCTCTTCGGGTTCTTCAGCGCCCACACCATCCCGAGCGCGGTCTACGGCTCCGACGCGGATTTTCGCGACGGCGTCCTCGTCGACGACGGCGTGAAGGCCCGCATCGCCGACGCCGCGAGCCAGCTCGCGGACCTGCTCCAGGCCCGGGCCGCCCGGATCGCCGCGCCGGAGGCCCCGGTCGCCGCCTTCGCCAGCGCCGGCTGAAGGCGCCCCGCCGATGCTCTCCCGACGCACCCTCCTCGCCGGCGCCCTGGCGGCGGGCCTGCCCGCCCCGTCCCGGGCCGGGGAGGCCGGCACCTTCCGGATCGGCTACCAGAAGAACGGCATCCTCGTCGTCGCCAAGCAGCAGGGCGCCATCGAGCGGGCGCTGAAGCCGCTGGGCGTGTCCGTGCGCTGGACCGAGTTCTCGTTCGGTCCCCCCGTCCTCGAGGCCCTCGGCGTCGGCGCCATCGATTTCGGCCAGACCGGCGCGCCGCCCCCGGTCTTCGCCCAGGCGGCCGGCAATTCCCTCCTGTACGTCGCAGCCCAGGATGCCGGCGGCTCCGGCGAGGCGATCCTGGTGCCGCAGGGGTCGCCCCTCGGGACGCTCGCCGACCTCAAGGGCAAGCGCGTCGCCTTCGCCAAGGGATCGAGCGCCCACTACCTCGTCGTCCGCGCCCTGGAGAAGGCGGGGCTGGCCTACACGGACATCGAGCCCGTGACCCTGGCGCCGGCGGATGCGGCGGCGGCCTTCGCGCGGGGCGCCGTGGACGCCTGGGCGATCTGGGACCCGTACTTCGCCATCGCCGAGCGCCAGCCCGGCACCCGCATCCTGGCCAGTGCCGCCGAGATCGAGAAGCCCACCAACTTCTTCCTGGGCAACCGCGACTTCACGCAAGGCAACGCCCCCGTGGTCCAGGCGGCGGTCGGCGCTCTCGCCGAGGTGGCCGCCTGGTGCGAGGCGCATCGCCCGGAAGTGGCCGCCCTGCTGTCGAAGGGCACCGGCGTGCCCCTCGACGCGACGCAGCGCGCCGTCGACCGCAGCGTCTACGTCATCGCGCCGCTCACCGAGGCGGTCATCGCCGGCCAGCAGCGCGTGGCCGACCGCTTCCAGGCCCTGGGCCTGATCGCCAACCCCATCCGCGTCCGCGATGCCGTGTGGACGCCGCCGGCTCCCCCGGCGAGCAAGGGCTGACCGCAGAATGACCCCGTTTCTCACCACCCGCACCCTCGAGCGCCTGACGCCCTGGCTCGTGCCCGCCGTGATCCTGCTCGGCTGGCAGGTCGCCGCCTCGACGGGCCTCGTCTCCACCCGGTTCATGCCGGCCCCCTCGGGGGTCGTCGCGGCGGGCTGGGAGGCGGCGCGCAGCGGCGAGCTCTGGACCAACCTCTCGATCAGCTTCGCCCGGGCGGCCGTCGGCTTCCTCATCGGCGGCGGCATCGGCTTCGCCCTCGGCCTCGCCAACGGCCTGTCGCGCCTGTCCGAGCGCCTCACCGACACGACGCTGCAGATGATCCGCAACATCCCGCACCTGTCGCTGATCCCCCTGGTGATCCTGTGGTTCGGCATCGACGAGGAGGCCAAGCTCTTCCTCGTGGCGATCGGGGTGTTCTTCCCCGTCTACGCCAACACCCTGCACGGCATCCGCTCGGTGGACCCGCAGCTCGTGGAGATGGGCCGGGTCTACGGCATGTCGCCCACCACGCTCTTCACCCGCGTGGTCCTGCCCGGCGCGCTGCCCTCGATCTTCGTGGGCCTGCGCTACGCGCTCGGCATCATGTGGCTGACGCTCATCGTGGCCGAGACGATCTCGGCCTCCTCGGGCCTCGGCTACATGGCGATGCAGGCCCGCGAGTTCATGCTGGTGGACGTCGTGGTGCTGGCGATCGTGATCTATGCCGGCCTCGGCAAGGCCGCCGACGCGGTCACCCGCCTGCTGGAGCGCCGGTTCCTGGCCTGGAACCCGGCCTACCGGAACGCGTGACGCGGCGGCGGCTCCCCTCCCGAAATCCTCATCTCCCCTTCGACGGTCCGTCCCATGCTCGCCACCGCCCTCCGCGTCCCCGAGGATTCCCCGATCCGCGATCCGAAACCCCGCGGGGTCGCCGCCTCGAAGGCGCCGGCCCGCGCCGCGCCGCCCTCCGCCACGGGCATCGGCGTCACCCTGCGCGACCTGCGGAAGGACTTCGACGGCCACACGGTGATCGAGGGCCTCGACCTGCACATCCCGGCCGGGCAGTTCGTGGCCGTGGTCGGACGCTCGGGCTGCGGCAAGAGCACCCTGCTGCGCCTGATCCTCGGCCTGGAGCAGCCGAGCGCCGGCCGCATCGCCCTCGAGTCGGGCGCCGTGCGCACGCCCCCGAAGCGCATCATGTTCCAGGAGCCGCGCCTGCTGCCCTGGGCCCGGGTCGTGGACAACGTGGCGGTGGGCCTCGGCGAGGGCGGCCGCAAGGCCGAGCGCCGCGCCAGGGCGCAGGCGGCGCTGGCCGAGGTCGGCCTCTCCGAGAAGGCCGGCAACTGGCCCGCGACCCTGTCGGGCGGCCAGCGCCAGCGGGTGGCGCTCGCCCGCGCCCTCGTCAGCCGCCCGGGGCTGCTCGCCCTCGACGAGCCCCTGGGCGCCCTCGACGCCCTGACCCGCATCGACATGCAGGCGATGATCGAGCGGATCTGGCGGGCGCAGGGCTTCACCGCGATCCTCGTCACCCACGACGTCGCCGAGGCCGTGGCGATGGCCGACCGCATCCTCGTGGTGGAGGCCGGCCGCATCGCCCTCGACGTCGCCGTGGACGTGCCGCGCCCGCGCCGGCGGGGCGATGCCGACCTCGCGGCCCTGGAAGGCCGCATCCTCGACCACCTGTTGTCCGAGCGCGCGCCGTCCTGAGCGCCGCCTCCCCGTCCAAGAAAGATTTCCCATGACCGGTCAGACCGACGTTCTCTGGTTCCTCCCGACCCACGGCGACGGCCGCTACCTCGGCGCCCAGGAGGGCGCCCGCGACGTCTCGCTCGCCTATCTGCGCCAGATCGCCCAGGCCGCGGACGAGCTCGGCTATTACGGCGTGCTCCTGCCCACCGGGCGCTCCTGCGAGGATTCCTGGGTGGTGGCCTCGGCGCTGGCGCCCCTGACGAAGCGGCTGCGCTTCCTCGTGGCCGTGCGCCCCGGCCTGCAGGAGCCGTCCATGGCCGCCCGCATGGCCGCGACCCTCGACCGGATCTCGGACGGGCGCCTGCTCATCAACGTCGTCACGGGCGGCGATCCGGTGGAGCTGCGCGGCGACGGCGTCTTCCTCGACCATGACGAGCGCTACGTCGTGACGGACGAGTTCCTGCACATCTGGCGCGGGCTGATGGCCGGCGAGACGGTCAGCTACGCAGGCAAGCACCTCCGGGTGGAGGAGGGCCGGGTGATCTTCCCGCCGGTGCAGACGCCCTATCCGCCGCTCTACTTCGGCGGCTCGTCGCCGGCCGGCATCGAGGTCGCGGCCGAGCATTGCGAGGTCTATCTCACCTGGGGCGAGCCCCCGGCGGGCGTCGCCGAGAAGATCGCCAAGGCCCGCGAAGCGGCCGACCGGAAAGGAAAATCCTTCTCCTACGGCATCCGCCTGCACGTCATCGTGCGGGAGACGGAGGGCGAGGCCTGGGCCGCGGCCGAGAGCCTGATCTCGCGCCTCGACGACGCGACCATCGCCAAGGCGCAGGCCACCCTGAAGCGCCAGGATTCCGTCGGCCAGAGCCGGATGATGGCCCTGCACGGGGGCGACCGCACCAAGCTCGAGGTCTCGCCGAACCTCTGGGCCGGCGTCGGCCTGGTACGCGGCGGCGCCGGCACCGCCCTGGTCGGCTCAGCCGATCAGGTCGCCGACCGGATGAAGGAGTACATCGACCTCGGGATCGACCGCTTCATCTTGTCGGGCTACCCGCACCTGGAGGAGGCCTACCGCTTCGCCGAGCTGGTCTTCCCCAAGCTGCCCTTGCGCGCCACCACCGGCGTCGCGCCTACGAACGCCCGCAACAACGGCCCGTTCGGCGAGGTCATCGCCAACGACATCGTCCCGAGTCGGCGCATCGCGGCCCATTGAGGCGCTGACGTCGAAGGCGCCTCCTCGGCGTCGCCGCCGCTCATCGCGGGCACGACGCGGTGTCCGCGCTCCTCGCCCCGCAGGCGGCGACCGTATTCACGCATCCGCCTCTGCAAGCTCGGCGCGTCCCTCTCCCCCTTGTGGGAGAGGTGAGGAGTGGGGGGCGGGTGACCCTCAGCCGGCCGAGGCTGGCGGAGCCACCCCCACCTCCCACTCCTCCCCACGAGGGGGAGGAGGGCCGCGTCGTGCCGACATGTGGAAATCCGGTCGCCGCAGGCGGGGAGAGAGCCTTGCCGGCGCTCCACCCCACCCCCAGCCCAGAGGACAGTCCCATGCCCGCCGCCACCCACGCGCTCGCGCTCCGCTCCGACGGCACCCGCCGCGCCGGGATCCTGCTCGCCGCCCTGGCCGTGCTGACCTTCGGCGTCCTGCACGCCCGCGCGGACGAGAAGGTGATCCGCATCGGCTACCAGAAATACGGCACCCTGGTGCTGCTCAAGGGCAAGGGCCTGCTGGAGCAGCGCCTGAAGCCGCTCGGCTACCGCGTCACCTGGGCCGAGTTCCCCTCGGGGCCGCCCCTGATGGAGGCGCTGAATGCCGGGGCCGTCGATCTCGGCTCGGCCGGCGAGGCCCCCCCGATCTTCGCCCAGGCCGCCAACCCGGACCTGCTCTATGTCGGCCACGAGCCCGCAGCCCCCAAGGGCGAGGCGATCCTGGTGGCCCAGGACGGCCCGATCCGCACGGTCGCGGACCTCCGCGGCAAGAAGATCGCCCTGAACAAGGGCTCGAACGTCCATTACTTCCTGGTCCGGGCCCTGGAGCAGGCGGGGGTGCCCTACGAGGCGGTGACGCCGACCTTCCTGGCGCCGGCCGACGGGGCCGCCGCCTTCGCGCGGGGCGCCGTGGACGCCTGGGCGATCTGGGACCCCTACCTCGCCTCGGGCGAGCGCAGCACCGGCGGTCGCATCCTCGCCGACGGCACCGGCCTCGTGCCGAACCGCCAGTTCTACCTCTCGACCCGCGCCTTCGCCGCCGCGCACGGCCCGGCCCTCGACGCGACGCTCGCCGCCATCGGCGCGATCGACGCCTGGGCCAAGGACAACACCGACGCGGTGGCGGCCGAACTCGCCCCCTCCGTCGGCATCCCGGCGCCGATTCTCACGGTGGCCCTGCGCCGCCTCACCTACGGAGTCACGCCGCTGAACGCCGAGACCACCGCCGACCAGCAGCGGGTCGCCGACACCTTCCACCGCCTCGGCCTGCTGCCGAAGCCCGTGGACGTCGCCGCGGCGGTGAGGAAGCCCGGGAGTTGAGGCGGCTCAGCCCGGCAGCACCGGCGCCTTGACCGCCGGCAGGCGGTCGAGATCCGCCGGATTGAGGTGGGTGTGCGCCGCCACCAGGGCGTGCGGGGTGAGGGCGAGCCACTGGCGCAGGGAGATGTCCGCGTAGGTCGGGCTGCGGAACATCTCCAGGAAGGTCAGGGGCGTCGGGCCGGTGTTCTCGATGTAGTGGCCCATGGCGAAGGGGACGTAGCCGACGTCGCCGGCCTGGTAGTCGAAGGTGCGGGCCTTCGATTCCGAGCCGAACACCGTCATGCGGCCCTGGCCCGCGATGTAGAACTGCCACTCGTCGCCGTTCGGGTGCCAGTGCAGCTCGCGGATGGCTCCGGGCTCCAGCTCCACCAGGGCGGCCGCGATGGTCTTCGAGGCCTTGAACACCGAGGAATCGGTGATGCGCACGGTGCCGCCCGGCAGGCTGAGGGGGGCCTGGGCCAGCATCCGGTGGCTGAAGGGCTCCGGCACCGGGCCGCTGCCGCCCATCCGGTCCGCGTCGAGGGGGCCGGGCATCGGCCCCGGGAAGATGTAGAGTTCCTTCTCCGGCACGCCCGCGAAGGCGCTCTCCGGCAGGCCGAAATTCTTGGCCAGGATGTCCCTCGGCGTATGCGCCATCCAGTCGGTCAGGAGGAAGGTGGAATCCTCCGAGAACCCGCCATCGTCGAAGACCAGCAGGAACTCGCAGCCGTCGACGCCGTCGGCGGACAGGCCCTGGATCGAATGCGGGATGCCCGAGGGGAAGTACCAGAGGTCGCCCGCGCCGACATCGTCCGCGAAGGTCCGCCCCTGCGCGTCCACCGCGGTGATCCGGGCCCGGCCCTTCAGCATGTAGGCCCACTCGGCCTCCTTGTGCCAATGCATCTCGCGCACCACCCCGGCGCCGAGCCGCATGTTCACCCCCGCCATCGCCTTCGACACCGGCAGTTCGCGGATCGTCGTCTGCCGGGCCCAGCCCCCCTCCTCGAGGCGCATGTGGCTGTCGGCGAAGGACCATTTCAGGTTCGGCATCGTGCCGTGGTCGGTCCGGGGCGGGCGCAGGGTGAAGGGGTCCTGCGCCTCCCGGGCCGGGTTGCGGGGCCCCAGGATCGAGGCGCCGTCCTTGCCCCGGATCGGGCTCTGCGCCCCGGGGGCCGCGGGCTGAGCCTGCGCGCCGGCCACGGTGAGGAGGGAGCCCCCGGCGGCGGTGGCGGCCAGGAGGCTTCGGCGGGACAGGTCGGTCATGGGCAGCGGGTCTCGGGCATCGGGTCGCGTCTGGCGTCCGGGAGCGCCGCTGGGCGCCCCCACGCCCTCGTCAATCGGCCCCGCCGCCGGCCGTTCCGTGCCTCACGGCCTCGTGCGGCGGCCCGTCAGGCCGCCGCCGCGAGGGCGGGCGCCGGGCGCTCGCCCTGCGCCGCCAGGCGCTCCAGGAAGGCGGCGGCGAGGCGCCCGCGCGTCGCCGGGTCGTCGCTGCCCTGGCGCAGGAGCACCCGGTTGTCCTTGCGCACGATATGGGCGTGGGCGGGCACCGGCAGGGGCGGCGCGTTCGGCCGCAGGTCGGCGGCCAGCCCCTGCGGTCCGCCGCTGAGGCGGTGGATGCCGAGCCCGAGGCAGCCGACCCGGAGCCGGGCCAGGGCGATCAGGTCCTCGAAGGCGGCGGGCGGCGGGCCGAAGCGGTCGACCACCTCGCTGCGCAGGGCCTCCACCTCCTCCGGGTTCGCGAGGCGCAGGGTGCGGGTGTAGAGGCTGAGCCGCACCTCCGGCTCGGGCACGTAGTCGGCCGGCACGGCGCCCGACAGGCCCAGCCGGATCTCCGGGTTCCAGTCCTCGGCGGGCTCGCCCTTGGCGGCGCGCAGGGCCAGGTGCAGCAGGTGCTGGTAGAGCCCGAGCCCGATGAGCTTGACGTGGCCGGCCTGGTTCTCGCCGACGAGGTCGCCCGCCCCGCGCAGGTCGAGGTCCCGGGCGCTGATGGCGAAGCCCGCGCCCAGGCGGTCGAGGGCCTCCAGCGTCCGCAGGCGCTTTTCCGTGGCGGGCGTCAGCGGCCGGTCGGGGCGGCTCAGCAGGTAGACCACGCCGCGGCGCTGGCCGCGCCCGACCCGGCCGCGCAGCTGGTGCAGCTGCGACAGGCCGAAGCGCTCGGCATCCCAGACCAGCATGGTGTTGGCGCGCGGCACGTCGAGCCCGCTCTCGATGATGCTGGTGGCGAGCAGCACGTCGCCCTCGCCGTCGGCGAAGCGCACCATCACGTCGTCCATCTCGGCGGCGTTGAGCCCGCCGTGGGCCACCCGGGTCTGCAGGTCCGGCACCAGCTTGGCGAGGCGCGCCGCCATGGGGGCGATGTCCTCGATGCGCGGGCAGACCACGAAGCTCTGGCCGCCGCGCCGGTGCTCGCGCGTGAGGGCGTCCCGCATCGCCTCGTCCTCGAAGGGCCCGATCACGGTGCGGATGGGCTGGCGCACGGAGGGCGGCGTGGCGATGACGCTGAGGCTCTGGAGTCCCACCAGCGCGCTCTGCAGGGTGCGGGGGATCGGGGTCGCGGTGAGCGTGAGCACGTGGCCGTCCCCCGCCGCCTCCCGCAGCCCCTGCTTGATCTTGGCGCCGAAGCGCTGCTCCTCGTCGATGACCATCAGGCCGAGATCGGCGAAGCCCACGCCCTTGGCCGCGAGGCAGTGCGTGCCGACCACGAGGCGGATCGTGCCGTCGGCCAGCCCCGCCTTCACCCGCTTGGCCTCCGCGGCCGAGACGAGGCGGGAGAGGTGGGCGACCTCGAGGCCGAAGCGGGCGAAGCGCCGGGTGAAGGTCTGCACGTGCTGGCGCGCCAGCACCGTGGTCGGGGCGACGATCGCCACCTGCTTGCCGGCGAACACCGCCGCGGCGGCGGCTCGCAGGGCGACCTCGGTCTTGCCGAAGCCGACATCGCCGCAGACGAGGCGGTCCATCGGCCGGCCGGAGGCCAGGTCCGCCATCACGCCGCTCACCGCCGCCGCCTGGTCGGCGGTCAGGGCGAAGCCGAAGCCGGCGGCGAAGCGCTCCATCTCGCGCTCCCGGGGCACCAGGACCGGTGCCCGGATCGTCCGGCGCTTCTCGGCGTCCGCCAGCATCACCCGGGCGGCCCGGGCCATGCAGGCCTCCGCCTCGAGGCGGCGGCGTCCCCAGCTTCCGCCCTCCAGCTTGTCGAGGGTCACGGCCTCCACCTCGGAGCCGTAGCGCCAGATCCGATCGGCCTGCGAGACCGGCACCATCAGGATGCCGTCGCCGGCAAAGCGCAGGCGCAGGGCGTCCTCGCTCCCGCCCTCGCCGGTGCTCACCGCCTCCAGGCCCTCGAACACGCAGAGCCCGTTGTCGCGGTCCACGGCGACGTCGCCGATGCGCAGCTCGACCTCGCCGATGGGCAGGATGGCGCTCGGGCCCCCGGCCGCCACGGTGGCGGCACGGGCGCCGAAGAGGTCGGCGGCGGCGACCACCGCCACCCCCTCGCCGGGCACCCGGAAGCCCGCCTCGATCGGGGCCTCCAGGCTGAGGAGCGCGCCGGGCTTGGCCGCGACGGCCTCGGCCCAGGCCCGGACCGTCCGGGCCTTGCGGCCCAGCGCCCGTTCGGCGATGCGGACGAGGCGCGCCAGGGGCTCGGCCGGTCCCGTGAGGAGGATGCGGTCGCCCGCCTTCAGGCGCTCGCGCAGGGTCTCGGCCAGGGCCGTGTTCGGCCGGGCCTTGCGCACGAAGGCCGGCATGGTGAGATCCTCGGCGCCCTCCGCCTCGGCCTCGGCGACCCGGCGCGCCGCGAGCTGGGCCGCCCAATCCGCGGGGCTGAGGTAGAGGCCGCCATCCTCGGCCCCGCCGCGCCGGGACCGGGCCGCGGCCTCGCGGCCCTCGTCGATCTGCTCGAAGAAGGCCTGTGCCCGCTCCTCCGCTCCGTCCTCGACCACGAGGCGCGCGTCGGGCACCTGATCGAGGACCGTGACGAGGGACGGGTAGAACCGGGCGAGGCCGTGTTCCTGGCCGGTGAAGGGCGCGAGCCGGCTCTCCGAGCCCTCGGGCAGGAGGATCTCCGTGGCGGGGTCGATGACGAGCAGGTCGGCATCGGCCAGCGAGCGCTGCGAGACCGGATCGTAGGAGCGGATCGCGGTGACCCGGCCCTCCTCGTACTCGATGCGGCAGGGGCGGTCGGCGGCGGCCGGGAAGACGTCCACGGTCCGGCCCCAGACCGCGACCTCGCCGGGCTCGTCGACCCGGTCGTCGAGGATGTAGCCCAGCCGCTGCAGGAAGGCGGAGACGGCGGAGGGATCGAGGGCGTCGCCGACCCGGACCTCCAGGCGCGCCTGTGCCCAGGTCTCGGCCGGGGGCGCGCGCTGGATCAGGGCGGGGGCGGTGGTGAGGACGATGTCGGGCAGGGCCGCGGTGTCGGTGAGCCAGCGCAGCACGCCGGTGCGCGCGCCCATCACCCCGCGCGAGGGCGACGCCCTGTCGTAGGGCAGGCAGTCCCATTCGGGGTAGATCGCGACGCTGCGCTCGGGCGACAGGGCGCGCAGGATCTTGGCGATGACGTCGAGCCGGTGGCTCTCGCGGGCCATGTGGATCAGGGGCTTGCCGGTCCGCGTCAGGTCCAGGAGGGCGACCGCCAGGGCACCGGTGGGCACCAGGGGCGCCACGATCTCGGGGCCGGCCGGGGCGGCCTGCGCCGGCGCCGCGGCCGGACGGCCCGCACCGGTCCCCTTCCCAGATTCCTTGCCGGCCCCCTTGCCGGCCCCCTTGCCGGATGCGGCGTCGGAAACCGTCTCGGCCGGTGTCCCCGAGGCCTTGCGGGAGGCGGGTTTCGGCGCCGCCTTGGCACGCGGCCCCTGGGGCGACGTCTTGGTCGGCCGCTCGACCGTTTTCTTGGCCGTTTCCTTGCCCGGTTCCTTGGCCGATCCCCCGGCCATTTGCTCGGCCGATCCCTCGGCCGTCGCGGTCGAAGCGGAAGACGACGCGGTCCTGCGTTTTGCCATCTGGGGTGTGCGCTGCCCGGCTCGAGGAGAGGACTCGGGAAACGCGGCCGGAGGGTCCGGGCTCCGTTCTTTCGCCCGCCGTCCCCAGTTTGTCGCAGGCCTGTGGATCACATCTCCGGGTCGGGCGCCGCCTCCAGGCGGCCCTGCGCGATGGCGGCCTGGAAGGCGGCGAAGTCGGCCTCGTTCTGGTCGCCGTAGGCCAGGGCCCAGTCGGCCAGGGCCTCGCGCAGGTCGCACTGGCGGTCGCGGCCGCAATAGCCCGCGATTGCCGCCGCATCCCCGGTGCGGGCATGCGCCCGCGCCAGCAGGGCGCCGTAGGCCCAGGAGAAGTAGATCAGCGGCTGGCCGGTGAGGCCGGCCACGGGGATGTCGCCCTTCATGTTCTTCATCTGGCGCACGTAGAACGGCCGGCCCTCGATGGTGGTCCAGCCCAGCAGCGGGTCGCCTACCGCCTGGAGCAGGCGCTGGCCGTAGATCACCCGCTCGCCCTCGTGGTCGCCGTAGGCGTCCGGCATGCCCGCGAGGTAGGGGGCATGGGCCGGCGTCACCGCCTCCTTGACCTGGAGGAAGAGGACGTCCTGGTCGGAATTCCCGCACAGGAGCGCCACGTAGGCGCGGGTGCCGACGCTGCCGACCCCGACGACCCGGTGGGCGACGTCCACCACGTGGTAGCGGCTGAGCATGAACCGGCGCTCGCGCGGCAGGGTCTCGGCATAGTGCTCCAGCCCGCCGATCACCGCCTCGCGGGTCTCGGCATCGACGCTCGTGAGGATCGGGGGGGCCGCCTTGAAGCGCCAGCCGCCGTCGGTGCGGCGCTCGCCGACCCGGGCGAGCAGGCTCTTGTTGTGCTTCTTGCGCGCCTTCTCCACCGCCTTGGCGATGACCGCCTCGGAATGGGTGTCGATGGTGAGCCCGGCGAAGTCGAGCTGGTCGGCCCGGGCCGCCTGGTGCCAGACGTCGAGGGGTCCCTGCGGCGCCAGCTCGGTCATGGTGTGCTGGTAGCCCGCCACCGCCGCGAGGGCGGCCTCGCGGCGCTCGGCCTTGGCGACCCCGTCGGTGCGCGCCGCCACCTCGATGCTGGCGGCGAGGCGCTTCAGGTCCCATTCCCAGGGTCCGATCGTGACCTCGTCGAAGTCGTTGAGGTCGAGGACGATGTCGCGCTGGGGCGTGCCGAACAGGCCGAAATTGGCCAGGTGCGCGTCGCCGTTCATCACCACCGCGATGCCGCTGCGCGGGGTGTGGGCGAGGTCCCAGGCCATGACGTGGGCGGCCCCGCGCAGGAAGGCGAAGGGCGAGCTCGCCATGCGGGCGACCCGGAGCGGGATGAGGTGCGCCTGGCGCCCCTCATGCGCCGCCTCGATCAGCGCGACGGGGTCGGGCCGGTGGGCGGGCGGCGTCCAGGCCGCGTGGGCGGCGTGCGGCACCGCCTCGCGCAGGGCCTTGCCGGCGTGGCGACGCTTGTCCCAGGGCTCGCCCGCCTCGCGCAGGTTGATGCGCGGGATGTCGGCGAGGGGCGCCAGCAGGATGTCGTCGGCCTCCGGGCGGACCTCGGTCGCGCTCGACCCGTCAGCGCGCAGGCTGACATCCTGGGGGCATTCCATGCACGGTCCTCACACGCGAATTCGTGAAGGACAAATCTTGACCGTTTGGGATCGTTCCCGGGGCAACACGTCTCAGGACCGGGATTCATCCCGGCGCGCAGCGTCGGGACGCGGCTGCGAAAGGCGACGTCGGCAAGGGGCGTTGCGGCGGCCGGCGTTCAGGCCCGGTCGTCCGCCCTTGGGCGGGAGGGCGAACCCCGATGACGCGCCGCGAGGGGGCTGGTCGTTCAGGATGGAGGCCGGGGTCCGGATTTGAACCGGACGTACGAATCCTTGCGGGGATCCTGGCTCGACACTCACCCACCTGGCCGAGATCCAGGAAGCATGGAATCCGCGACGCGGCAAGGCGGATGTGCTTCGGGAACGCTGGCGTTGTCATCGCTCTCTGAAGACCATCCCCGTCCGCGACGCTGTCCGAAGCGTGCGTGGTCGCCCCCCATCGGCGCGAAGCTTGCCCCGAAGGCCGGCTCCCCTGCGGGCCGGCGCCGATTGACCCGCAGCGGCAAACCGCGTTCTTGAGCGCGGCGATTCAGGAGTGCTTGAACGATGTCCGCAACGACCGTCCCGACGACGCCCTACGACGACCAGAAGCCGGGCACGTCCGGCCTGCGCAAGAAGGTGCCGGTCTTCCAGCAGGCGCATTACGTCGAGAACTTCGTCCAGGCGATCGTCGACTGCATTCCCGATCGGGCGGGCGCCACCCTGGTGCTCGGCGGCGACGGGCGCTTCCTGAACCGCCAGGTGGTGCAGACCACCCTGAGGATCGCCGCCGCCAACGGCTTCGCCCGCGTGCTGGTGGGCCAGGGCGGCCTGCTCTCGACCCCGGCCGCCTCCTGCGTCATCCGCAAGCACGGCGCCATCGGCGGCATCATCCTGTCGGCGAGCCACAACCCGGGTGGCCCCGAGGGCGATTTCGGCATCAAGTTCAACACCGCCAATGGCGGCCCGGCCCCCGAAAGCGTCACGGCGGCGATCCACGCGCGCACCAAGGCGCTGACCGAATACCGGATCGTCGCCGGGCCCGACCTCGACCTCGACACGATCGGCGAGACCCGGATCGGCGACATGACCGTCGCGGTGATCGACCCCGTCGCCGACTACCTCGCGCTGATGCGCGAACTCATCGACTTCGACGCGATCACGCGCCTGTTCGCCGGCGGCTTCCGCATGCGCTTCGACGCCATGAGCGCGGTCACCGGCCCCTACGCCCACGCCATCCTGGAGGGCGTGTTCGGCGCCGAGCCGGGCACCGTCCTCAACGGCACGCCGCGGGAGGATTTCGGCGGCCACCACCCGGACCCGAACCCGGTCCACGCCCACGACCTCTACGAGCTGATGCTGAGCGCCGACGCGCCGAACCTCGGCGCGGCCTCGGACGGTGACGGCGACCGCAACATGATCGTGGCCCCCGGCCTGTTCGTGACCCCGAGCGACAGCCTGGCGATCCTGGCCGCCCACGCCCACCTCGCCCCCGGCTACGCTCAGGGGCTCGCGGGCGTCGCCCGCTCGATGCCGACGAGCCGGGCTCTGGATCGGGTGGCGGCGTCGCTCGGCATCGCGGCCTACGAGACCCCCACCGGCTGGAAGTTCTTCGGCAACCTGCTCGATGCCGGCCTCATCACCCTCTGCGGCGAGGAGAGCGCCGGCACCGGCTCGAACCACGTCCGCGAGAAGGACGGGCTCTGGGCCGTGCTGATCTGGCTCAACATCCTGGCGGTCACGGGCAAGCCGGCCGACGCCGTGGTGCGGGACCACTGGGCCACGTTCGGACGCGACTACTACACCCGGCACGACTACGAGGAGATCGATTCCGAGGCCGCCAAGGGCCTGATGGAGGGCCTGCGCGCCAAGCTCGCCAGCCTGCCGGGCCAGACGCTCGGCTCCCTCACCGTCGCGGCGGCGGACGACTTCCGCTACGTCGATCCCGTCGACGGCTCCGTCACCGAGCAGCAGGGCGTGCGCGTCACCTTCGCGGAGGACGCCCGGGTGGTCTACCGCCTCTCCGGCACCGGCACGGCGGGGGCGACCCTGCGGGTCTATATCGAGCGCTACGAAGCCGCCCCAGATCGGCTCGAATTGCCGGTGGCGGAGGTGCTGGCCCCGGTGGTGGCGGTGGCCAACGCGCTGGCCGACATCGCCGCGCTCACCGGCCGCGCCGCGCCGAGCGTCGTCACCTGAGGGGCGCACGCCCGCACGGGCGCCCGTGATCCGGCGTCGCGGCCCGGAACAGGGCCGGGCGCCGGTCCCTTGTCCCCGCATCGATTCGAACGGTGCGAGGAGACGGGCTCACATGACGCTGGAAGGCAAACGCGCGCTGATCACGGGCGCGGATTCGGGAATCGGACAGGCGACGGCCGAGCTGTTCGCCCGCCAGGGCGCCGACGTGGCGATCACCTACAACACCGACGCGGACGGTGCCCGCGAGACCGCGCGCCGGGTCGAGGCGGCGGGCCGCCGCTGCCTCGTGATCCAGAACGATGTCGGCGATCCGGCCTCGGTGGCGGCGACCTTCGCGCGGGTCGCGCAGGATCTCGGCGTGCTCGACATCCTGGTGAACAATGCCGGCCAGGCGATGAGCGGCATGCCGGTGGCCGAGATGGACGACGGCAAGCTCGAGCAGATCCTGCGCGTCAACCTGATGGCCCCGGTCTTCTGCGCCCGGGCCTTCATCAAGGTCCGCCGGGCCCAGGGCGGGCGCGGCAAGATCGTCATCGTCTCCTCGGTGGCCCAGCACCTGCCCACCCCGGAGAGTGCCCCCTACGGCATGTCGAAGGCGGGCGTCGGCTCGCTGTGCCGCAGCCTGGCGCGGGAGCTCGCCGAGGATCGGATCAACGTCAACAACGTGGCGCCCGGCCTGATCGAGACGCCGATGACCGCCGACCGCTTCGAGAACCCGGACAAGCTCGCCCAGTCCCTGGAGCGCATCCCGTGGCACCGGGCCGGCCAGCCCGACGAGATCGCCAAGGCGATCCTCTACCTCGCCTCGGACGATGCCGACTACGTCACCGGCCACACCCTGGTGGTCGACGGCGGCCTGACCATGCAGTGGGGCGGCGCCTGAGGGGGTGACGGGGGCCGCGGGGCGGCCGCCCGGGTGGGCGGCGCCTGACGCCCGGTCCGGTCCGGGTCGGGCCGGACCTCGTCGGCCCGCCCCGCGCTCCGGCGGCCGGAAGGCCGGCGGAGCGCCCTGTGGCGAGATCGCGACGAAGCGGTCGCGAGGACACCCGCGTCGCGCCGGACCCCGGCCGGTCAGGCTTCGGGCCGACGCAGGGCGTCGATCAGGGCGCGAAGCGTCGGCGTCGCCTGCCGGCTCGGATGGTAGAGGTGGTAGCCGGGGAAGGGCGTGCACCAGTCCGCCAGAACCTGCACGAGGCGGCCCGCCGCGATGTCGGCGGCCACGTCCTCCTCCAGCATGTAGCCGAGCCCGGCCCCGGCCCGCACCGCGGCCCCCGACAGGTCCGCATCGTTGACGATGAGCTGCCCCTTGGCCCGCACGCGCACCTCCTGGCCGTCGCGCGCGAACTCCCACGGCAGCAATCCCCCGCCGCCGACCAGCCGGTAGTTGACGCAGTTGTGCGCGTCCAGGTCGGCCGGCGTCTCGGGCCGCGGATGGCGCGCGAAATAGGCGGGCGTGCCGACCACCACCGTGCGCAGGTCCGGCCCCAGCCGCACCGCCACCATGTCCCGCTCCACCGACTCGCCGAAGCGGATGCCGGCGTCGAACCGGTCCGCGACGATGTCGGCCAGGCGATCGTCGATGACGACCTCGACCGAGACGGCCGGATGGTCGAGGAGGAAGCGCGGCAGGGCCGGCTCGAGCACGCGGCGTGCGGCCGAGGAGAAGGTCGTCAGCCGGAGCGCACCGGACGGCGCACCGCGCCAGTCGGCGAGGGCTGCAAGGCCGCCTTCGATCTCCGCCAGCGCCGGGGCCAGCGACCGCACGAGCCGCTCGCCCGCCGGCGTCGGCGCGACGCTGCGCGTGGTGCGCGCCAGCAGCCGAACCCCGAGCCGTTCCTCCAGCCCGCGGACGGCGTGGCTGAGCGCCGAGGGCGACAGGCCGAGTTCCGCCGCCGCACGCGTGAAGCTGCAGGTGCGCGCGACCGCCGCGAAGGCCGCGAGATCATCGAGTGTGCCTCGTCGCATTGCTGAATTCCACTCACAGACCCTTGCCGATGAATCCGGCTAATCCCCCTGGGCCGGTGGCCTTATCCTGGGTGATAGCAGCAAGGATATGCAACAATGGACCTCACGCATTACCGTACGCTCGGCCGCTCCGGCCTGGCGGTCAGTCCCCTCGCGCTCGGCACCATGACCTTCGGGACGGTGCGCTGGGGGCTGGACGAGGCCGGCAGCCGCGCTGTGTTCGATGCCTATCGGGAGCGGGGCGGCAACTTCGTGGACACGGCCGACGTGTATGCCGGGGGCGAGGGCGAGGCGATGCTCGGGCGCTTCATCCGCGCGTCCGGCATGCGGGACGGGATCGTCCTCTCGACCAAGTCGGGGTTCGCGACGGGCAACGGTCCGCACGCGGGCGGCAACGGTGCCAAGCACGTCCACGCGGCGCTGGAAGGCTCGCTGCGCCGTCTGCGAACCGACTACGTCGACCTCTACTGGGTGCATGTGTGGGACGGGGTCACGCCGGCCGAGGAGTTGCTGGAGACGATGGCCGGTCTCGTGCGCGCCGGGAAGGTTCGCTATTGGGGCGTGTCGAACACGCCCGCCTGGTACGTTGCCACGCTCGCGACGCTGGCCGCACGACGCGGGCTGCCGGGGCCGATCGCCCTGCAGTACTTCTACGCCCTCGTGAACCGGGACGTGGAGGACGAGCACATCCCGCTCGCCGCCGCATTCGGCCTGGGCGTGGTGCCGTGGTCGCCGCTCGCCTACGGGCTGCTGAGCGGCACGTACGACCGCGCGACGGTGGAAGCGGCCGGACCCCGCGCGGGCGGCCTGCCGAGGGATGCGGCGGCGTCGGGCGAGGCGCGTCCCGCCGGCGACAAGCGGCTCGATGGGGCCAATCCGTTCGGCGACAGCCTGTTCACGCCGCGCAACTGGACCATCGTCGAAGCGGTGCGCCGGGTGGCGGAGGCCATCGGGCAATCGCCGGCGCGCGTGGCGCTCGCCTGGGTGATGGGGCGACCGGGTGTGACCGCGCCGCTGATGGGCGTGAGCCGACCGGCGCAGGTGGCCGACAACATCGCTGCGCTCGATGTCGTGCTCGCCGCGGAGCATCGCGCCGCGTTGGAGGCGGTCAGCGCGCCGGCGGAGCCACGCCTGATCTACGGCCTGTCGCGAGCGCCGTTGCGGCAGGCGGTCGTGTTCGGCGGCGCGCGGGTTCAGGCCTCGGGCGAGGCGGCCTGAGGCCCATCCCGTCCCGCCCACGCTCCCGCGCCCTGAGCGAGCACCGCTCGATCGGACGGCCAATGTCCGGCGTCATGGCGGTGCGCCCCTAGAGCGGACGGTCGGCCGGGGCGCGTCCCGGGCCTCGAAGGCCGTCCCCCGGGAGTCTGTCAGGCTCATCCTGAACCCGACAGACCCTCGAGTCCTGTCCGGTCGTTGGTCTTTTCGGGAGAACCGGTTTCCCCGAATCCCGGACAACCGCTAGCGCGGGTTCTGCCAGGTGGTCGCGGCAGGGGCGGTGGTGACCGGGGCGAGGCTGCCGGTGGCGGCCGGGGCGGCGGGGCGGACCGGCGCGGCGCGCTCCTCGGCCACCCGCAGCTTGGGCGGGGCGACCGCGGCCCGCCGGGCGGCGCGCACCCGGCGGCGGCGCGGGCGGGGGCTCTCGGCGGTGGCGCCGATATAGCCGCCGACGATGCCGCCCACGACCGCCCCCACCGGTCCGCCCACCAGGGCGCCCGCCACCGCGCCGGTGCCGACGCCCACCGTGGTCTTGCTCGCGGCCATCGCGGCCTGCGGGGCCGCGAGGGCGCCGAGGAGCAGCAACGCGGAAGTAAATGCCTTCATGATCCCCGTCATCCCTTGATTCCGGCTGCGGTCCCTGGCGGGCCACCGTGACGAAATCGGGGCCGCTTCGGGCCGGGGCGCGGGTTTGGCCCGCCGGGACTTGCGCCGGGCGGCGCCTGTGCTTTCCGCACATCAGTCGTCGCGGCCGGCCCCCGTCGTCGCGGCCGGCAGAAGGGCGAGGAGATCCGAAAAGTCCGGGCGCGCCGCGATGTCGGGCCCCGTGCAGGCCCGTTCCAGGTCGCGCCAGGGCCCGGAATCGAGGCGCGCCAGGGTGAGGAGCTCGCCCAGGAGCAGCCCCCAGGCCCGCATCTCGATCCGGCGCAGGGCCGCGCCGGCCGGCCCCGCGGGCAGGGTCGAGGCGGCGCCGAAATCGCTGACGACGGCGGCGCCGTCCGTGCCGTCCCACAGGATGTTGTGGCCGTAGAGGTCGCCGTGCAGGATGCCGCGGGCGTGGAGATGGGCGCAGGCCTCCGCGGCGGCGCGGGCGATGCGCAGGGCCGCCGCCGGCGTCAGGGCGAGGCCCGGGGCGTAGACGTCGCGGCTGCAGCTCTCCAGGCTCGGCGGCCCGGCGAGCACCCGCCAGTCCGCCGGCAGCAGCGGCATCAGCAGCCCCTCCGCGCCCGCCGGGTGGTCGACGAGGCGCCCCAGGGCGCCGGTGAGGTGCGGGTGCGCGCCGGCCGCGAGGCAGGCCGCCATCTCGCGCTCGGGCAGGCCGTCGCTGGTCATGGCACCCTTGAACAGCTTCAGGGCGACCGCCTCGGCCGGGGCCCCGCCGCGGCGCCAGAGCGCCCGGTGCACGCGGCCCGAGGCGCCCTCGCCGAGGAGGTCGCCCGGTTCGAGATCGCGCCAGGACACGCCCGGCACGTCGCGGCGCCCGGGCGCGTCATCGACGGGATTGCCCGCGAAGGAGGTCCAGGCCAGGGCCGGCAGGGTGGTCAGCCAGGGCGGCAACGCCTCCAGGCGGTTGGCGGCCAGCCGCACCAGCTCCAGGTTCGGCGCCCCCGCCAGGCTCTCGGGCAGCTGGGTCAGGGCGTTGCCCGAGAGCATGAGCTTCTGCAGGTGCGGGCGCTGCCCGAGGGCGTCCGGCAGGGCGGCGATCCGGTTGTCCGTGAGGGTGAGCCAGCGCAGGGCCGGGGGCAGGGCCTCGCCCGGCACCTCCTCGAGCCCGGTGCCGCGAAAGCCGACCTGGCTCAGGGACGGGCAATCCCCCAGGACCGGCGGCAGGCGGGTGAAGCGGCTGCCCGAGCAGAACAGCACGCGCAGGTGCCGCAGGCGGCCGAGATCCGCCGGCAGCGCGTCGAGGTGGCTGCCGCTGAGGTCCAGGAGCTCGAGGGTGTCGGCGAGGCCGAAGACCTCGGGCGGGAATTCGGCGAGGCCGGGGGGAAAGCGCAGGGCCCGGGCCCCGGCGCAGTCGCCCCGGCGCAGGGAGGCCAGCAGGGCGGCCAGCGGGTCGGCCAACGGGTCCTGGGTCATGTCGGGGGCGCGGGGAGCCGGATCATGCCGCCGGTTCTAGCGCGGGTGGGGGACCGGGCGCACGGCTTTTCGCGCGCAGGGCCGCGGCCCGGCCGGCGCCGGCGCGGGGATGGGCGGCGTCGAAGGCTTCCATCAGGCGGGCGGCGTCGACCTTGGTGTAGAGCTGCGTCGTGGCGAGGGAGGCGTGGCCGAGCAGCTCCTGGATCGCCCGCAATTCGCCCTGGCGCGCCAGGAGGTGGGTGGCGAAGGAGTGGCGCAGGGCGTGCGGCGTCGCGCTCGGGGGCAGGCCCAGCCCGCCCCGCATCGCCGCCACGGCGTACTGGATGATCCGCGGCGAGAGCGGGCCGCCCTTGGCGCCGACGAAGAGCGGGCCGTCCGGCGCCAGGGCGTAGGGACAGGCCGCCACGTAGTCGGCCACCGCCGCCGCGACCACCGGCAGCACCGGCACCATCCGGGTCTTGCCGCCCTTGCCGAGCACGGTGACGGAATCGGTGCCCGGCACGGGCGCGTCCTTCGCCCGGATCCCGAGTGCCTCCGAGATGCGCAGGCCCGAGCCGTAGAGCAGGGCCAGCACGGCGGCGTCGCGCGCCAGCACCCAGGGTTCGCGGGTCTCGCCGGCCCGCAGCTCCGGCCCGGTCATCGCCCGGGCGGCGTCGATGGGGATCGGGCGCGGCAGGCGCCGCTCCACCTTGGGCGAGCGCACGGCGCCCAAGGCTGCCACGGTGCCGTGGCCCTGGCGCTCGAGGTGGCGGGCGAAGGAGCGCAGGCCCGCCAGCGCCCGCATCAGCGAGCGCCCGCCGACCCCGTCCGCCCGGCGCGCGGCCATGAAGGCGCGCACGTCGCGCGGTTTCAGGGCGACGAGCTGGGCGATGCCGGGCGGGCCGTGCCGCCCGGCGCGATGGGCCAGGAACTGGCGCAGGTCCC
This sequence comes from Methylobacterium sp. Leaf465, assembly GCF_001424705.1. Lineage (GTDB taxonomy): Bacteria > Pseudomonadota > Alphaproteobacteria > Rhizobiales > Beijerinckiaceae > Methylobacterium. The sequence goes on from NZ_LMRA01000034.1 coordinate 409,428, forward strand.
GGGCATAGGCCTCGACGGTGTTGGGCGAGAGGCGCCGCTCCCGCGCGAGTTCGTCCTGCCACGCCCGGGCTTCGGCGCGCAGGGCCGCATCGCCGGGAAACGCCAGGGCGTCGGCGGGGAGCGGGGCGGGACCGGGTGCGGAGGATGCCATCCGGCCACTGAAGCCCGAGAGGCGTTGACGCTCCGTTGCCGAGGGGGCGCGGGGTGGCGGAATCTGACTGCCGGGGAGGTCGGCTTCCGACCCTTTGCAGAAGCCGACAACGTCCGCTTCCAGGTTGCTAATTAGACAGAAGCCTACGACCGGCACGGGTGGAGTTCTGCCAAACTGGTTTCGAATGACAATTCTCAGTCCCAGTCATTCGATAGAGTGGATGTGAGTAAAGTATCGATCCATAGTGCTGTGGTTCGCATGCTGCGAATTGACAGCAACAGGAGCAGGATATGAGAATAGTTGCTACGGCCGTGGCGTGCTTCGTAAGCGCTTCCGGAGCCTTCGCATTAGATGCACAGGACATCCACGGGACGTGGCGCCTTTCGAGTGCTACCCGGAAGATCGTGGATACCAATGAGGTAATCGACGCTTATGGTGGTCCTCGGCCAACCGGCTGGATCAACTATGGGAAAGACGGGCGCATGATGGTGATTTGCGCTTTCGAGGGTCGCGAAAAACCTGCGGCAAACGATAAGATGACGGATGAGGATCGGGTCCGCCTCCACAAGACGTTCTTTGCTTACGCAGGCACCTTTAAATTCGACGGCAAGAAAGTCACACATGCCATTGATACGTCGTGGAATGAGGTTTGGACAGGTACGTCACAGGTCAGAGAAGTCGAGTACAGCGATAATAAACTCACACTGGTCACTCCGCCCTTTAAGTTCAATGTCGACGGCAAGATGAGCGTAATCACGCTTGTTTGGGAACGGTATCCTTGAAACTTGAGGTTTTCAGATTCTTTTTGTCCTATAACGCCAAGCGAAATCTGGTTTTTCGAAGCATTGCGAGCGATCCGTGCGAAAGCACTTGTTACGTCCGTTTTAGCAACAGGGTGGATCAGCGCTCAGGGTGAGGTTTAAGTGTGGAGAGGAATGTCCGCTTCGGCGAGAAAGGCCAAGGGCGGCTTCCCACCCTTCTCAGACCCTTGGAAGGTCCGCTTCTCGGCAGCTACGTCGAGGATGACCCACGTCCAGGGTGGTGGATTTCCGACGGTCCGCTTTGGGAAGTGAGGGCCGAGAAAGTGGCCCTCACTCGATCGAGCAACCGCAGTGATCAGCCTTCATCCGCGTTCTCGAAGAGCAGTGTCCTGATCTGGGCCCATGAGGCGTCAGGCGATGCAAATGCCGGGAACCTCGACCTTACGGAACAGATGGGGGCTCGCCCTCGCGCTCTCTGGATACTCCGAGAGTTTCGCCCGAAACTCGGGGTTGGCGAAGGCGGCCCGGAAATGGGCGACGGACTGCCAAACCGCATAGTTCAGAAAGGCACCGCTTCCCGCGATGCCGCGATGAAGCTGTGTCGAGATGAAGCCCGGCTGCCGTTTCATGATCGCCGCATCGCGGCTCCAGACCTCCAGAAGCGCGTCCGCGTCCTCTGGCGGGACGACGAAGGTGTTGATCAAGACGATCGGACCAGCCTCCTCGTCGGCCAACTGGTCGGCGAGGGTCACGGTGCTGTCCATTTCGATGAACGTCGACATCGGGTGCTCCCTGGGCATGCAGGCCAATGAGTTGCCTTCGTGATGCCTACATGACATCATGATGTCAATAGGGCGGTGATCTCTGCGATGTCCGAAGTTTCTCGCTCCGCTGAAGCGCTGACCGATCTCGTTCTCACGCTCTTCCGGGTCAACAACGCGACGCTGATCTGGGGCGACCGCCTGGTCGAGCCCTTCGGGCTCACCAGCGCGCGCTGGCAGATCATGGGGGCCATCGCCTATGCAGATCGGCCGCAGCCGGTGGCTTGGCTGGCCCGGGACCTCGGCGCGAACCGGCAGAACGTGCAGCGCATCGTCAACGAACTCGCCAAGGACGGCTTGGTGGCCTTCGAGACCAACCCGCACCACAAGCGCGCACAACTCGTAGTTTTGACGACGGCAGGTCGGCACGCCTACGAAGCCGCCGTTCGGGCTTGGTTTCCGGCGGCCGGCGACTTGGCCAAAGACATCCCTTCCGACGATCTCGCCACGGCGCTGCGTGTTCTCGGAATGCTGCGTAACAGGCTCGCGGAGAGCGGCGCCGATGCCGAGGACCGGAGCGCGTAGCTCACGGTCGGCTGACGCCCCCGACGCCCCGGGTATCGTCCACAAGGACGGCTGCTTTCAGGGATCGCTGGCGGAACGTCCGCTTGAGGGCGAAGGGGCAGGGTCTGCTCCCCACCCATCACCGACGCAGAGGGGCGGGCCTAACACCCGCCCTCGATCCGCAACGGGCCGCCGCGACGCCTCATTGCCATACAGAAGCGCCCGTCACTCGCCCCACATCCAACCCCTCACCCCCGGCCCATCCGGTCCCCCAAAAAATCCCAGATCCGCGCCTCGGCCCGGCGGGATTCCGGCAGGCCGAGCAGCGGGTAGACGTGCATCAGGCCGGGCTCCTCGTGATAGGCGAGGGGGGCCTCCTCCGCCCGGGCGAGGGCGGCGAGGCGGCGGGCATCGGCCACCAGGATGTCGTGGGTGCCGCAGAAGAGTTCGATCGGCGGCAGGCCCCGCAGGGTGCCGAAGAGGGGGCTGACCCGCTCGTCCGTGAGGTCCCAGTCGCCTGCGTACCAGCGCCCGAGGGTCCGCACGCCCGGGCGCATCAGCATCACGTCCCGGGGTTCGATCCGGGCCTGGGACGGGTCGGCGGTGGTGACGTCGAGCCAGGGCGAGATCAGGACGAGGCCGGCGGGACCGGGCAGGTTGCCTGCGCCGCCGGTCTCCCGCACCTGCATCGCCAGGGACAGAGCGAGGCCGCCTCCGGCCGAATCGCCCATCAGGGCGATCGGCGCGCCCGGATCGGCCTCGGCGCAGGCCCGGTAGACCGCCATCGCGAAGGCGCTCGCCTGCGCGCAGGCATGCTCCGGCGTCAGCGGGTAGAGCGGCACCGTGACGGTGAGGCCCGTGGCCGAGACCAGCCGCGCGAGGAAGCGCCAGTGGAGGCGGGTGATCGGGCTCGTATAGGCGCCCCCGTGCAGGTAGATCACCCGCCCCGTGCGGGCTCCCTGGCCGGGGGCCCCGGCCCCCGTGCGCGGCGCCCGTGCCCCCGTGCGCGGCGCCAGGGTGTAGACCTCGAAGCCGTCGCGGGTCTCCCAGGTCACGGCCAGGGTCCGGCGCAGGGCGGGCGTCGGCCGGGCCGGCCGCGGGCGCCGGGCCACCGCCGCCTCGGGGTCGCGCTCCGCCTGGGCGAAGCTGCGCCGCCGCCCGGTGAGGCGGATCGCCAGGGCGAGGAGGCGCGCGGGCAGGCTGGTCACAGCCGCCCCGCGATGGTGTCGCCGACCCGCAGGGCGTTGGCGATGATGGTCAGGGTCGGGTTCACGGCCCCGATCGAGGGGAAGAAGCTCGCATCGGTGACGTAGAGGTTGTCGATGCCGTGGGCCCGGCAATCGAGGTCGAGCACGGAGGTGGCCGGGTCCGTGCCGAAGCGCAGCGTCCCGGCCTGGTGCGCGGTGCCGCCGATGGGCGTGTCCTTGCCGAGATAGAGCGAGCGGTCGAACAGGTGCGGGTGCACGTCGAGCTTGCCGCAGAGGTCGCGCAGCTTCTGCTTCAGGCGGGTATGCCCCTCCATGTTGCTCTCGGTGAGGTCGAGGCGGACCCGGCCGCCCTCGTAGAAGATCCGGTTCTCCGGCCGGGGCAGGTCCTCCGAGGTCAGCCAGAAGTCGAGGGAATGCTTCGCGATCCAGTCGAAGGGCTTTTCGGGAAACCATTGCAGGAAGCCCGGCAGGCCCTCGCCGTGGATCTGGGTGCCGTCGGACTTGCCGACCATCTGGATGTGGCCCAGCGGAAAGTCCCAGTCGTCCGAACCGAAGTAGAAGTCGTTGAGCCCGAGGGTCTTCTGGAACTTCGTCGGGTTCGGGGTGCGCGAGACCGCCAGCACCGTGGCGTTGTTGTGGCGCATGTAGTTGCGCCCGACCTGGCCGGAGCCGTTGGCGAGGCCGTGCGGGTGCGCCTCGTTGGCCGAGCGCAGCATCAGCAGGGCCGAGGAGAGGGCGCCGCAGGCCACCACCACGATGTCGCCCGAGACCGTCCGGCTCTGCCCGTCGCGCACGAGCTCGACGCCGGTGATCGCCCGCCCGCTCGGGCTGGTGAGGAGGCGCTCGACATAGGCGCCGGTCCACAGGGTGAGGTTGGGGTGCCGGGCCAGGGCCGGGTCGACGCAGATGATCTGCGCATCGGCCTTGCCGTTGGTCAGGCAGGGATAGCCGTCGAAGGCGTCGCAGCGGATGCAGGCCGAGTGCGGCAGGGCCTTCCCGTCGCGCTCGTCGAGGAGCACGCCCACCGGCAGGTGGAAGGGCCGGTGCCCCTCGCGCTTCAAGCCGTCGAACAGCTCCTGGATGCGCGGCTCGTGGGAGACCGGCGGGTAGGCGTAGGGCTTGTCCGCCGGAGGCTCGGTCGGGTCCTCGCCGCGCAGGCCGTGGACGTGGAAGAGCTCCTCCGCCGCCTGGTAGTAGGGCGCGAAGGTGTCGTACTTCACCGGCCATTCCGGCGCCTCGCCGTCGGGGTGGCGCACCACGTCGAAGTCGCGGGCGCGCAGGCGCAGCAGCACCGAGCCGTAGACCTTGCTGTTGCCGCCCACGTAGTAGTGCAGGCCCGGGTGGAAGGTGCGCCCGTCGGCGCCGTACCAGGTCTCGGGCGCCTGGTAGCGCGCATCCACGAAGACCGCCTGGCTGTCCCAGTTCTCGCGCTCCCGCGGCAGGTAGCCGCCGCGCTCCAGGAGCAGCACCCGCTTGCCGGTCTGGGCGAGGCGCCAGGCCATGGTGCCGCCGCCCGGCCCCGAGCCCACGATCACCACGTCGTAATGGTCCTGATTCATGGGGGTTTCCATGGGGCGTCCTTCGGGATCCTGCGCCGCGGGCGGGTCGGTTCGCGGATGCCGGCACCGGAGCCTCGCTTGCGCCACGATCGCGCGCCGCGGTGCAGCATCCGATGCTCCGAACGTTTGAACCCCCGCGCGGGTGCCGCGTTCAACCGCCGATGGCATCACGTTCTGCCGAGCCATCCCATCCCGGCGGGTCGCCCACCTCTCAGGTCAGGACCGGATCTTGATCGCACTCAGCATCGGTATCGCCTTCGCGGTCCGGCTCCTCCTGGTCCTGCTGTTCCTGCCCTTCAGTGCGCTGGACAAGATCCTGAATTTTCGGGGCGCGGTCGGCCAGGCCCGCGAGCGCGTCGCCAGCACCGGGCTCGCCCGCGCCCTCATCCTCGCGGGGCTGTTCGTCGAGGTGGTGATGTCGGCCGGCATCCTCACCGGCATCGCCGACCGGGCCGCCGCCTTCGTGCTCGCCGGCTATTGCGGCGTCACGGCGCTCCTGTGGAAGCAGTTTTGGCGCCCGGGCGACTTCTGGGCCGGCGGCGACAGCGAGGGCCGGGGCCTGTTCTGGGACTTCCTCAAGAACGTCGCCCTCGCCGGCGGGTTTCTGCTCATCACCTTCGGCACCGGGGCCGACACGGTGCGGCTCTTCCTCGCCGACCCGCTGGCCTCGTCGCAGCCCTACCGCACCACCCCCGTTTCCACCCCCGTCAGGACGAGCCCATGAGCGACGAGACCGCCCCCGAAAAACCCCGCGTGCCCTACTGGCACCTCTGGACCGACGCCGAGGGCGTCAGCCACCAGACCCGCTGCGCCCTGACCGATTTCGACATGAAGTCGATGCAGCCGCCGGCCGATCCGCAATGGCAGGGCACCAAGACCCATGATGGCGCCACCGTGATGGTCACGGTGCAGCCGGTGGGCTGGACCGGCGCCTGGCACGAGAACCCGAAGCCCCAATGGATCATCCCGCTCTCGGGGCGCTGGTTCGTCGAATCCATGGACGGCACCCGGGTCGAGATGGGGCCCGGCGAGATCTCCTTCGGGGAGGACCAGAACACGAAGGCGGTGGACGGGCGCCAGGGGCACCTCTCCGGCACGGTCGGGCCTGAACCCGCCGTGCTGATGGTGGTGCAGTTCGATGCGCCGCCCACCGTCGCCACCCCGTGCCGGTTCCGGTAGCCCCATGGCGTCCACGCGCGAAGATCCGGGGTTCGAGGTCGTCGATCCGCGCTTTGCCGGATACCTGCTGGGCAATGCCGAACTGGAGGAGATCGCCACCGGCTTCCGCTGGATCGAGGGGCCGGTCTGGTTCGGGGATGCCGACTGCCTGCTGTTCCAGGACCTGCCGCGCGACCGCACCCTGCGCTGGAGCGAGGCGGAGGGGCTCTCGGTCTACCGGGCGCCCTCGCACTTCGCCAACGGCCAGACCCGCGACCGCCAGGGCCGGCTGATCGCCTGCTCGCACCGGAACCGCTGCCTCACCCGCACCGAATACGACGGCGCCGTCACCACCCTCGCCACCCACCATGCCGGGCGCCGCCTCAACGCCCCCAACGACGTGGTGGTGGCCTCCGACGGCGGGATCTGGTTCACCGACCCGGTCTACGGCATCGCCACCGACTACGAGGGTGGGCGCCAGACCTCCGAGCAGCCGCCCGCCCTCTACCGCCTGGACCCGGCTTCCGGCGCGGTCCGCGCCATGGCCACCGATTTCGACGGGCCGAACGGGCTCGCCTTCTCCCCCGACGAGCGGAGGCTCTACGTCTCCGAGACCGGCGACCAGAGCCGGCCGAACCCGCGCCAGTACATCCGCGTCTTCGACGTCGGCTCCGACTTCGCGCTGTCGGGGGGCGGGGTCTTCCACACCGTCGCCCCCGGCTACTGCGACGGGATGCGGGTCGACGAGGACGGCAACGTCTGGAGCAGCGCCGCCGACGGCGTCCACTGCATCGATCCCTCCGGCCACCTGATGGGCAAGATCTTCGTGCCCCACCGGGTCTCGAACCTGACCTTCGGCGGCCGGATGAAGAACCGCCTGTTCATCGGCGGCTCGCACACCCTCTACGCGATCTTCCTCAACCGGCGCGGCGCGCAGACCCCATGACGGGGGACGTGAAGCCGGATAGCGGGGCCGGACCGCTGCGCCTGGACCGGATTCGCCTCGTCAGCGCCGATCCTGAAACGCTGGCGCGGTATTTCACGGCGGCGCTCGGGTTTACCCGCGTGACCTCGACACGACCTCTGGTCGACCGGCGAACCACTTTTGGCGAAACCGTCGTGTCCCTCCGGCTCGGCGCGCAGGCCGTCGACCTCGTCGGGTTCGACCGTCCGGGGCGGCCCTATCCCGACGCCGTGCCGGGCTGGAGCCCCCTGTTCCAGCACATCGCCATCGTGGTCTCGGACATGGCGGCCGCGGTCTCACGCCTGTCGGCGACGCCGGGCTGGCGCCCGATCTCCACGGCCGGTCCGGAGCGCCTGCCGGCGGCCTCGGGCGGCGTCACCGCCTTCAAGTTCCGCGACCCCGAGGGGCATCCCCTTGAATTCCTTGCGTTTCCCCCCGGGCAGGTACCGGAGGCCTGGCGCAGCGGCGGCCCCGATCCCTGCCTCGGCCTCGACCATTCGGCGATCTCGGTGACGGATACCGCCGCGAGCCTCGCCTTCTACGCGGGCCTCGGCTTCAGGGCGGCGTCGCGCTCCACCAATGTCGGTCCCGCGCAGGCCCGCCTCGACGACGTGCCGGACCCGCACGTCACCGTGACGGGCCTGAGGCCGCCGGGGGCACCGACACCGCACGTCGAACTCCTTGACTATGCAGGGGAATTTTCCCGCGGCGGTCACGTCTGCGACGACCGCGACATCGCCGCCACCGTCCTGGTCTTCGCCGGCGCCGATGGCGCGCCCCGCCACCTCCGGGACCCGGACGGCCATCGGCTTCGGCTGACCTGAGATCCTCGTCCGGAGCGGCCCGCCCGTGGGGCGCAGCGCCGAATGCGCCCGGAACCGGAAATTCACGGCCTGCGGACCCCGTCGCGCACGCCCTCGCCGGACCGCGTGTCCGCCTGCGTCGCGATCCAGGCCAGCGCTGCAGCCAGATCGCGGAAAGGCGCCGGCCTCGGAGAACCGAGGTTGCCGAAACCCACCTCCAGGAACCAGTGTCCGGCCTCCGCGCCATGGTCGGCCGAGAGTTGGATCAGGATCGCGACGAGGAGCCCCTCGTCCATGACCAGCCGGCCTTCCTCGTCGCTGCTCCCTGTCCGGATCCGGACGGACTGGAGGCTCGGCGTCATGGGCCGGGTGGCCGCTTCTGATGCAGGTAGGCCGGGTCGAATTCCGCGCGGTTCGTCAGTGCGTCCCAGTCGTGGATGACGAGGCGCTGCCCCTGAAGGGTCAGCAGTCCCTGGCCGCGCAGATCCTGTAGGACGCGGTTGACGTGGACATTCGAGACGCCGATCGCATCGGCGATGTCACCCTGGGTGAGGGGCATCTCGCAGGCGAAGTCCCGCGCCAGTCCCATGCCGTGCAACTTCAGGTAGATCTCGCAGAACAGGTGCGTGATCCGGCCGAGCGTCGAGCGGCGTCCGATATTGGTCATCCACTCCCGGAAGATCGCCGCGTCCACGAGGGTATCCCGCCAGAGGGCGGCCGTGATGCCGGGATGGTTGCGGGTGAGGTCGAGCATCGCCTCGTGCGGGATGAAGGCCAGGGTGCAGGCCGTCAGGGTGCTGAGGCTATGATCCATCACCGGCAGGTGCAGGCTCTGCAGGTCGGGGATGTCCCCGGGGATGTGGACCGACAGGATCTGCCGCTTGCCCTCGTCGAGGAGCTTGTAGCGGAAGGCCCACCCTTCGAGCAGGAGGCAGCATTGCTTGGGATGGTCGCCGTCGCGCACGATGTCCTGATGGGCGCTCAATTGCCGGCGCGTGACCGGCAGGCGTTCGATCGCCCGACGCTCGAGGTCCGAGACGGTGATGATCGTCTCCAATTTTCGAACGAGCAGGCTGAGATCGGTGCCGGCGGCAAGGCTCATTGCGCAAGTGCCTTTCTCGGGCAGGTTTGGCGTGGGCAGGAGTGACGCATCGGAACTCCGTAGACCGGCCGGACCGCGCAATCCTCACCTACTAACATGAAGACAGGCGGGGAGGTGCCCGCGTTGGCCGGGTCTGCCCGCGGGTATCGACCTCGCCCTCTCGCCAGGGGGTGTTCCCGAATGGGCCTGCTTTAACAAGGCGAACGCCGGCGCATTAACAAATATCAGTGACAGGCCTGACTGTGCCGATCAGGCTGAAAGTATCACGCGGATGTGAATGGGCCCTTCGCTGGTGGAAGCGATCCCCGATCTTACCGAAGAACGTGGCGGGGGCGTGAGAGACCCGCGCCGCTTCGTTCAAGTTCAGATCGGCCACACCCCCTGGGGGCATGCGACCCTGCCCCTACGAATCCGTCTGGCTCGCGGATTCTCATGTCGCATGACCGGGTGGGCGGGGATGAGATGCCCGTCACCCACGCAGTCCTGGTCCAGACTCTGGGATCCCAGCGCCTCGGCGCGACCCTCAGCGTGCAGGCGCTCGAGGCGCTCGCCGCTAGCAGCAACGGACTGCCCGAGGGCGAATATCACCGGCTCATTCCGCAGGGACCGGACCCGGAGCGCGGCGCCGGGATCTGAGCCGGTGTGTCCCGTCGGATGCGCGCGGCCTGACGCGGGTCTGAAAGGCGGGGCTGGGCGGTTGCAGCTGTTGAGACTCGAGCCGCCCAGCCCCTATCGGAGCGCGGACCTTGGGAAGGAGGCACTTCGATCGGGGGGGGAATCTGCATTCGGATGGAACGCGATCACCCACGATTACGTCGCACCACGTGATGCCCGCGGGGTGCCTTTTAGAAAGTCGGAGCCGACGCAGGCGCGTGCGGCCACATCTTCAGTACGTCGGCATCACGGCTACCGGATTCAAGCGCATCGAAGTCCGGGCCTCATGGATGACCCGCCTCTCGCCGAAACGCAGTCGTTATTCTGGATAAAATCCCATGCGAATGGTTGGGAGGCGGTCCAAATTGAGGCAAGATCTCATGAATATTCAAAGATAAATTTGAATAACGGAAATGCATGAAGATAATCGGTCGCGGGGCGGATTTGGAAGATCCCATGCCAGGGGCCGACCTGCACATGGTTCGCGACGAGAAATGCCTGTGGACTTGGTCGACCACGGCACCGTACAACCATTCCAAAGAGGGAGCCGCCGCCGCGGACATCCGGCGGAGCACGACTCACGACTGGGCAACACGGCAGGAAACGCATGATCCGTTTGAATTTGAACGGCGCCATCCGCGAGGTCGAGGCCGAACCCGACACGCCGCTCCTCTGGGTCATCCGCGAGCAGGCCGGCCTCACTGGCACCAAGTACGGCTGCGGCATCGCTCAGTGCGGCGCCTGCACGGTGCATATCGACGGCACGGCGGTGCGCTCCTGTTCGATGCCGGTCTCCAGCGTCACCCCTGACCAGAAGATCGTGACGATCGAGGGCCTGTCGAAGGATCGCTCGCACCCGGTGCAGAAGGCCTGGGCCGAACTCGACGTGCCGCAATGCGGCTTCTGCCAGTCTGGAATGATCATGGCGTCGGCGGCGCTGCTGGCGCAGAACCCGCACCCGAGCGAGGCGCAGATCCGCTCCGAGATCACCAACATCTGCCGCTGCGGCACCTACAACCGCGTCCTGGCCGGCATCAAGCTCGCCGCCGATGGCGGCCAGGCCGGTTGAGGAGACAGCCATGAATGCCCTCGCGAACAAGCCTTCCCGACGCGCTTTCGTGGCCGGCGCCGTTGCCGCCGGCGGCCTCAGCCTCGGATTTCACGTGCCCTTCCCCGAGGCTGCCGCGCAGGAGGCTCCGCCGGCGCTCACGCCCGAGGTCAATGCCTGGGTGGTGATCAAGCCGGACGAGACCGTGGTGATCCGCATCGCCCGATCCGAGATGGGCCAGGGCACTCTCACGGGCCTCGCCCAGCTCGTCGCCGAGGAGCTCGGCTGCGACTGGAGCAAGGTGGTCACCGAGTATCCCACGCCGGGCCAGAACGTCGCCCGCGGCCGGGTCTGGGGCGATTTCGGCACGGGCGGCAGCCGCGGCATCCGCGAGTCCCAGGACTATGTTCGCAAGGGGGGAGCCGCCGCCCGCATCATGCTGGTCGAGGCCGCCGCCCAGGGTTGGGGCGTCGCTCCTTCGGAGTGCCGGGTCGAGAAGGGCGTGATCAGTCATGGAGGCTCCGGCCGCACCACCACCTTCGGTGCGGTGGCGATGGCGGCAGCCAAGGTCACGCCGCCGAAGGACATCGTCCTCAAGGATCCGAAGGACTGGACCATCGCCGGCAAGCCGGTGAAGCGCCTCGATACCGTCGAGAAGACCGACGGCAGCCAGATCTACGGCATCGATCTCACCATGCCTGGCCTGCTGAACGCGGCAATCCGCGACTGCCCCGTCTTCGGCGGCACCGTGAAGAGCTTCGACGCCAAGGCTGTCGAGGGTATGCCCGGGGTCAGGAAGGTCGTCGCGGTGGGCGATACCGGCGTGGCGGTCATCGCCGACACCTTCTGGCGTGCCAAGACCGCCGTGGAGGCCCTGCCGATCGTCTGGGACGAAGGCCCGAACGGCCAGGTTTCGAGCAAGACCATCGCGGCGACCCTGCGCGACGGCCTGGACGCCGAGGACGCCTATGTGGGCAACAAGGGCGGCGATGTCGCGACCGCCCTGAAGGGCGCGGCCCGGGTCGTGGAGGCGACCTACGGCGTCCCCTTCCAGAACCACGCCACCATGGAGCCGATGAACGCCACGGTGCGCTGGACCCCGGAGCGCTGCGAGGCCTGGGCACCGACCCAGAACGGCGAGGCGGCGCTCGCCGCCGTGGCCGAGGCCGCCGGCCTCTCGGCGAAACAGTGCGACGTCTACAAGCTCCTGCTCGGCGGCGGCTTCGGCCGGCGCGGCGCCACCCACGACTGGCTGCGCCAAGCCGTCCTCATCGCGAAGGAGATGCCCGGGACCCCGATCAAGCTGATCTGGACCCGCGAGGAGGACATGACCCACGGGCGCTACCACCCGATCACCCAATGCCGGATGCGCGCCGGGCTGGACGACGCCGGCAACGTCACCGGGCTGCACATGCGCATCTCGGGGCAATCGATCCTGGTCTCGGTGGCGCCGAACCGGATGGTGGACGGCAAGGATCCGGTGGTGTTCCAGGGGCTCAATGCCGGCGGCGCGGAGGCCGCGATCGGCTACGCGATCCCGAACATTTTGGTCGACCACGCCATGCGCAACCCGCACGTCCCGCCGGGCTTCTGGCGCGGCGTGAACATGAACCCGAATGCGATCTACCTCGAATGCTTCATGGACGAGCTCGCCCATGCGGTGGGACAGGATCCCCTGGCCTTCCGGCTGAAGCTGATGGAGCAGCACCCCAAGCACCGGGCGGTGCTGCAGGCGGTGGCGGACAAGGCCGGCTGGGGCACGAAGCCCCCCGCAGGCGTCCACCGGGGTCTCGCCCAGATGATGGGCTTCGGCTCGTACGTGGCAGCGGTGGCCGAGGTCTCCGTCGGCGAGGATGGGACGGTCAAGGTTCACCGCATCGTCGCGGCCACCGATCCGGGCCATGCCCTCAACCCACAGCAGATCGACGCCCAGATCGCGGGTTCCTTCGTGTACGGCCTGTCCGCGGCGCTCTACCAGGAATGCACCGTCAAGGACGGCCGCATCGAGCAGACGAACTTCGACACCTACCCCGTGATGCGGCTTCAGGAGATGCCCGTGGTCGAGACGATCGTGATGCCGTCGGGCGGCTTCTGGGGTGGGGTCGGCGAGCCCACCATCGCGGTGGCGGCCCCCGCTGTGCTGAACGCGATCTATGCGGCCACCGGCAAGCGCGTGCGCCAGATGCCGGTGAAGAACACGGACCTGCGCCGGGCGTGATGCGCCCGGCTGTGCTCGCGGCCTGGCTGCTCGCCGGGTCCGTCGGGATGGTCCTGGCGAGGGAGCGCCCGCCGCCGGGGGCTTCCTCCTGCGCCGGGTGTCACGCCGAGGGGGCCGCGATGGGGGCGATCGACGGTCGCCCGGAGGCCGAAATCGCGGCGGCGCTCGCCCAGTACCGTTCGGGCGTGCGACCCGCGAGCGTAATGAGCCGCATCGCCAGGGGTTTCTCGGAGGAGGAGTCCCGAGCGATCGCCGCCTACCTGTCGCGGCAGCGTCCGGCCGCCCCCGAGACGAGCCAGGAGCGGCCATGAGCCGGACGCGCCGGGCGTTCCTCGCCACCGGGGCAGCCTTCGCTTTGGGGCGGCCGGCTCTGGCTCAGGCCGCGGCGAAGGTCGTGGTGATCGGCGGCGGCTTCGGCGGCGCCACCGCCGCACGCGCGCTCCACGGCGGCGGCCTCGACGTGACCCTGGTCGAGGTGAATTCGACCTACGTCTCCTGCCCGTTCAGCAACGAAGTCATCGCCGGGCTCCAACCGATGGCGGCGCAGCGGTTCGGCTACGAGGGCCTTGCCCGTGCCGGCATCCGCATCGTGCACGCCGCTGCCACCGGCATCGACGCGGATGCACGCCGGGTGACGCTCGCAGACGGCACCGCACGCACTTATGACCGACTCGTGCTCTCGCCGGGGATCGACCTGCGCTTCGACGCCATTCCCGGCTACGACGCGGCGGCGGCCGAGCGCATGCCCCATGCCTGGAAGGCGGGCGAGCAGACGCTGCTCCTCGCCCGGCAGCTCGCCGCGATGCCCGAGGGCGGCACCGTGGTGCTGGCGGTGCCGGGCAATCCCTATCGCTGCCCGCCCGGCCCCTACGAGCGCGCGAGCCTGATCGCCCATGTGCTCAAGACCACCAAGCCCCGCGCGAAGCTGATCCTCCTCGACGCCAAGGACACCTTCTCGAAGCAGCGCCTGTTCCAGTCGGGCTGGAAGGCCCTCTACCCGACGCAACTCGAATACGTCCCCCTGGCGGAGGGCGGACAGGTCACTGCCGTCGACCCGGACGCCATGATCGTCCGCACCGACTTCTCGGACTACAAGGCCGACGTGGCCTGCATCATCCCGCCCCAGCGGGCGGGGCGGATCGCCGCCGTCGCTGGCGTCGCCGACCGCAGCGGCTGGTGCCCGATCGATCCCGTCACCTTCGAATCCCGGCTGGTGCCCGGCATCCACGTCATCGGCGACGCGGCCATCGCCGGGGCGATGCCGAAATCCGCTTTCTCGGCCAACGCCCAGGCCAAGGTCTGCGCCGACGCGGTGATCGACCTCCTGGCTGGCCGCGCACCCGAGACGCCGAAGCTGATCAACACCTGCTACAGCCTGGTGGCGCCCGGCTACGGCATCTCGATCGCGGGCGTCTACCACCCGGCGGGCGGCGTCCTCGCCGACGTGGAGGGGGCCGGCGGCATCAGCCCGGTCGACGCGTCGATGGCCCTGCGCGAGCAGGAGGCCCTCCACGCCGCCGACTGGTACCGCACCATCACCCGGCAGGTCTTCGGGTGAGGCGCGTGCCCGGATGGGTCTGGATCGGCTGCACGATCCTGGCCGCGCGGGCCGAGGCCGCGACCGGAGCCGAACCGGGCGCGGAGCCCCTGCGGCCCGTCACCGTCGTCGACCGCGCCATACCCGCCAGCCTGACCGGCGTGCCGGGGGATCCCGCGCGGGGCCGGGCCCTCGTGACCGACCGCACCAAGGGGCTCTGCCTGCTCTGCCACGACGGGCCGTTCCCCGAGGAGCCGTTTCCCGGCAATCTCGGCCCCGACCTCGTGGGCGTCGGCGACCGGCTCGCGCCCGGAGCGCTGCGCCTGCGCCTCGTGGACGGCCGGGTCTTGAACCCGGACACCATCATGCCCTCCTATTACAGCCTCGCGGGCACCACGCGGGTCGGCGCAGCCTGGCGCGGCCGGCCGGTGCTGGCACCCCAGGAGATCGAGGACATCGTCGCCTTCCTTGCGACGCTACGCGAAACCCCTTCGGAGAGGCCGGCGCCGTGAGCCCGCACATGTCCCACCGCCCGAGCCGACGCGGCCTCCTCGCCCTTGGACCCGGCCTCGCCGCGACCGTCGCCCTGCGCCCGGTGGCGGCCGGGGCCGCGATCCGCACCGAAAGCACGGCCGAGGCCATCCGGCGCTTCGCAGGCGAGGCCGAGATCCTCCCGGGGCGCGTCCGCCTCGACCTGCCGCCGCTGGTCGAGAACGGCAACGCGGTGACGATCACCGTGGCGGTGGACAGCCCCATGACGCCGGAGGACCATGTCCGCCGCATCGCGGTGTTCAACGACAGGAATCCGCAGCCGAACGTCATCACCGTATACCTAGGGTCGCGTGGAGGTCGCGCCGCGATCACGACCCGAATCCGCCTCGCCGACACGCAACGCATCACCGCCATCGCGGAGACCAGCGACGGGCGCTACTGGTCGACCACGGCCGACGCCATCGTCACCCTCGCCGCCTGCCTGGAGGGCTGAGCCGCCATGGCCCGCACCCTGATCAACGTGCCGAAATCCGCCCAGGTCGGCGAGGTCGTCACGATCAAGACCCTGATCTCGCACCCGATGGAGACCGGCTTCCGGCCGGGGGCCGACGGGCGCATCCGCCCGCGGGACATCGTCACGGAGTTCGCCTGCCTCTACGACGGCGAGACGGTGTTCCGGGCCGAGCTGTTTCCGGCCACCGCAGCCAACCCCTACCTGACCTTCAGCCTGCGGGCGACGCGGACGGGCACGCTCACCTTCACCTGGCGCGGCGACAACGGTTTCTCGCAGACCGAGACCGCGACCCTGACGGTGACGTGAGGCGGTTCGCGCTCCTGATGGTCGCGGTCCTGTCGGCGGGGCCGGGGCGGGCGGACGGGAGTCCCGCCGCCGCGCGGCGCTCGGGCTTCGACACCATGAGCCCCGACATCCAGGCGATGCAGCGCGACGGCATGGCCAACCCGGCCCTGCTCTGGCTCGCGGACGGCGCCGACCTCTGGGGCAAGCCGCCGGCCCCGGGCCGGCCCGCCTGCGCCGGCTGCCACGGCGAGGCCGGGACCACGATGCGCGGCGTCGCCGCCCGCTACCCGGCCTGGGACGCCGAGACCGCGGCCCCCCTCGACCTCGAGGGCCGGATCAATGCCTGCCGGCGGCGCCACCAGGGCGCGGAGCCCTATCCGTACGAGAGCCGCGAGCTCCTCGGGCTCGCCGCCTACGTCGCCGCCCAGTCCGCGGGCCTGCCGATCACGGCCCCGGACGATCCCCGCCTCGGTCCAGCCCGGGCGGCCGGCAAGGCGCTGTTCACGCAGCGCATGGGCCAGCTCGGCCTGTCCTGCGCCGCCTGCCACGACGACAACCCCGGGCGCCGCCTCGGCGCGGCCCTGATCCCGCAGGGCCACCCCACCGGCTATCCGCTCTACCGCCTGGAATGGCAGGGGGTCGGGTCCGTGCAGCGGCGCCTGCGCAACTGCATGACGGGAATGCGGGCCGAGCCCTTCGCCTACGGCGCGGCGGAGTTCGTCGCCCTGGAGCGCTACCTCATGGACCGGGCCGCGCCCCTGCCGGTGGAGACCCCGGCGGTGCGCCCGTAGGGGTCAGCGGAGCCGGGCCAGCACGAGCCCGCCGGCCGCGGTGAGCAGGACGACGATCCAGGGGGGCGCCCGCCCTGCGGTGAGCAGCACGAAGGCCAGGACCGCGAGGGCGAAGTCGCGGGCATCGCCCACGGCGCTGACCCAGACGGGATCGTAGAGGGCGGCTCCCAGAATGCCGACCACGGCGGCGTTGGTGCCGCGCATCGCCGCCTGGGCGCGGGGACGGGCGCGCAGGCCGTCCCAGTAGGGCAGGGCGCCGTAGACCAGGAGCAGGCCCGGCAGGAAGATCGCCACCAGGGCGATGACCGCCCCGGGCAGGCCGTGCGGCACCGGGCCGACCGCCGCGCCGAGATAGGCCGCCACGGTGAAGAGCGGCCCCGGCACCGCCTGGGCGGCGCCGTAGCCGGCGAGGAACCGGGCCGGATCGATCCAGCCGGGGCCGACCACCTCCGCCTGCAGCAGCGGCAGCACCACGTGGCCGCCGCCGAACACCAGGGCGCCCGCGCGGTAGAAGGCGTCGAACAGGGCGAGCCCCTGGCCCGCCGGACCCGCGGCGCCGCTCGGGGCGAGCAGGGCCGGCCCCACGAGGGTCGGCCCCACGAGCAGCCCCGCGAACAGGATCAGCGCCACCGCGCCCGCCCGGCGCGAGACCGGCACCGCGAGGCGGCCGACGGTGGCGGCGGGCGCACCCCGGCACAGGATCAGCCCGGCCGCGGCCCCGAGGGCGATCGCCAGCACCTGTCCGACGGCGCCGGGCAGGAAGACGACCCCCATCAGCGCCGCGACGGCGATCCCGGCGCGGGGCCGGTCGGGGGTGAGCGTGCGGGCCATGCCCCAGACCGCCTGGGCCACCACCGCCACGGCCACGAGCTTGAGGCCGTGCAGCACGGCCTCCGCCCAGGGGCCCGTCAGGGCGCCGGCCCCGAGGGCGAAGGCGAGGAGCACCAGCGCGGAGGGCAGCGTGAAGGCCGCCCAGGCGGCGAGCCCGCCGAGGAGGCCGCCGGCCCGCAGCAGCCCGAGGGAGAAGCCGACCTGACTGGAGGCCGGCCCCGGCAGGAACTGGCACAGGGCGACGAGGTCGGCATAGCCCGCCTCGTCGATCCAGCGCCGGCGCTGCACCAGCTCGTCCCGGAAGTAGCCAAGATGCGCGATCGGACCGCCGAAGGACGTCAGACCGAGCTTGAGGAACACGCCGAACACCTCGGCGGCCCGGCCGGGACCCGGACGCGTCTTGGGGAATGGAGGCTGTGCCTGCCCGTTCACGCGGTGATCCTCATCGTCGACACGTCTGCAGCACCCATCCCGCTCTCGATCGACCATGGACCGGTTCGGCGGGCGGATACCATCCGGCGCGGCCTAAGTCGCGGCGATTCCCACCGGCCGGCCCGTCCCCGGGGCGCGGCGCACCGGCGGACCGCAGGCGCGCCGCGCGGGAAACGCCCAAACGAGGCGCAGAGCAATCAAGTCTCGCTATAGTACGCATCGTCCTAAGTAAAGTACGGATCGTCACCTAATAAATCGACTCGAAGGTCTGTACTTACAAATCCATAAACCAATCCCGGTCGAGATTGATGTGCCTAGACGGCATTGATGGCTCCAAACCTGGATTGCATCTCATGGACTATTCTGTTGGTCTAACTCAGGCTGCGCGTGACAACGTGCTCTCTCTGCAGAACACCGCGTCGCTGATGTCTACCAATCAGGAGCGCCTGACGACTCGAAAGAGCGTCAACAGCGCCCTGGATGATCCGGTCAAGTATTTCACCGCGCAGGCGCTCACGGATCGCGCCGGCTCCCTGACGAGCCTGCTCGCAGGCATGTCCAACGGCATCCAGACCATCAAGCAGGCGTCGAATGGCCTCGACACGATCAGCACCTACGTGAAGTCGATGCAGGCGGTGGTGCAGCAGGCCCAGAGCAGCGCCGCGCAGAACCTGCCCAAGATTTCCGGGACCGCCGTCCTCGGTGCTCCGAACTTGGCCACTGCCGCGGGCATGAGCGTCCGTGACTACTCCCTCGGCATGACCCTGATCGCTCCGGTCGCCCCGGCCAAGGCCGGTGCCAACGGAAACGTCGGGCTGGCGACGACCGTCAACACCCTGCAGATTTCGGCTGGCAACGCGAGCTACAGCTACACGATCACGGCGTCCGACACGGTCGCCGACCTCGTCAGCCAGATCAACAAGTCGGGCCTCGCCACCGCGTCGGTGGACAACCAGGGTTTGATGCAGGTGGTCGGCGAGGGATCCGATCCTCTCACCATCAATCTCGGTGCCGCCGCGACGCCGCCGGCGACCGGCTTCACCGCCAACACGACGGCGACGACGCGGATCTTCGGTGCGAAGTCGAATGCCGTCGTCGGCGGCCTCACCTCGGCGGCCCGCTCGGCTCTGGTCGAGCAGTTCAACACCTTGCGCACCCAGATCGACTCCGCAGCCAAGGATTCCGGCTTCAGTGGCATCAATCTGCTCAACGGCGACAAGACCTCGGTCGTCTTCAACGAGTTGACCGGGCCGGACCAGTCAAAGCTCGTCGTGCAAGGCACGGTGACCAACTCAGCAAACCTAGGGATCGGTCTGATGCAGGATATAGCCACGTCCGCCGGTGGGTCGAACTTCGGCATCCAGAACAACGCGGACCTCACGAAAGCGGCGGACGGGCTGACCGGTGCGCTCAACACCCTGAAGACCCAATCGAACGTGCTCTCCTCGAACATGTCGATCATCCAGACCCGCCAGGACTTCACCAAAAGCATGACCAACATCCTCGCGACCGGCGCCTCCAACCTGACGGCGGCGGACATGAACGAGGAGGTTGCCAACTCGCAGGCCCTGCAGCTTCAGCAGTCGCTCGGCGTCTCGGCGCTGTCCCTCGCCAATCAGGCGAACCAGAGCATCCTGCAGCTCCTGCGCTAAGCGGACCCAGCAACTCGGCGCGGTTCGATTGACCGCGCCGAGTTGCGCCCGGGGTTCGCGCACGCCGGTGCGACCGCGGCCCCTCTCTCAGCATGATCCGGCCGGCCATGGCTCTCGCTTCCGAACTGTCCAGATGGCTTGCCGCAGGGGCAGCGCTGACGGGTGCCATCGTGATGATGACGCAGTCCGCCCCCTCGTGGGACGGTGTGCGGATCGGGCTCGTGTGTCTCGTCTCATGGGCGATCTTCACGACGATCGGGTTTGCAGGCGGGTTTGCGGCACTCGT
This sequence comes from Methylobacterium sp. Leaf465, assembly GCF_001424705.1. Classification (GTDB taxonomy): domain Bacteria; phylum Pseudomonadota; class Alphaproteobacteria; order Rhizobiales; family Beijerinckiaceae; genus Methylobacterium. The sequence goes on from NZ_LMRA01000034.1 coordinate 429,199, forward strand.
TACCGGCCGGACGCGCAAGCGGGCCGGACGTTCATCGACCGGGCGCCCGGCAAAACCGGACCCGGCCGGGCCCCTGACGGACGGCCCTGCCGCGAACGAGCGGACATCGCCGGAAGCCCCGTCCCCGTCTGCTCCAGCCTCGTCCGCCGCATCCCTTCCGGCCCATCGGAAGCGGATTCTACAACGGAGATTTCTCTGATCCATCCGGTCTGACAAGTTTCAGTCTCATCTATGTTCAAATAACTCTGTTTCGTCTCAGCGTAGAATACAGGTAACTGTAGATTTTTATCAGGTATCTGGGCCGCTGAGTGCGGGCTCGCTCGGGAAATATTCTGTCGAATGCGTGGTCGACCGCGATGAGAGACGAGCCTGATCCGTTCCGTTGCTGTTGGAATAGTTCCTAGGTCATGCGCCAGTGACCTCCTGGATTATCCTCCGGCGGGCCGCGATCGGGGCTTCCGGTCGGCACCATCGTTCTTGGACCGTCCCGCGTTGCGCGTGCTCCACTCTCCCGGCGTTCGAGCTTGGCAGGCTTCCGTCCGAGGGTCGGAGCGACCCGTCAGACCACCCGTCCGGTCCGGACTAGGAAGTAGTCTTTCTGTTTCCGGGATGAGGTTCGAAGTCGAATTCTATAGGCCAAATTATAATGTAAATTAAAAATATATCTGAATCTTATGGAAGATAGATACGGCGCCTGATCTTTCTTATCCCAGTCGGGAGGAGCGATTGCATGGTGTGCCCATTCGACCGAGATCGCAGGCGCTGACCGCGGCCTCCGCGTCGCCCGTCGACGCGGGTTCCGCACCCTGGGCGCCCTTTTCCGAGGATGGGCTTCTCCGAGGGAATCCGCCGCAGGCACGCCCCTGGTCGGGCGGTACGCGTCGACGAGTCCGACCGGGACGCACGCATCTCCGCGAACCGACTCAGGGCCGTTTCAGTCAGCCAAAACCGCGCGCGTGCACGCAAGACGGGTGCAGCGCAGCGCGCGCGGCGTTCTGAGACTGACGATGGCATGTGCACGGACGGACGTTCCGTCCTTCAATCCAGACAATCCATCCCGGAGCGTGCGGATCCGCTGTGGCGCTATTCACTGCGCGAAGAGCGAGCAATAGATTGTCCGGGAGGCGTACTCCGGGATATCCGGACTGTTTTGGGTCAATCGAGAGGGCCATAGAACTGGATCGGATAGATGATAGAGTATCTTTTCCAGAGCATCGCCGACAACAATACGCGTCGAAGAGCCTGGATTGATGCCTTGGCGGATCTATTCGAGGTGCGTTGCGAGCAGGACGTCTTTGTTCCGTGCAGTGTATACCAAAGATATTATAATCTGAAGAAAATGATGTTTACCGAGACCGACGGCTTCAAGCAGGTCGCGGAGAGAAAATCGTCTCAAATCGCGAACCAGAACATCGATCACATCTGCATCTCCCTCCAGCTCTCAGGTCGGAAAAAGATTGCAACCTAAAGGTGCGTTTCGGAAATCGAGAAGGAGATGCTGGTCGTCTTCGATCTTTCTCAGGAGCTCTCGATCGACCGCGCGGGCGGGGGCGCCGAATTGGGGGCGATCGTGCCGCGCCGTGTCCTGGATGGTTGGCGCGGCGATCCGTCGAGCTGGCATGGACGGGTCATCCCTCCGACGACCACACCCCTCACCCTTCTGCTCGCCGACCATCTGAAAGGCTTGCGGACCTGCCTTCGGACGGCGGCCCCGCTGCAGAAGAACAGGCTCGCCGAGGCCTCCATCGCTCTCTGCAACGCGGCGTTCATCGCGGAGGCGGACAGCGCCTACAATCACACCGGCGTCCTCGGGATCGCCGTGCGCCAGGAGATCGACCGAAACCTCGCCGCGATCGACGCCGAGACGCTGATGGCCAAGTTCGGCCTGTCGCGGACGCCCCTCTACAAGCTGTTCGAGGCCGATGGGGGGGTCTACGCCTATATCCGCAGCCGGCGCCTCGCGCACGCCATGCAGCAGCTCGCCTGCGCCGCCGGCGGGCGGCGCCCGAGGATCGCGCAACTGGCGTTCGAGAGCGGTTTCGAGAACGAGCAGGTGTTCAGCCGGGCGTTCCGGCGCAAGTACGGCCTGAACCCGAGCGAGGTCGACGCCACCTGCCAGGTCTGCCCGCACGACGACCGCGCGTCACGCCTGCTGTCCTGGCTGCGTGAACTCTAGCCGATCGCGGGTCCCGCTCGCGGCGCCGCGCCGTTCGCGCCCCGTCGGCTCAGCAGGTCCTTGCGGAACTTGGCATCGGGGCGCTGCAGGAAGTGCCCGGCGCAGCGCATGTGCTCGTGCATCTCGCGCCCGACACGTCGGCGCCCCGGGACCGAGCGGCGCTGCGATCCCAGGGCCCGCCTCGTCCCGGATGCGCGGGAATCGGTGTCCGGAGAAGCCCCGGTTGGGAACGGGCGGACCGCTTCCGGACTGGCCGGTGTTCAATTCGCAGGAGTCCGAAGGTGCACGAAAGCAAAAATTCGAAAAACGGATTCATACATTGTGAATTGCTGGCCCGTATGCCTGTAGCGCGTAAGATTTAAAAATCGAGCCGCATGCAACTTCTGCGTTATAGAGCTTGTATCACAGAAACTTGTTCCGATGCTGTTCGATCAGAAAACCTTTCGAAAGATGGTCTTGAATCGTACAGGACATCCCTGCCAGCCTGAAACGACCGGAAAAGCCGACGTTTTTCTCAATGTGCGTGCGGTTGCGCTGCTCGAACGATTCCGCTCGGACAGTCGTGGCGCGACCGCCGTCGAATTCGGGCTCGTCGCAATTCCGTTCTTCACGATGCTTGCGGCGATCATCCAGATCTCGTTTCAGGTCTGGGCTGCGCAGAACCTCGACTATGCTGTGCAGAAGGCAAGCCGAGCCATTCTGACGGGATCCTTTCAGGTGGCCAATAGCGGGCAGCGGGACCCGGCCGTTCTGTTGGGACGTCTGCGGGACAATCTCTGCAACTCCGGCGCGCTGATGCCGGCCTTCGACTGCCAGTCGATCAAGCTCGACGTCACGCTGAGCGGGTCCTACGGCAGCGGCAGCGTTTCCAGCCCGTTCGACTCGAGCACGGGCGGCTGGTCCCGCACGGCCGGGACGCAGTTCAGCTGTCCGCAGCCGGGCGCCATCGTCATCGTTTCGGCGGCCGCGAAGTTTCCGGTGTTCTTCTCGTTCCTGAAGCTGAGCCCGAATACCTTCGCCGATGGATCCCAGCTGATGCTGTCGACGGCCGTCTTCCGGACGGAGCCCTACCAGACGACATCGACCACGGGCTGCAACACCTGACATGGGTTCGCCAGGCTCCTTCCCGCCACCTGCCCGGAACGTCCACGCCGTCCGGATCCGTGCCCGTTCGTTCGGGCGGGCGGCCGGCGGCGTCTCGGCGGTGGAATTCGCCCTCATCTTCCCGATCATGCTCCTGCTGCTGGTCGGCATCATCGAGCTGTCGAATGGTGTCGACAACTGGCGCAAGGTGACCCTCCTGTCGCGGGCCGTCGCGGATCTCACGTCGCAGGGCGACAAGCAGAACCCGATGACGGATGCGGCGATGGCCGACATCCTGAAGTCGGCCAAGCTCATTCTTCGTCCCTTCGACACCACGAACGTCAAGATCGTCGTGAGCGCGCTGGGGGTCGACCTGAAGGGCTTCTCCCTGAGGCCCGTCGTCTGTTCGAGCGCCGCCACGGACAACGCCAAGGCGCGCGCTACCGGGGCCGCCGCGGACCTGAGCGTTCCGCAGGGATTCCAGGTCACCGGCACCCGCTACATCCTCGCGGAGGTGACGATGCCCTACGCGCCGATGCTGGGCAGCGCCCTGGTGAACCAGCTCGGCGGGACCAACGGGCAGATCACCCTGACCGTCAACACGCCCTGGCCGACCCGCGGCGGCCAGCCCTACGGGGTGAACCCCTACAGCGAGGTGGTCCTGCCCAAGGGATCGCCCTGCCCCGCCCCCGTGACCTGAGTGCGACGAGGTGAGGAGATGATCGTGCGTCGTCCTGGTTTGGTCCAACGCTTCCACGTCGATCGCCGCGGGAACGTCGCGGTGATCTTCGCGCTCGCGAGCCTGCCGCTGCTCGCCTTCGCGGGGGCCGCCCTCGATTACGGAACCGCCACGCGGATGCAGGCCAAGCTCCAGGCGGCCACCGATGCGACGGCCCTGAGCCTGTGCCAGAGCCCGAGCACGACGACCACGGCCCAGATGCAGGCCCAAGCCCAGGCCATGATGGCCGGCTACATGGGAGCCGCCGGATTGACGGTCGATCCCATCAGCGTGACGACGAGCCCGCGCAAGATCGTCCTGGCCACCCATATCAGCTCGCCGGCCCTGTTCGGCCAGGTCTCCAAGACGCTGGATCTGAATCCCACCGCCGTCGCCCAATGCGCGACGCCGCTTCCGAAGACGTTCGAGATCGCCCTCGTGCTGGACACGACCGGCTCGATGAGTTCGAGCGGCGGCAGCACGACGAAGATGCAGGCCGCTCAGCAGGCGGCGAACAACTTCATCGACTACGTCCACAACAACCCCGCCTTCACCGCGGATACGCGGATCTCGATCGTTCCCTTCGCGGCGTCCGTCGCGGTCAATCCGGTCACGTACCGGAACGCGGCCTGGATCGATAAGCTCGGCAAATCCTCCTACCACTGGAACAACGTCAGCGGCGCCACGGCGGCCGGGTTCACCAGTCGGTTCGGGATCTTCGATTCCCTCAAGACCGTCTCGCCGAGCTGGGGCTGGGGCGGGTGCCTGGAGACCTTGCCCTATCCGCTGAACGTCCAGGACGGGCAACCGGGGGCGAGCGCCGATTCCCTCTACGTCCCGATGTTCGCACCCGACGAGCCCGGTCAGGGGACGACGTCCTATACGACCTATGCGGGGAACTACACGTTCAACAGCTACCTGAACGACGCGACGGGATCCAATTCCTGCAAGGCGGACACCAGCCTGAGCTTCGCCGCCACCGAGGCGCGGGCCTGCAAGTACGTCAATCCCCAAGGCGCGGCGCCCACGGAGAGCTCCTACCTCGCCCTGCCGAACGGACCCAATTTCGGCTGCACCAGTCAGCCCCTGCAGCGGCTGACCAACGACGTCACGATCCTCAAGTCGCTGGTCTCGAGCCTGAAGCCGCAGGGCGCGACGAACATCCTCGAAGGCCTGATGTGGGGATGGCGCACGGTGTCGCCCAACAGCGTCTTCGGCGATGGCGGCTCCTACGCCTCGGCGAACGTCAACAAGATCATCATCCTGATGACGGACGGGGCGAACAGCTGGAGCGACAACCCCTACCAGAACTACAACGGGACGTTCTTCTTCTCGATGGGGTATTTCAAGAACGCCGACGGCTCGACGCCGAACGGGCGCCTGCCGCCCAACTACCAGAATCTCACGACCACCACCCAGGCGCGCAACGCCCTGGACGCCCTGACCCAGACGGCCTGCACCAACGCCAAGGCGGCCGGCATCCAGCTCTACACGATCGGCTTCAGCACCGCGGGCGATCCGATCGACAGCCAGGGCCTGAGCCTGCTGAACGGCTGCGCGAGTTCGCAGAGCCAGGCGTTCATCGCCAACACCTCGGACGCCCTCATCGCGGCCTTCGACCAGATCGGAAAGAGCATCGGAACGCTGCGCTTGACCCAGTGAGGGCACCCGTCCCTGGGCCGGCTCCCAGACGCTGAGGGCCGTCGTCCCGGGCCCGACCCTCACACACCCGCGCCGTTCGCGCCCCGTCGGCTCAGCAGGTCCTTGCGGAACTTGGCATCGAGGCGCTGCATGAAGTGCTCGGCGCAGCACATGTGCTCGTGCATCTCGCGCCGGACGGCCTCGGCGTCCTCGGCCCGGTAGGCGGCCACGAGGGCGCGGTGGCTTTCGAGGTTGTGGGCGCCGAAGGCCTCGTGCTCGGTGAGGCTGTCGCTGCGGAATTCCACGAGGTCGCGCAGCAGGCTGTTGAGGAACCGGCACATGAAGGCGAGGAGCGGGTTGTCGCTGGCGTCGCACAGGATGTCGTGGAAATCGACCTCGACCACCCGGCCGAGGCCGCGCTGGTCGCCCGCGTTGGCGGCCTCGCAGGCGGCCATGTTCGCCTCCAGGCGGCGGAACTCCGCCTCGCCGAGGCGGCCGACCACGCTGACGCCGAGCGTCACCTCCAGGCTGCGGCGCAGGGCGTAGACCTGGGCGAAGTCGAGCTCCTGGAAATGCAGGAACCGGCGCAGCTGCTGGGCGGCGGCGTCCACCGAGATCGGGCGGATCTCCGGGCCGCCGTTGGGGCCGGACTGCATCGTCACCAGACCCTGGACCTCCAGGGCCTTCAGGGCCTCGCGGATCGTGCCCTTGGCGCAGCCGTAATGCTGCATCAGGGCGCGCTCGTTCGGCAGGCGGTCGCCGGGGGCCAGGCGTTCGCGGGCGATCCGGTTGCAGAGATCCTCGGCGATCTGGTCCGACAGCTTGATCCGCCGCATCGGCGCGGGCGGGCCGTCCACCTCGGGCGTGGTCATCGGGGAGCCGGACTCGGTGGAGCCCAGGCCGCGTCGGCGTCGAGGGGGAAGATCGGGCGGGCGAGCTTGGCGAAAGGGAACAGGCCGTAATCGGAGCTGGTGACGCCCCGGCTCGCGCACTCCACCACCGCCCGGGCGAGGGGCTCGAAGACCGGCCGGCAATACATCCGCGACTTCAGGATCAGCACCCGGGCGGCCGCCGGGTCGAGGCCGAGGCTGGTGAACACGCCGAGGTCCCAGGGCTCGTGCGGCTCTTCCGTGACGAGGATGCGGGCCGCGCCCGTGTCGAGCACCGCCGCCCGGCCCATGCGGCAGCGTTGGCCCGTATAGGTCGGGCCGGTGATGACGTAGTCCCCGTCGCCCAGCGCCGTCACCGTGCCGGCGAGGGGGAGGGGGGCCTGGCGCGGGAAGCCCGGCAGGGGCACGCGGTTGCCGAGGCCGCAGGCGACCCGGGCGCCCACGCCCGCCGCGTGCAGGGCGGCCACGGCCTCCGGATCGCAGATCGGGCCGGCGAGGATGCCGTCCATCCCGGCGTCGAGGGCGGCGGCGAGCACGTCCATCACGTCGCAGGTGCCGCCCGACATGCAGTTGTCGCCGTGGTCGAGGAGGAGCACCGGGCCGTCGCCGGGCTGCGCCAGCGCGGCTTGTCCCGCCGCGATGGACTCGGCCAGCGGCGCCTCCGCGTAGACGAAGGCGTCCCGGGCGTCCCAGAGCCCGGCCGCGAGGTCGCGGGCCGCCGCGTCGGCGGCGCCCTGCGTCTCGGCCGTGACCGTGACCGAGACGCCGGCCTCGGCGAGGTCGGCCAGGGAGAAGCCGCCGAAGATCGTGGCGGCGAGCACGCCGGGGCGGGCCTCCGCCGCCCGGGCGGCCGCCACCGCCGCCTGCATCGGGCCGGGTACGCGGGTGTCCATGCGCAAGGTGTGGGCGAGCATCGGCGGGTGGACCCAGGCGCGGTGGGGCCTGAGGCCCTCGTCGAGCATGCGCCCGACGATCCCGGCGACGCGGGCGCCGGTCTCGGCCATGTCCACGTGCGGGTAGGTCTTGAAGCCGGCGAGCGCGTCGCACTGCGCCACCATCGCGTCCGTGATGTTGCCGTGGAGGTCGAGGGCGACGCCGAGCGGCACGCCGGGCGCCAGGGCGCGGATGCGGGCGAGCAGCGCACCCTCGCCGTCGTCGTGGCTCTCCGTCACCATCGCCCCATGCAGGTCGAGGAGGATGGCGTCGCAGCCCGGGCGGATCGCGTCGAGGATCGCCGCGCAGAGCGCCTCGAAGGCTGCGTCCGCCACCGGGCCGCTCGGGTTGGCATGGGCCGAGACCGGCACCGCGACGGTGGCGCCGCGCGCCTCCGCGAAGCGGATGAAGGCGCCCAGCGCCGTGGTGCTGTCGCGGCCCGCCGCCAGGGCCGCGTCGCCCCAGAGCGGGTGGAAGGCGGCCAGCGGGGTGGCCAGGGGCGAGAAGGTGTTGGTCTCGTGGTTCACCCGGGCGGTGACGATGCGCATGGCGGCAACTCGTGTCGTTGGGGTCAGGGCGCGGCGCTGTGGCGGGCGTCGTAGTCGAGCACCGCGTCGAGCAGGACCTGCGCGCCGGCGGCGCATTCGGACGGGGCGGTGGATTCGGCCGGGTTGTGGCTGAGGCCCCCGGCGCTCGGCACGAACACCATGGTGGTGGGCACCAGGCCGGCGACGTGGGCGGCGTCGTGGCCGGCCCCCGAGACCATGTCGCGGGTGGCGTGGCCGCCCTTCGCGGCGGCGCTCCGGACGGAGGCGATGCACTCGGGGTCGAAGGCGACGGGCGCGGTCCGGGCGATGGCCTGCAGGCGGGTCTCCAGCCCGAGCTCGGCGGCGACGCGCGCCACGGCCACCTCGAGTTCCGCCTCCAGGGCGTCGAGCACCGCGTCCTGCGGGTGGCGCAGATCGACGGTGAGGAAGACGTGGCCCGGGATGACGTTGTTGGAGTTCGGCGTCACCGTGAGGTGGCCGACGGTGCCCACCGCGTCGGGGGCGTGCGCCTGAGCGGCGGCGTCCACCGCCTCCACCAGCCGGGCGGCGCCGACCAGCGCGTTGCGGCGCAGCGGCATCGGGGTCGAGCCCGTATGGGCGGACCGGCCCTCCAGGGTGACCTCGAACCAGCGCATGCCCTGCACGCCCTGCACCACGCCGATGGTGGCGCCTTCCGCCTCCAGGATCGGGCCCTGCTCGATGTGCAGTTCGAACATCGCCCCGAACGGCACCGCGCCCGCAGGCGCCGTGCCGCGGTAGCCGATGGCGTCGAGGGCTTCGCCGAAGCGCGTGCCGGCGCTGTCCTGGCGCGCCTCGGCCCAGTCGTCGGCATAGATGCCCGCATAGACGCCGGAGCCGAGCATGGCGGGGGCGAAGCGCGCACCTTCCTCGTTGGTCCAGTTCACCAGCAGCAGCGGCGCCTCGGTGACGTAGCCGGCCCCGTCCAGGGTGCGCAGCACCTCGAGCCCGGCGAGCACGCCCAGCACCCCGTCGAACTTGCCCCCCGTGGGCTGCGTGTCGAGGTGGCTGCCGAGCGCGATGGGCTTCAGGTCCGGGTTCCGGCCGGGGCGCAGGGCGAACATGTTGCCCACCGCATCCACCGTGAGGGTGCAGCCCAGGGCCTCGACCTGGGTCCGCAGCCAGTCGCGCACCCGGCGGTCCTCGTCGCTCAGGGTCAGGCGGGCGATGCCGCCGTCGGGGGTGGCGCCGATGGCGGCGGTCTCGGTCAGGGTGTCCCAGAAGCGTTCGGCGTTGATGGTGAGGTTCGACATCGGTGTTTCGGAGTCCCTGCTGCTCACGCCGCCTTCACGCCGAGGAAGCGGTCGCGCGCCGCCTCGTCGGCGACGAAGTCGGCATTGCCGGCCGCGTAGGCGACGCGGCCGAGTTCGAGGATGTAGTGGCGGTCGGCCAGGCTCGTGCAGACCGCCAGGTTCTGCTCCACCAGCAGGATCGGGACCCCGGCCTCGCGGATGGCGCGGATCTGGGCCACGATCTCTTCGACGATGACGGGGGCGAGGCCCTCCACCGGCTCGTCGAGCATGAGGAGCTTCGGCCCGGAGAGGAGGGCGCGGGCGATGGAGAGCATCTGCTGCTCGCCGCCCGAGAGCTGCGCGCCCCCGTTGCGGCGGCGCTCTTCGAGACGCGGGAACATCGCGTAGATGTCCCGCAGGCCCCAGGGCGAGCCCTTGCGCACGGCGATGGCGAGATTCTCCGCGACGCTGAGCAGGCTGAAGATGCCCCGGTCCTCCGGCACGAGGGTGAGGCCGGCCCGGGCGATGCGGTGGGCGGGCCAGCCCGCCACGTCGGTTCCGTGGAACTGCACCCGGCCGCCGCGCGGGGGCAGGAGGCCGCTGATCGCCTTGAGCGTCGAGGTCTTGCCGGCACCGTTGCGCCCGAGCAGGCAGACGATCTCGCCGTCGCGCACCTCCAGGCTGACGCCCTGGAGGATGTGGCTCTTGCCGTAGAAGCCCTGGACCGCGTCCAGGCTGAGGGCGACCGGGCCGCTCACGAGGCGTGCGCCCGGGCGGGCGTGAGGTCGCCCGTGATCATGTTGCCGAGATAGGCCCGCCGCACCTCCGGGTCGTCGCGGACCCGGGCCGGCGGCCCCTCCACCAGCACGCGGCCGGCGCGCATCACCGTCACGGTGTCGGAGATGTTCATGACGATGCCCATGTTGTGCTCGATGAACAGGACGGTGTGGTCGCGGCCGAGGTCGCGGATCAGCGCCGTCATGGCGGCGATGTCGTCGATGCCCATGCCGGAGGTCGGCTCGTCGAGGAGGATGACCTTCGGCGCCGCCGCCATCGCCATCCCGACCTCCAGGCGCCGCTGCTGGCCGTGCGAGAGCGCGCCCGCGGCGCGCAGGGCCACCGCGGTCAGGTCGAGGCGGTCCAGCATCGCCTCGGCCATGGCCAGCGCCGGCCGGTTCGCCTCGGCCCGGCGCCAGGGGGCCAGCGCCTGCCAGGGCGTCTTGCCCTGCGCGGCCAGCCGCAGGTTCTCACGGACGCTCAAGGTCGGGAACAGGCTGGTGACCTGGAAGGAGCGGGCGAGGCCGAGGCGCACCCGCTCGTGGTCGGCGGTGCGGGTGATGTCCCGGCTGCCCAGGGTGATGCGCCCGGCCGAGGGCGCGATCCGGCCGGTCAGCGCGTGGAACAGGGTCGTCTTGCCGGCGCCGTTCGGGCCGATGATCGAGTGGACGCTGTTCTCGGCGATGCGCAGGGTCACGTCCTGCAGGGCGACGAAGCTGCCGTAGCGGACGCCCAGGGCGTCGGTGGCGAGGATCGGCGCGCTCATCGGGCGACCTCCGGTGCGCGGCCGGTCTCCGCGCCGGGAAGAGCCTCCGGCGCGGGCGCGACCTCGGGGGCGGTCACCACGGGCCGGTCCGGCGCCGGATCGTCGACCGGCGGCGCCCGCGTCACGAGGGCGACGGCGTGCTCGATCAGGCCCCAGAGGCCGCGCTGCAGGAACAGCGTGATGACGATGAGGAGGAGCCCGAGGAGGAGGAGCCAGCGCGGCCAGATCGCCGAGAGGGCGTCGGCGGCGAGCAGGTAGGCGCCGGCCCCGAGGAGCGAGGCGAACAGGTTGGCGCTGCCGCCGATGATCGTCATGATCAGCAGGGTCTCGCTGGTATGGTAGTCGATGTTCGAGAGGGGCGCGACGCCGATCAGCATGGCGTGGAGCGCGCCCGCGAAGGCCGTCACCGCCCCGGAGATCGCGAAGGCCGCGACCTTGAAGGCGCGCACCGGATAGCCGATCGCCCCGGCCCGGCCCTCGTTGTCGCGGATGGCGAGCAGGGTGCGCCCGAAGGTCGAGAGCGCGACCCGCTGCAGGGCGGCGAAGAGCCCGAGGAAGAGCACGGCCACGAAGGCGTAGTAGGTCCAGGGATCGGCCAAAACCGTGCCGGCGAGGCGCGGGCGGGGAATGTCGAGCAGGCCGTTGTCGCCGCCCGTGAGGCCGCTGAAGGTGTAGGCCAGGAAGTAGAACATCTGCGAGAAGGCCAGCGTCAGCATGACGAAGTAGACGCCCTGGCGCCGGATCGAGACCCAGCCCACGGCGGCCGCCACCAGCGCCCCCAGGGCCAGGGACAGCAGCAGCATGACGGGGGCGGGCAGGCCGGCGCGGACGAGGCCGAGCCCGGCGACGTAGCTGCCCAGGCCGAAGAAGATGCCCTGGCCGAAGGAGAGGAGGCCCGTGTAGCCCAGCAGCAGGTTGCAGGCGGCGACCGCCAGCCCGTAGATCAGGATCTCGCTGGCCAGCGTGCCGGAGCGCATGACGAGCGGCAGGACCAGCACGGCGGCGAGCGCGAGGCCGAACTGTACGAGAGGCCGGTCGAGAAGAGGGACCATCGCGGAAAAATCCTCAGGCCCGGCCGAACAGGCCGCGCGGCATCGCCATGATGATGCCGGCCATGCCGAGATAGATGACGAGGCGCGCCCCCTCGGGCCACAGGGTGGCCATCAGGCTCTGGGCGATGCCAACGAGGAGGCCGGCGGCGAGCGCCCCGGCGTAGCTGCCCATGCCGCCGATCACCACCACCACGAAGGCGATGCCGAGCGCCTCGACGCCCATGAAGGGCTCGACGCCGCGGATGGGGGCGGCCAGCGCCCCGGCCAGCCCCGCGAGCCCCGCGCCGAGGGCGAAGACGGCGGTGTTGATGCGCAAGGTATCGTAGCCGAGGAGCGCCATGTTCGCGGGCGATTCCGACCCCGCCCGCACGATGGCGCCGAGCCGCGTCCGGTCGAGGAGCCACCACAGGCCCGCGGCCAGGAGCGCCGTGAAGCCGATCACGAAGAGCCGGTACTCCGGATAGACGAAGTCGCCGAGGATCAACACGCCGCTCAGTTCCTCCGGCGGGGCGACGTTCCCGCCGAGGGGTCCCCAGACGATGATGACGAGTTCCTGCACCACCAGGGCGAGGCCGACGGTGACGAGGATGTGGAAGGTGTGGGGCAGCTGGTAGACCCGGCGCAGGAGCAGCCGCTCGGTCAGGGCCGCCAGCCCCGCGACGACGAGGGCGGCGAGCGGCATCGCCACCCAGAAGCTCAGGCCCCGCTCGACGCCCTCGTAGGCGAGGTAGGCCCCCAGCAGGTAGAACGCCCCGTGGGCGAAATTCACGAACTGCAGCAGCCCGAAGATGATGCTCAGGCCCACCGCCAGGAGGAAGTAGAGCATCCCGAGCCCGAGGCCGTTCAGGATCTGGAACAGGTAGGTCACGGAGTCTCCCGTTCAGCCAAGGTGTCGTCCGCGTCGCGGGTCGGGTGAGGGGTGCGCGCTGTCCGGAGAGGTCGCCCCCTCGCCCGGTCGCTCCGCGACCACCCTCCTCCGCGGAGGGGGGAGGGTCGGAGCCAACCCTCACGCCATCTTGCAGCCGGCGGCCTCGGGCGAGAGGAACGACTTGCCGGACTGGATGACGTCGGCGAAGTCGTCCTTGTCCTTCATGGCGGACTTCGCCTTGCCCTTGAGCAGGTAGTAATCCTTGATGACCTGGTGGTCGGCGGCGCGGATCTCCTCCTCGCCGGTCAGGCCGGCATAGCGCATCCCTTCGAGGGCCTTGATCACGGCGGGGCCGTCGGCGCTGCCGGCCTTGGCGGCGGCGTCGAGGAGCAGCTTGGTGATCTGGTACGAGCCGGCGAAGGAGTAGTTCGGCGTCATCCTGGCGGTCTCGCGGACCTTGGCCACCAGGGCCTTGTTCAGGGGCGAGTCGATGCCGTGCCAGTACTGCGCGCCGAAATAGACGCCCTCGCAGAGATCGGCACCCAGGGCCTCGAACTGCTCCAGGCCCGAGGCCCAGGCGAGCACGATGGTCATGCGCTTCTTGAGGCCGAAGCTCACCGCCTGGCGCAGGGCATCCGAGGATTGCGAGCCGAAGTTGAGGAGCAGCAGCACGTCGGGCTTGGCCGCGATCGCGTTGGTCAGGTAGCCGCTGAACTCCTTCTCGGCCAGCGAGTGATAGCTGTTGCCGACATGCTCGATGCCCTTCTCCTGGAAGACCGCCTTGGCGGCGCTCAGCAGGCCCTCGCCGAACACGTATTGCGGAGTGATGGTGTACCAGCGCTTGGCGTTGGGCATCTGCGCGATGAGGGGCCGCACCGTCTGCGCGATGGCGCCGAAGGTCGGCACCGTCCAGCGGAAGGTGCTGCGGTTGCAGTCGGAGCCCGTGATCTCGTCGGCGCCCGCCGTGGTGATGAAGACGCCGTCGGACTTCGCCGCCTCCTTGCCCATCACCAGGGCCTCGGAGGAGAGGATGCCGCCGGCGAAGAGCCGGGTGCCCTGCGCCATCGCCTCCTGCACCTTGCGGGCGGCCGGCGCCGGCTTGCCCTCGGTGTCGATGTCCGCGACCGTGACGGTGCGTCCGAGGACCTTGCCGGCCTCCTGCGCCGCGAACGCGGCGCCGAGCGAGGCGTACTTGCCGTTGGCCGCGAAGGCGCCGGAGATCGGCAACGGGGCGCCGATGACGAGAGGCCCCTCCGCCGCGTGGGCGCCGCGCAGGACACCGGACACCGGGAGGCCGGAAGCCCCCAGGGCGGCCGCCGTCAGCGAGGTCTTCAGAAACGCACGACGATCACGCATGGCACCGCTCCCCGCTCTCGCACCGGTCGAACTATCCAAACTATACGCATAGAATATGCGCGTGTTCGATCCGTCAAGCGGTCGTGGATGTTGCGCTGCACTTGTGCAATTGCGGGTCGTAAGCCGGGATTTCAGGCAGGCGATGCTCGTTATCGCTGCAGGATCGACCGGGTCTTGGCGCGCTTGACCGGGCCGAGGGCGAAGGTCGATTCGATCGAGGCGACGTCGTCGTGGCGGCTGAGGTTGTCGTTGGGGAAGCGCGCCGCCTCCCGGTGGCGACGCCGGCGGGCTTCGCACGCCCGCCTCAGGGCGGAGCGCGCCAGCCGATCAAGGCGTCGCCGATCGGTCTGGGGCTGGACGGACGCGCCGATCCGACCCCGAGGGGGAGGCCGGTTCAGACCCCGATCGCGCCGTTGTGCAGGGCGCGCAGCTCGACGTAGCTCATGGTCTCGCTGCTCCAGCTCGGCCCGTCGCAATCGTGGAGCCGCTTGGGGAGCGGCTTGTGCTTGTCGCCCTGGTAGAACCCCAACACGACGGTCTGTCCGTCGGTATCGTCGCGCTCGATCCGGTAGGCCGGCCGAACCTCCGATCCGAGGCGGCTGATCCGAACCCGCAGGGTCGGATTGCGCGCCTGGTCGGGGACCATGTTGCGGTAGACGCCTCTCAGGTACTCGAGGCGGTCGGCGTTCCGGCCCGCGAGATCCGCGATGGAGACGTTCTCGGCGAGCATGGCGGGGGAGGTCATGGGGTTCGGCTTTCGGTTGGGAGCGGGGGCGCTTCGCAGCGCCGGTCAGGCGACGGCCGGGGCTTCCTCGGTCGTCACAACGAATCGGGTCAGGGTGTTGGGCCCGAAGGTCAAGGTGAGCGGCACGTCGGCGGCATCCCGGCCGTAGGCGATCAGGATGCGGCCGATCCGCGACGCATTGTTGCGCGGATCGAAGGTGTGCCAGCTTCCATCGAGGAAGACCTCCATCCAGGCCGCGAAGTCGCCCGGTGCGTGCGGGAGCGGCAGGCCGATGTCGCTGACGTAGCCGTTGCAGTAGCGCGTCGGGATGTTGAGGCAGCGGCAGAAGGCGATGGCGAGGTGCGCGTAGTCGCGACAGACGCCGCGCTGCTCCTCGAACACCTCGAAGGCGGTCCGGGTGGCGCGGGCATGCTCGTAGCCAAAGGTAATGCGGTCGTGCACGTAGTCGCAGATCGCCTGGACACGGCTCCAGCCGGGCGGCAGATGGCCGAACAGGTCCCAGGCGATCTGCGAGAGGCGGTCGGTCTCGCAGTAGCGGCTGCCCAGGAGGAACAGGAGGCTGTCGGTCGGGAGCTGCGCGATGGGCGTCTCCGCCGCCGTCGGGTGCGGATGGTCCCCGCGGCCCCCGTCGCGCACGATCGTCTCGGTCTTCAGCGTGAACGCGCCGGCCGGAGCCGTCATCCGCTGGCACCAGTTGCCGAAACTGTCGCGATAGCCCTCCAGCGGCACCGCGGGCTGCGTGACGAGGTGGTCCGGGCGCTCCAGGTCCGAAACCCGCGAGGCATGGACGTTGAGGGTGGCGATGACCGGGGTGGGCTGGGGGAAGGTGTAGGTCATCTCGCAGCCGACGAGGATGCGCATGGGGTCTCTCCGGGATTGTCGTCGCGCGCGGGAGGGGGCCGCCGGGCCGCGAGGGGGCGGTTCCGCTGGCCGAGGGGCTTCTTCCCTCAGTGCAGGGTCGGCGGCGGCTCCAGGAACACGCGCATGCCATCGCCCGCCTCGACGGCCTCGGTGAACGCGTCGAGGGCATCCGCGTCGCAGGCGAAGGTGGTGTCCCAGAGGGTCGACCATCCCGTCGGATCGATGACCTCCAGCGTCCAGGGATCCTGGGAGCCGGCGAAGCGGTAGACGTTCACCGTCACCGTGATGCCGTCCTGGGTCGCCTGTCCGGTCAGGTCCGAGAACTCCATCGTCGGTTTCTCGTAGGGCATGCGGTGTCTTTCTCGATGGACGAGGTCACCGCAGGAGCCCGGACGGGTCCCTATCTCATGAGCCGAATAACAGGTCTTTAGCAGAGTTCGGGTCGCAACGGTTCGAAAATCGCAATCTACCGCAACGATGCGTCGTCTCATCGGCCCTGCACACTTTAGTCCAGTCCTCGTCGATCTCGGACCGAGAGAAAGTTCGCTTATCCGACAGGGCTGCATCGGGAGGCCGATGCGTCTGTGAACGTTCGGCCGCGAAGTCCTGTCACGGAGCGACGCGTTCCCAAGACACGGGCCAAGAGACGGGCCAAGACAGAGGCCCAGGCACAGAGCTCGTCCCGCGCGCCGGTGCGGCCGGGTCGATGACGGAAGGCTACCCGGCCTGGGCCAATTATCCAGTCTTGGCCAACAGAAAGAGCCCGGTGCCGATGGCGAGCAGGGTTCGGGACACCCGGGAGAAGGCGAGGGCGCCCGCGCCGTCCTCCAGGGATCGCAGATGGGCGACCTGGGCGAACAGCGCGGCCCAATAGGCGGCCCAGAGGCCCAGGACGGAGATCAGCCCCATCGGCCCGGCGGCTAGGCTTCCACCCGGCGCTCGTGCCGCCACAGCGCGATGGCGTGCCGGCGCGCCTCGTAGGCCCGCCGCATGGGCGTATCGACGGCGCCTTGCCCCTCCGGACGGTAGCCGAAGCGGAGGACGCCGTCCGAGCCGTAGAGACGCGTCATCTCGGAACGCCACACCTGATCCGTGCGGGTGAGAACCGCCTCGGTCTCGGCCAATCGGTTCATGGGCATCGGGGCTCGCTGATGTGAAGTGATCTTCATCTCAACGCGCGCGGACGCCGGAGGCTCCGGGACGCGTTCGGCACTTTCTGGCGCCGCCAGGGCCCCTCGCAGCCGTCGAACGCCCCTCCGGCCGCAGGGCGCCCCGCTCCGACATCCGGCCTGGGCCCACCCTGACCGGAACCGGGTGTAGCCATTGTCAGGTATCCGGACTGGCCCCCTGGAGGTAATCCCCTTGGCGGAATTACTTTATCCGATCAACTGAGTATGATTCGAGACATGCGGGATTCGTTCCAGATCTGACAGTTGTGGATGCCATCACGATTGCCGATGGATGGCATCATCGAATCATTGATCTGCGCTGGCCGAAGAGAAAAAGCCTGAGGGATTTGTCCTTTCGGCGCTGGACCAATTTTCTACTCTTGCGAGGGGACGCTTTGTCATGCCCACGGTTGATGGCAACCTGAACGATTGGACGTCGTCGGCTCGGCTCAATCCCGCAGGCACGACAGCGGCCGGATACAGTTTGTATGGCGACCTGTCGGGCGGTGTCCTGACCTTCGCCCTCCAGGCGCCGACGGGGACGTCGATCGGGGCGTACACGACGATCTGGCTGAACACCGACAAGAATGCCACCACCGGCTACAGCATCTGGGGTCTGTACGGGGGCTACGACTACAACATCAATATCGCTGCCGACGGAAAGCCGTACCTCTATCGCGGGGGCGACGGACAGACGCTCGTGTCGGCGACGCCGCTGACCGCCGTCTACAATGCCGATCGCACGGTGCTGGAGGTCAGCGTTTCGGCGGCGCAGATCGGGACGCCGAAGAGCCTCAACGTCCTGGCCGACGTGAACAACAGCGTCTTCCTACCGGGCGATTACGGGGCCGGCCCCTACACGGTCTCGGATGCCAGCACCCTGCCGGCCCGGACCTATACGGGGCACAAGGTCGGGATCGTCTACTCGGAATCCACGGCGGCGAACTACTTCAGCCCGATGGCGTATTCGCAGCTCTACATGGCGGCGCAGAACCAGGCCGCGGCCGCGGGCGTCCCCTACGACCTCCTGTCGGAATCGGATCTCACCGATCTGGCGAAGCTGTCGAACTACGACACGCTGATCTTTCCCTCGTTCCGCAACGTCGCCGCCGCGAAGGTCGCGGCGATCACCGACACCCTGACCAGCCTGGAGAAGACCTACCACGTCGGCATCATCACCGCCGGCGACTTCATGACGAACGACGAGAAGAACGCTCCGCTCTCCGGCGATTCCTACGCGCGCATGAAGGCGCTCTTGGATGTCAGCCGCGTCGACGGGGTCAACGGCGCGAACGTCGAGGTCAAGGCGGCGGCCACGACCAATCCCGTCATGGCCGGGTACACGGCCGGCGAGTCGATCCACCAGTACACGAACATCAGCACCTCCTACTTCACCAGTACGGACGGGCTGGGAACGACGCTCGCAAATCAGATCGTCAACGGGCAATCCAACATCGCGGTGATGGCGACGCAGACCGGGGGCAAGAACGTTCACTTCGCCACGGACGGCATGCTCGCCGACAACAACATGCTGGCCCACGCCCTGGATTGGACCATGGCGCCGGCGACGGGGCCGGATGTCAGCCTCCACATGAGCCGGAACAAGGCGATCGTCGCCGCCCGCGTGGACATGGATCAGGCCATGTACACCGACGATGTCCGGCCGGCCTCCGGATCGGGCATCTACGACAAGCTCCTGCCGATCCTGACGCAGTGGAAGCAGGCCTACAACTTCGTCGGATCGTACTACATCGATGTCGGCAACAATCCGGCCGAGGGCGAGGTCACGGACTGGACCTACTCGAAGAAGTACTACAACCAGATGCTGGCGATGGGGAACGAGATCGGCTCGCATTCCCTGACCCATCCCGAGAACACCAACCTCCTCACCGCGGCCCAATTCCAGACCGAATTCCAGCAATCCCGCGCGATCATCGAGCAGCAGCTCGGTTTGACCAATATCGGTGCCGCCGTTCCCGGGGCGGGAGAAAATCTCGCCACCGCGCGGCAGATCGCGCAGTACTATCCCTACATCTCCGGCGGCGCCTCCCTGATCGGCGCCGGGTATCCGGGGGCGATCGGCTATCTCAGCCCGACGGCCACCGATATGAAATCGGTCTACATCGCGCCCAATACCTCCTTCGACTTCACCCTCGTGGGCTACCAGCACCTCACCGCCGCGCAGGCCTCCGCAGCGTGGGCCAAGGAGTGGGCGACGCTGACGGCGCATTCCGACCTGCCGGTCGTGGTCTGGCCCTGGCACGATTACGGTCCGACGAATTGGCTGACCGATACGACGGATGCCGGCTACACCCAGCAGATGTTCACGGATTTCATCGCACGGGCCGCGCAGGCGGGTTCGGAATTCGTGACCCTGAACGATCTGGCCCAGCGCACCGCGACCCTCGAGAAGTCCGACGTCAGCTACAGCTTCGATGCGGCCGCGAACGTCCTCACCGCGTCGGCGACCACCGCGGCCGGAGATCTCGGCAAGTTCGCCCTCGATATCGGCAGCGGCCATACGATCAAGAGCGTGGCCGGCTGGTACGCCTACGACAGCAACAGCGTCTTCGTGCCGAAGGCGGGCGGGACCTTCAAGATCGCCCTCGACGGCACGCCGGACGACGTCACCCACCTGACGACCCTTGCGGACCGGTCCGACCTCCTCAGCGTGACCGGCGACGGCACCAACCTCAGTTACTCGGTCGTCGGTGAGGGCCACGACATCATCCAGCTGAAGTCCCATGTCGGGCAGATGGTGCAGATCACCGGAACGGATGGCGCGAGCCTCTCCGGCGCCAACCTGGATCTGACCCTGACCGGACTGGGACAGCACAACGTCTCCATCGTCCTCGCGTCGGCGCCGGTCGGAACGACCGCGAGCGATTGGATCTTCGGAACGGACGGCGCGGATACGATCAATGCCGGGGCCGGCGCCGACACGCTGCAAGGCCTCAGCGGCAACGACACCTACATCGTCGACAACTCTGGAGACCGGATCATCGAGGCCGTGAATGCGGGGATCGACACCGTTCAGAGCGCGGTGACCTACACGCTGGCGGCGAATGTCGAGAAGCTCGTCCTGACGGGGACGAACGCCATCAACGGAACGGGCAATGCCCTGGCGAACGTCCTGACCGGAAACAGCGCGGCGAACACGCTCGCCGGCGGCGACGGCGCCGATATCCTGGAGGGCAAGGCCGGAAACGATATCCTGACGGGCGGGCTCGGCGCCGACGCCTTCCTCTTCAGCAAGGCCGGTCAGGGCATCGACCTCGTGCGCGACTTCTCGCGGGCGCAGGGCGACAAGATCCAGGTGCACGCCTCCGACTACGGGCTTCCTGTCGGCACGCTCGCGAGCGACTGGTTCGAGACGAGTGCCACCGGTCTCGCCACGAAGGCGCACGCGGAGTTCGTCTTCAATTCGGGGTCGCACACGCTGAGCTGGGACGCGGACGGCATCGGGAGTGCGGCCGCCCTTCAGGTGGCCACCTTCTCCAACAACCCGCTTCTCCAGTATCAGGATTTCGCGATCGTGGTCTGATCGCGCGATCGACCCGGACGGATCCGAAGCGCCCAGCGCTGGCGGCCCGGCATTCGGTCCCGGCCGGGGGGCAATCCGGCGCACGGACGATCGCGGCTCCCTGGGTGTTGCGCTTTTGTTCTAGGCCGCGACGGGCCGGACGGCCATACTCCCTCCATGTCGATGACCGTCCGCTCCGCTTTCCTGCTGATCAGCCTCGCCCCACAGGCGGCGACGGCGCAGGTGCCTGGCCGGTCCGAGGCCGGGCTCGCCGCCCTCGAACAGACCTGGCACGCCTGCGTGCGGGACGCGTTCGCGCAGCAGCCGCGGACGCAGAGCCGCGCCGGCTCCCAGCGCAACGCCCTCGATGCCTGCCAGGCCCAGGAAGATGCCTTCGTGGCCGCGGCGATGACGGAGGTCGATGCCGGATCGCGCGAGGCGCGCGCGGGCGAGCCGGCCCGACGTCCCGCCCTGACCGAGCGGGCGCGCGCCTGGGCCGCCTCCGTCGCCAGCGACGTCCTCGATCCGGTTTCGTCCTGGCTCAGCGCCCTGCGCCGGTGAGTGGACGGCCCATCCGGGCCGCCCGAAAGGCCAGGAGGATCCCGGGGACGCCCACCAGGCCGTACAGCACCATCAGGGCTCGTCCGAGGTGTTCGGCGCCGAAGACGGTGTCGGCCAGGAACCCCAGGAGGGGCGGCCCGGTACCCGAGGCCGTCAGGGTCACGGCGGCGATGAAGAGGGCGCTGACCCGCCCGCGGAGGCTGACAGGCGTGAGGAGCTGCACCCCCGTCACGGCGGGGGGGGCGGTGAACCCGATCACGGCCGTGAGGAGGGTGAAGGCGGCGAGCGAGAGCGTCCGGTCGGCGGCCACCGCCATCACGATCGCGGGCGGCAGGGCCGCCATCAGGCCGAGACCGAGCAGGCGCGAGGCGGCCGCACGCCGGCGCGCCCGCGCCACCCGGTCCAGGAGCAGGCCTGCGGACAGATGGCCGAGCGGACCGCCGATCAGCAGCAGGCCGCCCAGAACCACGCCGCTCTCCGCGGGGCTCATGCCGTGGTTTCGCACGTAGAGGGTCGGCCCCCAGGCGGCCAGGGTCCGACCCATCAGGACGGCGCAGGCCGCGGCCGCGAAGTGGGGCAGGTAGATCCGCCGCCGCCGCAGGATCCACGCCCAGGCGGGGTTCAGCCCCGCCCTGGCGGCGGGTGGCGCCCGCGGAAGCCGGACGGCCACCGCGCCGAGGATCAGCACGAGGTTGGGCAGGCAGGCGAGCAGGAACAGGGCGCGCCAGGGCGGCAGCGGGTCGAGGCCGGGAAACGCCAGGCCGCCGCGCAGGACGAGCCAGGCCAGGACCGCACCGCCGGCGAGCAGGGCGAAGCTCTGCCCGAGGCTGCCTCCCGCCGTGTACAGCGACACGTTCCGGGCCATGCGGCCCTGCTCGGAGCCGTGGGCGATGAGCGACAGCGAGGCCGGCGCGAGACCGGCCTGTCCCAGTCCGAGGACGAACCGGCTGAGGAACAGCACCGCGAAGGAGCCCGCGAGTCCGAATCCGAGGGTCGCCAGGGTCCAGAGGCCGATGCTGGCGAGCAGGATCGTGCGCTGGTGCCCCCGATCCGCCAAGCTGCCGAAAAGCGGCATGGTCAGCGCGTACAGGATGACGAAGGCCGAGCCGTGGAGCAGGCCGAGCTGGGCGTCGCTGAGGGCGAGGTCCTGCTTCACCGGGGTCGTCACGAGGGTGATCAGGAACCGGTCGCTGGCCGCCGAGAGCTGCGCCAGGATGAGCAGGACCAGGGGGCCGAACCCCAGGACCCTGCGTGCCGGAGCCGTGAGCGGGCGCCGTCCGGCGGTCTCGCTCATACGGTCCGCGACGCGCGAGGGGCGGTCCGCGACGCGCGAGGAGGCCGACGCACGCCGGAGTTGAGGGGCATCAGTAGAGCTCGCTGTGCCAGGCCGCGAGGGGCCAGGATCGATCGCCCCGGGCATGCGGGTCGCCGCGCAGCTGCTGGATATGGGTCCGGAACTGTCCGGGTGGGCGGCCGAACGCCGTCCGGAAGGCGCGGTTGAAATGCTGCTCGCTGGCAAAGCCGTAGGCGTAGGCGAGGGTGGCGATCGAGCGCGTTTCGCCCTGGCGTCGGAGGGCATCGCGCACCCGTTCCAGGCGGCGCTGCTGCACGAAGCGCGCGACCCCGCCATCCGGCAGGAAGGCCCGGTAGAGGCGACTCCGCGAGATCCCGAGTTCCGCCGCGATGGTCTCGGCGCTGAGGTCGCGATCCGCGAGGTGCCGCTCCACGTGGGCCTCGGCCTCGCGGCGGCGGGCGTCGTCGTCGGGGCCATCGTGGACGGCGGCCCAGACGATCGCCTCGGTGGGGGCGGCATGGCCGCGCAGCGCGGCGGCCAGCAGCATGCCGAGGACCGCGCTCGACCGCGAGACCACCGAACCGTCGAGGGTCTCCGAGCGGCGGGTCAGGGACACGATGAAATCGGCCACGAGGCCGCCCACGGTCTCCGGAAGGATCGCCCCATGGAATTTGCGCAGGTCGGGGACCAGGGGCTCGATGAGCTCGCGCGCCACCGGCGTCGAGATCTGCCGCACGCGGTGCGCCCGGCTCTGGTGCGGCAGCGTGTTGTCGCAGACCAGGATCTCCCCCGGTCGGACGCGGCGCTCGTGCCCGGGCGGGCCAGCCAGGAGGTCGCCCTCGAGGAGCAGGTGGAGCGTGATATGGTCGAAGCCGTCCCGGCGCACCCGCTGCGGGGATCGGCTGTGCTGAAGCCCGTTCAGCTGGCGCTTGAACAGGATCATCCGATCCAGCCGGTAGGCCTGCACCTGCGCGGAGAAATTCGGGCCGATCCGTGCGACATCGGCGCCGCCGGCATAGAGGTCGCGATATGCCTCGAATGCGAACTCCGCACCGACCTCCTGGGTGGAAAAGGCAAACGACGGAAGCGACACGTCTGACTGAACCCGACCGGATGGATCAGAGGGCCCATCGGACAAATCCCAATCGACCCATTCTCACACCCCCCGGGATGGGCGTTCCGAACGCGCGAGACAACTCACGGTTCTGTGATCGATGCAAGAGATCAGTATGAGGGCGCGCCATCCCAGTTGAGCGCGCTGCCGGCGCGGCGGCAAAGGCTTCTTGGTGCCAGCGCCGTCGGCCCAGGACAATAAAGCGTTCCGCCTCAGTTTCCAGGATGGCGGATCACGACATACCATCGTCGAGGCCGTCGAGGCTGCCGCCGCGCCCGACACGCAAGCAATCGGACGCGCTGCGATCGGCGACCAGGATAAGACCTTCTCCGGGGCCGCCGCCCCCGCACGGCAACGCCTCGGTAACCGTTACGCCCTAACTCTCGCGAACCCCGCCGCCCACCAAACTCCGCGATCCGCACGATGACCAGAGACCAGCTTGCCGCCGAGTTGCTTCGTATTTCCAAGCTGCAACTCAGCGATATCACCCGTGCCGTCAAGAATGGCGAGAAATCCATTGCCTTGAACGAGGTCATCGATCTGGGTCGACGCCTGAACCGCCTCGCGGATGCGGTCGCGGGACGCCCGGCGCCGGTCGCCACGCCCGCGCCCGCCGACGACAGCCTCGTTCAGGCGTGAGCGCCGCATCGGAGTGGCGGGCCGAGCGGAACGTCGCCGCGCGCGCGCGCCTCGACCGCGCCCTGCCGGGCATCTTCCCGGCCCCCGTCCTGCGGCACGCCCTGTCGCGCCCGCTGATCCCGCCGACGCCGCGCCTCGCGGTGGAGAGCTACTGGCGTGCGCATCTCCTGCGCGCGGACCGGCTGGCTCGGGCCCTCGCCACACGCTCGGGCCATCCCGAGGGCTGGACCTGGCGTCTCGGCACCGAGAAGGGATCCGGCCTCGCCGCCACCTTCCGGATGCCGCCCTCGCCCTTCCGGGAGCCGGCCCATGCGCGCGGCAAGGGCCATTGCTGCATCTGCGGGCAGCCGGTCTTCCGCTTCGGTTGGCACCGGGATCTCTGGGGGGCGGCCGTCCCGAACAAGAATGCGCGCTGGCACGCGGCCTGTGTCGCCGCCTGGAAGCTCTGGGTGGCGCCCAGCGACCAGGTGAAGGTTCTGAAGGCGCATCAGCGCCACCGCTGCGCCGCCTCGGGCAAGCGGTTGTTCAAGACCGCCGAGGTCGATCATCGCGTGCCCCTCTACCGCGTCTGGCGGGAGCACCGGGACGATCCCTGGCCGACGCTGCTCGGCTTCTGGGGCGCCCCGAACCTTCAGGTCGTCAACCGCGGGGTCCACGTGGAGAAATGTGGCCGCGAGGCTGGCGAGCGGGCGCTGAGCCGGCAGGTGGCGCTCCTGCGCACCGCCTTCCCGGCGGATCGCGCCGAGGAGGCCGCACCGGAGCGCCTGCCGGTCGACGGGACGGGCTGACGGGCCGGGCGGCCCTGGCCGCTCAGAGGATCCCCTCGATCAGGTCCAGTTCCTGCGCCTCGCTCGCCTCGATGTACCAGTTCTCGGGAGCCCGCTGCAGCACCGTGTCCAGGGTCACCTGCGAGCCCCGGATGAGGTTGGCGAAGCCCTCGTTCTGGATCGCGATGGAGCACTCGATCTCGTGCAGGGCGGCCTTCACGCTGGCGATGCAGGTCGTGAGCGGTCCGTTGAGGACCACCTGCTTGTCGAGCTTGCGCTCGTGGATCATCAGCCGCGTGCCCCGGGTGAGATAGCGGTTCGACCGGGCGAAGAAGCTCATGAAGGTGGTCCCGGCCGAGTAGATCGCGGCCTTGCCGAGGAAGACGAACCGGCGATCGGTCAGGAGGCCGGTCTTGAAGCGGATGTCCTCGCCCATCATCCGGGCGACCTCGGGATCGCCGCCGAGCGTCGTCAGCTCGACCACCACGAGGGTTCGGTCGCCGACCGCGTCGAGCTGGCGGCGGAAATCCCGGTACATCTCCTGGTCGACCGTCCCCGACAGGAGGATGGCGGGGGCGTCGAACGCGGATGGCGGCAGGGCGGGGGTATCCATGGGGCACTCCTGGTGGCCGAGGCGCGGCCGTCGCAGCGAGAACGCAAGTTCCCGGCCCAGGATCGGTTGCGTCCGCCGCGGACGGAATGCGTCGGCCCGCCCGCGCCTGTGCCCGCATGGACGAGGAGGTGAAAGCGCGCGAGTCGATCGTCGCCACGCAGATACGGCCACCTGCCGCCAACCGGCGCGTTTCCCATTCCGATCGGACCGGACCCGCTCTAACTCCGGCAGGGCATGGGCGCCAGCGGATTCCGGGTCTGGCGCCGCTCGTCCCGTGGGAGCGTGCCGCAGACGGGCCCTTCCGATCCGATCCTCTCGGAACGGAGAGCCTCGGACCCCCTCGGCGCCGCTCCCTCCGCACCGGTCGACAGGGCGTGCCGCGTCAGTACGGCATGCCGTCATAGGGCTGCCGGCTCGGGCGAGGGCGCGCGCGAACCGGCCGATCGTAGCGGCCCTCGTAGGCGCCCAGATACGGGTCGAGGGCGGGATCGCGGTAGTTGCCGTTGTTCACGCCGGCCGAGCGGTCGTTGCCGCTCAGGGCGGCGTAGGGCGACAGGCCGTCGCCGCCGCTGCCGCCCCGGGCGAGCGCGTCGCCGCCGAGGCCCAGAACGAGGGTGCCCAGAACGAGGGTGGCGGAGAGCGTGGTGCGTCGGATGGCTGTGGCCATCATCGCATTGTGCGCCATGGGGACCCCCTGTCGCGTTGAGAAACGGACGCGTGGCACGGACGTTCGGGCCGGGGCCGCGCGGTCGGAGGATCAGCGCTCGGCCCGCAGGCTCTTGAGGAAGCGGCGTGCGACCTCGCGCACGGCCTCGTCGTCCCGGGTGTCGTCGTGGGCCTTGTCCCAGAGGTGGTCGACGCTGGCCTCCAGGCTCTTGAGCAGGTCCGGATGTTCCTGGGCCAGGAACCGGATCGTTCCGAACAGGAGGTGCTCGGTCGCGAGTTCACGGTGGCGCGCGTCCGCGATTCGGGACTCGGCGGCGGAGGGATCGGTTGCAGCATGGGTCATGCCGACACAACGAACGGCCCCGCCGGCGGTTCAGGGACTCCTGCGGTCGTCGCAAGCTTTCTTTGGCCACTTCGAAGGATTCCACCCCGTTGCGCGAGGAGGGTCACGGGTCGAAGCACGCAGGCTCAAATCCTCCGACCATGATCCCGTACCCCGATGCTTCCGTTTCGCCGCGGGTTCGGCGAGAACCGGTGGCGCATGGGGGTCGGCCGATTCGACATCCCTCCACCCTGGATCCTCAGCAGACGCACCGGATGGCACCGATCTCCTCTTCGAACGAGCGTTCCCGCACGCGCGGGTCGGGCCGCCTCCGCATCGACACGGACCTCGCCGCCGGGATCGGTCTCGCATTCGTGGCCGGCTTCGTCGACGCGGCCGCCTTCATCGCCCTGACGGGCCTGTTCACCGCCCACGTGACCGGCAACTTCGTGCTGCTGGGGGCCGAACTCGTCTCGACCTCGACCGGCGTTGTCGCCAAGCTCCTCGCCCTGCCGGCCTTCGTGGGCGCGGTCGCGGCCACCCGGCTCCTCGCCCTGGCCCTGGAGCGCCGCGGCCGGGCGCCCCTGCGCTGGCTGCTGGCCCTCGAGATCGCCTTGCTGGCCGCCTTCTGCGTCGTCGGTCTCGCCCTCTCGCCCCTTGGCTCCCCCGATGGCGCGGCGGCGGTGACGGTCGGGATGCTCGGCGTCGCGGCGATGGGAGTCCAGAACGCCATCGGGCGCCTCGGCCTCGCGCATCTCGCCGCCACCACGGTGATGACGGTCAACGTCACCCAGGCGGTGATCGACCTCGTCGACTGGGCGCGGGGCGCTGTGCCGCCTGACGGGGCTGCGCGGGGGCGGATGCGCCGGATGCTGCCCGCGGTGCTGGCCTTCGCCGTCGGCGCCCTCGCGGGGGCCTTCGGCGTCGCCGCCGTCTCGTTCGGCTGCCTCGTCATCCCGATCGCGGTGCTCACGGTCCTCGTGCTCCTTCGCGGGGATTGAGCCGCGGCGCGGGATCGGACTCAGGCGCGGCAGGTGAGCAGCCCGTAGGCGGTCACGCGCTGCCAGCCCATGCCCTCGACCGTCGCCATCGGTCTCACATAGGGTTCCGCAAGCGGGAAGACGCGCGCTCCGTCCGGCGGCGCCTGGCCCTCCCGCAGGGGTACTACGATCCAGGCGGGCCCGTCCGGAGCCGTACAGAGCGTCGCGACCGCACCGGCCGGCAGGTCGTCGGCCCGCGGGGGCACCGGAGGCGCGAACGGCCTGCGCTGGGCCTCGGTGGCGAGGCCGAGGGCGATGAGCCGGTCGATCCGCTCGGACCACAGCATCGCCAGAGGGCGCGAGAAGACGATGCTGGCGCCCTGAAGGTTGGTGATCCAGCTCGGGCGGCCCAGCGTCAGCCAGGTCTCGGCCCGCCCGTCCAGCCAGAGCACCTCGCCCGGCCGGCGCGCGATGGCCTCGACGAGACCGGGCAGCAGGGTGCGGTCCTCGATCCGCCGGAACGCCCGCGCCCGCTCGTCCCAGAGGCCCAGGAGGGCGATGAACAGCGCCACGGCCAGGACCGGCCGCGCGACCCGGGACCGCTCGACGGCGAGCCACGCGAGGCCGGCCCCGAAGGCGAGCGACGGCACGATCGGGAAACTTCGGATCAGGCTAAGGCCGAGATGGGCGCCCTCGGTCCGGTTCGCGGCGAGCCAGCCGAGGGCGAGCGTTTCGAGGAGGAGGCGGCCGGCGACGAGGAGGCCGACCAGACCCAGGGTCGCGCGCATCAGGCCGCGCGACGGCGCCAGCCGGTCCCGGCGAAGCGCCGCGTGGACCCCGACGGCGAGGAGGCCGGCGGCCGCCGCGATGGGCAGGTCGGTGGAGAACACCCAGGCGAGCCCCAGGAGGGCGAGGGTGATCCGGTCGCCCGGCGTCCCACGCGGGAGGATGCTGGCGCACAGGCCCAGGGCGGCGGCGCCGAGGACGGAGGTCACCCAGAGGAAACGCCAGGGCTGGACCTGGATCACCAGGAGCGACGACCATTGCTCCTCGAACACCGTGGTGGCCGCCACCCCGCCGGCGCCCGCCAGGAGCGCGGCCAGGAGGAGCCTCCGAGCCCGGATCGGAACGCGGGTCGCGGCGACGAGGATCGTGGCGGCCTGCACGAGGGGCGGACCCCAGGCCTGGCTCGGCCAGAGCGTGGGGAAGAGGTCGGCACAGCGCTGACGCAGAATCTCGAGGAAGGCGGGATCGACGGGCTGCAGCAGGCGCGCGAACAGCGGCACGCCGAGGCGGGCGGCCACCAGGATGGCGAGGAGACCCGGGACCAGGACCAGCAGCCAGCGCCGGTTCTCCGCCACCAGGGCGAGGACGAGCACCGCCAGGCCGGCCAGCCCCATGATCGGGTGGACGAGGCCTCCCAGGGCCATGAAGGCCAGGGCCCCTGCGCGGCGGCCGGACAGGCTCGCCGCGAGACCGGCGAGGACCGCCGCCTCCGCGAGCGTCCGGGGCGTCGCTAGCGCCTCGCCGACGCGGAAGATGCCGGGATAGCCGTAAGAGGCGGGCAGGACCGCCATCGCCGCGAGGACGACCCAGCGCCGCCGGCCGGCGCCCAGGGCCGCGGCCAGGGCCGAGGCGGCGCAGAACCAGGCGATCAGCCCGACAAGGCTGACGGCCAGGGCCGCCGGACCGGGCCCCAGCGCCCCCACCAGCGCCCGTAAGGCGACGGGGAACAGGCTGAAGCGCGACTGCCCATCATGGGTGAACATGAGGTCGCGTCCGACCCCGTCCGGATCGAGGTCGGCGAGGGCCCGCCCCACGTAGATGCGGGCATCGCCGTCGATCCCCTCGTAGGGATGCAGCAGGAGATAGAGACCTCCCATGCCGAGCGCCGGCCAAGCCGAGCGGCGCAGGACCGCCGCCCAGCGCGGAACGGCTCCGGGCATGGGGACGGTATCCGGGACGGCCACCAGGGGGTCGGAGGTCCCGGACGCCGCGCGCATCGTCAGGCTGCCCGGCGCGGCACCATGCGCTCGCTCGTCAGGGCGTCCTGTGCGCCCGAGACGCCCGCCTCGGTGTATTCCGCATCCTCGTTCACGCACCACGGATCGTAGCGGCGCTCCCCGGCGAGGATGTTCTCCACCGTGAGCATCGCGGTCATCATCGCGTGGTCCTGGTTGTTGTACTTGTGCATGCCGTTGCGCCCGACGAGGTGCAGGCTCGGATAGGCCTGTTCGAGGTCCCGCCGGATGGTGGCGACGTGGGCCTTGTAGTCCTCGTCGTAGACCGGATAGGCCTTGGGCTGACGCACGACGCAGGCGTCGACCACGTCCTCGGAGCGGATCAGCCCGATCTGGCCGATCTCGCGCTTGGCCAGCGCGATGAGGTCGGCATCGGACTGCGCCCAGAGCCCGTCGCCCTCGAAGCAGAAATACTCCAGGCCGAGGCAGGTATGCGCCGCGTCCGGCACCATCTCGGGCGACCACGAGCGGAAGTTCTGCACGCGCCCGACCTGCACGGACGGATCGTGGATGTAGATCCAGTTGTCGGGGAAATTCCGGTCCGAACGCGCGATCAGCGCCACGGTGAGGAAGTCCCGGTACTGCAGGGCGCGGGCCTGGAAGGTGCTGATCGGCGCGGGCGAAAGCGATCCGACGAGTTCGCGCAGCGGCGCCGAGGAGATGACGTTGCGCGCCGTGAAGGTCTCGCGGGTGCCGTCGGCGGCCTTGGCCGTCACGGTCCAGAGGCCGGTCCGGACCTCGTAGTGCAGGCCGTCCACGCCCCGGTCGAGGCGCAGCGTTCCGCCCTGGGCCGCCACCTTCGCGGCGGCCGCCTCCCACATCATGCCCGGCCCCTTGCGGGGATAGCGGAAGGACTCGATCAGCGTCTTGATCACGGGCTCGCCGGCGCGCGGCGCCCTGCGCAGGCCGAGGGAGCGAACCAGCGCGTCGCGGATCGCAGCCCCGAGATCGAGTCCGTTGATGCGCTGGGCCGCCCAGTCCGCCGAGATGGCGTCGCAGGACATGCCCCAGACCTTCTCCGTGTAGGTCTTGAAGAAGATCGAGAACAGACGTTCGCCGAAGCGGTTGCGGACCCAGTCGTGGAAGCTCTTCGGCTCCGCGATCGGACGGGCGCGGGCATAGAGGTAGGAGGCGACGCAGGCGGTGCTCTCCAGGATCCCAAGGTTGCGCAGGGCCTCGAAGGCCTTGAGCGGATAGGCGTAGTACTTGCCCTTGTAGAAGATCCGCGACAGGCGCGGCCGCTCGATGAAGTCGTCCGGCAGCAGCTCGTCCCAGAGATCCACCACGGCCTTCGATTTCGAGAAGAAGCGGTGACCGCCGATATCGAACAGGTAGCCGTTATGCGCGACCGTGCGGCTGATGCCGCCGACCTGGGCCGGATCCTTCTCCAGGACCGTCACCGAACGCCCGGCCTTCGTCAGCAGATAGGCGGCGGTCAGGCCGGCGGGTCCCGCCCCGATCACGAGCGTTTCCGAGTGGTGGCTCATCGGGCAGGACCGTCAAGTTAACCGAAGGACGACACATCTCCGGGATAGCGCGCGAGTGGTTAAGGAAGCCCTGTCCGCGCCGGGGCGGGGGCCTCCGCGCGCAGGGCCCCCGGGGTCCCGCGGTGCGCGGTGGCCCTCCCGCCGTCGACCCGGCGCCCCATATGCGCTTGGTCCTCCCGCCGTTCGGAACCGCCTTGCTCAAGATCGCCGCTCTCGCCTTCGTCCTCCTCTATCTCGCCCCCATCGCGATCTCCGCCGCCCTCTACGCCCGCCAGACCCGCGGGGACTGGCGCTCCGCCGACCGGTCCAGCACCGGCCTCCTGCCGCCGGCCGCGACCCACCCCGAGGCGATCGTCCGGATCTTCTCGGCACGGACGGTGAGTTGGCGCGGCATCCTCGCCACCCACAGCTGGATCGTCGTCAAGGAGGCGGGGGCCTCCGCCTATCAGCGCTTCGACTACACGGCCTGGGGCCAGCCGATCTGGATCGACCGCTTCGTGCCCGACGGGCGCTGGTTCGGAAGCGTTCCCGACACCATCGTGGCCGCCGACGGTCCCACCGCGGAGGCGATGATCCCGCGCATCCGGGAGACGATCCGGACCTACCGCTACGCGCAGCCGGGCGATTACACGGTCTGGCCGGGTCCGAACTCGAACACCTTCGTGGCCGCCGTGATGAGCGCGGTGCCCGAGATGGCGGCGAGCCTGCCGGCCACTGCGATCGGCAAGGACTTCCCCTACGACGGCCGCTGGATCGGCCTGACGCCGTCGCGAACCGGCCTGCGGCTCAACCTCGGCGGCTATCTCGGGCTGACGGTGGCTTGGGTCGAGGGCCTCGAGGTGAACCTGCTCGGTGCCGTGGCGGGACTCGATCTGCGGCGTCCGGCCCTCAAGCTTCCCGCCCTCGGTCGCGTGGGATGGTGACGGGCTCGGCCCCCACCGGGCTCCCTCGAACCATCCGACCGATGGACCGTTTCATGGCATCGGGAGGTGTGCTCATGACCGTCGTGGCTTCGAACAAGATCTGGCTGGAAGGCAGTACCGCCCGGACCGATGGGCTCCCGGTTTCCGCCAATCCCTATCCGGCCGGATCGCAGGAGAGCGCGGACTGGCTGGAGGGCTACACCACCGTCGAGGCCGAGCAACTCGGCGTCAGTCCGGATGCCGGCGAGAACATGTAGGCCCGGCAGGGGCGGGTGATCTCCGCTAGCGCGTCAGGCTCGCCTTCACCGTTCCGGTCGTCGCCGGCTCGGCCAGGGCGGCGGCGAAGGGATTCAGTCCCCTCTGGTCGACCACGCTGGCCGAGTACAGCGACAGGGCCGCCAGCAGACCGATTCCCAACGTGGCCTTCAGAACCGTCCAGAGGCGGCCGGTAGCGGAGCGCATGGTTCCATCCCTGACGTGGCGTTCAGGCTGCTTCGGCCGGGTTCGTGGCGCCATGATGGCCGGCCGCGGGAAAGCGCTGCCCCGAGGGGGCGACGGGGGCCAGGGTCACGGGCGGCTTCGGGGGTCGCGGATGGCCACGGGACACCATCCCGAGCAGTCCCGGTACAGCGACGGCAGCGCGGAGGCGAGGCATCGCGATCGACGTGCGTCGGCGCACCCGGATCCGCGGCGCCGCCACGAGCGGCTCCAGGGTCCGTCGCTCTCGTCACCGGCGTCCCCGCCCGGGAATGGGCATCCTCGGCGGCGATCCGGGGCGAGGATGCGCCGAGTTCAAGGGCTCGGCACGGGCCGCGGCCTGCGACTCCTTGCTTAGGCGTCGGCAAGGAACGCCCGTCGCGGCGAGACATTCTCTGCTCACATTCAGACAGTCGTGGCATACCAACGGGGTTCCCCGCATGCGCAACCATATCACGCCCAACCATCGCGCCCTGTCGGGGCCATCGATCGAGGCGGGTCAGAACTCCGGTTCCGCCGCCTCGACCCAGCGCCTCGAGCGGCTTCACGACGAGCACGGCGGGCCTGCGGCCGGCCCACCGTCCAGGCCGTCCGGCGCCCGCGTCTCACCGGCTTCCGACTTCGAGGGCTTCGGCTCGTTTTCCTGAGTCGAAGCCCGCACCGGACCGCGTCCCCGACGCGATCATTCGCCCTCACAGGATTTTTTCGATGACCACCCTGACCCATCTCGATGCCACACCCCGCCAGACCACGAACGATGTCCGCAACGTCGACGCCAATCGGACCGGGCCGCACAGCACGTCGATGAACCGCGAACACCGCGTCGGAAACACCGTCGACCAGGTGGATCAGGTCAGCAGCGTGACCCTGCTCGGGTTTGCGGTGGCGGGATCGATCGTGATGCTCGCCGCCCATTGGCTGGTGGGCTGAACCTCCGGGACGACCGGCGGTCGCCGATCGATCGTAGCTGCATGGACGGACCGATGACCCGCACCCTTCTGACCCCCGCCGCCTTGGCAATTGCCCTGTCCGCCTCCCCCCTAACGCATCCGGCCTCGGCGGAACCGCTCGCGCCCACCGGCGGAGCGGGAAATACCGGGGTCACCACGCCGTCCATGGCTCCGGGCGCCGCGCCGCGGGCCAGCGACGCCGTGGGTCGCCCCGCACCGAACGTCGTGGGCAATCCCAGCCCCAATTCCATTCCCGGAAGCAGCCCGGGCCTGAACATCGGCGGCACGCCAACCAGCGGGCCGCCCGGGACCGGTGGTGCGGCGGGCGGCCCTTCGATCGGCAACCAGTAGCGGGGCAGCCCGGCGCCGCCCCGGTTCAAGGGCGACACGCCCGGCCGCCTTCCACCGGATAGGGCGTGACGACGGCAATCCAGGTCGAGGCCCTGCCGCCCGCATATGCCCGACAGCAGGCACCCCGCGTCGGCGCGTCGCCCGGAGAGGCGCCATCCGGCCCACGGAGTTCGCGCAACCATCGGATGATTCCGGCTCGGCCGTTCGTCTATCTCATGCCTCCCGAAACCCGGGGGCTGTTACCTTGACACCCGCGCGGTTCACGCCGTGGCGGGTGTTTTTTCTGGCTTCGCCCTGGGACATCGTCAGGAATCGTCCGGCGTGACGGGCATTGGGCCGATCGACCGACCGGCCGGCTCGTCCGCCCTGCGCAGGATGCGCGCGCGACTCTATCGCTGAACGCGGCAACGCCCGTCGCGAGGAGGCGATCGGACGGGTCTGCGAGATCTGCGATGCCGCGCGAAGATCTGCGCAGCGCCGGCGTCCGATTGTTATCCGAGACAGGTCTCGAAAGGACAGGGGCCCGAGTAAGGCGATCTTCGCATGCGACAGCGAAGATCCCGGCCGTGCGAGCCGACCCTGACCGCCAATGGTCGGAACGCCAATCCATCGCGGGGATGCTGCCGGTGCGACGCACGTCCTCCTCGGTGCCAGCATCCGCGGGGGGCGTCCGTCGAATGCCTTCCCCGGTTCTGCGAAAGCTCTGACGCGTTTTTCGGTTCCTGTTGCTGGATTGTTGCTGCGAATCGTCCACGATTCGTGTCGAATTCCTCCGTTGAGGTCGACGCCCGATCAACCGTTAGGTCTCACCGCGCCCGCCCGGCTCCGGCCGCGGCGGGTTTTGATTGGCAAGTTCCGATTCGCAAGTTCCGATCGACAGGTTCCGATGGGAACGACGAAGACGGACCGACTGTTGCCCTGGTAATCTCGCCATCAGGACACCCCATGATCAGAACTGCCGCCCTCGCCCTCAGCGCCTCCCTCTTCAGCCTGTCCGCCCTGGCCCAGCCCGCCACGGCCCCTGGCGCCGTCCCCGGCCAGCCGCGCGGCACCGTGGTCCAGGGCCAGTCGAACACCACGGGCAACGACCCCAGCGTGTCCGTCTCCCGGGGTGCGACCGGTGCCGAGACGGCGACGACGGACTCGGCCGCGGGTGGAAATGCCGGCAAGCCCGAGCAGGCCGTCCCCAACAGCAGCGCCGGCGGCCGCTGACGCCTGACGGCCTTCGGCAAGGCCTGTTCTTGACAAGTCCCGACCGACCCGCCCGGCTCCGGCCGCGGCGGGTTCTTCATGCCCGGGGGTCAAGCCACCGGGGGCCGCCTCAGCCGACGTCGACGTCGATGTCGAACGCCATGCCGCGGCCCGGCCCCTGGTCGGCATAGTCGACGAGGGCATAGCCGCGTTCCCGCAAGGCGGCCTCGAGACCGTCCCGGTGCTTTCGGAACGTCTGCCCGATCGCCAGAGGCGTCAGGCGCGGATGGCTCTGTCGAAGCTGGTCGACGCCGATGCTCAAAGGCGCGCCCTCGCGGTCGGCGATGCGGATGAGGGCGGATGCCAGATCCGCGGCCTTGGTCTCGGCCGCCGATTTCGCCTTGAATGCCATGATCGGATTCTCTTCTCGTATCATCCGTGATGAGGACCGGCCCGTGTGGATCCCGCCTCGTGCCGGCCACCCCATCGCCCCCGGTGATCGAGTGGGCGGTCCGCGCCCTGCTGGGTTCGCCGGGCAAACGGAACGCGCCGAGCGTCCGCGCCCTCCGGCCCTTTCACCCGGCGTGGGAGAGGGGCCGAGCGCCCGTGCACGGATCGATACCGGGCCGGTGGCCGCCCCAACACATGTTCTTCCTTCGTTCTAGCAGATGCCGGGGCGGGATGCACGGGAGAACCGGCAGTCCCTCCAGACCCGAGGCGCGCCGGTCGGGCCGGCCTTCACGGCAACCAGGAGCTCGACGATGATCGAGGAACGGGAAGGGCGGGGTCCTCTACAACTAGGCTATAGCATCCCAATCACAAAGTCGTGTCTGAGTCTGCCGCCTTCAATCCGCGATAAAAGCCGCGGACGACCATGATAACATCAAGCAAGAGTAACGCGGCGTTCACTGAAGCTTTTGACGAAGACATAAGGTCTCCCGGGCTAAATGCATCCCATGATGCTCACCCTCGCAACGCTTCTGGAAAGCCAAGCCGTCGTCTCCGTCCTGGCTGCAGCGACGATCTGCACCCTGAGTGCCTGGCTGACGGTGCACCTGCTCCGGAAGGCCGAGGCCGCGCCGGCGACCCGACGCGGACGATGGCTGGTGGGCACGGCCCTCGCCGCCGGGCTCGGAGTCTGGACCACGCACTTCCTGGGCATGCTCGGATATCGGACCGACGTCATCCTGGGCTTCCATTCCGGGACCACGATCGCGTCCGCCCTGATCGCCGTGGTGGCGGTGGGCGTGCCCTTCGCGCTCTCGGCCCTGCCGAAGGGTCGCCCGGCCCGGGGCCTCCTGGGTGCCGTGGCGGGGCTCGGCATCGGCGCGATGCACATCACCGGCATGTCCGCCCTCGAAGGCTGCACCCAAAGCCAGTCGGACACGGCCAACGCCCTGGCCTACCTGCTGGGGGCGGGGGTGATGGCGGGGGCGCGCCTCCTCCCCGAGCGCCGGCCCTTCGATGCGATCGCCTGCGCGCTCATCGTCCTGGCGGTGTGTGGAACACACTTCACCTCCCTGGCCGGGACGGTGCTGGAGGGGCAACCCACCGCGACGCTCGGCCCGAACGTCCAGGTGGCGCTGAGCATCCTGACCGCCGCCGGTGCGGCGATCCTCATCACGGGTGCCTTCGTCGCCCTAGCGGCGACCCGGCGCTTCGAGGCCCAGGAACAGGCCCACCTGAACGTCCTGGCGACGGCGCTCCAAAACATGTCCAACGGCATCCTGAAGATCTCGTCCCAGGGATCCATCGAACTCTACAACCAGCGCCTCCTCGGCATGCTCGATCTGGCTCCGGACGCCGTCCGGGTCGGGATGCACCTCGAGGACTTTCTCAAGGCCACGGGTGATTCCAACGGATGGGATGCCGAGCGCACCGCCCGTGTGGCGGGCAACCATTGGCTCTGGATGGGCAAGGACGAGGAGACCCGGATCGAGCACCTCTTCGACGACGGCCGGATCCTGTCGATCGCCTGCCAGCCCGTCGCCGACGGCGCCGTCCTGACCTACGACGACGTGACCCGGGACCGGCGCGCCCAGGCGGAGATCTCGCAACTGGCCTATCACGACCCCCTGACGGGTCTGTGCAACCGGCGCGCGCTCAACGAGCGGATGCTCGCCGTGCATCAGACGGGGGCTCGATCCACCCTGCTCCTGCTCGATCTCGATCGGTTCAAATTCGTCAACGACACCTTCGGCCATGCGGTCGGTGACCAGTTGCTCGTCGCGGTGGCGGGCCGGCTGCGCGCGCTCATCGGCGAGGCGGACTTCATCGCCCGGCACGGCGGCGACGAACTCGCGATCCTCACGGCGGGCGATACAGCCTCGGCCAAGGCCCTGGCAGACCGGATCGTGGCGGAGATCGAGAAGCCCTACATCCTCGCGAGCATGACCGTGGTCGTCGGCTGCAGCATCGGCGTGTGCGGCCTCGACGACAGCACCAGTCCCAGCGACCTGATGCAGCGGGCCGATATCGCCCTGTACGAAGCCAAGCGCCGGGGCCGCGGGGTGGCGGTCGGCTACCAGCCCGGCATGATCGAGGCGATCGCTGCCCGCGGCCATCTCGAGAACGATCTGCGCGGGGCGCTCGCCCTGCGGCAGTTCTATCTCGTCTATCAGCCGATCCTGTCGCTCACGACCGACCGGATCGTCTCCTGTGAAGCCCTGATCCGCTGGAACCATCCGCATCGCGGACTGGTCTCGCCGGATGAGTTCATCCCCCTCGCCGAGGAGACCGGGCTGATCGTTCCGATCGGACAATGGGTGCTGGAACAGGCCTGCCGGGAGGCTGCGAACTGGCCGGACGCGCAGCATCTGGCCGTCAACGTGTCCGCGGTCCAGCTCCGTTCGCCCCTCCTGCTGACGCATGTCGCCGAAGCCCTGGCCGCGAGCGGCCTGCCTGCGAGCCGGCTCGAACTCGAACTCACGGAGACGGCGCTTGTCGAGGACGGGCGGCAGATCGCCCATACCCTGGACGCTCTGCGGCGGGTCGGCGTCAAGATCGCGATGGACGATTTCGGGACGGGCTACTCCTCCCTTGCCCACCTGCGCGATCTTCCCCTCGACCGGATCAAGATCGATCGCAGCTTCGTCGCCGCGGCGCTGGACGACCGGCAATCCCTGGCGGTCATCAAAGCGGTGACGCAGATGGGCCGCGACATGAACATCCCGACCCTGGCGGAGGGCGTGGAGAGCCGCGAGCAACTCGATCTCCTCCGGGCGATCGGCTGCGACGCGGTCCAGGGCTACCTGATCGGCCGGCCCTCCCGTCGCCAGACGGTCGCCTACCCGGATGGGACGAGGTGGCTTCGCGGCGGTGAACGACAGACCCTCGTGGCGCATGCCTCTGGCGATTTCCCAGAGGGCGTGTCGGACCTTCATCAAGCGCCATGCGCGGGCGACGGTCGTGGTCTCGAGGAGGGCACCGTACCCAAGATCGATGTGATTGCAGGCCACCCACGCAGGCAGCAGCTCACAGAAGACGGGTTCGATGTCCCGGCAAGCGCGCTCCCATTCCCCTCTGATCTCGGGCGCCTTCCCGCATCCGTCCCCGTCGCGCGGTAGCGGGAGAAGCCTCGCCGAGCGAGCCGGACACGGGGATGCGCTCTGGCTCTTCGCCGGCGCGCCACGCATTTCATCGGGCGTTTCACGCTTCGGCGATCCGTTGCGTTGCGCGTCCGTGCTGTTCAAGGAAAGCGAAGCGGGCTTCAACGGTCCATGGCCACGAACCGATGCAGCTTGCCCTGTCCGGGGCTGACCTGCGCGATGCCGATGTGACGGTCGCGGAATCGGGTCGGCCTTGAAGCGCGACCGCTGAGGCTTGTCACTGTCGACATCCGGCAGGCAGCGATGCAGCGACGAGTGGGTCGGATGCGGAAGGCTCGGCTGCTGCGCGGAGAGGTCGTCGTCGAACCTCTTCGTAACCTCTCACCTTTAGCGTCGCCTCCGAGGATGAGGTGGTTATGCGGCGCTCTACAGTCATGGCGGCCTTGTTCGTGGCCCTGTCGCCCCCTTCGGCCTCGGCCAACGGACACGCAGCGAGCGGAACCGCGCAGGCGGTCTTCATCGCAGACGGCGAGCCGACCTTGGCGCCGATGGCGTTTCTCCAATTCTGTCTGAAGTATAAGTCCCAGTGTGCGACACCTTCAGAGGAGACGCCCATCGTCATCGAGCTTACGCCAAATAATCTCGCCGAGATGCGGAGCGTCAATGCAGCTGTCAACGCGCGTATAGCACCGAATCCAGCCAAGGACGGCGATCATTGGTCACTGGAAACCCGATACGGCAACTGCAACGATTATGCGGTTCAAAAGCGGGATGAACTTGCGCGACGCGGTTTTCCAATTTCAGCCCTCTCACTTGCCACGGTCATGACGCGTGATGGCCAGGGCCACCTTGTTCTGACGGTGCGCACGAACAGAGGCGATTACGTCCTCGACAATCTGAATGCGGCCATCATGCCCTGGAACACCGTGCGCTACGCATGGCTGAAGCGGCAGTCGGCCGCAAAACCCCGCTATTGGGTCGACCTGAGTGGGAGCTCTCCTGCCCACCGTGCACAGACTGCATCGAGTCGTCCGCAGCCCGCGCATCGGAACCGCATCGCAAGCGCCGGAGCGCCCCTCTAAGCCATTCGATCGGTGGCATGCCGCGAGGGAACGACCGCGATCCAGTCCGCGCCGGAGTTCGACTGTCTGCCTTGACAGACGAAGGGGCCTGCACAAAGCTTCTGGCGGGTGCCCGCAAGCCAAGGTGAACGTGTCTTTTCCGCTCTTGTCCCGCCGTGAAGTGATCGCTGGCCTCGGTGCGGCCGGCTTCCCTCGCATCGCCTCGGCGACCGACAGGGAGGTCATCGTCAAGCCGGGCGACTCGATCGCTGGGGCGCTCGCTCAAGCTCCCGCCGGCACGACGCGGCGCCTGCGCCTCATGGCTGGTGGCCATGGGCCATTGACGCTGCAATCTCTGAAAGGTGGTCGGCTCGAACTGACCGGTGAAGACGGTGCGGTCTTGGGCCCGACGGTGGTGCGCGGATCCGATCAGATCGTTTTCCGCAACCTCGCGTTCAGGGGAGAGAAGGGCGGAGCGACCGTCCCAGGTCTGGTGCTGATAGATCCGAGTTCGCGGGATATTCTGTTCGAACGGTGCAGTTTCGCGACCTCCGACAGCGTCACGGGTTGGAGCAGCCGCGATTGGGTCGATCGGCCTTATCCGATCGGCCTGTTCGCACGCGGCCCGCAGGTCTCCGTGAAGGAAAGCCGCTTCTTCAACCTTCGCAATTGCCTGAGCGTGGCCGGCGATGGCGGAGTGGTTCAGGGTTGCAGTTTCGAAGCGTTCGGCAACGATGCGATCGAGTTCGGCGCCAACAATCTGAGGATCGTCTCCAACAGGATCCGAGGCGGGTACCATACGCAGGTAGACCCGCTCCATGCCGATGGTATTCAGGGTTTTCCGGCCCCAAATTCAGGGCAATACCAAAATATCTTGATCGACTCGAACATCATCGAGTTCGTAGGGCCCGGCGACTACATGCAGGGCATTACGATTTTTGATGGTTCCTGGCAGAATGTCCGTGTAACGAACAATAAGGTCAGTGTTAATGTCTGGAACGCGATCGCGTTGTATGGCATTTCTGGTGTTTTTGTTGAGGGAAATATCGTTTCTTCGACGGATCCAAAGATCCGGAACTGGATAGAAGTTCGTGCTTCGAAGACCGGCGTGAGATCGACCGACGTCGTTGTTCGCAACAACGTTGCGCCCCTGTTCAAGACGGATCGGGGAGCGACGTTGGCGAACAACCAGGTCCGGCTGCGCTGATCGGGCGTCCCCGGAGCGCCGGTGTGGGCTCGGCTNGCGGCCGTGATCGGCCTGCTGACCCCGTTGTTCGCAACAACGTTGCGCCCCTGTTCAAGACGGATCGGGGAGCGACGTTGGCGAACAACCAGGTCCGGCTGCGCTGATCGGGCGTCCCCGGAGCGCCGGTGTGGGCTCGGCTCCGCCCGGGCCCGGGGCCGGGCCGACCCGGGGGGCGGGGACGAACCAGCTCCCCCGGCGCCACACGGGAAGCTCGGCGTCACACGAGAAGAATGTCGTGGGCGTGCAGGTTGGTCTGCGGGGTTGCGAAGGTGGCCACCACCACGGCCGCGCCCGCCCCCGTACCGTCGGCGTCCCACAGGAGCTGCTTGTGAGCGACGTCGTTGAGGAACTGGCCATGGCCGGCCAGAGTCGCGGCGGTGCCGGTCACGAAGTAGTCGTCCGGCAGCACGCCCGCCTCGGTGTGCCCGCCCAGCGCCGTGTGCTGGAACGACAGGGTGTCGCCCGCGCCGAAGCTCGGCAGCGCCTTCTTGGTCAGGCCCTGGAACACGA
Organism: Methylobacterium sp. Leaf465; assembly: GCF_001424705.1. Lineage (GTDB taxonomy): Bacteria > Pseudomonadota > Alphaproteobacteria > Rhizobiales > Beijerinckiaceae > Methylobacterium. Next base: position 470,276 of record NZ_LMRA01000034.1, read on the forward strand.
ACTGGTCCGCGCTGCCCGTCAGCGTCACCGTCACGTCCTGGCTCGCCGCCCCCGACTTCCCGTCCCCGACCTGCATCGTGTAGGTCTGGGTCACGCTCTGGCCGGCGGCCAGGCCGTCCAGGGCCTTGTCGGCCACCTGGAACGTCCAGCCCACCGAGCCGGTCCCGCCGCCGGTCGTGTCCGAGACCACGCTGGCCGCCAGCGTGCCGAGGTAGCCGCCCGCCTTGGGGGTGATGCGCACGCTGTGCGCGTCCGACAGGTCGGCATCCGCGAAGGCGAAGGCGCCCCCCGTCTGCTGCAGGCCCGCATCGCCGAACACGCCCGCCTTCTCCGTCACCGTGCCGGCGATGGCCGCGTCCCCGGGGGCGTAGCCCTTGATCGTCGGCGCGTCGTTGACGCCCTTGAGGGTGATCGTCACCGCCTGCTGGGCGCTGCCGCCGTGCCCGTCATCGGCCACCACCGTGGTGACGAGCTTGAGCGCGTCGTTCTGCCCGATGAAGTCGAGGGCCGTGTCGGCGATCGCGTAGGTCCAGGTCGCGCTGCCCTTGTTGGCGCCCAGGTCCCCCGTCGGCATCGTGAAGGCGGCCTTGAGCGCGGCGATCTGGTCGGGCGTCAGGCTGGCGCTCAGGTCGACGCCCGCGGCGGTGACGTAGCTCAGGCTCTGGCCGGCCACCGAGACGGTGAGATGGTCGCTCAGGTCGGCATCCGCGAAGGCGAGGGTGCCCGACCGGCTGTGGTTGACCGCCGCCCCCTCGTACCAGGTGGYCCCGGCGCTGCCCGTGATGGTGGGCAGGTCGTCGCTGCCCACCAGGGTCACGGTCACGTCCTGGCGCACTAGGCCGCCCTGCCCGTCCGAGAGGGTGAGCGTGTAGRTCTGGTCCAGGGTCTGGCCGGCAGCGAGGAAGTCCAGAGCCTTGTCGGGCGCGTTCCAGGTCCAGACGAGCCGGCCCGCTCCGCCGCCCGTGGTGTCGGCGACGATGGCCGCGCTCATGGCGCCGAYGAAGCCGCGCCCCTGCATCGAGACGCTGACGCTGTGGGCGTCGGTCAGGTCGCGGTCGGCAAAGCCGGCCGTGCCCTGCAGGGTCAGGGCCGTGGCCGAACCGGTCGACCCGGCCGTCTCCAGGACGGCGACGCGCGCGGGCGCCGAGGTGAAGGTGGGCGCGTCGTTGCTGCCCTTGAGGGTGACCACCACGTCCTGCCTGGCGGTGCCGCCGTGACCGTCGTCGACCTGCACCGTGGTGGTGACCGTGGCGCTCTCCCCGCGGCCGAGACCGTGCAGGGCGTCGTCGGCCAGGCTGTAGCTCCAGGTGCTGCTGCCGGCATTGCCGCCCACGGCCCCGGTCGGCATCGCAAACCCGCCCTTCAGGGCCGCCACCATCGCAGGGCTCAGCAGACCCGTCCGATCCCCCCCCGACGCGTCCGCGTACGAAACGCTCTGACCGACGATCGACGTCGTCAGCAAGTCCCCCAGATCCCCGTCCGAATAAACCAACGTGCCGGNATCCCCCCCCGACGCGTCCGCGTACGAAACGCTCTGACCGACGATCGACGTCGTCAGCAAGTCCCCCAGATCCCCGTCCGAATAAACCAACGTGCCGGCCAGATCGTGCTTGATCGCGGTGCCCTCGACGATGCCAGCGTTGGCTGAGTTGGCAATGGTCGGTGCCAAGTTCGGATCTTTCAGGGCGATGTTGAGCGACGCACTGGCGACCTGACCCCAGATATCCTTGATGGTGTAGGTGAAGTTGTCGACCGCATCGGTCGGAAGCGATCCGGCGGTGCGCGTGTAGGCGTAGCTGCCGTCAAAAGCCATGACGAGGGTGCCGTACAGACCCTTCAGGACCGTACCCACCGAGGTGCCCCCGATGCTCAGAACCGTTGCCGCGTGATTGGCGAGCGGGATCACACCATCGGAGGCCGACACGGCGAAGGATCCGCCGATGCCCTGCTTCAGGGTCAGGCTCGCGTTGGAAGCCGTCAGGGTGGGCACCAGGTCAGCTCGGTCGACCAGGATGAAATCGCTGGTCTTCAAGGCGATCTTGCCGTTCAGCTCCAACTTGAAGTCGGTCTTCAAGTCGCCATCAGCATCGAGCTCGATCGTGGTGATGCCCGAAGCATAGGTGTAGCGCAGCTGCCAGGCGTGGCCAGTGTAGCTTTCCGAACCGAGCCACTGCCAGTTGGAGAGGACTTTCGGGGCGCCCGTGATCGCTGCGAGGTCGATCCGATCCTGCCCCTGGTTGAAGTCGGAGATCCGGTCGACACCATCGTCCGTCAGCGACCTGTAGACGAAGATGTCCTTGCCTCCGCCACCCGTGATGAAGTCGCGACCGCCGCCACCGACGATGACATCGTTGCCGGCCCCACCGACGATGTAGTTGGAGCCGCTGCCGCCGAGGATGTAGTCGCCCTTGGCCGTGCCGATGATCGCCGCGCCGGGCGCGGCGGCGACGATCTTGTTGAGGCTCGACAGGTCGGGCAAGGCGCCCACGGCTTCCAGGCCCGGGGCATCCGGGCGACCGCTAGCATGCATGTTGTCGGCGTAGACCATGTCCTTGGGCCGCGAGGTCTGCTCGAGTTCGCCGTACAGGCCGTAATCGATGACGTTGCCGACGACCTGTACACCGGTGATCGAGCCCACCTGGGCTGCCGAGTGTGTCTGGGTCGCGCCATCCGAGACCAGGACGCTGTAGCTGCCGCCTAGGATGACGTTGTTCTTGACCAGAACGTCCGAGACGTTGCCGGCCTCGCCGGTGATGCGCACGGCGTTGTTGGTGGCGACCCGGGCATCCGCGCTGGGGCGCCAGTCGATGACGTTGTCGGACACGACCACCGGGCCGATCGTCTTGGGGATCCAGATGCCGTCGGAATGTGCACCGCTCGCATAGCCCCCGCCCGCGATGTAGTTGCCCGAGATCGTCCCGCTCTGAATGCTCAGCGCATCGTTCGGCGCATCCACAAAGCTGCTGTTCGTGATGACGGTGTTGTAACCCCGCGAGACCACGAAATCGACATACCCAGCGCGGTCGAGCTTGAGACCGTCAAAGCTGGACCGGTCGATCGTAAGGTTCTTCGTTCCGGCCGCCGAGGTGATGGAGTAGGTGCCAACCGACGCGTCGAAGCTTGAGTTCTTGATCGTCACGTTGTCAGCCTGCACGATGATCGCGACGCCGCGAAAATCGTAGCCATCGAAGGTGACGCCAGACTTGGTTACGACGAGTGTGTTGAGAGCCTTATTGTAATAAATTCCGTCGGCACTGGTCAAAGTTGTAAAGATCTTCAGCTGCGATAAGCCAAGCGGGTTTCCGACAGGAGCGTCAACCCCAGCGATGCCAGTCAGCGAATTATTAGAAACGATTTTCGCGATGTCTTTGGCGATCTGCATGACTGCCTCTAGCTGCCTCTTTCTTAGGAGGCGTAAGAACTTATCCTGCAATCACGTTCGCCGAACGCCCTCTAAGTCCGCGTGTGATGATTCGATAAAATGCAATGCAAGTCAGCGTATCGTCGTCGAACCGGGGAGATACCTAAGCAATCCTTCCCAAGGTCTGTTTGCGCTCCTCAGCCAGTCGTTCCCATCTGTACCCTCGCGTACAAACAGGAATGCCCCCCGGCAGGGCGGCGTGGAGAGCAGATGCGGACCGACCGACATCGGACGCGTCATAAGGTGCGCCTGAAGGACACGGTGCTGCAGGCGGACCTGGACGGGATAAGCCGCCGGGTGGCGCGGGCGGATTCACCCCGCAGTCCGGGAGCGACGTCTCCGCGGCCAAAGCTGGCAGCGATCGTGTGGCACCTGCGGATCGTGGCCGCGTGGCGGGCGCTGCCAACGCGCAGTCCGCCGTCGCGTACCGTCTAGGGTGAGTTCCGGCGCTGGATCGGGAAGGGCCGGTTCGAGGACCTGATGCGAATTCCAACCCGCCAGCAGCGACGGCGTTGCGGACATCGCCCAGAGTGCGACCATGTCGGAGGGGGCACGTGCCTCACCCTAACCCTAACCCTCTCTCCCACGGGCGAGGGCGTTCGTTCCAACCCAGATGACCGAAGCGATCAACCAAAAATGGTATCAGGCGCCGCAGTGCGGAAACAAGGCTTCCTTAATCGCCGGCACGATGATCCGTGTCGCAATCTCGGATCTGGGATGGCTCCCATCCGGGAGAGCGGCAGCGAGTTCGGACACGGACAAGGCGCGCCATCCAGGGCGATGGTCTATGAAGGTGAGGCCTTCTTGCGCCGCAACGCGAGCGTAAATATCGTAGTAATAGTTCAGAAAAGGCCTGAGGACACCGCGTAGCCCGATCACCGGATTCATAGCCATGAGAACGATACGGGGCACGGTGGATCCGTGCCTTAACCGGGCGATGATGGTCCGAAGATTTGCTTCGCTCGTCGACGGCAGAATCCATCGATCCAAAGCGGCATCATTCGCCGAAAATTCGATGAGGACAATGTCGGGCCTCAATGCAACGACATCGGCAACGGCGGTGAGCGCCCAGGCCGACGAGGCGCCACTGCGGGCCAGGATCTCAACCTCCACGGGGCGCGCGACGCAGGGTTGAATGGCGCGAGCCAGCGCATCCTGCCATGCGCCGCGCGCCGTCAGGCTGGTGCCGAAAGTGACGATGCGGAGCGGGCGATCCTCGCTTCGGCTCGGTTGTACCGTCGCAACCAGCACCGTTGCGGTCACTCCTGCCCAAAGGCTCACCCGACACGAAGACATCAGTGTCCGACAAGACGTGTTTCGAGGCGCCCTCCTTACGGGGCGAGGGCCAGCGATCCCAATTTCATGGCTCACGATACCTACTGCCGATAGGCGCCCCCGGCTCTGGATGCTGGCGGCGCAAACGTGCCTTATCCCTGCCTTCGACAAGAACCGGGATCAAAGTCAACGGACTTCGCGGGCCCGGTCTCGATCGCCCAGCCGGACAATCGGGGTCTGGTGGCCCGCATTCGGTCGCGCACCATGAAGCAGACCCGTCGCGTCCTGTGCCCATCAACACATGTATCGCTCCAGCCCAGCATCATCGGACGCCGTTGGACAATTCATTCGGGCGCGCTGGCGGACGCGGAGGTCTGCCCCACGCACGGGCCATGCGCCACGTGCGACGCATCGGTGGTAGAGCCGACGGCGGAGAATCGTCACGCGCAGACGGATGCAGGTACAGGCTTTCCGACAGACCCGCTCTCGCCCCCAGAACCAGAGCGAGCAGTGTCCAAGTCGCGCCCCAGAAGTGCACCGTGAAGGCGTTGAAGAAGATGATGAAGATCACGATTCCTAGGCCCTGGCGGAGAATCGTGATCTGGGGATTGGGATAGCGGGTCTGAGGTCTCAGCGGCATCGTGATGCCCGTCGAGAGCATTGACAGGATCAGGAGCACTAGGGCCGGGAAACCGTGCCGGATGGTCTGAATCAGGTACAGGGAATCAATGCTCGGCGGCATGTCGTCGGAGCGTAGCCAGTCGGCGAAGCCGATCCCCATCCAGGGGGCGCGGGCGACGTTCAGACCGACCCACTGCCAGATCTGCACACGGAACAAGCCGGTTTGCGGATCGTACGTCAGATTGCGGATCAGCGTCGTCAGCGGATCATCGACGAGCGCAAAGAATGTGGTGAGCAGGAACAGGGCCGTGGTGAGCAAGACCACCATCCGCCACGGAAAGCGATCGAATGCCCGGAGGAAAAGGATCGTGCCGATCGACATGTTCAGCGACAACAAGGGTGCTGACGAGAGTGGCAGCAACACGCCAAGCAGACAAACCGTGATCCACAATCCCTTCTCGCTCGTCCGCATCGCGGAATGCCCGATCATCAGAAGGCATACGACGAAGAATACGCCGAACAGGATTGGATGCTCGAGAGATCCCTGGGCGCGTACCAGTCCGAAGCGCCGTGCAGGAACGTCATCGAGTGGTGCGTGCGAAAGAATCCGGCCAATCGTCCAGACGAAATGCTGGCCGGTCAGGGTATCGAGAACGGCCGTGATGACGAGAAGGACGAGAACGAATCGGAGGACACGGATCATCTGCTGGAAGCCGGAGGTCGTTCCGAAGAAGACTCGGGCGACGACGTAGGCGAGCGTGAATTCGATCGCCGCAACAGCTCCGTAGCCCACAAGCCCCTTCACCCCCTCCAAAATACCCAGGGTCAACAACATCCAGAAGGACATCAGAGGGACAAGAACGTCGGACGCGATCGGAATGTATCCGCCCGTCGTGAGCTTGCGCCAGAGCTCGCGAAAGGCCGGCACAGCCGCAGCGAACAGGGTCAGACGCGGAAGTGTCAGAGCGCCCGTGACGAAGGTCAGCGAGGAGGGCGCGAAGAGGAAGCCCGGAAAGAGCCAGGCAACCCAATAGGCGAGCCGCGTGTTCGTGCGATAGCGGCTCTGGGCATTCCGCGCCGCGAGCCGACGCAGTCCGGGGGTGATCGTCCGGGTAACCGCCATGCGTCGCGTGAAGGCACTCATTCTGCTGCCTGACCTCGACCAGCCTCCTCTGCTGCCGGTCCGATCGGTGCGCGCGCGCGAAGGTAGCCGTCCCGAGCGGTTTGCGCCAGGAGGATCCAGGCTGCGCCGGCGATCACGATGCCGCAACTCAGGCCGATGTAGATGCGATACGAGAGCGGATCGAGAGCGGCAATCGTTGCAAACAGGAGACCGATGACCAGGGGGGGGACGATGAAGACTGCACTGGAGATGACGGCATCTCGCCAGGCGGAACCCAGTCTTGACCGTACGATGTACAGCGCGGCGCCGAACGCGATGAGTTCGCCGATGGTCATCCCAACCAGAAGGGATTCAAGCTGTGGACGCAGATACATGAGCAGCGCCCCGAGCGCGAGGCCCAGCATCGGCATCTGATTCGCGATCGCGAGTTGTCCGGTTCCACTGGTCTGCAGGAGGACAGACGTCGCCGGCTCCGTGCGGCAGATTCTCAGATAAACGACGAGGCCAACCAGCAAGATCGTCAGGTCGGACGCCACGAAGCGCGGACCGAAGATGGCCGGCAGGAAGCTCTTGGCGAGGACCTCCCAACCCAACGCGTAGATGGCTGCGACGATCGGGACTGCCCGCGCGTAGAGGCGGAGCCTGGCGGCGTACACGCTCGGCTGCGTCGAGGCGTTGACGAGGCCGGCCAGTTGGATGGGCCCCAGAAGGCGGAACAGGCCGGATGTCGGGACATACGAGGTCAGGATCACGACCGCGTAGAGACCCAATGTCTGCAGCCCCAGCATCGCCCCCACGAGGAGACGGTCGCCCTGGGTCATGATCGCGTTCCCCATGCCGTTCACGATCAACGGCAGGGAGTAGCGAAGTGCCTGACCCGTCAACGGGCCGCGCAGGATGACGGCGAACTGCGACCGAGCCAACAGATGCGTCATGGCCACGTTGATGCAGGCCTGAACGAGCAGGTAGGCCAGAAGTGCGTGATGTGTCCCGGTTTGGGTGCCGACGACGAGCATCGCGGCGATACCGCAGCCGTGAGACAGGATCGAGGCTGCGAGTTGCGGCTTATAGTGGTAGTCCCGCTCGTAGACGCGAACTTCGAGGTTCTCGAGACTCTTGATGAGAGGCAGTGGCGCGAGCCAGGCGAAGCCTGACCACTCCCCGCAACTGACCATGCCGCAACCGACTGGATAACTCAGCGTCAGGATGAGCAGTGCGACCAGGATGCCGCGCACCAGGGCAATGCCATGCGCCGTGGCAAGAGCCTCCTCGTAGCGCTCCCGGGGGGATGCCAGAACGAAACGATAGAGGCTCGTATCGGTGATCTGTTCGACCGCACCGTAGCTCGCGGTCAGCGCGGCAGCGAAGCCGAATTCGTAGGGTCCCAAAATGCGCGTGAGGATGATCATCCTCACGAATGGAACGCCTATCTCCGTTGCTCCGAGGACTGCCAGCGCCCCCGCCTTGGATATGGCCGCCAGGCGCATCGGTCGCTGCCTCTGAGATCAACCGGCAAGCGTGACCACGCACGCTACCTTTTAATGGGAGAAATACTTGGAGCTGTAATAGGTCGAGACGCGCTCACCGTATCGCGGCAAATCCTTCATCTCGGCCATATTGAGAATCGATCCCGTCAGCTTGTCGAATATCCCGGGGATCGATTCCAGCGCTTCGCTGACGATCTGCGGGTCGCTCTTGCCCCATGCCAGAACCAGCAGGAAGCTGGTGATCGAGCTTGAGACCGCCCGGACATCCGACAGCGGAACGATCGGCGGAAGATCGACGACGATATAGTCGTAATGTGCCCTGGCCTTATCGATCAGTTCACGGAAGTAATCGGACTCGAGGCTCGTCACGGGTACGCCATTCCGCGTCCCGCCGGTCGCGTTCTGGTAGTCGCCGAACTCCGGCCGCGTGCTTGTCAGGGCTGGAATGAAGTCGAAGGGAAGATCCGGACGACGGACAAGCGAGATCGGTGCAGCCGTGACGACCGTACCGTGGGGCAGGTCGCTGCCCTGCGGCGCAGCGATCGCGTTGGAGAGGCTCGGATTGCGCATGTCGCCGTCAATCAGAAGTACGCGCCGATCGTTCTGAGCGAGCACGAAGGCCAGGTTGGCGGAGAGGGTGGTCTTTCCCTCGTCGGGGACGCAGGAGATCACACCAATCACCGGGCAGCCCGCTTCGTTCTCGCGCTGATCGATCGTCGTCTTCGCAATCCGGAGCGTCTCCGCTGCAATCGTGAAGGGATTGCGTGCGGCGAAGTCGAGTGGCATCCGCCAGCCGGCGGGGGCACGCCGCTGCCCGTTCGGTTGAACCCGCGGAACGTATCCGAAGCATTCGATGCCCGAGGCTGCCTCCGCTTCGGAACGCGTCCTGATCTTCCGGTGCATCAGTTCGAGGGTCAGGGCGCCCGTCAGACTTCCGAAAAGGCCCAGGATTGCACCACCGGCCGCGAAGAGGATCCGCTTGGGTTTGCTCGGAAGCGACGGCGGGGCGGCGGCGCCGATGACGCGCGCTTCGCTGATCGGGAAATTCTGGCGTTGCAGAGCATCGTTGTAGCGCTGCATGAAACCGTCATAGGACGCTTTCAAAGACTGGGCCTGCGCTTCCATCGCGTTGAGCTTGACCTGTGCCTCGCCCGTCGCAGCCGCACGCTCGAACTGCTCGGCCAGGCTGGTCTTGATCGAGTTCTCACGCGCCAGGGCGACATCGTAGTCGTTCTTGTAGCTTTCCTGGTAACGCAGCAGCTCCTTGCGGATCGAGTCCTGGATCGCCTTCGCATCGGCCCGCAGCTTGATGACGGCGGCATGGGTCTCGCCGTACCGGGATGCCAGAGAATCGGCTTTGTTTGCCAGATCGAGATACTGTGTGCGAAGTTTCGAAATGACGGTGTTCTGCAGCGCATCCGTGACCGTCAGTTCACCAATCGAGTCGGGCGAGAAGTTCATGGCCTGATCAACACGTGCTTTCGCCTGGGCCCGCTGGGAGGCGGCATCGGCGAGTTGCGTGCTGAGATTTTGCAGTTGCTGCTCGTCGACGAGCTTTCCATCCGAGCGCGCGATTTTTGCTTTGCTCTGGTACTCGCTTGCAGCTCGCGAAGCCTTGAGCATCTGGTCAGAAAGCTGGTCGGTCCTGGCCTTCAGCCACGTGACCGCTTGCCGTGTGACCTCGTAGTCCGCATCGAGCTGCTTCTTGATGTAGACTTCGGCAAAAGCGTTCGCGATCTTCGCAGCCAGATCCGGGTTGCGAGCGTCGTATGAGATCGTGAACGAATAACTTTTGTCGACCCGATCGACTTTGAGGCTTTTCGAGACGGCGATCATCGTGTTGGCGATGCGGTCCTCTTCGTCCGGAGGCGGCGCGTCCTCGGAGAAGAGACCCTTGATCGATGCGATCAGCCCTGGGGAGGCCTGTGTGAACTCTGGATTGTTCTGCAGGTCCAGGGAGGTGACCACGCCGCGGACCACGCTTTCCGACTTGATGGTTTCCGCTTCCGTATCTGCACGTCCCGAGTCGATCATCGGCTCGTCGCGGCGCTGCGTCTGAGCATTGACCGGCTGAGCGATCGCGACGCGTCGCGGATCCAGAGACAGTTGTGCCGTCGCTTGATAGGTCGGCGTAACGAGGTAGCTTGCGGCGTAGCCCACGAACAGACCGATCGGCGTCAGGGCCAGGATAAGGCGAAGGTGCCGGCGCAGGATCGACAAGACGACGCGGATCTCGTTGACCAGAGTCGGCCGTTCCGGGAATGGAACCGCATACCCGACATTCGTCTCAATCATCAGTCACCGTAATCCATTTCGCGACTACCGGATGTTTCGCCCCGGCCAGCGTCGACGGACGACCCCACCATAGCCGAAAGGATGTCTGTTTGAAGGCCGTGCTGCGTTGCAAACGTCGAGTTTGCACCGCGACAGCCCCATTTCGACCCTTTTCACGGGCGCGCCGGCGGAGGGGCGAATTTTGCCGGAAAGCCGGTGTCACCCTTGAGGCCGCTGAACCAGCCCGCCAGCGCGACGCCGAAATTCTTGTACGCTCCCTGGGCAGCATACTGTGTCGTCAGGAGGAGCGTCGAGACGGCCACGAGCGGAAAGATTCCTGGGTAGAACCGTCGTGTGAGGAGCAGCTTGCTTCGCTCATCGAGGAAGACGGAGAAGCTGGAACGTGCCTTCCGGCTGTGATTCGAGCCGATCGTGGCGCCATGATGATGGTGGACGATGGACTCGTGCGCGTAGCCCAGCCTGAAGCTGCCTCGCCGCAGGCACCAGTCAACTTCTTCGGCATAGAGAAAATAGCCCTCCTCCATGGGGCCGACGGTCTCGATGAACGGCCGTATGACGTACATCGAGGCCCCGCAGACATACTGCATCTCGGCTTCGACCTGTGCGATGTCCGGCGTGGCGGAGGCCGGCTCTCCAAGCCCGATATTCCAACCGCGTGCAATCCAACGGCGCCAGCGGCCCCCGTACATCTGGATGCGCTGATTGTGAGTCAGGACAATGCGGCTTCCGACTACGCCGTAGGAACCCTGTGCCGCCCGTGCCTTCAGGGACTTCAAAGCCGCCGGCTCGGGCGCCGTATCCGGATTGAGGATCCAGATCGCATCCCAGTCCGGGTCCGAGGCGAGATGGTCCAAGACGGCGTTGATTCCACCTGCATAGCCGAGGTTGCCCGGCGCCCGATGAACAAAGATGCGAGTCTTGCCATCCGAAAGAGTGAGGACGCGCGTGGCAAGCCCACGCTTCGACAAGTCCGGCGCAGAGGCGTCGGCTTCGCAGAGTGGACGCAGGGAAGCGCACAGCTCTGCGAAAGCCGTATCACCGCCATTCTCGCAGATGTGAATCGTATGGTCTGGGCCGTCCATTTCCCTCAGGCTGGAGACGCATCCGACGATGTCGTCTGGACAGCGGAAACCAACGATGACGATCGCGCAGTAGCTCACGGCTTTTTCAATTCCCAATTCTAGCTTGCGGCGTCCTCGCCACGAGGACCCCTCGCGCGGTGGGCAGGTCCTGCCCGAGGCTTTCTAAGCGATCCCTCGAAGGGACCCTCCGCCGCGAAACCCGTCTCGGGCGAGAATCATGCCGCGGCGGATGCGGGTGCGAAGACGAAGTCCGGGCGCTCGGCAACCAGTTGGGACAAGGCTGTCTTGTCCAACTCCCACCAGCAGCTCTCCTCGATCCGATCGATGGTCGCTTGCGAGAAGCGCAGGCGGACGACGCGGGCCGGTGCGCCGGCCAAGATGGCATACGGAGGTACATCCTTCGTGACGACCGCGCCGGCACCGATGATCGCTCCGCGCCCGATACGCCCACATCCCGGTGTGATCGTCGCGTTGTGACTGATCCAGACGCCATCCTCAATGACAATCCGCGTCTTCACCGTTCGATCGCTCCGGACTATGCCGAAGCTGGGATCATAGAAATAGGGGTGGGTGGACAAGGCATCGATGGGATGGTTGGCGTCGAGAATGCGTGCGGTTTTTGCAATCGAGCAGTATCGGCCAATGACCGAACCGGGCGGAATCCGCCATCGATCGAAGCAGCCGTAAGAGTAAAGTCCGATTGTGATGTCGTAGCGAGATGCAAAGTAACGGCGCAGTGCCTGGCTTTCGTACTCGTTCTGACGCTCGCGGCGAAGCAGCAGGCGCTCTCGGATTTTGTCGATGATGGTCATAGCTGGGATCCAGGCTCGGAAGCCACTAGGAACTGTCGGATCGGTGCTGCCTGCGAAAGCCAGCGCTGATTGCGTTCTTCGCTGTCCCGGAGATGCGCAGTCTGAGCCGCGAAGCGGGCGTAGTCGCCGGCAATGGTCTGACAAGCGTCCATCAGGCCTGCGACCGAATTGTCGACAAAGCAGGCGGAGCCGAACAGGCTCCGCAGAAGCGGGAAATCGCTGACGATCATCGGCTTCCCTGCGCCGACCGCTTCCCCCCCCGCACTGAGCAAAACACCGTCCATGGTCGTCAGGCACAGGATTCCGGATGCCTGGGCGAGGAGTGCATCGTAGGCATGCACGGGCAGGAATCCGGTGAAGGTGACATTGCTTGGCAGAGCATCCATGAATCCCTGCTGAGCTGCGCGGGATTTCAGACCGGTAATCTTGAAGTCGTAGTCGGGCAACAATCGTGCGGCCTCGATCACATTACGCACTGGTTCGTCCTTGTGAAACGAACAGGGCATGACGAAGCACGGGCGTCCACTAGGTGGGGCTGTCGAGACCGTTTGGTAGTCGGGAGAGCGATCTTCGAGCACTCTCAAATTGCGCTTATCGACCCCGAGGCCGTGTGCTGTCGTGAGTATGATTTCATTGTGGACGAGGACCAAATCGAAGCTTCGCATCAGACGGTGCGTGAATGGAACCTGCAGCCAGGGAGCGGCGAGCGCGGAATTATGAATATCGGCAACCAAGCGGGGACCTTTCTTCACCGATAAAAGGCGTAGAAGCAGGCAGAGATGCACGAGAAAATTCGGAGGTAGCTGCACCCAGACAACGTCGGGCTTCCCCATCAGCACAATTCTGGCCGTTTGAAGGACTTGAAGCGGATATCCGATCAGAATTTTTAATGCCGTCCAGCGTGCAAATGGAGGCGGCACGAAATGTACGCGATAACCAAAATAAGCATCCATCGATGTCGGGCGACGCTGATATTTCGCCCAAACGATATAAATCTGTTTAGGGATGCTCTGCTCAGAATCCGGTGCTTTTAAAATGAGCGCCTCCATGCGCCTTGCGCCAGCTTGAGAAAGAGACGTTTAAACGTACTTGGTCATTTCAGCCCGAAAATTCTCTACTGCCTCCTACACGGCTCGCGCCTGATGTCAAAATTTGCCGCTTAAACAAAAGTCAATGCCGTGTGAAAAGTGGACTAATGGATCGAGATTAAAATCTGGTGGAGTAGTCAGCATCATATCTATTCTTATGCTATTAATAAAAATATGCTTGTCTGAATTGGGTGTCATACTCTAGCAATTTTTGCGGAATTGGCGGTTGGATGTCTAGAATCTTTGGCAATAGATATCGCCTCTCGCTTCTGTCCAGCCGACTGAATTCCTTGCCCGATGAGCGGAATCAACGCCCTGCGCGCCGAGCCCGTCCAGCGTCGTTCTCTCTGATATTCCTTCTGAATTCCGGCGTCCGGGTTGCTCTGCAGCTCAAGCTGGCATCGCTTTTGCTGACGGTGCTAGTGTTAGGATCTCAACAGACCCAACAAAATTCCGGCCCCGGAGCACAGGACGATCCGAACCGTTCATGCCTGACGGCGGAAAAATTCTATTCTCCCATCGTACGCAAGCCCTTATCTGAAGGAATTGAGCACTCTCTCAATTTCAACTCGCCCCATCATCAATTCTTCTGACCCAGCTCCAACGAGCCGTTTGTCTCCGTTCCAGCTTGATGCCTTGTCTGCATAGACATTCGGAAACCATAAGACGGGCATGATAGAGCTTCGCTGAGAAGATGTCGCCGACCGATGCGGATTCCGTCAGACAATCGACGGCAGTCGAGCCCTGGAAATCGGGTTATGCTCCCAACCGGATCGGTCTGAGAGGAAAAAACGACCCATGCGCATCTTGGTGACGGGCGGCTGCGGCTTCATCGGATCGGCTCTGGTCCTGCACCTGGTGCAGGACCTCGGACATGCGGTGGCGACGCTCGACGCGCTGACCTACGCGGCCAACCCGATCTCGCTCCAGCCGCTAGCGGGCAACCCGCGCCACCGGCTCGTCGAGGCCGACATCTGCGACCCAGGAGCCGTGCACGCCCTCTACGCCGACTTCCGGCCCGAGGCGGTGATGCACCTGGCCGCCGAGAGCCATGTCGACCGCTCGATCACCGATCCGGGTGCCTTCATCCGCACCAACGTGGTCGGCACCCAGGTCATGCTGGACGGGGCCCGCAGC
>NZ_LMRA01000035.1 GCF_001424705.1 Methylobacterium sp. Leaf465
GGCCCTTCAGCAGCTCGGCGAGCTTGTCGCGGTTCTGGTAGCCGGCCACGGCCAGAAGGCCCAGCAGCGCGGTCATCGAGGGGTAGCCCTTGCTCATCGGAGGTCTCCGTTTGTGGGGGTGAACAGGTCTTGAGAAGTGAACAGGTCTCGGGGAGTGAACAGGTTTGGGGGGGGCGAGAAGGGCCGGACCGGCAACGATCCAGGCTCGCGTCGTCAGCCCGCCGCGGCGGCCTCCGTCGATGTCGTGCGCCCGGCCAGATCGCTCGGCTCGGCGGCATACTGGCTGGCGGCGATGGTGCGCTTGACCGTGGAGCGGGCCGCATCGATGGCGATGGCGGCCGCCGACAGGGTGCGGGCCTCGGTCGGGCGTTCGAGGGCGTGCTTGGCGATGTCGCCGGCCAGATCGTCGATCTCGCGGGCGAGCTGTTCCAGGCGCGGCGCGTCGGCGCTGTCCTGGGCCTCCTGCCGGATCTCCAGCAGACGATCGGTGGCCTCCTCGATGCGCTCGCGGCGCAGGCGCGACAGGCGCTGCCCGACCCAGGCGAGCGCCGAGCCGATGCCGCCGCCGAGGAAGGCGACGAGGTAGATCCAGGTCTCGTAACGCTCGACGAAGCCCTGCTGCTCGCGCTCGAAGAAGTCGACGGCGCCGGGATGGATCGGCAGCCGCGCGCTCGTCGCGCCCGCCGTGCTGTCGTAGTTCGGCGCCTGCACGTAGTCGGCCGCCGGCGTCACGTTGGCCATGCCGCTGCGCATCTCGAACAGGTGCTGGGTGACGTCGGCCGCGACCGGTCGGGAGAGGGTGGTGCGGGCCATCAGGCGGTAGGAGGCCCCCACGGTATGGACATCCTCGGCCGGCACCTTCGGACTGCCGCCGAAGGTCTCGGCCGGCATCGTCACGGCCTGGAGGCGCGGCAGGCGCGCGATGATGGCGTCGGCGTTCTCCACGTCGACGAAGGCGACCTTCCCGCTCCGGCTCACCCCCTGCACGATGCCGACGATGCGCTGGGCGGTGGGCGAGGTCGGGGCGATCACCGAGACCACCGCGTCGATCCGCTTGCGGGTGAAGGCGCCCGCGAGCTCCGCCTCCGTCATCTCCACCAGCGCCACGTGGCGCGGCGGCACCGGGCCGTCGGGCTCCTTGTCGAGAAGAGTCAGGCCGTAATGCTCGACCATGGCCTTGATGAGCGCCTGGTCGGCGTCGCGATGGGCCAGGATGGCGAGGCGCTTGCGCTCGAGCTGCGGGAACCGGGTCAGCCCGGAGCCTTCCGGTGAGGCGATGATCATCGCTTGGTCCCGCAGGATCGCCAGGGTCAGGCCGTTGTCGGGCAGGTCGACGTCGGGACGCACGACAGCGAGGTCGGCCCGTCCCTCCTGGAGGGCGGCGGCGCTGTCGCGCACGTCGTCGAGGGCCAGGACCTTGAGGCGGATCTCCTTGTGGCGCTTGGCGAGGGCGTCGGCATAGGCCTGGATCAGGGCCGGCTCGGTTCCGTCCCGGGGCGCCACCGCCACCGTCAGAACCGTGGCGCGGGAGACCCAGTAGGCCACCCCCGCCGCGAGACCGAGGAAGACGGTGAGCAGCAGGAACACGAGCTCCGGGCGCAGGAGGACCTTGGCGAACTTCATCGAGGGTCGTTCGCTCCCGCCCGCCCGGGGCTCCGTCCCCCCCTCGCGTCCTTCGGACCGGCCATCGTCGAGCCCTACGGGCAGGAATGCCGTTCGCCGTCGTTGCCGAGATAGGTTCCGCTGGCCGCATCGTAGGAACGGAAGCGGCGGGCACAGGCGGCCACGGCCTCGGCCGGCACCCCGCGCGGAGCGGCCTGGGCCTGCGAATTCGCGATCGCCCCACCGATGATCGCGCCTGCGGCGAGGCCGGCCACGCCGGCGCCGACCGCCGCGCCCACGCCGGGTCCCCGGCGATAGCCGTAGCCGCGCCGGTAGCCGTAGCCCCGACCGTAGCCGCGCCCACCGCGCCAGCCGTGACGGTGACCGTACCGGCGAAACTGCATGTACGCGGTCGGTACATCCGCGTGCGCCAGGGCCTCGACGGCTGGGCCGCCCGTCGTCGGGGCTGCCTGGGCCGGGAGCCCGACCAGGGCAGCGGCGACGGTGGCGGCAAGGGCGAGGGTCAGCTTCATCGTGAGGTGTCTCCTGACGGATGGTGGAGGTGCGCTGGGGATGGGCTCAGTAGCCGCGCCGGTTCGGCGGGACGGCGGAACGCCCGCCGAACCGGCGGCTGACATAGGCGATGACCTTCGGAAGCAGGAAGGCGGTGAGGAGCTTGCGGATCATGGGATGGTCTCCGGGACTGCGGGATCAACGATTGCGACGGGACAGCCAGCCCACCGCGAAGGCGACGGCGGCGAGGCCGAGGAGCGCGGAGGCGCGGTTGTCGTCGGCGTAGCGCACGGCCTGTCGGCCGTAGGTCGATCCGCGCTTGGCCGCGTGATGGGCGAAGGCGCGACCGTCATCGATGAGGTTTCCCGCCCGGTCGCGCGTCTCGTCGACGAGGTGACGCCCGTCCTCGATCAGGTTCCCGGCGCGGTCGCGCACCTCGTGGGCGATGTCGCGTCCGTCGTCGATGAGATCCTCGGCCCGGTCGCGGGCGCGACCGTAGGCGTACTGGGCGCCGCCGACCACCTGGTTCACGGCGCCGCGCACTTGGCGCGCCGGATCACCGGTGATGCCGCCGACCGCGGTCTGCGCGCGGCCCTTGAGGTGGCGCGAGGCGCCGCGGAACTGGTCTCCGTTCATGGGGAAACTCCTGGGTTCGAGGGGGGATAAGGGGCGGCGGGACCTTGGTCGGGGCTTCGGCCGCCGTCCGGAATCAGTGCTTGCCGGTGACCTTATCGACGGCCGAGGCGATGCCGTCCTTGGCTTCGCCGACGGTGCGCTGGGCCTCGCCCTTGAGCTCCTGGGCCTTGCCTTCGACCACGAGCTTGTCGTTGCCCGTGACCTTGCCGGCGGCCTGCTTGACGTTGCCGGCCGCCTCGTTGGCGAGACCCTTCAGCTTGTCGGTGGTGCTGCTCATGGGATGTCTCCTTGTGTTCGGATGACTGGGATGGGTTGGCCGGCCGGTCGCGGGGACCGGCCGGGACGAGGGCTCAGACGCGGCGGGCGTCGACGCTGTCGGCGAGGGTGAGGCGCTTGGGAGCGCCGAGGCGTCCACCGAGGAAGCCAGCGAGGGCGCCCAGGATCAGGGCGAGCGCGCCGTAGAAGGCGCCCTGGGTGGCGGCGGACTTGGCGGCGACGGCCGCGGCTTCCGCCTTCGCCTTGGCGGTCGCGACGGTCTCGTCGTACTGCTT
>NZ_LMRA01000036.1 GCF_001424705.1 Methylobacterium sp. Leaf465
CGAAAAACGCGAGCAACTGACTTCGACGCAGTTGGCGACGCACGAGAACACGACCGCTTTCATCGACACCGTGGATTTGGAAAACGCTCTTCGCAAGGTCGATACCGACCGTAGCAAGCTCGGACATGGGTGGCTCCTCAGCGTGAGGCGACAACATCCCGACTATGCCCCAACGCAAACCCGGGAGCAGGAGCCATCCACACCATCAATCGAACTCGCCTTCGCCAAGCTCAAGGCCATTCTTCGAGCCGAGGCCGCTCGAACGATCAGCGACCTCTGGGACACAATCCGACAAGCCTTCAGACGCTTCACGCCAGCCGAATGCCGCCAGTATCTCGCCGCCGCAGGCTACGACGCATATGATCCAACATGATCGGATGCTGCTCTAGACACCGACGAGGGCAAAGCCGCCGCAGGCGATTTCGACCTTCTGGCGACGGTGGCGAAGCAAAAGGCGACCTTCTTCCGATCGGGCTGGGCCAGCTACGACACCGCGCGGCCAGGGACACTGCGCCTGATGCCGAGCGAGGCGCGGATGAGGGATCTGCGTGCAGACTATCGTGCGATGGCGCCAATGATGTTCGATGACAGCCCGCCCGCCTTTGACGTCATACTTGCAAAAATCGAGAAGCTCCAAGAAACCATCAATAACTAGCGCAAAGCTACAGGCCGGGGAGGAAAGTTTATTAGCGCGATACGCTCCATCGATCTTCGGCTTGTGGATGATCTCGTCGACTTCGCACGAGATCCCGGCTTTGTGCTGGATTTTTCCGATAATAGCTTCGCGGACTTCTTCGCCTCCGAGCTCAAGGTCAATATCGATGACCCGAAGTACGCGGTGAATGGCGGCTCGAAGGGCAAGCGCCTGCGCTACTTCCTGCAGAGCTGCGACGACGCCACCGCCGTCCGCACGCTTGCGGCGCTCTGGGAGCATCGCTGGGAATATCTTGCACGCACGGGCGGGAAAGATCCCGTCGTCAATGCAGAGAGCCGCTATCAAGGGCTGATCAGCCGACTCTCTGGCCGCGCCACGCCGCAGGCGTCGGAGCCCAGCGCGAACACAGGCGCGGTCGACAAGCAGACGATCGCCCAGATCAAGGCAGACCTCCTGCAGGTCACGACGCTCGGCCCGCAAGCGCGGGGCTACGCCTTCGAAGGTTTCCTCAAGGGCCTGTTTAACACCTTCGGCCTTGCGGCTCAGGACCCGTTCCGACTGAAAGGCGAACAGATCGACGGCAGCTTTCTGCTTGGCAGCGAGGTCTATCTTCTCGAAGCCAAGTGGCACGGGCAACCCATCGGCGTCGCCGAGCTGCATACGTTCCATGGCAAAATCGAGCAGAAGGCGGCATGGACGCGCGGCCTGTTCGTCAGCAACAGCGGCTTCTCTGAAGACGGTCTGGTGGCCTTTGGTCGGGGCAAGCGCGTGATCTGCATGGACGGTCTTGATCTCTACGAGATGCTCGACCGGGGAATACCGCTCACCCAGGTACTTGAACGCAAGGTGCGCAGGGCGGCCGAAACCGGCATGCCCTTCCTTCGCGTTCGCGACCTCTTTCCGAGCTGAGGGCGAGGCGCATGGTTCAATTCAACGATTGGTGCGACTCCGCCGACACCCCCGCAGGCAATCATCACGTTCGGGTCATAACGGGCCGGCCTGCCGACTCGGCGACCGGCATACAGGTGACGGCCACGGCCCTGCCGGTCCACTACGCCGCCGAGGAACGTATCGCCGGCGCGCTTGCAAGGCTGGGAAAGCCCGCCGCCGCGAAGATGATCACCGATCTTCTCCCTCAGACGCCGCAGATCCGTTCGGGCGATCTCGGTGAGATTTACGCAACTGAGTGGATCAATGCACACAGCGGCTATCGCGCGCCCATAAAACGGTTGCGCTGGAAGGATCACCGCAACATGGCGATGCGCGGCGACGACGTCATCGGTATGATCCTCGATCCCGCGACGCAGCGCCTTCGCTTCCTGAAGACGGAAGCGAAGAGCCGCATCGACCTCCGTGCCCAGACGTTACAGGAGGCGCGGATCGGCCTCGATAAGGATGGCGGCCTCCCGTCGTCGCATGCGCTGTCCTTTATCTCGGCTCGGTTGATGGAACTGGGCACTGATGCGCCGCTTGTCGACGCGATCGACGAAGCGCTCTATCGGCACGGCATCCCGCCCGAGAGCGTCAAACATCTTCTCTTCACCTTCTCCGGAAACTCTCCGCACGCGCTGCTGACGCAGGCGCTGCAAGCTTACCCCGGTCCAATCGGACAATGGGGTGTCGGTCTGCACGTCGATGGCCATGCCGCCTTCGTGGGGGCCGTCTACGCTCAGGTCATAGCCGATGCCAACCAGCCCTGACGCGATAATAGCCGCCATAACGGAAGCGACGACGACGGGCTTCCGCGGCAGGCTCATCGCGCGGGGCCAGGCGCGGGCGATGATCTGGCGCGACGGCGTTCTCCCACCTGAAGCGCCCGCCTTCTCGCCCCAACTCAGCTTCGACCTCCACAGTTATGCCTATGGCTTGCTTGGGTTAGGGCTACGCCTCCTCTAACTCAATGGCGACCCAAGCCAAGCACGGATCGCGTTCTGTCTGTCGTCAGATGATTTGGGACATTCAGCGGTGTTCAGGAGCGGAGGCTCTGGTCCATCTGGGGTAAGAGGTTAGGCAGCCTGCGCGTGATGGCG
>NZ_LMRA01000037.1 GCF_001424705.1 Methylobacterium sp. Leaf465
GCCCGCTGTCCGCGATGGACTGGACCGCGATCGGGCCCGCCTGGGTGACGGCCTGGGAGACGGCGAGGCCGCGGGGGTCGACCCAGAGGGGCAGGTCGTTGTCGTCGTAGATGGCGGCGCCGATGCCGGGCTGTCCGGGCAGGGCGATGCGGGCGCCGCCCCATCCGTAGAACAGTTCGGTGGCGGCGGGGACGTCGCGGTCGAAGGTGAGGCGCATATGGCTGGCGTCGACGAGCTCGGCCCTGGTGGCGAGCGCCTGGCTGGCGGCGGCGTTCCAGTCGGCGCGCAGGCTCCAGCCGGTGCCGGCGGCGGCGACGCTGCCGAGGGCCTTCAGGGACGTGGCCTGGTCGAACGCGACGGTGAGCAGGAGCTGGTCGGGGGCGCCGGCCACGCGCTCGGCGCGCACGACCCGGGGGCCGTCGTTGTCGATGTCGCCGGAGGCGAGCGCCAGGGGCGAGCCCGGCAGCGCCGAGGCCCGGAACGTCTCGGCGATCGACAGGGCGACGCGGGAGAAGATCTGCGCGCCGTCGGCCCGGTCGACGTGGAGGTCGCCGGGCTTTGAGGGGAAGCCGCTGGCGTTCACGTCCATGTCGACGTCGCTGGCCTGGCGCGCGGCGTAGCCGGCGTTGAAGCCCTTGTCCTCGGCGAGCTCGGCCTGCCCGACCCGGATGGTCTGGTTGTTGACGGACTGATTGACCGTCGTCTGTCCGACGAAGGGAATGGCGTTGACGAACAGGTAGGGGACGGTGCCGGCGTCCTGGCCGAGCACGCCGCGCACGAGGCCGGCCTCGTAGCGGGCCGCGCTCTCCCACATGGCGGGCGTGATCCCGTCGAACTGGCTGTCGTTCTCGTTGTGCAGCCAGACCACGGCGGTGGGCGCGGCCTGCTGGCTCGCCGGCAGCTTGCCGATGGCGCTGAGCAGTCCGAGTTCGCGGAACGTCGCGTTCCAGCCCTGGGTGTAGTCGCCGTTGACCGGGGTCAGCCAGTCGGTGAGCATTCCGGTGCCCGGCCATTCGGTCAGCGCGCCGTCCTTCGTCGCGTCGACGTTGGTGGCGACGACGTTGACCTTCTGGTTGACGCCGTCGAAGCCGAGCAGGGTCTGGATCTGCGTCTGCATCAGGGCCATGTCGCCGTAGCGGCTGGGGAAATAAGTGTTCGACTGGCCGCGCACGATGACGTTGAGGGTGGTCGAGGCCGGGATCGCGCCGGTGTGGTCGGTCACCGGATCGGCCTTGAATCCGGCGTCGAGTTGCGTCGCGCTCTGGCCGGCGGTGAGACTGCCGGAGGACAGCGACGTCGCGGTCGAACCCTTCAGGCCCTGCGGCGTCGCCGCCACGACCTCGTAGGTCCCGGCGTTCAGGCCGCGGAAGCTGTACGCGCCGTTCCGATCCGTCACGGTGGTGTCGACGGCGTAGCCTGCGGCGTTGAGGACCACGACGTCGACCCCGGCGAGGCCGGCATCTCCGGGATCCTGCCGTCCGTTGCCGTCGGCGTCGGCATACATCGTGCCCGACAGGGAGACGGACGTCGCGACGTCCCGGGTGCTGAACAGCGAGGAGGCGAGCGTCGCGCCGCTTCCGACGCTCTTGAATAGCGTCTCGGGGCCGGTCACGGCCTTGCCGCCGGGGGCGACGGCCTCGACGTAGTAGTTGCCCGGCGTGAGGTTGGCGAAGCTGTAGATGCCGTCCTTGCTCGGGGACGCCGGATCGCCCGTCCGGGTGACGGTCGTGGCGACGGTGCGGCCCGACGCATCGAAGAGCGTGATCGCGACGCCGTTGATCGACGCCTCGCCGCGGTCGAGCTTTCCATTGCCGTTGGCGTCATCGTAGGCCAGGCCGACGATGCTGCCGAGCTTGTAGAAGCCTTCGTCCAGCGGCGTCGTGGTGTCGTTGGCCGCCGTCACGTTCGTGACGAGGGTCTTGCCACCCGCGACGGCCGTTCCGGCCTCGGCGATGTAACCCGTGCCGCCGGGCGTGAAGCGCACCGCGTAGGAGCCCGCCGCGAGATTGGCGAAGCTGTAGCCGCCGGTGGCGTCCGAAATCGTCGTGGCGAGGGGGGCGCCGCTTCCGTCGGCGGCGAGCAGCTCGACGCCGAACCCGGCCAGGCCGCCGTCGTTGGGATCGCGGGTCCGGTTGGCGTTCGTGTCGGAGAAGACGGTGCCGGCCAGGGTGGCGTTCCTGGCGGGATCCGGAGGCGCCACCGTGAAGCTGAAGCTGCGCGTCGTCGCGTTGCCGGCGGCGTCCGTCGCGGTGGCGGTGAGGGTGTGGGGGCCGAGGCCGAAGGTCTGGCCCGAGGCGACCACCGTCGTGCCCTCGCGGAACGTCACCGGGTCGGTGCCGTCGACCCCGTCCGTGGCGGTGGCGGCGAAGGTCACGGCGGCCCCGGCGGCGGAGGTCGCCTGGATGGTGACCGCCGGAATCTGGGTCAGGGCCAGGGACGGGGCGGTGGTGTCGATGGTGAGGGTGCCGGGCATGGCCGTTGTGAATCCGGCCAGGGTGACGGGGCTGCCGTCGGTCCCGGCCAGGGTGGCGTTGGTCAGGTCGATGCCGGTGACGGCCAGGTCCTGCGCGGTCTGGCCGGG
>NZ_LMRA01000038.1 GCF_001424705.1 Methylobacterium sp. Leaf465
AGGCTTGCGCATCGAAGTCCGATCGCAGCGGCACCGGAGCAGCCATCGCATCCTCCTCAGGCTCCAAACCCAGGAATGAATCACGACCGAGATGCCGACGCTACCCCGCGTGAGTCCTGCTCAGCGAGGCTTGGTATAAGGTCATTGCGCGAAGCTTTTGATCGCTGTTGCCCCCCCATCGCGTGCGTGGTCGTGGGCCAGCCGTGAAGAACTCGTCCCATAACGGCTCCCGGTATGAAGCAACCTCGGCTAAACTGATGCCAGCACACCGCGGGACTGCACAGTGGCTGGATACTGCCCATAGTGGCGCGGGCCCACCGACAGCGTTACAAAGCCAGGAGCCTTGATCGTGCGGCCCAACAAGCTTTCGAAGAGGCTTACTTCCGGGCAGACGCAAACCCCGGCAGGCTGATCCATTACCGACCAGCCTCCACGCCGTGCCGGCGCGGATCCGGCCCGTCCTCGGCCATATGCGCCAGCGCCTGTCACCGCACTGGATCCGGTTTCAGCTTCTGGCCTCCTGCCTTGCAGGCAATCCATGAATATCATCAAGCATGGAACAGGCCATGATCGATAAATTGAAAATTTTCTAGCTTCAGTGACGCAATCTGCACATTTTTCAGTAGGATCGAGTCAGTGGCGCTCAAGTTTATCAGCGTGTCGGAGCCAATAGCCGTCATGTGGCTCTGAATCTCCGTAAAATCTGAGACCTGGGCAGCGTCAAGCCAAAGTGTGTCATGGCCATTACCCGAGCCTGCGTGAAACTTTGCAACCGTATCATTGCCAAAACCCGACACAAAGACGAATGTATCAGCAGCGAAACTTTTGAAGGAATCGGCTACGCCTGCCGCTGAAACAAGTGTTTGCCCAATTTGGTAGGCAGTTTGCATATGCGATCCATCGAGATTCGTCTGATTTACAAACTCTAGTTCGCCATCCCTATCGTAGCTGTCGTGCTCGGCCACGTAGCTCCGACCCGTCATATTCGACAGGTGCACGTCCTTGCTCTTGTCCGCGTGCAATTGGGTCTCGCTCGTGAGCACGCCGGCAGCGTTGAACACCTTGGTGTTGGAGATCTCCGTCCCGCCTGGCGCGTAGGTCACAACCTCACGGGTCAAGAGGCCGCCAGTGTAGGCCTGAGCCTCCGACGAACCGTCCGTGCTSAGGACCTTGTGCAGCGTGAGCGTACCCTCAGCATCGAACTGATCGACGGTCTTGGTGCCATCGCTGGCCAGCACGTAGTGGTAGTCGAGCGAGCCATCCGCATGGGTGCGCGTGGCCTCCACCAGCAGGCCGRCCGTGTCGTAGCTGTCGTGCTCGGCCACGTAGCTCCGGCCCATCAGGTTCGACAGGTACACGTCCTTGCTCTTGTCCGCGTGCAGCTGCGTCTCGCTCGTRAGTACGCCGGCAGCGTCGAACACCTTGGTGTTGGAGACCTCCGTCCCACCCGGCGCGTAGGTCACAATCTCACGGGTGAGGAGGCCGCCGGTGTAGGCCTGAGCCGTCGACGAACCGTCCGTGCCCAGGATCTTGTGCAGCGTGAGCGTACCCATCGCTGGCCAGCACGTAGTGGTAGTCGAGCGAGCCATCCGCATGGGTGCGCGTGGCCTCCACCAGCAGGCCGGCCGTGTCGTAGCTGTCGTGCTCGGCCACGTAGCTCCGGCCCGTCAGGTTCGAAAGGTACACGTCCTTGCTCTTGTCCGCGTGCAGCTGCGTCTCGCTCGTGAGTACGCCAGCAGCGTTGAACACCTTGGTGTTGGAGACCTCCGTCCCGCCCGGCGCGTAGGTCACGACCTCACGGGCGAGAAGGCCACCAACGTAGGCCTGAGCTTTCGACGAGCCATCCGTGCTCAGCTCCTTGTGCAGCGTGAGCTTACCGTTAGCATCGAACTGATCGATGGTCTTGGTGCCGTCGCTGGCCAGCACGTAGTGGTAGTCGAGYGAGCCATCCGCATGGGTGCGCGTGGCCTCCACCAGCAGGCCGGCCGTGTCGTAGCTGTCGTGCTCGGCCACGTAGGACCGRCCCGTCAGATTCGACAGGTACACGTCCTTGCTCTTGTCCGCRTGCAGCTGCGTCTCGCTCGTGAGTACGCCGGCAGCGTCGAACACCTTGGTGTTGGAGACCTCCGTCCCRCCCGGYGCGTAGGTCACAATCTCACGGGTGAGGAGGCCGCCGGTGTAGGCCTGAGCCGTCGACGAACCGTCCGTGCCCAGGATCTTGTGCAGCGTGAGCGTACCCTCAGCATCGAACTGATCGACGGTCTTGGTGCCATCGCTGGCCAGCACGTAGTGGTAGTCGAGCGAGCCATCCGCATGGGTGCGCGTGGCCTCCACCAGCAGGCCGGCCGTGTCGTAGCTGTCGTGCTCGGCCACGTAGGACCGACCCGTCAGATTCGACAGGTACACGTCCTTGCTCTTGTCCGCGTGCAGCTGCGTCTCGCTCGTGAGTACGCCGGCAGCGTCGAACACCTTGGTGTTGGAGACCTCCGTCCCGCCCGGTGCGTAGGTCGCAACTTTACGGGTGAGGAGGCCGCCGGTGTAGGCCTGAGCCTCCGACGAACCGTCGAGATGAGTTTTTCTGAGGTTACCAAGAATGCCGTTGGCATCGTAGGTGGCAACTATGTGTGATCCATCCAAATCAACTCGTGAGATCGTTGTGTTTGGCGCACCCGTTAGGGGCACATTACCCGTACCCGCTCCAAATTTTGAATAGCTGCCTGACGCGTCGGTGATGATTTCAACTGATCCCGTGAAGATCTGGTCGCGCTGAGCTGCCGTGAGCGTCAGTCCTTTGACGACGACAGTGTCCTGCCCAGCTCCGCCCTGCACCAGGTAAGCGGTGTCCGCGCTATCGACCGTGAAGGTGGTGCCCGTCGCGTTCGAGCTCTTGATGGAGCCAAGGCT
>NZ_LMRA01000039.1 GCF_001424705.1 Methylobacterium sp. Leaf465
GATGTCTGCTTCATCTTCGCTCCTCAGGGGCTACGATGAACCAGCCATCCTCCGTTCGTGAAGACCCTCAATCTGTCCCACAGGTGCTGACGTCGGACAGTGTCGGAGTTCAAGAACGTCATCGGCCGCGCCGGCCGCGCCTATATCGATGTCGAAGGCCTTGTCCTCTATCCCATTTTTGAGGACACAAAGAATAAGAAGCACGACGAGTGGGTGGGCCTGATCGAGGATCTCGGCGCCCGCGAGATGGAGAGCGGGCTCGTCCAGCTCATCTTCTCGCTGCTCACACGGATGCACAGGCGACTTGGCGGCAACCTCGACCAGCTCATCGACTATGTCGTCAACAATGCGGCAGCATGGACCTTCCCGGAAGTCGCTGGCGAAAAGGCAGACAAGCGTGAGCGAGCGCTGAACGAGTGGGAGCGCCATATGGCGACGCTCGACACCGCCATTCTCAGCCTTATCGGCGAGGCCGACGTGCCTGATGATCAGATCGAGGCCGCGCTCGATACGATCCTTCAGTCTTCGCTCTGGCAGCGGCGCTTGCTGCGCGTGGACGACGCATCGCGCGCCGCCTACCGCGCCACGCTCCTCACGCGAAGCCGATACATCTGGGCAAATTCCACGGCCGCAACGCGGCGCGGCTACTTCCTGGCCGGTCTCGGTCTCGAAGCCGGGCACGCTCTCGACGCCATCGTGCCCGAGGCCAACTTGCTTCTCATCCAGGCGAACGCAGCCTTGATGCTGTCCGACCATGAAGCCGCGATCGCGGCCATCACCGGGATTGCGGAACGGGTCTTCGCCTTCTACCCATTTGAACCCGATCCATTCCCTGCCAACTGGCGTGACATTTTGCGCTGCTGGCTGCTCGGCCAACGCCTCGCCGGGGCGGTCGGCGGCCAGGAAGCCGAGACGTTGCAATTTATCGAGGGCGGTTTGGTCTATCGCCTGCCTTGGGCCATGGAGGCGTTGCGAGTCCGTGCTGCCGCCAACGGCGATGTCGTTGGTGTGTTCGGCCTGGCGCTGGCGGATCATGAACTCGGCCTCGCCGTTCCGGCCGTCGAAACGGGGACGATGAACCGCTCCGCTTCCATCCTGATACAGGCCGGCTTCAACTCGCGGCTTGCGGCCATCAAGGTCGTTGCCGACACCGGCGCCACATTTACGACCGGCGCGGAATTGCGCGCTTGGCTTCGCGGCATGGTCGGCCCAACCAGAGTGGCCCACCTCCGCGACCCGCGGCATGTGGCTCGAATTCATCCAGGAATTCGCGCCGTCCGACAACCGGACCTGGGCGCGGCGAGACTATCTTGGGAACGTGGAGTGGTTCGCCCCCCTCGCACCACCGGGAACGCCTGTTAGCCTCTATCATCGAAATGGGCAGCCGCTGGTGCTAGCGCCCGATGGGCATCCGATCGGCCTGCTGCAGCACCCGCTCAATCCAAATAGGCGCGGCCTTGTGCGAGCGAATGTTGCTCAGAATATCGCTCAGCTCGATCTGAGCTATCTCGGTCCTGACGACTTGTGGGGGGCCTAGGGTCTGTCGTCGCCTGAACGGATTGGTTTGGCTTTCGTTTTCGTCTCTCTGATGCAGGAGGGACGATGCTGAGCGACGCGCAGTGGTCTGAACTG
>NZ_LMRA01000040.1 GCF_001424705.1 Methylobacterium sp. Leaf465
ATCATCCTCAAGGGTGCGACCCTGACCGCCGCTCAGCGCGATCAGCTCTTCACCAGCTCCATCGAGACCATCACCGACGCCTCAGGCACCTACACGAAGGCAGGCCCCCTCGATCTGACGCCGCCCGTACTGACCTTGAGCATCAACGACGGACAGCTGCTGGCAGGTGAGTCCGCCATCGTCACCTTCCAGTTCAGCGAAGTCGTCACAGGCTTTGCCCTGAGCGATGTGACGGCGACGCATGGGCAGCTGAGCAGCNCTGGCAGGTGAGTCCGCCATCGTCACCTTCCAGTTCAGCGAAGTCGTCACAGGCTTTGCCCTGAGCGATGTGACGGCGACGCATGGGCAGCTGAGCAGCCTCACGATGGTCGATCCGCTGCGCTATACTGCGGTGTTCACGCCTGACGCGAACTACACTGGTTCAGGTGAGATCAGCATTGCGGCGGGTCTCTACGCGGACGCTGCTGGAAACACAGGCGCTGGCAGTCGTGTTGTCACGGCGATCGATACGATCGAGCGAGGGGCGGCGGTCCTTACCACAGGAACCGACGTGGTCCTGCTGTCGGCGGGCGACCAGATCGTTCAGGCCACTGCAGCGACGTTGAACGCCAATACCTACGTCTACAACGGCACGACCTCGACCTACACGGGCGGCGATCAGCTGGATGGGGGCGCTGGCTACGACGTGCTCGCACTGACGGGTCCGGGCAGCTTCGACCTTGCAAATCTAGCCCAGTTCTCTGGCTTCGAGGAGGTGCGCCTCACCAACGTCACCTCCAGCTATGCCTACCTGACGCTGCGCGACGGTGTGGATCTCAAGGTCGTGCTCAGCGACGGCACCACCACGCCGGGGGGATCGACTTCCTTTCCGACCACGGGCGGGATCTCGGTCACGCTCGGCACCGGTCGGGTCACGCTGCAGGGCGGGAACGAGAGCGACCAGATCAACGTCAATGGCCCGACCAAGCTGCAGGCGGGCAGCGTCATCGATGGCGGTGCGGGCTACGACACCTTGAGCCTGTCCAACGAGAGCGACCAGATCAACGTCAATGGCCCGACCAAGCTGCAGGCGGGCAGCGTCATCGATGGCGGTGCRGGCTACGACACCYTGAGCCTGTCCGCGCCCTACAACTACAACCCCACGACGGGAACGTCCTCGAGCGTCGACACGACCTACGACCTGACCRGCATCAGCCTCAGCCATGTTGAGAGCCTGAGCGTGTCGGGCAACATCATGGGCACTGGCAAGACCATCGTGAAGGTGGACGCTGCGGCGCTGGCCGACGTCACCAGCATCAGCTTGGGCTACAACGGAACGCTGGCYACGACGGCTACGGCTCTCGACCTGACCAGCAAGATCGTCTCCTCGGGCCTGTATCCCAGCGCCAGCACCGGGACCATYACGAGCCTGAACACGACGGGCACCAGCTTCACCGTCGACAGCTACCAGTCCGCCCTTCAGATCATGATCATCCTCAAGGGTGCGACCCTGACCGCCGCTCAGCGCGATCAGCTCTTCACCAGCTCCATCGAGACCATCACCGACGCCTCAGGCACCTACACGAAGCCGCCGCTTCCGGCGGGCACCACCCTGCTCACGACTGGGACTGACGTGGTCCTGCTGTCGGGGGGCGACCAGATCGTTCAGGCCACTGCCGCGACGCTGAACGCCGGCACCTACGTCTACAACGGCACGACCTCGACCTACACGGGTGGTGACCAGCTGGATG
>NZ_LMRA01000041.1 GCF_001424705.1 Methylobacterium sp. Leaf465
CGCCATCACGCGCAGGCTGCCTAACCTCTTACCCCAGATGGACCAGAGCCTCCGCTCCTGAACACCGCTGAATGTCCCAAATCATCTGACGACAGACAAACAGCGGTCAGGACGATTCTCGACAACCGCGTCGGGATCCTCGCTGATCGCCCGGCTATGCCCCTCGTGTCCCGGCTTCGCTCCGCCGGGTTTGGATTGCTCGCGCCGCTCTTTGCGGTCGGTCGCTGGCGGCTTCGAGGAGGTGCGCGAGGTCTTGTCCGGACGCTGCAGCCGCAGCACCAGCTCGATCAGCTCCTCGCGGCTCAACCGCTCAAGATCGCTGCGCCCCATCCCATGAAGGAATCAGCGAAATCCGACCCGCGCAAGGGCCTGGGTAATTGCTACAGATCGAACTCCAGCGGCTCCATCAGCTGCTGTTCCGAGCGGATTGAGTGGAGCGCTTGCAGAGGAAGGACCCGCGGCAGGCATCTTAGGCGGGATCGACGGACGACGCATCCGAGCCGCATAGAGCGCCGAGAATGACCCGCTCATGGCCGCCAGCGCCTCGTCCGTCAGTTGCCGGATGCTCCGCAGGGGATGATCCGCCCGGACCCGAGCTTCCAGGTCGACATACGAGACCAACGCCCCCGAACGTTGGTCCAAGCCCCGCATCGAACTTCCCCGTCCTCTGCTTGGAAGGAGTGAGTCATGCCAAGCGCTGGTATGTCACGAACTTCTTCGACAACCCGCTAGTAAGCATTTTTATAGCTTAGCCGTGCTTCGCTGGCACACGATAGCGAATCGTGAAGGCTTCTACCTAGATCTATGTAGGATTACTATAGCGAGATTTGCTCTCAAATTTGAGAGTTGCGGGACCGGCAGATTGGTATTCGCTACCGGCATTTGCTATAGAATACCACTGTTCTTTGAAAGCAATGCCTTTCTTGCTGTCACGAAGAGCAAAACGATTAAGCCTAATCCAATACAGTATAGAAAATGCTGGCCTACCTGGAAGGTGGATCTCGGCGGCAAGTGGGAAAGAAAGATCTATCTGCTCTGGACCCGCCATGCCCTCCGCGACGTAGAAAGCTACCATGGGGCTATTACCATCAACCTCAAGTTCATTACTTTCAAAGTAAAACACCCTTAATTTTTGAGCTTCGGTGCTGTCGAACCAAAATTTGCAAGAAAAATCTCGGTACGTTTGCCCTGATAATGCAAAATCAGCCAGCTCCAGGTGCCATTTACCGAGAATCTCTTCCCGAATTGGTGAGAGAGCATCGCGTAAGGCCCTTCTACGACGAGTGTATTCAATTATAGAGGTTACAGCCGTGGAAATAACAAATAAAACTAAAAATTCTAATATCTTATACCAATCCTCACTGATCAGAACGCATGGGCCCATCGGCGCAGTCCGATGGACATGAGGCGCCAGGGTTGGGCGATGATCTTGTTCCAGGCATC
>NZ_LMRA01000042.1 GCF_001424705.1 Methylobacterium sp. Leaf465
CTGGCAGGTGAGTCCGCCATCGTCACCTTCCAGTTCAGCGAAGTCGTCACAGGCTTTGCCCTGAGCGATGTGACGGCGACGCATGGGCAGCTGAGCAGCATCACGATGGTCGATCCGCTGCGGTATACGGCGGTGTTCACGCCCGACGCGAACTACACAGGCACTGGCGAGATTTCAGTCGCAGCTGGTCTCTACGCAGACGCTGCTGGAAACACAGGCGCTGGCAGTCGTGTTGTCACGGCGATCGATACGATCGATCGAGGGGCGACGGTCCTTACAACGGGAACCGACGTGGTTCAGCTGTCGGCGGGCGACCAGATCGTTCAGGCCACTGGCGCGACGCTCAACGCCGGCACCCCCGTCTACGCTGGCACGACCACGACCTACACGGGCGGCGATCAGCTGGATGGGGNCGTCTTCTCGGCGTCGGTCTCCTGCTCACGACGGGAACCGACGTAGTCCAGCTGTCGGCGGGCGACCAGATCGTTCAGGCCACTGGCGCGACGCTCAACGCCGGCACCCCCGTCTACGCTGGCACGACCACGACCTACACGGGCGGCGATCAGCTGGATGGGGGCGCCGGCTACGACGTGCTCGCACTGACGGGTCCGGGCAGCTTCAACCTTGCTGGCCTGGCCCAGTTCTCCGGCTTCGAAGAGGTGCGCCTCACCAACGTCACCTCCAGCTCTGCCAGCCTGACCCTGCGCGATGGCATGGATCTCAAGGTCGTGCTCAGCGACGGCACCACCACACCGGGAGGATCGACCGCCTTTCCGACCACGAGCGGGATCTCGGTCACGCTCGGCACCGGCCGGGTCACGCTGCAAGGCGGGAACGAGAGCGACCAGATCTACGTCAATGGCTCGACCAAGCTGCAGGCGGGCAGCGTCATCGATGGCGGTGCAGGCTACGACACCCTGAGCCTGTCCGCGCCCTACAACTACAACCCCACGACGGGAACGTCCTCGAGCGTCGACACGACCTACGACCTGACCAGCATCAGCCTCAGCCACGTTGAGAGCTTGAACGTGTCGGGCGGCATGACGGGCACTGGCAAAACCATCGTGAAGGTGGATGCCGCCATCCTGGCCGACGTCACCAGCATCAGCGTGAGCTACGGTTCCAATGTTGAGCTGATGGCAGATTCGCTGGGCAGCGTCAGGTCGATCTCTCTTGGTGGTTCCAACACATCGCTCACGACCGCAGCTTCAAGCTTCGATCTGACGTCGAAAAGCATCTACGGYAGCCTTGGCTCCATCAAGAGCTCGAACGCGACGGGCACCACCTTCACGGTCGATAGCGCGGACACCGCTTACCTGGTGCAGGGCGGAGCTGGGCAGGACACTGTCGTCGTCAAAGGACTGACGCTCACGGNAGCCTTGGCTCCATCAAGAGCTCGAACGCGACGGGCACCACCTTCACGGTCGATAGCGCGGACACCGCTTACCTGGTGCAGGGCGGAGCTGGGCAGGACACTGTCGTCGTCAAAGGACTGACGCTCACGGAAGCTCAGCGCGACCAGATCTTCACCAGCTCCATCGAGACCATCACCGACGCCTCAGGCAGCTACACGAAGCCGCCTCTGCCGGCAGGCACCACCCTGCTCACGACGGGAACCGACGTAGTCCAGCTGTCGGCGGGCGACCAGATCGTTCAGGCCACTGGCGCGACGCTCAACGCCGGCACCCCCGTCTACGCTGGCACGACCACGACCTACACGGGCGGCGATCAGCTGGATGGGG
>NZ_LMRA01000043.1 GCF_001424705.1 Methylobacterium sp. Leaf465
TGCCGGTCATGTGCCTGGTCAACGGAACCACCATCGCCCGCACCAGCCTGGCGCGCGTCTCCTACTGGCACGTGGAACTCGACGCCCACGACATCCTCCTCGCCGAGGGACTGCCCGCCGAGAGCTTCCTCGACTTCGGCTGCCGCCCCTTCTTCGAGGAGGCGTCGGATCACAGGCTGCGCCATCCGGACTTCGTGCCGCCGGGGCTGTCGGCCCGGTGCCGGCCGGTCGYCCTCGACGGCCCCCTCGTCGAGGCGGAGCGCGCCCGTCTCGATACCGTCTTCGCCCAGATTCTCGCCGAGGACTGCGACTGGGATGCGGGCACCCGCCACTTCGCTTCCGCCGCCCAGTAGGCGCCGGATCGTCCACGATCCGGCGCCTTCGCGACACCCAGAGCACGCCCCCAGTCCTTACGCCCGACGAGACCGTCAGAATCTACCGAGTTGTGCATTTCGACGAGCCGCTTCGGCCGGGCGAAGAACGTGGATCAGCATCCATCGCCGTTGCGGTCTCCATCATGGCAATCGCTCGGCGCGACACACACGGAACGACCTTGTCTCCGGCAAATCGGTCGGACGGCATCCCGCGCAACCCAATCCATGAGAGGCCCGCACCATGGCATCGACGCAGACGTTTTCCCGCTTCTACTCGCTGGGAACGGCCGACAGTAAGAACGGCGACGACATGATCGCGATCGGCAGCAGATCGGGAGGGACGGAGGGCCAGTTCGTGCTCAGCGATCTGCCGTCGACCGACGGGTCCGACGACCCGAACATCCTGGGCGACACCCCGGCCGACAAGATGCAGATCGTCCAAACCGTCGGGGATCAATCGACCACGTTCACCAATCGGGAGTATGTCGGCCAGCTCGGAGATTCGGGCGGCGTCGTCACCCGCGTCTTTTCAGCAGCCAGGGGTGAGTACGTCTACCTCCTCTACTCGAACGATGTTTACGAGCCGGGGCAGTCCATCACCGTCCAGCAGGATCCCTACGCCCTCTGCTTCGGATCCGGCACGCGCATCCTGACGACGCGGGGCGAGGTCGCCGTCGAGGACCTGCAGGTCGGCGACCGCGCCGTCACCGCCTCCGGCCGCCACCGTACGATCACCTGGACCGGCCATCGCGATCTCGGGGCAGAGCGGCCGCTGCCCGCCGACCAGTCGCCCATCCGCATCCGGGCCGGCGCCTTCGGCCACGG
>NZ_LMRA01000044.1 GCF_001424705.1 Methylobacterium sp. Leaf465
CACCGTTCTGGGCACTGCCCTGACGGTGTCGGGCTGCTCSTCGCTTCTGCCTGCGGCCGGCCCGACGACGGGGGCGGTTGTGGAGGGGGCGGACGTGTCCACGAGCGAGGGGACGTTCGCCCGCTACGAGATCGTGGACCTGTCGGCGGCCACGATCGAGGCGCTGCGCGGGCGTGCGCTGGACAGCCTGCTGGCCTCCTTCGGGGACCGGCGCCCCTCCCTCGAGCCGGTGATCGGGGTGGGCGACTACGTGGCCGTCTCGGTCTGGGAGGCCGGCTCGGGCGGGTTGTTCTCCGGGCCCCTGGTGGCCGACCGCTTCTCGGCCGGCTCCAAGTCCGCCCTCATCCCCGAGCAGGTGGTGCCCCGCGACGGGGCCATCAGCGTGCCCTATGCCGGGCGCATCCAGGTGGCCGGGCGCCGGCCCCAGGACGTGCAGGCCCTSATCGAGACCGAGCTCGCCGGCAAGGCGATCCAGCCCCAGGTGCTGGTCTCGGTCACCAAGGCGGTGTCCCAGACGGTGACCGTCACCGGCGAGGTCGTGGCCGGGGCCCGGGTGCCGCTCTCGGGCAAGGGGGACCGCCTGCTCGACGTGGTCGCCACCGCCGGGGGCGTGCGCGCGCCGGTCAACGAGACCTTCGTGCGGCTCTCGCGRGGCCAGCAGACCGCCACGGTGCCGCTGACCACGGTGGTGTCGAACCCGGTCGAGAACATCTTCCTGCGCCCGGGCGACACCCTGACCCTGGTGCGCGATCCCCAGACCTTCCTGGCGGTGGGCGCGCTGGGCAACTCCACCGAGATCCCGTTCCAGGCCGAGGGCATCACCCTGGCCCAGGCGCTGGCCAAGGCGCGCGGCCTGTCCGACTTCCAGGCCGATCCCTCGGGCACCTTCATCTTCCGCTTCGAGCCGGCCGCGGTGGTGCGGCGCCTGAAGCCGGGCAGCCCCCTGCTGGGCACGCCCCTGGTGCCGGTGGTCTACCGGATCAACATGCGCGACCCCAACAGCCTGTTCCTGACCCAGGCCTTCCGCATGCGCAACCGCGACCTCGTCTACGTCTCCAACGCCCCCTTCACCGAGGTCCAGAAGGTCCTCTCCGTCTTCTCAACCGTCACCGCACCGGTCTCGGCGGCGGCATCGGTCTACAGCGTCTCGCGCTGACACGAAAAAGGGCGACGACGGCGACGACGAGNTTCCGCATGCGCAACCGCGACCTCGTCTACGTCTCCAACGCCCCCTTCACCGAGGTCCAGAAGGTCCTCTCCGTCTTCTCAACCGTCACCGCACCGGTCACCGCCGGCGCCTCGGTCTACGCGACGGCCCGGTAAGGTGTGCGCCCCGATGCGGACGTGCCGCGTCTGCGACTCACGCCCGCGCCGAAGGTCCCCCTTGCGTTCTGGCGCGGCATCGCGCACGGGTCGCCCAGGCCCGAGCGATGCCGGGAGGCACCGGGCCGTGGACCCGGTGCACGCGCCGAACCTTGGCGGCTGGCCGATCCGCCTCTATCTGTAAGCGAGGTCGACCGAGGCGTGAGACGGGGCGGGATGAGGTTCAGACGCGCGGCCCGGCGCTTCGGGCGCGCCGGCGGCTTGGCTGGCAGCCTGGTCTTCGCCGCCGCGATCCTCGGCGCCGCACCGGCCCGGGCCGACGTGGTGATCGGCGTCGCCGTCCCGCGCTCGGGCGCCTACGTGGCCGTCGGCGAGCAGGTCCTGCGCGGGGTCCAGGCCGCGGCCCGCGATGCCAATGCCAAGGGCGGGCTCGACGGTCAGACCATCGTGCTCGACGTGCAGGACGATGCCTGCGATTCCAACAAGGCCGTGGCGGTGGCCAACCACTACGCGACCCAGGGCGTGCGGCTCGTGGTCGGCCACGTCTGCTCGAACGCATCGCTGGCGGCCTCCGAGGTCTACGCCGCCAACGGCACGGTGATGATCACCGCCGCCTCCGTGGCCGCCAAGCTCACCGATCGGGGTCTGCCGACGATCTTCCGGGTCTGCGGGCGCGACGACGATCAGGCCAAGCTCTCGGCCACCGTACTGGCCGAGCGATTCCGCGAGAAGAAGATCGCCATCCTCAACGACCTGACGCCGGGTTCGCGCAACCTCGCCGCCGCCACGAAGGAAAACCTCAACCGGATCGGCATCAACGAGGCCATCGCCACCGCCTTCGCGGCGGGCGATGCCGATGATGCGGCCCTCGCCGACCGGCTGAAGGAGGCCGGGATCGCGGTGGCGTATTACGGCGGGGACGCCCGCGAGATGGGCCGCCTCGTGCGGATCTCCGCGGAGCGTGGCTTCAAGCCGCAATGGTTCGGGACCTCGGCCATCGCCACCCAGGAATTCGCCACCATCGCCGGGCCGGCCAGCAACGGCGTGCTGATGACCTTCTACCTCGATCCCCGCCGCAAGCCGGAGGCCGCCGCCGTGGTCGCGGCCTTCAAGGCCGAGGGGGTCGAGCCCGAAGGATCGACGATCTACGGCTACGCCGCCCTCCAGGCCCTCGTGGCGGCCGGCAATTTCGCGCACACGGCGGACTCGAAGCGGATCGCCGCCACCCTGCACGCGGAGCGCTTCGATCTCGTGCTCGGCCCGGTGGGGTTCGACGGCAAGGGGGACGTCACCGCTCAGGGCTATGTCCTCTACGTCTGGAACGACGGCGCCTTCACGTACGCCAAGTAACGCGCGCCCGATCGGGCGCAGCCCCCCTGGGCTTGCGCGCCGTCCGGTCCGCCGGCGCGGGGCCTCCGCCCGTTTCGGGATCGTTTCCGGCCCTTCGCCGTTCGTGAACGGCGGACCTTCGGGCCGCGGGTCGGCCGCGACGCGCCGCAACAGGACGATTCGAGATCTCTCAGCGAGGCGTCATGCCCCCATCCTCCGCGCGCCCGACCACCGGGCGCCGTGCTCTCCTCTCCGCGGGCCTCGGTGGCGCGGCGACCCTCCTGGCGCGCCCCGCCCGGGCCGAGGCGACGCCGGATCTGCGCTGGCGACTGGCTTGCGCCTTCCCCAAGAACCTCGACATCCTGTTCGGCGCGACTGACCAGCTCGCCCGCATCGTCGCGGAGGCCACCGACGGCCGTTTCCAGATCCAGCCCTCGGGGCCCGGCGAGCCGGTGCCCGCCGAGGGCCTCCTCGATGCCGTGGCCGCCGGCACCGTCGAGATGGGCTACGGACCGGCGACCCTGGGGCTCGCCAAGGATCCGACCTTCACCCTGGCCACCGCCCTGCCCTTCGGCCTGAACGCGCGCGGCCAGAGCGCCTGGTGGCTCCAGGGAGGTGCCGCCGACCTGTTCGGGGAGATCTTCGCCAGGCACGGGCTCGTCGCCCTGCCGGCCGGCAATACCGGCGCGCAGATGGGCGGCTGGTTCCGTCGCGAGATCAAGGCGCAGGCGGACCTCCAGGGCCTGAAGATGCGGATCGGCGGCCTCGGCGGGCAGGTTCTGGCCAAGCTCGGGGTGGTGCCGCAGGCCACCCCGGGACCGGACCTCTACGCCGCCCTCGAGGCCAAGGCGATCGACGCCGCCGAGTGGATCGGCCCCTACGACGACGAGAAACTCGGGCTGCAGAAGGTGGCCCCGACCTATCACTACCCCGGCTTCTGGGAGGGCGCCTCGACGCTGCATCTCTGGATCCAGGCCGAGGCCTGGAAGGGACTGCCCAAGAGCTACCGGGCAGTCCTCCAGGCGGCCGCCGCCCAGGTTCATGCCGACGTGCAGGCCAAGTACGATGCGCGCAACCCCCGCGCCCTGCGCCGCCTCGTGGCGGCCGGTGCGCAGCTGCGTCCGTTCCCGCAGGAGGTGATGGAGCTGGCCCTGAAGGCCGCCAACGACGTCTATGCCGAGATCGGCGCCAAGAACGCCGACTTCAAGCGCATCCACGAGGCGATGAAGACCTTCCGGAACGAGGAATACCTCTGGTTCCAGGTGGCGGAGTACACCTACGACAACTTCATGATCCGGGCCCGTGCGCGTGGCTAGGACGGTCGGGACAGAAAAAAGGCCGCTCCGAAGAGCGGCCCGAAGTCTAGGGAGGAAACGCCCAAGGAGGGCAGCGGGACCGCGACGCCATCGCGGTCCCGCAACGCACAATCTGATCCTCCCACGCGGAATTGCAAGGCGGATAGGGCAGTATCCGTGTCGCTTTTCGTGCTCCGGAACACATTGCCCGATTTCTGTATCCAAAATGACGCACCTGAGACGACGCAAATTCTCATGACCCCGGGAGGGGGAAGACTCAAGTGAAGCGACATTTAAGGGCTGTTCGAATTCAGTTTTCGCACAGCCCTATGCCGCATTCTCCGGGGTCGATTCGGTCGGTGCGGCTCTTTCTGCCTGGGGCGTCGCGATGGGCGGCGGCCCGATCTTTCGTGACGAGCACAAGGAGGCGATGAGCGACGATGGCGATTCAAGCGGGACGGATTCGGATCCTGAAGGAGGCCGAGCCTCGGGCGGCGGGGCGCTACGTGCTCTACCTGCTGCAGCAGGCGAATCGGGCCCACGGGAATCCGGCGCTCGAGCTTGCGATCGAGGAGGCCAACCGGCTCGGCCTGCCGGTGCTCGCCGGCTTCGGGCTGCTCGACGGCAAGAACGGCTTTCCGGAAGCCAATGCCCGGCACTACGCCTTCCTGCTCCAGGGACTCGCCGATGCGGCGTCCGGTCTCGAGGCCCGTGGCATCGGCTTCTGCCTGCGCAAGGCCTCCCCCGCCCGGGTCGCCATCGATCTGGCCAGGGACGCCGCCCTCCTGGTCCTCGACCGGGGCTACCTCGCGATCCAGAAGCGCTGGTACGACGAGATCGTCGCGGCCGTCGACACAAGAATCGTGCAGGTGGAGGGGGACGTCGTGGTGCCGGTGGAGGTCACCTCGCCCAAGCACGAATACGCCGCCCGCACCCTGCGCCCGAAGCTGCACAAGCACCTCGACGACTACGTCGCGCCCCTGACCGCCCGGAGGGTGAAGCATCCGGCCGGGCGCGGCCTGCCGACATCGGAGGTCGACATCGCCGACCCGGCCAAGGTGCTGGCCGGCATGAGCCTCGACCGCGCGGTCGGACCGGTGCGGCGCTTCACCGGGGGGGAGACCGAGGCGCGCCGGCGCCTCAAGGCCTATCTCGCGGGCCCGTTCGCCGATTACGGCAGCGACCGCAACCGGCCGGAGGCCGGGGCGGCCTCCCACATGAGCCCCTACCTGCATTTCGGGCAGATCTCGCCGGTGGAGATCGTGCTGGCGGTTCGGGCCGCCAAGGCGGGCGGGGCCGAGGACAAGGCGTCCTACGTCGAGGAGGTCGTCATCCGCCGGGAACTGGCGATGAACCACGTCCACTACACGGACGGCTACGACCGCTACGAGCGCGCCGTTCCCGAATGGGCCCGCAAGGTCCTGGCCGAACATGCCGACGACGCCCGGCCGAAGACCTATACCGAGACCGAGCTCGCGGAGGGACGGACGCACGACGTCTACTGGAACGCCGCCCAGGCCGAGATGCGTGAGACCGGCTACATGCACAATCACCTGCGCATGTACTGGGGCAAGAAGATCCTCGAATGGTCGCCCACCCCCGAGGAGGGCTTCGCCCGCACGCTGCGGCTCAACAACCGCTACTTCCTCGACGGACGCGACCCGAACTCCTTCACCAACGTCGCCTGGGTCTACGGCCTGCACGACCGGCCCTGGGCCCGTCGCAAGATCTTCGGGACGGTGCGCTACCAGAGCGAGAATTCCCTGCGGAAATTCGACGCCAAGGCCTATCTCCGGACCGTCGAAGACCTCTGCCGGGCGGAGGCGGGGGACAAGGCCTAGGGCCCCGCGGGGTACGCGCCTTGCCTGAGCTCCTCCCGACCCCCCGCCCCTGACCCGCTCGCCCGAGCCCCGGATCGCATGCCCCGAACCCGTCCTGCCCAGGTGCTGCGCGTGAAGGTGCTGCGCGCCAAGGTCCGGTCCGGGGTGGCCCCGCGCATGCGGCGCCTGCGCGGGGCCACCCGCGACGCGTTCGGGCTGTGGCGCCACCGCCTCCTGTTCCTCGTCGGCGGCATCGGCGTCGGGCTCGCTGCCGTCCTGATGGCGGGGCTCGCCGATGCCGCCCAGGGCGCGTTCCGGCAGGTGCTCGGCGTCTCGCCCCTGGTGGCCCTCGCCCTGACGCCCTTCGGCTTCGCCCTCTGCGCCTGGCTCGCCCGCGAGGTCTTCCCGAACGCCCAGGGATCCGGCATCCCCCAGGTGATCGCGGCGCGCCAGACCGGCCATCTCGCCCTGCGCCGGGCCCTCGTCTCCCTCCGGGTCGCGGCGGGCAAGATCGTGGTGATGAGCCTCGGCCTGCTGTTCGGCGCTTCCACCGGGCGCGAGGGGCCGACGGTGCAGGTCGGGGCCGCGATCATGGCGGCCGCCGGCCACCTTACGCCGGAACGCGTGCCGGGGCTGATCCTCGCCGGCGGTGCGGCCGGGGTGGCGGCGGCCTTCAACACCCCGCTCGCCGGCATCGTGTTCGGGATCGAGGAACTCGGCCGGGCCTACGAGGCCCGCACCGGCGGACTGATCGTCGCCGCCATCGTGGCGGCCGGGCTCACCGCCATGGCGCTCACCGGCAACTACACCTATTTCGGCACGTCGAGCGCCACCCTGCCGTTCGGGCCGGGCTGGATCGCCGTGCCGGTGATCGGGGCGCTGGGGGGGCTGGCCGGCGGCGGGTTCGCCCGTATCGTGATCCTGTTCGCCCGCGGCCTGCCCGGGCGTCTCGGGGCCGCCATCGCCGCCCGTCCCGTCGCCTTCGCGGCGGCCTGCGGTCTCGGGGTTGCCCTGTGCGGCCTCGCCTCGGGCGGAACGATCTACGGCACCGGCTACGAGGAGGCGCGCGCCCTCCTGCACGGCACCGCGGCGTCCCATCCGGACTTCGCGCCCCTCAAGTTCGCCGCGTCGCTGCTCTCGGCGATCAGCGGCATTCCCGGCGGCCTGTTCGCGCCCTCCCTCAGCGTCGGGGCCGGCCTCGGCGCCGCCCTGCAGGGCTGGTTCTCCGGCGTGCCGGTGGCCGCCCTCGTGCTCCTCGGCATGGTCGCCTACCTGACGGGGGCCCTGCAGGCACCGATCACCGCCTTCGTCATCGTCACCGAGATGACCCAGGACCACGCCCTGATGATCCCCCTCATGGTGGCGGCGCTCATCGCCGACGCCGTCTCGAAGGCGGTCTGCCGCGAGGGGCTCTATCATGCCCTGGCGCACATCCTCCTGGAGCGTGCCGGAACCGAGGCCCGCCCGGCCGGGCCGGCGCCCCCCGGACACGCCGCGCAAAACAGCCGAGCTTGAGCGGAACGCTTGCGTCCCCAGGTGGTTATCGGTCGGTTCCGCGAGCTGGAGTGTTGCGCATGACCCTGTTGAAATGGGCCCTCATCTGTTTCGTGATCTCCCTCATCGCGGGCGGCCTCGGCTTCACCGGAATCGCTTCGGGCGCCGGCTCCCTGGCCCGGATCCTGTTCGGCCTGTTCTTGGTTGTGGCCATCGTCATCGTGGTCGTCGCCTTCGCCATCGGGCAGGCGGTGTTCTAGGGCGGCGTCCGTGGCCGGCCGGATCGCCCTCGTCACCGGCGCCACCTCCGGGATCGGCACCGAGACAGCGCTCGGGCTGGCCCGGGCGGGGTTCCGGGTCGGGCTCGTGGGCCGGGATGCCGGCCGCACCGGCCGCACGGCCGAGCAGATCCGTGGAGCGGTGCCGGGAGCCCGGGTCGACGGCTTCGTCGCCGACCTGTCGAGCCAAGCCGAGATCCGCCGCCTCGTCGCGGAGGTCCGGGCGCTCTATCCGCGCCTCGACGTGCTGGTGAACAACGCCGGGGCGATCTTCGACCGCTACGCCACCACGACGGATGGCATCGAGCGGACCTGGGCGCTGGATCACCTCGCCTATCTCCAGCTCAGCCTCGCCCTCCTCGATCACCTGAAGGCTGGTGCGCCGGCCCGCATCGTCAACGTGGCCTCGACGGCGCATCGGCGTGGTCGCATCGCCTTCGACGATATCGGCCATGCGCGGCGCTACAGCGCGATCGCCGCCTATTCCCAGGCCAAACTCGGCAACGTGCTGTTCAGTGCGGCCCTGGCACGGCGGCTCGCAGGCACCGGCGTCACCAGCAACGCTCTCCATCCCGGCGTCATCGCCAGCGGCTTCGCGTCGGAGACCGGCGGTTGGTTCGGCCTCGGCTGGCGTCTGATCCGCCCGTTCATGACGAAGCCCGCGGACGGCGCGGCGACCTCCCTGTACCTCGCCACCGCGCCCGCGGTCGAAGGCCGCACGGGTCTCTATTTCGACCGGTGCGCGCCGGTGGAGCCCTCGGCCCGAGGCCGGGACACGGCGCTTCAGGAACGAGTCTGGGCCTTCAGCCTGGCACAGCTCGGCCTGGCGGATCCGACCGGCAGCTGACGACAAAGGGCGCCCTCACTCCCGACGACAAGGTGTCTGAAATCGTTTTCATGCACTGGGCGCATGCCCGCTCCCTCACGGAAGCAATTGCATGGTGCGGTGCGAGATGGCATCTGATCGCCATGCACCGCGGCGATGGCGTCGCCGCGGTGTGCCCTTCTTGGGCGTTTCCTCCCTAGACTTCGGGCCGCTCCCTCACCGGGGCGGCCTTTTTTTCTGTCCAGTGGAAGGGCGTTCTATCCGCCCCGGGACGCGCCGACAAGCACAATTGTGCGCAATCGCACCTCGAGACGCAGACATTATTCTGCGCCGCTCCCGGGAGACGACGCAGGATCGTCCGCGTCAGGCGGCCGGGGCGTCCGCCAGGAAGGCGCCGGACAGGGCCTGGGCGATCAGCGCCCGCGTCTCGGCGACTCCGTAGAGGGCGATGAACGAGCCGAATCGCGGGCCGCGCGCCTCACCGAACAGCACGTTGTAGATCGTGGTGAACCAGGCCTGCGACACGCCGGGGCGCCCGTCCGGGCTCTTGGCCTTGCCGGACAGGTCCGGGAAGTGCCGGCGTCCGACCTCGTAGACCACCGCCTGCAGGCCCTCCGGATCGACGGAGCCCTCGTGCGCCGCGAGGGTCTGCGCGAGATCCTCCAGGGCCGCCCGCTCCGCCTCGGTGGCCGCCCGGTAGGTCTTGGCCGGGCGCACCAGGTCCCGGAAGTAGGCCAGCGCGTGGCCGACGAGGCGGGCGAGGACGGGGTGGGTCTCCGGCCCCACATCCGGGTCGTAGCGGCGGATGAAGCCCCACAGCACGGCCGAGTCCTCGGTGTTGGCCACCGCCGCGAGGTTGAGGAGCATGGCGAAGGTGAGGGCCCCCCCCTTGCCGACCGCCTCGGCCGCCGGCGGATGCCCGGCATGCAGGTGCCAGACCGGGTTGCCGAGCTTCTGGGCCGGCTCCTGGCCCGGGAACTTCTCCAGGAAGCTCAGATAGTCGTCGACCTGGCGCGGGATCATCTCGACGAACAGGCGCTTGGCCTCGCGCGGCTTGTTGTACATGAACAGCGCCAGGCTGTCGGCCGTGCCGTAGACGAGCCACTCGTCGATCGAGAGGCCGTTGCCCTTCGACTTCGAGATCTTCTTGCCGTCCTTGTCGAGGAAGAGTTCGTAGTTGAACCCCTCCGGCGGTTCGCCGCCCAACGCCCTGGCGATCTCGCCGGAGAGCTTGACGGAATCGATCAGGTCCTTGCCGGCCATCTCGTAGTCGATGCCGAGGGCCACCCACCGCA
Source organism: Methylobacterium sp. Leaf465 (assembly GCF_001424705.1). GTDB lineage: Bacteria > Pseudomonadota > Alphaproteobacteria > Rhizobiales > Beijerinckiaceae > Methylobacterium. Next base: position 9,661 of record NZ_LMRA01000044.1, read on the forward strand.
TCGCCCAGTCGGGCTTCCACTGCAGCTTGGCGTGCCCGCCGGTCACCGGAGTCTCGTACCCCTCGCCGGTCTTGGGGTCGCGCCAGACCAGGGTCCCGGCCGAGACCCGGACCTCGTCGATGGCCACCTGCATCACCTCCCCCGTCACCGGGTGGATGGGCAGGAACGGCGAGTAGCTCGCGGAGCGCTCGGCCCGCAGCGACGGCAGCATGATCGCCATCACGGCGTCGTAGCGCTCCAGCACCGTGAGGAGGGCCGTGTCGAACACGCCCGAACGGTAGCATTCGGTCGCCGAGCGGAACTCGTAGTCGAAGCCGAAGGCGTCGAGGAAGCGGCGCAACTCGGCGTTGTTGTGCGCGCCGAAGCTGTCATGGGTGCCGAACGGGTCCGGGACGCGGGTCAGGGGCTGGTTCAGGGCACCGATCAGCAGGGGCTTGTTCGGCACGTTGTCCGGCACCTTCCGCAGGCCGTCCATGTCGTCCGAGAAGGCGATCAGCCGGGTCGGCACGCTGTCGTTGGTGAGGACCCGGAAGGCGTGGCGCACCATCGAGGTCCGCGCGACCTCACCGAAGGTGCCGATATGCGGCAGGCCCGAGGGTCCGTAGCCGGTCTCGAAGAGGACTTCCGATTTCGGGCGGCGTTCCAGCCGCGCCACGAGCTTGCGCGCCTCCTCGAAGGGCCAGGCCGCGGCGGTGGCGGCCGCCGCGATGAGATCGGGGTCGGAGGGAAGCGGGGACGGCATGGGGACAGCGTCAGTTCTGCAAGGATGGGGAAACGGGAGATCGCGAAGGCCGGCACCGTAGGGAGGGCGACCCGGAGGGTCAACGCGGATCGATCGACCGGCATCCGGCCTTGGAAACGCGGTCGAAACCGTGTGCGGTCTGACGGCGCTCCACTGGATTCCAATCCCGAGCGTCTCATGCCGCGCCCGTGTCCCCTCGGGCTTGCCGTGATGTCGCACCTGACGCCCTCCCCCCTCCCGGCCGGAGCTGCGTCGACGCGAACCTCGATGCCGGCAGCGGCATTCCGACGGACTCGAGACGGGCACCCGACGGCGGGCGCTGACGGCCGCGATGGCGACAGGATCCCGCAGGTCCTGCGCCTTCGTTCCCGCCGGGCCGCGCAACGGCAGTGGCGGGCGCAGCGGCCGATGCACCGGCCGCGGGTCTGACGTGTTCCCGGCGCCGTCCGGCTTCACACCATCGCCGCGGGTGTCTGCGAGACACCGTCCCGTTCCGTTGCCCGGCCCCGTCCGGCGCACCCGAAAGGCTCCATGTCGGTCCGCTCCATGCCCGCGCGCTCCATGTCTCCCCGTTCCCTGTCCGCACGCTCCGTCCCGGCGAGATCGAAGATCACGCGGGCCGCACCCGCCGCGCTTCGCGTGATCGCGCGGGCGGCCCGCCCCGCCGAGACGCGCGCCACCCGGCTCCTGTTCCTCATCGTCGGCTTCGGCGTCGCGGCCTGGGCGCCCCTGGTGCCCCTCGTGAAGGCGCGAGCGAGCCTCGATGACGGTACGCTGGGCCTGCTCCTCCTCTGCCTCGGCATCGGCTCCCTGGCCACCATGCCGGTGGCGGGCGCCCTGGCGGGTCGCTTCGGCACCCGCCCCGTGCTGGCGGTCGCCGTGTTCGTCACCGGAACGGCCCTGATGGTGCTCTCCCGCGCCGCCGGCCTGCCCGTCCTCGCCGCCGCCCTCACCGGCCTCGGCATCGGCCTCGGCCTGCTCGACTGCCTCATGAACCTTCAGGCGGTGGCGGTGGAGCGCCGGGCGGAGCGCCCGATGATGTCGGGCTTCCACGGCCTCTACAGCCTCGGCTGCATCCTGGGGGCCGCCGGCTTCAGCGCGCTCCTGAGCCTCGGCCTGACGCCGGCGGCCGCGACCCTGGGGGTGGTCGCCGGCATCGCGGCCGCCTTCCTCGTAGCCCTGCCCGGCATCCTGCCGGCGGTGGCGGAGGGTCCCGGCGGCCCGGCCTTCGCCCTGCCGCGCGGCCCCGTGCTCGGCATCGGGCTCCTGTGCTTCGTGGTCTTCCTCACGGAGGGCTCGGCCCTCGACTGGAGCGGCGTCTTCCTGATCCAGGAACGCGGCCTCGATCCGGCCCGGGCCGGCCTCGGCTACGCGGCCTTCTCGCTGACCATGACGGTGGGCCGGCTCACCGGCGACGCCCTCGTGCGCCGGGTCGGACGCCGCCGCATCGTCGTCCTGGGCGCGCTCCTCGCCGCCGCCGGGCTCGGCCTCGCGACGGCGGTGCCGCTCTGGCCGGCGACACTCCTCGGCTACGCCCTGGTGGGGGCGGGCTGCGCCAACATCGTGCCGGTGCTGTTCACCGCCGCCGGCCGGCTGGAGACCGTGCCCGCCGTCCTCGCGATCCCGGCCGTGACCACGCTGGGCTATGCCGGGGTGCTGGCCGGCCCCGCCGCGATCGGGCTCCTCGCCCATGCCACCAGCCTGACCCTGGCCTTCCTCGCGGTGGCCGCCCTCCTGCTCGCGGTCGCGGCCGGTGCCGGGCGCCTGCACCTCTGAGGGGCGATCACCCGGGGACGGGTTCGGCCAGGGGGGCCGGCCAGGAGAAGCGGACGTTGCCGTCGCGCAGGCCGGCGAGCACGACCTCGATGCCGCCCGACCGGATCATCCAATCGAGGCGATGGTCGCGGTATTCGCGGCGGCGTCCGCCGGAGATGTAGAGGTCGGCGGCCTCGGCCATCCGGGCGGCGGCCGCGTCGAACTCGGCGAAGGTCGCCGCCACCGCGGGGCGCGCGCTCACCCGGGCGTGCCAGCGGGCGAGCGGGGTCCCCGGCGCCGGCCCGAGGCCGTAATGCACCGAGCGGTTGACCATCGGGGCCGCCGCCGCGTCGGCCCAGCCGAAGCCCGCACCGCCGAACCACGCGGCTGCGCCCAGGCGCTCCGACAGCCAGCCCTGGAGCACCGCCGTCTGCGCCGCCGCCTGGGCGCGCAGGTGCGCGGCGAGGTCTCCGGTGGCCCGGCGGAACCACAGCACCTCGCCGAACCCCCAGTTCACCGCCTCGTACTGGGTGTCGCAGACCTCCTCGGTGAGCCGTGCGAAGGCCCGCGCCGCGGGCTCGGCCGGCAGCAGGGGCGGCTCCGGCCAGCGCTCCTCGACGTATTCGAGGATCACCGTGGATTCGAACAGCGTCACGTCCCCGTCGAGGAGCACCGGCACCTCGGTGCGGGGATTGGCGGCCGCGAAGGGCCCCGCGTCCCGTCCCGTGCCGAAGCTCTCGGGAAGCTCCGCCGTGAACGGCACGCCCTTCTCGCGCAGCGCGATCTTGATCTTCTGGGCGTAGGACGAGAGCGGGTGCTCGTAGAGCAGCATGGTGGAAGGCTCCTCGGTGCGCGGGATGCGGCCCGCCTCAACGCCCGGTCGCCTCGGGCAGAGGGCCGGGCTGCGGGATCGGCGCGCCGGTTCCTAGAACGGGCTCACCGGGAAGAACCGCAGGTACAGCTCGGCGTATTTCCCCTCGTCCCAGAGGCGCTGGAGCGCGTCGTCGAGCGCCCGCGACAGGGCCGGGTCGTCGGAGCGGGTGACGAGGCCGATGCCCTCGCCGAAGTAGCGGTTCTCGAGGTAGTCGCCGCCCGTGAAGGCGCAGCAGCCCGCGGCCTCGACGCCGCCGATCCAGAGGGCGAGGTTGAGGCCGTCGGCGAAGACGTAGTCGACCTCGCCCCGGCGCAGGGCGCCCTCGGCGGTGGCGAGGTCGGTGAAGTCCTTGGCGGCGGCCTTGGGGAAGAACGCCTTCAGATAGGCCGCGTGGGCGGTGCCGCCGACCACGCCGACGCTCCGATCCGCCAGGGCGGTCGCCGAGGGGGCGGGGAGGCCCTTGTCGGTGCGGGCGGCGAAGCGGGCCGGCCAGCGGAAATAGGGTCGCGTGGCGAGGAAGCGGGCGCGCAGGGCCGGCGTCAGGGGGATCGCCGCGGCGACCACGTCCCCCTGCCGTTCGGCCAGGGCGTCGAGGAGGGTGTCGAAGCGCCGGGCCTGAACCGTGCAGGTCATGGCCAGGCGCTCGCAGACCGCGCGGGCGAGCTCCACCACGAAGCCGGTGGGCGTGCCGTCGGGGCCGGCGAAGTGCAGGGGCGGGAAGTCGTCGTCGGTGAGGAAGCGGACCGTGCGCGCGCTCGGCTGGGTTTCCATGCGCTCCTGGCGGGCGCGCGGGTTCCAGAAGTTGGGGATCGTCACGCCCTCGGCACGGGCCGCCGGAGCGGAGCCGAGGCCGTACACGGCCGCCGCCAGTGCACAAGCCGCCGCCCGGCCCCGACGCCGCCTTGCCTTTCGGCCGGCAAACGCGGAAGTTGCAATCGTGGCGCGTGGGTTGCGCGTGGAAACGGACTGGCTCACGGCCCTCCCCTAGCACATCCACGGGCCGCCGGGAGGTCGCGCACGGTGTCGCTTCGCGGTTTCAGCACCCCCGACGGCCGGACCGCGCCCCTGCTGTCTGACCCCTTGCCGCCCGAACCCCTGCCGCCCGAGATCGCGTTCCTCGCGCGCCAGGGCTTCGATGCGGGCCGCCTGGCGCGGGCCGCCGCTCTGGCGCGGACCTGCGGCACCGATGCCGCCGCGGCCCTGATTCACGCCGACCTGATCACCGAGGAGGCCTATTACCGCGGCCTCGCAGCCGCCCTCGGCGTCCCGTTCCTGGCCGGCGACCTGCGCCTCGGCGAGGGCACCCGCTATCCCGACAGCCTCGTGGCCGGGGTCGCGCCCCTGATGGCCCCGGGTCCCGCCACGGTCCGCGCCCCGCGCGGGGCCGCCATCGCTGCGCTGCTGCGGACGGGTACGCGCGCGGCAATCACCACGCCGCGGGCCCTGCAGGCGGCGGCGTTCGCCGCCAACCCGGTGGGCATCGCGGCCGCCGCCGCCGATACGCTCCAGCGCCACCGGCCCGACTGGGCGCTGGGGGCGGACACGCAGGGGCCGCACCTCGCCATCGCGGGCCTTGTCCTCGGGGCCGTCGGCATCGCCGCGGCGTTCCTCCCCGCCCCCGTGCTGGTCGGCGCCTGGACCCTGATGCAGCTCGGCTTCCTCGTCATGGTCACGGTCCGCATCGCCGCCGTCAGCGTCGAGGCGGACCGGCCGCCCGAGGCGGCGCTGCCGGACACTGCCCTGCCGGTCTACACGGTGCTGGTGGCGCTGCACCGCGAGGCTCCGGTCGTGCCACGGCTCGTGGCGGCCCTGTCGCGCTTCGACTACCCGGCGGCCAAGCTCGACATCAAGCTGGTGATCGAGGCCGACGACCGCGAGACCGACGCGGCCCTGGCGACGGCGGCGCTTCCGGCCCGGTTCGAGATCGTCCGGGTGCCGGCGGGCCTGCCCCGGACCAAGCCGCGCGCCCTCAACGCCGCCCTGCCCCTGGCCCGCGGGGCCTGCCTCGTGGTCTACGACGCCGAGGACGTGCCCGACCCGGGTCAGCTCCGCGCGGCGGCCACCCGCTTCGCCCGCGCCTCCCGCATCACGGCCTGCCTCCAGGGCCGCCTCGTCATCGACAACATGGACGACGGACGCCTGACGCGCTGCTTCGCCATCGAGTACGCCGCCCTCTTCGACGTCCTGATCCCGGCCCTCGCCTCCTGGCGCGTGCCGATTCCCCTCGGGGGCACCTCGACGCATTTTCGCACCGGCGTCCTGCGCGAACTCCACGGCTGGGACGCGTGGAACGTCACCGAGGATGCCGACCTCGGCATCCGCCTGGCGCGGGCGGGCTACCGCGTGGGCGACCTGCGCAGCGACACCCTGGAGGAGGCGCCGCGCGCGGTCCGGCCCTGGCTGCACCAGCGTACCCGCTGGATGAAGGGATTCCTGCAGACCAGCCTCACCCACGCCCGCGCCCCCCGCCGGACGCTTCGGCAGCTGGGCCCCCTCGGCACCCTCTGCGCCGTCGCCCTGGTGCCCGGGACGGTGATCTCCGCCCTCGCCTACCCGTTCCTGATGGGCCGGGCGGCCTACGACTTCGCGGCCTTCGCGTGGAACGGGTCCCCGGCCCAGGGCGGGTTCTGGGCGAACCTCCCCACCGGCGCCTCCGTCACCCTGTTCGTCGCCGGATTGCTCGCCATGCTGCTGCCTGCGGCCCTCGGCTGCGTCCGGCGCGGCTGGTTCGACCTCCTGACCACCGTGCCGGGGATGCCGGTCTACTTCCTGCTCATCAGCCTCGCCGCCTGGTCGGGGCTGTACGAGCTCGTCCGCGCACCGAACCGCTGGAACAAGACCGAGCACGGCCTCGCCCGCACCTCCCGCACCGGCGCGCTGCGCCCGCAGTGAGGGCGGTCCGGCTCAGCCGAGCTCCAGCGCCGCGAGGGTGTCGGCCACCCGCCGGCGCGCCTCCCCCTCCAGCGGCAGGATCGGCCGCGGCGGCGCCGCGCGGCAGAGGCCGAGAAGATCGGCGCAGGCATAGATCACCCGCAGGCTCGAATAGGTCCGGAACAGGTCCCAGAGCGGCGCGAGCCGGGCGTTCAGGCGCTGCGCCTCGGCGGTGTCGCCGGCCTCGACGGCCCTGACGATCGCCAGGGCGGGCCGCGGGAACAGCCCGGCGACGACGCTGTACCAGGCCTCGCCCCCCGCCAGCAGGGCCGCGAGCGCGTTCCAGTCGCCGCTGTAGCCAAGGGAGAACCCGGCCGGCACCACCGCGCGCAGCGCGCCGAGATGCTCCGCCGCCCCGCCCGGCTCCGGCGCCGGGCTCTTGATCGCGACGATGCCCGGAACCCGGGCGAGGCGGCCGACGAGGGCCGGGGTGAACCGGAAATGGGTGGTGCCCGGATTGTCGTAGAGGCAGAGCGGCAGGCCGGATTCCCGCGCCACCGTCTCGCAATGCACGAAGACCTCATCCTCGGTGAGCGGCGTGTAGGACATCGCCGCCAGGAGCCCGCCCTCGGCCCCGGCGCCCTTGGCGTCCTGGGCCATCCGCACCGCCTCGTCGGTGCGCAGGGCGCCGACCCCGACGAGGACCGGCACGCGGCCCGCCACCGCCGCGACGGCGGCCTCCACGGCCCGGCGGCGCTGGTGGCGCGCCAGGAACGGATAGGTGCCGGTACTGCCCAGCAGGCCGATCGAGCCGACCCCGGCCGCGACCAGGGGCTGCAGGAGAGCCTGCAAGGCGCCGAGGTCCACCTGGCCGTCGGCGTTCGAGGGTGTGATCGGGAAGGCCGACAGGACGGTCATGGTCGCTCCGGGGCGGACGCTTCGGGGAGGCACCGGCCCCCGCCGTCGTCAGGGCCGACGGCCCGGCGCCCCGCGGCGCCACGCGATCCTGACAGCCTCGTGCCTACAGCACCTGCGTACCTAAAGCATCTTGGCGAGCTCGGCCGCCGCCTCCTGGGGCGGGCGGGCGAGATTGAGCGCGTTGAGGAAGCGGTTCTGGCCGTTCATCACGTAGACCAGGGCGGTGTGCTCCATCGTGTAGTCGCCGTCCTTGGTCGGCACCTTGCGGACATAGGCCCGGTAGGCCTTCACCGCCGCGCTCACCTCCTCCGGCGAGCCGGTCAGGCCGACGATGCGCGGGTCGAAGCTCGCCAGGTAGGTCTTCAGGGCCGCGGGCGTGTCGCGCTCGGGATCGACGGCGATGAACAGGGCGCGCACGTCCTGGCCCTTCGGTCCGAGGGCCTGGAGCACGTCGCCGATCTGCTGCAGCGTGGTCGGGCACACGTCGGGGCAGTGGGTGAAGCCGAAGAACACGAGATGCGTCCGGCCCGCATAATCGCGCTCGGTGACGCGCTGCCCGTCCTGGTTGGTCAGGAGGAAGGGGCCGCCGACACTGCTCGTCCCGCCCTCCTGGGTCTTGGGCGCCAGCACCACGAAGGCCGCGACGCAGAGCCCCACGAGGCCGATCGCGAAGGCGAGGAGGGGCAGGAGCGTGCGACGCATGGGAACGGCCTTGCGATCCAGGGATGTGGCGGCTTCAGACCACAGGCGCCGCCTCCGGGCAATCCACCAAACCGTCGCCACCAAACCGTCGCCACCAAACGTCGCCCGGCTGGTCCTGCCTCAGATGGCGAGCTTGTCCGGCTCGATCGCGGCGATCGCCGCCTCGGCGTCCCCGCGGCGCAGGGCGTCGCCCACCATGAGAAGCGCCGGACCGTCGAGGCCGGCGGCCTCGACCCGGGTCGCGAGATCCTGGGCCGTGCCCTCCACCACCTGCTGGTTTGGGCGGGTGGCGTTGAAGACGAGAAGGGCCGGAGTCGCGGGGGCGAGGCCCTCGGCGATCGCCCGCTCCAGCAGCACCCCGAGGGTCTTCTTGGGCATGTAGACCACGGTGGTGACGCTCGGATCGGCCAGCGCGCCCCAGTTCAGGTCCTCGGGCAGGGCCCCGCGCCGGTCGTGACCGGTGACGTATTGCAGCCGTCGCGCCGCGTCGCGGTGGGTCAGCGAGACGCAGAGCGAGGCCGCCGCCCCTTGCGCCGCGGAGACACCCGGCACCACGCTGACGAGAATGCCGGCGGCCCGGCAGGCATCGATCTCCTCGCCGGCCCGGCCGAACACCAGGGGGTCTCCGGATTTCAGGCGCACCACCTGCTTGCCGGACTTGGCGAGCTGCACCATCAGCGCGTTGATGTCGTCCTGCCGGCAGGACGGGCCGTGCCCGGTCTTGCCCACCAGCATGGTGCGGGCCTCGCGGCGGGCATAGTCGAGGATCTCCGGCGCCACGAGATCGTCGTACAGGATGACGTCGGCGTTGCGCAAAGCGCGCAGGGCCTTGAGGGTGAGGAGCTCGGCGTCCCCCGGGCCGGCGCCGACGAGGGTCACGGCCCCGCCCTTCGGCGCGGCCTCGGTCTGCCCCAGGAGCTCGGCGAGGTCCCGGTCCGTCGGCACCCGGTCGGGCTCCGCGAAGGCCCGATCCGTGAAACGCTCCCAGAAGGCGCGGCGGTCCGAGAAGCCGTGGAAGCGGCTCGTGACCTCCTCGCGCCAGTCGCGGGCGGCGCCGATCCAGGCCTTGAACCCGCGCGGCAGCATGCCCTCGATCCGGGCCCGCACGGTCTGGCCGAAGACCGGGGCGGCGCCCTCTGTCGAGATGCCCACCACCATGGGCGAGCGGTTGACGATGGCGCCGAACTTCACGTCGCAGAGATGCGGCCGGTCGACCGCGTTGACGATGGCGCCGGTCGCCCGGGCGGCGGCCACGAAGGCGATACAGTCGTCCTCGTCCTCCATGGCGCCGATGCAGAAGGCGGACCCCGCAAGGTCGTCGGCGTGCCACTGGCGCTCGTGCAGGGTGACGGAGCCCGCGACGATCTCGCCCGGCACCGCGCGCAGCTCGTCGCTGGGCTCGGGCGCATAGACGTCTACGTGGGCCCCGGCGGCGGCGAGCAGCTTCACCTTCCAGGGCGCACCGCCATTGGAGCCGGCCAGCACCGCGCGTTTGCCCTGCAGCGGCACGAAGACCGGCAGGACGGCCAAGGGCTCCAGGCCGGCCGGGGCTCCGCCGCGCGTTGATTCGGTGCCGGCGGGCCGGGTTTCACGGGGGATGCGGGGCGTGCTCATGAGGCTCGGAGATGGGTGTCGATTCGGCCGAAAGTGAGCCTATGCGGCGTTGCGCGCAAGCGCCTCGGGCAGCATCTTGCGGATCTCGGGGATGCACGAGCCGCAATTCGTGCCGGCCTTGCAGGCGGCGCCCACCGCCTCGACGGTGCCGGCCCCCGCGGCGATGGCCCCCGTGATGACGTCGAGGCCGACCCCGTGGCAGGCACAGACGGTGGGACCGGCCGAGGCCGTCTCGGCGCGGCCCGTCAGGAGGGCGCGTCGGGCCGCGGGCGCGGGCTCCGGGTCCGCGAACAGCGCCTTGGCCTCGTCCCAGCCCGGGCGGGCCTCGGCGGGGCCCAGCGCCAGGCAGGCGACGAGGCGGCCGGCCTCGTAGACGGCGCAGCGGTAGCGTCCGCGGGCGTGGTCGGCGTATTCGGCGAGCTCGTGGCCCTGGAACAGGCCGCGCATCATCAGCGCCACGGCGCGGGAGCTCTCCTGCGTGGCGAATTGCAGCCCCGAGCCGCCGGCGATCGTGGCCCGCGCCCACCACCAGCCCCCCGGCAGGGTGTGCTCGCCGCGGGTCAGCAGGAAGCCCCGGTTGCGATAGGGCACCGGCGCGAGGCCGACCGGGGTCGCCTTCAGCTCGGGCTGGCCCGAGACCGGATCGGGCACGCCGCGCACCAGGGCGCCGACGCGTGCATCCGAGGCGGTGGCGGCGCTCCAGTGGAAGGCGGCGAACAGGTCGCCCCGCCGCACCGCGTCGGTGACCATCGTCTCCAGGGTCGCGCTGCCGTGCGGCGTGCTGAGGCGGGCGAGGTCCCCGTCCTTCAGACCGAGGGCGGCGGCATCGTCCGGGTGGATCTCCACGAAGGGCACCGCGCGGTGGGCCGAGAGGCGCGGGCTCTTTCCCGTCCGCGTCATCGTGTGCCAGTGGTCGCGGACCCGGCCGGTGTTGAGGACGAGGGGATAGGCCTCGCTCACGCCTTCGGCGAGCGTCGGGGTCTGCACGGCCACGAAGCGGGCGCGCTTGTCGAAGGTGTAGAACTGGCCGTCGGCGAAGAGCCGGGCGCGCGCCTTGCCGCGCTTCGGCAGCGGCCATTGCAGCGGGGCGGTCGTGGCGTAGGCCGCGTCGGCCAGGTCGCTGACGGCTCCGAGGTCGAAGTCGCGGGTGCCGTTGTTCTCGAAGGCCGAGAGGCCGGCGTGCTCCCGGAAGATCGCGGCGGTGCCCGAATAGGCGAAAGCCTCGCCGTGGCCGAGGCGCTTGGCGACGTCGCAGATGATCTGCCAGTCGGCCCGGGCCTCGCCGGGCGGTGTCAGGAAGCTGCGCTGGCGCGAGATCCGGCGCTCGGAATTCGTCACCGTGCCGTCCTTCTCGCCCCAGGCCAGGGCCGGGAGCAGCACGGTCCGGCGTCCCGTCGCCCGGGCGCTGTCGCTGTCGGCCACCGCCTCCGAGACGACGTAGAGGTCGAGGGCCTTCAGGCTCGCGCGGATGCGGTCGGCGCGGGGCATCGACACGATCGGGTTGGTGCCCATCACCCAGAGGGCCTTGATCTTGCCGCGCTCGATCGCCTCGAACAGGGCGACCGCCTTCATGCCCTCGCCCGTGATGATGTTGGGCGCCGACCAGAAGCGGCGGACCCGGTCCACCTCCTCGGGGGTGAAGTGCATGTGGGCGGCCAGCATGTTGGCCAGGCCCCCGACCTCGCGCCCGCCCATGGCGTTGGGCTGGCCGGTGAGGGAGAACGGCCCCGCGCCGGGCAGGCCGATGCGGCCGGTGGCGAGGTGGCAGTTGATGATCGCGTTGCCCTTGTCGGTGCCCTGCGCCGACTGGTTCACCCCCTGCGAGAAGGCGGTGACGACGCGCTTCGTCCGCGCGAAGAGCTCGAAGAACCGGGCCACGTCGGCTTCCGACAGGCCCGTGGCGGCGGCGGTGGCGGGAATCGTCGGCGCGATGGCGCGCGCCCGCTCCAGGGCGCCGTCGAAGCCGCTCGTGTGGTCGAGGACGAAACGGTAGTCCAGGGAGCCGGTGCTGGCGAGGTGCACCAGCAGGCCGGAGAACAGGGCCGTGTCGGTGCCGGCCTTCAGGCCGAGGAAGAGGTCGGCCTCCGCGCCGGTCTGGGTGCGGCGGGGGTCGATCACCACCAGCTTGGTGCCGCGTTTCGCCCGCGCGTCGATCATGCGGCGGAACAGGATCGGGTGGCACCAGGCGGTGTTCGAGCCCACCAGGACGATGAGGTCGGCCTCCTCCAGGTCCTCGTAGCAGCCCGGCACGGTGTCCGAGCCGAAGGCGCGCCGGTGGGCGGCCACCGCGCTCGACATGCACAGGCGCGAGTTGGTGTCGACGTGCGGGGTGCCGAGGAAGCCCTTCGCGAGCTTGTTGGCGACGTAGTAGTCCTCGGTCAGCAACTGGCCCGAGAGGTAGAACGCGATCGCGTCCGGCCCGTGCTCTTCGGCGATCCGGCGCAGGGACCCCGCCACGGTGCCGAGCGCCGATTCCCAGCTCGCCCGGACGCCGTCCACCTGCGGGTGAAGCAGGCGGTTGTCGAGGGAGAGCGTCTCGCCCAGCGCCGAGCCCTTGGAGCAGAGCCGGCCGAAGTTGGCCGGGTGCGCGGTGTCGCCGGCGATGCCCGCGCCGCCCTGCCCGTCCGGCGTGGCGACCACCCCGCAGCCGACGCCGCAATAGGGGCAGGTGGTCTTGACGGAGGCAGGCGGTGCCTGGACGTGCGCGGTCATGGCGGAATCCTCGGCGGAGAGCGGGGTCGTGGCGTGGAGCAAGGGTCGGGGGGCGCGGGGCGGGGCCTCGTCCACCCCCTCCGCGGCCGTCCTCCCGCGAGGGGGAGGGGCTGCGCCTCAGTACACGTCGGCCTGGTAGCGGCCGGTCTTCTTGAGGTGGGCGAGGTAGGCCACGGCCTCGTCGGGGTTCTTGCCCCCGAACTGGCCGGCGACGTCGATGATCGCCCGCTCCACGTCCTTGGCCATGCGCTTGGCGTCGCCGCAGACGTAGAAATGCGCGCCGCCCTCGAGCCAGGTCCACAGCTCCGCGCCGGTCTCGCGCATGCGGTCCTGGACGTAGGTCTTCTCGGTCCCGTCGCGGGACCAGGCCAGCGACAGGCGGGTGAGCACCTTGCGGTCCTTCAGGGCGTTGAGCTCGTCCCTGTAGAAGAAGTCCGAGGCTTGGCGCTGGTGGCCGTAGAACAGCCAGTTGCGCCCCGGCGCTGCCGTCGCGTCGCGCTCGCGCAGGAAGGCGCGGAACGGCGCGATGCCGGTGCCGGGCCCGACCATGATGACGTCCTTCGAGAGATCCTCCGGCAGGGCGAAGCCGTGCGCCTTCTGCAGGTAGACCTTGACCCGCATGCCCTCGGGGATGCGCTCGCCGAGATGGGTCGAGGCCACGCCGAGGCGCAGGCGCGAGCGGTGGCTGTAGCGCACCGCGTCGACGGTGAGCGAGACCCGGCCCGGATCGGCCTTCGGCGAGGACGAAATCGAGTAGAGCCGCGGCTGCAGCTCGTCCAGCGCCTCCAGGAACACCTCCGCGTCGGGGCGCGCGCCGGGGAACTTGTGGAGGGCGCCCAGCACGTCGAGATGGGCGGCGTCGCCGTCCGGGTCCTCGCCGGCGGCCAGCGCCTGCGCCTTCCGGCGGGCCTCGCCCGCGGTGAGCAGCGAGAGGAGCTGGTAGAGCCCGTCCGGCGCGCCGCCCAGGGCGTAGTCGGTCAGCAGCCGGTCGCGCAGGGTCTTGGCCCCGATCCGGCGCTCGGGCCGGGCGCCGAGCTCGGCGATCACCGCGTCGACCAGGGCCGGGGCGTTGGCGGGGAACAGACCGAGGGAATCGCCGACCACGTAGTCGATCGGCGTACCGGTGAGGTCGATCTCGACGTGCCAGGTCTCCTTCTCGCCCCCCGGTGCGTTGAGGCGGGTGCGCGAGACGAAGGTCGCCTCCACGGGGTTCTCCCGGCAGTAGCCGAGGGGGCCGAGCGCGGGAGCGGCCTTGGGGGCGGCGTCCTCGGACGTCTTCGGCGCGCCGCCGCCGCCGGCCCCGAACTCCTCCTCGAGCTTCTTCAGCATCCGGAGCGTGTCCTTGCCGCCGGGCTGGCACAGGTTCAGGCGCTCCTCGTTCTTGAGGAAGATCGCGTTGGCGTAGTCGGCGCAGTTGTAGCCGCACTGGCCGCAATCCTGCTGCGCCATGGCGGCCATCAGCTTCTGCGGCTCGGGCCGTTCCTTCGCCATCGCCATCCGCTCGGGCAGCGGCAGCGAGGGATCGTGCCAGGGCGCGTCGTCGTTGTCCGCGAGTTGTTGCGCGCCGCCGGGCGCTTCGCCGGGTGCGAGGGCCGTGGCGCCCTCCACCGCGGGGCCGAGCAGGGCGGCGAAGTAGCCCGAGAGCCAGGCGCGCTGGTCCGGGTCGAACGGGGCGGTCTCGGGGATGAGGACCAGGGGGGGCGTGACGTGCTCGCTCATGCGGCGGCCTTCAGGACGGGTTGCTCTTCGGCGATGTGGCGCAGCGACTCGGGGCCGGTGCGGGCGGTGAAGGCCTGGAAGCTCTCCTCCGGGCCGATGCGCCGGGCGAGGTAGCTGCGCAGCAGCGCCTCGATGCGGGCCGGGCAATCCTCGGCCCGCACGGCCTTCCAGATCTCGGTGCCGATCTTCGGGCTGTCGCCGAAGCCGCCGCCGACCACGATGTCGTAGCCCTCGACCGTGTCGCCCTCCTCCGAGACCACGACCTTGGCGCCGATGAGCCCGATGTCGCCGATGTAGTGCTGGGCGCAGGAGTGGTGGCAGCCGGTGAGGTGGACGTTCACCGGAACGTCGAGCTCCGTCAGGTTCGCCTCGATGTGGTCGGCGATGACGAGGGCGTGGCCCTTGGTGTCGGAGGCGGCGAACTTGCAGCCGCGGTTACCCGTGCAGGCGACGAGGCCGGCGCGGATGCTCGACGCTTCGGTGGTGAGGCCGAGGGCCGCCACGCGGGCGCGGACCTCCGCCACCCTGGCGTCGGGCACGCCGGAAAACAGGAAATTCTGCCAGACGGTCATGCGGATGGCGCCGTCGCCGCACTGGGACGCGATCGCCGCCAGGGCGCGCATCTGGTCGGTGGTCATCTTGCCGACGGGCAGGATCACGCCGACCCAGTTCAGGCCGTCCTGGACCTGCCTGTGGACGCCCACGTGGGCGAAGCGGTCCATGGGCCCGCGCGAGGCGATGTGGGCCGGGTCGACCCGGTCGAGCGTGGTCCCCAGCACCGCCTCGACGGCGGCGAGGTACTTGTCGAAGCCCCAGGCGTCGAGGACGTACTTCATCCGGCTCTTGTTGCGGTTGGTGCGGTCGCCGTTCTGGATGAAGACGCGCAGGATGGCGTCGGCGACCTTGTTGCAATCCTCCGGCCTCAGCACGACGCCGGTGTCGCGGGCGAGGTCCCGGTGGCCCGAGATGCCGCCCAGCACGAGGCGCATCCACACGCCCGGGGCGACGCTCGCGCCCTCCAGCACCCGCACCGCCTGGAAGCCGATGTCGTTGGTCTCCTCCAGCACCGGCATCACGCCGCCGCCGTCGAAGGCGACGTTGAACTTGCGCGGCAGGCCGAACAGCGAGCGGTCGTTGAGGATGTGGTTGTGCCAGGACTTGGCGAGCGGCCGCGTGTCGAGGAGTTCCTGCGCATCGATGCCGGCCACCGGCGAGCCGGTGACGTTGCGGATATTGTCGGCGCCGGCGCCCCGGGCGGTCAACCCGAGGTCGATCAGCCCGTCGAGGAAGGGCTGGCCGTGCTCGGGGGCGATCTCGCGGACCTGCAGGTTGGCCCGGGTGGTGACGTGGGCATAGCCGCCCCCATGCGCGTCGGCCAGATCCGCGATGCCGGCGAACTGCCAGTGGTGCAGGATGCCGTTGGGGATGCGCAGCCGGCACATGTAGGAATTCTGGGCCGGGGCTACCCAGAACAGCCCGTGGTAGCGCCAGCGGAAGTTGTCCTCGGGCTTCGGAGCCTTGCCCGTCTGCGCCTCGGCGATGAGGCGGTTGTGGCCGTCGAAGGGGTTCTCGGCACGCTTCCACTTCTCCTGCTCGCAGAGCTTGCCGCCGGCCTTCACCGTGGCGTCCTGCGCCCTGATGTGGATCGCGTCGGGGCCGGTGGGCTCGGCCGGGGCGGCGGCGGCGCCCGGCGCGAGCGCCAGGCCGCCGGTCATCCGGGCGGCACTGATGCCGGAGGCGAAGCCTTCGAGATAGCGCTTCTGCTCGGCGTTGAATGCATCGGCCATGGGTAGCCTCCTCACGCTGCGAGGGGTTGGGATGCGGGCGCGGGGCGCCCGAACAGGAGGTCGTCGCGGTGCTCGGCGATCGAGGCGCCGGTGCGGATCAGCTCCTTGCACCAGCCCTGCTCGGCGATGTCGCCGACGAAGACCGCGCCCAGCAGCCGGTCCTCGGCGACGACGAGCTTGCGGTAGAGGCCGAGGCCGGGATCCGACATCAGCACGGTCTCGGCCCCCTCCGGCGCCTCGATCTGGCCGGCGGAGAACACGGGCAGGCCCGAGACCTTGAGGCTGGTGGAGAGGGCGGTGCCGAGATAGGCCGCGTCCTCGCCCATGAGGTGGCGGCTCAGGGCCTCGGCCTGCTCGTAGGCGGGCTCCACGAGGCCATAGACCTGGCCCCGGTGCTCGGCGCACTCCCCCAGCGCGGAGATGCGGGCATCCGACGACTGCATCCGATCGTCCACCAGGATGCCGCGCGCGGTCGCGATCCCGGCATTCTGGGCCAGCGCCACGTTGGGCCGCACGCCCACCGACATCACCACGAGGTCGGCCGGCAGCACGGTGCCGTCGGACAGGATCAGGCGCTCGACCCGGCCCTCCCCCTCGACCGACGCGGTGTCGGCCTTGAGGAGCACCCTGACGCCGCGCGCCTCCATGGCCCGCTTCACCAGGCCGGCGGCGGCGTGGTCGAGCTGGCGCTCCATCAGCCGGTCCATGACGTGCAGGAGCGTGGTGTCGACGCCGAGCCGCGCAAGGCCGACGGCGGCTTCCAGGCCGAGGAGCCCGCCGCCGATCACGATGGCCCGGGCGTGCTCCACCGCCGCCCGGCGGATGGCGGCCACGTCCGCGAGGTCGCGGAAGGTCAGCACGCCGGGCAGGTCCATGCCGGGCTTGGCCAACCGGATCGGTAGGGAGCCCACCGCGAGCACGAGCCGGTCGAAGGGCAGGACGTGGGTCTCGCCGACGATCACGAGGCCGTTCTCGCGGTCGACCGCGGTCACCGGCGCGCCGGTGATCAGGCGGATGCCGTGATCGGCGTACCAGTCGAGGCCCCGAAAGGCGCAACCGGCCTCGTCGACCTCGCCGCCCAGCAGCGAGGAGAGCAGCACGCGGTTGTAGGCCGCCTGCGGCTCCGCCCCGACGACGGTGACGTCGTACAGGCCCGGCGCCCGCTCGGTCAGGCGCTCCAGGAAGCGCAACGACGCCATGCCGTTGCCGATCACCACCAGCCGTTCCCGCATCGCTCGCGATCCGTCCGTCAGGCCGCGATGGCGGGCTTGGCGTGGCGCGCGTAGAGGAACTCCAGCACCTCGGCGCGGGCGTGGGTGTAGGTCGCGTCCTCCACGAGATCGAGGCGGCGGCGCGGCCGCTCGAGGTCGACGGTCAGGATCTCGCCCACCGTGGCCGAGGGGCCGTTGGTCATCATCACGATGCGGTCGGAGAGGAGCACCGCCTCGTCGACGTCGTGGGTGATCATGATCACGGCGTTCTTCAGCCGGGCATGGATGTCCATCAGCGAGTCCTGGAGATGGGCGCGGGTGAGCGCGTCCAGGGCCCCGAAGGGCTCGTCGAGGAGCAGCACCTTCGGCTCCATGGCGAGGGCGCGGGCAATGCCGACGCGCTGCTTCATGCCGCCCGAGATCTCGCTCGGGCGCCGGTCGGCGGCGTGGGTCATGTTCACGAGCGCCAGGTTGTGGTCGATCCAGGCGTTGCGCTCGGCCTTCGACTTCTTGCCCTTGAAGACCTTGTCGACGGCGAGCGCCACGTTCTCGCGCACGGTGAGCCAGGGCAGGAGCGAGTGGTTCTGGAACACCACGGCCCGGTCCGGGCCGGGGCTGTTCACCTCTTTGCCTTCGAGGAGCACGCCGCCGGTGGAGGCCTTGAGCAGGCCGGCCACGATGTTGAGCACCGTCGACTTGCCGCAGCCCGAATGCCCGATCAGCGAGACGAACTCGCCCTTGTCGATCTTCACGCTGACGTCGCGCAGGACCTCGTTGGTGCGGCCCGCGCGGGTGAAGCTGATGCCGACGTTCTCGATGCTGAGATAGCTCATGGGAATCCCTCCTCAGGCCGTCGCGGTGCCGCGGGTGACCAGGGTGCCGACGAAGGCGACGAAGCGGTCGAGGATGAAGCCGATGATCCCGACATAGACGAGGGCGACGATGATCTCGGAGATGTGGGAGGAGTTCCACGCGTCCCAGATGAAGAAGCCGATGCCGACGCCGCCGATGAGCATCTCGGCCGCCACGATGGCGAGCCAGGACAGGCCGACGCCGATGCGCAGGCCGGTGAAGATGTAAGGGGCCGCCGAGGGCAGCATGATCTTGGCGAAGAACTCCAGCGGGTTCAGGCGCAGCACCGCCGCCACGTTGCGGTAGTCCTGCGGGATGTTCCGGATGCCCACCGCCGTGTTGATGATGATCGGCCAGATCGACGTGATGAAGATCACGAAGATCGCGGAGGGCTGTCCGTCCCGGAACGCGGCGAGCGACAGCGGGAGCCAGGCCAGCGGCGGGATCGTGCGCAGGACCTGGAAGATCGGGTCGAGGCCGCGCATGGCCCATTCCGACTGCCCGATCAGGGTGCCGGTGAGGATGCCCACGACGGTGGCCAGGGCGAAGCCGAGGGCGACGCGCTGGATGCTGGCGGAGATGTGCCAGAACAGACCCTTGTCGGTACCGCCGTTGTCGTAGAACGGGTGGGCGATGATGTCCCAGGCCTCGGTGACGACGCGCGACGGCGGCGGCAGGCCGGCGCCGGGGCGCGAGCAGAGCATCTCCCAGATCACCAGGAACGCGATCAGCACCACGACCGGCGGGATCAGGTTCTTGGCGATGGTGTTCAGGGTGGCCATCGTGACGAGGGGCGCCCGCTTCGGCTTGGCCGGCGCGGCGGCGGCGCTGGCCGCGAGGGTGGTGGTGTTGGCCATCACGCGATCCTCTTGATGCCGAGGCTGGACAGGTAGGCGGCGGGATCGGCCGGATCGAAGACCTTGCCGTCGAAGAAGGTCTCCTTTCCGCGGGAGGTGGAGGCCGGGATCGCGGTGACGCCGAGGGCCTTGGCCGCCTCGCGCCAGAGGTCTTCGCGGTTCACCTTGGCGATCAGCGCCTTGGTGTCGGTCTGCGCGTCGAACTTGCCCCAGCGGATGTCCTCGGTGAGGAACCAGAGGTCGTGAGACTGGTAGGGATACGAGGCGTTGTCGTTCCAAAACTTCATCACGAAGGGGCTGTTCTCGACCACGCGGCCGTCGCCGTAATCGATCGTGCCCTTGATGCGGCCGGCGACGTCCGAGACCGGGACGTTCATCCACTGGCGCTTGGCCGCGATGGCGGCGACCTCGTCCTTGTTCTCGGGCCGGTCGCACCAGGCCTGCGCTTCCAGCACCGCCATCAGCAAAGCCTTGGTGGCGTTCGGGTACTTCTCCGTGAAGGAGGCCCGCATGGCGAAGGCCTTCTCGGGGTGGTCCTTCCAGAGTTCGCCGGTGGTGAGCGCGGTGTAGCCGAGGCCCTGCTGCACCAGCTGGGCGTTCCACGGCTCGCCGACGCAGAAGCAGTCCATCGTGCCGACCTTCATGTTCGCCACCATCTGGGGCGGCGGCACGACGATGGTCTCGATGTCCTTGTCCGGGTCGATGCCGCCGGCGGCCATCCAGTAGCGGATCCAGAGGTCGTGGGTGCCGCCCGGGAAGGTCATGGCCGCCTTGACCGACTTGCCGGCGGCCTTCTTCTTCTCGATCGCCGCCTTGAACACCTTGGCGTCCAGGGCAACCTTCTGGTCGAGGTATTCCTTGGCGACCGAGATGCACTGGCCGTTGGTGTTGAGCCGGGCCAGGATCTGCATCGGCACGGGCACGTTGTTCTGCGTCACCCGTCCGGCCGAGATCAGGTAGGGCATCGGCGTCAGGATGTGGGCGCCGTCGATGCCGTTGCCTTCGGAGCCGAGGACGAGGTTGTCGCGGGTGGTGCCCCAGCTCGCCTGCTTGAGCACCTCGACGTCGGGCATGCCGTGCTTGGCGAAGAAGCCCTTCTCCTTGGCCACGAAGAGCGGGCTCGCGTCGGTGAGGGCGATGAACCCGAGCTTGGCGCCCTTCACCTCGGGGCCGGCCCCCTGCGCGAAGGCGCCCCCCGGCAGGGCCGTGCGGGCGAGGGCCGCCAGGGACAGCGTCGCGGCGGCCCCCTTCAGGAGGTCACGGCGGTTGTTGCGGACACCGTCAGTCATCGAACCCGAAACCCTCGCAATCATGGACATCCGCCAAAGAAAAAAACCGCCGACCAAGCACATCCATCGAACGCACGATCGGCGTTCCGTGGGGGACTCGGGTCAGCGGCTCTGCCGACGGATAAGGCTCGTCATCGTTGGCGAGCCCCCGATGCTTTGCACGGGGCGTGCCAAGTCTGGTACGGCCGCCGGACCATTGCGATGCCGGGCATCCCGGATGCGCTCCAACCGGTTCCGATCAAAGGTTTTTGTCAGAAACGTCTCAGCGGCCGCCTTCGGTTTCGGAGCCCGTGCGGATGCGAGAAACCAGGCCGGACCGCGAGATCGGCCGCCCGGTCTGCCTGCCTGCGCGCCACGCGCTGCGCTGCACAATCCGCGGGCACCCTGCCGATGCCCGCGGCAGCGGCCTCTCAGCCGGCGGCTGCGTACAGGTCGGGCCGGTAGATCGCCCGGGCACGGGCGGACAGGGCGGGCGTGGGCGTGATCTGACCGGCCTGTCCCATCTGGTCGAGGAGCCAGTCGGCCTGGTCGGGAACCGGCCGCTCGGCCGCGGCGCCGAACACGACGAAGCGCGACGCGGGCCGCTCGGTCCCGTCCGGATCGACCACCACGGTGCCGGCCAGGGCCCGGCGGACGAGGCCCGGATCGATGCCGAGATGGCTCGGATGGGCGAGCAGGCTTGCCAGCTCGCCCCGGTTCTCGGCCGCCGCGCACCAGCGCCCGGCCCGACGCACCGCGCGGACCAGGGCCGCACTCGTCTCCGCCGCATAGGCTGGCAGCGCCAGCACCTTTTCCGGGCAGTCCGGGGCCAGTTCGCAGCCGAGGGCGACGATGCGGCCGTATCCCTCGGCCACAGACACGCTGTTCCAGGGGCTGCCGGCGCAGAACCCGTCGATCTGCCCGGAGCGCAGGGCCTGGGCGATCCAGGGCGGCGGGATCACCACCAGCCGGGTCGCGGCGTCGAGGTCGAGCCCGCCGCGGGCCGCGAACATCCGGAGCTGGTAGGTGTGGCACGAGAAGGGGTGCACGGTGCCCAGCGTCAGGGGTCGACCCTGTGTGACCCGCACGCGTGCGACACGGGAAAACGCGCGTGCCATCGAGTCGAGATCGTCGGCCTCCGGCGCCATCTCGGCCCAGAGCGGGCGCGAGACCGTGACCGCATTGCCGTTGAGGCTGAGCCCGAGGGGCACCACCAGGTCGGTCTCCGGCCCGCTGATGCCGAGGGCGCTGGCGAGGGCGAGGGGCGCCAGCATGTGCGCGCCGTCGAGGTGCCCGAGCGCCAGCTTGTCCCGGAGCGTCGCCCAGGAGGGCTCACTGACGAGGTCCACCGCCAGGCCTTCGGCGGCGGTGAAGCCCCCCTCCACGGCGGCGATCAGGGGCGCCGCGTCGATGAGCGGCACGTATCCGAGAGCGAGTCTCATCGGGGCAGGCCTCTCATCCCAGGAGATCCGCCGCGGTCACGATGGCGCGGGCGATGTCGGCGATTTTCCGCTTCTCGTTCATGGCCTTGCGCCGCATCGTCCGGTAGGCCTCCTCCTCCGAGAGGCCTTTGGCCGTCATCAGGATACCCTTGGCCCGCTCGATGAGCTTGCGGTCGGCGAGCTCACCCCGCGCCTCCGACAATTCGCGTTGCAGCCGCGCGAAGGCGTTGAAGCGCAGGATCGCCACGTCGAGGATCGAGCGGATGCGCTGCGGCTGCAATCCGTCGACGACGTAGGCGGAAATGCCCGCATCCATCGCCGCCTGCATCATCGGCACGTCCGAGCGGTCGACGAACATCGCCACCGGCCGCTCCACGTGTCGGGACAGGCCCGACATCTGCTCCAGGATGTCCCGGCTCGGGCTCTCCAGGTGGATCACGACCACGTCCGGGTTCAGGGCCGCCACCCGGGCCGGCAGGTCGGCGGTGTCGGGCAGGACCACGACGCGGGTGAAGCCCGCCGCCATGAGGCCCTCCTCGAGGATCGCGGCGCGGGCACGGCTCGGGTCGATTACGGCGACGGTCAGGGTCGGCTCGGTCATCGGTGTGCGGGGACGCGAATCGGGGTTGGGGCGGTCCCGGCAGGTCGCATGCCGGTCGAGGGGATGACAAGGCACATGACGCGGTGGGCGCGGGCGTGGCGTTCGGAAGGCGGGGAACCTGAGCGTCATCACCGGAAGAGCAAGCCGCATGCCCGGCGAAACATTACCGTTTGGAGAGGAAACAGCCCAGGTTCCGCCGCAAACGGCCCGGCTAATGGCGCTGGCGATCGGACCGGTTGCTGAAACGCACAGCGAGGTGCCCCGGATGTCAGGCTGCACGCCCCCCGATCAGACGGCGTTCGAATCGGGTTCCGCGCGTGGCGTGACGCCGCCCCTCCTGCCGACGCTGGCCATGGCGGTGATCCTCGGGGCAGCCTCCTATCTCTGCCACGAGCCGGCCCCTGTGGCACCGGCCTCAGTTCCGGCGACAGCGGTGGCTGCCGCACCGGAGGCGACGGCGGTGGCGCCCTTCATCCCGGCCCCTCTTGCCTTCCAGTCCCAGTTCCCACTGGTCATCGTCGCCCAGGCCGAGCCCGCCGCCCAAGCCCACAGGACCGTGCCTCGGCCTGCCCGCCTCGCCGCTCCGCGCGGGTTCGAGCATCCCCGCCTTGCAGCCGCCAAGGTCGCGCCGACCACCGACAAGGCGCCGCAGGTTTCCGAGAGGGCACCGCAGGCCCCAGCGAGACCGCCGCAGGTTCGCGAGAAGGCCCTGCCCTTCGCGGCCGAGGCCGAGGTCTCGCATGCCGCCACCGAGGGGGACGAGGGCGTGCTGCCCGGGATCGGCCTGCCTGACGCGACCTTGCCCGACCTCACCCTGCCGTTCGCGCCGACGATCCGCGCGGTGACCCAGGCGGGCGCCGCTGCCGGCGCCTTCATGGGCGCTAAGACCGCCGCCGCCGGTACCTTCGTGAGCGACCAGGGCGCGGCCCTCGGCGCGGAGACCGCAACCCTCGGTGCCGCCGTCTCCGGTTGGATCGGGCGCCTCCGCTGAACGCTTTCGAAGCGTTGGCGGGCCAGCAAAAGCGCCCCTGACCCTGGACCCTGCCGCCTTCGAAGACTACGTGGACGCTCAGCGATGCTGCGCGGCCCCGTGACGGTCGACGTCGCGAGGACGAGGACCTGGATGGCCGGACGGATCGAGGATTACGCGCTCGTCGGCGATGGCCGTACCGCTGCGCTGATCGCCCGCGACGGCAGCGTTGACTGGCTCTGTTGGCCCCGCTTCGATTCCGCCGCCTGCTTCGCCGCCCTGCTCGGCACGGAGGATCACGGCTACTGGAAGCTCGGCCCTATGGATGCGGCCGCCACGACGCGCCAGTATCGCGAGGGCAGCCTCGTCCTGGAGACCCGGCACGAGACCGCCGCCGGCGTCGTGCGGGTGACCGACTACATGCCGGCCAACGATGGCGCGCATCTCGTCAGGATCGTCGAGGGGCTCGAGGGGACCGTGCCCATGCGGATGCGCCTTCGCGTCCGCTTCGATTACGGATTGGCGGTGCCCTGGGTCTCGCACAACGAACTCGGTGATCTCCGCGCGATCTCCGGACCGCACAAGGTAGTGCTGCGCACCCTAGTGCCGACGTTCGGCCAGGATCAGACCACCGTCTCGGAATTCACGGTGGAAGCCGGTCAGAGCGTGGCCTTCACCCTGAGCTACGGGGCATCCCATGAGGACGACCCCGCGCCGATCCAGCCGCGCAAGGTGCTGTTCGAGACCGATCGCTACTGGCGCGACTGGTCCAGCCGCGCTGCTTCCGGCACACCCTGGGACGCGATCCTGAAGCGCTCGCTGCTCACCCTGAAGGCGCTGATCTACCAGCCGACCGGCGGCATCGTGGCCGCGCCCACCACGTCCCTGCCGGAGGATCTCGGCGGCGTACGCAACTGGGACTACCGGTTCTGCTGGCTGCGCGATTCCACCTTCACGCTGATCGCCCTGATGGATGGCGGCTACCTCGACGAGGCCCGCGCCTGGCGCGACTGGCTGGTGCGCGCCGTGGCTGGGAACCCGGAGCAGGCGCACATCCTCTACGGCATCGCCGGGGAGCGCATGCTGCCCGAGATCGAGCTCGATTGGCTGCCCGGCTACGAGAACTCGAAGCCCGTGCGCATCGGCAACGCGGCGGTGGAGCAGTTCCAGCTCGACGTCTACGGCGAAATCTTCGACGCGCTCTATCAGGCGCACCAACGCGGCCTCCAGGGCGATGCCGACGGCTGGCGCGTCGGCGAAGCGCTGCTGCGCCATCTCGAGAAGGTCTGGTGTACGCCCGACGAGGGCATCTGGGAGGTGCGCGGCGGACGCCGGCACTTCGTTCACTCGAAGGTCATGGCCTGGGTCGCCTTCGATCGGGCCATCCGTTCCTTCGAGGAGGCCGAGACCCGCGAGCAGGATGAGATTCGGACCACCGGTTTGAGCCACCGGCCCAAGGAGGCTCGTGACGTGCCGGTGGCGCGCTGGCGCGAGATCCGCGAGCAGATTCACGCGGAGGTCTGCGCCAAGGGCTTCGACCCTGAGCTGAACAGCTTCGTGCAGTCCTACGGTTCGAAGCGACTCGACGCGAGCCTGCTGCTCATCGCCCATATGGGCTTCCTGCCCCAGGACGACCCGCGGGTGGTCGGCACCGTGGAGGCCATCGGGCACACCCTGATGCGCGACGGCTTCGTGCTGCGCTACGACACCGAGAACCAGACCACCGACGGTCTGCCCGGCGACGAGGGCGCGTTCCTGCCCTGCTCGTTCTGGTACGCCGACAACCTCATCGGTCTCGGGCGCTGCGACGAGGCGCGTGCGCTGATCGAGAGGCTGATCGGCGTCTGCAACGATGTCGGATTGGTGGCGGAGGAGTATGATGTGAAGGCCCGGCGCCTCGTGGGCAACTTCCCGCAGGCTTTCAGCCACGTCACGCTGGTGAACACCATTCTCAACTACAGCCGGGCCAAGGGGCCGGCCAGGGAGCGGAGCAGCGGCTCTGCGGAAGCCGAATCTCCGGGTGCGACCACGCCTGCACCCCAACGGTGCGACGCCTGAGCGTTTCGGACGCTCCAGGCGAACAAGCCCACAGATGAAGGACGACGAGAGATGAGCGGAGCAGATACCAAGCCGAACGCGGCCCTGAGCGAGATCGACAAGCTCAGCATCGACACGCTCCGGACGCTCGCCATCGACGCGGTGCAGAAGGCCAATTCAGGCCATGCCGGCGCCCCTATGGCGCTGGCACCGGTGGCCTACACCCTATGGAACCGCTACCTGCGCTATGACCCGGCGCACCCGCACTGGCCCAATCGCGACCGCTTCGTGCTCTCGGCCGGTCACGCCTCGATGCTGCTCTACGGCCTGATCCATCTCGCCGGCGTGACCGAGAAGGACGGCGGCAACGCGCCCGCCCTGACCATCGACGACCTCAAGAATTTTCGCCAACTCGACAGCCGGACTCCCGGCCATCCCGAGTACCACTTCACCACCGGCGTCGAGACCACGACCGGTCCCCTCGGTCAGGGCGTGGCGAACTCCGTCGGCATGGCGATGGGCGGCCGCTTTCTCGGCGAGCGCCTGAATCGGCCCGACCTGCCGCTGTTCGACTACAACGTCTACGCCATCTGCTCGGACGGCGACCTGATGGAAGGCGTCGCCTCGGAGGCGGCCTCCATCGCCGGGCACCTGCGTTTGTCGAACCTGTGCTGGATCTACGACAACAACACCATCACGATCGAGGGCCACACCGAACTCGCCTTCTCCGAGGAGGTCGCGGCCCGCTTCCTTGCCTATGGCTGGCAGGTCCTGCGCGTGGCCGATGCCAACGATGTCCACGCGGTCTCGTCGGCTCTGGAGACCTTCCTCCAGTCCAGCGACCGCCCGACGTTGATCGTCGTCAACTCGATCATCGGCTACGGCGCGCCCAAGAAGCAGAACACCGCCAAGGCCCACTCGGACGCGCTCGGCGAGGACGAAGTCAAGGGGGCCAAGCGTACCTATGGCTGGCCCGAGGACGCGCAGTTCCTGGTGCCCGACGGGGTCTACGACAACTTCCGCAATGGCATCGGCAAGCGCGGTGCCGAACTCTACGCCACCTGGGAGGGCTTCTTCCACGAGGCCAAGGCCGCGGACCCGGTGCATGCCGAGGAACTCGATGCCTATCTCGAGGGCCGGTTGCCGGCCGGCTGGGACAAGGACATTCCGGTCTTCGAAGCGGACGCCAAGGGCCTTGCCACCCGTGAGTCCTCCGGGAAGGTGCTGAACGCCATCGCGCAGCACGTGCCGTTCATGCTGGGCGGCTCGGCCGATCTCGCGCCGTCCAACAAGACCAATCTCACCTTCGAGGGAGCCGGCTCTCTGACACCCTTCGAACCGGGTGGCCGCAACATCCACTTCGGTGTGCGCGAGCACGCGATGGGCTCGATCGTGAACGGCCTGGGCCTCGTCGGTCTGCGCGCCTACGGCGCCACCTTTCTGGTCTTCGCCGACTACATGCGCCCGCCGATCCGTTTGGCGGCCTTGATGGAGGTGCCGGTCTTCCACGTCTTCACGCACGATTCGATCGGCGTCGGCGAGGATGGTCCCACCCACCAGCCGGTGGAGCAACTGCTGACGCTGCGGGCGATCCCGGGGCTCGTCACCCTCCGCCCGGCGGACGCCAACGAGGTCGCGGAATCCTATCGGGTGATCATGAGCCTGAAGGATCAGCCGGCGGTGCTGGCGCTGAGCCGCCAGCCGCTGCCGACCCTGGACCGGTCGACGTACGCCGCGGCGTCCGGCACCGCCAAGGGGGCCTATGTCCTCGCCGATTGCGAGGGAACGCCAGAGGTCATCCTCATCGGCACGGGCTCGGAGGTACAGCTCTGTGTCTCGGCCTACGAGGCGCTGACGGCAGAGGGCGTCAAGGCCCGCGTCGTCTCGATGCCGTCCTGGGACCTGTTCGAGCGTCAGGACGAGGGCTACCGCAACAGCGTGCTGATCCCCGAGGTACTGGCCCGCGTCGCCGTCGAGCAGGGCTCGGTGATCGGCTGGGACCGCTTTGCGGGCTCGGCGGGCACGATCATCGGCATGCACACCTTCGGCTCCTCGGCGCCGATCAAGGACCTGCAGACGAAGTTCGGCTTCACCCCCGAGAAGGTGCTCCAGGCCGCCCGCGATCAGATCGCTCGACACAGGAAGTAGGCGGCGCGAACGTTTTCCCCTTCCCTTCTGGGGGAGGGCCGAGGGCCGAGTCGGCGCCGCCAGCTTCCCCCGCCGGTCAGCGTGACCGGCCCCACCCTACCATCCTCTCCGCCCCTCGTTGGGGGGAGATGCACAGAACCGGTGATGGATGTCGGCGACGGGGCTCCCCGCCCGGCGCCCGGACGACGAGGAGTTTCCCATGAACCCGCTCAAGGCTCTCTTTCCCGAACAGGGGCAGGCCGTGTGGCTCGATTTCGTCGCCCGCGGCTTCGTTGCGCAAGGCAAGCTGAAGGCTTTGGTGGACGAGGACGGCCTGCGTGGCGTCACTTCGAACCCCTCGATCTTCGAGAAGGCCATCGGCGGATCGTCGGAATACGACGACGCCCTGAAATCCGTGATGGATCAAGGCGATGCGCGCGTCATCGACCTCTACGAAGGTTGCGCGGTGGCCGACATCCAGGCCGCCGCCGATGTGCTGCGCCCGGTCTACGACGAGAGCGACGGCGCCGACGGCTACGTCAGTCTTGAGGTGTCGCCTTACTTGGCTCTCGACACCGAGGAGACCTTGGCCGAGGCCCGCCGCCTCCACGCGATGGTGGCCCGCGACAACCTGATGGTGAAGGTGCCGGCGACCCGGGAGGGCATTCCGGCGATCCAGGCCCTGACCGCGGACGGCATCAGCATCAACGTCACCCTTCTGTTCTCGGTCGACACCTACGAGGCGGTGGCCCGCGCCTTCATCGCCGGCCTGCAGGCCTTCGCGGCCAAAGGCGGTGACGTGTCGAAGGTCGCGAGCGTTGCGAGCTTCTTCATCAGCCGGATCGATGTCGCGGTCGACAAGGCCTTGGACGAGGCCGGCGGCTTCGACGACCTCAAGGGCAAGGTCGCCATCGCCAATGCCAAGCTCGCCTACCAGCGCTACAAGGTTATCCACGCCGAGCCGCAATGGCAGGCCCTCGCGCAGAAGGGTGCCAAGGCGCAGCGCCTGCTCTGGGCCTCGACGGGCGTGAAGAACAAGGCTTATTCCGACGTTCTCTACGTCGAGGCGCTGATCGGCCCCGATACCGTCAACACCATGCCGCCGGCCACCATGGACGCGTTCCGCGATCACGGTACCGTCAAGGCCGCCATCGAGAGCGACGTCTCGGGCGCGCAGGCCGTGATGGCGCGCCTCGCCGAGGCCGGCATCCACATCGAGACGGTCGCCGACACCCTGGTCGACGAGGGCGTGCAACTCTTCATCGACGCCGCCGATAAGCTCCTCAGTGCGGTGGCGGCCAAGCGCATCGACTTCCTGGGGCCGAAGCTCGACGCGCAGACTTTCGTGTTGGGCGAGACGCTCGGCGCCGCCGCCAAGAAGGCGGTCGAGGAGTGGCGCGCGTCCGGCAAGATCCGCCGGCTCTGGGCGCACGACAAGTCCGTTTGGAGCGGGACGGACGAAGACCGCTGGCTCGGCTGGTTGCGCATCGTCGAGGACGAGCTCGACCATGTCGCCGACTACGAGGCCTTTGCCGAGGACGTGCGGGCGGGCGGCTTCAGCGACGTCGTCGTTCTTGGAATGGGCGGCTCGAGCCTCGGCCCGGAAGTGCTCGCCGAGACTTACGGCAGCCGCGAGGGCTTCCCCCATCTGCGGATTCTCGACTCCACCGATCCGGATCAGGTCCGCGAGACGGAGGCCGCGATCAGCCTGCCGACCACGCTGTTCATCGTGGCGAGCAAGTCGGGCTCGACCCTCGAGCCCAACGTCTTCCGGGATTACTTCCTCGGCCGGATGAAGGAGACGGTGGGGGCCGACAAGGCCGGTGCCCATTTCGTCGCCGTCACCGACCCGGGTTCGGCCATGGAAAAGGCCGCGAAGACGGACAATTTCCGAAAGATCTTCTACGGCGTGCCGCAGATCGGCGGGCGCTACTCGGTCCTGTCGGCGTTCGGCCTCGTCCCGGCGGCGGCTTCAGGTATCGACGTGAGGACCTTCCTCGACACCGCCCGAACCATGGTCCGCTCCTGTGGCCCAGCCGTGCCGCCTGCCCAGAACCCGGGCGTGCTCCTCGGCACCGCCATGGGGGCGGCTGCGCTGAGCGCTGGCCGTGACAAGGTCACGATCGTCGCGTCCCCCGGCATCGACACCTTCGGCGCCTGGGCCGAGCAACTCATCGCCGAATCCACCGGCAAGGCGGGCAAGGGCCTGATCCCCATCGACGGCGAGCCCGTCGACGTACCCGCCGTCTACGGCCGCGACCGCTTCTTCGTCTACCTGCGCCTCGACGGCCGCGCCGATCCTCACCAGGACGAGGCGGTGCGCAACCTCGAGCGAGAAGGCCACCCGGTGGCGCACATCACCCTGGCCAACGAGGAGCAGCTGCCACAGGAATTCTTCCGCTTCGAGATCGCCACGGCGGTCGCGGGCGCGATGCTCGGTATCAATCCCTTCGACCAGCCCGACGTCGAGGCGAGCAAGATCGAGACGAAGAAGCTGTTCGATGCGGCCGAGAAGAGCGGTGCCCTGCCGGGCGAGACGCCGATCTTCGCCGACGAGACGATGGCCCTCTACGCGGATCCGTGCAATGCCGGCGCCCTGCCCCGGGCCACCGAAGGGCTCGAGGCGGCCATCGCGGCCCATCTCGCCCGGGCGAAGGACGGCGACTACGTCGCGCTCCTGGCCTATGTGGCCCGCAATCCCGGCCACCACGCGATCCTGCAGGAGGCCCGGGTGGCGCTGCGCGACACGCGCCGCCTCGCCACTTGCCTCGAATTCGGGCCGCGCTTCCTGCACTCCACCGGTCAGGCCTACAAGGGCGGGCCCGATACTGGCGTGTTCCTGCAGATCACGGCCGATCCCTCGGCGGATCTCGCGATTCCCGGTCGCAGCCTCGGTTTCGGCACGGTGGTGGCGGCCCAGGCCCGGGGCGATTTCGCGGTCCTGGCCGAGCGCAGACGCCGGGCCCTGCGCGTCCATATCAAGGGCGGTCAAGTCGAGGCCGGCCTGAAGCGCATCGCCGCGGCGATTCGAGCGGCGCTCTAGCATCGGCTCCAGGGCACCCCCGCCGGGGACCTCGAGAACCGCCCGCTTCCAACAGGGAGCGGGCGGTTCTTTGCCAAGGGAGCTGATCCGAAACGGACGCGGCGGCTCGGGCAGAGACGCGGCCGCGACCTACGACGCGAAGCCGTTGTCCCGTCCCCAGATGATGGCCTCGCCGCGGCGATGAATGCCGAGCTTCCGATAGAGTGCGGCAGCGTGGTTGCGCACGGTGTTGGGGGTCAGCCCCAGGCGCTTGGCGATGGCGCCGTCGCCGAGGCCCTGACAGATCAGGCGGAGCACCTCGCCCTCGCGGCGGGTGAGGTCGGGTCTGACCGGCGCTGGCTCCGACGAACTCGGATGACGCAGGCTGCCGAGCTTGTCGATCAGACCGCGGCTGAACCACGAGGTGTCGGCCATCACGGTCTCGATCGCATCGAACAATTCACGCTCGGAGCGCTTGCGATCGCTGATGTCCTGCAGCACCGCGAGGAGACAGGATTCGTCGCCGATGGTGACGCTCTCGGCCGAGACGAGGCAGTCGAGATCGATTCCATCGCGGCTGCGCAGGCAGGCCTCGAAGCCGAGAACGCTGCCTTGCGCGGCAAGGTCATGGCCGAAGCGCTCGCGCTGAGCGCCGTTGGCCCAAAGGCCGATCGCATCGAGTTCGTGCCCCACCACGGCGTCCTCCGCATGACCGAAGGTCCGCGTGAAGGCTTGGTTGATTCCGATCACGGCGAGGCCATCGGCCCGACACAGCAGAGTCGGAACGGGCGTGAGGCGGAACGCCGTCGCGAAGCGCTCCTCGCTGTGGCGCAGGGCTGTCTCGGCCTTCTTGCGCAATTCAAGATCGGCGAAGGTGAAGAGCATGCAGGGCTCGTCGCCCATGTCGATGGGCTGGCCTGCCACGATGACGAACCGGGTACCGCCGTCGGGCAAACGCAGGCAGGCCTCCATCTGCGGGATCGTCTCGCCCGCGTTGAGGCGTGCGATGGCCAAGTCCCGGCTGCGGGCCTCGTTGAGCACGTCGACCTCATAGACGCTGCGCCCGATGATGTCCGCGCTGCGATAGCCCGTCATTTCCAGGAAGCCGAGATTGACCTTCACGTGGCGGAGGTCTGACAGCCGGCAGATCACGGCCGGTGCCGGGTTCGCGTTGAATGTCTTCTCGAATCGTTCTTCGGCTGCGAATTGCGAGGTGACGTCGGCCAGGATCAGCACGAGGCAATCGGGCTTGCCCGCCGCATCCCTGATGATGAGGCTGCGGATGCGCTGCATCACATCGAATTCGGGCCGGTCCGTTCGTCGGACATTGACGATGACCTCATCGAAGGTCTCGCCGGCGAGAACGCGCTCGATCGGCGTGCGCGTGATGACGTGGTTGTTGCGGTAGCGCAGGACAAAGGTCTCGCGAAATGCCGAGACCGTTCCGCCCAGTTCGGCGAGGTCAGCCGCCCCGTGCATCGCGAGGGCGGCCGCATTGGCCCAGGCAATGCGCTGATCGGGCTCGATGAGGATCACGCCCTCGGAGAGCCCGGCGATGATTTGGTGCAGCTGAGAACGGTCGACACCCGTCGTCAAAGGTTTTGGCATCCTGTGTACAGAAGCGGCGCCGACACCGGAGAGGACGCCCGGGTGCGTCGGCGCCCCTCACGCGAACGAATCCGTTCGCCCGAGGAACAAACGCAGGAGCGTCCGACTCGTTGCCGAAATGTTCCGGGCCGGGAAGCGTGGCCGCTGCTTTGCATGCAATATTCCTGCTGAATGGGTTAGGCGGGAGATCGCGATGTGCCAAGGTGACGATCCGAGTTGTAGCCACTTTCCCGAGCACCGACGGCGCCTGCTGGGCGACCTCGAACCGGAGCGGCGGGCCTTCCTGAAGAGCGGCTTCGTCGCCTCGGGTGGCGCCGCCGCTCTGATGGCCGGTGGCCTCACGTTGCCCGGTGTCGCCCTTGCCCAGGCGAGCGCGCAGCGTGGCCCCAAGCGGACGGCGCATTACCACCTGCCGGCCACGGCCGAGACCGTGCATTGGGGCTATTTCAGCCGCAGCCTGAAACAGCAGATCGAGATCGATTCCGGCGATTACGTCACCATCGAAACCCTGACGCACCATGCCAACGACGATGCCGAGCGCATGGTCAACGGCGATCCCGGTGCAGAGAGCGTCTTTCTCTGGACAAAGGAGAAGAAGGGCGTCGCCCGGCGCGGGGCCGGCCCGGAGGACACCAAATTCGGACCCGGCGGCGGCCTCGGCGTGCATATCTGTACCGGCCCGGTGGCGATCCGTGGAGCCGAGCCCGGCGATGTCCTCGAGGTCCGCATCCTGGACGTGATGCCCCGCCCCTCGGCCAACCCGACCTTCAAGGGCCGCACCTTCGGGAGCAACGCCGCTGCGAACTGGGGTTACCACTACAAAGACATGATCACCGGTGATCGGCCCCGCGAGGTGGTGACGATCTACGAGGTCGATGCCACGGGCGCGCGCGACTGGGCACAGGCGGTCTACAGCTTTCGCTGGCCGGGCGTGACGGACCCGTCCGGTGTCGACCACCCGACCATCGACTATCCGGGCCTGCCGGTGGACCACACCCGCACGCAGCGTAATTTCGATGCGCTCAAGGGCTTCCGCGTGCCGATCCGACCGCATTTCGGGACAATGGGCTTGGCACCCAAGGAAGCCGAGATGGTGAACTCGATCCCGCCGAGCTACACCGGCGGCAACATCGACAACTGGCGCATCGGCAAGGGCGCGACCCTCTACTATCCTGTCGCCGTGCCGGGCGCCCTGTTCTCGGTGGGTGACCCCCATGCGAGCCAGGGCGATTCCGAACTCTGCGGCACCGCCATCGAGTGCTCGCTCACCGGCACCTTCCAGTTCATCCTGCACAAGAAGGCGGACCTTCCGGGCACGGCCCTCGAGACCCTCGATTTCCCGATGATCGAGACGGCCGAGGATTGGGTGCTCTCGGGCTTCAGCTACCCGAACTATCTGGCCGATCTCGGGCCCGACGCGCAGACCGCGATCTTCGCCCAATCCTCCATCGACCTCGCCATGCGCGATGCCTTCCGCAAGATGCGCCGGTTCCTGATGCATGGACACGGACTGACCGAGGACGAAGCGATCTCCCTCATGTCCGTCGCGGTGGATTTCGGCATCACTCAGGTGGTGGACGGCAATTGGGGCGTCCACGCCATCGTGAAGAAATCGATCTTCCCGGTGCGAGTAACCTGATCCGCAGCCTTCGCGCCGGTCAGAGTCGACCGGCGCGCACGGACAGGGGCCAGCGGATGTCCCGCTGCACGGTGGGGGCGCCCCAGGCCGCGGCCAGGGCATCCTGGAATGCCGTGATGAGCGCCCGGCCCAACGCCGTTTCCAATGCCCGGACCGCCGACCAGGTCTCCGTGTAGCCGATCAGCTCGGAGCGTCCCCAGGACAGCCTGATGGCAAGTTCTGGCATCGCAACGGCCGGGAAGGGGAACGGGAGCGTGCGATAGCCGTCTTCGACGTGGCGGCGCTCGGGCGGCCAATAGGGGCCGAGGGTTCCGCCATAGAAGCGCTGCGTCACGGCATCGATCGCCGCATCATCGATGTGCAGCACCCAGTATGTGATGAGCGCCAGGATGCGCGACCCGTCGCACCTCGGTGTAGAAGGTCGGGAGTTCGAGCCAGTGGGCTGCCTGCGCGACCGGCACGAGGTCGCGCGCACCGCCGGCTGACCGCTCCGCTCGGCGGGCGCCACGCTGTAGGCGACGCGGGCATGCGGCCTCGCAGGGGCAACCTGCGCGGCGCTTGCATCCGCGGCGATGACGTGTTCAAATCGATCGGCAAGCAGGACTGAGAGCTGCCCGGTGCCACAGGCGCAATCGAGGGTCACGGACTGCCCCGGCGCGGCATCCGCGAGCGCATCGGCTAGGGCCCCCTGATTAGGTCCGTCGGTGCGCTGCATACTCGGCCGCATGGGCCGAAAAATGATCCTGGAAACACGTCATCGCTGTCAGGCCCTTCTGACTCAAGGGGCCGCCCCGAACCGACCGGGGCGGGTCCCGGTCGCGAGCGCCACGTTCCGAGCGAGAGGCTTGAGCCCGCGATCCGGGCGGTCCGGCGGCTCCCGGTCTTTGCTCGGGGATGTCTCGACCGCACAGACAGATTAACCGAGGCGGAGCCACGGCTCTCGCTGCGGCCTCCCAGCTCGTGCCCTCCGAACGAAGTTATACGGAGCCTGGGCTCAGAACCGGGGCCGGCCCCTCGGAGACGTCGCCCCGAGTTGCCGACTTCGATCGCATGCGTCAGCAGCTCAGGCGCCGACCTTCCCGACGGCCGAAGACCCGATAATGTGCGGCGCCGGATTCCATCTGGCCGCGATTGACGGCCCGGCGGACATCGGGGTTGCAGCGCAGGTATTCGGCCTCGTCGAAGCCATAGTCCCGTCGGCCGGAGCCGCGGCCGCGGTCCCGGAAATCGCCATCGCGATCGCGATATCCGTCGTCCCTACCCCGATATCCGTCGTCGCGGCCGCGATAGCCGTCTTCGTATCCGCGGTAGGGCTGGGCCAGGACAGGGCTCACCGAGCCGAGGACCGTCAGCCCCAGAACCGCCGCTGCACAGAGTGACTTCATGTCCGTAATTCTCCTTGCCGGACGCGGAAAACGGTTCCGCTTGTGTTTTGGTTCAATCCGCTGCGACGATCCGGCCTTCGAGGCCGAACAGGCGACCGAGACCGCGCACCCTGTTGAGGATCCGATCACCGGGAAGGGAACCCAGGTCCGCAGGAAGGGTCAGCGTCACCCGGCCACTCTCGATGGTGACGGGAATCCGCCCGAGGGCTCCCGCCATGCCGGCCGAGAGCGGAAAGGCGAGGCGCAGCAGGGCGCCGAGCAGACGGGCGCGCTCGAACAGGCGGGGGCCCGCCAGGTTGCGCAGCATCGGGCTCGCCTTCTCGGGGGCGATTCCCTCGTGGCGGAAGTAGATGGCCAGTGCCAGATAGGCCCGGCCTGGATGGTCGATCCCGACGAAAGCCGCGTGGGTGATCACGTTGACGCTCTGCTCGCCGCGGTAATCCGGGTGCGCCCGCCAGCCGATATCGGACAGGAGGCAGGCTGCGTGGCGCAGGCGACGCTCGTCGGCAGTCTCCGGTTGATCGAGGCTGGCGATGAAGCGGTCGCTCCAGGTGATGAGGTCCTCCGCATGGCCCGGCGAGCGGGCACGCAAGGTGTTCAATTCGGCCGCCGCCGCCAGCAGCGGGTCGGCAAGGCGTGCGTCGCGGTCGAGCTGCTCGTAGAGCAGGCCCTCGCGCACGCCGCTGGCGGAGACGGCGAGCTCGCGCGGACGTCCGATCCGGATGATCTCTTCCAGCACCACGGCCCCGTAAGCGAGGAGGGGACGGCGCGCTTCGGAGACGCTCTCCACATCCTGCAGCAGGGCCGCGTCGGTGCGCTCCACCACTTCGAGGAAGTTCAGCTCGTCCGACGGCTCGACGCTGTAGCCGTGCATGACGTGCAGCGGGTATCCCCGGGCCGATTGGTGCAGCCGCGCGAGCGCGCGCCACGTCCCCCCGACGGCGTAGAAGCTGCGCCCGCGCAGGGTCTCCAGCTGGGGCGCCGCCTTCTTCAGGTTCTCCCGGACGATCTTGAGGGCCTTCTTGACCGAGCCGCCCGAGAGATCCTGGAGGGCAAGGCCGCCGAGCGGCATCGTCACGCCCATCCCCACCGTGGCCCCGCGCACATCCACCAGTTCCAGGGAGCCCCCGCCGAGGTCGCCCACGACCCCGTCGGGCGCGTGGAAGCCCGAGATGACGCCGAGCGCCGAGAGCTCGGCCTCGCGCCGGCCGGAGAGCAGTTCGATGCGCTGGCCGCAGGCGGCTTCCGCCGCGGCGAGAAATTCCTGGCCGTTCTCGGCGTCGCGCGCGGCGGCGGTGGCCAGCACGAAGGTGCGCGACACGCGCATGGTTTCGCACAGCACGCGGAAGCGCGCGAGCGCGACCAGTGCCCGGCGCACCGCCTCCTCGTTGAGGCGGCCCGTGGAGAGCACGTTGCGGCCGAGGCCGCACAGCACCTTCTCGTTATAGAGCGGAGTGGGCGCCCGGGTCAGGCCGTCATAGGCGACGAGCCGTACCGAGTTCGAGCCGATGTCGATGATCGCCACCGGCTCGATGTGGTCCCCGGCCCCGGACAAGGGGATGCCCTGGACGGGCGCGGGGCGGGCTGGGTCGAGGCCCATGCGGGCTCCTCTGGACGGTCCGTCAGCCACGCTGCGCGCGTCGGCTCAGGGCGCGTGGGCTCGACTTCTTCGACGACTTGCCGCGCCCGGAGAGGCTCGGATTCGTCATGAAATACTTGTGCGCATTGAACGGCTCCTCCCCTTCGGCAGGTTGGATCCGTTCGCTGGCACCAGACGCCAGTACACGCCAGCTTTGGCGGTTGTCGAGGAGATTGGCCAGCATGATCTGGTCCAGCACCTGCTGATGCACCGTTGGATTGGTGATCGGCAGGAGCGCCTCGACGC
Source organism: Methylobacterium sp. Leaf465 (assembly GCF_001424705.1). Classification (GTDB taxonomy): domain Bacteria; phylum Pseudomonadota; class Alphaproteobacteria; order Rhizobiales; family Beijerinckiaceae; genus Methylobacterium. The sequence continues at coordinate 46,259 of NZ_LMRA01000044.1, forward strand.
GGCGATCGAGATTCCGGCTCATCAGGTCGGCTGACGAGATGTAGACGACGGCCTTGGGGTGGGGCAGCCCGACACCGTTGCCGAAGCAGTAGATGCGTCCATGCTCCAGGAAGCGCCCGACGATCGATTTGACGCGGATCGTCTCCGACAGCCCCGGGATTCCTGGGCGCAGACAGCAGATGCCGCGCACCACGCAGTCGATCTGGACCCCCGCCTGGGAGGCGTCGTAGAGCGCATCGATGATCTGCTGGTCGACCAGCGAGTTGCATTTGATCCAGATCGCGGCTGGGCGTCCGGCCTTCGCATGGGCCACCTCCGCCTCGATGTTCTCCAAGAGGCGCGGTTTCAGGGTCAACGGCGAGACCGACATCCGCTCCAGCTCGGCGGGCTCGGCGTAGCCGGTGATGAAGTTGAAGATCCGGCTGACGTCCCGCGCCACGGCGGGATCGGCGGTGAAGAAGGACAGGTCGGTGTAAATGCGCGCGGTGATCGGATGGTAGTTGCCGGTGCCGACGTGGCAGTAGGTGACGAGGCGGTCGCCCTCGCGCCGGACCACCATCGACAGCTTGGCATGGGTTTTGAGCTCGATGAAGCCGAACACGACCTGCGCGCCGGCCTTCTCCAGGTTGCGCGCCCACCGGATGTTGGCCTCCTCGTCAAAGCGGGCCTTCAGCTCGACCAGCGCCGTCACCGACTTGCCGAGCTCGGCGGCCTCCGCCAGGGCCGCGACGATCGGCGAGTTCGAGGAGGTGCGGTAGAGCGTCTGCTTGATCGCCACCACGTTGGGGTCGCGGGCGGCCTGGGCGAGGAACTGCACCACCGCATCGAAGGATTCGTAGGGGTGGTGGACGATGAAGTCCTTCTGTCGGATCGCCGCGAAGACGTCGCCGCCGCTCTCGCGAATGCGCTCGGGGAAGCGGGGGTTGTAGGACTTGAACTTCAGGTCCGGCCGATCGATGCCGACGATCTGCGATAGCTCGTTGAGGGCGAGCATCCCCTCCACGAAGATCACCGCGTCGCTGCTGATCTCGAGCTCGTCGGCCACGAAGGCACGCAGGTCCTCGGGCATCCCGGCCTCGACCTCCAGCCGGATGACGACGCCGCGGCGGCGCTGCTTGAGGGCCGTCTCGAAATGCAGGACGAGATCCTCGGCCTCCTCCTCGATCTCGAGGTCCGAGTCGCGGATGACGCGGAACGCGCCCTGTCCGCGCAAGGCATAGCCGGGGAAGAGCCGCCCGGTGAACAGCACGATGACCTGCTCGATGGCGATGAAGCGGGCGGTCGCATCGTTCTCGGCATCCGGCAGGCGCACGAAGCGGTCGAGCACCGCTGGCAGACGGATCAGCGCGCGCAGGGTCCGGCCGTCGCGGGGGCGCACCAGCATCAGTGCGATGGTGGAGCCGAGATTCGGGATGAACGGGAACGGGTGCGCCGGATCGATGGCGAGCGGCGTCAGGACCGGAAAGACGTGGTTGAGGAAGTAGTCCTCCAGCCACGCCTTGTGATCCTGGGTCAGGCCCGCGGGCTCCATGAGCTCGATGCCGACGCCGAGGAGTTCACCGCGCAGCTCGCGCCAGCGCGCCTGCTGGTCGAGGGCGAGGCGAGAGACCTCGGTCCCCACCCGCGCCAGCTGCTCGGCCGGGGTCAGGCCGTCCTGCGAGGGCAGGACGAGACCGGCACGAACCTGGTCGTGCAGGCCAGCGACGCGCACCATGAAGAATTCGTCGAGGTTGTTGGCCGAGATTGAGAGGAACCGGACCTGCTCCAGAAGGGGGTGGTTGGCGTTCGAGGCCTCCTCCAGCACCCGGCGATTGAACTGGAGCCAGGACAGTTCGCGGTTGACGAAGCGCTCGGGCGAGTGGCGCAGGGCGAGCCCTGCCTCTCGCACGGAATCACGCGCCTCCACACCTGGGAGGCCCTCGGCGGGAGGGAGCGGCAGGTCTCCGGGAGGCGGCAGGTCGAGATCGGCATCGGGCAGGGCATTGGATACGGGCGCCTTGGCATCCGCGAGCGCGTCCCGGATCGTCTTCCCCGGCTGAGGTTTGGAGGCTACCGCTGCGGGCTGCCCGGTCCGCCGGGCGGCGGGCCGGGCAGCCCGCGTGCGGCCCTCGGTGACACGCGGGGTTCCGGCATCCGATGCGGTCGTGTCCGAGTCCATGTCCGCCAAGAGTTCGTCTCCTACAGGTCTTCGAGGGTCGGCGTCGTAGCATGGGCCGGGCCGGCGTTTGTGACGGTTGCATGACGATCTTCGGCCGTTGGTCGTGTAGCCAGGCCGCCGTCAGATCGGAGCATGATCCCCGGGATCCGTCTCGTCCTCGTCCTCCGGTTCTTCGGCCCCGAAGCCAAGGTGCTCCAGCACTGCCAGCGCCAGTGGCTTGGTGATGCGTCGACCCCGGCTGAGGGCATCCCGGTCCAGGGCGGTGACCACTTCTCGGGCGCGCCCGAGGGAGCGGTCGATCCGCAGGGCCAGAGCCTCCACGATGGCGAGATCCACCACCAGCTGCCGGTCGACGAACAGCTTGACGAGGACCGCGCGCAACAGGGCGTCGTCCGGGGGCAGGATGGTGGCGCCGGGGGCGAGGCGCAGGCGGGAACGCAGGTCCGCCGTCGTCAGGCCCAGCCCCTCCACCGAGGTGGCGGAAGTGACCAGCACCGGGCAGCCCCGTTCGCGCGCGAGGTTGAGGAGGTGGAACAGGGCCGCCTCGTCGCGGGGCGCGCTCCCGTCCGCTCCCACTCGGTCGATGTCCTCGATCACCAGGGCGCCGTTGGAGAGGAAGCGCGGCACCGTCGCAGCGGTGATCTCCGAAGCCTGGGCCGTCCAGGCGTGGGAGCGGGTCGCCCAGATCGAGGCGAGATGGCTCTTGCCGCTCCCCGGTGGTCCGGTGAGCAGGCACACCGTGTCGGGCCAGTTGGGCCAAGCCTCGACCAGCGTATAGGCGGCCTCGTTGGCCGGGCCCACGAGGAAGTCCTCGCGGCCGTAGCGCGGGTCGGCCGGCAGGTCGAAGGCCAGCTGCTTCGGGGGGACGGTGTCGCGGGTTGCCATTCAGGGTTCAGGCTTCGACAGGAGCGCGGGTGCGTCCGCGTAGTAAAGCGGACTCTGGAGGTAACGCTCCAGGACGAAGCGGACCAGCACGCCGATGGACGCCGCCACCGGAACGGCCAGCAACAGCCCGAGGAATCCGAACAGCGAGCCGAAGGCGAGGAGTGCGAACATCAGCCAGACCGGATGAAGACCCACCGATTCGCCCACGAGCTTGGGCGAGATGATGTTGCCTTCGAGGAACTGTCCCACCGCGAACACCCCGATGGTCAGGCCGATATGCAGCCAGTCGGAACCTGGCCAGAACTGCGCCAGGGCGACCCCGACCGAGAGCAGGAAGCCGGTCAGCGTCCCCACGTAGGGGATGAAGGTGAGGAAGCCGGCGATCAGGCCGATGAGGACGCCGAAGTTCAATCCGACGAAGAAGAGGCCGACGGCGTAGAAGGTGCCGAGGATGAGGCAGACCAGGGTCTGCCCGCGGACGAACCCCGTCACCGCCCCGTCGATCTCGCGCCCGAGGCGCCGGACCACCGGGCGATGCCGGGGAGGCACCCAGCCGTCGAGGGTCGCGATCATCCGGTCCCAATCGACGAGGAGGTAGAATGCCACCACGGGCGTGACGACGAGGAGCGACGCGATGGAAATCAGCGCTTGGCTGCCCGACCACAAGGATTTCAGGAAGGTCAGGAACCAGGTGCCGCCCTGTCCCACCAAGGTGCCGACCTGCGACTGCAGATCGGTGAGCACGTCGGCGCCTCCCACCCGTTGCAGCAGTGGGCCGGCCCGTTCGGCGAGGATGCCCTGCAGCCGTGAGACCATGCCGGGCAGAGTCGCCACGAGGGCGGAGACCTGATTGGCGGCGAGCGGCACCACGAGAAGCAGGGCCACCACGAGCCCGACGACGAAGACCGCGAGGATGAGGAGCGAGGCCGAGAGCCGCCCGAGCCCAAGGCGCTCGAGTCGGTCCGCGATCGGGTCGAGGAGGTAGGCCAACGCGAGGCCCGCCACGAAGGGCAGCATGACGTCGGCGAGCAGATAGAGCAGGAGGGCGACGCCCACGAGGGCCATCAGCCCGATCATCGCCCTGCCGCGCATCGGCCGTTCCCCGTCCCAATCGTCGTGTGCGCGACGTCGCCGTTCGCGGATCAACAGTGGGAACGGGAGGGGACGCGGTCAAGGCTGCAGGGCGCATGCCGACGTTTCACGTGCGCCGCTGTCGGAGCCTCGGCTGCGGACCTTGGTGCGAATCCCCGCGACCTGCGATGCGCTCGCTGCGAGGACGGACTCGCGAAGGCGCGCGGGAGCGGTTAGAGGTCGCGGAACACGGACCTTCGGAGAGCGGCGCGGATGACCGGCGAGCCCAGACACGGAATGACCTACGCGGACGCGGGCGTCGACATCGATGCTGGCAACGCCATGGTCGAGACGATCAAGCCGCTGGTGCGCGCCACGCGCCGGCCGGGGGCGGATGCCGAGATCGGCGGGTTCGGCGGCCTGTTCGATCTGAAGGCCGCAGGTTTCAAGGATCCGATCCTGGTGGCGGCCAATGACGGCGTCGGCACCAAGGTGAAGATTGCCATCGAGACGAACCGGCACGACACCATCGGCATCGATCTCGTGGCCATGTGCGTCAACGACATCATCGTACAGGGCGCCGAGCCGCTGTTTTTCCTCGACTATTTCGCTACCGCCAAGCTGGTGCCGGGAGTGGGCGCCGACATCGTGCGCGGCATCGCGGCCGGGTGCCGGCTCGCCGGCTGTGCGCTGATCGGTGGCGAGACTGCCGAGATGCCGGGCCTCTACGACGGCTCCGATTACGATCTGGCCGGCTTCAGCGTCGGGGCGGCCGAGCGCGGGACCCTGCTGCCGCGCGGCAACATCGTGCCCGGCGATGTCGTCCTGGGCCTGCCGTCCTCGGGCGTCCATTCCAACGGCTTTTCGCTGGTGCGCCGCATCGTCGAGAAGAGCGGCCTGTCCTACGACGATCCCGCGCCCTTCGAGCCTGCCCGGACCCTCGGCGAGGCCCTGCTGGAGCCAACCCAGATCTACGTCAAGCCGCTGCTGGCGGCCCTGCGCACCACCGATGGGATCAAGGCCCTCGCCCACATCACCGGCGGCGGTTTCCCTGACAACCTGCCCCGGGTGCTGCCCGACGGCGTCGGCATCAGCATCGACCTCGACGCGATCATCCCGCCCCCGGTCTTCGGCTGGCTGTCGGAGGTCGGCGGAGTCGCCGAATCCGAGATGCTGCGCACCTTCAACTGCGGCATCGGCATGGTCGTGGTGGTGGCGCCCGAGAGCGTGAGCGCCGTGTCGAAGGCCCTCGACCTGGGTGGTGCCTCCCCGGTCCGCCTCGGCCGCATCACCCCGCGTGGGGCCGAGCCCGTGACCTTCGAAGGCCGGCTCGCCTTCTGATGGCGGCCGCGCAGACATCATCGGTCGGAGGCAAGACCCGTGTCGCGATCCTCATTTCGGGGCGCGGCTCGAACATGGCTTCGCTGATCGCGGCGGCCGAGGCGCCGGATTATCCCGCCGAGATCCTGCTGGTGGCATCCAACCGGCCCGAAGCGCCCGGCCTGACCTACGCCGCTGAGCGTGGCATCCCGACCCGTGCCCTCGATCACCGGGCCTATTCGAGCCGGGAGGCCTTCGACGCCGCGCTGAACGTCGAATTGGAGGCGGCCGGTATCGACCTCGTGTGTCTCGCCGGATTCATGCGGATCTTCACCGCCGGGTTCGTCGAGACCTGGGCCGGCCGGATGATCAACATCCATCCCTCCCTGCTGCCGTTGTTCAAGGGCGTGCACACCCATGAACAGGCGCTCGCCGCCGGGGTGCGGCTGCATGGCTGCACCGTGCATTACGTCGTGCCCGAGCTCGATGCCGGCCCCATCATCGCACAGGGGGCCGTGCCGGTCCGGCCCGGCGACGATTCCGACGCCCTTGCCGCTCGCATCCTGGTGCAGGAGCACCGGCTCTATCCCCAAGCCTTGGCTCTCGTCGCGGGCGGAAAGGCCCGGCTCGATGGCGCGCGGGTGGTATTCTCGGAGGAGGTGCCGGAGGCGGAGGGGGCGCTGCTCAGCCTGTAGGCGGGCAGACGCCGCAGCCGCCTCACGCGTTCGGCAGATGCGTCGCCAGAGCTTCCAGCACCGCCATGCGAACGGCCACGCCCATCTCGACCTGCTCTCTGATGAGCGACTGCGCCCCGTCGGCGATTTCCGAAGAGATCTCGACGCCGCGGTTCATCGGGCCCGGATGCATCACGAGGGCGTCGGGTGCGGCCAGCCGCAGCTTGTCGGCATCGAGGCCGAAATAGCGGAAATACTCCTTCACGGAGGGCACGAAGGAGCCGTTCATGCGCTCGCGCTGCAGGCGCAGCATCATGACGATGTCGCAGCCCTCCAGGCCCTTGCGCATGTCGGTGAAGACCTCGACACCGAAGCGCTCGATGCCGGTGGGCAGCAGGGTCGAGGGTCCGATCACCCGGACCCGCGCACCGAGGGCCTGCAGCAGGATGAGGTTCGAGCGGGCCACGCGACTGTGCAGGACGTCGCCGCAGATCGCGACCCGCAAACCTTCGATCCGGCCCTTGTTGCGCCGGATCGTCAGCGCGTCGAGGAGCGCCTGCGTCGGGTGCTCGTGGGCACCGTCGCCGGCATTGACCACCGCACAGTCGACCTTGCGGGCCAGGAGGTGCACGGCGCCGGCCGCGTGATGGCGCACCACGATGATATCGGGCCGCATGGCGTTGAGGGTGGCGGCGGTGTCGATGAGGGTCTCACCCTTCTTCACCGAGGACGAGGCCACCGACATGTTCATCACGTCGGCTCCAAGGCGCTTGCCGGCGAGCTCGAAGGAACTCTGCGTCCGCGTCGAGGGCTCGAAGAACAGATTGATCTGGGTGCGGCCGCGCAGGGTGGTGCGCTTCTTCTCGACCTGACGCGAGAGGGCTACGGCGTCCTCCGCCCGGTCGAGGAGGATCTCGATGTCGGGTCGGGTGAGCCCCTCGATCCCGAGCAGGTGCCGGTGGGGGAAGCTGGGAGGGGCGGTTGTCATGGTGGGTCCAGGGCTATAGGCCGCCCCGCAGGGGCCGGCAAGCACGCTTGGAGCGCCCGCCGGGCTGGCGTCGTCAGACCCCGGGGGCCACCAGCGGCCGTAGGGATTCGGCCAGATCCGTCAGGCTCAGGCCGCCCTTCTGCAGGACCCGATCCGCACGCCCCGCGAGCCGCCTGCGGTCGTCGGCCGTGATGTCCTTGGCGGTGAGGACGACGACCGGGATATCGCGCCACTCGGCCTGCTCGCGCAGGGCTCTCAGAAAGCCGAAGCCGTCCATCTCCGGCATCATCAGGTCGAGGAGGATGAGGCAGGGCTTCTTGGCCGCGGTCGCCTCCAGGCCGGCCACGCCGTTCTCGGCCGAGGCGACGCGCCAGCCCTCGCGGGTCAGCATCGCGGAGAGGCGCTCGCGGGCATCCGGATCGTCATCGATGATCAGCACCGGGCCCTTGTGCTCGGAGGGCTTGAACCGCTCCATGGCCGACTTGAGCTGGCCCCACTCAATCGGCTTCTGCAGGTAGTCGGTGGCGCCCAGCGAGAAGGCGAGGTTCTGCTCGTCGAGCACCGTCACCATGATGATCGGGGTCGCGCCGAGTTCCGGGTCGGCCCGCAGGGTACGCAGCACCGACCAGCCATCCATGCGCGGCATCGTCACGTCGAGGAGGATCACCCGGGGCTTGAGCTCGCGGGCTCGCTCCACGCCCTCGCGCCCGTCACGGGCGGTGGCCACGGTGAAGCCGTCGCGTTCCAGGAAGCGCGCCAGGAGATCGCGCGTCGCGGCGTCGTCGTCGATGATCAGGACATGGCCGCCGGCGATCGGTCGTGCCTCGCCGGTCCGGTGCAGAGCGTCGTGGTCCTGATGAGCCGCCGCGATCGGGTTTGGAGGCACGTAGGTCGCCGGCACCGTCAGGGTGAAGGTCGTGCCGGCTCCCTCCTCGCTCTCCACCTCGATGCGGCCACCCAGCATCTCGGCGAAGGCGCGGGTTATGGCGAGGCCGAGGCCGGTGCCGCCGAACCGGCGGGTGGTCGAGGCGTCGGCTTGGGTGAAGCGCTGGAACAGCTTGGCCTGCTGCTCGGGGGTCATGCCGATACCGGTGTCCGTCACGCGGAAGGCGAGCCAGTCGGCCCCCTCGCGCGCCGTGCGGGTGACCCCCAGGGTGATGCGCCCGGCCTCGGTGAACTTCGCCGCATTGCTCAGGAGGTTGATGAGGCACTGGCGCAGCTTGGTTTGGTCGGTCTGCGCCTCGCCGAGGTCGTCCGCGATCTCGAGGGCCAGGCTGTTGCCCTTCTTGTCGACCAGCGATTCTACGGTGGCGGCGACGTCGCGCACGGTCTCGGCTACCGGGAAGGCCTCGGCATAGATCTCCATGCGCTCGGCCTCGATCTTCGAAAGGTCGAGGACATCGTTGATGAGGCCCAGCAGGTGGCGAGCGTTCGCCTCGATCTTGCGCATGTCGGCGAGGAGTCCCTCCTCGCCGAGATCCTCGATCTCCTCCTGCAGCATCTCGGAATAGCCGATCACCGCCGAGAGCGGGGTCCGCAACTCGTGGCTCATGTTGGCCAGGAACTGGCTCTTGGCGCGGTTGGCCTCCTCGGCCGCCTCCTTGGCGGCCTCCAGGGCGAGTTCCGCTTCCTTGCGGGCGGTGACGTCGGAATGGGTGCCGACCCATTCGCGGATGCTGCCGTTCTCTTCCAGGATCGGGACGGCACGGGCCGACATGATCCGCCACACCCCGTCCTGGCGGCGGACACGGTGCTCGATCTCGTAGGGCGCGAGGGTTTCCAGGGCCTGCAGCCAAGCCGCGTTGGTGCGTTCGCGGTCGTCGGGATGAATCGAGCCCAGCCATCCGGCTCCGGCGGCCTCCTGGGGCGTCTGACCGGTGAAGCGGGTCCATTCGGAGGGGGTCACCTCGAATCCGCCTTCCGGATTGGTCGTCCAGACGATGGCGGTGGTGGCCTCGGTGAGGGAGCGGAAGCGCTCCTCGCTGTGGCGCATGCGCTCCTCGGAGAGCTTGCGCAGGGTTTCGTCCGAGACCACGAGTCCGACGCCGTCGGCCTGGGCGCCGCCGGTGCGTGCGGAGCCGGTCCGTCCGCGCAGGGGATAGAAGCTCATCTGGAAGTGGCGCACCCCGCGTGGTGCGCTCGGGGTGGGCACTGCCACGTCGACGTTGGTGGTCACCAAGCCTTCGTCGCGGGCGGCTTTGAGCTTCGGGATGAGCTGCTCCTGCAGCGTCGGTACGTTCGCCCAGATCGGCGCACCGAGATCGGCGCCGAATCCGCGCTCATTCATGGTGGCGAGCGCCCGGTTCATGTTCTGAATCGTCAGGTCACGGTCGAGGAAGCCGAGGCCGACGGGTGCGTTGGCGAAGACGCCGTCGAGGAGGGCGGCGGTGCGCTGCTCGTCGCGACGGCGCACCAAGGCGAGGCGCCCGAGCAGCCCGACCGCACCCAGGGCCGAGGCGATCGACACCAGCAGCAGCACGAGTGAGAGCACCCGGTCCCGCTCCTCGCTGACGGCGAGGACAGCGGTAGCGTGGTTCTGGACACCCTTGGCGGCCCCCCGCACGCCGTCCATGGTGCGCTTGCCCTCCCCCAGGCGAGCCAGCGAGACCGCCGCGTCGTAGCCCCGGTTCCGGCGCAGGTCGATGACGTGGGCGGCGTAGTTCCGCTTCGCTTCCACGAAACGGCGCAGGTCGCGCATGTGTTCGGGCGCCTGGGCATCGGTCTGCTTCGTCAGGGTCTCGATGGTATCGAGCTGCCCGTCGATGGTGTTCTGGGCCGCCTGATAGGGCTCGAGGTAGGGTTCCTCACCGAACAGCACGTAGCCGCGCATGCCGGTCTCGAGCTCGACCATGTTCGACAGCAGGCGCTCGCTCTCGCTGAGGATCGCGTGCTGGCGCGCCGCTTCGGTGCGGCTGGCCTCGCCGGCCAGATAGTTTCCGATGCCGGCCGCCACCGCGATGCCGATGAGCACCAGGGCGAGGGGGGAACTCGGCAGGCCCGCGAGGATGCGGGGCTTGCGCCAACCACGATCGGGACGCTTCGGGTAGGCGCTGGTCATGCGATGCGGTTCACGGGGTTGACGCCCGGGCGGGCGGGAGGAAGGGCCGGCGTGGTCGCGGCGGCGATGGTGTTGTGCTCCAGCCCCACCACGACAGGATCGGAGGAACAGGATCACGGGTCCGACGCTCGCAAACGCGCCGGCGCCGTTTCCGTTCATCCCGGGGCTCGCCGCGCCCGGTGCGATGTCCGCTCAATCGGCACCTTCGTCCGGGATGGCGAGACGCGTGCCGCAGGCCTTGCAGTGAACCGCATCGCTGTCGTGGCGCTGCAGGCCGCAGGCCGGGCAGGGAAACCGTACCTTGGGGGGGCGGAACAGCACCTGGGCGAGACGCAGGAACAGCGTCACGCCGAAGATCATGACGACGACCGAGATCAGGCGTCCGGTCGGGCCCGGCAGGGTGATGTCGCCATAGCCGGTGGTCGTCAGCGAGGTCACGGTAAAATAGAGCGCGTCGATGGCGTTGCCGATCGCCGGGTTGCTGCCGTGCTGCGTGGCGTAGACGATCCCGGTCATCACGAAGACGAAGACCGCGAGATTGGTGGCGGCCAGGATCGCGTCCTCGTTGGCGCGAAAGACGGTGCTGTCGGCGCGGAGGCGATCGAGGAGCTGGTAGGTGCGCAGGAGGCGCAGGGTCCGCAGGATGCGTAGGAAGCCGACCCCCTCCCCCACCACCGGCGCGAGGAACGATACCACCGCGGCGATGTCCGCCCAGGTGGAAAGGTGCAGGAATTCCTGCGCCCGGTTCCGGCTGATGGCGAGGCGCGCCAGGAAGTCGAGGAGGACGACGAGGCCGAGGACGACGTCGATTCCCTCGATCCAGGGCGCGCGCGGCAGGAACGAGGTCACCACGACGTAGGCGACGGTGGTCACGTCCAACACGAGGAGGCCGTAGCGGAAGCGATGCGCCCCGTCGGTATTTCCTTCGTAGAGTCCGGCGAGGCGCGCGGTGAGTGAGGTCATGGCGGCAGAACGGCCGATCGGGGTTGGTCGATCAGCGCCGCAGCCGATTGCCGAGAACGAAGCCGAACAGGCCCATCAGGATGATGCCGGCCGCGCCCTCGATGCCCACAAGCAGGTTGGTGACGCGGCCGACCGGCTTCACGCCGATCTCGGGGGGATTGGCGGTCATCATGTTCAGGGCGCTGTAGCTCACGAGATCGAGGGGATTGTAGGTCGCCCGCCCGTCGCCCCCCTCCGGGATCAGGCCACCGGTCAAACCGTAGAGAACCGCGAAGACGAAGATCAGGATGACGAAGGCGCGGGCGATGCGCGACAGGCTCTCGCCGTAGTCGCAGAGCCACTCCACGAAGCGGTCGGCAACCCATTGATAGCCGTGGCGGGCGAGGTCCGGGCCCACGCGCTTCTCCCAGGCCGCCCGTGCCTGGGCGCCCGCGTGAAACCGGCCCATCCGGCGGCCCCGCTTGTAGGCCCAGCTCGCCGCATCCTGGCTGCCGATGCTCTTGAAGTTCTGTTCCAGGGCGAGGTAGCTCGCCTGCGCGGCGACGTAGTCCCGGGCGATCTCTTCGCCCACCGCGCCGCCGAGCTGGTCCACCCGCATCCGGGTGCCGTTGAGCCAGGCCCCGGCGAAGCGCGCATGGCGCAGGTCGCAGGTGGAAAGATTGAGCCGCACCAGGCTGGTCTCGGACAGGTCGGCCCCGGACAGGTCGGCCCCGTCGAGCTTCACCCCGGTGAGATTGGCCCCTCGCAGGCGTGACCCGCTGAGCTGGGTCTTCTTGAGGCTGGCGCCCTCGAAATCCGCGTAGGTCAGGTTGACGCCCACGAGCTTGACCTCGTCCAGGCGTGCACCGCGGAAATGCGTGTAGTCGGCATCTGCACCAGTGAAGTCGGCCCCCCAGAGGTCTGCGCCGTCGAAATTGGCGCCGTCGAGGAGCGCCCGGCGGAGCTTGGCGAATCGCATCGCAGCGCCCCCGAAATGCGCATCCTCCAGCATGGCGTCGTCGAAATTGGCTTCGCCGCCGGCAATGCCGGTGAAGCGGGCGCCGCTGAGATCGGCACCGGCGAAATTCGCCTCCTCCACCGTGGCGCCGGCGAAGCCCGCGGAGCGTCCGAGGGCCCCGGCGAGATTGGCCCCCGCGAGGTTGGCGCCGGTGAGATCCGTGTCCTCAAGGTGCGCGTCGCTGAGATCGGCACCGGCGAGGGCGAAGCCGGCCTGCTTCGGGTCCCACCAGGCCGGTGGTTGCGGGGTCTCGCCAAGCCGGGCCGCCAGGGCTTCCCGCCCTAGGGGCAAGCCGCCGAGGTCGCGGGCTTCGCCACCGGAAAAGCCGATGAAGGCTGCGGATTCGAGGCGGGCGAGGAGCGCGTCGACCCGTGCGCGCGCTGCGGCAGTCTCCTCGGCGTCAGGCTCCATGACCGACCTCCCGGTGGGCCATGCGGGCACCATTCCGGCCCTGGGACGTTTCGCAACGCTCGGCCACGGCGTGCCGGCGACGGCACGGGAGGTGAAGTGTGGCGGGGACATGGATGGCACTGGGCATGAAGGCCTTCGGCGTGCTCCTCGTGGCGGCGACGCTCCTGCCGTTCGTTCCGAGCAATTCCGGCTTCATCCGCACCTTCGATTTTCCGCGACTGCAGATTGCGGCCCTGATCGTGCCGGTGATCCTGGGCCTGCTTCTCGTTGCCCGCGATCCCCCGGGGCTGATGCTCGCCGTGGGCCTCGTGGCAGCCCTAGCCTACCAAGTGGCTTGCATCTACCCGTTCACGCGTCTGTCCTCGCCGCAGGCCGTGGCCGCGGAGGCCGGCGCCTGCCGCTCCGACGCCGGCGTGTCGATCATGATCGCCAATGTGCTCGAGTCCAACCGTGCCTACGCACCGATCCTCGATCTCATCGCCGCTCAGGACCCCGACCTGCTGCTGCTGGTCGAGACCGACGCAGCCTGGGCGCAGGCGCTCGAACCCCTGCGGGCCCGCTATCCTCACGTGCTGGCCCAGCCGCAGGGCAACACCTACGGGCTGATGTTCTATTCGAAGCTCCCCCTCACCGACCCGCAGGTGCGCTTCCTCCTGGAGGACGACGTCCCCTCCGTCCGCGCCGGCGTGACCCTGCGTTCCGGCGAGACCTTCACGTTCTTCGGCGTGCATCCGCGCCCGCCCCACCCGGGCCAGAGCAGCGCCGCACGCGACGCCGAGCTCGTCCTGGTGGCCCGCGAGGTGAAGGCGGAGGGGCGTCCCGCCGTTGTGGCGGGGGATCTCAACGACGTCGCCTGGTCCAAGACCAACGACCTCTTCCAGCGGATCAGCGGGCTCCTCGATCCGCGCATCGGGCGCGGTCTCTATCCGACCTTCAACGCGAAGTGGCCGCTGCTGCGCTGGCCCCTCGATCATATCTTCTTCAGCGCCGACTTCCTGCTTGGCCGGATCGAGCGCCTGCCCCATATCCAGTCCGACCATTTCCCGATCCTCATCAGCCTGTGCCGCAGCGATCGAGCTCCGGACCTGCAGGAGGCACCGGAGGCTACGGTGGACGATCACGCGGACGCTCGAGAAGCCCTGGAGGCCGCGCCCTGATGTTCGGCGCCGCCTGTAGGCTCAATGCTGGGCGACACCCGCCGCCATGTTGATCGCCAGCGCCAGGACGCTTGTGTTGAAGACATAGGCATAGATCGTCTGCACCGTGGCGACCCGGCGCATCGCCTTGCTGGTGATGTCGGTGTCCGAGGTCTGGGACGTCGCCCCGATCGTCGCGGAAAAGTAGAAGAAGTCCCAGAAGTCTGGGTTCTCGTCGCCGTTGAAGTCGAGGCCGCCGCGGGACGTGTCGGCATCGGCGCCGTAGTAGAGGTGCGCGTAGTGCACCGTGAACACGACCTGCACGAAGAGCCAGGCACAGATCATCGTGGCGGCCGCGAGGGCCAGGTGAGTCAGGCGATAGGCTTCGCTGCCGTTTCCTCCGAGAACCAGCATGGCCACGGCGCCGAAGCTCGCCGCCGCCGCCAGGATCGCGAAGAGCGTGACCGTGAAGGCGCTGTCATCGAGGCGCGAGGCCTCGGCCCGCAGGGAATCCCGTGACTGGCGTGCGGCCTTGCCGACGATGAGCCCGCAATAGACGAGAACCCCGAGACACCAACCGATCGGAAGCCGGACCGACAGGTCGGCGAAGGGCAGGATCAGGGCGAGCACTAGGGTGAGCCCGACGCTGACGAGGAGGCGCGGCCGGAGCCAGAAGGCCTGGATGGGATTGAGCATGCGCCGCCTCGCAGAAGTGAGCTCCGTCCCCGCTCCTGCGCCCACGCGCGCCCTATCCGCAAGCCTTGTCGCAGCGTGGTCCACCGCCCCGAACGCGCCGGGCGATCCAGGGCCGCAACGGCAGAAAGAGGCGGTAGGCGAGCTCGCCCAGACCGAGCACGCCCGGTAGGCGGGCGAGCCACGCGAGGAAGCGCCAGCGCGGCAGCACGGCCCAGAGCGCGACGAATCCGGCGGCCCCCGAGACCAGGGCACCATCGGGGCGCCGAACGTGGAAGCGCGCCCGGGCCGCACCCCGCGTGAGGCCGGGTCCGAGTTCCGCAGGGCCTTCGGCCCCGACATCGACCCAGGCGATGCGCTCGGCCCCCTCGGAGCGCCGGTACAGCCGGATTTCCGCGGCACAGAGAGGACAGGCGCCGTCGTAATAGACGGTCAGCGCGGGGCGCGCGGTCTGGGAGGTGGACATAGACGAGACATAGGGCACGGCCTGCAACGAAACACGGCCGCGAAGGACTTCGCGGCCGTGTCGGATTCACTCAGGCACCTTTGCAGGCGCGCTTGCGAGGCCTTCAGCGGCGTGCGAGCGCCTTCAGGGCGTTGCGGCCGGCATAGAGCGCCTGCGAGCCGAGGCCCTCCTCGATGCGGATCAGCTGGTTGTACTTGGCCAACCGATCCGAGCGGGCGAGCGAGCCGGTCTTGATCTGTCCGCAATTCGTCGCGACCGCGAGGTCGGCGATGGTCGAGTCCTCGGTCTCGCCGGAGCGGTGGG
The DNA here is from genome assembly GCF_001424705.1 of Methylobacterium sp. Leaf465. Taxonomy (GTDB): domain Bacteria; phylum Pseudomonadota; class Alphaproteobacteria; order Rhizobiales; family Beijerinckiaceae; genus Methylobacterium. Next base: position 61,382 of record NZ_LMRA01000044.1, read on the forward strand.
ACATCACGGCGGTGTAGCCGGCGCGCTGGGCCATATCGACGGCCGCCAGCGTCTCGGTGAGCGACCCGATCTGGTTGACCTTCACCAGGATCGAGTTGCCGGTCTGCTCGGCGATGCCCCGCGAGAGGCGGGTGACGTTGGTCACGAACAGGTCGTCGCCCACGAGCTGGCAACGGTCGCCGACCCGGTCGGTGAGCAGCTTCCAGCCCTCCCAGTCGTCCTCGGACATGCCGTCCTCGATCGACAGGATCGGATAGGCATCCACGAGGCCGGCGAGGTAGGCGACCTGTGCCTCGATATCGCGGGTCTGCCCCTCGCCCTCATAGTGGTAGGCACCGTCCTTGAAGAATTCCGTCGCGGCGCAGTCCAGGGCCAGGACCATGTCGGTACCGGGCTTGAAGCCGGCGGCCTGGATCGACTGCATCACGAAGTCGAGGGCGGCCTCGGCCGAAGGCAGGTTCGGGGCAAAGCCGCCCTCGTCACCCACGTTGGTGTTGTGGCCGGCCTTCTTCAGGGCGCCCTTCAGAGTGTGGAACACCTCGGCGCCCATGCGAACGGCCTCGGCGAGCGACGATGCGCCCACCGGCATGATCATGAATTCCTGGAAGTCGATCGGATTGTCGGCATGCGCGCCACCGTTGATGATGTTCATCATCGGTACGGGCAGCACCCGACCCTGCGTTCCGCCGATGTAGCGATAAAGCGGCAGTCCGGCCGTCTCGGCAGCAGCCTTGGCGACGGCCAGCGAGACGCCGAGGATCGCGTTGGCGCCGAGGCGGCTCTTGTTCGGGGTGCCGTCGAGCTCGATCATCGCTTCGTCGATGGCGATCTGGTCCTCGGCATCCATGCCGCCGATGGCGTCAAGGATGTCGGACTGCACGGCGTTGACCGCCTTGCGCACGCCCTTGCCGCCGTAGCGGCCCTTGTCGCCGTCGCGCAGCTCCATCGCCTCGTGCGCGCCGGTGGAGGCGCCTGACGGCACGGCTGCGCGGCCGAAGGATCCGTCTTCGAGCAGCACGTCGACCTCGATGGTCGGGTTGCCTCGGCTGTCGAGGATCTCACGGGCGGCGATGTTGGTGATCGCGGTCATGCAGGCGCCTTCCGGACGTTTCGGCTTGTCGAGGCCTCAATCACGTGAGGCCGGGCCCCTCCCGGACGCCGCCATTTGGCCGCATCGGGGATGGGGTGATCCCGCCGAGGCTTATCCGCCAACGCTTCGCGTCCGGCAAGCGCCCTCGGTAACCCGCTGCCTTCGGGCCACAGAATCTGCCGCGTCCCGTCTGGACCGGATCGCGTCAGCGGTCTCCGGCGCCCGACAGAAGCAACTCGATCTGGGCCATCCCGTTCTCGCGCGCCTTGGCTTCGGTGGGATGATTGCGGTCGGATCGCTGAATCAGCTTCCCCTTCCGGCGAATCGCCCACTGGTATGGACTGCCCGGCGCCTTGGGCGGCTGGATCTCCAGGGTGTAGGGGTAGGTAGCCGTGTTTTCGTCGCTCATACGTTCCATATGGCACGCGGACCCCGCGCCTGCCACTCGTCGGTGACACATGACTGGCGAAATGATTGGATTTCGTCATAAGGCCTGACGCCTGCGACGTGGTCCGCTCCTCGTCTTCGGAAGATTTTGCCCATGACGCCACCGCCTTCAGGCGCCGAGAGCCTGCAACTTGGACAGATGACGCCCCCGCCGGGCAGCCCGGACGAGGCTCGACTCGACCGGGTGCCGAACCCACATCCGACCACCGACTATCTGGCCCGCTTCACCGTGCCGGAATTCACCTCCCTGTGCCCGGTCACCGGCCAGCCGGATTTCGCCATCCTGGTGATCGACTACGTACCGGATCAGTGGCTGGTCGAATCGAAGTCGCTGAAGCTCTATCTGACGGCCTTCCGCAATCACGGAGCCTTCCACGAGGATTGCACGGTGGGTATCGGCCTGCGCCTCACCGAGTTGCTGGCGCCCCGCTACCTGCGCATCGGCGGCTTCTGGTACCCACGCGGCGGTATTCCCATCGACGTGTTCTGGCAGACGGGCGAGCCGCCGAAGTCCGTCTGGCTTCCGGATCCCGGCGTGCCACCCTACCGGGCCCGCTGAGAACCGTTCCCTTGAGAGCGGCCTCGGCTCAGGCCGCCATCGTCCGCGTCTCGCTGCAAGGCCAGGCTGCCTGTGCGGCCAGACGCAGGCGCAAGGCGCTGCCGATCCGGCAGCGCGCAGCCTCGACGATCGGACCGTCGAACGCCACCGGACGGCAGCGACCGAACAGCGGACTGGCGGTCCCGTCGACGTCCCTCCACCAGCCCTGCCTGGTGTCGCTGCCGAACCAGGCGCGCGCGCCGCTCTCGAAGTACGATTCGGCCGGCAGGCCTTCCGCCAACAGGATGTCGTGCCGGTCGAGCTCCACATGCCAGTAGGTCACCCGGTCCACAGCCTCCCGGCAGATCGCGATACCATCGATGAGGTTCATGATCGGCACCAGCACGCCGCCCGCGTTCGCCGCATCGGCGCCGATCAGCACCGGGTGTCCGGGCGACAGGCGCAGGTCTCGGGCCGGGACGGCCTGACCGCAGGCATCCGTGCCGAACGCTCCGGCCAGGATGCGTACGGGCCATTGCGTCGCAGGCACGGGATACGTGTCGGGCAGGACGTCTCGTCGGCCGATCCAGCGGATCGAACGGCGGCCGCCCGTGGCAGTCACCGCCACATCGGTCAGGCGCAGATCCTCGATCGACACCTCGCCGACGACGCCGTCCCGGACAACCGCGAGGCGCGTTCCGGTGGTGAAGCAGACGGGATCGACGAAAAAGATGTTATCGATGTTCGTCAGCGTATCGACGGCGCCGGTGGTCTTGTCGGTGACGATGGCACTTGTGGCGCTGGTCCGGTCGATCGTGAAGTTCGCGCTGGAGCCCGTGATCACGAAGGCGTTGTTGCCGCCGCCGCCGTCGATCACGTTGCTGTTGTTGTTGCCATAGATGACGTCGTCTCCGGCACCGGTGACGGCCTTGTCGATCCGCGTGCCGAACGAAATGCTGATGTTGTTGGTGACGGCACTGTTGGCACTGGCAGTGCTGAAGGTGCCGGGATTGAGGTTGATCCGAGTGTCCGTGCTGAAGACGGAGACATCGAGGGTGTTATTGGTGCCACGGTTGTACAAGTTGACGAAGGGGGTACTGTTCTTGGTAAAATCAAAATAGTCCCGCGAAGCGCCAGTGATGTTCGTATTGAAGCCGTAGGTCTGTCCACCGGCGAAGGTGCTGGTCTTCGACTCACCGTAGTAGCGCTGGCTGGCCAGAACATCGATCGCCATCGGCGTCTGGGCCCACCCGCCTTGCCAATCTGCGTTGACGGGAGCTTGCGACGCGAAGGTAGCGTTCGGATCACCCGTTCCGATGTAGGACATCAAGGTCCACAGATTCTGGTCGTATGGTCCCCGCTGCCCTTCGAAGGTGCCGCCATTGTAGTATCCGCCATGGCCCAGACCGAGGACGTGACCGATCTCGTGGGCGGTGTCGCTCATGATCTTGGAGCGACCGAGCTCGAAGCTGCCCCATATGTTGTCCGGCGCCTCGAGGGCGATGCTCGCTTGGCCGCCCCGAGCGAGAGGCGACGTCTGCGAAGGAATATCCCCGCTGCCGATCGGCGTCTTACCGTTGTTTGGTATGAAAGTCGCTGCGCCGCCCTCTCCAAATGTCGTAAACAGGAGATTCGCGGACTTGGCATCAGGGACATATTCGAACTTGATATCCGCAATATCAGACCAGAGCGACAGGGCGGCCGTATAGGCAGGCTGCGCAGCGACCGGCAGACCGGCGCTGAAGGAATAGGTAACCGTTCCGCCCGGTGTCCCGGCTTGGCTCGTGGTGGCGAGAGGAGCGCCTTTACTGTCGTTGTACCACTTGTTCATCCAGACATCGGTCGTGCTGAAATCTTTGTAGTTCCAAGTGTAGTAGGTATCGCCTCCGATCCGCCCATTCTCGTCGAGGCCCGACAGGAAAGTGACCTCGTCGCGCTGTCCCGCGTTTAGGTCCGTCAAGATGGCCATTCCACATTCCTCGCAACCGTGGGGATCGGACGCGAACCCCCTTGCGAAGCTTGTGGGACGAGGCGCAAAAATCGATATGCCCGCGAGCGCGCGAAGCGGAGCGGTTCGCAGTTCCGGGGGGGTCCAAACGCAAGCAGGGGCGGCCAACTTTCGTTAGCCGCCCCTGCTTGCGTTTGCGTATCGGTCTTCGGTGTCAGACGATGAAGAGCTTAGTAGCCATAACCGTAAGCGGGAGCGCCGTAGCCATAGGCAGGACGCGCATAACCGTCGCGATAATAGGAATCCCGCGCGGCGCCCGCAGCGATTGCGCCCGCCGCGAGACCGGCAATGCCGAGACCGACGGCCGCGCCGGTTCCGATCCCACGACGACGACCGCCATACGCGTAGCCGCGACCATAGCCGCGATGGCCGTAGGCATGGCCATGACCGTAGCCCCCATGACCGTAACCATGGCCACGCGGCCCGGCCTCGGCGGAGGTGGCAGCAGCGAGACCGCCGAGCGAAAGGGTAAGGGCAGAAATCAGAGCGAGCTTGCGCATGGTATCCTACAGCATTCGAGAACGAATTGGATATTCCAACGTCAGGATGTCCCGATCGTTCCCGTCCGCTTTCCCAGATGAACAAAGCGCAACATGGTTCATCGTCCTTGGTGAATCGCTTCAGCCGTCCGGAGTTGTCGAGCCCGTGCCTGGACTTGCCGGATCTAGATCGACGGTTTTCCTCGATCTCAGGGGGCCTGGCCGACGATCCGCGCCTTGGCGAGGCGATCGAAGGCCTGCAACTCGGCGAGCAGCGCCGGCATCGCCGTCAGGGGCACCATGTTCGGTCCATCCGAGGGGGCCTGGTCCGGGTCGGGATGCGTCTCGATGAACAGGCCGGCGACGCCCACCGCTACGGCCGCGCGAGCGAGCACGGCGACGAACTCCCGCTGACCGCCCGAGGTCGCGCCCTGACCACCCGGCTGCTGCACCGAGTGGGTGGCGTCGAACACCACTGGGGCGCCGTGGGTCACCTGCGCCATGATCGGTAGGCTGCGCATGTCGGAGACGAGGGTGTTGTAGCCGAACGAGGCGCCGCGCTCGGTCACCAGCACGTTGGGATTGCCTGCCCTGGTCACCTTCTCGGCCACGTGGGCCATGTCCCAGGGTGCGAGGAACTGACCTTTCTTCACATTCACAACTCGGCCGGTGGCGGCGGCCGCGAGAAGGAGGTCGGTCTGCCGGCAGAGGAAGGCCGGGATCTGGAGCACGTCGATCACCTCGGCCGCAGCCGCGCATTGCGCTGCCTCGTGCACGTCGGTCAGGACGGGCAGGCCGAAGCGCTCTTTGATCTCCGAGAAGATCGGCAGGGCCCCGGCGAGGCCGAGGCCGCGCGCGGTGGTGCCGGAGGTCCGGTTGGCCTTGTCGAACGAGGCCTTGAACACGAGGCCGATTCCGAGGCGGTCAGTCATCGCCTTCAGGGCATCGGCGATCTCGACCGCGTGATCGCGACTCTCGAGCTGGCACGGCCCGGCGATCAGCGCGAAGGGTAGGTGGTTCGCGAACGCGACCGAACCGGCCATCACGATGGGAGCGGTGGAAGACGCGGTCTCGGATGAAGCAATCTGAGGCATGGCGCCGGTCTAGCCCGCCTGCGCTGCCACGGGAAGGCCGGCATGGCGGCGAAGCACGCCCCGGGTGCTGGGGATCAGCACGCAGAGGGTCCGCGGCGACACGAACGGGTCGGTATCGGGCGCCGTCTCGCAGCGGAGCGCAGCGCGGCCTACAACGCCCTCCTGGGGGCGTCCCGTGACCAGGGCGCCCTGGTGCAGACTGAGGGCGAGGGTCTCGACAGCCTCGGGTTTCGCGCCGGTGAGCGCCCCGGCGGCGAGGCCGATCAGCGCGTAGTAGCGGCGAGCCGGCTCCCGTTCCAGGGCGGAGAAGACCATACGGTGCGCCCGGCAATCGAGGCTCATCCGCTCGGCATCGGCTGCGCGGAATACGGCGCGCGTCCCCTCGCGACCGGCCAGGGAAGCCCCGGTGGCGCGGCTCATCCGTGCGGCGAGGGCATCGCAGCCATCCGCCGCCGCCGGAGCCGCAGCGTACAGCATCGGGGAAAGCAGGATCGCGGCGAGCCGGAAGGAAAGCGTCATCAGTCCGATCTAGCGCAGGAGACGGACCGCGCCCACCACTTACCGCCGCGGGGTGATCGAACCCGTGGTGTCGCCGTGGCAGGCCTCGTGAGCATGGGAGCGCAGGACCCGCGGCAGGGACACCGCATGTGCGCCCGCCTCGTCCTCGAAGGTGCCGGTGAGAGCATCTGCGCCGGCGACGCCCTGGAAGTGGAGCGGCCCGACCTCCGTCTCAACCGCGAAGCGGATCGCCTTGGTGGCGTCGTCGAGGGTGACGTCGGCGGCAGCGCGGGGGCCACGCTGCTCGGCCCCCTCGTAGGTCAGCCCGTCCCCGTTCGGTGAGTGCCGCAGGGTGATGCGCTGGCCGCTGCGCGTGCCGGTCTGCGGCAGGGTACAAAGGTCGGCGTAGACGAAGGTGCCGGACGCCCAGGCGGTGCGCGCCTGGGCCGGGGCCGCCTCGGCCATGAGGATGCAGAAAGCCAGGCCGGGCAAAACATGAGCGCCGGCGCGTTGCAGCGTTCTCGGGGTCAACGTCCTCAGGGCCACCATCGCGTTGCCTCCCGGATAGCCGCCGCATCATCCGGCGCCGACGTTTCCGGATTGCGTCAGAGGGGTCAGGCCGCCGAGCGCGCGCGGGCCCGGTGCTCGGCCTCCAGGGATGCAAGAAGAATGCAGAGGGCGATGCCCTCGGCTGCCTTCGTCACGTCGCCGAGGCTGGGAAAGGTCGGCGCAAGACGCAGGACGCTGTCCTTCGGGTCGCGGCCATAGGGCGAGGTCGCTCCGGCCGGTGTCAGGGCGATGCCCGCTTCCTTGGCGAGCCGAACCACCTCGGTGGCGGTGCCTTCACGGGCTTCGACGGTGATGAAGTAGCCGCCCTCGGGCCGGGTCCAGCGCGCGGCTCCGGTTCCGGCCAGGTGCCGCTCCAGGGCCTCCTGTACGGCCGCGAACTTCGGCGCGATGAGGGCCCGGTGGGCGTCCATGTGGGCCTGGAGTCCGGCGGCGTCGCGCAGGAAGCGCACGTGGCGGAGCTGGTTCAGCTTGTCGGGGCCGATGGTCTGCTTGGCGGCACGGGCCAGGAACCAGCGCGTGTTCTCGGGCGAGCCGGCAAAGACCGCGAGACCGGCGCCCGCCAGGGTGATCTTCGAGGTCGAAGCGTAGAGAAAGGGCCGGTCCGGATGGCCGGCCTCGGCGCAGGCGGCGAGAATATCGCGTACCGGGTGGCGATCGGTGGTGAGGTGGTGCACCGCGTAGGCGTTGTCCCAGAACAGGCGGAAATCGGGAGCGCCGGTCGTCATCGTGGCGAGGCGCCGGACGGTCTCGTCGGAGAAGATCTCGCCCGACGGGTTCGCGTATTTCGGCACGCACCACATGCCCTTCACGGCGGGGTCGGCGACCAGCTGCTCGACCACGTCCATGTCGGGCCCCTGCCCCGTCATCGGCACGGGGATCATGCGGATCCCAAACTCCTCGCAGAGGGCGAAGTGGCGGTCATAGCCCGGCACCGGGCAGAGGAAGACCGGCGTCTCGCCCTGCGACCACGGCCGCTCGGAGCCGGGCACGCCCTTCAGGAGCGCCCACACGATGGTGTCGTGCATCAGGGCCAGGCTGGAATTGCCGCCGACCACGATCTGATCGGCCGGCGCATCGATGAGGTGGGAGAACAGGGCCCGCAGCTCGGGCAGGCCCTGCTGACCGCCGTAATTGCGCGCATCCTCTTTCGCCGCGGTGGTGTAGTCGCCGTTGCCCGGCAGCGCGAGCATGCCGTTGGAGAGGTCGAGCTGCTCGGGCGCCGGCTTGCCGCGCGTCATATCGAGCTTGAGGCCCCGGGCCTTGAAGGCGTCGTAGGCGTTGCGAGCCTGCGCGTACAGGTCCGCGAGGTCGGCCGTGCTGCGGTCGGCGATCGTCGTCATGGTGGGCTCAGGTCCGGGTGGGGCCGCGCGGGCGTTCAAAAAGCGCGCGCACCATGACGTCTCGCGTCGCCCGCGTCACCCCGCGCGGGCGCGGGGCTCCCGGTCTCAGGGTTGCGTGGCATGCCAGGTGGCTCGGATCCGAGTCCATACCTCCGATGTCGGCTCGGCGCGTCCAGTCCGTGCGCCTGGAAGAACCATAGCGAACGGCGGCCCGCAGGGTGGGCCGCCGTTCGGTCTCGTTCGATCCCCCTCGGAGGAGACCCCGGATCAGCCCGCCTTGCTCAGGGCCACCGCGACGAAGCGGGTGACGCCCTTGGCGCTCTTGACCCGCATCAGTACCGCCTTGCGGCCGCTCGACTCGGCGGAGCGGACGCGCTCGGCCACCTCCGAGGGCTGCGAGACGCTGGAGCCCGCGACATCCAGGATGATGTCACCCTGCTCGATGCCCTTGGCCGCAGCCGGACCGTCGGGATCGACCTCCATCACCGCCACGCCTTCGGAGCCGGCACCGACCTCGGAGGCCGGGGCGAGGCTGAGGCCCAGCCGCGGCTGTCCGTTCGCCGAGGAGCCGCGGTCGGTGCTCGCCACCTTGGTGTCGTTGGGCAGCACGCCGAGTTCCACCGTTGCGGTGTCGGTCTTGCCACCGCGCAGGTAGGTCAGCTCGACCTTGGCCCCCGGCTTGATGCCGGCGATCTTGCGGGACAACTCCTTGGCGTCGTTGATCGGGGCACCGTTGACCGATTCGATCACGTCGCCGGACTTCAGGCCCGCCTTCGCCGCCGGAGTCCCCGCCTCGGCATGATCCACGAGGGCGCCCTTGGCCTTGTCGAGACCGAGGCCGTCGGCGATGTCCTTCGTCACCGGCTGGACCTGTACGCCGAGGTAGCCGCGGGCCACCTTGCCGTCGGCCCGGAGCTGGTCGACCACCGCCTGCACGGTCTCGGCCGGGATAGCGAAGGCCAGGCCGACGCTGCCGCCGGAGGGCGACGCGATGGCAGTGTTCACGCCCACCACCTCACCGCCGACGTTGAAGGTCGGGCCGCCGGAGTTACCTTTGTTGATCGGCGCGTCGATCTGCAGGAAGTCGTCGTAGGGGCCGGCGCCGATGTCACGGCCGCGGGCCGAGACGATGCCCGCCGTCACCGTGCCGCCGAGGCCGAACGGGTTGCCGATCGCCACCACCCAGTCGCCCACGCGGGGCGCCGACTTGCTGAGGGAGACGTAAGGGAAGGTGCCGCCCTCGGTGATCTTGAGGAGGGCGAGGTCGGTCTTGGGATCCTTGCCGATCACCTTCGCATCGAGGGTGCGGTTGTCGTCCAGGGTCACCTGCACCGACTTGGCCTTGTCGACCACGTGGTTGTTGGTGACGACGTAGCCGTCCGCCGAGATGATGAAGCCCGAGCCCATGGCGCCGCGTTGACCCTGGCGCTTGGGCATGCCGAAGCCCTGGCCCTGACCACCCTGACCCGGTCCGCCCTGGCCGAAGCGCTTGAAGAATTCGCGCAGCTGCGGCGGGACCTGCTGTCCCTGGCCGGGGCCGTCCTCGTCGTCGGAATCGGCACTGTCGTCGAGCTTCACTTTCACGGCGACGACGCCCGGTTTCACCTTGTCGACGACGCTGGCGAAGGAGCCCGGCGGATGATCGGGGGTCTCGATCGGGTTCTTGGAAAGGGACTGGGCGTAGGCCGGCGCGGCCGGCTGGGTCAGGCCGACACCGGCCGCGCCGGTCGCCACGAGGGCGGCCACGGCGACGGAGGCGAGGGCGTTGCGGCGCAGACGGTTGGGCTGAGCGGTCATAGGGGTCTCCGGATCGGGGGGCCGCCATTGGCGGGCCGTGATCCGGTTTGTAGAGGGCGCCGCCTGACCCGGGCGTGGCGTGAAGATTACGGTTTGGACAGGTTCGCGGTTGGCGGCTGAGGGGCAAGTCCGGACCGCCAGTGCAGATCGAGGAGGAGGCCCGCCGGGTGGGTATCGAGGACGGGAGTGATGGGTAGGCCTGCGGCGTGCAACAGGCGTGCCGCCCAGTGGTTGCAGACGTTCGCGTAGGAGAAGCGCCCTGCCCCATCGTAGAACAGGCTCGGCCCGTAGAGGCCCGGACCGCCCGCGGCCGGCTGTCCGTCGACGAGGCGGAAGCTTCCTTCCAGGCGAGCGAGAAGGCGCGCGAGGCCGGGCTTCGAGACCCGCAGCGGCACGAGGTCCGAATAGGGAAAGCTATCACGCACCGGCCGCTCGAGGCCGACCACCTGGACCACCCCGGCCCGTCCGCCCGGCGTGAACAGGGCTGCGAGCGCGAGGCCGAGATCGAACTGGGCCAGGGTCGGCGTCGCCCGGTAGAAGCGGGCCTCGCCCCAACCGAACTCGATCTGCGGATAGGCGCGGAATTGCGTTGCGATGCTGGCGAGGGCCGGCCCGCTCCCCGCTCCCGTCAGAGCGGCCCGCGGCAGCACGAGGCCGGAATGCCAGCCGTGCGACACCAGCGCGATGCCGATACTGTCCGCGTCCGCCGGCGGATAAAGGTCCGGGTCGCCCCGCTGCGCCGTCAGCAGCGCTGCGAGGACGACGAGTCCGACCAGGGTGACGATCAGGGCGGCGAGGCCCGCGACAATTCGAGCGAGTCCCCACCGACCCGTGCGCATGGCTGCGCGATCGGTCAGGGCACCTGCCAGACCTGGCCGTGATAGTCGAACCGGTCGGGCTGGCTTGCGAGGGCGGCGAGGCCCGTCAGCGCGGGGTCGTGCACGGCGATGACGCTCGTGGGGATCGCCTCCATCTGCGCCACGAAGGGGGGCTTGTACTCGAAGGCCGCGCGGAAGGCGCCGCGCCGGAGCACGTCGATGATGCGGGGCGCGATCCCGCCGCCGATATAGACGCCTCCGGTGGCCAGGAACGTGAGCGCGAGGTCGCCGCAGACGCGGCCCAGGAGTTTGGCGAACAGGTTGAGGGCGGCCGCCGCGTCCGGGTCGGCGCCGGTGAGCCCCGCCTCCGTGACCGCGGCCGGGTCGAGGCGCGGGCCGTCGGCGCCGGTGCGCAGCCGGTGCAGGCCTGCATGGAGCCGGGTCAGGCCGGGGCCGGAAAGGAGAGTTTCGACGGTGATGCGGCCCTCGACCCGCTCCAGATGCGGCCACAGGGCGAGCTCGGCCGGCGAGCTCGGCCCGAAATCCACGTGGCCGCTCTCGGTCGAGACGATGACGAGGCGCCCGCCCACCGGCAACAGGGCCGCTGCACCGAACCCGGTGCCGGGCCCGAGGACGAGGCGCGCCCCCTGGTCGCCGGCCCGGCCCTCCTCCCGGTTCGGACCGATGGGCGTCAGCTCGGAGGGGCTGATCCCGGCAGCACCTGCCGCCACGGGTACGTAGTCGTTGACCACCACCGAGCGCGACAGGCCGAAATCCTGCCCGATCCGCGCGCCCTCGATCACCCATTGGGCATTGGTGAGTTGCACCGCCGGCCCGTCGACCCGGGCCGCCACCGCCAGGATGGCGGAGCGTGGGGCGGTGCCGTTCCCCTTGGCCAGGGAGGCGCGGATGGCGGCACTGGGATCGGGGTGGCCGGCCGTCTCCTCGTGGGAGAGGAGGACCGGCTTCGCCCCCGCCTCGGGGACCAGGGCAAAGCGGGCGTTGGTGCCGCCGATATCGCCGACGAGGACGGGAAATTCGAACATGCGCGTCGCTTCCGTCTGGGCCCCGGGGAACGGGGATTAGGGATCGGTCGTGGGACGCCGCTCAGGCGGCCGGCAGGGCGTCTGGGTCGATCTGTGCTCCATCGGCCCAGGCGTAGAGCAGACGGCGCACATCCTCCGGATCGATGAGGCGGCGGGACGCGATCGTCTCGGCCCCGCCGATACGGACGCTGACGCCACCGGTCTCGTTGATCACGGCGAAGGCCTTCTCGTCGGTGAGGTCGTCTCCGAGAAAGATCGCCCGGCGGCCGGCATAGGGCGGGTTTTCGGCGAGCGCCCGGATGGCATGGCCCTTGGTGGCGGAGGCGGGCACGATCTCGCCTACCGCCTTGCCGAGCTGGAGCCGATAGGCGGATCCGAGGGCGGTGGCGGCGGCCTTCACGGCCTCCTCGGCCGCGGCGGCATCGCTCGGGGTGGCGAGGCGCCAATGCACCGCCACGGAGGCGCCCTTGTCTTCGATCAGGACGTGCTCGAGGGCGGTGACCGCCGCATGCAGGGTCGGCACCTGGGCCCGTAGGTCAGGGTGATCCTCGGCGGAGCCGCCCGAGACGATGCCGTCGACCCGCCGTTCGACGCCGTGAAGGCCGGCGACATCGAAGCGGGCGGGGACCAGGAAATCGTCGATCACCCCGATGGGCCGGCCCGTGACGATGGCGAGGGCGCCCCCGAGCCGGGCGCGCAGACGCTCCAGGGCCGGAGCGAGGGCGGGATCGACCCGGACCTGGTCGGGCTTGGGCGCGATCTCCACCAGGGTGCCGTCGAAGTCGAGATAGAGGGCGAAGGCGGTCGGGTCGGTCACGCAGGTTGTCCCTTCGTCTGATCCGGGCCTGCGCTAGCATGCCCTGCGCCGGGGGAAAACGCGGGATGGGGAAATCGGGAGGCCGGAAAACAGGGCGGGCGCAATACCCTGCCCTATCTGTCCGACCTTCCGATCCCTGTGAGGCAAGGTCCCGATCGCATGTGGCCCACCCCGATCCCGCCCGGCCCGAACGAGGAGAGCGTCTGGGACTACCCGCGCCCGCCCCGCCTCGAGAGGGTTCCGGAGCGGCTGCGGGTCGTGCTCGACGGCCGGACCATCGCCGAGACTGGTGCCGGATACCGGGTGCTGGAGACCAGCCATCCGCCGACCTACTACTTTCCGCCCGGCGATGTGGTGGCCGGCGTGCTCGGGCCCGCTCGCCGGGCCGGCATCTGCGAGTGGAAGGGGCGCGCCGTCCTGTACGACGTCGCGGCGGGCGGCTTTCGCGCCGAGGGCGCGGCCTGGGCCTACCCCGCCCCCACGCCGGACTTCACCGCGATCGCGGGCTACATCGCCTTCTATGCCGGTCCGATGGAGGCCTGCTTCGTCGGCGACGCGCGTGTGACGCCGCAGCCCGGCGGCTTCTACGGCGGCTGGATCACGCCCGCCATCGTCGGCCCGTTCAAGGGCGGCCCCGGCACCATGGGGTGGTGAAGCGCGGGCTGGGCCGAAAGGCATCGCCGCCGATCCAGGCCCCGTCGGACTGCCTGCGCGACGCCCGGTATCCGTGCCCCCTCAAGACGTGCGGCGCAGGGTGATGCGGGTCAGCTCGGACGGGCGGCCGAGGCGCAGTGCGAAGCCGGCCCACAGGCCCGTCCCGTTGCTGACGTAGAGGGTCATGCCGCCGACCTGGTAGGCGCCGGAGACGAACCCGTTGTTGCCGCGCGCCACGAGCCGGTCCAGTCCGATGATCATGCCGCCGTGTGTATGGCCGGACAGTTGCAGCGCCACGCCGCGCGCGGCTGCCCGAGGGGCATTTGCCGGCTGGTGATCGAGGAGCACGATCGGCGCATCCGTGGGCGCACCCGCCAGGGCACCGTCGAGGTCGGGCCCCGGATGGCCGATGGCGGGCGCCGAGCGATCGGTGACTCCCGCCAGCACCAGCGCGTCGCCGCCGCGGGTCACGACCGCATGGGCGTTGGCGAGGATGTGCATCCCCATGCCGGCGAAGTGGCGCATCCAGGTCTCGACGTCGAAGAAGTATTCGTGGTTGCCGGGGATGGCCCAGACGCCGTCCCGCGCCGTCAGGTCGCGCAGCGGCTCCACGTCGGCCTGCCGGGCCGCGAACGAACCGTCGATGAAATCCCCCGTGACGAGGATCACGTCCGTGCCGAGCCCGTTGGCGCGCGAGACGACCGCCTGTGCCCAGGTCGCGGGGAACAGGCGGCTGATGTGCAGGTCGGTGAGATGGAGGATGGTGTATCCCTCGAAGCCCGGCGGCAGGTCCCTGACCGCGACCGTGACATCCTTCAGGGGCGGCACGCGCACGGCCTGCTGCACCGCGACCACCGCCAGGACCGCGACCGCCAGGGCCGCCCCGATGCGCCAGGCGCTGGAAACCGCCCAACCGCCGCCGGGCAGGGCCAGGGATGCCAGGGCGACGGCGTCGAGCGCGAAGAGCAGCACCGCCAGCAGGATGATCGCACCGAACGCCCCGCTGAACAGCATAACGATGGGCCGCGGAAACTCGGGCGAGAAGACGGACCCGGAGGAGAGGCGGCTCCACAGGTGGTACTGCGAGGCGACCAGCAGGAGGGCGGCGAGACCGAGCTTGAGCGCAAGCGGCCAGGGCAGCGGCCAGACGCCCCGGGTGACGACGTACAGGCAGGGCAGGCTGAACATCAGGTGGATCATGGCTGCTCCATGGACCGTGGCAGGGGCCCAGCGCAAAGTTTTCTGCTCGGCGTTGCGGAGCCCGAGGGACGCTTCGGGGTCGCCACCGACCCGCAAGGGAGGCGTTGGGAGGGAAGCGTTGGGAGGGGAGCGCCGGGCGGCCTTCGAGGCGGGACGGAGCGTCGGGTGATCGCGTCGGCGTTCCGGCGCAGGCCAGGGTTTGCGCCGTCCGGCCGCGCCGCTATGCCAGGGCCGGTCGGCAGGGCTGGTGGCCAGGGACGGAGCAGGTGTGATGCACGGTGAGATCGCAAGCGAGCCGCGGGCCCTCGGGCTCTGCCCGGACCGCCTGGAGCGGATCGACGGCTGGATGCGGCGCCTCGTCGACGACGGCAAGGTCGCGGGCCTGTCGGTGATGCTGGCCCGCGGTGACCGGACGGCCTTCTTCCGCGCCCATGGCCGGGCCGACATCGCGCGCGACGCGCCCTTCGCCCCCGACACCATCGCGCGCATCTACTCGATGACGAAACCGCTGACCTCGGTGGCGGTGATGATGCTTTATGAGGAGGGCCGCTTCCAACTCGACGACCCGATCACCCGCTTCCTGCCGGAATTTTCGGATCTGCGAGTTCTCACCGGCGGCAACCGGGCAAAGTTCGACAGTGAGCCGGCCCGGCGCCCGATCACGATCCGCGACCTTCTCACCCATACCTCCGGCCTGACCTACGGTTTCATGGAGGCGACCCTCGTCGATGCCCTCTATCGCCATAACGGCGTC
Source organism: Methylobacterium sp. Leaf465 (assembly GCF_001424705.1). Lineage (GTDB taxonomy): Bacteria > Pseudomonadota > Alphaproteobacteria > Rhizobiales > Beijerinckiaceae > Methylobacterium. Next base: position 76,532 of record NZ_LMRA01000044.1, read on the forward strand.
GATTTCGGCGAGGCCCAGGAGGCGAGCCTCGCCGAGGTGGTGGCCCGGCTCGCCCGGCAGCCCCTCCTCGCCCAGCCCGGCGCCGAGTGGAACTATTCGGTGGCCACCGACGTCCTGGGACACCTCGTGGCCGTCGTCTCCGGCCAGGACTTCGCCGATTTCCTCCGCCAACGCGTGATCGGCCCCCTCGGCATGGTCGACACGGACTTCTCCGTGCCTGCCGACAAGCTGCCGCGCCTGGCAGCCAATTACAGCCTGTTCCGGGACCGGACGCTGAAGCTCTACGACGATGCGGTCGGCAGTCGCTTCGCCCGCCCGCCGGCGGTGGCCTCGGGCGGCGGCGGCCTCGTCTCGACCGCGTCCGACTACATGCGCTTCTGCCGCTTCCTCCTCGGGCGCGGCGAACTCGAGGGCACCCGGCTCCTCGGGCGCAAGACCGTCGACCTCATGCTGATGAATCACCTCGACGGGGACTTGGCGGCGATGGGCCAGCCGCGCTTCTCCGAGACCGCCTATACGGGGATCGGCTTCGGCCTCGGCTTCTCGGTGATGCTCGATCCGGCCCGCGCCCAGATCGTCGGCACGCCGGGCGAGGTGGCCTGGGGCGGACTTGCCAGCACCGCCTTCTGGGTCGACCCGGCCGAGGATCTTGCCGTGGTGCTGCTGACGCAGCTCATCCCCTCCTCGGCCCTGCCGCTGCGACGCGAGTTGCGCGTGCTGACCTACGCGGCCCTGGTGGATTGAGGCCCCTGGACACGTGAAACGCCGCCGGCCCGAGGCGGGACGGCGGCGTTTCACGACCCCTCGCGTGCGGCGCGGGACTACTCGGCCGGTGCCGCCGCCGGAGCGGCACTCGGCTTGGCCGCCGGCTTGGGCGCGGGCGCCTTGGCCGTGCCGGTCGCGGCGGGCGCACCCGCTCCGGCGCTCGGCGCCGCCTTGGGGGCCCATTCCGCATCGGCGCGCGGGCCGCCCGGGCCGTTGGTCGGGCCGGTGAGCTGCCCCGGCACCACGTCGTTGACCCGGTTCCAGGTCTGCGAGCCGCAGAGGAAGCCGAGGAGGCAGCCGCGCACCGACAGCTCCGTCGGCTGGTCCGACCACATCGTCACGTCGTAGAACTTACCCTCGTCGGCGTTGTAGATCTTGCCGCCGTAATGGCCGTCCGGCTGCGGCTTCAGGCCCATGATCAGCTGAAGGCCCAGGGAGGGACGGGACTGCTTCTTCGGATCGGGATTCTTGAAGTCGATGCGGGGCTGACCCTGGTCGTTCAGGGGCACCTTCAGCCAGACGACGTAGCCGCACAGGTTGGTGTTCTGCGGGCCGCACCTCTCGGTGCGGATGCGGGCGCGCCCATCCTCGGTGAGCCAGGTGCCGCTGGCATCGTTGGGGGCGGCAGCCAGTGCGAGGCCCGGCAGAACGGCGGCAACGAGCCCGGCCAGGGGCGCCAGCCGGCGCGCGGCGCCCGCCATGGTGGATCGATTCGTCATGCTTCCAACAACCCTCATGCGCTCGCCCCGTGGCGATCCGCCCTCGTCCGCAGGACGGCAAGCGCTTGTCACGTGATGCCTCGCCATCCGACGTGAAGGTGACGGGATCATGGCCGGCACGCACCGAATCCTGCAGATTCGTCGTGACGACGTGGCCTTATCTTCGTGGCCGAGCCCGGCCGAGGGCGAAGTCTTGATGTTCGCTGGATCGTGCCGGGGTGCCACGGCGAACCGGCCCTTCGGCCTCTGGCGCGGAGACGGACCGCCGGCGCCCGCGATCGCCGGCCGTGCCGCGAACGATCCGCCTGGGACCGCGTTTACGGCCGTGCTTCTCGGGGATGGCGGACGACGTGATGGCGGATGGATCGGTCGGGATGGGTCGGCGCCTCGAAGCGGCGGACATCCGTCTCGGCGTCTCTCTGGCGCGTGCCAAGGACACCCGCCGGGTGCGGGCCCTGGCGGCGGCCAGCGAGGCGGGCGGCTGGAAGTGGCTGCTGGCGCTCTCCAGCGGAACCCTCGCCCTCGGCGTGCTGCGGCGGGACCCGCGTCTGGCCGAGGCCGGCCGGCACATGCTCCTCGCCGGAATCCTGGCGGCGGCCACCAAGACCACCGTGAAGCGGGTCGTGCACCGGACCCGGCCCAACGTGCTGATGGATGAGGGCCTCTACGAGAAGGGCTGGTTCGGGCCGAATGTCGGGCCGTGGCAGTCGTTTCCGTCGGGACACTCGGCCCTGAGCGTCGCGGTGGCGACGGCGGCCGGCCGGGCCTATCCCGAGATCCGCGGCGTCGCGACGGCGGCGGCCCTCGGGGTCGTGGCCGTCCAGGTCCTGCGTGGCGCGCACTTTCCGGTGGACGTCGCCGCCGGGGCGCTGATCGGGCTTTCGGCCGAGGCGGTGGACCACCGGATCGCCCTCGGGCGGGACGGCGTCGCCGGTCTGGCGGTGCGCGGTATACCCGGATGATCGCGGCGAGGTCGCGCGGCATCGCGTGCCGGGAACGCCGCGACGCGACCTCCGGTTGACGCGTCATTCCATCGGAGACGCCGCGTGACCGACAACCCCCTGACGACCTATCCCAGCCCGCCCTTCGCGGGCCAGCCGCAGAGCTTTCCCGGCAAGACCGGCCGGATGGTGCCCGAGCCGGATCACGGCGAGGCGAGCTACCGGGGCTCGGGCAAGCTGACGGGCCAGGCGGCGCTGATCACCGGCGGCGATTCCGGCATCGGCCGGGCGGTGGCCATCGCCTTCGCCCGCGAGGGCGCCGACGTGGCGATCGCCTACCTGCCGGAGGAGCAGGCGGATGCCGAGGCGGTGGCCGGCTGGATCGAGAAGGCGGGCCGGCGCGCCCTGCTGCTGCCGGGCGACCTCAAGGACCCGGCCCATGGCCGCGACCTCGTGGCGCGTACGGTCGCCGCCTTCGGCCGCCTCGACGTGCTGGTGAACAACGGCGCCTTCCAGCAGCCGAACCAGGGGCTCGACGCCATCGAGGACGCGGTCTTCGAGGACCATTTCCGCACCAACGTGTTCGGGCCGTTCTACGTGACCAAGGCCGCCCTGCCCCACCTCAAGCCCGGGGCCTCGGTGATCTTCACCTCCTCGGTGAATTCGAAGCACCCGATGCCCTCGCTGATGGCCTACAGCGCCACCAAGGGGGCGCTCAGCAACATGGTCCTGAGCCTGGCGCAGCTGCTGGCCGAGAAGGGCATCCGGGTGAACGGCGTGCTGCCGGGGCCGATCTGGACGCCGTTCATCCCCGCGGGGATGAGCGAGGACGCGGTCAAGTCCTTCGGCAGCCAGGTCCCGTTCGGGCGCCCGGGCCAGCCGGCGGAGCTCGCCTCCGCCTACGTGATGCTGGCCTCGGCCGAGAGCAGCTACACCTCCGGCGCCCTCGTCACCGTCGCCGGGGCGATGCCGGTCCTCTGAGGGACCCTGCCGACCCCGGCCTCGGCGCCGGGGTCGTTCCGAAGGGTTCGCCCAACGGTTCGCCGAACGGTTCGGCCGGTTCGCGCGTTCCTGTGGCCTCGGAGGGGGAGAAGCAGGATGCGCACCTGGAGGGCGATGGACCGGGCCCCGCATGACGGTCGCTGGATCATCGCGATCCACCGGTCCGACCCGGACCGGCGCGCGGTGATCCGCTGGGACCCGGCGGGCCTGGGCGATCCTCGGCCGTGGCACGTCGCCTCCTGCCAGCACAGCTACCCGGCGGAGGCCTTCACGGACTGGATGGACTTCCCCGAGTGTCCGCCCGCCGCCGCGGGCGTCGAACCCGGCACCGCAGGAGGTCACGATGGCGCGCGAAGCGATGGGTCCCCTCACCCTGGAGGTTGAGAGCTGCCCCGAGGACGCCACCCGGTACCGCTGGACCGTGCGGGAGGCGGACCAGGTAGTGCGGAGCGCCCTCTATTCCCTGCCCGACGCGGAGGCCGCCCTGCGCCAGGGCCGCGAGGCCATGGCCGAGGCGGCCGCCCTCTGCCGCGACACGCGGGGGCGCGCACCGGGGTGATCCGGCTCGACGAGGCCGGGTTCCCCGGGCGTCGGGTGCCCGGGCGCCGTGTGCCCCGTCAGGCGAGGTCCCGATGCTCGGCGAGGCCGTACTGGAGATAATGGGCGAGCGGGTCGATCCCCGCGGCGGCCACGTCCGGGTTGGCGGCGAGGTACGCCTTCGTGTCGAACAGGGCGGAGGGGTTGCGGCCCTCCCGCCAGCCGTAGGCCTCGTAATGGAGCAGCGGATTCAGCCCGGCCTCGGCCACGTCGGGATTGGCCGCCAGATAGCCCGTCGTCGAGAAGTAGGCGTCCGGGTCGCGCCCCTCGGCGGCCCCGTATCGCAGGTAATGCGCGAAGGCGAAGCTGTCCGGATCACCGCCGGCGGCCGCCGCCGCGCGGGCCACGTCCGGGTACTGCGCGAGATAGTAGGTGGCATCGAATGCGCCATCGAGGTGGTGGGGGGCGGGCCCCGCGGGCGGGACGGGCAGGGCCGTGCGGCCCTCGACTTGCCCGTATTCCAGGTAGTGCGCGAGGGGGTCGATCCCCGCCGCCGCGACATCCGGGTTGGCGGCCAGGTACGCCTCCGTATCGAACGCCGCCGAGGGATTGCGTCCCTCCTGCCAGCCGAACCGATCGTAATGGGTGAGCGGATCGACACCGGCCGCGGCCACGTCCGGATTGGCCGCCAGGTAGCCCGATGTCGAGAACTGAGGGTTGGGATCGCGTCCTTCGCGCCAGCCCCATTCGGCATAGTGCCGATCGGGATCGACGCGCGCCTGCCAGACATCGCGGTTCTGGGCGAGGTAGAACAGATCGTCCACGAGGGGGGATCCGTCGGCCTCGTCGATCGTGCCGTCGGTGAAGTGAAGGCGGCCGATGCCGGTCACGTCCTGGACCGTGCCATCCGGCCCCGTCAGCACCGCCGCCCCGTTCTGATAGGTCAGGGTCGCCTGCGTGAAGGCGAAGGCGAAGGTCGCCTCCGCAGCGGGGCCGTGCGCCGCGACGGCGGTGGTGAGGGTGGCCGAGGCGGTGGCGCCGTCGCTGTCGGCGATGGTGTAGGCGAAGGAATCGGCCCCTGGGCTCCGCCCGAGATAGGCGTAGCGCCCGTCGGCGCCGATCGTCAGGGCCCCGTGGGGGCTCGCGAGGGTGACGGTGCCGCCGGCCGGTACGGCGGTGGTCGCGCCGTCCTCCGTGCGCACGGCCGTGACGTGCAGGGCCGCACCGCCGAGATCGACGTCGTTGGCGAGCACGTTCCCCATCGCGAAGGTGTGGGCGTCGAGGGCGGCCGTATCCGCCGCCGCGATCGGGGTGCCAGCCACCGTGAAGCTGAAGCCGACCGGATCGGCGGAATTGCCGGCCGCGTCCGTCGCGGTGGCGGTGAGGGTGTGGGGCCCGAGGCCGAAGGTCTGGCCCGAGGCGACCACCGTCGTGCCCTCGCGAACGGTCACCGGGTCGGTGCCGTCGACCGCATCCGTGGCGGTGGCGGCGAAGGTCACGGCGGCCCCGGCCGCGGAGGTCGCCTGGATGGTGGCCGCCGGGGCGGAAATGGCGATGACGGGTTTGGCGGTGTCGGCCACCGTGAAGCTGAAGGCGACCGGATCGGCGGGATTGCCGGCCGCGTCCGTCGCGGTGGCGGTGAGGGTGTGGGGGCCGAGGCCGAAGGTCTGGCCCGAGGCGACCACCGTCGTGCCCTCGCGAAACGTCACGGGGTCGGTGCCGTCGACCGCATCTGCGGCGGTGGCGGCGAAGGTCACGGCGGCCCCGGCCGCGGAGGTCGCCTGGATCGTCGTCGCCGGGGCCGTGACGGCGATGACGGGTTTGGCGGTGTCGGCCACCGTGAAGCTGAAGCCGACCGGATCGGCGGAATTGCCGGCCGCATCCGTCGCGGTGGCGGTGAGGGTGTGGGGGCCCAGCCCGAAGGTCTGGCCCGAGGCGACCACCGTCGTGCCCTCGCGGAACGTCACCGGGTCGGTGCCGTCGACCGCGTCCGTGGCGGTGGCGGCGAAGGTCACGGCGGCCCCGGCGGCGGAGGTCGCCTGGATGGTGGCCGCCGGAATCTGGGTCAGGGCCAGGGACGGGGCGGTGGTGTCGATGGTGAGGGTGCCGGGCATGGCCGTKGYGAATCCGGCCAGGGTGACGGGGCTGCCGTCGGTCCCGGCCAGGGTGGCGTTGGTCAGGTCGATGCCGGTGACGGCCAGGTCCTGCGCGGTCTGGCCGGTGAATCCGGCCAGGGTGACGGGGCTGCCGTCGGTCCCGGCCAGGGTGGCGTTGGTCAGGTCGATGCCGGTGACGGCCAGGTCCTGCGCGGTCTGGCCGGGGGCCACGGTGTAGGTGAAGCGCAGGGTGCCGGTTCCCGAGCCGCCCGCATAGGCGGCGGTGGCGCCGGTGTTCAGGGTCAGCACGGGCGTGCCCGTCACGGCGACGGCGTCGGTGAACTGGACCGCGAGGGTGACGGCGGCGCCGGCCTTGAGCAGGCCGTTGCCGCTGCCGTCGATGCCGGGCCCGCTGTCCGCGATGGACTGGACCGCGATCGGGCCCGCCTGGGTGACGGCCTGGGAGACGGCGAGGCCGCGGGGGTCGACCCAGAGGGGCAGGTCGTTGTTCAGGGTCAGCACGGGCGTGCCCGTCACGGCGACGGCGTCGGTGAACTGGACCGCGAGGGTGACGGCGGCGCCGGCCTTGAGCAGGCCGTTGCCGCCGCCGTCGATGCCGGGCCCGCTGTCCGCGATGGACTGGACCGCGATCGGGCCCGCCTGGGTGACGGCCTGGGAGACGGCGAGGCCGCGGGGGTCGACCCAGAGGGGCAGGTCGCGGTCGTCGTAGATGGCGGCGCCGATGCCGGGCTGTCCGGGCAGGGCGATGCGGGCGCCGCCCCATCCGTAGAACAGCTCGGTGGCGGCGGGGACGTCGCGGTCGAAGGTGAGGCGCAGATGGCTGGCGTCGACGAGCTCCGCCCTGGTGGCGAGCGCCTGGCTGGCGGCGGCGTTCCAGTCGGCGCGCAGGCTCCAGCCGGTGCCGGCGGCGGCGACGCTGTCGAGGGCCTGGAGGGACGTGGCCTGGTCGAACGCGACGGTGAGCAGGAGCTGGTCGGGGGCGCCGGCCACGCGCTCGGCGCGCACGACCCGGGGGCCGTCGTCGTCGATGTCGCCGGAGGCCAGCGCCAGGGGCGAGCCCGGCAGCGCCGAGGCCCGGAACGTCTCGGCGACCGACAGGGCGATCCGATCGAAGATCTGAGTCGCGTCGGCGCGGCTGAAGTGAACGCTCCCCGGCTGTCGGGTGATGCCGTGGCCATCGACGTCCATGTCGACGTCGCTGGCCTGGCGCGCGGCGTAGCCGGCGTTGAAGTCCTTGTCCTCCGTCAGCTCGGCCTGCCCGACCCGGATGGCCTGGTTCTGGACCGGCTGCGTGGACTGCACCGCGGGCGTCTGCGCCGGGAACGGAATGGCGTTGACGAACAGGTAGGGGACGGTGGCGGCATCCTGGCCGAGCACGCCGCGCACGAGGCCGGCCTCGTAGCGCACGGCGCTCTCCCACATGGCGGGCGTGAGAGCCGCGTTCTGGCTGTCGTTCTCGTTGTGCAGCCAGACGACCGCGGTCGGCGCGGCCTTCTGCGCCGCGGACCATTGCCCGATCGTGCTGAGAAGGCCGATTTCCTGGGCGTTCGCCGTCCATCCGTTGCGGTAGTCGCCGTTGACCGGGCTCAGCCAGTCGGTGAGCATCCCCGTGCCCGGCCATTCCGTGTTGGCGCCGTCGGCGTTGTCGCGCGTGCCGATCACGTTGACCTTCTGGCGGACGCCGTCGAACCCGAGCTGGGCCTCGATGGCCGCCTCGAGCTTCGGCAGGTCGCCGTACAGCGTCGGGAAATAGGTGTTCGACTGGCCGCGCAGGACGACGTTGAGGACCGTGGCCGTCGGAATCGCGCCGGTCTTGTCGAGGACCGGATCCGGCGCGAACCCGACATTCAGCTGCGCGTTCGCGGCCCCGCTGGCGAGACTGCCCGTCGCGAGGGTCGTGGCGGTGGTGCCCTTCAGGCCTTCCGGGGTCGCCACGGTGACGCGGTAGCTCCCGGCCGTCGTCCCGAAGCTGTAATGCCCGGCGGCGTCGGTGACCGTGGTCTTGAGCGCGAATCCGGTGGCCGCATCGCTGAGGAGCACGCTGGTGCCGGCGAGGCCCGCCTCGCCGGGGCCCTGGCGCCCGTTCCCGTCTCCGTCGGCGAAGATCGTCCCGGACAGGCTGACCGTCGGGGGATTGTTCCGGACACCGAAGTTCTGCGACGCAATCACCGCGCCGCTGGTGACGACCTCCTTCAGCGTGGTCACGCCGCTGGTGACCTTGCCGTCCGGGGCGGTCACCGCGACCGTATAGGTCCCCGGGGCGAGGTTCTGGAAGCTGTAGACCCCGTTGGTGCCCGGCTTGAAGGGGTCCTTGTTGCTCGACGTCGTGCTGGCCAGGAGGACGCCGATGTCGTTGTACAGATCGACCGAGACGCCGTTCGTCAGCACTTCGCCCGCGTTGAAGACGCCGTTGCCGTTCGTGTCGTTGAAGATGATGCCCGCGATGCTTCCGGTCTTGTAGAACCCTTCGTCGACGGTCGTCTTCGCGTCGCTCGGGACGCTCACGTTGGTGACGAGCGTCTGGCCGCTCGCGTTCGTCGTCCCGGCGCTGCCCCGGTATCCGGCCGCGGCCGGCGTGAAGCGCATCGCGTAGGCGCCGCCGGCGAGAGCGGTGAAGGCGTAGGCCCCGGTCGCATCGGTGCGGACCGTCGCGAGGGCGGCCCCGCTCCCGTCGGCGGCGAGCAGGTCGACCGAGACGCCCGTGAGGGCCGTCTCGTTGGCGTCCCGCGTGCCATTGCCGTTGGCATCGGTAAAGACCGCCCCGGACAGCGTTGCGCCAGCCATGCCCTTCCCCCCTGATCGCTGACGACGCTTTGCCGCGTCGCCGCTTTATCAGTCTATGGTGAGGCCTCTATTGCCTGGAGGCAATGGACTATAGTGACAAAGAGCTATCTTTGTCGAAATCATGTTGCCATAGACCGGAAGAGTCCGGCCCATCGATCAGCACAGGCGCGTCCGGGCCTCAAGAGCAGGGCGCGAGGATGTCGGCGCGGGCGTGGAAGATCCGGAGGCGATGATCGCGTCGCGGGGGGCGCGGCGCCCCTACCCGAGCCGCGCCCTGCGCCGCAGGCGGCGCCAGCCCAGCACCACGCCCGAGAGGGCGATGGTCGCGCCGAGGCCGTTGAGGAGCCACATCACCGCGTCCCAGGCCGGGCGGGCCTGGAACAGGTTTCCGAAGTCCAGGCGGTGGGGTGCCTCGAACAGCCAGCGCTGGAGCCGGCCGCTGGCATCGAGGCGGTCGAGGAGCGCGCCGGTCTCGGGGTCGAGGTGGAGCCAGGTCGCGGCCGGGTCGTCGAAGCGCACCCGCAGCACCGGCAGCGGCCGGGTGTCGTGGTGGGGATACCAGTAGGCGTCGTAGGCGGTCAGCGTCTCGGTCGCGGCGATGCGGGCCTCCGGCAGGGCGCGGGCGGCTGCGGCGCGCAAGATCGCCTCCGTGGGCGGCGGGACCGCGACCCGGCGGCCCCGGGCATCGGCGGCGACCAGCACGGGCCGGCCGTCCACCTGCGTGAACCGGACCTCGACGATCCCCGGCCGCGCCAGGCCGTCGAGGGCCGCGCGGCCGACCGCGGCCGGGGGCCCGGCATAGGCCGCCTGCAGGGCCGCCGGGGGCGTGCGGGGCGAGAACCAGTGGTTCGGGTTCATGGAGAGCCAGCCGCTCGCCACGAAGCTGAGGAGGCTCAGGCCCCCGAGGGTGCCGAGGAGGTGGTGCCAGCGCCCGAGGCCGCGATAGGGGCTCGCCCCCGCGGCGTAGGGCCGGCGCAGGCGCAGGCGCCAGATCCCCAGGGCGAGGCCGCTCAGCACCCCGGCGGTGGCGAGGCCGGAGACCCAGAGCACGGTGCCGCGCCAGAGCTCGCCCCGCGCCCGCAGGGGCGTGGGGTAGAACCAGTGCGGGATCGCCCCGAGCCAGTTCCACAGGCGCTCCCGGCGGGTGGTGTCGAGGACGATCGCGCCCGTACGGGCCGAAACGTAGAGCTCGGTGCCGGCCGCGTCCCCGAGCGCCACCACGTGGAAGGGGCGCACCGGGTCGTAGCGGTCGCGCACCGTCCATGGGTCGCGGCTCACCGCCCGCACGGTGGCGCCCTCGCCGAACGACGCCCGGGCGGCCGCCCCGTCGATCTCGCCCAGGGCCTGCCCGGTCTCGGCCGAGACCGTGTGCCGGGCGTCGTCGCGGGTGGTGACCTGATAGACCGGCGCCCCGCCCCGCATGGACAGGCTGAGGCCGCCGGGGGCCGGGTCGAGCCCGGCCCGGGCCAGAGCCGCGTCCGGGCCGAGGAGGACCCGGTCCCAGGCGAGGGGCGCGAGGCGGGACAGGCGCTCGGCCTCCGTCAGGGCCGGAAACGCCACGTAGAGCATCACCAGCCCCGACAGCACCCAGGCGGCGAGGAACAGCCCCGTGGCGATGCCGAGCCAGCGGTGGCCGAGGATCAGCCCGCGCTTCAGGGGCTTCAGGAAGGCCCGTTTCGGAGAGGCCCGCATCAGAACCGGACGCTGTAGGCGACCTCGACGGAGCGCGGCCGGCCCAGCAGCCAGTTGGTGCCGACCCCGTTCACCGCGTTGCCGCTGATCGCGTAGATCGTGTCGAACAGGTTGTAGGCGCGCAGCGACAAGCGCGAATCCGGCGTGACCTGGTGGTCGAGCCCGGCATTGACCAGGGTGTAGGCCGGGCGCTTCGCCTGGTTGCCGAAGTCGCTGAAGGTCTCGCCCACGTGCTGCAGGCCGACCCGGGCCTCCCAGGCCGGGGCGAAGGCGTAAGTGACCCAGAGGTTGCCGACGCGCTCCGGCACGTCGATGGGCTGGCGCCCGGCATAGGACACCACCGCCCCGCCGACCGCCTGGTCGAAGGTGTCGTACTGGGCGTGCAGCAGCGCCAGGTTGGCGTCGATGCGCCAGGCCTCGGAGAGGTGCAGGCTCAGGGCCGCCTCGACGCCGAGGGAGGATTGCTGCCCGACCTGGGTCGAGAGCGTCGGCTGGCCCGGTACCGCCGAGATCAGGTTGTCCTTGACGATGCGGTAGCCGGCCAGCGTCCACTCGGCCCGGCCGTCCCAGGCCACGCCCTTGGCGCCGACCTCCACCTGCTCGCCGGTGGAGAGCCGGAAGTTGGCGAGACTCTGCGACAGGGAGATCAGGCTGCCCACCGGATCGGTGGCGGTGGCGTACTGGGCATAGAGCGCCAGCAGCGGCGTCGGGTTGTAGACGGCGCCGAAGCGGTAGCTCAGCGCCCGGAAGTCGCGGTCGAAGGTGTTGCCGGTGACGAGGTCGGTCCGCTGCAGCACCGGCGCGTCGTAGCGCACGCCGGCCAGGAGCGAGACCTGGTCGGACAGGATCAGGCGGTTCTCGGCGAAGACCGAGGCCTGGCGCGTGCTGGTGGCGTAGGCGGGCCGGGCGCGGCCGTCGGCCGGGAACAGGCCCGGGTCGTAGGCGAAGGGATCGACGCTGGTGGTGGTGTCGAAATAGAAGTTGTTGGTGTGCCGGAAGGCGATGTGGTTCACGTCGAACCCGGCCAGGAATTCGTTGCGGAAGCCGAACAGGGTGCCGCGGAAGGTGGCGTCGAGGCGGTTCCCGATCTGCTCCTGCTGGTGGTAGATCTCGAGGTAGTCGGAGCGGTCGATCCGCCCGGTGCCGCGGTTGAAGGCGTATTGCTCCACGTCCCGCCACTGGCGCCGGCTCTGGAGCCGGTAGGCGGTGTTGCGGACCGTGACGTCGGCGCTCGGCGTCCACTCGGCGCGCAGTTGCGTCCAGTTGTCGGTCCAGAGGATCTGGGCGTCGCGGACGTTGTAGTTGTTGAACCGGAGAGCGTCGCGGATGCGCCCGTCGACGAGGGGCGTGCCCCAGTAGCGGGCCGGCTCCTGATAGCCGAAATCATGGCTCAGGGTGACGGCGAGGTCCGGCGTCGCCTGCAGGGTCAGGGCGCCCGAGACCGCGAGGTTGCGGAAGCTCCCGTCCGGGGCGATCCAGCCCTCGGCGCGGTTGCCGCTGATGTTGAGGCGGTAGGCGAGCGCCTCCCCGATCGGGCCGCCGGAATCCAGGGCCAGACGCGCCAGACCGTCCGAGCCGACCGCCGCGCGGGCCTCGTTGAGGGGCGTGAAGACCGGCTTCTTGGTGACGACATTGATCACGCCGCCGATGGCGCCGTCGCCGTAGAGCACGGAGGCCGGCCCGCGCAGCACCTCGATGCGCTCGACGTTCCAGGTGTCGAACGGGAAGGTGACGGTGCCGGCGCCCACGAACAGGCGGGTGCCGTCGTAGAGCTGCTGGATCGAGTTCGGGCCGGAAAAGCCCCGGGCCGTGAAGGCGCCGTTGCCGTTGCCCGGCGCCGCCACCGTGGTGATGCCGGTGGCGTTTTGGGTAACGGCCTCCGCCACCGTGTTCTGGCCGCGCAGCCGCGTGGTCTCGCCCGCGATCACGTCGACGCTGGCGGGGGTCTCCAGGGCCGTCAGGCCGAGGCGGCTGGCGCTGCGGCCGGGGCTGCGCAGGTTGAGCCCCTCGGCGGGCGCCGGGCCGCCCCGCCCGGAGCCCGCGACCTCCAGGGTCTCCAGGGTGACGGCCGGCGGGACCTCCCGGGTCTCGGCGTCGGCGGAGATCGGCAGCAGGCCGCCGAGCAGGGCCGCCAGGGGCAGGACGTGTCGCGACGGCAAGGTCGGGCCTCGCCGCGACCCGCGCGCGTTCGCGGTTCGGGACGGGATGGGGGCGACGGGCATAGGGTAACGGGACGTGGGGTAACTGGACGTGGGGCAACCGGACATGGGGCAACCGAACAAGGGCGCGGGCATCGGTCGGGGCCGACCTGCCGTCTCCGCTAGACTGAATGTTATAACATTACAATTGGCAAGCGGGGCCCGGGGCCGGCGTGTCCGCGGCGCAGCCGTCACCGGGCCGCGTGGGGCGGCCGGAGGGAGCATGCGGGAGCAAGACTTGCGGGCGAGGACGGGCATCGACGGGACGGCTGACGCGACGAGTCGCGCGGAGTGGCACGTCACCGCGAAGAGGTCGGTCCGTTCGCGGCAAGCGAACGCCCCGACACCCACCAGGACACCCCGCCCGATGCGTTTCGCGTGTGACCACGACTGACGGCAGGTCTCCTGGCTCGCGGGTCACCGCCCTCCCATCGTCTTCCCAGGCCCGGGTCCTGACGGACCGTTCACCCAGTGACGTGTTGATGAGGAGCTCGCCGCTTACAGTTGCGGGGGCAGCCGCGGCCTCGGGCTCTCGCCCTCACCGCGTTCCCTTTTGATCCTCGTTAAAGAGGAACCGTCGCGGGTAAGCTAGGCCGTTTCCGGCGCCGCCGTCAAATCCCCCGGGGTTCGGCAGTCTGCCCTGCGAAGGGGGCGACCGGGGCGGCCTTGTGCGGATCGGGGGACAAATCCCGCCGTGGAGCGTTGGCCCCGCAGGGAGAACCGGGCTGTGACGCTGTGACCGAGACTGAAGGAGCAGAGAGCACGATGTCCGAGGATGGGATCACGTTCGAGCGGATCCGCGAGCGCGCCCATGAGATCTGGGAGCGCAACCACCGCCCCGAGGGGTTCGAGGTCGAGTTCTGGCTGATGGCCGAGCGGGAGCTGCGGGCCGAGCGCGCCCGCAACGCCCCGAAGTCGGCCGCACCGGCGCAGGAGGACGCCGCCTGTCCCTGACGGCGCCGGGGACGGGCTCGGGGGCGGGTCGCCTCAGTCGCTCGCCGCCACCGCGTCGTGGTCCGCGAACAGGATCGCGTGGGTGAGCGGGCCGTCGACGCGCATCGGGTCCCGGACGAGGGCCTTGACGGGGACGTCGCGGACGGCCGCCCAGGCGCGGTAGCAATTCGGTGGGATCCGCCCGCGTCCGGTCTCCAGCTGCGAGAGGACGGTGTCGTATTCGGCCCCGACCACAGTGGCGAGCGGGCGCCGGCATAGGCCGCGCGCCGCGCGCAGGGGCTTCAGGAAGCGGCCGCCCTCCCGGCCCGGTTCCGACACCCCCGCCGAATCCGGGCGTTGGCGGTGAGCAGACACGTGGGACATCCCTCCTCGGACAGCATGGGGAGGGCGCGATCACGGCAGTACCGCAAATCCCTCGGAGAGCAGGACCCGGGCGCCTGATCGGAGGGCGCGGGCCCGGCCGGCGCCGCCGCGACGCCGCGCGCGGGGGCGCCGTTCGACGCGCCTGATCCGGCGGCGACCGCCGGGCTAGTCGGAAACAGTCCGGACTGCGCCGTGATCCGTGGATCGGGACTTTCCGTTCGGGAACGCTCCGTTCCCGCGTCGCCTGCGCCCGCACCGGATGTGCCGCGCGCCATGAGGGCGCGGGCGACGCGGTCGGTGCTGAGCGACGGCTTAGGGCGCGATACGGCCCGTGCGGGCGACGGCGATCGCCTTCGGGTTCTTCATCGAGCGATTGCCGGAGAAAACCAACGATCCCGAACCGCGTGTCGACGGGCCCGCGATCCCGCCGCGGCGGGCCGCCTTCCGCCGCGCCGGGCACGGGGTCTCGACCCTCATGGTCCTGGGGCTGGGGTTCGGACTGACTCTAGCCTGGGTCGTCTTCCTCTGTTGGGTCGCTCACGGAGTGCTAAGGTTGATAATAGACTAACGACCGCAGTGCAGCTGAAATTGTGCAAAGCACAAAAGTGCTGTTTATTTCCGCTTGTGTCCTCTCAATACCTAGGTAGTCTGCCTTCCGGTGTCGTTGGTGCGCAAATGCTTTTGATCTGTTTTGCCTCGCTCGGAGCTGCCGCAAGCCAGGCCGTGCGCCTGCCGGGTCTTCTGGTGATCGTATCGCTGCTGGCGGTGGCGATCGGCATCGAGGGGGCCCTGGAGCAGCGTGCCCTCGCGATCGTCCTGACCGATGCGGTCTGGATGCTCGTGGCGGTGGAGGCGTCCTATGTCGCGGCCTCGCTGCTCTGGACGTCCGAGGCCTCGCCCGCCGAACCCCGGAAGGCGTGAACCTTCGGGGCGTCCGGCTGAGCCGGCGCGCCCTACCGGAACGGGGGCTCGGGCTTGAGCAGATAGCGGGCGACGATCGTGCCGCCCAGCGCGCCGAGGAGCGCGCCCGATCCGCTGGCCATAGCGTCGATGACCTGCGCGGTCCGGCCGGGCACCCAGCGCTGGCCGATCTCCATGACGACCCCCAGGACGGTGAGCGGCACGCCGATCCGCCACCAGCGCAGCCCGGCACCGTAGCCGAGGACGAACAGGCCGGCGGTCCCGCCATACGCGATGGCGTGCTCGACCTGACCCGGCAGGGAGGTGCGCGCCTCCCAATCCCGCGGAATCCAGGAGAGCCAGACCAGGGTCCCTACGCTCAGCCAGGCCGCCGCGCGGACGAGCCTCGAAAGGGCGGTCAGACGTGGCGACATGCGTGTTTCGAACCTTTCCGATCTGGCCCCCTGCCCCCACGGGCCGTCCCCGGGGCGGGCGGCGGGGGCGACGGAACCCTGCCGCCGGCCGGCGCCGACGCGGGCGCGCGTTTTTCCCGATGGGGTCCGGTGCCGCTGCGCCCCTACGGGCGGTCAACGGGCCGGGTGGTTGCCCGGCGGTTCGCCTTGAGAAGCTTGCCGATCACGATGCCGGCCGGGACGGACAGGAGGGTCCAGAGGCGCAGGACGTGGAGGAGGCGGAAGACCATCACGCGCCCTCCCCCGCCTTCACGGCGGCGTCATACCCCGCCATCCACTGGGCGTGCGCCTGCGTGCCCTCGGCATAGGGGCAGTCCTCCCGGCGCAGGCCCTTGCCGGGGGCGTAGAACCCCAGCGCGTAGTGATCCAGGTT
Source organism: Methylobacterium sp. Leaf465 (assembly GCF_001424705.1). Classification (GTDB taxonomy): domain Bacteria; phylum Pseudomonadota; class Alphaproteobacteria; order Rhizobiales; family Beijerinckiaceae; genus Methylobacterium. The sequence continues at coordinate 92,350 of NZ_LMRA01000044.1, forward strand.
GTCGTCCGGGGGCTCTGTCATGGGCGGGAAGATAGGGCGCGCGAAAGGGCCTCCAAGAGCCCAACGCGTCCACGCCTCATCGGCGCGACGGAGTTCCGCCGGCATTCACATCACGCTGTCAGGTAGGGAATTTGTCTTTCCCAGCAAAGGCTTTGGAAAGAAATGGCGCGCCCGAAAGGATTCGAACCTCTGACCCCCAGATTCGTAGTCTGGTGCTCTATCCAGCTGAGCTACGGGCGCCTGCGACCGGTGGGGGTTGGTGCCGCCCCCGGTGTGAGCGGGTGTTTAGAGGCTCCTTTTTGCGCTGGCAACCCTGGCCGGACAGATTTTTCGCGGCGGTGCGCTTCGCCGTCCGTTCGGGGAGGGCGCGCGCGGGCACGACGTCCGGCCTCCCGGCGGGCGATCCCCTATCTCGTTCTTCGAACGCAGGCTCGTCTCGGTCGGAAGGTGTTCTTTCGCGGTGAAGGGCAGATCTGATGCCGGGATGCAGCGTATGCGTCGATCAAAATTGGTTTTTTGTCGGCTCGTGATATTGTCGTTTCATCCCGTCATCACTGTCAGGGCAAGGTGGAACATTTATGACAACGCTTCGGCTTGGCCGTTTGAACCGGGATTGCCGGTTTCCATCTTGGAACGCTTTGCGGTCCTCGGGAATTGAGAGGGTCTCTTGCCCGTCCTAGACTTATTCAAGGAGAATGCCGTGAAACGGTCCCTGACCACCCTCGCCCTTCTGACGATCCTCGGTGCGGGTTCGGCCTCCGCCCAGACCACCGTCACCGGCACCCCGGCCCCGGACGCCAAGTCGAGTGCCACCTCCGGCGGCCAGGAGGCCGTAACCCGGCCCAACACCGACAAGCCGGACGCCACCAAGCCGGCCACGGCCAAGGCGGCCTCGAACGCCAAGCTCGAGGAAGGCGCCAACAGCTTCACCGAGGCCCAGACGCACCACCGCCTCACCGAGGCCGGCTACAAGGACGTCAAGGGTCTGACCAAGGACGACAAGGGCATCTGGCGCGGCGAAGCGGTGCTCGACGGCAAGCCGGTCAAGGTCGGCGTCGACTTCAAGGGTAACGTCGCGGCCCAGTAGGCTGCCACCGCCCACCCCTCCCCTCGCCCGCACACAGGAGTTTCCCATGGCTCATCAGACCATCACCGCCCTGTACGACGATTACGACGCTGCCAGCACGGCCGTCTCCAAGCTCGAGGCCGCCGGCGTGGCGCATGCCGACATCAGCATCGTGAGCAGCAACGAGGGGGACCGGCATGCGGGGCGCGTGCGCTCCGCCTCCGACCTGGATGCCCCCGTCCACGGTGACACCCCGGAGAAGGCGTCCAGCGGCGCCGGAGCGGGCGCCACCGTCGGGACGGTCCTGGGCGGCGCCGCCGGTCTGCTGACCGGCCTCGGCCTGCTGGCGATCCCGGGCGTCGGCCCGGTCGTGGCGGCGGGCTGGCTCGTGGCCACGCTGACGGGCGCGGGCATCGGCGCGGCGGCGGGCGGCCTCGCCGGCGGCCTGACCGGCGCGGGCCTCAGCGAGACCGACGCCCATACCTACAGCGAGGGCGTGCGCCGCGGCGGCACCCTGGTGACGGTCCGGGCCGACCAGTCCCAGGCGGCCCGGGTGATGGACATCCTGGAGGAGCACGGTTCGATCGACGTCGACGAGCGCGCCCAGAACTGGCGGGCCGAGGGCTGGACCGCCCCGCAGGCCGCCGCCGCCACCTCGCCGAACGCCATCCCGGGCAACGCCCTGGGCGGGACCGTCGAGGGCCGCAACCGCGTGCGCGCCTACCCGACCACGCCGGTCTGATCGCCGCCCCACGGCCGCCCTCCGCGTGGGGGGCGGCCCTCGCAACGGCGGACACCCCGGCGGCCCTCGGCCCCGGGGTTTTTCGTGCGTGGACTGGGGGAGTCGTCGAGGCGCGGTCGCGTTGGGCCTCTCCGCGTGTACGCGGGCCACGGTCTCGCGACGGTCTGGGATGATCAGGAAAGGGTGGGTCCCGGAGCCGAAGCTCCGGGTTCTGTTTCGACGGTTACCCTACCGCAAGATGCTTACGCCGCGAGGCGGGCATCCATGACAACGTTATCGTTGGCATTTAGAGTTTTGGCCAAATGCTCGAAACAGGGGTTGCCTGCGTCGAACCGGTCGAGTCCTTACCGACAGCCGCATCGTCCCGCACCGAAGTGAGAGCGAACTCGCGATCCCTTTACCGCCCAGTCGATCCTATTTCGCCCCCATCAGAAGACCACCCGCCGACGTGGATGGGCTTGTGGTGGAGGCGCCGGAGTACTGCCCTCCGGGTCCTGAAACGTTATTACGAACCGGTCATCAACCGCAGATCCGATATAGGCGAAATCGCCGCGCGGGTCCAGTCGGCGCGCTATCCCGCCGCACCCGTCTCCCGAGCGAACCAATCGGCGTAGGGGGTGGTGTGGGCCATGTGCCGGTTGAGGTCGGGCGCGCCGTCGTCCCACCAGACGGGGCCGCGCTCCCCGAGGCCGCACTTGGCCGCGTCGACGGCCCGGCGGGCCTGCGCGACCGCGTCCGGATTCCCGGCCGCCTTGCCGGCCTTCACGGCCCGGCGCGCATCCATCAGCGCGGCGACGAGGGCGTCGCGCGCGGCGGGGTCGAGGTCGGGACGGGTCCGGCGCCAGAGCCGGCCACGTACCACGAGGTAGCGTCCGTCCGGCGTCACGAGGGGCGGTGCCGTTCCTGTTCGTGGCGGAGCCTTACCCCGTGGCGCGGCCACGGCGATGCGCCTGCTCCTCGATCAGGGCTTCCACGGCCGCGATCGTGTTCTCGAGGTCGGCCACGCGTCGCAGGACGCTGTCGGGCGGCAGCATCTCGATCTTCGCGGCTTCGGTGATGAGGGTCCTCTGAGCGTCCTTGAGGCGGTCGAGGAGGGATTCCAAGTCTGACATTGTCCGGCTTTAGCGGATGCCGGGGGCGACCCGCAATGCACATCGGAGCAAGAGGGCCGAGATATCCTTGGCTGATCTCCATGGCTATTGTCCGGCCGCGCGTCGAAATCCCGCGCGCGGCGCGGGCTCTGACTTCGGCGATCCTGCCCGGTCTTGACGGTCGCGGCTCAGGTAGAGTGGAAAACCACCGTCACACCGCCCTCCGTCTTGTCACGGAAGGTCTTGTCGCGATCAGGGCCGGCGGCGAGGTCGGTCGACCGCTGCGTCATCGGCGAGGTCCTGTCGAACCGGCCCGCCTGGATCCGAGCCGCAGATGGCGCCGTTCGCCGCCTCGACGATCCCGTTGCGGATCTCGGGGGCCGCCATGGCCGCCCCTGCTTCCCGGGGACCCGGCCCGTGGAACGGCGGCGGCATCGATCCCGTTGGCTCCGCGGTCCGTGCCGGAACCGTCTCCGGCCGGACGGCCCGTCCGGGAAGGCCGCATGCTGCTCCTCCTCCTGTCCCTCCTGCTCCTGGCGACCGTCGTCCTGATGGTGGTCCGGCGGCGCCACATCGGTCGCCTCACCTCCTTCGCGACGCTGCTGGCGGCCGTGATGCTGATGATCTGGATGCAGAACACCGGGCTCCTCCCGGGGAGCCAGGGGCGCTACAGCGACGACCGTCCCCGGACGAGCCTCGATCCTCCGGCGCCGGCGCCGCGCGCCCCCTGAGGGGCAAGCCCGTCACAGCACGACGCCTGTGTCGCTGGATCGCGTGGGATGCCATGGACCGTTCCGGCCGATCGCGCGTTCACCGCTCGGCCCGCGCACGTGTCTTGCTCGGGGGGCTCGTGTATCGGGGGCTGGGTCCCGTGCGGACCGTCCGGGGTTACGACAGATCCGGCGGCATCGGGTCCGAAGACGATCGAAGGATATTGGGGCGATGGCGAAAATTCTTCTGGTGGAAGATCACGAGGAGATCTGGGACTTCCTGTCCCGCCGGCTGAAGCGGCGCGGCTACGACGTGATCCTCGCCCATGACGGCGAATCCGGCGTTCAGCAGGCCCGCACCGGGCAGCCGGACGTCATCCTCCTCGACATGAACCTGCCGATCCTGGACGGCTGGTCGGCCGCCCGCGTGCTGAAATCCGGCAGCGACACCAAGGGCATCCCGATCATCGCCCTGACCGCCCACGCCATGTCGGGCGATCGCGACAAGGCGATCCAGGCCGGCTGCAACGACTACCATCCGAAGCCGGTGGACTTCTCCAAGCTGCTGACCCAGATCAACGCCGCCGTCGGTCCGCAGGCGCCCGCCATCGCCTGAGGCGGCCCGCCCGGCCGCGCGCCCCGCGCGCCCGATGCCGTCGCATCGGCTGCCGCGTCGCTCACCCCAACGAGACCGATCCATCCATGAGCGACGATCCCATCACCGCCCGCCTCCTGCGGCAGGCGATGCCGGTCTTCACGACCCTGGCCTCCTGCCTCCTCGTGATCACTATCGCGGCGGCCCTGTATCTCGGCCGCGACGTCTTCGTACCGGTGACCCTGGCGATCCTGCTCAGCTTCGTCCTGGTGCCCGGCGTGCGCCTCCTGCGCCGCATCCGGGTCCCGCGGGCGCTCGCCGTCCTGGTCGTGGTGCTCACCGCCTTCGGGGCGCTCCTCGGGGTCGCCCTCCTGATCGCCAACGAGACGGCGCAGCTCGCCTCCGACCTGCCCCGCTACCAGGTGACGATGCGCGAGAAGATCGCCTCCCTGAAGGAGGCGACCGCCGGCAGCGGCACCCTCTCGCGCATGGTCGACATGGTGCAGGACCTCAGTGCCGAGCTGCAGCCGGACCCGAACGCGACCCCGCCCGAGGGCAGCGCGGGCAGCCTCGCCCATCCCCTCCACGTCCAGATCGCCTCGGCCAAGGCCGGGCTGCTCGGAACCCTCGGCGCCGTCGCCGGCCCGATCCTGCATCCCCTCGCCACCACGGGCCTGATCCTGATCTTCACGATCTTCATCCTGCTGCAGCGAGAGGATCTGCGGAACCGCGCGATCCGGCTGGCGGGCTCGGGGGACCTGCGCCGGACCACGGCGGCCATCGACGACGCGGTGGCCCGCCTCAGCCGGTTCTTCCTGGCCCAGCTCGTCCTCAACATCGCCTTCGGCCTCGTGATCGGCCTCGGCCTGTGGTGGATCGGCGTGCCGAACCCGATCCTGTTCGGGGTGCTGGCCGCGATCATGCGCTTCGTGCCCTATATCGGCGCGGCGATCAGCGCCCTCCTGCCCCTCATCGTGGCCGCCGCCGTCGATCCGGGCTGGAGCATGGTCATCGCCACCGCGATCCTGTTCGTGGTGGTGGAGCCCATCGCCGGCCACGTGGTCGAGCCTCTGCTCTACGGCCATTCCACCGGGCTCTCGCCCATCGCGGTGATCCTGGCCGCCACCCTCTGGGCCTTCCTGTGGGGACCGATCGGCCTCGTGCTGGCGACCCCCATCACCGTCTGCCTCGTGGTGCTGGGGCGCCACATCGAGCGGCTCTGGTACCTCGACGTCATCCTGGGCGACCGCCCCGCCCTGTCGCCGCCGGAGATCTTCTACCAGCGCATGCTGGCGGGCGACCCCGAGGAGGCGATCGACCAGGGCCGGATGTTCCTCAAGGCCCGCGCCCTCGTCACCTATTACGACGAGGTGGTGCTGGCCGGCCTGCTGATGGCGCAGGAGGACCTCTCCCGCGGCACCCTCGACCGGACCCGCCAGGACGAGGTCGGCACCGCGCTCCGGGCCGTGGTCGCCCGCCTCGGGACCGTGCCGGCGGGCCGGACGATCGGTTCCTCCGCCTCGGCGGGCAATTCCGAGACCTCGGCGGCCATCGCCGCCATCGGGCCCGACCGGCAGGTCGCCGCCGTGGTTCTGCGCCCGGAGGACCTCCCGGCCCGCTGGCGGGCGGCCCGGCCCGTGCTCTGCGTGTCGAGCCGCGGCCCCTTCGACGAGGCGGCCACCGCGATGCTGGGGCAGATCCTCGGCCGGCACGGCCTCGGCGCGCAGGTGATGTCGATGGCGGAGCTGCGCCGGGGCGAAACGCCGGACGATCTCTCGGGGATCGCCCTGGTCTGCTTCTCCTACCTGGAACCCGTCAGCCTGTCGCAGATCCGGCTGAACGTCCGCCAGGCGCGGCGCGCGATTCCCGGCGTCCGGGTCCTCGTCGGCTTCTGGCGCGAGCGGGATCCGGCCTCCCTCGACCGGCTGCGCCGCACCCTCTCCGCCGACGTGCTGGTGACCACCCTGAACGGGGCGCTCGACGCCGCCCTGACCTTCGCCAAACGGGGGTGAGGCCGGGCCGGGCCAGGGGGGCCATTTGACATCCCCCTGGGCTTGACCCACTTCTCCCCCGCGCCGACCCCCTCTCCGGACGGGTGGCGACGCCCCCGCACAATCTGCGCATGGACGTTGCTGCGGGTCAGGCCCTGACGAGAGGCTAGTACCAGCACATGAAAGTCGTCGTCGTCGAGTCGCCGGCCAAGGCCAAGACGATCAACAAGTATCTCGGCCGCGACTACGAGGTTCTCGCCTCGTTCGGCCATATCCGAGACCTTCCGGCCAAGGACGGCTCCGTCGATCCGGAGGCGGACTTCCACATGCTGTGGGAGCTCGACGATCGCGGATCCAAGCGCGTCTCCGACATCGTCAAGGCGCTCAAGGGCGCCGACGGCCTGATTCTCGCCACCGACCCGGATCGCGAGGGCGAGGCGATCTCCTGGCACGTGGTCGAGGCGCTCACCGCCCGCCGCGCCCTCAAGGGCATGCCGGTGGAGCGCGTAACCTTCAACGCCATTACCAAGACGGCGGTGGAGACCGCCATGCGCCAGCCCCGGCAGATCGACCAGGCGCTGGTCGACGCCTACCTGGCCCGCCGGGCGCTCGACTACCTCGTGGGCTTCAACCTCTCGCCGGTGCTGTGGCGCAAGCTGCCCGGCGCCCGCTCGGCCGGGCGCGTGCAGTCGGTCGCGCTGCGCCTCGTCTGCGAGCGCGAGCGCGAGATCGAGGTCTTCAAGCCGCGGGAATACTGGTCCCTGGTGGCGACCCTGGTCACGGAGACCGGCGCCAGCTTCGAGGCCCGCCTCACCGGCGCGGACGGCAAGCGCATCCAGCGCCTGGACGTCGGCACCGGCGAGGAGGCGGCGGCCTTCAAGCGCGACCTCGAGCTCGGCACCTTCTCGGTCGGCAGCGTCGAGGCCAAGCCCGCCAAGCGCCACCCCGCCCCGCCCTTCACCACCTCGACCCTGCAGCAGGAGGCCTCCCGCAAGCTCGGGATGGCGCCGGCCCAGACCATGCGCGCCGCCCAGAAGCTCTACGAGGGTGTGGAGATCGACGGCGAGACGGTGGGCCTCATCACCTACATGCGGACCGACGGCGTCGACATGGCGCCCGAAGCCATCGCCGACGTGCGCCGGGTCGTCGCCCAGGAATACGGCGAGCGCTACCTGCCGGGCGCGCCGCGCAAATACAGCGTCAAGGCCAAGAACGCCCAGGAGGCGCACGAGGCCGTGCGCCCCACCGACATGGGCCGTCTGCCCAAGGCGGTGGCCCGCACCGTCGATGCCGAGCAGGCCAAGCTCTACGAGCTGATCTGGACCCGCACGGTGGCGAGCCAGATGGAATCGGCCGAACTGGAGCGCACGACGGTGGACGTCGTCGCCCAGGTCGGGCCGCGCACGCTGGAGCTGCGCGCCACCGGCCAGGTGGTGAAGTTCGACGGCTTCCTCACCCTCTACCAGGAGGGCAAGGACGACGAGGAGGACGAGGACGGCCGGCGCCTGCCGCCCATGAAGGCGGGCGACCCGCTCAAGCGCGAGCGCATCGCCTCGACCCAGCACTTCACCGAGCCGCCGCCGCGCTATTCCGAGGCCAGCCTCGTCAAGCGCATGGAGGAGCTCGGCATCGGCCGGCCCTCCACCTACGCCGCCGTGCTGCAGACCCTGCGCGACCGCGAATACGTGCGGATCGACAAGAAGCGCCTCGTGGCCGAGGACAAGGGCCGCCTCGTCACCGGCTTCCTCGAGAGCTTCTTCAAGCGCTACGTCGAGTACGACTTCACCGCCGATCTCGAGACGCAGCTCGACCGGGTCTCGAACGCCGAGATCGACTGGCGCGAGGTGCTGCGCGACTTCTGGCGCGACTTCTCCGCCGCGATCGCCGGCACCAAGGAGCTGCGCGTCGCGGAGGTGCTCGACGCGCTCAACGACCTGCTCGGCGCCCACATCTTCCCCGAGAAGGCCGACGGCTCGAACCCGCGCACCTGCCCCACCTGCGGCTCCGGCCAGCTCTCCCTGAAGCTCGGCAAGTTCGGCGCCTTCGTGGGCTGCTCGAACTATCCGGAGTGCAAGTACACCCGCCAGCTCGCCGCCTCGGGCGTCGAGGGCGACGGCGAGGGCTCGTCGGAGAACGGCGGTCAGCCCGGCACGCGGGTGCTCGGCAACGATCCCGCCTCCGGCCTGCCCGTGACGGTGCGCGACGGCCGCTTCGGTCCCTTCGTCCAGCTCGGCGAGGCCGCGGCCGAGAAGGAGGCGCCCAAGCCCAAGCGCTCCTCGATCCCGAAGGGCACCAGCCCGTCCTCGGTCGACCTGGAGATGGCCCTGAAGCTGCTCGCCCTGCCGCGCGAGGTGGCCCGCCACCCCGAGACCGGCGAGCCGATCCTGGCCAATCTCGGGCGCTTCGGGCCGTACGTGCAGCACGGCAAGATGTACGCGAATCTCGGGCGCGACGACGACGTGCTGGAGATCGGCGCCAACCGGGCCATCGACCTCATCGTCGCCAAGGAGCAGGGCGGCGGCCGGCGCGGGCCGGCGGCCGATCCGGGCCGGCCCCTCGGCGAGCACCCGGAGACGGGCAAGCCCATCGTGGTGAAGTCGGGCAAGTACGGCCCCTACGTCACCGACGGCACCACCAACGCGACGCTGCCCAAGACCATGGCGGCCGAGGCGGTCGACCTGCCCCAGGCCCTGGAGCTGATCGCCGCCCGGGAAGCCGCGGGCGGGGGCAAGAAGAAGGCTCCGGCCCGCAAGGCGGCGGGCGCCAAGGCCCCGGCGAAGAAGGCGGCGGTCAAGAAGGCCCCTGCGGCGAAGGCCGCCGGGAAGACGGCTGCAGCGGACGGGGACGAGGTCTCGGCCAAGCCCGCCGCGAAGGCGACGGCCGCCAAGAAACCGGTGAAGAGCACCAAGGCTGCGGCCGAGAAGCCCGCCGCCGCGGCACGCCGGAAGGCTTAAGGATCGGTGGCCGGGGCACCGGCCGCTGTCATACCGGTGCCATGCGGGCGGGGTAGCGGGGACGGTCGTCAGCCCGCGCCCCGCACCGGACCCGCCACGCCATGACCGCATCGAACCAGAACCGCTCGCAGGCCGCCGAGGCCGCCGAGGATCGCGGGTCGAACGGCAGCCGGAATCCGACTTTCGGCGACGTGGTGGCGGCGCGCTTCGACCGGCGCGACCTCCTGCGCGGTCTCCTCGGCGTCGGCGCCATCGCGGCGGTGGTGACGCCCCGCGCCCTGGCCGCCGGCGGGGCGCGGGCGGCCGACGCCGCGTCCCGCCCCGACGCCCGCTTTCCCTTCGCCGAGATCGAGGCCGGATCGGATGCGCACCACCACGTCGCCGCCGGGCACGATGCCGAGATCCTGATCCGCTGGGGCGACCCGGTGCTGCCCGGCGCACCCGCCTTCGACCCGCGCAATCAGTCCGCGGCGGCACAGGCCCAGCAGTTCGGCTACAACAACGACTTCGTCGGCTACTTCCCCATGCCGGGGGCGGCCGACCCGGCGGCGCACGGCCTCCTCGTCGTCAACCACGAATACACCAACGAGGAACTCATGTTCCCCGGCCTCGGGCGCCAGGACGGCAAGGCGGTGGACTTCCAGGGCATGACCCGGGCGCTCGTCGACATCGAGATGGCGGCCCATGGCGGCTCGGTCCTCGAGATCCGGCGCCGGGACGGCCGCTGGACGGTGGTGCCGGATTCCAAATACGCCCGCCGCATCACCGCCACGACGCCGATGGCGCTGACCGGCCCGGCCGCCGGCACCGACCGGGTGCGGACCGGCGCCGATCCCAGCGGCCGGTCGGCCCTCGGGATGATCAACAACTGCGCCGGCGGCACGACCCCCTGGGGCACGTGGCTGACCTGCGAGGAGAACATCAACTACTACTTCTCCGGCGCCCTGCCGAAGGACTCGCCGGAGGCCGCCAACCATAAGCGCTTCAACCTGCCGGCCAACGCCTATGCCTGGGGCCGCTTCCACCCGCGCTTCGACCTCGGCCGCGAGCCCAACGAGCCGAACCGCTTCGGCTGGGTGGTGGAGATCGACCCCTTCGACCCGACGAGCGTCCCCAAGAAGCGCACGGCCCTGGGGCGCTTCAAGCACGAGGGCGCGGCCGGCATCGTCGCGAAGGCCGGGCAGTACGTGATCTACCAGGGCGACGACGAGCGTTTCGACTACGTCTACAAGTTCGTCACCCTGGGCCGGGCCGACAGCGGCGACCGCGACCTCCTCGATTCCGGCACCCTGCATGTCGCCCGCTTCGACGCCGACGGGCGCGGCACCTGGATGCCGCTGGTCTTCGGGCAGGGTCCGCTGACGCCCGAGAACGGCTTTGCATCCCAGGCCGACGTGGTGATCGGCGCCCGGCTCGCCGCCGACTGGCTCGGGGCCACCAAGATGGACCGGCCCGAAGACGTCGAGGCCAACCCGAAGACCGGCAAGGTCTACGTGATGCTGACCAACAACGGGAAGCGCAAGGCCGATCAGGTCGACGCCGCCAACCCGCGGGCCGACAATCGGTTCGGCCATATCGTCGAGCTCACCCCCGACGACGGCGACCATGCCGCCACCGGATTCACCTGGGAGATCCTGGTCCGCTGCGGCGATCCGAGCATCGCCCAGGTCGGCGCCACCTTCTCGTCGGCCACCACGACGAACGGCTGGTTCGGGATGCCGGACAATTGCTCGGTCGACGGCCTCGGCCGGCTCTGGGTCGCCACGGACGGCAATGCCCCATCGCGCACCGGCCGCAACGACGGCATCTGGGCGGTGGAGACCGAAGGGGCGGGCCGCGGCACGGGCAAGCACTTCTTCCGCGTGCCCCACGGCGCCGAGATGTGCGGCCCCTATTTCACCCCCGACGACACCACCTTCTTCGTGGCCGTGCAGCATCCCGGCGAGGCCGACGAGGAGGACCCGAAGGCGGTGCCCGCCACCTTCGAGGCGCCCGCCACCCGCTGGCCGGACTTCGACCCGGCGATGCCGCCCCGCCCCGCCGTGCTGACGATCACCCGCCGCGGGGGCGGCCGCGTCGGGACCTGAGGCGGCCCACGGGCGCGGCGCCCGGCGCGACGATCCACGGATCACGCCACCGTCAGGCCTTCTTAACCACCCCCATACCATGTCATGGGGTGGTACGCCCTGTGCGGCGGGGGCTTCCGGCTCCCGCCTCTCGGAGCGGGAACCCCTTTCTGTTTCCGGTTTGTTCCGGTATGGTGAGAGGATGAAGGCGAATGCTGCACGGTCTCCCTCTGCGATCCGGCCCGCGAAGCCCGCGGCTGCCCCCTCACCCGCGCGAGGCGCTCCGGTGAGCGACCCCGCACGCGATCTCTTCGCCGGCGGCAAGGCGCCCCTGCCGAAGACCGCCGAGCGGCGCAAGCTCGACGCTGTGGCGCCGCTTCCCCCCGTCTCGGCGGAGGCCGGTTACGACGCCTCCACCATCGAGGTGCTGGAGGGGCTGGAGCCGGTGCGCCGCCGCCCCGGCATGTATATCGGCGGCACCGACGAGCGCGCCCTGCACCACCTCTTCGCCGAGGTGATCGACAATTCCATGGACGAGGCGGTGGCGGGCCATGCCAGCTTCATCGAGGTGGAGCTGGAGGAGAGCGGCCACCTCGTCGTCACCGACAACGGCCGCGGCATCCCCGTCGACCCGCACCCGAAATACCCGAACAAGTCCGCGCTCGAGGTCATCATGACCATCCTGCACGCGGGCGGTAAGTTCGACTCGAAGGTCTACGAGACGTCCGGAGGCCTGCACGGCGTCGGCATCTCGGTGGTCAACGCCCTCTCGGACGAGCTCGAGGTCGAGGTCGCCCGCAGCCAGACCCTCTACCGCCAGACCTTTTCGCGGGGGCATGTCCAGGGTCCCTTGGAAACCGTCGGCCGGGTGCAGAACCGGCGCGGCACCCGCGTGCGCTTCCACCCCGATGCCGAGATCTTCGGGGCGCTGAAGTTCGATCCCCGCCGCTTGTTCAAGATGGCCCGCTCCAAGGCCTACCTGTTCGGCGGCGTCGAGATCCGCTGGCGCTGCGCCCCCGCCCTCCTCGAGGGCCTGGACGACGTGCCGGCCGAGACCGTGCACCGCTTCCCCGGGGGCCTGCGCGACTATCTCGCCCGCGATCTCGAGGGCAAGGAACTCGTCACCGACGCGATCTTTTCCGGCAAGATCACCAAGCCGGGCGGGCACGGCTCCCTCGAATGGGCCGTCGCCTGGATGGTGACCGACGACGGCGTCTCGGCCTCCTACTGCAACACCATCCCGACGGCGGAGGGCGGCACCCACGAGAGCGGCCTGCGCGTCGCCCTGCTGCGGGCCCTGCGCGAGCATGCCGAGCGCGTCGGCCAGGCCAAGCGCATGACGGCGGTGACCACCGACGACGTCATGGCGACCTGCGCCTCGATGCTCTCGGTCTTCATCCGCGAGCCCGAGTTCCAGGGCCAGACCAAGGACAAGCTCGCCACCGTCGAGGCCTCGCGCATCGTCGAGACCGCGATCCGCGACGCGTTCGACCACTGGCTCGCCGCCTCCCCGGCCCAGGCCAACAAGCTCCTCGACTGGGTGATCGACCGGGCCGAGGAGCGCCTGCGCCGGCGCCAGGAGAAGGAGGTCGCGCGCAAGTCCGCCACCCGCAAGCTGCGCCTGCCCGGCAAGCTCGCCGACTGCTCCAAGGCCGGCATGGCCGGCTCGGAGATCTTCATCGTCGAGGGCGACTCGGCCGGCGGCTCGGCCAAGCAGGCGCGCGACCGCGCCACCCAGGCGATTCTCCCCTTGCGCGGCAAGATCCTCAACGTCGCCTCGGCCAGCCGGGACAAGCTCGGCGCCAACCAGCTGATCTCGGACCTGACCCAGGCGCTCGGCTGCGGTACCGGCACGGGCTACCGCTCGGAGGACCTTCGCTACGAGAAGGTGATCATCATGACGGACGCCGACGTCGACGGCGCCCACATCGCCTCGCTGCTGATCACGTTCTTCTACCGGCAGATGCCCAAGCTCATCGACCGCGGGCACCTCTACCTGGCGATCCCGCCGCTCTACCGGATCAGCCAGGGCGCCAAGACGGCCTACGCTCGCGACGACGACCACAAGGCGCAACTGATCAAGACGGTGTTCAAGAACGGCAAGGTCGAGATCGGCCGCTTCAAGGGCCTCGGCGAGATGATGCCCGCCCAGTTGAAGGAGACCACCATGGACCCGAAGAAGCGCACGCTCCTGCGGGTGGAGGTGCTGGACGAGGCCCGCGACTCCACCGGGGACGCGGTGGAGCGCCTGATGGGCAACAAGCCCGAGGCGCGCTTCACCTTCATCTCCGAGCGTGCCGCCTTCGCCGACGGGGCCGAGCTCGACATCTGAGACGGCGATCGCCCGCGCCTTCGGAAGACCGGACGCGCGGGCGACGATCGACGGGCCTCGAACGGACGCCCGTCTTGAAGAGGAGCCCAGACGCAAGAAAGCCCGGCCGCGAGGCCGGGCTTTCTTGTTGGCCGGGGCCCGCGCGACCGGATCGACCGCGCGGGAGGCCGTGGGTTCAGATCCTAGTAGGAGCCGAACTTGTAGTTCAGGCCGGCGCGGACGACGGCGAACTCGGTGTCGCGAACCTGGCGGCCGCCGCTGACGAGCACGACGCCCGGGCTGGTGGTGGTGATGACGGTGCCGACGTTGTTGACCGCGAAGGCGCCGTTGTTGCGGTTGCCCTGGTCGAGGTTCACGTACAGCACGACGCCCGGGCTGGTGGTGGTGATGACGGTGCCGACGTTGTTGACCGCGAAGGCGCCGTTGTTGCGGTTGCCCTGGTCGAGGTTCACGTACAGACCTTCGAYCTTCAGCGTCACGGCCGAGGASYKGAAGAAGTTCAGGAACGAGTCGGTGGGSAGCGCGTACTCGATACCGCCGCCGGCAGCCCAGCCGGTCTGGAAGTCGTCACGGCTGCGGTTGGTCAGACCGAAGTCGCGACCGCCGCCCGAACCGTAGGCGAAGCCGCCGGTGCCGTACACGAGGGTGCGGTCGAAGGCGTAGCCGAGGCGACCGCGGACGGTGCCGAAGTAGTCGAGGCCCGAGACGCCGGCCGGGTTGAASACCTGCTGGGCGGCCAGCGGGCCGGTAGCCGAGAAGCGGTTCCGCTCACGACCGAAGTCGACGTACTGGGCATCGGCCTCGATACCGACGACCACGCCCGAACCCGGGGTGAACTGGTAGTTGTAGCCGATCTGGCCACCGCCGACGAAGCCGTCGTTGCTGCGGCCGGCATCGGCCTCGATACCGACGACCACGCCCGAACCCGGGGTGAACTGGTAGTTGTAGCCGATCTGGCCACCGCCGACGAAGCCGTCGTTGCTGCGGCCGTTGCCGAAGGCGATGGCAGCGGTGGTGCCCGGCAGGACCAGGGTGCTGGCGCCGTTCACGCCGATGACGGTCGCCTGGTTGTTGCTGGAGGCGTCGAAGCCGTAACCGGCGTTGAAACCGGCGTAGAAGCCGGTCCAGGTGAACACCGGCACCGGCACGAACACCGGGGGAGCCGCGCGGCGCGGAAGGTCGCCTGGTTGTTGCTGGAGGCGTCGAAGCCGTAACCGGCGTTGAAACCGGCGTAGAAGCCGGTCCAGGTGAACACCGGCACCGGCACGAACACCGGGGGGGCCGCGCGGCGCGGAAGGTCGGCGGCAGAGGCGGCGCCGGCGAGGAGGGCCGTGGCGGCGCTGGCGAGGATGAGGGTCTTGATCATGTCTGGTCTACCGGGGGAAAGCTGCCGCGCACTCTCGGTGCGGTGTGAAGAGACCTTACCGACAGGGCAGGTCTGGCCACTAGTGCAGACGCGCAACACCTAGATCAGAATGATGAAGCTCGGATTGGTCAAAGAATGCGTTAGGGTTTTACTTACCATAATATTGGCGGTGGCCCTAACGCTCGGCCCGGCTCTTGGTTCCCGGAAAAACGGCCCGCGGGCCGTTAGGCCGCGGGCTGTGCGTGGGCATCGTGCGATCCGAGGATCCCTCGGGGCGGATCTGCCGTCCGAGGCCCTCCCCGGACGGGTTCTGTCGGCCGAAGGAAACGACGCGCCGGGTTGGACATGGATCGACCGGCCGGTGCGCAGCGGGGTCCGTCAACCGGCCAGGGCGCGCATCTCCGAGACACCATCGTGGAGCACGTAACCGCGGCCCCAGACGGTCTCGATGTAGTTCTTGCCCTGGCTGGCGTTGGCGAGCTTCTTGCGCAGCTTGCAGATGAAGACGTCGATGATCTTCAGCTCGGGCTCGTCCATGCCGCCGTAGAGATGGTTGAGGAACATCTCCTTGGTCAGCGTCGTGCCCTTCCGCAGGGCCAGCAGCTCCAGGATCTGGTACTCCTTGCCCGTGAGCTTCACGTAGCTACCCGCGATCGCCACCGTCTTCTCATCGAGGTTCACGATCAGGTCGCCGGTGGTGATCACCGACTGGGCGTGGCCCTTCGAGCGGCGCACGATCGCCTGGATGCGGGCGACGAGTTCGTCCTTGTGGAAGGGCTTGGTCAGGTAGTCGTCGGCGCCGAAGCCGAGGCCCTTCACCTTGTCCTCGATGCCGGCCATGCAGCACCTCGTAGCCCGAKATGTCCGGCAGGGTCAGATCCAGCAAGATGATGTCGTAGTCGTAGAGCTTGCCGAGATCGATCCCCTCCTCACCCAAATCCGTGGTGTAGGTGTTGAAGCTCTCGGACTTGAGCATCAACTCGATGCTCTGCGCGACAGAGGCGTCGTCCTCAATCAGCAGCACACGCATGGGCCAGGATTGAACGCGCATCGGCAACAAACCGTTAAGGTTGCACCGCCGCTCCACAAAACACCGGCCTTGAAGCCCCGATCATCCGGATGGTGGTTCATGACGCAGCCCCGCCGCCCGATCTGTTCACGGGCTGGCGGGGAGGATCGTCCATCTCACGGGCGAGCCGGTACGCAACGTGGCTCGCCGTCAGGATGCCGGCCTTCGGTTACCCGAAGGCTCACGGCCAATCCTCGTCCCGCGTGTCGATGTGGGACCGCCACATCGGGGATGCGCGTCCGTCCCGCGCTGCGGGTGCCGTGGCGGCCGAACCCTGCGCCGTTCCCTGAGCATAGAACGTCGCAGAGCGTCTGATTCCGCCGTCGCCGGCCCGTCTCGGCTGTCGCCGACCGTCGTGAAGCGACCGGCGACCGCGCTGGCGGGCCGCCTTGCAGGCGATTCAGGGCTACGCGGCCTTGCCACGCCCCTTGGCCGTTGGCTGTGGCGCCTCGCTGCGATCGCCGACCCGGCCGAGGCCGATCGACTTTGCCAGGGCCGAACGCTGGGCGGCATAGTCCGGCGCGACCATCGGGTAGTCCGCCGGCAGGCCGTAGCGCTGACGGTAGCTGTGCGGATCGAGGCCATGGCCGGTCAGGTGACGCTTGAGCGTCTTGTACGTCTTGCCGTCGAGGAAGCTGACGATACCGGCCGGCGTCACCGACTTGCGGATCTGTGCGGGCGTCGCCTTCTCGGGGGCCTCCTCCGGAACGGGCTCGGCCACCCCGGTGGTGAGCCGCGCGAGCGCCGCATGGACACTCCGAATCAGCCCCGCCAGCTCGGATGTCGGAAGCGAATTGTTCGCGACATAGGCGGAGACGATGTCACCGGCGAGGTCGACAAGATCGGAGTTCTGGTTGTCTGCGCTGTCCGTCATGCTACCATCTGGTTGTAATAAGCTCAGATAAAGGCATGATAGATCTAGGACTGATATTCAAGAGGGATGTGGTCTGCTTGCCCCGTTCGTACACACGCTATGACCTATAGCCTTTCCGAACGCGCTCAAGCTGTGCCATTAGGATCGAGGTACGAAAGGCCTTGGATCAAATATCCGAGACGCGATTCTGCGATGGTCGCGATCGGCCGATCCTTGAAACAAAAACGGCGGGGCTTTCGCCTCGCCGCTGGTCGCATCACAGAGGTGGAGGCTCAGCGAGCCGCGCCGCCCGAGGTCTGACCGTACTGCTGGACGGGGAAGCTCGGCTGGTTGGCGTTGCCCTCCTGGGCCGAGTCGTGGCCACGCACGGTGCGGATCGATCCGGTCGTGATCGCGTCGTAGCTGCGGCCCTCGAGTCCACCGGGCGCCGTCACGGTGGGGATGCCGGCGGGAGCGGTGTAACTCTGGGCCAGGGCGGGCGAAGCCATCGCGCCGACGCTCAGGACGACAGCAGCAACGGCAGAAGCAAGACGCATGTTCATGGCACAATCCACTTGGGTTTGCGCGGTCTCCGTCAAATGGCGGCGGGCCGTGACTTGTTCGGTGACCTTGATTTAGGCCTGCCTCGTCTGGAATGTCGTGCCGTTTGGCACTCAGGTATCGGACCCACCCTTCGGCCTCGGGAGTACGCCGTCATGATCCGCCCACGAACGACCGTGCCGTCCTCCGCCGCACCGCACAGTCCGGCGGCGCCGCCTGCGCCCCCATGGCAGGAGGCCATCGTACCGATCGTGAAGGCCTTGCTGGATCTCGTCGCAGCGGTCGAGAGCGGCCCGACGGCCGGACCCGCGGTGAAGGCCTTCCAGGCCGCGATCCGGCGGAAGGGCGAGGACGCCTCGGCAGCCGGCGGCCCCGAAGCCATGGAGGCCGCGCTGCGCTGCGTCGCCGATGCCGCTCGGGACCGTGCCGCGCGACGCGAGCACATCATCGACGAGGCCTGGGCGGGCTTGACCGGCTGGCGGCCCGACGGTCGCTAGCGCGGAGGCCCGCAGTCGCCGTCGGAGAATCGCCACGGGCGGTCGTCCGGGTCGCCTCCACGGCGGCCATAGCCTGCTCCGTCGCCGTACGGCCGTCCCTCGTCGAACCGGCGAGGTCCGCATGCCGGGACGCTCGGCGCCGACTCCCTCGTGGGCCGGACAGGCCACCGGCACCGGCCGGCGTCATCCGGCGTGAACCGTCAGAACGACTGAAGCCCGGCGGAGGGGTCGCGGGTTCTCTCGATCGCGGCCTGGATGAGATCCCGAAGCAGGTCGGGCGCGAGCTCCGGATCGTCCTGCGGGATGTCGGCCGCTTCCGAGGCCGACGTCAGACGCTTCAGGACGAGCCCGACGCGTTCTTCGACATGCCCGTTGAAGAAGGGATCGCTCCGGACGTGCTCGCTGATCCAGTCGCGAACGAAATTCGATGGGTTCTCAGCCATGATATGCCTTTGCTGGGCCGAGGGCGGCCCATGAGAGATCGAGGCCGGGCTCGGCGGAGCGTGCACGACCTCCGCTCAGACCGTCGACATTGCGTGGGATTGGAAGAACCGGAGCATCTCACGGCTGGCATCCGGGCCGGCCGGGTCCGTGTAGGAGCCCGCAGGGTTGCCACCCGCCCAGGCGTGACCGCCTCCGTGGAGGACCCATTGTTCCGAGGTCCAGGGGCCGTCGGGCGCCGTCAGGATCGTCCGTGTGTAGGCCATGCCGCCCTCCGATCGCCCCGTGATGGTGCTGGTCTTGAACGGGACGTCCGGCCGAGCCTGCGCCATGGCCTGATCGCCGTTGACGGGCGACACGGTCCTGTCGTTGTCCCCATGGAAGACGATGGTCGGCACTTCATGCGCGAGACGGTGCAGCGCAGGCAGGGCTCCCCGGCGCATCGTCGAGAATGCGGTCGCCATCGACCCCGCCGATCCGCCTGCCAGACCGGAATGAATACCGACCGCCGCGTAAAGGTCCGGATAGGCGAGAGCCATCACGGCCGCCGCGGCGCCTCCCGAAGAGAGACCCGCGACGTAGACCCGTCCGGGGTCGACGCTGAATTCGCTCATGACCTGATGGGTAAGTCCCGCCAGAATGGAGGGCTCACCCCGGTCGCGCTGCTGGTCGCCGTCCCTGAACCAGTTCCAGCTCTTGGCCATGTTGGCGGATCTGGGCTGATCCGGATAGGCGACGAGGAAGCCGTGTTCCTCGGCGAGATGATCCATCCGTGTTCCGATGGCGAAGTCGCGCGACGTCTGCGAGCAGCCATGCAGCATCACCACGAGGGGAAGGGCCGCTTCGCCATAGCTCGATGGCACGAACAGGTCATAGGCCCGGCTGCCGGCCTCGTTGCCGAACCGCCGCTGCAGCGCCTGCGGCCAGTCGATGGCCCGCTCACGGGTCATCGTTGGGGCCGTGCCGAGATATCCGGTCATGAGAATGCTTTCGCCGGCCAGGCCGCGTGAGGTGGTTCCGGGTCGACTACGGCAGGGCGCCGATCATGCCCTTGGCCTCGCTCATGGTGTTCTCGCAGGCGCGTTGCTGGCCCTGGCGATCCTCGCCGGATGCGCGCGCGATCAGGATGCGGGCTTCAGCGATGTGAGAGGCTGTCGAGAGGGTCTCGGGATCGGTCGGTGCATCGAGACGAACGGCACTGATGCCGCGCGGCGAACCCGTGCGAAGGGTGTGACCTTCCTGGAGGCCCGTGATCTGGATGGCTCCGGCACTGTCGAGCCGACGCTCGATCGTGCCGATCTGCTCCCCGCATGAAGAAGCGAGCGCCGGAAGCGGTGCGAGGGCAACGAAGGAAGCGAGGAGGGCGATCACGCGCATCGGGAGGACCTTTCGGGGTCGGCGCAGCATCGTGGGCGTCGCTCGGCGAGCGAACCGTCGATGCCGTCCCTCACCCGTCGATGCGAGGGTAGCGCCCCATCAACGAGCCACAACAACGTATGTTGCGGCGCAACAGGAAACGCAGGTCAGATGCGCGTTTGCCCGTGTGACGTCGAGGGAACGGCCGGAATCCACCCTGAGCAGGTCCCGGCCCCCTGCCTGGCAACGAAAGACCTTTTTCGATCTTCGGCATGACGCGCACGGGACTGGCCGACGACGCGCCGTCTCCCGATCGATGTCGCGCCCTCCGAAGGGCCATCTCGCCCGTCGGTTCTGCGGCTCCTCCGGACCCGGAGGACCAAATCAGCCTTCCCTCTCGGCTTTCTCCTTGGCCAGCCGCAACGCCTTGAGGCGTACCGTTTTGTCCTCGGTGGCCTGCTGGGTCGCGTCGTAGTCAGCGCGGGCCTCGCCCCCGGCGCGCGCCTTTTCCAGGTGCTTTGCAACCTTCGTTTCGCGACGATCCCGGGCGCCGCTGTCGTCGCTCGTCATGATGCTCTGCCTTCCAGCTGGTTCTCGATCGGGACGGGGCTACCGGTGACTGAACCCCGCCGGGCACGCGACCCGGCATGCCTGGCTGCGCTTGCCCTTCGGGACGAGGCGTTCGCCGGCATCAGGGCAGATCACCGCCGCAAGATAGACCCTGAAACCACGACGGCCCCCCAGTCGCCGAACTGGAGGGCCGTGAAAATCGCGTGGCTGTGAGGCAAGGTCACGGCCTTCGACAAGGCATACCGCGCCCTCGGGTGTCAAGGGAGAACACCGAGCCTCCCGTCGGGACATCGCGCCTGGACCCGATGGCGGCCCGCGAGGGACCGAGGCGGCCGCGCGAACGCTCGCGCAGCTGGAAGAGGCGTCGCGTCAGGTCCGGCAGAGGCACGGGGTCACGCCCCTTGAGCGTCCCCGAGGCCCGGATCCTGGCCGAAACGCCCCCACGGGCCTGAAGCGGGCACATCCGGCCGGGCGATGAAGCAAACGAGATCCGCCCGGATCATTCGGGAGATTCGGAGGTTGGCTGAGTGAGACCCTTTTCAAAATCTGCGGAGAAACCCCCGATGAAAGCCCTCACATGGCAGAGCAGGGGTAAAATCTCCTGCGAGACCGTCCCCGATCCCAAGATCGAGCATGGCCGCGACGTCATCATCAAGGTGACCGCTTGCGCGATCTGCGGCTCCGACCTCCACCTCATGGGCGGCTTCATGCCCACGATGGAGTGTGGCGACGTCCTCGGCCACGAGACCATGGGCGAGGTCATCGAGGTCGGACGCGACAACCAGAAGCTCAAGGTCGGCGACCGCATCGTGGTGCCCTTCACCATCTGCTGCGGCGAGTGTCGGCAGTGCAAATGGGGCAACTGGAGCTGCTGCGAGCGCACCAACCCGAACGGCAAGCTGCAGGCGGAAACCTACGGCTATCCGCTCGCCGGCCTGTTCGGGTTCTCGCACATCACGGGGGGCTTCGCCGGTGGGCAGGCCGAGTACCTGCGGGTGCCCTACGCCGATGTCGGCCCCATCGTGGTGCCGGAGGGGCTCACCGACGAGCAGGTGCTGTTCCTCAGCGACATCTTCCCGACGGCCTACCAGGCCGCCGAGCACTGCGACATCGGCCCGGAAGACACGGTGGCGATCTGGGGCTGCGGTCCGGTCGGCGTGCTCGCGGTCAAGTGCTGCCTGATGCTGGGCGCCAAGCGCGTCATTGCCATCGACAGCGTCCCCGAGCGCCTGGCTCTCGCGCGGCAGGCGGGTGCCGAGACCATCGATCTGGCCACCGAGAACATCCAGGACACGCTCATGGAGATGACCCACGGCCTGGGTCCCGACTCGGTCATCGAGGCGGTCGGCATGGAGTCCCACGGCGCCGACACGACGCTGCAGAAGGTCTCCTCCGCCATCATGGAGCACACCGTCAGCCTGGAGCGCCCCTTCGCGCTGAACCAGGCGATCCTGGCCTGCCGTCCCGGCGGCAACGTCTCGATGCCGGGCGTCTTCGCCGGTCCGGTCGGTCCCGTCGCCCTGGGCGTCCTGATGAACAAGGGGCTGACCCTGAAGACAGGCCAGACTCACATGGTGCGCTACATGAAACCGCTGATGGAGCGCATCCAGAACGGTGACATCGATCCGTCCTTCATCATCAGCCATCGCTCCAGCAACCTGGAGGACGGCCCGGCCCTGTACGAGATGTTCCGGGACAAGAAGGACAACTGCACCAAGGTCGTGTTCAAGCCGCACGGTTGAGCAGCCATCGACGGGGCCGGAGCGCCGACGCCATGCGTGCCGGTCCCGAACCAATAAGAACAAGCGGAAGGAAACCGAATGCCGAACTCCACCTTCGATGAGCGCAACATCACGTGGCGGACGTTGGATTGGCTCCCGCACATCGCGTTTTTCGTCTACAAAGTCGACGAGGAGAACCGCATCGTCGACGTCGTGTTCAAGTTCGCGGCGAACCAGCGGGTGATGCTCCATCGGCACAAGTGCCCCTACGTCACCCTCGTGATGCAGGGCGAGCTTCGGTTCTACGGTGAGACTGGCGAGCCGAAAGAAGTTCGCCCCACCGGCAGCTTCGTCTCCGGCGCAGCGAACGGCGAACCGCACATGGAAGGCGGCGGCGATCAGGACGCCATCGTGTTTTTCAGCAACCGCAACATCGAGGACGCGCTCTACGAGTTCCTCGATGAGAGCGGAAACCCGGTCCAGGTCCTTGGTATCGCGGACTTCAAGGCTCAGCTCGAAGACCAGATTGCGACGGGAACGTTTGCGAAGGTCGCGGCCCGAGCGGCGTAGACGTCTCCCCCGTGAAGGGTCCGGCGCTGCGGTCGAGGGGCCAGCGGACAGGCTGCCCATATGGATGGCGTGGCCTGTCCTGCAGCGGGCCGAGAAATCATGCGGGCGAGCGGCTGGCCCGAGGTGTCGGCCTTGCGCGCCTTGGTGCCAACCAGGGTGCGCCTGGTGTTTGGCCGAGCGGGGCTATCGGCTGAGAACGTCGAAGCGTGGGGCCGCGGCGTTCGCGAGGCGGATCCACCGCATCCCCATCGGAGGGGCCGATCCGGGAATCTCGTAGCGCCTGCGCGCTCGGAAGGCCGGTGCGGTGACGGGCCTGTTCAGCGATGCGGCCGACCTGCTTCGGGCCGCAGGCGATGCGGCGGTGGATTCCGGCGGAGGGACCGACACGCCGCGGAGGCCTTCGCTGTGCGGATGGCACATTCCGACGGTCGGCAACGGACGGGGCAGACCTTTATGGACAAGGCCTTTATCGACCAGGCCATCATCGTCATGGCATGGGCGGGGCTGCCGCAATGGAGCCGGTGACCGCAGGCCGCCAGACACCTTTCACGAGGGGGATCGGCGCCGGCACGCCAGGAAGACACGCGCGCCGGATGCGAAGCTCGAACAGCTTCGCGGTCAGCTCGAAGAATTCCTTCTCTTCCTGCACCACATCGCAGGAAACCTCGATCGCATCCAAGATATCGCGGATAAGCTGGGAAATTTCTCCTTCACTTTTTTCAATTTGGCGATCCAAGTCCCAGGCCCGATCTGCGTTGTTCATGCTGATCTCCCATGCCTCGCCAATCGATCAACGTCGAGCCAAATCACCCCACTGTTCGCGTGAGCGTTTCACAGTTTTTGGACGGAAGGAACTGCAATTTTTGCAGATCAGCAAAGTGGGTGAACAGCGGCTGACACTGAAACATAGATCAATTTTGAGGCGCAGAGATGATCTGCCGTGGATAGTGCCTCAAGATGCAGCCGACGAGCACTTGCTCAACTCGGTGATGTATCGTTCGCGACATACACCTGACACGTAAGCGGCGCGGCTTTCGCCCCGCCACTGACCGTCCGAGATCCTGCAAGGGGCCGCTCGAGCCGACAGGCCAATCGTTAAAGAGGACCCGCTCCGGTCAAGAGTCGGCGCGGATCACCGAAGGCAGATCGGTGGGTTCGAGCCGTTACAGGCCCAGGAAGGCGTTGGCCGAGCCGACGATGGTGAAGACGAGCCCACCCGCGAAGACGGCGATCATGGCGTAGGAGAAGCCTCTCAGCAGCATGCCGGTGTCCCCCCTTCCCGCGATCAGCAGCGGTTCCCGCCCGAGGTCTGGCCGTATTGCTGGGTGGGGAAGTTCTGCTGGTTGGCGTTGCCCTCGGCGGCCGAGCTCATCGCACAACGATCGGGATTGCGCGGCGGCGCGAAGCGGCGGCCGTCCAGAGATCCGGTGGTCTCAACGTCGTAGGGCGCGAACGTGGTGTAACGAGAGGGGCTGTCGTAAGCGATCGCGGACGAAATCGAGGCAACGCCAATGACAAGGGCGGCGGCGAGGGCGGCGATACGGATCTTCATTGAGACCGACGCGCGCCTTTACAGCACGAACCAAGTCACCGGATCATTTCTATTTGTCTGAAAGAAATGTAGGGAGCCCTTGTCATTCTCGACGTGCCAGGAGACACGTGATGCGCCGGATGAAACACGGATGAGGGACATCTGGTTTCGGCTCTTGTGGTACGGACCGTGAAAAAGATTGTCTAAAGGCCTGCTTTCGAACAAGGTAGACCAGCGCCGGTGTTCGGGCCGATCGTGGTTCAGGTGGCAGGGCTGGCGGAAGTCCGCGAGGTTTCCAGGCCCTTGGTTCGCCGTGTCGTGATCGCGATGCCCGGTGGCCAAGACCCCGCGCGTGGTTCGGACGGTATCCGACGCGCATGTGGGATCGCGATCCCGGTCCGTCTCATCCACCATGAGACTGCGGTTCTATTTTCCCGACAGAAACGAGGCGTCTCGACGTTGCTCGAACCACGCCTCGCGAGGATGCCGGGAAAACGACCGCATCCGAGACACGTCAATAAATAAGACCAATGCCTGACTCGGACGGCTTGCAAACGCTCGCTGGCTGCAGACGGAACGTCAGGACCTAGCATTCCCGAAATCGACCGGCATGCTGTGCGACGATCACATTGCAATGATGTCGGGGATTGTGTTCTAAGCTACGGCGCAACCTTTCCGGTCGAGGCTGCTTAGGTCGACATACTGAGCGCGGGGCATGGCCCAGGAGGGCACATGCTCAATCCGTTCATCCAGAAGCTCGGACGCCGCTTTGCACTCTCCGAGTCTGACGAGCAGGCTCTCAGGAGCGCGAGCGCACACCTTCGTGGGGTTCACGCCCGCACCACCCTCATCTCGGAGGGGGACGTGCCGGATCACGTCCACCTCATCCAGAGTGGGTTTGCCTGCCGCTACAAGGTTCTTCCCGGCGGCGGACGGTCGATCGTCGCCTTTCTGATCCCCGGAGACTTCTGCGACCTGAACGTCTCGATCCTCGGCGCGATGGACCACTGCATCGGAACGATCAGTTCCTGCGACGTGGTGCGGATCCCTCGCTCGGTCGTGAACGATCTCACCGCACGTCACCCGGCCTTGAACCGCGCCCTGCAGTGGGCTGGCCTGGTCGACGAGGCGATCCTCCGGGAGTGGCTGGTTTGCATGGGTCGGCGTTCGGCCGACCGGCAAGTCGCGCATCTGTTCTGTGAGCTCCTGATCCGTCTGCAGACGGTCGGGCTCGCCACGGACAACAGCTACCCGTTCCCTCTCACCCAGCTCGACCTCGGTGATGCCATGGGGCTCTCGAACGTGCACATCAACCGTGTGCTGCAGGAGTTGCGGGGCCTGGGGCTGGTCATCATCAAGGAGCGGCGGGTGACCCTACCGAACGTTGCCGCCATCCAGGGCTATGCGGGCTTCAATCCGAACTACCTTCACCTGCACCCGAAGGCCCCCCCCGCACCCGGCGTTGTAGGGCGTCAGCGGCATCCTCAGGGACAAGACGTCACACCCATTTGTTAAATCTTTGGTCGGGCGCGTGGCCTATGCTGCACCGTATCGCGGCCATGTTGTCCCGGCCTTCCGCGCCTGTGAGACCCCGTGTGCTCCCGCCTGCTGCGCGTGGAGAACGCCGTGCCTCGCTACTTCTTCGATATTCACGACGGCAAGACGACGCGCGATGACGAGGGCATGGACCTTCGCGGCCCTGAGGAGGCAGCTCAGTATGCCAAATCGGTCCTGCCGGGGATCGTCGCACACGAGGTCCCCAAGGATGGCGAACACCAGGCCTTCTCGGTGCTCGTGACGGACGAGGACGGGCATCCGATCTACTCGGCCGCCATGACCTACACGGGCACCTGGCTGATCCGATGAACAGGGTCTCGCACGCCGAGTGAAACGCCGTGCCACGCCGCAGCGGTGTACGACGCCCACGGCGATCCGGTGCTGAAGGAGCCCGTTTTCGCCTCCAGGCGACGCGGAACAAGGCATGAGCCCTTGCCGAGGTCGGCCGCCGACCTGGGGGACAGCCTGCGGCGCGTTCATCCGATCGGATCGCTCCATCCCTCTCGATCTGCGCCGAGGGACAGTCGCGGCCGCGCATCCTGTCGCAGAAACATCAGTCGATCATCCAGCCTCCCCGACAGAGAAATTTGAAACAAACAACACCGGCATCGTATCGCGTTCGTCATGCATGACCTTGCACGCGAAACGCCGCCCGTCCGCCTGTGTTGGTGGAGTGAAGCGCTGCGGTCTCGCGCATCGGGTGCTGAGACGAAGCATTGATTGAACCACGCAGCAAACGCCGGCGTCGACTTGATCTTTCGTTTGGCAGAGTCTCTATTTCTTCTTTCAGCCCGCGCTGGCAATCGCTTTAGAACTCTCCGGCCAACCCCGCGCGGACACCCTGCTGATTGGCCTGGCTGTAGCTGTAGCCGGCCGTCAGCGCGATCGGGATCGTGGTATCCAGCCGATGCGCCAGCCCGACTCCTCCGGCCCACTCGCCCCGGAACGTGGCGCCGTTGAGCGTCCAGCTTGTCTTGCCGGGCTGCGACGGCATGGAGGCCGAGGTCATCGCCATGGCGGCAGCGATGCCTTGGCGCGCTTCGCGCCGCGTTGCCGTGGCGTACTGGCCGATGCCGTTGATCTGCGCCCCCAGGGTCTCAACCTGGTTCGCCAAGCCTGCGATATGGCCAGGTCCATAGTCGGAGGTCGCCAGGTTGCCGGCGGCATCGGCGGTCACGAACGCGGTGGCGCCCGTCTGGACCGCCCTGCTCTGCGAAGAGCCGACCCCGGCCAAGGTGTAGCTGCTGCGCTGCGAGCCGATGGCGATCTGATTGGCCCGAGCCGTGGCGACACCCGCACCGATCGCGATGGCATTGTCCTGCTTCGCCACGGCCCCCCGTCCCAGGGCGATCGCGTCGGAGCCTTGCGCGCTCGCATTCATCCCGACGGCCGTGGCGCCCGCGCCAGCGGCATTTGCCGAGCGGCCAAGGGCCGTGCTGTTCTCCGCCGTCGCGCTGGCGAAGGCACCGAAGGCCGAGGCTTCGTTCCCGCTGGCCAGCGTGTTGTAGCCGACGGCCGTGGTCGGGTCCGCGATCGCCCGTGCCCCGTAGCCGATGGCCGTCGATCCATCCCAGGTCGCCTGAGCCGCCGTGCCGATGGCGGTGGTCGCGGCAGCCATCGCCTGGCTGCCTTGTCCGAAGGCTGCGCTGTCGGCGCCGCTGGCGAGGCTGCTCGCACCGACGGCCGTCGTCCGGTCCCCTGCCGCCGCGCTGTCATGGCCGATGCTGGTCGTGCCTTCGCCCCGTGAGGTGGTCATGGAGCCCACGGCAACGCTCGCGACCCCCACGGCCATGGCCCCGTAACCGCTGGCATAGGCATCGGCGCCGGAGGCGACCGGCTTGACCGCGCCACGGGTGTTGTTCGACCGGACCGGGAAGTCCTGAAGCTTGGCTTCGACGGCCTGCGCCGTCGTGTTGAGCTGGCCAAGGTTGACCGCATCACCCGCGGCCTTGCCGTCGGCGACGCCGCTGACCTGCCGCGGCCCCTCCGTGCCGGACACGCTGACGACGATTCCACCGGCCTGTGCCGCGACGGTGACGGCTCCCCCCGAGCCCGTCGGCGACAGGCTCACCGAACCGCCGGAGGTGCTGGATTGGAGAGAGGCCATCTGCTGCGCCACCGCCCCGATGTCCGTGGCGTTGCGGGCCAAAGCCGTATCGACGGCGCTGAGGGCGCTGCCGACATCGGTGTAGGTGCTGCCGCGAATGCTGTAGCTCGGCCGGGTCCAGCCACCGACGGCATCGAAGCGCGCCCCGCCCCCCAGCATGCCGGCAAGCTGGGTGTTCGTGGCAAAGAGCTGCCCGCCGTTGATCGCATCGGTGGAACCGCTGCCGAGGCCGCCCCCGGCGACATTGACGATGCGCCGCTCGGCGCCGACGCGTCCGATCGAGAGCGTGTCCGCCTGATCCGCAAGCGCGCCGTTGCCCAGCGCAACGGCGCGCGCTGCCGTGACCGTCGCCCCCTGGCCGAGCGCGAGGGCATCACGGGCCGTCACGGACGGCGCCGCGAGGCCGGACGGGTTGCTCGTGGCCAGCGGCAGATCGCCGATGCGGGCGCCGACCCCCGTCACCGCCGCATCCAGCTGGGCGAGCGTGACGGCATCGTTGCCGGCGGTTCCCGCGGCCAGCCCCCTCAGCGTCCGGGTGCCCTGCGAACCCGTGAGATCGACGACGTTGCCGCCCGTCCCTGCGGCCACCGTGATGCCGCCGCTGGCCCCGTGCTGTTGCACGAGACCGATCGCGCCATCGTCCAGGCTGCCGCGCAGGGCGGTCAGCGACGTCGAGAGCGCGCTCACCTGCTGGTTCGTGCTGTAGAGCTGGCCGCCATTGACCGCGTCGGTCGACCCCGAGGCGAGCGTGCCGCCGGCCAGGTTCACGATGCGGCGCTCGGCTCCGGGAGCACCGACCGAGACCGTATCCGCCTGCGTCGCGACCGAGCCGCTGCCGAGCGCCACCGAGCGCGCCGCGCCCGCCGCGGCACCGTAGCCCAGTGCAACCGCATCGCCCCCGGTCGCCGCGGCGATCGGCAGACCGGACTGGCCGTTGATGGCGACGCCTGGGGAACTTCCCGTGCTCACGTTCGTCAGGGCCGCGCTGAGCTGGCCGACATTGACGGCATCGTTGGCGCTCAGGCCGGCGGCCACACCGGTGACGCGCCGATCGCCCGCACGCCCCGACAGGCTGATCTGGGTCCCGTTCGTGGTCGCACCGACGCTGAGATCACGGCTCGCCGGATCCTGCTGAACGAGTCCGAGGGTGCCGTCGGCGAGGCCGGTCTGCAGGCTGGAGAGCCCCGCCGACACGCCCGTCAGATGGGTCGTGTTCGCGGTCACCTGCCCCTGGAGGTTCGTGACCGTGATGGCATTGGCCGCGCCGGCGCGCTGGAGGGCCGCGATCCCGGTGCTGTTTCCCTCCGTTCGGGCATCGAGGGCGCCGATGGCGCCCGAGACGGTGCCATAGCCGAGCCCGGCCACCGTGAAGGTCGGACCCGTGAAGGTTCCGGTGGCCGGATCGAAGGCCGCGCCCCCACCCAGAGCTTGACCGACGCCCGTCAGGCCTCCCTGCACGCCCGTGAGCCGTCCGGTGGTCGCCGCCAGGGCTTCGTTCGTGGCATGGAGCTGCCGTCCGGTGACGGCGTCGCTCGAGGCGGCCGTCAACGCCCCATCGCTGACGTTGACGATGCGGCGGGTCGCTCCGGCCGCGCCGACGGACAGGGTATCGGCGCCATCGGCAATCGAGCCGGCGCCGAGGGCGATGCTGCGCGCGCCCGTGGCCTGTGCGCCGTAGCCGACACCGACCGCGTCACGGCCCGTCGCCAGCGGCAGGGCGCCACCCGAGAGATTGTCGCTCGCGAGCGCCGGCGCTCCACCCCCACCGAGGCCGGCCACGAGGGTATTGAGCTGAGCCAGATTGACGGCGTCATTGGCGCCCGTTGCAGCGGCCACGCCGGTCACACGGCGATCGGCACCCCGCCCCCCGACGCTGACGAGGCTCCCGCCGGTATCGCCGGCAACCGTGACGGTTCCTGCGGCACCGGTCTGCTGGACGAGGCCGACGCTGCCGTTGGCCAGCCCGATCTGCAGGTTGGCGAGGCTGTTCGCGGTGCTGGCGACGCCGTTCGCGTTCGTCGTGGTTTGGGCCTGAAGCGTGTTCAGGTTCGCTGTGGCGCTGGCGATCTCGCTCGTCTGGGCATTCACCTGGCCCTGGAGACCGGCGAGACCCACCGTGTTGCCCGCAACCGCCTGGTTCGTCGCGTGGAGCTGCCCACCGTTGATGGCGTCCGTCGAGTTGGCCGCGACGGTGCCGGCCGCCATGCCCGAGACCTGACGGGGTCCCGAGGTCCCGGCCAGGCTGATCCGGCCCCCATCGGTGCCACTGCCGACCGAGATGTCGCGGGTGATCGCGTTCTGCTGGACGAGACCGATCGTTCCCGTCTGGACGCCGACGCGCAGGCTGGTGAGGTCGCCGGCCGTGTTCGTGAGGGACGTCGCCGTCGTGCCCAGCTGCCCCTGCAAGGTCCCCAGCGAGGCATTGAGGGTGGCGACCGTACTCGTGAGCTGGCCCTGCACGCTGGTGATGGCCGCGGTGTTGCCCGCAAGAGCCTGGTTCGCGGCGTTGAGCTGCGCGCCGTTCACCGCATCGGTCGAGCCCGCACTCACGGACCCCGACGCGACACCGCTGAGCTGGCGCGCACCGAGGGTTCCGGCGATGCTCACGCGCGTGCCATCCGTCGCAGCGCCCAGGGTCAGGGTGCGGCTGGTCGGATCCTGGCTGAGGAGCCCCAGGGAACTGCTGCCCACGACGGTCTGCAGGCTGGCGAGGCCGGCGCTGTTCGATGCCAGTTGCTGGTTGGTGGCGTAGAGTTGCGCCCCGTTGACGGCATCCGTCGAACCATTGGCGACGAGACCGGGCGCCAAGCCATGGATTCCGACGGCGCCGAGCATGCCGCCCTTGCTGAGATCGATCGAGGCGGTCGCCGCGCCGCCGCTTCCCGGGACGTACTGGACCGAAAGGGTGTCGAGCGCCCCGAGCGCCCCGCCGACGGATGCGTGCGAGGTCCCGCCGATGCTGTAGCTCGGAGCCTGATAGCTGCCCGTGACCGGATCGAAGCCGGCGCCGCCGCCCAGGGATGACGCGAGGGTCTGGCCGGACGCGCGCAGCTGGGTGAGATTGACGGCATCGTTGCCGTTGAGCCCGGCACTCACGCCCGTCACCCGACGGTCTCCGCTCACCCCCGAGAGGCTCAGCAGCGTCCCGTCGGTCCCCTTGCCGATCGTCACCGTGCGCGTGACGGCATCCTGCTGGACATAGCTGGGCAGGCCCGTGACCTGGTTCTGCAGGCTCTGCAGACCGGCAGCCGTGCTGGTGATCGCCGCGGTGTTGCCGGCCACCCGAAGGTCGAGCGCGCCGAGGGCCTCGCCGACGTTGTTGAAGGAACTGCCCTGGACGGTGAAGCTCGGCGCCGTGAAGAGCCCGGTGGTGGCGTCGAACTTGGCGCCCCCTCCGAGTCCGCTGGCGAGATTGCCGCCGACACTGGAGAGCTGCCGCAGATTGACGGCGTCGGTGGGCTTCGTCCCGCCGGCGACGTTGATGATCTGCCGCTCCGCGCCGGCATCGCCGATCGAGACGGCACCGCTGGTGGAGGCGACCGTGGTCCCGCTGAAGCTCTCGACGGCGCCGCCGAGTCCGGGTCGGTTGGCGACGGATCCGCTGCCGAGGGCGACCGCACCTGCCGCGCCGACGGTCGTTCGCGCCCCCAGGGCGAGGGCGGCGACCGCCGTGCTGTGCGCGTCGGTGCCGAGGGCAATGCCATCATCGGCGCTGACGCTCCCGCGCAGACCGATCGCGAGGGCTTGGTTCGCCGTGACGGTGGCGCTCGAGCCCAGCGCGATCGCGTTGGTCTTGCCTGCGGCCGTGACGGAGCCGCTCCCCAGTGCGACCGATGTGACGTCGCCCGCGCTCGCCGCGCTCCCGGTCAGGCTGCCGAGACCGGTGATGCGGCCGCCACCGATCGCCAGGCCCTTGCTGGAATCGAGGGTCAGGCTGGATGCGCTGAGATTGCAGCCCGCGGGACTGTTGGCGCTGATGAGATTGCCGTTGGCGTCGAGGACACCGACGCGCAGGGTCACATCCGACAGGGGTGCGATGACCCCTTGATTGATGTTGTCGACCAGGCCGGTCAGCGTCGTGCCCACCGCACCGAGCAGCCCCCCCGACGCGATCGGCGTGGGGGACGTGAGATGTGGCAATCGAACGCCGAGTCCGGCGCAGACATCGACCAGGGACGTCGACTGCGCCTGCGCAGATGTGGCGCACAGCAGAGCGATCAAGCTTGTCGATGAGAGGACCGACCCTCGCCAAGAGCCGAGAAGTGCGGTCCGAAAGGCACGTTTCGGGCTCGCACAGCCCGAACGATTTGAACTGATCCACATCATCGCCTGAACCATCGACCGTGATATGATCAATGTTAATAACTCAAGTGGTTAATGGAGTTATAATTCGAGGCGGGGGTCTAAACTATTCGTTCCGGCGTCGAAGGGACTGGTAAGTTTGCAACAGGCAGTCGCTTGTCCTTAGCAAATCTTCATCAGAACGATGTGCGCTGCCTACTAGAAGAGCGCGCTTCAAGCATGGCCGTTGACTGATTTGCGCGCCGAGATTGACCGATTTGTATATTCCAGAAACATCCAAAGAGAGCTATGAAATCAGCCAATGACTCCTGGCTATGAAAACTAAATAAACGATGGCAAATATTCGTCTTGATATAGCCAAGCTGTAATCGTATTTCAGATTAAATTCGGATATTTTGTTTTCAGCTGCCATCGAGTCCCGAGAAGTAAAGTCTAACGGATACTCTAACTGAAATATATATCCTAATATCAAAAAAACGTGATCATGACAATTTGTAATAGTACGGCGTGATTGAGCGTTGTCTTGCTGTTTTCCAATAAAATGTATTTATGCATCCGACCCCGCCGGGACCTTCGCTTCCAGTCGCATGTCCAACCCTCTCGTCCAGAAGCTCGAACACCGCTTTGACCTCTCCGGGGCCGACAGGGCCTGCCTGGAGGGGCTGAAAGCCCATATCGTGTCGGTCCGCGCGCGCAGCAGCATCATCCGGCACGGCGATGCGCCGGATCACGCCCACATCATCCACAGTGGGTTTGCCTGCCGCTACAAAGCCCTGGCCGATGGCGGTCGGTTGATCTTGAGCTTCCTCATTCCCGGAGACATCTGCGATTTCAATGCGCAGGTTCTAGGACCGATGGATTATTCGGTTCGCGCCTTGAGCGACTGCGAAATCATCAAAATCCCACTCAAGGACTTCAATGATCTGACCGCGACCAAGCCGAACCTCGATCACGGCTTTCGCTGGATCAGTCTCATAGACGAGAGCATCTTGCGCGAGTGGCTCGTGCTGGCAAAGTGTCGTTCGGCGGAAAAACAAGTCGCTCATCTGTTCTGTGAATTGCTCGCCCGCCTCGGGGCGGTCGGTCTCACGGAAGGCGATAGATATGGTCTTCCTTTGACGCAAGCCGATATCGGTGACGCAACCGGTCTTTCGACGGTCCATGTCAATCGCATGCTTCAGAGACTGAGGGTCGAAAAACTCGTCGAATTCAAAAACAGGCAAGTCGACATATTAAATCTAAAAGCACTTAAAGATTTTGCAGAGTTCGATGACCAATATCTTCATCTTCGACAGAGACTAGCGCTCATATAGGATTGCCTTGTCGCATCGAAATACCTTCTTTTTTCGAAAGACGGCTTATATCCAAATTTTTATGCGGTCCTTTCAGCGTGGAGGACAATTTCGCATCCAGCCCTGGCGTAGGCTCCGACGAGACCTATGTGCTCCTACCGGATACATCCGGAGGTCCCAGTGCCCCGATACTTCTTTGACACGCATGATCGTGTGATGACGCGCGATGAAGACGGAACGGAACTTGCCGGTCCTGCCGAGGCAGCCCAGGAGGCGAAGAAGTTACTGCCTCTCATCGCAGCCGGTGCGGTGCCGGCAGATGGAGAACGTCAAGCCTTCACGGTGATGGTGACGGATGAGGAAGGTCGTCCGATCTACTCGGCCGCCTTATCGTATGTCGGAACGTGGCTTGTTCGGTGAGGGATCGCAGCCTGCAGGGCCGAGAAGCGCACCGCAGCGGGCGGTCGCGAGGCGGGTGCCGAACCGAAAGCCAAGGAGCGCAGCACGGCCGACGAGGTGCCCGTCCGCGTAGGGGGTTGGCGCTTCAGGATTGAGGTCGGGATCCGGGATGCCTGTCGGCCAGGCTGAGCAGGTCGCCTTCGCCAATGTAAGGAGGTTGCGGGCGCTGGAGATCATGGCCCATTCGCCCCGAACCTGGGCGAACCCGCGCAGCAGGAACTGCCGGACGCTTCTGGCTTGCTGGATTGGTCCGAAAACCGGCTCGACGACCTGCCTTCTCGGGCGGTCGCGGCTCCGGCGGCCAGCGCGCTTCAGGCGTGCGGCCATGGCGCGGAGAGGTTCGACCCGTTGGCAAAGCCGGCATCGCCCGAGACCTCGCGCGGCTTCCGACCGAGATGAGCGCGGACCGCTTCGACGGCGATCCCGCCGTCGCGGTCCTGAAAGCGTACGGGCCTCGGCGATCGCCGTCGAGCAGGAGCGCCACCATCGTACCGGGATGGTCGGGCGGGTCGCCGCGCTCCTCGGTATGGGTGTCGCGGATGGCCGAGAGGTCGAGGGCTTCTCGCCCCGTGTCGCGCTCGAAATGCGCCCTCGGCCCAGGCGGCACGAACTCAATGCGGCGACGGCGGCAGAAGCCGGCCCTGATCGACATTCCACGCCCGAAGCATCTTGGCCTTGGGCCCCGTGAATCACCGCAAAGCGCAGCCATCGAGAGGATTACTCGGGCAGGCTTCCAGGTGGCAAAACTGTCCGCCTTTGGCCTCTGCCAATTTATCCATCGATGAATGGTCCGAATGCATTTGAGGATCGCCTTTTTCCAAGAACAGGCATCCGCGCGCCCCGATCGTCTGGGTCGATGACATCCGTGTTAATGGTCGGATTCATGGCGGGCACTTCCCCGGGCGAAAGTTCCGTTGCCTGCCGCATGTAAGCCGCGTGTCGATCAGAGCAATCGCACTTCGAATGAGCAGGGCATAGAGCTTGCTGATTACGTTTTGAGATGATTTCGAGTGTAGGGTAGGCTGGCTCGCTAACCTACGCTGTCAATGTTCTTTTAAGCGCAGGCGTTTAAGCGATGGGCGACTATCGCATAGGATACGCCGGTGCTTGGACGTCTCAGAGTTGCAGCGACGATCGTCGGGCTCTGCTCGATTTTGACCATCACGCAGGCGCAGGCGGAGGAGCGCGTCCTCAGGCTCGGCTTCCTCTTCGCCCAGAGTTCGCAGCTCGGAGCAGGGGCCGAGCGCTTCTCCAAGGAAGTCGCCAAGCGCACCGGCAACGCGTATCGCGTCGAGCTGTATCCGAACGGCGCGGTCGGTGGCGAAGTCGAGATGGCGGAGGAGCTCCGCCTCGGGCACCTCGATATGGCCTTCATCACGAGTGCGCCCTTCTCCAGCATCATCCCGGAATTCGGGATCTTCGACATCCCGTTCCTGTTTCGCGATGCGGGCCATGCGCACGCCGTCTTCGACGGCGCGGTCGGGCAGGATTACCTGAAGAGGTTCCAGCAAAAGGGCATGATCGCGCTCGCCTGGGGCGAGAACGGCATGCGCCACATCACCAACTCCAAGCACCCGGTCACCAATCCCGAGGACCTGAAAGGCCTCTCGATGCGGGTGCCGCAGTCGGACATCATGCTCACGGGCTTTCGAAGCCTCGGCGTGAAGGCGGAGCCGCTGGCCTTCCCGGCCCTCTACGGCGCTCTGCAATCCGGGCAGTTCGACGGGCAGGAGAACCCGATCGCGGTGATCTCGGCCTCCCATTTCAACAAGGTTCAGAAGCACCTGACCCTGAGCGGCCACGTTTACTCCTGGGCCGTCATGGTCATGTCGAAGACGGCCTGGGATTCCCTGGACCCTGCCGAACAGAAGGCCTTCACCGAGGCGGCCCGGGCCGCCGGCCAGGTGTCCCGCGAGGCGGCCGGGCGCGCCGAACGGGAGGGCGTGGACGAACTGCGCAAGGCCGGGATGAACGTGGTCGCCTCGGTCGATCGCGCCGCCTTCGAACAGAGCCTGCAATCCGTGACCGCCGGATTCAGCGCCAAGTTCGGCGCCGAGACGATCCGCCAGATCAAGTCCATCCGCTGACGCTTTCGAGGCTCCCGCTCATGTTCACGCTCCGCCTCGACCGCCTCTCGGTCTCTCAGCGCATCCTGGCCGGCTTCGCCGTGGTGCTGCTGCTCCTCACCATCTCCGCCCTGACGACCTTCCGCAGCGTCAGCGTGCTCAACGCGGAGATCGAGAGCACCCGCTCCCGCATGCAGGCCGCCGAGGAGGCCAGCGCTTTCGAACTGCTCCTCAACGGGGTGCGGCGCCTGGTGCTCAACTACATGCGCACGGAACAGGGCGACATGCTGAGCGACCTGAAGACCGGTCTCGGCGCCCTGAGGGCTGACAGCGGCGGCCAACCCTCGGGCAGCCAGGATGCGGCGATCAGAAGTCGGGCCCTCGACTACGTCACCGGCACCGACGCACTCGTCGGCGCGATGCAGAAGCGGAAAGCCGCCCTCGGGGATCTGGTCAAGCTCGGTGCAGCGCTCTCCAACGCCGGTTACGCGATGGCGCAGCTCGCCGCGCAGGAACCGGGTCTCGCCGCCGCGACCTTCCGCGCCGACCGGGCCCTTCAGGCCGGCATGAGCGCGGTCTATCTTTTCCGCTCCAGCAACAATCCGGCGGATGCCAGCACGGCCACGGTCGAGTTCGGCCGCTACACCCGGGAACTCCTGGCCCTGTCCCGGCTCGACGAAGCCGGCCTGCTCCAAGCCTCGCTCAAAGTCGCGAACGGGAAGGTCGCAGCCTTCAAGGCGGCCCTCGACGGTGTCCTGCAGGGCGCCGGCGAGGTCGAGGTGGCGTATCAGAACCTGAAGCAGACGGGCGACGCGTTGATCGGCCTGGGCAAGGAGACCCGTGAGCGGGCGGTCCGGGAACAGCAGCAGATCATGGCGGTGATGACCGCGGATGCCAGCCAGCTGAGCCAGCTTGTCATCGGGATCGGTGGCGTGGCCCTGGTGATCGGCGGGCTCCTCGCATGGCGTGTCGGCCGCGGCGTGTCCGGGCCGGTGGCGGCCATGACCGGCGCGATGCAGCGCCTGGCCGCCGGAGACCATGGCGTGGCTGTTCCGGGTTCCCACCGGTCCGACGAGCTCGGTGCCATGGCGCGGGCCGTCCAGGTCTTCAAGGACGCACTCATCGCCAAGGAGCAGGCTGACGCCGCGGCAGCCGAGGAGGCGGATGCGAAGATGCGACGCGCCGACCATCTCGACGCCCTGACGAAGGCGTTCGAGGCGAATGTCTCCGTTCTCACGCAGGGTCTGGCCGGTGCTTCCACCGAGATGGAGGCCACGGCCCAGGGCATGGCAGGCACCGCGGAGCAGACGACCCGGCAATCCGGCACGGCGATGCGGGCCGCCGAACACACCTCCGCGAATGTGCAGACCGTCGCTGCGGCCACGGAGGAAATGTCCGCATCCATCCAGGAAATCACGCAGCAGGCCGGTCAGTCGGCCCGCATCGCGCAGCAGGCAGCTGATGAGGCTCGCCGCACGGACGGACTGGTCCGGCAACTCGCCAGTGCCGCCGAGCGGATCGAGACCGTCGTCGCGATGATCAACAAGATCGCAGGGCACACGAACCTCCTCGCCCTGAATGCCACCATCGAGGCGGCTCGGGCAGGCGAGGCCGGACGGGGCTTTGCCGTGGTCGCGTCCGAGGTGAAGGAACTTGCCGGTCAAACCACGCGCGCGACGGAGGAGATCGCGGGGCAGATTGCGTCCATCCAGGGCGTCACCCAGGCCTCCGTCGCGGCCATCCAGGCCATCGGCAGCACGATCGGGCAGATGGCGGCGGCCTCGAACGCCATCGCGGCTGCCATGGAGCAGCAGGGCGCCGCGACCCAGGAGATTGCCCGAAACGTGCAGCAGGCGGCGAACGGGACCGGCCAGGTCGTCGGTAGCATCAACGATGTGCGCCTGGGCGCCGACTCGACGGGCAGTGCCGCGGCGCAGGTGCTCGGCGCCGCGCAGGAACTCTCCCATCATTCGGAGAGCCTCCGTCACGAGGTCGGAACGTTCCTGATGGCGGTGAAGGCGGCCTGAGGCCCCCCGAAGGCGTCGAACGTTCGAAAGCGTCACATCGGACCGGCTCTTTCGAACGCGACGATCGGTTCAACGCGAACTTGTGAAGGGCGAACACCGCTCGGATGTGGACCGCCGACCCGAGCGGCGGGTTTCCCTGCAACTCCTGAAACAAGGCGGTGCCGTGCCCGATTGGCTGGAACACACGATCTGGTGGCAGGTCTTCCCGCTCGGCTTCGTCGGAGCCGAATCCGAGACCGTCGAGGGCGCTCCCGTCGTGCATCGCCTGGGCCATGTCCAGGCCTGGCTCGACTATGCCGTCGACCTCGGCGCCACGGGGCTGGCCCTCGGACCGGTCTTCGCCGCCTCGACCCATGGCTACGACACGATCGACCCCTTCCGGGTCGATCCGCGGCTCGGCGACGAGGCGGATCTCGTCGCCTTGATCGAGGCCGCCCATGCGCGGGGCCTGCGCGTGCTTCTCGACGGCGTCTTCAACCATGTCGGCCGCGACCATCCCGCCTTCGCCGAGGTTCTGGCGCAAGGGCCGCAGGCGCCCAGGGCCGCGTGGTTCCGGCTGTCCTGGCCCCGGGGCACCGATCCGGGCACGGCGCCGGACTACGCCTGCTTCGAGGGACACCGGCAGCTCGTGACGTTGAACCACGACGCACCCGCCGTAGCCGATTACGTCGTCTCCGTCATGACGCATTGGCTCGCCCTGGGGGTGGATGGCTGGCGCCTCGATGCGGCCTACGCCGTGCCCCGGCGCTTCTGGTCCGACGTCCTGGCGCGTGTGCGGTCGGTCCATCCGGACGCCTACCTCGTCGGCGAGGTCATCCACGGGGATTATGCCGCCATCGTGCGCGACACTGGCCTGGATGCGGTGACCCAGTACGAGCTCTGGAAAGCCATCTGGAGCGCCCTCAACGACCGCAACCTGTTCGAACTGGCCCATGCGCTCGACCGCCACAACGGCTTCCTCGACGCCTTCGTGCCGCTGACCTTCGTGGGCAACCACGACGTCACGCGGATCGCGAGCCGCCTCGCCGACGAGCGCCACCTCCCCCAGGCCCTCGCGATCCTGCTGGTCTGCGGCGGCACACCCTCGATCTATGCGGGCGACGAGCAGGCCTTCCGCGGCGTGAAGGAGGAGCGTGTCGGCGGGGACGATGCGATCCGGCCGGCTTTCCCGGACACGCTTGAGGGGCTCGCCCCCTATGGCTGGCCGATCTACCGTCTGCACCAGACCCTGATCGCCCTGCGGCACCGGCATCCCTGGCTGCACCGCGCCCGCACGCGGACGCTCCACCTGACCAACGAACAGCTCGTGCTCGCGGTGGGTGGCGGAACCCAGCACCTCCTCCTCGCCCTGAACCTCGCCGAGGCCGGCCTGCTCCTGCCGGCGCCGAATGCGCGCATCGTCGAGGCCGGGGAGGCGTCGCTGGCAGCGCCCGGAACGCCGGATGCGCGGGTGAGCCTCGGCCCCCAGGGCTGGGCCGTCCTGGCGATTTGATCTTTGCCGTTCGACAGCCTGGCGTCGCCCAGGACCGGGGGGAACGTGTCGTGAGCACAAAAGAATCCCTCTCGACCCAGAGGGATTCCCGAGGACATCGCGTCCTTCGCGAGGATGACGGTTCGCTGCCAGCGTCAGCGTTCGGCGCGGTCAGCGGCTCGAAGGCGCGTGTCGCGCGACAGCATGCGAAGCTCCCTGTTCCCGCTGGTCGCCCCGACGTCAGCCATGCCGAGTCCGCCCTCGAACAGGCCCGTGACGGCCGCGTGTCGGAGTTCGTGGAGGCGATGGTCGTTGCTGCCCGCGCGCTCGCGCAGGCGCATCCAGGTCTGCTCAGGGCCACCCACGCGCATCGGGAAGAGGCGTTCCGTCGGAAGGGAACGTTCGGCTCGGAGTGTCAGGAGGGCGCTCACGGCACGCGGCGCCAGCGGAACGTGACGCGTGTCGCCGTCCTTGGTCAGAGCGCGGGGTGCAACGCGCTGAACCAGGTCTACGTCGCACCAACGGAGCGACAGACGTTCGCCTCGGCGCTTCGCCGTCGCGATGGCGACGAGGCTCAGCGACTGGAAGCCGGGTGTGCGTAAGACAACGGCACAGAGGCGCCGAAGAGCAATCCATCGGACGAAGACGGATCGGTTCAGGGCAGCGGTTTTGCCTGATCGGACCTTCGTAGCGGCGTTCGATAGGAAGACGACGTGCTTCGCTGCAGCCAAGCTCAGGCCAGCAGGCCTCGGTGCGAGCGAGTGCCCCTGCTGAATAAACCCGTTGTACGCAAGAGGCTTCGGAGTAGGATCAGGAGAAGATCGGTTCTGCGATAGCCTCAATCAGCCACTCGATAATCTGGAGACGCCCCGTGTCCAAGCTGTTTGAAGAACGGGAACGCGCAGCAGAAATGCTTTTTGTTCGTGCGGAAGAAGCGCGATTTATGATGCACTGCCAAGGGGTTAGATCGCTGGCAGCCTATGCGGCACAAAAGCTTGGTATCGATGGGCAGGGTGCAGGTGCATATGCCCAAGAGTTACTGGGCGCATCGGTGCAGGGCCTGCGAGGCGACGCCTTGGTGGAGCGCGTGCAGGCGGACTTAGCGTCGAATGGCATCATCGTGGACCTCGCTGAGCTCCGCCGAGAACTTGCGCGGTCAACCGCCCAAGGCATCTACGACGTTGGTCCTGCAGCCAGAGGAGAGGCACTACCGCATTCATCCAGAGCAGGGGTTGACCCCTCACCGAGATAAGTCACAGCCAAGCCGGACCTGGATACAGAACGATCGCTGCTTCGTTGCCGTGGAAGAGTGAGTCAGACGCCGGCAATATCGTCGGGGTCATTTAGAGCAGCACGCGCGATTGCCTCACGCTAGAACGCCGCTGCCAGAGAACGGCGGACCGGAAGAGGCTGCCCTCTTGATGCAGCAGCAGCGCAGAACTCAATGAGTTCAGGGTCGGGCATGACCACGATCCCGAAGCCGGCGTGGAACGGGCCGGCGTCGAACACGCGCATGGCTATAGCGAGCCCCTCAGGAGCCGACGCTTCGAGACCTTCATCGACCAACCAGAGCCGCAGCCCCGCGACGAGTAAGTCGTCTAACCAAACCCCTGCAGCGTCGTGCCAGCCCGTAACCTGGAAGATCGAGAACGAAGCCGCAGCCATCCGTCGAGCGATCTCGTGGTCGCCGAGATCCAGATGGACAGCCCCGTCCTGGAGGAACCAGTCGTAGACGCGCCTACCGCGCTGATTCGGCTCCATGAGGGCGATGTCGCACAGCATGTCGAACACTGTGCCATCGTCGCGCTGCTTTTGGTCCCACAGATCGAGGTGCTTGGCCGCCCGATCGAAGTCAGGCTTGCGGCAGCAGCTCACGGCTTGGCGGAGCACAGACTGGATCGAAGCTCGGATGAGGTAATACTGCGCGAGGACGGCCTCGCGGGATGCAACCGACTGCGTTCCGTCCACACGGGTTCTCCACGCGCCTGACGGCAACGTGCCGTGAGCGTAGCCCGACGTCTACCGGCAGCGGGTGCAGCGAAAAGCGGAGACATCAGCCGCTCAGCGATCGTGCTTCCGTCACTGAGATTGCTGATCGTAGTGGCGGAGAGGGGGGGATTCGAACCCCCGATGCCCTTGCAGGCATGCCGCATTTCGAGTGCGGTGCATTCAACCGCTCTGCCACCTCTCCGCGAAGGCGCCTCGATGAGACGGGGGGTCACTAGCACGAGTGCTCCGGCTTTCACAAGCGGGGATCGCGGGAAAGCGTGACCGAGGAGAAGACGAGGGAGCCGGCGGTGTCGCGGTTCGGATGCGCCGGGGTCTTCAGCGTTGCTTAACCGGGGCGGTGCGACGGTCTGCGGGACGCGAATCGGAAACCCGTCGGCGACGCCTTGGACGCCGTACGGGGATTGACAGGATCGGGAAGCCCAGGGATGGCATTGGACGCCGCCACTGCCGTCATCGCCGTCCTGGCCGGCTCCGCGCCCCTGCATCTCATCCGCGTCCTGGCCCCCCTCGGCTGCGTGATCCGCCCCGTCAGCGGCCTGCCCCAGGATCTCGCGACCGATCGCGGCCCTCTGCCGGCCTGCGACCTGATCGTCGTCGAGGCGGGCGCCCAGGAGTCCTGCGCAGTGCTCGCGCTGATCGCACGGGTGCGCGGCCTGGGGGCGCAGGCTCGGACGCCCATCCTGCTGATCGCGGCCGACGATGCGCCACCGGTCCGGCGCGCGGCCGCGGCCGCCGGGGCCACCGATCTCATGGCGTATCCGGTCGATCCCTTCGATCTGCGGACCCGGGTTGGCAACCTGATCGAACTCGCCCTCGCCCGCCGGGCCGCCGAGCACCAGGGCCGGCTGGCGGCCCACACCGTCGAGCGGGCCGTCGTCGAGGCCGCAGCCCGGGAGCGGGAGATCATCCGCCGCCTGATGCTGGCCGCGGAGTTCCGCGACGACCAGGCGGGGGGCCACCTGACCCGCGTCGCCGGCTGCGCCATCGCGATCGCCGAGGGCCTCGGCCTCCCGGAGCAGGAGGCGAACGACATCGCCTTCGCGTCGACCATGCACGACATCGGCAAGATCAGCATCCCGGACCATATCCTGATGAAGCCGGGCGCCCTCACCGAGGCCGAGCGCGAGGAGATGAAGCAGCATGCCATGCGGGGCTACCGCATGCTCCATGACAGCCCGTCCCACCTGCTGCAGCTCGCCTCCGACATCGCCCTCACCCATCACGAGCGCTGGGACGGCGAAGGCTACCCCCAGGGCTTGAGGAACACCGAGATTCCCCTGGCCGGCCGGATCATCGCGGTGGCCGACGTGTTCGACGCCCTCATCTCCGAGCGGGTCTACAAGAAGGCCTGGTCCCTGGAGCGGGCTCGCCAGCACATCGAGGCACAGGCCGGGACGCATTTCGATCCCGACTGCGTCGCCGCCTTCGTCTCGCGGTGGACCGACATTGTCGGCCTGATCGCGGAGCATCCGCCCGAGAACGCGGCCGCCTGACCCCGGCCGGACGCCGCGGATCCCGGCTCAGCCGGCGAGACATCACCGGATCCAGAGGGCGACAGAAGGCCGGGATCCTGTTACCGCTGCGGCGAAACAGGCATATACTAGAGGCATCTACGTCCGCTATCCTCGATTGTCCGCAGGGGCGGTCCCCGTCGTCTTGCTGGGACGCCGCGGTCGCGGGCTTCGGGATTTCAGTGGCATGGCATGCATGATGGACGCTTCCCGCGAGACAACCGCGCCCCTCACCGATCCGCTGCTCCTCGACAACCAGCTCTGCTACGCCCTCTACGCGGCCGCCCACCGGATGACGAAGTCCTACCGCCCGATGCTGGAGCGGATGGGCCTGACCTACCCGCAATACCTCGTCCTCCTGGTGCTGTGGGAGACCGACGGCATCACGGTTTCGGAGATCGGGCGGCGCCTGCGCCTGGATTCCGGCACCCTGACCCCTGTCCTGAAACGCCTGGAGGTGGCGGGCTTCCTCGTCCGGAGCCGACGGCGCTCCGATGAGCGCGAGGTCGAGATCGCGCTCACGCCGCGCGGACAGGGGCTCCGGGCCGAGGCGGCCGCCGTGCGAGAATCCGTGATGTGCCAGCTCAACATGTCGGAGCCGGAGGTGCAGGCCATGCGGGCGGACCTGAACGCCCTGATCGAGAACCTCAGTGCGGCCGGGTAACGGACCGGAGCGCCGGCCCCGCACCCCGCCGAGCCGCCGAGCCGCCGAGCCCGGCTTCGGACGCCGCCGCTCCCTGGAAGGCCGGGAATTTTGCCGGATAAGTTTTTCTTGAACCGAACGGGACAGTGCCGTTAAGGCGGTGCTGTCGAGCGCGCGATGCCGCGGACAAGCCCTCGTTCACAACCTGTGCGGGATTGAGCGTATCGTGGATTCCCACCGACCGGTTCAGCAGGCCATCGCGACCCCGTCCCCGGTTCCGACGAACGGATTCCCCGGGCCATGCCCGTCGATCGCTGGCGTGTCCGGGCCAGGACGCATCAGGGTCGAACTTGCCGGTCGGTCCGGCGTTTCCGACCGATGAGTGCGCATGCGGGCGAAGCGGATCTGGCCCCGCGACGGCAGGTTGGTGTTCTGCCGTTCCGGCGAATGCCCGATGGCGGCTTCATGATCATGCTCATCACCTCGCGGGAGAGCCGGCGCTGGGTGATTCCGAAGGGCTGGCCGATGAAGGGGCGCAAGCCCTACGACGCCGCCGCCCGGGAAGCCTACGAGGAAGCCGGCCTCCTCGGCACCGTCGGCAAGCGTCCCCTCGGCTTCTACCTCTACGAGAAGCGCCTGAAGAGCCGCGATGCGGTCCTGTGCCAGGTGAAGGTGTTTCCCCTTGAGGTGCGCAAGCAGCTCAAGCACTGGCCGGAGCGCCATCAGCGCGAGGATCGCTGGTTCAAGCCGTCCGAGGCGGCCGACGCCGTGGCGGAGGCGGGGCTCGCCGCGATCATCCGTGCCGCCTGCAAGCGGGAAACCGGCGCCCTCGCCTGAGACGGGCGGGCGACGTCCCCGCCGCGCCCGTGGGAATTCGGCCACCGACCCGAGAGAAACCGACACAATTCGCTGCGATGCGATTGCCAAGGGGATGATGATCGGCTAATTGCCCGTCCGTCCGGTTCGCACGGCCCTCGCCGCAACCCAGGACGTTTAGCTGCTGTAGCTCAGTGGTAGAGCACCTCATTGGTAATGAGGAGGTCGACAGTTCAATCCTGTCCAGCAGCACCATTATTCTCCAACAAAAACAGCGCGTTCGGGGTGATGGTGCCGACTGCCGCCCGGTCGGGCTTTTTGTCTGGGCAGCACGC
Source organism: Methylobacterium sp. Leaf465 (assembly GCF_001424705.1). Lineage (GTDB taxonomy): Bacteria > Pseudomonadota > Alphaproteobacteria > Rhizobiales > Beijerinckiaceae > Methylobacterium. The sequence continues at coordinate 137,028 of NZ_LMRA01000044.1, forward strand.
GGGCGGTCCAGGTTCGGAACGCGGTTTTCGCACCCTTGCGTCAGCCGCCCGCACGCCCCGTACGACCCTGCTATCGGCCGTTCGAAGCCCCCCGACCGGCAGCGGACGGCGAAAGCGGACACGGGGCGAAGCAGGGTGTAGGACCGTGCATGGGTCTGGAACCGCCGGCCTCGGAGCATTCCCATGAAACGCGCGACCCTATCGCTGATGGCCATCAGCCTGTTCATGGCGGCGCATGCGAGCGCGCAGAGCCTTCAGCCTCCATCCGATGGCCCGAGCACGCGCGAAGCGCCACGCACGAAGCGTGAGCGTGATCTCGGCCTGGACGGGAAGCCACGCGGGCAAAGAGAACTGTCGGCTCCGGACCGGGACGGGTACTCCACCGAGGAGCCCGATGACGAGGAGGACGACGATCTCGGGGAGGCCCTCCGTGGGGCTCAGCCCGCCGAGCCGCAGGCCCGTTGATCGTCTGCGGACCGCATGCGCTCTCCGATCCTCGCCCTGGTACTTGCCGTCGCGATCACTCCCGCCGCCCGCGCTGAGCCGGCATCGACCCTGGCCGGGCTGTGGCAGGCACTCGGCTCGTGTTCGCAGTCGGTGGGGGGCCCGGCAGGCTCGGCCGGCTCAGAGGTCACGGTGCTGCTCAGCATCAGGCGTGATGGCAGCCTCCAGGGGCAACCGCGGATCACGCACGCGAAGCTTACGGGCGACGATGCGGCTCAGAAAGAGTTCCTCGCTGGCGTACTCGGGAGCATCGCGCGGTGTTTCCCGCTCTCGATCACGGACGGTCTCGGCGGTGCCGTCGCGGGGCGCCCCCTTAGCCTGAGGGTCATGAACCGAGCGAGGGAGCGCGGCGCCTGAAACGTTGCCGCATGCACAAGCTTTGCCGACAGCCGCGAAGAGAAGCCGGGCGATGATATCGTAACCATGTCACGCCGCGCATATCGCTATGGAAATCGCCTGCCGCATTGCGGCAGCCTGGGCAGCAAGTCTGGACTGCGGAAGATGCTTCGATACGGCCTCCGGCAGCGGGAGGGCGAAATGGGAAGCGACGTTGAGGCCGATGTCGTGATCGGCTTTCATGCCGCAGCGTATCCGGCATTCGCCAGATCCGAAGCAAAGCGTTCTGAGCGAAACGCAGACGCGCAGGATCCATCTGCCTTACGGTCGCTCGGAGCAGCGCATTCGTCTGGCAGCCCGTCAGCTCCCGCGGATCGTCATGTCCGCGCCGTCGGCAGCTCACTACCCTGCGTCGCCTGGATGTGCGCGTTCAGGAGGTTGTCCGTCCGGTCCGAACCGAGGACGCTGGAATCGCGGCGGAGGGTCTGCTCTCCCGCACGATGGCCGTGTCCCTGTTCCCGAACGGGCTCGGGCAGACCCAGCCGCGCCTCGTCTCCCTCGCGGGGGACACCCTTCCCCCGGGCACCGCGTCGCCGATCGGCTCCGGCGGCCGGGAGATCGCCTACCACCTGAGACAGGGCGCCGCTGCCGCAGCTGCCGGCCGTTCGGGCCTGCGTCGCCACGCAAGGCCCCTTGTGGGCGATGATCCGGGGCGATTTGTCGGAACGCCGCGACGGGGTACTCTCTCGCCAGGGAGATACGCCGATGACCGCCTCAACGACGGCCGCCAGGGCCGCGCCATCGATCTATGACCGGGACCTCGACCGGAACCCGGCGAATTACCAGCCGCTGACGCCCCTGAGCTACCTCGACCGGTCGGCGCGGGTCTTCCCGGATCACTGTGCGGTGATCCACGGCCCCCTGCGGCGCAGCTATGCCGAGCTCTACGCGCGCTGCCGCCGCCTCGGGGCGGCCCTCGCGGCACGCGGCATCGGGCGCGGCGACACCGTCGCGGTCGTTCTTGCCAACACGCCCGAGATGATCGAGGTCCATTACGGGGTGCCGATGACCGGCGCCGTGCTGAACACCCTGAACACCCGCCTGGACGCCGCCGGTCTCGCCTTCTGCCTCGACCACGGCGAGGCCAAGGTGCTGATCACCGACCGGGAATTCTCGAAGGTTGTGGCCCCGGCGCTGGCCCAGGCCCGGGTCAAGCCCCTGGTGATCGACGTCGACGATCCGGAATTCACCGGCCCCGGCACGGCGGTCGGCAGCCTCGGCTACGAGGCCCTGCTGACGGAGGGCGACCCGGCCTGGGACTGGGCGATGCCCGGCGACGAGTGGGACGCGATCTCGCTGAACTACACGTCGGGCACCACCGGCGACCCGAAGGGCGTGGTCTACCACCATCGCGGCGCCGCCCTGCTCTGCCTCGGCAACGTCATCACGGGCAACCTCGGGCAGCACCCGGTCTATCTCTGGACCCTGCCGATGTTCCACTGCAACGGCTGGTGCTTTCCCTGGACCCTCTCGGTGGTCGCCGGCACCCATGTCTGCCTGCGCCAGGTCCGGGCCGGCGCGCTCTTTGCGGCATTGGCCGAGCACGGCGTCACGCATCTGTGCGGCGCGCCGATCGTGATGCAACTCCTCTTGAACGCGCCCGCGGCGGAGCGCCGCCCCCTGCCCCGGCGGGTCGCCTTCCTGACGGCGGCCGCGCCGCCGCCCCAGGCGGTTCTCGGCGCCATGGGGGCCGCCGGCTTCGACGTCACCCACCTGTACGGTCTCACCGAGACCTACGGCCCGGCCGTGGTGAATGCCTGGCACCGGGACTGGGACGCCCTCGACGACGAGGTCCGCGCCGCCAGGATGGCGCGCCAGGGCGTGCGCTATCCCGTGCTCGAGGGCTTCGACATCCGCGATCCCGAGACCTGCGAATCCGTGCCCGCCGACGGCGAGACGATGGGCGAGGCGATGTTCCGCGGCAACGTGGTGATGCGCGGCTACCTGAAGAACCCGAGGGCGACGCAGGCCGCCTTCGCGGGCGGCTGGTTCCGCTCCGGCGACCTCGGGGTCAAGCATCCGGACGGCTACATCCAGCTCAAGGATCGTTCGAAGGACATCATCATCTCGGGCGGTGAGAACATCTCCTCCATCGAGGTGGAGGACGCCCTGTTCCGCCACCCCGCCGTCTCCGCCGCCGCGGTCGTGGCCCGCCCCGACGCGAAGTGGGGTGAGACCCCGATGGCGTTCGTCGAGCTGAAGCCCGATGCCACCGTGGAGGCTGACGTCCTCATCGCCTGGTGCCGCGAGCGGCTGGCCGGCTACAAGCTCCCGCGCCACATCGTGTTCGGAGAGTTGCCGAAGACCTCGACCGGCAAGGTGCAAAAGTACCTGCTGCGGGAACGGGCGAAGGAGACGTGAGCGGGCGACGGCCCCGCCCGTCGCCCGCTCACGGTGGGGCCGCGAACCTGCGATGGACCAGAGCCGCTTCATCCGTCGTCAGGCTGTAGAGCGTCTCGATCGTCCGATCGAGATTGGAGCGAACCTCTCGGAAGCGCTCGATCGCCTCCGCCCGGACCTTCACGCTGGGATTGGCATTGAGGCGCGCACCCAGCTGCATCAGGTGTCCGACCTGGGCGACGATCGCAGCGTGCGTCCGCGCCTCGCCGGCATCTCCGAGGTCGAGCAACTTGATCGGCAGGGCGGCGAGTTCGTTCGTTCCGACATTGTTGTTGGAGCTGGTCAGCTGGAATCGCCATTGCAGCAGCCGGCTGTTCAGGCAGGCGAGGATGTATTCCGGGGACAGATCGCAGGTCGGTGCGACGACGACCGCGTTGGTCGAATCGGCGAAGTACCAGCCCGGCTCCGAGAGGGTCGCGACGATCCGATGCCGCTCGTCGACGCCGGTGATCCTCTGGGTCGCGATGCGCCGGACGCCGACGGCATCCGGCGTGATGTGGGCCTGCTCGTAGCGCGCACGGTCGAACCATTCGACGCGCCCCTGGCTCAGGGTGCGATGGATCGCGTAGGCGGAGACCTCCACGCCCTTCAGGAGCCTGCTGTGTCGGGGATCGTCCGTGATGTAGGCGCGGTAGATCGTCTGGTTGATCTCGCCGCGGGCGATCCGAATCCCCGCGATTCCGTCGAGGCGCGCGACCGAGTTCGCCTGATGCAGCTTCTTGGCCAGCTCCCATGAGGCCTGATCGGTGATCGGGATCGGCAGGCCCAGGGGATCGATGGCCGCCAGTTCGCTCCGTCGCATCGTGACGTCCCGGGAGGGATCGTCGAACGACGCCCGGGGATAGACGTGGAGGCTGATGCGCGGGTTGTGCTTGCGCCGGGACGGCGGGCGCTTGCGGCCTCCGACGACCACCGTCGACAGCTTGGCATCGTAGAAGACGCGATGCTGGCGGATGTCCTTCTGGGGAAAGGCCCGCGCGTTCAGCTCGTCGACCTGATCCAGGACCGCGAGGCGCGTCGTCTTGCAGCTGAAGTCGGCGAGCAGCGCCATGGGCACGATCATGCCCAGGGAACCGTTGTGCCTGACGAGCTGCAGGCTCTGGATCAGGAAGAACCGGAACAGGTTCAGCTTGCCGCCCTTCGCGGCGTCCAGTCGGTCCGTCCGGGCGAGGTAGGCGCGGAAGACGTCGTGGGGCCAGGAGGCTGCGCCGCGCTCCTTCTCGATGACGTCGTAGGGCGGATTGCCGATGACCGCGTCGAACCAGCCGCGGGCACGGACCTCCGGAAACGACAGCTCCCAAGAGAACGGTTTCGCCTCGGTGATCCGCAGGCCGGCCGGCAGAAGCGCGTAGGCATCCTGTCCGACGAGGCTGTTTCCGACATGGATGTTGCCGGTCAGGTCCGGAAGAAACGTCTCGTTCGGGAACAGTACCCTCTGCCGCCCCAGGGTGGATTGGGTCTCGCCCTCGAGGATCTTGAGATAGATCGACATCTCCGAGACTTCGGTGGCCTGGCGATCGATATCGACGCCGAAGATACAATCCTTGGCGATGCGCTTCTTCAGCTCGCTGGTCAGCTTCAGGTCGCCATGGGCGTCGAGATAGACGGATTTGCCGTCCCGCTTGTCCACGTTGAGATGGTAATAGTGGATATGCGCCTGAAAGAGCTTTTCCAGTGCACGGATCAGGAAGGTTCCGGACCCGCAGGCCGGATCGAGGATCCGGATGCGACGCATCTGTTCCGGCGTCTTGCCGTCGAGGAGCGGCGCCAGGGCGCCGTCGACGATGTGGGCGACGATGTGCTCGGGCGTGTAGAAGACGCCGCCCTGCTTCCGGATCTCGGGCTTCGGGGTGACGTTCCCCTGTTCGTCGATGACCGAACCGAGGAAGCGCTCGTAGACCGACCCCAGGATCTCGATCGGTAGGGTGCTGAAGAGATAGGGCGACTCGTCACCGGCCAGATGATCGATGAAATCGGCGAGCCATCGGTCATCGACCACGCAGGACTCGACGAAGTGGGCCGGCGCTCCGGCCCGTCCATAGAGCCCGCCGTTGAAGGCCGCCCGCATGTTCGCCTGGTTGCCGACGATCACGGTCCAAAGCTCGCCCTTCCGGAGTCCGTGCCGTTCCCAGAGCGCCAACGCCTGCCGGAGCGTCTGGAAGGTATCGATGTCGCGGTCCTCGCAGACCCTCTGAAAGATGAGGCGATCGAGGATCACCTGGACGGCCTCGTTGATCGACTCCACGTCCCAGTGCAGGGCTGCGTTGTGCCGGATCAGGGACTTGGCCAGCCGGGCGCGCTCGCCTTCGAGGTATTGCAGGAAATCGGTATCGACGGCCCGGTTGCGGTCCGGCTTGATCAGCCAGAGTTGCCGGTCGGTCCGGGAGGTGACCTTGGGCAGGTTCTGGATGAAGGCTTCCAGGGATCCGGCCGCGACGGCTTGCCGTGACAGCAGGTCCCAGATCTTGGGCGCCGCATCCCGGTAATCCTGGTAGCAGAGGCGCCAGCCCGGCACGACGCTGAACGGCTTCTCCCGACTCGGCTTCCCCCCGACGACGAACAGGTTCAACTCGTCGAAATTCGTCGTCAGGCCGATCCAGAGACGCAGGTTGTAAACGTAGTTCTGCAGCTGGAACCGGTGGTTCTCCAGCTTCTCGGGAAACTTCTTCGCCTCGCAGACGAAGCGATCGAAGCCGCCGATCCGGAAGACGTAATCCGCCTTGCCGTTGATGACGCCGTCATAGGCCCTGTACTCGACCCGCACGTCGCGCATGAAGGGCGGGTCGTCCTTTGTGTTCCTGACGTCCCAGCCCAGGGCCTCGAAGAACGGATCGAGGTACTCGTTCCGCAGCGAGTACTCGTCCAGCCCCTTGCGATATTCCGGACGATACTTCGCGAAGCGCTGGCACAACCGGTCCAGGACGACGAGAAACTGATCGAACTCGCGGCCTCGCTGCAGGTCCATCCGATACACTCCAACGCTTGCGCATCCATCTCGACCGCGTGCTCCGGCGTCATCCGATCGCCGGACCGGCACCGGGGCGAAGACGGACAGGCCCGGCCGCCTGCCGGGCCTGTCCGCACGGCATTGCGGAGCACCACAGCGCGGGCGCCCGCGACTCGCGTCCGAACGGACCGGGCAGACCCGAAGAGGCCGGTCTCCGACCGGGGCGGGATCGAGGTCGTTGCAGGGGCCACCTGGGGAAGGCTGCAGGGCGGGGGCGATCGAAAGCGGGAACGCTGAACATGATCCAACCTAACGTTGGTAATAAATATATTCTAGGTATTATTTTGCGATCCTGAGGCGCCGCCGAGGGCGCGAGAGGCGGGACGGAAAAACGAAAAAAGGCCGGGCTTTCGCCCGGCCTCCCATCGTCTGTGCTTGAGAAGGGTGTGCGTGCTTAGGCGACGCCGCCCGAGCGCTCGAAGCGCTTGCGCTCATTGGGGTCGAGGTAGGTCTTGCGCAGGCGGATCGACTTCGGCGTGACCTCCATCAGCTCGTCGTCCTGGATCCAGGCGAGCGAGCGCTCCAGGGTCATGCGGATCGGCGGCGTCAGGCGCACGGCCTCGTCCTTCGAGGTGGTGCGGATGTTGGTGAGCTTCTTACCCTTGAGCACGTTCACCTCGAGATCGTTCTCGCGGTTGTGCTCGCCGATGATCATGCCCTGGTAAACCTTGGCGCCGGGCTCGATCATCATCGGGCCGCGATCCTCAAGGTTCCACATGGCGTAGGCCACGGCCTCGCCCTTGTCGTTGGAGATCAGCACGCCGTTGCGGCGGCCGGGCATCTCGCCCTTGTAGGGTTCGTAGGCCTTGAACAGACGGTTCATGATCGCGGTGCCGCGCGTATCGGTCATGAGCTCACCCTGGTAGCCGATGAGGCCGCGGGTGGGCGCATGGAAGACGAGGCGCAGGCGGGAGCCGCCCGACGGCTTCATCTCGATCATCTCGGCCTTGCGCTCGGACATCTTCTGCACGACGACGCCGGAATACTCCTCGTCGACGTCGACCACGACCTCCTCGACCGGCTCGAGGACGTTGTCGTTCTCGTCCTTGGAGAGCACCACGCGGGGACGCGAGACGGCGATCTCGAAGCCCTCGCGGCGCATGGTCTCGATCAGGATGGCGAGCTGGAGTTCGCCGCGGCCCGAGACGAAGAACGAATCCTTGTCGGCCGCCTCCTCGATCTTAAGCGTGACGTTGCCCTCGGCCTCCTTGAACAGGCGGTCGCGGATCATGCGGCTCGTGACCTTATCGCCCTCGGTTCCGGCCAGCGGCGAATCATTGACGATGAAGGACATGGTGACGGTGGGCGGATCGATCGGCTGGGCCTGGATCGGGGTCTCGACCTGCGGATCGCAGAAGGTGTCGGCCACGGTGCCCTTCACGAGGCCCGCGATGGAGACGATGTCGCCGGCCTCGCCCACATCGATGGGCGCGCGCTCCAGGCCGCGGAAGGCCAGGATCTTCGAGACGCGACCGGTCTCCACGAGCTTGCCCGTGCGGTCCATGACCTTGATGGCCTGGTTCGGCTTCACGGTGCCGGACGCGATGCGGCCGGTGATGATGCGGCCGAGGAACGGGTTGGCCTCCAGCAGGGTGCCGAGCATCCGGAACGGACCCTCCTCGACCTTGGCCTGGGGCACGTGTTCGAGCACGAGGTCGAACAGCGGGGCGAGGCCCTCGCTCTGGTCGCCGTCGGGCGCCGTCGCCATCCAGCCGGCGCGGCCGGACCCGTAGAGGATCGGGAAGTCGAGCTGCTCGTCGGTGGCGTCCAAGGCCGCGAAGAGGTCGAACACCTCGTTCACCACTTCGGTGATGCGGGCGTCCGGACGGTCGACCTTGTTGATCGCCACGATCGGCTTCAGGCCGATCTTGAGGGCCTTGCCGACCACGAACTTGGTCTGGGGCATCGGGCCCTCGGCCGCGTCGACGAGCACGATCACGCCGTCGACCATCGAGAGGATGCGCTCCACCTCGCCGCCGAAATCGGCGTGACCGGGGGTGTCCACGACGTTGACGCGGGTGTCCTTCCAGACGACCGAGGTCGCCTTGGCCAGGATGGTGATGCCGCGCTCCTTCTCGAGATCGTTCGAGTCCATGGCGCGTTCCTCGACGCGCTGGTTCTCGCGGAACGATCCGGACTGCGACAGCAGCTTGTCGACGAGCGTCGTCTTGCCGTGGTCGACGTGGGCGATGATGGCGATGTTGCGAAGCTTCATAGGGTATCCGGAAGCGAGAAGAGCCCGTCACGCGACGGGCCGCAGGAATGCGGCCGGCTGCGCCGGGTCACGGGATCGAGCTATCGCGTCGCAATATAAGGTGTGAGGCTCCGGGGCAAGGGGCGACCGCCGTCGGACCAAGCATGCCCCACCCCCGTCAGGCGCGGGCGGCCTCCAGGCGCAGGGCCCGACCCCGGTAGCGGCCAAGCGTGGTGACGCATACGAACGAGATCGCCGCGAGCGTGGTGCCGAAGGCGGCGATGGGCCACCAATGGCCCTGGAAGCGCTCGGCCAGGAGGGTGCCGATGATCGGGGTCAGGCCGCCCGCGATCGCGCCGCAGACCTGGTAAGCGACGGAGATTGCCGTGTAGCGCACCCGCGTGGGGAAGGCGCCGGCCACGTAGCCGGCGATGACCGCGTAGAAGGTGGCGCTGCCGAGCACGTTGAGGGCAAGGCCGAGCATCAGGGCGGGGACGGAGCCGAGATCGACCAGGAGGAACAGGGGATAGGGCGCCAGCATCGCCCAGATCAGGGTGCCCTGGAGGAACAGGCGCTCGTTGCGAATCGCCTCGGCGATCCGCGCGCCCACCGGCGTCATCACGAACTGGACGCAGACCGCCACCAGCAGCGCGTCGAGGATCGTTGCCCGGGGCAGGCCGAGATACTGGGTCGTGTAGGTGATCATGAAGGTGTTGAAGAGGTAGACCGATCCGATCGCGAAGGTGTTGGCGCCCGCCGCCAGGGCGAGCGGCGTCAGGCTGGTGGCCAGAACCTCGCGGATCGGGGCCTGGGCCGGGGCGGCCGTCCGGCTCGCGGCGTCTCGATCCTCCTGGAAGTCGGGTGATTCGCCGACGCCGAGGCGGATGAACAGGCCGACAAAGAGCAGCACGACGCTGACGAGGAAGGGCAGGCGCCAGCCCCAGGCGAGGAAGCTCTCCCTGTCCATCAGGCCGGCGAGGCGGAAGGCCAGCAGCGACAGGATCTGCCCGGCCGGGCTGCCGAGCTGGGCGAAAGAGGCGAAGAAGGTCGAGCGCCCCTTTGGGGCATGCTCGGCGGCGAGCAGCACCGCCCCGCCCCACTCGCCGCCGACCGCGATGCCCTGCAGGATGCGCAGGACCACGAGGGCGAGGGGCGCCCAGATGCCGATGCTGGCATAGGTCGGCAGCAGACCGATGCCGGTGGTGGCCAGGCCCATCATCACCAGGGTGACCACCAGCGCCTTCTTGCGCCCGAGCCGGTCACCGACATGTCCGAAGACCAGCCCGCCGAGGGGCCGGGCGAAGAAGCCGACCGCGAAGGTGCCGAAGGCCGCCAGGGTCGCCACGAAGGGCGTCGCCTCGGCGAAGAACAGCGGCCCGAACACCAGGGCGGCGGCCGTGCCGTAGATGAAGAAGTCGTACCACTCGATCGTAGTGCCGACGAAGGCCGCGACGGCGGCCCGGGCCGGCTGGCGCGGCGCGGACTCTGGAATCGAAGGTTCGGACATGCGGTGGTCTCCCGGGCGATCGAGCGGGGCGGAGGGACGGTCCAGCAAGCCCCGGACCGCCCCGCACGCAATGGGGCACACGGTCGAGCCCGATGCCCCGCTCCAACCGATACGCGCCGGGCCCGGCCGCTACTTCGCCGCCACCGGCCGCACGGACCAGGTGGCCCAGTAGACGGGGCGGCCGAACACGCTGGACGCGTTCGCGCCGCCCGGCCCCGGCGCGAGCCGGTCGAGCCAGGTCAGGAAGCCGGCCTTGGCGCGGTAGTTCGTCGGGGTCGCGAGGTTGCCGTACCGGTCCGTCATCCAGAAATGCTGGCCGCGCCCGAAACGGCCCGACCCGTCGCCGCCCGAGCGCAGGCCGAGATAAGCGGTGGAGCGCATGATCGCCTGCGGCTCCGAGAACCAGGTCAGGCCCGCGAGCGAGCCCGGCGCGAGGTCGGCGGTGTACTGCACGCAGATGTCGGCCACGGGACCGTCCATGGTGTTGGCGGGGCGGTTGCAGCGATAGGCCGCCACCCAGCGGTCCATGTCCCGGGCCTTGGCCACCCGCACCAGGCTCTGGGCCGGCAGCGGCTCGGCGACGGTCCGGGCCGGCGACCAGACGCGGTCGGCGGTGAGATCCCGGCTGGTGCGCAGGTAGAGGCCCATTCGCCGGTTCGCCGCCGGCTCGTTGCAGTCCGAGGGCAGCACGTCGGTGTAGTAGTAGTGGTAGACTTGATCGACCACGCTGATCGCGCCGACCAGATCGGTGCGGTCGAAGCCCTGCCCGGCGCAGTTGCCGATGAGCGCCGCCCCGGTCTCGTCGAGGACGGCGCTGGGGCTCGGCGCCTCGGGCGTCCGCGACCGGCCGCGGCGGGAGCGTGCTTCCGGACGGTCCCCGCCGAACGGCGTCCAGACCGTGCCCGCCTCCGTGCGGCCGCGGATGTCGAAGCTGGCGAAGTCCAGCGTGCGGGCCTGGAGCAGCGCGTGCCGGTTGCCGGCCTCGGTGGGCACCGCCGCGAGGAAGAACACGTAGCTGTAGGCATCCCCGCCCCAGGCGCGCCCCGCCACCGTCATCGGATGCCGGGCCGCGATGCCCTCGCCGGCCGGCTCGGGCGCCGGGGCCGGTGCGGGTTCGGCCCGGCGACGGCCGCGGCGGCGTCCGCGCTCCTGGGCGCCGGCGCCCTCCTGGCTGCGGGCGACTTCGCGGGCCATTTCCCACAGGCGCCCCTGGGTCGGCGGCATCGTGGTGGCGAGTTGCTCCGGCATCGCCCCGGAGCGGACCGAGCCGCCGTCGAGGGGGTCGGTGGCACGGCGCGGCGCGCAGGCCCCGTCCGCAGCGCCGCGCCGGGATTTCTTGGCGATCAGGGGCGTCTCGGCCTGGTACACGGCCTGGAGCGGTCCGGTGCCGGGCGTCGTGCGGATCACCTGCACGCCGCTGGCGGATTCACAGGCCGGGGGCGCGAAGAACACCCCTTCGGCCTCGCTCCCCCGGCAGATCTCCAGGGTGCCGCCGCCGGTGACGTAGCAACTCGTATCGGTGGTCTGCGCGCCGGCAGGGCTTGCCGCGAACCCCAGGAGAAGCGGCAGAAACGCCGACGGGACGACCCGCGGGCGAGCCGGCTGACGGGGAACGCCGGAGGGCGCAGCGAGGGGGAAGGTCCGCGGATGTGTCACGGTGGAGAGGGTTAGCGTAGCCCCGCGGTTCGACAAGGCTTCGCCGGGGCGCCATCCACACCGTCGGTCCTCACATTTCCGCGCAGGGTCGCCGGGTCAGCCAGCGTCCCGGGCCTCCGTCCCGCACCACTCGGCGATGAACAGGGCCATCGCGGTGGTGATCCGCTGCACGGAGGCGAGGCTGACGCGCTCGTCGAAGCCGTGGATGTTCTGGCTGATCGGGCCGTAGCAGAGCGCCGGCACCCGGTCGTAGAGGGCGTAGACCCGGGTATCGAGATAGCTCGGCGACATGAAGCTCTGTAGGTCCGCGCCGGTTGCGGTCCGGTGTGCCCGGCCGAGCGCCGCCTCGGCCTCCGATCCCTCCGCCAGGGCGTAGCCCTCGGCGAAGAAGCCGTCGAAGCTGACGCGGGGCGGCGTGTTCGACAGGAAGGCGTCGTCCCGGGCGAAATCGCCGATCGCCTGCTCCACCGCGCGGGCGGCCTCCGCCGCCGAAACGCCCGGATAGAGGGCGATGCGGCAGTCGATCCGGCACCAGGCCGGCACCGAGGAGGCCCAGTCGCCGCCCGCGATCCGGCCGACATTGAGGTTGATGGCGTCGGGCTGGTCGGCGAAGTGGGGATGGGCCGCCTTCTCGGCGTTCCAGCGCGCCTCGAGGGCCCGCAGGGCGCCGATCACCCGATAGGTGGCGTCGATGGCGTTGGCGCCGGCGCCCATCTCGCGGACATGGACCGGACGGCCGCGGACCTCGACGGTGAACCACAGCACCCCGACATTGGCGCGCACGAGTTTCTCGTCTTCGGGCTCGGGGACCAGCACGGCATCGGCGCGGTAGCCGCGCAGATGGGTCATCAGGGCGCCGTTGCCGGTGGATTCCTCCTCGACCACGGATTGCAGGGTGACGGTGGCCGCGGGCTGAAGGCCGATCCGGGCCAGCGCGTCGAGAGCGAACAGGTTGGCGGCGTGGCCCGCCTTCATGTCGGCCGCCCCCCTGCCGTACATCCAGTCGCCGTCAATGACGGGCTCGAAGGGCGGATGGGTCCAGAGATCCGCGGGGCCGGGCGGTACCACGTCGACATGGGCCTGGAGGATCAGCGAGCGCCCGGTCTCGGCCCGCGGCCGATGGATGCCCACGACGAGGGGCGCCTGCGAATGCGCCTCCGACATCGCCGCCCCGCCCGGATGGGCGGCAAGGGCGGCCCCGTCCATGGTGAAGCGGTCGATGGCATAGCCGCGGGCGCGGAAGGCCCGGAAGACGAAATCCTGGATCGCGTGCTCCGCGCCCCGCGTCGACCCGAACCGCACCAGGGCCTGGGTGTGGGCGACCTGCTCGGGAAATCCTGCCGCGACGGCCTCGGCGATGCGGGCGGCAAGGGCGGGATCGAGGGGCATCGGCGCTCCGGCGCTGGCGAGGGGTGCGGCCAGGATAGCGGTGCCGGCCGGTTCAGGCGAGCAGCGCCGCCGCCAGCGCCACGGGCAGGGCAAGCAGCGCCGCCGGGCGGATCCAGGCCGGGCGGTAGGACACCAGCCCGACCACCAGGAGCGCCGCGCCGGTGAGCGAGCCGATCCACTGCACAGGGCCGAAATTCCAGTCCGAGGTGACCACGGCGGCCGCGAAGGAGGCCGCGATGGCGGCCCAGCCGGCGAGCCGCAGCGCCCCGGCGCGGGTCCGCGTCTGGCTGCGCCCGGCGATGGCCCGGTGGTGGCGGTCCATGGCGAGGCAGAGGGCCGCCAGCCCGGCGAAGCTGAGGGCGAGGTTGAGGGCGATGGAGAGCGGCGTCATGCTTCGGCGAAACCTTCGGGCACCCGGGCCGGACCGGGGCGTGCGGCCTGCCGGCGCGCCTCGTAGTCGGAAACCTTGCGCGCCCCGAGGGCCAGGGCGAGGCCCAGCCCCAGCATGGCGGCGTCGAAGGCCAGGAAATCCAGGCCGCGATCCGTGGTCAGCGCGCCGACCACCGGCACGGCGCCGAACAGGAAGCCGGCGGCGAGGCCCAGCTCGGTCCAGGCCCTGCGGTGCGGGCGAAGCAGGGACACGAAGGCAGCCAGCGCCCAGGCGCCGAAGAAGACGCTTCCCTCCCAGGTCGCCCGGTGGGCGAGGTCGACGGGCAGCAGCCGGTTGCCGAGGAGAAACGCCGCCATGCCGATGGGCAGGCCGAGGATCGTCCCGAGGTTGAGGCCGCGCACCAGGCGCAGGCCGAAGCCCGGCGCCTCGCCCGCCTTCGGCGCCCGGGCGACGGTCCAGAGGACGAGGCCCGTGGCGATGGTGGCCGAGCCGAGCAGGCCGCAGAGGAAGAACAGTGCCCGCAGGGCCGTGCTGGCGAAATGCGCCTCGTGCAGGCCCATGAAGCTGGTGAAGACCTGGGCGGCCGGCTTCAAGGGCTCGACCCGCTCGACGACGGTCCCGGAGGTGGCGTCGAAGGCGATCTGCGGATGCTGGTGGGCGAGGCCGTGGGGCTCCTCGAAGACGGCGACCACGGTGGCGTTGGCATCGCCCGGATTGTTGACGATGACCATCTCGAGGGGTTCCGACACCTCGCCCTGAGCCCGGGCCAGCAGCGGCGCCAGCGGCACGGCCTCGCCGGGTCGGCCGGCGGCCGGGCGCCAGGTCGTGGTCTGGGCCGCCTCGACGTAGAAGCGCAGGTCGTCGCCCTTGTAGGCCGCCGTCACGCCCCAGGGCATGTACATCACGCCGAGGGTCACGATCCCCGTATAGGTGATCATCAGGTGGAACGGCAGGGCTAGGACGCCGGTGACGTTGTGGGCGTCGAGCCAGCCGCGCTGGGCCGACTTGTCCCGCCGGAAGGTGAAGAAATCGGCGAAGATGCGTCGATGCGTGACGATGCCGGAGATCAGGGCGATGAGAAGAATCATCGCCGCGGCGCCGACGATCCAGCGGCCGAGGACCGGCATCATCTGGAGCTCGTAATGAAAGCGATAGAAGAAGTCGCCGCCCTGGGTGTCGCGTGCCTTGGTGGGCGCGCCGGTCTCGACGTCGAGCATGGCCTGCCCGAGGGAAGCCTCCAGGCTGTCCATCCAGTAGACGGCGATCATCGGCCGGTCCGGCTGCGGCACGGAGACGTACCAGGCCATGGCCTTCGGCGCATGGGCCTTCAGGTAGGCAACGCCGCGCTCGGCGGCCGGAACCGGATCGGAGGGACCGGCGTGCAACTCCGGGCGCATCCAGAGCGAGAGGTCTGCGCGGTAATAGGTGGCGGTGCCGGTGACGAACACGGCGAACATCACCCACCCGGTGACGAGCCCGGCCCAGGTGTGGAGCCAGGCCATAGACTGGCGAAATCCCTGTCTCATGCGGGCGGTCCCATCGCGACGCCGTCGAGGGCCAGCCAGAGGCCGAGGCCCACCAGCGCGATCGGAAGCCCGAGGCCCAGAGCGGCGCGCAGCAGGGTCCGGGCGGTGAAGACCCAGATCACGGCGCCGGCCAGGATGGCGAAGCTGATCAGGGTCGCGGTGGCCACCGCCTCGGAGCGCACCATCGGCAGGGTCAGCGACAGGAACGCCGTCGCGAGCCCGGCCAGGGCGTATCCGCCGAAGGCCGCCAGCCCCACGCGTGCCGCCACCGCGGAGCGGTAGCGCCAGCCACGTCGCAAGCGGGCCCTGTCGAGGGGACCGGAAATCTCCGTCACGGGCAAACCCTTCGAGACTTACACGGGCGACACCGGTGCGGAGACAGGCCCCGCAACGGCAGGCAAGATCGGCAATCCCGGCCGGGACAAAGCGCCGGCCGAGTCCCCAACGCGTGAGGATCACCCCCGCTATAGCGATCCTGGTCTTGGGCTCGCAAACCCTATGTTATGGAATCATTCCAATTCGACTTTGGGATGCTGCGTCGCGCCTGCGGCAACGTCGCGGTTCGCGCGCCGGCGCGACGGCGCGCAGGACGGTGGCGGCGCGCGGAATTCGTGTTGACGGGCCGCAGGTCGCGCCCTGTGCAACCGGACCGCGGGTTAGGATAAGGTGACGGCCAGCGTCCGCTTCCCGCCCACACCGCCCGAGAACAAGACACCCGATCGTGACCGCAAGCTCCCCCCGTCCCCCGATCCGCTTCCGCGGCCGCTCGTTCATGGCCCTGGTGCTCGCCCCGGTGCTGCCCGTCTCGGACTGGCTCGACGAGCTCGACGCGCTGGCCCGGCGCTCGCCGGCCTTCTTCGTGGGTCGCCCCGTCATCCTCGACGTGGCCGGGCTCGGGCTCGAGCGGGAGGCCCTCGTCGCCCTGGTGGCCGACCTCGCCGCCCGCGACGTGGCCGTGATGGGCATCGAGGGGGCCGATCCGGGCCAGCTCGGGGCCGGCCTGCCCCCGCCCCCGGCGGGCGGGCGCCCGGTCGATGCGGTCCCGACCCCGGAAGCGACGGCGGATGCCGCGCCGGTCGTGCCGTCCGCGCCGGCTCCGTTCCGCTCGCTGATCCTCGATGCGCCCGTGCGCTCCGGGCAGACGATCCTGCACCTGGAGGGCGACATCACCGTGATGGGCTCTGTGGCCTCCGGGGCCGAGGTGATCGCGGGCGGCTCGCTCCACGTCTACGGCGCCCTGCGCGGCCGGGCGATCGCGGGGGCGGCCGGCAACCCGGAGGCGCGCATCACCTGCCGCCGGTTCGAGCCGGAACTCATCGCCATTGACGGGCTCTACCGCACCGCCGACGACCTCGGCCCGGTCCAGCGCGGGTTGCCCGCCCAGGTCCGTCTCGAGGGCGACGCCATCAAGGTGGCCGGTCTGGACTAGGCCCTACCGGCCCGTCCAGGCCGGGGGACGCTTGGCGAGGAACGCCTCCATGCCCTCGCGGAAATCCGCGCTGGTGTAGCAGAGGCGGATCAGGTCGTCGCCGGGACGCTCGTCGCCCGCATCGTCCGCGTCCTGAAGGCGGCGCAGGCCCTCCTTGGTCGCCCGCAGGGTGAGCGGCGCGTGACCGGCCACCAGGGTCGCAAGCTCCGTGGCGCGGGCCGCCAGGGCCTCGGCATCGACCACGACCTCGCCGACGAGCCCGATGGCCAGGGCCTCCTCGGCCCCGACGAGGCGGGCGGTGAAGATCATGTCCTTGACCCGCGCCGGCCCGATCAGGGCGGAGAGCCGCCGCAGGTTGCCCAGCGAGAGGCAGTTGCCCAGGGTCCGGGCGATGGGAAAGCCCAGGCGGGCGTCGCGGGTGGCCAGCCGCAGGTCGCAGGCCGCCGCGATGGCAGCGCCTCCGCCCGTGCAGGCGCCGGCGATCGCCGCGATGGTGGGCACGGACAGGCGCTCCAGCGCGCCCATCACCCGGTCCATGAAGCGCTCGTAGTCGATCGCGTCCTGCGCGCTCGCGAAGCTCCGGAACTGGGCGATGTCGGTGCCGGCCGCGAAGGCCTTCTCGCCCGCACCCGTGATGACCAGGGCCTTGACGCTCCCGTCCGCCTCGAGGCGCGCACAGGCGTCGATCAGGCCCTGGTACATCCCGAAGGTGAGCGCGTTGCGCGCCTGCGGCCGGTTGAGGGTGAGACGCGCGATGCCGCCCTCGACCGTGAAGAGGAGTTCGTCGATCTGGGTCATGCGGGGTCCCTGGGCGCCGGGCGCGGATGCGTGCCCCTTCCTCTCGCCCATCGGGGCCGGGCGGAGCAAGCGGCCGGCCCCCTTCCCGCCTCAGAACACGGACGGCACGAACATCCCGGGCGGCACCGGGTGGCGGGTGTAGTCGTCGTGGCGCTCGCGGTCCGGCAGGTGCACGGGCGGATGCGCGACGTCGCCGTAGGGGATCTGCGTCAGGAGGTGGCTGATGCAGTTGAGGCGGGCGCGCTTCTTGTCGACCGCCTCGACCACCCACCAGGGCGCCTCGGGGATGTGCGTCCGGGCCAGCATGTCCTCCTTCGCCTTGGTGTAGTCCTCCCAGCGGCGGCGGGACTGCACGTCCATCGGCGAGAGCTTCCACTGCTTCAGCGGATCGTGGATGCGCATCTGGAAGCGGAAGGCCTGCTCCTCGTCGGTGATCGAGAACCAGTACTTGAGCACGCTGATCCCGGAGCGGGTCAGCATGCGCTCAAATTCGGGTACGGAGCGGAAGAATTCCTCCACCTCGTCGGGCGAGCAGAACCCCATCACGCGCTCGACGCCGGCGCGGTTGTACCAGGAGCGGTCGAACAGCACGATCTCGCCGCCGGCCGGCAGGTGGGCGACGTAACGCTGAAAGTACCACTGGGTGCGCTCGCGCTCGTTCGGGGCGGGCAGCGCCGTGACGCGGCAGACGCGCGGGTTGAGCCGTTGGGTGATGCGCTTGATCACGCCGCCCTTGCCGGCGGAGTCGCGGCCCTCGAAGATCACCACGACGCGCAGCTTGTGGGCCTGGACCCAGTCCTGCAGGCGCACCAGCTCGTGCTGCAGGCGGAACAGCTCGCGGAAATAGACCTTGCGGTCGAGGCCGGGCGGACGGGCGGGCTGCCCGAGTCCGTCGGCCAGGCGCTCGAGGCGCTCGTCCTCCATCTCGAGCTCGAGTTCCTCGTCGAAATCGTCGGCGACCTCTCGGCGGATCGCCTCGATCTGCGCTGCCCGCTGTCCGCCGTCCATGTGGAAGCCCCGTCCCCGCCGAATTGCCGGCCGCGCTTAGACCACGGCATCATGACAGACTTGATACGACGTGAGGGGCCGGCGACGGTCCGAGGGAACGGGGACCGCACATCGCGGGTTGAACGACAAGCTGCGCCATTTCGCGGGCCGCGAGCCCGGCTCGCCCGGCGCCCCACACATCTAGAGGGTCCACCCATGAGCCTGATCGGACGCATCGTCACCAAGCTCCTCGGCAACGAGGATCGTCCCGTGGTCCGCGACGACCGCAACTACGATTCCGGCACGCCGCTCGGCCGCCTGGTGACCAAGATCCTGCGGAAGTAAGAGCGCTCTCCGGGCGGCCGAGGCCGCCCGGTTTCCAAAGCCCTGGGCGGCTGAGTCCGCCCGGCTCCGGACTGTGCTCGCGGCTCAGGCCGCCCGGCGCTTGGCCTTCTTCTCGCGTCCCTGGCCCGGCGCACGCTGGCCGGCCCGGGTCCGGTCGAGCACGAATTTCGCGTAATCGTCCATGTCGCCCGCAAAGGGCTTGACCGTGTTGTCGGCCGCCAGCCACAGTCGATCCGCCACCAGCTCCATCAGCGAGCGGTCGTGGGTGATGAGGATGACCGCCCCGCCGTAATCGTTCAGCGCGTCGAGGAGCGCCCTCCGGCTGTCGATGTCGAGATGGTTGGTCGGTTCGTCGAGGATGAGCAGGTGCGGCGCCTGCATCGCCACGAGGTTGAGCAGCAGGCGCGCCCGCTCGCCGCCCGAGAGCGCGTCCACCGTCGTCTCCTGCTTGTCGAAGGCAAGGCCGAAGCTTGCGAGCTTGGCGCGCCGGGCCGACTCGCTGTCGTCGGGGCGCTCGCGCCGGATGATCGCGAGCGGCGTGTCCTTCGGGTCGAGGGCCTCGATCTGGTGCTGGTGGAACCAGCCGACCTGCACGCGCCCTTCCCGCACCATGCGCCCGTCCCGCACCGCGAGGGCGCCCGCCGCCATCTTGGCGAAGGTCGACTTGCCCGCGCCGTTGACCCCCAGCAATCCGATGCGGTCGTCGACGTCGAGGGTCAGGTTGAGGTCGCGCAGCACCGGCGCGTCGTCGCCATACGCGATGGTGGCGTCGGTGAGGTGCATCAGGGGCGGAGCCAGCGGCCGCTTCGGCGAGGGCAGGTGGAACGGTGCCACGTGCTCCTCGATGGTGGTGGCGATCGGCTCCAGCTTGGCGAGGCGCTTGACGCGGGACTGCGCCTGGGCGGCCTTCGAGGCCTTCGCCTTGAAACGATCGATGAAGCTCTGCAGGTGCGCGCGCTCCGCCTCCTGCTTCTGCTTGGTCGAGGCCTGGAGACGGGCCTTCTCGGCCCGGCGCTTCTCGAAGTCGTCGTAGCCGCCGGTGTAGAGTTCGAGCTTGCCGCCGGCCACGTGCAGGATCGCGTCCACCGAGTTGTTCAGGAGCTCGCGGTCGTGGCTGATGATCAGGGCCGAGTGCGGGTAGCGCTTCAGGCGCGCCTCCAGCCAGAGGGCGCCCTCGAGATCGAGGTAGTTGGTGGGCTCGTCGAGGAGCAGCATGTCCGGCTCGGCGAAGAGCGCGGCGGCCAGGGCCACGCGCATGCGCCAGCCGCCGGAGAATTCCGCCATCGGCCGGGTGAGGTCCTCCACGGAGAAGCCGAGGCCGGCGAGGATCTCGCCGGCGCGCGCCGGGGCCCGGTCGGCGTCGATCTCGATGAGGCGGGCATAGATCTCGCCCAGGCGCTCGGGCGCGGCGGTCTCGAGCTCGGCGTTCAGGGCCTCGCGCTCCACGTCGGCGGCCAGGATCGTATCGATCAGGCTGACGGGGGTCGCGGGGTGTTCCTGATCGACGGAGGCGACGCGGGCGGTCTTCGGCAGCAGGATGGCGCCCCCGTCCGGCTGCAGTTCACCCAGGATGATCTTGAAGAGCGTCGACTTGCCGACGCCGTTGCGGCCGACGAGCCCGACCTTGGCGCCGGGCGGCACCGCGACGCTGGCGCGATCGAAGAAGCGCCGGCCCCAGGCGCTGAAGGTGAGGTCGTCGATCTGAATCATGCGGGGGGCTCGTCGGGGGCGGGGGCACCGGACGGACCCGGACGCGGGCCGGACCCTATCGCACCGCACCATCCGGCGCGAGGGGTGCGGCACGCAACCAGCCCCCTCGCCCCACGCGCCTCGGGTCGTGCCCGGGCGGGAAACGACCCGGGCGCCGGCCTATTGCGCGGCCACCACCGAGGCCTTCACCAGCGGCGCCACGGGCACGCTCTTGCGCCAGAACGTGCCGGTGCGGCCGGTCTCGTAGCCGGTCTCGTACAGGCTGCGCATGTAGCCGGTGTCGAAGCCGCGGGCCGTGGAGGTGTTGGGCGCGGATTCGTCGATGTAGGCGAGGTTGAAGCCGATGCCGTTGTTGCGGGTGAAGGCATAGGTCGAGGCCAGGGTGGCGCGGCTGCGGGCTCGGCTCGCCGTGGTGAACGCGCGCTCGACGATGGAGAGCGTGTTGTTCTGGGCGAGGTCGAATTCCGGCTCCAGGCGCCCGTTGATGATGACGTAGATGTCCGACTTGGCGCCCGCCTTGAACCGGCCGTCGCGCAGCAGGAACGATTGCGGGAGGGTGAAGACCGGCGTCACCACGGAGCCGTCGACATGCATCTCCTGGAAGGTGCGCTGCGCCGCCTGGACGTCGATGAGCTGCGGCGGGAACACCGCCGGGATGCTGGCCGATGCGGTGAGCACGTCGGTGAAGAGGTCGAGGGCGGCGGGGCCGCCGCTGGTGGCGATGGCACCCATGTTCCAGATCACGGCGCGCTGGGCATCGAGGTTCGTCGTCACCACGAGGAGGCGACGGCCCTTGGCATGCTGGGCGGCGACCGCCGCCAGGAGGTCCGGCGTCACGTAGCGCCGCACGAGGTCCCGCAGGCGCCCGTCCCCGAACAGGCCCGAGCCGAACAGCACGTTGGCAAAGCTCGGCGACTGGACCAGAGTCGAGGCGACGCCACTGGTGTAGATGTCCTTCAGGATGGCGTCGTATTCCGGCCCGACGAAGGCGAAGGGCGCGATCAGGGCACCGGTGGAGACGCCGGAGACCAGGGAGAATTCCGGGCGCTTGCCGGACTCGGTCCAGCCGTTCAGCAGGCCGGCGCCGTAGGCCCCGTCGCCACCACCGCCGGACAGGGCGAGGTAGGCGAACGGAACCCTGCTGTTCTGGGGGCGCGCCGACATCTCGGTGAAGGTCTTCTCCGAGGCATCCGCATAGGCGCGGACGTTCGGATCGAGCCCTGGCAGGACCGCGCCGGCCGCCTCGCTCGCCGTGTAGGGCGTGCGCGGCGTGCTGCCACAGGCCGCGACTTGGCCCGCAACGAGCAGGGCCAGGAACCCCCGGGTCCAACGGCGACGACGCAGGTTCGACATGTCCACAGCCAAGTCCACAGCTTCAATCCCGGAGCCCGACCCCGGCACGACCCTAGCACGGAAAATGAGCTTGGCCGTTGCCGTGTTCCGGCTACGCTTCGCGACGCTGGACCGGTGTGGCATTCGGGCAGCAGCCGCGCGATCCCACGGGATCGTGCGGAAGCATGTCGACGGCCGGAGCCTCCGCGGCCCGGCCCGACATCAAATGAACTTCCTGCGCACACGTCCGTTGGAGCACCATACGGTGACGGTTGACCGTTGCGGTCACGACCCGACGTCCAGTTTCCCTCGCGAAACCTGCTTTCGCCGACCGGTCGCGCTCACGCGGAGCGGCCGTGCCGCCCGCATGTGCCGTCGATGGTCCTGACGATGACGGCGTGAGCAGGACAGTCCCAGGGATCGGTGGCGCGAGGAGGCAGAGGCGATGGAACGAGACGACGCGTGGCACCTGACGGGCGATCTGATGGTCGAGCACGGCAAGGGCGATCCGTTCGCCGCCGCCATCCGGGCCACCCGCATGCCCATGATCGTCACGGACCCGCGCCGCGACGACAATCCGATCGTCTTCGTCAACGATGCCTTCCTGCGCCTCACCGGCTACGAGCGCGGCGAGATCATGGGGCGCAACTGCCGCTTCCTGCAGGGCCCCGACACCGACCCGAACGCGATCCAGCAGCTCCGCGAGGCCGTGGGTGCCCGGCGCGACATTTCCGTCGACATCCTGAACTATCGCAAGGACGGCACCTCGTTCTGGAACGCCCTCTACATGAGTCCGGTCATCACCAAGGGTGGTGACCTGCACTACTTCTTCGCCTCGCAGCTCGACGTCACCGACCGGGTCGACGCGCAGATGCGGACGCAGAACGAGAAGGAGCACTTCGAGCGCGAGGTCGCCAAGCGGACGCGCGAGCTGTCGGACGCCCTGGCGGCCAAGACCATGCTCGTGCACGAGGTCGACCACCGGGTGAAGAACAATCTCCAGATGGTGGCCTCGCTCCTCACGATGCAGACCCGGAGCATCTCGGACCCCACGGCGCGCGAGGCGATGAAGTCGATGCTGACCCGGGTCGAGGCCCTGGGAACGGTGCACAAGCGCCTCTACCAGTCCCATGACGTCGAACGCTTCGACGTGGCCGAGTTCGCCCGCGAGCTCGCCACGGACCTCGTGCGCGGCTCCGGCCGATCCGAGATCAGCCTGCACCTTGACCTGGAGCCCGTGGAGGTCCCGGTGGAGAAGGCACCGCCCGTGGCGCTGATGATGAACGAGCTCATCACCAACGCGCTGAAGCACGCCTTCCCCAGCAACCGGCCGGGACGCCTCTCGATCCGGGTCCAGCCCGATGGACGCTACTTCGGCATCCGGATCATCGACGACGGCATCGGCATGCCCCAGGAGGTCGTCGGCACGCGCTCCTTCGGCAAGCGCCTGATCGAGAGCTTGGCGCGCCAGCTGAATGCCAGTATCGCCTGGCAACCGGGCGATCCCGGAACGTCGATCGACATTCGCCTCCCGCGCGAATCCCCGGGCGCCAAGGACAGCACGTGAGCGAACCCCTCCGGGTACTGATCGCGGAAGACGAGGCGCTCATTCTGATGCAGCTGGAATTCCTCGTGGAGGATGCCGGCCACGTCGTCCTCGGCAGCGCGGCGACCGCCGCGGAGGCGATCGGGATCGCCCGCGAGGTGCGGCCGGATCTCGTTTTCGTCGACCTCCAGCTGCGCGGCGGCTCGTCCGGCATCGACATCGTCCGGGCGTTGCGGGACGATGCCGCCATGATCCTGGTCTTCGTCACCGCCAATGCCCAGCACCTGCCCGAGGGATTCGAAGGGGCTGCCGGCGTGATCGCCAAGCCCTTCACTGAGGCGGTTATCTTCGACACCCTGGCGTATTTCAGCGAGTGCGTGCACGCGCCGCCGCCGCGCTCCCCCCTGCCCCTCGGCCTACGCCTCGCGCCCGCCTATCGCGACGCCCTCGGCGTCTAGGCCGGCTCAGCGGTAGCCGGCCGCCTGCAGCTCGAACAGCTCGGCGTAGCGGCCACCCAGCGCCTGCAGCTCCGCATGACTGCCCGATTCGATGACCCGACCACCGGCAAGGACCAGGATGCGGTCCGCCATGCGCACCGTGGAGAAGCGGTGCGAGATCAGCACCGCCGTGCGCCCGTGGCTCAATTCGCGGAAGCGCTGGAAGACCTCGAACTCGGCCCGGGCATCGAGGGCGGCGGTGGGCTCGTCGAGGATCAGGATCTCGGCTTCGCGCATGTAGGCGCGGGCGATGGCGATCTTCTGCCACTCGCCCCCCGACAGGTCGACGCCCTCGGCGAAGCGCTTGCCCAGCGGCTGGTCGTACTGGAGGGGCAGCCGGCCGATGACGCCGTCGGCGAGGCTGCGCCCGGCCGCACGGGCGATCCGGTCGGGGTCGTCGCGCGCCTCGATGCGGCCCACGGCCACGTTCTCGCGGGCGGTGAAGCTGAAGCGCACGAAATCCTGGAAGATCACGCCGATGCGGCCGCGCAGGTCCTCGAGGTCGTAGGCGGAGAGGGGCCGACCGTCGAGGAGCACGCGGCCCTCCGTCGGGTCGTAGAGCCGGGTGAGCAGCTTGACGATGGTGGTCTTACCGGCGCCGTTCTCCCCCACCAGGGCCAGCACCTCTCCGGCCGCGAGGTGGAAGCTGAGGTCGCGCACCGCCCAGGTGTCGGTGCCGGGATAGCGGAATCCCACCGCCTCGAAGACGATTCCGCTCCGGATCGGACGCGGCAGGGGCGCCGGGTTCGCGGGTGAGCGGATCGCCGGCACCACGGCGAAGAACGAGAACAGATCGTCGAGATACTGTGCCTGGGCGGCGATCTGTGAGAAGCCGAGGAGCAGCCCCTCGATCAGGCCGCGCAGGCGCTGGAAGGAGCCCGCCAGGAAGGCGAGGTCGCCGATGGAGAACTGGCCCGCGGCGGTGCGCCAGACGATGGTGGCGTAGGCGAGATAGTAGGCCAGCGTGCCTAGGGCCGCGAAGGCCCCGCCCCAGCCGGCGCGGCGCAGCGCCAGGGCTCGGTTGTCGGCCACGAGCTTGGACGCCAGCCCCCGGTAGCGCTCGGCGATGTAGCCGTTCAGCCCGAACAGCTTGACCTCTTTGGCGGATTCCACGCTCGCCCCGAGGAAGCGCAGGTAGTCGATCTCGCGCCGCTCGGGCGTCCGGGTCCAGGCCAGCCGATAGCCCTCGCGGTTGAAGTAGGTCTCGTTGAGGAAGGCCGGCACCAGGGCGACCACGAGCAGCAGGATCAGCCCGGGCGCGAAGGCCACGAGGCCCAGCGCGAAGGCCGCGAGGGTGATGAGATCCTGCCCTTGACCGAAGAGCTGGAACAGGAGGTTCGAGCGGCCGGTGACCTGACGGCGGGCCCGCTCGAGGCGGTCCTGCTCCGCGCTGTCCTCGAACTGCTCGAGGTCGAGCTCGGCGGCGTGCCGCATCAGCTTCAGGGTGGCGGACGTGCCGTAGAGGTCGGCCACGAGGCCGTCGACCAGGGTGCTGGCCCGCCCGAGGAGGTCGGCGAGGATGGCGAGGCCGAACTCCGCCGCAACCAGCACGGCGAGGTGCCGCAGGGCGGGATCGGACAGCCAGGCCTCGGGCCCGAGGCCGCCCGGATGCGGCCGGCCATGCTCGGCCACGATCGCGTCGAGGATGAGCTTGGCGAGGTAGAGCATCGCCACGGGCAGGCTCGCCCGCGCCAGACGCAGGCCGAGGCTTACCACGAGCAGGCGGGGGCTCGCGGCATAGACGAGGCGCGCCAGGGCCGGGAGGTGGCGCAGGGCGCCGAGGCGCGCGGAGAGGACGGTCAGAGGGGAGAGACGGTCGGGCATCGGCCGGGACCATGACCGGGAGCGGCACCTCCGTCGATGCCGCAGACGCCGCACCCAGTCGCGCAGATGTCAGCGCGGGACCGACCAACGTCTTCAAGCTCTTGAGGACAGGCGATTCGCCGGCGAGACTTCACTTTATCGCCTATGTTAGGCGTTCATCCTCTTCTCAGGCGCGAGGCCGCCCTCACAATGCTCAGCGGTTCAGCGGTCCTGCGGGTCGGCATTCTCATCGTGGTGGCAGCCGTCCTGGCCGGGATCATCCAAATGCTGCGTCCGCAGGACAGCGGAACGCCGGAGACGCCCATCACCCGGACGGCCCCGGAGACCGGGGCCGCCGGAACCCAGGCGGCGGTGCCGCCGGCCGCGACGCGGCCCGTCTCCCCGGTGGCGCCGGCGCCCCTGCCGCAGGCCGTGCCCGCCCCGGCGCCACAAGCCGCCGTGCCGCCGACGCCCGCGCCCGCACCGAATGCGCCCCTGCCGGTGCCCGCGCCGACGGCGCCGTCGCCCCATTCGCCAGCGCCGAGCGACCCGGCGCCGGCCCTCCCGGACCTCGGGACCGCCTCCCGCCCGACGCCCCCGTCGGCCGGCGAGGAGGCCATCGACACCGCCGCCGAGACGGCCGGGCCGAGGGGCGTCGCGATCGTCGACCTCAACACCGGAACCGTCGCCGAGCTGAACGGCCTCCGGGGCGGCGGCATGATCGGGCGCGCCATCGTGCAGAAGCGGCCCTACGCCTCCGTCGGCGAGCTCCTGTCGAAGCGCGTCCTCAGCCGGGCGGTCTATGAGCGGATCAAGGATCAGGTCACGGTGCGCTGAGCCCCGTTTCGGGTAGCGCGCCACGCGCCGTCTGCCTAAGATACCCCTCCGGCACGCCGGAAAATCGCTTCGATCACCAGGGACGAGCCATGTTTGCGCAAGCCGGGGGCGTTACCTTTCGCGAGGATCTCGGCGTCGAGGAGACCACCGAGACCGACAACATCGTCCGGTGGGACGGCGAGAAGCTCTACGTGGAGCACGACATCTATCACAACGGCCAGCTGGTCCACCGCAAGTACCGCAAGAACGTCAGCGAGGCGGTGGCCCGGGCGCTGCAGACGCTGATCAACCGCGCGCAGCAATAGGCGGCCGGATCCCTGCGCGGGCGCCTCCGGCGCCGGCGCGCTACTTTCCGATCCAGTCGTGCCCCGCCACCACGGCCTCCACGGTGCGGGTCCAGGTGCCGGGCTGGTCCGTGGACCCGGTTCCGAGCGCGCACTGCACCATGACGCTGTCGCTCCAACGCCCGTACTTGTAGCCCACCGCCGGCAAGAGCCCGACGCGGACGAAGCCGCAGGCTTCGTGGAGGCGCAGGGACGCCTCGTTCTGGGCGTCGATGTAACCGATCATCTGCCGGTAGCCGCCCGCCGCGCAGGCCTCGATCAGCGCCGGCAGCAGGCGCCGGCCGATCCCCGCGTTCAGGTGCGCGTGGTGGACGTAGATCGAGTGCTTGAGGGTGTAGCGATAGGCGGGACGCTTGCGGAACGGCACCGCGTAGGCGTAGCCCGCCACGATCCCGTCGCGGTCGGCCACGAGGTGCGGCAGGCGCTTCTTGCGCATGGCCTTCCGACGCTTCTTCAGGTCGTCGGGATGGAGCGGGTCCTCCTCGAAATCCCCGACATCGCCGACGCCGCGCCGGATGTGGTGGGCGTAGATGTCCACCATGTCCGGCACGTCGGCATCCGACGAGGGCCGGATGACGAGGTCGGGATCGCTCTCGGCCACGCCCGCCATCAGCGCCCCTCGCGCATGACGCGGGGCTCTCGCATGACATACGTGTGGAACCGGATCGTGCCGTCCGGATCGACGTCGCGGAACACGCCCTGGATCTCGGCCTCGAAGCCCGGGAACAGGTTCGCGGAGCGCTCGAACATCTTGAAATAGTCCAGCATGGGTTTGGCCCGCTCGTCCAATCGCTCGCCCGGCAGCACCGTGCCGATGCCCGGCGGGTAGACCAGAAGCAAGGTCGTCGCCACGCGGCCCTCGGCTTCGGCGATCGGCACGTAATCGACGTTGTTGCGGGTGAGCTGCTGGACCGCCTCCTTCGGCGTCATCACCATCTCGGGCAGGTGCCCCGGCTCGAACTGCTTGCGCTGGAGCGTGCTGGTGCCGTGCTCGCGATGGAAGGCGTGGAAGTCGGCGCACAGGTCGCGCAGGCGCACGCCCTTGTAGCGGTTGGGCCGGCGCCGGACGAATTCGGGCATCGCCTCCTCCAACGGCACGTTGTCGTCGTGCAGGCGCTTGAAGGCGACCAGCCCCGAGATCAGCGTGCCGGCCTTCGAGGATTCGACGCCCGGCGTCAGCAGGAAGAGCAGCGAGTTGAGGTCGTTCTTCTCCGGCACGATGCGGTTTTCCCGCAGGTACTGCGCCACGATCGGCGCCGGCACCCCGTGCGCGGCATATTCCCCGGTGTGCCGGTTGAAACCCGGGGTCAGCACGGTGAGCTTGTTGGGGTCGGTCATGGCGTAGTCGGGCGCCACGTGGGTGAAGCCGTGCCAGTCGGCGCCGGGTGTCAGTTCCCAGTACTTCACGTTGCCGGCGAGTTCGTCCGTCGACAGGCTTTCCCACGGCACCTTGCCGTCCGGTCCCTCGACCGCGTCCGGCACGAAGGGATCGAAGAACCAGCGCTTGAGCGGATCGCCCTCCTTCTCCTCGAACTCGCGGCGGATAGCGCGGACCTTCTTGCGCCACTCGATGCCGAGGCGGATCGTGTCGTCCCACAGGACGACGCCGGAGCGCCCCTTCATCATCTGCGCGCCGACGTCGAGGGAGGCGAACAGGGGGTAGAACGGCGAGGTCGAGGCGTGGACCAGGAAGGTCTCGTTGAAGCGCCGGTGCTCGATGCGCCGGGTCTGGCCGCGGATATGGCTGTCCTTGGTGTGGATCTGCGAGGCCTGGGAGAAGCTCGCCAATTGCTTGTGGGTCGATTGCGTGGCGATGATGCCCGGCGAGGTCTCGTCGAGGCCCTTCAAGCCCATCGCGAAGCGGCCGGCGAAGAGCGGGTGGAACTTCATGAAGCCCGCCCAGGCCTCGTCGAAGAGGATGTAGTCGCAGAGATGCCCGATCTTATCGAGGATCATCTGCGCGTTGTAGATCGTGCCGTCATAGGTGCACTGCTCGACCACCGCGACGCGGAACGGCCGCTCGCGCCGCCAGGCCTCCGTGTCGGTGATCAGCGGGTTGGTGCGGATCTTCTCGCGGATGCGCGTCTCGTCCAGGGCCTCGTGGTACATCGGGCCGATCAGGCCGTAGGCGTTGCGGTCGGTCTCCAGGAAGACCGGGATCGCACCGCCGAGGAACAGCGCGCCGTGATGCGCGGCCTTGTGGTTGTTGCGGTCGAACAGCACGAGGTCGCCCTCGGCGACCAGGGCCGAGAGCACGATCTTGTTGGAGGCCGAGGTGCCGTTCAGGACGAAGTAGGTCTTCTCCGCCCCGAAGATGACGGCCGCCTCCTTCTGCGCCTTCAGGGCCGGGCCCTCGTGGACGAGGAGATCGCCGAGATCGAGCACCGAGTTGTCGAGGTCGTCGCGGAACACCGCCTCGCCGAGATGCTCGACGAAAATCCGCCCGATCGGCGAGCGGTTGTAGAAGATGCCGCCGTTGTGGCCCGGGCAGGTCCAGAGCTGGTTGCCCTGCTCGGCGTAATCCACCAGCGCGCCGAAGAACGGCGTCTTCAGGGTCTCGGCATACTGCTTCACGCGGCTCACCAGGCCGCGGGCGATGTAGTCCGGGGTTTCTTCCGCCAGGAAGATGTAGCCGTCGATGAAGTCCAGCACCTCGACCGGGATATCCTCCAGGCGCTTGCGGCGGACCATGATGACGATGGGCATCTCCAGCCCGCGCTTGCGCATCAGGTTGATGAGGGCCGCCGCCTTGCCGTCGAGGCCACGCTTGCCCCAGTCCACCACCATGCAGCCGATGGCCGAATCGGTCTGGACCGCGATGGCCGCATCCTCGACGCGGCGGGCCCGCACCACCTCGAAGCCGAGCTTCTCCACGGAGCCGATGATCTGCTGGACGCGCACGCCCTCGAGATCGTCCGGGTCGAAGTTCGGCGCACACATCAGGACGGTGAAGCGGCGAAAGAAGTCCATGCGGAAAAGGCTCCCAGGGGCGTTTGGCGCACCGTTCGCGACGGGACGTGACGCTTCGATGACGATCTTGCGGCAGTCGCGGTGTTTTCAGGCACGCCCCGCCGCGACAGAGAGCCGGCTTACGATCCGCCGCGCCGTTTGACGAGCCCGCGCGGGCGGATCACGCCGTGGATCGCCGGCGCCGCGAGGCCGCAGATCGCGAGGGCGCGGAGCGAGCCGTTCTCGATTTCGCCGATGAACAGCCCCTCGATGGTCGGGCCGAATACGCCGGTGACCCGGGTCGGCGGCGAGACCGGCGCGGTGCGGATCGACAGGGTGACGAGCGGGCGCTTGGTCTCGGCGGCGTTTCACCCGGCGATCTCGTCCCGCGGCAGGCGCGAGCGCCCGGAGAGGACCGGCCGGGCGCGGCGGAGCGAGTCGAGGCGCAGGAAGACCGTACTCAGGCCCGCGAGTTGGCAGTGCTGGCGCACGGATCGCCGGCGGATCGGGGCTGGGGATCGTCGGCGTGGTCCTCGTCGAGTTTCCGGCTCTCAATGGCGTCGAGCGCGTCCGGGAACCGCCGCGCGGAGGCGTCGAGGGAGACGGCGAGGTTCGCAACGAACGTCTCCAGGAGCCCCGCCGGATCGGATCCGCGCCCCCGGCCAATACCGCGTCGCGGGTGGCTTCCGCCGCGGTCGTGGCGTGGCGCCGCCCGCTCAAAAGGAGATGTGGGCGAGCACGCAGAGCGGCCGCCCAGCCGGCTCGTCTTCGATCCAGCCGCCGCATTCGCGCTCTCGGTCGGCGATCACGAGATCGGGATGCAAGACAGAGGAAGCACAGAGGAAGCCGTCTGCGACGGACTCCGGCAGGCGGCGATCAGCATCCAGCAGCCGTCCGTGCCCCTCGGCGTCGACCATGAGCGCGAAGAGCAGGCACGGCGGAGCGGTGGCGTCGGTGGAGAGGCAGTGCATGCGGGCAGCCCTGTTGCCGGCAAATCGCCGAACGTCGCGAGGGCGAATCGCAAGCCTGGGCGACACCGTCATGCCAAGGTGTTCTTCGCTGTTCTGGACGAATCGCGGGGAGCCGGTGGTCAACTAAAGCGAGCAGCGTTCGCGAAGGATCGGCCTATGCCCCAGGATGCGGATACCGTCCATCGAATTTCAATCATCACTAGGAGGAGTGAAGCCAATCATTCTTTACCACCTTCCCCGAATACATGCGCTAGCAGATTTAAGCAGAAGATACGCAATGAATGTTATGAACGGGATCGTGACGATGTAGAACCGGTCGACGTAGATGGAGATCGGAGCAGCGCACCCCTTCGTTGGAACGACCTTGAGCGATCGACCCTCTTTGAGTTGGAGATAGTGACTCTCTGAACCTAACCTAGTATAGACGTTGCAGAGCACTCTTTCTGGGGAATTCGGCTTGTCGAAGATGAGCAGGCCAAAAACACTTCCCTTTCGAATTTCTGATTTGACGATCTGCGCATCTATTTTCGGGTTATTTCGGATAATATATTCCGTACGCAGACCATTAACGACGCCAACGACTAAAAATCCCATTCGAAAAACGCCAATTAGGACAGCGAAAGCGAGACAGACACGCTGTAATGCTGTGAGTTGTTTTGCTCTATCCATCTAAGATTTGGCTCTATCGGCGCGGCAGCTTTAGTGTGGGCGAAAAATATGATCCGGCTGCCGATATGACCTGACGGCTCAAAGTACCATGCCAATATTCAGGCTGAGGCGTTATGGATACGCATTGGGGGTAAAAACTCCACTGCCGAGACGAGGGCCAGAGCCGAGGACGATCCTCAGCGGGCTTTAGCAATCAGCCGAACCGGACCCCGAGGCTTTTTCCGTAGTCAGGATCGGGACACATCCCACGTCCCTTCATGCAGACACGTGAGAAAGTCATCAACACGCGACGCCCGGTGGATGGCCACTTGTTCGCCCGCGACAAACGCCCCGGCATCGGGCTTGCTCCGCGCAAGGCAGAACAGCAGGGCGGCATGGTCGAGAAGCTTTTTCACGCGGGCGCGAGCCTCGCCCTGCTGCTGGCGGTCGCGGTTCTGTTCTCCACCCACCGGCGGGCGATCTCGCCCCGGGTGGTGCTCTCGGCCCTGGCGCTGCAGGTGGCGCTGGGGGCCCTGGTGCTGTTCGTCCCGGCGGGCCGCACCGGCCTCGCCGCGGCGGCGTCCTTCGTCCAGACCGTGCTGAACTACGGCGACCGGGGCACCGCGTTCCTGTTCGGCGGCCTCGTCGAGCCGCGGATGGTCGAATTGTTCGGCGGCAGCGGCTTCATCCTGGCCCTGCGCATCCTGCCGCAGATCCTCTACGTCTCGGCGCTGATCGCGGTGCTCTACCATTTCGGGGTGATGCAGGCGGCCGCGCGCGGCATCGGCGCCGTGCTGCGGCGGCTGATCGGCACCTCGCCGATCGAGACCTTCTCGGCGGTGATCACCATCGCCATCGGCCAGAGCGAGATCGCCGTCGCCCTGCGGCCATTCCTGCTGGCGCTGACCTCGGCCGAACTGTTCGCCGTGATGTCGAGCGGGGCCGCCTCCACGGCGGGCACGATTCTGGCCGGCTACGCGGCTTTGGGCGTTCCGATGGAGTATCTGCTTGCGGCGAGCGTCATGGCGGTGCCGGGCGGCCTGCTCTACGCCAAGATCCTGATGCCGACGACGGAGCCCACGCGGGTGACGACCACACGGGTGACATTCGGCGAGGCGCGGGCTGTCAACGTGATCGAGGCCGCGGCCGACGGCACCCAGAAGGGGCTGGCCGTGGCGGTCTCGGTGGGGGCGATGCTGATCGCCTTCACGGGGCTGATCGCCCTGCTGAACGGGTTCATGGGCTGGGCCGGTGGCCTCGCGGGCTATCCCGCCCTGAGCCTGGAGGGCCTCCTCGGCGCGGTGTTCGCGCCCCTGGCCTGGCTGATGGGCGTGCCCTGGGACCAGGCCGGCCTCGTCGGCGGAGCGCTCGGTCAGAAGATCGCCTTCAACGAGTTCCTGGCCTACGCGCAGCTCTCGCCGGTCCTGAAGGCGGGCAGCCTCGATCCGCGCACGGCCGCGATCCTGTGCTTCGCGCTCTGCGGCTTCGCCAACCTGACCTCGGTGGCGATCCAGCTCGCGAGCCTCGCCAGCCTCGCGCCCGAGCGCAGGGCGGAGATCGCCCGCTTCGGCCTGCGCGCGATCCTGGCCGGCACCCTGTCCAACCTGACGAGCGCGACGCTCGCCGGGTTGTTCATCGGGGCCTGACGGCTGTGCCGGCCGGGATGCTTGCGCGGAGGGTCATGCGGCGGCGAGTTTCGCCGCCTTGACCTTCGCGGGGCCGGCCTTGGCGACGGCCGTGAGCGGCAGCTCGATATCGATGTCGAGGGTCGACATGTCCTGGCCGCGGTCGAGGCGGATCTGGACCTTGTCGCTGTTGACCTCGACGTGCTTGGCGATGACCGCGAGGATCTCCTCGCGCAGCACCATCACGAGATCGGAGCCGCCGACCCCCGCCCGTTCATGGGCGAGGATGAGTTGCAGGCGGTCGCGGGCGACCGGCGCCGAACCGCGCCGGTTGAACATGTTGAGGAGGCTCATGCTGCCCTCCGGGTGAAGAGTTTGTCGAGGAAGGACTTCTTGTCGGTGGGGACCGACATCGGGACCGCATCGCCGTTGAGGCGGCGCACGGCGTCGGTGTAGGCGCGGGCCGGGGCGCAGAGCGGGTTGTTCAGGGTCACCGGGCAACCGACGTTGGAGGCGCGCAGGACTTCCATGCTCTCCGGAATGATGGCGAGCAGCGGGATCGAGAGGATCTCGAGCACGTCCTCGATCTTGAGCATGTCGCCGCGATCGGCCCGGGCAGGGTCGTAGCGGGTGAGGATCAGGTGCTTCTCCATGGTCTCGCCGCGCTCGGCCTTGAGGGTCTTGGAGTCGAGCAGGCCGATGATCCGGTCGGAGTCGCGCACCGAGGAGACCTCGGGGTTGGTGACCACCACCGCCACATCCGCATGGCGCATGGCCAGCGTGGCGCCGCGCTCGATGCCGGCCGGGGAGTCGCAGATCACCCAGTCGAACTTCTCGCGCAGCTCGTCCATGACGCGGGCGACGCCCTCGTCGGTGAGCGCATCCTTGTCGCGGGTCTGCGAGGCGGGCAGCAGGTGGAGCTTGTCCAGGCGCTTGTCGCGGATGAGGGCCTGGTTGAGCTTGGCGTCGCCGTTGACCACGTTGATGAGGTCGTAGACGACGCGCCGCTCGGCGCCCATCACGAGGTCGAGGTTGCGCAGGCCGACATCGAAGTCGACCACCGCCACGCTCTTGCCGGCCTGCGCGAGCGCCGCGCCGAGGGCCGCCGTCGTCGTCGTCTTGCCGACGCCGCCCTTGCCTGATGTCACGACCAGAATTTTGGCCATATGAGCTGTCTCCTCAATCCAAGGATGCGAATTTGATGGCGCCGCCATCGAGCCAGATTTGCACGGCCTTGCCGCGCAAGTGGTTGCCCATCTCCTCGGCCGTACGGACGAGGCGGTCGATGCCGAGAAGCTCGGGCTCGAACTTGCGGCAGCAGATGCGGGCGCGGGGGTTGCGGGCGGCGCCGGCGATGGCCCGGCCGCGCAGCGCGCCGTAGACGTGGATGGAGCCGCCGGCGAGGATCTCCGCGCCGGAGGAGACCGACCCCATGACGGTGACGTCGCCGGTGGGGTGGACGATGGATTGCCCGGACCGGACCGAGCCCTCGATGGTGAGGGACGTCGTGGCCGGCTCGGGCGGTGCCGGCGGCACCGCGGGCTCCGGCTCCGGCTGGGCCGGAATCTCGATCGTGTTCGAGGGCCGTCCCTGGACGAGGAGCGGCGGGCGCCCCGGTCCGAGGAGAGACACGTCCGTACCCTCGATGCCGAGGATGCGGATCTGCCGGCTGCCGAGTTCGGCGAGCAGGCTGTCGAGGTCCGGCGCGGCGGGCGCCAGCGCCGCCACGTCGAGGATCAGGGCGCGCCCGTCGAACAGGGTCGGCGAGCGCTGGAGCGCCTCGTCCAGATCGGCGAGCCAATCGGGAAGCGGTGTCTCCGGGGCCAGCACCAAGGACTTGAAGGCGCGGCCACGAAGCTGAACGGGTCTGCGGGGAGGGCTTGTGTCAGTCACGGGCTCTCGCGATTCCTTACCAGACCATTGATGCCCGGTATGGTTACCGCTTCGTTAACAACCCGTGTTCAAAGGATTAAAGGCGCGCATTTTCCTCTGATCCGATGATCCAGGGATGGGGCACGCGAACAAGCATCGGCCCCGGACGGCGCGCGCGACGGCCTGGGGCCTGTCGCACGCCCCCTCCGGGGCCGGGTCCGGGTGTAAGGGTCGTAGCCCGAGCGACGCCCGCCGTCACCGCGTGGTGGGCAGCAGCCAGTTCGGCAGCCACATGGCGATGCCGGGGACGAGGCAGAGGATCAGGATCGCCACCGCCATCAGGATGACGAAAGGCAGCGTGCCCCAGATGATGTCCTTCAGCGGGATGTCGGGGGCGATGTTCTTGATGACGAAGATGTTCAGGCCCACGGGCGGGTGGATCAAGCCCATCTCCATGGTGATGGTCATCACGACGCCGAACCAGACGAGGTCGAACCCGGCCGCCTTCAGGGGCGGCAGGATGATCGGCGCCGTCATCAGGATGATCGAGACCGGGGGCAGGAAGAAGCCGAGCAGGATCACGAGGCCGAGGATCGTCACCAGCAGCACCCAGGGGGAGAGCTGCATCGCCACGATCGCGGCCGCCGCCGACTGCGAGATGTGCAGGTAGCTCATCACGTAGGCGTACAGGAGCGACATGCCGATGATCAGCATCAGCATGGTCGATTCCCGCAGGGTCGCGGTGAGGATCGGGCTGACGTCGCGCGGGCGCCAGACGCCATAGATGACGGCGATCAGGCCCAGCGCCAGGAGGCCGCCGAGGCCCGCCGTCTCGGACGGGGTGGCGTAGCCGCCGTAGAGCGCCACCATCACGCCCGTGAGCAGGATCACGAAGGGCAGCACCCGCGGCAGCGTCGAGAAGCGCTGACGCATGCTGTAGGTGTCCTCCGCGAGGATCGCCGAAGCGGTGCCGTTCCGTTCGTAGGCGACCTTCGCGGCGGCGTATTCCGCGCGGAACCGGTAGACCGACCAGGCCGCGAACAGGCCGACCAGGAGCAGGCCCGGTCCGATGCCGGCGAGGAACAGGCGTCCCAGCGACTGCTCGGCCGCCACCGCGTAGAGGATCATGGTGATCGAGGGCGGCAGCAGGATGCCGAGGGTACCGCCCGCCGCGATGATGCCGGCGGCGAAGCCCGGCGAGTAGCCGCGCTTGCGCATCTCCGGGATGCCGGCCGAGCCGATGGCCGAGCAGGTGGCCGGGCTCGACCCCGCCATGGCGGCGAAGAGCGCACAGGCGAACACGTTGGCGATGCCGAGGCCGCCGGGGATGCGGTGCATCCAGGCGTGCATGGCCGAATAGAGGTCCTGGCCGGCCTTGGACCGCCCGATCGCCGCGCCCTTCAGAATGAAG
Source organism: Methylobacterium sp. Leaf465 (assembly GCF_001424705.1). Taxonomy (GTDB): domain Bacteria; phylum Pseudomonadota; class Alphaproteobacteria; order Rhizobiales; family Beijerinckiaceae; genus Methylobacterium. Next base: position 173,102 of record NZ_LMRA01000044.1, read on the forward strand.
AGCGGGATCGACAGCAGGGTGATCGAGGCCATCTCCTCGTAAACGTTCTGCGCCACCGTATCGAGGGAGGCGCCCGGCATGAAGACATACATGAAGGCCAGGGCGACGAAGCCCAGGGCGAAGGCGATGGGGATGCCGGCGAGCATCGCGCTCAGGGTGGCCCCCGCATAGAGGAAGCCGATGGCCGCGACGCTCATGGATGCCTCCCGGTGACCTTCGTGTCCGGCACGGTGTTGGCGAGGGGATCGCCGAGGGGCCGCGTGCCCGTCGGTGTGGCGCCGGACTGCCCCGCTGCATCGCGGTTGAGATCGGCCCCGAGGCCGATCTTGGGGTTCGCCCAGCCTGCCTTCTCGGCGCCGTAGAGGATCTCCTCAACGATCTGCAGGGCGAATTGGAGGCCCAGCAGGGTCATGCCGATCGCCATCAGGATGTAGGGGATCCAGAGCGGCGGCCCCCAGCTCGACTGCGACACCTGCCCGTCGACCCAGGCCTCATGAAGCAGGGTCCAGCTTTTCCAGGCGAAGAACGTCACGAAGACGAAGCTGATCACGTCCGCCACCAGGAGGCGGGCGCGGTTGACCCGCGGCGAGAGCAGGCCGGTCAGCGCCTCGATGGCCACGTGGCCGCGCTTGGCCTGCACGGCGGCGGCCGAGAAGAAGGTGGCGCCAACGATGAGGAACACCGCCATCTCGTCCTGCCAGTCGGTGGGCTCATGCAGGACGTAGCGGATGACGACGCTGTAGCTGAGGACCAGGCAGGCGCAGACGAGCGCGATGCCGCCCAGCAGCATGATGACGTGATTGACGCCCTTCAGGGCCCGGTCGATGGTGCCGAGGAGCCCCGGAACCCGGGGCTCTGCCGTCGTGTGCGTCGCGGCGGCGGCCGAGGCCGCGTCGAAGGCGTGGCTCACGACACCTGCTCCGCCAGCTTGAGGAGCTCGGCGCAGCCGGCCGACTTACCGGCGAAGTCCTTCCAGGCGGTATCCCGGGCGATGTCACGCCACTGGCCCAGGGTCTTCTCGTCGAGGTTCTGGACCTTCGCGCCGGCCTTGGCGAAGATCTCCTCGACCTTGGTGTCGTCCGCCTTGGCCCCGGCCTGCCCGAACGGCTCGAGCTCGGCGCCGATGGTCATGATCAGGTCCTGCTGGTCCTTGGGCAGGCGCTCGAAGGCGAGCTTCGACATCATCAGCGGCTCCAGCATGAACCAGTAGGAGCGCTCGCGGCCCGAGGTCAGGGCCTTGCCCAACTCTTCCAGGCGGAACGAGATCAGGCTGGTGGACGAGGTGATGACCGCGTCGCAGGCGCCCGTCTGCATGGCGGCGTAGGACTCGCTCGAAGGAATGGAGAGCGTGGCGGCGCCGGCCTGCTTCATCATCAGGTCCATCTCGCGCGACCCGCCCCGGACCTTGAGGCCCTTGGCGTCGGCCGGCGCGTAGAGGGGACGCTCCCGGCTGGCGACGCCGCCCGCCTGCCAGACCCAGGAAACGAGGATAATGCCCTTCGCGTCGAGGATCTCGGTGAGCTTGCGGCCCACCGGCGCCTTCTTCCAGGCGATGGCCTGCTCGTAGGAGCTCACCAGCGCCGGCATCAGCCCGATGTTCAGCTCCGGCACCTCGCCGCCCGCGTAGGGCGAGGGGTAGAGCGAGAGGTCGAGGGCGCCCTTCCGCATGGCCGCGAACTGGGCGTTCGTCTTCATCAGCGACGAACCCGGATAGACCTGCACCTCGAGGGCGCCCTTCGAACGCTCGGCCAGGGCCATCGCGAACTTGCGGCACATGCGATCGCGGAAGTCGCCCTCGTCGATGGTGCCGCCGGGGAACTGGTGGGAGAGCTTCAGGGTGGTGGCAGCCTGGGCCCGCGAGCCCAGGGACAGGATGGCTGGGGCGGCGAGGCCGCCGGCAACGAGGGCACGGCGTGTCAGCATCATGGCGTGTCTCTCCCTAGGCCGGACCCCGGCCGCTCGTTTTTGCAGCGCAGCATTTATACTGCACCGCGTGTTCGTTATACATGAAACGACGCCTTGTATATTTTGTCAACGCGATTGAATAATGGTGGACGCCTGATTTTTACGAGTCGGCGGGATTAGGACGGGCCGGGATCTCAGCGCATGAACCAATCGCGCCGCCTCAGGCAGACCATCGAGACCGAGATCGTGGACGGTCGCCTCGCCATCGGCGCGCGCCTGGACGAGACGGAACTCGCGGAGCGATTCGGGGTCTCGCGCACGCCGATCCGCGAGGCGCTGCTGCAACTGGCGATGACGGGCCTCGTGGAGATCAAGCCCCGGCGCGGGGCCATCGTCAGCGCCCCCGACCCGCAGCTCCTGATCGCGATGTTCGAGACCATGGCGGAGATCGAGGCCTCCTGCGGGCGGCTGGCGGCGCGCCGGCTCATCCCCGACGACGAGGCCGCCCTCAAGGCGGCCCTGACGGCCTGCGCCGCCTCGGCCGCGGCCGGCGACCCCGAGACCTATTACGCGGAGAACTACATCTTCCACACGGTGGTGTACCGGGCCTGCCGGAACGGGTTCCTGGAGGAGCAGGCGCGCCAGCTGCACCGGCGGCTGGCGCCCTTCCGCCGACTCCAGCTTCGCGCCCGCAACCGCCTCGGCCAGTCCCTGGCCGAGCACGACGCCATCGTGGCCGCCATCGTGTCGGGCGACGAGACCGCGGCTTCCGACCGGCTGCGGGCGCACGTCATCGTCCAGGGCGACCGCTTCTCGGATCTCGTGGCGGGTCTGCGCTCGATCAACGCCGCGGCCTGACCCTTCGCGGAGGGCCTCGCGCGGATCGCCGCCCGGGGCGACGACACAACCGATGGATGTCGTGGGGCGAAGGGCAAGTCAATCTTAAGGGAGGCCCGCTAATCGAGGAACGCTCTTTCTCGCCAAGCAGCGGTCACCGGCTTTCCCCATGCGCCTCTCTCTCAAGTCGACGCTGATCGGCCTTTTCGGTCTACTGGCGCTCATCACCACCGGGCAGGGCCTCGTCTCGTTGGCGAAGATGGATGCCATCGGCGACCGCATCACGGTCCTGTCCGACAACGCCCTCCCCTCCGTCGATGCCGCCCATGCCATGAACGCCCTGGTGATGCGGATCCGGCTCTGGCAGTTCCGCTACGTCATCGCCGACACCGCCGAGGAGCGCACCAACAGCGTCGCGCAGGCCGCGACCCTGGCCACGGACCTGGAGACCCGGCGCGCGGCCTACGGGACCCTGGTGAGTTCCCGCGCCGAGGGCGCCCTCTACGACGAGGTCAGCGCCAAGCTCGCCCAGATGGGCCAGGATTGGACCCAGCTCCGGGCCATCGACCCCGCCCGGCGCGACGAGGTCCTGACCCTGTTCCGGGGGCCGATGAACGCCAACTATCTCGCCACCAGCGCCAGCATGCGCAAGCTCGTGACGCTCAACGGCGAGGCCGGCGAGGCCGCCAAGGCGGCGGCGCGGGCGGAACAGGCGAGCGCCGTGCGGACCACCCAGGTCACGCTCGGGCTCTCCGTCCTCATGGCACTGGCCGCCATGGCCCACACGATTCGCGGCATCACACGGCCGCTGGGCGCGATGACGGCGGCCATGCGGCGCGTGGCGGACGGCGAGGCCGAGACCGAGATCCCCAGCGTCGGCCGCCAGGACGAGATCGGCGCCATGGCCGACACCCTCGAGACCTTCCGGGCCAACCTCCTGCGCAGCCGCGTCCTCGAGGAGGAGACCCGCCTCGCCCGCGCCGGCGCCGAGGCGCAGCGCAAGGCCGCGATGCGCGAGATGGCCGACGGGTTCGAGGGCGCCGTCGGCGGGATCCTCGACCGGGTGACCGCGGCGGCGGGCCAGTTGCGCGGCACGGCCCAGAGCATGGCGACCACCGCCTCCGAGACCGCCCAGCAATCCGGCACGGTCGCGGCGGCGGCGGATCAGGCGGCCTCCAATGTCGGCATGGTGGCGGCCGCCGCCGAGGAACTCGGGGCCTCGGTCCAGGAAATCGGGCGCCAGGTCGACGGCTCCACGGACCTCGCCCAGCGGGCGGTGGACGAGGCCGCCCGGACCGCGTCGCAGGTCCAGGAACTCAGCGCCGCCGCCGCGCGGATCGGCGACGTCGTCGCCATGATCTCGACCATCGCGGGCCAGACCAACCTGCTGGCCCTCAACGCCACCATCGAGGCGGCGCGGGCCGGGGAGGCCGGTCGCGGCTTCGCCGTGGTGGCGGCCGAGGTGAAGGAACTCGCCAACCAGACGGCGCGGGCCACCGAGGAGATCAGCGGCCAGATCGGCCGCATCCAGGGGTCCACCGGCCAGGCCGTGACCGCGATCGAGGGCATCAGCGGGCGGATCCGCGAGATCAGCCACGTGGCGACCTCGATCGCGGCGGCGGTGGAGGAGCAGGGCGCGGCCACCCAGGAGATCGTGCGCAACGTCAGCGAGGCCGCCACCGGCACCGGCGAGGTCACGACCAACATCGCCGGGGTCGCCGGAGCGGCCGAGGCGACCGGCGCCGCCGCGTCCCAGGTCCTGGCCTCGGCCTCCGAGCTCTCGCACGAAGCGGAGCACCTCGCCCAGGAACTGGCACGCTTCCTCGGCACGGTTCGCGCGGCTTAATCAAATAGAATGTCCCCGCGGGCAATCACTCCAGATCCTCGCGCGGACTCTTTACTTTCCTCGGTTTCGATCGTCCAATAACCCTTGCGGGGCGTACGGAAACGGTCTTGCGAGGGAGGGAACGATGATGACCCGACATCTTCTCGGTGCGGCTCTGGCCGCGTGCCTCGTCCTGCCGGTGGCGGCCCGCGCCGACACCGCCGCCACGGCCGGGCGCAGCGCCGCCGAAACCTGGGACAAGACCTACAACAGCGGCGACATGGACGCCCTGGGCACGCTCTACGCCCCGGACGCGCTGGTGATCCCGAAGGGCGCGGCGATCTCGGGACCGAGCGAGATCAAGACGTTCTTCTCGGGGCTGAAGGCAAAGGGCTTCGACGATCACCGGATCACCGTCCAGTCCGCGCGGGAGACAGGCGACGTCCTGGTGCTGTCCGGGCGCTGGGAGATGAACGGCCCCGGCGAGGGCGGAGCCCGAAAGAAGTTCGAGGGCAACTGGATCAACGTGATGGAGCGCCGCCCCGACGGCTGGCGCACCGTGCTGCACACCTGGAACTAGCGCTCGGAGCGGCGCCGCCCGCGCCCCCCGGCGGATGGCCGGCCGGGACGGGCTGGCGCGAGGACGGATGGCGGCTCAGGCCGCCGACCCGGCCGCCTCGCGGCTGGCGGCGCCGAAATTCTCGGCGATCACCGGGGTCCGGGCCCGGATGTGGGCGCGCATGAGCAGGGCGAGCGCTTCGCCGTCGCGGGCGCGCAGCAGCGTGATCATCCGCTCGTGCTCGGCCACCGACTGCGCCCACTGCTCCGGCGTCTGATGCACGGCGTAGCGCGAGCGCTGGATGCGACCCGAGAGGCTGTCGTAGATGCCCCCGAGGGTGGCGTTGCGGCTGGCCCGCATGATGGCCTCGTGGATCTCCCGGTTGAGGGCGAAGTAGACCCCCTCCTCGCCGGCGCGCCAGGCGGCCACCATGGCCTCGTGGTCGCGGGAGATGCCGTCGATCTCCGCATCGGTGATGATGCGGCAGGCGAGATCGGCGGCGGTGGCCTCCAGGCCGGCAATGACCTCGATCATCTCCTCGATCTCGGACTGCGACAGGCTGGCGACGCGGGCGCCGCGATTGGGCAGCAACTCGAGAAGCCCCTCGGTGGCGAGGATCTTGATCGCCTCGCGCAGGGGCGTGCGGGAGATGCCGAAGCGTTCGGTCAATTCGCTTTCGTTGATCCGCGCCCGCGGCTCCAGCTCACCCGAGCGGATCAGGTCGCGCATTCGGTCGACGACCTCATCGTGCAGATAGCGCCGGTTGATGCCGAGGCCCGGTTCGATCTTGTTCATGGGTCCACGACGTCTGGAAGAGGAATGAAAAATACTCCCTCTGGTAATGCGTCGACTGAGACCTGTCGAGGGAGTGCGGAACTATAGCCCGGTTCCGCGCACAGGCCTCCGGCGAAAGCCAGGCGACCCCACCGGGATGACGGATCCGCGGGTCTTCGAGCCGCCTGCGGCCTCACCCGACACCACCCCGCCCTGATCGGCGGGGGCGTCTCTCAGCGAAGCTCCTCGTGCCAGGTCCGGCCGTCGCGCTCGATCAACGCGATGGCGGCGGTGGGACCCCAGCTTCCGGCGGGATAGGGGCGCGGCGGCTCGGGCCGGTCGGCCCAGGCCTTCAGGAGGGAATCGGCCCAGGCCCAGGCGACCTCGACCTCGTCGCGGCGCATGAACAGCGTGGCGTTGCCGCGCACCACGTCCATGAGCAGGCGCTCGTAGGCATCGGGGTAGCGCTGCTTGAAGGTCTCCTCGAAGGAGATGTCGAGGTTGGTCGGCCGCAGCCGCATCCCGCCCGGACCCGGATCCTTGGTCATGACTTCGAGCTTGATCCCCTCTTCCGGCTGGAGCCGGATGACGAGGCGGTTGGGCTCGCGCCCGAAGGATTCCGCCGGGAAGATCGAGAACGGCGAGGCGCGGAACTGCACCACGATCTCGGACAGCTTCCGCGGCAGGCGCTTGCCGGTGCGCAGGTAGAACGGCACGCCGGCCCAGCGCCAGGACTGAACCTCGAGTTTCAGGGCGACGAAGGTCTCGGTCCGGCTGTCGACGTCTCCGCCGAGATCGGTGCGGTAGCCGTCCACCGGCTGGCTGCCGACGGCGCCGGCCGAGTACTGGCCGCGCACCGTCACGCTCTGCACGTCGTGCGGCGTGATGGGCTTCAGGGCCCGCAGGACCTTCAGCTTCTCGTCGCGCACCGAATTGGCGTCGAGGGAGAGCGGACTCTCCATCGCCATCAGGCAGAGGAGCTGCAGCATATGGTTCTGGACCATGTCGCGCAGCGCGCCCGAGGTGTCGTAGTACCCCGCGCGGCCCTCGACTCCGACGGTCTCGCCCACCGTGATCTGGACGTGGTCGATGACGTCGGCCGTCCAGAGCCGCTCGAAGATGGTGTTGGCAAAGCGCAGGGCTAGCAGGTTCTGCACTGTCTCCTTGCCGAGATAGTGGTCGATGCGGAAGATCTGCTCCTCGGGAAACACCGTGCCGACCGCATCGTTGATGGCGCGAGCCGACTTCAGGTCCTTGCCGATGGGCTTCTCCAGCACGACGCGGGACTTCTCGCCGATCAGGCCGTGCTTGGCGAGATTCTGGCAGATCGAGCCGTAGAGGTCGGGTGAGGTGGCGAGGTAGTAGGGCCGCACCTGGTCCGGGCGCTCGGCGAGCTTGGCGGCCAGATCCTCCCAGCCCTCGTCGCCGGCTCCGTCGACCGCGACGTAATCGAGGTGGTCCAGGAAGGCGGCGAGCTTGTCCTCGCCGATGTCGCCGGCCGGAACGAAGCGCTTGATGGCGTCGCGGGCGCGCTCGCGGAAGGCCTCGGTGGTCATCTCCGAACGCGAGGCGCCGATGATCCGGCTCGTCTCCGGAATCTGTCCGTCCATGAAGCGGTAGAACAGGGCCGGCAGCAGCTTGCGCGTGGTCAGGTCGCCGGTGGCGCCGAAGACGACGCAATCGAAGGAGGCGACGGGGATAATGGTGGCCAAGTGCGGCTCCCGTTCGGTTTGCAAGTCAGGCGGTTCGCGGGTCGGCAAGTCGGCTGGCGAGTCGATTTGCGGGTCGCGACGAATCGCCCCCGGTGTGTCGGCTTCCCCGCGACGCTATGCAAGGCACCCGCCACCCGAGGGGCGTGCGGGAGGGCCCCCCTCCCCGCGCCCGGTCACGATCCGGCGAAACGCGTGAACGCCGCTCCATGGTTCGGATGCCAGCGGGACAGCGCCGGCCGGTTCTCGATGATGTCCCCGGCCGCCCAGGCGATCCGCTTCTCGTCCTGTGCCCGGGTGGTCTCGTTGTCTGGACACAGGATGTAGAAGTCGCCCCGGGCCAGTCCGGCCATCAGGGCATCCACGGTCTCGTCCGGCGTCCAGGCGCCGGCGGGCTTCTCGCTGACCCCGCGGGCCCGCGTCAGCCCGGTATAGACGAATCCCGGGATGAGCAGGTGCGCGCTGACGCGGACGCCCTCGCGTTCGCGCAGGTCGTGGGCCAGGGCCTCGGTGACGACCTTCACCCCCGCCTTCGAGACATTGTAGGGCGTGTTGCCGGGCGGCGTGGTGATGCCCTGCTTCGAGCCCGTGACCACGATGGCGCCAGGCTCGGTCCCGGCGATCATCGCCGGTGCGAAGGCCTGGATGCCGTTGATGACGCCCCACAGATTGGTGTCGAGGATGTGCGCCCACGTCTCGGGGTCCGAGAACAGCCGTCCCCCGGCCTCGATCCCGGCATTCAGCATGACCACGGCCGGCGGCCCCTCCGCACAGGCCGCCGCGCCCAGGGCCGCGACGGCCTCGGGCCGGGCCACGTCCGTGGCCATCGCGTGGACGGACGCCGCCGTCCCCCCGCGCGCGACCTCGGCGCGGGCCGAGTCCAGCGCCGCGCCCGGCAGGTCGGCGAGCCAGACCCGCATGCCCGCCGCGGCGAAGCGCCGGGCGGCCGCCAGCCCGATGCCGCTCGCCGCCCCGGTGACGACGGCGGTCCGCCCCGCCTGAATTGCCGGATGGTTGTTCATGGCCGCTGCTCCTCTGCCGTTCCGGGGCGGGAGTTAGGGCGCGCGCCGGCCCCCGTCACGGCACGGCAGGAGATTGGTAACCGTCTGTGCGCATGGTCGGGGAGACATTCCACTCGAAAGGTTCGCGATGCTTTCGCGCCACAGGACCGTCGCCCTCCGCCCGCACCGCCTCCGCGCGGGCCTGTCGCCCCTGGCCCTCCTCTGGGTGCTGGGCGGCGCCGCCACGGCTCAAGTCTCCGGCGCGCCGGAAGCCCCCGCGCCCGCGAAGGCTCCGAAGATCGAGAGCCTCACCACCACCGCTCCGGCGACGCCCGCCGTCCAGGCGATCGCACCGGGCGCAGCCGAGGCCACCGCCGCCCCGGCTGCCGCCCAGGCCCGGAAGTCGCGCGAGCTGCCGCCGCTGGTGGTGGCCCGGGTCTCCGCCGACCCGGTGCCGACCCTCAGTCCAGCGACGTTCCTCGACACCCTGCGGATGGCCGACCGCTATCAGGCCATGGTGGATGCCGGCGGCTGGACCGCGCTGCCCGCCGACCTCGTGGTCAAGCCCGGCGCCGGCCATCCGGCCATCCCGGCCCTGCGCAAGCATCTCGCGCTCGTGGGCGACCTGGCTGCCGATGCCCCGATGAACGACCAGCTCGACGCCACCCTGGTGGCGGCCGTGAAGGCGTTCCAGGCCCGCCACGGCCTGCCCGAGACCGGGCTGATCGGCCGCCAGACGGTGGCGGCACTCAACGTGCCGGCGGCCACCCGCCAGCGCCAGCTCGCCGCCTCCGCCGCGCGCCAGATCGGCTCGAACTTCGCCTATGGCGACCGCTACGTGGTCGTAAACATCCCCTCCGCCACGGTGGAGGCCGTGGACCACGGGGTCGTGGTGCGCCGCTATGTGGCGGTGGTCGGCAAGCCCGACAAGGCGACGCCGCGGATCGAGGCCCGCATCACCGACGTGAACCTCAATCCGACCTGGACCCTGCCGGTCTCCATCATCAAGAAGGAGATCATTCCGAAGATGCGCAAGGATCCCGGCTACCTCGCCCGGGAGCGCATCCGCATCCTCGGTCCCGGTGGCGTCGAGGTCGACCCTACCGCGATCGACTGGTCGAGCGAGAAGGCGGCCAACTACACCCTGCGGCAGGATTCCGGCCTGGACAATTCCCTGGGTCAGGTGCGCATCGACATGCCGAACAAGCAGGCGGTCTACATGCACGACACGCCGTCGAAATCGTTGTTCGCCCGCGAGGTGCGGTTCCATTCCCATGGCTGCGTGCGCGTCGCGCAGGTGAAGGAGCTCGCCGGCTGGCTGCTCGAGGGCACGCCCGGCCCCAACGGTCCCGGCTCGACCTGGGGCCCGATCGAGATCGAGACCAGCATCGCCACCAACGAGCGCCTCGACATCAAGCTGCCGAAGCAGATCCCCGTGACCTTCGTGTATCTCACCGGTTACGCCACCCCGGACGGCCGCGCTCATTTCCGGGACGACATCTACGGGATCGACAGCCCTGCGGTGCCGATGCCGGACGTGGCGGCGACGGGTACGATCGCGCCGCCGACCGCTCCCAAGTCGGCGGCCGTGCCCGCGACGCCGAAGGCGTCCAGCACCGGGTCCGCATCCGCCCGGACTCCCGGCGACAAGCCATCCCTTGCCAAGCCATCCCTTGCCAAGCCGGTTCAGGCTGCGCCGGTCCCACCCAAGCCCGTGCCGAAGGTGATCGCGGATAAGGGAGCCGTGCCCGGCGCGGCCCCGGCTCAGAGCCCCGGCAAGGCAGCTGCGCCCAGGCCGACGAATACCGGCGCCGAGAAGACGGCAGGCGATTTAGTCCCCCCGGGATCGATCCCCAGCCGCGCGGCGCTTCCCCCCACGGATTGAGCCCAAGCCGACCGTTCCCCTATCGCAAGGGCTCGCCCGGCGCGATGGGGGGCGCCTTCCTCCGGTCCGCCCCGGCCACCTGTCGTGGCCCGTCCGCTCGGACGCTCTCGGGAGACGACGCGCGGCTGACAAGACCCGGGATCGCCATCAATTGAATGGTATCATCTTGCGAGCGCGTTCCGACGGGGGCCGTGCGAGGAGACGGATCACCCAGGGTCCGGCGGAACGCGCGGAGCAGCGTCGCAGAGCGAGGTGGCGAGCCTCCTGCCTGGCACCTGGCCATGGCGGGTCTCGTGGGTTGTGTCTCGACGTGCCAGCGGCCTTGATCGAGGGCGTACCGCGCGTGGCAAGGTGCGTCGGACGAGGCGCCTCAGAGAAGCGTGACCTTGCCGTTGCCGATGTCATAGAAGCCGCCGACGACCTTCACCTGCCCGCGGGCGACGCGGTCCGAGAGGATCGGCCCGGCCTGCTGGAGACGCCGGACGTTGTGCCGGACATTCTGGGCGATCGCCTCGGCAAGGGGATCCGGTGCTCGCGCTTTCTCGGCCAAGTCGACCGCCGGCCGGATCGCGTCGATCAGCATCGGCAGATGGCCCGGAAGCACGACGTTCGTCTTCATGACCTCAATCGTCGCTTTGACGGCACCGCAATCGGAATGGCCCAGCACGAGGATCAGCGGCGCGCCCAGCACCGCCACGCCGTATTCGAGGCTGGCGAGGCTGTCGGTGTTGACGAAATTGCCCGCGACCCGGACGACAAACAGGTCCCCGGGTCCCTGATCGAAGACGAAATCCGGTGCGACTCGGGCATCGGCGCAGCCGACCACGCAGGCGATCGGATGCTGTGCGGCGACCCTCGCCGCTCGGCCGGCGGAAAAGTCCCTGTTCGACGGCGTATTCGCTGCGTAGCGCCCGTTGCCTTCCAGCAGGCGCGCGAGAGCCGCGTCGGGCGTCATGACGTTCGACCCCGAGACCTCCGCGGCCGCTCCGGGTGCCGCCGGCATGGCGAGCGCGCCGGCAGCGACGGCGGTCAGCAAGGTGCGGCGTGAGACATGAGATGCATGCTGATCACACACGGTCGCAATTCCTAGTCGAAAGACTTATGCCTAATCATCTCAGGGTTGTATCACGCCGGTTTTCCGTCGCCAAGTCCGAACTCCGCAGGAAGTTCGGGACGTGACAGGGCTCACGGGTCAGCGCTGACCGACCGCTCTGATAGACCGCAGGGCAGGCAGGCTGGACGCTGCTGTTCGCGCGGGTTGGTGGGCTCGGGTCGAGGCCCGTTCTCCGCGAGCTATGGGGATTTCCGGTGACGGAGGTGGTCAGGCGGCGCGGTGATCTGGGTTCGCTGCGACCTCGGTCCCGTCGCGGACGACGACGCCAGCCACAACCTTCGGCACCGGGTTCTCGCCCTCAGCCAAGCTGGACCCCGTCCTGAACGACCGCGAGCAGCCGCGCGTCGCCGTGATCGTCAACGGCCTGAGCGCGGTGAACATCGACGCGGATCTGGTGCGAGGCGGCCATCCGGACCGCCCTTCGACGTCCGCCCGATCGACCCGGGGCCGGGGCGCCTTCGAGGCCGCCCCCTATCGCGGAAGGCCCGATCCGTTCCCGGTCCGGCAGCGGGGCGCCTGAACGGCGCCCCCGTCCGGTCGCCCGCGACGGAGCGACCGGACGGGTCGGCGATCAGGAATCGAGGCCGCCGTCCTCGTCGATGTCGACCAGGAACACGATGTCGGCATCCTCCTCGTCCTCGTCGTCCGCCTCGTCGTCGTTCGAGGCCTCGGCATGGCGGGCATCCGGCTCGTAGGGCTCGTCCTCCTCGGAATCGTCCTCGGCGAGGGCGTCCTCGAAGATCTCGATCTCCTCCTCGGTGGCCGCCCGGACCTTGAGCGGGGAGGTGCCGTTCCACAGCACCTTGCCGTCGCTCTTCATGGTCTGGATGTCGTCCTTGAAGCCATCGCAGGTGAAGAGGTCGTTGGCGACCTCCTCGGAGCCGTTGATGACCGCGATGGCCACGCCATCGATCTCGAGTGTGAACATCGCGAATCCTTGTTGTCTGCAGCCTCGGGGCCGCCGTCCGTGTAGGGGCGAACGGGGCGAAGGCCAAGGCCCGGACGGGCGGGGGTTGGTTTGCGGTGGGTGGCCGGGCCTCAGGCCCCGCCGCTCGCCCGGGCGATGGCGCGCTTGACCACGCCCTGCACGTCGGGATTGGACAGGAACAGGTCGTGGTTGATGAGGCCGCCGCCGTAGTCGGAGGCGTCGGCCACGCGGACCCCGAGGGCTTCCAGGCGCTCGCGATCCGCCGCGCCGGCGCGCACGATGCCCCCCGCGATGGCCCCGGAGAGCTCGAGGGCGCGGTCGTTCGTCGACGAGATCACCGTGATCTTGTGCACGTCCGGCCCCATCCGCTCCACCGCGCTGGTGAAGAGGTCGATGTCGATGTCGGGGGCGGCCAGCACCACCGCGCCGATGCGGGCCATGGCGGCCTCGCCGGCCTCGGCCCGCAGCATGCGCAGGGTCTCCAGGGTCAGCAGCGTCCCCATGGAATGCGCGACAATGTTGATGCGCCCGCCCGAGGGGGAGTTCGCCAGCGCCTTCAGCAGGTCCTCGAAGCCGTCGCGCGACCACAGGGCGCTCTCGCGGTCGTAGCCGTAATCGAAGGTGGCGGCCGCCGAGGGCCAGGTGAACAGGGCCGAGGCGCCGCGGAAGCGGATGCCGTCGGAAAGCTTGGCCGCACTCAGGGCCGCCGACTGGAAGCTCTCGCGGTAGCCGTGGACGTAGATCAGCACGTCGCGCCCCAGCGCCGCCTGGGCGAAGGCGGCGGCCGCCCCCGCGCCGGTCTCGACCTGCGGCACCGCCGTCACCGCCCAGTCGCCCGTCACCACGGAGGAGACCTTGCCGATCAGCGAGCGGTCGGGCGCCGACAGCCGCACCTCGGCGAAGCTGAGGCCCCGGCCGCGCTCGGAGGTGAAGTAGGGGCTCTTCGGCGGCGAGCCGACGGGCTTGCGCGTGGTGGCCACCAGCAGCACCGGGCTGACGTCGAGGGCCGACTGGCGCTCCGGCGCGCCGCCCCCGACCGCATCGGTGACGAGGCCGTCGGCGACGCAGCCGGCCAGCCCGGGCGTCAGGCCGGCCACCCCCGAGAGGGCGGCGAAGCGCAGCAGCGCGCGACGGGTGGGAGGCTGGGATCGGATCATGGGTCGGAGCTCGGGTCGGATCATGTCGTGCAAGGCGGCCCTGAACGTGGTGGCCCCGGGACGGGCGCAGCGCGTCAGTATCCTGTCGATCAGGATCGTGACCATGGCGGGGCGGAGGCGTGGCCGTGGCGATGTGGATTGCGGGCAGAGGCAGGGCTGTGGCCCCGGACCCACATTGCGGCACGCCCCCGGTTCACGCCGGTTTGCGGGGGAAGCGCCCGCGCGCCGGGCCGCCCCCCTCGACGAAACCGGGCCGGACCGGCAAAGAAGACAACCATGGCCGCCTCCCCCGCACCCGCCCTCGACATCGATGCCCTGCGCGAGCGGCTGCTCGCCGGAGACCGCGCCGCCCTGGCGCGGGCGATCACGCTGGCCGAATCGAAGCGGCCCGATCATCGGGCGGCGGCGCGCGGCCTCATCGACGCGGTGCTGCCGCAGACCGGCACGGCGATCCGCGTCGGCATCACCGGCGTGCCCGGCGTCGGCAAGTCGACCACCATCGACGCGCTCGGCGCCAACCTGACGGCGGCCGGCCACAAGGTGGCGGTGCTGGCCGTCGACCCCTCCTCGACGCGCACCGGCGGCTCGATCCTCGGCGACAAGACCCGGATGGCGCGCCTCGCCCTCGACCCCAACGCCTTCATCCGGCCCTCCCCCTCCTCCGGCACCCTGGGGGGCGTCGCGGCCAAGACCCGCGAGACCATGCTGCTCTGCGAGGCGGCGGGCTTCGACGTCATCCTGGTGGAGACCGTCGGCGTCGGCCAATCCGAGACGGCGGTGGCGGACCTGACCGACTTCTTCCTCGTCCTGATGTTGCCGGGAGCCGGCGACGAGCTCCAGGGCATCAAGAAGGGCATCCTCGAACTCGCCGACATGATCGCGGTGAACAAGGCCGACGACGGCGAGGGCGAGCGCCGGGCCAGCGCAGCCGCCTCGGAATACCGCGCCGCCCTGCACATCCTCTCGGCGCCGAGTTCGACCTGGACGCCCCCGGTGGTCACGATCTCGGGCCTGAACAACAAGGGCCTCGACGGCCTGTGGGAGCGGATCGTCGACCATCGCAACAAGCTCACCGCCACGGGCGAGATCGCCGCGAAGCGCCGGGCCCAGGACGTGAAGTGGATGTGGGCCCTCGTGCACGAGCGCCTGCATCAGCGCCTCGTCGGCTCGGCCGAGGTGCGCCGCCGGACGGCGGAGGCCGAGGCTTCGGTGGGGCGCGGGGACGCCTCGCCCGCCGCCGGGGCGGAGGCCATCGCCACCCTGATCGGCCTCTGATCCGCATGACGGGACCGCTGCTGGTCACCGGCTTCGGTCCGTTTCCCGGCGTGCCGCGCAATCCGAGCGCGGCCCTGGCTCGGCGCATCGGTGCCCTCGCGCGCCCGAAGCTGGGCGGCATTCCAGTGCGCGTGCTGATCCTGTGCACCACCTATGCGGCGATCCCCGACAGGCTGGCGCCGGCCCTGGCCGAAGCGCCGGCCGCGATCCTCATGCTCGGCGTCGCGACCCGCGCCAAGCGGGTCCGGGTGGAGATGCAGGGCCGCAACCGCACGAGCCGGCTCTTTCCCGATGCCTCCGGCCGGACCGCGTCGCGCCTGACCCTGGAGCGGGATGGTCCGCCCGCGCGCCGCTCGCCCGCGGCGGCCTCCGCGCTCGCGACGCTGCGCGGGCACGGGATCGCGGCGGTCCCCTCGCGGGATGCGGGGCGCTACCTCTGCAACGCCAGCTATTTTCGCGCCTTACGCGAATCACCCCCGGCGCTGTTCGTGCACATCCCGCTCCCGCCCCGGACGCAGCGGCCCGCGAAGGCACCCGTGCGGCCGCGGCGCGAGGCCCCCGGGGAGCGTCTCGCCCGGGCCTGCGCGGAGGTCGCGCGCCGCCTGGTGATCCGCGGCCGGGCGCGCGGCTGAGGGGCGTGCGACAGGGCCCTTTGCCGGCGCGGGAAGATTTTCACCCCCGGCATGGGTCTCCTTCGCGCCGTCGGGCGTTCTGTGAACGTCGGATGCGGGCGCCCCGACCCGGACGGGCGGTCCGCATCATCCACGTTCAGGAGAGAGACCATGGTCGATACGGATCGCATCGTCGGCGCCGCCAAGGAGTTCGGCGGTAAGGTTCAGGGCGCCGCGGGAGACCTCGCCGGTTCCTCGCGCACCTCGGCCGAGGGTCGCTACCGCGAGGCCGAGGGCCGCGCGCAGGACATCTACGGACAGGCCAAGGACACCCTGCGCGACGTCGCGGACAACGTGTCGGATTACGCTGGCGACGCCTACGAGCGCGGCGGCACCTACCTGCGCGACGGCAGCCGGGTGGTGGGTCACCGCGTGGAGGAGAACCCGTTCATCGCCCTCGTGATCGCGGGCGCCGTCGGCTACGGCCTCGCCCTGCTGCTGCACGGGCGCCGCTGAGCCTCAGTCCATCGGTCGCCCCCGCCGCCGCGTTCGGCGGAAGGGGCGGCCTCGCAGAACCGCGCTACTGCGCGGTCCAGCCGCCATCCATGGCCATGTTGGCGCCGGTGATCTGGCTCGCCGCATCCGAGGCCAGGAACACGGCCAGGGCCGCCACCTGGTCGATGGTGACGAATTCCTTCGTGGGCTGCGCCTTGAGCAGCACCTCGTTGATGACCTCGTCCTCGGTCATGCCCCGGGCCTTCATGGTGTCGGGGATCTGGCTCTCGACGAGCGGCGTCCAGACATAGCCCGGCGAGATGCAGTTCACCGTGATGCCGTGCGTGGCGAGTTCGAGGGCCGCGGCCTTGGACAGGCCGACGAGGCCGTGCTTGGCCGCCACGTAGGCGGACTTGAAGGGCGAGGCGACCATGGAGTGCGCCGAGGCCGTGTTGATGATCCGGCCCCAGCCGCGCTGCTTCATGCCGGGGATCGCGGCGCGCATGGTGTAGAAGGCCGAGGACAGGTTCAGGCTCATGATCTGCTCCCACTTCTCCGGCGGGAAGTCCTCGATCGGCGAGACGTGTTGGACGCCGGCGTTGTTCACGAGCACGTCCACGGAGCCGTAGGTCTCCTCCGCCAGTCGGATCAGCCCCGCGATCTCGCCGGGCTTGGTCAGGTCGGCCGGCGAATGGGCGGCCTTCACGCCGAACTCGGATTCGATCCCGGACCGCGCCGCCTCGATGTCCTCGGGCTTGCCGAAGCCGTTGAGGACGATGTTGGCGCCCTCCTTGGCGAAGGCGCGCGCGCAGGCCAGGCCGATGCCGCTGGTGGAGCCCGTGACGACGGCGGTCTTGGATTTCAGGATCATGGAAGCCTCCTAGGGGCACTCTTCGACGCGGGGGATCCTAGCGCGTCCGACAGGCGCGCGGTCGAACAAAGCCTGAGCGCGGGGTCCGGCACGACGCGCGACATCGGGTCGATCAGGCGAGATAATCGTGCAGCACCTGCCCGTAGGGCAATGTGAAGTCCACGACCATGTGCCGGCCGCCGACGATGCGGCGGACGGGCAGGTCGGCTACCCGGCAGTTCACGTGCGGAATCAGGTGAAGGCGAGCCTCCCCCTCCCAGGCGCCGTGGACGGTGATGTCCTCCAGGCGGTAGCCGACGAGCTGCGCGACCTTCGGGCCGCCGTCGACATCCGGGAGCAGCTTGAGGTTGACGTTGAGCTTGCCCAGGCCCTGCTTCACCGCGGCGAGATCGTGCTCCAGGCTCCGGTGCTTGTAGGTCATGGTGCCCATCGCGACCCGCTCGTCGTCGTAGTGCAGCGTCCCCGTGAGGGTGTCCTTGGTGAGCCTGAGGCGGGGCACGCCCCACTTCTTCGGGAAGCCCCAGATCTCGCGCCCGGCCGTGATCGGCGGCTCGTCGTCGAGGTACATCTGGATCGAGACGTTGCAGGGCTCGCCGTCGAAGGTGGCGAGAGCGCCCGAGCCGCTCTCCTCGTAATCGCCGAACCCGGAGGAATCCGGCATCTTCATCCACTCGTAATAGACGCGATTGTCCGGATGCGGCTCCAGGGGCTCGGGCAGCGCCCGGCGCAGGGCGTCCGCATCGGTCTCGTAGGTCACGATCAGGTATTCGCGCCGGAGGAAGCGAAACGGCCCGCGCGGATAGCTCGGGCTGAAGGCGGGCATCGAGGGCATCTCGAGGATCTCGTCGCGGGTCACGGGCTCGTCTCCCTGGGGGTGAAGGGCGTTCAGTCCTGCGCGTCGCGGGTCAGGTCGAGCACGCAGATTCCGCTCGCGTCGGGCCGGCGGTCGCGCCAGGCCGGCGCGCGCAGGGACCGGCGCAGGTCGCCGAGCCCCGCGGCCCAGTGCTCCAGCATGGTCGCGCGCGAGAACTCATAATCCTTCGAATTCCCCTCGTAGGCCTTGCGACGATAGATCAGCTGCAGGATCGTCACGACGTTGTCGTGACTGATCCGTCGCAGAAACGCGGCATCGGGGTCGTCGCGCCATTCGGGCGGCAGCTTGCCCAGGAGGCTGCGCGTGGCGGCCTTGGCCTTGCGGATCTCCAGGCTCATGTCGGTGTTGAGCCGGGTCCGGCTGGAGAAGCGGATATCCTTCTCGCGCTCGGCCGCGTCGATCAGGGTCCGGGGCATCGCTCCGCGCGCGGAGAACAGGTCCACCTGGAACACCACGAGGTCGCGCCGGCGCTCCTCGTCGAGGACGTATTGCAGCGGCGTGTTCGAGACGATGCCGCCGTCCCAGTAGGGCTCGCCCGCGATGGTGACCGGCGGGAAGCCCGGGGGCAGGGCACCGGAGGCCATGATGTGCTCGGGCGTGATGCGGTCGCACCGGGTGTCGAAGTAGGCGAAGTTTCCGGTGCGTACGTTGACGGCACCGACGCTGAGGCGGGTCGCCCCCCCGTTGATCAGGTCGAAATCCACGAAGCGCTCGAGGGACGCCCGGAGCGGGGTCGTCTCGTAGTAGCTCAGCGCCTCCGGCGCGCCGGCCGGATAGAAGCTGGCGGGAGGAAAGCGGAGGTTGAAGAAGCCGGGCACCCCGAAGGCGGCGACCCAGCCGGCACTGGCCTCGTTGAAGGCCGCCCGCGCCCGCTCCCCGGGAAACCAGGGAACCCCGGTCACCCCCGAGGAGACCAGCTCCCAGAAGGCTCTCATCCGCTCCACGCGACGCTCCGGCGGGTTTCCGGCGATCAGCGCCGCGTTGATGGCTCCGATGGAGATGCCCGCGACCCAATCCACGGCGTGGTCCTGGGCGGCCAGCGCTTCGTAGATGCCGGCCTGGTAGGCGCCGAGCGCCCCGCCGCCCTGGAGCACGAGAACCTTCGTTTCGCCGCTGGGACATGCCGTCACGACCGGCCCTCTCCTATCCGGACCACACCCCGCCTCGGGGGATCCCGGGAGGCGTCCCGCCCACGGTCCGCCCAAACCCAATCCACGGTTGCCGTAAGCGTGCGGTACCACCATGACGCAAGGCCTGGGCGACGACCATCCCTCGGGTGGGACGAAGCGGCCCGGTTGTCAGGCCCTCGGCCTGCGCGCTCGGGCGCCCGGGTGCGGCGGCCGGCGGTGACGACCCGGCACGATTCGCATCCGAGCTTCTCGGCTCGACCGACGGACTCCCGGCCGAAACGCGCCGGCGGGACACGCGGTCGAGCCTCGCCCCGGTCCCGTGGACGGTTGACAGGCGCAGTTCCTTCGCCAACACCCCCCGCCCAGTCGCGGCTTTTCCCGCACGCCCTCCGCCGCAATCGTCCCTGACCCGGCCGCCCCGCGCGCGATGGCGACGAACAAGGATCCCTGACCCATGTCGGTGACGCGCTCCTATCTCGACTTCGAGAAGCCGGTGGCCGAGCTCGAATCCAAGCTGGAGGAGCTGAAGACCATGGCCGCCCGCGATGGCGCGGTCTCGATCAGCGAAGAGGTCGGGCGCCTGGAGGCCAAGGCCGCCGCCGCCCTCTCGGACATCTATGCCGGCCTGACGCCCTGGCAGAAGACCCAGGTCGCGCGCCACCCGCAGCGGCCCCACTTCATCGATTACTGCGCCGGCCTGATCTCGGATTTCAGCCCGCTCGCCGGGGACCGCGCCTTCGGCGAGGACCAGGCCATCGTCGGCGGCTTCGGACGCTTCCGCGGCCGTCCGGTCTGCGTGCTGGGCCAGGAGAAGGGCTCCACCACCGAGACCCGCCTGCGGCACAATTTCGGCATGGCCAAGCCCGAGGGTTACCGCAAGGCCGTACGCCTGATGGAGCTCGCCGACCGCTTCGGCCTGCCCGTGCTGGCCTTCGTCGACACCGCAGGCGCCTTTCCGGGCATCGAGGCGGAGGAGCGTGGACAGGCCGAGGCCATCGCCCGCTCGACGGAGGCCTGCCTCGCCCTCGGTGTGCCGAATGTCGCGGTGGTCATCGGCGAGGGCGGCTCGGGGGGCGCCATCGCGCTCGCCACCGCCAACCGGGTGCTCATGCTTGAGCACGCCATCTACGGCGTGATCTCGCCGGAAGGCGCGGCCTCGATCCTGTGGCGCGACCAGGGTCGCGCGGCGGACGCCGCCACCGCCATGAAGATCACCGCGCAGGACCTGCTGCGCCTCGGCATCATCGACGGCATCGTGCCCGAAGCGACCGGCGGGGCCCATCGCGGGCGCGACGCCGCGATCGCGGCGACGGGGGCCGCCATCGAGGCCGCCCTGGTGGATTTCCAGGGCCTCGGCCCGGACGAGATCCGGGACCGGCGCGCGGCGAAGTTCCTGGAGATCGGTCGCAAGCTCTGAGAGTGCGACACTGCGCCGCAGATGCGTGCGGGAACCAAACCTCCCAATGCGTCCGTTGCGCCCGCCAAGGTTTCGCCACACCGACGCTTGGCGGATCGGCGGCGAAAAACCTGTGAAATCAATCCTCTTTCCGTCGGCACGCTCCGCGCTGCATCAAATGCGGCGAGATCGGGTCGACGGGCCGATGATGTCCGCAATCCACATCCCGCCCGGGCCACGAAGGCGGTCTCCTTGCGGTAACAACCGGGTAAGTTTAACGACGCTAAGGAGTTGGGGAGTGGCATGCCACGGGCGCGAGCCCGGGGCTGCGTGACTGAGGATAGGTTCCCCATGGCTATGCGCCCGCTCGTGGCCGCCGGTTTCGCTCTGCTCGCCCTGTCGCTCGGCGCTTGCCAGGACGGTTCGATGGGCGGTGGCGTTCCGCTGCGGGCCCTGGCCCCGGTGCCGCCGAAGACCCTTGCGCTGATGGCCCAGAAGGGCATGTCGCAGAGCGATCCCATCCTGATCCGCGCCTACAAGCGGGAAGCGGAGATGGAGGTGTGGAAGCGCGGCACCAACGGCCAGTACGCCCTCCTCAAGACCTTCCCGATCTGCCGCTGGTCGGGCCAGCTCGGCCCGAAGACCAAGCAGGGCGACCGCCAGGCGCCCGAGGGCTTCTACACCGTGACGCCGGGCCAGATGAACCCGAACTCGTCCTACTACCTCTCGTTCGACACCGGCTATCCGAACGCCTACGACCGGGCGAACGGGCGCACCGGCAACTACATCATGGTGCACGGCACCTGCTCGTCGTCGGGCTGCTTTGCCATGACCGACGAGTCGATGGGCGAGATCTACGCCCTGGCGCGGGATTCCTTCGCGGGCGGCCAGCGCGCGTTCCAGTTCCAATCGTACCCGTTCCGGATGACGGCGGCCAACATCGCCAAGTTCCGCAACGACCCCAACGCGCCGTTCTGGAAGAACCTCAAGGAAGGCTCGGACTACTTCGAGGCCCTGCGTGACGAGCCGCGGGTCGGCCTGTGCGGAACGAAGTACGTCTTCGGCGGCGCCGACGCGGCGGCCGGCTCCTGCACGCCGCGGGTCGAGCCCCAGGTGGCGGAGAAGCGCGAGCGCGACAATCGCGAGATCGCCGACCTGATCGCCAAGGGCACGCCCGCCACCCGCCTCGTCTACGACGACGGCAGCCAGAACCCGGTGTTCCGCGGTCAGCAGACGCCCGCCAACACCCTGACCTTCGCGAGCCTGGGCAAGGCGCCCCCCGAGCCCGAACTGCCCTACGATCCGAAGGACTACGCTCAGCACAAGCTCGGCGACGTCAGCCGCCCCGAGAGCCTGGCCGCCGGCGAGCGCGAGATCGAGGTCGACGCCAAGGGCCGCCCGGTGATGATGGCCGCGGCCGCCCCGATCCCCACCAAGGCGGCCGCCGCGAACCTCGCCCGGAAGGGCACCGCCCCGGCGGCCAAGCCCGAGCCCGTGGTGGCCGAGCCGGCCAAGCCCGCCCGCGTGATGGTGGCCGACGCCGAGGGCGATCCGGCCGCCTACAAGAAGCTCTTCAGCAACGTGTTCAGCAACGGCGCGCCCGCGACACCGGCCACCGACGCCGCCACCGTCCCGGCCGTGGCCGTGGCCGTGGCCGCGGCGGTGCCGGAGCCCATCGCCGCCAAACCTGCGCCCAAGCACGCCCCCGCGAAGGCGGCACACGCCGCGCCCGCCCCGGCCAAGGGCGGCAAGCCGGACGAGGAGAAGGCGGCGAAGCCGGTCCACAAGACCGCATCGGCCGCCGCGACCGCCTCGCCGAAGACCACCGGCTCCACCACGCCCAAGAGCTCCCCCACGCCCAAGGATTGAAGGCGAGGAACCGAGGCGGGCCGGGCCGCCCCGCCTCAGCGCGTGCCAAGGAGCATGGCGCCGAAGCCGAGGAAGATCCCGCCGGTGATCCGGTCGAAGGCCCGCCGGAGCGCCGGGCGGGTCAGGGATGCGGCGAGCCGGCGGCCGCCGAGGGCGTAGACCCCGTACCAGAACAGCTCCGCCCCCGCGAAGGTGACGATCAGGATCGCGAATTGCGGGGCCTGCGGCCGTGCCGGCTCGACGAATTGCGGCAGGAAGGCGCTGGCGAACAGGAGGAGCTTGGGATTGCTCAGGCCGATCAGCAGCCCGTCGCGGTAGAGACGCCCCAGCCTGACCGGCGCAGGGCTCCCCGTGTGCCCGGGGACGTCCAGCGCCCCGTCCCGCCCGCGCCAGGCCCGGATGCCGAGCCCCACGAGATAGGCGACGCCGGCATAGCGCAGGCCATCGAACAGGACCGGCGACGCCAGGAGGACGGCGCTCAGTCCCGCCGCGGAGGCCACCAGCACAAGGACCACGGCGCTCAGGCACCCGGCCATGGCGGCGAGGCTGCGACGCAGGCCGACGCGGACGCTGCGCGCCAGGATGTGCAGCATGTTCGGCCCCGGCGTGCCGGACAGGAGGAAGACGGCGCCGAAGAACAGCCACCAGGTCTGTAAGGTCACGGCCGGGCTCCCGGATCGAACGCGCACGCCCTGGTGCGCTCCGGCAGCCTCTTAGCAGACCGCGTCCGGGGCCGCGCCCGGCCGGGAGGCGGGGCAGCCCGGCGCGCAACGAAAAAGGGCCCCGCGAGGGACCCTTCTCCAGATCAGTCAGATCGGTCGACCGATCACATCCGGCGCATCATGCGACGGTGCATCATCCGGCGCTCCATGTGACGGCGCATCATGCGGCGCTCCATGCGACGGTGCATCATGCGACGCTCCATCCGGCGCTCCATGCGCATCTGCACGGTGGACACGGTCTCGGGGGCGGTCACGCCCAGCGGGGCACCCGGTGCGGCCGAGGCGGAGGTGGCGAGGCTGGCACCGCCGAGCGAGGCGAGCACGGCGAAGGCAAGGGTCAGTTTCCTCACGTGAAGACTCCCATTCTCATTTGTCCGAGCGCGGCACCCGGTTTGTTCTCTCGCACCCGAGGCCGAGAAACTCGTGTCGCGCACCGGAGTGAGCGGCAGGCCCCGTTCCGGCCCGCCGCTGACAACACCTGAGTCAGAGATTCGTTTCCTCGAAAGCCCGCACCCACTCAGCACAAATTCCGGAGCGGACGATATCGTCGAGGGTAAATTCTACCACCGGGATCGGCATCATCCGACTCTTGATCAGGTGGATCACCGTGCGCAGGCCAGACGTCTCGCGTAAGTCCGTCTGGGACACGTCGCCGTTGATGATCACCTGGCAATCGTCACCGATGCGGGTGAGGAACATCTTGATCTCGGCGGTGGTGGTATTCTGGGCCTCGTCGAGGATCACGAGGCAGTTCTTGAAGGTGCGTCCACGCATGACCTCGAAGGGCACCACCTCGATGTCGCCGGTCTTCACCGCGATCTCGAAGGAGGCCTCGCCCATGCGCTCCTTCATGGTCTCCGTAAGGGGAGCGACCCAGGGGGCGATCTTCTCTTCCAACGTTCCGGGAAAGAAGCCGAGGGAGCGGCCAGAGGGCACGTTCGGCCGGGTGATGATCACCTTGGCGATGCGGCGCTGGCGGAGCTGGTCGGCGGCGCGGGTCCCGGCGATGAAGGTCTTGCCGGTGCCGGCGGGGCCGAGGACGATCACCTGCTTGTGAAGGGCCAGGGCGTCGAGGTACTGCGCCTGCCGGTCGGTGAGGGGCTGGATCGGACTTAGGTTGCGTTCTTCGTCGAAGCGGGTCTTGTGCAGCCGGACCGGACGGTCCTCAACGAGTTCAAGTCGTGCGCGGCGTCTCTTCATCGATCAACACTCCAACCGGACTTGCCAACCTGGATTTAATCTGAGCCTGACTTGCTGAACTTGCTTCGCATCACTTTCGATTGATCCCGTTTCGGCGATCCTTTCGACTTCGCCCGCTTCACAGCCAATCCGGAGACCGCCCTCAAGTTCCGGACGGGTCCCTCAAGGCTGTGGATTCCCGATACGGTCCCGATGACCGCAGGACTGTGCGTTGCACGCACCATGCCGCGCCGGGCGCGACAGGGGCGTGACATCCACTATTCTTCGGAATGATGTAAAAAGTCTGCGTCGATGCTGCGCTGCGGGAGCCGATCCGCCGCGGCGGTCGATTGCCCTGGGCTGTGTCGCAAAAGACGCAGTCCGCATCCGCCCGACGTCCTCCGCAGCCCCCGCGTCCCGCGATCAGGCCGCCTGGATGAAGCTGTCGAGGACCATCTTCCGGCCGGCCTTGTCGAAATCAACGGTCAGCTTGTTGCCGTCCACACCCGCGACGGTGCCCGGGCCGAACTTGGTGTGGAACACCCGCATGTCGACGCTGAAAGCGGAGGGCGCACCCGTCGATTTGGCGATGAGCTCGCCCTCGATCTGGCGCGGGCCGCCCCGACTGGCCGGCGAACGGTTGCCGACCCCGTAGCCGTTGGCGTTTCCGGACTGCGCCGTATTGGCCTGGGCCCGCTGCCAGCCGGGCGTGCCGTAGGACGAGCCGAAGGGCGCCGGGTTCCGGTCGAAGCGCGAGGCCCCGGCCGCGAAGTGGGCGGGGGCATCGATCACGTCGACGCTGTCCTCGGGCAACTCGTCGATGAAGCGGCTCGGCACCGTGGAGGACCACAGGCCGTGGATACGCCGGTTGACGGCGAAGGACAGCTTGGCGCGCTTGCGGGCCCGGGTCAGGCCGACATGGGCGAGGCGGCGCTCCTCCTCCAGCCCGGCGCGGCCGCTCTCGTCGAGCGCCCGCTGGTTCGGAAACAGGCCATCCTCCCAGCCCGGCAGGAAGACGGTGTCGAATTCCAGGCCCTTGGCGGCGTGGAGGGTCATCAGCGAGACCCGGTCGGCCCCCTCCTGCTCGCTGGCCTCCATGACCAGCGAGACGTGCTCGAGGAAGGCGGCAAGGTCCGGGAACTCCTCCATGGAGCGGACGAACTCCTTGAGGTTCTCCAGGCGTCCGGCGGCGTCGGCCGACTTCTCCTTCTGCCACATCTCGGTGTAGCCGGATTCCTCCAGGATGGTCTGCGCCACCTCCGAATGCGGCTGGGTTCCCACCAGCCGGGCCCAGCGTGAGAAGCTCTCGACCAGGGCGCGGACGCCGGACCGGGCGCGGGGCTTCAGCTCGTCGGTCTCCACGACGAGGCGGGCCGCCTGGAGCAGCGGCACCCGCTCGGCCCGGGCATAGGCGTGCAGCGCCTGCAGGGTGGCGTCGCCGAGGCCTCGCTTGGGCGTGTTGAAGATGCGCTCGAAGGCGAGGTCGTCGGAGGGGTTGGCGGTGACGCGCAGATAGGCGAGCGCGTCGCGGATCTCGGCCCGCTCGTAGAAGCGCGGGCCGCCGATGACCCGGTAGGGCAGGCCGAGCTGGACGAACCGGTCCTCGATCTCGCGCATCTGGGCCGAGATGCGCACCAGCACGGCGATCTCCGAGAGGGGATGCTGCTGGGCCTGGAGACTCTCGATGGCTTCCGCCACCTGGCGGGCCTCCTCCTCCGAATCCCAGGCGCCCGACACCGTCACCTTCTCGCCGGCGACGTCCTCGGTGCGCAGGGTCTTGCCGAGGCGGCCCTCGTTCCTGGCGATGAGGCCGGAGGCGGCGGCGAGGATATGGCCGGTGGAGCGGTAGTTGCGCTCCAGGCGGACCACCACGGCGCCGGGAAAGTCGTGCTCGAAGCGCAGGATGTTGTCGACCTCGGCGCCACGCCAGCCGTAGATCGACTGGTCGTCGTCGCCCACGCAGGCGACGTTGCGGTGGCCCTGCGCCAGCAGGCGCAGCCAGAGGTACTGGGCGACGTTGGTGTCCTGGTACTCGTCCACGAGGATGTAGCGGAAGCGCTGCTGGTAGTTTTCCAGCACGTCGGGGTTCTCGCGCCAGAGCTTGAGGCAGAGCAGCAGCAGGTCGCCGAAATCGGCGGCGTTGAGGGTCAGGAGCCGGGCCTGATAGGCGGCATAGAGCGCCCCGCCCTTGCCGAAGGCGAAGGCCTGGGCCTCGCCGGGCGGCACCTGCTCGGGCAGGAGGCCGCGATTCTTCCAGCCGTCGATGGCAGAGGACAGGGCGCGCGCGGGCCAGCGCTTCTCGTCGATGTTCTGATCGACGATGACCTGCTTCATCAGCCGCAGCTGGTCGTCCATCCCGAGAATCGTGAAGTCGGAGCGCAGGCCCACCAGTTCGGCGTGCCGGCGCAGGATCTTGGTGCCGATGGAATGGAAGGTGCCGAGCCAGGGCATGCCCTCGCCGGCCGGCCCGATGAGCCCGCCGATGCGGTGCTTCATCTCGCGGGCGGCCTTGTTGGTGAAGGTCACCGAGAGGATGTCGAAGGGCCGCGCCTTGGCCGTCGCGATCAGGTGGGCGATGCGCGTCGTCAGCACCCGTGTCTTGCCGGTGCCGGCCCCGGCCAGCACGAGCACCGGCCCGTCCGTCGCCTCGACGGCGCGGCGCTGCTCGGCGTTCAGCCCTTCGAGGTAGGGCGAGCCCTGCGGCCGGAGGGAGGCCATGGCACGGGCGGCGATGGAGGTCGGGGCGGCGTCGGAGGCGGATGCGCCGGCCGCGTCGAAGCGTTGAGTCATCGCGCATCCCTGGACCAAAACGCGAACGGCGTCGAGGGTCGCCCGCGTTTCCGGAGTGGCCCGGCCTCCGCCTCGACGGTCTCCGAGGCTCCATCTCGGAAGCACCTCGTATCCCGGAGAGTGTCGGATCGGCGATTAAATTCATCCGAAAATCGGATGAGGAATTTCCGCCAGCCCGGGCCAGGACTATGTCTCGACGGGATGGGTGAGGCGCGGCGATGGGCGAGCTCTATCAGTCGGGGAGCATCATCATTCGGTTCTATGTCAACGATCATCTGCCGCCGCATTTCCACATCCTGACACCGGATGACGAGGCTCTCGTGGAGATTGCCACCCTCCGACTGTTGGCCGGCGCCCTGCCGGGCAAGATCGAGCGCGAGGCCCTGGCCTGGGCCGCCGAGAACCGCGCCGCCGTCGCGGCCGAATGGAATCGGACCAACGCCCGCTTCCCGATTGCCTGAGGAGGTTGCCGTGAACGATCCCCTGCCCCGCATCTCAACCGTCATCGCCACGGGTCCCACCGGCCTCGGCGTGATGTGGCGCGACGACCGGTCCGACCGCGTGGACCTCGCCGGATGGATCGCCACCGGCGGTGAGATCCTGTCGCCTCTGAACGATCCGGCCCTGTTCGCGACGGTCCGGCTCGGAGATCACGGGACCTCTGTGGAATGGGGCAGCGAGGACGGGGACCTCGCCATCGATGCGCATCATCTCAGGCTGATCGCGGACGAACAGCGGCGGTTCGGCCGCGCGGAGGTGACTGCGTGGCAGACAGCCGCCGGACTGTCGAACCAGGAATCCGCGGATTTCCTCGGCCTCTCGCTGAGCACGTGGAACGCCTACAAGGCGGGCATCAGCGCGGTGCCGACTCCCGTTGCGATGGCGTGTCGGGCGGCCCTGCGCGACCCGATCCTGCTCGACGCCCATTACCGGCCGCGCAAGCGGGGCCGCCCGCGCCGCGTGGGCGCACCCAGCGCGGCGTAGGGTGGCGCGGTCCGCCGAGCAGAGACCGCGACACACTGAGACTCCGGCGGCCAAGGACGGAAGAGGACGGAAACCCGCAACCTCCCGTCGCTGCCGACGATCGATGCGGCAGTCTCACGCAGCGTCGCAGAACCTTCGAAAACCGGAACCCGCCTTCCCACCGGCAGGTCGTCTCACCAGATCACGACATCACAGTGCACCTGACAAGGACGCCGCCATGCGTAGCTCCCCCGCCCTTCTCGCCGGCCTCGCGCTCCTCGCCGCCGGTCCGGCCCTCGCCCAGGTCTCGTCGCGGGGCGTCGACAGCCTGAATGCCACCAACGAGCGCCTGTCCAACCGCAGCGAACTCCGGGGCATCGAGCAGCGCCAGCAATTCGACACCAACCAGACGCGCCTGCAGATCCAGCGCGGCGACCTGTTCCGGCCGAGCGCCCCCCCCGCCCCGATCGTCGTTCCGGGCCGTCGCTGAGCCGCGGCCCCGGGGCGCCGGACGCGGCGCGCCGGCCCTGGCGCGCGCGGGCGTTCCCTGTGCTATGTCCGCCGACGGAGCGGGGCCCGACCCGGGTGACGAGGCGGAACAGAGACGGTGCGTGACATCCTGACCGCGCTGGCGGGCGCCGTCATCCTGCTCCTCGTCGCGGCGCTCGCCGTCCCGCCCTTCGTGGCCTGGGAGGGCTATCGCGGGACGATCGACCGGACGATCGCGCGCTCCCTCGGGGTCGCGGCTCAGACCGAGGGCCGTATCGGTGTCCGGCTCCTGCCCTCGCCGCGCCTCAAGCTCGATCGCCTGCGGCTGGGGTCCGGGGCCGGCGTCGCGCAGAAGCCAGCCCTCGACCAGCCCCAGCTCGACCTGCAGTGGATCAAGGCCGAGATCGCCCTGGCGCCCCTGCTGAAGGGCGAGATCCTGTTCACCGAGACGCGGGTCGGCCGGGCGGAGGTCAAGCTCCCCGTCACCGATGGCGAGGCGATGCTCCTGCCCACGCGCGGGCTGTCGGCGGCCCTGCGGCGCGACCTCGCCATCGAGGACCTGTCGATCCGGCAGTTCGTGCTGACGACCCAGGTGCTCGCGACGGGCCGGACCGAGCAGTTCTACGCCGAGGCCCTTCAGGTCTCCGCGCCCGCCCTCGTCGGCCCCTGGCGGGCCGAAGGCACGAGCCGGGGCGTCCCCTTCCGGGTCTCGACCGGTGAGCTCGGGCCCGACGGCGTCAACGTGAAGATCGCGGGCGGCGGCGACACGCAGCCCCGCTTCGAGGCCGATGCCCGCATCGGCCTCGCACCCGCCGGCACGGCGACGGGCGGACGGCGCCTGACCTCGGCGGTGGCCGAAGGCAGCGCCCGGATCGTCGTCGGGCCGCCGGTCCAGGCGGCGGGCGCCTATCTGCCCTTCTCCCTTGCCGGCAAATTCAAGGGGCGCGGCCTGACGGCCCGATTCACCGACGTCGCCCTGGAGATCGATCCCGGCGGCCAGGCCCTGCGCCTGGGCGGCTCGGGTCAGCTCGACCTGAAGCAGTGGCGCGGCGCCCTGGCGCTCTCCGCCCGTCGCCTCGACCTCGACGCCTTCCTGACCTCGGCGGCCGGACAGGCGCTGATCGCCCGCGGCCTGCCGAACACCGGCGGCCGCAACGGCCTCGGACTGCCGATCATGGTGGACCTGGACCTCGCGGCGGAGAGCCTGGCCCTCGGCCTCGACGAGTGGACGGGGCTGGCCGCCAGCGGCACCCTCGACCGCACCGGCGGCGTGGTGCTGCGCCGCCTCGATGTCACCGCGCCGGGCGCCACGGCCCTGGGCGCCAGCGGTGAGATCGACACCGAGACCGGCCTGCGCTTCACCGGGCGCCTGTCCCTCGACACGCCGGCCTCCGACGGGTTCGGCCGCTACCTGCGGCGCCTCGGGCTCGAAGGCCCGGCCGCGGCGGTGATGGACGGTCGTCCGGTGCAGGTGAATACCGACCTCTCGGTGGCCGCCGGCACGGTGTCCCTGCGCAACCTGCGCCTCGGGCTCGGCGAGGCCCGCATCACCGGCAATGCCCGCTACACGGCGGCCGAGGGACCGGCGCGCGGCCGCTTCGATGCACAGCTCGCCGCGCATGGCATCGACATCGCCGCCCTGCCGGTGCTGAGCGGCACCCTCGCGGACCTGCGGGGCCACGATGTCGGGATCACGCTCCAGGCCCGGGACGTGCGCTACGGGCCCGCCGGCGCTCATTCGGGCAACGGCACCATCGCGGCGAGCATCCAGTCGGACGGCCCGAGCCTCGTGGTCGACAGCCTCGCCATCACCGACCTGGCCGGCGCCAATGCCAAGCTCTCGGGCCGGATCAGCCCGGACGGCACGGGCCGGATCGCCGGGCAGGTCTCGGCGGCGGTGGCCGCCCCCCTGTTCGCGCTCCTCGACCGGGTCTGGGTGGCGGAGGCCCGCCGGGTCCCGGCCTTCCTGCGAAACGGGGCCCTCGACCTCGCGGTCAACCTCGAGCGGGATGCGGGCGCGGCCGACACCCTGCGGGTCGGCGCCAAGGGCGACGCAGCGGGCGGCACCCTCGACCTCGACCTCCTGAGCCGGGCGGGCCGCATCGACACCCTCGACCTCACCATCGCGACGGCGAACGCGGCCCCCTGGTTCGGGCGCACCGATGTCCCGGCCCTGCGCCGGCCCGGATACCTGCGCATCGCCGGCGTACCCGCCCCGTCCGACGGCACCGCGTCTCCCGGGGGGCTCGCCCTGCGCCTGAGCGGGACGGTCGCCGACATCACCGTCGCGACGGTGCAGCCGATCCTCCTCGACGCCGCCGAGCCCCTGCCGCGAGCCGGCGCGCTTCAGTTCGCCCTGCCCGATCTCGCGCCGCTCCTCACCCTGGCGGGCAGCGCCGTGCCGATCCCCGGGCCGCTGCCGGCCGATCTCGGTCTGCGCCTGTCGCGGGCCGGCCCGGACCTGCGCCTGGGCGTCGTCGGCCGGATCGCCGGCCAGCCCGTCTCGGCCGACCTCACCCGCACGGCCGAGGGCGCGATCGGCGGCAGCGCGTCCCTGACCCGCCTCGCCCTGCCGCTGCTGGCCAGTGCCACGATCCTGCCGACCGAGGCCCCGCGCGGACCCGGCCAGAGCCCCGCGAGCACGCGGTTCGCGCCGGTTCCGGCCGGCCGGCCGGCGGTCTCCCTCGGCCTCCGGGTCGACAGCCTCGACCTCGGGCGCGGGCTCACGGCGACCGGCGCGACCCTCGGCGTCACCCTGGACGGCGAGACCCTGACCCTGCGTGACCTCGACGCGACCCTCGCCGGTGGACGCATCGCGGGACGCGCGACCTCGACACGTCAGGGCGGCGCCGCCGCGCTCTCCGGCGAGGGCCAGATCACCGATGCGGCGATCCCCGGCTTGGTCGGCCCGGGGCCGGTGGACGGTCGGGTCTCCGCCCAGCTCCGCTTCGGCAGTTCGGGCGAGAGCCTGACCGGATTGATGAACAACCTCGGCGGCAGCGGCACCCTCACGCTCACCGGCCTCAGCCTGCCGGGGGCCGATCCGGCCGGTCTCGATCGGGCGCTGACACGGGCGCTCGCGGAGGACGATCCCCTGCGGGAAGGCCGCCTGCAGGCCCTCGCGGCCGAGGAGCTCGGCGCGGGCCCGCTCACCGTGAAGGGGCCGGTCTCGAGCCCGGCGAGCCTCGTCGGCGGTACCTTGCGGGCCGGCCCGCTGACCTTGCCCCTCGGATCCGCGCGCTGGAGCGGGACTCTCGGCGTCGACCTGCGGGACGCGCGCATCGATGCGCGCGGGTCTCTCCTCGCCGGCCAGGCGCCCAAGGGCTGGAGCGGGGCGAACCCCTCGATCCAGCTCGGCTTCAGCGGTCCGATCCGAAACCCTGAGCGCAGCATCGACGCCGGACCGGTGACCAACGGGCTCGCCGCCCTGGTGCTCCAGCGCGAACTCGAGAAAATCGAGCTGTTCGAAGCCGACCAGAGCGAGCGCCAGCGCCGCCGCGCCCGCATCGAGATGGACAGGGCCCGCGCCCTCGCCATCAAGGCCGCGGCGGACAAGCTGGCGGCCGAGAAAGCGGCCTCCGAGGACGCCGCCCGCCAGGCGCGTCTGCGGGCACAGCAAGCGGCCCAGCAGGAGGCCGAAAGGGCCGCCGAAGAGGCGGCGCGCCGCCAGCGCAGCGAGCCGGAGCCGCCCCGGGACCGGGACCGGGACCGGGACCGGGACCGGGACCGGGACCGGGAGGGTACGCCCCCGGGCCCCTAGCGGAAGGGGTGGGCGGTACCGTTCTACATGAAGATCAGTTCGTTGATCTGACCGGCCAAGTCGGCATCGTAGGACCAGTTCGACTTCCCCACCAGATCGCTGGTGCGGAGCACATCGCGGGGAACGCCCCCTGGACCCTCGGCCATCAGGGTGTCGTTCTTGAACAGGCGCATGTAGCCCCCGTCGTCCACACTGGCCTGCCATCGGGCCGTTTCGCCTTCCACGATCGCATCGTAGGCGGTGATCCGGTAGGTTTCCGACCCCGCGATGATCTCGAAGGCCATGTCGTCACTCGTCCAGGCTTGACCGAGCCAGACGTTGTCCTCCCAGGCCCCGTTGCCGGTGTCGAAGATGCGCTGGTAACTGCCACCGGCCAGATCGTCGAAGCGGGCTTCGGCGAACACCTTGAAGGCGCCCTCGATCTCTGGGATCCCTTTGTACGCGGTGACCTCCAGGTCGCTGACCTTGCCCGCCAGCGGGGCATCGATGGACCAGGGGGATTTGCCGACGAACTCATTGGTCCGTTCGATGTCCTTCGGCACGACGCCCTGCCCCTCGGCCAGGATCGTACCGTCCTTGAACAGGCGCATCCAGCCCGCCTCGTTGACGCTGGTCGTCCAGGACGCCTCCTGTCCCTCCACGATCGCATTCCTGGCAATCAGGGTTCCCTCCCTGCTCCCGTTCTGGATCGTGAACTGCATGTCATTCGACGTCCCGATCTGGCCGAGGAAGACGTTGTCGCCACTCGTTCCGTTGCCCAGGTCGTAGACCCGCTGCCAGGGACCCGCATCGAGATCGTCGAACCGGACCTTGGCGGTGGCCGAGAAGGCGCCGTGAAGATCGGCGACTCCGTCCGCCTTGAAGCTCAGGTCGTAGACGGTGCCCATGAGGTCCGTGTCGTATGACCAGTTGGACTTGCCCACGAGGTCGCTCGTACGGACGATGTCGCGGGGGACCTCACCCTGCCCCTGCGCCAGGAGGACCCCGTCCTTGGACAGGCTCATGCGCCCGTTGGGGTCCACGGCAGCCGTCCAGCGCGCCTCGACCCCCTGCACGATCGCATCCTTGGCCACGATGCGATGCACGCCGGAGCCGGCATAGATCTCGAAGCCCATGTCGCGGCTGCTGCCGACCTGGCCGAGCCAGATGTTATCGCTCCACGCTCCGTTTCCGGTGTCGAAGACGCGCTGATGGCTGCCGCCGGCGAGGTTATCGAAGCGCACCAGGGCGCTCGCCACGAAGCCGCCGTCGATCTCCGGGATGTCGGCCACGAAGGCTTCGTCGGAGGTGTCCGTCAACAGCATCTCGAACCGGCTCTTGGAGTCGGTCCCGATGGGGCCGAAGCGTGCCCGGAGGTGAGCCAACAAACCCTTCACATCAAGTTCGACGTCGCCGATGCGCAGGGATTCGATCCCCGTGAGGATGTCGACCTCGCCGCTGGCGATGTTCTTGATCCTGAGGGCGCCGCCCCTGCTGGTGGCATCGTAGATGACGGCAAAGTCGGCGGGGTTACCGGAATACGTCGCCCGGTCGCGGCCCTCGCCGCCATCGAGGGTGTCGTACCCCCACCCCCCATCCAGGATATCGTCGCCCGCACCACCGATCAGCATATCGTTGCCGCCGCTGCCGAACAGGCTGTCGTCGCCGGTCCCCCCGTCGATCCGATCGTCGCCCCACCCGCCATCGACCCAGTCGTCCCCACCAAAGGCAAAGAATTCCTCGTTCGGGTAGTCGAGCCCGATCCGGTCAGCCCGCTCGGTGGCGATCGGCATGCCCATATCCTGGAAGATCGCGAGATCGAGATCCGTGATCGCCGCACGGCTGCCCATAGAAGACCAGGGATCCATCAGATCCTCTCGACCGGCGACATGGGAGCGGGAGTCGTCGAGCGGGATCGAGCGGCCGTTCGAAGCCTGAACGTTGGGCCCAGAGAACTCGTTGTTCCCGTTGGACCATGTGGCCGGAAGGTCGACGAATCCCAGGGCATGCCCGAATTCATGCTGGAACAGCGAATAGGCATCGATTTTATCCCACGGAACAGAGGCCGCACCTGTCGGATCGTAAAACAAGCTGTCGAGCCGGTGCTCGCCCAAGGTCACCTTCCCGTCCGGAGCGCCTCCATTTCCGTCCCAACCCAAGCGCGCCTTGTGAATGGCTGCCGAGAAGCGTCCGTCCCAGGTTCCGTTCGGACCCCCGTTCGCGAGATAATTCCCACCTCCGACGTTGCCGATTGCGACGGTGAGGTCGATCGTGCCGTTGCCCTGGATATACTTGCCCCAACCATCGGCGGCAGCTTGCGCAGTGGCTAGGATGAGGTCCGCTCGCCCGCCGGCTTGGCTCCGGGACCAATCGTCGGCCCATGTCACTGAAATTCTCGTCATGCACACCCCCTCGGGACACAACCAAAAGTTGCCTCACGGGAGAATACCGACCAGGGATGCGGCGGATCTTACAAGGATCAATAAAGTTGCGCGGTTCGAAGCAATTCGGGGCGGGATTTCGTCCCGCCCCTCGATCTGGCTCGACCCTTCGCCCGCGTACGCCTCTCAGGCCCTGCCGACGGCCAGCAGGGCGAAGGCCTGGATCAGGCCGACCTCCTCCAGGCGATCGAAGCGCCCGGCGGCGCCCCCATGCCCCGCCTCCATGTTGATGCGCAGGAGGATCGGGCCACCGCCCGTCATGGTCGCCCGCAGGCGCGCGACCCACTTCGCCGGCTCCCAGTAGGTCACGCGCGGGTCGGTCAGGCCACCGAGCGCCAGGATCGCCGGATAGGCCTTGGCCGCCACGTTGTCATAGGGCGAGTAGGCCAGGATCGTCTCGAAGGCCGCGAGGCTCTCGCGCGGGTTTCCCCATTCCGGCCATTCGGGCGGCGTCAGCGGCAGTTCACCATCGAGCATGGTGTTCAGCACGTCGACGAAGGGCACGTCGGCCACGATGCCGGCAAACAGCTCCGGCGCGAGGTTGGCGACCGCCCCCATCAGCATGCCGCCGGCCGAGCCGCCATGGGCCACGATGCGGCCCTGGGCGGTATAATCGGCTTCGATCAGAGCGCGGGCACAGGCAACGAAATCCGAGAAGGTGTTGGGCTTCTTCTCGCGCTTGCCATCGAGGTACCAGCGCCAGCCCTTCTCGGTCCCGCCACGCACGTGGGCGATGGCGTAGACGAAGCCGCGGTCGACCAGCGACAGCAGGTTGGTGCGGAAGGCGGCCGGCATCAGCGTCCCGTAGGAGCCGTAGCCGTAGAGCAGCAGCGGGGCGGTACCGTCGAGCGGGCAATCGCGCCGGTGTAGCAGCGAGATCGGCACGGTCTCGCCGTCCGCCGCCGTGGCGAACAGGCGCCGGGTGATGTAGTCCGCCGGGTTGTGGCCGCTGGGCACGGTCTGACGCTTGCGCAACTGCCGGGCCCGGGTGACGCAGTCGTAATCGTAGGTCTCCGCCGGCGTCGTCATCGACGAGTAGGTGAAGCGGATCACCGCCGTCTCGAACTCGTGCCCCGGCTGCAGGCCGAGGGAATAGGCCTCCTCGGCGAAGGCCACCACGTGCTCGTTGCCCTTGGTGTCGCGCACGACGATCCGCGGGCGTGCATTCTCGATCTCGAGGCGCACGAGATGATCGGCGATCACGTGCTGGTGACGAATCATCACGCCGGGACGGTGGGCGATGACGTCGGTCCAGTTCTCGCGACCGGGAGCCTCCACCCGGGCGGTGACGATCTTGAAGTCCTCGGCTCCGTCGGCATTCGTGAGGATGAAGAGGTGGTTGGCCCAGTTCTCGACCGAGTAGATCAGCAGCGGCTCGCGCGGCTGCACCACGGTGAGCGTACCCTCCCCCGTCCGACGGTCGAGGAGATGAACCTCGGACGTTTCGTGGTCGCTGGCCGTCACCACCACGTAGTCGCCCGATTGCGTCTCCTCGATATGGACGAAGAAGCCGGAATCGGCCTCCTCGTAGACGAGGGTATCGGCGTCCTGCGCGGTGCCGAGACGATGGCGCATCACTCGCGCGGGCCGGTGGTTGTCGTCGACGGCGACGTAGAAGAAGGCTCGGGAATCGGCGGTCCAGACCACCTCCCCGGTGGTCGCCTCGACGCGATCCGTCAGCTCGGAGCCCGTCTCCAAATCACGCACCCGGATGCTGTGCAGTTCCGAGCCCTTGGTGTCGGCGCTCCAGGCGAGCAACCGGTGGTCATCGGAATGGACCGCTGCGGCGATCTCGAAGAAGGTCAGCCCTTCACCTTCGCGATCACCATCGATGAGGATGACCTCCCCCTCTTCCGGCCCCCCGCCGGCCGCCGTCTCAGCGCCCTGCCCGGGGATCACCACGACGGTACGCGGCCGCCGACACACCAGCGGATACTGTCCGCCCTCGCGATGGCGGGTGTAGTAGGCATAGGGGCCGTCAGGCTCGGGCACGCTGCTGTCGTCCTCCCGGATCCGAGCACGCATCTCGGCGACGAGGGTTTTGCGCAGCGCAGTGGTGTTCGCGAGCGCGGCGTCCGAATAGGCGTTCTCACCTGCCAGATGCTCCCGGATATCGGCGGGCAGGGCCGCCGGATCCTTAAGGACATCCCGCCAGTTTTCAGCCTTCAGCCAAGCATAGTCGTCGCGGATCACATGGCCGTGGACTTCGTAGGTGTGCGGGCGCACTTCCGCGACCGGAGCGGTGGCTGAAACCGAAAGGCTTGTTGATTGGGAGGCCATCGCAAAAAATCCTGGCGCAGGGTCGAGACACGGAGACGCGTCGCTCCATATTGCCGTGCCATGTGGCGCGAGCGTGAGCTGCAAGCAAGCGCGTGGGGAGTGCGGGACATGGAACGAGGGATGCGGCCGCTGCTGCGGCAATCTGTCCGACGGTCTCTCGGGGGCTCATGCTCGGACGCCTGGATGAAGATCCCGAGAATTCGGCAAGGTTGAAATATTGTTCGCAACAGTTGCTTGACGTTATCGAACTGCGCACGCCCGTCTTGCGATGTCATTGCGAATAGCATATCAAGAAATCGTAGCGGGCGAAGTTGCTGCGCATTCTATAGCGCATGCAGGACAGACGGTGACGCCGCGGGTTCGATCCGCGGAACGAGCGAGCATCGGCGCGAAGGCGGTCGAGTTGCTTGCGTACCCTATTCACTGCATCGCGTCAGGAGAGCTCTTCCGATTATGACCGACATCGAACACTCCGCGGATTATGTCGAACTGACCGTCGACATCGTTTCGGCTTATGTGAGCAACAACCCGGTGCCTCCCGGCGAACTGGCTCAGTTGATCACGCGCATTCATGGGGCACTGACCCAGATTGCCAGCGGCCAGATCGAGGCCAGGACGCCTGCCGCGCCGCTTCAGCCCGCAATCTCCGTGAAGAAGTCGGTGACGGCCGATCACATCATCTGTCTCGAAGACGGACGGACCTTCAAGTCGTTGAAGCGCCACCTGCGCGCCAAGTACGACATGAGCCCCGAGCAATACCGCGCCAAGTGGGGCCTGCCGCCCGACTACCCGATGGTTGCTCCGAACTACGCCAAGGCGCGTTCGGACCTCGCGAAGGCGATCGGTCTCGGACAGACCCGCAGCGGGAACTACGACGAAGCGGCTTGAGGCTACGACCACTCCGGAGCACCCGTGGTCTCCGGAGCCCGTCTCCATTGGCAAAAAGGCCTCGATCGCGTCGCGACCGGCCCCAACCACCCCGAACCGGGACGGGCTGACGAGCGGTCGGCAAAATGGCCGTCAAGACTTGAACTAGGATATTTTTCCCGTACTGTCGGCGTTCTGGCGCGTGCCGCCGCTGTCCTGAGTATTGGAACAAACCATGAACATTGATCGGACTGCCCCGTCGATCGGTGCCGTGCGTCCGGCCCGGGAGTATGGCGCCCACCCTCTGCACGCCCGTTGCGGGAACGAGGTGTTGAGCCCCAATGCCCGGCGTCTTCTCAACGCCCTCGCGCAGGAAGGCGCTTACGCGCTGCCCGATCCCACCAAGACCGAGGAATGGATCGTCCGGGAGGGCGGCACCGGCATCTCCGTCGGCGGCGGTCGCTTCGGGCGAAGCGCGGGCGCCGAATTGCTGGCCCGGGATCTCGCGGAATGCGGCTCGGGACGCCGGGCCC
Source organism: Methylobacterium sp. Leaf465 (assembly GCF_001424705.1). Classification (GTDB taxonomy): domain Bacteria; phylum Pseudomonadota; class Alphaproteobacteria; order Rhizobiales; family Beijerinckiaceae; genus Methylobacterium. The sequence continues at coordinate 211,320 of NZ_LMRA01000044.1, forward strand.
GCCTGACGATCAGCCCGGCCGGACGGGCGCGGTTGCGCCGGGAAGCGGCCGGCCCGCAGACACCCTATCTCGCCCAGCATCTCGACCTCGTGAGCAGCCTCGTCGCGCCGGACCGGCCGGTCCGCGATGCTTCCGAGAGCCCCCTGGCCTGGATGGCGCGGCGGCGGGATCGCGACGGCACGCCTCTCATCGACGCAGCCTGCTTCGAGGCGGGGGAACGCCTGCGCCGGGACCTGACCGGAGCCGCGCTGATGCCGCGGATGGGTCAGGATTGGAGCGGCGTAAAGGTCGATGGATCAGGTCCGCGGGATCCGGCCGCCGGCTCCGACGCGATGCTGGCCGCACGCCAGCGGGTCCGGGCGGCCCTCGATGCCGTCGGCAGCGACCTGTCCGGCCTGCTGATCGACCTGTGCGGCTTCCTCAAGGGCCTGGAGCGGATCGAGGCGGAGCGACGCTGGCCGGCCCGCTCGGCGAAGGTGGTGGCGCGGATCGCCCTGGCGCGCCTGGCCGAACATTATGGGCTGGAGCGCGCGGCGGTCGGGCCGGACCGTGCCCGGTCGCGCCTGTGGCGGGAAGCCTCGGTGCAAGCGGCGCGGCGGGGCTGATCGGTTCTTGGCGGGGGCCGTTCAGGCGGCTGTCAGGCGGATCGCATCCCGGTGGATGCGCTCCGCCATGGCCCGGACGCCGTTGGAACGCTTCGAGGTCAGATGGGCCCCGAGCCCGATCTCCTTGAAGGTTTGGAAGACGTCGACCTTGGCGATGTCCTCCGGCGCCTTGCCGTCGTGAAGGGCCATGACGAGGGCGATCAACCCCTTGGTGATCACCGAATCGCTGGTCCCCCGCAGGTGCAGGCGGGGCGGGGTCTCGGCGCGATCGATATGGGCGTCGACCCAGACTTGGCTCTCGCAGCCATGGACCCGGTTCTCCTCGGTCAGCAACTCCTCCGGGAACGGCGGCAGGGCACGCCCGAGTTCGATCAGATACTCGTAGCGGTCCGGGCCCTCATCGAGGATGCCGAAATTGTCGATGATCGTCGCAATATCTGGAAGCATGGGTGGGGGAACGGCTCCTGTGCGGCGGCACCCCTGCGCATATAGTTCATGCCGGCGCCAATGCGATCCTCAGGACGGCTGCGCCAGGACCTCGGGGAGTTGCAGCGCCAGGGGTTCGGCGGCCGTACCGATGCCCCGAACGGCGATCTCGGCCTGCGAAGCATAGGCGGCGATCAGGCGAGGGCCGAGATTCGGCACCTCGAGCTTGCCGGGGGCGGCGCCCTCTCCCGCTCCGGAGACGATGCTGAGGCGCACGGGACCGCCCGCCGCCGCGTCGATCTGGATCGCGATGGTGCAGGCGACCGTCTCGGCGGTGGTGTCGAGGCATTCCGACACAACCTCGGCGACGATCATCCCGAGGGCATTGGCGGTGCGCGGCTCGACGAGGCTGGTGCCATGGCCGCCGACGGTGACGCCGATGCGCCCCGCCCGGCGCAACTGGCCAAGGCCGGAGGCGAGCCGGTGCAGGTAGTCGCGCAGGTCGATGGAGGCGATGTGGGGTGCCTCGTGAAGGTGCTGCTGCACGAGGGCGATGGCGCGGACCCGTTGACCGAGCGCCTCGAAGCTGCCTCGGCAGGGGGCCGGCGCGGCACGGCCGTAGAGACCGATCAGGCTGACCATCACCTGGAGGTTGTTGCGCACCCGATGGTAGACCTCGGCGAGGAGCGCCTCCTTCTCCACCAGCGCGCGCTCGGAATGCTCCTCGGCATGCTTGCGGTCGGTGATGTCGAAGCAGGTGCCGAGAAATCCGACGAAATCGCCGTTCTCGCGCAAGGGCTTGGCGGTATCGAGCAGCCACCGGTAGGCGCCGTCGTGCCGGCGCAGGCGGAACTCGGACGTGAATGGTTCCTGCGCAGCGAACGCCTTGGCTACGATGGCGGCGTGGCGCTCGAGGTCGTCGGGATGAAGGCCGCGACGCCAGCCGTGGCCGAGTTCCTCCTCGACCGAGCGGCCCGTGAAGGCGAGCCAGGATTCGTTGTGATGGACGGCGGCCCCCTGGGGATCGGCACGCCACATCATCAGGGGCACGAAATCGGCGAAACGCCGGAACTCGCCGCACCCCATAACACTCACCGATGCCGCCTCGGTCGACGGTGTGTCCGCGGCCATGATGTCTCGATCCACCCGTTCCAAACACCGGCCCCGTCCGAGCCAGCGCCGGTCAACGTGCCGGGCATGGGCCCGTTCCGATCCTACGTTGTGATGGGGGGCCGCCATCCGCTGCCGGCATGGATGCCGCGGGACGGCGGCGCCGTCAGAGCATGCTGGGCAGGATCCGGTCGGGCGGCCGATGCCCGTCCATGAAGGTCTTGATGTTGATGATGACCTTCTCGCCCATGTCGACGCGGCTCTCGTGGGTGGCCGAGCCCATGTGGGGCAGGAGCACGACCTTGCCGGCGCGGGCGAGCTTGACGAGGCGGGGGCTCACCGCCGGCTCCTGCTCGAACACGTCGAGGCCGGCGCCGGAGATGTCGCCGGCCTCGATCAGGCGGGCGAGGGCGGTCTCGTCGATGACCTCGCCGCGGGCGGTATTCACCACCACGGCCTCGGGCTTGAGGAGCTTGAGGCGGCGGGCCGAGAGCAGGTGGTAGGTGGCCGGCGTGTGCGGACAGTTCACCGACACGATGTCGACGCGGGCCAGCATCTGGTCGAGGGATTCCCAGTAGGTCGCGTCGAGGTCGCGCTCGATCTGCGCGGGAACGCGCCTGCGGTTGTGATAGTGGATCTGCAGGCCGAAGGCCTTGGCCCGACGGGCCAGGGCCTGGCCGATCCGGCCCATTCCGACGATGCCGAGGCGCTTGCCGGTGATTCGGCGGCCGAGCATCCAGGTCGGCGACCAGCCGGTGGTCCAGGCGTCGTCCGGGATGATCCGGGCGCCCTCGGTGACCCGGCGGGCCACGGCGAGGATCAGCGCCATGGTCATGTCGGCGGTGTCCTCGGTGAGGACGCCGGGGGTGTTGGTGACGGTGATGCCGCGCTCCAGGGCCGCGGCGACGTCGATGTGGTCGACGCCGTTGCCGAAGTTGGCGATCAGCCGCAGGTTCGGGCCGGCCTGGGCGAGGAGTCCCGAATCGATCTCGTCGGTCACCGTCGGGACCAGGACGTCGGCCTCGCGCACGGCCGCCATCAGGGCGTCGGGCGCCATCGGGGCATCGTCGGTGTTGAGTCGGATCTCGAAGAGCTCGCGCATGCGCGCCTCCACGACCTCGGGCAGACGCCGCGTGACGACCACGAGCGGCTTGCGCTTCAACGACGACATGCACCCTCCCCGCGAACGGTGTCGGCCAGCCCCGATCCGACCCGGCCGGTCTCCGGCGCGATCTCCGATGCGGGGGCGACACCGCCGGCTTACCGCGCGTTAACCACGCACCGGTCAAGACATTCGAGACGACCGGGCCGACGGCCGGAAGGCCACGACCCCAGGGTCCCCTCGACCCTAGGGCCTCTCTACCAGAGAGGCCGCGGAACACAATGCACGCCGGGGCCGGCCGCCACCCTTCGGCTCGCACCGGACAGCGTGAAGGATCACCGGACGATGCGCGCGCCTGCCCTGCTCCTCACCCTCGCGACCCTGCTGTCGGCCGGCGCCGCCGCGGCCGCCCCGGCGTCGGGGGCCGGCCCCGACGTCGCCCTCGGGCCGGTGACGAAGCTGCCCCTGCCGCGCTACGCCAGTCTGAAGACCGACCGGGTCAACCTGCGCGAGGGCCCCTCGAAGGACCACCGCACCCTCTGGGTGTTCCAGCGGGCCGGCCTGCCCGTCGAGATCGTGGCCGAGTTCGAGACCTGGCGCCGCATCCGCGATTCGGAGGGCACCGAGGGCTGGGTGCTACACTCGCTGCTCTCGGGCCGGCGCACCTCCATCGTCACCGCCGGCAAGGGGGGCGACAAGGCCCCGGTGCCGCTCTACGCCAAGGCCGAGGAGGCCTCCGGCGAGGAAGCCCGCCTCCAGGCCGGCGTCATCGGCAGCGTCAAGACCTGCACCGGCGCCTGGTGCCGGATCATCGTGGCGCTGCCCCAGCGGCGCGGCGACGTGGACGGCTACATCCGCCAGGACCGGCTCTGGGGCGTTTATCCCAACGAGAAGGTCGAGTAGGCCGCCCCCGTCGGCGACGGGCGCCCCTCACGATTGGCGCATGAAGGTGTCGGGCGTCCCCGTGCCGTCGGTGACGAAGCGGATGTCGCGCGGCTCGCGCCGGGGCGTGTCGACGGAGAGGAACACCATCGGCTGCTCGAGGATCTCGGGGACCGCGTGCACCACCCCGCGCTTGAAGAACACCAGCTTGCCGGGGCCGACCTCCACCGGCGCCTCGTCGCCGAATGTCATCAGGCAGCGCCCGGACAGCACGTAGAGGTACTCGTCGCAGGAGGCGTGGCTGTGCGGCGGCGTCGGGTGGTAGACCCGGAACACCCGGGCGCTGGCCGCCGGATCGTCGGTGAAGCGGTGATCCGCCACCATGGTGTCGGAGGTCTCGGGCAGGCGCGCGGCCTGCTCCGCCACGTCGAAGACGCCGTGCGCCGTCAGGCTGTCCGTACTCATCGCATGCGTATCCTTGATTTTGCCGGTTGTCTCGCAGCCCCGGCAGAGTAGCGGGAAACGCTGCCGCCGGGGAGCCGGTCCAGGGCGGCCCCCTCGGGCCCGGAAACCGCGCGCGGCGCGGCTCAGCCCGCCCACCGGATCGTGTTGCGGCCGGCCTCCTTGGCCTCGTACAAGGCGCGATCGGCCCGCCGCGCCAGGTCCTCGTAGCTCTCGCCCGACCGGGCGGCGGCGATTCCCATGCTGAGGCTGAGGGACGCCACCGGCTGGCCGCCCAAGGCCAGCGGTGCGTTCTCCACGGCCGCCCGGACGCGCTCGCCGACGCCCCTGGCGAGGTCGAGATCGCTGTGGGGCAGGAGGATCATGAACTCGTCGCCGCCGAGCCGGCCGACCCGGTCCCCGGCGCGGACATGCGACGACACCAGGGCGGCGAAGTGCCGGAGCGCCTGGTCGCCGGCCTGGTGGCCCCAGCGGTCGTTGATCTGCTTGAAATGATCGAAATCCACGGCGATCAGGCTCAGGGAACCCGGCGCCTCCGCGCGCAGCCAGCGCCGGGCCTCGGCCTCGAAGCCCCGGCGATTGAGGGTCCCGGTCAGGGCGTCGGTGATCGCCGAGGCGGTCATCTCCTGGCCGTGCGCGGCCAGGGCCGCGGTGAGGCGGGCCCGGGCGGTCACCTCGGCGGCGACCGGCAGGCAGGTCACGAGCGTCACGGCCAGGAAGGCCTGGAAAGCCTGGGCCTGCGTCGCCGCGTCGGCGGCGATTAGGATCATCGGCCCGCGCCCCTGCATCGTGGCGATCCCCCCGATGACCGCGACCAGCATCACGGCAGCCTCCACGCCGAGGCGTCCGACCCGGAACGTGACGAGCATCAGCGGAGGAAAGATCGCGAAGAGCAGGGGCCGCGTCGCCAGGAAGAAGACGCCGTAGGCGACGAGGCCCACCAGGACCAGCAGCGCGGCCGAAAGGCCTCGTTCGCGCCAGGTCTTCCGGGCGAAGCCGTCCACGAAGTCGCCCCGGACGACCGTGGAGAGGAAGGGTGTGAAGACCAGGAGGCCGAGGCCGTCGCTGGCGACCCAGGTGGCGAAAGCCTTGGGCAAGGGTTCGCCGTACAGGGCGAAGGCCGTCAGGCTGCCGGGAACGGCGCTCACCGCGGGCGCCACCAGGCCCGCCACCAGGATGAAGCGCAGGACGGCGCCCGTCGTGTGCAGGATGCCCTCCCGCTCGCCCGATCGCCGCAGGAGGGAGACGGCCAAGCCGACCTCGATGAGATTGGCGAGGCCGTAGAGGATCGCTCCTGCAGAGGCCCCCCGGGTGATCAGGTTGGCGGCGACGCCGGCCACGAAGCCCGCGCTCAGCACCGCGCCCCAGCGCGGCCGCTCCTGCGCGAGCAGGAGGGCCACGAGGATCGCGTTGGCCGGCCAGATGGTGGCGATGTCGCGTCCGTTGCTCGTCAGATGGATCGTCAAAGCGGCGGCTGCGAAGTACGAGATCGCCGCGAGGAACCAGATCCCCACGATCGGATGCCCAATCAGTCTGACTAAGTCTCTGATGATCATGCCTAAATCTAAGGCTTGTCAGATTAATTATCAGTTAAATCCGATAAAACTCGACTAAAGGCTGAATTCATGACTGTAGTTCCATCGTGGATCTGCGTATCAACCCGGATCATCCCGGAGCGTCGCGGTTTGCCGGCGAGGCCGGCGGTCGCGGCTCTGCGGGCCGCCACGGCCGATCACCCGGCCTTTTAGACCCTGCGCAAGCCGCCCCGATCGCGTGCGCGAATCCGGATCGGCGCGTCCACCGCCCGGTGCAGGGTCGGCCTGCGCCGGTGCTTCATGCACGCCCCCTCTCCGGGAGATGGGCTTGTCCGGGCACGACGCAGGCGGGCGCGCATGATGTCCTGTTCCCTCCGATGCGTCGTCGCGCATCGCTGTCCACTCGGAAGACTTCCGATCATCTTGTTGGGCGAGCAGGATGATTCGTCTTAACAAAGGACTGATGACGAAATTGTGATTTCGTCTTGGATGATGCCATTCAGGTCTTTTCGGGGGCTCTCGAAACGTCGGCGTCCCACCAATGCCCTCCTTTCGATCATGTCCGTTTGCCGGCACGGATCGCTCGCCGGACGCCGCGGTGACGTCCGCGCGTCTCGATGTCCGGGCGGCGACGAAGCTCAGGATCGAACCAATCCGGCCGCTTCAACGCCTGATCCCGGGGGAACATCCGGTCGTTGCCGGCCGAGGCCGGAATGGAGCGCGGGCCGTCCCGCCGCGCGATGCCCGGGACCGGGGAGCGCCGGGCGGTTCCATCGACCCGGGATCGGGTCGTAATCGGGCGTCTGCCCTCTTCGCGACCGGCAGAATCCCACCATCGCGCGACGATGAATAAAGTCCATGAATAGGATTTTATGTTTGACAGCGCGACGCTCCTGGGGTATCAACAGGGCACGCTCAGGAAGTGTGAGTGGCACGGGAGACGGCGATGGCGAAGCTCGTGCCGATCGTCGCCTCGATCCGGGGGGCCGTCGAGGCGGCCATGAGGGACACCACGCGCCCCGTCACCGCCATCGCGGCCGAGACCGGGGTGCGGGTCACCACCATCCGGACCTGGAACAAGCGCTTCGGCTGGCGCCCCGCGGCGGCGACGGCCTCCACGGCCTTCACCCCCGCGCGCTGGAAGCCGGCGCGGCGGGCGGCGGTGGCCCGGCTCTACCGGGAGGACTGGATCGACATCGGCGACCTCGCCCAGGCCCTGGGCGTCGCCCGGCACCGGGCCGAGGCCCTGTTCGCCCAGTGCGGCCTGGAGGGGCGCCGGCCCGGCGAGGTCGGGCGCGCCCTGGGGCTGGACGCCGATCCCCGCCGGATGCGGGCAGCGCTCCGGGCGCAGATCGCCCGGCAGATCCTGCATTTCGACGCGGCCCTGAACGGGGCGGCGGGCGCTCCGGCCTTCGACAGCGCCCGGGTCCTGCGGGATCTCGGCGGCCTGAAGCGCCTTCTCGACGAGACGACCGACGACGGGGCGGGGGGAAGCGATGGGGCAGGCTCCGGCGACCACGACGCGACCGCCCGCGACGGGGCGGGCGACGACCTGCCCGCCCTGCGCGCGGAGATCGCGCGGCGCGCTGCGGCACTCGGCGGCGAGCGGGCGGATGCCGGCCCTGCTGGCGAGCCTGCCGCCGCCCCTGATCCGGGCCCTGGCGACTGACTGGCTGCTGGCGGCGCGGGACGACCAGCTTCCGCCCTGCCCGGCCCTGCCGGACTGGACCACCTGGGCGGTGATCGGCGGGCGCGGGGCGGGCAAGACCCGCACCGGGGCCGAGTGGGTCCGCGCCCTGGCCCTGGGCGACCCGGCCTTCACCGCCCGGCCGGTGGGGCGGATCGCCCTCGTGGGCGAGACCTTCGCGGACGTGCGCGACGTCATGGTGGAGGGGCCCTCCGGCCTCCTCGGCCTGGCCGGGCAACGGCCGCGCTGGTCGCCCTCCCGCCGGCGCCTAGACTGGGACAACGGCGCGGTCGGCCTCGCCTTCTCGGCCGAGGAGCCGGATTCCCTGCGCGGGCCCCAGTTCGGCGCGGCCTGGTCGGACGAGATCGCCAAGTGGCGCTACGCCGAAGCCGCCTGGGACATGATCCAGTTCGGCCTGCGCCTGGGGCACCGCCCGCGGGGCCTCGTCACCACCACGCCCCGGCCGATCCCGCTGCTGCGGCGGATCCTCGCCGACCCGCGCACCGTGGTCAGCCGGGCGCGCACCGCCGACAACGCGGCGAACCTCGCCCCGGCCTTCCTCGAGGCGGTGGTGGGCCGCTACGCCGGCACCCGGCTGGGGCGCCAGGAGCTCGACGGCGAGCTGATCGCGGACCGGGCCGACGCCCTCTGGAGCCGCGACCGCCTGGAGGCGGCCCGCGTCCCGGCGGCGCCGGAGGCCCTGCGCCGCATCGTCGTGGCGGTGGACCCGCCGGCCTCCTCGAAGGCCGGGGCGGATGCCTGCGGGATCGTCGCCGCCGGCCTCGACGCCGCCGGCCACGCCTACGTGCTGGCCGACGCCACCTTGGGCCGGGCCGCCCCCGAGGCCTGGGCCGCGACGGCGCTGGCGCTCTACCACCGTCTCGCGGCCGACAGCCTCGTGGTCGAGGTCAACCAGGGGGGCGAGATGGCCACCGCCGTCCTGCACCAGGTCGACGCCGCCGTGCCGGTGACCCCCGTGCGGGCGACGCGCGGCAAGTACCTGCGGGCCGAGCCGGTCTCGATGCTCTACGCACAGGGCCGCGTCCACCATGTCGGCGCCCTGCCGGCGCTGGAGGACGAGCTCTGCGACTTCGGGCCGGACGGCCTGTCCTCCGGCGCCTCGCCGGACCGCCTCGACTCCCTGGTCTGGGCCCTGACGCATCTCCTCCTGCGCAGCGGCCCCGAGCCGCGCATCCGGCGGCTCTGACGCCCCGTCCACACCGACGCTTCCGCGAGGCCCCGATGGCGAACCTCCTCTCCCGGCTCGTACGCCGTGCCGCGCCCGCGGCCCCCGACAGCAAGGCGGCGCCCCTCGCGGGCCTCGGCGTCGCCTTCTACGGCGAGGGCCCGGCCTCCTGGACGCCGCGGGACATCGGGGCGCTGGCCCGCGCGGGCTTCCAGAGGAACGCCATCGTGCACCGGGCCGTGCGGCTGGTGGCCGAGGCCGCCGCCGCCCTGCCCCTCGGGCTGGCGGGGACGTCCGCCGCAGGGCCGCACCCTCTGGCGGCGCTGCTGGCCCGGCCGAACCCGCGCCAGGGCGGCGCGGCCCTGCTCGAATCGCTCTACGGGCACTTGATGGTCTCCGGCAACGCCTACCTCCAGGCCACGGGCCTCGACGGCGTGCCCCGCGAGCTCCACGCCCTGCGGCCCGACCGGATGCGGGTGGTGCCCGGCCCCGACGGCTGGCCGGCGGCCTACGACTACGCGGTGGGCGGCCGCACCCTGCGCTTCGACCAGGGCGCGGACGGCGTGGCCCCGATCCTCCACCTCACCCTGTTCCACCCCACCGACGACCATTACGGCCTCTCGCCGATGGAGGCGGCGGCGGTGGCCCTCGACATCCACAACGCGGCGGGGGCCTGGAACAAGGCGCTCCTCGACAACGCCGCCCGGCCCTCCGGCGCCCTGGTCTTCGCCACCGCCGCCGGCTCCACCTTGAGCGACGCGCAGTTCACCCGGCTCAAGGGCGAGCTCGAGGCGAACTACCAGGGCGCCGGCAATGCCGGGCGGCCCCTGCTGCTGGAGGGCGGGCTCGACTGGAAGCCCCTGGCGCTCTCGCCCAAGGACATGGATTTCGTCGAGGCCAAGAGCGGGGCCGCCCGCGAGATCGCCCTCGCCTTCGGGGTGCCGCCCCTGCTGCTGGGCCTGCCCGGCGACAACACCCACGCCAACTACGCCGAGGCCAACCGCGCCTTCTACCGCCAGACCGTGATCCCCTTGGTGCGCCGCACCGCCGAGGCCCTGGCCCACTGGCTGGAGCCGGCCTTCGGCCCCGCCCGCCTGGAGCCCGACCTCGACGCCATCGAGGCCCTGGCCCCCGAGCGCGAGAGCCTGTGGCGCCGGGTCCAGGCCGCCGACTTCCTCACCGAGGCGGAGAAGCGCGAGGCGGTGGGCTACGGGCCGCGCTGAGGTCGGACGGTCCGCCGGCCCAAGCCCGCCGGCCGAAGCCGCAGATCCCGTGTCTCAGGTCCCGTCCAAAGCCGGAGGGTTCGTCTCGGACTGGCCGGCCGGCCGCACCTGCGCCGACCCGGAACAGCGGACGAACGCCACGGGATAAGCCGGAACGTGCCGATCCTCGGAGACGAAGACGGCGCCCTCGGCGTTTGCCTGGGCGATGAGCAGGTGATCCCACGGATCCCCGTGGTGGCGCGGAAGGTCACCGAGGGCCAGCAGATGCGCCGGGGCGATCCCGATGATGTCGAAGCCCTGGTCCCGCACCGCGTCGAGGATCCTGTCGAGGTCGGCCTTCAGCTTTCCGACCCGCACCTTCACCTGGATCTCCCAGAGGGACGCGACCGAGACAAGCACGTCGTTGGCAGGGTCCGCGATCATGTCCTGGGCGGCCTGGCCGAGTCTCGGGTCCGCGAGCAGCCACCAGAGCAGGGCGTGCGTATCGAGAAGAAGCCTCATTCCCCCCGGCTTTCCGAATTCGCGCCCTCCAAATCTTCGCCCTCCAAATCTTCGCCCACCAGATCTTCGCCCACCATGGCGGCCAGCAGCTCAGGAGGCAGGACATCGAAATCCGGTGCCATCTCGATCTGCCCGCGCAGGGTGCCGGGCCGGCGCAGACGGGACGGTGGGGGCGGCTGCACGATCGCGATCACCTCGTTGTGGGCGGTCACCGCGAAGGATGCGCCGTGGCGCACCTGCCGCATGAAGCCGGCGAAGTTGCCGCGAAACTCGCGCATGCCGACCTTTCGCGGCGGCTCTGGTGAAGCCTCGTCGTCCTGGGCCATGACCCGCCTCCATTGTGCACACACGATGTGTACACAGCGGAAAGAAGCGGTCAACGCGAACCACCCCGGTCCGTCGCACCGGTGCTCACACCACCCCCCGTCCCCTCGCAGGGTCCTGCTCGCGGCGGCTCGAAGGATAGGCCGGAGCCGGCCGTCTCCCTCTCAAACCACGCGGCGGAGTTTCCCATGGACGGCCATTTCACCGGCTATGCCAGCCTGTTCGGCGTGCCCGATCTCGGGCGCGACGTGGTGGCGCCGGGCGCCTTCGGGCAGAGCCTCGCGACGCGGGGCGTCGCGGGGGTGCGGATGCTCTGGCAGCACGATCCGGCCGAGCCGGTGGGGCGCTGGCTCGCCCTGCGCGAGGATGCCCGCGGCCTGCGGGTGGCGGGCCAGCTCAACCTCGCGGTCCAGCGCGCCCGCGAGCTCGACGCGCTGCTCGGCGCGGGCGGCCTCGACGGGCTCTCGATCGGGTTCCGCACGGTGCGGGCGCAGCCCCAGCGCGGCGGCCTGCGCCGGCTCGAGGCGATCGACCTCTGGGAGATCTCCCTGGTCACCTTTCCGCTCCAGGCGGGCGCGCGGATCGCCGCCCCGGCCCAGGCGGGCCTCGCCCCGGCTCGGGCCGCCGCCCTGGCGCAGGACATCCGGGCTCTCGCCCACCGCATGGCGCCGCCCCGGCGCGCGGCTTCCCCCTCCACCCGGCCCGGGCCCCGGCCCGCCGCCATCCTGCCCGCCCGCTCCGCGAGGTTCGCATGACCGTCCCCGTCCCGTCCGAGACCCACGCCGCCGCCCCGCGCGCCCCCGAGATGAAGGGCGCCTGGCCGCCCCTGGAGGACAAGGCCGCGGGCCGTGCCTCGAACGATCCGGCCCCGTCCGACCCGGCGGTGGGCACCGCCATGGCCGAGCTCGCCCGCGCCTTCGAGGCGTTCAAGGAGACCAACGACGCGCGCCTGGCCGCCATCGAGGGCCGCGCTCCGGGCGACGTGCTCACCGAGGAGAAGCTCGCCCGCATCGACGCCGCCCTCGATACGGCGCGCACCCGCCTCGACCGCCTCACCCTCGACGGCCGCCGCCCGCCGTTGGGAAGTGGCGCGCCCCTGGGCCAGGGCGGGCCGGCGCCGCGCGACGGGGCCAGCCTCGAGCACAAGGCGGCCTTCGACCTCTACGTCCGGTCCGGCGAGAGCGGCGGCCTCAAGCGGCTCGAGGCGAAGGCCCTCTCGGCGGGGTCCGGCCCGGATGGCGGCTACCTCGTGCCGGCCGAGGTCGAGCGCATGGTGCTGACCCGCCTCGCCGCCCTGTCGCCGATCCGGTCGCTGGCCACGGTCCGGGTCATCTCCGGCGGGCAGTACAAGCGCGCGGTCTCGGTGCGCGACGCGGTCTCGGGCTGGGTCGCCGAGACGGCGCCGCGACCGCAGACCGACTCGCCGGTCCTGTCCGAGCTGACCTTCCCGGCCATGGAGCTCTACGCCATGCCGGCGGCGACGCAGACGCTCCTCGACGACGCCGTCGTGGACATCGATGCCTGGCTCGCCGACGAGGTCGAATCGGCCTTCGCCGAGCAGGAGGGCACGGCCTTCGTCACCGGCAACGGGGTCAGCCGCCCGCGCGGCTTCCTGACCTACGAGCTCGTGGCGAACACCGCCTGGGTGCCGGGCAAGATCGGAACCGTCGCGACGGGCGTGTCGGGCGGCTTCGCGGCCGCGAACCCGTCCGACGTGCTGTTCGATCTCGTCTACGCCCTGCGGGCGGGCTACCGGCAGAACGCCACCTTCGTGATGAACCGGCGCCTGCAGAGCACGATCCGCAAGTTCAAGGACGCCGACGGCAACTACCTGTGGCAGCCGCCCCTGGCCGCCGACCGCGCGGCCACCCTCCTGGGCTTCCCCGTGGCCGAGGCGGAGGCGATGCCCAACGCGGGCGCCAACAGCCTCTCCCTCGCCTTCGGCGATTTCCGCCGCGGCTACCTCGTGGTGGACCGCGCCGGCCTGCGGGTGCTGCGCGACCCCTATTCGGCCAAGCCCTACGTGCTGTTCTACACCACCAAGCGCGTCGGCGGCGGCGTCCAGGACTTCGACGCCATCAAGCTCCTGTCCTTCGGGGCGTGAGCCCGACACCCCCGGGCCCCCGGGCCCGGGGGTGCCTTGCGGACGCGCAAAACCTGTTGATGGCGTATCACAACCTCAAGTTTGTTTCGGTGCGCGGCGATCTGATCGGAACCAACCTCTTCCGTCGATGCTTGAACCGCTTCAAAATCAACCTGAAGTTTCTAAGGCGGGCAGAATGAATCTGGATGGAGCCGAGAACGCCAAGGCCGAGGTCTTCCTTCGGGCGTTCCGCTATCGCGAGGTGGCGCGCGCGGCCCTGGACGCCGCACCGACCTTCGCGCCCCTGCCGGGGACCCAGGCCCATGCCGACATCCTCCAGGCCCGCCGCGAGCGGAGTTTCGACCCCAAGGAGAAGATCGCCGTCGGCATCCTGAAGACGAAATCCGACGACCGCCGGACCTCCGCCCTGAAGGTCGGACTGTTCCTCCAGCACAAGAAGCTGCTCCACCATCCCGTCGTCGAGGCAGCACAACGCATCGCGAAGGGCGAGATCGAGATTCGGATCACGGGCCGGGTGAGGCACCGGGGCACGGCGGTGAGCCCGTGCCGCCCCCTGCGCGCGGGCCATTCCATCGGCCACCCACGCATCACGGCAGGCACGATCGGCTGCTTCGGCATCAACCGCGACGGACACATCGGCATTTTGTCGAACAACCACGTGCTGGCCAACACCAACCGGGCCCGGATCGGCGACATCATCCTGCAGCCCGGCCGGGCCGATGGCGGCCAGGTGCGCAATACCGAACACCACGTCGCCAAGCTCGAAGCGTTTGTGCCGATCGATTTCGATCCGACGGCTTCGAACCTCGTCGATTGCGCCTTCGCCCGCCTCATCCCGGGGTGCAACTGCGTTCCCCACCGTATTGACGGGATCGCCACCGGTGGCGGCGGCTGGGACATCGGCGACGTCGAGGACCTTCTGCTCGAACAGACCCCGGTAAAGAAGGTCGGCCGGACCACGGATCTGAGGGAGGGCCGAGTGGCAGCGATCGACGTCGACAACATCCAGGTCCAGATGATCACTGGCGCCCGCCCGCGGTTCGCGATCTTCAACCGTCAGATCGTGATCGACGGCACGGACCGGCCGTTCTCGCAGGGAGGCGACAGTGGGGCGCTGATCTGTACGGATGACGGGCGCCCCGCGGCACTTCTGTTTGCGGGCACTGACCGTGGCGGTGCGAATGGGTACGGCATCACTTATGCAAACCCGATCCAGACCGTCCTTGATGCCCTCGAAGTCGAGATCTACACTCAGGTGGCAGGAGCGTGACATGAGTGACCGGCGGGAAAAGCTGCGCGCGACGAAACGGGCGGCGCTGGCAGCCAAGGACGCATTCGTCAGCCAGTACGCAGCCGGTCGCGGCGACCGCGCCGTCGGGCTCGGCTTGAACCGTCAGGGGGACGATTGGACCGTCAAGGTCTTCGCCCAATCGGCGCTGGCGGCGCGAGAATTACCGGACCATTTCGGCGATTTCGACGTCGAGGTTCAGATTACCGGGCCGGCCTCCACGACTTAGACAAGCGCCTCGGCCCGGCTCGGCCTACCGCCGGCCCGGCTTGGCCATCCAGTCCGACCGGGTCGCGCCGATGGCGGCGCCGGAGGGCATGCGGGCGAAGTCGGCCGCGCGGGCGTTGATCCAGCCGGCATGCTCGCCGGTGGGCGTCACGGCGGTGAAGCCGCCGCAGGCGGTGCGGGCCTTCCGGTCCTGGCGCATGGCGCCGCTGGACCAGCTCACCACGCCGACGATCTGGTAGCCGCCGGGACCGCCGCGCAGGATCGGGCCGCCGGAATCGCCCAGGCAGGCACCGGCCCCCGCCGTCTCGGCCATGCGGCGGCGGTCGGTGACCACCGTGACCCGGTTGGCGACCTGCAGCGAGCCGATGGAGACGAGGTGGGCCTGGCGCAGGGTCCGGGCGGTGTTGCGCCGGTTCTCCGCGACCACGCCGAAGCCCGCGATGTCGACGGCGTCGCCGGTGTTGATGGCGCCGCCGCGGGGATCGAGGGGCTGGAAATCGCCGCTCAGGGGCTCGGCGAGCTTGATGACCGCGAGGTCGATGCCCGGCTGGTCCTCCGGCGTGGTGCCGGGCACGAAGTCGGGATGCATGGCGAAGGCGATGGCGTTGATGCGGCGCGAGCGGAACGCCCGGTCGACCGCCACCACGCTGTAGCCGGCCTGATGCATGACGCAGTGGGCGGCGGTGAGCACGAGGTCGCGGGCGATGAGCGTGCCCGAGCAGATCTCGCCCTGGGTGCTCTCGATCCGCACCACCGAGGCGCGCAGGCCGTTGGGATCGCGCGAGACCTCGCCGTTGATCACCGCGGAGGCCGGCAGGGGCGCCAGCGCGCCGAGGGCCGCCGCCAGCACCGTCGCTCCGATCCGGAGGCGGGTGGGACGGGTCGTGTGGCGCACAGCCTTGCTGGGGGCAGCCTTGCGCAGCGCGGTCGGCAACATCGTGTCTCTCCCGCGTCCGGCGATGTTCTGGACGAGAACGGCGTGGAGCCTATCGGAAGGCAATGGCTCGGCCAAGCTCTGGTTCCGCGGACCTTTCGTCATCCGCAGACCCGTTCAGACGCCGGACCAGCGCGCGGCGCTGCCCCAGCCCGACAGGGTCCGGTCGATCCAGTCGCGCTGCGGCCCGAGGAGGACGCCCTGGGAGACGCCGCCGCAGGCCTTGCCGGCGGCCCAGGCGGAGACCGCGAGGACGGCGGGCCCCGCGCCGATCGGCCCGCCGGAATCGCCCTGGCAGGCGCTGGCGCCGCCGGGACCGGCCCCGAGCCAGACCAGGAGGCGGCTCGGTCCGTGGGGCTCGATCACGCCGAGCTCGACGCTGCGGTAGGTCCCGGTGCTGCGGGCATCCCCGGCGGCGGCGACGCCGTAGCCGGACAGGGTCAGGCGCTCGCCCGCCCGCGGCAGCGCGGCGCTGAGGGCGGCCGGCACGAAGCGGCCCGGCAAGGGGGCGGCCAGGCGCACCAGGGCGAGGTCGACCGAGCGGCGGCGCCCCGCCACCGCACCCGCATCGTAGCCCGGATGGAGCGCGCGGGCCGTGATCTCGGCCAGCACCGGCGCGCCGGCCGCGTCCTTGTAATGCACCCGGTGCTCGGCCCGGGCCGCCACGCAGTGGCCGGCGGTGAGCACCGCGTCCGCCGCCACGACGATGCCGGTGCAGACGCCGCCGTTCGAGGACAGCACCATCACGGCCGAGCCCGCCGCCTCGGGGGCGGGGCGGCCGCCCACCACGGCGCCGGCCGGCCCCGAGGCCGGCGGTCCCAGCACGGCCAGCAGCACCGGAAGCCCCAGCAGGGCCGGGGCCCCGCGCCGCGCCGCGCGGCGGGTCCGGCCAGCGTTGCGCGCCATCGGGATCCCTTTCCTGGACGGCCCCCACACGGAGACGACGATGACCCCGATACGCGTCGACGATGCCCGCGTCGAGCCGGTGACGCTGGCGGAGATGCGCGGCGTCCTGCGCCTGGACCCGGACGATGGCGGGGCCGAGAATCCCCTGGTGGAGCGCCTGATCGCGGCGGCCCGGGCGCAGGTGGAGGTGGCCACCCGGCGCATCCTGGCGCCGGGGCGCTACCGCGTGATGCTCACGGCCTGGCCCGGCGACGGCTGGCTGCCCCTGCCGCTCAGCCCCCTCGTGGCCGTGGCGCGGACGGGCCTCGTCGATCCCGGCGGCACCGTCACCGACCTCGCCGCCGGGCTCGTCCGGCCCGGCGCGGACGGGATCGAGGCGCCCGGCCTCGTCATCGACCCGGCGGTGCCGGCCCTCGACCGGCGCGCCGCCCTGATCGAAGTCGACGCGGGCTACGGCGGCGCCGGGCCGCCGCTGCCGCCGGCCCTGGCCCAGGCGATCCGGCTCCTCGTGGCCCACGCCTTCGAGCATCGCGGCGACGGGGCCGGCGACGACGTCCCGCCGCCCGCCCTTGCCGCCCTGGTCGCGCCGCTGCGGCGGCTGCGCCTGTAGCGCGCCCCGTCCCGGAGATCGCCGCCATGCCCCAGCCCCTCCCCCCCGTGTCCATCGGCGCGCGCCGCCGCCGCTTCGTGCTCGAACGTCCCGTGGAGACGCCGGACGGCTTCGGCGGCGTGGTGCGCCGGTTCGAGGCCGGCCCGCTGCTCTGGGGGGCGATCGAGCCCCTGCGCCCGGTCGAGCGGCTCCGCTTCGGCCGCGCCGAGGCGGTCGCCACCCACCGGGTCCGGTTCCGCTTCGGCCCCACGATCACGCCGGCGATGCGCCTCGCCAGCGGCCCGCGCCGCTTCGCCGTGCGCAGCGCGGGCGATCCGGACGGGCGCCGGCGCGACCTCGTCTGCCAGGTCGAGGAACTCAACGTCGAGGAACTCGGTGCCGGGGCCGCCGCATGAGCCTCGCCCCCGCTCCCGCCGGCTCGCCCACCAGCCCGCTCCTGGCGCTGCGCGCCGCCATCCTCGCCTGGCTCGCCACCGACGCGCCCCTGGCGCGGCTGATGGGCGGGTCCCTGCGCCTGGCCGACGAGCCGCCCCGGGGCGTCGCGCCGGTCTACGCCCTGTTCGGGGACGCCGAGATCCGCGACGATTCCGTCGACGGCGCCCGGCGCCACCGGCACGCCCTCGGCCTGACGGTCTTCGCCCGGCCGGGCTCGCTCCGCAGCGCGGTGGATGCCGCCGAGCGCATCGCCGACCTCCTGCACGACGCGCCCCTCGCCCTCGCGGGCCACACCCTCGTGCGCCTCGACCTGGAGGCCATCGCCGTGCGGCGCGACCCCGCCAGCGGCGAGGCCCGCGCCACCCTGACCCTGCGGGCGATCACCGAGCGCCTCTCCGCCTGACCCCTCGATCCACGGAGCCCCCCATGGCAGCCCAACGCGGCAAGGACCTGCTTATCCGCATCGCCTCCGGCAGCGGCTTTCTCGCGGTGGCGGGCCTGCGGGCCCGCCAGATCGCCTTCAACGCCGAGACGGTGGACGTGACGAACGCCGATTCCGCCGGGCGCTGGCGCGAACTCCTGGCCGGGGCCGGGGTGCGCCGGGCCGCCCTCTCGGGCTCCGGGGTGTTCCGCGACGAGGCCTCCGATGGCCGCCTGCGGCAGGTGTTCTTCGACGGCAGCCTGGAGACCTACCAGATCGTGGTGCCGGCTTTCGGCACCCTGGAGGGCGTCTTCCAGATCACCAGCCTGGAATACCGCGGGGATCACGCCGGGGAGGTGACCTTCGACCTGGCCCTCGACTCGGCCGGCCCCCTCGCCTTCACGGCCGCCTGATGGCCAACCGCCGGCGCGGCGAGGTGGCCCTGGCCCTGGGCCCCGAGCGCTACACCCTCTGCCTCACCCTCGGGGCCCTGGCCGAACTCGAGGATGCCCTCGGGGCCGCCGACCTCACCGAGCTCGCCGCCCGCTTCGGCGAGGGGCGGCTCAGGAGCCGGGACCTCATCGCGCTCCTCGGCGCGGCCCTGCGCGGCGGCGGCCACGACCTCGACGCGGCCGCCGTCGCGGCCCTGCCGCTGGCGGGCGACCTGGAGGCGATCGGAACGGCGATCGGCGCCGTGCTCGCCGCGGCCTTCGGCGAGGCCCCCGAAACCCCTTGAGCCCCACGGGCGGGACCGCGCCGGAGCCGCCCTCCGCCTTCCCGTGGGACGAGGCGCTGGCGCTGGGCCTCGCCCGCCTGCGCTGGCGCCCGCGCGACTTCTGGCGCGCCACGCCGCGCGAACTGATGGCCGCCGCCGGCCTGACCGGGGCCCGCACCGCCCTCGACGGGGCGGCCCTGCGGGACCTGATCGCCCGCTTCCCCGACCCGACCTGATGCGAGGACCCCCGCCATGGCCGAGACCGACCTCGACCGCAGCACCGCGGCCCGCGCCCGGCAGCTGGAGACCCTCGACCGGCTCGCCCAGCGCTTCGGCCAGAGCCTGTCCCAGGCGCTGAGCCTCAATGTCGGGGCCGGGCGCCAGCTCGACAGCGTCCTCGGCACGCTGGCGACGAAGCTCTCCAGCGTGACGGTCAAGGCGGCCCTGAGCCCGGTGAAGGCCGGGATCACCCGGCTGGTGAACGGGCTGATCGGGTCGGGCGCGGGCAGTGCCGAAGCGGCCTTCGCCGACGGCGGGGTTCTGCAGCGGGGCCGCGTCCGCCCCTTCGCGGCCGGCGGCGTCGTGGCCGCCCCGACCTACTTCCCCATGCGCGACGGCCTCGGCCTGATGGGCGAGGCCGGGCCGGAGGCGATCCTGCCCCTGAAGCGCGGCAGCGACGGGCGGCTCGGCGTCGCGACGGGCGGCCAGGCCTCCGCCCCCGTGACCATCCACATCGCCACCCCGGACCTCGAGAGCTTCCGCCGCTCGGAGGCGCAGGTGGCCGCCGGCCTCGCCCGGGCGGTGGCCCGGGGCCGGCGCGGCCTGTGAGGCGAAAGGAGGAATCCACATGGTCGACGATCCGCCGAGCGACTTCCACGAGGTCCGCTTTCCCCTCGACGTGGCCCTGCGCGGCAGCGGCGGCCCGAGCCGGCTGACCGAGATCGTCACCCTGGCCTCGGGCCGCGAGCACCGCAACAGCCGCTGGGCCGATTCCCGCCGGCGCTACGATGCCGGCTTCGGCATCCGCACCCTCGACGCCCTGCACGCGGTGCTGAGCTTCTTCGAGGAGCGGCGGGGCCGGCTCTACGGCTTCCGCTACCGCGACCGGGTCGATGCGACCTCCGGGCCGCCCTCGCGCGCGATCGCGGCCACCGACCAGCTCCTCGGCCTCGGGGACGGGGCCACCCGGGTGTTCCAGCTCGCCAAGACCTACGGCACCGGGCCCGCGCCCTATCGGCGGACCATCGCCAAGCCGGTGGCCGAGAGCGTGCGGGTGGCGGTGGACGGCGTCGCGGTGCCGGTGGCCAAGGTCGCCTGCGAGGCCGCCACCGGCCGCCTCACCTTCGCGGCCGACGCCGTGCCGGCGGCGGGCGCGCGGGTGACGGCGGGCTTCGCCTTCGACGTCCCGGTCCGCTTCGACACCGACGACCTCACCATCGACCTCTCGGCCTTCGCCGCGGGAGAGATCCCACGGGTGCCGCTCATCGAGATCGTGCCGTAGGGGGTGCGAACCGCAGCGGCCAGGCGCCCGGGCGCCGGATCACTTTGCGGGGCGTGACGCGCCAGAGGCGCTCGGCGCCGGGGTGCTCCGCGAGATCGGGAGCGTCGAGGACGACCTCGGAATGCCCGGTCATCTGCACGAGGTCGCCGGTCGCGAAGTCGATGAACAGGAGCCCGGCGCGCGGGTTGGCGAGCAGGTTGCCCAGGGTGTTGAAGAACCGGTTGCCGGCATAATCCGGCACCGTCAGAACCCCGTCCGCGCCGATTCGGACGAAGCCGGCGGGACCGCCCCGATGCGAGACGTCGACCTGCCGGCGGCCATCGGCGCCGAGGGCGTAGCTCGCCACGAACATCGTCTCCGCGCTCCCGATGAGGGCGCGGGCCTGCCCGTCGAGGTGGTGCGACACGCGGGGCGCGGCCAGCGAGGCCGGGACCGGCGCCGGATCGGTCCGGACGCGGATGTATTGCGGGCAGTTGCCGAAGCTCTGCGCCACGCGGACCGCGAAGCCGTCCGGGCGGTCGCGCACCACCGTGCCGTTCAGGCGGTTGCGCCGCCGCGTGCCGAGGTCGATCCCGAGGAGGCCGAGGGCGGCGCCGTCCGAGAGCCCCGCCTCGGCGGGATCGTCGGGCTCGGGGGCCGCCCGGACCCGCAGGTGCCCGGGATCGGGCGCGTCGAGGAAGCCCGGCGCCCCGGTCCGCACCGTCGCCCAGGCCTCGCCGTCCGGATCGACCGTCCCGAGCACCACGAAGGGGAGTTGGCGGTAGAAGGCGCGGTGCTGCGCGATCAGGTGGTCGCGGATCACCCGGGGACCCAGTTCGGCCATCCGCTCGGCGACGCCGACCCGGGCCTGGAGGGCGGTCTCGCCCGCGTGCCAGGGCGGGGTGGGCCGGGTTTCCGGGAGGGAGCAGGAGGGGCAGTCGGTGGGGGACATGGGCGTTCTCCTGACGAGAGGGATGGGACTCAGGCGGCGCGCAGGCCTGCCGGCGTCTGCGGGAAGGGCACGAAGCCCGGCAGCGCCTCGATGCGGGCGAGCCAGGCGCGGACGGCGCCGTAGGGGGCGAGGTCGACGTTCCCCTCCGGCGCGGCGGCGACGTAGCTGTAGAGCGCCACGTCCGCGAGGGTCGGGTGGTCGGCGGCGAGCCAGGGCCGCTCGGCGAGTTCGGCCTCGATGCGGCCGAGGATGGCGTGGGCCCGGGCGATGACCTCGGCCGCGTCGAAGGCGGCGCCGAAGACCGTGATCAGGCGAGCGGCCGCCGGCCCGAAGGCGATGGGCCCGGCCGCCACCGAGAGCCAGCGCTGGACCCGCGCCGCGCCGGCCGCGTCCTCCGGCAGCCAATCGGTGCGGCCGAGGCGCTTGGCCAGGTAGACCAGGATGGCGTTGGAATCGGGGACGACCGTCTCGCCGTCCACGAGCACCGGCACCTGGCCGAAGGGATTCAGCCTCAGGAAGTCCGGCGTCCGGTGCTCGCCCTTCGCGAGATCGACCGCGACGATCTCGCAGGGCTGGCCGACCAGGGACAGGAACAGGCGGGCCCGGTGGGCGTGGCCGGACAGCGCGACGTGGAACAGCTTCATGGGAGGCCTCCTCGGGGACGGGGACAGAACCAGGGCCGGGCCACCGGCGACATCCGCATTCAAGACCAGGGGCCGGACGGGGAGAATGCGCTTTCCGCGCAAGCCACTGTTCCGCAAAATGGAACAATCGCGAGTCGGCGGAGGACGGCATGGATCGGTGGCAGGCGATGCGGGTCTTCGTCCGGGTGGCGGAGGGCGGGGGCTTCGCCGAAGCGGCGCGCCAGCTCCGCCTCAGCCCGCCGGCCGTGACCCGGGCGGTGGCGGCCCTCGAGGCGCGGATCGGGGCGCGGCTCCTGACCCGGACCACCCGCTCGGTGAAGCTCACCGAGGCGGGCGGGCGCTACCTGGAGGATTGCCGGCGCATCCTGGCGGAGATCGCGGAGGCGGAGGCCGCCGCGGCGGGCTCCTACGCCACGCCCTCCGGCACCCTGACGGTGACGGCGCCGGTGCAGTTCGGCCGCCTCTACGTGCTGCCGGTGATCACCGAATACCTGGCCCATCACGCCGCCGTCTCGGCGCAGGCCCTGTTCCTCGACCGGATCGTCAACATGGTCGAGGAGGGCGCCGACGTGGGCGTCCGGATCGGCGCGCTTGCCGATTCCGGCCTCGCGGCGATCCGGGTCGGCACCGTCCGGCGGGTGCTCTGCGCCGCACCGGACTACCTCGACCGGCACGGGACGCCCGGGACGGTGCGGGACCTGCGCGACCACGCCGTGATCGGCTCGGCCAGCACCGGCCCCGGGACCGTCGCCCTGCGGCCCCGGCTGACCTGCAACACCATCGACGCCGTCCTGGCGGCGGCGCTGGCCGGCCAGGGCCTCGCACAGCTCCTGTCCTACCAGGTCGCCCCGGCCGTGGCGGAGGGGCGCCTGCGCCTCGTCCTCGACGATCCGGAGGCGGCGGCGATGCCGGTCCACGTCGTGAGCCCCGAGGGGCGGCGCGCACCCGCCAAGGTGCGGGCCTTCATCGATCTCGCCGTGGCGCGGCTCCGGGCCGACCCGCGGGTCAACCCGACCCGTTCCTGACATTCTTCGGGGCTTCCAGACCATGCGCGACCTGCCCCCCGACCTCGCCGCGCATCTCGCCGGCGGGGCGACCACGCTGTGCCATTGCTGGGCCCTGACCCGGCGCGACGGCGTCCGCCTCGGCTTCACCGACCACGACCGCGACCTCAGCTTCGGCGGCCTGACCTACGCCGCCCGCTCCGGGCTGGAGGCGGCCGAAGCCAGCGCCGAGCTCGGCTTCGCCATCGGCGGCGGCGAGGTCGCCGGGGCGCTCTCGGCGGTCGGGCTCACCGACGCCGACATCGCCGGCGGCCTCTACGACGCCGCCTCGGTGGAAACCTGGCTGGTGGATTGGCGCCGCCCCGAGACGCGCCTGCTCCTCGAAATCGGCACGGTCGGCGAGGTGCGCCGGGCCGGCACCGCCTTCGTGGCCGAGTTGCGCGGGCTGATGGACCAGCTCGACGCCGAGCGCGGCCGGACCTACCGTGCCACCTGCGGGGCCGATCTCGGCGATGCCCGCTGCCGCGTGGACCTGACCGATGCCCGCTTCGCCACGACCGGCACGGTGCTGGCGGCGCCGGAACCCGGCCGCCTCGCCGTCGCCCTGGCGGGAGATTTCGCGCCAGGGTGGTTCGCCGGGGGGCGCCTCGCCTGGATCGGCGACGGCCAGGCCGGACAGGAGGCCGAGATCCGCGACCAGGCCGGCGCGACGGGGACGATCCGCCTCGACCTCTGGCAGGCCCCGCCCCGCCCGGTGGCGCCGGGCGACCGCTTCCGCCTGACGGCGGGCTGCGACAAGCGCCTCGCCACCTGCCGCGACAAGTTCGCCAACGTGCCGAACTTCCAGGGCTTCCCGCACCTGCCGGGCAACGATTTCGTGCTGCGCCCCGCCCCCGGCGCCGGCCCGGGCCTCGACGGCGGCAGCCTGTTCCGGTGAGGCCGCCATGACATCCGAGACGATGACATTCGAGACGATGACATCCGAAACGATGACGCCCGAGAGGATCGTCACCCTGGCGCGGGCCTGGATCGGCACGCCCTATCGCCACCAGGCTTCCCTGAAGGGCGTCGGCTGCGACTGCCTCGGGCTGCTGCGCGGGGTCTGGCGCGAGGCCCTCGGCCCGGAGCCCGAGGCGGCCCCGCCCTACGCCGCGTCCTGGGCCGAATCCGCGCCGCCCGGCTGCGATCCCCTGGCGGACGCGGCCGCGCGCCACCTCCTGCCCGTCGACGGTCCGCCATCGGCCGGCGACGTCCTGCTGTTCCGCTTCCGCGCCCACCTGCCGGCCCGGCACTGCGCCCTCGCCACCGGCGCCGGCACGATGATCCACGCCCATGACGGCGCCGCCGTCACGGAGGTCGCCCTGACGGCCTGGTGGCGCCGCCACCTCGCCCAGGTCTTCCGCTTCCCGGGCGTGGAGGGCGGCTAACCGACGAGGTCGTCGATCGTGACGGACAGGACCTCGGCGATCCGGCGCAGGGTGTCCACGGTGCCCTCGCGCTTGCCGGTCTCGATCTGCGACAGGAACGGCTGGGCGATCCCGGCGGCCTCCGCCAGGGCGCGGGCGGTGAGGCCGCGGTGCTCGCGCCAGACGCGGATGCGGTTCTCCCCGCCAAGGATGCGGTCCACCATCCCGGAGGGCAGCAACTCCTCCTCGCCGGCGGCGAGCCGACGGCGGAATTCCTGGATCGCGAGGCGGTCGGCATTGTCCTCGGCCGCCTCGCTCAGGGCGCGAAAATCGGCTTCCGACAGGACGACGAGGCGCTCGCCGGCCGGGGTGACGATGGTCTGGGCGTTCATGGGCGAAGGTCCGTTCCGGCAGTGTCCGATGCGACGGGTTCGTCGGGGTCAGTCATAGGCGCTGCCCCGGGGGGCGACCCGGATCACGGCGAGGATCTCGCCCTGGTCCGTATAGAGGACCCGCCAGTCGCCGACCCGCAGGCGGAAGACCCCGGGTTCGCCCTTGAGGGCCTTCACGTTGTTGGCCTGGGCGGCCGGATCGGCCGCCAGCAGGGCGATCTTCGAGCGGATCATCGCCGAGACGTTGGCCGGCATCCGGCTCAGCGTCTTCAGGGCAGCCTTGCTGTAAGCGATCCGTTTCACCAACTAAAAATAGCACATCGCTATAATACCGCAAGGGCGAGTTGCCCCGAGATCTCAGACCTCGCCCCCGCTATCGGAGTCCGCCATGGCCACGCTGATCCTGCAAACCGCCGGGGCGGCGGCCGGTACGGCGCTGGGCGGGCCGATCGGCGGGATCATCGGCAGTGCCCTCGGGGCGGCGGCGGGCTCCGGCCTCGACGCCGCCCTGTTCGGGGGACTGGCGGGCGGGCGCACGGTCGAGGGGCCGCGCCTCTCCGACGTGGCGGGCCTCAGCTCCGGCGAGGGCGACCCCATCCCGCGGGTCTACGGCCGGGCCCGCATCGGCGGCACCCTGATCTGGGCGACCCGGCCCCTGGAGGTGGCGAGCCCCGCCGCCGCCAGCGCGGCCGGCGGCAAGGGCATCGGCGGCGGCAAGGTCAAGCGGACGGCCTATGCCTACTTCGTCGACCTCGCCATCGGGCTCTGCGAGGGCCCGGTGGCGGGCCTCCGGCGGGTCTGGGCGGACGGGCGCGAGATCGACCTGACCACGGTCACCCTCCGCCTGCACGTCGGCGACGGGGACCAGGCACCGGACCCGCTCATCGTCGCCAAGGAGGGGGCGGCGGACGCGCCCGCCTATCGCGGCCTCGCCTATGTGGTGTTCGAGCGCCTCGCCCTGGCCGAGTTCGGCAACCGGATCCCGCAATTCGCCTTCGAGGTGCTGCGCCCCGTGGCAGGCCTCGCCGGGATGATCCGGGCGGTCTGCCTCATCCCCGGCTCCACCGAGTTCGGCCTCGATCCGCTGCGCGTCACCGAGGAGGCGGGCTACGGCACGACCCGCCCGGCCAACCGGTTCCAGCTGCAGGCGGGCACCGACGTCACCGCCTCCCTCGACGCGCTCCAGGCGCTCTGCCCGCGGCTGGAGCGCGTCTCCGTGGTGGCGAGCTGGTTCGGGGACGACCTGCGCGCCGGACTCTGCACCCTCGCCCCCCGGGTCGATTCCGCCGCCAAGGTGACGAGCGGCGACGCCTGGTCGGTGGCGGGCCTGGGCCGCGACCAGGTGGCGCCCGTCTCGACCGGGCCCGAAGGCGGGCCGGCCTATGGCGGCACGCCCTCGGATGCGGGCCTGACCCGCCTCGTGGCCGACCTGCACCGGCGCGGCCTCGCGGTGGTGCTCTACCCCTTCGTGATGATGGACGTGCCGGCGGGCAACCGCCGGCCGGACCCGCGCGACCCGGCCGCCGCCGGCCAGCCGGCCTATCCCTGGCGCGGGCGCATCACCTGCGACCCCGCCCCCGGGCAGCCGGCGAGCCCGGACGGCACCGCCGCGGCCGGCACGCAGGTGGCGGCCTTCCTCGCGCAGTATCGCCCCTTCGTGCTGCATTACGCGACGCTCGCGGCCGCCTGGGCCGCCGCGGGGATTCCCCTCGCCGGCTTCATCCTGGGCAGCGAGTTCGTCGGCCTCACCCGGGTGCGGGCGGAGGCGGGGCGCTACCCCGCCGTGGAGGGCTTCCGCAGCCTGGCGACGGCCCTGCGCCAGCGCCTCGGCCCGGACGTCGCGCTCGTCTACGCCGCCGACTGGACCGAGTACGGCGCCGACGTGCGCGACGGCGGCGCCACGGTCCGCTTCCCCCTCGACGCCCTGTTCGCGGACCCGGCCATCGACGCGGTGGGGATCGACTACTACCCGCCCCTGACCGACTGGCGCGACGGGGACGCCCATGCCGACCTGGCGCTCGCCGATTCGATCTACGACCCGGCCTATCTCAAGGGGCGGCTCGGCGCCGGCGAGGCCTTCGACTGGTTCTATGCCGGTGCGGCCGACCGGGCGGCGCAGGTCCGCACGCCGATCACCGACGGGGCCGCCGCCAAGCCCTGGATCTTCCGGGCCAAGGACCTCGTGGGCTGGTGGGCGAACCCGCACATCGAGCGGGCGGACGGGCGCGAGACCCGGGCGACGGCGTGGGTGCCGCGGGGCAAGCCGATCTGGCTCACCGAGATCGGGGTGCCGGCGGTGGACAAGGGCACCAACGGCCCCAACGTCTTCCCCGACCCGAAATCCGCCGAGAACGCCAGCCCGCCCGCCTCGCGCGGCACCCGCGACGACCTGATCCAGGCGCGCGGCCTCGCGGCGATCCTGGGGCGGTTCGACCCCGACCTGCCCGGCTTCGAGGCCGCCCACAACCCGGTCTCGCCGGTCTATGGCGGGCCGATGGTGCCGGCGGAGGGGATCTTCGTCTGGTGCTGGGACGCCCGGCCCTACCCGGCCTTTCCCGACTTCGACACCGTCTGGGCGGATGCGGGCAACTGGCCGGTGGGCCACTGGATCACCGGGCGGATCGAGGGGCTGGAACTCGACCGGCTCATCGCCGCGATCCTGGCCGACCTCGGGATCACCGTGCCGGCCGCCATCACCGCCGACGCGACCCTCGACGGCTACGTCATCGACCGGCCGATGTCGGCCCGGGCGGCCCTGGAGCCCCTGGCGCAGCTCTACGGCCTCGACGTCTCCGCCGCGGCCGGCGCGCTGATCGTGCGCGGGCCGCGGCGGGAGGTGCCGCGGGCGATCGCGGCGGACGACCTCGTGGTCCTGCGCGACGCGGAGGCCCCCCTGGCCCGGGTCCGGGCCGAGGAGGCGGAGCTGCCGCGCTCCCTGGCGATCGGCTTCACCGACGGCGAGACCGCCGAGTACCGCCGGGCGAGCGCCGCCGCGACCCGGCCGACCGGCCGGCGCCGGCGCGAGACCCGGATGGAGGCCGCCGTGGTGACCCGGCGCGCCAGCGCCGAGGCCCTGGCGGAGGCCGCCCTCGACGCCGCCCTCGCGGCCCGCGACACCGCGCGCTTCACCCTGAGCCCGCGCCGGATCGACCTCGCGCCGGGCGACCTCCTGGCCCTGCCGGGGGAGCGGCTGCCGCACCGGATCCTGCGCATCGCCGACAGCCCGCGCGGGCGCGCCATCGAGACGCGGGGCGTCCCCCGTCACGGACGGGCGCCCCGCGCGGGCGAACCGGCCGGACTGCGCCCGCGCCGGGCGGTGCCGGCCCTGGCCGGGCCGCCCTTCGCGGTCGCCCTCGACCTGCCGGCCGACCGCGGCACCCCGACCACCCTGCAGGCGCTGGCGGTGACGGCCGACCCCTGGCCCGGGCCGATGGCGATCTGGCGGGCGGAGGGCGAGGCCGCCCCGCTGGTGCCGCAGGGCTTCGTCGACCACCCCGCCTGCCTCGGCGAGACCCTGACGGCGCTGCCCCCCGGCCCGCTCTGGCGCTTCGACCGGGGCGCGGCCCTCACGGTCCGCCTGCGCCAAGCCGGGGACCTCGACGCCATCGGCGAGGCGGCGGCCCTCGCGGGCGGCAACCTGTTCGCGGTGCGCAGCGCCGGGGACGGGGCGATCGAACTGATCGCAGCCGCCGGCGCCACGCTGGTGGGGCCGGGCTCCTACCGGCTCACCGGGCTCCTGCGCGGGCTGGCCGGAAGCGAGGCGCAGGCCGGGCGCGCGGCCCCGGCCGGCAGCCTGATCGTGCGCCTCGACGGGGCGGTGGTGCCCCTGGTCGAGCGCCTCGACGAGGCCGGTCGCCCGTTCCGCTACCGGCTCGGCCCGGCGGCGCGCGATCCGGCCGATCCGGCCACCGTCGCGCTGCGCGCCACGGCAGGCCTCACCGCCCTTAAGCCCCTGCGCCCCGTCCATCTCCGGGCACGGCGGGCGCCGGGGGGCGTGCGCCTCGCCTGGATCCGGAGGGCCCGGCGCGACGGGGATTCCTGGGACGCCGTCGAGGTCCCGCTGGAGGAGCCCGAGGCCTACCGGGTCACGATCTACGCCGCCGCGGGCCACCCCCTCCGGACCCTGAGCGCGGACCGGTCGGACCTCCTCTACGCCGCGGCGGACGAGGCGGCGGATTTCGGCACGCCCCAGGACCGCCTCGACGTCGCGGTGGCGCAGGTCGGCGCGGCGGCCGGGCCCGGCCCCGAGACCCGGACGCGGGTGCCGGTGGAGCCCGCCTGAACCCGCGATCCAACCCAGTCCCGAGACACCCGGAGCCCGACGATGCCCGAGACCACCCCGATTCTGGCGCTGCCGCTGATCGCGGCCGGCCAAGCCCAGAAGCACGTCACCCACAACGAGGCCCTGATCCAGCTCGACGCGGTGGTCCAGCTCGCCTGCCGCGACAAGGACCTCGCCGCGCCGCCGGCCGCCCCCGCCGAGGGCGACCGCTACCTCGTGCTGAGCCCCGCCCCCACCGGGGCCTGGGCGGGGCTGTCCGGCCAGGTCGCCCAGTTCCAGGACGGGCGCTGGCGGGGCCTCGCGCCGAAACCCGGCTGGCTCGCCTGGATCCTCGACGAGGACGAGCTCTACATCTTCACGGCCGCCGGATGGGTCAGGTTCCGCAGCACCCTCCGGCAGCTCCAGACCCTGACGCGCCTCGGCCTCGGCACCACGGCGGACGCCGCCAACCCCTTCGCGGCCAAGCTGAACACCGCCCTCTGGACCGCCCTGACGACGGCCGAGGGGGGCACCGGCGACCTGCGCTGCACCCTCAACAAGCAGGGGCCCGGCAACGTCCTCTCCCTGCTGTTCCAGAGCGCCTTCACGGGACGGGCCGAGATCGGGCTGTCGGGCAGCGACGATCTCACGATCAAGGTCGCGCCCGACACCGGGGGGTTCCGGGAGGCCCTGCGGATCGACCGGGCGACGGGCCGGGTCGACGTCGCCGGGCCGGCACCCGCCCCTCTCCTCGGAGCGCCGGCCCTCCGCCTGACCCAGGACCTCGCCACGGATGGCAGCCTGCTGGCCGGCGGCCTGACGATGCAGGCGTCGAGCGGGGGCCTCGCCTGGACCGTCGCCGGCCTGGCCGGAACGGGCGGAACGGCGGGCGGCTTTGCGGGGGGCCTCGCGGTCTTCGTCAAGCCGGCGGACAGAACCCGCCCGGGCGCCCTGCGCGAGGCGGCGCGCTTCGGGCCGGAGGGCAATCTCGGCCTCGGCACCAGCGCCCCCCTGACGACGCGGCTCGGGGTCGCCGGCATCATCGCCCACGCCGCCGACAACACCTGGAGCCTCGGCACGCCGGCGCTGCGCGCCTCGGAGCTCTATGCCGGGACCGGAGCGATCAGCACGTCCGATGCCCGCGAGAAGACGCCGGTCGCCCCCCTCTCGGAGGCCGAGATCGCCGCCGGCCGCGCGCTGGCCCGGGAGATCGGCACCTTCCGGTTCCATGACGCCGTGGCGCGGAAGGGGAACGGGGCCCGGCGCCACGTCGGCCTCACCGTCCAGCGGGCCGTCGCGATCCTGGAGGCCGAGGGCCTCGATCCCTTCGCCTACGGCTTCGTCTGCCGCGATTCCTGGCCGGCGGTCGCCCCGCAGGAGGCCGTCCCGGCCACGGAGGCCGTGCGCGACGCGGACGGCGCCACGATCGCGCCGGCGATCCCGGCACGGGCGGCCTGTCCCGGGCGCGCGGCCGGCGAGCGCTACGGCTTCCGCACCGACCAGCTGCTGCTGTTCCTCGCCCGCGGCTTCGAGGCGCGGCTCACCGCCCTGGAGGCGGCCGCCGGTCCCTGATCCGCGCAGGTCAGCGCAGGTATCCCGCCGCCCGCAGGTCGGCCTCGACCGCCTCGCACAGGGCCGCCAAGGGGTTGTCGTTCCGGGCGGCGGGCGGCTCGACCGGCCGCATGGGCGGGAACGCCAGGTCGGGCGGCCGCGCCGACCCCTCACGGGCGATGTCGCCGGTCTCAGTCTCGGTCTCGCGTCGCAAGGCCGTCGAGATGAGCTTTCGCAGCATGTCCGCCCCCGACCCCGCGGTCCTTCCAAGTATCGCGTCAGTTATCGCGTCGCGTATCGCGCAAGTCTAGCTGCCACGCCATCAAGCGGAGACAGGCCATGAACCTCAGTGCCATCGGCGAAGCCGTGCTCATCGCGCGCGAAGGGCGCCGCCTCACCGCCTATCGCGACAGCGTCGGGATCTGGACCATCGGCATCGGCCACACCGCGGCGGCCGGGCCGCCCCTGGTGACGCCGGGCCTGCGCCTGACCGCGGCCGCCTGCGACGCCCTCTTCCGGCGCGACGTCGCCCGCTACGTCCGGGCGGTGGACGATGCCATCCAGGACGCCTTGCCCGACGCCCTGCCCGACCACGCCTTCGACGCCCTGGTCTCGCTCTGCTTCAACATCGGCCCGTCGGCCTTCGCGCGTTCCACCGTCGTCCGGCGCCTGAAGGCCGGCGACCGCGACGGCGCCGCGGCGGCGATCCTGCTCTGGAACCGCCCGGCCGCGCTGATCCCGCGGCGCGGCGCCGAGCACGACCAGTTCCTGACGCCCTACGACCGCGCCCTGCCGCGGGCGCGCCGGAGCGACGCGGCGCCGGTTCCCGCGCCAAGTGCCCTGACCCCGTCCCTGCAGCTTCCCCTGACCCCGCCCCTGCCCGTGCAGCGCCGGACGGTGCCGCGCATCCCGCCGCTGCCGCGCCGCGGCCTCGAGCCGGCCCCCGATCCGGCGCCCGGGCGGCCCGTCGCCCTGGCCCGCCTGTGGGCGACCCTCCGCAACCGCCTGCGCGGCGGCCCCTGAGGGCCGGCCCCTCCGCCTTCGCTTCGATGTCCCCACCGATGGAGTCCGCGATGATCCGATTTGTCCCCGTTCCCTTGCGCGCCCGCCCCTTCGCCGCCCCCTTCGCCGCCGGCGTCGGCCTCGCCCTCTTGGCGGTCGCAGCGGCCTCGGTCGCGGGGGCTTCGGCGGCCCCTTCGGCCGCACCGGCGACCGCCGCCGTGACCGTCCCCTGGGGGGACGCCCTCGCGGCGGCCGTCCAGGGCATCGGGAGCGTGGTGGTGCCCCTCGCGGTCACCGCCCTGACGGCGGCCCTGGCGCGGATCGCCGGGCCCGTGCGGGTCCTGATCACGGCCAGCCTGGTGGAGCGTCTGGTGCGCAATGTCGGCGCCTACGCGGTCAACGCGGTGGCGGGGGCGGCGCAAGGCCGCACGCTGACGGTTGTAGTATGACTCAAAAATCTGGTTCTTTTCGCAATTTTGTTGCTCCAATGGAGCCGTAATTCTAGTTCCTCGCATGATTGGGAGAGCGACCAATAATCCTAGGTGAGATTTTTACGTTAATTTATAGATTCAGTTTCTGCCCGCGCACAGCTGCTCACTCTGAGGAGCGATCGACGTTCAGCCTCCCTTCGATCCACCCAGCTCGGTTTTCGACGCTCGGCAGATCGCCGCCGATCGAGGCTATTGTTCAGATTTAGCTGCAGGCCGCCTGCTCGGCCTTGCGGCAGGTCTCGCCGCCTCGCCTGCAAAGTCGTCGATCCCTATAACGAAATAGTTGGCCTCAAGAGACTGGCCGTCCGCTCTTCTAAGCACACGCCGCGTCTGAGCCGCGAACGAGAATCGGGACCAATCCCACTCCGCTTCGCTAGTTTGGACGATGACGTAAGATCCACGACGAAGGCGTGCCGATAGGTTGCGAGTATTAAAATCCAGACCAATGTCGAATTTGAAGACTGGCATGTTGAGACTGCGTTTGATGGCCGCCTTCACCACATTGGTGGCGAGACCGACAAACGGTTTGAGAGCCGGCTGAAGCGTCGCCGCGAGAGTTAGCCCACCCTTGAAGGCGTCTCCGTTGATCGCATCCAGAATGAGGTCATCGGTCCGGCTGCAGATGTTCACAGTCTGACCGCGGAAGTTCATTCCGTCTTCGCCGATCGTCAGACCCATGAAGATCGGCTTGCCGATGACGGCTGCCGGCTGTCGGTCGGCGGCCTCGACCATCAGCGTGAATTTCAGCTCCTCGATATCGTCGGCGATCTGATTCCGGCCGGCAAATTCGCATAGGATCCGATGCGTCCCGATGCCCGGATACTCCTGAACGAAGAACTGATCGAGCGTGACTTTGACCCGCCGACCTTTAAGGTCGACCTCAGGCTCGATCGTATTTGCGTCCACGATGGCACGCGTTTGCTCGCCCTCGTTCGGGACGAAGCCCACCACGAGCCCGCTGCGAAGGTATTTCGTAGGCAAGATTGCAGCGGCGAGGCTCTGCCCTTGCGGACGCAGAGCTTGCCGCTCCAGGCGGTCGGCACCTTCATCGTCCTCGATCGCGCGAAGATAGGCAACGATCTCTGGAATCGTGCGTTCGGCGAGGACGCGTTCGTCGTCATCCATCCAAGTCGTTCCTTGCTTTAAACGCGTTCGCGCTGCCGAACCCGCGGCCGGACGCGCTGGCGCACGTCCGTGTAGATGTCGGCCCGCAACGTCTGTGCGACCTCGATGGTCACGGCCAAGGCATACGGGACGATCGCCTCCTCGAACTCCTCGTGGAGGCGGTATGCCTGGACGCCGACGAAGACGCCGCCTTCGGGAAGCGCGCCGATTCTCCGCGCGCCCTCGAAGACACGATGGATCGTCGTACCCTTGGCACCAAAGTTCGGATGGGGCTGAAGGAACGGATCCACTGCCTTCCAGTACTGCCCCTTGCCTTCGCGGTTGACCAGCTGCAGTCGTACACCCCGATAGGTCGAATTCGCCGGATGGATCGGCGTGCACCAAGACAGAGTCAGGGAGATGCGGCGGATCTCACGGCTGCCGAGGAGCGCGCTCGGGATCGGGATGCGGTACTCGTGGAGATCGCCGCTCCTGATCTGATCATCCGCCAGCAGTGTGATGCGGTTCGCATCTCCTTGAATGACGCTATCGATGTCAGGACGCCCGAATCCAAGGAAGCGCGCGATGGTCTCGCGTCGACGCTGCCGCCTCGGATCCGCTGGCGGATAGGCTCGATCCAGCACGCCGCCGATCGAGCCCCACCGGCAGCCATGCGTGAGCAGTGCCTTCAACATGACCGCGCGGGTGGCCTGATTCTGCCACCGTTCTCCCGACGACGCAAAGACATCCTCGAGGGCCTCAGCGATTCGGATGCCGTGACGTGTGGCGAGGGCCGCGGCGTTGCTGGTCCCGGTGGAGCGTCGGACGTAGTCAGTGGTGCCGCCGTCGACGTCCGGAGCGGCCGCCCTTTGTCCCAGATGCGCGATCTGACGACCTTCGATCGCAAACCCGCCCGGGTGAGCGACCGCAGCCGCGACCTGACGCCCTCCATCCATGACCAGATCGGGTTTGAGTGCACGGGCGAAGCCCAGACCGATGGCCGAGCAGAGGTTGTTGGCAGCAAATCCGAACGGATCGACCTGGCGGGGCGGACCGTCGTCGGCACCATCCGCATGAAGGGCGCCGACAGTCACGGCGTTCAACGCTTCCGCAGGGCTCAGAATGCCGCGCCGTCCCTTTGCCGCCTCGACGGCCCGGAGGATGGCGATGCCTCGTTCGTCCGGATCGTGCGCCAGGAATTCATCGAAATCCTCGTAGGCGTCCATCGGGATCGGTGCATGCACGTTTCCGGCACTGACGATGAAGAGGATCCGATGTCGGTGGCTGAGATGGTCGAGGAGCTTTGCCCAGGGCGTCGGCCGCCGCACGAAGGGCGAGGAGACGTCGCAGACCGAGTGATTGAACAGGACGGTGTCGAGCGTACCGTTGCTTCTCGCGGCCAGTGCTTCGACCGCTCGGTGAACCATCGCCAGCGGAAGCTTGTCGGTCGGTGTGGTTTCGACGTCCGCGTCCTGCGCTCCGGCCAGTATCGGCACGACCTTCAGCACCCGCTCCAGCGGTGCTTCGTTCGCCGCAAGATCTCCATGGAGGATGAGGGACGCCATAGCCGTCCCGTGAAAACGCATTTCGACTGGCGCATCGTCGCCTGTGACGTCGACTTCCTCGATGTCGATGCGATTCCGCAGAAGTTCGTGCGACTGGACGGGATAACCGTCGAGCAGCACGGCGATGGGAGGACGGACGTCGAGCGTCGGTGGAACGGCACGATTTTCCCGTTCGGTCGACGCTGTCTCCGGCAATGCGATCGAAAAGAGCGATTGCGGCCGCACGATCATCACCATGGACGCGGTAGCCAGTGGTCCAGTTCTTCCGGCCGCTTCGCGAGCGATGCCGGCGGGCATCGAGGCGAGCACGCCGTGATAATGAATCTCGGGTATGCTCACCTCGTCGAGAACGGAGGCGTCCAGTTCGCTAAGGACCGATTGCAGTTCGTCGACCGCGCGACGTCTCCGAGCCTCGGTGCCGAGATACCAGAGATCGAATTCGACACGCACGAGCGCCTGCGGATCCCGCTCGAGCATGCGTTCGACGTACGCAGCGAGGGAAGGATCGACGCGGTCTTTCGCCGACCAGACGCGTACGTCGGCGAGGTAGCCGAACAGCTTCCACCATTCCTTCTCGAGCTTGTCGGACGGCTCCTTTCCGTCGGTAAAGGCCTTCCACCATCCGAGGAGGCGCCTCAGTCCTTCGAGAGACGGCATCGTCACGTAGAGTATCGAGGACGAGGCTTCCTCTCCCGTGTCGTCGGCCGCATCATCCTCGTCGCCCGCGGCTTCCGGGTCGACGAGGTCTTCCGAAAGCCATTCAAATCCCGCCTCGCGGGCGGCGCGGGCAAACCCGTCGACGCGACCGATCACCTCGAAGACGAGCGCCCGGTCGGGCGATGTCGCGGCGGGGTCGACCGAGATGCCGGCACCGGTCGTCATCCTCTCGAAATCGGCGGAAATCCTTGAGAACGTACCCGCCTGCCGCTCAGCTTGTTCCTGGTAGGTCAGCTTGCGTGGGATCCGCGGCTTTCTCCCGGGGATGCGCCTTCCGAGCCTTTGCTCGCGTCGAATTCGAACGATCGGCCTTTCTGGCATCTACTCTCTCGTTCTCCACCAACGAGTCCTGTTGGCGGCACCACCTACTCAGCACGATCAACGCAACTTCGCTGGCCGTCATCGAGCCTCTCGACAGCACCAAACGACGTTTCACGTCAAGGTTGAACTGCTCAATCTCGGACATGCTCCGACCAAGCATGCAATCGACATACTTCTCTTGCGTGAACCCGGATCCACGCACCGTCCTGGCAAGCCGGCGATACATCTCGACGACCGCATCCCGATCGGGCAGCGGCAATTCGATCCGAAGCTGGAACCGCCGCCAGACGGCTCGATCCAGCAGTTCCGGATGGTTCGTGGCGCATACCACGACGCAGTGGGAGGGCAGGGAATCCAACTGGACCAGCAGCGAGTTCACGACGCGCTTGATCTCGCCGGTCTCGTGGATGTCGCCACGCTCCTTTCCGATCGCATCGAACTCGTCGAAGAACAGGACGCACGGCGCCGCGGCCGCATGATCGATGATCCGACGAATGCGTGCGGCCGTCTCGCCTAGATAGCTGTCGACCACGCCGTCGTAGCGGACGGTCAGGAACGGGAGGCCGAGTTCGGTCGCTATCGCTTCGGCGAGCGTCGTCTTGCCGTTGCCGGGCGGGCCGACCAGCAGGATTGCGTGGCGCGGCTCTAGCGAATTCGCCCGGAGGAGCGCCGTCTCTTCCTGCTCCTGAATGACCTCGCGGACATCGGCGACGATTTCGGCTGGAAGGATCATGTCGCCAAGCGTGCGACGAGGCATCCTGTCGATCAAAAGGTCCCGAACGGATTCGGGAAGACCGCGCGAGCCGACGCGACCTGCCGCAGAGGAGGCACGTCGCGGCTTGTCACCGGCCAATAGACCCGTGAGTCGACGCGCCTGGGAATGGCGGCCTTGTTCCGCTGCTTCGGTAGCAAGAAGGTCCATCGTCCGCTGAAGTGCGTCGCGGTCTCCCTTGGCACCGGCTTCGGCGAGTCTGTACACGAGGTCGCTCCTGCTCATCCCGATTGTCTCGCAGGTAACAGGGAGACGATTCAATATGGCGATCCGGCGCGGCCTGGGCGCCCGGCGACATCGGTGTCGCCCGCCTCGTAGGCATCCAGAGCCGCGATCAGATAGTGAAGCATGAGCCTCATCTTCGCAACGTCAGATCGTGAAAAACGAAACTGATCAACCTGTTTCTTTTCCCTTTTCCCCGCTGTTTCCACAGTCGATCCCGCAGTCTGGCTGCCTGCGACCCCCTCCAACGCGTGCTTCAACTTCGTGACGTTTCGCGGGATCGCCTTGCCTGTCTTCAGAAATCTCCAGACGAAGATGCGCGAAAGCTGGAGCGCATCGGCCGCTTGCGCTGCGCCGCCATGCTGCTCGACGAAGACCGAAAGCTGTCGGCGCAGTATCTCGTCCGCTTGCATTCTGGGCATGGCGTTTCAGTTATCACGTTCAAAAACGAAATGATATTGCGTTTTGAGCTACTTGGCTTTATGACCTCGACGTCATCCGTCGAGCGTGCGCCTGAGACCTATGCCGTCGGCTCGTCGTCCTCGTTCAGTGCCACCAACTGTGGAAGGCAGACCGACAGATCTCGGGTCGTCGCTGAGAACTCATCGCGAGCGCAAGCTGCTCACCTCGGCGACGGCAGCAGCACCAAGACCCGCGGCCGGGTCCGGTGCGCCAGCGTCAAGAGGATGGCGACATGACACCTCACAAGGCATGGGTGGCTCGTTGCTCATCGGATCCTGCCGGAACGGGGGCCTGCGCCGGCATCCAAGAACGAGGAACGAACCGGGTCAGACGCGAGGTCCTGGCCCGGTCCTTGGTCCCTAGCGAGAATCCAAGAGTTGTTTCAAAGCTTCGAACTGGGTGCGACGCCGTAGGATCTCGGCCAAGCCCTCGATGACTGTCTCGCGGTCGCCGTCCAGGATCTCGCAGAGATTGTCGATGGCTTCCACCAGCGGCTGCAAATCGCCGAGATCGGGTTCATCGGGAGGAAGCGCGAACATCATGCCGCCCCCATCGTGAGTGCCGGTACAGGCATCTCGACCGGATGCGCAGGTGCCGCATGAGCCAGCATGATCCGGTCGACATCCTTGGCTGAGAGGTAGCCCGCCTCGGCAAGTTCCAAGGCGATCGCCCGCAGCGCCGGCGTTTGTGTCTCGAGGACGGCACGGGCTCGCGCATAAGCCCCACGCAGCCGTTCGGCCACCGTCTCGACGAGACCATGGGCGAGGTAGAGCGGGCTATCCGTCGGGTCGACGTAGTACGGTCCCAGCTTGCCGAGCCCGAACTGCAGATCGATGTTGCGGGCAAGTTCTGTCGCCTGGGCGAGGTCCGAGCCCGAGCCTAAGCTGCTGCCGATCGAGATGTCGCCGAACGTGATCTCCTCGGCCGCGCGTCCGGCGAGCAGCATGGCGAGCGCCACCTCGAGCTTCGGGAGCGTCGCAGCACCATCGACTGGAGGCTCGAACTGGGCTTCGCCACCGCCGTCGTGAAGCGAGAGGTCGACGATTGCACTGTGGCCGAGGGACAGGCTCACGATCGCATGGCCCGCCTCGTGGATGGCCGCGCGCCGCCGCGACGCCTCGGACATCGCGAGCCGCCCCTGGCGGATCTCGGCCAGGATGTCATCGAGACCGATCTGGCGCCCCGCACGCCGCGCGGCCCCCCTGGCTCGGCGCACGAAGGCTTCGACATCGGCTCCGGTCTTGCCGCGCGCGGCCAGTGCAAGTGGCAGCAATGAAGCCTCGGCCAGCGCGTCGACTCCGAGATGATGCCGGAAGATCCTGGCCAGGCTCATCGTGTCCGGCCGCTTGATCGCGATCTCCCGATCAAGGCGGCCGGCTCGTTTCACAGCGGGATCAATCATCTCGGGGTGGTTCGAGGCCGCGACGACGACCACGCCCGGGCGCTCCTCGACACCGGCGAGCAACTCGAGGAACAGGTTCACGACCTGGGTCCAGTACTGGACATGTTCGCCCCGGATCTGTGCGCGGTCCGAGATCCCGTCGAGCTCGTCGATGAACAGGATGCAGGGGGCCTGCGCCCGAGCCTGGGCGAACGCCCTGCGGATCGCCTGCAGGGTGCCGGAGAGGTAGTCCGAAGCGTTCCACTCCGCGACCGAGGTCGCCACCAAGGGGACGCGCGCGGATTTCGCCAGGGCGCGGGCGAAGCTGGTCTTGCCGACGCCCGGAGGACCCGACAACAGCAGACCCCGATTGTCAATGTCGGCCCAGGCGAGGCGACCGCCTCGGTAGGCCTGCAGGTCGACGGCAAGGGCCAGGCCCCAATCCTTGGCCGTCCCATACCCGTCGAGCTCCTCGAGTGACGGGCCCGTCTGGAAGTAGTCGGCCTTGGCGGCCATGACCCGGGCGACCGCATCGATGCAGGCATCCGGCGAGGCGGCGCCCCGGAAGGCGATCGGCAGGTCGGCGATGTCGACGGTGCGGACCAGATCGGGATCGATCCGTCGTGTCGGGCATCCACCGGTAACCGCTTCGATGACGAGGTCGAGCCCGCTCTGATCCAGGCCCGGGAGTACGATGCGATGCTCGGCCGCGCGCAGGAGATCGCGCGGCAGCTGGCGCGTGGGATCGGGGGCGACGCCAACGATGGGAACCCGCGCATGGAGCGCAGAGGCGACCATGAGGTTGCCGACATCCGGCCTATGCTCCTTGTGCGAGCCGTCGCGGATGAGCAGGCCAGCCTGCTTCGCACCCAGAGCAACCGCTCGGTTGCCGCTCAGGTCCATCGCCCGAACCCCCGGCCGGAAGACGCATCTCTCGAGGACGTCCCGCACCGGCTCGACGAGATCGGGCAGGTGAGTGGTGGTGATGACGACCGGCGCCTCACGCCGCAGCCGCCGCACGAGACCGTCTTCCGCCTCGATGGCACGCGCGACGAGCACGGCCACCGCGGCGAGATCGGCTGGAATGGGCACGTGCTCGGTCTTCCGCTCGCCCTCGGTTTGCGCCAGGATACGCTCGACCGGATCGTCACTCTCCAGGTCAAAATCGCAATCCAACCCGAGATCGCCTTTGAGCTTCGTCTTCCTACGCTCCTCCTGCGCGAGGGTTCTCAAGAACGCGCGGGCGAGCGCATCGGGCACCTGGGCGTCTGGATGCTGGTCGTTCGGGGTCGTCGAGGACGGCAACATGGCATGATCTCCCACGGCCGGGCAGCGGCGCCGGCCGTCAGCGTGAGGGCTGGTTTGGATGCAGCGACGCGGCTGGCTCGACGGAGTCGGAGCGCTCGGCGGGCGTCGGCTTCAGGAGATCGCCTGCTTCATAGGCGATATCGTCTAATAGAACATAT
This sequence comes from Methylobacterium sp. Leaf465, assembly GCF_001424705.1. Classification (GTDB taxonomy): domain Bacteria; phylum Pseudomonadota; class Alphaproteobacteria; order Rhizobiales; family Beijerinckiaceae; genus Methylobacterium. Next base: position 251,197 of record NZ_LMRA01000044.1, read on the forward strand.
CATGAACAAACGCAAATGCCGGATGGTCTCGCCGATGTGTGACGTTTCGAACGGGCTTCCGCCCGCGGCTAGGAAGCGAATCAGGCAACTTGGATCGGCATGCTTGATCTTCGGCCGCCGACACGACGGGGTTTCGGCGCCACCCGCTGGTGATGTCGCTGAAGCCTGCGAGTGTGAACCCACCGACCTTCGACGGCCGGCCATGCAGATGGTGGCAGCCCTCACGGAGCTGCATGTCGATGGATAAATGCCATGCAGGCTGGTGCAGACGCGGCCGGAGAGCGGCCCCCAATCCACCTACAATCCGAAGGACGGCCTTCTTCCGATCTCACCGAGCAGATCTCGGAAGTGATCGACCACGTCCCTCAGCGTGAAACAGCTGCCGTCCTCATGAATGTTCTGGTCCAGAAATCGGACGTCGTCCCGGTGGATATGAATGGCGCGCCCTTTGTCGCCGGCGAAGTACCGCATCCGGATCTCGTGGTCGCCGAGACGTGGAACGCGTCCGTCGCGATATTCGCGTTGCAGATGCTGCCAGACCGAATTGAGGAGCGTCTCGGGGTTCTCCATTGGCAACGTTCCGGCGACCGCACGGTAGCCCAACCACTCGGAATGCTCGATGGGATCGCGTCGGGCATACTTCCGGTCCAAGATCGACTGGAAGGTCCCGACGAAAGCGTGGAAGGATCCTGCGACTCGACGCATGTCGTCTTCGTGCATGCACCACCAGTCTCGCCCGCGAATGATTGTCACCGCCATGCGGATGGGTTGCCCCACGATCTCGGGTGTGCGTCCGCATTCGGTCATCGCAACCAACCAGTCCCAGGCTTCGGCCAACTGTCCGTGATGGTTGATGCCTAGCAATCTGGATATCGCCTTCATGGAGACCCAACGGTCGCCCTCCGCATGCGAAAGTTCGCTGGTGCGATCGTCGATGGCGACGACGTCCGAACCGTTGCCGACACTGATTGTCGAACCGTCGTTCCACATGGTTTGCGCCTCCGCGAGAAGCCGAATCGGGAGGGTCGCGAAAAGCCTTGAAAATCGCAAAAATCCGGTCCGACGCGGAATCTAGGACGACGCCGTCGAAGCCCGGGTACCTATGCGTCCGGTCGGGAACGTTCCTTGTGTCGAAAGAGGCAACAATGCCACTGGAAGGAATGGCCTCGCGGTGGCATCCTGCCGAAGGGTCACAGTCTCGAACGTCGGTTCCTTGAACGCTCCGCATGAACGGATCCGACTTCAAAAGCAGATTGAAACTGCTCGACCGAACCCAGGTGGGCTTCGCGCGGGAAAGTGGCGTCGCTCTCCGTACGGTCCACAACTGGGCAGCTTCCGGGCCTCCCGAAGAAGTGGTTCGCCTTCTGGACCTCATGGCGCGGCTGGAAAAGCCCTTCGAGTTTCCGATCGAACGAACCGAACCGACGGACTTCTGCGTCGCCGTTGCGGCAGAACTCGACCATCTTTGTCTTGCCGCCGGAATGAATCGTCGCGACGCCTTCGTTCGGAGCGTAGAAACTTGGCTGGCAAAAAACGGTGCGCTGTGAATGTCACTTTGCATCAACATTCACGTCCTTGAAACCCGCAGCGGCACAATCTGATTAATATTACGATCGCAGAAATTCTCATTGCCATAGTTGATGCCGAAATTCACATAACTCAGAAAACGGCGGGAATCCTGTTGTGAAAGGCCATTTTGGCCTTCATAGTCCGACTGTTCCAGCTTCAAGCTTCGAACATCGACGCCTGACCGAGGTCCACGACAACGACCTCTACGATCGATGCAGGCGTGGCAACCCTCGGAACCCCCGGTCGACGAGTAGCCGCCATGGTGCGGATTCGCGTTTCCGATCGGACTCGAAGTGGAGTCGCGTCAATGTCGCTACGACCAAAGTCCCCGGCCTTGTTCCCCGCGGAGATCGAGAAGAAACCAGATCGCCCCGGCTTCCGGTCGTTCAAGACCACGTCGGCCGTTTTCTATCCCCAGCGTTGGCACCGCGACCTGCTGATTCAGGCCACGCTGGACCCGAGCATCTCCTTCATCGAACCCGTTCCGGATGCGCGTCAATCGCTGGATTCATTCAAAGTCTCAGTCTGGTTCGAAGGTCGCAGTCGGCTCCTTGTCGCAGTCCGGAACGCGATCGACCTCGGCGTCTACGCTTCGCTTCCGGATGCGCTCTCCCTTGATCGTTCGACCGTACTGGACGAACCGCGATGTTCCGTGGCGCGGCAGATCTGGGCCACTCGAACGACGCAAATCTCCCCCGGCGATCGGATCAGAATCCTACGCGAATTGTCCGAGAGCGCCGGCGGGGCCCCTCTTGGACGCCTCATCGAATGCGTGAGAAGCAACGATGCCGACCCCGTGGACATCGTTCTTGCCCTGGTCTGTTCAGGCCAGGCTGAAGTCGAGCTCGGGGCGCATCTCGCCCCGGATACGCCGATCAGAAGCGCGGCGCGGTCCCAGCCTCCGGAACGAGGAACGATGCGCGCAACCTTCGTTTGAATTTTCGTCACTTTGAGCGCGGCTGTAGCCTTGTCTGCAATTATAGACGCAATTTTCCACATTTGTTGAATGCTGTTGGCAAGCGACGGATAACGATGTCACGGCAATATCCGAAAAAGCGCTTGTAGCGGACAGGAGTCTGAAGGCATCTTCCAAAAAGTTGCCTTGAGGACCCGTTCGATGATCCGGTTCGAACTTCCACCAGTCATGCGGAAGCTTGCGCGTCAGGCTTGAGGCCGACCGTCGAACCCCTGTCCGGACAGGGCCGGCGCTCAGCCGGCCAGCGACTCTTCCGCACCTCCCGCGCCACCGGCGCACGGTGACCTAGCTCTCAATGGGCTAGTACCGGCGGGCCGCCAGACGACCATAGCATATCGGTCGAGGCTCCCGACGCTCGAAATTCCCGGCCGCTCCCTGTCCGGACTTTCAGCATCACCCGAACATTCGAATTCTCTGGATCCGTCTCCGTCATCGCGGGCCGGACTCCGAGATCGGGCCGAATCTCATTCGTACGCTCCGGAACTCGATGCGGACCGGAGCAGCGCTCGATATTCGCCCATGGCCTACCGGGTCGCAGAGCAAGTATCTACCGAATATAAATTTGGAAAATACTTGATTTGACTTCCTTTCGATCTGGATACCAACGCGCTCGATTCGAGCTTGGAAGAGGAGTGATCGATGGTCAGAAATCTCGTCGCAACGTATCGCTACAACGATCGTCCTCGGACCGACAACCTCAGAGTCGATCCATGGAAGATCGATCCAGTCCGGCCGTTCGCTCAAGATCTGACGGTAGAGCCGACGACGCACGTACGTTGCGAGACGTGGCCGGGCGAAGAGATGCCGAACTAAAACCGCATCTAACGCCTCCGCTCTCGATCGAAGATCAGAAGCCATTGGAACGCCATATAGTTTCAACGACCTAGCGCTTCGATCAGCAGCAGCTTCGAAACTCCAGGCGATTATCTGGCTGCATCCCTAGAGTTGCCGGAGATCTGCGACGATCTTTTGAAAACACCCTCTTGAGGAGATATCCATGGCAAAAACCTATGCCGGGCGGCTTCGGATGAAGTCCAACTTCGAAGTTTGCGAGTCCTACTTCGGATTGTTGGATCCCGAGTTCGAAGGACTATCAGTCGCCGATCCGATGATCGGGACAACGACAGGCATGCGGCGCAAGCCGTGGTCCGACGACGGCTTTCTAAGCTGAACGCATGCCCCGTCCCCGGCGTCGCCAGGGGACGGGATCCGCGGCAGGACCTTGCCAACATCCCAGGAGGATCACGATGCACGACGAAATTCCTGCACCCAAGATCGATGGATGGGGCGCACCCTCGACCCCGGAGATGTTCGACGGGAATGCCAACTGGCACTCCAAAACGTCGGAACCGTCTGCTGGCCGATCGATGTCCGGCCTTCCACCACCACGAGTTGCCGCTGCGCCGGCGATCGCGCGCAGGCGGCCTGCATCCCGCACGATACTCCCGATCGATAGTTCGGTCGCTCGATCGAGCGACCAGTCGCAGCACTGCTTCCATTCGCGTCCGATCAACAGAAGGAAAAGACGACGATGATCGCTTTTCGTCCCAAGGAATTACAGAGGATAACCGGAGTACGCGCAGCAAGCAGGAAGACGAACCGCGCGAGTTTCTGCGGCGTCGTTCCGTGGTTCGACCTCGAAAACCTGATGGGCGCATCAAGGAGCGACGGCACGTCCTTCGAGGGCATCATCGAGTTCGAGTCTTTGCTCGAGCATGATTTTCTCGTCCTGACCCGCTCGGATGGTATCACCACGGAAGTTCGCCCGCAGCCGCGAAAGGTGGACTGGTTCGATCTGCGCTCGCGGAAATGGCGCGTCCACATTCCCGACTTCGCAGTCGTGCGCCGAGGCTGTTCGCGGCCGATCTATGTGCAAGTCAAACCCAAGGTCAAAGCAGACGTGCTGGCCGAGGAACTTGGCCTGATCGCTGACGAATTTCATCGTCAGAACCTCCCCTTCGAGGTTTGGACCGAAGTGGAGATCCGCCGTCAGCCGGTCTTCGGCAATGCCGAGCTGTTGTTCGAGCATTGTGGTCCCAGGGAGGACGTCGAAGCCCTCGACCGGGTGCGAGAGGTACTGCGAAATGCTCCTCGAACGGTGAAGACGATGGCACAGATCAAGGAAGCCAGTGGTATCGGTGGACGGACGCTCGGCGCCGTTCTGCGTCTTCACATACTTCGCGAGGTCGCACTCGACCTCGAGAAGCCGATCGACGATCGAGCCCTCGTACGCTCCGTCCGCGTGATCCGAGATCCAGCTGCCGACCAGCGTGCAGTTTGAACGAGTCGAGCGATCCGGTTCGGAAGATAGCGACAGTCGATCTTCCTAAAAGATGCACCGCACGAAGCGCGAACACCGAAGGTAAGCTATGGGTCCGTTCAAGCTGAGCAGCCGCGATATCGTGGTGATCGACGACCTTCGCTGGTTGCCGACGACTGCACTGGAGGACGGTATAGCGCTTCGACCCATCGATGGTGGTCCGGCCAAGGCGCACAGCTGGCACGAACTGGTCATGCTATGGGTCGATCGACGGATGCGGATCGAGCCCGAGCCCTGCAAGGGACTGCCTGCAACGCTCATCGAGGACATGCGCCGAGACATCTCGGGCTTCACCGAGCAGCAGCAGTCGGAGGCGATCCGCCGGGCCAAATATATCCGCCTTCTGGAATTCGCGATCGAATTGCGCGATGGCCGCCGCGTCACGTCAAATCGCCCTGCCCGGAAGCGCAAGAACCGGCACATCGTATTGAAGGCGAAGGAACTCGATTGGTGGTGCAAGCGCTGGGCTAGGCAGATCGAGCCCGGCGGCGTCTCGCAGGCGCCGTGCGGCGGTTCGCTGATCCAGTGGTACCGCCGCTACAAGCTCTCGGGCGGCCTTCGCTCAGCGCTGGTCCCCCAGAGCCATCGCCAGGGCAACCGTGTTCCCCGGTTGTCTCCCATTGCAGTCAAGGTCATGAACGAGTTCGCGCGCAATCAATACCTGCAGCGCGAACAGCCGAAGGCGTCGAAGATCTTCCCGCATGTCCGCGACGAAATCCGCGTCGTCGCCCGGAAAGCCGGCGTGCCGGAAGCCGACATCGCAGGAATGATTCCCAATATCCAGTCTTTCTATAAAATAATTCGCAGCATGGGGTCCCTGGAGACCGAAATCTATCGCGGCGATGCGAAGAAATCGAAACACAGGCATCGCATCAAGGCCCTCGGCCCCCGCTACGAGTGGATCGGCCAGGCAGTTCAGATCGACTCGACGGAACTGCCGATCCTCGTACGCGACCCCGCCACGGGTTTGACCTTCAAACAGGTCACGCTGACCGTCGTCATCGACCTGGCGACGCGTGCGATCGTGGGATGGTACGTCGGTCTGGAAAAAGGCTTTGCGACCATCCAGGAGGCTCTCCGGATGACGATGATGCCGAAGACTTGGATGTCTAAATTGGACGGCATCACGAATGAGTATTCGGCCACCGTAAAACCCAGCGTCGTATTTACCGACCAGGGATCGGACTATCGCTCAAACGATCTCGTCGTCACGTGCGGCCAACTGAACATCCGTCTCAAGCATACGCCTGCAGGAGCGCCGGACCTCAAGGGCATCGTCGAACGACAATTTCTGACGTCGAAGCAGGGCATGTTCGCCGGAATGCCCGGCAGCTTGTTCAAGAACGGCGATCGCTTCTCGGATTATCGCGCCGGGGACCATGTCGAGATGACCATGGAACAGGTCAACTGGATCGTCTGCAAATTCGTTGCCGACGTCTGGATGCAGGAGTGGGCCAGCGGCATCGAGGACAGTCCCGCCGGCGCGTGGCGAAGGCTTTCCAACATCCGTCATCCGGAGATGGCGCCCTCGATCGATCATCTCGTTCCGCTCGTCTCGAAAGTCCAGGAAAAGGTTACGATCCAGCATACCGGCGTTGAATGGATGAACCTCTTCTACGGCTCCGGCTCCGAGACGCTTCAGGAGCTGATGAACCGAGAAGGACCGGGCAAACGCCAGTACAGGATGCGGATCGACGCATTGGACGTCGGACGAGCCTACCTGCTTGTCGACGGCGAATGGATCGTACTCGCCGCGTCGGACCCTGCGGCCCGCGGCCGCCCGGTACACGATCATCTGGTTATCCGAGCCGAAGCGCGATCGCGCAAGAAGAGGCATGAACGCGTCCACCAGCCCGACATGGATGCCGCGAAACGACGTCTCTACGCTCCTGCGGAGGCACGGAACAACAAACGCGCCGCGCAGAGGATCAGCAGTCGAAAGGCGCGCCTTCTGGTCGAGGAAGTCGACAACCTGGCCGAGATGAAGGCGACGTACATCGAGGCGATAGATCCCGAAACGACGCATATCCCGTTCGACGACATCGAGTACCGCGATGATGACGAGTCGGATCTAACGCACGAATCCCCCATCCGTGCGAGGCCGCGTCGGCCGGAGAAGGTCGTCGATCACTCGGCGCAGCGGCCGCCCCGACGGCCGATCGCGAGCGCGGCGCCTCCCCGCAGGCCTGCCGAAATTCGGATCGTCGAAGACGCGGAAAATCCTCCCGCAGTCGTCGGCGCCGTCAGACCGTTCCCGGTCTCGCCCGTGAACATCAAGCCCGAGATGCCGTCGGCAGCGTCCGCGAACGCCGTCGATGTCCCGACCCGCCGCAGAAGGAACTTCCGCATTGCATCATTCAGCTGACGCAGCCTTCCATACCTCGGACGCCGACGAGGTCCTCGAGTGCGAGATCGATCTGATCTCGGGCCTCGACGACGGCGACGTCGGCCAGGATACCGGCGACGCCACTGATCTCCTGACCGACGAGGCCGAGGCCATGCTGACCAGGGCACGGCACGTTCTCATCGACAACCACGTGGATCTGATCGAAGGCATCAAGGCCATCGAGCGGTCCCGGCGCGCCTACGATCGTGGCGAACCGGGCCAGCTCCTGCTGATCACGGGAGCCTCCGGGACCGGCAAGTCGACCATTCAACGCGAATGGATCCGGCGTGAATATCAGCGGATCGTAAGGACAACGGGGCGGATTCCGCAGATCTGCAACTACGGGCTCGTGTTGACGGACGGCATCGACGGCGACGAGCGGCCGATCGTCTTCGTCAACGCCTCGAGCTCCCGGTCCACCAATGCGCTCGCGACCCAGATCCTTCGGGCTCTGGGTGCCGAGGTGCCGAGGGCGCTCCACGGCCATCAGATCCTCGACCGACTGAGGATGCAACTCGTCGGACAGAAAACCCGCCTTCTGTTCATCGACGAGTTTCATCACACCGTCTCGTCCCGCGACGAACTGGTTGAGGAGCTGTCTGAACTCGTCAAGGATCTGCTCGTCGAGACCCGAGTGCAGCTGGTGCTGAGCGGCATGCAGAAGGCCGCACGCCCGGTGGACGCCAATCCGCAGCTGGACCGCCGTTGCCGCATGCGGTTTCCGGTAGAACCGTTCAGCTGGGGTAGCGAGATCGAACACCGGCAGGAGTTCCTCGATTTTCTGGCGGATCTGGAAGAGGGCATGGACCTTCCGGAGGCGTCGAACCTTTCGGATCCGAAGAGGGCCGGCCGAATTCATGCGTCCACGGGCGGCATCCTCGGCCGCGTCACGCGCCTGATCCTGATCGCGCTCGAGCATGGTCTGGAGGATGGCGTGATGCACGTGGCCGACAGATATCTTGCCTATGCGCACGAGACCTTGAAGCGTTCCGGCGAAAGATCGAACCCCTTCCAGCCTCAGGCTTCCAAGAACGAACAGGCCCCTCGCCGCCGCGTGCAGCGGCCGTCGCGGACACGCGGCTCCCTATCGGGCAAACCGTCCGCGCCCACCTACGAGAAGACGGCCAGGACGGTATGAGATCGAACGAGGAGATGGGTAGCCATGACCTTTCCGATACGTCCTCGTCATATCCCGGGCGAGCCGGCAAGCGGCTACGTTCGCCGACTGGCCGAGGCGAACGGCTGCGACTGGCGGTCGAATCCGTTCACCGGTCGGGGCGTTTCGACGGCCCTCCTCGCCCGCGGAGATACGCGTGCCCTGGTGCCGTTTCTCGGGCGCGGGATGGTCGACGGAATCGATCGATTCTCTCCTCGGCGGATGCGGGATGGCCACATCTCATTGAACGGCGAGAAGCTGGAACCTGCTCAGGTTTTCTATGAACGTCAGCGCTACTGTGTTGCATGCTGGGCCGATGACGCTGCAGGCGAGTCCGGCGGCCGGTTTCCAATGCGACATCTGCGATGCTGGTGGTCGGTCGCAGCCGTTACGGTCTGTCCCATCCACAATGTGCGCTTGAACGACCGTTGCCTACAGTGCGATCGAACCATCCGGTTGGCCGGCGGGCGCGTGACGATCTGTCGTTGCGGCGCCAATCTTGCCCAAAGTACCCGGATCGTCGTCGACGCGCATGCCACCGCCGCCGACGCCTACGTGGTCGGCCGACTTGGAGGATGCTCGAGGGTGCCGCACGACATCCTGGACACCCTGCCGCTCTGTGATGCCATTGCCCTGATGCAGAGGCTCGGTTGCTGCGTTTCTGCCGGCCGCGACGCCAGATTCGGCAAGACGGATCCCCCCGATCGGCCAGCAATGATGCTGGCCGGCTTTCACACAGTCCGGACGGGCGACGAGGGCATCGAGAAGACGATCGATGCCCTACTGGCCGCCCCGGGCAGGCCGGATCGACTTCGGGTTCAACTCGGTCAGCTCTACAGCTGGTTCGCCGCTCTGCCGGATGGCGAACTCCAGTCTTGGATGGCAACCCGCATCGCGAACGTCGTGAAGCGGAATCAGCTGAGCTGGCAGGGTTGGGAGCGGCATGTCGTCGAACCACCGACACCGGATCGTATATCCGCCAGCAGAGCCAAGGCTTGCCTCGATGCCAGCTGGGATAGGACGGTTGCGATCCTGGACGCAGCCGGATTACGGAGGGACGTCGACCAACGATGCCGACCGACCGTAGACCGGCGACAGGTCGAGATGCTCGCCAGCCGCGTCGGGCGCTTCATCAATGTCGATGTCCTGGCAGGTACGCTTGGCATCACTCCCGCTTCCGTCCGCAAGCTGGTCGCCGCGGGCATTCTTCCACGCGACCGATTGGCTCTCGCGGCCTTCAGACATCCGAGATTCGATCCGATCGAGGTCGATGCGATCCTTGATCGTATGCAGGGAAGCGCGCCCGTCGTGGAGGCTCCTCCATCGAACTCCGTTTCGATCGTCCGCGCCGCCCGCAAGGTCGGAATCGTCGCGCTTTGCCGCGCGATCCTGGACGGGCGGATCGTTGCTACTGCGCGGATCGCCGGCCCCCCCGGCCTTGCAGGCATCCGAATCCGTTCGGTCGGTATCGCGGAACTCTCACGGGCCAGGAACGACCCCTGGATAGGGCTTCTGGAGGCAGGCAGGACACTCGGCATGCGACGGAACGGTCTCGATCTGATCGTCGCCGCTGGCCACATCCGGACCATAAAGGACGCCCGCGGCCTGCGACTGCTTGATCGGGCGGATGTCGGGAACTTTCAAACCCGCTACGTCTCGGCGACGGAACTTTCCCGCTCCTTCCGCACAAGTGCTAGGACCATCCTATCCAGACTTACGGAACGAGGCTACCGGCCGGCGATCGAACTCGCTCTCGGCGACCGAATCGAAATCAGACTCTACGAACGCAGCGTCGTCGACATTCTCCGACGAGCACCGGACGGCGTCGAGCGAGGCTCGATCTCAGTCGCCGGAGGCAATCTGCATCTCGGGCGCAGGCAGCCCGACACGGAGTAGATCCGACCGACGGAATAAGCTCACCCCGGCCTCCTTCGGAAGCACGCCTTCTATTCCGTATTTTTCGTGCAACATCTGCTTAATCAGACAGGCGTCGGTTTTTAGAGCCCAAGCAATTCTACGGGCGGTAACATACGTCTGAACGAATTTTTTGAATTCGCTCTCGTCAATGATGTAACATCGATCGGCCTGTCTATTGGATTTTTTGACAATACCGTGCAAGACAAGCTTCCTGACGTTTTTGACGTGCATGTTCAACCGTCTGCCAAACACTTCAGCCGTCAACGGAGGTTTCGTTTTTTCCTTCGGAGCCTCGATACGATCGAGATCGGCTTTCGAAACGAAGATCGAGCGTAGTCCTGAAAAGCTACGCACTTGGCATTTAGGCAGCAACCGACCATCGATAAGCGCCTCGAAGACCCTCATCGATCCTATTTCCGATCGAAGCGCCTGGATAAGTGGAATGCATCCATAGTCCGGTCTCGAACTAATAGGAATTTTATTAGAATTTAATTCTAGATAAAGATTGGCGGCTGAAATCCAGAAGGAATTATTACCTACCATTTCGGTGGGAGTCTGGTCCATTGTGTCGGCAGCCTGTCTAAGAAGTGTTTGCCGAAGCTTCTCTTCGGCCGCGAAAAGTCTAACGAGCTTTGCAACGTCCGGCTCCTCGAAGCTACGAGTATGAATCGATCTGACGTGCAACAGTCCGAAGAACTCTGCCATCAAACAGTCGGCGTTCTCATCTCTGCGACGCCAAAGAAAATCGACGAAGGAGTTTTTGCTCCGTGCGACCCGAAAGCCGGAACGCATCGCGTTTGCACCATGTTCGATGTGCAAACGTCGCGCCTTGCTGGGTACTCCGTGCAGTTCGACCGCACCGCACGTTGCCACCAAGTCGACGGTAGCCCTTAGGCTGAGCTGGTCGAGAAGCAGGGCTTCGGGCCGCTGTGTGAAACCCAGCCGTCCAAGAACATAGGCCTCCCACCCGTAGCCGTTCTCCGCGTCCGTATCCGCAGTGCCCTCCAAAACGCCCGGAGCTTCGGGCCTTAATCCACGCAACGGGATCTCATGAATCGGGCAGTGGTGAAGGAATGTCAGATCCCACCAGACACGGCGGCGGATTCCGAAACTGTTCTCTCCAGGCGTGGCGATTCGATCTTCGACCACGCAGGCCGGGCAGATGCGCTCACGGCCCTGCTCGATATACTGGGCCGTCAATCGTTCACCACTTACGATCCAGATTCTGGACCCTGCACGTGCCGGCGTTGCGAAGAGGAGCGAGGCCGCATCGACATCCGCCACCGCCGAAAGGCGACCTACCTCTGTCCGGTCTCCCCAAAGGAGCGCTCGAAAATCGAGGTTGTAGGCGTCGGCGAATTCACGGGCCCCGTAGGCGTTTCGGGACGCCAGACGATGAAGAAACGAGTAGGCCGGCTCCCCCGCTCCATGGCTGCGAAAGCGTAGCGGAGCTTTTCTGCAGGTCCACGACGATCTCGCCGAAACTGCGTCGGGGGCGTATCTCAACATAGGCGCGGCGGACGGGTTTCGTCCTTTCGGCCAAGTCATAGAGTTGCTCGCTCCGCCTCGATCGCCTGCCTCGACGATATGTCTTTGGCCGATGCGCTTGCGCTCCTTTCCGGTGATGACGCCGAACGGATCGATCACATCCGGACTGCCGTGAAAATTCGGGCGATCGAGCCTTGCGCCGGGAATGCGCAACTCAGCCTCCCTACCCTCCGGCGATGCCGCAGGTACGATGTGTCCGCACCTCTCGGCGTCGTCTCGGAGAAGATTGAAGGGGGCATCGTTCTGTTGAGCCATTTCGTCTCCGATGGCGCGGCTGGAGCGCATGTCGACGTCCGAAAAGCCTTCGGCAGGAAGCCACCGAAGGCGTAGTGGGACAGAAGTTCCTCCCCCGTCCGAACGGTCGCCGGATGCGATCAGCGGGGAGGCGGCGGTTTGGGCGGGGAAGGAGGCGAGCCCGGCACCGACACGTCGCGGAAGAAGCGAAAGCCGGTGCCAGGTCCTTTTCAAGCCCGGGTTTCACGATGGGATACTCGCCCTATACGACCCCGCTTCGCGGATCTGCGGAAACGCAGGCGCTGTGAACGAATGGTCGACATCGGCGGGACGGTTGATCTCCGCGGGAGCCGCGGAATGACGATGGCGCATCATGATGTAGTACTCCTTCCTAAGCGGTATGCTGTTGCAGATCTCCCGTTGGCAGCGAGGCTGCCCCGGGCGATGGTGGGCCTCGCGCTCGGGCCCACCGGCTTGGCCATCGACTCCCGATCACCAAGGGTCTCATTTCGCTTCTCCTTCGAACCATGAGGGCTAGGGACAAAGGCCGGACCGTCCGGCGGACGGCTTCGGTGCTTGTGCATGGTGGGTCCCGTGCTCGGGCCCACCGGCTTGGCCATCGACTCCCGATCACCAAGGGTCTCATTTCGCTTCTCCTTCGAACCATGAGAGCTAGGGACAAGGGCCGGACCGTCCGGCGGACGGCTTCGGTGCTTGTGCATGGTGGGTCCCGTGCTCGGGCCCGCCGGCTTGGCCATCGACTCCCGATCACCAAGGGTCTCATTTCACTGCTCCTTCGAACCAGGACGGCTGGCGTCTGGGGACCGGGAGGTCCGTAGGACGACTTCTATGCTTTCTCATGGTGGGCCTCTCGCTCGAGCCGTTGCGGTTGGGTCTAGCGGTTTCGGATGCATCGCCTTCGTCCCTTTCATCACGTTGGATCGCGCACTGAGGCCTTCGACGGGTCCACGGCCTTGGTGGACCCGTGGGCCGGTTTGCCCGCGGTGGCCGCCGAGAACCATTTGTCTGCGAGCTCATTCCATTGCCTCCTATGTGATCGCAGGTAGCCTCCAGGCGCATTTCGAACGGCCTTCGGGCGTGGCTTCGCCACGCGGCGAGGCCAATTCCAGAGAACGCTCAGGGCGTGGAGCTTGGTGATCTGACCGGGTTGCAAGTCCGTCGGGACTGGCAGTCTTCGAGCCCGGCTCGACCATTACGGAATGGTCGTTTCGGACACGCAGATCATTCATCCCGTTGAAAGGATGAGGCGCGGTCTGAGCGCGGTGTTTTGTTGTTCCAAGGGGGAAGTATCGGTAGGGGCCTGTAGGCGCGCCTACCCAATAGAGTTCGAGCGCGGCACTTAGGCCTTAAGGATACGTTCCGAAAGGAACGTCGATGTAAGCTCGAACCGGGTCATCGGAGCCTTCTCTTCGCGACTTCTGCGATGATGCGCCGAAGCTTTGCCTTCGCGCAATGGAGCATTGTGATAGCTGCCTTCATTGCGCTGGCGAAGGCAAACGAATCGTACATGACGATCGTTCGATTTTAGGTTTCCCGAGGGACGGCGCCTGCGCCGGGATCGAAGCCAATGGGATCGCAACTTGGCTCACTCGACCTAGGTATGGGAAACACAGGGTGGCTGTCGTTCGCAGTTTCCATCCAGCATCAGTGGACGTCCTCAACGGCTGGCTGTTCGTTGCAATCGGCTGGAAGGGAAGCGGAACCAAGCTTTGGAGTGATGATGCTGGGACAGCGATCCCACCCGAGCGCTCCGTGGCGTCTGCTGCCTGCCCGGAGTGGATCCTAAGAATTCGCTATCACGTCAAGCACGGCCTAACCCCTGGCGAAGTGGAAACACGGGTTTTCTGCTTGTCGACTTTCTGACGGCGGATGTATGAAGCTGATATAACCATAGAGACCGCCCACGGCCCTTCATAGACTCGCGGAAGGTCTGCTTCGCTGCGGCTTGACGGGGCGATGAAGCACGTCCGGGTTGGGTGGGAAGCAGCTTGGCTGCTTTCAGTCGCATGACGTTCTTAAGCGGACCTAGGATGACCCGCCGTCTCTGGATGGACGGTCCAACCCATCGCATGGTCGAAGTTCGTTAAAGTCGGATGCCGACTTCATCAGAGGCGATGCGACCGGCGCGAAAGTGCTCTGCCTCGGGAGGCAGCGTGATTCACGATTGCAAAGGCCCGGTCACGCGATGTCTCGTGCTAGTCCGGCATGGCCAGCGCGTAGCCAACCGATCCGGCCTGTTCACGGGATTGCTGGACTCGCCCTTGACCGAGCAGGGCCGGATGGAAGCCGAGACAGCCGGGCGGCGTTTGGCCGAGCGCCGCTGGCGCTTTTCCGCTGCCTTCACCTCGACGCTGACGCGGGCCGTCGTGAGCGGCCGGCTGATCCTCGATGCGCTCGGGCAACCAGGATTGGTCCCCCAACGCTTCGCCGCGCTCGTCGAGCGAGACTACGGCGACCTCAGCGGGCTCGACAAGATCGCCGCCGTTGCGCGCTGGGGGGCGGAGCGGATCGAGACCTGGAGCCGCTCCTACGCCGAGGCGCCGCCGAACGGTGAGAGCCTGCGCGATACCGTCTCCCGCATTGTGCCATGCTACCTCCGAACCATCCAGCCGGCGGTCATGGGCGGAGACGTGCTCGTCGTCGCCCACGGTAAATGCCTGCGGGCGCTTGTGATGGCGCTCTAAGACCCCAGCCCGGCGGAGGTCGAGCACCTCGAACTCGCGACGGGCTCCGTCAGGATCTATGAGCTTGCCGCGGACACGACGATCGAAGCTCGCTGGATCGACGGGTGAATCCGCCTGTCGGCCCCCCACAATGGATCTCCACCGGCTGCAGAAGGTTCCACATTTCATCTATTTCAGTGATGGAAAGCATCTAATCATTCCGTTGGAGTGAATGAACAGGACCTGGGATCCTCCGGCATCACATCGGAGCCATCCATGTCCGCGCCCAGACTTTTCTCCCACTGTCGTTCGACGCGTGCTTTGGCCGGCACGAGAGCCATCCTTCCGGGACTCGGCCTCTGCGTGGCGGTCACCGCCGCCGCGGTCGGCTTCGAGGCCGTCGAAACGCACCTGTTCGGTCGCGCCTGGCTCGAAGCCCTGGTGCTGGCGATCCTACTCGGGAGCGCGATCCGCACCGCCTGGACCCCGTCGCAGCGTTTCTTTCCCGGCATCGCCTTCGGCGCCAAGACCGTGCTGGAGATCGCGGTCGTCCTGCTCGGGGCCTCGCTCAGCCTCACGAAGATCCTCGCCGCCGGTCCGGGCCTGCTCTTCGGCATCGCGGGCGTGGTCATTGTCGCGATCCTGTTGAGTTACGGCATCGGTCGGGCGCTCGGGCTGCATCCGCGCATGGCGATCCTCGTCGCCTGCGGTAACTCTATCTGCGGCAACTCAGCCATTGCCGCCACGGCCCCGGTAATCGGTGCCGACGGCGAGGACGTCGCAGCCTCCATCGCCTTCACCGCGGTGCTCGGCGTGCTGGTGGTGCTCGGCCTGCCGCTGCTGGTGCCGCTGCTTGGCCTGTCGCCTATGCAGTACGGCGTGCTCGCCGGCCTCACCGTCTACGCCGTGCCGCAGGTCCTCGCCGCCACCGCGCCGGTCGCGGCACTTAGCGTCCAGGTCGGGACGCTGGTCAAGCTGGTGCGCGTGTTGATGCTCGGCCCGGTCGTTCTGGCGCTCTCCCTCGGCGCAAGCCGGCTTCGCGAGGAGCCGGACGCGGCCGAACCTCGCGTCACGGCTGGGGACCGGCCGGCCGGCGGCCGTCTCGCAATCCACCGGCTCGTGCCATGGTTCATCCTGGCCTTCCTAGCGGTCGCTGCCCTGCGCTCGGCCGGACTGATCCCGGCCGTCGCCCTCAAGCCGATCTCACAGATGGCCAACCTCCTCACCATCGTCTCGATGGCGGCGCTCGGCCTCGGGGTCGACGTGCGCAGCGTCGCCAAGGCCGGCGCGCGGGTGACCCTGGCGGTAGTCGCCTCGCTCCTCGCGCTCGGCGCCGTCAGCCTCGGTCTGATCCGCGTGCTGGGCCTCGCTTGAACCGATCGGATGCGCCCGAGGCCCGGTCAGGCCCCGGCGAGGCATGGTGAGACGAAGAGCTCCCCGCGATAGGCCCCGCGCAACGTGCGCACGGACACGATCAGCCAGAGCAGGGTCAGCAAGCCGACGAGGCCCGCTCCGAGCCAGGCGAACCCGCTGAGTGCCGTCACTTCGCCGATCCGCAGGGTGGCCAGGGCATAGACGCCGAGCGGGAAGATGTAGCCCCACCAGCCGAGGTTGAACGGAACGCCGGCGCGCAGGTAGCGCACCGTAACAGCGAGCGAGAGCAGGAACCACCAAGCCCCATAGCCCCAGAGAATCAGTGCGCCGATGAGGCCCACGATCCTGAGGATGTCCGGAGCTCCGGCAAAACCGCCCGCCGCGAGGATCGGGCCACCGGCCTGCCCCAGCACGAGCAGGCCGAGCGCCCCGGTTCCGAGCGGACCGAGGGAGAGCCAGCTCGATGCCGCCATCTCTCGCGGCGGCAGGTTGTGCAGCGCCATGCGCAGCACCAGGATCGCCAGGATACTCAGCGCCAGCGGGACCGAGACGCCCCACAGCACGAAGCTCGTGACGATGACGGCGAGCTGCTGGCTCTCGCCGCTCAGGGCCGGGGCGAGCAGGCCGCCGGAGACGGCGACGACCTCGGCGGTCACTACCGGCAGCAGCCAGACGGCCGTCATCTGGTCGATGCGGTGCTCCTGACGGGTGAACATCAGATAGGGAATCGCGACGGCACAGATCAGAGCGAGCGCCACGTCGATCCACCACAGCGGCAGGGCGATGCGGACGGTATCGGCGCCGAGATACGGTGGACCGAAGATCAGCAGCCCGTTCAGCAGCGTCGCCAGCGCCATCGGGATCGCCCCGAAAAACATTGACACCGTCGAGTGTCCGAAGATCCGTCGGGCGCCATCGAAGTAGAAGATCCAGCGCGCGCCGTAGACCAGGCAGAAAGTTGCGAAGAGCACGACGGAGGCGAGCCAGAGCCCGAGCGGGACAGGGGCCAGCAGGGCATGCGTCGCCGGCAGACGGTCGAGGGCCAAGGCGACCACGCCAGTGCCCATCACCACTGTGAACCAGTTCGGCGTAAATTGCCGGATCACGTCCCGCGGATGCTGGAGGCGCGAGAGCGGCTTTAGGCCTGTGCTGATCGCCAGCAGACTGGATTCGGACACGGGGCGTTCTCGGGCTTCGGAGGGTCAACGCACCGGCTCTAGCACGCCCCCGCATCGCGCGCCGCCGCGATAGATAGCAGCTCGCAAGTGGCGGCTAATCATCAAAACAATCGATTAAAACTAGCTATGCAAACCGTTAGTACGAATGGTTTCCGGCCGCTACCTTCTTGTCATCACGAACCGACGTGACGACCCCACCAGAAGGATATCGACCATGACCCGTACGATCGCCGCCCTCGCCCTCACCGCGTCCGCCCTTGTCGGCATGACGGGCCTCTCGCAGGCCCAGGGCCTCCGCGCTCCGCAGGCCCGCTCCATCACCAGCCCATCCGCACCGATCTACGGCGACGCCGATGGCGCCAACGCCAAGAACCCGGCACTCCCGGCCTACGCCCGTGGCCGCGGCCAGGAGACCGGCGGCCCGGCGCGGGAACTGATCGGTCGCTGACAGCGCCCCGTTGGCCGCCGGGCATCAGTCCGGCGGCGCGTGAAGCCTTCGACCACCCGAATGGCAGGGAGATCCATCATGACCCGACCCACCTTCGAGACCACCGACGAGGCCCGGCAGGGCGAGACCAGCGGTCATATGCGCTGGGTCCTGTTCTGGACGGTCGCCCTGACTGTCGCCGCCGTCGGCACCGCCTGGCTGACGATCACCTGATCCGGCCGCCCGCCATTGATTGAAGATCGGAAATCTTCGGATGATCGCAATCGGAGATCGTTCAAATTTCTAACGATCATTGGATGGAATAATCGTCTCGCCGTAGCATCTCCTTCATGGGGAAGTCGCCTCTTTGCCGGGATGACATGGATCGACGACCCGAGTTTCCGGCGGCGAGACCGGACCGTCCCGACCGACGCCAATGCCGTCCGCCGACGGCGACACCGAGATCTAGCGACCGGCCGACGCGGTCCAACAAACGATTCCAGGGAGACATCATGCGTCATCTGCACGAACCGTTGAACCGCCGCCTCGTCCTGGGTGGACTCGGGCTCGGCAGCCTCGGCGCCGCACTGCCGGCCTGGGCCGCGGGCTCGGTGAAGCTGCCTCTGCCGGGCGGCCCGGACGAGCGGGCGCTGACCACCGCCTTTCCGGGCAAGGGCGAGATGATCCTGCAGCGTACTCATCCTCCGCTGCTGGAGACGCCGTTTTCGGTGTTCGACGAGGGCGTGTTCACCCCTAACGACCGCTTCTACGTGCGCTGGCACTGGGCCTCGATCCCGACCGAGGTGGATGCCGACACCTTCCGGCTCAAGGTCCACGGCCATGTGGAGAAGGAACTCTCGCTCTCCCTCGACGCCATCGCCGGCCTGCCGCGCTTCGAGATCGCCGCGGTCAACCAGTGCTCGGGCAATTCGCGCGGGCTGTTCGAGCCGCGAGTGCCCGGCGCGCAATGGGCTAACGGCTCGATGGGCAACGCCAAATGGACCGGCGTACGCCTCAAGGATGTGCTCGAACAGGCCGGGGTGAAGGCCGGTGCCGTGCAGGTGCGCTTCGACGGCCTCGACGCGCCGGTGGTCGACGACGCGCCCGACTTCAAGAAATCGCTCGATCTCGATCACGCAAGCAATGGCGAGGTGATGATCGCCTACGCGATGAATGGCGAGCAATTGCCGCTGCTTAACGGCTTCCCGCTCCGGCTCGTGGTGCCGGGCTGGTACTCGACTTATTGGGTGAAGATGCTGTCCGACATCGAGGTGCTGGACAAGCCCGACGAACAATATTGGATGAAGACCGCCTATCGCATCCCCGATGTGCCGGGCGCTAACATCAAGCCCGGCCAGACCGGCTTCAAGACAGTGCCGATCAACAGGATGGTGCCGCGCTCGTTCGTCACCAATCTGCAGGACGGCGCCAGGGTGGCGGCCGGAACGCCGGTGGCCATCCGCGGCATCGCCTTCGGCGGCGATTGTGGGGTGAAGACGGTCGAGGTCTCTGGAGACGGCGGAGCGACGTGGGTCCCGGCGCAACTCGGGGCGGACGAGGGCCCCTACAGCTTCCGCCGCTTCGACGGCAGCCTGCCGGCGCTTGCTGCCGGGACCCATACGGTCAAGGTCCGCTGCACAAACACCAAGGGCGTCGCGCAAGGCATGGACCGGGTCTGGAACGCCAACGGCTTCATGCAGAACGGCATCGAGACCGTGTCCTTCCAGGCCGCTTGAGGAGAACAGCCATGAACACGATCCGCCCTGCGGCCCTCATCACCGCGCTCATCCTGTCTCCCTTGGTGGCGCTCGCGGCGCCTGCTCCCGAGCCGATGCGCTTCAGCTCGCAATCGATCGAATTTCCGACGTCCGACCGGATCTTTCCGGACGGGCCGGGAGCCGAGGCGGTCAATAACAATTGCCTCGCCTGCCACTCGGCCGGGATGGTGCTGACCCAGCCCAAGCTCACGAAGGCGCAGTGGACCGAGACCGTGAACAAGATGGTCCACGTCTACAAAGCGCCGGTCGATCAGGCCGATGTGCAGACCATCGTCGACTACCTCACGGCGTTGAAGCCCACGCCCTGAACCCTCGAATCCCGAGGCCGCCGTGCTTTTTTCGTCGGCCTCGGGGAATAGACCGCCCTCGCTGGCATCTCCCTAAGGCGATGCACGGCCTGACCGGTCCCGCACGACGCAATCCGATTTCGAACTCGCCCGCACGGCCGGCCCCAGGCCGCCGAACGAGGGCGCATGCCCGAGAGACACGCTTCATGACTGACGTCCGCACCAGCCTCCGCGCCCTCCTCGCCGGAGCTGCCTTGCTCCTCACCCAGAACCAACCTGGATTCGCCGCCGGCTTCGACGGCGCAATCAAGAACAACGCGCTCGCCCTGAACGCCGCCGGCACGGTCGCCGCGGTGTCGAACAGCGAGGAGAGCGCCGTCATCGTCTACGACGTCGCCAAGGGCACGGTGCTGCGCCGCCTCGACGGCTTCGTCACGCCGCGCAACATCGTGTTCGCGCCGGACGGCGCCCGCTTCTACGTCTCCGACAGCGGCACGGGCCGGATCACGGTCTACGAGACCGGCACCGGCAAAGAAGCCGGCGTTCTTGCCGCGGGCCCCGGTGCGTTCGGCACGGTGCTCTCGGCCGACGGGACAAAGCTCTACGTCAACAACGAGGCCGCGAGCACGCTGACCGTGTTCGACACCAAGACCATGCTCGCAGACGCCGTGATCCCCGGCTTCGCTCAGCCGCGCCAGGGCGTGAAGCTGTCGCCGGACGGCAAGACCGTGTTCGTGACGAACTTCCTCGGCGACAAGATCACGTTGGTCGACACCGCCACCAACAAGATCACCGGCGAGATCGTCGGGTTCGAAAAGCTGCGCGCCATCTCGATCACCAAGGACGGCAAGACGCTGTTTGCCGCCAACAGCGGCCGCAACACCATCGGCGTGGTCGATGTCGCCGCCCGCAAGGTCACCTCTGAAGTCGCGGTGGGCAAGGACCCCTACGGGGCCGCGCTGACCCCGGACGGGCGCTTCGTCTATTCGGGCAACCTCAAGGACAACTCCTTGTCGGTGATCGACACCGGCAGCCTCAAGGTCGTCGCCACGGTGACCGGGCTGAACGAGCCGCGCCAGGCGATCGCGTTCTCGGCCGACAACGCCCACGCGTACGTCCTCAACCGCGACCTCAGCGTGGCCGTGGTCGACCGCGCGAAGAACGCGGTGGTTTCGACGATGAAGCCGTGAAGCGTCGCGCGCCGGGTGCCTTTCGGCGCCCGGCGCGTTCTCGATCTCGACACGTCGCGAACGCAGGACAAAGACCCCATGCTCGGCCTGTTCCAGCGCAAGGACCGCCTCATCGTCCACGGAAAGGCGCCCTACAACGCCGAGCCGCCGCTCGATCGCCTGCGGGCCGCCTTCCTGACTGATCAAGCCGACTTCTACGTCCGCAGCCACGGCGACATCCCGGACCTCGACGCCGACGGCTACCGCCTGACCGTCGACGGAATGGTCGCGACGCCCCTCGACCTCTCCCTCGCCGATCTCAAAGAACGCTTCGCGCCCGTCACCGTCACGGCGGTGATGCAATGCGCCGGCAACCGCCGGGCCGACATGCTGGCCGTGGCGCCGGTCTCCGGCGACCCGTGGGCGCCCGGTGCCATCGGTAATGCGGAATGGACCGGCGTGCGGCTCGCCGACGTGCTGCGCGAGGCCGGCATCGATGCGGATGATGAGCGCCACGTCGCCTTCGAGAGCCACGACCGGATCGCGGACACGGACACGCGCTTCGGTGCCTCGATCCCGCTCGCCAAGGCGCTGGCCCCCGAGACGCTGCTCGCTTTCGCGATGAACGGCGAGCCTCTCGCCCCCGAGCACGGCCATCCGTTGCGCGTGGTCGTTCCGGGATTTGCCGGTATCCGCAGCCCGAAGTGGCTCGCCCGCATCTCGGTTCAGGACCGGCCTTCCGACAACCCGATGCAGGCCGACGACTACAAGCTGTTTCCGCCCAACGTGACGGCCGGGACCGCCGACCCGGCCCACGGCATGACCATCGAGGCGATGCCGTTGAACAGCG
Organism: Methylobacterium sp. Leaf465; assembly: GCF_001424705.1. Classification (GTDB taxonomy): domain Bacteria; phylum Pseudomonadota; class Alphaproteobacteria; order Rhizobiales; family Beijerinckiaceae; genus Methylobacterium. The sequence continues at coordinate 273,050 of NZ_LMRA01000044.1, forward strand.
CGATCTGCGAGCCCGCCCGCGGCGCGGCGTTGAAGGCCGGCCGGCACGCGATCCGCGGCTACGCCATCGCCAGCGACCGCGCGGTCGCCCGCGTCGACGTCTCGACGGATGGCGGCCGCAGCTGGGCGCAGGCCCGGATCGAGCGCGATGCCGACGCGCCCTACGCCTGGACGTTCTGGGAGATCGAGCGCGAGCTGACCACCGGCGAGCACGAGCTCGCGGTGCGGGCCTGGGATTCCGCCGGCCAGACCCAGCCGGCCGCCCCCGACGACACCTGGAACTACAAGGGCTACCTCAGCGCCGCCTGGCACCGGGTGCGAGTGACGGTGGCCTGACCCTCACGCCCAGAGCAGTGCGGTGGCCGCGAGACCCGAGATCGCGATGAGCAGGGCCGCAATCCCGACGGTGAGGAGGCGCGGCATCATCGGGATCTCGGCATGGGTGAGCCGTGCCCGGATCGCCCGGTCCCGCCACACGGCACCGGCGAACGAGGCAAGCGCGCAGGCGATCAAGGTCAGCGACAGCACCTTCAGCGGCCAGACCGCGAGCACCTCCCGGAGGAAGCGCTGCGCGGCGAGGCCGACGCCGAGGAACGCGAGCCCGGTGCGAAGCCACGCCACGAAGGTGCGTTCGGCCGCCAGAACCGTCCGATCCTCGGCGAGCCTCACCCGCGGGTCGTCGGGGGGCACGGGTTTCGCGGGCTCGCTCATCCGGCATTCGCTGCCGCGATCAGGTGAAGCAGCGCGTCGGCGGCCCGGCTGCGGTAGCGCTCCTTGTGGCGCAGCACCCGGAACGGCCGGCTCGGCAAGTCGAACGCCGCCCGCACCAGGGTCCCGGCCCGAAGCGATGCGGCGACCACGGTTTCGGACAGTACGGCGGCCCCGCCCCCGGCCTCGACGGCAGCGCGGACCGCCTCGTTAGAGGGCAGTTCGAGCGTGACCCGAAGCTGGGCGGCTGCGAGGCCGGCCGCACCCAGGGCCGCCTCGAAGGCCGAGCGGGTTCCCGATCCCGCCTCGCGCAGCACCCAATCGACCCCGGCGAGGTTTTCGGGTTCGAGGTCGGTCGCCTCGGCGAAGGCATGGCCAGGGGCGACGACGAGGACCAGTTGGTCCTGGGCGATGGTCGTACTTGCGAGCGTCGGATCGTCCAGCGCCCCCTCAACAAAGCCGAGTTCGGCCTGCCCCGCGCGCACCGCATCGGCGGCCTCGGTGGTGTTGCCCACCCCCAACCGGATGGCAATCTCGGGGTAGGCCCGGCGGAAGGCGACGAGGTGGCGCGGCAGCCAGTCGCTGGCGATGGTCTGGCTGGCGTAGAGGGCCAGCGTCCCGCGTCGCATGCCGCTGAGGTCGGCGAGCACCAGTTCGGCAGCTTCGGCACGGGCGAGCACGGCGCGGGCCTCGACGAGGAACACGCGCCCCGCCTCGGTCAGCTCGATCCCGCGGCCGACCCGGTGGAACAGCTTGGTCGCGTGCCGCCCCTCGATATTGGCGATCGCCGCGCTGACCGCCGACTGCACGAGGTTCAACGCCTCGGCAGCCCGGGTCACGTGCTGCCGCTCGGCCACCGCCACGAAGATGCGGAGCTGGTCGAGGGTCACGGCTGGCGGGCGGCTGCGACGAACAGATCTCCGATCGTCCGGTAACCGGCATCCGAGGGGTGCAGGTCGTGGCCGGGCGTGCAGAACAGCGTCAGCGCACAGAGCCGGGCGACGGGATTGCCAGTCCGGTTGAAGGTGGGAAAGACGAGGACCGTGCGGGCGCCGGCATCGGCGGCGGCGGCTATGATCACGCGGTTGAGGTCCTCAACGAAGCGGTCGCCCCCCTGATCCGCGGCGGCGAGCCAGTTGTAGTAGGTCCCGACGAGGATGCGCGCCCTGGGCGCCGCCTCCCGCAACTGCCCGAGGATGAGCTTGAGGTTGGCCTCGGTTCCCTTGAGCGCCGTCGGCCAGCGGGTCGCAATGCAATCGGCACCCTGGTCGGCGCAGGCCGTCTGGACGGCGCGCAGGTCGTTGATGCCGATGTCGAGGGTGATCGTACCCACGCCTTCAGGATGAGCGCCGAGATACGCGGTCGCCGCAGCGAGCTGGGCCCCCTGGTAGGGGATGTGCAGGGGCAGCGGTGTGGTGCCGAAGGGCTTCCCGGTGGTGGCGAAGCCGCAGGGACCGGCGATGAACGAGGTCGTCGATTCGCCGGGGCAGCCGAGATTGACCACTGTCAGGCCGGCCGCGGATCGCTTCAGATCGGCGGCGAGAATGTCGACGTAGCCGGTGTCGAAGCTCTCGGGCCGCACCGCACCGTTCGCGATTTGACCCTTCAGCTTGTCGATCTGCAGGCCGTAGGCCAGCGAGTCTCCAAGCGCGAGGTAGGTCGGGGCCGGCTCGGCCACGACCGACGTCGGCCCCCCGAGCCCCACAAGAAGGCAGAACAATGCGCCCGCCAAGCCACGGACGCGGTGTCGTCGAACGGCGGTCTTCATCGTGTCCCCCTATGTCCCGATCCTATCGCCGGTCCGGCGCGAGGCCGCGCACCTGCGCGTCGACGGCCTGGGCGACCGTCAACAGCCGCGCCTCGTCGGTGCGGCCGGTGACGACGTAGGACATGCCGCCATCGACCCACGAGAAGGCGGCGACGTCGCCCTCGCGGGCGAAGCGGAAGAGCGTGCGCCCGTCGCCGTCACCGACGCGGCTGTAGAGCGTCAGCCGGGTTCCGCGGTCGTCGTCGTACATCAGCATCGCGGCGGATTCGGAACCCGCCGGTAGCAGCCGGCCACCCATCAGGCGGAAGCCGTACGCCGTGAGGTCGGGGGTGGTTACGGCGTGGCCGAGGCGCTTGGAGAGCCACGCGACGAGATGGGGCTTTTCGTCTGCGCGCACCTCGACCGGATGCACCGCCTCGACCACGAAGGTGCGGAAGGCTGCGACCGCGTCCTGCGTCGCCGGTGCCTCCACCACCATCGCCGTCGCGGGCCCGCCGTGCAGGGCATAGCCGACCCAGCCGCCGGCACCGCCGAGTGCGAGGCAGAGCACGGCTGCCGCCGCCATGGGAAACCACCCCACGCCGACGAGCCGATGTCGCGGGCGGATATTGGCCACCCGGAGCCGCGCCGGGATCGCCTCCTCGGCGATCGGCGCGAGGCGGGCACGCAGGCGCTCGCGCAGGGCGCGATCCGCCGAGATCTCGGCCGCACGTGCGGGGTTGCCGGCGAGCCATGCCTCGACCAGCGCTTGCCGCTCCGGTTCGAGACGACCGTCGATCAGGCCGTGCAGGTCGTCCTCGCCGACCGGGCGTGGATCCCCGCTCATTTCACCCTCCTCAAGAGGCCAGTCCGGCCAGTTTCCAGGAAACTTCGCATCCGTGTCCGCGCCCGGCTCAACCGCGACATCACCGTGCCCAGCGGTACCCCAAGCACCTGGGCCGCCTCGGCATAAGACAGATCCTCCACCGCAACGAGCAGCAGCACCGAGCGCTGATCCTCGGGCAGGGTATCGAGCCCGACGAGTACGTCGCGGGCCCCCATCGAGGCCTCCGGGTCAGCGCCCGGATCGGGCACCAAATCGAGTGCTTCCGCGCCAACATCGACGCCGCGTCGGCCCCGGCGCCGGACGGCGCCGAGGAACAGGTTGCGCTCGATCGTGAACAGCCACGCCCGCAGGTCGCCGTCGCGGCGGCGCCCGGACCAGGCGGACAATGCCCGCTCCAGCGTGTCCTGGACGAGGTCGTCGGCTGCCTCGCGGTCCCGCAACAGCGCGACGGCGTAGCGCCGCAACGCCGGGATCTGCGGTTCGATGAGGGCGGCGATCTCGTCCAACGACGTTTCCCGGTCAGAGGGGGCCGAGCCCGGCATTCAGCGATTATGGCTTGGCGATGTGCCACGCGCCGTTGAGGAATCCGTCGCCGGTGATGTCGCCCGGCTTGGTGTCCTTGGCGAATGTGTAGAGCGGCTTGCCCTTGTAGGCCCACTGCATCGTGCCGTCGTCCCGTGTCACCATCGTCCAGTCGCCACTGGCAGCCGAGCCGGAGGCGGCCATCAGTGCCGGCCAGTTGGCGGCGCAGGGGCCGTTGCACATCGACTTGCCGCCCATGTCCTTGTCGAAGGTGTATAGGGTCATGCTCTTGGAATCGACGAGCGCCGGCCCCTTGGCGGTCTCGGCGGTCATGGCGGGCGCGGTCATGGCGGGCGCGGCCTGGGCGGCCACGGCCGAGAAGGCGAAGGCCGCAAAGGCGGCGCGGATCAGCATGGTGCGCATGAGTGAGGTCTCCGGCGGTCGACCATGACCGCATTGGGAGAGATGCCGAACGGGCGCGTCTATTCCACTGACATTTGGAAAAGATCGATCACATCGGCAGGGCCGCCAATTCGTCCCCGGCCATGGAATAAAACCGTTTCCCCGGCATCTCTCCCCTCGACAACGAACAGGGAGGACGGCTCATGCGCGGAGCATTGGGATTTGCGCTCACGGCCGCCGTGATGGCCGGCGGCCTCGTCGGGGGCCGGATGATGATGCCCCCGACGCTGGCCGCCGCCGAGCCGCCGGCCGTCGTCTCCGCGTCCTTCGACGCGATGATGGCGCAGTCGATGACGCGGATGCATGACGACATGATGGTCCCGCCCTCGGGCGATCCGGACCGCGACTTCGCCGCGATGATGATCCCCCACCACGACGGCGCGATCGCGATGGCCCAGGCAGAGCTGCTCTACGGCAAAGATCCGGTCCTGCGCCGCCTCGCGCAGGGGATCATCGTCGAACAGGGCCAGGAGATCGCAGTGATGCGACGGGCGCTCGCCGATCTCCCTCCCGCGCCGGAATCGTCCGCCGCAGCCACCCACCTTCACCACCATGGCACGGCCCCTGCCGCCGAGATGCCTTCGGAGATCTGCCGATGAAGACCGCCCTGACCGTCCTCGCCCTCGCGTTGCTCTCCGGCTCGGCTCTCGCCGGGCAGGCCCCGGGCGCAGCCTCCGCACCGGACGTGCCGGTCAGCGGCAGGGACCGGTTCTACACCTCGGACCAGTTCTCCAACACGGTCTCGGTGGTCGATCCCGCCGCCAACGTCCTGCTCGGCGTGATCCGGCTCGGCGACCCGACGCCGATGAACCTGAGCCCGCTCTATCGCGGGCAGCTTCTGGTCCACGGCATGGGCTTCTCGCCCGACCACAGGACCTTGCTCGCGGTCTCGATCGGCTCGAACTCCGTGAGCTTCATCGACACGGCGACCAACACGGTCCGCCACACCGCCTATGTCGGGCGCGCGCCGCACGAGGCCTTCTTCACGCCGGACGGCCGGGAGGTCTGGGTGAGCGTGCGCGGCGAGGACTACATCGCCGTACTCGATGCCGCGACCGCCAAGGAGACGCGCCGGATCACCGTGCCGAACGGGCCCGGCATGACGATCTTCTCGCCGGACGGCGCCTACGGCTATGTCTGCTCCAGCTTCAGCCCCGAGACGGTGGTGATCGACACGAAGACCCACACCATCGTCGGGCGCGTGAAGCAGGAGAGCCCGTTCTGCCCCGACATCGCCGCGACACCGGACGGCAAGCAGGTGTGGTTGACCCTCAAGGATGTCGGCAGGACCCAGGTGTTTTCGGCGCGTCCGCCCTTCGCGCCTCTGAAGACCATCGAGACCGGGCCGATCACCAACCACGTCAACATCGTCTCGACCAAGGCCGGCCAGTTCGCCTACGTGACGATCGGCGGCCTGAACCAGGTCAAGGTGTTCCGCACCGAGGACTTCACCCAGGTCGCCACCATCCCGACCGGCGCCCTGCCGCACGGGCTCTGGCCCTCGGGCGACGGCAGCCGCGTCTATGTCGGCCTGGAGAACGCCGACAAGGCGGCGGTGATCGACACCGCATCGAACACCGTGATCGCCGAGGTGCCGATCGGCCAGGGACCGCAGGGCGTGGCCTACGTCCCGAACGCCGTGCCGGAGGGGGACGGAAAGCAGAACCTCCAGCCGCTGGGCGCCGCCGGCAAGACCAGCGTGCTGACGCTCGCGGGCACCGATGGCAAGCCGGCGACGCAAGTGACCCTCTTCGACCAAGGCGTGTTGCAGACGCTGCAGGCCGCGGTCACGGGACTACCCGCGAAGATGCCGTTCGTGCTGGCGCTGGCCGCCGATCCGAAGGGGGCCGCCGGCCTGGAGCCGCTCGCCGCCTTCATGACCAACCCGGCCGGCGCGGCCATCGTCAACGCGATCGGCCCGATCCGCCAGATCACCCGCACGGATGCCGGCGCGAGCCGGCGCTACCTCGTGGTGGTCTCAGGCAAGCCCGGTGAACTCGGAGGCGTCTTCCAGATGCAGACTGTGGATTGAACGGGCGGCCTCACGAGCGCGGGAAGCGGGAATCCGAGAGCATGCGTTCGCAGCGCGCGTCCGGCTGCGACGTCTGCTTTCGAGGCCGCCATTGGCTTGCTTCTATGACCGAGTAGGGTCGAGTCCTGCCGTTCCGCAGAAGGCATCCGTACGACACAGACATTCAATCGATTTTCTGTATTCAGTCGGCAGATTGGCGGATCGGCAGACAGCTCCTTCGGATTTAATTCTCTCTGAAGCCGAGGCGGTCCCGTATTCAGGGTGGCTCCAGCGCAGGCTCGCGCTATGTAAAACATATGAYCGATCCAAACCGCCGTCGCCTTCTCGCAACATCCGCGAGCGCTCTTACCGCCGCGGGTCTCGTGACGAATGTGTCCGCCCAATCGCTGGCCGCCGCCCSGGAMAACTGGATGACAGCAAGTCAGGGCGAACGCGACGGCGCCTACAACAACTCCACCGCAGTGCCGGGCAGTGCGGGGATCGTGGAGGGTTGGACGACGGACTCCGCCCGCCTCCGCGCGCAGCATGCCGGCACCATCGATCTCGCCTATGGGCCTCGCC
>NZ_LMRA01000045.1:0-227500 GCF_001424705.1 Methylobacterium sp. Leaf465
ATACCAATCCTCACTGATCAGAACGCATGGGCCCATCGGCGCAGTCCGATGGACATGAGGCGCCAGGGTTGGGCGATGATCTTGTTCCAGGCATCGCAGCAGTGATCGAGGATGTCGTCGTAGGATTGGAAGATCCGGTTTCCGATCCAGTTGTCCCGCATGAACTGCCAGAGGTTCTCGACCGGGTTGAGTTCGGGTGAGCGCGCCGGCAGGGACAAGAGGGTGATGTTGTCGGGAACCGGCAGCTTGAGCCACGGTCGCCGAAATCTCTTCGAGATGATGGGCCATCGCTGACGTGGTGCAGCGGGGCATGACCAAGCCTGCCCCGACGCCCCGGGCCGGGCAGATCGCCCCGAAGATGTAGGCCGAGGCCGTGCGCTGGTCCTTGGGGGCCGAGGGTCGCGTTCCGCCCTTGGCCCAGCGTCGGGTCAGGGTGTTCTTCTGGCCGACACGGGCCTCGTCRCAGAACCAGACTTCTACCGGCTTGCCGCCGACAGCCTGCGCGATGTCCGCCAGACGGTCGGGGAAGTCTTTTTAAAAACAGCCGCGGCGCCCGGATCYTGGGCGTGATGGCGCGRGCGGGCCGAGAGCTTGSSGTAGCCCATGGCCCGCAAGACCCGGCTCAAGGTCTGCTCGGAGACCGACACGCCGTGATCCTCGGACRTGATTTGGGCCAGATCGCACAACCGCCACCGCACCACACCGTGTACGGCCGGCGTCGGTCCCTGTTCGACCAGYGCCTTGAGGACATCGCGCTGGTCGGCGTTCAGGCGCGGACGGGCCCCGGGGGCCTTGCCATCGATCAGCCCGTCCGGTCCATCGGCGTTGAAGGCCACGACCCAGTCGCGCACCGTTTGCAGCCCGACCCCGCCGATCTCGGCCGCCTCCGAKCGCAGACCACCCGCGGCGATCACCGACAGCGCCAACAGGCGGCGGGTCTGCGCCGGATCACGCGACCCCTTGRCCAGACCGCGCAAGGCTTGCGCATCGAAGTCCGATCGCAGCGGCACCGGAGCAGCCATCGCATCCTCCTCAGGCTCCAAACCCAGGAATGAATCACGACCGAGATGCCGACGCTACCCCGCGTGAGTCCTGCTCAGCGAGGCTTGGTATNAGGCTTGCGCATCGAAGTCCGATCGCAGCGGCACCGGAGCAGCCATCGCATCCTCCTCAGGCTCCAAACCCAGGAATGAATCACGACCGAGATGCCGACGCTACCCCGCGTGAGTCCTGCTCAGCGAGGCTTGGTATTATCCCTCTCGGAGAAAAATCGTCGTCGCGAGGGGCGGAATCGTCAGGGACACGGAATAGGGCTGGCCGTGGCTCGGCACGGCTTCGGCCTGAACGCCGCCCATGTTGCCGACGTTCGAACCGCCGTAACGCTCCGCATCCGAGTTGATCGCTTCTCGATAGAACCCCTCAGCGGGAACGCCGACCCGGTATCCCTCGCGCGGCACTGGCGTGAAGTTGGACACCACGACCGCAATCTCATTGTGCTCGCGACCTTTCCGGGCCCAGGCGATGACGCTGTTGTCCTGATCGTCCGACACCAGCCACTGGAAGCCACCGGCCTCGGTGTCCCGGCTATGGAGGGCCGGCGTCGCCGTGTAGAGGTGGTTCAGGTCGCGGATCAAATCCTTGACGCCCTGGTGCAGCCCGTCTTCCAACAGGTGCCAGTCGAGGCTTTGGTTGTGGTTCCACTCCTTCTCCTGGCCGAACTCGCAGCCCATGAAAAGCAGCTTCTTTCCAGGATGGCCCCACATGAAGCCGTAGTAGGCGCGAAGGTTCGCGAATTTCTGCCAGCGGTCGCCCGGCATCTTGCCGAGGAGCGAACCCTTCCCATGCACCACCTCGTCGTGGGACAGCGGCAGGATGAAGTTCTCCGAGAAGGCGTAGAGCAGACCGAAGGTCAGGTCGTGGTGGTGGTAGCGCCGGTGGATCGTCTCCTTCGAGACGAAGTTCAGGGTGTCGTGCATCCACCCCATGTTCCACTTGAATCCGAAGCCGAGGCCTCCCGTATAGGTCGGGTGCGAGACGCCCGGCCAGGAGGTGGACTCCTCAGCCACCGTCAGAGTGCCGGGTGCATGGGCGTAGGTTGCCTCGTTGGTCTTGCGCAGGAACTCGATGGCGTCGAGATTCTCGTTGCCACCGTAGCGGTTCGGAATCCACTCGCCCTGACGACGGGAGTAGTCGAGGTAAAGCATCGATGCGACGGCATCCACGCGCAGGCCATCGAGGTGGTAATGCTCGAGCCAGAACCGTGCATTGGCGGCCAGAAAGCTGGATACTTCCGTCCGGCCGAAATTGTAGATGTAGGTGCCCCAATCCTGGTGGAAGCCCTGCCTTGGGTCGGCGTGCTCGTAGAGGTGCGTACCGTCGAACTGGCCCAGGCCGTGTGCATCGAGGGGGAAGTGGCCCGGGACCCAGTCGAGCATGACGCCGATCCCAGCCGCGTGGGCCGCATCCACGAAGGCGGCGAAGTCGTCCGGCGTACCGAAGCGACTCGTCGGCGCGAACAACGACACCGGCTGGTAACCCCATGATCCGTCGAAGGGGTACTCCGTGATCGGCAGCATCTCGATATGGGTGAAGCCCATTTCCTTCACGTAGGGAATCAGGCGTTCACCCAGTTCCTGGTAGGTCAGGTAGCGGTTTCCCTCCTCGGCGACGCGCGCCCAGGAACCGAGATGAACCTCGTAGATCGAGATGGGGATATGGCGCGGGTCCTTCGCCCCACGCGTCGCCATCCACTTCTCGTCGTGCCACGCAGGATCGTTCGTACCCTGGAGAACGGAGGCGGTCTCGGGCGGCTTCTGGGCCGCGAAGGCGACGGGATCGGCCTTGAGGGGCAGAAGCGATCCATCGGCGCCACGGATCTCGTACTTGTAGTGCGCGCCGGCCTTCAGGCCGGGGATGAACAGCTCCCAGATCCCGCCATTCTGCCAGAGCCGCATGGGATGCCGACGGCCATCCCAGTTGTTGAAATCGCCAACGACGCTCACACGGCGGGCATTCGGTGCCCAGACCGCGAAGCGGAACCCATCGATGCCGTCGACGGGGCGATGCTGCGCACCGAGGATGCGGTAGGTGACGTTGCTGCCGACCTCGCGCAGGTTGTCGATGTCCTCCTGGCGCAGGGAGGAGCCGAATCCATAGGGGTCATGGCGCGAGCGCTCCACGCCATCCCAGGTCTCGACGGACAGTTCGTAGAGCGGGCGCCCCTCGCTCGGCAGGCGTGCGATGAAGAAGCCGTCCGGGTGCTTGCGCTCGAATGGGATGCGCCGGCCGCCCACGAGGAGGCTGGCGGATTTTGCCTCGGGCAGGACGGCACGGATCTCCCACTGACCCGGACCGACCTGATGGGGGCCCAGCACCGAGAACGGATCGCCATGGTTCGCCGCCATGATGGCGGCGATCGCGTCCGGGTGGAGAGAACCGGTCTCGGGCGCCGCCGCCTGCGGCGCCCGGGTGGCAACGGGCGCAACGTCCGCCGATTTGGAGGTGCCGGACGCTTGGCCCGTCCTGCTCGCGAACGTCTCGTCGATGCCCATCATTCAAACGCCTTTCTTGATCTCGTCCAGAATGTTGAGAACCCCACGGGCGGGGATTTCGATCCAGTCCGGACGGTTGTTGGCTTCGTAATCGACCTCGTAGAGCGCCTTCGTCAGCAGGGAGAGTTTGAGGAGGCGGCTCTCGGTCTCGGGATCGGTCACCGCGGCCCGGCTCACCGAGACGGCCTCGCGGTAACCGTCGAGGAAGGCGGCATCGATCATGCCGCGCCAGGCGATCGAGGCCCGACGGGCCCGCTCCTCGGAATCCGAGAAGCGGGCTGCGATTCCGCGAGTCACGGTCTCGGCGCCATACGCGAAGGAGCGCAGCATGCCGGCGACGTCGCGCAGGGGCGTCGATTTGATCCGGCGCTCGTCGGCCGGCCGCGAAGGTTCGCCCTCGAAGTCGACGATGATGAGATCGGCCTCGGCCGCCAGCACCTGCCCGAGGTGATAGTCACCGTGGATGCGGGTCTTCATGGCGCCCTGAGGTGCCTTGGCGGTGAGGGTCTCGATCGCCGCCTCGACCTCGTGGCGGCGACCCGCCAATTCGGTGCTCGCCGCGTTGGAGGCGCGGCCCGCGAGGCCGTCGAGACCGCGGAAGGCCCGCTCCGCCTGGCGGCGGGTGTCATCGCCGAGGGCGTAGAGGTCGGCGTGGTCGAAGGGCTCGGCCGCGAAGGCCGGGTCGTCGGTCTCGACCGCGAACGCGTTGTGCATCTCGGCCGTGCGGCGACCGAGCAGGATTGCCCAGCGCAGATGTGTCTCGAAGGCCTCGGCCGGGGACGGAGCTTCGCTCTCCGGAGCCAGCACTACGGTATCGAAGTCGCGGCGCAGGCCTTCCAGCATGAGCGTCCAGGCGTCGCCCTGGTTCGGCACGAATTTCTGCAGCACTGCGAGCGCCGTGCGGGTACCCCTTGCGTCGACGTGCTCGAGAACGCCGAGGAGCGCCGGCGTGTTATGGAAATGCGCGGTCTCGGTGAGGAAGCGACCGACCTCGATCTCCGGATGGATTCCGGTCTGCAGGCGGCGCAGCAGCTTGAGCATCATCTTCGATCCGATGGCGATCGAGGTGTTGCTCTGCTCGGCGTTGAGCGACCGGACTTCGCCGGCCTCGACGGTGACGTTGCTCTCGAAGGCGGAGGTGGTCGAGAACACGAGGCGCCCGGTCTCGGTGGGGATCTCGCGACCCTCGCGCATGCTCTCGATCATCGCGACCGCGAAGCTCGGCGAAGCCGCCGCGCCTAGCAGCAGGCCGGTGCGCGGACCGCGGCGTACGCGGGCCACGGCGTGCTGAAGCATCGCCTCGTCCTCGCGGCCCTCATCGACGGCCACCGGTACAAAGTAGTCCTGCCGCTCGCCGGTGGAGAGGTGGACCGCGACGCGGGGCAGAAGAAACTTCGCCTCGCCGGTGCTGTCCTTAAGCGCCGCGCTGTCGGTGACCTGCACCGACTTGATGCGCGAGCCCTTGGCGGCGAACCAACGGCGGGTGGCGATGAAGCGCGGAGCGACGGTCCGTTCGAACGCCGTGCGCTCGCGCCCGGCCATCAGGGTCTCGATGCCGCCGGTGAGGACGAGGGTGAAGAGTTCCGGCAGTTCCGGCTGCGGGCCGATGCTCCCGGCGTTGGCCGCGCTGAGGGAGAACCAGTAGAAGCCGTAGGACGGCAGGGTGAGCAGATAGGGTAGTTCGCCGATGGCCGGGAACTCCGAACCGCCGGTCAACTCGATCGGCACAGCGCTGCGGAGTTCCGACAGGTCGAGCTGCACCGCCTGCGGCGCCCGCGACAGGTTGGCGACGCAGAGGACGCGCTCGCCCTCGAACTCGCGAATCCAGGCCAGGACCTTGCGGTTCGAGGGATACAGGAACTGCATGCCGCCGCGGCCCAAAGCCACCGAATTGTTGCGGATCGCGATCATCCGACGCGTCCAGTTCAGCAGGCTGGTCTGCGACTGGGTCTGTGCCTCGACGTTGATCGCGTCGAAGCCGTAGATCGGGTCCTGCACGGAAGGCAGGAACAGCTTCTGCGGGTTCGCCCGCGAGAAGCCGCCGTTGCGGTCCGGCGACCACTGCATGGGCGTGCGCACGCCGTCGCGGTCACCGAGGTAGATGTTGTCGCCCATGCCGATCTCGTCGCCGTAATAGAGCACCGGCGTACCGGGCATCGACAGGACGAGGGACTTCATCAGCTCGATCTTGCGGCGGTCGTTCTCCAGCAAGGGTGCAAGGCGGCGCCGGATGCCGAGGTTGATGCGGGCGCGGCGCTCAGCGGCGTAGAACGACCAGAGGTAGTCGCGCTCTTCGGCCGTGACCATTTCGAGGGTCAGCTCGTCGTGGTTTCGCAGGAAGATCGCCCACTGACAGCCCTCGGGGATCTCCGGCGTCTGGCGCATGATGTCTGTGATCGGATGCCGGTCCTCCCGGGCGATCGCCATGTACATGCGCGGCATCAGCGGAAAGTGGAATGCCATGTGGCACTCGTCGCCGTCGCCGAAATACTGCGCGGTCTCCTCGGGCCACTGGTTGGCCTCGGCGAGCAGCATGCGGTCGGGATAGCTCGCGTCGAGCGCGGTGCGGATGGCCTTGATGACCGTGTGGGTCTCGGGAAGGTTCTCGCAGTTCGTGCCATCCCGCTCGATCAGGTAGGGGATCGCGTCGAGGCGCAGGCCGTCCACGCCCATGTCCAGCCAGTAGCGCATGACCTCGATGACCGCCTCGAGCACAGCCGGGTTGTCGAAGTTCAGGTCCGGCTGGTGGCTGTAGAAGCGGTGCCAGAAGTACTGCTTCGCGACCGGGTCCCAGGTCCAGTTCGAGACCTCGGTGTCGAGGAAGATGATGCGCGTGTCCGAGTACGGCGTGTCGGTGTCCGACCAGACGTAGAAGTCGCGCTCCGGCGAACCGGCCGGCGCCTCGCGGGCCCGCTGGAACCAGGGGTGCTGGTCCGAGGTGTGGTTGATGACGAGCTCGGTGATCACCCGCAGGCCGCGCTCGTGCGCGGCGTCCACGAACTTCCGGAACTCCTCCATCGTCCCGTAGGAGGGATTCACCTCGCGATAGTCGCCAATGTCGTAACCGTCATCGCGCAGGGGCGACGGATAGAACGGCATCAGCCAGATGGCCGTGACACCGAGGTCGCGGACATAGTCGAGCTTCTGCGTCAGGCCCTCGAAATCGCCGATCCCGTCGTTGTTGGAGTCGAAGAACGACTTGACGTGGATCTGGTAGATGATGGCGTCACGGTACCATTGCGGATCGCTGCGATCGATCATCGCGTCGTTGCCTCATGCGTCGAGTTCAAGGGCGTGTCCGGGGCATCCGCACCACTCTCAGCGGTGAGACTGGCGAGCGCGGCGTCCATCGGCGGGGTAGGCGCCGACAATCGGGCGACACGACGACGGCCCGCCTGGGCCGCCGGGTTTTTTGCTGACACGGGCACGCGGCTTACGCAACCCGGCTCGGGGCGCGAAGGCGCCAGATCACCGCCGAGCGCTCTGCGGGATCGAGAGCGATCCGGTGCGATTTCCCACGCAGCGCGAACTTGTAGCCGAGGAGCAGATCCTCGACCTCGACCGCGCCGTCATCGGGCTGTCCGAGCAGCCAGAGCGGCACCTCGTAGGTGCATTCCTGACGGTTGCGCGGGTCGAGGTTGACCAGCACGAAGATGCAGTTGTCCCCGTCCGGCGTCACCTTGGCGTAGCCGATGATCTGCTCGTTGTAGGCGCCGGTGAAGACGACGTTGCGGAAGTCCCATAGGGCCGGGTTGTCGCGCCGGATCTGATTCAGCTTGATGATGTGGTCGCGGATGTTGCCGGGGCGGTGGTAGTCCCAGGCCTTCAGCTCGTACTTCTCGGAGTTGAGGTATTCCTCCTTGCCTGGGTAGGGCTCGGCCTCGCACATCTCGAAGCCGTTGTAGATGCCCCAGACGCTCGACAGCGTGGCGGCGAGGGTCGCACGCACGACGAAGCCCGCCCGTCCACTGGTCTGCAGGTAGATCGGATTGATGTCCGGCGTGTTGGCAAAGAAGTTAGGGCGATAATATTCGCCCATCTCTCCGGCTAGCTCGGTCGAATAAGCAATCAGATCCTGCTTGGTGTCGCGCCAGGTGAAGTAAGTGTAGCTCTGCTGATAGCCGGCCTTGGCAAGCTTCTTCATCATCTTCGGCCGGGTGAAGGCCTCCGCGAGGAAAATCACGTCCGGGTAGCGGGCATTCACCTCGGCGATCATCCACTCCCAGAACGGGATCGGCTTCGTATGCGGGTTGTCGACGCGGAAGATCCGGGCGCCGAGCTCGGCCCAGCCCATGACGATGTCGCGCAGCTCGATCCAAAGGGACGGCAGCGCGCCGCCGTAGAAGTGGACGTTGGAGATGTCCTCGTACTTCTTGGGCGGATTCTCGGCGAACTTCAGCGTGCCGTCGGGGCGCCACTCGAACCATTCGGGGTGGTTCTTGATCCAGGGATGGTCGGGCGAGCACTGGATCGCAAAGTCGAGGGCGATCTCCATCCCGTAGGCGTGGCTCGCCGCCACGAGGCGGCGGAAGTCGTCGAGGGTGCCGAGATCCGGGTGCACGGCCTCGTGCCCGCCCTCTTCGGAGCCGACCGCGTAGACCGAGCCCACATCCCCGGGCAGGGCCTTGAGGGTGTTGTTCTTGCCCTTGCGGTTGGTCTTTCCGACGGGGTGTATCGGCGTGAAGTACAGCACGTCGAAGCCGAGTTCGCGGATCTCCGGCAAGCGTCGGATCACGTCGTCGAAAGTGCCATGGCGGTCGACGTCCATCGACTGGGAGCGCGGGAAAATTTCGTACCAAGCCGAGAATCGGGCGGCGAGACGGTCGGCGATCACCGGCACCTTCACCGGATAGCGCGAGAGGTTGTTGCGCGGGGCATGCCGACGGATCAGGTGCGCGTTGGCGGGCGCAAGCATGAGGTCGAGCTGCGCCGACGAGCCAGTCGGCTGCGCCGCGAGTTCGCGCACGAGCGCCTTCAGTCGGTCGCCGTCCGGGCCCTCGGCGTTCTCCACCGCGCCCATCACGAAGTCCACGCCCTCGATGGTCTCCAGACGGACGTCGACCCCGGCGTCGCGCTTCTTCAAGGTGTCGCGGACCCAGGACGAATAGCCATCGCGCCAGGCCTGGATCGTAAACTCGTAGCGGGCGTTGCGAAGGAGCGGGAAGTGGCCGCCCCAGCGATCGTTGTCCACGAAGACCATGCGGTCGGCCCGCCATTCGGTCTCGCCGACCACCCGCGAGAGAATCTCGGCGTCGATGATCTCGTGGCCGTCGCTGAAGATGTCGGCGGTGACGTGGACGCTCTCGCCGACGACGCGTTTGACCGCCGACCGACCGCCGTCGAGTTCCGGCATCACTGCCTCGATCACCACCCGTCCCTCACCGGTGGGCGTGCTCGGCTCCGGCTCAACCTGTACGTCCGCGCGCTCCGCGGCGAGAATGCGGACTTCTCCCGACGCCAGAGTCAGGGCGACGCCCGGGCGTAAATCGATGGGCTCCGCCTCAGGGGTCCGATCGACGAAATCGCCGAGCATGCCACCGGTCCGGGCCAGAAGGACACCGGGCTCCACTGGCACCGGAGCCTCCGTCGGATTGTACAGGACAAGCGTGGCGCTGCGCGCGGAGGCGCCATGTCCGGTGTCGAAGCGCAGCAGAGCCGCATAGGGCGCGTCCGGCGAGGAGATGCGCGCCTGGGCGCCCTCGACGTTGGCAGCCGGAAGTTCGGCCCGCAGTGCGTTGATCGCT
Organism: Methylobacterium sp. Leaf465; assembly: GCF_001424705.1. Classification (GTDB taxonomy): domain Bacteria; phylum Pseudomonadota; class Alphaproteobacteria; order Rhizobiales; family Beijerinckiaceae; genus Methylobacterium. The sequence goes on from NZ_LMRA01000045.1 coordinate 9,296, forward strand.
GCGATCGAAGCCGAGATGTCGATTCCGGTGTTCGATTCCCGCGCTTCCGGCGTCGTGTCGACCACATGCAGGGCACGCTGGTAGCCCCATTCGTACCCGATCGGCATCAGCACACCGGCCGAGAAGAACGCCGACAGCGCATAGCGTGCCGTGAGATGACGGGCGATGGCCGCCGCGTCGCCGTCGAGGTCAGCCGCCAAGCGGGCCATGTCGTGGTTCTCGGGGAAAGCGATCGAGGGCGCGATGACGCGCAGGCGCTCGTACTGGTCCAACGCCCAGGATGCCTTCAAGTCCCACCAGGCGAAACTGTTGAAGAGGTAATCGAACCCGGCGCCGGCGGTGGATTGCGCCTCCTCGAAGGTGCAGCCGAGTGTCTCGGCCGCGAACAGGCAATCCGGCTCCAGCGCCTTGGCAGCACCGATGAGGTCGCGCCACACCGTAGCCGGGACCTTGTAGGCGGCGTCGCAACGGAAGCCCTGGACGCCGAGATCCTGCAGCCGATTGACGTAGCCCGACCAGAAGGCGGTGAGTTCGCGACGCGAACCGTCCGAATGATAGTCGAGTTCGGCAAGATCGCCCCAGACCGTGCGTATCGACGGATCGTCGGGGTCGACCGCGTAGGGGCTCTCGATCTGGCCTTCGGCATCCCGCACGAACAGGTCCGCACGCTGGCTGGCAAGGGGGCCATCCATCGCGGTATGGTTGATCACGAGGTCCGTCATCACGCTGAGACCGTGCGCCGCAGCAGCGGCGCAGAACCGACGGATCTGCTCGTCGTCCGAAGTTCCGTCCTGGTCGCGGAAGCGCTCGTCCAGACGGTCCGGATCGGCCACGGCGTAGAGGCTGCGCGACCCACCGGTCTGGTGGAAGGGATTGAGATAGACCCAGTTGAAACCGAGGGCGGCGATCCGAGGCAGTTCGGCGGTCCAGGCGGACACCCGGCCGACGAGAAGCGGGAAGAGGTTGTAGATGCGGGGCCCCTCGGCCCGGGGCGCGAGGGCGGCGGGAAGCGGCACCTGACCGGCGGCGGTCCGCTGGGCGGCGGTCGTTGCGGGACTGGGTGCGTTCATGCGTGCTCCATTTCGTCTCTGCGTGCACGGCTCTGGACCCCGGCAGGGACCGCTTGAACCGGCGAGCGGCTGTCCCAAGAAGGCGAAGCCGTGACGGGGAAGGCCGATCCCTCCCCCGTGTCGATCGTGTCGGTGCGCCCTCGCCATGCGAGACGCGTTCGACGCGCCGTCAGCGGATCCGCTTCAAGACGGCATAGGGCAGACGCGCGAAGGCCCGTCCGAGTTCGATCCGGCCATCCTCGGCAGCAATCTCGTCGCCGGTGACGAGATCGATCCAGGCCGAGGCCGGCGTCACCGCCACGCCCGTGCCCGCAAAAGCCTCACTCGACCAGAGGTCCTCGCCGACGAGGCCCGAGACAAGGCGCGGGACCGCCACGACGAGATCGCCTTCGCCCGTCGTCGCATCGGACCGTGTGAATGCGATGACATGCTCCGCCTGCGGACCGGACGCCGGAAGTGCCTGATAATCGGCGTCGGCGTAGAAGCTCGGGCGAGCGGCGCGATCGGCCAGAAGTCTGGCAAGAGTCGCCTGCTTGACGCGCCCGTCCGTCCAGTGTGCCAGCAGGTCGGCGGCGGGCAGGCCCTCCTCGAGCGCACGGGCCAGGGCCGGATAGTTCACGGGGCGCCGGTTGTCGGGATCGACGAACGAGAAATCCCAGAACTCGGTCCCCTGGTACGTGTCGGGCAGGCCCGGTAGGGTCGCCTTCAGCACGGTTCGGCCAAGACCGGCAATTATGCCGAGATGGGCAAGGCGCTTCGCGAAGGGGCGCAGCTGAGCCAGGAACGCCGACCCCGGCGCGATGAGCTGAGCGAAGAGGGCGTGGACCGCGCCCTCGTAGTCCTCGTCGACGTTGACCCAGCTCGACCGGCGCTTCGATTCACGCAGGGCCTTCTCGGCATAGGCGTCGAGGCGATGACGGAAATCCTCGATCGCCACGGGATCGTCCGTGTCCAAAAGCTCCAGCGGCCACGCACCGAGGATGGCCTGGAAGAACATCCACTGGTCGTTGGCGTCCGGCACCGGCTCCTTGTCGATTACCGTCAGGTGAGGCTGGGCGAGGTTCGTCCAGGCCTCCCACGCGGCGGCCCAATCCTGCGGGATTTCCGACAGGGCGAGCAGGCGGGAGCGGGCATCCTCACCGCGCTTGGTGTCGTGGGTCGCGGTTGTGATCATCGCGTTCGGCCAGTCGCGCGCCCGCGCCGCCTGGAGCGCATGGAAGTGCTCCGCGTCAAGGCCGTACTCGCCCGGATCGCCACCGACCTCGTTGAGGGCGAGGAGCTCCGCGAAACGGTAGAACAGCGTATCCTCAAGGCTCTTGGCCATCACCGGGCCAGTGAGCTGCTGGAAGCGGCGGCGGAAACGCAGGATCACCTCCGGGTCCGGCCTGCCCGGGCCCATCACGTCGATGCGGCCGAGCATGGCGTCGGCGGCGAAGTCGTGCACGGAGCGGTCCGGCAGCGCGCTCCAGCGCTTGGCCTTCTTCACCGCCGTCTCGATGAGGTGGATATCCTCGTCCTCGACATCGCTCTCGTCGAGGTCGCCCGGCAGGTAGCTGCGATAGGTCGGGAAGCGGGCGATGGTCTCGATGAGCGCCCGCCGGATGGCGTTCACCGAGAAGTCACGCGTCCGCCGGTCGGCATCTGCCACCGCCTTGAGGTCGGAGGTCATCACCTCGAGCTCGGAGGCGAAGCTGATCTCAAGGATCTCGGCCTTGGCGGCACGAAGCATGAACTTGTAGGGCTCGTCGAACTGCGTTCGGCTCTCGTAGAGCTTGCGGATCTCCGCGCGCTTACCCTTATCGACGAGAATACCGTCGAGCTGGTTCAGGACGTCGTAGCCGGTGGTGCCCGCCACGGGCCAGGGCCGCAGGCGCTCGCCGGGTTCGAGGATCTTCTCCACCACCACGTAGAAGCCCGGGCCGATGGCGGCCTGAAGAGCGCGCGCGTAGCCAAGGGGATCTGCGAGCCCGTCGATGTGGTCGATGCGCAGCCCATCGATCCGCCCGGCCGCGATGTGGTGGAAGATCGTCTCGTGCGATCGCCGGAACACGTCTGACTTCTCGACGCGCAGGCCGGCGAGGCCGTTCACGTCGAAGAACCGGCGATAGTTGATGTCGCTCGCGGCGATCCGCCAATGGGCGAGGCGGTAGGATTGCTGCTCCAGCAGGCGGTGCAGCGGGCCGAAGCTGTCGGGGTGCCCCTTTGCGCCGTTGAGAAGCTTCAGCGTGCGGCCGATCGCGGCCGCGATGGCTGGCGAGGCCTCAACGGCCTCCACGAGGCGATCCTTCAATTCCTCGGCCTCCGCCGGGAAGGTGCGACGGCGCTCGTCGGTCGTTTCCTCGCCCATGAGGCGCAAGCGCTCGGAGATGCCTAAGACTTCCAGGGCAGCTGCGTCCTCGATGTCGCCGAGGGCCGCAAGCGAGCGGTTCAGGATCGTCGGATACTGCAACGGGCAGATCGGGAATTCGTGCTCGTAGTGCCAGATGCTAAAGGCCCCCTTCTCCGGGTCGAACTTCAGCGCCAAAGTCCCCTTTTCCAGGGCCTCGCCGTAGCGGTCGCCGAGGAAGGGCACCACGAGCTTGTTCTTGGCGCCGAGCCGTGACCAGTCGATGTCGAAGGCCTCGGCCGAGGGGGAGAGGCCTCCCCATTCAAGCACGGAGAGCCACCAGGGATTGTCGGCGCCGCCCACGCCCATATGGTTCGGGACGATGTCGAGGAGGAGCTTGAGTCCGGCACCGTGCAGCGCGTCCGAGAAGCGGACGAAGTCCTCCTCGCCGCCGAGCTCCGGGTTGATGGTGGAGTGGTCGACGATGTCGTAGCCGTGCGTCGAGCCAGGCCGGGCCTTCTGGATCGGCGAGGCGTAAACGTGGCTGATGCCGAGCTTGGCAAGGTAGGGGACGATCTTCTCCGCATCCGCGAAGGTGAAATCCTTGTGGAACTGAAGGCGGTAGGTCGATCGGGGGGGAGCCGATGCGAGGCGCGCGGCGCCCGAGCGCGGCCCGCGATCCTCGGCGGCAAGGGAGGCGGCGAGCTTAGCGAGCGGCCCCCCTGAGGCGGCGATGCTCTCCAGGGTGCGATCGAGCTTACGCCGCCAGTTCGGATAGCCTTCCGTCGAGCCCGGGACGTTGGCTTGGGACAGCTCGGACACGACGTCTTCGTACTGGACCGCCGTCAGCATGGACGGCGCGCGCCCAAGATAACGGGCAGCAGCTTCGAACGGCGCGGCTTCGGGCGGATCATAGCTCGGCAGCAGCTGTTCAGCAGCGAGCGCCTCGGTGAGGCGGGCGCGCTCCTCGACGCGCTCGCGTCGCTCCGCATCGGCCCGCTCGGAATCGTAGAGTCCCAGCGCCTGACGTGTGTCGGTGTCGACGCCCCGCCACCATCCGACGAACGTCGGCAGGTCGTGCGTGGTGATGGCCGTGAGGGCATCGCGGGGATAGGCTGCCGGGGGCTTGAAGCGGGCGCCCTGCTCGCGCTCGAAGGCGAGGATCCGGTAGCTCAGGATGCCGGCCTGCATCAGGGCGTCTGAGAAGCCCTCCGGCGCAGTGCCAAGATCTTCCGCGATCACGAGGCACTTGGCGCGGTGGCTTTCCAGGCGCAGGACCGCGAGCATCGGCTCGAAAGGCATCGCGACGTAAGCCCCCTCCTTGGCAGATCGGCCGACCGGGATCAGGAACAGGCGCGCGAGCTGGAAGGCGTGGTCGATCCGGATCGCGCCGGCGTGGCGCATGTTCGCCACCACCAGGGCGCGGAAGGCCGCGAGCCCGTCGCGCTCCATCTCCAGGGGATGGAAGGCTGGCAGGCCCCAATCCTGACCCTTCGGCGCCAGAAGGTCCGGCGGTGCCCCGATGGAGACGCCGTTCGCGAACCGCTCGGGATGCGACCAGATCTCCGAGCCGCCGCGGTCGGCGCCGACGGCGAGATCGCGGTAGAGCCCGAGACGCATGCCGGTGGCGAGCGCGGTGTTGGATGCGTCCTCCAGTTGGCGATCCGCAAGGTACTGCAGCCAGATGTGGTAGGTCACGGTCTCGGCGTGGGCCTCGGCGAAGGCGCGCACGGCGGGCGTCCCGTTGCGGCGCATCTCTTCCGGCCAGTCACCGAGCCACTGGGCGCCCTGTGCCTGATAATGCTCGGCGAGCGCCTCGAAGGTGCCGTGGGCTTCGAGATCCGGGCCGCCGGCGGCCCGGAAGGCGATAAAGCCCGCGTCCATCCCGTCGCGCGCCGCGGATTCCTGCCAGAGGGCCTGAAGCACCGGCGAGAGCACGGCCCAGATGCCAGCATGCTCGACGAGCTTGGCCTCGCGCAGGCTCTCCACGCGATCCGCCATGGAGGCGAGGAGAGCGGCCGCCTTCGAGCCGACGAAGCCCGGCAGGACACCGGGCTCGATGAACAGGGTCTCGAGAAAGAGCCGTGACGACGGCGAGTAGGGCGAGATCTTTGTGCGGTCGGTGGCGAACAGCGCGTGGACGGGGCTGAGGCCCAGGAAGGACGCACCGCGCAGGCCCGCAGCCCTCGCTGCCCGCCCCGCATCGGCGTAAGAGCCGATCCCGAGGTTGTCGGGTGAGCGCAGGCCATAGAGTTGTGCCGCGAGCCCCCAATCGCGGGCTCCCTCATCGGCGTAGGCCCGCGGGCGCCAACAGCGCTGCGGCGCCGAGATCACCCAAGCATCCGAGCGATGCTCACCAAGCGCGACGGAAAGGCGGTGATAGCCGGGAGTAAGTGGCGGCAACTCGAAGCTGGAGCCCGTGACCGCGACACGACCCTCGCGGTGATGTCCACGCTCGTCGACCAGACGCCAGGACAAGGTCCCGCCGGCGCCTGCCACCTGGATCGGGACACTCGTGGCGCGGCGGGCCTCGGCTGGCAGCAGCGGCGGGATCAACCCGCTCCGCACGGCCGAGACTTCGGAGAGGCTCGCGGCGATATCCGCATCGGTCTCGGCGGGATAGCCGAGGGCGGTGATCATCCCGCGCCGGACGTCAAGAGCGGTCTCCACCGGCTGCCCGAAGGCGTCGGTGTAGCCGGCGGCGACGCCAAGGAGGTCGGCGAGGCGTTCGAGGTCGCGGCTCATCAGTTCACACCCGTCAGGAAAACACCCGTCCAAGACGGAAGTACGATCGATCCGTTGCCCGACCCGCTCGACCAGATGACCTGACCGCTCCCACGCTCGACGGTAAAATCCTCGCTGCCGACATTGGCCACGAAGCGAAGCCAGCCGCCCGCGTAGGTCCAGGTGCAGTCAACGATGTCGGGCCGCGGGAGGGTCGTCTTCGCGCCGAGGTAGCGGTTCTTCGTCAGCGGCACCACGCTCTGATGACGGATCTGAAGCAGGTTGCGCGTATCGGCGAGCACCGCGCGGTGCGGCGCATCCGAGCGCTCGGACCAGTCGATCCGCGAATCCGTAAACGTATTCGCTTCGGTGGGGTCTGGGATCACCGACGTGTCGTCGGCGAAGGCGGCGAAGCTCTTGAACTCCCGGCGGCGGCCCTCACGAACGGCCTTGTTCAATTCCCCGTCCGGCGCGAAATCGACGAAAAACAGGAACGGCGCGGTCGCCGACCACTCCTCGCCCATCCACAGCATCGGGATCTGCGGGCTCAGGATCAGCCCGGCCCGGGCAAGCGCAAGCTTCTGCGGATCGCAGAGGTCGCTCAGTCGCTCACCCAACGCCCGGTTTCCGACCTGATCGTGGTTCTGCAGGAAGGTGACGAAGGCCGAGGGCGGCAGGTGCGCTGAAGGCTCGCCGCGCGGATGGTTGTCGAGGGTCGGGAACGACTCGCCCTGATAGGCGAAGCCTTCCGACAGGCAGCGAGCCAGATGCTCAACCGGCTTGTCGGCGAAGTTAGCATAGTATCCGGCATCCTCGCCGGTCAGCAGCACATGCCAGCAATGATGCAGATCGTCGGCCCATTGTGCGTTGTGCTGGATCGCCTCACCCTGCGGATCGCGCTCAAGCCAGCGGGCTTGGTTCGCTTCGTTCTCGAGAACAAGGTGAATGTGGCGGCCGGGCAGCCTTGCGCGGATCGTCTCAGCGAGTTCTCCAATGAAGTGCTTCTCGGAATCGTCGAGAATCGCATGGACCGCGTCGAAGCGCAGACCGTCGAAATGAAACTCCTCGAGCCAGTACAGGGAATTCTCGATGAAAAAGTCGCGGACAACGCGTCCGCTGGTCTCGCCGTCGAAATTGATTCCGGCGCCCCAGGGCGTCTGGTGTCGTTCGGTGAAGAAGGTCTTGGCGTAAGCGTTGAGGTAATTCCCAGCCGGGCCGAAATGGTTGTAGACGGCGTCGAGGAATACCATCAACCCGAGGGCGTGCGCCTTGTCGATGAGGCGCTTCAGGTCGTCCGGTCGGCCGTAGACGCTGTCCGGCGCGTAGGGCAGCACCCCGTCGTAGCCCCAGTTGCGGGTGCCCTTGAAGTCGGCCAGCGGCAATAGTTCGATGGCCGTGACGCCGAGGTCGCGCAGATCCTCGAGCTTGCCCTCCAGCGCCGCGTAGGTGCCTTGCGGCGTTGCCGTCCCGACATGGAGTTCGTAGAGCACGACCTCCTCCCAGGGGCGTCCGGTCCAGGCACTGTCGGTCCAATCGTAGGCGCGCGGATCGATCACCTCGCTGAAGCCGGAGACGTCGTCGGGCTGAAACCGCGATGCCGGATCCGGTACGACGAGATCGCCGTCGATGCGATAGCCGTAGCGCGCACCACCGCCGGCGTTCGGAACCGTGAGCCGGCGCCAGCCTGCACCGGCTTCCGGCATCGGATGGTCGGCCCCGTCGAGGACCAGGCTCACTTCCTGGGCCGTCGGCGCCCAGAAGGCGAAGCGAACCCCGTCCTTCGTCACTTCGCTGCCGAAAGCCATGCTGTGGGCGCGCTGCATCAAGCCACCATCTTCCGTCTCTCGCACGCTTCGGGGGACATGAGCGTCCGTCGCACCTTGCAGAAGCCGGCGCGCACCGTGTTGTTCCCTGCGGGATCACCGTCGAGGTAAGGCGTGGCTCGGGAGCGACAACCACCGGCCGAAAGAGTTTTGTGCACCGCACCGGCTTCTCGGCGTCAATACGGGCACGGTCCGACATTTGCCTTATGCGCGACGGACACGCTCGCCCCTGCTCTTAGATCCGAAATGAAAGAAACTGTTGCAGTCCTGGTCCTGGAGAGGGCCAAGCTCAATTTCGCCCGGAAGGGTCACGCAGAGCGATGCTGGGACGCCGACGGCGCCGACGCCCACCCGACCTCCGAATGCGCTTTGCTACCGCTTTCGAATTCCGAACGCGAAGAGTTCCTCGAACAAGCGCGTCATCAGCTGTGCCATGAGGGATCGGCGGGATGAGCCCTCGTCCTAGCCCCGGCGACGATTTCGATCCGCCCTGCGCTTATACCCGATAGGCAGAAGCCGGCCTCGCGCGCAGGACGTAAATTGCCTGCGAATCGAGGCGGATCCCGGCCCCTGGCGGAAACAGAGCCTGTCCGGCCGGTACCGCACCGGTCTGTTTGGTGGTGTCGAAAACGAGCGTCCAGGGGCCGCCGATGATCGGCGCCAGGGTGAAGTCGCAGGGCTCCTCAGCCGCGTTGACGAGGATCAGCAGGCGATCCGCCTGCGGTAGGTCATTCCCGATCTGCATGCCGAAGGCTTGCCGCTCGGAATCCTCCCAATCGCAATCCGCCATCTCAGTCCCGCCCGGGGCAAGCCAATGAACGTCCCGTAGAGGCCCGTCATCGACCAGTGCTCCAGTGAGATAGTCGCGCCGACGAAGGGCGGGCTGCTCGCGGCGAAGGCGTGTCAGGTTGCTGACGAAGGTCGTGAGGCTCAGATCGGGATCGTTCTCCCAGTCCATCCAGCTGGTTTGATTGTCCTGCGCGTAGGCATTGTTGTTGCCGCGTTGGCTGCGCGAGCGCTCATCGCCCATAAGCAGCATCGGCACGCCCTGCGCGAGGAACACTGTCGCCAGGAGATTGCGCTTCTGACGGGCCCGCAGGTTAAGGATGACTGGATCGGTGGTCTCGCCCTCGACGCCGTAATTACGCGAGAGATTGTGTCCATGGCCGTCGCGATTGTCCTCACCATTCGCGAGGTTGTGCTTCTCCTCGTAGGCTACGACGTCGGCCAGGGTGAAGCCATCATGAGAGGCGGCGAAGTTGATGCTCGACAGCGGCCACCGCCCGGAGGCCGCGAAGATTTCGCGTGAGCCGGAGAGACCCTGCGTGACCTTGGCAAGGGTGCCGCGATCGCCGCGCCAGAAGCCCCGGATGCTGTCGCGGAACTGATCGTTCCACTCGCTCCAGCCGCGGGGATAGCCTCCGAGCTGATACCCCCCTGCGCCGATGTCCCAGGGTTCGGCGATCATCTTCACGTGGGCGAGGACGGGATCCTGCGCGACGGCCTGAAAGAAGGCCGCCTTGGGGCTGAAATCATACGGGTTGCGACCGAGACTCGTCGCCAGATCGAAGCGGAAACCTGCGACGCCGTAGGCGGTCACCCAGTGCCGCAGGGAGTCGAGCACCATCTGCATGACGCGCGGATGGTCGAGGTCGAGGGTGTTGCCACAGCCGGTACAGTCGATTTCCTCGCGGCGATTGTCCGGTTTCAGCTTGTAATAACTGGCGTTGTCGATGCCGCGGAACGACAGGGTTGGGCCGGTGTGATCGGCCTCCGCCGTATGATTGTAGACGACGTCGAGGATCACTTCGATCTCGGCGGCGGCGAGCTCGCGGATAGCCGCCCGCAGGCCGCCGATGCCGGCCGGGCCGCGGTAGCGTGGATCGGCGGCGAAGTAGTTCAGGGGCGAGTAGCCCCAGAAATTCACGAGGTTCTTCTCGACGAGGAAACGGTCGTCGGCGAAGGATTGAATCGGTAGGAGCTCGATGGCGGTGACGCCGAGTTTCAGAAGATGCTCGATGATCGCCGGATGGGCGAGCGCCGCATAGGTCCCGCGTGCCGCCTCCGGCACGTCCGGATGGGTCTGCGTGAGTGCCTTGACGTGCGCCTCATAGATCACCGTCTGCGACAGCGGTCGTCGAACCGGGCTCACCGCGAGGTCGGGCACCTCCGGCGGCGCCACGATGCCACGTGGCATGAATGCGGCACTGTCGCGCCGGTCGATCTGCTCCGCGCGCTGGAGTCCGCGGCGGTGACCGTAGAGCGAATCATGCCAACGGATGCGGCCTTGAATGTCTCGGGCATAGGGGTCGAGCAGCAGTTTGGCTGGATTGAAGCGGTGGCCCTGAGCCGGATCCCAGGGACCGTGGACGCGGTAGCCATAGAGCTGGCCCGGGAATACGCCGCGCAGGTAACCGTGCCAGACGTCGTCGGTGCGACAGGGTAGCCGGATTCGACGAGTTTCGTGGCGTTCGCCAGGATCGAACAGGCACAGGTCGACGGCCGTGGCATTCTGCGAAAACAAGGCGAAGTTGACACCGCGCCCGTCGAAATGCGCGCCGAGCGGCGCCGGCACGCCGTCATCGACGCCGATCATGTGGTCAGTTGCGATCAAGAATCTGGTGTCGTCCCGGGTTTAGGCGTCGCCGGACGACGCCGACAGATCATTCCGCAGCGGCGGCGGTACGGGGCGGCTCACGCTCGATCGTTCGAAAGTTCTCGAGTTCCGCCATGAAATTGCGCGCCCACCAGTCAACATCCTCGCGCGTCATACGCTCGACCATGGGCTTCCAGCGCTCGAGGCGCTCACCGCGTGGCATGTAGAGCGCGGTACGAATCGCCTCCGCGACTTCGAAGCGGTCATAGGGATTGACGAGAAGCGCCTCGGGCAACTGTCGGGCCGAGCCAGCGAATTTCGACAGCACAAGAACACCGGGATCCTCTTCCGTCTGCGCGACGACGTACTCCTTGGCGACAAGGTTCATCCCGTCGCGCATCGGCGTAACGAGACCGACGCGTGCAGCCCGATAGAGTCCGGCGAGGACAGGACGGGGATAGGCCTTGGTGACGTACTGGATCGGCGTCCAGTTCGGCTCGCCCAGTGTTCCGTTGATGTGTCCGACGGTCTCGTTCACCTCGCGGCTGAGGTCCTCGTATTCCGGAACTTCGGTCCGGGATTTCGGGGTGATCTGAAGATAGACCACGTTCCCGCGCTGGTCCGGGTTGGAGGCGAAGAAACGGTCCACCGCCTCCATCCGCTCCGGCACACCCTTGGAATAATCCAGGCGGTCGACGCCGATCAGCAGCTTGCGCGTCCGCAGGCCCGCCATCGTCTCGCGGACGGTACGGTTGGACCCGGCATTCTCGGCCGCTTCCTTGAAGCCGGCCACATCGATCCCGATCGGGAAGCTGCGGATGCGCGTGCGGCGGCCGTCCACCATGAGGGAGCCACCGCCGAGGGGAATCGCTCGAAGCTCGTCGATGAGATTGCGTGTCAGGTTGTGGACGTCCGGATCGGTCTGCAGACCGATCAGATCGTAATCCGCGATGCCGCGCAGAAGATCGCCACTGGCGGGGAGCGTGTTGAACACGTCTGCCGCCGGCCACGGGATGTGATGGAAGTATCCGATCGGATTGGCGATCCCGAGCCCGCGAAGCTCGGAAGCCAGGGGCAACAGGTGGTAGTCGTGCACCCAAATGATGTCGTCGGGTTCGACGAGGTTCGCGAGAGCTCGGGCGAAGATGCGGTTCACACGCTGATAACCGGCATAATCGGAGCGCGAGAAGGCTCCAAGGCCGAGCCGGTAATGCATGATCGGCCAGAGGGCGCGGTTGGCGAAGCCGCTATAATACTCCCGATGGTCCTGCGGTGACAGATCGACCACGGCGTAACTGATATGCCCCCGATCGATCAGGGTCGGTTCGCTGGATGGATTCTCGACGACATTGCCGCTCCAGCCGAACCAGAGGCCTTCATAGGCGGTGAACGCCTCTTTGACGGCCACCGCGAGGCCACCTGCCGCAACGGCTTTTCCCCCTTCCTCGGGGATTGCAACGCGGTTCGATACGATGACGAGACGTGCCACGAAGCCGGCTCCGGTCCTCACGGGTCCCGCGCAGAATTGCGCGCGACCAGACTGATACATTGGGTGAACGCGCGGAAGCCGAGCGCGATCCGTCGGTGCAGCCAAGCGCGTTCGATGGACCCGGGTCAAGACCTGAATGCGTGGGGTTCACGGCAAACAAACCCAGTTCAAAACCCGTCCTGTCTCATTCCGGCGCCCGGCGTTGCATCTCGCAGACATCGCCAAACACCCTACCGAACACCGCAACGCTCAAGCTTTCGCGCCTTGCCAGACCGCGGCTGAACGGAGCCTGACGCCGGTCGTCCCAGGCCTCGTCCGAGACGCGGTACCCCAAGGCGGAACCCTGTCTCTTCCGCTGCTGTTTAACCGTCGCAAATGCCGTTTCTTTTCAACTCGTGCCGAGGAGTATCACCGTGACCGCAAACCAACCCCCAGGCCCCATGGGCGCGGAGCCGGCGAACCAGGCGGCCGATTGGAAGACTCTGCGCGGCGATGTCGAGGGGATCGCGGATGTTGCGGCGGAGCGTGGCCGCAGCTTCGTCGAAGCGGCTCGTTCGCACGCAACCAACTACATCGACCAGCGCAAGGGCGACGCCGCGCGCTCCGTGACCGACCTCGCGACGTCCGTCCGGGAGTCCAGCAAGACCTTCGAGGCGCAGCCTAACATCAGGGCCTTCTTCGACAGTGCCGCCGATGGTCTCGAGCATCTCGGCACTTCGATCGAGGAACGCAGCTTCTCGGAATTCTACGAGGATGCAGAAGCGTTCGCACGGCGCGCTCCCGTGGCGGTTGCGGTCGCGACTTTCCTTACCGGCTTCGTGGTGGCCCGCTTCATCAAGTCGACGAGTGCCGCACCTCTGAACAGTACCCATCCGACCTCCCATCGCCTCTGAGGACCGTTCGATGACCACCGGTCCGCAATCCAGTATCCAGGGCCTGATCGGCGACGCCCTGCGGGAAACCAACGAACTTGCACGGAAGGAGATTGCCCTCTTCCGCAATGAGATGACCAGCAACGTCCGAGCGCTGTTCATCGGCCTTGGGCTCCTCGTCGGCGCCGCCGTCTTCGGCGTCGTCGCCCTCTTCGTCCTCGTCGATGCCTTGGTGAAATGGCTTGCCACCATGGTTCACTCGGAGGCGCTCGCCGCCTTGATCGTCGGCGGCGTCCTCCTCGTCGTCGCTGTGGCGCTTGCCTTGATCGGGCGAAATGCCATGTCGCTCTCGACCCTCGCCCCCGTGCGCACGACCCGCCAAGTCCGCGAGGACGCCCGTACATTGTCTGAGAGGGTCTCGGGATGACCGAATCGTTGAACGATCTGGAGAAGGACATCGAGGCGAGCCGTGCCCGTCTCGACCAGACCATTGACCAAATTCAAGAGCGGCTTTCAGTCTCCAGCATCGTCGACGAGATGCTGGGCAACGCTCGGCGTACGCCGCTCAGCGGCGCCTATGACGGGGCTCTGGAGGCGGTGCGGCGCAATCCGGTTCCGGTGCTCCTCATCGCCGCCGGAGTCGGCTGGCTTATCCACCGCATGTCGACCAATCCGACGACGCCGGGAATCCGCCGGCGCGCGCGCCTCGCGGTCGACGGCCTTCCAGTGACGAAGACGGGCGCCGACCGCGTCTACGATCCGGATCTTCCGACTCAGCATCCCGTCAACCATCTCGCCAGCGAAACCCAGATCTAGGCCCTCGCGGACAACCGCACGTGACCCGATCCGGCCCATGCGGCCTTCGGCGACTCTCAGGAGCAACCCATGAGTTCGACCCAGAAACCCGGTGACGAGCACCGCTCGCTCCCCGACGATATCGCTCTCGCCGCCGGGATGCCGCGCGGCCGTCAGGCCGAAGGCTCCCTGCACGATGTGCCGAGCCCGGGCTCCCACCACTCCGGCACCGAGGCACACAGCATCTACACGACGGAGGGCAGCCATGGCTCCTCGACCACCGACGAGGTGAAGGCCCGCGCCAGCGACCTCCGCGACCGCGCGGCTGAGACCGCAGGCGACGTCCGCGACCGCGTTTCCGACACGGTTCAGGACCTGCGTGAACGGGCTTCGGATGTCTACGACGACGCCCGAGGCTGGGCATCGGATACCCGCCAGGAGGGGCGCCGCCGCATCAACGATCTCAGCGAGCGTAGCAGTGCGCGCCTCCAGGATGGCCGCTCGGCCGTCGAGGACTTCGTATCTGAAAACCCGCTCCTCGTTGGCGTCGTCGGACTCGCGGCCGGTCTCCTCATCGGCGCTCTGCTTCCGCGGACCCGCACCGAGGACGAGAATGTCGGTCCCTGGGCGGACGAAGTGCGTGACCAGGGCCTTCGCTACGCCCGCGACGTTACCCATCGCGGACGGGACTTCGTCGCGAGCGCCCTCGATCCAGAGAACCTCAACGCCGCCGTTCAGCGGGCCGCCGGCAACGAGCAGCCGGAGACCGGCGCTCCGGCACAAGCTCGGTCACCGTCCTCCGCGCCCAAGGCGCATTGATCGATCACGCGGATCTTTCGCGTCAGGCACGAAAGGGGCGGCACACAATCGTGCCGCCCCTTTCCACATCGAGAATTTCGAACGACTCGACGACGCGGAGCCCCGCCGGTATCGCAGAGCCATGAAGATTGCCGACTGCGAGATCCTAATTTTGCCGGGCTATGCCGGCTCTGAAGGCGAGCATTGGCAGGCTCGCTGGGCCGATCGGCTTTCCACGGGTCGAATCGTTGTACAAGACGACTGGCATCACCCTGATGCTCAAGCTTGGCGCGCGCGGATCGTCGGGGCTGTGAACGGCGCGACCCGCCCCGTGATCCTGATCGCGCACAGCCTCGGCGTCGTGGCCGCGGTGCAGGCCGCCTCGGACTTCGCGCCGGGCGTTGTGCGCGGTGCGCTTCTCGTCGCCTTCCCGGACGTGGAGACGACGCCGAACCTGCCCGCCAGCGTCACCGCCTTCGCACCGGTGCCGCGCTCTCCCTTGCCCTTCCCGTCCCTGGTGGTCGCCAGCCGCAACGATCCCTATTGCAGCTACGCCCGTGCCGAGGACTTCGCTTATGCCTGGGGTGCCGTCGTGGTCGATGCGGGGGAGGCCGGGCACATCAACGTGGCGAGCGGGCACGGTCCCTGGCCGGAAGGCCTGATGCGCCTCGCCGGCTTCATGAAGACCCTGTAGCGATCAGCCCTTCGCCTCATCCGTCAGCGGCTTGAGCAGTTCGCCCGCCACGTCCGAAAGTCGCGGCGGCGCCTCACGCACGAACGGCAGCGGCCGGCAGACCGCCAGCGCGGCAAGGCCGAAGCGGGCCGTCATCAGGCCGTTAAGGACACCCTCGCCCAGCTTCGCCGAGACGCGGGCGGCGAGGCCGAGGCCGAGTACCTGCTGGATCATGCTTTCGCCGACCGCCATGCCCCCCGTCACGGTGAGATGGGCGAAAGCGGCGCGCGCCAAGCGCAGGAAGCCAAAGAAGCCCGGGCGTCCGCCATAGATCGTGGCGATCCGGCGCAACAGGCGCACGGCGGCAAAGATCACGAAGGCGACGTCGACGATGGCACGTGGGCTCAGGGCGGTCACCGCCGACACCTGCTTGGCCGAGGCCGCGATGGCGTTGCGAGCCTGGCGATCGAGGGGCGCGAGCAACTCGTGTTCGGCGAGGCCGATGCGGTCATCCACATCGAGGATCGCGTCGCCGAGGGTGGCGAGACGAGCACGGCCCGCCGCCAACGCGGTACGCTCGGCATAGAGACCCGTCAGGTCACGCACAACGGCCTGCGCGGCGGAATGGTCGCGGGTGGCAATCGCCTCGATCGCCTTGGCGCGGACCCGCTCGATCTGGCGCTCGCGCCAGATCCCCGACAACTCCCGGGCGACGAGGGCCAGGAATGCGACTGCCGCGACGGCCAGCAGGACCAGGGCGACGGTGCCGAGCCAGGGGGCGGCGCTGAACAGGTCTGCGATCAGGCGCTCCACCGACAACCCGACGCCGAGGGATACGAGACCTCCGAGAGCGATGAGAAGCAGGCTGAGCCACGGAGCGCGCGCCTTGGGGGCGACAGGCACCGCAACACCGTCGGCCGCATCGACGACCTCGAAGGGCTCCTCGACGATGCGGACATGGGCCGCCGCCGCGGGAGACGGCGCAATGCCGTCGGCGATCTCCTCGGATCCGCTCGGCGGAATGCGAAAGGCACGGGGGCGGTTGCTCGAGCTCATGACTGGGACATCCCGGAGGTCTTAGGCGAGTTTGTCGCCGATGAGGAACTGCATGGCGCGATCGAGCCGGATCTGCGGCAGGTTACCAGGCCGGCCGAGGGCATCGGGTTTCACGAGGGGCGGTCGGAAGCGGGGAAACCGTAAGGACCCGGGAGGGACGGCTCCTTCCAATACCAATTCCGGGCGCTGCGGCAGCTCACCGGGGAAGATCGCCGCCTCGCTCAAGCCGTCGAAGATCTCGTCCCCGACGCGCTCACCCGCTTCCGGCGTACCGGATACGGCACGGAGGATCTCGTCTCCGTCATGCACGGTGGTCTCACGCGTTGCCCGGACCGAGGCCAGGGCGACGGTGCCGACCCGTGCGCCCGCCGCCTCCGTCCGCCGCATCGCCCGCGAAACGAGCAGCCGTAGCAGGGCGTCGAGGCGATCGTGGCTCGTCTGGTGCAAATGGTCAGCCTTGGTGGCGGCGAACAGGATCCGCTCGGCGCGTGGCGCAAACAGCCGGGACAGAATCGTGTTGCGCCCGATGCGGAAGCTGAGAAGCACGGCATCGAGCGCCTCCTCGAGCTCGGCCAGCGCGGCCGGCCCGGCATCCACCGCCGCCAGGACATCGACGAGGACGATCTGCCGATCGACTCGCTGGAAGTGGTTGCGGAAGAACGGCTCGACGACCTTCGCCTTGTAGGCCTCGAAGCGGCGTTCCATGAGTCCGGCGAGACTGTCCGGCGCCAGGATCTCAGGCAGGTTGTCGAGGGGCGCGAAGGTCAGGGCCGGCGAGCCGGCGAGATCGCCAGGCATCAGGAAGCGTCCGGGCGGCGTGGTCGCCACGGCTTCGGGACCGGCGCGTAGGGCCGAGAGATAGGTCTTGAAACCGGTGCTGGCGCGCTCGGCCACCACCTCATCAAGGGGGCCGTGCGGGTCGAGACCCCTCAGCATCTCGAGCCAGGGCGCGGCCATCGCTCCGCGGCCACTTCGGCGCGTGCCCGCGATGGTGGCGCGCGACCAGGCGGTGTAACTCTGATCGATCAGTGCGAGGTCGAGAAGCCACTCACCCGGATAGTCCACGACATCGAGCATCAATGTGCCCGGACCGGAGCGCCAGCCTCCGGATCTCTCATACTCGATGGCGAGGCGGAACTGGCTGATCCGGTCGGTCGAGCGCGGCCAGAGTCGCTGCTCGGTCAGGGCAGCGTAGTGGTCCTCATAGGGAAAGCGCGGAATGTCGTCGTCCGGCTGCGGCACGAGGCGCGCCCGGCGCAGGCGGCCCTCGTGGGCCGGCGCAAAGGCCGGAAGGGCATGGGCTTCGACGAGGTGATGGATCAGGGCCGTCGTGAAGACGGTCTTGCCCGATCGTGCGAGACCGGTGACGCCGAGCCGCAGGGTGGGCTGGATCAGCAGGTCGCTCGATGCCTCGGCGAAGGCCTTGACCGCGGAACCCGCACGCGCGGCGAAGCTGTTCATGGCAACCTTCTCATGGGGCGGGTTGGGAAAGGCGAGGCTGGACGCCGCAGCGGTGTCGCTGAGGTGGCGCGACCACGACGCCGCTGCAAGACGTGCGGGTCAAGCCTCGCTGCTCAGGGTGCCGTGACCGGTGCGTTGGCGGCGGCAAGGGTGTTGGCATCGAGACGCTCAATGGCGGTCTCCACCAGGGCCGGGGCAGCGCGCAGGGCCCCGAGCTCCACGCTCGACATCGCCTGCATGACCGGGCGCAGGTTCGGCAATGGACGTCCGTCGGGTCCGAACAGCTCGAGGTCGTCTTCGACTTTCAGGCCGACGCTGGCGGCGATCCGCGTGGCATAGTTGCGGATGCGGGTCTCATCGTTGCCGCAGACCGGCGCCGGCACGCTCAGATCGAGAAGCGGCAGGCTCGACGCGCCCGCCGCAATCGCCGGCAGAGCGGCGGACTCCGCCACGAAACGCTCCTGAAGACGCGCCACCGACCCGGCTTTCGGGGGCGGCACACGCCGTTGGCCCGTCGATGCGGCACTGAGAACAGCGCTCGGCTCGACGAGAAGCACGGATGGCCTGGCGATCATCGTCGAGGGCTTCACCAAAATTTCGGAAGGGCGGACCAGCAGTGCCGATTTCGATGGGGTCGCCGCTGCCAACTTCGTGAAAGCTGGACCTTTGGCTGTCTCGCGCACCGGGCTCGGACGCCCCCGTAGGCGCGCCAGGGGCGACCAAGGCTGAATCCGCAGAGGGCCGCCCCGTCCCACAATGGCCGCGCGGGAGATGCCGCCGCGCGAATGGCGAGCCAGGAAGCGGGCCCGGAGCGTGCCGCCGATCCCGCGGGGCGCGATCTCCGGAGAAATCCTCGTGCCCGTTCGACGGCTCGCGAGGGGTGCGACCGACCCGCCGATCCGGCACTCTGCGGGAGCCCAGCGCCGCACGATGGCGAGGGCCGACCGGCGGCCGAATTCGCGATAGTAGCGCCGGAGCAGCTGCGCCGCCGCATCGGCGCCATCGGCCGCGGTGGCGAATCCGGTATGACCCTCGCTGTCCGCGCCGATCTCTCCGTTCCAGCGGGCCTTCTTGATGCACCAGTAATTGTTCAGCTTGACGCAACGGGCGACGAAGGCCGGGGCGCCGGACGTGTAGCGGGCCACTAGAGCGAGTGAGGCGGGGCGCAGGCTTTCGGCTGCCTCATAGCGCCAGTTCGAGACGGCCCGGCCCTCGGATTCGAAGACCGGGAAGGGCGCAGAATTCCTTTCGGATGCCGCAGATGCCATCCGCCAGCGCGTCGCGTCCGGTCGAAGATCTTCGATCGTCCCCTCCAGGCGCGGCAGCAGCGTCGAGAGGACGAGGAGCGTGGTCAGGAGCACGGGATCTGCGAAGCTTGTTCGGGATCAGGGCAACGGCGTCCGGGCCAGAAGGGTTCAATCCGCGATGTCGATGTCCCTCGGGGCGACGAACCGCTCCAGCCGTCCCATCCCGGCAGCGACCGCATTCCAGGCGTCCCCGTCGAAATCCAGGACCACCACGGAAGCGGTGGGAAACTCCAGCGCCAGCCGCTTGCGCCCGTCCTTGTCGCCGGAGCCGGCCAGCCGCATCGCCAGACCCTGCAGGCCGGGATTGTGACCGATCATCAGGAGGCTCCCCTTCATATTCGGCGTCGACCGCACGACGGCGAGCAAGGCCGTTTCCGGCGCCTCGTAAATCGATGGGACGATCTCGGCCTCGGGCCCCTGCAGGGCGCTCTGTATCGCATCCCAGGTCTCGCGGGTGCGCTGCGCCGGAGACACGACGACCGCCTCGGGAATCAAGCCTTCGGCCGAAAGGTACGCCCCCATCTGCGGGGCGGCGCGCTTGCCGCGATTGTTCAGCGGGCGATCGAGATCGGCGATGCCGGGCGGACGGTCGGACTTAGCGTGACGCAGGAGGATCAGGCGACGCATGCGGGCTTGGACTTTCAGGTGAATCCGACGACGGGATGCGGGGTATAGGGCGCTTCGAGGGCACTCACCTCCTCGCTCGTAAGGTCGAGATCAAGAGCCGCGACGGCATCCGCGAGATGGCTCGGCTTCGACGCGCCGATGATCGGCGCGGTCACCACCGATTTCTGGAGCAACCAGGCCAGGGCGACCTGGGCGCGCGGCACGCCCCGCGTGGTGGCGATGGTCGAGACCTGGACGACGATGGCCCGATCGGCCGCATCCGCGGAGGCGTAGAGATGCCGGCCGACCTCGTCGCTATCCTGACGCGCGCTGCGCACATCCCAGTCGCGGGTCAGCCGACCCCGGGCCAGAGGGCTCCAGGGCAGCACCGCGATGCCCTGATCCAGACAGAGCGGCAGCATCTCGCGCTCCTCTTCCCGGTGCAGCAGGTTGTAGTGGTCCTGCATCGTGGCGAAGCGGGTCCAGCCGTAGCGGTCGGCCGTGAAGAGCGCCTTGGCGAACTGCCAAGCGTACATCGATGAGGCGCCGATGTAGCGGGCTTTTCCGGCCTTCACCACGTCGTGGAGCGCTTCCAGCGTGACCTCGATCGGCGTCCCGTAATCCCAGCGGTGGGTCTGGAAGAGGTCGACATAGTCGGTGCCGAGGCGCTTGAGACTGGCATCGATGGAGGCGAAGATCGCCTTGCGCGAGAGTCCACCGGCATTGGGCTGGCTCTTCAGAGGAAAGAAACACTTGGTGGCGAGCACGACGGCGTCGCGGTCGGCATAGTCGTGCAGGGCGCGCCCGACGATCTCCTCACTGGTGCCGTCCGAATAGGCATTGGCGGTGTCGAAGAAGTTGATGCCGAGATCGAGCGCCCGCTTGATCATCGGCCGGCTCTCGTCCTCGCGCAGGGTCCAGGGATGGGGACCGCGCTCGGGAACCCCGTAGGTCATGCAGCCGAGGCAGAGAGGCGAGACGTCGAGGCCGGTGCGACCGAGCTTCTTCAGATTCATCGGAAGCGTTCCACTGGAGACGAACCTTGCGCGGGCCACCCGATCTATCTGGGTTCCGCCGATGCGCCGGGCCAGGGGCCGACGCCCGATGGTGCGGCTTAGTCACCGCGCTGCTCGCGCCGCATGAGGAAGGCGAGCTTCTCGAACAGCCCGACATCCTGCTCGTTCTTCAGGAGCGCACCGTGCAGCGGCGGGATCAGCTTGCGCCCATCGCGCTCGCGCAGGGTCTCGGGCGCCACGTCTTCGGAGACGAGAAGCTTGAGCCAGTCGAGTAGCTCGGAGGTCGAGGGCTTCTTCTTCAGACCCGGGACCTCGCGGGTCTCGAGGAAGACGCGCAGGGCCTCCTCGACCAGACGGTGCTTGATGCCCGGATAGTGTACCTCGACGATGGCCTTCAGGGTCTCGGCGTCGGGGAACTTGATGTAGTGGAAGAAGCAGCGCCGCAGGAAGGCGTCCGGCAGCTCCTTCTCGTTGTTCGAGGTGATGATGACGATCGGGCGCCGTTCGGCCCGAACCGTCTCGCCGGTTTCGTAGACGTGGAATTCCATCCGATCGAGCTCGGTCAGGAGGTCGTTCGGAAATTCGATGTCGGCCTTGTCGATCTCGTCGATGAGCAGCACCGGGCGCTCGGGGGCGGTGAAGGCCTCCCACAGCTTGCCGCGCCGGATGTAGTTGCCGATGTCCGAGACGCGCGGGTCGCCGAGCTGGCTGTCGCGCAGGCGCGAGACCGCGTCATATTCGTAGAGGCCCTGCTGCGCCTTGGTGGTCGACTTGACGTTCCAGGTGAGGAGCGGCGCACCGAGGCCCTTGGCGATTTCCTCGGCCAGCACCGTCTTGCCGGTACCGGGTTCCCCCTTCACCAGCAGCGGTCGCTCCAGCACGATGGCGGCGTTCACCGCCGTGGTCAGGTCGGAGGTCGCGACGTAGTCGGCGGTGCCGGTGAAGCGCATGGCGGAACTCGCGGGATGGGGACGCTGAGACATCCGGGGTTAGAGCGCGGCCGGGATCCCCGCAAGGCACCGTCCGCGGCCGACAAAGACCGGTCGTGCTAGAGCGTCTTTCCGTCGTGCCAGACGCAGTTCGATGCCAGGATGCCGAGGTTAACGTCGGATTTCTGCGGTTGGGGCAGCGTCTTTCCGTCCATAGCGAGATCGATCTTGATCTCGACCTGCCCCTTCGCCTCGTTCTGGCGCCGGGAGAAGTAGCAGTATTGCTGGAACGGCTGGTCTTCGTTCGCACGAAAGTTCCAGCCGGTGACGATTTGGCCGTCCATGTAGGGCACCTGCTTGAACACGGTGAAGGTGGTGTTCACGGGGGCCTTCGAGGCCGGCGCGGCGTCGTTGCCGAGCTGCGCCTTCGTCGGAATCGGCGCTCCACCCGCCTTCGGCACCCCGCCCTCGAGCTTGAGGACGTTATCCGTCAGTGTGACCTCGCCCTTGGTCTTCAGGGTCACGTCGGACAGGGCCGCCTGCATCGCGGCCGCAATCTTCTCCGCCGCCGAATCGAACTGGTTCATGTAGGCATAGCCGTAGGACGCCGCGCCAAGTCCGGCGCCGGCGAGAAGCAGGAAGGCGCCTGCCCCGATGGAGCGGAACAGGAAAGCGCGCGCGGCGATGATGCGCGCCTCGGCCCGAAGGCGTCCGTTCACGCTCTGAGCGAGGACGACATTCTCGGGGGTGCCGGAGGTATGGATGCTCACGCGCCGGCTCCTGCGCTTGCGGCCTGTGTCGAGCCACGTCGATCGATCGGGATTACCGCGCCGCCGGCCGCGGCCGTTGCCGGAGCAGGAGCCGCGGGGGCCGGCGCCTGGGCAGCGACGGAAGGCTCATCCGGCACGCCTCGAGGCTGGCTCAAGGCCATTTCCTGGCGCAGGGCGTCGGTGATCGAGTCGAGCATGTAGGGGGTCGCGGCCGGGTCGACGGTGGCACCGAGGTCATCCTCGTCCATGAAGGTCTTGCGCACCGACACGGCGCAGAGGGCGAGGATCGTCGACGCGAAAGCGGCACAGACCGCCGGCACGAACACGAAGATCCGCAGGAAGGCGTGGACCTGCGCCTCGCTCACGTCGATCGGGTCGACGCCGTAGACCATGGCGGTGAAGGAGTGCAGCTGCGAGCGGTTGACCGAGTTGCGATAGGCCTGCTCGGCGTCGGCGACCTTGCGCTCCGCCGCGCCCCGATCGAGGTCGCCGCGGGCCTTGCGTGCCTCTTCGAGCATCTTCGTCACGGCGCCCCGGTCGGAGCCGGCCTTCGCGACGCTCGCATTGAGGGTCGCCGTGCGCGGATCGGTGACGCACTTCATGTTCGAGTAGCGCTGACCACGGCTGTTGGTGCCGTAGACGCGTTCGCAGCGCTGCGCCGGCAAGCCGGCGAGCTGGCTGGCGTTCTCGGCAGCGCGCTTCTCGATCTGATCGAGCTCGGTCGTGTACTGCGCGACCCGCGCATCCGCCGTGGCGATGCGGTTGTCGATGGTGCCGCGATCAGCCTGTGCGTCCTTCAGGGCGGTCTTCGCCTTGGCGGCGTCCATCAGGCGCGGATGAAACATCATTTCGCCGAGCTGGGACACCGACTTGGTGGTAACGCCGGCAGCGAAGATGATGCCGACGATCGCCAGCGCGCGGATGAAATAAGAGCGCTGCGTGCGGGCCAGAATCCCGAGGGGGACGCGGCACAGCTCCACCGCCGCGTAGACCAGCGGGGCGAGGAGCATGAAGTAGAACGCCTGCGAGTCGCCGTCGCTGTAGACGCCAGCGAACAGCCACGCTCCCCAGAGCGAGGCACCGATGACCATGAACTCGACGAGATAGGCGATCGCGACGTAGCCCCACTTGATGCGGTAGCCCCTCTCGATGTGTCGTTCGTGAGTCCAGCGGTCGGACTCCCGGCGCCAGTCTCGGGCTTCACGTTGCACGTCGCGGTTGGGCGGCGTCTTTCGCATGGGGCACTCGTGTCTCGAAACGCGACGCTGCGCGCTTAACCGTCCGTTAAGGCTTTGCCTTATGCGCATATTGTGCCGTTTTTGCGCCGCATCAGCGGTGCTGACCAGCACGGTCTCCCCATCCGAATGGTCGCAGCCGACCATTTTGTTGTTTCCGCGTGTGTGCGCTGTTGCGCCGGGATGGCCCCGGTGCCCATGGTCATGGACGGACTGGGCCGGGGCGCGCCCGTCCATTGCTCCGGCCGCTGGAGACATCCCCGACTGATGACGGACGTGCACGCCGGCTCCTACAAGGAAGCGATCCTATTCCTCGTCACCGCGGGCGTGGTGGTGCCGTTGTTCCATCGGCTGCGCATCAGTCCGGTGCTGGGCTTCATCGGGGCGGGCGCACTCCTCGGTCCCTTCGGTCTCGGACGCTTCGCCGAGACGCACCACTGGGTCTCGACCTTCACCATCGCCAACCGGGCGGAGATCGCGCACCTCGCCGAGTTCGGCGTGATCTTCCTCATGTTCATGATCGGCGTCGAGCTCTCGTGGGAGCGTCTGCGAACGCTCCGCCGCCTCGTCTTCGGCCTCGGCTCCATCCAGGTCCTTGCCTCCTCGGTCGTGATCGGCCTGATCCTCCTGTCCCTGTCAGTGCCGCTCGCCGCCGCGATCATCGTCGGACTGGCCCTCGCTCTGTCCTCGACCGCGATCGTGCTGCCGGTCCTGGCGGACCAGAAGCGACTGAATACCCCGGCGGGCCGCGCAAGCTTCGCGGTCTTGCTGTTCCAGGACCTCGCGGTGGCCCCGGTCCTGTTTGCCATCGCGGTGCTCGGCAGGAACGACGGCTCGGATGTGGGGGGCGCCCTCGCCCTCGCTCTCGGTCAGGCGGCTGTCGCCATCGTGGTAATCGTCGTGGTGGGACGCGTGGCGCTGCGGCCGCTGTTCCAACTGGTGGCCCGAACGCGCTCGCCCGAGCTGTTCATGGCGGCCTGCCTCCTGGTCATCATCGGCACCGCCGTGACGGCTGCCGCCGCCGGGCTCTCGATGACCCTCGGCGCCTTCGTGGCCGGGCTGTTGCTGGCGGAGACCGAGTATCGCCGCGCGATCGAGGCGACGATCGACCCGTTCAAGGGCCTGCTGCTGGGGGTATTCTTCGTCTCCGTGGGCATGAATCTCGATCCAGCCCACCTCATGTCGGCCCCGGGCGCGGTGCTGGGGCTCGCCCTGGCCCTGATCCTCATCAAGGGCGCCATCATCGTCATCGCCGCGCGTTTCCTGAAGCTGTCCCGGGCAGTGGCCGTCGAAGCAGCCCTTCTGCTGGGTCCCGGCGGCGAGTTCGCCTTCGTGCTGATCGGTGGCGCCTTGGCGGGCGGGCTCGTGCCCGAGGAGGTCGGGCAGGCCGCCCTGGTCGTGACCACGGTGACCATGATCGCGATCCCGGCCCTCGCAGTGCTGGCACGACGCCTCGGCAAGCGGCTCTCGACCGCGCAGCTCGGCCGGGCGCGGGCCGAGCCGGTGCCGGATCGTCAGCAGAACCGGGTCATCATCGCGGGATACGGCCGCGTCGGGCGGCTCGTTGGCGAGATGCTGGTCCGACACAAGATCCCATATCTCGCCCTCGACGCGGATGCGGCCCGAGTCTCGGAACATCGGCGTCTGGGTAATCCGGTCTACTTTGGGGATTCGGCCAATCCCGAGCTGCTGCGCCGCTGCGACATCGCCAATGCCCGGGCCCTCGTCGTTACCCTGGACAATCCCAGGGCCGTCGAGGCGGTGGTGGAAGCAGCCCGGGCCGAGCGGCGCGACATCACCATCGTGGCGCGGGCGCGCGATGCCCGACACGCCACCGCGCTCTACGAGATGGGCGTCGATGATGCGGTTCCCGAAACCATCGAGGCATCGCTCCAGCTCTCTGAAGCCGTCCTCGTCGATGTCGGCGTGCCGATGGGGCTCGTGATCGCTTCGATCCACGAACGACGCGACGAGTATCGGGCGATGCTGAAGCGGAAGGAGACCGAGGTCCGGCCGGCCTTTCGGGCTCGCCGCACCGTCGGCAAGGTCGTGGAAGTCCGGGACGCGACGCCTGCGGACGAGGCCAAACCGGTCAGCAAGACCGCCTGAGGAACGAACCCGAGCGCTTCAGAGCAGCCGGCCCTGGCCACGGGGGGGCATCACGGGCACGGACAGGGAGTTCGAAGCGGATGGTTTGGATGGACCGGGGACCGTGCCGCTCCGCCCGGCCTTGAGCCCCGGTGGCGGCTTCGGAGATGCCGGCTTGAGGGCATCGGGCGGCTTCGGCGTTCGGGCCTTGCCCCGACGGACGGACGAATGGGCTGCCGGATCCATGCCGGGCGCGTAGCTGCAGCGATAGACGATCTCGTCCGGCGGACCGAGGCCGGTGTCGAGCGGGATCGTCACCGTATCTTCGTTGAAGCGCCATTTGCGCGTGCCCTTGTCCCAGTAAAGCCAGATCGTCGTCGGATGCCCCTGGATCGAGAAGATCGCCGCCTTCTTGGAGACCGCCCGGATGGTGCGCGGCTCGTACATTCCCTTGGCCCGGTAGGCGTCCGCGAAGGAGGCGGG
This sequence comes from Methylobacterium sp. Leaf465, assembly GCF_001424705.1. Lineage (GTDB taxonomy): Bacteria > Pseudomonadota > Alphaproteobacteria > Rhizobiales > Beijerinckiaceae > Methylobacterium. The sequence continues at coordinate 35,413 of NZ_LMRA01000045.1, forward strand.
TTGCCGGTCGATGAAGGTGTTGCGCACCACCTGAATCGTCGCGCCCGGCTCCGAAAGGAACCGCTTGAAATCGCTCAACGAGCGCAACGCGAGCGCCATGTCGGTCACTCCCAACTCAACCCGAAGACCATGCGCCCTGACGACTTGCCCTGACTTGCACGAGACCGTGGGGCCAAGATGTTCGATTCAGATGACAAGTCCTGTTCGCTGGAATAACGTCCGCTTGGCACTATCAACAGAAATCCTGGGTTATACCCAGCTTAACGTATGTGACTCGGCCAGGCGTCGGGCGCGGGTCGGGTCTTGACCACGACACCGGCTTCCCGCGTTGTCACCCCATGCTGCTCCAGTTCTTCACCGCCTTGCGCGACGCCAAGGTCCCCGTCACGCTGCGGGAGTTCCTGACGCTCCTGGGTGCGCTCGACCGGGACCTCGCCGAGAAGCGGATCGAGGAGTTCTACCTCCTGGCCCGTACGACCCTGGTGAAGGACGAGCGCAACCTCGACCGTTTCGACCGCGTGTTCGGCACCGTGTTCAAGGGCATCGAGACCCTGGGCGCGGCATCCGAACCGACGCCGATCCCCAAGGAATGGCTGCGCAAGCTCGCCGAGAAGTACCTCACCGATGCGGAGAAGGCGGAACTGCAGGCGCTCGGCTGGGACAATCTGTTCGAGACCCTGAAACAGCGCCTCGCCGAACAGCGCGAGCGCCACCAGGGCGGCAACAAGTGGATCGGCACCGGCGGCACCTCGCCGTTCGGGGCCTACGGCTACAATCCGGAGGGCATCCGGATCGGCCAGGACGGCAACCGCAACTTCCGCGCCGTGAAGGTCTGGGACAAGCGAGAATTCCGGGACCTGGACGACACGGTCGAGCTCGGCGCCCGCAACATGCGGGTCGCTCTGCGACGCCTGCGCCGCTTCGCCCGCAGCGGCGCGGCGGACGAACTCGACCTCGACGGAACGATCCGCGAGACCGCCGCCAAGGGCTATCTCGACGTGAGGCTCCGGCCGGAGCGGCGCAATGCCGTGAAGGTCTTACTGTTCCTCGACGTGGGCGGCTCGATGGACTTCCACGTGGCTTTGGCCGAGGAGTTGTTCTCCGCTGCCCGCTCGGAGTTCAAGCACTTCGAGCACTTCTACTTCCACAACTGCCCCTACGAGCGCGTCTGGCGCGAGAACCGGCGCCGGCACGACGAGACACTGCCACTCCTCGACGTGCTGCGGACCTATCCGCCGGACTATCGCGTGGTGTTCGTCGGCGACGCCTCCATGAGCCCGTACGAGATCGCCATGGCGGGCGGATCGGTGGAGCACTGGAACGAGGAACCCGGCGAGGTCTGGCTGAACCGCATCCTCGAGCGGTTTCCGAAGACGGTCTGGCTGAACCCCGTTCCGGCGGAACACTGGGCCTACACCCAGTCGATCGGGATGATCCGCCGGCTGATGGGAGAGCGCATGTTCCCACTCAACCTCGAAGGCATCGATGCGGCGATGCGGACTTTGGTCCGGTAAGTTACTCTACCGCCATCGGAAATCCGGCGCCGGGCTCGGGCGGCCTTGCGCGCTGGCGGGCTCCGAGCGCCCCTTCAGCCCTGACGCGCCGGCGTCGTGACGCTGAGCCCGTCCAGCTCCGGGGTGATGCGGATCTGGCAGCACAGCCGCGAGGTCGCGCGCACGTCGGAGGCGAAATCGAGCATGTCCTGCTCCATCGCCTCGGCGGGACCCACGACCTCGGCCCAGGCCGCATCGACGTAGACGTGGCAGGTGGCGCAGGCACAGGCGCCGCCGCATTCCGCATCGATCCCCGGTACGTTGTTGCGGATCGCCGCTTCCATCACGGTCGATCCCACGTCGCCCTCCACGGTCCTGGCCGTTCCGGCGTGGTCGACGTAGGTGATCTTGGGCATCGGGGGCTCCGGGCTCGGACAACGCGTAGTACGGCCGGTTGTGCGGCGCAGAGCCTGCCTTGAAGGGGCAGGCCTCCGAATGCAAGCGCGCTCGCCGACCGGGCGATGTTTCCTGCGCTTACGCCGCAGCGGCCGCGCCGTTCCATCGACGATCCGCGACGCGACGTCCGGGCTCGGTATTTCAGAGGGGTCGCGTCGAGGTCGCGAGGGTTTCGGCGATTGCGGCGGCGAGCGTTTCGGCGGGGACGTCCGTCCCACCGGCGCGCAGCGCGTCCTCGATCGCCCCCGAGATCCGGGCGACGCGGACCGCGCCGATCCCGAGAGCCGAGCCCTTCAGGGTATGGGCGAGGTCGGCCCGCTCGGCCGGCTCCCGGTCCGGATCGACGATTCCCGGCAGGAGGCGGTGGCACTGGGCCGCGAAGAGCCCGAGGAGCTCCGCGGCCAGCGCGGCGTCGCCGAAGGTCTGGCGCGACAGGTGGTCGGCATCGAGGAGCACCGCCGCCGACGGGTCTGGGAAATCCGGTTCTCGCACTGCATCCTCGCGCGCCTGCGGCGGCGGCCATCCTGGCTATCCACAGCTGAGCCCCGCCGTCGTTCGCTTCCGTCTACGCGTTGAGGCATCATGCAGAAAGACGACGGCGCGGTACCGGCCCTCGGCTTGGTAACCATTCCGTTAAGGTTTTTTGGGCGCTGCGGCCGGCTCGGGTATCCGAGCCCTGTGCCGAAGTCTAAAGTTCCTTGGTAAATTGGTAAAAGTAACCTTGATCGACGGGCGCGGCCGCCGATCGGGATACGCGTAACGAGGCGTTGAATGGCCACGGAAAAGAAGCTCAAGGACCCGGCCGAGGCGGCTCTGTCGGCGATCGAGCAGGCTCTCAACCTCGACGCTTTCGCTCAGGGCGACGAGGCATCCCGGGTGGAACCCCGCCTGCCGGATGTCGGCGACGGCGATCCCTTGCGCGATCCCAGCGGTCGCCTCGCGCCGCCCCGCCTCGACCTCGACCAGCCCCTCGCCTCGGACCTGCCGCCGCCGGACCGCAACCGGCCGCGCCGCGAAGGCGGCCTCCTGCCGCCCGACCGTTCCATGGTGGCCAACGACGATCGCCAGAACATCGGCATCCTGCAGCAGACCCTGCGCGTGCGCCCCTCGCGCACCCCCTACCTCATCGCCGCCGCGGCGGGCGCCCTCTGGATCGCCGGCCTCCTCGCCCTGGCCTGGGTGCAGTCCTCCGGCGACCTGCGCGGCTTCTTCCAGGGCCTGACCGCGCTCCAGGGCGCCGTGGCGGCGACCGCCCTCGTGGGCCCCGTGGTGCTGTTCGCCATCATGGGGATGCTCGCCGTGCGCGCCCAGGAGATGCGCCTCGTCGCCCGCGCCGTGGGCGAGGTGGCGATCCGTCTGGCCGAGCCCGAGAACTTCTCCACCGACGCGGTGCTCACCATGTCGCAGACCGTCCGGCGCGAGGTCGCGGCGGTCGGCGACGGCGTCGAGCGTGCCCTGGCCCGGGCGGGCGAGCTCGAGACCCTGGTGCGCGGCGAGATCGCGACCCTGGAGCGGGCCTATTCCGACAACGAGATCCGCATCCGCTCCCTCGTCGAGGAGCTCGTCGCCCAGCGCGAGTCGATCATCGCCAATGCCGAGCGCGTGCGCGGGGCCATCACGGGCACCCACCAGAGCCTGACGGCGGAGCTCGACGGCGCCGCCGAGCGCATCGTCTCCGCGGTGAACGGCGCCGGCGACCGGGTCACCAGCGCCCTCGATGCCCGCGGCGAGGCCATCACCTCGGCCCTCGGCGACCGCGGCGACGCGATCACCGCCGCCCTCGGCGAGGCCGGCGACCGGGTGGTCGAGCTGGTCTCCGGCCGCGGCGACGACCTCGTGCAGCGCCTCGCCTCCACCAGCGAGGGGGTGCGCGGCAGCCTCGCGGAGGTCGGCAGCGCCCTCACCCTGTCCCTGGAGACCCGGGCCGACGAGGTCACCCGGGCCTTCGAGCGCACCGGCGGCATCCTCACCACCACCCTGGCGGAGAATGCCGGGCAGGTGGCGCGGACCCTGGCCCAGACCGGTTCCGAGGTCATCGAGGCCCTGAACCGCCAGGGCGGCGAAGTCCGCCAGACCTTCGAACTGTCCGCGCGCGGCCTCGAAGAGGCCTTCCTGGCCCGCGGCTCCGAGCTGACGGCCCAGTTCTCCTCCACGGGCGGCGAGATCACCGCGCGCTTCGCCGAGACGGGCGATGCCCTGCGCGCCCACTTCGCCGAGACCGGCGCCGCCCTCACCCACGACATCTCCGTGCGCGGCGATGCCCTGCGCAGCGAGATCGAGACCGCCGGCACCGGCGTGTCCGCCCTCATCGAGGCCCGGGCCCGCGAGGCCCAGACGGGTCTGGCCGCCGCCGCCGGCAGCATCATCGAGACCTTCACGGCCCGCGCCGACGGCGTGCGGGAGGACCTCGTCCGCTCCGTCGACGGCATCGCCTCCGGCCTCGACACCCAGGGCGGCGCCCTGGCCGATCGCATCGAGACCGCCGCGGCCCGCCTGCACGAGACCATCACGGTCCACGGCTCGGAAGTCTCGAACCTGTTCGAGACCCGCGGCCGCGACACTCAGGCCGGCCTGGCGCTGGCCGCCAGCGCGATCATCGAGAGCTTCGGCGCCCGCGCGGACGCCCTCCGGGAGACCCTGATCGGCTCGGTGGAGGACGCGACGACCCGCCTCGACGAGCGCGGCGGCACCCTGGCCGAGCGCATCGAGGCCGCAGCCACCCGCCTGCGGGAGACGATCGACGTGCATGGCGGTTCGGTCTCCGAGCGCATCGACGCGTCGGGCCGCGAGGCCCAGGCCGCCCTGGCCCTTGCCGCCAGCGCCATCGTGGAGACCTTCGGCAACCGGGCCGGCGGCGTGCGCGACGACCTCCTCCGCTCGGTGGAAGGCCTCGCCAACGGTCTGGACCAGCACGGCGCGGCCCTGGCCGAGCGCATCGAGACGGTGGCGAACCAGCTGCATCGGACCGTCACGGTCGAGGGCGCGACCCTGGAATCCACCCTTGGGGCGACCGGCGATCGCGTCGGCGAACTCGTGCGCCTGCGGACGCAGGAAGCCACGCAGACGCTCGAGGGCGCCCTGTCGGCCCTCGGCTACACCTTCGAGACCCGGGCCCTGGAGGCGGTGGACAGCCTGCGCGCCACGGCCGCGACCCTCGAATCCGAGATCGGCAACCGGACGTCCGAGGCCGCCGACACCTTCCGCCGCAGCGCGGAGGAGACCACCGTGGCCCTCGGCGCCAGCACCACCGAGGCCGCGCAGTCCCTGCGCCGCGCCTCCGCCAGCGCCACCGGCGAGCTGGAGGCCCGCACCGTCGAGGCGGTGCAGATCTTCGAGACCCGGCTGGCCGCCACGTCAGCCGATCTCGCGGCCCGGACCGCCGAGGCGGCCGAGCTCCTGCGCAACGCCGCCGACGGCCTCGGCGGCACGGTGGGCAGCAGGGCCAGCGCCTCCATCGAGGCCCTGCGCAGCACCCTGGATGCCGTCAACGACGAGCTGGCCCGGCGCGCCGAGGAGGCCGCCGGCACCATCGCCCGCGCGGCCGACGGCCTCGGCGGCGATCTCATCGCCCGCATCCGCGACGTCGAGACGGTCTTCGACAACCACGGCCGGACCCTGGGCAACCTCATCGCCTCCCAGGCGCAGGACGCCCAGACCCAGCTCGCCAATACCGGGCGCGACATCGTGCTGGCCGTCACCGCGCAGGGCGCGCGGGTGAACGACGCCCTCAACCAGACCGGCGCCAGCTTCGCCGACACCACCGAGACCCGCGTCCAGGCGATCGACCGCGTGCTCAACGACCGCCTCGCGACCCTCCAGGAGACCATCGCCCGCGGCGACATCCTGGCCGAGCGCATCGCCCGCGACACCGCCGCCCTCACGGAATCCGTGTCCGGTCGCCTTGAGGAGATGGACCGCGTCATCACGGTGCAGGGCAAGGTGGTGGCCGACAGCATCGCCGCCCGCACCCGGGAGGCCCAGGAGACCGTCGAGAGCCAGCTCGGCGCCCTCGAGGAGCGCTCCGCCCGTCGTTCGACCGAGATCGGCGAGACCTTCGCCAACCTGGTCGCCCAGATCGACGGCCATCTCGGCGGCCGAGCCACCGCCCTGAACGAAGCCCTGATCGTGCGGACCGCCGAGATGGCCCGCGTCATGGCCGAGGGCGGCCGCGACCTGGTCCAGGCCCTCGACACGCGGGCGGACACCATGGCCCTCGACATCGCCCAGCGCGGCGCCAGCCTCGGCGACGTCCTCGGCGAGCGCTCGGCGGACATCGCCCGCCGCCTCGACGAGCAGACCCTGGAGCTGTCCCGCCGCCTCGACGAGGGCGCCGGCCGCTTCGATGCCGGCGTGCTCGGTCGCCTGGAAGCGATCGGCACCGCCCTCGAGGAGCGCAGCCGCCTCATCGAGGAGTCGTTCGGAGCCCAGGCCTTCGAGGCGATCCGCCTGATCGAGAGCCGCACCCGCGCGGTGGACGAGGATCTGGCGACCCGCACCCGCGAGCTCGTCGACATGATCGTCGAGCGCACCGGGAGCGCCAACCAGGCCCTCGACACCCAGGCCGTGGCCATTCGCGAGGCGTTCTCGCAGCGCGCCGACGAGCTCGTCCGCCTCATCGATGCCCGCACCGCCGCGATGGGCACCGAGCTCGACGAGAAGGGGCGCGCCGTGTTCGGCGCCCTCGGCGGCCGCATCACCGAGCTCGCCCGGCTGTTCGACCTCGGCAGCAATTCCCTCGGCGCGGTGCTGGAGCAGCGCGGCGAGACGATCCTCGCTCGCCTGCGCGACATGGTCACGGAGGCCGATCGCCAGCTCAGCGAGGGCGAGGGCCGCCTCGGCACCACCCTCGACCGCCGGACCTCCGACATCAGCTCGCTCCTCGACGAGGGCGTGCGCACGGTCCACCAGCTGCTCGACGACCGCACGGGGGAGATCCGCGCGCTGCTCGACAACCACGCCAGCTCCCTGGGCTCCAACTTCAGCGACCGCATCGCGCCGCTGCACGACACGCTCGACCAGCGCGGCCGGGCGTTCGTGGACACCATCGCGGCCAGCCTCGGCAGTGCCGCCGAGGCGGTCGAGGCGCGGACGCAGGCCCTGGCCACCCTCTTCGAGGAGCGCATCGAGCACCTCGACGAGGTGGTCGACCGTCGCGGCGGCAGCCTCGCGGACTCGGTCGAGGCCAGGACCCGCGCCCTCGCGGAGACCTTCGACCAGCGCATCGGTGTGCTCGACGAGCTCGTGGACACCCGCGGCAGGCGCCTCACCGAGACGCTGGGGGCCCAGGCCCAGAGCCTGGTCGAGCAGTTCGACCAGCGCCTCGGAAGCCTGGATGACGTGGTCGAGCGCCGGAGCGGCGAGATGGCCCAGGCCGTGGACGAGCGCACCCGCGCGCTCGCCAACCTGTTCGACCATCGCATCAACATCCTGGGCCAGCTCGTCGACCATCGCGGCGCACAGCTGACCGAGACCCTCGAGGGCCGGACCGAGGCCCTGACGGCCCTCCTCGACCAGCGCATCGGCGCCCTCGACGCGATCGTCGACGGCCGCGGCAACCACCTGACCCAGTCGCTCGACGCCCGGGCCCAGGGCCTGCGCGGCCTGTTCGACGAAGTCCTGAGTGCCCTCGACGGCCTGATCGACGGCCGCGCCGAGGCCCTGACCGACCGGGTCGAGACCCAGACGCGCGGCCTCACCACTCTGTTCGACGAGCGGCTCGGCGCCCTCGACCGCCTCGTCGACCACCGCACCGGCACCCTGTCCGACGAAGTCGATGCCCGCGCCCAGGCACTGGTCTCGCTCATCGACACGCGGGTCGGTGCCCTCGACCAGGTGGTGGATGAACGGGCGGGCGCCCTGCGCCAGCAGGCCGAGGCCATGGCGCAGGCCCTGGTCTCCCTCTTCGAGGAGCGCGCCACCGGCCTCGCCGCACAGGCGGACGACCGGACCCGCGCCCTCGTGGCGATCTTCGACGAGCGCCTGGGGGCCCTGGAGGGCCTGGTGGACGGGCGGGCCGGCACCCTGGCCGACCGCGTCGAGGAGCGGACCCGCACCCTCGCCTCGGTGTTCGACACCCAGCTCCGGACCCTCGACGAGACGGTCGAGCACCGGGCCGACAGCCTCTCCCGCCAGACCGAGGAGCGCGGCCTCGCGCTCGCGGCGATCTTCGACGAGCGCCTGCGTGCCCTCGAGAGCCTGGTGGATGGACGCGCCGGCGCCCTGGCCGACCGCGTCGCGGAGCGGACCCACACCCTCGCTTCGGTCTTCGACAGCCAGCTCCGGACCCTCGACGAGACCGTGGATCACCGCGCCAACGTCCTGGCCCAGCAGGCTGAGGACCGCGGCAGCGCCCTCGCGGCGATGTTCGACGAGCGGCTCACGGCCCTCGGCGGCCTCGTGGAGGCCAGCGCGGCGGAGTTCGCCCGCACCATCGACACGCAGGGCCAGGCCCTGACGGAGGCGGTGGACAGCCGGTCGGAGGCCTTCACGAGCCGCATCGACACCCGGATGAAGGTGTTCGCCACCCTCGTCGCCTCGCGCGGCGACGCCCTGGCCACGGCCTTCGACGACCGCCAGGACGCCTACGCGTCCCTGGTCGACCAGCGCACCGCGGCGATGCTGGCGGCCTTCGACGCGCGGGTCGACCGCCACGCGGCCCTCGCCGAGGCGCACAGCCAGGCCCTGGCCGCGGCCCTCGACCAGCGCAACGAGGCCGTGGCGGCCCTGCTCGACACCGGCACCGGCGCCATGACCGAGGCGTTCGACCGTCGCTCGACGGCCCTGGCCGGACTCATGGAGGCCCGTGGCCAGGCCCTCGCCCGCCGGCTGGCGGAGAGCGCCGAGACCATCACCCGCGCCATCGAGACGGGGGGCGGTGCCCTGGTCGAGACCCTCGACGGACGCGGGAACGCGGTGGTCGCCCAGCTGACGGACCAGTCCGAGCGCCTGCGCGAGATCGTGGACGGACCGGCGGCCCAGCTCGTGGAAGCCCTGGCGCTGCGCGGCGACGCCATCGAGCGCGCCCTGCAGGAGAGCGGCGCGCCGCTGGTCGCCGCCATCCGCGAGCGCACCGATGCCCTGGCCGCCCAGTCCCGCGCCTCCGCCGAGACGCTGCTCTCGGCCATCGACGGCGGTGCGACCCGGGCCATCGCTTCCCTGAACGACGCCAACGCCCAGATGCGCGGCGAACTCGCAGCCATCCTCGAGCGGATCGACGGGGCCAACGACGCCCTGCGCGAGCTCCTGGCGGGGACCGGCCAGAACCTCGGCCATATCGAGGCGGGCCTCTCGCACCGGATCGCCGACATCCGCGACGGCCTGGCGGCCGTGGCCAGCGAGACGGATCGGGCCAGCGCGGGCGTGTCCGAGCAGGTCCACCTTCTCCGGAACGTGGCCGAGGGCGCCCTGCGGGACGCCGCCGAGCTGGCGGCCTCCCTCGACGAGCGCGGCCGTGCCCTCGACGAGATCGGCCGCACCCATGCGGGGACCCTGCGGCAGGCCGTCGGCCACCTCGAAGGCGCCGCCGGGCAGCTGCAGGGCGCGGCCGGCCAGATCCAGGGCGCCGAGAGCCGCCTCGCGGACCGTCTGGGCGAGCGCGAGGCCGCCATCGCCAGCGTGCTGTCGCGGATCGAGGAGCGCTCCGGCACCCTCGACGCGCAGACCGCGCGCTTCGACGCGATGATCGGCGAGACCCTGCGCGCCGCCGAGGAGCGGGCGCGGGCCCTGGGCACCAGCCTGTCCGAGACCGCCGCGGGCGCCGGGACCGCCGTCGCCGCGGCGTTCGAGGGCCTGCGCGCCAGCGCCGACAGCGAGAGCGGACGCACTGCCGAGGCCGTGCGCACCGCGATCGAGGCGGCGTCGCAGCAGATGATGGGCGTCCTCGAAACCGCCTCCGGCCGCTTCGGGGACTCCGTCTCCGGCCTGCGCGAGATGGCGGCCGAGATCCGGCGCGAGCTCGATGCCACCCGGGCCGACCTCCAGCGCGGGGTGCTGGAAATCCCGCGCGAGACGCAGGACGCCACCGGCGAGATGCGCCGAGTGGTCTCCGAGCAGCTCAAGGCCCTGACCGAGCTTTCCGGCCTGGTCCAGAGCGCGGGCCGCGCGGTGGACGCGGCGGTTCCGCAGGTGTCGGAGCCGAAGCGCCCCGCCGCCCCGCCGCCGGCCCCCGCTCCCGCCGCGACCGCTCCGGCGAAGGCCGCCCCGGCCAAGCCGGCTGCGGCCCCGGCCAAGCCGGTCGCGGCAACGGCGACGAAGGCCGCGGCTCCGGCGGGCCGCCCCGGCACGTCGATGAACCTCGTCTCCGCCCCCGCGGCGGGACGGACCGGCCCGGCGTCCCGCGCCGAGGCCCGGCCGGGCGAAGGCCGCGGCTGGCTCTCCGACCTGCTGACGCGGGCCTCCCTCGACGAGGATGCGGACCCGGCGCCGGACGCGCCGGCTGCGGCCACGACGCAGCAGGCGGAAGCCCAGAAGAACGCCGCCGAGCGCGGGCGCACCGCCCTCGAGACGATCTCCAGCGACATCGCCAAGATGATCGACCACCAGACGGCGGTGGAGCTGTGGGAGCGCTATCGCCGGGGCGAGCCGAACCTGTTCGACCGGCGGATCTACACGGCGCAGGGCCGGCAGACCTTCGAGGAGGTGCGCCGCCGCTACGCCGCGGACGCCGATTTCCAGCGCACGGTCGACCGCTACGTGGGCGAGTTCGAGCGCCTGCTCGGCGACGTCTCGAAGAACGACCGCGACTCCTCGCGGGCGGATGCCTACCTCACCTCGGAGACCGGCAAGGTCTACACCATGCTGGCCCATGCCAGCGGCCGCTTCGACGGGGCGTAGGGCCCCGCACGCCCCGGACCGGACGAACGGACCCCCGCCCTCCCCCCGGAGGGCGGGGGTTTTTCCGTCGCGGACCGGCGCGCGTCAGATCAGGCCGAGGCCGGCGAGTTCGCGGCGCAGGGATTCCGGCATCTCGGCGAGCCCGCCCGCCGTGCGGGCGTCGAGGTCGGCCGGCGCATCCTCCGCCTTCAGGTAGCGCCAGCCCTGGAACGGCCGGCAGGGACGCGGCGACACGGCGGTGACGTCGGGCTGCAGGATCAGCCGGCAGCGGCCGATCCCGTCCGCATCCGTGAACGGCGTGATGGCGGTGATGGACTGGCGGCACAGCAGCGTGCCCTTGATGACCCAGTAGATCGAGCCGCGCCCGACGATCTCGGCGGCGCGGGTCGGCACCATGCGGGTGGTGTGCACCGGGGCGGGATCGCGCCCCTCGCGCAGCGCCGCCGCGCGGGTGTGGGCGATGCGCGCCTCGAGATCGCCGATGCTGGCGGGACCGACGCAGAGCTTCAGCAGGTGCAGGGTTTGGGCGGCGGGCATGAGGGCGGGCATGGCGGCGTTGTAGCAGCCGCGCCGCAGCCGCGCGCCTCCTTCCGTGGACGGCGCGACCCCGCGCCGCTCACGGGTTCGGTCCTCAGGAGAAGAGCGCGCGCTTCTCGTCCTCGGACAGCGCATCGATCTCGGCGAAGGCCGTCGCGATGTCGGTCTGCGCCTGCTCCGAGACCCGGATCGTCGCCGTCGGCAGCGTCTCGGGCAGATCCCCGGCCGGATCGGCCTCGTCTTCACCCGTCGGGCTCGGCTCGGCCTCGGGCTCCTCCGGCGCGACCATCGCCTCGGCCGCATCCGGGGCCGCGGGCTCGGCCGCTTCGGAGACAGCGAAGGCGGCCTCGCCGGGCGAGGGCGCGTCCTCGGCGTGCGGGTCGTCCGCGCGCGCGGACGCCTCCGGGGGCGCCGTCGCGGAGGCGCTGTCCGCCAGGGCGTCGGTCGCCTCCAGGAAGACGATGTCGTCCTCGGCGGACGGGTCGTCCGACAGCGGCGCCCGGGCGAAGGCCACGGGCGGCACCGGCTCCGCGGACGATCCGTCCATGTCGATGTAGCGGTCGACGTCGCTCTGGCAGAGATCGGCCTGAACCTCCGGCGCGCTCGACCCCCCGGGGCCCGCCGGGACCGGATCGAGGGCATCGCCCCAGATCGCCATCATGGCGGCGAGGCGCTCCTCGAGGTAGCGCAGGGTGTGGATGATGCGCGCCGTGCGCTGGGCGGTGAGGTCCTGGAACGAGCAGGCGGTGTAGATGGCGGTGGCGCGCCGGTCGAGCTCGTCGCAGATCGCGGCGTCGGAGCCGGATTCCCGCAGGGTCCAGGCGGCCTCCTGCACGTGCTCGGCGGCGCTGAGGATATCGGAGGTCGCGTTCTCGGTGGAGCGCACGATGGCGTCGAGGGCCGCGGAGGCGCCGCCGAGCCGGCTCTGATCCTGCTCGGGTGCGTTGATGGCGGCGATCTCGGCCTTCGTGCGGGCGATGGCGTGGGCCATGTCCATGAGGTCGCCGCGCACGCGCCCCATCTGGCTGCTCTCGCGATCGCGGGTGACCACGCTCTCCAGGCGGGCGATCGCGTCGAGGAGGATCCCGGTGTCGCTGGTGCGGTTGCGGCGGAGATAGGCGTCGAGGAACCAGCGACCGCGCTCGCTCTCGGTCATCGCCGCTTCGATGCGATCGTATTCCGAGATGTCGAGGGACGTCAGCGAATGGGAACTCGACATCAAGTACGTGTCCTTGGCCGCGGGGGCCGGCACGCGATGGCCGGGTCCAAGCCGTCTCAGGTTGACAGGATCGTTTTAACGCCGGCTTTACGCAGCGTCCGCCTGACGCGACGTTCCCACAGGCCCCCCTCGTCCCAGTCCGGTCGCTGTGTCTGACCCTTCTCCTGCTCCCCCGGAGCCGAACGCCTTTCGGCTCTCGGTGCTCTACGCCGTCGTCTTCGTCGAGATCGGCATCGCCATGCCGTTCATGCCGGTCTGGCTCAACGCCCTCGGGCTCGACGCGGCCGTCATCGGCGCCCTGCTGGCCCTGCCGATCGCGATCCGCATCGTCGCCACCGCCCCCCTGGTTGGGCTGATCGACCGGGGGATCGCCGCGCCGCGGATCCTGCTCGCCGGCAGCTTGGTCCTGGCCGGAACCTACGGGCTGATGCCCACGGGCGCCGCCCTCGGCTGGCCCGTGCTCGCCCTCCTCATCGCGCTGAATGCCGTCGCGGCCGCCCCCCTGGTGCCCAGCATCGACTACCTCACCCTGGGGGCCGTGCGCCGGAGCCGCCGGCTCGACTACGCGCGGATCCGGATGGCCGGTTCCATCGGCTTCCTCCTCGCCAACTTCGCCGGCGGCGCCGCCCTCGGGGCGATGGGCGAGCGCCTCGCCGTGCCCCTCCTCCTCACCGTGCTGGCGCTGATCGCCGCCGGGGTCGTGGCGGCGGCCCGCATCGACGCGCCCCCGGTCCCGCCCCGCCACCCCGAGGCCGGCCGGCCCGCCCTGCCCCGCGTCCTGTGGTTCTCGATCGGGGCGGCGGCCCTGATCCAGTCGAGCCACGCGGCGATCTACGCCTTCGGGAGCATCCACTGGAGCACCCACGGCATCGCCCCTGCGTGGATCGGCACCCTCTGGGCCATCGGCGTCGCCTCCGAGATCCTGCTCTTCGCCGTGGTCGGCCGCCTGCCCGCGCGCTGGCGCAACCCCTTCGTCCTGCTCGGCCTCGGCGGCGGTGCCGCCCTCCTGCGGGCGTTCGGCATGGCCGCGTTCGGGGATCGCCTCGGGGCGGTGATCGTCCTCCAGGTCCTGCACGGCCTCACCTTCGGGGCGACGCAGCTCGGCGCCATGGCGGCGGTGTCGCGCTTCGCCCCGGACGGCGCCCGCGGGCGGGCCCAGGGCACGGTCAGTTCCGCGGGCGCCCTCGCCTCGGCCAGCGCCACCCTGATGACCGGCGCCGCCTACCAGGCCGGGGGCGGGCCTCTCGCCTTCGTGTTGATGGTGCCCCTGGCCGGCCTCGGCTTGTGCCTCGCGGCACGCGCCGCGCAGGCCGCCCGCGCGTTCAGCCTTCACAGCACCACGATTGTGGGTCAGGGGGCAGGACAACCCGATTAACCTTGACCGTCCGGTAACCCGGATCGGTGTACCGTGACCGCGGCATGGAGTGCGGCGTCATTGGCTAGAGCCGAGATCAGGACCCTTCCGGAAGCTGCCGACGCCGCGATCCTCGCGGGCGGTCGCGTCGGCCTGTCCGGACGCTGGACCGCCGACCAGGGCGCGGCCGTGGAGGTCGCCGCCGCGCGCATCGCCGGCAGCGCCGCCGGCACGGCCCTCCTCGTCGATCTCAGCGGGGTCGCCCGCCTGGACACCCTCGGCGCCTGGGTGCTGGAGCGGACCCGCGCGGAGATCGAGGCCGCCGGCGGGCGCCTGGCCTATGCGGGCGCGACGCCCGAGCACCGCATCCTTCTGAGCGAGGTGAAGCTGCGCCCCGCCGAACCGCCGCCGCCCCGGCGCGGCCGCCTCTTCGGCTTCCTCGACGATCTCGGGCGGCGCGTGGTCGGCGCGAAGTCGGATTTCGTCACTGGGCTCGCCTTCTTCGGCGAGGTCGTCACCGCCTGCATCCGGGTCGCGGCCCGCCCCGGCACCTTCCGGGGAACCGCCCTCGTCAACCAGATCGAGCAGGTCGCCTTCCGGGGCGTGCCGATCATCGTGCTGATCTCGTTCCTCGTGGGCGGCATCGTCGCCCAGCAGGGCATCTTCCAGCTCCAGCGCTTCGGCGCCCAGAGCTTCGTCGTGAACCTGATCGGGCTCCTGATCCTGCGCGAACTCGGCGTGCTGCTCACCTCGATCATGGTGGCGGGGCGCTCCGGCTCGGCCTTCACGGCCGAGATCGGCTCGATGCGGATGCGCGAGGAGGTCGACGCCCTGCGGGTCATGGGCCTCGATCCCATCGAGATCCTGATCGTCCCGCGCATCCTCGCCCTGGTGATCGGCCTGCCGATCCTGACCTTCCTCGCCTCCCTGGCGGCCCTGGCCGGCGGCGGCCTCACCGCCTCGCTCTACGGCGGCATGACCGTCGACGCCTTCCTGGCACGCCTGCAGGCCGCGGTCTCGCTGCACCACGTGGCGGTGGGGCTGATCAAGGCGCCGTTCATGGCGCTCATCATCGGCATCATCGCGACCATCGAGGGCTTCGCCGTGGAGGGCTCGGCCGAGTCCCTGGGCCGCCACGTCACGGCCTCAGTCGTCAAGTCTATCTTCATGGTGATCGTCCTCGACGGATTGTTCGCCGTCTTCTTCGCTGCGATCGATTTCTGAGGCTCGGCCCGAACGTGTCCGCCCCGCACCCGCAGACGAGCCTCAGCCATCCGGCGCCCGCGGTCGCGCCGGAGCCGATCATCCGCGTGCGCGATCTCGTGGTCGGCTTCGGCAGCAAGATCGTGATGAAGGGGCTGAACCTCGACATCCGGCGCGGCGAGATCCTGGGCTTCGTCGGCCCCTCCGGCCAGGGCAAGTCGGTCCTGACCCGGACGATCCTCGGCCTCGTGCCGAAGCGGGCCGGCACCATCGAGGTGTTCGGCGAGGACGTGGACGGCCTCACCGTGACCCGGCGGCGCCAGATCGAGCAGCGCTGGGGCGTGCTCTTCCAGCAGGGCGCGCTGTTCTCGGCGCTCACCGTCAAGCAGAACATCCAGATGCCGATGCGCGAGCATCTGAACCTGTCCGACCGCCTCCTCGACGAGTTCGCCCGCCTGAAGATCGAGATGGTCGGGCTGAAGCCGGATGCCGCCGACAAGCTGCCCTCCGAACTCTCCGGCGGCATGATCAAGCGCGCGGCCCTCGCCCGCTCCCTCGCCCTCGACCCCGAGATCCTGTTCCTCGACGAGCCGACCTCGGGCCTCGACCCGATCGGCGCCGGGGAGTTCGACGAGCTCGTGGCGACCCTGAAGCAGACGCTGGGCCTCACCGTCTTCATGGTCACCCACGACCTCGACAGCCTCTACACCGCCTGCGACCGCATCGCGGCCCTGGGCGATGGCCAGATCATCGCGCAGGGCACGATCGCGGAGATGCTCGCGAGCGACCATCCCTGGCTGCGCGCCTACTTCCACGGCAAGCGCGGGCGCGCGGTCGTCTCGCCCGGCACGTCTCATGCGCCGGCCTGACGCCCGCCGCCCATGGCGTGCCGCCGCGCACCGCCCGCGCCCCACCCCGTCAAGGTATTGCTGATCCGATGGAGACTCGTGCGAATTACGCGCTGATCGGCGCCTTCACCCTCGCGGTCCTGGTGGCGGCCTTCGGCTTCGTGTTCTGGCTGCAGGGCGGGTCCCGGAGCCAGGTCCGGCAGGCCGTGCGCATCGTGTTCTCCGGCAGCGTCGGCGGGCTCGCCAAGGGCTCGACCGTGGCCTTCAACGGCATCAAGGTCGGCGAGGTCATGGACGTGCGCCTGCTGCCGCAGGACCCGCGCCGCGTCGTCGCCATCGTGGAGGTCGAGCGCACCACGCCCCTGCGCGCCGACACCCGCGCCCGCCTCGATTCGGCGATGCTCACCGGCGTCTCGACGATCTCCCTGTCGGGCGGCAACGCCGACGCCCCGGCCCTGACGCCGGGCTCGGGCGACCAGATGCCGACGATCTTCGCCGACAGCTCCGACATCCAGGACATGATGGCGGCGGCCAAGCAGATCGCCCAGCGCGCCGACGACGTGCTCCAGCGCCTCGACAAGGTGGTGGCCGGCAACGAGGGCGCGATCACCCGGACCCTGGCCAACGTGGAAACCTTCTCGAAGACCCTCGCGGAGGCCGGGCCGGCGGTGAGCGGCCTCGTGAAGGCGATCGACGGCCAGAAGCTGAATCGCGTGATCGACAATGCCGAGCGGTTTTCGAGCGCCCTCGCCGCCGGGAGCCCGGACATCGAGGGCGCCCTCAAGGACGCCCGGTCCCTGGCGGCCAAGCTCAACGCCTCCGCCGACCGCGTCGATGCCGTCCTGAAGGGGGCCGAGGGCTTCCTCGGCTCGGCCTCCGGCTCGGCCGGCACCAGCACCTTCACCGAGGTGCGCGAGGCGGCGATCTCCGTCCGCGACGCCGGGCGGGCCTTCCGGACCCTCTCCGAGAACCTCGACAAGCGGACCTCGAACATCGCCACCAGCTTCAACCGCCTGAGCGGCACCGGACGGCGCGAGGTGGAGGCGCTCTCGACCGACGGCCAGCGCACGCTCAACACCCTGAACCGCACGGTGAAGAGCCTCGAGCGGGATCCGTCGCAGGTCATCTTCGGCGGCAAGCCATCGTTGCCGGAATACAACGGTGGTCGTTGAAGCAACCGCTCCCCGGCCATGCGTGCTGCGGCGCACGGCAACATTCCGGACTTGAGTTAGTTTACCGCCACGCTGTGCGTCAGTGCGGCGACGGGTTTCCGGAATGCGTATGACACTTCACCAGACGGCCCCCGCGCTCGTCGCGATGCTTCTCGCCACCGGCCTCGGCGGCTGCGGCGGCGGCGCGGTGCCGCTCACCTTCGATCTCGCCGCGCTGCCCCCCAGCGGGCGGGCCGTCGGCGCGGCTCGGTCGTTCAGCGTGGCCGAGCCCGTGGGCATCCAGCCCTTCGAGGCGGACCGCATCATCGTGCGCGAGCCGGGCGGAGCCCTGTCCTTCCTCGGCGGCGGCCAATGGGCCGACCGCCTGCCGCGCCTGATCCAGACGCGGCTGATCCAGAGCCTGGAGAATTCCGGCCGCCTGAAGTCGGTGAGCCGCCCGGGCGACAAGATCGTGTCCGACTACCAGCTCATCAGCGAGATCCGGGCCTTCGACATCGCCGCCGGTTCCGGCGAGGCGGTGGTCGACATCTCCGCCAAGATCATCGCGGAGGGCACGGGCAAGGTGATCGCGGCGCGGATCTTCACCGCCCGCGTGCCGGTGCAGAAGGTCGATGCCGGCACCGCCGCCGTGGGCCTCGATGCCGCGCTGGCGCGGGTGCTGGGCGAGATGGTGGCCTGGGTGAATTCCGGCCGCTGAGGCTCGCGGGGCCGACGCCCTCCCGGCCTCATTCCATCACGGCCGCCTTCATGATGACGACCATGATGGCCTTGGCCGGCTCCGGCCCGACGCAGCGCACGGTGTGCGGCCGGTCGCAGCGGTAGCGCAGGGTCTCGCCGGCCCGGGCGCGCTGGACGGTGCCCGCGACCTCGACCTCGAGCAGCCCCGACGTCACCGTCAGCGATTCCACCGAGCCGCGCTGGTGCGGGTCGGAATCGAGCACGCCGCCCGGATCGGCGGTGAGGTCGTACCATTGCAGCCACTCGACGGTCTTGATCCAGCCGATGATGGCGAGGCGGACCCTGCCGTCGTCCGAGACCAGGATCGGCGTATCGGCGCGGGAGGTCTTCTCGATGAAGGGCTCCTCGTCGCTCGTCGCGAGCACCCGCTCGATCGAGACGTCGAGGGCCTGGCTCAGGCGCCAGATGGTGGCCAGGGTCGGGTTGGTCTCGTTGCGCTCGATCTGGCTGATGATCGACTTGGCCACCCCGGACTGCTCGGCCAGCTCCGACAGCGACAGGTTGTAGGCCTTGCGCAGGCGCTGGATCGTCTTGCCGAGCTGCCCGGAGAGCACCTGCGCCCCGGTAAGTATGTCCCGCTGCCGCCCGCGCTCGGGCGTCGTCACCTGGTCGTCCATCTGTTCCGAGATCCGCGCGTCCGTTCCGTTAACCGGACGCTTGTGCGGTACTTCAAACGCAAACGGCGGGGCGACGCAAGGCGCGGTCAGACCCAGAGGGCATGGAAATGGTGCACCGGGCCGTGGCCGTGCCCGACGGGAACACCGTCCGCCCCCGCGATGGCGGCGGAGACGTAGCGCTTGGCCTGCGCGACCGCCTCGACCATCGGCAGGCCCCGGGCGAGGCCCGCCGCCACGGCCGACGACAGGGTGCAGCCGGTTCCGTGGGTGTTGCGGGTGCGGATGCGCGGGGCGGCGAAGCGCCGGAGCGTGCCGTCGCCGCGCATCAGGTGGTCGACGCTCTCGTCGCCCTCGCCGTGGCCGCCCTTCACCAGGACGGCCCTGGCCCCGATGGCGAGGAGGCGGCGCCCCTGGGCCACGGCGGCGTTCTCGGTCTCGGCGGTGGGTTCGCCGATCAGGGTCGCGGTCTCCGGCAGATTGGGGGTGACGAGGTCGGCCAGCGGCAGGAGGTGGCGGCGCAGGGCCTCCACCGCGGCCTCCGAGATCAGCCGGTCGCCCGAGGTCGCCACCATCACGGGATCGAGCACGATCGGGATCCGGCCCGCGTGGCGGGCGAGGCCGGCCGCCACCGCCTCGATTGTGGCCACCTGCGACAGCATCCCGATCTTCACCGCCCCGACGGCGAGGTCGGAGAACACGCTGTCGATCTGCGCCGTCACGAAATCGGCCGGCACGTCGTGGATGGCCTGGACGCCGCGGGTGTTCTGCGCGGTCAGGGCGGTGACGACGCTCGCCCCGTAGACCCGCAGGGCCGCGAAGGTCTTCAGGTCGGCCTGGATGCCGGCCCCGCCGCTCGAATCGGATCCCGCGATGGTGACGGCGATGAAGGTCATGGCTTGGAGATCCCGGCGTTTTCCGCAGCTTAGGCCGCGACGCCCCGCGCGGCGAGGGCCGAATCGACCCGGAAGCGCAGGTCGCGGGCGCGCCCGGCCACCGACTCGCCGGAAAAGAGCGAGGAGATCACCGCGATCCCGTCGGCCCCGGCCTCGATGACGGCCGCCGCGTTGCTGGAATCGATGCCGGCGATCGCCCCGAGGGGGAAGGCGGCGCCGCGGGCGAGGCGCCCCCGGAAGACGATGCGGGCGAGGCCGTCGAGCCCCACCGGCGGGTCGGGATTGTCCTTGCTCGTCGTCGCGAACACCCCGCCGATGCAGGCGTAGTCCACCGGCAGGCGGTAGAGCTCGTCGGCCTGGGTGCCGGTCTTCAGGGTGAGGCCGATGATCGCCTCGCGGCCGAGCAGGCGGCGGGCCTCGGCCGGGTGCAGGTCGCTCTGCCCGAGATGCACGCCCTCCACGCCGGCGGCGAGGGCGAGGTCGACCCGGTCGTTGATCAGGAGCGGCACCCCCGTGCCCGCCAGCGCCGCGTGGATCGCCCGGATGCGGGCCAGGGCCGCCCGGGCATCCGCGATCGCCTTCTCCCGGTACTGCAGGAGCGTGCACCCGCCCTGCACGGCCTCCGCCGCCATCGCGGCGAGGCGCGCGCCGTCGGTGCCGGAGACGCCGGTATCGAGGAGGCCGTAGAGCCGCAGGTCGACCGGCCGGCCCCGTCCGATGGCTTCGTCCCGTCCGATCACGCTGCGTTTCCCCGGTTCCGTCGCTGGTGTGCCGCACTGTAGGGCTGCGCCGCCGCGATCGGAAGCTCCGGCACGGGCGGAGCTTTCCGGCGCGGTGTCGCGTTGCCACCCCCGAACCCGACCGCCAGCCAGCCAGACAGGGACACGCTCCGCGCATGGACCGCACGCAGAAGCAGAAGATGCTCGCCGGCGAGATCTACGATCCCGACGACCCGGAGCTTCACGCCGACAGCCATGCCTGCAAGGTCTGGATGCAACGCTACAACGCGGCCCTGGCGGAGACCCCCGCGATCCGCCGCGACCTCCTGCGCGAACGCCTCGCCGCGGTGGGCGACGGCGCGGTGATCCGGCCGCCGTTTCACTGCGATTACGGGCTGCACATCAGCCTGGGCGCCCACGTCTTCCTGAACTTCGGCTGCGTCATCCTCGATTGCGCTCCGGTCAGCATCGGCGACCGCACCCAGATCGGGCCCGGCGTTCAGATTCTCACGCCGGACCATCCGCGCGAGCCCGGTCCGCGGGAGGCCGGCCTCGAATTCGCCCGCCCGATCCGGATCGGCCGCAACGTCTGGATCGGCGGCGGCGCGATCCTGCTCCCCGGCATCACCGTGGGCGACCACGCCATCATCGGCGCCGGCAGCGTCGTCACCCGCGACGTTCCCGAGGGCGCCACGGTGGTGGGCAACCCCGCCCGCCCGCTGCCCCGCAGCCAGCCCTGAGGCGTCCGCCCCGATCCCGACTCGGGGCGTATGCACCGATACCCCCCTTGGGACGAATGCGCCGCGGCGGTTTTTCCACATTCATCACGCCGCCGCGATGTGCCATGAGCAGGGGTAGGCAAGGCGGACCAGACGGATAGCGGCGGGGATCGGGGCGCGTGACCACGGCGGAGGAGACCCAGCGGGATTCGGAGGGGGCGCTCTCCAATCCCTCCGCCGTCGGGCTCGTGGCCGTCATCGTCGCCGCCACCGACGGCGAGCCGCGCGCCCTCACGGTCCAGGTCGGAGGCCAGGCCAGGGGCCGCTCGGACGGCCTCCCGGCGGGGCCCCTGGTGCCCGAGCACCCGACGCTGGAGCGCGGCCTGCGCGCCTGGGTCGAGCGCCAGACCCACCAGCGCCTCGGCTACGTCGAGCAGCTCTACACCTTCGGCGACCGCGACCGGCAGGGTGACGATGCCGGCGGCCTGCACTCCCTGTCGGTGGCCTATCTCGCCCTGGTGCGCGAGGTACGTCCCGGCGGACTGGCGGAGGCCTCCTGGCGCAACTGGTACCGCTACCTGCCCTGGGAGGATTGGCGGGAGGGCCGGCCCGAATCCCTCGGCGAGATCGAGACCCAGCTCCTGGCCTGGGCCGAGCAGGCCCCCGACCCGAAGCTGCGCCGCCGGCGGGAGGACCGCCTCGGCCTGACCTTCGGCCTCTGCGGCGGCGCCTGGAACGAGGAGCGGGTGCTGGAGCGCTACGAGCTTCTGTTCGAGGCCGGCTTGATCCCGGAGGCGCAGGGCCAGTCCGGCGAGGCCCGCGAAGACGACCTCGCGATCACCGGCCAGCCCATGGCCCTCGACCATCGCCGGGTGCTCGCCACCGCGATCGGCCGCCTGCGGGGCAAGATCAAGTACCGCCCGGTGGTGTTCGAGCTGATGCCCCCGACCTTCACGCTCTTCCAGCTGCAGCGCACGGTGGAGGCCCTGTCCGGCACCAACCTGCACAAGCAGAACTTCCGCCGCCTCGTGGCGCAGCAGGGTCTGGTGGAGGAAACCGACGACGTCACCAGCGGCGCGACGGGTCGCCCGGCCCGCCTGGTGCGCTTCCGCCGCGAGGTTCTGCTGGAGCGCCCGGCCCCGGGCTTCCGCCTGCGCCCGGTCCGCCGCCCCGCCTGACCCCCCTGCCGGACCCGAATGACATTCGCGGTGCAGCGTCATTTTCGCATCGCAAAAACGTTATGCTCAAACCCTGTATATCTGGACAAGGCGATCGGGGCCGCCTACGTTAGTCGGCACAATGCTCAGTTTGAGCATAAGTGAGGACGCGTCAATGGCGGCGACCAGTCTCCCGATCGGCCCGGCTTCCCGAGGCCTTCCCGCGGGCTTTCCCCTGCCGGACATCTACGCCCGCGTGAGCCGTCACGTGCCGGCGATCGAGTGGCCCGCCCTGGCCGAGGACGTCGCCGCGATCCTCGAACTGAAGAAGACCCGCAACGCCGTCATCCTGGCCCACAATTACCAGGCGCCGGAGATCTTCCACACGGTGGCGGACATCGTCGGCGACAGCCTGGCGCTGGCCCGCGAGGCCGTGACCGTGGATGCCGACGTCATCGTGCTCGCCGGCGTCCACTTCATGGCGGAGACGGCCAAGCTCCTGAACCCGGGCAAGACGGTGCTGATCCCCGACAGCCGGGCCGGCTGCTCCCTGGCCGACTCGATCACGGCGGCGGACGTGCGCGGCCTGCGGGCGAAGTACCCGGGCGTTCCGATCGTCACCTACGTCAACACCTCGGCGGCGGTGAAGGCCGAATCCGACCTGTGCTGCACCTCCGGCAACGCCGTCGAGGTGGTGCGCTCGCTGAACGCACCGCGCGTGCTGATGATCCCGGACGAGTTCCTGGCGCAGAACGTCCAGGCGATGGTGCCCGAGGTCGAGATCCTGACCTGGGCCGGCCATTGCGAGGTGCACGAGCAGTTCACCCCCGCCGACATCCGCGAGGTGCGCGAGAGCTATCCGGGCGTCACCGTCATCACGCACCCGGAATGCCCGCCGGAGGTGGTCGCCGAGGCCGACTTCTCGGGCTCGACCGCGATGATGATGAACTTCGTCCTGGAGAAGCGGCCCAAGCAGGTGGTGCTCGTGACCGAGTGCTCCATGGGCGACAACATCGCGGCGGCCAATCCGGACATCGAGTTCATCAAGCCCTGCAACCTGTGCCCGCACATGAAGCGCATGAGCCTGAAGAACATCCGTCACGCCCTGGAGACCATGACGGAGGAGGTCACGGTGGAGCCCGCCCTCGCCGAGCGCGCCCGGATGGCGGTGGAGCGCATGCTCGCGGTGCGGACGCGATGAACGCGCACGCCCCGATCTCCTTCGCGCTTCCGGGCTCGGACCGGATCATCGTGGTCGGCGCCGGCATCGCCGGCCTCGCCACGGCCCTGCGCCTCGCGCCGCGCGCCGTCACCCTGGTCACCGCCGCGCCCCTCGGGTTCGGCACCGCCACCGGCTGGGCGCAGGGCGGCATCGCCGCCGCCATGGGGAGCGACGACGCGCCGGCCCTGCACGCCGCCGACACGGTGGCGGCGGGGGCCGGGCTGACCGAGGCCGACGTGGCCCTGCGCGTCGCCGAGGCCGGCCCCGGCCTGATCGACTGGCTCGTCGGCCTCGCGGCCCCCTTCGACCGGGACGCCGCCGGCGCCCTCGCCCTCGGCCTCGAGGCGGCACACTCCCGCCGCCGCATCGTCCGGGCCGGCGGGGATTCCACCGGCCGGATGGTGCTGGAAACCCTGGTCCGGGTTGTCGCGCGCACGCCCTCCGTCACCATCCTCGTGGCCTCGGCCCGCGACCTGATGCGGGATGTCCGCGGCGCCGTGGCCGGCGTGGTCTGCGAGCGCGACGGCGTGCGCTTCTCCCTGCCGGGCCGCGCCGTCGTTCTGGCCACGGGCGGGGTCGGGGCGCTCTATGCCTCGACCACCAACCCGCGGGGGGCCACCGGGCGCGGCCTCGCCCTGGCGGTCCGGGCCGGCGCCGTGCTGCGCGACATGGAGTTCGTGCAGTTCCACCCCACCGCCATCGCCACCGGCGCCGATCCGATGCCCCTGGCCACCGAAGCCCTGCGCGGCGAGGGGGCGCGGCTGATCGACGAGACCGGCGCGCCCGTCATGGCGGGCATCGCCGGGGGCGATCTCGCCCCGCGGGACGTGGTGGCGCGGGGCATCTTCCAGGCGCAGGCCCGCGGCGCGCGGGTCTTCCTCGATTGTCGCGGCGATCTCGGCGCCCGCATGGCCACGCGGTTTCCCACGGTCGCCGGCCTCTGCGCCGCGGCCGGCATCGATCCGCGAATCCAGGCGATCCCGGTCCGGCCGGCCGCGCACTACCACATGGGCGGCGTGAAGGTGGACGCGACCGGCGCCAGCACCGTGCCGGGCCTGTTCGCCTGCGGCGAGGTCGCCTCGACCGGGCTGCACGGCGCCAACCGGCTCGCCAGCAACTCGCTGCTCGAAGCGATGGCCTTCGCCCCGGCGATCGCCGAGGCCGCCTCCGCGGTCCCGGCCCCGGGCCAGGCCCGCGCCGAGGCCGCGACGCCCCGAAGCGAGGGCGACCCCGACGCCCTGCGCACCGTAATGGAGCGGCAGGTGGGCGTTGTGCGCGCGGCGGACGGTCTCGCCGAGGCCGTGCGCCACCTCGCCCCGGCGGCGCGGGGCGGCTGCGACGTCGCCCTGACCGGCCTCGCCATCGCGGCCTCGGCCCTGTCGCGGCGGGAGAGCCGCGGCGCGCACTGGCGCAGCGATCATCCCGCCCAGGAGGCGCCGGTACATACCGAGCTGGCGCTGTCCGACCTCTGGGCGATGGCCGAGGCGGTCGCGCCCGGCCGGGCCGTCGCCGCCGCCTGAGCCTCGCGAACCCGGTCCGGTCCCCAGGGGCGGGGCCGGCCCTCGTCCTCCATCCCGGAAGCTGGACCATGTCCGATCCCTCAGAGCTGCCTCCCCTGCCCCGCCTGATGGTGGAGCCCATCGTCCGCGCGGCGTTGCTGGAAGACCTCGGCCGGGCCGGCGACATCACCACCGACGCCATCGTGCCGGCCAGCGCCCGCCTGGAGGGCGTCATCGCCGCCCGCCAGGACGGGGTGATCTCCGGCGTCGACACCGCGATGATCGCCTTCGGGCTGATCGATCCGAGCGTCGCCGTCACGGTGGAGCGGGGCGACGGCACCCGGGTGAAGCCGGGCGACGTGGTGATCCGCCTCGCCGGCCCGGCCCGGGCCATCCTCACGGCCGAGCGCGTCGCCCTCAACCTGCTGTGCCGCCTATCCGGCGTCGCCACCGCGACCGCCTCCCTCGTCGAGGCGGCCCGGCCCCACGGCAAGGCCCGCATCGTCTGCACGCGCAAGACGACCCCGGGCCTGCGCGCCCTGGAGAAGCACGCGGTGCGCGCCGGGGGCGGCTCGAACCACCGCTACGGTCTCGACGATGCCGTGCTGATCAAGGACAACCACGTCGCCGTCGCCGGCGGCATCGTGCCGGCGATCACGCGCGCCCGGGCCTATGCCGGCCACCTCGTGAAGATCGAGGTGGAGGTCGATACCCTGGAGCAGCTCGCGCAGGCGCTCTCGGTGAAGGCCGACGCGGTGCTCCTCGACAACATGTCCCCGCAGCAGCTCACGGAGGCGGTGGCGATGATCGACGGGCGGGCCATCGCGGAGGCCTCGGGCCGGATCAACCGCGACACCGTGGGCGCGGTGGCGGCTTCCGGCGTCGACCTGATCTCGTGCGGCTGGATCACCCACAGCGCGCCGATCATCGACCTCGGCCTCGACGCCGTCTGAGGGACGCCCGCACGGCCAAGGTGCCACGGTGTTGCCATGAAATCACGACGCGGCGGCAAGCGTCGTTGCAGTGCGAATTCGGCTTGGCTTTGAAGCGTGAGCGTTTACGTCTTGGGCACACTTCGCACCGTAACGTGCGTCAAGTTTTCCAAGTCGTCTCCACAGACTACGTTCGCCTTTGAGAGGCTCCGATGCGCCGTTTCGCCCCCGCCCTGACCGGGCTCGTCTGCGCGCTGGGCGCGTGGGCGTCGCCCGCCGCCGCCTACGAGATCGACCCGCTCACCCGTCAGCCGCTGGATAACGCCCTGGTCATCCGGGTGCGGCCGCAGAACGAGCCCGTCGCGCTCCCCACCGCCAACGCCTCCCTGCCCGTCGCCGACCCGATGGCTCCGTCCTCGGCCGTGCCGCAGATGTCGGCGATCCAGCGCGAGGAAGTCGCCTATGCCGGCGGCTACGCCCCGGGCACCATCGTGGTCTCCACCGGCGAGCGTCGCCTCTACTACGTGCTCGGCGACGGCAAGGCCCTGCGTTACGGCGTCGGCGTCGGCCGCCCGGGCTTCACCTGGGGTGGCGTGCAGACCATCACCATGAAGCGCGAGTGGCCCGATTGGCGTCCCCCGGCCGAGATGCTGCGCCGCCGCCCCGATCTGCCGCGCTTCATGAAGGGCGGCATCGAGAACCCGCTCGGCGCCCGCGCCATGTATCTCGGCAACTCGATCTACCGCATCCACGGCTCGAACGAGCCGGAGACGATCGGCACCGCCGTGTCCTCGGGCTGCATCCGCATGACCAACGACGACGTGGCCGACCTCTACACCCGCGCCAAGGTCGGCGCGAAGGTCATCGTCCAGCGCTGAACGCGCCGTACGCGTCCTGACTTTCCCGAGGGGCCGGTGGACACACCGGCCCCTTTCTCGTGGGCGACGCGCTACTTCGACACCGCGAAGAAGCGGGACAGGAGCCAGAGGGGCACCACCACGACCGCGCCGGCCAGGATCCAGCGGCCGAAATCGTGGAAGGTGGCGAGACCGAGGTCGATCAGGGTCCGCACCGCGTCGTAGGCGTGCCAGAACAGCAGGCCGGGGGTGACGCCGAGGGTCGCCATCACGGCGCCGACCAGCACCGACAGGAACAGGAGCTTCATGAAGACGGCGGCGGGCGAGCCGCCGAGGAAGCGCCGCAGGGCCGAGCGCCGGCCCTGCTCCGGGATCGGTGCGCCGGCATAGGGCTGCCCCCCGTAGGGCGGCGGGCGGCGCGGATCGTGGTCGAGCGTCATCGGGTCCTATCCTTGGCCATGTTCTTCGCCGTGTCCTTGGCCGGGTTCTTGGTGGTGTTCTTGGCGGTGTTCTTGACCGTGCTCTCGGCCGGGTCTTCGGGCCGTGCCCTCGGGGCGGGCGGTGCCGCCTCTCAACCCGGCGAACCCGGCGGAACCGTGACGCGGGCGACACAGTTTGCACGAAACACGACACATGCGAGAGCGTTCGGCGTTTTCGCACGGGGGACGGATGGCACCGTCGCGTGCAGGGTCCCATCTTAACGATGCGATCTGCGTCGTCCCCGACCGCCCCTCGCCCCGCAGACTGACCCGTCCATGAAACGAACCGCTCCATGATCGACCACGCCCTGTTCGATCCGGCGATGATCGACCCCGAGACCCAGCGCCTGAACGCCGAGATCGTGGCCGCGCATGCCGCGCAGGCGGATCCCTGGTCGATCCCCATCACCGAGGTCCGGGCGCGCCGCCGCCAGGGCACGCAGGCCTCGCCGGCCATGCCGCGCAGCGCCCGGGCCGAGATCCTGACCATCGACGGGCCCGCCGGCCCCCTGCAGCTGCGCGTCATCCGCCCCGATGCGCGGAAATGGTCGAAGCTGCGCGGCGCCTACCTGCACATCCATCGCGGGGGCTGGGTCTGGGGCTCGGCCGACGAGCAGGACCCGTGGCTGGAGCGCATCGCGGACGTCTGCGGCTTCGTCTGCCTGTCGGTGGAGTATCGCCTCGCGCCCGAGCACCCCTACCCGGCGGCCCTCGAGGATTGCGAGGCCGCCGCCCTCTGGCTCGCGGGTCCCGGCCGGGCCGAGTTCGGCATCTCCGCCCTGACCATCGGAGGCGAATCGGCCGGCGCGCAGCTCGCCGTGATGGTGCTGCTGCGGCTGCGCGACAGGCACGGCCTGCCCCGCGCCTTCCGGGGGGCGAACCTCAATGCCGGCTTCTTCGACCTCGGCCTCACCCCGAGCGTGCGCAACTGGGGCGACGAGCGCCTGGTGGTGAACACCCGGGACCTCACCAACTTCGCCAACGTCTACGTCCGCGAGGGCATCGACCGGCGCCGGCCCGACGTCTCCCCGGTCTATGCCGACCTGAAGGGCCTGCCGCCGGCCCTGTTCACCGTGGGCACCCACGATCCGCTCCTCGACGACACGCTGTACATGTCGGCCCGCTGGGCGGCCGCCGGCAACGGCGGACACACGGCGATCTATCCGGGCGGCTGCCACATCTTCGTGCGCTATCCCGGGGCGATGACCGAGCGGGCGCTGGAGCTGATCGACCGCTTCCTGATGGCCCTGGCCTGAGCAAGCGCGCGGTCGCATCCCCGCTGCCGGAACGCTTCGCCGCGTGGTTCGCCGCGCGCGGCTGGACGCCCCGGCCCCACCAGCTCGAACTCCTCGACATCGTCGGGGGCGGCCGCTCGGCGCTCCTCGTGGCGCCGACGGGCGCGGGCAAGACGCTGGCGGGCTTCCTGCCGAGCCTCACGGCCCTGGCGGCGCGGCCGGCGTCGGCGAAGCCGCGGGGCCTGCACACCCTCTACGTCTCGCCCCTGAAGGCGCTGGCCGTCGACATCGCCCGCAACCTCGATGCGCCCATCGCCGAGATGGGCCTTCCCGTCCGCGTCGAGACCCGCACCGGCGACACGCCCTCGCACAAGCGCACCCGCCAGATCGCGCGACCGCCCGACATCCTGCTGACCACGCCGGAGCAGCTCGCCCTGCTCATCGCCCATCGCGAGGCGGCGGACCTGTTCGCCGGCCTGTCCTGCGTCGTCCTCGACGAGTTGCACGCCCTCGTCACCTCGAAGCGCGGCGACCTCCTGTCCCTGGCGCTCGCGCGCCTGCACCGCCTCAGCCCCGGGCTCACGGCCATCGGCCTCTCCGCCACCGTGCGCGAGCCGGACGAGCTGCGACGGTATCTCGTTCCGCAACACCCCCCCTCCTCCACCGAAGCGGAAGAGGGCGGCCCGGCCATGGCCGAGCTCGTGGTGGTGAAGGGCGGCGCCGCCCCCGACCTCCACATGCTGGAGACCGGCCTCACCCTGCCCCTGGCCGGCCATACCGCCTGGCAGGCGATGCCGGCGATCTACGACCTGATCGGGCGGCACCGCACCGTGCTGGTCTTCGTCAACACCCGGCTCCAGGCCGAGTACACCTTCCAGGAACTCTGGCGCATCAACGACGCCAACTATCCCATCGCCCTGCATCACGGCTCGCTCGATGCCACCCAGCGCCGGCGGGTCGAGGCCGCCATGGCGGCGGGCCAGCTGCGGGCGATCGTCTGCACCGCCACCCTCGACCTCGGCATCGACTGGGGCGACGTCGACCTCGTGGTGAATATCGGCGCCCCCAAGGGGGCGAGCCGGATCATGCAGCGCATCGGCCGCGCCAACCACCGCATGGACGAGCCGTCGAAGGCCTATCTCGTGCCGGCCAACCGGTTCGAGATGCTCGAGTGCCAGGCCGCCCTCGACGCCGTGGAGGCCGCCGCCCAGGATACGCCCGACGCCCGCCTCGGCGCCCCCGACGTGCTGGCCCAGCACGTCCTCGGCATGGCCTGTGCCGATGCCTTCGACGCGGTGCAGCTCTACGCCGAGATCGTCTCGGCCGCCCCCTACGCCACCCTGTCCTGGGAGGATTTCGAGGCGGTGGTCGATTACGTCGCCACCGGCGGCTACGCCCTTCGGGCCTACGAGCGCTTCGCCAAGATCCTGCGCGGGCCGGACGGCCTGTGGCGGGTGCGGGATGCCCGCATCGCCCAGCAATACCGGATGAACGTCGGCACTATCGTCGAATCCGCCAAGGTGAAGGTCCGGCTCGCCCGCGGCGTGCGCGGCAAGCCGGGCGCGATCCTGCCCCGCGGTGGCCGGGTGCTGGGCGAGATCGAGGAAGACTTCGCCGACACCCTGACGCCGGGCGACACGTTCCTGTTCGCCGGCGAGGTGCTGCGCTTCGAGGGCCTGTCCGAGGACGAGGCCCTGGCGACCCGCGCGGGGCCGGGCACCGACCCGGCGATCCCGTCCTATGCGGGGGCGAAGTTCCCGATCTCGACCTTCCTGGCGGCGCGGGTGCGTGCCCTGATCGCCGATCCGTTCGAATGGGACCGGCTGCCGCGCCAGGTTTCGGACTACCTCCTGCAGCAGCGGACCCGCTCGGTCCTGCCCGGTCCCACGGGACTGCTGGTGGAGACCTTTCCCCGCGCCGGGCGCTACTACCTGACGGCCTTTCCCTTCGAGGGGCGGCTCGCGCACCAGACCCTCGGCATGCTGCTCACCCGCCGCCTGGAACGGGCGCGGATGCGGCCCCTGGGCTTTGCCGCCAACGATTACGGCATCGCCATCTGGCTCAACCGCGATGTCGGCGAACGCATCGGCCGGGAACCGGACTTCCTCGAGACCCTATTCGCCGAGGACATGCTGGGCGACGACCTCGAGGCCTGGCTCGACGAATCCGCCATGATGAAGCGCACCTTCCGGCAATGCGCCGTGATCGCCGGGCTGATCGAGCGGCGCTATCCCGGCCAGGCCAAGACCGGCCGGCAGGTCACGATCTCCACCGATCTGGTCTACGACGTGCTGCGCAAGCACCAGCCGGACCACCTCCTGCTCAAGGCGGCGCGGCAGGATGCGGCAACCGGACTCCTCGACGTGAAGCGCCTCGGTATGATGTTGAGGCGCATCCAGGGGCGAATCATCCACAAGGCGCTCGATCGCGTCTCGCCGCTCTCCGTCTCCGTGATGCTCGAGATCGGGCGCGAACGGGTCTACGGCGAGGGCGCCGACGAGATTCTGGCCGAAGCCGAGGCGCAGCTGCTCGAAGAAGCGCTGGCCTGAGCGCGTGGTGAAACGCCCTGCCCCGAACGCAGAGGACGCGGTTTTGGCGCTCGGCCAGAGACTTGAGAAGACCATCCGGGCCCCCGGCCTGACCCTCGCCGGCGAAACCCTCGCCCTCGACCTCTGCGGCGGCCTCTGGCTCGCCCCGCACCGCACCCTGGTGGTGTCCGACCTCCACCTGGAGAAGGGCTCGGCCTATGCGGCTCGCTCCGGGCAGTTCCTGCCGCCCTACGACACCCGCGAGACCCTGGCCTGCCTGCACGAGGTGATCGCGCGGCTCGACCCCGCTTGCGTCGTCGCGCTGGGCGATTCCTTCCACGATTCCCGCGGACCGGAGCGCATGGAGCCGGGCGACCGCGCCATGGTGGCGGCCCTGCAGGAGGGGCGCGACTGGGTCTGGATCGCCGGCAACCACGACCATGCGGTCAGCGAGGGCGTCGGCGGCCGCTACGCCGAGACGCTGACGGTGGGCGCCCTGACCCTGCGGCACGAACCGACCGTCGATGCCCCGGAGGGTGAAGTCTCCGGCCACCTGCATCCCTGCGGAAAGGTCGCGATGCGCGGGCGGGCCGTGCGCCGGCGCTGCTTCGTCACCGACGGGCGCCGGCTGATCATGCCGGCCTTCGGCGCCTATGCGGGGGGGCTCAACGTGCGCAACGCCGCCTTCGAGCCGCTGTTTCCGGCCGGCTTCACGGCGCACCTCCTCGGCGACGGCCGCGTCTTCGCCATCGGCAAGGCGATGCTGAGCAAGGACTGAGCCTCTCTCCGGCCGAGACTTCCGGCGTTTTCAGTGCGCCGGTCCCCTCTCCTTTCGGGAGACGGGGCCCGTTCCCAGCAAGCCAAGCGAAGCGATCGACCGGACACGGTGCGAGGAGCCAAACGGGATTCAGGCCGCGATGAGCAGCGAGACCCCGGCGACCCCCGACAGGGCCAGGCGCAGGCGGCCGAGCCAGACCGGGACGAGGCCGCGGCGCGGCAGGTCCTGATCGATGAGGCCCCAGGCCAGCACGAGGATGCCGAGGATGCGCAGATCCCAGGGCATCGGGGCGGCGAGGGCCGCCCAGGCGATCAGCGAGGGCAGGATCGCGATGGCGTAGTCCGCGCCGCCCGAATTGCGCGCGGCCGCCGCGCCCCAGCGGATGCCGCCGAGGAACGATGCGATGACGGCGCCGTAGGTGGAGAGCATGAGGCGGGGGCTGAGGCCGATGGTGCCGAGGCCGCCATCGGAGCCGCTATAGGCGAGGAGGGCGAAGCCCAGGAACGGAATCAGCCCGGCGATCCCCAGGATCAGGGCGGCCGGTGGAACCGTCGTCACGCGCGCCATCGGCTCTCCGCTTGTCGGGCCGCCCGATGGAGGCGACCTGCGCTTCGAAATGGGTCACCCGATCACGACGGTCCGGCGATCACCGCTGCGACAACGCCGGGAACCGGGGGTTCGGCGCAAAAGCGGGAGGGCGTCAGAAGCTCGCATCCCCCGCGCGGCCGCTCAGATCCGGCGGGCCGGCGGAACGTTGCCGGAGGGCGGCGCCGCACCGAGCAGGCTCATTGAGTTCTCGGTGGGCAGCGGGGCCGGGATCTCGTTGGCCACGGGCTCCGGCACCTTAGGCTTGAAGGCCGTGACCTGCGCCCGCGCGGCACCCAGGGCTTTCGCGTCGAGCTTCGAGGCGACGTCGTCGCGCTTCTTCGCGGCGTCCTCGTCGCCCTGCGCGGCGGCGGCCGAGAACCACAGGAAGGACTGTCCGAGATCCTGCTGCACGCCCATCCCCCGGGCGTAGAGAACCGCGAGGTTGTACTGGCTGTCGCGGACGCCGAGCTCGGCCGCGCGCTTGAACCAGAGGGAGGCGGTGGCGAAGTCGGGCTTGCCGCCGGCCACCGGGTTCTCGGCGTAGATCACCGCGAGGTTGTGCATGGCGCGGGCATTGCCGAGTTCGGCGGCACGGCCGTACCAGAGTTTCGCCTGAGCCAGGTCGCGGGTCACGCCGACGCCCTTCTCGTACAGGCTCCCGAGCTTGTACTGCGCCGGCGCGAAGCCGCTGGCGGCGATCTGCTCGAACACCTTCACGGCGAGCGCCGGGTCGCGCGTCATGCCGCGCCCTTCGGCCGCCCGCATGCCGAGGTCGTAGGCGGCGGCGCCGTCGCCGCCGAGGGCGGCCTGGCGCAGCTTCACCAGGTTCGGCGGCACCGTTGCGAGGTCCGCGGTCAGTCCGGCCATCGTCGTCACGCGCGGCACCGCGGACCGAGCGGCCACGGCCGGCACCGTGCCCTTGGCGGGCGGGCTTTCGGAGAGACTCTGCGTCGTCTGCGGATCGGCCGGGGCGGGCGGCGCGCCCTTCGCCTCCGGCGCTTTGGCGTCCTGGGTCGTGGCGTCCGGCTGTTTGGCGGCCGCCTCGGCTGGGGGGCCGGCATCGGGTGCCGCCGCCGCGATGTCGGCGGGCACCGAGCGCGTCGCGACCGGCTCGGTCCCCGATGACGCGGTGTCCGCGGTCCGGCGGGCGGTCACGGCCTGGAGAGCGCCGAGCAGGAGCACCACTGCGGCGAGGCCGAGGAGGAGCGGTTTGCGGCGGCGGTCGATGCCGTCGCGGAAGCGCGCGAGGCGACCGTCGCGGCGCGCGGCGTCGGGACCGGTGCGGACACCGTCGCCCTCCTGCGCCTCGGCCTGCCCGGCGGCCTCTGCCTGCGCCGCCTGCGCGGCACGTCGGGCGGCGGCGATGAAGCTGGTCTTGATGTCGCTGTCGGCCGCGCCCGCGGCCTCGCTCGCCTCGACCCGGCTGCCCGGGCGCTCACGGCCGGGGCGGCCGGCGCCCGGCTCCAGCGGAAGATCGGGACCCGAGACCAGGGGGCGTTCGGTCCGGGCCGCATCCGGCCGGCGCGACGGTGCCCCCCCGGCGAGATGCTCGGCGCCCGGCTCCCGGAGGGACTCCTTGGCCGTGTCCCGCGACGCCAGATCCCGCGCCAGCATCTCCCGGGCCAGGATGTCCTTCGCGGACGCGTCCCGCGGGGTCCGGGCGCCGGTCAGGAGGGCGGCATCCGTGTCGCCGGTGCCGATCCGGCCGACCAGGCGCTCCAGGGCGGAGTAGACCCCGGTCAGCGTCGATTGCATCCGCTGCTCGGAGGCGACCTGATGCGCGCGCAGATCCGCGAGGCTGGCCCGCAGGAGAGCGACTTCGCCGGTCTCGGCGGCCGCGCCCATGGTCTCGGCGACCGCGTTGCGGGCGGCGCGCTCGACGGCGGCCTCCATCGGCGCCTCGGCCCGCAGGGCCGAGACCTGGTCGAGGAGGTCGGTCATGGTGCGCTCGAGCCCGGCCAGGGCCGGATCGGCGTCCCGGGTGTCGATGCGCTCGGCCAGCGCCAGGACCTGCTGCTCCAGGGCGTCGAGGCCCTCGTCGCGGGGACCCTCGCCCGTGCCGATGCGATCGAGCTTGACCGTCAGCTCGTGCAGCATGCCGTGGATCGAGGCGAGGTTCTCGTCGGGCAGTGCCGGCCGGCGCAGGGTCGCGCCGATGTCTTCGAGGCGTCCGATCAGGTCGCCCACGGGATTGATGCTGACCCGGTCGACCTTCTCCGACAGGGCATCGATCCGGTGCAGGATGACGTCCGAATCCTGGTGGGCGGCCATGGGGCCCGCGCCGCGCAGGGCGTCGAGCTTGGCGCCCATCTCCTGGATCTGCTCGCCGATGCCGGCCTCGGCGTTCGAACGCAGGCCGATCCGGATTTCCTCCAGCAGGGGGCGGAGCTCCGCCATGCTGGCGGTCTCGCCGGGCATGCCGGCCTGGAGCTGCGAAATCTGGGTGCTGATGGCCTGGAGGCCGTTGGCGAGGCTCTGGATCCGCTCGGGTCCGGCGAGGGCGCCGATCAGGCGGCGGATCTCGTCGAGCTCCCGGAACAGCCCCGCGACCACGTCCTGCTCGGCGATGCCGGAGGGCGCGCCCTGGAACGTGCCGTTCATCTTGGCGGCCAGGCGCTCGACATCGGCGGCGACGCGGGCGTGAACGTTGTCGGCGACGTCCTCGGCCAGGCGCTCGACCTGCACACGGATCGCCTCGATGGGGGCCGCGATGGCAGCGAGGTCGCCGGGGGCCTGCGCCTTCTCGACACCGGCCGCCAGGGTCTGCATCGCCGTCTCCAGCGCGCCGACGTCGCGGCTGCTGGCGAGGCTGCCGATCGATTCGCGCAGCCGCACCGTCTCGCTCTGGAGCTCGGCGATGACGGGGGCGGCCAGGGTCGGGGCGGCGTTCGAGACCGGGGCCGGGGCGGCGGCCTGGGCGGGCGCGGCGGGCGTACCGTCCAGTTCGCGCTGGCGCTGGCGAATCTCCGTGACCGCGTCGCGGATCTCGGTCACGACCGGGCGGCCGCGGCGGCCGAGGGGACGGGGCGCGGCCAGTTGCGCGCCGATCTCCGTCATCCGGCGCTCGATCTCCGCGAGGCGCTGGGCCATCTCGGAGGGCGGCGGGCTGGCCGGCTCGACCTTCGGGGCGGCGGGCGCCGGCGGCACGGGCGCCTCGGCGCCGATGCGCTGATCGATGCCGTCCAGGCGACGCATCATCTCGGTGAGGGCCGCGTTCTTGCCGGTCGGCCCGGTGGGCGCGGCGCTCGAAGACCGGACCTCGACCGGCGCCGGTGCGGAGGCGACGGGGGTCGGCTCGGCCGGTGCGACCGGGGCCGGCTGCGGTTGCGCGCTCCGTGATTCGGGTTCAGCCTTGTCCGCGAGCGCTCGGGGATCGACGATGGAGGCGATCCAGGTCTCGACCGGAATGCCGGCGCGGCGGGCGACATCCCGTGCCGCTTCGAGAACGTCCGGATCGAAGCCTTCGAGGTCGAGCGTCGCGTTGCGTGTCATCGTCCAACCTGACCCGGCGAAGTCCATGGTTCGATCCGCGAGCGCCCCCCGCCACACGAAAAGCGAGGGAGGGGTTAACGGCAGATCCGTCCGCCCCGACATTTGGTAGTCTTGGTAAACAGGCGGTTAAGGCCTGACCGATTGGTGGCGGATGACCGATTCCCGTTGGCACCCCGCGCGCCCCCCTTTCGTCCGCCGCGGATTAGTTTATATGTGAACCATCAGGTGCGCCGGCGGCCGGAAGTCCGACCAGGAACGCAACCGTTTCCGGGAGATGATGCGCGATGCCCAGCTACAAGGCACCGGTCGAGGACGTCCTGTTCCTGCTGAACGACGTGCTCGGGTTCCACCGCTACGACAACCTGCGCGGCTTCTCGGACGCCTCTCCCGACGTGATGGAGGCGGTGCTCAACGAGGGCGCCAAGCTCGCCGAGACCGTCCTGGCCCCCCTGAACGCCGTCGGCGATCGGGAAGGCTGCACCCGGCATCCGGACGGGAGCGTCACGACCCCGCAGGGCTTCAAGGCCGCCTACGACGCCTATGCGGGCGGCGGCTGGATGGGCCTGTCGATGCCCGAGGCCTATGGCGGGCAGGCCCTGCCGCACACCCTGAACACCGCGATCCAGGAATTCGCCTCCGGGGCCAACCTCGCCCTCGGCATGTATCCCGGCCTGACGCAGGGCGCGATGGCGGCCCTCCTGGTGCACGGGTCGGAAGAGCAGAAGGCGCTCTACCTGCCGAAGATGGTGGAAGGGGCCTGGACCGGCACCATGAACCTGACCGAGCCCCATTGCGGCACGGATCTCGGCCTCCTCAAGACCAAGGCGATGCCCAACGGCGACGGCTCCTACAGCCTGACCGGCACCAAGATCTTCATCTCGGCCGGCGAGCACGACCTCTCCGAGAACATCATCCACCTCGTCATCGCCCGCATCGAGGGCGCGCCGGCCGGCACCAAGGGCATCTCGCTCTTCGTGGTGCCGAAGGTCCTGGTGAACGCCGACGGCTCGCTGGGCGCGCGCAATCCCGTCTCCTGCGGCTCCCTCGAGCACAAGATGGGCATCCACGGCAATTCCACCTGCGTGATGAACTACGACGGGGCGAAGGGCTGGCTCGTCGGGCAGGAGAATCGCGGCCTGAACGCGATGTTCGTGATGATGAACGAGGCCCGCCTCGCGGTGGGCGTCCAGGGTCTCGGACAATCCGAGGTCGCCTACCAGAACGCCGTCGCCTACGCGAAGGACCGGCTTCAGGGCCGCGCCCTCACCGGCGCCAAGGCGCCCGAGAAGGCCGCCGACCCGATCATCGTCCATCCCGACGTGCGCCGGACCCTGATGGGCATCCGCGCCTTCAACGAGGCCGCCCGCGCCCTCGTGCTCTGGACCGCCCTCCAGGCGGATATCGGCCACCGGTCCGACGACGCGACCGAACGGCAGGCCGCCGAGGACCACATGGGCCTGATGACCCCGGTGGTGAAGGGCGTGCTGACCGACCGGGGCTTCGCCAACGCGGTCGAGGCCCAGCAGATGTTCGGCGGCCACGGCTACATCGAGGAATGGGGCATGTCGCAGTTCGTGCGCGATGCCCGCATCGCGATGATCTACGAGGGCGCCAACGGCATCCAGGCCATGGACCTCATCGGGCGCAAGCTGCCCAAGGACGGCGGCCGGGCCATGATGAGCTTCCTCGGCGAGGTGCAGACCTTCCTCAAGGACCACGGCGAGGACGAGGGCATGACGCCCTACGTCGCCCCCCTCCAGGCCGGGCTCAACGACCTGCAGGGCGCCACCATGTGGTTCATGCAGAACGCCTTCACGAAACCCGACAATGCGGGGGCCGGCGCCACCGACTACATGCACCTCCTCGGCCTCGTGGCCATGGGCTACATGTGGGCGCGCATCGCCAAGGCCGCCCTGGCCCGCCAGGCCGAAGCCGCCTCGGACGCCATGGCCGCCAAGCTGGTGGTGGGCCGCTTCTACATGGAGCGGATGCTGCCCGAGACCGCGACCCGGCTGGTGCGGATCAAGGCCGGCGCCGAGACGACGATGGCGCTCGGCGCCGAGGCGTTTTAGACCGGGACGACCGCGATCCGAAGACGCCGCGTCGGTCCGGGGCGCCCATAGGGCGAACCCGGAATCCGGAACCGCCGGCGCGGGCGACCTCGCCACGACCTGCGGTTCTGGCTTCCGGGCTCCGCGTCGCGGCCCCGGACTGACGGATCCGGACCGGATTTTTGAACGCCGTCGCCCCGAACGGGCGGACAACAGGGAAACGCGCATGCCCGAGGCCTTCATCTACGACCACGTCCGCACCCCGCGGGGCCGCGGCAAGCCCGATGGGTCGCTGCACGAGGTGACGGCCCTGCGCCTCGCCGAGGTGGCGCTCCGCGCCCTCAAGGAGCGCAACGACCTCGACACGCGCCGCGTCGACGACGTGGTGCTCGGCTGCGTCGATCCGGTGGGCGAGGCCGGCGGCGACATCGCCCGGGCGGCGGCCCTGGTGGCCGATTACGGCACGCACGTGCCGGGCGTGCAGATCAACCGTTTCTGCGCCTCGGGCCTCGACGCGGTGAACTTCGCCGCCGCGCAGGTGATGGCCGGGCAGCACGACCTGACGGTGGGCGGCGGCGTCGAGTCCATGAGCCGCGTCGGCCTCGGCGCCTCCGGCGGCGCCTGGCCCATGGATCCCGCCATCGCGATCAAGTCGTACTTCATGCCCCAGGGCGTGTCGGCCGACCTCATCGCCTCGAAATACGGCTTCAGCCGCGACGATTGCGACGCCTACGCGGTCGAATCGCAGAAGCGCTCGGCCACCGCTTGGGCCGAGGGCCGCTTCGCCGACGCGGTCGTGCCGGTGCGCGACATCAACGGCATCACGCTCCTGGCCAACGACGAGCACATGCGGCCCGCCACCGACATGCAGTCGCTTGGCCAGCTCAAGGCCTCCTTCGTCCAGATGGGCCAGATGGGTGGCTTCGACGCCGTGGCGATCGACGCCCATCCGGACGTCGAGACCGTCAACCACGTCCACCACGCCGGCAACTCGTCGGGCATTGTCGACGGCGCCGCCGCCGTGCTGATCGGATCGCGTGAGGCCGGCAGCGCCGCGGGCCTGAAGCCCCGCGCCCGCATCCGCGCCTTCGCCAATATCGGCTCGGACCCGGCCCTCATGCTCACCGGCCCGGTGGACGTGACGCGGAAGGTCCTGGCGCGGGCCGGCATGAGCCTGTCCGACATCGACCTGTTCGAGGTCAACGAGGCCTTCGCCGCGGTGGTGCTGCGCTTCCAACAGGCCTTCGACGTGGACCCGGCCCGGATCAACGTCTGCGGCGGCGCCATCGCCATGGGCCATCCGCTGGGCGCCACCGGCGCGATGATCCTCGGCACCGTGCTCGACGAGTTGGAGCGCACCGGCAAGGAGCGCGCCCTGGTGACCCTGTGCATCGGTGCCGGCATGGGCACCGCCACTATCATCGAACGGGTGTGAGCCTGCGCCGCCTCCCAAACGCGGGCCAAGTGGGGTAGAGGGCGGCGCCCGCCGCCACCCGGCGCCGGGCTCACGACAAGAATCTCTGAGGACACGCCAAGATGACGCGCCTGCTCGCCACCCTCTGCCTGACCACGGCCCTCTGCCTGCCGATGGCCGCCCGCGCCGACGATGCCGCCGAGCGCATCGCCGTCGCCAAGGACCTGGTGCAGAAGACCACGATCAAGAACCTGGAGGTCGGCTTCACGGGCGCCCTCGAGAAGACCGTGGCGCCGATGAAGGAGGACAAGGCCGAGGCCGTGCGCAAGGAGATCCGCGCCGAGTTCGACAAGCAGCGCGAGACGATGCTCGACGGCCTGTCGAAGGCCTATGCCGAGAAGTTCAGCCTCGACGAACTGAAGCACCTCACCGAAATCTACGGCGACAAGACCTACCAGAAGTTCCAGGCGGTCAATGCCGATCCAGCCTCCACCGTGACCACGATCTCGCAGGCCTCGGTGACCAAGCTCCTGAACATGCTGGCGATCGCCTCGGCCGGCGATTCCGCGGCCAACGGTGCGGCGGGTGCCCCCGGTGCGCCGATGCCGATGCCGGCGCGCTGAGGCGGACCGGCGGGGATCCCGATGGCCGGCTCACGCCACATGCGCGCGGGGGAACCCGCCCGCCGGAGAGCCGGCCACCGGGAAGCCGCGGACCGGGGGCAGCGCCTCCAGGTGGGGCTTGGCGAAGTGGTAGCCCTGGAACAGGTTCGCACCGAGGTCGCGCAGGGTGTCCAGCTCGGACGCCGTCTCGACGCCCTCGGCGATCACCGCGATGTCCAGGGAGCGGGCGATGCCGATGATGCCCGCCACGATGATCTGACGACGCTGGTCGGTGTCGATGCCGCGCAGCAGATCCATGTCGATCTTGATGAGGTCGGGCTGGAAGTTCGCCAGCAGGCTGAGGCCGGCGAAGCCCGCGCCGAAATCGTCCAGGGCGGTCAGGAAGCCCTGGCGGCGATACTCGGCGACGATGCGCGAGACGTGGGCGGTGTCGCGGAACTTCTCGTTCTCGGTGAACTCGAACATGATCCGGTCGTGGGCGAACCCCGCCTTGCGGGCCGCTTCCAGGGACGAGCGGATGCAGGCCGCCGGTTCGTAGACGGCGTTCGGCATGAAGTTGATCGACAGACGGGTCGCGTCGTCGGTGGGAAACAGCCGGCCGGCGAGCTCGATCGCCTTGACCCGCGCCGCCTGGTCGAACCGGTAGACGGTCTCGGGCGTCACGCGGCCGAGGATCGAGGCGGCGGATTCACCCCCCGGGCCACGCACGAGGGCCTCGTACCCCCAGACGCGCTGGGCGGCGAGGTCGAGAATCGGCTGGAACGCCATCGTGAACGTGAAGTCGAGTTCGGCTCCCTCGCGGCAGCCCTGGCAGCCGATCCGAGCAGTCATGGTCTTGTCCTGTCGCAGCAACATGCCCCCCGGCAATTCGAGATGCCACTGCAAGTTTTGACAAGAGCTTAAGCTTGCC
Source organism: Methylobacterium sp. Leaf465 (assembly GCF_001424705.1). Taxonomy (GTDB): domain Bacteria; phylum Pseudomonadota; class Alphaproteobacteria; order Rhizobiales; family Beijerinckiaceae; genus Methylobacterium. Next base: position 75,978 of record NZ_LMRA01000045.1, read on the forward strand.
CACCGAAGCCGCTCACCCGCCGCACATTCGAGGATCAGCGATGAATCTCACCAACTTCCGACTGGAAACCGACGCCGACGGGATCGCATTGGCGACCTGGGACATGCCCGGCCGCTCCATGAACGTCTTCACCGACGCGGTGATGGACGAGCTGAGCCAGGTGGTGGACGCCGTCGTGGCGGATCCCGCCATCAAAGGCTGCGTCATCGTCTCGGGCAAGGACAACTTCTCGGGCGGCGCCGACCTGACGATGCTCCAGGGCCTCGGCCGCGCCTACGAGGCCTTGAAGGCCGAGCGCGGCGAGGAAGAGGCGATGCGCCAGTTCTTCGCGGAGTCGCGCAAGCTAAGCCTCGTCTTCCGCAAGCTCGAGACCTGCGGCAAGCCCTTCGCGGCGGCGGTGAACGGCATCTGCCTCGGCGGGGCCTTCGAGCTCGCCCTCGCCTGCCACTACCGGGTGCTGTCCGATGATCCGAAGACCCGCGTCGGCCTGCCAGAGATCAAGGTCGGCCTGTTCCCGGGCGGCGGTGGCACCCAGCGCGTCGCGCGCCTGATGCAGACCGGCGACGCCCTGCAGATGCTGTTCAAGGGCGAGCAGATCCGTCCGCTGATGGCCCGCAACATGGGCCTCGCCCAGGAGGTCGCGGCCAAGGACGAGATCGTCGCCAAGGCCAAGGCCTGGATCGCCGCCGGCGGCTCGGCCGTCGCGCCCTGGGACCAGCCGAAGTTCAAGGCGCCCTCCGGCAAGGTCTACTCGCCCGCCGGGATGATGATCTGGCCGCCGGCCAACGCCATCTACCGGCGCGAGACGCACGACAACTACCCTGCCGCCAAGGCGATCCTGGCCTCCGTCTACGAGGGTCTGCAGCTGCCGATGGACCAGGCCCTGCGCGTCGAGAGCCGGTACTTCGCCCACATCCTGCGGACCAAGGAGGCGGCCGCGATGATCCGGACGCTGTTCCTCTCCATGGGCGAATTGAACAAGGGCGCGCGCCGCCCGAAGGGCGTGCCGGCCACCCAGGTCGGCCGCGTCGGCGTCGTCGGCGCGGGCTTCATGGGCGCGGGCGTCGCCTACGTCACCGCCCAGGCGGGCATGGAGGTCGTCCTCGTCGACCAGTCGGTGGAGGCGGCCGAGAAGGGCAAGGCCTACGCCCACAAGCTCGTCACCGACCAGATCAACAAGGGCCGGGCCAAGACCGCCGACCGCGATGCCCTCCTCGCCCGCATCCGCACCAGCGCCGACTACGCCGACCTCTCCGCCTGCGACCTCGTGATCGAGGCGGTGTTCGAGGACCCGGCGGTGAAGGCCGAGGTCATCGCCAAGGTCGAGGCCGTGATCCGGCCGGAGACGATCTTCGCCTCCAACACCTCCACGCTGCCGATCACCGGGCTCGCCAAGACCTCGGCCCGGCCGGAACAGTTCGTCGGCATCCACTTCTTCTCGCCGGTGGAGAAGATGATGCTGGTCGAGATCATCAGGGGCGACCAGACCGGCGACGCGGCGTTGGCCACCGCCCTGGACTACGTCCGTGCGATCAAGAAGACCCCGATCGTCGTCAACGATGCGCGCGGGTTCTTCGCCAACCGCTGCGTCGGCGCCTACCTGCTGGAAGGCCACAAGATGCTCAACGAGGGCATCCCGGCGGCGATGATCGAGAATGCCGGCCGCCAGGCGGGCATGCCGGTCGGCCCGCTCTCCCTGACCGACGAGGTCGCGGTCGACCTCGCCCTGAAGATCGTCAAGGCGACGGAGGCGCAGCTCGGGGCCGACGGCATCGACCCGGTGCAGAAGGCGCTGCTCACCACCCTCGTCGAGGGCGAGGGTCGGCTCGGCCGCAAGAACCGGAAGGGGTTCTACGATTACCCCGAGGGCGCGCCCAAGCGCCTGTGGCCGGGCCTCGCCGCCCTGCAGGCGACCCGAATCGATCCGGACGCGGTCGACTTCTCGGAACTGAAGCAGCGCCTTCTCGTGGTGCAGGCCCTGGAAGCCGCACGCACCGTCGGCGAGGGCGTGGTCACCGATCCGCGCGAGGCGGATGTGGGCTCGATCCTGGGCTTCGGGTTCGCCCCCTTCACGGGCGGCGCCCTGTCCTACATCGACTTCATGGGCGCCCAGGCCTTCGTGACGCTGGCGCAGGGGCTGGAAGCCAAGCACGGGCCGCGCTTCGCCGTGCCGCAGAACCTCCTCGACATGGCTGCCCGCGGCGGCACGTTCTACGGCGACGCGGCGGCGAAGAAGGCGGCGTAAGGCGGGGGCGCCGCCCGGCGCGGCTCCGGGCGGACCTCACGACGGGTGCGGCGGCGACCGCCTCACCCCACCGACGCAGCCGTCATCCGGACCCGCAGCACCGCGACGTCGTCGTGGTTGCTCGAGAGCAGGTCGGTGATGTCGCCGGCGAGCAGCGCCTTCACGTGGCGGCACCGTGTGCCGTAGCGGCCCGCCATGCAGGTGCAGCGCAGGTGAGGCCCGCCGGTGCGATCCTCCAGGGTCACGGCGTAGCGGTTGCCGCTGCTGCCGCGCACCGCGAAGTGCAGGCCCGGCGCCGAGGCCGGACGGGCGCCCGCGGCGAGGCGGGCCCGCTCGGTCAGGGAGCCAGGCCGGCCGCGCGGAGGCAGGGCGAGATCGGGACCCGCCGGGACCGTGGTGATCGGCAGGCGGAGGGCCTGCGACAGCCCGGGCACGTCCGGCGCGCCGGTCTCCCGCACGGCTGCCAGGGCGATCTCCGCGCAGGCATAGGCATCCTCGCCCGCATCGTGGTGCGCGAAGCGGATGCCGAGGCGCGCCGCCACCTTGCCGAGGCCGCAGCCCTCCTCCGCCGGAAACACCCGCCGGGCGATCTGCAGGGTGCAGAGATAGGCGAAGGCCGGCGGCCGGTGCCCATGCGCGGCCAGGGAGGCCCGCAGCACCCCGAGGTCGAAGCCGGCATTGTGCGCGAGGATCAAACCGGAGGCGAGGTCGGGCAGGAACTCCGCCATCACGGTGGGGAAGTCCGGCTGGCCGCGCACGTCCGCCGGCAGGATGCCGTGGACCCGGATGTTGCCCGGCGAGAAGCGCAGCTCCGGCGGGCGGATCAGCCGGGATTCCCGCCGGACCACCCGGCCGCCGGCGATCCAGGCGAGCCCGACGGCACAGGCGCTGTCGCGCCGCTCGTTGGCGGTCTCGAAGTCGAGGGCGATGACGGTCATGCGGAAATCGCGGGGCCCTGTCCCGGCCGGACGCGGCCAAGCGCCTGCGGGTGCAGGACCTCAAGTCTATGCGTCCGCGATTCGCGGCTCAAGCGCCGGCGACGAGCGCCAGCCATGCCTCCTCGCTGACGACCTCGACGCCGTGCTTCTGGGCGTCCGTCAGCTTGGAGCCCGCGCCCGGCCCGGCCACGACGAGGTCGGTCTTGGCCGAGACCGAACCCGAGACCTTGGCGCCCAGGCGCTCGGCGGTGGCCTTGGCCTCGGACCGGGTCATCCGCTCCAGGCTGCCGGTGAACACCACCGTCTTGCCGGCGAAGGCGGTGGCGGTGGCCGGGGCGGCCATCGGCTCGGTCTTCACTTCGGCGAGCAGGGCCCGGACCGCCGCGTCGTTGTGCGGTTCGGCGAAGAAGGCGATGAGCGAATCGGTCGCCACCGGGCCGATCTCGCCGTCGTCGGCGAAGTGGCGATAGGCATCGCCGGGGCGCTGCTCGGCCGCCCGCGCGAGGGCGGCCACGATGGCGTCCGCGTCACCGTAATGGCTCAGGAGGCTGGAGCGCTGGGGGGCCGACAGGCGCACCCGCTCCTGCGGCTGGGTCTCCGCCTCCTCGTCCTCTCCGGCCTCCGGCTCGCCACCCGCGCGGGGATAGCCCAGCTCCAACAGGCGGTCGCGGGTGGTCGGTCCGATGCGGGACAGGGCGGAGAGTTCGATCCAGTCCGCTCCGGCCTGGTCGCCGGCCGCGGCGGCGACGCCCGCCATCAGGGCGGGCATGTCGGGAAAGCGCTTGGCCAGGGCCTTGGCGGTGGATTCGCCGATCTCCGGAATGCCGAGGGCGAAGAGGAAGCGGTTCAGGGGCAGGCTGCGGCGATCCTCCACCGAGGCGAGGAGGTTCTTGATCGCCTTGTCCTCCTCCTCGCCCTTCTTCTTGGTCGGCTTCTTGGGGGCGGGGGTGCCCTCCGCCCGGCGCTCGGCGGAGAGCGCCTCGCGCCGCGCCACGATGGCGGCCTTGAGCGGCGCGAAGTCGAGGCGGAACAGGTCGGCGGGCTGGCGCACCAGCCCGGCCTCGAACAAGACCTCGATATAGGTCTGGCCGAAGCCTTCGAGGTCGAAACCGTTGCGGGAGACGAAGTGCTTCAGGCGCTCGACTCCCTGCGCCGGGCAGATCAAGCCCCCGGTGCAGCGGCGCACGGCGTCGGGCTTGCCCGTGCGCGGGTTGATCTCGCGCACCGCCCGGCTGCCGCAGGCGGGGCAGTGGTTCGGGAAGGCGTAGGGCTTCGACCCGGCCGGGCGCTTCTCCAACACCACGTCCATCACCTTCGGGATCACGTCTCCGGCCCGTTGCACCACGACGGTGTCGCCGACCCGGATGTCGCGCCCGTCGCGGATCGGCTCGCCGTCGGCCCCGACGCCCTGGACGTAACCCTCGTTGTGCAGGGTGGCGTTCGACACCACGACGCCGCCCACCGTGACCGGACGCAGCTTGGCCAGCGGATTCAGGGAGCCGGTGCGCCCGACATTGATCTCGATGTCCTCGACCACCGTGAGCGCCTTCTGGGCCGCGAACTTGTGGGCGAGCGCCCAGCGGGGCGAGCGGGAGACGAAGCCGAGGCGGCGCTGCAGGGCGAGGTCGTCGACCTTGTAGACGACGCCGTCGATGTCGTAGCCGAGGTCGGCGCGCTCGGCCTCGATGCTCCGGTAATGCGCGATCATCGCGTCCGAATCGGCACAGAGCTTCGTCCGGTCGTTGACCGGCAGGCCCCAGTCCGAAAACCGCGCCAGCACCCCGTGCTGCGTGCCGTCGAAGGCCGGCACCACCTCGCCCCAGGCATAGGCGAAGAACTTGAGCGGGCGCGAACGGGTGATCTCGGGGTCGAGCTGGCGCAGCGACCCGGCCGCCGCGTTGCGGGGGTTGGCGAACAGGGCCTTCCCGGCGGCTTCCTGGCGCGCGTTGATGGCGGCGAAATCCGCGTGGCTGAGATAGACCTCGCCGCGCACCTCGCAGACCGGCGGCACGTCCGTCCCGGCGAGCCGCTGCGGGATGTCCGACACCGTGCGGGCATTGGCCGTGACGTCCTCGCCGACCTCGCCGTCGCCCCGGGTCGCCGCCGTGACGAGGCGCCCGTCCTCGTAGCGCAAGGCCAGGGAGAGGCCGTCGATCTTCGGCTCGGCGGTGAAGGCCAGGGGATCGCCCTCCGGCCAGTTCAGGAAGCGCCGGACGCGGGCCACGAACTCCGCCACCTCCTCGTCCGCGAAGGCGTTGCCCAGCGAGAGCATCGGCACCGCGTGGCGCACCTTGGCGAATTTCTCGGAGGGCTTGGCGCCCACCGAAGCGCTGGCGGCCCCCGTTCCAGCGAGATCCGGAAACCGTGCCTCGATCTGCTCCAGGCGCCGGCGCAGGGCGTCGTACGCCGCATCCGTGATCTCAGGCGCATCCTCCTGGTGATAGAGCCGATCGGCCTCGGCGATCCGTTCGGAGAGGTCCGCGTGCTCGGTCCGCGCCGTCTCGGCGGTCATGGTCTCGAGGCTGTCGGCGGGGCTGTCTGCGGGCATGGGGGGCTTCGTGAGCGTTGGCGCGGCGTCGGCTTATAGCAATCGTCAACCGTCGCAGCACCGGCCAAGGTTCCGGGCTGCCCGAAGCTCTGCACAGGCCTGTAACCCCCGCGGCCGCCGAGCGAATACATCGCGACACCCCGACGCCCCGGTGGCTCGTCGGGACCGGCTGCGACCCCGCGCCGCCTCACGGATCCTCCCCGGCCCCTATCTTTCGATTCAACCGCTTCCCCGATCCTGGATCGCCATGCCAGCCCTGCCCGCCTTCTCCGCGCCCTGGCGCGACCGCGCCGGACGCGTCTCCGGCCTGAAGCTCGCCACCTTCCTGTTCGCCCTGGCCCCGGGCCTGTGGCTCGCCGGCGCCTACGCGGCCGATGCCCTCGGGGCGAAGCCCATCACGGCGCTGCTTCATGGTACCGGCGAGTGGGCGGTGCGCTTCCTCATGCTGTCGCTGGCGGTGACGCCCCTGCGCCGCATCGCCCACGCGCCGAAGCTCATCCTGGTCCGGCGCATGCTTGGCCTGACGGTTCTGGCCTACGGGCTGATCCACCTGTTGCTCTACGTCGTCGACCAGAACTTCGTGCTGACCAAGGTCGTCACCGAGATCGCGTCGCGGATCTATCTCACCATCGGCTTCGTGGCGCTTCTCGGCCTCGTGGTGCTCGGCGTCACCTCCACGGACGGGATGATCCGGCGCCTCGGCAAGGCTTGGCCGCGCCTTCACAAGTCCGTCTACCTCATCGCGATCCTGGGCCTGATCCACTACTACCTGCAGGCCAAGATCGACGTGTCCGATCCGGTCTTCTGGACCGGCGCCTTCCTGCTGCTGATGGGTCACCGCGCCATGCAGCGCTTCGGGTGGCCGACCAACCCGCTCACCCTGGCGGGCCTCGCTCTGGGGGCCGCCCTCGTGACCGCACTGCTCGAAGCGGCCTGGTACGGCGTGGCGAGCGGCATCCCGGCGAGCCTCGTCCTCTCGGCCAATCTCGACGTGCCGGACACCATCCGGCCGGCCTGGTGGGTGCTGGCCCTCGGCCTCGCGGTGCCGGTGCTCAATGCCGTCCGGGCGCGGATGGATAAGAGCGGACGCGGCAAGCCGAAGCGCGCACCGGCGCCGCGCCCCGCCCCGGCATCGGCACAGGCTGCGGCACGGGAGGCCGTGGCCGCGCGCTGACGGCCGCCGGCACGGACTTGCTCCGGGGCGACCGCACGCGCATGTAGCGCCTGTCGTTACGGAGGGGAAAACCCGCATGCGGACACGGATCTTGCGGGCTGCGGCCCTCGGCCTCGGCACCCTGCTGTCGATGAACGCGGCCCGCGCCGCCTGTACCCTGCCGGAACCGCCCCCGGCGACGTCCCGTCCGACCAAGCCCCCGATGCCGGCCAAGCCGGCCTGCCTCGACGCCAAAGGCGGCTGCCCGGGCTGGGAAGCCTACAGCTACAACGACGCGATCAAGGCCTACAACGAGAAGGCGGCCGCCTTCCGACCCCTGGCGGAAGCCTACGTCAAGGCGCTGAACGCCTACGTGAAGGCGAGCAGCGACTACGCGCAGTGCGAGGTGAAGACGCTGCAGTAGGAACGCGCGGCGCCTTCGGCACGGTCACATCGCAGGGTGCGCGGTCATTCCGGGGCGCCGCAGGCGAGCCCGGAATCCGGAAACGCCGACTGCGGAAGGTTTTGCACCACCTATGGTTCTGGATCCCGGGCTCCGCTGCGCGGCCCCGGGATGACGGGGCGGTGCGAGGGGAGTTCCGCCGTGACGCTTCGAACAGGTGATCGCATTGGCGGCGGCCGTCGCTTGACCCCCGCCAGGGGCGGTGCCACAGCCCGGCGCAGTTTCCGCTCACCGCCAGACTGGACGGCCCGATGCCCGAATCCCTCGACCTCCTCGTTCTCGGCAACGCCATCGTCGACCTCATCGCCCGCACCGAGGAGGATTTCCTCGCGGCACAGGGCGTACCGAAGGGCGCAATGCAGCTGATCGACGAGGCGCGGGCCGAGTCGCTCTTCGCCGCCATGGGTCCGGCCACCATCGTGTCGGGCGGCTCGGGCGCCAACACGGCGGTGGGCGCGGCGATGCTCGGGGCGAAGACCGGCTTCGTCGGCAAGGTCCGCGACGACGAGCTCGGCGGCCTCTTCGCCCACGATCTCAAGGCGACCGGCGTCCGCTTCCCCGTGGCCGCCGCCACCGACGGACCGGCCACCGCCCGCTGCTTCATCCTGGTGACGCCCGATGGCGAGCGCACCATGAACACCTATCTCGGCGCCTGCCAGGGCCTGTCGCCGGCCGATGTCGACGCGGCCACCGTGGCCGCCGCCCGCGTGGTCTACCTCGAGGGCTACCTCTGGGACCCGCCGGCCGCCAAGGATGCGTTCCGCAAGGCCGTGACCATCGCCCACGACGCCGGCAACGCCGCGGCCCTGACCCTGTCAGACGCGTTCTGCGTCGGGCGCTACCGGGAGGAGTTCCTGGGCCTGATCCGCGACGGCAGCATCGACATCCTGTTCGCGAATATCGGCGAGCTGCAGAGCCTCTACGAGACCGACGACGCCGAGGCCGCGATCCGCGCCCTGCGCGAGGAGAGCGCGGCCCGCGGCCGGGATCTGCTCGGCCTCGTCACCCGCTCGGCGGACGGTGCGCTCGTGATCCAGGGGGGCGCCGTGCAGGCCGTGTCCGCGTCGCCGGTCCACGAGCTCGTCGACACCACGGGCGCGGGCGACCTATTCGCGGCGGGCTTCCTCGCCGGCCATGCCCGCGGCCTCGACCACCGCGACAGCGCCCGCCTCGGAGCGCTCGCCGCCGCAGAGGTGATCCAGCACATCGGCGCCCGGCCCCAGCACGACCTCGTCGCCCTCGCCAAGGCGCAGGGCCTGCTCTGAGGCGGCCCCTTCGGCGGGACCGTCCCACCGTCCGCCTTCGCGGGACGAGGGAGGCGGGCCGCCGAACCGCTCGGGCGACCTCCCCTTACAGCCGCAGCAGTACCTTGCCGACGGCCTCGCGCCGCTTGAGGATGCCGAGGGCCTCCTCGTAATCGGCGAGGGGGTATTCGCCGTGGACCTTCGCGGTGAGGCGCCCCTCCGCCACCCAAGCGAGAAGCTGCTCCTGGTTGGCCCGGTGCGCCTCCGGCTCGCGCTCGACGAAGACGCCCCAGTGCACGCCTTGGATGTCGATGCCCTTGAGGAGCGCCAGGTTGAGCGGAATCCGCGGAATGTCGCCGGCCGCGAAGCCGATGACGAGGTAGCGGCCCTTCCAGCCGAGCGACCGCAGGGCCGGCTCGGCGTAGTCGCCGCCGATCGGGTCGTAGATCACGTCCACGCCCGCCCCCGCGGTCAGCGTGCGCAGGGCCTCGCGCAGGTTCTCGGCGGCGTAATCCACCGCCATCGTGGCGCCATGGGCCTGCGCCGTCGCCAGCTTCTCGGGCGAGGACGCGCAGGCGATGACACGGGCGCCCATGATCGCCCCGAGTTCCACCGCCGCGAGCCCGACGCCGCCGGAGGCGCCGAGCACCGCCAGGGTCTCGCCGGGCTGCAGGCGAGCCCGGTCGCGCAGGGCATGCAGCGAGGTGCCGTAGGTGATGGTGAGCCCGGCGGCCTGCGCGTCCGAGACCCCGGCTGGCACCGGCGTGAGGTGCCGGGTGGCGACGGCGATCAACTCGCGGCAGGTGCCGTATTTCTGGTGAACGATGACGCGGTCGCCCACCGCGAAGCCCTCGGCGCCCTCGCCCAGGGCCTCGATGACGCCGCAGGCTTCGCCGCCCGGCGAGAACGGCAATTCGGGCTTCACCTGGTAGCGCCCGGCGATGATCAGGGTGTCGAAGAAGTTGAGCGCCGCCAGGGTGATGCGCACCACGGCCTCGCCGGGACCGGCCACCGGGTCCGGCAGGTCGGCTAGGTTAAGATCCTCCGGCCCCCCGAGACGGGTACACAGCAGCGCCTTCATGCTCAAACCTCCCCTGGTCGTCCTATCGGCGCTTGCACCGACGGAGCCGCCCGCGCAAGCGGTCGACGCCGTCAGGGGCGTTCGTAGGTCCCGACGAGGCAGCCCTTGGCGAGGACGCGCCCCGCCATGGCCTCCAGCAGCGCGCCGCGACCGGGATGTTCGGGCAGCGCCAGCGCCCCGTCGAGGGCGTAGGCCTGGAACAGGTAGGCGTGCGGACCGTGGCCGGTGGGCGGGTCGGGCGGCAGCCAGCCCGGCTTGAGGAAGCTGTTCTTGCCCAGGTCGAGGCCGGATTCGGCCTGGCTCGCCGTGCCCTCCGCCAGGGGTGCGCCGGGATCGCAATTCCAGGCGATCAGGTGGACCAACGGGTTCGGCGTGGGGCTGCCGGCATCCTCGCAGAGGAGGACGATTCGCGCCGTGCCGGGGGGCAGGCCGGTCCAGGCCAGGGGCGGTGACGCGCCGGCCCCGTCGGCGGTGAAGCGCGCCGGCATCGCCGTCCCGTCCGCGAACGCGAGGCTGGTGAGGCCGAGGCCTTCGGGCACGCTGGCGAAGGTGGTCCGGTAGGCGGTCTTGTCGAGCCCGGCCTTCAGGCCGGACAGGGCGGCGCCCACGGCGTGCGGAATCTTTTCGAGCAAGGTCGGTCTCCCACGGGGTACGCCGACCAACCGCGTGCGCGCCCGAAGGTTCAGGCCGAATGCCCGCCTGCGGCCGGGGGCCCGGATGCGCCGGGGCGCTGCGCCGTGATCATGTAGTTGACGGCCGTGTCGCGGCTCGCCCGCCACGAGCCGTCCAGGGGATTGAGCACCACCCCGGTCGTGTCGGTGACGATGAGGCCGCCGGCCTCGACGGCGCGGGCGAGCTCGTCGGGCCGCACGAACTTCTCCCAGTCATGGGTGCCCCTGGGCAACCAGCCGAGGACGTACTCGGCCCCGACGATCGCCAGCGCGAAGGAGCGCAGGGTCCGGTTGAGGGTGGCGGCGAACAGGAGGCCGCCGGGCTTCACCGCCCGGGCCGCCTGCGCCACGAAGGCCGGCATGTCCACCACGTGCTCCACCACCTCCATGGCGAGCACGATGTCGAAGCGCTCGCCCCCGGCCACCACATCCTCGATGGTGCGGGCGCGGTAATCCACCGGCACGCCCTCGGCGTCGGCATGGGCCTGGGCCACCTTGACGTTGGTCGGCGCCGGATCGAGTCCGGTGACTCGGGCGCCGAGGCGCGCCAGGGGCTCGGACAGGACGCCGCCGCCGCAGCCGATATCCACCAGGGTCAGCCCCTCCAGGGCGAAGGGCGCGTTGCGGTCCCGTCCGAAATGCCGGCAGGCCGTGTCGCGGATATAGGCGAGGCGGACGGGGTTGAAGCGGTGGAGCACCCGCATCGGTCCGGCCTCGTCCCACCAGGTCGCCGCGATGGCTTCGAAGCGGGCGACCTCGTCGCGGTCGATGGAGGCGCCTGTGGGTCCGGTCATCGTCTCGGCATGTCTCGTGCGAGGTGGGCGCGTCCCATTGTTGACACGCCCGGGCGGCCCTTGTACCCGCCGAAGCCCTGTCCGGTACAGCAGCCAAGCGACGCGGCAGGCCGTGCGGGTTCCGGGAAATCCGTCCCGCGGCCCGCCGAATCCCGAGGTCACGCTCGATCCCCGGCTCAAGCGATGCGTCGCGGGCGCGACAGGCTCCGTCTGGTGAGAACATGCCCCGTCTGGTGATGAAGTTCGGCGGTACGTCCGTCGCCAATGTCGAGCGCATCCGCAACGTGGCGGCCCACGTGGCGCGCGAGGTCGCCGCCGGATACGACGTGGCCGTCGTGGTCTCGGCCATGTCCGGCAAGACCAACGAACTCGTCGCCTGGGTCAAGGACGCGAATCCGATCTACGACGAGGCCGAGTACGACGCGGTGGTCGCCTCCGGCGAGCTCGTCACCGCCGGGCTGCTCGCCATCGCCCTGCAGAAGAACGGCATCAAGGCCCGTTCCTGGCAGGGCTGGCAGATCCCGATCCTGACCTCGGACGCCCACGGCTCCGCCCGGATCGAGGGCATCGACGGCGCCCGCCTCGATGCCGGTTTCCGGCGCGGGGAGGTCGCGGTCATCGCCGGCTTCCAGGGCATGCACGAGGCCAGCGGCCGGGTGACCACCCTGGGCCGCGGCGGCTCCGACACCAGCGCGGTGGCCATCGCCGCTGCCATCGGCGCCGAGCGCTGCGACATCTACACCGACGTCGACGGCGTCTACACCACCGATCCGCGCGTGGTGCAGAAGGCCCAGCGCATGGAGCGCGTGACCTTCGAGGAAATGCTGGAGATGGCGTCGCTGGGCGCCAAGGTCCTGCAGGTCCGCTCGGTCGAGCTCGCCATGGTCCATCGCGTGCCGACCACGGTGCGCTCCAGCTTCGATCCGCCGGACAACGCCCGGCCCGGCACCCTCATCTGCGACGAGGACGACATCGTGGAACAGCAGATCATCACCGGGATCGCCTTCTCCCGGGACGAGGCGCAGATCACGCTTCGTCGCGTGAAGGACAGCCCCGGCATCGCCGCCGCGATCTTCGGACCGCTGGCCGACGCCAACATCAACGTCGACATGATCATCCAGACCGTGTCGGGTGACCAATCGACCACCGACATGACCTTCACGGTCCCGTCGGCCGATTACGACCGGGCGCGCAAGATCCTCGACGCGCAGAGCGGCGCGATCGAATTCGCGCAGATCGAGGGTGCCACCGACGTGGTGAAGGTCTCGGCCATCGGCGTCGGCATGCGCAGCCACGCGGGCGTCGCCGCCAAGGCGTTCCGGGCCCTGGCGCAGAAGGGGATCAACATCCGGGCCATCACCACCTCGGAGATCAAGTTCTCCGTGCTGATCGATGCCGCCTACACGGAGCTTGCCGTTCGCACGCTCCACTCGCTATACGGCCTCGACCAGGCCTGAAGACCCGGGGCGCGCGAACGCCTGCGCGCCAACCGGACACGAGGCCGAAGCCGGATCGAGGAGACCATGCCCGCTGCGCCCGGAGGCCCGCGCCTGCTTCTGCGCCGCCTCCGCGAAGCGATGGCGGAGCCGGTCAGTCCACAGGCTCGTCTCGACCGCATCGTCACGCTGATCGCCGCCAACGTGATCGCGGAGGTGTGCTCGGTCTATGTGCTCAGCGATGACAACATTCTCGAACTGTTTGCAACCGAGGGTCTGAACCGCGAGGCGGTCCACCTGACCCGGCTGCGGGCCGATGAGGGCCTCGTCGGCCTCATTGCCAAGACCGCCGAGCCGCTGTCGCTCTCCGACGCCCAGTCCCACCCGGCCTTCTCCTATCGGCCGGAGACGGGCGAGGAGGCCTATCACGCCTTCCTGGGCGTGCCGCTCCTGCGCGCCGGCAACACCCTCGGCGTCCTCGTCGTCCAGAACAAGACCTACCGGGTCTATTCCGAGGAGGAGATCGAGGCGCTGCAGACCACCGCGATGGTGCTCTCGGAGATGATCGCCTCGGGCGAGCTGCAGGCGCTGGCGCCGGGGGCCGGCTCGGCCGCGCGCCGCCCGGTGAGCCAGCGCGGCGTGGCCCTCGCCGACGGCATCGGACTCGGACACGTGGTGCTGCACGAGCCGCGTATCGTCATCAAGCAGCTCATCGCCGAGAACGTCGAGCGCGAGGTCGAGCGCCTGGAACAGGCCATCGGCGAGGTGCGCTCGGCCATCGACGACCTCGTCGAGCGCGGCGACAGCATCGGCACCGGCGAATCCCGCGAGGTGCTGGAAACGGTGCGCATGTTCGCGCACGACAAGGGCTGGCTGCGCCGGATGCGCGAGGCCGTGCATTCGGGCCTCACCGCCGAGGCCGCCGTCGAGCGCGTCCAGTCGGACAACCGCGCCCGGATGATGCGCCAGAGCGACCCGTACCTACGCGACCGCCTGCACGACCTCGACGACTTGGCGAACCGCCTGCTGCGCACGCTGATCGGCGCCGAGGGCAACGGCGCGCAGCGCGTCCTGCCCGAGAACGCGATCCTGGTGGCGCGCTCGATGGGTCCGGCCGCCCTCCTCGACTACGACCGCACGGCGCTCCGGGGCGTCGTGCTGGAGGAAGGCGGGCCAACGAGCCACATCGCCATCGTGGCCCGGGCGCTGGGCATCCCGGCGGTGGGCGAGATCGCCAACGCCACCGCCCTCTGCGATGCCGGGGACGCGATCATCGTCGATGGCGCCACCGGCGAGATCCAGGTCCGGCCCGGTCCGGAGATCGAGGCGGCCTATGCCGAGATGGTGCGCCTGCGCGCCCGCCGGCAGGAGCAGTACCGGGCGCTCCGCGACGTGCCGGCCGTCACCCTCGACGGGACGACGATCGGCCTGCAGCTGAACGCCGGCCTCCTCATCGACCTGACCCACCTGCACGAGACGGGCGCGGACGGCATCGGCCTCTTCCGCACCGAGCTGCAGTTCATGGTGGCCCAGCGCATGCCCTCGGCCGCCGAGCAGCAGGCGCTCTACGAGGCCGTCTTCGCGGCCACCGGCGACCTGCCCGTCACAATCCGCACCCTCGACATCGGCGGCGACAAGATCCTGCCCTACATGCCGGCCCTCGAGGAGGAGAACCCAGCCCTGGGCTGGCGGGCGATCCGGATCGGCCTCGACCGGCCGGCCCTGCTGCGGGTGCAGCTCCGCGCCCTTCTCAAGGCCTCCGGCGGCCGGCCCCTGAAGATCATGTTCCCGATGGTGGCGACGGTGGACGAGTTCACCCGCGCCAAGGCCATCGTCGAGCGCGAGAAGGCGCATCTGCGCCGGCACGGCCATGCCCTGCCGAGCGACTGCAAGCTCGGCGTGATGGTGGAGGTCCCCTCCCTCCTGTTCCAGATCGACGAGATCGCCAGGGCCGCCGACTTCCTGTCGGTGGGCTCCAACGACCTGATGCAGTTCCTGTTCGCCGTCGACCGCGAGAACCGCCGGGTCGCGGACCGCTTCGACACCCTGAGCGTCCCGGCCCTGCGCGCCTTCCGCGTCATCGCCGAGCGCGCCGCCGCCGCCGGCTGCCCCGTCACCGTCTGCGGCGAGATCGGCGGGCGTCCCCTCGAGGCCATGGCGCTGATCGGCCTCGGATTCCGGGCCCTCTCGATGTCGCCGGCCGCCATTGGCCCCGTGAAGGCCATGGTGCTGGGCCTCGACGTCAAGGCGGTGGCGGCGCTGCTCGACACCGAACTGACCCGCGCCGGAGACGGCGCCACCCTCCGCCCGGCCCTCGCGGCCTTCGCGAAGGCGCAGGGTGTGCCCATCTAGCGTCGGCGTGCCTATTTCCATGGGTCGTGCCGCGGCCCCGTCGTCGACCCGGCTTCCGGCCCGACGAGCCCTTGTTCAGATGAGAGTTTTCCACGGGCGATGACCCCCATTCCTGCAGAGCGTCTCGACGCGATCCTGACGCGCCACGACATCGTCACCGCCACGCTGAGCGCCGGCTCGGCGGATTCCGACACCTTCGTGCAGCTGTCGCGCGAACTGTCGGAGCTGGAGGGCGTCGTCGCCGCCATCCACGCCTATCGCGCGGCGGCGCAGAACCTCGCCGACATCGAGGCGCTGATCGACGAGCCGGGCAGCGATTCCGAGATGCGGGCGCTCGCGGCCGACGAGAAGCCGGAGGCCGAGGCCGGGCTGGAGGCGGCGCACCGTGCACTCCAGCTCATTCTGCTGCCGAAGGATTCCGCCGACGAGAAGAGCGCCATCCTGGAAATCCGCGCCGGCACCGGCGGCGACGAGGCGGCCCTGTTCGCGGGCGACCTCTTCCGCATGTACGGCCGGTACGCCGACGCCAAGGGCTGGAAGGTCGAGGTGATCTCCGAGAGCGAGGGCACCGTCGGGGGCTATCGCGAGGTGATCGCCGAGGTGAAGGGCAAGGGCGTGTTCGCGCGCCTCAAGTTCGAGAGCGGCGCCCACCGGGTGCAGCGCGTGCCGGATACCGAGACCCAGGGGCGCATCCACACCTCCGCCGCCACCGTGGCGGTGCTGCCCGAGGCCGAGGAGGTCGACATCGTCATCAACGATGCGGACCTGAAGATCGACACCATGCGCTCGCAGGGCGCCGGCGGACAGCACGTCAACAAGACGGAATCGGCCATCCGCATTACCCACATGCCGAGCGGCATCGTGATCTTCGTCCAGGAGGAGCGCTCGCAGCACAAGAACCGCGCCCGGGCGATGTCGCTGCTGCGCTCCAAGCTCTACGACGCCGAGCGCACCGCCAAGGACGCGGCCCGGGCCGCCGACCGCAAGTCGCAGGTCGGCTCCGGCGACCGCTCGGAGCGCATCCGCACCTACAACTTCCCCCAGGCCCGCGTCACCGACCACCGCATCAACCTGACCCTGTACAAGCTCGAGGAGGTCCTGGCCGGCGTGGCGCTGGACGAGCTCGTGGACGCCCTCGTCACCGAGCACCAGGCGGAGCTGCTGGCCGCCGAGGGCATGGCCTGAGCCCCGTGGACGGGCTGGAGCCGATGCGCCTCGACCCGGGGCTCAGCCGCACCGACGCCCTGCGGCGCATGAGCGAGGCGCTCGCCGCCCACGGCCTGCCGGCGCGCGACGCCCGCTTCCTCCTGCTCGACCTCCTCGGGCTCAGCGCGACCGACCTGATCCTGCGGGGGCACCAGCCCCTCGGCCCGGAGGGGGCCGCGACGCTCGAAGGGGCCGTCGCGCGACGCGTCGCCGGCGAGCCTGTGGCCCGGATCGTCGGCGCCTGGGAATTCTGGGGCCTGCCCTTCGGGCTGGCACCCGAGACCCTCGTCCCGCGGGCGGACACCGAGACCCTGGTGGAGGCCGCCCTCGCCCTGCATCCCGACCGCGGGCGCCGGCTGCGGGTGCTCGACCTCGGCACCGGCTCCGGCTGCATCCTCGTGGCGCTGCTGAGCGAGTTGCCGAACGCCACCGGCATCGGCCTCGACCGCTCCCACGCGGCCCTCGTCCAGGCCCGCGCGAATGCGGTGCGGAACGGCGTCGGAACCCGGGCGGCCTTCGTCTGCGCGGACTGGACCGCGGGTCTCAGCGGGGCCTTCGACCTCATCGTGTCGAACCCGCCCTACATCGCCCGCGACACGATCCGTGGGCTCGACATCGAAGTCAGGGGTCACGACCCGATGGCGGCCCTCGACGGCGGCCCAGATGGACTCGGGGCTTATCAGAGCATCGTGGCGGCCCTCAGCGTCGGGCCGGTCCGCCTCGCCCCCGGCGGCGCGCTCGCCTTCGAGGTGGGTTACGATCAGGCCGAGGCCGTCGGGATGCTCGGGACGCAGGCCGGGCTCGGCCCCGCCGTGCGTCATCACGATCTCGCCGGGCACGCCCGCGTCGTCCGCTTCGGACCGGTCTGAGCGGACGTCGACCCGAAAATCCTGCGGGAAACGCGAAAAAACTGCGCCCGTTGGATGCATCGAGGCAGAAAACGCTTGTTGCCCCCTCGGCAAGCCGCTAATGTCCCAGGCAGATCGCGAACGATCCATTAAGATGGGTTGTGGTAAGACGGGTGGCGGCTTTGGTCCGCGACGCTCTTAGACGGTCTCCCCACGATCAGGCTGGCGCGCGCGGGCAGAGGCGCAGGAGCTTGGTCAACTTCGTGCCTGAAAACCGAAGGACGCCTGGACGCTCAGAGCGCGCCTTGGTCAACGGACAGAGACGGCAAGCACGGCGAAATCGATCACGGACACACCGGACCCGGATCACGCGGCGCCAGCGACGAGCCTGATGACAGGCCGCGTCATGGCCGCCTGGAACCCGCCGCATCATCAGACGCTCCGAGACGAACGAGGGTCAATCGAGACCGATGAGACCAAACCAGAATAGACGGATGCGCGGTCGCAACCGCCCCAAAGGTCCCAATCCGCTTACGCGTTCCTACGAGTCCAACGGACCGGACGTCAAGATTCGCGGCACCGCCCAACACATCGCCGACAAGTATGCCCAGCTCGCGCGCGATGCGCAGGCCAGCGGCGACCCGGTGGCGGCAGAGAACTACTTCCAGCACGGCGAGCATTATTTCCGGATCATCTCCGGCGCCCAAGAGCAGACCCGTCAGCAGGTCGGCGGTTACGCCCGCGGCTTCGACGACGAGGGCGACGAGGGGGACGACGAGGGCCAGGGCGCCCCGCAGGGCTACGCGGCCTCGAGCTACGGCGCGAATGCCTACAACGAGGATTACGGCGACCCGAGCCAGCAGCCTCAGCCGACGGCGTACGAGCCCCGGCAGGACGCACGCCCGGAGTCCCGCCCCGAGAACGCCCGCTCGGACTACAACCGGCAGGATTCGAACCGACAGGATTCGGGTTCGGACGGCAACCGCCAGAACCGCCGTGACCGCTTCGCCAATCGCGGCGACCGTCCGCAGCGCTTCGACAATCAGCGCGACGGCAACCGGCCCGACTACAACAACCGTCGCGACGACTTCAGTCGCCCGGACGGCAACCGGCAAGACAACAGCCGGCAGGATTACACGCGACAGGATTCGAACCGGCAGGACTCGAACCGGCAAGACGGCAACCGCCAGGATTTCCGGGCGGACCAGAATCGCCAAGAAAGCCCTCGCCAGGAGAGTTCTCGTCAGGAGAGCCCTCGCCAGGACTACAATCGTCAGGATCAGCCGCGACAGGATTTCCGTCCCGCCCCGGCCCGCTCCGACGCGCCCCGTTACGAGAACGGGCGCACGGAGAGTCCGGTGAACGAGGCCCCGCGCGGTGAGTTCGGTGGCCAGGATTCCGGACGGCAGGAATCCGGGCGCCAGGAATCTGGTCGCCAGGACGCGCCCCGGGCCGCCCGCGCGAACGAGGCGCCGCCCCGGCGCAGCCGACGCCGCGACGAGCGGGATGCCGCCGGTCCGGCCGAGGACGTGGCCGCCCTGCCCGCCTTCCTGATGACGCCGCCGCGTCCGGTTCCCGTCGCCGAGCCGGCGGGGCAGCCCGACGCTCCCGAGGACTCGACCTCGGCGGCACAGGATGACGGTGCATCGGCCCCCAAGCCCCGCCGCCGCCGCCGCGCCCGGTTCGAGGGTTCTGACGGTGTCGTCGGCGCCGACGATCCGACACCGGTCACCGAGTAAGCGCGGTCCCACTGCGCGAACCGACTGGAAGCCGCCCCAACGGGCGGCTTCTTCGCGTTTCCAGGGGCCGCGCCAGTCGCGGAAGGCCTCGACCCGATGGATCAGCCGGCGGTGGCGCGTCGCCTCGCCAAAGGGCGCGAGGTCCCAGGTCCAGCGCCGGTCGGGCGTCCCCAGGCGCACCCCGTGCAACAGGTCGAGCCGCTCGGTCACGCGTCCGGTTCGGTCCTCCTCGATCTGTTCCACGTCCGTGACCAGGCAGACCCGGGCGCGCAAACCCGCGAGGCCGTCGAGATGGGCCCGGACGATCCGGTTTCCGAGATCCGGCGGCACGAAGCCGGGCCGGTCCAGGGGCAGGATCGGCAACTGCGACAGGAGATTGGCCGAGACCACGAAGTCGACGTCCGCGCTGCCGCACAGGGCGGCCAAAGGATCGGTCCGATCGGTTCGGAGGGCGAGGTCCGCGGTGACGAGCCGGACGTTGGGATGAGCCCGCGCCCGAAGGCGGGCCGGCCAGAGATGGACGGCATCCACGAGGTCGACGCGCGCGAAGCGCGCCGCGAGGTCCGCGAGCGGGACATCCTGGAGGAGGCCCGATCCGAGCACCACGGCGACGCGCCGCTGCGGAAGCCCGTCGCAGGCATCCAGGATCGCAGCCCGCGCCTGCGGCGAGATGGGGGGCCCAGGCGCTGCGGCAGCGGCGCCCCCGGGACATCAGCAGGACGCTCTCGCGCAGGTGGCCCCTCCGGCGATGGGCGAAGGGCACGGGCGTGACGAGGAGGTGGAGGAGCTCGACGAGCACTTGGGCCCCCGGATCAGCGGCCCGGGCCCGACGGATCCCGCGCGTCCGGCGCGCCGCCCGCCTGCGCCGAGAGGCGGACCACGCGCTGCGCCGTGGTCACCGACAGGGCCTGAAACGCGCTCTGGATCCCGGTCCAGGCCTCGGGCGGCCGCACCGGGCCGGATTTCGTCCGCAGGAACAGCTTCAGGGTTCCGAACCCGAGGCGGATCGAGCGCAGGAGAAACAGCAGGGGATCGTGGTCCGCCGCATCGTAGGCGCGCCGGGCGAAGGCGGGCGACACCGAGGCGAGGCGCGCGACCTCGGCCAAAGCCGTGTCGAGGTCGCCGGCCCGGACCAGGTCGTCGATGCGCCGTTCATCCGCATCCGTCGCGCGCGGAAGGGTCTGGCTCCCCCGCAGGCCGGCCGCCAACGCCGCAGGCTGTCCCCGCGGCGCGGCGCGGGTCACCAGCATGGCCCGCAGGACGGCGTCGCCACGGGCCCGTTCCCCGAGCGTGGTGTAGGCCGCGCCGGAGAATTGCGCGCCGGCATTGCCCGCGACCACGTGCACCGTCTGCCGGTCGCCACGGGCCACCAAGACGTCGGTGACCCGCTCGCCGAGCGTCGGCCGCTGCGCAACGGCCCGCAGGTGCTCCTGCCCCCGCGATTCGGAGACGGTGACGAGGTCGGCCTCGTCGAGGCGCGGCGAGCGCTGAAGGACGGGCCGGGCCACCGCGATATCCGGATCGAAGGCCAGGTCGCGCACCACGGCACGCGGTGCGTTGCGCACATCCGCCAAGCCGTCCGCCAGGAGGACGCGGGCGGCCCCATCGACCGCGCGGGCCAGGGGCAGCATCGCCGCGTCGAACACCTCCACCTGCGCCTCGCGCAACCCGGCGGCCCGCTCCGTGAAGAGCATCGACAGCCGTTGCAGCACCCGTCCGCGCTGGAGCAGGCCGCCGGAGCGGACCACCTGCTCGATATCGCGCATGAGGGTTTCGATCATACGCGGAATTCCTGCGCGGTCCGTCCTTCGGCAATGTCCAGACCATCCTGGGGACGCAGAGATTAAGAAACTGAAATTCCCGTCGGCCCGGCGGGGGAACCTGGCCGCGACGATCCCGTTGCGGTTGGGCGGTTGCGATCGCATTTCCGCGCGCGCCGCCTACCCGGAGTGACCGTGTCGAACCTCGTCCGCATCATCCTCGCGATCTTCCTGCCGCCGATCGCGGTCCTCATGACCACGGGCATCGGCCTGCAGTTCCTTCTCAACATCCTTCTGACGCTGATGGGCGTGCTGCCGGGCACCATTCACGCCCTGTGGCTGGTGCTGCGCGATCGCTGAGGGAATGCTAGCCTGCCGCGCGGGCTGATCGTCGAGCCACGGTCGCCGCGAACGGTCCGACGAGCGCGAGGGGAGCATGAGCACACGAGGTTTCACGGGGCGCAAGCCGCCCGAGGCGACCCGCGAGCGTC
Source organism: Methylobacterium sp. Leaf465 (assembly GCF_001424705.1). Lineage (GTDB taxonomy): Bacteria > Pseudomonadota > Alphaproteobacteria > Rhizobiales > Beijerinckiaceae > Methylobacterium. The sequence continues at coordinate 96,947 of NZ_LMRA01000045.1, forward strand.
TGCCCCCCGGCCAGTACCTCACCGAGGACTTCCCGGTGCTCCAGATCGGCCCCAACCCGCGCATCGACCTCGCGACCTGGTCGTTCACCCTGCGCGAGGGGTCGCGGCCCCTGAAGAGCTGGAGCTGGGACGCCTTCAACGCCCTGCCCCGCACCCGCTGGGGCGGCGACATCCACTGCGTGACGAAGTGGTCGAAGTTCGACACCGCCTGGGAGGGCGTGCGCTTCGACGACCTCCTGGCCGATGCCGGCATCGCGGCGCCGAGCGCCTTCCTGCTCGCCGAAGGCTACGACGACTACACCACCAACGTGCCGGTCGCCGACCTGACGGGCGGCAAGGGCATGGTGGCGACCCACTACGACGGCGCGCCGATCCCGGTGGACCATGGGGGCCCGGCCCGGCTCTTGGTGCCGCACCTGTATTTCTGGAAGAGCGCCAAGTGGGTGAAGGGCCTGCGCTTCACCCAGCGGGACGAGGGCGGTTTCTGGGAGCTGCGCGGCTACCACATGTACGGCGATCCCTGGCGCGAACAGCGCTTCACCGGTGATTGATCCCGCCCCGGGCCCCCTCCCCTGGCAGACCGCGATCCTCACGGCCATCAGGCCGGTGACGCGGCGGGTGAAGAGCTACCGCTTCCGGGTCGCCTTCGATCGGCCGATGCTGGCCGGGCAGCACGTCGACGTGCGCCTCACCGCCCCGGACGGCTACCAGGCCCAGCGCAGCTACTCGATCGCCTCGCCACCGGACGGCGACGGCACCATCGAACTGCTGATCGAGGGCCTGCCGGACGGCGAGGTCTCGGGCTTCTTCGACGCGGTGGCGGCGGTCGGCGACACGATCGAGCTGCGCGGCCCGATCGGCGGTTCCTTCGTCTGGCGCCCCGAGGATGGCGGGCCCCTTCTCCTGGCGGGCGGCGGGTCGGGCGTGGTGCCCCTCCTGTCGATGCTGCGCCACCGCGCGGCGACGGCGCCGGCGGTACCCGCCCTCCTCCTCTATTCCGTGCGCGACGCCGGCGAGATCATTGCCGCCGAGGAGCTGGCGGTGCGCGCCCGCGACGAACCGCACTTCCAGCTGATGCTCAACCTGACCCGCGCCGGCGGTCGCCGGGTCGACGCGGCGATGATCGCGGAGGCGCTGGACCGGCTCGGACCGCCGCGCCATGCCTATCTCTGCGGCGGCAATCCCTTCGTCGGGGCGGTGGCGGACCTCCTCCTCGACGCCGGGGTGGACCCCGCCCGCGTCCGGACCGAGCGCTTCGGCGGCTGAGTTGCCATCGCGGGGCGCGGGCCGACCAGGTCCCGCCACGGATCACGGACCTGGAAGGTCTAGGCAGACGGAGGAAGACGCCATGTCAGCGCAGCTCGATCAGCGCGAGGGGCAGTGTCACTGCGGCGGCGTCCGGTTCCCTGCGACGCTGAGCGAGGGTCTCGACACGGTCCGGCGCTGCACCTGCTCGTATTGCCGGATGCGGGGGGCGGTCGTCGTCTCGGCCGAGACCGGCGGCGTCGAGATCCTGCAGGGCGCGGACCTGCTGACCCGCTATCGCTTCAACACCGGCGTGGCGCAGCACTTCTTCTGTTCGCGCTGCGGGATCTACACGCACCACCAGCGCCGCTCGAATCCCGACCAGTACGGCGTCAACGTCGCCTGCCTCGACGGGCTCAGTCCCTTCGACTTCGCCGAGGTCCCGGTGGTCGATGGCGTCAACCACCCGAACGACACCGGCGGATCGAGCCGGCTGGCCGGCACGCTGCGCTTCGTCCCCGCGCGCTAGTCGCCCCTCCCCGCCGCAACGAATCCGGCCGCGGCCGCGTCCCGACGGTCGCGGCCGGACGCATGCCCCAGGCCCCGAGGCATGGTACCGGTGGTCAGGGCGCGCGGGCGGGCGCGTGGAAGCGGGCGACGATCGCAGCGGGGCAAGGTCACAGCGTCGAGCGAATCGACTGCCGTCGCGGCGACGGGGCTGGCGCGGGCGGCCCGCTCGGCAGCGTCGCGGGCTCGTGCGCCGTTTCGCTCAGCCCCCGACGAGCCGATCCGCGACCTCCTCGGCCAGGGACAGGCTCGAGGTCAGGCCCGGGCTCTCGATGCCGAAGAGGTGGACCAGGCCGGGAAGCCCGTGCTCGGCCGGGCCGTCGATCCGGAAATCGGCGGCGGACTCGCCCGGTCCCGTCAGTTTCGGGCGGATGCCGGCATAGTCCGGGGTCAGCACCCCGTCGGGCAGGCCGGGCCAGTAGCGCCGGATCGCCCGGGCGAAAGCATCGGCCCGGGCGGGATCGACCCGATAGTCCAGGCTCTCCACCCACTCGACATCGGGGCCGAAACGCATGCGGCCGGCGAGATCGAGGGTCAGGTGAATCCCGAGACCGCCTTCGACGGGCGCCGGATAGATCAGCCGCGAGAAGGCCGGCCGGCCGGTACAGCCGAAATAGCTGCCCTTCGCCAGGACCTGGCGCGGGATGCGCGCGGCGGGATAGGCCTCGACCGCGCCGGCGACCCCCTGGGCCCCGAGGCCGGCGGCGTTGACCAGGGCCTCGAACGGCAGGGCCTCGCCGTTGACGGTGACGCTCCAGCCCGTGCGCGTCCGGGCGATCCGCGTCACCCGGCTGTCGAAGGCGATAGCGCCCCCGGCATCCTCGAGCTCGCCCTGGAGCGCCAGCATCAGCCCGTGGCTGTCGACGATCCCGGTGCCGGGCGCGTGCAGGGCCGCGACGCAGGCGAGGTTCGGCTCCAGGGCCCGGGCCTCGGCCCCGTCGAGGAGCGCCAGATCCGGAACCCCGTTGGCGTCGCCGCGCGCCTTGAGCGCCGCGACGGCGTCGCGCTCGGAGTCCGCGGTGGCCACGATGAGCTTGCCGCAGCGCCGGGTGGCGACGCCGTGGCTGTCGCAGAAGGCCGCGAGCATGGCCGCGCCGGCGACGCAGTGACGGGCCCGCAGGGAGCCCGCCGGATAGTACATTCCGCCATGGATCACCTCGGAATTGCGTGCCGAGATGCCCGTGCCGATCGCCCCCTCGGCCTCGGCCACGATGACGGCATGGCCCCGGCGCGCGAGGGCACGGGCCACGGCGAGTCCAACGATTCCGGCACCGACGACGAGGATATCCATGACGGGCCGGAGATGAGCACGAGAGGCACGGGGAACACAACACGAGGCGCGTCCGCTGCGGGTCCGGGCGCCCAGGGGTGGAGGGGCATGCATCCGCGGTCATGGCGCTGCGCCGCAGTTCCGGCTACAAGAGACGCCATCCGTAACCGTTCGAGGCCGGAATCACGTCGGTTTGGAGAGGATCGCGCCCGTCGCGACGGCTCCCCGGCGGGTTCTCCGCCTGCTTGCCCGCTAAGGCTTCCGTCACCGTGCCCTTCCCCACCCTGCCGGCCCCGCTCGCCCGAGCGCTGACCGCGCGCGACTACGAAGACCCGACGCCCGTCCAGAGCGCCGTCATCGAGGCGGCCGCGCAAGGCCGTGACCTCCTCGTCTCGGCCCAGACCGGCTCGGGCAAGACCGTCGCGTACGGCCTCGCCTTCGCCGAGACCCTGCTCGGCGACGCCGAGCGCTTCGGCCCCGCCGGCGCGCCCCTCGCCCTCGTCATCGCCCCGACGCGCGAGCTCGCGCTGCAGGTCGAGCGCGAATTGTCCTGGCTCTATGCGGAGACCGGCGCCCGCGTCATCTCCTGCGTCGGCGGCATGGACCCGCGCCGCGAGAGCCGCCAGCTCAACGACGGCGCCCACATCGTCGTCGGCACTCCGGGTCGCCTGCGCGACCACCTGGAGCGCCGCAACCTCGCGACGCAGGATCTGCGCGCCGTCGTCCTCGACGAGGCCGACGAGATGCTCGACCTGGGTTTTCGCGATGACCTGGAATTCATCCTCTCGGTGACCCCGAAGGAGCGGCGTACGCTGCTCTTCTCCGCGACCCTGCCGAAGGCGATCGCGACCCTGGCCGAGCGCTACCAGAACGACGCCCTGCGCATCGCCGTGAAGGGCCAGGAGCGCGGCCACGCGGACATCACCTACAAGGCCATCCGCGTGGTGCCGCGCGAGCTGGAGCACGTGGTGGTCAACACCCTGCGCTTCATGGATGCGCCGACGGCGATCATCTTCTGCAACACCCGCAACGCGGTGCGCCACCTCCAGGCGGTGCTCACCGAGCGCGGCTTCTCGGCCGTGGCGCTCTCGGGCGAACTCGGCCAGGGTGAGCGCAACGCCGCCCTCCAGGCGCTGCGCGACGGCCGGGCCAAGGTCTGCGTCGCCACCGACGTTGCCGCGCGCGGCATCGACCTGCCCACCGTCAGCCTCGTCATCCACGCCGACCTGCCGCACGATGCCGAGGTGCTGCAGCACCGCTCCGGCCGCACCGGCCGCGCCGGGCGCAAGGGCACCAGCCTCTTGCTGATCCCGGCCTCGAAGCGGCGCCGGGCCGAGCAGATGCTCATGATCGCCAAGGTCTCGTTCGAGTGGGCCGGCCCGCCCACCGCCGACGAGATCCGTCGCCTCGACGGCGAGCGCATGTGGCAGGATCCGATCTTCACCGAGGAGCCGGCCGAGGAAGACGTGGCCATGGCCGAGACCCTGATGGCGCAGCGCACGCCCCAGGAACTCGCCGCGGCCCTGGCGCGGATCTACCGCTCCCGCCTGCCCGCCCCCGAGGACGTCACCGATCCGGGCGCCGGCCCCGAGCGCAAGTCGCGCCCGGTCTACGATCCCGCCGACGTGGACCGCATCGACGCCCAGGGCCCGGCCGTGTGGTTCCGGCTCAATCTCGGCCGGCGCGACAACGCCGATCCGCGCCGCCTGCTGCCCATGCTGACCCGGCGCGGCAATATCGGCCGCCAGGAGATCGGCGCGATCCGCATCTTCGATCGCGAGACGAAGTTCGAGGTCCGGGGCGGAGCCGCCTCGCGCTTCGCCCAGACCTTCGCCAAGAACGGCTCGCCCGAGATCCAGGTTGAACCAATCCTCGACGAGGAGCCGGCCCGCGAGGAGAAGGGACCCAAGGGCTTGAAGAGCCCGCGGGGCGCGCGCCACGAGCGCGAGATCGCCAAGAAGCCCCGCGCCAGCCGGGCGCGCTGACCGGACGGGGGCGCCCGAAACCGGGCGCTCCACCTCGACGAAGGGCGCCCGAAGCCGGGCGCTCCGATCCGACGAAGGGCGCCCGAAGCCGGGCGCTTGCGCTAGAAGTGATCGGGCAGGTTCTTCACCGCATTGCCGAGGGCCTCGACGCTCTCGGCGATCTTGCGGCCGGCCGGGGCAAGCGACGGCACCTTCACGCCCAGGAATTCCGTCTGCTCCGGCTCGGGCTCCGCCTGCGCGACCGGGGGCGCCGACGCAGTCTCCGGCGTGCCGCTCGGTGCCTTGGCAACGAGAGGCTTGGCAACAACGGGCTTGCCGACCGAAGACTTGACGATCGAAGACTTGACGATCGAAGGCTTGGTCTCCGTCGCCTTGGCGACCGGGCTGTGCTTCGGCGCTTCCGGCGTCAGGGCCGTGAAGGTGCCGTTCGTCGCCCGCGACCGGGTCGTCTCGTTGGGCAGCGGCGCGATCAGGGTGGCGGTGCGCGTCACCGGGACCAGCGAGGCCGGACGCGCCGGCGGCAGCACCGCGGCGCTCTCGATCGGCGGCAGGCGCGCCGGCTTCGCGGCGACGGGCACCGCCGCCGGCTTCTCGACCGGAATCGCCTCAGGCGCCCGCACCGCGGGCGTCCGCGCTTCGGCGACCGTCACGCCGATGGGCTTCGCGTCCACGGTCCTGACTTCCCGGGGCCTCACTTCGGCGACCCGCGCCGCGGGCGGGGCGACCGCGGCCGGCGGACGCTCGGCCGTCGGAGCCGCGGACGGCTGATCCGGCGCGGCCGCGACGGACTTCGACCTCGCCGGCGCAAGGGCCGGGACGCCGTCGCGCAGGTCCGGCCATTCGGAGGCGTTGTGTCCGAGACTGGCGGGCGTCGCGGACGCCGTGGCGAGAGTCGGCCGGGTGAATTGCGGCCCCGCGAGGTTGCCGAGGGTCGCGAAGGCGAAGGCGGTGAAGCCGGCAAGGCCCAGGATGCCGGCGCCGGAGAGGAGCACCACCCGGAGTTTCACCCGGGACGGGCGCGGCGCCGGCGCGACGGGGCGCCGGGTCTCGGAGGGATCGATCGTTACGGACATCAGGGTCTCAGACATCTCGCACGCTTCAAGAGGTTCGGATTGACCGTTGCCGGTCGATCACGCGGCGCTGGTCGGGCACGACCGGCGCGGCGAGGCCCGAGGGGCGACGCCTGCGTGTAACGAAAGAGGCGCCGCAATGGGGCATGAAGATGTCCTTAACCCAATCCTTGAACAGGCTCGGATCAGACGCGTCACGAATCTGAATAGATCCAACAGGTTTAACGCGAGGTGTCTGGGCAGGACTTGGTTCCGTCCTGATTCGCCGCCGCCGCAGCCTGGACGTGAACGAGGCGCGAGACGGCGCGCGTCGCACGATTCGCCGTCATGGGCGCGAAGGGCTCGCCCGCGACCAAGCGCGCCTTGAGGCGGACCCGCTCCGGGTCGCCCCAGCGGGTCAGCATCGCCTGGAAGGCGGCATGCGTCCGATGATCGAAGGGGCGGGGCCGGCCCTGCCCGTCCCGGCAGGGATGCGGCGGCGTGAACTGGGCGACGGGCACCAGCCCGGTGGGAATCGGGGCGGTGGCGGCGTGGGTGCGGCCCAGGGCCAGGATCCTCGGGTCGAGGAAGGCCCGCGGCCCGTCCGACTGCGGGTCCGCGCCGGCATAGACCTCGATCCGGCCGAGGGGCGTGGTGACGACCACGTCCGCGGCGGCCATCAGGCTCGAAACCGCCTCGGGATCGTGTGCGACGGTCCGTCCGGCCAGGGCGGCGAGGCGCGCAAGCGCGTCCGGGTCGGCGGAACGCAGGAACAGGCGGCCCTGCGGCAGGTCGAGGCCGAGGTCGAACCACTTATCCCCAAGATTCCGCGGGCGCAGGGCCCCGTCGTCGCATCCGGCGGCGCGGATCGGCCCCGCCCCCGTCCGGGGGCAGAGCGCCATCGGCAGACACAGGGCGACGGCGTGGCTCCAGCCGCCGGTGAAGGCGGTCTCGTAGGCCACGGGAATCGCCTCCGCCGGCGCGAGGGCGATCCCGCCGAACGGGGTGATCCAGCCGAGGCGGCCGTCCGCCGGAGCGGCGACGACCTGAACGCCGCCGCGCCCGACGCTGGCGAGCGCGCCGAATCCCCCCATCGTCCAGGTGGTCTCGGGATCCGCCAGGGCTCCGGCCACGAGGCCCGAAACCGAATCGGGACGCTGCCATTCGGCGTCGGGTTCGCTACACACGGGGCGACGACCGCGCACGCTTTCCCCGACGGCCGCCACCCGAGTCGCCATGCCTCACGACGCCGCCTCCGCAGCCCGATCCCGATGGGGCCTGCCCCACCGCAACGGCGCCCCGCCCGCGGCGTCGGCGGAGGCGGGCCGCCGGTCGCTCTGGGCGTCGTGGCCGACGCGGACCCGGATGATCGTGCTGGTCCTCGCCATCGATGTCCTGGCCGCCCTGGTCTCGTGCGCGGTCATCGTCGTCAACGCCCGCTCCGCCGTCGAGGTCGAGATGCAGGCCGCGATGACGAATGTCGAGCTTCTGGTGTCCGATACCATCGACCTCGCCCGGGCGGGGCCGCCCGCCGGCATCCTCCAGACCCTGAACCTGCGCATCCACGATTTGCGCCACGTCCGCGTCACGGTGCTGGACGACGCCGGCAAGGTCGTCACCGGCGGCCTCGGCCGGGTCCGGCACGACCCGCACGCGGCGCCGGCCTGGTTCGCGGCCCTGATCGCCCCGGCGATCCGCGAGCACGACCTGCCGATCGTGGCGCAGGGCCGGCGCATCGGCACCGCCCGCATCACCACTCAGCCGCACGACGAGATCGACGAGGTCTGGGTCTATGCCCTGTCGCTCTCGCTTGCCAGCCTCTGCCTCAGCCTGGGGCTGCTCGGCGCCCTCACGGTGGCGTTCGGCCGCGTCCTGGCGCCGCTGACGGACCTCGCCGAGGGGCTGATCCAGCTGGAGCAGCAGGATTACACCGTCCGGCTCGAACCGCCGGCGTCGCGCGAACTCGCCGCCATCGCCACCCGGTTCAACCGAGTGGCCCAGGCCCTGGCGGAGACGCGGGCCGCCAACGGGCGGCTCAACCGCCAGCTCCTGTCGGCACAGGACGACGAGCGGCGCCGCACGGCCCTGGAGCTGCACGACGAGTTCGGCCCCTGCCTCTTCGCCCTGGAAGCGACCGCCGCCTCGGTGGTCCGCATGGCCGAGGCCGAGGCGCCGCCGGACCGGGCGCGCCTGAAGCAGCGCGCCCAGGACATCGCCAGCATCGTCGGCCAGGTCCAGACCCGGAACCGCGACCTCCTCAACCGGCTGCGGCCGCACGCCCTCGGGCAGGTGCCCCTGCCGGAATGCCTCGATCTGCTGCTGCGCGATTTCCGGCGCCGTCACACCGGGACGCGCTTCGCCGGGAGCTTCGAGGGCCTGGCCCGCGGTTACGGCGACGTGACCGACCTGACCGTGTTCCGCTGCATGCAGGAGAGCATGACCAACGCGGTGCGGCACGGCGGGGCGCGGAACGTCACCGTCCAGGTGCGGGACGAGGCCACCACCGCCGGGCGGGTCCTGCGCCTCGCCATCCGCGACGACGGCACCGGCATTCCGACCGGTCACAGCCTTGGACTCGGTCTTTCGGGGATGCGGGAGCGTGTGGAAGCCCTCGGGGGCACGTTCATGCTTGACAACGATCAGCCCGGCGCGGTTGTCCGGATCATGATTCCGCTCGATGATGAGCGGGACGTCGACACGAGTCCGATTCCCAGCGCATGAACGCGATCGCCACCACCACCGAGGCGCCGACCCTCGTCATCGACGATCACCCGATCGTACTCCAGGGCTGCCGGCGGGTGCTCGAGGATGCGGGGATCGAGCGGATCATCGAGGCCACCAGCGTGGTCGCGGCCTATCGCAGCTTCCTGCGCCTGCGTCCCGGGACGGTGATCTGCGACCTGACCTTTCAGGGCAGCGGCCTCGCCGGCCTCGAACTGATCCGGCGGATGCGCGACGCCAACCGGGCGGTGCGCATCCTCGTCTTCAGCATGCACAACGATCCGGTCATCGTCGCGCGGGCCCTGGAGGCCGGAGCCCTCGGCTACGTACTCAAGGACCACGCCTCCGGCGAGCTGTTCGAGGCCTTCGAACGGGTCCGGTCCGGCCGCCCCTACCTCGATCCGCGTCTGGCCACCGAGGTCGCGATGCTCCGCACCGACCCGAAGCGCACGCCCGAGACCCAGCTGACGCCGCGCGAACTGCAGATCCTGCAGCGCCTGGCACAGGGCAAGTCCTACGGCGCCATCGCGAGCGACCTGTCGGTGAGCTACAAGACCATCACCAACGCCTGCTCGATGATGCGCCAGAAGCTCGGCCTGCGCACCCTCGCGGAGCTGATCCACCTGGCGGTGACGCAGGCGCAGCGCCAGGGCTGAGCGGACGGCGGCTCAGCCGAGGCCGCCCATCGCGCGCACCACCGCCCACTCGGCCTCCGTCACGGGCTGGACCGAGAGGCGGGAATTGTTGGCGAGCACCATGGCGGCGAGGCGCGGCTCGGCCTTGATCGCCTCCAGGGTCACGGGGCGGGGCAGCGCTTCGACGGCGCGCAGATCGACCATGCCGAAGCGGCCGGTCGCGTCGGAATCATCCGGGTAGTAGGGCCGGATCACCTCGACGATGCCCACCACCGCCTTGCCCTCGTTGGAGTGGTAGAAGAATCCGCGCTCGCCCACCTCCATCGCCATGAGGTGCTTCTTGGCGACGTGGTTGCGCACGCCGTTCCAGTGCGTGCCGGCGCCGCCCGCGGCGACCTGCTGCTCCCAGGACCAGGTCGAGGGCTCGGACTTGTAGAGCCAGTAGGCCATGCGCTTCTCCAGAGACGCCGGCTCCATAGCACCGGCCAAGCGTGGCCGTCAGGCCCCCCGGAGCGCGGCCTCCCAGTAGCGCAGGCTCGTGGCGTTGATCGGGGCGCCGGCCTTCGCGTTCCGGGCAGTGACGAAGGCGTGGAACTCGGCCGCCGCCTCGGGCCCCAGGAGATCGGACAGGGCCGAGAGGATGCGGGTGATGCGTAGATGATTATGGTCGTGCGGCCGCAGCCAGCCGTCGGTCTCGGCATAGAAGCGGGTCATCCGCCCGAGGGCGGCGCGCAGGCCCGACAGGGCGGCCGGATCGGCGCGGATCGCCTCGGCCTCGGCCCGGCTCAGCACCGGCGCGCCGGGTACGGCGAGGCTCGCCTCGTGCAGGGGGAAGCACCATTGGATGAAGTCGTGCACGCCCTCGATATGAGCGTCGTCGAAGGCGAGGATCTCCCTCAGGCGCCGCCCGGCCCCGTCGTTGCCGGAGCCGGTCAGGAAGGCGCGGATGGGGTGCTGGCTCACTCGGCTTCTCCCCGCAGCGGCCGCGCCAGCAGGGCGGCGATGACGCCGTCGACGCTGGCGCCGCCCGAGACGATGGCGGCCACCGCCTCGGCCACCGGCATCTCGATACCCCGGGCGACGGCGAGGTCGACCAGGGCGGCAGCCGTGAAGGCGCCCTCCGCCAGCTTGCCGCCGGCCGCCGCCTCGGGCGAGGCCCCCGCGCCGAGGCGCTGGCCGAAGGCGAAGTTGCGCGATTGCGGCGAGGAGGCGGTGAGCACCAGGTCGCCGAGGCCCGACAGGCCCATCAGCGTCTCCGGCCGGCCGCCATAGGCGCGGGCGAAGCGCATGAGTTCGGCGAAGGCCCTGGCGATCAGCGCGGCCCGGGCGCTCTCGCCGAGACCGCGTCCGGCAACGATGCCCGATGCGATGGCGAGGACGTTCTTGCCGGCCCCGCCGATCTCGACGCCGCGCACGTCGTCGGTGTGATAGACCCGGAGCGTCGGCCCCGAGAGGGTGCCGGCCAGGCGCGCGGCGAGACCGGCATCTGCCGCCGCGAGCGTCACGGCGGTGGGCAGGTTGCGGGCGACGTCCGCGGCGAAGCTCGGGCCGGACAGGACCGCCACCGGGGCGGCGGCGCCCAGCTGCTCGGCTGCGACATCACTCATGAAGGCGTCGGTGCCGCGCTCGATCCCCTTGGCGCAGAGCACGATGGCGGCTTGGCGCGCGAAGGCGGCGCCCAGGTCGGCCAGAACCCCGCGCAGGGTCTGGGCCGGCGTCACCATCAGCACCGTCCCGGCCTCGGCGAGGTCGGAAGCTCCGGCGGTGACGGCGATGCGGGGGTGCAGGGGCACGCCGGGCAGGTAGCGGGCGTTCTCGCGGGTGTCCTGCAGGCGCGCCGCCGCCTCCGGGTCGCGCAGCCACAGGGTCACGTCGTGCCCGGCCGCGGCGGCCGCGTTGGCCAGCGCCGTGCCCCAGGCACCGCCGCCGACGACTCCGATCCGCTTCATGCGCTGGTCCCTCGCAATGTGACGTGGTCCGCCCGCAGACGATACAGGAGATGCGGCCGCAGCGGATGCCCCGGCGGCAGGGCCGGATGCGGGAAGCCGCCCTCCGGGCGCATGCCGAGGCGCTCCATCACCCGGCGCGAGGGCGTGTTTCCCTCGGCCGTGAAGGCGACGACCTCGGAGAGGCCGCAGCGGCCGAACAGGTCGGCGAGGGCGAGGCGAGCCCCCCGCGTGGCGATCCCGTGGCCCCAGGCCTCGCGCGCCAGGCGCCAGCCGATCTCGACGGTCTCGCCCGGCCGCTCGCCGCCCGGGAACGGCATGGGCCGCAGGAGACGCGCGCCGCCGATCATCCCGACGAACCCGCGTCCCTCCACCGTGACGGCCCAGGGGCCGAAGCCGTCCACGGCGAAGCGCCGGGCACAGGTCCGCGCCTCGGCCCGGCTCGCGGCCGCGTCCTTGGTGGCGGGGAAGTGGCGCATGACCTCCGGGTCGCCGTTGAGGGCGGCAAAGCGCGCTTCGTCGCCCGCCTGCCAGGGCCGCAACAGGAGGTTTCCGTCGCGAAGGCCCTCGGGCTGCGCCACCGCGTCGGCCTCCCGCACCTTGCCGCGCAGGGCCAACGAGCGCCGGTTCAGCGCGCGCAGGTCGGCCCGGCCGAAGAGGACCGCCTCGCCGAGTTCGGTGGCGGCCGCGAGCTGGCCGAGGGGCAGGTTCGCCCAGGCCGGGGCCGGCACGCTCTCGCGCCAGGGGCCGCCGCAGGTGTTGTCGAGGAGGATGCGCGCGAAGCAATGGTCGCAGTGCACCGGCCAGTCCGGGCGGGCCGCCTCGGGCAGGCGTCGCTCGACGAGGTCGCGCCAGCGCAGCCGCGCGGCCTCAGGCAACCGCCTTCGGCTCCGCGAAGGGCCAGCGGGCGCGGGCCGGCGCGGTGAGGTCGTCCACGAGGCCGAGGCGCAGGCGCTCGATACCCGCCCAGGCGATCATCGCGCCGTTGTCGCCGCACAGGGCCAGGGGCGGCGCCACGAAGGCGAGGCCCGCCTCGCCGGCCTGGGTGGTGAGCGCCCGGCGGATCGCGCCGTTGGCCGCCACCCCGCCGGCCGCCACCAGGGCGGTGGGATGGCCGGCCACGGAGGCGAAGTCGCGCATCGCCACCCGCAGGCGGTCGACCACCACGTCGACCACCGCCGCCTGGAAGCCGGCGCAGAGGTCGGCGACGTCGACGGAGGAGAGCGGCGCCATCTTCTCCGCCTCGATCCGCAGGGCGGTCTTCAGGCCGGACAGGGAGAAGTTGGCCTCACGCCGCCCCAGCATCGGCCGCGGCAGGGCGAAGCGCTCCGGATCGCCGGTCTCGGCCAGGCGCTCGACCTCGGGGCCGCCCGGATAGCCAAGGCCGAGGAGCTTGGCGACCTTGTCGAAGGCCTCGCCGATGGCGTCGTCGATGGTGGTGCCGAGGCGGACGTAATCGCCGACCCCCCGCACCGCCACGAGCTGGGTGTGCCCGCCGGAGGCGAGGAGCAGAAGGTAGGGGAACCCGATGCCGTCGGTGAGCCGCGCCGTCAGCGCATGCGCCTCCAGGTGGTTCACGGCGATCAGGGGCTTGCGCGCCACCAGCGCCAGGGTCTTGGCCGTGACGAGGCCGATGAGCACGCCGCCGATCAGGCCGGGCCCGGCCGCCACCGCGATGCCGTCGACCTGGGCCAGGGTCAGGCCGGCGCTGCCCAAAGCCCGGTCGATGAGCCGGTCGAGCACCTCCACATGGGCGCGGGCCGCGATCTCGGGAACGACGCCGCCATAGGCCGCGTGCTCGGCGATCTGGCTCAGCACCTCGTTGGAGAGGATGCGCCCGCGCCCGTTCTCGCCGGGGGCGACCACGGAGGCGGCGGTCTCGTCGCAGGTCGTTTCGATGCCGAGGACGTTCATGGACGGCGGATCATCTCGAAGGGGGCCTCGTCTGAGGGGTGCGGGGTGGCCCGGGGGATGCGCCGCACCCTATCGTCCGCCTCCTCCGGCGGCAACGACGGGTTGCCAGCGGCGGCGAGACCGGCATGGATGGGCGCGGGGTTCTGGGAGCGCGAAGCGGGATGCGGATCTGGGTGGCGCGGCCGGAACCGGGGGCGGCGCGGACGGGCGCGCGCCTCGCCGCCCTGGGACACCGGCCCCTCCTCGCCCCGGTCCTCACCGTCGCACCGACGGGTTTCCGCCTGCCGGAGGAGACCTTCGCCGGGCTGATCCTCACGAGCGCCAACGCGGCGGCGGCGCTGACGCCGGCGGAGCGCGCGCGCCTCCGCGCGGTCCCGACCTTCGCGGTGGGAGCCCGGACCGCCGCCCTCGCGCGGGAGCTGGGTTTCGCGGACGTCCGCGAGGCGGAGGGAGACGCGCGGGCCCTGGCCCGGCTGGTCCGGGCCTCCCTGCCCTCGGGCGCGCACCTCGTCCACGCGGCGGGGGCCGAGCGCAAGGCCGAGCCCGCCGCCTCCCTGATCGCGGCCGGATACCGCCTCGCGGTATGCGAACTCTACGCCGCGCGGGAGGTGGCGCGGCTGCCCGATGCGGCGGCGGACGCCCTCGCAGGCCGGCGCCTCGACGGGGCGCTCCACTACTCCCGGCGCAGCGCGCAGGCGGCACACGATCTCGCCACGGCGGCCGGGCTCGGCGGAGCCTTCGGAGACCTGACGCATTACTGCTTGTCGGCGGATGTCGCCGCGCCCCTGGTCACCGCCGGGGTCGCGGTCCATTTCGTGCCCGACCGCCCCGGGGAGGACGCGCTCCTCGCGGGATTGCCGGCCCCCGGGCCAACAGGATTTCGATAAGGGCCTCGCTCCGGCGGCGGCCCTGGTGCTAGGACGAGCGCAAGAAGCTGCGCCGCCAGCCTCGACCCACCGGGCGCCGGATGCGCCGAACGGGTCGGGCGGCGGGAGACGGGAAGGGAGCCTTGAACCGTGAAACCACCCAACAGCGACCCCAACCGCCCGGGTTCTCCCACCGGCAACCGGCCGGCCGAGCCCGGCAAGCCCGCCACGCCGGGCGGCTCCCTTCCGCCGAAGGTCGAGGCCTCGGCCAAGCCGGGTCAGCCCGGCGGCACGCCGGGTACGTTCGGCAAGAGTGAGCCGGGGAAAGGTGAGCCGGCAAAGGCAGAGCCGGTCACGGAAGGCACGAAGACGGACGCCGTGAAAACGGAAGCCGCCAAGGCCGCGATCCTCATGCCCGACGCTGGCAAAGCCGACACCGTCAAATCCGATGCTCCCAGAGCCGACGCCGTGAAGCCGGATGCCTCCAAGCCGGACCTGACCCGCCCCGATCCGCTCGCTGTCGGCGCCGCGAAGACCGAGACGATCAAGGCCGATGCGCCGAAACCGGAGGCCCTCAAGCCCGATGCGTCGAAGACTGACGCTGCCAGAACCGATGCTTCGAAGGCCGAGTCACCGAAGGCCGACGCCGGGAAATCCGAGTCGCCCCGCTCCGGCGCATTCGCGGGACCGCAGCCCGGCGCGCGTCCGGGCCAGTCCGTGACCGATGGCCCGATCATCGACCTGAAGGCCAAGCGCATGCCGGACCCCGTGCCACCGGCGAAGCCTGCCGGTGCTGCCGGTGCTGCCGGTGCTGCCGGTGCTGCCGGTGCTGCCGGTGCTGCCGGTGCTGCCGGTGCTGCCGGGGGAATGGCGAGCAAGCCGGCCGACGGCAAGACCTCTGATAGCAAGACGTCCGATTCCAAAACCGCTTCGGAGCTCCCGAAGGCGGGTGGTCCGACGACGCCCCGCATCACCCCGGCTGCCCCGGCTGCTTCGTCCGGGGCCGGCTTCGGCTCCCTCGTCACCGCCGGCCTCCTCGGCGGCGTGGTGGGGGCCGGCCTCCTGTTCGGCGTCGCGCGCAGCGGCCTGATGGCCCCGGGCGAGGATGCCCGCATCACCGCCCTCGACCAGCGGATCGCCGCCCTCGCCCCGAAGGATGCGGTGGCCGGCCTGGACAAGCGGGTCGCCGCGAACGAGGCCGCCCTCAAGGCCGTTCCGGAGGCGGTGTCGACGGCGCGCCAGGCCCTCGAGAAGGCGAACGCGGCCCAGGGCGGCGCGCCGGCTCAGGCCGAGGGAGCGCCCGCTGCGGCGGCGGCCCCGGCCGCCGTGCCGGCCGATCTCGTCGCCCGCCTCGACGCCCTGGATCAGCGCGTCTCGGCGCTCCAGGAAGAACCGGGCCGCGACCAGGGCGGCGACGCCCGGATGGCGGTGACCCAATCTGCGGGACCGCAGCTCGCCGCGCTGGAACAGCGCCTGAAGGCCATCGAGGGCAAGGTCGAGTCCGCGCCGAAGCCCGCCGCGCAGCCCGATCTCGCCCCGAAGCTCGCCGCCCTCCAGGGCGACGTCGAGGCCAAGACCAAGGCCAATGCCGAGGCCGCCCAGGCGCTGAGCCAGAAGGTGGCCGCCCTGCAGCAGTCGCTGGAGGCTCGCGTCCAGGCCGCCACCGAGGCGGTCCAGGCCGCGACCCAGGCGAGCGAGAAGGTCGTCGACGCGAACAAGACCCAGGCGGCCGAGGCGGCCAAGGCGGTGGAGCGCCAGCTCCAGGCCCAGGCCGACAAGATCGCCGGCCTCGACAAGGCCGTCTCCGAGCGGGCCGAGACCGCGACCCTGCAGGCCGCCCTGCGCGTCGTGTCGGCCGACCGGATCGTCACCGCCCTCAACACCGGCGCCCCCTACGCGGATGCCCTCTCGGCCCTGCGCGGGCTGGAGCCGGGCGACCCGGCCCGCCTCACGGCGGTGGCGGCCTTCGCCGACAAGGGGGCCCCGACCGCCCGCTCGCTCGCAGCCGAGTTCCGCCCCGTCGCCGAGCGAATCGCGGCGAAGCGCCGGGCGGCCCAGACCAAGGCCGTGGCCGAGACCGGCGACATCGGGACCAAGCTGATGAGCATGGCCGAGTCGATCGTCCAGGTCCGGCGCGTCGAGACCCCGGCCGCCGGCGGCACCCCCGGCGCGGCGGCCCCCGACACCGCCCCGAAGGTGCAGGACGCCCTCGACCGCGGCGCGATCAAAGAGGCCGCCGAGGCCTTCGCGGCGCTGCCCGAGGCGGACCGGGCCGAGGCCGGCGATTTCGGGACCAAGCTGGCCTCGCGCGTCGCCGCCGCCGACGCGGCCCAGGGCCTGCTCGCCGACGCCTTCAAGGGCCTGCCCGCAACCGGCGCCTCCCGTTGAGCGCGCGGCCGCGCGCCCTGTCCTCCGGCGGGATGCGCGGCCACCCGGATTTCGCGCGGGAGCGCCCAACGCTCCCGCCCCCGACTCTCGGTGTCGCCGGACCGGCCGACGCCACTCCCAGGAGTTTCTGATCCCATGTGGCGCGCCCTCGCCTTCCTGGCCCTTCTCGCGGTTGCCGCCTATGGCGCGACCTGGGTCGCCGACCATCCCGGCACCGTCACCATCGTGTGGAACGGCTACGAGGTGGCCACCAGCCTCGCCATCGGGCTGATCGGCGTCCTGATCGCCGCCATCCTGATCGGCTTCATCTGGGCCATCGTGCGGGGCTTCATCACCTTGCCGGAGACGCTGGTGCGCGGCTCGCGCGACCGGCGCCGGGCCAAGGGCTTCTCGGCCCTGTCCCGCGGCATGGTCGCGGTCGGGTCGGGCGATCCCCTCGCCGCCCGCCGCCACGCCAACGACGCCGAGCGCCTGCTCGGCGCCGAGCCGTTGACGCTGCTGCTCAAGGCCCAGGCCGCCCAGATCTCCGGCGACCGCGAGGCCGCCGAGCAGGCCTTCCAGCGCATGGTCAACGACCCCGAGACCCGCGTGCTCGGCCTGCGCGGCCTGTTCGTCGAGGCCCGCCGCCGCGAGGACGACGCCTCCGCCCGCGCCTACGCCGCCGAAGCCGCCCGCCTGGCGCCCAGCGTCACCTGGGCCAACGAGGCCGTCCTGGAGGCGCAATGCGCCGACGGCGACTGGAGCGGGGCCAACGAGACCGTGGAGCGCCGTGCCTCCCTGGGCCTCATCGACAAGTCGACCGCCCGGCGCCAGCGCGCTGTCCTGCTCACCGCCGCCGCGCAGGAGCGCGAGGCCGGCGAACCGGAGGCCGCCACCGAGCGCGTGCTCAAGGCGGTCAAGCTCGCCCCCGACCTCGTCCCGGCCGCGGTGCTCGCCGCGCGCCTGATGGTGCGCCGGGGCGACCTGCGGAAGGGCGCCAAGATCATCGAGGCCGCCTGGCGCGCCGGGCCGCACCCGGACCTCGCCAAGACCTACCTGAACCTGCGCACCGGCGATTCCGTGCGCGACCGCATGGCCCGCGCCGAGACCCTGGCCAAGATCTCGTCCTGGCACCCGGAGGCCCGCCTCGCCATGGCGCAGGCGGCCTACGAGGCCCGCGAGTTCGGCCAGGCCCGCGAAGCCCTGGCGCCCCTCCTCGCCGACCGGCCCACGGTCCGCGCCTGCCTGACCATGGCCCGCATCGAGGAGGCCGAGCACGGCGCCGGTTCGGGCCGGACCCGCGAATGGCTCTCCCGCGCCGCGCACGCCCCGCGCGATCCGCTCTGGATCGCCGACGGCGTCGCGTCCGAGACCTGGGCGCCCGTTTCGCCGGTGAGCGGCCGCCTGGACGCCTTCGTCTGGAAGACGCCGACCGAGCTGATCGCCGGCCCCGAGGCGCCGCACGACGAGGACGCAACGGCCCCCGAGGGCGTCCTCGCGGCCCCGATGCCGGCCGCTCCGGCGGCGTCCTCGCCGAAGCCGATGCCGGTGGCCTCGCCGAAGGCGGATGGTGCGGCCGAACCCAAGCCCGCGACGGTGCTGTTCCCGTCCGCCGCCAAGGAGACGGCGCCGGTGGCCGCCGGAATGGCGACCGCGGCCGCGCACCCCGCGTCGGGTTCCACCCCGGTCGGCCCGTCCCCGGCCGCGGCCTCGGGTCCGCTCTCCGCCAAGTCGCCGACCCCGGTGGTGTTTCCCCCGCCGAAGGCCGGCGACACCCAGCCCCGCCGCGCCGGCTGAGGGCGACCCCGGTCGCCGAGCCCGGTCGCGCCGCCGGGCTCGGGGCCAGCATGGCGCATGCAGGGACGGTCCCAAGCGACCGTCCTTAAAGGTCGGTTCACGCAATTCCGCTAATCCTCTCGATCAGCGAGTTCTGCGTAACCGAAGTGCCATGTCCCCATCTTTCGACGATGCGCCGGACCTCTCCGGCCTGATCGAGTTGTCGCGTCTCGACAGCCTCGATCTGAAACCCGTCATCCTTCGGGTGCAGACGGATCACTTTCTCTCGGCCACGGTCCGGGACCGGAAGACCGTCGCGGCCTTCGCCTCCCTGGCCGGAGGACTGATCCCGATCGTCGACGCCGAGACCGCCGAGATCGTCGCCCGCAAGCTCGCGCCCTTTCCCGACACGCCGCCCGCCCTCCTCGCCGCCCTGGTGGAGCGTGGCGGCGGCGCCCGGGACGCCGTCCTCGCCCAGGCTCCCATCCTCACGCAGGGGATGATCCAGGCCGCCCTCGCCGAGGACGCCGATCTCGGCCCCGCCATCGCCAGCCGGCACGATCTCAGCCGCGCCACCATCCTGGACCTGATCGGCCGCGAGAATCCCGGCATCGACCGGGCGCTGGCCGCCAATCCGGCCGCCACCCTTCAGGGCGAGTTGCTGGCCCGCCTCGTCGCCCGCGCGCGCAAGCAGCCGGACCTCGGCCGGACGCTCCTCGCCCGCCACGACCTCGCCCATGCCGACGTGGCGCCGCTGTTCCTGTTGGCGGACGAGACCCGCCGCGAGGCGATCGGCCACGCGATGATGGCGACGGCGGCCCTGCGGCCGAATCCGCCGGCACCGCGCGAGGCCGGCGCCGTGCTCACCGGCTTCTCCGCCCGCGGCGACGTGGCCGGGTTCGTGGCCGCCCTCACCGAGATGCTGGGCCTGCCCAAGGGCTTCCTCGCCACCACCCCCGATCCCTCGCTGCGCTACGAGCTGCTGACGGTCGCCCTGCGCGCCGCCGGCCTGCACGAGGAGGAGGCGGTCTACATCTACCTCACCCTGAACGAGACCGTGGCGCAGTCGGTCGACCGCGTGTTCAGCCTGGTCAAGCTGTTCCGGACCCTCCCGCGGGTCGCCGCGCGCGACCTCCTGGCCGCGATCCTGGCCTGGACCCCGCCGGAGCGGGCCTCGCAGGCGGGGCACCAGCCCTACCATGCCCCGGACGCCCAGCGCCCCCGGGCGCAGACCACGGCCAGCGAGCGCCCGCCCCTGCGCACGCCCCTGCCCAGCCGGCAGCGCCAGGCGACCTGATCCGGCCCCGCGAAGCCCGCGCGGGACGCCGCCTATTCGGCGAGATCGAGGCGGTGGCGTCCGGCGCGATCGTCGATCTCGACGATCCAGAGATCGTCGTCGAAGCGCAGCTCCTTGCCGAGGCGCACCTCCACGTCGGCGGGCGCGGCCTCGCTGAGCAGGGCCACGAAGCGGCGGTCGCCGTGGGACTCGGTGTCCACGAGGGATTGCGGGGCCGGGCCGTAGAGATCGGCCCGGCCGTCGAGGCGATCCACCTTCACGAAGATCGCCCCCGCCTCGGGGGAACCGCGGCGGCGCTGCACCGCGGCGATGCCCTCGATGTCGAGGCGGCGAAGATGGGCGGAAACCCAGAAATCCGAGCGCAGGCGTGCCATGTGCCGGTCTATAGCACGCCGCCCCGCCGGATCAGCCCCGGGCGGCGCCCGCCCGGGTGGCGAGCTCGCGGAAGGTCCGCGGCGAGGGCTCGCCCTTCACCGGAAGCTTGCGGTCCCGCTCGAATTTCTCGATCGCCGCCCGGGTGCTGGCGCCCATCAGGCCGTCGGCCTTCAGCGGCCCGTAGCCGAGCTTGACCAGGGCGCGCTGGGCCTGGGCGATGGAGAGGCCCCCGAGGGTCGCCATCGAGGCGGTGGTCTCCGCCCCCGCCGGCTCGCCGGCCCGGATGATCTCGCCGATGCCGTCCCGCGGCGCGCGCGCCGCCTCGGCCCGGGACGGCTCCGCCTTCGAGGACTCGGGCTTGCTGGACACCTCGGGTTTACCGGACGGGTCGGATTTGCCCGCCTCCGCCTTCGCGACCACGGGGGCCGCGGGCTTCGGGGCCTCGGCCGTCCGGGCGAGGGCCGGCTTGGCCGGGAGCTTGGGGAAGATCGGCGCGGGATGGCGGCCCATCTGGTAGCCGAGCGCGTTCAGGCAGATCATCGACACGGCGCCGAGGACGACGGCGACCCCGAGGGCCTCGCCGGGATGGCGCAGGACCGCGCGGCCCGCGCCTCCCGCCAGCGCCCCGAACCCCGCCAAGCCGCCGAGCCCGGCGAAGCGGCCGGGGGCCGGCCGTCGCCGGACAGCGGGCCGGGCCTCGCGGCCGCGGGACGGAACGACGATCTCTCGCTGGTCGCGGCGTGCTTGCGGCTCGCGCATTCGATCTCCTCAGGGCTGATCGCAACGGTGTCCGGGCGCCGCGCGAAGCGGGGTCCGGACGATCCGGTGCCGGCAGGATCGCGGCGCACTCATCCGGCGCGCCGCAGCGGAACGTAGCTCTCGCGCACCGTCTCGGGGCTCGATTCGAACAGGCCCATGGGCCGGCGCATCGGCACGGGACCGTCGTTCACGGCACCGACGAGGCTGCCGCCCGAGACCGACGGGCGCAGGCGGGTGCGGATCGGGGCCGCCGGGACGGCGCCGGTGCCGACCCGGCAGGCGCGGGGCAGGGTGACGATGATCGTGGTGCCCTCGCTCCGGGTGCTCTCGATGGTGATGGCCCCCCCGTGCAGGCCGACGAGGCCCTGCACCACCGAGAGGCCGAGGCCGGTACCCTCGTGGGTGCGCTCGTAGCCGCCGGCGCACTGGTAGAACGGGCTGCCGACGCGGGGCAGGTCGGCCTCGCTGATGCCGATGCCGGTATCGGCGACGATGAGGTCGAGGTGCTTGGCCGAACCGCGCAGGCCGACCTCCACCCGCCCGCCCCGCGGGGTGAACTTCACCGCGTTCGACAGGAGGTTGATGACCATCTGGCGGCAGGCGCGCAGGTCGGCGGTGATCTCCACCGGCGCGACGCTCGCGTCGCGCACCAGGGCGATGCCGGCCTGGTCGAACTTGAGCTGCATCAGGTTGCAGCAGGTCTGGATCAGGGCCGAGAGGTCGAAGGGCTCTGGGGCGTAGTCGAAATGGCCGCTCTGGATCCGCGACATGTCGAGGAGCGTGTTGACGACTTCGAGCAGGTGCTGGCCGGAATTCCGGATGATGCCGGCATATTCCCGGGTGCGCTCCGGATCGGTCGCCATCCCGCCCTCCCCCGAGAGTACCTCGGAGAAGCCGATGATGGCGTTGAGCGGCGTGCGCAGCTCGTGGCTGACATTGGCCAGGAAGCGGCTCTTGACCTCGTCCGCCCGCTCGGCTTCGGCGCGGGCCTGCTCCAGCTCCTCGGCATGGCGGCGGTGCTCGGTGACGTCGCGGGTCACCGCGACGACGCTGGATCGCGGGCGGCCGGGCGAGACCGTCTCCGCCGTCTGGGCGTCGATCCGGTGAATGCGCATCTCGGCGAAGATCACCTGCGGCGCGGTCTCGGCGCGGGCCGCGGCGCTGTCGAGGTGCAGGCGGAACTGGACCCGGGCCGGGCGGCCATGGGCGGCGACGTCGCTCAGCGCCTGCAGCAGCAGGGGGCGGTCGCCCACATGGACGCGCTCCAGCAGGCCGTGGCCGTGCAGGGAGGCCGGTTCGGCCCCGAGGAAGCGGGTGGCCGAGGCGCTGGCCTCGAGGACGCGGCCGTTGGGGTCGTGCCAGGTCACGAGGTCGTCGATGGCCGAGAGCAGCATGCGGTCGCGGCGCTCGTTGTCGCGCAGGCGGGCGAGCCAGCGGCCCTCGTGGCGGAAATGTTCGAGGGCCTGGGCCGCGATGTGCCCGATCGCCGTGATGGCGAAGACCGGCATCGCCAGGGCGCGCGACCACTCGGGCAGCGGGGTGCCCTCGGCGAGGGGCGGCAGCAGGGCCACCGCGAGGGCTCCCAGGGCCGCGATGATGGCGGCCGCCAGGGTGGCGCGCCGCGAGCCCGAGACCACGGCTTCGAGGGGGATCGCCACCAGCCAGATCGCGGCGGCGGAATTGGCGCCCCCCGTCATCATGGCGAGGCAGACCACCACGCCGGTCAGGCCCGCCGAGGAGATGGCGTGGGCGAGCCAGAGGATGCCGGTGCGGGACAGGAGGACGGCGGCGAAGACCGGCAGCATCAGGCTGGCGATGGCCAGGGCCTCGACGCCGGTGGGCACGCCGCGCAGCACGAGGTAGGGCGGCAGGCCCAGCATCATCATCAGGCCGGTGGCGAGGCGGGAGACCAGGAAGCGCTCGTGCCGGAAGCGCACGCCGCCATCCTCTTTCACCGACTCATGGACGAGCCCCGCGAGGCGGACATCGATGAGGGAAGCCAGGGCACCGTAGATACGCAATACCGACACGCACAGCGCGGACAGGGCCCGACGGCCATCCCCGACGCCCCTTGGCTCGACGAAAACTCGACTGAGGGCAACTTCGCAGAGCCGACTTAAGCGAGTCTTGCGCTAGACAGTCCGATTGTCTCCGCATGCTTTCCGGGACGTAACCATGACCGGTCGCTCCAAAAGACCTTTTCGGGGCACGACACGAAAAAGCCTCGAAGGATATCGGGATAAGCTTGTGTTCACCATTCCGGCGCTTTGCGGGCGGCGCGTCAGGGGGTCTTTACCGGTCGCGTCCGACGGTGTTCGCGCGCCGGCCGGGGCGCGTCCGGGACGAGACCCATGTCCTTCCTCATCCGTGCCGGTCTCGTGATCGGCGTCCTGTCCTGGCTGGCGCTTCAGCGCCAGGGCGAGCGCGCGCCCGCGCCACCGGCGGTGGCCGATGCGGCGGCGGCGGCCTGGGACGCGCTGCCCGCGCCCCTGCGCGACGCCGCCCTGCGCGAGGGCGCCGCGGAGATCGGGCGGCGGGCCTTCACCGCCTCGCCCGTCTCCCGCGACACCCTCTCGGACAGCGACAGAAAAGTCCCGTGGCGGGGCGCGCAAACCCACGCGGATCGCGCTACGCTGGCCCAACGCGGGGAACGCGGGCCCCCGTGAGGGGGTAGATGGTTCGCGACGCGGCGAGGGATCCAGCGGATGTTCGGCTACGGGATGGAATACGAGGGCGCCGCCTTCTGGCTGCCCGTTGTCTGGGCGGGCCTGCTGGCGCTCGCGGTGGCGATGTACGTCGTCATCGACGGCTTCGACCTCGGGGTCGGCATCCTGTTCACGGCGGCGCGGAAGGGCAATTGGCGCGACCGGATGATGCTCTCGGTCGCCCCGATCTGGGACGGCAACGAGACCTGGCTGGTGCTCGGCGGCGGGGGCCTGTTCGCGGTGTTCAGCGTCGCCTACGCCATCCTCCTGCCGGCGCTCTACATTCCGATCATCCTGATGCTGATCGCCCTGATCTTCCGCGGCGTCGCCTTCGAATTCCGCTTCAAGGCGGACCGCTCGCAGTTCATCTGGGACAACGCCTTCCACTACGGTTCACTGCTGGCGACCTTCGCGCAGGGCATGGTGCTCGGTGCCTTCGTCCAGGGCTTCAAGGTCGAGGGCCGCGGCTTCGCCGGCGGCACCCTGGACTGGCTCACCCCCTTCAGCGTGCTCACCGGCATCGGCCTCGTCTGCGGCTACGGCCTCCTCGGCGCGACCTGGTGCGTGATGAAGACCTCGGGCGAGCTCGAGATCTGGGCCCGGCGCAAGAGCCTGCAGTTCCTGGCCGCCACCATCGTGTCGATGGCGGTGGTGAGCGCCTGGGTGCCGTTCCTCGGCCTCGACATCCAGTGGCGCTGGATCTCCTGGCCGAACATCCTCTACGTGGCGCCCGTTCCGGTGGTGACGGCCCTGGTGGCCTGGGGCATCTTCCAGGGCATCCGCGACGGCCGCCACGTGGCGCCGTTCCTCCTCACCATCGCGCTGTTCCTGCTCGGCTTCCTCGGCCTCGCCATCAGCCTGTTCCCCTACATCGTGCCGCCGCACTACACGATCTGGCAGGCGGCCAACGCGGTCAGCGCCCTGCAATTCGCCCTCGTCGGCTACGCCGTGGTGATGCCGCTGACCCTGGCCTATACCGGCTACGCCTACTGGGTCTTCCGCGGGAAGGTGGCGGAGGACATCGCATCCGGGGGCTACGGGCATTGAGCGGACGATTTTCCGGGGCCAAGGGCCGCCGGCTGCTCTGGTTCGCCGCCTTCTACGCCGCCAGCCTCGTGACCTTCACGGCGCTGGTCTATCTCCTGCGCGCCGTCGTGAAGGGGTGATCGGCCCGCCGAGTGCGCGGGCCGTTCGCGGGGAGACGCGCCGCCCTCACCCCCACAAGTCTGGTTCGGGCGGATGGATCAGGCTCCCCTCGAAGCGCAGGCCCGGCTCCCGGTCCCGGGCCAGGAGCAGCGGGCCGTCGAGGTCGACGTAGTCCGCGTGGTGGGCGAGCAGCATGGCGGGCGCCATGGCCAGGGAGGTGCCGACCATGCAGCCGATCATCAGGGAGAAGCCCCGCGCCCGCGCCTCGTGGGCCAGCATCACCGCCTCGGTGAGGCCGCCGGCCTTGTCGAGCTTGATGTTGATGGCGTCGTAGCGCCGGCTGAGGGCGTCGAGGCCGGCCCGGTCGTGCAGGCTCTCGTCGGCGCAGATCGGGATCGGCCGGGCGATCTCGGCGAGGAGCGCGTCCTCGCCGGCGGGCAGCGGCTGCTCGATCAGGCCGACGCCCGCCGCGACGCAGGCCGCGAGGTTGGCCTCGATCGTCTCGTGGCGCCAAGCCTCGTTGGCATCGACGATGAGGCGCGCATCCGGTGCGCCGCGCCGCACGGCGGCGATGCGCTCCGGGTCGCCGACGCCGCCGAGCTTCACCTTGAGCAGGGGCCGGTGCGCGGCCTGGCGGGCCGCCGCCTCCATGCTCTCCGGGTCCCCGAGGCTCAGGGTGTAGGCGGTGGTGGCGACCTGCGGTGCCGACAGGCCGGCGATCGCGAAGGCGGGGCGCCCGAGCTGCTTGGCCTCCAGGTCGAACAGGGCGCAATCGAGGGCGTTGCGGGCGGCCCCCGGCTTCATGCCGACCTGCAGGTCCGCCCGGGTCGCCCCCATGGCGATCGCCTCCGCGTGGTCCCGGATCAGCGCGACGACGCTCTCCACGGTCTCGCCGTAGCGGGCATAGGGCACGCACTCGCCGCGGCCGGCCCGGCCCTCCCCGTCGGAGACGGTGGCGACCACGACCACCGCCTCGGTGCGGCTGCCCCGCGCGATGGTGAAGGCCCCGGCGATCGGGAACGACTCGACCGCGACGTCGAGGTGCCGGGTCACGCGCTCGCCTCCGTGGCGGCGGGGGGAAACTCGGACACGATCCGGTCGACGATGGCCTCGACGCCGAAGCGGACCGGGTCGGTGGCCGGCAGGTCGTGGTCCCGGGCGAGGTCGGCGAGCAGCGTGCGGGCCGCCCCCTCCGCCAGGTCCTGCGTGTTGACGGCGATGCCCACCGGACGGATGTCCGGGTTCGTCAGGCGGCCGAGCTGGACGGTGAGATCGATGACCTGCCGGATCGTCGGAAGCGCGTGCTCGACGCCGCGCATCGTCGTGCGGGTCGGCTCGTGGCAGACCACGAAGGCATCGGCCTGCGCCCCGTGCAGCAGCCCGAGGCTCACGCCGGCGAAGGAGGGGTGGAACAGCGAGCCCTGCCCTTCGAGCAGGTCCCAGTGGTCCGGCGCGGCGGCGGGGGCGATCCACTCGACGGCGCCGGAGATGAAGTCGGCCACCACCGCATCGATGGCGACGCCGCGCCCCGAGATGAAGACGCCGGTCTGGCCGGTGGCGCGGAAATCCGCGTCGAGGCCGCGCTCGCGCATGCCGCGCTCCAGGGCGAGCACGGTGTACTTCTTGCCCACCGAGCAGTCGGTGCCGACGCTGAGCAGGCGTCGGCCGGGCCGCTTGGTGCCCTTGCCGGTGGCGAAGGTCTCGGAGGTGTGGCGCACGTCGTGCAGCTGCCGCCCGTGGCGCTCGGCGGCCTCGGCGATGGCCGGCACCGCCCCAAGACGGGCATGCAGCCCGCTGGCAATGTCGAGCCCGGCCTCCAGGGCCGCCACCACCTCGGCGACCCAGTGCTCGGGGAGGACGCCGCCCGCATTGGCCACGCCGATCACCATCGTGCGGCAGCCCTTCGCCACGGCCTCGACCAGGGTGAGGTCCGGGATCCCGAGGTCGGCGGCGCAGCCGGGCAGGCGCAGCTGGCCGACGCACCATTCGGGACGCCAGTCCTTGATGCCGTAGGCGGTCTTGGCGGCCAAGCGATCGGGCACGTCGCCGAGGAACATCAGGTAGGGCGTTTCGATCTGCATCGCGTCACTCATCGGCCGAGGATGGACACCTCGCCTTCTCCTATGCGCGAGGATCACGGCGCTGCCAAATCGTGCCCGCGATGGCCATTCGCCGGCAGAACGGGCTTGCGGGCGGACGCGATGTCGGGTGTGGTCCGGGGCGATAAGAGACGGATAAGATTCCGCCAAGAGGAAACGTTGCGCGCATGAAGATGTACGGTAATTGGCGCTCGGCCGCGGCGTTCCGGGTCCGGGTCGCCCTCAACCTCAAGGGCATCGCCTACGAGGAGGTCTTCCTGGACCTCGATGCCGGCGAGCAGTTCAAGCCGGACTTCCTGGCGATCAATCCGCAGGGGGCGGTGCCGGCGCTCTTCGACGGCGACGGGCCGCCGCTGATCCAGTCGCTCGCCATCCTCGACTATCTCGAAGACATCCATCCGGCCACCCCGCTGCTGCCGGGCGAGCCCCGCGCGCGGGCCCGCGCCCGTTCCCTGGCCCAGGTGGTCGCCTGCGACACCCATCCGCTCTACGTGCCGCGGGTGCGCAACTTCCTGATGGAACGCTACGACCTGCCGCGCGAGCGCATGCTCGACTTCGTGCGCCACTGGATGGCGACCGGCCTGAAGACCCTGGAGACGCGCCTCACCCAGGAGCCCGGGACCGGGCGCTACGCGCAGGGCGACGCGGTGAGCCACGCCGATCTCTGCCTCGTCAGCCTCTGGGTCGGCACCGGCATCTTCGGCGTCGACACGGGCCCCTTCCCGACGGTCCGCCGGATCGCCGAGGATTGCCTCGCCCAGGACGCCTTCGCCCGGGCCCATCCCCTGCGCCAGCCGGGCGCGCCGGCGTGACGGGAATGGCGGTCCACCGGCAATCCTTCTAAGCTGAACCCCTGGATGACGATGCGTCGCTCGCCGTGGGGGCACGCATCCGTACAATCGCGGCACACGAGGACCTGAGCGACATGGTACCGGGCGAAACCGAGGACAATCTGCATCGCATCGTGGTCGTCGGCGGCGGCGCGGCGGGCCTGCAGCTCGCCACGAAGCTGGGCGACAAGCTCGGTCGCACGCACAAGGCGCACGTCACCCTGGTCGACCGGGCGCGGACCCACATCTGGAAGCCGCTGCTGCATGAGGTCGCCGCCGGCAGCCTCGATGTCGGCCACCACGCGGTCGATTACCTGCACCATGCCCACCGGCATCATTTCCGCTACCGGATCGGCGAGATGACCGGCCTCGACCGGTCCAAGCGGGTGATCCACCTCGCGGCCAGCCACGACACTGAGGGCCGCGAGGTCACGCCGATCCGCGAGATCCCCTACGACACGCTGGTGATGGCGGTGGGCTCGACCACCAACGATTTCGGCACGCCCGGCGTGCAGGAGAACGCCATCGCCCTCGACACCCAGAGCCAGGCGGTGCGCTTCCACCAGCGCCTGGTGAACGGGATGCTGCGGGCCCACACCCAGCCGGGTCCGGTGCGGCCGGGCCAGCTCCACGTCACCGTGATCGGGGCCGGCGCCACCGGCACCGAGCTCGCCGCCGAACTCCACCGCACCACCCGCCACGTGGCGGCCACCGGCCTCGACCGCATCGACCCGGCCAAGGACCTGAAGATCACCCTGGTGGAGGCCGCGAGCCGCATCCTGCCGGCGGTGCCGGAGCGGATGTCCCGCGACGTCATGGAGCTCCTCGCCAAGATCGGCGTCGAGGTCCGCACTGGCGCCCGCGTCACCGAGGTCCGGCCCGACGGGGTCCAGCTCGCCGATGGCGGCTTCATCCCCTCCGAACTGGTGGTCTGGGCCGCCGGCGTGAAGGCGCCGCCGTTCCTGCACGAGATCGGCGGCCTTGAGACCACGCGCAACAACCAGCTCGTGGTGACCCCGACCCTGCAGACCACCCGCGACCCGGACATCTTCGCGATGGGCGACTGCGCCTATCTCGTGGAGAAGGGCTCGGATACCCCGATCCCGCCCCGGGCGCAGGCGGCCCACCAGCAGGCCTCGCACCTCATCAAGATCATCCCCGACAAGATGGCCGGCAAGCCGCTGAAAGCCTTCAAGTACCGCGACTTCGGCTCGCTGGTCTCGCTGGGCGAATACTCGACGGTCGGCAGCCTGATGGGGTTCATCAAGGGCAAGAACATGTTCATCGCCGGGCTGTTCGCGCGGATGATGTACCGCTCGCTGTACAAGATGCACGAGCAGGCCCTGCACGGCACCGTGAAGACGACCCTGGACGCGGTCGCCCGGGCGCTGACCCGGCGCACCGAGTCGCGCGTGAAGCTGCACTGAGCACAACCGGAACCCGATCGGCATGTTTCTCGACATCGTGAAAGCGGTCCAGCAGCGCAATCCGGCGCTCGGCTCCTACGTCCTCGTGCTGCGCGGCGACGCGCGGGCGCGCGACCCGGCCGATCCGAGCCGGCTCTCCCCGGAGGCCGAAGCCTGGCTCGCCGAGCACGCGCCGGGCGCCCGGTTCTCCGAGGAGAAGGTGCTACTGGCGCCCTATCCCGGCGCGATGCCGGCCGACCGGGCGGTCACCGTCCTGGCCTTCGCGGATGCCCGCCACCTCGCGGCCTTCGCCACGGCCTGGACGGCCGATCCGGAACCGGAGGAGCCCGAGGCATCGGAGCCCGCGGGGGGCTGAGCCCCCGCCCGCGCCCAGTCGCGTCAGCCCCGCGCCCCGCCCGCGCGCCAGCGCAGGCGGGCGGCTTCCAGGCCCCAGATCATGCCCAGCATCATGTAGACGTGGCGCCACTTCTCGATGTCGATCTGGAGAGCCTGCAGGAAGAACATCAACAGGGCCGGCCAGACGATCTGGGCGTGGCGGCGATAGGGCGTGTCGTGGCGCATCAGCCGGAAGCCGACCACGCTCGTCGTCAGCACGAGGCCGACGAAGGCGACGCCGGCGAGCCAGCCGCCATTGGCGAAGCTGCCGATATAGGTGTTGTGCGGCTCCAGAGCGAAGATCAGGCGCCAGCGCAGGGGACCCATGCCGAGGGGCTCGTCCACCAGCATGTTGAGGCCGCGCAGCTGGTTGCCGAAGCGCCCGGTCTCGCCGGTGTCGTAGTCCTGCGTGACCGCGGCGCGCTGGGAGAACATCTCCGCGGTGTCGCCGATCGAGAGCAGGCCGACGATGGCGACCGTGGTGGCGACGAGGGCCAGCACCGTCAGGGTGACGATGCGGCGGCGCAGGCGCGCCGAGGGGGTGGTGGTGTAGACGCTGCCGACCATCACGGCGACGGCGATGAGCGAGCCCGCCCAGGAACCGCGCGAGAACGACAGGAAGATGCCCGCCACGATCACCATGAGGATCGCCGACGAGAGGACCGGCCGCCGGCTGGTACCGAGGAGGAGGCCGTGCATCAGGTAGAGGGCGCCCAGGGTGAGGAACGAACCGAAGACGTTCGGATCCTGGAAGGTGCCCGAGGCGCGGCCGTACTTGTAGAACAGGTCCTCGGTCGGGATGTATCCGAAGTAGCCGACGATGCCGAAGGCGCTGGACAACAGGCAGCTCGCCACGAAGGTCTTGAGCGCCAGTTCCATCCGCGCCTGCGTGTCGTCGGAGAACAGCATCGCGAAGAACACGCCCGTGATGGCGAGGTAGGCGAGCTGGATCGTCCAGGTGACCGACAGGGGCTGGTCGACATAGGGCATCAGCGCCACCGTGATCGCGCCGACATAGAGGATCAGCAGCCCGAGCAGGGGCACCATGCCCCGGTGCAGGCGCAGGCCGAGGCAGAGCCAGAGCACGATGGTGGGGATCGCCACCACGTCGTAGGGCGAGGTGTCCGAGAAGGCGAAGCAGGCGAAGAAGATGAAGGCGACGAGGAGCAGCGTCGCCAGGCGTCGGAGCACCTTCAGGACGGGGATGTGGGCCCAGGCTCCCGCCTGCCAGCGCGACGCGCCGGGTGCCATCGTGGACGCCATGCACTCAACCCATCCCCGCGCCGCCGACAGGGCGGGACCGCGCTACACCCGCAGGATGGGACGCCAGAATGATTGAGAATTTGGATCGCGATTCCGCGCCCGGCCGGCCTCAGGGCAGCGCACGCACCAGATTCCGGAACTGATCCCCACGATCCTCGAAACTCCGGAACTGGTCGTAGGAGGCGCAGGCCGGCGAGAGCAGCACCACGGGCTCGGCCGCCTCCGACGCGGCGGCGGCCTCGGCCGCCCGGGCGGTGGCGACCGCGAGGGTGCCGCAGGCCGTGTAGGGCACCCGGCCCTCCAGGGTGGCGGCGAAGGCGTCGCTCGCCGCGCCGATCAGGTAGGCGTGGGCGACGCGATCGAAGAGGGGCGCCAGGGGGGCGATGCCGCCCTCCTTGGCCTTGCCGCCGAGGATCCAGTGAACGTCGCGGAAGGCGGTGAGCGCCTTCTCGGTCGAATCGGCGTTGGTGGCCTTCGAGTCGTTGACGAAGAGCACGCGTCCGCGCCGGCCGACGGCTTCCATCCGGTGCGGCAGGCCGGGGAAGCTGCGCAGGCCGGCGACGAGTTCAGCGTCATCGATCCCGAGGGCGCGGACGCAGGCCGCGGCCACCGCCGCGTTCTGCCAGTTGTGCGCCCCGCGCAGCGGCCCGATCCCGCCGAGATCGGCGAGGGGCGTGCCGTCGGCGTCGAACACCGTCCCGTCGCGGGCGGACAGGCCGTCGAAGCCCGCCTCGGGCGTTCCCACGTGGATGCGCACGAGGGGACCGACGCGGTCGTCGGCGATGGCGCGGCTGAGGTCGTCGTCGACGCCGACGATGGCGCATTCCGCGCCCGCCACCAGCCGCGCCTTGATGGCGGCGTAGGCGTCCAGCGTGCCGTGGCGGTCGAGGTGGTCCGGCGTGATGTTGAGGAGGATGCCGAGGCTCGGGTCGAGGCTCGGCGTCAGGTCGATCTGGAACGACGACAGTTCGATCACGTGGATGCGGTCCGGCGCCGGCGGCGCCAGCGACAGGATCGCGGTGCCGATGTTGCCGCCCATCTGCACGTCGCGCCCGGCGGAGGCGAGGATGTGGGCGATCAGCGCCGTGGTGGTCGACTTGCCGTTGGTGCCCGTGATGGCGACGAAGGGCGCGCCCGGTGCGCGCGCCCGGCGCTCCCGGCAGAACAGCTCGATGTCGCCGATCACCGGGATGCCGGCCGCGCCGGCCTTCTCCACCGTCCAGTGCGGCGCCGGGTGTGTCAGGGGCACGCCGGGGGCGAGGATGAGGGCCGAGAAGCCGCTCCAGTCCGCCTCGTTCAGGTCGAAGACGGTGATGCGCTGGTCGCGGGCGCGGCCCGTGCTCTCCGGGGAATCGTCCCAGGCCAGCACGTCGGCGCCCCCGGCGATCAGCGCCCGGACGGTGGCGAGGCCGGAGCCGCCGAGGCCGAACAGGGCGACCTTCTGGCCGGCGAAGGTGGTGACGGGCGTCATGCGGATCAGCGCAGCTTCAGGGTGGCGAGGCCGGCCAAGGCCAGGATCACGGCGATGATCCAGAAGCGGATCACGACCTGCGGCTCCTTCCAGCCCTTCTGCTCGAAATGGTGGTGGATCGGCGCCATGCGGAAGACCCGCTTGCCCGTCAGCTTGAACGACGCGACCTGGATGATGACCGACATCATCTCCAGCACGAACAGGCCGCCCACGATGGCCAGGACGATCTCGTGCTTGGTCGCCACCGCGATGGTGCCGAGGAGACCGCCCAGCGCCAGGGACCCGGTATCGCCCATGAAGACCTGGGCGGGGGGCGCGTTGAACCAGAGGAAGCCCAGCCCCGCCCCGATCACCGCGCCGCAGACCACCGCGAGCTCGCCGGTGTCGCGGACGTAGTTCACCTGGAGGTAGCCCGCCGTGAAGACGTTGCCGACGAGGTAGGCGATGACGCCGAAGGTGCCGCAGGCGATCATCACCGGCACGATGGCGAGGCCGTCGAGGCCGTCGGTCATGTTCACCGAATTGCCGGCGCCGACGATCACGAAGGCGGCGAACAGCACGTAGAACCAGCCGAGGTTCAGGAGCGCGTCCTTGAAGATCGGGAAGGCGAGCTGGTTCTGCAGGGTCGGAGGCGAGTAGACCGCGATCAGCACGCAGGCCGCGATGGCGATGCAGGCTTCCAGCAGCAGGCGGAACTTGCCCGAGAAGCCCTTGTGCGACTGCTTCGTCACCTTGAGGTAGTCGTCGTAGAAGCCGATCGCGCCGAAGCCCAGCGTCACCGCCAGGGTGACCCAGACGTAGTGGTTGCGCGGGTTGGCCCAGAGCAGGATCGCCACCACGCAGCCGGCCAGGATCATCAGGCCGCCCATGGTCGGGGTGCCCCGCTTCGTCAGCAGGTGCGACTGGGGGCCGTCCTCACGGATCGGCTGGCCCTTGCCCTGGCGCAGGCGCAGCGAGGAGATGATCAGCGGCCCGAACCAGAACACGAACAGGCCCGCCGTGAACAGCGCGCCGCCGGTGCGGAAGGTGATGTAGCGGAAGACGTTGAGGGCGGAGACGGTGCCGCTCAAGTCCGACAGGAGATACAGCATCCAGCACCCGGCCGTGGTTCGATTCGGAATCGGCCGGAGACCGGGGGCGCGCCGCGCCCCCTCCCCGGCCGTGATGACGGTCGCCTCAGCGCGCGACGGCGTGCGGCGGTTCGGCTTGGGCGTTCGCGTAACGGGCTTTGAGCGCTTCCACAATCCGGCCCATGCGGATGCTGTTCGAGCCCTTCACCATCACGGCGTCTCCGGGACGGAGCGCGGAGAGCACGGGCTCGAGGAGGTCGGCCGAGGTCGCCGCGCAGGCGCCGCGCCGGCTCACCGGCAGGGCCTCGAACAGGTTTCGCATCAGCGGGCCGGCCGTGAAGACGAGGTCGACCTTCGCCGTCTCCACCGGTCCGGCGAGGTCGCGGTGATGGGCCTCGCCCTCGGGCCCGAGTTCGAGCATGTCGCCCAGCACCGCGATGCGGCGCCCGCGCGGGCCGGTCTCGATGCCGGCGAGCGTCGCCAGGGCGGCGCGGATGGAGGCCGGGTTGGCGTTGTAGCTCTCGTCGACCAGGAAGGCCTCGCCCGCCCCGATCGCCAGGGCGGTGCGCTCGCCGCGGCCGACGGGCGGGCGCAGGGCCGCCAGCGACAGGGCCGCGCGGGCGAGGTCCGCCCCGAGCGCATGCACCACCGCCATCACGCCGAGGGAATTCATGGCCGTGTGCCGGCCCGGCGTGCCGAGCTGGTAGGTCACCGGGATGCCCATCACCACCGCATCCACCACCGAGAGGTCGGGGCGCAGGACGATGCGCTGAGCGCGGACATCCGCCTCCGGGTGCTCGCCGAAGCTGACGACCCGGCCCGCCCGCGAGGCCTGGGCATGGGCGAGGAGGCGGGCATAGTGGGGGTTGTCGCGGTTGAGGATCGCGGTGCCGCCGGCCTTCAGGCCCGAGAAGATCTCGCCCTTGGCGTCGGCGATGGCCGACACGGAGGCGAAGTGCTCGATATGGACGGGCTCGACCGTCGTGATCAGGGCGATGTCGGGCTGCACCATCGCGGTGAGCGGCACGATCTCGCCCCCGTGGTTCATGCCGATCTCGAACACGCCGAACTGCGTCTGGGCCGGCATCCGCGCCAGGGTCAGGGGGACGCCCCAGTGGTTGTTGTAGGAGGCGATGGAGGCGTGGGTCGCCCCCTGCGCGGACAGGACGTGGCGCAGGGCCTCCTTGGTGCCGGTCTTGCCGACCGACCCCGTCACCGCGACGATGCCCGCGTCGGTTCGGGCGCGGGCCGCGGCGCCGAGCGCCCGCATGGCGTCGAGGATCGGGTCCTCGCCCGCCCCCGCCACCGCCAGGACCGGCCCGGCTTCGGCGAAGTCCGGCGCCCGGTCGGCGGCGACCACGGCCGCGCCGGCACCGCGCGCCAGGGCGGCCGCGACGAAGTCGTGCCCGTCCCGGGCCTCGCCCCGGATGGCGAAGAACAGGTCGCCCGGCTCCAGCGTGCGGGTGTCGATCGAGGCGCCGGTGATCGGCCTGCCCGCGCCCAGGAGGGTGCCGCCGGTGGCGGCCTCCAGGGCTTCGACGCTCCAGAGCGGGGCCGTGCCGGGCGGGGTCGTTTGGGTCATGCTGAGCGTTCCGCGATCGCAGCCCGGAGGACGTCGTGGTCCGAGAAGGGC
Organism: Methylobacterium sp. Leaf465; assembly: GCF_001424705.1. Taxonomy (GTDB): domain Bacteria; phylum Pseudomonadota; class Alphaproteobacteria; order Rhizobiales; family Beijerinckiaceae; genus Methylobacterium. The sequence goes on from NZ_LMRA01000045.1 coordinate 131,738, forward strand.
AGAACCTGTGACCCCACGATCTGGCCGGTTTCATGGCCCTTGCCGGCCACCACGAGGACGTCGCCGGGCTCCAGGGCCCGCACGGCGGTACGGATCGCCTCGGCCCGGTCGCCGATCTCGACGGCGCCCGGGGCGGCGGCCAGGATCGCGGCGCGGATCGCCGCCGGGTCCTCGCTGCGCGGATTGTCGTCGGTGACGATGACGACGTCCGCCTTGTCCGCCGCGATGGCGCCCATGATCGGGCGCTTGCCGGTGTCGCGGTCGCCGCCGCAGCCGAAGACGAGGCGCAGGCGCCCCGTCGCGAAGGGGCGCAGGGCGGTCAGCACGCCCTCGAGGGCCTCCGGCTTGTGGGCGTAGTCCACGAGGCACAGGCCGCCATTCGCTTCGCCGATCCGCTCCATCCGGCCCGGCACGCCGGTGAGGTGGTCGAGGGCGGCGATCACGCCCGCCGGGTCGGCCCGGCCGGCGGGGGTCGCCAGGACGAGGCCGGCGGCGAGGAGCGCGTTCTCCACCTGGAAGCCGCCGACCAGCGGCAGGCGCACGGCGTAGTCCTGCAGCCGGCCCGAGGGACCGGGCGCCTGCAGGGCGAGGTGCTGGTGGAAGCCCTCGGTGCGCGCGGAGACCAGCCGCACCGTGTCGCCCTTCGACCCCGTGGTGTGGACGTCGAGGCCGCGGGCGGCGGCGGCCGCCACCACGACGTCGGCATAGGCGCCGTCGTGGTTGATCACCGCCGGGATGCCGGGCTGCGCCAGGGTCGTGAACAGCCGCAGCTTGGCCGCCAGGTAATCGTCCATGGTGGCGTGGTAGTCGAGGTGGTCGCGCCCGAGATTGGTGTAGCCCACCGCGGCGAGCTCGACCCCGTCGAGGCGGCGCTGCTCGATCCCGTGGGAGGAGGCCTCCATGGCGAGGTAGGCGATACCGTCTTCGGCCAGCCGCGCCAGGGTGGCGTGCAGGGTCACGGGGTCGGGGGTGGTCAGGGAGCCGTAGGTGGCGCCCCGGTTGGTGACGATGCCCACCGTGCCGAGGCTCGCGGCCTCGGCGCCGAGGCGGGCCAGGATCTGGCGCACGAAATCCGTGACCGAGCTCTTCCCGCTCGTCCCCGTCACCGCCACCACCTGGGCCGGCTGCCGGCCCGAGAAGGCCCGGGCCGCGCGGGCGAGGCTGCGGCGCACGTCCGCCACGGCGACGTAGGGCACGCGCCCGTCGAGCCCCTTCGGCCGCGCGCCCTCGCTCACCACCGCCACGGCGCCGGCGGTCGCGGCGTCCGCGGCGAAGCGGCGGCCATCCGCGACGGTGCCGGGCACGGCGACGAAGACGAAGCCCGGCGCGACCTTGCGGGAGTCCGCCGTGAGCCCCGCGACCGGCAAGCCGGCGAGGCCGGCCTCCGCCTCGGGAAAGAGCCCGCCGAGGGTCGGCCCGCTCATCGCCCGTCCACCTGCGTGGCGTGGTAGGCGCCGAGCTTCACCATGAGGGGGAAGGGCTTCGCCGGCGGATCGAATTGCGGCGGCAGGCCCAGGATGGGCGCAACCCGCTCGATCGTCCGGCCGGTGACGACGCCGGAATTCCAGGCCGCCGTGGCGTAGCCGCCGGATTCCGGCAGGCCCTGCGGCTCGTCCATGATGGTGACGAAGAGGTATTTCGGGTTGTTCATGGGGGCGGCGGCCATGAAGGTCGTGAACAGGCGGTTCTTCACGTAGCGGCCGTGGATCACCTTCTCGGCGGTTCCGGTCTTGCCGCCTACGAAGTAGTACGGGATCGCGGCCTTCTTGGCCGAGCCCTCGACGGCGTTGAGGCGCATGATGAAGCGCATGGCCTCGCTGGTCTCGGGCTTGAGCACCCGGGTGGCCTTGGCCATCGCCGCCTCGGGCGTGGTCTTGAGGAAGGTCGGGGTCATCAGGAAGCCGCCATTGGCGATGGCCGCCACCGCCGCAGTCGCCTGGATCGGCGCCACCGCGAGGCCGTGGCCGAACGCGATGGTGATGGTGTTGATCTCGGTCCAGCGCGGCGGCACCAGGGGTTCGGCGCTCTCGGGCAGCTCCGTCCGCATGCGGTCGGTCAGGCCCATCTTCTTCAGGAAGGCCTTGTGGCCGGGCACGCCGATGCCGAGGGCCATCTTGGCCGAGCCGATGTTGGACGAGTGCGTGAACACCTCCGGCATGGTGATGACCCGGTTGGTGCCGTGATATTCGTGGATCTTCTGGCGGCCCCAGTTCAGCACGCCGCCGCGGGTGTCGAAGGTCGAGTTGACGTTGTACTTGCCGGAATCGAGCGCCATCGCCAGGGTCATCGCCTTGAAGGTCGAGCCCATCTCGTAGACGCCGACGTTCATGCGGTTGATGCGGTCGGGGTTGAGCGCATCGGCCGGGTCGTTCGGGTCGAAGTCCGGCAGGGAGGCGAGCGCGATGACCTCGCCGGTCTGGACGTCGAGGATCATGCCGGCGGCGGCCTTGGCCTTGAAGTGCTCCAGGCCCCAGGCGAGCTCGTCCCGCACGGCGAACTGCGCGCGCAGGTCGATGGAGAGCTGGATCGGCGCGAGGTCGGTCTGCTTGGCCACGAGGCCGAAATCGTTGAGGGCCTTGTTGCCCTGGTTGTCGATGTACTTCTCGATGCCCGCGATGCCGATGTTGTCGAGGTTGGTCACGCCGAGGATGTGGGCCGCGGCCACGCCGTTCGGGTAGACGCGCTTGTGGTCGGGAAGGAAGCCGATGCCCGGGATGCCGAGGCGGTGGACCTCCGCCTGCTGCTTCGGCGTGATCTCGCGCTTGACCCAGACGAAGCCCTTCTTGGTGGAGAGCTTGGCGCGCAGTTCGGTGGCGTTGATCTGCGGCAGCACGGCGGTGAGGAGTTCGACCGCCTCGTCCTTGTCGTAGATGTTGCGCGGCTCGGCGAAGATCGAGACCGTGCGGATGTCGGTGGCGAGGATCTCGCCGTTGCGGTCGACGATGTCGGGCCGGATCGCCGTGGTGGCGGCGGCCGCGATCCGGCGGTCGCCGTTGTCGGCCTCCGGGAAGGCCGCCCCGAGGATCAGGCGGCCGGCGATGGTGCCGAACACCAGCGTGAAGGCGAGGCCCACGAGGCCGACGCGGGTGTAGGAGCGCTCGATGGCGAGGTGGAACATCGCCCGTGCGTTGCGGATGACCCAGGCGCGCCGCGACACGGGCGGTGGCGCGAGGCCCTCGGCGGCCGGCTCCAGCCGCGTCCGCTCGACGGGCATCTCGTCCGGCGCCGCGACGGCAGTGGGCTCGGCCGGCGCGGGGGTCGACGCGGCGGCGGAATCGGCGTCTCGGGCGGGAATCGGGTCTCGGCCGGGCGGCGGGACTTCGGACACGGGCACTACCTCGAAGTCGTGGTCGGGGTTCTGGTCGTGGTGGTGCGCGGCGTGATGCTGCCGGTGGTGCGCGGCTCGTCGCCGCCGCGGCCCGCCACCGGCTTCTCCTTCGGCGTCGCGGTGGCGGCCAGCAGCCGGCCGATCTCGTCGCCGCGGTCGGGCCGCGCCGGCAGGTCGGCGAGGCGGCCGAGATGGGCGGTGCCGATGGGCTCGAGGGCGAGGTAGCGGTCCACCGCCGCCTGGAGCCGGTCGGGCCGGGTCAGGAGCTGCCACTCGGCGCGCAGCACCGCGATGGCCTGGCGCTCCTTCTTGAGCTGGGTCTGGGCCTTCGAGACCTGCCCGGCCTGGTAGAGCGTGTCGTACTTGATCGAGTAGGCGTAGATCGCCGAGCCGATCAGGCCGAGCACCGCGATCAGGTTGAGCAAACGGATCACCGGCGTGCTCCTCCGCTCCGACCGGTCCGCGCGGGCAGCGCGGCCAGGGTCTCGATGGCGGCCAGGGGGGCGGGCACGGGGGCGTCCGTGCGTTCCACCGCGCGCAGCTTGGCCGAGCGGGCACGGGGATTGGCGGCGGTCTCGGCCTCGGTCGGCAGCACCGGACCCTTGGTCACGGCCGCGAAGCTGCGGGGGGCCGGCGCTTCCAGGCTCGGCAGGTGGCGGGAGGCCTGGGCCGCCCGGCCGCTGCGGGCCGAGAAGAACTGCTTCACGATCCGGTCCTCCAGCGAATGGAAGGTCACCACCGCGAGGCGGCCGCCGGGCCGCAGGATGCGCTCGGCGGCGTGGAGCGCCTGCACGAGCTCGCCGAGCTCGTCGTTGACCGCGATGCGCAGGCCCTGGAAGGTCCGGGTCGCCGGGTGGATGCCGCTGGCGGGATCCGCCCAGACCACGCTGGCGACGATGTCGGCCAGGGCCGCGGTGGTCTCGATGCGGCCCCTGCGGCGCGCCTCGATGATCGCCCGGGCGACGGCGCGGGAGCGGCGCTCCTCGCCGTAGTGGAAGATGATGTCGGCGAGGTCGGCTTCCTCGGACTCGTTGACGAGGTCGGCGGCACTCGGCCCGGCGCGCTCCATGCGCATGTCGAGGGGGCCGTCGTTGCGGAAGGAGAAGCCGCGCTCGGGCTGGTCGATCTGCATCGACGAGACGCCGATATCGAGGACGACCGCGTCGGCGGCGGCATGGCCGGCGCCCCGAACGCAGGCGTCGAGCCCGCCGAAGCGGCCCGGCACCAGAGTCAGGCGCCCGCCGGCCTCGGCCACCAGGGGTGCCCCGCCCGCGATGGCGCCGGGGTCGCGATCGATCGCCAGAACGTGAACGGACGGATCGGCCGCGAGCATCGCGCGGGTGTAGCCGCCGGCCCCGAAGGTGCCGTCCACGGCCAGCGCCCGGCCCGGCAGGTCGAGGGAATCGAGGACCTCCGCCAGGAGGACGGGGACGTGCGGCGCCCCGTTGGGCACCCGGTTCACCCGCGCCTCGCGGGGAGCGCGCGTCATCGGGGCGCCCCGGCGCGCGGCGGTCGCGCGCGCCCGGGGACGGACGCCGCATGGGCGGAGGGACGAAGCGAGGACTCGACCGGACTGATGCGGCGCATGCGTCCCTTCCACGGGGCTGGAGCGCGCAGGCGCGGCTCGGAGAGACGGGGCGTCTCCGGGTCGACGCGTGACGCGACCGCGCATGCGGACACCGGCCTGCCTGGGACAGGGTGCGTCCGTCGATCCGAAAATCGCCGTTGACGGGATGAATCGGGGTACCATGGGCCTCTGAGCGCCGTCAACGAACCTGGCCGAGGGGGAGCGGCTCGGGACGATCAGACCTCAGCAAGGTTAACCGAGCGTAAGTTTTCCCGCGCAAAGCGGTCTGCCGGTGCGCGCCGTCGCAACCACCGGGAATGGGGCACCGACGGCCATTTCTCATCGCGCGCGGGCAGTCCGGCGCCTCAAACGGTCCGCCGGCCGGGCCGGGCAAGACGTCCCGGGCGGACGCCGCCCGCGATGAACCTTCAGGCGGATCAGTCGGCCTATAAGCCGGGTTCTGTAGGGCCCGGGACCCTCGCGGTCCCCGGACGTGGCGGCCATTCCTCTGGGACGATCGTTGCCGATCGCCTCGAGCAACCAACCCGGGCGACGGGCCTGGAGAGAGGGCCTGACGGACCGTAAGGCCCGCCGTGTCGCCCCTATTCGGTCTTGCTCCCGGTGGGGTTTGCCGTGCCGTCCGCGTTGCCGCGTCCGCGGTGCGCTCTTACCGCACCCTTTCACCCTTACCGCGGATCGGCTCGCGCCGGTCCGTGGCGGTCTGCTCTCTGTGGCACTGTCCCTGGGGTCGCCCCCGCCGGACGTTATCCGGCACCGTCTCTCCATGGAGCCCGGACTTTCCTCCCCGGACCTTGCGGGCCGGAGCGGCCGCCCGGCCGACTGATCCGGCGCGGGTGTGCGCCGGGCACGGCCCGGGGGTCAAGGCCCCGGACGTCGCCGGGCGGGGAACGGGCGCTGCCGCACGGAGCGGCATGCCCGGATTTTGGCCTCGCCGCTTGCGGAGCCCGCGCCTCGCGCCAGGTGTCCAGGGCTGGCGCGCCGGCGGGTCCGGCGCCGCCACGGACCATCCGGGGTCCCGGGTCCGACGGGATCCCGGACCGCAACGGATCAGGAGGACGCGATGGCGACGAACGACACGGCCTGGACGCTCGAATCCGTCCAGCAACTCACCGAGATGGCCCGCGAGGGCATCCCGGTCTCCGTCATGAGCCTGAAGCTGCGCCGGCCGATCGAGATCGTGGCGGCCAAGCTGACCCAGCTCGGCATCACGCCCGTGCCCGAGACCGGCGCCTGAGAGCGGGGACCGACACTGGGGATCTGGACCGGGACGAACGGCCCCGCGCGGGGTCGTCCGTCCCGGGTGGACGCTACCAGGAGCCGGTGTTCTCCATGGAGGACCAGGGCTCCTGCGGCGGCTTGGCCGGGCCCTTCTGCAGCAGCTCGATCGAGATGCCGTCGGGGGACTTCACGAAGGCCATGTTGCCGTCGCGGGGCGGGCGGTTGATCGTGACCCCGGCCGCCTGCAGCTTGGCGCAGAACGCGTAGATGTCGTCGACCTCGTAGGCGAGGTGGCCGAAGTTGCGCCCGCCCGAATAGGTCTCCGGGTCCCAGTTGTGGGTCAGCTCGATCACGGGCGCCTGGGTCTCTTTGGCCGTGCCGGCATCGTCGGGGGCGGCGAGGAACACGAGGGTGAAGCGGCCCTTCTCGTTGTCGACGCGCCGCACCTCCTGCAGCCCGAAGGTGTTCACGTAGAAGTCGAGGGCGCGGTCGAGGTCCGCGACGCGGACCATGGTGTGCAGGAATCGCATGGGTTGGAGCTCTCCGAGGGACTGGCGCCTATGTGGTCCGGCGCGCGCACGCGTCAACGCGCCGGAGCCGGCGCGCGTTGCGCCGCCGCGGCGCACCCCGCACAGTGGGGGCTCAGCCCGAGGAGTCCGCATGCGCACCGAAGCCCCGATCCCGATCCGCCTGGAGGATTACCGCCCCAGCGACTACCGGATCGACACGGTGGACCTCGACGTCGCGCTCCATCCCACCGCCACCCGGGTCCGGGCCCGGCTGACCCTGGCCCCCAACCCGGCCGGGCGCCCGGGCGCCCCCCTCGTCCTCGACGGCGAGGACCTGGTGCTGGAGCGCCTCACCCTCGACGGCGCCGACCTCGCGCCCGAGGCCTACAGCGTCTCGCCGGCCGGCCTGACCGTGCACCGGCCGCCGGCGGGCCCCTTCACCCTCGGCATCGAGACCCGGATCGACCCGAGCGCCAACACCAAGCTGATGGGGCTCTACCGCTCGAACGGGGTCTACTGCACCCAGTGCGAGGCCGACGGCTTCCGGCGGATCACCTACTTCCTCGACCGGCCCGACGTGATGGCGGTCTACACCACGCGGATCGAGGCCGATCGCGACGCGGCGCCGGTTCTGCTGGGCAACGGCAACCGCGTGGAGTCTGGCGCGGCCGGCCCCGGGCGCCACTTCGCGACCTGGCACGATCCCCACCCGAAGCCCGCCTACCTCTTCGCCCTGGTGGGAGGCCGCCTCGACGCCGTGCGGCGCCCCTTCACCACCAGCGAGGGCCGCGTGGTGGAGCTCGCCGTCTATGTCGAGCCCGGAAAGGCGGCGCGCGCCGACTACGCCCTCGACGCGGTGGCCCGCTCGATGGCCTGGGACGAGACCGCCTTCGGCCGCGCCTACGACCTCGACGTCTTCAACGTCGTCGCGGTCTCGGACTTCAACATGGGCGCGATGGAGAACAAGGGCCTCAACATCTTCAACGACCGCTACGTCCTGGCCTCCCCCGAGACGGCCACCGACGCGGACTACGCCGCCATCGAGGCGATCATCGCGCACGAGTACTTCCACAACTGGACCGGCAACCGCATCACCTGCCGCGACTGGTTCCAGCTCTGCCTCAAGGAGGGCCTGACGGTCTTCCGGGACCAGGAATTCTCCTCCGACATGCGCTCCCGCGCGGTGCATCGCATCGGCGAGGTCCGCACCTTGAGGGCACGCCAGTTCCCCGAGGATGCCGGACCGCTGGCCCACCCGGTGCGGCCGCGGCACTACACCGAGATCAACAACTTCTACACGGCCACCGTCTACGAGAAGGGCGCCGAGATCGTGCGGATGCTGCGCACGCTCCTCGGCGCGGACGCCTTTCGTGCCGGGATGGACCGCTATTTCACCGACAACGACGGCACCGCCGCCACGGTTGAGGATTTCCTCGCCGCCTTCGCAGCCACCTCCGGCCGCGACCTCACCGCCTTCGCCCGCTGGTACGAGCGCCCCGGCACGCCGCGGGTCGCCGTGCAGGGCCACTACGACGCCGAGGCGCGGACCTACCGCCTCGCCCTCCGCCAGAGCCTGCCCGGCAGCGCCGAGGCCCCGCCCCTGGTGATCCCCATCCGCCTCGGCCTGATCGGACCGGACGGCCCCCTCGCCGGGGCGGCGAGCGACCGGGTCGCCGACGGCGTGTTCGTGCTCGACCAGGCCAGCGACAGCCTGACCTTCACCGACGTCCCCGTGCGCCCCGTGCCCTCGCTGTTTCGCGGCTTCTCCGCCCCGGTGCGGGTCGAGATCGAGATGCCGGATGCCGACGCGCTGACGCTGCTGCGCCACGACACCGACCCCTTCAACCGCTGGCAGGCGGCCCAGAGCGTGGCCATGCGCCTCCTCGTGCAGGGGACGCGGTCGGGCACCCTGCCGGAGGCCGGGGCGGACGGGTTCGGTGCGGCCCTCGCCGGGTTCCTGGCGGACGAGGCCCTCATCGACCCGGCCTTCGCCGCCCTGGTCCTCGCCCTGCCGAGCGAGGCCGACGTCGCCAACGAGATCGCCACGGAGATCGACCCGGACGCGATCCACCGGGCCCGGCACGCCCTGCGCCGGGCGCTGGGGACGCGCCTGAAGCCGCAGCTCCTCGCCTTGCGCGACGCGCTGGCGGACGCGCCCGGCACGCCGTTCAGCCCCGAGGCCGCGGCCGCCGGCCGGCGCGCCCTCCGCAACGCGGCCCTCGACCTCGTGGCGGCGGCCGATCCGGCCGCGGCGAGCCTGCTCGCCGCACACCAGATGGACGCGGCGACGACGATGACGGACCGGCTCGCCGCCCTCTCGGTCCTGTCCCAGGTTCCGGGTCCCGAGCGCGAAGCGGCGCTCGACCGATTCGCAGAGGCCTACCGCGCCGAACCCCTGGTCCTCGACAAGTGGCTGGCGATCCAGGCCGGGATCCCGGAGGCCGAAACCCCTGACCGCATTCGCCGCCTGCAGACTCACCCGGCCTTCTCGATGGGCAATCCGAACCGGGTCCGGTCCCTCATCGGCAGCTTCAGCATGGGCAACCCGACCCAGTTCAACCGGCCCGACGGCGCGGGCTATGCCCTTGTGGCGGAGACGGTTCTGGCCCTCGACAAGACCAACCCGCAGGTGGCCGCGCGCCTCCTGACGGCCTTCGGATCGTGGCGGATGATGGAGCCGGAGCGCCGCGGCCGGGCCGAGACCACATTGCTGAAAATTCGCGCTGTTGCCGGTCTGTCACGGGACGTCGGGGACATCCTGGAGCGGACCCTCGCCGGCTAGCAAGTGCCTGAAGGGAATCGTTTTTTTGCCCCACCCCGGCGTCGATTCCGCACCTCGGATTCGCAACGGGAGTCAAGCGTGGCCGGAAAAAACGCGTGGACAAAACCCCACCGGAAATGTTGAATCGTATACGATTCGGAAAGCGGGGCGGCCCGCCTTCCCGGTGCTACAATCCCAACGGCGGAGTTAGTCCATGCTGGAGGCGGATTCCGCTTCCCTCTCCGCGCGTGCGGATACGATTCTTGGCATCCACCGGCCGCAACACGCCGCCCATGTCCGTTTCGTGCGTGCCGAGACCTGGCTGCGCTTCGCCCTGCCGGCCCTCTTCGCCACGTTCCTGATCTGCCTCGGGGCGGTGGCGGCTATGCTGCTGCAGGCCCAGCGCGAGGAGGTGATCCGGGCGGCGACCACGGACGTGGAGGCGGTGACCCGCCTCGCCGCGGCGGCCTTCGCCGGAATCGACATCGACGGCGAGGCCAAGGGCGAGGCGGCCCACCGCAACCTCGGCGCCCTGTTGCCGCCGGGCCTGCTCCATGCCGGCCGTCAGATCCTGCTGATCTCCCCCAACGACGTCATCGTGGCGGCCAATCCGCCCCTGCCCGGCCCCCGCCGCACCCTGACCCAGCATCTCGGGGAGATGCAGGCGCTCTCCACCCTGGGCGAGAGCGCGGGCGTGATGACCGTGACCCTGGCGGACGGCTCCGTGGTGATCGCGGCCCTGCGCAACCTGCCCGGCGGGCGGGGCCAGGTGGCGGTGCTCCAGCCGCTCACCGCCATCACCGCCGCCTGGACCACCCGGATGCGCAACCAGGCGATCCTCCTCGGGGCCGCCGCCCTGGTCATCATCGGCACCGGCATCGCCTACGCCCTGCAGACCCGCCGGGCCTACGCCGTCGACCGGGTCTGCGAGGAGATCAAGCAGCGCCTGGACACCGCCCTCGGCCGCGGCCGCTGCGGCCTCTGGGACTGGGACATCCCGCGCGGACGGATCTACTGGTCCGATTCAATGTACGCGCTCCTCGGCTATCACCGCGAGCGCGAGTTCCTGTCCTTCGGCGATGTGAACGCCCTGGTGCACCCCGACGACGGCGACCTCTACAGCCTGGCGCGCCACCTCGCGGCCAGCCAGTCCACCGTCGACCACGAGTTCCGAGTGCGCGGCGCCACCGGCAACTGGGTCTGGATGCGGATGCGGGCCGAGATCGTGCCGGACACCATCGACGGCGGCCGCCACCTCGTGGGCATCGCCCTCGACGTCACCGAGCAGCGCAATCTCGCCGAACTGAACGCCACCGCCGACATGCGCCTGCGCGACGCGGTGGAGGCCATCTCCGAGGCCTTCGTCCTCTGGGACACCGGCAACCGCCTCGTCCTCTGCAATTCGAAGTTCCGCCACCTCCACGCCCTCAGCCCCGAGGACGCGATTCCAGGCCGGCGCTACGCCGAGATCATGGGCCGGGGCGTGCTGCCGCCGGTCCGGCGCGAGCTGCGGGACCTGGAGCCGAGCGGCGCCACCGCCCGCACCTTCGAGGCCGAGCTCACCGACGGGCGCTGGCTCCAGATCAGCGAACGCCGCACCAAGGACGGCGGCTACGTCTCGGTGGGCACCGACATCACCAGCCTCAAGCGCCACCAGGAGCAGCTGGTCCAGTCCGAGCGCGAGCTGATCGAGACCGTGCGCGACCTCAAGCGCTCCCGCCGGACCCTGGAGCTCCAGACCCAGCAGCTCGCCGACCTCGCCGAGCGCTACCTCGACCAGAAGGCGCAGGCCGAGGGCGCCAACCAGGCCAAGTCCGAATTCCTCGCCAACATGAGCCACGAGCTGCGCACGCCGCTCAACGCCATCATGGGCTTCGCCGAGCTGATGGAGAGCGAGGTCTACGGCACCCTCGGCTCGCCCCGCTACACCGATTACTGCCGGGACATCCGCACCAGCGGCGACTACCTGCTCTCGGTGATCGACGACATCCTCAACATGTCGCGCATCGAGGCCCAGACGGTGAAGCTCGCCCCGCGGGAGATCGCGGTGGCCGGGGCGATCGAGGGCACCCTGAAGCTCGTAGGCGAGGCGGCCCGGGCCAAATCCCTGACGATCAACGTGGACGTGGTCGAGGACCTGACCGTGCTGGCCGACGAGCGCGCTCTGCACCAGATCCTCACCAACCTCGTGCAGAACGCGGTGAAGTTCACGCCCCCCGGCGACGGCCGCATCATCATCAAGGCGCGGCCGGCCGGTTCCAACGTCCACATCTACGTGGAGGATACCGGCATCGGCATCCCGAAATCGGCCCTGCGCCGCCTCGGCGCGCCGTTCCAGCAGGTCGAGACCAACCTCACCCGCAGCCACAAGGGCTCGGGGCTTGGCCTCGCCATCGCGCGCTCGATGGCCGAACTGCACGGTGGCGCCCTGCGCATCCGCTCCCAGGAGGGCCTCGGCACCATCGTGATGGTGCGGCTGCCGATCCCGACCGCGGAGAACCGCCGCAACCTCGTCGACGCCGCCGCCCAGGAAACCGTCGCGTCCCTTCGCGACGCCGCCGGCGCCACCCCGCGCCCGCCCGAGGCGGTGCCGGAGACGGTCTGAGGTCTTTTCGGGGCGGGGGCCTCTGGCAGGCAGGGGGATTGAAGGGACCGATCCGCTCGTCGGCAACCCACGCGCAGCACCACGTCATCCCGGAGCCGCGCAGCGGAGTCCGGGATCCAGACACACAGGTGGTGCAGGACTTTCCCTCGTCTGCGGCTCTGGATTCCGGGCTCGCCTGTGGCGCCCCGGAATGACGGTGCGCTGCCGTCGGTGATCGCGCTGCCGGGACGGAGGGCATCGGCCCGCCCCCTCGTCCTCACCCCGCCATCAGGCGCTCGAACAGCGCGCGGATCTCCATGCGCGCTTCGTCGAGCCCGGCGACCAGCCGGTTCGAATCCGGTGAACCCATCGCCACCGCGAGGCGCGAGAGGGCCACGGGCGAGGCCTCGGCCGGGTCGCCCTCCACCATCAGGCGCTGCCAGTGCAGCACGTCGTCGAACTGGCGGTAGGCTTCGATCAGGCGCTCCGCCGCGGGGCGGGCGAGGTCGCCGTGGTCGGCGGCCTTCGCGAACACCGCGCAGGCCCCGAGACCGACGAGGTCCGGCCGCCGGTGGGCCAGCCCGAGCACCAGGGCCTGGGCCAGGAAGTCGAGGTCGAGGAGGCCGCCGGGGGCGAGCTTGAGGTCGAGGGGGCCGCGATGGCCCTTCTCCCGCTCCACGAGGGCGCGCATCTCCCGCACCGCGCGCCGCACGTCGGCGGGGTCCCGCGGTCGGGCGACGATGGCGCGGATCTCGCCGTCGAGCTCGGCGCCGAGGCCCGCATCGCCGGCGATCACCCGGGCGCGGGTCAGGGCCATGTGCTCCCAGAGCTCCGCCTCCTCGGCGTGGTAGCTGCGGAAGCTGCGCCACTGCACCGCCACCGGGCCCTGGCCGCCGCCGGGCCGAAGGCGCAGGTCGACCTCGTAGAGATGGCCGCGCCGGGTCGGCACCGTGAGGGCGGCGACGATGCGCTGGGCGAGACGGTTATAGGCCACCGCCGCGTCGAGGGGTTTGGAGCCGGCGCTGGTGCGGTCTTCGGGGTCGAAGTCGTAGACCAGCACGAGGTCGAGGTCGGAATCCGCGGTGAGCTGGCGCGCGCCGAGACGCCCGAGGCCGAGCACCGCGAGGCGTCCCTTCGGCACCGCCCCGTGCTCGGAGAAGAAGGTCGCGGAGACGCGCTCCACCGTCACGGCGATCACCGCGTCGGCGATGCCCGCGAAGGCGCGGCCGGCCTCCTCGGGCGAGAGGATGCCGGAGAGGAGCCGGGCACCCGTGAGGAAGCGGAGCTGGCGGGCGGCGTCGCGGATCCGGTCCAGGAAGTCCTCGTGGTCGCTCGCCTGACCGAGGCGGGCGCGAACCTGCTGCGCCAGGGCCTCGGCATCCGCGCTGGCATCGGCGAAATCCCGGTCGATCACCGCGTCGAGGACGTGCGGGCTGAAGGCGACGGTCTCGGCGAGGCGCGGCGCCGTACCGAGGAGGTCGGCGAAGAGCAGGCGCAGGCGCTCGTTCGAGCGCAGGATGGTGAGGAGTTCAAGGGCCGCCGGCATCCGGGCGAAGGCCCGGTCGAGAGTGTCGAGGGCGGCGTCCGGATGGGCGGTACCGCCGAGCGCCTGCATCAGCACCGGCACCAGCTCGGTCAGCACCTCGCGGGCGCGGGGCGTCCGCACCGCCGGCCGCCGGCCGAAATGCCAGCCGCGCACGGTCTCCACCGCCCGCTCGGGCTCGCGGAAGCCGAGCTTCTCCAGGGTCGCGAGGGTCGCCGGGTCGTCGCCGGTGCCGCTGAAGACGAGGTCGCCGACATCGGAGGAAAGATCGGGCTCGGCCTCGAACAGCAGGGCGTAGTGGCCCTGCACCCGGCGGGCCTGGTGGAACAGGGCGGCCTCGAAGGCGTCCCGCGTGGCGAAGCCCGCGAACCGCGCGAAGCGCTCGAGCTCGTCGGCCTCGCTCGGCAGGCGCTGGGTCTGCTCGTCCCGCAGCATCTGCAGGCGGTGCTCGATGGTGCGCAGGAAGCCGTAGGCCACCGTGAGGTCGTCGCGGGCGGTGGCGTCGATCCAGCCGTCGCGGGTCAGGCCGTCGAGCATGGCGACGGTGCCGCGCCCGCGCAGCTCGGGCCGGCGCCCGCCGAAGACGAGCTGCTGGGTCTGGACGAAGAACTCGATCTCGCGGATGCCGCCGCGCCCCAGCTTGATGTCGTGCCCCGCCACCGCGATCGTGTCGTGGCCGCGCACGGCGTGGATCTGGCGCTTCATCGCGTGCACGTCGGCGATGGAGGCGAAGTCGAAGTACTTGCGCCAGACGAAGGGGCGCAGGTTCGCCAGGAAGGCCTCCCCGGCCGGGATGTCGCCCGCGATCGCCCGCGCCTTGATGTAGGCCGCCCGCTCCCAGTTCTGGCCGAGGTTCTCGTAATAGACGTAGGCGGCGTTGAGCGAGAGGGCCGCCGGGGTCGAGCCCGGGTCCGGGCGCAGGCGGTAATCGACCCGGTGGACGTAGCCGTCGGCGGTGCGCTCCTGCAGCAGTTTGGCCATGCCCTGCGCCAGCTTGCTGAAGAAGGGCGTCGGCGGCAGGTCGGCCTTCAGGGGGGCGGTCTCGGGGTCGAAGAAGACCACGAGGTCGATGTCGCTCGAATAGTTCAGCTCGCCCGCCCCGTGCTTGCCGAGCGCCAGGACGATGAGCCCGGAGCCGGCCTGGGGTGCGCTCGGATCGCGGGGCAGGAAGCGCCCGGCCGCCGCGGCCTGGAGCAGCATGGCGTCGGCGGCCGCCCGCACCGAGGCGTCGGCGAAGTCCGAGAGGGCCTGGGTCACCGTGGCCAGGGGCCAGAGCCCGCCGAGATCGGCCAGAGCGACGAGGAGCGCGTGCTCCGCCCGGTTCTGCCGCAGCGCGCGGGCGACGGCGTCGAGGTCGGGCCCGCGCCCCGCATCCCGCTGCCGGGCGACGAGGGCCGCCAGGGCCGCCTCCGGCTCGGCCTCGACGAGGGCCGCGAGGCGCTCGGGCGCCCGGGCGACCAGCTGCCAGAGAAACGGGGAATGGTCGGCGAGGCCGAGGAGCAGGGCACGCAGGGGCGCGTCGAGGAAGCCCGCCGGCCAGGCGGGCGCCACCTCGGCGAGGCGCGCGGCCGCCCCGTCGGGATCGGACAGGACCGGGGCGGCGGACAAGCGCGCCCGAAGGCGGCGGCTCTGCGCGTCGGCGGCCTGGTTCATGCCCTACCCTCCCGTCGGATCTCCGGCCGGCAGAGTTATCACGACGGCGAGCCCGGGGGCATGGTCTTCCAGCGCCAGCGTGCCCTGGTGCAGGCGCACCACCGCGTTGACGAGGCTCAGGCCCAGGCCGAAGCCCGGCCGGGAGCGCGCCTCCTCCAGCCGGACGAAGCGGTCCAGCACCCGGCCGCGGGCCTCGCTGGGGATGCCCGGTCCGGAATCGGCGACGCCGAGGCGCAGGGTGTCGCCGATCCGCGCGGCGCTGAGGCGGATCTCGCCGCTGGCCCCGCCATACTTCACCGCGTTGTCGATGAGGTTGGCCAGCGCCTGCCCGATCAGCTCGCGGCTGCCTCGCAGGGTCAGGGGCGCGCCCTCCGTCTCGACGTGCAGCGCCAGGCCCTGCTCGGAGGCCAGGGGCTCGTAGAGCTCGGCCACGGCCTGGACCACGGCGGCGACGTCGAAGGTCTGGAAGTCCTCGCGGGCGTTCACGCCCTCCAGCCGGGCGATCATCAGGAGCGCGTTGAAGATCCGGATCAGCCCGTCGCTCTCCTCGATCACCCCCTCCATCGCGGCCCGGAGGGCGTCCGGCGTCTCGGCCGTGCGCAGGGCCTCCTCGGCCCGGTTGCGCAGGCGGGTCAGGGGCGTCTTGAGGTCGTGGGCGATGTTGTCGGAGACGTCGCGCAGGCCGCGCATCAGCTCGCCGATGCGCTCCAGCATGGCGTTGAGGTTGCGCGCCAGCCGGTCGAGCTCGTCGCCGGTCCCCGCCACCGCGAGGCGACCGTCGAGGTCGCCCGCCATGATCCGGCGGGTGGTCTCGGTCATGGCGTCGACGCGCTTCAGGACCCGGCTGGCGATGAACCAGGCGCCGATCACGCCCAGCACCACCACCAGCCCCACGGACGAGCCGAAGGTCCGCCCGATCACCGCCCGCAGCCGGTCGCGCTCGGCCACGTCGCGGCCGACGAGGAGCCGGAAGCCGCCGGGCAGGACGAAGATCTGCATGATCGCCCGGTGCTCGACGTCGCGCGCGCCCCCGATGCGGGCGTAGTTGGCCTCGGTCTGGCCGGGATCGACGATGAGCCCGGTGGGCAGGGCGTCGATGTTGCCGACGAGGCGCTCGCCCGCCGCGTTGGTGACGAGGTAGAGGGAGGCCCCGGGCTCGCCGGCGCGCCGCTCCACGGCGGAGATCAGGCGCCGCAGGCCCCCGACCTTGTACTGCTCGGACAGGCCGTTGATCTCGGCCTCGATGGTGGAGACCATCTGGTCGTCGAGCGCCCGGCTGGCGTTCCAGGCGACGTAGCCGAGCGCCAGCAGGGCGAAAGTGGCGAACACCACCAGATAGGCGAAGGACAGCTTGAAGGCCGTCGTCCGGAACAGGTTGCCGAGGCGCCCGGCCGGGGCGTCGTCGAGATTCGTCACGACGCCGGGCCGGGGCCGCGCGCCTCGTCGACGCGCAGCACGTAGCCGGTGCCGCGCACGGTGTGGATGATCGGGTGCTCGAAATCCTTGTCGACCTTGGCGCGCAGGCGCGAGACGTGGACGTCGATGACGTTGGTCTGCGGGTCGAAATGGTAGTCCCAGACATGCTCCAGCAGCATCGTCCGGGTCACGACCTGGCCGGCATGGCGCATCAGGTACTCGAGCAGGCGGAATTCGCGCGGCTGCAGCGCGATCTCGTGGCCCGCCCGGGTGACGCGGTGGGACAGGCGGTCGAGCTCGAGGTCGCCGACCCGGTAGGCGGTGGCCTCCGCGGCCGTGCCCGGCCCGGCCCGGCGGCGGGCCAGCACCTCGGCCCGGGCGAGGAGCTCGGAGAAGGCGTAGGGCTTGGGCAGGTAGTCGTCGCCTCCGGCCCGCAGGCCCTTCACCCGGTCGTCCACCTGGCCGAGAGCCGAGAGGATCAGAACCGGCGTGGTCACGCCCTGCTCGCGGAGCGAGCGGATCAGCGACAGGCCGTCGAGCTTGGGCAGCATGCGGTCGACGATGAGCACGTCGTAGTCGCCCTCCTGGGCCAGGGCGTAGCCGTCGAGGCCGTCGGACGCCTGGTCCGGCACGTGACCGGCCTCGCGAAACGCCTTGAGCAGGTACGCGACCGCCTCGCGGTCGTCCTCGATGATGAGCAGACGCATGGGACGGAGTGATAGGGGCTCGCCCGTCCGCGCGAAACCGCCTTGTCCGGCAACGCTCATGCCGCATCCCTCCTCGCCGGGTCGATGGCCCGGAGCATGGGAAGCGGCGGGTTGCGCGACGCTGGCGGAAACATGACGTTTTGGTCATGTGGCGGCCCCCGCCGCCACGGGGCGGCGCGCCTATTCGGGCCGCGGCCCCGGACCGCCGGCGCGCCCGGAGAGCCGGGTGCGGGCCCAGTCGCGCAGCAGGGCCTCCTCGTAGCCGAAGCTCCCGAAGGCCGCGGCGGCGCGGGCGCCGAACAGGAAGTTGATGTCGGTCAGGCGCTCCTCGCCCCCGGCGATCCGGCGGCCGCCCCGCCGCAGGTCGTAGCGCAGGCGGATCGCCGGCGGGGTCACGTCGCTGACGATCCGCAGGCCCGAGGGGATGTTCAGGTCCGGGCGCACGAAGCCGGCCCGGTCGATGTCGAGGACGTCCACCACCAGCGTCTCGTCCGGTCCCATCACCCGCAGGGCCGAGGCCTCGATGATGCGGCGGATCTCCGCGAGGGTGCCGCGCAGGCCGGGCCCCGAGCCGTAGCGGTCGTCGGCGTCGGTGTAGCGCTCCGGCGCCACGAAGCGGACGGTGACCTGTGCCGGCGCCGCCGCGCCGTCCCGCGAAAAACCGGCACTGGCCAGCCCCGCGCCGATCAGCACGGCCAGCCATCCGCGCCCGCGCCGACTCACCTCAATAGCCCTTCTTCACCTGCGCCAGCGCGCGGGTCAGGCCCTCGGCGATCACCTCGCGCTCCGGCGGCGAGGCGTCGCGGGCGACCACCACGAATTCCCGGCGCGATTCGAGGGTCAGGGTCTGCATGCCGTACTCGTCGTCCTCGACCCGGGTGAGCTTGGTCCAGAGGGGGTTGAAGTGCCATTCCCGGCGCTCGCCGCGGTGCGTCACCCGGGCGAGCATCACCTCGATCGGGGTGATCGCCACCTCCTCGAAGGAGCGACCGCGCCGGAAGCTCGCCTTCAGCGCCACGTAGAGGGCGATCATATCGAGGCCGAAGAAGCCGGCCACGGGCCAGAACCCGGCCCGGACGCAGGCGATCGAGGTCACGAGGGAGACGGCGCAGCACCCAATCATCACGTTGCGGAAGCCGTCGGGGCTCAGGGATTGGTGCGGCCGGATGGTGGCCTGGAAGACAGGCCGATCCATGCTGTCGGGATCGAGGCCGTCCGGATGCCGGCCGATCGGAGGGACGTGGTCATTGCCGCTCGCCATACGGGGAATATAACGCAGGGATGCCCAGCCGACAGCCGACCCGACCCCGGAAATCGCCGATCTCCGCGCGCCTCGCCGCGCCGATCGTCGCAGAGGCGCCCGCGACGCCCGATCCCGTCGGCCCGGAGGCGGTGTCGGAGATCTTCGCGCGGCTCAGCGCGGCCAATCCGGAGCCGCGCGCCGAGCTGGAATTCCAGAACCCCTTCACCCTTCTGGTGGCGGTGGTGCTCTCGGCCCAGGCCACCGACCGCAGCGTCAACCTCGCCACAGCGCCGCTCTTCGCCGTCGCCGACACGCCGGCCGCGATGCTGGCCCTCGGGGAAGAGCGGGTGCGCGAATTCATCCGCACCATCGGCCTGTTCAACACCAAGGCGAAGAACGTGATCGCCCTGTCGCGCATCCTGGTGGAGGAGCATGGCGGCGAAGTGCCCCGCACCCGCGAGGCCCTGGAGGTGCTGCCGGGCGTCGGCACCAAGACCGCGAGCGTGGTGCGCAACGTCGCCTTCGGCGAGGAGGCCATCGCGGTCGACACCCACATCTTCCGGGTCTCCAACCGGATCCCGCTGGTGGTCGCCCCCACCACCGACAAGGTCCAGGCCGGGCTCGAAGCCCTTGTGCCCGCCCCCTACCGGCTGAACGCCCATCACTGGCTGATCCTGTTCGGCCGCTACATCTGCAAGGCACGCAAGCCCGAATGCTATCGCTGTCCCATCGCCGACCTCTGCCGTTTTCCGGCCAAGACGCCGGCGCCCTGACCCGGAGGCGCGCCCCTCCCGGCGGCGCTTCCTCCGGCCGGCCTCGGCCGCCGCGCCCTTGCCTCCGGCACGGACTCCCCGTTATCACCCGGCCTCTCCCTGAACGGCATGGGTCCCATCCGGCCAGCGCGTTGTGCTGCCAGCCGCCTTCGGGTAGTTTGCGCCACGGTCGCGGAGGCTTTCGACGTACGACGTGTCTCTCGGCCCGGCCCCACTCACAGGCCGCCACGCCGCGGATTCCGCATCGTTCGCTCGCAAGGAGTCACGGCCCATGGACTTCCTCAAACCACGGTACACGCCTATGAACCGCCGCCGTCGCATCTACGAGGGCAAGGCGAAGGTCCTCTACGAGGGTCCGGAGCCGGGAACGCTCATCCAGCACTTCAAGGATGATGCCACCGCCTTCAACGCGCAGAAGCATGATGTCATCGACGGTAAGGGCGTACTGAACAACCGGATCTCCGAGTTCGTCTTCCAGCACCTCAACGACATCGGCGTGCCCACGCACTTCATCCGCCGCCTGAACATGCGCGAGCAGCTGATCCGCGAAGTCGAGATCATCCCGCTCGAAGTGGTGGTGCGCAACGTCGCCGCCGGCTCGCTCGCCACCCGCCTCGGCCTCGAGGAAGGCACGCAGCTGCCGCGCTCGATCATCGAGTTCTACTACAAGAACGACGCGCTCAACGACCCGATGGTGTCGGAAGAGCACATCACGGCCTTCGGCTGGGCGACCCCCCAGGAGATCGACGACATCATGGCGCTGGCCATCCGGGTCAACGACTTCCTGTCCGGCCTCTTCCTCGGCGTCGGCATCCGCCTCGTCGACTTCAAGATCGAGACCGGCCGCCTCTGGGAAGGCGACATGATGCGCATCGTCGTCGCCGACGAGATCTCCCCGGATTCCTGCCGCCTGTGGGACATCAAGTCGTCGGACAAGCTCGACAAGGACCGCTTCCGCAAGGACCTCGGCGGCCTGATCGAGGCCTATACCGAAGTGGCCAAGCGCCTCGGCATCATGTCCGAGAACGAGAAGGTCCAGACGGGCGGCCCCCGCCTCGTCCAGTAAGACGCGCCGACCGGTCCCGCGGGTTTCGATCGCGCGGGCCGGCTGGGTTTTTCGAACGGCGACTCCTGAACCAGCGGTCGTTGGCGGACGGCACCGCGCCGTCATTCCGGGTCGCCGCAGGCAAGCCCGGCCCCGGAGGGGCGCGCCAGCGGCGTGCAATCCAGAACCGCCGACGCGGCGTCATATCCGGCACTTCCTGCGTGTCCGGATCCTGGGCTCCGCTGCGCGGCCCCAGGATGACGGGGTGCTGCGTGAGGGTTTCCGGACTTGAAGCCGGCACGACGCTCACCGCAGATCCACCGTGCCCGCCTCCGGCCAGTCCGGGCGCAACCGCGCGTAGGTGCCGAGATCGGGATCGAATCCCGGGTGATAATGGGGGTCCTGCGCCAGCAGCGGCCCCCATCGTTCGTGAAAGGCCGCGACTTCGCGCCCGTGGCGCGCCCGGGCCTCCGGCGTCCAGCGCCGGCTCGCGGCCTCGTCGTGGCGCAGCACCGCCCCCGGGACGAACAGGGTGCGATAGCCCGCCGCCCCGAGGCGCAGGCACAGGTCGACGTCGTTGAAGTCGACCGCGAAGGCGCCCGCATCGAAGCCCCCGACCGCCGCGAACTTGCGCGCCTCCACCACGAGGCAGGCGGCCGTGACCGCCGCCACCGCGCGGGTCGCCCGCAGCCCGCCGAGGTAGCCCGGCGCGTCGCCGGGAAAGAACCGGTGCGCGTGGGTGACCAGCCCGCCCGGCCCGAGCAGCACCCCGCCGTGCTGGATGCGACCCTGCCCATCAAGGAGCTTGGCGCCCACCGCTCCCACATCCGGCCGCAGGGCCTCCCGCACCAGCCGCTCCAGCCAGTCCGGATGCAGGGCGGCGACGTCGTTGTTGACGAAGGCCAGGACCGTCCCCCGCGCCTGCGCGGCGGCCCGGTTGTTCATGCCGGCGAAATCGAAGGGGCCGGGACAGGGCACGATTCGGGCGAGGCCGGCCGCGTCCAGCTCCCGGAAATACGCCAGGGTCTCGGGCGCGCGACTGTCGTTGTCGCAGATCAGGATCTCCCGCTCCGGCCAGTCGGTGCAGGCGACGAGGCTGGCGATGCAGGTCCGCAGGAGATCGACCCGGTCCCGGGTCGGCACGATGAGGCTGACGCGCGGAGGCACCTCCGGCAGGGGGTGCGCCAGGGTGAGCACGCCGTCCGCCTCCACCCGGATCGCGACGGCGTGGTCGCCGCGGCGGTCCAGGGCCCGGCGCAGGGTGGCGGCGCGCGTCGCCGGGTCCTGCGCCCCGTCCGCCGCCGCCTCGCCGCGCGAGAGGAGGCGCGGCAGGTGCCCGATCGCGCCGCGCCCGAACCGCTCCGCCACCCGCTCGGTGAGGTCGAGGGCATCCGTGAGCGGCCCCTCCGTCTCGGTGATGGCGGCGAGGGCCGAGGCCCGGACCGCCAGCACGGGGCCGAGATACGGCACCGCCCGGGCGTAGTCGGGGTCGAAGGCGGGACGCAGCAGCGGCATCGCCGGCCCGGTCTCGGGCCCCAGCAGCGCATCGCCGTAGGCGAGCTGGTGCGCCGGGGACCGCGCGAACGCCGCGGCGAGAAGGGCGGTGGCGCCCGGCAGCAGGGCATGACCCGGCGCCGCGAGGACGAGGAGGTCGGCGCCGGAGGGCGGTTCGCTCCCCAGATCCGCGACGGACAGGACCGCGACGGTCTCGCGCGGACGCGCCGCGCCCGCGGTCGTGGTCGTGGTTGCCCGCAGCAGCCGGCCTTGCGCCGCGGGGCTGCAGAGGAGCCCCGCATGGTCGAGGCCGAACAGGGCGGCCGCGGCCTGGCCGGCGCGGACGCGCTTGCCCGCCAGCCGCGCCCGCAGGATCGCCATCCCCTCCCCCCGGTGGCGGAGCAGGTGCCCAGCGGCCAGCGCCCAGCGCCGCCAGACCGGGCTCCGGGCCACGCCTGCGAAGGCGAGCGCCGGGTCGAGCCTCCTATTCACGGTCCTGCCTCGTCAAGATCTTCCCTATTCTAGATCTTCTCCGAACGTCGTCAGCGACAGGTCCGGATGGTAATAGGGATCGTGCCGGATGGTGTCGCGCCAGCGCGCCACGAAGCGGTCGGCCTCCGCCTCGAAGCGCGCCCGCGCCGCTCCGACCGCCGGTCCGCGGCTGGTCGATTCGAGGTGGGCCATCACGGCCCGCGGCGTCCAGAGCGTCCGGTAGCCGGCCGCCGCGAGACGCAGGCAGAAATCGACGTCGTTGAAGTCGACGGCGAAATTGTCCGCGTCGAGGCCGCCGACCGCGTCGAACTTGGCCCGCCCGACCGCGAGGCAGGCCGCGGTGACGGCCGAGACCTCGTGGGCGACCCGCATCCGGCCGAGCATGCCGGGGGTGTCGGCGGGCCGCCGGCGCAGGATGTGCCCGGCCCGGCCCCCGAGCCCCACCACCACGCCGGCATGCTGCAGGGTCCCGTCCGCATAGAGGAGCTTCGCCCCCACCGCGCCGATCTCCGGCCGGCAAGCTTGGCGCACCAGGGCGCTGAGCCAGTCCTCGCGCAGCACCGCGACGTCGTTGTTGAGGAGGACCACCACGTCGCCCCGCGACGCGGCCACGCCGGCATTGATCATCGCGGAGAAATTGAACGGCCCCGGACAGGACAGGAGGCGGACCCGCGGATCCCGCCGCAACGTCTCGTAATGGGCGAGCACCGCCGGATCGGTGGAGCCGTTGTCGACGATGACGAGCTCGATCGCCGGGTAGTCCGTCCCGTTGAGCACCCCGTCGGCGGCCACCCGGATCAGGTCCAGGCGATCCCGGGACGGGATGACGACGCTGGCGAGCGGCGGCGGCTCCGGCAACGCCCAGAGCAGGTCGAACCCCGTCGGATGTGCCTCGACCCGCGCCGGACGGCGGGTCTCGGCAAGGTGCGTCTGGAGAATCGCCGCATGACGCTCGGCTGAATCCGGCGGCGGAGGCGCCACGCGCGCGAGAACGCGCGGGACATGCGCGACCTCGTCGCGACCCGCGTGGTATACCGCGGCGAGCCCGAGGCGAACCGCGAACGCGTCCGGCGCGCCGAGCGGGATGGCCTTAAGGCGTTCGAGCAGGCCCCCGGCATAGAGGGTCGGGGTGCCGGGATAGGCCGTGGTCAGCGCCAGGTCCGGGCTCCAGTCCGGCTTGAGCGCCGGCGTCGGGTCCGGGCCCTCGCCCTGGGCATCCGCATAGACCATCTGCGGACGGTCCGGCTCCGCCAGGGCGCGGACCAGGATCGCCAGGGCGTCCGGATCGAGGGTGTCGCCCGGGGCAAGCAGCGCCAAAGCGCTGTCACCATTCAGCAAATCACCGAGGCAGGCCGAGGCCGGCCAGACGCGTTGCGCGATCCGCGCATCGTCCGTGGGGATGGCGCCCCCCGCCTCCGACCAGCCCACGACGAGGCGCCAGACCGCGTAACGCTGGGCCTTCAGGCTCGCAATCGTGGCGGCGACCCGCTCCGCGTCCGCCGGCCCGGCCGGCATCACCAGCCGAACCGCCGGCCCGGCCGGCACCGGAGCCGCATCGGCGCGGGTCCGCTGGCGCGCCCAATCCGCGAAATCCGCGACCGGCGTTACCCCGCAGCTCCCCCGGAGGATGTCGCGGGTGCGGCGCTCGTTGCGCCTAAGCCTCTGATAAAAAGCGGAAATCGCCCGGAGCGGACGTACGCGCAGGCATTCGGCGAACACGCTCGCCTCCGAACGCAGGCCGACCCGTTCCAGCACGAAGCCGCTGCGTTCGTCGATGGCGAGGTTGATCGCCGCGGCATCCGCCGGCAGGAAGCCGAGCCAGCAGGCCGCCCCCTGCCCCGCCCCGGGCAGGACGAAAAGTTCGCGCCGTCCGTCGTCGCGGGTCAGGCGCAGGAGCGGCCGCAGCGGACGCACGACCGGATTTGCTCGATATATCAACACGATCCAGCGACCGCGC
This sequence comes from Methylobacterium sp. Leaf465, assembly GCF_001424705.1. GTDB lineage: Bacteria > Pseudomonadota > Alphaproteobacteria > Rhizobiales > Beijerinckiaceae > Methylobacterium. The sequence continues at coordinate 156,049 of NZ_LMRA01000045.1, forward strand.
CCATTCTCGGCGAGGCGAAGCCGGTGACCGAAGAGGGGATCATCCGTGGTGTCGAGCGAGAAGGCGACGGAGCGTCCGGATGCGGTCAGGACATCACCTGCGCAGGCTCACCGCTCACTCGGCCGCATCCGTGGCGGGCGCCGCCACGCGATCCTCCGACGTGGCGGAGACCGCGGGCTTCTTCTTTTTCCGCGGCGCCGTCTTCTGCGGCGCAGCCCCGAGACGAACCTCGATGTCGTAGTCGCGGGCCATCGCCGCCGGGACGACGAGATTGTCTTCGACGAAGGAGAACAGTCCCTGCGCCGCCCCCGCGGGCACCGTGACCGGCACCCTGTGGACGCGGGACAGCACGACCTTGTCGCCGGCCTTGATGCTGATCGAGACCGGAGCTTCGAAGCGACCCGGCTTACCGACGGGCCCGAGCAGAACCTGCCCCTCGACGCCGACCTTCACCGACACGGATCCGTCCTGAAGCTTGGCGCATTCCCGGGCCAGGCGACCGATCGTGACCTGGTGCCGGAGGCTGGTGCCGTCTCCGGCCCGGCCCGCATAGCTCTGGATCGCTGCGCCGCCTTCCGGCACCGCCACCGTCGGGCAATAGGGCGGATCGGTGTCGTCCGGCTGAGACGGCGGCACCGTGGTCCCGCCGAATTTCAGCATGTTCATGAAGACGTTGCCCTCCTCCGCGGAGGTGGGGCCGACGCCGACGCCACTCGCCGCGAGGGTCGCTGCCAGGAGGAGCCCCAAACGCTGCCGGCCCTTCGCCCTGCTGAGATTCATGCCGAGATCCCGCATTCTTCGCACCAACCGTCTCACCCGCACGCCGCGAAGCCCGTCACTTGAGGCTATCGAAGCCCTGGGCGAATCCCTTCATCGACAGAGGAATGCCGACGCCCTCCTCCGGCGTCTGGAACACGATGAAGGTGGCCTGCGCCCCCCCGCTGAACTGCTTGATCAAGCCGTCATCCATCACGACCTCGGCGACACAGCCCGTCGTCAGACACCGCACGAAGCCGGCGCGGCCCACATCGGTCTTGTCGATCTTCAGGCCGAGGCCGGACGGCAGCAGGACACCGAGCGGCGCGACCACCCGCAGGAGATAGCCACGGTTGTCGGCCGTCTTCAGGACGATGACGACCAGCGTGAGGTTCGGCCGGTCCTCGGCGGCCAGGTATTGCACCAGGGCGCATTGCTCGGCCTTGGCGCCCGCCGGGGTCTCGCACCGCAGTTGCCAATCGCCGAACGTGTTGCGAACCATCCCCTGGGCGGCTGCGCCCTCGGGCCCGAAGCCGGCGAGCAGGATCCCTGCACCGAGCAGGCCCACCGCGACGCCCCGGGCGACCAGGCCGCGTGCAAGCTGCACCATTCCTCGAAACCCCACGCGTCGACCCTTTCGCATGGCCCGCCGCCCCGCGAACCGTTAACGGAAAACACGGGTGTTCCGACCATGCTGGGCCATCGAATGTCAAGCGAAGGCCGGCCTGCGGGAACCGACTATCGCGCCGCGCGTACAGCCTCTAGTGCTGACAGCCACGCTTGCCCGACAACGGACAGATCCATGCGACTGCGCGCCCCCCTCCTCCTCGCCACCCTCGCCCTCGCCGGTCCGGCCCTCGCCGGTCCGGCCCTCGCGGAGCCGCTCCCCGTGGGCGAGACGACCTATGTCGAGCGCTCCCTCAACCGGGATGGTCCCCTCGTGATCGAGCATCGCCCGGTGGCACGCACGCCCGGCGGCCGGCGCGGCGGAAGCTCGGCCGAGATCGCGGGCTTCTGCCGCGACGGCGGCATCATCCGCCGTCGGGACGAGTTCGGCCAGCCGGTGATCCTGCGCCAGCGGGAAGTCTGCGACAGCGTCGCGCCGCGCACCCTGAACCCGGGCGATGTCGATCCCCGCCCGACCTGGCCGGCCGAGCAAGTCGTACGCGGCCGAGCACTCCGCGTCCGCGGTTGAGCCGACCTCAACCGTAGCGGTGCAGGGTGGCGCCGTTGCGCTTCAGCCAGCGCTCGGCTTCGTCCACATGCGGGCAGAGCGACCCCACCAGGGTCCAGAATCGTGCCGAGTGGTTCATCTCGCGGAGATGCCCCATCTCGTGCGCCACCAGATAATCGAGCACCATCGGTGGCGCGAAGATCAGCCGCCAGGAGAAGTTCAGCTCGCCACGCACCGTGCAGGAGCCCCAGCGGCTTCGCGTGTCGCGTAAGGTGATGCGCGTCGGCCCCTGCCCCAGCTTCTCGGTGTAGCGCGCCACCGCCTCGGTCAGATCACGCCGGGCTTCCCGCTGCAGGAAATCGGTGACTCTTCGCGCGATGTGCGGCGCGTCGCAGGCAACCGAGAGGACGGGCTCCTCGGCAAGCGTCTCGAGCCGGGTGAGCCCGCTTCGACGGTCGCGATGCAGGACCCTGTGCGGCACGCCTCGGATCGGCAGAACAGCGTCCGCCGCGAACAGCACCCGCTCGGGCATGCGCGCCAGCCGAGCCGCGATCCATCCCCCGTGGCTGATGGCAAAGGTTCGGGCGACACCGACCGAGGTGCGCGTCGGAAGCGTCATGACCACTTCGCCGGTAGCACTCGAGACGCGCAGGGTCAGACGACGTGCTGTCGGCCGGCGACGCAGCAGGACGCGGAGGGTCTCGCCCTCGTGCAGGATGTCGAGGTGATCCGGGTCCGCCCCGCGCAGCAACGCCAATCGCATCTCGCCAGCTTAGCCGCTGTCGCGCCCCTTCGCCATCGACCCGAGCGCCCCCATCCTCAGGCAGGCGCCCCCGATAGGTCGGGTTTCGGCCGATGGCTGATTGCCACTCCTCCCCCCTCGGAATCCCCCATCTGGCGAATGAAGGCGGCGATACGGGGCGCGATGATGGTGCGGTAGCGCGACCCGTTGAACACCCCGTAATGTCCGACAGCTTGCTGAAGATGATAGGCTTTTCGCTGCGGAGGAAGGTTCGGCGTGAGGTCCAGGGCAGCTTGGGTCTGGCCGACGCCGGAGATGTCGTCGTTCTCGCCCTCAATGGCGAGAATGGCACAGCTACGGATTGCGCCGAGGTCGACGCGGGCGCCACGATGGATCATCGATCCCCTCGGAAGGGCGTGATCGACGAAGACCGTCTTCACCGTCTGCAGGTAGAACTCGGCCGTCAGATCCATCACGGCGAGATACTCGTCGTAGAACTCGCGGTGCTTCTCAGCCGAATCGCCATCCCCCGTCACGAGATGGTCGAACATCTCGGCGTGGGCGTTGACGTGACGGTCGAAATTCATCGCCATGAATCCGGAGAGCTCGAAGAAGCCCGGATAGACGCTGCGCCAGACGCCGGGATAGCCGGCGGGCACGGTGGTGATGCAGTTGCGCTCGAACCAGGCCGTCCCGCGCTCCTGAGCCACACAGTTCACGGCGGTCGGTGAACGCCGCGTGTCGATGGGACCACCCATCAGCGTGATCGAGCGCGGCACCGGTGCGTAGCCCTGCGCCTCCATCACGGCGACCGCCGCCAGGACCGGCACGGCCGGCTGACACACGGCCATGACGTGAAGCTCCGGTCCGAGGTCGCGAAACATGTCGATGAGGTAGTCGATGTAGGAATCCAGATCGAACCGCCCGGCTCCGATCGGCACCATGCGCGCATCGGCCCAATCGGTGACGAAGACCTGATGGTCGGGTAGCATGGCCTCCACGGTGCCGCGCAGGAGCGTGGCGTAGTGGCCCGACATCGGCGCGACGATCAGAAGCTTCGGCTGTGGCGCCGTGGGGCCGCCTAAGAAGCTTCGATCGAAGGTGATAACCCGGCAGAAGGGACGCTCCCACACCACTCGCTCGCTGACCGGAACGCTCGTTCCGTCGACGGTGACGCTGGTGAAGCCGAAGGACGGCTTGCCGTAGCGCCGCGTGACCCGCTCGAACATCTCGCAGGCGGCCGCCAACGAGCGGGCATAGGGCGAGTAGGCGAGCAGATTGGCGGGGTTCTGCAGGCCGTGCTTGGCGACGTCGACGACAAGTCGCGCCGGCGTCGTCATCAGTCGGGCGGCCTCGTACCAGAGGTAGGACAAGTTCACGGACCATTCCCCATTTCACGGGCGTCGCTTCCCCGAGCTGCCTGAGAAATGCGCCGTCGGCTCGGCGCTCCACATCGACCTCTGCGGATTCGCTCCCCTCGGTTTAGCGCAAAAGCGATGTCGACAAGAGCGGATGTCCGAACCCGGAGGGATAGACGCGAGACAGCCAGGCCCTATCGTTCCACTGACATGATCGACATGAGCACCAACGGCTTCGTCCGCGACGCACGGCATCTGCGTCTCGACACCTTCGTGCGCCTGCGATGGCTCGCGATCACCGGGCAAAGTGCGGCGGTGGTCGGGGCGCAATTCGGATTGGGCCTTCCGTTGCCTTTCGGCTGGTGCTTCCTCGTCATCGCCACATCGTCCTGGCTGAACCTCGCGCTGCGCATCCGCTTTCCCGCGAGCTACCGCTTGAGCGACGATTCCGCGGCCCTGCTGCTCGCCTTCGACATCATCCAGCTCGCCGCCCTGCTGTTTCTGACCGGCGGACTGCAGAACCCGTTCTCGCTGCTGTTCCTCGCGCCTGTGCTGATCTCGGCAACCGCCCTGCCGCCCGAACGGACCCTGGCGCTCGGTCTCTTGGCAATCGGCCTCGCGACCCTGCTCGCCCTCGTGCACCGCCCCCTGCCCTGGTTTGCCGACGGGCGGTTGGAACTGCCTTTCCTGTACATCTCGGGCATTTGGACCGCGATCCTGCTCGGAACCGCCTTCACGGGCGTCTATGCCTGGAAGGTCGCGGAGGAGACGCGCCAACTGGCGCAGGCCTTGGCCGCCACGGAACTGGTGCTGGCCCGCGAACAGCACCTGTCACAGCTCGACGGGCTCGCGGCCGCAGCCGCTCACGAACTCGGTACGCCGCTCGGCACCATCATGGTGGTCACCAAGGAGTTGACCCGTCAATTGGCGACGACCGCCAGCCCTTCGGTGCGGGAGGACCTTGCGCTCCTGCGCGACCAGGTCGATCGCTGCCGTGGTATCCTCTCGAAGCTGACGTCGCTCGACAGCGACGAGGCCGGCTTCCTGCAGACGGTCAGTCTCAGCCACCTCGTGGAGGAGCTCGTCGAGCCGCAGCGTGCCATGGGCATCATCCTCGACGTCTCCAACCAGGGAGAGGGTCCGGAGCCGGTTTGCCGGCGCAATCCGGGCGTGATGTTCGGCTTGGCCAACATCGTGGATAACGCAGTCGACTTTGCCACCGAGCGGGTCATCATCGAGGCGCGCTGGACCCTCGAGCGGGTTTGGCTGGAGATCCGGGACGACGGACCCGGTTTCTCGAGTGAGGTCCTGCTCCGGGCCGGCGAGCCCTACGTGACGACTCGGAGCCCGGATCGCTCCCGCAGCCCGGACAGCACCGGCGCCGGTCTAGGCCTCGGACTTTTCATCGCCAAGACCCTGATCGAACGTTCCGGCGCGCAGCTGACGTTGTCGAACGTCTCGCAACACGAGGCGACGGGCGCCGTGGTTCGTGTCAGCTGGGCGCGTCACATCTTTGAGCGAGGCGCCTCGACGGTCGATCATGCGCAATTGAGTAGTGGGCAACCCCTGACGGAAACGGGTGCGACACCTATATGAGGACCACAGCAGAACCCTATCGAAGATGGTTCGTGAACTACGGAGGAGCGTCGGATGCTGACGCAGACTGGAACCACGGCGCCGAGTGCTGAGATCGCTCAGCTCGCCGACAATGACCCCCTGGCCGCTTTCCAGGATCGCACTCTGCTGATCGTCGATGACGATAAGCCGTTCTCGACCCGGCTGGCCCGTGCCATGGAGATGCGCGGCTACGAGGTGCAAGTTGCCGAAAGCGTCGCCGAAGGCGTCTCGATGGTCGACGTCCGTCCGCCGGCCTTCGCGGTCATCGACATGCGACTCGGCGACGGCAATGGGCTCGACGTGATCGCCCGCCTGAAGGAGCGCCGCCCGGACGCACGGGGGGTTATTCTCACCGGCTACGGCAATATCGCGACGGCGGTCACGGCCGTGAAACTCGGTGCGTTCGACTATCTAGCCAAACCAGCCGACGCCGACGAGATCCATGGGACGCTGATGGCGCAGCCGGGCGAGCGGGCTGACCCGCCGGAGAACCCGATGTCAGCGGACCGGGTGCGCTGGGAGCACATCCAGCGTGTCTACGAACTGTGCGGACGAAACGTTTCCGAGACGGCGCGTCGCCTGAACATGCACCGCCGGACGCTTCAGCGTATCCTGGCCAAGCGCGCCCCACGCTGAAGGTCGGGGTCGAAACGAGGGCGACGTTGCGCGACCCGTCCGGTTCGCGCTACGTCGCCCTCGATCATGTTTGCGCCGGGTCTCCCGCGCGTGAAGCCGGTAACGGGGCGACGCTTTAGTGAACACGCGCAATCTCATCACCATCCTGAGCATGATGGTTCTCGTCGGCACAGAGGTGTTCGCCGTCGCCATCGCGGCGGGCTGGGCTCTAGCCGGCCTCTTCGACCTCGGCGACACGGTGGGGCATGTGCTGATGGCGCTGTTCAGCCTCTTCGCAGCTTGGGTGATGCTGCAACTCTGGCGGCGCGCGACGAGCATCGAGCCTCTGCGGGGACCAGATCCCACCACCCGCTGATCGGAACACACAGCTTCGACGTCTATGCGCGGCCGCTCTTGGGCCGTTTCGCGTTGCTTGCCTGGCATTTCCCGATTATCGGCAGGTTGCCCCTACACCAGACGAGTTCGAAACCATGAAAGCACGCATCATCGTCACCCTGAAGACCGGCGTGCTGGACCCGCAGGGCAAGGCGATTGAGGCGGCCCTGACGTCGTTCGGCCTGTCCGGTATCGACAGCGTCCGCCAGGGGAAGGTTTTCGACGTCGAGATCGTGGGGGAGGACCGCGCGGCTGCAGAGGCGACGCTGAAGAGCGCCTGCGAGAAGCTGCTTGCGAACACGGTCGTCGAGAACTACGCCATCGAGATCGCCTGATGCGCGCTGCCATCATCGTTTTTCCAGGCTCCAACCGCGATGCGGACGTGGCCCGAGCCTTGACCCAATCGGGTGCGGAGGTCGTGAAGGTTTGGCACGCGGATACCGCGCTACCGGCCGGCACCGATCTGGCCGTGCTGCCGGGGGGATTTTCGTACGGCGATTACCTCCGCTGCGGCGCCATCGCCGGCCGCGCAGCCGCGATGGATGCCGTCCGTGCGCACGCCGCGCGGGGCGGCTTGGTGCTCGGCATCTGCAACGGCTTCCAGATCCTGTGCGAGTCCGGCCTTCTGCCGGGCGTCCTGATGCGGAACGTGGACCGGCGCTTTATCTGCCATCGCCAGCTGCTCCGGGTGGAGCGTGCCGACACCCGTTTCACCTCGGCCTATGCCGAGAATCAGGTCATCGACGTCTGCGTGGCCCACGGCGAGGGCAATTACTTCGCAGACCCAGATACCATTGCGCGTCTCGAAGGTGATGGCCGGGTGGCGTTCCGCTACTCGGACGCGGCTGGCAACCTCACCGTGGACGCCAATCGCAACGGCTCGCTGAATTCCATCGCGGGCATCTACTCCGAGAAACTCAACGTGCTCGGCCTGATGCCGCACCCGGAGAATTTCGTAGAGGATCTCGTCGGCGGGACCGACGGGCGCGGCCTGTTCACGAGCTTGGCAGCGGCGTAGCCTCCGCTTGCCTTTTTCTTCTCCGGAGAGAGGCTGCCCGCCGACGGCTGACGCTGGGTCGAGGTGGGTGAGGGGTCAGGATAGGTCCCGTACCCTCACCCACCTGCCCCGCGCGTGTCCCCGAAGGGGCGAAGGTCAGTGGCCGTCGAATTCCATCAAGGTCCGGACCGGTACATCGAGGTCGCGCAGCTTCTGCGCGCCGCCGATTTCCGGCAGATCGATGACGAAGCAAGCTGCCACCACTTCGGCGCCGATCCGACGCAGCAGGTTCACCGCGGCACAGGCCGTCCCCCCGGTGGCGATCAGGTCATCCACCAGAAGCACCCGGTCGCCCGGCTTGATGGCATCAACGTGGATTTCCATTTCGTCCGTGCCGTACTCTAGGGCGTAGGCGATCGATACCGTCGTGTGCGGAAGCTTGCCCTTCTTGCGGATTGGAACGAAGCCGGACGAGAGCTGGTGTGCCACCGCGCCGCCTAGAATGAATCCACGCGCCTCAATGCCTGCCACCTGATCGATGCGTCCCCCCGCGTACGGATGTACCAGCGCGTCGACCGCCCGGCGGAACGCGCGCGGGTCGCTGAGAAGCGTGGTGATGTCGCGAAACACGATGCCGGGCTTCGGGTAATCCGGGATGGACCGGATCGAGTCCTTCAACGCGATGTGGCGGCGGGTTTCCATGGGGGAGCCCTTGTCGAGGAGAGTGGAGGCGAGGAAGCGCGCGAGGGCGCCCCTCAGGCGTTGGCGCGGCGCAGGAGCTTCACGAGCTCACCGTGCAGAATCTCATTGCCGCAGGCGACCGAGCGGGCTGCCAGGGGCTCGGCACCCCCATCGGCGCTGGTGACGAAGCCGCCGGCCTCGCGCACAAGAATGATCCCCGCGGCGATATCCCAGGTTTGCAGATCGCGCTCCCAGTACAGGTCCGAGCGGCCGCAGGCGACGTAGGCGAGATCCAGGGCGGCGGAGCCAAAGCGGCGGGCGCCCCCGGTCACGGCCATCACGGCGGCGACTTCCCGCAGGAGCTTCGGATGATCGCCGCGGCCGAGATAGGGTGATCCGTAGGCGACCAGGGCATCGGCCATGTCGGTGCGCCCGGAGACGCGCAGGCGACGGTTGTTGAGATAGGCACCCTTGCCGCGCTCGGCCACGAACAGTTCATCCTTGGCCGGATCGTAGATCACGCCGGCGACGATCTGTCCCTCACGCTCCAGCCCGACGGAAATCGCGAAGTGCGGGATGCCATGAAGAAAGTTCGTAGTTCCGTCGAGGGGGTCGACGTGCCAGGTGTGGCTCTTGTCTGCGCCCTCGACGTTGCCGGATTCTTCCAAGATGAGCCCATAGCCCGGACGTGCCTTCATCAGGGCATCCTTCAAGACTTCCTCGGCCTTGCGGTCGGCCGCTGAGACGAAGTTTCCGGGGCCTTTGCGAGAGACCTGTAAATTTTCGATCTCGCCATAGTCGCGCTTGAGACCGCGGGCCGCCTTGCGCACGGCGTCGACCATGACGGTCATGAGAGGTGAGCTGATCATCGATCTTCAGGTCCAGGCCGATTCAAAGAACGTCGATTCACGTAACATTCGGCGCGGCCATAGCACGTTTGCGCGCCGGCTCACCCCTATCGAAAGCGGGTCTGCCCCACGGGACGCAGCTAATTGACCTTCGCGCGATCCGCGGCCAGCGCTTCGGCGCGCTGTCGCTCGGCTGGCTCCAGGCCCTTCAGGTTCTCATCGAGCCAGCCGTCGGACAAACCCTGTGCGGATGCCGCGAGATTCCAGGCTGCCGCCTCGACCAGATTCTTCTGAACGCCGCGCCCGACCACGAACAGCCGCGCGATCCGGTTCTGCGCGATGGCATTGCCGCGGGCAGCGGCATGCTGGAAGTAGCGCGCCGCACGGGTCTCGTCCTTCGGGAGGCCCGTCCCGTTGAATAGAAGGATGGCGAATTCGACCTCGCCGGCCAGATCACCGTTATCCGCCGCACGCCGAAACCATTCGGCGGCCTGGGTTGGATCCTTCTGCACACCGCGCCCCTGCAGGTAGAGGACGCCGAGATCGTGCTGGGCCGCGCCGATCTCCCCGTCCGCCGCCCTGCGGAACAGGGTGGCGGCCCGGGCCTGATCCGGCTCGGAGCCCGTCCCGAGGAGAATCAAGGCGAGATTGTAGGCTGCCGTCGTGTCACCGTTCCCGGCGGCCTTCTCGAGCCATTGTCGGCCGGCCTTCATGTCCTTGGCGCCGCCCCGCCCGTCGATCGACATCAGGCCCAGCGACGCCATTGCGTGCACGTCGCCCTGGGCCGCCGCGAGTCGGTACCACTCCGCCGCCTTGACCGGATCCTGCTTAATGCCGAGGCCCTGATTGTAAAGCTCACCCAGCAGCGTCATCGCCGCCGCATCCTTCGGGTCAGCCGCGATCCGCTTCGTCGCCTCACGAAACGCGGTGGTGTATTGCCCGCGCTGGTAGGCGCCAAAGGCTGTATCGGCTGCCTTGTCGCTGGGCTTCGCCGTGAAGGGGACCGCCCGCATGGCATTGGGCGAATAGGGAGTCGGCAATTCCTTTAGCGGGGCGGAAAAGACCTCGCGTGTCGCAGGCTTGGCCGCTTCCGACGACAGAGACGACGCGGCCCGGACCTCGGACAGGCCGAGCATCAGAGCCAACAGGCTGAACGCCACCCTCACGCGGCCGTCTCCCCGGCGGCGGCAACCCGTGCTTGGATTCCGGCTACGTCGGCGTGCTCGCCGATCCAGAGGCCACTCTCCAGGCCGAGGAACTCCACGCCGGTCGCCAGAAGTGGATTGATCTGGTCGACAGCGTCTGCAACGGCGATGCAGGGCGTCTCGAAGATCTCGGTCCACCAACCGGCCCGTTCCAGGACCGTCTCGGAGTCGGGAGACATCCCATCCGGGTAGAGGCCACCGAACATGACGTAGTCGACGCCGGCCTCGCCGGCCTCCATCGCGGCGTGCTTCTGCTCGTGACCGCCGGCCCCCAGGATTCGTCCGTCGGCCAAGCGCTCGCGCAGGTCGCGCAGGTCGCCATCCCGAGCCTTGTCGAGGTGAACACCATCGGCACCGCCGCGGGCGGAGACGCTGACGAGGTCGCCGTCGAAATGCGCGCAGGCGACGACCACGGCCGCGCCGGCCTCGTGCGCGGCCGGGGCCAGGCGCTTGACCAGATTGACCAGGCTGCGCTCGTCGACCGGGGCCAGTCTTAGGATGACGGCCGCGACGTCGCCGGCCGCACAGGCGGCCGTGATCGCCGCGCCGAGCGCGTCGGCATCACCGGCCTCGACCCGGTGGGGGCTGAGCAGGGCGAGGCGGGTGCGGGGTTCCGACATACAGGGTCCTTCCGGCGCCTCAGCTCAATGCGCCGATCTTCGGATCGAGGGAGCCGTTGGCATAACGCTTGGCCATGGTGGCCACGGAAACCGGGCGAATCTTGGAACCCTGGCCGGCGGTACCGAACTCCTCGAAGCGCTGCCTGCACAGTTTGGTCATCGCCTCCATGGCAGGCTTCAAGTACTTACGCGGATCGAACTCTGCCTTGTTCTCGGCCAGAATCTTCCGAATCTGGCCCGTCATCGCCATCCGGTTGTCCGTGTCGATGTTGATCTTGCGAACGCCATGCTTGATGCCGCGCTGGATCTCCTCGACCGGCACGCCCCAGGTCGGCTTCATCTCGCCGCCATACTGGTTGATGATGTCCTGAAGGTCCTGCGGCACAGATGAGGATCCATGCATCACGAGGTGGGTCGTGGGCAGGCGGCGGTAGATCTCCTCGATGACGTTCATCGCCAGGACGTCGCCGTCGGGCTTGCGGGTAAACTTGTAGGCGCCGTGCGAGGTGCCCATGGCGACCGCGAGCGCGTCGACTTTGGTGGCCTCCACGAACTTCACGGCCTCGTCGGGATCGGTGAGGAGTTGGTCGTGGCTGAGCACGCCCTCGGCGCCGTGGCCGTCCTCGGCCTCGCCCTGGCCGCTTTCCAGGGAGCCGAGCACGCCGAGCTCGCCCTCGACCGAGACGCCGGCCCAGTGGGCCATCTTGGTGACGTTGCGGGTGATCTCGACATTGTAGTTGTAGTCGGCCGGGGTCTTGCCGTCGGCCTTCAGCGACCCGTCCATCATCACCGAGGTGAAGCCGTACTGGATCGCCGTGGCGCAGGTGGCCTCGTCGCTGCCGTGGTCGAGGTGCATGCAGACGGGAATATGGGGATAAATCTCCACGAGGCCGTCGATAAGCTTGGCCAGCACGATGTCGTTGGCATAGGCGCGCGCGCCCTTGCTCGCCTGCAGGATTACCGGGGAGTCGGTCGCATCCGCCGCCGCCATGATGGCGAGGCCCTGCTCCATGTTGTTGAGATTAAACGCCGGCACGCCGTATTCATGCTCGGCGGCATGGTCCAGGAGTTGCCTCAGGGTGATGCGGGCCATGGGTTTCTCCTCAGATACGATCGCCGCCGAGGCGATCCGCCAATCGTCGCGCCAGAAAACGCGAGCCTTCCAAATTCGTTCGTCATTTCGGACCTTTGCGGATCCGTTGCAACTCTCGCAGGACAGCATTCCGGTGACGCCGCGTTGCGTGACGGAGACTGTCATCCCGCAAAAGACCGCGTCGCGGATGCGATCAGCCCTTGGCCCGCAGGGCCTCGACACCGGGCAGTTCCTTGCCCTCGAGCCACTCGAGGAAGGCGCCGCCCGCGGTAGAAACGTAGGAGAAGGTCTCGCCCACGCCCGCATGGTTGAGCGCCGCGACCGTGTCGCCGCCGCCGGCCACCGAGACGAGTTTGCCGGCCTGGGTCCGCTCGGCCGCGTGCCGGGCGGTCGCTACGGTGGCGGCATCGAACGGGGTCAGCTCGAAGGCCCCCAGCGGGCCGTTCCAGACCAGGGTGGCAGCCTCGTCGATGGCCGCGTTGATCTCAGCCACTGAGGCGGGACCGGCATCGAGGATCATGCCGGTCTCCGGCACGGCGTCGACTGGGACCGTCTCGTGCGCAGCGTTGGCCTTGAACTCGGAGGCCGAGACCGCGTCGACCGGCAGGATGATCCGGCACTTGGCCGCCTTGGCCGCCTCGACGATGCGCAGGGCGGTGTCGGCGAGATCCTTCTCGCAAAGCGACTTGCCGACTGCCTTACCCTGCGCGTGCAAGAAGGTGTTGGCCATACCGCCGCCGATAACGAGCATGTCGACTTTCGCCACGAGGTTCTGGAGAAGGTCGATCTTGGAGGAGACCTTGGCACCGCCGACGAGGGCGATGACCGGGCGGGTCGGGGCTTCGAGCCCCTTGGTCAGAGCGTCGAGCTCCGCCTGCATCAGGCGACCCGCATAGGCCGGCAGCAGGTGGGCCAAGCCCTCAGTGGAGGCGTGTGCGCGATGCGCGGCCGAGAAGGCCTCGTTGACGTAGAGGTCGCCATTGGTAGCGAGCTGCTCGGCGAAGGCCCGGTCGTTCTGTTCCTCTCCGGCATGGAAGCGGGTGTTTTCGAGGAGGGCGACGTCCCCGTCCTGCAGGCGCGCGACTGCGTCCGCCGCCGCCGAGCCCACGCAATCCTCCGCGAAGGCGACGGGACGGCCGAGCTTTCGGCTCAAGGTTTCGACTACGGGCTTCAGCGATTCTGTGGCGACGGGCTTGCCCTTCGGGCGTCCGAAATGGGCCAGCAGCACGACGCGGCCGCCCTTGCCGGCGATCTCGTTGATGGTCGGCACGATCCGCTCGATGCGGGTGGCGTCGGTGACACGCCCACCCTCCATCGGCACGTTCAGGTCCACGCGCAGGAGCACGCGCTTGCCCTGGAGCGGGCCGGCATCGTCGAGGGTGCGAAAAGCGGTCATCGGGGCCTTGACATTAGACGGGCGGGACGGGGCGATCAGCGCGGGGGCAGCATTGCATCCAGGTGGAAGCGCTGAGCCGCGAGGGTCAGCGCGACCGTGAGAACGGCGGTGATGATGGCGGTGAGCACGAGTGCGCCGGAGCCGGGCAGGCCGCGTGTGCGGTCCGCGATGGCACGGACCTCGCTTCGCAGAGCGGAGAGATCACTTTGGCGGGCCGCCTCGTTCATGCGGCCGGCGGCGCCCTCGACCTTCTCCTCCACGCGCGACAGCAACGCCTCGGAGCGGGCGTACTTGTCCTCGATCCGTGAGCACTTGTCCTCGATCCGGGCGAGCTGATCGCTCCCCGGAGTACTGCCGAACGACGGCAGGGGCTCCGCCTTCCCGACCACCACGGAGGGTGCGGTGGTCGGAGCGGCCGGGATTGCCGCCGGCGCGGACGCCGGGGGCGGGAGCGCTGAGGTGCCTGGAATGAAGCCGCGTTCGGAGGGGGAGGTCTCTATCATGTCAAGCACACCATGCTGGTCTCGCTTCGTCCTCGGGAACGTTCGATCCGTCAGGATACGGCGATGCGGCTCAGAGAAGCTTGCCCATGGCCACGGCCGTGTCGGCCATCCGGTTCGAGAAGCCCCATTCGTTGTCGTACCAGGACAGGATGCGCACGAAGGTGCCGTCCATGACCTTGGTCTGATCGAGGTGGAAGGTCGACGAGTGAGGATCGTGATTGAAATCGATCGAGACGTTTGGCTGGTCGGTGTAGGCCAGCACGCCCTTCAGCGGGCCGTCCGCAGCGGCTCGGATCGCAGTGTTGATCTCTTCGACCGTGGTCTGGCGCTTTGCGGTGAACACGAGGTCGACGGCCGAGACGTTCGGGGTCGGCACGCGGATCGAGGTGCCGTCGAGCTTGCCCTTGAGTTCCGGCAGCACGAGGCCGACAGCCTTCGCGGCGCCGGTCGAGGTCGGGATCATCGAGAGCGCCGCGGCACGGGCCCGATAGAGGTCCTTGTGCATCTGATCCAGCGACGGCTGGTCGTTCGTATACGAGTGGATCGTCGTCATGAAGCCGCGCTCGATCCCGACGAGATCATTGAGCACCTTGGCCACCGGGACGAGACAGTTGGTGGTGCAGGACGCATTCGAGATGACGAGATGGTCGGCGGTCAGCTTGTCGTGGTTGACGCCGTAGACCACGGTCAGGTCGGCGCCGTCGGCGGGCGCCGAGACGATAACGCGCTTGGCTCCGGCATCGAGGTGCGCCTTTGCCTTGTCCTTCGAGGTGAAGATGCCCGTGCACTCGAGGGCGATATCGACGCCGAGCTCACGGTGTGGCAGCTCGGCCGGGTTACGCACGGCCGTGACCTTGATGCGTTTGCCGTCGACGACGATGAAGTCGCCGTCGACCTCGACCTTGGCGGTGAACCGGCCGTGAATCGAATCGAAGCGAAGCAGGTGGGCATTGGTCTCGACGGGGCCGAGATCGTTGATCGCCACCACCTCGATGTCCTGGCGGCCGGCCTCATGGATGGCGCGCAGAACGTTGCGGCCGATGCGTCCGAACCCGTTGATGGCAACCTTCACCGACACGGCGTGAGTCCTTCCCATAATCGGGCGCCGGCCACGCAGCACCCTCCAGCCATTTGATCGTCGCGGCTCGCCCGAACGGCAGGCCTCGATCCGTCGCCCGCTCTGTGCGAGTCCCGATTGAACGACAGATGAACTGCCGCGCAGGCTCGGGCGCGCGATCGCAGCCGAAGACCGAGGTAGCGCGCGGCAAGACGAACCCAGGGTGGCTGACAGGTCCCTGCCCTCTCGCCTGAGTGCGTCGCGTGCTGCCGTATAGCCGGTCTGCGAGCGGCCGGTCTCTAACATGGTGACAAATCGAGGCAAAGGTTACATGGCGCGGCGCAGGGGGTGGATAACCGTTTCCCGGTGGATACCGTACAGGTGTCCGGGCATGGCGCGAACGACTTCGTCCGATAGCAGCAGGTAGAAGAGAAGGGCATTCCTCCGTGAGCCAGACCATCGATCTGGCGCTGCAGCGTCTTGAAGCCGTGCTCTCACGGCTGGAGGGCGCGGTCGCGCAACGTTTCGAGGCCGAGCGTGACCCCAGCGACCTGGAAACCGAGCTCGCGATCATGGGCGAGGACCGGGCGAGGCTCGCCGCCGAACTCGATGCGGCCAGCGCGCGCCTCGCGGAGGTCGAGGCGACTTCGGCCGATGTCGACCATCGCCTCGGACGAGCGATCGACGCCGTCGAGGGCATGCTGACACCGGCCCGCGCCCTCCGCTAAGTTTGAAATCGCAACGCTCCAGTGACCCGACGCCCGATGCCCCAGATCAACGTCACCATCGACAGCAAGAATTACCGGATGGCGTGTGCCGACGGCGAGGAGGCGCACCTGACCGCCCTCGCGGAAGGGCTCGATGGACGGATCAGCGAAATGCGCCGGACCTTCGGCGAGATCGGCGACATGCGACTGCACGTGATGGCAGCCTTGATGCAGGCAGATGAATTGCACGAGGTACAGGGACGTCTCGCCGCGCTGGAGCAGGAAGCCGCCGCTCTCAGGGAGACAGTGGAATCGGCCGAAGCGGTCCGGGCGGCCGAGGAAGAGCGGCTTGCCGAGGAGCTCGTCCGCTGTGCCGAGCGGGTCGAGCGCCTAGCGCACGTCATTTCGGCCGGCTAACGATCTCGAGCGCCGGAATGTTGGGCGGCGGCTCGTCTCAGCGCCGATCTCGCCCATGAATTCTGCGAGTCGAACCAGCGCCCCCCCTGGCGCGGGCCGCAGGCCGACGCTACATGGGCAAGGCGGGGCTGCCGGGTCCGTCAGGAGAACTTTTCCCCGGGGCCTTATCGACTCCCCAGGGAGCTGTCCCTGGCCTTGTCCCTGGACTTGGCCAACACGGCGCCCACCTACATTGTAGGTTTCCCGGGATCGACACTCCAACGGCTCACGTGGCTCCGCACTCAGATCTTTCTCCCTCCGAAACATCCGTTCCCGCCCGCAAGGCGGCCCTGCGCAACGAGGCTCTGGCCCGCCGCGACGCTCTCCGAAAGGAGGATCGCCGCACCAGTTCGCTGCGGATTGCCGAGACGGTCATGACCATCGAAGCGCTCGCTGAGGTCGAGATCGTCGGGGCCTTCTGGCCCATCCGCAGTGAGGTCGATCCACGCCCCCTCGCCCGCCTTCTGTTCGCGCGTGGCCAGCGCATCGCCCTGCCGAAGGTCACGCCCAACGGATTGGTGTTCCGGGAATGGCGCGAGGGTGAGGCTCTGGTCGCCGGTCGCTTCGGGCTCAGCGAGCCGCACGACGATCTGCCGCCCCTCGATCCCACCGCGCTCCTCGTGCCGCTGGCGGCCTATGACCGGCATGGTCATCGCATCGGCTATGGACGCGGCTACTACGACCAAGCCATCGAGCGCCTTTCGCGGAACGGTCCCGTGCTCACCATCGGGATCGCCTTCTCGGTTCAGGCCGTGGACACGGTTCCTTCCGAGCCGCACGACCAGCCCCTCGATCATCTCGTCACCGAAGCGGGGCCGGTCCCGCTGATACGGACCTGACGTCCCGCGATGCGCATCCTCTTCCTCGGCGACGTGGTGGGTCGCCCCGGCCGGACCGTCATCTCGGACCGCCTGCCGGCCCTTCGTGAGCGCTGGCGCCTCGACTGCGTGGTCATCAACGGCGAGAACGCCGCCGGCGGATTCGGCCTGACGGAAGCGATCTGCGACGAGCTCCTCCAGGCGGGGGCCGACGCGGTGACGCTCGGCAACCATTCCTTCGACCAGCGCGAGGCCCTCGTCTTCATCCAGCGGCAGACCCGTCTGGTCCGTCCGGCCAACTATCCGCCGGGCACGCCGGGCCGCGGGGCCACCGTGGTCGAAACCCGCAAGGGCGCCCGCGTGCTCATCCTGAACGTCATGGGCCGGCTCTACATGGATGCCTTGGACGATCCCTTCGCCTCGGCCGAGCGGGAGCTCTCCGTCTGTCCCTTGGGCGCCGTGGCGGATGCCGTCATCGTCGACGTGCATGCCGAGGCCACGAGCGAGAAACAGGCCTTCGGTCATTTCCTCGACGGCCGGGCCAGCCTGGTCGTGGGCACCCACACCCACACCCCGACCTCGGATCACAGGATCCTGCCCGGCGGCACCGCCTATCTCTCGGATGCCGGCATGTGCGGCGACTACGATTCGATCCTCGGCATGCAGAAGGACGAGCCTCTGCGCCGGTTCCTGCAGAAGACGCCCGGTACCCGCCTGGAGGCGGCCCAGGGCGAAGGGACGCTTTGCGGCATCGCGGTGGAGACCGACGATGCGACGGGCCTCGCCAAGAGCGTGGCCGCGGTGCGCCTCGGACCCCATCTGGAGGAGACCTGGCCCCGGGCGTGGGATTAGCCGGCGCAACGGAGCGCTCATCCACGGAACCAGACCACGCGCGACTTGATCGGCGCCGAACCACCCTGCAATGTGCCGGCGCGTTCGCCCCGCTCACCGCGGGCCGACAGTTCCGCGTTGAGAGTGTGCCCGAGCCGATGGCGACCCCCCCCGCACCCGCGACGATCGCCAAGCCGGGCATCTACCTCGTCCGGATGCTGGTCTTCCTGATCCTGGTCGGCTTCCTCGCCTTCGTCCTGTTCCGCCAGATCACGCCGGCCTTCCTCGCCAATCCCGGCCTCAACGGGCTCATCCTCGGGGTCCTGCTCATCGCCGTCCTGCTGGCCTTCGGTCAGGTGGTGCGGCTCTATCGGGAGGTGAGCTACGTGAACGCCGTGGCGGCGGGGGAGAGCCCAAGCCGGCCGCCGCCCCTGATGGCGCCCCTGGCCCCCGCCATCGCCGCCCGGCCCGACGGGATCACCCTGTCGACCAGCCGCGCCTTCCTCGACACGGCGGCTGCGCGCCTCGACGAGGGCCGGGAAATCCTGCGCTACGTCTCGGGCCTCCTGATCTTGCTCGGCCTTCTCGGAACGTTCTGGGGCCTGATCGACACGCTGAGCGCGGTCGGGTCGGTGATCAAGACCATGCGGGGCGGCGGCGAGGCCGCGGCGATGTTCGACGAGTTGAAGAACGGCCTCGCGGTTCCGCTCTCCGGCATCGGCCTCGCCTTCTCGGCCTCCCTGTTCGGCCTCGCGAGCTCGCTGATCATCGGCTTCCTCGACCTGCAGGCCGGGCAGGCGCATGCGCGCTTCCACAACGAATTGGAGGACTGGCTCCTCTCCGGCGAAATACCGCAGGGTCGTGTCGAGGTCGCGGCCCCGACGAAGGCGCAACCCGCGCCACTCCCGGTACAGGATCCCGCCAGCGCCCGCGAACTGAAGGAGGCGGTGGACCGCCTGACCGCCGTGGTGGCGGAGGGCGCCAACGGGCGCGTCGCCACCCAGGCCATGACGAATCTCGCGGAAGGCATCCAGGGGCTCGTGCAGCACATGCGGGCCGAGCAGCAGATGATCCGCGACTGGGTCGAGGCCCAGGCGACCCGCGAGCGCGAGCTGAAGCAGGTGCTGGAGCGCCTGGGCCGCGAGCGGAGCTGACATGGCCTCCACGCGCGGTCGCCGCGACCGGAGCCTCAACGTCTGGCCGGGCTACGTCGACGCCCTGGCGACG
Source organism: Methylobacterium sp. Leaf465 (assembly GCF_001424705.1). Taxonomy (GTDB): domain Bacteria; phylum Pseudomonadota; class Alphaproteobacteria; order Rhizobiales; family Beijerinckiaceae; genus Methylobacterium. Next base: position 175,146 of record NZ_LMRA01000045.1, read on the forward strand.
CTGCTGCTGGCGGTCGTGTTCCTGCTCACGATCTTCGTGGTCGGCCAGTTCTTCCTCTCCCAGGAGATCAGCGGCCGGGACTCGGTGCTGACCCGGCTCAATCGCCAGATCGCCGACCTGACGGACCTGCTGGCCCTGGAGCGCTCGACCCGGAAGACGCAGGAGGAGCAGGCCTCGTCCCTGCGCAACACCCTCCTCGGGGCGCAGGCCGACCGCGATCGCCTCAGGGCGCAGGCCGAAGCGTCGCAGGGCTCGGCCGGGCGGCAGGGCGAGGTCGACAAGCAACTGGCGGCCGAGCGCGCCAACACCGCCCGCGCCGCCGCGCAGATCGACCTCCTGAACGAACAGATCGCGGCGATGCGGCGCCAGCTCGCCGCCCTCGAGGATGCGCTCGCGGCCTCCGAGAACCGCGACCGCGAGAGCCAGGCCCGCATCGCCGACCTCGGCAGCCGCCTCAACGTGGCCCTGGCCCAGAAGGTGCAGGAACTCGCGCGCTATCGCTCGGACTTCTTCGGCCGCCTGCGCCAGATCCTCGGCAACCGCCCGGACATCCGCATCGTCGGCGACCGCTTCGTCCTGCAATCGGAGGTGCTGTTCCCGGCGGGCTCCGCCAGCCTCAAGGCGGAGGCCGGACCCGAACTCGACCGCATCGCCGGCGCGATCCTCGACCTCGCAAAGCAGATCCCGGCCGACATTCCCTGGGTGCTGCGCATCGACGGCCACACCGATGCGCGGCCCATCGCCAACGCCCAGTTTCCCTCGAACTGGGCCCTGTCGGCGGCCCGCGCCATCGCGGTCGTGCAGGCCATGGTCGCAAAGGGCATCCCGCCCCAGCACCTCCTGGCCGCCGCCTTCGGCGAGTTTCAGCCCCTTGAGGCCGGGACCACCGAGGAGGCCTATGCCCGCAACCGGCGCATCGAGATGAAGCTCACGGAGCGCTGAGCCGGTCGCTCACTTGACGATGCGGTCGAGCCGGTTGTTGACGAAGAAGTACAGCTCCTTCGCGCCGGGCTCGTTGTAGAGCACCTGCACCTCGCGGCCGGCGCGCCCCTCCCCCACCAGCACGTCGGTGGGGGGCTTGCCCTTCAGGCGGACGAGGTCGCACTCGCCGATGCCGATCTCGATCGCGGCGGCGCCCGCCGGCGCGGGCGCCGTGCAGGTGCCGTCCCCCGTCAGGACGGGTCCCTGGAAGGTCGGGGCCGGTGCGGGCTTCGGCACGGCGACGGGGAGCGGCTCGGGTGCCGGAGTCTCCGTGCGCCGGGTCTCGGTGCTGGTGCAGGCGGACAGGCCGCAGGCCGCGAGCACGGCCAGGATCAGCAGGCGCGGGTCGGTGGAAGCGGGCACGACGGGGTCCTCAGCGCTGCGCGGGGCCCCGCGCGCTGAGCGCGGCCGCGTAGAGAGCCGCCGCGTCCCGATGGAACGCGGCGCGCGAATCCGGTCGGGAATAGAACATGTGCCCGCCCGGGTACACGGCGAGATCGAGACGCCCGCCGCCATAGGCCGGCATCTGGTCGATCAGGAGCTTCGACGCGAAATACGGCGTGACCAGGTCGGTATACCCGTGGGCGACCAGCACCCGCATGTTGCCGTCGAGGGACAGCACGCCGCGCAGGGCGCCGAGGGATTCGGGCGCCGAGCGACCGCCGCCCCAGGTCCAGCCCCGGTTCACCGCCCCGTTGAGGAGTTCGTAGCGCAGATCCGGCACCCGGTAGTTCAGGGTGTCGGTGTAGAGCGCGATCATCGCGCTGGTCAGCGGCGCCTGGAGCGCGGTGAGCAGGGGGTCCTCGAAGCCCGAATGGGCGGCATTCGGGTCCGGGTCCCATCCGGTCACGCCCGTATCGTAGGCGCTGGCGACCCGGCCGGTGTCGCGGCCGATCTCGCGCTGGACGCTCTGGCCGGAGAGACGCCCGGCCTGGCGCCGCACGAAGCTCGGGTCGAGCCCGGTCAGGGCGCCGACCCGGTCGCCCAGCCGTGCCACGGCGGCGCTGTCGGACGGCCCCTTCAGGAGATCGGCGAGGTAGGGTCCGGTGGCGTAGGCCTCTGCGTCGGCCATGGTCTCGGGCGTCGGGATGCCGCCCGCCCGCTCGATGGCGGCGGCGGCGAAGGACGGCAGCTTGATCACGTGGCCCCAGGGGGTCGTGCGCGGTGCCTGCAGCCAGGCGAAATCGAGCACCGGCGAGAGCAGAACCATGCCCGACAGGCCGATGCCGATCTCCTCCTGGAGCTTCGCGGCGATCAACGGCCCGCGGAAGCCGCCATAGCTCTCGCCGACGTAGAATTTCGGCGCCCCCATGCGGTCGTTGGTGCGGAGCCAGCGGGCGATGGCCGAGGCCAGCACGGACGCATCGGCGTCGATGCTCCAGTAGCGCTTGGCATCTCCGTCGGCCGCGCGGCTGTAGCCGGTGCCGACGGGGTCGAGGAACACGAGGTCGGTGAAGTCGAGCCAGGTTCCGTCGTTCGGCACGAGGCCGATCGGCGCCGACGGGCTGATGCTGGCGCCCTCCACCGGCAGGCGCCAGGGCCCGATCGCACCGATGTTGAGGTAGGCGGAGGCGGCGCCCGGCCCGCCATTCACCGCGAAGGTCACAGGGCGCGCCGGATCGCGCGTTTTCCCAGCGCCCTGGCCGGCCAGCGTGTAGGCGATGAACGCGATCTCCGCCTGGAGCTTGCCGGCCTCGTCCACCAGCGGCAGGCTGCCGGCGCGGGCGGTGAAGGCGAGCGTGCGCCCATCCGGCAGGGTGACGCTGTGCTCGGTGACGGCGTCCGCCGGGAGCTTGCCGCCCTGGGTGGCGCGCGGCTCGGACGCTTTTCGCGCCTCGGCCGGACGCTCCGCCTGCGGGGCGGGCTGCGCCTGCAGCGGCGGGGTCGCGATTAGCAGGGCCGCGAGGCCGAAGGCGAGACGTCTCATGGCGAATCCTCTCGGCGATGGTCGGAATGCGGCAGCGACGTCAGGCCTTCTTCTGCCAACGGCCGTCGTCGTCCTGCTGCCAATAGGCGATCGTGTGTCCGGCGGCCTTCGCCTCCTTCCACTGCGCACGGGCGCGCAGGAGGGACTCCTGGTCGGTACCGTCGAACAGCACGCAGATGCGTGCATAGTCGGCGGCATCGGGCGGCAGGTCGGCGCCCTCCACCAGGAAGCGGATCGACGCGGCGTTCGGGTTCGCATCCTTCAGGGTCAGCACGACGGGCTGGCTGGCCGCGTCGACGTCGCGATCGGTCCCATGCGGCAGGAAGCTGTCGTCGCTGTAGGTCCAGAGCTGGTCGTCCAGGGCCTGGAGCCGCTCCTCGCTGGCCGCCTGGATGGCCGCCCGCCACTGGCGCTCCAGAGAGCGCTCCAGCAGGTTCGGGAGCACCTTTTCGAGGGGCTGGTTCTGGAGGTGATAGAACAGGATCTCGGTCACAGGCTGCAAGGTAGTCCGACGCTGCGCCAAAGCCAGCCGCATGGCCGCGCGCCGCGCCTCTTCCGGCGCGCGAATCCACGCGTGAAAACCGCGCAGGTGCGGTCTCGGAACAGAACCGGCGGCCCCCCCGCGCGTCACCGTTCGAGGACGCGGCGGGCGATCTGCCGGAACCGTCGGGGGAAGGACCACCATGCCACACGGACATGCGCCGAACGATCGGCGCGGGGTGATGACGGGCGCTTCGAGCGGACGGGGGCTCGCTGCGTCCGCATCCCCCGCCGGGCGGAACCGGCGTTCGTCCTGATGGAGATCGCACCCATCGCCGGCCCGGTCGGGAGGATCTCGCCCGCGGTATCCGAGCGCCTCGTGCCACGATCGACCATCGACCTGCACGAGGGGCGTACGCTCGCCTACGCCGAAGCCGGGACCGGATCGCCCGTCGTGCTCATCCACGGGACGCTGATGTCCCTGGAAGACATGTGGCTCGGCCTGGTGCCTCACCTCGCCGAGCGGTTCCGGGTCATCGCCGTCGACCGTCCGGGCCATGGTTTCAGCCGGCGCCGGGGCGCGGCCGACGCCGAATTCTGGCGGCAGGCCGCCCTGATCCGGGAGGGCGTTCGGGCGCTCGGCCTGGAGCGGCCGATCATCGTCGGGCATTCCTTCGGTGGCGCGCTGGCGCTGGCGTACGGCCTTCGGTTTCCCGACGAGATCGCCGGTGTCGTCGCCCTGGCGCCGATCTGCTTTCCCGAGCCGCGCCTGGAACACCTGCTGTTCGGCCCTCGGGCGGTGCCGGGTGGGCGTTTCGCGTCGGACCTCCTCGGGCGCACGATGGACCCTGCGCTGCTGCCGCTCCTGTGGAACGCGATGTTTTTGCCGGCCACGATGCCGCCGGGCTACGCCGCCGCCAATCCGTTCGGGCTGGCCGGCACCGCAGACCAGTTGGTGGCCGAAGGCGAGGACGCGGCCGGCCTGATGGTCGGCTTGATTCGAAACGCGCTGGCGTATCCGGCCTGCCGGGTACCCGTCCGGATTCTCGGCGGCGATTCGGATCTCGTCGTCAGCACGCCGCGACACGGCTCTTGGGCCTCGCGGCTCATCCCGGGGGCCGCGTTCACCCTCCTGGCGGGGACCGGTCACATGCTGCACCACCAGCATCCCGAGGCCGTCCTGAACGCCGTCCGTGCGGTCGCCGGTCACGATCCCGCGCAGGGTTGATCGAATTTGCGCGCCGCACGTTTTCGCTCAGCGTTTGTCAACCGGAAGCCATTATTGCGGTGCACACGCAACCCGTCGGCGCAGCCACAGGCGCCGCACGGCTTCCATCTTCCGATCTCGCCCGGATGCCCGAAGCCGGGTGCCGAGCGACCAGCCAAGGATCTCATCCCGTGAGCTTCACCGTCAGCGCGCGCGTCCTGGAGCGGTGCTTCAGTTTCCGCCACAGCTCCGTCCTGGGCGCCGTGGAGCAGGGCTGGTCGCTGATGATCGCGGGGATGACCGAGGTGCGGATCACCGACGCCTCGGGACGCGTCCACTGCCCGAACGCCCTGCATCAGCACCTGTTCGGACCGCGCGAGACGGCGCGGCCCAACACCGATGTCATCGCGCTGGCGGCGTGAGCCGCGCGCGTCAGCGCTGAACGGTCCGCCCACCGAAGGTCGAGAACGACTCGTCGATGACGCCTTTCTGCGCGGCCTCGGCGTCGACCCGAACCTGGATCGCCCCCGTCAGCGCGGGCTCCCCCTCGGTCTCGCCCTTGCTCCGGCCGTCCTCCAGATCGCCCCCCGCCTGTTCCGTACCGGCGCTGTTGCGATCGCCCGCCGCCACAACCGTGATCGCGTTCCGGTCGATGCCGTGCTCCTGAACGAGGTGTTCCACGCTCATCTCGGCATCGCGGCGGGTTTCGAAATCGGCGGTGAAGATCGGCGGCATTCCATGACTCCCTGTGGGGCAGCGACCCCGTGTGAACAGTCAATGGAGCAACGGGGGCGACGTTCCCCAGGAGCCGGGCGCCGCCGTACCCGCCCGGGCGATGCCCGGGAGGCATGGGTCTGAGCCCGGCCGGAACAGCCGTCCGTCGGCCTGACGAGTCGCTCCCGCAAGCCGGGAACGACGCGTCAGGCCGCAGGCCTCTGAAGACGGTCGGTGCGCGGCCGTTCCGATACCTGGCTAGACCAGACGGCTCTGGACGATGGCAGCGCCGATGAAGCTCTTGAAGAGCGGATGCGGCTCGAACGGGCGGGACTTCAGTTCCGGATGGAACTGCACGCCGATGAACCAGGGATGCCCGACATGCTCGACGGTCTCCGGCAGGAGTCCGTCCGGCGAGAGGCCCGAGAAGCGCAGGCCCTTCGCCTCCAGGCACTCGCGATAGGCCATGTTGACCTCGTAGCGGTGGCGGTGGCGCTCGGAAATGTCGGTGGTGCCGTAGATCTCGGCGATCTTCGAATCCGGCCGCAGGCTCGCCTGATAGGCGCCGAGGCGCATGGTGCCCCCGAGGTCGCCGGCCGCGGCGCGGCGCTCGAGCTCATTGCCCTTCAGCCATTCGGTCAGGAGCCCGACCACAGGCTCGCGGGTCTCGCCGAACTCGGTCGAGTTGGCCTCCGCGACGCCGGCGAGCGCCCGGGCCGCTTCGATGACCGCCATCTGCATGCCGAAGCAGATGCCGAAATACGGGATCTTGCGCTCGCGGGCGTAACGCGCCGCACGGATCTTGCCCTCCGCGCCGCGCTGGCCGAAGCCGCCCGGGACGAGGATGCCGTGGATGCCTTCGAGGAACGGTGCGGGATCCTCGCGCTCGAACACCTCGGCCTCGATCCACTCGAGGTTGACCTTGACCCGATGCGCGATGCCGCCGTGGGTCAGCGCCTCGGTGAGCGACTTGTAGGCGTCCTTGAGGCCCGTGTACTTGCCCACGATGGCGATGGAGACCTCGCCCTCGGGGTTCTTCACCCGCTCCGAGATCGTGCGCCAGCGCGACAGGTCCGGCTCGTCCTGCGAGGGCAGGCCGAAATGCGCCAGCACCTCCCGGTCGAGACCGGCCTCGCGGTAGGAGAGCGGCACGTCGTAGATCGAGGCGACGTCGCGGGCCTCGATCACGGCGGTCTCGCGGACGTTGCAGAACAGGCCGAGCTTGCGCCGCTCGTCCGTCGGGATCGGCCGGTCGCAGCGGCAGAGCAGCATGTCGGGCTGGATGCCGATGGAGCGCAGCTCCTTCACCGAGTGCTGGGTCGGCTTGGTCTTCAGCTCGCCGGCGGAGGGGATGTAGGGCAGCAGGGTCAGGTGCACGAAGGCGGTGGCGCCGCGGGGCAGCTCCTGCCCGAGCTGCCGGATCGCCTCGAAGAACGGCAGGCCCTCAATGTCGCCGACCGTGCCGCCGATCTCGACCAGCACGAAGTCGAAGGCCTCGTTCCCCTCGAGGACGAAGTCCTTGATCGCGTTGGTCACGTGCGGGATCACCTGGATCGTCGCGCCGAGGTAATCGCCGCGCCGCTCCTTGGTGATGATGTCGAGGTAGATCCGCCCGGTGGTGATGTTGTCGGCCCGGGTCGCGGCGAGGCCGGTGAAGCGCTCGTAATGCCCGAGGTCGAGGTCGGTCTCGGCGCCGTCGTCGGTGACGAACACCTCGCCGTGCTGCGTCGGGCTCATCGTGCCCGGATCGACGTTCAAGTAAGGGTCGAGTTTGCGCAGGCGGACCTTGTAGCCCCGGGCCTGCAGCAGGGCCGCGAGCGCCGCCGATGCGAGACCCTTGCCCAGCGAGGAAACCACGCCGCCGGTGATGAATACGTACCGCGTCATGGGCCTCGGTCCATAAACAAGGGAGAACGATTCGCCAAACAACAAAAACGCCTATCCCCCGCGATACCTGCGCATGCGCGGCGAGGACGTCGTTCGATCGGCGTTGCAACGAGGAGCGGCGTCCGAGCACTTGTCCGAGCACTTGGACGCCGCATGTCTGGATAACCCCGCGGTTCACCTCGACCCGACCGGGCCCGGCGACCTCGCCGCGGTCACGTCTCGGTCGAAGGCCCCCTCCGTCGGGCCATCGACCGGCCGTTCAGCGCGACTGCGGGGCCTGCGGCACGGCCGGCTGGGCCGGCGCGGTCTCGGGCACCTGCGCCGGGGTGCCGGGCGCCGAAGTCCCACTCGCCGGAGTCCCGGGCTGGGTGCCGCTCTGACCCCGCAGGGTGTCGAGCAGGTTGCCGGCATTCGGCTGAGTCGCGGGCTGGCTGGTCCCGGTTCCTTCCAGGATCGAGCGCGGGGCCGCACTCCGGTGCGACAGGATCGCGAGCGCCATGCTGGTGGTGAAGAACAGGGCGGCGAGGATGGCCGTCGCGCGGGTCAAGGCGTTGGCCTGTCCGCGCCCCGTCATGAAACCCGCCACGCCGCCGCTCCCGCCGCCGCCGAGGCCGAGACCGCCCTCGGAGCGCTGGAGAAGGACCACGGCGATGAGGCCGAGGACGACGATGAGATGGATCGAGATCAGAACGGTCTGCATCGGGTTTCCGGAAGCTTCATCATCCGCGCGCCGGTTCCGAGGAGAGACCCGGGCACGAATGCGTTACGGGCCGGTGAGTCCTGGCGCCGCCGACATATCCGCGGGGCCATACACCAGATGGCCCCGCGCGCCAACCGGACCGATGCTTCGGCACCGCGTCGGCCGGCGCGGCAATCCTTCGAACCCCGGAGTTATCGCGGAGGCAGCCCTAGTCCCGGCGGCGGTAGCGATAGCCGTAGAGGCTGCGCGAGAAGCCGAGCCCGGCATAGAGGGCGCGCGCCGGCGCATTCTCGGCGACCACCTGCAGGCAGGCCCCGGTCGCCCCCTCCCGCCGGGCCCAGGCCATCAGGGCCACGATCAGGCTGCGCGCATGGCCCGCCCGGCGATGGGACGGGTGCGTCGCGACGGATTCGAACACGAGGATCCCGCGATGCAGGACGCCGTAGGCGACGGCCACCGTCCGGTCCGCCTCGATCCGCCGCGCGAACATCCGGGGCAGGATCAGACACGCGATCGAGTCGTGGTAGGTCCGCAGGGCGACCTCGGACACCACGCCCTCGCAGGCGGCCCGCGCCGCCAGCCACGCCGCGTCCGGGGCATTGTCGAGGGCGACGCCCTCCGCCCCGTCGCGGTCGTCCGGCGGAAGCTCGGCGAAGAGCGTGCAGGCCTCGCCCTCGGACCGATAGCCGAGACCGTCGAGCAGGACATCCATCTCGGGGACGAGATCCGGGACCCGGACGATCAGCGGGCGACCGAGGTTCCGGTAGAGGCTCTCGGCCTCCGCGACGATGCGGGCGGGATCGTCGCGCCAGCCGCGCAGGGGATTGAGGGAGTTCGTCCGACGGGTCGGACCGCCCGAGGCCCGCAGGATCCAGCCGCCGAGGCCGATCTCCAGCGGCGAGGGTCGCGCGTTGCGGCAGGCCTCCTCGACGGCCCAGGCCCGATCCGCGTCCGATTGCCGGTTCATGTCCGCCGACGAACCATGGGTCACTCCCGCCGAAACCCCGGGACCGAATCCGAACGAACTGGGATTTTTCGGCTCGATCCCTATCGCAGGTAGGCGCGGGCGATGCCGAGGAAGTCGTCGGCGACCAGGCTGGCGCCGCCGACCAGCGCGCCGTCGACGTTGTCCACCGCCATCAGCTCGCGGGCATTGCTCGGCTTGACCGAGCCGCCATAGAGGATGCGCACCGCCTGGGCCTCGGCGCCGATGAGTTGGCCGAGCATCTCGCGCAGCGAGGCATGGACCTCGGCGATGTCGGCCGGGGTCGGCGTCAGGCCGGTGCCGATCGCCCAGACCGGCTCGTAGGCGATGACCGTGTCCTTGGCGGTGGCTCCCTTCGGCACGCCGATCGCGAGCTGCGCGCGCACGATGTCGAGGGTCCGGCCCTCCTCGCGCTCCTCCTTCGTCTCGCCGACGCAGATGATGCCGCAGAGGCCCGCGCGGCGGGCGGCCAGCGCCTTGGCGTGCACGCCATCGTCGGTCTCGTGGTGGTAGGCCCGGCGCTCGGAATGGCCGACGATGACGTAGGAGGCTCCGAGATCGGCCAGCATCTCCGCCGAGATGCTGCCGGTGAAGGCGCCGTTCGGCTTGGCGTGGAGATTCTGGCCGCCGATGGCGATCGGCGAGCCGTAGGCGGCCGCCACGCAGGAGGCGATCAGCGTGGAGGGCGGGCAGATGAGCACGTCGACCGTGTCGAGCAGGGCGGCGGTCAGGCCGTTGCGGACGGCTTCCACGACGGCGACCGAGCTGCGCAGGCCGTTCATCTTCCAGTTGCCGGCAACCAGCGGCCGTCGCCCCGACTTCGTCATCCCGTCCCTCGCTGCTAAGGCTTCGCTTCGCGGTCGCGCCGGCCCTAACAGAGCCTCAGGATGGGCGCAAACCGCGAACGCCCTTTGCGGTGACAGCACGGATGGTCTATCGCGGGCGACCTTCCCAGGAATGACGGGCGCTTCCGGCGCCCACGCGACGGGTGCCCGGACGTTCGATGCTGCAGAACATGCGCAAGGCCAGCCAGCACTGGCTCGGCAAGATCATCCTCACGGTGGTCTTCACCTTCCTGATCGCCGGCGTGGCGATCTTCGGCGTCGAGGAATTCTTCCGCGCGGGCTCGTCCACCAGCGTGGCCACCGTGGGCCGGGCGCAGATCTCCGCCGAAACGGTGCGCAGCGCCTATCAGAACCAGCTCCAGCGCTACCAGAGCCAGACCCGCCGCACCCTGACGCCCGATCAGGCCCGGGCCCTCGGCATCGACCGCCAGGTGCTCGCGCAGCTCGTCAGCGAAGCCTCCCTCGACCAGCAGACCGCCGCCCTCGGCCTGAGCATCCCCGATGCGGCCGTGCTGCGCGCGATCCAGGAGGAGAAGAGCTTCCAGGGCGCCGACGGCAAGTTCGATCCCGCCCTCTTCTACCAGACGCTTCAGCGCGCCGGCATCAACGAGGCCACCTTCGTGCGCGAGCAGCGCTCGGTCGCCGCCCGCCTGCAGCTCGCCGAGGCGGTCGCGGCCGACCTGCATGTCCCCGAGGCCCTGCGCGAGGCGGTGCACCGCTACACCACCGAGCGCCGTTCGGTCGCTCTGATGATGCTGCCGCCCTCCGTGGCCGGTGAGATCCCGGCGCCCTCCGAGGATGCGGTCAAGGCGTATTACGAGGACAACAAGTTCGCCTTCCGCGCGCCGGAAGCCCGCGCCGTCACCCTGCTGGTCCTCGACCCGCAGGCGATGGCCAAGCCCGAGGCCGTGACCGCCGAGGACATCGCCAAGCGCTACGATTCCGAGAAGGCGCGGTACGGGACGCCGGAGCGTCGCACGATCCAGCAGATCGTGTATCCCGATCAGGCTGCCGCCGAGGCGGCCCGGACGGCGATCGAAGCCGGCGACAAGCCGTTCGAGGCGGCCGCCGCCGAGACCGGCGCCGATGCCAAGAACCTCTCCCTCGGGACGCTCTCCAAGGCGGAGCTGTTCGATCCCGCCGTGGCGGACGCCGCCTTCGCCCTGCCCCCGAACACGGTCAGCGCACCGGTGAAGGGCCGCTTCGGCACCGTCCTCCTGCGCGTCACCGCCATCGAGCCGGGAACGGTGAAACCGCTGGCCGAGGTCTCCGCTGACATCGCCAAGACCATCGCCCTGGAGCGCGCCAACAGCGGCATCGACGCGGCCCACGACGCGATCGAGGACCAGCGCGCCAATTCGAAGCCCCTGGCCGACATCGCCAAGGAGCGCGACCTGCCGCTCCAGACCATTCCGGCCGTCACCGCGCAGGGCCTCGATCCCGCCGGCAGGACCGTCGAGGGCATCCCGGATCGCGACACCACCCTGACCGCCCTGTTCCGGGCCGAGATGGGTGGCGACAACGAGCCCCTGCGCACCAAGACCGGGGGATACATCTGGTACGACGTGACCGGGGTCGACCGCGCCCACGACAAGCCGCTGGATGAGGTGCGCGACGAGGTCGTCGCCCGCTGGCGCGCCGCCGAAGTCCAGAGCCGGCTGCTGGCGAAGGCCAAGGCGCTGTCGGCGCGCCTCGACCAGGGCGAGACCGTCGAGGCCGTCGCCGCGGAAGCGGGCCTGACCGTCCAGAGCCTGACCGACCTGGCCCGCAACCAGGCCCAGGGCGATCTGACGGCCGAGGTTGTCAACCGCGTCTTCGCGACGGCCGTCGACAAGTCGGCTTCCGCAGAGGCCGGCGAGAGCCGCGCCCTGTTCAAGGTCACGGCCGCGACGATGCCGGCCTTCGTTCCCGGCTCGCCGGAGGACGAGGCGATCGGCAAGCGTTTCCAGCCCACCATCGCCGACGATGTCCTGGGTCAGTACATCGGCGACGTGCAGACCTCGGTGGGCGTGACCATCAACCAGGCGGCCTTCCGCCGGGCGATCGGCGGCGGCGAGTACTGAGCCGACGATGTCCGAGGACCCCGCCTTCACGGCCTTCGTCGACGCCTACGAGGCGGGCCGTCCCGCCCTCCTCAACCTCACCCTGGTGGCGGATCTCGAGACGCCGGTCGCCGCCTTCCTGAAGCTGCGGGCCGAGCACCCCGGCACCGCCTTCCTGCTCGAATCCGTCGAGGGAGGCGTCGTGCGCGGACGCTACTCGATGATCGGGCTCGACCCCGACCTGGCCTGGCGCTGCCGCGACGGCCGGGCGGAGATCGCGCGCGGTCCCGACCTGTCGGTGTTCACGCCCGAGGCGGCTGCGCCCCTGGCGAGCCTGCGGGCCCTGATCGCCGAGAGCGCGATCGGCGCGGAGGGCGACACGGATGTGCTGCCGCCGATGGCGGCGGGCCTGTTCGGCTACCTCGGCTACGACATGGTCCGGGCCATGGAAACCCTCGGACGCCCGAACCCCGATCCGCTCGGGGTGCCGGACGCGATCCTCGTGCGACCGCGCGTGATGGTGGTCTTCGACTCGGTGCGCGACCTGATCACCGTGGTCGGCCCGGTGCGCCCGACCGCCGGAATCGGCGCACGCGCCGCCTACGAGGCGACGTTGGGTCGGCTGGAGCGGGTGGCCGAGATCCTCGAAGGCCCCCTCCCCGTCGAGGCCCGTATCGACCCGCACGCAATCGCGCATCCCGAGCCGGTCTCGAACACGACACCCGAAGCGTACCTGGGAATGGTCGCCCGGGCCAAGGAGTTCATCGTCGCCGGCGACGTCTTCCAGGTCGTGCTCTCGCAGCGCTTCGAGGCGCCCTTCACCCTGCCGGCCCTGGCCCTCTACCGCTCGCTGCGCCGGACCAACCCGGCCCCGTTCCTGTGCTACCTCGACTTCGAGGATTTCCAGCTCGTCTGCTCGTCGCCCGAGATCCTGGTGCGGGTCCGTGACGGGCGCGTCACCATCCGGCCGATCGCCGGGACGCGCCGGCGCGGCGCGACGCCGGCCGAGGACAAGGCGCTGGCCGAGGAACTGTTGGCCGATCCCAAGGAGCGCTCCGAGCACCTCATGCTGCTCGACCTCGGCCGCAACGATGTCGGCCGCGTCGCGCGCATCGGCAGCGTCACGGTCACGGGTTCGTTCTTCCTCGAGTTCTACAGCCAGGTCATGCACATCGTCTCGAACGTCGAGGGCGACCTCGACCCGAAGCACGATGCCCTCGCGGCCCTCGCCGCCGGCTTTCCGGCCGGAACCGTCTCCGGTGCCCCGAAGGTGCGGGCCATGGAGATCATCGACGAACTCGAGCGCGAGAAGCGCGGCCCCTACGGCGGCTGCATCGGCTATTTCGGCGCGCGCGGCGAGATGGACACCTGCATCGTGCTGCGCACCGCCCTGGTGAAGGACGGCCGCATGCACGTCCAGGCCGGTGCCGGCATCGTCTACGATTCCGACCCGGCCTCCGAGCAGCAGGAATGCGTCAACAAGGCCAAGGCCCTGTTCCGCGCGGCCGAGGATGCGGTGGTGTTCGCGAGCCGGGCCCGGCGGGGACAGTAGCGCCCGGTTGACGGGTCGCCGGACTCGCGCCACACCGCCGTCATGCCTGCGCGCGAAGCTCCGATGTCCGACGTCCTCGTCATCGACAATTACGATTCCTTCACCTGGAATCTCGTCCACCTGATCGGCCCCCTCTGCGGTTCGATCGACGTGGTGCGCAACGACGCCATCACCACGCAGGAGATCCGCGCGCGCCGGCCCGACGCCGTGGTGCTGTCGCCGGGACCCTGTTCGCCGAACGAGGCCGGCATCTGCCTCGACGTGGTCAAGGACCTCTCGACCGAGATCCCGATCTTCGGCGTCTGCCTCGGGCTCCAGGCCATCGGGCAGGCCTTCGGCGGCGACGTGGTCCGGGCCCCGACGCCGATGCACGGCAAGGTCTCCAGCATCCAGCATCGGGCCTCGGGCATCTTCCGGGGGCTGAACGGGCCGTTCGACGCCACCCGCTACCATTCCCTGGTGGTGGAGCGCGGCGGCTGCCCGACCGATCTCACCGTCACGGCCGAGGCCGACGGCCTGATCATGGGCCTTCAGCATGCCCATCGGCCCGTCCACGGCGTGCAGTTCCACCCCGAAAGCATCCTGTCGCATCACGGATCGCAGATCCTGCGGAATTTCCTGGACATCGCGGCCACGTGGAATGCGGCGCGTGACAAGGGCCGCGACGGCGTGCATTGACGGGTTACGTCGCCTGTCTGGAATCAATCCGGTTCTCCGTGCCGGACCGTCACGCCCGAGCCACATGGAATCCTTCAAGCCCCTCCTCGCCAAGGTCGCCACCGGCGCGGGCCTGGACCGTGCCGAGGCGCGGCAGGCCTTCGACGATCTGCTCTCGGGCGAGGTCACGCCGGTTCAGGCCAGCGCCTTCCTGACGGCGCTGAAGGTCCGCGGCGAGGCCCCGGACGAGATCGTCGGTGCCGTCGAGGCCATGCGGGCGCGGATGCTGCCGGTGCCCGGCGTCGCGGGCGCCGTCGACGTGGTCGGCACCGGCGGCGACCATTCGGGCAGCTACAACGTCTCGACCCTGGCGGCGATCATCACCGCCGCCTGCGGCGTGCCGGTGGCCAAGCACGGCAACCGGGCCGCCACCTCGCGCTCCGGCGCCGCCGACGTGCTCACGGCCCTCGGCGTGCGCATCGGCCTCGCGCCGGACGAACTGAGCCTGTGCCTCGCCGAGGCGGGCCTGTGCTTCATGTTCGCCCAGACCCACCACGCCGCCATGCGCCACGTCGCCCCGGTGCGGGCCGAACTGCCGATGCGGACGATCTTCAACATGCTGGGCCCGCTGGCGAACCCGGCCGGCGTGCGGCGCCAGCTCTTCGGCGTCTCGTCGCCGGCCTGGGCCGAGCCGCTGACCGGCGTCCTGGCGGAACTCGGCAGCGACCGGGTCTGGACCGTGCACGGCAGCGACGGCCTCGACGAGATCACCGTGACCGGCCCAACCGCCGTGGTGGCGCTGACGGACGGCCGGATCTCGCGCTTCACCATCGATCCGCGCGAGGTCGGCCTGCCGCTCCATGGGCTGGAAGCCCTGCGGGGTGGCGACCCGGAGCACAACGCCGCCGCCCTGGCCGGGGTGCTGGATGGGGCGCGCAACGCCTATCGCGACATCGCCGTCCTCAACGCGGGGGCCGCCCTGGTGGTGGCGGAGGCCGCCGGCACCCTGGCGGAGGGTGTCGTCCGGGCCGGCCAGGCCCTCGACAGCGGCGCCGCGCGTGCCACACTCCGGACGCTGGTCCGTCTCTCGAACCGTCGCTCGAACGCCTGAAAGCCCGTCATGTCCGAGCCCAAATCCGGGTCCGTCCCCGAGACCGCGTCCGCCGAGCGCAAGGACGTGCTGGCCCGCATCGAGACCTACAAGCGGCGTGAGATCGCCGAGGCGAAGCTGCGGGTGCCGCAGACCAAGCTCGAGAAGCGCATCGCCGACGTCACACCGCCGCGGGGCTTCGCCGAGGCCATCGCGGCGCATATCGCGCAGAAGCGCCCGGCCCTGATCGCCGAGGTGAAGAAGGCCTCGCCCTCCAAGGGCCTGATCCGCGCGGACTTCGACCCGGCCGTCCTCGCCGCCGCCTACGAGGCCGGCGGCGCCACCTGCCTCTCGGTGCTCACCGACACGCCCTCGTTCCAGGGCAAGCCCGAATACCTCACCGAGGCGCGCGCCACCTGCGCCCTTCCGGTCCTGCGCAAGGACTTCCTGTTCGAGCCCTACCAGGTGTTCGAGGCGCGGGCCTGGGGCGCCGACTGCATCCTGGTCATCATGGCCTGCCTCGAGGACGACGAGGCCGCCGCCCTGGTGGAGACCGCGCACGACCTCGGCATGGACGTGCTGGTCGAGGTCCACGACACCGAGGAGTTGGCGCGGGCCCTGCCCCTCGGCACCCGGCTGGTGGGCATCAACAACCGCAACCTGAAGACCTTCGAGGTCTCGTTCGAGACCGCGATCCGCCTCGCCGCGGGCGTACCGTCCGACCGGATCGCCGTGGCCGAGAGCGGCATCGCGGGCCATGCCGACGTGGTCCGGCTCGCGGCGGCCGGCCTCGACACCATCCTGGTCGGCGAGAGCCTGATGCGCGAGGCCGACGTGACGGCGGCCACCCGGCGCCTGCTGTTCGGCGACGCCCAGGCCTGAGGACGCGACGATGGCCGAACTCACCCACCTCGACGCGTCCGGCGCGGCCAACATGGTCGACGTGTCCGAGAAGGACGCGACCACCCGCACCGCCCGCGCGACCGGGCTCGTGGTCATGCTGCCCGAAACCCTGCGGCTGATCCGCGAGGGCGACGCCAAGAAGGGCGACGTCATCGGCACGGCGCGGCTCGCCGGCATCATGGCCGCGAAGCGCACCCACGAGCTCATCCCCCTCTGCCATCCCCTCCTGCTCTCGAAGGTGCGCGTCGATTGCGAGCCCGACGACGGCCTTCCGGGCCTTCGGGTGACGGCGGAGGTGAAGGTGCTGGGGCCGACCGGCGTCGAGATGGAGGCGCTGACCGCGGTCTCGGTGGCCTGTCTGACCATCTACGACATGGTGAAGGCGGCCGATCGCGGCATGCGGATCGAGGGCATCCGGCTGCTCGCCAAGGATGGCGGTCGCTCCGGGGCCTACCGCGCCGAGGATCGCGCTTGAGCGGCAGGCCTCCGAAACGGACGGGGTCCGCGGGCATGATCCCGGTCGCCGAGGCGCTGTCGCGGGTTCTCGAAGGCATTCCGGGTCCGGTCGAGACGGAGACCGTCGCGATCGGGCAGGCCGCCGGGCGTACGCTGGCGGCGGAGGTGCGGGCCACCCGGACGCAACCGCCCTTCCCCGCCTCGGCCATGGACGGTTACGCGGTCCGCAGCGCCGACCTCGCGGACGCGCCCGCCACCCTGCGGCTCATCGGGACCAGTGCCGCCGGGCACGGTTTCGCCGGTGTGGTGGGACCCGGTGAGGCCGTGCGGATCTTCACCGGTGCGCCGGTGCCGGAGGGGGCCGACGCGATCCTGATCCAGGAGAACGCCGAGGCGACATCCGACGGCGTGACCGGGCGGGACTCCGTGCCCGCGGGCCGCTTCATCCGCCCGAGCGGCCTCGATTTCCGCGTGGACGATCGCCTGCTCGCCGCCGGCGACGCGCTGGATCCGCGCCGCATCGCCCTCGCGGCCGCCGGAGGCCACGGCCAACTCTGCGTCCGGCGGCGCCCACGGGTGGCCATCCTCGCCACGGGGGACGAGTTGGTGGCCCCCGGGCAACCGGCGCGATGGGACCAGATCGTCGCCTCGAACGGGCTGGCCGTCGCGGCCCTGGTTCGGGAGGCGGGCGCGGAGGCCATCGATCTCGGAATCGCCGGCGACACCCTCGCGGACCTGGACGATGCGATCCTTCGGGCGGTTTCGGCCGACGCGGATCTCCTGATCACGCTGGGCGGGGCCTCGGTGGGCGACCACGACCTCGTGCAATCGGCCCTGCGGACCCGCGGCCTGGAACTCGGGTTCTGGCGGGTTGCGCTCCGGCCCGGAAAACCCCTGATGCACGGGCGCCTCGGCCGGATGGCCGTGCTCGGCCTGCCCGGCAATCCCGTGGCCTCGGTGGTCTGCGGATTGCTGTTCGTGGTTCCGGCGATCCGCGCATTGCTGGGCGATCCGCGGGCGTCGGCGGACCTGTCCGAGCCGGCGATCCTGGGCTGCGACCTGTCCGAGAATGACCTGCGCCAGGATTATCTCCGGTCGCGGATTGAGACGGCGCCCGACCGCCTCCCGGTGGTCTACCCCGAGAACCGCCAGGATTCCTCGATGCTCTTCGTCCTGGGAGCGGCCGAAGCGCTGCTGATCCGCGCGCCACATGCCCCGGCTGCCAGGGCCGGGGAACCCTGCCGCATCCTGAGGCTCGACCGGCGCCTCTGACGTCTCGGCTGGACCTAGACGAGGTAGAGCGTGGCGTCGGCGCGGAAGACCCGCGGGCAATGCACGGCATCCACCCAGACCCGCGCCTGGTCGAGACTGATGCTGCGCGAATCGGCGATGTCCTGCAGGGTCATCCAGCGTGACGACATGATCGGCTCCCTCGTGGTTAACGAAGTAACGGCCCAGCCTGTCGTTGGTTTCCTTGCCGGTGACGGACTCGCGTCGCGGCTCAGCGCAGGTAGGTGACGCTGTAGAGGGTCCGGCGCAGGGCCTCCTCGTCGACCCAGACGCGGCCGTTCTCGCAGGCCTCGCGCATGCCGGGTCGCATACGGGCACAGTATTCGCCGGTGTTGTCCTGCACCCGATATTGGCAGCGACCGCCGACGGTTCGCCGCCCGATGACCGGACTGGCGTGATCCGCGTGGAGATCCGGGTCCTTGGGATCGCGATCCTCCAGCAGGTACCAGCTGTAGCCGATGGTGGGCACGCGACCGTGGTCCAGGGCGTAATCGATCATCGCCAGGATCCGGCTGATCGCCCGCGGGCTCGGGGGCGTCCCCGAATCCCGCATCTCCACGAACTCGGCCTGATTGGCTGCCAGCCGATAGGACACCGGAAGCAGAGGCACGGGCAGGCCGACCCGTCGGCAGCGTGCGTCCACATGCGCGATCCAGCCCGCATTGAAGGTATCGGTCTGAGGGTGGCGAAGATGGGGGACCGTGCCGGCGAGGCTGCGGAAGCTCATCCGCCGGGGCGCCAGGCGGCTGCGATAGCGCAGGCGATGCAGGGTCGACGCGGCGTAGCGATAGCCGTCGTTGGAGGGCAGATCGCGATCCTCGCAGAGGCCGCCGATGTTGTAGAGGAGCGCGGCCGTATCTTCCTCACCGCCCTCGATCTTGTCGAAGTAGGGCAGCAGCTTCGGGTTGCCGGCAGGCGACATTTCGGCGGCGTTGCGGCTCCAGGCGATGTCGGCGCGCCAGTTCGGGTGTGCCTTCAGGTGTCGGCGCAGGGCCGGGATGGCCGTCAAGCGCTCGGGATCGGCGAAGTAGTATTTCGTGGCGACATCGAGGGGGGCGATCTGGCGCCCCAGCCGATGCGAAATCATGTCGGCGGTGGCGTAGGCGAAGCAGATCGCGCTCTCGCCCTGATTCAGCGGCATCTCACGCGGCGATGGCGACAATCCGACATCGCGTGTCCCCTCGTGCTCCGCGAAGGGGATGCTGGTCGCCACCGGCGCACAGGTGGGATTGCGCACGTAGGCCGGCTTCGGCGGCAGGATGCGGAGATCCACCTGCGCCCGAGCGGGCATGGCCCCGACGGCGAGCGATCCCAGCAGGAACAGGACCGGTGCCGCTCCGTGACGGGCGCCGCCGAGCCGGAGCGAGCCCATCGCTCAGGTCTTTCGGCGCAGGCGGCTTGCAAAGAAGCCGTCGAGACCGCCGCTTCGATCCGGTGTGGTGCCGTGGAGGTGGGCGGGCAGGGTCCGCAGGTCGCCGGCGGCATCGATCGGCTCCGACAGGCCACCGAGTTCGGAGGCCTCGACGGGGACCCGCTCGAAATCCGGGTTGCGGGTCAGGAAGGTCGCGACCTGATACTCCCCCTCCTCCCGCTCCAGGGAGCAGGTGCAGTAGACGAGGCGTCCGCCGGGGCGCACCAGGGCGGCGGCCTTGTCGAACAGGCGTTTCTGCAGGCCGATCAGGCGACTGATGTCGCTCTCGGTCTTGGTCCAGGCGACATCGGGGTGCCGCCGCAGGGTACCGGTGGCCGAGCAGGGCGCATCCAGGAGGACGGCATCGAAGGCCCCGTCGTCGGTCAGCGCCAGGGCATCGCCGACCCGGATCTCCGCCTCCAATCCGAGCCGGGCGAAATTCTGCGACAGGCGCTCCAAACGAGGGCTCGACCGGTCCACGGCGAGCACGGACGCCCCCGCAGCGGCGAGCTGTGCGGTCTTGCCGCCGGGGGCGGCACAGAGATCGGCGACCCGCTCGCCGGGGCGGACGGCGAGGAGCCGGGCCGGCAGGGCCGCGGCGGCGTCCTGCACCCACCACTGGCCCTCGGCATAGCCCGGCAGGTCCGCGACGGCGGCGTGGACGTCGTGCAGGCGCACGCTGCCGGTCGGCAGGGCCACGCCGCCGAGGCGTTCCGCCCATTCGGCCGCCGAGCCCCGCACCGTGATGTCGAGGGCCGCGCCCTGGAGATGCGCCGCCGCGATGGCGCGGGCCGTCTCCTCGCCGTAGGCGGCGCGCCAGCGGCGAGCGAGCCAGTCAGGTGTGTTGTCGGCCAGGGGATCGCCGGGATCGGCCACGATCTCGGACCGCTCGCGCACGATCCGGCGCAGGACCGCATTCACGAGGCCGGACAGGTGCTGGAGCTGCGGATCGGCCTTGGCGAGGCGCACGCCGAGGTCGACGGCGGCGTGGTCGGGGACGTTCAGATCGAGGATCTGGACGGCGCCGGTGGCCAGGAGCGCCACGAGGCGTGGCTGGTCCTCGGGTAGCCCCTGCGACATGCGGGCGGCGAGCACCCGGCGGAGGAAGCCGAGGCGCCGGAAGGTCGCGGTGGCGATGGCGCGGGCGAGGCCCGCATCGGCCGCGTCGAGGCCGGCGTTCCGGCTGGCCTGCGCCAGGGCATCCTCGAGGGCGAAGCCGCGGGTCTTGCCGATGAGGTCGGCCACCGCGCTGTGCGCGACCTGACGGGCGGCCAGCCCGGCGACGCCGCGATCGATCGGCGCCGTCGGCGCATCCGTGTTGCGGCGTGTCGCCATGAGTGCCACTTCCTGAAGCATGAGCCCGCGCACGGCGGGCCTCCCTGCGATGCCCTTCCACCCGTGACACCGAGATGCAAGCCATGACCAGCCCGGAACCGACGGAAAACGCTGCGGATGAGGCTCCGGTCGAGGGCCGGGCCCTGACGCCGGAGGCGGCGCGGGCGCTGGCGGAGGCGGCGGAGCGGCGGGCGGCGATCGATGCCCATGCCGCCGCGATCGCGGCGAAGCGGGAGCGACAGGGCCGGGGCGGCCTGGAGCCGGTGCGCTACGACGACTGGGAGATCAAGGGTATCGCCGTCGACTTCTAGACTCTGTCGGGTTCATCCCGAACCTGACGGACCCGCGAGGCCCTTCTCGTCGTTCGTCGTTCCGGGATCACCGGTTTCCACTGATCCTTGACAAACTCCAAGGGCGTTTCGTCGCCGGAACGGCGGCGATCCCCTCCCGTTGTTCCGGCCACGGACACACGCCAAGGAGCACGACGATGGCGATCAAGGTTTCGAGCAAGACTGCGGGCGCGGGTCCGCACGGCGAGGTCGCCCTGGCCCGCGGGCAGGTGGTCGCGATGCGGATGTGGCGCGACGAAGCGCCCAGCGCCGACAAGCCCATGGCCAAGCGCCCCTACGAGACGGTCGGCTACGTGATCGCCGGCCGGGCGGAGCTGATCGTCGAGGGCGAGACGGTGCTGCTCGAGCCCGGCGATTCCTGGCTGGTGCCGGAGGGCGCCGAGCATACCTACCGTATCCTCGAGGTCTTCACGGCCATCGAAGCGACGGCGCCGCCGGCGCGCTAACAACCCCATGGAAGACCCGCGCGGTCGTTTCGAGGTCGCGCGGGTGTCCAGTCCGAGAGCCCTGTCTTGCCGTTTGTCTTTTCGGGAGAACCGGTTTCCCCCGATCCCCAACGAACGCTAGCGGGTGACGTAGACCTGCGTGCCCACCGAGACGCGTTCGTAGAGGTCGGCGATGTCCTGGTTGTACATCCGGATGCAGCCGTAGGACGCGTAGGTGCCGATCGAGCTCGGCCGGTTGGTGCCGTGAATGGCGTACTCGCCGCCGGCCAGGGTCATCGCCGCGACGCCCATCGGGTTGGAGGGCGAGCCGCCGGCGATGACGGCGGGCAGACGGGGGTTGTCGCGCTTGACCTCCCGCGGCGGCGACCAGGCCGGCTCCACGTACTTGCCGTCGATCTGGGTGGCGCCGCTCCACTGCTTGCCGGGCTTGCCGACCGCGACGGGGTAGCGGATCGCCGTACCGTCGCCGTTGACGAGGTAGAGCCGGCGCTCGGTGGTGCGCACGATGATCGAGCCCGGCATCACGCCGTCGTGGAAGGCCACGACCTCCCGGGCCTGGGCGGGTGCCCCCAGGAGCGTTGCACCGAGGGCAGCGCCAAGGACCGCCGCAGCCCCTGCGCGAGGGTGAACCGTGCCGTGCCGAACCATGACCTGTCTCTCCGAAAGCGTGACCGTTTGCCCGAGCATCAAGCGCGCAGGCAGGTTCTCGTTCCGGTAAAACGAAGCAGAGGAGCGCGGACAATACGCAGGATTCCCGCAGCGCGGTAAAGCACGGCCCGTGAAATCCCAACAAAGCTCGCGCTTCGCCTTCGGACTTCCTTGACTCTGTCAGGTCCCGGAGGGTCAGCGCTCGATCAGGGGCATTCCGGTGCCCAGGCGCTGCTGCCAGCCATGGCGTACGAGTTCCGGGTCCTCGTGTTCCTCCACGGGAAAGCCGACGCAGAGATAGGCGACGAGGCTCCAGGTGCAGGGCACCTCCAGGATCTCGCAGACCGTGCCGGGCTCGAGGATGGAGACCCAGCCCACGCCGAGGCCATGGGCCCGGGCGGCGAGCCAGAAGGTCTGGACGGCGGTAACCACGGAGTAGCGCAGCATCTCCGGCATGGTCGCGCGCCCAAGGCCGTGCCCGGTGGCGGTGGCCTCGTCGCAGAACACCGCGAGATGGACCGGGGCCTCGCGCAGGCCGGCGAGCTTCAGGCGGACATAGGCCTCCCGCTGCTCGGCCGCGTAGGCCTCGGCGGCGGCGGCGTTGCAGCGCTCGAAGCTGGCGAGCACCCGGGCCCGGCGCGCCGGCTCCGCGACCCGCACGAAGCGCCAGGGCTGGCTGTTGCCGACGGACGGACTGAAGCACGCGAGATCGAGGCAGCCGCGCAGCAGCGCCTCGTCCACCGGATCGGTCCGGAACCGGCGCACGTCGCGGCGCCAGGCGAACAGGGTCGCGAGCGTCTGGCGAAACTCGGCATCGAAGCTGACCACGACCCGTCCCCGGCGGTAAATTCACCCCTTCATAGACGGAGTTTCTCCGCGCGGCAGAGTTTTCGCGCAAGTTCTGTCACGCAAGATCTGTCGGGCGAGACCTTCCACACGAGACCTGCCGGGATCCGACGCTCCGACCGCCTCCTCGGCACCGGCGCCAGGGCGACGAAGCCGCCGCCGGCCGGCATCCGGCTCTCACGGCGTAGGCTCGTCCGGCCGCTCCCCCGGGCTCACCCACGAGCCCGAAAAGGTCAGGGTCGCGGTGTAGACCGCCGCGCTGTCCGTGTTGCGAACGACGACCTTGAAGGCCTGGGCATCGGCCCCGCGCTGGGGGATCGCGTCCCGCGCGATCTCCGGCAAGGCGCGCATCGCTTCGCGGCGGACATGGTCGGCGTCGACGCAATCCTGGCCGATCGGATCCGGGACGAACGCGCGGCCGTCGTGAATGTCGAAATAATAGCGCGCCACTCGGGTGCCTCGCTGTCCTCGCCTCGGCTACGTTGTGGAGAAGTGCCTCGCAGGATCGCGGGTTCTGTCGGGTAGATCACCGAGGGACGGGCCCGCGCCGGCATCCGTTCCGCGGGCGCGGGCCAAAAAAAGGGCCGCGCTCCGAAGAGGCGGCCTGAAGTCCTTGGGTCTCGAAACCTCTGGAGTGCCGGTCCCGCCGAATCGGGCGCCGTCCGAAGAGCTGGGGAGCCGTGGAGATCGGACGCCGCGCCGGAACGGGATCGACGAAGTTTCGGCCACAGGTGTCACTCTCCATCAAGGCCGACGCTGGGCCTCATGGCGGCGAAATCGTGGTGATGTGTGTCGTGCCGAGCGGGAGCTACCGCCCTTGCCGCGAGGAGAGCCCAGCACCATCATGAGGGATCAATCCGGGACAGGAGTGACGATGAGCGAGAGAACCGGTGCCGATTCGCGATCGCCCGAGGCCGCCGCCCGGGTCATCCCCTTCCCGACCGCGCCGGTGCAGCCCCAGATCGCCTTCGACCGCGCGGAGCTGCGCGTTCTCTTCAACCTCTACGGACGGATGGTGTCGCAGGGCGAGTGGCGCGACTACGCCCTCGATTTCCGGCGCGACAAGGCGGTGTTCTCGATCTACCGGCGCAGCTCCGAGATGCCCCTCTACCGGGTCGAGAAAGACCCCAAGCTCGCCCGGCGCCAGGGCGCCTACGCCGTGGTGGCGGCCTCTGGCCTCGTGATGAAGCGCGGCACCGACCTCGCCCGCGTCCTGGCCGTCCTGGAGCCACCGCTGCGGGCGGTGTGATCGCGCCCGCGTGGCGACCGGGCCCCGGCACTTAGCCCATGAAAAAGGCCCCGGCGGTGTCCCGCCGGGGCCTTTTCGTCATGCCTCCGAGAGACCGGGTTCGCTCAGCGACGGTCGCCGAGGAGCGAGAGCAGCATCTGGAACATGTTGATGAAGTCCAGGTACAGGGTCAGGGCACCGTTCACCGACAACTTGGCCGCACCCTCGGCATCGGCGCCGCTGTAGAGGAACATCTCCTTGAGCTTCTGCGTGTCGTAGGCGGTGAGGCCCGCGAAGATCAGCACGCCGATCACCGAGATCGCGAACTGAAGCGCCGAAGAGGCGAGGAAGATGTTCACCAGCGAGGCGATGATGAGGCCGATCAGGCCCATGATCAGGAACGAGCCCATGCCCGACAGGCTGCGCTTGGTGCTGTAGCCATAGAGGCTGAGACCGCCGAAGGTCGCCGCCGTGATGAAGAACACCCGCACCACGCTCGCGCCCGTGAAGACGAGCAGGAGGGAGGACATCGAGGCGCCCATCACCGCCGCGAAGGCGAAGAAGGTCAGGCGCGCCGAGGCCGCGGACATCCGTTCCATCCGCATCGAGAAGATGAAGATGAAGGCGAGCGGCGCCAGCATGACGACCCACTTCAGCGGGCTGGTGTAGAGCAGCTGGCCGAACGGCGTCAGGGCGACGCGGCCGGTCGCCGTCTGCGCGACGGCGGCCATGTTGAGGCCGAGCGCCACGAGACCGGAGATCCCGAGGCCGATGACCATGTTGTTGTAGACGCCGAGCATGAAGGTCCGCAGGCCCTGGTCGATCTCGACCTGGCTGCCGGCGTACCCGGTCGGCTGGGCGCCATACCGGAAGGGGCTGTTATCGAATGCCATGGGAGTTTCCCTTGGAAGCTCTCTCAGCGTGTGATTTCGGAATGAGGCTCACGCACAGGACCTCTTGGCGCCAAGCGACGCCTCAGGGCGAAATATGTTCGGTCACGCTGCCCCGCACAAGGGCCGGCCCAGGCTGAAACGCCGGAATCGCACCGGGCTATGCTGGTATTTTGTTCGATCCGGCAGGGATTAAAAAGGGGCCTGACCATGCGAGCATTGCGCGGGCCCGGGATTAACCAAGGTGGATTTCCGGGTTCCGTTCTTGCACCGGACCGGACCGCGGCGGCGCGCCCGCGTGGTCGCGGGGCACCCGGCGGAGCGGCGCCATCCGCTCCGCGAGCCCCCGTCAGGCGACGGCCTTATCGAGGCAGCATTTCTTGAACTTCTTGCCGCTGCCGCAGGGGCACGGGTCGTTGCGGCCGACGTGCTTCAGGGGATTGCGCACCGGCTGGCCAAAGCCCTCCGCCGTCCAGGCGAGGTCCGCCAGGGGGTCTTCGAGGGGGCCGAAGCGCAGGGGATCGAAGCGGCCGAGGTCGTCGCCCTCCGCCTCCGCCTCGCGCAGGGCCCTGGGGAACCAGGTCGGGTCGCTGTTCGACTCGGTGAGCCGCCCGTCCCGGCGGGCGGCGAGGACGCGTCCCCCCAGGTCGCGCAGGCCCAGGAGGGCGATCGCCTCCTCCCAGCCGGCCCAGGCGAGGTCGCCCTCGACGGCGGCCCGCTTGTCGTCGAAGCGGACCAGGAGGTCGTGGGTCTCCTGCGGCGGGATGCGGCCGGTCTGGGTCAGGTAGGCCAGGGCGGCGAAGGCCTCGTTCCGCACGGCGTCGTCGACGGTGCTGTCGACCAGCAGGGCGCCGAGGGGAGCCGCGTCCCCGTCGAAGACGCTGACGAGGATCCGGGTCAGGGTCGTCGTCACCGCGTCGCCGAGGAGGATGTCGAGGGTCTCGCCGTCCAGGGCGAGCAGCCGGATCAGCGGCCGGTAGACCCGGCTGTCCCGGGCCGCGGCGAGGACGTGCAGGCCCCAGAACAGGAGGTCGGCCTCGGCCTCCTCCAGGTCCGGCTCCCGGGCGGCCCGATCGAGGACCGCAAGCACCGCGTCGGCGATGCGATCCGGCTCCGCCAGGGCCGCGCGCATCTCGGGCGCCGGGAGGTACTTGGCGGCCGAGAGGGCGGCGACGAGGTCCGCATCGAGCATGGGTGGTCTCTCCTGTCAGGAGCGAAGGGTCGCCCCGGTCTTGCGCGCGACCTCGGCGACGATCCGGGCGCTGACGACCTCGATCTCCGCATCGGTGAGGGTTCGGTCCACCGGCTGAAGGCGGACCGCGATCGCCACCGACTTCGCGCCCTCCGGAATGCCGACGCCCTCGTAGAGGTCGAACACGTCGATGCCGGCGATGAGCTTGCGCTCGGCGGCCTGCGCGGCCTTGACCACGTCCCCGGCCGCCACGTCGCGGCCGACCACGAAGGCGAAGTCGCGGGAGATCGGCTGGAAGTCCGACAGGGCCAGCGCCGGCTTGACCTTGGTGGGACGGTATTTCGGCAGGGGCACCGCGTCGAGGGTGATCTCGAAGGCGACGAGCTGGCCCTTGAGGTCGAGGGCCTTCATCACGCGGGGATGGACCTCGCCGAAGAACCCGACCGGGTTCTTGGGGCCGAACTGCAGGGTGCCGGAACGGCCGGGATGCAGCCAGCCCGGGCCGCCAGCCACGACCTGCAGGCCGCCGGTGGGAATGCCGAAGGCGGCGAGCAGGGCCAGGGCGTCGGCCTTGGCGTCGAAGGCATCGACGCCGTCGGTGCGTCCGTCCCAGTGCCGGCCCGCGCCCGCCTGGGTGGCGGTGCCGCGGCGGATGGCGGCGGCCCGGATGGTCTGCCCCTCCGGCTGATCGGTGGCGAAGCACTGGCCGACCTCGAACAGGGCGACGTCCGGGCTGCCGCGGTCGGCGTTGCGCTGGGCGGCGCGCAGCAGGCCGGGCACGAGGCTCGGGCGCATGTCGGAGAGATCGGCCGCGATCGGGTTGGCCAGGGCGAGGTCGGCGCCCCCGCCGCCGAACAGGACCGCGTCGTCGTGCGGAATGAACGACCAGGTCACGGCCTCGACGAGGCCGCGGCTGGCCAGCGCCCGCTTGGCGAGGCGCGTGCGCTTCTGCAACACGGTCAGCACCGGCTTGCCCACCGCCGCCTCGATGCGCGGCAGGGGCTTGGGCTCGATGCGGTCGAGGCCGGCGATGCGGATGATCTCCTCGACGAGATCGGCCTTGCCCTCGACGTCCGGCCGCCAGGAGGGGGTGAGCACCTTCACCCGGTCGCCCGAGCCGGCGACGTGGAAGCCGAGGGCCTCCAGCGTGACCTTCATCTCGGCTCGGGAGAGCTCGATCCCGGCGAGACGCCGGGTCTCGGTCCAGGGGAAGTCGATGACGCGCTCGGTCTGGGGCGGCTCGCCCATGATCACGGGCTGGCTCGGGCTGCCGCCACAGATCTCCAGGACGAGGCGGGTGGCGAGGTCGAGGCCCGGCAGGGTGAAGGCCGGATCGACGCCGCGCTCGAAGCGGTAGCGGGCGTCGGTGATGATTCCGAGGCGGCGGCCGGACTGGGCGATGTTCACCGGGTCCCACAGGGCCGATTCGATGAGCACGTCGGTGGTCCCGTCGTCGCAGCCGGAGGCCTCGCCGCCGATGATGCCGCCGATGGACTCGACGCCCTTGTCGTCGGCGATGACGACGGTGTCGCCGGTCAGCGCGTAGGTCTTGCCGTCGAGGGCCTTCAGGGTCTCGCCGTCGCGGGCGCGGCGGACCACGAGGCCGCCCGCCACCTTGGCGGCGTCGAAGACGTGGAGGGGCCGGCCGCGGTCGAAGGTCAGGTAGTTGGTGATGTCCACGAGCGCGTTGATCGGGCGCAGGCCGAGCGCTCGCAGGCGCGCCTGCATCCAGTCCGGCGAGGGGCCGTTCTTGACGCCGCGCACGAGGCGCAGGGTGAAGTAGGGGCAGAGGCCCGCGTCGGGCGCCGCGAAATCGAGGGTGACGGGCACCGGGCAGGCGCCCTCCCCGCGCACCGGCGGCTGGGGCGGGCGCTTGAGATCGCCGAGGCCGGTCGCCGCGAGGTCGCGGGCGATGCCGTGGATGGCGGTGCAGTCGGGCCGGTTCGGGGTGAGGTTGATCTCCACCACCGGGTCGTCGAGCTTGGCGTAAAGGGCGTAGGGCTGGCCCGTGGGCGCATCCGCGGGCAGGTCGAGGATGCCGCTGGCCTCGTCGCCGAGGCCGAGCTCGGCGCCCGAGCACAGCATGCCGAGGCTCTCGACGCCCCGGATGGTGCCCACCGCCAGGGTCTTGTCGAGGCCGGGCACGTAGGTGCCCGGGGGGGCGAACACCGTCTTCATCCCGGCGCGGGCGTTGGGCGCGCCGCACACCACCTGCACGGGCTGTCCGGTGCCGGCGTCCACCGTGCAGACGCGCAGGCGGTCCGCGTTCGGGTGCGGCTCGGCGGTGAGCACGCGGGCGATCACGAAAGGCTTCAGGCTGGCGGCCTTGTCCTCGATGCCTTCGACCTCGAGCCCGATCCGCGTCAGGGTCTCGGCCACGGTGTCGAGGGACGCCTCGGTGTCGAGGTGATCCTTGAGCCAGGAGAGGGTGAGTTTCATCGCTTGAATCCCCTGGCGTCCGAGGCTCCCAGGTGGGCGGGATGCCGGCGCCGAACAGGAAAGAAAAGGTCTCGTCCGGCCGGGGCCGGCGCGCGAAAGCTGGGGATCAGCCCGTCAGCCCGGCCACCAGGCTCGGGATGTCGAGGGGCCGGAAGCCGTAATGGTCGAGCCAGCGCACGTCCGCCTCGAAGAAGGGGCGCAGGTCCGGCATCCCGTACTTCAGCATCGCGATCCGGTCGATGCCGACGCCGAAGGCGAAGCCCTGGACGCTGTCGGGATCGAGGCCGCAATTGCGCAGCACGTTGGGGTGGACCATGCCGC
Source organism: Methylobacterium sp. Leaf465 (assembly GCF_001424705.1). Classification (GTDB taxonomy): domain Bacteria; phylum Pseudomonadota; class Alphaproteobacteria; order Rhizobiales; family Beijerinckiaceae; genus Methylobacterium. The sequence continues at coordinate 203,968 of NZ_LMRA01000045.1, forward strand.
AGCCGAGGATCTCGAGCCAGTCCGTGCCCTCGCCGAAACGGATCTCGCCGCCCTTGCGCGAGCACTGGATGTCCACCTCCGCGGAGGGCTCGGTGAAGGGGAAGAACGACGGGCGGAAGCGCATCTTCACCGCCTCGACCTCGAAGAAGGTGCGGCAGAACTCCTCCAGCACCCATTTCAGGTTGGCGATGTTGGCCGCCTTATCGATCACCAGCCCCTCGACCTGATGGAACATCGGCGTGTGGGTCTGGTCGGAATCGTGCCGATAGGTCCGGCCCGGGCAGATCACCCGGATCGGCGGCTGCTGCGACCGCATGGTCCGGATCTGCACCGGCGAGGTGTGGGTGCGCAGGACCTTGCGCTGGCCGTTGCGGTCGGGGGCCAGGAAGAAGGTGTCGTGCATCTCTCGCGCCGGGTGGCCGGGCGGGAAGTTGAGGGCGGTGAAGTTGTAGTCGTCGGTCTCGATGTCGGGCCCTTCCGCCACCGAGAAGCCCATGTCGGCGAAGATCGCCGTGATCTCGTCCATGACCTGGCTGATCGGGTGGACGCGGCCGCGCACCTCCGGCGCCTCGCGCACCGGCAGGGTCACGTCGATGCGCTCGGCCGCGAGGCGGGCGGCGAGGGCCGCTTCCGCCAGGGCGTCCCGCCGGGCCGTGAGCGCGCCCTGCACCCGGTCGCGCAGGCCGTTGATGAGGGGGCCGCGCGCCTTGCGCTCGTCGGGGGTCATCGCCCCGAGGGTCTTCAGGAGTTCGGAGACCGACCCCTTCTTGCCGAGCGCCGCGACGCGCACGGCGTCGAGGGCGGCCTCGTCGGCGGCGTCCGCGACCTGACGGAGCAGGTCGCCTTCGAGGGTGTCGAGATCGGTCATCGGTTCCACTCACCGGCTGCGGCGCCGCCCCTCGCGGGACCGGGCGGGCTCGATCGGCATCGGGGCGAGGGTTTTCCCGGTCCCCGGCCGCAACGCAAGCGGCAGGGGGCCGAAAACCCCGGATCGTCGGGCAGAAAGACGAAAGGCGCGGCTCCCCGGGGGCGCCGCGCCTTTCGTGAAGAAGAGCGCCCGGCTTGGGCGAGCCGGGCTCGCCTCAGGCGGCCTTAACTCAAGCGGCCTTGGCTGCCGGGAGGGCGGCCTTGGCCAGCTCGACCACGGCGGCGAAGGAGGCGGGCTCGTGGATGGCGAGCTCCGAGAGGGCCTTGCGGTCCACCTCGATGCCGGACTTCGACAGGCCGTTGATGAAGCGCGAATAGGTCAGGCCATGCTCACGGACCGCGGCGTTGAGGCGCTGGATCCAGAGGGCGCGGAACGTGCGCTTCTTGTTCTTCCGATCGCGGTAGGCATACTGCATGCCCTTCTCGACCGCCTGCTTGGCGATCCGGATCGTGTTCTTGCGGCGGCCGTAATAACCACGGGCGGCCTTGAGGACTTTCTTGTGCTTCGCGTGACTGGTCACGCCGCGCTTGACGCGGGCCATGGGAGTTCTCCTGGATTACGAAAAAAGCAGTGTCGGCGTCGTGAAGGCTTACCGGCTGTTGGGCAGGAAGTACTTCTTCACGTTGGCAGCATCGCCCTCGAACAGGGTGGTGGTGCCGCGCAGGTTGCGGATCTGCTTCGTCGTCCGCTTGATCATCCCGTGGCGCTTGCCGGCCTGGGCATACATGACCTTGCCAGTGCCGGTGATCTTGAAGCGCTTCTTCGCGCCCGACTTGGTTTTCAGCTTGGGCATTTGGCTCTCCTGAACGCGCAGCGGCTCCGATCCGGCTGGATCGAAGAGATGCGCTCGGTTGATGCTTCTGATGGAGCAGCACGAACCGCCACGGCAGCCCGATCGGCCGGGCGGTTCAACGCGAGGGGGCTATGACAGAAAAGCGACGCGGATTCAATGCCGACTCTCGGGGCTCCATCGCGCGACCGAGGCGGGACCGGAAATTCCCGGCCGAATGCGCTCGGGGATTGCTTGACAGCCCCGGGCGCTGAACCTACACCCCCGACACCGCCGGAAACGGGGCGGGACGTCAAGCGGGCGTAGCTCAGTCGGTTAGAGTGCCGGCCTGTCACGCCGGAGGTCGCGGGTTCGAGTCCCGTCGCCCGCGCCACGTCACTTCTTCACCGAATATTGGATGCGGGCGTAGCTCAGTCGGTTAGAGTGCCGGCCTGTCACGCCGGAGGTCGCGGGTTCGAGTCCCGTCGCCCGCGCCATCGCGTTCCGCACGCACCATCTCGTCTTCTCCCCGCCGCGCCCTACCCTTCCCGAGGATTCTTCGGGGGGCGACGGATGTCGGGTGTCTTCTTCCTCTACTTCACCGTCTGCCTCGCCCGCGCGCCCGATACCTGCGAGTCGCGCAGGCTCGCCCTCGACGTGGACGACGCCCCGGCCTGCCTGCACGTGGCGCAGCCGCAGCTGGCGCAGTGGATCGGCAGCCATCCCGAATTCCGCATCACCGCCTGGCGCTGCGGCGCGCCGCCCCGCGATCGCGGCACGCGGATCTGACTTTGCCCCGTGACCGGGGAGACACAGGCGCCCCTCCGGCGCGCGAACCCGTGCGGACCGCCGCGTTTTCGCCGCATGGAATGCGGAGGCGAAGGGCCGACAGGCCCATTCCCGAGATCCGTCCGCACCGATGCGCTTTCCCCGTTCCGCCTCTCCGCGCCCGCCGCTCCGCCTCGGCGCGGGCGCCCTCGGCCTCGCCGTCCTGCTGGCGCTGGCCGGCTGCGGCACCCCCACCCTCCTCGCCCCCGACCAGCCCACCAGCCTCGTCATCCTGGACGAGCAGGCGGCCGCCGCCGCGATCTCGCGCTACCGGGCGCAGCACGGCCTCGGCCCGGTGGTGATCGATTCGAGCCTGATCCGGGCCGCTTCGTATCAGGCGGCCTCCAACGCGAAGGCCGGCCGCCTCAGCCACGAGATCGGCGGCACCTTCGATTCCCGCATGGCCCAGGCCGGCTTCGGCCGGAGTTACGCCGCGGAGAACCTCAGCGCCGGCTCGGCCACCTTCGACGAGGTGCTGGCCCGCTGGAAGGCCTCGAGCGAGCACAACAAGAACATGCTGATCCCGCAGCTCCGGCGCATCGGCATCGCCCGCGTCGACGCGCCGGGCACCCGTTACAAGCGCTACTGGGCCCTGGTGATGGCCGGCGGCTGAGACGTTGCGCACGTGCCTTCGCGGCCGGTGGCGCGGTGCCCCCTTCAGAGCGCCCCGGTCCGCGTCGCGGGTTCCGCCGCCTCGTGGGGCTGGGCGCGCGCCTGCGCGCCCTGGATCAGGCGCTCGCTGGTGAGCTTCAGGAAGGAGAAGCGAAATTCCGGGTTCTGGTCGTAGAGCTGCTTGACCTCCGAATCGGAGATCCGCAGGGCCTGCCCCGCCTCGACGCAGACCAGCGAGGCGGTCCGGGTGTTGCTCGGCGAGAGCAGCCCGAGCTCGCCGACGACCCCGCCGGCCCGCACCGCGATCCCGTATTCCGGAATGCGGAAGCGACCGCTCTCCACGTCGAACATCTCGCCCGCGTCATCACCCTGGCGGAAGACGGTCCGCCCCGCCCGGAAGCGGACCGCGCGGCCGAAGGGCCGGAGCCAGTCGAGGGAGAGGTCGCCCTCGGCCGCCGCCTCCCCCTGGCGCACGAGGCGCACCATCTGCCAGAGCCGATAGGCGTTGAAGGGGTCTGGATCGCCTCGGTGAGGACCACCGGTCAGCTCCCGATCAGCAGGCCCTAGGTGATGACGGCCACGCTGGCGACGAGGGCGATGATCCGCAGGGGGATCATGGTCGTCATCGCCGAGGCCGTGATGGTGAGGGCCGTGCCGGAATACCCGATGGCCTCGACCCCATCGATGCCGACCCCGGTCATCGCAGGGTTCCGGCCGATCGCGCCTTCTCAGCCCCGCCCATCGTCGGCATCCGCCTCGGCGAGACCATCCTGCAGGGAGCGGATGATGGTTCGCATCTCCGGCACCATGGCGATCGCCTTGGCGATGCGCTGCGCCTCCTCCCGGGTCATCGCGCCCGGGGTCGCATGGGCACCGGCCTCCTCCGAAAAGTAGGTCCAGGCCACGGCCAAGCCCTCTCCGTCCTCGACGCAGAAGCTTCCGTCCCGCTCGACCACGATCCAGGGCGGCGGGAATCCCCGGGCCGGCCTCGCGTGGATCTCGGCATCGTCCGCCACGGGACACCTCAGCGTTGGGGCAAGGTCGCGATCGCCGCGTTGCGACTGGTGGGCGGTGACGGGCTCGAACCGCCGACCCTCTCCGTGTAAAGGAGACGCTCTACCAACTGAGCTAACCGCCCGGAGCGCCGGCCTTCGTCGCGCGGCGCGACGGCTTCGTAGCGGACGCGCGGGCGGGCGCGCAACCCCCTCCCCCGGCGGCCCTTGGGTCCGGGCATGAAAAAGGCCCCGGCATGCCTGCCGGGGCCTCGCTTCGGGTCAGAGTTGCATCGACCTCAGTGGGCGATGACCGTCGCGGAATCGTCTTCGGCGATGACCGGGCGGACCTTCGGGGCCGGCTCCTCCCATTCGATCGCCTCGGGGACCCGCACCAGGGCGTGCTGGAGCACCTGGTCCATCCGCGAGACCGGAATGATCTCCATCCCGTTCTTCACGCTGTCGGGCACCTCGGCGATGTCCTTGGCGTTCTCCTCGGGGATGAGGACCGTCTTGATGCCGCCGCGGAGCGCCGCGAGCAGCTTTTCCTTCAGGCCGCCGATCGGGAGCACGCGGCCCCGCAGGGTGACCTCGCCCGTCATCGCCACGTCGCGGCGCACCGGGATGCCCGTCAGCGTCGAGATGATCGCGGTCGCCATGCCGATGCCGGCGGAGGGACCGTCCTTCGGGGTCGCCCCCTCGGGAACGTGGACGTGGATGTCCCGACGGTCGAACAGCGGCGGCTCGATGCCGAAGTCGACGGCCCGCGAGCGGACGTAGCTCGCCGCGGCGGAGATCGACTCCTTCATCACGTCGCGCAGGTTGCCCGTCACCGTCATCTTGCCCTTGCCGGGCATCATGACGCCCTCGATCGTCAGCAACTCGCCGCCGACCTCGGTCCAGGCCAGACCCGTGACCACGCCAACCTGATCCTCCTCGTCGATTTCGCCGTAGCGGAACTTCGGCGGGCCGAGGAAGACCGGCAGGTTCTCCTCGGTGACGGCGACAGCCTTCACCTTGGTGATGAGGATCTCCTTCACCGCCTTGCGGATCAGGTTGGAGATCTCCCGCTCCAGGTTGCGGACGCCCGCCTCCCGCGTATAGCGACGGATGAGCATCAACAGGCCGGAATCGTCGACCTGCCACTCCTTGGCGTCGAGACCGTGCTTCTTCACGGCGCCCGGGATCAGATGCTTGCGCGCGATCTCGAGCTTCTCTTCCTCGGTGTAGCCAGCGATGCGGATCACCTCCATGCGGTCCATCAGGGGCGCCGGGATGTTCAGCGTGTTGGCGGTGGTGACGAACATCACGTTCGAGAGGTCGTAATCCACCTCCAGATAGTGGTCGTTGAACGTGGCGTTCTGCTCCGGGTCGAGGACCTCCAGCAGGGCGGCCGACGGGTCGCCCCGGAAGTCCATGCCCATCTTGTCGATCTCGTCGAGCAGGATGAGCGGGTTGGAGGTCTTCGCCTTGCGCATCGACTGGACGATCTTGCCGGGCATCGACCCGATATAGGTCCGGCGGTGACCGCGGATCTCGGCCTCGTCGCGCACGCCGCCCAGCGACATGCGCACGAACTCACGGCCCGTCGCCTTGGCGATGGACTTGCCCAGCGAGGTCTTGCCGACGCCGGGAGGACCGACGAGGCACAGGATCGGACCCGTGAGCTTGTTCGCCCGCTGCTGCACGGCGAGGTACTCGACGATCCGCTCCTTCACCTTGTCGAGGCCGAAATGGTCCTCGTCGAGCATGACCTGGGCGCCGAGGAGATCCTTCTTGATCTTCGAGCGCTTGCCCCACGGGATGCCGAGCATCCAGTCGAGGTAGTTGCGCACCACTGTCGCCTCCGCCGACATCGGCGACATCTGGCGCAGCTTCTTGAGCTCCGCCACCGCCTTGTCGCGGGCTTCCTTGGTGAACTTGGTCTTCTCGATCTTCTCCTCGAGTTCAGCCAGCTCGTCCTTGCCGTCCTCGGAGTCGCCCAGCTCTTTCTGGATCGCCTTCATCTGCTCGTTGAGGTAGTACTCGCGCTGGGTCTTCTCCATCTGCCGCTTGACGCGGGTCCGGATGCGCTTCTCCACCTGGAGCACGGAGATCTCGCTCTCCATCAGCGACAGCACGCGCTCAAGGCGCTGCGCCACTGTGGGAATCTCCAGGATCGCCTGCTTGTCGGCGATCTTGACGGCGAGGTGCGAGCCCACGGTGTCGGCGAGCTTCGAAGGCTCGTCGATCTGGGTCACTGCGGAGACGACCTCGGGCGAGATCTTCTTGTTGAGCTTCACATAATTCTCGAACTCGGCGATGACCGAGCGCGCCAGGGCCTCCGCCTCGACGCTGTCGCCGAGCTCGTCGGTGAGGGTCTCGGCCTCGGCCTCGTAGTAGGTGTCGGACTTGGTGAAGCGGGCGATCTTGGCGCGGCCGGCGCCTTCGACCAGCACCTTCACGGTGCCGTCGGGAAGCTTCAAGAGCTGCAGCACGCTGGCGAGCGTGCCGATCTTGTAGATGGCGTCCGTCGAGGGATCGTCCTCGCTGGCATTGATCTGCGTCGCCAGCAGGATGTGCCGGTCGGTGCGGACCGCCTCCTCGAGGGCGCGGATCGACTTCTCGCGGCCGACGAAGAGCGGCACGATGATGTGGGGGAACACGACGATGTCGCGCAAGGGGAGGACGGCATAGGAGCCCGTCGAGCCCGGAACGACCGGCTGGCGCGATTTCGATTGAGTCATATCGGACTTCCTCATGATGGACGCCGGGCAGTCACTCCTCCCAGGGAGCAAGCATCCTGCCAGGGGCCGACCGGGCCGCGAGGGGGTCGGAAGTGTCTTAAGGGACGGTCTTGGAAGACAGTCTGGAAAACGGTCTTGGACGGTGCGGCTGGTGGCGGGACACCGCACCTCAGGGGGTGAGCGTACGGCCGTCGCGCTGAGGCTTCAGATGGAAATCGGGGCGGATGGTTTCAAGCATCCGCCCCGAGGCTCGACCCAGACCTGACGAGACCCGCGCGGGGCCTCAGGCGCTGACGCTGGCCGGGGCTTCCTTGTTGCGGTCGCCATGGATGTAGAGCGGCCTGGCCTTGCCCTCGACCACCTCGGGGCCGATCACGACCTGCTCGACGGACTCGAGGCCCGGCAGGTCGTACATCGTCTCCAGGAGGATGGTCTCCAGGATAGAGCGCAGGCCGCGGGCGCCGGTCTTCCGCTCGATCGCCTTGCGGGCGACCATGGAGAGGGCCTCCTCCTGGAAGGTCAGGTCGACATTCTCCATCTCGAACAGGCGCTGGTACTGCTTGACCAGGGCGTTCTTCGGCTCCTGCAGGATGCGCTTCAGGGCGGTCTCGTCGAGGTCCTCCAGGGTCGCCAGCACGGGCAGGCGGCCGACGAACTCGGGGATGAGGCCGAACTTCAGCAGGTCCTCGGGCTCCACGTTGCGGAAGATCTCGCCGGTGCGGCGGTCGTCCGGGGCCTGCACGGTCGCGCCGAAACCGATCGAGGTCCCCTTGCCGCGGGCCGAGATGATCCGCTCGAGGCCCGCGAAGGCGCCGCCGCAGATGAACAGGATGTTGGTGGTGTCGACCTGCAGGAATTCCTGCTGCGGGTGCTTGCGGCCGCCCTGCGGAGGCACGGAGGCGACGGTGCCTTCCATGATCTTCAGCAGCGCCTGCTGCACGCCCTCGCCCGAGACGTCGCGGGTGATCGACGGGTTGTCCGACTTGCGCGAGATCTTGTCGATCTCGTCGATGTAGACGATGCCGCGCTGCGCCCGCTCGACGTTGTAGTCGGAGGCCTGGAGCAGCTTCAGGATGATGTTCTCGACGTCCTCGCCGACGTAGCCGGCCTCCGTCAGGGTCGTGGCGTCCGCCATGGTGAACGGCACGTCGAGGATGCGGGCCAGGGTCTGGGCCAGCAGCGTCTTGCCCGAGCCGGTCGGCCCGATCAGCATGATGTTCGACTTCGCCAGCTCGACGTCGTTGTGCTTCGAGGCGTGGGCGAGGCGCTTGTAGTGGTTGTGGACCGCGACCGAGAGGACCTTCTTCGCGAAATCCTGACCGATGACGTAGTCATCGAGGACGCGGCGGATTTCCTTCGGGGTCGGCACCCCATCGCGCGACTTCACCAGGGAGGATTTCGACTCCTCGCGGATGATGTCCATGCACAGTTCGACACACTCGTCGCAGATGAACACCGTCGGGCCCGCGATCAGCTTGCGGACCTCGTGCTGGCTCTTGCCGCAAAACGAGCAGTACAGCGTGCTCTTCGAGTCGTTGCCGCCAGTCTTGCTCATATCGGTCTCCGTTCGCGGGCATGGCGCCGGTCCGGGGCGCACACGCATCCTTCGAATTTAATGGCGTCCGCCTAAAGAAACAGTCACCTGCGCGCATCTGCCGACTTCGATCAGACTGGCGATGCAAGCACGCGACCGCGACGGGATCAAGGCAGGCGCCCAAAAAGCGCCCCGCCTCGAAACGACGCGCCGGGTCGGACGGCCCGGCGGTCCCGGTCGGGCTTACGCGGCGACGGGCTCCGGCCGCTTCTGGATCACCTCGTCGATGAGCCCGAACTCCTTGGCGGCGTCGGCCGTCATGAAGTTGTCGCGCTCCAGTGCCTGGACGATGGTGTCGTAGTCGCGGCCGGTGTGCTTCACGTAGATCTCGTTGAGGCGCTTCTTGAGGGCCTCGATCTCGCGGGCATGGATCAGGATGTCGGTGGCCTGGCCCTGGAAGCCGCCGGAAGGCTGGTGGACCATGATCCGGGCGTTCGGCAGGGCGAAGCGGTGGCCGGGCTCGCCGGCGGTGAGCAGCAGCGAGCCCATCGACGCGGCCTGGCCGACGCAGAGCGTGGTCACGGGGCAGCGGATGAACTGCATGGTGTCGTAGATCGACAGGCCGGAGGTCACGACGCCGCCCGGCGAGTTGATGTAGAAGGAGATTTCCTTCTTGGGGTTCTCGGCCTCGAGGAACAGCAGCTGCGCGACGATCAGCGATGCGCCGTAATCCTCGACCGGGCCGGTCAGGAAGATGATGCGCTCGCGAAGCAGGCGCGAGTAGATGTCGAAGGCACGCTCACCGCGGCTCGACTGCTCGACCACCATGGGCACGAGCGCGCTGTTATAATAGTCGACCGGATCTCTCATCATCACGTGCCCCAGCTACAAGGGGTCCGGCCGCGCCGCGAATCGGGCGCGCACCGGACGTTTCAGCGAACTACGGCGATGGTGAACATCGCCTTACTCTCGAGCCCGCCGCCCTCGTGGGAGCAGCCGGGCTCAATCGGCCTTGGCGACGGCGGGCAGGCCCTCGTCGGTTCCGGTCGAGGCGGACGCGTCGGTCGCGCTCTTCGTCTCGGACTGGCCCTCGGCACCCGCCTCGGCGTCGTCCTCGTCGGCGAACAGCACCTCCTTCGAGACCGGCTCCTCGGTGAGCGTCACCTGCGCGAGCACGTGGTCGACGACCTTCTCCTCGAAGATCGGCGCACGGAGCTCGGCGAGCGCCTGGGCGTTCTTGCGGTAGAAGTCCCAGACCTGCTGCTCCTGTCCGGGATACTGCCGCACCCGGGCGATCAGCGCCTGGTTCACCTCGTCGTCCGAGACCTTGATATCGGCCGTCTCACCGACCTGTGCAAGCACCAAGCCGAGGCGGACGCGACGCTCGGCGATTTTGCGGTACTCGGCGGTCGCCTTCTCCTCGGTGGTGCCCTCGTCCTCGAAGGACTTCTCGCGGGACTTCAGGTCCTGCTCGACCTGGGCCCAGACGGCGGCGAATTCCTGGTGGACGAGGCTCGGGGGCAGTTCGAAGGCGTACTTCGTGTCGAGGGCGTCGAGCAGGTCCTTCTTGAGCTTGCGGCGGGACTGCGCCTCGAAGTCGCTGCCGATGGCGGTGGAGACCGCCTCCTTGAGCTTCTCGAGGGACTCCATGCCGAAGGTCTTGGCGAGCTCGTCGTCGATCTTGGTCTCGCCCGGGGCCTGGATCGCCGTGACGGTCACGTCGAACTCGGCATCCTTGCCCGCGAGGTGGGCGGCGCCGTAGGCCTCCGGGAAGGTCGACTTCACGACGCGCTTGTCACCGACCTTGGCGCCGACGAGCTGCTCCTCGAAGCCGGGGATGAACGAGCCGGAGCCGAGCTCCAGGTCGATGCCCTCGCCCGTGCCGCCCTCGAACTCGGTGCCGTCGATGCGGCCGACGAAGTCGATGGTGACGCGGTCGCCGGTCTCGGCGGCGGCACCCTCCTCGCGGGGGGCGAAGGCGCGGTTGGAGGAGGCCATGCGGGTGATGGCCTCGTCGACCTCCGCGTCGGAGGGCTTGGCTACCTGCTTCGTCAGGCTGACGTCGGACAGGTCGACGAGCTCGAAGGTGGGCAGCACCTCGAGGGCGACGTTGAACGAGACGTCGTCCTTGGCGTCGAGGGCGCGCTCGACGATCGACTGCTCGCCGGGGAACTCGATCTTGGGCTCGAGGGCGAGCTTGAGGTTGTTCTCCGTGACGATCTTCTGGTTCGCCTCGTTGACGGCGTTCTGCAGCACGTCGGCCATGACCGAGCGGCCGTAGAGCTTGCGCAGATGCGCGACCGGCACCTTGCCGGGACGGAAGCCCTTGATCTGGGCCTTGTCCTTGAGGGTCGACAGCTCGCTGGTCAGGCGCTCCTCGAGCTCGTTCGCGGCGAGCAGGACCTGAAACTCGCGCTTCAGTCCCTGGGAGAGTGTCTCGGTCACCTGCATGGTCGTCTTTCCGCTGTCGTCCGTGTGATCGCGCAAATTCGGTTGGTCCCTCGCGGCCCGCTCCTGCGGGCCCCACGAGGTCGGCGCCGGAACGATGCGCCGCCGGGGGCCGGCTTCGTGCAGCGGGCCGGCCGGCCATCGCACTGAGCCAATCCGTTCCCGATGGCGATGGACTGGTGCGGGCGGAGGGGCTCGAACCCCCACGTCTTGCGACACTGGAACCTAAATCCAGCGCGTCTACCAGTTCCGCCACGCCCGCAAGCGCCAACGCCCGGCGCGCTTTCCGCCGCCAGAGCGGGGTCCTATAGCACGCGCGCCACGGGCCGCAGCAAAAAAATCGGGGCCTGCCGCCGATCGCTCCCGGCATCGGCGACCGCCGCCGGGGGGCGATTTGGCGTCCGCCGAATCCGCATTCTACAAGCGCTGCCCGGACCGCGATCACCGCCTGGACGCGCGCCGCGCCCTGCCCTCCCCCGATGCCGAGGTTTCATGCCGAACACCCGATCGCTCGTCCCGAACGATCCCGTCTCGGCCTCGCGCCGCGCCCTGCTGGGTGGCGTCGCGGCCCTGGCCCTGCTGCCCCGCGGCGCCCGTGCGCAGGGGACGAAGGCGCCGTCCGCCCCGGCTGCTTCCGGGCCCGCCCCGGCCGCTGCGGGCCCCGCCCGCACCCTGACGGCGGCCCCCGGCACCCTGCGCCTGAAACCTGAGCCGGCCGCCGCGACGCCGGTCTGGTCGTTCGACGGCCAGGCCGCGCCGCCCGTGGTGCGGATCCGGCTCGGCGAGACGGCGCGGCTGAAGGTCGAGAACAGGACGGACAAGCCGCTCAGCCTACACTGGCACGGGGTGCGCAACCAGAATCCCATGGACGGCGTCGGTGGCGTCACCCAGGCGCCGATCGCACCGGGCGCCGACTTCACCTACGCGTTCGTGCCGCCGGATGCCGGCACCTTCCTGATCCGTCCCCTGGTGGTCGGCGGCTCGAGCGAGCCCTCGGGCCGGGGCCTCGCCGGCGCCCTAGTGGTCGAGGAGGCCACGCCCCCGGCCGTGGACCAGGACCTGACCCTGCTGATGCAGGACTGGCGGCTCGACGACGCGACAACCCTGCTGCCCTTCGGCCAGCCGCTCTTCGCGGCGAGCTCGGGGCGCCTCGGCAGCCTCGTCACGCTGAACGGCGTGCCGGTGCCGGCCCCGATCACGGCCCGTCCGGGCAGCCGCCTGCGGCTGCGCCTCGGCAACGTCTGCAACGCCCGCGGCACCCGCATCCGCTTCGACGGCGTGAAAGTCTACGTGCTGGCGGTCGACGGCCAGCCCACCGACACCTTCGAGCCTCTGCGCGCCACCCTGCCCTTCCCGCCCGGCACCCGCTACGACCTCATGCTCGACATGCCCACCGAGGCCGGCGCCAAGGGCGCGATCACGGCGCTGATCGGCAACGGCATCGCGCTCGCGACCCTCTCGACCACGGCGGAAGCCGCCGCACCGCCGCGACCGCCGATCGCCAAGATCGGCGACAATCCCCTGCTGCCGGCCGAGGTGAAGCTGCAGAACGCGGTCCGACGCGACATCACCCTCACGGGGGGCGCCCGCCTCGACAAGGACAAGCCCGCCGCCGAGCCGGTCTATACCGGCGACCCGTCCCGGGTCTGGTCGGTGAACGGCGCCCCCGGCACGGCCGGGATGGCGCCGCTCTTCTCGGTCAAGCGCGGCCAGGTGGTGGTGCTGGCGATCCGGAACGAGACCGCCTTCCCGCAGTCGCTGCACCTGCACGGCCACGTCTTCCGGCTGCTCCACCCCCTCGACGACGGCTGGGAGCCCTACTGGCTCGACACCTTCCAGCTTCTCGAAGGCCGCACGGCGCGGATCGCCTTCAAGGCGGACAATCCGGGACGCTGGCTCATCAGCGCCACGGTGCTGGAGCGCTTCGACACCGGGCTCTGGACCCTGTTCGAGGTCACCTAGGCCCCGAGCAGCGCGCGGAGAACCTCGGGCATCCTCTCCGGCAGGTCCTCGGCGATCAGGCCCGGCCCGTGGCGCAGACCCGCATCGCCGTGGAGCCAGACCGCCGCGGCCGCCGCCTCGAACGGGTCCATCCCCTGGGCCAGGAGCCCGGCGACGAGGCCGGCCAGGACGTCGCCGGCGCCAGCGGTGCCGAGATAGGGCGTGCCGTGATCGTTGATGGCGGCCCGGCCATCGGGGGCGGCGACGACCGTATCGGCGCCCTTGAGGACCACGACGGCGCCGGCCAGAGCAGCGGCGCGGCGGGCGCGCGTCAGCTTGTCCGCCTCCGGATCGACCGCGTCCGTACCTTCGAACAAGCGGGCGAACTCGCCCTCGTGCGGCGTCAGCACCGCGGCGGACCCGCCATCGCAGAGGTGGGCCCCCAGGAGGGCGGCCTGCCCCGTGAAGCTCGTCAGGGCGTCGGCGTCGAGGACGAGGGTGCGCCCCGCCGCGGCCGCCACCGCCACGAGATCGCGGGTGGCCGCGCCGATTCCGAGGCCCGGGCCGGCCAGGACCACGTTGAGGCGCTCGTCCACGAGGAGGTCGTCGAGGTCGTCGGCGCTGTCGCAGGCGCGCAGCATGATGGCGGTGCAATGGGCGGCGTTCTCCGCCAGGGCCGCGCTCGGCGAGACCAGGGTGACGAGGCCGGCGCCCACGCGCAGCGCGGCGCGGGCCGCCATCCGGGCCGCCCCCGTGCGATAGGCGGGGCCGGAGAGGACGAGGGCGTGCCCGCGCGTGTACTTGTGGCTCGCGGCACTCAGCCGCGGGAAGGCCGCGTCCCAGAGGCCCGGGCCGTTGCGCCAGGACGGCGCGTCTCCGGCCAGGCCCGCCTCCAGCGCGTCCGCGCCGGTCCCGATCTCGGCCACCCGCAGGGTGCCGCAATGGCTCCGTCCGGGCTGGAGCAGGTGTCCGGGCTTCAGGGCCACGAAGGTGACGGTCTCGGTCGCCAGCACCGCGACGCCGCGCACGGCGCCGGTGTCGCCGTCGATCCCGCTGGGCACGTCGACGGCGAGGACGGGGCAAACGGCCTGCCCGAGCCGGTTCACCAGGGCGGCGACGTCCCCCTCGAGATCGCGTGCGAGACCTGCGCCGAACAGGGCGTCGACGACGAGGCCGTAGGCCGAGAGATCGCCGACCGCCGAAAGCGCGAGCACCGGTCCAATCCAGGCCTTCGCCGCCTCGGCCGCATCGCCGGACAACGCCGCGGGCGGCACCAGCCCGGCAAGGTCGACCGGATGGCCGGCCTCGACGAGGCGGCGGGCCGCCACGTAGCCGTCGCCGCCGTTGTTGCCGGGTCCGCACAGGACGAGGATGCGCGCACCCGCCCCGGCCAGCACGCGGGCCCGCTCCGCCACGGCGGCCCCGGCCCGCTCCATCAGGGCGAGGCCGGGGGTTCCGGCCGTTATCGCGGCTGCATCGACCCGGCGCATCGCCTCGACGTTGAGCAGATGCAGGGTGGTCATGGGGGATTCCTTCTGGAATGCGCGCCGGGATGTCTGCCGGCTGCTCGTCTGGGGCTCATGAAACGGCCTCAGGCCCGCCATCCGCTCAAACGATTTGCGGCACCTGCATGTTTGTTGTGCAGTTTTCCGCCCTCACCGAACAAATCGGCGTGGCGAAGGCGGGACGGCGATGATACCAACGATGGATCAAGAAGCATCGAGGTCAGGCCCGCCCGGCATGAAGAAGATCGAAGCGATCATCAAGCCTTTCAAACTGGACGAGGTGAAGGAAGCTCTGCAGGAGGTCGGCCTCCAGGGCATCACCGTGATCGAGGCGAAGGGTTTCGGACGCCAGAAGGGCCACACCGAACTCTATCGCGGGGCCGAGTACGTGGTCGACTTCCTGCCCAAGGTGAAGCTCGAGATCGTCCTGTCGGATGCCCTCGTGGAGGGCGCCGTCGAGGCGATCCGCAAGTCGGCCCAGACCGGGCGCATCGGCGACGGCAAGATCTTCGTTTCGACCATCGAGGAAGCCATCCGCATCCGCACCGGCGAGACCGGGACCGACGCGATCTGAGGCCTCGGGTCCCCGACCCGGACGCCCGGCGAAAGACTCCGCCCCGTGGACGATCGACGGGAAGGCCTCGCGGGGACACCCCCTCGGCCTGGATCCGGCCTCGTTCCCGGAGAGGCGCCCCGGAGGTCCCGCCGCACCGCTCGGCGCGCTCCGATTCTCCCCCGCCATGCGGACAGACGCGCGCGGCGTCACGGACATCCGATCCCATCAGGGCTCTCCGACCTGCCAAGACGGCCGAAAGGCGGATCTAAGTTTCTGTTTTTGCGTCTGTTCTCGCGGCGGCCCGGTGCCGGGCGCCGAGAAATTGCGCTGGCCCGGACGCTCCACCTGCGCTAAACGCTCGACGCCCTAGACGCTCCACGCCCGCGACGCTCGACGGCTAAGACCCTTCCGCTCTGCGGCGCGCCGGCGCACGCTGCGGCAAAACCACGGCCGCAACGGGCCGAGACATGAAGGAGACCCCCAAGGATGGCCAAGACAGCAGCCGACGTCCTGAAGGAAATCAAGGACAACGACGTCAAGTACGTCGACCTTCGGTTCACCGATCCGCGCGGTAAGTGGCAGCACGTCACGTTCGACGTCTCGCTGATCGACGACGAGATGTTCTCCGAAGGCACGATGTTCGACGGCTCGTCGATCGCCGGCTGGAAGGCCATCAACGAATCCGACATGCTGCTGATGCCGGACCCGGCCACCGCCTGCATGGATCCGTTCTTCTCGGCCTCGACCATGTCGATCGTCTGCGACGTGCTCGAGCCCTCCACCGGCGCGCCCTACAGCCGCGATCCGCGCGGCACCGCCAAGCTGGCCGAGGCCTTCCTGAAGTCCACCGGCATCGGCGACACCATCTATGTCGGTCCCGAGGCCGAGTTCTTCGTGTTCGACGACGTGAAGTTCGGCTCCGACCCGTACCACACCGGCTTCCAGCTCGATTCGACCGAGCTGCCGACCAACGGCTTCACCGACTACGAGGGCGGCAACCTCGGCCACCGCGTTGCCACCAAGGGCGGCTACTTCCCGGTGCCGCCGCAGGATTCGGCGCAGGACATGCGCGGCGAGATGCTGGCCGCCATGCAGTCCATGGGCGTGAAGGTCGAGAAGCATCACCACGAGGTGGCGTCCGCCCAGCACGAACTGGGCATGAAGTTCGACACCCTGACGCTGCTCGCCGACCACATGCAGATCTACAAGTACTGCATCCACCAGGTCGCCCAGAGCTACGGCAAGACCGCGACGTTCATGCCGAAGCCGGTCTACGGCGACAACGGCTCGGGCATGCACGTGCACCAGTCGATCTGGAAGGACGGCAAGCCGCTCTTCGCCGGCGACAAGTACGCCGACCTCTCGCAGGAGTGCCTCTGGTACATCGGCGGCATCATCAAGCACGCCAAGGCGCTGAACGCCTTCACCAACCCGTCGACCAACTCCTACAAGCGCCTGGTACCCGGCTACGAAGCCCCCGTGCTGCTCGCCTACTCGGCGCGCAACCGCTCGGCCTCCTGCCGCATCCCGTGGACGACGAACCCGAAGGCCAAGCGCGTCGAGGTCCGCTTCCCCGACCCGATGGCGAATCCCTACCTCGCCTTCTCGGCCCTGCTGATGGCCGGCCTCGACGGCATCATCAACAAGATCGATCCGGGCGCGGCCATGGACAAGGATCTCTACGACCTGCCGCCGCGCGAGCTGAAGAAGATCCCCACCGTCTGCGGCTCGCTCCGTGAGGCCCTGCAGAACCTCGACCGCGACCGCGCCTTCCTCAAGGCCGGCAACGTCTTCACCGACGACCAGATCGACTCCTTCATCGAGCTGAAGATGACGGAGGTCATGCGCTACGAGATGACCCCGCACCCGGTCGAGTTCACGATGTACTACTCGCTCTGAGAGCGACCGAGCCGGGCCGCGCGCCCGGCTCACCGGATGACGGCGCAACGCCGGGGCCTCGCGCGGGGCTCCGGCGTTGTGCGTTTCCGACGACCTGCGGAATCCCGACTGTGGGTCGCGGCAGGCCCCGAAGGCGGAACCATGACCCTGCCAGCGGGCTTGCCGCCCCGACGTGAGGGCCGGGACCGGGATGCAGACGGACGACCAGATTCAGCGATCCCGGCGGGGCGACCGCCTGGAGCGTACCAACGCCCTGGTGCAGACCCTCGCGATCCTCGCGGCCGGCGCATGGGCGGTCTACACCTTCATCTACGAGGCCCGGATCAAGCCGGCCCTGGAGCCGCCCGCCGTCTCGGTGACCACGAGCCTCGTGCGGGCCGGCGAGCGCGACCGGCACGTCGCCATCCGCTCCACGGTGACGCGCAAGAACGTCGGCCAGACCGGCGTGCGCGTACTCGGCCTCGTCTACAACGTCACGGGGGTACGGGTGCGCTTCGATGCGCCCTCCAGCGGCAAGCCCGAGGACGGGCAGGCGTCGGCGGATCGCACACGGACGGCGCGCGCCTACGACTTCGCGGGTTCCGGCGAGGCGATCCTGCGCGAGGGCCGGCTGTTCGCCGGCGCCACCGCGGCGGGGGGCGAGCCCTCCGATCTGAATCCCGGCGAGTCGGTCTCGCGCGACCTCATCGTCTATGCCGACCGCGACCGCTTCGACTTCGTCCGCTTCGAGGTCAGCCTCGCCTACACCAAGGGCGACGAGCCCCCGGTGCTCCTGACCTTCGAGACCGCCCCGAACGGGACCCTTGCGTTGAAGCCCGACGCGGATTGCCGGGCGGACCCGCAGACCTGCGATCGGCTCAAGACCACGGATTTCGGCACGGAATTCTCGCTCTGGTAAGGGCAAGCGACACGGCGACAGCGATTCAGCGACGAAGACGGATGCCTCGACGAATCGAACGCCCTGACGTGCCCGACGCCTCGTCACGCAATCTTGCGCACGATATTTCCGCGCACCACCACCCGAAATCGGACTTTCCCCGCGCCTTGGCGTAAGCAGGCTGCAAAGGCCTCCGCAGTCGCGAGATGGCCTGCACGATCGTGCGAGGAGTGAAACGCCATGCGGATGTCCCACCGCGCCGCCGCCCTGAGCGCTGGCCTGTTCCTCGCGGCCCTGGCCGCGCCCGTGACCGCCTGGGCCGCCGCGGGCGACGATGCGGCCGAGCGCGACGCGCGCTGGAAGGATCTGCAGCAATCGATCTTCGGAAACCGCCCGGTGGAGACCGCCAAGCCGCTGGTGCGGATGGACCTGCCGGACCGGGCCAACGACGCCTCCCTGGTGCCCCTGACCCTGACGATCGCCGACAAGGACCGGATCAAGGGCCTCTACCTCGTCATCGACGACAATCCGGCGCCGCTGGCCGCGCACTTCACCTTCGGCCCCGCCGCCGATCCGGAGGAGCTGAAACTGCGCGTCCGGGTCAACACCTACACCAACGTCCACGCGGTCGCGGAGACCAAGGACGGCGCGCTCGTGCAGACCACCCAGTTCGTGAAGGCCTCCGGCGGCTGCTCGGCGCCCATGGGGATGACCGACGAGGAGGCGATGAAGGGCATGGGCGACATGCGCCTGAAATTCGCTGATGCGGCCCCGGGCAAGCCCATCGCCGCGACCCTGATGATCCGCCATCCGAACTTCACCGGCCTGCAGATGAATCAGGTCAGCCGCGAGTACACGCCCGCGCGCTACATCAACCGGATCAGCGTCACCTACGGCGGCAAGAACGTCTTCGTCATGGAGGGCGACATCTCGATCTCGGCCAACCCGGTGATCAACTTCGCCATGCTGCCGGAGGGCAAGGGCCCGGTCACGGTGGTGACGCAGGACAACCAGGGCGGACGCTGGGAGCGCAGCTTCGATGCACCGGTCGCCAGCAACTGAGCGCCTCCGCGGGGCCGCGGCCGCCTTCCTGGTGGCTTGCCTGGCCGCCACGTTTCTGACCGCCGCGTCCCCGGCGGACTCGCCGGTCGACGTGCCCGAGCCCGCCGGCCTGTGGGAGGGCGCGCTCCAGGGCTACACCCCCAAGACCCTGGCGGGCGCCACGGTCTTGGACGGGCCTCAACTCGACGCCCTGATCGCGGGCGGGTCGGTCGTGCTGGTCGACGTGTCCGAGGCCGGCCCGACGCCGCCGAACCAGCCGGCCGGACGCCTGTGGCGGCCGATCCACCGGGCCATCCCGGGCAGCATCTGGCTGCCGGGGGCCGGCTCCGGGACCCTCACCCCTCCGGAACAGGCCGCGCTCGCCGACCGGATCGCGGCCCTGACGCAGGGGGACCGCGGCCGGGCGATCGTCACCTACTGCCACCCGGATTGCTGGGGCAGCTGGAACCTCGGCAAGCGCCTGGTCGGGCTCGGCTACCGGAAAGTCCACTGGTATCCCGAGGGAATCGAGGGCTGGCAGGAGCGCCACGACACGGCGGCGATCCACCCCGATGAAACCTGGACGCGACGCGCCCAGGACGGCGCCGGGCCCTGAGGCCCGATTCACATCCAAGCCGAGGCAAGCCCTTCCATGCTGTACCGCCGCTCGCTCCTCGCCGTCCTGGCGCTCGCGCCCCTCGCCCTGTCTGGGCCGGCCGCCGCCGAAACGGTGCCCTTCACGCCCGAGGCCTTCGCGGCCGCGCAGAAGGCGGGCAAGCCGATCCTCATCGAGGTGAGCGCGCCCTGGTGCCCGATCTGCAAGACCCAGAAGCCGATCCTGGCCAAGCTCGCCGAGCAGCCCCGGTTCAAGGACCTCGTCATCTTCGACGTCGACTTCGACACCCGCAAGGACGTGCTGCGACAGTTCAACGCCCGCATGCAGAGCACCCTGATCGCCTTCAAGGGCGAGACCGAGACCGGCCGCTCGGTGGGCGAGACTCAGCCCGAGTGGATCGAGGGCCTCGTCGAGAAGACGCTTTAGGACGCTCCGATGGGCGCGAGCCTGGGACTGGCCTTCCTCGCCGGCCTGCTGTCGGTGCTCTCACCCTGCGTGCTGCCGCTGCTGCCGCTGGTCCTCGGCGCCGCCGCCTCCGAGCACCGGTTCGGGCCCCTGGCACTCGCTGGGGGTCTTGCCCTCTCCTTCGTGGCGATCGGCCTGTTCGTGGCCACGATCGGCTTCGGCCTGGGGCTCGACACCGGAATCTTCCGGACGGGCGCCGCCATCCTGATGATCCTGCTCGGCCTCGTGCTGATGCTGCCGGCGGCGCAGACTCGCCTCGCCGTCGCCGCCGGTCCGCTGAGCAACTGGACCGAGGCACGCTTCGGCGGGCTCGCCACCGCCGGCCTCTCGGGGCAGTTCGGCGTCGGCCTCCTCCTCGGCGCGGTCTGGAGCCCCTGCGTCGGACCGACCCTCGGGGCGGCCTCGCTCCTCGCCTCCCAGGGGCGCGACCTCGGCGCCGTCGCCCTCACCATGGTTCTGTTCGGCCTTGGCGCCGCCCTGCCCCTCTGCATCCTCGGCACCCTGTCCCGCGCCACCCTGGTGGGCTGGCGCGAGCGGATGATGGGCCTCGGCAAGGGCCTCAAGATCGCCCTCGGCCTCATCCTCGTGGTGACGGGACTCGCGATCGTGCTCGGCGTCGACAAGGCGCTGGAAACGCGCCTCGTCGACGCCTCGCCCGACTGGCTCACGCGGCTGACGACGCGGTTCTGACGGCGGAGCCCGCCGGGCGGTGGGCTTGGAGCGCGCCGGCACCCCGGCGTATCCAGGAGCGGCATCCCCGGAGGTCCTCCCATGTCCCTCGTCGTCCCCGTCATTCTTGGCTCCGTCCGCTCCGACCGGCAGGGCCTGCGCGCTGCCCGTTTCGCCATCGGTGAACTGGAGCGCCGCGGCATCGAGGCGCCCCTGGTGGACCCGGCCGAGCTGAAGCTCCCCCTCCTCGACCGGATGTACAAGGAATACCCGAAGGGGGAGGCCCCAACCGTCCTCGAAGACTTGGCGACGCTCTACCGGCGCGCGGACGCCTTCCTGGTCGTCTCGGCCGAGTACAACCATGCGATCCCGCCCGCCCTCTCGAACACCCTTGACCACTTCCTGGAGGAGTATTCCTGGCGGCCCTCCGGAATCGTCTGCTATTCGGGCGGCCAGTACGGCGGCGTGCGCGCGGCGATGCAGCTCCGAGCGATGCTGGCCGAGCTCGGCGCCTCGAGCATCCCCTCGCTCCTACCGATTCCCCGCATCGGCAAGGCCCTGGACGAGGCCGGGGCGCCCAGGACGAGTGGCTGCCGAAGGCCGCCAAGCGCTTCCTCGACGAGTTGGTCTGGTACGCCGAGGCCCTGCGGGCGCAGCGGGCGAAGGGAACGCCCTACTGAGAGGCATCGTGATCCGGGCTGGCGCGAGGCTTGCCCTCGGGTTGGGACCGATCCCTCGCGCCGAGCGCCCTTCATGTCCGAGACCACCACGGAACTTCGCACGCTCCTCGCCAACCTCGTGCGGGCCGCCCTCATGTCGGACGACCGGGCCAGCGCCCTCTGGCGCGAGGCCACCCGGCAGGGTCAGGCGAAGCTGGCCGCGGCCCCCGCCCGAACCGAGGGCCTGACCATCGAGGGCTTCTGGACCCAGGGCGTGCGCGAGGCCGAGGCCCCGGAATATCGCGAGGCCGAGGGACAGGTGGAATTCGGCTTCCCGGCTCTGTGCCCGTTCAGCCTGGCCGAACTCGTCGCGCCCGGCTTCGACGTCGATGCGGCGGTCGAGCGCCTGCGCAAGTCGGCTGCCACCGGCTGAACCATGTTGAGGGCCGGGCCCGCGCCGTTGCCGGGGCGGGGTCCAGCGCCCATGTTACGGAGCAGTCGTCGGGGTGCGCTCCCGCCCCCGGCGAGACACGTCCTCTTCGCGTATGGCTTCGCGCCCGCGCAGCGAGCCGGATCCCTTGGCAAAACGTATCCATCCCAATCCCGGCGCTGCCGGTCTTCCCTCCCGGGAGCAGATCCTCGCCTTCATCGCCGCCTCCACCGAGACGGTCGGCAAGCGCGAGATCGCGGCGGCCTTCAACATCAAGGGCGCCGACCGGATCGGCCTCAAACGCATCCTGAAGGAGATCGAGGAGGACGGCGCCATCGCCCGCGGGCGCGGCGGGCTCGCGCCCTCCGGCCGCCTGCCGCCGGTGGTGCTCGCCGACATCACCGCCCGGGACCGCGACGGCGAGTTCCTGGCGAGCCCCGCCGAGTGGGACGTCGGCAACGGCGCCACCCCGAAGATCACCGTCGCCACGCCCCGCGGCGGCAAGCGCCCGGGCCAGCCGGCGCCGGGCATCGGCGACCGGGTGCTGCTGCGCGTCGAGGCCAGCACCGGCGAGCCGGGCCGTTACACCGGCCGCGTCATCAAGGTGCTGGGCAAGAGCAAGTCGGACATCATCGGCGTCTTCCGCGCCGGCCCCGAGGGCGGGCGGCTCATCCCCGTCGAGAAGCGGGCACAGGGCCGGGAAGTCGCGATTCCCGCCGGCGAAGAGGGGGACGCCCGCGACGGCGACCTCGTCAGCGTCACCCTTCAGCGCGAGAGCCGCTTCGGCCTGGCCCAGGGCCGGGTGCGCGAGCGCCTCGGGTCGCTGGGCTCGGAGAAGGCCGTCAGCCTGATCGCGCTGCACCTTCACCACATCCCGCATGTCTTCGCCGCCGCCACCCTGGCGGAGGCCGACGCCGTGGTACCGGTGGGGCTCGCGGGCCGCGAGGATTGGCGCACCGAACCGCTGCTCACCATCGACCCGCCGGACGCCAAGGACCACGACGACGCCGTGATGGCGACGTCGGATCCCGACCCGGCCAACGCGGGCGGATTCGTCGTCACCGTGGCGATCGCCGACGTCGCCGCCTACGTGCGTCCGGGCTCGGCCCTCGACCGCGAGGCTTTGGTGCGCGGCAACTCGGTCTATTTCCCGGACCGCGTCGTGCCGATGCTGCCCGAGCGCATCTCCAACGACCTCTGCTCCCTGCGGGAGGCCGAGGACCGGCCGGCGCTGGCCGTCCGCATGGTGATCGCCGCCGACGGCACGAAGCGCCGGCACAGTTTTCACCGGGTGATGATGCGCTCGCGGGCCAAGCTCAGCTACGCCCAGGCCCAGGCCGCCATCGACGGCTTCGCCGACGACGTCACCGCCCCCCTCCTCGATCCCGTGCTGCGACCCCTCTGGGAGGCCTACGCCGCCCTGCGCGAGGCCCGCGACGCCCGCGGACCGCTGGCCCTCGACCTGCCCGAGCGCAAGGTGCTGCTCGACGCGGACGGGGCGGTCGACCGCGTGGTGGTCCCGGCCCGCCTCGATGCGCACCGCCTCATCGAGGAGTTCATGATCCAGGCCAACGTCGCGGCCGCCGAAACCCTCGAGCAGGCGCGCCAACCCCTGATCTACCGGGTGCACGACGAGCCGGCCCTTGAGAAAATGCGGGCCCTCGGCGAGGTCCTGGCCTCCATCGGCATCAAGCTGCCGAAGGAAGGCATCCTGCGCCCGGCCCTGTTCAACCGCATCCTCGCCACCGTGGCGGAGACCGAGCACGCCATCTTCATCAACGAGGTCGTCCTGCGTTCGCAGGCCCAGGCGGTCTACGCCGCGCAGAACCTCGGCCATTTCGGCCTCAACCTCCGGCGCTACGCCCACTTTACCTCGCCGATCCGGCGCTACGCCGACCTGATCGTCCACCGGGCCCTGATCTCCGCCTGCCGCCTCGGCTCGGACGGCCTGTCCTCCGAGATGTCCGTGGCGGCCCTCGACCAGATCGGCGAGCAGATCTCGGCCGCCGAGCGGCGGGCCATGGCGGCCGAGCGGGAA
>NZ_LMRA01000045.1:237500-238857 GCF_001424705.1 Methylobacterium sp. Leaf465
GAAGGGCGGGGTCGGGAAAACGACGCTCGTGATCTGCCTGGCCGATGCCTTCGCCCGACAGGGGGGAAGCGTGGCCATCGTCGATGCCGATCCGAACGGGCATGTGGGCGCCTGGCGCGCGCGCGCGGGGGCGGACTCCACCGTCGCGGTCATCTCGGGCGTGACGGAGACCGTCATCCTCGACCGCATCGCAGAGGCGGCGACGCAGTACGGGATCGTCCTGGTAGACCTCGAGGGGGCCGCCTCGCAGGCCGTCACCTACGCGATCGCCGAGTCGGACCTCGTGCTGATCCCCACCAAGATCTCGGGAATGGACCTGCAGGAGGTGTTCCGGACCTACGAGGTGGTGCAGCGGGCCGAACGCATGCTGCGCCGATCGATCCCAGCCCGCGTGGTCCTGACCCAGATGTCGCCCCTGCAGAACCGCGTCGCCCAACATGCCCGGGAGGAGATCCAGGGTGCCGGCATCCCGCTGCTGCGGACCGAGGTGATCCAGCGAGCCGCGTACCAGTCCATGCATTTCACGGGGTCGACGCCAGCCGGGCCGGGCGGAGACCCGAAGGCCGCCGCCGAGGTGGGCGGCGTCCTGAACGAGCTCCTCGCCATCCTGGCCGTACAGCAGGACTTGGCCGAGCAGCCGGGAGCCGGACGATGAGCAAGCCTCCGTTCCTGCCCTCGCCCCGCCCACGGCCGCACACGAGTCCGGAGGAGGCCCGGCTGCTGGCGGCCGCGACGAGCGACCTCGGCTTCACCCGGGCCTCGAGCGCCCCCCAGGAGCCGCCGGCCGCCCCGGGAGTCCCCGAGACGCCCCGGCCTGCCGAGACCATTGAGACCGGTCCGGTCCGGACGCCGAAGGCCCGGGCTTCCGCGAGGCGGCGGACCAAGGCGACGGTCCTGAAGGTCGAGGTACCGGATCCCGTCTGGACGGCCCTGCGGCAGGAGGCCCTCGATCGCCGGGTGACCGTGAAGTACCTGGTCCTCGAGGCCCTGGCGGCCAAGGGCTACGCCTTCGACCTCTCCGCCATCCCGAAGGACGGACGCCGCCTGCGCTAAGGGAGCGGTCCGCAGGGATCCTGTCCGAAAGACCGCCTGTCCGCAGATCCGATCCGAACCCTGCGGACGTGGGCCGGATCCCTACGCCCATGTCCGCAGGGCCATGGTCCAACGGACGCCGCGACTGACCGAGGAGCTGGAAACGCAGAAAGGCCGCCCCGGAGGGCGGCCTTTCTAGTGCGACGATCGTTTGTGAGGGCGTGTCTCTTGTTCTGTGCAGGTCTGGCGGCGACCGACTCTCCCGTGTCTTGAGACACAGTACCATGGGCGCTGGTGCGTTTAACGGCCGAGTTCGAGATGGGAT
>NZ_LMRA01000046.1 GCF_001424705.1 Methylobacterium sp. Leaf465
ATGGCCAAAGAGAAATTCGCGCGTACGAAGCCGCACTGCAACATTGGCACGATCGGTCACGTGGATCACGGCAAGACGTCGTTGACGGCGGCGATCACGAAGGTTCTGGCCGAGACGGGYGGAGCGACGTTCACGGCCTACGACCAGATCGACAAGGCGCCGGAGGAGAAGGCGCGCGGGATCACGATCTCGACGGCGCACGTGGAGTACGAGACCACGAACCGGCACTACGCGCACGTGGATTGCCCCGGTCACGCCGACTACGTGAAGAACATGATCACGGGCGCGGCGCAGATGGACGGCGCGATCCTGGTGGTGTCGGCGGCCGACGGCCCGATGCCGCAGACGCGCGAGCACATCCTTCTGGCCCGCCAGGTCGGCGTTCCGGCGCTGGTGGTGTTCCTGAACAAGGTCGACCTCGTCGACGACGCCGAGCTCCTCGAGCTCGTCGAGATGGAGGTGCGCGAGCTCCTCTCCAAGTACGACTTCCCCGGCGACGACATCCCGATCACCAAGGGCTCGGCCAAGGTGGCGCTGGACAACGGCGACAAGGCGATCGGCCACGACGCCGTGCTGGCGCTGATGGCGAGCGTGGACGCCTACATCCCGCAGCCGGAGCGTCCGATCGACAAGCCGTTCCTGATGCCCATCGAGGACGTGTTCTCGATCTCGGGCCGCGGCACGGTGGTGACGGGTCGCGTGGAGCGCGGCATCGTCAAGGTCGGCGAGACGGTGGAGATCGTGGGCATCCGCGACACCCAGACCACGACGGTCACGGGCGTCGAGATGTTCCGCAAGCTGCTCGACCAGGGCCAGGCGG
The DNA here is from genome assembly GCF_001424705.1 of Methylobacterium sp. Leaf465. GTDB lineage: Bacteria > Pseudomonadota > Alphaproteobacteria > Rhizobiales > Beijerinckiaceae > Methylobacterium. The sequence continues at coordinate 821 of NZ_LMRA01000046.1, forward strand.
GCGACAACGTCGGCGTGCTGCTGCGCGGCACCAAGCGCGAGGACGTGGAGCGCGGCCAGGTCGTGTGCAAGCCCGGCTCGGTCAAGCCCCACACCAAGTTCAAGGCCGAGGCCTACATCCTCACCAAGGAGGAGGGCGGCCGCCACACGCCGTTCTTCACCAACTACCGCCCGCAGTTCTACTTCCGCACCACGGACGTGACCGGCGTGTGCGTGCTGCCCGAGGGCACCGAGATGGTGATGCCCGGCGACAGCGTGACCATGGACGTCACCCTGATCGTGCCGGTGGCCATGGAAGAGAAGCTGCGCTTCGCCATCCGTGAAGGCGGACGCACCGTCGGCGCAGGCGTCGTCGCCGCCATCAACGAGTANGGGATCTGGCTCGACACCTGGACGTTCCAGGCCCCCGGCTTCTACGCGCGCCTCCCCTGATCGTGCCGGTGGCCATGGAAGAGAAGCTGCGCTTCGCCATCCGTGAAGGCGGACGCACCGTCGGCGCAGGCGTCGTCGCCGCCATCAACGAGTAATCGTCCGTCCTCACGGTCACGTCTGCAGGGAACGATTGAGGGGCGGGTCCTCGCGCCCGCCCCCCCATTGCCCCGCCAAGGTTTCAGGTCATGAACGGTCAGAATATTCGTATCCGCCTCAAGGCGTTCGACCATCGCATCCTCGATGCGTCGACCCGCGAGATCGTCTCGACGGCCAAGCGCACCGGCGCCACCATCCGTGGCCCCATCCCGCTTCCGACGCATATCGAGAAGTTCACCGTCAACCGCTCGCCCCACATCGACAAGAAGTCGCGCGAGCAGTTCGAGATGCGCACCCACAAGCGCGTCCTCGATATCGTCGATCCGACGCCCCAGACCGTGGACGCGCTGATGAAGCTCGACCTCGCCGCCGGCGTGGACGTGGAGATCAAGCTCTAAGTCCCGCGGGGATTTAGAGCTTACCGTAGAATCGCGCGAGGGAGACACCTATGCGCTCAGGCGTCATCGCACAGAAGGTCGGCATGACCCGCATCTTTACGGATGCAGGCGAACATGTCCCCGTCACCGTGCTTAAAATCGATCAATGTCAGGTGGTTGCCCACCGTACTGTCGAGAAGAACGGCTACGTCGCCCTTCAGGTCGGCGTCGGCAAGGCCAAGGTAAAGAACGTGTCGGCTGCCGAGCGCGGCCGGTTCGCAGTCGCCAAGGTCGAGCCCAAGCAGAAGCTCGCCGAGTTCCGCGTGTCCGAGGACAAGCTGATCCCGGTCGGCGCGGAGATCACGGCCGATCACTTCATCCCGGGCCAGTTCGTCGACGTGACGGGCACCACCACGGGTAAGGGGTTCGCCGGCGGCATGAAGCGCTGGAACTTCGGCGGTCTGCGCGCCACCCACGGCGTGTCCATCTCGCACCGTTCGATCGGTTCGACCGGTGGCCGCCAGGACCCGGGCAAGACCTTCAAGAACAAGAAGATGCCCGGCCATATGGGCGTCGACCGGGTCACGACCCAGAACCTGCGCGTCGTGCGTACGGATCCTGAGCGCGGCCTCATCCTCGTCGAAGGCGCCGTTCCCGGCGTCGCCGGCGGCTGGATTCAGATCCGCGACGCGGTGAAGCGCAAGCTCCCCGCGGACGTTCCGCAGCCTGGCAAGTTCCGTGAGCAGGGCGCATCCGCTCCCGCCACCGAAGCGCCGGCTCCCGAGGCTCCCGCTTCCGAGGAGAACGCGTGATGAAGCTCGATATCACCACGCTCGATGGCGCCGGTGCCGGTTCCGTCGATCTGGATGAGACCATCTTCGGTCTCGAGCCCCGCGTCGACCTGCTCCAGCGCATGGTTCGCTGGCAGCTCGCCAAGCGCCAGGCCGGCACCCATGCGGTCAAGAACCGCTCGGATGTGAACCGGACGCGCAAGAAGCTGTACAAGCAGAAGGGCACGGGTAACGCTCGCCATGGCGCCGCTTCCGCTCCGCAGTTCCGCGGCGGTGGACGCGCCTTCGGTCCGGTCGTGCGCAGCCATGCCCACGACCTGCCCAAGAAGGTCCGCGCGCTCGCCCTGAAGCACGCGCTATCCGCGAAGGTGAAGGATTCCACCCTCATCATCGTCGACGACGTGAAGCTCGCCGAGGGCAAGACGAAGTCGCTCGTCGAGCGCTTCGAGAAGATGGGCCTGTCCAGCGCCCTGATCATCGGCGGTGCGGAAGTGGACGTGAACTTCGCACGTGCCGCTCGCAACATCCCGCAGATCGACGTGCTGCCGATCCAGGGCATCAACGTGTACGACATCCTGCGTCGCGAGAAGCTCGTGCTGACCCGCGCAGCGATCGATGCGCTGGAGGCGCGTTTCCAATGAGTGCCGATCCGCGCCACTACGACATCATCGTCTCCCCGGTCATCACCGAGAAGGCGACGAACCTCACCGAGCAGAACAAGGTCGTGTTCCGGGTTTCCCCGAAGGCGACCAAGCCGCAGATCAAGGAAGCGGTTGAGAAGCTGTTCGACGTCAAGGTCACGGGCGTGAACACGCTTGTCACCAAGGGCAAGAAGAAGATCTTCCGCGGGCTTCGCGGACAGCGCTCGGACGTGAAGAAAGCGATCGTGACCCTCGCCGAGGGTGAGACGATCGACGTCACGACCGGCCTCTGAGACAAGTCGGGTTAAGGATTACCACCGATGGCCTTGAAGACATTCAAACCGGTCACGCCGAGCCTTCGCCAGCTCGTGCTCGTCGACCGCCGTGAGCTCTACAAGGGCAAGCCGGTCAAGAAGCTCACCGAGGGCAAGTCGTCGTCCGGCGGCCGCAACAACCTCGGCCGCATCACGGTCCGCTTCCGCGGCGGCGGTCACAAGCGCACGCTCCGCAACGTGGACTTCAAGCGTCGCGAGCAGATGGGCGTGTCCGCCACGGTCGAGCGGATCGAGTACGATCCCAACCGCACTGCGTTCATCGCCTTGATCGCCTTCCCCGACGGCACGCAGAGCTACATCCTGGCTCCGCAGCGCCTGTCGCCCGGCGACAAGGTCGTGGCTGCCGAGCAGGTCGACATCAAGCCCGGCAATGCCGGTCCGGTCGGCAACATGCCGGTGGGCACGATCGTTCACAACGTTGAGCTCAAGATCGGCAAGGGCGGCGCGATCGCCCGCTCCGCGGGCAACTACGCCCAGATCGTCGGCCGCGATCAGGGCTACGTGACGCTTCGCCTGAATTCCGGCGAGCAGCGTCTGGTCCACGGCCAGTGCTTCGCCAGCGTCGGCGCGGTGTCGAACCCGGACCACATGAACATCTCGCTCGGCAAGGCCGGCCGCAATCGCTGGCTAGGCAAGCGCCCGCACGTTCGCGGCGTTGCCATGAACCCGGTCGACCACCCGCACGGCGGCGGCGAGGGACGCACTTCGGGCGGCCGTAACCCGGTCACGCCCTGGGGCGTTCCCACGAAGGGGAAGAAGACTCGCTCGAACAAGCGGACCGACGTCTTCATCCTGTCCAGCCGTCATAACCGTAAGAAGTAACGCCCATGGCACGCTCGCTCTGGAAGGGGCCGTTCATCGACGGCTACCTCCTCAAGAAGGCTGAAGCCGCTCGCGGTTCCAGCCGTAACGAAGTCATCAAGATCTGGAGCCGCCGCTCCACGATCCTGCCGCAGTTCGTTGGCCTCACCTTCGGTGTGCACAACGGGCAGAAGCACATCCCGGTCTACGTCTCCGAGGAAATGGTCGGCCACAAGTTCGGCGAGTTCTCGCCGACCCGCACCTTCCACGGTCACGCAGCCGACAAGAAGTCGAAGAGGCGCTGATCATGGGCAAGCCCGCCACTCCCCGCGCGCTCCCCGAGAACGAGGCTCAGGCCGTCGCGCGCATGCTGCGCGTCAGCCCGCAGAAGCTCAATCTCGTCGCGCAGCTCATTCGCGGTAAGAAGGTCGACTCGGCTCTGGCCGATCTCGAATTCTCCCGAAAGCGGATCGCCCGCGAGGTCAAGAAGTGCCTCGAGAGCGCCATCGCCAATGCCGAGAACAACCACAACCTGGACGTCGACGATCTCGTCGTCTCCCAGGCGTTCGTCGGCAAGGCTCTCGTGCTCAAGCGTTTCCACGCTCGTGCCCGTGGCCGCGGCGCCCGTATCCTGAAGCCCTTCGCGAACCTCACCATCGTGGTGCGCGAAGTCCCGACCGCCGAAGCGGCGTGAGGAGGACCTGATGGGCCAGAAAGTCAATCCGATCGGTCTGCGGCTCGGTATCAACCGGACCTGGGACTCCCGCTGGTTCGCCCAGAAGGGTGAATACGCCAAGCTCATGCACGAGGACGTCGCGATCCGCGCCGCCCTCATGAAGCAGCTCAAGCAGGCTGCCGTCTCGAAGATCGTCATCGAGCGTCCGCACCGGAAGTGCCGCGTCACCATCCACTCGGGCCGTCCGGGCGTGGTCATCGGCAAGAAGGGCGCCGACATCGAGAAGCTGCGCAAGCTGGTGGGCACGCTCACCAAGGCCGACGTGACGATCAACATCGTCGAGGTGCGCAAGCCCGAGATCGACGCCACCCTGGTGGCCGACTCGATCGCCCAGCAGCTCGAGCGCCGCGTCGCCTTCCGTCGCGCCATGAAGCGCGCCGTTCAGTCGGCGATGCGTCTCGGTGCCGAGGGCATCCGGATCAACTGCTCGGGCCGGCTCGGCGGCGCCGAGATCGCGCGCCAGGAGTGGTACCGTGAGGGCCGCGTGCCCCTGCATACCCTCCGCGCCGACGTCGATTACGGCGTCGCCACCGCCTTCACGACCTATGGGACGTGCGGCATCAAGGTGTGGGTGTTCAAGGGCGAGATCCTCGAGCACGACCCGATGGCACAGGATAAGAAGGCGCAGGAAGAGGGTGGCCGTTCGGGCGGCCGTCGCGAGCGCGATGGTGAGGGTGGCCGCGAGCGCGGCCGGCGCGAACACGCCTGACGGCGCGTTCGTGACCCCGTCACCCAGAAAGGTGTTGAGAGGCTGCCATGTTGCAACCCAAGAAGACCAGGTTTCGTAAGCAGTTCAAGGGTCGCATTCACGGTGCGGCCAAGGGCGGCTTCGACCTCAACTTCGGGACCTTCGGCCTGAAGGCCGTCGAGCCCGAGCGCATCACCGCGCGCCAGATCGAAGCGGCCCGCCGCGCGATCACCCGTGAGATGAAGCGCCAGGGCCGTGTCTGGATCCGGATCTTTCCGGATGTCCCTGTCACGGCCAAGCCCACCGAAGTCCGCATGGGCTCCGGTAAGGGTGCACCCGAGTTCTGGGCTGCCCGCGTGCATCCCGGACGTATCATGTTCGAAGTCGACGGCGTGGCCGAGGACGTTGCGAAGGAGGCCCTGCGCCTCGGCGCGGCGAAGCTCCCGATCCGCACGCGCGTCGTTCAGCGCATCGCTGATTGAGGGAGGGGATCATGAAGTCGTCGCAGAGACAGTCGGATCTGGCCGCCCTGTCACCCGATCAGCTGACCGATGAGCTGTTGAACCTGAAGAAGGAGCAGTTCAACCTGCGCTTCCAAGGCGCCACCGGTCAGCTTGAGAACGTCGCGCGCGTCCGCGAAGTCCGCCGCGATATCGCCCGCGTTCGTACACTCCAGCGTCAGAAGACGCTGAAGTCGGCGCAGGCCTGAGGAGTACACCATGCCGAAGCGCGTATTGCAGGGCGTCGTCGTCAGCGACAAGGGCGAGAAGACCATCGTCGTGAAGGTGGAGCGTCGCTTCACCCATCCGGTGATGAAGAAGACCGTCCGTCGCTCGAAGAATTACCACGCTCATGACGAAGCCAACGTCGCCAAGGTCGGCCAGACCGTGTCGATTGAGGAGTGCCGTCCGTTCTCGAAGACCAAGACCTGGCAGCTGGTGTCCGGCGCCACGTCGGAGGCTCCCGCCGCCGAGGCGTGAACCGACAGCACCGGAACTTCCAAATACGGGCGCAGGCTTCTGCGCCCGTTTTTTCGTGCCGTATTGCTCGGGGGAGCGCATGATTGCGGTCCCGTCCGGCATCACCCGCATCGCTCAAGGATAGCGGTGGAAGTCCTCGTGGCTCTTTTCGGAGCGGAGCAGCTCGACGGGATCGTCAGCGCGCGCCGGCAATTCGGCATCCCTCTCCGGCCGGACCTGCAGACCGCGATCGTCGCCGAGGTCGCATTGCCAGCTCAGGACTGCTGGGGGTGCACCAGGTCTCCGATCAGCTGCCCCTGACGAATTCCGAGCCACCTTGTTTGGTAGCACGGCCAAGCCTTCTCCATGCTTCCGCTGCAGGGTCGCGACACGGATGTCGGTGAAGCCGAGCTGTTCGCGGCCCTCGACAATGGGCTCCGGCTCGTCAAGGTCGCGGATCGACCCGTGGTGGTGCTGTTTTCGCAATACAGCATCCTTCAAGAGATCGAGCTCTCGCAGGTCGAGATCGTGAACCTGCCTGACGTCGAATCGTTCGAATTTGCGCGGGCTTTCCCTGCGTGATTCGGGCCGCGGGGGCAACCGTCCCGACGAGATCAAGGACGCCCTCGTGTCGCGTCCGGGGCGCGCAGACAAGGCCATCGAGATCGTAGATCCGGATACGGCTCGCAGGGGCCGGCTCGTCGCACTCTTTGGGGTGTCCCTGGAGTACGAGGAAGGCGCGATCGACGAGGCGCTCGCATTGTCGGGTGGCCGGAGCGCCGCCTTCGTGAAGGAGACGGCCCGGCTCCTGGCGCAGAGTTTCTCCTTTGCGAGGCGGGATGATATGATGGACGGAGCGACTATCTCGGATGTCCTCGGCGAAGCCGCCGGCAGCGCAAACCGGATCGGCCACCGGATCACTGGCCCGTCGAATACCTTCAAGCTCACCGAACGCGCCGGAGTGCCTGTCCCGGACGGGTGCGGGGAAGATCTCTGAGCCCCCGGCACGGTTTGGGTTCGCGCGTGTTCGGCCTTGCGTCCTGCAGTTCGCTGGTGTAGTTGGCATGCCTTCGCGACAGTTGAGAAGGGTGTTCGCGCCTTTCGAACGCGGTGACCGCGCCGGTGTCCAAAAACACCGATTGCGCGGTGCTTCATATGAGCCGGGGACATCAGATCCCCCTCAGGCGTCGTCCGCCGGGCAATACCGTCCGCGTGCGGAAACCCGCCTGAAACAAAGAAAGGTCACTGCCCGTGATCCAGATGCAGACGAATCTGGACGTCGCCGACAACTCGGGTGCACGCCGTGTGATGTGCATCAAGGTTCTGGGCGGGTCGAAGCGTAAGTATGCCGGCGTCGGCGACATCATCGTGGTCTCGGTCAAGGAAGCGATTCCACGGGGTCGCGTGAAGAAGGGCGACGTCATGAAGGCGGTCGTCGTGCGCACCGCCAAGGAAGTGAAGCGTGCCGACGGTTCGGTGATCCGCTTCGACAAGAACGCCGCCGTTCTGATCAACAATCAGAAGGAGCCGATCGGGACCCGTATCTTCGGACCGGTGCCCCGCGAGCTGCGCGCCCGCAATCACATGAAGATCATCTCGCTCGCGCCGGAGGTGCTGTGATGGCCGCTAAGGTCAAAAAAGGCGACAAGGTCGTCGTCCTCACCGGTCGCGACAAGGGTCGCTCCGGCGAGGTCATCCAGGTGCTCCCGAAGGAAGATCGCGCGTTCGTACGCGGCATCAACCTCGTGAAGAAGCACCAGAAGCAGACGCAGAACCAGGAAGGCGGCATCGTCTCCAAGGAAGCTGCGATCCAGCTCTCGAATCTCGCGTTGCAGGACGCGAACGGCAAGCCGACTCGCGTGGGTTTCCGCATCCTCGAAGACGGCCGCAAGGTCCGCTTCGCCAAGACCACGGGGGACCAGATCGATGGCTGAGAAGAATGCTGACGGGTACACCCCGCGCCTGCGCAAGCACTACGACGAAGTGGTGCGCCAGAAGCTGATCGAAGAGTTCGGCTACAAGAACCCCATGCAGGTTCCGGTCATCGAGAAGATCGTGATCAACATGGGCGTCGGCGAGTCGACGGCCGATTCGAAGAAGGCGTCCGTCGCCGCCGGCGACCTGGCCCTCATCGCCGGCCAGAAGCCGGTCATCACCAAGGCCCGCAAGGCCATCGCGACCTTCAAGGTGCGCGAGGGCATGCCGATCGGCTGCAAGGTCACGCTGCGCAAGCAGCGCATGTACGAGTTCATGGATCGCCTGATCACGATCGCGCTCCCGCGCGTCCGCGATTTCCGCGGCCTGAACCCGCGCTCCTTCGACGGCAACGGCAACTACGCGCTGGGCCTCAAGGAGCACCTCGTGTTCCCGGAGATCTCGTACGACAAGGCCGAGGCCACCTGGGGCATGGACATCGTCATCCAGACGACGGCCCGCACCGATGCTGAGGCGCGCGCGCTCCTCACGCAGTTCCGATTCCCGTTCCGGCAGTGAGCCCCCGTTAGGGTCTCAGACGCGGACACCGGAGAGAGAAATGGCAAAGAAAAGCTCGATCGAGAAGAACAAGCACCGCGAAGCGCTGGTGAAGCTCTACGCTCCCAAGCGCAAGGCGCTGCTTGCCACGGCGAATGACGAGTCCCTCGAGATGGAGGAGCGCTTCGAGGCGCGCCTCAAGCTCGCGGAGCTGCCCCGCAATTCGTCCCCCACCCGCATCCGCAACCGCTGCGGCATGACCGGCCGTCCGCGCGCTTTCTATCGCAAGATGGGCATCTCGCGCATCGCGCTGCGCGAACTCGGCAACCAGGGTCTGATCCCCGGTCTCGTCAAGTCGAGCTGGTAAGGAGCAACCACCATGGTTAACGATCCCGTGGGTGATATGCTCACCCGCATCCGCAATGGTCAGCAGCGCCGCCGCAACGTCGTCCAGACGCCCGGCTCCCGCCTGCGTGCCAGCGTGCTCGACGTCCTCAAATCCGAGGGCTACATCCGCGACTACGCGACCACGGATTACGGCAACGGCCGCACCGAGTTCGCCATCGAGCTGAAGTACTACGACGGCCAGCCTGTCATCCGCTCGATCCAGCGCGTGTCGAAGCCCGGCCGCCGCGTCTACTCGTCGGTCGGCGAGTTGCCGCGCGTCGCCGATGGTCTCGGCGTCACCATCGTGTCCACCCCGCAGGGCGTCATGGCCGACCACGAGGCGCGCGAGCGCAACGTCGGCGGCGAAGTGCTCTGCAAGGTGTTCTGATCTCGGACTTGGAGGAATAAGGCGATGTCTCGCGTAGGCAAGAAGCCCGTTCCCGTCCCGTCCGGTGTGACGGCCACGGTGACCGGTCAAACGGTGAAGATGAAGGGCTCCAAGGGCGAGCTCCAGTACGTCGTTCCCAACGTGGTCGACGTGAAGTTCGAGGACGGCGCCGTCTCGGTGCAGCCAAAGAACCAGACCAAGGAGGCGCGCTCGCTCTGGGGCACCTCCCGCGCTCAGGTGGCGAACCTCGTCGAGGGCGTCTCCAAGGGCTTCGAGAAGAAGCTCGAGATCACCGGCGTGGGTTACCGCGCCGCGATGGCCGGCAAGGCTCTGAAGCTCTCGCTCGGCTACAGCCACGACATCGAGTACGAGATCCCCGCGGGGATCACGATCGCGGTGCCGAAGCCCACCGAGATCGTCATCTCCGGCATCGACCGGCAGGTGGTCGGCCAGGTGGCCGCCGAGATCCGCGACTATCGCGGACCCGAGCCCTACAAGGGCAAGGGCGTGAAGTACGCGGGCGAGTTCATCTTCCGCAAGGAAGGCAAGAAGAAGTAAGGGCCGCCGAACATGTCACGCAAAATCGATGCACTCGACCGCCGCAAGGCGCGTGTGCGCCGCGCGCTGCGGGCGGCGGCCAATGGACGGCCCCGGCTCTCGGTGTTCCGTTCCTCGAAGCAGATCTACGTTCAGGTGATCGACGACGCCGCGGGTAAGACCCTCGCGTCGGCCTCGAGCCTCGACAAGGATCTCCGCACCGGCCTCAAGACCGGTGCCGACGTCTCGGCCGCCCAGGCCGTTGGTAAGCTCGTCGCCGAGCGCGCCAAGGCTGCGGGCGTCACCCAGGTGATCTTCGATCGCTCGGGGTACCTCTACCACGGGCGCGTCAAGGCTCTCGCCGACGCCGCCCGCGAGGGTGGCCTCGAGTTCTGAGAATGGCGGAGGAGGGCGGCGCCCGCCGCTCTCCGTTCCGGACGATTCAAGCGAGCGGGTCCGCCACCCGCGTCAGTGAGATGGATATTCAGTATGGCACGTGAACGTGAAGGCGGTGGCCGCGGCCGCCGCGATGAGCGCGAAGAGCGCGACAGCGAGTTCGTGGACAAGCTCGTCCACATCAACCGCGTCGCCAAGGTGGTGAAGGGCGGACGTCGCTTCGGCTTCGCCGCGCTCGTCGTCGTGGGCGACCAGAAGGGCCGCGTCGGCTTCGGCCACGGCAAGGCCCGTGAGGTTCCCGAGGCGATCCGCAAGGCGACGGAAGCCGCCAAGCGCGGCCTTGTCCGCGTCGCACTCCGCGAAGGTCGTACCCTGCACCACGACGTCTACGGTCGTCACGGCGCCGGCAAGGTCATCCTCCGCGCCGCCCCCCAGGGAACCGGCATCATCGCCGGCGGCCCGATGCGCGCCGTCTTCGAGACGCTGGGCATGCAGGACGTGGTGGCCAAGAGCCTCGGCTCCTCGAACCCCTACAACCTCGTGCGCGCCACGTTCGAGGCGCTCAAGAACGAAGACAGCCCGCGCTCCGTCGCGGCCCGTCGCGGACTCAAGGTGTCGGCCCTCCAGGCCCGTCGCCGTGATGCCGATCCGTCCGACATGTCCGAAGCCGCCGTCGCGTAAGGGGAGGGTCCAATGGCACAGAAGACTCTCCGCATCGAGCAGATCGGGTCTCCGATCCGCCGCGAAGGCGACCAGCGCGCGACGCTGATCGGCCTCAAGCTCAACAAGCTGCACCGGGTTTCCGAGCTGGAGGATACCCCCTCCGTGCGCGGCATGATCCGCAAGGTGCAGCACCTCGTGCGCGTCCTTGGCGACGCGGCCTGAGGGAGGGCATCATGAAACTGAACGAACTCCGCGACAACGACGGCGCCACCAAGAACCGGATGCGCGTCGGACGGGGCATCGGCTCCGGCAAGGGCAAGACCGCAGGACGCGGCGTGAAGGGTCAGAAGGCCCGCACCGGCGTCTCCATCAAGGGCTTCGAGGGTGGCCAGATGCCGCTGCATCGTCGCCTTCCGAAGCGCGGCTTCAACAACCTGTACTCCACGGACCTGAACGAGGTGAATCTCGGTCGCGTCCAACAGGCTGTCGATGCCGGCCGGATCGAGGCGGGCGCCACCGTCACCGTCGAGACGCTGATCGCCGCCGGTATCTGCGCCCGTGCCCGTGACGGCGTGAAGCTCCTCGGCGTAGGCGAGCTCACCACCAAGCTGACCTTCGAGGTCACCCGCGCGTCGAAGTCGGCGATCGAGGGTGTCGAGAAGGCTGGCGGGTCGGTCACCGTGACCTACGGCGACGGCGTCTCCACCCGTGGCAAGCCTGCCCGCGTGGTTGCGTAGTCACGCGACTGACTTTAAGTCGAAGCTCTGAGCGGCGGCCCGTGCGACCTCGCGCGCGGCCGCCGTTCCCGTTTTATCAGGGAGCGGCCTCTTCTCGCCGGAGAAGACGACCCGCCCTCATGTGATCCATCTCTAGGAACCGGTGCCATGGCCTCAGCCGCCGAGCAGCTTGCCGCGAACCTCAATTTCGGGGCCATCGCCAAGGCCGACGAGCTCAAGAAGCGCATCTGGTTCACGCTGGGTGCGCTCATCGTGTTCCGCCTCGGGACCTACATCCCGATCCCGGGCATCGACCCGGAACAGTTCGCGCGGAACTTCCAGCAGCAATCGGGCGGCGTGCTCGGGCTGTTCAACATGTTCTCCGGCGGTGCCGTCGAGCGCATGGCGATCTTCGCGCTCAACATCATGCCCTATATCTCGGCCTCCATCATCATCCAGCTTCTGACCTCGGTGATCCCGAGCCTCGAGACGCTGAAGAAGGAGGGTGAGTCGGGCCGCAAGGTCATCAACCAGTACACCCGCTACCTCACGGTGGTGCTGGCGCTGGTGCAGTCCTGGGGCATCGCCTTCGGCCTCCAGGGATCGAGCGCGGCCATCGAGCCCGGTCCGTTCTTCATCCTGTCCACCGTCATCACCCTGACGGGCGGCACGCTGTTCCTGATGTGGATCGGCGAGCAGATCACTTCGCGCGGCATCGGTAACGGCTCCTCGCTGATCATCTTCGCGGGCATCGTCGCCCATCTTCCGGTGGCGATCGTTGGCGCCCTGGAGCTGAGCCGTACCGGTGCGCTTTCCTCGGCCGTCATCCTCGGCATGGGCGTCGCCGCCGTCGCGCTCGTCTACTTCATCGTGTTCATGGAGCGCGCGCAGCGCCGCCTGCTCATTAACTATCCGAAGCGCCAGGTCGGCAATCGGATGTACGAGGGCCAGACCTCGTTCCTGCCGCTGAAGCTTAACACCGCCGGCGTCATCCCGCCGATCTTCGCCTCGTCGCTGCTGCTCCTGCCCGCCACCGTGGCGAGCTTCTCGGCCAATAACGGCGGCACCGGAATCCTGGCCACGATCACGACCTATATCGGTCACGGCCGGCCGCTCTACATGGTGCTCTACGCCGCCCTGATCATCTTCTTCGCGTTCTTCTACACGGCCGTGGTCTTCAATCCCGAGGAAACGGCAGATAACCTGAAGAAGCATGGCGGCTTCATTCCCGGCATCCGCCCGGGTGAGCGGACCGCGGCCTTCATCGACAAGGTCCTGACCCGCATCACCCTGATCGGGGCGCTGTACCTGACCTTCGTCTGCCTGGTGCCCGAAATCCTGGCTTCGTATTCCTCGGCCGCCATCGGCTTCGGCGGCACCTCCCTGCTCATCGTGGTCTCCGTGACGATGGATACGGTGGCGCAAATTCACGGGCACCTGATGGCCCATCAGTACGAAGGCCTCGTCAAGAAGGCGAAGCTGCGCGGGGCGACCCGCCGGCGCTGACGGTAACGCGCGGCGGGCTTCAGGGCCGCCGCGGCCCTTGCTAGAGTTCCGAAAGCCGGCGCCGAGCAGGATCGCCGGATATCCAAGCAGACCGGACCTGAGGAAACGACACCATGCGCATCATCCTGCTTGGGCCGCCCGGCGCGGGGAAGGGGACGCAGTCCGAGCGGATCGTGGCACGGTATGGCATTCCTCAGCTCTCCACCGGCGACATGCTGCGCGCGGCCGTCGCCGCCAGCACGCCGGTGGGCCTACAGGCCAAGAGCGTGATGGAATCCGGTGGCCTCGTCTCAGATGCGATCGTGGTCGGGATCGTGGCCGATCGCATCGAAGAAGCGGATGCCAAGCCCGGCTTCATCCTTGACGGTTTCCCCCGCACGGTGGAGCAGGCCAAGGCCCTCGATGCGATGCTGTCCCAGAAGGGCATCGCCCTCGACACCGTCATCGAGTTCGCCGTGGACGAGGAGGCGCTGGTGGGCCGAATCGCCAAGCGCGCCGAGGAAACGGCGGCCCGCGGTCAGCCAGTGCGCAAGGACGACACGCCCGAGGTCTTCAAGACCCGCCTCGACGCGTATCGGAAGCAGACCGCGCCCCTGTCCGACTACTATGCCGGCACCGGCCTTCTGCAGACCATCGACGGCATGAAGCCGGTCGATGCCGTCACCCAGGATCTGGTGACGATCCTGGACCGCCACACCGCGTCGGCGGAGTCCTGACCGGACCTTCCCGGCGCGGCCACGGAGCCGGGATCGAGCCGGGCTCGCCGCTTTATCAGGGTTGACACACTCCCCGGCCCGCGCTAGTGGGCCGGTCTTCGTTCAGAGGAAGTGGGTCCGGATCGCCTCTCCAAGAGGCCGATGCGGGCCGATTTGTCGTTTTGGACGGCGCGCAGGGGCCGGTCTCCACCGGACGCGCGTGACACTCGGCCCGGCCTCAGGTCCGGCGCCTCATGGAGAGACACCTTGGCTCGTATCGCTGGCGTTAACATCCCGACCAACAAGCGCGTCGTCATCGCGCTGCAGTACATTCACGGCATCGGCCCCAAGAAGGCCGAGGAAATCACCGGCAAGGTCGGGATTCCTGCCGAGCGTCGCGTCAATCAGTTGACCGACGCCGAGGTGCTGTCGATCCGCGAGACCATCGATCGCGACTACATCGTCGAGGGCGACTTGCGCCGCGAAGTCTCGATGAACATCAAGCGCCTCATGGATCTCGGCTGCTATCGTGGCCTGCGCCACCGCCGCAACCTGCCCGTCCGCGGCCAGCGCACGCACACCAATGCGCGCACTCGCAAGGGCAAGTCCAAGCCGATCGCCGGCAAGAAGAAGTAAGCCTCTCGCTTTGGGAGGTCGTGCCGCGCGCGGCCTCCCGACCATCGCGCCCGGTGAACCGTGCGCGTCAGCCCGCGCCGCGGCCCGGCAATCGAACGCCGCGCCCTCCGCATCGCAGAAGACTCCCGAGCGCCTGGAATGACGGGCGCGCCTGAAGGACGAAAGTACACATGGCCAAGGAAACCACCCGCGTCCGTCGCCGCGAACGCAAGAACATCGTCTCGGGCGTCGCGCACGTGAACGCGTCGTTCAACAACACGATGGTCACCATCACCGACGCCCAGGGCAACACCATCTCGTGGTCGTCCGCCGGCGCCATGGGCTTCAAGGGGTCGCGCAAGTCGACCCCGTACGCTGCCCAGGTCGCGGCCGAGGATGCCGCCCGCAAGGCCGCCGAGCACGGCATGCGCACCCTCGAGGTCGAGGTCTCCGGTCCGGGTTCGGGTCGTGAGTCCGCCCTGCGCGCGCTGCAGGCCGCCGGCTTCACCGTCACGTCGATCCGTGACGTGACGTCGATTCCGCACAACGGTTGCCGTCCGCGCAAGCGTCGTCGCGTCTGAGCCGACGCCGTCGCGAACTTTTTGGGGCCTGTTACGGAGACACGCGTGTCGAATGCTCAGAATCCGCTTCCGGGTGTGCTGCGGTGGAGCTTGGGTGATCTGACGATCACGGTGATGAATGACGGCTACCTCCAGGGGTCGCTGGATCTCGTCACCGGGATCGATCGTGCGGAGGCCGGCGCCCTACAGGCCGCCGGCTTTCGCGCGCAGGATCCCCGGATCACGCTCAACGCCTTCCTGATCACGGGTCCCGGGCGCAACCCGCTCCTCATCGACAGCGGGATGGGCCATTTCGGTGGCCCGTCCCTCGGTCGCGTTCCGGCGGCCCTCGCGGCGGCCGGCATCGCGCCGGACAGCATCGAGACCGTGCTGCTGACGCACCTGCATCCCGATCATGCCGGTGGCCTGATCCGGGAAGACGGTACGGCAGCCTATCCGAATGCCGAACTCGTGGTTCATGCCGACGAAGCCGCGCACTGGCTCGACGACGGCGCGCTTTCGCGGGCGCCGGACGAGGCGAAGCCGTACTTCGACATGGCGCGTCAGGCCACCGCCCCCTACGGGCAGCGTCTGCGCACGATCACGGGCGGCAACGTGGCACCGGGTATCGAGGCGATCCCGCTGCCGGGCCATACGCCCGGCCATACCGGCTACCGCATCACGTCGGGCGACGCGTCGCTTTTGATGTGGGCGGACATCGTTCACCTGCCGGCGATCCAGTTTAAGCAGCCGGAAGCCGGTATGGTCTTCGACGTCGACGGGGATCAGGCACGCGCCGTGCGTCGCCGGATTCTCGACGCCGTCTCAAGCGACCGGACCTTCGTGGCGGGCGCCCATCTTGAGTTTCCGGCTCTGGGCTACGTCGCCCGGGACGGGGCCGCCTACAGTTTCGTTCCGGAGCTCTGGGTCGCGGCCCAGTAACGGTCCGCGCCCGACGCGGACGCATCAGTTTCCAGCCCGCCGGGCGCCGATGGCGCGGTGTCGACGGGCAATGCGTGGACCACCCATGTGGCCCGCGCCGATCTTGCGAGAGGTAGCATCGTGGTCATTCAGAAGAACTGGCAAGAGCTCATCAAGCCGAACAAGCTCCAGGTCTCGACCGGGCACGACCCCAAGCGGGTCGCCACCGTCGTCGCCGAGCCCCTCGAGCGCGGCTTCGGAACCACGCTCGGCAACTCGCTGCGCCGCGTGCTGCTGTCCTCGCTCCAGGGCGCGGCCGTGACCTCCGTGCAGATCGACGGCGTGCTGCACGAATTCTCCTCGATCCCCGGCGTGCGCGAGGACGTCACCGACATCGTCCTCAACATCAAGACGATCGCCATCCGCTCGCAGACCGAGGCCCCCAAGCGCCTGACCCTGCGCAAGACCGGCCCCGGCGTCGTCACCGCCGGTGACATCGGCACGGTGGGCGACGTCCAGATCCTGAACCCCGACCTTGTGATCTGCACGCTGGACGACGGCGCGGAGATCCGGATGGAGTTCACCGTCGCCACCGGCAAGGGCTACGTTCCGGCCGAGCGCAACCGTCCCGAGGATGCGCCGATCGGCCTGATCCCGGTCGATGCGCTGTTCTCGCCCGTCACGAAGGTGTCCTACCGCATCGAGACCACCCGCGAGGGCCAGGATCTCGACAAGGACAAGCTGACGATGACGATCGAGACCAACGGCGCCGTGTCGCCTGAGGATGCCCTGGCCTATGCCGCGCGCATCATCCAGGACCAGCTCCAGGTGTTCGTGAACTTCGAGGAGCCCCGCAAGGAGGAGGCGCAGCCGCTCGCGCCGCAGCTTCCCTTCAACCCGGCCCTGCTCAAGAAGGTCGACGAGCTCGAGCTCTCGGTGCGTTCGGCGAACTGCCTGAAGAACGACAACATCGTCTACATCGGCGACCTCATCCAGAAGTCCGAGGGCGAGATGCTGCGCACCCCGAACTTCGGCCGCAAGTCGCTCAACGAGATCAAAGAGGTCCTCGCTGCGATGGGCCTCCACCTCGGCATGGACATCCCCGGCTGGCCGCCGGAGAACATCGAGGATCTCGCCAAGCGCTTCGAAGAGCATTACTGAGGCAAGCCGCCTCGGCCATGACGTGGCGGCGCATCTCGGCGCCGCCGGTTCGGCCGACACCATCGGGGTTCGCTCGACGCGAACTCCGACACGAATCCCGCCGCGGGGTCATGCGGAATGAACAGCCCCGAAGAGTGATTCGGAGGGGCGCTTGGCCGTACCGTGGCACGGCGGCCATCAACCAAGGACAGCCATCATGCGTCATGGATTTCGCGGTCGTCGTTTCAACCGCACCACCGAGCACCGCAAGGCGATGTTCGCCAACATGTCGGCCGCGCTGATTAAGCACGAGCAGATCGTTACCACCCTGCCGAAGGCCAAGGACCTGCGTCCGGTCATCGAGAAGCTGATCACCCTCGGCAAGACCGACAGCCTGCATGCGCGCCGCCTCGCCATGTCGCAGATCCGCGACGAGGCGATGGTCCGCAAGCTCTTCGCCGTGATCGGCCCGCGCTACAACACCCGCCCGGGCGGCTACTGCCGCATCATGAAGGCCGGCTTCCGCTACGGCGACAACGCCCCCCTGGCGGTCATCGAGTTCGTCGACCGTGACGTCGACGCGCGCGGCAAGGATTCTGGCCCGGTGCTGGTGGACGACGCGGCGTAAGCCACGCCTCCTTTCGATGACGACCAAGGCGGCCTCCGGGCCGCCTTTTTCGTTGCCCGGACGACGCCGCGTCTCAGGCGGCCCGGTCGAGGAGGCGCGAGACCTCCGCCGCCAGATCGGCGGATTCGAAGGGCTTGCGCAGCACCGGCAGGTCTGCCGGGATCGGGATCGCCTCGGCATGGCCGGTGACAATCAGTACGGGCACGTCGGACCAGCGTGCGCGCACGATCTCGGCGAACTCCACCCCTGTCATGCCCGGCATCGCCAGGTCGGCGACCACGAGGTCGAAGGCTCCCTGTTCCATCAGCGAAAGGGCAGACGACCCGTCGCTGGCCTCGCGCTCGGTGTAGCCGAAGCTCGACAGGAACGAGGCCGTCACGTGACGGACCTCCGGGTCGTCGTCGACGACGAGGATGCGCGCCGCCCGGGCGGCCGGCGTCGCGGTCCCCGGCACCGCCACCTCGTCGGGACCCGCCGATTCGACCCGGGGCAGGATGATCTGGACGCGGGTACCTTCCCCCGGGGCACTCTCGATGCGCAGGCGCCCGTGGGATTGCTGGGCGAGGCCGAAAACCATGGCGAGGCCGAGGCCCGTACCCTGGCCCACTGCCTTCGTGGTGAAGAACGGCTCGCAGACCCGCGCGAGGATCTCCGGGGCGATGCCGCTGCCCGAATCGGCGATCTCGACGGACAGGTAGGCGCCGGCCGGCAGGTCCGGATCGTCGTCCAGCACGAGGCTGCGGGTGGCGACGGCGATTCGCCCGCCTTCGGGCATGGCGTCGCGGGCATTGATACAGAGGTTCAGGATCGCGAGTTCGAGCTGGTCCGGATCGACGCAGGCGGCCGGCGCCTCCGGGGCGAGGATCGTCTCGACGGTGACGAGGCCCCCGAGACTGCCGGCGAGCAGATCGTGCATCCCGGTAATAAGCTCGTTCACGTCGACGGCGCGCGGGCGCAAGTCGCGGGAGCGGCTGAAGCTGAGGAGGCGCTTGGTCAGGGAGGCGCCCCGCTGAGCCGCCTGCATGGCGTTGCCGACGAGGCGCTGGACCCGCGGCTGGTCGGCGACCTTCGGCGCCACGAGTTCGAGGCTGCCGAGGATCGCCATCAGCAGGTTGTTAAAGTCGTGGGCGATGCCGCCGGCCAGGGTTCCCAGCGCCTGCATCTTGTCCGACTGCCGGAGGCGCGCCTCCAGGGATTTCTGGTCGGTGACGTCGCGTTCGATGGTGGCGAGATGGGTGATCTCTCCGCCCGCGTCGCGGATCGGCACGCGGGTGACGTGGCGCCAGCGCTCGGCCCCGGTCGCCCCCTCGGCGACCAGGCTGTCACTCGGCTCGCCGGCCGCGAACGCGGCGGCATCCGCGCTACGGATCGCTGCGCCGTCGCCCAGGATCGCCTCCTCGGTGCGTCCGAGGCACCCGGCGACGTCGCCGCCGAGCCCCGCGGCCTTGCGGTCGTTGAGGCGCACGAAGCGCCCCTCCGCATCCTTGAAGGAGATCGCATCCTCGGCATTGTCGAGGAGCCCGCGCAGGAGCGCCCGTTCCGTCGCGAGGTCCCGCCCGAGCTGATGCCGCTCGAAGGCCTGGCGCACGGTGTTGCGCAGGAGGTTCGCGTCCCAGGGCTTGGTGGCGTAGCCGGTGATGCCGCCCTGGTTCAGGGCCGCCACAACCGCGCTCATATCGGCGTAGCCCGTGAGCAGGATGGCCTGGGCGTCGTGGACTTTGCGCGCCTCGGCCAACATGGCGTCGCCTGTCATGCCCGGCATGCGCTGATCCGAGAGGATCACGGCGATGTCCGGGTTGATGGCCAGCATCCGCAGCGCCTCGGCCGGCTTCGTCGTGGTGAGGACGCGGTACTGGTCCTCGAACAGGTCCTCGAGGGCGATGAGGATGTCCGGTTCGTCGTCGACGGCGAGGATCGTGCCCTGTGACATGCTCAACCCGTCTGTCGTGGGATGCCGATGACGAAACAGGCCCCACCTCCGGGAGCGGCCTCGACGCTGAGCGTGCCGCTATGCGCCTGCACGACACTGTAGGCAATCGCGAGGCCGAGACCTGTGCCGGACCCGACGGGTTTCGTGGTGAAGAACGGCTCGAAGATCTTCTCGCGCAGCGTCTCCGGGATGCCGGACCCGGTGTCGTTGATCCGGATGATGTCGGTGTCGGGGAGACTGCGCGTCTCGATGGTGATGGTGCCGGAATCGGGCATCGCGTCCGCGGCGTTGCCGAGGATGTTCATGACGACCTGGTTCAGGAGGGCCGGCGTGCAGTGGATCTCCGGCCGGCCCGCGAAATCCCGCACGACCGCGATCCGGTCGCCGAGCTTGTGCTGAATCAGGGCAAGCACGGTCTCGATCGCCTCGGGCACGTGCACCAGGGTGCGCTCGCCCTCGTCGAGACGGGAGAACTTGCGCAGGTTGAGGACGAGGTCCTGGATGCGGGTCAGGCCCATGCGCATGGCCCCGACCCGGTCGCTGCACTTCCTGAGCCGGCGCGGGCTGTCGGGCGAATCCGGTTCCGCGACGACCTCGCCGAGGATGCGCTCCACCGTACCCTGGTGGGCGAGGATGAAGGCGAGGGGATTGTTGATTTCGTGGGCGATGCCCGCCACCAGCTCACCGAGAGAGGCCATCTTGGCCGCCTGGACGAGCTTGGCCTGCGCGTCGGTGAGCTTGCGATTGGCGGTGGCGAGATCCGCGTTGGCCTGCTCCAGGGCCCCGGCCAGGGCTGCGCGCGCCTCCGCCGCCTCGGCCTCGGCTCGGGCCCGCTCCAGGGCCCGCTCACGGGCGCCGAACTCGCCCGCGATGCGACGGTTGTCCTCCTCCAGGAGCTTCCGGCGCACGAGGCTGCGCACCCGCATCACCAGGATCTCGCCGTCGGATTTCGAGACCACGTCGTCGGCGCCCGCGGCGAAGGCCTCCACGAGGAAGTCCTTGGCCGGGCTGGATCCGGCGATACCAACCACCTGGAAGGTCGGGGCGCCGGCCTCCCGGCCCGCGAGGCCGGCATTGCGGTGGTCGCTGATCGCCCGGCAGAGGGCGAGGCCGTCATAGGTCGTGGCGAGGAGGTCGATCGTCACGCAGTCGAAGGCGGCGCCCGCCGCCTCCAGGGCCGCGATGGCGGCGGCGTGGCTGTCCGCGGTGGTAACCTCCTGCCCCTCATGGGCGAGGAGGCCGGCGAGGAAGGTCCGGTAAGTGGCGCTGGCATCGACCACGAGGACGCGCCCCCGGCGGAAGGCGGAGACGCCGGGCCCGTCGCTGCCGCCCATGCGCTCGCGTAGGAGGGCGCGGATACGGAGCACGAGGAGGTCGCGATCGGCGGATTTCGCCACGTAGGCATCGGCGCCGCTCTCCAGTCCCTGGCGCTCGCCGTCGCGGGCGCCAGTGAGCATCAGGAGGGGCAGGGCGCGGGTGCGGAGGGAGAGCCGGAGCTGGCGGGCGAATTCGTCGCCGTTCATGCCGGGGAGATGATGGTCCGCCACCACGAGGTCGGGCAGGCGGGTGTTGAGTTGGTCGAGGGCCGCCTCGGCCGTAGCGCAGCGCTCCACCGCGAAGCCCTTCGACTCCAGCAGCAGCCGCAGTTCCAGCGCCTGGGTCTCGGAATCCTCGACGAGGAGGAGACGGGGTGGGGTGGCCTCGGTCACGGCGCGGCCTCTGCCACGCGAGCCAGATGGGCGGCGATCCGGTCCAGGGGCAGCACAGTGCCGGCAGCCGAGAGGCGGATCGCGGCGGCCGGCATGCCGAACACCACCGCGGTGCTCTCGTCCTCGGCGACGGTGAGCGCCCCGGCCCGACGCATGTCGAGGAGGCCGAGAGCCCCGTCCTCGCCCATCCCGGTCAGCAGCACGCCGATGCCCCGCGCACCGGCATGCCGGGCGACGGAGCGGAACAGGGCCGTCGCGGCCGGGCGCTGGCCGCCTACCGGGGCGGCATCGCTGATCCGCAGATGGCCGCCGCCGCCGAGCTCCAGGTGCCGGTCCCCCGGTGCCACGTAGACGCGGCCGGCCTCGGCCCGTTCGCCCTCACGGGCCAGGGCGACCGGCAGCCCGACGACCCCGTTCAGCCAGCTGGCGAAACCCTCCATGAAGGCCGGACCCATGTGCTGGACGACCAGGACAGGAAGGGAGAAACTTGCCGGCAACGCGCCGATGACCCGGGCGAGGGCGGGCGGCCCGCCGGTCGAAGCGGCGATGGCCAGGACGCTGGCGGCTTCCGGCACCTTGAGGGCGACGGCCAACGGCGGCGGCGCGGCGACGCGACCGGCCCATTCCGAGCCGATCGGCCGGCGCCGGATCACCGGCACGGCGGCCATGATGCGCAGCTGCGTGCAGATCTCGCTCGCGGCGGCGTCGTAGCCGGCATTGGTGGTGGCCACCGGCTTCTCCACCACCGAGAGCGCCCCGGCCCGCAGGGCGTTCATCGAGATGCGCAGGGAGGAATCTTCGATCGCGTCGGCGATGACCACGATCGGGGTCGGGCGCTCGGCCATGATCCGCCGCGTCGTCTCTAGGCCATCGATGCCCGGCAGACGGATATCCATCGAGACGACGTCCGGGCGGACCTGGCCGATCGTCGCCAGGGCCTCCTCGCCGGAGGCCACGGCCGCCACGACCTCCAGGCGCGGATCCCGGCCGACGATGTGGATGAGGAGCTGCCGCACCACGAGGGAATCCTCGACCAGCATCACCCGCACCCGCACGGGCGCTCCCGGCGTCGATCCGTCCCGCGCGTGTCCGGTCACAGCAATTGCCCGATGGTGTCGAGGAGTTTGCGCTGGTCGAAGGTCTGCTTCGTCAGGTAGGCGTCCGCCCCGAGGTCGAGGCCGCGGGCCACGTCCTCCGCATCGCCGCGCGAGGTCATCAGGATGACCGGCAGCTGCGCGAAAGCCTCCTCAGCCCGCAGGGCCTTCAGGAGGCCGAAGCCGTCGAGACGCGGCATCTCCACGTCGGCGACGACGAGATCTACGGGTTCGATGCCCGCCCGCAAGCGGTCGAGCGCATCCTGGCCGTCGACGCAAACGACGACGCGGTATCCCGCCGCTTCCAAGATACCCTTCTCCAAGGTTCGCGTGGTGATCGAATCGTCCACCACGAGGATCGTCGAACGTGGCGCCTGCGCGATCGTTCCGCGACTGCCTGTGGGTTGCGGTGCCGCGGCCGAGCCGGCCTCGCCCGCCCATGCGACCAGCCCCTCGGCATCGAGGACGAGAGCGGGCCGATCCCCCGGCAGAATCACGGTTCCGGTGACCAGCCGCGGATCGGTCCCGATCGGCGGGGCCGGCAACACCCGCAGGGTGGTCACATCGGACAACGCATCGACGGCGAGGACGCAGCGGCGCCCGTTGCCACGGAGCAGGATCGCCGGGCAGGTGGCCCCGGCCTCCTCCGCGCGATCCGGCAGGCCGAGAAGGCTTGCCAGATCCAGCACCGGCACGCTGACGGGGCTGCCGCCGATCTCCACCTGCGCCACGGTGCGGCCCATCACCTGCGCGAGGTCGCTGCGATCCAGGCGCAGCAGGCGCTCGGCCGACGCGCTGGGGATCGCGTAGGTGATCCCGCCGCCCCGGACGAGAAGCATCGCCCGGCGGGCGGCCGAGAGCGGCAGCGCCATGACGAGTTCGGTGCCGAAAGGGCTGCGCGGCAGGAGGCGAACCGTGCCGCCGAGCCGGCGCGCCGCGTCCGCCACCACCGAGAGACCGATGCCGCGCCCCGAGAGGGTGTCGATGGCGGAGGCAGTTGAGAAGCCGGGCTCGAAGACCAGGGCGAGGAGCGCTTCCGGCCCGGGATCGGCGTCGGCCGAGAGCAGGCCCCGGCGCCGGGCGGTGTCGGCGATGGCCGCGAGGTCCGGCCCCCGGCCGTCATCGTGGACCCGGACGACCAGGCGCCCCCCCTGGACCTCGACGTCGAGGCCGATGGCCAGGGCGTCGGGCTTGCCGAGGTGCCGGCGCGTCTCGGGGGGTTCGGCCCCATGGCTCAAGGCGTTGCGCAGGGCGTGCAGGACGGGGTCCTTGAGGACCTGAAGCATCCCGCGATCGACCGGCAGGTCGAGACCGCGCGCGGTCACCGTGATGGCGCGGTCCGCCTCGCGCGCGTGGTCGCGCAGGGCTCGCGCGAATCCCCCGAAGGCGGTCTCGGCCGGGACCAGCGCCAGGCGCTCGGCCTCGCCGGCGACCCGGGCCATGGCGCCCTCGACCGAGGATGCGAGGGCGCTGCGAACCCGTGCCAGGTCGGCGGCATCGCGCGCCAGGGCGAGGAGTCCGGTCTCCAAGGCCCGCGCATCGCCCTCCGGCTCCGATCCGCGGGCGCCGCGCCGGCGCTCGGCGAGACGAGCGAGGTCGGCGGCCCGGCGGCCCAGGCGGGCGATGCCCTCGGCCAGCACGGCCTCGCCCCCGAGGGCACTGGCCAGTTCGTGTGTGGCCCGCGTCAGCGCTTCGACCGCGTCCGCAGGCACCCGCAGGAGGGTCTGGGCGACCTCGGTGGGGGCTTCGGACGGTGCGGATTTCGAAGCCGTGGCGACGGGCGGGGCAGGATCGGTGGCCGGCGCCGCGGTGGGGGCCGTGTCCGGCGCCCGGTCCGTCTCGGGCAATGCGGCGGCCTGCGGATCGAGGGCGCGGTCCAGGGCCGCGAGGGCATCGGCCGGCATGTCCGGGCCCGTCCCGTCGGTCAACCCGGCGACGTAGGCCTCGATCCGGTCGAGGGCGAGGTGCACGGCAGCGGTGGCGGTGCGCGAGAGACCGCCCTCCTGCGCCACCACGCGCTCGAACAGGGTCTCCAGGCGATGGGCCACCGCCTCCACCGCCGGCAGGTCGACGGCCCGGGAGGCGCCCTTCAGGCTGTGCGCCCGCCGGAAGACGTCGTTCCAATCGGGCGCGTGCTCGCCGTCCTCGCCTCCGAGGGCGGCACGGATCGCATCGATGTGCTCGCGGTGCTCGACCTCGAACGCCGCGAGTAGAAGCTGGCGAATGTCCATCGGTCGCCTAAAGTCGCCCCAGGGTTGCGGCGGATTCCGCACCTCCGGAATCCGCGCGAAGCCATTCGTTCATCATGCATGCCCCGCGAAACCGGAGGTCCCCCAACCGTGGAAGTCCGCTCAGTGCCGGTAGCGCTCGGCGAGCGTCATCAGGGCCTGGGCGAGTTCGGTGAGGTTGGCGGAGGCCGCCTCGACCTCGCGGGTGCCGGCCGCCGTCTGCTGGCTCGCCTGGCGGATGTTCTGCAGGGCGCCCATCACCTGCTCGATGCCGAGCTGCTGCTGGTTCGTCGAGGCGACGATCTGCTGGAAGGTCTGGACGCTCTCCTCGACCCGGGCGGTGATCTCCTCGATGGTCCGCTGGGTGGTGTCGGAGCGAGCCTTGCCCGCGGCGGCGCGCTTGACCGCCTCCTCGGTGAGCATGACCGAGGTGTTGATGCCGCGCTGGATCTCGCCGAGGATCGTCCGGACCTGCCCGGTGGCCGCCTTGGCCTGATCGGCCAGGAGCTTCATCTCCGAGGCGACCACCGCGAAGCTGCGCCCGCTCTCGCCGGCCGCCGCCGCCTCGATGGCGGCGTTCAGCGCCAGGAGATGGGTGCGTTCCGAGATGTCGTTGACGGTGGTGATGATGTCGCCGATCGCCTGGGTCTTCTCGGAGAGGGCGACGATGTTGCCGGCCACCGCCTCGGCCTGCTCGCGGATCGAATCCATCGCCCGCGCGGTGTCGGCCACCGCGCGCAGGCCGGCGCGGGAGGTCTGGGCCGTCGACTGGGCCGTGGCGATGACCTCGCCGGCCCGCTTGCCGATCTGCGCGCCGGAATGGGTGATCTCGTCGACCGTGGCGGCGGTCTCCTGCACGGCGGCGAACTGCTCCTCGACGCTGGCCGCCTGCTCCTGGGCGGAGGCGCGGATCTCGGCCGCCGCCGCGTTGAGGTCCGAGGTCGCGGCCCGGTTGGTCCGGGCGAGGTCGGCCAGGCCCGCCACCATGCGGTTCAGGGTGCGGCCGAGACGGCCGATCTCGTCCTTGCCCCGGGCCTCAAGGGTCCCCGAGAGGTCGCCCTCACCGACGCGCTCGGCGAAGGCCATCACCGCCTCGAGAGGCCGCACCACGGCCCGGCTGATCAGCAGGGTGATGAGGATGCTGAGAACGATGCAGGCGCCCAGCGTGAGCAGGATGGAGAGGCGGCTGCGCTCGTAGAGATCGGCCACGCTGCGCTGGCCGGCGGCGATGCCCTCGTCGAGGGCGCTGCGGGTGCGCTCGATGTCGCTGAGGAACAGCTCCTGGCTTCGGTTCAACGACTCGTTGCGGGCCTCGACCCCGTCCACGTCCTTGGCGGCGATCGCGGCGAATTGCGCCTCGCTCGCACTGCGCAGCTCGCGCAGTTCGGCCACGGCCTCGATGGCGATGCCGTTCACCTTGCGCCAGGCGAGACTGCGCTCTTCGGAGGCCGACCGGGCCCGGTAGCTGTCCGTCGCGCGCACGAGTTCGGCGAGGATCGCCTCGGCCTCGGCGGCGGACCGGCGCCAGGAGGCGGAGCCGTCATCCCGCTCCGGGCCGCCCCGCGCCCGCATCAGCAGCGCGATGATGGCGTTGCGGCGCTGGAGGCCCATGTCGCGGGCCTTGTTGGCGAGATCGTCGAGCTGGCGCGCCACCGTCAGGTCGCGGGTGACGATGCCGTCGGTCGTGTCGCGCACCACGCCGATCTGCCCCAGGGCATAGAAGCCGAGCGCCACGATGACGATGGTGATGGCGACGAAGCCGAGGAGGATGCGTTTTCCGATCGAGATCGACACGAGGGGCTCCAGGCTCCGGGAATTCGAGCGGGACCGAGGCAGGACGGCCCCGGGTCTCGGCAGTACGAAGAAGGCTCACCGCCGGCGCGGCAGCGCGGCAGGGACGGTCACGGCAGGTACCGGCGCAGGAGACGCGGCAGATCGACGACGACGAACCCGGGTTCCCCGTCCGGTCCGGCGCCGGGCGGGGCATACCCCGAAACCGCCTCCGTGCTCAAACCGGCCTCGGCGAGGGCCGGAACGTCCGTCGCCTCGGCGATTTCGGCGACACCGAGGACGCGGTCGACGGCGAGCGCCACCGGAACCCCAGCGCCCCGCACGAGGACCACGTGGCCCTCGTCGCTGGCCGCCGCGGCGCCGCGTCCGAGGGCACGGGCGAGGGCGATCAGGCTGACGACCCGGCCGGAGATGGCGATGAGCCCGAGGACCGCCGCCGGGGCACCGGGGAGGGGGGTCACCGGCCGGGCCGGCAGCACCTGGGCCACCTGGGCGAGGGCGAGGGCGAAGCGGTCGTCGCCGCAGGCGCAGACGAGAACGGCCCGCGTCGGCCCGGCGGCCTCAGCCGTCCCCCGTCCACGCCCGGCGAGCAGGCGGGAGCGCTCGGCGCGCAGGGCCTTCAGGCGGGCGGCGGGGGCTTCGGCCCGGGTCTGCGTCACGGCCCTTCTCCTGTCACGCCGGCACGGGCAAGGGCGGCGCTGCGCGCGATCTCGTGCGGGCCGAGCCCGTCGCCCTCGGCCACCACCGCATCCGGCGCCAGGGATTGGGCCAGACGGATCGCGTTGTCGAGGGCCCGCACCGCGTCCGCCCGCCGGCCGAGGCCGATCATCAGCAAGCCGAGCTGGTAATGCGCCATGACGAAGGTGCGGTCGAGGTAGAGCGCGCCGCGCCAGGCCCGCTCGGCCTCGGCCTCGCGCCCGAGGCTGTGGGCGAGGAGGCCGTCATAGTAGTGCAGGACGGGATCGGTCGGCGCAGCGCGGATCGCCGCCCGGACCGCCCGCCAGGCCTCCGCGGTCTCGCCGGCATCGGCCAGGGCCCGGATGCGGGCCGGATCGTCCGGTCGCACCGAAAGGTCCGGGGGCTCCACCGCATCCGCGCCGGGGGGCCCGGGGAAGTCGAGCAGGGTCGGGTCGGGCAGGTCGGATTTGGACGAGCCGAACTCGGCCGCCTCCGGCTGCCCGATGGCCGGCATGGGCGGGGCGACCGGGGCGGGCTCGGGGACGAACTCCGGGACCCAGGGCGGCGGAGGGAGGACCGGGGCGCCGGCGCCCCGTGGCCGATAGGCGACGGTTCCGGGCAGGTTCACGGGTTCCAGCATCGCCGCGATGGCCGGGTTCGGCTCGGCATGCCCGATCAGGAGCCAGCCCTCGGGGGTCAGGCGCCGGCCGAGGGCGCGCACGATGCCGAGCACGACCTCGGCCTCGAAGTAGATGAGCACGTTGCGGCAGAGGACGAGGTCGAACTCCGCCAGGGGCTGTGCGGTGCGGACGTCGAGGAGGTCCATCAGGTTGCGCCGCTCGAAGCGCACCATGCGGCGGAATTCCGGCCGCAGGGCGTAGGTGCCGTCGCGGCCGGGTCCCGCGACGGCCGGGCCGGGCACGAAGTAGCGCAGGCGCTCGCCGAGGGGCAGGGTCCGCAGCGCCCAGCGGCCGTAGATCCCCGCCCGCGCGGTCTCGAGGGCGGCCGTGCTGATGTCGGTGCCCAGGATCGAGACCCGCCACTCCGGCAGGGCGGTTCCCAGGAGTTCGTGCAGCAGGATGGCGATCGAGTAGGGCTCGGCTCCGGTGGAGCAGCCGGCGCTCCAGACCCGGAGGGTACGCTCGGGGGCGCGGGCGGCGATCAGGGCGGGCAGGATGGTGGTGCGCAGGGCCGCGAACTGTTCGGCGTAGCGGAAGAAGAACGTCTCGCCGATGGTGATCTCGGCCTCCAGCGCGGCCCATTCCGGGCCGCCGGTCAGGCGGTCGTCGAGGCAGGCGGCATAGGCCGTCGCATCCGCGAGCCCGAGCACCCGGAAGCGTTTGCGCAGGCGGTCGAACAGGAGGTCGTCTTTGTCGGCATAGTAGTGATGGCCGGTGCGGGCGATGATCCGGGCCTTGAGGGCCGGAAAGCCCGGATCGACCTCCGGGCCTGAGCGCGGCGGACGCGTCATGGTTGCTGCATACCGGGTGGCGGCCGGGTCAGACGGCCGACAGGGCGGCGAGGCGCTCGGCCGCCGCATCGGTCAGGGCCGACAGGCGGGCCCGCTCCTCCGCCGTGAGGAGGTGGGCCAGGCCGAGCACGTGGACTAGGCCGTCATCCCGGGCGATCTCGGCGACGACGCAGCCGTTGAGGGTCCGCTCCGCCGCGACCGGGCGGAGCGCCGCCGCCTCCACCGTGATCAGGTCCTCGACGCGGTCGACCAGGAAACCGATGCCCCGCGGCGCATCGAGGAGGATGTGCCGGTAGGCCTCTTCGGCGTCGCGGCGCGCGGCGTCCGTGCGCAGGCCGAGGAGCCGGGCGAGGTCGACCACGGGCACCGGGCGGCCTCCGAGATTGAGGAAGCCCGCGAACGGCCCACCCCCGGCCGGCGGCGCGTGCAGGTCCGGCAGCGGCAGCACCTCGCTCACCGACGTGCGCGCGAGCGCGCAGGCGACGCCCGCCACGTCCAGGAGGAGGAAGGCGCTGGTCTCGGACAGGGGCGGGGATCCTTGTGGACGGGCGGGGACCGGACGCGATCCGACATCGGACATCGGCCTTGATAGGACGGCGATGCGGCGGGGAGCAAACACGAATCCGTGGCCTCGGCCGAGGTCGCGCCCTCGCGGCGCCGGCCCTCCGCCCTAATATAGTGAGACCCCGCGCGCCTGCGCCCGCCGGGACCTCTCATCCCAGGAGTCCTCACATGTCCCGACCCGCCCAGACCGTCCGTACCGCCGCCCTGACCCTCGTTCTCCTCGCGGTCGCCGGGATGGCCCGGGCCGAGGTTCCGAGCGCCGATTGGCTCACCCCGGCTCAGGCGAAGCAGGCCCTGAAGAATGCGGGTTACAGCGAGATCACCAAGCTCGAAGCCGACGACGGACACTGGGACGGCGAGGGGATCAAGGACGGACGACGGATGCGGTTCGATGCGGACCCGAAGACCGGCGCCATCCTCGGGGAAGTTCCGGTCGAGTAATCCGGTCCGGATTCGGCGTCCGTTGTCTGGGCCCGTTGCCCGGGAACGTGCGACGCCGGAACCGGCAAGATCGTGCGCCCCGGCGTTGACCGGTGTCGCCGCCTTCGGTAAGACACGCCACACGATTTTCGATTCGCCTTGTCGGGCGGACGAACGAGGCGGACAACGACGCGATGCGTGCCATCCTTATCGTAACGGAAGCGCCACCGACGGGGCGGACCTGACAACAGGGTCCGCGATCCGAATGGTGGCGCATGCAGGGTCCCTCGGGGCCCTTTTTTATTGCCGCGACGCGCCGGACGACACGAACAGCACAGACAGTTTCAAGGAGCAGGACGATGGGCGGCGAGGTCATGACCGGGGCCGAAATGGTCATCCGGGCGTTTCAGGATCAGGGTGTCGACACGCTGTTCGGGTATCCCGGCGGCGCGGTGCTGCCGATCTACGACGCGCTCTTCCACCAGGAGACCCTCAAGCACATCCTGGTGCGCCATGAGCAGGGCGCCGTCCATGCGGCCGAGGGCTATGCGCGCTCGTCCGGCAAGGTCGGCTGCGTCCTGGTCACATCGGGACCCGGCGCCACCAACATCATCACCGGCCTGACCGACGCGCTGCTCGATTCGATCCCGCTCGTCTGCATCACCGGCCAGGTTCCCACGCACCTGATCGGAACGGACGCCTTCCAGGAGTGCGACACGGTCGGCATCACGCGCCACTGCACGAAGCACAACTACCTGGTCAAATCGATCGACGATCTGCCCCGCATCCTGCACGAGGCGTTCTACGTCGCCGCCAACGGCCGGCCCGGCCCGGTCGTCATCGACCTGCCGAAGGACGTGCAGTTCGCGTCGGGCGTCTACGAGCGTCCGACCCAGAACGGCCACAAGACCTACAAGCCGGCCTTCAAGGGCGATGCGGCTCAGATCCGGGCGGCCGTCGAGCTGATGGCCTCCGCCCGCCGGCCGATCCTGTACACCGGCGGCGGCGTCATCAATGCCGGCCCGCACGCCTCGGCCCTGCTGCGCAGGCTCGCCGCCGAGACCGGCTTTCCCGTCACCTCGACCCTGATGGGCCTGGGCGCCTTCCCGGCCTCGGACGACAAGTTCCTCGGCATGCTCGGCATGCACGGGACCTACGAGGCGAACCTGGCGATGCACGAATGCGACGTCATGGTCTGCATCGGCGCGCGCTTCGACGACCGCATCACCGGCCGCCTCGACGCCTTCGCGCCTTTCTCGAAGAAGATCCACGTCGATATCGATGCCTCCTCGATCAACAAGGTCGTCAAGGTCGATGTCGGGATCGTCGGCGATTGCGGCTCGGTGCTGGAAGACATGCTCGCCGCCTGGAAGGCGCTGCCGCGCCAGCCGGACACGGCCCGCCTGGAGGATTGGTGGACCAAGATCCGCACCTGGAAGGCGCGCGACTGCCTCGCCTACTGGCCGTCGGGCACGATCATCAAGCCGCAATACGCCGTCCAGCGCCTCTACGAGGCCTGCAAGGACCGGGAGACCTACGTCACCACCGAGGTCGGCCAGCACCAGATGTGGGCGGCGCAGTACTTCAAGTTCGACGAGCCGAATCGCTGGATGACCTCCGGCGGCCTCGGCACCATGGGCTACGGCTTGCCGGCGGCCATCGGCACGCAGCTCGCCCACCCGGACGGGCTCGTCATCGACATCGCCGGCGAGGCTTCGATCCTGATGAACATGCAGGAGCTGTCCACGGCGGTTCAGTACCGCCTGCCGGTCAAGATCTTCATCCTGAACAACGAGTACATGGGCATGGTGCGCCAGTGGCAGGAGCTGCTGCACGGCTCGCGCTACTCGCAGAGCTACTCCGAGAGCCTGCCGGACTTCGTGAAGCTGGCCGAGGCCTACGGCGCCAAGGGCATCCGCTGCGAGAAGCCGGGCGACCTCGACGCAGCGATCGCCGAGATGCTCGACTATGACGGCCCGGTCGTCTTCGACTGCGTCGTCGACAAGAAGGAGAACTGCTTCCCGATGATCCCGTCGGGCAAGGCGCACAACGAGATGCTGCTGTCCGACTACCTCGGCGAGACCGGGGTCGAGATCGGGGACGTCATCTCCGAAGAGGGCAAGATGCTGGTCTGAGCCTCCGGACCCATCCTGACGCATCCGGATCGGGCGCCGCGCGCCCGGTCCTTCTCCGATCGGCCCCGCCGGGCCACTCACGACACGCCATCGCAGACGAAGGTCCGGGGCACGCCATGAACGCCATGAACACGCACTATCCCGATGCCGGCCGGGTCGAGCCGATCAACCGGCACACCCTGGCCGTCATCGTCGACAACGAGCCCGGCGTGCTCGCCCGGATCTCGGGGATGTTCTCGGGACGGGGCTACAACATCGAGAGCCTGACGGTGTCGGAGACCGAGGTGGCGCGCCATCTCTCCCGCATCACCATCGTCACCGCCGGCACCGATGCGGTGATCCAGCAGATCAAGGCGCAGCTCGACCGACTCGTGCCGGTGCACCGGGTCGTCGACCTCACGCTCCAGGGCAAGGCCCTCGAGCGCGAACTCTGCCTCGTCAAGGTGGCGGGCACCGGCGAGCACCGCACCGAATCGCTGACCCTCGCGGCGGCCTTCGGCGCCAAGACCCTGGACGCGACCCTGAACTCCTTCGTGTTCGAGGTCACCGGCACCACCGAGGAGATCGACCGCTTCATCGGCCTGATGACGGTGATCGGCCTCGTGGAGATCTCCCGCACCGGCATCGCCGCGATGGGACGCGGCGCCGAGCCGATGTAGGTCCCAAGGTCTGGCATCGCGGGAGCCGTTCTGGTCGATGGGGTCCGCTCGATCGACGGGAACGTACGCATCTGCCGGTCCATCGGCTCCGTGCCGAACTCTGTCCTCACCGAGGTTCGCGGGACGCTCGCGACGTTGATCGGCATCACCTGGAACGCTCCAGAGATCACATGACCACGCTCTACTACGCCCCCGGCGCCTGCTCGCTCGCCTCCCATATCGCCCTCGAGGAGACCGGTGCACCCTACGAGACGGTACGGCTCGACCTCGCCAAGGGCGACCAGCGGGCGCCCACCTACCTTGCCGTCAACGAGCGCGGCCGGGTCCCGGCGCTGGCGGAGGGCGATTGGGTGCTCACGGAGAACACCGCGATCCTGCGCCACATCGCGCGCGTGCATCCCGAGGCCGGCCTGTGGCCGCAGGATCCACGCGACCAGGCCCGGGTCGACGAGTGGCTCGGCTGGCTCTCCACCGGCCACCACATCGCCTACGCGCATATCCGCCGGGCCGAGCGGTACTCGAACGACGAAACGGCCTTCCCGGGCATCCAGGCCAGGGGCGCCGAGACCTGCGGCGACCTGTTCACGATGACCGAGGTCAAGCTCTCCAACGGCGGCTGGGCCGTCGGCGAGGCCTACAGCATCGCCGATCCCTACCTGCTGCTGTTCTGGACCTGGGGCCGGGGTCCGGCGCTCGGCTTCGACATGGCCGAGCGCTTCCCGGCCTGGACGGCCCATGCCCGGGCCATGGCCGCGCGCCCCGCCGTGCAGGCGGTCTTCGGCCGCGAAGGCCTCAAACTGCCGGCCTGAGCGCGGCACAGGGGCGGCAAAGGACGGGGCATGCGACAATGCCCCTTCCGTCAAGGGGATCGCCTCGCTAAAAGCTCCGCGATCGCACGGCCGCGCGGATGTCGTTTCAGATGAGGGCGCCGGAGCGCACTCATGCCGATTTCATGCCCAATCGAGAGAAAAGAGAAGGTACCGCCATGCGGGTCTATTACGATCGTGACGCCGACCTCAACCTGATCAAGGGCAAGAAGGTCGTCATCGTCGGCTACGGCAGCCAGGGTCATGCCCACGCGCTCAACCTGCGCGATTCGGGCGTCAAGGACATCGTCATCGCCCTGCGCGAGGGCTCGGCCACCGCCAAGAAGGCGGAGCACGAGGGCTTCACGGTGATGTCGGTGGCCGAGGCCGCCAAGCAGGCCGACGTCGTCATGATGCTGACCCCGGACGAGCTCCAGGGCGACATCTACAAGGAGTCCCTGGAGCCGAACATGAAGCAGGGCGCCGCCCTCCTGTTCGCCCACGGCCTTAACGTGCACTTCAACCTGATCGAGCCCCGCAAGGACCTCGACGTGCTCATGGTCGCCCCGAAGGGCCCCGGCCACACCGTGCGCGGCGAGTACCTGAAGGGCGGCGGCGTGCCGACCCTGATCGCCATCGCGCAGGACGCTTCGGGCAACGCCCACGACCTCGGCCTGTCCTACGCCTCGGCCAACGGCGGCGGCCGCGCCGGCATCATCGAGACCACCTTCAAGGAAGAGTGTGAGACCGACCTGTTCGGCGAGCAGGCCGTGCTCTGCGGCGGCCTCGTCGAGCTGATCAAGGCCGGCTTCGAGACCCTGGTCGAGGGCGGCTACGCCCCCGAGATGGCCTATTTCGAGTGCCTGCACGAGGTGAAGCTCATCGTAGACCTCATCTACGAGGGCGGCATCGCCAACATGAACTACTCGATCTCGAACACCGCCGAGTACGGCGAGTACGTCACGGGCCCCCGCATCGTCACGCCCGAGACCAAGGCCGAGATGAAGCGCGTCCTCAACGACATCCAGTCGGGCAAGTTCACCCGCGACTGGATGCTGGAGAACAAGGTCGGCCAGACCTCGTTCAAGGCCACCCGCGCCAAGCTCGCCGCTCACCCGATCGAGGAGGTCGGCGCCAAGCTGCGCGGCATGATGCCGTGGATCTCCGAGAAGGCCCTGGTCGACAAGGCCAAGAACTGAGGTCGGGATCGGGGAGGCCGGCATCGTCCGGCCTCCCCTGACGGAGGGCGCCGGCGTCGCGAGAGCGGCGCCGGCTTTTTGATGCGCGGTCCCGGGACCACACCGCGCGCGCTCGGACGCGACGGAGCCGCGTCGCCTGTTGTGCTCCGACGGGTTTCCCGCGATCATCTCGGGCAACGGCGGCCCGGACGAGAGCAGCCGAAACGCGGAGGACCCCCATGGCATCGCTCTACTCTGACGCGCATCGCGCGCTGCAGGAAGAGTTCAAAACCGTCAAGCTCGCCGAGCGCCTGGACACGGGCTGGGTCCAGGACAGGATCGGCGAGACCGAAGCCGCCTTCATCGGCAGCCGGGACATGTTCTTTCTCTCCACCGTCGATCCCGACGGCATGCCGACTGTCTCCTACAAGGGCGGCAACCCCGGCTTCGTGAAGGTGCTCGACGGCAACACGCTGGTGTTCCCGGGCTTCGACGGCAACGGCATGTGGTATTCAATGGGCAACATCGAGGGGCAGTCGAAGGTCGGGCTGCTGTTCATCGACTTCGAGACCCCGCACCGGGTCCGCGTCCAGGGCCATGCCCGGATGCTGCGCGACGATCCCCTGATGGCCGAATACACGGAAGCGAAGTACCTCGTCCGCGTCGAGGTCACGAAGGCCTGGGTCAACTGCCCGCGCTACATCCACAAGTACCAGAAGGTGGCGCAGAACCGGTACGTGCCCACCCCCGACAAGGAGACGCCGCTCGCCCTCTGGAAGCGCCTCGACATGGTCGCCGACGTCATCCCCGAGGAGGATAAGGCCCGCGTCGCGCGGGAAGGCCAGATCGAGTTGCCCGAGTACGAGGCCCGGGTCGCGCGCGGCGAGAGCTGAACCGGCGCGGCGTCAGGGCAATTTCGGTAATCTCAGGATCACCGAAATTGCCCAAATCTATTGTGTGGTCGCATTGTCTTCACGCGAG
This sequence comes from Methylobacterium sp. Leaf465, assembly GCF_001424705.1. Classification (GTDB taxonomy): domain Bacteria; phylum Pseudomonadota; class Alphaproteobacteria; order Rhizobiales; family Beijerinckiaceae; genus Methylobacterium. The sequence continues at coordinate 35,944 of NZ_LMRA01000046.1, forward strand.
CCGGAATCCACCTCGCTTGAAAATGCTTTAGCCCGCGCGTCGCGCGACGATGAACACCCGAGGGAATGCGAGCAGTCGCCGTCCGTCACGGCGGGGTGGATACCCCTCCGCGATCGCCGCCGTGTAGGCGGTGAGGAACCCGGCCTCTTCGTCGGGCGTGAGCGGGTCGAGGAAGGGTCGCAAACCCGTGGCGCGGACCCATTCGACAATGGCGGACGCATCTGCCATCCGGTGGTGATAGGCAGTGCGCCAGACATTCACCTCGGCGGCGTGCGGCGCCAGCAGATCGTAATAGCCGGCCGGTTCCAGCATGCGCCCGAGCCGGCCGGCCACGGCCGGGTCGCCGATCGCCGCTGCCCAGGGGCCGGTTTCCGCCACCATGCGCATCAGGCGGTGCGACGGCTCGGCGAGGTTGTCGGGCATCTGTACGGCGAGAACGCCGCCGGGTGCCAGGAGGCCGAAGAGACGGGGTAGCAGCACCGGGTGGTCGGGCAGCCATTGCAGCACGGCATTGGCGTAGATCAGGTCCGGCGCCCGCTCCGGCTGCCAGGTCGCCGCGTCCGCCAGCGCGAATGAGAGGCCGGGCAGGCGCTCGCGGGCTCGCTCCAGCATGGCCGGGGAGGTGTCGAGGCCGATGACCTCGGTCTCGGGGAAGCGGGCCGCGATCAGCGCTGTGGAATTGCCGGGGCCACAGCCGAGATCGTAGGCGAGGCGCGGCGCCGCGAGCGGAACCTGGGCGAGGAGTTCGGCCGCCGGACGCGTGCGCTCATCCTCGAAGCGAGCGTAGAGGGCGGGGTTCCAGTCGGACATCGTGCACCTCCCGAAGCCGGCCCTGTCGGAGGCCGGATCGCCTCACTCGTCAGGGGACCATCCGCAGGCGCGGCCCGCGGCGGACGAATCCGACGATGTCCTTGACGGCGTCGAGGGTCGGCGCCGCGATGGCCTCGGCGCGCTCGGCGCCGTCGGCGAGCACCGCATCGATCTCGGCCGGGTCGGCCACGAGGCGCTTCATCTCGGTGCCGAGGGGCGCCAGGGTCTCGACCGCGAGCTCGACCAGGGCGCCCTTGAAAACCGAGAACTGGGCGCCGCCGAAGTCGCGCAGGACCTCCTCGCGCGTGACGTCCTTCAGGGCGGCGAAGATACCCACCAGGTTGTCGGCCTCGGGCCGACCGGCCAGGCCGGCCACCTCGGAGGGGAGGGCGTCCGGGTCGGTCTTGGCCTTGCGCACCTTGGCGGCGATCGCGTCGGCATCGTCCGTCAGGTTGATCCGCGAATTGTCGGAGGCGTCCGACTTTGACATCTTCTTGGTGCCGTCGCGCAAGCTCATGACGCGCGCCGCCGGCCCGCCGATCAGGGGCTCGGTAACGGGGAAGAAGCCGGCCCCTTCGTCGTGCCCATGGGCGGCGATCGACTGCGAAAAATCGTTGTTGAACTTCTGGGCGATGTCGCGGGTCAGTTCGAGGTGCTGCTTCTGGTCCTCGCCCACGGGCACGTGGGTGGCGCGATAGGCCAGGATGTCGGCCGCCATCAGTACGGGATAGTCGTAGAGGCCGATCGAGGCGTTCTCCCGGTCCTTGCCGGCCTTGTCCTTGAACTGGGTCATGCGGTTGAGCCAACCGAGCCGCGCGACGCAGTTGAAGATCCAGGCGAGTTCGGCGTGCTGGGGCACCTGGCTCTGGTTGAAGACGATCGAGCGCGTCGGGTCGATACCGGCGGCGAGGAACGCGGCGGTGACCTCGCGGATCTGGCCCTTCAGCGCGGCCGGGTCCTGCCACAGGGTGATCGCGTGCAGGTCGACGACGCAGTAGAGGCACTGCGCATCGCGCGCCTGCATCTCGACGAAGCGCTTGATGGCGCCGAGATAGTTGCCGAGATGCAGGTTCCCGGTCGGCTGTACGCCCGAGAACACCAGTTCCTTGAACGCGGTCATCGCGGCGGGGTCCTCGTGCGGATTGCGGGAGAGCGGCCGCGGACGTCGATCCCGTGCAGCCGAGCGCCGGTTTCTGGACGCCGAGCCGGAACCGGTCAAGGCTTCGCGAAAACCCCCGACGATCGCACGGGAGCGTCGGCACGGGACGACCGGGGTCGTTAGGGCTCGCGGATCGCGCCCCCGGTCCCCGTCCGACCCTGACCTTCGGGACAGAGGTCGAGGAGCACGCAGCGGGTGCAGGCGGGATTGCGGTGGTGACAGACCTTCTGCCCGTGCAGCATCAGCACCTCGTGGTTGTCGTAGAGGGCCTGCGCGCTCCAGTCGGCGGGCAGCTGTGCCCGCAGGATCGGGTGGGACGGCCCGACATCGACGCGGGGACCGATCAGACCGGTGCGCTGGGCGACCCGGTGGTGGTGGCTGTCCACCGGCAGGGCGGGCATTCGCAGGATGCTGAAGGAGAGCACCGCCGCACTCGTCTTCGGCCCGACCCCGGGAATCGCCTCGAGCCAGGCCCGGGCCTCCTTCACCGCCATGTCCTTCAGGAAGTCGAGGGTGAGCGCGCCGTGGCGCGCCTGCACGGCAGAGAGGATCGCCTGCAGTCGCGGCGCCTTCAGCTCGGGCCAGGTCACCCCGGCGATGGTCGCCTCGATCTCGGAGACGGGGGCGGCCAGCATCCGGTCCCAGTCGGGGTAGCGCGCCCGCAGGGCCTTGAAGGCGCGGCCGGACTCCGCGTTGCGGGTTCGGTGGGAGAGGAGCGAGGAGACGAGTTCGCTCAATGGGTCAAGGCTGTGGAAGTAGGGGATCGGGCAGCCGTAGACCGGGCAGAGGCGAGCATGGATCGCCAACGCCTTGTCCGTCAGGGCAGGATCGATCGCGGCCGGTACGGACTTTGAAGAGCGGGTCCGGCGGGGGCGGGGGCCGGCGAGGTCGTGCCCTGATGCGATCGGCATGCTGGAGGAATCGAGCCCGAGTCGTCGCGGTTCCCGAAGTCGACGCCAGGCCATGCCCGGACTGACGGATCGGCCGAAGCGTAACGCGCCGGCCGGGCAGGGCGCCTTGCCTGACGCAGTGCAATGTGAAACCCTGACCGAGTCATCAAGGACGATACGGGAGAGCCCAGGTCGAGCGTTTCACAGAGCGAAGCCTTCGAACCATGGCGCCGACGGAGCAACCACCCCCGGAAACTCTCAGGCACAATCACCGTACCGTCGGACAATCTGGAGAGAGGCGCCTGATGGCGCCCACCGAAGGAGAAATCCCGGACCGCAGCCGCGGTCGGGGAGAAGCTCTCAGGTAACCGCGACAGATGGGGGCAGCCGGACACGCTCAGTCGAGCTTCCGGAGGCTGTTCGTCGTGGAGTGATCCGATGTCCCCTGATGTTGCCCGTACCCCCCTGCATGCCCTGCACCTGCGTCATGGCGGCCGCATGGTCCCCTTCGCAGGCTACGCCATGCCGGTGCAGTACCCGGCCGGCCTCCTCAAGGAGCACCTGCACACGCGGGCCCAGGCCGGCTTGTTCGACGTGTCGCATATGGGCCAGATCCGGCTCACCCCGCACTCGGGCGATGTGGGCGACGCGGCGCGCGCCCTGGAAACCCTCCTGCCCATCGATGTCCTGGGCCTGAAGCCGGGCCGCCAGCGCTACGGGCTCCTCCTCGATGCGTCGGGCGGCATCCGCGACGACCTCATGGTCGCCCATTGCGGCGACAGCCTCTTCCTCGTGGTCAACGCCGCCAACAAGGTCGACGACGCGGCCTATCTCCGCGCGCATCTCTCCGACACCTGCACGGTGACCGTGCTGGCCCGCGCCCTCGTCGCCCTGCAGGGGCCGGGCGCGGAGCCGGCCCTGGCGCGACTCGCACCGGAGGTGGCCGGGATGCGCTTCATGGACGTGCGGATGCTCGGGCTGCTGGGCGCCTCCGCCATCGTCACACGCTCCGGCTATACCGGCGAGGACGGCTTCGAGATCTCGGTGCCGGAGGACAGGGCGGAGGCCCTGGCCGAGGCGCTGCTCGCCGATCCGGACGTGCTGCCGGTCGGGCTCGGCGCCCGCGATTCCCTGCGCCTCGAGGCCGGGCTGTGCCTGCACGGCAACGACATCCACCCCGGCATCGACCCGGTGGAGGCCGGCCTGTCCTGGGCCATTTCGAACGTGCGCCGCCGTGGCGGGCCCCGGGCCGGCGGCTTTCCCGGCGCGGCACGCATCCTCGACGCACTGGAGGCCGGCCCGGCGCGCAAGCGCGTCGGCCTGCGCCCCGAGGGGCCCACCCCCGTGCGGGCCGGCGCGCCGCTCTTCGCAGACGAGACCGGCGCGGCGGTCGGCCAAGTGACGTCCGGCGGTTTCGGGCCGAGCCTGCAGGCCCCCATCGCCATGGGCTACCTGCCGGCCGCCCTCGCCGCCCCCGGCACCCGCGTCTTCGCCGAGGTGCGCGGCAAGCGCCTCGCCGTCGCGGTCTCGGCTCTTCCCTTCGTTCCGGCAGGCTTCAAGCGCGCCTGATCGGGCCCGTTCCGTCCCCCCCTTTGCCAACAATTAGGAGAAAGCGATGCGGAAGTTCACGGACGAGCATGAGTGGCTGGATTGCACCGGCGACGTCGCCACGGTGGGCATCACCACCCACGCCGCCGAACAGCTCGGCGACCTCGTCTTCATCGAGTTGCCGAAGGTCGGCGCGAAGCTGTCCAAGGGCGAGGCCGCGGCGGTGGTCGAGTCCGTCAAGGCGGCCTCGGACGTCTATGCGCCGGTCTCCGGCGAGGTCACCGAGGTCAACGAGGCGGCCGTGGCCGACCCGTCCAGCGTGGGCACCGACCCACAGGGCGCCGGGTGGCTCTACCGCATCCGCCTCGACGATCTGGCCAGCCTCGAGGGGCTGATGGACGCGGCCGCCTACGCCGAGTTCGCGAAGTAGCGCCGCCGCTTACCCTCCCCCCCTCAGCGGGGGAGGGTGCCCACGGAGTGGGCGGGAGAGGGAGCAACCTCTCCGGATACGGCGCTTCCCTCATCCGACCCGCTGCGCGGGCCACCTTCTCCCGCTGAGGGGAGAAGGGATGCGACGGCACAGTCCAGATCATTTACAATCCGAGGTCCCCCATGACCACCGACCGCTACGACCCTCACGACTTCGCCAACCGCCGCCACATCGGCCCGACGACGCAGGAAATCGAGGCGATGCTTGGCGTCGTCGGCGCCGAGAGCCTGCATACCCTGATGGACGAGACCCTGCCGGCCGACATCCGGCAGAAGGAGCGCCTCGATTTCGGGGTCGCCATGACCGAGCGCCGGGTGATCGAGCACATGCGGGGCATCGCCGACAAGAACCGGCTCCTCGTCTCGCTGATCGGGCAGGGCTACCACGGCACCACCATGCCGCCGGTGATCCAGCGCAACATCTTCGAGAACCCGGCCTGGTACACCGCCTACTCGCCCTACCAGCCTGAGATCAGCCAGGGCCGGCTCGAGGCGCTCCTGAACTTCCAGACCCTGGTCTGCGACCTGACCGGCCTCGACATCGCCAACGCCTCGCTCCTCGACGAGGCCACCGCCGCGGCGGAGGCCATGGGCATGGCCCAGCGCATCGCCGGCTCGGGCCGGACCGCGTTCTTCGTCGATGCCGAGTGCCTGCCCCAGACCATCGCGGTGCTGCGCACCCGCGCCGCGCCGCTGGGCTGGACCGTCGTGGTCGGCGATCCGGCCAAGGACCTCGACCCCGCCCAGGTCTTCGGGGCGATCTTCCAGTATCCCGGCGTCTGCGGCGGCATCCGCGACCTGACCCGGCCCATCGCCGACCTGCACGCGGCCGGCGCGGTCGCGGTGGTGGCGGCCGACCCCCTGGCACTGACGCTGCTCACATCGCCGGGCGAGATGGGCGCGGACATCGCCGTCGGCTCAATGCAGCGCTACGGCGTGCCGATGGGCTATGGCGGGCCGCACGCCGCCTACATGGCGACCCGGGACGCGCACAAGCGCACCCTGCCGGGCCGCCTCGTCGGGGTCTCGGTGGATGCCCGCGGCAACCGCGCCTACCGCCTCGCGCTCCAGACGCGCGAGCAGCACATCCGCCGCGAGAAGGCGACCTCGAACATCTGCACCGCGCAGGTGCTGCTCGCGGTCATCGCCGGCATGTACGCGGTCTTCCACGGCCCGCGCGGGCTGAAGGCCATCGCGGCCCGGGTCCATCGCGACGCCGTGCGCCTCGCCGCCGGGCTGGAGGCCCTCGGCTTCACGGTGGAGCCGGAGCACTTCTTCGACACGATCACCGTGCGGGTCGGCGCCTTCCAGGGCCTGATCCTGGGACAGGCGGTGGCCAACGGCGTCAACCTGCGGACGGTGGGCGACGACCGCATCGGCATCACGGTGGACGAGCGCACCCGGCCCGACATCCTCCAGACCGTCTGGCGCGCCTTCGGGGCGAAGGACCCGGCCTATGACGAGGCCTGGCCGGAGCACCGCCTGCCCGCCGCGCTGGTGCGGACCTCCCCCTACTTGACGCATCCGATCTTCCAGATGAACCGGGCCGAGAGCGAGATGACGCGCTACATGCGCCGCCTCGCCGACCGGGACCTGGCGCTGGACCGGGCGATGATCCCACTCGGCTCCTGCACGATGAAGCTCAACGCCACCGCCGAGATGCTGCCGATCTCCTGGCCGGAATTCTCGGAGATCCATCCCTTCGTGCCGGCGGACCAGGCTGAAGGGTACCAGGCCCTCATCGGAGATCTGTCCGAAAAGCTCTGCGCCATCACCGGCTACGACGCGATCTCGATGCAGCCGAATTCCGGGGCTCAGGGCGAGTATGCCGGGCTCCTGGCCATCCGGGCCTATCACCGCGCGCGGGGCGACGCGCACCGGACCGTCTGCCTGATCCCGTCCTCGGCCCACGGCACCAACCCGGCCTCGGCGCAGATGTGCGGCATGAGCGTCGTGGTGGTGGGCGCCGACGCGCAGGGCAACGTCGACCTCGACGATTTCCGCCGGAAGGCCGAGTTGCATTCCGAGACGCTCGCCGCCTGCATGATCACCTATCCGTCGACCCACGGGGTGTTCGAGGTGCAGGTGCGCGCGATCTGCGACATCGTCCACGGCCACGGCGGACAGGTCTACCTCGACGGGGCCAACCTGAACGCCCTGGTGGGCCTCGCCCGCCCCGGCGATATCGGGGCCGACGTCAGCCATCTCAACCTGCACAAGACGTTCTGCATCCCCCATGGCGGGGGCGGCCCCGGCATGGGACCGATCGGCGTCAAGGCGCACCTGATCCCGTTCCTGCCCTCCGACCCGCGTACCGGAGAGGCGGGTGCGGTCTCGGCGGCGCCCTACGGCTCGGCCTCGATCCTGCCGATCTCCTGGAGCTACTGCCTGCTCATGGGCGGGCGCGGCCTGACCCAGGCGACCCGCATCGCCATCCTGAACGCCAACTACATCGCGGCCCGGCTGAAGGGCGCCTACCCGGTGCTGTATTCCGGCGCCCAGGGCCGGGTGGCGCACGAGTGCATCATCGACGTGCGGCCGTTCCAGAAGAGCGCGGGTGTCAGCGTCGAGGACATCGCCAAGCGCCTGATCGATTGCGGCTTCCACCCGCCGACCATGTCCTGGCCGGTGGCCGGCACCCTGATGATCGAGCCCACCGAATCCGAGACCAAGGGCGAGATTGACCGCTTCTGCGAGGCCATGCTGGCGATCCGCGAGGAAATCCGCTCCATCGAGGACGGGCGGATGGACAGGGCCAACAATCCCCTGAAGCACGCGCCCCACACGGTGCGGGACCTCGTGGGAGCCTGGGAACGCCCCTATTCCCGCGAGGCGGCCTGTTTCCCGAGCGGAAGCCTGGGGATGGACAAATACTGGCCCCCGATCAACCGGGTCGACAACGCCTACGGCGACCGCAACCTCGTCTGCGCCTGCCCGCCGGTGGACTCCTACAGCGAGGCGGCAGAGTAGGGACCGCCCATCGCGCTCCCGGCCCACCCGGGACGGGCGCGCCCCTTCCGCGTGACGTCCGCTCGACAGAGCCCTCGGCCTATCGCCAGTCGGGCAGCGTGATCGTCACCATCTTCCCAGTCAGAGGGTCAAAGATCGTCACTGTCATGCCAGCCTCCACTGAAACAGCCGGAGACCTAGCCTTCTCCAGGATTGTGGCTGGAACTTGACTTTACAAAGATCAACAGACAACGATGCTGTTGATTGCCGTGGAATACATCCCAGTGCCCCATCGCGGCCCGCTTCCGCCACACGCCGCCGGTCTGAACCGGCCGGGCGGGACGCCGGAGGCCGAACGCGTTCAGGCGCAGCGGTCGCCCCCCCCGGAACAGCATGTTTTGACGCCAATCCCATAAACGTCTAAGATCAACGCTATCCCAATACGGCAGGAAGAAATATTTATATCAATTGTCATCTGCATTGATCGCCCCGGCGTCGCCGCACGAACTGATATTTGGGTTCGAAGAGGGCGTAATCCTTGGGCGAAGACGCTGGAGGACGCGCCCGTGACCCCTTCCCCCTTCATCCATCTCGACCTGGTACGCCTGCCCGATGGCCGCGTGGGAGCCGTCGTGGGCGTCTGGAACCTGGGCGAAGCCTACGAGATCGACGTGGGCAACATCCGTGAGACCTGGTCCGCGGACGATCTGGCCCCCACCGACTAGGACGCCGGCCACGGGGCGCCCGATCCCGAGACCCGAAGGGGCCCGGCGCGCGCACGCCCTGACGCATCACCATCCGAGATCTCGGAAAAACCCCAGGGAGGCACGGCGATGCCCAAGACGGCCATGTATGTCCTGCAAGGCGTCGATCCGGCGGTGATCGCGGCTGCTCCGTTCGACGTGAAGGTGGTCGAGGCCTACACCGATGACGGGCGGATGTTCACGCCGGCCGAGGTGCAGCAGATGGGCGGCGGCCCGGGCCAGGCCCTGCTCCTCGGCTATTTCAGCCTCGGGGAGGCCGAGGCCTACCGGGACTACTTCGCCACGATCCCGAGCGGAGCCCTCGGACCCGAGGACCCGAACTGGGCGGGCGATTTCGAAGTCGCCTACTGGACGCCGGAGTGGAAGGCCGTCGCCGAAGCCGCCATCGATCGGATGATTCAGGCGGGCTATGACGGCATCTACTTCGACGTGGTCGATGCGTTCGAATTGCCCTGGAGCCAGGCGCATGCCCCCGGGGGCGACGCCGCCGGTGCGATGCGGACGCTGGTCCAGGCGTTGAGCGCCTATGCCAAGGCCCAGGCCCCGACCTTCAAGGTCTGGGTCAACGGAGCGGAGGACCTGCTGACGGACCAAGCCTACGTCGACAGCATCGACGGGTTGTTCAAGGAGAACCTGTTCTACAACGATGACGGCTCCGCGAAGCGGCCCGCCGCCGAGACGCAGGCGAGCCTCGACCAGTTGAAGATCGCCCAGGATGCCGGCAAGGACGTCGTCGCGATCGAGTACGTGACCGGGGCGCAGAAGGTCGCCGATGTCCACGCCAAGGCCGAGGCGGCCGGGATGGGAAGCTACGTCGCCAAGCTCGATCTCATCGGCGTCGACACCGAGGGCGTTCTGCCCGGCCAGGTCATGCACGATGACGGCATCCTGCGCGATGACGGCCCCGGCGACGCGGCGGTCTTGCCCGAGCCGACACCGCCCATGCCACCCTCCGCCACGCCGCCGCCCGTCACGACGACGCCCCCCGGTGAGGACGGCACCGCCACGCCGGTCGGACCCGACCACCACGCCGGTGGGCAGCAGGGGCACGGGGACCCCGCGGGCAGCGATGCCCACCGCTCGCTCGCGAGCGAAGCCGGCACCGACAGCTTCGTGTTCGTAGAGGGGGGCCAGGGACCGCGGGATCCGGCCGCCGACCTGCGTGTCGAGGCCACGGCCCTGATGGCCGGCGCCCCGGCGCCTCGATTGCACGAGACCGGCGATCCCGCGGACGGGACCGATCCCGGCGCGGGCATCGACGTCGCCCCGCATCAGGCCCCGCATGCGGGGCTGGCGCATCACGACATCCCGCTGTTCTGAGCGGGACGCCGCGCCTCAGCCCGCGTGGCCGGGAATCCGTGCCGGAAGCACGGATACCGGCGGGGTGGTGCGCTTGGCCTTGGCCACCGCGATCGTGCCGCCGTCGAGGGTGACGAAGCGGATGCCTCCGCCCCGCAGGGTGTCGACCACGAGGCGGTAGCTGCGCCGGGCGACGTCCTGCGGTTCCAGCTCGATGCGCTTGATCGTCGAGATCGAGAGGCCGCTCTCCAGGGCGAGATCGGACATCGACCAGTTGAGCAGGGCTCGCGCGGCCCGGAGATGATCGGGCGTCAGGCTCCCGGTCGCGGCGATGTCACGCTCCACCGACAGCAGGGCCGACCTGCCGAGCTCCTCGCAGAGGGTCGAGAACACGATCTGGCCGAGACGCCTCTGCAATTCGTCCTCGAGGCCCGCCGGATCGGCGATGGCGATCGACGCGGGCGGCGCGTCCCCTGTGCCCGGACCGGCTCCCTCGGGGAAGACTCGCGGCGCGACGGTCCGGTCCCGATTCAAGTTTTCCAGCCAGGCAAGCGTGGGTTCAGTACAGGGCATCTGGCGACACGTGTGATGGCAACATCAGGAAAGGTTTGCAAAAGAGGAGCGGAACTATCGGCACTGTGCTGCAGCAACAGATACGACCGCGATCGCAGCTCCAAATCGATCAATTTCGCGCAAGACATTCGAAGTCTACCCCACAGCTCCATCGCGTTTTCGGTGTTCTCTTGCAGGCGAAACGACGCTGACTGAAATTCTATCAAATGACTGAAACTGTCAAATTTTCGCAAACATGATACGGTCGCGCGCGATCCCGATAGAGACGCCTGATCGCCGCTCCGATGAATGGCGAAGGCCGATTCGCAGCCGGCACCGTCGCCAAGTCGTTCCGGACGCCTCAGAGGGCGCGGCCGGTGCGGCGGGTTTCCGTCGGCGTGCGGCCGTACTGGCGGCGATAGCGCTGGCCGAAGTCGCCCATATGCACGAAGCCCCAGGAGCGGGCGATCTCGGCGACGGACAGGGACGCCTTAGCGGGCGACATCAGGTCCTGATGGACCTGCGCCAGGCGCCGCTCGAGGATGACCTGGACCGGCGTGCGCCCCAGGTCCCGGCGGAACCGGTTCTGAAGCGAGCGCACGCTGATCCCCGCCACCGCCGCGATGTCGGCCAGGGTCAGGGCCCGCGAGAGATTCGCCTCGATGTAGTCGAGCGCCCGGCCGAGGCTGCGGGAGGGGATATCCTGCGCCTGGGACGGCGCGGGAGCGTCGCGTCGGGGCCAGGCCGACAGCAACTGGTAGCTCAGGACCTCCTTGAGGAGCTGAAAGGTCAGGTCGTCGTGGCACTCGATTGCCTGGATCTGCTCCTGAACCCGCCGCAGGGTGAGAAACAAGGCCATCATGGCGGGGGTCGCCACGGAGGCCGTGGGCGTGAGATCCGGCAGGGTGCCATCGCTGCGGCCCGTCAGGGCCGCATGGGCGGCCGTCAGCACATCAACACTGAACGTTCCGCTGACCGCGCTGAACGCGCCGTAGGCCTGGACCTCCCGCAGGTCGCTGAAATTGACGAGGGTCGCATGGGTCGGAACGCCGTCGACGTCTCCGGATCGGCGCCGATAGATGATGTGGCCGCTCGTCACGAAGCGGATCGTGATCAGCTGTGCGTTGTACTTGGGTTCCGTCACGAAGCCGCTGGACGAGCGGGTCTCCCACAGGCTGAAGGCCTTGCTCTGCGTCCCTGCGATCGCGATGTCGGGCGCGGTCGAACGCAGGATGTCGAAATTGACCGCGAGTCCGCCGCGATCGTTGAACAACTGGAGCTGTCGCATCGAGGCGATGCTGGCGACGAACCGCCCCTGGGAGCGCCAGGTGACCGGCTCGGGACGCGTATGACCCGTCATGGCAACTTGCCCGATGCCCCCACCGTCCGACACGTCCTTCGGCGCGCTCTTCTCGGGATGCGTGCCAGGATGCGACCCCTGTTAGGCGAGGTACTTCCGCCTACGCAAATAATTTGCGCGAAATCCACCCGAACGGTAAATCGCGCAGATCGTCCAACTCCGCCAAAACCAGTATCAACGCCAAAACCAAGAGTTGATAAATTGAAATTTTGAGTTGCAGATCGCTGGCATGACTGGTCCAAACGCGTCACGCGACGCTCCGCATCTGCCCGACGCACGGGTCCGGTCGCCTGACGACCAGCCCCAATCAATCTTGAGCGCAAAATGCGTGACCTCTGGAAATCCGACCCGAAAGAGAGCGAAGGTCAGGTCCCTCGCCGACGAGCCGCGCCATGCCCGCAACGCGCTTCACGATCCTGCCGACCCCCATCGGTCCGCTGGTCCTCGCCGGACCGGACGAACGCCTCGCCTGCATCGGCCTTCCCCGCGGCAAGGGCGCGGTGATGCCGGGTCCGGACTGGCACCGGGACGACACCGCCTTCGCCCCGGCGCGCGCTCAGCTCGAAGCCTACTTCGACGGGCGCCTCATCCGCTTCGACCTCGCCCTCGCACCGCGCGGCACGCCCTTCCAGCACGCGGTCTGGCAGGCGCTTACCGAGATCCCGCCGGGGGAGACGATCAGCTACGGCGAACTCGCCCGCAGCATCGGCCGGCCGGGTGCCAGCCGCGCCGTGGGGGCAGCCAACGGCGCCAATCCCCTGCCCATCGTCGTGCCGTGCCACCGGGTCATCGGGGCCGGCGGCACCCTGACGGGCTTCGCCGGCGGCCTCGACATCAAGCGCTTCCTGCTGGCGCTGGAACGGGTCCCGGGCGCCGCGCCGGGCGGGCAGGCCAGCCTGTTCTGAGCCGGCCGCGACCGGACGGTCTCACGCCGACGGCGCGCGGGAACGGCCCCATTCCTGCCACGTCCCCGAATCGGCTCGCAGCGCCTGCAACCCTGCGCTCGCCTTCGAGGCCTGCGCCAGGATGCGGTGCGGCTCCCGCATCCGATCTGGCCGCCCGTGCAGCTTTCCTCGACGGTCGGGGCTCTCAGCGAGCTGGCGGCCACGACGTCGGCGCGGCGGAGCGCGTGATCCAGCGGAACGACGGCCGGCTCGGCGAGGCCGAACCGGCCGCGGTCCGGGCCTGACCGCCCGCTACTTCGGCAGGGCGTAGATGTTCACGTCGAGCTTCTCGTCGGCCTTGTCGTTCAAGTCCGTGACGTATTCCTCGATGAACTTGTCCTGCACGACGATGTCCTTGGCATCCAGGTAGGCGGTCAGGGTCTCGTAGGTGCCGTCGATCTCGTCGTAGGAGCCCTTGTGCGGGAAGCGCAGGGCGCGGCCGCTCGGCGTGGTGCCGAAGCGCAGGCCGTCGGCCTCGGCCGGCTTGGGGTCCGGCATCGCGGCGATCGGGATCATCGCGTCGTACTGGAAGCCGTCGTCGTCGGTCTTGGCGAAGACCGCGATCGGCCGGCCCACGGCCTGGATGCCGGCCTTGGCGAGGTCGCCCTCGATGCGCTGGAACGCGGCCTTGAGGCTCGGCACCGCCTCCTCCCACTTCGTCCGCCCGGCGAGGATCGCTGCGGGCTTCGCGGGTAGCGAGACCTCGTCGACGTCGTTGGCGTCGCCGGGGGTGGCCACCAGGGTCTGCCGAGGTCCGGCCGTCGGCGTGGCGGAGGGCGCCGTTCCAGCCTGGGCCGGCACCGGGATGTCCGCCGTCCCGGGCGTCTTCGGATCGGGGTTGGTGGTGGTCGGCAGCGGGTTGGCCGCGGCCGGCGGCGTGACCGCCTGGGCCAGGACCGGTTTCGCGGCGCAGACGGTCGACAGCGCGACGCACCCGGCGAGCACCGTGGCGAGCGGCTTGAGGCTGGAGCGGGTCAAGAAGCGGGGACGGGTCAAGGCGGTGGCTCCGGATCGGCGCGGGGCGCATCGAATCGCACACCCCTGGGCCCGTGCGGAGAAACTAGGCGCGATGCCCGCGGCCGGCGAGACGTCCCGGGTGCCGCGCCGCACGAAGCCGGCAAGGCGCGGCGCTTCTGCAACGCAGCCGCGGCGCCGGGCCCCGTGCGTGCGCGGTCGCTTTGGCCTATAGCCCCACCAGGGCCGGTCGCCCTCGTGGGGGTCCGTCGACCCGCGCGATCTCGAGCCCCCCGGACGCACGACACAGAGACAAGGCGGCATGAGCGAGCTTGCCCATCGACGGTTCCTGAAGATGCACGGAGCCGGAAACCAGATCGTGGTGCTGGACCTGCGCGGCACGCAGACGCAGGTCACGGCCGGGGAGGCGCGTGCCATCGCGGCCTATCCCCGGGCGCAGTTCGACCAGCTCATGGTGATCCACGATGCCCGTACGCCCGGCACCGACGCGTCCCTGAGGATCTACAACACCGACGGTTCGGAAGCCGGCGCCTGCGGCAACGGCACCCGCTGCGTCGCCTACGCGATGCTCGACGACCCCGCCATGGCCCGGCCGGCCGAGAGCGGGCGACTCCTCCTGGAGACCCGCGGCGGCTTGGTGGGCGTCAAGCGCGTCGCCGAGCGCTCCTTCACCGTCGACATGGGCCGCCCGAAGCTGGCCTGGGCCGAGATCCCGCTGGCCGAGCCGTTCCAGGACACCCGCCGGATCGAGCTGCAGATCGGTCCGACCGACGATCCGGTTTTGCATTCGCCCGGGGTCGTGAACATGGGCAACCCGCACGCGGTGTTCTTCGTGGATCGCGATCCCGACATCTACGACCTCGCCCGGATGGGCCCGATGCTGGAGAACCACCCGATCTTCCCGGACCGCGCCAACATCTCGGTCGCCCAGGTCCTGGGTCCGGACCGGATCAAGCTCCGGGTCTGGGAACGCGGCGCCGGATTGACGCTGGCCTGCGGCACCGCCGCCTGCGCCACGGTGGTGGCCGCTTCGCGCCTGCGCATGATCGGCCGGGGCGCCACGGTGAGCCTGCCCGGCGGCGACCTCGTCATCGAGTGGCGCGCCGACGACCACGTCCTGATGACCGGTCCGGTGGCGCTGGAATGGGACGGCAGCTTCCCGCCGGAGATCTTCTCCGCCGAAGACGCCGCCTGAGATGGCGGTCGAGACCCTGACCTTCGGCTGCCGCCTCAACACCGTCGAGTCCGAGGTCATGCGCGGGCATGCGGCGGCGGGGGCGGCCTCCGCGGACCTCGTCATCGTCAACACTTGCGCGGTGACCGCCGAGGCCGGGCGCCAGGCCCGCAAGGCCATCCGCAAGCTCGCCCGCGAACGCCCCGGCGCCGAGATCGTGGTCACCGGCTGCGGCGCCCAGGTCGAGACCGGCGCCTATGCGGCCATGCCGGAGGTGGCGCGCCTCGTCGGCAACGACGCCAAGGGCCGGGCCGAGACCTGGTCCCGTCCGGTCCGGCCGGAGGCGCGCAATGCCGTCGACGACATCATGACGGTGCGCCACGCCACGCCGACCCGGATCGCCGGAATCGCCGGGCACACCCGGGCCTTCGTGCCCATCCAGAACGGCTGCGATCACCGTTGCACCTTCTGCATCATCCCCTTCGGGCGCGGAAACTCGCGCTCCCTGCCCGTTTCGGATGTGGTCGATCAGGTCGCCCGCATCGTCGAGGCCGGCGGGCACGAGGTGGTGCTCACCGGGGTCGACCTGACCGCTTATGGCCGCGACCTCGACGCGACCCCGAGCTTGGGATACCTGATACAGACCATCCTCGCGCAGGTGCCCGGCCTCGCCCGGCTGCGCCTCTCCTCCATCGATTCCATCGAGGCCGACGTGGCGCTGATGGCGGCGATCGCCGGCGAGGCGCGGCTGATGCCGCATTTCCATCTCTCCCTCCAGGCCGGCGACGACCTCATCCTGAAGCGGATGAAGCGGCGTCACGCCCGCGCGGACGCGATCCGATTCTGCAACACGGTCAGAGCCTTGCGCCCCGGCGCCGTCTTCGGGGCTGACCTGATCGCGGGCTTCCCCACCGAGACCGAGGCGCAGTTCGCCCGTTCCCTCGACCTCGTGGCCGAGTGCGGCCTGACGCATCTCCACGTCTTCCCGTACTCCGCCCGGCCCGGCACCCCGGCGGCCCGGATGCCACCGGTGCCCGGCGACGTCATCCGGGATCGCGCCGCACGCCTGCGAGCCGCCGGCGACGCCGCTCTCGCGGCCCATCTCGCCGGCGAGGTGGGCCGGACCCGCCGGGTGCTCACGGAACGGGGCGGTCTCGGCCGCACGGACGCCTTCACGCCGGTCCGGCTCCCACCCGGGACACCGCCCGGGATCTTCGCCGACGTGACGATCGTCGGGCACGACGGCCGGGTTCTCATCGCCGCCGAAACGGATCGCAGCCGACCGGTCGACTAAGCGGGGTCCGGTCCCTGGAAACCGCACACGGCCAACCCCGCCTGCATGTGCCCCGGAGCCGGCGCTTCGACCCGGATCGGGGCCTTCTTCGGATAAAGCGGGAGCGTGAGCGCGCGGGCATGCAGCTGGAGGCCCGGGCCACCGCTGCGGGGGGCGGTGCCGTAGATCGGGTCGCCGAGGATGGGAAAGCCCATCGCGGCGCAGTGGACGCGCAGCTGATGCGTCCGCCCGGTGACCGGCGAGAGGGCGAGCCAGGTCAGGCCGCCGCCGCGCCCGAGGACCGCGAAGCGGGTGAGGGCGGCATCGCCCGCCGGGTCGACCTTCATCCACCAGGAGCGGGGATCGTCGGAGCGCCGCGCCAGGGACAGGGCGATCTCACCGGCCTCCGTCTCGGGCCCGCCCTCGACCAGGGCCCAGTAGGTCTTCTCGACCGTACCGCTTGCGGCGAAGAGCCTGTTCAGGCGGGCAAGGGCCTTGGCGTGGCGTCCGAGAGCGAGGCAGCCGGAAGTATCGCGATCCAGGCGATGGGCTGCCTCCGGCCGGCGGGGCAGACCGAAGCGCAGGGCGTCGAGATGGTCGGTGAGAGTGGCGCCGCCTTTCGGGCCGGGATGGACCGGCAAACCCGCCGGCTTGTCGATGACGAGCACAAGGGCATCGCGGTAGAGGAGGCGCGCGCCTATGTCTGTTACGAGGGCATCGGCTGGGGGCATGGCCCTGCGCTAACCATGCCGGGTCCGGGGAGCAAGCGGGAATGAGCGAAGACAAGAGGCCGGGCTGGCTGCTGCGCAAGATGTTCGGCACCAAGGAGGAGGAGCGGCCCGCTCCGGTGCCGGTTCAACCGCCGGATCCCAAACCGGCCCGAAAGTCCGTCGTCGAGCCGGTGGTCGAACCGGCTGCGCTGCCCGTCGACTCCCCCGCCTCGCTGTCCGAGGGCCAACCGGACTTCGCCACGGCCGCGACGGACGTCTCCCACGTCCCGCCACCACCCGGCGAGCCGGGTGAGGGGACACCGGACAAGAACGCGATCCCGGACGAACTCGAGGGCGCCGACCTCCAGCCCGTGGAAGGCGCCAAGGAGCGCCCGCCCGCCGGCACGGCCGGGGACGATCCCGCTCGGGGGGCCGAGCCCGCCGACACGACGAGCCAAGCCTTCGCGCCCGAGCCGGCACAGGCAGTTCCACGAGCGCCACTGCCCGAACCTGAGCCCGAGCCCGAAGTCTCGACTCAGATTTTCATGCCGGAGCCCGACGGGGCTTCCGAAGAGCCCAAGCGCGGCTGGTGGAGCCGCCTGACGGGGGGCATGAAGCGGACCTCGTCGGCCCTGACCGAGCGCGTCACCGGTCTGTTCACCAAGCGCAAGCTCGACGCCGACACCCTGGAGGAGCTCGAAGACGCCCTGATCCAGGCCGATTTCGGCATCGAAACCGCGACTCGGATTTCGGAGGCCGTAGGCAAAGGCCGCTACGAGAAGGGTATCTCTCCGGATGCCGTCCGCGAGATTCTGGCGGCGGAGGTGGAGCGCGCGCTCACCCCCGTGGCGATTCCCTTTCGCATCGATGCCTCGAAGAAGCCTTTCGTCATCTTGATGATCGGGGTCAACGGCGCGGGCAAGACCACCACCATCGGCAAGCTCGCGCTGAAGCTCAAGGCAGAAGGGCACTCCCTGATGCTGGCCGCCGGCGACACCTTCCGGGCTGCCGCGATCGAGCAACTCAAGGTCTGGGGCCAGCGCACGCAGACGCCGGTCATCGCCCGGGCGCAGGGCGCGGACGCGGCGGGCCTCGCCTTCGATGCCTACGAGGCGGCCAAGGCGCAGGGAACCGATGTGCTCCTCATCGACACGGCGGGCCGGCTGCAGAACAAGGCGGGCCTGATGGCGGAGCTGGAAAAGATTCTCCGGGTGATCCGCAAGATCGACCCGCAAGCGCCCCATGCGGTACTTCTCGTTCTCGACGCCACCGTGGGCCAGAACGCACTGAGCCAAGTCGAGCTGTTCTCGAAGGCCGCGAACGTAACCGGCCTCGTCATGACCAAGCTCGACGGCACGGCCCGCGGCGGCATCCTGGTGGCACTCGCCGCGAAGTTCGGCCTGCCGGTGCACTTCATCGGCGTCGGCGAGGGCGTCGAGGACCTAGAGCCTTTCGCGGCTCGAGATTTCGCCCGGGCTATCGCGGGCCTGGACGCCGGGTGACGCGGCGCTCGCCCTGAAGCGCCGTGTCGCGGTAAGCCGCCACCCGGAACCCTATATGACGGATACCATGCAGATCGAAGCCATCCCCCCGCGTCGCCATCTCCCTCCGCTCCTGAAGCTCGCCCTCGAGCTCGGGCCTTTGATGGTCTTCTTCTTCGGTAACGCCTACGCCGAACGCCTCGGCGTTCACCCGGATCAGAAGCTGTTCGTGGCGACGGGCGCCTTCATCGCCGCCACCCTGGCGGCCCTGGCGGTCCATTATGCGCTGATGCGGCGCCTGCCCATCATGCCCCTGGTTTCGGGCGTGGTGGTGGTCGTGTTCGGTGGCCTGACCCTGGCGCTGCAGGACAAGACCTTCATCATGATGAAGCCGACCATCGTGAACACGCTGTTCGGCCTCGTGCTGCTGGGTGGCCTCGCCTTCCGAAAATCCCTGCTCTCGGTCGTGCTGGATTCGATGTTCGCCCTCACGGAGGATGGATGGCGCAAGTTGACCTTCCGCTGGGGGGTATTCTTCCTCTTCCTGGCGGTGATCAACGAGGTCGTCTGGCGAACTCAGACCGAGGATTTCTGGGTCAGCTTCAAGGTCTTCGGCATCATGCCGCTGACTATCGCCTTCGCGTTGGCCCAGACTCCGCTCCTCCTGCGCCATGAGCGCAAGGCGCCGGATACAGGTTCCGCCTGATATCGCGCGGAGCCGACGGCGTTCCTCAGGCCTCGCCGAGGATGCGGGCATACTCGGCCTCCGGAACGCCGTAGGACGCTCCGGCGACAGCCAGGAGGGCGGCACGATCACGGATTCCGATACCGCCCCGGCGCATCTTCAGGGCACCGGCGAGTTCGAGCATGCGCAGCCCGGTCGTCACGCCTGCGCGCCGGACGCCGAGCATCAATGAAAGCGTCTCGTGCGTCAGGGGCAGATCCTCCCGGTCGGCTCTGTCGTGACACATCAGCAGCCAGCGGGCGAGGCGCTGCTCGATGGTGAAATGCGCATTGCAGAGACCGGCTTGCGCCAATTGCACGGCGTAGACCTGAGCGTAACGCAGAAAGTAAGCCTGCAGCGCCCGGCTCTCGGCCAAGGCCGTCCGGAACGCCTCAGCCTCGATCCGCAGGGTCCGACACGGTACCTGAACGAAGGCGGTGTGCGGCGCTCTGTCGACACCGTTGAGCAAGGCAATGCCGATCATACCCTCAGGCCCAACGATCCCGGCCTCCGATTGAACGCCGTCGGGCGTGTGCGCGATCACGGAGATCATGCCCGGCTCCGGAAAATGCACGGCCGCAATCGGCTCGCCAGGGACTTCGAGCACGGCCCCCTGCTCGAATGAGCAACGAACCAGCGATGGCCGGAGACGCTCGAACTCGAGCGGCAGCAACGCGCGAAGGAGGCGGTTACGAACTTCGGATTGCAGAATGATCGACGTCACAACCCCGACAATCAATAGGCGGGCGTGCGAACGCAAGGTCACCCGCAGCCCAGACTTACCTCGGGCGACGAAGCGGACATGCCATATCGAATCTGCATTGTGAAGAGAACAACAAGTTGTATTTCCATCCGTTATCAGACGAAGCACTTATCTAGAAAAATAGAGTGCTTCATCGAAAACGGGGATCACGAGTTACGTCACACATCAATATAGATTTAGTTGAAAATATATAGCCACAACCGACGGAGGCATGGTTCCATCCGTGATTGCCCTGTCAGCCGGGTCGGACATCGGGCGCGTCATTCACCGGTGATCGGCGCGGAATCCCTTCCTGTCTTCTCGATATTCTTACCCGTAGCTGCACCCACGACGGGACCCTCAGATGGCAGACCAGGGGACCGGGGCTCCTCTGCAAAGACACGCGCTTCGCGGCGCCGTTCAACCCTCGTGTCGCGTGAGGACATCGAGGTGATTACCGAATGGAACCGCCACGACCCAGTACCTCCTGAATATCCGGGATCAAGGTACATTGGTCCGTGATCTCCAGGGCGATGTCCGACTGGGCTTGCCTCAGGCAGGGGACCTCGTCGAACGGACTGCTCGCGACATTCGCAACCGCCCAGAGACTTATGGTGATCCGAAAAATCAGGAAGCGCCGCAGCTTCGAAGTCACGGATCCATCCGGTTTGATCCTGCTCGCGATCGCGTTTTCGACCGTGCGATCGCGTACCGTTTGGGGCAGGCACAGACATGCCCGGCCCAAGAAATTGTACGGCATAGTACCGACGCCCTCCGGTGCAGTTCCTTCAGACCTGGATCCGGCTATGAGAGACGACTGTCCCCCTGTCCGAGCAGCAAGACGTTCGACGGCTGCTCGATCGAGCCGCTACGTTTCATGCCGGTGCCGTCACAGCGATACGTTCGAAATCACCTCCTCAGCATCCTCAGCCCCGATGATTATGAGGCGATCCAATCCGTTGCGGAAGGCGTGGCGCTGGGGCGCCGGGACATCCTGATCGCCGCCAACAAATCGATCACGCACGTCTATCTCCTTGAATCGGGCATCGCCTCGGAGGTTGCCGCTACACCCGAGGGCCGGCGGATTGAGGTGTGTATCACCGGTCCCGAAGGAATCGTCGGGGTCCCGCTACTGCTCGATGTCGACCGGACGCCCCACGAGACCTTCGTACAGATCGAGGGGGACGCGGTGCGGGTCGAGGCCGCAGCATTCCGGCGCCTCGTTGAGGAACGGCGGATCCTCAGGCGGATCGTCGGGCATTATGCCTATGCGGCTCATCTACAAACCGCCGGAACCGCGCTTTCCAACGGCAGTCATACCCTGGAGGAACGCCTCGCCCGTTGGCTCCTGATGTGCCACGATCGGGTGGACGGAGACGAGTTCCCCGTCACCCACGAGTTCCTCTCGACGATGCTCGGCGTGCGCCGCCCCGGCGTGACGACGGCGATCCATAGCCTTGAGGGGGCCGGCATGATCAAGGCTCGACGCTCGCATGTCCAAGTGCTGGACCGCGACAAGCTCAAGGCCGCGGCAGGAGACAGCTACGGCGTGCCCGAGGCGGAGTATCGCCGCCTGATCCACGCGGGGCGCTGAGCGTCCGCCGGGTCACCGCGGGACGGAGGCCGCCGATCCGATGGACCGGATCTTGTCGAGCACGCCGGCATAGCTCTCCGGGGTCAGAATTCCCACGAGCTTTTCGCGAATGATCCCATCCGGTCCGATGATGAAGGTCTCCGGCACTCCGTAGACGCCGAAATCGATCCCGGTCCGTCCCTCCGTATCAAGGCCCACGGCTCGGAATGGAACGCCGTTCCGGGTCAGGAAACGACGTCCGTTCTCCGGCGTGTCCTTGTAGTCGATGCCGACCAAGTGGACGCCCGGCTCGCGCGCCAATCGCATGAGCTGCGGATGCTCGATCTGGCAGGGAGCGCACCACGAAGCCCAGAAGTTGACCACCGTGACCTTGCCGAGAAGGTCGGCACGGGAGAGGCCGGGAACCGGCGCGCCCTGCGCAATCAGGCCCGGCATCGCCGGAAGGGTGAAGGCCGGCGCCGGCTTGCCGATCAGCGCAGAGGGAATGGCCGCGGGATCGGCGCCCGAGCGCAGGCGAAGAAAGAAGATTCCGGCAAGGACTGCGAAGGTGACGAGCGGCAGGATGACTAGAAGCGATCGCCGGACCGGTGCCGGAGTCTGCAGCGAGGGTTGGGGCGTGCTCATGACCGGACTCCCGACCCGTCCATCACCTCGCCTTGCAGCCGATCCAGTTCCCGCTTCCGGGCGCGATGATCGCGCAAGGCATGCAGGATGAGCCCGCCAATCACCAGAGCGGTGAAGGCATAGGCGCCGAGGATGTAGCCGGCGTGGTGGCCAAGGGTCATGGACGGGACTTTACGAGTGAGGTTTCCGGAGTGCCGGTCTCTTCGGCCCGCATCGACGCGGAGCTCACAGGCTTTGAACCACCCGACCGATCGGCGCCTGCCCCATCGGCTCCTGGCTGATCGACGCCCCACGTACGGACGACGGGCTGGCATCGAGGCGTTCGGCTTCGCGTAGGGTCAGGGCCCGAACGCGCCGGCGCAGGATCTCGGTGCGCATGGCATAGAGGTGCAAGGTGACCCCGAGGATCGTGAATGCGAGGATCATCGCGAGCAGCGGGTAGAGCATGCTGGGATCGATGGACGATCCGCCCATGCGCATGATCGAGGCCGGTTGGTGCAGGGTCGACCACCAGTTCACCGAGAACTTGATGATCGGCAGGTTCACCGCACCGACCAGGGTCAGGATGGCGATGGCACGCGCGGCCCGGTTCGGATCTTCGATCGTTCGCCACAGGGCGATGATCCCGCAATAGATCAGGAACAGCACGAGCATCGAGGTCAGGCGCGCATCCCAGACCCAGTAGGTGCCCCACATGGGCTTGCCCCACAGCGACCCGGTCACGAGGCAGATGAGCGTGAACGCCGCTCCGATCGGCGCGGCGGCGCGCTGGGCGACGTCGGCCAGGGGGTGACGCCAGACGAGGGTTCCGATGGCCGAGATCGCCATGGCACCGTAGAAGAAGACGCCAAGCCAGGCCGCCGGCACGTGGATGTACATGATCCGTACGGTCTCGCCCTGCTGGTAATCGGGCGGCACGACGAACCAAGTGAGATACAGACCGACCCCGAGGAGCAGGCCCGACAGCCCGGCGAGCCAGGGCATCACGGGCTGGGTCCAGCGCAGGAAGTGACCGGGATGGGCAAGGCGTGTCCACATGGTCTCGCCCTCTAGCGCAGGGTGCGGTGCAGCGGCAATGCGTGGGTTACGCGCAGGAGGCGCGGCCCGGTCACGTCCTCGGGTGATCAGCCACTGGACTGGAAGCCTTCCAGAGGTGCCACCACGCGGCAGACGAGGCCGGTGGGGCGATAATCCAACTCGATCGTGCCGCCGACGGCGCCGACGAGGCCGCGCTCGATCAGTCGCGACCCGAATCCCTTGTGCGTCGGCGGTACGACCATCGGTCCGTCCGCTTCGGACCAGATCAGTCGAACGGTCGCTCCACCCGCGGTTGCGTCCCGGTCGAGGCTCCAGTGGAGTCTGACCCGCCCATCGGGAACCGAGAGCGCACCGTACTTGGCGGCGTTGGTCGCCAGCTCGTGCAGCATCAGCGCGAGGGCCAGGGCCGCCTTCGATCCGAGAAGCACTGGGGGCCCCGCGACGTCAAAGCGACCGGGTTGCCGATCGTCATGTATCGAGAGGGCGCCGCGCATCACCGCCTCCATCTCGGCGCTCTCGTGCACCCCGGCGAGCAGGATGTCGTGCGCCTTGCCGAGGGCGATGAGACGGGCGGCCAGGGCTTCCTTGGCCGCCTCGACGTCGGTGACGTTGCGCAGGGTCTGCGAGGCGATGGCCTGGACCATCGCGAGGGTGTTCTTGAGGCGGTGGCTCAATTCCCGGTTCAACGTGCGCTGCTGCTCGTCGGCTTCGACGCGGGTCAGTCCGCCCCAGGCGCGCTCCGCCACTTCGCGCGCGAACGTGATCTCGCCGGCACTCCAATCGCGGGGATGGCGATCGAGGATGTAGAGAATGCCCACGAGGCGGCCGCGCCGGAGAACCGGCACCTTGATCACGGCGCGCATCCCGAGCCGGGCATAGCCCTCCGGGTCGTCGACGCGTTCGGGGGTTGCCGCGATATCGGCCACGCTGATGACGTCGCCGCGCCCCAGACGGTCGACGCTCGCGGCCAGGGTCGACCGAGATGCGGTCGGCAGGCCGACGGCGCAGGTCGGCTCCGCGTCCCCCTCGGCGGTCCAATCCGGATTGAGCGACGCGATCTGGCCGCCGGGATCGACCTGGGCATAGCCCGCCCGGGCGACCCGGAGGGTCCGGCCCAGGCTCTCGGCCGTGGCGGAGACCACGTCGGCGTGGGTGTGCAGGTCGCGCAGGCGGTCGCCGAGGGCGATCAGCGCCTCGCGGCGGGCATCGGCCCGCTTCTCCTCCGTGATGTCCTCGATCATCGCCGTGGCGTGGACGTCGCCGCCCAGGCGCTGCGAGACCAGGTTGACCCGCGCCCAGATGATGCGCCCGTCCATGCGCCGGTAGCGCTTCTCCAGGCGGAGCTGCAGGGTCGCCCCGGTCGCGAGGCGCTCGTGCAGCGCCGCCCGGTCGTCGTCGTCCTCGGGCGGTGTCCAGCGGGCGAGGGAATGGCCGAGGATCTCGGATTCCGGCGCCCCCCAGATCTCGCAGAGCTTGGCGTTCACCGCGAGGGCGCGCACGGTCCGCGGATCAAACTGGACGATGCCGATATTGGCGCCCTGGAACACCGCGCGGAACTGGGCGCCGACGCGGTTGCGCTCGGTCAGATCGAGCATCGCGGCGATCATCCGCAGGGGGGCCCCGTCCGCGCCGCGGACCAGGGAGCCGCGGTCGAGGACCTCCGCGTACGTGCCGTCGGCGCGCCGGAACCGGTACTCCTGGCTCCAGGCCTCGACGCCGCCGGCGAGGGTCGCCTGGAGACCGGCCGCGACGCCGGGGCGATCGTGCGGGTGGATCTGGGCGAGCCACCAGGCGCTGGTCGGCACGACCTCCGACGGCGCCCAGCCGTAGGCGGTGGTCAGGGCGGCGTTCCACAGGACGGCCCCGGTGACGAGGTCCCAGTCGCGGATGGCGTCGTTGGTGGCGCGCGCGGCGATCTCGGCCGCCCGCGCCTCGGTGACGTCCTGCATCGTGCCGACGAGGCGGGCGGGGCGGTCCTGGTCGACCACGCGTCGCGCCCGCGCCCGTATCCACAGAGGTCGTGTCGAGGTCGCGCGCCGGACCGTGCAGTCCAGCGTCCCGGACCCCGCCGGGTCGAGGGCGGCGCCGAGCGCCCGGTCCAACGCGGCGCGATCCCCGGGGTCGAGGGCCGACAGGACGGTGTCCGCGTCGGCGACCGGCCCCGGCGACGCGAGGCCGAGCAGGCTCCGGAATCCGGCGTCGCCCCGGAGGGTCCGGGTGGCGGGGTCGTAGGCAAAGAGGCCGAGGCCCGCCGAGTCCGCGGCGAGGCGCAGGAGCGTCGCCGCGTCGGACGGGGCGAAGGGGGAGTCGCCGGCGGGCTCGAAGACGGCTCCGCCCGCAGACGTCCCGTCCCCGGCGGCCGGGGGCGGCGCGTCCGGGGCCTGGCCGGGCTGCTGGTCTGCGGCGGGCTGCGTCATCGGGGGCGGGCGGAGGATCGAAGCTCTGCGGAGGGGAGGGTCAGGCCGATTCGGATATCGCGAGTTCGCGCGGCGCATCCGTCTCCCGCCGATCGGGGGGCGGCTCCACCGCCACGAGGGCGCCACCGGGCGCGTAGATCGCGCCGAGCACCGTCTCGTAGTGCCGCCGGACGACGCCGTGGCACTCGCAGGCGGCGGTCTCCGCCAGCACGCGGTTGCGGATGGTGATGCGGCCGCGCCCGACCTCGATGAGGCCCTGCTGCTGCAGCGCCCGCAGGATCCGGGTGAGGTAGGTCCGCTGGACGCCCAGCATGGTGGCGAGCAATTCGTGGGTCACCGGCAGGACGTCGGTGCCGATGCGGTCCTGCAGGGTCAGGAGCCAGCGCAGGCAGCGCGACTCGATCGGGTGCAGGGCGTTGCACGCCACCGATTGCAGGACCTGGGCGAGCAGGCAGTCGGCGTAGCGGGTGAACAGGTTGCGCAGGGCCGGGGAAGACCGCTTGACCTCCTGGAGGCGCAGGGCGTCCAGGCGCAGGACCGGTCCGCCGATCTGCACGACGGCGTTCGTGGAGGCGGGCAGGAATCCGCTGCTGACGACGCCGCCCACGGCGCCCTCGCGCCCCACCGTGGCGACCTCGGCGCTGCGGCCGTCGCGCATGGCGACGATGAGGGTGACCACCGTCTGCCGGCACGGGAAGGCGATGGCGGTGACGTCGCTGCCGGCCTGGAACAGGGCTTCGCCGCGGTCCCGGGAGAGGCGATCGAGATGGGGGTCGAGAAGCGCGCGATCCTCGGGCCGGAGGCCGTCGAGGAGAAGGTTGCCCGTCGATGGATCGGAGGCCGGGCCCATGCAGTGCGCTGTGTTCACCGTCTGTCTCTCCGGCCTCTAGCGCAGCGCCGTCGCGTCCGTCTGTCTAGAAGTAGACCCTGGTGAGACAATTTTGTTGTTTTGATGGGAACCCGAAGAATGGGTGCTCCGAAACGGGTCGGGCGGAGAGGCCGACCGGGGCCAGGCGCGCCCATGGCGCCCGTCGCACCTCAGCGCGCCTGTCCGGCCTCGTCGCCCTCGCCGATGCAGTCGAGGGCCCGTTCCACGGCCGTCACGGCGTCGAGGAGGTTCTGGACCGTGCGCTCGACCTCGCGGGCCGGTCGTCCCATGGCGGCGGCCCGGGCGCTCACGAGCTCCAGCTGCTCCAGGAGCGCGAAGAGGTCGTCGGCGACGGCGACCACGTCGGTGACGACGACCGGCGGAGCGGCGGGGCGGCGGAGGAAGGGGACGACGTTGCTCATCGGCCCTATGTCTCGCGTGTTCCCGGCCAAAGCGCCAGCCTGCGCGGGCCCCGATTCCCCATCTTCACCCCCCGAACCGCCGCTTCCTTGCGGAGGTGGTGAGCATTTTCGTGGCGCGGCGACATCAGTGCGGCAGGAACCGGCGACGATTCGTTAGCCTTGCGCTTGACGGGCGCGGGGCCCGGGCAGCACCACAGGCGCTGCTTTCGCCACAGGACCCGCCCCGATGCGCCTCGCTTCCCTCGCCCTCGCCGCCACCCTCCTGGGCGGCCTCTGCGCCTGCAACACCGACAGCCCGAGCGGGCGCAGCGGTCTCTCCGACGCCTTCGACACCAGCAACTATCGCCAGTCCAACGATACCAACGGCACCCAGACCCGCCGCGACGTCAACCGCCAGTACACCCAGCCGTCGATGCCCTCGATCGCCAGCCGCGGCAACTGAGCGGGCGGCGCCCCCCCGGGGCGTGCTCCTTTCCCCGGTGAGGGACGGGGGCATCGCGGTGGCGCCCTCCACCGCGCGTGGGGAACCGGAGCGGCGTGGCCCGACGCCGTCCAGCCGGGGTGATCGCAAGGACCGGTTCGCGCGCCGGAACGGTTGCCGTCGCCCACCCTCTTCCCGGGGCCGCGCAGCGGAGCCCGGACCCGAAGGGGCGCGCCTCTGGCGATCCTGAATGACGGTGGGCCTTTGTCGGCGATCACCTCGCCCGGAAGCCGGAACGGGCCAGCGTCGCCCGACGCACGGCCTGGATGCAGGGCGCGTCCCTCTCCCCCCTCGCGGGGAGAGGTTCGGCGTGGGCGTGCTGGGGTGCCCCTCAGCCGAGAAGGCCGGGGTCAGAACCCAATCCGCGCGACCTGCGAAGGGCTGCTGCAAGTGGTTTGCGGACCCTGACCTTTCGTCCTGAAGCGGATGTTCCGCCTCCGACCAACAATGGCCATAGCGAGCGGTTTCCCTAATCCCCTGAAGTGGTCATTCGCTTTGCTCTGACCGGCGCGCCTCGGTGCGACACTGCTACCCTCAGGCCCTGGTCAATTTTTGTTCAGTGGCATTTCCGCTGGCGCAGAGAATACAATAAAGGCGTGTTTGGAGTGACCGAGGGCTCCGGCGGTCCTTCGAAGCCCGGAGTTCCTTCTTGCCAACTTCCCCCGAGAAGCCGAAGACCTACGGCCCAAAGACGCCGGTCAGCGGCAGTGGCCCTTCGGGCGTAATCGACCAGCATCACGACATCTTCTTCGCGGCCGTCGAAACGACGCGCATGCCGATGATCGTTACGGACCCGCACCAGGCCGACAATCCCATCATCTTCGTCAACCGCGCTTTCGAGCGCATGACAGGCTACACCCGGGACGAACTTATCGGCACGAACTGCCGCTTCCTCCAAGGGCCTGAGACCGACCGAGAGGTGGTCACCGAACTGCGTGTCGCCATCGCGGAGCAGCGCGAGTTCTCCACGGAGATCATCAATTATCGCAAGGACGGGTCTTCGTTCTGGAACGCGCTGTTCGTCTCGCCGGTCTTCAACCGAGCCGGCGACCTCGTATACTTCTTCGGCTCGCAGCTCGACGTTTCGCGCCGCCGCGACGCAGAGGAGAGTCTACACCAAGCACAGAAGATGGAGAGCCTGGGGCAGCTTACCGGCGGGATCGCGCATGACTTCAACAACCTCCTACAGGTGATCTCCGGTCACAACGAGGTCATGCTGGCGCTGATCGACCACCCGACCATCGATGTCGGCCGATTGCGGCGGGCGGGCGAGGCGGTGCGCGACGCCTCGGAACGCGCCGCCAAGCTGACCCACCAGCTTCTGGCCTTCTCGCGCAAGCAGCGATTGGAGGGGCGCCTCCTCAACCTCAACGGCCTCGTCCAAAGCATGAGCGAGATGGCCGAGCGTACCCTGGGGGACGACGTCACCCTGAAGCAGTCCCTCGCATCCGATCTCTGGAACACCCGCATCGACCCGACCCAGGCCGAGGTCGCCTTGCTGAACGTCTTGCTGAACGCCCGCGATGCGATGCCGGGCGGAGGGTCCGTCACGGTCAAGACCGAGAACCTCCTCATCGAGGACGAGGATACGGCGCTTTTCAAGACGGTCGGCCCTGGGGCCTACGTGGTGGTATCCGTCACCGATACGGGTAGCGGTATGCCGGCCGAGATCCTGAACCGAGTGATGGAGCCGTTCTTCACCACCAAGGGCGAAGGCAAGGGCACAGGCCTAGGCCTCGCGATGGTCTACGGTTTCGCCAAGCAATCGGGCGGCTCGGTCAAGATCTACTCTGAGGTGGGGCACGGCACCACGGTGCGCCTGCTCTTTCCAGCAAGCGACCAGAAGATCGAGGACGAGCGCAGGGCCTCGCAGCGCGCCGCCGACCGGCACGGGACCGAAACGGTACTCGTGGTCGACGACCGACCGGACGTGGCGGAGACGGCGGGAATGATCCTGGAGGATTTCGGCTACAAAGTCATCGTGGCCGACGGCCCCCGCGCGGCGATTGAGTTCCTCGACGGCGAGCGCCGGATCGATCTCCTGTTCACCGATCTCATCATGCCGGGTGGGATGAACGGCGTGATGCTGGCCCGCGCCGCGCGCGAGCGACAGCCTAAGATCAAGGTGCTGCTCACTACGGGCTACGCGGAGGCATCCATGGAACGCTCGGATGCGGGTGGCACGGATTTCGAGATCATCAATAAGCCCTATAAACGGCTGGAACTCGCGCGCCGCGTGCGGCGGGTCATTGATGGCCCGACCGGCGTAGGTTGAGCTGTCATTCCCCCGGCTTCCGGCCCTGATCGATACGTCCGCCTCGCCCAGGATCTATCCGATCGCAGCCGGGCAGAAATTCACCCGTCCCGGCCGTAGGACGCTGCTCAACCGTGCAGCCCGCAAGCGGCGGTTCCGGACTTCTGCAAAGGGTCGGGTGCAGCCCCTCGCGGGGCCAAGCCGATGGGGTTTTCGACTCGAGCGGCGCCGCCCCCACCCTCAGTTCTTCGCCAGCGCGTCCGCGAAGGCGATCATGCGGTTGCGGGCGTAGGTCGGCAGGCCGGCGCTGATCGAGGTGCCGGTGTTGAAGGACGAGTTGCCCATCAGCACCTGGGCCGGCAGCAGGTTCTTGAGCACCGGCACGCGGGCATATTCCTGCTTGCGGTCGAGGACGTCGCCCTTGATCGCAAGCGCCACGTAGGTGGTCACCACGGTCTTGGCCGGATCGCCCGGCATGGGCTGGAACACCGCCAGGAACTTGCCGAAGCGCAGGATCTGGTTGACCCAGAAGATCGTCTGCTCCAGCCCGCCCGTCACCGGCGTGTCGAGCTTGGTGAGGTTGCCCAGCGCTGCGATCTCCGCCGGGGGCAGGGTGCGCAATTCGCTCTGGAACGAGACGAACTCGGCGATCTTCTTCGAGGCCCCGTCCTCCAGCCGGTTGGCGAGCTTCACGCCCAGCGGCAGCTTGCCTTCGAGGTCGTAGCGCGATTCGATGCAGGTGGTGCCGACCTCGCACCAGGGCCGGTCGGGGCGCTTGGCGAAGGCGGCCGCCGGGTCCTTGTTCGGCGTCGCGTCGGCTGGGTTCAGGGCCTTGTGCTTGATCACCGGGTCCATCTTGGCGACGAAGCCGAGGGTGGCGTAGGCGGCGAGGTCGATGCTCTCCGGGGCCTTGGCCACCACGAAGCGCCCCTGCGCCACGTAGACCTTCAGGGTCTCGTGCCGGCGCTTGGCGACGCCGTTCAGGGTCTGCACGTAATCGGGCTCGACATAGCCCGGATGCGGCGCCAGGGCCGCCCGCTCGCCGGGGCGCAGCTTACCCCAGTCGAGATAGGGCACGAGGCCGTTCTCGGGCTTGGCCGGATCGTCGCGATGGTCGGTGAACAGGATGGTGCCGGGCTTCAGCCCGGCGACGCCGGCCGCCTCGATGGCGGGCACGTCCTTGATCCGCTCCGAGACCGCCGGGCTTGCGGGCGGCTGGAGCTTGATGCCCTCCTGGGCGAGGGCCGGGCGGACGGCGCCCCCCGTCAGGGCGAGGGCGAGGAGAAGGGTTGCCGGAAGCGGTCTGTGCACGTCGGGGCCTCGGAGGTCGGCAAGAGGGGGTCGAGGAGAGGGGGTCGAGGAGAGGGAGTCGGGGCCGTGCCCCGGGCGGGGCGCCCTCAGAAGCGCGGCTCGTCGCCGAACAGGTAGTCGGGATCGCGGCGGCGCTGGCGCGGCCGGATCTCCTCCTCGTCGCCGAAGGGCGAGCGCTGCGTGCCCGGCCAGGGCTGGTAGGTCTCGGACTGGGCCCGGCGGTTGCGCCGCTCGCCGTAGGGATCGAGGAGGTCGCTCTCGGGCTGGGCCCGGCGCCGATCGTCGTCCGGCTGGCCCCGCAGGCCGCCGAACAGGCCTCCGGCCAGGTCGGGGGCGTCGTCCTCGGCGCCGAGGTCGCCGTCCTCGGGATCGGGCCGCATGGCGGTCCGGGTCTCGCGGGGCAGCAGCTTGTACTGGGTGTCGGCCATGCGGCCGTCCTTGATCCGGAAATGCTCCAGGACGCCGCCGCCGTCGACGCGCTGGCCGCTGCGCGGATCGATGCTGGCCTCGAGGAGGTCCTGGCGCGCCTCCGAGGAGGGCGGGGCCAGGGACGTGCGCGGCACGCCGTTGGCCCAGGCCGCCTGGAGGATGGTGCCGGCGATGGGCACCGCGAGGTGGCCGCCGGTCTGCCCGCGCCCGAGGGTGCGGCGGGTGCCGTCGGCATTGTCGTAGCCGACCCAGACCACGATGGTGATCTCGTTGGTGAAGCCGGCGAACCAGGCGTCGTTCTCGTTCTCCGAGGTGCCGGTCTTGCCCGCGATCGACGACGAGAACCGGGCGAGCGCCGCGGCCGTGCCGTGGTTCGTCACCCCCTGCAGCATGGTCTTGAGCTGGTAGAACGCCACCCGGTCGGCCGAACCGATCCGGGTCGGGGCCCGGGCCTCGCGGGTGTAGAGGGTCTTGCCGTCGCGCTCGACCGATTCCAGGGCGTAGGGCGCGGGCCGGGCGCCCTCGTTGGCCACCGCGGCGTAGAACGCGGCGAGGTCCACCATCCGCACGGGCTGCGCGCCGAGCACGAAGGGATAGTAGCGCTCGCACTCGGCGTAGATCTGCGCCTCCAGGGCGAGGTCGCAGACCTTCTGCAGGCTGGCCGGCGCCTTGTCGGCGATGCCGCCCTGGAGCAGGCGGGCGGTGACGAGGTTCTTGGAGAATTCCAGGCCCCGGCGCAGGGTCGTGGCCCCGGCCCCCGTGCCCTCGTAGTTCTTGGGCGACCAGGAATCGCCGACGCCGCCGATGGGCGGCAGGGTGATGGCGGAATCCAGCACCAGGGTGTTGGGCTGCAGGCCGGCATTGAGCGCGGCCAGATAGGTGAGGGGCTTCAGGGTCGAGCCCGGCTGGCGCACGGTCTGGGTGACGCGGTTGAGCTGGCTCACCGGATAGGAGAAGCCGCCCGCCATGGCGAGGATGCGCCCGGTCCGGTTCTCCAGCACCAGGGCGGCGCCCTGGACGCTCGGCCGGACCCGCAGGTCGGCGCGCGGCGCCTTCGCGTTCGGATCGCGCAGCTTGACCCGCACCACGTCGTAGGGCTGGAGCTTTCCGCGCGCCGGGCCGGGCTCGAGGCTGGCGGTGCGGCCGTCGGCGAGGCCGACCTTCGCGGTGCCGCCGCGCCCGGGATCCAGGACCACGGCCAGAGGCCAGTGCACGTCGTAGAGGACGGGCCGGGCGGTCTCCAGCGCCCGCTGCCAGGCCGGCTTGGGGCGCTCGACCTTGGACGCGGCCTGCTCCGCCGCCTTCTCGGCGGCGGCGGCGGCCTTGCGCTCCGCCTTCGTCTTCGGGGCCGGCTTCGGAGCCGGGGCAGCGACCGGCTTGACCGGATCGCCCGTGAGGAGGGGGACGCCCAGGGGCGAGGCCTCGGCGGCGGGGATCGCGGCCTCGAGCTTGCGCACGGCCTCGGCGAGGTTGAGTTCCGGCCCCTCGTAGCGGGCGCGCCCGGTGGCGCGCTCGTAGGTGGAGAGGCCCTCCTGCAGGGCGGTCTCGGTGGCGGTCTGCAGGCCGGCGTTGATCGTGGAGCGCACCACGTGGCTGGCGGCGGTGAGGGAGTCGACGCCCGCGAAGGTGCGCACCTCCCGGGCCAGGTGGTCGACGAAGTAGAAGCCGGAATCGCGCCGGACCGCGTCGATCGGCTTCAGGCCAAGGGGCGCGTTGGCGGCCTCGCCGAGCTGCGCCTCGGTGATGACGCCCTCCTCCTTCATGCGCGCCAGCACGTAGGCCCGGCGCTCGCGCGCCCGGTCGGGGTACTTGTCGGGGCTGTAGAAGTTCGGGCCCTTGGGCATGCCGGCCAGCAGCGCGGCCTCCGGCACGGTGAGCTGGCCCACCGATTTGCCGAAATAGCTGCGCGCGGCCATCTCGATGCCGTAGGCGCCGCGGCCGAGATAGATGCCGTTGAGGTAGAGTTCCAGGATCTGCGGCTTGCCCAGGATGTGCTCCAGGCGGGAGGCCACGATCATCTCGCGGATCTTGCGCTCGTAGGTGACGTCGTCGCCGACCGAGAGGTTCTTGACCACCTGCTGGGTGATGGTGGAGCCGCCGGCCGGGCGGCCCGGGGAGGCGAGGTTGCCGATGAAGGCGCGGATCACCCCGCGCTCGTCGATGCCCCGGTGGGTCTCGAAGCGCTTGTCCTCGGCCGCCACGAAGGCCTTCTGCACCATCGTGGGCACCTCGGCGATGGGCACGCTGAGGCGCCGGCCGTTGGCCTCGAAGGCCTCGGCGTAGCGCTTGCCCGATCCGTCGAGGATCAGGGAGGCGCCGGGGAGCTTGCGCTCCTTCAGGGCCTCGGCCGAGGGCAGGTCGGCCACCGCCTTGTTGTAGAAGGCGATGACCTCGGCGGCGTCGAAGGGCGAGTCCTTGGGGGTCTCGCCCTTGCAGAACTGGCGGTAGCTGACGTTGAGCTCGCCGATGTCGAGGCCGTGCAGGATCTTGGGGGCGCTCGCGCCCGCCACCGCGCTGGGGTCCTCCATGGCGGTGGAGATCAGCTCGTCGAGGTTGATGTCCTCGATGTCGAAGGCCTTGCGCATGTGGGCGCAGCCGTCGCGCAGGATCTGCACCACCTGGGCCTTGTCGGCCACGGGATCGAACTGCGTCTTCACCGCATCCGGCCGCGTCGTGACCTGACTGAGCGTCAGCGCCGTGGCGAACAGCTTGATCAGGATGATGTTCATGCGGGCCGGGATACCGGGAGTGGGGTCGTGGCGCGGAGGGCCGCACGGTCATAGCCGAGACCGCGCGCCGGAGCGTGGCAGATGCGCTGCACAAGGCGGCTGATTTAAGGACGGGACGGCCACGCTCGGGGCGTTCCGCACTGGCCAAGCTCACGGCAACGCTCACGGCAACGCTTTCCCGCGGGCCCGCGTTGTGGCCCGGGGCGCCCGCTCCCGGGGATGACGGCATGATCAAGGACCTCTGGTACAAGAACGCCGTCGTCTACTGCCTCTCGGTCCGGACCTTCCTCGACGGCAACGGCGACGGCATCGGCGACTTCGCCGGGCTGGAGCGCCGGCTCGACTACCTGCAGGGCATCGGCATCACGGCGATCTGGCTGATGCCGTTCCAGCCCTCGCCCAAGCGCGACGGCGGCTACGACATCTCCGACTATTACGGCGTCGACCCGGATTACGGCTCGCTCGGCGACTTCGTCGCCTTCACCCACGCGGCCAAGCAGCGGGGCCTGCGCGTCCTGATCGACCTCGTGGTCAACCACACCTCGGACCAGCATCCCTGGTTCCAGTCCGCCCGCTCCGACCCGGATTCGCCCTACCGGGACTGGTACGTCTGGTCGAAGACCCGGCCGCCGCACGCCGACGAGGGCATGGTCTTTCCCGGCGTCCAGACCACCACCTGGACCCGCGACGCCAAGGCGGGGGCCTACTACTTCCACCGCTTCATGCCGTTCCAGCCGGACCTCAACACCGCCCATCCGGCGGTGCGGGCCGAGATCCAGAAGATCATGGGCTTCTGGATCCAGCTCGGGGTCTCGGGCTTCCGCATGGACGCGGTGCCGTTCGTCATCGCCAAGAAGGGGCCGGACGTCACGGGCGAGCCCGACGAGCAGTTCGACATGCTGCGCGACTTCCGCGAGTTCCTGCAGTGGCGCCAGGGCGACGCCATCATCCTGGGCGAGGCCAACATCCTGCCCAAGAAGGACCTCGCCTATTTCGGCGACGACGCCGACCGGCTCCACATGCTGTTCAACTTCCCCGTCAACCAAGCCCTGTTCTACGGCCTCGCGGCCGGCGACGGGCGCCCCCTGGCCAAGGCCATGCGCAAGACCTGGAACCGGCCTGATTCCGCCCAGTGGGCGGTTTTCCTGCGCAACCACGACGAGCTCGACCTCGGGCGGCTCACCGAGGCCCAGCGCCAGGCGGTGTTTTCCGCCTTCGGGCCCGAGAAGGGCATGCAGCTCTACGACCGGGGTATCCGGCGGCGCCTCGCCCCGATGCTCGGAGGCGACCAGCAGCGCATCGAGCTCGCCTATTCGCTGATGTTCACCCTGCCGGGCACACCCGTGCTGCGCTACGGCGACGAGATCGGCATGGGCGACGACCTCTCGCTCAAGGAGCGCGAATGCGCCCGCACGCCGATGCAGTGGAGCGGCGAGGCCCAGGGCGGCTTCACCAAGAGCGAGACCCCGACCCTGCCGGTGATCGACCAGGGCGCCTACGGCTTCGACCACGTCAACGTGGCCAGCCAGCGCCACGACCGCGGCTCCCTCCTGAACTGGATGGAGAGCGTGATCCGCACCCGCAAGGAGGTGCCGGAAATCGGCTGGGGCGACTTCACCGTGATCGAGACGGCCTCGCCGGCGATCCTGGCGATCCGCTACGACTGGGAGGGCAATTCCGTGCTCTGCGTGCACAACCTCGCGGGCACGCCGATGGAGATCGCCCTCTCGGCCGGAATCGAGGGGCCGGAGGGCCACCTCCTCGTCGACCTCCTCACCGGCCGCCGCTGCGAAGCGGACGCGGAGGGCCGCCACTGCCTGATGATGGAGCGCTACGGCTACCACTGGTTCCGCGTCGGCGGCCTCGACGCCCCGCTGAAACGGCGGGTGGGGTAGGCCAGCCGCCCCGGCGCCGGGACGGCGGCCCTGCTGGGAGCAGGACCGCCGCGGCGTTCACGCCCGAACCCCGAACCGGATCAGCAATCCGGAAGATCGTCCAGGTTGTTCCGGGTGGTGGTATCCCGATCCGTGCGCAGGTACTTGCCGTTCGGCCCCTGGACGACCCGGATCTCGGTCCGTCCGTTGGGCCAGGGCACGTGATAGCTGTGCATCCCGAACTCGATGTCGTTGATGGCGTCCTGCTTCCGGCGCGGCGACCACGCGTCGCCATCGTTGCACAACGCCGTGATGTCGCGTTCAGCGTTCTTTCCGGTCTTCCTGACCGCACGATCAGCCATGGTGTCCGCGTCCTTCCGTTGGCAGCCCGATGGGGCATGCGAACTTCAGGTAATTTGTTTCATCAGAAATGCAACCTGAGAGAAACTTTTCGCGGGGCGCGGGCCGATGTATCCTCGCGCGACCGCACAGGAGATCGGCCATGGCCCGCATCCGCACCCATCCCGGCGAGATCCTCGTGGAGGCGTACCTGACGCCGCTCGCCCTGTCGGCCCGGCAGTTCGCGGCGGAGATCGGCGTGCCGCCCAACCGGGTCTCCGAGATCATCCGGGGCCGGCGCGGCATCACCGCCGACACCGCGATCCGCCTCGGCGTCCGCTTCGGAACCACGCCGCAATTCTGGCTCAACCTCCAGAACGCCCACGACCTGTCGAAGGCGCGGGCGACGGTGGATGATTCCGGCGTCCGCCCCCGCGCGGCCGAGCCTGCCGCGGCGTCCTAGGGGGCGCCGGCCCCGCTACTTGTTGCGCCCTAGCAGGACCAGCCAGCCGATCCCGATCACGCAGACCATGGCGCCGACGGTGATGAAGGCCGGCGTGCCGAGGTCCATGAAGCGGGGGGCGAGCTGCGTGGCGAAGGCGGCGACGATGAGCGCCACCGCGATGCGGGCGGCGGCGCGCTCGATGCCGCGGGTGAGCTTCTCGATGCCCTTGAGCTCGATCTCGACGGTGACGCGGCCCTGCTTCAGGCGCACCAGCATGAGGTGGATTAGGGTCGGCAGCTCGGAGGCCGCGCCGAACAGGCCGGCGCCCACCGCCTCGACCTTACGGGTCAGGCCCTTGATCGAGAACTGCGAGGCGAGCTTGCGCCGCACGGTCGGCCCGGCGGCCGAGAACAGGTCGAAGCCGGGGTCGAGCTGGCGCATCACCCCGTCGGCGGTCACCAGCCCCTTGAACAGGATGGCCAGATCCGTGGGCATGGCGAGGTCGTTCTCGCGGGCCATGGTCATGAAGTCGGTGAGCAGCGCCCCGAAATCCAGGGAGGCGCCGGTGTGGCGGGCGACGAAGGCCTGCGACGAGGCCTCGAGCTTGGTGAGGTCCGGGTTGCTCGAGCCGCTCCAGTCGAGGAGCACGGCCATCAGCCCGTCGGAATCCTCCTTGAGCATGGCGCCGATCAGCATCAGAAGCTGGGTGCGGCGGCGCTGCGAGAGGCGCCCGATGATGCCGAAATCGATGAAGCCGATCCGGTTGTCCGGCATGATCAGCATGTTGCCGGGATGCGGGTCGGCGTGGAACACGCCCTCGATCAGGGCCATCTGCAGGAAGGCGTCGGTGCCCTTCTGGGCGAGCAGCACCTTGTCGTAGCCGGCGGCGTCCAGGCGGGCATGGTCGTTGGGCGGGATGCCGTGCACGAATTCCTGCACCAGCACCCGCTCGGAGGTCCATTCCCAGTGGATCTTGGGCACCACGATGTCGTCGCGGTCGGCAAAGATCGCCGCGATGGTCTCGCAGTTGCGCGCCTCGTTGATGAGGTCGAGCTCGCCGTAGAGGCCGCTGGCCAGGTGGCGCATCTGCTCCTGGGGCTGGTAGCGCCCGAATTCCGGCCACTCGTCCACGACGATGCGGGTGGCGTGGCCCATCAGGCGCAGGTCCGCCTCGATGGTCTTGCGCAGGCCCGGGCGCAGCACCTTCACCACCACCTCCTCGCCGGTCTGCAGGCGGGCGCGGTAGACCTGGGCGATGGAGGCGGCGGCGAGCGGCGTGGTGTCGAACTCGGCGAAGATCTCCGAGGCCGGGCCGCCGAGGTCCTCCTCGAGCTGGGGCCGGATGCGCTCCCACGGGATCGGCGAGACCTGGCTGTGGAGCTTCTCCAGCTCCTCGGTCCATTCCGGGGTCAGGAGGTCGGGCCGGCTCGCCAGGATCTGGCCGAGCTTCACGAAGGTCGGCCCCAGGGTCTCGATGGCGCGCCGCACCCGCTGGGGCTGCGACAGGCGGGCGATGTCCACCTGCGGCGTCCGGCGCTTGGCGAGGCGCGCCACCTGGGCGAGGCCGAGGCGCTCCACCACCTTGGTGACGCCGAAGCCGATAAGGACGGACGCGATCTCCCCGAGGCGCTGCCGGTCCCGTGCGGCGACGAAGGCGGTTTTCAGCATGTGCGCAAGGGGCCCGGATGGGGGAGGGGGGACGGTGGCTCGCCCGGCGAGGCGTGCGGCCGGACCGTGGTTAAGGCTCCGTTAGGCCCGTGGCGAGGCCGAAGTTTGACCATGAGGCCGCGACATGGGGGCCGCGACACGGGAACGGCGACCGGGGAGCCGCGCGGCGGGGGACGCGGCGGGCGCGGCGGATTCGCCCCCGCACCGATCTCGGGCTAGACAGGCCGCCACCGGCGCCGCTGCGGCGCCCGCCCTCACGTCCACCCCGCGCTCCGGCGGCGCCGACCCCCGCGCCGCCGCGGCGCCATCCCGCGAGACCCCCGATGCCAGGCACGCCCCGCGCCGGAATCATTCCGGTGACCCCCTTCCAGCAGAACTGCACCCTGATCTGGTCGGACGAGACCAAGGTCGGCGCCGTGGTCGATCCGGGCGGCGACCTCGACCGGATCGAGGCGGCGATCGCCGCCCAGGGCATCGCCATCGAGAAGATCCTGCTCACCCACGGGCACATCGACCACGCCGGCGGCGCGGCCGAGCTGCGCGACCGGCTCGGCGTGCCGATCGAGGGGCCGCACGAGGCCGACCGCTACCTCCTCGACAGCCTGCCGGAGACGGGCGCCAATTACGGCCTCGACGGGGCCCGGGCGGTGACGCCGGACCGCTGGCTGGGCGACGGCGACGTGGTCGAGGTCGGCGGCCTGGCCTTCGACATCCTGCACGCCCCCGGCCACTCCCCCGGCAGCGTGGTGTTCATGAGCCGCGACGCGCGCTTCGCCCTGGTCGGCGACGTGGTGTTCAAGGGCTCGGTCGGCCGCACCGACCTGCCCGGCGGCAACCACGAGCAGCTCATCCGGGCCATCAAGGACAAGGTCCTGCCGCTGGGCGACGACGTCGCCTTCATCCCCGGCCACGGCCCCACCAGCACGCTCGGCGAGGAGCGCGTGTCGAACCCGTTCCTGCAGGATTGAGGACGGCCGGGCCCCGTCGGCCGGATCCCGGCGGGGCCTTGACGGGGGGTTAACGCGAACGGGGCATCGTGGTCGCGATTCCGGGGGTCTACGGGCCCGAAAACGATGCATTCCCAGTGGGAAATGCTTATATTGCGCGGGTCAAGAAGAAATGCAGGCGGCGGGGGCCCGGCCTGGGCCGGCAAGTCCGGCCTGAATGCCCGCCTGTCCGAGGAAGTTCATGTCCGACAGTTCCCATAACCTCGCCGCCGATGCCTACGGCGCGGAATCCATCCGGGTCCTCAAGGGCCTCGACGCGGTGCGCAAGCGCCCCGGCATGTATATCGGCGACACCGACGACGGCTCGGGCCTGCACCACATGGTCTACGAGGTGGTCGACAACGCCATCGACGAGGCGCTCGCGGGCCACGCGGACCTCGTCACCGTCACGCTGAACGCCGACGGCTCCGTCACGGTCTCCGACAACGGCCGCGGCATCCCCACCGACATCCACAAGGAGGAGGGGGTCTCGGCGGCCGAGGTCATCATGACCCAGCTGCACGCGGGCGGAAAGTTCGACCAGAACTCCTACAAGGTCTCCGGCGGCCTGCACGGCGTCGGCGTCTCGGTGGTCAACGCCCTCTCGCAATGGCTGCGCCTGCGCATCTGGCGGGGCGGCCGCGAGCACGCGATGGAGTTCCGCCACGGCGACGCGGTCTCGCCGCTGATCGTCGTCGGCGACGGCAACGGCCGGCGCGGCACCGAGGTGTCGTTCCTGCCCTCCACCGACACCTTCACGATGATCGAGTTCGACTACGCGACCCTGGAGAAGCGCCTGCGCGAGCTCGCCTTCCTGAATTCCGGCGTGCGCATCGTCCTCACCGACGCCCGCCACGCCGAGCACAAGCGCGAGGAGCTGTACTACGAGGGCGGCATCGAGGCCTTCGTTCGCTACCTCGACCGCTCGCGCAAACCCATCGACGGCATGCAGAAGCCCGTCATGGTGCGGGCCGAGCGCGACAACATCCGCGTCGAGGTCGCGCTCTGGTGGAACGACTCGTTCAACGAGACCGTGCTGCCCTTCACCAACAACATCCCGCAGCGCGACGGCGGCACCCACATGGCGGGCTTCCGCGCCGCCCTCACCCGGCAGATCACCGGCTATTCGGAATCGTCCGGCATCGCCAAGCGCGAAAAGATCTCGCTCACCGGCGAGGATTGCCGCGAGGGCCTCACCGCCGTGATCTCGGTGCAGGTGCCGGACCCGAAATTCTCCTCGCAGACCAAGGACAAGCTGGTCTCCTCCGAGGTGCGCCCGGCCGTGGAGAACGTCCTCAACGAGGGGCTCTCGAACTGGCTCGAGGAGAACCCGGCGCTGGCCCGCTCGGTGATGGCCAAGGTCATCATGGCGGCCTCGGCCCGCGAGGCGGCCCGCAAGGCCCGCGAGACCGTGACCCGCAAGGGCGTCCTCGACATCGCCTCGCTGCCCGGCAAGCTCGCCGATTGCCAGGAGCGCGATCCCTCGAAGTGCGAGATCCTGCTGGTGGAGGGCGATTCCGCCGGCGGCTCGGCCAAGCAGGGCCGCGACCGCACCTTCCAGGCCGTTCTCCCGCTGCGCGGAAAAATCCTCAACGTGGAGCGGGTGCGGGCCGACCGGATGCTGTCCTCGGCCGAGATCGGCACCCTGATCACCGCGCTCGGCGCCGGCATCGGCCGCTCGTCCACGGACCGCGAGGGCTTCAACCCCGACAAGCTGCGCTATCACCGCATCATCATCATGACGGATGCCGACGTGGACGGCTCGCACATCCGCACCCTGCTGCTGACCTTCTTCTTCCGGCAGATGCCGGAGGTGATCGAGCGCGGGCACCTCTACATCGCCCAGCCGCCCCTCTACAAAGCCGCCAAGGGCAAGTCGGCGCTCTACCTCAAGGACGAGCGGGCGCTGGAGGACTACCTCATCGATGCCGGCGTCGAGGGCGCCGTGCTGCGGCTGGCCTCCGGCACCGAGTTCGGCGGCCCGCAGCTGAAGTCCCTGGTCGAGGAGGCCCGCCAGTTCCGCGGGCTGATGCAGGCGCTCCACACCCGCTACGACCGCGCCGTGGTCGAGCAGGCCCTGATCGCCGGCGCCTTCCGGGCCAATGTCGACGAGAACGCGGCCGAGGCCGAGGTGCTGGCCGAGGAGGTCGCCCGGCGCATGGACCGGATCGCCGACGACATCGAGCGTGGCTGGGAGGGCGCCGTCTCGGAGGGCGGCTACGTCTTGAGCCGGACCCTGCGCGGCGTGCGCCAGGTGGCGACCCTCGACGCCTCGCTGCTGGCCTCGCAGGAGGCGCGCCGGCTCGCCGACCGGGCGGAGGCCCTGCGCGAGATCTACGACCAGCCCGTCACCTACGCGCGCAAGGGCGACGAGACCACCCTGCACGGGCCCGTCGGCCTGTTCGAGGCGGTGATGGCCTTCGGCCGCAAGGGGCTGCAGCTCCAGCGCTACAAGGGCCTCGGCGAGATGACCGCCCAGCAGCTCTGGGAAACCACCCTCGACCGGGACGTGCGCTCGCTCCTCCAGGTCAAGGTCAAGGACACCCAGGACGCCGACGACCTGTTCGTGAAGCTGATGGGCGACGTGGTCGAACCCCGCCGCGAGTTCATCCAGGACAACGCCCTCAGCGTCGCCAACCTCGACGTCTGAGGCGGGTCGGGTTCGGGCCTGAACCGCCCCCTGTTGGCCGTCGAACCCCATCGGGCTTCGGCGGCCAACAGGGAGCCCCCGACCTTGCGATGGATCGCGTCGCCTCGGCCGCTTCGCCTCGGCCGCGCGAGACACGGTGGCCTGCGCCGATGCGGCCTGCCCGATGACCCGTTCGAACCGGGAGGGGCTCGGTGAACGCGGTTCGGCCGAGACGGCCCTCGTCATACGACCTTGAGAAGCCATCGCAGGGGCAGGGTGACCGCCGTGAGGCAGGCGATGCCGCCGGCCCACAGGGCCCCGAACCAACCGAGGCGGCGCATCCAGCGGGGGATGGTCATGGTCCGCCTCCCTAATGGTAGCCGGGCGCGTCGGCGGTGACCTTACCCCGGAACAGCCAGTAGACGTAGGCGGTGTAGCCGAGCACCATCGGCAGGAGCACGACCGTTCCGACGAGAAGGAAGCGCTGGCTGCTCGGGTGCGTGGCCGCGTCCCAGATCGTCACCGAGGGCGGCACGATCATCGGGAACAGGCTGATGGCGAGCCCGACATAGGACAGCAGGAACAGGCCGAGCCCGCACAGGAAGGGCATGACCTCCTCGCGCCGGTCGAGGGCGTCGCGCAGGCGCCAGCCCAGGAGGCCGACGAGAAGCGGGACGGGGGCGACGAAGGCCATCGCCGGAAAGGTCAGCCAACGACCGCGGAAGGCGGGGCTGAGGAACGGCATCGCCAGGGACACGACGGCGATGGCGGCGACCGTCGCCCAGCCGAAGGCCCGGGCGAGGCGATAGGCCCGGAGCTGGAGCTCACCCTCGGTCTTCCAGATCAGCCAGCCCGCCCCGAGCAGCCCGTAACCGGCGACCAGCGCGAGCCCGGTGAACAGGGAAAACGGCGACAGCCAGTCCCACCAGCCTCCGGCATAGGCCCGTCCCTCGACGCGGACGCCCTGCACCAGGGCGCCGAGGCAGATGCCCTGGCAGAAGGCGGCGACGAGGCTCCCGGCCGAGAAGGCGCCGTCCCACGCGGTCCGGGAGAGACGCGTGACGGTCCGGAACCGCATCTCGAACGCGACGCCGCGGAACACCAGGGCGAGCAGCATCAGCGTCAGCGGGATGTAGAGGGCCGGCAGCAGCGTGGCGTAGGCCAGCGGGAACACGGCGAACAGGCCGCCCCCGCCGAGGATCAGCCAGGTCTCGTTGCCGTCCCAGACCGGGGCGACGGTGTTCACCATCACGTCCCGGTCGGCCTTCTCCCGGATCGCCGGGAACAGGATGCCGACCCCGAGGTCGAAGCCGTCCATGACCACGTAGAGGAAGATGGCGGTGGCGATGAGGAGCGCCCAGACGAGGGTGAGATCGAGGGTCATGGGGACTACTCCGCGGGCTGGAGGGCGGGACGGCGCGCACCCGCGTGGGGCGCGTCGAGGGCCAGCGCCGGGGTGATGCCGGCCGTTCGCACCGGCACGCCGGTCGGCGGTCCGGATTCGTGGACCTGCGGGGTCTGGTTGAAGAGGTGCAGCAGGTACCAGATGCCCGCCCCGAACACCGCGAGGTAGACCACCGCGAAGGCCGCGAGGGAGGCGGCGACGGCGGGCGCGGCGATCGGCGAGACGCTGTCGGCGGTGCGGAGCAGGCCGTAGACCGTGAAGGGCTGGCGCCCCGTCTCGGTGACGGTCCAGCCGGCGGTGACGGCGAT
Organism: Methylobacterium sp. Leaf465; assembly: GCF_001424705.1. Classification (GTDB taxonomy): domain Bacteria; phylum Pseudomonadota; class Alphaproteobacteria; order Rhizobiales; family Beijerinckiaceae; genus Methylobacterium. The sequence goes on from NZ_LMRA01000046.1 coordinate 79,608, forward strand.
CAGCCCCGACGGTCCCATGGCGACCGCGAAGCGCTGGAACCAGACGGTCTCGTAGAGTCGGCCCTTCCAGCGCAGCCAGAGCGAGACGAACCCGAGGGCGATCATCAGGAGGCCGAGACCGACCATGATGCGGAACGACCAGAACACCAGCGGCAGGTTGGTCGGCCAGGTCGCGCGGGGCATGTCCTTGAGCCCCTTCACGGTGCCGTTCAGGTCGTGCGTGAGGTAGAGGCTCGCCAGGCCCGGGATGCCGAGGGCGCCCCGCGTCTCGCCGGCCTCGGCGTCGGGCCATCCCAGGACCAGGGCGGGGGCCCGGCTTTGGGTCTCGAAGTGCCCTTCCATCGCCGCGACCTTGGCGGGCTGGTGCTGGTAGGTGTTGGCGCCGTGCACGTCGCCGATGACCAGTTGCGCCGGCGCGACGAGCGCGGCCATCCACATCGCCATGGAGAACATCACCCGGGCACGGGGATTCCGGCCGTCGCGCAGGAGGTGCCACGCAGCGACCGCGCCCACGATCATCGCCGTGGTCAGGTAGGCGCCGGTCACCGTATGGGCGAAACGGTAGGGGAAGGAGGGGTTGAAGACGATGGCCCACCAATCGGCCGGGGCGAACCGTCCGTCGGCTCCCAGTTCGTGGCCCGTGGGGGTCTGCATCCAGGAATTGGCCGAGAGGATCCAGAAGGCCGAGGTCAGGGTGCCGAAGGCGACGAGGCAGGTCGCCAGGAAGTGCATGCGCGGGCCGACCCGCTCCAATCCGAACAGCATGACGCCGAGGAAGCCGGCCTCGAGGAAGAAGGCCGTGAGCACCTCGTAGCCGAGGAGCGGCCCCAGGATCGGCGCGGTGCGGTCGGCGAAGACCGACCAGTTGGTGCCGAACTGGTAGGACATCACCAGGCCCGACACGACGCCCATGGCGAAGGCGACGGCGAAGACCTTGAGCCAGTAGCGGTAGACATCGAGGTAGACGGCCTTGCCGGTGGCCAGCCAGCGGCCCTCCAGGACGGCCAGGAAACTCGCCAGGCCGATGGTGAAGGCCGGGAACAGGAAGTGCCACACGACGGTCAGGGCGAACTGGGTGCGGGCCAGGTCCACCGCGCTCGGCAGGGTCAGGGAAGGCATCGGGATCTCCGGGCGTCCGGGCGATGCGCCCGGATCCATCCGCCCGACGATGGCGGGGGGCCGACGCCGCGACCTTGCGCTGGATCAAGGCACCAAAAACTCTTCCCGGCGGGCGATGCGGGATCGGCGCGGCGACGCAGCGCTCGCCGTCGCGAGGCTTCGGCCCTCTCCGTCGACGCAACGGGCGCCTGTTGATCCAGCGCAAGGCTCCCCGGTCGACACGGGCGCACCCCGAAGGCCCCCGACAGCCGGAAGCGACCCTGAGAATGACGACCGCGGCCGTTGACCCCAGGACTTCGCGCGCGCCGGCGGGCCTCGGCTGGCTGACGGGCCTGCGCGGAGGGCTGGCCGTCCTTCCGCTCGCCGGCCTCTGCGCCGGCCTGTCCGCCGAGGCGCTCGGTCGCCCGGACATCGCGGCCTGGGCGTGGACGCTTCCGACGCTGGCGGTCCTCGCCGTCCTCGCGCTCCAGGTCGTGACCAGCCTGGCGCGCGGCGACGTCGGGCTCGACCTCGTCGCCCTGCTGTCGATGGGCGGCGCGCTCGCCCTGTCGCAGCCGCTGGCCGGCGTCGTCATCGCCCTCATGTATGCCGGTGGCCAATCCCTGGAAGCCTACGCCTCCGGACGCGCCGGGCGGGCCATGACGGCGCTGCTCGCCCGGCAGCCACGCTCCGCCCTCCGCGAGGACTCGAGCGGCGTGAGGGAAGTCCCCATCGAGACCCTGGCCCCGGGCGACCGCATCCTCGTGCGCGTCGGCGACGTCCTGCCGGTGGACGGCCGCGTCGCCGCGGGCCGGGCCATCCTCGATCAGGCGACGCTCACCGGCGAGGCCCTGCCGGTCACGTTCGAAGCGAACGCGTCCGTGCTGAGCGGCACGGTCAATGTCGGGGCGCCCTTCACGCTTCTGGCCGAGCGCCGGGCCGCCGAGAGCACCTATGCGGGGATCGTCCGGCTCGTCGAGGCCGCCCGAACCCAGAAGGCGCCGATGGCGCGCCTCGCCGACCGCTACGGCCTGGCCTTCCTCGGCCTGACCCTGATGCTGGCCGGGGGCGCCTGGGCTGCCACGGGCGATCCCTTGCGGGCCCTCGCGGTGCTGGTCGTCGCCACGCCCTGCCCGCTCATCCTCGCGGTGCCCGTCGCCCTGATCTCCGGTCTGTCGCGGGCGGCCGGCATCGGCGTCATCATCAAGGGCGGCGGCGCCCTGGAGAAGCTGGCGCGGGTGCGCGTCCTGGTGGTCGACAAGACCGGGACGCTGACCCACGGGACGGCGCGGCTGACGGCTGTGGATCGCCTCGGTCCCGTCGCGGAGCAGGATGTCCTGAGGCTGGCCGCCTCCCTCGACCAAGCCTCCGGCCATCCGACGGCCCGTGCCCTGGTCGATGCGGCCCTCGCCCGCGGCCTTACGCTGACGCAGCCGACGCAGGTGGCCGAAGTCCCGGGCGAGGGCGTGTCGGGCCTCGTCGCGGGGCGGCCCGTGAGGGTCGGCGGACCCCGCACGATGCGGGCGCACGGCATCCCCTTCCCGGAGACGGACGCCGTCCGGAACGCGGATGCCGTGGCCGCGACGGTGCTGGTGGCCGTGGACGGCAGGCCCGCCGCGATCCTGAGCTTCGCCGACCCGGTACGAACGGATGGCGGACGGACGCTCGCGGACCTGCGCCGCTGCGGCATCCGGCGCGTGGTGCTCGCGACCGGAGACCGGCGCAGCATCGCGCAGGCGCTGATCGCGGGCCTGCCCATCGATGCCCTGGCGGCCGATCTCGATCCTGCGGGGAAGACGCAGGTCGTGGCGCGCGAACGGGGGCAGGGGTTGGTGATGATGGTGGGGGACGGCGTCAACGACGCGCCCGCCCTGGCGGCCGCCGATCTCGGGGTCGCGCTCGGCGCCAGGGGCGCGGCCGCGGCGGCCGAGGCGGCGGACGTCGTCCTGCTGGTCGACAGCCTCGCGCCGCTTCCGGATGCGATCCGCATCGCCCGGCGGGCCCGGGCCATCGCGCTCCAGAGCGTGCTGGTCGGCCTCGGCCTGTCGCTCGCCGGCATGGTCGCGGCGGCCCTCGGCTACCTGACGCCGCTGCGGGGCGCCCTGTTGCAGGAGGTCATCGACGTCGCCGTCATCCTCAACGCCATGCGGGCGCTCGGTGGTCCGATGACCGCCCCGGCATCCGATGCCGACGAATCCGCGCGCCCGGCCCAGCGGCCTCGTGCCGTCCCTTGAGATGGATCAAGGCCGGCGGAGCCGGGCCGAGCCAGATTGCCCTTCCGCCGGGCTCGGCGGCTCGGGGAGGCGGCCGTGGGTTACGCGCACATCCTGGTATCCGTGGACCTGGATCGCGGTTCCGCCGACCGCGTCCGTCTCGCCGCCGGCCTGGCGCGGCGCTTCGCGGCCGACCTGACCGGCGTGGCGGCCCGGCCGATCCCCGGACCGTCCGCATTCGCCAACATGCAGGCGGACGGGATCCTGCGCGCGGCCGAGGAACGCCGATCGCGCGACGCGGCCGCCCGGGTCCGGGACCTGTTCCTGCGCCATGCCCGCGAGGGCCTCCGCACCGACTGGCGGTTCACCGAGGGACATCCCACGGCCAATCTCGCCCGGGAGGCCCGCGCGGCGGATCTCGTGGTGGTCGGGCGCCATGGCCCGGCCGATGCCGTGCCGGGCGCGATGACGGTGCTGCCCGGCCCGTTGCTGATGGAGGCGGGACGTCCGGTCCTGATCGTTCCCCCGGGGATCGAGCACCTGGGCGCCGACCGCATCGTCGTCGCCTGGAAGGACACCCTCGAGGCCCGGCGGGCCGTCACGGCGGCGCTGCCTTTCCTGCGACAGGCGGACCACGTCTACCTCGTCTCGGTCGGACAGGAGACGCAATTCCAGGGAATCGAGGAGGTGGCGGCCCACCTGTCGCGCCACGACGTGAATGCCACCACCCATGCCCTGTTCGGAAGCCGGTCGGTCGAAGCCGACGAGATCCTGCGCTTCGCACGCCGGGAATACGCCGACCTGATCGTCCTGGGAGCCTATGGACATTCGCGCCTTCGGGAATGGATCTTCGGCGGCATGACCCACGACATCCTGCAGACGGCACCCGTCTGCTGCCTGATGAGCCACTGATGCGCCGCGCGCTCGTCCTCGCATCGGTCGCGCTGTTCGGGCTCGTCGCGCCCCCCGCCACGGCCCGTGACGGATCGGCCTCACGCGGCAAAACGTTGGCCCGCGCGACCTGCGCGCGATGCCATGGCATCGGCTCTCGGGGAGTCAGCCCGATGCCCGAGGCGCCGGCGTTTCGAACGCTCGCCCGCCGCTTTCCCATCGATGATCTCGCCGACATCCTGGTCGAGGGTGTCGAGCGACGTCACCCGGCCATGCCCGCGTTCCAGCTCGATCCCTCCGATGCCGACGACCTCACCGCGTATCTGAAGACCCTGAGGCGATGACAGTCCTCCCCGGGATGGCGATCCGGCCGGTGGACGAAGACGAAGGTCGAAGAAGCCCATGGAGCGATCCTTTCTCTACGTCAGTCGCAGGCAGGCGACGGAAGCGGACATCCGGGACATCGTGGACGCCGCCCATGTCAGGAACGTTCGGCTGAACGTCACCGGCGCGCTGATCGCGACCGACGGACGCTTCGCCCAGATCCTGGAAGGCTCGCGCGCCGCCATCGACGAACTGATGGAGAGCATCCGCCGCGACCGGCGGCATACGCAAGTCCACGTGGTGCAGGACCGAGACGCCCCGCGGCGTGACTTCGCCGACTGGTCGATCGCCTATTCGGGCGGGTCTCTCTTCGTCGACGGTTTGATCGGCGCCCTCGCGACGGGCTCGCGGCCGGAACCCGACCGCCACCATCTGCGACGGCTCCTGGCGTTCATGCGGGAGTTTGCGCGCGCCCCCCGGTGAAGGCCCCGCGCCGCTTCGAAGGGGTCTCGCCACAGCCCCCGGCATCCGTCACGGCGCGCGGGTCGTTTTCGTCCCAAGGCGCCTCCCGCGCCACGGCGGGATCGCGGACGGGACGGGGTGTTGGGCCGTGCGACCCGGACGGCCGCAACGGGAACGCGGTATCGGCGGCTCGGTCTCGTGACCGAACCTCCCCTCGTCAGTGCGCGAGGAGCAGGGGGGCCGGGCTGCTTCTCAGGAGGGCGCGCGTGACGCCACCGAAGAAGAACTCGCGGACGCGGGAATGGCCGTACGCCCCCATCACGATCATGTCGGCGTGAAACATCGTCGCCTGGTTGCGAAGCGTCTCCGCGGTGTCCCCCACCACCGGGACGTCGACGACGCTGACGGTCACGCCGTGGCGCGCGAGGTGAGGCGCGAACTCGGCACCCGGAACCGATGTGTACAGTTCTTCTGTGCCGGCGACGCAGACGATCTCGACGGCGTCCGCCGCGCAGAGGAACGGCATCGCGTCGTTGGCCGCCCGCGCCGCCTGCGCACTGCCGTCCCAGGCCACGATGATCTTCCGACCGGTGAAGGCGTCGTGTCCCGGCGGCACTGCGATGACCGGACGACCACTCGCGAGGAGGGCTTTCTCGATCACCTCGCGATCCAGATCGTAGGTCCGCGGTCCCGCATTTAGGACGGTCAGGTCATGCAGGCTGGCCTGAGCCACCAGCCGACCGACGACGTCCGGGTAAGGCAGGCTCGGCGTCTGCGTCGTGCAGAGCACGCCCGCCTGCGCCGCGTCCCCGGCCGCACGGTCCGCGACGGAACGGGCCATCGCATCGAGGCGCCGGTCGATGCGCGCGACCCCATCGTCGTCGAGATCGAAACTGCCGAGCCAGGCATCGTCGCCCGAGAGGCACCACGAGGCGGATTGGACCGTGAGGTGGGCGCCGGCGGCTTTCGCGAGCGTCAGGCCGTAACCGATGGCGCTCGAGGGTTCCTCGTACGCGGTCTCGACGGTCGTGCCGACGAGGATGTCGCGAAGGGCCGCGAGCGGGGATGAGGGGGGCTTCGCCATGGGGCGTCTCCAAGTTCTGCTGGGTCCCGTGTTCGTCCCGTCGCGACCCAGCCGCCTTGATCCACCTCAAACGCCCCCTTCGCCACAAGATGCTTAGCCGCGGCCAGCAGTTGCGCGGTATCCATCGACTATCTTCAGTGATAGAAACCGCATCAAACGCCGGCCATTGATCTGCGGGCCATGATGTTGGCCGAAGATGTTGCTGTTCGTGGAAGCGTCCATCACGTGACGTCCTTGAACGGACTGGTTGCAGAGATTGTTCTTTGGAGCCCTGGAATAGCCAGCGCCGAAGGGGGCGAACGATGACGAACCCCATCGGCTCGATGTCCCTCGGCCATCTGGGCGACGGCACGCTGACCGTCGACGAACTCCGGCAGACCCTGGACGACGTGGGCGTCTGCATCTGGTCTCTGGATATCCCGACCGGCCGCGTCACGGTCTCGCCGACCTGCGCCCGGCTCTTCGGCGTTCCGCCGGAGCGACTGACCACCTTCACGGCCTCCCAGGCCCTGGTGCACCCCGATGACCGCCAGGCGCGGGCCGATGCCATCCAGGGGGCCCTGCGGGATGGCGGGAGCTACGAGGTCGACTACCGGGTCGTGCGGCCGGACGGTCAGGTCTGCTGGCTGCGCTCGTGCGGGCAGGTGAACCGCGACGCAGATGGCCGACCGGTGCGTCACCGGGGCGTCGTCCTCAGCATCCACGAACAGAAGAAGGCCGAGGCGGACCTACGCGCCCGCGAGGCGCACCTGCGCTCGATCCTCGACACGGTGCCCGAGGCCATGGTCGTCATCGACGAGGCCGGCCTCATCACCTCCTTCAGCACGGCGGCCGAGCGCCTCTTCGGATACGCGGCCGCCGAGACCATCGGGCGCAACGTCCGCATGCTGATGCCGGAGCCGATGCGCGGCGAGCACGATGGCTATCTCGACCACTACCGCCGAACCCGGGAGCGCCGCATCATCGGCATCCATCGGGTCGTGACGGGCCAGCGGGCGGACGGCACCACCTTCCCGATGGAGCTCGCCATCGGTGAGATGCGCTCGGGCGAGCAGGTCTTCTTCACCGGCTTCATCAACGACCTGACCGAGCATCAGAGGATCCAGGCACGGCTGCAGGAACTGCAATCCGAACTCGTCCACATCTCGCGCCTAAGCGCCATGGGCGAGATGGCATCCACCCTGGCCCACGAGCTGAACCAGCCGCTCGGTGCCATCGCCAACTACACCAAGGGCTGCCGTCGCCTGCTCGCGAACCCGGGTCCCGAAGCCATTGCCAAGACCATCGAGGTTCTCGACAAGACCGCCGAGCAGGCCCTGCGGGCCGGGCAGATCATCCGCCGCCTGAGGGAGTTCGTCACCCGCGGCGAGACCGAACGCCGCCTCGAGTCGGTCTCGCGGCTGATCGAGGAGGCGGGCGCCCTGGCCCTGGTCGGCGCCCGGGAACAGGGCCTGGTCGCCCGCCTCCACGTGGCCCCCGGCCTGAAGGCCGTTCTGGCGGACCGGGTGCAGGTCCAGCAGGTCCTGGTCAACCTGATGCGCAACGCGCGCGAGGCCATGCAGCACAGCGAACGGCGCGAACTGGCCGTCGACGCCCATGCGCTCTCCGCCGAGGCGGTCGAGATCACGGTGGCGGACACCGGCCCCGGCATCGCGGACGAGGTCGCCGACAGGCTGTTCCAGCCCTTCGTGACCACGAAGGCCAGCGGGATGGGCGTCGGCCTCTCGATCTGCCGCACCATCATCGAGGCGCATGGCGGCCGCCTCACGGTCGAGCGCAACGCGGCCGGCGGGGCGACGTTTCGCCTGACCCTGGCGACCGCCCCGGAGGGAGATGCCATCCATGGCCCATAGCCTCGTGCACGTGGTCGACGATGACCCGGCGATGCGGGATTCGGTCGGCTTCCTGCTCGACACCGCGGGCTTCGAGATCGCGCTCTACGAGGCCGCGACGGACCTCCTCGACACGCTGGTCAAGCCGGCCCGCGGGTGCGTCCTGACCGACATCCGCATGCCCGGCGTCGACGGGCTCGAGCTGCTGCGCCGCCTGCGGGCCTGCGGCCATACCCTCCCCGTGGTGGTGATGACGGGGCACGGGGACGTGCAGCTCGCGGTGGAGGCGATGAAGCTCGGGGCCTGCGACTTCATCGAGAAGCCGTTCGACGACGAAGCGTTGGTGCAGGCGCTGCGCTCCGCCCTGAACCGGGGCGGAGCGGCCAAGGTCGTCGATCCCACCCTCGACGAGTTCGTCCGACGGGTCGGCACCCTGAGCGACCGCGAGCGTCAGGTGATGGACCAACTCGTCGCGGGCGGCTCCAGCAAGGACATCGGCCGCACCCTCGACATCAGCCCGCGGACCGTCGAGATCTACAGGGCCAAGCTCATGGCCAAGACCCAGGCGGCCAGCCTGCAGGAGCTGGTGCGATGGTCCGTGCTGGCCGGCCTAGCCTGACGCGGCCGCGAGGCCCGGCAAGGACGGAACGCGTGGGGGAGCCGCCGGTCCTGGCGCAACGGGCGCCCGACAGCGCGGAGGGGCGGTGAGGGCGCCGGCCGCTCACGGCCTGCAACGATCCGGCTCGGCCCCCTCGCCGCCCCAGGGACGGGAGTAGCGAGCCGACAGGGTCTCGCAGGGATGATGAAACAGGTAATATCCGAACGCGGCACTGGCCTCGCGCGCCGGTGCGGGTTGGAAGCCGAACGGCAGGCTTCCGGTCTCGCGGACCTCGGCGCCGAAGTTCCAGCCCTGGGCCCCGACGAAGGACGGGATCGACAGGTCCTCGCGGACGGCGCAACACAGCCCCGGCGCATGCCGGTGCTGGAAGATGCGGTAGATCTGGGGGCGGCATGGTCTGCCCGGCATCGGAGCCCGTCCTGCCAACAGCGCTTCAGGGTCTCGGGAGAAGCCCGCCGGAGCCATTGGCCGGTCGGCGGACGCCCGTGTCACGCCGCCTTGGCGAAGGCGGTCTCCGTGACGTCGTGCGACAAGGTCGTCGCCTCCTGCCGGTCGTCGGTCAGGCCCCGGGTCACGAACGCCGCCTGGAGCGCGACGACCTCCTGGAGCGAGCCGCACCGCGCCAGCCCGACGAGGTGGTCCGCCTGGGCCTGAAGGCGACGGCCCGTGAAGCGCATCGTCTCGGCCGCGAGACGCAACGGCACGTCGACGGCGAGGGTGCGCCAGGCGGCCAAGCCAGCCCCCATAGCCTCGGCGGCGTCCTTGGGGTCATGGGCATGCAGGTGCGGCGTGTGTCCGGAACGCATCGCGATCTCCTTGTCTGGCGAAGGGGCGCAGGGTGCGCCGGCCCACGGCAAAGACCTTGACCCAAATCAAACATCGAGGGATGCATCGTCGTTCTGGAGATCAAGCGACGGCTTTACCAATCTTCGGCAGTTCTCATGCTGCCGAGACCGGACCTCTGTTGATTTGGGTCAAGGCCGCAGACCCATCGCGCGACGATCGTCCTCGCGTGGAAGCGACGGGACGTCCGTCGCTCGGCGTCCGGTCGGCCCCGACTCCCGGGCGCCTTGCTCGCGAGGAGAAGTCGATGCGCACCATCGAGAACCGAGCCGAGGACGCGGTCTTGAACGGCCTCAACGTCTTTCTGGGCATCACCCTGTTCCTGGCCCCCTGGTACCTGGAGCTGGGTAGCGAAACGGTCGCAGCGCGAAACGCCTTCATCTGCGGCGCCGCGATCGCCGTCATCGCCATGCTTGCGCTCAGCCAGTCCTACGACTGGGAGGAATACCTCAACCTCGCCGTCGGTCTCTGGGTGGCCGCGGCGCCCTGGGTGCTGGGCTTCGCGGAGCTGAAGGTCGTCGCGGGCGCCCACGTGGTCATCGGCCTCGCCGTTTTCGTCCTGTCCGGGTCTGAACTCTGGCGGCTGTACCGGTCGCCCGAGGCGCGCTCCGTCTGACCGGAGCGTGTTCGTCAAACAGCGGCTGCGCCGCGCCGTCACGGCCGGCGCAGCCCCGAAGCTCCAGGGCTCCCGATTGCTGCGAACCACGGTCATGCCGTCCGATCCCCTCGCGATCCTCCTCGCTGCGGCGTTCACCTCCGGCTGCGCCTCGATCCACGCTCTGCGCCATCAGGCCGATGGCCTGACGTTCGTCCTCGCGGTGATGGCCTACGCGCTCGCCACCGCCGTCGGGTCCCTGCTCGCGGCCCGCTTCGGCCTGCTCATGGCGCCCGACCATGCCGGCGGATGGATGGCCGTGGCGATCGGCGGGGGATGACGGTCGACCCCCGGACCTACGTAATTGCCCTTACGCAGGGGCCCTTACGAAACGGGCCGGAATTTCCCTCCGGCGACGGCGCGGCCAACTTCCCCCTCATCCGATCCGGACGAGGAGTCGATCCATGGCCACAGAGATGACGCGACCCATTCCGTCGTTCACCCCCGCGAACGTCCCGGTTGCCATCGGCCGCGAGGGCGTCCTCTTCGCGGGTTGCCCCGAGATCGTCGGAACACCGTTTGCCTATGGCCGCGAGGAGGAGATCTACGGTGAGGGCGAGGACGCCGAGTTCGTCTACCGGGTGACCGACGGCGCGGTCCGAACCCACAAGGTCCTCAGCGACGGTCGGCGCCAGATCACCGGTTTCCACCTGCCCGGCGACCTGTTCGGCTTCGAGCAGGGCCAGACCCACCGGCACTCGGCCGAGGCCCTCTCGGACACGAAGGTCCTGATCTTCCGGCGCCTGGGGATACAGCGCGCCGCCACCCGCAACGCCGAGGTCGCCTGCCACCTCTGGAACATGGCCACCCGTGGCTTGCGTCACGCCCAGGACCACATGTTGCTTCTCGGTCGCCGCTCCGCCGTGGAACGGGTGGCGACGTTCCTGATCGAGGTCGACGAACGGCTCGGCGGCACCGGGACGTTCCTGCTCCCGATGACGCGGCGCGACATCGCCGACTACCTGGGCCTGACCATCGAGACCGTGTCGCGGACCCTGTCGCAGCTCGAGGAGGCCGGCGCCCTGCTGCGTGCCGGCGGACGTCAGGTCAGCCTGCGCCGTGCGCGCCTTCGCCGGGTCGTCGAGGACTGACCGGTTCCTCGCCGCAAGGCATGAGCCGCACGCGACGTTCAGGCATGGCTTGACGCAGATCAACGAAGAAGAATTCGCCTCGAAGAAACATCGACCCATTGAATGGAGCGCCAATCATGCCATCGACATCGACTATCAGCCGGAGGATCGTGAAGGTCGTGAAACCCGGGATGAGGGCCAAGGACTTGATTGCGGCCGTTCGCGAGCGCTGGCCAAAGGTCTCCAAGAAGAAGATCCGGCGTTCAGCCTTCGCGGCCCTGATCGTGCGTGCCGGCAAGAAGGCAGGTAAGAGCGGCTCGGGCGAGCGCGGCTCCGTGCAGCCGTTACCGACGCACTGACGGCGGGGCGTTGGGGAGGCCGAACGGCAGCCGGGTCGAACGGTCGACCGCCTGCGCACGCACATCTCCGCGGTGTTTCGCGGCAACGGACGCGTCTTCAAGCTGAAGCGGGCGGTGCACGTCCCGGACCTCGACGTCTCGACGACCGAGCGCCGGCGCGCGATGTGCCGTCCCGGGGGCGACGAGCGCGAAGCGCGGCCCCGTCGCCGGGATGTCCCCCGCGGCAATCCGCTCCTCGGAGACGATGGGCAGTCTCGGGAATCGCTCCGAAAGCCGGCCGCCGATGGCGCGCTCGGCGGCGAGATCCGCATCGGTGACAGGCGATCCCCCCTTCCATCTCGGTGCGCGACCGGCCGCGAAGAGGACGGCCGAGCCGGCCGAGACGGCGATGCGCGCGAGATCGCGTGCCCACCCATCCCCAGCGCGACGGGCTGCGGCGACCTCGTTCGAGCCCATGCCGGCTTCCGCGATCCCTGCCGTCCTGCGTGGGGCCCTGCTTGCGGCCGCCGGAGGCGCCCCGGTCAGTGGGACAGGTACAGAGGCAAGGGGCTGCGCTTGAGGAGGGACTGCGTCACGCCGCCGAGGAACCACTCCTGGAGGCGCGAATGCCGGTAGGCGCCCATCACCAGCATGTCGGCGCCGATCTCGCCGGCCCGGACCCTGAGCGTCTCGGCGACGTCGCCGACGACCGGCACGTCGACCGCGGAAACCGTCACGCCATGCCGCGCGAGGTGCGGGGCGAACTCGGCGCCGGCCGCGGAGGTCGAGAGGTCCTTCTCCCCGACGACGGACACGACTTCCACCAGCTCCGCCGCGCGCAGGAACGGCAGCGCGTCGTTCGCCGCCCGGGACGCCCGGGCGCTGCCGTCCCAGGCGACGAGGATCCGCCGCGCGGCGTAGGTCTCGCAGCCGGGCGGAACCACGAGGAGCGGTCGCCCGCTCCGGAAGAGGATCCCGTCGATGAGGTCGCGGTCGAGATCGAGCTCCCGCGCCTCGGCATCGAGGACGGTCAGGTCCGCGAGCCGCGCGCGGGCGGTGAGCCGCGCGACCAGGTCCGTGTAGGCAAGGTAAGGCGCCTCGGCCGTGCAGGTCACGCCCACGCTGGCGGCGTCCGCCACGGTGCATTCGGCCAGGGCCTGCGCGAGGCCGCGCAGCCGCCTGTTTTCGGTCGCCACGAGGTCGTTCACGAACCCCCACGCCCCGCCGGCGACCACGGCCAGGCGCCGTGCCGCGGATTGGACGGTGAGGTGGGCGCGCGTCGCGGCGGCGAGCGAAAGTCCGTAAGCCAGAGCGGTTTCGGCCTCGTCGCCGCGGCCCTCCTCGGTGAGGCACACGAGAACATCGCGGATCTCGGCGTGCGGGGATGAGAGCGGACGGGACATGCGGGGCTCCGGGCGTTTTGACGGACCCAGTTTCGCACCGCGGTTCGGTCCCGCGTTGATCCATCGCAACGCCGGCCGGTCGGGTCGCCTGGGCATCGCGCCGGGACGGCGGCCGTCATGTCCTGCCGGCGGGTCCGCGGGCGCCCCTGGCCATCGTCCCGACCTGGACGAGCAGGAGCGGGGCGACGCTCGCGCCGAGGATGATCGCCCACATGGTCGCGTCGGGCGGCACGAGGCCGAGCACCTTCCCGGCCGCGGGCACGTAAGCCGGGCCGACGAGCAGCACCGTGCAGAGAAGGAGGGCGGCCCAGATCCAGGGGTTGCGCGTCACCTCGTTGCGAAATGGCTTCGCGCCGGAGGCCCGCATGTTGAAGACCTGCCAGAGTTGCGCGAAGGCGAGGGTCAGGAAGGTCACGGTCACGCTGGAGGCCCGGTCGAGGCCGAACCAGGATTCGGCGACCGCCAGCCCCGCGAAGGTCGCGACCGTCAGAACGGCGGCGTGCAGGACGATCCGCACCCATTGGGGACGTCCGAGGATGGGCTCGCGCGGGTCGCGCGGCGGTCGTGCGAGGATGTCGTCCCGTCCCTCGCACATCGCCAGGGCGAAGGCCGGGAAGACGTCGGTCACGACGTTGAGGTAGAGGATCTGCAACGGCTGGATGGGGAGCGGCAGGGCGGAGACGATGGCGAGTCCGACGATCATCACCTCGCTCAGGTTGCAGGCGAGGAGATAGGCGGCGAAGCGGCGGATGTTGTCGAAGATGATCCGCCCCTCGCGGATCGCGCCCACGATGGTCGGGAAGGCGTCGTCCATGAGGATCATGGCAGCCGCCTCACGCGCCACGTCCGTCCCCCTCCGCCCCATCGCCACGCCGATATCCGCCTGCTTCAGCGCCGGCGCGTCGTTGACGCCGTCGCCCGTCATGGCGACGATCTCGCCCTTCGCCTGGTACGCCCTGACCAGGGACAGTTTCTCGGCGGGGCTCACCCGCGCGAAGACCGCGACCTCGTCCAGGCGGCCCGGGATCTCGCCGGTGCTGCCGCCCTCGACGACGCGGTCCCCGCGGCCGGCGAGCCCGACCGCGCGCGCGATGCTGAGGGCCGTGACGGCGTGGTCGCCGGTCACCATGACCACGCGAATGCCCGCGGCGCGGCAGGCGGCCAGAGCCTCCGGAACGTCCGACCTGGCGGGGTCTTCCAGCCCGACCAGACCGAGGAACGTGAGGTCCCGGAAGGGATGGCCCCCCGCAGCGCCCCCCGACCTCTCCGCGCAGGCAATGACCCGCAGGCCCCGCGCGGCCAGGTCTTCGACGCGACGCCGCCACAGGTCCCGGGAGCCGTCGTCCAGCGGGACGTCCCGCTCCGCGCCACCGACCGAGCGCGAGGCGGCCAGAACGGCCTCCGGGGCCCCCTTGACCGCCACCCAGTGGCCCGGTTCGACGGCATGGACGGTGGCCATCATGCGGGTGCCCGCATCGAAGGCGTGCTTCCCCACGAGCGGCCGGTCGCGCAGGAGTGCCGCGCGGTCGAGCCCGACGGCACGACCCGCCCGCAGCAGCGCCTGTTCCATCGGGTCGCCGCTGCCCTGCTGGGAATCCTGCCCCAGGGAGGCGTCGTTGCAGAGGACCGCGACGCGAAGCAACCGTCCGGTCTCGGCGGCGGCGGAGCCCGGATCGGTCGGGTCGGCCTCGCCCGACGGCACCGACAGCCACCGCACCGTCATGCGGTTCTCGGTGAGCGTGCCCGTCTTGTCGGTGAGGATCACCGTGGTGGCGCCGAGGGTCTCGACGGCCGACAGACGCTCGATCAACGCATTCCGCCGCGCCATCCGCCACATCCCGCGCGCCAGCGCCAGGGTCGCGACGACCGGCAAGCCCTCCGGGATGGCCGCGACCGCCAGCGCGATGCCGGCCTCGGTCATGAGGCGGAGATCCTTGCCGGTCGCCACGCCGAGGCCCGCGAGGACGAGGGCAAGCGCCAGGATCACCCAGACCATCTGGCGGGACAGACGTTCCAGGCGCCGTTCCAAGGGCGAGGTGTCCGGCTCGGCCTGCGCGACGAGGCGTGCGACGGCGCCGAGTTCGGTTCCCAGGCCGGTCGCCACGACGATACCGAGGCCGCTGCCGCGCGTGATCAGCGTGCCGCGGAACAGCATGCAGGTGCGCTCGGCGAGCCGCGCGTCCGGGGCGACCGGCTCCGGCGCCTTGTCCACGGGCACCGACTCGCCCGTGAGGGTGGACTCGTCCGCGCCCAGGTTCGACGCCTCGACCAGCCGGATGTCGGCCGGGACGGCATCGCCGCCTTCGACCAACACGATGTCCCCCGGTACGAGATCCTCAGCGGGAAGCACCCGTGCGTGCCCGTCGCGGCGCACGCGGGCCGAGCGCGTCCCGAGCGCCCGCAACCCCTCGACGGACCGCGCCGCCCTCAGTTCGGTCGAGAAGCCAAGGCCGGTGTTGATGGCCAGCACCGCGATGATCGCGGTCGCCTCCTGCCAGTCGCCGAAGTAGAGCGAGAGCGCACCCGCCGCGGCGAGCAGGGAGACGACCGGGCTCATGAACTGGTTCAGGAGCAGGGCCAGCGTGCCGGCCTTCTCCTTCGTGGCAATCACGTTCGGGCCGAAGCGGGCGAGCCGTCGCCGGGCCTCCGCGTCCGTCAGGCCCGCGCTCTGGCACGTTCCGAACATCTCTGGAACGTCCCCGCTCGGCACGGCATGGGCGCCCTCCTTCCCAGCCAGCGTCGAACGGGGTGCGGTGCGCGGGTCCCAAGGCGCGGCCCCGATGTCCTGCCGGGTGGATCCGTGCGCGGCGATCGGGCGTTCGGGACCGTGAGGTGCCACGGCCGGATCGCAGGCCGTCCTGGGGCTGCCGTGGGGTTGATCGCATGCCATCTGAAAGCCCGGTCTGGTCCGCCCCGTCCCAGTCTCCCGATTGTCGGCCGGCCGGGCGTTGATCCGCGTCAACGTCCAAGCGGATCGGCATCGGGCGCTGTGAGCATCGAAGCACTGCCCGAGGCCTGCGTTCGGACGCGCGGATTCCCCGAGAAGGCAAATGGAGCCGGCCACAGGCACCGGACGCTCCGTTCGCCCAAGAAGGCTCAGACGCCTTCAACGGCAGCGGACGTGACCTCGGTGCCGGGCGCAGCGACGATGCCGGTGCTCGCGATAGCCGCGTACGATACGTCTGTGCGTCGGTGACACGAGGCCTGCCCCGAGCCGGCGAACCGAGCCGACCGCTGTCGAAACCGGGGCCGCGGCGATGACCGTTGCAAGCCCAAAGCTGAGCGCGTTCGGGCACATTGCCGCCTCTCACGGCCCGGGGCACCGCAATGGAGAGACGGACGAGCGGACGGGTTAAACGGACTGCCGCCGGACGAAGCGCGCGCCGTTCGGACAGAACGCCCGGTCGGCGCCGGGTGGCGTTCCCGCCCTCGGTTCGCGTGCGCAGCGGCTGCGTTCCGTACAGTCCGAGCAGCCCGCCTCAAGGGCCCGCATGGCCGCGAGCTGTTGCCGCTGCCTGGCGACGGGGTCGAGGCTCAGGCGTCGCCGCGGGTCCGCGATGCCGCGGCGCCTCGTGCTGGCGCCCGAGCCGGAGAGAGGCCGGGCCGGGCGCCCCGGCCTCCAGCATCGTCTCCATCATCTCCCCGTCGACGTTCCGGAGTTCCTCAGCAGCCTTCAGCAGGCCGCACCACTCGTCCGTCGCGGCGACGATGCCGAAGGGGTCGAACGGGTCGGGCTCGTCGATGGGGGAGGACATCGCAATCTCCGTCTGGCTCGGGAATCCTCCGCACCGGACCGCGGCCCCGCGGGGACCGGGCTGGCGGGCATGTCGATCCAGTGCCGCGGCCGTCGGCCGGGGCCATGATCTGGATCAAGGCCCTCCGGCGGATCGACGGACGGTGCCAGACCCGATGCAGCGGTGGGGCGCGCTGAGACGCGCCATGGCGCATGACGCCACCCGGGACGGTTCGCCCTCGGACCGGCTGGTCACGACGATCGGCACGCTCGCGCCCAGAACCAGGCCGGCGGCCTCGGCGCCGGCGAGGTGCACCAACTGCTTGGCCAGCATGTTCCCCGACACGAGGTCCGGCACGACGAGCACGTCGGCATCACCCGCGACCCGTGAGACGATGTGCTTGGCCGCGGCCGCCGGTCCCGACACCGCATTGTCGAGGGCGAGGGGGCCATCGACGATGCCACCGGTGATCTGGCCCCGTTCAGCCATCTTGCAGAGCGCGGCGGCATCGACGGTCGAGACGATCCGCGCGTTGACGGTCTCGACGGCGGAGAGAACTGCGACCTTCGGCTCCCGGATGCCGAGGGCGTGGCAGAGCTCGATGGCGTTCTGGACGATGTCGCGCTTGTCATCGAGCGAGGGGGCGATGTTGACCGCCGCGTCCGTGATGAAGAGCGGTTTGGGATGATGCGGCACGTCGAGCGCATAGACGTGGCTCATCCGCCGCTCGGTTCGCAGCCCCCCCGCCTTTCGGACGGCGGCCTGCATCATCTCGTCGGTATGGAGCGCCCCCTTCATCAGGGCGGCGACTTTCCCGGTACGCGCGAGCGCCACCGCCGTCTCGGCCGCCGCATGGCTGTGCCGCGCGTCGACGAGGTCGAAGCCATCGAGCGCGAGGCCAGCCTCGGCGGCGACCACCCGTATCCGCGCCTCCGGTCCGACCAGGACGGGTTCGATCAGACCCGCCTCCCAGGCCGCGATCGCACCCAGGAGGGAGGCCGCATCGCAGGGATGGACGATGGCCATCCGGATCGGCGCGAGACCGCGGGCGGCCTCGCGCCATCCCCGAAGGGACGTCGCATTCCCGACCGTTCGGGGATCGGCGATCCGTCCCCCCTCGTCGCCGACCGCGAGGCGTGCCCCGCGGGTCGCCGCGGCTCCGAGGGACAGGCGCCAGGTCATGCGGTGCTCCGCTGCGAACAGGCGCAGACCCTGTCCGCACGGGAAGCCGGGAACCTTGATCCATCTCAAGGCAGGGGTGACCGTGGCCTGGGCAGTCTCGCGGATGCCTTCCCCGAGGCCTGTCCATCCCGAGGCCTGCCCATCCCGAGGCCTGCCCATCCCGAGGCCTGCCCATCCCGAGGCGAGCCCATCCCGAGGCCAGCCCATGCCCGGCCCGAACGACGCCCAACCCGCGCGACGGGCGATCCCTCGTCGGGTTCGCCACCGCTCCCGCTGGCTGGCCGGCCTCGCGGCCGTTGCCGCCACCCTCCTGGCGTGCACGGCATCCCCGGACGCCCGGCGGGGGACCGGGGAAAGGACCGGGGATACGCCCGGCGGTCTCTACGAAGCCCTCAGCGTCTTCGGAGCGGCGTTCCATGCCATCCGCGCGAAGGCGGCGGAGGAGCGCCGCGACGGTCAGCTCGTGGATGCGGCGATCTCCGGGATGGTCGCATCGTTGGATCCGTACTCGGGATACGTGACCGCGGCCGAGCTTCAGGCGTTCGACGAGGAGGATACCGGGACTTACGCGGGGATCGGCGTGACGGTCGAGGCAGGCGGGCGCGTCCGGTCCGCCTTGCCCGGCGCCCCGGCGGCCCGGGCCGGTCTGCACGCCGGAACGATCATCGAGCGGATCGACGGCAGGGCCGTCCACACCATCGACCGCACCGGGATCGTCGACCTCCTGCGCGGTGATCCTGGAACCGCCGTGCACCTGCGGGTCCGCCTTTCGGAGAGACAGGCCGCCACCGAGGTCGCCCTGACACGGGAGTGGCTTCCCCTGCACCCGGTTCGCACGCGTCTTCTGGGCACCGTGGGCTATGTCGGGCTCGACCACTTCGACGACTTCACCACCGGGAGGCTGCTCAAGGCCGTGGCGGGCCTCCAGGCTCACATCGGTCCGGAGGCGATCACGGGTCTCGTCCTCGACCTGCGCGGGAACCCCGGCGGTCTCGTCGTGCAGGCCGTGGCGGTCGCCGGGGCGTTCCTGGGGCGGGGAGAGATCGTGCGCCTGGTGGGACGCGGCCCCGGGGACGTCGAGCGTTTCGCGCTCGACCGCGGCGGCAAGGACCTCGTCGACGGGCTTCCCCTGGTGGTGCTCGTGGACGGCGACACCGCCTCCGCGGCCGAGATCGTGGCCGGCGCGCTTCAGGACCACCGACGCGCGACCCTGGTCGGGACGCGCACCTATGGAAAGGGTGCCGTCCAGACGACGTATCTCCATCGCAGCGGACGCGGCCTGCGACTGACGACGGCCTGGTTCGTCACGCCGGCGGGCCGAAGGGTGCAGGGACGCGGCATCGAGCCCGACCTCGTGGTCGCGCAGGATGGCGATGTCACGACGCGGGACGAGGAAGCGGTGCCGACCGGCCATCCCGACGGGGACGCCACGTCCCTGCAGAACGGCATCGTCGAGGATGCCCGCATCGATCCGGCCGGCGATGCCCCGCTCGCGACCGCACTCCGGCATCTCGGGACCGTGGTGGAGAGCCGTGCCGGACGCCGCCCGCCGGGCCTTGATCTGCCTCAAGGTGCGCGCATCCCGGCGGGGCGAGAGTGAGGGAGCCGTTTCGACGTGGCCCGACGTGGCCCGACAGGTGAGGCATCCGATGAACACGACGTTCGACGAGCGCGAGCGGGCCTTCGAGAGCCGCTTCGCCCACGAGGAGGAGTTGCGCTTCCAGGCGCGTGTCCGCTGCAATCGCCTGCTGGCGACCTGGGCGGCCGAGCGGATGCACCTGACCGGGGACGCGGCCTCCGCCTACGTCACGTCCTTCGCCGAGGAAGCCGTGGTGTCCGGCGACGACGCCTTGCTCGCGCGCCTTCGCGCGGACCTTCGTGCCTGCGGCATCGACGAGCCCCTCGCGAACCTGCGCCGGGAAATGGAGCGCTGCATCGCCTTCGTCCGCGCCGAACAGCGCGTCGGGCTTGCGCTGGATCAAGGCTCCTCCGCCTAGGGCGCGTCATCCTGGTCCGGACTTCCTCACGACAGCAGACGGGAGAGACGCCATGACCGACAAGGATCTTCGCCGCGATGTGCTCGACGAGCTCGACTTCGACCCGAGCCTGGATGCCGCCGAGATCGGCATCGCCGTCTCGAACGGCGTGGTGACCCTGACGGGGCATGTCGGCAGCTATGCCGAGAAGGTGGAGGCCGAGCGCGCGGCGAAACGGGTCAAGGGCGTGCGGGCCATCGCCCAGGAGATCCAGGTTCGCCTTCCCGACGCTAAGAAGATCGAGGACGATCAGATCGCCGCGCGGGCCCTGGCCATCCTCGACTGGTCCGTCCACCTCCCGAAGGACGCCATCCAGGTGAAGGTCGCGCAGGGCTGGGTGACGCTCACCGGGGCGGTGCCCTGGCAGTACCAGGCGATGGGCGCCGAGGCGGCCGTCCGCAAGCTCTCCGGTGTCTTCGGTGTGACGAACCTCGTCGAGGTCAGGCCGGACGTGCAACCGACGGCGGTCAAGGCGAAGATCCTGGAGGCGTTCCGGCGGAACGCCCTGTTCGAGGCGGACGCGATCAAGGTCAGCGTCGAGGGCGACCGGGTCACCCTGGAGGGGGCCGTCACGGTCGGCATCGAACGGGATGCCGCCGAGCGGGCGGCCTGGTCCGTACCGGGCGTCCGGACCGTCGTCGATCACATCGTCGCCCTGCGCTGAGGAGACGGGACATGCCTCATGGGACACAGGGATCCTCCCCATCCGACCAGCGACACGGCAAGCCTCCCGGACAGCACGCCCTGCCGGGGATGCTGTATCGGGTGACCCTGACTCTGGCCCGCTGCCCGGACTTTCCGGACGGCAGCGTGGCCCGGGGCTACGAGATGGTCGTGCCGCTCGGACCGGACGGGCACCTCGATCCCGCTCTCTGGCGCGAGACCCGCGACAGTTGCCGTGTGCGCCGCTTCTGGGCGGGCCAACGCGACCGCGACGGTCGCCTCGTTCACCGGGCCGGCGGGGAGGGCGGCGCGACCTGGCTGATCGACTACGAGGATTGGACGAACGAGGACGACGAGCCGGGCTACCACCTCGGCACGCACGCCTTCGTTCCGGGCGACTACGTCTCGATCCGTGATGCCGACGACGGGGTCTACCGCACGTTCATGGTCGCCCGCGTCGACCGCGCCGGCGCTGGACGTCAGACCTGACGCCGAGGGTTCCCACGGAGGGAAGGCGGGCCGCTCGCGGCGATGGAGCCGGTCGCTCCGGGCCTCGGGTGCGACCGCTCCGGAGCGAGATCGGCGGTGAGCGGTGGCGCGCGGCCCGTGCGGGGTTTCGACCTGCCGCTCACTGGAGATTCGGGGGAACGACCTCGTGGGTGACGTCCTGACCCGACCCGGCTTCGCGCACGCTGATCCTGACGCCGCGGCGGATCAGCCGCTCCAGGTCCTCGGGCGCCAGATAGGCTCGGCTCTCGGGGTCGTAGAGCCTGCACCCGCCATACCGTTTGAGCTGGCGGACGGGTGAGGGCTTCGTGTTGGGCGTCATCTCGACTGCGCGGCGCCGGCCGCCTCCGACGTGGGACAGATCTTATCTGGAATAATTAAAGTCTGGACGCCGGATGCGCAAGGGCCGGCACCCGGGCCGCGCGCCCCTCGAGGCCCCCGTGCACCGAGCCTCCGGTCGCGACCGCGATCTCACGCTCCTCGTCGGCGGAGACGACGCGGACCTGCACGCGGGAGGCGCGGGCCCCGATGACCCCCGCGGCACGGGCGTTGGCGTCCGCGTCGAGGGCCACACCTGCGAACGCCAGTCCGCGGCAGACGGCGGTGCGGACCTCGGCGGCGTGCTCGCCGATGCCCCCGGTGAACACGAGGGTGTCGAGGCCGCCGAGGGCCGCGATCAGCGAGCCCGCCTCGCGCACGATCCTGTAGGCAAACAGGTCGAGGGCCTCCCGCGCATCGGGACTTGGGCTCGCCGCCAGCACCCGCACGTCGTCGCTGATCCCCGAGACCCCGAGGAGGCCCGACCGCTCGTTGAGGAGCGAGGCCACCGCATCGGGCGACAGGCCGCGCTCGCGGATCAGGTGCAGGACCAGGCCCGGATCCACCGAGCCGCTGCGGGTGCCCATCATCACCCCGTCGAGCGTCGTGAAGCCCATGGTGGTGGCGACGCTGCGCCCGTCCCGGATGGCGCAGAGGCTGGCACCGTGCCCGAGATGGGCGGCGAGCACCCGGCCCTGCGGGCAAAGCCGGGCGACGTGGGCGTAGGAGAGGCCGTGGAAGCCGAAGCGGATGAAGCCCTCGTCGAGGAGAGCGCGGGGAAGGGGATAGATCTGGGCGAGCCGGTCCTGGGTGCGATGGAAGGCGGTGTCGAAGCAGGCGACCTGCGGCAGGTCCGGCCAGGTCTCCGTCACCGTCCGGATGCAGGCCAACGCCTGGGGCTGATGGGCCGGCGCCAGCGGGACCAACGTCTCCAGGTCGGCGAGCACCTCGGCATCGAGGCGCACCGGCGCGGCGTAGCGCAAGCCCCCGTGGACGATGCGGTGCCCGGCCGCCGTCGGCGCGGCGGGCAGCCGTCCGAAGAGCCACCGGGCGACCTCGGGATGGTCCCCGGCCGGGGGCTGCTCGTCGCCGCGGGCGAGGCCATCCACCGCGAGCCGCGGGGCGTTTCCGATGTCGGCGACGTGCGCGCGCCAGACCGGGGCATCCGCACCGGACCGGAACAAGGCGCAGCGCAGGCTGGAGGAGCCGGCGTTGAGGACAAGGATCATTGCTCGATTTCCGGCAGGACCGTCCAGCCGTCGACGGTCTCGCCGGCCGGGGGCTCGTGCCTGTCCGGCGGATCGCCCTGCATGAGGTCCGCCTCGATCCGGCGCCGGTCGGCGTGCGCGGGGCCGTCGGGCCAGACCCAGTCCCGGACCGCCGGCAGATCGTCGCCGGTCCGGCAGACGTGCTCGCGATGGGTCGCCAGCACGTCCCGAAGCGCCTCCTGGGCGTGTTCCCCCCGGGCGCCCAGCCGCGGCGCGGCCTGCAGGGCGGCCTGTGCGAGATGGAACCGGTCGAGCCGGTTCAGGACGCACATGTCGAAGGGCGTCGTCGTCGTGCCTTCCTCGATGAAGCCGTGCACGTGGAAGTTGCCGTGGTTCGTCCGCTTGTAGGTCAGCCGATGGATGAGCCAGGGATAGCCGTGATAGGCGAACACCACCGGCCGGTCGCGCGTGAAGAGGCTGTCGAAGGTCGGGTCGTCGAGTCCGTGCGGATGCATCTCGCGCGACGCCAACGTCATCAGGTCGACGACGTTGACGACCCGGACCCGCAGCTCGGGAACATGCCGGCGCAGCCAGTCCACGGCCGCGAGGGTCTCCATCGTCGGCACGTCCCCGGCGCAGGCCATCACCACGTCGGGCTCGGACTCGCCCTCGTTCGTCGCCCAATTCCAGATGGAGGCGCCGGCCGCGCAGTGCTTGGCCGCCTCGTCCGGGCTGAGCCATTGCAGGGCGGGCTGCTTGCCGGCCACCACCACGTTGATGCGGTCGTAGGTGCGCAGGCAGTGGTCCATGACGCACAGGAGGCTGTTCGCGTCCGGCGGCAGGTAGATGCGCGCCGTGTCGCCGCGCTTATTGGCCACGAAGTCGATGAAGCCCGGGTCCTGGTGGCTGAATCCGTTGTGGTCCTGGCGCCAGACGTGCGACGACAGCAGGATGTTGAGGGAGGGGACCGGCCGACGCCAGGGCAGCTCGCGCGCGGACTTCAGCCACTTGGCGTGCTGGTTCACCATCGAATCGACCACGTGCGCGAAGGCCTCGTAGGTCGCGAACAGGCCGTGCCGGCCGGTGAGGACGTAGCCTTCGAGCCAGCCCTCGCAGAGATGCTCGCTCAACACCTCCATGACGCGCCCGTCGCGCCCGAGGTGGTCGTCGCCCGGTAGGATCGCCTCCTGCCACGCCCGGCTCGTCACCGCGAAGACGCCGTCGAGGCGGTTCGAGGCGGTCTCGTCGGGACCCATGATGCGGAAGTTGCGGGCCTCCGCGTTGAGGATCAGGACTTCCCGCAGGTAGGTCCCCAGCACGCGGGTCGCCTCGGCCCGGACCCGGCCGGGCTCGGGCACCGCGACGGCGAGGCGGCGCAGGTCTGGAAGGCGTAGGGGCGCGCTCGTGTGGGCATTGGCGTGCGGGTTGGCCGAGATGCGCCGTCGGCCCTTCGGGGGCAGTGCCGCGAGCTCCGGAACCAGCGCGCCGTCCTGCCCGAACAGCTCCTCGGGCCGGTAGGATCGCATCCAGGCTTCCAGGATGGCGCGATGGTCCGCGTTGTCCCGCACGGCGGCGACGGGAACCTGGTGCGCGCGCCAGGTCCCCTCGACGGGCTTGCCGTCCACGGTCTCGGGGCCGGTCCAGCCCTTCGGGCTGCGCAGCACGATCATGGGCCAGCGCGGCCGCTCGACCTTGCCCCGGTGGGCGGCGCTCCTGATCGCCGCGATGGCGTCGAAGGCCGCGTCGAGAGCCGTCGCCATGGCCTGGTGCATCGCGGCGGGCTCGTGGCCCTCGACGAAGGCCGGCTCGTAGCCGTAGCCGACGAGAAGGCTGCGCAGCTCCGCCTGCGGGATGCGGGCGAGAAGTGTCGGGTTGGCGATCTTGTAGCCGTTGAGGTGCAGGATCGGCAGGACGGTCCCGTCATGGCGCGGGTCGAGGAACTTGTTCGCGTGCCAGGAGGCGGCCAGCGGCCCGGTCTCCGCCTCGCCGTCGCCGACGATGCAGGCGACGGTCAGGTCCGGATTGTCGAGGGCCGCCCCGAAGGCATGCGCCAGTGAATAGCCGAGTTCGCCCCCCTCGTGGATGGAACCCGGCAATTCGGGCGAGGCGTGGCTCGGGATCCCCCCGGGGAAGGAGAACTGGCGGAACAGACGGGTCATGCCGTCGAGGTCCTGCGCCACGTCCGGGTAGGTCTCGCTGTAGGTGCCCTCCAGGTAGGCGTTGGCGACGAGGCCCGGCGCCCCGTGGCCCGGCCCCCACACGGCGAGCATGTCGAGGTCGCGCTGCCGGATGACGCGGTTCAGGTGGGCGTAGACGAAGTTCAGTCCCGGCGTCGTGCCCCAGTGGCCGAGGAGCCGCGGCTTGATCTGCTCCGCCGTCAGGGGCTCGCGCAGCAGCGGGTTGTCCATCAGGTAGATCTGCCCGACCGACAGGTAGTTCGCGGCCCGCCAGTAGGCGTGGATCTCCCGCAACTGGTCCGGGCCAAGGGGACCGGGCGCGAAGGAGTCGGCAGGCGGGAGCGGGGTGCCTCCGCTGGCGGCGTCCAAGCCTCCATCCAAGCCTCCTGTGAGCGGCTCATCCATGTCGGGGTCCCGGGGTGCGGTGATCTTCCGGACATGATGCGGTCTGCCAAACGTCCCGCCTTGCGCTGGATCAACGCCGCTCCGTCCTGCCGGAGGCAGCCTGCGGATCGTTCTGCGCGCACAGGGATGCGGACCATGATGCCGGCGACTGCCCTTCTCCCCCTCATGGTCTGTCTGAGCGTCTCGCTTCCGGCGCAGGCGCAGTCCCCTGCGCCCGCACTGGTCTTTCACGGCAATTATTGCGGCCTGGGCAACAACGCCCCTCTCCCTCCCATCGACGCCCTCGATGCGGCGTGCGCACGGCACGACGCCTGTACCCCTGTCGCCGGCCTGCCTCCCGCCCCCTGCAATCTGCGCCTGCAGCGCGAGGCGGAACGCATCGCGCGCGATCCGAGGATGCCGGACGATGTGCGGACCCTGGCCGGCATCATCGCCGCCGGTGCCTCCGTGCTCCCCTTCGATCCGAGACCCGCAGCGGTCGTCGAAGCTCGGTCACCGCCCCCGAAGCCACGCGGCCGTCGCACCGCCGGGTGAGGGCCGACAGAGCGTCCGCGGGGGCAATCACCGGCCGCGCCGGCGGGTCGTCGCGCGACGTCACCTTGCGGAACGTCCGCAACGCGCCTGCTGTCGGAGGAGGGCACCATGTTCGCGATGGTCCTGCGGGAGGCCGGAGGATTCCTTGCCCCCGAGTGCCGCCCGACCCCGGAACCGGGGCCCGGCGAGGTCCGGATCCGGGTCGAGGCCTGCGCGGTCTGCCGCACGGACCTCCACCTCATCGACGGAGAACTCCCGCAGGCGACGTATCCCATCGTGCCCGGCCACGAAGTCGTCGGCATCGTCGCGGCGCGCGGCCCGGATGTCCGAGTGCCACCGTTGGGCAGCCGGGTCGGCGTGCCGTGGCTCGGGCATGCCTGCGGGCATTGCTCCCATTGCGAGGCCGGCCGCGAGAACCTCTGCGACGCGCCCGGCTTCACGGGCTGCACGCGCGACGGCGGCTTCGCGACCGACATCCTGGCCGAGGCAGCCTTCACGATCCCCCTCGGTGCCGATCTCGACCCGGTCGCGACGGCACCGCTGCTCTGCGCCGGCCTGATCGGATGGCGAACCTTGCGGATGGCCGGCGCGGCGGAGACGGTCGGGCTGTACGGCTTCGGCGCGGCGGCCCACATCATCGCCCAGGTCTGCCGATGGCAGGGCCGGCGTGTCTTCGCCTTCACCCGCCCCGGCGACCGCGAGACCCAGGCCTTCGCGCGATCCGTCGGGGCGGAGTGGGCCGGCGGGACGGACGCGCCGCCGCCGGCGCCGCTGGACGCCGCCCTGGTCTTCGCGCCGGACGGGGCGCTCGTCCCGACGGCGCTGAAAGCGGTGCGCAAGGGTGGCCGGGTCGTCTGTGGCGGCATCCACATGAGCGATATCCCCGCCTTTCCCTACGAACTTCTCTGGGGCGAGCGCGCGGTGCTGTCGGTGGCGAACCTGACCCGCGAGGACGCCCGCAGCTTCTTCGCGCTCGTCCCGCGGGCGGGCATCGTCACCCACACGCGTCCCTACCCGCTGGAGCGGGCCAACGAGGCGATCGCGGATCACCGGTCCGGGATCTTGCGGGGGGCGGCCGTCCTGGTGCCTCAGCCGCTCGCCCGGCGCCCGACGACGTGAAGCCCGCAGGCCCCGAAGGGGACGGCCTTGATCCATCTCAAGGCCGTCGCCGGTCCGACGGTCATCATGCCTCGCGTAATCGCGAACGGGAGCCGACGATGACCCTGGTCATGAGATCCACTTACATCCGGCCGGTCCAGCATGTCCGGATGCCGGTCACGCTTCGGGCGCACAATACGGATGCACCCTCGGTCGTCTCGAACGGGCACCGCTACCGAAGCATCGGCAGCCTGCAGGCCCTGGGTCTCGCGATTGTGGCCTCGCTGGTCACGCCGGCCCTGCTCTGGCTCGTGCTCTGAAGCCCCGCGTGAACGCGAACGGGAGACGGACGATGGACGACAGGACCCTGCGCCAGCACGTGCTGGAGGAATTGGACTTCGATCCGAAGGTGGACGCGGCGCATATCGGCGTGGCCGTTCGGGACGGTCTCGTGACGTTGTCCGGCCACGTCGCCACCTATGCCGAGAAGATCGCCGCCGAGAAGGTCGCTCAGCGGGTCCGCGGAGTCCGGGCCGTCGTCGAGGAGATCGAGGTCCGCTACCCCGCAGACCAGAAAACCGGCGACGAGGAGCTCGCCGCCCGCGTCGTGAAGGTTCTGGCCTGGAACGTCCAGGTCCCGGACGAAGCCATCAAGGTCAAGGTCGAGGAGGGCCGTGTCACCCTCGATGGCTGCGTCCCCTGGTACTATCAGAGGGCTGCGGCGCAATCCGCAGTGGCGAAGCTCGCCGGAGTCCGGGAGGTCCTGAACCTCCTCGCGGTCAAGCCCTCCGTTCGGTCGCGCGACGTGAAGGCGAAGGTGCTCGCAGCCCTGAAACGGACGGCGCGGGATCCCGACACGATTACCGTGCGCGTGGAGGGCGACACGGTGATCCTCGACGGATGCGTCGACCTGTGGCGGGAGCGCGAGCTCGCGGAGCGTGCGGCCTGGTCGACCCCGGGCGTCCATGCCGTCGACGACCGCCTCCGGCTGGCTTGGTGACGGGACCGGTGTTTCCCCGCCCCACCGATGCGGGCGGGTTCGGAATGACCGACGCGGATCAGGGGGGGCCGGATGGCGCGCTGCCAATCCGGACGTCTCCTCCCGCGGGGGCGGCGCACGAAGCTGTCCGAGGGACTGTTTCAGGGATTGTCCAAGGGACGGGCGGCGGCCACTCCCCGTCATGCGCGGGACGCGCAGAGAATGGGCCCGATGGAGGGCGAAGCCCGGATTCGGGTCGTTCGATCGGGGACCGGGGAGGGCTTCGGCGCCCGCCCGATTCCCCGCCAGGCGCGCCCTCGCGAAGGACCGTCGCGCGCCAGACGCCGCTGCCGCGAAGGGGACGTGGCCGGCCATCCGCCGGTCCTTGAGATGGATCAAAGGCACCGGGGGCCATCGCAGGCAAGGTGTCCCGACAGGGCGGTCGAGCCCGGGCTCGGGGGGAACTCGTGACGATCTCCAACATCATGGTCTCGGTCGATCTCGGGGCCGCTGCGTCGGACCGCGTTCGGCTTGCCGCCGGCCTCGCCGAGCGCTTCGGGTCCAAGCTCACCGGCGTCGCCGGACGCCCGGTCCTCGGTCCCATACCGATCGGAGACGTGCTGCAGGCCGAGCGCGCCTGGGCGGCCGAGGAGCGATCGGCCGAGGAGGATCTCGCCGCGGCCCAGGCCCTCTTCGCGCGCGAGGCGGCAGCGGCGCAGTCTCGGGCCTGGAGATCCGTGACCGGCTCGCCCCTGGCCTACCTCGCCGCACAGGCGCGCAGCGCCGATCTCGTGGTCGTCGGACGGCAGGGGCCGGGCGACGGAGACCCGGGGGTGATGGCTGTCTCGGTCGGTCCGCTCCTGATGGAGGTCGGACGCCCCGTGCTGCTCACGCCGCCCGGACTCGCACATCTCGCGGCAAAGAGGATCGTGGTGGCCTGGAAGGACACCCGCGAGGCGCGCCGGGCCGTCCATGACGCTCTGCCGCTCCTCGCACGGGCGGACAAGGTCCACATCGCCGTGGTTGGCCCGGCGGCGGACCAGGAGGGGGCCGAGGATGCCGCCGCCTATCTGTCCGGCCACGGCGTCACGGTCACCACGCATCTGCTGCGCAGCCCGGAGATCAACCCCGCTGAGGAGATCCTTCGGTTCGCCCGGCGCGAGGAGGCCGACTTGGTGGTGATGGGGGCCTACGGGCGCAGCCGCCTTCGTGAATGGATCTTCGGCGGCGTCACCCGCGACATCCTTCAGACGACCCCCCTCTGCTGCCTGATGAGCCACTGATGCGCCGCGTCTCCCAAAAACGACGTGATCTGCTGGCGATCAGCGCGGCGCCATTCCTTTGGCTGTCCGTCTTCGCCCCCGCCTCCGCCTGGGACCTCAAGGCGAAGCAAGGGGAGACCATCGCCCGGACGAACTGCGCCAGGTGCCACGCCGTGGGGCGGCAGGGTGCGAGCCCGCTCCGGGACGCACCGCCATTCCGTGAGCTGCACACGCACTACCCCGTCGAGAACCTCGCGGAGGCATTGGCGGAGGGCATCACCACTGGGCATCCCGCCATGCCGGAATTTCGCCTCGAACCGGATCAGGCGGACAACCTGATCGCCTACCTGAAGACGCTGGAACACTGATCGAGGAGGAACTCGTGTACCTGCGCTGCCTCCTTGTACCCACGGCCCCCGGGAACGACGCGACGCCCCGGCTCGATGCCGCGCTGCGCCTCAGCCGCCGCCTGCACGCCCATATCGGGGTCGGCTTCATGGCCCCCGGTCCCGAGCACGTCCTCGCCGGAATGGCGAGTTTGGTGCCCGTGGACGACCTGACCATCCAGGCGATCGAGCAGGGCGTGCGCGAGGCCGCCATCGCCGGAAAGGCAGCCCTGCAAGCCTGGTGCGCCCGGCAGGGCGTCGCGTTCATGCCGGCCGGCGAGCGCCTCGATGCCACCTTCGCGGCTTGGTCCGAACATTCCGGCGAGGTCGAACCGCTCCTGACGCGCCTCGGCCGGGTCAACGATCTCATCATCGTCGACCGCCCCGATCCGGCGCAGCCCTTCACCGGGCGGGCACTCGACACGGCCCTGTTCTCCGTCGGCCGACCGACCCTGATGATCGGGGAGCCCGTCACCTACGATCCGCTCTACCATGTGGTCATTGCCTGGAACGGCAGCTTGGAAGCGACGCGCCTGATCGGCCAGTCCATCGCCCTCCTGCGCGAGGCCACCCGCGTGACCGTCCTTCACGTCCGCACCGAGCGGTTCGCGGAGGCCTGCGCCGCCGACCTTTCGGAACATCTGCGCTGGCACGGCATCGTGGCCGAGACGGTGAACCTGCCGATGACGGCAACGGCTTCGGTCGGGGCGGCGATCCTGGCGGAGGCCGAGGCGCGAGACGCCTCCCTGCTCGCACTGGGCGCCTACACCCACAGCCGGGTCCGCGAGTTCCTGCTCGGCGGCGTCACCCGCCACGTCATCGAGAACGCCCGGATGCCGGTGCTGATGGCTCACTGAGGCGCCGGTCCCGGCACGCCGCGCTCCGCGCCCGGATCCTCCCGTTCTCGCCTCACCCGGCAGGCCCGGCTTGCGGGCGGCCTTTGGAGTCGCCCACCATCGGCTTCGGGCCGGCGGCCCGAGGTCGGTCCTTCAGGCATCGGCGAGATGGCGCCCGATCTCCTCGACCGGGTGTTTGGTCAGGTCCTTGTCGACCTCGGCCACGATGGCCCGCCGCAGGCGCTCGGGCAGGACACGCCGAAGTTCCGCGAGCATCCTCGGCGGTGCGACCACGACCAAGGCGAGGAGAGGATCGATGCGGTCCAGGGCCGTCACCACGTCCAGGGCGAAGCGGGTCTCGGCCATCCGATGCCAGTCCGTCTGCTCGATGGAACTGCGGCGGTTTCCCAGCCTGACCCGCGGAGGCCTGTCCGTGCCCTGCTCGCGGGTCGGCGGGTTGGGCGGGGCCTCGAACACCCTCTCCATTCGCAGGTCCAGGGCGCGCGGGTGCCCCTCGTTGCGGAGCACCAAGGCCTTGCGGCCGTCGCAGACGACGACGGAGCCGTCGTGCGGGATCATGAGGTTCAGCCTGCCGGTCATGGGGTCGCTCCAAGCCGAGCGTTCGTCTCCGTCAGTGGCTCAGGAGGCAGCAGACGGGGCAGCCGGCGAGCAGGTTGCGGGTGACGCCCCCGAAGGCCCATTCGCGCAGGCGGCCGTGGCCATAGGCCCCTGCCACGATCAGGTCGGCGGCGTACTCGCTGGCCGCCTCGACGAGCGCTTCGGCGGTCGTGGCGCCATAGGCGTCCTTCGGCATGGCGGTGGCGTGGACGTCATGGGCCTGGAGGAGGCTGACGATGTCCCGGGTATCGCCGGCGCCCTGGCCCTCATCGACGGTCAGCACGACGACATGGGACGCCCGTTTCAGGAAGGGCACCGCATCGCGGACGGCCCGATGCGCTTCGCGGGTGCTCTTCCACGCGACCGCCACCCGCTGCGCATCGAGGTAGTCGATCTCCGGCGGGACCACCAGCACCGGACTGCCGAGCCGCATCACCGCATCCCCTGGATCGACCGACAGGAGCGGGTTGCCCGCGTCGCCCCGGCCGACGATCACGAGGTCCGCCGCGGTCGACTGGCGGGCCAGGAACTCCAGCGGAAAGTCCAGGTTCGAGCGCCACTCGACGCGGCTTCGGCCGGCGGCGGCTTCGTCGAAGGTCGCGTGCGCGATCCGAAGGTCGTTCAGGACGGCCTCCTGAACCGAGGGGAGGCAAAAGGCGCCTCCGAGCATCGGGCCGATGGGCGCAGCCTCGTAGGCCGGCATCTCGGCCGCGATGCCGATGAGGCGGGCCTTGAAGTCGTCGGCGAGGTGCCCGGCGAGGCGGATCCGGCCGCGCGCAGCTTCGCCGAGATCGACCGAGACCATGAGGCTGGCATAGGACATGGGGATCTCCCGTTCGGCGACGGCTTCGGAAGGGGCGGCGCGGGGCCGGCGGCGAACCCGACCCCGGTCGGTCGTTCAAGCGAGCGTCAGGTGGTCCACGACGGAGCGCACGCCGGGAGCGGACCAGGCGGCGTTCTCGACGAGGTCGCGCTCGTGCCAGGCATGCACCTTGCCCTCCAGGGTCACCTTGGCGTCCTTGACCGTCACCTTGATCGCGTCGGCCTCGACCTCGGCGTTGCGCTTGAGCGCCGCCTCGATCTTCGCGCGCACGTCCGTGGCGCTCGCCGCCGGCTTGACCTCGATCATGTTGATGATGCCGGCGACGCCCGAGAGGCGCTTGAGCGCGGCCTGGGCCTCCTCCTTCTGGTACTGCCACGCGACCTCGCCGGTGAGCGTGACCCAGCCGTCCTGCACCTTCACCTGGATGGCGTTCGGCGGAACGCTGACGGACCAGTCGAGCATCTGAACGGCGCGTCGGGCCAAGTCCTCGTCGCGGGGCGGTGCCTCGCCGGCGAAGCGGACCTTGATCTCCTCGACCACGCCGCGCACGCCGCGCACCTTCCGGGCCGCCTTCTCGGCCGCCAGCCGCTCGGTGTAGCTGCCGACATGGCCCGTGAGCGTGACGATGCCGTTGTCCACGGCGACGCCGATGTTGGCCGCATCGATGCTAGGCTCGAAATCGAGCTCGTCGACGATGCTTTGGCGGAGGATCTTGTCGTTCATGGGAGATCTCCTTCGGGGAGGGACCGGCATCCGTCCTCGTGACGATGGCCGGGTGCCGTATCCTGGCTTCCGCAGGCCGGGGGGCATTGATCCACCTCAAGAGCCTGGCCGGAGCGGATCCCGCCCTCCATCGGGCATTCCCTGGGCTCGGCCCGGGCCCCTTCCGCCAATCGCTGGAGCCGGATCGCCCGTGCGACGGCCTCCGTCAGGCAGGGGCGGTCGAGGACGAGGACGTCGCCGAAGGCTTTTGGAACGGGAATCGAGCCCGCGAACTGCGCGAACGGGATCCCGCGGCGGCGCAGCGCGCAGGCCAGGGGGAAACAGGGGCCTTCCTGCAGGTCGACGCTGACGAGGGCGAAGGCCGGCTCGCTGCGGGCCAACCCGTCCACGGCCTCCTCGCAGGTGGGATAGGGGCCTTCGACCGCGTAGCCCTCATCCGTCAGCGTGTCCTCCAGCCACATGGCCGGCAGCGCCTGCGGCTCGGCCACGAGCACGACCCGTCTCGAGGCTTGATCCGTCCCTGGCATGGCCCGTCCTTCCAAAGCTGCAGGCGCCGAGAATCGGGGAGGGAGGTCCGGTCGACCTTGATCTATCGCAACGGAAGGACGGCGCTGATCAGCATCGCGGCGACGGTGAGCATCATGCAGGCGGTGGCCGCCCAGCCGAGCCACCGGAGCGGCCCGCGCACGGCGAAGGCCCCCATGATGTCGGTGCGGGACGCGGCCAGCATCATCACGGCCATCATCGGCACCGCGATGACGCCGTTGACGACCGCGCTCCAGTAGAGCGCCCGGATCGGGTCGACGGCGCCCAGGCTGATGATCATGCCGACGAGGGTCGCGAGGGCCACCGTCCCGTAGAAGGCGCGTGCCTCGAGCAGGTGACGTCCGAATCCGACCGGCCAGTGCTGCGCCTCGCCGACCGCGTAGGCCGCCGAGCCGGCCAGGACCGGCACCGCCAGGAGCCCGGTGCCGACGATGCCAAGCGCGAAGACGCCCGCCGACAGGGGGCCGGCGATGGGCCGGAGCGCCTCGGCGCCCTGGGCCGAGGTCTGGATGTCGGTGATGCCGTGCGGGTGCAGCACCGCGGCGGTCGTCACCATGATGGCCAGGGCGACGATGTTCGAGAACGTCATGCCGACGAGGGTATCGACGCGGATGCGGTGAAGGGCCGCCTTTCCCTGCTCGGGTGCGTGGGCGAGGTCGCGCCGCCGCGGGAAGGCGTGCAGGTCCTCGGCCTCCTCCGCCGCCTGCCAGAAGAACAGGTACGGGCTGATCGTGGTGCCGAAGATCGCCACCAGGGTGGTGAGGCTCGCCCCGCTGCCGTCGAGACGCGGCACGGCCATGGCCCATCCGAGCTCGGACCAGGAGACATGGGCGAACACGACCACACCGAGATAGGCGAACAGGCTCAGGGTCAGCCACTTCAGCACGGCGACGTAGCGGGTGTACTGCAGCACCAGTTGCATGAACACGCAGGCCCCCGAGAACAGCCCGACATAGAGCCAGCGCGGGCCCGGCAGCAGGAGATTCAGGGCATCGGCCATGGCGCCGAGGTCGGCGCCGAGGTTCAGGATGTTGGCGATGAGCAGGAGCAGGACCACGCCCTGGAGCAGGCCGTTGGGATAGTGCTGGCGCAGCACGCCGGCGATGCCGTGGCCGGTGGTGCGCCCGATCCGGGCCGAGACCATCTGCACGGCGGCCATCAGGGGCAGGCTGTAGAGCATGGTCCAGCACAGGCCGTACCCGAGCTGCGCCCCGGCCTGCCCGTAGGTGGCGATGCCGCTGGGATCGTCGTCCGAGGCCCCGGTGATCAGGCCCGGTCCGAGAACACCCAGCAGGCGTGGTTTCGAGGGGCCGACGGCGGCGCTCAGGCCCTCCGGGTCATTCGGCTCGGTCAGGATGCTTGCGACCGGGACCGGTATCTCGGTCATCGGTCGATGCCGCGCGCGCCACGAGGGCCCGTGTCGTGCCCAAGGGGGGGCAGGGCATCGGGGGCGGACCAGATCGTGCGGGCGACCGTCAGGGCCGCGTCCAGGTCCTCGTGGTCCGTGCCGTAGCGACGGTGCAGGGCTTCGAGCCACGGCAGCGTGCCGTCGGGGCCCGACCAGATCTCCGCGGCCGACACGTGGTACATCCCATCGAGTGCCTCGATGCCGTAGCCGGTGACGGCCCACTGCCGCCCGCGCCAGTGCACCGGTTCGGTAAGCTCGTGCGCCATGACCTCGCTCCCGATCCTCGCGCCGCTAGGCGCGTTCTTCCTGCACCGCGGCGGCCTCGCAGGAATCCGCACGCAGCCGCCAATCCACGATGCCGTTGGCTTCACAGAACAGCGCCTGCCCGGCTGCGCGGGCGGAGGCCTCCGACGTGGCCGGAACGAGGACCTGATGCTGGCGCGCAGGCCGCTCGTGACCGGTATCGTCGCTGACCAGCTTGTGGAACGTGACCAGGAACATCCTCATCGGGTCGCCTCCGTGCGCGCGCGGCGAGACGCCGTCGCGTCCCCCGCGAGCGGAGTTGACCCCGGATCCGGCTGGGCGCCTTGATCTGCCGCAAACTCGGCCCCCGTCTGCGGAAAGAAGCGCGTCCGCTTCGGCGCAAGGAGCGTGCTGCCGGAGCCGGACGACGCCACCCGATGGGCTTGGCCCTTGCCGTGCAGCGGCCAGTATCGCTCCATGGCGAGATAGGTGAACGAGGCCGACCAGCCGATCAGCAACAGGCCGTTCAGGGCCTCGACGCCGGAGATGAGGCGCGCATGCCCGACCGGGAAGTGGTCGCCGAAGCCGAGCGTCGTGTAGGTCACCACCGAGAAGTACAGGCAGTCCTCGAAGGTGGTGACCGGTACGCCCGCAAAGGCGCCGTTACCGAGCCGCAGCACGAGCAGCCAATAGGCGCCGGCATAGATCCACACCGCCGCCGTATGCCCGACGAAGGCCGCCAGCACCACGACGAGGATGCGGGCGCGCGGTGGAATCGGAAGCTCCGCCAGGTGCTCGGAGGTCAGGCGCAGGATCTCGTACAGCACCAGGATGGTGGTGATGACGAGGGCGACGCTGGCGGACATGGCGAGGAGCATGCGGCTGACCCGAGAAGGAACCCGGGAGCAGCATGCGCCGCGCCGCACGGGGCGCCTTGACCTGCCTCAACGCGGCCCCGACGTCCGCCCCGCCGTCGTGGGCCGGAGGTCAGCGGGTCCTGATCCAGATCAACGCGTCACCCGATCCCGTACCATCACCTTGTCACTGCGCCCCGATCTCCCGGGCGCGCGTCAGCAAGGGAGGCCGGCCATGCCGGACGTTCGCGTATCCGAGGATCTGTGGTCCACGGGGATGCTGCCCGAAGGCATCCTGGAGCGCTGGCTGGTCGCGGACGGGGCCAGGGTAAGGGCCGGGGAGGCCGTGGCCGCCGTGCGGATCGGCGAGGCGCTCCACGACATCGTCTCGCCGGTCGGCGGGCGCCTGGAGGTCGTTGCGCCGGCCAGCGAGGTCGTCGACCCAGGCTGCATCATCGCCGAGGTTCATGCCTGACGCCGCGCCGCGGAGAGACTTTGAGCGAGATCAAGGCCGGGCGGCCCGCGCGGCGAGAGGATGACGGCAGCGAACCGCGGCGGATGTCGTCGCGGGCACCGGTCGGAGGCGTCCCATGGCTCGATCCAACCTGCACGCGCGCCCCTCGCCACCGGAATGGCGGACGGACGAGATCCTGCTCGGCGCCCTGCAGCACGCGGCCGGCGTCGCGCTGGTGCTGGCCGCGTGGGTCCTCATCCTCGTCGACCAAGGCCGCCCCGGCGCCTCCGCGCTCCTGCCGGGCCTGTTGGTCTTCGGGCTGTCCACCGCCAACCAGCTTCGCTTCCGCGCCGTGTTGGAGCGTGCCATCGCGCTCATCGGGGCCTGGACGCTGCTGGCCCCCTGGATGCTCGGGTTCGCCGCCAACGATGTCGCGACCTGGGCCCACGTGACGCTCGGCGGCGTGAGTCTCGCCTCCGCTCTGGCATGGCTCAAGCTGGCGCGAAAGCCATGACCCCAGCGACACCATCCCGGATCGGATGGCTGGCCTGTTCGGGGCTGGCGGCGGTCACGCTGGGTTTTCCGGCCACTGCCCGTCCGGGGGAGGATCACCGCATCCGGGGCTGGACCGTGGCCGCGCAGCTTTGCAGCCGGTGCCACGTCATCGGCAGGGAGCCGCAGGACGGCGGACACGTCGGACCAGACTTCCGGACCATCGCCGCCATGCCCTCGACCACGGGCGTCGCGCTCAACGTCTTCCTGCAGAGCCACCATCAATGGATGCCGAGCGTGCGGCTGGACCGGGACGAGCTGGATGCGGTCATCGACTACGTCCTCAGCCTCAAGACGGCGGACGCCGCGAGGCCTTGAGGCCCGGAGATCGAAAGCGATGCTTCCCTTTCCCGTGCTCCTGGCCGACATCGGCGGCACCTACGCCCGGTTCGCCGTCCTGCCGCGGCCGGGCGCCGACCCGACGCCGATCTGGAAGGTCGCGACCGCCGGCTTCCCCGGCCCTGTGGAGGCCATTCGGTCCTATCTCGATCGACCCGGCACGGTCAGGCCGTGCGCCGCCTTCCTCGCCGTCGCCGGGCGGGTCGGGGGCGATGGGACGCGCCTGACCAACGCGGGTTGGCGGTTCGACCCCGGTGAGATCGGCATCGCGCTCGGCCTCGATGCCGTGAGGCTGGTCAACGACTACGTGCCGCTCGCGGCCGCCCTCACGATCCTCGACCAGGAGAACCCGGCCGAATTGGTGCGGATCGGTCCCCCGGGGACCCCCTCGGGCACGGGGTCATCGGGCCGGGCAGAGACTTCGGCGCGGGGGCCCTGATCCCGGCCGGTGACCGCCTCCTCTTCCGGACCACGGAGTCCGGGCACTCGCGGCGGCAGGCGATGCCGCGATCGACCGGCCCCTGCCAGCGGGGGTCCTCGCCATGCGGTCCAAGAGTGCGGTCCAAGAGTGCGGTCCACAAGTGCGGTTCAAGAACGCGGTCGCAGGCGAGGCAATCGAACCGTACGCACGCCTGCTCGGCCGTTGTGCCCGCGACCTGTCCGTGTCGGGCGGTGACAAGCCCCTCCCCGAGAGCCCTCCCCGAGAGCGTCCGCGAAGGGCGGATACGGGCGGGTCAAAGCCCGCCAGTGGGAGGCTTCGCTTTCGGGAGGGCCCCAGGATGTTTGCCGTGGAGGTCTCCGTGGCGGTTCGGTTTCATCGACGGCAACGCTCGTCGCGAGGCAGCCCGGGGTTTTGGGCTCGATCGCGAGACGATGGCCAGGATGCCCGCCGCCGGCCCTCACTTCGCCTTCTGGATCCGCGTCACCGCGATCGAACCGTTGATGCGCTCGGCGGAGAAGCGCACCTTCTCGCCCGGTTTGAGACCCTTGAGCAGAGCGGGGTCCTGGACCCGGTAGGCCATCGTCATCGCGTCCATGTCGATATTGGGGATGGACGCGTGGTCGAGGGTGACCTTGCCCGCGGCCTCGTCGACCTTCTTCACCGTCCCGGCGACGAGGGGCGCGTTGGCGGGCGTCGCCGACGCGGCCGGCTTCTCCGGAGCGGGGGGCGATGCGGGCTGGGTTTTCGCCGGCGCCGCCTGGACCGCCCGGTCGAGGGGGCCTTCGCCCGGCGGCGTCTGGTTGGGCTGCGGCCGGTAGCCCGCCTCGCGACTGCGGACCTGCCACTGCTTCAGGGCGTCGATCCGCGCCTGCTGCGTGTCCTGGATCGTCTGCGCGATCTCGCGCAGCTGACGGTCGGCGCCGTAATCGAGCTGCGCCTTGGCCAGGAACAGCGTCTCCTCGAGGCTGGCGATCAGCAGCGCGGCGAAATCCCGGTCCGGGTCTCCGGTAAGCTTCGTGTCCCGGAACCGGGTCGCCATCGTGTCGCGCGCCCGCTCCAGGGCTGCGGGCGCGCCCGTCGCGGGCTGTGCGCCGGCGGGAGGCGCGACCGAACCGACAAGCACGGCCGCGAGCGCGGTGGACAGGATCAGGCGTCGCATCGGGGCTCCATTTCAAGGCTCGACGGCCCTCGCACCGGACCGGGTGGCGATCGTGCGAGGGCCCCTGGGGGGAGGGCGCTATTTCGCCTTCTGAATCGTCGTGACGGTGTACGCACCGCCGGTCTCGACCACGTCGAAATCGACCTTGTCCCCGGCCTTGAGGCCCTTGAGCACCGCAGGGTCCTTGACCGGATACGCCATCGTCATCGCGCCCATGTCGAGCTTCGGGATCGCGGCATGGTCGAGGGTCACCTTGCCGGCGGCCGGGTCGATCTTCGTCACCGTCCCCCTCACGGATTGCGCCCAGGCGGGCATCGCGACCGCCAGGAAGGCCATCGAGAGGACGGCGAGCGGGATCTTGCGTCTCATGGTCGGTTCTCCTTGAAACCAGCGAAGCACCACGCCGGCCCCGTCGAGCGGATCGGCGACCGGTGCGGCGGAGTCCGGACGGGATCGCTCCCGGTCCGAACGGATCTGCCCGGGCGGCAGCCCGGGGGGGCCGTCCGCGGGCTCGGGCGACGCGCGGTCGACCGGTCAGGGCTCATGGCCGCCCGCGTTGGACGCGGTGCGCCGCGTGCGCGGATCCACGGCCCGGAGGTCGGTCTGGCGCGCCCGCCGGCCCTTCGTCGTGCCCGGCGCGCGCGCCGGCTCGGGCATCGGCTCGCCGGTCCATTCGTAGGCCACGGAGCCTGCCGGGTGCTGGTACCAACCCGGGTCGCGATAATCGTCGGCCGCCAGTCCAGGCCGCACCTTCAGGACCGTGAACATCCCGCCCATCTCGACGGAGCCGAACGGACCGGCGCCGGTCATCATCGGCAGCGTGTTCTCAGGGAGCGGCATCTCCATTTCGGCCATCATGCCGCCGCCCGTCGAACCCATCGGCATGTAGCCGGGCGCGATCTTCTGGATCTGCTTGACCGTGCTCTTCAGGTTGACGCCGATATACGTCCGGACCGCATGGCCCATCGCGTTCATGGTGTGGTGCGACTTGTGGCAGTGGAGGGCCCAGTCGCCCGGGTTGTCGGCGTTGAACTCGATCACCCGCATCTGTCCGACGGCGACATCGGCCGACACCTCCGGCACCTGATAGCGCTCGTCGATCCAGCCGCCATCCGTGCCGGTGACCTTGAAGTCGCAGCCGTGGACGTGGATCGGGTGGTTGGTCATGGTGAGGTTGCCGAAGCGCATCCGCACCTTGTCGCCCTGGCGGACGACCAGGGGATCGATGCCGGGCCACGCGCGGCTGTTGAAGCACCACAGGTTCATGTCGAGCATCGTGTTGACCTTGGGCACGTAGGACCCGGCCTCGATGTCGTAGGCGTTCAGCAACCAGACGAAGTCGCGGTCGACCCGCCGCTCGGCCGGGTCGCGCGGATGCACGACGACGAACCCCATCATGCCCATCGCCATCTGGACCATTTCGTCCGAGTGCGGGTGGTACATGAAGGTGCCGGAGCGCCTCAGGATGAACTCGTAGACGAAGGTCTTGCCCGGGGGGATGCCGGGCTGTGTCAGCCCGGCGACCCCGTCCATGCCGTTGGGGAGCGTCTGCCCGTGCCAGTGCACGGCGGTCGCCTCCGGCAGGCGGTTGGTGACGAAGATGCGGATCTTGTCGCCCTCGACCGCCTCGATGGTCGGGCCCGGCGATTGCCCGTTGTAGCCCCAGAGCCGCGCGTTCATGCCGGGCGCCATCTCCCGCACGACCGGCTCGGCGATCAGGTGGAACTCCTTCCAGTCGCCGCGCATGCGCCACGGCAGCGTCCAGCCGTTGAGCGTCACCACCGGCTGGTAGTCCGGCCCGCTCGTCGGATAGAGCGGCGGCTGCATGGTCGCCTTGTCCATGATCGGGGCCTCCGGCAGGCCCGCGGCCTGGACCCGTCCGCTGATCATCGACGTGCCGGCGAGCACGAGGCCGCCCGCTCCCAGGATCCTTCTGCGCGAGATGTCGGTCATGAGGCCTCTCCGAATGACATGGGCGGACCGGGCTCCGGGGCTCAACCGCCGGGCGTCCCGACGGCGAGGCTCTCGCCCGGGGTGCCTCCGGCGGCTTCGCCGCCGAAGTTGTCCGCCGAGAACCCGCCGCCGACGGTCGCCGCCTTGAGGTCGGTCGCCGCGATCCAGAAGTCGCGCTTCGCCTCGATGGCCTGGATGTTGCTCAGGATCCTGGCCCGGGCGTCGATGATGAGCGTCGTCACGTCCAGGAGCATGCCGCTGTACTGGAGCAGGGCCTGGTCCTGGATCGTCCTGCGCAAGGGTAGGACGCTCGTCTGGTAATGCCGGGTGATGTCGTACTGGCCGCGGTACCGCTGATAGGCCTCGCGGACTTCGGAGCGGGCGTTCACCGCACGCTCCGCCAGCCGGTTCGCCGTGGCGAGATAGGCCTCCTTCGCGCCCCGGACCGCCGTCGTGCCGAAATCGTAGATGGGGATGGTCAGATCGGCCGAGAATCCGTTCAGGCTGCCCTTGTCGACCTTCGGGGCGGCACCACTCTCGAACGTCCGCGACCGGGCGTACTGGTTCGCGAAGCCCACGTCGAAGACGCTGATGAAGCCAGTGGCCTGGTCCAGGCCGAACTGCCCGACGAGCGACTGCAGTTCGAAGCGGGCCGCCTGTACGTCGGCCCGCCGCCTCAGCGCCTCCACCTCGATGCCTCGACCGTCCACGAGGCGCTTGGGCAGCGCGGGAAGGTCCTTCGGAAGGCGGAACTCGATGTCCCGCCCCCAGAGGCCGAGCAGGCGGGTCAGGCGCTCCCGCTCCGCCCGCTGCTGGACGCGCGCCTTGGCGAGCTGCGCCCCCAACTCGCTGTAGAAGGCGTGCTCGCGCGCCTGCTCCAGCTTGTTCAGTGCACCCGTCTCGCCCAGTTGCTGGGTCAAGGTCGACGCGGATTCGGTGCTCGCCAGCGCCTGTTCGAGAAAGGCGATGGCCTGGTTGGCCGCCACCGTCCGATAGAACTGGCGCCGGGCCTCGCCCGCGAGTTTCAGGACCTGGTCCGCCGCGTTGTACTGGTCGCCCCGGAAACGCTGGCGGGCGATCTCGGCGCGGGCCGGCAGCGTCGCCAGGTCCAGCACGCTGGCGGCCACGGAGCGCTCGATCTCCGTGTTGAACCCGAGCCCCCATTGCGTGATCGAGAAGGTCGGGGCGTGCGGCAGGGTCGCCTGCACGTACTGCGCCTCGGAGACGCCGAGGCCGTTGAAGGCGGCCTGCAAGCCCCTGTTCCTGAGAAGCGCGACCTGGACGGCGCCATCCGCCGTGAGGGGACGCCGCAGCAGCGCATCCACCCGCGCCTCCGCGCTCGGCGCGATCCCCTGGTCGCTCGATTTCGCGATGTCCTTGCCGAGTTCGAGCGAGGCATATTCGCTGGCGACCGACAGGCCTGCATCCGGTGAGAAGCTCGCGCAGCCTCCCAGCAGCAAGGCCACGCCAGCCAAGCTCCCGGTCAAGCTCCCGCCCCCCGGGCGCCCCCGGACGGCGCCGCCCGGAGGACGCGCCGTCGTACCGGCATCTCCCGGCGTGGTCGTGTTGCGTCCCATGACCGTTAGTCCGGGAGGGGGATCGATCGGGTTACAGAGACGGACCATCACCGACCTCCCGAATCGCGCTTTCCGCCCATGCCGTCCATGCCCGGCATGCCTCCCGTCCCGCCGGACCCCGCCTTCGGGGCCACCTGCCGGTTGAGCTCCAGCCAGTCCTTCGTCTCGACCACACCGAAATCCTTCACGCCCCGGGTGACCGTCGCGTAGCGAGGGGGTGGGACCGTCGCGTTCGGGTCGGAGGGCAGGACAAGCCCGACGGGCACTGTGGCGGGGATGCAGCCGGCGAGCGGCAGGACCGCCGCGAGCGCGGCCGGTCTCGGCAACTTGAACATCGTATATTTCCCGAACTGAGGCGGAGGGCCGGGGACATGGCCCGGCGAGCCGCCGGCCGCACGGCGGAAGCCGACGACGGGGTCGCGCTCGACCAGGGCACCAAGGCGATGAGGGGGGAGGGGGTGGCCGTCCCGTCGGAACGGCCGTCGGCGGTCGCGAGAGCCGCCCGCGCATCAGGCGCCGAGCCTCGGCGGTCGCTCGATCCGGAGCGGATGGGCGTCGACGGGTCCGTCCGCCCGTCCGATCCGTCCGCGGTCGGAGGGCGTGTCCTCCAAGGGCGGTCCGCCCCCTGCCATCGTCGGCAACGCGGCTTGGCAGCCGAGGGCGCAGCAGGGCGACGGGCCGCCCGGGCGCTTCGAACCGTGTCGGTGTCCCGGGCCGCCGTCATCGCCGGCGGACGCGGAGGGACCGTCCTGTGACGGCGCATGACGCGCCGCGTCCCGAGCGCTGTCCGGCGTGTCGGAAGCCCGCGACGCCCGCGCGGGGTCGGGGTGCGGCATCCGCGCGGAGGCGTCGGAGAGCCAACGGTCGGCCGCCGCGGCCTGACGGCCCATCGTGCATGCCGCCGCCGGCGCGATGGCCAAAGCGAAAGCCAGGACGGCGAGCATCACTGTGCGCAGGAAGAGCATCGCTCAGGATTCCGGCCCGATCTGGAGAAAACATCGCGCAGCCCGGCGGGGCCTGCAATCCCCCCGACAGCAACAATCTCCGATAACAACCCTCTGTTGCATTTCCGCCATGAGCCGGGTCCCGGACAGGTTCTGCAGGATGGGCGACGCAGCGGGCGGCGGCGGGACGGTCAATGGGTATGGTCGTTGGGAAGGGCACTCGGAGCCGGGACCGCATCGGTCCTGCCCACGGCATCGGGCGTGACGGCGTCATTCGTGGGGGTGTGGTCGTGCGCGTGGCTATGCCCCTCGGCATGGTCGCCGCCACCGGGATGGACGTGGTCGCCGGATGTCGGGAGTGCCATGACGCCCAGGCCATAGCGGTAGACGTTCTCGCCCCCGAGCCAGCCCGTCACCGCGAGCGCGCCCGAACCTCCCGCCAGCAACGCCAGCAGCACGAGGCCCGCTCCGGCGCTCTTTCGGCGCTCCAACCAGGCGACGCCCCCGGCGGCGAGGAAGACCAGCGCGGTGGCCACGGCCCAACGCAGGTGGATCGTCATGTTCCGGTGCGAGGCCGCGTCGTGCGCCACCGTATTGTAGGCCGACCAGCCCGTGGCGAGGGTTGCGACCGTGATGCCGACACCCATCGCGAGGTTCCAGCGGGCGGCCGTCGTGAGCGCGCCTCCGTACGGCCGCTGCCCGAGCAAGGTCCCGAGGGCGAAGAGGCCGCTGCTCGTGATGAGGAGAGCGACCGTGAAATGGACCGCGACCGGATGCCAGTTCGGGATCACCTCGATCATGCCTGCACTCCAAGAAAAGCGTCGATGGCCGGACGGCCGGTCTTTGTCCGGGTCAGTTCAATCGCGGGGAGGGACCGAGCGAGACATCGCACGGGGACACGGCCGACGCCGTCACCGGATAGGACGTCAGACCTAGCCGGATCCGGCCCGGAACACCTTGTCGTGGGATGGGGAGCGCGCCGGCGCCAAGGCTCGGAAACCTCCCTACCACCTGTCTCACCGTACCCGTCCGGGGTATAGGAATGCTACCTAAGCTTGACAATCATTCCCGCAACATACCTGTGCGTGAAGGCATGACGGGAGCGCAGTAACCTTTCGGGCCAGGATTGCGGACTGTCCGTTTGAGCGGCGGGAGCGATTCCGTGTGGCGATTGGGCCGCCGACCGCGTGAACTGGATCGCCGGACGAACGGCGTGCTTCGGCGACACCGCGTGGCCGTTATGAGGAGTTCTGCGGGGTGGCGGATGATGCGATCGA
Source organism: Methylobacterium sp. Leaf465 (assembly GCF_001424705.1). Classification (GTDB taxonomy): domain Bacteria; phylum Pseudomonadota; class Alphaproteobacteria; order Rhizobiales; family Beijerinckiaceae; genus Methylobacterium. The sequence goes on from NZ_LMRA01000046.1 coordinate 123,677, forward strand.
CTTCGTTCTTCCGCTCGGCGGCCATGAACCGGCTCGCCTAGCTCGCGTGTCCCAGGCGGAGGAAGAACTGCGTGGCCTGCTCGTCGCCAGCCTCGGGGGGAGCGCCGTCGACTACCGGCGCTTCCTCGAGCGCCTCGGTTCGCATCTGCGCGCGTACTACAAAGGCAAGCTGGTCCGGTCCGGGCGGACGGACACCGAGGCGGAGGACCTGGTCCAGGAAACCCTGATGGTGATCCATACGCGGCGGCACACCTATGACGTCACGCAGCCTGTGACGCCGTGGGTCCACGCCATCGCCCGATACAAACTGATCGACCATCTCCGGCAGACGCGCGCGACCGCTGCGAACGTCCCCGTCGAGGATGCGGGTGTGCTGCTGGCCCACGGCGATCACGTCGCGGCGGAGAGTTCCCTCGATGTCGCGCGCCTGCTCGCGCACTTGCCGGCCAAGATGAGAAGCGCGATCCAATCCACGAAGGTCGACGGCCTGAGCACCGCCGAGGCAGCCGCGCGCTCCGGCATGTCCGAGACGGCGGTCAAGGTGAGCGTCCACCGTGGCCTGAAGGCGCTGGCGAAACTGGTCGGAGGCACGGCGCGATGAAGACGGACGACCTCATCGGTTTCCTGGGCAGCAGTTTCGAGCGCGAACCGGTTCGGACCTCGTGGATGACCCGGCGGCTCGGCCTCGCCGTGGCCGTGGGCGCCGCTTGTGCCCTCTTTCTCGCGCTCGCCGTCCTCGGCGTACGCCCCGGCCTCATGCAGGGCCGCCCGCTCCTGTTCCTCGCCTTCAAGCTCGCCTTCGCAGCCGCGGTCGGTGGCCTCGCGATCCGGTATCTCGTCAGGGTGGCCAGTCCGGGCGGGGAGAGCCGCGTCCATCTCGGGATCGCGGCATTGCCGTTCGTCGCGGTCGCGGCCCTGGCCGGGGCCAGCCTCACGACGGTGCCCCGCGAGCACTGGCATGGCCAGATCTCGGGCCATTCCTGGCTCGAATGCCTGGTCTCGATCCCCCTGATCGCCATCGTTCCGTTCGCCCTCGTCACCTGGGCGGTCCGCCGGTTCGGGGCTCCGACGGACCTGATTCGCGCCGGAGCCCTGGTGGGTCTCGCAGCGGGCGCCGTGAGCGCGCTCGGCTACTCGCTGCACTGCATGGACGACACCGTCCCGTTCGTCGCCGTCTGGTACGGCGGGACGATCGCGTTGTGCACCCTGGCCGGGGCGGTTCTGGGGCCGCGTCTCCTCCGCTGGTAGCGCGCCGCCGAGCCTCCCCGCACCTGAGCCCGATGCTGTCGGGACAGGGGCGGGGGGGATGGGATCGGTCAACGGGCCCGGGCGGCCGAATAGAGGACAAACGGGAGATGAGGATGGGGACGGAAACCTTGGCGTCCCGGCGAGACGTGCTCGTCGGCCTAGCGGCGGGACTGATGCTCGGAAGGCCCGCCCTGGCGGAGGGTCTGCCCCGGGTCGCCGTGGCGAAGGACCCGAGTTGCGGCTGCTGCGAGAAATGGGTGGCCCACCTGCGGGAGGCCGGCTTCACGGTGACGGTGACCGAGGGGCCCGTGAACCCGGTGAAGGCGCGCCTCGGCGTGCCGCGGGACCTCGCCTCCTGCCACACGGCCGAGGTCGGCGGCTACGTGGTCGAGGGGCATGTGCCGGCCGGCGCGATCAAGCGGCTGCTGGCGGAGACGCCCAAGGCCACGGGACTGGCCGTTCCGGGCATGCCGGCCGGCTCGCCCGGCATGGAGGTCGAGGGCATGGAGCCCGACACCTATGCGGTGATTCTGTTCGGCCCGGAAGGCCGAAGCCCGTTCGCCCGGTACCGTGGCGGGGTGCCGGCGTAAGACCGCGGCGCGACCGGACCGGGGATCGGGCGCGGGCCGACCTGGCTGAGCCGCCCGGGGGCCTCGAGAGCCCTCGGACCGACGCGTCCGGGCACCGGATGCGGACCCCGGGGCTCAGGCCCGGGGGCCCTCGGCCGGCTCGCCCTGCGTGAAGTCCCGCCAGAGCAGGATCAGCGCCGCCATCACGGCCGGGCCGAGGAACAGCCCCAGGAGGCCAAAGGTCTCGACGCCGCCGAGGATGCCCAGCAGCACCCAGAGGAAGGGCAGGCGGGTGGTGCCGCCGATCAGGGCCGGACGCACGAAGTGGTCCGCCACGAAGGTGACGACGAAGCCCGCCACCACCACGACCGCCGCCGGCACCACCGCGCCGTTGGCGAGCAGGATCGCGGCCGCGATGCCGAAGACCAGGGGCGCCCCGAACGGGATCATCGCCGCCACCGCCGTCAGGGCCCCGAGCAGCACCGGGTGCGGCACGCCGGCGAAGAAGTAGACGATCCCCAGAAGCAGGCCCTCGCCGAGGCCGACCAGGACGAGGCCGTCCACGGTGCCGTGCACCGAGGCCACCATCTGCCGTGCCACCCGCTCGCCGCGGGGGCCGAACAGCTTGGCGCTGGCGGCCAGCACCTGCGCGGCGACCGCCCGGCCGTCGCGGAACAGGAAGAACAGCGCCACGAGGGTGAAGCCGAACAGGACCACGCGCCGGACGATCTGCGCCCCGAGGCTGCGGGTCACGCCGATCACCGAGGAATTGTCGAAGCGGTGCAGGAGCTCCGAGCCGGCGGCGGGGTGGCTCAGGTTCTCCGCCCACCAGGCCTGCGCCTGCGCCGCACCGAAGGGCAGGTGGCCGAGAAAGTCCGGCACGGGGATGCCGGATTTCTCGAAGGAGCGGGCCCAGGCGACCACGTCGTGGGCCTCCCGCGCCGCCTGCACGCCCAGCACCACCAGGGGAATCAGGAAGACCAGGGCCACCGCCGCGGTGAAGAGGAGCGGTAGGAGGATGTTGTGCCGGCCCGGCGGCCAGCGCCGCTCCGCACGGGCGTAGAGGGGCCCGAGGGCGATCGCCAGGATCACCGCCCAGACCAGGGCCGGGATGAAGGGGTGCAGGACCCAGATCCCGAGGCCCGCCAGGGCGAGGAACAGGGCAAGGCGCGCGAGGCTCTGCGCCGAGCCCGATACTGGGTGCGCCCCCGCACGCGGCGGAGGGTCGGAAAGCGAGCGCGGGTCGGGCGCGCCCGCCGGCGGCGTGCCGGCCGGCGTCACGGAGGGAAGCTGGACCATCGTGTTGTGCGACCTCGTGCGGAGCGGCCGCGGCGGCCACGTCCTGCCAGTGCATCTAGTCCATCGCCGCGGGATCGGAATGGAAACGCCGGCCGGATCGCGACGCCGTGATGGCCACGGTTGCCCCTCCTGACCCCCTCGTGTAAGGGACCGCCTTCACTGTCCAGGGCGGCGGCAGCGCCGGCCCACGGGGCATGCTGCGCGACCGGGGGCACCGGGCATCATGCGCCGGATCGCTCCGGCCCCCGATCGGCACGGGCCGAATCCGGCGGGATACCCAGTCACACGGCGAGAACGCATGTCCGACCAGACCCACACCGCCACCTTCGACCGCGTCGCGGACATCATCGCCGACACCGCCGACATCCCGCGGGACACGATCACCCCCGAGAGCCACGCCATCGACGATCTCGGGATCGATTCGCTCGCCTTCCTCGACATCGCCTTCGCGGTGGACAAGGCCTTCGGCATCAAGCTCCCCCTCGAGCGTTGGACCCAGGAGGTCAACGAGGGCAAGGTGCCGGCCGAAGAGTACTTCGTCCTGAAGAACCTCTGCGCCCGCATCGACGCCCTCGTGGCTGAGAAGGCCGCCAAGGCCTGAAGCCGGGCCGCCCGGGACGCCCCGGGCGACCGACGCCGCCCCTTCGACCCCCGCCCGCCCGGGACACAGGACGCCATGCGCCTCGAATATTTCGAGATGATCGACGCCGTGACCCGCTTCGACCGCGAGGCCGGCCGGATCGAGGCCCTGGCCCGCGTGCCGATGGAGAGCCCGGTCTTCGAGGGGCACTTCCCCGACCACCCGCTGGTGCCGGGCGTGCTGCTCACCGAGACCATGGCCCAGGCCTCGGGCTACCTCGTGCTCGCCCATCTGGGCTTCCGGCAGATGCCGTTCCTGATGGGCGTCGACAAGGCGCGCTTCCGGTCCTTCGTCGGCCCGGGCGCCGAACTGCAGATCGAAGCCAGCCTCGAACATGACGGCTCGGGCTACGCGGTGACGAAGGCGGCGATCCAGCACGACGGCAAGCCGCTGGCCAATGCCGAGCTGCGCTTCCGCACCATGCCGTTCCCGGCCGGCCTCGACGGGCCGATGCGCGCGCGGGCCCGCAAGATCGGGCTGTTCGATCTCGCGGGCGAGCCCGCGTGAGCGTGCGGCGAGTGAGCGTCCAGAGATGAGCGACGAGGTGAGATGAGCAGTTCGCGCGACGTCGTCGTCACCGGCATCGGCCTCGTCTCCTGCGCGGGCGAGGGCATCGCGGCGCATCTCGCGGCCCTCGGGGCCGGCGCGCCGGCGCGCACCGACACGCAGGCCTTCGCGCCCTACACGGTGCATCCGATGGCGCCCCTCGCCCTCGACGGCCAGATCCCGAAAAAGTCCGACCAGCGCCAGATGGAGCCCTGGCAGCGCCTGGGCGTCTACGCCGCCGGCCTCGCCCTGGATTCCGCCGGGGTGAAGGGGGATGCCAACCTGAAGGGCCGCATGCACCTCGTGGTCTCGGCCGGCGGCGGCGAGCGCGACACCGCGGTGGACGGCGCGATCCTCACGGGCCTGCGGGAGGCCGCCGATCCGGGCGCCTACCTCAACGAGCACCTGCAGAACGACCTGCGCCCGACCCTGTTCCTGGCCCAGCTCTCGAACTTGCTCGCCGGCAATATCGGCATCGTCCACGGGGTCACGGGTGCGTCCCGCACCTTCATGGGCGAGGAAGCCGCGGGCACGGACGCCCTGCGCATCGCCCAGGCGCGGATCGCCTCGGGGCAGGTGGACTGCATGCTGGTGGGCGGCTCCTACAGCGCCGAGCGGCCCGATGTCATGGTCATCCACGAGATGGGCGGCTTCCTGCGCGCCCGCGACTTCCGCCCGGTCTTCGACCGGACCCCGGCGGCAGAGGCCGGCTTCATCCTCGGCAGTGCCGCCGCCTTCCTGGTTCTGGAAGCGGCCGAGCATGCCGCCGCCCGCGGGGCCCGGGCGCTGGCGCGCCTCGGCCCGGTGGCGAGCGACCGCACGACGCGCACGGCCGGCAGCACCGAGGCCAGCCTGGCGGCCCTCTGGACGACGGCGGGCGTCGCGGCGCCCGAGATCGTCCTCGCCGGTGCCACCGGCGTCGCCCCGGTCACGACCGAGGAGGGCGCAGCCCTGGCGCGCCTCGCCCCGGGCGTGGCCGTGACGGCTCTGGGCGATGTCACCGGCCACACCCTCGAGACGGTGGCGCCGTTCGGCGCGGCCCTGGCGGCGGCGCTCGTCGCCGAGAAGGGCCTGCGCGAGGTCGCCGTGACGGTGGTGGGCCATCGCCGGGGCGAGGGCGTGATCCGGGTGACGGCGGCCTGACCCGGGGCGATCCCGGACTCCGGTGGTGACGAAAAGAGTGTAAGACGGCGCGATGACGAACCAACCTCCCCGGGACGCCAAGGTCCGCGACGCGAAAGGCCGGCCGCTGGTGGCGGTCACCGGCCTCGGCATCGTCACCTCCCTCGGCCAGGGCCAGGCCGACAACTGGGCCGCCCTGACCGCCGGACGCTCCGGCATCCACGCCATCCGACGTTTCCCCACGGAGGGCCTGCGCACCCGCATCGCCGGCACTGTCGACTTCCTCGATACCGACCCCCTGGTGGCACCGGCCCTGTCCCAGCGCTTCGCGGAAGCCGCCGCCGACGAGGCGATCGCGCAGTCGGGCATCGGCCGGCCCGGGGACTTTCCCGGCGCCCTGTTCATCGCCGTCCCCCCGGTGGAGATCGAGTGGCCGCAGCGCCAGGCCCTGGCCGAGGCCTCGGGCCAGACCGGCCCGATCACCTATGCGGACCTGCAGCGCGCCGCCGCGAGCCGGCGCTTCGACCCCTGGCACGACCTGTTCATCTTCGGCACGGTGGCCGACCACATCGCCGACCGCTTCGGCACCAAGGGCTCGCCGATCTCCCTCTCCACCGCGTGCTCGTCCGGCGCCACGGCGATCCAACTCGGCGTCGAGGCGATCCGGCGCGGCGAGGTCACGGCCGCCCTCTGCATCGGCACCGACGGCTCGGTGAACCCGGAATCGCTGATCCGGTTCTCGCTGCTCTCGGCCCTCTCCACCCAGAACGACCCGCCCGAGGCCGCCTCCAAGCCCTTCTCGAAGAACCGCGACGGCTTCGTCATGGGGGAGGGCGCGGGCGCCCTCGTCCTGGAGGACGCCGAGGCGGCGCGCGCGCGCGGCGCAAGGATTCTCGGCTACGTCCTCGGCTGCGGCGAGAAGGGCGACGGCTTCCACCGCACCCGGTCGAGCCCCGACGGCGCCCCCGGCATCGCGGCGATCCGCGCCGCCCTGGCGGATGCCGACACGGCGCCCGACGCCATCGACACCGTGAACGCCCACGGCACCTCGACGCCGGAGAACGACAAGATGGAGGCGATGAGCTGCGCCGCCGTGTTCGGCGACCGCATCCGCACCCTGCCGGTCTCGTCCAACAAGTCGATGATCGGGCACACCCTCACGGCCGCGGGCGCGGTGGAGGCGGTGATCTCGCTGCTCACCATCGCGCACGGCCGAATCCCGCCGACCATCAACTACGCGGTGCCCGACCCCGCCATTCCCCTCGACATCGTAGCCGAGGCCCGGGACGTGCCGGTGCGTCGGGTGCTGTCGAACTCGTTCGGCTTCGGCGGCCAGAACACCTGCCTCGTTCTGGCGGACGAGCCGGCATGACGACGGACCCGAGCGCCGGGCCCGGCCGCCGAGTCCTCGTCACCGGGGGCGCCTCCGGCCTCGGCGCCGCCATCGTGCGGGCCCTGGTCGCCGCCGGCCACGACGTCGCCTTCACCTACCGGTCCTCCGCCGAGGCCGCCGAGGCGCTGGTGGCGGATCTCTCGGCGGCCCATCCCGACCGCACGATCACCGCGCTGGCCCTCGACCTCGCCGACCGCGCCGCCGTCGCGGCGTTCTGCGAGGAACTCGAGGCCGGCGACGGCTTCCACGGCTTCGTCCACAATGCCGGCCAGTCCTACGACGCCCTGGCGGCGATGCTGGACCAGGACCGGGCCGAGGCGGCCATGCAGGTGAACTTCTGGTCGCTGACGCGCCTGGCGAAATCCCTGGTCCGGGGCATGACCCGCGCGCGCGCGGGACGGATCGTCGCCATCGGATCGGTGGCCGCCCTCCGGGCCAACCCGGGCAACGCGGCCTACGCCGCGACCAAGGGCGCCCTCATCGCCTATTGCCGCACCCTGGCGGTCGAGTCGGCCAAGCGCGGCGTCACCGTCAACGTGATCGCGCCGGGCTTCATCGATACCGGGATGATGGCCCCCTACGCCGCCTACCGCGCCACCATGGAGCGCCAGATCCCGGCCGGCCGCTTCGCCCGGCCGGAGGACGTCGCCGCCCTCGCGGCCTTCCTGATGGGCGAGGGCGCCGCCTACATCACCGGCGCGGTGCTGCCCGTCGACGGCGGCCTCACCGCGATGATGGGCGTCCATCGCTCCTGAGGCGGAACCGAGCATGTCCCCGATCCCCGCCGCGCTGGTCCTCCTGCTCCTCGCCACCGGCTCCGCCGCGGCGGCCGACGCGTTCCGGGTCGACGGGCTCCCGCGCGGCGAGACCCTGAGCATCCGCGAGACGCCGGATGCCGCCGCGCCCGCCCTCGGCCAGGCCCCGCTGGGCGCCCGCCTGCGCGGCTTCGGCTGCACCGCGGACACCCCGAGCGGTCTGACCTGGTGCCGTGTCAAGGCCGGCCCGATCCTCGGCTGGGCCCGGCGGCGCTACCTGTCGCCGGAGTGAGGCCGGCCCGGCGGGTTGATGCCTGGCCCCGCGGAGGCTAGCGAGGGGCGCATGAACGCCCAGCCCCTGCGGGGGCATCCGCGGCGCCCCGCGAACGGAAGCGAACCGATGCAATCCCTCCAGCTCCACGGTGACCGCGACCTGCGCCTCGAGGATGTCGCGGAGCCCGCGCCCCCCGGCCCCGGCGAGGTCCAGATCCGCGTGCGCGCGGTGGGCCTGAACTTCATCGACGTCTGGGGCTTCCGCGGCATGGCCTTCGCCAAGCGCAAGCTGCCCCTGGCGGTCGGGGCCGAGGCTTCGGGCGAGATCGTCTGCGTCGGGGAGGGCGTCACGGGCCTGGCCGCGGGCGACCGGGTGGCGATGTACGGCGCCCGGACCTGCGGCCGGTGCAAGGCCTGTCGGGAGGGCCGCGACAACCTCTGCGAGGACGTCTCCGGCGTGATGGGCTTCCACATCGACGGCTTCGCCCGCGAGCGGGTGACCATGCCGGCGCGCCTCGTCATAAAGATGCCGGACGGCGTCAGCTTCACCGATGCGGCCTGCGCCCCGGTGGCCTTCGGCACCGTGCAGCACATGCTGTTCGACAATGCCCGCCTTGAGCCGGGCGAGAGCATCCTCGTCCATGCCGGCGGGTCCGGCATCGGCACGGCGGCGATCAAGATGGCCAAGGCCATCGGCTGCACGGTCTTCACCACGGTGGGCGACGACGCCAAGGGCGAGAAGGCCAAGGCGCTCGGCGCCGACCACGTCATCAACTACCGCGAGGAGCGCTTCGAGGGCGAGGTCCGCCGCCTGACCAAGCGCAAGGGCGTCGACGTGGTCTTCGAACATGTCGGCCCCGACACCTGGAACGGCTCGCTCCTCTGCCTCAAGCGCGGGGGACGGCTCGTCACCTGCGGCTCCACCTCGGGCGTCTCGACCAGCATGAACCTGATGCAGCTATTCCAACAGCAGTACCGCATCACCGGCTCGTTCGGCTGCTCGATGGCCAATATCCGCGACGCCATGGCCAAGATGGCGGACGGCATCACCCCCGTGGTGGACACGGTCCTGCCCCTGGCCGATTTCGCGAAGGGGCTGGAGCGCCTGGAATCCCGGAAGGTCTTCGGCAAGATCCTCGTGACGCTCTGAGTTGCAGGCCGCACGGGTGCCCTCCCGGGCTAAAATGAATTATGCCAGGGGCCAGGGTCGTCGCCGGAACGCCCCGCGTCACGGGATTCGTTTTGCTTCGCCTTGCCCTCGTCCTGAAGCGTAACCTGCCGCGGCTGGCCGGCCTCGCCATGATTCCCCTGATCCGGGGGCTGTTCTGGCTGGCGCGCCTCCTCGGGGCCGAGCGTGCGAGCCGGGTCGGCGGCTGGGTCGCCCGGACGGTCGGTCCCTTCCTGCCAGCCCACCGGATCGCGACGGCCAATCTGCGCGCGGCCTTCCCCGAGCGGGACGAGGCCGCGATCCGCGCCCTCGCCCGGGAGGCGTGGGACAATCTCGGCCGGACGGGTGCGGAATACGCCCATCTCCACACGCTGTTCGATCTCGATCCGGCGGATCTCGCGGCGGGCGGGCGGATCACGGTGGCGGGCGAGACGCATTTCGCCGACCTGCGCGACGACGGCAAACCGGGCCTGATCTTCTCCGCCCACTTGGCGAACTGGGAATTGCCGGCGATCTGCGCGGCCCAGTTCGGCCTCGACGCCACCGCGATCTTCCGTCCCCCCAACGACGCGGCCTCCGCGCGCCTGGTCCAGGAGGTCCGCCGCCAGACCATGGGAGGCCTGGCGGCGGCCGGGCAGGGCGCGGTCTTCGCCATGCAGGGTGTGGTGGAGCGCGGCGGCCATCTCGGCCAGCTCATCGACCAGCACTTCACCCGGGGGGTGGTGGTGGAGTTCTTCGGCAAGCCGGTGCTGGTCAATCCGCTCCTGGGCAAGCTCGCCCGCCACTACGAATGTCCCGTCCACGGCGCGCGAGTGGTCCGCCGCGACGGGACGCGCTTCCATCTTGAACTGACGCCGCCCGTCGACCTGCCGCGCGACGCCTCGGGCGCCATCGACGTGCAGGGGGCGATGCAGGCGATGACTCGGGTGATCGAGGGCTGGATCCGCGAGAATCCCGGTCAATGGCTCTGGATGCACCGGCGCTGGCGTCCCGCGATGCTGCCGAAGCCCAAACCCGCTCAGGGTCCGGCTTCGGGCACGACGGCCCCGGCCGGCGCGCCGGAGGATCGAGCGACCGTGATGACGGGGAATGGCCCGGCGACGGTATCCTGATCCCATGAGCCGCGCCGCCCCGTCCCTTCCGCGCCGAACCGTCGGCCTGCGCCTCGCCCTCCTGGTCGCCGCCGGTGCCCTGGTGGCGGGTGCGACCCAGGCCCTGGCGGGCGAGCGCACCCCGGTGGTGATCGAGCTCTACACGAGCCAGGGCTGCGCCTCTTGTCAGCCGGCCTCGCGGGTGCTCGGGGAGTTCGCCCGGGAGCCCGGCGTGATCGCCCTGACCTTCCCGATCACCTACTGGGACTATCTCGGCTGGAAAGACGCCTATGCCCAGCCCGCCTTCACGGCGCGGCAGCGGGCCTACGCCTCCCTACGCGGCGAGCGACAGGTCTTCACACCCCAGGCCATCGTCAACGGCGAGCCCTCGATGATCCGTTCGGATCGCAACTCCCTGGAACGGGCCCTGCGCCGGGCCCGGGCGACCAGCCCCATCCAGGTGCCGGTCCGGAGCTGGGAAGAGGGCGACCGCATCTGCGTCGATGTCGGCGCGAGCACGGGACCGGACACCAAGGCCGAGCTCTGGCTGCTGCCGGTGATGCGGCGGCGGCGCATCGCCATCGGCGGCGGCGAGAACAAGGGACAGGTGTTCGACTACATCAACGTCGTGCGCGGGATGCACCGGATCGGCCCCTGGACGGGTCATGCGGCACATTTCGAGGTGCCGCGCCACGCGGCCCAGGTCGCCGATGCCGATTCCTACGTCGTCGTGCTCCAGGGGGGCAACGAGGGCCGCCCCGCCCGCATCCTCGGCGCCGCCAAGGCGCCTGGCTTCTGAAAGGCACCTGCCTTTCGACAGCGCCCCGGGATCGCTCCCGGGGCGCCGTTTGACCGAGCGGCCAGTCTGATCGGGCTGGGGAGGCTCGGGCCAAAAGCGGGTCCGGCGACGGGTCAGTACGTCCCGAACTTGTAGTTCAGGCCGGCGCGGACGACGGCGAACTCGTCGGAGCGGCGGCTGGTATAGCCCGTCGCGGCTGCATAACCCGTGCCGGAAACGCTGTACTGGGCGCCCGTCGAGTTCGAATAGGCGAACACGCCGTTGGTGCTGTTCCGGTCGAGGCTGACATAGAGGCCCTCGATTTTCACGGTCACGGCGGAGGACTTGAAGAAGTTCAGGAACGAGTCGGAGGGCAGGGCGTACTCGATGCCGCCGCCCGCGGCCCAGCCGGTGCGGAACGTATCGGTGCTGCTGTTGGGCAGGCCGAAGCTGGAGCCGCCCCCGCCGCCATAGGCGAAGCCGCCGGTGCCGTAGACCAGGGTCCGGTCGAAGGCGTAGCCGAGGCGGCCCCGCACGGTGCCGAAGTAGTCGAGGTTCGACAGGCCGTTCGGGTTGACGAAGGTCAGGTCCGCGTTGGGCGTGCCGACGAAGGACGCCGTGTTGCGGTTGGTGCCGAAGCCGAGATACTGCGCATCCGCCTCGACGCCGACCACCACGCCGGAGCCGGGCGTGAACTGATAGTTGTAGCCGATCTGGCCGCCCCCGGTGAAGCCGTTGTTGGCGTTGCGGTTGCTGAAGGCCACGAGGCCCGGATCGGCGCCGTTGGCGACGACGCCGGAGGCGGCGGTGGTACCGATCACGATGGCGCCGCGGCTGCTGTTGGCATCGAAGCCGTAGCCGGCGTTGAGACCCGCATAGAACCCGGTCCAGCTGAAGACCGGAACCGTGGTGAAGACCGGCGGCGCGGCGCGGCGCGGAAGGTCGGCGGCAGAGGCCGCTCCGGCGAGCAGGACAGCCATCGGGCCGGCCAGGAGAAGGGGCTTGGTCATGAGATCCTCGTTGTCTCCCTCGGGAGATGGCGAACCCGAACGACGGTTCCAACCCGCAGACTGGTGCCGGACACCCGGCGCGGAAACCCGCGGGCGCCCGGGCGTCACCGCGACGAGGCCGGCCCCGATCTCCGCATCCGTGCGCCGGCAGACACGGGAGCGCGGGGATCGGGCGGTCTTCTACGCCTGCCGAACCCGCCCGAAGGCGGCGGCAGTCTGTACGGGCGTCCGTTCGAAAGTCCGTGGCCGGTGCGACCACATCCGGACCATGCGTGGGAAATTTGCCCACGTCAATTCGACGCCATCGTCTGCGTGCGCCTTCACACGGGGAAGGGCGCACGCGGATGGATGGCGTATCGGCTCAGGCCGGCGGGCGGCGCTGCCGGGAGGGCGTCAGTCGACCCACTCGCCGGCGCGCATCACCGGAACCGCCCGGCCCTCGGCGGAGAGGCCGTCGACGTCGATCCGGTCGGAGCCGATCATCCAGTCGATGTGGATCAGGCTGCGGTTGGCACCGCGGGCCGCGAGGTCGTCCGCGCTGAACTCCGCGCCGCCGTTGCGGAAGCACTTGCTGTAGGCCTGGCCCAGGGCGATGTGGCTCGCCGCGTTCTCGTCGTAGAGGGTGTTGTAGAACAGGAGTCCCGAGGCGGAGATCGCCGAGGAGGCGGGCACCAGGGCGACCTCGCCGAGGCGGCGCGCGCCCGCGTCGGTCTCCAGCACCTTGGCGAGCACGTCGCCGCCGGTTCGGGCGGTGGCCTCGACGATGCGGCCGCCCTCGAAGCGCACTTGGATCCCGTCGATCAGTGTGCCCTGGTAGGAGAGCGGCTTGGTGCTGGTGACGGTGCCGTCGACCCGGTCCTTGTGCGGGGTGGTGAACACCTCCTCGGTGGGGATGTTGGCGTTGCAGACGATGCCGCTGCGGGAGGCCGAGGCGCCGCCGCACCATTCGTGGTCGTCGGCGAGGCCCACCGTGAGGTCGGTGCCGGGTCCGAAGAAGCGGAGGGCCGCGAAGCGGTGGGCGTTGAGCGCGTTCATCCGGGCGTGAAGGGCGGCGTTGTGCGCCTCCCAGGCCGCCACCGGGTCGGGGCCGTCCACCCGCGAGGCCGCGAAGATCGCGTCCCAGAGGCGGGACACGGCCTCGGCCTCCGGTAGGTCGGAGAACACCGTGCGGGCCCAGGGCGTCGTCGCCGCCGAGACGATGGTCCAGTTGGTGGAGAAGTTGGCGATGAGCTCCAGGGCGGGCACGTAGGCCTTCGACCGGGCCTGGTTGGCACGGGCCACCTTGGCCGAGTCCTGGCCGGCCAGAAGGGAGGGATCGTCGCCCGCGATGGCGAGGCGGGCCGCGCCGTTGCGGTAGGCCTCAGCCATGCCGCTGTAGAGCCAGCCGGCTGCGGTGTCGAAGGCCGCCTCGGGGGCGTGGGCGAAGCGCGCCAGGGTGGCGGCATCGTCCGTGTAGAAGGTGGTGACCAGGGAAGCGCCGGCCTTGTAGGCCTGTTCGGTGATGAGGCGGGCCAGCGGCACCGTCTCGAGCGGCGCGGTGATCACGAGTTCCTGGCCGGGCCGGAGACCCAGGCCGACCTTCACGGCGACCTCGGCCAGGCGCTCCAGGCGCTCGGCATGCCGTGCCCCGTGCGACGACGCGGCCCCGGTCGGTGTGGAGCCAGCGGTTGTCTGCGCGATCCCGTCCATGCCTGTCTCCCGATGCTGCCTTCAGCGCTGTGCGCTCAAGATCAGGTCCCGGGACGGCAGGTCAACCCTCGGTGGACGCAGGCCGGGCGGGCCGGCCACGGCGTGGGTTCAAGCGGCGCGGGACCAAGTGATCTCGCCGAGGTTCTCGCGGAAGGCGAAGCGCAGAAGATGGTCGGAGACCACGTTCTCCAGGCGCGTCAGGGCGGCCGGATCGGGCGTCGCGACCCGCATCAGCAGGGCGTCGGGGCCGGCCTCGAAGGTGCAGACGCGGTCCTCGCCGAAGGGCACCCGGCCGGCCTCCTCGGTGGCTTCCACTGGGAACTTGTAGCTCCAGTGACGGCAGAGCTGCTTGAGGTAGCGGCTCGCCTCGGCCGTCGGGACTCTCGCCTGGGAAGTCGGCATCGAACGTGTCTCCTGCTCGGTCTTCGATCGCGACGTCTGATCTGTTCTCTCGTCCAAGAGAGGGCGGAAGGGTTAAGACCGGCCTAACCCACCGCACTGCAACCAGCCGTGCGCCGTTGTCGTGCAACCTCCTCCGCCCGCAGCGGAGCCGATTTATGGCGCATTGCCGTCGATAATCTGGCAAGTCTTTGTGCACTGCACAACAACAATCCGGACGAGCCCGGTCCGGTTCCGATTAAATTTTTGTTGAGCCTTCGGAAAAGCCGAATGACGCCGCCTCGCCGGCCCGGCGGTCGGGCAGAACCTTGCCCGGGTTGAGGATGTTTGCCGGGTCCAGGGCGGCCTTGAGGCTGCGCATCAGGTCGAGGGCCACCGGGTCGGCGTAGCGCGCCAGTTCGTCGCGCTTCAGGAGGCCGACGCCGTGCTCGGCCGCGATGGAGCCGCCGAGCCCGGCGACGATGTCGTGGACGATCCGGTTGAAGCGCTCCCAGGCGGCGAGGAACGCGGCGCGGTCCATGCCCACGGGCTGGCTGAGGTTGAAGTGGATGTTGCCGTCACCGAAGTGCCCGAAGGCGCAGACACGCAGACCGGGCATCGCCGCCTCGCAGGCCCGCGTCGCCCGCGCGAGAAACTCGGGTAGGCGGGAGAGCGGCACCGAGACGTCGTGCTTGATCGAGGCGCCCTCGGCCTTCTGGACCTCGGAGAGGCTCTCGCGCAGGTCCCAGACGGCGTTCGCCTGCGCCTCGCTCGCCGCCAGGGCCGCATCTTCGAGGAGCCCCGCGTCCTGCGCCCGGGCGAGCAGCATCTCCATCAAGGTCGCCGCGTCCTCGCCGGGTCGGGTGGTGGAGAGCTCCACCAGCGCGTAGGCCCCGTGCGCCCCGGCCAGGGGCCGACGGGCCCCGGCCCGGTGGCGCAGGACGATCTCCAGCCCGAAGGGGGCGATGTACTCGAAAGCGGTCAGGGTCGGGCCGGCCTCCGCCCGCAAGCGCCGGAACAGCGCCAGGGCGGCCTCGGCCGAGGCGAGGCCGACCAAGGCCACGGCGCGGGAGGTCGGCCGGGGAAAGAGCTTCAGCACCGCGGCGGTGATCAGCCCGAGCGTTCCCTCCGAGCCGAGGAACAGGTGCTTGAGGTCGTAGCCGGCATTGTCCTTGCGCAGGCCCTTCAGCCCGTTCCAGACCCGGCCATCGGCCAGCACCACCTCGAGCCCGAGGACGAGGTCGCGGGCGTTGCCGTAGGCGAGCACGGCGGTCCCGCCCGCATTGGTGGAGAGATTGCCGCCGATGCGGCAGGACCCCTCGGAGGCCAGCGAGAGCGGGAACAGCAGGCCGGCGGCCTCCGCGGCCGCCTGGACGTCGGCCAGCACCATGCCGGCTTCCACGGTGATGCTGGCATTGACGGGGTCGATCGCCCGCAGGCGCGTCAGGCGTGCCATCGACAGCACGATGCCCCCCTGCGGCAGGCCGCCGCCGACATGGCCGGTGTTGCCCCCCTGGGCCACCACCGGCACCCCGGCCTCGGCGCAGGCACGGACCACGCCGGCGACCTCGGCGGTGTCGGCGGGCCGCACCAGCGCCAGGGCGTGGCCGCGCTGCAGCCCGCGGGTCTCGGCGAGGTGGGGCGCGAGGTCGGCCGGGTCGGTGAGGACGTGGGCGGCGCCGAGATGCGCGGCGAGATGCGCCAGCAGGCGGGAGGGGTCGGTCACCACGGAACTCGCAACGGCAGGCCTCGGCTCGCGGCAGGATGGCGCGGCCGGGCCCGCTGCCTATGATAGGGATGGCGCGGCGTCCTGTGCAGGGCGAGCGACCGGGCGCCGCGCCGCATCCGCCGAGAGAAGAGGTTGGAGACCCATGCTGTCCGTGATCCCGAACCCGCCCCGCATCGCCCTTCCGATCGTCGGCAGCGACGACCTGTTTCCCGTGCGGCGGGTCTACTGCGTGGGTCGCAACTACGCCGCCCACGCCCGCGAGATGGGCAAGGACCCCGACCGCGAGCCGCCGTTCTTCTTCATGAAGCCCGCCGATGCCCTGCAGATCGTCACGGGCGACGATCCGGTGGACCACCCCTATCCGCCGCGCACCGAGAACTACCACTTCGAGGTGGAGATGGTGGCGGCCCTCGGGCTGGGCGGCCGCGACATCCCGGAGGCTTCTGCCCTCGACCACGTCTACGGCTACGCCGTCGGGCTCGACATGACCCGGCGCGACGTCCAGGACGAGGCCAAGCGCCTGGCGCGCCCCTGGGACCTCGCCAAGTCCGCCGATGCCTCGGCGCCGATCGGACCGCTGCACCCGGCCTCGGCCATCGGCCATCCCGCGCGGGGCGCCATCACGCTGGCGGTGGACGCGGGCGAGCGCCAGCGCGGCGACCTCTCCGAGATGATCTGGTCGACGCAGGAGCAGGTCGCGCTGCTCTCGACCTATTTCGAGCTGCACCCGGGCGACCTCATCTTCACCGGCACCCCGTCGGGCGTCGGCGCCGTCCGGCGCGGCGAGACGATGACAGCCGCCATCGAGGGCCTCGGCGCCATCCGCCTGCGCGTCGTCTGAGCCGCATGCTCCTGCAACGCCCCTGGATGCGGCGCCTGATCCACTACGGCGCCCTGGCGACGCGCGGCATGACCCTGGGCGTTCGCGGCGTCGCCATCGATGCCGAGGGCCGGGTCTGCCTCGTCCGCCACACCTACGTGTCGGGCTGGCACCTGCCCGGCGGCGGCATCGAGGCCGGCGAGAGCGCGGTGACGGCCATGGTCCGGGAGTTCCGTGAGGAGGCCGAGATCGTCGTCGATCCCGGGCATCCTCTGCGGCTGCACGGCTTCTATCACAGCCGCACGGGGGCCGGGCGCGACCACGTCGCCCTCTACGTGGCCGCCGCCTTCGCGGTGCGGGCGCCAAAACAGCCCGACCGCGAGATCGCCGCCTGCGGCTTCTTCCCCCTCGATGCGCTCCCGGCCGAGACCACCGCCGCCACCCGCGCGCGCCTGCGCGAAATCCGCGAGGGCCTGCCCCCGCCCGCGCAGTGGCAGCCCTGAGGGGCGGTGCGATGCCGGCAAACGGCCCGCGGGGCGAGCGCCGGGATTCAGCGCTTGCAACGCCCGACGGAATGGTGTTTAGAGACGCCGTCCGGGGCCGCCGGCGGGTCTTTCCCACCAGCGGCGCGGTTGTGAGCGGGTGTAGCTCAGGGGTAGAGCACAACCTTGCCAAGGTTGGGGTCGAGGGTTCGAATCCCTTCGCCCGCTCCAATTAACCGAACGAGACGACCGGAGCGACAGCCGCTGGAAGCGGCTTTTTGCTTCGTTGAGACGACGAACCGTCCGGCGCGAGGGTATCCTTCGCCGCGACGGGTGTGAGCGGGTGTAGCTCAGGGGTAGAGCACAACCTTGCCAAGGTTGGGGTCGAGGGTTCGAATCCCTTCGCCCGCTCCAAATTCCCAACCCTTCCAGATCCGACCCAGCGCCCTCCGGGGCGCTTTTTCGTTGGTGGGCCATCGCTCGGCGGCGCGGCGTCAAGGTCGCGGGCGCGCGGCAGCCCGGTAGGCCGCGGGCGTCACCGTGTAGCGCCGGCGGAACTGCTGGCGCAGGGTCGCTGCGGTGGCGAAGCCCGCCGCCTCGGCGACGGCCTGGAGCGGTTGGTCCGCCTGCTCCAGCAGGTCACGGGCCCGGGCGAGGCGCAGATCGAGGAGCCAACGGGCCGGCGTCGTGCCGGTGGCGGCGGAAAAGCGACGCAGGAGCGTTCGGGGACTCATGCCCGCACGGTCTGCCAGATGGGCGACCGGCCAGTCCCGGGCCGGCGCCGCCCGCATGGCATCGAGCAGCGGCCCGATCCGCGCCGCCTCGTGGAGCGTCGGCACCGCACCCGCGACCACCTGGGCCTGGCCGCCGTCCCGGTGGGGCGGCACGACGAGGCGCCGGGCGACGGCATTGGCGGCGGCCGGCCCGAAATCGCGGCGCACGAGGTGCAGGCAGAGGTCGATCCCGGCGGCCGAGCCGGCGGAGGTCAGGATCGCGCCCTCGTCCACGTAGAGCACGTCGGGGGTGAAGCGGATGCCGGGATGGCGTTCGGCCAGGCCCTCGGGGACCGGCTCGTCCGCACCGCGCTAGCCCGGCACCACGATGGTGCCGGCGCGATCCAGGAGGTCGAGCCCGCCATCGGCGCGGGATCGAGCCCCGCCACGGCGAAGAGGTACCAGTCCGGCCCCATCTCGGGCCGGGGCAGGCCGAAGATCTCCACGGCGACGCCGAACTCGAAGGTGCAGAGGCCGTCATAGGCCAGCACCACCACGAGACGGTCGGCGGGGGACAGGCGCGCCTGCGATTTTGGCATGATCGCGACGCTAATCGGCAATCCGGGCCGCCGCCAAGGGCCGCGCCTCCTGCTAGCTCTGTCGTCCCCTACGCCGGAGACCGACGATGAGCCCCGTGACCGCCATACCCGCCTGTCCGCCCGCCATCGCCCGCGATCACTTCCGGCGTCGCCTGGAGCTGGAGACCGATTGCGCCGACGTGGCGGCGGCCCTGGAGGCCGGCCCGCCCGACTTCGTGCTGCTGCACGCCGTTGGCTCGGCGGCGGCGTTCCGGCGCCGTCACCTCCCCGGCGCCGTGCACCTGCCGCACCGGCTGATCACGGCCAAGCGCCTCGCCGCCTGGCCCACCGACACGCTGTTCGTGGTCTACTGCGCCGGCCCCCACTGCAACGGGGCCGACCGGGCGGCCCTGCGGCTCGCCGAGCTCGGGCGTCCGGTCAAGCTCATGCTCGGCGGCCTGAGCGGCTGGGCGGACGAGGACTTGACCTTCGCGGGTGAAGACCAGTCCGGCGGGGGCCAATCCTGAAATCGGGCATCGTGCGCGAGCCGACTCTTCAATCTTCCTTTACCATAGGGAGAACAAAGTTGCCGTCGGGGCGGCGCTCGGGTCCGCCCCCAGCCGGACGGCCATGTTCCTCTTCACCACGCCCCCCGCCACTGCCCGCGATCCCGGCGCCAGCCGGGACCTCGGCACGCGCGACGGCGCCGCCGGGCGCACGGGGGCGTCGAGCGGGGTCATCGAGGCGATCCGCGACGGGGCGCAGACATCCGGCGCGGGCTTCGACTACCTGCTCGCCACGGCCCAGCGCGAATCCGCCCTCGACCCCTCCGCCAAGGCGGGCACCTCCTCGGCCACCGGCCTGTTCCAGTTCATCGAGCAGACCTGGCTCGGCACCCTGAAGACCGCCGGCCCCCGCCTCGGCCTCGGGACCTACGCGGACGCGATCACCAAGAGCGCCGACGGCACCTACGCGGTGAGCGATCCGGCGGCCAAGCAGACCATCCTCGACCTGCGCCGCGATCCGCGGATCGCCGCGACCCTGGCGGGGGCCCTGACCGAGCAGAACCGGGAAGCCCTGACCGGCGCCCTCGGGCGCGAGCCCACCGGCGGCGACCTCTACGCCGCCCACGTCCTCGGCGCGCGCGGCGCCGCCGCCCTCATCGCCACCGCCCAGGCAAGCCCGGCCCGGGCCGCCGCCCTCGACATGCCGGAGGCGGCGGCCGCCAATCGCGGCCTGTTCTACGACAGAGGCGGCCGCCCCCGTGGCGCGGCCGAGCTCTACGCCCACCTCGCCGCGGCCCGCACGGGCGCGGCGCCGGCTACACCCGCCGCCACGATCAGCCTGCCCGAGGGTACCACCGCCTACGCCTCCCTCAACGAGGGCGGCCTACGCTCGATGTTCCAGACGGATCCGCGCCAGCAGGGCGGCGTCTCGGCCGGGGTCGCCCGCCTCTGGCAGGGGCGCAGCGGCGGGACCGATGCGGTTCGGCCGGAGCCGGCTCGCGCGGCGCCGACCTATTTCCCGCGCTCGGACGGCACCGAGAGCATGACCGGGGGCGCGAGCCCCGTCGCCGCGCCGGCGATTGCCGCCAATCCCGTGCCGGCCGCCTCCGCGGCCCTGGTGGGAGCCCCCCTGCCGCCGCGCCGTCCGGCGGAGTTCAGCGCCTCCGGCCAGTCGCCCCGCCCCGGCGCCCCCCTCGACCTGTCCCTCTTCACGATCCGGAGTGGCTCATGATCATCCGCCAGTTCCTCGCCTGGACGCAGCACACCTCCGCGGCGCGACGGGCGGAGGCCGCGGGTGCGCTGGCCCGGGCCTACCTCTACGACGGTCTCGGCGAGGACGTGGCCTGGGAGGCGGAGGCCGCGCTCCTCGCCCTCCTGGACGACCCCTCCAGCCTGGTGCGCCGAGCCCTGGCGGAGGCCTGCGCCGCCTGCGCGAACGCCCCGCGTCCACTGATCGTGGCGCTGGCGGGCGACCAGGCCGAGATCGCCACCCTGGTGCTGGCCCGCTCGCCCGTGCTGAGCGACGCCGACCTCGTCGACGGCGTCGCCATCGGGTGCCTCGCCGCCCGCCGCGCCATCGCGGGCCGGCTCGACCTGTCGCCGGCCGTCGCCGGGGCGCTCGCCGAGATCGCCGAGCCCGAGGCCCTGGTCGTGCTCGCCCGCAACCGCAGTGCCCACATCACCACCGGCAGCCTGATGCGGATGGTGGAGCGCCACGGCGACGTGGCCGCCCTGCGCGAGGCGGTCCTGGCCCGGCCCTACCTGCCCCTCGAAGTGCGCCAGAGCGTGACCACGCGCCTCGCCGAATCCCTCTCCGCCTTCGCGGTGTCCTCCGGCTGGCTCACCCCGGCCCGCAGCGCGCGCGCCAGCCGCGAGGCGCAGGAGCGCACGACGCTCGCCTTCTGCACCGAGGCCCATCCCGTCGACCTCGCCCGGCTCGTCGCCCACCTGAAGGCCTGCGGCCAGCTCAATGCCGGCCTGCTGCTGCGGGCGATCCTGTCAGGCAACATGGCCTTCGCCGAGATGGCCCTGGCCGACCTCGCCGGCCTCCCCGTCCGCCGGGTGGCCGGGCTGATGCACGATGCCTCCACCGCCGCCTTCGCGGCCCTGCACCGCAAAGCCGGCCTTCCGCCGGTGCTGCTGCCGGCCTTCAGCGCCGCGCTGTCGGCCTGGCGCGAGGCGGGGCAGGGCGCCATCGCCAGCGCCGGGGCGGGCCTGTCGCGCCTGATGATCGAGCGGGCGCTGACCGCCTGCGAGACGATGCCCTTCGCGGAGGCGCAGAGCGTCATGGCGCTCCTGTCCCGCTTCGAGGCGGAGGCCGCCCGCGACGAGGCCCGGGTGCTCGCCCGCGAACTCGCCGCCGAGGCCGAGCGCAGCGAGATCCTGCGGATCGAGCGCGAGATCCTCGACGCCGAATGGCGCGAGGCCCAGCGCCAGGTCCTGGCCGATTGGGACGCCCCGCAGGTCCTCGAGGCCGCGCCGGCCGCCGCAGCCCCCGAACCGGTCGCCGAGACCGTCGCGGCGATCGCGCGCGCGGCTTTGGACGGAACCTCGGAAGCGATCCAGGAAGAGACCGCGCCGGTGGCCGTCGACTCCGCTGCGGAGGCGCCGCCCGTCGTCGCGGACCTGCCGACCCCGGATGCGCCGGTGGAATCGGACGTCGCCCCTGTCGTGGCGATCCGGGCCGTCGTGCCGGCCGAGGCGCCAGCCGACGTCGAGACGGGGCGCACCGACCCGGTGGGCCTGATCCTCGACGGACTCTCCGACGCGCTGCTCGCCGAGTTCGAGGGCAGCCGCGCCCGGCGCCGTGCCCTCGCCACCGAGGTCGTGCTCGACGCGATCCCCGAGGCGCTGATCGCCAGCTACCGCGAGGACCGGGCGCGCCTCGCCGCCTGAGGGGCGATCAGCCGAACTGCTCGCGCAGGATGCGCTCGTCGAGGCTGTGGCCGGGATCGTGCAGCAGGGTCAGGTTGGTGGCGTGGTCGAGCCAGGTCTCCACCGTGCAGACCCGCCGAAACTCGGTGTGGTCGGCCACCGCCGCCACCGGGCGGTGCGCGGCGTCGAGCACCTCGATGAGAATGCGGGCGTAGTCCGGCAGCAGGGC
The DNA here is from genome assembly GCF_001424705.1 of Methylobacterium sp. Leaf465. Taxonomy (GTDB): domain Bacteria; phylum Pseudomonadota; class Alphaproteobacteria; order Rhizobiales; family Beijerinckiaceae; genus Methylobacterium. The sequence continues at coordinate 145,567 of NZ_LMRA01000046.1, forward strand.
CCCGTGCCAGCGCCGGGGCCGGAAGGCCGAGATCGGCGTCAGGGCCAGGAGCCGGGCGTTGAGGGGCAGGATCGGGCCGCCCACCGACAGGTTGTAGGCGGTGGACCCCGCCGGGGTCGCCGCGAGCACGCCGTCGGCGATGAGCTCCGGCAGGCGGACATGACCGTCGATTGAGATCCGCAGCTTGGCGGTCTGGTGCGTCTGGCGCAGCATGTAGACCTCGTTCAGGGCGCGGGCCTGGTGCCGGCGCCCCTCCGTGTCCACGGCCTCCATCATCAGCGGGTGGATGATGCTGCGCTTGGTGTTCTCCAGGCGCTCGATCAGCCCGTCCTCGCGGAACTCGTTCATGAGGAAGCCGACGGTGCCGCGGTTCATGCCGTAGATCGGCGTGCCGGCATGCATGAAGCGGTGCAGGGTCTGGAGCATCAGCCCGTCGCCGCCGAGCGCCACCACCACGTCGGCCTCGTCGGGCGGCACGTGGTCGTAGCGCCGCATCAGGGTCGCGGCCGCCTGGCGGGCGTCCTCCGTGGGACTTGCGACGAAGGCAAGCCGTTCGAAACGCCGGGCCATGGGCTCACATCCGCCTTGCCGACCACCTTGCCGACGCGGAGCCTTCGCTCCAGCGTCCCGTTCCCAGTCCTGCCGGCAGTCCCGCCGGCCCGCTCCCGCCGGTGGAGCGGCGGAACCCTGGTCGGAGACCCATAGCATGGAGCGGCCGCTTCTCGTCTACACCACCTTCCCGGATGCCGGCACCGCCCTGACCGTCGGAGAGGCGCTGGTGCGTCTGCGCCTCGCGGCCTGCGTCAACGTCCTGCCGGGGATGCTCTCCCTCTACGCCTGGAAGGGCGCGGTGGAGCAGGGCTCGGAGGTCGTCGCGATCCTGAAAAGCCGCGAGGGCCTCGCCGAGGCCCTCGGCGCCGCCCTGAAGGCCCGCCACCCCTACGAGACGCCGATCATCCTGCACCTGCCGGTGGCGGGGGCCGATCCCGACACCGCGGCCTGGATCGCGGCGGAGACTCAAGGGCCGCCGATCGGGTAGCTCCGGCCCTTCCACAGAGGCGTGCCGCTGCCCTTGCGCCGCAGGAGGGCGGTCCACTGGATCGCCAGGGCGACGAGGACCGTCGCCGGGTGGAGCAGAACCGTCCCCAGGGGCTCGCGGGTGACCAGGGTGATCGCCGCCCGGGTCGCCAGGGAGACGAGGGCGGCGGCGAAGGCCAGGAACGCGGCGTGGCCGGATTCAAGGCCGGCCAGGGCCGCCAAGAGGAGGAGCCAGGGCAGGACGTGCCCGCCGACCAGGAGCAGGGTCCAGACCGGCAGGGCCCGCGGGGTCGCCATGCCCTCGTGGGCGTTCTTCGAGAAGCCGGCCCAGCTCTGGGCGAAGCCGCGGTACATCCGGCAGGTCGCCAGGGCGTGCCCGGCGACGAGGTCGGTCCGGTAGCCGGCCTGCCGGAAGCGGCGCGGCAGTACGACCCCGTCGTGCAGGCTGGTGCGCACGGCGCCGTGCCCGCCGGTGGCCGCGTAGGCCTCGCGACCGACGAGGATGAGCTGGCCGCAGGCGGCCCCGAGGCTGGGGCGCGGGGACGCCCGCATCATCGCCATCGGCAGGTAGCCGAGGAGCAGGAAGTTGATCATCGGCACCGTCAGGCGCTCGCCCAGCGAGCCCATCAACTGGCGCGGCACGCCGCTCACCAGGGCGCTCTCGGTCCGGCGCGCATGGGCGGCGAGGGCCGCCGCAGCCGCGGGCGCCAGGCTCACGTCGGCATCGACGAAGAGGAGATGCGTCCCGGTCGCGGCCTCCGCCAGCCGCGCGCAGGCGTGGTTCTTCCCCGTCCAGCCCTCGGGCAGGGGCGGGATTGCGACGAGGCGCAAGCGCGGGTCCTCGGCGGCGATGGCGGCCACGATGGCGGCGGTGTCGTCGGTGGAATGGTCGTCGCCGACGAGCACCTCCAGGGCGACACCGGCGCTCGACAGGGCGGCCCGCACGGTGGCGGCGATCACCGCGGCCTCGTTGCGGGCCGGGATCAGCACCGAGACCCGGGCCCGGACGTCGAGATCCGGCTCGGGGGTGCGCAGAATCGAGAGGTTCACCCAGGCGACCAGGGCGGGCAGCAGCGCACAGGCCAGGGCCAGGATCGCGAAACCGAGCATCACGGAACCGGATCTCCCTTCTGGCGGTGGGCCGGCTCGAAGCGCCGGCCCGTGACGACGGCCCCGAGGCGCCGCCAGAGATCGTAGATCCCGCCGATCCCCTTGGCACCGGACGCGAGCGGCGTGAAGCGTCCGGCCTCGCGCGCGACCACGTCGGCGCTGAGCCGGTCGAGGGTAGCGGTCAGGTCCGCCTCCATCCGGGCGAGGCGCTCGGCCCGGGACAGGGCGAGCAGCTCGGCTCCGGGGATCGGCGCCCCGAAGGCCGCGAAGGCCTCGCCACCGCGCTCCTCCCAGAAGGCGTATTCGAGGGCCAGCGGTACGAACAGGGCGTCGGGTGCGATCTCGGGCAGGCGGCCGACGCCGGCGCGCAGGCCCAGTGGCCGGGCGCGGACGTCCTGGAAGCGCCCCTGGGCGGTGATCCAGATCATCCGGTTCGGCGCCCCCAGGATGCGCCGCGTCGCCTTCAGGAACTGGGCGGCGCCGCGGGCCGAGTCGAGGTCCACCGCGAAGGCCCCCATGCGGGCGAAGACCGCGTACTTCTCCAGCATCCGCGCGTCGAAGGGCGCATAGCTCTCGCGGCAGGGAAACAGCCGTCCGGCCAGGAGGATGACCACGGCGGCGTCCCACCAGGCCGGATGGTTGCAGTAGACCACCACCGGCCCGGGATGGTCGGCGCAGGCCGGCACGCCCCAGCGGGCGAGCCGCAGGGCGTTGAGGTGGCGTCGGACGTAGCGGTCGAAATACCCGACCATGAACCGCCACAGGGCGGGCGATCGGGCGGGGCCATCCTCGCGGGACATGCGCGGGGCCTTCAGGCGCTGGCGCGCTCCTCTCCCCGGGCATCGGTGTCGAGGGCATCCGCCGCGATCCAGCCCGACATCATCACCATCGGCATGCCCGGACCCGGATGGGCCGCACCGCCGGCGAGGTAGAGGCCGCGGACCTGCCGGGAGCGGTTGCCCGGCTTGAAGGCGCCCATGAACTTGCCGTGCGAGGCCAGGCCGTAGATCGCGCCGTTGAGCACCTTGTAGCGCTCGTGGATGTCCTGCGGCGTCAGGTGGCGCTCGACGACGATGCGCTCCTCGAGGTCGGGCATGTTGCCGGTGCGCTTGAGCTTGTCGAGGATGACTTGCCGATAGGCCGGGAACATCTTCGACCAGTCGTGGTGCGGGCGCAGATACGGCGTGTGCACGAGGACGTAGAGCGCCTCGCCGCCCTCGGGCGCCACCGACGGGTCGGTGGAGGAGGGGGCAGCGAGGTAGGCGGTCGGGTCCGGGGCCGGCTCGCCCTTGCGGTAGATGTAGTCGAACTCCTCCTCGGGGTCGCGGGAGAAGACGAAGTCGTGATGATTCAGGTGCTCGTAGCGCTTGTTCAGCCCGAGATAGAGGACGACACCGGAGCAGGCCGGCTCGAAGCTTTTCTTCTCGTAGGACTTGCCGACGTCGCCGCCGACGAGTTCCCGGTAGGTGCGTACCGAATCCATGTTCGAGATCACGGCGTCGAACGGGGTGACGCCGGAGGCGGTCCGCACGCCCTTGACCGCGCCCTGCTCGATGGCGAGGCCGGTGACCTCGTCGCCGGGCCGCAGGGTGGCGCCGAGTTCGGAGGCGAGCTTGGTCAGGGCCTCGGCCACGGCGCGGGTGCCGCCCATCGGGTACCAGACGCCCTCGGCGGTCTGCATGTGGGCGATGGCGCAGAGCACGGCGGGCGCGCCGTAGGGCGAGGAGCCGACATACTGGACGAAGTGGTCGAGCATCTGCGCGAGGCGCGCATCCTTCACCTTCGAGCGGATGGTGCCGGCGACCGACGAGCCCATGCGCAGGGACAGCACGTCGCGCAGGGTGCCGGGATTCATGTTGGCGCGGATGTTGATCGTGTCGAACAAATCCTCGACCGGCTTCCAGAAGAAGAACTTGTTCGAGACGTCGTGCAGGTGTTCGGAGATCTCGAGGAACTTCTTGTAGCCCTCGCCCGCGCCGGTGTTGGGCGCGAAGCGCTCCATGTCGGCGGCCATGGTGGGCACGTCGGCCATGAGGTCGAGCTGGGTGTCGTCGTCGAAGAAGCAGCGCCACTGCGGATCGAGGCGGCGCAGGTCCAGGTAGTCGTGGATGTTGCGCCCGGCCTCCTGGAAGATGCGCTCCAGCACTTTGGGCACCGTGAGGATGGTCGGCCCCATGTCGAAGCGGAAACCGCCCTCGTGCAGGACCGCGGCCTTGCCCCCGAGCCAGTCGTTCTTGTCGTAGAGCGTGACGGTGTGGCCGCGCGCGGCGCTCACGCAGGCAGCCGCCAAGCCGCCCAACCCTGCGCCGACGACGGCGACCGAAGACCCAGCCCGCATGTTCGTGTCACTCCCCGGGCCGGTCCGAAAGCCCATACCCTGCATGAAGCTAGACCGGATGGCCGCGCGGTCAACGCGCTAACCGGTCGCGGCGTGGACCGATGCCGTCTTCGCCCGTACCTTCCTAGCTCGTTCGCCGCGACACCAGCCCCAGCGCGACCCCCAACCCCGCCGCCGCCACGGCGGCCATCACGCCCCAGGCGGACAGCGCCGCGGCCCAGCCCTCGCTCAAGGCGTTCTGGTAGGCCTCGATCGCCCAGGCGTTGGGAGTGAGCCAGCCGGCCTCCTGCAGCCAGGGCGGCATCAGGAAGCGGGGCACCATGCTGCCGCCCACCGCCGAGAGCAGGAGGACGCCGAAGGTCGCGGCCAGGTGCGCCTGCTGGCGGGTGGCGGAGGCCGCGCAGGCGGCCAGGGCGAGGCCGGCCGCCATCGCCGAGACGAGGAGGGAGGTCACCAGCCAGGCGCCCGCATGGGGCAGGATGTCGACGCCGTGCAGGAGGGTGGCGGCCGAGAAGATCAGCCCGGCCTGGACGAGGCCCTGGCCCACCAGGAACAGGAACTTGCCCAGCACCACCACACTGAGCCCGCCGGGTCCCGCCATCAGCCGGTCGGCGAGCCCGGACTGGCGCTCGTCGACGAGGGAGAGGGCGCCCTGCATGGCGGCGAAGAGCAGGAACACCGCCGTGATCGCCCCCGCGTAGTAGCTGACGCGATCGTTGGTGGCACCCGAGGCGGTGCTGCGTCGCTCCACCAGAGAGGCGAAGGCGAAGGGCTCCTTGCGGGCGCGCTGCTCGGCGAAGGCCTGGTTGAGGAAGGCCCGTTCGTCCGGGCCGATCTTGCCCGAGCGCTCCACGTCGGCGACGATCCGGGCCAAAACCACGTCGGGCAGGGCCTCGTTGAGGACGCGCTGGAGCTGGCCCAGCGCGATCGGGGTGGCGAGGGCCTTCGCGGGATTCTCGATCAGCACCACGGGCTGGTCGGCGCGGGTCGAGCCGGCATCGAGGTCGCCGCGCAGCACCAGGGCCACGTCGACCTCGCCCCGGCGCACCGCCGCGACGGCGCCGTCGAGATCGGAGGCGGCGAGGCGTCCGACCCGGAGGGACGGGTCCGCCTCCAGGGCCTGCATCAGGCGCTGCGTCGTCGGCGTCCGGGACAAGTCGAGGAGGCCGACATGGATGCGGATGCGGTCGCCCAGGGCGCCGGAGAAGATCGCGGCGAAGATCACGAAGATCACGGTGGGCAGCACGAAGGCCATGACCAGGGCGGCCCGGTCGCGCACCAGGCCGAGCAGCATCACGCGGAAGGCGGCCGAGATCATGCGGGGGTCTCCCGTTCGGCGAGCCCGTCCGCGGCCGGCGGCGCGGATCCCGCCAGCGCATCGCGATACACCGCCTCCAGCCCGGGGGCTCGGATGCGGATCTCGGCGATGGGCACGCCCGCGCTCCGGAGGTCGGCGAGCAGGTCGGCGCCGTCGCGGGGCGTGCCGCTCAGGCGGCGCGCCCGCCAGGTCGAGCCGGTGTCGAGGGGCACGAAGCCCGCTTGGCGTAGGACCGCCTCCGCCGCCCCATCGGCGGGGGCGACGAGGGCCGCCTCGTGCTCGGGGGCCTCGGCGCGGATGCGGGCGAGTAGATCGGACAGGCGGCCGTCGGTGACGATCCGCCCCTGCGCCAGGATGGCGACCCGGTCGGCAAGGCGCTCGGCCTCGGCGAAGTCGTGGGTGGCGACGAGGAGGGCCGTGCCGGCCTCGCGCAGGCGCGCGAGCACCGCATGGATGGCCGCCCGGGCGTGCAGGTCGACGCCCTGCGTCGGTTCGTCGAGGAGGACGAGGCGGGGTCGCGCCATCAGGCTGGCGGCGATGTTGACCCGGCGCTGGTAGCCGCCCGAGAGCAGCCCGACCGGGCGCCGGGCGACCTCGCCGAGGGCGCAGAGGGCGAGGCCCGTCGCCACCGCCTCGGCCCGCCCGCGCCGGGGGATGCCGGCGAGCTGGGCGAAGACCGACAGGTTCTCGGCCACAGAGAGGCGGGGATAGAGGGCGATTTCCTGGGGCACCCAGCCGATCGCCCGGCGCGCCGCCGGCGTCCGATGGGGATCGTCGCCGGCCACGCGGACGCTGCCGGCACGGGGGGCGAGCCGACCCGCGACGAGGCGCATCAGCGAAGTCTTGCCGGCGCCGTTGGGGCCGAGGAGCGCGAGGGTCTCGCCGGCGCCGAGGGCGAGGTCGACGCGCTCCAGCACGCGGGTGCCGCGATAGGCGAGGGCGGCGCCGGCCACCCGCAGGAGCGGCTCGGAAGGGAGGCTCACGCGGCGCTCAGCGGGGCGGCAGCGCGCGCGACAGGCGAACCCGCACGCCGACGCCCGGCTCCCGCACGGTGAAACGCGCGCGCGCGAAATCGGGGCGGGCGGACTGGACGGACTCGCCGGAGAAGCCGTAGGGCTCGAGGGGCAGGCCGAGGCCGGTCCGGTCGAGGCGGCCGTTGCGGTTGGTGTCCTGATAGGCCACCGCCGCGTAGATCCCGGGCCTCACGTTCGAGAAGACGAAGCGCTGGGCAGCGGCCTGGGGCTCGGCCTGCTGCCCGGTCCGGCAATCGGCCTCGGACAGGCCGTCCTGGCACAGGGCGACGGAGATCAGGCCCCCGGGCTCGATGCCCTCGACCTCCACCGCCACGGAGGCCGCCCGGGCCGCCCCCGAAACCAGGACGAGGGCGCAGAGACCGGCCAGGGGCCGCGACAGCCCCCTCAAGTGGCGTCGCCCGAGGTGGCCAGGGGCGCGGTGGCCGGGATGCCGGCGCTGGCGGCCCCGACGCGCCCGGCGGAGAGCTCCTCGATCAGGAGGCGGGCGGTGATGCGCGCACCCTCGTAGATCACCGGCAGGCCGGAGCCCGGATGGGTGCCGCCGCCGACGAGGTAGAGCCCCGGCCCGAAGCGGTTGTGCGGGCGGAAGTAGAGCATCTGCATCAGGTCGTGGGCGAGGTTGAAGGTGGCCCCCTCGTGCACGAAGAAGTCGTCGCGCCACTCGGTCGGGTCGACGATGCGCTCGTAGCGGATGCGCGATTCGATGTCGCCGAGGCCGAGCAGCTTCAGGCGGTCGAGGACGAGGCGGCGATAAGTCTCCCGTAGCCCCTTCCAGTCGATGCCCGCCTTCAGGTTCGGCACCGGCACCAGCACGTAGAGGCTGGTCTGACCGGGGGGCGCCATGCCGCCGTCGGTGAAGCCCGCATGCTGCACGTAGAGCGAGGGCTGCATCGGCAGGATGCCGTCTGTGATCTCCCGGATGTTGCGGGCGTAATCCTCCGACAGCAGGATGGTGTGGTGGCCGAGGGCCTCCGGCATCGGCCCGTCGAGGCCGAGATACAGCATGAAGGTCGAGCAGGAGAGGCGCGCCTTCGCGATCTTGGTGTCGCGCCAGCGCGGCCGATGCTGCTGCGGCACGAGGTCCTGGATGACCTTGGCGAAGTCGCCGTTGATGACGACCGCGTCGGCCTGCAGGGTCTCGCCGTTGCAGACGACGCCGCTGGCGCGCTTGCCCTCGAACAGCACCCGCTCGACGCCCGCCCCGAGGCGGATGTCGACGCCCATCCGGCGGGCGAGGCCCGCCATCGCCTCCGAGACGGCGCCGCACCCGCCGACCGGATGGTAGACGCCGTGCTCGTATTCGAGGAACGACAGGATGGTGAACAGGCTCGGGCACCGGAACGGCGACATGCCGAGGTATTTGGTCTGGAACGCGAAGGCGAGGCGGACCCGCGGGTCCTTGAAGTAGCGCTGCAGGTCCTTGTCGACGCTGCGCCCCGGATGGAGGTGGGGCAGGGCTGCGATCATGGCCGGGGAGGCCATGGCCCGCAGGGTATGGAAGGCCTGCTCCAGGACGGGCTTGAAGAACTTCAGCTTGACCCGGTTGTCGGCGAAGAACTTGCGCACGTTCTTGGCGTCGTCCGGCGCGATGCGCGCCACCTCGGCCTCGAGGCGGTCCATGTCGTTCGTGGCGCGGATCTCGCCGCCCGCCTCGAACACGAGGTGGTACTGCGGATCGAGGCGCTCGAGCTTGACGTGGTCTTCCAGGCGCTCGCCGCAGGTCTCGAAGATGTCGGCGAGGATCTGCGGATAGAGGAAGAAGGTCGGGCCGATGTCGAACCGGAAGCCCCCGGGCGCCTCCACGGTCTTGGTGCGTCCGCCCACCGCCGGATCCTTCTCCAGCAACGTGACGTGCACGCCGGCGCGGGCGAGGAGGAGTGCGGTGGCGAGGCCGCCGGGACCGGCACCGACGATGATGACGCGGCGTCCGGACAAAGTCCGCAAGCCGTCCCGTGACTGCAACAACGCTCAAAACTCCATCGTCTACAGGCCCACGCGCCTCATCCATGTGGCGCGGGAGCATGGTCCGTCCAGGGCTCGCGGTCTAATCTTGACCGTAGCGGTGCAGGCGGCAATGGGGGCGCAGTGTCGCGCATCCCCGGCCCATCGGGCCGCGGACGCCCGCGATCCGCCGTCAGGCGGCCCGGGACAGGTGATGCAGCGCGATCGCGCCCGCCGTGGCGACGTTGAGCGAATCGAAGTCCGGCGCCATCGCGATGCGGACGGTGCGCAGGCGCGCCATCAGGTCCGGCGGCAGGCCCGGCCCCTCGCTTCCGAGGAGGAGCAGGGTCCGGTCGGGGGGCGCCAGGGCCGCCAGGGTCTCGGCTCCGCCGGGGCTCAGGGCCAGGGGCTCCAGGGCGTGACGCGCCGCGAAGGCCACGAGCGCGTCCGCATCGGCGAGTTGCAGGAAGGGGACGATCAGGGCGGCGCCAGCCGAGACGCGGATCGCCTTGCGGTAGAGCGGATCGCAGGTGCCGGCATCGAGGAGCACCGCGTCGGCCCCGAAGGCGGCGGCGTTGCGGAACAGGCCGCCGACATTGTCGTGGTTGGTCAGGCCGACGAGACCGACCACGAGGGCCGGTGCCGGGGCGGGCGGCAGGCCGGGGAGGACGGCATCCGTGGCCTCCGCCCCGCGCAGGCCCACGCCGAGGACGCCGCGATGGATCGGAAATCCGGTGATCGCGCTCATCACGGGCTTCGCCGCGGTGTAGACGGGCACGGGCTCGGGCAGACGGGCCAGGGCCGCCTCCAGGCCGGCCAGGCGCTCGGGGGCCAGCAGGACCGATTCAAGGCCGAACCGGGCTCGGGCCGAGAGCATGACCCGCAGGGTCACCTCGCCCTCGACGATGAAGCGGCCGGCACGCCCGACGAGGTCGCGCTCGCGCATCGCCGTATAGGGCGCGAGGCGCGGGTCGGCGGGATCCTCAATGGCGATCGGCGCGGGTCGGCAAGGGGCGGCCAAGGCGGCGTCAGGCGCTCGCCGGACGCCCGCCCATGCGCACCGCCAGGGGATCGGCCTCGGCCTTGGTCGGCACCTTCACCAGGGCCTCACCGTCGAGGACGACCTCACCGGCCACCGAGCAGGTGCATTTCAGGCGGGCACGGCGGCGCTCCGGGACGAGTTCGGCCACCTCGACCGTGACCTCGACGGTGTCGCCGATGCGCACGGGCGCGCGAAAGTTCAGGGTCTGGCTGATATAGACCGCGCCGGGGCCGGGCAGGCGGGTGCCGAGCACCGCCGAGATCAGGCCGGCGGTGTAGAGACCGTGGGCGATCCGGGTGCCGAAGGGCGTGCGCGCCGCGAAGTGCTCGGACAGGTGGATCGGATTGCGGTCGCCGGTGATCTCGGCGAAGCCCACCACGTCGGAGGAGGCGATGACCTTGTTCAGCGTCTCGGACAGGCCGACCTCGAGATCCTCGAAGTACAGGACGCGCAGTTCGGGCATCATCGGCAGTTTCCCCTGACTTCGGGTGTGGCACGCGGGTCTCGTGCGGCGTGGCTTTTCGCCTCGCACAGGCGGCGGGCCAAATCCAGTATCCGCCAGCCGAAAAGCATCGCGCCGAGTCGTGAGCCTCGACAGACGGAGGCACTTCGCGCCATGGAGACTCTTGCCGCGAGGCGCCGGGCCCGGGTCCGGGGACCTCCCCTGAAGACCGCACCGTCACGAGACGAGCCGCCGCCCGTGTCCGCCACGCCCACCCCGTCCGCCACCCTGCGCCCGGTGGTCGCCCGCGTCGCCGGGCTGAACCTCGCGTATTTCGGCATCGAGATCACGGTCGCCCTGGCGATCGGCTCGCTGGCGCTCATCGCCGACAGCCTCGACTTCCTCGAGGACGCGGCGATCAACCTGCTGATCTTCGCCGGGATCGGCTGGAGCGTGCGCAACCGGGCCCGGCTCGGGGCGGTCCTCGCCGTCATCCTGCTCCTGCCGGCGCTCGCCACCGCCTATGCCGCCTGGATCAAGTTCGCCACGATGGCGCCGCCGGCCCCGATCCCCCTGACGCTCACGGGCATGGGGGCGCTGGCGGTCAATCTCACCTGCGCGATGATGTTGGCCCGCCACCGCTCGGGCGGCGGCAGCCTGACCCGGGCGGCCTACCTCTCCGCCCGCAACGACGCCTTCGCCAACCTGGCGATCATCGCCGCCGGCCTCGCCACCGCCCTGACCCTGTCGGCCTGGCCCGACCTCATCGCGGCGGCCGGCATCGCCATCCTCAACGCGGATTCGGCGGGTGACATCCTGAAGGCCGCCCGCGCCGAGTGGCGCGCGGCCAAGGCCGTGTCCGAGAGTCCGGTTCCCTGAGAGGCTTCGAGCCCCCGCCATGCGCCTGTTCCCCATCTCCGACCTGCACCTCGAGCGCCGGCGCCTCGACGTCATCCCGCGCCCGACCCGGCCCTTCGACGTGCTGGTCTGCCCCGGCGACCTGCACGAGGGCAGGCCCGAATCGGGGCTCGCGGCCCTGATGACCCTGGCGCAGGGACGCCCGATCGTCCTGGTGCCGGGCAACCACGAGCATTACGCGCCCACCGGCGACCGGCGCACGGCTCCGGAACTCCTCGCCGCCCTGGAGACCGAGGTACTGCGCCTGAACGGGGAGGGGGCGGACATCCACCTGCTCCAGCGCGGGGCGGCGATCGTCCTCGACGGCGTCCGCTTCGTCGGCACGACCCTGTGGAGCGACTGGTCGCTGGCCGGCCTCTGGCTCGACGAGAGCGGCGCCGACGCGCCGTCGGATCCGGTCGCCTACGCGGCCGCGCGGATGACCGATCCGGTTACGGGCTCGCGGGAGTATCGGGGCTCCATCCGCAACGGTGACGGCACGGCCTGGTCGCCCGCCGACGCGATGGCGGCCCATGAGCGGGAGCGTGCCCTGCTGGCCGCCGCCCTGGCGCAGCCCCATGCCGGCCCGACCGTCTGCGTCACCCACCACCCGGCGAGCCCACGCGCGGCCGAGGCGTTCCGCCACGTGCCCGGCGTGCCCTGGTGGGTCCCGGCCTTCTACGCCACCACCGCCCTGGAAGACCTGCCCGAGGCGGACCGGCCCGACCTCTGGGTCTCGGGCCATTTCCATGCCGGGCACGACCTGTGGATCGGCCGGACCCGCTGGGTGGCGAACCCGGTGGAGGGGCGGGACTTCTCCGCCGATCACATTCTCACGATCGATTGAGACCGGAGGGGCGCCGGTGGCGTACCTGTCCGGCAACGCACCGCCGGAGCTCGCCCATGAACGCCTTCATCGCCGTGGTCCTCGTCTGCGCCAACGGGATCCCGATCGAGGCCTGCACCGACGACAAGGCCAGCGAAGTCCGCAAGGTCCGCGTCGCCAACGAGCTCGGCTGCACCAACGGCTGGCAGGAGATCATCGCCCGCACCGACCTGCGGGACGAGGTCGGCAAGACGAGCTACCTCAAGACCGAGTGCCGCCGGGTGAAGCAGGCCGACTGACCCGGACGCGGCCGGCTACTTGTCGTACTTGATGTAGGCGAAGCGCGGATCGGTGGGGGTGCCCTCGAGCGCGCCGCCCTCGGTGCCGGGCTGCCAGCCGACCACCTCCTCGATCTTGGCGGCCAGGGCGAAGTCCTTCTCGGTGATGCCCTTGGCGGCGTGGTTGGTCAGCCGAACCTCGACCCAGGCGTAGGAGGCGGTGATGTCTGGGTGGTGCCAGGCGGCCTCGGCGAGGTGGCCGACCGTGTTGATCACCATCAGCGTGCCCTTCCAGCCCGCGGTCTTGTAGGTGCGCCGGATCCAGCCCTCTTCCAGGCGCCAGGCCGGAAGCTCGCGCGCGAGGCGCTCCGTGACGGTGGCGTCGTCGATCACGTCGTCCCGTGTACCGGCCATGGTCCCACTCTCCCTCGAACACGCAGCGTTGCCGACTCTCTGCGCCCGGCCCCGGCCGTGCGCAAGGGATCACGCCCGGTTCGCAAGGTGTCGCGCCGGATCCGGAAGGATTGGCCGGTTCGGAAGCGACCATCCGCCCGTCGGACTTGCCAATTCGTCCTGTGGACGCCCTGGGCCCGACCTCCTATGAAGATTGCCAACCAACGCCGGCCTTCACGGGACACCCCGAGCGTTCGACTTGGAAACCAGGGAGAGTCCCTCATGCTGTCACGGCGCGGATTGCTCGCGACGGCGGCACTGTTGCCCCTGCCCTGGAGCCTCGCCCGGCCGGCGCGGGCGGCCGGGCCGTCCTTCCGGGTGGGCAGCCTGCCGTTCGGCACGGTCTCCTGGGAAGCGGCGGTGATCAAGGCGCGCGGCCTCGACAGCGCCAACGGCTTCACCCTCGACGTGGTCAAGCTCGCCGGCAACGACGCGGCACGGATCGCCTTCCTGGGGGGCCAGGTCGACACCATCGTGGGCGACCTGCTCTGGGCCGCACGGCTCGGCAACGAGGGCCGCGCGATCCGCTTCTTCCCCTACTCGACCACCGAGGGCTCGCTGATGGTGCCGGGCGACAGCCCGATCCGGACGCTGGCCGACCTCAAGGGCAAGCGCCTCGGCGTGGCCGGAGGCCCCCTCGACAAGAACTGGCTCCTGCTCAAGGCCCAGGCCCGGGACACCGTCGGCATCGACCTCGAGACCCAGGCCACCATCGCGTTCGGCGCGCCGCCCCTCCTGGCGCTCAAGCTGGAGCAGGGCGAGCTCGATGCCGGGCTGCTGTACTGGACCTACTGCGCCCGCCTGGAGCCCAAGGGTTTCCGTCGCCTGATCGGCTCGGACGACATCATGCGCGCCTTCGGCGCCACCGGCTCGATGGCCCTGATCGGCTACCTCCTCGACGACGCCACCGTGAAGGACAAGGGCGAGGCGGTGACGGGGTTCGCCCGCGCCTCCAAGGCCGCCAAGGATCTCCTCGCCAACGATCCCGCTGCCTGGGACGTGGTGCGCCCCCTGATGTCGGCTGACGACGAGGCTACCTTCCAGGCCCTGAAGCGCGACTTCCTCGCGGGCATCCCGCGCCGGCCCCTCGCCACGGAGCGCAAAGACGGCGAGACGCTGTTCAGCGTGATGGCCCGGCTCGGCGGCGAGCGCCTGGTCGGCGCGGGCACGACGCTCCCCGCGGGCCTGTACTTCGACGGCACCGGCAATGGCTGAGGCCGCCCCGCGCCCGCCCTGCGCGCGTCCGACGCCCTGATCCGATGGGCTTTGCCACCCGTCTCGCCTCCGTGCTGGTCCTCCTCGCGGGGTGGCAGGTCGCGGCCTCGGCCGCGGGCTCGCGGCTGCTGCCGGCGCCCCTGGCGATCCTGGACTTCATCGTGCGCGAATCCGTCACCGGCGACCTGTGGTGGAACGTCGGCATCACCCTCTCGCGGGTCGGCATCTCCTTTTTCCTGGCCATGACACTGGGTGTGCTCCTCGGGATCGCCCTCGGGCGCTCGCGCCGGCTCAACCTCGTCCTCGACACCCCGCTCCTCATTCTCCTCAACACGCCCGCCCTGGTGATCACGGTGCTGGCCTACATCTGGGTCGGCCTGAACGAGGCGGCCGCCATCGTCGCCGTGGTCCTGAACAAGCTGCCGAACGTCGCCGTAATCCTGCGCGAGGGGGCCCGCGGCCTCGATCCGCAACTGGAGGAGATGGCGCGCAGCTACCGCTTCGACCGGCGGACCTGGATCGCGCACGTGCTGGTGCCGCAGCTCCAGCCCTTCGCGGTGGCCGCCGCGCGCTCCGGCCTGTCGCTCGCCTGGAAGATCGTGCTGGTGATCGAGCTTCTCGGCCGGCCCAATGGCGTCGGCTTCGCGATCAACTACTACTTCGTCCAGAGCCTGAACGTGGCGGCAATCGTCGGCTACAGCATCGTGTTCATGAGCGTGATGATCGCCATCGACATCCTCATCCTCCAGCGGCTCGAAGCCTATGTCCGACGCTGGCGCTGAGGGGATGGCCGTTCCCGCCTCCGACGGCGCGGGCGCGGCCCTGCGAGTCGACATCCTCCGCAAGGTCTATGGCAGTGCCGGCCCGGAGCCCGTGGAGGCGGTGCGCGACCTCGCCTTCACGGTGACGGCGGCCGCCATCACCTGCCTGATCGGCCCCTCGGGGGCCGGCAAGACCACGACCCTGCGCATCCTCCTCGGGCTCGACGCCGATTACGAGGGCCGCGTCACGCCGCCGCCGGACGAGGCCGGCATCGCCATGGCGTTCCAGGAGCCGCGGCTGCTGCCCTGGCGCACCGTCGAGCAGAACGTCCGCCTCGCCCTGCCGCGGCCGGCCCGCACCCAGAACCTCGATGCCCTGTTCGACTCTCTCGGCCTGACTCCCTGGCGGGGCCGCTACCCGGGCGCTCTGTCGCTGGGCATGGCCCGGCGGGTCTCGCTCGCCCGGGCGCTCGCGCAGAAGCCGCGCATCCTCATCCTCGACGAGCCCTTCGTCTCCCTCGACGACAATGCGGCGGCGGCCCTGCGCGGCCTCGTGGTCGCGGCGGTGGAGGGCTCCGGCATGGGCGTCCTCATGGTCACCCACAACGTGGCCGAGGCCCTCGAGATCGCCGATCGCCTGCTCCTGGTCTCGGGACGACCGGCGAGCCTCCTCGGCACGATCACCCTGGATCGGCCGCGGGGCCAGCGCGAACGCGGCTGGATGGAGGCAAACCGAGCGTCCCTCGCCGCCCGATTCCCAGGCATCATCGCAAGCTGATTCGCCCCGGATCGGACAATGCTCGCGCCTCGATCTCGCGCTGTCTTCACTTCTCCCCAGACCGGATGCGGCGAGACCGCGCATCCGATGAGCATCCCCCAGGGTTCCGCGGATGGCGGATATGACCATCACAATCCCCCGCCCCGGCACGTGATTTTGAAATATACCTCCTTTTCAGCATTTTATTTCACGAACGCATCTCCTCGCAGGAGCTCCTTTGACGCGAACGCAGCTTCGATCGCATGACCACACCGGCCAAGCTCAGGCTACATGCGCCAAACGCATGATAATGAGGCCAAGCTGTTTAAAACACTTTGTCTTACCAATTTGAGATATTGCAACGCACAATCCGATGCTGCGAAGCGTGAGCCTGACAGAATGTCGGCCAAAGGCTCACGAGGACTTGTGCGAAGCCTGGAAGCACAGGGCGCAAGCGAGTTGACGCCGGCCGAATTTTTCTTAGAGTTCATTCAAGCTTCGGTTTCGAGGGGCGCCGCAAAGGGATAGCGGCCCCTGACTACACAAACCCCGTCCTGGCCATTAGTGGTTTGGAAATAAGGGTTTGGCGTCCGCTACCGAGGCGAACCTATCCCTGTCGCAAACAGTCAGATCACGGCGTGATCCTGCGGGTTTTCCGCATGATGGCGGCTGCAAGATCTGTCGGAGGAATCCATGAGAGCGGTACATCTTCTCGCACTCGGCGCCGGCATGGTCGCTTCGACCACGGCGTTCGCCAACGAAGACGTCCTGAAGCGCACGGCCAACCCGGCCGAGCAGGTCCTTCAGACCGTCGACTATGCCAACACGCGCTATTCGAAGCTCGACCAGATCAACGCCAGCAACGTCAAGCAGCTCCAGGTGGCCTGGACCTTCTCGACCGGCGTGCTGCGCGGCCACGAGGGCTCCCCGCTCGTCGTCGGCAACATGATGTACGTTCACACCCCCTTCCCGAACATCGTCTACGCCCTCGACCTCGACAAGGACGGCGTGATCGTCTGGAAGTACGAGCCCAAGCAGGACCCGTCGGTCATTCCGGTGATGTGCTGTGACACGGTCAACCGTGGCCTCGCCTACGCCGATGGCGCCATCATCCTGCACCAGGCCGACACGACCGTCGTCTCGCTGGACGCGAAGTCCGGCAAGGTGAACTGGTCGGTGGTGAACGGCGACCCCAAGAAGGGTGAGACCAACACCGCCACCGTTCTCCCGGTGAAGGACAAGATCATCGTCGGCATCTCCGGCGGCGAGTTCGGCGTGAACTGTCACGTCACCGCCTACGACGCCAAGACGGGCAAGAAGGTGTGGCGCGGCCACTCCCAGGGCCCCGACGCCGACATGATCATGGACCCCGAGAAGACCACCTCGCTCGGCAAGCCGGTTGGCAAGGACTCCTCGCTGAAGACCTGGGAAGGCGATCAGTGGAAGACCGGCGGCGGCTGCACCTGGGGCTGGTTCTCCTACGATCCCAAGCTCGACCTGATGTACTACGGCTCGGGCAACCCCTCGACCTGGAACCCCAAGCAGCGTCCGGGCGACAACAAGTGGTCCATGACCATCTGGGCGCGTAACCCCGACACGGGCGCCGCCAAGTGGGTCTACCAGATGACCCCGCACGACGAGTGGGACTACGACGGCATCAACGAGATGATCCTCACGGATCAGAAGGTTGACGGCAAGGAGCGTCCGCTCCTGACCCACTTCGACCGTAACGGCTTCGGCTACACCCTCGATCGCGCCACCGGCGAGCTCCTGGTCGCCGAGAAGTTCGATCCGGTCGTGAACTGGGCCTCGAAGGTCGACATGGACAAGAGCTCCAAGACCTACGGTCGTCCGCTCGTCCAGGCCAAGTACTCCACCGAGCAGAACGGTGAGGATACCAACTCCAAGGGTATCTGCCCCGCCGCTCTCGGCACCAAGGACCAGCAGCCTGCGGCCTACTCGCCGAAGACCAACCTGTTCTACGTGCCCACCAACCACGTCTGCATGGACTACGAGCCGTTCCGGGTTTCCTACACCCCGGGTCAGCCCTACGTCGGCGCGACGCTGGCTATGTACCCGGCCCCCAACAGCCACGGCGGCATGGGTAACTTCATCGCCTGGGACGGCGTCGCTGGTAAGATCAAGTGGTCGAACCAGGAGCAGTTCTCGGTGTGGTCCGGCGCCCTCGCCACCGCTGGTGACGTCGTGTTCTACGGTACCCTCGAGGGTTACCTGAAGGCCGTCGACTCCAAGACCGGCAAGGAGCTCTACAAGTTCAAGACCCCGTCGGGCATCATCGGCAACGTGATGACCTACAGCCACAAGGGCAAGCAGTACGTCGGCATCCTGTCGGGTGTCGGTGGCTGGGCCGGCATCGGCCTCGCGGCCGGCCTGACCGACCCGAACGCCGGTCTCGGTGCGGTGGGTGGTTACGCCGCCCTCTCGAACTACACCAACCTCGGTGGTCAGCTGACCGTCTTCTCGCTGCCGAACTAATCGGTCGCACGCAACGGTAGATCATAGGGTGCCGGCGCGGGTTTCCGCGCCGGCACCTTTATGATTAGAATTGGAAGAACAACACGCGAAACACGCGGCTGGTGAGCCGACGTGGTGTTCCTGGGAGAAACGTCGTTGTACACCTTTAGCAAAGCCGTCATCCGCCCTCTCGCGGCAGCGTTCGCTCTCGCGTCGGTCTCAACGCTCGCCGTGCAGGCCCAGGATGCGAAGAAGGCTGATCCGGCCCTCGCCAATCAGCTCGATCCGAATGCACCCGAGAAGGACCCGAAGCTGATCGACAAGTTCGCGGCCGTGAAGGTCGAGGACGGAAAGTATCAGGACTCGGAAGGTCACCCCACCTACCACATCACCGCTGATGGCAAGAAGTTCGACTGGTACGCCTACTCGGGCTACCGCCGCTATCACGCCGAGTGCCACGTCTGCCACGGACCCGATGCCATGGGTTCGACCTACGCGCCGGCCCTGAAGGACTCGCTCAAGACGATCGGCTACGAGGAGTTCATCGGCATCCTCGCTGGCGGCAAGCGTGACTCGCAGGCCGGCCAGGAGCGCGTGATGCCGGCCTTCGGCGATAACAAGAACGTCATGTGCTACGCCGACGACCTCTACGTCTACCTGAAGGCCCGGGCGTCCGGCGCCATGCCGCGCGTCCGCCCGACCGACAAGGAAGACAAGCCCGAGGCCGCCAAGACGGCTGAGAAGGAGTGCCTGGGCGGCTAATGGCGCATTCAGGCTCCCGGACGGGCCTCGCGCTCGCGCTCCTGCTGCTCGCAGCCGGAGCGCGACCTGCGTTGGCACAATCGCTGCCGGACCTCGTGACGACGGACACTCTGCGTGTCTGCGGCGATCCCGGCAACATGCCGTTCTCCGAACGCAAGGAGGACGGCTTCGAGAACCGAATCGCCGCGATCATCGCCGACGAGCTCAAGGTCAAGATCCGGTACTACTGGCTGACGCAGGGGCCCGGCTTCGTCCGCAATACCCTCGGCACGGGCCTCTGCGACCTCATCATCGGCTCGGCCGCCGGTGGAGAGCTCGTCCAGCACTCGAATCCCTATTACCGCTCCGCCTATACGCTGGTCACCCGCACGGGCGAGTTCGACGGGGTGACCCGGCTCGACGATCCCAAGCTGAAGGGCAAGTCCATCGGCGTCATCGGCGGCACGCCCCCGGTGAACCGGATGGGCGAGGTCGGCCTCGTCAGCTCCATGAAGGCCTACGCGCCCTATCAGCTCGATCCGGCCCGCAAGCACCAGACGGTCTCGGCCGAGGTCATCGCGGATCTCGCCGAGAAGCGCATCGATGCCGCCATCCTCTGGGGACCCGCCGCCGGCTGGCTCGCCAAGCACAGCGGCATGCCGATGACGGTGGTGGCGCTGCTGCAGGAGCCCGATCGGCCGCCGCTCACCTTCCGGATCGCCCTCGGGGTGCGCCTGGAGGAGAACGACTGGAAGCGCACCCTCAACACGATCCTGCGCAAGCGCCGCGCCGATATCGAAAAGGTGTTGCGCGACTACGACGTGCCGCTGCTGGAGGAAGAGGGCAACAAGCTCCTCGACGCTCCGAGCCCCTGATATTGCCCCCGAGGATGTCGGGGGCGACAGGAGAGAGAGACCGCGATGGCGGCGATCGGATGGGCTCCGTCGCCGCCATCGTCGTTCAGACCCCTGCGCGCGCATCGTCGACCAGCGCCCATGACCGCGGTTCGCGACGGCCCTTCGGATCGAACCAGACAGGGCCGACCGCATCCGCGTGGAGCAAGGCATTCGCCGCC
This sequence comes from Methylobacterium sp. Leaf465, assembly GCF_001424705.1. Classification (GTDB taxonomy): domain Bacteria; phylum Pseudomonadota; class Alphaproteobacteria; order Rhizobiales; family Beijerinckiaceae; genus Methylobacterium. The sequence continues at coordinate 165,308 of NZ_LMRA01000046.1, forward strand.
TGACGCCTCTCTGCGCGGGAGCTGGGATCCTCGTGCCCCGATCCGGTCTCCCTCGGGGTCAGCCCGGAGGGCCAGAAATCCCGCGCGGGCGACGGGCGCATGCCGGAGAGTACCGACGCGATCGCCGAGCGCAACTCGGGCTGTCCCGGCTCGGCCCCTCGCACCGCCTCGTCGCCTGGACCGACGGCTGCGTCGGCGTCACGATGCCGAGAGGGCGGCTCTTTCCGCCGGGGTCGATCCCAGATCCCCGATCGAGATCCGGCCCAGATCAGACCCGCTCGATGCCGGCGGCGTCGAGCTTGGCGAGGGCTGCGGCGACCGTCTCCGGCCCAATGCGCAGGGTGGGGGCGATCTCGGCCAGAGGCACCAGCACGAAGGCGCGCTCGCGCACGAAACGGTGTGGCAGTACGAGGCGCGCATCCGAGATCGTCGCGCCCTCGTAGGACAGAACGTCGATATCGATCACCCGCGGACCCCAACGGCGTTCGCGCACCCGGCCCATGGCGGTCTCGATGGCGAGGCCCACCTCCAGGAGTTCGTGCGGGGTGAGGCTGGTCTCGATCCCGATCGCGGCGTTGAGGAACCAGTCCTGGTCGGTGTCGCCCCAGGGCGGCGTGCGATAATTCGACGAGCGCGCGGTGACGCGGATGCCCGGTGTGGCCGCCAGCCGCGCCACCGCATCGGCCAGGGTCGCGGCCTTGTCGCCGAGATTGCTGCCGAGGCCAAGATAGGCGGCGTGCCAGTCCAGTCCACTCCTCATCGGGCGGCCTCGCGGCGGCGCACGATCTCGATGGCGACGCCGTCGATCACGGCCGGGACCGGCGCGCTCGGCTTGTCCACCCGCACGCGGATCTCGGTGATGGGCGGGTGACGGTCGAGGATCTCGCCCGCGATGGCTTCCGCGAGAGCCTCGATCAGGTCGAAGCGCCGCTGCGTGGCGATCCGGGTCACGATCTCGGTGAGGTCGGCGTAGCTCACGGTCCGGGCGACGTCGTCGGAGCGCCCGGCCGCCCCGAGGTCGAGGCGCACATCGAGCGAGACGTAGAAGCGCTGCCCGAGGCGAGCCTCCTCGGGCAGGAGGCCGTGGAAGGCAAAGACCGCGATCCGGTCGACGAGGATGCGGTCGCTCATGCGGAGCGTCCCATCACGGCGTCGACCACCCGCAGGGCATCGACGTGCGGGCGGACATCGTGAACGCGCACGATCTGCGCCCCGAGGGTGGCGGCGAGGACGTGACTGCCGATCGAGCCGAAGAGCCGGTCCACCGGCTTGGTCTCGGCATCGTGCAGGCGTCCGAGGAGGGATTTGCGCGAGACGCCGACGAGGACGGGAAAGCCGAGGGCCACGATCTCGGGCAGGCGCCGCAGGGCTTCGAGGTGCTGCGCCCAGCTCTTGCCGAAGCCGATACCGGGATCGAGCACGATGTCGCCGTCGCGCAGGCCGGCGGCCCGCGCGATGGCCAGCGAGCGCTCGAAGAAGCGCAGCATGTCGGCGACGATGTCGAGGGCCGGATCGATGGTCTCGCGGTTGTGCATGATCATCACGGGCGCGCCGTAATCGGCGGCGACCCGGGCGATATCGGGCTCGCGCTGCAGGCCCCAGACGTCGTTGACCATGCGGGCGCCGGCCTCCAGCGCCACCCGGGCGGTCGAGGCCTTGTAGGTGTCCACCGAGATCGGAACGGACAGGCGGGCCGCGAGGTCGCGGATCACCGGCAGGATCCGAGCCTGCTCCTCCTCGGCCGGGACGGGCACGTGGCCGGGGCGGGTGGATTCGCCGCCGATATCCACCAGGGCCGCGCCCTCCGCCACCAGGGCCTCGGCCTGGGTGCGGGCGGCCACGACATCGGCGAAGCGGCCGCCATCGGAGAACGAATCGGGCGTAACGTTAAGAATGCCCATCACGAGCACGCGCCGACCGAGATCGGGCAGGAGCGTCGTCAGCGGAGCCGGCAGGTCTGGGGGCACGGGATGCTCGGGTTCGAAGGCGGGCGCGTCCGGAGCGCGTCCTCGGCCGGGATGCCGCTGTCTTTGAACGCAATGCCCGGTCGGAGCAACGCCCCTGCCGGCGCTGGGGCCGAACGGGGCCAAGTCCTGCGCCGCCGCCGCCGGGCGGCGCCGCTGCGACGTCCGCGTGACCCGGTCAGGTCCCGCCGCGGTAGCAGCGGATCTCGGCCTCGGCCTGGGCCCGGCGCAGGTCGGCCACCTGATCGTCGAAGACCTTGGTCGACTTGAACTGGGCCGTGCGCTGGCCGATGCCCTGGCGCAGGGACAGCACGGTGCTGGCCTGGACATACTTGTCGTAGGGCAGCAGCGAGGCGAGGGCATCCAGGGAGCAGGAGCAGCGCGACAAGGATTCGCGCGACTGGCCGTTCGCCGCCATGCAGCCGAAGATGTAGTCGGCCCGTGCCTCCGTGGGGTAGTCGTTCTCAGACTCGGCCGCGGTCGCCGCACCCGCCAGGAAGGCCGCGGCGCAGGCGCCGGCGGCGAGGTGCGGGAGCCGCTTAACCAGCGTTCGGATCATAGCTCAGGTTCTCCTGCAGGAGTTCGCCGCCCTCGGCGTTCTTGGAGCTCGCCTCGATCGAGACGAGCTCGCCCGGCACGGCCGCGGACGTGACGAAGGTGTATTTCAGGTTCTCGAAGCCGCGCATGCGCTCCTTCATCTTATCGTCGAGGAAGGGCTGAGTTTCGATGCGCCAGGCGTCGACCTTCTGGCCCTTGTAGTCGATCTGCATCGGCGTCACGGTGGCGTTGTCGCGCAGGCCCTTGCGAATGGCGTTCTTGATGTAGCGCGGATTGGCCATCAGCACGCGGGCGAGATCCATGAGATGGTGCTCGAGGAAGAGCGTCATCACCGGGTTGCCGGGCATGTCCTCGAACGGGCCGGCCGGGAAACGGTTGGCCCCGGAGAACATCTCCACGCGGATATTGCGGTTCTCCGCGGCGTTGCCGGGCTCGATCCCGAGCTTGATCGTGTCGTTCAGCGGCGGTCCGAACGGGCCCTTCGAGATGCCGCTGCGGCGCAGGTAATCGTAGGTCAGCTTCGACCCCGGCGGGACGTTCTTCATCTGCGGCTGCTCGAAGAGCAGGTCCGAGGCGTCGGGCGTCGTCGCGGTGCTGGCCTTTGTCACGGCGGACGCGTCGGGCGTCGCCGGTGGCGCGGGGGTGGTCGGCGGGGTCTGGGCGAGGGCGGGTGCGCCGGAGAGCATCAGCAGCGCGGAGAGTGTGACGGGCTTCAAAGCGGCGCTTCCTCATTCAGCGGCGGACGCACATTGGGCTGCACGTTACTGCCGATGGTCCGGTAGATGTAGTCGGGCGGGGTCTCGGCCGCCTCCTCGGCGGCGAGGCCCCGCACCTTGGCGTGGAGCGGCGAGAGCGAGCAGGCCGGATCGGTGGCCGCCGCATCCCCGGCGAGAGCCAGGGCCTGGCAGCGGCAGCCGCCCCAGTCCTTCTCGCGCCGGTCGCAGGAGCGACAGGGCTCCTGCATCCAGTCCGTGCCGCGATAGGCCGTGAAGGCCGGCGCGTTCGCCCAGATGTCGCCGAGCGAATGGTCGGACACGTACCAGAATTCGAGGTTCGGGATCGTCTCGGCCGCGTGGCAGGGAAGCACCTTGCCCTGCGGCGTCACGTTCATGAGCTTGCGCCCCCAGCCGCCGGCGCAGGCCTTGGGGTATTTCGCGTAGTAGTCCGGCACCACGAGGTCGATGACGAGCTGGCCCTTCAGGCGCTCGCGTGCGGCCTCGACGATGCGGATCGAGCGGTCGACCTCCGCTTTATTCGGCATCAGGGCGGCGCGATTCACGTAGGCCCAGCCGTAATACTGGGTGTGGGCCACCTCCAGGCGCTTGGCCCCGAGCTTCACCGCGAGATCGATGAAGCCCTCGACCTCGTGGATGTTGCCCCGGTGGATCACCGAGTTCAGCGTCAGCGGCAGGCCGAGCTGGGTCACCCGCTCGGCGAAGGCGAGTTTCTGCGGCTGGGCGTTCTTGAGGCCGCCGATCTTCTCGGCATTGGCCGCGTCGACGCCCTGCACCGAGAGCTGCACGTGGTCGAGGCCCGCCTCGTAGAGCGCGTCGAGCTTCTGCAGGGCGCCCCCGACGCCGGAGGTGATGAGGTTGGAATACAGGCCGAGTTTCGCGCAGGTCGCGGTGATCTCGACGATGTCGTTGCGCGCCGTCGGCTCACCGCCCGAGAGGTGGACGTGCAGCACGCCGAGGCCCGCCGCCTCCGTCAGCACCCGCTGCCACGTGGCGGTGTCGAGCTCGCCCGAGCGCCGGTCGAGCTCGAGCGGGTTCGAGCAGTAGGGACAGCGCAGGGGGCAGCGATGGGTGAGCTCCGCCAGGAGTCCGACCGGTGCCGGCAGGGTGGGGGCGTTCGGCGTGATCGCGTTCATCGCTCCAGGACCCGTTTCGTGGCGAGATCGTTCAGCATCACGAGGATGTCGGCCTCGATCACGGCGGGGTCCGCCGTGAATTTCTCGCCCAGCAGGGCGGCGATGGCGCGCACGCTGCGCTGCCCGTCGACCAGTTCGAGGACCGCCACCGCGTTGGCGTCGAGGTCGAAGGTGCGCTCGGGCGCCAGGAGGACGTGCTGGTTGCGCACGGCATCGTGGCGCAGTCGCACGCCCCGGGGCAGGCGCGGCACGTCGTGCGCCGCGAGGGTGCCGGTCCCGGCCGCCTGCGCCACGGCGGGCTCGGGGACGAGCCCCGTGCCGGGCGTCCAGGCGTCGGGCGGGGTCAGGCCGGGGGCCACGTAGGCGAAGTAGAGGGCGTCGAGCTGGGTCCAGAGCACATTGCACTTGAAGGTCAGGGCGTCCATCGCCTGGCGCTGCAGGGCCGGCGTGGTGGCGTGCTCCTTGACGTACGCGATGGCGAAGTCGGCATCGCGCGGAGCCTGGGTCAGGCGCTTGTCGAAATAGGCCAGCGTGTCCTTGGTGATGAAGTCGTAGTTCTTCAGCATCCCGGCCACCCGCTCCGAGATGATGGTCGGCGAGAACATCTCGGTGAGCGAGGAGGCGATGGCCTCCAGCAGCGAGCGCTCCTTCACGAAGTGCACGTAGGCATCCACCGAGAACCGGGTGGCCGACAGGATGCCTTGCGTCGATTCCACGTAGTCGCGGGCAAAGCCCACGCCCTCGGCGAGCTTGAGCCAGCGCTCGATGCCGCCGTCGCCGGGGGCGTCGCCGTCGTGGTCGACAATGCGCTGGCGCCAGACCCGGCGCAGGGACGCGTCGGTCATGCGCGCGAGGACGGCGGCGTCCTTCACCGGGATCATCGCCTGATAATAGTAGCGGTTCAGCGCCCAGGCCCGGACCTGATCCTTGCTGAGCTTGCCGTCGTGCAGGAGCCGGTGGAACGGGTGCAGGTTGTGGTAGCGGCGCGCGCCGATGTCGCGCAGGGCCGCTTCCAGCTCCTCCGGCGAGAGCAGGCGCTGGGCCTCATCGGTCTTCGGGGTCGGGAAGGGCGCGGTCATGGCGTGGCTCGCGGATCAGCGTGGAGCGGTTTTAGGAACTTTTCTTATCAATCGCGCCGCGCCCCGTGAAGGCCACGGGCGCGCCGACGCAATTCAATCGGACACAATGTATGTCGTCGGCACTAAACTGCCAGATGGACGCCTCACGAAAGAGTCAGCGTCAAACCGTCATGGGCCACGGTCCAGCCCGCGGCCTCGACCTGGCGCCGCGCCTCGGAGCCCTCGACCAGCACCGGGTTGGTGTTGTTGATGTGGACGAAAACCCGGCGGCCGATCGCGACGTCGGACAGGGCCGCGATGGAGCCGCCCTCGCCGGTCATCGGCACGTGGCCCATGCGCCAGCCGGTCTTGGTGCCGACGCCGGCGCGGATCATGTCGTCGTCGAGGAGCACGGTCCCGTCGAAGAGCAGGCCGTCGACCCCGCCGATGCGGGCCTTCAGGTCTTCGGTGACGCGGGCGCAGCCGGGAATGTAGGCGAGGCGCCGCCCGCCGGCCTCGATCATCGCGCCCACCGTGGTCTCGGTCTCGGCGCCGATCTGCAGGGTCTCGTCCTCCAGCCAGAGGGGCACCTTGCCGGGCACCGCGAACAGGGTGACGTGCAGGCCCGGCACCGGCTCGAAGCGCCGGTCGAGGGCGATCGGCTCGCGGGCGACGACGCCCGTGGCCATCACGTCGAACACCCGGTTGGCGTTGACGGAGTCGAGGATGCCGGCGGTGCCGTAGAGGGTGAAGGGCTGGCCCTCGCGCAGCGTCAGCAGGCCGGCGACGTGGTCGACGTCGCCGTTGGTCAGCAGCACGGCCTGGATCGGCGAGTGCCGCAGCCCCGTGCGCGGGTGCATCGCCGGATTGTCGAACAGCTGCTGGCGGAGATCGGGGGAGGCGTTCACCAGGAGCCAGCGCTCTCCATCGGGGGAGACAGCGATGCTCGACTGGGTCCGCGGCCTGACGCGGGTCTCGTCCTCACGGGCGAGGGAGCAGATCGGGCAGCGGCAATTCCATTGGGGAAGGCCGCCGCCCGCGGCCGAACCGAGGATCAGGACATGCATGGTGGAACCGACGCTGCCTTCGGACCCTCGGGTTCGACGAAACTCAGTTGAAGGTGTCGATCTCAGCCGACTCGTAGCTGGTGACTTCCATGCCGACGCAGATCTCGGAAACGATGGGGGCAGCCCAGGTCATGGTGTTTCTCCTGAAGGTTTCTTCTGAACGTCAGCAGCATCCCGATCGCCTCTAAGAAGATCGTAAGACACTGACGGCGCAGAGATTTCTGTCGCCGCGCTGGTATCGACAATTTGGCCCGGCAGTTCAAGCGCTAAATTGCCGGTTCCTCCCGTCCACCCCCGCGAATCCGGTGTCGGCGTTAACGCGGCATGCCCGTTTCAGTGCCGGAAATCCTGTCCCTTCAGGTCCAGCATGAAGCCCCGGCCACGCACCGTGACGATGACCGGGCCGCCGAGGCGGACGAAGTCGGACAGCTTGGTCCGCAGGTAACCCACGTAGACATCGACGACATTCAGGGAGAGGCCGCCCTGGCCGGCCCAGAGCTTGTCGAAGATGTCGCCCCGCGAGACCGGGTGATTGGCGTTGTCCATCAGCAGGGCGAGGAGCTCGGCCTCGCGGGGGGTGAGGCGCGCCGTCGCATCCGCGAATCCGACCTGACGGACGGTCAGGTCGAGCATCAGCTTGCCGGCGGTGACCAGGGTGCGGGGCTCCTCCGAGGCCTTGCGGCGCAGGAGGTGGGTCTGGAGGCGGGCCAGGAGCTCGTCGAAGACGAAGGGCTTCACGATGTAGTCATCGGCCCCGAGCGCCAGCCCCTCGGCGCGGTCGCGGACCTCGTCCCGGGCGGAGAGGAAGAGTATCGGCCCCGGATAGCCGCCCTCGCGCAGGGAGCGGCAGACATCGTGGCCGGAGCCGTCCGGCAGGGTGATGTCGAGAACCACCGCCTCGGGCGCCTCGGCGCGGGCGGCCGCGAGGGCGTCGTCGACCCGTCCGGCGACGCCGACGGAGAAGCCCTCCGCCTCCAGGCCGCGGGCGAGCATGGCGCGAATGTCGCTGTCATCCTCGACGATCAGTACGCGCGTCATGCCACGGTCTCCTGGGCGCCCGTCGGGTGAGGCGAGGGGGGATGCTCGGCGTCGCTGGGGGACAGCGCGGGCAGGTCGAGGGCCACCTGCGCACCGCGCCCGCCCGGACCCGCCCCGAGGCGGATCGTGCCATCATGCCGCTCCACGACCCAGCGCGCCAGGGCCAGACCGATGCCGAAGCCGGCCTCTCCCGTGGGGCTGTCACGGCGGAAGCGCTCGAACAGGCCGTCGCCGAGGTCGGGGAAGCCGGGCCCGTCGTCGGTGATCGTCACCACCGCGTGCCCCCCCTCCGCCCGCGCCAGGGCGACCACCACCCGGGTGAGCCCGGTGGCGTGGCGCAGGGCGTTGTCGATCAGGCTCTCGACCACCTGGCGCAGCCATTCCCGGTCGGCGAGCAGCATCGGGTCGGCCTCGACCAGAGCGAGGCTCAGCGCCACGCGGCGGCGGGCGGCCTCGGAGCCCATGCCGTCGACGGCGTCGGCGAGGATCTCCCCCGCGCCCACCGGGCGGCGGTCGAGCTCGATCTGCCCCGATTCGGAGCGGGCGACGCGCAGCAGGTCCTCGACCCGGCGCTTCAGGCGCAGGGCGCGCTTGCGGATGGTGGCGAAGACCGGGGTGACGTCGGTCTGGCGCCCGGCCGAGCGGGCCGCGATGTCACATTCGCCCAGGATGACCGTGAGGGGCGTGCGCAGCTCGTGGCTGACATCGGCGAAGAAGCGCCGGCGCGAGCGGTCCACCGCCTCCAGGCGGGCATTGGCGGCGCGCAGATCGAGGGTGCGGGCCGCCACCGTGTCCTCCAGGGCGGCCCGGTCGGCCGCGAGCCGGCCCTCGCGCCGGGCGAGGCGGGCGGCCATGCGGTTGAAGTTCGCCACGAGCAGGCCGAGTTCGTCGCGGGTCGCCACCGACAGGCGGGTGTCAAGCTCGCCCCGGCCCACGGCGCCGGCGGCGCGGCGCACCGCCTCGATCCGGGCCAGCACGGGACGGGTCACCGCGCGGTAGAGCAGGAGCACGAGGGCGAGCGCCCCCGCCACGGCGGCCAGCGACGCGACCCGCAGGGTGCCGGAGAGCGCGCGCGCCGCGTCCGAGCCGGCGATCATCGAGCGCCGCTCCACCTCGATCAGGAAGGAGAGCGGTTGCCCGGTCATGGCACCGAAGCCGTTCAGGGCGCCCCGGATCGCCGCCCGGCGCGACTCGTCCTCCGACTGGCGCAGCACCTGGGTCACCTGCCGGTCGAGGACGGCGCGGGCCGCGCGCAGCTGGGCGAGGGGCCGGGTGCGGGCGGCGTACTGGGTGCGGTCGAGGGGGTCGTCACTCGACGTGATGGAGCGCCCCAGGGCCTCGTCCACCGCCACCAGGGCGCGGTCGACATGGGCGCGCGCCACCGCGAGTCCCTCCGGCTGCGCATCCGGGTTGCTCACCGCCTCCAGGGCGGCGAGCCCGTACTGGGTCATGCGCCCGGAGAGTTCGACCAGAAGTTCGAGGCGCCCCTGGGCCGCCAGCGTCCGGTCGATGGTGCGCTCGGCGGCGCCGATCGAGGCGAGGACGCCGAGGGCCGCCAGGACCACGAGGAGCGCGGTGCCGCCGAGCAGGAGCGCGAACCGGACCTTCAGCGAGCGCATGGTCGTGCCGACATCGTCTTGCCCGATCGTCCTGCCAAACCGTCTTGCGCAATCGTCCCGACGTGTTTCTCGGGCCTTGACCAGGACGGCCACCCGGACTGCACTGCATTCCGCGTTTGCCTGATCATCCCGTCTGCTCCGACGACCTTGCGATCAACATCGGGCGCGCATGCTCTGTAGGCTCAGGGCCGGTTCGGTTGCAAGCGTTGCCGCGCGGCGGGCGCGGGGCGCGCGCCCCTGATCGCGGGCGCCCCGCTTACAGGTCGCGCGGCTGGCTGCCCCGGACGGCGCAGCGCCACCGCGTCACCTGCCATTCCGGGTGCTCCGCCTGCCACTTGGCGATGGCGCTCTGGGAGTTGCGTAGGCAGATGTTCGGGCTGCGCGCCTCGAACGAGAGGTCGATCTTGTCCTCGCGGCACTGCGAGGGCTGCGACAGGAGGCAGATCGAGAGCAGGATGAGCATGAGGAGGCCGGGTTCGCGCTGGGGACAAGCGGGACACCGGCACTATGGTACCGCCCGCGGACGCAGAAAATTGTCCGATCGGGAGGATTGTGCAAGTCCGGAGGGTCATTGGCCCGGCATCGAGGGCCGCCCCTCCGGGGCCAAGACGGTGGGCCCGGCCCTCCGGTTCGCCGTGGGCGCGCCCGAAAGAGCCGGAGACGGCCTCAGGCCGCCACCCAGAGCTCGCCCTTGCCGAGGGTGGCGAGGTCGCCCGAGTAGCGCGTCAGGGCCCCGGCGGCGAGATCCGCGTGGGCCGGGCTGAGGGGGCGCAGCGAGCGGGCCAGGAGGCGCAGGAACACGAGATCGTGCGTGCCGGTCTCGACGAAGCTCGGGGACAGGGCCCCGACGGCGCCGGCCAGGAGGGTGCCCCGTCGCATGCCATAGCCCGGATGGTCGCCCAGACTCGTCGCCGCGATGGTGCCGGCGATCATCCGCGCGCCCGCATGGGCGCCCGCCCGGCCGACCAGGATCAGGCCACGCCGCATGCGGTCGCCGAGATAGTCGCCGGCGCTGCCGCGGATCACCAGGGTGGCGCCGTCGAGGCCGGCCTTGGCGGCGTAGACCGCGCCGCCGGCATGGTCGCCGGCATCGCCCTCGATCGTGATCGTGCCGCCGGTGGCGCCCGAGCCCGCGAAGGGACCGGCCGAACCCGTGACCGTCACCGAGCCGCCGGCCATGCCTTCGCCGAGGCGCTGCCCGACATCGCCGGTGACCCGGATGCGGCCGCCGCTGAGCGATGCGCCGACCCGGTCGAGGCGCGACGAGCCCCCCTCGATGACGAGGTCGTCGGAGCCGTCGAGGGACAGCGTGAAGCAATCGCCGAGCGTCAGGCCGCGCCGGCCCGTGCCGACGGGGAGCTTGCCCGCCTCGGCCTCGGTCAGGCCGCTGAGCGCGAGCGGGGTGACGTGCCGGAAATCGAGCCGCTCCGGCGGCTCCTGGCGCAGGGTGAGGGTACTCATGCCGCTCCAGCCTCGCTGCCCGGCTCCTTCGAGAGCAGGTTCTTCAGATGATAATGGTGGCGGCCGAGATTGCCGCCGTAATTGCCGGCCGTGACGGCCACGAGCCCGTGCGCCGCCCCCGCTTCGGTCGCCGCATGCAGGGCCGCGCGCATGGATTCGGCCACCGCGTCGGAGGTGAGCGCGTCGATGACGATTTCCAGCACGACGCCGACCTCGGCCGAGAGCTCGGTGCCGGCCCGGCCCTTGAGGGTCGGGCAATAGGCGTCGTTGGTCGAGGCCATCATGCCCTTGGTGCGCGCGCCCACCTTCGAGCCGGAGCGGACGATGCCGCCCGGGAAGGGCAGGATCGCGCCGGAGACCGCGCGGGCGGCCTCCACGGCGATCTCGGCGACCTTCAGGGTGTCGGCGTGCTTGCGCCCGAGGAACAGCAGGTTGCCGCCGCCGACCGCGCCGTCCACCGCGCGGACGAAGTCCTCGCACAGGAACTCGCCGTCCATGACGGGGATGCGCCAGTAGCGCCGGGCCTTGCCGGTGACCGGGTCGGTCAGGCGCTTGGCCACCGCGAAGCCGTCGCCGAAGTAGCGGATCGCGCCGCCGAGCTTGATCTTCGTGGGGCCGTCCACGCCGGCGTAGCAGGCGGTGCCCGGGCAGGTGAGGATGCACTGGCCGACCCGCTTGAGGAGCTGGTCCTTGAGGCCGTTCGGCTCGAAGCCGAACAGCAGCACGCGCACGCCGGGGCGCCCGTCCGGGGTCTCCTCGGGGGAGAGCTCGCAGTCGATCCCGGCCTCGGCGCCGCAGCCGATCACCGAGGTGGCGAAGCCCGTCATCACGGTGGCGGCGATCATCGCCCACTTGGCCGTGTCGTTGGTGATGATGATCGCCGTTCCGGCGACGTCGAACGCCTCCGCGAAGGTGTCGATCACCGGAATGCCGTTGAGGGTGAGGTCCGTCATCTCAGTCACCCGTCCCCACGCAACGCATCTTTCTCACGACCGACATGCGACCTCCGCGAACACGTCCGGCTTCGGGAAGGCCTCGTCCGGCACCGCGAAGCTCTTCAGGCCGGTGCCGAAGCGGTCCTGCAGGTAGGTCTCGGAGCGGGCCACCATCGCCTTGTCGGACTCGACGGCGAGTTCCAGGGTGCGGCCCGAGCGCCAGGCCACCACCTCGCCGTCCTCCACGATGGTCTCGCCGTCCTTGAGCACCAGCTTGGCGCGGGCGAACATGGCCGTGCGGTCGGGGTCGTCGCGGTAGATCGCGACGTCGGCCCGGGCGCCCTCGCGCAGATGGCCGCGATCGGCGAGCCCGAGGAGCTTGGCGGGACCCGAGCGCGTCAGCTGGGCGATCTCCGAGAAGCTGTACTCGCGCTCGATGGCGCAGAGGCCGGAGCGCTCGGCGATCACCTTGTGCAGGGAGGATATCTCGCGGTCGCGCTCCTCCTTGTCCATCAGGAAGTGGATGATGCGCGGGTAGTCGGTGAAGGGACCGCCGTTCGGATGGTCGGTGGTCAGGATGGTGCGCTCCGGCTCCTTGGACAGGAGCATGAGCTCGAGGCCGATCGCCCATTGCAGGGAGCTCACGGCGCCGCGCGGCTTGTAGAGGAACGGCACCACGCCGCCGCCCTCCGCGTCGCCCGCGGTGACGATCCACTTCTTCGGGTTGGCGCCCTTGCGACCGGCGAACTGGCGCAGGATGTCGAGGGAGATCGTCACGGTCTGGCCGAAGGCGACCTGGCCGACGTCGTAGGTGGCGTTGGGGTGCGCCTCCATGGCCTCGGTGATGCGCTCGGCCGCCGAGCGGAAGCCGCCCGTGAGGGGGTTCTCGGGGTCGGCGACGCCGTAGCCGTAGAACTGGGCATGGGCGAAGTGGATGCGCCGCCCCTCCGCCGCCTCCAGGGTGTCCACGAAGGACTCGTCGGCGCCCGGGATGCCGAGGTTGTTGCAGTGGACGTGCAGGGGGTGCGGCACGCCGATCTCCTCGACCGCGTCGAGGAGGGCGCCCATGATCTTGCGGGTGGAGAGGCCGTAGACCGGGATCTCGTCGTCGAGGCTGAGCTTCAGCATCCCGTCCTTGAAGGCCGAGGCGCCGCCCGCGTTGATGCACTTGACGCCGAGGCCCCGCGAGGTCGCCACCGAGAGGGCGACGAGGTCGCGCACCGCCGCCTTGCCCTCGCGCGCCCGCAGGAGCTGGAGCAGGTGGTCGTCGTTGCCCATCACCGTCAGGGCGCCGCGGTCGAGCAGCGGGATGTCGGCGAGCTCGAGCTGGGTGGCGAGCGCGTTGGCGGGCGGCATCGCCGGCTCGACCGCCAGGGTGTAGCCCATCCGGGCGTAGTTCGCGCCGATCCAGGCGGCCGAGCCGCCCGCATGCGCGAAGGGATGGCCCTCGGGCGCGGCCTCGCTGGCGTAGAGTTCGGGCAGCAGCAGGCGGCTCATCACCACGTTGCCGCCGGCGATGTGCGAATGGACCTCGACGCCGCCCGCCATCACCACGCAGCCGGTGGCGTCGACGGTGCGATCGGGCGCGCGGTCGGAGGCGGGCACGACGCGCCCGTTCTCGATCCAGACCTCGCCGACCGCGTCGCGGCCGGCCGTCGGGTCGACGACCCGGCCTCCGTGAATCCGGATCAGCATGCGGCGGCCTTCTTCTGCATGAGGCGGTGTTGAAGTCGATCGTGGATGGCGGTGAGGATGCCGGCCGCGCTCAGCTCGGCGGTCGGGCCGGGGGCCGGCGCGTAGGTGATCGCCGCCCGGCGCTCGTCCCACAGGCTGCCGCCGGCGCTCTCGCCGGGAACGCCCACGGCGAAGACCACGTCGGCGACGTCGCCGCCGGCCTCCGGGCTGCCGACGCCCACGATGGCGACGCTGGGGAGGGTGCCGAGCCAGTCGGGGCGCGGGGCGGGCAGGGAGGCGAGCCACAGGGCGGCGTCCGCCTCGCCGGCGGCGATCTGGCGGGCGCTGTCGAAGCGCCAGGGATCGTGCTCGGGCACGTGCCGGCCGAAACCGACGCGGGGGGCCTGGCCGGTGGTCCAGGCGGCGAGCTGCAGGAGGGCACGGCCCTGGAACGGATCGGCGAGGGGCAGGCCGAAGAAGCGCGTGACCTCGTTGAGGTCCTTGATCATGCCCTGGAGCATCTCGACGCCCAGTTCGCCGATCTCGGCCGGGTCGTACAGCACGACGCCGTACTGCGCGGCGGCAAGGCGCCGGGCCAGGTCGGCATAGGCCGCCTCGCCGCCGAGGTTGCCCTTCAGGAAGGCGCGCAGATGCGCGACCGAGACGGCGAGGCCGCCGGCCTCGGCCGGATAGGCCACGTGTCGGGTGGCGCCGTTGCGCGGGCCGCCCAGGGACAGGATCACCCGCTCGGAACCGGCGGCGCGGCCCCGCGTCGCCTGCGTGCCGGCGATGTCCTGGACGATGGGGCGGTCCCAGGGGGCGTTGCCCACGATGAGGACCGCATCGGCCCGGCCGACGGCCTCGGCGGGCGTCGTCGTCATGGCCCCGCTGCGGCTGAGCGATCCGAGCTCGGCATAGAGGCTCGGGCCAGCCACGGGATCGACGGAGGCACCGAGGGCGTCGGCGAGATGGTAGGCGGCGCGCACCGCGCTCAACTCGGCGCAGAGCCCCGCCAGGACAACATTCTGCGCTGAAGCGAGGAGCGTGGCGGCGGCCTCCACCGCCGCGTCCGCGTCCGTCGCACCACCCTTCACCCAGGCCGCCATGCGTTGCACCTTGGAAAATCGAGGGCCCGGCGCGCGCCGTATTCGGCGTCGCGCACGGCGGGACTGAGCCAGTCCGTGTCGTTGGGGCGGCACGTTTGCATCGCCGCCGCCCCCCAGGCAACCCCCCTGAACCGCGTCGGGCGAATCAGACGCCCGGCACCGCGGCGGGAGATTTGTCCGATGCGCTTGCGACGGGTCGGCGCTCCGTGGGAGAAGCCGGCGGCGCGGGATCGGCGGCCCGCGGGGGCACGAGGCCGTTCGGAGCGGGGAGGACGGGGCACGATGGAGGGGATCGACGTGATGCGGATCCCAAGCGGGCCGGGCGGACCCGGCGCCGGCCTTCGCGTGCACGCCCCGGCCCGCCTGCATTTCGGTTTCCTCGACCTGCATGGCGGCCTCGGCCGGCGCTTCGGCAGCATCGGCCTCGCCCTCGACGCCCCCGCCGTGACCCTGACCGCCCGTCCGGCCGAGCGCCTCGACGTGACCGGGCCGGAGGCACGCCGGGCCGCCGCCTACGCGCTGGCGGCCGCGGGCCACCTCGGCATCGCCGGTCACGCCGCACTGACCATCGAATCGGCGATCCCCGCCCATGCGGGCTTCGGCTCCGGCACGCAGCTGGCGCTCAGCGTGGCGGCCGCGCTGGCGGGCCTGGCCGGGCGCCCCTTCGCGCCGGAGGATTTCGCCGACGCCCTCGACCGGGGGAACCGCTCGGGGGTCGGCCTCGCGGCCTTCACCCAGGGGGGCCTCATCGTCGACGGCGGCCGCGACCCCGACGGCAACCCGCCGCCGGTGATCGCCCGCCTGGCCTATCCGGAGGCCTGGCGCGTGGTGCTGATCCTCGACACCGAGATGACCGGCGTCCACGGCACCCGCGAGGTCGCGGCCTTCCGCGACCTGCCGCGTTTCCCGGAGGCGCAGGCGGCCGAGATCTGCCGCATCGTGCTGATGCAGGTGCTGCCGGCCGCGGTCACGGCCGAGCCGGAGGGGTTCGGCGCCGGCATCACCCGGATCCAGCAGCTCATCGGCGACCACTTCGCGCCCCACCAGGGCGGGCGCTTCGCCAGCCCCGCCGTGGCCGCGGCGCTCGCCGCCGTCGCCGACCTCGGACTCGCCGGCTACGGCCAGAGCTCCTGGGGCCCCACCGGCTTCGCCCTGGTGCCCTCGGAGGCCGAGGCCCGCGCCCTCGTGGGCATGCTGGAGCGGCCGGGTCCCCTCAGGTTCCTGATCGCCCGGGGACGCAACACCGGCGCGTCGGTCACCGCGCTTTAAGACGAATCCCGCTAGAGCCGAGCTTCCGCCCACCCGAACCCGGCGGGCTTTGACAATTCGACGCCTCCGCGCACGATCGGGCCGCGTCACAGCACGAAGGGAGTCCGACGATGGCCCGCTCGATCCTGCACATGATCACGCCCCTGAAGCACATGAGCCCGTTCGACGTGAACATGGCGGTGGATGCGGGCTTCGAGACGATCGCGACCTACACCAACGCCACGCTCGCGGACGTGACGACCCTGGTCCAGGACTCGATCTTCTCGCGTAGCCCCCAGGACGGCGTCCGCACCGGCATCTTCATCGGCGGCAAGAACGCCGAGGACGCCCTCGACATGGTCGACCGGGCCAAGAAGGCCCTGGTGCCGCCCTTCGCCAACCACATCTTCGCCGACCCCGCCGGCTCCTTCACCACCGGCGCCGCGATGGTGGCCGAGGTGACCCGCGCCCTGAAATCGAAGTTCGACACCGGCCTCGAGGGCAAGCGCATCGTGATCTTCGGCGGGGCCGGCGTCGTCGCCTATGTCGCGGCCGTGATCGGCGCCCTCCACGGCGCCAACGCGGTGATCGTCGGCCATGACGGGGAGGAGCGGGTCAGCAAGATCGCCAACACCATGCGCTGGCGCTTCGGCGTCGAGGTCGAGGCCGTGGACGGCTCCACCGTCGCCGCCCGCCGCGCCGCGATCACGAAAGCCGACGTCATCCTCTCGGCCGGCCCGGCCGGCATCCCGATCCTGACGGCGGAGGATCTCGAATCCGCCCCGAACCTGCTCGTGGCCTCCGACGTCAACGCCGTGCCGCCCGCCGGCATCGCTGGCATCGACGTCAACGCCATCGACGTGCCCCTGCCCACGGGCCGGGGCGTCGGCATCGGCGCGCTGGCGGTCGGCAACGTCAAGTACCAGACCGAATCCCGCCTGTTCCGCCGCATGCTCGAATCCCACGAGCCCCTCTGCCTCGATTTTCGCGATGCCTACACCCTGGCGGTCGAGGTGGCGGGCTGAGGGCGGCCCACCCGGGGCTGGGCCCCGGACAGACCCTCCTCGTCGCCGCCCAGTCCGGCCGCGCCCTGGCTCAGGCGGCCCGGCGGGCGGGCCTGCGGCCCCTCGTGCTCGACCTGTTCGGCGATGCCGACACGCAGGCGCTGGCCGAGGGGTACCGCCAGGCCGAGGGCCGCTTCGGGGCCGGGCTCGCGGGTGATGCCCTCGTCGCCCGCTTGGACGAACTCGCGTCCCTGGGATCGGAAAAGCCCCTCGGCATTGTGCTGGGCAGCGGCTTCGAGGCGGCGCCCGCGCTGATGCGGGCCATCGCGGGCCGCTACCGTCTCCTCGGCGCGAGCCCGGATTGCGTCGGTGCGCTGAAGGACCCGGCCACCTTCGCGGCCCTGTGCCGGGCGCACGGCGTGCCGCACCCGGCCGTGACCCGCGCCCCCGTGCCGGATCGGTCCGCCTGGCTCCTCAAGCGGGCCGGGGGCTCGGGCGGCACCCACATCCGCCGGGCGACCGCCGGTGCGGCGCCGCCCGGAGCCTATTTTCAGGCCCGGGTGCCGGGCCGCGCCGTCGCAATCTCGGTCCTGGCTGCCGGCGGCGCCGTCCGAGTCGTGGGCGTGACCGAGCAATGGTGCGCCCCGTCTCCCCTGCACCCCTTCCGCTATGCCGGCGCTCTGGAACGGGGCCGCCACGAACCACCGATCCTCGAGCCACGTCTGCAGACGGACATCGTCGCGGGCGTGACCCGCCTCGCGGCGGCGACCGGCCTCGCCGGCCTCGCCAGCGCCGACTGCCTCATCGACGGCGAGGCCTGGTGGCTGACCGAGATCAATCCCCGCCCGGGGGCGACCCTCGACGTGCTCGACCGGCGCGCGACACCCCTGCTCGGCCTGCATATCGCCGCGAGCCTCGGCCGCCTCGGCGATCCCGAACCCGCACCGGTGGATGCGGCGGCGTCCGAAATCTGCTACGCGGCCAGCGGCTACGCGCCGATACCGCCGATCACCTGGCCGGATTTCGTGCGCGACCGCCCAAGACCCGGCACCACGGTGGCGCGCCACGCGCCCCTGTGCACCCTGTTCGCCACAGGGCCGGACTCGGCCGCCACGAGAGCGATGTTGCGAGGCCGGGCCGCCGAATTGCGGATCCAGCTCGCCCTGACGGAGGGACACCCATGACCACGAGCCCGAGCGGCGCGAAATTCCCGTTTCCGAGCGTCAACGCTCTGACCGCTCCCCTGGTGGAGCGGCTGGTCGCCGATGCCGAGGCCCTGCGCCTGTCCGTGACCACCGAGAACGGCGCCCGCATGATCGATGCCGGCGCCACCGTGCGCGGCTCCATCGAGGCCGGCCGCCGCATCGCCGAGATCTGTCTCGGCGGCCTCGGCACCGTCTCGATCGCGCCGTCCGGCCCGATCGCGTCCTGGCCCTACTCGGTGATCGTGCACGCCGCCGATCCGGTCATCGCCTGCCTCGGCAGCCAGTATGCCGGCTGGTCGCTGGCCGACGAGACCGGGGATTCGGGCTTCTTCGCCCTCGGCTCCGGCCCCGGCCGCGCCGTCGCGGCGGTGGAGGACCTCTACGGCGAGCTCGGCTACAAGGACACCGCGCAGCGGACCGCCCTGGTGCTGGAAGCCGCCGGCGGCCCGCCGGCCTCCGTCATCGCCAAGGTGGCCGAGGCCACCGGCCTCAGCCCCGAGCAGCTCACCTTCATCTACGCCCCGACCCAGAGCCTGGCCGGCTCGACCCAGGTCGTCGCCCGCGTCCTCGAGGTGGCCCTGCACAAGGCCCACACGGTCGGCTTCGACCTGCACACGATCGTGGACGGCATCGGTTCCGCGCCGCTCTCGCCACCGCACCCGGACTTCATCCAGGCCATGGGCCGCACCAACGACGCCATCATCTACGGTGGCCGGGTGCAGCTCTTCGTCGAGGCCGACGAGGCCGACGCCCGGCAGCTCGCCGAGCAGATCCCCTCGTCGAACTCCGCCGACCACGGCGCGCCCTTCGCCGACATCTTCTCCCGGGTGAACGGCGATTTCTACAAGATCGACGGCGCGCTCTTCAGCCCGGCCGAGGTCATCGTGACCTCGGTCACCACCGGCAAGAGTTTTCGCGGTGGCAAGCTGATGCCGGAGCTGGTCGAGGCGTCGTTCCGCTGAGCGGACGTGCAAGAACCCTCCCCCCTCTGCGGGGGAGGGTACCTGCGGAGCAGGCGGGAGAGGGGGCGACGTATCCGGATATGGCGCTCCCCTCATCCGACCCGCTGACGCGGGCCACCTTCTCCCGCAGGGGGGAGAGGGAACCGACGTTGAGGTTGTGAGAAAGCATGCGGATCGGGCTCGCGGCCGATAACGGCAACTGGCACAAGGCACGCCTGAGGGCCGCCCTCGAACAGCTCGGCGCCGCGCCGGTGCTGTTCTCCATGGCCGACGTCGCGGTGGTGACGGGGGGCCCCGAGCCCCTGCGGGTGCCCGGCTTCGAGACCCTGCCGGACGGCGTCCTCCTGCGCACCATCGCGGGGGGCACCTTCGAGGCGACCACCATGCGCCTAGGCGTGCTGCACGCCCTGGTGGCCAGCGGCACGACCGTGTGGAATTCCCCGAGCGCGATCGAGCGCTCGGTCGACAAGGCGATGACGAGCCTGCTCATCGACCGGGCCGGCCTGCCGACCCCGGAGACCTACGTGCTCTCGAAGCGGGACGCCGCCGCCGCGGTCGTGGCCCGGGAGGCCCGCCCCGGCCGTCCCCTGGTGCTGAAGCCGCTCTTCGGCTCGCAGGGCGAGGGCCTCCAGCTGATCGAGCACCCCGAGGACCTGCCAGACGAGGAGGCGGTGTCCCGGGTCTACTACCTGCAGCGCTACATCGCCCGCACCGACGGGCTGTGGCGCGACTACCGGGTCTTCGTCTGCGAGGGCCGCGC
This sequence comes from Methylobacterium sp. Leaf465, assembly GCF_001424705.1. Taxonomy (GTDB): domain Bacteria; phylum Pseudomonadota; class Alphaproteobacteria; order Rhizobiales; family Beijerinckiaceae; genus Methylobacterium. The sequence goes on from NZ_LMRA01000046.1 coordinate 184,837, forward strand.
CATCGCGGGCATGATCCGCGAGGGCGACGGCTGGATCACCAACGTCCATCGCGGGGGCCGGCCCCTGGCCTGGGCGATGCCGCCCGCCGCGGCCGAGCTCGCCGAGCGCGCCGCCGCGGCGGTCGGCGTCGACTATTCCGGCATCGACCTCGTCGAGGACGGGCAGGGGGGCTACCTCGTGCTGGAGGTGAACTCGATGCCGGCCTGGTCCGGGCTGCAGCAGGTCACCGAGGTCGACATCGCCCTCGCCGTCGCCCGCGGCTTCCTCAACGCCGTGCGGGCCGCCCGTCCGCCCCGCCTCGTCTCGGCCCTCGGATGATGGCACCCGGGACCGTCGCCGCCGCCTACCGCGCGAGCTGCCTCGACGAGCTCGACGCCCTGAAGCCCGGCAACGTCCACGCCTTCGCCGACGGCCACCGCATGGCGGTGGCGGATTTCGTGACGAGCGCCGAGGTCTCGGCTCCGGCCCTGGCCGAGGCGGGCGCGCCGGTCGGCCGGCGGGTGCTCCGGGCCGTCGAGGCGACGATGGACCGCGTCGGCCAGAACACCAATCTCGGCATCCTGCTCCTCTGCGCGCCCCTCGCCCGGGCGGCGGAGAGCGCCCCTCCGCTGCGGGCCGCCCTCGCCACCGTGCTCGACGACTTCGACGCCGCCGATGCCCGCGACGTCTTCGCGGCGATCCGCCGGGCCAATCCGGGCGGCCTCGGCCGGGCCGAGCGCTACGACGTCACCGATTCGCAGGGTCCCGATCCACAAAGCCCCGCCTCGCTTCGGGCCGCCATGGCGGAGGCCGCCCCGCGCGACGCCATCGCGCGGGCCTACGTGACGGGCTTCGCCGATCTGTTCGCCATCGGCCTGCCGGCCCTGGCCGCGGCCCGGGCGCGGGGTCTCGCCCCTCCCTGGTGCACCACCGCCCTGTATCTCGCCTATCTCGCCCGGGTGCCCGACAGCCACGTGGCGCGCAAGCACGGCCCCGACCGGGCGGAGGCCCTGCGGGCCGAGGCCGAGGCGCTGCTCGCCCTCGATCTCGCCGCGGCCCCCGTGGACGCCCTCCTCGACCGGGACCGCGCCTGGAAGGCGGCCCGACTCAATCCGGGCACCAGCGCGGACTTCACGGTGGCGACGCTGTTCCTCGACCGCCTCCTCCGGGCCGAAGCCTGAAACCGGCCGATCGACCGGGATTTCACGGCCTCTCGGGAAGGTTCCGTCCACCGATGAATAAATTGCCAAGCCGACCGGGCTGCGCAGGGTTGTTCCCGGCCGGACCCCAGAGTAGGGTCCGCGCCGCGATCCGGGCTAACCGGTCCGGTCCCTCGATGGACTGGACGCCGTGAACAAGGATAGCTGCCGGCCGCCCCCTGAGCTCGGGAGCGGCCACGTCTTTTCAAGACTTTGGGAGAAACCCCACATGGCGAAGATCAACAAGGTTCTGGTCGGCGAAGCCCTCGTCGGCGATGGCAACGAAGTCGCCCACATCGATCTGATCATCGGACCGCGCGGTTCGCCGGCCGAGGCCGCTTTCTGCAACGGCCTCGTGAACAACAAGCACGGCTTCACCAGCCTGCTCGCGGTCATCGCGCCGAACCTGCCCTGCAAGCCCAACACCCTGATGTTCAACAAGGTCACCATCAACGACGCCCGTCAGGCCGTCCAGATGTTCGGCCCTGCCCAGCACGGTGTCGCCAAGGCCGTTCAGGATTGCGTGGCCGAGGGCACGATTCCCGCCGATGAGGCCGACGACCTGTTCATCCTGGTCGGCGTGTTCATTCACTGGGAAGCGGCCGACGACGCCAAGATCCAGAAGTACAACTACGACGCCGTGAAGCTCTCCATCGAGCGCGCCGTCAAGGGCGAGCCCACCGCTGCCGTCGTCACCGAGCAGCGCAACTCCGCGTCGCACCCCTTCGCGTCGAACGCTTAGATCGGGGGCAGTCCTGGGCAGAGCGCGCCTCCGCCCGCACCGCGGGGCCTGCTCCAGCGACTGGCTTCCATCTTCCTCGGACGATGAACATGAGACGGGGCGGCCTTCGGGCCGCCCCTCTTTTTTGGGCGCGCCCTCAGCCGCGCAGCGTCCCGTCATGGATGGCGGAGGCCACGAGGGCGCCGGCCACGCCGCGGCGGCGCAGGACCTCCACATCCGCCGGGCCCCGCACACCGCCCGCCGCGTAGAGACGCGTCGCCGGGCTCGACGCCGCCACCGCCGCCAGACGGTCGAGGTCCGGCCCCGCCCCGACGCCGATCCGCCCGAGGGTCATCACGATGACGTCGCGCGGCCAGTGGGCCGGCGTGTCGTGCAGGCTGGACGGCCCGAGGCGCTCGCCCTCCCGCGTATCGAGCGAGAACACGGCACGCTCCCCCAGGGCGCGCACGAGCCCTTCGTCGGCCTGGCTCTCGCTGCCGATCACCGGCCGGCCGAGACCGGTCGCCAGGAAGGCCTCGACCCCAGCCGGCCCGGAAAATCCCGCATCGACCCAGAGGGTGATGCCGGGGCAGGCGGCCGCGATCGCGGCGAGGCTCGCCCGGTCGGGGGCCGCGCGGTCGACGATCGCGTCGAGGTCGGCCACGTAGAGGATGCGGGCCGGCACCGCCGCCAGGAGCCCGCGGGCGACGTCCGCCGGCGCCGACCCCTTTGCCAAGGGCGTCACGATCGGGGCATAGGAAGCACGGTCTCCGGCCCGCGCCCGCACCACCGTTCCGTGGCGCAGGTCGAGCACCGGAATGATCTCGAATTCGTCCGCCATCCGGCTTTCTCCCGTGTTCAGGCCTGCCCGTGACCCCACAGACTCCATCCCCTGACACGCCGGTGATCGGCTGGGATCTCGGCGGGGTCCATGTCAAGGCGGCCCTGGTCCGCGACGGCCGCGTCGCGGCCGTGGTGCAGGCGCCCTGCCGCCTCTGGCGGGGGCTTCCCGCCCTCGACGAGACCCTGGCGCAGCTGCCCGACTGGGCGCGGGACACGGCCGATCACGTCGTCACCATGACGGGGGAACTCACCGACTGCTTCGCCGGCCGCACCGACGGCGTGCGGCAGATTTCCGCCTGGGCCGAGGCGACCCTCACCGGCCGGGTGCGGATCTATGCCGGCCGGTCCGGCCTCCTCACCCCCGAAGCCGCCGCGGCGCACGCCGCCGACATCGCCTCGGCGAACTGGCACGCCACCGCCGCCCTGATCGGCCGCCACGTCGCCGACGGGCTCCTCGTCGATATCGGCTCCACCACGGCCGACTTGATCCCGATCGCCGCCGGGGTTCCGGTGGCGGCCGGCTACAGCGACGCCGAGCGCCTGGAGACGGGGGAACTCGTCTATACCGGGGTCGTGCGCTCGCATCTCGTGGCGCTGGCCGACCACGCCCCGTTCCGGGGCCGGCGCACCGGTCTGATGGCCGAGACCTTCGCCACGGCCGCCGACATCCATCGCATCCTCGGCGACCTGCCGGAGGGCGCCGATCAGCAGCACAGCGTCGACCTCAAGGGCAAGTCGATTCCCGAGAGCGAGACCCGCCTCGCCCGCATCGTCGGCCGCGACCGCGACGAGGGCAGCGCCGCCGAGTGGCGCGCCCTGGCGGCCCATTTTGCAGAACGTCAGCTTCGGCTGCTGCACGATGCGGCGGCCCTGGTGCTCTCGCAGCGGCCCCTGCCGGACGCGGCGCCCGTGGTGGCGTGCGGCGCCGGCCGCTTCCTCGCCGAACGCCTGGCCACGCGCCTCGGACGGCCGGTCGTCGCCTTCACCGACCTGATCGCCGGCCGCCTCGCCGGGGCCGGGGCCGACTGGGCCTCCACCTGCGGCCCCGCCGTCGCCGTGGCGCTGCTGGCCGCCGATCCGTCCTGATCCCCTGGAGAGACCCCGCGCATGAGCACGCCGCAGAAACTCGCCCGCATCCTCGCCACCCGCTCCGGCGGCGGCATCGAGCTCGCCCTCGCCACCGAAACCGGCCAGACCGTGCGGGTGCTGGCGACGCAGGACCAGATCGACATGCTGGTGGACGAGCTGGAGGACATCCTCAACTCGCCCGTGGAGCCCGACGCCCCGGAGCCGCCCGCGGCGGCCTGAGGGGCAGGGGGTCGCAGGCTCTCGCGGTCGGAGCTTGATGCCCGGTCCCATCCGTTTGCCACCCCGGAAGCTTCGCTTCGCGCCAGCTTGGTGGAGGATGGGCTACGTTTGGGTGGGGTGGTTTTCGCAGGTCCGCTTTCGAGTGGCTGCGGCATCAGAGCCGACGTCGAATTAGCGTTAGTCCAGGCCACGACGCGGAGGCATCTCGTGCTGATGCAGGAAGCGTCCCGGTTCCGAGCCGGGACGCTTCGCCTGCCGGCTTAGTCGCTGAACCCGGCGAGGACGACCTTGCCCCTCGCCTTCCCGCTCTCGATGAGCGCGTGGGCGCGTGCCAGGTTGGAGGCGTTGATCGGACCGAAGGTCTCGCTCAACGTCGTGTGCAGCCGTCCCGCATCGATCAGGCGGGCGATCTCGGTCAGGATCGCGTGCTGTCGTTCCATGTCGGCGGTCTGGAACAGCGAGCGGGTGAACATCAGCTCCCAATGCAGCGACAGGCTCTTGGGCTTGAGCGGCATCACGTCCAGGGTCTCGGGGTCGTCGATCGGGCCGAGGCGTCCTTGCGGCGCGAGGAGCTCGATGATCTGCGGGAGATGCGCACCGGTCTGCGTGGTCGCGAATACGAACCCGGGCTCGCCGGGAAGACCGAGCGCCGCGACCTCGGCGGCGAGGGGCTTCGCATGGTCGATCACGTGGTGGGCCCCGAGGTCCCGGCACCATTGCGCCGTCTCCGGGCGCGACGCCGTGGCGATCACGGTGAGATCCGTAAGCTGCCGGGCGAGCTGAATCGCGATCGAGCCGACACCGCCGGCGCCGCCGACGATTAGGATCGCCGGTGCGGCACCCGGCACGGGCTTGGCGACGTCGAGCCGGTCGAACAGCATCTCCCAGGCGGTCAGGGCCGTGAGCGGCAGCGCCGCGGCGGCGGCAAAATCGAGGGTGGCCGGCTTGGCACCGACGAGGCGCTCGTCCACGCATTGGAACGCGGCGTTGCTACCCGGCCGGTCGAGCGCTCCGGCATAGAACACCGCATCGCCGGGCTTGAACAGGCGCGCCTCCGGTCCGACGGAGACCACGATCCCGGCCGCATCCCAGCCGAGGATCTTTGGTTCGCAGCCTTGCTTGTAGGCGCCCTGACGCACCTTCGTGTCGATCGGGTTCACCGAGACCGCCTCCACGCGCACGAGGAGGTCGCGTCCGGTTGGAACAGGATCGGGGAAAGTCGTGTCCAGGAGGGCGTCCGGCGCATCGATCCGGGCGCCTTCGGTGTAGGTAACGGCACGCATGAGCATCTCGCAGGATGTGGCGACGGGCGGCTCCGCGCCACCGTCTCAGACCGTCTAATCGCGAGCCGCTTCCTTTGGCGCAGCGGCGTGACGCGCACATCACGCCCGTGCTGCTGAAACCGTGAGGCAGTGGCGGGATGTCGACCCGAACGAATTTCGAGATCGGCAATCTAGCGACCTCGAATCTAGACGTCGATATGCACCCTCGCTTCATCTGCAGCAGAGCTGAGCTGACATGACGACAGGGCCTCGTGGACGCCCCCCCGCACGTCCACGCCGAAGCCGGTGGGAGCGCAGGCGGTGTACAGCGTGCGAGCACTCCGAGAGGCCGACGAATGTCCGCTTCGGGGCGACAGACTCGTACCCTCTCTCCGCACGATCCGGCCCCTCACGCGCGGCGCACCCCGCCTCCGATACTCACCGCAAGAAATCCCCGAACGCGCGCGGCCCGTCCGGGACCTTGATCTCGCCCGTCACCGTGAGCGTGGTCGCGTCGATCAGACTCAGGGTGTTCGAGCCCCAGTTCGCCACCGTGAGGGTGCGGCCGTCGCGGGAGGCGGCGATGCCCTCGGGGTGGTCGCCGACCTCGATGGCGGCGACGTTGGTCAGCGTCTTCAGGTTGAACACCGTGACGGTGCCCGAATACTGGTCGGTGACGAAGCCGCGCGGGCCGGCCAGCGCGATCACGTAGGGCCGCTCGCCGGTGGTCACCCGTCCGATCTCGAGCCGGCCGGGCACGTCGATCACCGAGACGTCGTTCGAGGTCACGTTGGCGGTGTAGGCACGGGCGCCTTCGGCATCGAGGGTGATGCCGAACGGATGCTGGCCGACCGGGATCTTCTGGACTTCCCGGGCCGTGGCGACGTCGACCACCGAGACCGAATCGCCCTCGCGGTTGGCGACCAGCAGCGTGGCGCCATCGGGGGTCACGGCGAGGCCGGACGGGGAGGCGCCGACCTGGATCTCGGTCACCATCGTCGTGCCGTCGGGCGAAACCACGAAGATGCGGCTGCCGTACCAGTCGGCCACGTAGACGGCGCCGGATTTCGGATTGACCGCGATGCCCAGCGGCCCGCCGGGCAGCGCGAGGGTGCGGGTCACCGTGCGGGTGGCGAGGTCGACCACCGCGAGGCCCGGCCCCTCGGGGCGGGTGACGTAGGCGGTCCGTCGGTCGGGCGAGAGGGCGATGCCGGCGGGCGCGCCGTCGATGGGGATCTGGGCGGCCACGCTGCCGGCTTCGAGATCGACGATCGCAAGGGTGTTGGCGCCCTGCGCGGTGACGAGGGCCTCGTCGGCCCGGGCCGGCGCGCCGAGCAGCAGCAGGCCGAGAAGCGGGAGGCCGAGACGTGTGCGGCCGAGATACGTGGGGCCAAGGCGTGGCAGGCCGGGGAGGAGAGGGCCGGCGAAGCGCCGGCCCGTCCCCGTTCTCGAACGTGGAGCGATCAAGAACCGCTCTTCTCGAGCTTGGCCTTGAGGGCGTCGAGGCCCGTGCGATAGAGGCCGCGCACGGCCTTCTGGGAGGCCTCGTCGTTCAGCTCGGGCGGCGGATCGTTGTTCATGTAGCCGCGGTAGAAGGCGCCGTCCCAGACGACCTTGGACTTGCCGCCGCCGGCATCCTCGACCTTGAGGGTGGAGGAGTAGTCGTTCACCGGCAGGGTCTTCACGTCGACCTTGGTGATCCGGTACGAGTAGCTCATCTTCTCGGCGGAGTACTTGTACAGCTCTTCGTCGACGGTGGCGCCGCCCTTCAGCGTCAGCGTCCGGGTCGCCTTGACCTCGTTGCCGCCCTTGCCCTCGGTCTTCTCGACCGGCGGCAGCCAGCTCATGTCCTGGAAGTTGCCGATCACGGCCCAGACCTTGTCGGGAGCCGCGTTGATCTCGACGGTCTCCTCGACCTTCTTGCGGGTCGGGCCGTGCGCCTGGGCGCCGAACGACACGACGGCGAAGGCCGCCACGGTCGCCAGAGTGAGTAGCTTCATCGGGTCCTCGTCTCCTCGGGAAAGCACAGTCTAGGGTGCTGGGGGGGAACGCTCGAGGATGCGGTCGTCGCGGCCGAGGGCCGCAGCGACCTTGTCCTCGATCCAGTCCCAGGCCTCGCGCTCGGCGGGCCCGGCGGTCTTGGCGATCGCGATGGCGTGGTAGCGCATCTCGGTCAGGATCTTGTCGGGCTCCAGCATGTGCAGGCGGGTGGAGAGGATCGCCGCCTCCAGCACCGCCGCCTGCGCCCGGTTATAGCCGAAGAACGGCATGTGCGCGGCCGAATGGACCATCCGTCCCCGGTAACGCGGCCGCACCGGGTCGTCCTCGATCGCCACCACCTCGAACTCCGCATGGCCGAAGCTCTCGGCGAGGCGGCGCCCGGCGATCCGGTCGCAGGGCAGGGTCGCCCAGTCGCGCCGGCCGGTGACGGCGCCGGCGATCACCCGCACGTCGCTGGGGCTCGAGGCGGCGAAGACCGGGGTGTCGGCGAGGTTGAGGATGGTGGGGGAGGGCCGGAACGGGGCCAGGATCCAGTCCGCCCCGTCCTGGATCAGCCCGAACGGCACCAGGTGCAGCGCGCCGTCGCGGGCGGTGGTGGTCACCACGGTCTCGAGGATCAGCGGCACGGGATCAGGCCTCGTCCGCCGGCACGAGCTTGCCGCAGACGATGCGCGCGTCCGCGTCCGGGGGCGTCTCCGACACCGCGTCGGCGGCCGGCGTCCGATCTGGCCCGGTGGTTTCCGGCGAGGCCGCGCCGGCCTCGACCGGGGTCGCGTCGCGGGCGGCCGTCTCGGCGGCGGACGGCCCGGAATGCTTCGTGTGCCCGGCCTTCTTGAAGGCGGTGGTGTCCTCCACCTCGGCATCGGCGGCCGCGCCCCAGGCCAGGGCCTCGTCCTGCACGTAGCGCTTGCCCAGCCGCCAGGCAGTCTCGGCCTTGGTCAGCTCTCCGCCGAGATAGAAGGCGTGGGCGCCGTCGCTCGCCAGGTCGCCGGTTCTCTGGAGGTCGGGGAAGAACGCCATCGCGTCGGTGCCGATCGCGTGGACGTCGCGGTTGAACACGTGGATGCCGTCCTCGGCCACGGCGATGCGGTAGTTCGGGTCCTTCACCTCGGCCGCCTGCATCGCGATCTCGTCCGGGGTCTGCACATAGGGCCGCTTGTCGTGGAGCGCCAGCAGGCTCCGGCCATAGCCCTTGGGCAGGGCCGAATCGGCACGGGCCGCGAACATCACCCGTCGGGCGGCGTCGTGCTCCTCCACCGTGCGGCGGGTGTGGTTCGAGACCTGGACGATGAGCACGTTGCGGATGGCGAGCTCCGAACACATGCCCACCAGCAGGGCGGTGACGCCGAGGCTGTCGGCCTCGGTCAGCTCGGTGAGGTTGCCGGTGCCCATCATCATCTCGATGCCGGGCCAGCGCCGCCGGGTCTCGTGGTAGCGGGTGATCGACTCGACGAAGCCGAAATGGATCGGCTCCAGGATCGGGTCGGCCATGTAGGGCCGCCCGGCCTTCTCCATGCGTTCGATGGCCCGGTCGAGGGAGGGCAGGTCGTCGGGCCGCACCGGCACCAGCACCGGCACGGCGTCGGTCTCGAAGGCCAGATCCAGGGTCTGCTCGTTGAGGCTGAGTAGGTAGTCGGCTCCCGCCCGGGCCCCGCGCGTCAGCTCGTCGAGGGAGAACGAATCGACGCTCACCTTCAGTCCGGCGCCCTTCAGCAGCCGAACGCAACCCTCGAGATGCGGGAAGTCGGTGTCGGGCAGGCCGCCGAGGTCGATCACGTCGGCCCCGCGCCGGGCGAGGTCGAGGCCCTTGGCCAGGATCTGCTCGGGCGTCATCTTCGAGGCGTCGACGATTTCGGAGAAGATGCGCAGGTCGTGACGCGACAGGTCCACCTGGCGCCCGGCGAGTCCCAGATAGGCCGGCAGGTCGACGATCTCGTCGGGGCCGCGCTCCACCGGCAGGCCGAAATGCGCGGCCAGCGCCTCCGGATTGGCCCGGCAGCGCCCGGGCAGGACGATGCGGGTGGCGCCCTCGGGAATCGTCACCCGGCGGCGGATGATCTCCTCCGTCATCAGGGCGGCGACCTTCACGCCCGCATCGGCGATGCTCCAGGCGTAGCGCTCCGGCGGCAGCGTGGCGGCGACCTTCTCCAGGCGCGCCTTGGCCATGCGGCCGGTGATGAAGACGAGGTGCTCGGGCGAGCCCTGCGCCGGCGGGACCGGTCCGGATGGCGTCGGGGTGCTCATGCGGCGGCCCTCCGCAGGTCCGTGCCGGGGCCGAGGATCTCGATGCGCCCGGGATAGCGTTCGGCGAAGGCCGGGAAGGCCGCATCGACCAGACCCATCCGGGCGAGGTCGGTCCAGCGGGTGCGCAAGGGGCGGTCGACCGACTTCACCAGGAGGCAGAGCGGCGCCCCTACGGCGCCGGCGAGCCAGAGCGCGAGGCTGTCGGAGGTGACCTCCCAGGTTTCCGGAATGTCGGGATGCCCGGCCTTGAGGGCGACGGGGTCCCAGACCGGGACCCGCCCGGCCGCGAGGGCGTCCGCGATGGCCGCGAGGTCGCGGGCGACGACGAGACGCGGCTCCAATTCCGAAACAATCTCGGCCATGTGACCCATGGCGTCGAGGGCGAGGCGATGGGCGAGGGCGTCGGGAAAGCCCAGCGCGCTCTGCGTCGTCCGCACCGCGTCGGCGAAGGGGCCGCCCCCGGGCACGAGGAGGCAGGGGCCGAGTTCGCCGTCGGCGAGGCGCACGAGCTGCGCCCGCAGGCGGCGGGCATCGGCGACGAGGCTGCCGCCGATCTTCACCACGGTCGGGGCGGTGCCCGCGCCCATCAGGCGGCGTCCCGCCGGGACTGGGCGCGCAGAAGGCGCACCGCCTCCGCCACCCGGGCGGGATCGAGACCGCCCCTGCGGTCGCTTGCCGCGCAGAGGCCGCCGCGAAACCCGAGATAGCCCGCCCCGAGGGGGGCCAGGATGGCGATGTCGGCGAGTGCCAGGGAGCCGGCGAGGCCCGAGACCAGGCCGTGCGCCCGGCAGGTCCGGGTGAAGGCCGCCAGGGCCGGCAGGGGCAGGTGGTCGGTGAGGCGGCGGCCGTCCTTGGCGGCGGTGTCGATCATGGCCCCGACGAATCCGGCGCGCGCCAGGCGCGGCACGAGGTCGAGGGCGCCGCTCGCCTCGGCGAACAGCACCGCGATCAGGCGGCCCGGCGCGGCGCCGGCGGCCTCGGCGAGATCGTCGTCCGACCACGCGGCCCGCACCGCCACCTTCACGAAGCCGACGCCGGTCGCCGCCATGGCGTCGATGCAGGGGCGCAGGGCCGGCCGGTCCGGCTCGCCCGCCACCGCGCTGGTGCGCGCTTCGCCCGCGACCCGCGCCATGATGGCGCGGACGCGGTCGGGCGGGAGGGCGCCGAGCGCCCCGCGGTCGGGGTCCTTGGCATCGACGAGGTCGGCGCCCGCGCGGGCGGCCAGGACGGCCTCGTCCGCGTCCCGCACGCTCACGAGGAGGCGCGGCACGGACGCGTCGGAAGCGAAGGGGGGGCAGGCGCGGGACGAGGACATCAGCGCGGGTTTCGGTTGCTCGGGATGGACCAACGACGACGCCCGGGTCGGGAAGCGCCGCACCCGTGACGGCGCGGCCGGGGCAGGTTCGGCCTCGAGCGGGAGCTTCCGGCCTGAACGGGGCCTAGCGCATGGACCGGAGGAAGGGAAACCCCCCGGCGTCGAAAGCTTGCCCGATCACGACCGGTTCGGGAGCGGCTCGGCCAGGATGCGATTCTTCACCACCCAGCGCATGGCATGGGCCCAGGTGTCGTCGGTGTCTGCGCGGATCACCACGCGGCCGCCGCGGATGACCTTGCCGGTGGCCGATTCCGCGATGGTGACGGTGAGGTTGAAGATCTGGTTGGACCCCTTCTCGACGTAGCCGCTGACCGCGAGGTCGGCCCCGAGGGTCTTGGCGATGGCGGCGGCGCAGCCGTCGCACTTGTAGAGCGGCGCCTGCTTGGCGATCTCGGCGGCCTGGGGCGCCACGTCGACCGGCTCGACGCTGTCCCCGAGCGCCTTGCGCAACTCGTCGGTGACCAGCCCGAGGCGCCGGACCTCGTCGGGCCGGGCCTTGCGGCCGCCGACCACGCCGGGATCGAACAATTCGACGCCGAAGATGGCGGCCTTCTCCGGAGCGGCCTGCGCCGGAGCGGCGAGGGCACCGGCCGCCGTCAGGACGGCGAGGGCCCATCCCAGGCGGGAGCGGGCCGGGGACGGCACCGAAGACCGATCCGTGCAAGACCGGATCATGGAAGACTGGACCCTGGAAGACAGGACCATGGGGAGAACTCTCCGCAGGACGCCGGAAGCGACGGGGCTCGGGAAACGCGCCGGCACGGTCCGCGATCCCGCCCGCGCCATCCGTTCCGCACGATTTGCGGTTCCGCGCGATTGAGGGCGCCGTATGAAACGGCCGCGAAACGGACGGGCGCCCCCTTGTCGCACGCGGCCGGGGCTCGACCCCGCACCTTCCCGAGGGGCCGGATCGAAGCCCTTAGAAAGCCCTTATCAATCCGCGATTGAGCGCGGGTCCGCAATGTTGTTAGCCTGCCGGCCACATGCACAATCCTGCCCGCATCCTCCTCGCCCCGCTCGCCCTCGGCCTCTTCGGCCTCGGCTTCACCGGCGTCCCGGCCGCATGGGCCCAGGAACCCGTTGCCAAGGAAACCGCGGCCCAGGGATCCGTGGCCGCGCCCGCGATCGTCCCGAGCGAGACCGCGATCGGGTTCATCTACCGGCCGGAGGTGGCGCCTTCGTCCTACGACGCGGAGGCCGTGCCGGAGGACGAGGGCGTGGCCGGCGCCCGGATGGCGGTGAAGGACAACAACAACACCGGCCGCTTCACCAAGCAGACCTACCGGCTGGACGAGGTCGCCCTGGAGCCCGGCTCGGGCCGCGACGGCGGCCAGAAGGCCGTGGCGGCGGCCCGCGACCTCGCGGGGCGGGGCATCCGCTACCTCGTCGTGGCGCTGCCGGCGGACGAGGTGCTCGCCGTCGCGGACGCGCTGAAGGGGCAGGGCGTCACGGTCTTCAACATCGCGGCGCCCGACGATCGCCTGCGCGGGGCCGATTGCCGGCGCAACGTCTTCCACGTCATCCCCAGCCGGGCGATGCAGACCGACGCCCTGGCGCAGTTCTTCACCCTGATGCGCTGGCGCAAGATGTTCCTCATCGTCGGGCCGCAGGAGAACGACCGGCTCTATGCCGAAGCGTTCAAGAACTCGGCCCGGAAGTTCGCCCTCAAGATCAACGCCGAGAAGCCCTGGACCTTCGGGCCGCTCGCCAAGGCGCGGGGCGACACGCCGACCCGCTCCGAGGCGATGGTCTTCACGCGGGGGGTGGACTACGACCTCGCCGTGGTGGCCGACGAGGCCGGCGACTGGGGCGACTACGTTCCGTTCCGCACCGTGGACCCGCGCCCGGTGGCCGGCACGCAGGGGCTGATCGCCACCACCTGGCACCCGATGCTGGAGACCTGGGGGGCGGCCCAGGCCCAGAACCGATTCCGGCGCCAGAGCGGCCGGCTGATGCGGCCCCTCGATTACCAGGCCTGGGCGGCGGTGCGCTCGGTGGGCGAGGCGGCGACTCAGAAGAAGACCGCCGATCCGGCGGTGCTGGCCCCCTATTTCGCCGAGCCGACCTTCAGCCTGCCGGCCTACAAGGGCGTCTCCCTGACCTACCGCCCCTGGGACCACCAGCTGCGCCAGCCCCTCATCGTGGTGCAGCCCAAGGCCCTGGTCTCGGTGGCGCCCGAGCAGGGCTTCACCCACCAGCGCACGCCGCTCGACACCCTCGGCATCGACCTGCCGGAAACCACCTGCAAGTTCGCGGATTGAGCCCTCACGTTCGCGGGAGGCCCCGGCCGATCCGCGACCGCCTGCGGCAACGCGGTCCTGTGCCCGCTTGCAGTCCCGCGCTCCCCGTGAGACGGGGCTGCACTATAGTAACGCCCGATCAATCGCGCACGACACAGCGATGGCCCCGAGGAGGAACCCCATGAGCCGCGGCTTCAGGGCAGGCGCGCCCGGTACGGTACTGGGCCTGGCCTTGCTGGCCGGCCCGTCGTTGGCGGGCCTGTCGCTCGCCGGCGTGTCGCCGGCGCAGGCCTATACGGTCTACGTCACCAACGAGAAGGGCAACTCCGTCAGCGTCATCGACACCGAGACGATGGCGGTGACCGGCACCTGGAAGGTCGGCCGGCGTCCGCGCGGCGTCACCACCAGCAAGGACGGCAAGGAACTCTTCGTCTGCGCCAGCGACGACGACCGCATCGACGTGCTCGACACCAGCACCGGCAAGGTGGTGCGCTCGCTGCGCTCCGGCCCCGATCCGGAGCAGTTCATCCTCGGCCCCCAGGGCAACCTGCTCTACGTCGCCAACGAGGACGACAGCCAAGTCACCGTCATCGACGTCGAGAAGAACAAGGTCCTGGCCGAGGTGCCGGTGGGTGTCGAGCCGGAGGGCATGGGCCTGTCGCCGGACGGCAAGATCCTGGTGAACACCTCCGAGACCACCAACATGGCGCACTTCATCGACACCACGACCTTCGCGGTGATCGACAACGTGCTGGTCGATGCCCGCCCGCGCTTCGCCGAGTTCACGGCGGACGGGAAGTATCTCTGGGTCTCGGCCGAGGTCGGCGGCACCATCAGCGTCATCGACGTCGCCGCCCGCCGGGTGATCAAGAAGATCACTTTCAAGATCCCGAGCGTGAACGACGAGGCGATCCAGCCCGTCGGCATCCGCATCACCAAGGACGGCACCAAGGCTTTCGTGGCGCTCGGCCCGGCCAACCGCATCGCGGTGATCGACGCCAAGACCTACGCGGTGGAGAAGTACCTGCCCGTGGGCCAGCGCGTCTGGCAGCTCGCCTTTACGCCGGACCAGAAGCTGCTGTTCTCCACCAACGGCTCCTCGAACGACATCTCGGTGGTGGACGTGGCGGCCGAGAAGGTGGTGAAGAGCATCCCCGTGGGGCTTCTGCCCTGGGGGGTCGCGGTCTCGCCGAACTAGGCACGCGCCCCTCAGGAAGGCTTCCGGATTGGTTCATCCGCGTTTCCGGCAGCTGGACGCGTCCCTCTCCCCCTTGTTGGGAGAGGTTGGGAGTGGGGGTGGTGCCGCTGGCCCCGGGGGCCTGAGGGTCACCCAGCCCCACCTCCAACGCCTCCCCACAGGGGGGCGGAGAGTTCCGTGAGATCGAAAACGACGACCGCTCCAAGGCGGCACCGCCCTCGGGCGGCCAACGGGAGGACAACGAATGACGCGAACGATGCAGCTTGCCGCCCTCGCCCTGGCGGCGCTCCTCGCCACCGGTCCGGCCGGGGCCCTCGACCTGACGAAGAAGCGCCAGAACCTGCCCGATCTCGTCCTCGGCACCGAGGAGGGCAACGACTTCGTCGTGGAGAACAAGGAGATCGAGCTCGAATCCGGCAAGGCCTACCGCCTGCGGATCGTCGCCAAGGGCCGGCAGGAGTACAAGTTCTACGCCACCGAGTTCTTCCGCAACATCTGGTTCAACCAGATCGTCATCCAGCACCTGGAGATCCACGGCAGCGGCCCGCCGGACCACTTCGAATTCGACGATCCGGGCGAGATCGCGATCGAGTTCGTGGCCATCCGGCCCGGGGAGTATCCCTGGTCGGTCCATGGCCTCGAATCCAAGGGCATGACCGGCAAGTTCATCGTGAAGTAGGACCCCTGTTGATGCGCGCGCCCCCGGTTCTTGCCTTCTCCGTCCTCCTCGTCCTTGGGAGCGTCGCCGCCCACGCGGACGACAAGGCCGCCTGCGTGGAGGGCATCGCGATGATCAAGGCCGAACTCGCCAAGCCCGCCCCGGAGGCGGCCCAGCCCAAGCTCAACAAGGCCCTGCGGGTGGCCGAGCGCGAGTTGGGGGAGGGCGAGTTCGACGAGTGCCTCGACGCGGTCGGCGACGCCCGGCGGGCCTTGAAGCCGTGAGCGCAAGCCCCGCCCTCGAGGTCGCCCATGTCAGCCACCGCTTCGGCACGCGGGCGGCCCTGTCCGACGTCTCCCTCAGCGTGCCCCGCGGGCACTTCACCGCCCTGCTCGGGCCGAACGGGGCGGGCAAGACCACTCTGTTCTCGGTGATCACCCGGCTCTACGCGAACCAGGACGGCCGGGTCTCGATCCTGGGCCATGCCCTCGACCGGGAGCCGAGCCGGGCGCTGGCCCGCCTCGGCGTGGTGTTCCAGGCCCGCACCCTCGACACCGACCTCACCGTCGCGCAGAACCTGCTCTACCACGCCAGCCTGCACGGCATCACCCGCAAGGCCGCCAAGGCGCGGATCGAGAGCCTGCTCGCCCGCGTCGGGCTGCGCGACAGGCGGGACGACAAGGTCCGCACCCTGTCCGGCGGCCAGTCCCGCCGCATCGAGATCGCCCGTTCCCTGGTGCACGAGCCCCGGCTGCTGCTCCTCGACGAGCCCACCGTCGGCCTCGATCTCGAATCGCGCGCCGACATCGTCGCCATCGTGCGTGCCCTGGTGCGCGAGGAGGGATTGTCGGTGCTCTGGGCCACCCACATCTTCGAGGAGATCGACGCGGGCGACGACGCGGTGGTGCTGCACAAGGGCCGCATCGTGGCGCGCGGCACCGCCGGCTCCATCGCCCGGGGCGACGAGACCCTGGAGGCGGCCTTCCGCCGCCTCGTCGCCGAACCCGCCCGGCAGGCCGCATGAGCACGATCGAGCGCACGCCCCCCCATCCGGCCGTCTCGGCACAGGCCGAGACGCCCGTGCCCCATCTCGGGCGCCTCGACGCGGTCGGCTACCTGATCTGCCTCGGCGGCATCGTGCGGCGCGAGTTGCTGCGCTTCTTCAACCAGAAGGAGCGCTTCTTCTCGGCGCTCGTGCGCCCCCTGGTGTGGCTGTTCATCTTCGCGGCGGGCTTTCGCAACACGCTCGGCGTCTCGATCGAGCCGCCCTACCAGACCTACGTGCTCTACGAGGTCTACGTGGTGCCGGGCCTCGCCGTGATGATCCAGCTCTTCAACGGCATGCAATCCTCCCTCTCGATGGTCTACGACCGCGAGGTCGGCTCGATGAAGGTGCTGCTCACCAGCCCCTATCCGCGCTGGCTGCTGCTGCTGGCCAAGCTGATCGCCGGCGTCACCGTCTCGGTGGTGCAGGCCTACGCCTTCCTGGCCATCGCGTGGTTCTGGGAGCTCGACATCCCGGCCATCGGCTACGTGGCGGCGCTGCCGGCCTTCATCGCCTCGGGACTGATGCTCGGCGCCATCGGCCTGCTGCTCTCTTCCATGGTCAAGCAGCTGGAGAACTTCGCCAGCGTGATGAACTTCGTGATCTTCCCGATGTTCTTCGCCTCCTCGGCACTCTACCCGCTCTGGCGCATCCGCGAATCCTCCGAGACCCTGTACTGGATCTGTCAGGCAAACCCCTTCTCCCACGCCGTGCAGCTCGTGCGCTTCGCCCTCTACGGGCAGTTCGAGCCGGTCGCCTGCGCGGTGGTCGTGGGCACCACCCTCGCCTTCTTCACCCTCGCCGTCGTGGCCTACGATCCCGGCCGTGGCATCATGGCCCGGCGCGGCGGCCCGGCCGGAGACAATTCCTGATGACCGTTCGCACGATGTCCGCCCGTACCCTGATGAGCCTCGCCGCCCTCGCCCTCGGGGCCGGAACGGCCCTGGCGCAGCCCAAGGGCGATCCCGACTGGCCCTGCGTCCAGCGCAAGGTCTCGACCCTCAGCCCCGGTACGGTCTGGACCGGGCCGGACCTCGAGGCCGCCGGCGCCTGGGGTGACGATTTCGAAGCGGCGGCGCTCGCCCAGAAGATCGCCTCGCGGCGCACCGCCCTCGACGAGGTCGACCCGCTCCTCGACGCCTTCGCCGCCAAGGTCGGCCCCGAGAAGGACAAGCGCCTGACCCGCGTCTTCGCCGGCGTGTTCGAGGTCATCAACGGCGAGCGCAACAAGGTGATCTCGGGCATCGGCCGCTACGCCCAGGGGCAGCGCCGCATGGCCGAGCGCATCCGCGACGAGGCCGATCAGATCAGCGCCACCAAGGACGGTCCGAGCGCCCAGGACGCCCGCGACATCCCCAAGGACGCCTCCGAGCTGGAGACCAAGTTCACCTGGGACCGGCGCATCTTCCAGGAGCGCAGCCAGTCCCTGACCTATGTCTGCGAGGTCCCGACCCTGCTGGAACAGCGCCTCGGCGAGATCGCCCGGCGAATCCAGGCGCGCCTTTGAGGGCAGGGGGCCGGCCCCGGCCCGCGCCCTTGCGGTCGCCATTGCCAGTTTATCCCGGGTGCCTTGCTGAAACGTCCTTAAGGCCTTGAAATCAGGCCCGAAATTGTGTCCGCGACGCCACGCCGGACGGCCAAGCAAGCTTTGGCGCCGCAAATCCACGGAAACGGCCCGCCGCACGATTGTTCTTCATCCTGGATCCTCTCAAAGGTGTGACCGAAGCCCCGGACAAGGGGCAGGGACACCAAGACGACCGAGGGGCTGGGGATGATGAAGCGGACCTTGCGCGGCAGCCTGTTGCTGTCGGTGGCACTGATCCCGGGCGCGGTCTGCGCCCAGGGCGTCGCGCCGGCGGGTGGGCAGCAGGCGGTGACGCTGAGCGAACTCGACGTGGTGGCGACCACGCCGGTGAGCGCCACGGGCGGCGGCGGCGGCGTCTCGCTCTACAGGATCCCCAACACGGTCGAGACCGTCACGGCGGCCGACTTCGCCCAGGACCGGGCGACCCTCGACCCGACCTTCACCCTCGCGCGCAAGACGCCGGGCGTGAACCTGTCGGACGGGCAGGGCAACAGCTTCCGCCAGACCCTGACCTATCGGGGCTTCGACGCCTCGCCGCTGCAGGGCGCCCCGCAGGGCCTCGCCGTCTACCAGAACGGCGTGCGCATCAACGAAGCCTTCGGCGACGTGGTGAACTGGGACCTGATCCCCTCGGTGGCGATCAACCGGATCGACATCGTCACCGGCAACCCCGTCTTCGGCCTCAACGCCCTGGGCGGCGCCGTCAACATCGAGATGAAGAACGGCTTCACCTGGCAGGGCAAGGAGGTCACCGTCAGCGGCGGCTCCGACGGGCGCATCAGCGGCTCCCTGCAATACGGCGAGGTCATCGGACCCTGGAGCTTCTACTTCGCCGGCGAGGGCCTGCGCGACGGCGGCTGGCGCTTCCGGTCGCCCTCGGAGATCGGCCGCGTCTACGCCGATCTCGGCCACAAGACCCTGGATTCCGAGTTCCACATCATCGCCTCGGGCGCCAAGACCTTCTTCGGCGCCGCCGCCGCCACGCCGGTGGACTTCACCCACGTCAACGAGCGGGCGATCTTCACCTCGCCCCAGACGATCTCCACCGAGCAGGGCCAGATCCAGGTCACCGGCAAGGTCGTGGTCTCGCCGACCTGGGACCTCCAGGGCAACGCCTACGTGCGCCGCCTGAGCCAGTTCGTGATCGACGGCAACGACGGCAATTTCGAGCAGTGCAGCACCCGCTCCAGCAACCGCGGCTTCCTCTGCTTCGAGGATGACGGTTTCGAGCGCGGCGCCCTGAGCGACCGGGCCTTTCGCGACCAGTTCACGATCGTCGGGCGCCAGGGCCAGCGCATCCCGTTCACCACGGGCGTCCCCTACGGCACCCTCGACACCATCCGCACCGAGGCGGTCGGCTACGGCGGAACGCTGCAGGCCACCAACCGCGACCAGGTCTTCGGCCACAACAACACCTTCGTGGTCGGCGGCAGCATCGATGCGGCCAACTACTCCTACAAGTCCTCGAGCACGCTCGGCGTGATCAACCCGGATCTCAGCGTCACCACCGATCCGCTGAACCCGAACTACGGCACCATCCCGGGCCTCGGCACCGAGGCGATCCGCACGGCGGCGGCCCTCGGCATCGCGCCCAGCAACGTCACCGGCTCGAACCTCTACATGGGCCTCTACGCCCTCGACACCTTCGACGTCACCGACGCCCTGTCGCTCACCGCCGGCGCCCGGCTCAACTTCGCCCGGATCTCGACCCAGGACCAGACCGGCTTCTCCCCGGACGTGACGGGCACGCACTACTTCACCAAGGTGAACCCGGTCGTGGGCGCCACCTACCGGTTCTTCCCCTGGCTGAACCTCTACGGCGGCTACTCCGAGTCGAACCGCGCCCCGACGCCCCTCGAGCTCGCCTGCGCCAATCCCGACCGGCCCT
This sequence comes from Methylobacterium sp. Leaf465, assembly GCF_001424705.1. Taxonomy (GTDB): domain Bacteria; phylum Pseudomonadota; class Alphaproteobacteria; order Rhizobiales; family Beijerinckiaceae; genus Methylobacterium. The sequence goes on from NZ_LMRA01000046.1 coordinate 204,384, forward strand.
GCCTGCTGCCGAACTCGCTCGTGGCCGATCCGCCGCTCAAGCAGGTCACCGGCCAGACCTACGAGGTTGGTTTCCGCGGCACCGTGCCGAACTTCTACGAGAACGGCCTGTTCAACTACAAGATCGGCGCCTTCCGCACGGACCTGCGCAACGACATCCTGCAGGTCGCGGTGCCGGGCAACGCCGCCCGCGGCTACTTCGTCAACGTGCCGGCCACCCAGCGCCAGGGCATCGAGGTCTCGGGCGAGTATGTCGGCGAGCGCCTGAGCCTCTACGGCAACTACGCGCTCATCGACGCCACCTTCCAGTTCGAGGGCGAACTGTCCTCGCCCAACAACCCGTTGGCGGATGACGGCCTGATCAACGTGCGCCGCGGCAACAACGTGCCGCTGATCCCGAACCACCAGTTCAAGGCCGGGTTCAACTACCTGATCACCCCGATCTGGACCTTCGGCATGAACCTGTCGGCTTTCTCCTCGTCCTACTACCGGGGCGACGAGTCGAACATCAACCGCAAGCTGCCGCCCTACTTCACCGCCAACCTGAACACGAGCATCCAGGTCACCCAGAACGTGCAGGTCTTCGCCCTGGTCACCAACCTGTTCAACAACCGCTACGCCAATTTCGGCACCTTCGCCGAGACCGGCGCGGTCGCGGGCAACTTCGTGATCAACGATCCGCGCACCACGACCCTGGTGCAGCCGCTCTCGGCCTATGGCGGCGTCCGGGTGACCTGGTAGACCGACGCGTCGGTTCGGGGGCCTCCCCCGAACCGCGCGGTCGCTGCGTACGGCGCCCCGGCAAGACCAGGCCGGGCCCGAATGCAGATCTTCCGCCTGACAAGACGAACGGCGCAGCCTCGCGGCTGCGCCGTTCGTTTTTGGTCCGTCCGAACTCACCCCTGAAACCCCACCCGGACCTCACGATCCAGCGATTTTGCCGCTTCGACCCAGGCATGAGTTCAAAACATCCCCGCAGGGGTTGCCGGATTCTCCCGATTCTTCTACCAGATGGCAAGTTGAGTCGTCGACTCGACTCGCCATGACTCGGGCCGACTCGCCCCGGTCATGTCCTTCTCGGGGAAGTACCTGACAGTTCTTCCCGATGATCTTCGGAGTATTCAGAGATGTCGTCCCGCCTGTCCGCCGTCACCCTCCTCGCCGTCCTGCTCGGCGCCGCTCCTGCCTTCGCGGCCGACGTCTCGGCCTTCGATCCGGACAAGGACGGCACCATCGACCTCGCCGAGGCGCAGGCCGCCGCCTCCAAGAAGTTCGACATGCTCGACCCCGACAAGGACGGCACCCTCGACGCCAAGGAGCTGAACGGCCTCCTGACCCCCGCCGAGCTGAAGGCCGCCGATCCGGACAGCGACGGCACCCTCGACAAGAAGGAATACCTCGCCGTGGTGGCGGCGCGCTTCAAAGCCGCAGACCCGGATGCCGAGGGGACCATCGACGCGAAGGAACTCTCGTCGCCCGCAGGCGTCTCTCTGGCGACCCTGATGAAGTAAGGCTGCCCGCGGGGCGGCCGACCCACCCGGAGAGCCCATCCATGCGGATCACCACCGTCCTGCCCGCCGCCCTCATCCTGCTCGGCGCGGCCGGACCCGCCGTCGCCTCGTCCTGCTCGGAGCAGATCGCCACGATCGAGCGCCGCCTCGACAGCGCCGGCGCCGAGCAGGTCACGGGCAAGGAGCCGCCCGGCGGCCCGACCTCCTCGCACTCGGACAAGGCCCTCGATCACGCCCCCAAGGGAAAGCCGACCGACCCGTCCACCACGGCCAGCGCCGGTGGCATCTCCGAGGCCCGCGACCTGATCAAGAAGGCGCGTGCCCAGGACAAGGCCGGTGACATGAAGGGCTGCGAGGACACAATGACCGAGGCCAAGAAGAAGGCCGGCGCCCTGCCGTAGGCCCTCGCCGCCTCGATCCCGCGAACGGCACAAGGGCCGCCCCCTCCCGGGGGGCGGCCCTTGTCGCGTTCCGGGGGCGGCGGGCCCGTCGATTCAGTACGCGTTCCGGGTCCGGAACAGCGAGACCGGGGTCGCCAGCATGATCTTCACGTCGAACAGGATCGACCAGTTCTCGATGTAGTGCAGGTCGTGCTCGACGCGCTTCTGGATCTTGTCGCTGGTGTCGGTCTCGCCGCGCCAGCCGTTGACCTGGGCCCAGCCGGTGATGCCGGGCTTGACCTTGTGGCGGGCGAAGTAGCCGTCCACCACCTGGTCGTAGAGGGTGTTGGCGGCCTTGGCCTGGAGGGCGTGCGGCCGGGGACCGACGAGGGAGAGCTCGCCCTTGATGACGTTGAACAGCTGCGGCAGTTCGTCGAGCGAGGTCTTGCGGATGAACCGGCCCACCGGGGTCACGCGCGGGTCGTCCCGCGTGACCAGCCGGGCCGCGCCGGCATCGCTCTGGTTCACGTACATCGAGCGGAACTTGTAGACCTCGATCAGCTCGTTGTTGAAGCCGTAGCGCTTCTGCCGGAACAGCACCGGCCCGGGCGAACCGAGGCGCACCGCCAGGGCGACCGCCAGCATCACGGGCGCCAGGACCACCAGCATCGCGCAGCCGACCACCCGGTCGAAGATGCTCTTGGCGACGATGTCCCAGTCGGCCATCGGCTTGTCGAAGATGTCGAGCACCGGCACCGCGCCGAGATAGGAATAGGCCCGCGGGCGCAGGCGCAGCTTCGAGGCCTGGGCCGAGAGCCGGATGTCGATGGGCAGGACCCAGAGCTTGGCCAGCATCTGCAGGATGCGGTCCTCGGCGGCGATCGGGATCGTGAAGATGATGAGGTCGAGGCGCGTGGTGCGGGCATAGGCGACGAGGTCGCTCACGGTGCCGAGCTTCGGGTAGCCGGCCACCACCGTGTCGGAGCGCATGTCGCCGCGGTCGTCGAACACGCCGACGATGCGCACGCCGGACTCCGCTTCCGCGTCGAGGGCGCGGATCAGGTCCTCGGCGACGGGGCCGCCGCCGACGATGGCAGTGCGGCGGTCGAAATGGCCGCGCTGCTTCCGGGCCGTGATGAACCGCGCCAGGGCGAGGCGGCCGGTCAGGAGGGCGGCGAGGCCGGCGACGAAGACGCTGGCCATCCAGACCCGGGAATAGTGGTCGGCGATCTTGGCGAACACCATGGCGGTGGCCGCCAGGAGGAAGGCCAGCGACCAGGCGCCCACCAGCCGCAGCGCGGAGCCGCGCAGGGTGCGGAAGGCGGCCATCCGGTAGGCCCCCACGGCCTGGAGCAGGCAGACGGCCAGGGCGGCGAGGCCGAGGGTGGCGGCGAGGTAGCGGGGCGACAGCGGCACGATCCCGGCGAGCTGCAGGCGCTGGATCACGATCCCGAGAATCGCCACGAGGGCGAACTCCGCGATCCGGACGCAGCCGGCCAGCACCACCGGCGACAGCAGCTTCGGGGCGGCCGGGCGCATCCGCGCCTCGGCGGGCGGCAGCGCCGTGGCCGCCCCCCCCTCGGACTGGGGTCCGAAGCGGCCCGCGGCATCCAGCAGGTCACGGACATCGAAGGCGCTCATGGCTGACTTCCGGGCTCGGGCACGCGTCTTGGAAACGGGGAGCGGGGTTGCGGGTCGGATCGGGACGGAAGGGCGGGCGTCACGGGGCCGTGGGCGCGACGGCGTGGCCCGCACCGGGCATCCGGGCGCGCAGGGCCGCGGCGTAGCCGGAGAGCACGTCGGAGCCCATGCGGGTCATGGAGAAGCGGGCCCGAACCGAGGCCGCCAGGGTCTCGACGCGCTGCCGGGAGGCCTCGGGATCCTCGTCGAGGACCCGCGCGATGGCCTGGGCCAGGGCCTGCCCGTCGCGGGGCGGCACAAGGTCGGAGGCCGCGGCTCCGAAGATTTCCGGGATGCCCCCGACATTGGTGGCGACGAGGGGCTGGCAGGCGGCGGCCGCCTCCAGCACCACGTAGGGGAGGGATTCGGCGAGCGAGGGCACCACCATGAGCCGCCCCCGGGCCAGCACCGGGCGGATCGCCTGCGGCGGCTCGAAGGACACCGCCTCGCCGAGGCCCATCGCCACCACGCGGTCGGACAGGATGGCGGAATCGGGGCCGGAGCCCACCATCAGCAGCCGCAGGGGACGGCCCGCGGCGCGTAGGCGCAGGAGGGCGTCGAGGAGGAAGGGCACGCCCTTGGCGTCGCGCAACTCGCCGATATAGACGAGGTCGACCCGGTCCGCGGCCGGCACGATCGGGGCGAATTCGGCCTCGCTGATCCCGTTGTGGACGATGCGGGTGATGCGGCGCGGGTCCCCCGCATGGGCCCGGTGCCGCCCGGCGACGTACTCGCTCTCGAACAGGAACACGTCGGTGCGCAGGCCCATCAGGCGCTCGAGGCCCATGTAGAACCGATGGCGCAGGGTGCCGGGCTTGTAATTGTAGCTGCCCCCGTGGGGCGTGTAGGCGCGGATCGGCGCGGGGCCGGGCACCACGGCCAGGCGGGCGTAGACGCCGCCCTTGGCCCCGTGCCCGTGCAGGACGGTGGCCCCCACCGCCGCGGCGCGCCGGGCGATGGTGCGGAGCGCCGCGAGGTCGGAGGGATGCGGGTTGCGCCGCATCGGCAGGCGGGTGATGCCGAGGGCGAGGCTGGGCGCGAGCTCGGCCAGGGCCTGGGCGGCGCGCTCGCCGCCGGTGGAGGCGTCGCAGACGATGCCGACCTGATGGCCCGCCGAGGCCTGCAGGCGGGCGAGATCGACCACGTGGCGGAACAGGCCGCCCACGGGCGCGCGGAACACGTGCAGGATGCGCTGGGCGGGGAGGCCGCCCGAGGCGGCGCTGAGCGCCGCGCCCGGGTCGCTGGCACCGGTCGAACCGAGGGGGAACGCGTTCACGACAGCTGCTCCACGCACCGTAGCGCGAGCGGCCGGGCCGCTCGTCCGTCGCGAGACCTTGGCGCACGACCGGTGCGTGGACCGTTAAGGCGGGACCCGCGCCGCGTCGGGCGAAGGCCCGGACCAGCGGAATAGTTCTCGGTTCAGTTAGGCGAGTCCTAACCGCCGCGAGGGCATCGTCCGCATCCGGCCGCGGCCGGGACGAGGGGCTCCTAGAAGAAGCGCTCCTTGATCACGATGGTGTCACCGGGGCGCACCGGGTAAGTCATCGGCACGATGCCGGAGACGAGGCCGTCCCGGCCCTCGCGGGTGAGAACCGCGTAGTCGCGGGCGGCGCGGGGCCCGAAGCCGGCGGCGATCGCCACCGCGGTCTCCACGGCCATGCCGTTGACGTAGGGATACTGACCCGAGGTCGTGACTTCGCCGAGGATGTAGAACGGCCGGTAGGCGTCCACCTCCACGGTGACGTGGGGCTCGCGGACGAATCCGGCCGAGAGCTTGGCCTCGATGGTCCGCGCCGCCTGGCTGGTGGGCTGGCCGCCGACCTTCACGAGACCGATGAGGGGCATGGCGATGTTGCCGGCCCCGTCGACCGCGTAGATGTTCGAGAGGTTGTCCTGGCCGAAGACGATGACCCGGAGGCGGTCCCCGGCGGAGAGGGTGTAGCGGGCACCGATGGAGCCGGTGCCCGTCGCGTCGAGCTGATCGGTCCGGAAATCCGGGCGCAGGCAGCCGCCGAGCGCCAGGCTCGACGTGAGAGCTAAGAGGAGTGATCGCCGGTTCATCACTACTGCCGTCGTGAGGAGAATTCGAACCCAGCCCTAAGCCGATATGGTTAACGAACACTGACGTCCCGCATCGGGGTGCAGGAAACGCGCGGTTCTTAACGTCCGGTCAACCTTAAACCGGTCTAGTCGTGGAAAGCCGGCCGCTCCGCGGTCGACGCCCTTGCCTTGCGTAAAGATCGAGCCATGCCCCGCTCTTCGCTGTTCGAGCCCACGCGCGATGCGTCCCCCGCCGGAAGCGAGGGCCTGGGGCTGTCGCAGCTCGCAGGCGTTCTGCGCCGGTCCTGGCGCTGGATCGTCATCCCGACCGCCCTGGCCACCATCGGCGCCATCGCCTTCGTGCAGGTGGTCTCGCCGCGCTACACCGGCGAGGCGAAGATCCTGCTGGAGAGCCGCGACACGCCCTACACCCGCACCGCCCAGGAGCGCGGCGAGCAGCCCCAGCCCATCGACGAGCAGGCGGTGGCGAGCCAGGTGCAGGTGGTGATGTCGCGCGATCTCGCCCGCGAGGCGATCCGCCGGCTGTCGCTCGCCGGCAACGCGGAGTTCGACCCCGGCGTCGCCGGCTTCGGCCCGCTCCAGCGCGCCCTGATGATGATCGGGCTGGCCAAGAACCCGATGGAGCGTCCGCCCGAGGAGCGGATGCTGGAGACCTACTTCGACCGCCTGACCGTCTACCCGGCCGGCAAGTCGCGCATCCTCACGGTGGAGTTCCGCTCGAAGGACCCGCACCTCGCGGCCCAGGCGGCCAACACCATCGCCGAGCTCTACATCGCCTCCCTCGACGCGGCCAAGACCGACACCGCCCGCTACGCCTCGACCTGGCTCGGCGGCAACATCGAGACCCTGCGCACCCGCGTGGCCGAGGCCGAGGCCAAGGTCGAGACCTATCGCGCGAGCCATGGCCTGATCGCCACCGGGGGGGCCGGCGGCCAGCCCCTCGGCGCCCAGCAGCTCGGCGAGCTCTCGACCCAGCTCTCCCAGGCCCGCACCGCCAAGGCCGACCTCGCCGGCCGCGCCAAGCTGATCAAGGAGATGATCAAGGACGGTCGCGCCTTCGAGATCCCGGATGTCGCCAACAATGAGATCATCCGGCGCACCGTCGAGCAGCGCATCACCCTGCGCAACCAGCTCGCCCTGGAATCCCGGACCCTCCTGTCCGCCCACCCGCGCATCAAGGAACTGACCGCGCAGATCTCCGACCTCGACGCCCAGATCAAGGCCACGGCCGAGCGCGTGGTCCGCACCCTGGAGAACGATGCCCGCATCGCCGAGGCCCGGGTCGAGAGCCTGAACGCCGCCGTCGACGCCCAGCGCGACGTGGTCTCGAAGGGCAATTCCAGCGAGGTCCAGCTGCGGGCCCTGGAGCGCGAGGCCAAGGCCCAGCGCGAGCAGCTCGAATCCTACCTCGCCCGCTACCGCGAGGCCTCGGCCCGCGACGCCGAGAGCGCGGCCCCGGCCGATGCCCGCGTGGTCTCGCGCGCCATCACGCCGGAGACGCCGTCCTTCCCCAAGAAGCTGCCGATCGTCCTCCTGGCGGCGGTGCTCGGCCTGCTGTTCTCCATGGGCGGCGTGATCGCCCACCACCTCCTCGGCGACCCCGACGGCCCGGGCCGCCGCCGGCGGCACGAGGCGGACTCCGAGGGGGAGGCCGAGCGCCCCGCCTATGGCCGCCAGCCCTTCGCCTTCCCCGAAGCCTCCCTCGCCCTCGCGCGGCCGGGTGCCGCCGCCACGGCGCAGGCCGGCGGCTCCGGGGCGGCCCCGCCGGTGGCCGAAGGCGCGGCCCCGACGGCCGAGGCGGCGCCTGCCCGGCCGACCCTCGCCCCGGCACGGACCGAGGCGGCCGAGGCCGCCGCGACCTCCGCCCGGACCTCCGTCCCGGCCCCCGCCGACGCGGGCGCCTACGCCCTCGACCCGCTCATCGCCCGCCTGCGCACCGGCGCGGGCCCGGCCCGGTCCGGCGCGGGCCGCGCGGTCCTGGTGATCGAGGCCGTGCCGGCCAGGCGGCTGGAGGCGGGCCTTGCCGTCAGCCTCGGCAGCAGCCTCGCGGCCGGCGCGAGCGTCGTGGTGCTCGATCTCAACGGCCCCGCCTCCGGTGCGGACGAAGTGGGCCTCACCGACTTGGTGGCAGGCGAGGCCGCCTTCCTCGACGTGATCCAGTCGATCCCCGGCTCGCGCCTGCATGCGATCCCGCGGGGCTTCGTGGACGCGGCCATCCTGGCCGAGGAGCCGCAGGCCCTGGCGATCACCCTCGACGCCCTGGCCCAGGCCTATGACTGGGTGGTGTGCCGCCTCGGCACGCCGCAGGCCCGCACCGCCCGCGAGATTCTGGCGGTGGCGGGCAGCCTCATGGATACGGCGATCGTCGCCTCGGACCGCGACCCCGAGGATGCCGACCTCCTCGACCTCTACGCCCTGGCCGAGGCCTCCGGCGCCGCCCAGATCCTGGTGGCCCAGGACCACGCCGCCGCGGCCCTGGCCCCCGAGGCGCCCGCCTTCGCCGACGAGGCGATGCCCCTGCGCCTCTCGGCCGCCTGAACCGACCCACCCGGGCGTCCGTCCCGCCGGCACCGCCCCCCGCATCCGCGAGGGGCGGTGCCGCGCGTCCGGCGGGACCCCGCTACTCCGCCGCCGCCCGGCGCCGGCGCAGGCGCGTCACCAGGGCCATCAGGCGCGGGTCGCGCTTGATGCGCCGCTTGAGGCGGGCGGCCGCGACGGTCCGGAGGGCGAAGACCTGGCCGCGCAGGGTCACCGGCAGGGCGACCTCGCCCAGTTCGATGGTCTCGTCGCAGATGCTGCTCTTGTAGCGGGCCTCGCCCACGCCGAGGTCGAAGGTCCGGCGGCCCCGGGCCGTCTGGTCGCCGATGAGGTGGTGCAGCAGGATGTCGCCGGGGCTCGACCGGCTCACGGCCGGGTCGGCGTCGAAGGCGGTGAACATGCCGCTGTAGCGCTGGGCGTCGACCGCCCCGGCGAAGACCGCGAAGATGCGGCTGGTCTCGGTGGCGACGAGGGCCGTCACCTCGAGGACCGACCCGCCCGCCGGGGAGGCCGCCCGGGCGAGGAAGTCGCGCACCGCCGGATCGGCATAGGGGTCGGCGAGACCCATGGCGGCGAAGCGCGCGGCCTTCTGGGCGTAGAACGCGGCGAGAAAGGCCTCGGTCTCCTCGGGGGTCTCGGCGCGCCGGCAGGCCACGGGCCCGAAGGCCTCCACCAGCTTGCGCTCCTTGGCGCGGAGCTTCTTGCGGGCGTCGCTGCTGAAGACGCGCTTCAGCGTCGCGTCCGGATCGGGGCCGAGGATCAGCCCGTAGCCGTCGCTCGGGGCCGGCTCGGCCCGGTGATGCAGGGGATTGGCCGCGCCGTCCCAGAAGCGAGGCTGGTGCGAGAGGGCGAAGACGTCGATCCCGGCCTCCCGGCCGAACCGGTGCAGGGCCTCGGCGAGGTCCTCCGGGGGCATCGCCGCCGCCTCGCGCGAGGCAAAGAGCGGCATGTGGTAGTTGGCGTGCTTCGCGCCCACCACCCGGGCCACGGTCGCCCCGCCCTCGCGGGCGACCACGAGGGGGAGGAGCACGCGGGGACGCCCGGCCGCATCGCGCAGGACCACGATCCGCAGGTCCGCGCCAGGCGCGGTCCGGGCGAAGGCCGCGACCCAGTCGAAGCGCTGGTAGGGCGTGGCCAGCACGGCCGGATCGGCCTCCAGGGCGCGCCACAGGGCCTCGGCGGCGGCCAGATCGTGGAAGACCTCCGCGGCGAGGCGGGGCCGCACCCGTGCGCGCATCGCCCCGGCTCCGGTCAGTTCATGGGCGAGAACGGCCATGCCATCATCCTTGCCATCATCCTGGGTGACCGGCGGATCGGGATCCGCCGGACGTCTGGGCCGATCCTGACCCCGCAGCCCTTAACCCGGCGGTGACGCCGGGGCGCCACGCTCCCGCTGTCTGCGCGCGTGGGTAACGAAACCTTGCCGGTTGGCGTGGTCACCTGGGGCGAGGCCGAAACGGATTCACCATGTCCGCTCCTGAGACCCCCGCGACCCAGACCTCCGCGACGCAGCCCCCTGCCGCCCCGGCGCCCCCCTTGAGCCGACGCCACCGCCTGTTCGCCGCCGGCTTCCGGGCCATCGCGGCGAGCCGGGCGGACCTCTGGCTCGGGCCGGTGGCACGCGGGCGCGGGCTGATCCTGACCTTCCACCACGTCCGCCCCGGGCGTCCGGGGCCCTACGACCCCAACGGGCTCCTGGCCATCACCCCGGATTTCCTCGACCGGACCCTGGCGCTGGTGCGCCGGCGCGGCTTCGAGATCCTTGGCCTCGACGCCCTTCCGGAGCGCCTCGCCGCGGGCGGGCGCCCCTTCGTCGTCCTCACCTTCGACGACGGCTATCGCGACAATGCCGAACACGCGGCCCCGATCCTCCGGCGGCACGGGGCGCCCTGGACGCTGTTCGTCACCAGCGACTTCGCGAGCGGACAGGGGCGCCTGTGGTGGCTCGAACTGGAAGAGGCGATCCGCCGCCTCGACCGGGTCCGGGTGCCGGAGGCGGGCCTCGACCTGCCGGCCCGGGACGCCCACGAGAAATCCGCCGCCTTCGCGGCCGTCTATCGCCGGCTGCGGTCGGGCCCGGAGGCGCGGCTTCTTGCGGGTATCGCCGCCCTCTGCGCCGAGGCCGGCCTGGCGCCGGGGCGCATGGCCGGCGGGCTCTGCCTGTCCTGGTCCGAGCTGCGGGATCTCGGCCGCGACCCCCTCGTCACCTTCGGCGCCCACACGATCAGCCACCCGATGCTGGCCAAGCACGGCGAGGCCGTCGCACGCCGGGAGATCGCGGAGGGGCGGGCGCGGATCGCGGCCGAACTCAACCGCCCGGTCACGCACCTGTCCTACCCGGTGGGCGATCCGACCTCAGCCGGCCCGCGCGACTTCGCCCTCGCCCGGGACCTCGGCTTCGCCACGGCGGTCACGACCCGGCCGGGCCACCTCTTCGCCGCCCATGCGGACCACCTGCACGCGCTGCCGCGGGTCTCGGTGAACGGGCACCACCAGACGGAGGCCGCGCTCTCGGCCCTGCTCTCGGGGGTGCCGTTCCTGGCCTGGAACCGGGGCCGCCGGCTCAACGTCGCCTGAAGCCCTCAGCGCCGGCGGCGGTGTCGGCGAGAGGCGCGGCTCTCGCCGCCCGCGATGGCGAAGCTGACGCTCTGGCGGCCGTGGCGGGCATGGCGGCCGCGCCGCGTGCGATGGCCGATGGAAGCGATCGCCGCCCCCGTCGCCGCGGCGCTCGCGGCGATGCTCTGGGGGATCGCCGCCAGCGCGTTGGCGACCTCGGCCGAGGCGGCGCCGGCGGAGACGCCGCCGGCGACGTTCCTGGCGGCCGGGCCGAACAGGGCGAGGCACTGGTTGTAGGCGAGGTCGTTCTTCAGGCGCTCGCAGTCGGAGACCGAGCGGGGCGCCCCCTGCGCCTGCGCGGGACGCACCGCCAGGAGGGGAAGGGCCGACAGGATCGCGAGGCCGAGCAGAAGCGAGGGCGTGCACAGGCGTGGCATTGAGCGGGACGACGGCCTTTTAACGAATGACACGGCGCGTGTCTGGCGCCCGAGTGCGGCGAAAACCCGACGCCGGCCGCCGTTTTCTTGCCGGTCCGGAGGTTCTCCCCGGTTCCGGCACCCTCAGCCCCGATCCCCGGCGTCATTCTTGCCCATCCAGCTGATGAGCGGCATCAGCGGGAAGATCCAGGCGATGCCCAGCAGGGCGTAGAGCACCGCCTGCACGGCCGCCGGGGTCTCGGAGATCCGGCTGTCGGCCAGCGCCATGGCCAGCGGCGCGTAGATGATGATGAAGGCCAGCATCACGATCGTGCCGATCAGCGAGCGGGTGCGGCGGCGCATCGGCCTGGTCCTCGAAGCGAACGGGTGTCTCCCAGGGGGGTAGAGCGCCGGGCGAGCGATGGCAACGGCCGGGCCCGCGACCCTTTTCGCATCCCGCCCCGGGGCTTCTTTCCAGGCTCCTGGCCGTAACCCTTCGCCTCAGAGCTCCGCCGAGCGGTTCGACAGCTCCATCCGCAATTGCCGGGCGGCCTCCTGCAGGGCGGCGTCGCGGCGGCGGCGGGGCCGGGGCACCGTCACGGGCATCTCGGCCGCCAGCCGGCCGGGGCTGCCGGCGAGCACGACGACCCGGTCGGCAAGGGTCACGGCCTCGTCGATGTCGTGGGTCACGAACAGGATGGTCTTGCCCGTCGCCGCCTGGATGCGCTGCAATTCGTCCTGAAGGCCCTCGCGGGTGAAGCTGTCGAGCGCCGAGAACGGCTCGTCCATGAGGAGCACGTCCGGGTCGACGGCCAGCGCCCGGGCGATGGCGACGCGCTGGCGCTGGCCGCCGGAGAGCTGGTGCGGCCAGCGCTGGCCGAGGTCGCCGAGGCCCACGAGGTCGAGCATCGCCTGCGCCTTGGCCAAGCGCTCGGCCTTGGACAGGCCGCTGCCCTCGAGCCCGAAGGCGACGTTGGCGACGACCCGCCGCCAGGGCAGCAGCCGCGCATCCTGGAAGACCAGGGCCATCGGCGTGCGGCAGTCGGGGCGGGCGCGGAGGCGCACGGTGCCCGAGCTCGGCTTGGCCAGGCCGATCAGCACGCGCAGGACGGTGGACTTGCCGACCCCGGATTCGCCGACGATGACGAGGAACTCGCCGCGGGCCACGTCGAGGTCGAGGTCTTCCAGGATGACGGTCCGGGTGCCGGCGCGCGCGTAGGCGAGGCTCAGGCCCGCGATGGAAATGATCGGCTCAGGCGTGATCGATTCGGGCATCTCAGGCGCGCCACCGTAGGAGCCACCCCTGGAGGGCGACGAAGGCCGTGTCGAACAGGCCGTAGAGGGCGGCCATGGTGAGCATGTAGACGACGACGATGTCGGTGGAGAGCAGGCTGGAGGCCTGCATCATCCGGGCGCCGACGCCGGGCACGCCGAAGATCTCGGCGGCCACCACCGCCATCCAGGCCTGGCCCAGCGCCGTGCGCAGGCCGACGAGGATGCCCGGTGTCGCGGCCGGGAGCAGGATCTTGGTGAGCCGGGACCAGGGCGAGCCGAAGCCGAAGGCCTGCGCCACCTCGACGAGGTCGCGGTCGACGCCGCGCACCGCCCCCTGCGTCGCGAAGAAGACGATCCAGAACACGCCGATGGCGATGATGAAGACGGCGGCCTCCGGCTGGACGCCGAACCAGATGATGGCGAACGGCACCCAGGCCAGACCGGGAATCGGACGCAGCAGGCGCACGATCCAGGCGGTGGCGGCTTCGAACCAGCGGAACATGCCGCTGAGGAGGCCGAGGGCGATACCCGCCCCCGCGCCGACGGCGAGACCGGTCACGTAGTGGCTCAAGCTCGACAGCACCGCCTCGCCCCAGACGCCGAGGCGCACCTCGTTGAGGAAGGCGGCCGGGATCGTGCTCGGCGGCGGCAGGAAGGCCGGGTTGATCAGGCCGAGGCGCGGCATCGCTTCCCAGAACAGCAGGAAGGCGAGGAGGCCGGCCGCCGCCAGGGCGGTGGAGCGCAGGGCTATCATGGCCGGCGCCCCGGCAGGCTGCGGGTCGGACCCGAGCGGGGGCGGCGCCGCGGTGGAAGGGGTCTGGGGGTCATCGGGCTCGTGGGTTGTGAAGGCATCGCGGCGCAGCCGGCCGGAGCGGATGCGGAGGGACGGGTGAGGGCATTCAGGCCCCGCCAGCGGCGGCGTCGCGGGTCCGCGGCCTCACGACGGAGGCGGTCTCGCGGGACCGGCCGGGCGCTGGGCCGCCCTGGGCCGGGCCGGTGGAGGCGAACAGGCCGTTGGAGGCGAACAGACGGTGACGCCCCACAGGCCTCCGCAGCGCCGCGATCGCGCCGGGTGCGCCGCCGGCGTGGCGCGCCCGCGCCCGCGCCAGGGCGACGTCGTCATCGTCGCGGAGGCGAGCCAAGCCCGCGACCGCGTGGTCCGCGTCGCGGAGATGCCGTGCGAACGGGTCGCCGATGAAGCCGGCGGTGCCGGTGAGGAAGACGCGCATGGGGTCCCTGGCGGCCGTCCGAACCGGGTCGAGCCTGTCCCCGACCTACACGCAGCGCCGCGCGACCTCAAGAAAGCGGGGGGCCGCCTCCATAGGCCCGCCGCCCCGGAGGCCATCGGGGTCCGTCATCGCTCCCGGGGGCTCCGTCGGCGATTGTCCCGGCGGGGGTTCGTCGTGCCGGAAACCCGCTTGCACCCCCCGTCATCCCGGGGCCGCGCCGCTCGGGATCCAGACACACAGGTGGTGCAGGACCATCGACGGGCGGCGACCCTGGATCGCACGCCGCTGCCCCTTCGGGTCCGGGCTCGCCTGCGGCGCCCCGGAATGGCGGCGCGTCCTCCCCTGCGATCACCCTGTCCACGGGGGGCCGCGTCGGACTGGAGCGACCCCTGGGAACAGGGGGGTGGGACGCGATGCGCCCCCCTCGTCAGAACACGTGCCGCAGGATGACGAACAGCCCGCCCGCCAGGGTGATGGCCGCCGGCAGGGTCAGCACCCAGGCAAGCGCCATGTTGCGCACGGTGGCGACCTGCAGGCCCGAGCCGTTGGCCGCCATGGTGCCGGCGACGCCGCTCGAAAGGATGTGGGTGGTGGAGACGGGCAGTCCGTAGAGCTCGGCCAGCCCGATGGTACCAGCGGCCACCATCTCGGCCGAGGCGCCCTGGGCGTAGGTGAGGTGGGTCTTGCCGATGCGCTCGCCCACCGTGACGACGATGCGCTTCCAGCCGACCAGGGTGCCGAGGCCGAGCGCCAGGGCGACGCAGACCTTCACCCAGGTGGGGATGTAGCGGGTGCCGTCGTTGAGCAGGCCCTCGTAGGCCTTGAGTACCTTGCCCTCGGCCTCCGGGAAGCCGGCGCCGGCGGCCGGCAGCAGCCGCACCGCGTCGGCGGCGAGGTACATGTCGTTGCGCAGGTTCGGGGTGGCGGCGGCCGGCACCTGGCGGATCGCGCCGTGGCGCTGCACCGAGGCGGCGATGTCGTCCGAGAGGGCGGCCAGCGCCGCATAGACGGCGGGGGTGTTCAGCGCCTTCGTCCGCAGGGCCTCGCCGACCTGGGCCCGGGCGGCCGCCGCATCGGGACGGGCCGCACCCGCGGCCCGGGCGGCGAACACCGTGCGGGCGTCCCGCGACTGCTGCACGAAGACCGGCGTCATGTCGTCCGACATGGTGCGGTTGAGGGCGTAGGCGGTGGGGGCCGCGCCGATCAGGATCAGCATGATCAGGCCCATGCCCTTCTGGCCGTCGTTGCCGCCGTGGAAGAACGACACCAGGGTGCAGGTGAGGATGAGGAGGCCGCGGATCCAGAGCGGGGGCGGGGCCTCGCCCGCGGGGGCCTCGTAGAGGTCCCGGCGCCGAACCACCGCCTTCATGGCCACGAGCAGCAGGGCCGCCAGGACGAAGCCGAGGACGGGTGAGAACAGCAGCCCCTCCAGCACCGTCACGGCCTGTCCCCACTCGACCCCGGAGGTGCCCTGGCCCTCGGGCGCCATCAACTGGTTGGCGAGGCCGACGCCGATCACCGAACCGATCAGGGCGTGGGAGGAGGAGTTCGGCAGGCCGAGCGCCCAGGTGCCGAGGTTCCACAGAATCGCGGCGATCAGCAACGCGAAGATCATCGCGTAGCCGGCGGACGAGCCGACCTGCAGGATGAGTTCCACCGGCAGCAGGGTGACGATGGCGTAGGCCACCGCGCCGGAGGACAGCATGACGCCCAGGAAGTTGAAGGCGCCGGACCAGATCACCGCCACCACCGGCGGGAGTGCGTGGGTGTAGATCACCGTCGCCACCGCGTTGGCGGTGTCGTGGAAGCCGTTCACGAACTCGAAGGCCAGGGCGATCAGGAGGGCCAGGGCGAGGAGGGCGAAGGCCCCCAGCGCGAGCGGCGTCTCGCCGACCGCGTTCATGTCGTGGATCAGGCTGTAGCCGGCATAGGCGAGGCCGCCGAGGAGGACGAGGGCGAAGGCCAGGAGGCCCGAGACGGGGATGCGGCCGTCGAGGTTCGGGCCCGGGCGGCGGCCCGGTTCCGCCTGCGGCACCGGGCGGAGTCCGGGGGCGATCGCATCGGCAATGATTCGGGTCTCCCGGCTGGGCGATCGCCGCTGCGGGTCGATCCCGGCAGGATCCCCGCACGTCCCGGGCTCTATGACGGTCCCGTCTCAGGACGATGACAGCCGGCGGCCTCCTGGCAGCGGCCGGGATGAAACCCATTCTTGGTCCGTAACGGCTGCCGGCCCGGCCCGCAGCGGCTCAAGAAAGCGGCCCGAAACCTGTGCGCTGCAACACACACATGCGTCAGCACTTGTTTGCCGAGGGGCAAACCCCAGATATAACAGCATCATGACGCTGTCGCGTCCGGTCTGGCCGCGCTTCTGACCTGCGCAAGGTCCGCGATCCTTCCCATTCATGTCCGCGGGTCGCCCGCTGTGTCCATGCAGGGGAGAGGCCCTCCCGAAGGCGACACGCTCCCGATCCGTCACACGCCGCAGGGCCCCGCCCGCGAAAGCCAGTCCGCGAGTCATTCGATCCATGAACCAGCTTGTCCGCATGTCACAGGTCGGCGAGGCCGATGCCATCGCCGAACCCTCCGCCGAGTTGCGGGTGCCGTTCGCGCAGTCCGGTGCCTTCGTGTGCAAATTCATCATCGGCGAGCCCAACGACCGCGCCGTCTGCTGCGGCGCCCCGGCGCCGGACGGCAAGAGCTGGTGCGCGTTCCACCGCCGCATCGTGTTCGAGCCGGCCCGGCCCGGCCGCCTGCGCTGATCCGCAGACGTCCCATCGCGCGCTCACCTCAACCCCGTCGGTCCCCCCGGCGGGGTTTTCCTATGCGGAACCGGTCGCATCCTAGTCGTCGCCCTCCTCCTCGTAGGGGCGATAGGTGCGCAGGCGCCGGCCGTCGGGGAACTCGACGCTGCGGGACCGCACCACGAGGTACCCGGCCTCCTGGGCCTGGCGGATCCGGCGGGCCCGGTCGTCCTCGTACCCGAACGGGCCAGTCGATTCCGGGACGACGCCGTAGCTGTAGCGCATCACCGGCGGGCGCGTCGTGACGCGGCGGACGGCGGGGTCCTGGCGGTCTTGGGCGCGCGCCACCGTCCGGACGGCAGGACGACGCGACGGGGATGCCGCCGGGCGCGCGACCCGCACGCGTGCTTGGGTATTCCCACGCGCGCTTTTCGGCGTCCGGACCGCCGCGTGCGTCGGGCGCCGCGCCTCGGCAGGCGCCGCGGCCGCCTGCTCGGGCGCCTCGGGCTTGGTGACCGGAGCCTTGGTCTGCGAGGATTTGGCCAGCGGAGCCTTGGCCAGCGAAGCCTTGGCCAACGGAGCCTTGGCCAACGGAGCCTTGGCCTCGTCGGTCCCCCGGGGCGGCGGGTCGGTCCAGGTCCGCCCGGAAGCGGAGGACGGTGGCGTCTGCGCATGCGCCAGGACGGGCAGAAATCCCAGCATCAGAGCGAGGAACCCGAGGCGGCGGGGGGCTGCGAACGTCATGGGAATCTCCCAAGGAGTCTTACGCTGCAATCGATGTTCATGCCGCGCCAAGATCTGCGGACCGTCCACCGGCGGAGACTTGGCGGATCGGACGCCGACATTGGCCCCGTCACGGGAAACTTAGCGAAACCTTAAGAGTTCGTCCACGTACGGCAACCACCTGGGTGCCGCAGGACACAGCTGTCCGCGAGGGCCCGGCATCTGGCCTCGCCGCTCCAGGCATGGGAAAGGTCGGGCAACCCGGCATTGCCGTGGAGCCCCCCGCGACCATCTTCGTTGACGCTCCACCGGCGTACCCGGCATGGAGAGGAGAGCCATTTCATGAGACGACTTCCGTCGGTCCTTGCCCTCGCGGCCAGCACGGCCTTCGCCGCCCAGGCGGCCCTCGCGCAGCCCGCCGCCCCGGCGGCGCCCGCGGAGGCAGCGCCCCCTGCGGCCCCGCAGACCTTCGAGAGCCCGATCCAGAACGGGAAGGGCGAGCCCATCGGCAAGATCATGATCCGCGACGGCGCCAGCTCCCTGGTCATGCGCGTGACGATCCAGCCCGGCGGCCTGCCCCCTGGCTGGCACGGCATCCACTTCCATGCCGTGGGCGATTGCTCGGACACCGCGAAGTTCGAGAAGTCGAAGGCTCACGTGAACCACGACCAGAGCAAGCACGGCCTGCTCAATCCCGAGGGTCCGGACGAGGGCGACCTGCCGAACGTCTTCGCCAATGCCGACGGATCGGTGAACGCGGAGGTGTCGAGCGAGACGCCGCTGACCGGCGAGGGTGCCCTCAAGGACGGCGACGGCTCGGCCCTGATCATCCACGCCAACGAGGACGATCACACCACCCAGCCCATCGGCGGGGCCGGCGCCCGCATCGCCTGCGCGGTGATCAAGTAGGCCTCCGTTCGACCCCGCGGAGCCGAGGGCTCCGCGGGATGCGGGACGACGCTACTTCTGGACGACGCTGACGAGCTTGGCGCCGCGCGCCTTCCGCTCGGGCAGGGCGTTCTTGACGGTCTGGAGGATGCCGGCGGCGTCGAGGCCGGCCTCGGCGTACATGGCGTCCGGCGCGTTGTGGTCYTGGTAGGTGTCCGGCAGCGTCAGCGTGCGCACCCGGACCCGGCCCGCATCCAGCGCCCCCCGCTCGGCCAGCAGGTGCAGCACCATGGCGCCGAAGCCNTGGTAGGTGTCCGGCAGCGTCAGCGTGCGCACCCGGACCCGGCCCGCATCCAGCGCCCCCCGCTCGGCCAGCAGGTGCAGCACCATGGCGCCGAAGCCCCCCACCGACCCCTCTTCCAGCGTCACCAGGACCTCGTGGCGCGCGGCCAGGTCCAGGATCAGCGCCTCGTCCAGCGGCTTGGCGAAGCGCGCATCCGCCACGCTCACCGCGATGCCCTCCGCCTCCAGCGCGTCGGCCGCCTTCAGCGCCTCCGACAGCCGCGTGCCCAGCGACAGCAGCGCCACCCGCGCTCCCTCGGGCGCGCGCACCATCCGGCCCCGGCCGATCGGCAGCACCGATCCGCGCTCGGGCAGGTCCACGCCCACGCCCTCGCCGCGCGGATAGCGCAGCGCGATCGGGCCCGTGTCGTGCGCATGCGCGGTGGCCACCATGTGCACCAGCTCGGCCTCGTCGGAGGCCGCCATCACCGTCATGTTCGGCAGGCAGCAGAGATAGGCCAGGTCGAAGGCGCCCGCATGGGTCGCCCCGTCCGCCCCCACCAGCCCGGCCCGGTCCAGGCAGAAGCGCACGGCTAAGTTCTGCAGGGCCACGTCGTGCACGACCTGGTCGTAGGCCCGCTGCAGGAAGGTCGAGTAGATCGCCACGAACGGCCGGTAGCCTTCCGTCGCCAGGCCGCCCGCGAAGGTCACCGCGTGCTGCTCGGCGATGCCCACATCGAAGGTGCGCTCCGGATGCGCCTTGCCGAACAGGTCGATGCCCGTGCCCCCCGGCATCGCGGCGGTGATCGCCACCACCTTGTCGTCGGCATCCGCCGCCTTGATCAGGCTCTCGCCGAACACCCGGGTGTAGGCCGGCGCGTTCGGCTTGGCCTTGGCCTGCACCCCCGAGAGCACGTCGAACTTGACCACCCCGTGGTAGCGGTCGGCGGAGGCTTCCGCCGGGGCGTAGCCCTTGCCCTTCTGGGTCACGACGTGGAGCAGGATCGGACCCTGCTCGGAGTCGCGCACGTTCTTGAGCACCGGCAGCAGGTGGTCGAGGTTGTGCCCGTCGACGGGCCCGACATAGTGGAAGCCCATCTCCTCGAACATCGTGCCCGAGCCCACCACCAGGGAGCGGGCGTATTCCTCGGCCGCGGCCGCGCGCTGGTAGAGGCCCTTGGGCAGGAGCTTGCCCAGCTGCTTGGCGGTCTCGCGCAGGGACTGGTAGGTGCCCCCCGAGGCCAGGCGCGCGAAGTAGGCCGACATGGCGCCCACGGGCGGCGCGATCGACATGTCGTTGTCGTTGAGGATGACGATCAGGCGCGAGTGCAGGGCGCCGGCATTGTTCATGGCCTCGTAGGCCATGCCCGCCGACATCGAGCCGTCGCCGATCACCGCCACCATGTTACGCCGCTTGGGCGCCGGCGCGCCCTGGGCCTTGGCCGCCGCCTCGTCGAGGTCGCGCGCCACGGCCATGCCCAGGGCCGCCGAGATCGAGGTGGAGGAATGGGCCGCCCCGAAGGGATCGTAGACGCTCTCCGAGCGCTTGGTGAAGCCCGACAGGCCGCCGGGCTGGCGCAGCGTCCGGATGCGGTCGCGCCGGCCGGTGAGGATCTTGTGCGGGTAGGCCTGGTGGCCGACGTCCCAGACGATGCGGTCGTCGGGGGTGTCGAACACGTGGTGCAGCGCCACCGTCAGCTCGACCACGCCGAGCCCGGAGCCCAGATGCCCGCCCGTGACCGAGACCGCGTCGATCATCTCGGTGCGCACCGCGTCCGCCACCGCCTGAAGCTGGCTCTCCGGCAACAGACGCAGCGCCGAAGGCTCCGACAGACCGTCCAGGATCGCCGTCGCCTCCGACGCGGTCACCGCGGTCGCTTGCGCCCGCTCCGGCGCGATCTTGTCTTGCGAGGTCTTCTCTTGCGAGGTTTCTTGCCGTGACACTGAATCCGAGGTCCGGACCCAAATCGAACCTCAGGCCGCCTGGG
>NZ_LMRA01000047.1 GCF_001424705.1 Methylobacterium sp. Leaf465
TCAGTCGGCAGATTGGCGGATCGGCAGACAGCTCCTTCGGATTTAATTCTCTCTGAAGCCGAGGCGGTCCCGTATTCAGGGTGGCTCCAGCGCAGGCTCGCGCTATGTAAAACATATGATCGATCCAAACCGCCGTCGCCTTCTCGCAACATCCGCGAGCGCTCTTACCGCCGCGGGTCTCGTGACGAATGTGTCCGCCCAATCGCTGGCCGCCGCCCSGGAMAACTGGATGACAGCAAGTCAGGGCGAACGCGACGGCGCCTACAACAACTCCACCGCAGTKCCGGGCAGTGCGGGGATCGTGGAGGGTTGGACGACGGACTCCGCCCGCCTCCGCGCGCAGCATGCCGGCACCATCGATCTCGCCTATGGGCCTCGCCCCCGCAACAAGTGGGACCTGTTTCCCGCTCCCGACCGCATGGCGCCCTGCCTCGTTCACGTTCACGGCGGCTACTGGCAGGCCCGCTCGCGCGAGAACTTCTCCTGCATGATGGAAGGCGTCCTCGCCGCCGGTTTCGCCGCCGCGATGCCGGGCTACACGCTGGCCCCGGACGCGACCCTCACCGAGATCGTGGCGGAGGTTCATCGGGCCCTCGACTGGCTCGGCGCCGAAGGCCCGGCACACGGTATTGCGGGGCCAATCATTCTGTCTGGCTGGTCGGCCGGCGGCCATCTCTGCGCGGTGGGTCTCRGACATCCGAGCGTGCGCGCCGGTCTGGCGATGTCCGGCATCTACGAACTCGGACCCTTGCGAGACACCTACCTGAACGCGAAACTGCATCTGAGCGACRGCGAGATCGCGACGCTCTCGCCCTTGCGTCTGCCTTCGGTCGACAAGCCGCTGGTGCTCGCCTACGGCACCGCCGAGCTGCCAGCGCTTGTCGAGAACAGTCGATCCTTTCACGCCTATCGCTCGGCYAGACATCAGGCAGGAGCGTTGATCCCGGTGCCGCGCGCGAACCACTTCACGATCTACGATCATCTGCGGCCGGCGGACGGCCTGCTGACCCGGGCTGTCCTGGAGCTTGGACGCACGCTTCGCGCCTGACGAGCGCCGACCGACGCTCTGTTGTCGCCGGCCGCTCCGTCCTGCGGGTCCCATATGACCCGGGCTGTCCTGGAGCTTGGACGCACGCTTCGCGCCTGACGAGCGCCGACCGACGCTCTGTTGTCGCCGGCCGCTCCGTCCTGCGGGTCCCATTCAGATATTCAATGTTCAGTAAGCCACGGACACAGCGTTTTGCGGGATGGTGAGTCTGTGTTGACATTGGCCGCCTCGCTAGACAGCCAAGATGGGTGGTTCTCTGCCAGTTCGCTTTTAGGAGGCTACCTCACGGAAGCGGACGCTCGTGCCGCACCCATGGACAGCTGTTTGACCGAAACCGCGTGGTCTATCCATCAAACGAGTCGAGTACGCAGAGATCTATATCACAGGTGCGCAAGGGCTTTCAGGGCAGCCGAGGTTCCTGAACCCTCGGAGCCGTGGCCTGGGCCCTCCGGGCTTAGCTTAGGGCGGGCTAATTCACCGAGGAGATCGACCCGGCGCCATGGTCGGTACGGGCCCGGACGTAATGTCGTCCCTTCCTCCTACGCGGGGAAATTGGCCGTGGGGGACGGGCCCGATGCAGAGACGTGCTCCCGCTCGACCGTACAGTCGGCGCAAGCGCAGGAGCGGAGTGCTTACTCAGATGTATGACGACGCGAGGGCCGGCGAGCCTTCCAGCGCGTGAGCGAGCACTTCCAGGCCCTGGGTGATCTGCTGCCGGGTGGAGGGGCCGCCGAGGCAGAGGCGTACCGCCTCAGGCGGCGTGCCAGCGACGCAGAACGGGTCGCTGGCGACGACGCCGAGCCCGGCGGAGCGCCCCTGACTGGCAAAGGCCGAGCGGGTCCAGCCCTCCGGCAGAGTGATCCAGACGTGGAAGCCGTGCGGGTCCGCGTTGTAGGTCCCACCGGGAAGCAACGCGGTCGCGATGCGCTGGCGCGCAGCCGATTCCTCACGCACGAACTGCACGATGGCATCCGCCGTCCCGTCCAGGATCCAGCGCGTCGCCAGCGCTGTCGAGATCGGCGAGGCCATGACGGTGGCGGCCCGCAGGGCGCCAGCGAGCGGGAGGGCGGATCGGGCACTCGGGGCGACCAAGAAGGCAAGGCGCAACCCGGCGCCGAGGCATTTGGCGAGGCCGGCCACGTAGTAGGTGATCTCGGGGGCGAGCTCGGCAAAGCTCGGGGGCGGCGCCGGGCAGATGCGCGCGTAGGCGTCATCCTCGATGATGGTGACGGCATACCGGCGCGCGACTGCGATGATGGCCTCGCGCCGAGTTCGGGACAGGGTCGTGGTGGTCGGGTTCTGCAGGAGCGGGTTCAGGTAGATCGCCTTCGGCGCGACCTTGGTGCAGACGGCCGCGAACCCGTCAGGGTCGACGCCGTGCCGGTCCATGGGCAGGTCGACGAGGCGCAGGCCCAGATGCGCCGCCAGCGACCGGATGCCCGGATAGGTGATCCGCTCGGCGCAGATGGCGTCACCGGGGCGCGCTATCTGGCCCAACACGCTGAACAGGGCGCTATGGGCGCCCGGGCAGATAAGCAAGCGCTCCCGCGGGGTGTCGATGCCCCGACCTTTCAGCCAGCGCAGGGCCGCTTCCTTGTCCTCGTCCGTCCCGCCAAAGCCCTGGTAGCGCAGCAGGTTGGAGAGGTCGCCGGACAACTCGGAGAACGAGGCCTGCATCCGCGCCTGTAACGCCGGAGCGTCGGGCTCGGGAGGTAGGTTCATCGTGAAGTCGACCGGCCCGATCCGTGAGCCGTCCTTCGAAGGCGTGGCCCGGCCCGGGCGCACGGGATCGATCACGAAGGTGCCCTGGCCGACGCGTCCTTCGATCAGGCCGCGCTTGTGGGCCTCGACATAGCCGCGCGAAACGGTCGTGAAGTTGAGGTCGAGGGCCTCGGCCAGGGCACGCTGGGTCGGGAGCCGCGTGCCGACCGTCAGGCGACCGGTCCGGATGTCGTCCGCCAACGCCTCGGCGATGGCGAGGTAGTGGGGCTTCCCCCAGCGCTTCAGGTCGGGCGTCCACGTCCCGCTCCCGACATCCGAAGGCATAGGTCGCCCGTCTCGCGCTGCAGAGGTCATCCGTTCTCCAAGTACACCATCAAGATGCGATCAATATCTGATTGTATGGGTAGCAATCTCCGTACCGTATGGGAGGCCCAAACGGCATACAGGGCTAATACATACAATGCCATCAATCCATGCAGTCGGACTAGGCATCGCGTGATGCCCTCTTGTGCACATGCCGATCCGATTGTCAGCCAAGAACAGCCATCCGAAACCGACGTGCGATGATGATTGAATGCAATATTGTATGCATTCAACTTGGGGCTATTGATGGTTTTGTTGATTGGTCCCCGTTGGCACGTCGCTTGCCATGACGGGATGTGACCACCCGAGGCTTCGGCTGACGCGGTCCAACCCATCACGGAGTGAGATCCATGCCCGCAGTGAACCGCGAACCCCATAAGAAGGGCGACTACCTGGTCGATTACGAGGAGAAGGTCTTCGAGGACGTGAAGGCCGAGCCGGGCCAGAAGGCGCTGGTCACCTTCCACACGGTCGCCTTCGAGGGCTCCATCGGCCTCGTGAACCTGCTCCAGGCCACCCGCCTGCAGCGCAAGGGTTTCGAGACCTCGATCCTGCTCTACGGTCCCGGCATCACCCTCGGTGTCCAGCGCGGCTTCCCGCGGCTCGGCGACGAGGCCTTCCCGGGCCACCTGAACTTCAACAACCAGCTTGAGAAGTTCATGGCCGAGGGCGGCAAGGTCTACGCCTGCCGGTTCTCGACCCAGGCCCTCTACGGCCACGGCGAGGCCGCCTTCATCGAGGGCATCCGCATGATCAACCCCCTCGACGTCCTCGACTGCATGCTCCTGCACAAGCGCGACAACGCGGTGATCATCGACACCTGGACCGTCTGACGGGCCCTCGGCCCATCGACCGGGACGTCGCATCCGGCGGCCGCACGCGACGCGGCCGCCGTCACCTCCGGAGGATCATCCATGTCAGAGAACCGGATCGTGCGGGCCGCCGCCGTCCAGATCGCGCCCGATCTCGACCGGCCGGAGGGCACCCTGGAACGGGTGCTGAACGCCATCGACGAGGCCGCTGCCAAGGGCGCGCGGTTCATCGTCTTCCCCGAGACCTTCGTGCCGTACTACCCGTACTTTTCGTTCGTGCTGCCGCCGGCGATGCAGGGGCCGGAGCACCTTCGCCTCTACGAGCGCGCCGTGGCGGTGCCGGGCCCGGTGACGCAGGCCGTGTCCGCCGCCGCGCGCCGCCATGGCGCCGTCATCGTGCTCGGCGTCAACGAGCGCGACCACGGCTCGCTCTACAACGCGCAGCTGATCTTCGACGCCGACGGCACCCTGAAGCTAAAGCGCCGCAAGATCACCCCGACCTACCATGAGCGCATGATCTGGGGTCAAGGCGATGGCGCCGGTCTCACCGTGGTCGACACGGCGGTCGGCATCGTCGGGGCGCTTGCCTGCTGGGAGCACTACAACCCGCTCGCCCGCTACGCGCTGATGGCCCAACACGAAGAGATCCACGCGGCCCAGTTCCCGGGCTCGCTGGTCGGTCAGATCTTCGCCGACCAGATGGAGGTGACGATCCGTCACCACGCCCTGGAAGCGGCATGCTTCGTCGTCAACGCAACCGGCTGGCTCACCGACGAGCAGGTGGCCCAGGTCTGCCCGGATGAGCGCCTGCGCGGCGCCTGCCGCGGCGGCAACTGCACCGCCATCGTCTCGCCCGAGGGCAAGCACCTCGCCGAACCGCTCGGCCCGGGCGAGGGCATCCTCATCGCCGACATGGACCTCGCGCTGGTGACCAAGCGCAAGCGGATGATGGACTCGGTCGGCCACTACGCCCGTCCGGAACTCCTTAGCCTTCTCCACGACGACCGCCCGGCCTCGTTCGTGCACCAGCCAATCCGTTCGCAACATCAATCCCGGAGCCTCGACAATGAGCAGTTCCCCACTTCCGACGAGCCTGCCCACGCTTCCGCCGGGCATAGCGGGCCTGGTCGGGATGCCGACGGAACGCCTGATCAACGCGTTGCAGTCCTACGGCGTTAGGCTCGCCGACAGCCGCGCTGGTGCCCCGAGCCGGCGCGGCGGCGCCGGTCCCTCCGACCATAAGGCGATGACCATCGCAGGCCGCACCGTGATGGTGCCGGTCCACACCGAGACGGCCTTCGACTCGCCCTTCCTGGTGCGCCGCCCGGACCTCGACGGGGTCTCGGTGATCGAGCACGAGGGCACGGTGATCGGCCGGGTGACTTTCCCGGGCAAACCGCGCTTCTACGCGCTCTCGACCTTCGACGGTGTGCCCTACTCGCAAATCGCCGTGCTGCATGGGCGCGACGTCCTCGCCACCACCGTGCTGCAGACCTGCATCCGCTACGCCAGCCGCACGAAGACCTGCCAGTTCTGCTCCATCGGGCAGTCCCTCGCCGCCGGCCGCACCGTATCCCGCAAGACCCCTGAGCAGCTTGCCGAGGTCGCCCGCGCCGCCGTTCTGCTGGACGGCGTCAAGCACATGGTGATGACCACGGGCACCCCGAACGCCACCGACCGGGGCGCCGCCATCCTCTGCGAGAGTGCTTTCGCGGTGAAGGCCGCGGTCGAACTGCCGATCCAGGCGCAATGCGAGCCGCCGGACGACGACCGCTGGTTCGAACGCATGAAGGCGTCGGGCGTCGACGCGCTTGGCATGCACCTGGAAGCGGTGACCCCGGAGGTCCGTGACCGGATCATGCCCGGCAAGGCGAGCGTGCCGCTGGAGCGCTACTACGACGCCTTCGCGGCGGCCGTGCCGGTCTTCGGGCGGGGCCAGGTCTCGACCTACATCCTCGCCGGTCTCGGCGATGCGCCGGAGGCGATCCTCGCCATGGCCGAGCGTCTAGTCGGGATGGGCGTCTACCCCTTCGTCGTGCCCTTCGTACCGATCTCCGGCACCCCGCTGGAGAGCCACCCGGCCCCGTCGCCGGATTTCATGCACGCGATCTTGCAGCCCCTGTCCGAGATGCTGGGTCGGGCGAACCTGCGCTCCACCGACATCAAGGCCGGCTGCGGTCGCTGCGGCGCCTGTTCGGCCCTCTCCACTTACGAGCGTACGGGGGTGGCGGCATGATCCTCGAACCCGTCGCGCCGTACCGCCCAAGCCATTTCCGGGTGAAGTTCGCCACCTCCGCCTGGGAGCGGCGCGCCTGCGCCGCCCTGCGCCGACAGGTGTTCTGCACGGAGCAAGGCATCTTCACGGATGACGACCGTGATGCCATCGACGGGCACGCGATCCCGATCTGCGCCCTCTCCACCCTCGGCGGGGATGCCGATGCCGTCGTCGGCACCGTGCGCATCCATGAGGTGGCGGAACGTCCTGGCGAGTGGTGGGGCTCGCGACTGGCCGTTGCCAAAGCCTTCCGCGGCACGGCGGCGCTCGGGGCCGGGCTGATCCAGGTCGCGGTCGCGTCGGCCCATGCACGGGGATGCACGCGCTTCCTGGCGCACGTGCAGGACCGGAACGTGCCGCTGTTCGAGGCCCTGCACTGGGCGAGCCTCGATGCGGTGGAGCTCCATGGTCGCCTCCACCACCTGATGCAGGCCGATCTCGCCGCCTACCCGCCGATGCACGACCCCGAGCACGGGCTCGTCACGTTCCGCAGGGCCGCGTGATGACCGCGGCCGTCGACCTCAAGACCCTGGCCGGCCAAATCCGGGATGCACGGGGCGTCGCCCACAAGCGCGACATCGATGCCGTCGTCACGCGCCTCGGACTGGGCGCACGGCATGATGCGGTGCCCGTCGGAGACGATTGCGCCGCCATCCCCGATGGGGATGGACACCTGCTCTTCGCCATCGAGGGCTTCATCGACAGCTTCGTCACCGCCGATCCCTACTTCGCCGGCTATTGCGGGATCATGGTGAACCTCAGCGACGTGGCGGCCATGGGCGGGCGCCCGCTCGCGGTCGTCGACGCCCTGTGGAGCCGGGACGCGGCGGCGGCGGACCCGATCCTGGCCGGCCTGTCGGATGCGGCCGCGCTCTACGGCGTACCGGTCGTCGGCGGTCATACGAACACGCGTTCCGAGACCGGGAACCTTGCGGTCGCCGTGCTCGGCCGCGCCGGCCCCCGCCTCCTGACGAGCTTCGATGCTGCGCCCGGCGACGACCTCATCGCCGTCATCGACCTGCGGGGCCGTTTTCGCGAGCCGCACCCCTACTGGGACGCCTCGACCGGGTCGCCGGGCGAACGCCTGCGCGGCGACCTCGCCCTGTTGCCGGGGCTCGCCGAGGACGGCCTTTGCCGCGCCGCCAAGGACATCAGCATGGCGGGCGTCGTCGGCACGGCGTTGATGCTGCTCGAATGCTCGAACGTCGGCGCCGTCATCGACCTCGACGCGATCCCGCGCCCCGACGACGTTCCGATGGCGCGCTGGCTCAACGCCTTCCCGAGCTTCGGCTACCTCCTGAGCGTGCGCCCCGACCACACCCCGGCCGTCCTCGCGCGCTTCGCCGGGCGGGGCATTACGGCCGCCAGGATCGGAGGCATCGACGCAAGCAGGGTCGCCCGCATCCGGGATGCCGGGGGCGAGGAGGCCGTGGTCTGGGATTTCGTGGCCAGCCCGCTGATCGGCTGCGGCCAGGAAGATGGGGGACCGGTTTCATGACCGGCCTGCGCATCGCCCTCCTGACACACTCCACCAACCCACGCGGGGGCGTCGCCCACTGCCTTTCCCTCGCCGAGGCCCTGTGCGGGCTCGGGCACGAGGCCGTGGTACACGCCCCGGACCCGTCCGGACGGGGTTTCTTTCGCGATGCCGCCTGTCCGACCATATCCGTCGCGGCCAGGCCGGTCGGCGGCACGACGGTCGATCTCGTGAGGGCCCGCATCAACGACTACCTGATGCACTTCGGGTCGCCGGCGGCCTGCGACTTCGATGTTTTCCATGCCCATGACGGCATCGGCGGCAACGCGCTCGCGACGCTGAAGCACCGGCGCCTGATTCCGGGTTTCGTTCGCACCGTCCATCACCTCGACGCCTTCGCCGAACCGCAGATTGCCGATTGGCAGGATCGCTCGATCCAGGAGGCTCGACGCCTCCTCTGCGTCAGCCATGGCTGGACCGAGCGCGTCCGGTCGGACTTCGGTGCGCTGCCGGAGGTTGTCGGCAACGGCGTCGATCTGGCGGCCTACCGGTCCACGCCCAACCTGCGAGATGCCGTGGTTCGGGAGCGCTGGGCGTTGGGCGGCGGTCCCTTCGTCCTGAGCGTCGGCGGCTTTGAAGCGCGCAAGAACACCCTTGGTATCATTGAGGCGTTTGCGCGCTTGCGTGAGCGCCATCCCGGGGCCCAGCTCGTCATCGCCGGCGGAGCCTCGCTCCTCGACCACGCCGCCTACCGCGCGCGATGCCAGGCGGCCCTGACCGCCCACGGCCTCGCGGCTGGGGCAAGCGGTCCCGTGATCGAGACCGGTCCGGTTCCGCAGGCCGATATGCCGGCCCTCTACCGTATCGCCGACATGCTGGCGTTTCCTTCGCTGAAGGAAGGGTTCGGCCTGTGCGTACTGGAGGCGATGGCCTGCGGCACCCCGGTCATCGTCTCGCACCGACCGCCCTTCACTGAATACCTCGCGGAGAACGACGCACTGTTCGTCGATCCGGCCGCCCCCGACGACATCGCCCGAGCCATGGCAATCGCACTCGTGCCGGAGACGCACGACCGCCTGAGGCTCGCGGGCTTCGCACGGGCCGCCGCCCATTCCTGGCGGGCCTGCGCCGAGCGCCACCTCGATGCCTACGCGGGCTGCGCCTGCATGCGACAGGAGCCGACCCATGCCTGAGATGCACTTCCACGTCCGCTGGCCCGACGGTCGGCGTGAGGCCTGCTACTCGCCGTCCCTCGTGGTGAAGGACTTCCTCGTGCCGGGCGAGAGCTACGCCGTCGACGAGTTTGTCGCGAAGACCCGTACCGCCCTCAACATCGCGAGCGAGCGCGTACGCGAGAAATACGGCTTCGCCTGCTCGTCCGCCCTGGATCAGCTCGCCCGGATCGAGGCCGCCGCGAAGCTTCAGCCCTCCGATGGCCGGGTGACGGTCGAGACCTTCGAGCCCTGAGTCGGCCCCCTTTTTCAGCAACCTCACGGAGTGAGAGCCATGACGTCCCCCCCCCGTCACGTTCCCGTTGCCGTCGTCGGCGGCGGCCAGGCCGGCCTGTCCGTCAGCTATCACCTCAAGCAGCGCGGCATCGAGCACCTCGTCTTTGAAAAGAACACGGCGGCCCACACCTGGTCGACGCAGCGCTGGGACACGTTCTGCCTCGTCACGCCGAACTGGCAGTGCGACCTGCCAGGCCATCCCTACGATGGGCCGGAGCCGGACGGATTCATGCGAAAGGACGAGATCGTCGCGTATCTCAAGGCCTTCGTCGCCAAGGTGAACCCGCCGATACGCGAGGGCGTCTCGGTCACCCGCGTCGAGCGGCGGGAAGACGGGATCTTCTCAGTCCAGACCTCGGAAGGCGACTACACCGCCGACGAGATCGTCGTGGCTTCGGGCGGCTACCACACGCCTATCATCCCGCGCATGGCCGAGAAGCTGCCGGGCTCCATCACGCAGATCCACTCGAACCAGTACCGCAACGCCGCCCAGTTGCCCGAGGGCGAGGTGCTTGTCGTCGGTTCGGGTCAGTCCGGTGCGCAGATCGCCGAGGATCTGCATCTGGCCGGTCGCAAGGTGCATCTCGCGGTCGGCGACGCGCCCCGCTGCGCCCGGTTCTACCGGGGCCGCGACGTCGTCACCTGGCTTGCCGACATGGGCTACTACGAGATGACTGTCGACAACCATCCGCTGCGCGACGGCGTCCGCGACAACACCAACCACTACGTCACCGGCCGTGACGGCGGCCGCGACATCGACCTGCGCCGCTTCGCCACCGAGGGCATGAAGCTCTACGGCCTGATGGAGGACTACCGGGACGGCAGCCTGCGCTTCCGAGACGACCTCAAGCGTTCGCTCGACAGCGCCGACCGGACCTACAACGGCATCAACGCGGCTATCGACAAGTACATTGCAGAGAAGGGCATCGAGGCCCCGGAGCAGGAACACTACGCGCCGGTCTGGGAGCCGGGCGAGCCGATCACTAGCCTCGCCCTTGAAGGGTCCGGCATCACGTCGGTGGTCTGGTGCATCGGCTTCTCGCCGGACTTCCGCTGGCTCGACGCCTCCGTGTTCAACGGTTCGGGCAACCCGAAGCACAGGCGCGGCGTCACGAACGAGGAGGGGATCTACTTCATCGGTTTGCCCTGGCTGAACACCTGGGGGTCCGGGCGTTTCGGCGCGGTTGGCCGCGATGCCGAACACGTCGTCCAGGCGATCCAGCAGCGCCTCGGCACCGAGCGGTTCACCCTGAAGTTCGCAGTCTGAGGCTGTCCTTTACGGTAACCTGGATGGCACTGGAGGGCATCTCCGGTGCAACCGCTTACGTCTCGTTCCCTCGAAGCCCAAGGGATCAATCGAACGATGTAGTGCCTGTGCCATCCATGCAACAAGACATCATTCCAAGCATCGACGCAGCAAAATTTCGTAGACTCTAAATACTGATCACGTAAAATATAATCATTGTTGGATTTGCATACAAATTGTGTGCAGATCCAATCAATCAAAATCAATACCTAACGAGAACTTCGATATGCCGCCGACGCCCATGCTTCCTGGCGGACGGGTGCGGCTGCCCAATGCAGATCCGAAAGGGGATTGATGATGTTGAAGAAGTTCGCGGCCGCGGCAGGGACGTTCGCCGCAATAGCCCTGGGCGCGACCGCCTCGTTCGCGCAATCCACCACTATCCCCGGCGAGCAGGTCGGCCTCGCCGTCGGCGCGCCGCTCCCCGAGGGCATCTACGCCATCGACACCTTCATCTACCGCCGGAACGACACCCGGTTCTCGACGGATACCGCGATCAACGTGCCGGTCCTGGTCTGGTCGACGGGCTTCAAGCTGTTCGGTGCCAACGTCCAGCCTTTGCTCGCCCAGCCCACGGTGTTCGGGTTCCCGAACAATCCAGGCGGCCTGCCGAACCGCGACTTCTCGGTCAACGTCGGAACCCTAGTCGGATCGATCTTCGCCTGGGACCTCGGCAACAACTTCGGCGTCAGCTACTTGGCGGCGGTCCATCTGAACGATCTCGATGCCGGTCGTGGCCTGACGCAGTTCTCGTCGAACACCTACCGCCAGGGCTTCGCAGCGAGTTACACGGGCGATGGCTGGAACCTCACCGCCAACCTCACCCATAACTTCTACGACTCCCCCGGTCGGTTCGAGGGGGCCGTCGGCCGGGCGATTGGTCCGCTTTACCTTGCCGACGCACTCCTGCTCGACCTCACGGCCACCAAGAAGTTCGGCAAGTTCGAGGTCGGTGCGGTCGCCTACGGGGTGACGGACCTGCCGCTCGGCGGCGGCGACTTCGCGCGGGCCTCCGCGCAGGGCTACACCCGAGCCGGGCGCTTCGCGGTCGGCGGCCTGATCGGCTATGATTTCGGGCCGTTCACGGCGCAGTTGATGGTCGCCCGCGACGTCGCGGTCCGGACCCGCGGCACCGAATCCACTGACGGCTTCATTCGTCTCATCGCCCCGCTATACAGCGCGCCGAAAGCTGCCGAGCCCATGCCGGTCAATCTCGTCCGCAAGTATTGATCCCAGAATTCGCGGCCCGGTTCGCCCACGCGTGAGGTGACGGTGCCGCGTCCGCAATCGAAGTGCAAATCCTTCCCAAGGACCCCGCTTCGATAGGGGCCGGGTGGTTCAGTCTCAACAGCTACCGCCACCCGGTCCCGCCCTCCGCAACGGAGTAGGTCGATGAGTGTACATATGCGGTTGGCCGATGTCGGCTCGCCCCTCTCGGACGCGTCCAGCTACGTCCTAGGCATGCCGCACCTTAACCCGAACGGCCTCTCGGAGAATTGGCTCTGGAAAGAGCTCGGGCATCGTCACTGGAACTTGATCGCCAAGACCTACGGCAGGGCGACGACTGGGTTCGGTTCCGTGGGCGACCAGCCCATCTACGCCGCGTTCCGAAACATCTCGCTGTATGGTGGCGACCTTGGCGGCGTTCGGGAGAACGACAGCTTGGATGTACGCTCGACGATCACGCACCTCTCGGAAACTCGGGTCGTCAGTCGCCATTTCGCCGCGTGTCGGGACCGGTTGATCGCGGATGTGGAGATGACATCCGTGTTCGTCAGCCGGCAAGCCAAAGGCGTGAACCGCTCCATCACCCGTGTCAGGATCGAGGGTACTGGAAGCGCAGAATCCTCCCTCGAAACCATGCCATCGCAGCCCGCGTATCGTGGTCATGAGACGTTGGCCCACGATACGCGCGTAGATGAGCACGAACTAGGCACGACAGATATCACGATGTGTCCACACTTGGACTTCAACGGCGCTGGCCTCCTGTATTTCAGCAGCTTCGTTGCCGCAGTGGATCGGGCCGAATGGCACTTCATCGGCAAACGGTCGGGCCATTTCTCGACCCGGGGGCGTCAAGCGCGGTTCCACGCGAACATCGAGGTGGGTGACGACATCACCGTGCGAATGTTTGTAGCACAGGATGGCGCAGCGTGCCGCCATCGTGCCCTGTTGAGCGCCTCAGTGGATGGCAAGCTCCTGGCCGAAGTGGTGACGCACCGCACGATGCGCTGATCTAGCTTCCTGTCTGCCAATGACAATTTGTTATATGCCCATGCAAGTCTACGGCGCGGCGCTGCCAGCTTTTATACACGCAGCGTTTCAACGGCCTTACGCCATTCAATGAACGTGGTTTTCACTCCCACTGTATTTTGCTTCCATGTTTCATCGAGGACCAAGGGGCGGAACGTCCGCTATTAGGAATGATCTAGATTGTCGGATTTGGCGGGGTTGGGTCGGGATCTGCCTATCCGTTTTACGACTGGACCGTACGGAGAGCAGTCCGGCCGGATGCGATCTCGCGAGGGCTTCAGGCGGCCTTGATTCCCAGCGGCAGAGACCAATCGTCGGTTTGACGACGCCATGCCGACCGTGATCCCAGAGCCGTGCCGCTACGTTCGTGAGCGAAACGAAGCTCAGTCCGGGATATCGGTCTGCTTGCCTGCGACCACGGCAAAAAGGTCCGTGAGTGCGGCCAGGCTTGCTGCCTGAAGCTGCGCAGCCGGGACAATTGAACCATCCGGCGCAGGCAGGTCGCGGGTTGCCGTGGTCGAGGCGACCACGGTAGGCCGGAGCCCAAGGTTGAAGGCGCCACGCGCCGTCGAGTTGATGCACATGTGAGTCATGAACCCTGCCAGGACGATGTCCTTGACCCCCGCCGCCTCCAATTGCGCCTGAAGATCGGTTCCTACGAACGCGTTCGGATAAGCCTTGGTGATTACCGGCTCGCTGCCCTGGGGGGCCACCTCGCCGCTGATCTGACCGATAAATGCCGTAACGTCGTAGGGCGAGCCGGGCCCGGCATCGTGCTGGATGTGGATGATCGGTATGCCGGCGGCCCGGGCCCGCGCGAGCAGGGCAGCCGCTTCTTTAAGAGCCGGCTCGACGCCTTCGAGGCGCATCACACCCTGTCGATAGGTCTCCTGCAGGTCGATCATCACGAGGGCCGAGCCCTTGAGAGATGGAGGCTCCGTACCAAGACCGGACAGGCCGCGCAGGGTCGCGAGATCCGACATTTTGTTTCTCCTCCGGCACCGCTTGCTCTTCGCGGTGACATTCACGCGTGGTGCGGACCCTAGCACTGACAGATCGAAAGGCATCTTGGCGGAAGGTCGAGTGTAATCACCTCGGCACACGAGAGCTCCGGTTTCCACGTCGACCTATCCGGACCGAAGGGGTAGCGATTAAGTGATCGTCCCCCGCTTCCACGGACACAGGGTTAGCTTGCGTTCCGCTCGGCCTGCTCGGGGGTGATGTAGCCGAGCGCCGAGTGGATGCGCTGCCGATTGATGTCGCCCTCGATGAAGGCGAACAGGTCGCGTCGGGCCTCGTCCCGGGTCGCCCATCGTCGTTGGTGGACGAGTTCGACCTTGAGGGTGTGGAAGAAGCTCTCCATCGGAGCGTTGTCGTAACAGCAGCCCGTCCGGCTCATGGAGGGCGTCGCCTTCATGTCGGCGAGCTGCTTGCGATAGGCTTCGGCCGCATATTGGCTACCGCGATCCGAGTGGCAGATGAGGCCGGCCCCCGGTCGTTGCCGTTGGGTCGCCATCATCAGGGCGGCCTGCGTCAGTTCGGTCCGCATGTGGTCGCGCATGGACCAGCCGACGATCTTGCGGGTGGCGAGATCAAGGACGGCGGCCCTCAAGTCTGGGAGCAACAGGATCCGCGGCTACGCGGTAAGCGGAGATCGGGCCGTCGTACGCGTCGACGTCTCCGGGAACGGGGGGCGATCCTGGGTGCAGGCCGAACTGGAGCACAAGACCGACGCTCCGTTCGCCTGGACGTTCTGGAGCGCGGACCTCGACCTGCCTGCGGGCGAGCATGAGCTTGCCGTGCGCGCCTGGGACGAAGCGGGCCAGACGCAGCCGGCATTGCCGGACGAAATCTGGAACCACAAGGGCTACCTCTGCGCCTGCTGGCATCGGGTGCGGGTGAACGTCACCTAGGGACGGACGACCCGGCAGTCGGCTACCTACGGCCTCGTAAACGACGTCTTAGCCAGCGTGGGCAGGCACCGTGCCACGATCCACCGTCGTGCCTGGCGTTCATTAAGACCCTGTCGTGCGCGGCATCGGCAACGTCGGACCGTGGCGGGAGTTTCCCGTTCGTGAAAATAGCCGGCGCCGTGTCGCCGCCCTCGAAACCAAGGAACATCATGTCACGCGAGACCAGTATCCAAGCGACCGAAAAGTTCGGCGAACTCGTCAATGGCGGTCGGTTCGATGCCTTCCCCGAGGTCGTCGCCCCGGATTGCCACGATCACGATCCGGCGCCGGGCCAGCACATGGGTCCCGAGGGATACCAGGCTTTCTTCACGCAGCTCCGCTCTGCCTTTCCCGACATGCAGGTCGAGGTGAAGAAGCTCGTTGCCGACGGGGACAGCGTCGCCTTCGCCTACACGCTCACCGGCACGCACCAGGGCAACTTCAACGGCCACAAGCCGACGGGTAAGGCCATCAAGGTCCGCGGCATGCAAATCGGCCGCTTCGTCGACGGCAAGATGGTCGAGCGGTGGGGCTCATCCGACGAGCTCGGCATCCTCAAGCAGATCGGCGCCATCAAGGGCTGATGGAGGCTTCCGCGAGGGCGTCCCGGCCACGGGACGTCGTCAAGGTATGGCCCGGGGCGGCCCATCGACCGCCCCGGAAACTCAAGAGCGGATCGCTGGCTACCCGACTTCTCAGGCGCTTCGAGCCTGCTCGGGATGGCGGCCCTCCGCGAACTCCTCGACGATCTTGGCGCAGAAGGCCGGGAGGTCCTCTGGAGTGCGACTCGTGACGAGCCCCTTGTCGCAAACGACTTCCTCGTCGACCCAGGTGCCGCCGGCGTTCTCGATGTCGCGCCGGACCGTGGGATAGGAGGTCAGCGTCCGTCCCTTCACGACGTCCGCTTCGATCAGGGTCCAAGGCCCGTGGCAGATGACGCCGACCGGCTTGCCTGCGGCGAAGAAGTCCCGAACGAACGCTACGACATCTTTGCTCGCCCGGAGCTTATCAGCGCCGACGCAGCCGCCGGGGATGACGAGCCCGTCGTAGTCCGCCGCTGACGCTCCCTCGATGGTCCTGTCCACCTGGTAGCGTCCGGCCGGATCGAGGTCGTTGTTCACGGTCTCGGCCTCGCCGGCCTCCAGGCCGATGACCGTCACGGTCGCCCCGGCCTGCTTCACCGCCTCATGGGGCTTCGCGAACTCCGGCTCCTCGGTACCGCGCGGTGCGATCAGGATCGCGATCTTCTTGCTCTGCAAGCTCATGTCATCGTCCTTATGGATGTCGGGATTTAACGGAGGCGCCATCGCGCCGTTCCTCACGTCGGGATGCGGTCGATGCCGGCGGTGTCCCCGGCCGCGACGCCGTTATCAGGGTGGCGGAAGTCGCTCAGAGCCAGGTAGACCTAGAGGCCGCCTGGATGACCGTGGGCTCGGGTGTTCGACCAGCCAATTCAAGGTGCATCCTTCTGAATTGTTTCGAGGATCACGCGCGCCGTCTCGGCAGGCTGATCCCAATGCGGGAAGTGGCCGCAGCGCTCGAACCAGTGCAGACGGGCCGACGGGAATGCTACCTGGGCGCGTGCAGCCTGACGCGGCAGCAGCAGGTGGTCTTGGCGGCCCCAGCCTATGGTGACGAGGCCGGGCGTCGTTGCTGAACCCTCCTGCAACGGCCCGCGTGCCAGCTCACGCAGCATCGCATCGAACACCGGTGTGGCCGCCAGGCTCTGCAACTCCCCTACGACAAGCTGCGGTGGCAGTGCCGACGGACGGGCCGACAGTTGGGCGAGCAGCAGCGTACGGGTGACGGCGTGGCGCGATAGGCCGGCATGGAAGGGCCGCAGCAATCGCACCAAGTGTATCGATGCCGCGAGCGTCCAGTGAAACCAGTGCGTTTCCCATCCGCGCCAGAAACCGCCGGGATCAAGCGCCACGCAGTGCCGACCGATGCCCCGCCGCGCCAGCTCCAGCACCAGCCGGCCCCCCACCGAACTGCCGACAAGGTCCGCTGTCGTCAGGCCTTGCGCCTGCACGAAGCCGGCGAGGGCGTCCGCGTGAGCCTCCGTCGTCTGCCGACCCGCAAGCGGAGCCGATCTGCCATGCCCCGGTAGGTCGACCAGGATCAGTTGGCGCGAATCGCGCAATGCGGGCAGTAGCGGATCCCAGGTGCGGAGATTGGATCCTAGCCCATGGACCATGAGCAGCGGCCGGCCCGTGCCAAGGCGTTCAAAATGCAGGGACATGATAGCATCGTCCTTCGATATTCACGCTGCGGTCCGAACATCGGGCCGTCCCGGATCTCGTCAGGCCGGGTATTTCAGTCGCGCCCGCGGGCCATTCTCACCGGACGCTTCCAGGCCACGTCGCCGGTCCGATTGCCAGCTACATGGCGCGGGTCCGACCCCACTCGGCAGTTTGCAAGCGCCGAACGTCACCGGAAAACTCTGTCGGAGCTCGCCACGAGAGGTTGGCGCCATGCATGCTCAAAGTGACGTGGACGTCACGTGCGCGCCAACTCAGATGCCGGCGTACCAGGCGTAGCCCTGGTCCTCCCAGTAGCCGCCCTTGCCGGCGCCGATGTTGGCGAAGCTCTCGACCACCTCGATGCGCATCACGTATTTCGCCTGCTTGTAGCCGAGGTTGCGCTCGACCCGAAGGCGCAACGGTGCGCCGTTCGACACCGGAAGCGCCTGCCCGTTCATGTCGTAGGCGAGGATGGTCTGCGGGTGGAACGCATCGACCAGGTCGATGCTCTCGTAGTAACGGACCGGCGCTCCGCCGCTGGCCGCATCGTCCTCCGTCGCCTGTTGGCCGCCGGAGTCTTTCCTGCTCTCGTCGCCGCCCGACTGCTTCGTCATGCTCGGGTTGGCGTTACCGGCAGGGACCTCATCGACATCCTCGACGTCTCCCCCGCCTTCGAGCAGACTGCCCTGGTCCATGGTGTCGGCGCAGTGGAACACCACGTAGCGCGCCTGTGGCTTGAGCTTGGCGCGGTTAAGCAGTTCGGAGAGGGGCACTCCGGTCCATTTGCCGATGGCGCTCCAACCCTCGACGCAATCGTGCCGGGTGATCTGGGTTCGGGCCGGAAGCTTGCGGAGGTCGCTCAGGGACAGCTTGAAGGGCGCCTCGACGAGGCCGCCGACCTCCAGGTGGTACTTGGCGAACTTGCCCTTCGCCAGGGCCTTGTAGTCCTTATCGGGCGGGTCCTCGGTCCCGTTCGGCTTGAACCACGGCGAGATGTCGGCCTCGGTAAATTGCGGGGCCAGCGTCCGGTCAGTAAGCAGCAGGCGCTGGACGAAAAGGTTGGCGTCCTCGCCGGTCTTGAGCGTTCGACGAAACCATTCCGCGTTGCCGAGGCGGTCGCAGCCGCCGATCATCGCCGCTGCGGCCATGGCGGACGCTCCCGTCAGGAGGGTGCGTCGGCTGGGAAGGCGGTTCATGCCCGGGGCTCTTCGGTGATGGGTGACGACTCGACCTTGCGCTCGATCACAAACCAGCCGGTGAGCATGCCACGCATGTTGTTCCAGAAGCCCGAGAGCAGGACGAGGGCGACGTGCACGATTACGAACAGGACGAGCATGGCCGCCACGACGAAGTGGACCGTGCGGGCCGACTGGCGTCCGTCGAACAGCGTCAGCAGGAAGGGGAAGGCCGCGTCCATCGCCGGGGACATCGCGAGGCCGGCCAGGACCTGCACCGGCAGGAGCACGAACAGCACGACGAGGTAGCTGAGCTTCTGGATGACGTTGTAGCGTTTGGCCTCGTCGCCCTGCGGGAAACGCAGCGTCAAGTGCTCCCACACCGATGCGCCGAAGTGCCGGATCTGATTTCGCGACGGGATCAGACGGAACCGAAGCTGTCCGCTGACCAGCCCATAGAACAGGTAGGCGACGCCGTTCAGGACGAAGACCCAGGCAAAGAAGAAGTGCCAGGAGCGGCCGCCCGTGAGGTCCTGGTCGCTTGGCAGGGTCGTCCACGCCGGGAAGCCGCGGTCGGCCGGTTCACCGTTGGAACCCGTCGATGAGCCTAGCCAGCCCGTCGTTTCGAAAGCATGACCGAACACAGTCGTCACACCTCGGGGCGGGTAGTCCTCCGTCGACGACATTGCCATCAGTGGCGTATCGAAAGTCGAGACGTTGCCCCAGTACAGCGCCGGGTGCGCGTTGAAGATCTGCAGGCCGCTCATGAGCAGGACCAGCAGGCACACCGCATTGACCCAATGGGTGATGCGGATGACGACAGGATGCCTGAACATCCATCGGCGACGCTCGACCTCACCGATCTCGGGCGCAGAGCGGGTCAGATCAGTGCGAGCCAAACGGTCTTCCTCGAAGTCGTCGCCAACAGGGTGGAGGCCCCTGCGTCGGGACCTCCGGAGGCGTCAACGGCTTACGATCACATGCCGCGGTTCATCATCCGCTTCTTCATCATACGACGCTTCATCATCTGCTTCCGCATCATCCGCTTCTTCATCATCATCCGCTCACTGCGGTCCATGCGAACCTGGGTGATGCCGCTCTCGGACTGCAGGCCGTTGACGGACATCGGGGCGGCGGTGGCCGACCCGGCGGCGAGGGCGATGCCGCCGAGGGCGGTCAAGGCGGTCAGCGCAAGGGTGAACTTCTTCATGTGGGATCTCCTGTGGAGGTGAACATCTTATCCAACCCACGGGGCAACAGCATAATCTTATCGTTGTTCCTTAAATAATTGAAAAAATACTTCTATATACTAAATTTATACGCAATAGTCATCGCGCGCTCACATCAAGGCTTTTGGCCTCGGCACGATCCGATCCTTGCGTATCATTACGGACCTGGTCGGCGAAAAGTTTCAGCCGCTGGCGGTAAGCCGCCGAGCCAAATCTCGACCTTGGGGTAAGCGAGCGATTTCGACCTGACGAGATCGGGGCTGCCAGTATCGAAGCTCGGTCTTGCACCGGAGTCGGCCCCTCTCCCAACGATCGGAAAAAGGCCCGCAGATGTGACACTGCTGCCCACCTCACGGATCGACGAACGACTGCTTTCGGTGGAGGGCGCATGACGGTTCGTGCAGCAAATTTGGGTATGGCCCCGCCTGCTCACTCTCCGATCGGATCGGGTTGAACGTGCGGCGGTTCGCTTGTGATCGGAGTGTCGAAGCAACGACGGCAGTGCGTTCTAACAACTCGCCTCGAACG
Source organism: Methylobacterium sp. Leaf465 (assembly GCF_001424705.1). Lineage (GTDB taxonomy): Bacteria > Pseudomonadota > Alphaproteobacteria > Rhizobiales > Beijerinckiaceae > Methylobacterium. The sequence continues at coordinate 19,892 of NZ_LMRA01000047.1, forward strand.
CGAACGAGCTCCTTTGGGCACCGCGATCGCCCCGCTACAGGTCCTGTGTTGCCGCCCCCTTCGCGCGGCCGATGAACAGGATCCGACCTGTCGGGCGACCGATCGGCGAACCCGCCTCGGGTTCCAGCGTGATCTCGAAGAGCTGCCCGTCGCCGATGGCTTCCAGCCGCTCCGGCGGCAGGCGGAGCGCTCCGCCCGGGGGCAGCACGCCGAGGGAGACCGGACCGCGCGCCTGATCCCACAGGGTCCAGAGTTGCAGCGCGCGCCCGCTTCCTGGCCGCACGTCAGCCAGCGGCAGAGACTGGACGGTGCCGTTCTGGGAGACCTGGATGAGCCATCCCGGCCCGCTCTCCTGCCCGGCGGCGTCGCGACTCTGTAGGATCGCGTAGTACCGCGTCGGGCTCTCGCCCGGCGCCCCGACGCGGTTCGGCAGGATCGCCAGAAGGATCGCGGCGGCCGTGGCGAGGCCCGTGGAGGCCCGCCAAAGCGCAGGGCTGCGCCACGCCGCCCTCAACACACCGTGTCGTACCCGCGTGAGGGAGGGAGCCGTGGTCGGGTCGAGCGTCTGCCGGCGCGTCGCGAGAGCTTGCTCGATCCGCGCCCATTGTGCCGGATCGACATCGGCCTTCCCGAGGGCCGCGGAGGCCGGAAGCAACCGCTCTTCCCAGACTGCGATGCGGCGGGCCAGATCTGCATCCGAACCCAGGGCCTGCTCGACCTCCGCCATGGCTGCCGGGTCTAGCAGGCCGAGGACGTATTCGCCCGCCAGGACGTCGCGGTCTTCCGGCTGGCTCGGGATCATGACAGGCAATCCTTCAAGGCGATGAGGCTGCGGCGGACCCATGCCTTCACGGTCCCGAGCGGCGTCCCCAGACGCTCGGCGATCTCGGACTGCGACAGTCCATCGATATAAGCGAGCAGGATCACCGCCCGCCTTTCGGCGCCAAGCTGCGCAAGGCAACCATGGAGGCGTGCCCCGTCCTGCAATGTCGCCAGGATCGCGAACGGATCGGGCGCGTCGTCCGCGATCTCTGTCGCCGCGGCCGCGTCGAGGTCCGTCTCCCGTCCGACGACCCGGATGTGTTTGAGCGCGCGGTGTCGCACGATGCTGGTGATCCAGGCACGGCCCGCGCCTCGACTGCGGTCGAATGTGCCGGCGCGCTCCCAGATGTCCATGATGGCATCGTGCAAGACGTCGGCCGCAACATCACGCCGCCGCACGATCCTGAGCGCGATAGCGAGCAGGAACCCGGCCTCCTGGTCGTAGAGACGCCGCAGCGACGTCGGATCCCCCCGGGCGCAGCCTTCCAACGCGGAGGCGTGATCGAACGGCTTCATGACCCTCCCGGCGATTGGAAGGACCGGCCGCCGGGCCGGTCCTGCAGTGGCGGAGCGATGCTACATCTTGGGGAGAATGGCGATGTCACGGACCTTGCCGGACACGCCCATGATCTTAGCGACCATCTCGCCCTTCCCGGTCGCGAGATCTACCTTGTAGAGTGTGTCGCCGGCCATTGCCCAGGCTTGGTTGCCGCCCTGGCCATCGGACAGGATGTCAAAGGCCACGGCCTCGCCCGACATCCCGAGCATGCCGACGGTGTTCAGGATGCCGTCATTCGGCGGGGCCTGCTTCAGCAGCGCGCCGGAGGCGTCGATATCGAACAGGGCCGTCTCCTTCGTGCCCTTGAAGGCATTGGTGTAGGCGCCAGCCGTTACCTTCGGGGTCTTGCCCTTCATGCTGTCGGCCTCGGCAAACTTGAGCTGGCCGTCCTTCGTCACCTTGCCGTCATCGACATTGGCGCGAAGGTTGGTGCCGTCGGAGCCGATGATGCGCAGGCGGTCGGCCACGGGATTGAAGTCGACCGTTGCCGCTGTGCCAGCGGCCAGCATCGTGTCGAGCTTCGACTTGGCCGCGGCCTTGCCGGACATCGGATCGATCGTGACGACGCTGCCATCCGAGATTACGGCGTAGAGCATGCCGTCGGCCGGCCGCACGTCGATGCCGAGCACGCTGCCGCCGATCCCGGTGATCGTCACCGTCTTCGTGACCTTCTTCGCGGCCGTGTCGACATGCGCCAGCGTGGCATCGCCGACGAGTGCCGCAACGGTCTCGGCACGCGCGGCGGTTCCAAGACAGGTGCCGGCCAGCAGGGTAATGGCGATGAGGCTCAGTCGCATGGCGTTCTCCATCTGCCGCGAAGGCGGCATCAAGAGCGCTAGCCATGAGCCGGAGGATCGGATGCAGCCGAACACAGGTATTTTCGCACTCCAGCAACCGTCCTGTGTGGATGGCTCCCGCATTGCAAGGGGCGAATTGAGGTTCTGACGCGCTGGTCGGGTGCAGTCTTGTGTCCGGCCTATTGATGCAGTCGTTCATGTGACCGCTGGCCCTGATGGTATCCGCGAGCTGGGTCCCACTCTGCTTTGCGGGCTATGACGCCCTGGACGTTCGGCGGGGTGTCCCGGCTCCCGGTCTGACCGGTTCGCCATCAACTCTCATCGTCCTCGCAACCCTGAAAATCTCCTTGCCGTGCTGTCAGGCGGCCGTGGCCGCTGGTGCGCGGTAGGTGCCGCCGCGGGTCATGATCGCCCAGGCGACCCGCGCCGTGCGATTGGCCGCCGCAACAGTCACTACGCGCACCGGCTTGCGCTGCAGCAGCGCCGGCAGCCGCGGGTCGACCGAAGTCGGCGTCGCCTTCGCGCGCCGGACCAGAGAGGTCATGCCGACCACGAGCAGGCGGCGCAGGTAGCGATCGCCCATGCGTGAGATACGGCCCAGGCGCTCCTTGCCGCCGCTGCAGTTCTGCAGCGGTGTCAGCCCCAACGAGGCGGCGAACTGTCGACCGTTGCGGAAGCGCTCGGGCTCGCTCACCGAAGCGGCCAGCGCGGTCGCCGAGACGATGCCGACACCCGGAATCGTCGCCAGGCGCTGCGACAGGTCGCTGTCCCGATGCCAAGCCAACAACTCCTTCTCCAGCCGGGTGAGCTGGATCTGCACGGCGCCGATCTGATCGGCCAGCCCGGTCACCACCCGCTGGGCCAGGGGTGGCACCTCGGCCGCGATTCCGGCCGAGAGCCGGGCCGCCAGTTCGAGCGCATGGCGCAGGCCCCGCGCCATCTCGATCCCGAACTCGGCGAGCAGGCCGCGGATCATGTTCACCAACTGCGTGCGTTGCTTGACCAGCAGGTCGCGCGTCCGGTGCAGCGCCAGCGCCGCCTGCTGCTCGGTCGACTTCACCGGCACGAACCGCATGCTCGGGCGCGTCACCGCCTCGCAGATGGCGGCGGCATCGTTCGCATCGGTCTTACCGCGCTTCACATACGGCTTCACGTAAGCGGGCGGCATCAGCCGCACGTCATGGCCGAGCCTGATGAGTTCCCGGGCCCAGTGGTAGGACGTTCCGCACGCCTCCATGCCGACCAGACAGGGCGGCAGCTTGGCGAAGAACGGCACAACCTGCGCCCGCCTCAGCGCCTTGCGAACGACGACCTGCCCAGCTGCATCGACGGCGTGAACCTGGAAGATGCTCTTGGCCAGATCGATGCCGACGGTGGTGATCTCCATGGGGATGGCTCCTACATCTGCGTCGCTGCTGCTTCGACAGCAACCACATCTTGGCACCGAGATGCCGTCAGTCGGAGCGGGAGCCATCCACCCCATCTGCTTCAGTGTGAAGGGTCAGGGTCCGTTTCCATCTGTGGACGCCTCCTGGAACGCAAGTGGCTTTTAGTGTGTAGGCACGGTGTCGGTTGCCGCCATCTATCCGGCCTCTGCTGCAGCCGTTGGCTGCGGGCCCGTATGGAAGTTCGCGGACCGGAACCAAGTCACCCAAAGCGTGCTCGCTGGCACGGTGGAAAGCACTGGTTCTTCCGGCCCCGTCTCGCCGGCTGTTGTGCCATACCCTCCTTCGACCGACCTCATACGGCCCTGGGCGGCTTGACGCCCCGAGCCTTCGCCAACCAAGCTGTCACAGCCCGAGAACTTGGGTAGGTCGTGGACCACAAACGGGGTCAACTCCAACACGACTCAGAGCCGTACCTCAGGGAGGACCACCTTCCCGGGGGCAGGCCAAACAAAGAAATTGCGATATGAGTCACTTGGGCGTTTGGAACGATAGAAATCAAAAAGCGGACATAAAGATATGAGTCTCCGTATTACGTGACATCAATGACTTAGCGGATAAAGGGAGATAAGATTTCGAGTCACACTACAACGGTCCCGATGGGATCGCTGGTGATCGCGGGCGCGGTCCAGCGCGGCCTCGACGCGGCTCCGGGCTGGCTCATCCGGGCCGCAGGCGGCGTCGACGGCCTCGGCGAGAAGGTGTTTCGCAGCCTGCCCCTGGCGGAGGAGGCCACGGTCGCCAACACGCTTCTGCCCGCGCTCCGGGCGGCGCGGGCGCACCGCCCGGCCTGACGGACGGGGTCCGCGGGCGGGGGGAATCTCACGAGGGAGGGGGCCTTGCAGAAGATCGCCCTGGAGGCCGCGCACCTGCTCGTCTCGCAGGAGGGCGCGGGATGGATCGTCGCCGTCCTCCTCGGCCTCGCCTGCTTCCATCTCCACCGGGACTCGGTGCGCGCCCAGGAGGCGCGCCTCGGGGATACCGGCGCCACCGCCACCGCCCTCGAGCGGGCGTCGCAGAGCCATGCCGCCGTGGCGGCCGCCTTGGAGAGCCGGACCCGGGTGCTGGACGACCTCGCCCGCGTGATCGCCGAGCTCGCGCGCAGCGTCGAGCGCAACGACGAGCGGGCGCGGGAGAAGCTGGACGACATCCTGCGCCGGCTCGCCGAGATCCGGCCGCGCCCCTGAGGACACCGCCATGGACCGCCTCGCCCTCCTGCTGAATCGCCGCCGCGACCGCCGCCGGGTGGCGGCCCTGCGCCTGCACGCCGCCCGGACGGGGTTCGACCGCTCGTCCCAGGCCCTGCGGCGGGCCGCCCTCGCGCATATCGACGGCCAGGCCCTGGTCGGAGCGACGCTCCGGGCGACCCTCGCGCGCCTCGCCGCCCAGGCCCCCGGGCCGGCCTGAGCCGCGAGCCCCCGGGAGCCCGGCGGGAACCGAATGGCCGAGGTTGGGCTTGGGTCGGCATTCAGGGCACATTCAGTGCATCCTTCCTAAACGTCATCGCATGCGCATCCTCCTCGCCCTGGTGTTGATCGGACTGACCGTCGCGGGCTTCGCGACGGGTTCGATCGACACGTTCGCGGAGGAGACGACGACGGGCACCAGCGCGGTCTCGGCGCCCTTGATCGCGATGCCCCGCAGCGAAACCTGTCTCAGTCCGGCGGACCTGCGCGAGGCCGTCGCCGAGAAGCGGGTGATCGCCCCGGTGGCGGCCATCCGCGCCGCCCGCCAGGTGATTCCCCGCGCGGAGATCCAGCGGGCCCGCCTGTGCCGGAGCGACGACACCCTCGTCTACCTGCTCACGGCCCTGCGCCGGGACGGCCAGTTCGTCCACGTCGTCGTCGATGCCACCACCGGGCAGGTCAGCGGACCGTGAAGGCTTTCGGCCGGAAGCCGTTTCGCGCCGGCGCGGAGACGTCTAACGTGCGCGCCGCGCCGACCCGCGGGTCCGGGCCATCATCGTAGGAGTTCGGGACCGTGCGGTTGCTCGTCGTGGAGGATGACCGGGACATCAACCGGCAGGTGGTGAACGCCCTCGAGGAGGCCGGCTACGTCGCCGACAAGGCCTTCGACGGCGAGGAGGGGGGCTATCTGGGCGAGAGCGAGCCCTACGACGCCATCATCCTCGACATGGGCCTGCCCAAGACCGACGGCGTCAGCGTTCTGCAGAAGTGGCGCCGGGCCGGCATCAAGACCCCGGTCATCATCCTCACCGCCCGCGACCGCTGGTCCGACAAGGTCGACGGCTTCGATGCCGGGGCCGACGACTACGTCACGAAGCCCTTCCACATGGAGGAGCTGATGGCGCGCGTGCGCGCTCTGCTGCGCCGCGCGGCCGGCCACGCCACCAGCCAGATCGCCTGCGGTCCGGTGGTGCTCGACACCCGCTCGGGCCGGGTCTTCGTTGACGGCAACCCGGTCAAGCTGACCAGCCACGAATACCGCCTGCTCTCCTACCTGATGCACCACACCGGCCGGGTGGTCTCGCGGGCCGAACTGACCGAACACCTCTACGACCAGGATTTCGACCGCGATTCCAACACCATCGAGGTCTTCGTCGGCCGCCTGCGCAAGAAGCTCGCCGTCGACCTGATCCAGACCGTGCGGGGCCTCGGTTACCTCGTCGACCCGAACCAGCCCGCGCCGCGGGTGTGATCTCAACGACGCGGACTCACCGCGAGCCGCCTCGCCCGGATCAGGGTCTGCATGTGCGCGAGCACGAGGGCGAAGAAGCGCCGCGGCACGGTTCCGTAGATCACGCTCGCCGGGTCGTGGTCGGGAATGGACCGTAGGTCCGGGCCCGGCCAAACGAAATCGTTGCCCGCGGACACGATGAACCACTGTCGCCGGTCATCGAGGCCCACGCTTTTGCAAACCTCCGCGGGAATTTACAGGCCGACGGTTCGGCCCTCGGGCTCCCGATGGGTGATCGGAACCACGATGCAGCTTCCGTCCGTGGGTTTGCGTGCGATGACCAGGACGGCGGGTCGGTCCTTCCGCGCCGATTCCAAACCCTCGCGACTCTCGTCCGACCAGAGGAACGCGTACCGGATCACGGTTCCGGCGATCGGCGGCTCGCCCGGGACCATGGTCGGAGACCTGCGCTAATCCGTGTCCGTCAGGCCTTTCGGGACCTCGGCGCTCAGGATCGCGTCGGCGATGTCGTCCGGGATATCATCGATCGTGAACGAACGCCGGTCGCGTTCGCGCAGGCGGATGAATTCGTCATAGGCCACGAGGACCGTCTTCGGGCGCCCGTTCTTGCTGATCACGACCGGGTTACGGATCGCCTCGTCCTGATCGAATCCTGCGCGCTTGGCGAAGTCGGTGGCATCCGTATCGATCAGTTTGAACAGGTTCATGCCGATCCAAGCCTCGACAACAAGCGGAGACAGATCCGTATTCTGCGGATTATACGGATCGAGTCATGGTGAGACACGGGCCTGCGCCCAGGCTAGAATGGGCGTGCCGGTCAAGCCGGAGTCGATCGAAATCTCAGGCGACCACCCCAAGGCCCGTGCGATCGGCGGCGGCACATCCTCGGCCGTCGCGTTGATTTTCGGCTGCAACGCAGATCGGCTGCAACCCAGACTTTGGCCAGCATGATTCCCTCCCCCTCCTGGCTCCCGATGCGCCGCCGCTCGATCGCGGTGCGCCTCGCCACCTCGGCGCTGCTGGCGAGTTCGGCGATCCTGCTCATCGCCGCCTGGATCCTCACGACCCTGTACCGCGAGAACACCGAGCGCGCCTTCGACAGCCGCCTGCTGGTCTACGCCAACAACCTCGCCACCGACCTCGTCTCGCCCAACGACCCCGAGAGCCGGTCCTTCACCCTGAGCGATCCGCGCTTCGACCTGCCCCTGTCGGGCTGGTACTGGCAGATCGGCCGGCCCGACGCGAAGCCGCGCGACCTGCGCACCTCGCGCTCCCTGGTGGGCGTGCCCCTGAAGGCTGCCGCCACCCCCGACAGCAAGGCGGGCATCGGCCAGATCCGCCAGGGCTACGGCCGGGCCCAGGACGAGCGCCGCCTGCGCATCATCGAGCGCGACGTCGATCTCGGCGAGGAGGGCCGCTACACCGTGCGGGTGGCCGGCCCCGCCGACGAGATCGAGAACGACGTCGACCGCTTCCGCTTCTCGCTGATGGTCACCTTCGGGCTCCTCGGCCTGTCGCTCGCCCTGACGACCCTGCTGCAGATCCGCTTCGGCCTCGCGCCGCTCGCCAAGCTGCGCACGGCGCTGGGCGCCATCCGGCGGGGCGAATCGGACCGCATCACCGGCGAGTATCCGCGCGACATCGCCCCCCTAGCGGGCGAGGTGAACCTTCTCATCGAGACCAACCGGGAGATCCTGGAGCGGGCGCGGACGCAGGTCGGCAACCTCGCGCACGCCCTGAAGACCCCGCTCTCGATCATCGTCAACGAGGTCGGCGCCGCCGATGCGCCCGACGACCTCGCGACCAAGATCCGCGAGCAGGCCGCGGTGATGCGCGACCAGGTGAACTACCACCTCGACCGCGCCCGGGCCGCGGCACTCGCCGGCACCCTCGGCACCTCCACGGAGGTCGAGCCGGCGCTGGCCGGCCTCGTGCGCACCTTCGGCAAGATCTACCGCGACAAGGACATCGCCTACGAGGTCCACGTGCCGGCCGGCCTGCGCTTCCGGGGCGAGCGCCAGGACTTCGAGGAGATGATCGGCAACCTCGTCGACAACGCCTCGAAATGGGCCCACGGCCGCGTGGCGATCCGCGCCGAGGCGGTGGGCAAGAACGATTATCCCCACCTTCTCGTGGCGATCGAGGATGACGGCCCGGGCCTCGCCCCGGAGGACCGGGCGGACGTGCTCGGGCGCGGCCGCCGCCTCGACGAGACCAAGCCCGGCTCCGGGCTCGGCCTCTCGATCGTGGCCGATCTCGCGGCCCTCTATCGCGGCCGCTTCCGCCTGGAGGAGGCGACGCTGGGCGGCCTGCGGGCGGTGATCGAGGTGCCGGGCGATGCGCCGGCCGGCGTGGCCCCGCACTGAGCCGCGGACTCGCGGAGCGCCGTGCAGCGGCGTGAGGGCCGCCGATCCCCGGCCGGGATCCCGGGACCCGGTTTCCCCGCAAGCCGTCATGCTCTAGGGTTGCGTCCTCCCCCCGACGTGCTGCGCGTGACACCGTGTCGCCCGAGGCCTGCATCGTGCCGGCGGGGGCCCGCGTCTACATGCAAGCGGGGCAGCGTTCGGGGCGTGATGACGGCACTTTGGTTCATACTGGCGGTCATGACCGGCGCGGCGGTGTTCGCCCTGCTCTGGCCGATGTCGCGCCGGGCCAATCCCGCCGCCCCGCCGGAGGGCGGTGGCCTCGCCACCGAGACGGGCTTCTACGAGGACCAGCTCCGCGAGATCGAGCGCGACGAGGCCCGCGGCCTGATCGCGCCCCCCGAGGCGGAGGCCGCGCGCACCGAGGCGGCCCGGCGCCTGCTGCGCGCCAATCGCGCCGGCGTCCCGGCGGCCCAGGACATCGCCGAGCCGGCCCTGCGCCAGCGCCGGGCGGCCTCGGCCTTCGCCCTCTCCACCATCCCCCTGGTCGCGCTCATCGCCTACGGTCTCTACGGCTCGCCGCACATGCCGGCTCAGAGGGCGGCGGAGCGCCAGTCCGCCCAGAGCGGCGACCAGGACCTGCTCAAGGCCATCGGCCAGATCGAGGCGCGGCTCGCGGCCGATCCCACCGACGGGCGCGGCTGGTCCGTGCTCGCCCCCGTCTACATGCGGATGGGCCGCTTCGACGACGCCGCCCATGCCTACGAGGCCGCCACCCGCATCCTCGGCGAGACGGCGCAGCGCCTGTCCGACTGGGGCGAGGCCCTGGTGGCGGCGGCCAACGGCGCGGTCACGCCCCAGGCCAAGGCCATCTTCCAGCGGGCGGTCGACCTCGACGGGCAGGTCGCCAAGCCGAAATTCTACCTGGCGCGGGCGGCCGAGCTCGACGGCGACATTCCCCAGGCGATCCAGCGCCTCCAGGCCATGGCCGACGCGGCGCCGGCTGACGCCCCCTGGCTGCCCCTCGTCCGCGAGAACCTGGCGCGCCTGAAGGGCGAGGCCGCGCCCGGCGAGACGAAGGCCCCCGAAGCCGGCGCCGCGGCCGCCCTCCAGGCCCTGCCCCCGGCGAGCCGCGACGGTGCCATCCGCGCCATGGTCGACAGCCTCGACAAGCGCCTGGCCGACCGGGGCGGGAGCCTGGAGGACTGGCTGCGCCTCGTGCGCTCCTATGGGGTGCTCCAGGAGCGCGACAAGGCGAAGGACGCCCTGGAGCGGGCGCGCAAGGCCCTGGGCGACGATCCCGAGGCGAAGACCCGCCTCGACGCGATCGCCGCCGAGGCCGGTCTGGCCGCGGCCCCCGCGGATGCGGCCGCGGCCACGCCCTCCGCTCCTCCCGCCCGGACCGGTTCGGCCTCCGACGAGGCCGCCAGAGCCGGCACGGAGGCCGCCGTCGCGGCCGTCAAGGCGATGCCGGTGGCCGAGCGCGACGCCGCCATCCGCGGCATGGTCGCGGGTCTCGACCGCCGCCTAGCGGCCAAGGGCGGCAGCGTCGACGATTGGCTGCGCCTCATCCGCTCCTACAGCGTGCTCGGCGAGCGCGAGCGCGCCCTGCAGGCCCTCGATCGGGCTCGCATGGCCCTGAGCCCCGATGCGGCGGCCATGGAGCGGCTCGGCGAATTGTCGCGCGAGCTCAGCCTCCAGCCCGGTGCGAAGCCCGGCAATGCGGCGGCAAAGCCTTGAGCCCCTGACAATCGGTCCCGGCCCCGGCCCTTGACCCGGGTGGCGCCCCGGCCGACACCGGAACCTGCAAGAAACCCCGCCGGGCGGTCCGGCGCGGAACGCGCGCCGCCCCACCGTCTCAGCCATCAACCGGGATCCTGCCCACGTGACCCGCAAGAGCCGCCGCCTGATCCTGATCGCCGCCTGCGGCGCCGTGCTGGCGTTGGCGCTCGGCCTGATCCTGTCGGCCATGAGCGGGTCGATCGTGTTCTTCCGCTCGCCCACCGAGGTGGCCGCGCAGACCGTGGCCCCGGGCACGCGCTTCCGCCTGGGCGGCCTGGTGAAGGACGGCTCGCTCCAGCGCGGGCCGGACCAGACCGTCGACTTCGCGGTGACGGACACCAACGCCACCATCGCGGTCCAGTACCGCGGCCTGCTGCCCGACCTGTTCCGCGAGGGCCAGGGGGTGGTCGCCGAGGGCACCCTGCTGCCGGGCGGCCTGTTCCGGGCCGACACGGTTCTGGCCAAGCACGACGAATCCTACATGCCGCGCGAGGTCGCCGACGCCCTCAAGGCGCAGGGCCGGTGGCAGGAGGGCAAGGGCCTGGTCGACAAGCCCGCTGCGGCCGCCCCCGAGGCCCAGACGGTCGCCGGCGACAAGACTCTCGGCCAGCGCAGCGAGCGATGATGCCCCGCGCGCCCCGGCCCGTCCCCCGTCGGCCCCGCGTCCCGCGGCACATCCTCCCTTGGAAGGACACCCCGCCTTGCTGATCGAGGTCGGCCATTTCGCGCTCGCCCTGGCGCTCGCCCTGTCCCTGGTCCAGGCGGTGATGCCGGTCTGGGCCGCCCGCTCGGGCGACCAGGCCCTGCGGGCCGTGGCGACGCCCGCCGCCCTCGGCGCCTTCGCCTGCATCCTGTTCAGTTTCGGGGCGCTGACCTACGCCCACGTCATGTCGGACTTCTCGGTCCTCAACGTGATCGAGAACTCCCACACGGCCAAGCCCTTCCTCTACAAGATCTCCGGCGTGTGGGGGAACCACGAGGGCTCGATGCTGCTCTGGGTCCTCATCCTCGCCCTGTTCGGGGCGCTGGTGGCGGTCTCCCGCGAGTCCGTGCCGCCGACCCTGCGGGCGAACACCCTGGCGGTGCAGGGCCTGATCACCTTCGTGTTCGTGCTGTTCATCATCACGACCTCGAACCCGTTCACCCGGGTGAGCCCGGCCCCGGTGGAGGGCAACGACCTCAACCCGCTGCTCCAGGATTTCGGACTCGCGGTGCACCCGCCGCTCCTCTACGTCGGCTATGTCGGCTTCTCGATCACCTTCGCCTTCGCCATCGCGGCGCTGATCGACGGGCGCATCGACGCGGTCTGGGCCCGGGCCGTGCGGCCCTGGACCCTGATCGCCTGGAGCTTCCTGACGCTCGGCATCGCGATGGGCTCGTACTGGGCCTATTACGAGCTCGGCTGGGGCGGCTGGTGGTTCTGGGACCCGGTCGAGAACGCCTCGCTGATGCCCTGGCTCGCCGGTACCGCCCTCCTGCATTCCACCGTGGTGATGGAGAAGCGCGACGCCCTGAAGGTCTGGACGGTGCTGCTCGCCATCCTCACCTTCTCGCTCTCGCTCCTCGGCACCTTCATCGTCCGCTCGGGCGTGCTGACCTCGGTCCATACCTTCGCCACGGACCCGACCCGCGGCGTCTTCATCCTGGCGATCCTGATCCTGTTCATCGGCGGCTCGCTCACCCTGTTCGCCTGGCGGGCGCCGATGCTGCGCCAGGGTGGCATCTTCGCGCCGATCTCCCGCGAGGGCGCGCTGGTGATGAACAACCTGTTCCTGGCCGCCGGCTGCGCCACCGTCTTCGTGGGCACCCTCTACCCGCTGCTGCTGGAGATGCTGACCGCCGAGAAGATCTCGGTGGGGCCGCCCTTCTTCAACTACACCTTCGTGCCCCTGGCGATCCCGCTGCTGCTCATCGTGCCCTTCGGCCAGACCCTGGCCTGGAAGCGCGGCGACGTGCACGCGGCGACGCAGCGCCTGTTCGCGGCCCTGGCCGCCGCGCTGGTTGTCGGCCTCGCCGTGACGGCCCTGACCTGGGGCGGCCCGATGATGGCACCCGTCGGGATCGGCCTCAGCGCCTACCTCGTCATCGGCTCCGCGATGGAGATCGTGTCCCGCGCCCGCGGCTACGGCGGCAACCGCGCCCGCGGCGCCGCGATCTGGCGCCGCGCCGCCGGCCTGCCTCGCTCCGCCTGGGGCACCGCGATGGCCCATGCGGGCGTCGGCGTCGTGGTCCTGGGCATCGCCGCGCAGGGCTGGGCGACGGAAGGCTTGAAGACCCTGAAGCCCGGTGAGTCCCTCGCCTCCGGCCCCTACGTGGCGACCCTCGACCGGGTCGGTCCGCGCACCGGCGAGAACTACGCCGAGACCACCGCCTTCCTGACCATCCGCAACGCGGGCGGCGACTTCGTGGGCACGGTGGAGACCGGCAAGCGGTTCTATCCGAGCCGCAAGATGACGGTGACGGAATCCGGCCTGCTGACCATCGGCGCGAGCCAGGTCTATGCCAGCCTCGGCGAGGTCCTGCCGGAGGGCGCCATCGGCCTGCGGCTCTACTACAAGCCCCTCGTGCTGCTGATCTGGCTCGGCGCCGTGGTGATGGCGCTGGGCGGCGCGATCTCCCTGACCGACCGGCGCATGCGCGTCGGCGCCCCGGCGCGGGCACGGGCCAAGCCCGTCCCGCCCGGCATGGCCCCCGCCGAATGAGCCGGGCCGTGCTCCCGCACCTCGCCCTGGCGCTCGGGCTGACGCTGGCCTCCGTCGGCGGCGCCCTGGCGGTCCAGCCGGACGAGGTGCTGAAGGACCCGGCCCTGGAAGCGCGTGCGCGGGACATCTCGTCGGGCCTGCGCTGCCTCGTCTGCCAGAACCAGTCCATCGACGATTCCGACGCTCCCCTCGCCCGGGACCTGCGCCTCATCGTGCGCGAGCGCCTGACCGCCGGCGACGACGACAAGCAGGTCCAGGCCTACGTGGTCGGGCGCTACGGCGAGTACGTGCTGCTGCGCCCCGTCTTCGCCCTGCACACCCTGCTCCTGTGGCTGACCCCGGTCGCGGTGATCGGCCTGGGCCTGTTCGGGCTCTGGCGCCTGTCCCGCCGCCGCCCGGCCGCGGCCGCCGCGGGCCTCAGCGCCGAGGAGCGTGCCGAGATCGCCGCTCTGACCCGGCGAGACTGACCCCGGCCGGCTGCGGGCCGAGCGCGCTCGGCGTCGCTCCCGCCCGCCTGCGCGACACGGCCTCAAAGGTCCCGGGGCGCGTGGTCCGGAGGCACAAGCGCCCGTGGGCCGACGCCTCGCTTTTGCCCCAGTGAGGCGGGAGACCGGTCCGCAGCGACGGACCCCGCGGCCGGCGCGGCTTTACAAAGTCTTTACCCTGACTCGCGAGCGTCCCGTGCCATGCCGACCGCCTCGCTTTTCCGCCTCGCCGCCCTGGCCGGAGCCGCCCTCGGGGCCGCCCTGTCCGCGCTCCCCGCCCAGGCGCATCCCCACGTCTGGGTGACCACCAAGGCCGAGATCGCCTACGGCGAGGGCGGCCGCGTCACCGGCGTCCGCCACGCCTGGACCTTCGATGCCTCGTATTCGGCCTTCGTGACCCAGGGGCTGGACACGAACAACGACGGCCAGGTGACGCCGGACGAACTCGCAGGCCTCGCCGCCGAGAACACCGCCAACCTCGCCGAATTCGCCTACTTCACGAAAATGAAGGTCGGCGGCAAGGAGCAGGCCTTCGCCGATCCCGTCGAGCCCCGCATGGCGATGGAGGGCGACAAGCTGACCCTGAGCTTCCTCCTGCCCCTGAAGACGCCGGTGGCGCAGGGCCGCGGCGTCACGGCCCTGGAGGTCTACGACCCGACCTTCTTCGTCGCCTTCAGCCTGGCGGAGGGCGTGGATGCCGCCCGCCTCGCCGGGGCGCCGACCGGCTGCGCCGCCACCCTTACCCGACCCAAGACCGAGACCCCGGACGCCAAGACCGCCGATGCCAAGCCCGGCGATGCCAAACCGGGCATGTCGGAGGCGTTCTTCGAGGCGCTGACCTCGGCCTCGAACTACGGCGTCCAGTTCGCCAACCGGATCATCGTCGCGTGTCCGTAGGCACCGCCCTCGACGCCGCCCGCCCGGACGGCCGGTCCCGCCTCGCCCGGCAGGTCCTCCTCGTCCTGGCGGCCGTCGCCCTCGCGACCCTGATCGTCGCCGGCCTCGCCTGGCTGGTGAGCCCGAGCGTCACCGCGCCGCCGCCGCGCTCGCCCTTCGGCATCGGGTTTCGCGAGGCCACCCCGTCCGCCAGTGGGATCGGGGGCCGGATCCTCGCCCTGCAGGCGAGCTTCTCCCGCAGCCTCCAGGCCGCGGTGCAGTCCCTCAAGGCGGGCGGCGCCTGGGGGCCGATGATGCTCCTCGGCTTCGCCTACGGCGTCTTCCACGCCGCCGGACCGGGCCACGGCAAGGCGGTGATCGCCGGCTACATCGTCGCAGGCGAGCGGGCCCTCACCCGCGGTTTCAGCCTCAGCTTCGCCGCCGCCCTGCTCCAGGCCCTGGTCGCCATCGCCCTGGTGGGCATCGGGACCCTGGTGCTCGGCGCCACCGCCGCCGGCATGACCCGCGCCGGCACGGTGATCGAGACCGTGAGCTTCGCCCTCGTGGCGCTCCTCGGCCTCAGCGTCACCTGGCGCAAGGCCGGCCGACTGGCCGGCCGCACCGATCCGGCCTGCGCCCCCGGCTGCGGCCACGTCCACCTGAACGATGCCGCGGCCCTGGCCCGGCTCGACTCGTGGCGCGAGCGCGCCGGTGTCGTGCTGGCCGCGGGCACGCGCCCCTGCGCCGGGGCGGTGCTGATCCTGGTCTTCTCCGCCTCGCAGGGCCTGCTGGCCGCCGGCATCGCCGCGACCCTGGCCATGGCCCTCGGCACCGCGCTGACCACGGGCACGCTGGCGAGCCTCGCGGTCTTCGCCAAGGCCTTCGCCCTGCGCCTCGCGGGCGGACGCGGACGGGCCGGGGTGCTCGCGGTCGGCGGCCTCGAACTCCTGGCCGGCGCCTTCGTGCTGGTGCTCGGCCTCGCCATGCTGGCCGGACTCGCGGCCGATCTCGGCGGCTGACGCCTCTGGCGCCCTTACTCGCCAAGCCTTCCCTCGCCAAGCCTTCCCTCGCCAAGCTCTCCCTCGCCAAGCCCGTGAGGCCGTGGCACTCTCGCGATCCGAAGACGGAGAGAGCGCGGGCATGGCGGCGGGCTTCGAGCATATCCTGAACTGGCGGCTGCTGGCCGGCTCGCACGATTTTCCCGGTCCGGATGGCGGCACCTGCATCAACGAGGCGGCGATCGTAGCCGCCGGCCTGCCCTATCGGGCGATCCGCGCCTCGGCCGATTGCCCGCCCTGTTTCTCGCCGCTCCTGTCCGCCTACGCCCTCGGCCTGAACGATGCGATGCCCGATGCCGAGCGGCCGCGCCTGATGGCCTTCGTGCTGCGGCTCTCCGGCTCGGCGGACGTCCCGGCCGTGGAGGCCGAGCGCGTCGCCTTCCTCGCCCTGGCGAGCGTCCGTCGCATCCTGCCGCCCCTCCTGGATCTGGCGGGCCTGCCCACCCTGGCCGCGGCCTGCGACGGGGCCGCGGATTCGGACCGGGCCCGGGTGGTCGCCCGGGACGCCGCTTGGCAGGGCGGCGCGCGGGCGCAGGAGGCCTCGCAGCGCGGGGCCTGGAGGCAGGGCGCTCGGGCCGCGGCGGTCTCCCGGGCCGCCACCGCCGCCGGGAAGGCCTTCGCGGATGCGCGCTGTGCGGCCGAGGTCGCGGAGGGTGCCGCGGCCTTCGTGCCGGAGGTCTGGGCGAGCGCCGTGGCGATCCTCGACGAAGCCCTGGAGATCGGCCGCCGGGCGGCGCCTCTCGAGCGCGCGCTGGTGCAGCGGCGCCTGGACGCCGCGCGGTCGGGGCTCGCGTAGAGCCCGGCTCAGACCGGGGCTGGCGCCGCCATCGGGTCGAAGGTCACGGTCTGGCAATTGTCGAGCCAGACGCCCGTCAGGTGATAGAAGAAGGTGCCGTGGCCGACCACCGCGATGCTGTGCTCGGGCCGAGCCGCGAGCCAGTCGCGAAAGCCGAGGACGCGGGCGTCGAAGAGGGTGCGCGGCTCGATATGCACGCCGCGGGCGTCGGGCGCGCCTTCGGCATGCCACCAGATCTCCGGCAGATGGTCGACGGCGACGTCCGGGAACTCGGCGGCCAGCACCGAGGCGGCCCGGCCGACATCGCAGCTGCTTTCCTGGCACTCCCGATGCAGGACCTCGACGAGGATGCGCGGGCGGCTCGGATGGTCGCCGAAGATGCCCTGGGTTGTCTGGATCGCCCGGGTCAGGGGCGAGGTCACCACCAGATCGAAGGGGATGTCGTGCAGGGCCGCCCGGGCCGCCCGGACCTGGCCCTGCCCCCGCTCGGTCAGGCGGGCGTCGACGTGGCCGGGATCCTGTCCGGTCAGGCGGTGCGCGGCGTTGAAAGTCGATTCGCCGTGGCGGACGCAGACGATGCGAGTGGGGGCCATATGGGTCCGGTTTCGATGGGATGGGAGAACGGCGCGCCGGCGATAACTTCGCGAGGCGCGCCATCGTTGCGCGGCGCGTCAGGGCACCGCGCCAAAGAAAAAGGCCCGGTTGCCCGGGCCTCGATGACGGTGCGTGCGGATTCGGCCGGCGGTCAGGCCTTGCGGGCGACCGGGCCACGGCGGCGCAGGCGGACGATCACCTCGACGCCGGCGATCTCCATGCCCTCGGGGGCGTCCGGCAGGGAATCCACGGTGATCCCGCAATCGGGCATGTCCAACACCTGGCCCTCGTCCTCGAGGAAGAAGTGGTGGTGCTCGCTCGGGTTGGTGTCGAAGTAGGCCTTCGATCCGTCGAGCGCGAGCTGACGCAGGAGGCCGGCCTCGGTGAACTGGTGCAGGGTGTTGTAGACGGTGGCCAGCGACACCGGCACCTTGGCGCGCATCGCCTCGTCGTAGAGCATTTCCGCCGTGAGGTGGCGATCGCCGCGGCCGAACAGCAGCCAGCCCAGGGACAGGCGCTGGCGGGTCGGGCGCAGGCCCGCCCGGCGCAGGCGATCGCGCAGATCCGACAGCGGGCAACCGCGACGGCCGGCGGCCATGTCGCCGCCGGGAACGGAGGCCCGCGCGTTCAGCACGGCCTGCAGGGGCAGAAGGTTCGACATCGGGCGTACAAACATCCCACGCGGAAAACGGGAAACTCAGCGGATATGTATACGGAACCCGCTGCCGCATCGCAACCCGAGCCGCACGCGGGGCTGGCCCTGCCCTACGCGGCGGCCCCCTCCGTCCCGTCGTGCCTCCGAGCGGCGGCCGCGGATTGGGACGCTTCGAGCGGGCGGACAGCTTTGAGGCGCACAAGCCCTGTGTTAACGAAGCGCCGATTTCACGCCGCAGCGCCGGCCGGATCGGCCCGTGCCGTGTCCGTTCCGGCGCCGGTGGCGCGACGCCGAGGGGGCCACGCGCGCCCCGGACCCAACCCTGAGGACCGATCCGCTCATCATGTCTTCCGCTTCCGATCCGAACGCTCCGTCGGGCACCGCCCCGGCGACCGCCGCGCCCCAGCGGGCCTCGCACTATTCCTACGAGGAACTGCTCGCCTGCGGCCGTGGCGAGCTGTTCGGCGCCGGGAACGCGCAGCTGCCCCTGCCGCCGATGCTGATGTTCGACCGCATCGTCTCGATCGGCTCCGAGGGCGGCGCCCATGGCAAGGGCCACGTGCTGGCCGAGTTCGACATCCGACCGGACCTCTGGTTCTTCGGCTGCCACTTCAAGAACGATCCGGTGATGCCCGGCTGCCTCGGCCTCGACGCCCTCTGGCAGCTCGTCGGGTTCCATCTCGGCTGGCTCGGCGCCCCCGGCCGCGGCCGGGCGCTCGGCGTCGGAGAGGTCAAGTTCACCGACCAGGTCCTGCCGACGGTGACCAAGGTCGTCTACGGCATCGACATCAAGCGGGTGCGCCTCGGCAAGCTCGTGCTCGGCATCGCCGACGGTTGGCTCGAGGCCGACGGCACCCGGATCTACGAGGCCAAGGACCTGCGCGTCGCGCTGTTCCAGGCCCAGGCGGCGGGCGGCTGAGCCCGACGCGGTTGAGATCGGGACGCCCGAGTCCTACCTGAATCCACGCGAAGGTGCCGTCTCGAGAACAAGCACCGCGAAGAACAAGCCCCGGCGGCGGAGAGCATCGTGTCCATGCGGCGTGTCGTGATCACCGGGATGGGCATCGTCTCATCCATCGGCAACAACACCGAGGAAGTCCTCGCCTCTCTGCGCGAGGCCAAGTCCGGCATCGGGCGTTCGGCCTCCTACGCTGAGCACGGCTTTCGCAGCCAGGTCGAGGGCCGCCCCACCCTCGACCCGGAGGGCGTCGTCGACCGGCGCGCGATGCGCTTCCACGGCGGCGGCACCGCCTGGAACCACGTCGCCATGGACCAGGCGATCCGGAACGCCGGCCTGGAGGCGGGCGACATTTCCAATGATCGCACCGGCATCATCATGGGCTCGGGCGGGCCGTCCACGAAGGTCATCGTCGAATCCGCCGCCATCGCGATCGACAAGGGTCCCAAGCGCGTCGGCCCTTTCGCCGTGCCCAAGGCCATGTCGTCCACCGCCTCGGCGACCCTGGCGACCTGGTTCAAGATCAAGGGCGTGAACTATTCGATCTCCTCGGCCTGCGCGACGTCGAACCACTGCATCGGCAACGCTGCCGAGGTCATCCAGGGCGGGCGCCAGGACATCATCTTCGCGGGTGGCTGCGAGGACCTCGACTGGACGCTCTCGGTGCTGTTCGACGCCATGGGCGCCATGTCCTCCAAGTACAACGACACCCCCGCCCGGGCGTCCCGCGCCTACGACGCCAACCGCGACGGATTCGTCATCGCGGGCGGTGCCGGCGTGCTGGTGCTCGAGGAATTGGAGCACGCCAGGGCGCGCGGCGCGACGATCTACGGCGAGATCGCCGGCTACGGCGCCACCTCGGACGGGCACGACATGGTCGCCCCCTCCGGTGAGGGCGCAGTCCGCTGCATGCGCCAGGCGATCGAGGGCCTGAAGGGCGCCAGGATCGACTACATCAACCCGCACGCCACCTCGACGCCCGTGGGCGACGACAAGGAGATCGAGGCGATCCGCGAGGTCTTCGGGCGCGGCGACGACTGTCCGCCGATCGCCGCCACCAAGTCCCTCACCGGCCACTCCCTCGGCGCGACGGGCGTGCAGGAGGCGATCTACGCGCTGCTGATGATGAACAACGACTTCATCTGCGAGAGCGCCCATATCGACGAGATCGACCCGGCCTTCGCCGATATGCCGATCCTGCGCCAGCGTCGTGACGGAGCCAAGCTCGGGCACGTCCTGTCGAATTCCTTTGGATTCGGCGGCACCAACGCGACGCTCGTCCTCAAGCACGTCGACGCCTGAGGGCGACGGATCTGGATCGGGCTTAACGTCCGGCCCGGCCCGTTAAGGAACTGGAGAGACCTTCCGCCGTTCCTTGTTTCTTGGGATTGCTGGAAGGCACAGCCATGTTGTGGTTCACGCTGGGAACCGTCGGCGGCCTCGCCCTTGCCGGGACCACGGCCGTCTACATCAAGCAAGTCATGATCGACCGCGCCAATTGCGACACCGACGGCTACTTCTAGCCGTCGCGCCGCCCCGCCTGCACCCAAAGGCCCCGTCGCGGCTCCCGCCCGACAGGGCCTTTGCGTTTCGGCGAAAGTGCCTTCGGCTCCGGTCGGATTGGACAGGGCCACGACCCCCGCGCTAAGCCTCCCACCAACGATGACGGGTCCGAGGGACCCGAGGATCCGCGACCGGGGGACGTGCATGACGGGTTTGATGGCGGGAAAGCGCGGCCTCATCATGGGGGTCGCCAACGATCACTCGATCGCCTGGGGCATCGCCAAGGTCCTGCACCGCCACGGGGCCGAGCTGGCCTTCACCTACCAGGGCGACGCCCTCGGGCGCCGGGTGACGCCGCTGGCGGCCTCCGTCGGCTCGGACATCGTCCTGCCCTGCGATGTCGAGGACATCGCCAGCGTCGACGCGCTGTTCACCGCCCTGGACGCGCGTTTCCCCGAGGGCCTCGACTTCGTCGTCCACGCCATCGGGTTCTCCGACAAGGGACAGCTCAAGGGCCGCTACGTCGACGTCACCACCCGCGAGAATTTCTCGCGGACCATGACGATCTCCTGCTTCTCCTTCACCGAGATCGCCCAGCGCGCAGCCAAGCGAATGCCCCGCGGCGGCTCGCTCCTGACGCTGACCTATGGCGGCTCGACCCGGATCATGCCGAACTACAACGTCATGGGGGTCGCCAAGGCGGCCCTCGAGGCCTCCGTGCGCTACCTCGCGGGCGACCTCGGCCCGGACGGCATCCGGGTCAACGCCCTCTCGGCGGGCCCGATGCGGACCCTGGCCGGGGCCGGCATCGCCGATGCCCGCCTGATGTTCAACCACCAGAAGGCGCACGCCCCCTTGCGCCGGACGGTGACCCAGGAGGAGGTCGGCGGCTCGGCGATGTACCTGCTCTCGGATCTCTCGGGCGGCGTCACCGGCGAGATCCACTTCGTCGATTCCGGCTACAACATCATCTCGATGCCCCGCCCCGACGTGCTGCAGGCCCAGGACGAGGCCGGAGTCATCGGCGACGCGGTCTAGCGTTTGTCGGGGATCCGTGGAAACCGGTTATCCCGAACAGACAAACGAGACGAAAGGACCCGAGAATCTGTCAGGTTCAGGACTCCTGACAGACTCTCGGATCAGCCCGAGAACAGCGCGGGCCGGCGGGCGCGCAGGGCGAGGACCAGGGTCAGGGTCTTGAGGTCGGTCAGCTCGCAGCGATCGGCCATTCGGGCGAGTTCGGCCAACGGCATCTCGACGACCCGGATGTTCTCGTGCTCGCCGTCCGCGCCCCCGCCCCCGTCCACCCGGTCGGTGGCGGCGTAGGCGGCCAGGAACAGGTGGATGCGCTCCGTCGAGATGCCGCCGCAGGAATAGGTGGCGCCGACGAAGTCGAGGTCGCCGAGGCGCAGGCCCGCCTCCTCCAGCACCTCCCGCCGGGCATTGTCCTCCGGGGTGCCGTCGTCGATCAGGCCGGCGGGGGCCTCGAGCTGGCTCTGCTCGCCGGCGACGTAGAGGGCGGGCACCCGCAGCTCCCGCACCAGGGTCGCGACCCGGCGCACCGGATCGTAGGGCAGCACGCCCACGGAGTTGCCGTGGTCCTCGATCTCGCGCTCGGCCTCGCTGCCGTCGGCGAGGCGGACCCGGGCCAGCGAGTAGCGGCTCCAGCCCTCGTGGAGGGTCCGGAGGCTGAGGATCTCGGCTTTCATCGCGGGACGGTCTTTCTCGCCCGGGGGGCGCGTTCCGGCTCGCCCGGGGGCGCGGGCCTGTCGTGCGGGTGGCCGACCATCAGGGACCGCCCGCCCGGGCGCCCTCGATCGCCCTGATGCCGTTCGTCGAGGTTCACCCGGCCGTCGCGCGTCACGAAATCCGGCTCGCCGGCCGCGACCCGCAGGCCGTGCTCGCTCGCCTCGGCCCGGCACTTCAGTTCGGCGACGATCGCCGCCGCGAGGGGCGTCTGGATGTCCATGTCGGTCTCCCGAGCGCCGCGCTTCATCGGCCGAGGGCGATCAGGACCGCCCCCATCAGCACCAGCACGATCAGGCCCGCCACCAGCACGGCGTTCCGGACCCGGTGCCCCTCGGCCGATGGGGTCGCGGGACCCGGTTCCAAGCCGGCGGCCACCGGCGCGCCGGCCCGGGACGCCGGCGCGTCCGGGCGCGGCGCGGCCGGTGCGGCGTCGAGGGAGGGCGGTCCGGGCGCGGGCGCGAGGGGCAGCCGCGCGATTCCGTCGGGATGGGCCCGCCCCGTGAGCAGGTCCTCGAGCTCAACCGGAATTCCGGCGGCCTCGAGGTCCAGGACCACCTGTGCGATCGCCTCGGCGCTCATGCCGTGGATCGGCAGGGCAGCCTGGAGGTCGGCCGGGGAGAGCTCGCCCTTCTGCCGCCCGAGGGCGATCAGCCGGTCGAGATCCCGTTGCGCGACGGTCGCCGAAGCGCTCACCATGGGCGCGCCCCCGTCACGGCTGCGCCTCCGCCGGCCCGCGCCGCAGCGGCCCCTGCTCCGCCCGGCCCGGGTGGTCGTGCGTGTTGTCGTCCGGCCATCCGCCACTCCCGACGCTCTGCCGTCCGGAAACCCGTCGGGCGTCGGCGCTGTTCCCGGGCTCAGGGGGGCGACGGCGCCGCCCGGCCCCGGGCTCCCGCTCAGTCCTGGCTCGGCCCGACGCTGTCGGCGGCGAAGGCCTGGCGGACGCCCAGGGGCTTCGGCCGGCCCTCGGTGCTGTCGCAGGCGGTCTGGCGCTCCATCTCCGAGTTGATCTCGGCCCCCACGAGAACGATGACGATGGACAGCCACATCCAGGTCATGAACCCGATGCCGGCTCCCAGCGACCCGTAGATGCGGTTGTAGCTGTCGAAGCTCGCCACGTACCAGGAGAACATCCCCGAGGCGCCGACCCAGAACAGCGCCGCGAGGCTGCTGCCCCAGGTCACCCAGCGCCACTTCGCCCGGTTCCGGCTCGGGCCGTAGCGATAGATCAGCGACAGGCTGAGGGTGACCACGCCAAGGAGGGCCGGCCAGCGCACGATCTGCAGGACGGTGTCGGTGGCGGTGATGAAGCCGAGGCGGTCGAGGATCGCCGGCAGCAGCACCACCGCGCCGGTGGAGATGAGGAAGAACACCACGCTGGTGATCGTGAACAGGAAGGTGGTGGCGTAGAAGCGGACCAGGCTGCGCTTCTCGCGCTCCTTGTAGATCACGTTGAGGGCGTCGAAGAGCGCGCTCACCCCGGAATTGGCGCTCCACAGGGCGATCAGCAGACTGATGCCGGACGTGGTGCTCAGGGAGCCGGTGCTGCGCTGCGCGATCCGCACCAGCTGGTCCGAGACCAGTTCGAGGGCGCCCGGCGGCAGGATGTCCGCCAGCAGGCTGACGTGCTGGCTGATGACGTGGGGATCCGAGAACAGCCCGTAGATCGACACCACCGCGACGAGGCCCGGGAACACCGCCAGCAGGGCGAAGAACGCGACGCCGCCCGCCGTGGTCAGCACCCGGTCCTGCGGCATCGCCCAGAACACCCGCCACAGGATGTCCCGCCAGCCGGCCTTGGGGATGTCGACGGGGTCGGTCGCGCCCCGGCCGCGCCCGGGCTCGTGCGCGCGCTGGCGCGCCTCCGCCAGCTCTTCCGGGTTCAGGGGGCGGGTGCTGACCGAGCGCCAATCCTGCCCCTCATCGTCGTCTCGCACCATGCCGACACCCTGCCGGACCGCTCGTCGCCGGAACCCCGCCGCGCGGGGCGCGCCGCCCCCGGGATCACACTCTGCCTGAACTCTCGTCACAGGTCGCCACCGATGCCGGCACAGGCGTGGGACGATCGAGCCCGGACCTGGGGCAGATCGCGGCCCGCCGGGCCATCTCGGTGCGGACGTGCTCGCGGAACAGGCGGACCCGCGCGGGGAGTTCGCGGCCCGCGAGGGTGACGGCGCGCAGGGTCCCGCCCCGGCTCGCCCAGTCGGGCAGGACGCGCACGAGGTCGCCCCGGGCCAGGGACTTGGCCGCGACGAGGCTCGGGATGTGGCCGATCCCGGCCCCGGCCAGGGTGAGGCGCAGCACCGTGGCGAAATCCGTGGCCCGCACGGCCGGCCGCAGGGTGATCCCGGCCTCGCGCCCCTCCACGTCCGAGACGAGGATCTGGGTGGCACCGAGACGCTCCCGGGCCAGCACCACGTCGTGCGCCGCCAGCCCGTCGATGTCGGCCGGGGCCGGGCGCTGGGCCAGGTAGGCCGGGGCCGCGTAGAGGCCGATCGTCAGGTCGGCCAGGATCGGCGCGGTGTAGCCGCTGTCGGGGTGGTCGCCGCCGCCGAGGCGGAGCGCAAGGTCGACCCGGTTGGCCGCGAGATCGAGGCGGCTGTCGGTGATGAGGAGTTCCAGGGTGATCTGCGGGTGCCGGGCCCGGAAGCTCGCCACGAGATCCGGCAGTACCTCGACCCCGAAATCGATCGAGGCCGTCACCCGCAGGTGCCCCCGCGGCAGGGTGCGGGCACCGCGGGCCGTCTGCAGGGCCTCGTCCAGAAGGGCGAGACTCTCCAGGGCCCGGGCGTGGAAGGCGAGCCCCTCGGCGGTGGGCGAGACCGCCCGGGGCGTACGGGCGAGCAGCGTCACCTTCAGCACCGATTCGAGGCGGGCGACGCGCCGGCTGACGCTGCCCTTGGTCTCGCGCAGGAAGGCGCCCGCCTGGGTCATGCTGCCGAGGTCGACGACGGCACAGAAGGCCCGGACATCGTCGAGGTTTCCGGCGAAGGTTTCCAGATGCGCAACCATGTGTCCCCGATTAGCGCGCTATCGCACCCGCGGGAAGCGGCCTATTGGCGCTCCACCGACCCGGCGCCCAGATGCCACCCTCATCGGCGCCCTCATCCTCGGAGCGAACCCCGTGATCCGTCTCTCGCCATCCCTCGTCGCCCAGACCCTCTCCCTCGCCCTCGCGTTCGCCGCGCCGGCCCTCGCCCAGACCCCGCCGACCCGCGACCCGGCCCAGATCCAGGCCGGCACCTACGCGGTCGATCCCGGCCACACCCAGGTCGGCTTCACCGTCTCGCATATGGGCTTCTCGAACTACTCGGGCGGCTTCTCGGACGTCTCGGGCACCCTGGAGCTGCAGCCGAAGACCCCCGCCGCCTCGAAGCTGTCCATCAAGATCCCGGTGGCCTCGGTGATGACGACCAGCGAGAAGCTGACCGGCGAGCTCAAGGGCGACCAGTGGCTCGACGCGGCCAAGTTCCCCGAGATGACCTTCGTCTCCACGAAGGTAACGCCCGAGGGCAAGGACAAGGCGAAGGTCACCGGCGACCTGACCCTGCACGGCGTGACGAAGCCGGTGACCCTGACCGTCACCCTCATCGGCGCCGGCGTGAACCCGCTGAACAAGAAGGTCACCGTGGGCTTCGAGGCCACCGGCACGCTCAAGCGCTCCGAGTTCGGCGTGAAGACCTACGTGCCGCTGATCGGCGACGACCTGCACCTCACCATCGCGGGCGCCTTCGAGCGCAAGGAATAGGCCTTTCCGTCCACCCCGCCGAAGGGAGCGCGTCATGACCGAGACCGCCCGCGTCGGGCCCGAGCCGCGCTACACCCGCGTCGCCATCGCGCTGCACTGGCTCAGTGCGCTGGCGGTGCTGGGGCTGATCGCGATCGGTCTCGCCATGACGCACGGGGACCTGGCGCCGATGCGCCGGTTCCAGCTCTACCAGTGGCACAAGTCGGTGGGCCTCACGGTGCTGGCCCTGACGCTGCTGCGCCTCGGCTGGCGCTTGGCCCACCGGCCGCCGCCCCTGCCCGCGACGCTGCCGGCCCGGGAGCGGGCCGGCGCGCACGCGGCCCATGCCCTGCTCTACGGGCTCCTCCTCGGCCTGCCGCTCGTCGGCTGGGCCGTGGTCTCGGCTTCGCCCTTCAACCTGCCGACCGTGCTCTACGGCGTCCTGCCCTGGCCGCACCTGCCGGTGCTGCCGGAGCTGGCGAACAAGGCCGCCATGGAGGCGGTGCTGAAGCAGGTCCATGCCTGGGGGGCCTGGTTCCTCATCGGTCTCCTGCTGCTGCATGTCGGTGCGGCCCTGCGCCACCACCTCGTCCTGCGCGACGACACCCTCCGGCGGATGCTGCCCCGCACCCCGCTCAAGTCCGGATTCCAGCCATGATCGCCGCTCGCCTCGCCTTCGCGGTCGCCCTCGCGGCGGCGCCCCTGGCCCTGCCCGCCTGCGCCGCGGCCGCGGCCTGGACCGTCGATGCGGCCCAGAGTCGGATCGGGTTCTCGGGCGTCCAGGTCGGCACGCCCTTCAAGGGTCGCTTCAAGCGCTTCAGCGCACAGATCACCTTCGACCCCGCCACCCCGGAGACGGGGCACGCCGTGGTCGATATCGATCTCGCGAGCGCCGAGACCGGCGATGCCCAGCGCGATACCGCCCTGCCCCAGGCGGAATGGTTCGACGTCAAGGCCACGCCGCAGGCCCGGTTCGAGGCGACGCGGTTCGTCGCCAAGGGCGGCGACGCCTACGAGGCCGTCGGCAGCCTGACGATCCGCGGCATCCGCCGCGACGCGGCCCTGCCCTTCCGCCTGACGTTCGCGGGAGCGACGGCCCGGGCGGTGGGCCACCTCGACCTCGTACGCACGCAGTTCGGCGTCGGACAGGGCCCCTGGGCTTCGGGCCAATGGGTCGCCCTGGAGGTCGGCGTCGACATCGACCTCACCGCGACGGAGACGGCCCCCAAGCCCTGAAGCGGATCGGCCAGCACATGGGCCGTCGGCGGGCTCGTCGGGATTCACGCCGAATCGCATCTCTCCGAGTGCACGTCGCCGGAAGGACGCTCCGAAAGCGAAACCTGTGCTTGCACGGCGCATCCAGACCTTTGTATCCCACCGGATATCTTGTTTCTCATGCGTAACCGGCGCGCAAAACCGCGGATGGCTTGCAGAAAGCGGGAGCCCTGCCGCGAGGGTCGGGTTATGCCTCGGTTCCGGTCCCGCCGGCGGCCTCGGCCCCGGCGCGTCCGGCACGGCGGCGTCCACGCGGGCGCGGGCCGCAGGACGCCAGAGGAAGAGATCCATGCCCGTGCCGACGATCGACCGCCGCGCCCTGCTCGGCTCCGCGAGCCTCGCGCTCGCGGGAACCGGCAGCGCCGTCCGTCCCGCCCAAGCCGCACCGGAGACGAAGGGCGAGGCCAAGGCGGAACCGAAGCCGGTGCCGCCGGAGGTCACCCGGATCCTCGCCCGCTACGTGGTCGGCGCGCGCTACGCGGACCTGCCCGAGGCCGTCCGCCGCGAGGGCACCCGCACCCTGCTGAACTGGGTCGGCGTCGCCATCGGCGGATCGCATCACGAGACCCTGGACGTCGCGGTCTCGGCCCTCAAGCCGTTCTCCGGCCCGCCGCAGGCCGGCCTGTTCGGGCGCCCCGAGCGTTTCGACATCCTGAACGCCGCCTTCCTGAACGGCGTTGCCAGCCACATCTTCGATTACGACGACACCCACCTGAAGACCGTGATCCACCCGGCCGGCCCCGTCGCCTCGGCGATCCTCGCCTACGCCGAGATGAACCCGGTCTCGGGGGCGGACTTCCTCAACGCCCTGGTGCTCGGCGTCGAGACGGAGTGCCGGATCGGCAACGCGGTCTACCCGAACCACTACGATGTCGGCTGGCACATCACCGGCACCGCCGGGGTGTTCGGGGCGGCGGCCGCGACGGGCAAGCTGATGGGCCTCACCGAGCAGCAGATGGTCTGGGCGCTCGGGCTCGCCGCCTCGCAGCCCGTGGGCCTGCGCGAATCCTTCGGCTCCATGAACAAGAGCTTCAATCCGGGCCGGGCCGCCTCGAACGGCCTGTTCGCCGCGATCCTGGCCGCGAAGAACTACACGAGCTCGGACGGAATGATCGAGGCCAGGCGCGGCTGGGCCAACACCATCTCGACGAAGCAGGATTACCGCGAGATCACGGAAGGGCTCGGCACCCGCTACGAGGCGGCGCTGAACACCTACAAGCCCTTCGCCTGCGGCATCGTCATGCATCCGGCCATCGACGCGGCGGTGCAGCTGCGCAACGAGGCCCATCTCACCCCCGACATGATCGAGCGGGTCGACATGAAGGTCCATCCCCTGGTGCTCGAACTCACCGGCAAGACCACGCCGCGCACCGGCCTCGAGGGCAAGTTCAGCATCACCCACGCCGTCGCGGTGGCGCTGGTGGAGGGGGCCGGCGGCGAGAAGCAGTTCAGCGACCGGGCGGTGAACGACCCCGTGATCGCGGCCCTGCGCGCCCGGGTGAAGCCGGTGGTCGACCCGGCGATCCGGCCCGAGCAGGTCGAGCTCACGGTGGTGCTGACGGACGGCCGCAGCCTGCCCCGGCGCATCGAACATGCCATCGGCAGCGTCGAGCGGCCGATGTCGGACGCCGCGCTGGAGACCAAGTTCACCGACCTCGCGGACGGGATCCTGCCCGACGCCCAGGTGCGCCGGGTCATGGACCTGTGCTGGCGCATCGCCGAGTTGCCGAATGCCGGCGACGTGGCCCGGGCCGGGGTCCAGGCCTGACCGCGGAGGATCGGGATCGACGGGCCGATCCCGGCCGCGTATGGCGATGCCCGCTCCTGGGCCTCGCCCTGCGCCAGCCCCCCTCGCCCGCCGCCAGCAAGGATCACGGACCTGAAGGCCGAGTTCTCGACCACGCGCCTGATCGTGATCCTGGCCTTCGCCGGCTTCGCCAGCACCTTTGCGGGCCGCTCCATCGAGCCGCTGGTCGGCGTGCTGGCGCGCGACCTGCAGAGCGATCCCCACACGGTGGCGCTGCTCTCCACCGCCTTCGCCCTGCCCTACGCGCTGATCCAGCCGATCCTCGGCCCCGTCGGCGATGCCCTGGGCAAGGAGCGGATCATCGCGATCTGCCTCGGCATCCTGACCCTGGCGCTGGCAGCTTGCGCGCTGACCACCAGCCTCGACACCCTGTTCGTCCTGCGGATGATCGCCGGGGGCAGCGCCGGCGGCGTCGTCCCCCTGGCGCTCGCGCTGATGGGCGACCGTATCCCGATCGAACGCCGGCAGGTCGCCATCGGCCGCTTCCTCGTGGCGGTGATTCTCGGGCAGCTCTCCGGCTCGACCTTCGCGGGCCTGATCGAGGGGGCGATCGGCTGGGCCGGCGTCTTCGCCATCACCGCGGCGGTGGCGGCCCTCGGCTGCGGCGCGGCGCTCCTCGGGTTCGACCGCCGCGCGGCAGCCCCGGCCCGGCGACCGGACTTCCGCACGGCGGTCGCGCGCTACCGCACCATCGTGGGCAATCCGCGCGCCCGCATCCTGTTCGGGGCCGTGTTCATCGAGGCGATCGCGGTGTTCGGGATCTTTCCCCACCTCGCCCCGCTGATCGAGGCCCGCGGCGAGGGCGGGGCCCGCGAGGCCGGCCTGGCACTGGCCGGCTTCGCCGCCGGCGGGCTGCTCTACGCGTTCTCGGTCGGCCTGCTGCTGCGCTTCCTCGGCCTGTCGCGGATGCTGATCGGCGGCGGCCTGATCTGCGCCGGGGCCCTCGTCACCCTCGGGCTGGCCGGCACCTGGCAGCTCGACTGCGCCGCCCTGGTGGCCCTGGGGCTCGGCTTCTACATGCTCCACAACACCTTCCAGGTGCAGGTGACCGAGGTGGCGCCGACCGCCCGCGCCTCGGCGGTGGCGCTCCACGCCTTCTCGTTCTTCTGCGGACAGGCCCTGGGCGTGGCCATCCTCGGTGGCGCCCTCCGGGGCCTCGGCCAGCTCACCGCCCTCAGCCTCTGCGCCGTCGTCATCGCCGGCCTCGGCCTCGTCACGGCCCGGCGCCTGGCGACGACGCCGTCGCGGTGACGTCCGAGATCCTCCCGACCTGCCGGAGTCGCGAATGTCCCCGACGATCGCGGTGTTCTCGGACCTGATCTGCCCCTGGTGCTTCGTCGGCACGCTGCGGTCGGACCGGGCCCTCGACCTGCGGGCGCGCACCAGCCTCGAATGGCTGCCCGTCAGGCTCCCCGGTCACACTCACATTTCAGCCTAACACCGACCCTATGCGAGACACGACGTCCCTCCCAGTCGTCCCGGAGCTCCAAGATGCAGACACTTCCGTCTCGGCGCGTGATTCCGAAGGCGTCGAGCAAGCGCGGTCCCGTCCATCGAGGCGCACGTCGCCGACCATTCGCGTGGATGCGCTGAAGGCCCCTCGGCGCTCGCCATCCCGATGCCAGGGAATTATTCCGTGATTTCGTTTCCACGCGCCTGAGAAAATCGCCTGGATAGATGTCTCCGAATTCATCGCCAAAACAAAAAATTTACCCGATCAATCGGGTCAATGTTTTTGTGTTTATCTACTTTTACAATTATAATTGCTTTGCGCCGATGTCAACGCGATAAGAAACGATAATGAGGGCATAATGCCAGTCAGAACCGATCCAGTCGTCGTCAGTGGAGCCGCAGGCTTCGTAGGATATCATGTCGCCAAGAGATTGCTTGAACGCGGAGAAGGCGTAATCGGAATCGATGTATTTAACGATTACTATGCCGTTTCTTTGAAAGAGGCGCGGGCCGGGCGACTGGAAAAATTTGCCAATTTTCGCATGGAACGTATGGACTTTGCGAATGCGCCTGCGCTCAGGACCCTCGTCAGAGACGAAGGCGTCATGCGAATGGTTCATCTTGGTGCTCAAGCAGGCGTTCGTTACTCCATCGAGAACCCCTTCGCCTATCAACACTCAAATCTACAAGGCCACCTGTCTGTCTTGGAGGCGTGCCGCGACAACAGCCGGTTCGAGCACCTCGTGTATGCGTCATCCAGTTCTGTGTACGGCAATCGGCCAGGGTCAGGCGCTGCATTTACGGAGACAGATAGGGTAGACTCCCCGGTCTCGCTCTATGCGGCCACGAAACGTTCGTGCGAGTTGATGAGTTCTACTTACGCGCATCTCTATGGATTGAAACAATCAGGGCTTCGCTTCTTTACGGTGTATGGACCTTGGGGCCGTCCCGATATGGCTTACTATTCGTTCACCCGTAAAATTTTTCTAGGAGAACCGATCGAGGTCTATGGCGAGGGCCGGATGCGCCGTGACTTCACGTTTATTGACGATATCGTGGATGGGATCATCGGCGTTCTCGATCGACCACCGCCTGAGGCCGAAAACAGGATTCTCAATATTGGCAATGATTCTCCCGAAGATCTACTCACTTTCATCGAAATCATTGAGCAAGCCGTTGGCCGAAAAGCAAAGAAAATCATGCTTCCGATGCAGCCAGGAGACGTGACATCGACCTGGGCAGATATTTCAAAAATCAGATCAATCACTGGATATCGCCCAAAGGTTCGACTCGCAGAAGGAATACCCCAGTTCGTAAACTGGTATCGTGACTACTATCCTGTCGCCTGAGGTGAGATGCGCAGTTCTGATGCGTCATTTTCAGACCAGGATGATGTTCCTTTCGTGTCACACTGTGATCGCGCACTGACGCGATGAAGGGATTTACGCGAACGGTGATGCAGCCGGGTCTCAGGGGGATGGCCCAGACCGCCTGCGCGCTCCTCGACGCGGCCACCAAGTCAGGGCTTGCAGGTATCGCCGGCGGTCGATCTCGGCCCCTCGATCACATCCTGTCGGCGCATGGTTCCGGCTCCAGGCGCAGCGCCGAACGTGCAGGAGATGGCGCGACAGATCACGCGGCACGGCGCGGATGCTACAGGGCCAAGGGGACGGCGAAAGTCTCGAACCGGACCGGGCATTGCCGGCCCACGCGGATCGCCAGCACGGGATGCCAGTGAGGCCGTCCACCGACCTGACGGAGAATGCGCGCAGTCTGATATCGCCACGTCGCGCGGTAGCGGGGCAGATCGCTGGTCATCTGTCCCTCGAAGAGAAACATGAGCTTGTCCGTCTCGCCGGTCTGCCGCTCGATCAGGGCGTGGTTCCAGCCCTGAGGTCTCGCCTCCGTCAATGCGAGGCGACAGTCTCCACGTCTCGCCGTGAGCGAGACTTCCGCCGAGCCTGGGGCCTCGTCGACGCTGAAGCCCTCTGTCATGAGGCGCGCGACCAGCGTTCGCTTAAGGGAAGCAGGATTTCGGATGTCCGGAGCAGTTCCTATAAGAACCTTCGCACCGATGCTCGTAATGGCGAACAGGGCGAGGACAGCCAAGCCCACAGGAACACGCAGGCCCGTGCGCCGCGGCGCGTCGGTCCCCCCAGCGGCCGGGTATCCCGGTTCGGCGACCCTGGCTGGGTCGGACATCGGGTGCGTCATCGGATGGCCGCACCGGTGTCGGCCTGCCTCGGAAGGTCTTGCGCGACAGGATCCGAGGGGCGGGCTCGAACACCGGCCCAGCAGACTGCTCCGATGGCAGCGAGGGTGAGCCAGCTCGTCACGCTGTTGCCGACCGCGCCATGGAGCAACTCGAAATGCTCCGGAAGGAGGCCAATGGCTGCAAGACGCAGGATGTTGATCGCGACGACACTGCAGCAGGCGAGCGCTCCCCAAAGCATGTTGTTTCGCCGGGCGCGCGGCCTCACGACATTGATGGCGATCACCCAACCCAGCAATGCCAGCGAGACATTGCCCAGAGAGGAGCAGGCCGGGTAGATCTGAAGGTAGGTTTGGCCATTCGACGAGGCCACGAGATTTCCAGACGACTCGGTTCCGAGAATTGTGGCGACCATCAGCGCATCGGCCGACAGAATATACGGCGCCGCGAGGTTGAACAGGAGACGGGTCCAGCACATCGGCATCGTCACCACGAGCAGGATCGCGGCTCCGCGAGCGAGGCGGCCGGATGATGTCGCCAGCGTCCAGAGCGCGATGGCCGTGAGCGTGACCCACGCAAGCGCGGAAGAAGGTGCGAGGACGAAGGGCGCGGCGATACCGAGCACCACGACATCCCCGCGCATGGGTTCGCTCCCCCCTCGGTCGGTGAACGCGAGGGCGATCCCGCAGACGATGCCGAGCCAGACGATGGCACTGATGTCGAACGTCCGCGATCCGGCAACGACCCAACCCTCGGCTTCCAGGGCCTGCAACATTCGACCCGCCAGACCGTTCGCGGCGCAGATCGCCATGAATGCGCAGAGGTACGCGGACCGTGACGCCGAAAAGCCGAGGCCGATTCGCATCCGCGGGATCCCAGCAGGGGACTTGTCGGGGTATCGCGCAACGGGGGACATATCGGGCACTCGCACGCGGACGTCCCAACCTGTCTACGTCAGAAACAGCGACGCGCGAAGATGCACCGCCCTTGCGATCCGGTGCTTGCGCGGTCCGCGCTATCCCCCTCGACGACCCGGCCCGGCAGAGCTGCCTGCGCCGCGGCGCCCTGCTGCCCGACTTCCCGCGCGCTGCTCCCCGCCATCGGCCGCCGCGCGCCCAACGTGGCCCACGACTGCCGGATCGTTGGGAAGTCCGCGCCAGGTCCCGGTCGAGGTTTCGGCAGCCTTTGGAATCATCGCCATTCTGGCCACCCACCCCTGCCTCTCGGCGCCTTATCGGGCGAGTTCTCAGGCACGTCCCCTGCACCCAAATCATCAAAGATGTTGCGGTGCGGCACAAGCCGAGCTAAAGTTTCGAGCCAGTCGATGATGACTTGGGTTCAATCGGACTTCGGACGTTTGCAATTAGAAATTCAAATCAACCTGGATCCCGATTCTACCCCAGCCGGCATGCGGGGCGAATGAACAACGCGACGTTCAGAAAATCGCTCCCCCCTTGCGAGCGAAGCGATCGCCGCCATTGCCCTTGAGGATAGGGCTGGTCGCGTTGAGGACCCCGGCTCGGCAACATGGGTTTCCAAATACGCCCTGGAATGCGATCGACACGCTTGTGCGAATGCCCATTCAGGAACCGATCACGAGATATCTTACAGGCCACCCAGGTCGCGTTTCATAGTAGTGTTATTTTCAAGTCATGTCATCGATATTTGTAAAAACCTATTTGGAGAGGACTATATTGTAGATTGAATAAGACATTCGAAATGGAACGTTTCTCGTGATACTCCATTGTCATTGGCATGGTATCTGGCTGTCTTTCGAAACGATTCCATACGACAATTTGATGAGCATTCCATTGTTAGCCTTGCATATATAGCAAGGCTATCGGTTAAACTGGGAGGCTGCAATGGCAGCGAAACATAAAAGGCCGCGCTTGCTGGCGGTCGCGTCAGGCGGTGGACACTGGATCCAGCTCCTGCGCGTCGTTCCCGCCTTCGGTGAATGTGATTGTGCCTTTATCTGCACGCTTGATGCGCGGGACCAAGTCGCCGGACATCGATTTCATCGCGTCCCGGATGCGAACCGCTGGAACAAGCTCGCGTTTCTGCGTATGGCTCTGTCCGTGATGATCGTCGTTCTCCGCGAGCGGCCACACATCGTCGTCTCGACAGGTGCGGCGCCTGGGTACGTTGCGCTGAGACTCGGACGCCTGATCAGAGCCAAGACCATCTGGATCGACAGCTTTGCGAACGTCGACACGCTTTCGATGTCCGGAAAGATGGCGGGTGGGGTGGCGGACCTCTGGCTCACGCAGTGGCAGCACTTAGCGAAGCCGGAAGGTCCGTATTACGAGGGGTCGGTCATATGATTTTTGTAACGGTGGGTGTCCAGTTGCCGTTCGACCGTCTGATTTCCACCGTCGATGACTGGGCCGGATCTCGTGGGCGCTCCGACGTGGTGGCGCAAATCGGGGCGTCGAAGCTCGTACCGAAAAACATCAAGTATCAATCGACCATGTCGCCCTCGGAGTTTCGGCAGCATGTCGTTGCTGCGAAAGCCGTCGTCGGCCACGCCGGGATGGGCTCAATCATCACGGCCTTGGAGCTCGGCAAGCCGATTCTCGTCATGCCGCGCCGGGCCGCATTCGGCGAACACCGCAACGACCATCAGCTTTCCACGTCGCGGCATATGAAAGCGCAAGGAATCGCCACGGTCGTCGATGATGAAGCTGCGTTGAAGGAAGGCCTCGACAGCATCGAGGGCCTCGTTCGCTCGCAAGAGATCTCGGCCTATGCGAATGCGCAGCTCCTCAACCGTATCTCGACCTTCATCGCCGATGTAAGTGGCCGGATCTGATCAGCGGGCATGGGCGGCGGACGATGCGTATCGGGAATGCGCCTCGTCGCGACGCCAAGGTATGAACCGTCGCGGTCGCATGGCGGA
The DNA here is from genome assembly GCF_001424705.1 of Methylobacterium sp. Leaf465. Lineage (GTDB taxonomy): Bacteria > Pseudomonadota > Alphaproteobacteria > Rhizobiales > Beijerinckiaceae > Methylobacterium. The sequence goes on from NZ_LMRA01000047.1 coordinate 55,063, forward strand.
CATGGAAGCGATCGTGTTAAGATTCCCACGTATCCACGCTGGCGACCTGCATCGCTGACCTGCGTCGGCCGAAAGCCATGGCACCCTCGATCGAGGACCGATGTTAGCCACCAATCCACGCGCGACGACGGGAACCCCCCTCGCGATACGGGCTCCGGGAGATCCAGGCGACATCGCCTTCATCCTCGGCGTTCTTCGGCGCCAGCGCCGCTTCATCGGCAAGACGATCCTGGCCGCCCTGGTCCTAGGCACGCTAGTTTTTATGTTCGCCCCCTCATCATACAAGACATTCTCGACGGTTCTCGTCGACTTCAAGCGTCTATCGGCTGTCGACGAGAATTTCTCGACGCCCTCTGGCCGGATCGACAGCTCAGCGTTACTCAGTCAAATCGAGATTTTAAAGTCGAACGGCGTGCTGGATCGGGTCGTAATGTCCGAAAAGCTCGACACGGATCCGGATTTCGTCGGATCCACGTCCATGATCCGGAAGCTGGTCGCAGCTCTTGGCCTCGCCGATGACCCGGAGGCTGAGTCCGTCGAAGACCGCCGGAACCGAGCTGCCGAGGTGCTGCGCAAGGCGACCAACGTCGAGCGCGTCGATCTCTCCTACGCCATCACCGTCACGGTGACGGCGCGCAGCGGCGAGAAGGCCGCACGCCTCGCGAATGCGCTCGCCCAGGCCTACATCGACGATCAACTCGAGGCAAAGCGTGCGGCGTCCGAAAAAGCCAGCACGTGGTTTGTCGAACGAATCGCCGAGTTGCAGGATGACGTCAGCAAAGCGGATCGGGCTGTCATCGATTATCGTTTGAAGAACAATATCGTAACCATGGATGGTCGCTTCATCGAGGAGCAGCAGATCCTCGATCTCAGTCAAAAAGTGCTGGAAGCGAGCTTCGCCCGTGCTGGCGCGGAAGCAAAGGTCGCACAGATCAACGAGATGGCGAGGACCGGCGGGGTGCAGAACGCGCTCGTCGATGAGTTCTCGAACGAGGTCATCATCCAGCTTCGCAACGCCTACTTCGACGCGAAGCGCCAGATGGCGGATTTCACCGTCCGGTATGGCGCGACGCACGAAGCGACGATCAAAGCCCGCGCGAAGATGAACGAGCTTCAGAACTCGATGAACGACGAGGTCCAGCGCATTCTCGAAGGTGCGCGCAGCGACTTCGCCATCGCGCAGATCAAGGAGCAGAACCTTCAGAAGGAGCTCGCCGACCTGTCGGAGCGGTCGATCCAGGCGCGCGAAGGCCGGGTTCAGCTGACTCAGCTCGAGAGTGCGTCGGCGACGGTGAAGACGATCCGCGACACCTTCATGTCGCGGTACGTCGACGGCATACAGAAGCAGAGCTTCCCGATGACCGMTGGGCTTGGGGGCGGGCTGCCTGATGGCCGTGGCCCGCGAGGCCTTCTCGCGGCGCCTGCGGTTCCGACGTCAGGTCGAGACGGCCCTCGGCGTGCCCTGCCTCGGCTTTCTCCCGAACGTCGCGCGCGCCGAACCGGCCGCCCTCCACCCGCGCGGCCTGCGCGCGGCCATCGGCGGCTTCGGCCTCGAGACCCTGCGCAGCACCAAGGTCCGGATCGACCTGCGCCGGCAGGACCGGCCCGTGGTCATCGGCGTCGTCTCTGCCGCCATCGGCGAAGGCAAGAGCGTGGTCGCCAGCAGCCTCGCCCAGCTCTGTGCCCAGTCCGGCGCGCCCACGATCCTGGTGGATGCCAACATCCGCCACCCCTCATTGTCGGACCTGCTGGCCTCTGGACGCGAGGCCGGCCTCGCCGAGGTCGTGGCACAGACCGCCCCGATCGCGGCCGCCCTCCGCCCGACCCGGGAGCCGGGCCTGTTCTTCCTGCCGTGCTTCGGCAAGGCCGCGCCGGACCAGCCCGGCGCGATGCTGACGGCCGAGACCCTGCGGTTTCTGTTCGAGAGCCTCAAGACGCAGTACCAGTACGTCGTGGTCGAGCTGCCGGCCATCGGTGCCGTCGCCGATGCCGGTGCGGTCGCCGACCTCATCGACGGCTTCCTCATGGTGGTGCAGTGGGACCACACCCAGACCTACACGCTCGACGACGCCGTCCGCAGCAACCCGGAGATCCGCGACAAGCTGGTGGGCAGCGTGATGAACCGCGCCGACCTCAAGCGCCTCGTCGAACTCGGAGAATCCTCCGTCGTGCCGTCCGCAGCAACCCGGAGATCCGCGACAAGCTGGTGGGCAGCGTGATGAACCGCGCCGACCTCAAGCGCCTCGTCGAACTCGGAGAATCCTCCGTCGTACACAGCGCCGCCTACCATGGGTGAGCCGGCCGATCCGCCCTTCGGGCTGTCCGCCGCTCCAAGCTAGCCTCAGCGCAGTCCGAACGGCGTCTCCGTCCTGATCGATGCCGGCCGCGCGGGCCTCCACGATGCGGACGCTGCAGGTTCGGGCGTTGCCCAGCCCCTCATCGAACGCGGCGATCTCCGATCGTTCCGACGGCTCTGGGCCACAGCGGTTCCGGATGATCCGGCAGAACCGGCGGGCAGGATCGACATCCTGGCCGTCTCGGTCTCCTGCAGAACGCCCGCGACCACCGCAACGGTTTCCCGATCGAGGTTGTCCCGTCATGACGCATACCCGCCGCAGCCTTCTCGTTGGCTTCTCGCTCTTCGGCCTGATGGCAGATGCCCACGCGCGCTCCGTCATTCGACCCGAGAACGCGAACGTCACGCCGCCAGCCTCGTCCGTACTGGCCGTTTCGGTCGGCGCGCTGACCGCATCGGGCGTCGTGATCCAGCAGCTTCCGGCGGGCACGGCGTTCGTCCCCGGCACGGGGCCGGCGGATTACTTCGCGATCGACGCGCGCGGGACGCTGTCGGTTTCGAAGGCCGGAGACTCCGCCAACCTGGGGTCCGGGACCTACGATCTGCCGGTGCAGGGCGGCGGAACCTACTATTCCGCGATCCGGGTCACGGTCGAAGCCGACACCTTCGACGTCGACACGGACGCCGCGTTCACCGCCGCCGAGGCCGCGACCGCGTCGTCTCTCACGACGGACTGGACGATTGCCCTTCCGCCCGGGGTGTGGCTCGGGGCGCGCGCGTTCACCCGGAAGTACGACGGCACGCTCGACAACCCGAATTTCGGCATCGGCGCGGCCAACCTCATCGCCAGGACGAGGACGCTCGATCGGAATGCCAAGGCGACGGCGCGCGGCGGGTCGCTGACAGTGAAATCCCGTGGCGACCGGACCTCTGGGTTCGCCGCCGCCAACAGGGCGACGGGCGCCTTCGGACCCTTGGTCCTGGAGAGGATCGACCATCGCCTGGTCCCGAACGTCGATGCCTACAATGCCAAGTTCACGAACGTCGCGACCCCGTTCATCTGGACCCCGACCGTAGATGCCCAGGGCGCCGTCACAGGCGTCGCCTCGGTGCAGCAGGTCGGCGTCGGCTACCTCGCCAGCCCCCATGAGCGTCGGGCCTACGTTTCGAAGAAGGTCGGCAACACACCGGTCACGATCTCCCAGGGGAGCCCGGCCGTCATCGGCTGGACCCAGCACGGGCTCGCGGCCAACACGGCTGTCACCTTCAACAGTGCCGGCCAGATCCCGGACGTGAAAAGCACGCTGCCGGCCGGCATCCGCGCCAGCGTGAACTACTATGTGAAGACGGTTCTCGACGCGAACGCGTTCACGATCTCCGCAACGGTCGGCGGGGCGGCGATCGCGACGACGTCGGCCGGCTCCGGGACCTTCCTCGCCAGCGCCGGTATCGGCTTCGAGGGCTGGTTCGACGTAGATGACGATGGACGGCTCACGACCGAGTCACCGCTGACCATCGTGACCGCCGGCAGCGGTCACACGCCCGCCACCGCATTCAGTCACTATCCTCTCAGCGAGACGACGCAGCGAGCCCTCTGCCAGTCGAACAATCTCGCCTCCCGTGCGACCCAGTTCCAGGTCCTGGCCGATTCCTCCGGCAACGTCGGAGACATCGCGTTCAACGGCTGCGGCTTCGGAACGGGTTCCTCCGGGGCATCCGATGTCCGCGTGCTGACGGGGGCGTTCATCCGGAACGCCAACAGGGCGTATTTCCACGATTGCGTCGTGAACGGCTACTTCGTGGCCTTCGACATCGGGTTCGCCAACGACTGTGAGATCGCCCGCACCTTCGCGGTGCGCGGCTCGAACGACTTTATCGACGAATACCCGGCCGTCGCGTCCTCGAACCTGTCTGCATCCCAGATCGCGAACGGGTCGAGGGTTCGCATCTATGGCAATGGCGTCACCCGGATGCTCGACATCCACGAGCATTCGAACGAGCATGCCGACTTCCATCAGGTCGCCGCGCCGAACGACATCCCGAAGGTTCGCGACTTCTGCGTTGTCGGAAACTACCTCTGGGGAGCCGCCTCGATCCGCTCCTTCTCCAACCAGGGCGAGATGAACTCGCTCATGGGTGACCTCGATCAGCGCCAGTACATCGCCGGCAACTTCATGTTGTTCAACACTCCGAACGGCGCGCAGCTTGCGAATGCGCGATCCGTCGCGACAGCGCAGTACGCGTTCAACACCCTCATCCGCTTCATGAGCGAATCCATCGACGATCGCGGCTATGCGAACGGCTTCAACGGAAGCGTCGAGCCCTGGGTGAGGTACCGGGGTGCCTATTCTGCGGCCCTGGCCTACGCACTCGGTCAGGTCGTCCTCTACAACGGCGGGTACTATCAGGTGTCCGCATCCGCCGGAGCTCCGGCCGGCAACCGACCGGATACGGCAGGATCCACCGTCTGGGTCGCTTGGTCAGGCTTCGAGATGGATATCAGCGGCAATATTCTCGGGGCGATCTGGGAGCATGCAACGCTCGGCGGGACGATCCGCGCAGCGGATCCGACCACGCCGGATGGCTTCATCACGGCGCAGAACGGGTCCGCGGCCTATTCCGGCGTGCCCTTCCGCTACAGGGCACAGAACAACGCCTATGTGAACGCCTACACGCCGAACGGCGGCAGCGGGACCAGCTATCCGGAGGTGTTCTCCGGCGGGACCGCGTTCTTCGAGACTTTCGACCCACAGACCGGCTTCAACGGCTACGGCCACAAGGTCCGACAGAGCGCCCTGGCGGAAATGATCGCCGACATCGACGCGGCCTTCACTCCGAAGCCCGGCACGATCGCCGCTGGGCGCGGCCACACCGCGCTCCCCGCCTGATCCAGACCCCATGCCTCCTCGGCGAGGACCTCTCCTGGTCACGGGGTCCGGGCCTTATACGATGAGACTGCCGCCTGGTGTGACGGACCGATGTCGACGCCCTTCAGGATGATCGTCCCGGTGTCGACGCGACCCGCGCCGATGCTGCCGCCGGTGCCGTCGTGATCCAAGATGTTCACCGCGCGATCGCTGTCGCGCACGAGGGTGTCGTGTGCGGAACGTCCTCTCCACGAGCGCGCGCTGGCCTGAGGATGCGAACCGCGCCGTCTGCGATTGCCCCGTTCCTGTCTACGCCAGCCGCCGTCACTCCGACGTCCGCGGTCGCTTCCAAGTCAAGGAGCCGTCACTCCGACGGTAGAACCGTAACATGAGATTGAGGTCTTGAGTGTCCGCGGCGCACGACTGAGATCTCGATCGAGAACAACCAAACTCTTCAGACGGAGGAGGTTTACCGGGGTCCGATGGACGGACAGAACGGAGATTTTTCACAAAAACCCGAGTTTTTCGCTGACATATAAGCAGAAAATCTCCCGGTATGCGGCGGTCAGCTTACAGAGACACGACCTCAACGGAGGCAGTCTTCATCACATCAATCAATGAAGAAAGACGCCCATTTCTGCTCTGACCCAAATAAAACCTTGCAATCTCGCACGCGCTGAAGTTCAACTCGGGTTGTTGCGTCGAAAGGCCGCAAAAACGATGATATCCAGTATGTTACTTAAATCATCTACAGGTTTTGCTTTTCCTTCCAAATCGCTGGGCACGCACCGAATGAGCACGTCAACGTGAAAGCGACCAAGGCGGCACGGGACTTGAAGCCATCCTCGTTCGGCCGAGAACACGCGCTGCGGGGGGATTGGCGGAACACCCTGAGACAGGGACGGACAGCACGAAATTGGCAATCGCCCGTGACCTATGCCGCCAACCTCCGGGGGGCAAGGGCTGTCAGGCTGATCTATCCAGGCTGTTTCGTCATTCCCTCCAGCATGATTCTTCCTTTGGCAAACGCACTGTCGTTTGCACGCGTGCTCTTAATACTTGCAACGACTTTTGCGGTCCGAGAGATTTTCTACAAAATCAGAGGCAACGGCTATGCCCTGGTGGTCTCTGACATCATCGTCATTGCACTTTGCAGTTGGATGCTTGTGGCGCTGTATTACAACACCGGCGCCAAAGCTCTCGGCGGTATCGGCGCCGTCTCTGCGATCGAGTTCGTGTTTGCCTACCTGATTGGCAGAACGGTTTTCGGTACAATAGAAACCTATTATTTGTTTGTGTCCGCGTTGAGGGTTGTCGTATCGGCGCTTTGTCTATGGGCAATGACCGATATTATTTCAGGCGTCAACATTGTCTTCAAGATTGGCCAAGTCCTCACGGGCGGAACCTCAGCAATCGAGTTCACATCTTACAGGTTCGGGCTGATCCGTGCGCAAGGAGCGATCGAACATCCGATCTTGATGGGTACATTCTTCGCAATGTGCTTCGTGATTTTTCTACATTCGACTTTGAGCCATATTCAAAAACTCATTTGGTGCTTTGTTTCGTTGTTCGGTATGGGCTTGGCGCTCTCGTCTGCGCCGTTTCTCTCATGTGCCCTGTCCATCCTGCTTTATCTATACTACCGCGCCTTCGATCAAAAACCCTGGCGGTTCACGCTCTTAATGCTGGTATCGCTCTACAGCCTGTTTCTGATCTATTTCTTGGCTGACGATCCTGTTCGCGTGATGATCGATCATCTCACGCTGGACCCGCAAACGGGACTTTACCGGCTTCAAATCTGGCGGTGGGGTCTGGTGAATGTACGCTCTGCCCCCTTCTTCGGTATTGGTCTCGCCGATTGGATCAGAGGTGACGAAATGTCGGCGACGATTGATTCCCTCTGGTTGGTTCAGACGGTTCGGTATGGCATTCCGAGATCCGTCCTACTTGCTTTAGCATTGCTGTCCACGGGCATCACGGTTGCCGTCGGCCGACTGCGGCCCCTCGGGGCCGAAATCGAAGACGCGCGACGCGGTTTGGCGATCTGCATCTTTTTGTATGCGTTCGCTGCATTTACTGTCCATATCTGGGGATACAACTGGATTTTTCTAGCGTCTTTGTTGGGCATACGAGCGGGCCTGACCGAGTCCCAGTGCCGAATGAGATCTTATACGTCGGCATAGGTCAGACATACGATCAAAGATCCCCCGCTTCTCGGTTGTGTAAACGCACTCATGTCAACCTCCTACGCCATCATCATCGTGCTCCTGAGCGTCCTGGCTCTCTGCGCTGCGATCTCTGTCGCGAAACTGTTCGTGCTGATTGGTTTTGAATTGCCCAAGCGACCGCGCGGAGCCAGCAGTCTTGATGGACTTCGAGGATTCCTGGCTCTTGCGGTGGTTTTCCATCATTTTGTGATTTGGCTCAATAGTTATCACCTGAACATCGGCTGGCGCCCACCGGCCATCCATTTCTTCAATCAGCTTGGCTCAACGGGAGTCGCGATTTTCTTCATGATTACTGGATATCTCTTCTATCCTGTTATCCTGAAAGGTTTTTTTGAGACCGCTTGGCTACCCCTGTATCTCAAGCGTTTTTTTCGCATCATTCCACTGGTTGCTTTGTCTCTGATCGTTGTGTGCCTCGTTATTGGATATGAACGAAGCACGACTTTGAGTCGAAATGACCTTGTTCCCCTGTCTCATTGGTTGGCCGCCTGGTCGCAGCCGCCCCTGATGGGTTACCAGGACAGCGGGCGCGTCAATGCCTATGTTTTCTGGTCGCTGAAGTATGAATGGATCTTCTACTTTTCGATTTTGCCAGTCTGTGCGTTGATGATGAGTTTCTGGTCTGTCCGGTATCCGACGTGGATCTTGCCGGGAGCACTCCTCCTCGTTTCGCTTTCCCTCAGCGCATTCAGCTTCTCCGGCATCGCGTTCCGGTTTTTCCCGCTCTTCTTCATCGGCATGATCGCGCACGAATGTTCGATCCGCCCCTCGATTGCTGACAAACTCGCATCATCCAGGGTTGCCTTTGGATCGTTGCTCCTGCTGTTGACCGGTATGTTTCTGTTCCCCTACGCAGAAGGAACCGCCCTGATCTTTACAGGGCAGTTCTTTATCATTGTCGCGTGCGGAAATAACTTATTCGGTTCACTCAGTACTTCTTCGTCCCGCCTGTTAGGCGAAATATCCTTTGGAATCTATCTTTTCCACGGTATCGTATTTTATGTTTTCATGAAAAATAAGGACTTGAGCTTTAATTACTTAGATCTGGACCCCGTCTTTTCGCTGATCCCCCTTATCGTTCTGGTCGTTGTGATTGGCATCTTGGCAAATATGTTCGTGGAAAAGGTGTTTATTCAATGGGGCCGCGCCGTGTCCGATCTGCGGCCCCTTAAGATATCGCTCGGTTTCCGCGATAAAAACGGTCAGCTTTGAGTCACGCCAAGTCTCGAAATCTCACCCCGGGAGCGCTTTTACTTTGGGCCGAATCGGGTTGGAGGGGTTCACAGGGCGGCTGTCCGGACCTCGACCCGCTGCAGAGTGAGCACAACCGAGTCCGCTCTCGTCGTCTGCCCCCACTCCATCGTCGGCTCCTCCGGTCCAATCCGATCTCCTCATCAGCCCGGTCCAGAGCCGGCCGGTCACAACGAAGGGGGAGGGGATCGGCGCCACTTCGGGAGACGCTCTTCGGGCTTTGGCCCTCGACCTGCAGGGTCGGCTTGCCCTTCGCCTGGTCACGCGAGACGTGCGAGAAGAACGACGACGCCTTGGACGGTGCGCGCACCCATGTGCGGGGTGACCTGCTTCCACAGCGCCACGGTCGAGTGCTGTCGGCCGCCGCGGTCTGGATCGCGTCGCGGGCCACGCCCTTGCGGCGGCTGGCCTCCGCGGCCCCGGCCGGATCGAGGCGGGAACAGACCCGGTCGGGGAGGGCAATGCCAAGGCGGTCTTCGGCGCCAGATCGTCCGCCTCGGCACGCTGCCGGCCCGCGGCGACCGCCTGCGCGTCGGCAGGCTCGGGCGAGCGGCCCACGAGGTCGCCGGTATGGCGCTGCTGCAGAAAGTCAGCAGCCCGGGGCGTTCATCGCAGGAGCCGCCGAACGGGGAGGGCGCCTGGCCGAGATTCACCCGCCGAGAGGATCGTCCGCTCGATGACGCGGAACGGGCCTGTGAGGATACCCCTGGCAGCCGGGTTGTAGGTCGTCGCTCGGATCAGCGCCCTGCCCCGGCCGAAACCCTTGCAGTCCAGGCCGGCGAGCTCCAGGGCAGCCGGCCGGACCGAAGCCGTCCTCGGAGCTGGTGTCGAGGTCGCACTTCGGCAGCGTCCGGACGTCCTCAGCCGGCTGTGCCGGCTTCGTCTCAGCTCTGAGGGCGTCCCAGACCGTCTTGGCCCGCCGACGGGTCGGATCGTCCCGGCGATGGCACGGGAATGGGGTAGGGGCGCTCCATCGGCGTTCCGCAGCGCCTCGTTTCGGTGGCGGGCCTGTCGCCGCCATCGACGGCGACAGGCCCGCCGCGAACCTCGCTCGCCCGCCCCACACCCCCCGATTCAGGCCGGGAAACACCGTTCGCATAAGATATATTATGGAACCAGAACCCGTCGGACCGGGGCAGGGGCCTCCTGCGACGAAGGGTTCACCCATTCCCGACACCGCGTATTCATGCAATCTCCACACGGGCGATTCACGTCGTTGCCAGTTCTTGGGCGCGCAGCGACCGCCAGGGGTGCTAAACCGCTGGCGGATGTCACAATTCCTCCTCATAATACATGATACCGGGCACCAGCCGAGCGGATGCCCGTCCGAATCGATCCTCTCCGAAGCGAATGCGATGCCGATCCTTGCACGCCCCTCCGCTGCCCTGAGCCTGGTCCTGCTGGCCGTCGGATCCGTTTCGCTCGCCACCGGCGCGCCGGCGCGCGCGCAGGCCGAGCCGCAGCGCACCGCCCTGGTGCAGCCGCCCCAGGCCGCGGCGATGGAGACGGCCCGACCGATCGTCCGGACGGCGATCCCGCGCCGGGCGCTGGCCCGCCTGCCCCGTCTCGCCGGCCTGATCGCCCAAGGCCAGGCCGTCCGCATCGTGGCCTTCGGCTCGTCCTCGACCGAGGGCTCCGGCGCCTCCTCGCCGGCCACCACCTACCCGGCCCAGCTCCAGCGCGACCTCACGGCGCGGCTCGGGGCGATGGGCGCGGAGCATTCCGCCGTCACGGTGCTGAACCGGGGCAAGGGCGGCGACGATTCCGAGGCCATGGCCCGGCGGCTGGAGCGCGACGTGCTCGCCGACAAGCCGGACCTCGTGATCTGGCAGACTGGCAGCAACGACCCGATGAGCGGCGTCAGCGTCGCGCGCTTCGCCGAACTCACCCGCGCCGGCATCCTCGCCATGCGGGCCACCGGTGCCGACGTGGTCCTGATGGACCAGCAATGGTGCAAGAAGCTCTCGACCACCGCCGGGGCCGAGGCCTACGGCGCCGCCCTGCACGCCATCGCCACCGAGCTCAACGTGCCGGTGATCCGCCGCAACGCGATGATGCGCGCCTGGGCCGCCCAGGGGCTCCTGTCCCCGACCCAGATGATCGGTCCCGACGGCCTGCACATGACCGATGCGGGCTACGACCGCCTGGCCCGCGCCGCCACGGCGCAGCTCCTGGCCAATGCGGGCCTGCCGCAGGACGCCGGCACCCAGAACTGAGCCGAGGAGGGGATCGGGGGAGGCGGCGGACCGCCCTCCTCCCGGGAGTCCGTCCGGTTCATCCTGGCCGAGACGGACTGGCGATTCCTCGTCTCGCCGTTCGTCTTCTCGGGAGAACCGGTTTCCCCCGACCCCGGACGAACGCTAGAGATCCAGCGTGACGCTCAGCCCGTCATGGGCCGGCACGACGTTCGGCGGCAGCTTGGCGCTCAGCGTGGCGTAGTCGAGATCCGTGTGCAGGTTGGTCAGGATGGCCCGGCGCGGCCGCACCGTCTCGATCAGCGCCAGGGCATCCGAGACCGAGTAATGCGTCGGGTGCGGGGTGTCCCGCAGGGCATCGATGATCAGCAGGTCGAGGCCGTGCAGCCGCGCCTGCGACGCCGCCGGCATCAGGCTGACGTCGGGCGCGTAGGCCGCCGGGCCGAAGCGGAAGCCGAGGGCCGCCTCGTTGCCGTGCTCCAGGCCGAAGGGCAGGGCCGTGATCGCCCCGCCCGGCCCCTCCACCATCGTCGATTCCCCGTCCGCCAGGTCGTGCATGTCGAGGATCGGCGGATACTCGCTGCCGGGGGGCGTCTCGAAGCAGTAGCCGAACCGCGCCTCCAGCAGGCGGCGCGTGCGGGCGTCGGCGAAGACCGGGATGCGCCGGCGCATGTGGATGACCAGGGGCCGCACGTCGTCGATGCCGTGGGTGTGGTCGGCATGGGCATGGGTGAACAGCACCGCGTCGAGGCGCTGGACCGCCGCGCCGAGCAGCTGCTCGCGCAGGTCCGGCGAGGTGTCGACGAGGAGGGTGGTGGCGGCTCCTGCCGGGTCGCCGTCCTGCCGCTCCACCAGGAGCGAGCAGCGCCGGCGCCGGTTCCGCGCCTCCTGCGGGTCGCAGGCGCCCCAGCCGTAGCCCACGCGGGGCACGCCCCCGGACGAGCCGCAGCCGAGGATCGTCAATCGCAATGCGCCCATCGGCACCTCCGCCCCCGTTGGTATCGGAGGGGGCGGGGGCCTGTCACGCCCGATCCGAGCCCCCTGCCCGGCTCAGGCCGCGGCCTTGTGGAACAGGCGGTGGAAATTGGCCGTCGTCAGCGCGGCGAAGTCCGAAAACTCCATCTCGAGGGTCTGGGCGAGGGCGCGGGCGGTGTCCGCCGTGTAGGCCGGCTCGTTGGTGCGGCCGCGATGGGGCTCGGGCGCCAGGAAGGGCGCGTCGGTCTCCACCAGGAGGCGGTCGCGCGGCACCGACCGGGCGATCGCCCGCAGGTCGTGGGAGCGCCGGAAGGTGACGATGCCGGAGAAGGACACGCAGAAGCCGAGCTCGACGCCGACCTCGGCCAGGCGCGCCCCCGACGAGAAGCAGTGCAGGACGGCCGTGAAGGCGCCGCGCCCCATCTCGTCGACGAGGATCGCCTCCATCTCCGCATCGGCGTCGCGGGAATGGATCACCAGCGGCAGGCCGGTCTCGCGGGCGGCCGCGATGTGGCGGCGGAAGACCCGCTCCTGCACCGCCTCGGGGGCGGCGTTGTCGTAGTGGAAGTCGAGGCCCGCCTCGCCGATGCCGATGCAGCGGGGATGGTGCGTGCGCGCCACGATGGCCTCGGTCGGCACGTCGGGCTCATCGCCCGCCCCGTCCGGGTGGGTGCCGATGGTGTGCCAGATCTCGGGGTTGGCCTCCGACAGGGCTTCGTAGGTCCGGGCCTTGGCGATCCGCGTGGAGATCGTGACCATCCGGGTCACCCCGGCCGCGCAGGCGCGGGCGAGGACGTTGGGCAGATCCTCCGAAAAATTCGGAAAATCGAGGTGGCAGTGGCTGTCGACCAGCATGAGGCGAGGCTCGGAAAACGGTGGGGTGGGCAAGATGCCGTCGGACGAGACGCCGTCGGACGAGACGCCGTCGTTCACGCCGAAGACGCCTCCGGCTCCACGAAGCGCGGGAACAGGCCGACGGGGGCGGGGAGCGGCGTCCCCGGCACGAGGCGACCGCCCTCCCCCACATCGGCCAGCTGGCGCCGGTCCGCCGGCACGGCCAGGAGGTCGAGGAGCCGGGCGCCGGAGCCCGGCATGAAGGGCTGCACCAGGATGCCGATGGCCCGCAGGGTCTCGGCCACGACGGAGAGCGCCGCCGCCATCCGGGCCGGATCGGATTTGCGCAGGACCCAGGGCTTCTGCGCGTCGAAGTAGCGGTCGGCGGCGGTGATCACGGCCCAGATCTCGGCCAGCGCCGTGTGGAGGGCGAGCCGGTCCATGGCCGCCCGCACGGTGGCGGGCAAGGCGTCGGCCAGGGCCAGCAGGGCGCGGTCGTCCTCCGTGAGGACGCCGGGCTCGGGAACCGTGCCGCCGAGGTTCTTGGCGATCATCGAGAGGGAGCGCTGGGCGAGGTTGCCCAGCCCGTTGGAGAGGTCCGCCGTGTAGCGGGTGATGATCGCCTCGTGGCTGTAATTGCCGTCGCCGCCGAAGGGCACCTCGCGCAGCACGAAGTGGCGCACCGCGTCGACCCCGTAGGTCGCGATCAGGTCCATCGGGTCGACGACGTTGCCCAGCGACTTCGACATCTTCTCGCCCTTGGAGAGCAGGAAGCCGTGGCCGAAGACGCGCTTGGGCAGCGGCAGCCCCGCCGACATCAGGAAGGCCGGCCAGTACACCGCGTGGAAGCGGACGATGTCCTTGCCGATGACGTGCAGGTCCATCGGCCAGAACTTCGTCCGCGCGTCGGCCTGGTCGGGAAAGCCCGTGACGGTGAGGTAGTTCGTCAGGGCGTCGACCCAGACGTACATGACGTGGTCGGGGTGCCCGGGCACCGGCACGCCCCAGTCGAAATTCGTGCGGCTGACCGAGAAGTCCTTGAGGCCGGAGCGCACGAAGCTCGCCACCTCGTTGCGCCGGGTCTCGGGGCCGATGAAGTCGGGCTCGGCCTCGTAGAGGGCGAGGAGCCGATCCTGGTAGGCCGAGAGCCGGAACAGGAAGTTCTCCTCCTCCATCCAGGTCACCGGCGTGCCGGTGGCCTTGGCCACGGGGACGCCGTCGGGTCCGGTCTCGAGTTCGTCCTCGGCGTAGTAGGCCTCGTCGCGCACCGAGTACCAGCCGGCATATTTCGACAGGTAGAGGTCGCCGTTGGCCTCCATCCGGCGCCACAACTCCTGGGCGGCCGCGTAATGGTCGGGCTCGGTGGTGCGGATGAAGCGGTCGTGGCTGCAATCCAGGGCCTCGGCCATGGCACGGAAGCGCGCGGACATGGCGTCGACGAGGTCCCGCGGGGTGATCCCGGCCTTGGCCGCCGTCTGCTGGATCTTGACGCCGTGCTCGTCGGTGCCGGTGGAGAACAACACCTCGTAGCCGTCGAGGCGCTTGAAGCGGGCGATCGCGTCCGTGGCGATCACCTCGTAGGCATGGCCGATATGCGGCGCGCCGTTGGGATAGGAGATCGCGGTGGAGAGACCGAAGGTCTTCGCGGTTGCCGGGTCGGTGGCGGTCACGTCGAGGGGTTCCCCGGATACAGGGTTCACAGGATCAGGCCCCGGAATCGGGTCCCGGGATCACAGGACGGCGGGAGACGACCAGGCCCCGTCAGGCGGCGTCGCGGAGCGCGCCCGCCAGGTCGCCGAACAGGGACAGGACCAGCGGCCGGCGGTCGAGATTGTAGGTCGCGGCCTCCCGCGCGGCGCGGGCGATCTTGTCACACACCTCGACCAGGGCCGCAAGGCGGGCGGGCGGCGCGTGCCGGCGCCGGTCGAGCTCGGCCGAGACGAAGCGGAACACCGTGTCGAGGCTGGCCGCGAAGAGGTCGTCGGAGTCCCGCCCGCTGAGCTTCTCGGCCAGGGCCAGGATGCGGCGCCAGTCCGGGTGGTCGAGGCGGGCCAGCAGGGTCTCGACCTCCGCGACGAGGCTGGCCCGGGCGGGATCGAGCAGGGCGACGGCCTCGGCGACCGAGCCCTCCGAGAGCTGCGCCGCCCGGGCGAGCGCCTCGGGGCCAGGCTGCACGAAGGGCGGCGCGAAGCCGCCGATCACCCGCGCCACCTCGGCCTCCGCGAGGGGGCGCAGGGTCAGGGCCCGGCAGCGCGAGCGGATGGTCGGCAGGAGCCGGCCCGGCGCGTGGCTGACGATGAGGAACAGGCAGCGGGGCGGGGGCTCCTCCACCATCTTCAGGAGCGCATTGGCGCTGTTGGCGTTGAGGTCCTCGGCGCTGTCGACGATGCAGATGCGGTAGCCCGCATTGCCCGCGGTGGAGCCGAACAGCGCGAGGGCGCCGCGGGCCGCATCCACCGAGATCCGGGTCGCCAGGGTCTTGGCCTGGGGGGCCCGGGTCCGGCGCAGGGCCACGAGGTTGGGATGTGACAGGGCCGCGACCTGGCGCGCCGCCGGATGGTCCGGGTCGACGGCGAGACTCGCGGGCGCCCCCTGCGCCGCCGGATGGGCGATGAGCCAGCGGGCGACCCGGTAGGCCAGCGTCGCCTTGCCGATGCCGCGCGGGCCGCCGATGAGCCAGGCATGGTGCAGGCGCCCCGAGGCGATCGCCGCGACGAAGGCGGCCTCCGCCTCGGCATGGCCGACGAGATCGCTCTGCTCGCGCGGGCGCGGGACTTCCGTCAGGTCTCCGGGCTCGACGTCCTCGGGGGCGCGCTCAGGCCGCATCGCCGTGCTCCGTCCCGGGGCGGTCGTCGCTCCGGCCATGGCCGGCCCGCGCGGGCAGCAGCCCGGGCAGGCGCTCGGCCACCACGGCGCGGATCGCGGCCTCGACGGCATCGGCGGGCAGGGCGGCGTTGACGACGGCGCAGCGTCCGGGCTCCGCCGCCGCGATGGCGCGGAAGGCCGTGCGCAGGCGGGCATGGAAGGCCAGGGCCTCGGCCTCGAAGCGGTCGACCGCGCCCTCGGCACCCGCGGCGCGGCGCGCTTGCGCGCGGGCGAGCCCGAGCTCCGGCTCGCAGTCGAGGATCAGGGTCAGGTCGGGCCGGGTCGGGCCGACGACGACGCCCTCGAGGGCGACCAGCACATCCGGGTCCAGGCCGCCGGCCGCGCCCTGGTAGGCCCGGGTCGAATCGGCGAAGCGGTCGCAGAGCACGATCTCGCCCCGCCCCAGCGCCGGGCGGATCAGGGTGTCGAGGTGGTCGATCCGGGCGGCGGAGAACAGCAGGGCCTCGGCGAAGGGGCCGTAGGGCTTGGCCAGGCCCGCGAGCAGCGCCTCGCGGATCCGCTCGGCCTTGGGCGAGCCGCCGGGCTCGCGCGTCGTCAGCACGGGGCGGCCGGATTCGGCACGCAGATGCGCGGCGAGGCGGCGGATCTGCGTGGACTTGCCGGCCCCCTCCCCGCCCTCGAAGGTGATGAAGGTCCCTCCCCCCGTCCCGGGCGCCGTCACGATTTCGCGCCGGCCTTCTCGAACGCCTTGCGGAACAGGCCGGTGCCGACCTCCCAGGCCGCGTCGAGGGCCCGCTGCGGGAGCGTGCCGGCCTCCACCGTGTCGCCGGCATAGAGCGGCTGGTCGAGGGCCTGGGTGTCGCCGCGGGTGATGCGCAGGCGGCCGATCTCGCGCCCCTGCTCGACCGGGGCGACCAGGGGGCCCTGATAGACCACCCGGGCGGTGATCTTGTCGCCGGAGCCCCGCGGCAGCAGCACCCGCACGGCCTTCTTGGCGACGAGGGGCACGCTGCCCGCCGCGCCGCCGTAGACGGAGGCCTCCGCCACGGTCTCACCGGCGGTGAAGACCTGGCGCGGCTCGAAGGCGCGGAAGCCCCACTCCATCAGCTTGCGCGATTCCGCCGCCCGGTCTCGGGCGGTCTTCAGCCCGCTCACCACCATGATCAGGCGCTGCCCGTTCTGCACCGCCGAGCCGGTGAGGCCGTAGCCGGATTCCTCGAGGTAGCCGGTCTTCAGCCCGTCGGCGCCGAGATCGAGCGTCAGCAGCGGGTTGCGGTTCTGCTGCTTGATCTTGTTCCAGGTGAACTCGCGCTCGGCGAAGATCTTGTACAGGTCCGGGTAGGTCTCGATCAGGTGCAGGGCGAGCTTGGCGAGATCGCGGGCGGTCACCTTCTGGTCGGGGGCCGAGTAGCCGGTCGCGTTGCGGAAGGTCGAGCGCGTCAGGCCGATCTCCCGCGCCCGCGCCGTCATCATCCGCCCGAAATTCTCCTCCGAGCCGGCGATGCCCTCGCCGATGGCGATGGCCGCGTCGTTGCCCGACTGCACGATGAGGCCGCGCAGCAGGTCGGACAGCTTGATGCGGCTGTTGAGCTGAGCGAACATCGAGGAGCCGCCGCCCCCCGCTCCGCCCCGGCGCCAGGCGTCCTCGGTGATCTGGAACTCCGAGTCCATGGTCAGCCGGCCCTGCCGGATCTCGTTGAACACGATCTCGGTGGTCATCAGCTTGGCCATGCTGGCCGGGGAGAAGAGCTCGTCGGCCCCCTTCTCGAACAGCACCGAGCCGGAATCGGCATCGATCAGGATCGCGTGGGGCGCCGCCGTCTGGAAGCTCTGGGCCAGGGCGGAGCCCGCCGCGAACAGGCTCAGCGCCGCGGCCAGGACCAGCCCCGACACCGCCGCGCGGCCCGCTCCGTTCCGACCCGCGAGGAGCTCTCTCACACTCATACCCTGTCTCACGCCCTGCCTCACGCCGCCCCGTGCATCGCCCCCACGATCAAGCGTGACGTTACAGGTATTTGGCGCCGAGATCGAACCCAAATCACGTGTGGGTCCCCTCGCGCGTCGATGGGTCCCGACGGCCGCGGACGCGCCGCATGCCGCCTCGGCGGGCGTCTCAGCGGGCCTCGGCGAACTGGGCGCGGGTCCGGGCCGGCGCCTTGGCGGCGAGAGCCGTTCGCGCCGCGGGGGTCGCCTTGGCCGGGGGCGTCCCCTGGGCCAGACCGGCGGCCTTGCCGGCAGGCTTGCCGACCGGACCGGCCTTGGCGACCGCGATGGGCTTGGCGACCGCGACGGGCTTGGCGACCGCGACGGGCTTGGCGACCGCGACGGCCTTGGGCGCCGCCTTGACCTCCGAAGCCATCCTGGCCTCCGAACCGGTCCTGGCCTCCGAACCGGTCCTGGCGACCGCCATCCGGGCGACACCGGGCTGGTGGCCCGATCTCGGTCCGGCGGCCGACAGCCCGGCGGGAGCCGTCCGGGATGCGGGCGCCGGGGTCGCGGCGGCGAAGCGGGCGGTGGCGGCGCGGGGATCGCTCCTGGCCGGCGCCCCGCCGGCCTGGGCGACCGTCGCGAGCCCCTGCCCCAGCCCCTGGCCCTGGCCCTTGCCGGCCGGCGACGCGGCGGCGAGGCGGCTCGCGGTCGCGTGCGGCTCGGGCCGCGCCCCGGCGAGCCGCAGGGGCGGCGGGGTCAGGCTGAGGGGCGCGGGCCGGGCGGCGGCCAGGGTCTGGTGCGGCTCGGACGGGCTGTGCCGCACGGGCCGGAACCCCTCGGCCCGCAGAGCCGTCGGCTGCAGCGCGGCCGGGACCGCGACGGTGGCGGCGCTCGCCACCAGGATGGGGGCGGGCTTGGCCGGACGGGGCGCCGGCGCCGCCTCGGTCGCGGCGACCGGGGCGGCCTCGGCCGCGGGCTGGTCGTCGGCCTCCTTGAAGGCCAGGGCGGGGCGGCTCGCCCGGGCGAGGCGCTCGGCGGAGACCTGCGCCGTGTCCGGGCCGAGATCGGCCAGCATGACCGGCGAGGGGCCGTTGACGGCGGCGGGCCGGCCGTCGGTGCGCAGAGTGGCGAGGAGCTTGCGGTCGTCGCTGCCGGCGGTGGAGGCCTTGCCGGCATACTCGACGCGGACCCGTGCGGTGCCGCTGCGGCGGAATTCGAGCGCCTCGGCCACCTCCTCGGAGACGTCCATCAGGCGGTTGGCGTGATAGGGGCCGCGATCGTTCACCCGGACGATCATCGAGTGGCCGTTGGCGAGGTTGGTGACGCGGGCGTAGCTCGGCAGCGGCAGGGTCGGGTGCGCCGCGGCGATGGAGTGGCGGTCGAACACCTCGCCGTTGGCGGTCATGCGCCCGTGGAAGGCCGAGCCGTACCAGGAGGCCAGGCCCTCGCGGACATAGCCCTTGGCGTCCTCGCGCGGGACGTAGGTGCGCCCGGCCACCACGTAGGGCTTGCCCGAGAAGCGCCGGCCGCCTCCCTTCGGGATCACGTCGCCCTCGTTGTAGAGGCGCGGGCTGGCCTTGACGCCGTATTTCGGATCGAGGCTGGAGCCGGTTCCGGAGGCGCCCGCGAGCTTCTGCGGGGACTGCGCGCAGTTGGCCGTGGTGAGGGCCACGGCCGAGACCGCCAGCAGCCGCCAGAGCGGCAGCGGGGCCGGCCCCGGATGTCCCGGCTTCGTCGTACGCGCCATCGCGATGATCCGCCCCAGCCCCAGCCCCGATCCACAAAACACATTCGAGAGGGACCGCCGGCGGGCGAGAGCAGGACCGGACGAGCCCCCGGGACCGGCGCCCTGCGCCCTTCCCGAGACGGATAAGATTGTCCGAATGCCGTAAAGGAAGGCTGAACGCAGGCCTGTCCCGGCGGGGGGACCGGGCCGGGGCAGGGGCCGCGAGCCCGGACGGAGGCTCAGCCTGAGGATCGTCCGCCAAGCCTTTGCGAGATCGGTGAAAAATCCTGGTCCGATCGATCGCGGCCGCGGGCCGTCACGCACCGCACGAGGCTGATCCGAAACATCGGAAAGCCCCGGCAAGCTCTTGCTGGGGCTCTTCTTTCGTGCTCAGCGCCCGTCCGGCTCGTTGAGCTGGTCGATGGAGCGGGCGCCGCGCTGCTTGAACAGCAGATCCAGGGCCTCGAGCATCAGGCCGTGCATCTTGGCCCGCTCCGCATGGGCGATGTCGCGCAGCTGATCGTAGACCGGCGGCTCCAGGTAGACCGACATCTGACGGGCGCGCTGCTTCAGGGTGGCGGTGGGGCGCCGCAGCGTGGGCGCGCCGGTGTCGAGCTGGACGATTTCGGCGGTCTGCTGGGGGCCCTGGTGGGACTTGCCCGGCGGGGTCGAGGCGGCAACGATGGAGGCGAGACTCAGCTTAGGCGGCTTTGGCATGCTTGCTCACCTGCATGCGCTTCTCGATCCAGCTCCAGAGCTTGCGCACCTCGGAGGCGGCCTGGCCCTTCGGATTGAACTCGGTGACGCCCTGGCCGACGCCGATGGCGTCCTGGTGATCGGTGCGGGCGACGATGTTCACGTCCGGCAGGATGCCCAGCACGGCGAGGCCGTCGGCGGCATCGCGGATGCGGTAGGAGCGGGGCGGGGTCTGGTTCAGCACGAAGGCGAACTTCTTCTCCAGCCGGTAGATCGCCGCGAGCGTCGGCTTGAAGGCGCGCAGGTCCGCCGGGGTCGGGCGGCACGGGATGACGCAGAGATCGGCCGCGCGGATCGCCGAGAGGGTGCCGGCGGAATCGACGCCGGGGGTGTCGATGAAGACGTAGTCGTAGGCGGAGTCGCGCAGCTGGGCCATCACGCCCTCGATCTGCGTCGCGTCGATCTGCGCCACTTCCGGGCCCTCGGCGGTGCGATGGTCGAGCCAGTCGCTGATCGTGGCCTGGCGGTCCATCTCGAGGATGCAGACCGAGAGGCCGCGCTCCTGGGCGGCGACCGCCAGGGAGATGCAGAGCGTGCTCTTGCCGCTGCCCCCCTTCTGGGTGACGAACGTGATGGCTTTCATCCTGGCATCCCTTCGCGAGCGTCGACGAGTTCGGGTGACGGTTGGGGGCGGACGGATCCGGCAGTCTGGATCGCCGGTGGACGGGGCGGTGGCCTTCCGTCCTGTGACCCAAGGATGCTGCGATCCCGGATGTCGCCGATCATGGTTAACCAACGGTTAAGCCCGGCGCGGCGGCGGAGATGTGGACAGGCAATTTCAGGTTGCCGGTCTCGCGTGGAATTCGGCCTGGGACCCTTTTCGCAGCGAATCTTCCGCTCTAGGGTGCTGCACGCCCAGCGCTCTGTGCGGCCGATCAGGCAACCTCAGGTCGTCTGCGCGGATCCGCTCCTGCCGGTGAGGAGACCCATGATGCGATCCCCGCCGCCGGAGTCGGAGGCCGACATTCCCGGGGGCCTGCGGGCGGCCCTCGCCGCCTCGGGCGTGGTCGGCGCCTGGGTGCACGACATCTGGGCGGACCGCCTCGTCGTCTCGGCACCGGTGGCCCGGGCCGTCGGGTGGCCGCCGGAGGCGGGCGCGCGGGGCGTGCCGCTGGCGCGCTTCCTCGCCCGCATCCACGACGCGGACCGCGCGCGGGTCGACAACGCCCTCCACGCGGCGATCGCCCGGGGCGGCGCCTTCGCGGTGGCCTTCCGCACCCGCGGCCCGCGCCGGCTGGACCTGCGCCGGCTGGACCTGCGCGGACGCATCGAGGCCGACGCCGCGGGGACCCCGGCGCGGGCGCGCGGCATCGTCCTCGACCTGGCCGAGGATCGCGCGGACGGCCCCCGGGACCAGCATGCGGTGAACCGGATGGCCGAACACGCCATCGCCCTGCGCGGCCTCGCCGACGATCTCGCCCGGCCCGGCCTGTCGCGGCTCCTCGATCGCCTGATGGTGGAGATCGGCCTCGAGCTCGCCCGCCACCTCCGGGACAGTCCGGACGGCCAGCGGCACTGACACGAAGAGCCCGGATGAGACGAAGGGCCCGGATCAGCGGGGCAGAGCCCTGGCCTCCCGCGTCGGGTGGCCCCGGTGGCTCGCGAGCTCCCGCAGGATCGGCCCGGCTCCGGGCCGTGCCAGGGCCTCGGCGTAGGCCGCGATCAGGCCGGCGCAGTCCCGGGCGATGCGCGTCGTGCGCGCGGGCTCGGCAGCGGGCGCGGCCATCGCCGCGCCCGCCCCCTGCCCGGCCGCCCGGGCGAGCACGGTCGCGGCCGCATCGTCGTCCAGGATGTCCTGCGCCGCCAGGAGGTTGCCCGCTCCGCCGATGCTGAGGCAGACCTGCGGGTCGGCCCGGCGCATCGCCCGCAGGAGAACGCGGCCGGTGGCGACCCAGGTGGCGTCGTCGGCGCCGCGCAGGATGCGGGCGATGGCGCGCGCGGCCCCCGCCCGCAGGCGGTCCAGGGCCGCGCCCTCGGGCAGGCCGGCCCGGTAGCCGTCGAGATAGGCGGCCGCCAGCGCGTCGAGGACGTCGCCCCGCCCCGCGAGGGCGCCCCGCCCCGCGAGGGCGCCGAGGAGCGGCAGCGCGCCCAGGATCGCCGCCCGGGCGCCGGCGGAACTCGGATCGTCGTCGAGGGTGGAATCGGGGAAGCGGTCGGTGTCGACCAGCGCGGTGGCGACCCGCGCCCGGATCAGGCGGGCGGGCTCGGGGATCCACAGGCTGTCGGAGGCCACGGCGAGGGCCTCGGCGGCGAAGGCCGGGTCGACGCCGGCGGCCAGGTAGGCCGCCCGCTCGGCCGAGGCGTCGGCCTGCACCACCTGGCCGAACAGGCCGGGATCGTAGGGGGCATGGAAGCCGAGGCGGCCGTCCGTCACGAGGTAGCGCTCGGCCCCGCGCACGAAGGCCAGGGTGCAGGCGGAGACGCAATAGTCCGGCACGTAGGTGGCAAGGCCCCGGGCGGCGATGAGGTCGCCGATCGCCGTCGCCTCCTCCACGAGGCCGCCCTCGCTGGTGAGATGGATGCGCGTCACCTCCGGATGGATCGCCAGCAGGGCTGCGAGGCGCGCGGCCGTCCCGGCCCCGATCGCCCCGGCGAACCGGATGTCGCGCCCCTCCGGCCCGAGGGCGATGCGCGCCGGGGGCCCGGGCTCCTGCGTGTGGAAGTGGTCCTCCAGGTGCAGGGACAGGGCGGTGTAGGCCGCGCCGAGGGCGGGAAGCGCCCCGGCGGCCGCCAGGACGGCGCAGGCGACCCCGGCGACCAGCACCGCACAGAGCGTCCGCGCGCGCCCCTGCCCTCCGAACCCGTCCGCCCGAACCCCGTGCGCCGCCATCCGCAAGCCCTCCCGATCCTGGCCCGCGACAGTCGTCGTCGCGGCCGGATCGGCCGATTATTGGCCCGGCGAAGTCTCGTGCAAACACCCGGCCAAGTCTCGGACAGTCACGGGTCGCACCAGCTTTGGAGGAAAGGGATTTTTGTTGATGTGTCCCTGCGGCGACGCGGGAGAATCCTCTGTCGGTCGGGCAGGAGGCCGGAGGATCCTTCCGGCGGATGGGCGACCATGTCGCAGGCGGTCTCAGTCCGCGCTGGCCGGCTCGGGCGGGCGCAGGAGATAGGTGTCCATGATCCAGCCGTGCCGGGCGCGGGCGGCCGCGCGGACGGCGCCGATCTCGTCGGCCACGTCGCCGAGGCGGCCCGAGACCAGGATCTCGTCGGCGGTCCCGAGGAAGGCGCCCCAGTAGATGGTCAGGTCCGGGTCGAGATGGTCGAAGCGGGGCCGGCCGTCGAGCATCACCACGGTGGCGTCGCTGCCCGCGGGCAGGCCGCCGGCGATCTGCCGGCCGGTGGTGATGGTGATCGGCCCGCCGATGCGGTTGAGGGGGATGCGGTGGCCGGCCGCGAGCGCCTGGACGCTGGTGATGCCCGGGATCACCCGGACCGCGAGGTCCAGGGTTCGGCGCGCCCGGATGCGGTCGAGGATGCGGAGCGTGCTGTCGTAGAGGGAGGGATCGCCCCAGACCAGGATGGCGCCGCAGCCCTCCGGGCCGAGTTCCGTCGCGATCATCGCCTCGTAGAGCGCCGCGCGCGCGGCGTGCCAGGCCTCGACGGTGGCTCCGTAATCGGACGGATTGCGGTCGCGCTCGGGATCCTGGGCCTCGACGAAGCGGTAGGGCCTGTCCGTGAGATACCGGCTGCAGATCTCCCGGCGCAGGTCGACGAGGTCGGCCTTCGCGCGGCCCTTGTCGAGGGCGAAGACCACGTCGGCGGTGTTGAGGGCGCGGATCGCCTGGATCGTCATGTGCTCGGGGTTGCCGGTGCCGATCCCGATCACCAGGAGAGTTCTCATCGCGCGCCGTCCTCCGCTGCCGCCTGCAGGCGGTGCCGCCTACAGGCGGTGCCGCCCGAAGGCGGAGCCTCCGGGTCGCCCGCTTAGAGCATGCGGCGGGGGAGGGGAACCGGTGCCGCGAGAAACCCCGTGCGTTCCCAGCCTCTTAGGTCGAGCCGGGGTGCCCGCGGGCACGCCCTGCGCGAAAACCGGCCTGTCGTCGCCCGGCGCGGTGTGCTATGTCGGTCGTTGATATGATGCGCGTCCGGCACATGGCACTCTGGCTCGCGGCGGTGATCGTGCTGATCGCCGTCGGCCTCATGCCGTCCGGCGCCGAAGCCCATGCGGGCCATCCGCACGCCGCGGGTGTGGCCGCGACCGCCCCCTCCCCCGCCGTCTCGGCGGAGGCCCGGCTCGGCGGCGAAGACCGGATCCTCCTGCCGCGGGCCGCGATCCGGACCCGCGTGGTGCTGGCCGCCGCCCCGATCAAGGCGCTGAGCACCGGCGCCTGCGACGGCCTCTGCGGCCATGCCGGCTGCCGCAGCTCGAACGCCTGCTGCACCGGGGCCGGGCTCGCCCCGGACAGCGACGCCGTGGCCGGCCCGCGCGGGCCCGGCGACCGCGCCCTGGCACGCGCCCTCCCCGCCCGGACGGACATCGTCCCGGAAACCCTCCCCGAACCGCCTCGATTCGACGCCTGACGCTGCCGCGCGTCCCATGAGGCCCGCGAGACTCCCGATGGAGGCTCGCGGCCGGGACGCCGTTCCGTGCTCCTCGGCGAAAGACTCCCGGTCCATGTTCCGTTGCCTCGCGGCCGCCCTGCGCGCGCTCGCCCTCCTCGTCGCCCTCGCGCTCCCCGCCCTGCCCGTCCTGTCCGGGGCCGCCCTCGCCCATGAGGGCCACGATCATGGTGCGGACGCGCCGCCGGCTCCGGCCGCGACGGCCCCGCGGGCGGAGGCCGTCTCCGAGCGCTTCGAGCTCGTCGCCGTGGTGCAGGGCACCGATCTCGTGCTCTACCTCGACGCCTTCGCCACCAACGCCCCCGTCCCGGAGGCGGGCGTCGCCGTGATGACGCCCGAGGGCCGGCGCAAGGCCGCCGAGACCGCGCCCGGCACCTACCGCCTCGCGGCGCCCTGGCTCGCGGCCGGGACCGACCACGACCTCGTCGTCGGCGTCTCGGCCGAGGGCCGCACCGACCTCCTCGACCTCGATCTCCACCTGCCCGCCCCGATCGCGGCCCCGACCGCCGGACCTTCGGCCTCGGGCGCCGCCGCCTCGGCCACGGCCCTGGCCGACCGCCTCGCGTGGCAGAGCCCGGCGGCGCTGGCGGCCGGCGGATTCCTGATGGGGCTCGGGGCGTTCGCCCTGGCGCTCCGGCGCCGCGCGGGCCAGTCTCTGGCCGTGATCCTGGCCGTCCTCCTCGCCGTCGGGGCGACGCTGGTGCTCGCCCTGTTCCTCGGCGGCGCGGCGCAGGCGCACGAGGGCCACGGCCCCGACCAGACGCAGCCGCCCGTCACCCCGGCGGCGCTCACCGGCGGCACCCTGATGGAGCGGGCGCGCCGCCTGCCCGACGGCTCGGTCTTCGTGCCGAAGTCGCTGCAGCGGCTGCTGGCCCTGCGCACCGGCCTGACGGCGCAAGCCTCCGTCACCCGGAGCGTCGCGTTGCCGGGCCGGATCATCCCCGACCCGAATGCCAGCGGCGTGGTGCAATCCTCCGTCGGCGGCCGGCTGGCGCCGCCGGAGCGGGGCTTTCCCCGCCTCGGCACCCGGGTGACGCGCGGCGAGGTGCTCGCCACCGTGACGCCGCCGGTCCAGGCGGTGGACGTCTCCGACATGCGCCAGCGCCAGGGCGAGCTCGACCAGCAGATCGCCATCCTGGAGCGCCGGGTCGGGCGCTTCGAGCGGCTCTCCACCACCGGCGCGGTGGCGCAGACCCAGCTCGACGACGCCCGCTCGGAACTCGGCGGCCTGCGGGACCGCCGCGCCGCCCTCGACGCCATCCGGCGCGAGCCCGAATCCCTCGTCGCCCCCGTCGACGGCGTCATCGCCGAGGCGAACGCGGTGGCGGGCGCCATGGCGGCCCCCGGCACCGTGGTCTACCGCATCGTCGATCCGGGCAAGCTCTGGGTCGAGGCCCTGAGCTTCGAGGCGCTGGCCGAGGGCAGCCGGGCCACCGCGCGCCTGGGCGACGGCGGCACCCTGCAGCTCGCCTATCGCGGCACGGGGCTCGCGGACCGCAACCAGGCGGTGCCGGTCCAGTTCGCGGTGGAGGGCGAGGCGAAGGGCCTGCGCCTGGGCCAGTTCGTCACCGTGCTGGCCCCCGTCGGCCCGGCCCGCCCCGGCCTGCCGGTGGCGCGCTCCGGCGTCGTGCGGGCGGAGGGCGGCAGCCTCGTCTACGAGCACGTCAGCGCCGAGCGCTTCCTCGGCCGCCCGGTGCGGGTGGCGCCGCTGGATGCCGACCGGATGCTGGTGGAGGACGGGATCGCGGCCGGGCGCCGCGTCGTCGTCCAGGGCGCCGAGCTCCTCGACCAGATCCGCTGAGGAGAGGCCCGATGTTCGAGACCATCGTCGCGCAGTCCCTGCGCAACCGCCTGCTCGTGCTGGCGCTGGCCGCCGCCCTGGTGCTGACCGGGCTCCTCGCCCTGACCCGCCTGCCCGTCGACGTGCTGCCGGACCTCAACCGGCCCACCGTCACGGTGATGACGGAGGCGGAAGGGCTCGCGCCCCCGGAGGTCGAGCAGCGCGTCAGCTACCCGATCGAGACCCGGATGAACGGCCTGCCCGGCGTCACCCGGGTGCGCTCGGTCTCGGGCATCGGCCTGTCCATCGTCACCGTCGAGTTCGCCTGGGACGCCGACCTCTACCGGGCGCGCCAGTTCGTGGCCGAGCGCCTGGCGCTGGCCCGCTCGGAGCTCCCCGCCGACGTGATGCCCCAGATGGGGCCGGTCTCGTCGATCATGGGCGGCATCCTGCTGGTGGCGGTGACCTCCGAGACCGCGAGCCCGATGCAACTGCGCGAGACCGCCGACTTCACCATCCGGCCGCGCCTCCTGTCCATTCCGGGCGTGGCGCAGGTCATCCCGATCGGCGGCGCGGTGCGCCAGTTCCGGGTGGCGCCGAACCCCGCCGCCATGCGGGCCCTGGGCGTCACCCATGCCAGCCTGACCCAGGCCCTGGAGGGCTTCGGCACCAATGCGGGCGGCGGCTTCACCGATGCGGGGGCCCGCGAGGTGCTGATCCGCGCCATCGGCCGGACCATCGACCTCGACGACCTGCGCAACCTCGTGGTGGGCACGCCCGCGGGTCCGGTCTACCTGCGGCAGGTGGCGGAGGTGGATTTCGCCCCCCGGCCCCGGCGCGGCGATGGCGGTTACCTGGGCAAGCCCGCCGTCATCGTCTCGGTGGAGAAGCAGCCGGGCGTCGATACGGTGCGGCTGACGAAGACCGTGGAAGAGGCGCTGGCCCAGCTCGGCCCCAGCCTGCCGCCCGGGATCCAGGCCGACAAGGTGCTGTTCCGGCAGGCGGATTTCATCGAGACCTCCCTGCACAACGTGGTCCAGGTGCTGCTCGAGGCCGTCGCCGTGGTGGCTTTGGTGCTGTTCGCCTTCCTGATGAACGCGCGCACCACCCTGATCTCGCTCACCGCGATCCCGGTCTCGATCCTCGCCACGGCGGCGATCTTCTCCGCGCTCGGGCTGTCCATCAACACGATGACGCTGGGCGGCCTCGCCATCGCCATCGGCGAGCTCGTCGACGACGCGGTGGTGGATGTCGAGAACATCCTGCGGCGCCTGCGCGAGAACCGTCACGAGGGCGCGCCCCGCACGGCCTTCGCGGTGATCGTGGCGGCCTCCAACGAGGTCCGCTCCGGCATCGTCTACGCGACCGTGATCATCTGCCTCGTCTTCGTGCCGCTCTTCGCCCTGTCGGGCATCGAGGGCCGGCTCTTCGCCCCCCTGGGGCAGGCCTACATCATCGCGATCCTGTCGAGCCTGCTGGTCTCGCTCACCCTGACACCCGCCCTCGCCTCCTGGCTGCTCCCCGGCCTGAAGACCCTGGAGGCGCCGGAGGGCCGGCTGATCCGCGGTCTCAAGGCCGGCAACGGCCGCCTCGTCGCGTTCGCCTTGGGGCACCCGCGCGCCGTGATGGCGGCGGCCGTGCTCGGCGTCGGTGCGGCGGCCTTCGCCGCCACCACGCTGCCGCGGGCCTTCCTGCCGGCCTTCAACGAGGGCTCGTTCACCGTCAACCTCGCCTTCACGCCGGGCATCTCCCTCGCCGAATCGAGCCGGATCGGCGCCATCGCCGAAGGTCTGGTCCTCGACATCCCGGAGGTGGACCGGGTCGGGCGCCGCACCGGCCGGGCCGAGCTCGACGAGCATGCCGAGGGCGTCCACTCCACGGACCTGGAGATCGCGATGAAGCCCGGCGGGCGGCCGCGCGCGGCCATCGTGGCGGATCTGCGGGCGCGCCTGGGCGTGCTGCCGGTCTCGCTCAATGTCGGCCAGCCGATCTCGCACCGCCTCGACCACATGCTCTCGGGCGTCCGGGCCGAGATCGCCCTCAAGCTGTTCGGCGAGGACCTCGACGGCCTGCGCCGCACGGCCGAAGCCCTCACGACCGCGTTCGAGACGATCCCCGGCATCGCCGACCTGTCCATCGAGAAGCAGGTCCGGATCCCGCAGCTCGAGGTCCGGGTCGATTCCGGACGCGCCGCCCTCTACGGCATCGCCCCCGGCGCCGTGGTCGAGGCGGTGAGCCGGCTGGCCAACGGTCGGGTGGTCTCGACCCTGGTGGACGGCCTGCGCCGCTACGACGTCACCCTGCGCCTGCCGGAATCCGGCCGCTCGGTGGCGGCACTTCGCGAACTCCTCATCGAGACGCCCACCGGCTGGGTGCCGGCCCACGCGCTGGCCGACATCACCGAGCGCGACGGCCCCAACCAGATTCTTCGCGAGAACGGCCGGCGCAGGCTGGTCGTGCAGGCCAACACCCAGGCGGGCGCGGACGGCGCGGCGGTGGCCGCCGCCATGGCCGACACGCTGGCGCGCACGACGCTCCCCCAGGGCATCACCGCGAGCCTGGAGGGCGCGTTCCAGGCGCAGGGGGAGGCGACCCGCACCATCGGGCTCCTCAGCCTCGTCTCGCTGGCCCTGGTCTTCGCCCTGCTGGCGAGCCGCTACCGCTCCGGCGTGCTCGCCCTCATCGTCATGGGCAACGTGCCGCTCGCCCTCATCGGCAGCGTCGCGGCGCTCTTCCTCGCCGGGCTGCCCCTCTCGGTGGCCTCGATGATCGGCTTCGTGACGCTCACCGGCATCGTCGCCCGCAACGGCATCCTGAAGATCAGCCACATCCTCAACCTCGGCATCGCCGAGGGCCTGCCCTTCGGGCCGGCCCTGGTGCTGCGGGCCAGCAACGAGCGGCTGGTGCCCGTCCTGATGACGGCGCTGGCCGCCGGCATCGCCCTGGTGCCCCTCCTCGTCGACGGCACGGCGCCCGGCAAGGAGATCCTCCACCCCGTCGCGGTCACGATCTTCGGCGGCCTCTTCAGCGCCACCCTCCTCGACGCGGTGCTCACCCCCGTCCTCGTCCTGCGCTTCGGCCGGGGCGCCTTCGCCCGCCTCCAGGCGGCGCAAGGCCCTGCCTCGGCGCCGGCCGCGGGCGCCCCCGCCCCGGCCCTGTTCTGATCTCCCGGAGACCGACCCCCATGAAGACCGCCGCCGCCGTCCTCGCCACCGTCGCCCTCTTCGCCCTGACGGGCGCCGCCCCGGCCCATGAGGATCACCCCGCGGGGGATGGCCACGACCACGGCCACGCCACGCCGGGCCATTCGCACGCGGAAAAACCCGCCGGCGCGGCGAAGGCCGGCGCATCCCCCTCCACCAGGGCGTTCCAGGAGGCCGCCATGCGCATGCACGGCGACATGGAGATCCGCTATTCCGGCGACGTCGACCGCGATTTCGCCGCCGGCATGATCCCGCACCATGCCGGCGCCATCGCCATGGCCCGGGTCGCCCTGCAATACTCGAAGGACCCGGAGGTCCGGGCGCTCGCCGAGCGCATCGTCACGGCGCAGGACACCGAGATCGCGCAGATGCGGGCCATCCTGGCGCGCAAGGAGGCGGAGGCGAAGGCCGCCGCGCGCTGAAGCCCCCCCTGGTCGGGCACCGCGCCGGTTCTATCTGGAGCCTTTCCAGACAAGCCGGCCGGAGGTGTCCCCCGCATGAGCTTTCCCATCACGCTGACCGTGAACGGCGTGCGCCGCAGCGTCGTCCTGGAGGATGCGCGCGTCACCCTCCTCGACCTGTTGCGCGAGCGCCTCGACCTCACCGGGGCCAAGAAGGGCTGCGACCGGGGCCAGTGCGGGGCCTGCACCATCCTCCTCGACGGCGTCCGGGTGAATGCGTGCCTGGCCCTCGCCGTCAGCCACGACGGGGCCTCGATCACCACCATCGAGGGCCTCGCCGCGGGCGACGCCCTGCACCCGGTCCAGGCCGCCTTCCTGGAGCATGACGGCTTCCAGTGCGGCTTCTGCACCCCGGGCCAGATCCTCGGCGCGGTCGGGCTGATCCAGGAGGGCCAGACCGGGGGCGACCCCGAGCGGGTGCGCGAGGGCATGAGCGGGAATCTCTGCCGCTGCGGCGCCTATGCGGGCATCACGGATGCGGTGCTCACCGCCCATGCGGCGATGAGCGGGCCGGACGTCCTGCCCGGCCGCCAGCTCGCGGAGGATGCGGCGTGAAGGCCTTCGACTACATCCGCGCCACCAGCGTCGCCGAGGCGGTGGCGGCCGCCGCCCGGCCGGGGGCGGCCTATCTCGCCGCCGGCACCAACCTCGTCGACCTGATGAAGGGCGGGATCAGCCGGCCCGACACCCTCGTCGACGTCACCCGCCTGCCCGGCCTCGACCGCATCGAGCGCGGCGCCGACGGGTCGACCCGGATCGGCGCCCTGGTGCGCAACGCGGCCCTGGCGCACGACGCGACCATCGCCCGGCGCTACCCGGCGCTCGCCGAAGCCCTGCTCTCGGGCGCCTCGGGCCAGCTCCGCAACGCCGCCACCACCGCCGGGAACGTGCTGCAGCGGACCCGCTGCCAGTATTTCTACGACACCGCCAGCGCCTGCAACAAGCGCGACCCCGGCGCCGGCTGCGCGGCGCTGGGCGGCGTCACCCGGAGCCACGCGGTGCTCGGCTGGAGCGATCACTGCATCGCCACCCACCCGTCCGACTTCTGCGTGCCGCTCGCCGCCCTCGACGCCACCGTCGAGATCGCGGGGGCCGGCGGCACCCGCTCCGTGCCCCTGGAGGCGTTCCACCGCCTGCCCGGCGATCACCCGGAGCGCGAGACCGTTCTGGAAGCGGGCGACCTCGTCGTCGCCGTTACCCTGCCCCCCGAGGCGGAGGCCTTCGCCGGGCACAGCCGCTACCTCAAGGTCCGCGAGCGTACCTCCTACGCCTTCGCGGTGGTCTCGGCGGCGGTGGGCCTGGCGATGGACGGGGACCGGATCGGGCAGGCCCGCATCGCGCTCGGCAGCGTCGCCCTGAAGCCCTGGCGCGCCCGGGCGGCGGAGGATCTGCTGGCCGGTGCCGCCCCCACGCCCGAGACCTTCGCGAAGGCGGCCGAGGCGGCGCTGGCCGACGCCAGGCCCTCGGGGGACAACGCCTACAAGATCGAGCTCGCCCGCCGCATCGTGGTCCGCGCGCTCACCCTGGCGGCCGCCGGCACCCCGGACCGCGTCCCCGCGCTGCCGGCCAGTCCCTTCGCTCCCCATCCCCTCATCCCTTCGGCCGGAGCCCCCGCCCATGCCTGAGCGTCAGCGCCACGGCGCCTCCATCGGCCAGCCGCTCACCCGGCGCGACGGCCATGCCAAGATCACCGGGGCGGCCCGCTACAGCGCGGATTTCCGGCCCGAGGGCCTGGCCCACGCGGTGATGGCGGTGAGTGCGGTCGCCCGCGGCCGGGTCACCCATCTCGACGTCGCGGCGGCGGAGGCCCATCCCGGCGTCGTCGCGGTGATGACGCCGCAGAACGCCCCGGCGCTCGCCCAGTCGCCGGACCTGAAGGACAATCCCTTCGCCTTCCGCCTCGACCTCCTGCAGAACGACGGCGTGCGCTACGCCAACCAGCCGATCGCGGTGGTGATCGCCGAGACGCTGGAGGCCGCCACCGAGGGCGCGGCCCTGCTGGCGCCCCGCTACGATTCGGAGCCCGTCAGCGTCGCCCTCGGGGCCGGCGAGATCTTCCGCCCCGAGACCGTCGGGGCCGGCTCGGCCACCGACGAGGGCTCGGGCGACCTCGCCGCCGGCATGGCGGCGGCCGAGACCCGGATCGAGGCGACCTACGACACGGCCGCGCAGTACCACAACGCCCTGGAGCCCCATGCCAGCGTGGCCGCGTGGGACGGCGACCGCCTGACCCTCTACACGCCGACCCAGGCGCTCTGGATCGCCAAGGGCCGGCTCGCCGGCCTGTTCGGCATTCCGCCCGAGAACATCCACGTGGTCTGCCACTATCTCGGCGGCGGCTTCGGCTCGAAGGGCTTCATCGCCGCGCCGCAGATCCTCGGCATCATGGCGGCAAAGCTCGTGGGACGCCCCGTCAAGCTGGTGACCCGGCGCGAGCAGATGTTCGGCCCGGTCGGCCACCGCGCCGCCACGCGCCAGACCCTGAAGCTCGGCGCCTCCCGGGACGGCACACTCACGGCCCTCGACCACCACACCCTGACCCTGACGAGCCGGCACGACGACTTCATCGAGCCCTCCGGCATCCTCTCGCGCCACCTCTACGCGGCCGGCGCGATCGCCACCACGCACGCGGTCTCCCGGGCCGATATCGGCACCCCGATCTTCATGCGGGCCCCCGGCGAGGCCTCGGGCAGCGTCGCGGTGGAGAGTGCGCTGGACGAGCTGGCCCTGGAGCTCGACCTCGACCCCCTGGAGATCCGCCTGCGCAACTACGCGGAGGTCGAGCCGATCACCCATCGGCCCTTCTCCTCGAAGGCCCTGCGCGAATGCTACGCGCAAGGGGCCGCGCGCTTCGGCTGGGCGGCCCGCCCGCGCCAGCCGCGCCAGATGCGCGACGCCGACGGGCTCCTCGTCGGCTGGGGCCTCGGCACCGCCACCTACCCGGCCGGGATGATGCAGGGCGAGGCCCGCGCCACGATCCGGGCCGACGGCACGGGGCTCATCGAGACCGCCGCCCAGGACATGGGCCAGGGCGCCTGGACGGTGCTGGCGCAGATCGGCGCCGACGGGCTCGGCCTCCCGATTACCCAAGTCGAGCTGCGCATCGGCGATTCGAACCTGCCCAATGGCGGCCTGGCCGGCGGCTCCACCGGCACCGCCACCAGCGGCACGGCGGTGGACAACGCCGCGCAGGGCGCCATCGCCGCCCTGGCGGAGCTCGCCGTCAACGACCGCGCCTCGCCCCTCTACGGCGCCGGCAATGCCGGCGTCACCGCCGCCGACGGCCGCCTCGCCCGCCGGGACGACCCCGCCCGCTCCGAATCCTTCGGCGAGATCCTGGCCCGCGCCGGCAGGACCTCCGTCGAGGCCAAGGGACAGGGCGCGGGCGACCCCGCATCGCGAAAGACCTACGCGATGCACGCGCACGGGGCGGTCTACGCGGAGGTGAAGGTCGACCCCGACCTCGGCCAGATCCGGGTGACGCGCCTCGTGGGCGCCTTCGCGGCCGGGCGGATCATCAACCCGCATCTCGTGCGCAGCCAGTATTACGGCGGCATGATCTGGGGCGTGTCCCTGGCCCTGCACGAGCACGCGTTGCTCGACCCGCGCTCGGGTCGGGTGATGAACGGGAACCTGGCCGAGTACCACATCCCGGTGAACGCCGACGTGCCCGCCATGGAGGCGATCCTGGTGGAGGAGCACGATCCGCACGTGAACCCGCTCGGCATCAAGGGGGTGGGCGAGATCGGCATCACCGGCACCGCCGGCGCCATCGCCAACGCGGTCTGGCACGCCACCGGCGTGCGGGTGCGCGACATCCCGATCACCCTGGACAAGCTGCTGGGGTGAGGCGCAGGGGCGGCCGTCCCGGGCCCGCCGCCTATTCGCGGATCAGCGGGCCGGAATAGACCACCGGCCCGGTCGGCTGGCCGGTGGGCGAGCCACCCGCCGGCTCGACGGAGACCGCGAAGGTGCCGCCCGCCAGCGCGCCGGCCTCGGCCGGCAGGGCCAGCGCCTTGTCCAGCACCCTGGCGTCGGTGCCCACGAGACCGAGGGTCTTCGGGGCCGCGCCGGCGCCGACGTACCAGAGTTCCAGGCTGTGCCCCGCCGGGGCCTGCGCCCCCACCGGGCGCACCCGGGCGGTCCCGGCCCGGGTGTCGATGCTGACGAGGAGCGCCGGGGCCTCGCCGCCGCGGCTGACCACCGCCACGTAGCGCCCGTCGCCCTCGCCCGGCCCGGTGCCGGGGCGCGGCCCGCCGACGGCGATGAACAAGGCGAGCCCCGCCGCCAGGGCGGCCGCCGTGCCGGCGGTCAGGCGCCAGCGCCGCAGGGCGCCCTGCAGGGCGCCGATGCGGTCGTCGTTGGCGGCGGGTCCGAGATCGCCGCCCGGATGGACGTCGATCGGCGAGGCGGGACGCGGCCCGTCGGCGGCGAGCCGCCGGGCGATCGCCGGCCAGACCTCCGGCCCCGGCACGACCTCGGGTGCCCCGAGGGCGAGGGGCGCGAGGCGGCGTTCCCAGGCGTCGCGCGCCGCGCGGGCGGCGGGGTCCACGGCGAGCTCGAGATCCACCGCCGCCCGCTCGGGCAGCGGCAGGGTGCCGAGCACGTACTCGGCCAGGCGCAGGTCGCGCTCCTCCGGATCGGGGGTCATGGGGCACCGTCCAGGCAGCCGCGCAGGGTCGCGAGGCCGCGATGCAGCCAGGTCTTGATGGTGCTCACGGGGCGGTCGTAGCGCAGGGCGAGATCCTCCCGGGACTGGCCCTCGCAATAGGCCAGCACGATGCAGTCGCGGTGCAGCGCCTCGAGCCGGCCGAGGCAGGCCTGGAGGGCGTTGCGCCCGAGGATCGCGCCCTCGCTGTCGTGGGGGTCGGCCAGCCGCTCCACCCAATCCTCCCCGTCCTCGGTCACCGGCCCCTGCGTCTCGCTTCGCCGCCGCACCCCGTCGATCGCCCGGTTGCGGGCGATGGTGCAGAGCCAGGCCAGCGGCCGTCCGGCCGCCGGGCTGTAGGTGGCGGCCTTCTGCCAGATGCGCAGGAACACGTCCTGCAGCACGTCCTCGGCCAGGCCGCGATCGGACTGGATACGCAGGACCACGCCGAGAAGTTTCGGGGCCGTCCGATCATAGAGGGTCCGCAGGGCGGCCTCGTCGCGCCGGGCGATCCGGGCGATCAGATCGACGAGGACCGCATCGGTGCGCGCCGGATCGTCCGCCGAGGGACCATCGGGCTGGGAACCGCCACGCGGGGGGCCGTCACGCAGGGGACTTGCACGCAACGGCTGGGCTTCCTCTGTCTCCGGCGCGCGCGGGATCGGTCCGGCGACGGTGCTTCGGATGGCACCGTCTCAACCCAGGTTAACCGAGGCGGCGCCGGTGCGCCACTGCGCGCGCGTCAGCGGCACGCGTAGAGCAGGCGACTGCGCGCGCCTCAGCGGCGCTCGTAGAGCAGGCGGGCCCGGATGGTGCCGTCCAGCGCCCGGATCTCTTCCAGCAGGCTCTCGGCGTCGGCATCGGTGACGTCGGTCTCCACCACCACGTAACCGACCTCGCCGTCGGTCTGGTAGAACTGCGCCGCGATGTTCACCCCGCGCCGGGCGAAGGTGTCGTTGAGGCGCCCCAGCATGCCCGGGATGTTGCGCTGGACGTGGATCAGGCGGGTGCCGGTGGGACGGGCGGGCAGCTGCACCTGCGGGAAGTTCACGGTGCCGACGGTCGAGCCGATGTCGGAGTAATCGACGAGCTTGCGCGCCACCTCGGAGCCGATGCGCTCCTGCGCCTCCTCCGTCGAGCCGCCGATATGCGGCGTCAGGATCACGTTGGGCAGGCCCTGGAGCGGGCTGACGAAGCGCTCCTGGTTGGAGCCGGGCTCCACCGGGAACACGTCGACGGCGGCCCCCCGCAGGTGGCCGTCGCGCAGGGCGCGGGCCAGGGCGTCGAGGTCGACCACGGTGCCGCGGGCGTTGTTGATCAGGAAGGCGCCGGGCTTCATCGCCCGGATCTCGGCCTCGCCGATCATGTTGTGGGTCTCGGGCGTCTCCGGCACGTGCAGGGAGACCACGTCGCTCTGGGCCAGCAGGGTCTCCAGGCTGTCGGTGGGCTCGGTGTTGCCGTGGCGCAGCTTGTCGGTCTGGTCGTGGAACACCACCCGCATGCCCATGCCTTCCGCCAGCGTCGAGAGCTGCGAGCCGATATTGCCGTAGCCGACGATGCCCAGCGTCTTGCCCCGCACCTCCTGCGAGCCGGTGGCCGACTTGTCCCATTCGCCCGCATGGGCGCCCACCGAGCGCGGCACGATCCGGCGCAGCAGCATCACGATCTCGCCGATGACGAGCTCGGCCACCGAGCGGGTGTTCGAGTAGGGCGCGTTGAAGACCGGGATGCCCCGGTGGCGGGCGGCCTCGAGGTCGACCTGGTTGGTGCCCACCGAGAAGCAGCCCACCGCCAGGAGGCGCTCGCCGTGGGCCAGGGCCGCTGCGTCGAGCTGGGTGCGCGAGCGGATGCCGAGGATGTGCGTGCCCTTCAGGGCCTCGTGCAGGGCCTCCCGGTCCAGGGCCTTGGCCACCCGGACGACGTTGGTGTAGCCGGCGGCGGCGAACAGCTCGGCGGCGCTGTCGTTGATGCCTTCGAGCAGCAGGACGCGGATCTTGTCCTTCGGGAAGGAGAGTCGTTCGGCCATGGTCGTGTTCTTCTCGGATCTCGCGCCCGTGGCGGGCGGATGGGGCGCCGGCCCCGAAGGCCGCGCGACGCGGCCGGGACCGTGACGCCGGCGCCCGAATGGGCCGTGTGAGAAGCCAGTTCACGGGTCCGGTCAAGGGCCGGCCTTGAGCATCGGCGGCGATTGTCAGGCCGCCCCCTTGACCCGGCGGGCCGGCGCCGGAATGCCGGGACGACCTGTTTCCCGGGCCGTCCGGCCCGGGCCGGACCGCCAGCACGAGGAGCCTTCCGATGAGCCAGACGCGCGCACAGGCCGACCTCCTCGGCCGCCTGGAGGCCAGCCTCGGCCGGGGCGGCCTGCTGACGGGCGAGGAGGATTGCGCGCCCTACGCCGTCGACTGGCGCCGCCTGTTCCCGGGCCGGCCGGCGGCGGTGGCGCGCCCGGGCACCACGGCGCAGGTCGCCGCCGTGATGGCCGCCTGTCACGCCGCCGGCGTCGCGGTGGTGCCCCAGGGGGGACATACCGGCCTTGCGGGGGGCGCAACCCCGGACGCCTCCGGCGGCCAGGTGGTGCTGTCGCTCGCCCGCATGAACGCGATCCGCCGGGTCGACCCCCTCGGGCTGACCCTGGAGGCGGAGGCCGGCTGCATCCTCAAGGTGGCGCAGGAGGCGGCGGCGGCGGAAGGCCGCCTCCTCCCCGTCAGCCTGGCGGCGGAGGGTTCGGCCATGCTGGGCGGCGTCATCGCCACCAATGCGGGCGGCCTCAACGTCCTGCGCTACGGCATGACCCGCAACCTCGTCCTCGGCCTCGAGGTGGTGCTCGCCGACGGGACCGTGGTCGATGGCCTGCGCGCCCTGCGCAAGGACAATGCGGGCTACGACTGGAAGCAGCTCTTCATCGGCAGCGAGGGCACCCTGGGCATCGTCACCGCCGCCATCCTGCGCCTGGTGCCGCGCCCGCGCCACACCGCCACGGCGCTCCTGGCGGTGCCCGATCCGGCGGCGGCCCTGCGCCTCCTCCGGGCGGCCCAGGATGCGCTGGGCGACACCATCCAGGCCTTCGAGCTGATTGCGGGGGAATCCCTCGCCCTGGTGGCCCAGCATGCGGGCCTGGCGAGTCCCATCGCCGCCGCCGACTGGACCGTGCTGATGGAGGCGGGATCGAGCCTGCCCGGCCTGCGCGAGGCCGTCGAGACGCTGCTGGGCGAGGCCCTGGAGCGGGGCGACGCCACCGACGGCGTGCTCGCCGAATCCGGCCCGCAGGCGGCCGCCCTCTGGGCCCTGCGCGAGCACATCACCGAGGCCGAGGCCCGGGCCGGCAAGAGCGTGAAGCACGACGTCTCGGTGCCGATCCCGGCGATCCCGGATTTCCTGGCGGCGGCGGGCGAGGCCCTGGCCGCGGGCGCGCCGGGCACCCGGCCGAACATCTTCGGCCACATGGGCGACGGCAACATCCACTACAACGTCCTGATCGGCCCCGGGCACGGATCGGACGCCATCAACCGCATCGTCCACGACGCGGTGGCGCGGTTCGGCGGCAGCATCTCGGCCGAGCACGGCATCGGCCAGTACCGGGTCGACGCCCTCGTCCACCACCGGCGGCCGGAGGAGATGGCGCTGGCCCGCCGGATCAAGGGCGCTCTCGATCCCCAGGGCCTGCTCAATCCCGGCAAGGTGCTGCGCGCCGGGCCTTGAGCGGTCGCAGGGTCGCTCCAGACTGTCGGAATCCGAGCCGGCGACCTATCTCCGGTCTCATCGACACGACACGACGGCAGGAAAGACGCGCCCATGGCCTCGCCCGGAGACTGGAAGATCCCCGCATCCGCCCAGCCCAAGGCCGCCGATTACGGCTACGACCTCGAGCAGGCGCTCACCGCCGTCGTGGCGCTCTCCACGCGGGTACCGCCGGAGGCCTTCACCGCCGAGACGCTGGGCACCGAGCGGGCCGGCAACGGCGTCGTCATCGGCGAGGACGGCCTCGTCCTCACCATCGGCTACCTCGTGACCGAGGCGGATTCCGTCTGGCTCACCACCCATGACGGGCGCTCCGTGCCCGGCCACGTGGTCGGCTTCGACGCGGTCACCGGCTTCGGCCTCGTCCAGGCGCTGGGCGACCTGCGGATCAAGCCGCTGAAGCTCGGGCGCTCCGCGCCCGTCAAGATCGGCGACCGGGCCGTGATGGCCGGGGTCGGCGGACGCGCGCGCAGCCTCGCCGTGGAGATCGTCGCCCGCCAGGAATTCGCCGGCTACTGGGAATACGTCCTCGACGAGGCCCTGTTCACCGCGCCCTCGCATCCGCACTGGGGCGGGGCGGCGCTGATCGGACCGGACGGGGCGCTCCTCGGCATCGGCTCCCTGCAGCTGCAGCAGGGCGGCACCGCCGGGCCGAAGACCATCAACATGATCGTGCCGATCGACCTGCTGCCGCCGATCCTCGACGACCTCACCACCCGCGGGCGCGTCGACCGGCCGGTCCGCCCCTGGCTCGGGCTCTATGCCAGCGACGGCGAGGATTCCGTGGTGGTGATGGGGCTCGCCGACGACGGTCCCGCCGAGGCGGCGGACCTGCGCCCGGGCGACGTCATCGTGGCGGTGGCGGGCGAGCCGGTGGCCGACCTCGCGGGCTTCTTCCGCCAGGTCTGGGCCCTGGGCGAGGCCGGGGTGCGGGTGCCCCTGACGATCCAGCGCGACGGCAAGCCCCTCAAGCTCTCGGTGACCTCCTCGGACCGGGAGCGCTTCCTGGTCTCGCCGCAGCTGCATTGAGCCGAGCCCCGCATTGATCCAAGCCCCGCATTGATCCAAGTCCCGGGCGGGTCTATCCCGTGCCGATGACGGACAACGCGGAATCCTTGCCCATCCACATCGTCGGCGGCGGCCTCGCCGGGTCGGAAGCCGCCTGGCAGATCGCCGAGAGCGGCCACGACGTGGTGCTCCACGAGATGCGCCCGGTGCGCGGCACCGAGGCCCA
This sequence comes from Methylobacterium sp. Leaf465, assembly GCF_001424705.1. Lineage (GTDB taxonomy): Bacteria > Pseudomonadota > Alphaproteobacteria > Rhizobiales > Beijerinckiaceae > Methylobacterium. The sequence goes on from NZ_LMRA01000047.1 coordinate 94,573, forward strand.
TCACGGGGGCGACTTCGCCGAACTCGTCTGCTCGAACTCGTTCCGCTCGGACGACGCCAACGGCAACGCCGTCGGCCTCCTGCACCAGGAGATGCGCACCCTTGGCTCGCTGATCCTGCGCGCGGCCGACGCGCACCAGGTTCCCGCCGGCGGGGCGCTCGCCGTCGACCGCGAGGGCTTCGCCCGGGCCGTCACCGCGGCGATCGAGGGCCATCCGCGCATCCGCATCGTGCGCGAGGAGGTCGAGGGCCTGCCCCCCGAGGCCTGGGGCCGCACCATCATCGCCACGGGCCCCCTCACCGCCCCGTCCCTGGCGCAGGGGATCCGCGAATTGACCGGGGCCGAGTCGCTGGCCTTCTTCGACGCGATCGCGCCGATCGTGCACCGTGACTCCATCGACATGGGCAAGGCCTGGTTCCAGTCGCGCTACGACAAGGTCGGGCCCGGCGGCACGGGCGCCGACTACATCAACTGCCCCATGGATCGCGACCAGTACGACCGGTTCATCCAGGCGCTCGTCGCCGGCGACAAGATCGGCTTCAAGGAGTGGGAGGCCTCGACCCCCTATTTCGACGGCTGCCTGCCGATCGAGGTCATGGCCGAGCGCGGCCCCGAGACCCTGCGCCACGGCCCGATGAAGCCGGTGGGCCTCACCAACCCGCACGACCCCACCGTGAAGGCCTGCGCCATCGTCCAGCTGCGCCAGGACAACGCGCTGGGCACCCTCTACAACATGGTCGGGTTCCAGACGAAGCTGACTTATTCCGAGCAGGTCCGGGTGTTCCGCACGATTCCCGGCCTGGAGAACGCCGAGTTCGCGCGGCTGGGCGGCCTCCACCGCAACACCTATCTCGACAGCCCCCGCCTCCTCGACGCGACCCTGCGCCTGAAGGCGCGGCCGTCCCTGCGCTTCGCCGGCCAGATCACCGGCTGCGAGGGCTACGTGGAGAGCGCCGCCATCGGCCTGATGGCCGGCCGCTTCGCGGTGGCCGAAGCGCGCGGGGAGGCCCTCGCGCCCCTCCCCGCCACCACGGCGCTGGGCGCCCTGATCGGCCACATCACCGGCGGCCACATCGCGGCCGAGGAGGCCGGCGCCCCGCGCTCGTTCCAGCCGATGAACGTGAATTTCGGCCTGTTCCCGCCCCTCGACCACGCCCCGAAGGGCGAGGGGGGCAAGCGCCTGAAGGGGCCGGAGAAGGCGGTGGCCAAGAAGAAGGCGATGACCGACCGGGCCCGGGCCGACCTCGCGGCCTGGCTCGGCCACGGACCGGCGCAGATCGCGGCCGAGTAGGGAGCCCGCCGCGGCGCCCCGAACACGGCGCCCGCATTGAAACCGCTCCGCCCCTCCCCCGCCCTAGCGGCGGCGAAAAAATGCGGTCACCCTGGGATGAACGGCCCAGGGCCGAACGTATCAGGCGAGGAACTGCGATGGCGGGCCATGCGGATCACGACCAGGCCGGCTCCCGGGCCGCCGCCGTCCTGCGGGTGACGAGCGGCAACTTCCTGGAGATGTTCGACTTCTTCGCCTTCGGGTTCTACGCCGCCTACATCGCCAAGGCGTTCTTCCCGAGCGAGAGCGACGTCGCCGCGCTGATGCTGACCTTCATGACCTTCGGGGCCGGCTTCCTCATGCGGCCCCTGGGGGCCGTGCTGCTCGGGGCCTATGTCGACCGGGTCGGCCGCCGGAAGGGGCTCATCGTCACCCTGGCCATCATGGCCGCCGGCACGATCCTGATCGCCCTGGTCCCCGACTACGCCAGCATCGGCCTCGTGGCGCCGATCCTGGTGCTGGTCGGCCGCCTGCTCCAGGGCTTCTCCGCCGGGGTCGAGCTCGGCGGCGTCTCGGTCTACCTCGCCGAACTCGCGCCCCCCGGCCGCCAGGGCTTCTACGTCGCCTGGCAATCGGGCAGCCAGCAGGTGGCGATCATGGCGGCGGCGGCCATCGGCTACGCCCTCAACCGCCTGCTGATGCCGGACGAGATGGGCGCCTGGGGCTGGCGCATCCCCTTCCTGATCGGCTGCCTCCTAGTGCCGTTCCTGTTCTACATCCGGCGCTCGCTGCAGGAGACCCCGGCCTTCCAGGCCCGCAAGGTCCACCCGCCGGTGGGCGCGGTGCTGCGCACCCTGGGGCGGAACTGGCGGATCGTCGGGCTCGGGATGCTGATGGTGGCGATGACCACGATCGCGTTCTACGCGATCACGGTCTACACCCCGACCTTCGGCAAGACCGTCCTCCGGCTCTCCGACACCGACAGCCTGATCGTCACCTTCTGCGTCGCGGTGTCGAACCTGGTCTGGCTCCCCGTGATGGGCGCGCTCTCCGACCGGATCGGCCGGCGCCCGATCCTGCTGCTGTTCTCGGGCCTGACCCTCGTCACCGCCTATCCGGCCCTGGCCTGGCTCGTGGCGCATCCGAGCTTCGAGACCATGCTGGGGGTGCTGCTGTGGCTGTCCTTCCTCTATGGCGGCTACAACGGCGCCATGGTGGTGGCGCTCACCGAGATCGTGCCGCCGGAGGTGCGCACGGCCGGGTTCTCCCTGGCCTATTCCCTGGCGACCGCCCTGTTCGGCGGGATGACGCCGCTGGTCGCCACCTGGCTCATCGCGGAGACGGGCAACAAGGCGGCCCCCGGCCTGTGGCTCGCCCTGGGGGGCGCCTGCGGTCTCCTGGCCACGGTCGTCGTCTACCGCCGGCGGGCGTCGGACCTGCCGGCGACCGGAATCCCGGCCCCGGTCACGCCGACGCGACCGTGAAGATCCGGCGTCCGGGCAGCTGGCCCGGGTCGCCGGTGTCGCGAAAGCCGACCTTGCGCAGGAGGCCGACCGAGGCCGCGTTCTCGGGGCGGCACTGGGCGATGATGACGCGGTGGGGGAAGCGCTCCTGCAGCAGGCCCACCGCGGCGGTGACCGCCTCGGTGCCGAGCCCCTGCCCCCGGGCCGCGCCGCCGACCCAGTAGCCCACCTCGGCGGCGTGGTCGCCGCGCAGGTGCAGGCCGATTACCGCCGCGAGCGCCCCGTCCGTCCGCAGCCATGCGCCGAGGAAGCAGTCCTTCGTCACCTTGGCCGGGCCGATGAGCTGGCGCGCGTCCTTCAGGGTGAAGGGCGCGGGCAGGAAGTCGACCGCCCCGGTGATGGCCGGGTCGTCGGTCAGGGCGCGCAGGGCCTCGGCGTCGGACGGCACCAGCGGCGCGAGGCGCAGCCGCGCGGTCTCCACCGGCTTGAGGTTCGCGAGGCTGTAGCGCGCGGCGAGCTTGCGGAAGAACATCCCCAGGACTTGCCCCCACGCGGCCCGGGACACAAGCGGCATCGCGGGCGGCCGGCCCCCGGGCCGTGCGCGGTCACGAAAAAACCCGCCCCGGATCGTCTCCGGGGCGGGCCCTGTCGTCAGGGTGTCGAGCGGATCGCCCCTACGGGTGGATCACCATCGCGCTGAACGGGTGCACGTAGGCCTGCAGCATCACGAGGCCGCCGACCAGGCAGGCCAGCACGATCGAGTGCCAGAACACGAAGCGCAGGATCTTGCCCTCCTGGCCGAAATAGCCGGTGGCGGTGGAGGCGACGACGATCGACTGGGCGTCGATCATCTTGCCCATCACGCCGCCCGACGAGTTCGCCGAGGCCATGAGGATGCCCGACAGACCGAGCTGCTCCGAGGTGATCTTCTGCAGGCCGCCGAAGAGCACGTTGGAGGCCGTGTCCGACCCCGTGAGCGCGACGCCGAGCCAGCCCAGCAGGGTGCCGAAGAACGGGTAGAGGATGCCGGTGCCGGCGAAGGCGAGGCCCAGGGTGGCGTCGACGCCGGCGTAGCGGGTGAGCACGCCCAAAGCCAGCATCGCCGCGATGGTGATGAGCGAGTAGCGCAAGACCCAGATCGTCTCGATGTAGGCCTTCACCAGACGCCAGGGCGAGAAGCCCATGATCACGCCCGAGATCAGGGCCGCGAACAGCACGCCGGTGCCGGTGTAGGACATGTAGGCGAACTTGAAGATGGCCGCTTCCGGATGGGCCTTGGCCACCACCGGCGGCACTTTCATGATGACGTTGTGCAGGCCCGGGACCGGGTAGTTCCAGATGAAGATCGGATCGACGATATCCTTGAAGAACTTGGTGCCCCAGATCGCCACGATCACCGAGAGGATGATCCACGGAACCCAGGCCAGCAGGATCTCGCGGCTCGAAGCCGTGCGGGCGCCGGCGGGGGTCGGCAATGCGCCGCCCGCGGCGGTGACGTAGCCGATGGACGGATCGTTGCCGCGAAGCGCGGGCGAGGTCCAGATCGTGGCCGGGCGCCAGTACTTCAGGAACAGCACCAGGGCGCCCATCGAGACGAGGGCGGCGCCGATATCCACGATCCACGGGTTGACGTAGTTCGAGATGCCGAACTGGGCGAGCGCGAAGGAGCCGCCGCAGACCGCGATGGCGGGCCAGATCTGCAGCATGCCGCGGAAGCCCGCGAACACCCAGATCAGCCAGAACGGCACCAGCACCGAGAAGAACGGCAGCTGCCGGCCGATCATGGCGCCGAGGATGTAGGGATCGTAGCCCGTCACCGAGGCGAGGCCCTGGATGGGCGCGCCGAGCGCCCCGTAGGCCACGGGCGCCGTGTTGGCGATGAGCGAGAGGCCGGAGGCGGCCAGCGGCGAGAAGCCGAGGCCGATCAGGATCGCGCCCGTCACCGCCACCGGGGTGCCGAAGCCGCCCGCCCCCTCGAAGAAGGCGCCGAAGGCGAAGGCCACGAGGAGGAGCTGGAGGCGCCGGTCCGTGGTGATGCCCGCCACCGATTGCTGGAGGGTGGCGAACCAGCCCTTCTCCACCGTCAGGCGGTAGAGGAAGATGACGTTCAGGATGATCCAGCCGATGGGGAACAGGCCGAGGGCGACGCCGTAGCCGGAGGCGCGCAGGGCGAGGTCGCCCGGCATGCCGAACAGGAAGACGGCGACGCAGAAGGCGAGCACGAGGGAGAGCACGGCCGCGATATGGGCCTGGACCTTGCCGCTCGCGATCATGCCCAGCAGGGCGATGACGGGCAGCGAGGCCGCAAGCGTCGAGAGCCAGGCGTTCCCGAATGGGTCGTAGACCTGATTCCAGGTGGTCACTGTGTTCACGGGGGCCGTCCTCCTCCAGGGCAACCCGATCTCATGCCGGGCCTTGTTCCCGTTGCTAGCAGAGCCGTTCGGCCGGCTCAACGCGGTTAATCATGTATTCAGAGGGTGTTGCACGAAGATCCGTCCGCGCCGCCGGCGCACCCGCCCCGGTCCGCGACGCCGCGGCCGCCGCATTCCTGGCCGGGCCAGCGGAACATGCGCGTCCGGCGACCACTTCCCTGTTGAGACCCCGAACGACGGGAAGCGGAGATTTAATCCATGTTTATGCGCGTCGACAAGCTACAGGCCGAGCTTCCCGCCCCCAAGCGGAAGGATCCCAACGCCGCTGCTGCCCTGCAGGAACTGCTCGGCGGCAAGTACGGCGAGATGTCGACCCTGGGAAACTACATGTTCCAGAGCTTCAATTTTCGAAGCAAGTCGAAGCTGCGCCCGTTCTATAGCCTGGTCGCCGCGATCACGGCCGAGGAACTCGGTCACGTGGAGCTCGTCAGCAACGGCGTGGCGATGCTGAACAACGGCCCCGACAACGACGGCGACGAGAAGGACGGCGGCGACATCTCGAAGGCCCCGTTCGAGGACATGAAGGACATCCGCCTCGCGGCCGCCTTCCTGTCGAACGGCGGCGGCGTCACGCCGGTCAACAGCAACGGCGCGTCCTGGAACAACGACTTCATCACCACCACGGGCAACGTCGTGGTGGACCTGCTGCACAACTTCCACCTCGAGTGCGGCGCCCGCCTGCACAAGCTGCGCGTCTACGAGACCCTGACGGACCCGACGGGCCGCGAGGTCTGCGGCTACCTGCTGGTGCGCGGTTCGGTGCACGCCCACGCCTACGCCCTGGCGCTCAAGAAGATCACCGGCGTCGAGATCGAGAAGTTCCTGCCGACCCCGAACATCAACCTCGACAAGATCCCCGAGTGCCAGAAGTACCTGCAGGAGGGCTCGCACCGCCGGCTCTACACCTTCAGCCCGGGCGACTACACCGAGATGGCCGGCATCTGGGGCAACGGCGAGGTGGCGCTCCCGGGCGACCCGCCGGGCGAGCTCAGCGTGGTCGAGGGGATGCCCGACGGCGGCAAGATCCACCAGCTCACCGGCGTGCCCTCGGCCTTCACCCCGGACTACGCGCCCCAGGAGATGTTCGAGATCGCCGAGAAGCTGACGAAGAAGGCCCGCTGAGGCGGATTTTTCGCGATGGATGACGGGGCGGCTCGTTCGGGGCCGCCCCTTTCGCGACGGATGACGGGCGGCTCCTTCGGGGGCCGCCCTTTTTCATGGGCGACGGGCCCGCCCTCAGGCCCGGCGGGAGGCCCGCCAGAGGGTCCAGAGGCGGCGCCAGCGCGGGATCTCGACAACGGTGTTGAGGGGGTCGTAGCCCGGCCGCTCCATGGCGGCGAGGTAGGGCTCCACCAGGGCGACGGCTAAGAAGGCGGGGCGGGCCGCCGGCGCGATGGTGGCGCGGGCCGCCGCGTAGGCCTTGAGGTGGCGGCGGGCCAGCGCCCGGAGATCGGCGGTGGCGCGCAGGAGCCCGGGGCCGCCGCGCCCGGTGACGATGTCCTCGCGGGTGACCCCGTAGGTCTTGAGGATGTCGGCGGGCAGGTAGACCTGGCCGGCCCGGGCGTGCCAGGGCAGCGCGCGCAGGAGGCCGGTGACCCCGTAGGCGACGCCGGCATGGCCGGCGGCGGCCGCCCCGCCGGGCTCGACCCCGTCGCAGAGGACGAGGGCGCCGAGGCGGATCAGGGCCGAGACGGTCTCGCCGCAATAGCCCTCGAGGTCGTTCACCCGGGGCATCGGGTCCTCGTAGAGGTCGAAGACCCGGGCGTCGATCAGATCGACGAAGGGCTGGCGCCCCAGCTTGCGCCGGACGATGGCGTCGTCGAGGGCGGCGGCCACGGGGTTGGCCTTCACGTCGCCGCGGGCCTCGCCCTGGAGGGCGTCGCGCCACCATTGCAGGCGGATCTCGCCGGCCATCGGGTTGGAGGCGGCCTCGCGGACCCGCGCGACGGTGAGGCTGAAGGCGATGAGGGCGAAGAGGTGGGGACGGGCGCTCGCGGGCGCGAAGAGGGTGGCGAAGTAGCGGTCGGGATCGCCCTCCCGGACCAGGGCCTCGCAATGCTGGAAGGCGAAGGTGAGGTTGCCCTCGGCCGGGCTGGTCCGGGTGTCCGAATCCGTCATGTCCCGCAATTCATCATGCGACCGCGATCAGGGCGGCGGCGACCTTGCGGTTCTCCGCCATGAGGATGTTGTAGGTGCGCGCCGCCGCCCCCGTCTGCATCACGTCGAGGCCGATGCCGCCCTCCTTGAGCCAGCGCCGGAGCGCATCAGGAAAAGGCGCGATCTCGAGCCCGGTTCCGATGAGGAGGAGGTCCACCGCCCCGGCCTCGGCGAGGATCGGGCGCAGGCTGTTCCGGTCGATGGCGCGGGGCGCGCCCACGTCCCAGGCCCGGATGCCCGACGGCGTGACCAGGATCGAGCCGCGATGCGACATCTCGGCGAAGCGGAAGCCGCCGTTGCCGTAGGCGTCGATGAGGTGGCGCCCGGGAACGAAGCCGTCGTGCAGGCTGCCGAGGGACGCCATGCCCGCCCCTACTCCGCCGCCTGGGGCACGCGCCCGCCGGCCGGGCGCCCCTGCGCCTTCACGCCCGAGAGCATCAGGCCGAGATAGATCAGCACCGGCGTCGAGACGAAGATCGCCGAGTAGGTGCAGATCACGACGCCGGCCAGCATCACGATGGCGAAGCCCTTGATCGCCTCGCCGCCGAACAGCACCAGGGCGAGCAGCGACAGGAAGGCCGAGGTCGCGGTCATCACCGTGCGCGACATCGTCGAGTTGATGGAGAGGTTGAGGAGCTCCACCGTGGGGATGGTCTTGTAGCGCCGCATCAGCTCGCGGGTCCGGTCGAACACCACCACGGTCTCGTTGAGCGAGTAGCCCACGATGGTCAGGATCGCGGCGATCGAGGTCATGTTGAACTCGATGCGGCTGATGACGAAGACGCCCAGCGTCAGCACGATGTCGTGCAGCGTGCCCACGATGGCGCCGAGCGCCAGCTCCCGCTCGAAGCGGAACCAGAGGTAGAACAGCACGGCGAGCACCGAGAGCACGACGCCGATGGTGCCGGACTGCACGAGCTCGCCCGAGACGCGCGGTCCCACGGTCTCGGTGCGGCGGAATTCGTACTCGGCGTCGAAGGCGGCGTGCGCCTTCTGCATCACGGCGGTCTGGCCCTGCTCGCCCGGCTGCAGGGGGAAGCGCACCAGGACGGTGCCCTCGCCGCCCAGCTCCTGCACCTCCGTCTCGCCGAAGCCGAAGCCGTTGGCGGTGTGGCGGACGGCCCCGACATCGGCCGTCTTCGACTTCGCCTGCAGCTCCACCAGGGTGCCGCCCTTGAAGTCGATGCCGAAGTTCAGGCCGACGGTGAGGAACAGCACCACCGTCGCCACCGACAGGAACGCCGAGAGCGGGAAGGTGATGCGCCGGAAGCGCATGAAGTCGACGTGCGACTCGTCGGGCCAGAGGCGGAGCAGGCGCATGATCGGTCTCGGGTCTTTCGGCGATGCGGTCGATCGGGCTTCTGCGTGGCCGCGCTCGTCTCCTCCGGGCTCCCCGTCATTCCGGGCTCGCCTGCGGCGCCCCGGACTGACGTGGTGGCGTGGCGACCGAGCGGATCACGCGAAAATCGGATCGACCTCCTCTTGCAAACGGTGAACGGGCGAACGGCGGATTAGAACGGCAGCGCCTTGGGCCGGGCCATGTTGTACCACAGGGCGATCATCATCCGGGTCAGGGTGACGGCGGTGATGACCGTGGTGAGGATGCCGAGGATGAAGACCACGGCGAAGCCCTTCACCGGGCCGGAGCCGAGGAAGAACAGGATCAGGGCGGCGATCGCCATGGTCGAGTTCGAATCGATGATGGTGGCGAAGGCCTTGTCGAAGCCGGCCTGGAGGGCCGACACGATGGAGCGCCCGGCCCGGACCTCCTCGCGCACGCGCTCGTAGATCAGCACGTTGGAATCCACCGCCGTGCCGATGGTGAGCACGATGCCGGCGATGCCCGGCAGGGTCATGGTCGCCTCCAGCACCGACATCAGGCCGAGGATGAGGCCCACGTGCACGATGAGGGCGATGTTGGCGAAGAAGCCGAACACCCCGTAGGTGGCGAACATGAAGGCGATGACGAGGGCGCCGGCCACCAGGGTGGCGTACTTGCCGGCCTGGATCGAGTCGCTGCCGAGGCCGGGGCCGACCACGCGGCGCTCGACCACGGTGAGCTTGGCCGGCAGCGCGCCGGCCCGCAGCAGGATCGAGAGCTCGTTGGCCTGGGCCACGGTGAAGTTGCCGGTGATCTGGCCGGAGCCGCCGGTGATCGGCGTGTTGATGCGGGGGGCCGAGACCACCTCGTTGTCGAGGACGATGGCCATGCGGCGGCCGACATTCTCCGAGGTCGCCTGGCCGAAGCTCTGGGCGCCCTTCAGGTTGAACTTGAAGCTGACCATCGGCTCCTGGGTCTGATGGTCGAAGGCCGGCTGGGCGTCGGTGAGGTCGGCGCCGGAGGCCATCACGCGACGCTCCACGGGGACGCGGGCCCCCTTCTCGTCCTTGGAGGGCAGCAGGTCGACGTCGCCGGAGGGCGAATCCGCCAGCATCCGGAACTCGAGCTTGGCCGTCTTGCCGAGCTGGTCCTCCAGCTTCTGCGGATCCTGGAGGCCGGGGACCTGGACGAGGATGCGGTCGGCGCCCTGCTGCTGGATCGAGGGCTCCTTGGTGCCGCCGAAGTCGATGCGGCGCCGGATGACCTCGATGGCCTGGGTCACGGCCCGGCGCGTCCGGTCGGTCAGGCCCGCATCCGTGAGGGTGAGCTGGATCACGCCCTCGGGCTTCTCGGCGACGGTCAGGGTCTGGCCGCCGCCCTGGCCCACCAGGGCGTTGGAGATCGGCTGCGCGAGCTCGCGCAGCTTCGGCAGCACCTTGGCGCGGGCGGCCTCGTTGGAGATCCGGAGCTGGACGCCGCGCGGGATGATCTGGATGCCGCCCTCCGGCGTCACCCCGCCGGCCTCGCGCAGGACCCGGCGGACGTCGTCGCGCAGGGCCGTGGTCAGGGACTTGGCGAGGTCGTTCTGGTCGACCTCGAGGAGGAGCTGCGAGCCGCCCTGGAGGTCGAGGCCCAGCACGATGGCGCGCTGGGGCACGATCCAGCTGGGGAACCAGCTCGGCAGGGAGGCCATGAAGTGGCTGCGCTGCTCGGCCGAGAAGAAGCTCGGCACGGCGAGGCTGAGGCCGATCAGGATGACGGCCAGCGTCGTGACGATCTTGGTTCTCGAGAAGCGCAGCATCCGCCGGGTCCGTCCTGTGTCCGTTTCCTCAAGGGCGCCGCGGGCCGTGGGCCCGGCCTGCAGCGCCCGGGTCGCCGCCTCAGGCGGCCTTGACCGGCGCGCCCTTGACGCGGACTTCCGAGATCATCGCGCGCACGACCTTGACGCGGACGTTGGGCGCGATCTCGACCTCGATCTCCGAGGCCTCGTCGGCGACCTTGGTGACCCGGCCGACGATGCCGCCAGTGGTCACGACGGTGTCGTCGCGGCGGACGTTCTTGACCATGTTCTGATGCTCCTTCACGCGGCGCTGCTGCGGGCGGAGGATCAGGAAGTACATGATGACGAAGATGAGGACGAACGGCACCACCTGCAAGGCGATGTCCGCTCCGCCAGCGGCCGAGGTGGCCCCTTGCGCGAAGGCGGGGGTGATCAAGCGGGTGACTCCTCAAGGATAAGGCCCGCGCCGCCAGACCCTCGGTCGAGGGGGCGTCCGGGCTTGTCAAAAAGCGCGCGGACTATAGCCAGGGCCTAAGTGAAAGCAACGCCGCCCGGGTGAGGCGAATGGGTCCGGGGCCGCGAATCGCCGGCGGCGGCGCGATTTATCGGGTTCATCGCGGCGCTCCGGCACCGTAAAGCACGGGACCCGCCACGTCCGACCCGCCACGTCTGACCCGCCACGTCTGACCCGCCACGTCTGACCCGCCACGTCTGACCCGCCCTGTCCGCCCCGTCGCGGGACCCGAGTTCGAGGAGCCGTCCATGACCGCCACGCCCCCCGCCGACCCGGCCGTCGATCCGGCAACCCTGGCGGCGTTCCTGCCGGTGCTGGAACGGATCGCCGCCGCCCTGGAGCGCGCCGCCCCCGCCCCGCGCGCGCCCGTCGACCTGACGGAAGCGGACGCCTTCCTGTGGGGGCCGGAGCGCCGGCTGATCCCGGTGCCACGCGTCAACCGGGTGGCGATCGGCCTCCTGACCGGCATCGACCGGGCCCGCGACACCCTGGTGGCGAACACCCGCCTGTTCGCCGACGGACTGCCGGCCAACAACGCGCTCCTCTGGGGCGCGCGCGGCATGGGCAAGTCCTCGCTGGTCAAGGCGGCGCACGCGGAGATCAACGCGGCGCGGGCGCCCGGCGCCCTCCCCCTGAAGCTGGTGGAGATCCACCGCGAGGACATCGAGGCCCTGCCCGACCTGATGGCGACCCTGCGGGGCGACGCCCATCGCTGGATCGTCTTCTGCGACGACCTCTCCTTCGACGGCGACGACACCTCGTACAAGTCCCTGAAGACGGCGCTGGACGGCGGCATCGAGGGGCGGCCCGAGAACGTGCTGTTCTACGCCACCTCGAACCGGCGCCACCTGCTGGCCCGGGAGATGGTGGAGAACGAGCGCTCCACGGCGATCAATCCCGGCGAGGCGGTGGAGGAGAAGGTCTCCCTCTCCGACCGCTTCGGCCTCTGGCTCGGCTTCCACAAGTGCAGCCAGGACGAGTACCTGGCGATGATCCGCGCCTATGTCGCGCGCCATGGTCTGCGCGCCGAGCCGGACCGGGTCCGCGCGGAGGCCCTCGAATGGGCGACCACCCGCGGCTCGCGCTCGGGCCGGACCGCGTTCCAGTTCATCCAGGATCTCGCCGGGCGACTGGGGCAGCGGCTGGAGGAGTGAAGGCGGGTTCCCGCGCCGGCGACCCGGACCACCATAGAAAAGGGGCAGGGAACGCCGTCCCCTGCCCCGACGGCGCGACCCGGATGCAGGCCGCGCCGGATCACTCGGAAAAGATCAGTCCTTGAGATCGGCCGGCACCTTGCCGCCGTTCTCCTCGAGCTTCTTGATGACCTGCTTGTGCAGCCAGACGTTCATCGTGGCCGAGTCCTCCTTGTCGCCGGTGTAGTGCAGCTCGTCGGCGAGCTGCTTGCGGGCGGTGAGGCTCGAATCGAGGTCGAGGAGCTTCATCAGGTCGACGATCGAGGTGCGCCAGTTCAGGGTCTGCGAATTCTTGGCCGCCATGCCGTTGAGCACCTGCTCGACGTCGACGGGGCCGCCGGCCGGGGCGCCGGTGCTGGTCGGGGTCGAGGCGGGGGCGTCCGAACCGCCGGCGGAGGGCTGTGCGTTCGCCTCGGACGGCTTGGCCTGCGCGTCGCCGCCGCCGAACGGATGGAGGATCTTGCTGACGATGCTGCCGAGGAGGCTCATAACAGGTTTCCCTCAATCTCACGTCGGCGGCCGGTGCCGCGACGGGGTGACAACGGGGTGGGTCCGGACCCGTTCCCGTAACGGGACGGATCCCGAAGGCGGCGCGGGCGAATTCGACGGGCTCTCGACCTTGCCGGCCCGCCCGCAACCCTTCGCCGGCGGGAGATTCATCTTCTCCTTCGCGCATGTGGCGGAGATGAAAACGCCAAACATCCGGGGTGGGGCGCCGAGACCGGAGCGGATTCTTGCGCTGACGCCCCGTGCGTGCCACTGCGCGGCATCCTCCTGGCCGGCCCCGCGCCGCCGCACGCCGTCCCGCCGCGTGCGCGCCCGGGTTCGGCCCGCCCCCGACCGGAACCACCCGATGCGCCCGACCCGCCGTACCGTCACCTTCGCCGCGACCTTCTTCGCCGCCACCCTCGCCGCCAGCGCGGGCCTCCTCGCCGCCGGACCGGCCGCGGCGCAGACCGCCGCGCCGGTCCCGGTCCGCATCGGCGTCATCCCGGTGATCGGCGCGGCGCCGATCTTCGTGGCCAACGGCGAGGGCTGGCTGAAGGAGGCGGGCCTCGCACCCACCTTCACCACCTTCGAATCCGGCCCGAACATGATCCAGGCCCTGGCCTCCGGCACCATCGACGTCTACGTCGCCGGCATCGCGCCGCTGGCCGTCGCCCGCACCAAGGGCATCGACGTGCGGGTGGTGGCCGCCACCGCCATCGAGGAGATGGTGTTCGTGGCCGGCCCGAAGCTCGCGCCCTACTTCGCCGACGGCGCCGACAAGGCGCAGGCCTTCGCGCAGTTCCGGGCCAAGGAGGGCAAACCCGCCCGCCTCGCCACGCAGCCGCCGGGCTCGGTGCCCAACACCACCCTGCAGCACTGGCTCTGGCAGGTGGCCAAGGCCGACAAGGCCAATGCCGAGGTGGTGGCGATGGGCATCGACGCGACCCAGCAGGCCATGCTGGCCGGGGCCGTCGACGGCGCCTCGATCCGCGAGCCGGCGCTCACCATCGTGCAGATGCGCAACCCCGCCATCAAGCTCGTCGCCACCGGGGGCGAGATGTTCCCCGACCAGCCGGGCACCGTGGTGGGCGTGTTCGGGGCCTTCGCCGACAAGAACCCCGCCGCCGTGGAAGGCCTGGTGAAGGCCGTGGTGCGCGCCACCGAGCTCCTGAAGAGCGATCCGGCCCGCGCGGCCAAGCCCGTGGAGGCGGCGCTGGGCAAGGGCATCACCGACACCGCCACCATCACCCGGGCGCTGACCTCGCCGGCGGCGAAGTTCACCGCCGACCCGCGCCAGATCATCGCGGCCACGAAGGCGATGCAGGCCTACCAGGTCTCGATCGGCACCCTCGACAAGGACGTCCCCCTGGAGGGCCTGTTCGAGCCGAAATACTACGAGGCCGCCACGAAGCGCTGAAGGCCCCCGTCAGCCCCGGTCCCGGGCGCGCTGCGCCTGGGTGAGCCCGCCATAGCCCCAGGACTCCGCCGGGACCTCGTTCACCACCGCGTAGGTGGCGAGGGGCAGGGCCGCCCCGAGGGTCTCGGCGAGCAGCCGGTGCGCCGCCGCAAGGAAGGCCGCCTTCTGGGCCGGGCTGTTGCTGCCGGCCGTGACCGTGGCCTCGAGATGGGCCGCGGTTTCCACCGGTTCCGCGCCGATGCTCCAGGCCCCGGGCGCCGTGCCCTCCACCAGCACCGCCGTCAGGTCGGCGCGCTTGCCCAGGACCTCGGCCATCAGGGCGGTGACGCCCCCCTGGAGTGCCTCGCGGGCGCGCCCGCTCGGGGGCGGGCCGGAGAGGGTGACGCGGACGAACGGCATGGGGGGCTCCTGCGGGTGGGGGTTCGCGGGGTGTGGTGTTGACCCATCCAGGCTTAGAGGCGCAGCATCGTCGCGAAAATCGCGAAGATCCGAACGGATCGTTTGGGAAAACCGAATGGTCGCCACCAGCCTCGACCTCGATGCCCTGCGCAGCTTCGTCGCCGGAATCGACCTCGGCAGCTTCGCAAAGGCCGCCGACCGCCTCGGCCGCTCGCCGTCCACCCTCAGCCTGCAGCTGCGCAAGCTCGAGGCGCAGCTCGGCCAGCCGCTGACCCGGAAGTCCGGCCGGGGCCTCGCCCTGACCGAGGCCGGCGAGGCCCTCCTCGGCCCGGCCCGGCGCCTGCTCGCCCTCAACGACGAGACCCTGGCCCGGCTGCGCGAACCGGCGCTGGCCGGCACCGTCCGCCTCGGCCTGCCGCAGGATTTCGCCGAGACCTGGCTGCCGGGCCTCCTGGGCCCCTTCGCGCGCCAGCACCCCGGCGTGCAGGTGGAGGTGCGGGTGGAGACCAACGCCGCCCTGCTGGCGGGGCTTCAGGCCGGGCGCCTCGACCTCGTACTGGCCTGGGAATCCGGCGCCGTGCCGTCGGAGGCCTGGCCGGGCCCGGCGCCGCTCGCGCGCCTCGACCTGCCGATGGCCTGGATCGGGCCGCGGGACGGGTTCGTGCGCGCGCCCGACGCGACCCTGCCCCTGGTCGCCTTCGCCGCGCCGTGCCTGTTCCGCCAGGCGGGTCTGCGGGCCCTCGACGGGGCCGCGATCCCGTGGCGGGTCGCCTTCGCGTCGCCGAGCCTGACCGGGCTCTGGGCCGCGGTGGGGGCCGGCCTCGGCATCGCCCTGCGGGTGCCCCACGGGCTGCCGCCGACCCTCCGCGCCCTGGAGCCGGCCGAGGCCAACCTGCCGGCGCTGCCCCGGATCGGTCTGTCGCTGCGGGCCTCGACCGGGCGCCGCTCCCCGGCTCTGGACCGCCTCGCGGAGATGCTGCGCGCGGCGATGGCCCCAGGTCTGTTCAGCTGAGAGCCTGTTCGCCCGCGGGCCTACTCGGCGGCGAACAGGCCCGGCAGGCCGGATTCCGCGGCCGGCGGCGCCGCGGCCGCGGCGCCGGACTTGGCCTCGACCGGCGCCTTCGGATCACCGGGTCCGGTCTCGCAGGCCAGGGCCGGCAGGGCGACGATGCGGTTGCCGCGGTAATCCATGCGGCACACGATGGTGCCGCGGGTCTCCACATAGGCGAGCAGGCGCCGGGCCCGGCCGGGCGAGCGGCTGCCGATCGCCCGGGCCAGGGCCTCGTCGCCGGGACAGGGCTCGCCGGCGAGGGCCGCCCGGGCCAGCAGCAGGAACAGGCCCTGGACCTCGTCCGGCAGGGTGGCGGCGACCCCTTGCGCCTCCTCCCAGCGCCCGTCCGCCTCGTCCGGGGCGACGTCGGCCCCGTCGAACCCGGCCCGGGCGACGCCGAGGCGGCGGCGGAAGGCCGCCAGGCTGATCGCCTCGCCGTCGAGGCCGCGCATCCGGCAGCGCACGAGGAAGTCCTGGTAGACCACCGCCACCGGCTGGCCGCCGGCATCCGGGTCGGCGGCGATGCCGCGCAGGACCGCGTCGAGCCCGGCGCGGATCTCGTCCTCGCTCATCGGCTCGGGCGCCTCCACCGGCTCCGGACGGTAGGCGCTGAGCTCGCGCATCAGATCGGCCGGGGTGGCGCGCGGGGTCGGCGGCGTGCGCGGCGCCGGCGCCCAGGCCAGGGTCGGTTCGTCGGGCGAGCGGGTGAGGATGAGGGCGCGCAGGTCCGCATCCGCCGGGGCGGGCAGCGGCACGAGCTTCGGCGAGCCGGAGCGCGCCGAGGTCGTCACCGGGCCGATGCGCAGCGCCAGGGGCCGCCGGCTCAGGGCCGGGCCCAGCGCCACGAACTCGCCCCGGGACAGGTCGCGAAAGCGCTCGGCCCCGCGCCGGTCGAGGCCGAGGAGGTCGGCGGCGCGGGCCATGTCGATGTCGAGGAAGGTGCGCCCCATCAGGAAGTTGGTGGCCTCGGCCGCCACGTTCTTGGCGAGCTTGGCCAGGCGCTGGGTGGCGATGATGCCGGCCAAGCCCCGCTTGCGGCCCCGGCACATCAGGTTGGTCATGGCCCCCAGCGAGGCCTTGCGGGCCTCGTCGGAGACGTCGCCGGCGGCCGCCGGCGCGAAGATCTGGGCCTCGTCGACCACGATCAGGGCGGGGTGCCAGTGGGTGCGCTCGGCCTCGAACAGCCCGCCCAGGAAGGCGGCCGCGGCGCGCATCTGCGCCTCCATGTCGAGGCTCTCCAGGGTGAGCACCACCGAGACCCGGTGCGCCCGCACCCGCGCGGCGATGGCCTGCAGGTCGGCCTCCCCGTGGGCGCCGTCCACCACCACGTGGCCGTAGGCCTCCGCCAGGGTGACGAAGTCGCCCTCGGGGTCGATCACCACCTGCTGCACCGCGCCGGCGCTCTGCTCCAGCAGGCGCCGCAGCAGGTGCGACTTGCCCGAGCCCGAATTGCCCTGGACCAGGAGACGCGTCGCCAGGAGCTCCTCGAGGTCGAGGCGCGCGGGCTCCGCCCCCGGCCCCATGCTCAGACCCATCTCGATGCCGACCGTCATGCCTGCTCCGGCTCCCGCGCGGAGGCTGGTCCTCCGCACCTCCTGGCTCTCGCACGAAGACCTTAACACGCGCGCCATCGGGCCGGTCCGTCGCGCGGGCCCGGCATCCACAGGCCAGGGGCCGCACCCGGCGCGCAGACAGAGCCGGCAGCCCCCCTTTGTTCCTCTTTCGTTCGAGGCACCTCGGAAGACAATACGGAGGATAAGCCTCTTGTCCTAGGCGCAAGAACCTAGGCGCGATATCCTAGGTATCTTGGCCTTGACCAACGCGATCTCAGAGCCCCTGCCGGAACAAAGGAGAAACACGGGCCGGCACGGAGAGCGGCCGGCGTCGAGGAGCCCCACAGGCATCACCCCGCAGGCATTAAACTGCACCCGCGGCAAAAGCCGCCCTTGCCGCGTCGCCGGCCTGATCCAGTTAATCCTCCCATGAACCCAGTCCTCGTCGTCGCCCTCGTCTGCGCCTCCACCGTCCAGGCCCCGGATTGCTCGCGGGACACGGCGCTCGACATCATCACGGGCCCCGCCCACACCCTGCAGGAATGCCTGATGCAGGGGCCCGTGCTCGCCGCCAATGCGGGGCACGGCAACGACCAGGGCACCTACGTGAAGACGCGCTGCGAGCCGCGGCGCTGACGCGGCGCTCCCGGAGACCGGACACGCCATGGACGACGTCGACCCCGACCGCGCGGTGATGATCCGCCTGCGCGCCCGCCTCGCGGTGGTGGAGCGCGCGGCCTGGTTCGGCCTGGTCCAGGCCATGCGGACGCAGCCCGCCGAGACGGAGGCCTATCTCATGGCCGAGCGGGCCAAGTGCGCGGAGGGCTTCGGCCAGCGCGGCTGGGCCGCCGACCTGACGGAGGCCGAGCGCCGCCTGCTCGGGGCCGAGGTCGATGCCGGCCTCGCCGGCCTCATCGCGGATTCGAAGGCCGAACTCGGCCAGACGTGAACCGGGCCGAGCCCGAATCGCGCCGAGCCTGAACCGGCCGGCCGCGTTCCGAACCGGTCACGTCCCGAAGCGATCCCGCCAGGCCGGCGGCCCGGCCCATCCGGGCGGCACCGTCGCGCGATGCACGCCGATCGCCACGGCGCGCGCCAGGGTTCGGGCGGCCGCGTCGCCGATGCGGGCGAGGTCGGTGACGGGATCGGCCAGCGCCGCCCGCCCGGTGGAGACCGCGAAGACGACGTCGCCGTCCAGCGGCGTGTGGACCGGGCGGATCGCCCGGGCGAGGCCGTCCTGGGCCATCACGGCCAGGCGGCGGGCCTGGGCCTTGGTGAGGGCGGCGTCGGTGGCCACCACCGCCAGGGTGGTGCTCGCCCCGGCCAGCGCCTTGCGCGGCGGCCAGGCGAAGGCATCGGCCGGCATCGCGGCGGGCAACCCGAGGCCCCCGAATTCGTCGCCGACCTCGTCGGCGCCGGCCCAGAAATGCGGCCCCTCCCCCAGCGTCACCCGGCCGAAGGCGTTCACCGCCACCAGCGCCCCGACCCGCACGGGCGATCCGCTCTCGGCCGGCCCCCCGGCCGCGACGCCGGCGGCCGCGAGGCCCGCGACGACCGCCGAGGCGGAGCCGAGGCCGCCCTTCAGGTTGGCGGTGGCCGCCCCCGTCCCGGCCCCGACGGAACCGAGGGCGAACGCCCGCGTGGCGGCGAGGGCCGCCGCGTAGCCGAGGTCGCGGTAGGGCGAGAACCGGCCCCAGGCCTTGTCGCCGCCGTTGAGGAGGTCGAACAGGATCGCGGCCGGCACGATCGGCACCCGCGCCGGGCCGATCGCGAAGCCGCGCCCGGTCTCGGCGAGGTGGGCGACGACGCCCGCGGCGGCGTCGAGGCCGAAGGCCGAGCCGCCGGAGAGCACCAGGGCGTCGATGCGCTCCAGGGTGCGCTCGGGATCGAGGAGGTCGGTCTCGCGGGTGCCGGGGCCGCCGCCGCGCACGTCGACGCCCGCCACCACGGGTTCGTCGAAGAGGAGCGCGGTGACCCCGCTGGCGAGGCGCGGATCGCTGGCGTGGCCGACCCGGAGGCCGGCGATGTCGGTGATGCGGTTGGTCGGCACGGGTCACCTCCTCCCGGGGGGCCAGGATCGCACGCGGCGGGGATCCGGGCGAGGGGTTCGGGGCGAGGGGTTCGGGGCGAGGGGTTCCGGCGCGGGCCCTCAGCCGGCTCGCGCCTGCCGGGCGGCGCGATAGGCGTCGGCGGCGTAGATCGCCAGCGCCAGCCAGATCAGCCCGAACAGCACCATCCGGTGCGGCTCCAGCCGCTCGCCGTAGACGAGGGTGCTGAGGAGGAGGAGGCAGGAGGGCGCGAGGTACTGCATCAGCCCGAGCGTCGCCAGGGTGAGCCGCTCGGCGGCCGCCGCGAACCAGATCAGCGGCAGGGCCGTGGTGACTCCGGTGAGCAGGATCAGGCCGGCCCGCACGGGGTCGCCCTGGATCACCGGCGGCGCGAAGGCCGCGAGGTAGAGCAGCGCCACCGGCAGGAGCACCAGCGTCTCGGCGGCGAAGCCCACCATGGCGTCGACGCCCACGACCTTGCGGGCGAGCCCGTAGAGCGAGAAGCTGCCGGCCAGCGCGAGCGAGACCCAGGGCAGGCTGCCCGCCAGGGCGACGGCCAGGAGCACGGCGCCGGCGGCCAGGGCCACCGCGGCGGCCTGGACCGGGCGCAGGCGCTCGCCCAGCACCAGGGCGCCCAGGCCGACGCTCATCAGCGGGTTGATGAAGTAGCCGAGACTGGCGTCGAGCATGTGCCCGGACTGCACGGCCCGGAGGTAGAGCAGCCAGTTCACGCCGATCAGGCCGGCCGACAGGACGAGGAGCCCGTGGCGGCGCACCAGGGGGAAGGGGGTCCGGATCCGGCGGCGCAGGGCCACGAGCAGGCCGGCGACGAGCAGGCTCGACCAGACGATGCGGTGGGCCAGGATGCTGGGGGCCGGCACGGCGTCGAGCAGGCGGAAATGCACCGGGACCACGAGGCCCCAGCTGAGATAGGCGCCGAGCGCGTAGATCAGACCCAAAGGCCGCCTCCCCTTGCCGCCGGCCCTTTGCCGGCGGCCTCGCCGCGGCCCGCGGGGGGACCGGGCGCGGCTTATAGCAGGCGTTCAGGGATGCGCCCCGTGCGGGATGGCGCATGGCGGGGGCGCTCGGGGCGCCCGGCGGGCTCAGCGCGTGCGCGCGAGGGTGACGGCGGGGTCGCCGCGCATGAGGGCGTTCAGGCGCTCGGTGTCGAAGCCCTCGGCGGTTTTTTTCGCCGGCTTCGGGGCCGGCGCGGCGGCGACTTTGGCCACGGGCTTGGCCGGGGCCCGACCCGCCGTCTCGCGGGCAGGGGTTTCGCGAGTGGTGGAGGCCTTGGGCACGGGCGGACGGGTGACGGTCTGGCGGGCGACGGCGTCGCGCCCGAGGATGTCGCTGATCGAGGGGCCGGTCTCGGCCGGGAGCGCGCCCGTCACGGTGGGCTCGGGCGGGCGGAGCCGGGTGAGGGCGGCCACCGGCACGGCCGCCCGGGGCGCCGGATGGTCGAGCCGGTCGACGCAGGCGAAGGCGATGACCAGGGCGCTGCCGCCGAAGACGCTGCCGACGACGATGTTCCGCAGGATACGCAAGGGACGGGCTTCCCGGATACGCGAGTACCGGGATGGATTTAGCGCATCGGCGTTAACGAACCGGAGCGTCCGATTTCGCGAACGGTCCTGCGCCGGCACAACTCCGCCGGGGCCGCGCCCGCAGCGCGGGGCCTCCCGTCCCTCAGAGAAGACGCGCGAGAAATTCCCGGGTGCGGGGATGCTCGGGCCGGTCGAAGAAGGCCTGCGGCGGCGCGACCTCGACGATCTGGCCCGCGTCCATGAACACCACCCGGTCGGCGACCCGCCGGGCGAAGCCCATCTCGTGGGTGACGCAGAGCAGGGTCATGCCGCGTCCCGCGAGATCCGTCAGGGCGTCGAGCACCTCCTGCACCATCTCGGGGTCGAGGGCCGAGGTCGGCTCGTCGAACAGCATCACCGCCGGGTCGAGGCAGAGGGCGCGGGCGATGGCCACCCGCTGCTGCTGCCCGCCGGAAAGCTGGCCGGGGTAGCGGTCCGCCAGATCCGCGACGGCGAGGCGTTCGAGTTCGTCCCGCGCCCGCGCCTCGGCGGCCCGGCGCCCGATGCCGCGCCCGTGGATCGGCGCCAGGGTGCAGTTCTCCAGCACGGTGAGGTGGGCAAACAGGTTGAAGTGCTGGAACACCATGCCGACGGTCCGCCGCACCGCCGGGATGCGGGCCGGGGTGAGGTCCTGGCCGGCGACCCGGATCGTGCCGCCCTGGTGGGCCTCGAGGCCGTTGACGCAGCGGATCAGGGTCGACTTGCCCGAGCCCGAGGGGCCGCAGATCACGATTCGCTCGGATTTCGCCACCGTGAGGGAGACCTCGCGCAGGACGTGGGCGGTGCCGAACCACTTGTTCACGCCGCGGAACTCGACGGCGGGGGTCTTGAGATCAGGGGTCGCGGGATCCGGGGTCGCGGGGCCGTCCGTCACGACCGGCCCCGCTCGCCGGCGGCCAGACGCCGCTCGATGAAGGCGGCGTAGCGCGCCATGGAAAAGCAGACCGCGAGGTAGAACAGGGCCGCGAAGGCGTAGGCCGTGGCGGGGATCGTCGGCGCCGACCAGCGCGGATCGGCACGCGCCGCCTCCAGCACCCGGATGAAGTCGGCCAGACCCACGATGGAGACGAGCGTCGTGTCCTTGAACAGGCCGATCAGGGTGTTGACGATGCCGGGCACCACCACCTTGAGGGCCTGGGGCAGGATCACGAGGCGCAGGGCCTGCCATCGGGTGAGGCCCAGCGCCAGGGCCGCCCGCCCCTGCCCCTCGGGGATCGCCTGCAGGCCGCCGCGCACCACCTCGGCCATGTAGGCGGAGGCGAACAGCGCGATGCCGACGAGCGGGCGCACCAGCCGGTCCACCGTGAGGTCCCCGGGCAGGAACAGCGGCAGCATCACGTTGGCCATGAACAGCACGGTGATCAGCGGCACCCCGCGCCAGAACTCGATGAAGCCGATGCAGGCGTATCGCAGCACCGGCAGTTCGGAGCGCCGCCCCAGGGCCAGCAGGATGCCCAGCGGCAGGGCGGCGACGATGCCGACGAGCGAGACCACCAGGGTCACCAGCATGCCGCCCCACAGGCTGGTGGCGACGGGGGCGAGGCCGAGGACGGAGGCGCCCGAGAGCAGCCAGACCGACAGGATCGGGCCCACCAGGAAGACGAAGACCGCCCCGAGGCCGCGCTTGGGCGCGTCGAGCCACAGCATCCAGACCGCGCTGAGCGCCACGAGGCCGAAGAACAGGTTCGGCCGCCAGCGCTCGGCCGCCGGGTAGGAGCCGTAGACGAGGTAGTTGATCTTGTCGCCGATGAAGGCCCAGCAGGCGCCCACCGGGTGCCCGGCGGTCGCCGGCCGGCAGGCCTCGCCCGACGTCCCGCTCCAGACCGCGTCGGTGACGAGGAAGCGGATCGCCGGCGGCAGCAGGAGCGCCAGCCCGGCCAGGACCACCAGGGTGGCGAGCGTGTTGCCGGGGCCCGAGAACAGGTTGTCCCGCAGCCAGCCGACGGGGCCGCCGGTCCGGCGCGGCGGCGGAGCCGGGGGCAGCAGGGTCTCGCGGACGATGGTCATGGACAGACCGGACTCATGGGGACCCCGGATTCATCGCATCCCCGGGGCCGCGCGGCGGTTGTAGGCGTTCATCAGCGCGGCGAGGCCGAGGCTCAGGGTCAGGTAGACCGCCATGGTGATCGCCACGACCTCCACGGCCTGGTTGGTCTGGTTGAGCACCGTGCCCATGAAGACGTGGACGAGGTCGGGATAGCCGATCAGCACGGCCAGGGACGAGTTCTTCGTGATGTTGAGGTACTGGCTGGTGAGCGGCGGCACGATCACCCGCATCGCCTGGGGAATCGTGACGAGCGCCAAGGTCTTGGCCCGGCTCAGGCCCAGGGCGGCGGCCGCCTCCCCCTGGCCCCGGGCCACGCTGTTGAGGCCGGCGCGCACGATCTCGGCGATGAAGGCCGCCGTGTAGGTGGAGAGCCCGAGGAGCAGCGCGGCGAATTCCGGCAGGATTCCGAGCCCGCCCTCGGGTCCGTAGGGACCGGGCGCCGGCCAGGCGACCGGCACGGGGTGCCCGGCGCGGGCGAGACCGATCCAGGCGAGCGCCGGCAGGCCGAGCACCAGGGCGAGGGCCGGCCCCACGATCGGGCCGGGCGCGGCCCCGGCCTCGACGCGGCGGGCCCTGCGGCGCGCCCAGGCGCCCGACAGGACGATCCCCGCCAGGACGGCTGCGGGCACGAGCCAGGCGACACCGGAAAATTCCGGGCGGGGCAGGACCAGCCCGCGCTGGCTGAGATAGGCCCCGCCCCAGGCCGCCGGACGCTGCGCCTCGGGCAGCGCCACCCGCACGGCCACGTACCAGACCAGGAGCTGGAGCAGCAGCGGCAGGTTGCGCAGGGTCTCGACATAGGTGGCCGCCAGGGTGCGGACGAGCCAGTTCGGCGACAACCGGGCGATGCCCACGGCGAATCCGATCAGCGTGGCCAGCCCGATGGCGAGGCCCGAGACCAGCAGGGTGTTGAGGAGCCCGACGCGGAACGCGTCGAGATAGGTCGCGGTCGCGGCGGCGTAGGGGATCAGCCGCTGGCTGATGTCGAACCCCGCCGAGCGTCCGAGGAAGCCGAAGCCGGCGGTGATGCCCTGGCGCGCGAGTTTTTCGGACGCGTTGGTGGCGGCGACATACGCGA
Source organism: Methylobacterium sp. Leaf465 (assembly GCF_001424705.1). Lineage (GTDB taxonomy): Bacteria > Pseudomonadota > Alphaproteobacteria > Rhizobiales > Beijerinckiaceae > Methylobacterium. The sequence continues at coordinate 118,368 of NZ_LMRA01000047.1, forward strand.
GCGCGGCGAGCGCGAGCGCGACGAGGGCCTGGAGCGCGAGGGCGCGCGGGGATCGAGGCACGCGCCGACCTCCCCGCGCACCCCTCCCCCCGCTGCGGGGGCGGGTCCGCCCGGACGCGCGGTCCATCCCGTCCCCCCTCACCGGATCGGCGGCCCGTAGTGCAGGCCCCCGTTCGTCCAGAGCGCGTTCAGCCCGCGCGGGATCTTCAGGGGCGTCCCGTCGCCGAGGTTGCGGGCGAAGACGTCGCCGTAATTGCCGACGTGGCGGACGATCCGGTAGGCCCAGTCGCCGGTCAGCCCGAGGCCCTGGCCGTACTTGCCCTCCAGCCCGAGGATGCGCTTGACGTCCGGGCTCAGGGTCTCGCCCCGGAGCCGGTCCACGTTCTCCTGCGTGATGCCCGCCTCCTCCGCGTCGAGCATGGCGTAGTGGGTCCAGGCGACGAGGTCGCGCCAGGCATCGTCGCCCTGGCGCACGCCGGGCGCGAAGGGCTCCTTGGAGATCGCCTCCTCGAGGATCACGTGCGCCTCCGGGTGGGCGGTCTTCAGGCGCTCGCCGAAGAGGGAGGACTTGTCCGTGGAGTAGGCGTCGCAGCGGCCGGATTCGTAGGCGCCCAGGGTCTGCTCGCTGTTGGCGAAGGTGACCACCTGGTAGGTCAGCCCGCGGGTGCGGAACCAGTCGGCGGTGTTGAGCTCCGTGGTGGTGCCCTGCTGCAGGCAGATCGTGGCCCGGTCGAGCTGCTTCACCGCCGTGACGTTCAGGGATTTGCGCACGAGAAACCCCTGCCCGTCGAAGAAGGTGATCACCGGGAAGTTCATCGCGGCGGTGTCGCGCGACAGGGTCCAGGTGGTGTTGCGGGCGAGCACGTCGATCTCGCCCGATTGCAGGGCGGTGAAGCGCGCGGCCGAGGATTGCGGGATGAAGCGCACCGCGTCGGGATCGTCGAAGATCGCCGCGGCGAGCGCCCGGCAGAAATCCACGTCGAGCCCGTGCCAGCGCCCCTGCCCGTCCGGCATGCTGAAGCCCGCCACCCCGCCGCTGACCCCGCAGACGAGGTGCCCGCGCGCCTTGACCTGGGCGAGGGTGTCGCCTTGCGCGAGCGCCGCAGTCTGGGTCAGCGCCGGAGACGCGGCGAGCAGGGCGGCGAGGAGCGGGATCGACAGGGATCGCATGCGCGCATTGCAGGGCATCGGCGGCCGGGGTCAAGCCGGGAACCCAGGCGTCGGGCCCAAGACCAGGGGGCCCCAAGACCAAAGGATCGGGCCGCGTGGCTTGTCCGGCCGGCACCCGCCGGATATCCTTCGCCCATGTCCGTCGAAGTCTTCTATCTCCTGCGAAAGGACGAGCCTGGGGTCGATCTCCGGGAACTCGATGACGTCGTGCTGCTGGCCGACGCGCGGACGGATGACGGAACCCTGATCCAGGCCGGCACGGAGGGAACCGTGGTGGCCGTCTGGCAGGACGGATCAGCCTACGAGGTCGAGTTCGCCGAGCCCGAAGGCGCCCTCGCGACGGTTCGGGCCACCGGAATCAAGCGGATCGGGCGCCGGGCGGCTTGAGCGGGCCGGCGGCCTCTCCGACGCGGTTCACGATCCGCAACAACAAGCTCGTCGACTACCTGTTGGACCTCTCCCATCCACGGGGCGGCTCGAAGGCACGCTTCTTCCTGGCCTTCGGCTTCAGCCGGGACAGACCGATGGAACTTGCCGACGCCCTGGCCGACCACGTCCTCAGGACGGAGGGACGCCCGCAGAATCTGACGGAGAACGGCCCGACCAAGCTCGTCTTCGAAGGGCGGCTTCGCGCGCCGAACGGCCGGGAGCCCTGGGTGCGCTCGGTCTGGCAAGTCGAGGCCGATGGCGTCGCCAGGCTCGTGACGGTCGTTCCCCTGAGGCGCGCGGACGAGGAGGCCTGATCCGGCCGCCCGGCTTGACGCCGGCGCGCGGGCCGGGCTTCGGTCGCCGCACGCTCACCCCTCGCCCACCGGTGCCGATGTCGAACACCCCTCCCCGCGACCCCGCCCGCTTCGGGGCGAGCACCCGCCTCGTCCATGCGGGGCGCGATCCCTCCGCCCAGCACGGCTTCGTCAACACGCCGATCTATCGCGGCTCGACGGTGCTGTTCCCGACCTACGACGACCTCCAGCACCGGCGCGGGCGCTACGATTACGGCACCTCCGGCACGCCGACGACGGATTCGCTGACCCAGGCCTGGAGCGAGCTCGCGGGCGCGGCCGGCACCGTGCTGACGCCGTCGGGCCTCGCCGCCCTGACCGTGGCCCTGATGGCGGTGGTCTCGGCCGGCGACCACCTGCTGGTCAGCGATTCCGCCTACCGCCCCACCCGCATCTTCTGCGACGGCGTCCTGAAGCGCTTCGGGGTCGCGGTCGAGTACTACGATCCCCTGATCGGCGCCGGCATCGGCGCCCTGATGCGCGACACCACCAAGGCCGTGCTGGTGGAGGCCCCGGGCTCGCAGAGCTTCGAGATGCAGGACGTGCCGGCCATCGCCGAGATCGTGCACGCCCGGGGCGCCGCCGTCATCATGGACAACACCTGGGCGACGCCGCTGCTGTTCCCGCCCCATGCGCGCGGCGTCGACATCGCGGTGGAGGCCGGGACCAAGTACCTCTCCGGCGGCTCGGACCTGCTCCTCGGCCTGACCTCGGCCAACGCGCAATACTGGCCGGCCCTGCACCGGACCTTCGAGCACTTCGCCATGTGTCCCGGCCCGGAGGACGTGTTCCTGGCCCTGCGGGGCCTGCGCACCATGGCCCTGCGCCTGCGCGAGCACGGGGCCCAGGGGCTCGCCATGGCGCGGTGGCTCCAGGCCCGGCCGGAGGTGGCCCGCGTGCTCCACCCAGGCCTCCCCGACGATCCCGGCCACGCCATCTGGAAGCGCGACTTCTCCGGCGCCTCGGGCCTGTTCGGCGTCATCCTGAAGCCCGCCCCGGAGCGGGCCGTGGCGGCGATGCTCGACGGGCTCGAGCTCTTCGGAATGGGCTTCTCCTGGGGCGGCTTCGAGAGCCTCGTCATCCCGTTCGACTGCAGGACCTACCGCACCGCCACCCGGTGGGCGCCCGAGGGCCCGGCCCTGCGCTTCCACATCGGCCTGGAGGATGTTGCGGATCTGCAGGCGGATCTGGATGCGGGGTTTTCGCGGTTGCGCGCGGCGCTGTGAGCGGGCGCCGGCACGACGAAGCCGCAACGGGTTTCTCCGGTCCGGCGCCGGCGGCCCCACCGCCGCCACCGAAAAACATTGACAATATTCCTATTGTGTGGTTCAGTCCGGGCACTCGCCTCCCACGCGGGAGGCCCCCCGGCGGACCGGGCCGGGGGGCTCGGGGGGAGGAGACGGCGCCCCGCGTCGATGGCCCGGTTTCGCCATCGCCCCGGGCCGCATCGGCGACGCAAGGCGTCTCGGACGGGAAGGCCGCAGGGCTGCAAGGCCGCACGGCTGCACCCGGTCCCCTGAGGCGCACCGAGAGAGCGGACGGCCCGCCCACTACGAGGCGGGCTCGGGGCCACGCGCCCTGATCAGACGGCCGCCGGACCGCACCGCCCGCCAGGGCGGCGGATCCGGAGGGGGGCTGCCACAAGCCGGGTCGCCGGTGCCGAGAAGACGTCGTGACGAAACGGATCGGCCCCGCGAGGGGCCGGGCCGAGGGACGCCGGGGGACCGGCATACCTGTTTCCAAAACGTGGTCTCGCGGCGTCCCGCGTCTCCCGTTTCGCCGGGCGTTCGTTCCGCCCGGTCTCCTTGGGTCATCCCCCGCGCCGGCCCCGGCGGCGGGGCCGCGTCCCCGTGGCCGGGCCCGCTCAACGCCCGGCGGCTCGGCGGCGGCGCGCCTTCAGGGCGCCAGCCAGACCCCGCGCCAGCCGTCGGCCCGCGCCCAGGCGGCCCGGCGGTGGCCGCGCCGGTCGAGGTAGAGGAATTCGAGGCGGGCGAGCGTGACCACCACGGCGCAGAAGTTCGGTCGGCCGAGGGTCAGGGCCGTCTCGGGGTCCGGCAGGGTGTAGGCATCGCCCGCGGGCAGGCGCGCGCCGGGGGCGGGGTCGGCGCCGTAGCAGACCCGGCTCATGGCCATCGACCCGGCCCAGGCCGCGTCGGCGAGCGCGTCGTCGCCGTGGAGCGTCGCGGGGCCCGACGCCCGGATCTGGATCTTGGCGGCGGAATCGTAGCCGTGCAGGGCCGCATGCCCGGAGGCCGCGATCTCGGAGGCCTTGTCCGAGCGGCGGTCGCAGTGGAAGCGCAAGGCGCCGGCCACCGGGTCGGCGTGCCGCAGCACCACGGTGCGCACCTGCGGGTACCCCTGCGCGTCGACGGTGGCCAGCGCCGGCATGTGGAAGGCGTTGCGGCGGAAGCGCGGCCCCTCGACCAGCAGGCGCCAGACCTCGGCGAGGGCCGCGTCCAGGTCGTCATGGAAGGGCGGCAGCGGGTCCATGGTCAGGGCGCCGCCCGGGCGGCGCGGCGCTCGCGCAGGATCAGGGCGACGTTGCGCAGGTAGATGAAGGTCGACAGCGCCTGCCCGAAGATGATCACCGGCTCGCGCCGCACGAGGCCGTAGACCAGGGTCATCAGGCCGCCCGCGATGGAGAGGAACCAGAAGGCGAGCGGCATCACGCTCTTGCCCGCCCGCTCGGAGGCGAGCCACTGCACCACGAAGCGGGCGCCGAACACCGCCTGGGCCAGGATGCCGAAGACCAGCCAGGCATCGAAGCGGGTGACGAAGACGTCGTAGACGTAGCCGCGCACGTCCTCGGCGAGCTGGATCAGCATGGCTCAGGCTCCCGTCACGTCCGTGACCCGCGGCGTCACGCGCTTGCGCCGGATCAGCCACCACACCCCGGCCAGGTCGAGGAGCCCGACCCAGAGGCGGTCGAACAGGCCGTATTTCGAGGTGCCGGTGAAGCGGGGCCGGTCGACCACGTCCCGGTGGACCACGCCGAAGCCCTCGCGGGCGACCAGCGCCGGCATGAAGCGGTGCTGCCCGTCGAAGAACGGGAGCGTCCCGTAGACGTCCCGGCGCACGAGCTTGTAGCCGCAGCCGGTGTCGCGGGTGGCGTCCTTCAGGATGCGCACCCGGACCCCGTTGGCGATGCGCGACTGGAGGCTCTTCAGCCGCCCGTCCTTGCGCCCGACGCGCTGGCCCTGGGCGAGGCCGACCCGCGCGCCGCCCGCCTCGATGGCCTCGAGCAGGGGCGCCAGGAAGGCCGGGTCGTTCTGGCCGTCGCCGTCCATCAGGGCGCAGACCGGCGCCCGCGCCACCGCGATGCCGCTGCGGATGCCGGCCGCCTTGCCGGCGGTGCGGTCGTGGGCGAGCACCCGCAGCCAGGGCCGTCCGCTCTGGGCCGCCCGCAGGGCCTCGGCGGTGCCGTCGGTGGAGCCGTCATCGACGTAGATCACCTCGAAGGGCGCCAGGGGCGCGCAGGCGGTCTCGAGTTCGGCGACGAGGCTCGCGATGTTGCCGGCCTCGTCCTTCACCGGGATGATCACGGAGAGGCGCATGGAGGTTCGATCCGAGGGAGGTCAGGGCGTCGCCGCGTAGGCCGAGAGGTCGACCCGGCGTCCGCCGTTGATGTTGAAGCCCGAGACGGTGCCGACCCGGTTGGGCGCCAGCCCGGCGGCCTTGACGGCGGCGTCGAACTCGCTCGCGAACCGGCCCTCGACGTAGACGAGGCGGCAGGCGTCCCCCCTGAGCGAACCGTCGCCCTTCAGGAAGTCGGCGGCCTCCGTGCCGGTGCCGAGCATGGCGAGGTCGGTGCCGATCAGGAAGACGAAGCTCGGCTCGCGGTAGCCGAGGCTGGCGACGCGGGGATGCGGGCAGGGCAAGGCATCGCGGATCGCCGCGAGGCGGGGCGAGACCTTGAGGGCGGCCATCACCGGCTGGGTGAGGCCGAACACGGCCGGCGAGAGCAGCATCGACGCCAGGACGCCGAGGCCGAGGGCGCGCTCGGGCAGGCCGCGGGCGAAGGCGCGCCAGGCCAGGGCGGCGACGGCGCTGGCGCCGAGCAGCAGGGGCAGCCCGGCCCAGGGCAGGGTCCGGTCGTAGGCGAAGGCGAAGGCCGAGAGGCCGAGGGTGAGGCCGACGGGGATCAGCACCACGAGCCCGGCGGTGAGGCGCGCGCCCCGGCGCTCGGGGTGCAGGGCGCCGGCGGCCAGCGCCCGCACGGTGAGGATGGCGATGGCCGGCATCAGCGGCAGCACGTAGTGGGGCAGCTTGGTCGGCACGATCTCGAACAGGATCCAGGTCGGCACGATCCAGGCGAGGAGGAAGGCGATGGCGGGCTCGCGCCGGTAGCCCCAGGCGAAGGGGGCGCTGAGCGCCGCGAAGGCGGCACCCGGCCAGAAGGTGCCGAAGAACGCCACCAGGTAGGCGCCGGGCGGGGCGAAGTGCTTCTCCGAGCCGCCCTGGACCTTGCTCAGCATGTCGTGGCCCACCGCCTCCCCGTAGAAGGCGCCGCCGCTCTTCCAGGTGATGGCCGCGAACCAGGGCGCCACGATCAGCAGGGTCAGCGGCAGGCCGAGGCCGGGCCGCAGGGCGCCGAGCCAGCGGCCGGAGCGCCACCGCAGCGAGAGGATCAGGGCCGGCAGGCCGCAGAACAGCGGCACCATCGGGCCCTTGATCAGGATGCCGAGGGCGAGGCCGAGCCAGAAGGTCAGCACCGTGGCGGTGTCGAGGGGGCCCTCGACGCGATGCCCCTCCGCGCGGTCGCGCCGGAGCCAGGCCCGGGCGAGGCCGCCGAAGGTCGCCACGGCGCAGGCGCAGAGCAGCGCGTCGGTCTTGGCCAGGCGCGCCTCGGCCGAGAGCACGACGCAGGCCCCGAACAGGGCGGCGGCGAGGACGGCGCCCCGCCGGGGCAGGAAGACCAGGGCCGACCAGTAGGTGAGGAGCACCGCCCCGATGGCGCCCAGCAGGGACGGGATGCGGTAGAGGCCGATGGTGGTGCGGGCGTTCGGCACGCCGAGCGCCTCGGCGGCGCCGACCACGGCGGCCTGGGCCCAGTAGATGCCCACGGGCTTCTTGTGCCGCGCCTCGGCCTGGAAGCGGATGTCGACGAGATCGCCGGTCTCCAGCATCTGCTTGGAGGCCTGGGCGAAGCGCGGCTCGTCCCGGTCCATGGGCTGGAGCGAGACGATCCCGGGCAGGAAGCAGACGAGGCAGAGGGCCACCAGGAGGGCGCAGGCCCGGGCATGGCTCCGGGCCGCGGCGGACAGGAGGCTGTCCGGGAACGCGAAGGCGTCCCCACGGGCCGGGCGGGGCACGGTGGCGCGGTCGGTCATGCGGGCGGATGGGCCGTCAGGGGGGACATACGCGGCTCCGGACCGGCACCCGACCCGGGAATCCGGTCGCTGATTCCGGTCGATGCCGCGAGGCCGGCGGTGTCGATGATGCGGCCGGGAATGTCAAATCTCCGGTTCCGCGGGGTCGCCGGCCGCCGCGCCCGGCCCCCCCGCCCCGGCCGCGCGGAACCGCTGGCGGCAGACGCCAGGCGCCACCGCCCCGTGGCGGAGGAAGCTGCGCCGCAGGGTCTCCTCGGAGCCGAAGCCGCAGCGCGCGGCGATGCGCTTCACCGGCAGCGCGGTCTCGGCCAGGAGCCGCCGGGCCGCCTCGACCCGCTGGCGCTCCAGGGCGCGGGCGGGGGTCAGCCCCGTGGCCGCCCGGTAGTGGCGGGCGAAGCCGCGCGGGCTCATGCCGGCCATCTCGGCCAGGCGCGGCACGGTGAGGTCCTCGGCGAGATGATCGGCGATCCAGGCCTGGAGGGCCTCGAAGCGGGCGCCGCCCGCCCCGGGCGACAGGACCTGCTGCGACAGGACGGTGCTGAACTGGGCCTGGCCGCCCGGGCGCTTGAGGAAGACGACGAGGTGGCGGGCGACCGCCAGCGCCGCGGCCCGGCCGAGATCGGCCTCCACCAGGGCCAGCGCCAGGTCGATGCCCGCCGTCACCCCGGCGGAGGTCCAGACCGCGCCGTCCCGGATGAAGATCGGATCCGGCTCGACCCGGGCCTCCGGATGGCGCCGCGCGAGCGCGTCGCAGCGGGTCCAGTGGGTCACGGCCCGGCGCCCGTCGAGGAGGCCGGCCGCCCCGAGCAGGAAGGCGCCGGTACAGACGGAGGCCACCCGCCGGGCGCGGGGTGCCCGGGCGGCGACCCAGGCGGGCAGCCCGTCCGCGATCGCCCCGTCGACGCCGCGCCCGCCGGCGACCACGAGGGTGTCCACGGGGGCCTCCGCCGCCGGCAGCGGCTCCGTCGCGAGGCCGAGCCCGGCGGAGCTCCGGACCACGCCGCCGCCCGCCGCCGCCACCCGCAGGGCATAGGGCGCCGGGGCCTCGCCCGCGAGATCGTTCGCCGTGGCGAACACTTGAAGCGGCCCCGACACGTCGAGGAGCTGCACCCCCGGGAAGGCGAGGATCTCGATGCGGCGGGGTTCGTGGCGCGAGACTTCGTGGCGCGAGACTTCGTGGCGCAAGACTTCGTGGCGCAAGGGTTCGTCCGCGGTGCGATCTGGCAGGAAACGAGGCCTCTTGGTCATGTCGGCCGGAGCCTGCGGGGTTAGGGTCGTCCTGTCCAGACAGCCGGAGACAGTCCCGATGCCCCTCACGATCGGCCTTCTCGCCTTCCCCGACGTCCAGCAGCTCGACCTGACCGCGCCCTACGAGGTCTTCGTCGGGATTCCGGAGGCGCGGGTCCACCTCGTGGCCGCCGACCGGGCGCCGGTGACGAGTTCCACCGGCCTCGTGCTCGCCCCGACGCTGGCCATGGCCGACTGCCCGCAGCTCGACGTGCTCTGCGTGCCCGGCGGCCTCGGGGTGAACCGGCTGATGCGGGATGCGGCGGTCCTGGCCTTCCTGCGCGACCAGGCGGAGGGCGCCCGCTACGTCACCTCCGTCTGCACCGGGGCCCTGGTGCTCGGGGCGGCCGGACTCCTGCGGGGCCGGCGCGCCACCACCCACTGGGCCAGCCTCGACCTCCTGGCGGCCTTCGGGGCGATCCCGGTCGCCGAGCGGGTGGTGCGCGACGGCACCCTCCTCACGGGGGGCGGCGTCACCGCCGGGATCGACTTCGCCCTGACCCTGGCGGCCGAGCTCGCCGGACGGCCGGCGGCGGAGGCGATCCAGCTCGGCCTCGAATACGCGCCCGCCCCGCCCTTCGCCGCCGGCACGCCCGCCGGCGCCGACCCCGCCGTGCTGGCGGCGGTGCGGGGGCGCCTCGCCGCCGGCCGGGCCGAGCGGGAGCGCATCGTGGGCGCGATCACCGGGGCGACCGACATCGTCCCCTGGGGGCCGGCCGGGCCGTGAGGCGGGCCCGCCGGTCCTTTGCGCGTTCTTAAACGTATTCTGCGCGCCTAGCGGGCGGCACCGGCGGATCTAGAGTGCGCAAGACCTTGCCGGCCCTCGAGCGCGGGAGTGGACCATGACGACGGGCATCGCCACCGGCGCGGGCGCGACGCGGCGGGCGGACCTCCCCGATGCCCTGCGCATCGGGGCGATGGGCGCGATCCTGCTCTTCATCCTGATCGGGGCTGATCCCTTCCTCGACGGGACGGCGGCGGAGAACGCCGCCTCGCGGGCCGGCGGCAACCTCGTCAACCAGGGGCTGTTCCTGGTCATGGCGGGCATCGCGGCGGCGGCGCTGGCCTGGCGCGGGCGGGAGGCCCTGCGCCCCCTGGCCACCCTGCCGATCCTGGCGATGCTGGCCTGGATCGGCGTCTCCACCGCCCTCTCGATCGAACCCGCGGTCTCGGCGCGGCGCCTCGTCTCCCTCGTCATCATGTTCGGCGGGGTGGTGAGCGTGCTGGTGCTCGCCCGCGACGCGCGCCAGTTCGCCCAGGTCCTCGGCGGCACCGTCCTCCTCGTGCTGGCGACCTGCTACCTCGGCCTCGTGCTGGTGCCCGAGCGCGCCATGCACACCGCCCTCGACCTGATCGAGCCCGAGCACGCGGGCAGCTGGCGCGGCGTCTTCGCCCACAAGAACGGCGCCGGCGCGGCCATGAGCCTGTTCATCATCGTCGGGCTGTTCTGGGCCGGGATGGGCCAGCGCCTCCTGGGCTACGCGGTCGTGGGGCTGGCGGGGGTGTTCCTCGTCTTCACCAACGCCAAGACCTCCCTGGTCATGACCCCGGCGGTGCTCGGCCTGACCTGGGCCTGCACCCTCTCGGCCTCGGGCACCTGGCGCCGCCTGATCCTCCTCGGCCCCCTGGCGCTGCTGCTCCTGCTCACCGTGGGCTCGGTCCTGTCGCCCAGCCTCGGCGCCCTGGTGGCGGGCCTGGCCGCCGACCCGACCTATACCGGCCGCACGGAGATCTGGCGCTTCGCCCTCGACAACATCGCCAAGAAGCCGCTCACCGGCTTCGGCTACGGCGCCTTCTGGGAAAGCGTGTTCTACGGCGGCGGCGGCGAGGCCACGACCTGGGTCAACCGCGCCACCGACGCCCATGACGGCTACCTCAACACCGCCCTGGAAAGCGGCCTGCCGGGCCTCGCCCTCACGGTGTGGTGGATGGTGCTGGCCCCCCTCTCCGACCTCCAGGCCCAAAGCCGGTCCGGGGCCGGCCCCGCCCTCGACCCCCTGCGGCTGCTCTTCCTGCGGATCTGGCTGTTCGGCCTGATGGTGGGCGTCTTCGAGTCGGTGTTCTACCAGGCCACCAACGCGCTGTTCTTCCTCGTCGCCCTCTCGGTCTTCGGCCTGCGCTTCGGCGCCGCCGGGCGGGTGGTCGCGGAGGCCCCGCGATGAGCGCCCATCCCCCTGTGACGCCGCTGCCGGCGCTCACCGCCCTGCGCTTCGTGGCCGCCGCCTACGTAGTGGCGTTCCACTACGCGACCTTCTTCTTCGCGGAGGCGGCGATCCCCGGGGCGGTGCGCCTCGGCTATTCCGGGGTGACCTTCTTCTTCCTGCTCTCGGGCTTCATCCTGGCCTACACCTACCGGGACGTGGACCTGACCGACCGCGCCGCTCGCGCGCGCTTCGCCTGGGCCCGGGTGGCGCGGGTCTACCCGGTCTACCTGGCCTGCCTCGTCCTCGCCCTGCCCTGGTTCGTCGCCTGGGTGGCGAAGTCCCCCCCGCCCCTGCAGGGGCTGATGGCCGCGAGCGCGGTGCTGGCGCCGCTGGGCCTGCACGCCTGGGTGCCGGGGGCCGCCTGCGCCCTCGACTGCCCGAGCTGGTCGATCTCGGTGGAGGTGGTCTTCTACGCCCTGTTTCCCCTCCTGCTGCCCCTGGCGCGCGGGGCGCCCGGCCGCACCGCGCGGCTGACCCTCGCCGCGTGGATCGTCCTGACCGCCGGGGCCGCCCTCGCCTTCGCGCGCTACGCCCCCGGCGTCTCGCTCATCGATCCGGAGGCGGGGGGCGCCGGCCCGGTGCTGCTGGCCCAGGCCATCAAGTACAACCCCCTGCTGCGCCTGCCGGAATTCGTGGCCGGGCTCCTCCTCTACGGGGCCTGGACCCGGTGGCGCCTGCCCACGCCCGCCCTCCTCGCCCTGGCGGCCCTGGCGGGCCTCGCGCTGGTGGCGGGGGCGCCCCACCTGCCCGCGGTGCTGCTCCACAACGGCCTGACGGCCCTGGCCTGGGCGCCCCTGATCCTGGCCGGCGCCCAGCTCCGCAGCGGCCCCCTGGTGAGGCCCGGCTTCGTCTTCCTCGGCCGGATCTCCTTCGCCCTCTACCTCATCCACGTCCCAGCCTACGCCCTGGTCAACAGCCTCGACCGGATCGCCCTCGGGGGCCGCCTCGCCGCCGCGCCCTGGCTCGGGGCGGGGCTCGCCGCCGCCCTGGCCCTCGCCCTCAGTGTCCTCCTGCACCGGGGCCTCGAGGAGCCGATGCGCCGGCGCATCCTCCGCCGGGCCGCGCGCCCGCCGGCCGCCGGACCCGTCGCCGCGGGCTGAAACGCACCCTGTCAGGGAGCGTTCAGCCGTCGCCCGGCAGGATCAGCGTCGTCCGGCCTCCGGGAGGCCGGACGGTCGGGAACGACAAAGGTCACACCAGCAGAAGGTCATGGTTTCATGTCCGTGAAATCGCTGTTTCGCACGATGCTCGCCCGCACGGCGCTGGCCGCGTCGCTCGGCGTCGCGGGTGCCGTCGGCTTCGCCGCCGCCGCCGAGGCGGCGCCCCTCGCCCCGGCCCCCGCCGGGACGCTGGCGGGGGCCGCCGCCGAAACCGTCGCCTATGGCTGCGGTCCCGGCTTCATCCCGAACCGGTTCGGCTATTGCCGGCCGATGTACCGCCCCTACGGCGACTATCGCCCGCGGCCGTTCTACGGCCCCCGTCCCTTCTACGGACCGCGCTACGGCGACTACCGCCCGCGCCCGCCCTTCGGGCCCTACTTCTAGGATCGGGTCTCTCCGGGAGGGATCGGGCGGCCGCGCACCGCCCGGTCCCTTCGCTTCGGCGCCCGGCTGTGGCACGGGGAGGGGAAGCGACCGTCTCCGCCCCCGCAACCGGGAGTCCCATGCGCGCCATCCCCCTGCTCGCCCTGCTGGCGAGCGTCCTCCCGGGTCCCGCCGCGGCCCAGATGGTGCTGCCCACGGTCGACGCGGCCAACACCCGCTATTCGGATCTCGACCGGATCACCGCCGCCAATGTCGGCCGGCTCCGGGTGGCCTGGACCTACTCCACCGGGATCCTGCGCGGCCACGAGGGTGCGCCCCTGGTGGTCGACGGGGTGATGTACGTCCACACCCCCTTCCCCAACACCGTCACGGCCCTCGATCTCGACCACGACGGCCGCATCCTCTGGCGCTACGAACCGAAGCAGGACCCGGCCGTGATGGCCCTCCTGTGCTGCGACACGGTCCACCGGGGCCTCGCCTACGCGGACGGCGCCCTCTTCCTGCAGCAGGCCGACACCACCCTGGTCTCCCTCGACGCGAAGACCGGACGGGTGAACTGGTCGGTCCGCAACGGCGACCCGGCCCGGGGCGAGACCAACACCGCCGCCGTGCTGCCGGTGAAGGGCAAGGTTTTGGTGGGCCTCTCGGGCGGCGAGTTCGGGGTCCAGTGCCACGTCACCGCCTACGACGCGAAGACCGGCGGCCGGCTCTGGCGCGCCACCGCCACGGGCACCGACGAACAGATGCGGGTCGACCCCGCGCGCACGACGTCGCTCGGCAAGCCCATCGGCCGGGATTCCTCCCTGAAGACCTGGGAGGGCGACCAGTGGAAGACCGGCGGCGGCTGCGCCTGGGGCTGGTTCGCCTACGACGCAGCCCTCGACCTCGTCTATTACGGCACCGGCAATCCCTCGACCTGGAACCCGGCGCAGCGCCCCGGCGACAACCGCTGGGCGGCGTCGATCGTGGCCCGCGACCCCGACACCGGCATCGCCCGCTGGCTCTACCAGATGACGCCCCACGACCAGTGGGACTACGACGGCGTCAACGAGATGATCCTGACCGATGCGGCGGTCGGCGGCGTCCCCCGCCCGCTCCTCACCCATTTCGACCGCAACGGCTTCGGCTACACCCTGGACCGCGCCACCGGCGAACTCCTGGTGGCGCAGAAGTTCGACCGCTCCGTGAACTGGGCGACCCATGTGGACCTCGACCGGGCCTCGCCGGGCTACGGGCGCCCGGTGCTCGACCCGCGCCATGCGCCGGAATCCTCGGGCGAGGACGAGACCACCACGGGCATCTGCCCCGGCGCCATCGGGGCCAAGAACCAGCAGCCGGCGGCCTACTCGCCCCGGACCCGGCTGTTCTACGTGCCGACCAACCACATCTGCATGGATTACGAGCCGTTCCGGGTCTCCTACACCCCCGGCCTGCCCTATGTCGGCGCCACCGTGAGCCTGCACCCGGCACCCGACGATCCCCGCACCGGAACCCTGACCGCCTGGGACGGGGTCGCGGGGGCGATCCGCTGGACGATTCCCGAGCCGTTCTCGGTCTGGTCCGGCGTGCTCGCCACCGCCGGGGACGTGGTGTTCTACGGGACCCTCGAGGGCTATCTCAAAGCCGTCGACGCGCGGGACGGCCACGAGCTCTACCGCTTCAAGACGCCCTCGGGCATCGTCGGCAACGTCACCACCTACCTGCACGAGGGCCGGCAATACGTCGCCGTGCTCTCCGGCGTCGGCGGCTGGGCCGGGATCGGCCTCGCGGCCGGCCTCACCGACCCGAACGACGGCGCCGGCGCGGTCGGCGGCTACGCCGCGCTGGCGCGCTACACCGCGCTCGGCGGCCAGCTCACCGTGTTCGCCCTGCTCGAATGATCCTCTGCTGTGGCGCGTGATCGCATGGGCGGAGCGTCGCGCCGGAAGCCCGCTCGCAGCCCCCTGATCCCGGGGCCGCGCAGCGGAACCGGGGATCAGGGAGGGCCGGATGTCAACGCCGCCGTCTCGGGACGGAACGCTTCCGGCGCGCCGGACCGGCGGCGCGGGTCAGCCCAGCTCGTCATCCTCCTCGGACGGGGCGTAGACCGCCTCGCCGAGGCGCTTCAGCGGGCCGCCCGGTCCCGAGCGCTTCCACAGGCGGGTATTGAGGGCCGCCACGGGATCGTGGCCGGGAAGCGCGAAGCCGAGGGCGGTGAGGCCCTGCCAGATCTCGCCGGCATGGAGGGGCCGGCCGGCCTCGTGCAGCAGGTTCACGGCCGCAGCGACGAGCGCGCGCCCGTGCCGGCGCGCCGCCACGAGATCCTCGCCGGCGCGCGCGGGCTCGGCCTGTCCGGGACCCGAGATCTGCCCTGGCACGACGCCGTGTCCTGAGACGAAATCCCGTCCTGGCACGAAGACCGGCTCCGGAAGCGAGGCCGGCTCCGCCGCGGGCGGGCGGGCGGGCGCGTCCCAGGCGCCGGGCGGGGGAGTCTCCGCCTCGGCGGCCGGCGCCGGGCCGATCGGCCGCAGGCGGCGGCCGAGCTCGAGGTAGAGCTGGTGGTCGGCGATGGCCCGGTCGAGCTCGTCGCGGCGACGCCGCAAATCCCGCAGGGCCGCTTCCGCCTCGGCTTCGGACAGGAACATCGAATCCCCTTGGAATATTCCGCGGGCAGCGAAGCGACCCAGAATTCCAACCATTATTCCCTATTTGCGGATGGGGAACAACCCGTGTTCCTTCCTTTATTCCATTCCGTTAAGGGAACATGTGGCTCAGCCCGACGCGGCGGCCTTGCGCGGCAGCTTGGCCCCGCGCGGCGGGATCAGCAGGGCGCTCGGGTCGGCGGGCTGGAGCAGCATGCCGCCGTCGTCGAGGCGGATCGGCAGTTTCGGAAAGACCTCCTGCAGGTGGGCGAGATCCGCCTTGAAGGCCTGGCGGAAGCTGCGGATGCTGGCGTTGTCGGCGCCGAACTGCTTGTGCAGGTTGTCCCAGGTAAGGCGCAGGGGCCGTTGTAGGGCGCGCAGGCGGTATCCGACCCAGAACAGCAGGTCGAGCTTGCGCGCCGAGCCCGAGAAGGCCCGGGCCGCCCGGATGTCCACCGGCAGGGCGTGCTGGATCAGGTTGTCGTAGAAATCCTGGTGGAACTGGACGCTCTTCTGCCAGACCACCCCGTCGGCCCCCTGGGGCAGCCACAGGTCGAGCTGGCGGAAGGGCGGCACGTTGAGGGTGCTGGCGCTGCCCGCCCCGTCCCAGAGACCGATCTGCAGGGTGCAGGCGGCGAGCCGCGCGAGCTGCTCCTTGAACTGCCGGATGGTGCCGCGCTCGCCGCCGGTGACGGCGAATCCCATCTCCTTCATGAAGCCCGACAGGCTGTCGGCCACCGCGATCGTCGGGCTGCGCTGGCGCACCGCCTCGGTGCAGAGGTGCAGCAGCACGAGGCGGGCCTTGGGACCGTAGGGCAGGCCCTGGAACTCCATCTCGCCGGTGGCGGGGTTCTTCAGCCGTCCGGCCAGCAGGCTGAGGGAATTCCGCCCGTATTCGCGGAAGAATTCGCGCGCGTCGCCGGGGTCGCGATAGGGCAGGCCGCAGAGGGCCAGCACCGAGTGGATGTGCTGCAGGTTCTCCGGGCCCGTGGGCTCGGTCTCGATGACTTCGCGGATGGCGTCCCGGCGTCGCTGGTCGCGGCCCATGGCCTGGCGCCGGCCGGCCACGGCGCCGCGGGCGGCGGCCTCCGCGTCCCGGGCCCGCTGCCGATGCAGGATGGTCTCCGCGATGGTGGCGAATAGGAAGCTGCCCCGGGCCGCCTCCACCTCGGCGAGGAGGTCGGCGTCGCGGATGCCCGCCAATGTGTCCTCGATCCCCACGCGCCCCCGCCCCATGCTCCCGGCGGCGCCCCTCGGGCAGCCCGAGAAGACCCGCCCGGGGATCGACATCCCCGGACCCCGCCGCGGGGCGACCATGCCCGATTCCCCGCCGCGGAGTCTCGCCGGCCCAGGCCGAAGACCGGCGTCATCCCGGCTATCCACCGGCCGGGACGGGGAAAACCGACGCCGGTGGACGGGCCGGATCCGGCCGGCGCGCGCCGACGCAGAGTTCGATACGGGGCCGGATTCGGCACAATCCCCAGAGTTCACCGCTGCGACCGCCGATCCACGCCGAACCCAATACGCAGGCACGCAGAATCCCATGCGCCGGCCGGGTTCGGACACGCAGAGTTCGATGCTGACCCGCGCAGAGTTCGATACGGACTTGCGCAGAGTTCGATGCGCGAACACCCGCCAAACCCCTGCAGCGGAACGGCTTTCGACGCCCCCATATAACTCTCAGAAATGACTCTCTGAGAATCCCTTACTGATACCTTTCCTAAGGGCGCGGGAACCGTTCGGAAGAACGAACACCCCACCGACCAAGGCTTTTTCATGGGAATTTTCCAGAGGAAGCCACCGCTTCTCCCGCCTCCATCCCCAGCCTCACGGGTTGGCCCGCGATCCGCTAAGGGAAGCGGATCGAGGCATGACGCGGAGGCGATGGAGTGAGGATCGAGGATCTGCTGGCGCTGATGGCGCAGCTGCGCGACCCGGAGACCGGCTGCGCCTGGGACGTGGCGCAGGATTTCTCCAGCATCGCCCCCTACACGGTGGAGGAAGCCTACGAGGTCGCCGACGCCATCGCGCGCGGCGACACCGACGACCTGCGCGACGAGCTCGGCGACCTGCTGCTCCAGGTGGTGTTCCACGCGCGCATCGCCGAGGAGGCCGGGCTGTTCGCGTTCCCGGACGTGGTCCGGGCGGTGATGGAGAAGATGGTCCGGCGCCACCCACATGTGTTCGCGCCGGACGGAACCCTGCTGCCGACGGGCTCGCCCCGGCGCGATCCCGCGGCGGTGGCGCGGCAATGGGAGGCGATCAAGGCGGAGGAACGCCGGGCCAAGCCGCCGCGGGAGACCGGCCCGCTCGCCGGCATTCCGCTGCCCCTCCCCGCCCTGACCCGCGCCCACAAGCTCTCCGCCAAGGCCGCGACCTACGGCTTCGACTGGACCGATCCAGCCCAGGTGGTGCTGAAGGTGCGCGAGGAGATCGACGAGGTCGCGGACGCCATGGCCCACGGCACCCGGGCGGCGGTGGCGGAGGAACTCGGCGACCTCCTGTTCTCGGTGGCCAACCTCGCCCGCCACCTTGGGATCGATCCGGAATATTCCTTACGAGAAGGGAATATGAAGTTCGAGCGCCGCTTCACCGCCATGGCTGCGACCCTCGTCGCGGAGGGGTGCGACCTGGCCGACAGCGATCTCGACGCGATGGAGGCGGCCTGGGCGGCGGTCAAGGTCGCGGAGAAGGGCTGACGCCGTGGGCTCCGCCGAAGGGCGGGCCCTGGGGCTCAGGCCGGGCGCCGGCCGAACGGCCAGTCGACGACCCCGCCGGCATAGAGGGCCCACCAGACGAAGACCGGCTGAAACGCCAGCCGGGGGCCGTGGTACCACCAGCTGTCGGGCAGGCCCGGCACGACGATGCCCTCCAGGGCGTGCTTGAGGTTGGCCGGGAAGACGCAGACCGCGTAGAAGGCGAGCCCGATCCCGGCCCAGCGCCGGGTCGGGCCCCAGGCGAGGCCGAGCACCCCGGCGAGCTCGCACAGGCCGGTGACGATCACGGTGAGGCGGGGCTCCGGCACCCAGTCCGGCATGATCGGCAGGAAGGCGTCGGGGGCGGCGAGGTGCACGATCCCGATGAAGCCGTAGGCCGCCATCAGGGGCAGGCGCCACCAGAAGCGCGGCGTCCTCATGGATCGGGCGCCCTCATGGCGCGAAGGCGTCGCGCAGGTCGGCGATGAGCGCCGCCACCACGGGGTGGTCGGCGCTCGCGAAGGCGGTCTCGCCGATCGCCGTCACGGGGGCGAGGCCCCGCAGGGAATTGGTCACGAACACCGCGTCGGCGCGCAGGAGTTCGTCGAGGCCGACGCTGCGTTCGGCGACGGGCAGGCCGAGGCGCGAAGCGCATCCCGACAGAATCTCGCCGCGCAGGATGCCCGGCAGGACGCCGTCCGACAGGGGCGGGGTGACGAGGGTGGCGTCGACCACCGCGAACAGGTTGGCCGTGCCGGCGCAGGCGACGTGCCCGCGCGTGTTGCGGAACAGGGCCTCGTCGAAGCCGGCGGCCCGGGCCGCGCCGGCGGCCAGCACCGCGTCGAGGTAACCCAGCGTCTTCAGGCTCGCGGCTGGCGAGGTCTCGTTGCGGCGGATCTCCGTGGGGTGGAGGGTCAGGGGCGCGAAGGCCAGGGCGTCGCCTACCGGGGCGGCGCTCGCCCACAGCACCGGCCGGGGCGCGGCCGGGGGGCCGAGCCCGCGCGGGCCGGAGCCCCGGGTCACGGTGGTGCGGATCGCCGCCAGGGGATGCACCCGGCCCGCCGCTTCGGCGAGCTCCCGCATCGCCTCGGCGATGCGCTCCGGCGCCACGGGAAAGCCCAGCGTCGCGGTGGCGGCCGCCAGGCGGTCCACGTGCGCGGCCTCGAACAGGATGCGGCCATGGCGGGCGAGGGCCGTGTCGAACACCCCGTCCCCGAGGGTCAGGCCCCGGTCGCCGAGGTCGAAGGGCACCGGCCCCTCGGTGAGGCCGCCGTCAAACCACAGCATCGGTCTGGGCCGGCAGGGCGTGGTCGGCGCGCCAGTCGCGGGCCAGTCGCAGGAAATTGGCGAAGATGGCGTGCCCGTTCTCGGTGAGCACCGATTCCGGGTGGAACTGCACGCCCCAGGTCGGGTGGGTCCGGTGCGACAGGGCCATCACCTCCCCTTCCGTCGAGACCGCGTCGATGCTGAGCCGGTCGGCCATGCCGGCCTCCGGCGCCACGATCAGCGAGTGGTAGCGCCCGACCTGCATCGGGTCGGGCAGGCCGGCGAAGAGCCCGGCCCCGTCGTGCCGGATCGGCGTCGCCTGCCCGTGCAGGGGGCGCCCGGCGCGCGCCACCCGGCCGCCGAAGGCCGCCCCGATGGCCTGGTGGCCGAGGCAGACGCCGAGCAGCGGCACCGCCCCGGAGAGCGCCCGGATGGCGGGCAGCGAGATGCCGGCCTCCGCCGGGGTGCAGGGGCCGGGCGAGATCACGATCGCTTCGGGCGCCAGGGCGCGGATGCCGGCGACGTCGAGGGCGTCGTTGCGCACCACCCGGACGGTCTCGCCCAGTTCCTCGAAGTAGCGCACCACGTTGAAGACGAAGCTGTCGTAGTTGTCGATGACGAGGATCACGGCGCCCTCCCCGCCTCAGGTTCGAAGGCCTGGAACACCCGCGCGGCCTTGGTCAGGGTCTCCTCGTATTCAGGGCCCGGCTCGGACAGCAGGGTGATGCCGCCGCCGGCCTGGAGCACGGCCGTGCGGTCGTTCATGAACACCGTCCGGATGGCGATGGCGGTGTCGAGGTCGCCGGTGAAGCCGAGGGCGCCGATGGCGCCGCAATAGAGTTCGCGCGCGTCGCTCTCGATCTCCGTGATGATGTCCATGGCGCGCAGCTTCGGTGCGCCGGTGATCGAGCCGCCCGGGAAGGTGGCGGCGATCAGGTCGAGGGCGTCCATGTCGGCTTTCAGGGTTCCGGTGACCACCGACACGAGATGGTGGACCGAGGCGTAGGATTCGAGGCCGCACAGCACCGGCACCCGCACGCTGTGGGGCTCGCAGATGCGCGAGAGGTCGTTGCGCAGGAGGTCGACGATCATGATGTTCTCGGCCCGCTCCTTGGCGTTGGCCTGCAGCGCCTCGCCCAGGCGCGCGTCGGCGGCCGCATCGGCCACGCGCCGCACCGTGCCCTTGATCGGCCGGGTCTCGATCGCCCGCCCGCTGAGCTTGAGGAAGCGCTCGGGGCTGCTGGAGGCGACCCGCAGGTCCTCGAAGTCGAGATAGGCGCCGAAGGTCGCCGGGTTGGTGGCGCGCAGGCGCCGATAGAGGGCGAACGGATCGAAGCCTTCCGGCAGGTCGGCTTCGAAGCGCTGGGCGATGTTGGCCTGGTAGATGTCGCCGGCGCGGATGTAGTCGCGCACCCGCTCCACGGCCGCCTCGTAGCCGGCGCGGGTGAAGTTCGAGCGCCAGGCCAGCGGCCCCTGCGCCGCCGGCTCGGGGCTCGGATGCGCGCCTTCCAGCAGGCGGGTGAACTGCGTCAGCCGGGCCCGGGCGCGGGCCTCGCGCGCGGCGGGGTCGGTCTCGGGAAAGCCCGTGGCGAGAAGGCGGCAGCGCCCGGTCGCGTGGTCGAGGCTCAGCACCGTGTCGTAGAGGTTGAAGGCGATGTCGTCGCAGAGGCCCGCCCGCCGGGCCGGGGGCGCCACCCGCTCCAGGGCGGCGCCGAAATCGTAGGCGACGTAGCCGATCGCGCCGCCCGCGAAGGCCGGGCCATCGGGGTCCCGCGCCGTGCGGTAGGGGGCGAGGCAGGCGCGCAGCGCCTCCAGGCCGGAGCCCGGGACGGGACGCCCATCCAGGGTGGCCTGGCCATTGCGAAACCGGAAGCGCCCGAACGGGTCCGCCGCCAGGGTCGAGGTCCGCCCCAGGGTGTCGTGGTGCATGGCGCTGTCGAGGAAGGCGAGCCCCGGCAGGGCGGCCAGGGCCTCGGCCGCCGCGACGGGCTCGACGAACGGGATGTCAGCAATCCACATGACGACTCGAAGGTTTTGGGGCGGCGACGGACCGACGATCCCGGTGTGCCGAAGCATTGGGGGCCGACGCATCCGTCGTGGCCTGCGGTATCATGCACAGGTGGCATGCGCGATGCCGTGGCAAAAGCGCGATCCGCGCATGGCTCGGACCCGCCCGGCTCGCTTGGGCGCGCGAATCCCGTTATAGGGCTGTCAACCTCTTTGTCCCGCCCTCCCCCGAGTCCACGGCCGATCCGGTTCTTCCGCAGCCGGTCCGGCCCGACGAGCATCCATGACCGCATCCCCCCTGCCGCCGGCCCCCGCCAAGGCGGCGCCGAAAATCTCCTTCGTCTCCCTCGGCTGCCCGAAGGCGCTGGTGGATTCCGAGCGCATCCTCACGCACCTGCGGGCGGAGGGCTACGAGCTCGCCCGGCGGCATGACGGCGCGGACGTCGTCATCGTCAACACCTGCGGCTTCCTCGATTCGGCCAAGGCCGAGTCGCTCTCGGCCATCGGCGAGGCCATGGCGGAGAACGGCCGCGTCATCGTGACCGGCTGCATGGGCGCCCAGCCCGACGAGATCCGCGAGAAGTATCCGAACCTGCTCGCGGTCACCGGGCCGCAGGCCTACGAATCGGTGGTGGCGGCGGTGCACGCGGCGGTGCCTCCGGCCCACGACCCGTTCCTCGACCTCGTGCCGCCGCAGGGGGTGAAGCTCACCCCGCGCCACTACGCCTACCTGAAGATTTCCGAGGGCTGCAACAACCGCTGCACCTTCTGCATCATCCCCTCCCTGCGCGGCGATCTCGTCAGCCGGCCGGCCGGCGACGTGCTGCGCGAGGCCGAGAAGCTGGTGAAGGCCGGCGTCAAGGAACTGCTGGTGGTCTCGCAGGACACCTCCGCCTACGGGGTCGACATCCGCTACGCGGAGAGCCCCTGGCGCGACCGCGCGGTACGGGCGAAGTTCTACGACCTCGCCGCCGAACTCGGCGAACTGGGGGCCTGGGTGCGGATGCACTACGTCTACCCCTACCCGCACGTGGACGAGGTCATTCCGCTGATGGCCGAGGGCAAGATCCTGCCCTACCTCGACATGCCGCTTCAGCACGCGAGCCCGTCCGTGCTCAAGCGCATGCGCCGGCCCGGCAACCAGGAGCGCCAGCTCGAGCGCATCCGGCGCTGGCGCGAGATCTGCCCCGATCTCGCCATCCGCTCGACCTTCATCGTCGGCTTCCCCGGCGAGACCGAGGCCGAGTTCGAGGAGCTGCTGACCTGGATTCGCGAAGCCAAGCTCGAGCGCGTCGGCTGCTTCGAGTTCGAGCCGGTGGCCGGCGCCGTGGCCAACGGCCTCGGGGACCTCGTCCCGCCGGAGGTCAAGGCCGAGCGCAAGCGCCGCTTCATGGAGGCGCAGCAGGCCGTTTCCGCCCGCCTGCAGAAGGCCCGCATCGGCAAGCGCCTGCCCGTCATCATCGACGCGGCCGACGGCACCGTCGCCAAGGGCCGCTCGAAATACGACGCCCCCGA
Source organism: Methylobacterium sp. Leaf465 (assembly GCF_001424705.1). Taxonomy (GTDB): domain Bacteria; phylum Pseudomonadota; class Alphaproteobacteria; order Rhizobiales; family Beijerinckiaceae; genus Methylobacterium. The sequence continues at coordinate 140,790 of NZ_LMRA01000047.1, forward strand.
GATCGACGGGAACGTCCACGTCACGGCGCGCCGGCCCCTGCGGGTGGGCGACATCGTCACCGTGAAGATCGAGCGCGCGGACGCCTACGATCTCTACGGGAGCGCGGTGTAGATCGGTGTCCGGATTTCCGAGCCGTCGTTTGGATGGAAAGGGGCCGTAGGCCCCTTTCCCCTTTTTCGTCCCGACTTCAAGGATACGGTTTTCCGAGATGTCTCGCGACATCCTTCGCCATCACGCCGACAGCCTTAACCGCAGCAAGCAGCTGAGCTTCCGTCACACCGAACTTTTCGCCCCACGCTTTGACTTCCCACGGCTCGTTCACGTTGATGCGGCGCTGGTCAGGCAAGCCGCGCTTCGTAAGATCATCAGACATAAATATTACCTCAGGTTTACGAATGGAATTTTGTTAACCTGAGGTGTGATTTCAAGGGGCTGTGTGCCCTTCGCCATGGAATCCCGGGCCCACGATCCTTTGGCTCGTGATCCGCCCGACCCCGGCCGCCGCCATCTCGGTCCAGGCCTGCGCCAGCGAGCCGTCCCGGTCGATGCCCCGCACGGCGTCCGCGACCACCAGGGCCTCGAAGCCGGCCGCCCGCGCGTCGCGGGCGCTCCAGGCCACGCAGTAATCCGTGGCGAGGCCGCACAGGACCACCCGGGTGAAGCCGCGCTCACGCAGGTAGCCGGCCAGCCCCGTGGGCGTGCGGCGGTCCGCCTCCAGGAAGGCCGAATAGCTGTCGACCCCCGGGTGGTGGCCCTTGCGGATCACCAGTTCGGCGCGGTCCGCCGCAAGGCCGGGGGCGAGGGCGGCCCCGGCGCTGCCCTGCACGCAATGCTCCGGCCACAGCACCTGCGGGCCATAGGCGAGCGGCACGGTGTCGGAGGGCGCCCGGCCGGGATGGCTCGTCGCGAAGGAGACGTGCCCCGGCGGGTGCCAGTCCTGCGTCAGCACCGCGTGCGGGAACAGGCCGAGGAGGCGGTTCGCCGGCGCGACCACGGCGTCGCCGTCCGGCACGGCAAGGGCCCCCCCGGGCAAGAAGTCCACCTGCACGTCGATGACGAGGAGGACGTCCCGGGCTCCCGGGATCACGCGATCCTCCGATCCCGGGACGACCGGATCACGGGATCATCACCGTGGCGCCGGTGGTCTTGCGGGCGGCGAGATCCCGGTGGACCTGCTGCGCGTCGGCGAGCCGGGCCGTGCTGTGGACCGGGATCTTCACCGCGCCGCTCGCCACCACCGAGAACAGGTTCTTGGCCATGGCGTCGAGGGTCTCCCGCTTGCTCGCATGGGCGAAGAGCGAGGGGCGGGTGGCGTAGAGCGAGCCCTTCTGGCCCAGCAGCGCCAGGCTGAAATCGTCCACCGGGCCGGAGGCCGAGCCGAAGCTGACGAACAGGCCCAGCGGGCTGATGCAGTCGAGGGAGGCCGGGAAGGTGTCCTTGCCGACGCCGTCATAGACCACCGGCACGCCCTTGCCGCCCGTGATCTCCCGGACGCGGGCCGAAAAATCCTCGTCGCGATAGAGGATGACGTGGTCGCAGCCGTTGGCGCGGGCGAGCTCCGCCTTCTCCGCCGAGCCGACGGTGCCGATCACCGTGGCGCCGAGGTGCTTGGCCCATTGGCAGGCGATGAGGCCGACGCCCCCGGCGGCGGCGTGGAACAGGATGGTGTCGCCCGGCTTCACCGCGTAGGTCCGGTGCAGCAGGTACTCGGCGGTGAGGCCCTTCAGCATCATCGCGGCGGCGGTCTTGTCGTCGATGTCGTCGGCGAGGTGCACGGCGGCGCTCGCCTCGATCACCGCCTCCTCCGCATAGGTGCTCGCGGCCGAGCCGTAGGCGACCCGCTCGCCGACCCGGAAGCCGGTGACGCCTTCGCCGAGCGCCACGATCACGCCGGCGCCCTCCTTGCCGGGGGTGAAGGGCAGCTGCGGCGCCTTGTAGGCGCCCGAGCGGAAGTAGATGTCGATGAAGTTGACGCCGATGGCGGTCTGCCGGACGTGGATCTGGCCGGGGCCCGGGGCCGGCAGCGTCACGTCCTCGTAGCGCATCACCTCGGGGCCGCCGTACGCGTGAACCTGGATCGCCTTCGGCATCGTGTCGTTCCTCAGTGTGGGTCTTCGGTGTAGGTCTGGGGCGGGACGGGTGCGGGGCCACCGGCCGCGATGATCTGCGCCATAGACGGTCCCGGTATGCCGGCAATGGTGCAGGTTCTCATCCCGCTCCCGCCAGCCCATGTGCGCTGGCGCACCGGATCGGACTCCCGCAGCTCTCCGATTGCGTCCACGGCGGCCGCGTGATTAACGCAGGTTAACCGGCCCCCGTCCCGCGAGTCGTTCCCGGCTCCGGCGCCGGGATGCGGCCGTCCCGGTCCCGCCGGGAGGGCGCGGCACGACCATGACGATGGATCGGCTGAATGGATGAGATCGTGTGGATACGTCCTGCCGGGTACGACCCCGCCGTCCAGCCGGGCACGATCCTGCGCCCGGAGGCGGGACTGCCGGAATTCCAGGTGCTGGCCCGCCGGCCCGTGGTGATGATGTTCCATGCCGGTCCGGCCTGGGACATCCGGCCCTTCACGCAGCTCACCCTACGGCTCGTCGAACCGGAGGAACCGCCGCTCCGCGCCGGATCCGGTTGATCCCTTCGGCACGGACGAATCCGGGCTTCGCCCAGGCACAGCGCCAGCTCACACGATGCCGGTGAGATAGTAGACCCCGATCACCAGGAACACCGCCCCGGTCTTCAGGAGCGTGATGGCGAAGACGTCGGCATAGGCCTGCCGGTGGGTCAGGCCCGTCACCGACAGCAGGGTGATGACCGCGCCGTTGTGGGGCAGGGTGTCCATGCCGCCGCTCGCCATGGCGGCGACCCGGTGCAGCACCTCCATGGGGATGTGGGCGGCCTGCGCGGCCGCGATGAAGGTGGAGGACATGGCCGCCAGCGCGATGCTCATGCCGCCCGACGCCGAGCCGGTGATGCCGGCCAGCGCCGTCACCGTCACGGCCTCGTTGACCAGGGGGTTCGGGATCGCCGAGAGGGCGTCGCGGATGACGAGGAAGCCCGGAAGGGCCGCGATGACCGCGCCGAAGCCGTATTCGGAGGCGGTGTTCATCGCCGCCAGCAGCGAGCCCGCCACCGCCGCGCGGCTGCCCTCCGCGAAGCCCTGCGAGACCGGGCGCCAGGCGAAGACCAGCACCGTGAGGATGCCGGCGAGCAGCGCTAGCTCCACCGCCCAGATCGCGGTCACGGACGAGACCGCGGTGACGATGGGCTTGTCGAGGCCGGCGAGGGCCGTCTCGGCCTTCGCGCCGTAGAGGCGTGGGATCAGGGCCGTGAAGGCGAGGTTCGCCACCCCCACCACTATCAGCGGCAGGAGGGCGATGGCCGGATGCGCGCGGGACGCCGCGTCCATCACCTGCGGTTCGTTGCTGTGGCCGGTGCCGTAGCCCTCGCCCCGGCGCCTGGCCGCGGCGATGCGCCGGTCGAGATAGGCGACGCCGACCCCCAGGATGAAGGCCGCGCCGATCAGCCCGAGCCAGGGGGCGGCCCAGGTGTTGGTGCCGAAGAAGGTGGTGGGAATGATGTTCTGGATCTGCGGCGTCCCGGGCAGCGCGTCCATCGTGTAGGAGAAGGCCCCGAGCGCGATGGTGCCGGGGATCAGGCGCTTGGGGATGTCGCTGAGGCGGAAGGCCTCCGCCGCGAAGGGATAGACCGCGAACACCACCACGAAGAGCGAGACGCCCCCGTAGGTGAGCAGGTTGCACACCAGCACGATGGAGAGCACGGCCCGCCGGGTGCCCACGAGCGCGATCACGGCGGTCACGATGGAGCGGGAGAAGCCCGACATCTCGATGACCTTGCCGAATACCGCGCCGAGCAGGAACACCGGGAAGTACAGCTTCACGAAGCCGACCATCTTCTCCATGAACAGGCCGGAGAAGACCGGCAGCACCGCCGACGGATCGGTGAGGAGCACTGCCAGCAGGGCCGCCACCGGTGCGAACAGGATGACGGAAAAGCCCCGATAGGCGACGAGCATCAGGAAGCCGAGCGCCAGCAGCGCGATGAACAGGCTCATGATCGGGGTGGGCCTCCGGGTCGCCGAGGGTCGCGGCCTTGCGCCGGATGGTACAAGCCCCGCCCCTGCGGCACCATCGCGGCCTTGACCGGCGCGGTGACACGCCTCTGTAAGCGTCAGGTTCTTTCGGTCGGCCGGGCTCTCGCCGGCCGATGCGCTGCCCGATGCCGTTCTGGAGACCGCGACGCCGTGGCGACACTTCCTGCGAAATCCGAGGCTCCCCCGTCCGAGACCTTCGCGGTCGCCGTGGTCGGGGCCGGCGCGGCGGGCCTGAGCCTCGCCCTGGCGCTCGCCCGCGACGGCGTCGCCACCGCCCTGGTCGGCCGGCACGCCCCCGTGGCCGACGGGCGCACGGTGGCGCTCCTCGACGGCTCGGTGCGCTTCCTCGACGCCCTCGGGGTCTGGGCAGCGATCGCGCCCCAGGCGAGTCCCCTGGCCGAGCTCCACCTCGTCGACGACACCGGCAGCCTGTTCCGCCCGCCCCCGGCCCGCTTCGTCGCCACCGAGATCGGCCTCGACGCCTTCGGCTGGAACGTCGAGAGCGCCCGCCTCGTCGAGGGCCTGCGCGCCGAGGCCCGCTCGGCCGCCAACCTGACCCTGTTCGAGGAGGACGCCGCGGGCTTCACGGCCGGCGCGGACGCCGCCACGATCACGCTGGCCGGGGGCGCCACCCTGTCGGCCCGTCTCGTGGCCGGGGCGGACGGCGCCCGCTCGAAGCTGCGCGAGGCCGCCGGCATCGTGCCCCGCACCTGGTCCTACCCGCAGAGCGCCATCACGACGATCCTCGCCCACACGCGGCCCCACCGCGACGTCTCCACCGAGTTCCACACCCGGCAGGGGCCGTTCACCCTGGTGCCCCTGCCCGGTGGGCTCCGCTCCAGCCTCGTCTGGGTGATGGGCGAGAGCCCCGCCAAGCGTCTGGCGGCCTGCGACGATGCGGCCCTCGCCCGGGCGGTGGAGCGCCAGGCCCAGGCGATGCTGGGGGCGATGCGCGTCGACGGGCCGCGCGGCCTCGTGCCGATGCGGGGCCTGTCCGTGCCGAGCCCGGTCGCGGCCCGCCTCGCCTTGATCGGCGAGGCCGCCCACGTCTTCCCGCCCATCGGCGCGCAGGGGTTGAACCTCGGCCTGCGCGACGCCGCGTCCTTGCGCGACGCGGTGATGCGGGCGGTGGCGGACGGGCGCGACCCGGGTTCGCGCGCGTCGCTGGCCGGCTTCGCCCGCGGGCGCGACCTCGACGCGCGCTTGCGGTCGACCGCGGTCGACGCGCTCAACCGCAGCCTGCTCGCCGACCTCCTGCCGGTGGACGCCCTGCGCGGCCTCGGCCTCCTCGCCATGACGACGATCGGCCCGTTGCGCCGCATCGTCATGCGCGAGGGCGTGCTGCCCCGCCTCGGCGCCCCGAGCCTGATGCGCTGATCAGCGCCCGGCCACGCTCCGGACCGGGCCGTCCTGAGCGGGACTCTCCCGGGCCACCCGCCGGTCGACCGAGCCGGTGGCGATCTCCGCCGCCGGGTCCGCCGTACCGTCCTGGAAGGCGGTGCCGGACTTGCCCAGGGCGACGCCGTGGGCGAACAGGGCCTTCATATACCCCTGGTCGAACGGCGCAGCGGAGGTCTTCCCGAAGCGCCCGTCGATCTGGGCGACCTGAAGGTCGAGGCCGGTTCGCCGGGCGAAGCCCTGGCTGAGGGCGAGCGCGGCGCGGGTCTGTGCCTTGATCGCCGCCGACATCGAGCGGCCGAGCACGCTCAGGGTCGTGCGCGACGCCATCTGGAAGTCGGGCGCCAGACTGTTGTTGACGACGAGGTAGACCTGAGGCGTCGGCAAGGGCGCCGGATCCTTCGCCAGGAGCATCGCTTCCGGGGCGAGATAGTACGGCGCGGTGGTACCGCCGTCGTCGTGCATCTCCTGGAAATGCTTGCCGTCGCCCGCCACAGCGTCGATCATCACCGGGGGAAACACTCCGGGCACGGCCGAGGAGGCCAGGATCACCGAGCGGAACAGCGCCAGCGCCTTCGGGCCCCCGGTCTGCGCGATGGCCCCCATGTCCCACAGGACCGGCCGCTCGCCATCCACTGCCGTGGTCGCCACCAGGAGCCGGCGGCCCTTGGCATGCTCCGCGGCCACCGCCTTGAGAAGGGCCGGGGTCACCGCCCGGTCGATCCGGCGCTTGAGGGGCCAGGTATCGGTGAGGGCCTCGTTCGTGCCGCCGAACTCGAACACGTCCGCGGCGGAGATCTCGGTGTAGTTCTGGCGCAGGGCCGCGTCGCCGGCGGTGCCGATGAAGGCGAAGGGCGCGATCATCGCGCCGGTGCTGACGCCCGTGATGATGCCGAAATCCGGCCGCGTGCCGGCCTCGCTCCAGCCGTTGAGCAGGCCGGCCGCGTAGGCGCCGTTCTCACCCCCGCCCGAGAGCACGAGCCAGGGCCGGTTGGCGGCCGAGGCTCCATCGAGAAGGGTGCGGAAGGCGGCGGCATCGTCGCCGGGAATGCGCAGCCCCGCCGCCAGTCCGTCGGGCCACGCCGTCGCGGCCTCGGCGGCCGTGAAGGCCACGCGCCCGGATTGCGTCGCGGACTGGACCTGCTTCTCGACGGCCGGCTTGGCGCGCTCGGCGGCGAACGTGGTCTGCGGAAGGCCGAGACCGATCAGGGCTGCTCCAAGCAGCACCGGATGGCGGAAGCCAGTCCGCCGGGTCGATGATCCGGACATGGGTCCGTCCTTCGTCGTCCGTGAGGTGCCCCCTCGATCGTGAGAACGTGAGCCGGAGACGGGCGTTCCGCCGCGCGCACCGCGATGGCGGCATGGCAAACGGCTTGCGTGCGCCCGCGCACCTTTACGGCGGGGCCGGCCTTGCCCTAACCGCTGGTTCGGGACGCCGATCTCACACAAAGAAACTCCCGGGAGCCAGAACCACCCATGAAACTGCCACGCCGCTTCTTCCAGCCGCTCGCCACCGGCGCACCGGCCCCCTTCCGCGAGCTTCCCGTCAAGCTGGAGCGGATGATCCACTTCGTGCCGCCCCACAACGAGAAGGTCCGGGCCCGCGTGCCGGAGCTCGCCGCCACCGTCGACGTGGTGCTGGGCAACCTCGAGGACGCTGTGCCGATCGACCAGAAGGAGGCGGCCCGCAAGGGCTTCGTGGCCATGGCCCGGGCCACCGACTTCGCCGCCTCCGGCACCGGCCTCTGGACCCGCATCAATGCCCTGAACTCGCCCTGGATTCTCGACGACCTGTTCGAGATCGTCGCCGAAGTCGGCGACAAGCTCGACGTCGTGATGGTGCCCAAGGTCGAGGGGCCGTGGGACATCCACTACATCGACCAGTTGCTGGCCCAGCTCGAGGCCCGGCACGGCGTGACCAAGCCGATCCTCGTCCACGCCATCCTCGAGACCGCCGAGGGGGTCGCCAACGTCGATGCCATCGCCGCCGCCTCGCCCCGCATGCACGGCATGAGCCTCGGACCCGCCGACCTCGCGGCCTCCCGCGGCATGAAGACCACCCGCGTCGGCGGCGGCCATCCGGATTACCGGGTCATCGCCGACCCGACGAGCGACGGCGCCGCCCGGGCCTCCGCCCAGCAGGACCTCTGGCACTACACCATCGCCAAGATGGTCGATGCCTGCATGGCCAACGGTCTCAAGGCCTTCTACGGCCCCTTCGGCGACTTCTCCGACGGCGAGGCCTGCGAGGCCCAGTTCCGCAACGCCTTCCTGATGGGGTGCGCCGGGGCCTGGACCCTGCACCCGAATCAGGTCGCCATCGCCAAGCGGGTCTTCGCCCCCGATCCGGCGGAGGTCGCCTTCGCGGTGCGGATCGTCGAGGCGATGCCCGACGGCACCGGCGCGGTGATGCTCGACGGCAAGATGCAGGACGACGCCACCTGGAAGCAGGCCAAGGTCATCGTCGATCTCGCCAAGCTCGTGGCCGAGAAGGATCCGGAACTCGCCAAGACCTACGGTCTCGCCTGAGGGTTTTTCCCCTCCCCTTCGTCATCGGCGGAGCACCGCCGATGACAAGTGGCCCGGAGCCGCTTATTTTCTATCGCATGACCGATACGATCACTGCCGATTCCGTGATGAGAACCGCCAAGTTCGGCCTCGGTGCCGTCGTGCGCCACCGCATCTATCCCTTCCGCGGCATCGTCTTCGACATCGACCCGGTGTTCGACAACACCGAGGAATGGTGGCTGGCGATTCCCGAGGAGGTCCGGCCACGCAAGGACCAGCCGTTCTACCACCTGCTCGCCGAGAATGCGGAGAGCGAATACGTCGCCTACGTGTCCGAGCAGAACCTCGTGACCGACACCTCCGGGGAGGCCCTCCGGCATACCGGCATCGCCGAGGTGTTCGAGCGCGACGCCGACGGCAGCTACCGGATGCGCGGGGCAGCCCACGCCAACTGAGACCCCGCCGGCGCGGTCGGCGCCGGGAGACAGGCCCGTGAAACGCAACGAGGCCGGGCATCGCGCCCGGCCTCGTTGCGTTCAGGAAGGCCGGCCGCGCGAGCGGCCGGCGGAGTCGCGATCCTCAGGGCTTCGGCGCGGCGGCCGGCGCACCGGCGGCCGGTGCAGCGCCGGCGGCGTTCTGCTGCTCGAGCTTCTTGCGCATGTCCTCGCTGCGCTTCTCGAGTTCCGCCTGCAGCTTCTTCTGCTGCTCCTCCAGCACCTTCGGATCGATGGCCGGGCCGTCGAAGGCCTTGCCGAAGCCGGTGATCGGCACCGCGAAGGTGACCTCGCGCTGGGTCTGGTTCTGGACGCTGACGTTGAGGGTGGTGCCCTTCTTCATCGCGGCGACGAGCTCGGGGCCGACATTGCCGGCCTCGGCGAAGCAGCCGTTGGGGAAGCACACGGCGAACTTGCCGGCGGTACCCTGCTGGCCGTCGATGGTGAAGCGGATGCCCGGCTGCAGCAGCAGGCCGAGGGGCAGCAGGTAGCGGATCACCCGCACTTCCTGCTTCTGGGCGGCGTTCTTCATCTCGTAGACGGCGACCGCGAGCACGGGCTGGCCCTGGTCGGAGACGAAGTCGCGGGTGGTGTAGCAGACGTCGGTGCCGCTGGCCTGGTCCTTGCCGCAGACCTTGGTCCATTCCGTCTGGGCCGGATCGGATTTCACGTTGACGATCTGCGGGCCCGTCTGGGCCGCCCCGGTGGGAGCGGCGGCCGGGGGCGCCGTCGGCGCGGGGGCGGTCGGGGCCGGCGCGGCCTTGCCCTTGGCTCCCTGCGCGAGAGCCGGTCCGGCAACCCCCGCCATTCCGGTAAGGCCCGCCAGGGCGAGGAACGCGGCGACGCGCAGCGGGCGCGCGGGACGGTTGGCGAAGAACATCAGCTCTGACCCCTTAAGATACGGCGTAACGGATTCGGCTCGCGGGATGCGCCTCGAAGCTGGGGCGCGGATTCGCATCGAACGGTTCGGACTTCAAGGGCGCTTCGGGCGTTCGGACGTCCGTTCGGCCCCTGCCCGGCGCATACATCGCACCAGGCCCGCCGGACGGGCACCCTTCGACCGAGATCGCTTCGAAGCCGACATCCCCCTGGGCCGAGATCATGACTGGACCGGGATCGCAGCGGTGCAGCGGATGAGAGCCTCCGCCACCGCGCGGCAACCCGCGGACCGCGCCCTCGACGGCGCAGTCCCGTCCCGACGACAGGGCGGCCTGCTTTCCCCCCGAATGCGGCGAAGACATGACACCACGGCCGTGGCCGGGGGGCTGCGGCGGCTCCGGGGTTAAGGCGAACTTAACCCTAAACCTTCATGAACGAAGGGTCGCGGGAGTCAGCGTACGTGCCGGCGCAGCAAGCAGCCCAGTTTCAAGCCTCCCATCTCCTGGACTCGGTCCGGGCGGGAATCCCCCTGTCCCAGGCCAGCCGCCGCATGGCCGGCGGGTCCGCACCCGGGCCCGGCCGTCCGGCCCTGGTGGGGTCCGGGGCCACGTCGGGGAGCCCTGCGGGCGCGGGGCCCGACAGCGCGCGGGTTCCGCCCCGGGCGCAGCGTCTCTGTACCCTTCTGGCGGGGACGGCCCATGCCCATCCCCATCGCGTCGCCTTCGTCGATCCGCCGCATAAGCCCCTCTGGAGCGGGCGGCCCGCCATCACCTGGACCTACGGGGCGGCGGCCGAGATCGTGGCCCGCCTCGCCAACGGCCTGCGCAGCTGGCGCCTGGCCCCCGGCAGCCGCATCGGCCTCGCCCTCCCGGGCAGCTCCGAGAGCTTCCTCGCCTACCTGGCCGTGGAGGCCGCCGGCCACATCCCCTGCCTGCTGCCGCTGAGCCTCGACGAGGAGGGCCTCCTCGCCGCCGTGCAGCAGGCCGCGCTCCCGGCGGTCATCACCCAGACCCGGTTCGGCCCCCTCGCCCTGGCCGAGCGCCTGTGCCGGGTCGCGGTCCGGTATTTCGGGCTGCGCTACCTCGCCGCCTTCGGCCCGGACGTTCCGGACGGCGTGATCAGCCTCGACGCCATGGCCCTCGACCAGGCGGGCGGCCCCTTCGCCCCCGGGCCCGGCGGCCTCATCAGCTTCACCGCGGGCGATCCCGCGCATCCGGTCCACCGCAGCGGCGACGCCCTGCTGGCGGCCATCGCCGTGTACCTCGTCACCGCCCGGGTCCAGCCCGGGGACCGCATCCTCAGCCTGGTGCCGCAGAGCGACCTGCGCGGCCTCGTGACCGGCCTCGGGGCGGCCCTCGTGGCGGGCGCCGGCCTCGAGACGCTGCCGGTGTTCGAGGCCCGCAGCTTCGCCGACGCCCTCGACCGGCCGCTGCCGACCCGCCTCGTCGTGCCGGCGGCGCTGGAGCGAAACCTCGCCGCCAGCCGCCTGCCGCGGACGCTGGAGGCCATCGTCCTCGCGCATCGCGCCCCGGGGCGCCTCGGTCCGCGCACCCTCGCCTCCGAGGCCCATCGCCCGATCATCGACGTGGTCGCCTTCGACGAGACCGCCCTCCTGGCCGGTGCCCGGGAGGCCAACGACGTCGCCCTGGCGCTGACCCATCCCGAGCGCGCCCACCTGTTCTCGACCCTCATGGCCCTGCGGCGGGACCCGGACGGGCGCCTCGCCTTCCGGGGCCGGGCCTGCCACGCCGAGCCGCTGCAGCGCGATATCGCGATCCCCGAGACGGTCGATGCCTGGGCGCCCTCGCCCTTCGCCGCGGGCATCGAGGACGACCGCACCCTCGCCATCCGGCGGGCCTGAACCGCCCGCCGTCCGGGCTGCCGGCCGGGGGACCGCGGCGCCCTCCGGCGATCGGCCGCGGCGCCCGCCGCCGATCCGCGATTGCGGTGCCGAAAGCCGGTTTGCCGATTCGCCGGAACGGGTTGGGCGAAGGCCGCGCGCTCCGTCGCCACCGAATGATGCGCCGCATCGAATCGGTTCATCCGCCGCTCAGGGATCGGGCGGCACGGTCACGTCCGAAACGTGGCCGGCGAACCAACCGCCCCCATGTGTGTTGTCACACGGGTCTCTTTCCAAGGGACGAAGGATGGGCTAGCACTGATGCTCATGGGTGCGCTGCAACAAGTTCTCGTGGTCGACGACGGCCACCGTGCGATCGATCATTCGCTCGCCGCCGAGCTCGCGGAGCTCGGCTACGCCAGCGTCACCGCCTCCCTCGAGGCGGCGCATGACGTGCTCGCGGTCATCGCGCGCCCGGCCGCCATCCTGCTCCAGGCCTCGTCCCGGCGCGATCCGGCCTATGCCCAGCTCTCCGAGCGCCTGCGCGAGCAGATGCGCCAGGCCGGCATCCCGGTGATCGTCGTCGACGAGACGATGGGCCGCCGGTCCGGCACCTGCATCGACCTGCAGAGCCAGATCGGCCCCTATGTGCTGAACCAGCCGGACCTCTGAGAGACTGGTCGAAGAGACCGTCCCAACCTCTTCTGTTCCATGCGAAAAGGGCGTGCCGGCGGCGCGCCCTTTTCGCATTCCGGCTCAGGCCGCCTTCTTGCGGCGGGCGATGGTCGACAGGCTGCGCAGGATCGTGGTCGTCACCTTGAGGCGCTCCGGGATCGTGTCGAGCTCCCGGATGAAGACGATGCTCATGTCCGGCCGCACCTTGGCGAAGGAGGCCTGCTCGGCGACGTAGGCCACGAGCCCCTGCGGGTTGGCGAAGGCCTTGTCGCGGAAGTGGACGACGACGCCCTTCGGGCCGGCCTCGACCTTCTCCACGTTGGTGTCGCGGCACAGGATCTTGATGGTGACGATCTTGAGGAGCTGCTCCACCTCCGGCGGCAGGGGTCCGAAGCGGTCGATCAGCTCGGCGCCGAAGCTCTCCATCTCGGCGTCGTTCTCCAGGGTCGAGAGCCGGCGGTAGAGCCCGAGGCGGACGGTGAGGTCCTCCACGTAGTCCTCCGGGATCGTGACCGGCGCGCCGAGCGCGATGGTGGGCGACCAGGCCTCCTCCACCGGCTCGTCGATGCCGGCCTTGAGCGCGGTGACGGCGTCCTCCAGCATCTGCTGGTAGAGCTCGTAGCCCACCTCCTTGATGTGGCCCGACTGGGCGTCGCCGAGGAGGTTGCCGGCGCCGCGGATGTCGAGGTCGTGGCTCGCGAGCTGGAAGCCCGCGCCCAGGGTGTCGAGGGTCTGGAGCACCTTCAGGCGCTTCTCCGCCTGGACCGTGAGGGTGCGGTTGGCCGGGGTGGTGAACAGCGCGTAGGCCCGGGCCTTGGCGCGTCCGACGCGGCCGCGCAGCTGGTAGAGCTGGGCGAGGCCGAACATGTCGGCCCGGTGCACGATCAGGGTGTTGGCGGTGGGGATGTCGAGGCCGGATTCGACGATGGTGGTCGACAGCAGCACGTCGAACTTGCCCTCGTAGAAGGCCGTCATCACGTCCTCGAGCTGGCCCGCCGCCATCTGGCCGTGGGCCACCGCCACCGTGGTCTCGGGCATCTCCTGGTCGAGGAAGCGCTTGACCTCGGCCAGATCCTCGATGCGCGGCACCACGTAGAACGACTGGCCGCCGCGGTAGCGCTCGCGCAGCAGGGCCTCGCGGATCAGGAGCGGATCGAACGGGGTCACGAAGGTGCGCACCGCCAGACGGTCCACCGGCGGCGTCGCGATGATCGAGAGCTCGCGCACCCCCGTCATGGCGAGCTGCAGGGTGCGGGGGATGGGCGTCGCCGACAGGGTGAGCACGTGCACGTCGGCCTGGAGCGCCTTGAGGCGCTCCTTGTGGGCCACGCCGAAATGCTGCTCCTCGTCGACGATGATGAGGCCGAGATCCTTGAAGGCCACGGTCTTGGCCAGCAGCGCGTGGGTGCCGACGACGATGTCGACGGTGCCGGCGGCGAGCCCGTCGCGCACCCGCTTCATCTCCGTGTTGGAGACGAAGCGCGACATCTGGGCGACCTCCACGGGCAGGCCCTTGAAGCGCTCGCTGAACGTCCGGTAGTGCTGGCGCGCCAGCAGCGTGGTGGGCACCACCACCGCCACCTGCTTGCCCCCCATGGCCCCCGCGAAGGCGGCGCGGAGCGCCACCTCGGTCTTGCCGAAGCCGACGTCGCCGCAGACGAGGCGGTCCATCGGCCGGCCCGCATTGAGGTCGGTGAGCACCGCGTCGATGGCGTTGGCCTGGTCCTCGGTCTCGTCGAAGGCGAAGCGGGCGGCGAACTCGTCGGTGAGCCCCTCCGGCGCGTGCAGGCGCGGGGCCTGCCGCACGAAGCGCTCGGCCGCGACCCGGATGAGCTGGCCGGCCATCTCCAGGATGCGCTTCTTCATCTTGGCCTTGCGGGCCTGCCAGGCGCCGCCGCCGAGACGGTCGAGGGCGATCTCGGCATCCTCCGAGCCGTAGCGCGTCAGGAGCTCGATGTTCTCCACCGGCAGCAGCAGCAGGCCGCCGGCATACTGGATCTCCAGGCAATCGTGCGGCGCCCCCGCGGCCGTCACGGTCTTGAGGCCGACGAAGCGGCCGATGCCGTGGTCGGCATGGACCACGAGGTCGCCGGGCTGGAGGGCCTGCACCTCCAGGATGATGTCCTGCGGGCGCTTGGCCTTGCGCTTCTGGCGCACCAGCCGGTCGCCGAGGATGTCGCCCTCCGAGATCACCGCGAGGCGGTCGACGACGAAGCCGGAGTCCAGGCCCCAGACCGCGACGGCGACGTCGGTGCCGCGCTTCAGGGCGTTCACCGCCGCGAGGGTGTTGATGGCCACGGGCTTCTTCAGGCCGTGGTCGGCCAGCACCGAGCAGAGCCGGTCGCGCGAGCCGTCGGACCAGGAGCCCAGGATGACGTGATGCCCGGACCCTTGCAGGTCCTTCACGTGGGCGACGGCCGCGTCGAACACGCTGGCGGCCTCCTCGGCGCGCTCGGCCGCGAAGGTGCGGCCCTGGCGGCCCTCGCAGTCGATGGTCGCCCGGTCCGGGCTCTCCGGCATCGAGAAGGGCGAGAGCCGGGCGATCGCCGCCGCCGCGACCCGGTCGCGCCACTCGTTGGGGGTGAGGTAGAGGGCGGAGGGCTTCAGGGGCTTGTAGGGCGCGACCCCGGGGGACGGCGCCTTCATCGCCTCGGCGCGGGCGTCGTAATAGTCGCGGATCAGGGTGAGGCGCTCGTGCGCCGCCTCGTCCACCTGGGCGTCGAACACCATCGGCACGCCGGCCACGTAGTCGAACAGCGTGTCGAGGTGGTCGTAGAACAGCGGCATCCAGTGCTCGAGGCCGGCATAGCGCCGGCCCTCGCTGATGGTCTCGTAGAGCCGGTCGTCGCGGGTGGCGGCCCCGAAATTCGAGAGGTAGCCCTGGCGGAAGCGCCGGATCGTCTCGGTGGTGAGCTGCACCTCGCTCATCGGCACGAGGTCGAGGGAGCGCAGCTGCCCGACGGTGCGCTGGGTCTCGGGGTCGAAGGCGCGGATCGATTCCAGGGTGTCGCCGAAGAAGTCGAGGCGGATCGGGTTGGGCAGACCCGGCGGCGACAGGTCGAGGATGCCGCCGCGCACCGCGTACTCGCCGGTGTCCCGCACGGTGCCCGTGCGCAGGAACCCGTTGGCCTCGACCCAGGCCGTCACCGTGTCCATCGGCACCACGTTGCCGATGGCGGCCGAGAACGTCTCGACCGCGATCTTCTCTCGGGGCGGCACCCGCTGAATCAAAGCGTTGACGGTGGTGCAGAGGATGCGGGGCTGTTCCTCCGAGGAGCGCGAGCGGGCGAGGCGCGACAGGGCCGTCATGCGCTGGGCCGCGATGGCGCCGTTGGGCGAGACCCGGTCGTAGGGCTGGCAGTCCCAGGCCGGCACGCTCAGCACCTCGATCTCGGGGGCGACGAACTTCAGGGCGCTGACGAAGGCGGCCGAGCGCCCCGAATCGCGGGCGACATGCACCAGCACCGCCGGCCCCTCGACGTCGCGGCTGAGGGCCCGGGCGAGATCCGCCACGACCACCGCGTCGAACCCCTCCGGCACGTTGGCGAGCGTCGGGCTGTCGCCGCGCTTCAGCGCCTCCAGGGCGCGGGCCAGCGCCCCGGATTTCGGCAGGGCGAAGCGCGCCGTCTGGGGTCTTGCCGCGGGCGCGGGGGCTTTGGGTTGAGGTTTTGCCATCGGGTCGGGGTTCTGAACTCGTGCTGGGCCGGGCGGAAGCGCCTGTTCTTCCGTCCGCCATCCTGTCTCGGAAGGACCGCCTCGGCGGCCTCGAAAGGACGTTTCGTTCCCCCCCGGGGGCGGACCGGCGGGACGGACGCGCAAGGGGACGGGACCGTATGTATCCCTGAGCCCGGTCCTTACCAGACCCGCCCCCCGCCGTAACCGGCGTTAACCTACCCCGCCGCGTTGATCCAGCGCAGCGGCCCGCGGACCTCGACCGGCGGCGGGTTCCCCCTCCCCATGCGGCTTCACCCCCGCGCGCGGTTCCGCGCCGGAGGCATGGCCCAGATGTCGACGCGCGGACGGGGACGCGGGACGCCGCGGAACCCTGTGTTGCGCTTGGAATGTTGCCGGTTCCCCGGCGTCCCTCGGCTCCGGCGTCGCCGCCGGGGCCGTTGGCGTCGCGGTGTCTCCGACGGGGCTCGCGCTGGCGCTAAGTTCGGCGGGTTCTGGGGAGACCCCGCACGCTTCGGAGCGAGCCTTCGTCGCACGCCGCCTCGTCATGGGCGGCGCCGCAGCGTCTTCCCGCTGGCCCAGCGACGGGTCGGACGGCGGGGGCATTTCCTCCCCCGGCGCGCCGCCCTGTGCCGAGCCGGCGGTCATAGCGAGCCGTCGCCCGGGGCGGCAGCGACCGAAGCCACCGACGCGGGCACCGCCCCGCCGCCCCCAGCCCGTCCGGTCGGTCTCCGGTCGGGCTCCCGATTCGTACGGGCGGCAGGTCGGGAGATAGGGGCACGAATTAGGAATATTGTCAAGACCTTTCGCGGTCCGCCCCGCGTCGGGCCCGCCCGCCCGGTGAATCGATGCTTGGCAGATCGATGCTTGGCAGATCGATGCTTGGCAGATCGGCGTTTGGGAAGCCCGTCGGGCGGGGCTGCGCGGCGGCCCGGGCCGGTTCCTTACCCGGTCAGGCAAGGCGCCCTGTGCTGCCCAGCAACAACATTGTTTAACCTCATCGATGAATGTCGAGATCGCGACTCCGTGAAGCGCATCGCGTCAAAGATTGAAGGTGTTCGAGTCCTCGACTTTAAGATGTTTCGGGTTTGCTTAATCAGACTCTCGTAGGACGGGTGCGGATGCGGGCTGCGCATCGTGGGGGGCCCTCCGTGCCGTTCTTCGACACCGATCTGCGCGCGCTGATGGCCGCCATCGACAGGTCCCGGGCCCGCATCGAGTTCACCCCCGACGGCACGGTGCTCACCGCCAACGACCTCTTCCTCGACCTGATGGGCTACACCCTCGCCGAGGTGACGGGAGAGCCCCACGGACGCTTCGTCTCCCCCGAAGAGCGGGCCAGCGAAGCCTATCGCGCGTTCTGGGACGCCCTGCGCCGCGGCGAGCCGCAGACGCGCGCGTTCAAGCGCTTCGCGAAGGATGGCCGGGCGGTCTGGATCCAGGCCACCTACAACCCGGTCCGCGATCGCGCCGGGCGCGTGACCCGGGTGGTCAAGCTCGCCACCGACGTCACCGCGGAGGTCCTGCGCAGCATCGACCACGACGGGCAGCTCGAGGCCCTGCAGCGCTCCCAGGCCGTCATCGCCTTCGCCCTCGACGGCACGATCCTGGAGGCCAACGCCAATTTCCTGGCCGCGGTGGGCTACACCCGCGACGAGGTCCAGGGGCGCCATCACGGCCTGTTCGTGGATCCGGACGAGCGCGCGGGGGCCGCGTACCGCGCGTTCTGGGCGGATCTCGGCCGCGGCGAGTTCCGCTCGGGCGAGTTCAAGCGCATCGCCAAGGGTGGCCGCGAGATCTGGATCCAGGCCACCTACAACCCGATCCGGGACCGGGACGGGGTGCCGGTCAAGGTGGTCAAGTTCGCCACCGACATCACCGCGCAGAAGCTGCAGGTCGCGGACGCGATGGCGCAGCTGGCGGCGGTCAACCGCTCGCAGGCGGTGATCGAGTTCGCCCCCGACGCGACGGTCCTCGACGCCAATGCCAACTTCCTGACGGCGCTCGGCTACGGGATCGAGGAGATCCGGGGCCGGCCGCACGCCCTGTTCGTCGAGCCCGGCTACGCGCAGACGGCCGAGTATGCCGCCTTCTGGGACCGCCTGCGCGCCGGCCGCTTCGCGTCGGGCATGTTCCAGCGCTTCGGCAAGGGCGGCCGGCCCGTCTGGATCCAGGCCAGCTACAACCCGATCTTCGATCCCGCCGGCCGCCTGACCAAGATCGTCAAGTACGCCACCGACGTCACCGCCAACATGGAGGCGCGCTCCGTCGCGGTCGAGACCGCCGAGCGCACCCTCGACAACGTCCAGGCGGTCACCGATGCGGCCGACGTCATGAACGCCTCCGCGCGGGAGATCTCCCGCAGCATGGCCCAGTCCAAGACCGTCGTGGACGACATCCACGGCCGGGCCGGGGAGGCGGATGCCGCCACCGAGCGGCTCCGCGGCGCGGCCCAGGCGATGAGCGGCGTCGCCACGATGATCACGGACATCGCCCAGCAGATCAATCTCCTGGCCCTCAACGCGACGATCGAGGCGGCCCGGGCCGGCGAGGCCGGGCGCGGCTTCGCGGTGGTAGCGACCGAGGTGAAGACCCTGGCCGGCCAGGCCGCCGCCGCCACGAACCGGATCAGCAGCGAGATCGCCGGCATGCAGGCGGTCTCCAGCGAGGTCGCCACCACCCTGGCGACGATCACGGCGGCGGTCGGCACGATCAGCCGGCATGTCGACGGCGTCACCGCCGCGATGGATGAGCAGGCGCAGGCCACGGGCGCGATCCTGGCCAGCATGCAGCAGGCGGCCGACGGGGTGTCGCGCATCAGCACGGGCCTGGACGACTGGACCATCGGGATGGAGGAGCGGCGCACCGAGCGACGGACGCGCGTCCTCCTGCGCGCCGCGATCCGCCTGCCCGGCGGCGCGCGCCTCGCCTGCACCATCCGCGACCTGACGCAGGGCGGGGCGCGGCTGCATCTGGGCCAGCCCGCCCAGGTGCCGGATCGGTTCGCGGTCGTCGTCGAGGCGGATGGACGCGAGTTCGACTGCGCCGTGCGGCATCGGTCCGGCGCCAGCCTGAACGTGCAGTTCCTGTCCTCGGCCGACGGACGATCGGCGGCGCACGCCCACGGTCGGTGACCGAATCTCCCCGGGACGGGACCCTGCCGGCGCGGATCGGGCGACGAAGTCCGCTCGATCCGCGCCCGCCGGCGCCTCAGTCCACGTGGACGGCCAGCTTCATCTTCGGGTGGACGCCGCACAGGACGAGGAAGTCGCCCCGGTGCGGGAACACCATCGTGGTGCGGCTGCCGGGGGCCTGATCGCCGAAGTCGCGGCGGACGCCGTCCGCCTCGATATAGGCGTGGTGGACGGCCGTCGCCTCGTCGTTGGACAGCACGATGGACCCGCCGGCCTGCAGGGTGACGGCCTGGAAGCCGAATTGTCGGGCTTTCTGGATGACGATGCCGGCGACGTTCGAGGCATGGGCGTAGGCTTGGAGGCCCCCGAGACAACAGGCCAGACCTGTTGCATACGCGAAAACGCGCCGCTTCATCAAAGATCCCATCATCCAGGCTCGCGCGATAGTCTACTTTTATGTTCTGCGCCGAACAGTAGATCGTGAAAGTTTCAAAAGCATTGCACCCTTGATCTCGCCGAAAATTTGAACGGGTTTGGTTGATTCGGAGTGGACTATCGCGGTCGTTTTTTGGGTATCGGCGCGAACGTCTGCGGATCTACGGTCTGCCCCGATGATCGACGGCAGGAAAAGCACCTCTCGGCCGGCGCTCTTCTTGTGTTTTCAGCTCCGACGCTGACCGGCCTCGACCGATCGACGGTCTCCCCACGACCCCGGCGCCGATGCCGGGGCCGGCGAACCCGATGCTCGGGAATCCGGTGGCGGGAAGTCGGGGGCGGGGACGGGTCGCGCGCGTGCCGATCCCTAGTGGATCGGCGCGTCGTGCCTGTGGAAGGCCTTGAGGCGGCGATAGACCGGGGTGTCGTAGTTCGCGGGCGTCGCGTCCTCGCCGGTGAGCCAGCGGAACAGGTCGCGGTCGGGCACCTCGATCAGGGCCTCGAAGGTGGTGAGCTCCTCCTCCGTGAGGGTGCCGATCTCGGCATCGGCGAAGCGGCCCATGATCAGGTCCATCTCGCGGATGCCCCGGTGCCAGGCGCGGAAGAGGGTGCGGCGGCGGCGCGGATCGAGGTCGGCGCTGGTGCGGGTGGTGCCGGACATGCGGTCAGCCTGTGATGCGGGGATCCCGGGATGCCGTGATCCTTGGATCGGGGGATCCTTCGGATCGTGGCAGCCCCGGCCCGGCCCCGGTGCGTCATCCGTCGCGGGACCAAGCCTTCCAGGCGGTATATAGAGTCAGCGGCCCGCGCCGCCATCCCGCCCGGGCCGTCCGGTTCCGCCCGGGTCCTGCCCCCTCCTCCGGATTCCCATCCGCCCGTTTCCCGCCCCCGAGCCGCATGACCGAGCCTGCGTCCCGCCAGCCCCTGCTCCGCCCGAGCGTCCTCGATGCCCTCTTCGCGCCCGCGCGCGGCCTTCCCGGCATCGGGCCCAAGATGGCGCCGATGATCGAGCGGCTGCTCGGCACCCCCGAGCAGCCGGCCCGGATCGTCGACCTCCTGTTCCACCTGCCGCAGGGCGGCGTCGCCCGGCGCCTGATGGGCTCCATCGCCGAGGCGCCCCCCGGCGAGCCCGTGACCCTCGGCGTCACCGTGACGGGCTACCGGGCGCCCCAGCCCGGGGCGGGCCGGCGGCCGTTCCGGGTGCTGGTGGAGGATGCCACCGGGGACATCACCCTGGTGTTCTTCGGCATGCCCCAGGCCCGGGTCGAGAAGATGCTGCCCCTGGGGAGCCACCGCTACATCACGGGGCGCATCGACCTCTGGGACGGGCACCGCCAGATGGTCCATCCCGCCCGCATCGTCGACGAGGCGGGGCTCGCCGCCCTGCCCACCGTCGAGCCGATCTACGGCGCCACCGAGGGGCTGACCTCCCGGGCGATCTCGAAGCTGGCCCATGCCGCCCTGGAGCGCCTGCCGGTGCTGCCCGAGTGGCAGGACCCGGCCTGGATCGCCCGCGAGGGGCTGCCGGCCTTCGCCGACGCCCTGCGGGCCGAGCACCGGCCGGAGGTGGCCCCGCCCCCCGTGCCCGAGGGCGGCGGCGCGGCCCCCCGCTCCCCGGCCCGGCGGCGCCTGGCCTACGACGAGCTCCTGGCCTCGCAGCTGGCCCTCGCCCTGATGCGGGCCCGCAACCGCCGGGCGCCCGGCCGGGCCAATGCGGGGGACGGGCGTTTGAGCGGCCGGATCGAGGCTGCCCTGCCCTTCGGGCTGACGGGGGCGCAGAGCCGCGCCGTGGCCGAGATCCGCGCCGATCTCGCCTCCGACCGGCGCATGCTGCGCCTGCTCCAGGGCGATGTCGGCTCCGGCAAGACCGCGGTGGCGCTCCTCGCCATGGCCTCGGCCGTGGAGGCCGGGCGCCAGGCCGCCCTGATGGCCCCCACCGAGATCCTGGCGCGCCAGCACTTCGAGCGCCTCGCCCCCCTGGCCGCGCCCCTGCGCCTGCGCCTCCTCACCGGGCGCGACAGGGCCTCCGAGCGCCGGGCCACCCTGGCGGCCCTGGCGGCCGGCGCGGTCGACATCGTCGTCGGCACCCACGCGCTGTTCCAGGACAGCGTGGTCTTCGCCGATCTCGGCGTGGCCGTGGTGGACGAGCAGCACCGCTTCGGCGTGCACCAGCGCCTGGCTCTGGGCGCCAAGGGCGCGGCGGTCGACATCCTGGTGATGACGGCGACCCCCATCCCCCGGACCCTGGCGCTGACCTGCTTCGGCGACATGGACGTCTCGGTGCTCGACGAGAAGCCCGCCGGGCGCCAGCCCATCGCCACCCGCCTCGTCTCCACCGACCGCCTCGACGAGGTGGTGGCGGGCTTGGGGCGGGCGCTCGCCGCCGGCGACCGGGTCTACTGGATCTGCCCCCTGGTGGCGGAATCCGAGTTCGTCGACCTCGCTGCGGCCGAGGAGCGCTTCGGGGACCTGCGCCACAGCTTCGGCGACGCGGTCGGGCTGATCCACGGCAAGATGCCGGGGCCCGACAAGGACGCCGCCATGGAGCGCTTCCAGCGGGGCGAGACGAAGATCCTCGTCTCCACCACGGTGGTGGAGGTCGGCGTCGACGTGCCGGAAGCCAGCATCATGGTCATCGAGCATGCCGAGCGCTTCGGGCTGGCCCAGCTCCACCAGCTCCGCGGCCGGGTCGGGCGGGGCGCGCGCGCCTCCACCTGCCTGCTGCTCTATCGCGGGCCGCTGGGCCAGGTCTCGCGGGCGCGCCTCGAGATGATGCGCGAGACCGAGGACGGCTTTCGCATCGCGGAAGAAGACCTGCGCCTGCGCGGCGAGGGCGAGGTGCTGGGCACCCGCCAATCGGGGATGGCCGCCTTCCGCCTGGCCAGCCTGGAGACCGACGCCGAACTGCTCCAGGTGGCCCGCGACGACGCGCAACTCGTGGTCCAGCGCGACCCCGGCCTGACGAGCGCGCGGGGCCAGGCGCTCCGGGTGCTGCTCTACCTGTTCGAGCGCGACGCGGCGATCCGCCTGCTCGGGGCGGGCTGACCGGACGATCGGGCGCTCGGTTCGCCGCGGCGAGCGGCCGGGACGGGGGATGTCTGCCCGTTCGCTTCCCAGCAACGTGTTGCGGAAGCGAACATCCGTCATCTGCCGGAGGCTTTTTCCAAGCAGAGGATTTGCTCCGGTACGAGAGTCTGGCCAACCGAGCGAAACGCCATCTTGCGCCTGTAGAGAGTGTGCCTCCCCTTCGATAGGTGATCGGCTAAAGCGGCTTCGCCGCCGCATCGCGGATCTGGGCGACGAGGAACGCCTCGGCGCGCTGCCACGACTCATCCGTATCGCCCCGGAAATTCAGGTCGCGGGTCATGATATCTCGGCCCGTCCGTGCATCAACCAGACGCGCCCAAAGCTGAAGGATCAGGGTGCTGCTTTTATGCACGACGCCGACGAAGATCAGCTGCGCACCGCGATCCCGTGCGGCTTGGAGCAGGCAAGTCGCTTGGCCCGTGGGGCAATCCTGGCGCAGGTGCTCGGCGGGAAGCACGGCCGCGCGGTACATGCCCGTGCCGGTAAGATCGACGGCGAGGCCGTCCGTCAGGCGTGCCAGACGCTCCGTGTGCTGAACGGACTGATCAGCGGGCTCGCCTGAGGTGTCGAGCAATTTGAGAGGCAGCACCGCGACCGAAACCGGGGTGGTTTCCGCCGCGCGGATCGGTGTTCCCGCCAGCGATGTCATGACGCCGCCGATCATACCGATCCGATACGCGTGCCGTATGACGCTGCGATCGATGAAAGCCGACATGGCCGTTCCCTCCCGGATACCTCTGGCCTGATCCACGCCGGCCAATTCCCTCCGGTCTAGGCGACACCCAACCCCCAATCTTGCCATCCTGCGCCAAAGCGCGGACCTTGCGGCCGGGAGGCCATCCATGTCGGCATACGGACTGACCAGGGCGCGCACGATGGGGCCGATCGCCGAGGCGGTCGCCGCAGCCGGCGGTTCCGTCGGCCGCGCCTTCGGTCGCGCCGGAATGCCCCTGACGCTCTTGGATACTCCGGATCGGCTGATCCTCCTCCGGGATCAGCTCACGCTCGTCGAGGCAGCCATCCGCGAGATCGGCGATCCCGCCTTGCCGGCTCGGCTCTCGACCCGCACCGGTATCGCAGGCCTGGGTCCCATCGGCATCCAGGTGCAGTCCGCTGACACCCTCGGCGACGCCCTTGGGCGGGTGGAGGTCGTCACACCGCTGCTCTTGCAGACCGCGACCCGGACCGGCGTCTGCTGCCGGGGTGCGGAGGCCTTCTACGGCTACGAAGTCGCCGAGCGGATCGCGTGCGGGCGTCAGGCCAACGAGATCCTGGCGCTCGGCTATCTGCTGGGTACGGTGCGCCATTTTCTCGGCAAGGCCTGGCGGCCTACGCGCGCCGTGGTGACAGGGGCGTGGCTCCCGGCCCGCGGCGAGATCGAGGTCCTGTTCGGATGCGAGGTCGCGCTAGGCCCACGCGCTGGGCTCGCCTTCCCAGCCAATCTTCTGGAGACCGTCAATCCCTGCCGCTTCCGTCCTGTTCGCGACGGGGCCATGCAGGACGCGCCGATCACCGATCGGCTCGCAGATTGCGTCGCACACGTGATCGCCCTCGAACTCGACGAGGGGGGCTCTTCCATCGATCGCGTGGCCCGACGCCTCGGCCTCTCGCGCCGGACCCTCCAGCGCCGCCTGGAGGAGGTTGGTACGTGCTACGCCGACATTCATCGCCGCATCATGCTTCTCCGCGCGGGCGAGCGGCTGGTTGAGACGACGCTGAGCATCGGGCGCATCGCCGCAGAGCTCGGCTACGACGATGCAGCTCACTTCACGCGTGCGTTCCTGGGCTGGACGGGCTCAACGCCCAGCCAATGGCGGCGGCACCACGGTCTGCGCTCCTGATTGAGCACGAAGCTGCGGGAACGCGCATACGGCGAATATCCGCCGTTGAAACCCTTTCAAATCCGCTTCCAGGGCCTCGGTCGGTTGCAGACGGCACCAAGCCTCCGGGTTCGACGACGAGACGCCGGGGGCGCCCGGATCAGGCGTCGACCTTCGGGGGCTCGCCGTGGGCGGCCCGCAGGCTCGCCGCCAGGGCCTGGAATTTCGCGGGGTGGTCGTCGGGCTGGATCACGCCGGCCGACATCACCAGCTTGGCCGCGTCGTCCACGCTCATGGCGATCTCCACGATGTCGGTCCGCGGCAGGTAGAAGAAGAACCCGGTGGTGGGGTTGGGGGCGCAGGGCAGGAACACGCCGACATGGTCGCCCCCCGGCGCCAGGGCGTTCTGCACGTCCGGGGCGGCCGGCGCGGACAGGAACACCACCGACCAGGTGCCCTTCACGGGGAATTCCACGAGGCCGACGGTGCGGAACGAGGTGCCGTTGGCGGAGAACAGCGTCTCGAAGATCTGGCGCAGGCCCTTGTAGAGCCCGGAGATCACCGGCGTGCGGGCGAGCAGCACCTCGCCGAACTCGACCACGCTGCGCCCCACCAGGTTGGCGGTGAGGAAGCCCAGCAGGGTCACCGCCACGAAGGCGATGAGGAGGCCGAGGCCCGGGATCGAGAACGGCAGGTAATGGTCGGGCAGGTAGCTCGCCGGCACCAGGGGCTTCACCCAGCCGTCGATGAGGCTGATGAACCACCAGGTCAGGTAGATCGTGATGGCGAGCGGCCCCGACACGATGATGCCGGTGAGGAAATAGGTCCGCAGGCGGCCCCGCGCGCTCACCCGCGGGCGGGCGCCGGCCTCGGGCTCGGGTGGGGGAAGCGGGGGGGACAGGGTGGGTGCCACGGATGCACTTTCGGCCGGGGGGACGGCGTCTCGGAGCGCCCTGCACGGAACGCCCCTGCCCCGCGCGGCGTGCGGAGCCGGGGTTCCGGCAAGCTTGGCCCCCGTCCCAAGAGGTAGCCCCTGCGCTCCCGCGGCTCAAGACCGCGTCCGCGCCCCGTGCGACGGGTCGCGTTGCGGCCCCGCCCCCCGGGGGCCTATGGAAGAGCGCATGACCGAGAAGCTGACGATTCGCGCCCTGTGCGACCTGGGCCTCATTCCCGCGACCGAGGTGACGGCGGCCGTGAACGCCTACATGGCCGACCCGATGGCGCCGCCCTTCGTCTTCGGGGCGGGCTACCGGCTGAACCTCGGCAAGGCCATCCGCCGCCATCCCGGCGCCAACGACTTCGTCCTGCGCAGCGGCGCCGGCCCGCAGCTGAAGCGCCCCTTCGTCGAGGCGGCGATCTGGGAGGCCCGGCCCGACCGGGGCTGAGCCGAGCCGCGCGCGTTCTCGGCCGCGGACGTTCTCAGCCGCCCAGGATGGTGGCGAGGACCTGCCGGGCGCGCGCCCGGTCGGCGCGGGCCTGGGCGGCCTCCGCTCCGCCGCCCTGGCGGGGATTGGCCCCTGGCGGGGATTGGCCCCTGGCGGGGATTGGCCCCTGGCGGGGATTGGCCCCTGGCGGGGATTGGCCCCTGGCGGCTGGCGGGGATTGGCCCCTGGCGGGGATTGGCCCCCGGCGGGGATCAGGCCCCGCCGATCAGCCGGGCGTACTCGGCCTCGGCGGTGCCGTAGCTTCCGTCGGCCAGGGTCCGCAGCGCCGGGCGGTCGAGGATGGTGATGCGCCCGCGCCGCGCCCGGATCAGGTTCTGGCCCTCGAGGTTCTGCACCGCGAGGGTCGTCCCGGAGCGTCGCACCCCCAGCATCAGGGCCAGGAACGCGTGCGTGATGGCGATGTCGTCGCCGTCGATCCGGTCGTGGCACATCAGCAGGCAGGCGGCCAGGCGCACCTCCAGGGTGAAGGTGGCGTTGGCGAAGGCGGTCTTGCCCAGGTGGACGATCTGCACCTGGACGAAGCGCAGCAGCAGATGGCGCAGGGACGGGCTCTGCCCGACGGCCGCCAGGAGCGCCGGGGCGTCGATGGCGAGCAGGCGGCCGGCGCTCTGCACGAAGGCGTGGTGGGGGGTGCGATCGCTGTCGAGCAGGATCGGCGTGGCGCCCACGAGGCCCTCCCGGCCCACGAGGCCGATCTCGACCCGGCCGGCCGAGGCCTCGGTGACGATCGAGACGAATCCGCTCTCGGGAAAGTACAGCCGCTCGACCGGCTGGTTGGGTCGGATCAGCAGCTGGCGGAGCGCGCCCGCCATCGGCTCCAGGTGCGGCGCGAGCCGCGCGAAATCCTCCGGCCCCATCGCCCGCAGGAGCCGGTTCCGCACCGTGGCCTGCCGGACCGGATCGGGGGGCGAAGACCTCGGCTGTGACGGATCCGGCATGGCGCTCCTCCCAGGACGGCAAGAGCGCGCGGTCTCCCGACCGCCCGCGGCGGGATGCGACCGACGGTTCTGAGATGGAGTTGTGGGCGCGCGTTTCAAGTATCCGTGCGGGTCTGCATGGTCTCTCGGCAGACGTCGGACATCCTGTTTCGGTGCGTGGACCGACGTTCGGGATCTTCCCCGGAGATCCTCGGGGACAAGCCGCTCCCGGCCCGCGCCGCCGGAGCGCGGCCCGTCCGGGGTCCCCGGATCGACGCCCCCTCCGCCGGCTGTGCGCTTTGGGTCGCGGTGCGGGTTTTTTCGCAGAGGGCGGGATTAAGGGTGGTGTCCGCGCGGTCTGCTCATCTCAGTTCCAATCTGGAATAAGTAAAAAACATATCTCTTGCAGATGAATTGGGAATCCTGCCAAGACGTTTTGGTGCTTCCGAAAGTAAGTCAATTCACGTCTGCGGTAGCGCCTTCGTACTCACCCTGGAATGGTCTTTGGCTGTGAACTGCTTTGCGTCGCGTGAGCGTGCCCGTCCCGTCGCCAGAGCAGCCCATCGCTGTCTCTTGGTCACGCTGCTGTCCGGCGTTGCTGCGGTCGGGTTCGCGCTCCGGGATGCGCAGGCGCAGAACGCCACCGACGCGGTGACCCTCGACACCCTCTCGGTGGAGGGCGCCGGCGCGGGCCGGAACGCCTCGGGCAGCCAGCCCGGCGGCGCGGTCGGCCCGGTGCCCGGCTACGTCGCCACCCAGAGTCGGGTGGCCACCAAGACCGACACCCCGATCCTGGAGACGGCGCAGTCGATCTCGGTGATCGGCCGCCAGCAGATCGAGGACCAGAACGCGCTCACCATCAACCAGGCCCTGCGCTATTCGCCGAGCGTGACCACCGAGCAGCGGGGCGGCGCCGGCGCCACCCGCCTGGAGCAGTTCTACATCCGCGGCTTCACCGCGCCGCTCTTCCTCGACGGCCTCGCCCTGCCGGGCAGCCGCGACGCCTCGGCGAGCATCGATCCGTTCCGGGTGGAGCGCATCGACGTCATCAAGGGCCCGGCCTCGGTGCTCTACGGGCAGTCGGGCCCCGGCGGCATCGTCAACTTCGTGTCCAAGATGCCGCGCTTCGTCCAGCACGGCGAGATCTTCGTCCAGGGCGGCGGCTTCAGCGAGGTCCGCGGCGGCTTCGACATCGGCGGCCCGATCCCGTCCGCGGCGGGGCCGCTGGCCGACCAGTTCGCCTACCGGGTGATCGGCCTCGGCTGGAAGGGCGACGGCCCGGCGGTGACGACGCAGGTCGAGCGCGTGCTCATCAACCCGAGCGTCACCTGGCGGCCCTCCGCCGACACCTCGCTCACCCTCATCGGCAACTACCAGCGCGATCCGTTCTCGGGCTTCTACGGCGGCTTTCCCGCCGTGGGCACGGTGTTCCCGCGCAATTTCGGCGGCGGCGTCACCGGCCGCCTGCCGGTGGACTTCTACGACGGCGACCGCAACTTCGAGCGCTCGGACCGGACCCAGGCCTCGATCAGCTACATCTTCGACCACGACATCAACGAGGCGCTGCACGTCCACTCGGCGGCGCGCTACCTGCGCACCGAGGGCGATTACCGCAGCGTCTACAGTGCCTTCAGCGAGAATACCGGCCCCTTCAGCAGCGGGCCGCTCATCGACCGCTCGCGCATCGCCACCCGGGTCGGGATCGATGCCTACACCATCGACAACAACCTCGTGGGCAAGTTCGACACCGGCCTCTTCGCGCACACCGCCCTCGTCGGCGTGGACTACCGGAGGTTCGAGACCCGCACCCTGTCGACGGCCTTCCCGGCGGCCCCCAGCCTGAACGTGCTGGCGCCCGACTACGCCATGACCATCCCGACGCCGCCCTTCACCACGGATGCGCGGATCACGTCGGAGCAGACCGGCCTCTACGTCCAGGACCAGATCAAGTTCGACCGCCTCGTCCTCACCCTGGGCGGCCGCTACGACTGGGCCAGCAATTTCGGCCCGACCCGGAGCCTCACGACCAACGTCGTGACCAACCAGGACGTGCCCTCCGAGGCCTTCACCGGCCGGGCGAGCCTGCTCTACCGCTTCGACAACGGCGTCGCGCCCTACGTCTCCTACAGCGAGGCCTTCGAGCCCATCACCGCCGGGCGGATCTTCGACGCGAATTTCGGCTCGGTCGGCCGCATCCCCGATCCGATCACCAGCGACCAGTTCGAGGCCGGCATCAAATACCAGCCGCCCGGCACCGACATCCTGCTCACCGCCGCCGCCTTCGACATCCGCCGCTCGAACGCGACCAACGCCGATCCGGTCAACCGGAACTTCGTGGTGCAGACCGGGGCCGTGGGGGTGCAGGGCCTGGAGTTCGAGGCGCGGGCCAACCTGGCCGAGGGGCTGAACGTCATCGGCGGCGTCTCGGTCATCGACGCCCGCACCGTCTCCGACATCACCACGACCCTCAACCAGGTCACCAACCAGCAGGTGCCGCTCCGGGGCCGGGTCCCGGTCCAGATCCCGGACACCACCGCCTCGCTGTTCGTCGACTACCGCTTCACCAGCGGCCCCCTGCTCGGGCTCGGGCTCGGCGGCGGCGTGCGCTATCTCGGCTCCTCCTGGGGCGACCCGGCCAATTCCTTCAAGGTGCCGGAAAGCGTCCTCGTGGATGCCGTGCTCACCTACGACCTGAAGAACCTCGACGCGACGCTCAACGGCTTCACGATGCAGGTCAACGCCCAGAACCTCCTCGACGAGCGCTATGTCACGGGCTGCTTCAGCTACTCGAGCTGCTTCTACGGCCTGCCCCGCACCGTCTACGCCACCCTGCGCTACCGCTGGTAACGCGTACCCTCGCCAGGCCCGCCCCCCGGAGGATGCATGGGAACGAGCTTCCGCCAGGCGATGGCCTGGCTCCACACCTGGTCCGGCCTCGTCGTGGGCTGGGTCCTGCTGGCGGTCTTCGTCACCGGCACGGCGAGCTACTACCGGACGGACATCTCGCGCTGGATGCGGCCCGAGCTCCGCCAGGTCGAATCGCTCAGCCCCGACGCCCAGGTGCGGGCGGCCGAGTTCGGCGTCGCCCACCTCACCGCCCATGCGGGCGGGGCGCGGAGCTGGTTCATCGGCCTGCCGACCCCCGACAGCCCGGTCGTCGACCTGTTCTGGCGGACGAGGCCGGGCACCCCGCCGGGGCAGGCCCGCCTCGACCCGGCGACGGGGGCGCCGGCGGTGATCCGCGACACGAAGGGCGGCGACTTCCTCTACCGCTTCCACTTCGAGCTGCACATGCCGCCCCTCTGGGGCCGCTGGATCGTCGGCCTCTGCGCCATGATCATGCTCGTCGCGCTGATCTCCGGCGTGATCACGCACCGGCGCATCTTCGCGGACTTCTTCACGCTGCGGCGGGACAAGTCGGCCCAGCGCGGCTGGCTCGACGCCCACAACGTCACCGGCGTCCTCGCCCTGCCCTTCCACCTGATGATCACCTACACGGGCATCGTCACCTTGAGCGTGATGTACATGCCCTGGGGCATCACCACGGCCTACAGGGGCGAGGCCCAGACCTTCTTCGCCGAGAGCGGCCAGATCCCGGCGCCGCGCCCCCCCGCCGGGCAGCCCGGCACCCTGGCGCCCATCGGCCCGATGGTGCGCGCGGCCATGGCGACGGTGCCCGAGCCCCTGGAGCGGCTGGCGATCACCAATCCGCGGGACGCGAACGCCGTGGTGACGGCGGTGTTCGAGGAGCCGCACGGGCTCTCGCACGAGCACCCGCAGGTCGCCTTCGACGGGGTGACCGGCGCGGTGCGCGAGGTCCGGCAGGGCGGCCTCAAGCCGGCGACCCGGACCTTCACCACCCTGGTCGGCCTGCACGAGGCGCATTTCGCCGGGCCGGCCCTGCGCATCCTGTTCTTCGTCTGCGGCCTGATGGGCTCCGCCATGGTGGCCACCGGCCTCGTGCTGTGGTCGGTGGCGCGCCTGCCCAAGGCCGGCGAACGGGGCTTGCCTGGCCTGCGCCTGGTCCAGGCCCTCAACATCGGCGCCGTCGCCGGGCTGCCGGCGGGAATCGCGGCCTACTTCCTCGCCAACCGCCTGCTGCCCCTCGGCCTGCCGGGGCGGAGCGACGGGGAGATCGCCGCCTTCTTCGCCACCTGGGGCCTCGTCACCCTGGCGGCCCTCGCCGGGCCGGGGCGCCGGGCCTGGGGCGCGGCGCTAACCGCGACCGCCGGCCTCTATCTCGCGGTGGTGGCCGCCGACCTCGCCCTGGTCGATCACGGCTGGGCCGGGCTCCTCGCCGGGCAGGCGCGCTTCGTTTGGTTCGACGCGACGCTGCTGGCCCTGGCGGGCCTGTTCGCCGGCGCGGCGCGCAAGCTCGCCCGCTACGCCGGGCCGCGGCAGGCGGCCCGGGCGGCCGCCGCGTCCGGCGCGGCAGGATCGACCCCCGCCCCGTCCGCCTCCCCGCCGCACCGCGCGCATCTCGGCGGCCTCGCCCCGACGGGCCCGTCGGCCCGCTGAGGTCCGGCGGCGGCAACCGGATCGACGCGGGGCAACCAAACGGGCCGGTGCCCGTTTCCAGGGTCCTTCAACGAACCCGAAACGGGACGACCCGCCATGATGTACCGCCTCGCCGCCGCCGCCGGATTCCTCGCCCTGAGCTCCGGCCTCGTGCTGGCCCAGACCCCCGCCGCCAAGATGGACGCCAACACGGACAAGGACCTGAAGGAGTACCAGCGCGCCGCCGTCAGCAAGGTCACCCTCGCCCAGGCGCTGACCACCGCCGAGCAGCAGGGCGAGAAGGGCCGCGCCATCGACGCCGACTTCGAGAAGGCCGACGGCAAGAACCCGAACCACTACAGCATCAAGGTCGTCTACCCCGACGGCAAGCTGGTGGAGTACGGCATCAACGCCGATGACGGCGCCCTGTACAAGACCGAGAACCAGCCGATCGAGCGCTACTTCACCCGCCTGAAGCCGGCCGATTTCCAGAAGGCCACCACCTCGCTCAAGGACGCCCTGAAGATCGCCGAGCAGAAGGCCGGCGGCGGCAAGGCCTACGAGGCCGAGGTCGAGCGCGAGGGCGCCTCGGTGCAGTACGACATCAAGGTGGCGCTCCCCGACCGCGAGCAGAAGGTCAAGGTCGGCCCCGACGGCAAGGTCGTCGACTGATCTGAAGCGGGCGGCCGGCCCCAGGGCCGGCCTCCCCGACCGGGGCCGTCAGCGGTAGTCGGTCGGCGTGAGCCCGTGGCGGGCGATCTTGTCGTAGAGGGTCTTGCGCGGCGTCCCCAGGGATTCCGCCGCCAGCCGGACGTCGCCCCCGGCCATGATCAGCTCCTCGCGGATCAGGCCGCGCTCGAAGCGGTCGACCTGATCCGCGAGGGTGCCGGCGGTGACGGCCTCCGGGGCCGAGCGCTCCAGGTCGGCGAGCCCCAGGGCGTAGCGCTCGGCGAAATGCCCGAGTTCGCGCACGTTGCCGGGCCAGTCGTGCCGGCGCAGGTGATCGAGCACCGGGCCCGTGATCGCCGGGACCGCGCGGCCGAAGCGGGCGGCCGCCCGCCGCAGGAATTCCTGGAACAGCAGGATCACGTCCTCGCGCCGGTCCCGCAGGGGCGGGATCGCGATCGTGATCACGTTGAGCCGGTGGTAGAGGTCGTCCCGGAAGGTGCCCTGGGCCGCGGCCTGGCCGAGATCGACCTTGGTGGCGGCCACCACTCGCATGTCGACGGCCAGGGACTCGTTGCCGCCGAGCGGCTCGACCCGGCGCTCCTGCAGCACGCGCAGCATCTTCACCTGCAGGTTGAGCGGCATGCTCTCGATCTCGTCGAGGAAGAGCGTGCCCCCCTGGGCGTGCTCGATCCGGCCGACCCGGCGCTTCAGGGCGCCCGTGAAGGCCCCGGCCTCGTGGCCGAACAATTCGCTCTCGGCGACGCTGTCGGGCAGCGCCCCGCAATTCATCGCCACGAAGTTGCGCTTGGCCCGCCGGCCCCAGCGGTGCAGGGCGCTCGCCACCACCTCCTTGCCGGCGCCGGTCTCGCCGAACACGAGGACGTCGACGTCGGCCTGGGCCACCTCGCGCACGAGCTGGCGCAGGCGCACGATGCCGGGCGAGACCCCGAGGAAGGCCGGATCCTCCTCCAGGGCGGCGTCGAGGCGCGCCCGCAGCTGGCGGTTCTCCAGGACCAGGCGGCGGCGCTCCAGGGCGCGCCGGGCCGAGGCCAGCAGCGCCTCGGCCGGGTAGGGCTTGGCCAGGAAGTCGTAGGCGCCGTCGCGCATCGCCCCCACCGCCATGCGGATGTCGCCGTGGCCGGTGATCAGGATGACGGGCAGCTCCGGGTCGAGGGCGCGCAGGCGGGCGAACAGCGCGACCCCGTCGAGGTCGGGCAGGCGCACGTCGGTGATGACGAGGCCGGGGGGATCGGCCAGGATCGCGGTCAGGGCCGGCCCGGCGGCCCCGAAGGTCTCCACCGTGAACCCGTCGAGCTCCAGGCTCTGGCGGTTGGCCCGGCAGACCTCCGCCTCGTCGTCGATGAAGACGACCCGCTCCGCCGAGGCCGCCCCCGCCATGGTCTCGCTCACGTCGTCGCCTCCGCCGGTCCGGCCACCCCGGTCCCCCCCTGTGCCGCGGCCTTCACCAGGGCCATGCGGAAGATCGTGCCGCCCGCCGGATCGCCCTGGACGGTGAGGCTGCCGCCGCAATCCTCGACGATTCCGCGGGCGATGGCGAGCCCGAGCCCGAGCCCGTCCGACTTGGTGGTGAAGAAGGCGTCGAAGATCTGCGCCCGCACCGCCTCGGGGATGCCGGGCCCGTTGTCGCGGACCGCGACCACCACGCGGTCCGGCGCCTCCTCGGCGACCTGCACGCCGACGCGCGGGTCGGTCCGGCCCTGGACGGCATCGAGGGCGTTCTGGAGCAGGTTCACCACGACCTGTTCGAGGCGCGGCCCGTCGCCGAGCACCCGCAGGCCGGGGCGCGCGCCCTCCACCACCAGGGGGATGCGGGCGGCCGAGGCGCGGGCCTCCACCAGCTCCAGGCTGTTGTGCAGGATCTCGGACAGGGCCACGGGCTCCCGCCTGGCGGAGGAGCGCCGGGCGAAGCCCTTGAGCTGGCGGGTGAGGCCGCCGATGCGGTCGGTGAGGCGCCCGATGGCGAAGGCGTTCTCGGCCGCCTCCTCCGTCCGGCCGCGCCGGACCAGGATGGCGGCGTTGTCGGCGTAGGAGCGGATGGCGGCCAGCGGCTGGTTGATCTCGTGGGCCATGCTGGCGGCGAACTGCCCGAGGGCGGCCAGGCGCCCCGCCTGGGCGAGCTCGCGCCCCAGGCGCTCGCGCTCGGCCTCCGCCCGCTGCCGCTCCTCGATCTCGAGGCGCAGCATCCGGTTGGCGTCGGTGAGCTCCAGGGTCCGCTCCCGGACGCGGGTCTCGAGGGCGTCCCGCTGGGCCGAGGCGCGGGCGAGGCGCGCGCGGTTGCGCCGGCCCCGGCCCGCCAGCGCGGTGAGGCCGAGGCAGGCGAGGCCCGTGACCAGGGCGGCGATGATCCAGGCCTGGACCCGCTCGCGCTCCACGGTGCGGCCCAGGGGCGTCAGGGCGGTGAGCCGCCAGGCGGTGCCGGGGATCGGGACGTCCAGCCGCAGGGCGGCCCAGGCCGGGCGCGCGCCCTGGCCGACGCGCACGAGATCCTCCGTGCCGGCGACGGGATAGAGCGGCATGTCGTCGAGGGGCGCGTCGCCGAATTCCAGGGCCTCGCGGATGCGCCGCCGCTCGGCCTCGTCGATCCGGCGCAGGGTGGTGAAGCGCCAGGCCGGCTCGCTCGCCACGAGGACGATGCCGCGCGCATCCGCGACGAACACCCCGTCCCCCGCCGCGCGCCAGGCCGCCTCGACGCCGTTGAACTCGATCTTGACCACCACGACGCCGCCGGCGGCGCCGATCCGCCGGGACAGGTAGAGGCCGGCGCGGCCGCTCACGGTGCCGAGGGCGAACTGCGAGCCGGACCCCTCCTGCATCGCCTGCCGGAAATAGGGCCGGAAGGCGTAGTCCCGGCCGAGGAAGCTGCCCCGGCTCCCCGCATTGCTGGCCGCGGCCGTGACGCCGTCCGGCCGGATGACGTAGATCACCGCCGAGTCCGTCGCGGCGGCGACCTCTGCGAGGCGCCGGTTCACGCGGTCGATCAGGTCCGCCGGGGGCGCGGCCTGCGCGGCGGCGGCGATCTCCGGATCCGCCGCTAGGGCCAGGGGCAGGGAGGTCTGCTTCTGCATCTCGGCCGCCAGGACGCCGACCTGCAGCCCCAGCGTCGCCGCGGCCGTGCGGCGTAAATCGGCCAGGGCCCAGCGCTCGGCGATCCCCCCGGCGAGCCAGGCCGCGAGCAGGATCGCGGCGACGCTCGCCAGCAGGACGAGGCTGCGCCGGCTCGGCCCCTGCGACGCGGGGGCCCGGGGCGCGCCGGGCCCCTCCTCCGGCCGGGATCGGGCCGGCTGGGCGCGGGGCCTCATGCCGGTCGGACCCCTGCGATTTCCCGGAAAGGATTTCGCCGCCGCGTCCGGGTTTTCGCAAAGCGATCCTGCGCGCGCCGCGGACTCATCGTGAAAACGATCCCGATTTCAAAGGCTTAACGAAACGTTTCGCCGGCGCTCGCCCTGGCATGCCGGTTGCCATTCCGGAGGGGTAATGCAGCCCTGCGTCGACCGCAGGACTGTCCGCCGCAGGGCCGCCGCCCCCGCCGCCGCACCCCTCCGGGGCGCGGCCGGGGGAGGCCGGACCCCTCGGCGCAAGAGCAAGAGAGCGCGGACGCGGGACGCCGTCCCCGAGCCGCGCCGGCATCGTTCGAGAGACCCACCGGGAGAACGCCATCATGGCCGCTGTACCATCGCCCCTCACCGCGCCCCACGCGCCGCCCCAGCCCAAGCCGATCTACCGGACCCTGTATTTCCAGGTGCTCGTCGCCGTGGCGATCGGCATCGCCCTCGGTCACTTCTACCCGCAGGTCGGCGCGGACATGAAGCCGCTCGGCGACGCCTTCATCAAGCTCGTCAAGATGATCATCGCGCCGGTGATCTTCCTCACCGTGGTGTCCGGCATCGCCGGCATGACCAACCTGGAGAAGGTCGGCCGCGTCGGCGGCAAGGCGCTGATCTACTTCATCACCTTCTCGACCCTGGCGCTGATCGTCGGCCTGATCGTGGCGAACCTCGTCCAGCCGGGCGCGGGCATGCACATCGATCCGAAGTCGCTCGATCCGAAGTCGATCGCGATGTACGCCGACAAGGCCAAGACGCAGACGATCACCGACTTCCTGATGAACATCATCCCGACCACGGCGGTGGGGGCGTTCTCGGGCGGCGAGATCCTCCAGGTGCTGTTCTTCTCGGTGCTGTTCGGCTTCGGGCTCGCCTTCCTGGGCGACCGCGGCAAGCCGGTCCTCGACATCATCAAGGTGCTGTCGGAAGCCATCTTCGGCGTCGTCAACATCATCATGAAGGTCGCCCCCATCGGCGCCTTCGGCGCCATGGCCTTCACCATCGGCAAGTACGGCATCGCCTCGCTCGCCAACCTCGCCTACCTGGTCGGCGCCTTCTACCTGACCTCGGCGATCTTCGTCCTCGGCGTGCTGGGCCTCGTCGCCCGCTACAACGGCTTCTCGATCCTCAAGCTCATCCGCTACATCAAGGAAGAGCTGATGCTGGTGCTCGGCACCTCGTCCTCCGAGTCCGCCCTGCCCTCGCTCCTCGAGAAGATGGAGCGCGCCGGCTGCTCGAAGCCCGTGGTCGGCCTCGTGGTCCCCACCGGCTACTCGTTCAACCTCGACGGCACCAACATCTACATGACGATGGCGGCGCTGTTCATCGCGCAGGCCACGGACACGCCCCTCACCTACGGCGAGCAGGGCCTCCTGCTCCTCGTGGCGATGCTGTCCTCCAAGGGCGCGGCCGGCGTCACCGGCTCGGGGTTCATCACCCTGGCGGCGACCCTCGCGGTGGTGCCCTCGGTGCCGGTCGTCGGCATGGCGCTGATCCTCGGCGTCGACCGCTTCATGTCCGAGTGCCGCGCGCTCACCAACTTCATCGGCAACGCGGTGGCCTGCATCGTGGTCGCCCGCTGGGAGGGCGAGGTCGACGACGTCAAGCTCGCGGCGGCGCTCGGCGGCAACCCGATGCCCCTCGACTCGGAGCTCCCGGCCCTGCAGCCGGCCGAGTGAGGCGACACGGGACCGGGCGCGCGGCGCCCGGTCCTCCTTCGTCAGGTCGAGCGTCGGACCGATCAGGGCCTGGCACCGTGGACAGGATCCGCGACGGCCGGCGTCCCTACACGGCGGGACCGCCTTCCCGCGAGGCCGGGTCGAGCCAGTTGACCACGCGCAGGTCGGCGACGCGTTCGAATTCGCGCAGATTGTCCGTCACCAGGGTTCGATTCAGCGCGAGGGCATGGGCGGCGATCAGCATGTCCATGGCGCCGATCGTCCTGCCCTCGCGCTCCAGCGTCGCTCGGATGGTGCCGTAGGCGTGCGCGCAGTCGGAGGCGTAGGGGACGATCTCGATGTTGCGCAGGGCACGCTCTACCTTGTCACGCAGGAGCGTCGAGCCCTTGCGCTCGACGCCGTAGCGCATCTCGCTCGCCACGATCGCGCTCGTGCAGATGGTGTCCTGGCCGACCCGGGCGATCATGCCCAGGACGGCGCTGTCTCTGCCCGCCCGGATGATCTCGGAGAGGATGTTGGTGTCAAGCAGGTAGCGCTCGCTCATCGCTCCACGGGCTCTGCGGGACGATCCGGGATCGGGTCCATCGCATCGTCCGGCGGCAGAGGTGGCTCATCCTTGAAGGCGGCCAGCAGCCCGATCTCACCCAGAGGCTCGATCTCGAGATTGCCGTTCGGCAGCCGGCGGATGCGCGCGCTCGTGCCGGGAAGCTCGAACCCGCGCGGAATGCGCAGCGCCTGATTGCGGCCGCTTCGGAATAGGCTCGCCGTCTTTCCGTCCATGAAACCCTCCCATGACGATCCCTTGCAGGAACATCCCGGTGGACCGTCGCAGGGGCCTGTGCCGGCGAGCATAGGCCCGTGGCAGGGGGCTGGCCACTGGCGGTCTTCGGTCCGCCGTGCCCGTCGCGGTTCCGAAGGGCCGGCCCGCACCCGCCTCCCCCATCACGGACCTATTCCACCGTGACGGATTTGGCGAGGTTGCGCGGCTGGTCGACGTCTTTGCCCATGAAGACGGCGGTGTGGTAGGCGATGAGCTGGATCGGCACCGCGNAATCCGGAGAATTGCGCCGTCTCGGCCATCGCCCTGCGCTTCAGCCCATCACGGACCTATTCCACCGTGACGGATTTGGCGAGGTTGCGCGGCTGGTCGACGTCTTTGCCCATGAAGACGGCGGTGTGGTAGGCGATGAGCTGGATCGGCACCGCGTAGACGATGGGGGCCACCACCGGGTCGAGGTCGGGCATCGTCACGGTGGCCATGGTGTCGAGGCCGGCCGCGGCCGCGCCCTTGGCGTCGCCGATCAGGATGATGCGCCCRCCGCGGGCGGCCACCTCCTGCATGTTCGACACCGTCTTCTCGAAGATCGCGTCGTGGGGCGCGATCACGATSACCGGCACGCTCTCGTCGATGAGGGCGATGGGGCCGTGCTTGAGTTCACCCGCCGCATAACCTTCCGCGTGGATGTAGCTGATTTCCTTGAGCTTCAGGGCGCCTTCCAGCGCCATCGGGTARCTGGTGCCGCGCCCCAGGTAGAGCACGTCGCGGGCCTTGGCGACCTCGCGGGCCAGCAGCTCGATTTCGCCCTCCAGCTTGGTCGCGTCGGCCATCAGGCCCGGCACGGTGATCAGCGCGTCGACGAGGCGGCGCTCCGCCTCGGCGCTCAGGGCGCCGCGGGCCCGGCCCGCCGCGATGGCGAGGCACAGCAGCACGGTGAGCTGGCACGAGAACGCCTTGGTGGAGGCGACGCCGATCTCTCCGAGGCGACGTCGATCTCGACGGGCAGGCGCGCCAGGCTCTCGAACCAGTACTTGGCCACGAGGCCGGCATAGTAGGCGGTGCCGCAGGCGGTGATCGAGATCCGCGAGAGCGCGGCGAAGTCGAAGGGCAGGGGTTCGGGCAGGGCCACGCGGCCGTTGGCGAGGTCGACGTAATGGGCCAGCGTCCGGCCCACCACCTCGGGCTGCTCGTGGATCTCCTTGGCCATGAAGTGGCRGTGGTTGCCCTTCTCCACCCGATAGGCCTGGGCGACGATGCGCTGGCGCTCGCGGGTGACGGGCCGTCCGTCCGGGTCGCGGATCTCGGCGCCCGCGCGCGACAGGATCGCCCAGTCGCCCTCGTCGAGATAGGTGATCTCCTGGGTGAAGGGSGCCAGCGCCAGGGCGTCCGAGCCGAGATAGGTCTCRCCCTCSCCGWASCCGATGGCCAGCGGCGCCCCGTGGCGGGCGCCGATGAGGAGGTCGTCGTGGCCGGTGAAGATGAAGCCCAGGGCGAAGGCCCCGTGCAGGCGCGGCAGGCAGGCCGCCACCGCCTCGACCGGCCCCAGGCCCCCCTCCATCGCGTGGCTGACGAGCTGGGCCACCACCTCGGTGTCGGTCTCGCTCTCGAAGCGCACGCCCTGGCCCTGCAGCTCGGCCTTCAGCGCRCGAAAATTCTCGATGATGCCGTTGTGCACGACGGCGACGCGCGTCGTGGCGTGCGGATGGGCGTTGGTCTCGTTGGGCCGCCCGTGGGTCGCCCAGCGGGTGTGGCCGATGCCGAGGCTGCCGCCGAGCGGCGCGTCGCGCAGGCGCATCTCCAGGTTGGCGAGCTTGCCCTCGGCGCGCCGGCGCTCCAGGTGCCCCTCCGTCAGGGTGGCGATGCCGGCCGAGTCGTAGCCGCGATATTCGAGCCGGCGCAGGGCTTCCACCAGCTGCCCGGCCACGGCGTCCCGTCCGACGATGCCNCAGGGTGGCGATGCCGGCCGAGTCGTAGCCGCGATATTCGAGCCGGCGCAGGGCTTCCACCAGCTGCCCGGCCACGGCGTCCCGTCCGACGATGCCAACGATTCCGCACATGGGTCTGGGTCTCTCAGGTGTTTCTCAGATGCCCGGCGCGAGGCCCGGACGCGGTCGCATGCGTCCGGGCTTGTACCGGATCGGGACAGGGGCGCGCCAGCCGCGTGACCCGGCGGCCGCCAAGCCTGCTTCGGAGCCGGCCAAGCCCGCTTCGGTCAGCCAAGCCCGCCTCGGCCAGCCAAGCCCGCCCCGGAGCCTGCGCCGACAATCCTGAACGCGGGCTTTCAGCACACGCCCGCGTCGGCCTCACGGCTTCGGTTTCGTGGCCCGCGCCGCCTTCTCCGCCTGCAGGGCCGCGCGCTTGCCCGGCGCCCAGCCGGCCAGGTTGCGCTGGCGACCGCGCGACACCGCCAGGGCGTCGTCCGGCACGTCCCCGGCGATCACCGAGCCGGCGCCCACGATGGCGCCCGCGCCGACGCGGACGGGCGCCACCAGGGCGGTGTTCGAGCCGATGAAGGCCCCCGCCCCGATCTGCGTCCGGTGCTTGTTCACCCCGTCGTAGTTGCAGGTGATGGTGCCGGCCCCGAGATTGGCCCCCGCCCCGACCTCGGCGTCGCCCACGTAGGTCAGGTGGTTCGCCTTGGCGCCGGCGCCCATCCGGGCGTTCTTCACCTCGACGAAGTTGCCGATGCGGGCGCCGGTCTCCAGCACCGCCCCCGGGCGCAGGCGGGCATAGGGGCCGATCTGGACGCCGGGCTCAAGCGTGGCGCCCTCCAGATGCGAGAAGCTGTGCACCACGCAGGCCTCGCCCACCGTCACATGGGGCCCGAACACCACGTGAGGTTCCACCACAACGTCCCGTCCCAACACCGTGTCGATGCTGAAGAAAACCGTCTCCGGCGCGATCAGGGTCGCCCCCGCCGCCATGGCCGCCCGGCGCAGGCGCCCCTGGATCTCGGCCTCGGCCACGGAGAGCTGGATCCGGTCGTTGACCCCCTGCGCCTCGGCCTCCGACACCGGCACCACCGCGACGGGCAGGCCGTCCGCCACCGCCAGGGCGACGGCGTCGGGCAGGTAGTATTCGCCCGCCGCGTTGGCGTTGCCGATGCGGGTGAGGAGGGGCAGCGCATGGGGGCCCGACAGGGCCATCAGGCCGGCATTGCACAGGGTGACGGCGCGCTCGGCCGCGCTCGCGTCCTTCTCCTCGCGGATCGCCAGGACGCGGTCCCCCTCCGTCAGCACCCGGCCGTAGCCGGTGGGATTCGGGCTCTCGAAGGCCAGCACCGCCACGGCCGCGCCCTGCGCCAGGGGCGCGCGCAGGCGCGCGAGGGTGTCGGCGGTGATCAGCGGCGTGTCGCCGAAGGCGATCACCACGTCGTCGTCGCCCGCCTCCAGGGCGGCACGGGCGGCCAGCACCGCGTGCGCGGTGCCGAGGCGCTCGGCCTGGGGGTAGACCGCCGCGCCGGGCGCCAG
The DNA here is from genome assembly GCF_001424705.1 of Methylobacterium sp. Leaf465. Classification (GTDB taxonomy): domain Bacteria; phylum Pseudomonadota; class Alphaproteobacteria; order Rhizobiales; family Beijerinckiaceae; genus Methylobacterium. The sequence continues at coordinate 181,646 of NZ_LMRA01000047.1, forward strand.
GGCGGCGATCTCGCGGGCGACCGCGTCTTGGCCCGGCTCCGCCACCACGGCGATGCGGGTCGCCCCGGCCCCCTGCGCGGCGGCCAGCACGTGCCCGAGCAGGGTCCGGCCGGCGACCCGGTGCAGCACCTTCGGCAGGTCCGAGCGCATCCGCGTGCCCTTGCCGGCGGCGAGCACGATGGCGGTGAGGCTGCGGTCTGCGTTCCTGGTCATCTGATCCGTCATCGAGGGTTCCGCCGCGGGTCGCGCTGTCGCTCGGGTCAAGCTGGTGCCCGGGTCAAGCTGGTGCTCTTGCGGGTGCTCTTGCGCGGGCTAAAGCGCCGATGGGGCTGTTTCAAGTCCGGGCTCGAACGGCATGGGCTTCATCGGTCCGGACCTCGTGCAGGGTCTCCGGCAGTATCGGTCGGGTCACAGGACCTGTCGGGCAAGCTTTGGCCCGGCCCGGACCGAACGGAAACGCGCCCTTCGGCGTTGACCGGCGCGGTTCGGGAGGGCTTAACCCCCGGTTCAGGGCCCGGCATGGTAGACACGACCGACGCTCGACCTCCGCGAGCCCCCCACATCGACGCCCTCGCCTTTCTCCGCGCGCCCCCGCCGACCCCACGGACCTGATGACGCCGCCGAACCCGGATTTCCTCGACGCCCCGTCCGCCAGCGGCCCGACCCGCTGCACCGGCCCGAGCCGCCGCACCGTCCTCCGGCAGGCCGGCCTCGCGACGCTTGCCGGCGGTCTCGCGGCCCTGCCGGGGGCCGCCGCCGCCGACGAGGCCCCCGCCCTGCCCGCCGACGGCACGCCGTTCCAGCCGGGCCTCGTCACCGATCTCGCCCGGGCCCTGGCCAGGCGCCCCTACGCGGCCCCCCGCATCGACGACCTGCCGGACGCCCTGACGGGCCTCAACCGTGAGCAGTACGCCGCCATCCGCACCCGGCCCGGCAGCGCGGTCTGGGCCGAGGCGGGCTTGGGCTTCACCCTGGAGCCCCTGCATCGCGGCTCGGTCTTCCGCTCCCGCGTGGCGCTGGCCCTGGTGGAGGAGGGCACCGTGCGCGCCCTGCCCTACGATCCGGCCCGGTTCGAGACGGAGGGCGTCGCCCTCCCGGCCTTCAAGGACGACCCCGGCTATTCGGGCTTCCGCATCCGCGCCCGCTTCCGCGGCGGGGAGCTCAGCGACTTCGCGATGGTCCAGGGGGCGTCGTTCTTCCGCCTCCTGGCCACCGGCCAGGGCTTCGGCGTCACGGCCCGGGCCCTGACCCTGCGCCCGGCCGACGCGAAGGGCGAGGAATTCCCCGAATTCCGCGCGATCTGGATCGAGCGGCCCGGCCCCGGCGGCCCCCTCGTCCTGCACGCCCTGGTGGATTCGCCCTCCGCCGCGGCGGCCCTGCGCATGAGCCTGCGCCCCGGCGACGCCTCCCTCTGCGACGTCGAGGGCACGGTCTTCGCCCGCGCGGCCATCGACCATCTGGGCCTCGGGGGCATGACCACGAGCTACCTGTTCGGCCCCCACGACCGGCGCGGGGCGGACGACGCCCGCGCGGGCGCCTCCGCCAGCGGCGGCCTGCAGATCCGCACCGGCGCCGGCGAGGCGATCTGGCGCCCGGTGCGCAATCCCCAGACCCTGCAGATCTCCTCCTTCCTCGACGAGAACCCGAAGGGCTTCGGCCTGATGCAGCGGGCGCGGGACTACGCCGCCTTCCAGGACGACGTGCAGCACTGGGAATGGCGCCCCTCCCTCTGGCTCGAGCCCCTCGGCGCCTGGGGCCCGGGGGCGGTGACCCTGCTGGAGATCCCGAGCGATTCCGAGTTCAACGAGAACGTGCTCGCCTATTGGCGCCCCAAGGCGACCCTGGCGGCCGGGGCCGAGATGCCCTTCAGCTACCGCCAGCACTGGTGCTGGCAGCCCCCCGAGCCGCCGAAGGTCGCCCTGGTCTCGGGCACGCGCAGCGGGCGCGGCGGCGACAACCGCCGCCTGTTCCTGGTGGACTTCACCGGCGCGGGCATCGCCGCCCCCGGGGACCTCCAGACCCAGCTCGGCGCGGCCTCCGGTGCGATCCCGTCGAGCACCCTCTACCGCTACCCCGAGCGCGACACCCTGCGGGTGGCCTTCGAGCTCGACCCGAAGGGCGAGAAGTCCTGCGAGCTGCGGCTCAACCTGCAGCGCGGCGGCATCCCCCTCACCGAAACCTGGCTCTACCGTTGGACCCCGTGACCGCATCCCCCCTCTCCCCCGACGCTGCGGCTCCGGCCGCCGCGGCCCGTCCCGTGGATCCGGCCGCCCCGGCCCGTCCGGCCCCCCGGCCCTTCGCCGCCGCGATGCCCCCCGAGGCGCCGCTGCCGATGCCCGTGCAGGACCTGGAGCATTGGGACCCGGCCGACGGCCACCGCCCGGCCGCGCGCCACGCCCAGCCCTGGCTCGCCCGCGCCTTCGTCTTCGGCGGGGCGGCGCTGCTCACCGCCTACGGCGCGATGCAGATGTACGAGGTGGTGGCGGTCTCGGGCGGCACCACGGCGCTGCAATACGTGCTGCTCGCCCTCTTCACCCTGAACTTCTCCTGGATCGCGCTGGCCTTCACCGGCGCGATCCTGGGCTTCCTCGTCCTTCTGCGCCGCGGAACGACCCCGGCCCTGCCGGCGCGTCTGGCCACCCGCACCGCGGTGGTGATGCCGGTCTACAACGAGGCCACCGCGCGCACCTTCGCGGCCATCGAGGCGATGCGCGCCGAGATCGACGCCACGGGCCTGGGCGAGGCCTTCGACTACTTCGTCCTGTCGGATTCGACCCAGGGCGACGCCTGGATCGCCGAGGAGCGCGCCTTCCTCGAGCTCCGGGCCCGCTGGGGCGGCGCACGGGCGCGGCTGTACTACCGCCATCGCGCCAAGAACCACCACCGCAAGGCCGGCAACATCGGTGACTTCGTCTCCCGCTGGGGGGGCGCCTACGACCACATGCTGGTCCTCGACGCCGACAGCCTGATGACCGGCTCCTGCGTGGTGCATCTGGCCGCCGCCATGGAGGCGGACCCGGATGCCGGCATCATCCAGTCGCTGCCGCTCATCATCAACCGCAACACCCTGTTCGCCCGGGTCCAGCAATTCGCCGCGCGGATCTACGGGCCGGTGATCGCCACGGGCCTCTCCGTCTGGTCGGGCCGCGACGGCAACTACTGGGGCCACAACGCCATCATCCGCACCCGCGCCTTCGCGGCGGCCTGCGGCCTGCCCGACCTGAAGGGCAAGCCGCCCTTCGGCGGGCACGTGCTCAGCCACGACTTCGTGGAGGCGGCCCTGATCCGGCGGGCCGGCTGGAGCGTGACCATGCTGCCGGCGCTGCCCGGCTCCTACGAGGAGAGCCCGCCCTCGCTCATCGACGTGGCGGTGCGCGACCGGCGCTGGGCGCAAGGAAACCTCCAGCACAGCCGCATCATCGGCACGGCGGGGCTGGCCCTCGCCTCCCGCCAGCACTTCGCCACCGGCATCGCCGGCTACGTCGCCTCGCCCCTGTGGCTGGCCCAGCTCGTGGTCGGTATCGCCCTGGTGCTCCAGACCGCCTATGTGCGGCCGGAATACTTCACCTCCGAGTTCGGCCTCTACCCGGTCTGGCCGCGCTTCGATCCCGTGCGCGCGCTCCAGCTCTTCGGCCTGACCATGGGCATCCTGCTGGCGCCGAAGTTTCTGGGACTGGGCCTCGCCCTGATCGACGGACCCGTGCGCCGGGCCTGCGGCGGCGCGGTCCGCCTCGTGCTGTCGAGCCTGATCGAGATCCTGCTCTCGGCCCTGATCGCCCCGATCGCGATGCTGATCCAGTCGGGCTCGGTGTTCCAGATCCTGCTCGGGCGCGACACCGGCTGGAACCCGCAGCGGCGCGACGACGGCTCGATCCCCTGGTCCGACATCGTGCGCCGCCACCGCTGGCACATGGCGCTCGGCCTGGTCACGGGGGTGGCGGCCTTCGCCATCGCCACCTCGCTGTTCCTGTGGATGTCGCCCACCATCCTGGGCCTCGTCCTGGCGATTCCCATCTCCTGGGCGAGCGGCCAGCTCGGCCTCGGGCTGGCCCTGCGGCGCCTCGGCCTGCTGATGACCCCGGAGGAGCGTGACCCCCCCGCCATCGCCGTGCAGGCCGGGGCCCTGAGCCGGCGCAACGCCGAGGCGGGCCTCGACGACGCGGATGCGCTCAGTGCCCTCCACGCCGATGCGGACCTCGCCGCGGCCCACGCGGCGATGCTGCCCGAGACCGCCCCCCGCCCGCGTGGGGTCATCGACCCCGACCGGGCGCTGGCCCAGGCCAAGGTGGTGGAGGCGGAGGGCATCGCCGAGGCCCGGGCCTGGCTGACGCCGAAGGAGCGCATGGCCCTCCTGCACGACCGCGCCCTCCTCGACCGCCTCACCCGCCTGGCACCCTGAGCCCGCGCCGTCCGGCCTGACCGCACCGCGGCGCCGGCGGTGACGCGCGCCGCTGGGCCCGACCGGGGTTTCTCGTTTCAATCCCGGCCTCTCGTCACCGCGGCCGGCCCCCACGCCTTTGCTGCTGGAATACCAAGTGGCAGGATACGGCGTTCCACCCAGGAACACCGAGGAACGCCTTCACCCGCCCGGCCCAGCCGCGGCGGGTTTTTCGGGCGTGGACGATGGCGGCGGCGACAGGGGTATCGGGGCGGACGGGCGACGCGCCGATCGCGCCGAAGCCCTCGGGCGACCGGGCTTGCGCCATCCCGCTCCACCGGGCGGCGCAAGGGCGGGCCCCGCGGCGACGGTTGACGCCGCCCCGCGGGCAGCCATAGACAGGATCGTCGGTTCGAACGAGGGCGAACAGGAGCGGCGGGTCCGGGCCCGGTGCTTCCGCGGCGGCGAAGTCTCTCGCTCCCGCATGGGCTTGGAAGGGTGGCCGAGTGGTTTAAGGCAGCGGTCTTGAAAACCGCCGTAGGCGCAAGTCTACCGTGGGTTCGAATCCCACCCCTTCCGCCAATCTTTGCGCTAAGTTCGTGTGAGGGTTGATTTTTTTTAGGACAGGACCCTCACACACCACATTGGCCCCCACATAATGAGCTGGCTTGCTTAGGACGGTTTTGGATTAGGCGAGACACCGTGCAATCGCCCTGAGGGGGGCGATACGTCATTTGCTGTTACAGCTATCCTGCATGCCACGGGTGTTTCCCTAGCTGGCTCGACGTAGCCCTTCGTGTTTTGCACTGGAAGCTTGCAGCTGATCGCGGGGTGGATCGCATCACTGATCGATTATGCCCGATGCAAGCGCAGGCTCCCGCCAAGTGTGAGGTCGCTACATTAGATCGCAATCCCGGTGGCCGGATTGAGACGCGCCCAGTTGACATGGAGCGACCTTCTCATGGGCGGTGCAGGGCATGTCGACCGTGTAGGCGATGTAGACTGTGCAAACCATGTAGGACTGGGTGTGTCCTGGGGGCGAATCAACTTCCTCTTTTGGGCTTGGTATTTGGCTGCCATCGCTCCGATAGTTAGGTCCATTATTCCGATCGGCTCTGACCTTGATGCTTCCGCAGAGGCTGAAAACGCTGTTGGCGGAGTATTAAAATGCTACTGGGATAAAAATTCGTCTGTCGAACCGATTTATTTGCAGGCCAAGCTAGTTTTAACCTAAATGCAAAGCAGGGTATGCCAGATGAGTGCTGTCTTTCGGTGTGGGTTGCCGCTGCCGGGGGCACTGCTAGCTTCCGCCGAGAGCTGTCGGCCGGCGTAGTTCGCTACTTTGCGCTGCGGAACACCTTCTACTCCTCCCATGGTGGATTCGACCCCGCGGCGTGTCAGGGGGTGTACTCCGCGCGTGTCCACTCCAATTGTTGGGCATGCGCTGATCCGACCTGATGCGATCCTAGCGAACTAAACTTCTCGGATCGTCTGGGAAGAGGAAGTTGGCCCGCACCTCTGCGGGTGTCCGGAGCTTCCTGTCCATGTCAATCTCGCTCAGTACGTCGTCTCCTAGTGCCCCTCTATCATCATCCCTAGCGCCCTCCGCCAGCCTGGAGGGCAGTTCATCAGCGCTCAACACCGCTATCACCCCGGCAGACGCCCTGTGCGTCGTACCCTTCGTGCCTGAACCGGTGCTGCGGCAGCATCATGCCTTCGTCGCCTCCGACACCCGCTTTACCGCCGCCTGCCGGCTCTTGGCCGCACTCTGGCGCCAGGACCAGCGCTTACCCTGCGGGACTCATACGCCGGGCTCGCGACGGAGGGCGGTACAAGCTTCGTCCGCCACCCCGCTTCCAAAAGCCATCCGCCTCGGCTCACGCCTGTCGCCGGCCGCAGCCCGGGCTGGGGCGACCTTCCTCAGTCCTGAGATCGCCGCCTATGCCCGGGAGGCCTTGCTGTTTCGTGAGCCCGGCAGCCTGTGGGAGGAGGGTCGCCTTTGGGGCAACCTACTCTCCAGCCAAGCCCTGACCCTCAACCTGCTGGCCCCGCTGGCCCAAGATCTCGATCTCGCCAGTGGGGTCTGGCGCCGCTTGCTCCCAGGCTTCGTCAACACCGTCTCTGACCTGCGCTTTGAGCACAGCCCCGGTCGGCGCGGGCCGGATTACTTCGGCGACGGCACCGCCTTCGATGTCTTGCTCGACGTTGTCACCCCAGATGGTGAGCCCGCGATCGTCGCCGTAGAGGTCAAGTACGTCGAGGGAATGAACGGACCCACGCCCACGCCGCGGCCCTGCTACGCCGAGACCACCCGGGCCAGCGGCCTCTTCATCGATCCTGATGCTGCCTCGCTGATGCAACCTGGTTTTGAGCAACTGCGGCGCGAGCACGTTCTCACGCAGCTGATGGTACAACAGGGCCTTGCCCCCCGGGCCCACTTCGTCCTGCTCGGTCCCGCCCTGAACCGACGGGTCCATGCTGTCGGCAAGCTCTACGCCAACGAGCTACGCCACGCCGATACGGATGCCGCAGCGGATCGCGTCGGCTTCAGCACGTTGACGTTAGAGGCGGTGGTCGCCGCGCTGGCCGTCGCCGGGGCAAAGGAACTCGCTGCGTCGTTCACCGCCCGTTACCTCGATCTGACCCGGGTCGTGCGCTGCGTGCTCGACCGGCCCCCGTCAGAGCTGCCGGCACGTCGCTCCGGCCGCCGACCTTCGTCAGTCCCGCCAACGGCGTCGGCAACAACAGCAACCGCTGCAGCCTGCATGACGACCTCCGTACGGCAGCGATCACACAAGCTATCCGGCGGCAAAAAGCGCCGCGCCGCACCAGTCAAGTCGTAGCGTCCAGAACGTCTAGGAGCCCCCCGGGGCCCGTAGTGGCCCCGGGGCTAGGGGGGGGGTGCCAGGGTCGGCAGTCCAATGGCCGTGGGACGCCAATTTTGCGGCTTTGAAGCACCATTGACGCCCACGCCCGCTCCACGGGGTCCACGTAGTGGGATNTGCCAGGGTCGGCAGTCCAATGGCCGTGGGACGCCAATTTTGCGGCTTTGAAGCACCATTGACGCCCACGCCCGCTCCACGGGGTCCACGTAGTGGGATCAAAAACGGGCAGCCCTTGGCAGCACGAGAGACGTCGACCAAACGCTACAGGTTCTCGTTCACAAAGCGGCGGCTGGAGCTGGCGAGAGCTGGTCGGTCACGCCTATCTTCGTGCACCCCCCGGAGGGGAAGAAGAAGGCCGGCAAGTCCCCCTTCCCCTTCTCCCCTCTCGCTGCCGCCGTGCGGTCCGGCCGGTGGCAACTCCGACGTCCGCTTCCGCTGCTGCTCCTGCCCCTGCTTCGTCCTGCCTGTCCTCCGAACTGCTGGCTGCTGCCTTCAGTCCGAGCTGGCCGGCTTCGGTACAGGCCGCCCGTTTTGCTCGTCCGACCGAAAGCTGCCAGCGAACATCCTGGTGCTGATCTCCTGGCTGCTGCCTTCAGTCCGAGCTGGCCGGCTTCGGTACAGGCCGCCCGTTTTGCTCGTCCGACCGAAAGCTGCCAGCGAACATCCTGGTGCTGACCTCCTCATTGAAACACTCGACACGGGCTTCCTGAATCGCGGAGCAGCCGAACGAATCGGTAGGAGCCTTCGATATTGATTTGGCACGACGTCAGCATGTTATGGCCCCTCTAGCTGTATGGACCATCACCGCGGGCCGGATCGAAACCGACAGTGTTTTCCACTGTCGCGAATACCCCAATTGCTGGATCATTGATGTATTTATATCACAACCATCCGGTTAATCCTCCGATACTTGATTTTGACTGGGTCGCATAAGAGACCCCCTGATCAGGTTGTGCTAAATATTGATCCTTGAGACGCGGGGGATTGTTTTGCAGTCGTTAGCGCGGGTCATAATCTGCATTGCTTCAGTCTGTTCGCTTGCTGGATGCAACGATACAGAGCGGGGCTACCTCAACGAGGGTGCCGGTATCTCACTGTTCGCCGACGGGGGAGCGCACCAGTCGCAGCTACAAGAGATCTACCTTGGAAATATCTGCCGCCAAGCCAATCTTTTGACTGCGGTTCAGGGCGAGGCTACCTACTGTGATTTCAGTCATATGGGGTCTGCGGAGTGGTCGCTCCTTGTTCAGACTGGGATGAATGATATCGATGCTAGATGCGACGGATATCTAGCTTGGCTGGACAGCAGACGTCGTTCAACATCCATAATTCAACAGCAGTTACTGGATACGCAGACAGCCGTTAACGCCCTTATGATTGCAACGCAGGCAGGCGGACAAGCAATCTCCATTGCCGGTGCGTCCCTTGGTTTCGCCTCTCACACTTTCACAAACATCAATAGTCGGCTTTTATTTGAAATCGAGCAATCAACTGTTCAAGCTGTAGTCTTGAGTCGGCAGAATCAGTTTCGCACTGCCCTGCCACGCCATATCGACAACAAGGCTGCTGCCATCTATGCTCTAAGATCCTATTTGCGTCTCTGCATGCCCATGACTATTGAAACGCAAATTAACACAACGATTAAGCTTTATGAGCGCGCGGGGCTCGATGCTTTGGCTGATGCTCAGGCTTCTCCGCTGGTCGATTCCCGGCGAGTACGCAGCGCAGTAATTGCAGATGCCGCGGTACCTATGTCCCGCCCGCAAAGAGCGACACGCGTGCCGGAATCAGTCAGGCGCGGTGACTTTGAGCTGAGCCTTCGTCATCAAAAAATTCGATCATACCGTGCATTTCTTAAGCTTCCTTGTGATGGTGGTTTCACGGCAGAGGTCCGCTCCGGGATCCTGAGTTACTTAAATACAAATAGCCTGAAAGATCAAAATTTCCCGCATGAGATTACGGGAACGGATGATCGCAGATTAAGAAGTCAAAGTGGGTTCGTCGAGAGCTGTGTCACTAATTGATGCAAAGCCTTGCTGTTCTGATAATCTGGAGGAGAGAATGGCTATCGATCGCGCTCTGTTCGCGGCTGAGTGTGTCGACTCCGCTGACTATGTAGGTGTGAACAGCCATTATTTGATGGCCGTTGCTCAATTGAGAACGAAGATATCGGATGTAGCCATCGGCGGTAAGATTGGTCCCTACGCCATCACACAGGCTATCTGGGACGCAGACGCCGATGGTTCGGACCTAAATTTGCAAATCGAATTTCGTCCCGAAGACATCAATTTATGGCGACAGCAATGCCTCTTTGCCTCTCTTTCAGCTTGCCGCGCATTGAATGCACTTCTAGCTCGATCCGGCACCTTGCCAAGCGCGATCACGCTTTATCGGGAGCAGTTTCCAGACGATGCATTACGGCAGCAGGGCGAGCTTCAGGCTGCGCTTGATGCTACCGCAGCGCTTGTGGGCCCTGCCGAACAACAAGTCTTGGAGGGTTGGACCGATTCAGCCGAACTTCTAGATGTCAATCTTCCAGCTGGGATGCCAGCTCCCGATCCCAGGCGGGCGACAAGCCCGCGCGGGGAAGAGCTCTTCGTGCGGAAGTCACCTTGGGTTATGGCGAAGCTGATGGACGACTTCAATCTTACCGACTTCCAGGCCGCTGGTATAGTTGGGAACATTGGGCACGAGTGCGCAGGGTTTCGAATAATGCAAGAGGTCAAACCCAGGGGTGGTCGCGGTGGTTATGGCTGGTGTCAGTGGACTGGCGACCGACGCCAACGTTTCGAGCGCGAGTGTGCCGCCAATGGTTTAGACTCCACATCGGATCGAGCAAATTACCATTTTTTAAAGTTGGAGCTTTCTTCTAGACCACGCTACGCTGACAGTATTTCTGCCGTTAGGGAAGCTAAAAACCTTCCGGAAGCTGTTCGGATATTTGAGAAAAGTTTCGAAAAAGCGGGGGTAAAGCACTATGATCGTCGTGATCGCTGGGCGACGATAGCACTTGCGCCTTTCAAACGATTGTTGCCGACCGAGATCTCTCGGATGATTGACCCTGATGCTCACTATGGAGTTGTCGCAAAAGCAAAGGCTGGCAACATTCGGTTCTGGGTAGTCGAGGAGTTTTCAGAGAGCGGAGGGCAAGTTCTTATCCGGCGCATCGACCAAGGGCCGGCTGAGGTTTTACTGCGCGACACGGTCGTCTTCCCATTGCCCAGCGTGATTGTCTCCGCTATCACAGAGCCGGTTGCTGTTGCCTTGCAGCGCGATGTGGAGATTGGTGGTTTAACGCTGCCGGCTCGACCTGCTTCTCCCGGCCCACTCACCGATACACGCGCTCGCCTGCTAGCGGAAGCGAAAGCCTGCGACAACGGAAATTTAGTCACTCGTCATGTGCGCGGAACGCGTGGGGGACGTCTCGCATGCGCCTGGGCGGTCAATGAGGTCGCACAGCGAGCGCTCGGCAGCGCTATTGGGGGTGATTTGAGTACCGCGGAAATGCTGAAGGTGCTTATCAAACAACATCGTGAAGTTCTACGGGAAAACATAGCAGCTGGTCTCGTAATTATTTCACCAACAGATCATGGTCGCACCGGTCATGTAGGAATCGTTGGCGATCTCACTACGCCGACATCAAATACAGTCATATATTCAAATAGATCATCTCGCGGCCAGTGGGGGCATCATTATACAATCGGGTCTTGGGATGCTTACTATAGACACAACTTGCGGCTGAATGTCCGTTTATTTAGGGTAACTTGACTGGCTCGTCTTTGCCTAGCCCCATGGGTGATTGGAAGCGTGCTCGCTGACGGCTTGGCTGCACGACGAACTTCGTACCGCCGGTCTGCCGGCCATCTGCATCGAGACGCGGCTCGCCGACGCAGCGATGAAGACGATCCCTAACAAGACCGACCGCAACGATGCCCGCGCGCTCGCCTAGATCGTGAGGACAGGCTGGTACCGGCAGGTTCACGTCAAGTCGCGCCTGTCCAGGCTCTGGCGCTCGCTGTTGGTGGCGCGGCGCACCGTGCTCCACGAGATGCGAGCCATCGAGAACGTGGTGCGGGCGATCCTGCACGAGGGCGGGATCAAGCTCGGCACCCCGGCTCGGGGCCTTTGCCGCGCGTGTTCAGGAGATGGTGTGCGACGATCCCCTAATCTTGCCTCTCGTCACGCCCCTGCTGGCGATCCTGGCCATGATACTGGAGCAACTCAACCAGCTGACCCGGCAAGTCCTCGTTATCGTGCGCGGCGAGGCGGTCTGCCGGCGGCTGATGAGCGTACCCGGTGCCGGCCCGATCACCGCGCTGGCGTGTCCGCGCCACCATCGACCGGCCGGAGCGGTTCCGACACTCCCGGGACGTCGGAGCCCACCTTGGCCCGATACCCTCCCGCTAGCAGTCGGGCGAGACCGACATCCAGGGCAAGGTCAGCCGCTGCGGCGACGAGCTGGCCCGTACCGCGCTCTACGAGGCCGCGCATTCTCTGCTGACGCGTAGCCGCAAATGGTCGAGCCTGCGCGCCTCGGGCATGCAGATTGTCAAGCGGCGTGGCATGGTGCGGGCCCGGGGGGGCCGTCGAGTGCAAGCTCGCTGTCGTCCTGCACCGGATGGGGAGCGACGCGACCGAGTTCCGTTTTGGCAAGGCGCCGGCACCAGTGATCGCGGGCGCCGCTTGACCCAGACACGCCTGCCTGGTCGAACAGAACGACGGCAGGCCAAACTTCACCCGCGAGGGTGACCCGGATCGTTCCCGTGGGGACGATGGGCGAGGCAATCTAAGAGCCCGTCCGATAATGTCCGGCCGGGGTTGAGTGGCGGGGATGGCGGTGATTCCAGAAGGGTGCTGAAGCCTGATCTGGACGTGCCATGTGGACCCCGACCACTCGCCGGCAGCATAACCGTGCGCGCCTGCGATACGAAACCGACCTGACGGATACGGAATGGGCGGTGATCGCGCCCTGGATGCCAGAGCCCGCCTCGCGTGGTCGCCCGCCCGTCTGGACAATGCAGGAGGTCCTGAACGCCATCTTCTACGTGCTGCGCGGCGGGATCGCGTGGCGGCTGATCCCAAAGGATCTCCCTCCGCGCAGCACGACGTTCGGCTACTTCAGCCGATGGCGGGACGAGGGATTGTTCGGGCGAATCAACCACACCCTGGTCATGGCCGACCGGGAGCGGACCGGTCGCGAGGCCTCGCCGACGGCGGCCGTGCTCGACAGCCAGAGCGTGAAGACCACCGAGAGCGGCGGCCCGCGCGGCTACGACGCTGGAAAGAAGGTCAAAGGCCGCAAGCGTCAGGCCATGGTCGACACAGACGGGCGGGCCCTCGTGCTCGATCCGCAGGCCGCCGACATTCAGGATCGCGATGGGGCTGGACCGGTGCTGCGCCTGTCGCGGCGGACCTTCCCGTTCATCGTCAGAGCGTTCGCCGATGCAGGCTATGCCGGCGACAGACCCGAGACCGCCACCGCTATCACCATCGACATCGTGCGCAAACCGAAAGATCAGGTCGGCTTCGCCGTGCCTCCACGACGATGGGTGGTGGAACGCTTCTTCGGATAGATCAGCCGCAACCGACGCCTCTGGAAGGACCCGGAGGCGACCCTCGCCTCGGCCCAGGCCTTCCTCTACGCCGCTGCCGTCATGATCCTCGTCCGAAGGCTGGGGCGAGCATCATAACTAATCGGACGGACTCTAAGTGAGAGTCCCGAACCGGCCTGCGTAAGCAGGCCAAGTCGTGAAACAGATTGAGACGCCTCGCTCTCCTGACCCCATTATGCGGTGTCCTCGGGCCGACCGCGAATAGAAGCGCGTGACCCGCGGGAGCGACACACCGAGACCAGAACACATCAATGGGGAGACGCTTGCCTAACGAACCCCAATCAGAAACGGCTCTTACACGACACTGATCGCGAGTGTGTTGCGCATACACAGCTTTCTGCGAAAATTTCAGTGAAACTCATGCAGGAAAACCGCGTAGAAAGCATTGGTGCTTGCCGAGTTCGAATTTGTTGGGCGATATCTTGTCCCTGGGTTTAAGCGTACCCCGGCTTTGACTCCAATTTAGAACGTATGATTATGAGCCGCTCGGAGCCGCAGATGCAAGCTGGACCATTTCGAATTGAAAAGCCTGCCGGAGTGCAGACTCATGGATTGTCGCCAGACGATAAGCTGAAAGGTTATATGAGTCGGCTCATAACTCTTATACCTGGCGAGGCATTAGGGGCTTACTTGACCGTGAGAGGGCTGTTTACGGACCCTGGTGGCGGGGTGCCAACCATCGGACAGGCTGCGATCTTCGTTCAATACTTGCCTGTTCTCGGTCTGGTGCTTGTCATTATAAGTCGTGTATGGGGCACCCGCAATGACGCTGGAGCTATCTCTAGTGTGCAATGGGTAGGAACGAGCGTTGCTGCGGTAGCTTATATTCTTTGGCTTTTCGCGATGGGCCATAAACCCTTAGGGATCGAGTTGGATGGCAGGGTAGCATCTTCTCTCATCGTAATTTTTTCTTTCTTAGTCCCCTACTTTTATCATGGCGAACAATAGGATTGTTCTATGAAGCTAGATGAAGCACGTCAGAAGACGCGAGAGCTTGTTGATGAATATTTTGAAGTTAGGAATCTTGATCCAAAGGATCGGCTAACAACACTTGCGGTTACTCCTAAGTCAAAAGAGCATTTAGGGGTAGGTTACGCGCGTGTCGACGATGATCGCTATGGCATTGAAGTTCGACTTCGGCGCGAAGGAGGAAAGGCGGCCAAGTTTGCTGATAAGCTGCGTCATCGATATGGGGACTCTATATCGGTTTCGACAGTTGAGCGCGTCCAAATTCCTTCCCAAGTACGCGCTCAGGATTCGGGCGAGGGAACAGCAAGTGATTTTGCCAAGTTCGTACGTCCTCTCAGTATAGGTCTTTCCGTTGCTCACCGGGATGCATTGGCGGGTTCGGCCGGTTTGTTCGTTGAATTTGAGGACGGTGAATATAGAGGCCGCCATGGGGTCATTTCTAATTCTCATGTTCTCGCCTTGAGTGGTAGAGCTAAGCAAGGCGACCCCATTTTTCAGCCTGGTAGACCTGACGCTAAGCCTTTGGCTAATAGCCATCGGGTAGGGACACTTGTTGATTTTACAATCCTCAGCCCAAATGGCGCGCAAGAGCTCGACGCGGCAGTTGCAGTCCTTGACGCTGATCTAGACAGAAAGATTGCAAATTTAATCCCAAAAGACGTACGAGGTTGTGCGGACTGCGGGAAGCCGATTTCTGGTGTCGTTGAGCCTGAATCATTGGGCCCCAGGGCCACGGTGTGCAAAGTTGGGCGAACAACTGCCTGGACCAGAGGGTCTGTGACCGCTGTGGGGGTGGATAATTTACCCGTTTTTAGTCCCCACCTGCGGCGGAACCTACGATTTGATAACGTGTTTGAAATAACCTGGACTTCGCTGGAGGAGGTGTTTTCCGGACCTGGAGATTCTGGTAGTCTCGTGTATGATCCTGTGACTATGTGTGCTATCGGCTTGGTTTTCGCAGGCGGAATACGTGAGGTTGATGGGAAAAGACTCGGTGTCAGTTACGCCTGTAACCTTAGTTCAATCCTTCGAGCTTTTAAGCTTAGAATGATCAGCGAGAGGTGAAGTCATGTATCGTGAGAGTGTTATAGATAAGAAAAGGGCCGCAAAGCAAATTTTAAACGACGTTGGTGGCGTCGGTGGGATAGGTGTGACTTGGGATAGTGCGGGACAACAGATGCTACAGGTTGATCTAGAGCCCGGCAGCAACAGAAAGTTAATTGAAAATAGACTTTCTACTCTTAGGGTGCCTTACGTAATTCGTACTGTCTCTGGGTTTGTAAGGGCTGGATAGCCTGGGTCACTTTCTTTTAGCTGTGCCGTCTTGATTCTAGAGACTGTTGTTTGTAGCGCATTTACAGCGCTTATTGGATGATGGCGGAAAACGTAAACTAGAGCCAGGGTTCGGGGTGTCGACTAAATCGTAGCGCAGCTCCGAGTCCATGATGAACTGCAGCGTCGGCGCGTTTTCCATCATCTGCCGTGAGGTCTTGCCGAACTGGGCGAGGTCACCACTCAGCTTTGGACAAGCTCCTAGAGCGGGGTCCGATCGGATACCTCGAAGAACCCCGTAATTACGAGGGTTGGCCGTCGATTTGACGCCCCTCGCAGCTTTGGCGAGATCGGACTGACGTTCTGGCAGTCTGGTGGTGGCCATGAACGGGCTCGGGGGTCATCCCGAAGCTGCCTCAGGCGGCCACCGGCCGGGCTTCGATCCAGAGGAAGCACTTGAGGTTGTAGACGAGGTTGGCGAGCCCGATCTTGGTCCGGGCTCGCGCCAAACCGATGGTGCGCACGAACAGACCGAAGCGGTGCTTCTGGCCGGCGAACACCGTCTCGATGGCCGAGCGGACCTTGGAGCGGGCGCGGTTGGCCTGGCGCTGCAACGGCGTCAGATCGAGGCTAGGCTGCCGTCGGAAGTGGATCTTCGAGCGCCGGCCCTGCTTGGCGAGATAGGCTTCGTTGGCCTTGGAGCGGTAGGCGGTGTCGGCCCAGACGTCGCTCGCCGTATTGGTCGCGTCGAGGACGTTGGCCAACTGTGCCCCGTCGTGGGCGCCCGCACTGGTCACGGTGAAGCGGCGGACGAACCCATGCTTGCGGTCGATCGAGACGTGAGTCTTGTAGCCGAACATCGGAACGGCGATTTCGACCTTGGCCTTGGTGCCGTCCGCCTTTGCGGGCCGCGCCTTGGCCCGCTTCAGGGTCCAGCGGGCATCGCGGTCCTTCTGCGCGAGCTTGTTTGGTTTGGCCGCCCACGCGTCAGGGATCTTGCCCTCCCTGAGAGTCGCCTTCTCCGCATCGGTGTTGCGCTGACGCGGAGCCGCGATGATCGAGGCATCAATGATCTGGCCCGACATCGCGAGATAGCCCTTGCCCCTCAGCCAGGCATCGAAGGCGGCAAACAGATCGTCGATCGCGCAGGCCCGGGTCAGGTGCTCCCGGAACAGCCACACCGTTTTGGCGTCCGGTGCCGCATCCTCGAAGCCAAGACCGAGGAAGCGCATGAACGACAGCCGATCGCGGATCTGGAACTCGGTGGCGTCGTCCGACAGCGTGTAGAGCGTCTGAAGGACCAAGATCTTTAACATGAGGACCGGGTCGTAGGGCGGGCGTCCACCCTTCGATCCGTGGACCGCTTCAGTGCGGTGGCCAGCTTCGACCGGAACGCCTCGAAGTCGATCAGGGCCGCGAGTTTCACCAACGGATCGCCGTTCTCCGACAGACGCTGATAGCGCTCATCCAGATCGAAGAACCCTGGCTGAACCATGCGAGCCTCCCCAACGCCGACAGCATCAGGGAATCACGACACAGCCCCGCACGGAAGAGGGGATTTCGAGGTGTCCGATCAACTAGAGTCGACTGGGGTGTCACCCTGCGGTCCGGCCGGTCGCAACTCCGACGTCCGCTCCCGCTGCTGCCCCTGCTTCGTCCTGCCCGCCTTCCGAGCGACTGAACCCTGCCTTCAGTCCAAGCCGTCCGGCACCGGCAGCTATGACTATCGCCGGGTTGGTAGAAGAGGCCAAGTTGCATTGCTCCCTTCCCGGCGATGACGCTCGTAAGGCCCTTGTCAGATGGACCACGTTGCTCCCGCGAGTTCCAGAAGGCGCTGGTGTCGCTTCTGGATTGCCGAAATGTTCCACTCGGACTCGGCGCAAACCTCCTTCGTAAGGTCGAACGACACTTGCTGGTTCGCGTAATTGTAAATGCCTTTCTTACGGTCGAAGTCATAATACTGCGCTCTAGAGTTTTTGCTGCCAGAGAGCATAGCGAGATTACCTAGTCGATTAAGCCAGCGGAGATGCTCGTCCGGCCCAAATCGTCTTATCCAATACTCATCCTTCATAGCTTTCGGTAGAATATTCTCAATTGTGAGGCTGCCATGAAACGAATTGGTCACAGAAATATCTTGAGCGGACTCTTCAAGACGCAGAAGGACAGCATGCGCAAAGGACGCTCCATAGACCTCGCTACCCAAGAGCTGCATAAATTCTTCGTTGCTGGCGGCGTTTTTAAAAAGTAGGCGTACCTCGTCGCCGGAGAGCTTGTCATGAATCGCACCGATTAGCTGGTAATAGACTGTCAGGCGCGCTGTTCGACCTAAACGGCGCACCCAGTTCTGCATCGTGATCTTCTCAATGTCCGACGTCAGCACCTGTGGGACAGATTGAGGGTCTTCACGAACGGAGGATGGCTGGTTCATCGTAGTCCCTGAGGAGCGAAGATGAAGCAGACATCCGGACCGACCAAGAAGCCGGCAGAAGCGGTGATCAAGGACATCCGTCGGGCCACACGTCGGCAGTTCTCGTCCGAGGAGAAAATCCGCGTGGTGCTGGAAGGCTTGCGTGGCGAGGACAGCATCGCCGAGCTTTGCCGACGTGAGGGGATTGCCGCCTCGATGTACTACGGCTGGTCCAAGGAGTTCCTGGAGGCTGGTAAGAAGCGCCTGTCCGGCGACACGGCTCGCGCGGCCACCACGGATGAGGTGCGGGACCTCCGTCGCGAGACGGGGGCGCTGAAGGAGGTCGTAGCCGATCTCGTCCTGGAGAACCGTCTGCTTAAAAAAAGCATGAGCGGGGCTGGGGGCGACGAGGCATGAGGTACCCGGCCACCGAGAAGCTGGAGATTGAAGAGGAAGGCGAGGCAGGAGCCGCGCTTCTCGTCCGGATGGATCTCGGAGTAGGCCAGCCGGGAATGGTCGTCGACGGCCAGGTGCAGATACTCCCAGCCGATCCCGCGGCTCTTGCTTTGGCCGGTGCGCTCGCCGGTGATGCGATGGCCGGTGCGCTCGAAGCGGCCGAGCTTCTTGATGTCGATGTGGATCAACTCGCCGGGCCGCTCGCGTTCGTAGCGCTGCACGGGCGGGGGCGGTTCGAGATTACGGATGCGGTTCAGGCCGTGCCGGCGCAACACCCGGCTGATGGTGGCGGGCGAGACGGCGAGGTCACGGGCGATCTGCTGGCCGGTCAGACGCTGCCGATGCAAGGCCAGGATGGCGTCTTGCGTCCGGGCCGGGGTCGGACGGTGCAGGCGGTGAGGCCGCGAGGAGCGGTCCTGCAGTCCGGCGACGCCTTCGGCGTCGAAGCGGGCCACCCACTTGCCCACCGTCTTGGGACACACCCCCATCGTCTCGGCCACCGCTTTGGAGCTGAGCCCGCTCCGGGCCAGCCGCACCAGTCGCCCTCGACCCGACGGCGTCAAACGCGCATTCTGATGGATGTTCATCCGGTCGCTCCGAGATCGTTGAAGCCTCGCAACTCCAACCGCCCCGGTTCAGACCGGATGGACAACCTCCTGAAAGCTCACACCTAGCTCGCTCGCCACCCGCGCTGGACCTTCCACTTCACCCCGACCTCGGCCTCCTGGCTCAACGCCGTCGAGGGCTTCTTCTCGGCGCTTACCCGCCGTCGGCTGCGACGTGGCTCCTTCACCGGCGTCGTCGATCTGCAGGCGGCGATCAAACGCTACATCGCCGAGCACAATCGGAGCGCCAAACCCTTCGTCTGGACTAAGCCCGCCACCGACATCCTCGCAGCCGTCAGCCGATCTCCTGAACCATCCGTCTGAATCAGTGCACTAGCTATGGCGGGCCTTGGCCATAAAGAGATTGTACCACTTCTGACCCTAGCTAGGCCTCGCCCTCTGGTGGGGGCGCTTCGGCCCCTTCGGCTGGCTGATCTGGCGCCTCGGGGTTGCCTTCCTCTCTGGCCAGCCCCGCGGGAATGTCGGCCGCAACGATCTCACCCTGTCGGAAGGCCTGAACGCGTTGCAGGTAGGTGCGCGCACCATCAGGATAACGCATGGCCTCCATCCCGCTCAGCGAAAGGCGCGGCGTCCAAGGCTCCTCATAGATCGCGCCCAGGTCCGTTGCCGCCATGGTGGAGAGCAGGGGATCGAACAGGCGGATCGCATCCGACTTGGGAACGGCGTCCATGTCGAGGTGCGAGAGAAGCCCGCCAAGGAACAGGGCCGTTTTGCTGTCCCCCGGCCAATCGCTTGTGATTGTTGAGAGATGGGGTTGCGGGAAAACCACCGGATCATCGGGAACGACGTAGTTTTCCCTCACAAACAGGCTTCGCGGCACGCAGACCATGTTGATACCCGCGAACAGATACCAGTGTTCGTGCTTGATAATGCCGTCTGGCTCAACACTGCGATAGAAGGCCTTCATGCGATCTGCCAAGTTGGCATCGCTCGCATAGCCCGGCTCATACCCGAAGATGCCTTTGAACACCGGCGCAGCGGTTAGATTGACCCTGAAGGCGTCCCACAGGATGTGCATTGCCTCGTCAAGGGCGGTCGTGTTGAGAGTGGTCTTTACCTCAATCACGGCACGGACGGCGGATCGAGGAACGACAACAACATCCCCCTCCCTGAATAGCGGCACATAGCCGGAGGCATCCCAGATGAGGATATCCAGTTGTCTCGGGCAATGTTCGATGAACCCCGTGCTGACCTCATATTTGCGGGGAACGATCTGGCGCAACAGCGCCCGCAGCATCTCTTCCCGGTAGCTTCCCACCGTGCCGGTATGCTGGATGAGCAGATCGACGCGCCGGCTTTTGATTAGAAGCTCGTCCGCGAACGTCGCCAGATAGTCGATCCTGGCAAACATCCCGGCCATTCTGTCGGACAGGCTATATAAGATCCCCTGCGCTCTGCTGTTGGCCGCGTCCGTGTCGCCATTCGCGATCATCATGCGCAACGTGCGCTCGATGAGGTCTTGCGCTAGGTCGGGCCTTTCCCCAAGCCTTTGAAGCAGCTGGTTCAGCGGAAGGCGGCGGCCCTCGGTGTCACGCAGGATGTTAAGGGCTGCCGATCTGATGGCGTAGTACGGCGCGGGATCGATGGCGAGCGGACGCCTTTCGACGTTCCCTAGCAGCACGTTCAGTTCGAGGCGGCCCGGATACTCCACAAGGCGCACCTCGTAGGGGTCGCCGGCTCTGAACTCTTCCGCCGTGACCCTGGGCACCCACATCCGCAGCACGCCCTCCCGCTCGGTGACGATGCCTCCCCGGACGCGGTCCCACGGGTGGTCCGGGTCAAAGACGCAATCGCCATGCAGAAGCGGAGGCTGGGCGGGCATGTTTGGGGGTGGCGCTGCACCTTCGGCCATCCGGTCCCCCTTCGCCTTTGATCCCAACCGGATCGCTTTGCCCGCGGGCCTTATGCCATGACCGAGTAAGCCAGCGAAGCCGCTGCCTGCGGGCGGGTATTTGAGTCTTATTAAGTTTTTTAGTGATGTTCATTTCAGATAATATCCGAATTTCATTAATAAACCTAGGAGAACTGTCAGAAATGGCAATGATCAGGGGATACAAAGCATGGATGAACAGCTTTACGACAAGAAACACATTATCGCGCGGCTGGGGATTAGCCGCTAGACATTCCAACGCATGCTGGCTGGATTCGAGACTCGATCAGCACCAGAAGGCGAGGACAGCAGCGAGCGCGAGGGCCGAGGCGTAGTTGCGCGCCAGCTTGTTGTAGCGGGTGGCGATGCGGCGGAAGTCCTTGAGGCGGTTGATGGTGGCCTCGATCGTATTGCCGCCTAACTGTCGTTCCTCTTCGAAGCAATCACCGAATCAGTCCGTCGCCCTAACACGAATTTCGCTCTATCGACTCACCGAGAACCGAAATTGTTTTTGAACGCGCAGGAGCGCCGCGGGTCCATTGCGGACCCCGGGGCAGAAGTTGCCAGGGTCGGCAGTCCAATGGCCGTGGGACGCCAATTTTGCGGCTTTGAAGCACCATTGACGCCCACGCCCGCTCCACGGGGTCCACGTAGTGGGATCAAAAACGGGCAGCCCTTGGCACCGATAGGAAAGCTGCTCCCAGTCGCTAAGAAGTTGNCTGCTGGCTGCTGCCTTCAGTCCGAGCTGGCCGGCTTCGGTACAGGCCGCCCGTTTTGCTCGTCCGACCGAAAGCTGCCAGCGAACATCCTGGTGCTGATCTCCTCACTGAGACATCTGCTCTGCCTTAGAGCGTAGCCGCCTGAATGGCGGTCCGGTCACAGTTCCCGTAGTCGTCCTCGTAGAGGTCGTCCTCGGTTGTCCTTCGTTTCCCGTCTGAGTTGTGGTCCCATTGACCCAGCCGCTGCACACAGCCCCAGCGGAGCGGAGACGATGTGACGAGTTGCAGCGGCATATACCAGCCTAGCCACTCGTCACATCGTCTCCGCGGCACCGCGGTCGTTGCGTTATTAATCCCCGATGCCGGTGCGATCTGACGGGTAGGAGAGATCCGCCCGGCTAGGTTGGACCCCAGCCCTCCGCTTTTCGATCTATGTCTCGGTTCCCCCGAGCTAGGCTTTGTCGGCCTTCACGAGTTAGCCGCGCTGCGTGGCGGTCTGGGCCTATCAGCAAAGCGTGATCGCCCCTTCATTATAGACCATGATCGACCGCCCGCGGTCAGCCCAAGCCGCCGCGACGCGGACAGTGGGCTGCCTTCGTAAACTGAAGCGCAAGTACGGGGCTGAGCCGTAGTTGCCGATCTCGGTCTATTATTCGTGAAAATAGAACGTCAATTATATGGATGTTGTCTGCAGCAGCCGCGCCCAAATGCGTAACCCAGGCCCGGCGAGCTATATTACTTGGCTATCAGCGCTGGATCAGATCAAAACGGGCTTCCATCATGCTGATCCATACCCTTCATACGCTCGAAGATTTAATCGTTGCTTCTCGCAATCTACATCAAGCCATGATCGACGAGGTTGCAACCAAGCCGGAAGCAGTGGCTGTTATCCTGGACCAACAGACACCCTCGTTCTCGGCTGCTGATCGCTGCGCTGTTATGCGTCTCGCGGCCGCCACGGCGGGATACGTAGCGACTGTACTCGATGAGGCCATGCCGACGGCCATGGACAGTGCGCGCTGGACGCACACCATCGCGGCCGTAGCGCTCCAAGATCGGTGGGTGAATTATGACCTGCAGGTCTGCCTCGGAGATCATCCAGACGATCCGGGGAAGGTGGAGCTGCGAAACCGGGAGATCGAGTATCTCCGGGCATCCCTGGCTGGTGTTTCCGCAAATACCTTCGGCCGCCTTTTCCAAGACCAACTGGTTAAACCAGCCGTGCAGGAGCAACAGCACGATGTCTGGACCCCTTCGTAAACGCCTCAGAGCGAACAGGTATCATTGCTGCGATTTGGAAAAACTCCTCTGCGGACCCCCTTCGCGATGCCTCGAACTACAGACCGCATGATGCCTTAGGCAGAGCGGCAGCATCGTGCCGGTGTCTGCTCAAGTTTGGGCCGTCCGCTTACGACCCACCTTCGTCGTAAATGTTACTGCGAGCGCCGCCCGAAAGCGAACATAGGACTGGGGTCAATCAGCAGCAGATGACCCCTTGCGGACATTCGACCTGCTCCCGCCGGAGGTCCGGATGGGGTGGATCACAGCTTGTCCGCTATTGGGTACCTGCGTTAGAAAACCGGACGTTTTCCCAAATCGCAACCGTTGGCGGCTGTGCGCCAGAAGCGGACGTTGCGGTCGGGCCGCAGAGTGGACCTTCGGGGACTGTCTCCCGTGTGCTGCGCCCTCGCTGCCAGCGCGCTATAGCGTGGAACCAATATCGAGAATTGGGTGCTGTCCAAACCAGTCTTTGAGCGTCGCCATCGCCGAAGGGTCCAGCTTCTGCGTGAACAAGAGCGCCAGACGACGCTTCGGGCGAGAAACCGCGACATAGAACAGGTTGCGATAGCGCTCATAGGCGGCGGCCTTGGCCGCTATCTTAGCGGGATTCTTCGCCATTCCGAGGTAAGCGTTGAAGTCATACTCGTTCCAACCGCGACCAAATACGACAAGCACGTTCTCGAACTGATCGCCCTTCACGCCGTGCTTAGTTTGAAACGGCGAGTGGCCATCGAGGTAAGTACAAAGGGCAATGACGTCCGCGTAGTCGACATTGTGCAGCTTGCTCAGTTCCTTCTGGCGGCTCGACAACTCCCCCCCGGCGGCGATGGCATCGGCAAGATCCTTCTCCTGACGCTCGACCGTGTCCGACAAGATTGGCAGCCCCGTTGCCTGAAGGTGAGCAATGACTTCGCCGACCTTGCCGGTATCACGCAGCTCGCAAAGGCGCTTCATTGCGCCCGCCCATTTTGCCTTGTCCGCCGGTCCAGACATGATCGGCCGCCGGGCATCAATGGCCTCGAACATCGCGCCGTACTTCCCGTCGAGGAAGGCGCGCGCCGCCGGTTCGAGATGTTCGTGAAAGTACGCGATCACCTCGTTCGCCTTCCTCGTATATGAGTCGGCGTAGCTGAAGACGTTCCGCATTGAGCTGTAGCCCATCTCGGTCGCGAGTGCCCGATGGGTGAGCATCAGGATCTTGGTGTCGCCGGCGAAGTCCCAGCCATGCTCAGCAGCCAGCGTCGCGCGCACCTTCGTCAGCGCGCTTGCGGCCTTCGGCCCAGGCAAGTCACCTTGCCAGTGGTTTTTCGTTTCCCGTGACCCGATCCAGCCGTTCGTGTGGAAGACATGCACCGAGCCAGGCGCAGAAGGGTCCTTCACCGCTTGGGCAAGCTCTGGCCGCATCAGGTTCAATGAATCGACGATGGGCTTCGCGCTGCGGAAGTTGGCCTTCTTCCCGATGCGCTTGAGCGCTTCATGCTCGATGGCT
The DNA here is from genome assembly GCF_001424705.1 of Methylobacterium sp. Leaf465. Lineage (GTDB taxonomy): Bacteria > Pseudomonadota > Alphaproteobacteria > Rhizobiales > Beijerinckiaceae > Methylobacterium. The sequence continues at coordinate 205,610 of NZ_LMRA01000047.1, forward strand.
CCGCAGGTGTCATCGTAGATGCGCTGCCAATGGTCGCCGAAGAATCCAAACTGCGGTGACTTCGGCTGGCCGAGGAAGTGAGATGCTAGGCACTCGACGAGAGCCTTGTTGCTATCTTGGTACTCGTCGACCAGCACAATCGGGAACCGTGACGTCACTGTATTTCGAAACTTCTTCGATTTCATCAGCTCGATGAGCACTGGGAAGATATCGTCGTGGTGCAGATTGGCGGTGCTCTCCTCGATCGTGCGCCGCCCGAGAGCATAACCGACACCTGTGATGTTCGCCGCCTTCAGCTCCTCAACGCGGTCGACCCAACCGGAAAGCGTGCGGACGAGCTCAACGAGCCGTTTCTGGAAGCCGCTGATAAGCATCCACGCGAAGGCGTGGGTGGTATCGCAGTAGATCGCCGGGTGGCCGTCTGTCTGAGCGACGATCATATCGCGCGCTACGTTGGTGTAGGTGATGCATGCAACTTGCTGATGGGACCGTTGGAGTTCGCGGGAGCGATCTTTCAGGATGTGTCGCAGCGCTTCGACCAGCGAAAAGGTCTTCCCAGCCCCGGCCCCCGCTTCGAAGACGAAGCTCGACCCGTCATCGAGATAGCCGCGAAGCTCTTCCCACGAAAGAACCGCCGCCGCTTCAGCAGGATTAAGTTCGGTCGCCTCACTCATTCGGCGGCTCCCGTGGTCATCTTTTCTCCAAGATTTTCGATCATGTTTGCGGCCTGTGCTTCAGCCGCCAGCGCCACGCCGGGATCGACAACAGCCGCGTTGCTGTCGGCAAGCCAAACGACGCCATCTTTGATGTACCGGGGCGTCGTCCAGTTCGTTTTGTCGATGGCGTAGGTCAGAGCAAATTTGGACTTCTTCTGCTTGGCCGCCTTATCGGCGGCAGCTTTCGCGAGCGCGTCGTTCGTGGCGCCGGTGATGCCAAACAAACCTTGGTTCGCGAGGATGAAAGCGTCTTCGAACGTGCGGCCACACGGCCCCCCGTCCGCCTCTGGGACCTGATAGGCAATGCGCACCGAGCCGCGGGTCTTCTTCGCGGCGTCAGCCGTCATTGCGACTGCAAGGTCGAATAGGGTCGTACCCTCCTTCACCTCCTCCTCATCGTCATCAGCGAGATCGGCGATCGCTTCGGCTGCGGATTTGACTGCCGGCTCTGCCTGCGGCTCCTCGACTTCTTCAGCTTCCGTAGGGGGCGGCGGATCGGCTTCGACCTCAGCGAACCAGTTCTTGATGCAAGAGTTACTCGTGCTCTCTCCCTCATGGACGAGGCACGCTTCGAGCTTGCTCTTCTCGTTCTTCCTTACCGCATCGAGGTCGGTCACGACCAGGCTTCGCAGTCCAAGGAATTCAAGCAAGGGTATGAAGAGTTGGGCGTATGCACCGCCGACTTCCATGATCGTCGTGTACTGACTGCCGAGCTTCAGGGATGGATCGGCCTGCTCCAATGCCCGCATCACCTGCGGCAGCATCAAACGCTCCGTTGTGCCCTCGATCAGAATCGCTTTGTCCGCGAAGAACAGGTCGCATCGCGTTAGCGTGAGATACTGGTGCAGGAAGTGTGCGACTGGCCCTTTGAGGCCCGCGAGGTCGCTACTTAAATCTTTCACCTGCGTGTAACGGACGCCGACAGGTTGATCCTTCGACGTGATCGCAAAATAGCGGATCGTATCGAACCGCGCTTCGTTCGCGACATGCGGAGAGTGGGTCGAGACGATAAACTGCACCGGCCAGGTGACGTTCTCACCCTCCAGTGCGCAGAGCCTTTTGACAATCAATTGAAGCTGCCGAATGAAGACTTCCTGCATCTGAGGATGCAGGTGCGCTTCAGGTTCTTCGATCACGATGAGCTGGAGGCCGGGTGCATGAGCGTGCGCGCGGAATTCGCGGAAGAACCCAACAATTTTGAGAAGAATGTAGAGGAGGTTCCGGTAGCCGAGCCCGTTGTAAGACTCCGGAAGCTGCACGCCGTTGTGACCCGCATACTGGACCTTGGTGAAATTGGTCAGGAGCTTGCCAATTTCGAGCTTCGTCTCTGGATAGAGCGGGCCGTTATCAAGACCCGGATAGCCAAAATATTCGATGGCCGGCATGAGCTTGGCCAGTTGGCCTTTGAAGTCCCTATCGATCCCCGTCTGAATTTCCTCAACAGCCTTCTTGAGCCCTTCGGCGATATCCTTTTGCGAGCCGTCGGCCGTTGAAACCGAAGCACTTTGGAAGAGACCCTCAAGTACTTTCGCCAAAACGTCGGTGTCACGGCCGCCGGTCCCATCAAGCGCGCGCTGCGCATTCACGAAGCCAAGCGACAAAAGCTTTGTGACGGCCGCCGGCGTCACCTCATGCGTGTTCGTCGGGTCATTGATATCTTCAGCCCACATACGTGTGGTGAAATGGCTGGGAATGCGTTCGGCCAGGCTTCGGAAGAGCGCGAGCTTGTCCGCTTCGGTGTGCTGCGCAGGATCGCCTTCAAGGACGACCTTGCCGTGACCGTCGAAGAGTGGATCAATGCGGCCGTCAGCTAGAGCACGCCGACAAACGATGACCGCCTCGGTACATGTGTCGTCAGTGTCGATTACGAACTCCTGCAACGGTCCGAATTCTGGAACGGCCGGATCATATTTGACGTGAATGCGGAGCTCGATGGTCGGGACCAAAGCGCGGACTTCTTGCGGGTCCGCGTTCTGGAGGTAGGCCCGGTGCGCGGCACAGAAGTTTTCGTAGGACGCGCTGGAGAAGTCCTCGATCTCGAAGCTGCTCTTTTCTGAGAGGAATTTCTTGATGACATCAGACAAGGACGTTTTGCCGCAGTTGTTCCGACCCACAACAACGGTCGTCTTTTTTTCAAGCTGAAGTGAAACGTCATGCAGTAGGCGGAAATTTTTGACTTTCAGTTGACTTATCTTCACGCTCCCATGCCTCCCTATTTTTATTCCCCCACAAGAAGATACACCATCAGTGCAGCCAGGGATAGTATTCAAATGACACTCGTCGAGCAGGTTGTTGGGGAAAGCCTTCCCTGCAAACGCTCTGCTCCGCTTGCACATTCACGTTCGCCGCTTGGCAGGGGGGCCTAGGCGGACCCTGCTCCCAATAGAGTCGCAGGGTCCGAACACGCTCATAACGGCCAGCGCGAGATCCGTACGCGCGAGTTCAACGACTGACATCACCGGCTCCTTTCAGCCACGCCGGCAGCATGACACGAGAATCGGACACCGGCACAGCGCAGCTCAATCGAGCGGCGTCACGGCGCGCGAATGGGTCGAGCAGAACCCGCTGACGCCGCTGATCCCACCATCGATGCGGCTGCTAAAGCCACCAATCGCCGCGATTTCTTCTGCGCCATTCTGAGTGAGCTTGGAGCCATGTAACGCAGTGCTGGATGCAGACGACCGGCCTGCTGCGAAGCGGACCGCCCGAACGTCGCCAACAGGTCTAGGCTGTGTGAAAACGTGCTGATCTGATAGGGTAAATTCCGATCTTGGAGGTCGGGATGAAGCGCTTCATCGCAGGTGAGGACCGTCAGCAGATCACGCTGCTTCCCGATTGCCTGGACGACTATATCACCGCCGACAATCCGGTTCGCCTCGTCCAAGTGTTCGTCGATGAGCTCGATCTGACAACGCTCGGCTTCGCGGGCGCCGTGCCGGAGGCAACGGGCCGTCCCGCCTACCATCCGGCGATCCTGCTCAAGATCTATCTCTACGGCTACCTCAACCGCGTCCCGTCGAGCCGGCGCCTCGAACGCGAGAGCCAGCGCAACATCGAGCTGATCTGGCTGACGGGTCGGCTGATGCCCGATTTCACGACTCTGGCCGACTTCCGCAAAGACAACGGTTCGGCCATCCAGGCCGCCTGCGCGCAGTTCGTAGTGCTGTGCCGCAGACTGAACCTATTCAGCAAGGCGGTCGTCGCGGTCGACGGCAGCAAGTTTAAGGCGGTCAACAACCGGGACAGAAACTTCGCCGCCGCCAAGGTCGAAGCTCGACTTGCCCAGGTCGAGGCGAGCATCGGTCGTTACCTCGCGGCGCTGGACCGGGCCGGCCGCGAGCCAAGCGACATCGCCGAGGCGCACACGACGCGGCTCAAGCAAAAGATCGCTGGCTTGCGCGAGCAGATGCAGGTTCTCCAGGCGAGAGGCCGGCAGGTCGAGGCCGCACCTGACGGTCAGGTGTCGCTGACTGATCCCGATGCGCGCTCCATGGCGACCAGCGGCAAGGGCACCGGCATGGTCGGCTACAACGTCCAGGCCGCGGTCGATGCCGAGCACCACCTGATCGTGGCCCACGCCGTGACCAATGTCGGGAGCGACCGGGCGCAGCTCGTGCCGATGGGTCTTCTGGCGCAGGCGGCGACGGGATGCGCCATGCTCACGGTGCTGGCCGACCGGGGCTACCTCAACGGGGAACAGGTGCTGGCCTGCGAAGGCACCGGGGTGCTGCCCTGCGTGCCAAAGACCCTGACCTCGGGCCATGCCAAGCGCGGCCTCTTCACGGGACAGGACTTCGTCTACGACGCCGAACAGGATCACTACACCTGTCCCGCCGGCCAGCACCTGATCAAGGGGCTCGCCCGGTCCGATCGCCAGGCCGAGGGCGAGGAGATGGACCGCTACCGCAACCTGACGGCCTGTCGCGATTGCGCGCTCAAGCCCCGCTGCACGCCGGCGGAGACGCGGCGTGTCAAACGCTGGGTGCACGAGGGCGTCCTCGACGCGATGCAGGCACGGCTCGACCGGATGCCCGACGCGATGAAGATCCGTCGCTAGACCGTCGAGCGCCCGTTCGGCACGCTAAAGGCCTGGATGGGAGCGACCCACTTCCTGACCCAGACCTTGGCCAAGGTCAGAACCGAGATGAGCCTGCAGGTTCTGGCCTACAACATGAAGCGGATGATCCAGATCTTCGGGGTCGCTCCGCTGATGGCGGCAATCCGGGCCTGAAGGCCACCGCTTCGCTCTGCGACACTCTCAGGACACTCGCCTTGAACCTGAGGGATCTAGCGTTCTCACACGGCCTCGGTCATTTCTTGCTGTTCGGCAGAGGCTAGGTCTATGTCCGCTTTCGGGTGACGCTCGCAACAACATGTACAACTATATTGGGTCGACATCCGCCAAACCGCCCTCCGGCCGGATTGGGTGGTTTGCTGCTGGTCCGCTTTTGGCAAGCTATCTTGCAAAACCGGACGTTCTCCCAAATCGCAACCGTTGGCGGCTGTGCGCCATGAGCGGAAGTTGACCGCCTGCCCGGGAGCAGACGTTCCGCATCCGACCCAGCACGGTCGTTCGGCTTCCCCTAGCCAATGCCCGGAAGCATACGTCAAACGAGGTACAACTGCGCGAAGTACGCTGGCCAAATACGGAAAGGTAGCTTCCCATACTGAAATAGTGATAGCGGGTGTTTCACGATCATGAAGGAGATATTCGGCCAACTCGTTTGTCCCAGCGGCAGCAATCTATAGCCCGATCTCGTCGGCATTCAGACCGCCAAACTCTTTTCGTCAGCGGTAGTACGTCACTTCTATAGCGCGGACCGCCTCGGCCATGCTCCGGGCTTACGAAAATTAATACGTCCGCCTGCGGCAGCTTGGAGATCACATACTAGGGCTTGTGCGCCTTCGATCCCATCTGCCTGTCCTCGTCCTGGCTCGTAAACCATACCTGAGGATGGACGACACACGGGGGGTGACGGATCACCTGGTTTTTCCGGCTGCAAAAATCTGTGGTTGCAGCTTCTGGCGATCCTGTCAGAACCGCTTGCGGAGGAATTCTGGCATGGATGAGCGGCTCGCGCGCAATATTGGCAACATCCCGACGCTCAAGGACCTATCGCAATTGGAAGCCAATGCGCGTGCGAAGGAGGCACTGACCCCGGCGATCAGCGCGGCGATCAAAGCCCGCTCTGGCGAACTCGGACGTAAGTTCATCACGGAACGCACCGGGCTTGATCTCACCGAGCTGTCGCCTGCGGAAGAAAAGGTTATTCAAGCGATCAGCGTCTATGCGGCGGTGAAGAAGCGCGCAGGCAGCAACACTAACCGTACCTTGAACCAGATCAAGGAGCATGGCTTGCTCGGCGCGGCCGAACGGGCCGTGGCACGCGCCAAGCCAACGATGGGCTTCGCGACGCTCGCCGAAGAGGATCAGCTGGGGCTGACCTACGAGCAGATCGTCATCGACCATGCCGATGAATTCTCGCCGCGAGCGCTATGGTTTGCGCGTCGCGCGCTGGACCTGCCGAACGAAAGCGAGAAGGCGCCTGCTACGGCTGTGACGCCGGTCCAATTTCGGACCGAGGTATTGTTGCGGTGGCTGCGAGAACTCAGCCTGGCGAATGGGGGTCCGCTGCCCACCCACACGAACGCCGAAGCCGCCGCGATGCTAGGTATGGACGATATGCATCGCCATGGCCGCGTGTTCGGCAACATCCAGTCGCGCATCGACTATGCGTGCTATGCGCGCGGTCTGCCGCCGCTGGGGCTGACAGCCGAAGCCCCGTTCGATCGCGCGTGGCAACGCGAGGGCCGTTCCTGGAATTTTCCGGTCCCTGCCATGCAGGCGGCCGCGCAGGCGCGTCGCTGGCGCAGTCAGGATTTTGATGCGGTCCTGCAGGAAACCGAACGCTTGCCCGGGCAGGCACATCTGCCGTGGCGCAAGGAGCTCAGCGACCATGAATCGCGTGTCCGGCAATGGGCCTATGGGTTGGCTGAGCAAGCAACTGTAGCGGGCAAGGCTGTGGACGAAGCGGCGGTCAACGCCGATGCCGACGAGCCGATACGACGAAATCCGATTTGGTCGCGGGACGAGCTCATCCTCGCGCTCGATCTCTACCTTCGGCATCGCGATGCGCTCCCCGGCAAAGAGAGCGCGGAGGCAGTGAAGCTATCCGAATTTCTTGGTCGATTGAGCGGCGCACAGGGCAACACCAACACGGCAACCTACCGCAACGCCAATGGCGTTTACATGAAGATGAACAACTTCCGCCGCTTCGATCCGCGGTATCTGGCGGAAGGCAAAGTCGGGCTCACGCGGGGCAACAAGGAAGAGAAGACGGTCTGGGCAGAGTTCAGCGCCGATCCTGCAGCGCTCGCCGCCGCGGTGACACGCATCCGCCAGTCACTGAGTGAGGAGGCGCTGCCGACTGCGGCTACTCCAGCGCCGGGAGAGACGCCTTATTGGGTATTCGTCTGCAACCCGAAAAAATGGGCCATCGACCGCTTTTTGGATCGCAGCATCGAATTCGACACATGGGGCGTGCGGCCTTCCGACCGGGGAAAGTTTGCGCCGGGCCAGCTCGGCATCGTGCGCGTGGGCGTCGATCATCGTACGGTTGCCGAGCGCAGTGGCGCACCACCGTTAGAGGCGGGCATCTATGCGGTCTGTATGTTGGAGAGCGCGGCTTTCGCCGGAACGGGTGCCAGCGATGAATTTTGGGGAGAAGGCCAGGGACGCGCGCCCGGATGGCCAACCGTACGGCTGCGGTATCTGCGGACTTTTGCCAGCCAGCCCCTGACGATCGCGACCTTGCGCGCTGAAGCACCTGATCTGTCGACACTGCTGCTTTACGGCTTTGAGGCTGCGTCTTTTCCGATTTCAGCATCAGATTTTCATACCGTGATGGCGCAGCTGGGCGAGCCCCTCGAGAACGTGACGTTGGTAGCGAAGCCGCCGCCCGAAAATCCTGACGAATTGGCCGCGCTGGAGCAGAAATACCAAGATGCTAGCCCGGAAGTGAAAGAGCGTGTCAGCCGCATAATAGAGCGTGGCTCGGTGGGCGCGGCGGTGAAACGCGCGAACGGCTTCCGCTGTCAGTTGTGCGAAGCGCTGGGGCAAGATCCGATCGGCTTCAAGAAAGCCAATGGCGAGCCCTATGTCGAAGCCCATCACGTGATGCATGTTTCAACCAAAGCCTTGGGCTCGCTAGCAGCGTCCAATATTATGACGCTCTGTGCCAATCATCATCGCGAAGTTCATTACGGCGGCATCACCATCACGCCTCATGCGGAAGTGTTCGACGTGCAGATTAGTGGTCAGCTGGTGACGGTGCCTCGCTGCATCATTCCGGCTAAATCGCCATAAAAGCTTGCAATTTTTTAAAATATTCCATAAAATTTATTAGGCTATGGACGATATGCTGAAAAAAAGTGTCCCAGCAAAAAATGCGTTCAGTGTTTCACGCTTCATTTCGCTCGGGGGATTTGATCGTTCGAACATCATCCTGCACTCACGGCGGCAACATGCCGTTGGCCAAGGTGGCTTTCACTCGGGGTTGCTAGAGCGCGCCGATAGCAGCGTGTTGTTCGTGCAAAAAGAAAATTCTATCGAGATTATATCGCCGAGCCCTTATCGCTATGTCTACGACTGCGGCTCCAAAAAGCTTGCTGACTGTGAGCAGTCAATCGAACGTTTTCTGGTGGACTGCCACGATAAAAATTTGGACCTGCTATTTCTATCGCATTTCGACAATGACCACGTAAATGGCGTGCCAGCTTTACTGGATAAACGTGGTGGCTTGCACGTTGACACCGTCGTGATGCCGTGGGTTGATGACGTCGAGAGGATGATTGCCTGGGGCAAAACCACAGCATCCCGTGCCTCGTCGAGTGACTTTTATTCAGCGTTGTTGGTCGATCCCGAGGAAGCGCTTAGACCCTTCGATCCCGCGCGGATCATTTTCGTGCGTGCTGCGGGTGACGACGTACCCGAGGCGGGGGTCGTTGATATCGGACCGCTCGGCCCAGGCGGCGAAGGGCCATTCCGTACCAAGGTCGCAAGTATCGGTCGCGATGGTTCGAGGCGACCTCCTTACGGGCGGACGCAGTATTCAGGCCGCACACAGGTGCTGGTTGTCGACTCTCGCGCGGCCATTGAGGTGAGTGGGGGCGCCGGTTTCTTGTGGCTATTGAAGCCCTACGTGCGCCGGACCGATCCCGTCATCGTTGCCAAATTCGAGCGCGCGGCAGAGAAAAAGCTCAGTTGGACTTACGGTACATTCCGAAACGCGGTCTCGGACAAGGCGGTCCGTGCGGAACTGGTGCGCGATGTGAAAAAGTCGGCGGCACTCGCGGCGGCCTATAAGTCAGCCGTAGGTAACCGCAACCTGACGTCCCTTTGTCTCTACTCTGGTCCAGATGCGACCGATAACGAACCTGCACCTATGATGATTCGGCTCGGTCCAGATCGGTGCGGTCTAGCCACGCGGATTGGCTGGCTTGGCTCCGGAGATATCTCGCTCGCCGCGCCTGCCGATGGCCAAGCCTTTCTCGATCACTATGCGACAGAGCTGACCGCCGTCACCAGCTTCGGCCTCCCCCATCATGGTGCTAAACCCAATCACTCTAAGCACGTGCTTTCCGTGATAAACCCAAATATCTGTTATGCATCGGCCAAGCCACCGAAGAACTGGCAGCATCCCCATCCCGACGTCTTTGCGGATGCGCAAAGTATTGGTGCCCGCACATTTAAGGTATCCAACCACGAGAAATCAATGCTAGACGAAGCGTTTGCCATTGTCGGATGATCGCGGACATTACGTTTAATCCGACTTGACTGGTATTTTGGTCCACGCTGAGTGGAGGCTACTCTATAACCGCCGGCTGTTCGTGGATGTGACCAGAGCCAACGACTCCACGGTCACGACTGGCAGCTTTGGCGCTAGGGACCCGCTCTGCCTTATGTCCCGCCACCCCCATCGGTATGTCGTAGGTTGAGCGGTCGGTCGAGAGACTAAGGCGCGGCGATGCTGTCCTTACCGCAACTTTATCGGACGACGGGGAACTCAGTGCGGCGGCTTGAAACAGGCCGCCGCGATGTCCGTTAAATGTCTGTCTGCTGAGACATAACCAGCGCGTCGTCTGCCTCGATGCCGAGGTAGCGTACCGTGCTCTCCAGCCTGGTGTGGCCGAGTAGCAGCTGGCAGGCACGTAGGTTGCCCGTCCGGCGGTAGATGAGCGCGACCTTCGTCCGACGCAGGCTGTGCGTGCCGTACCCCGCCGGGTTGAGGCCGATCAATGCTACCCATTCGTCAGCGAGCCGACCATACTAGCGCGTCGTCAGATGCTCGCCCGGGCGGCTGCGACTCGGGAACAGCCAATCACTCGCACGAAGCTCTCGCAGCTTGAGCCAAACAGTCAGCGTCTCACGGGTGGTTTCGGTCAGCTCGAACGGGACGGGTCGGCCCGTCTTCTGCTGGACGATGGTGGTGCGCAAGCGGTCCCCGTTGCCGAAGTGGACATCTGCCACGCGCAAGCGGACCAGGTCGCAGCCACGTAGCTTGCTGTCGATTGCGGTGTTGAACAAGGCAAGGTCGCTAGGGTCTGGACTCGATCAGCACCAGAAGGCGATGACGGCAACGAGTGCGACGGCCGAGACGTAGTTTCGGGCTAGCTTGTCGTAGCGGGTGGCGATGCGACGGAAGTCCTCGAGGCGATTGAAGGTCGCTTCAATTCGCCAGCGTTCGCGGTAGCGGCGTTTGTCGTGGCGGATCTTCCGCTTGCGGCCGCGCTTGCCGGGGATGATTGGCGTGATGTCTTTTTCCCGTAGGTCGGTCCGGAGCCAGTCGGCGTCGTAGCCCTTGTCGGCGGTCAGACGACGGATCCGACCGGGCGCCTCGGCGAGCACGGCTGGGGCGGTGGTGACATCGCTGGCATTGCCCGGCGTCAGCAGGAGGACGCCGGGGCGGCCGAGGACATCGGTGAGGACGTGGATCTTGGTCGTCTGGCCCCCGCGGGACGGGCCGATGCCTTGCGCACGAGCCCCCCTTTGCCGCCATGCGCCGAGCGGTGAGCCTTGACGTAGGTGCTGTCGATGGCGGCCGCCTCGCCCACCCATCCGCTCTTGGCCAACGCCGTCAGCATCGCCCGCCAGAAGCCACGGCGGGACCAGCGATTGAAGCGGTTGTAGACGGTCGTGCGCGGACCATACGCGGCTGGGCAGTCGCGCCAGCGGCAGCCTGAGGTGAGCACGTGCAGGATGCCGGAGATGACTTGCCGATCATCGTTCCGCTCTGGCCCGGGCTGGTTCGTGGGCATGAACGGTTCCATCACCGCCCACTGCTCGTCGGAAAGCCAGAACAGATCTGCCATCGCCGCCTCCATGCTGCAAACGGCGGCTCTGAATCACAAAACGATAACGCTCGCAACGCCTTGGTTCGGTTCACACCCTAGTGCGGCCCTCGTGCTGCAGCCGGGTGCGGATCGCCCAGATATGCTTTGGCTTGAACGGCCGTTTGGGACCGATGAGGCGGCCAAGGTTCCACGATCGGCGGGTGGTGTCGCTGGTTGAAGGCATGACGGAACTCCGTTTTTGAGGAGCCTTCAGCATCTCACTGCGATCCGGCTACACCACAGCTACGCGCCACAAGCGGCCGTTCGAACAGAGCCATGAGAATGGCCGCTTAGCCGTAGAAAGCCGCTGCCAACGTGGAACAGCAGGTCCGGGTGCGGATCAACGCATTTAACCGGGGAGCCGAGGCCGACGTTTCGGCAACTCTGCAACCGGAACACCGTGGGAGCCTATCACCGAAGCTCCTCTGGCCGAGCCGAACGACAGAACGTTGGAACAGCGGCACTGTACAAGCGACTGTCACAATTCAGCAGGCGGCTGCGCGGCCGCACAGCGTCGATGGCCTACCCTCGCTTCAAGCGATCCGTCCGTCAGGGTCGGTCGTATCGTCTGCGACCTTCATGAGCCGGCGAACGACGACGGCCAACGCCGCCGCGGCCGTGGCAGGTGGAGCGTCGAGGTCGAAGCAGGCAGGGAGCACGCGGATCGGTCCAGCTCGGAGCGGCCCGGTGACGACGGGCGCCGGGTAGACGAGGACTGCTAGGTCGGCACCCGTCGCCGCGGCATATGCAACGACTTGGCGAACGTCGACAACCGCCTCCTTGTACTTCCTATCCATGACCGCCAAGGCACGTCCGGCGCGGTCGGTCACCACCAGGTCGGGTTCGAAGGCCATGCCCTGACCCAGGGGGATCGAGGCTTCGGCTCAAGCCGGAAGTCAGGGGCCAGGGCTTCGGCCATCGTGACCGCCACTGCCCGCTCGAACAGCGTTGGTAGATCGGCACCGAACGCGAGGAACTCACTGGAGCCCAATCCGCCGGCCGGGCCGATCCCTTCGGGGATCAGAGCGCACAGGGCGTGGAGCTCCGCATAGTCAGCGTCGGCGCTCGCGTAGCTCCTGCCGCGGCATTCAGCGGCTTCGGACGGAACGGTCAGGACCGCCGCGAGCGCTCGCTCCAACCGTTCCGCCTCCGACCTCAGTGCCGTGTCGGCATGCGGGATCCACACGGTCCTGCGGCACTCTCGCCGTGCTCGACATGTCGAAGCGAAAGGTCGGTCAGAGAGCCGCGGCGAGGCCGACCTGGAGCCTGTATTGCCAAGTCAACGACTGGCAGAGGCCGGAGAGGTCGGCATTGATGTGGGCGGCATCAACTCCGAATTTGAACAGGTTGCGCTGCATCGGCTTACGGGATGCGACGGGAATGCGGAATGTGTTGGCGGAGAGGTCGTCCGGTACCCAAGCCGTCTGGGGTTCGGGATGTACGCTGAACAACCCCTTCTGGCTCGCGATGCGTGGAGCGAGGGCCGAAGGCAGCAGGAAGCCGACGGACGTCACTGCGAAAGGATCCGGTTGGACCCCGGGCTCGATCAACCGTTTGGTATCGAGAGGCACTGCCTGAACCATTGCATCCGTATCGTACGGTGCCGAGGAGACGGCGAAATAGGCGGCCACGAGCGGGTTCGTGGACCAGTCCAGCAGCCGCGTCGGCAGCCCGTAGTGTTGAGCAAGGGCGAGCCAGTCCCAGTCGGTGGCACCAGGCATCGATACGTACAGCCGAGCCTCCCGCTTGAAGTCCTCGAAGATCCGGCGCTCGTCGCGAGCGTCGTAGAGGCCTTCACGCCCGGCCCCGGGCTTGCATTCGAAAGCCGAGGAAGCCGAGCCGCGGAAGACCCATCGCGACTGCATGCGCATCTCGACCCAATCGTTGAATTCGGCCCAGAGATCGCCGGCTGCCGGTGCACGACGTGAAGGTTCGGGACCGGCGAAGTCTCGCGTGGGCCGCCGAGGCCGCGGCGGCGGGGGACGACGGGGCTTGCTCACGCCGAGGGCTCCGATCGGGCGGCGGTGCGCCAGCATGCGATGCAAGATTTGTAGATCGCCGTGGCGAGATCCTTGACGATCTCGCATCCAGTCCCGTCGAAGACGGCAGGGTCCCAATCCGGCGTCGCTTCGGCCAAAAGTACAACGGGAAGGCCGCTCGCCTTGGCGAAGCCCACATGGACGTTCGTCAGCGGATCGCGGGCATCCCCCAGGGCAAGCAGCGACGCGGGAACGCCGGGTTGACCGAGGCCCCATCCGCATTGGTTCGTCGCGGCCTGAACGCCCTTCGGAAACGCGATCTCGACCTGAGCGCCCAGGTCGCCCAGGACCCTGCGCGCCTCCTCGAAGAGCCAGCGCTGCGACAAGGTTAAGTTCGGCCCGGACAGGAAGACGGTCCAGGAACCCTCCGGGCGGGACACGGGCGTCAAAGAAGACAGGTCGTCGCCGGCGGGAAGGAACCGGTCGGGTCCGTCGTTGTAGAAGGCGACGCTGCGAGAGGCCAGGGTCGCGGCTTCGACGGGAGGGAGGTGCTTTTCCCCCCACCAGTACGCGAAGGCCGCGGTGAAGACGTCACCCTCTCCGATTCGGAACCAGGCGTCGGCGGCATGGCACGGCACCTCGACGCCGGGCCGTTCCCCCACGTAGACGGTGGCACCACCGAACGGATGCCGCGCGACGACGACATCGGCCCTCTCGTTCCTCATCAACGAAGCCGCGGCATCCCTAAGGTCGCGCGGCTCGGGGAGCCGGGCGATGTCGAGCAGATCCTCCTGCTGGATCACGTATGCCAACTGTCCGACCTCGACCCTGGCCGTTCTGAAGGAGGCGTCGGGGTGGGCTGTGCGGGGATCGTAGACGACCCGCTTGGCTGTGATCCGCGCGGTGCCTTCCAACATGCCGAAGGCCAGTACGACGCTGCCATCGACCACCAGCGGAGGATGCCTGTCGGGTTTCGGAAGCGGTCTGCTCGCGTATTCCTTGAGCAACGCATACCAGTAATCGAACTCGAAGGTCTGACCGATGCGGGCGACGGTCGATACGACGCCTCGCGGATCGAGCGATGCCTTCAGGTCATCGATCCACTCGATGGGGGCGTAGGTGTGTAGGTGGAGGCCGGGGCACAGCTCGCTCAACGCCATCGCCGCGCGGAAACCGGAACCCTGCATCCTCGCCCATTCGGGAGACGCGCAGGTCTCCCAGTAGGTCCCTCCGACGACGATCATGACGAGACCCGCGATACGCTCACCGTGCAGCGTGTCGGGCCGACGGCTTCTACGACGGCCTCATACTCGGTCCCGCCATCCAGGCAGTCCAGCAGCGCCGCGAGGCCCCGGAAGCCCGACAGCGCGCCGACGACCTTCCCGTCGACCGTCTCGCAGACCGCGGCGCTGGTCCCCGCCTGCTCCTGAATCCGGACGTCCAGGACATCTCCATGCCGGATGCCTCGCGTGGCATCCCGTCGGACACCGACGAGATCGATGGTAAAGGCGAGGTCGCAGTCGTCCCGGCCTTTCGTGACCTTCCCGATTCCGTCCGGCATCCGACGTCTTGGTGGTGGGCCCCCTCCCATGCCTCTATGCCCTTTCCGGCTCGTATGGCGCTTCGGCGCGCCGCTTCGAGACATCGCCGCCGTGCTTTCCCTCGCGGAAGCGCCTCAGCGTTTCCCTGTGCTTGTTACAGCCCGGGCATCGTCCGCAGGCGTACTCCATGACGTGACAGGAGAAGGTCGCCCCTAGGATCCGCTCGGGGATGCCGGACGTCTCGAGGAGCGCTGGTCCATCTAGGCATCGGGCCGGCGCCTTCACTCGAACACCACCCTCCTGGACCGCCATGACGCGGTCCATCGCACGTAAGAAGGGTGGGCGGCCATCGGCATGCACGTCCGTTGCGACGCTGCCGATGAGGAGCTCGGTGAGACCCTCGCCGACGAAGCGCATTCCCGCGAGGGTCAGAAGCATCTGATTGCGGTATGGCCACCATTCCGGGCCGCGGCCGAGCTCGGAGGGCGGCTTGCCGGCCAGCGGACCGAGCCCCAGGCCCGACAGGTCGACCTTGAGCGTTTCGAGGCGAAGCCCCAACTCCGACGCGATGGATACGGCCGCGGCGTGCTCGCCCACGGCGGCGGCCTGCCCGTAGTCGACGAAGAAGCCGACATCCGGTTTTTGCCACCAGGCCAGGGCGGTCGAATCGAGTCCGCCCGAGAAAAGCAGCACCCTCATCGCATGGAGGCCCAGACCGCGTGATACAACGCGGACGCGAGGTCTTCGACGATGGAACATCCCGTCCCGGACAGCATCGTCAGGTGCTCATTGCCGAGACGCTCGGCCAAGGCCACGACCGGGATGCCCTTGACCCGGGCATGGCCGACTTCGAAGATCGTGCCCGGATCAGCGCTGTCCACGAGCGCCAGCACGGCGTCGCAGCCGTCGAGGCCGGCGAGGTCGGCAGCTGCGATGGCCTGCGCCCCACCGACGGTCCCGACGTCATGGAACGGGGAGAACACCGAGGCGCCGAGGTCGATGAGCCGGGTGCGTGCCTCCTCGATCAACCAGCGTTGCGCGATGTCGAAGAACGGTCCCGCTAGGTAGATCCGACCAGGTTCTCCACGCGTCGAGGTCAAATCGTCCGAGGCTTGCAGATCCAAAGGCAGGGAGCGGCTCTCGACGTAGCGGGAGGCGGCGCGGGAGGCGATGTCGGCGGCCTCCACGGCATCGAAGCCCTTCTCGGCCCAATGATGCGCGAACGCGGCGCTGAAGACGTCGCCCGAGCCGATCTTAAAGACCCGCCCCGAAATGTATGCCGGCACCGACACGGCAGGACGATGCGATCGGTGAACTCGCGCGCCGGAACATCCGCGCTTGACCACCACGACATCGGCGGCGTGGAGGGAGCGGACGATGTCGCCGGCTTCAGGGCCTCGCACCCCCGCGATGGCTTCCGCCTCGGCCTCGTTCAAAACGACGGCCAGGGCCTCGGCGCTGGATCCGTTGTCGCGGTAGGCGGCGAGATTGCCGCCTTGCGGGTCGTGGACGGCGTGGCTGGCACGAACGACCGCGTCCCCCTCGATGAACCCGAAGCGGAGAACGGCGGGGCCCTGCACGGAGAGGGGGGCATTCACGCTCGGGCAGGAAGGGGCTAGACTCGCCGGCGAGAGGGGATGGAAATACGAGAAGTGGATCGCCTCCGGTATCGGCGTGAGCGTAGTCGCGACACCGTAGGCCCGCATGGACGCCTCGACGTCCCGCAGCCAGCCGGAGAACGCGTAGCTGTGTAGGCTGCTTCCAGGCGAGAGCCAGCCCAGCGCGGCCCCTGCCCGGCAACCCGATCCGAACAATCGCCGCCAGACCGGTGCCTCGCATGTTTCGAGGTACGTGCCGCCCGCGACGATCACGTCCGCACCGGATCGACTAGGACGCGGCAGCGAAGCGCTCCGAGTTCGACGATGACGGCCACGTAGCGATGTCCCGCGCGGAGGCACCCGATCATGCGGTCGATCCCCTCCACGTTCGCCAAGGTTCCGGCGATGCGACCCGCTTGGCGTTCCACGCAGGCGACGGCCTCGTAGCCTCCGAGCGGGCGAAGGACGACGTCAAGCTCGTCTCCGGGTGCGAGTCCGGAGACGATTTCGGCGCGGACCCCGGCAAGGTCGACATCGAAGTGGATGTCGCAGCCCATGGCGCCGGTGCCTCCACCTTGTCCTCTGCCGACCTGCTCGAACGGTGGCGAGACGCTCGTGGAGGGGGCGGGGACGTTCCCGACGATCGAGGAACTACGGTTACGGGTGGTGCCGCCCATACCTGCCCATCACCTTGCGAGGACTGCTAGACCACTCCTTTTAGGATCGTCGTCCTCACGACGTCAAATATGAGCACCGCCCATGTTCCGCATGCACCGCCACATCACGGCATCGACCAGCGAGGCACGGGCGCCGAGGGCGTCGCAGAAGTCCAGGAAGCGTCGTTCCATCGCTTCGTAGTCGCGCGGAAGCCGGACGGGCTCCGGAAACAGGCCTATGCGCAGGCCGGCCCGGATGACGTGTATGTCGAGGATGGCGACGTTGTCGGAACCGAGTAGGTTCCGCACGATCCAAGAGGCGGTCTTTGGGCCGATCCCGGGAATCGCCAAGAGATATCGGCGCAGGGCGAGGTCGTCCCCGCAGGGCGCAGGGTGATCTTCGAGGTAGGACAGGGCGTACGCGAGCCGTCCGGCCCGCTGGTGCGGGAATCGGTAGCGCACGCTTCTTGTCCCGACCGTGACCGGCAGGCGCAGTTGCGCCTCGATCTCGGCTGCCGAAGGCCTTCTGCCGGCCTCGAACATGCCTTTCCCGACGAGCACGTCATGGACGGCGCGATTGACCTCCGCCGTGATCCCGTAACCGCCCAACAGGCAGAAGCCGACCTCCTGGGCGAGGTCGCCGTCGGAGGACACGAAGCCGTCTCGTTCGGTCGCGAGCGCTAGCATCGACGACCAGAACGCGGCGCTGAGGACCCAATCGGGGCGTCCCCAGCGCACGCCCGGGAGCAATTCCGCCTCGGGGTCGGTCGGAAGTGCCGCCCTTCGTTCGGTCGCGATTGTCGGCGCGTGCATGACGGTTGCTCTTGATTATTCGTTTGCATTCGATCTTAATCGAGGGATGGCTTCGGACAAGGCCTTTCCTTCGGTCGAGGACATCGACGTCCCGCGGTTGAGGGCCGCGATGATGACGCTGGGGCTGACGCAGGCGGAGACAGCACGACGCCTCGGCACGTCACAGGCGACCGTCTCCAAGATCCTCGCTCGCAAGCAGAGGCCTCGAGCTGCTCTTCTCGCTGCCGTCGAGCGTCTTTGCGAGCCGGTGGTACTGGACGGGGCCGACGACCTGATGCGAAGGGCCTCGGGTATGGCCCGCCGATCGCCCGCGTTTCGCGAGTTCCTTGCGGCCGCCCTGAAGTTTGCGAATGATGGCGAATAATTCAGATCGAGGCGAGGGATGCGCGAACCTGTTTCGACCGTCCCTCGAACGGATGCATCATCTCTCGGACGGCGTTGGCCGACGCTTCTCGAAGCCCAGTGAACCACGGCGGCCTTTCGGAGAGCGGCTGGTCCAGGCCGTTATCCAGGGCTGCCGTGGGGATCGGTTTGCCGGCGTGACGTGCTAACGCATATGCATGGGAGAAAGCGATTCCGAACAGTGTGCGGTCGTACCCAAGGGACGAGGTCTCGACGCTCGTGCTTGCTCACTGGCTTCCCGGAGCCGTATCCGGCCTAATCGAAGCGGGCTGGCGTCTCCGGGACTTTGTCCTGGCGCGCAATCTTTCGCCGAACCAGTGACGGCTCCGTCGGGATGCGTGCTCGGCGAACACCCGCTTGATTTCCGGCTCGGGCAACCTCAGACCGGCGCAAGTCGATGCCGAAGGATGCGGTGGTAGGCGCAGGGGTCGAGAAAAGTGTCAGGTCCAGCCGGCGAGCCCGCGCAATTCTCGAATCCGATGGCGGCTCGGCCTGAGCGGCTTCGCGAGTACCAAGGGTTCATTAAGGTCCGGCTGGCTCACAGCCGCGGGCGCAGCTACCTCATACCCGACGTGCTGATAGCGGTTGCGGGTAGCCGGTACTTCTTTCCGTCGTTCTTCTCGCCTCCGAGGCTCGTTTTCGATATCGAGCTTGGCCGCCATTTCGTCGATTTCGACATGGATGTCGGCGCCCCGCGCGCAGACCTGCAGGCTCGCATCAAAATTCGTGCGCGTTCCGAAGATCGCATTCGGTCCTATCCCGATGGTGCGCAGCTCTATCGGTGCACGATCCTCGGCCCTCGACGCCTGCATGCCCTCGCCAAGGGTGAGTGCCGGCAAGCGTCAGATGGCGACTACTCCCTCAGGGTCTATCACCACACCGCCTGCGAGACGGTGCCCAAAATCGAGGCGAGCGGCGTGCTGTGGTCGTCGTCGTGGAACCTCGCAGGGACCCGCGAACTCGCCAACGTCTCCTATGGCTACTTCACGACGCTTCCAAACATCCGTGACCGCGACGATCTCGCGCGCGTCGCGATGGCGACTACCGGCATCATCCATATGCAGACGACCTCGGATCGACCGGTTGAGGACGTGCTCGATCTACGGGTCTTGCGTCGGAGCACGAACGAGCATTCGCACGCCATGGTGTTCGACGTTCCGTGTGGACTCGTTGCGCCATGCCACCTTCTCTTCCACCCCTTCGCTCGCGGCCAGCCTGCCTATTACGAAGTGATGGGTCCAGAAATCGTGCGAGTCGGTGTCAAACCCGGCGTCAACTTGCTGATCCAGGGGCGAAACATTAGCGTGGCAGAGGAGGACATGCGGCGATTTACCTATGTCGTGGCTGGTGATGCCTCATCCGTCACTGGCCTCGAAGCGCCGTTCAAGGAAGATGAAACCGAGCAAGTAGGACACCTCGACCAACTCAACGATGAAACCGATCTGTTCGATTTCTGGATCGCGCATCGGAATTCGGATCAGGTCTCGGGTCGCGAGATTGATCCGCGTCTTCTGAAGCCACGGTAAAAATAGAGCCGGTTTCTTGGATTGGCTCCCGGCATGGAAACGGGTCTTTGCTTTGGTAGCGCGCCGAGCCGACCGAGCTGTGGGCCCGGATGACTTCCACCCCGTTTGCCGCCGTCCCGCTCGCGCTGCCGTACCGTACCCGTCGCGGTCGAGGTGCGCCCTGCACCTGCCGTGCCAAGCTTGGTCCCGGGCTACAGGTCCGAGGCGGAGCAGCGCAACATAGCTCTGCACCTGCACACCATGCTGGACCGCCCCAGCCGAGGCGTCGCGGTGTTCGGTCCCGACCGCATGTCGGCGGCCGCCCCGGGCCGCACGGCCGAGACCCGCTCGACGAGCTCCCCGGCCGCCTTGTTGGAAAAGGTCAGAACCAGAACGTTCCGAGGGTCGGTGCCCGCGTCGAGGAGGTGTTCGATCCGGGCGACGAGCGTGCGTGTCTTGCCCGTCCCGGCCCGGCCTGAAGCAGGCACGGGGAACCGTCGTGGGTTGCGGCGTCGCGCTGGCTGTCGTCGAGGTCCTGCTCGACGGCGGCGAGGACGCCCTACCGTGCCGTATATGACTGAGTCGGCACCGCCGTCCTGGCCGCATGGTGATCGATCATGACACCATAGCGCCTTAGAACGCGCCGAGGCGCCGCGAGGCCGTTATGGGCTCCGCGGTTGAGTTGTCAGGGTCGGCAATCCGATAAGCCGTGGGACGCCAATTTTGAGGCTTTGAAGCACCATTGAAGCCCACGCCCGCCCCACGGGATTCACGCCAGTATTAAGAACGGACGGCGCTTGGCGGCACGCGAGGCGTCGGCCAAACGCTACAGGTTCTCGTCCACAAAACGGCGGCTGGAGCTGGCGAGAGCTGGTCGCTCACGCCTATCTTCGTGCCCCCCCCCGGAGGGGAAAAGAAGTCTTCCTCCCCCTTCCCTTCCCTCCCGCTGTTGCCCTGCGGTCCGGCCGGCCGCAACTCCGACGTCCGCTTCCGCTGATGCTCCTGCTTCGTCCTGCCCATCCTCCGAACTACTGAACCCTGCCTTCAGTCCGAGCCGTTCGACTTCGGCACAGGCCGTGCGGGTCGCTTGTCCGACTGACACCCGAGACGTTCGTCGGGCGATCAGTGTCACGCTTCTCGTCCCGCTTCGTCTATGGTGCTCCGAATGGCGCCGAGGCGTATTTGTCGACGGGACGAAATCTTATCGATCTGGACCTCGCACTCCCGTGCGAGGGCATGGGAGTGCGCAAGTGGATCCGAGACGAACGTCAAATCGGCGACTTGGCGGTCATCGCTGTGGAATTGGATCCGGTAGATAAAATAGCGGGAGCCATGGGTCTGGGCGGCGGCGATTTCGTTGGTCACTAGGCGGACCCCGCCCGACTTGACTTCGATGAAACGCGCAACCAGCGCTATTTTCGACGTGTCGTACCGAAAAGTCGTGCGGTCTTCGGCCGTCTTGAAGCTCAGGATGTCGCATCCAAAGGACCCCTTGCCCTGAAGCATGCTGACTGGCAGCGGGTAACGCCCATCGCTGGTTTCGAAGAATGCCGCCCACGTCTCGGCATCGGCCGGCCGGTCCGGATCGCGAGGCGCGCCGAGCGGGCCCGTGGGGCCGCCAATGCGGACGCCGACGCTGCCGGCGAACGCCGATCCGGAGGGCGGATTCGGTAGCGACATCTCCTCCGTCGTCACAGCAGTCATGGGGCCGAGCGGGTACTTCAGCTTTGGAACGTTCGCCGCCGTTGGGGGGGAGGACGCCATGTGCGAGTTCGCGGCTGACGCGAGGGGCGTCGACGTTTGCGCCAAAGCCTTGGCCAGCAAGTCGGCGTCGACGCCGTGCGGCGCAGCGCCCCCAGGCTCCGGTTCGAGCTCTGACATCAGGATCTCGATCTCCTCAGCCGAGCGGTGGGTCAACATCCTGCGCAACTGCACAGCTCGCATGCCGTCGCTGGGTGCGGAGAGCAGCTTCGTGAACTCGGATCCCGATTGCAGGCCGAGTCGCTCAGCCACGCCGTCCCCGATCGCCTCGGCGGCCAGCAGGAGGATGTCAGCTTCCGACGCGAGGGGATCAACTACGACGATCAACTCGTCGTCCGCGACGACGTGCTTCCAGGGCTCCAGGGCGGCTCGCCGAGATGCCCCTTCAAGGTCGAGCTCCACTAGCGCGTAGGTGCAGGTGACGAGATCGAGTCGCTCGATCGGCCTGAACGTCGACGCATCCGCGTTTGAAGCCCGCCGGTGGGCCCTCAGGTAGGGCAGGGTCAGCGCCCACCGCCGTCTAAGGACTGCGTCGATTGCGCCTCGTTCCTCATGCCTCTCTACGACGCTCATTCTCAGCCTCTGCCTGCTAAGCGGAAGGGCTCCGAACCGCTCCTGCACGTCCGACGTGCTACGCCGAGAGGGCAGGTCTATCAGCGCCATCGTGTCCCTGGCGGCGGCCGGAATGTTGTCGCGATCCATGTAGTAGGTCTGCTTGACGGGCGCCCAATCCACGGTCCCGCCGCGGCGGACCTGAAGCCAACCCGTATCGAGGAACGCCTTTGCTTCGGCAGGGGCGCGGCCGACGTCGAAGTCGTCGAGATCGAGAATCTGGTTGTAGACTCTGCGGATGAGTTCCGTCGGGAGCTCTCGCTTTCGCAGGCTTCCGAGGAGTGCGAAGACCCGCGCCTCTTCGAGATCCGCGAGCGCACGCGGGACGCCCGCGTTGAAGAGCGCCTTCACCCAGAGTTCGCGGGTCATCCCGAACGGGCCACCCTGAGGATGCGGTGCCGGGACGGGAAAGATCTCCGCCAGGCGCCCGGGCGACATCATCGCGTCCCGGGGCGCAACGCGTTCTTCCGTCATTGTCCGCAACCACTCCACCGTCCGCAGAACGTGACGGAAGAGGTCAGGCAGGGGGCCTTGATACGAGCGGTGTTGCTTGCGACCCGTCCGAGCTTTGAGCCGCGTGTGGAAAACGCCTGTGACCCGAAGGTCGCTGGCAAGCCAGGTGAGGATCGCCTCGCAGGGCGCGTGGCGCAGGATATCGCGAAGCCCTTCGAGGGTCTCATAATGGACGTAGGTATCCCCCCACGCCATCTGGTCGCGGGCGATCGTGTCCCGGTGGAAATCGTCCGCGACAACGAATCTTTCGGGCAGGGCGCCGAGCACGACCGGCCTGAGGTCTGCCGGCAGAGGTTCCGAGACGAATTTCGGCCAATCGTGCGCACCGACCCAACGTAAGAAGCGGGCGAGATCGTCGCGCGGGCCGACGAGCCCGTTGGCCTCGGGGGAGTCGATCAGGAGTTCGGGCCGCTTCGCGTACAATGCGGCAACGATGCCACCTTCCTTACTGTAGTGGGCGGAGATGTAAGCCGATCGCACGTCGCGCCACGAGCCGTCTTGACACCTGACCCATAGCAAGCCGGCTGGATAGCTGTTCTTGCGACCCTCTCCCTGGAAGACGTTGTATAGAGCCTGCAGGAGTTCGCGTCGCACACGGTCGGGATCCGTGCGTCGCCTGGCTAGGACTGTCGCCGCCTGGGCGCGGAGGGATGTTATGATCCCGTCGACGCTGAAGGTCTGGATACCGAAGCCCGACAGCTGCTGGATGCGAGAGCTTGGCGGTCCGGGAAGGTTCCCGACGAGCAGCTTCCATAGCTCGGCATCCATGAACTTGGCGCGGGCCCACGCCGGCAGGGCTGGCGGACGTCGCGTTGTCGGATCGGTGAAGCAGGTATTATTGGTTCCGAAAGGGCGTCCTTGGGCATCGACAAGGAGTCGTCGGTCATGGAACTCCTTCGGCAGGTGTCTCGCCATCCCGGCGACGACGAACGCTCGCTCCTTGATGCTCAGATCGGCGCTTCGAATGACCGAGAGGGCCTTCCTAAGGTTGAGGGGCCGAATGCCGAGCGCGTCGAAGACGCTTCGGTCGCTCGGTCTCCTGCTGAGGGCCAGGTCGCCGAAGAGCCTTCGGGGAAAGAACTCCTCGTAGCCGGTGGGCCCGAGGCTTGTCTCTGCCGCCGTGACGCGCCCGCCCTTCATCGTCGGCACGATCCTGCGACCGGCGGCGGCCGCAAAGACCTCCCTTTTAAAGACCTCGAGCGGTCTTGGGAAATCGCTTTGCGGAGTGAGCAGCGCGATCGGATCGTGGATCCGCCGTCGGGCGACCGTTTCCAGGATTTCCGCGAAGAACGATGCCAGGCGTTGGAGGACAGCCTCGTTGACGGATGAGAGCGCGTTCAGGGCCTTCCTGTTCGAGTCCAATTCGAGCGTCGCATGGAAGAGGCACGGAAAAGGTAAGCGAAGGTCCGTCGGAAAATATGTGTGCAGGCAGCCGGCGGCCTGCTCCCCGTTCCTGAGGGCGATCGCGAGTTCGTAGCCCGCCTTTCCCAATCCATCCTTGATGTCGCCGGACCGACGGTAACAGCTCCAGCGCTGCTCGACGCTGGTTCCTGCCTGTGCGGCCTCCAGGATGACCGTGTCCCCTTCGCCGTAGGTTCGCCGCCAGCGAAGCGCCGGCCTTCCGACCACGCGAACCTCGATTTCCTCGAGCGACGGTACAAACAGTAGGAACTCCGGCTGGAACTCGTCCGCCTGCGCAATGGCCCGTTTCAGCGACAGCGCCGTTTCAAAGGGTGCCGCGACCGCGGTCTCGTAATCTTCCGACCGCAGCGCCCGCGAGCGGGTCGTCAGCAACCTGGCGGCCTCGCTCATGTTGGCGTCGGAAGCGGCCCCCACGATGGGAAAGGCTAGGACAGGAACCTCGGGATTCGAGCCCGCAAGGAGACGTGCCAGCTCCCGGTTTCCCTGTGCTAGCCCCTTCGCATGTGATGCTGCGTGCGGACGCGAGAACCGGAGTTCGAGTGCCCCGCTGCTCACGATCGGTTCGGATGACCAATTTAGGAGCGCGCGGAAGCCCAACCCCTTCGCGCCGATCATCCGCACCTTCCTCTGCGATTTGTCGCTGGTATGCGCGGCCATCAATGAGCGGACGCCGCTGATACCGAAAGGCTTGCCCGTGTTCGCCACGACGAGGCCGTCTGCCGTGATCTCGATGAGCACCCGACCGGGCGCTCCCGCCTCCGAGGCTGCATCCGCCGCGTTCTGCACCAGCTCCAGTAGCTCGCGCCCAGCATAGTCGCGGGTCGTGCCGCGCTCGCCTCTTCCATGGCCGAGGAGAAAGCTTGGCTTCGAGAGGTACGCGGCGTCGGTTGCACGCACCTCCTCCCGAACGAAGTCGGCCCACTCTTCCGGGGTGCTCGGCTCCGCGCTACCAAAATTCGTCTCGACCAGGGCCATTGCTACTCATCCGCTAGCTGGGCACGTTCGGAACAGAAGATGACACGGACCAGCGGCAGACATTGAGGCGCGCTTTGAACGTGGCCGAGTTTCCGCGTGCAGGCACCGTACCTGTGACCAGGTCCGTGAGGATCGCATCGGCTATGGCGACGACACTAGCTTTAATGCGGAGGATACCTTCGCAAAACGAGATACGGCGCATCATCACGCGATGATCTCCCGTCACAAACAATTTGGCTCGCAATACTCTACGGGGATAGTAGTACTTTGCGCATTGATGAAAGAGCGCTTTTAAGTGAGGCTTCCCTAATGTCTGATTTCTAATGATGCCTTAACTTCCACTTATGGCGCGCAGCTGTCGCGTGGGCGGATCGCAGTGAGATGCTGATGGCTCCTCAAACGGGTTTCATCGTGCCTTCAATCCAGCAATACCACCCGCCGACCGTGGAGCCTTGGGCGTCTCATCGAGCCCAAACCGTCGGTCAAGCTAAAGCACATCTAGGCGATCCGCACCCGCCTGCCGCACGAGCGCCCCCACCTTGTTTGGCAACAGGAGCGTTGCGCGTGGAAGTTGCAGTTGCTCGCTGGCCTAGCAAAATGTGGACCCAGAGCATTGGCGGATGGGGTTACAAGCAGCAAAATTCAAGATTTGCCAGTCATGATAAAATATAATTTTAGGCCTGCATGCGCTCACAGGGAGCACCGAAAATGCTTCGCCATATCAGCCTGTCGCAGGTTCAGGACGTTATAAAGCTCGCGGAACAGCTCAACGCGAAACATCCGCCGGACCCAAATGGGTTTCTTCGCCTAGCAATCCGAATGCCTATCAAGGCTACTGAAAGGACGAAGCTCCACTCGTCGCAGCGATCAACTCCCTCACCGAGCATGCTAGCACTACCTGGGCACTTTGAGGGCGTTTGCCGCGTTGTCTCCCTCGGGATAGCTCGTGGGAGGCAGCGATGGATCGGGATCGCGAGGGGACGGACGAGTTCGACACCTGGCTGACGCCGTTCCTGACTGCGATAGGGCGCAAGACCCGGCGGACCTGGGCACCGCTCTATCTCCGGGGCCTGCTCGGTCCGGGGGATCGCAAAAGCCTTCAGCCGATGGCGGCACGGCTCGGGCTGTCGGGCCACGACCAGCTGCAGCACTTCATCGCCAGCCCCGCCTGGGACGATGGACCGCTCTGGACGGAGCTGGCCCGTCAGGCGGACCGGCTGGTCGGCGGATCCGATGCCTGCCTGGTGATCGACGACACCGCCCTGCCGAAGAAGGGCACGCGCTCGGTCGGGGTGGCGCGCCAGTACTGCGGTGCGCTGGGCAAGCAGACCAACTGTCAGTCTCTGGTCTCCCTCTCCCTGGCGCAGGGCGAGGTGCCCGTGCCGGTAGGCTTGCACCTGCTCCTGCCCGAGGCATGGACGAGCGATCCGCAACGATGCGGGCAGGCCGGCGTGCCCGAGGCCGCGATCGTGCCGCGGACCAAGGGTGAGATCGCACTGTCGGAACTGGATCGCCTGAGGGCCGCCGGTCTACGCTTCGGCACGGTGCTGGCCGATGCGGGCTACGGCGTCAGCGCCGCCTTCCGTCACGGCCTGGATGCAAGGGGCCTGCGCTGGGCCGTCGGCATCGTCAGGAACCAGAAGGTCTACGCGGCCGAGGTGCGGCTCGTGCCGCCGACCGGTCGCGCCCGCAAACCTTCGCCGGACCAGGAGCCGCGGGAGGCCGAGGCGGTGCTGGCCGAGCTGCCCTGGCGGCGCGTGACGTGGCGTCAGGGCACGAAGGGCAAGCTCTCGGCCCGGTTCGCCGCCATCCGGGTGCGGGTCGGCGACGGTCCGGTCTGGGGCAACAACCGGCATCTGCCGGGCGAGGACGTCTGGCTCGTGGGCGAGTGGCGCTCGTCGGGTGAGCGCAAATACTACCTGTCCAACCTGCCGGCCAAGACGTCACGGCGCGCCCTGGCGGGCACGATCAAGGCGCGCTGGGTCTGCGAGCAGGCCCACCAGCAGCTCAAGGAAGAACTCGGCCTCGACCATTTCGAGGGACGGTCCTGGACTGGGCTGCATCGACACGCGTTGATGACATGCATCGCCTGCGCCTACCTGCAGCACCTGCGCCTCGCCGAGCATCGTCGGACGGGGCGGGGAAAAAATGACGACCCGCCTTCCGGGGCCGCCGCCGTCACCCAGCCTACCCGCCGTGCGGCAGGCCATCATCGGACGGCTGTTCGCCAAGCTGGTTCCACCCGTCCTGTGCCCCCACTGCCGAAGGCGCTTCACGCTGCCCTCTAACATCAAAGTGCCCAGGTAGTGCTAGGGCCGAGCTGATGGCACTTATGTATGTTGGCCGCGACATGGTCAGCGGCTCGAACACAGTCGGAACGCTTGAGGAAGCGTATGCTGACCGGCTTCGTGAGGCCAGCTCGCACGACACCCATCAAATCGCTGACAAAGCTCCGGCGCTTCCCACCTACCTGCGGAAGGGCCTAGGGACTGCTTGTCCGGGCTGCTGATTGACAGTCCAATGGCTGTGGAACGCGAATTTTGAGGATTCGAGGCACCATTGACGCCCGCGCTCGCCTCAAAAGGACGACAGAGCGGAACCAAGAACAGGTGCCCCTTCACAACACAAGGGGTCGACCAAACGCTACAGGTTCTCGTCCACAAAACGGCGGCTGAAGCTGGTGAGAGCTAGTCGCTCGCGCCTATCTTCGTGCACCCCCCGGAGGGGAAAAGAAGTCTTCCTCCCCCTTCCCCCCTTCCCTTCCTGTCGCTGGGATCCCATGCGATGTCGACCCCTACACTCTTAGGAGTGTCGCAGGTCCCCCGCCCTTGTACGGCTCAGGGCGCGACGGTGTTCAGCCCGCGGGGGTGAGAAAACTCATCGGAGTAATTGAATCAATACGCAGCCCTGCGCAAAGATCAGCGTTTCGGAGCGAGGCCCGCAGCGGGGACCAACTGAGCATGGCTACTGAACCCGACGAGAATTTTCGTATGCACGTTGCTAGCTTGGCACGTGACGGCTTCGAGCTCGATCCCACGGGTTTTGAGCGTCTCTCTCCATGGACCCATCTGCTTATGCACCTGCTCAACGCGAAGAAGAATTTTGAGTGGGTTCGAGATCACAAAGCTGAGCTAGGGAATATCGACAACGTTCTCCAACAGCATGCATTGTTTGTAGCAGCTATCATGGCTTACTGTAGGTGCTACGCGACGTCAGGCCCTGCGATCCCAGTTCTTGATGCTAAGAAGGTTTATAAGGGGTCCGACGATGGAAAAGAACTTCATCGACGACTGATTAATATACGTAATACTATCGCGGCTCACACTGATAAATCTGATTTAACCCACGTAACTTTAGCTGCAAAGGAAGATAATGAAAAGATTTCCATTAGGCAACTTTCAACTTTAAAGATTCCAACAAATGAAATTCCCAGTTTTATCGAAGCGGTTGAGCACACTGAGCATTTTGTAACAGTTAGCTTGAATAAGCAGCTGGACTTTCTAGAGAAAAAGCTTGGCAAGAAAATTGTCCTTGATTAGGGTCTGTCGTCGCCTGAACGGATTGGTTTGGCTTTCGTTTTCGTCTCTCTGATGCAGGAGGAACGATGCTGAGCGACGCGCAGTGGTCTGAACTGGAGCCCCTGGTGGAGGCCTGCCGGCCCAAGGCCAAGACGCCCCCACAGGATCTTCGGCGCACGCTCTCAGCCATTCTCT
>NZ_LMRA01000048.1 GCF_001424705.1 Methylobacterium sp. Leaf465
AGGCTCATAACCTGAAGGTCACAGGTTCAAATCCTGTCCCCGCAACCAAACTCAACAAAAAGCCCGCCCCGGTGAAATCCAGGGCGGGCTTTCGACGTTCCGAAGCCGGCCGCGCCCTTTCCGCATCGGTGCGGCAGGACGACGCCCAAGACTGATCTCCCGAACCGTTGCGGCGGCGGCGAGGCTCAGGATCCGCCCGATCAAGGGCGCGGAGACGCCCCGTACGGCGTCGTAGCCGTCACAGAGCGGGGTGGGCCGATCGGCCAGCGTGCTGCCTCGCCCCTCTCCCGCCTCGATCAGGCCAGGCGCAGGTCGCGGCCGTTCAGACCCTGGGACGCCAACGAGCTGGAATGGGAGGCCGCCTCCCCGCCTCCGCCGCACAACTTCTCCGAGGCTCCGCCGGTGCCGAAGGTCCCGTAGGACTGCCCGATCCAGGCCCCCGAGACCGGGAGCCACCACACGTGAGCGCGAACCCCGCCGCCGAACCCGTCGGCGTGACGCGCGCCGAGCCCTTCGCCACCTTTGGTCAGCAGCGCTGCGCCGCGACGCTGGGCATGGGGGCCTGGCTGCTCACGGAACGGCTGCTCTTCGCCGGGCTGTTCCGCACGACGCTGATCCTGCGCCTGCTCCATCCGGAGGCGGTGCAGGCGGCGGCCGGGCATCTCAGGTTCTGGATCGTCGCCTTCGCGGCCCTCCACCGGGTCAACCGGTAGGAGGCGGCGCTGCGCAAGCCCTTCCGGACCCTCGGCCCGTCCTCCTCCGGCACAGCCTGCTCACGTCGGTGCGCACCGTCCTGGCGCTCCTGGCGCTGCTTGCCGTGAACGTCGCGCTCGGGGCGACGCGCCCCTTCGAACAGGTCTGGCTCGTCGAGCTCGGGGTGGTCGGTGCATGGCGGCGATCATCATCCGGGTGACGATGGCGGTCCGCCACGAGCCGCCCCTGGTGCGCCTGTTCGCCGGGGTCGGGTTCTTCTGGGTCGCGATCCTGTTCGGGATGACACTGACCGATTCCCTCGGGCGCTGACCCCCCCGACGCACGAAAACGGCGGGGCTCGCGCCCCGCCGTCATCGGCTCAGGTAGTTCTCGGCCTCGGACCGGCGCGCCGTCCCTCGGGCGTGGCCTCAGTAGGCCGGGCCGCCCGAGGTGGTGCCGTAATTGGCCGTCGGCTTGTTGTTCTGCTCGGCATTGCCGGCCTTGGCCGAGTCGTCGGCGCGGCGGCGGAGCGAGCCGGTGGTCACGTCATCGAAGGCGCCGACGACGCGGCTGCCGGGCGCGGCGGCGGCGGGAATACCGGCCGGGGCGTTGTAGCTCTGCGCGAGGGCGGAGGTGACGGGGGCGCCGAGGGTCAGGACCAGGGCGACGGCGGCGGAAGCAAGACGGGTGTTCATAGTCGTCGTATCCAGCAGTACAGGTCCGGTCTCCGTCAAACATGCGAGGATCATGTCCAAGATGTCCGGGGGCCGTTCTTGTTGGTATGAGCGTGATATAGGACCCGCCCCTCTGGAACGGCGTGCGCTGCAACACCCAGTGCATGCGTTTGGTGCATTTCTCTCGGATAATATGGTCTCGCCTATGTGTGTGTTGCATCACACGTCGGAGTGGGCGTCGATGTAATGACGCAAGGCGCTGGCCGCATTGAGCATGTGGGCGCGCATCCGCCGGGCGGCCGCCTCGCCGTCGCCCTCGGCGATCGCCGCCAGGATGGCCCCGTGCTCCGCGCGGGAGCCCTGGATGCGGTCCCCGTAGCGCAGCTGCGTCCGGCGGAAGCCCGAGAGGCGGGTGCGCAGGGCCAGCGCCTGCTCCTTGAGGAAGCCGTTATGCGTGGCGCCGTAGAGGGCTTCGTGGAAGCTGCGGTTCAAGCCATCGTAGGCGTCGACGTCGCCGGCCGCGACCATGTCGCCGGAGCGCGCATGCAGGTCCATCAGGTGGGACCGCTCCAGGGGCGTCATCCGGTAGGTGGCGAGCCGCACGCACATCGCCTCGAACTCGGCGGTGGTCTCGAACATGTCCATGATCCGCTCGGGCGTCATGCGCGTGACCACGACCCCCCGGCGCGGGCGCAGCTCCACCAGCCCGTTGAAGGCGAGTTGGCGGAGCGCCTCGCGGACGGGCGTACGCGAGGCGCCGAAGCGGTCGGCGAGATCCTGCTCGTCGAGGGCGGTGCCGGCGGCGAGGTGCCCGGCCGCGATCTCGTCGGTGAGCGCGTTGCGGATCTGGTCCGACAGGAGTCCGCGCTCCGCCACCGGCTCGTCCATCGTGCCCGCGTCCATCATCCGCTCTCCCCCGGTTCGCTCCCTGCCCGGGACGCGCGAGACCCCATCCATCATCCCACGATGGCCCGAACCGTGAGGTAGAACAGCAACGGACCGACGAGGCAGCCGATTCCGGTGTGGAAGGTCGCCGTCAGCGCGCCGTAGGGCACGCGCTTCGGGTCGGTGGCGGCCAGGCTCCCGGCGACGCCGCTCACCGTGCCCATCAGGCTGCCGAAGGCCATGGCCGAGCGCGGATTGTCGAGACCGATGAGCTGGGCGACGGGGGGGCGACCATGACCATCACGGCCTTGGTGACGCCGGTGGCGATGGAGAGCGCCATCACGGCCGAGTCCGCGCCGAGCGCCGCCCCCGTCACCGGCCCGACTATGTGGGGCACGGCCCCCGCGCCGATCGTCGTGATGCCGACGGCGTCGGTGTAGCCGAAGGCCACCGCCGTCAGGGCGCCGAGGATGAAGGGGATCACGGGGCCGAGGCCTAAGGCCAGGACGCCGAGGAGCCCGGCGCGGCGGGCCTCCGGCACGTCGACCTCGAAGGCGGTGGCCACGATGGCGAAGTCGCGCAGCATCGCCCCGCCCATCAGGCCGATGCCGTCGAAGGCCGGCCGGTCGGCGACGCCCTTCCTGCCACCGGTATAGAGGCCCGCACATAGGCGAGCACCAGCCCGAGGACGATGGCGATGGCCGAGCCGTGGACCCGGCCGGCGGTGAGCCAACGGCTGGCGAGGTTCGAGGCCGGCATCAGGGCGCCGACCGTCGCGAAGGCGGCCACCAGCCCCTGCTCGACGAAGACGTGCTCGATCATGGCCAGCATGGGGTCATGGGACCGTGGCGGCGATGAGCACGATGGGCCCCGCCGCGCACGGCCGCCATCGCGTTCTGCTGCGCGGCCATCGCCACCACGATCGGGATGTACAGGGTCGACCAGAACTCGACCCCCAAGCGTGATGCCGCCGCCGAGCTTGCCCCGGGCGAGGAGCCAGGACCGGGCGGCGATGAGCAGAATCATGGCGAGGCCGACCCCGCCGACATTGGCCTTGACCCCGAGGGCGATGCCCAGCCGGTCGCCGAGGAACACGCCGATCGGGGTGCAGAGCGCCAGGAGCGCGACGCCGAGGATGGTCATCGGGCGTGGCTCCGCGTCGTCGTGACGGGGGACGGCGATCGGAATGCACGGGGCATGGAGCGTTCCTCCTGCGTATTCGGCGATTCGTTTTTGATTGCTCTCAGTATACCGTTGATTGACAGTTTCGCAATTTGGAATACTGATCGAGGGAATGAATCGGGTTCGGCATGTCGTAGGGTGTCGATCGCGGAATGCCGTATACGCAGGCTGGGACGAGGGGGCGGACAGGATGACGGATTGGCGTCAGGAACGCACCGCCCGCGAGGCGCGTCTCGAAAGGGCGCGGCCGCATGCGGACGGCAAGGTCGTGCCGGCGGCCCGGGTCGTCGACCTCCTCGAGGCGATCCTCCGGCCGGGCGACCGGGTCTGCCTGGAGGGCGACAACCAGAAGCAGGCCGATTGCCTCGCCCGCGGCCTGTCCGCCTGCGATCCGGCCCGGGTCCACGACCTGCACATGGTGCAGTCGGGCATCGTCCTGCCCGAGCATCTCGACATCTTCGAGCAGGGCATCGCCAAGCGGCTCGATTATTCCTATTCCGGTCCCCAGGGCGCCCGCATCGCCAAGATGCTGTATGGCGGCCAGATCGAGCTCGGGGCGGTGCACACCTACCTCGAACTCTTCGCGCGCTACTTCATCGACCTGACACCGAACGTGGCCCTGATCGCGGGCGTCTCGGCCGACCGGGACGGCAACCTCTATACGGGCCCCAACACCGAGGACACGCCCACCGTGGTGGAGGCGACCGCCTTCAAGAACGGCGTGGTGGTGGCCCAGGTGAACGCGATCGTCGACCGGGTGCCCCGCGTCGACATCCCCGGCGACCGGGTGGACTTCGTGGTGGAGGCCGACAGGCCGTTCTACGTCGAGCCGCTCTTCACCCGCGACCCCGGCGCCGTGACCGAGACGCAGATCCTGATGGCCATGATGGCGATCAAGGGGATCTACGCGGAATACGGCATCCGCCGCCTCAACCACGGCATCGGCTTCGGCACCGCGGCGATCGAGCTGCTGCTGCCCACCTATGCCGAGCGCCTCGGCCTGAAG
Organism: Methylobacterium sp. Leaf465; assembly: GCF_001424705.1. Taxonomy (GTDB): domain Bacteria; phylum Pseudomonadota; class Alphaproteobacteria; order Rhizobiales; family Beijerinckiaceae; genus Methylobacterium. The sequence goes on from NZ_LMRA01000048.1 coordinate 4,441, forward strand.
GGCCGGATCGCCACCCACTGGGCGCTCAACCCGCATCCGAGCCTGATCCCGGCCATCGAATCCGGCTGGGTCAGCCAAATCCACTGCTTCGGCTCCGAAGTGGGCATGGACAAGTACATCCGCGCCCGGCCGGACGTGTTCTTCACCGGCTCCGACGGCTCACTCCGGTCCAATCGCGCCTTCTGCCAGACGGCCGGCCTCTATGCCTGCGACCTCTTCATCGGCTCGACCCTGCAGATCGACTTGGCCGGCCATTCCTCCACCGTGACCACCAACCGGGTGGCGGGCTTCGGCGGCGCCCCGAACATGGGCTCGGATCCGCACGGCCGGCGCCACCCCTCGGACACCTGGATGAAGGCGGGCCGCGAGGCCGGCGGCACGGGCGACCCGGCGCTCCGGCGCGGGCGCAAGCTCGTGGTGCAGCTCGTCGAGACCTTCGGCGACAAGCTGGTCCCGGCCTTCGTGGAGCGGCTCGACGCCCTGGAACTCGCGCGCAAGCTCAAGCTCGAGCTCGCCCCCGTGATGGTCTACGCCGACGACGTCACCCACATCGTCACCGAGGAGGGCATCGCCAACCTGCTGCTGTGCCGGACCCCGGACGAGCGGGAGCAGGCGATCCGCGGGGTGGCCGGCTACACCGAGGTGGGCCGGGGCCGCGACCACGCGGAGGTGGAGCGCCTGCGCGCCAGGGGGATCATCCGGCGCCCCGAGGATCTCGGCATCGAGCCCCTGGACGCCGACCGCTCGCTGCTCGCCGCGCGCTCGATCAAGGACCTCGTACACTGGTCGGGCGGCCTCTACGAGCCGCCGGCCAAGTTCCGGAACTGGTGAGGATTTTCGCGTCATGGAGAAGCTGAGCTTCCGCCACGCCACCCGGACGGCGCTCCCCGGCACGCGGGCCAGCGCGATCACCGGGGTCGTCGCCTCCGGCAACCTCGAGGTGCTGCTGGAGCGCAACCTCGCCCCCGACGCGTGCCACGTCGAGATCGATACCGCCATCGCCGGGTACGGGGAGGTCTGGGCCGCCGTGGTCGCGGATTTCGTAGCCCGCCGGCAGCCCGGCGGGCTCACCATCACCATCAACGACGGGGGCGCCCGCCCCGACACCGTGTCCCTGCGCCTCGCCCAGGGCGCCCGCCTGATGGAGATGCCGTGATGGACTGGAAGCCCGTCTCCCTCTCTTCCTCGCCCTTCGACCAGAGCTGGTACGAGGCCAGCGCCCGCGCCCGCCTCGCCGGCCTCCTCGACACGGACACGTTCCAGGAGTTCGTCGGCCCCGAGCAGCGGAGGATGAGCCCGCACCTGCCGCTGTTCGACCTGCCGCGCGCCTTCGACGACGGCATGATCGTCGGGCGCGGCCGCCTCGACGGACAGGACGTGCTGGTCGCCGCCCAGGAGGGCCGCTTCATGGGCGGCGCCTTCGGCGAGATCCACGGGGCCAAGCTCGTCGGTCTGCTGCGGGCGGCGCTGGCCGTGAAGCCTGCCGCTCTGCTGATCCTGTTCGACACCGGGGGCGTGCGCCTGCAGGAGGCCAATGCAGGCGAGACCGCCATCGCGGAGATCATGCGGGCGATCACGGTCGCGCGGGCCGCCGGCATCCCGGTCATCGGGCTGATCGGGGGGCGGGCCGGCTGCTACGGCGGCGGCGGCCTCGTCGCCGGCACCTGCGCGCGCCTGATCATCTCCGAAGGGGGACGCCTCAGCGTCTCCGGCCCCGAGGTGATCGAGACCAACAAGGGCGCGGAGGAGTTCGATTCCCGCGACCGGGCGCTGGTGTGGCGCACCATGGGCGGAAAGCACCGGCGTCTCATCGGCGCCGCCGACGCCTTCGTGGACGACACGATCGGGGCGTTTCGGCGGGCCGCCCTGGCGGCGATCCCGGCGGCCCCGGCCTTCGACCTCGCCACGCTCGAGGCCGAGCAGGCCCGGCTGGAGGCCCGCCTCGACCGCTTCGGCGACGCCCGGGACGCCACCGAGATCTGGGGGCGCCTCGGCGTCAACGACCCCGCCGCCGTGCCGGGCCTGACCACCGAGGGCTTCGACGCCCTGCTCGCCCGCCTCCCGGAGGGGCCGCACCATGCCCGATAAGATGCCCCTCGACGCCCTGCTCGCCTCGCTCTTTCCGGCGGGCCACGCCGTCACGGTGGCGGACGGCCTGATATCCGGCGATGGCCCCCTCGGTGGCGGCCGCCTCGCCGTGATCGGCATCGACGGCGAGGCGGCGCTGGGCATCGAGGGCGCCTGCTTCCTGGCGGGGCGCGTCCTCGACGTGGTGCGGGCGGGCGGCGGCACGCCCATCCTCGTCCTGATCGATTCCGACAGCCAGCGCATGAGCCGGCGCGACGAGCTTCTCGGCCTCAACGAGTACCTCGCCCATCTGGCCAAGGCGCTGCTGCTGGCCGACGCGCAGGGGCACCCGACCCTCGGCCTGCTCTACGGCCACAGCGCGGCCGGGGCCTTCATCGCCACGGCGCTCGCCACCCGCGTGCTCGCGGCCCTGCCCGGCGCCCATCCGAGCGTGATGGACCTCCCCTCCGTGGCCCGCGTCACCAAGCTGCCCCTGAAGACGCTGCAGGACATGGCCCGCTCGACCTCGGTCTTCGCGCCGGGGCTCGACAACATGGTCCAGACCGGCGCCGTGCAGGCGGTCCTCGACCCCGACAAGCCCCTCGGCCTCCAGGTCGCCGCGCTGATCGCGGACAGCCCGGCGGCCGATACCCGCGACGCGCTGGGCCATGAACGGGGCGGGCGCCCCCTCGCCCACGACATCGCCGCTCAGGTGGTGCGCGAGGCGCAGGACCGGGTGCTGCGCGAGGCGCCGGGTGCGTGATGCCGCGCGCCACGACCTGCTCACGGTGGCGCCCGCCGCCTGGGGCCCGCTGCTGGCGCAGCGGCCGGACCTCGACGGGATTCCCCATCTCGCCGATTGGGCCGCGTGCGGCTGGCCCGTGATCGTGCGCCGCCGCGGGCCCGGCGAGGATGTCACCCTGGTTCCGGCCGGGCTGCCGCTGCCGCCCTCCCTCGGCAAGCGCCGCATCGGCCTCACGCTTCCGCCCGCGGCTTTGCGCCCGCGCCCCGGCCTGACCCTGGCCGAGGCGCGGGCGGCCGCGCCCGCCGCCTGGCAGCCCGCCCTCGACGCGCTCCTGGCGCACGGGGCCGCCCATGGTCGCGTGCCCCGGGTGTTCGGTGGTCTGCTCTGGCAGGCCCTGACGGGTCTGCCCTACCTTTCCGCCACCTCCGACCTCGACCTGCTCTGGCCCGGTCCCGTCGGCCCGGCCTTCCTCGACGGCCTCGCCGATCTCGCGGCACAGGCGCCGATGCGCCTCGACGGCGAGATCGGCGTCGCCGACGGCTTCGCCGTAAGCTGGCGCGAGCTGCAGGCGGCCGGCCCCGGCGACACCGTCCTGGCCAAGGGCCTGGAGCGGCTGGAGCTCCGGCCCGTTTCGGCCCTTCGCGCCGCCCTGACGCTGGCGGCCTGAGCCATGCCGATGCGTGCCCTCTCGCCGATGCCCGCGGCTCCGTCGGAGACCCGGGTCCCCGCTGCGACTGTCGGCGGCCCGGACGCAATCGCCCGCCTCGCCACGCACTGCCTGCGCCTGGAGCTCGCCACCTATCCCAAGCCCGGCCTCGTCAGCCACGTGGACAGCGGCAGCCATGCCGACATGGATGCGGGCACCTTCCGGGCGAGTGCCTCCGCCCTGGAGCCCTATTTCGCGGATCTGGCCGAGGCCGGCGCGGCCGGGGCCGGGATGGCGCATCTGCGCCGGATCGGCCTCGCGGCGGAGGCGGCGATGCGGGCGGCCACGGGGGGCGTGAACACCCACCGGGGCGCCATCTTCGGCCTGGGCCTCCTCGGCGCGGCGGCCGGCGCCCTGGGGCGGCGTCCGGCGGCCGGGAGCCTCGGCGCCCATGTCCGCGCACGCTACGCCGGTGCCATTCTGGACGGCCCCGAACTGCTGCACGCGCCGGGTGCGCGGGCGCGGCGGCGGCACGGGGTCGGGGGCGCGCCGGCCGAGGCCGCGGCCGGCTTCCCGACCCTCTACGGCACCGGCCTGCCGGCCCTGCGCCGGGCCCGTGCCCGCCGTCCCAAGTCGCCCGAGGCGGCGCGGGTGGAGGCCTGCCTCGCCCTGGTCGCGGCCCTCGAGGACACCAACCTCCTGCATCGTGGCGGCCCGGAGGGGTTCGATTTCGCCCGGGCGGAAGCCGCCCGCTTCCTCGCCGAGGGCGGCATTGCCCGGGACGACTGGGTCTCACACGCGGAAGACCTGCACCGCGCCTTCGTCGCCCGCCGCCTCAGCCCCGGCGGAGCGGCCGACCTGCTGGCCATGACGCTGTTCGTCGACGCCTGGGAGCGACCATGAGCGTCGATCGCCCATGACCCTCGCGGTCCTCCTCTCCGGCCAGGGCGGCCAGCATCCCGGGATGTTCGACCTCACGGCCGCCCTGCCCGAGGCGCAGGGCGTCTTCGCGGCCGCGGCCCCCCTGCTCGGTCAGGATCCGCGCGACCTCGTGCGCTCAGGGAAGGACCTGCACGCCAACCGGATCGGGCAGATCCTGTGCTGCGTGGCTGGCCTCGCCGCCTGGACCCTGGTGCGGAGGGCTCAGGCCGCCCGCGTCGTGGTGGTGGGCTACAGCATCGGCGATCTCGCGGCCTTCGGCTGCGCCGGCCTGTTCGCGCCCGAGACGGTGCTGCACCTCGCCGCCGCCCGCGCCGAGGCGATGGATGCGGCGGCCGGTCCCGGCTACGGCCTCGCCGGCCTGCGCGGCCTGCCTGCCGCGCGGGCCTTCGCCCTGGCCGAGGCGCAGGGGTGCCATCCGGCGATCCGCAACGCCGCCGACAGCGTGGTGGTGGGCGGCCCCGTCGCGGCGCTGGACGCCCTCTGCGCCCAGGCCCTTGCGGCGGGCGCGGCCCGGGCCGTTCGCCTGCCCGTCCACATTCCCTCGCACACGCCGCTCCTGGCCGAGGCCTCGGCGCGCTTCGCCGAGCGGCTGGCGCAGGCTCCCCTGGCGACCCCGCCGCGTCCGGCCCCGCGCCTCCTCAGCGGCCTCGACGGAGCGGCGGTGTTCCGGCCGGAGGCGGGCCTGCCCAAGCTTGCCGCGCAGGTGGCGCAGACCCTGGACTGGGCCGCCTGCCTGGAGGGCGTCGGTGAGTTCGGCGCGACCCGGGTGCTCGAACTCGGCCCCGGCCACGCCCTCGCCACCATGGCCCGCGCGGCCCTGCCCGAGGCGCGGGTTCATGCGCTGGAGGACTTTCGCCAGCCCGCCGGCGTGGTGCAATGGATACGCGACGGGGCCTGAGCGCCCCTGATGGAGTGGAATGCCACGATGCAGTACCGCAATCTCGGCCGCTCGGGCCTCAAGGTCTCGCCGCTCTGCCTCGGCACCATGATGTTCGGCGGCCCCACCGACGAGGCCACCGCCGGCCGCATCATCGACAGCGCCCGGGGCGCCGGCATCAACTTCCTCGACACCGCCGACGTCTACAACGAGGGCCGCTCCGAGGAGGTGGTGGGCCGGGCGCTTCGCCGGGACCGCGAGGCCTGGGTGCTCGCCACCAAGGTCGCCAACCCGATGGGACCGGGCCCCAACGACCGGGGCCTGTCGCGCCCCCACGTGCTGCGCGCCGCCGAGGCCAGCCTGAAGCGGCTCGGCACCGACGTGATCGACATCTACTACCTCCACAAGGAGGACCACACGACGCCGCTCTCCGAGACCATCGGCGCCATCGCGCTCCTCGTGCGCCAGGGCAAGATCCGTTACTTCGGCGTCTCCAACTACCGGGCCTGGCGGGTCGCCGAGATCTGCCGCCTGTGCGACGACCTCGGTATCGACCGGCCCGTGGTCAGCCAGCCTTACTACAACGCCCTGAACCGGATGCCCGAGACCGAGCACCTGCCGGCCTGCGCCCATTACGGCCTCGGCGTGGTGCCGTACTCGCCGCTGGCCCGCGGCGTGCTCACCGCCAAATACGATCCCGATGCCCCGCCCCCCGAGGGCACCCGCGCGGGGCGCCAGGACACCCGCATGATGCAGACGGAGTGGCGCCCGGAATCCCTGGTGATCGCCCGGATTTTCCAGGCCCATGCGGCCGCGCGGGGCCTGACGGCGGGGCAGTTCGCAGTGAACTGGGTGCTGGCCAACCGCACCGTCACCTCGGTCATCGCCGGGCCGCGCACGGAGGCGCAGTGGGACGCGTATCTGGGCGCGCTGGGCTACACCTTCACGGACGAGGACGAGGCCCTCGTCGACGCCCACGTCGTCACCGGCCACTCCTCGACGCCGGGCTACAACGACCCGGCCTACCCGATCGAGGGCCGCGTGCGGGGCTGAGGGCGTTCCGCAGGGATCCCCCCGAGGCCGCTCGCGTGTCCCTCCCCCGCAAGGGATCGGGACACGCGTCGTCGCCGAAAGGGCGTCGTTCGCTCAGCCCTGCGTCTCGGCCAGATGCAGCGCCACCAGGGCATCGAAGCTGGCATCGCCCTCGAAGCCCAGGTCCAGGGCGCGGCGCGTGTCGAAGGCCTCCGGCCAGGTCTCCACGATGGCCTGGATGGCCGGATTCGGTTCGCGCCGGATCAGCGCCACCGCTCTGTCCCCGCCCACGCGGCGCAGGGCCTCGATCTCGTCGGCCACCGTCGCCGAGATTCCCGGCATGGTCAGGCTGCGGCGCAGGCCGAGGGGCGCGAGGTCGATGCGGGCGGCATGCAGGAGGTATTGCGTGGCCGAAAGCGGGCTGGCGAACCAGTGGCGCACGGTATCGGGCACCGGCAGGATCGCTTGCCTGCCGGCCAGCGGCTCGCGGATGATCCCGGAGAAGAACCCGGACGCCGCCTTGTTCGGCTTGCCCGGCCGCACGCAGATGGTGGGCAGGCGCAGGCCGATGCCGTCCAGGAAGCCGCGCCGGCTGTAGTCAGCGAGCAGCAGTTCGCCCATCGCCTTCTGAGTGCCGTAGGAGGTGGCCGGCGTCAGGATCATGTCGTCCGGGATCACGCCCGGGAGCGGCGGCCCGAACACGGCCAGCGACGAGGTGAAGACCACGCGGGGACGATAGCCCTCGGCGACGTGGGCCTGCCGGATGGCCTCGAGGAGCAGCCGGGTGGCGTCGAGATTGACCCGGTAGCCCTTCTCCAGATCGGCCTCCGCCTCGCCCGAGACGATCGCCGCGAGGTGGAAGATCACGTCCGGTCGGCCCGCGATGGCGGCCTCCGCCGCGCCGGGCACGGAGAGGTCGGCGGCAGCCGTGACGACGGAGCCGGTGAAGCCCGCCGGGGCGGTCGGCTCCACCACGTCGACCAGGGTGAGGGCGCGGGCATCGCCCTGCGTGGCGAGGGCGTCGGTCAGGCGCCGGCCGATCATGCCGGCGGCGCCGAGGATCAGTGCGTGCATGGGTCGTCCTTTCAGGCTCAGCGCATCAGGTCGAGGGCGCGGGAGAAGAAGTCGCGGCCGCCGAAATTGCCGGATTTGAGGGCGAGCAGCATGGGCTCACCCTGCCCCATCGTGCGCAGCACCGGCACCCCGGCGGCGATCTCGGGCCCGAGGCGGAAGGCCTTCAGCCCGAGCCGGTCCACGACCGCCCCCGACGTCTCGCCGCCCGCCACTACGAGGCGGCGCACGCCGTGCGCCACCAGGCCTTCCGCGATGCGGGCCAGCGCGTCCTCGAGGGCGTGGCCGACCCGGTCGCCGCCGTGGCGCGCCTGGAGGGCCCGCACGGTCTCGGGCTCGGCGCTGCTGGCGATGAGGACGGGGCCGGCGCCGACGTGCTCGCCGGCCCAGGCCAGGACGGCCGCGATCTCGGCCTCGGTCTCGGCCTCGCCGACGAGCATCCGCTCGGGGTCGAGGCGGCGCACCGGCATCAGGGCCTCGGCCGCCGTGATCTGGCCGAGGGTCGCCTGTGAGCAACTGCCGGCGAGGCAGGCGGAGAGCCCCCCCACGGGCGCGCCGAGATCCGCCGCGCTGTCCGGCGCGGCGGCACGCCCGGTCGCGACCAGGGCCCGGGCGAGGCCGAGGCCGAGGCCCGAGGCGCCCACCGACACCCGCTGGCCGAGCGCCGCCGTGCCCAGGGTCTCGAGGTCGGCCTCCACCACCGCATCCGCGATGGCCGCGCCGATCCCCTCGGCAGCGAGCGCGTCGAGGCGCGCGGCGACGGCGTCCGGCCCCTTCGCCACGGTGGCGAAATCCACCAGACCCACGGGCGACGCGCTCTGGCGGCCCAGCACCCGCACGAGGTTGGCGTCCCGCATCGGGTTGAGGGGATGGTCCTTGAGCGGGCTCTCGTTCAGCGGCATCGCGCCGACGAACAGGTTGCCCTGGTAGACGGTGCGCCCCGTTTCCGGGAAGGCGGGGGTGACGAGGGCGATGGCCTCGCCCGCCTCGCCCCGCAGGGCGTCCAGGACGGGTCCGATATTGCCCGCGTCGGTGGAATCGAAGGTCGAGCAGATCTTGAACAGGACGTGGGCGGCGCCCCGTCCGCGCAGCCAGGCCTCGGCCGCGCGGGTGCGCACCACGGCTTCCGCGGCCGGGATGGAGCGGCTCTTCAGGGCCACCACCACGGCCTCGACACCGGCCAGATCGAGGTCGTCGGCGGGGATGCCGATGGTCTGCACCGTGCGCAGGCCCCCCTTGCTGAGCGTGTTGGCGAGGTCCGAGGCGCCGGTATAGTCGTCGGCCACCGATCCGAGGGCGAGGCTCATCGGGTGCCCTCCCGGACCTGCGAGGCGCGGTAGGGCTCGAACCAGCCCAGGCCCTCCCCGGTGCCGCCGGCCGGGTTGTACTCGCAGCCGACGAAGCCCGCGTAGCCGAGGTAGTCCAGTTCGGCGAAGAGGAAGGCGTCGTTCATCTCGCCGGTGCCGGGCTCGTTCCGGGCGGGGACGCTGGCGGTCTGGACGTGCCCGACCATCGGCATCAGGTCGCGCAGGCGGGTGGTCACGTCCCCGTGCAGGATCTGGCAGTGGTAGAGGTCGAACTGCAGCTTCAGGTTCGGCAGGGCCAGGTCGCGGATGAGGTCGGCGGCCATGTCGAAGTCGTTGAGGAAGTAGCCCGGCATGTTGCGGGCGTTGATCGGCTCCAGCACGAGGTCGAGGCCTTCGCGGCCGACGCGCTCGGCGGTCCAGGCCACGGCCCGGCGATAGGCGTCCTGCGCCGCCGGATCGCGCGCATCCGCCATGCCGGCCATGAGGTGGAGCCGGGCGACGCCCGTGGCCTTGGCGTAGGTCAGGCCGGTCTCGACGCCCGCCTGCAGCTCGGCGAACCGGTCCGGCAGGGCGGCGAGGCCGCGCTCGCCCGCCGCCCAGTCGCCCGGCGGCAGGTTGAACAGGGCCTGGGTCAGCCCGAACCGCGCCAGGCGCTCGGCGATGGCCTCGGGCGGATGATCGTAGGGGAAGAGGAACTCCACGGCGGTGAAGCCCGCCTCCGCGGCGGCGGCGAAGCGGTCGAGGAACGGCCGCTCCGTGAACATCAGCGTGAGATTGGCGGCAAAACGCGGCATCGGCTCTTCTCCCTTCAGGCCTTGGGCGACGGCAGGGTGACGCCGGCCACCTGGGCGTAGAGGCGGGCCACCGAGGCGTCGTCGTCCCGGCCCATGCCGGAGCCGGACGCCATCAGGAACATCTGTAGCGCGGCGGCGGCCACCGGCACGGGGTATGTCTCCGCCCGCGCCATGTCCTGCACGATGCCCAGATCCTTGACGAAGATGTCGACCGCGCTTCTCGGGCTGTAATCGCCGTCGAGGACGTGCGGCATGCGGTTCTCGAACATCCAGGAATTGCCGGCCGACGCCGTGATGACCTCGTAGACCTTGCGGAGATCCAAGCCCTGCTTGGCGGCAAAGCTCATGGCCTCGCTGGCGGCGGCGATGTGCACGCCGGCAAGCAACTGGTTGATCATCTTGAAGGCGGCACCCTGCCCGGCCGCGTCGCCGAGCTCGTAGAGCTTGCCGGCCATGGCGTGAAGGGCTGGGCGGGCCGCGTCGAAGGCCGCCTGCGTGCCGGAGGCCAGGAAGGTGAGTTCGCCCTCGGCCGCGCGGACGGCGCCGCCGCTCATCGGCGCGTCGAGGTAGTGGCGGCCGGTCTCCTCCAGGCGGGCCGCGAGGCGCCGGGCGACGGCCGGGTCCATGGTGGCCGAGGAGACGAACACCGCGCCCGCCCGCATGTTCTCTGCAGCGCCGCCGGGCCCGAACAGCACGGCCTCGGTCTGGGCGGCGTTGACCACGACGCAGACCACGACATCGGCGCCCTCCGCCGCCGCCGCGGGGTTCGCCGCCGCCTGCCCGCCGGTCGCGGCGAAGCGCGCGACGGCGTCCGCGTCCACGTCGCAGGCCGCGACGGCGAAGCCGGCCCGGAGGAGCGAACCGGCCATGCCGGCGCCCATGGAGCCGAGGCCGATCACGGCGGCCCGCTGGGTCTGGGTGTTGATGCTCATGGGGACCTGTTCATGGGAGGGAGGGATCGGAGCGGGCAAATCGAAACGACGGTGCTGCGACCCATCCCGTCATCCCGGGCTCGCCTGCGGCGCCCCGGGATGACGGTGCGGGCTTCGGAGCCGCCGGCCGTCGGCGCAGCCGTCTCAGCGGTTGACCACCTGCTTCGGGGTGACGAACACGCAGACCGCGCCGATCACCAGCATGCCGGCCAGCGCGTACATGCCGGCGGCGGTGCTGCCCGTGGAATCGCGCAGGGCGCCGATGACGTAGGGGCTGGCAAAGCCCGCGAGGTTGCCCACCGAGTTGATCAGCGCGATTCCGGCGGCCGCCCCCGCGCCGCTGAGGAAGGCGGTGGGCAGGGACCAGAACAGGGGTGCGCAGGTGAGCACGCCGCCGGCGGCCACGGCGAGCGCCGCGATGGCCACGACGGTGCTCCCCGTGCTGGCGGCGACCACGAAGCCCACCGCGCCGCAGAGGGCCGGGACGATGAGGTGCCAGCGGCGCTCGCGCATCCGGTCGGCGCTGCGGCCGAGCAGGATCATCACGAAGACCGCGAACAGGAACGGGATCGCGCTGACGAGGCCGATGTTCAGGTTGCCCTGGATGCCGGACGCCTTGACGATGGTGGGCATCCAGAAGGTCAGTCCGTACTGGCCGGTGACGAAGGCGAAGTAGATCAGGCTCATGAACCAGATCCGCCCGTTGCAGAACACGGTGGCGATGGAGTGGGGGCTCTGCTCCTTGCCGGCGCCGTCGGCGGCGATGTCGCGCTCGATGACCTGCTTCTCGGCGGCGGTGAGCCACTTGGCTTCGGAGGGGCGGTTGTCGAGGTAGAAGAACACCGCGAGACCCACCAGCACCGCCGGCACCGCCTCGATCAGGAACATCCACTGCCAGCCCGACAGGCCGTAGGTGCCGTTGAAGGCGTCCATGATCCAGCCGGAGAGCGGGTTGCCGAAGATGCCCGAGACGGGAATCGCCGACATGAACACGGCGATCACGCGGGCGCGGCGATGGGCCGGGAACCAGGTCGTGGTGTAGAGGATCACGCCCGGGTAGAAGCCCGCCTCGGCCAGGCCGAGCAGAAAGCGCATGATGTAGAACGAGGTGGCCGAGTTCACGAACATGAACCCGGCGGAGATGATACCCCAGGTGATCATGATGCGGGCGATCCAGACCCGGGCGCCGACCCGGTGCAGGATCACGTTCGAGGGCACCTCGAACAGGAAGTAGCCGATGAAGAACAGGCCGGCGCCGAGGCCGTAGACGGTTTCGCTGAAGCCCAGCTCCTGGGACATCTGCAGCTTGGCGAAGCCGACGTTCACGCGGTCGAGATAGGCGACCACGTAGCAGAGCATCAGGAACGGCACGAGCCGCCAGAACACTTTGCGATAGGTCTGTTCGACGAAATCCGCCGCGGGCGCATCGACGCCCCGCGCGGTTGCGGCCTGAACGCTCATGTTTCCTCCTGCCGGCGCGCGTTGCACGTCGCCGTTCTGGCGTTGCACCATCTTGTTGCGGCACTACTCGTTGTGGCAGCGCTTGCATCTTGCGTAACAGATGATGGCAGCGCTGCCAATCTCATTGTTGCGGCCAACTAAGCTTGCTATGGGCTGTGCAGCCCGGGACCGGAGATGAAGGTCGACGATGAACGTCCAGAGGTCCCTGCACGAGCCGGAGCGCCGGCTCGTGACCCTGTCCGACGTGGCCCGCGAAGCCGGAGTCGGCGAGAGCACGGTCTCGCGCGTCCTGCGCAACCAGGGCTCGTTCTCGAAGCGCACGCAGGACCGGGTCGCGGAGGCGGTGGCGCGTCTCGGCTACGTGCCGAACCGGCTGGCCGGCATGCTGGCGGGCTCCGGTTCCACGGCGGGGGCCAAGCTCGTGGGGATCGTGATCCCGTCGCTCACCAACATCGTGTTCCCGGACCTCCTGCGGGGCGCCACGGCGGTCCTCGACCGCGGCGGCTTCCAGAGCGTGATCGGGGTCTCCGACTACGACCCGGAGCGGGAGGAGGCGCTGATCGGCGCCCTCCTCTCCTGGCGTCCCGCCGGCCTCATCGTCACCGGCCTGGAACACACGCCCGGCGCGCTCGCTCGCCTGCGGGCGAGCGGCATTCGCATCGTCGAGATGATCGACACCGACGGGGCCGGCCTCGACATCGTGGTGGGATTCTCCAACCGGGCGGTGGGCTGCGACAGCGCCCGGCACCTGCTGGCACGGGGCTACCGCCGCATCGGCTTTGTCGGCCACGACATCACGCAGGATCTCCGCGCCGCCAAGCGGCTCGCGGGGTTCTGCGAAACCCTTCGGGAGGCGGGCTGCCCCCTGGCGGAGCGCGAGATCGCGTCCGGACCCTCTTCGGCCGCTGCCGGGCGGGAGGCCCTGGCGCGGCTGGTCGGCCGCCGGCCCGACCTCGATGCGGTCTACTTCTCCAACGACGACATGGCGCTGGGCGGCTACTTCCACTGTCTCGCGGACGGGATCGCGGTGCCGGGACGCCTCGCCCTGTTCGGCTTCAACGCCCTCGACATCGCCGCCGCCCTGCCGCAGCCGCTGACCACCATCCGCACGCCGCGCCTGGAGATCGGCGCCGCCGCCGCCGAGCGCCTCGCCGCCGACGGCCCGGCCGAGACCGTCGATCTCGGCTACGAACTGATCGCGGGCGCCACCGCCTGAGATCGCCCCCTCCTCCCGTGACCTGAAGGGATTTCATGAGCGAATCGAAGCTTCGCGAGCAGATCTGCCGGTTCGGCCGCTCGCTGTTCGAGCGCGGCCTGACGCCGGGCTCGTCGGGCAACATCTCCCTGCGCCTGGACGACGGCGGCTGGCTGGTGACGCCGACCAACGCGTCGCTGGGCTTCCTCGACCCAGGCACGATCTCACGCCTGGACGCGAAGGGCGCCCTGGTCTCGGGCCACGTGCCCACCAAGGAGATCCCGCTCCATGCGGCGCTCTACGATAGCCGCACGGAGGCGCGCGCCATCGTCCATCTGCACTCGACCCATGCGGTGGCGGTGTCGATGCTGCCCGAGATCGACCCCAAGGCGGTACTGCCGCCGCTGACGCCGTATTACCTGATGCGGGCCGGGGCCACGGCCCTGGTGCCGTATTACCGGCCCGGCGACCCGGCGGTGGCGGACGCGATCCGGGGGTTGGCCGGCCGCTACGCCTCGGTGCTGCTGGCTAACCACGGCCCGGTGGTGGCTGGCTCCACCCTGGAGAACGCGGTCTTCGCGACCGAGGAGCTGGAAGAGACGGCCAAGCTCTACCTGCTCCTGCGCAACCTCAACCCGCGCCACCTCTCGCCGGGGCAGGTGCAGGACCTCGTCAGCCATTTCGGCCTGACCCTGCCGGAGCCCGACGGGCACGACCACGGGCACTGAGCGGCGCGCTGAAACGCGCGCTGCGCGGCCGAGGGCCCCGTCAGGCCGCCACCTCGATCTGCGCCGTGGGCAGGGTCGCGGCGATCTCGGCGGCGATGCCGGCCGAGGCGATGTTCTTGGACTTGGCCTCGATCTCGAAATCCGCCCAGGCCATGTGGCGGGCCACCAGGGCGTTCACGGCCCGGTTCCACATCATGTCGGAATGGGCGGCCAGATCGCGCCAGTTGTGACCGGCCTCGGTCAGGGCGGCGAAGTCCGGCAGGGCGTCGGGCGTATGCCCCTCCAGCAGGGCTTCGCGCGAGACGCTGATATGGGCCACGGGGCGCACGCCCCGCCAGGACTCGCGCACCCGGGCGACGCGGGGATCGTCGGGCTCGATGTACGCACCCCGACTCTCGACCCAGTGGTGGTGCAGGTCGAGCACCACCGGCACGACGTCGGCCAGCTCCAGCACCGTGTCCAATCCGAAGAAATTCTCGTCGTTCTCGACGGTGAGGAGATCGCGCGCCGTCTGCGAGAGCTTGGGCAGGCTGGCGCGAAACCCTGCGATGCCGGGGTCGCGGGCACCGACATGGATGTTGATGTGGGCCCCGTGCGGATGCCAGCCCTGGCCGTAGCCGAGCATCGCCATGAGTTCGGCATGGTGCTCCAGCTCCTCGATGCCGTTGCGCTGGGCCGCCGGGTTCTGCGAGGCGATGACGCAGAACGGGCCGGGATGGAAGCTCAGGCGCACCGAACCGGCCCGGGCGATCGCGCCGATCCGGGCGAGGCCGTCCTGGACGAGGCGGCGCATCTCGGGCTCGGCATAGAGGTCCCGCGCCACCGCGTGGGTGTAGCCGGGCAGGACGTTGCTGGCGATCCGCAGCAGGCGCTCGATCGCGGGCCGGGCGGCGACCCAGGCCACCTGCCGCTCCAGGGCACCGAGGTTGTGGCGCACGAGGCCCTCCAGCTTGTCCCGGCGCGCGCTGGGCGCCAGGGTCTTCAGGTGCGCCATGGTGGCGTGGGTGAGGTTCATCTGCAGGGTCGCCTCGCGGGCGGCCTTCAGGGTCTTGAAGGGCTCGGACGGTGGCTCGAGGATGAACTTGCAGCAGAAGCCGAGGCGGGGTGCGGAATCGGTCGAGGCTGGATCGGTCATGGGGCGATAACGCGGCGAAGCGGCATTGGTGCACGGCCGGAACCGGGGACCGGATGCGGTGCGTTGCCCCCGCGCCGACGGCCCCGTCGGCGCCGGAGAGTCCCATGGACGGCAAGTTTACTGAGGCCAAGCTCGCGGATCAGGTCCGGCGTGCGGCCGACCTCGCCCGTCGCCTGACCCTGGCCTATCCGCGGGGATCGCGCCGCGACGACTTCCCCTTCGCCGTGGTGGCGGCCTTCGACGCCGACATCCGGGGCCGCGTCGAGCGCGACCGCCGGATCGAGGACGAGCGCGACCGGGTGCTCATCGCCGCCGTCAACTTCGCCGAGACGCCGCCCGACGACGAGCCCGAGGCCGTGGAGCCGGCGCGAAGCGCCCTCGTGGCGGCCATCGACTATCTCGAGGAGGCGACCCTGCGCTTCGGGATCGTCAACCGCGAGGGGGCGCGGCTCGGCTACGGCGAGGCCGGCCAGCGGGTCGCGACCCTGGCCTGACGGGCGCCCCGCCGCGCTTCGCCGAATTTGTGATGCCCTGCCCTGCGACCCCGGGCCCGGCCCGCGCGTTACCCACACCCGCCGGCGCGATTCCGACGGGTCGTCCTACCAAAGTGGTCTCCTCCCGATGCGTCGCCTGTTCCCCGTCTTCATCGCCGCCGTCGCTCTCCTGGCGGGGGTGATCCTGTTCACCTTCGTCAAGCACGGCGACACCGCCCACACCCAGCCGGTGCCGGAAGCCGGCGCGAGCGCCCGCTGATGCCGCGCTGGTTGCCCCTGGCGGGCGCCGCCCTCCTCGCCATCCTGGTGGTGATCGGCCTCGGGTTCTGGAAGTATGATCGCCTGCAGGAGGCGCGCATCGAGAATGGCGGACGTCCGGCCATCCCCGCCTGCGCGCCCGACCGCATCGGCGAGACGGGACTGGCCGCCAACTGCCCCGGCACCGCCTTCCCGCCCGCCAAGGCACCCTGAGGGATCAAGGCACCCTGAGGAACCGGACGCGGCGTCCGAGACCCGGAGTGGGTAAGGGAGGCTGGACGGATGCACGCTCCCCCTGCCCGGTCCGGCCTCGGCGCCTTCCCGGCCTTCGTCTTCCTGCAGGGCAGCCTCTACGCCGCCTACGGGATGGTCTCGCCGTTCCTGCCGAGCTTCCTCGGCGACCGCGGGCTCGACGCCTCCGAGATCGGCATCGTGCTCGCAGGCGGGACGCTGATGCGCCTCGTGGCCGGACCGGTGGCGGGGCGGATCGCGGATCGCCTCGACGCCACCCGGGCTGTCCTCGCCGCCGGATCCGCCGCCGCCGGGCTCCTGGCCTTCGCCACCCTCCTCGGGCACGGCTTCCCCGCGCTCCTCGTCCTGGGCCTTGCGCAGGCCCTCGCCCTCGCGGCCCTCGCGCCCCTGTCCGATGCCCTCACCCTCGCGGCGATGGAGCGGGAGAGGACCTTCGCGTATGGGTGGGTCCGAGGCGCCGGTTCGGCCGCCTTCATCCTGGCGACCCTGGTGTCCGGGCAGGCCGTCGCCTGGGCCGGCCTGCCCAGCATCCTGGTCTCGAGCGGGCTGCTGTTCCTGCTCACCGCCCTCGCCGTCCGCCGGGTGCCCGCGGCCCCGCGGACCGGACACCCGAGCTCCCCGGCTCCGGAAGCGCCCACCCGCACCACCCTGCGCGCCCTGCTCGCGGTGCCGCTCTTCCGGCGGGTGCTCCTGGTGGCGGCCCTCGTCATCGGCAGCCACGCCCTGCACGAGGCCTTCGCGGTGATCCGCTGGCGGGCGGCGGGCCTCGGCCCCGGCACCGTCAGCCTGCTCTGGTCCCTGGCCGTGCTCTCGGAGGTCGTGGTGTTCGTCCTGTGCGGCTCCTGGCTGCTGGAGCGCCTCGGCACCGCCGGGGCGGCGATGCTGGCGGCCGGCGCCGGGATCCTGCGCTGGGCGATCCTGGCGACCACGGTGGCGGTGCC
Organism: Methylobacterium sp. Leaf465; assembly: GCF_001424705.1. Classification (GTDB taxonomy): domain Bacteria; phylum Pseudomonadota; class Alphaproteobacteria; order Rhizobiales; family Beijerinckiaceae; genus Methylobacterium. The sequence goes on from NZ_LMRA01000048.1 coordinate 21,318, forward strand.
GATGCTGGCGATCGGCCAGGCCCTGCACGGCTTCACCTTCGCGCTGCTGCACCTGGCCAACATGCGCCTCCTCGCCGACCTCGTACCCGCCCGTGGCGCCGCCACCGCCCAGACCCTCTACGCGACCCTCGGCCTCGGGCTCGCGAACACCGTCCTGACCGGCCTGTCCGGGTGGCTCTACGGGCGGTTCGGGGCGGATGCGTTCTGGAGCATGGCGGCGCTCTGCGCGGGCGCGCTGCCCCTGGCGGCCGGCCTCCGGCGCCCCGCCCCGCAGGCCGTCTGACCGGGTCAGGGCCGGCACGCCCGCAGGAAGAAGTCGAGCGAGCGCTTCAGCGTCGCGCGCTTGACGTGGGTCATGCCCGGCCGCTCCAGGCCCAGCTCCGTCCGGTCGACGAAACCCCGGATGGTCAGGCCCAGGAAGGCATCGGCCGCGTGCCGGACGTCGTCCACCGCGATCGCACCGGAGCGTACGCCGTCCTCCAGGCAGCGCTCCACCAGGGGCACCACCCGCGCCAGTCCGAAATCGTGGAGGGCCCGGGCGAATTCCGGGAAGCGTCCGGCCTCGGCCACCATCACCCGCCGGAACGCGATGCAGTCCGGCGTCACCACGGTCTCGAGGATCGCCAGGGCGATGCGGTGGAGGCGCTCCTCCACCGATCCGGCTTCCGCCGCCACCTTCTCGATGGAGGGCACGTTCTCCTCGATGAAGCGCACGCACACGGCCTCGAACAGATCGACCTTCGAGGCGAAGCGCGCGTAGATCGTCTTCTTCGAGAGGCCGGCCGAGCCCGCGATGGCATCGATGCTCGCCGCCTCGAAGCCCTCGGTGAGGAACACGACCCGGGCGGCGTCGAGGACGCGCAGCAGCACGTCGCCCTCGGTCCCGCGCGGCGGGCGACCGAGGCGCCGGGGTGGCGACGGCATCACGTCCCTCTGAGCCACGGCGCGGTGTCCTCCCCCCGGGAAACGATGCCAGTCCTCTCCGGGGAAGACCAGGGACGCGGCGTGATGCGGATGTGGACCCACGGCGTCCCGACCCGCTCCGTCAGAAGAACGCCTGCAGGCCCGTCTGCGCCCGGCCGAGGATCAGCGCATGGACGTCGTGCGTGCCCTCATAGGTGTTCACCGTCTCGAGGTTCTGGGCGTGACGCATCACGTGGTACTCGCCCATGATGCCGTTGCCGCCGTGCATGTCCCGGGCGACCCGGGCGATGTCGAGCGCCTTGCCGCAGTTGTTGCGCTTGATCAGCGAGATCATCTCGGGCGCCATCCGGCCCGCGTCGAACAGGCGCCCGACGCGCAGGGCGGCCTGGAACCCGAGGGCGATCTCGGTCTGCATGTCGGCGAGCTTCTTCTGCACGAGCTGGGTCTGGGCCAGCGGTCGGCCGAACTGCTTGCGCTCCAGGGTGTAGGACCGGGCCCGGTGCCAGCAATCCTCCGCCGCCCCCATGGCGCCCCAGGCGATGCCGTAGCGGGCCCGGTTCAGGCAACCGAACGGCCCCTTCAGGCCCGAGACGTTCGGCAGGAGCGCGTCCTCGCCGACCTCGACGTCCTCCATCACGATCTCGCCCGTGGTGGAGGCGCGCAACGAGAGCTTGCCCTTCAGGATGGGCGCGGAGAGACCCGGCATGCCCTTCTCCAGGATGAAGCCCCGGATCGCGCCCTCATGCGCCTCGGACTTGGCCCAGACCACGAAGACGTCGGCGAAGGGCGCGTTCGAGATCCACGTCTTGGCCCCCGACAGGCGGTAGCCCCCGTCGGTCTTCACGGCCTTCGTCGTCATGCCGGCCGGGTCCGAGCCGGCATCGGGCTCGGTCAGGCCGAAGCAGCCGATCCACGCCCCCGAGGCGAGCTTGGGCAGGAATTTCTGGCGCTGCGCCTCCGAGCCGTAGGCGTGGATCGGGTACATCACGAGGGAGGATTGCACGCTCATCATCGAGCGGTAGCCGGAATCCACCGCCTCGACGGCACGGGCCACGAGGCCGTAGGCGACGTAAGTCGCGCCGGCGCCGCCATAGGCCTCCGGCAGGGTGACGCCGAGGAGCCCGCGCTCGCCCATCCTCCGGAACAGCTCCGGGTTGCTGGTCTCCTGCGCGTAGGCCTCGACGATGCCGGGCAGGAGCTCCTCCTGCGCGAAGGCCCGGGCGGCCTCGTGGATGGCGCGCTCGTCGTCGCTGAGCTGGTCGTCGAGGAGGAAGGGATCGTCCCAGGCAAAGCTCGCCGAGGCGGGGGCGGTGGGCGCGGCGGAGCCGGGCGGGCGCGTCGGGGCGTTCATGGGCGGTTCCTCGGGTTTCTGTGTTTTCGCGACCCTAACAGGCTCCGTCGGCGAGGCCACCTGTCCGGCCCGGAATCGGTTCCGGGATCGGGACCGAAACCTGATAGACAGGCGCGGCTTGAAGCGGTGCTCCGGATGCCGCCCGCACGAGAGGGAGAACCGATCATGGCCGAGACGACGGCGCGCGACGACGGCTCCCGCTCCCCTGCGCAGCCCCTGCCGCTCGACGGCATCCGCGTGCTCGACCTCTCGCGCGTGCTCGCCGGGCCCTGGAGCGCCATGTGCCTCGGCGACCTCGGCGCCGAGGTGATCAAGGTCGAGCACCCGGAGCGCGGCGACGACACCCGCGACTGGGGCCTGCGCACGGGGGCCACCAACACCTCGTACTTCGACGCCGCCAACCGCAACAAGCGCTCGATCACCCTCGACCTCGCCACCCCGGAGGGCCTCGCCGTGGCGCGCGACCTCGCCCGCACCTGCGACGTGGTGGTGCAGAACTTCAAGACCGGCGGCGCCGACCGCCTCGGCCTCGGCTACGCGGACCTGAGCGCCGAGAACCCGCGCCTGATCTACTGCTCGATCTCCGGCTACGCCTCGGATGGGCCTGAGGCGACGCGGCCCGGCTACGACATCGTGGTCCAGGGCGAGGCCGGCCTGATGGCGCTGAACGGCGAGGCCGGCCGCCCGCCCCTGAAGTTCGGCCTCGCGGCGGTCGATCTCTTCACCGGGCAATACGCGGCCCAGGGGGTGCTCGCCGCCCTGTTCGAGCGCGAGCGCACCGGGCGCGGACGCCACATCGAACTCGCCCTGTTCGATTGCGGCCTGGCGCTCACCGCCTATTGCGGTCTGGAGGTGATGGTGCGCGGGCACGACCCCGCCCGCGCCGGCAACGCCCATCCGTCGATCGCCCCCTACGGCGTGTTCCAGGCCGGCGACGGACCCATCGTGCTGGCGGTGGGCAACAACGGGCAGTATCGCCGCCTCTGCGAGGGGGTCCTGGAGCGGCCGGACCTCGCCGCGGACCCGCGCTTCGCCACGAACCTGGAGCGCTCCCGCAACCGCGCGCAGTTCCTGCCGGCGATCGAGGCCGAGCTCGCCCGCTGGACCCGTGCCGATCTCATCGCCCGGCTGGACGCGGCCGGCATCCCCTGCGGCGAGGTGCTGGGCCTGCACGAGGCCCTGACCTCCGACAGGGCCCGGGCCGGCAACCTCGTGCTGCCCCAGGGCGGCGACGCCGATCCCACCGCCTACGTCCTCGCCCCGCCCTACCGCCTCGACGGGGAGCGCCTGCCCGTCCGCCGCATGCCGCCGGCCCTCGGAGCGTCGAGCGCCGAGATCCGGGCGGACTGCGCGGCGCGGCGCGCGGCGGAGGCCGAGCGCCCCTCGGGCGACCCGGTCAAACCGGCAGGAGGGTGAACCCGAGGCTCTGGCCGAGGAACCGAGCCGTGATCCGGCCCGGGCCGGTCAGGTCGAAGGGCACCGAGAGCGTGCCGGTGGAGACGAGGCTGCCGGCCGGGATCGTCGTGCCGCGCTCGCGCGCCACGGCCATCAGGTCCGTGAGCGCGGCCAGGGGATCGGTCTCGTCCTCCCCCGTCACGGCCCGCACCCGCTCCACGCCGTCGACCTCGACCACGAGGCCGCGCGCCACTTCGGCGAGGTCTCCCGTGGCCAGCACGGGGCCGAGCACCAGGGCCTGGAAGGCCGAATTGTCGGCCGCGAAGCTCGGCCAGCCGACGGCACGCCGATCGACGTAGCGGGACAGCACGAGCTCGAACGCTGCGCGGGTTTCGCCGACGACCTCGGCCGCCGGAACCACGGGGGCGTCGGGGGCGATGTCGCGGGCGATCCCGTAGGCGATCTCGAACTCGATCGTCACCGCCCCGGCATGGGGCATCCGGAGTTCGGCCCCGTCGCCATGGAGCCGGTCCCGCAGCACCCGCCCGGCGATGGAGCGGCCGACCCCCGAGCTGCGCTTGCCCTTGTGGCTGCCGATGGCGAGCTTCCAGCCGGCGGAGTCTGCGCCGAGCGCCGCCACGAGCCGGTCCTGGACGTCGTAGCCCTCGGACATCGTGCGCGGACGGACGGCCTCGGGCAGTTCGCCGAGCTGCCGCCCCGCGCGATAGGCCGCCAGCAGCAGGTCCGCGGCGGGCTGGGGATCGTAGGCTTTCAGCACGGCTTCGGGCAGGAACTCTGACATGGCGGACCTCTTCGCGGCGTCGGGCCGGATGCCCAGGCTCTAGCGGATCTTTGCGTCGGCCGGTGGGCGATTCCGCCGGATCGGGCTGGCCCGGCTCCCCGCCTCATCCGGGGGGGGCGCCGCGCCGCCGGCACCGCTCCGGTCCCGAAAACAGGATCGATCGGTGGAGACAGAACGGAGGGGCGGCTCCGCGGGGGGCCTCGACAGGCGCGTCGGCCGAGCCGCCGGTCGAACGATCTTGGCTGCGAAAGGATCTTGGCTGCGAACATAGAGCGGCACCGTCGACAGGATCTGGGGCGGTCGGCGCCGGAGTTCGGGCGATCTCACACGGGCGGGCAGAGATATGTTGGCAATTTCTATTGCCGGACGATCCATCCGGTCGGGGAACCGATCCCAGGGCACAGAATTATACTTCTCGATAACATCTCCGGAGGAACGCCACGTGAAATTCTCGACGATTGCCGGCGCCGCTGCCATTTTCGCGATCACGGCCGGGACCGCGCTCGCCGCGCCCTGCAACACCGGCTCGACGAAGGGCACCAGCCCGGGTCAGCAGACCATGAACGACAAGAGCTCGACGGCCGACCAGGGCAGCAAGAACCTCGCGGGCGGCCAGCAGCCCGCCTCCCCCGGAACGGTCGGCGCGATGAACAACGTGGGCGCCAACCAGATGGTCGGCGACAAGCCCGGTTCGGAGGGCAAGAACGACCAGGGCGGCGGTGTCGGCACGTCCAGCAAGAACCTTGCGGGCGGCCAGCAGCCGGCCTCGCCCGGGACGGTGGGCGCCATGAACAATGCCGGCGCCAACCAGGAGATCGGCAAGAAGGGCGACGATTGCTGATCGCCTGACGCCAACGGCACCATCAGGACGCCCGCCCGGTCTCGCCCGGGCGGGCGTTTTCGTGCGCTTCGCGGGCGGGACCGGACGCCGCCTCCGGGACGGGAGATCCCGTCAGGTATCCCGCGCGCTCCCGACCAGGGCTGCCGTCCGGTCCCGCAAGGCCTGGAGGCTGCGGTAGCCGACCGAGGCGGCGACCTGGCGCGGCGCCCACCCATCGGCCGCCAGGGCCAGGGCTCGCACGACCCGGGCCCTGGCCCGCCATTGCCCGAAGGTGAGCCCCGTCTGCCGGCGGAATCCCCGCGTCAGGGTCCGGCGGCTCAGGCCCGCCCGCGCGGCCCAGGCATCGAGATCGAGCGCTCCGGCCGGGTCGTCGATCACGCCGAGGCAGACCCGCCGGAGCCGGGCATCGCGCGGCAGGGGCAGGGTCAGGCGTGTCTCCGGGGCGCGTCCGATCTCGTCGAGGATGAGGGCTGCCAGGTGCCCACCCCGGCCGGCCTCGTCGTAGAGCACCGGCTCGTTCGTCAGGGCGGCCAGCGCCGCGGCGAGGAGGGCCGAGACCTCGATGACCCGGGCCCGGCTCGGAAAGCCGGCGATCGCCTCCCGCGCGAGATAGGCCGAGCACATCGCCACATCCCCGTGCATGACGACGGCGTGCGGAAGGCCTGGCGGAATCCACAGGGCATGGCCTTCCGGCACGACCCAGGTCCCGTCCTCGGCCGTCGCCATCATCAGGCCGGCGGTGGCGTAGAGAAGCTGGGCTCGCGGATGGTGGTGCCGGTCCGTGCCGCTGCCGGCCGCGAAGGTCTTGGGCATCACCGCGACCGCGCGCGGGACAGCCTGGTAATCCTCCGCCCGGATCGAACGCATCGGCGTCTCCCTGGCCCGATCGCGTACGCCTTCGGCCCGACGCCATTCAACGGGTCAGGTAAACGGGAGGCAAGTCCCTGCGGAAGGCTGCCGGTGTCTGAGCACGAGGCGCAGCCGACGCGGATGCTTGCCGGAGGAGAGGACCGACCGATGGACGCCGAGACCCTGTCCCGCCGGACCCTGCGCTTCGTCAACGTGGCGCATGCCCTCGACCACTTCGTCCTGCTGATCTACCCCACTGCGGTGATCGCGATCGCGGCGCAGACGGGCCGGAGCTACGGCGAACTGATCCCGCTCGCCACCGGCGCCTTCGTGGCCTTCGGGCTCTGCGCCCTGCCGATGGGCTGGCTCGCCGACCGGTTCGGGCGTCGCACCCTGCTGGCGATCTTCTTCTTCGGCTACGGCCTGTCCTGCCTCGGCGTGGCGAGCGCGGGCAGTCCGACGGCGTTCCTGGTGTGGCTCTGCATGCTCGGGCTCGCCTCCGCGATCTATCACCCGGTCGGCTCCACCATGCTGGTGAGCCATGCCCGGCGCCTGGGGCGCGACCTCGGCGTGAACGGCGTCTGGGGCAATCTCGGGGCCGCAACCGCCTCGGGCGTGACGGCGCTCCTCGCCACGGCGTTCGGCTGGCAGGCGGCCTTCGTGGTGCCGGGCCTGGTCTGCCTCGCCTGCGGGACGGCGTTCCTGGCCCTCGTGCCGGGCGACGGCGCCGGATCGCAGGGCCGGGCCGGGGGCAAGCCCGTCCTCCCGGTCGCGCGCCCGATCCCGCTCCTCTGCGTGTTCGCCTTCGCGGTCGTGGCGGGCGGGATGACCTTCAACATCACCACGATCGCCCTGCCCAAGGTGGTCGACGAGCGCGTCGGCGCCGGACTGCCCCTGTTCCTGATCGGATCGGTGGCCACCCTCGTCTTCGCCTTCGGTGCCCTGACCCAACTGCTGATGGGCCGCCTCATCGATCGCTACAGCCTGCCGGTCCTCTTCCTCGGCCTGTCCATCCTGCAGCCCCTCGGCCTCGGCCTCGCAGCGGCGAGCACGGGCGTGCCGCTCCTGGCCGGCCTCGTGCTGACGATGGCGGCGCTCTACGGACAGGTCGTGATCAACGACGCGATGGTGGCCCGCTACGTGCCCCCGCTCTACCGCGCGCGCTACTTCCTCGGCTTCACCGTCAGCGGGTTCGTGGTGCCGTTGATCGGCCTCCTGCACGACCGGGGCGGCTTCGGCCTCGTGCTGGGAATCGCGGCGGCGTTCGGCGCCGTCATCGCCGCCGCCGCCCTCGGCTTCTTCGTCCTCACGCGGCAGCCGGCATCCCCCGCGGTCGCCCCCGCGGCCTGACGATGGCGGCCCTAGCCCTCGCCGTCCGGCGGGGGCTCGGCGCGCAGGAAATCGAAGTCGCAGCCCTCGTCCGCCTGCAGCACCGATCCGTAGAACAGGTGCGCGTAGCCGCGCCGCGCCCAGTCCGGTCGTTGCGTCGGGCCGAGGGCGGTGCGGCGGGCCTCCAGGACCGCGTCGTCCACGAGGACGTCGATGCGCCGGCCGGCGGTGTCGAGGCGGATGCGGTCGCCGGTCCGGACGAGCCCGAGGGGACCGCCGACGGCGGATTCCGGCGTGATGTGGAGCACGATGGTACCGAAGGCCGTCCCGCTCATGCGGGCGTCGGAGATGCGCACCATGTCCTTGATCCCGCGCGCCAGGATCTTCTTCGGGATCGGCAGATAGCCCGCCTCCGGCATGCCGGGCGCGCCCTTCGGGCCGCCGTTCTGGAGCACGAGGACGTCGTCCGGCCCGACATCGAGGTCGGGGTCGTCGATCCGGGTGGTCATTTCGGCGATGGAGCCGAACACCACCGCCCGGCCGGTGTGCTGGAGCAGGGCCGGGCTCGCGGCGCTGTGCTTGATCAGGGCGCCGCGCGGGGCGAGGTTGCCGTGCAGCACCGCCATGGCGCCGACCGGCTTGATCGGATCGTCGGCGGAGCGGATCACGGTCTGGCCCGGCACCGCTTCGGCCGCCGCCACCACGTCCCGCAGGGTGCCGCCCGCGACCGTGGCGGCGTCGAGGTCGATCAGGGCTCCGAGGTTCCGGAGCAGGGCCGGCACGCCGCCGGCATGGTGGAAATGCTCCATGTAGTGCTGGCCGGAGGGCTTCAGGTCGACGAGCACGGGCACGGCGCGCCCGAGGGCGTCGAAGGCATCGAGGTCGATCCCGTGCGGCGTCCGGTTGGCGATGGCGGTCAGGTGGATCAGGCCGTTGGTCGATCCACCGATCGCCTGCAGGACGATCTGGGCGTTGCGGAAGGCGGCCGGCGTCAGGAGTTCGCTCGGCCGCGGACCGCCCGAAACCGCCATCTCGGCGGCACGGCGACCGCTCGCCTCGGCGATGCGGATGCGCTCGGCATGGGGGGCCGGCACCGTGGCGCTCATCGGCAGCGACAGGCCGAGCGCCTCCGTCACGCAGGCCATGGTGCTGGCGGTGCCCATCACCATGCAGGTGCCCACCGAGGGGGCGAGGCGGCCGTTGACGCGCTCGATCTCGTCTTCGTCGATCTCGCCGGCGCGGTGCGCGCTCCAGAGCCGGCGGCAATCGGTGCAGGCGCCCAGGACCTCGCCCTTGTGATGGCCCACCACCATGGGACCGACGGGGATGACCACGGTGGGCAGGTCGACGCTCGCCGCCGCCATGATCTGCGCCGGCAGGGTCTTGTCGCAGCCGCCGATGACGAGGACGGCGTCCATCGGCTGGGCCCGCAGCATCTCCTCGGTGTCCATCGCCATGAGGTTGCGCAGGAACATCGAGGTCGGATGCGCGAAGCTCTCGTGGATCGAGATCGTCGGGAATACCATGGGCAGGCCGCCGGCGAGCATCACGCCGCGCTTGGCCGCCTCGATCAGGGCCGGGGCGTTGCCGTGGCACGGGTTGTAGTCGCTCGCCGTGTTGGTGATGCCGACGATCGGCCGGTCGAGGGCGTCGTCCGAGTAGCCCGCCGCCTTGATGAAGGCCTTGCGCAGGAACAGGGAGAAGCCCGCGTCGCCGTAGCTGGTGAGGCCCTTGCGCAGACCTTTGCTCATGATGCGCGTCCGGTTCCGGGTGTCAGGGGGCCACGCGGGCGCGCGGGTCGACGCGGGCGATGCGCGACAGGAGGTAGTCGACTTCCCGCCGCCCTTGCGCCGACAGGCTCGCGGCCGGCTTGCGCTGGGCGTCCGAGGCGAAGATCCCGCGCTTCTGGAAGACGTACTTGCGCACGGCCAGGCCCAGGGGACCCTGCTGCTGCTCGTATCGCAGATACGGCAGGTGCGCGTCGAAGAGGTCGTGGGCCGCGTCGCGTTCGCCGGCCCGTGACAGGCGCACGACGTCGACGAGCATCTCCGGAAAGGCGTAGCCGGTGTTGGCCCCGTCCGCGCCGCGCTCCATCTCGAAATCGAGGAACAGGCCGCCGTTGCCCGTGAGGATCGCGATGTGGCGCATCGAGCCGTCCTGCTCGAAGCCGCGCAGGGCGGTGATCTTGTCGAGGCCCGGCCAGTCCTCGTGCTTGAGCATGACGCAGGACGGGTTCTCGGTGACGATCCGGCGGATGACGGCCGGCGTCATCACCACCGAGAAGGTGAGCGGGTAGTCCTGGATCACGAAGGGCACGTCGGGGCCGATCGCCTCGGCCGCGTTGCGGTAGTAGGCCACCACCTGGTCGTCGGTACGCAGGGTGTTGGGCGGCCCGATCATGACGCCGGCGGCGCCGAGCTCCATCACCTCCCGGGCGAGCGACCGCATGGCCGCGAAGCCCGGGGCCGAGACGCCCACGAGGACCGGCACGTCCACGCGCCCGATGACCCGCCGGGCGATGGCCACCGCCTCGGAATGGTCGAGCTTGGGCGCCTCGCCGAGCTGGCCCAGGATGGTCAGGCCGTCGATGCCCGCGCCGAGGAAGAACTCGGACATCCGGTCGAGGGAGGTCTCGTCGACCCGGCCATCGGGGTGGAAGGGCGTCGGGGCGATCGGGATCACCCCCTTGATCGCGCTGGTGAGAGCCATGGTGTCTTCCTTGGGGGGCGGTGGGGGGCGAGGAACGGAAGGGTCAGCGGACCGCCGGCGCTGCCGGCACTACCGGATTGACGAGGTTGCGCGGCGGCTGGCCGCGCAGGATGCACAGCATCGCCTCGACGGCGCCGAGGCCCATCACCCGCAGGCTGTTGGCGCTGGTGCCGGCCACGTGCGGCGTCAGGAGCAGGTTCGGGCAGGCGAGGTAGGGGTGGTCCTCGGGCAACGGCTGGGTCTCGAACACGTCGAGGGCGGCGCCCGCGATGGCGCCCGCCCGCAGGGCCGCCGCCAGGGCGTCGGACCGCACGATGGGCCCCCGCGCCACGTTGATCAGCACCGCGCCCGGCCGCATCCGGCCGATCAGCGCCGCATCGACGAGCCCGCGCGTCTCCGGGGTCAGCGGGCAGGCGACGACGACGGCGTCGCTATCCGAGAACAGCGTCTCCCGGTCCACCGGCTCGATCAGCCCGCCGGCGGTGTGCGGGCTTCGGGAATGGCCGAGCACCCGCAGGCCGAAGCCGTGGCGGGCGATGGCGGCGACCCGGCGGCCTATCTCGCCGGTGCCGAGGATGCCCAGGGTCGTCCCGCCGATCTCGCCGAGATCGCTCGCCCGGGATTTCGCCGGGAGCCAGCCGGCCTCGCGCAGGGTCCGGTCCAGGGGCCCGAGCTGGCGGCGCAGGTGGAACAGGGCCGCGAAGACGTACTCGGCCACCGCCTGGGTGTTGCTGCCGGGCAGATTGGCCACCGGGATGCCGCGGGCGGTCGCCGCCGCCAGGGGCACGAAGTCGAGCCCGACGCCGTGGCGGACGATGCCGCGCAGGAGGGGCGCGTGGTCGAGGATGTCGTCGGGCAATTGCGCCCGCACGATCAGGCCCGCCGCCTCGGCCGCCAGGGCGCGCAGGGTCTCGGGTCGGGTGTCCGCGGCGGCGACCACCCGGGCCTCGCCCGTGAGCCGGGCGACGGCCTCCGGATGGATGGGATTGGTCAGGACCACCAGGGGGCGGAGGTCTGGCGATCGTTCGGACCGGGATGCGCTCACGCTCTGTCTGCCTTCGGGAATGCGGGCGGGGCCGATCCGGGATCGGGCGGCGTGCGGTGGCTCAGGGGTCCTGTTCCGCCACCTCGATGCGGGCCTTGAGGATCTCGATGAGGGCACGGTCGCGGCGCTCCGCCAGGACCGCGAGCGAGCGGCCGGCGGCCTCCGCCGCGATCCCGGCCACGATCCGGTCCTTCACGTCCTCGGTGAGCTCCGGGGTCCCGAGGCTGGCCCAGCGCCGGACCTGGCTCGGCCCGAGATGGTCGAGATAGTGCCGGATGCCGCCCGCCCCGCCCCCGAGATGATAGGTCATGTGCGGCCCCATCGCGGCCCAGCGCAGGCCGGGGCCGTTGCACAGGGCGGCGTCGATGTCGGCGACGCTCGCCACCCCTTCGGCCACGAGGTTGACGGCTTCCCGGTAGAGGGCCGAGGCGAGGCGGTTGGCGATATGGCCCGGCATCTCGCGGGCGAGCACCACCGGACGGCGCCCGAGCCGGGCGTAGAAGGCGGCGGCCCGGGCCGCCGTGGCGGGGTCGCCCGCCACGATCTCCACCAGGGGCACGAGATGGGGCGGGTGGAACGGGTGGGCCACCAGGATCCGCTCCGGCCGGGCGCAATCGGCCACGAGGGCGCTGCGCAGCATCGCCGAAGTGCTCGAGGCGACGAGGATCGAGGGGGGCAGCCGGCGATCGACCTCCATGAGCAGCGCGCGCTTCACCGCCTCGTTCTCCGGCGCGTTCTCCTGCACGAAATCCGTGTCCGCGAGCGCGTCCTCCAGACGGTCGTGGAAGCGCAGCGTGCCCTGCCCGTTCAGGCCGAGCTCGGACAGCTGCGCCCGCGCCGCCTCCACCGCCCGGAGGGCCGCCGCCGCGAAGCCGGGCGCCGGGTCGTAGGCCGCCACGTCGAGGCCGTGGGCGAGGAACAGGGCCGCCCAGCTGGCGCCCAGGGTGCCGCAGCCCAGCACGGTGACCCGTTCGATTTCATCCGCTTCGATGGCCGTCAAAACTCTCTCCCGGGCGGGTTTACTTTCGAATCCAGAATACGCTTATTCAAGCCCGTACCGACCGTTTTCGCGGCGGACGAAGCGGGCGACACGACCCGCGACCGGAGGAAGCCGATGTTCAAGCGTCATGCGACCGCGCGCGCAGCCCTGCTCGTTCTCGCGACCCTGGGGGCCCTCGGCAGCGCCCGGGCCGAGGACGTGGTGCGCCTCGGCAACCTGAAATTCGCCCATTACGGCGCCATCTCCTACATGAAGGAGATCGCGCCGAAATACGGCCTGAAGATCGACGAGAAGGTCTTCGCCAAGGGCGCCGACATCTATCCCGCCATGGCGGTGGACCAGATCGACATCTCGGCCTCGGGCGCCGACGGCGCGGTGGCCGCGCGCGGCAACGGCGTGAAGCTCTACGTGGTGGCGGGCTTCGCCAATGGCGGCGTGCGCATCCTGCGCCGGCCCGACCTCGACACCGTCAAGACCTTGAAGGACGTCAAGGGTCTCAAGGTCGCCACCGTCCGGGGCGGCACCCAGGACCTGATGCTTCTGGCCGAGCTCGACAAGCACGGGATGACCTGGTCCGAGCGCGCCGGCAAGGACGTGCAGCTGATCTACTTCAACAACTACGCCGACCTGAACCAGGCGCTGTCGCAGAAATACGTCGACGTGATCTGCCAGAGCGAGCCGCAATCGACCCAGGCCATCAGCGCCGGCTACGCCACCGAGGTGGTCAAGCCCTACGATACCCCCATCGGCGTGCCGGTGCGCCCGCTGGTGATGACCGAGAAGATGTACAACGAGCGGCCCGAGGTCGCCGCCAAGGTCCTGAAGCTGTTCGTGGCCGCCACCAAGGCCTTCATCGACGATCCGGCGCTGGCCGAGAAGTACGTCCGCGAGACCGTGTTCAAGGGCCAGCTCTCGAGCCAGGATTTTCGCGACGGCATGGCCAACGCGAAGTACACCTACGACGTCCCGGCCGGGCACATGCAGACGACGACCGACTACATGATGAAGTACGGCCTCGGTAAGATGGTGAACCCGCCGAAATCCGATGCCGAGTGGGTGAAGACCGACCTCCTCGACAAGGCCAAGGCCGAGCTCAAGACGAACTGAACCGCAGCATGAACCGGCTTCGCGGCGCCATCGTCCCCCTCGTCCTCCTCGTCCTGTGGGAGATCCTCAGCCGGGCCGGCGTGTTCTCCCCCATCGTGCTGCCGCCGCCGAGCGCGGTGGCGGTGAAATGGTATCACGGCCTCCTGCCCGGCCTGCCCTACGACCCGGCGATCGAGAGCCACTGGCGCTGGATGCTCTCCGGCGAGATGCCGCACGACGCGGTGGCGAGCCTCGGCCGCGTGATCATGGGGTTCTGCGTCGGGGCCGGGCTCGCGGTGCCGGTCGGCCTCGTCCTCGGGACCAGCGATCGGCTCTACGCGCTGTTCAACCCGCTTCTCCAGATCCTGCGGCCGATCCCGCCCATCGCCTACATTCCCCTAGCCATCGTGTGGTTCGGCCTCGGCAATCCGCCGGCCCTGTTCCTGATCGCGCTGGGCACCTTCTTCCCCGTGCTGGTCAACACCATCGCGGGGGTGCGGCAGGTGGATTCGATCTACATCCGCGCGGCCCGCAACCTCGGGGCGAAGCCCTGGACGATGTTTCGCCGGGTGATCCTGCCGGCGGCGAGCCCCTTCGTGCTCGCGGGCATGCGCATCGGAATCGGCACTGCCTTCATCGTGGTCATCGTCGCCGAGATGATCGCGGTCTCGGACGGGCTCGGCTACCGCATCCTCGAGGCGCGCGAGTACATGTGGTCGGACAAGATCATCGGCGGCATGCTCACCATCGGCATCCTCGGCCTCATCATCGACGGGGCGATGTCGCGCCTCAACGACCACCTCCTGCGCTGGCATCGCGGCCTTGAACGCTGAACCGGGACGCCTCACCATGTCGGCGCACATCGAGATCGCCCACGCCAGCAAGGTGTTCGGGACGGGCGCCGGCGCCGTGCCGGCGCTGGACGACATCACCGCGACGGTGCCGGAGGGGCAGTTCCTCTGCCTCCTCGGGCCGTCCGGCTGCGGCAAGTCCACCCTGCTCAACGCGGTGGCGGGCTTCACGCCCCTCAGCGTCGGGCAGATCCGCATGGGCGGGCGCCCGGTGACGGAGCCGGGGCCGGACCGGGGTATGGTCTTCCAGGAATACGCCCTGTTCCCCTGGATGAACGTGGAGGACAACGTCCGCTTCGGTCTCGACATCCAGGGCGTGCCGCGGGCCGACGCCACAGTGACGGTGGACCGCATCGTGGCCACCCTCGGCCTCTCGGATTTCCGCAAGCGCTACCCGAAGGACCTGTCCGGCGGCATGCGCCAGCGCGTGGCCATCGCGCGCATCCTGGCGCTGGACCCGCCCGTGATGCTGATGGACGAGCCCTTCGGTGCGCTGGACGCCCTCACCCGCCGCACCCTGCAGGACGAGCTCCTGCGGATCTGGGCCGAGTCCCGCAAGACGGTGATCTTCGTCACCCACTCGATCGAGGAGGCGATCTACCTCGCCGACCGCATCCTGGTGATGACCTACCGGCCGGGGCGCATCAAGCGCGACATCACGGTCGAAATTCCGCGCCCGCGCGACACGGCCTCGGGCGAGTTCAACGCCCTCAAGCGCGAGCTTGCCGGGCTGGTGATGGCCGAGCAGCAGCGCTTCACCCGCGCGGAGCTGCATGGCGCGGCCGTGGATTAAGCGCAGCCCTTCGACCTGACAGAAGAAACGCCCGCAGGCCGGTGGGCCGCGGGCGCTGAAGGTTGTTGCCAATCACCCGAGGACCAGCACGGGCAGCCCGGGAATGAAAGCGGTTCGGGCGCCGGCTGGCAAGATCAAAAGCGTCCCATGATCGGTGGCGCCTGGCCAGAACGGTCGCTTATTCAGAAAAGGGCCCTTTGCGCAGGCCCTCGGACAACTGGAGTGCCTCGAGGACGGCCTTGCCGATGCGGTCCGCCTCGTCCTCGCCGGCGGCATTGGCCAGGACGACGGCCACGGGGCGGGGCACCGACAGGGCCTGCGCCCCGACCGTGACCTGAAGCTCGTCGCCGTGGGGGGCCTCGATGCGGCGCAGGCCCACGCGCAGGCCCGCCGCTTCCCCGAAGACGCGCTCCAGGCCCGCGAGGGCCTCTCGGCTCGTGCCGAAATCGCCCGTGATGACGTCAGCCATGCGTTCTCTTCCTTCCGGCCGGTGGGGCGGATGCGCGGACCCGGTCGCCGACGGACTGAGCACAGGCAGGTCGGGCGATCAGGAGGTCGACCATTCCCGCTTGACCTCGTCGGCCGGCCGGTCGAGGCGCACGGTGTTGCCCTCGACGGACTGGACGAAGTCCACCGGAATGAAATGGTGGAGGCCCCCCGCCTCCGCGTCCGTCTTCGTCAGCTTGATCTCGCCTTTATCGACGTGATCGACGGTGCCGACATGGGCGCCGTCCGAGCCGACCACGTCGGCATGTTCCTGGATCTGCGAGACATCGACCATCGGCATCACTCCCTGTTGCCACGTCAACGGGAGCGGCGAGGCGGTGTTCCGGCCCTCAGGACGGGGTGCAGGACCCGAGGCCGGCCGGGCAGGCCCGGTCGCGCCGCGCGGCGCGCGCCATGTTGATGAGTTCACGGGCGGTGAGGCCGCGTGCCGGGATTTCGGAGGCATCCGGCCGGGCGGTCGCGGGTTTCGTGGTCAGGATCGGTCGCCCGAGGGCGAGGCCGCTGGATTGCAGCGTGGTGTCGTGACTCCGCCAGAGCCGCCGGAGCCGCAGGGCCCGAGCCTTGTCGGCCCGGGTTTCCTCGGTCCGGGCGCTGCCGACCCGCGTGTCGATTTCTGCCGTCATTCGTCCCCGTCCCGTTCCTGTAGGCGGGCGAATAGCAAAGCTTGCGCGGCGGCGACATTCTTGAAGTGGCGGCTCTCTGCTCTAGGGCCCGGATCACCGGACCCTCGACCTCCGCCAGGAAGGCCAGGTTCTCTAGGGGCAGGCCCGGGGCAACCGGGCGGCGCGCGTTTTTTGCGGCCCGGCCGGCCATGTCCCCCAGATGGGGTGCGGCACCGAGCGACGGCCGGGCTCAGCGGCCTCTGGCGCCGCGTCACGCCGGGGTCTTCATCGATCCTTAACCATGATGCGTCAGGGTGTGCTCAAGCCGGTGGCGCCCGTGGGGCGCCAGACCGGCGACGGCCATGCCGCCGGATCGGGTGACGCCGGATGTACGCGCACCGGATCCTGGCGGGCATGCCCGTCGGAGTCGCGCGTTCGCGGAACCGCGAAACCCTCGCGCCGGATGCGGCGTTGATGCTGATCCCTCGGGCAGGGTCTCGCCTCGGGCTCCCTGCGTGCCCGGACAGCCTGCCTCAACCCGACGCATCCGGACGGTGACGCATGGCCCTCCTCTTCGCCCTCCTCCTCATCGGCATCCCCATGGCGCTGGCCGCGATGGAACTGGCCCGCATGCGCGCTTCGCGCCCGCTCTGAGGACACGCGCCGAGGCCCGAGTTGGGGGGCAGCGCCCCCGCGGGCAGCCCCGGCCGCAGATCGCGTTCCGACGGACCTCTCCCCTGGGGTGGCCCCACCCGCGGTCGATTGGGGGGAACGCGGAGCGGGGCCACACTGGCCATCGGGGGGACGCGGCCAGCCCTTCGACTATGACCGGCGCGCCGGGGGGGGGCGGCATTCACCCACGTTACGACCCGTGCGAGAAGAATCCCGCGCCGGGCGGCGCTTCGCATGAGCATCACGCAGGGGGACGGCTCCTCCGCCTTGCCTCAGCGCATCAGTCGCTCCTGCAGGAAGCGGTCCTTGCGGCGCTTCGAGACGTAGGACCGAGCGGCGTAGCCGAGGGCAAATCCCAGTGCGATCATGACCAGAACGGCCAGGAACTGGAGCAGGAACGCGATCAGGACGCCGAGTGCGATGCCCAGGGCGAAGAGCGCATAGCCGGTGCCGCGGGTGCGCGGCTTGTTCATTTCCACGGCGGCGGCCAGGCGGACCCCATGGATGTTCCTCTGGATCGAACCCCGGAGGGATTCGATCCAGGCGCCGAAAATGTTGGAACCGTGCATCGGACGCCGCTCTGCGTGAAGGCGGGTGGTGAATCGGCCACCCATCAGCCTATCGCAAGCGCATCGGCTTGGTGAAGGGCGGCCCCGGGAGGATGCTTCGGCTGTCCCGTTCCGTCCCTGCTCGTTCGGCGCAGTCGAGGCCCCGTCAGGTCACGCGCGAGGTCGGGCGTGCGGCTCTGTTCAGAAGGCGTTGGTGCGGCGGGTGATTTCGGCGAGGACGGTGCGCAGGAGGATCTGGAGGTCGAGGCGCAGGCTCTGGTGCTCAATGTACCAGAGGTCGAGGGCGGCGCGGCGCTGCATGTCGGCCAGGGTGGGGGTGGGCCCGCGCGAACCGTTGATCTGGGCCCAGCCGGTGATGCCGGGCTTGACGGCGAAGCGGTGGCGGTAGGTCGGGATCTCGGCGCCGTAGTAGAGGTCGTGGGCCAGGGCATGGGGGCGCGGGCCGACCAGGGCCATGTGACGCTGCTGAACGCCCTGAGCCAGCTCGTCGATGCTGGTCCGGCGCAGCAGGGCGCCGACGCGGGTCACCCGGGCGTCGCCCCGGGTGGCCTGGTGCACGACCGCCCCGTCATCCAGCACGCGCATGGTGCGGAACTTGTAGATCTGGAACGGGTGCCCGTCCTTGCCAGTACGGGTCTGGCGGAACAGGACCGGGCCCTTGCTGTCGAGGCGCACCAGGAGGGCGACCAGGACCAGGAGCGGGGCGACCAGGAACAGGGCCAGGGCGGCCAGGGTCTGGTCCAGGGCGGGGCGGAGGGCCGCCAGGCTGGGACGGGCGAGGCTGGGACGGGCAAGGCCGGGATGGGATGGGGTCAGCGCGGTCGTGGTGGTGCCGACGGGAAGGCCCTTCCGAGCAGAAGTGGTGTCCATCGTGACAGTGCCCTCAGAATAAGCAGACATCGATTCCCATCAGCCCGTGGCGCTGAAGCGAAACAGGCCAGGTCCATCCCGTACTGCAGCGAACAATGACTACGGAAAGCATCAATAGCAGGAATTAGGCTAAATTCCTTGTAAACCATACCCTTGAATTACGACAAACCGAAGGCAGCAGCATGCACGAAAATACAGGTTTGGCAGTATATTTGCCGGCATATTGAAACATATTTCAGTTATTTGAAATGGTACTATCTGAAGTAACCATCGATATTCAAATTCGTGCTCCCGCCCCCTGTACTTCACTAAGGAAGTGCATGTTGACGTCGATGATCCGCCAAATGCCTGGCCCATCAGGGTGACAAAGCCGATGGTTGCACATGCCATGCAGAGCCCGGCGTCATGCGTGGTCGGTGCCCCCCACGGGTCTATGGGCGCCTACTCATCGCTCAGGCTTACCCACCAGGCCGACTCGACCGCAACTTTCGAGTGTCGTGTTCCTTCGGGATTGGCGCGGGGGGACAGGTCGATGCTCGTCATCTCATGTGATGGACGACATCCGCAGGATCGGTCTGACCTTTCCGAAATCCTGGCGTGCCATTACGGCACACACGTCGACATTTGCAATCCGGTACGTTGCTGCGCCGCTAATTCTGCAGGTCGTTGCGCAATCGGATCCTGCGCCCTTAATTGGGCACATCTGAATGCATCCCTCAACACGTTTTCGAGCCTGTCGGCAGTCCTGAGCCGGCAGCGAACGGATACTTTCGGGAAGGGAGAAGTACACTCAGCTCATGCTGAAGATCGGCCGAACGTTGCTCGATTTCCCGAACCTTCTTGCGTCCATCCACGAAACTTGCGGGAAAGAAGCCTCCGCCGACGATCCGTTCAGTTGGGTCGCTCAGTCGCGCCAAGGTCCAGTGCTACCACCAACCGTTTAGGGGCCGGCCGGGTCGAGGGGTCCATAGGTCGGGTTCGCCAAAACCGGCGGGCGGGCGTTCGGCCGTGGCGCGCAAGGCGGGACCTTCGGAATTCACCTCCCGGATCCGCGACCGCTGCCCTTCGTCCAGGGGTTTAGGTGCCGCCGTCAGGGCGGGCACAGTTCGCGCCGTCACCGCGGGCTTCTTCTGCGCCGACCGCCGGGCTTCCGGGGTTTTGCCGTCCGCCCCGCGCGCAACCAATAGGTTTCCTGGGCTCAGGCCGAGGGCGATTTTCATACGGGAGTCGTACCCGTAGAGGTCGGGTAGGGTCCGCACCGTGCCGGCCTCGTCCACCGACATCGTGAAATAGGCGAGGTGTACCGGCAGCTTTTCACTCAGGCGGATCTGGCGCTCGCCCTTCCCGATCAGCTTCTTCAAGCGCTCACTCGACCAGGCTTCAGGCAAAACTGCGTCGGCGAACCGGAAGGGATCCTCCACGCGCACACAGCCATGGCTTAGGGCACGGTGAGCGGAGGAAAAGAGGGTTCGGTTCGGCGTATCGTGCAGATAGACGGCGTGGTTGTTCGGGAACATAAACTTGATGAAGCCAAGAGCGTTGCGCTCCCCGGGCGGCTGACGCACCGAGACGTTGCCGTTGCGGTAGACCACTTCGTAGCCCCGACGGGCCGCGTAGTTCGGGTCGCGGGCGAGACCCGGCAGGAACTCGTTCTTCAGGATCGAAGGCGGGACGTTCCAAGAGGGATTGACGACGGCGTACTCCATCATCCCCGAGAAGATCGGTGTGGGCGATTCCGTTTTGCCGACGATCACGCGTGCTTCGTCGCGCTGACGCCCATCCCGGACGACCCGTAGGCGGAACTCCGGGATGTTGACCATTACGTAGTCGCGGCCGAGGTCGGAGGGCAACCAGCGCCAGCGCTCCATGTTCACGATGAGCGCGGCCTCCGCGTCGTCGGTGCGGGCTGCGGATTCGGGCCGGGAAAGAGCGGACACTGTTTGCAGGGTCAATGTGCCATTCGGGGCTAGACCTCGCGCGCGCTGGAACGCCGTCACGGCCGCGACCACGCCGGCATCGTAGAATTCTGGATTGCCCGGTCCGGCATCGAGGGTGCGGGCCGTCCGGGTTTCGAGTCCAAATCGCCTACGCAGGGCCGGAACGCGCGGGTCCGTCATGCCGAGCTTGAGCACTGGCCCCGGCGGCAGATGCACACCGGCCGCGGACGGAGTCTGGCCGTTACCTCGCAACACCGCGAGGCGCGCCTTCAGGGAGAGGTAGCCCGACTGAGCCGGATTGTAGCCCTGCAGCAGCGAACCGGCCGACGCGCCGCCGGATGCGATGCGGGCGAGGACGGCATCCGGTGCCGGCAAATCGAGGACCGGCGTGATCAAGCGAGACAGGTTGGCAAGATGGATGCGACCACCGCGCGCATCCCGTGCATAGAGCACGACGGCGGCCGAGAGCTTCAGGTCCGCATCCGCGATCTGCGCTTCGGTGGCGCCCTGCGTTCCAAGAACCGGCACAGGATAGGCGGACGCCGCTAGACCGTCCTCCCCCGCGGAGGCCAGACGGGCGACCGCGGATTTTGCCGCAGGCGTGAGTGCTCCATCGACGATCCAGACCGGCTTGAAGGCACCCAACGCATAGAACGCCTGAATGGCCTCGCGATCCTTCGTCGAGAGCCGGAAGAGGAGCGGTGTCGGATCGGCAAGCCGGGTGGCGATGGCAGCGGCCTGCGGGTCGGTCGGCAGGGGCGGCGGTGCCGTTGCTTCGCTCGCAGAAGGCGTTCCCGGAATGGACGCGTTCGCGTCCGGTCCCCTCGCCGCAATCGGACCCGCGCTATCGGCAGACGGATCGGGCCTGGCTGCCTCGGGCGCGCCCGGATCGACCGAGGCGTTCCGCGTGACCGGGGTCGCGGAGGCTGCATCCGGAGCCTGTGCGTGTGAAGGCTGGGCCTGCGATTTCTGAGCGTCGGATGCGCGACCCTCTTGCTGCCGCATGTCGGAAACCTGGGCCTGGGCCCCATAGGCTGAGCAGCCCGCCAGCAGTGCGGACAGCGCGACGGAGGCAGAGCGCAAAACGCCCATGATGGCAACTCCTCGGGACCGACCATACCGGCCGATAGCATTAGGATAATCGGACCAGGCGGCCGCGTGCGCAATCGCACGATCGCCGATGAGAGGTCTCAGGCAGCAGCCTCGTCGACCTTGTCCTCTTCCGCGAGACCAAGATCCTTGAGTTTCCGGTAAAGGGTAGATCGGCCAATTCCGAGGCGGCGTGAGACCTCGGACATTCGGCCGCGATAGAATTGGAGTGCGAAGCGAATGATCTCTGCTTCCAAGCCGTCCATCGTCTTCATCTCGCCGGTCTCTTCCGCGACCAGACTCATGGCATGCGGATCGCGCACTTCCACCCGGACGATCTCCCTCACGGGCTGCGGCGCGCCGCCCTGCACCATCGGCTGGATCGGTGCGGCGGGAATCCGGATGTCGAAGCCTTCTACCTGGGCGGCGATCTGCGGGAATTCGGACACCGTGAGTTCGTCGCCATCCGCCAGCACCACCGCGCGGAACAGAGCGTTTTCCAGTTGGCGGACGTTACCCGGCCAGCCGTACCGGGTTACGAGCGCCATCGCCTCGGGTGTGATGGCTCTGACCTTCTTGCCTTCTTCGGCCGCGAAGCGCGCGCAAAAGGAGCGCACCAGATCAGGAATGTCCTCGCGGCGAGCCCGTAACGGCGGCAGCGTCATGGGGAAGACGTTCAGGCGATAATACAGGTCCTCGCGGAATCGGCCCTGCTTGACCAAGTCGAGGAGCGAGCGATTCGTCGCCGAGATCAGACGGATGTCCACCCGTACGCTGCGCTTTCCGCCCACCGGATCGACCTCACCTTCCTGGAGAGCGCGCAAAAGCTTCACCTGTGCATCGAGGGGCAGTTCGCCGATCTCGTCAAGGAAAAGCGTTCCACCCGAGGCTTCGACAAACTTGCCAACATGACGCTCGGTAGCGCCCGTGAAGGCGCCCTTCTCGTGGCCGAACAGGGTGGACTCGACGAGGTTGTCGGGGATCGCGCCACAGTTGACGGTGACAAAGGCCTTGCCGCGTCGATCGCCGGACCCCTGGATCGCCCGTGCCAGCACCTCCTTGCCGACGCCGGACTCCCCTTCGATCAGCACCGGGATGTTCGATTTGGCCGAGCGCTCGGCGAGGCGGATCACGCGCTCCATATCCGGGCTCCGCGATGTCAGATCCTTGAAGCTCAGCGCGCCTGAGGCGCGCCGGCGCATGCGGCGGACCTCTTCCTCGAGCTGATCGACCTTCAGAGCGTTCTTGATCGAGACCTGCAGACGCTCGGCACCGGCTGGCTTGACCACGAAATCCGTGGCGCCCGCACGCATCGCCGTGACAACGGCATCGATCGAGCCGTTCGAGGTCTGAACGATCACCGGCACGTCGAGGCCGGTTCTGCGCATCTCGGACATGACGCCCAGTCCATCGAGGCCACCGGGCATGACGAGGTCGAGAAGCACCACATCGATCGCATCGCCGGCGCGCAACGCCTCGAGGCCCTGCTCGCCACTCTCGGCCACCCGCGCCTCGAAGCCGAGGCGCCGAACCATCGTTTCGGCGAGGCGGCGCTGCACGGGATCATCGTCGACGATCAGGACCGTTGTCGACATGGGGCAGCCTCGCTGTTCGCAAGCGGACGGCATCCGGCGACACGAGGGTCCTCCGGGCGTCATCGTCGCTGGCGTGTTTCGTTTCGAACCGCAGGGTGCCCCAAGAGCGTAAAGCCGTGCTTAACGACGATCCGACTTTTGCGTAGCGGAGAGCGTTCGGCACGCCCCCACTTCCACACCCGCTGACAAACTGTCCCGACCCGCAGGATTCTGATCGACTCAGATTGATCGGACGGCCTTTGCACTCGATATCACCGCGCACGGACCTGACCGGTCCGAGAGGGAACCAGATCATCATGCCGAGCCGAGCCGTCGCCACTGCCAGTCATTCGGGCATCGTCGCGAATGCGGAAGGGGCCAGCGCTGCCAGAGCCGCCGCGCATGCGGCCGATCTGGGGGCTTTGCCGGAATGGGACCTTGCCGACCTGTATGCTGGGATCGATTCTGCCGATTTCTCGGCTGACCTGGTCCGAGCCGAAGCGGATTGTGCCCGGTTCTACGAGCGCTACGCCGGTCGCCTCGCCGAGATGGCGGCCGCGCCGGATGCCTCGGCCCAGCTAGCCGAGGCGGTCGCGACATACGAAGGCATCGAAGATCTGCTCGGACGCCTGATGTCTTTCGCGGGCTTGGTCTATTCCGGCGACACCACCGATGAGCTCAGGGAAAAATTCTACGGAGACACGCAGGAGCGGCTGACGGCGGCCTCCAGCCATCTGTTGTTCTTTGCCCTCGAACTGAACCGCATCTCCGACGAGGCGATGGATCGGGCCATGGCGGATGGGCCGCTCAACCATTACGCGCCTTGGCTGGAAGACCTGCGGCGCGAGAAACCGTTCCAACTCGACGATCGCACCGAGAAACTTTTCCTTGAAAAGTCCGTCACCGGGCGCTCGGCCTGGAATCGGCTCTTCGACGGTACGATCGCGGCACTCCGCTTTCCCGTGCAGGGTGAGCAGCTCACCTTGGAGCCGACCCTCAACAAGCTTCAGGATCCGGATGGCGTCATTCGACAGGACGCTGCGGGCGCTCTCAGCGAAGTCTTCCGTGCGAACCTGCGCACCTTTACGCTGATCACCAACACGCTCGCCAAGGACAAGGAAATTTCCGACCGCTGGCGTGGCTTCAAGGACGTCGCGGATGCGCGTCATCTCTCGAATCGCGTCGAGCCCGAGGTGGTCGCCGCGATGGTGGAGGCTGTCCAGGCCGCGTATCCGCGGCTGTCGCACCGCTATTATCGCCTGAAGGCTAAGTGGTTCGGCGTCGAGGCTCTGCCCTATTGGGACCGAAACGCTCCTCTCCCCAAGGTCGATCAGCGCACCATTCCGTGGAGCGAAGCGCGTGACACTGTCCTCGACGCCTACCAGGCGTTCTCTCCGCAGATGGCCGACATCGCCCGGACGTTCTTCGACCGCAACTGGATCGACGCTCCGACCCGCCCCGGAAAGGCGCCCGGCGCCTTCGCGCACCCGACCGTGCCCTCGGCCCACCCCTACGTCCTGGTCAACTACCAGGGCAAGCCGCGGGACGTGATGACCCTGGCGCACGAGCTCGGCCACGGCGTGCATCAGGTTCTCGCCGGCCCGAACGGCGCCCTGATGGCGCCTACGCCTCTGACCCTAGCCGAGACTGCCAGCGTCTTCGGTGAGATGCTGACCTTCCGCCGCCTCCTAGCCGCCACCACGAACACGAACCAGCGCCGCGCCATGCTGGCGGCGAAGGTCGAGGACATGATCAACACGGTCGTGCGCCAGATCGCGTTCTACGCCTTCGAGCGGAAGGTCCACCTCGCCCGGGCACAGGGCGAGCTGACCGCCGAGCAGATCAACGGCCTCTGGATGTCGGTTCAGTCCGAGAGCCTTGGTCCGGCGATCGCGCTTGATGCGGGCTACGAGCCGTTCTGGGCCTACATCCCTCACTTTATCCATTCGCCATTCTACGTCTATGCCTATGCTTTCGGCGATTGCCTCGTGAACTCGCTCTACGGCGTCTACGCCAAGGCGGAAGACGGGTTCGTGGAGCGCTACTTCGCCCTCCTGTCGGCTGGCGGTGCCAAGCCCTACGGCGAACTCCTGGGCCCCTTCGGCCTTGACGCCCGCGACCCTGGCTTCTGGCAGATCGGACTCTCGATGATCGAGGGCATGATAGTCGAACTTGAAGGGATGGAGGCTGCATAAGCGCTCAACGATATGAGCGATGGAAGGAGGACGCCTTTCGGTGTTCGTCCTGGACAAACGGGGGGTGGTTCGTCGGTGGACCCGGCGCCTCGCTCGTCCCGGGCTGACCAACTCGTCCCGTGGCATCGCGAAGGGCGATCCAAGTGGAACATGCCGGAGCTGTAAGGGTAATTCGCGAGCTCGCCACCGGTGAGAGTGACGTCGGCTGACTGAAACGCCCAATTCTCGACGATCGGCCCGGCACTGGACTGTCGAGCCGCGACCCATGAGCCCGCTGCCCTGGCGTGATCGATCACTGCGCTTATCTCCGAAAAAAGTTTCTCCCGACGAGTTGATTGATCCCGATGGCCGACACCGATCGTGAAGCCAACCGCTTCTCCGCCCGCGCAAGTCGCTATGCCCGCGTCGGCGCCAATGTCGGAGGGGTGGCGGCGCGCATGGCCGGCGCGAAGCTGTTCGGCGGAAAGGAGGCTCCGACCAATGCGGCAGCCCTGGCGCAGGCCCTAGGCGGTTTGAAGGGCCCGATCATGAAGGTGGCGCAGCTTTTGGCGACGGTGCCGGACCTGTTGCCGCCCGATTACGCCACCGAACTGCAGAAGCTTCAGGCCGATGCGCCTCCGATGGGCGCCGCTTTCGTCAAGCGACGCATGATCGCCGAACTGGGGGCCAATTGGCAGACCCGATTCCGGACCTTCGACCTCAAACCGGCGGCAGCTGCCTCCCTCGGTCAGGTCCACCGCGCCACGGCCCTCGACGGCACGCACCTCGCTTGCAAGCTTCAGTACCCGGATATGCAATCGGCCGTAGAGGCCGACCTTAAACAGCTTGAAGTCGCATTCGCCCTGCATCGGCGGATGTCCTCGTGGCTCGATACCCGTGAGATCGCAAAAGAAATCGGTGCCCGTGTCCGCGAGGAACTCGACTACGAGCGCGAGGCCAAGCATGCCGTCCTCTACGGCGACGTCCTTCGCGACGTCGATGCGGTCCGCGTGCCCGCCATCCACAAGGATCTCTCGACGAAGCGTCTCCTGACGCTCGGCTGGCTCGACGGGCAGCGCATCCTCGATTTCGCCGAGAGTCCAGTAGACGTCCGCAATCGTCTGGCCCGGTCGATGTTCAAGGCCTGGTGGCATCCGTTCAGCCGTGCCGCCGTCATTCACGGCGATCCACACCTTGGCAATTACACGGTCTTCTCAGAAGGGGGCGAAGCGCGGGGGATCAACCTGCTCGACTACGGCTGCGTCCGCATCTTCCATCCACGCTTCGTCGGCGGTGTCGTCGACCTGTATCGGGGCCTGCTCACCAACGACAACGCACGCATCGTCCATGCCTACGAGACCTGGGGGTTCAAGAATCTCAACAAGGAACTCGTCGAAATCCTGAATATCTGGGCGCGCTTTATCTATGGGCCGATCCTGGAAGATCGCACGCGAACCGTGGCCGACGGGGTCAAGCCCGGCGAGTATGGGCGCCGACAAGCCTTCGAGGTTCATCAGGCCCTGAAGGCACGCGGTCCGGTTACGATCCCGCAGGAATTCGTCTTCATGGACCGGGCGGCGGTCGGCCTCGGCGCCGTCTTCCTGCATCTCCGGTCGGAGCTGAACTATCACCAGTTGTTCGAGGCCGAGATCGACCGTTTCTCCCTCGCGGATCTCGAAGAGCGACAGGGCGAGGCACTGGCAAAGGCAGGACTTGCTTCTCCGGCTTGAAAGCGTGGCCACAAAAAGCCGTTCGAGGCGATTGCCGGGCCCGCATGTCGATTGCGAGCGACCTTGGCTTGCGCTAAATCCCCTTGGAACAAATCAAGATGATGCCCAAGGGGACGCCCACAAGATGGCTGATACCAAGACCGTGTCCGGCGCACATTACAGCCCGGCGATGGATGAGAAGACCCACGAGCAGACCTATCGCGGCTTCGTTCGATTCGTAGAGATCGGCACCGGTGTCGTGCTGTGTTGGGTTCTGGCCCTGGCGGTCGGCGGTATCCGCGAGGCCTGGCTGACGGCGATCTTCGGTGTGATCCTCTCCGGTATCGCCGGTGCGGTGGGTGCTCTCGCCCCCGCGATCGGCTGGAAGGCCCCCCTGGCGGTCGGCATCCTGCTGGCGCTGTACCTCGCTTTCGCCTGATCCCTCTCCAACCACAACTTGACTGATTTGCGGGTCGCCTTCGGGCCGTCCTTTAAGGAGCATTCCTGCATGCGCATCGCTATATTATCGGAAACCGATCCCGCGGAGCCGCGGGTCGCGGCGGTGCCAGAGACGGTCAAAAAGTTCATCGGCCTCGGGGCCGACGTCACCGTCCAGTCTGGTGCCGGTCTGAAGGCCGGCGTTCGGGATGCCGATTACGAGGCCGCCGGGGCCTCCATCGCCGGATCGGCCTCCGAGGCCGCCGGGTCCGCAGACCTTGTTCTGAAGGTCCGGCGTCCCTCGGCCGAGGAGATCGCCCTCTTGCCGCGCGGCGCCACGGTCATCGCCATCATGGATCCGTACGGCCACGAGGCCGAACTCGGCGCCATGGCGGAGGCCGGTCTCGACGCCTTTGCTATGGAGCTGATGCCCCGCATCACCCGCGCGCAGGTGATGGACGTGCTGTCGTCCCAGGCCAACCTTGCGGGTTACCGCGCCGTGGTCGACGGCGCGTCCGAATACGGTCGTGCCATGCCCATGATGATGACCGCCGCCGGAACCGTACCGGCCGCCCGCGTCTTCGTCATGGGCGTCGGCGTTGCCGGCCTCCAGGCTATCGCAACGGCCCGCCGGATGGGCGCGGTGGTCACCGCCACCGACGTGCGCCCGGCCACCAAGGAGCAGGTCGAATCCCTCGGTGCCAAGTTCGTCGCGGTCGAAGATGAGGAGTTCAAGCAGGCCGAGACTTCCGGCGGATACGCCAAGGAGATGTCGACCGAGTACAAGAAGAAGCAGGCCGACCTCGTCACAACCCACATCGCCAAACAGGACATCGTCATTACCACGGCGCTGATTCCGGGCCGGCCGGCGCCGAAGCTTGTCTCGGAGGCGATGGTCGCCTCCATGAAGCCCGGCTCGGTCCTGGTCGACCTTGCAGTCGAGCGCGGCGGCAACGTCGAGGGCGCCAAGCCCGGCGAAGTCGTGGTGACCGACAAGGGGGTGAAGATCGTCGGCCATCTCAACGTGGCCGGCCGCCTCGCGGCGACGGCCTCCAGCCTCTACGCCCGCAACCTCTACGCCTTCGTCGAGACCCTGGTCGACAAGGAGTCCAAGGCCCTGGCGGTGAAGTGGGACGACGAACTCGTCAAGGCGACCAACCTGACCCGCGACGGTCAGGTCTCGCACCCCTCGTTCCAGCCCCAATCCTGATCCCGCCGGAGGATACGATGGCTATGCTTCCCCCCGATCAGGCCGCCGAGCAGGCGCGCGCCGCCGCCGCCGCGGCCCGAACTGCCGCTGACATCGCGCAGCAGCACGCGCTCCAGGCGCAGAAATACGCCGACGGCCTCGGTCACGGCCTCAGCGCCGTGACTCACGGAGCCGTCGACCCGACGGTCTTCCAGCTCGCGATCTTCGTCCTGGCAATCTTCGTGGGCTACTATGTTGTCTGGTCAGTCACCCCGGCCCTGCACACGCCGCTGATGTCCGTCACCAACGCGATCTCGTCGGTCATCATCGTCGGCGCCCTGCTCGCCGCCGGCGTGCCTTACGTCGAGCACGGCACCGGCTGGGCCCGCTTCTTCGGCTTCGTCGGCATCATCCTCGCCAGCGTGAACATCTTCGGCGGGTTCCTTGTCACTCAGCGCATGCTCGGCATGTACAAGAAGAAGGCCTGAGACATGTCCCAGAACGTCTCATCCCTTCTCTACATCGTCTCCGGCGTCCTGTTCATCATGGCGCTGCGGGGGCTCTCGCACCCGACCACTTCGCGACAGGGCAACCTGTACGGCATGATCGGCATGGGCCTCGCCATGCTCACCACCCTGGTCGGCCATCCGCCAGCCGGGCTCGGCGCCTGGGTCATTGTCATCTTAGGACTCGCCATCGGCGGCGGTGCCGGCGCAGTCATCGCCAAGCGTGTGCCGATGACGGCGATGCCGCAGCTCGTGGCCGCCTTCCACTCCCTCGTCGGCCTTGCGGCCGTAATGGGCGCGGCGGCAACGCTCTACGCGCCGCAGGCGGTCGGAATCCTCGAGAACGGCCACATTCACAAGGAATCGCTGTTCGAAATGGCGCTCGGCGTCGCCATCGGCGCCATCACCTTCACGGGCTCGGTCATCGCGTTCCTGAAGCTCGATGGCCGTATGTCCGGCAAGCCGATCATGCTGCCGCAGCGGCACCTCATCAACATCGGCCTCGGCGTCGCCCTGGTGGTGCTAATCGCAATCTTCATCGGCAACGAGAGCAAGGCGATCTTTTGGCTGATCGTGCTGCTGTCCTTCGTACTCGGCGGCCTCCTCATCATTCCGATCGGCGGCGCGGACATGCCCGTCGTCGTCTCGATGCTGAACT
Source organism: Methylobacterium sp. Leaf465 (assembly GCF_001424705.1). Classification (GTDB taxonomy): domain Bacteria; phylum Pseudomonadota; class Alphaproteobacteria; order Rhizobiales; family Beijerinckiaceae; genus Methylobacterium. Next base: position 50,787 of record NZ_LMRA01000048.1, read on the forward strand.
CCTACTCGGGCTGGGCCGCGGCTGGTATCGGCTTCACCCTGGGCAACCTCGCGCTCATCATCACGGGTGCGCTGGTCGGATCGTCCGGTGCGATCCTGTCCTACATTATGTGCAAGGCGATGAACCGCTCGTTCGTCTCCGTCATCCTCGGTGGCTTCGGCGGTGACGCCGCAGCAACCGGCGCCGGTGGCGCTGTCGAGACCCGTCCGGTCAAGCAGGGCTCGGCCGACGACGCGGCCTATATCATGAAGAACGCCGAGCGCGTCATCATCGTGCCGGGCTACGGCATGGCTGTAGCCCAGGCCCAGCACAGCCTTCGCGAGATGGTCGATATGCTCAAGAAGGAAGGTGTGGACGTGAAGTACGCGATCCATCCGGTCGCCGGCCGCATGCCCGGTCACATGAACGTGCTGCTCGCCGAGGCGAACGTGCCCTACGACGAGGTCTTCGAGTTGGAGGACATCAACGGCGAGTTCCCGCAAGCCGACGTGGCCTTCGTGATTGGCGCCAACGACGTCACCAACCCGGCGGCCAAGACCGACAAAGCTTCGCCGATCTACGGCATGCCGATCCTGGACGTCGAGAAGGCCAAGACCGTCCTGTTCATCAAGCGCGGCATGGGCTCAGGTTACGCCGGCGTCGAGAACGAGGTGTTCTTCCGCGACAACACCATGATGCTGTTCGGTGACGCCAAGAAGGTGGTCGACAACATCCTCAAGAATCTCTGATGCGACCGCGGGCGATGGCCCGCGGGACCTTCCTCGAGGGGCCGGCGCATGTTCGCCGGCCCCTTTGTCGTTTCGGATGCAGTCCTGCGTCCCAGATGGCGCTATGATCCCCCCGTGTCAGCCGCCCTCGCCCTCGACGCGCCTCGCGCGTTCCTCGACGTCTCCCACTCGGTTCTCGGCCGGCCCTGGCGCGACCGCTGCGCCGATCCGGCCCTCCAGGCTTACGCGGCGACGATGGTGCAGGCGCATGGCCTGCCCGAGTTGCTGGCCCGGGTCCTGGCCGGGCGCGGCATCCGACCGGCCGAAGCGGAGGCGTATCTGCAGCCGCGAATGCGCGACCTGATGCCGGACCCGAACTGCTTGGTCGATATGGCGACGGCTACCGAGCGGCTCGCGCGCGCTGTTCTGACCGGCGAGCGAGTGGCGGTATTCGGAGATTACGATGTCGACGGTGCAGCCAGCGCCTCGCTCCTGGCCGGCTACCTGCGTAGCCTCGGCCTGATCGTCCAAGTCCACATTCCTGACCGAATCACCGAAGGCTATGGCCCCAACGTCGCCGCCGTCGAGGCTCTGCGGGAGGACGGCGCTACACTGCTGATCACCGTCGATTGCGGCACGAGCGGACACGCGCCCTTGGAGGCCGCAGCGGCAGTCGGCCTCGATGTCGTCGTCCTCGACCATCATGGCGCCCCAGAGCACCTGCCCCCGGCCCGTGCGCTCGTGAACCCGAATCGCCTCGACGACTTGTCGGGGCTCGGCCATCTCTGCGCCGCTGGGGTCGTCTTCCTTACGCTCGTTGCGCTAAACCGGCGCCTTCGGCGAGAACCGGAATTCGTCGATCGGCTGCCTGACCTCGCCGAGTCGCTCGACCTCGTTGGCCTGGCCACCGTCGCGGATGTCGTCCCGCTGGTTGGCCTGAATCGCGCCTTCGTCGTGCAAGGCCTTAAGGTGATGCGCGCCCGCGGCCGCATTGGTCTCGCAGCGCTTCTGGATGCTGCGTCTCTGACTGAGCCGCCAGAGGCCTGGCACCTCGGCTACCTTGTCGGCCCGCGCATCAATGCCGGGGGACGCATCGGGAATGCGGCTCTCGGGGCAACCCTCCTCACCACGGCCGACCCGGCCGAGGCTGTACGGATTGCGGCGGAACTCGATCGGCTTAATCGCGAACGTCAGGTCATCGAGGCGACAGCGGTCGCCGCCGCCGAGTCCGAGATGGACCACGCGCTCAGTCTCGATCCCGAGCAACCGGTGCTGGTGGTCGCGTCCACCGACTGGCATCCCGGCGTCGTCGGGCTCATCGCGGCGCGCTTGAAGGAGCGCTTCGGCCGCCCGGCCTTCGCTTTCGCCCTCCGGCCGGACGGCACCGCAACCGGTTCGGGTCGATCGATCGTGGGTGTGGATTTAGGGCACGCGGTCCGCACGGCGGTCGAGGCAGGGGTTGCCCTGAAGGGTGGCGGCCACGCTATGGCGGCGGGCGTCACGCTGCCTGGTCCGAACGTTACGGGTTTTCGCGATCACCTCACGGCTGTTCTGTCCGAGACCGTTGCCGAAGCACGCGCTGTCGAAGCGCTTCAGGTGGATGGCGCAATGAGCGCAGGCGGTGTCACCGCCCAACTCGTGCGCACGATTCACCGGGCCGGCCCATTCGGATCCGCGGCCCCGGAGCCGACCTTCGTCCTGCCGCGACACCGCATCGTGGACGCCGCGGTCGTCGGTCATGGGCACGTTCGAGCCCGTCTGCGAAGTCGGGATGGCCAGGCCATCGGCGCCATTGCATTCCGTTCGGCACAGGGTCCTCTCGGACAGGCAATCCTATCCAGCGTCGGCCGAGAGGTGCATGTCGCTGGGACGCTGTCCGTGGATACCTGGCGTGGCGCTGAGCGTGCCCAAATGCGCATCTGCGATCTCGCATATTTCGATTGAGCGATGCGGTTGACTCCCGCCCGGGCGGTCATCATAAGGACGGCGCGCCGTCGAAAGACGGTCGGTTTGGGGGAATGTCCCGAGCGGCAAAGGGGGCGGACTGTAAATCCGCTGCGTAAGCTTCGTAGGTTCGAGTCCTACTTCCCCCACCAAATCTTTACCGAGATCCCGAAACTCTCCGGGATGTCTCTAGCCTCGGCGACCTGTTACAAAGGTCGGCGATGCGGGTGTAGCTCAATGGTAGAGCAGCAGCCTTCCAAGCTGAATACCCGGGTTCGATTCCCGGTACCCGCTCCATCCGATTTCTGAATCCGACGCCGCTGAAGCGGCATGAAAACTTCTCCATCGTTTGCCGAGGGTCCGAACGAGGCCGATTGATCGGTTGCTTGGTGCGGGTTGGCTCGCGCGACGACGTTTTGCGTTGGCTTTCCAGCGGTTGATATCGACGGATGGGGATGTCCTCTCCTGGCGAACCAAGGGGGCGAAGCGGCGAACCCTCCGTGACGATCTCGACACATCGGCGCGCGGCCGTCGCATCGATCAGCCCTTCGTCCACGTTTCTGCCCAAATCGCGTACGCCGCACCTAGGCTTTGGTACACCTTGGACACGGGCGGGCGTGGAGGAATCGCTTCGTGCAGCGGGAGCGCCTACCTTTGCCCCAGAGGAGTTAGGAACAAAATCTGCCCTGTGCGCCCTCGCACACCCTGGCACGATTTCGCCACGGTTCAGACTTAGCCGTTGAACGTAGAGCGGCGAAGTGTCGAGGACCCGGTAAACCGGACGTTTACGGTTTTCGGCAACCTTGCGTTCACCATGATCCGTGCCCCGCGCGCGAATGGATAGAGGGTGAGACCACCGTGGGTAAGCTTCTGCGGAACGGCCGGACGACCCATCGCCCCGGCTCTTGGAAGCGGGCCGGACGTCTGACCGTCTTCGGTGCCAGTTTCGGTCTGGCTCTGGCGGGTGGAACCCGCGGCACCCAGGACGCCGTCGCCAACGGTGATACGCGGACTCTTTCGATTTATCACACCCATACCAAGGAAAGCCTGACGGTCACCTTCAAGCGCGACGGACGCTACGACAGGGCGGCTCTGGAGCAATTGAATTGGCTCTTGCGCGACTGGCGATCCGATGAGCCGATCAAGATGGACCCTCGCCTGTTCGACACGGTCTGGGAAGCCTACCGGTCGGTGGGTTCGCAGGAACCGATCAACGTCGTCTCTGCCTATCGCTCGCCCGGCACCAACGCGATGCTGCGCCGGCGATCCAAGATGGTCGCCGAGTACAGTCAGCACATGCTCGGCAAGGCGATGGATTTCTACCTGCCGGATGTGTCGATCGACCAAATCCGGGCCATCGGCATGCGAATGCAGAGGGGCGGCGTCGGTTGGTATCCCCGCTCCGGCTCCCCCTTCGTGCACCTCGACGTTGGCTCGGTCCGCTCATGGCCGCGTATGACGCACGATCAGTTGGCCCGTTTATTTCCGGATGGAAAGACCGTTCACCTGCCCTCGGACAATCGCCCCCTGCCCGGCTACGAAATGGCCCGTTCCGAAATCCTCTCGCGCGGCGGAACCGTTCTTGGGGTCACCGAGGTGGCGCAAATGGACGAGGACGACGGGCAGAGCATCAAGGGGTTCTTTGCCAGCCTCTTCGGCGGCGGCCGCGCGCAAGATACCGCACCGCCCGTGCAGGCAGCGACGAAAGCGTCGGAGCGAGCCCGCGCGAGGACGGCAGCCGTGGTGGTCGCCAGCGCCGATCCCGAGGACCCGGTCGGTGCGCGCACGGCGCTCGCCTACGCGGCACCCGCCGCGGATGAGGCCCTCAAAAGCAATTTCCTTCGTCGCGACGGCCGTGACGCCCAGAGCCTCCTGACCAGCGAAACGCCCACAACTGCAACGTCAGCCTCGGATACGGTCGCTTCTGTGGCCCTGCCGCTGCCGCCCCGTCGTCCGGCGGAATTTGCAGCGGTGACCGCCGCCCTGACGATGCCTCTACCGCCCCCACGGCCCGTCGTACACCTTGCCGGCCTCGGCAATGCCGGCATGGCCAATCTCTCCCCGTCGATACCCCCCCGTGCAGCCCTTGTGCCAGCCAATGCCGATCCGCGAACGCAGCTCAATGCTCTCTTCGTGGCGGCTGCCGCGAATGTCGAGCCCGCGAGTCGTGCGGCGCCGGTGAGGCTTGCCAACGCGAAGGCAAAGCTCGACGGAGCGCCGACCGCGATTGTCTTGCCGCAAGCCGGCGTCGCCACCCGCTTCTCGGCCCGAAGCCCCGGCGACGACCTCGCGGCCTCGCGATTTACTGGCTCGGCCACACGCGTCGTACCCGGCACACGCTGATCGCGACGCGGTCACTTGCCCGTAACGCGACAGATTCGCTTTGCATCCCGCTCGAGGTGGGAGGAACCGCCGACGGTCCTCGGACGCGAGCGCACGAACCGGTAGGTCGCGACGCGGCGGAGTGAGGCTCGGGACTGACCGTGGAGGTTGTCCACCAGAAGCGCGACGGGCGTTCGCATTGCGAGAACCAAGAGGGTAGTTCGCTGCCACGGACCATGTCGTCCGCCCCTGAAATATCTGCCCCGAACACAACCTTTGGCTGGGCCGGTATTTTCCTTGCCGATGCCAAAAATTTATAAAATGTCTCACCAATCAGAAGCATCGCGACAGACGATCAACCGAACAAATCTTCACCGAACAGCCTGGAGGTAAGTTAAATTATCATCGAACCCATAGTCCAAAATGAAAGGTGAAACTGATGTCAGTCTATCAAACTGATTAATCTGAGCGCTTTCATAGGACGATGTTCAAATGCGTAATTTGTAAAAAGATATTTTTCAAAGACTGGCAGAGCATTCTGCAATTATGAGCTTTAATTTCGAGGGGAATCCGGCTTTCGCGAAAATTTTTATTGTGTGCAAAAGCCTCGCCGATCCGCCAAATGGGGTATGCCATTCCGAATTCATTTCAAAGACAAGGAGGCGTCTGCGGCGTTGGAAGGATCAGGCAACCTTTCGATGAGGACCGCAATAGCTTAAACGCTCAAGGAAGGCGGTTCTTGATGTTCACGGTAAGTGCAAGCTTCCTGCTGGCGGGCATTGCTCTGGCCGCCGCTGCCCAGGCCTCGCCGCGGCTTCGGAGTACCTTGGAATGGGCTGGGGGTACGCTGCTCATTGCAGGCCTTGGTCTTCTCGGCGCAGGACTCCGTTTGTTCCGATAACGTGCCGGTCGGCGGGCCCGGTAAGCCGATCGCTCCGGGATGTACCGAACGGGACTCCCGACCCGGCTGCCCTATGTGCAGGACATGACACGCATCCACATCCGCACGCTCGGGATGGCACTCCTGATCGCCCTTAGCCCGATACGCGCTTTGGCCTCGGGAGACGCACCGGCCTTCCTGCTTGTCGGCCTCGATGGCAAAACGTTCTTCGCGCCGGATGGCAGCCGCAACGGTCCGAACGGGAGTGATGCCGTTGGGATCATCGACGCCAGTGATGAGGCACATCCTCGCTTGATCCATACCCTCCCTCTCGACAACTCGGTGTACGGACCGCCGACGAACCTGCGGGTCACGCCGGACGGACGTCTCGGTTTGGTCGCAAGTTCGGTGCTGATGCACCAGGACGGTACCGCTTGGTACGCTCACGCGGACAATCGCCTGCATGTCATCGATCTGACCGCGACGCCACCGCGCCTCATTGAGACAGTCGAGGTTGGACAGCAACCCTCCGGTATCAGCATTTCGAGGACCGGAGATCTCGCGCTCATCGCCAATCGCAAGGGACGCAGCGTCACCGTTCTCTCAATCCTTGGCTCAAAGGTTCGGCCGCTCGCAACGATCGATGTGGGCGATGAGGCTGCGGCGGTCGCCTTCGCGGCGAATGGACGGCGCGCCTTCGTCGCAAAGAACAAAGCGGCGCGTATTGGCGTCCTGTCGATCAATGGCACTTCGGTGCGCTATGAGCCGGATTACGATATGCCCGTTGGCGCAGGGGTCTACGGGCTCGATGTGACGCCCGACGGAACGCTCGCGCTCACTGGGAACACCGGACAGGAGCCAAGCGACGGGCACGCCGATACCATCAGTGTCATTCGCGCCGATGGTCGACGCCCGGTCGTCCTCGATCACCTGGGAATCGGCGACACGCCGGAAGCACTGGTGATCGCGCCGGACGGCCGACATGCCGCCGTCTCGGTCGTCCGGGGGTCGAGCGCAGCACGTGGAAGCCCGGGCTATACGCCGACTGGCGCTGTTGCGTTGCTGTCCCTCTCGTCACAGAGCGTGCAGATGACGTCCCAGGCGGAAGCGGGCGCCGTCACGCAGGGTGTCGCATTCAGTCCCTCCGGCGATTACATTTATGTCTGTAATTACGTCGACCGGAACTTGGGCATCTACCGCATCTCGGGCGATACCCTGATCGATACGGGCAATCGCCTATCGCTTCCCGGCCAACCCGCGTCTCTGGCCGGACGATAGGATCGTCGATGCCGAGGGATGCACGCAAAACCTCACTTCAGCCGCTTCTCCCTCGCCCGAGACAAAGCCATGGCTGACGAACCGGCGCAGTCCGCTCGAAGCGTTCACTATGTGGGGTTTCGCGATGATCGCTATTGGAACGCGTACCGTCTCTTCGGCGGTCCCCGGATCATCCACCGGCGCTGGGACTTCTACGCCACGCGCGACGTCGGTCCCAACGATATCGTAATCTTCGCGCAAGGTGACGACGCCCAGCCGATCACCGATCGGAACGCTACGGACCTCGATGAACGTTGGCTCTAGAACCCGTCGAATACCCAGCCACGGGGTTGATGCAACGACCGCCGAGGTCACGCGCCGTCAAGGGGGAGCGTAACCTCGACAAGGCGCGAGGCGGTGACTTAAGCAGCCTGTTTGCGGCCCTTGGTCTTCGGCGGGACCTCTTCGTCTTCGTTGCGGTTCGCAACCTGACCGAGGCCGATTGACTTCGCGAGTTCCGAACGCATGGCGGCGTAGGACGGGGCGACCATCGGGTAATCGGCCGGGAGGCCGTAACGCTGCCGGTAGCTGTGGGGATCAAGGCCGTGGCTGCTGAGGTGACGCTTCAGCGTCTTGTAGCTCTTGCCGTCGAGAAAGCTGATGATGCCGTCCGGCATCACGGATTTGCGGATCTGGGCGGGCGTCGGCTTTTCGGGCGCAACCTCCTCGGCGGTCTGGGCGGCACCGGTGACGAGGCCGTTGAGCGCGGCGTGCACATTGCGGATCAGATCCGGTAGATCGGTGGTCCGGACTGGATTGTTCGATACATACGCCGCGACGATGTCGGCGGCGAGATCGACGAAGTCGGTCGTTTGAATTTCGGTGCTTTCGGACATGCGTAATTTTCTTTTCCCTGTGCCCCCAAGGCAGCAGATCGCCCATTCGTAGACATTTATCAAGCGCCCGAGGCCAAATTCGGCGATGAACATGCCTGACATGCGCATCACAGATAAGAGATGTCCACAACAGAGACGCTGCATGCGGAAGCGTACTCGCGATTATTGCTTGTGTGCTCGGCCACGTCCGCCGGCACAACCATCGGGCCGCGGTGGATAGGTCGAGCGTTGTCCATACTGCCCGATCCGATGTGGAATCGCAGCGATTTCCGGTTTGTCGCGTGACGCCGCCACGCCCAGAACTCCTTGGCATCGGGGCTTGCTACCGGCCGGTTGCGGTCTGATCCTGCACGATGCTGTCCTGACGCGCCTGACGCTCCCCTTGCCGACGCCCGAGCCAGAGACTGTTCAGAAGCCATGCCACGGACAGCGGGACCGCCGTCACGGCGACAGCGGTCGAACCGAGCCCCAGAGCGGCGATCCCGGCGAATGACCAGGCCCCGACCTGATCACCGACGCGATACACCACCGTGTCGATGAAGTTCTTCGCCTTATAGCGATCCTCTCGCGGTACGACCGTGAACAGCACCTCACGGATAGGCCGTGCAATGGCGAAGTTTCCGGCGCGTCGCAGAACCTGGAAGAGCACAATGGCGGTGATCGTCGGCGAAACGGCCAGGACCGCGAAACCCAGGATGCTGGCCGCTGGCAGGACGGCCAGGGCCGGCCCCACACCGATCCGGCGCACGATCCGTCCGGTCAGGAAGAATTGCACGCCAAGAGTGAGCGCGTTCACCAGCAGATCCACGCTTGCGAAGAAGGCCGTCTGCGCACCTCGATCGGGAAAGCTGCGCTTCGCGATGCCGGCTTGTTCGAAATACAGGAACGTCGATGTGGTCGAGAACAGCAACAGGAACAGACTGATATTCAGAAGGTAGGGTGACCGGAGCGTCCGCGTGATACCCGCGAAGGCGCTGCCACCGATGGCCTCGGCGGCCGGTGCATCACCGGCGGTTGGTGCCTGACGCAGGCGGTCCGACAAACGGGCGAGTCCGCGCATGCTGAAGACCGCCGCCTCGAGAAGGACTGCCGCGCCGGTCAGGAGGGCCCAGGTCGGCACGTCGCGAGCGAGGATGGCGGTGGTCGCCGAGCCCGCGATGGCCCCGAGGGTCGCCCCGGCTGCGATGAAACCGAACAGCCGCTTACCCTGCTCCGTCGAGAAGACATCGACGATGGTAGCCCAAAAGACCGAGACGACGAACAGGTTGAAGATCGACAACCATATGAAGAACGCACGGCCGATCCAGATATTCCCTTCCGGACCCGCGAGGTACAGAGTAGCGGCGAAGACGAGAATGTTGGCCGCGAAGAACCGATAGGTGAGCGGTACGAACCGCGCCCGCGGCAGCGTTTTCACGAGCCAGGCGAAGGGCAGGTTAAGAGCCAGCATCCCCACCAAAGTGCCCGTGAAGAGCCAGGGCAGATTCTCGATGCCGCCCGCCAAGCCCATCTGGTCGCGGATGGGACGGAGCACATAATAGGCCGCCAGGATCGAGAAGATGTACGCCCACGACCAGGCAAGTGCCGGTGCCTCGCCCGGCCGCATATCGACGAGGCGCCCAAGCCAAGCAGCGGCCTGCTGACCCGCCGGCACTTTGGGTGATGCGCCGGCGGACGTTTCACCACTCAAGGTGTGACACCCAGGCGCGTGCGCAGGTCCGGAGCGGTAAGTTCGAGCCCGAAGCCGGGCGAGCCCATGGCGAAGCTGTCCGCCGTCCTGAGAGGTCCGACGACCACCGGATCGAAGCCCGCATCGGTGACGAGCTTCGACACTTCCGCGACGGACTGAGGGTCGTCACCTGCGAGGGGGATCGCCATCCGGCCCCCTTCGCGGTGAGCGTTCTTGGCGAACACCTTGTAATTCGCCGCGTTGAAGGCACGAACGATGTGGGCGCCAATCAGGTACTTGGCCGAAACGGCTGCGATGCCGCTCGCCTGGACCTCGCCGTAGACCTCGCCGTCGCGGGCTTGGGTGGCGTTACCGGCATCGATGACGATCTTGCCCTTCAGGGCGGCACCGTGATCCTGCGCGATCTGTGGATACGCCTTATAGGGAACCGCCACCAGCACGACGTCGCCGAAGGCGATCGCTTCGGCCGGAGTCCCGGCGCGGGCCTTGGGTCCCAGCCCGTCGACGAGGCCCTTCAGGTCTTCTGGGTGCCGGGACGACAGCATTACCGGATGGCCGGCCCTAGCCCACAGGCCGCCGAGTGTGCCGCCGATATTGCCGGCACCGATGATCCCGATGCGCATCGGCTCCGATTCGGTCTGCGCCCAGGCGGAGCCGACTAGAGCGAAGGCGACGGCAGCGCCGGAGACGTGCGCGAGGATCGAGCGGCGTTTCACGAACTCAAAGTGCATCGACGAGGGCCTCCATGCGGGTGCGTTGCGCGGCATCGGGCAGACGGCCCCGTGCGGCGCCGAGGTTGTCCTCGACATAGGCCACCTTGGCCATGCCGGGGATCGGGCAAGTCACCGCTTGGTGCGCGAGGACGTATTTCAGGAAGAATTGGGGCCAACTCGCGCAGTCGAACTCCGCAGCCCAGGGTGGCAGCGCGCGCCCTTGCACGGCCTTGAACAGGCGATCGCGCCCGAAGGGAACGTTGACCATCACGGCGGTCCCGCGCTCCTTTGCCAGGGGCAGGATGCGCGCGGCAGCGCTGCGATCGTCGAGGGCGTAGTTCACCTGGATGAAGTCCAGGGTCTCGCGCGTCATCAGCGCTTCGAGATCCGCAAGCTGACTGTCGCGCCAGACCGTTGCGCCGAGATACCGGATCTTCCCCTGCGCCTTCTGATCGCGAAGGGTCGCGAGATTTGCATCCGGATCGATGAGGTTGTGGACCGCGATGAGGTCGATCACCGATGTCTTCATGCGCTGGAAGGATCGCGCGATCTCCGCCGCGCCGGCCTCCCGGCCCGGCGTCCCGACCTTGCTGCACAGGAACACCTTCTCGCGCAGGCCATCCTGGCTGAGGATCAGTCCAAGCACGTCCTCGGCGGTGCCGTAGCTCGGCGCGGTATCGATGACCGTTCCACCGAGCGCAACGAACCGCTGGACCGCCTCGCGCAACGGCGCGATCTTCTCCGGCGTCGGTTCGACCTCGTAGCGACGCGACGTACCGATGCCGATCACCGGCAGGGTTTCGCCGGATGAAGGAATTGGGCGGCGGAGTAATCCGGAGAATTGCGCCGTCTCGGCCATCGCCCTGCGCTTCAGCGGACCTGCCGACAGAGGCAGAAGAGCGGCGCCGGCGATGACGGCGCGTCGATTGGGATGCATCGGGGCACGAACTCCAGCGAGGCGAGCGTCCGGACCATCTAGGGCCCGGTGCCGGACTTCGACATATCCACTGGCGCACGGATCGTGCCTGCGACGGCCGGTGGCGAAGGACGGCGTATCCGTCACGGGCCGGAGCAGCGGGCGATGCAGGGCGGCGTCAACGTCGCGCACGGAAGGTCCGTGCATCGACCTCCAGCGCCTTCATCCGCGAGGCCAGGGTGGTCGGCCGCAGGCCGAGCAGTTCGGCGGCGCCCCCCGGGCCGAAAACCTTGCCGCCGGCCAGGGTCAGGGCTCCCTCGATCTCGGAGCGGTCGCGGGCGCGCCGCTCAAGCTCCGTCAACGGGTTCAGGATCGGCAAGGCCATGGCGACGGCGTCACGGCCGCGCGGCGGTAAATCGACTTCCGGCAAGTCGAGATGGAGCCGCCCACGCACCGCGAGGATCGCCCCCCGCTCGATCACGTTCTCCAGTTCGCGGACGTTTCCCGGCCACGGATAGCGGCTGAGGCGGCGCGCGTCGCCTTCCGTGAGCCGCGGCTCGGCGATGTTGAGCCGCCGCGCCGCGCCCTTGAGGAAGTGCTGGGCGATCAACGGAATGTCCTCGGGCCGCTCGCGCAAGGGACTCGCGGCGATCGGAAAAACGTTGAGGCGAAAATACAGGTCCTCGCGGAAGCGACCGCGCCGCACCTCCTCCCGCAGGTCGCGATTGGTGGCCGCGATCAGCCGGACGTCGACCGCGCGGGTGCGCTCCTCTCCCACCCGCTCGAAGGAGCGCTCCTGCAGCACCCGCAGCAGCTTGCCCTGGAGGTCCAGGGGAATTTCACCGACCTCGTCAAGGAACAGCGTGCCGCCATCGGCGAGTTCGAAGCGCCCGACCCGGTCGCGGACGGCCCCGGTGAAGGCGCCCTTCGCGTGGCCGAAGAACTCGCTTTCGAACAGCTCTCGGGGCACGGCGGCGCAGTTCACCCGGATCAGGGGGCGATCGGAGCGGCGGCTGGCCTCGTGGATCGCTCGCGCGATCAGCTCCTTGCCGGTGCCGGATTCACCAGTGACCAGCACGGTCGCGTCGGTGCCCGCCACCACGTCGATCTGGCGAAGGGTCGCTTCGATGGCGGGTGAGCGGCCGATGATGCCCTGGTGATGGCTTTCGAGGCGAATTTCTTCCTTGAGGTAGGCGTTCTCGAGCTCCAGGCGCTCACGCAGGGAATCGACCTCGGCGAGCGCCTGACGCAGCCGCTCGTCGGCCTCGCGCCGGGGGCCGACGTCGCGGAAGACGATGACGGCGCCGAGGAGTTGGCCTCGGTCGCGGATCGGCGTCGATGTGTATTCCACGGGGAACGCGCGTCCGTCACGCCGCCAGAACACCTCGGTGTCGACCTGATGCACGACACCGTCGCGAAACGCCGCGTAGATCGGGCAATCGTGATGGTGATAGTGCGCCCCGTCCGGATGCGTGTGATGCACCGTGGCGTGCATGTCCCGCCCGACGAGGTCGGCGGCGGTCCAGCCCAGCATGCGCTCGGCGGCTGGGTTGACGAAGGTCGTCACCCCCTCCGCGTTGACGCCGTAGATGCCCTCCCCGGCCGCCCGCAGGATGAGCTGGTTCTCGCGTTCGAGATCGCGGAAGACCCGCTCCATCCGCTGCCACTCGGAGAGGCCGGCCCGCATATGGGCATCGGCCTGCGCATCCACCTGGCGCCGACGGCGCGCGTCGAGGTCGGCCAGCGTCACCAGCATCAGCGGTGGGTGGCCGAGGAGGAGCGAACCGGCATATTCGAGGCGCAGGGCCTTGTCTGCACCATGCCGCGGCGTCAGGGCGTCGGTCCACCAATGGCCCTTGGCCTGGACCGCCTGCGTGAACACGATCAGCGTCGGGAGCTGGCCCGGATGCAGGACGCTCGCCGGCAGGCCGCGCAGCACGGTGGCGGGATATCCGAGCAGATCGGCGGCCGCCGGGTTGGCATCCGCAACGCAATCCCGATCCGGGTCGAGGACCAGCATCGCCTCGCGGCTTTCGCGAAACGCGATGCCGAGATCGAGCGGAGCGGGCGGAGCGGGCGGAGCGGGCGGAATCGTCATCTGCCCTTATGTTGTTACGAGATCTCGTTGCGCAACCACGATCTTTCGTGAACCACGAGATTTCGTGTTCAGGCCCTATGAGGTCAAGCACTTGCTTTCACTAAACAAACAGTCGTTTTCGATCCTGGCATGGGGGTTGCTCATAAGTGTGCAGTTTCCAGTGGCGAGGCGACCATGGCTTTGTTCGACAATCCCTTCGATGCCGCCCGACGCCTTGGCCGAGGCGGCTGCTCCTGCGGCGCTCACCGTTCGCAGGGTGAACACGATGCGGCCCAGCCGACCGGCGACGCGGCCCTGCAGCGGGTGGTCGACGGGACGGTGATGCGGGCGCTGTTTCCCCACGATGCGGAGCGGCGGGCGTTCCTGCGCAGCGTCGGAGCCGCGACAGCCTTGGCGGCCGTCAGCCAGTTCCTGCCCACCCGCCTGATCGCCGAGGCCTTTGCCGAGGGCGCCAAGCCCGAAAAGACCGACCTGAAGATCGGCTTCATCCCGATCACCTGCGCCACGCCGATCATCATGGCGAAACCCATGGGCTTCTACGAGAAGCAGGGCCTGAACGTCGACGTGGTGAAGACGGCCGGCTGGGCGGTGATCCGTGACAAGACCCTGAACCGCGAATACGACGCCGCCCACATGCTGGCGCCGATGCCGATCGCGATCTCGCTGGGCGTCGGTTCGAACCCGCAACCCTACACGATGCCGGCGGTGGAGAACGTGAACGGCCAGGCGATCACGCTCGCCATGAAGCACAAGGACCGGCGCGACCCGAAGGACTGGAAGGGCTTCAAGCTCGCGGTGCCGTTCGACTATTCGATGCACAACTACCTGCTGCGCTACTACCTCGCGGAGGCCGGCATCGATCCCGACACGGACGTGCAGATCCGCGCCGTGCCGCCGCCCGACATGGTCGCGAACCTGCGGGCCGACAACATCGACGGGTTCCTGGCCCCCGATCCCGTGAACCAGCGCGCGGTCTATGACGGCGTTGGCTTCATCCACATCCTGTCGAAGGAGATCTGGGACCGGCACCCCTGCTGTGCCTTCGCCGCCTCGCAGGACTTCATCACCCAGACGCCCAACACCTACGCGGCCCTGCTGCGGGCCATCATCGAGGCCACCACCTACGCCTCCAAGCCGGAAAACCGGAAGGAGATCGCCGCCCAGATCGCCCCGGCGAATTACCTGAACCAGCCCGTCACGGTGGTGGAGCAGGTTCTCACCGGCACCTTCGCGGACGGCCTCGGCAACGTGCGCAAGGTGCCCGACCGCGTCGATTTCGATGCCTTCCCGTGGCAGTCCTTCGCCGTCTGGATCCTGACGCAGATGCAGCGCTGGGGTCAGATCAAGGGCGATGTCGACTACGCGGCGGTGGCCGCCAAGGTCTATCTCGCCACCGATGCCGCCCGGCTGATGAAGCAGAACGGGCTTACCCCGCCCGAGACCACCAGCAAGACCTTCGCGGTCATGGGCAAGACCTTCGATCCGGCCAAGCCGAAGGAATATCTCGCATCCTTCAAGATCAAGCGGGCGGGTTGAGCCATGGCCACCAGCCTGTCCCTCCGCGCCGGCCTCGTCTCGCTGGGCCTGCTGCTGGCGTTCCTGCTCACATGGCAGATCGCGGTCAGCGGCACGGGCAAGACCGAGGCGATGGACCCGGAATACGCCGCCCTGATGGGCGCCAGCGCCACCACCGGCAAGTCGGCGATGCCGGGGCCCCTCGATGTCGGGGCGACGATGTGGAAGCACCTCAAGGACCCGTTCTACGACTGGGGGCCGAATGACAAGGGGCTGGGCATCCAGCTCGCCTACTCGATCGGCCGTGTGGCGCTGGGCTACGGGCTCGCCGTGATCGTGGCGATCCCGATCGGCTTCCTCATCGGCATGTCGCCCCTGATGGGCCGGGCCCTCGATCCCTTCATCCAGCTCCTCAAGCCGGTCTCGCCTTTGGCCTGGATGCCGCTCGCCCTCTATACGATCAAGGATTCCGGGCTCTCGGCGATCTTCGTAATCTTCATCTGCTCGCTCTGGCCCATGCTGATCAACACCGCCTTCGGCGTCGCCGGGACCCGCCGGGAATGGCTGAACGTCGCCCGCACCCTGGAGGTCGGACCCTTCCGCCGTGCGGTCACGGTGATCCTCCCGGCAGCCGCCCCCACCATCCTCACCGGCATGCGCATCTCCATCGGCATTGCCTGGCTCGTCATCGTGGCGGCCGAGATGCTCGTGGGCGGCACCGGCATCGGCTACTTCGTCTGGAACGAGTGGAACAACCTCTCGATCACCAACGTGATCACCTCGATCCTGGTGATCGGCCTCGTCGGCATGATCCTCGACCAGTTGCTGGCGCAGGCACAACGCCTCGTCACCTTCCCGGAGTGAGCGCCATGACCGCCCTCCTCCCGTTCCGCTCCAAATCCTCGGACAAGACCGGAGACGCCCGCATGTCGTCCCAGACCATGCCGTCCTCGGAAAAATTCATCTCGATCGAGGGCATCGCCCGGCGCTATCCGGCGCCGGGGGGCAAGAGCACCACCGTGTTCGAGAACCTGTGGCTGCCCATGCGCCGGGGCGAGTTCGTCTGCATGATCGGCCATTCCGGCTGCGGCAAGACCACGGTGCTGAACATCCTGGCCGGGCTGGAGGCGCCGAGCGAGGGCGTCGTTATCGCCGACGGGCAGGCCATCGAGGGGACCAGCCTCGATCGGGCGGTGATCTTCCAGGGCCACGCGCTCCTGCCCTGGCGCACGGTGCTGGGCAATGTCGCCTACGCGGTCGCGTCGCGCTGGCGCAAGGCGCCCCGGGCCGAGGTCGAGGCCAGGGCCCGCAAGGCCATCTCGACGGTGGGGCTCGCCGGGTCCGAGCACAAGCGGCCGTCGGAACTGTCGGGGGGGATGAAGCAGCGGGTCGGCATCGCGCGCGCTTTGGCCATCGAGCCCAAGATCCTGCTCATGGACGAGCCCTTCTCGGCCCTCGACGCGCTCACCCGGGGCACGTTGCAGGACGAGGTCCGGCGGATTTGCGTCGAGACCGGACAGACCGTGTTCATGATCACCCACGACGTCGACGAGTCGATCTACCTGGCCGACCGCATCGTGCTGATGACCAACGGCCCCCAGGCCAAGGTGGCGGAGATCGTCGAGAATCCGCTGCCGAAGGTCCGCGACCGCACGCAGTTGCATCATGCGCCCGGCTACTACGCGCTGCGCAATCACCTGATGGACTTCCTCGTCAGCCGCTCGAAGACGCTACGGGACGCGATGCCGGCCGGTTACGACCAGCGCCACCCGCCCGTGATCCGCCCGAGCCTCAGCGAGGCCGATGCCACCGCCCTGTCGGCGGACGCGCCCCCCGCCCGGCGCGCCTGACCTTCCCTCACCCACTCGCCACGGAGACCCAAGCCATGAAGCGCGAAGACCTCACCGAGAAGCTGCTCGACATCAAGCGCGAGAAGGGCTGGACCTGGAAGTACATCCAGGATGAGATCGGCGGCATCTCGCCGATCCTCATCACCGCCGCCTGCATGGGCCAGATGAAGCTGCCCAAGGCCCAGGCCGCCAAGGCCGCTGCCTTGTTCGGCCTCAGCCAGTCAGAGGAGCGCATGCTGAACGAGGCGCCGTTCCGCGGCTCGATCACGCAGATGCCGCCCACGGACCCGCTGATCTACCGCTTCTACGAGCTGGTGATGGTCTACGGCACCACCTGGAAGGAACTGATCCAGGAAGAGTTCGGCGACGGCATCATGTCGGCGATCGATTTCAACATGACCATGGAACGTGAACCCAACAACAAGGGCGACCGGGTCAAGATGAATCTCTCGGGCAAGTTCCTGCCGTACAAGTACTACGGCAACGAGGAAGGGGTCCCGGATTACGGCTTCAAGGAAGGCTGATTGGAGCGAGGCCGTTCGGCCTGCGCGTGAGCGGCCTCGACGCATCGTTCTGTACTCTGGCTTTCATCAGGCCATCGCGGATCCCCGTGGGGCGTGACGGCACGGCCATCCGTGAAAGGCAGACGATTGCGAGCCTGACAGCTTCGGCATTCCGGGGCGCCGCAGGCGAGCTCGGACACGAAGGGGCGCGGCCGGAGGCGTGCGTTCCAGAACCGCCGACGCGTGGAAGGTCTGCACCTCCTGCGTGTCTGGATCCCGGGCTCCGCTGCGCGGACCCGGGATGACGTGGTTCTGTGTGCGACCTCGCTGGAAGTCTCGGACCGGGACGGTCCCACAACGCCCGGGTGCCGTCCGGTCTCATTCCATCGTGGGCGCGAGCTTCTTGACGCTTTCCACGTCCTCGCCGAGCCAGGCCGCGTTCTTGGCCGTGCCGTCGAAGGTGGCGGAAGTCTTGAACAGCTCGTACTTGCCCTGGAGCGCGTAGGGCTTGCTGCGCTCCAGAAGCTCGGCGACGGTCGCCCTGTCCATGGGCTTGAAGGTCTTCACCGCCTCGAAGGCCTGGTCGAGGTCGCGCTGGCTCTCGATGCCGGTGATCACCACGGTGGTCGGTAGGTTCAGGGAGAAGTGCAGGTATTCCAGCGGCTTGATCGGCGCGTCGCTCTTCAGGATGACGCCATCGCCGAAGGTTTTCATGCCGAGGGCCGCAATTCCGTGCTGGACCAGGTAGGGCAGCACGAGATGCCCGAACGAGCGGAAATGCGCGTCCATCACGTTGAGCGGCATCTGCACGGAATCGAACTGAAATCCGCGCTCCTCGGCGACTTCGAGCATCTGAAGGTGGATGCGCGGGTCCTTGTGGCCGGTGAACCCGATGTAGCGCAGCTTGCCGGCCTTCTTGGCCTCCACGAAAGCCTCCATGGCGCCGCCCTCGGCGAAGACCCGGTCCGGATCGTCGAAGCGCAGGATTTCATGGTGCTGCACGAGGTCGATGCGATCGGTGCGCAGGCGCTTGAGGGATTCGTCGATCTGACGCATCGCCTCCTGCTTGGTGCGACCGTCCATCTTGGACATCAGGAAGACCTTGTCGCGGTAGCTGCTCTGCGAGAGGGCGACCCCCATGCGCAGTTCCGAACGGCCGCCGTTGTAGTCCCAGCAATTGTCCATGAACGTGATGCCGCGTTCGATGCCGGCATGGATGAGGCGGGTCGCCTCGTCGTCGGAGACCGCGTTCTTGCCGAGGTGGAAGCCGCCCATCCCGATCGCCGAGATCTTCTCGTCGTGGCGACCAAAGGACCGGTACAGCATCTCGCCCCGGCGCTCGCCCGGATCGCTGAGCAGAGGCAGGTCGGCCGGGTCCTTCGGCCGGGTGTTGGGCAGGCCGGGGGCGGTCACGGCCGCGCTGGCGCTGCTGGTGGCGGCGAGTCCGGCGCCGGCTGCGGCGCCCTGGAGAAAGCTGCGGCGTTCCATGTCTGCTCTCCGGTGTGAAGGGGGGTGTTGCGGGATGCGTGCGGCATGTCAGGCCGCCGTCCCCTCGACGCGATTGGCTTCCGAGAGGGTGCGGGCGGCCTGGAGCAGGCGCATCGCCGCGCAGGCGGCCCCGTAGCCGTTGTCGATGTTGACGACGGTGATCCCGGGGGCGCAGCTCGCCAGGATGGCGTCGAGGGCCGTACGGCCGCCCTCGGCCACCCCGTATCCGACAGAGGTCGGCACCGCGATCAAGGCGCTGGCGACGAGGCCGCCGACGACGCTCGGCAGGGCCGCGTCCATGCCGGCGGCCACGATGAGAATCGGATGAGCGCGAATTTCGTCGAGCCGGGTGGTCAGGCGCCAGAGCCCGGCGACCCCGACATCGGCGAAAAGGGTCGTGGCATGCCCTTGATAGGCCAAGGTCCGCACGGCCTCCCGAGCGACCGGAACGTCGGAGGTCCCGGCGGCGACGATGCCGATCCGGGCCGGCCCGGTGAGCGGCCGGGCTCGCCCGAAGATCGCCGTGCGCGACACTGCGCAGTAATCGATCCGGTCCCGGTGATGCCCGGCAAGGGCCGCGTGCTTGTCGGCGTCGAGGCGCGTCAGCAGCAGCGGCGCGCCACGGGCCGCGGCGGCGTCCAGGATCGCGTCGATCTGCACCGGGGATTTGCCGGCCGCGTAGATCGCCTCCTCAAGGCCGATCCGCTCGGGTCGGGCGAAATCAAGGACGAACTCGTCGGAGACGCTCATCGGGCCGCTCCCGTCAGAAAGGCACTGCCGGTGCGGTAGGTCGTGAACCGCACCGGAGTCTCCGGCAGGTTTGCCGGGGCACCCGCGCGGATCTGCGCCGCCAGCGCGGTCTGGCGAGTGCCGTCCAGGGCAGCGAGGCTGACGGGGTCGAGCTCCACCACGATCCCGGCGGCCCGGACGCGGCAGCGCACGGCACGGCGCGGTCCGATCGCCGCCTCGAGGCTGCGACTCACCAGGCCCTCGACGGCGTGGATGAAGGCGAGGGTCTCGGGCTCGATTCGGATCCCGGTCTCGACGCGGCTCGACAGGCAGGGCGCCGCCGGAAGCTCCGCCACCGATCCGAGACCGAGCGCTCGGGCGAGCGATCGCACCGTGGCCTTGTCCAAGCCGGCCTCGACGTAGGGATGGCGGACGCCGTGCTCGCGCGCCGCGTCGAGGCCCGGGCGGTACTCGCCGAGATCGTCGAGGTTGGCGCCCGACACCATAATCCGGTCGGTGACCTGACGAATCCTGCCGTAGAGGTTGGTCTTGCAGAAGAAGCAGCGATTGACCGGATTGGCCCGGTAGTTCGGGTCGGCGAACTCGCCGGCCTCGACCACGCGCAGGGACCAGCCCGCCCGCGCCGCCTCGTCCCGGACCCGCTGCGTCGCCTCGACGGGCACCGCCGGCGAGGCCGCATGGACCATCAGCGCCCGGTCGACCCCGAGCAGGCGGTGGGCGGTCTCGGCAAGAGTCAGACTGTCGACACCGCCGCTGACCGCGACTGCAAGGGGTCCGATCGCGAGCAGGACGTCGTTCAGACGTTGCAAGACCTCGGGGCTCATGCCGCGCCTCCCGCCTCGTCATCTGCCCGGAGCGCCAGGGCCTCGGCGGCGCGGCGCAGGCCGGCACGGGTTGCGTGGATCTCCTGCGCGACCGCGTCGTCGGCCTCCGCCTTGGCGGTGCGCCCACCCGGCCGGTCGACCACCTTCACCCGCACGGTCTGACCCTCCACCGTGACCGTGTGCATCCGCCGCGGCAGGGCTGCGCCGGAGACGATGCGATGTCGCAGGCCGATCGTGGTGGTTTCGCGGAAGCAGGCTGCGATCGCCTCGTCCAGCGCGCTAACTCGGGCGAGCGCCCTCACGTGGGTCATCATCCGTCCCTTCTTGCCGAAGACCGGCATCTGGACGACGTCGAAGATGTCGGGGTGCCTGCGCAAGCGATCGAGGCCCATGCCGAGGTCCTCCGCCGATTGATCGTCCACCTCGAACTCGATCACGCCGAGGTCGCGGTGCTCGCCGCTCCCGTTCGACGTCGCCGCCTCGTACGCCACCGCGCGCAGGCAGTTGCTCAGGCCCGGCAGGACCTTCGTGCCGAAGCCGACGCCCGACCCCTTCAGGATCCGCGGCGCCGCAGGAATCGGCGGTGCGATATCCCGCAGGTAGCGCAGGATCGCGGCCCCCGTCGGGGTGACGCGCTCGCCCGGCACACCGTCGTCCAGGGTCTCGAAGCCCTCGACGAGGAGACTCGTGGCCGGGGCCGGCACGGGCAGCGGCCCGTGCTGGGTCTGGACCCGGCCCGAGCCGAGGGGCAGGGCCGACACGCTCCAGGCCTCCGCATCCAGGGCCGCGATCAGGTGGGCGGCCGCCACGATATCGGCGATCGAATCCCAGGCGCCGACCTCGTGGAACGCCACCGCCTCGACGGCGATGCCATGCACCCGCGCCTCGGCCTCGGCCAGACGGGTGAAGATACCGATCGCGTGGGCGCTGACGGTGGACTCGAGCGGACAGGCCTGCAGGTCCGCGCGAATCTGCGACCAGTGGCGATGCCCGTGACCGGCTCCGCCGACGGGATCGTGTCGGTGGCCATGCTCGTGCGCGTGATGGCGATGCGTGTGACCGGGAGCGACGCCGTCCCGATGCTCCGCACTGCGCGCGACGACGAAGCGGCGCCCGGCGAGGATGCCGTCGTTGTGTCCGACGAGTTTGCACGAGACCCCCGGCAAGGCGGCTCGGATGCTCCCCAGCACGCCGGCTTCCCGGTCGGGAAAGAGATCGAGAAGGGCGGCGGCGAACATGTCGCCGGCGACGCCGCCAAGGGCGTCCAGATGAATCTGCATGCGCGTCGTGTTCGTTGTCCCGTCACCGCGAGGAGCGAACGCGACATCGTTCGGAAAGGTCCGGCGGCAAGCGCCTCGGCCCGGAGACCGAAGGCCGCAGCGACGGTGCTCAGTCCGCCCGGATCTGGAGCGGGCCGACGATCTTCGCCCAGAACGAGCACCCGCACGGCAGCGGCTGCACGGTCCCTGCGGAGGACGGGGTTTCGCAGGTGAGCAGGTGCCGGAGCAGCCGCTCCATCTGCGCCACCTGATAGGGCTTCTGCATCACCGGGATGGCCTGGTAGGCGGGCTCGATGCCGGAGAGACCGTAGCCCGTCGCGAAGATAAAGGGGATGCCGCGCTTGAACAGGGCGTCGGCCACGGGATAGCTGCAGGTTTCCCCGAGATTCACGTCCAGGATCGCCATGTCGAGGTCCGCCCCGCGGGCCAAGTCGATCGCCTTGTCGAGGCGCATGGCGACCTCGACCTCACACCCCAGATCGAGGAGCATGTCCTCGCCGAGCATGGCAACAAGGCTCTCGTCTTCCACCAGTAGAACGCGCCGTCCCTGAAGGCCGCTCATCGGGCGGTCCGTCCGGTCACCCGTTCCTGCCCATGCCACCCGAGGGCGGTCAGCGGGATCCGAAGACGGCAGGTCACGCCTGTCGGCGCGAAGGTCAGGTCCGCGCTGCCGTCGAATTCCATCGGCAGTTGGCGCTCGATGAGCCGGCTGCCAAATCCCTTCCGCGTGGGCTCCGCGACCGGCGGCCCGCCCGTCTCGGTCCAGACGAGTTCGAGGCGCTCGCCCGACTCCCCCGGCTCCAGGGTCCAGGATACGCCGACCCGGCCTTCCGGGACGGACAGCGCGCCGTACTTGGCCGCGTTCGTCATGAGCTCGTGCAGCGCCATCGCGAGGGTTACGGCGACCTTCGGATGCAGGCGGGTGTCCGGGCCGACGAGGTCGAAGCGCGCCGTATCGACCTCGGCCAGAGCGTGCGGTGCGAGGGCGCCCTCGACGACGCTGCGCAGGCTCGCGCTCTCCCAGTTCTCGGCCGTGAGCACGTTGTGCGTGTTCGACAGAGCGACCATCCGCGCATCGAAGGTCTGGCGCACGGCGGCGTCAATGTTGCCCCTGAAGGTCTGCGCGGCGATCGACTGAACGGTGGCCAGCGTATTCTTGACCCGGTGGTTGAGCTCGTTGGTGAGCAGGCGCTGACGCTCGGCGGCCGCCTTCTCCTCGGTGATGTCACGCACCTCGATGATCGTGCCGATGATGCGGGTTTCGTCGTCGCGGATGGGACTGGCGGTGAATCCGACCGGGTAGAAATGTCCGTCCTTATGAACGAACACCTCCTCGCCGCGCTCCTGGTTGTTCTCCGGAAAGGCGCGGTCGATGACGCATTCCGCGAGCGGGAACGGGCGGCCATCCGGGTAGGTGTGATGGACGATGTCGTGCAGCGGGCAATCGCGCGCGAGCACCTCGGTCAAGCTGAAACCGGTGAGCAGTTCGGCGGCACGGTTCATGTAGACGCAGTGCTGGCGGTCATCCATCAGGAAGATGGCCACCGAGGCATTGTTCAGGACCGCGTTGAGTCGCCGCTCCGTTTCGTACAGCTGCGAACCGCGCCGCAGGGTCGTCAGGGTGGTCGTGGTCGTATCGAACGTCTGCATCGGTCCAAAACTCGGCACGAACGATCGTTTCCCGGAACGGACAGCGATGCCGCTGGCCAGTGAACAACGAAAAGGCGGTGCAGGGTCATCCATCGGCCAGGGCCGACACACTGCAGGCACAGGTCTAACGTCAGCGCCTATCGCAATCCATGGTCCGCGCAATGGTTCCGACGCCTTCGCCGTCATGCTCGACAGCGCGTGAGCGACGCGCCGACGGGCGTGGGATAGGGAGGCGTGACGCGGCAGAACCCGCGATGGACACGGCTTCGAACTGCTTCGCAACCCCTACGCGGTCGAGGATCGATTCCGGAACCTCCGACGCGCGGTGGCGCATGCCGCGAATCATCGGCGCCACGGGTGAGAGCGCGCTCGTGATCGGACGCGGATGAACCGGAGCGACCGGCTCCGGGTTGACGTGCAACAGGGCCGTGCGAACGACGAACGCCATGGGACGTCCTCCCCCGGCGTGCGGCCCAACCATTGGGATACGAAAAATGAGCGACGGTGCGACCGCCAGCGACAGCCCCTTCATTAAGGGCCGCAATGCCCGCCTCTACGGCAGGCAGCGCGAAAGTTGCCCCTATGCCGAGGGAAGCGAGGACCGAGCCGCCTGGATGCAGGCGTTCGACGAGGCCTCCGACGATCGTCCGGAAAGCGAAACCGGTACGATCGATCCCCAATCGTCCGTCAAAGCCTGAGCCGGGCCTATCACCCGGTGCTCTAAGAACCGGCGGCTCGGCACCCGAGCCTCGAACCGAGGCAGACCGACGCCTCGGTTCGAGTCATCCATCCAGACTCCGGCGACCGAGTTGCAGGTAGCTCGGGTTGAATTCGGCCAATTCGCTGAGGGTGGCCCAGTCGAGGATGGTCAGCCGCTTGCCGGACAAGGCGATGAGCCGCTGGCGGCGAAGGGCCTGCAGGGAACGGTTGACGTGCACGTTCGACAACCCGACGGTGACAGCGATGTCGCTCTGCGTGAACGGTAGTTCGTAGGTCATCCCCCGAGTCAGTCCCACCGCGTTGAGGCGCAGGTGCAGTTCGCAGAACAGATGCGCGATGCGCTCGACGGCCGTCCGGCATCCGATGTTGACGATCCACTCGCGGAGCGTGGCCTCGTTGACGAGGATACTCATCCGGAGGGCCTGCCGGATGGCCGGGTGTTGCCGCAGGATCGCCTGCAGGGCATCCGCGTTCACGCGCGCCACACGGCAGGGTGAGAGCGTGCTCACGGCGTGATCCATCCGATTGATGAGGCCGGCTTCCAGGTTGCAATGGTCACCGGGGACCAGGAAGGCGGTGATCTGCCGTGCACCGTTCTGACGGAACTGGTTGCGACAGGCGAACCCCTTCACCACGATCAGAACGCCGTCGGCGGGCTCTCCCTCGCGCAGGATGTCGGTATGAGCGGGGTAGTCCCGCGCGGTCGTCGCCAGACGTGACAGTGCATTCCGATCCTCCGTCGACAAGTCCTGGAACGCTTCGAGCTTCTGTATCAGCGCAGACGCGGGCGACTCCATCATGGGGACGAGGACGCGATCGCCGGACGTTTGACTGCTGAGGGCCTGTCCCATGTCACACACTCCCGATCGCAAATTCGTCGTGGGCACTCACGACGTCCCAGGGGATCGTGGGCTTCGCGAGCCAAGCCGCGTCGCCGAAGCCCCGCGTGATCGGATCCTCGCGATGGCAGGTCGTTGGCAGAACGAAGGTCACACTGTGCCTGGGGAAACACCGAAAGGGCTTTGAACGGTCGCCATCCTGACGCCGTGGCTCGATGACGGGCGGATCGACGCGTTGGCGCCTCCGAAGCGCCTCGGTCGCCGCCGCCGTCGTCAGCGGGCCGGCAACGCGAGAAACGGCCTTCCGGAGGATTTCGTACAAGTCGAGGGGGAGAATCGTGTCGCTTTCGGCGACCGGCCCCCGTGATGTTCCGGCTTCTTCCATCACTCGACCCTGTTTTCGAGACGGAGCCAGATCCCAATCAGACCCGGAACACAAATAAGCCCCTTATCCATTATCGATGCAAGTGCAGTATCGATGCAAGTGCAGTTGCCGATTTCGATCCGCAAGATTCGATGCGTCAACTGTGTGTGCGATACGAAACAATCATTTGTTAGACGTAGAGATCTGTCCAAAATCTATTACACGTAAAGGTGTCGCGCTGATGTGATGGATCAGCCACGGGATATGCAACTTAGGATAGATGCACAACCGCGGCTGTTCCGTGGGCCGGAAATTCAGCGACCGCCATCGCTCCGCGCCATGGCGCTCACCGGCAAATCATCCGCCAGTATCGATGAAAAACGACATGTTGGTTTATGCATTCTGCACTTAAGGATCCATTCAGTCTTCTGTTCAAATCAAGCGCCGAAAGTCGATGATTGCATTGCGGTTCGCATGCGGACCCATGAGTTTCGGTCGGAGAGGGTCAGAGGATCTCGAATGGAAATTGCACGCCTGCTTCACACCTTCGCGGGTCCCGTGATGGCCCTCGTCGGCACGCTGCCGTCGTGGCGGCGGCCCGCCGCACCTCCCCCGGTGCTGGAGGGACCGGTTGAGCGGACCTACGACTTCCCGGCGCTTCAGCCGCGGGAATCCGCGTATTGGCCTGAGCGCTCACACATCCTGTCGGGCAAGCCGGAGCAGACGGCGACCTACGTCTACAGAAGCCCCGACGGCCTGTTCGCCGCCGGCATCTGGACCTGCCAGCCCGGCAAGTTCCGCATCGACTTCGGCCGGGCGGAGTTCATCCAACTGATCGCGGGCGTGGTGACGGTGACGGACGCGGAGGGCGTCGCGAAGACCTACCGGGCCGGCGATGCTTTCGTCACGCCGGCGGGCTTCTCCGGCACCTGGGACGTGATCGAACCGGTCAAGAAGCACTTCACCTGGTACGGTCCCGAGCCGGTCTGGTAGGGCGGCCTCGCGCCCTACTCGGCGGCGTCGGTGATCCGGAAGCCTTCGATGCCCTGGCGCTCGGGATTGATCGCCGCCAGGGCGCGCTTGGCAGCTTCCAGGGGGTGTTCGGCCTCGATTCGCACGGAGGAGAGATCCGGGCTCTTGTAGACGGTAACGATGGTATCCATCACCTCGGTCAAGGTCGTCCGCTTGTCTTCCGGGGCCGCGATCAGCAGTTGCAGCCCCCACGCCTGATAGAGATCGACCAGGGCCTGACTGTTGCGCACGTCGAGCTTGGAGAACGCCTCGTCGAGAAGGCAGAGGCCGAGGCCGGGGTTCTCGTCGCCGGGTCGGTCGCCCGGATAATACGCCGAGGCGAGCGACGCCGCGATGGCGACGTAGAAGGGCGCCTGCGCTTCGCCGCCCGAACCTCGCAGCGCGCGGTTCGACATCGTGGTGCGGTTTCCCGCCCGATCGCGCATGCCGATCTCGTAGACGAAGTAGTTCCGGTAGTCCGCGAGGCGCGCGGCGCTCTCCTCACCGGCGATCAGGGCGGTGATCTCGTCGATCGCCGCCGCGAGCGGACCATCGGGAATCGCGCCGCCCTCGTCCGGCAGGATCGCCTGGGCCGCATCCGGCGAGCGGGCGACCTCTGTCGCCAGGGCATGGACGGCGGCGTAGCGCCGATCCACCTCGGCCTCGAAGGCATAGGTCTGCCCCGTGAAGGTCTGGCTCGACAGGCGCTCGTTGAGGGCCTCGAGCCGGGCGCGTACGCGCTCGAACTTGTCCGCGAGCCGGGTCAACAGGTCTTCGATCATCAGGCGGCGCATCTCGCTCTCCGCCCGCCGCGCCTGATCCCGGTAGCGCCGCAGTTCGTGGCTCGCCACCTCGTCATGGGCCCGCTTCGCCCAGCCGTAGCCGAAGGAGGCCGGCACGTCGCTCGCCCCCAGCGGATTTTCCACCCGCCACTGCACGCAGTACTCGGCGAGGTCGCGCTCGGCCGCCCTGCCCTGCGTTCGCGCCGTCTCCGCCGCTTCACGGGCTCGCGCACGCCCGGTATTGGCATGACTCGCCAGCGCCTTGGCGTCGAGATCCGCACGCTCGGCACGCAGCGTCGCGAGCGCCTTCGGGTCGAAGGCGTCCGGACGCACGAGCCGGATGCGCATGCTGTCGCCGCCGGCCCAGCGCTGATACGCGGTCCGGCGCGCCTGGAGCGCAGCACGGGCGGCCTCGTGGCTCGCCGCAACCTTGGCTTTCAGGCCGGCCTCCTCGCCCAGCAGCAGGTCTCGCTTCGGCTCCAGCACCTGGACAAGCTCGGTGAGATAGGCCGAACGCTCCTTAGCGAGCTCCGCGAGCTCGGCCTCCAAGACGCCGGTCTCGGCCCGCTCCACGCTCTCCCGCTCCGTGGTCAGGCTGCGGCGTCGGCCCTCGATCGCGTCCGCCTCGGCGCGCAATTCAGCGAAATCCAGGTTCGTTTCGGACAGGCGGCGCGCGAGGGCGGCCCCGATCCGGGCCGCTTCCCGCAGGACATCGGCCTCTGCCCGGGCTCGGCGCGCCTCGGAGACCGCTTGCTCCCAATCCTGGCGGCTCTCTGCGGTCGGACCCCGGTGGCCCCGGGTCATCATGAGCTGGACCGGGCGCACCACCGAATAAGCCATGCCCGAGGTCGAGCGCCCGCTCGGGGCCACGGCCCGGCTCATATGCGCGAGGGCCGCGTCGTTCGGGGCGAGATCGTAGCCGCCAAGGCGCGCCCCGAGGAAGGCCTGCGCGTGGGGATCGGCCGTCTCGATCAGTGCGAGCGGACCCTCGTCGTCGCGCCCGCCGCGCCGCCGGGCCGTATCGGTCGTCTTTACCAGGAGACAGCGGTAGAACTGGCTCTTGCGCGCTTCGAGATGCGCGAACGCTTCGTTGAGGCGGTCCGGTTGCACGACAAGCGCCTCGCGGGCGCCGCCGAGGAGGCCCTCGAGGGCCTGCCCCCATTTTGGATCGATGATCTCGGCCAGCTCGCAGATCGGTGTCGCCACGATGCCGAGGCGGGACAGCTCTTCGCGGAACGCCGCCACGTCCGAGGACAGACGCGGCGCCGCCCCCCGCCCCGCGCTCGGTGCCGGCGCGCGGGACTGCGCCTCGTTCTCGAGGGCGCGGGCCCGCAGGGCCGCGTCCTCCGCCGCCCGCTCGAGGGGCGCGGCGATCGGGGGCATTCCAGCCAGTCCGGCGATCAGCGCGGCGAGCGGACCGTCCGACCGCAGGGTTTCTTCCGGATTGGCCTCGCGTCGCAGACCCGATCGGGCGCAGGCCTCCACCAGGCGGGCGGCCTCCGGCGAAACCTTGCGGATTTCGCCGAGGATCACCGCGAGCTTGCCGGTATCGAGGACGATTCCGACCAGTTCGGCGACCCGGGCGGCCAGGTCGCGTCGGTCGCGGGC
This sequence comes from Methylobacterium sp. Leaf465, assembly GCF_001424705.1. Classification (GTDB taxonomy): domain Bacteria; phylum Pseudomonadota; class Alphaproteobacteria; order Rhizobiales; family Beijerinckiaceae; genus Methylobacterium. Next base: position 79,394 of record NZ_LMRA01000048.1, read on the forward strand.
CAACATGGCGAGGCCGGCGTTCGAGGCGGCGAGGCGCCCCTCGGCGGCGGTTCCGGCGAGCAGCGCCTTCTTACCCGCGATCTCGCCGTCGATTTCGCGCACGAAGCCCTGGCTGGTGGCGACGCTCTCGCGCGCGATGCGCAGGCGCTCGGCGACGTCCTTGAGGGTCTGGCGGGCGGTCACGGTGTCGATGATGCGCCGACGCAGGTCCGCATCAGCGGCGCGCAGGTCTCCGAGAACCGTGGCGAGGCTCGCCTCGGCCCAGGTCTCGTAGCGCCCGACGATCCGGGCGAGGTGGGCGAGGCGCCGTTCCAACTCCTCGATGGTCTCGAGGAGGCGCCGCCAGGTCTCCACCGATTGCCGGATGCGGGCGACGTCCAGGGGCTCGGGTTCGAGCACGAAGGACCGGACGAAGGCGGACGAATCGAAGATCGGCTTGAACGCCACGGCGTTGGAGAAGGTGCGCAGGAAGTGGCGCGGCTCCGGCACCGCCGCGCCCTCGCGAAGGTTTCCGAGGAGTTCGGCGGTGAAGCGCTCGCCGGACGCTCGGTACTCGTCGAAGGTGCTCCCGCGGGTGCGCAGGTCCTTGGCGATCTCGGCCCAGGGCGCGACGAAGCTTCCGCCCGGCGCCTCACGGACGTAGTCGGCGACCTCGAAGCGGTGGCCGACATGGACGAAGCGGGACAGGGTCGTCTCGCGGCTGTCTTCTGCCCGGGCCGCCAGGGCGAGCCCGGCGGAGACGACGCGCCCCGTGGTCTCGTTCTCGAAGACCAGGACGATCAGTGTCTCGCAGGCTTCACGGGTGGGGCGTCCGCCCTCGGCCGGATCGCTGATCCAGCCGAGGCAGTAATCCCGCACGGTCCGGGCGCTGCGTCCCGAGGCCGAAGCGTTGAGGGCGAGGCGGCTGGCATTGTTGCCCGCCAGCACCGTGCCGACCGCATCGAAGATGGTCGACTTGCCGGCCCCCGTAGGTCCCACCAGCGCAGCCGCGCCCCGGATCCGAATCTGCTCGCGGCGGATCAGGTACCAGTTCGAGAGGACGATATCGGTAAGGCGGTACACGGCCGGCGCTGACGATCCCGAGTTCGAGAAGACACCCCTCGCATGAACGCTGAGCGTCCGGGATGCAAGCCGGCGGGGCCGCCGGCCTGGGGACGCGGCACCGCTGGGCGAGAGTCGGGACGATCCCACGCTCCCCGCGCCGCGTCGCGTCGTGGGTGGCCGCGGAGTTGGGACTGGCGAGGGAGGCGATTAATGCGGCAATCTCCTTCAAGGCGATGTTGCGCTGACTCAGCGAGAGGGGGCGGTGGACCCGGAAGAACCCGGCGTCCAGGACATCGGCCGGCGCCGTTGGGTCCTCCGAGCGGATCGTCGTTACCGCTCGATCGCGCCTGTTCCGGGCGCATCCCGCGATGGTCGCGCCGCCGGGCGACCGGAACCGATGCTCGAAGGCTGGAAGCCAGGGGATTGCGAGGACAAGAACGCCCTCGACGCGGTGGGCGATCGACTCTCACCCGGGATGCGCAGCCTCCTCGATTTCCTCGGCAAGCGCGTGCGGATCGACGCCTCAGACCTCACGCCTCCTCGTCGCCGCGCGCAGCCCCCCAGGCTCGGACCTGATCCATCCAGGCGTCCGGCGACAACACCGCGATCCCGGGCATCACCATCAAGGGTGTGATCTTCTCGACCTTGTCGCGTTCGCCCAGGCGCAGGGCCCCCTTGCGCGCGAACAGACGGAGGATCTCGGTGAGTCGGGCCTCTTCCGGCGGATCGCTGCGCGTAGCGGTGCGGATCGATTCGACGATGTCGTCGGTCGTGCATTCCACGACACCCTCGGTGGTCACCCGGTGGGCACGCAGGCCTTCCTCGTAGGCGAGACGCAGGGCGAGCAAGACCAGAGTCTCGTCCTTGCGCAGGCGCTCGGCCTGGGCATCGTGACGGACGCCCTCGGGCGGAACCCGCAGGCACACCATCTGATCGCGATGCATCACGTCGAACTGGTAGCCGAGGCACGCGAAGTAGGCTTGGAAGAAGGGCGCGTAGTGCCGTGCGAGCTCATAGGAGCGCCCGATGCCCGGTGTTCCGGCGTAGACGCATTGGCTCTTCAGGAGGACCTGAAGCGCCCGGGTCAACTCCTCTTCCGAAGGCGCGCGGGCTCCGGGCGGCGGCAAGTCCTCACCGTCGACGATGGCGCGAAACGATTCGAGCATGGCTGGCCTCGCGGTCGCGGGATCTGCCCGCGCCGGCCGGTGTCTCTAGCGCCTCGCGGCGACGCGCGCCAACGGTCGTGGCCGCGAGCGGGTCCGCGAGAGTGCGACGCCAGTTTCGCGATGTCGTTCAAACCGCGACGGCCGGCGTCGCACGAAAGAGCGAGAGGCAGGCCGTGTCGCGGTGCATGCTGAGGATCGAAGCGCGGTCGAGCGAGGGATTCGCCGCGAGAACGCGCTGGACCTCGGAAACGATCGCCTCGTAGCGGGCCGGATCGTAGTTCGGCTCCAGCGGGCTGACCGCAATGTAGGTCTCGACCACCAGGACCCGCTCACAGCGCTCCCGGCCGACTTCCGCGGCAATCCAAGCGGACTTGATCAGGCATTTGGCGCTGGTCATGGACGAACGCTCCCGCAGTCTTCTCGAATTTCGCGTCGCATCGCGCGAATGAAATCCAGCGGAGCATGAACCCCTCACAGTATTTTGCCAAGGCCTGGGATTAAACCGGGATCATCAATTCAACCGATCGCGACGAACGCCGTTGCGCAGAGAATTCGGCCGTGAAGGCAGCATAGCCGCGACCGGACTCAGACGGCTCCGGATCTAGCGGCGCAGCGCCGGCGCCCGCTCCAGCAGGAAGTCCGGGCAATCGAGCCAGCCATTCGACACCCGACCCTCCATCCGCGAAAGCCGATAGCGGCCGCGCAGGCTCCCGTCGAACAGGACGTCGATCTCCCGCAGGCGCTGGAACACGACGAAATCGTCGACGTCGGCGATCCGGATCTGGGAGCCCCGGATGGTGCGCTCCGGCCCGAGCCGTGCCTCGATGAAGGCCACGATCCGCTCGGGCGTGACCGCGACGCGCTCCCGGAACGCGTCCTTGGCGGCGATGAAGGCTTCGATGACGGGATCGATCTCGATCTCGGGCAACGGCTCGGATTCGATCGCCGCCCGGCGCAGGCGCGGTGCGTAACAATGCGGCTCGCCGATCGGGGGGCGGAACAGCGAGACCTGGGGATCGGGCAGGCCGGCGAGGTCGTCATCGCCACCAGCCACCGCGCGCAGGGCCGCGGCCGTGCGCTCGATCCGGTCGGAATCCCGATGGTCCAGGTAGCGCAGCGTGGCGGCGATCCGGCGCTCGAGCCGGGCGACGATGTCGGCGACCACGTCGAGGTGGCGATCGAGACCCTCGAAGATCGCCAGGATCTCGGCCAGATCGCCGCGGACGGCGCGCTCGGCCGTCTCCCGGTCGGGCGCCCGCCCCTCCCGGAGACCCGCATCGGTCAGGGCGCGCAGGGTGAGGGGATCGCGCAGGGCACGGCCGGCCTCGCGCACGATTCCCGACCGGAAGCGGAAAGGATTGAAGCGGGTGTGCAGCGTCCGGTAGTCGCTGACGAGGTGCCGCGCGACGAACTCCTCGAAGTAGAGGCGCAGGGCGACGCCCTGATCCGCCTCGCGCAGGATGCGCTCCTCGCTCTTGCGCATCGATCCAGCCAGGCTGCGCAGATGACTGAGGAAGGTACGGGCCGACTTGGCCGCGTTGACCAGGGCCTCGGACCTCTCGGCGGGGTTGGCGATCGCGCTTTCCAGGCTGCCCAGCACGTCGAGGACGGCACCGCCGTAGGAGCGCCGCTCGCCCCTGTCGAGCCGCGCCAGTTCCTCGATGACCATCCGGGCCTCGGGGTCGAACTCGACCACCGGAACATAGCGCTCCCGCCGCTCCACCAGCCAGCCGGCATCGAGAAGGCGGCGATAGACGACCGAGCGGCGCTCGCTCGGTTCCACCGTGCCGGAGGCGTCGTCGTCGATCTCCCGGTCCACGAAATCGGCGGCGAAGTCACCGATCGCCGTCAGAAGTTCGCTCTTGCGCAGGGGTTCGGCGGTGTCCCCGAAGACCCGACCGTGCAGGTGCAGCAGGAGCGCCGCATTGAAGGCCCGGCTCGGCGAGGCGAGCGGCTTGAACAGATCGTCGGAGAGGTGTGTGAACAGCATGGCGAAGCCGGCAGAGATCAGCCCTGCCCGGCGCGGAGAGTCAAATCGCCGGAGGGGTGGCGCGCGGATCGCCCTGAACTCAGGACGCGAACCGCGCGTTGTCCACCGGTCGTTCGCTTTCTGCGAAGCCAGTTGTTTTCGTGGAGTTTGCGATGTCTGTCCGCCGCCGGAGCACTCTGCTCCTCGCCCTGTCCGTTCTCGCTCTGCCGCTGGCGTCCGGGGGGCCGGTCCATGCACAACCGGCCTCGGACGGAACCGGCGCCGGGTTCGCCCAGCCGCAGCCGGGGGCGATGCGGGGATCCAAGATGATCGGCCTTCCGGTGGTGGGCATGGACCATGTGCGGGTCGGATCGATCGAGGACGTTCTCATCGGCGACGCCGGGAAGGTCGAGGCGGTGGTGATCGGCGTCGGCGGCTTCCTCGGAATCGGCGAGAAGCTGGTGGCAATTCCCTACGACTCGCTCGCGTGGAACATGAAGGACGTTCCCCTCACGCGTGGGCCGACCTCGGTGGTCACGCCCGAGACGAAGCCCAGCACCGAGGCCGCAGCCCGCGTACAGCCCGAGACCATGCCGGGGGCCGACACGACGCGCGAGGTCCTGGGCGCCGTCCAGAACAAGCACACCGATCAGGTCACGGCGACCACCGGCACGGTCGACGAAAACCGGAAGGCGCCCGCCGATCGCGCCACGGTGCTGGCCGGCGGTGTGCCCGTCGAGGCCGAGATCCGCATGACCAAGGCACAGCTCAACGCGGCGCCGGCCTTCCAGTACGGAGCGGCCCGCCAGGCCGATAAGTAGCCGTGGAGAGCACGATGACGATGACCCGAACTCTCACCACGAGTGCCTTCCTGTGGACGGCAACGCTCGGAAGTGCGCTCGCCCAGCAGACCAATCCGGCCCCACCGATCCCGGAGACGGGACCCGCCGGCTCGAATTCCGCCGCCGCCAACGCGGCGGCGACGAATTTCAACTGGATCTGGCTGAGCCTCGTCATCGCGGTCGTCGCGCTGGCAGTCTGGTACGTCGCCCGGCGCCGGCAATCGGGAAACATCCGCTGAGAGCACAACGCCCGTCGATCCGATCGGCAATTCGTGAACGCCGTTTCCACGAGAGGGCAACGGCGTTCATCGAACCGACAGCTCACGACGCAGATGCTCTGCCCATTCAGCCGGGCCCGAGGGGCTCAGAAATCGGACGAGGTTCACCACATGACACAATCCAAATTCATCCTCGCCACCTTATCACTTTTTCTCTCAGCCTCAGCGGTGCTGCCGGCCCTTGCGCAGTCTGACGCAGCGATTCAGCGCCGCGACAACGGGCGAGCGGCTGCGGAGCGCCGCGATCTGAACCGCGCTGAGCAATCGAGCGCCGATGATCGCAGGTCCGTCGGGACGGACCGGGCCAGGGAATACCATGATGGCGCAGTCTTGCGCCGAGACGAACGGCGCGGAGACCGAGCCGCCATCGCGCGGGATCAGGCGGCCGTCAACCAGGACGGGGCAGGTCTGCGCAGAGACAATCACGCTGCGGCTGTCGGTCGGAGTGCCGTGAACCGAGATCGTGCCAGGGCCGATCACGGCGCCGCCGTCGTCCGTCGCGATCGGCGCTGATTAGATGAGAGCGCCGGGCAATCGCACGATTGCCCGGCAGATCGATCCGGGAAACCGTCCTGCGGCACCGTTCGGACCGCAGGTGTGACGAGGTGCGGCCCGGAGGACTCGTCGTTCGTACGAGCGGCGGGTCCAGCGACTACTCAGCGACGCCTTCCACGACGTTCACGAAGCGCGCGCTCAGGCCCTCACACCCGGGGCACCACGGCGAGCGGTAGAGGCCGTAGGCGAAGAAGCACCCGGCGAAGTTGGCGTAGCCCGTCGGGCCGGCGTAATCGACGATGAGCTTGTCATCGACTCTCACCTTCAGCAGGCCCTCGCCGCCGGCCCCATCCGCGAAGTCAATGGCGACCGCATAGGAGCGATCCCGCTGCAACGGGACGACGGCCTCCGGTCCCAGATCGACGTGGCGGCCTTGTTCCTGAGATCCGGCCGTGGGGAAGGTGGCGAGATCGACGTAGAGGACTTCATCCCGAGCGTGAGGGGCCTGCGGCCTGACCCCGATCGAGAAGGGCGGATTTCGCCAGCGCTCGCCCGGGCTCGGGCGTGCGTTGTATTGGCTGACGATGCACCAATCGTGCGTCATCAGCAGGCCCGGGAGAACGTTGATCGTGAAACTGGCCCGCATCGTTTTTCCGGGTGGATGAACATCGCGTCGACTTGCGTCGAAGACCGCCATCGCCCGGGCCGGCGCGTCCCGCAGCCGGCCCGCGTAATGACGCGCTTCATTCGCGGAAAGGTCACCCTTCTGGATGCTGAAGGTTCGCACCCTTCGGCCATCAGACAACTCGTCCCTGCACGCCCCTCGGGTGACAGGGAGGTCGAACCGCCACGCCGGCAGGATGAACCGGACCCCGTGACCGTCTTCCAGGATCTCCTCGCCGTCGGTGTGCTCGATGAACTCGGTCATGATTCACCGATAGGCCCTGGAGCGAGATGGCGGCAAGGCACTCGACGTGGCGCCGTCCGCATGCCCGCATCGCATCCCGATCGGTGTCAGGGCGCGCACCCTGCGCGACGCATTCTCGTCGCGCATCGCCGCAGCCGGCAGGCTTGCGGGAGCCGGCGTCACCCGTCTCGAAGAAAAGATCCATGAACGATTGCCCCGCCCGGAGGGCAGCTCGACCCGACGCTTTCCCCGATAATCCGGCTTCCCCGTACGAAAGCTTCGGCCCTACTTGCTCGCGTTGGGGAAGAACAGCTCCTTGCCCTCGATCTTGTAGCTCGCGATCGCCGCCTGCCCCTCTTGTGAGATCAGCCAGTCGATGAAGGCTTGGCCCTCCTTCGCCTTCACGTTCGGATGCTTGGCCGGGTTCACCAGCATCACCCCATAGGGATTGAACAGGCGCTTGTCGCCCTCGACGAGAATGGTGAGATCGCCGCGATTCTTGAACGCGAGCCAGGTCCCGCGGTCAGCCAGGAGGTAAGCGTTCAGGGCCGAAGCGGTGTTGAGGGCCGGTCCCATGCCCTGGCCGATGTCGCGGTACCAGTCGCCCTTGATGTCCGCGAGATCGACGCCGGCTTCCTTCCAGGTCCGCAACTCCGCACTGTGGGTGCCGGACCGGTCGCCGCGCGAGACGAAGGGAGCCTTGGCCACCGCGAGCTTGCCGAAAGCCGCGACCGCGTCGCCCCCACGGACACCGGCCGGGTCGGGTTTCGGTCCGATCAGGACGAAGTCGTTGTACATCACGTCCCAGCGCTTCGTGGCGAAGCCCTCGGCCAGGAACTTCTCCTCGGCCGGGCGATCATGCACCAGAACCACGTCGGCATCGCCCCGGCGGGCCGCGTCGAGGGCCTGTCCGGTGCCGAGGGCCACGACCTTCACGGCGATGCCGGACTTCGCCTCGAAGAGCGGCAGCAGGTGCTTGAACAGGCCCGATTGCTCGGTGGACGTGGTGGAGGCAACGACGATGGAAGCCGGTTCGGCTCGGACGCCGGATGCGGCACCGAGCGCGAACAGGAGGCCGAAGGTCAGGAGGCCGCGGCGAAGGATGTCCAAGGAAGTTCTCCGGTGATGTAGGCCCGCGTTTCGGGGGCCCGGGGCGAGGTGAGAAGCGTGCGGGTCGGCCCCTGCTCGACGGCCCGCCCTCGGGCAAGCACGACGACGTCGGCGGCGAGCCGCGTGACCTGTCCGAGATTGTGAGAGACGAGCACCACCTTCGTGCCCTGCCGGGCGATCTCGGCGATCAGGCCCTCGACGAGTTCGGTGGCGCCCGGATCGAGATTGGCGGTCGGCTCGTCGGCGAGGAGGAGATCGGGTTCGACCGCCCAGGCCCGCGCGAGGGTGAGGCGCTGCTGCTCGCCGCCGGAGAGGCGGGTCGCCGGCGCCGAAGCCCGGTCGCCGAGGCCGACGCGCGCCAGGGCAGCGTGGGCGCGCCGCGTCCGCTCGGTCCGCGACAGGCCGAGGGGCGTCAGCGCGAGGGCGACATTGGCGAGCGCGCTGGCCCGCAGGAGAGCCGGGCGCTGGAAGACGAAGGCGCGCCGCACAGGGCCGGCGGCGACGATCCGCACCGATCCGGCATCGGGTGCGAGCAGGCCGTCGATGACGCGCAGCGTGGCGCTCTTGCCGGCGCCGTTCGGCCCGATCAGCGCCGTGATGCCGGCGGCGGAAATCCCGGCGCTCAGGCCATCCAGGATAGTGGTGCCGTTCCGGGCGAGCGCGAGGTCGCTGAGTTCGATCGCGGGCATCGGCTCAGCCGTAGGCGCGCGCGGCGTGGGCGCGCAGGGTCGCCGCCAACGCGTTGATCAGGATGACGAGCCCGATCAGCACCAGCCCGAGCGCGAGGGCCAGACTGAGGTCGCCCTTCTGGGTCTCCAGAGAGATCGCCGTGGTCATCGTGCGGGTGTGACCATCGATGTTGCCCCCGACCACGAGGACGGCGCCGATCTCCGAGATCGCGCGCCCGAAGGCGGCCAGGGCCGTCGTCACGAGGGAGAAGCGCGTATCGTGGATCAGCGCGAGCGCCCGGCGCGGGGCCGACAGTCCGAGCGAACGCAGTTGCTCACCGAGATGCGCCTCGGCATCGGCGACCACCTGCCGAGTGAGCGCCGCGACGAGAGGCGTCGCCAGTACGGCCTGGGCCGCCACCATCGCGCCCGGGGTAAACAGGAGACCGAGCGACCCCAGCGGGCCGGAGCGCGACAGCACGAGGTAGAGCACCAACCCGACGATCACCGGGGGGAGCCCCATGAAGGCGTTCAGCAGCCCAACGAGGACCGATCGCCCCGGAAACATGGCGACCGCCAGAAGGGCCCCCACCGGGATCCCGATGCCGAGCCCGATGCCCACGGCGGTGAGGCTGACACGCAGGGAAAGCCACGCGATCACGAGGACATCGCGGTCGAGGGTCACCAGACGCGAGATCGTCTCCTGAAAGGTCTGAAGCATCGTCACCGGGCTGCATGGGGCCTCGCGGGATGATACGGGGGAGCGGGAAAGATCAATAGGAAAGACTTTGCCGATGCGCGTATCGACGCCTCTCACGCTGCAGGCCGATGGCGATTGGAACGGTCTCGCGCTGCGGCCGACCTTCGCCATGCTGCACGCGCTTTCCACCTCCACCTCGCTGCTCGTCGCCGCGCGAAGACTCGGAGTTTCCTATCGTTCGGCCTGGAGCCGGATCTCGGACCTCGAAGCCGCCCTCGGACAACCGGTGGCGATCAAGACCAAGGGGCACGGCACGGTGCTCACACCGTATGGCCGTACGCTCCACGCGACGCTGTCAGAGATGTACGATCGGCTCGGCCCCCTTCTCGCCGCCGAGGCGGACCGGATGACGGAGGCCTTGCGCAGGCTGGAGGCCCGTCAATTGCCCCCCCTGAGGCTCGCGGCGAGCCACGATCCGCTGCTTCTGGGTGTCGTCGAAGCCCGGGCGGACGTCGAGCTCGCGATCGCCGGAAGCCTCGACGCTCTGTCGCATCTTCGTACTGGGAGCGCGGATGCGGCGGGCTTCCACTACGGCTCCGAAGGTCCGGCCCCGGATCCCTTCGGTGCCGTGTTCCGCGATCCGGACCTCCACGTTCGACCGTTGTTCCGGCGTCAGCAGGGCCTGATGCTTCCGCCCGGCAACCCGCACGGGGTCACCGGCGTCCGCGACATCGCCCGCCTGGACCTGCGCTTCGTGAACCGCCAGCGGGGTGCCGGGACGCGCATCTGGTTCGAACGTCTCTGCGCCGAGGCCGGTTTGGAGAGCCGCGCGATCCGGGGGTCGCAGACCGAGGAATTCACCCATCAGGCCGTCGCCGCGCTCATCGCCACCGGCACCGCGGATGTCGGCATGGGGACACCCGCGATCGCCGAGCGCTTCGGCCTCGCTTTCCAGTCCCTGGGCTGGGAAACTTACTTCCTGGCCGCCCGCACCACCATTGACGAGGCGTTGTTAACGCAATTGACGGAGGCCGCCGGACGAGCGGCGTCCGTCACCCTCGGCTACCAGAGCACGGCGTGCGGATAGAAGGTGAGGATGTCGCCCGCGGCCACGGCCGTCACCGTTTCGTCGAGTTCGACGAGGCCGTCGCTCTCCGTCAGCGACGAGAGCACACCGGCACCTTCGCGGGGGTACTTCACGGCCTCCAGGACGGCATCGGGCCCGAGGGCGACGCTGACGCGGACAAATTCGCGCCGGCCCACCTTCTTGCGATAGGCGAAGGCGGCCCGAACGGGCTGGCCGAGGGGTGCAACGTCGTTTGCGCCGCCCAGGCGCGCGAGGAGTGGGCGCACCACGAACAGGAGCGTGACGTAGACGGCACCGGGATTGCCCGGCAGCCCGACGAATGGCGTACCGTCGACAACGCCCATTGCGACCGGACGGCCGGGCTTGATCGCAAGGCGCCAGAACATCAGCGCGCCGACCGCCTCGACGGCGGCCTTCACGTGGTCCTCCTCACCGGTGGAGACACCGCCCGAGGTCAGGATCAGGTCATGATCCCGGGCCGCTTGCCGCAGGCGCGCCGCGAGGGCATCGGGTTCATCGCGCAGGATGCCGAGATCCGCGACCTCGGCTCCGAGGCGGGCGAGCAGGGTCGCGAGCATCACGCGGTTCGAATCGTGGATTGCGCCGGAGGGAAGCGGCGCGCCCGGCTCTGTAAGTTCGTCGCCGGTGGAGAACAGGGCGACCCGCAGGCGCGTGCGCACGGCGATTCGGTCATGGCCGGAAGCGGCCGCGAGGGCGAGATCCTGTGGCCGCAGGCGCCGCCCAGCCGGGATCGCGCAGGCCCCGCGGGCGATGTCCTCACCGGCGTCTCGAGCGTTGGCGCCGCGTTTCAGCCCGGGGGGCAGCACGACGACGTCGCCCTCGCGGCGCACGTCCTCCTGCATGAACACCGTGTCGGCCCCGGGCGGCATCGGAGCCCCGGTGAAGATCCGGATCGCGCCGCCAGCGCCCGAGATTTCCTCCGCGGCCGTCCCCGCGGGGAGCCGACCGCGGACCGGGAGCCGCGTCTCGCCCTCCAGGCTGAGGTCACCGTGGCGGATCGCGTAGCCGTCGACGGCGGAATTCGGGAATGGAGGCACGTCATGGAGCGCCAGGACGGGCTCGGCCGCCACGCGTCCATCGGCCAGCCCGAGCGGCAGCCACTCGGTCCCGGCCAGGATCGGCAGGCGCTCGCCGATCAGCGCCACGGCGTCTTCGATGCGCATCAGCGCACCGCCGAACGCGAAGCAGTCGTCGGTCAACTGGGCCATGGTCCCTCCAGGTGCGCCAGCGCCGTCTCCAGCGGTTCCGACAGGGCGAGGACGAGGTCGGCGATTCGCGCGATGGCGTCGAGATCGACGATCGGCACCGGAGCATCCGTGAAGGGCTGGTCGCTCGCGACCGCCACGATCCGGGGATCGTCGGGGTAGATCGGCGGCTTGCCGTTGGCGGCGCGGTGGACCTCGAGCTTGGCATGCACGTCGCGCTTGAAGCCCTCGACGATGACGAGATCGCAGGGCGAGAGCCGGCGCAGGAGCTCGCCAAGCCGCGCTTCCCGCTCGGCGCCGATCTCGTGGATCTGGACCCAGCGCCGCGACGACGACACGATGACCTCGGACGCCCCTGCCTCGCGATGGACGTAGGAATCCTTGCCGGGATGATCGACGTCGAAGGCGTGGTGCGCGTGCTTGATCGTTGCGACCTTCACGCCGCGCGCCGTCAGCAGCGGGATCAGCCGGGACAGGAGCGTGGTCTTGCCCGCGCCGCTCCAGCCCGCGAGGCCGATGACCCGGGCGGGATTCACGGCGCCTCCGCGGGCGAGAACCCGGCTTCGCTGAGGAGGGCGCGGGTCTCGGGATCGCGCAGGCAGGCGAGGAAGGCGGCGAGTGCCGGCCGTTCGCGGTGCTCGGCGCGGTAGGCGAAATCGTAGCGCTCATCGGCGAGCGGCAGAAAACCGAGGCCGTAGGCCCGCGCCACGGTGGCGATGGCGACGCCCCAATCAGCCCGCCCCTGGGCCACTGCCGCCGCCACGGCGTTGTGCGAGCGCGGCTGATTCCAGAACCCGGGCGGACGGGCGCCCTTCAGGAGGCCGTCGACCAGGGCGCGGGTGCCCGAGCCGGTATTGCGGTTGACCATCACGATCTCGGGTTCGGCCAAGGCCGCGGCGACAGCCTCGTCCGGCAAGCAGCCCTCGAACAGGGGATGGCCGGGCTTGAAGACAACGCCCTGCAGGCGTCCCCAGCCTTCGGCCAACTCCAGTCCGGGCCCGAGGAACGGCCGGTTGTAGATGCCCGTCTCGGTGTCGAGGAGATGCATCGCGGCGAGGTCGCACTCCCCCCGGGCCAGTGCGGCGAGCCCCCCGGCCGAGCCGACCCAGATGGGACGTGCACGAAGTCCGTGCTCCGCGAGTCGCCCGATCACCCTGTCGAGTCCGACGCAGTGACTGCCGATGATCGTCAGATCCGGCGGCCGGACGCCGGCACCGAGCCGGGTGACCGACACGGTTTCCCCGGCCTCCAGGCCGGCCCGGGCGGCGGGAACCGCGAAGAAGCCGTCGGCCTGCGAGAACGCAGTCACCGAGCCGGATCCCTTGGGCAGCGGCAGGGCGCGCAGGCCGCCCTCCGTCTCGGCCAGGGCGGTCATCACGAATTCCGTGCGCCCGCGCTCGGAGGGCACGCGCTGAGGCAGGATCGCCGTGACAAAGGTGTCCTCCCGCGGCGCCAGGCCGGCCATCGCCCGCACCAGCGGCACCACGACGTCGTGGAACGTGAACATCGCCGACGTCGGAAAGCCCGGCAGGACGACCACGGGCGTCTGTCCCGCGACCGCGAGGCAGAGGGGCTTCCCGGGTTTCAGGGCGACCCCATGCACGAGGATGCCGGGTTCGCCAAGGCGCTGAAGGATGCGGTGCGAGACGTCGCCGGCCCCCTTCGAGGTCCCCCCCGACAGGACGACGATGTCGCTGTCGGCGATGGCGGTGCGGAGGGCAGCGTCCAGGGCGGCCTCGTCGTCGCGAACGATACCGAGTGGCCAAACGGTGCCGCCGTTCTCGCTGACGGTCGCGGCCACGATCGGCCCGTTGGAATCGTAAATCGCCCCGGGCTTCAGCGCCCGGCCCGGCGCCACCAGTTCGTCGCCGGTCGAGAGAATCGCGACCCGGGGCCGGCGGACGACGTCGACGGCGGCGAGGCCGCAGGCGGCCAGCATGCCGATCTCGCGCGCGGTGATCGGCATGCCCTTGCGCAGGACCGTCTCGCCCGAGGCCATGTCGGCCCCGGCATAGCCGATGAACTGGCCCGGCCGGGCCGGACGGATGAGGTCGATCGCGAGGCTGTCGGGGCGGAACTCGGTCTGTTCGACCATCACGACGGCATCGGCGCCGCGCGGGACGACTCCGCCGGTGGCGATCGGCGTCGCGGTGCCGGGGGGCACGGCCATGACCGGCGCGACCCCACAGGCGAGGATCTCGCGGTTCAGGATCAGGCGCCGCGGCCGCGCCTCGTCCGCGCCCTCGGTATCCGCAGCGCGCAGGGCGAATCCGTCCACGAGGGCGCGATCGAAGGGCGGCACGTCGATGGGCGAGGCGACGTCGTGGGCCAGGACGCGCCCGAGTGCGTCGACGAGAAACACGGTCTCGGGCGCGAGGGCTGCGTGCGGCACCGCCGAGCGGAAGCGCGCGAGGGCCTCTTCCCGGCTGACCACCGTGAGGAATTGCTCCTGGCGCGCGGCCTGCGCCAGCCGGTCCAGGAAGGCGTCTTCCGCGGCGGTGTCGGTGGGCACGGCGTCGCTCACAGCGCGAGCCCCGGGACGACGCGGCCGGCCGGATATCCTTCCGATTCCGGTCCGACGAGGATCGCCGCATCGGCGTGGATCAAGCTGGCCAGCGCAAGGTCGCTGCCGCCCAGCGGCAGAAGGCCGTCAGGCATCCGGCGGGCGAAGACGATCTCGCTCATGCCGATGGTGGAGGCGATCTTGCCCAGAAGCGGTGCGCCGCTTCCCGCCGGAGCCCGAGCTCCGGACAGGCTCGCGATCAGCGGGCGCGCGAGGGCGACGAAGGCGCCGAGCGCCGCGTCGGGCCGCCCCGGCAGCAGAATGACGGGCCGTCCTCCCACCTCGCCGAAGCCCGCGGTGTCCCCCGGCTGGAGGGCGATGCCATGCGCCCGCACCGTTCCAGCCAGGGCCAGTCCGGCGGAGGCGTGGTCGTTGTGTCCGAAGCCCGTCCCGCCGATCGTCAGAACGGCGTCGCCGTCCTGTGTTCTGAGCACATCCGCGATCGCGTCCGGAGAGTTGGCGGCCACGATGTTGGCCACCAACGCGCCCGCCGCGGTGATCCAATGCGCCAGGAGGGGGGAGAGGGTGTCGGCCTCGGGCGCTCCCGCGACGATCAGGGTCAGGCGGGGACGGCGTAGGGCGAGACTCGCGAAGCCGGCCGCCTGTAGGGCCAGCCGGTGCAGGGCCGTCACCCGCTGACCGGTGGCGAGGAGCAGGGTGCCGGGCGAGGCTTCTGCACCGGCCGTACGCACGCCCTCCCCCATCGGGACATCGGCCACGATGGACGATCCCTCGATGGCTTCGGGGGGCAGGATCGTGTCGGCATCCTCCGGCAACCGCGCGCCTGCCTCGACCCAGGGCGGGCGGCCCACGACGAGAATCGGCGCGAAGGGCGAGGCGCCGACGACGTCCGCACCGCGCACGGCCCAACCGTCTCGCAGGGCCGTCGCAAATTCCGGAATGGCCCGCGGCGCATGGCAGTCGACGGCGCCGGTCCCGCCGAGGCCCTCGGCGAACGGCACCGCCTCCGGTGCGACCGGGACAAGGTGCTCCGTCAAGAGACGAACGGCCTGCGTCAGTGGCATGAGAGCCGAGGATGCGGTCCGGCGCGGACCGGGTGCCGCTGCGGGCGAGCCGGCCTCCGGTTCGAGGGCGCTGCGGTCGGATGCGATCATGCGTCGAGCGATGCGCCATCGCCGAGCGATGATCAAGCGCCCCCCGGGTCTCCCGCGTCACCGGGTCCCGTCTCCATGCAGCGACATCTCTCTGGCGGATCG
Organism: Methylobacterium sp. Leaf465; assembly: GCF_001424705.1. Taxonomy (GTDB): domain Bacteria; phylum Pseudomonadota; class Alphaproteobacteria; order Rhizobiales; family Beijerinckiaceae; genus Methylobacterium. The sequence continues at coordinate 94,666 of NZ_LMRA01000048.1, forward strand.
TCTAAATTCGCGCGCCGGGCCGGTATCCCGGCGTTTTCTCGCGGGGGATGCAGTGCAGGTTTTCGGCAAAGCCTTGGTCGATCGTGTCCCATCCCGGCGGGCACTCGCCCTCTGCTTCCTCGCGTCCCTTGTGTCAGGCTCACCCGCCGCCGCGCAGTTGCGCGGCCACGGCGGCCCGGTTCGGGCGCTGGCGGTCGCGCCGGGGGGTGCCCTCGCGATCTCGGGCGGCTTCGATCAGGCCGCGATCCTGTGGGCGATCGACAGCGGCAGCGCGCTCACCGTCCTGCGCTTTCATGACGGGGCCGTAAACGCGGTCGCCGCCTTGTCCGAGGGCGGCTTCGTCACGGCCTCGGAAGATGGCCGTATCGCCCTCTGGCGCGCCGGCCAACCCGAGCCCGAGCGGGTCTTCACCGAACATGCGGGGCCGGTGGCGGCGCTGGCGGTCTCGCCCGACGGATCGCTGCTGGCCTCGGCCGCCTGGGACGGAACCGCCCGGATCCGCCCGATCGCCGGCGGCCCGGCCCGCGTGCTCGCGGGGCACCAGGGCAACGTGAACGCCGTCGGTTTCCTGCCGGATCGGCGGCCGGTCACCGCCGGCTACGACGCCACCGTGCGGATCTGGCCGCGGGCCGACGACCCCGCGGGCGTGCCCATCGTGGTCACGCTGCCCACCATCCTGAACGCGCTGGCAGTGACGCCGGACGGCGAAATCGCAGTCGCGGGCGGGGACGCGGTCGTACGCCTGTTACACCCGGACGGATCGGTCCGCGCCTCGGTCGATGTCGGGCCGAACCCGGTCATCGCGCTCGCGCCCTCCCCCGATGGCCGCTGGATCGCCGCCGCCACCGCCGGCGGCGCGGTCGCGGTGATCGACCGGGAATCGGGTACGATCCTGCATCGCCTCGTCGGGCCGGGCCTGCCGGTCTGGTCCATCGCGTGGCGCCCGGACGGACGCGAACTCCTCACGGGCGGCAGCGACCGACTGATCCGGCGCTGGGATGCCCTGAGCGGCGAACCGATCGGTCCCCTGGCGATGCCGCGTCCGTCGGATGCCCTGGCCGCGTATCACGGGGACCGGGGCGCCGAGGTGTTCCAGGCCTGCGTCGCGTGTCACGCTCTTACCCCGGAGGACGGCCCCCGCGCCGGCCCCACGCTCGCCGGCATCATCGGCCGGCGCATCGCCACCGTGCCGGGCTACCGCTATTCCGACGCCCTGAGGGGCATGGACATCGTCTGGGACGCGCGCACCATCGCTCGGCTCTTCGAGGTCGGCCCGACCCGCTACACACCGGGGACGCGGATGCCGGAGCAGACGATCAACCGGGCGGAAGACCGGGAGGCACTCGTGAAGTTCTTGGAGAGCGCGACGGCGACGCGCTGAATCCGGCTCACAGCGTCCGGATCATGTAACGGGCCTCGCCGCCGTAGCTGGCGAGCGTCCTCGCCGTCGCGTCGCTCGGCGCGCAGCTTCGAAAGCCATGGCGCTCCCAGAACCGCACGGTCCCGTTGACCGCCACCAGGGCCAGGTCGTGCAGCCCGGCCTCCCGCATCCGGCCGATCAGGAGCGCCAGACCCGCTCCGGCCTGCCCGGCACCGGCGAGCGCCGGTTCGATACCGAGGTCATGCAGGTAGGCAGCGCCCTCCGCCGACGGCACGGGCGCGAGTGATCGGTTCAAGGGCGGAACTCGTCCGAGCGGCCAGGGATACGCAACCGCATACCCCGCGACGCCTGCATGCGCGTCGCTCAGAGCCAGACACAGGCGGGCTCCCAACGCGAGCCGTTCGCCGAAATGCGCCGCATCCTCCGGATGGTCCGGGAACAGCCGGTCGGCCAGAGCGACGACCTGTACGAGATCCCGCTCCTCCATGCTCCGCCACGTCCAGTCGCCCATGGCAGCGGCCGATCCGGCTAGATCGCCTCGCCGCGGGCGGCGCGCTCGCGGAGATAATCCTCCGTGGTGCGCGGGCGGTCGCGCTCGGGGCCGGCATGGGGATCGAAGCCCTGATTCACCGCGACCTCGACACGACAATCTTCGCACATCATGAGGGCCTGCACGCGCGCTTCGCCGGCTTCGCCCCGGAACATCCAGTGCCGATCGCGCAGCTTCTCCACTACGCGCTCGATGGTGCTGCGCGTGCCGAAGGGCTTGGCGCAGGCGATGCACGCGAAGGGCTCCTCCTCCTTCAACACCCGCCGTGGCGCGGCCCAGGCCTCGAAATCGACGCCCGGCTTCAGGGTGATGACACTCTCCGGGCAGGTATTCGCGCAGAGACCGCACTGCACGCAGAGGCTCTCCTCGAAAGCGAGGAACGGCCGGTCGGCACTGTCCGACAGTGCATGGGTCGGGCAGGCGCCGACGCAGGCCAGGCAGAGCGTGCAATCCTCGGTGCGGAACTCCAGGCCGCCGAATGGAGCCCCCCCGGCCAGCGCGATCCGCGCTACCGGCTCGGGGGCTGCCCCATGCATCTCGTTGAAGGCAAAGCGTAGAACCTCTCGCTTGCCGCCGATCGGCATGAAACGAGAGGGAACGCCGGCCGCTTTTCCGACCCGCTGTCCTGTCAGGGTGGCGCCCAGAACATCCGGGTCGTCGGTTTCGATCAGGGAGACGACCGGCTCTGAAGTTCCGCTGCCAAAACCGAGCCCGCGCGCCAGGGTGTCGCCGAGGGCCACCGCCCGGCGCAGACTGTCGAGGTCATGCTTGGGTCGGTCGCGGGCGAGAATGCGGACCCCGGCGGCGCCGTACGCAAAGAGTGCCGCGAAGGCCTCCGGGCCTAATTGCGTGATCTCGTTCACCCGCACGGGCAGCACGTGAGCCGGCAGGCCGTCTCCATGACGGGCGAGGGCGTCGATCAGAGGTTCGCCGTGGTCGCCATCGTGAAACAGTATCACGCCGTCACGACCGCCAGCGGCCTGGTAGGCGACCATCAGGGTCCGCAGCCGGCGCATCAGCGCATCGGCCGGCGGCAGCGCATAGGCGGCAGCCCCGGTCGGGCAGACCGAGGCGCAGTTTCCGCACCCGGCGCAGATGTAGGGATCGATCGCCACCGTATCGCCCGCTGGCGCGATCGCCCCCGTCGGGCAAACCTCGAGACAGCGGGTACAACCGGTGACGCGGGAGCGTGAATGAGCGCAAAGCTCGGCGTGGAAATCCACGAAGCGCGTCTTGTCGAAGGTGCCGACAAGGTGTGACGCCTCCGTTATCAGGCGCTCGACCGCCGCCGGATCTCTCGGATCCGCGCGGAGATAGCCGAGCCGGACCTCGTGCGCCGGAAACAGGGCGGTGCCGCCGGTGACGTCGAGGACGATGTCGCAGGTCGAAGTGGCGCCGTTGCGGCTCGCTCCGAACAAGAGATGCGATCGGGACGACGGCGCCGGCAGGGCATAGTCGTCGATGCGCAGCTCGAAGGCCCCGAGCCGTCCCTTGGCGCCGGCGATCGTCCCCTGCACGATCGGAAAGTCATTGCGCTTAGGCGGCTCGACCGTTTCCGGCCGACTTAGAAGCACCGTCACGTCGAGGTGCTCCGCGAGACGGCGGCCGATCTCGATGGCGGTCGCATCGCGACCATAGACAAGTGCGATGCCCTGGCTCACGATCGCGACGGTGGCTGCATCCGGGACCGGCTCGGCGCTGGCGGCGAGCAAAGCTGCCATCTTCGGGCCAGCCGCGTCACCCTGGGACGACCAGCCTGCCGTCTCGCGAATTTTGGCGTAGACCACCCGGTCCTCGGCGCCGAGCTCGGAGGCGACCTCGTCGAAGAGGGGCGACTGCAGGGTGCAGGACACGGTAACCGCACCGCCCGCCTGCACGGCGCCCCGAAATCGGTCGAGCTCGTGGCCGCAGAGCTGATCGGCCACCCTGAGCGTCCCGCCGCACCCACGCCCGATCGCCTCGGCGTCGAGCGACATCGTCTTCTCGCAGGTGCAGGCGAATACGATACGGTCGGACACGGACGAACCCTGGATGGATCTGGGGAAGCTGACGCAGACGACGGGCCGGCACAGCGATGGCCTCTTCGCGTCGTCGTTCGTATCTCATATACTCAAATGGTTCAAAACTGCGATCCGACACCGGAGCGCAGCGACGACACGTCCCGCGCGCATCTTGCGCCTTGTGCCTCGGTCGCCGGGACGACATCTCGGTGGCAGCGCTTCTCCCGCAACCGGTTCCTCGCGAGTCCTGCCTTCTCCGTGACGACAACCCCAGACCTCGATCTCCGATCGACAGCACTCGCTCTGCCACCGGCATTCACCGGCCGCCTGGTGGGAGGTGCCTGCGATGCCTTCACGGAAGCCCGGTCGCTGGCCGAGCATCAGGGGGCTGATGCGGCGGGCACCCTCGTGCTTACCGAACGCGCGGGCGTGCTCGACCTTGCAGTGGTTCTGGCGCCGGAAGAGCCGCTGGTCTCGGCGCGCCGCGCATTCCTGGCTGCCATGACGGCCCTGGCCGACGCTGTCGGCGCGCATGGTCCACCGGAGATGCCGCTGACCTTCGGCTGGCCCGACGTGCTCGTCTTCGACGGCGCCCGGCTCGGGGGTGGGCGGTTGGGCTGGCCCGCCCAATGCCCGGAGGAATCGACGCCGGACTGGCTGGTTTTCTCGGCCATGCTTCTTCTCTCGAAAGGAGCCACCGGCGATCCGGGGCTCACTCCTGGTTCGACGGCCCTCGACGAGGAGGGCTTTCCGGCGGACATCCGGTTTCCGCTGGTGGAGAGCTTTGCCCGCAATCTGATCCGGACGTTCTCCCTCTGGGCGGAAGATGGCTTCGACGGGATCGCCGCCCGCTACCTCGCGCACCTGCCGACACCGCCGGGCGTGCCGGTCTATATCGATCGGGCCGGCGACGTCATCCTGGGTGAGTCCGAGCGCTGGCCTCTGGCGCGGCTGCTGCGCGAACCGGCATGGCTTGATCCTGAAACCGGGACGGTCCGTTTATGACGGCGCTCAAGCTGCCGCGCACACTGCGGCTCGACCCCTCTGATACCTTCGTCTTCGCACATCCGGCCGAGCCGGGTGAATGGGCGGTGACGGGGTCGTTTCTTTTCTGGGACCAGGATCTTTCCGCCCTGGAGGGGAAAGCGCGCGCCGCCTTCCGGTCCGGTTTCGTCGGGGTGACGTCTCTCGGCTTCTCGACCCTGGTGGTGGTGACCGAAGCGTCCGAGACCGAGCGCGATGCTGCGGTCGAGGATTTGGCTCGACATCTTCACGAGCGTCTCGGTGCACCGGACCGGGTGACCGCACGGGCGGCGGCCCGCGAAGAGCTCGACTTCGCAGCCTCCCTCTGTGGCGTTCCCATCGGGAGCGTCGTAGCGATGCACCGGACCCAGACGGACGGCGAGATTACCGAAGCCTTCCGGACGTTGCACCAGCGCGATGCCGGAACGCCGGGAGCCGACCGTCTGCATGCCCATGCCCGCGCCTTTCGCTTCGTGGAGACCGATGAGGAGGAACCCGAGGAACGCGCCGATCTCATCGGGCTCGCGCGCGCTTCGGCTTCCTCGGGGAACTGATCGATGCCAGCCTTCGTACCGGGACAGACCCTGCCATGACCGAATTCTGGGTCTCCAGCGGCCACCACCTGACGCAGCGCACCGAGGGTGGCGGATTGGCCGTCACCGACGAACTGATCCTCGCCTATCTGGCCCGCCCGGAGGTATTGCCGCCCGACGACGCCTGCGCCGCGGAGCGTGCCCTGTATGCCGACCTGCTCGCCCATCCACGCCGCGTCGTATCAATGGAGGCCGTGAGGGCCATCGCGGATCCGGATGCTCGGGAAAACTGGGAGGTGCTGCTTGCCTTCCGAGACCGCCTGTTGGCGGCGCGCTCGATCGAGGCAGCCTATCTCGGAATGATCCGGGAGGGCCTGCAGGGCATTCCCTCGCTGTTCCTGAACCAGCTGGTCCACCTGATCCTGCGCAACGCCCTCGACGGCTGCGACGACCCGTTCGTGCTGCGCGCGGCGGAGCTGTTGTTCCGGCCTCAACGGATCAGTCGCCTCGACAACGCCGTTCTCCTGGCCGACGCCGAGGTGATCGAGGCGCGGGAAGGGAGCGCCCCCCTGTCGCCGCTGGTGAGCATGCTGGGCAAGGACGCGGCGAACGAACTCGACATCCTGAACGAGGACAATGCCTGGAGCTATTGGAGCCGCTCCGATGCATTCTCGATGGCGCTGAACCTCGGCTCCAGCATGCGCAGCCGCGTGGCGCTGGCCCGGGTGATCGAGGCTTTCGTCGGGCACCTCCTGAACGTCGAGGTTCGGGTCAACCCCCTCGACAAGCTCGAGGATTCCGACTGGCGCTGGTTCGTCGGCCTGGATGCGGAAGCGACGCGGATCGGCAACGCCCTCTGGCGCGGAGAACCGGTCTCGAGCGCCGACCAGGAACGCGTCATCGCGCTCTTCAGCCTGACGTTCAGCGACCGGACGCGCCTCGAAGACTCGGTCGGCGACCGTCCGGTCTACCTCCTGCTGGCGGCGACGGGCGCGAACCTCGTGACGCTGAAGCCGCACAATCTGATCGCGGGTCTTCCCCTCAAGACAGCGCAGGCGCCTTGCTGATGCCGAACGATCCGACAATCCTCGACGAAGATGCGGGCGGACGAGCGCTGGACGACCCTGAGCAGGATCGCGCCAGGCCGCAGAATCATTTCGAGGTCGGTATCCTAGTCGCCCGACGACGCCTGCGCGGCCCCTGGGCGACCCATGCCTGGCTGCCGGTCGCGGCACTCCCAGCGGCGCCTCCCGTCGCGAACTGGACCCCGCTTACAGAAAACGAAGAGGAATCAACGTTCTACGCCGGATCCTACGAGGTTCTCCTCCACCCCGCGGAGACCTCGCATTATCGCGACAACCTCGTGTCCGGACGTCCTTCCCTCTGGGTCTCGTTGCGCAAGCTCGGTGAGGATTCCTACGAGATCGCGACCGTGACGGCGGACCCCTACGAGGGCGAGGCCATGGCGGAAGGCATCGGCGAGATCGTGGAGGCGGTCCCGATGCCGACGGAATGCCAGGGCATCCTGCTCGCGTTCTTCGAGGCGTTCCATGTCGAGCGGAAGTTCGAGAAGCGGAAGCGCGACCGCGCCGATCCGGAAGCGCTGGCGCGGGGCGGTCAGGGCAAGGGACGCGGCGAATGAACGAGAGCCTTCTCTCACGCTGGGCGCGACGCAAGCAGGAGGTTCGTCAGCACGAGCGCGCGCAGGCGGTCAAGGAACCGTCGGCGCTCGTGGTCCCGCCCGAACCGCAAGTCGTTGACGAAGCTCTCGTTTCCACGGAACCAGCGCTCGACGACGAGAGCCTGGCGGACGCGATCGCCCGGTTGCCGAAGATCGAGGATCTGACCGCGGAGACCGAGCTCGTTCCGTTTCTCAGGGCGGGGATTCCGGCGGCGCTGCGAAAAGCCGCCCTTCGGCGGATGTGGTCCGTCGATCCGGCGATCCGTGATTTCGTCAGCGAGGCCCGGGAATATGCCTACGACTGGAATACGCCCGGTGGGGTACCCGGGCTCGGACCCATGCTCCCCACGGACGACATCACGGCAATGGTCGAGCGGATCATGACCGGCCACGCCCCGAAGCCGCCGCAGAAGCCGGTCGGTATCCAAGAGGGTGACGTCGAGGTCGCGCCGTCGACCGTCCCGGTCGCGGATGAAACCGCCGCGGAAACGCAGATGGTCTCCATCCAGGACGCGCCGACCGCGCACGTCGGCGCGGAGGACCTTCATCCATCGCAGAATGGCGAGCGCACGTTTCAATCGGCCCCGATTGTTTCGCCCCTGCGACGCCATGGCGGCGCGATGCCGAGCTAATGCGAAGAAACGCGATTGCCGTTCGGTGAAACCCTTTTTATTATCAATACAAACTAGACCGCACCTCAGGTGGAGCGGCGGGGGCCGGAAGGGTCGAGGAGTGGTATGCGTTCCGGTGCGCCGTTTTCAGAGCCGCCAGGGGAAGTCGGCGTCGGGGTGATGGATCGGATGGACGAGGCCACGACGGTGAGCTTGGCCCTGGACGAGGTCGATCACCTGCGCGCGCAGCAGTACGACCTTCTCGCGGTCCTCCTCGGCCGTCCTCCCACGGCGGATCTTCTTCGTGCGTTGGCGGGGCTCGAGGGCGGCGACAGCGTCCTGGGCCGCGAGGTCGCTTCTCTCGCAGCCCTGGCCCGGGAGACGTCGGCGGATGCCGTGGAGCGGGAATATTTCGCGCTCTTCGTCGGTGTCGGGCGGGGAGAGCTTCTGCCCTACGCCTCCTACTACCTGACGGGGTTCCTGAACGAGCGGCCCCTCGCCCGGGTTCGCGAGGATCTCTCGGGACTGGGCATCGAGCGCGACCCCGCGACGACCGAACCCGAGGATCATCTCGCGATTCTCTTCGACGTGATGGCCGGGCTCACGGCCGGACGGTTCGAGGCCGAGCCCGGTGCCGCGCGCGCGTTCTTCCTCCGGCACATCGCGCCGTGGGGCGAACGTTTCTTCACGGATCTGGAGCGGGCCAAGGCGGCGCGCTTCTATCGCCCGGTCGGGGCCCTGGGACGGGCCTTCCTCGAGATCGAGGCGGCGGCTTTCGCGATGGATGCCTGAGGCATCCGTCTCTTTGGATCATGGCGCTCGACCCCGTGTCGGAGAGCGCCGGAGGGAGTGTGTGGGCGATGGGACAGGATCAGAAGGACCAGCTCGGCCGTCGCCAATTCTTCCGCGCGCTCGGCGGCGGCACGGTGGCGGCCGCGGCCGGCATGGCGTCGCCGCTCTCGGTCACCGAGGCGCAGGCCTATGACCCCGGCACGGACGAGACCCGGTCGCGCTACCGCCTCACGGACGAGGTGAAGGCGTTCTACCGGACGAACGGCTACGAGACCCTTCAGAACAGCACGAACGCCGGAAAGAAGTGAGCCTGCGATGCTGACCAAGCGCAAGAGCGGCGAGGCGAGCCGCACCAAGCACCAGGCCGTCGCCGCGGGCCTCGCGGCCGGCGTGCTCGACCGTCGCGGCTTCCTGAAGAAGTCGGGCCTGACCGCCGGCGCCCTGGCGGCGGCCGGCACGATCCAGCTCGGATCGGTCCGGCAGGCCCGCGCCGCCGGCTCGTCGGCCGTCGGCCCCGACGTCCAGATCAAGAAGAACGTCTGCACCCACTGCTCGGTGGGCTGCACGGTGACGGCCGAGGTGGTGAACGGCGTCTGGGTCGGCCAGGAGCCGTCCTATGCGAGCCCGATCAACCGCGGCACGCACTGCGCCAAGGGCGCGGCGATCCGCGAGCTGGTCTCGTCCGACCGGCGCCTGAAGTACCCGATGAAGCTCGTCGGCGGCCAGTGGCAGCGCGTCTCTTGGGAACAAGCCATCGAGGAGATCGGCGACAAGCTCGGCGCCATCCGCGAGAAGAACGGCGCGGACTCGGTCTACTGGCTCGGCTCGGCCAAGTTCACCAACGAAGCCGCCTACCTGATGCGCAAGTTCGGCGCCTTCTGGGGCACCAACTCCGTCGATCACCAGGCACGCATCTGCCACTCGACCACGGTGGCGGGCGTCGCCAACACCTGGGGCTACGGCGCCCAGACCAATTCCTACAACGACATCCGCAACGCCAAGACGATGATCATCCTCGGCGGCAACCCCGCCGAGGCGCACCCGATCTCCATGCAGCACGTGCTGTCGGGCAAGGAGATCAACCGCGCGAACATGATCGTCATCGATCCGCGCTTCACCCGCACGGCGGCCCACGCCACCGAGTACGTGCGCATCCGCTCCGGCACCGACATTCCGGTGGTCTGGGGCATCCTCTGGCACGTCTTCCAGAATGGCTGGGAGGACAAGGAGTTCATCAGCCAGCGCGTCTACGCCATGGACGACGTCCGCAAGGAAGTCGCCAAGTGGACCCCCGAGGAGGTCGAGCGCGTCTCCGGCGTGCCCGGCGAGCAGCTGCGCCGGGTGGCGGAGAAGTTCGCCAAGGAGAAGCCCGCGACCCTGATCTGGTGCATGGGCGCGACCCAGCACACGGTCGGCACTGCCAACGTGCGCGCCCTCTGCATCCTGTGTCTCGCCACCGGCAACGTGGGCAAGCCCGGCACCGGCGCGAACATCTTCCGCGGCCACACCAACGTGCAGGGCGCCACCGATCTCGGTCTCGATGTCACCTCGCTGCCGCTCTACTACGGTCTCGTCGAGGGCGGCTGGCGCCATTGGGCCCGCGTCTGGGACGTGCCCTACGAGTGGCTGCAGTCCCGCTTCGACGAGGTTCCCGCCGCGGCCGGCCGCAAGGCCCGCTCGCGCAAGGAGAACATGGAAGCGCCCGGCATCACCTCGACGCGCTGGTTCGACGCCGTGAACCTGCCGCCGGAGCAGATCGACCAGCGCAGCCCGATCAAGGCGTTCATGGTGTTCGGCCACGGCGGCAACACCGTGACCCGCCTGCCCGAGGCCATCGAGGGCATGAACAAGCTCGAGCTCCTGGTGGTCGCCGATCCGCATCCGACCACCTTCGCGGCCCTCGATGCCCGCCAGGACAACACCTACCTGCTGCCGATCTGCACCTCGCTGGAGATGGAGGGCTCGCGCACGGCTTCCAACCGCTCGCTCCAGTGGGGCGAGCAGATCGTCAAGCCGGCCTTCGAGTCGAAGAACGACTACGAGGTGCTCTACCTCCTCGCCAAGAAGCTCGGCTTCGCCGAGACGCTGTTCAAGAACATCAAGGTGGAGAACAACGTCCCTTCGGCCGAGGATCTGCTGCGGGAGATCAACCGCGGCGGCTGGTCGACCGGCTATTGCGGCCAGAGCCCCGAGCGGCTGAAGGCGCACATGCGCAACCAGCACAAGTTCGATCTCATCACCCTGCGGGCACCCAAGGACGACCCGGAGGTGGGCGGCGACTATTACGGCCTGCCCTGGCCGTGCTGGGGCAAGCCCGAGCTGCGCCATCCGGGTTCGGCCATCCTCTACAACACCTCCCTCCACGTGAAGGACGGCGGCAGCACCTTCCGGGCCCGGTTCGGCACCGAGCGCAACGGCCAGACCCTGCTGGCCGAGGACAGCTTCACCAAGGATTCCGACCTCACCGACGGCTACCCGGAATTCACCTTCGGGGTGTTCAAGAAGCTCGGCTGGGACAAAGACCTGACGGCGGACGAACTCGCCACGATCCTCAAGATCGGCGGCGACAAGGCCGACACCGTGAGCTGGGCCACCGACCTGTCGGGCGGCATCCAGCGGGTCTGCCTCGATCACGGCGTGATCCCGTTCGGCAACGGCAAGGCCCGGGCGAACGCCTGGAACCTGCCCGACCCGGTGCCGGTGCACCGTGAGCCGGTCTACTCGCCGCGCCCCGACCTCGTGGCGAAGTACCCGACCCGCCCCGACGAGCGGCAGTTCCGCATGCCGAACATCGGCTTCTCGGTGCAGAAAGCGGCCGTCGAGCGCAACGTGGCGCGCGATTTCCCCATCATCCTCACCTCGGGCCGCCTCGTGGAATACGAGGGCGGCGGCGAGGAGACCCGGTCGAACCCGTGGCTGGCCGAGTTGCAGCAGGACATGTTCGTCGAGATCAACACCGGCGACGCCGTCGAGCGCGGCATCAAGGACGGGTCCTGGGTCTGGGTCACCGGCGCCGAGAACAGCTCGAAGGCCAAGGTCAAGGCGCTCGTCACCGACCGTGTCGGCAAGGGCGTCGCGTTCATGCCCTTCCACTTCTCGGGTTGGTACGAGGGCAAGGACATGCGCGACTACTACCCGAAGGGCACCGACCCGGTGGTGCTCGGCGAGAGCGTCAACTCGGTCACCACCTACGGCTTCGATCCTGTGACGGGCATGCAGGAGACGAAGTGTACCCTATGCCAGATCAAGGCCGCGTGAGAGGAGCGCATCGACCATGGCCCGTATGAAGTTCCTCTGTGACGCCGACCGTTGCATCGAGTGCAACGCCTGCGTCACCGCCTGCAAGAACGAGCACGAGGTGCCCTGGGGCATCAACCGCCGTCGCGTCGTGACGCTCAACGATGGCAAGCCCGGCGAGCGCTCGGTCTCGATGGCGTGCATGCACTGCACGGACGCGCCCTGCGCGGCCGTGTGCCCGGTGAACTGCTTCTACACCACGGCCGACGCGGTGGTGCTGCACTCCAAGGACATCTGCATCGGCTGCGGCTACTGCTTCTACGCCTGCCCCTTCGGCGCGCCCCAGTATCCGCGCGTCGGAAACTTCGGCTCGCGCGGCAAGATGGACAAGTGCACCTACTGCTCGGGCGGCCCGGAGCCGGACCTGTCGGTGGCCGAGTACGAGAAATACGGCTCGAACCGCCTCGCCGAGGGCAAGCTCCCCCTCTGCGCGGAGATGTGCTCGACCAAGGCCCTGCTCGCCGGCGACGGCGAGATGATCGCCGAGATCTACAAGCAGCGCGTGATCAAGCGCGGCTACGGCTCCGGCGCCTGGGGCTGGAAGACGGCCTACCGCGAGACCGTGGCGATCTGATCGCCCCCTCGCCCCTGGAGCCGGCGGCCATCCGGCGGCTCCGAGACGACACGCCATCGAAAGGAACGCCGATGCGGCGGGCAGTCACGCTCCTCAGCACCCTCGTCGTCGCGACGACGCTCCTGGCCGCGCCGGGCGCGTTCGAACCGGCACGCGCCCAGAATCCGATCACACAGGATGGGCAGAACCCCATGGGCGCCAAGCCCACGGCGGATTCGGTGAACGAAGAGTTTCTCTTCAAGAACGCGGACAAGATCACCGGCCGGATCAGCATCCCCGATCGGAAGGCCGCGAACCTGATCCAGCCGCAGGGTCGCGAGTACCAGTCGTTCCGCGAGCACTATCTGCCGTGGATCGGGGCCGCCCTCATTCTCGGCATGATCGGCGCGCTGGGGGCGTTCTTCCTCTGGCGCGGGCGCATCCTCACGGAGCACAGCCAGGAATCGGGCCGGAAGATCCTGCGCTTCAACACCTTCGAGCGCTTCACCCACTGGATGACGGCCGTGTGCTTCATCATCCTGTCGCTCTCGGGCCTGAACTACATCTTCGGCAAGCGCCTGCTGATGCCGCTGATCGGCCCCGAGGCCTTCGGCGCCCTGGCGCAATGGGCCAAGTACAGCCACGTCTATCTCGCCTGGCCGTTCATGTTCGGCGTGGTGATGATGTTCGTGGTCTGGATCAAGGACAACATCCCGAACCGCCTCGACTGGGACTGGATCAAGGCCGGCGGCGGGTTCATCGGCAAGAAGCACCCGCACGCGGCCCGCTTCAACGCTGGTCAGAAAGGCGTGTTCTGGATGGTCGCCGGCTTCGGCGCCGCCATGAGCATGACCGGCCTGATGATGCTGTTCCCGTTCGCGCTGCTGGACATCAACGGCATGCAGGTCATGCAGGTGATCCACTCGCTGATCGGCATCGCCTTCATCGCCGGCATCCTCGCCCATATCTACATCGGCACGCTCGGCATGAAGGGCGCCTACGACGCCATGGGCAGCGGCAAGGTCGACCTGGCCTGGGCGCGCGCCCACCACGATCTCTGGGTGGAGCAGGAGCAGGCGAAGACGGCGAGCGGCCCGCAGCTCTCCGGTCGCCACCCCGCCCCCGCCGAGTAACCGAACACCCTGCACGCCCGCGCGGCGAGGACCCCGACCATGAAAGCCTTCATCCTCGCCATCATCGCGGCCATCGGGCTCGGCGTCGTGGCGATGTACGCCCTGACGAGCAATCAGACGTTCGCCTACCAGGCCTTCGCGACGTCGGGCGCCCGCGTGTCGGAGCCGGGCACCAATCTCGTCGGGGAGAAGTGGAACGGGGATCCGCAGACGAACGACACCGGGGAATCCGCCCACGGCAAGGCCACCGGAGAGCCGTCCCATCCGAAGCGATCCTGATCCTTCCAGCGATCACCGATGAAAACCACGAGCCCGGACCACAGGGGACCGAAGATGATCCGACGCCTGCCCTTCGCCGCACTGCTCCTGTCGGGCTGCCTCGCGGCGCCCGCAGCCTTCGCGCAGGATGCGGCGCCCGCCCCGGCGGCGGCGCCCGCGAAGGGACCGGCGAACCTGTGCCAGGAACTGATCGCGTTCGTGCAGAAGCCGGAGGAGAAGAAGCAGGAGGCCGCCACGCCGCCCAAGCAGGCCACCGCCGTCTCCAATGCCTCCGGCAAGAGCGACGGGCAGCCCTCCACGGCCGGCGGTGACCCGCAGCAGAAGTCGGGGCTGAGCGGGCCCACGAACACCGACACCAAGGCGCCCACCAGCGACACGCGGGCTCCCGTCAGCGACGGAAAGACCGTCCTGGCGCAGGCCAATGCCGCCGCCAAGTCTCCGCCGCCCCCCGGTGCGCCGGCGCCGAGCCCGAAGCCGGATCCCGCCGTCGTGGCGCAGCTCGAGGCCGCCGCCGGAGCGAACGACCAGACCGGCTGCCGCGCGGCCGCGCGCGCCATGCGCGTCGCCGGCGTCATCATGCCCCCGCCCCTCCTGGCGCTCGCCGCCCTGAACCCGAAGCTCTTCGCGGGATCGCAGCCCTGAGGGTGGGCGGGACGGCGGAGAACGCGGAGGCGGGTCTGCCCGCGCGTCCCCTCATCGGACGGGACACGACCCTGTGCATGTCCCTGTCGGCCCGGCCGGGGCATTTCGGGTCGCGGTTCCACAACCGGCTCTACGCGCTGCTCGGTCTCGACTACGTCTACAAGGCGTTCTCGACCACCGACCTGCCCGGGGCGATCGGCGGCATCCGCGCCCTCGGCATCCGCGGCTGCGCGGTCTCGATGCCCTTCAAGGAAGCGGTGATCCCCCTCCTCGACACCCTCGATCCGTCCGCGCGGGCGATCGACAGCGTCAACACCATCATCAACGACGGCGGCACGCTGACCGGCGCGAACACGGACTATCTCGCCGTGCGCGCCCTGCTGGCCCGGCACGCGATCGATCCGGCGACGCCGTTCATCGTGCGCGGGTCCGGCGAGATGGCCAAGGCGGTCGTGGCGGCCCTGCGCGATTCGGGCTTTCGGCATGGGACGATCGTCGCGCGCAACGCGGCGGCGGGTGCGGCCCTGGCGGAGCGGTCCGGCTTCGCCCATGCGACCGCGCTCGGCGACCGCACGGCGCCGCTCCTCGTCAACGTCACGCCCCTCGGCATGGAAGGGCCGGATGCCGGGGCCCTGGCCTTTCCGGAGGCGGCCATCGCCGCCTGCGCCATCGCCTTCGACGTGGTCGCCCTGCCCTCCCGGACGCCGTTCCTCGCGGCGGCGGAACGCCTCGGGAAGCCGTGCATCACCGGGCACGAGGTCCTGATCCTGCAGGGCCTCGAACAGTTCATCCTCTACACCGGCGTGACGCCGTCCTCCGCGCAGGTGGCGGATGCGGCCGCCTACGCCCGGACCTGACGGGACGAGGGCGCGCGGGCGTCCAGCCCGCGGTCAACCCGGGCGATGACGGCGGCGATCGACGCCATCATGCCGAGGAGGCGCCGCGGTCGTGACCGGACCGGCACCCTTGGCGTTTCTTCCTCGGCGCGGACCATCCGGCCGTCGCCGCGGGGGACATCGGTCATTCGCGAACGAGCCTTGCGGGACCTTCGGCGAGCGTTCGCCGGGTGAAGGCGACGGCGCGCTTCGGGCGAGCGTCCAACGCGAAGACGGGCTGGATCCGATGCCGGCAGCGCCGGTGCCGGGAGAGCGGCAGTCTACGCGCGCGGAGGGCCGTGCCGATACCCGCCGCCTGTCCGCGCCGCGACGCGGGCCTGCGCCTCCGCCGCGAAGAAGGCGTCCAGGACACGCACGAGGTCCGGGTTCGGTTTCTTCATGCCGTTGATGAAACGCGAGATCCGCGGCTGGTTGATCCCGAGTTCCCAGGCGAGGCGCGCCTGGCTCCAGCCGGTGCGATGGAGGAACTGGCAGACGTCGGCGGGTTGGACCGGCATGGCTCCACCTGGGGCGATGGATTTCGCGCAGGGGCCTAAGGGTAGGCCCCCCGACTGGCCAAACCAGACGATCGCCGCCCTTAATCCCTCCCGGGCGATCACGTTGCCGTGATAATCGTTGCGGTTCGCATTACTTTTGATAGCGGCGCTTTAGCTAGGTTTCACCACCAGAACGTTCTGCGAGGAAACCCCATGCGACACACGATCTACGGTGCTCTATTTGCCGCCCTGCTCCCGATGGCCGCGCATGCCGAGGGGGATGCCGCGGCGGGGGAGAAGGCGTTCGCGCCCTGCAAGGCCTGTCACGCCTTCGGCAAGAATGGGGTTGGACCGAACCTGACCGGCGTCGTCGGCCGCAAGGCCGCCTCGGAGGAAGGCTACACCTATTCCGCCGCGCTCAAGGGCTCCGGGATCACCTGGGACGAGGCCAACCTGCACGAGTGGCTGAAGAACCCGAAGGCGAAGGTCCCGGGAACCAAGATGGTGTTCGCCGGCTATCCCGACGACAAGAAGATCGACGATGTGATCGCCTATCTGGCCTCCAAGAAGTAGTCCCGCGCGTCGAGTCGCGTCGCTCTTCGCGGACCGTCTCCGATCGTCGAAACGCCGCTGGAGACCTGTCCAGCGGCGTTTCGTGTCCGATCGGGAGACGGCCGGCCTATTGCGGCGTCGGAACGGGCATCGCGGGCTGATCCGGAACGGGCGATGGGGTGACTGGCGGACTGGGATCGGCGGCGCTCGCCGTCTCGGTCGACTTGGCGAGCTCGGGATAGGCGTCGATGACGTTCGCACCGTTCAGGGGCTTGCTGACCCCGTTGTGGCAGGTGGTGCAATTGACCTTCGGCACGTCACCCAGAGCGCCGAGGCGGTTCGGGGGGAACGTCGAGAGCAGCGGCTCGAGGTAATTGCCGTTGATGTCCCGCACCATCCGGATGCCGTGCCAAGCGGTGGTCCGTTGCGGCGTGCTCTGCGACCAGTTCGAGATCGCCCGGGTGTTGTGACAGAAGGTACAGTTGACCCCCAGTCCTTCCGACATGTGGATCATCAACCCATAGGTCTTCTCCGCATCCTGGATCGGTTTGCCCTTGGTCGTCGGCAGCGCCGTCGTCGCGTTCACCCGGATCGCATTGTTGTCGATGGTCTTATCGGCGAGGTATTCGGTGAGGGTGTCGTAGGGGAGCGAGGCCAGGCCGACCGACGGCGCGGCCATGTTCTGCCCGTTGTTGCGGGCGATGAAGCCGCCCGGGCGATTGGGACCCGGCTGGGTGAACCAGATATTGGCCGGCACCGGCTGTCCCCGGTGGCAGGTGTAGCAGGTGACGCCCGCACCGCCGACGTGGTTCTCCTTCCAGGAACTGTTGATGTGCTGCGTCATCTGCAGCATCCGGCGGGCGACCTTCTTCTGATAGAGGCTGTCGTCGGCCATGTTCTCGGTATTGTGGCAGTAGGTGCAGCCTTGTTCGGGGCTGACCCACTCGGTCATCGACGCCATCAGGCGATTGAACTCGTTGACGCTGACGTTCTTGAGGACCTGGACGTTCTCGTAGGTCGTACCGGCGAGCTCCTCGCCGGGCTCGGCGGGATCGGCGGGCGCCGGCGCCAGGTTGGCGTCCCGGGTGTCCTCGACGGCTTCGCGGGTGTGGACCTGCGCCATCGCGGTCCCGCGAAAGCCATTCTGTTGGACCGCCAGCGGCGGTCGGTCCCAGTCGGTCAGACCGACCATTGCCACGGTGAGGAAGAAGGCGATGGAAGCTCCGAGGACGGCGAAGAAGGTCTTCATGGAGCTCCCCCTGGCAGGGTTGTGGGCGACACACTCAGCGGATCGACGACCGGCGGATAGACCTGCGGGTAGGACGGGGCGACGCCGTGCTTGACGGCCCAGAGGTACCAGTTGTCGACGACCGTCCCGGTGAGCAGGATTCCGATGCCGCCGGTGAGCGTCGTCAGGACCGCGAACCACCAGGCCCAGCGGTGGATCGATTCCATGGTGGCGTTGAAGCCCATGGTCCAGCGCCAGAACAGGGCGGCGCGCTCGGTGGCGGTGCCGCGGTCGACGATCTGGTCGATCTCGCGCTCGCCGCCGAAGCGGCTCACGGCCAGGATGGTGCCGCCATGCATCGCGAAGAGCAGCGTCGACCCGTAGAGGAAGACGATCGAGAGCATGTGAAAGGGGTTGTAGAACAGGTTGCCGTAGCGCAGCGAGAAGGCGGCGGTCCAGTCGAGGTGGGGGAAGATGCCGAACGGGACGGCCTCGCTCCAGGATCCCATCAGCACCGGCCGGATGAAGCCCAGCACCAGGAACAGCCAGATCGCGGAGGCGAAGGCCCAGGGCACGTGGTAGCCGAGGCCCAGCGCCTTGGCGCGCCGGAACAGCCGCAGCCACCAGAGCAGGATCGAGGCGGTCAGGAAGAAGCCGGCGATCAGCCACCAGCCGCCCTCGGCCAGTGGCGGCAGGACTTTCAGGCCGTATTGCGGTCGCGGCGGCTCGAGGGCGAGCCAGGGCAATTGCCGCACGAACTGGATCGGATCCCAGTTCACGCTCGCCCACATGTTGAGGCCGATGATCTCGAAGGCGATCAACCCGCAGGCGAAGGAGAGCGCCCCGAGATAGCCGATGTAGATCGGGCCGACCTGCGCATTGCCGATGAGGCCGAACAGGTAGGAGTTGAACGGCGTGCCCCAGCGCTTGTTGGAGTCGACCGGGATGCCGAGGTCCGGCTGGACCGGGCGGACCTGCACTTCGGAGAAGATGTTCTGGTAGTAGGCCATGGTGTCGCGAGCCTCCCTATTCCGAGATCAGCGCCAGACGGGGAGATTGAGCCACCATCCCCACCATTCGGGCCAGCCGCGGGTCCAGAACGGGCCGCTGATGACGATGCAGACGGCGCTCCAGAAGCCGGCCGACAGCGCCAGGAACAGGCCGAGCCGGTGGATGCCGAGCGTGCCGATCGAGTAGCCGATGGTGTCGCGGAAGAACGTGTCCTCGTGCTCGGGAGTCTTCACCACCTCGCTCTTGCCCGGATTGGTCGAGGACAGGATCAGCGAGCCGTGCAGCGAGAGCGCGAGCGTCGTGGTGAAGAAGAACGTCACCGCCAGCATGTGCGCGGGATTGTAGTGGAAGTGCAGGTACTGGTAGCCGGTGTTCGAGACCCAATCGAGGTGGCTGAGGATGCCGTAGGGGAACCCGTGCCCCCAGGCGCCCATCAGGAGCGGCCTGACCACGACCAGGGTCACATAGGCGAAGATCGCCACCGCGAAGGCGAAGGGCACGTGGTAGCCGATGCCGAGCTTGCGGCAGATCTCGACCTCGCGCAGGGCCCAGGACGAGAAGGCGCCGACGGCGCAGAAGGTGATGATCTGCCAGAGGCCGCCCTCCTGGAGCGGCGCCAGGGCGAGCCCGTACTTCAGATCGGGCGGCGCGATGTTGATCTGCCAGATGTTCCAGGTCGGTCCGAGCGCCGCACCGTAGATGATCAGCGCCGTTCCAAGCACCGAGAAGAACAGCGTCGTGACGCCGAAGAAGCCGACGTAGAACGGCCCGACCCAGAAATCGAACAGGTCGCCGCCGACCAGGGTGCCGCCGCGGATGCGGTATTTTCGCTCGAAACTCAGCATCGCCATCGCGACCTCCCCGCTCCACCACGTCTCTCGACCACGTCTGTCGGCGATGGCCGACGGGGGGCTTTTGGGGCCCGCCCGCCGATCATCCGTGCTTGCGGTGCGCGCCGGTCAGGCGGGCATCGTGGGCAGAACCAGCGTCTGCGCGTTGGCGGCGCGCGGCGCCTTGGGACCTTCCAGCCAATTGAACCGGTCGGTGCTGAGCAAGATGAAGTGGATCAGCAGCGCCAGAATGAAGAGGAAGGTGAAGAGCGCCACCAGGGTGCGGCGCGGATCGAAGAGAAGCCAGACCTTGTGCATGATGAGGGTCCTTCTCAGGAGAGCAGGGAGGCGACGCCCTGGGCGGCCGTCTCGAGGGCGGCGTAGCCCTTCGGTCCGGGCAGCCAGGGGCGCCACAGCCACACGAGGATGTGGGCGACCACGGCGATCGCCGTGAAGATGATGAAGCTGGTCAAGAAGATCGCGTGGAACTCCTTGGCTTCCGGTTCCGTCAGCCCGGACAGGCTGCTCGGTTTCTCGACAATGCCATTGGCCATTGGGTCAAACCTCCGCTTTGGCTAGCCGCGCCCGCACGTCCGGGTACGGTGGGTGTCACCGGACCGCGCGGAGCGGCCTCGGCGGTCCTTCCCGCCTGTTCGGACGGGAGGTCGATCGGGGGCGGGCGGAACGCCTCGACCCGAGGGCGAAGTCAGCCCATGAACACGAAGGGAATGGCCGAGACGGCCATCGCCCGGGCCTCGGCGAAGACCGAGCGCCGCCGCTGCGGCAGCGCCGTCCGGGCCTGCGGGATCACGCGCTGCACCAGCGCCGCGATGAGGAAGAACGGATAGGTGCTGGCCAGGATGATCCGGAACTGGACCTCGTCCTGATGCAGGCGCGACACCGGATTGAGCGAACGTTGCATGGGATGGGTCTCCTCTCGGCGTTCCGCGGCGGGACGCGTCCGGGTCGGGACGCGCGGGGTCGGCATCGACCGCTTGGACGGCGCCGCGCCGTTCCAATCGGAAAGGGAATGGGCGCCGAGGCCGGGACGCGCGCTCATGCGGCGGCTCCCAGGCTGGCCTCGGCGCGGGCGCGCTCGACGTGATCGGCGATCACCCGGCCTCCGCCCTCGCCGCGCGCGACGCGCTCGGCGGCATCACGCAGGCGTTTGGCCGCCGAGATCCGCACCAGCACGGGATGGGCCTCGACGAGTTCGTCGAGACGGGCCCGGGCCGCCTCGTCCCAGGGCAGCTCCCGGTGGAGCCGCGCCGGGGTCGCCTCGACCCTGTCCATGTCGCGGGCCAGCGGCAGGATGTGGAAGAGCATGTCGAACAGGGCGTTGCAGACCTCCTGGACGAGGTAGGTCGCGCCGGCGAACCCCATGAAGGGCGTGCCGGTATGGCGCCGGATGATCGCGCCGGGGAACGAGGCCGGCACGAACACCGCCCGGGCACCGGCCTCGGCCGCATACATCCGCTCGTTGAAGGAGCCGAACAGCACCAGAGGCGGGGTCTTCGCGATGAGGTCGCGGATCTCGGCGTTGTCGGTCTTCGCACCCGCCTTGCGAGCCACGGCGAAGTGGCAGGGCAGCCCCATCTCGTCCTCGAGAAAGTGCCGGACGCCGCGCGCGTAGGTCTCGGAGGCCACGATCCCGAAGCTCGCCGTGCCGAAGAAATCCTGCGTCACCGAACGCCAGAGGTCCCAGATCGGCTTGATGGTGGTGTGCTTCTCCCGCGCGATGAAGGGCTCGGGATCGAGGCCGAGGGCCTCGCCGAGCGCGCGCAGGAACCGCGTGGTCGAATGGATGCCGATGGGCGCCTGGAAGTAGGGGCGCTCCAGGGCCTCGCAGAGCAGGCGGCCGAACTCGCGGTAGAGGCAGATGTTGGCATCCGCGTTCACCAGGGCGGGCACGTCGGCGAGGTGCGAGCCGAGGGGAAACACGAGGTTCACCTCGGCGCCGATACCCTCGACGAGGCGCCGGATCTCGGCGAGGTCCGAGGGCATGTTGAAGGTGCCGTAGGCCGGCCCGATCAGGTTCACCCGCGGTTTCACGCCCTCGCTGCGGGCGGGCCGGGCCGGGATGCCCTTCTTGGCGAAGCGCTTGGCGCCGTACTCGTTCCAGAGCCAGGCCATGGCCCGGTCGGCGGCCTGCCACTGATCCTCGTCGATGGTGCGCGGCAGGAAGCGCTGGAGGTTGGTGCCCTCCGGCGTGACGCCGCCGCCGATCATCTCGGCGATGGAGCCGGTGACGACCACGCTCGGCTGGGCGGGATCGAGGGTGGCGTGGGCCCGCTTCATCGCGGCCTCGGTGCCGTGGCGGCCGAGTTCCTCCTCGGCCAGGCCCGTCACCACGATGGGCAGTTCGTGCGGCGGCAGGGCGTCGGTGTAGTGCAGCACCGAGGTCACCGGCAGGTTCTCGCAGCCCACCGGGCCGTCGATGACGACCTGCAGACCCTTGATGGCGGTGAAGACGTAGACGGCGCCCCAGTAGCCGCCGGCCCGGTCGTGATCGAGGACGAGCATCAGGCCATCTCCCCGATCGGCGCGTGTTCGAACTGTCCCGGCGCGGGCTTGGCCCGCACGGCCGAGGCGACGTTCCGACGGAGCTTGGGCACATCCTCCCAGATGCCCGCGGCATGACCCTCGCCGACCCCGTCGAAGAACGCCCGCATGGCATCGAAGCGGCCGCGGTTGCCGAGCGCCGCGTTGATGACCTTGGCCAGCGACCCGGCGCCGGCGACGCCCATCAGCGGGCGGGCCGAGATCAGGTTGGTGAAGTAGAGGGCCGGGATGCCGAGGGCCTTGGCCTTCTGCACCACCGGCGTGGTGCCGATGGCGAGGTCCGGCCGCGCGTCCCGCATGGCGCCGAGGTCGTCCTCCAGGGAGGCGCGGTAGCGCACCGTGACGCCGCGCGCCTCGAGCCAGGCCTGGTCGGCCTCCGAATAGGGCGTGCCCGGACAGGCGGTGCCCACATAGGCCAGGTCCGCGCCGCTCTCGACGAGGAGGCGCCCGACCAGCAGTTCGGACCCCTCGTACCCCGACAGCGTGATCCGGCCCCGGATCGGGTTGGCGGCGAGCGCGTCCCGGATCATCGGCAGGAGCCTGTTCTTGGCGGCCTCGACGGTGGCACGGGGCACCGCGCAGGCTTCGCCGATCCGGTCGAGCCAGTCGGCGGTGCCGTCATGGCCGACCGGGGCCGAACCCACGACGGGGCGACCGGCGGCGGCGAATTCCCGGATGGAAGCGGTGTAGAACGGGTGGATCGCTGCGACCGCCGTGCAGTCGAGGGCCGCGTAGAGCTCGCGCCATTCCCGCGTCGGCACCACCGGTCCGACGCTGAGGCCGAGGGGCTCCAGCAGGCCGCCGATGACGACCGGGTCGGCCGGAAACATCTCGCCGAGGAGGGCCACGGTCGGGCGCTCGGCCCGCCCCGTGCGGGGCGCCTGGACGGGACCCTGCTCGGCCTCCGAGCGGGCGACCTTCAGCATCGCCCCGGCGAGCACGTCCTTGGCCTCGGCATGGGTCGGCACCCCGAAGCCCGGCACGTCGATCCCGATGATGCGGACCCCGTCGATCGCCTTCGGCAGGAGGCGCAGGGGCACGCCCGAGGCGGTGGGAACGCAGAGATTGATGACGACGACGGCGTCGTAGTCGGCGGGTTTGGCCACCTGGAACACCGCCTCGCGGATGTCCTCGAACAGCTTGCCGGTGACCAGGGTCTCGGAGTTGAAGGGCACGTAGCCCACGCTCCGCCTGGCGCCGTAGAAATGCGACGTGAAGGTCAGGCCGTAGACGCAGCAGGCCGAGCCCGAGAGGATCGTCGCCGTGCGGCGCATCCGCAGGCCGACCCGGAGCGAGCCGAAAGCGGGGCACATGCTCTGGGGCTGGTCGTGCGGGCCGGCGGGGTAGTCCGTCCGAAGCTGCTCGAGCGTCTCGGACATGCCGGCGGCCTCGGCCGCCGCCCGCATCGTCGCTCTGCCGGAGTGGCAGCCCAGGCCGTCCGCCTTCGCGGCGGCGAGGTTCACCACCTCGGCCGGGGCCGCGACGGGGGCCAGGGTCGAAGCCGGGCGCTCATGGCCGGCGCGAAGGGTCTGGCGGGCGCGGAGGTCGGCGATGTCGAGGGTGACGGCCATGATGCGTCAGACCTCGTCGTAGACGACTTCGAGGGACGGCTTCACGACCTGCGTCGTGCCGCACATGTCCGCGAAGGTGGCGGGCACCAGGGTGACGCCCCGGCCGACGGCCTCGCCCTTGAACAGGCCGAGGAGCCCATCCTGGCTGAGGGGCGTCGGGTGGTTCGGCGCCGCGTCGTGGACGTTCCGGGCGAGATCGGCGAACAGGGAGCCCCAGGGGCTCTCGGGCCGTCCGATGATCTCGTAGTTCGCGCTCTTCCTGCGGATGTCGTCGTCGGCCGGGATCGAGGCCAGGACCGGGATGCCGACGGCGGCCGCGAAGGCCTGCGCCTCGCCGGTGCCGTCGTCCTTGTTGATGACGAGGCCGCCGACACCGACGTTGCCGCCGAGCTTGCGGAAGTATTCCACCGCCGAGCAGACGTTGTTGGCGACGTAGAGCGACTGGAGATCGTTCGAGCCGACGACGATGACCTTCTGGCACATGTCGCGGGCGATCGGCAGGCCGAAGCCGCCGCAGACCACGTCTCCGAGAAAGTCGAGGAGGACGTAGTCGAAGCCCCATTCGTGGAAGCCGAGCTTTTCCAGCAATTCGAAGCCGTGGATGATGCCGCGCCCGCCGCAGCCGCGTCCAACTTCGGGACCGCCGAGCTCCATGGCGTAGACGCCGTCGCGCTTGAAGCAGACGTCGCCGATGGCGACCTGCTCGCCGGCGAGCTTCTTTTTGGTCGACGTCTCGATGATCGTCGGGCAGGCGCGTCCGCCGAACAGCAGCGAGGTCGTGTCGCTCTTCGGGTCGCAGCCGATCAGCAGGACCTTCTTGCCCTGCTGGGCCATCATGTAGCTGAGATTGGCGAGGGTGAACGACTTGCCGATGCCGCCCTTGCCGTAGATCGCGATGATCTGCGTCTCCTTGGAGGCCGCCACCGGCACGGGATCCGGCTCGATGCCGGCCTCGGCGCGAAGGGTCTCGGAAGCCGTCAGGGCGCCGCCGTTCAGCTGCGTGGCCTTCAGCTGGATGTTCATGCGGCTCTCCAATCCAGGATCATCTTCAGGCATCCGGCGTCGCCGAAGGCCGTGCGATAGGCGTCCGGTGCGTCCGCGGCCGGGCGCCGATGGGTGACGAGGTCGTCGAGGCAGAGGCGCTCCTCGGCGATGAGCGCGAGGGTCGCGGCGAGATCCTCCGGCCGCCACTGGGCGGCGACGCGGATCCGGGCTTCCCGGAGAAAGGCGGGCGCGAAGGCGAAGCCGAGGCGGTCTTCGTAGAACCCGGCGAGAACGACCTCGCCACCGGGCGCGAGGCGCGCGATCCCCGTATCGAGGATCGTGGAATCGCCGCTGACCTCGAGGATCGTGGCGTAGTCGCGCCGCGCATCGTCGTCCGGAGCGAGGACGGGATAGGGACCCTCGCTCGCGCGCCGCACCGGGTTGGTCTCCCAAACCTGCGGCGTCCCCCCGAGGGCCTGAGCGATCCGCGCGACGAGGCGGCCGAGGACACCGTGGCCGATGACGAGGAGCGGCTGGCGCAGGTCGATCCCCGCCAGGGCGTGCCGCGCGGTGGCGGCCAGGGCGATCAGGGTTCCGCGCTCGCCCCACGCGTCGTCGATGGGAACGAGGCGCTCGCCGGCGCTGACGAGGTGGGACGCGGCCCCGCCGAACAATCCGCGGACCGGACCGAAGCATCGCGCGCCGGGAACGAACACCGTCTGCCCGACCCGGACGCCGCTCGCGACCCCGGCCTCGACGACCTCGCCCACGGACTCGTAGCCGGGCACCAGCGGGTAGCCCATGCCGGGAAACGACGGCATCCGGCCCGACCAGAGCAGGCGCTCGGTTCCGGTGCTGATGCCGCTCCAGCGGATCGCCACGACGGCATCGGCCGCCGTGGGAGCATCGAGAGCCAGGCATTCCAGGCTGATCCGACCGGGATCGCGGAGGACGACGGCATCTGTCTGCATCGCGCCTGCCCTCCCCCCATCCAACGACTCGGTCCGTTAAACCCCGAACCTTAATGTCATCCTAGATAGACACTTTGGAACGTCAAGAAAAACTTACAGCGGAGTTGGCTTATCGCGTTGACACCAACAGGCGCGTCAGCAGAGGACGGCGCGTTGCGACTTCGACGGTGCGCCGGAAGCCTGCTTCGGAGAGAAGCGCTCTGAGTTCCTGCGCGGAGCGGCACCGCCCGCTGCCCATCGCGAGAAGGTAGAGGCCGAAATAGGCGTCCGTGATGGGCTCGCCGCCGGGCGTGCCACTCATGGGCTCGGCGAGGATGAGACGCCCGCCGGGGGGAAGCGCTTCGCGTACCGCCGCGAGCAGGATGCGGACGGTCGCGTCGTCGTGATCGTGGACCACGCGCACCAGGGTGATCGCGTCGGCGCCGGGCGGGAGCGGGTCCGTCCGGAAGCTGCCGCCGAAGGCCTCGAAGCGGCCCGCGAGCCCGGCGCGCATCATGCGCTCCTCGGCGCGATCGGCCACCGCCGGCAGGTCGAAGAGCCTGAGCTGAAGGTCCGGCGCGACGCGGCCGGCCGCCGTCAGGAAGGCGCCCTCGCCGCCGCCGACATCCATGAGGCAGCGGTGGCGCCGCATCGGGTAGGCCTCGAGGAGATCCTCCGCGATCAGCGCCTGAGAGGCCGACATCAGCCCGCTGTAGGACGCGACCGCGTCGCCCTGCAGATCGGGCCCGTCTCCGGACGCATAGGGCCAGTACCCGGCGAGACGGGTCGGTCCCGCCTCGCCCCGCAGGAGGGCCACGGGGTCGCGCAGGTCCTCGTAGAGCAGCGCGTGGTGCTCGATCATCCGGCCGATCGCGGGGTTCCCCACCAGGGCGGCGCCGAGATCGGCCAGGAGGCAGTGGCCGTCCGGCAGCCGGCGGATCAACCCGAGGGAGGCCGCGGCCTTGAGGAGACGCGTCCCGGCCTCGGGCGCGAGCCCCATCCTGTGGGCGAGCGCCGCTTCCGGCACCGGACCCTCCGACAGCATGCCGAAGAGATCGAGCCGAACGCAGGCGAACAGGGTCTGCGAATAGGTGAAGCCCGCGCAGAGATCGAACAGGGCGCGCGTCCGCGTCCGGGCGATCCGCCGCGTCAGGGGAAAGCCGGCCGCCCAGCGCTGGAATCGCGGATCGGCGACGAGGCGGGCCCGTAACGCGTACCAGCGCGCCCGAAGGCCACCGGCGCCGGCCCGGGCCGGTGGATCGAGGGTGGCGCCGCGCGCCACCTTACGCCAACTCCCGTGCCAGGCTCGCCGGCAGGAAGAGCCGCGTCTGCGCCTCGATCTCGGCGCGCAGCGTCTCGGCGCCCGGGCAATCGGGAATCACCTCGATCGCCTCGCGCACCAGACGCTTCAGGCGCGTGAGCGCCCCGCTCATCCCGAGGAGCGCGGCGGCGTTCGGGCGACCGAGCGTCGAGTCGCGGCCGACGGGCTTGCCGACCTCTTCCTGACGGCAGGCGACGTCGCGCAGATCGTCGGCCACCTGGTAGGCCTCGCCCAGGCATTCGCCGAGGAGACGCCACGGGAGCGACGGTACGCCCGCCGCGGCGGCCCCCGTGACCGTCGCGGCGGCGAACAGGGCCCCGGTCTTGGCCTGTTGATACTCGGTCAACGCCACGGTCGGCTCGGACTCCCA
This sequence comes from Methylobacterium sp. Leaf465, assembly GCF_001424705.1. Lineage (GTDB taxonomy): Bacteria > Pseudomonadota > Alphaproteobacteria > Rhizobiales > Beijerinckiaceae > Methylobacterium. Next base: position 121,892 of record NZ_LMRA01000048.1, read on the forward strand.
GGCCTGGCCGGCGGCGATCCCGGAGGGCGAACCGGCCGCCCGGGCCACGAGGCCGACCAGGGCGGCGAGCCGCTTCGGATTCCGGGCCGCGCCGCGCGCCAGCGTCTCGAAGGCGGACACGATGAGGGCGTCGCCCGTCAGCACCGCCAGGGGCTCGCCGAAGGCCGCATGGACGGACGGCTGGCCGCGCCGAAGGGGCGCGTCGTCGAAGCACGGCAGATCGTCGTGGACCAGGGAGGCACAGTGCAGAAGTTCGATGGCTGCCGCCGCTGCGTCCGAGGCTGCCGGATCGTCGTCACCGCAGGCGCGCGCCACCGACAGGCACAGGCGGGGGCGGATCCGGTGTCCGCCGGGAAAGACGGCGTAGCGGATCGACTCCGCGAGTCGTGGCGGCGCTCCGGGTGCTTCCAGGTGGGAAACGGCAGCGTCGAGGGCCTGCTCGATGCGACGGTTGGCGTCCATTGGCCGTGACTCCCATGCCGCTTGTTCTCGAAGATCGAAAGTGTCAGTATTTGTTGACAGTCGTCAAGTCAGATTTACTTGACGGGAGGGAACCACGTGAAGATCGTCATCATCGGCGCGGGGATCGGAGGCCTGGTGGCGGCCCTGCGGCTCGCCCATGCGGGCCTCGACGTGACGGTGCTGGAGCGGGCGCAGCGGCCGGGCGGCAAGATGCGACGCGTGCCGGTGGGCGAGGCGGCGGTCGATGCCGGTCCTACCGTGTTCACGATGCGCTGGGTCTTCGAGGAGATCTTTGCCGAATGCGGCGCGGATCTCGCCGCCCATGTCGGGCTGGAGCCGGCCGCGATCCTGGCCCGCCACGCCTGGGGACCGGGCGAACAGCTCGACCTCCACGCCGATCCGGACGCCTCCGAGACGGCCATCGCGGACTTCGCCGGGGCGCGCGAGCGCGACGGATACCGCCGGTTCCGCGCCCGGGCGGCCGAGGTCTACGCCACCCTGGAGGGGCCCTTCATTCGTGGCGAGCGCCCGAGCCCGATCGATCTGACCCGCCGGGCCGGCCTCTCGGGACTGGGCGACCTCTGGCGAATCCAGCCCTTCACGACCCTGTGGCGCGCGCTGGGCGACTACTTCGAAGACCCGCGCCTGCGCCAGCTCTTCGGCCGCTACGCGACCTATTGCGGCTCGTCGCCCTTCGCGGCCCCCGCGACCCTGATGCTGGTGGCCCATGTGGAGAGCCAGGGCGTCTGGCACGTGGCCGGCGGCCTCAGCCGCCTTGCCGCCGCGGTCGCCGATCTGGCGGCGGAGCGCGGCGCCGGATTCCGCTACGGGACGGCCGCGAGGGGCATCGCCGTGCAGGGCGGCCGCGTCGTCGGCGTCGATCTCGACGACGGCGAGCGGCTGACCGCGGATGCCGTCGTCTGCAATGCCGATGTGGCGGCCCTGGCCGACGGCCTGCTCGGACGCGACGCCGCCCGGGCGGCCGAGACCGTCCCGGCCTCCGAGCGGTCGCTCTCGGCGGTCACGCTCTGCGCGCAGGCCCGCGCCGAAGGCTTTCCGCTCTCGCGGCACACGGTGTTCTTCTCGGGCGACTCCGCCGCGGAGTTTGCGCGCATCCGTGCCGGGCATCTGCCGGACGATCCCACCGTCTACGTCTGCGCGCAGGATCGCACCGACGCGAACGCGCCGTCGGGTCGGCCCGAGCGCCTGCTCTGCCTCGTCAATGCCCCGGCCCGGACCTTCAGCCCCTCGGAGATCGAGACATGCGTGACCACGATGCGGCGGCGCCTGAGCGCGAGCGGATTGACCCTCTCGGAGACGGCGGATTCGGTGACGACGGGTCCGGCGGAGTTCGCGCGCCTGTTCCCGGGATCGGCGGGCGCCCTCTACGGACGGGCGTCCCACGGCTGGATGGCCTCGTTCAAGCGCCCGGGGGCCCGCACGCTGATTCCGGGCCTCTACCTCGCGGGGGGGAGCGTCCATCCGGGACCGGGGGTGCCGATGGCGGCGCAGTCCGGGCGGATCGCGGCGGACAGCCTGCTGCGGGACCGGAGCGGCGCCCGCGCTTCGATACGCGGGTGGATCGCGACGGCTACGTTTGGTGGTACGTCGATGCCCTGAGCGAGGACGGCCGCCAGGGCCTGACCATCATCGCCTTCATCGGCAGCGTGTTCTCGCCCTATTACGCCTGGGACCCCGCCCGCGACCCCTTCGATCACTGCGCCGTCAACGTCGTGCTCTACGGGGAGCGGGCCAACCGCTTCTGCATGACCGAGCGGGGCCGTGCGAGCCTCCACCGGGATGCGGACCACATCCGGATCGGTCCGAGCGGCCTGTCCTGGGACGGCACAACCCTGACGATCCGCCTCGACGAGGTGACGGCGCCGATCCCCTCGCGGGTCCGGGGGACGGTGCGCCTGCGCCCGGGCGGCTTCACGCCGGGCCCCCGCACCCTCGACGCGCGGGGCCAGCACCGCTGGTGGCCGATGGCGCCCTCCTCGCCGGTGGAGGTGGCGCTGGAGGAGCCCGGGATCGCCTGGCGCGGAACCGCCTACTTCGACACCAACCACGGCGACACGTCTCTCGAGGCCGCCTTCCGCGATTGGACCTGGTGCCGTGCCGACCTGCGCGACGGGGCCGCGATCCTGTACGACGTGAACCGGACGGACGGCACCCGGCAGGAACTCACCCTGTGCTTTGCCGCCGACGGAACGCCCCGGGACATCGATCCGCCGCGGCGTGTCGCGCTGCCGCCGACGCGGTTCTGGCGCATGCCGCGCGAGACACGCAGCGACGATGCGCGTGCCGAGGTCGCGCGGACCTTCGAGGACACGCCGTTCTACGCGCGCTCGTACCTGCGTTCGACCCTGCGCGGCGAGGCGGTGCGCCCAGTTCACGAGAGCCTGTCGCTCGCGCGGTTCCGTCACCCGCTGGTCCGGCTGATGCTTCCGTTCCGGATGCCGCGCCGGACGCGCTGAAACGGATCAGGCCGGCGGGTCCTTCGCCCGCTCGGCCACCGCGCGCTGGGCCGCCGCCCGGTCGCGCCGGATGCCGCGCTTCAGGACGACGAGCTGCCAGATCGCCAGCCCGAGGGCGAGCGCGAAGACGAGACCGATGTCGAAGGCGGCGAAGAGCGGGTCGGTCACGGGCCGGCCGGCAGCGCGGCCTCGCGCGCCCGCAGGGTCTCGACGAGGTCGAGGACCCGGGCCGCCTGGGCGGGGACGTTCCACCAGGCCGTCGGCACCGGCACGGGCTGGGCGGCCACGGCCTCCACCAGGAAGGCGGTCTCGGCCAGGGCCGGCTCGGCCAGGTCTCGCTCGATCAGGCCCGGCGCGGCGGCCAGGGGCAGGAGGGCCCGGGCCATCAGGGCGGCCTTGCGCCGGCCGGGAACGCGGGCGCGGGTGGCGACCGGGTCGAGGCCGCCACGCTCGAGGTCGCGGCCGATCTCGGCGTAGATCAGGCGGGCGGCGCGGATGGCGGGCCGGCAATCGAGGGGCAGCCCGGGGATGCCCGCCTCGGCCCGGGCGTAGAGCGAATCGGCGACGGCGAGCAGACGACCGACGATCGCCCGCAGTTCCGGGCCGGCGACCGGATCGGCGAGGAAGGCGTCCGGGTCGAGGCCGGCCTCCCGCATCCAGGCGAGCGGCAGGTAGAGGCGCCCGGCCCGGGCATCCTCGCCGACGTCGCGGGCGATGTTGGTGAACTGCATGGCGACGCCGAGGTCGCAGGCCCGGGCGAGCACGGCGGCGTCGCGCACGCCCATCAGCACGGTCATCATCGCACCGACGCTGCCGGCGACCCGGGCCGCATAGGCGGTGAGGTCGGACAGGGTCTCGTAGCGCCGCCCCTGCGCGTCCCAGGCCAGCCCCTCGATGAGGGCGGCGGGCAGGGCCTGGGGCAGCGTGTGGCCGGCCACGAGGTCGGCCATGGCCCGGTCGGCGGGGGAATCCGAAGGGGCTTCGTCGTAGATGCGAGCAAGGCGGGTGGCGAGGCGCGCCAGGGCCGCCGGACGGTCGCGGGCCGGGGCATGGTCCACCGCGTCGTCGGACAGGCGGCAGAAGGCGTAGAGCCCGTAGGCCGGCCGCCGGACCCGGGCCGGCAGCAGGGCGGAGGCGGCAAAGAAGCTGCGCGAGCCGTCCCGGATCGCGGCCCGGCAGGCGGCATGGTCGGCGGCATCCGCATGGGGTATCGCCCAGAGCGGCGGCCGCTCCGGTTCGCGCCGGACGGCGTCGAAGAACGGGCGGGCGGGCCGAACGATTTCAGGCGAAGAGACGCGCATCCGGCACCACCGTGTCGAGGACCTTGGCCGAGGACAGGACGCCGGGAAGCCCGGCACCCGGATGGGTGCCCGCGCCGACGAGGTAGAGATTGCGGAACGCCGACGAGGCGTTGTGCGGCCGGAACCAGGCCGACTGCGTCAGCACGGGTTCCAGGCCGAAGCCGGAGCCGCGAAAGCTCAGGAAGTCGCCGGCGAAATCCGCGGGGGTGGTCACGCGGGAGGTCACGATCGAACTCGCGAGGCCCGGCATCACCGAACGCTCCAGGCTGTCGGCGATGGCCTTGCGGTAGGGCTCCGCGAGCACCGACCAGTCCTGCCCGCCGGCGAGGTTCGGCACCGGCGCCAGCACGTAGAACGCGTCGCAGCCCGGCGGCGCCAGGAGCGGGTCGGTGGCGGTGGGGCGGTGCAGGTACAGGCTGAAATCCGGCGCCAGCACCTTCCGGACGAAGATGTCCTCGATCAGTTCGCGATAGCGCGGCCCCATCAGGATGGTGTGGTGGGCGAGGTCGGGGAACTGCCGATTCGTGCCGAAGTACCAGACGAAGAGGCCCATGGAGGAGGACGAGGCCTTCAGCTTCGCCCGGTGCCAGGACCGGCCCTCCTCGCCGAGCAGTGACAGGTAGGTCTCGGCGGAATCGGCGTTCGACACGACGATGTCGGCGGCGATGCGGGTGCCGTCGGCGAGGGTGACGCCGGTGGCCGCCCCGGCCGCGACGTCGATGCGGGCCACGTCGGCCCGGCAGCGCAGGGTGCCGCCCTGCCCCTCGATCAGCTTGACGAGTCCGTCGACCAGGCGGCCGGTGCCGCCCATGGCGAAATGCACGCCCCAGCGGCGCTCCAGATGGGCGATCAGGCAGTAGATGGCGCTGGCCCGGAAGGGCGAGCCGCCGATCAGCAGGGGATGGAAGCTGAAGATCGTGCGCAGGCGCTCGTCGCGGATGTGGCGCGCCACGAGGTCGTAGACCGAGCGGTGACCGCCCAGCCGCAGCAGCGACGGCGTGATCCGTAGCATGTCGCGGACCGAGGAGAAGGCGACGTGCCCGAGCTCCTCGAACCCGACCCGGCAGATCGCGGCGCTGCGCTCCATGAAGCGCTCGTAGCCGGGAACGTCCTCGGGCGAGAACCGCGCCACCTCCGCCCGCATCGCCTCCGGGTCGCCGCTGTAGTCGAAGGTGGCGCCGTCCGGGAAGCGGATGCGGTAGAAGGGCAGCATCGGCGCCAGGGTGACGTCGTCGGCCATGCGTCGTCCGCACAGGCTCCAGAGTTCCTCGAACAGGAACGGCGCCGTGACGATGGTCGGCCCGGCATCGAAGGTGAAGCCGTCCTGGCGGTGGACGCGGGCCCGCCCGCCGGGCTGGTCCAGGCGCTCCAACACCGTCACCCGGTAGCCGCGCGCGCCGAGACGCACCGCCGCCGCCAGTCCCCCGAATCCGCTGCCGATCACCACCGCGTGCGGGCGGGGAGACCGGGTCGTCGCGAGGCTCGGCGAGTCGGCGAGTGTCAACATAGGCTGACACTATTCGCGGGAGGGCGTCCGGCGCAAGCGCGATTCTGCGCCGGCCTCGCCGGCACGCCGCCCCGACCCGTCCGGCAACTCACCGGAGCCGGCGAAGGGTCAGCGCCGCGCCTCGGTCATCATCCGGACGGCGAGGCCGGCCAGGACCGTTCCCATGATCCAGCGCTGGACCATGGCGAACGAGGGCCGGCGCGTCAGGAACAGGGCGATCGACCCGGCCGAGACCGCGATCGCAGCGTTGACCAAGACGCTGAGGACGATCTGGATCGCCCCGAGGCCGAGGGCCTGGGCGAAGACGCTGCCCCGGGCCGGATCGATGAACTGCGGCAGCAGCGACAGGTACATCACCGCGATCTTCGGGTTGAGCAGGTTCGTCAGGAAGCCCATCAGGAACAGCTTCCGGGGACCGTCCTGCGACAGGGCCTTCACTTCGAAGGGGGAGCGTCCCCCGGGCCGCACGGCCTGCCAGGCGAGCCAGAGCAGGTAGAGGCCGCCGACGATGCGGATCGCGTCGTAGGCAAACGGCACCGCCAGGACCAGGGCGGTGAGACCGAAGGCGGCGCACAGCATGTAGACCACGAACCCGAGGGCGACGCCGCCGAGCGAAATCAGGCCCGCCCGCGGGCCCTGACAGATCGAGCGCGAGATCAGGTAGACCATGTTCGGCCCGGGCGTCAGCGCCATGCCGAGGGCGACCGCCGCGAACGCGAGGAGGCTCGTGGTTCCGGACATCGTCGGGTCCCCTTCCGTGAGAAGCCTGCGGGCGGGCGAGCCCGGACGGCTGGAGCGGCCGGCGCACGATCCGCGCCGGTCCCCCGTCATCGGACATCGGGGGCGCGATGGCTACGGGACACAGCCGACCAACCCCAGCCATTTCCCTCGGACCGGGCGGAGACGCTTTCGGCGCGGACCCGTCTTGCGGACCATCGGCGCGCGAAGCCACCTCGATCTCGGCGCTCGTCCGAACCGGGGCTCCGTCAAGCCCGCATGTTCGAGGAACTCGTCGTCGCGGTCACGCTGCTCGTGGCGGCCACGCTAGCGCGGCTTCGCGAGTTGCCAGGTCAGGTGGGTCCGCACGGTGGGCCAGTCCGGCGCGACGATGCTGTAGACGCAGGTGTCCCGCAGGGAGCCGTCCGCGAGGCGCTGGTGGTGGCGCAGGATGCCGTCGAGGCGCGCCCCGAGGCGCTCGATGGCGCGCCGGCTCGCCTGGTTCAGGACATGGGTGCGGAACTCGACGGCGAGGCAGCCGAGGGCCTCGAAGGCGTGGCCCAGAAGCAGGCGCTTCGCCTCGGTGTTGAGATGGGTGCGCTGGACCCGCGCGGCGTACCAGGTCGAGCCGATCTCCACCCGCGGCCCGGCGGCGTCGATGTTCATGTAGGTGGTCATCCCGACGGGGCGCCCGCCGGGCCCGTCGAGGACGGTGAAGGGCAGCATCGTGCCAAGGTCCCGCAGGCCGAGCCGGCGCTCGATCTCGGCCGCCATCGTCTCCGGGGCGGGGATCGCCGTGTACCAGAGGCGCCAGAGCTCGCCGTCCTGCACCGCCTCGGCCAAGGCCGCGGCGTGGTCGTGCGCCAGCGGCACGAGTTCGACGTGCCGGCCGGTGAGGGTGACGGGCGTCAGGGCCATGGGCAGAAACCTCCCGGACGGGGGCCGGGCCGGCACCGTCGTCGGACATCCAAGATCGGACCATCCCCAGTCGGACGTCCTCGCGCCCGTCGGTGCGACCGGGCCGCGTCCGCGTCAAGTCCCGGCGGACGGTTGGACGGCGACCTGCTCCCGGTAGGCCGCGACGATCTCGTCGGCGACGCGCGCCGGCGCCTCCTCGTGGGCGAGGTGCCCGAGGTTGCGGATGAGGCGGACCCGGGCGTCGGGCAGCCGGTCCTTCAGGGCGAACGCGGTCTCGGGGGCGATCGCCTTGTCGTCGCCGCCGACGAGCAGCAGCGTCGGCACCGCGAGCCGGCCGATCTCCCGGTCGAGAGCGGCGAGGTTCCAGTTCGCCATCATGCCGAGGGCGCCGGCCACGTGGCCCGGGCAGCGGAAGAGGCGCCGGTAGAGATCGAGGCCGCGCGCGTCGAGGCGCGAGCCGGTGCCGCGGATCAGGCGCTCCACCGCCGGACGGTCGGCGGTCCAGGCGAAGATCCTCGGGGTGACGGGGTTCAGGAACAGCATCCGGGCGAGCCCCGGGAACAGCACCGAGGCGAGGCCGGGAAACGGCGTCAGGGCGCCGTTCAGGGCCACCAGTAGCCGGGGCGCGAGCCCGTCGAGGCAGAGCCGCACCAGGATCGCCGCGCCGGCGGAATGCCCGACCACGAGGTCCGGCGACAGGTCGAGGGTCCGCAGGAGGTCGCGGATCGCTCCGGCCATGCCGGGCAGGGACAGGCGCCCGGGCGGCAGCGGGTCGGTGAAGCCGTGGCCCGGCAGGTCCGGGGCCACGACCCAGAAGTGTTCGGCGAGCAGCGGCGCGAGGCCGGCCCAGGAATGGGTGGCCGCGCCGGTGCCGTGCAGCAGCAGGACGACGGGGGCCTCCGGCGCCCCGAACTCCTGCACGTGCCAAGTCAGGTCGCCGGCGCGGACGAACCGGCTCGCGGCGCGGTTGGGCCAATCCGCGCCGTCGCGCTCCCACTGGGGCCGGTCGCTCGGCGCAGGCATCGCAGATCCTTCAGCGGGCCGAGCGGATCGCGGTGCTCATGGCCGCGGCATCGGCATAGGGAAGCGGGACATAGCGCGCGCCCATCGCTTCGGCGAGGCGCCGCGCGGTCTCCTGCGGCCGCGCCGCGGTGTCAATGAGGATCGTCCGGATGGCGTCGGCCCGCAGGAGGCCGGCGGCGTTCAGGGCTTCGGCGCCGGCCGCGACCCGGCCGGGCGCCCCGGAGCGAGCGACGTTGGCGCGCCCGTCGGTGAGCACCACCACCACGGGGGTGCCGCCGCCGCGCCGGACGGCGCGGGCGAGGGTGCCGGCGGCGTCGAGGCCCGAGGCCAGGGGGGTGCCCCCGCCCCCCGGCAGGGCCGAGAGGCCGCGCCGGGCCCGCGCCAGGGCGCGGGTCGGGGCCAGGACGATCTCGGCGCCCGTCCCCCGGAACGCGACGAGGGCGACCTTGTCGCGCCTGACATAGGCCTCGGCCAGGAGCAGCTCGACGGCGCCCTTCGCCTCGGCCAGGCGCTCCAGGGCGGCCGAACCGGAGGCATCCACGGCGAAGATGGTGGTGGTCTCGCTGCGCTGGCGGAACCGCGTGATGCGAAAATCGTCGCTGCGCACCTGGATCAGGCGCGGGGCTCCCTCCGCACCGGAGCGCAGGCGCTGCCAGGGCGCGGCGGCCCGCAGGGTCGGCAGGAGGGAGAGGCGGCCCGTGCGCGGCGAGCCGGGCCGGGTGCCTGCCGGACGTCCGCTGCGCGGGGCCTGCATCACCGCGCCGACGCGCCCGGCCTTCGGGGAGGACGGCGCCGCGCCGGCTGCGCCCAGGCGGGCGAGGAGATCCGGCGGAATTGCCGCGCGGGCGGCCTCGACGAGGCTCTCGGCACCCGGTTCGAGACCTTGATCGGACGACTCGGTCCCGTCCGATGCGGGCGACTCGGGCCGATCCGCCGGCGCCGCCTCCGCGTCCTCCGGGCTCGACGGCAGGCGCGTCGCGCGCGGGGCGAGGACGAGGCAGGCGGCCTCGCGAACGTCTCGCGCGCGAAGCGCCTTGTGCCCCGCCAGCAGGCGGGCGATCCGCAGGGCCAGCAGGGGCGCCCGAAGGGAGGCGATGCCGAGCGCGGCCGCGACCGCGCAGAGATCCGCGACCGCGGCGTCGGGTTCGAGGTCCGGGTCGTCCGGTTCCGGCTCGCCTTCGGTCGCCGCCCCTTGCGTGTCGCCCCAGGCGAGACCGGTCAGGTCGAGGCGGAAGGCCAGGCGATCGGCCAGGGCCTCGGGAACCGCGGCGTCGTCGCCCTCCCCCTCGTCGAGGAGGATGAGGCCGATCCGCGTGCGGGTCCGCGCCGCCAGTCCGTCGCGCTCGGCCCGCACCTCGCCGGCATCCAGCGCGGCGGCGAGGCGAGCGGCGGTGCCGGGCGAGAGGCGCTCGGCCATCGGCACCACCACGAGCCCGCCATCGGCATCGGCCAGAAGGCCGGACTGGGCGACGGGCCGCCCCGCCGCCAGGGTTGCGGCGAGGTCGAGTCCCCCGAGGAGGCGGTCGTCGGCGATGCCCGCCGGCATCCGGCGGACGGGCCGGGCGGGTGCGAGTTCGCCTGCGAGACGGTCGAGCCAGAGGTCCCGCACCGGGCCGGCCCCGGCCCGGACGAGGACGCCGCCGCAGGCATGTGGGTCGCGGGCGACGAGGTGCGCCACGCGCAGGGCGACGGCCCAGGCGGGGCTCATTGGCCCAGGATGTCCTCCACGGCGCGGGCGACCCGCGCGGTGGAACCCGATTCGTCGAGGGGGTTGCGGCGCAGGCGGTGGCGCAGGGCCGAGGGGGCGATCCGGGCCAAGTGGTCGAGGCCCACCGTCTCGGCGCCCTCGAAGGCCGCGAGCGCCCGTGCGGTGCGCATCAGCGTGAGTTCGCCGCGCAGGCCGTCGGTGCCGAGCGCTAGGCAGAGGCGGGCGGCGGCCTCCAGGGTGGCGTCGGGCACGGCGAGGGCGGGAAGCCGGGCGCGGGCGGCGGTGAGCGCCTTGCGGATGGCGCGGTCGGCCTTGGCGTAGCCGGCGCAGAAGGCCGCCGGATCGCGCTCGTAGGCGTCGCGGCGGCGGACAACGTCGATGCGGGTCGGCAGGTCCGTGGGCGTCGAAACCTCGACGGCGAGGCCGAAGCGGTCGAGGAGCTGGGGCCGCAGCTCCCCCTCCTCCGGGTTGCCGCTGCCGACGAGGACGAAGCGGGCGGGATGGCGGATGCTCAGGCCCTCGCGCTCCACGGTGTTCACGCCCGATGCCGCCACGTCGAGGAGGAGGTCGACGAGGTGGTCCTCAAGCAGGTTGACCTCGTCGATGTAGAGGAAGCCGCGATTGGCCCGGGCGAGCAGGCCCGGCTCGAAGGCCTTCTCGCCGCGGGTCAGGGCGCGCTCCAGGTCGAGGGCACCGACCACCCGGTCCTCGGTGGCGCCCAGCGGCAGGTCCACCACCGGCACCGGAACGGATTCGGCCCGCAGCACCGCCTGCTCGCGGCAGCGATGGCAGTGCTCGGCGGGCCGGCCGGGATCACAGGCATAGGGGCAGCCGACCACCGCCGCCATCGGCGGCAGCAGGGCGGCAAGGCCCCGGATCGCCGTCGACTTGCCGGTGCCGCGGTCGCCGAACACCAGCACGCCGCCGACCGACGGGTCGACGGCCGCGATGAGCAGCGCCCGACGCATCTCGTCCTGGCCGACGATGGCCGAGAACGGGAAGGTCGGCGTGGCCGAGGCCGTTTGGGCCCGCGGCGCCTTGACCGGACCCGCGGCCCGGAGGATCGGCGGCGTCTCGCTCGGAGGCGTCGCGGAGACCGGTTTGAGGGACATCGCTCGGATCGATCCATTCACGATCATGGGCTTGATCTTCCTTGCGCGAGACCGTGTGCGGGGTCCCCTGCCCCCATACGGGGTGCAGGGTTCGCGGGCGTCCTACTCGGCCGCCGCGCGCTGGACGCCCATCCGGCCCCAGATCGTGCTCAGCGCGCCGACGAGGTGGTCGATGTCGCCGTCGGAATGCAGGGGCGAGGGCGTGATCCGGAGGCGCTCGGTGCCGCGGGGCACGGTGGGGTAGTTGATCGGCTGGACGTAGATGCCGAACTCGTCGAGCAGGGTGTCGCTGATCGCCTTGCACAGCACGGGATCGCAGACCATCACCGGCACGATGTGGCTGTCGTTCGGCAGATAGGGGATGCCGGCGGCGTCGAGGCGGGCGCGCACAGCGGCGACCCGCTCCTGGTGCCGGGCCCGCTCGGCTCCGCTCGCCTTGAGGTGGCGGATGCTCGCCGCGGCCCCCGCCGCCACGGCGGGCGGCAGCGAGGTGGTGAAGATGAAGCCGGAGGCGAAGCTGCGCACGAAGTCGCAGAGTTTTCCCGAGCCCGTGATGTAGCCGCCATGGACCGCGAAGGCCTTGCCGAGCGTGCCCTCGATCACGTCGAGGCGGTGGGCGAGGCCGTCGCGCTCCGAGATGCCGCCGCCGCGCGCGCCGTAGAGGCCGACGGCGTGCACCTCGTCGAGGTAGGTGAGCGCGCCGTGCGCCTCGGCGACGTCACAGATCTCCGCGATCGGGGCGATGTCGCCGTCCATGGAATACACGGACTCGAAGGCCACGATCTTCGGGCGGCCCGGATCGACGAGGCGCAGCTTGCGGTCGAGATCCTCGGGGTCGTTGTGGCGGAAGATGTGGCGCTCGGCGCGGCTCGCCTTGATCCCCTCGATCATCGAGGCGTGGTTGCCGGCATCCGAGAAGATCGCGCAGCCGGGGAGCTGGCTCCCGAGGGTGCCCAACGCCGCCCAGTTCGAGACGTAGCCGGAGGTGAAGAGCAGCGCGGCCTCCTTGGCGTGGAGGTCGGCGAGCTCGCGCTCGAGGAGCACGTGGTAATGGTTGGTGCCCGAGATGTTGCGGGTGCCCCCGGCCCCGGCGCCGCAGCGGTCCAGGGCCTCGTGCATGGCGTCGAGCACGGCCGGGTTCTGGCCCATGCCGAGATAGTCGTTGGAGCACCAGACGGTGACGGGCCGCGTGCCGGCCGGCGTGTGGTGAGTGGCGTGCGGGAAGCGGCCCGCCTGCCGTTCGAGGTCGGTGAAGACGCGGTAGCGTCCCTCGCGATGCAGGCCGGCCAAAGCGGAGCCGAAGACCTCTTCGTAGTTCATGCCCGTCCCCTTCCGTCGTTGTACGGCGGGTTCTGGCCCGCTCGCCTCTCCTGCCGCCGCGGCGGCGTTGATCGCGCCGGTCCGCCGGGGCGGACCGGGAACCTGTTTCAGCGTCCCTCGGCCTCGGCGAGGCGGGGCTCGCCGACGCGAGGGCTTTCCCCGCGCGCGGCCGGGAGGTGCGAGGACACCGGGCCGCCCCGGTCCGGTTTCGGCAGGCTCCACTGCCACAGAGCGGCCGAGGGCAGCGGCAGCATGAGGAAGCCGTGTTCCAGGGTGGCCAGCGCCATCAGGGTCGCCAGGATGCTGAGGCCGGCGACTTCGTGGGCGGTGATGCCCTCGGCCAGGGCCGCCAGCACCAGGGCGGCGGTGGCGAGGCCGGCCGCCGTCACCGAGACCGGGAACAGCGGGTTCATGGCGCGCACCCGCAGGTAGCTGCCGAGATAGGCGAGGTGCTCGGGCAGGAATTCGGCGTTGAGGTTGCGCACCCCGAGGAAGAGGTTCAGCCGGGCGGAGAGATTCATCCCCCACAGGACGAGGTAGGTCCACAGGGCGAAGAGGTTCGGCTGGCGCCAGGTCAGGACCAGGATCGCGAGGCCGCCGGCGACGATGGCCGCCTCGTGCCACAGGCTGGTGGCCGCCGCCGCGCGAAAGCGCCGGAAGCCCCGTGCGTCGGGCGGGCAGCCCTCCGCCCGGGGGCCGGAGACGTAACCCATGTAGTAGCTCATCTCCTGCCAGCCCCAGACCACCAGGGCCGCCGTGAAGGCGACGTATGCGCCGCCCGCGCTGGCATCGCCGGCCGAGGCGCCGATGGCCCACAGCGCCAGGGCGAGCACGCCCGTGCCCGCCGCCATGCTGACCCCGTGCGTCGCGCGCGGGCGGTGGTCGAGGAGCAGGATCAGGCCGGTGGAGAACCACCAGACCAGCACCGCATAGAGGGCGGGAAGCGCGTAGGCGGCCATCCTACCAGACCGGCTCGAGGCGGATCTCCGCCGGCATCGGGTTGTCGCGGGTCGGCAGGGCGTAGAGCCGGGCGAAGTTCACCGCCGAGGCGGCGACCCAGGCGCCCTGCTTGAGCTTGCCGAGGAAGCCGCCTTGCGCCTTGGCATCGGCGATCCCCACCGAGCAGGCGAGCAGCCGGTCGAGGGCCTGCTTGAAGCGCGGGTTGTCGAGGTCCAGCGTCAGCGGGAACGTCTGCTTCGAGATCTCCGAGGTGATCCGGAAGACCTGGAAGTCGTAATCGGTCGGATCGACCCCGAGGGCCTCATGGAAGGCCGGCCGGCAATGGTCGCGGACATACATGGTCGCGAAGACCGCCAGGAGGAAGAACTTGATCCAGTAGCGGTTCACGCCGGAGGTCAGCTTCGGGTTGGCCCGCATCAGAAGGGCGAAGGCCTCGCCGTGGCGGAACTCGTCGTTGCACCACTTCTCGAACCACTTGAAGATCGGGTGGAAGCGGCGCTCGGGCCTGCGCTCCAGCTCGCGGAAGATGGTGATGTAGCGGGCGTAACCGATCTTCTCGGAGAGATAGGTGGCGTAGAAGATGAACTTCGGCCGGAAGAAGGTGTACTTCTTCGACTTGGTCAGGAAGCCCAGGTCCACGCCGATGCCGAAATCCTTCAGCACGTCGTTGATGAACCCGGCGTGCCGCGCCTCGTCCCGGCTCATGAAGCCGAACAGCTCGCGGATGTCGGGGTTCTTGGCGCGCTTGCGCATCTCGGCATAGAGCACGCAGCCCGAGAACTCGGCGGTGATCGACGAGACCAGGAAGTCCATGAACTCCTTGCGCAGGGCCGGGTCGAGCCCGGACATGTCGCAGTCGAACTCCGAATTGCGGGTGAAGTGGCGCTTGTTCGGATCGGCGCGCAGCTCGGCGATGAGCTTGTTCCACTCGGCCCGGACGGGCTCGACGTCGGTGCGGTCGAGTTCCTCGAAGTTGGTCGTGTAGAAGCGCGGCGACAGGAACGTCGTCTCCTGCGCGGCCTTGGTGGCCTCGTTGAGGGGCAGTTTGGGCGCGGGAGCCTTGGGAACGGACTGCTGAATGGCTGCGGTCACAGGCGCCTCCTCTCGGAAAAGCTGACTTCGTAGAGTTCGGTAAGCTCGAGGTGGCCCGCGAGCTTGGTCCAGAGCCGCTCCAGGCGGCCGGCGCGGGTCACGGTGGCGGTCCGGCGCACCACGAGGCGTTCGCCGTAGGGCACCGAGGTGGGCGCGTCGTGCACCTGCACGGCGTCGCCGGGCTCGATCTCGAAGCTGGCGTCGAGGACGACGTGGGCGTGCAGGCTCTCGGGCGTCTGTTCGATCTCGACGGTGCAGGGGACGTCGACGGTGCGGCGTCCGTTCAGCCAGGCCATCATCGTGCGGCTCCGTCGTTCGGCATCAGGCGGGCGAAGGCGGCGAAGTTCGAGGGACCGAAGGCGCCGAAATCGACGCTGCGGCCGGTGAGCGCGTCGTCGAGCCGGAGGGAGCCGTCGTCGAAGCGCGTCAGGCGGAAGGGGACGTCGCGCGGCAGGCCGGCCCGGAGCCGCCCCTGTGCGAAGCCCCGCAGGGTGGCACGGATGAAGTTGTCCGCGCCCGGGCGGACCGTAGCGACGAGGTCGCCGTGCTCGGCATCCCGCAGGGTGATCGAGCCGTCCGCCGCGTCGTCGACCCGGAGGGCGAGGCTCTGGACGGGGCGCGCCGGCTCCATCCGGGTCAGGCCAATGCTCTCGACCCGGCCGACGGTCACGGCCACCACGACGAAGCCGAGGAGGAGGCCGACGCCGGCCACGAGTCCCCGGGAGGTGCGGCCGGCGGTACGTGCGAGGGGATGCGGGTTGGATCGGGTCATCGGATCAGCTCGCAGTGGCGAGGCGCGGGCCGGGCGCCACGCGCGGCCGCAGGATGACCGGGCCGGCCGTCTCCTCCGGCGCCGCGCGATGGGCCGCCAGCGCGCGGGCCAGGATCGCGGCCACCTCGCCGCCCTGCGCCACCGTGCGCAGCATCGGCTCGGGCCGGTTCACGTGCCAGGGCCGAGCATGGGGCCAGAGGTGGAGGTAGGCGACGCGGTTGCCCGGGCGAAGGCGCAGGGGCAGGTCGGCGCTGCCGTCGCCATAGAGGTGGCAGCCGGCCGCCTCCACCAGGGCGAAGGGCAGGTTCAGGGTCATCGGCAGGGCGATGCCGATCCGCAGGACCACCCGGCGGTTGGTGATGGTGTAGGTGGTGGTGCGGGCCGAGAGCCAGCCGAGGAGGCCCAGGAGCAGGACCGCACCGGTGCCGATCCCCAGGGTGGGCAGGGCGAGCGACGCAGCCTCCCGAACCTGTCCGGCGAGGGCCGCCGGGAGCGCCGCCCACAGGGCCAGCCCGACGAACCAGAGGCCGACGAGGCGCAGATGCAGCGCCCGGAAGGCGATGCCGAAGCCGCAGGGGCGTCCCTGCCAGAGGATGTGCTCGCCGGCGGGCAGCGGCGCCGGCAGGCCGGGCGGCGCGTCGAAGGCGTTGGCGGGCAGGTGCGGCACGGGCCGCCTGATGGACCGGTTCACAGGATGGCCTCCTGCCGGGTGGGCGTCGCGTAGAGGGTGCCACCGCCGTAGAACGCCATGATCCGCTCCTCCTCGTTGAGGGTGACCGAATCCGGATCCTTGGTGGTGGGGACGTCGGCGAACTGGTGCGCCAGCAGGGCTTCGCAGGTCACGCGCTGGGAGAACCGGCCGGTCCGGCAGAAGGTGGCGGGCATCAGCACCCGCCGGCCGCCGGCGCCGAGCTCGACCTCGTAGTAGCGCACCATGGATTCCCCGCGATCGACCCAGAGATCGCTCACGGTGCCGGCCACCTGCCGGTCGGCGCCGAACACCGACATGCCGATGGGGTTCGGGCCGAGTTCATGGACCACGAAGTGCTCCGCGACCCGCAGGGGCACGATGCGCTTCTCGCGATCCCAGGTCTCGTCGTGGCTGTCCTCGCGGTCGGCGTAGGAGCCGGGACCGATGGCGTCGTGCAGTCCATCCGTATCGGGCTCCAGCGGCGCGCCCGGCCAGACCTCGTGCTTGTGGCCGCGATAGGTCCAGGGGGTGCGCTCGCCGGTCTGGGGCGCGTGCTTCACGTGGCCGTTGGAGAGGAAGAAGGCCTTCGGCGACGGGATCAGGAACGGGTCCGGGGGCATCGCTCGGCCGCGGGCGGCCTCGAATTCGAGCGGGTAGCCCTCGCGGCGATCCTCGCGGCGCAGGTAGAAGACGAGGCCGGCGAAGAAGATCCAGAACGCGTAGAGGACCAGCTGCGCAACGTCGACGTAGCCCGTGATTTCACCTCTCGGCATGGCCGGTCTCCTTCAGGCTGAGCGAGGCAGGGATCGAGGAAGAGGCGTGCGGCTCTCGGGCCGGACGAGCGGGCCGATGGCCAGCAGCGTCGCGAACAGCAGCGCGATCTCCAGATGGTAGACGATGAGGTACCCGGTGGAGGGCAGGTTCAGCGCCTCGCCGAGCCGGCCGGTCTCGGCCAGATGCGCGCCGAGATCGCGCAGGATGCCGCTCGCCGCGATGGCGAGGCCGGCCGCGCTGGCCTGGACCGCGCCCCAGGCGCCGAGGGCGAGGCCCGTATCCTCCGGGCCGGCCTTGGCCATGGAGGCCGTCAGTGTCCCGTGAGCGAAGAGGCCGCCGCCGAGGCCGATCAGGGCGACGCCCACGGCGAAGAGCCGGGCGGAATCCAGGGGCGCGGCGAAGACCACCGCGGAGAAGGCCGCGATGCCCACGACCGCCCCGGAGGCCGCGACCCGGAAGGCGTCGCCGCCCCGGTCGAGCCAGCGCGCCGCGATCAGGAGCCCGAGGCCGCCGCCGGCGGCCAGCAGCGCGGTCAGGGCCGTGGTGGCGGCCACCGGCAGGTGCAGGATCTGGCCACCATAGGGCTCGAGCAGGATGTCCTGCATCGAGAAGGCGGCGGTGCCGAGCCCGGTGGCGACGAGGCGGCGGCGCGCCCGGCCCTTGCCGGCATAGAGGGCCCAGGAGTCCGAGAAGGTCGGCCGGGGCAGGTCGCGCGCCGTGCGGGTGGGCGACCGGGGCTCCTGCTTCCAGAGGGCGATGCCGTTGAGCACGACGGTGAGGAGCGCGGCCCCCTGGATCACCTTAATGAGGCGCAGGGCCGAGAAATCCGCCAGCAGCAGCCCGAAGGCGATGGCGCTCACCACCATGCCGGCCAGCAGCATGACGCAGAGCAGCGCCACCACCCGCGGTCGCGCATGGGCCGGGGCGAGGTCGGTGGCCAGCGCCAGGCCCACGGTCTGGGTGGTGTGGAGGCCGGCGCCGACCATGACGAAGGCGAGCGCGGCGGCCACGTGGCCGGGCCAGGCCGGGCCGGTGGTGTCGCCCGACAGGATCAGCAGGGCGAAGGGCATGATGGCCAGCCCGCCGAACTGCAGCAGCGTGCCGAACCAGATGTAGGGCACCCGGCGCCAACCCAGGACCGAGCGGTGGGTGTCCGAGCGGAACCCGACGAGCGCCCGGAACGGCGCGAAGATCAGCGGCAGGGACAGCATCACGGCGACGATCCAGGCCGGCACCGCGAGTTCGACGATCATCACCCGGTTGAGGGTGCCGATGAGCAGCACCGCGGCCATGCCGACCGTGACCTGGAACAGGGCGAGCCGCAGCAGGCGCCCCATGGGCAGCTCCGCCGTCGCCGCGTCGGCGAAGGGCAGGAAGCCGGGACCGACGCGTTGCAGGGCGCGGGCCATGGAGGCGCCGAGGCGGGTCATGGCAGCCGCCGGAGCTCGAAGGCCTGGGACAGGTAGAACCCGCTGTTCACCCGGTGCGCGCGCGCGACCCGGACCCCGGCGAGGGCCGGCTCCGCCGCCAGGCGACGGCGCAGGTCCGCCGCGCCGACGGGCACGATGGCGGGCGCCCGGTCGCCGCGCGGGAAGGCGCGGCCGGCCATGTGCATCAGCGTGAGAAGGGGCGTGCGCGGCGCGACGGTGAAGAGGATGCCGGCCTCGGTCCGGGCCGCCAGGGCCGCGAGCGCCTGCACGATGTCGGGCGTGGCGTAGTGGATCAGGGAATCCATCGCCACGACGTGGTCGAATCGGCCCAGCGCGGGGTCGAGCATGTCGCCGACCCGGAAGTCGATCCGCCCCGGGGCCGACAGGGTGGTGCGCTCCAGGGCGAGGCCGATCAGCGTCGGCGACACGTCGATGGCGACGACCTCGGCGCCGCGGCGCGCCGCCTCCAGGCTCAGGGCCCCGGTGCCGCAGCCGGCATCGAGGAGGCGCCGGCCCGTGAGGTCTTCGGGCAGCCAGGACAGGAGGTTGGCCCGCATGGCGTCGCGGCCGGCCCGCACCGTGGCGCGGATCTTCGAGACCGGCGCGTCCGAGGTCAGCCGGGCCCAGGCCTCGACCGCGGTGCGGTCGAAGTAGGTGGTGAGCTGGGAGCGGCGGGCGGCGTAGCTGTGCGAGGTCATGGTCCGGCGCCCGCTCAATCGAAGCCAAGGAATTCGAACAGGTCGCGGTCCTTCATGGGGATCGCGTTGAGCGGCTTGCCGCCGGCCCAGAGATGCGCCGCGAGACGCATGTACTCGGTGGTGACGGCTTCGAGTTCCGGCGTCGGCTCCATCTCGAACAGGGTCGACTTCTTGAGGCGCGAGCGCCGGACCACGTCGAGGTCGGGGAAGTGCGCGATGCGCTCGAGGCCCACGGCGGCATTGAAGCGGTCGATCTCGTCGGTCTTGGCCGAGCGGTTGGCGATGACCCCGCCGAGGCGCACCGGATAGTTCTTCGCCTTGGCGTGGATCGCGGCCACGATCCGGTTCATGGCGAAGATCGAGTCGAAGTCGTTGGCGGTGACGATGAGGGCCTGGTCGGCGTGCTGGAGCGGCGAGGCAAAGCCGCCGCAGACCACGTCGCCGAGCACGTCGAAGATCACCACGTCGGTGTCCTCGAGGAGGTGATGCTCCTTGAGGAGCTTCACCGTCTGGCCGACGACGTAGCCGCCGCAGCCGGTGCCCGCCGGCGGGCCGCCGGCCTCGACGCACATGACGCCGTTGTAGCCCTCGGCCACGAAATCCTCGATGCGCAGCTCCTCGGAGTGGAACTGCACGGCCTCCAGGGCATCGATCACGGTCGGGGCCAGGCGCTTCGTCAGCGTGAAGGTCGAATCGTGCTTGGGGTCGCAGCCGATCTGCAGCACGCGCTTGCCGAGCTTGGAGAACGCCACCGACAGGTTCGACGAAGTGGTCGACTTGCCGATGCCGCCCTTGCCGTAGACCGCGAACACCTTGGCGGTGCCGATCTTGAGGTTCGGGTCGAGCTCGACCTGGACGCTGCCCTCGGGCTGGCGCGCGGTGACGGGATTGCGGATGGCGATGTTCATGCGGCGACCCCTGCGGTGATGCCTTCGACGCGGTCCTCGAGTTCCTCCTCGGCGCGGTCGAGCGCGTCGCGCGTCTCCGCGTCGGGGGTCCAGAAGCCACGCTGGTGCGCCTCGATCAGCCGGTGAGCCACCTTGGCCGAAGCGGTCGGGTTGAGGGCCGCCATGCGCGCGCGCATGGCGGGGTCGAGGACGTAGGTCTCGGTGATGCGCTGGTAGACCCAGGGGGCGACGCCGTTGGTGGTGGCCGACCAGCCCAGGGTGTTGGTGAGGTGCGCCTCGATCTGGCGCACGCCCTCGTAGCCGTGGCCGAGCATGCCCTCGGTCCATTTCGGGTTGAGCATCCGGGTGCGGGTCTCCAGGGAGACCTGCTCCGTCAGGGTCCGGACCACGCCTTCGCCGCGGGTCTGGTCGCTGATGAAGATCGGCACCGCCGCGCCGCGGGCTTCGGCGACGGCGCGGCCCATGCCGCCGAGACCGTCGAAGTAGTGGTCCACCGAGGTGACGCCGACCTCGACCGAATCGAGGTTCTGGTAGGCGAGATCGACGGTGGCGAGCACGGCCCCCATCAGGGCGCGCTGGGCGGTGGGCACGCCGGTGCGGCCGTAGGCGAAGGATTTGCGCCGCGCGAAGGTCTCGGAGATCTCGTCGGCCTCTTCCCAACGGCCGGATTCGACGAGCTGGTTGACGTTGGCGCCGTAGGTGCCCTCCGCGTTGGAGAACACCCGCAGGGCCGCGGTCTCGAGGTCGATACCGTGCTCGGCCTGGAGCGCCAGGGCGTGCTTGCGCACGAAGTTCCGGTCGGACGGCTCGTCGGCGGTGGCGGCGAGATAGGAGGCTTCGGCCAGGAGCTTTGTCTGGAGCGGCAGCAGATCGCGGAAGATGCCCGACAGGGTCACGACCACGTCGATGCGCGGGCGACCCAGGGTTTCGAGGGGGATCAGAATGGCGCCGCAGAGGCGGCCGTAGCCGTCGAAGCGCGGCGCCGCGCCGATCAGCGCCAGGGCCTGGGCGATGGGACCGCCCTCGCTCTTCAGGTTGTCGGTGCCCCAGAGCACGAGGGCGATGCTCTCGGGCAGCGCCGCGCCCTCGTCGCGGTAGCGGGCCAGGAGACGCGCGGCCTGCCGCGCGCCGTCCGCGAGGGCGAAGGCCGAGGGCAGGCGGTAGGGGTCGAAGCCGTGCAGGTTGCGGCCCGTGGGCAGGATGTCCGGGTTGCGCAGGAGGTCCCCGCCGGCCACGGGGGCGATGAAGCGGCCGTCGAGGGCGGCAAGGAGGCCCCGGATCTCGTGATCCCGTGACAACAGGAGATCGGTCTCGCGCAGGGACGCGAAGGCGGCGCGGTTCGCATCGGAGGGGCCGAGACCGCCCTGCGCCAGGGCGGCGTCGATGGCCGCGCCGGCCACAAGGGCCTGGAGGCCGGCACGGGTGGGCACGAGGCCGTGGCTGGCCTCCGCCAGGGCGAGGAGGATGTCTGTCCGCTCCTCCGGCGGCGTCGCCTGCCCGACCACGTGGAGGCCGTGCGGGATCAGGGTGTGCTCCAGTTCATGGAGTGCCGTGCCGAGGCCGTGGACGTGGCCGGCGAGATCGGCGGTCCAGGCGGGCTCGGCGGCGACGAGGTCGAGGCCGGCGCCTTGGGCCTGGATCAGCTCGGCGAGATCGCGGCGCTCGCCCACCGCCTCCGGCTCCAGGCCGCGCCAGCGTTCGATCGAGGCCTTGAGGTCGATCAGGCCGCGATAGAGTCCGGCCTGGGCCAGGCTCGGGGTCAGGTAGCTCACCAGGGTCGCGGCCGAGCGGCGCTTGGCCAGCAGGCCCTCGGACGGGTTGTTGGCGGCGTAGAGATAGATGTGGGGCAGCGCGCCGATCAGCCGCTCGGGCCAGCAGGCGCCGGACAGGCCGGTCTGCTTGCCGGGCATGAATTCCAGCGCCCCGTGGGTGCCGAAATGCAGGACCGCGTCGGCGCGGAAATCCTCGCGCAGGTAGCGGTAGAAGGCCGAGAAGGCGTGGGTCGGGGCGAAGCCGCGCTCGAACAGCAGCCGCATCGGGTCGCCCTCGTAGCCGAAGCCCGGCTGGACGCCGACGAAGACGTTGCCGAACTGCGCGCCGAGCACGAAGATCTGCGAGCCGTTGCTGTTCTGGCGGCCGGGGGCCGGCCCCCACTGCGCCTCGATCTCGGCGAGGTGGCGCTCGCGGCGGACATGGTCGTCGGCCGGGATGCGGTGGTGGACGTTGGCGGGCGTGCCGAACCGGGTGGCGTTGCCGTCGAGCACCGCCCCGCGCAGAGCTTCCACGCTCTCGGGCAGATCGACCGCGTAACCCTCGGCCTTCAGGGCCGCGAGGGTGTTGTGGAGGGAATGGTAGACCGACAGGAAGGCGGCGGTGCCGATGCTGCCGGCGTTGGGCGGGAAGCCGAACAGCACCACGGCGACCCGGCGCTCGGCCCGCGCCTTGCGGCGCAGGACCACGAGGCGCTCGATGCGGGCGGCGAGCATGTCGGCGCGCTCGGGATGCACGACCATGTCGCGGGCGCTGGCGCCGAGGGAGCGGCTGGAGCGTCCGCCGAACACCATCGGACTGGTCGCGCCGTCGAGCTCGGGGATCGCCACCATCATGGTGGCTTCCACCGGCGACAGGCCCCGGTCGGAGGCTTCCCACTGCTCCAGGGTCTGGAACTCGAGGGCGTGGGCCGCGAGGTAGGGCACGTCGAGGTCGGCGAGGAGCGCCTGGGCGCCGGCGGCGTCGTTGTAGGCCGGGCCGCCCACCAGGGAGAAGCCGGTGAGCGAGACAAGCGCGTCGATGGTCGGGCGCCCGTCGCGCCGGAAGAACGCATCGATGGCCGGGCGGTTGTCGAGACCGCTGGCGAAGGCCGGCACGACGCTGAGCCCCCGCGCCTCCAGGGCGGCGATGACGCCGTCGTAATGCGCCGTGTTTCCGGCCAGCACGTAGGAGCGCATGACGAGGAGGCCGACGCAGCCCTTCAAGGCGCCGGCGGGTGCGGGCACCTTCGCCCCGTCCTCACCGATCCGGCCGGCCATGCGCGGATGATACAGCCCGGTCTCGGGGTAGCTGAGCGGCGCCGGCGCGGCGGCGATTCGGCGCCAGCCCTCGCGCGGGCCGGCGGCGTAGCGGCCGACCAGGAAGCGCACGAGGTTGGCGATGTTCTCGTCCGAGCCCGAGAGCCAGTATTGCAGGGTGAGGAAATAGGCCCGGACGTCCTGGGCCGAACCGGGAATGAACCGCAGGATCTTGGGCAGCTTGCGGATCATCGCCATCTGGCGGGCGCCGTTGCCCTGGGCGCCGGGCTTGCCGCGCAGCTTCTTCAGGAAATCGAGGGCGCCGCGCTTGGTGCTGTCCATGTCGAAGCGGTTGAGGCGGGTGGTCTTCACCACCTCGCTCGCCGACAGGCAGCCGATCATGGCGTCGCAATGCGGGCGCCGGGCCAGCAGGGACGGCAGGATCGCCCGGACGTGCTCGTCCATGAACAGCATGGTGGAGAGGACGATGTCGGCGCGGGCGATGTCGGCCTTGCAGGCCTCCAGGGCGGTGGCGTCGGTGTCCCAGGCGGCGGCCGCGTGGAAGTCCAGGGTGAGGCCCGGCAGGTCGCGGGCGAGCCGTTGGCGGGCGCGCTCCAACGCGCTCGCCACGTGGTTGTCCATCGTCACGAGGACGACCCGGAGCGCCGGGCGCTCAGCGTCCGAAATGCGCTTTGGCATCGTACAATGTCTCGACGGTGATGAGCGGCAGGGCACGTTCCCGTGCGAAGCGCTCGGTGTTCGCGCGCGCCTTGCCCCGCACGAAGAACGGGATCTTCTTCAGTTCCTTCTCGGCATCGGTCGCCCAGGTCAGGAGAATCGGTTCTGCGGCCACCGAAGGTGCCGGGGCGACCGGCTGCGGCGCAGCGACGCCGTGCCGGGGCAGGTGCGAGGGCGCGGCGGCACCGTGGAACTCGGCATCCTCGCGGAACATGCCGAGCAGGTGTTCCTCCAGGCCCATCATCAGCGGGTGGACCCAGGTGTCGAACAGGACGTTGGCGCCTTCGAACCCCATCTGCGGCGAGTGGCGCGCGGGGAAGTCCTGGACGTGGATCGGCGCCGAGATCACCGCGCAGGGCAACCCGAGGCGCTTGGCGATGTGCCGCTCCATCTGGGTGCCGAGCACGAGCTCCGGTCCCGCGGCCTGGATCGCGGCCTCGACGTCGAGGTAATCGTCGGTGATCGTGGCCTCGATGCCATGGAACGCCGCCTCGGCCCGGACCTCGCGGGCCAATTCGCGGGTGTAGGTGCCCAGGCCCACCACCTTGAAGCCGAGTTCCGTGGCGGCGACGCGGGCGGCGGCCAGCGCGTGGGTGGCGTCGCCGAAGATGAAGACCCGCTTGTCGGTGAGGTAGGTCGAATCGACCGAGCGCGAATACCAGGGCAGGCGCGAGGGGGCACCGGCGAGGACGGGGGCGGGATCGACGCCCGCGGCGGCGGCCACCGCCTCGACGAAGCGGATGGTGGCCTGGACGCCGATCGGGACGATCTCGACCATCGGCTGGCCAAAGGTCTTCTGAAGGTGAAGGCCGGCGGCACGGGCGATCTCGGGATAGAGCACGACGTTGAATTCCGCCGCCCCGAGGCGCCCGAGATCGGCGGGCGTCGCGCCGAGCGGCGCCACCACGTTCACGTCGATGCCGAGGGCGGCGAGGATCTTGGTGACCTCCACGAGGTCGTCGCGGTGGCGGAAGCCCAGCGCCGTGGGGCCGAGGATGTTGCAGAGGGGGCGGCGCCCGTCGCGCGCGCTCGGCGTGCCGCCGGCCAGCGCCCGGACGAGGCGGTAGAGGGTCTCCGAGGCGCCCCAGTTCTCCTTCTTCTGGTAGGCCGGAAGCTCCAGGGGGATGACCGGGATCGGCAGGTCGAGGGCGCGGGCGAGGCCGCCCGGGTCGTCCTGGATCAGCTCGGCGGTGCAGGAGGCCCCAACGATCATCGCCTGCGGCTGAAAGCGCGCGTAAGCCTCTCCCACGGCGTTCTGGAAGATCGCGGCGGTGTCAGCGCCGAGATCGCGGGCCTGGAAGGTCGTGTAGGTCACCGGCGGGCGGGCGTCGCGCCGCTCGATCATGGTGAAGAGCAGGTCGGCATAGGTGTCGCCCTGCGGCGCGTGCAGCACGTAGTGCAGGCCCTGCATGGCGGTGGCGATCCGCATGGCGCCGATATGCGGCGGCCCCTCGTAGGTCCAGAGCGTGAGCTGCATCGCCTCAGACCTCCAGCCGGGCGCGGCGCTTCAGCGGGCGCGCAAACAGTTCGGCGAGGTCTCCGGCCTGGTCGTAGCCCTGGATCGGGGTGAACAGCAGCTCGATCGACCACTTGGTCGCCAGCCCTTCCGCCTCCAGCGGGTTGGCGAGGCCGAGGCCGCAGACCGTGAGGTCGGGCTTTTCCGACCGGCAGCGATCCATCTGCGCGTCGAGGCTCTGACCCTCCACCACCTTCGTGCCGGCCGGCAGCAGCGCCAGGTCCGGCGCATGGTGCTGGCGATGGAGGTAGGGCGTGCCGACCTCGATCAGCTCCGCCCCCATCTCGCGCGACAGGAAACGGGCGAGCGGCAGTTCGAGCTGCGAATCGGGAAAGAAGAACACCCGCTTTCCGGCGAGGCGCTCCCGGTAGAGGTCGAGGGCGACGGCGGCGCGGGCTCGACCCGGGGCGGTGACGCGGGCGAATCGCTCGGCCGGGACGTCGAAGGTCTCCGCGGCGGCAGCGAGCCAGCCTGTCGTGCCCTCCGCCCCGAGGGGGAACGGCGCCGAGATCCGCTTCGCACCCCGGGCCTCGAGGGCGCGGGCGGTCTCGGCCAGGAAGGGCTGGGCGAGGAGGAAGCGGGTGTTGGGCCCGACCGCCGGCAGCGCCCCGGCGCGGCGCGCCGGCAGGAAGGCCACGTCGGCGAGGCCGAGATCCGCGAAGAGGCGGGCGAACTGGTCCTCGACCACGTCGGCCAGGGCGCCGACCACCAGGAGCGCGGGCGCCCCGGTCTCCGCGGCGCGGGGCATCTCGGGGACGAGGGCGGCGAGGCAGGCATCCTCCCCTTGCGTGAAGGTGGTCTCGATGCCGCTGCCCGAGTAGCTCAGCACCCGCACGTCGGGGTGGAAGCTGCGGGACAGGCGCTGGGCCGCCCGCGACAGGTCGAGCTTGATCACCTCCGAGGGGCACGAGCCCACGAGGAACAGCAGGCGGATGTCGGGGCGGCGCTCGATCAGGCGGGCGACCACCCGGTCGAGCTCCTCGTTGGCGTCGACGAGGCCGGCGAGGTCGCGCTCGTCGAGGATCGCGGTGGCGAAGCGCGGCTCGGCGAAGATCATCACCCCGGCCGCGGACTGGATGAGGTGGGCGCAGGTGCGCGAGCCGACCACGAGGAAGAAGGCGTCCTGGATCTTGCGGTGCAGCCAGACGATGCCGGTCAATCCGCAGAACACCGCGCGCTGGCCGCGCTCCTGGCGGATGTCGCAGCCCGTCTCCAGGGCGGGAAGCGGCGCATGGGCGTTCATCGCGCGGCCTCCGCGACCAGGCGGGACGGCCGCGTGTGGAGCCGGGCGGCGCGCAGCTTCAGCACGAATTGCGCAGCGTTGACGGCGTAGGAGGCGTAGGCGGCCAGGGCGAGGCCCATCAGGCCGGCGGTGTCGAGGGCGCCGGCGGCCAGCGCCACGAGGTAGGCGGTGTGCAGGGCCAGCACGAGCATGCTGACCATGTCCTCCCAGTAGAAGGCCGGGGCAAAGAGGTAGCGGCCGAAGACGGCCTTCTCCCAGATCGAGCCCGTGACCATGATCGCGTAGAGCACCAGGGTCTTCACCACCACGGACGCGTTGGCGGCGGTCGCGCCTTCACCTGTCCACAGGGTGCGCAGGACGAGGCCCAGACTCACGGCGAACACGAGGAATTGAAGGGGGGCCAGAACCCCCTGGACCAGGGTCCAGCGGGTGGCGTCGCGACGGGCGCGCTGATCGGCGTCGTAGAGAGGTCGTCTGGGCCTGTCCGCACTCCGGATCATGCTGTCCGCCCCCCTGTGGAGACCCCTTGCGACCAAGTCGCCGGGCCTCGTTGAAGGGGAGGTTAGGAAGGCGGTCCCGATGTGTCAAGCCAGCTTTACGTCAAAACGAAATGACAGATTGAATGCAAAATAGTTACAGGGTGCGTATTGATAAAGTCAGTTTCGGGCGTATCGTGCGACTTCATTGCAGCGGCCGGCCAAGCTGGCCCTCCCCGGCGCCGGGGTACTGAGGCGCGTGCTCAGACGTCCCGGAATTCGACGCGCAAGATCGAACCGACAGTAAAGCCGTCAGCCACATTGGGAGGGACCAATGGATGATGTGAGTCAGTTCGGTGATCGCTTGCGCTACGAACCATCCAGCCGGGATGTCGCGGACCTGTGCGAATCCCGCATCAGCGCCCAGCTCGCAGTCTTCGGACAGGCGATCCGGCTGCAACGGGATCTGGCGCGCGTCGTCGAATCCGAGATCATTCCCCGCCTGATGCTGGCGCACCGGATCGAGCCGGCCCCGGAGCCGACGGACGTGCTGCCGAGCGAGGAGCAGATCGCGGCCTTCACGGCCCTCATGCTCGACCCGGCGGGCGACGACGTGGAGGGCCGGCTCGCCGAACTCCTGGCGACCGGCCTTGGGACCGACAGCCTCCTCCTCGACCTCCTCGCGCCGACGGCCCGCCACCTCGGCACCCTGTGGGAGGAGGACCTCTGCGACTTCGTCGAGGTGACCCGCGCCATGGGGCGGCTGCAGCGAATCATGCGCGAGATCACGAGCCGCTTTCGCAGCGAGCCCGTGGCCCCCGCCGTGAACCGGAAGATCCTGCTGCTGCCCTGTCCGGGAGATTCCCACAGGTTTGGCCTCACCCTGGTGGAGCAGTTCTTTCGGGAAGCCGGCTGGTCGGTGACCTCGACGATCACGCAGCCGGAGACGGACAGCCTCCGCTGCATCCAGGAGGAGTGGTTCGACGTCGTGGGACTGTCCCTCGCCTCCGAGACCCTGCTTCCGACGATGACCGAGACCGTGGCGGCCTTGCGCCGGAATTCTCGGAACGAAGCGCTGCGGGTCCTCGTTGGGGGCCCGGCCTTCGCCGCCAATCCGGACAGCTTCCGGCGCGTCGGGGCCGACGCGAGCGCCGGCGACGCCCGCACGGCCCTGTCCGTTGCCGAATGCTTGCTTGATCTGCCGGTCAGACCCTGCTGAAAGACAGTTTCGATCGACACAGCCTCCCTCCCTGATCCGACCTGCCCGACCACATCCCGACGTGGTGATCCGTGACCAGCCTGGCGCTTCCTGCCGCGAGCCATGCGCTCGCGGCGCTTCAAAAGTCACTCGGCCCTCTCGACGCGCAGGCGGCGGGATTGCTGGTGGCTGCCGCGACGGACCTGTCCCTGGTCATCGACGGTGACGGCGTCGTCCGGGAAGCGACGTTCGGCAGCGCCGATCTCGCGGACGAGGGCTGCGAAGCCTGGCTGGGTCGGCCGTGGGTCGACACGGTCACGGTGGAGAGTCGCCCGAAGATCGCCGCGCTCCTCAAGGATGCCGCGCCCGGCGCCGTCACGCGCTGGCGCCAGGTGAACCACGTCTCGCCCACCGGCACCGACCTGCCCGTGCGCTACGCCGCCATGCGGTTGGCCAAGGACGGCCAGATCCTCGTCCTCGGGCGGAACCTGCGTGCCATGGCCTCGCTGCAGCGGACCCTGGCCGAGACGCAGCAGGCGCTGGAGCGCGACTACCTGCGCATGCGCGGCGCCGAGACCCGGTACCGCCTGCTGTTCCAGCTCGGCTCCGAGCCCGTCCTCGTGGTCGATGCAGCGACCCGCCGGGTGACCGAGGTGAATCCCGCCGCCTCCCGGCTGATCGGGCGGGCCGAGAAGCGCATCGTCGGCCAGGATGCGGTCGACCTGTTCGACGGCTCCTGTGTCCGCGACCTCGAATCGCTTTTCGCCGGCCTGCGGATGACCGGGCAGGCGGCCGACCTGGAGGCGAGGCTCGGGCATGGACGCGGCGCCGTGCGCGTCGCCGCCTCGCTGTTCCGCCAGGAGAACGCTACCAGCATCCTGCTGCGGCTGGCCTCCCCCGAACCCCTGGAGACGAGCGCGGCCCGTACGGGCGCCGGCGCGCTCGACGTCCTGCGCAATCTGCCCGAAGGCTTCGTGGTCACCGACCCCGCCCGCCGGGTGCTCACCGCGAATCCCGCCTTCCTGGACCTGGTGCAGCTCGCCACGGAGGAGCAGGTTCGCGGTCAGCCCCTCGACAGCTGGATCGGGCGGGAGGAATCCGAGGCCGCCGCCCTGTTCGCGACGCTGTCGCAGCACGGCTCCGTCCGCCACTTCCCCACGCAGGTCCGCGGGGCTTACGGCAGCGTCGAGGATGTCGAGATCGCCGCCGTCTCGGTCCCCGGCGGCAGCCAGCCCTGCATCGGCTTCACCCTCCGTGCGACACCCCGGCGCGCCGCGGCCGTGGCCGGCGGGCGCGAGCTGCCCCGCTCCGTCGAGCAGATGACGGAGCTCGTCGGGCGCGTCTCGATGAAGAACCTCGTGCGCGAATCCACCGATCTGATCGAGCGCCTGTGCATCGAGGCCGCTCTGCGCATCACCCGCGACAACCGGGCCTCGGCCGCCGAGATGCTGGGTCTGAGCCGCCAGGGCCTCTACGCCAAGATGCACCGCTACGGCATCGGCGATCTCGAAGGCCGCGACGCCCCCGACGAAGCCTGACCTGCGGCGGAGAACCGGTCGTCACGAACGTCTGACCGGGCGACCGGATGCGGCGTCGCCGGGGCCCGACCTCACGACAATGTTGTAAATCAAACTTGACACTCAGGTATGTAAAACTCTAGCGTCGTCGGTATGGCAACGCCTGCACCCAGCGCCCTCATCGAGCTTCTGAAGCCGATCACATGGTTCGCGCCGATGTGGGCCTTCACCTGTGGAGTGGTCTCCTCCGGCGCTTCGCCCACCGGGCAATGGCCGGTGATCGCCGCGGGGGTGATCCTGGCCGGCCCCCTCGTCTGCGCCACTTCGCAGGCGGTGAACGACTGGTACGATCGCCACGTCGACGCCATCAACGAGCCGCAGCGGCCGATCCCGTCGGGTCGGATGCCCGGGCGCTGGGGTCTCTACGTCGCCGCGGGCTGGACCGTCCTGTCCCTCGTCGTGGCCACCGCCCTCGGTCCCTGGATTCTCGGCGCCGCCCTGTTCGGCCTCGTGCTGGCCTGGATCTACAGCGCCCCGCCCCTGCGCCTGAAGCGCAACGGCTGGTGGGGCAATTCGGCGGTGGCGATCTGCTACGAAGGGTTGCCTTGGTTCACCGGAGCGGCGGTGATGGCCGCGTCGGTGCCGGACCACCGGGTCCTGCTGGTCGCCCTGCTCTACTCGGTCGGAGCCCACGGCATCATGACCCTCAACGACTTCAAGTCGGTGGAGGGCGACGGCCGGACCGGCATCCGCTCCCTGCCCGTGCAGCTCGGAACGCTCGGGGCCGCGCGTCTCGCCTGCCTCGTCATGGCCGTCCCCCAGGTGGCCGTCATCCTCGGCCTGTTCACCTGGGACCGGCCCTGGCACGGAACGGTCATCGGCCTCCTGCTGCTCGGTCAGTTCATCCTGATGCGCCGCCTCCTGGCCGCACCCCGCGAGCGGGCCGCCTGGTACAACGGCACCGGCACCACCCTCTACGTGCTCGGCATGCTGGTGGCGGCCTTCGCCCTCCGGCCCCTGGTCCAGGGAGGTCCATGATGCCGAACCCGACCTTCGGCTGGCTCGCCATCGTCCGGCTCGGCCTCGTGCAGACGGCCCTCGGCGCCGTCGTGGTCCTGATGACCTCGACCATCAACCGCGTGATGGTGGTGGAACTCGCCCTGCCGGCCATCGTGCCGGGCGGCCTCATCGCCCTGCACTACGCCGTCCAGGTCCTGCGCCCGCGCTGGGGCTACGGCTCGGATCGCACCGGCCGGCGCACCCCCTGGATCGTCGGCGGCATGGCGGCCCTGGCGCTGGGCGGCTTCGGCGCGGCCGTGGCCACCGCCCTCGCCGAGACGCACCAGGCCGCGGGCCTCGCCCTGGCGGTGGTGTCCTTCCTCACGGTCGGGATGGGCGCGGGCGCCGCCGGAACCTCGCTCCTCGTGCTCCTCGCCACCGGCGTCGACGCCCGCCGCCGCGGGGCCGCCGCCACCGTCGTCTGGGTCATGATGATCGCGGGCTTCGCCATCACGGCGCCGCTGGCCGGGCACTTCCTCGATCCCTTCTCGGGCGACCGCTTGATCGCCGTGTCCGGCACGGTCTCGCTCCTCGCCTTCGCGATGGCGGCCCTGGCGCTGCGCGGCGTCGAGCCGGCAAAAGGGCCGTCCGGCGGCACCGAGGCGGCGGAGAAGCGTCCGTTCCGCGAGGTGCTGGCGCGGGTCTGGGCCGAGCCGGAATCCCGGCGCTTCACGATCTTCATCTTCATGGCGATGCTGGCCTACAGCGCGCAGGAACTCATCCTCGAACCCTTCGCCGGCCTCGTCTTCGCGATGACGCCCGGGGTGACCACCAAGCTCGCGGGCCTGCAGCACGGCGGCGTGCTCGCCGGCATGCTGACCGTGGCGGGCCTCACCATGGGCCTCGGCGGTCCGGTGCTCGGGTCCCTGAAGGTCTGGACCACGCTGGGCTGCCTCGGCTCGGCCCTCGCCCTCCTGGCCATCGCGGCGGGTGGCCTGGCGGGCGCCGACTTCCCCTTGCGGGTGCCGGTCTTCGCCCTCGGCCTGTTCAACGGCATCTTCGCCGTGGCGGCCATCGGCTCGATGATGGCGCTGGCCGGGGCCGGCGGCGAGGCCGAGCGCGGCACGCGGATGGGCGTCTGGGGCGCGGCCCAGGGCGTGGCCTTCGGAGCCGGTGGATTCCTCGGCACCGTCGCGGTGGACCTGGCCCGCCTCGTCACGCCGCGCGTGGTCGACGCCTATGCCAGCGTGTTCGCCGCCGAGGCGCTGCTCTTCGTTCTCGCCGCCGCCCTGGCTCTGCGCATCGCCCATGCTCCCATGACCCAAGCCCCAGCAACCCAGGTGCCGCGGGGCCGGCGTCTTCAATCGTCGTTCGAGACATCGCTATCCACGAGGTGAGATCATGGCGGCCGACCGGGACACCGACCTCGAAACCTACGATGTGGTGGTTGTGGGCGGTGGCCCGGCGGGGGCCACCGCGGCCACCGACCTGGCCCGCAGCGGGCGTCGCGTGCTGCTCCTCGACAAGCCCGGACGGATCAAGCCCTGTGGCGGCGCCATTCCGCCGCGCCTGATCCGCGATTTCGCCATCCCCGACCATCTCCTCGTTGCCCGCATCCGCTCGGCCCGGATGGTCTCGCCCCGGGACAAGCGCGTGGACATGCCGATCGGCGACGGCTTCGTCGGCATGGTCGACCGGGCCGACTTCGATCCCTGGCTGCGGGAGCGGGCCGCCGCAGCGGGCGCGGTGCTCCGGCCCGCCACCTTCCGGCACATCGAGCGCGACGCGGAGGGGGTCGCCGTGCACTATCTCCAGGACGGCTTTCCCCGCGCCGCCCGGGCGCGCCTCGTCATCGGTGCCGACGGGGCGAGTTCGGCGGTGGGCCGCGCCGAGATCCCCGGCCACGCCGCCATGCGGCAGGTCTTCGCCTATCACGAGATCGTCCGCCTGCCCGAGGGGGATGCGCACGACGTCGAGGCCACGCGCTGCGACGTCTATTACCAGGGCAAGCTCTCGCCGGACTTCTACGCCTGGGTGTTCCCGCACGGCGACACGGTGAGCATCGGCACCGGGAGTGCCCGCAAGGGCTTCTCCCTGCGGGGCGCCATCCGGGCCCTGCGCGCCTCCACCGGCCTCGAGGCGGGCGAGACCGTCCGCCGCGAGGGCGCCCCCCTGCCCCTGAAGCCCCTGCGCCGCTGGGACAACGGCCGCGACGTCCTCCTCACCGGGGACGCCGCCGGCATCGTCGCGCCGGCCTCCGGCGAGGGCATCTACTACGCCATGCTCGGCGGACGCCTCGCCGCCGAGGCGGGCCAAGCCTTCCTCGCCACGGGGCAGGCCCGGGCCCTCGCGGGCGCGCGCCGCAACTTCATGCGGCTGCACGGACGCGTCTTCCTGATCCTGCGGATCATGCAGGCGGTCTGGTATCGCAACGACGGCCTGCGCGAGCGCTTCGTGTCGATCTGCCGGGATCGCGACGTGCAGCAGCTGACCTGGGATTCCTACATGAACAAGGAGCTGGTCCGGGCCAAGCCCGCGGCCCATGCGCGAATCTTCTTCAAGGATCTCGCGCACCTGTTCCGCTGGGTCTCGCCGTGAATCCCGCCATGGCTCTCGACGGGGCGAGCGGCTGGGCGCCGGCCGGAATCGCCGCCGTCACGGCGATCCTGGTGGCGCTGGCGGGTGGCCTCCTGACCACGACCGGGCCCTGGTACCAGGCCCTCAGGCGCCCCGCGTGGAAGCCGCCGGACTGGGCCTTCGGCCCGGTCTGGACCACGATCTTCACGCTGACGGCGATCTCGGCGGTGCTCGCCTGGAACGCCGATGCGAGCCCGGCGGCCCGGGCGGCCCTGGTGGCCGCCTACGCCGTCAACGCCGTGCTGAACATCGCCTGGAGCGGCCTGTTCTTCCGCCTGCGCCGGCCGGACTGGGCCTTCGTCGAGGTGCTGTTCCTGTGGCTGTCGATCGCGGTGCTGATCATCGTCACAGGGCGCGTGCACGGGATGGCTGCCCTTCTCCTGCTGCCCTACCTCCTCTGGGTCGGGATCGCCGCCTGCCTGAACCGGGCGATCGTCCGCCTCAACGGTCCGTTTCGGAGCGCGTGAGCGATGGAGGCCTTTCTCGCCAGCGGTCAGCTCGTGGACGCCATCCTGCTCCTCGTGGCCATCGAGGCGTTGGGACTGATCCTGTGGAGCCGTCGGGCGCAGGGCGTCTGGCCGCTCGCGCTCCTGTGCAATCTGACCGCCGGCGCGGCCCTGATGCTGGCGCTGCGCGGCGCCCTGACCGGTGCCGGCTGGCCCGTGATCGCCGGATGCCTCGCCGGGGCCGGGCTGGCGCACCTCACCGAGATGGCGCTGCGCCTCGGCCTCCTCGCCCCGCCCGTCCGCCTTCGCGATCCCCACGACACGCCCATCTGACCACCCCCCCGACCCCACAGTTCCGGAGAGACGCCATGGACTACCGCCGCACCGCTCTCCGTCTCGGGACCGGCCTCGTCGTGGGATTGGCCGCCCCGGGCGTCTCGATCCATGGCGCCTCGGCCCAGGATGCCGAGCTGATCAAGCGCGGCGAGTACCTGGTGACCGCCGGAGACTGCGTCGCCTGCCACACGGCACCGGACGGGAAGCCCTTCGCCGGCAACTACGTGCTCAACACGCCGATCGGGAAGATCCGCACACCGAACCTGACCCCGGACCCGGAGACCGGCCTCGGCCGGTGGAGCGCGGACGACTTCTACCGCGCCTTCCACGAGGGCATCACCAAGGACGGCTCCTACCTCTACCCGGCCTTTCCCTTCGCCTGGTACACGAAGGTCACCCGCGCCGATTCCGATGCGATCTTCGCCTATCTGAAGTCGCTGCCGGCGGTGCATGAACCGCGCAAGCCCTCCGAGATTCCCTTCCCCTTCAACATCCGCACGGCGCTCATCACCTGGCGCACCGCCTTCTTCACGGCCGGCGAATTCCGGCCGGACCCGCAGGCGAGCGCCGAGGTCAACCGCGGCGGCTACCTCGTCGAGGGGCTCGGGCATTGCGGCATGTGTCACAACGCCAACAAGATCGTCGGCAACAGCGGCTTGGCCGGCAAGCTCGGCGGCGGCGTCATCGACGGCTGGTACGCCCCCAACATCACCCCCGACGACCATACCGGCATCGGTGGCTGGAGCGACGACCAGGTCGTGACCTACCTGAAGACCGGCGCCGCCCCGGGGAACCAGCCAGGCGTCGCGGCGGGCCCGATGCGCCAGACCATCCAGGAATCCCTGTCGAAGATGACCGATGCGGACCTGAAGGCGATGGTGGCCTACCTGCGCACGCAGAAGGCCAAGGAGAGCTACAAGGTCAAGGACATCCAGGCCTTCAACCAAGCCGACGCCCCCGGTGCGGCGACCTATCTCAGCTACTGCTCCTCCTGCCACAAGCCGGACGGGAAGGGCGTCGAGGGGGCGATCCCGGCGCTCGCCGGCAACACCTCGGTGCAGGCGCAAGGGCCCGAGACGGTGATCCGCGTCATCCTCGGCGGCCTCTCGGCCCAGAACGGCTACGCGCCGATGCCCGCCATCGGCGCGGGCATGACCGATCAGGAGGTGGCCGACGTCACCGACTACGTCCGCAATGCCTGGGGCAATGCCGCCCCGGTGATCAGCGAGCGCGGCGTCGTCGCCACGGCGCGCAAGGCGACCGAGACGATGCTGGCCGGCACCGCGCCCTGTGCGGAGATCGCCCAGCCGGAGATCGCCAAGGCGGTGGCCGAGTCGGGGGCCGCCCAGAGCCTCGCGGGCCTCGACCCCGAGAACTTCATCCCGATCCTCAACGCGCTTTTGCCGAAGATCAAGGCCGCCGTCCCGGACGCCAAGGGCGACGACATCGTCAACGGGCTGACGACGGCCTTCTGCAAGGCCGGACGGAACGACACGCGCTACGACAAGGCCGGATGGCACGCGGTGATCGGCAGCTTCGCCAGCGTGACCTATGCCCAGCTCAAGAATCCCGAGCTGAAGGCCTCGACCATGGGTTCGACGCCCACGCCCTGACGGGATCGCCTTGAACGGGGCCGGTCGCGAAGACGGTGGCCCCTGCGCCGCGGATCCTGCCGCGACGGGTCGCCCGGCACGGGCTCCGCTCCTGCGCCGGTGGTGCGCCTCCCTAGCTCGCCATGGTGACGACGAGCGGGCCGTTGCGGGTGGCGACGACCGTGTGCTCGTACTGGACCGTGGGCGCCTGCGGCCGGCTGTAGAGGGTCCAGGGATCGTCCCCGTCCTCGGCGAATTCGGCCCCGAGGGAGAGGAACGGTTCGACGGTGAAGACCAGGCCCTCCGTCGCGACCCGGCGCTCGGAGGCGTCGGGCCAGGTGGCGATCTCGGTGGGCTCCTCGTGGAGGGAGTGGCCGACCCCGTGGCTCGCCAGGTTGCGCACCAGCGTGTAGCCGTTCCGGCGCGCGAAGGCGCCCACCGCCTGGCCGATGGCGGCGATCGGCTTGCCGGTGCCGACCTGGCGCAGGCCGGTCCACATCGCCCGGCGGCCATCCTTGCACAGCCGCTCCACCGCGCGGGTCACGGGCGGCACGGGGAACGAGGCGCCGGTATCGGCGAAGTAGCCGTCCTTCGCCGCGGAGACGTCGATGTTGACGAGGTCGCCCGGAGCGATCCGGCGGTCCCCCGGGATGCCGTGGGCGACCTCTTCGTTGACGCTGATGCAGGTGGCCCCGGGAAAGCCGTAGGCCAATTCCGGCGCCGGCTGGGCGCCGGCCGCCTCCAGGAGCCGGCGTCCGATCCGGTCCAGCTCCGCCGTCGTCATCCCGGGCTCGATGGCCTTCCCCATCGCGTCCAGCGTCTGGGCAACGATGCGCCCGATCCGCCTCAGCGCCGCCAAGTCGTCGTCGCTCGATACCGTCATGTCGCTGTCCCTCGGGGCCGCCCGAATGGCCGGCCGCGCGCATCGCCGCTCGTCGCGGCATTCCCATAGCGGATCGTCGGCCCCGGGACGACCGGGGGTTCGGCATGGCGGCCATCAGCCTTCATCGGGCGATGCCCCGGCTTGCGGATCGCGCCGGATCGCGTCACCAGCACCGCGATGGCTCAGACGCTTCCCGCCACCGCCGTATCGGACCTGCCGATCGAGGACGCCCTCCCGGCCCTGCGCGACGCCCTCGCCGGAGGGCCGGCCGCGGTGCTGGTGGCACCGCCCGGCGCGGGCAAGACCACCCGGGTGCCGCTGGCCCTCCTCGACGCGCCCTGGCTGCGGCCCTCCCACAAGATCATCCTGCTGGAGCCGCGCCGCCTCGCCGCCCGCGGGGCCGCCGAGCGCATGGCCGCTACGCTGGGCGAGCGCGTCGGCGACACGGTCGGCCTGCGGGTCCGGCTCGGCTCGAAGATCTCCGGCCGTACCCGGATCGAGGTCGTCACCGAGGGCGTCTTCACCCGCATGATCCTCGACGACCCGGAACTCACGGGCATCGGCGCCGTCCTGTTCGACGAGTTCCACGAGCGCTCCCTCGACGCGGATCTCGGCCTCGCCCTGGCCCTCGATACGCAAGGAGCGCTGCGCGAGGACCTGCGGATCCTCGTCATGTCGGCGACCCTCGACGGCGCACGGGTCGCCGGCCTACTCGGGACGGCGCCGGTGATCGTATCGGAGGGGCGCGCCCACCCGGTCGAGACGCGGTACTGGGATCGCGACCCGAACCGTCGGATCGAGGAGGTCATGGCCGAGGCCATCCTGCGGGCCCTGCGTGCCGATCCGGGTTCGGTCCTGGCCTTCCTGCCGGGCCAGGGCGAGATCCGCCGGGTCGGGACCTTGCTGGGCGACAAGGTCGACGCCGTCACCGAGATCGCGCCGCTCTACGGGGCGCTGACGCCCGCCGAGCAGGACCGCGCCGTGGCGCCCGCGCCGCCGGGCCGGCGCAAGGTGGTGCTCGCGACCAGCATCGCCGAGACCTCGCTGACCATCCAGGGCGTGCGCATCGTCGTCGATTCCGGACTGTCGCGCGTCCCCGTCTACCAGCCCGGCCTGGGGCTGACCCGCCTCGTCACCGCGCGCGCCTCCCGGGCCTCCGTGGACCAGCGCCGGGGTCGCGCCGGCCGCACCGAGCCCGGCATCTGCCACCGCCTCTGGGCGGAGGCCGCCACCAACGCCCTCGAGCCCTTCACCCGCCCGGAGATCCTCGCCGCCGACCTCTCGGGCCTGGTGCTCGACTGCGCCGCCTGGGGCGTTTCCGATCCCGCGACCCTCGCCTTCCTCGACCCGCCGCCCGCGCCCGCCCTGACCGAGGCGCGGGCGATGCTGCGCGACCTCGGGGCGATCGAGGCCGACGGGCGTCTCACCGAGACCGGCCGGGCCCTGCGTGCCCTGCCCCTGCCGCCGCGCCTCGCCCGCATGGTCGTCGGCGCGGCCGGATACGGCACGGCCCGCGCGGCGGCGGATCTCGCGGCCGTGCTGGTCGAGCGCGGCCTCGGCGGGGACGACACCGACGTGACCCATCGGGCCGAGCGCTTCGCCCGCGACCGCGGCCAGCGGGCCGGCGACATGCGCCGCCTCGCCCAGGGCTGGGCCCGGCAGGCGGAGGGCTTCGCCGGCAAACTGATCAGCGCACCGGCCGGCCTCGACATGAGCGAGGCCGGACCGCTCCTCGCCCTGGCCTATCCCGACCGCGTCGCCCGCGCCCGCGGCCGTGACGGCGAGTTCGTGATGGCCAATGGCCGGGCCGGGCGCGTGGATGCGGCCTTCGCCCTGGCCCGCGCGCCCTTCCTCGTCGTCGCCGAGCTCACCGGCAGCGCCGCCCAGGGGCGCATCCTGTCGGCGGCCCCGATCACCCTGGAGGCGATCGAGGCGTTGTTCGGACCGGCGATCGAGGCGGCGACGCAGATCGCCTTCGATCGGAGCGCCCGCGCCCTGCGGGCCCGCTCCCTGCGGCGCCTCGGAGCGCTCACCCTGGGGGAGCGCACCCTGCCCGTCCCGGCCGACCTCGCCTCGGCGGAGACCCTGGCGCGGGGCGTCGGCGAGATCGGTCTCCAGGCCCTGCCGTGGACGCCCGCGCTGACGCAGTGGCGCGCCCGCCTGCAGTTCCTGCGCACGGCCGATCCCGAGACTTGGCCCGACCTGTCCGACGCCCACCTCGTGTCCACGATCGAGGCCTGGCTGGCGCCCGAGATCGTCGGGCGCACCAGCCTCGATGCGATCGGTGCCGACGACCTGGCGCTCGCCCTCCAGGCGCTCCTGCCCTGGTCCCTGCGCGCCCGGCTCGACGCGGAAGCCCCGACCCACGTCGAGGTACCCACCGGCTCGCGCATCGCGCTCGACTACGAGGCCGAGGGCGGGCCGGTGCTCGCCGTCCGGGTGCAGGAGCTGTTCGGGCTCGAACGCCATCCGAGCATCGCCGGGGGACGCATCCCCCTGGTGCTGCACCTGCTCTCGCCGGCCTCGCGGCCGATCCAGATCACCCGCGACCTGCCGGGTTTCTGGCGCGGGTCGTGGAGCGCCGTGCGCTCGGAGATGCGCGGGCGCTATCCCCGCCATCCCTGGCCCGAGGACCCGATTGCCGAGCCGCCGACCCGGCGGGTGAAGCCGAGGGGCACGTGAGCGAACGCCTCCACTCCCCCCTCGCCCTCTACGATCCGCGCGGGCGGCTCGCGGTCTCCGCCTACCGGCACCTGCTGATCCGCGCGCTGCTCCTCGGCTCCGGGCTGCTCTGCCTCGGCATCTGGCTCGCGAGCCTCGGCCTGCGCTGGGTCGGTTTCCTCGCGGTCGCCGGGATCCTGCCAGTGATGGGGGCGACGGCGATCCAGACGGTCCGGCGCCTGCACGACCGGAACCGCAGCGGCGGCTGGCTCGGCCTGTATGTCCTGGCGGAAACCGTCGGCGTCCTGCCCCTGGAGCGGGCCGTCGACACCCATCCCCTCCCCGTCATCGCCCTCGTGGCGGCGATGCTCGGCGTCTTCGTCTGGTTCTTCGTCGAGACGGTGTTCCGGGCGGGGAGCCCCGGGACCAATCGGTACGGTCCGGTCCCCGCAGCGCCTTGAGCGGGTCAGGCCGCGCGCCGGGCGGCCAGGACGATGCGGGCGGCGCTCCGGCTCGGGGGCTCGTCGTCGGGCAGGCGCATCAGGCTGTCGATGCGGGCGAGCGCATCGACCTGCGCCTCCCGCGCCGGCTCACCCGCGAGGAGCGGCGCCACCGCCTCGGCGAGGCGCGGGGCCGTGCAGTCGGCCTGGATGAATTCCGGCATGGCATTCCGCCCGAGGATCAGGTTCGGCAGCACGATCGTGGGCACCTGGATCAGGCGGCGGGCCACCGCCTCCTCGATCCGCGAGACCTTGTAGGCGACCACCATCGGCACGCCGGCCAAGGCCAGCTCCAGGGTGACGGTGCCCGAGGCCGCCAGCGCCGCCCGGGCCCGGCGGAAGGTGGCGTGCTTGGCCGCCTCGCCGTGCACGAGGGTGACCGGGCTGTCCCAGGACAGCGCGAGGCGCTCGATCAGGGACCTGTGCCGGGTCACCGCCGGCAGCACCGCCTCGATCGGGCCGAAGCGCGCCGTGAGCCGCACCAGGGTGGCGCCGAAGACCGGCATCAGTCGCTCGATCTCCGAGCGCCGCGAGCCCGGCAGGATCGCCAGGACCGGTCGCCCCGCCATCCGGGCCTCGGCCTCGAGGGGGTCCGGCCGCAGCTCCCCGAGCCGCTCGATCAGCGGGTGGCCGACATAAGTGCAGGCGGGGCCGTGAAGGCGCCGGTGCGCCTCCGGCTCGAACGGCAGGAGGGCCAGGACGTGGTCGATGAAGGGGCGCATCTTTGCCGCCCGCCACGGACGCCAGGCCCAGACGCTCGGAGAGACGTAGTCGACGATGGGCAGGTCCGGCATCCGCTTGCGTACGCGCGAAGCGACCGCGTGGGTGAAGCCGGGGCTGTCGATGATGACGAGGACGTCCGGCCGGGCCTCGACGACGTCGCGCACGGTCTGGCGGATGCGGCGCAGCAGGGTGCGCAGGCGGGCGGCCACCGGCAGGTAGCCCATCACCGCCACGTCATCGATGGGAAACAGCGAGGCGAAGCCTTCCGCCGCCATGGCCTCGCCGCCGACGCCGCCGAAGCGGATCGGCCGGTCGGACAGCTCGCGCAGGCCGCGCATCAGCTTGGCCCCGAGCTGATCCCCGGAATCCTCGCCGGCCACCAACCAGATCGTCCGCTCGCTGTGCGGTGCGTTCATGATCCCGATCCCGTTCCAGCCTCCGGGCCGCCCGCGTCGGCGCCGAGGCCGAGGAGAAAGAGGCCCGCCCGGTCCGCGGCCGCGATCGTGGCCGGACGGTCGATGATCAGGGTGAAGGCCGCCTGGATGGCGAGGCCGGCGCAGCCCGCCGCCGCCGCGTTCGCCACCGTGCGGGGGCCGATCGCCGGCAGGTCGACGCGCAGGTCCTGACCGATCTTGGCGCATTTCACCAGCACGGTGCCGGGCTGCGCGCTGCCGTAGCCGAAGGGGCGGCGTCCGAGCATCCGGGCACGGGCCAGCATCCGGTCGGTCCCCTCCGGACCCTCGACGGCCAGCGCCCGCTGCCCGACGACGACGGAGGCCTGGCCGACATCGAAATCCGACAGGGCCGCCAGTAGGGCGCGGCCGGTGACGATGGACTCCCGCGCCGCGGCATCGGGCGCGTGCCGGCCGAGCAGGCCCTCGGGCGTGAGAAGATCCGGGGCGACCTCGTGGACGCCGACCACCCCGTGGCCGTGCTCTTCCAGGAGCGCCAGGGCGCCGCGCAGGAGGCGGTCGTCGCCCCCGCCGGAGATGGCCTTGAGGGCGTCGCGGTTGCGCAGGGCCGCGGCGGCGTTGAGGATCGCGGCCGGGTTCGGCCGGGACACGCCGCCGGCCGGCACCACGGTGACCGGCCCCCAGGCCTTGAGCATAGCCAGGATGCCGGCGATGTCGAGGAGGTCGACGGTGGCGTCCGCACGGGCGCGCATCGCCCGCTCGGCGAAGCCCCGGATGGCCAGGACGCGGAACGGCCGTCCGGCCCGGTCGAGGGAGGAGGCCACGAGTTCCGGCAGGCGGCCGGCGCCCGCCACCAGGACCAGCGCCGCCGGTGCGGGAGCGATGCGCGCCGCCGGCACCGGGTTCGCGCTCAAGCGGCGCCCGGCGTCTCGCGCGGGGTGCAGAGCGAACGCTTGCCGCCGGCGCGGATGAAGGCGACGATCTCGGCCACGGCGCGGTGGGTCTCGAACTCGGCGGCGACGTCCTCGAGCCGCTCCATCAGCGTGCCCTCGTTGGCGAAGAGCAGCCGATAGGCCCGCCGCAGGGTGTGGATGTCCTCCCGGGCGAAGCCACGCCGCTGCAGGCCGATGATGTTGAGGCCCGACAGGTAGGCCCGGTTGCCCAGCGCCATCCCGTAGGGGATGCAGTCGTTCTCCAGTCCCGACAGGCCGCCGACGAAAGCATGGGCCCCGACGCGCGCGAACTGGATCACGGCGGCCCCGCCGCCGAGGATGGCGTAGTCGCCGACGCTGCAATGGCCGGCGAGCATGACGTTGTTCGAGAACACGACGCCGTCGCCGACCCGGCAATCGTGCCCGACATGCGAATTGGCGAGGAAGGTGCAGTGATCGCCGACCGTGGTCTCGAGCCCGCCCCCGGCCGTGCCGGGATTCATGGTCACGCCCTCGCGGATCAGGCAATCGGCGCCGATCGTGAGGGTCGAGGCCTCGCCCTTGAACTTCAGGTCCTGCGGCGGATGGCCGATGGAGGCGAAGGGATAGAGCCGGGTCCGGGGGCCGATCGTGGTCTGGCCGGCCACCACGACGTGGCTGACCAGCTCGCAGCCCGCCCCGAGGGTCACGGCCGGGCCAACATGGCAGAACGGACCGATCCGGACGCCCTCGCCCAGGGTCGCGCCGTCCTCGACCACCGCGCTCGGATGGATCTCCGCGGCGGCGCTCACTCCGTCACCAGCATCGCGCCGATCTCGGCCTCGGCGACGAGGACGCCGTCGACCCGCGCCTCGCCCCGGAACCACCACATGGTCCGCCGGTGGTTCGTCTTGGTCATGTGGTAGCGGACGGTGTCGCCGGGCACGACGGGCTTGCGGAACTTGCACTTGTCGATGGTCATGAAGAACACCTGCTTGGTGCGCAACTCGTCGCTCATGATGTGGCGGCAGCAGATGGCGCCCGCGGTCTGGGCCATGCCCTCGATCAGCAGGACGCCGGGAAACACCGGCAGGCCGGGGAAATGCCCGGTGAATTGCGGCTCGTTGATCGTGACGTTCTTGATCCCGACGCAGCTCCGGTCGCCGTCGATCTCGACGATCCGGTCGATCATCAGGAAGGGATAGCGGTGCGGCAGGAGTTCCAGAACCGTCTGGATGTCAGCCGAGCCGAGTTCACGCGGCATGTCGCTCATCGATTGCAATACCCTGCTGCGCGTCGGCGCCTCCGCCGCCCGCCTTTTTCCCGTGTGTCGCCAGACCTGGAGGATGCGCCTTCATTCGGCAGAAGCCCGGCGGATGCAAGCCCTCGGCGACGAATGCGGCGGCAACATGCCGTCTCCGCGCCCGGATGGACGCGGCCGCGCCTCAGGCCTTCGGCTCGTCTCCGCCGGTGGACCGCTCGGCCAGGCGCGCCAGCGTGGTCAATTCGCGGAACCAGGCCCTCACGGGCTTGGCCGGAGTCCCGCCCCATCGGCTGCCCGGGGGGACGTCGCGGTTCACGTTCGACGACCCGGCGATCTGGGAGCCCATGCCGATCCGCAGGTGGCCGACGACGCCGACCTGACCACCCAGGACGACGTAGTCCTCGAGGGTGGTGGAGCCGGAGATCCCGACTCCCGAAACGATCACGCAGTGGCGTCCGACGACGACGTTGTGGGCGATCTGCACGAGGTTATCGATCTTGGAGCCCTCACCGATGATGGTG
This sequence comes from Methylobacterium sp. Leaf465, assembly GCF_001424705.1. Lineage (GTDB taxonomy): Bacteria > Pseudomonadota > Alphaproteobacteria > Rhizobiales > Beijerinckiaceae > Methylobacterium. The sequence continues at coordinate 165,344 of NZ_LMRA01000048.1, forward strand.
TCGCGGCTGGCGCCACGATCGATCGTGGTGTTGGCGCCGATCTCGACATCGTCCTGAACGATGACCCGGCCGATCTGGGGCACCTTCAAGTGCCCGCCGGGGCCCATGGCGAAGCCGAAACCGTCCTGGCCGAGGCGGGCGCCCGGATGGATGATGACCCGGTTGCCCAGGAGGGCGTGGGTCAGGGTGGCCCCGGCCCCGATCGCGCAGTCGCGCCCGATCCGGACGCGGGGGCCGATGCTGGCATTCGGCCCGATGACGGTGCCGGAGCCGATCTCGGCACCGGGGCCGACGACGGCCCCCGGATCGACCCGCACGCCGGGTTCGAGGCGGGCCTCGGGATGGATGTGCGCGCCCGGGGCGACGCCGGTGGAGCCGAAGAGCGAGGCGGGCCGCATCGCCTCCGGATGAAGCCGGGCCAGCAGGCCGGCATAGATCCGGTAGGGATCCCGCAGGACGAGGGCCACGGTCTCGGCCGGGACGCGCGGGGCGAACCGGGGCGACACGAGGCAGAGCCCCGCCCGGGTCGCCGCGAGGGCGTCGCCGTAGCGGGCGTTGTCCATGTAGGCGACGTCGGTCGGCGTGGCGGATTCCAGCGGCGCGGCGCCGGTGATCACGCCGTCGGGGTTCGCCCCCTCGGGAAGCGAAACGCCAGCAGCCTCGGCGATGGCGCCGAGGCTGAGGGTGGTGGTCGCGGAGAAGAAGATCGGATCTGACATGCCGTCACAACGTGCTGCCTCCCCGAAAGGAGGCAGCGCTCCGGGTCAGAACCGCGAGCCGCCGGAGAACCGGAAGGCCTGGAGCTGATCCTTGCCGACGCGGCCGAGGTAGTTGCCGGTCGCATCGTAGGCCTTAACACCTTCATCCTTCGAGAGGGCGTAGGCGTAGTCGAAGCGGATCGGACCCAGCGGAGAGTTCCAGAGGATCGATGCGCCGACCGAGGAGCGGATCGTCATCTTGTCGCGCACGTTCACGCATTCGGGTTCGACGCCGATGGTGTTCTGGTTGAAGTTACAGGCGCCGCCCGGAGCGATACCGTTGATGAAGGCATCGCCGTTCACGTTGAACTGCGTCCGGCCGTTATAGCCGAACAGCGTACCGGCATCGGCGAACACCGCGCCCTTCAGGCCGAGATCGCGCGGCACGCCGGGAAGCGGGAACTGAACTTCGACCGTACCGCCGAAGTAGGTCGAGCCGCCGATGGCGTTCGAGCGGCTGTCGCTGATGCCGACGTCGCGCGGGCCGATGCCGTTGGGCGCGAAGCCGCGGACCAGCGACGGTCCGAGAAAGAACTGGTCGGTGATGCGCAGGGGCTGGTCGTTCAGCGCCGTGATGTGACCGCCCTGGAAGCGGACGAAGCCGACCACGTCCTCGTAGAGCTCCTTGTAGTACCGAGCGTCGCCGGTCACGCGGAAGAACTTCGAGTCGCCGCCTAGGCCCGCGACGTCGGGCTTCAGCTCGGCGTAGAGGCCGTTGCGGGGCGAGCCCAGGTTGTCGAGGGTCGAGTAGGCCAGCGTCAGGCCGGCGAGCGAGGTCAGCGTGCTGCCCTGCGAACCCTTAAGCGCGATCGAGGCTTCGCCGTCGAGGGCACAGTTCGGGTAGATCGCCTGACCACCGACGTTTCGCACCGGGTCACCCGGGTTCAGACCCGGAAGCGTCGCGTTCGCGGCGTAGGTCGCGGTGTAGCCCGAAATCGGGTTCGAACAGTCGTTGTACGGCCGCTTGACCGTGTTCGGGACCTTCAGCTCAGTGTTGTAGAGCGAGTAGCGCAGCGTGATGCCGAACTCTTCGGTGATCGGCAGGCCGACGCGGAGCTGGCCGCCATAGACCGTGGTCTCGTAGCGCGAGTAGCGGGTCTGGTCGCTGTACTTGTAGAAGGCGTCGAAGCCGGCGGCGAGGCGGTAGCCGAGGAAGTACGGCTCGGTGAACGAGAAGTCGAAGCCGCGCGAGTACTGGCCACCGGTACCGGCCACGCGGACGTACTGGCCGCGTCCGAGGAAGTTCGACTCCGAGATCGAGACCTCGCCGATGATGCCGTCCTGGGTGGAGTAGCCGCCCGCCACCGAGAACGAGCCCGTGGGCTGATCCTCGACGTCGATGTTGATGATCACGCGGTCGGCCGAGGAGCCCGGCTCGTTGGAGAAGCGCACCTTCTTGAAGAAGCCGAGGCCGTTCAGGCGCCGCTCGGCCCGGTCGGTCAGCACCCGGTTGTAGGCATCGCCCTCGGTGATATCGAGCTCGCGCCGGATGACGTAGTCGCGGGTGCGGGTGTTGCCGCGGATGTTGATGCGCTCGACGTAGACGCGCGGACCGTCCTCGACCACGAAGCCCAGGGCCACGGTGTGGGTGGCGCGGTCGCGCTGGCCGGTGGGACGTACCTGAGCGAAGGGGTATCCCTGGCGCCCGACCTGATTGGTCACGCCGTTGAGGGTCCGCTCCACGTCCTCGGCGTTGTAGACGTCGCCGACCTGGGCGCGGATCTCGCCGTCGAGGGTCTGGGTGTCGAGGCCCGGCAGGCGGGAATCGATCGCCACCGCGCCGACGCGGTACTGCTCGCCCTCATCGACGGTGACGGTGACGACCCAGCCGGCATCGCCCTCGCCCTCGACGTAGCGGGCATCGGCATTGACGACGCGGAAGTCGGCGTAGCCGTTCTTCAGGTAGTAGCGCCGGACGATGTCGAGGTCGTTGGTGATGCGATCCGGGTCGTAGACGTCGGACGTCTTGATGAAGCTGAGGAAGTTCATCTCCGAGGAGGACATCAGCTCGCGCAGCTTCGACGACGAGTAGGCGCTGTTGCCCACGAAGTTGATCGCCTTGATGCCGGTCTTGTCGCCTTCCTCGATCACGTAGATCACGTCGAGGCGGCCGTTCGGCAGGTCCACCGTCCGGTAGGTCACCTTCGCCGTCCCGCGGCCCGCGCGGCGGTAGACTTCCTTGATGCGCTGGATGTCGGCCTGGACCACGGCCTCGCTGAAGGCGCCGCGCGCCTTGGCCTCGACCTCGCCCTCGAGGGTGGCCTTCTCGATCTTCTTGTTGCCCTCGAACACCACCCGGTTGATCAGGTTGTTCTCGCGGACGCTGACGACGGTGCTGGCGCCGCTGCGGGAGACCTTCACGTCGGAGAACATGCCGCTCGCCAGCAGGTTGCGGCGGGCTTCCTCGGGCGAGCCGGAGGCGGTGCCGGTCACGTAGGACCGGATGGTGTCGGCATCGACACGCTTGTTACCCTGGACGACGATCTGCTGCGCCTGAGCGGTTCCACCGAGAACGAGGCCAGCGGCCGCCGCGGCGACTAGGACGATGGTCTGTTCCGCCGACTTACGCCGGCGCTTCCCCGTCATCGACATCATGTAATCGCCCGTCTCTTTATATCTTCAGCGCGAGTTTGCACCCGCAATCAGGCGTCCGTTTTCCGGGCGTCCTGACATCTGGTCCCAAGCTCAGCTTCTATCGGGATTCCGGCGTTAAGCAAACGCCGGGGGGTCCTGCACACTGGGGATTTTGGGGAGACGTGGCCTTCCGGTCACTTAACGCCCCGGCCCGATCGTCGAACAGGGTCAACAAACGGTTGCGCGCGAAACCCGGAGGTTCCGCGCGCGCGACGGATTGTGGTTAAGATCGAGGCGGTTGCGTGTCCCGTAGCGGGACCGGATCGCGAACGCCGAACGGTCGCGCCCAGGCGTGTTCAGGTTCCGCGTGCGCCCCAGGACGCGCCGAGGTTGAGGATGTCGTTCCAGGCGGCGAACAGCATGAGGAACAGCACGAGGGCGAGGCCGATGCGGAAACCGATCTCCTGGGCCCGCTCGCTCAGCGGCCGGCCGCGGACGGCCTCGAAGGCGTAGAACAGCAGGTGGCCCCCATCGAGCAGGGGCACGGGGAAGAGGTTGAGGAGGCCGATCGAGACCGAGAGCAGCGCGATCAGCCCGATCAGGCCCCCGAGGCCGCCGCTCTGGGCCACGGCACCCGACACGCGAGCGATCCCGATCGGTCCGGAGAGCTGATCGGGGGATTCCCGGCCGGTGACCAGCTTGCCGATGTAGTCGATCGTCCGGTCGACCACGAAGTAGGTCTCGTAGGTCCCGAGGCCGAGGGACTGGACCGGGCCGTAATGCACGAGCTTCGCCTCGCTCGCCTTCGGACCCTGGATCCCGAGCCGGCCGAAGCGGTGACGACCGAACGGCGTCACATCCTCCTTGCGCTCGGGCACGGCCACGAGCTCGCGGGTCTCGCCGCCGCGCTCGACCGTGAAGGTCAGGCTGGAGCCGGCCGCCCCCGAGACCGTCCGCTGCATGTCGGTGAAGCTGTTGACCCGCGATCCGCCGATGGCGCGGATCACGTCGCCGGGCTCGAAGCCGGCCCGGGCGGCGGCGCTGTCGGGCATCACGGCCTCGACGCGGGCCGGCGTCTCGTAACGCCCTCCGAAATAGATGGCGCCGGAGAACAGCGCGATGGCGAGGATGAAGTTGGCGATCGGTCCCGCGGCCACGATGGCGGCGCGCTTCGGCAGGGGCTGCGTCGGGAAGCTGGTGGCCCGCTCCTGTGGGGACATGCGGGCCAGGGCCTCGGGATCCGGAACGCTGGCGCCGTTGGCGTCGCCGTGGAACTTCACGTAGCCGCCGAGGGGGATCGCCGAGAGCTTCCAGCGCGTCCCATGCCGGTCGTTGAAGCCGAACAGTTCCGGTCCGAAGCCGAGGGAGAAGGCGTGAACGCCGACCCCGCACCAACGCCCCACCAGGAAATGTCCCATCTCGTGCACGAACACGACGATGCTCAGCACGATCAGGAAGGGGATCACGGCGCCGAAGAAGCCGCTCGCCGTGCCGCCCATGGCGTTCAGAAAGTCCATTGGTCGATCCTCTCGGCCTCCCCCGGGGCCGTCGCTCCGCTGTAGCAGATCGGATGCGTCGAACGCGAACGCAAACCTTTTGGCCGGGGTTTGCGGTCGCAGGGGCGCATCGCGCGGCGCTGTCCCCGCATTCCCGGGGTCAGGGTAAAGAACCGCGCCGGCTTCGGATGCGCGCTCGACGTCCTCAGTGCCCGCCGCCGCCGGCCGCCGCACGGGGCCGCCGGATGAAGGGCACGGCGCAGGCCATGGCCACGAACAGGACGGTCAGAACCAGGAAGACGTCGGTGAATCCCATCACCAGACCTTGGACCCGCACGGTGTTCATCATGGCCTTCAGCGCCATCGCGTCGGCATCGCCGCCGAGCATCTCGAACTGCCGGCGGGTCATGTCGAGGCGCTCCAGCACGGCGGTGTTGGTCCAGGTGAAGCGCTCGTGCAGGCGGGCGAGGTGAAGGTCCCAGCGGTCGTTCAGGATGGTGTTGATCAGCGCGAGCCCGACGGCCCCGCCGAGGTTGCGGGTGAGGTTGTAGAGGCCCGAGGCATTCTTCATGCGCGCCGGCGGCAGGGTGCCGAGGGCGATGTTGTTGATCGGGATCATGCACAGCATCAGCGAACAGCCCCGCAGGATCTGCGGCACCAGGAGTTCCCAGAAGTCCCAGTCCTTGGTCAGGCCCGTGACCATCCAGGTGCCGGTGGCGAACCCGAGGAAGCCGAGCGCCATCATCAGGCGCGGGCCGACCTTGCCCGAGAAGCGCCCGGCGATCGGCGCGGTGGCGAACATGCAGAGGCCCGAGACGAACATCGTCTCGCCGATCTGGAGCGCCGAGTAACCGCGCACGCGCCCGAGATAGACCGGGTAGAGGTAGGTCAGGCCGTAGAGGCCGATGCCCAGGACGAAGCTGAAGAGGCAGCCGGCCGTGAAGTTGCGGTCGGAGAAGGCGCGCAGGTCGACGATGGGCTCGGCGGCCGTGAAGGCCCGCCAGAAGAAGGCGGGTCCGGCGGTCAGGCACACCACCGCGCAGGCGAAGACCGCCTCGTCGGCGAGCCAATCATGGTTCGGACCTTCTTCCAGCACGTATTCGAGGCAGCCGAGCATCAGCGCCATGAACACGAGGCCGAACCAGTCGAAGCGCTTGAACAGGGCCAGGTTCGGCTCGTCGAAATCGACCAGCAGGTAGGTCGACACCGTCACGAAGATCCCCGGCACGACGTTGACGAGGAACAGCCAGTGCCAGTCGAACAGGTCGGTGAGGTAACCGCCCACCGTCGGCCCGATGGTGGGCGCGAGCGTCGCCACGAGGCCGATCATCGGCGAGACGATGGAGCGCTTCGAGGGCGGGAAGATCGTGAAGGCGGAGGCGAAGACCGTGGGGATCATACCGCCGCCGATGAAGCCCTGCGCGGCCCGCCAGACGATCATCTCGTCGATCGAGGTGGAGGTGGCGCACATCAGGCTCATCAGCGTGAAGCCGCCGGCCGAGATCACGAACATCCAGCGCGTCGAGACGACCCGCGACAGGAAGCCGGAGAGCGGGATCGAGATCACCTCGGCGATGAGGTAGCTGGTCTGGACCCAGGGGATCTCGTCGCCCGAGGCCGACAGGCCGGCCTGGATCTCGGCGAGCGACGCCGAGACGATCTGGATGTCCAGGATCGCCATGAACATCCCGAACACCATGCAGACGAACGCCACCATCCGGCGACGGTCGAGCGGCGGTTCGGCGGCCGGTGCGGCCGGTCCCAGGGTGGCGGTCGCGGCCATCGCTGGCGCCTAGTGCCGGGCGGCCGTGCGGAGGCGATCGTCTCCGGCCGCGGTCTCGGCGTTCTCGCGGGTGTCCACCCGGACGGTCACGGACAGGCCGGGCCGCAGGAGGCCGGCGCGGGCGACGTCCGCCGGTACGTGGACCCGCACCGGCAGGCGCTGGACGATCTTGGTGAAGTTGCCGGTGGCGTTGTCGGGGGGCAGCAGGCTGAAGACCGAGCCGGAGGCGGGGGAGAGTGACTCGACCTCGCCGACGATGTCGCGATCCGGATAGGCATCCACCGCGATGTGCACGCGCTGGCCCGGATGCATGCGCTCGACCTGGGTCTCCTTGAAGTTCGCGTCGATGCGGACGCTCTCCAGGGGAACCAGGGCGGCGATGCGCGAGCCCGGGGAGACATAGGCGCCGGCCTCCGCGGCCTTGTTGCCGATCACGCCGTCGAAGGGCGCCCGGATCGTCGTGAAGTCCAGATCGCGCGCGGCCCGTGCCTCGGCGGTGCGCAATTCGGCGGCGAGGCCCTCCGCCTCCTTGCCCTGCGCGCGCAGCACCTCGACATTGGCGCGCATGGCCACCAGGGCGGCCTCGGCCCCCTTCACGGCGGCGTCCGTCCGGTCGCGGTCGGCCCGCGCCTGCTCGATCCGCGCCTTGGCGACGAAGTCGACCTTCTCGAGCTGCTGCTGGCGGGCGTAATCGGCCGTGGCGCGGACCGCATCAGCCCGGTTGGCATCGATCTGGGCCGAGGCCTGCAGCATCTGCGCCTGCGCCGCCTCGACCTGCCGGGCGATCCGGGCGATGGCCGCCTGCTGGGTGACGAGCTTGTCGTGGGCGGCCTGCGCGGCGAGGCGGTAATCGCCGTCGTCGATCCGGGCGATGACGTCGCCCCTGTGCATCATCTGCCCGTTCACGACCGGAACCGCCGCGAGATAACCCGGGATCTTGGCGGCCAGGACCGAGATGTCGGCCTGGACATAGGCGTCGTCGGTGCTGACGAAGAACCGTCCGACGGTCCACCAGGCCTGCGCCTTGTAGGCCCCCCCGCCGAGGGCGGCGAGGAGCAGCGTCGCCAGAACGACGGTGCGCGTCCGCCGGGGCTTGACGCGGGCTTCGCCCGTCGACGGCGCGATGACCGCCGGCGTCATCGGCTGGGCCGGCGCGGCGGCCGGTGACGCCGAGACGGTCCGCGTCTCGACGGCGTCGGCTCGGATGGCGTCGCCTTGGGCCGGCTCGGCCCGAAACCCGTCGTCCTGGCGCAAGCTCATGGCATCGATCTCATGGCTTCGATCCGGTTCTTCGAGAGAATTGACCGAACCGTTCGGTCATTTTCGGGGCTGCGAACGCTGGCGCGACCCAGAGCCTCGGGATATTGTGACCGAACCGTTCGGTCAATGAGGATCAGGGCCATGGCGACCGCACAGGCCCCGCGCGATGCGCGGGAGCGCACATCGGGGGAGACCGACAAGCGTCGCCAGATCCTCGACGGGGCGCGCGCGGTCTTCATGGCATCGGGCTTCGACGGGGCGAGCATGGGCGAGATCGCCAAGGCGGCGGGCGTCTCGAAGGGGACCCTCTACGTCTACTTCGACAGCAAGGAGGCGCTGTTCGAAGATCTGGCGCTCGCCGAGAAGCGGGGTCTTGCGGAGGTGCTGTTCCGGCTCGATGCGGACGATCCCGACGTGCGGGGCGTTCTCACCCGTCTCGGCCGCAGCTACCTTGCCGAGATGATCCGGCCGGAGCACGTCACGGTGATTCGGATGGTCATCGGCGCCTGCGAGAAGTTCCCGCGCCTGGGCCAGGCCTATTTCGAGGCCGGGCCGGTGCAGGGCACGACGCGCCTGGCCGCCTATCTCGATGCGCAGGTCGCGGCGGGGCGCCTGCGCCCGGCCGGTACGAATCTCGCCGCGCGCCAGTTCCTGCAGATCTGCCAGGCCGGCCTCCTGACGCGCCTCCTCTTCAACGCCGGCGACGGCGTCTCCGAGGCGGAGATCGAGCACAACGTCAGCGAGGCCGTGCGCGTGTTCCTGGCGGGCTACGGTCCCGAGGCCTGAGCCCGGGCTCAGGCCGCCGCGACGGCCTGGCTGCTCCAGCGGCGCACCTCGGCATCGATGGCCAGGGCCTCGTCGACATCCTCGGGCGCGGTCCGGTACTGGCCGGCGAAGTGCGCGCAGGCGCGCTCGACCAGGTCGGCGATGCCGTAGAAGCCGATCGCGCCCTTGATGAAGGCCGCGACCGCGATCTCGTTGGCCGCGTTCATCACGGTGGGCGCGGCGCCCCCGGCGGCGAGCGCCGCCCGGGCGATCGCCAAGCAGGGGAAGCGCGCCTCGTCGGCGGCCTCGAAGGTCAGGCTGCCAGCGGCGGCGAGATCGAGATGGCGGCCGCGGGCGATCGTCAGGCGCTCGCCGAGACCGAGGCAATGGGCGATCGGCACCCGCATGTCCGGCATGGCGAGGCCCGCGGTCACCGCGCCGTCGCGCCAGTAGACGAGGCCGTGCACGATCGATTGCGGATGGACGATGACATCGAGGCGCTCGGGTTCGAGGGCGAACAGGTGGTGCGCCTCGATCAGCTCCAGCCCCTTGTTCATCAGGGAGGCCGAATCGATGTTGATCTTCATGCCCATCGACCAGGTCGGGTGGGCCGCCGCTTCCGTGGGCGACGCGGCGGCGATGCGCTCGCGCGTCCAGGTCCGGAACGGACCGCCCGAGGCGGTGATGGTCATCTTCGCCACGTCGTCGAGGCGGCCGTCGCCCAGGGCCTGCGCGAGGGCGTTGTGCTCGGAATCGACCGGCAGCAGGGTGGCGCCGTAGCGCTTGGCGTCGCGCATGAAGGCATCGCCAGCGCAGACCAGGCTCTCCTTGTTGGCGAGGGCGACGGTGCGCCCGAGCTTCAGCGCCGCGTGCGTCGGGCGCAGACCGGCGGCCCCGCTCACGGCCGCCACCACGATGTCGGCATCCCGGGCAACCGCCTCGAGGACGGCGCCCTCACCGGCCCCGTTCGGGATGCCGGTATGGGCCAGGGCGTCGCGCAGGGCCGGACCGGCGGACGCGTCGGCCAGGGCCACGAAATCGGGCTGCAGGTTGCCGGCGAGCCGGGCGATGGCCTCGACGTCGCGCCCCGCCACGAGACCGCCGATGCGGAAGCGGTCGGGATGCTGAAGCAGCAGGTCGACGGTCGATTGGCCGATGGAGCCGGTGGCGCCGAGAATGGTGACGGTCAGCAACGGAAGGGTCCTTCAGGCCGCCGCGAGGCGGCGGGCGATGAGATAGAGGCCGACCAGGACGGCCACGGCGAAGAAGCCGTCGAGGCGATCCATGACGCCGCCATGGCCGGGAATGGAACGGCCCGAATCCTTCACGCCGTAGCGGCGCTTGAGGGCGGATTCCACGAGATCCCCGCCCTGGCTCAGGATGGAGGCGGTGGCGCTGACGAGGGCGACGAGGGCGAGCGAGGTGGTCGCGAGGTCGCTCCAGCCATGGTCGCGCGCGACCATCACCAGGGCGACACCAGCCAACGTGCCCGCCGCGAGGCCGCCGAGCGCCCCGGACCAGGTCTTCTTCGGGCTGACCTTCGGCATCAGCTTCGGGCCGCCGAAAGTCCGGCCAGTGAAGTAAGCGATGATGTCGGTGGACCAGACCACGGCGAACATCCAGGCCGGTCCCAGGAGGCCGATGGCCGGATCGTCGCGCAGGGCGGTGGGAACCAAGGCGATCACCGCCGAGCTGGCCAGGCCCGCGAGGGCCCGCCCCCGTCCCGCTCCGCCGCGGGCCACGGCCGCCACGAGGACCGCCCCGACGGCGCCGACCCCGAGGGCGATCCCGAGCGGCGCGTCGCCGTGCAGGCAGAGGACGAGGCCGAACAGCGTCGCGGCAGTCAGCGCCAGGACGAGACGCCGGGGCACGACCGCGCTCATGCCGATCCACTCGGCCGCGAAGACGATCCCGGCGGCGAGCCAGATCACCGCGAAGGGCCAGCCGCCGAGGACGAGGGCGGAGAGCACGATCGCGCCGAGCAGGATGGCCGACACCAGGCGGGTGTGGAACTCGCGGCTGGCGAGGAGGCCGCGCTGCGAGGCGGGTGCCGCCTCTCCGGGTGCCATGATCAGCCGGCCTTGCCGCTGAGGCCGCCGAAGCGACGGTCGCGGCGGTGATACTCGTCGACGGCGGCGCGGAAGGCGGCATGGTCGAAATCCGGCCAGAACTCCGGCACGATCACGTATTCCGCATAGGCCGTCTGCCAGGTCAGGAAGTTCGACAGGCGCTGCTCGCCGGAGGTGCGGATCACGAGATCCGGGTCCGGGATGCCCGTGGTGTCGAGGGCGCCCGTGAGTACGTCGAGATCGATGGCATCGGGTGCGAGCCGTCCCGCCGCCACGTCCCGGGCCAGGCTGCGGACCGCCCGCAGGATTTCCTGCCGGCCGCCGTAGTTGAACGCCACGATGAGGGTCAGGCCCGTATTGGCCCGGGTGCGCTGCTCGGCCTCGTCGAGCAATCCGGCGATGTCCGCCGGCAGGCCTTCGCGCTCGCCGATGATGCGGATGCGCACGTTGTTGCCGTGGAGATCCGCCAGGTCGCGGCGGACGAAGAGCTTCATCAGACCCATGAGGTCCGCGACCTCGGCAGGCGGCCGCCGCCAGTTCTCGGAGGAGAAGCTGTAGATCGTCAGGTAGCGCACGCCGAGTTCGATGGCGGAGCGCACGGCGCGCCGGACCGCCTCGACGCCACGCCGATGCCCCTCGACCCGTGGCAGGCCGCGATCGGCGGCCCAGCGGCCGTTCCCGTCCATGATGATGGCGACGTGCGTCGGGGGCGCCGCCAGGGCAGGCAGGGGCGCGCCCGGATACACCGCCGCAGCGGTCTCCGCCGCGCCCAGCGCGACGTCCGTGCCGTGCACCCGCGCCGTCTCGATCTGACGCGCGCCTTCTGAGCGACCCAACGCGCTTCTCCCCCAACCGTCTCTCGTGCCGATCACACGTGGCCCCGATCCCGATCCGGGATCCTAGACCTGCATGATCTCCTTCTCCTTGGCGGCGAGCACGCCGTCGATCTCGGCGATGAACTGGTCGGTGGCCTTCTGGACCTCGCCGGCCTGACGCTTCTCGTCATCCTCGCTGATCGCGCCGTCCTTCTCCAGCTTCTTGAGATGGTCCAGACCGTCCCGGCGGACGTGGCGGACGGCGACGCGCGCTTCCTCGGTGTACTTGTGCGCGACCTTGACCATCTCCTTGCGGCGCTGCTCGTTCATCTCGGGCACGCGCAGGCGGATGGTCTGGCCCTCGGTCTGCGGGTTCATGCCGAGGTCGGATTCCCGGATCGCCTTCTCGACGGCGGCGATCATGCCGCGGTCCCAGACCGAGATGCTGAGAAGACGGGGCTCGGGCACGCTCACCGTCGCCACCTGCGCCATGGGCATCATCGCCCCGTAGGCATCGACCTGGATCGGATCGAGGATGCTCGGGGTCGCGCGGCCGGTCCGGAGCGATCCGAGATCCCCCTTCAGCGACGTCACGGCGCCCTGCATGCGACGCTTGAGGTCATTCAGGTCGAATTCTGGAATGGCTGCCATGCTGGACTATCCCGACGCGAACTTGAGGGAATGGGTCGGGCCGCCGGGGCCCGTTCGTGGGCCTCAATGAACCAAAATCCAGTGGGTCGCAAATGGCGTTCGTGTCGTTGGGGCAGGAAACGCCCGGGCCGGGCGGGCGCGCTGCGGGCCCGAGCCTTCCCAGCCTCCACTGCAGCCGGTCCGAAGCGCGGCACGCCCTGGCTTCCCCCGACATCGGCGCGGGCGCGCAGGCGGGCAGACGCGGGCCGCGGACAGCGGGATCGGATCGAATCGCCGCAGCGGATGGAGAGTCTCACGGGCGTGCGGCGCGACCGGCATCCCCGACCCTACGCCCGGGGACGTCGCACGGCTCGATCGGCGCCCGACCGCCGTGGCGGCGATGCGCCGCAAGACGCTTGCGCCGCGCCGGCGACCTGAGCTCCTCCGGGGCTTCAAGAGATCGCCGGCCGCCCGACCCGGCGACAGGCTCGCGAACCCCTGATCAAGATCGGGCGCCACAGCCGGAAGGACATCGGCGACGTCCGCAGGCGTCGCCCACCGAAAGGCCGCGACCGCAGTGATGCCTAGGGGACGACCTGGGTCGCCGGGGCACCGCCCGTGAGGATCGCCAGGATCGAGCTCGGCGCATGGACGGACCCGACGACGATCGACAGGCGGCTCTCGCGGGCGAGCGCGAAGGCGGCGGTGTCCATCACCTTGAGGTCGCGGGCGATGGCCTCGTCATGGGTCAGCCGGTCGTAGCGCGTGGCGGTGGGGTCGCGGTTCGGATCGGCCGAATAGACGCCGTCCACCTGCGTGGCCTTCAGCACCGCGTCGCAGCGCAGCTCGGCCGCCCGCAGGACGGCGGCGGTGTCGGTGGTGAAGAACGGGTTTCCGGTGCCGCCCGCGAGGACGACCACCTGGCCCTTGTCGAGGTGGTGCAGGGCCGGTTGGCGCGCATAGGTCTCGCAGATGGTCGGCATCGAGACCGCCGACATCGTACGCGCCGGGACGCCTGCAGCGTTCAGAGCCGTTTCCAGCGCCAGGGAGTTCATCACGGTCGCCATCATCCCGAGGGAATCGCCGGTGGCCCGGTCGATCCAGCCCGCCGCCGAGATGCGGGCACCGCGGATCATGTTGCCGCCGCCGACCACCAGGGCGATCTGCACGCCGGCCTCGCGGGTGCGGGCGATGTCGTCGGCGATGCCCGCCAGGGTCGGGGGATGCAGCCAGTACCCGTCCGGTGCGGCCAGCGCCTCGCCGGAGAGTTTCACGAGGACGCGGCGAAACGGTGTGGTCTCCGGCATCGAGCCAGTCCCCTCTAACCCGGCCTGGATCAGGTCGGGGAGCCAATCGGAAGCGGAGGGGTGTCTAGCCCAAGGGAGGCCGGAACGTCGAGGGGCGGCGGCATTCCTGCCGCCGCCCCTTGGACGATTCCCTGGTTTCCGCGGGGCCTTACCCGGGACGGTCCGGCTCAGCCGCGGGCGGCGGCGGCCACCTCGGAGGCGAAATCGGGCGCCTCCTCCTTCTCGATACCCTCGCCGAGGGCGTAGCGCACGAAGGCGGCGAGCTTGACCGGCGCGCCGGCCTTGCCCTCGGCCTCCTTCAGCACCTGGGAGATGGTCTTGGAGCCGTCATGCACGAAGGGCTGCTCCAGGAGGGTGACCTCCTTGTAGTAGCTCTTCAAACCGCTCTCGACGATCTTGGCGAGCACGTTCTCGGGCTTGCCGGCATTCTTCTCGCGCAGGATGTTGATCTCGCGGTCGAGGGTCGCCTGATCGACGCCGGCGGCGTCCAGCGCCACTGGGTTGGTGGCGGCGACGTGCATGGCGATCTGACGGCCGAGGGTGGATAGCACCTCGACGTCGCCCTCGGACTCGAGCGCGACGAGCACGCCGATCTTGCCGAGGCCCTCGACCACCTGGCCGTGGACGTAGGAGGCGATCACGCCCTTGGTCACGTCGAGCTTGGCGACGCGGCGCAGTGTCATGTTCTCGCCGATGGTGGCGATGAGGTTGGCGAGGCTCTCCTTGACCGTGGTCGCGGCGCCGGGGAACGTAGCGGCTTCGAGGCCGTCCAGCGTGCCGTCGGTGTTGAGCGCGAGCTTGGCGGCCTCGCGGGCGAAGGCCTGGAAGCTGTCGTTGCGTGCGACGAAGTCCGTCTCGGAGTTCACCTCGACGATCGCGGCGTGGTGGCCGGCGGACTCGACGGCGACCAGACCCTCGGCGGCCACGCGGCCGGCCTTCTTGGCGGCCTTGGCGAGGCCCTTCTTGCGCAGCCAGTCGACGGCGGCTTCGATGTCACCATCGGTCTCGTTGAGCGCGCCCTTGCAGTCCATCATGCCCGCGCCGGTCTTCTCGCGGAGCTCTTTCACCAGTGCGGCGGTGATGTTGGCCATGGCGGGTCCTTTCCGTGTCTTGTCGGATGCGAAACCTTCCCGCGGGAAGGCTTCTGAAGCGAACGGGTTCAGCGAAGCTGAGTCTTTTGAAGCGACTGAGCCCGGCGCTCTTGGAAAGCACCGGGCTTCAGGAAGCAGTGTCCGATCTGGCGACGGCGGCCCGATGACGGGCCGCCGCAGCGGGATCAGGCGGCAGCGGCAGCCTCGACGAAGCCGCGGGCCTGGTCGACCCAGCCGTCGCGACCGATGCGGCCGTTCAGCTTCAGGTCGGCATCGACCTTGGCGACGTCGTCGGCGCTCATGGAGGCCAGCTGCCAGTAGTGGTAGATGCCGGCTTCGTTGAGCTTCTGCACGATCTGCGGGCCGGCGCCGTGGAGCTTGGACAGGTCGTCGGGCGCGCCGCGGGGGGCCGAGAGCAGCTCGAAGTGCTCGGTGGACTCGACGAGGGCGGCGACGTCGGCCTGGTTGACCGAGCCCGACTCGACGGAGGTCGCGCCGTCGTCGTTCGCCGGCAGCTCCTCGGCGACCGGCTCCTCGGAGGCGCCGAGATCGATGCCCATCGAGCCCTGACCGCGCGAGATGCCGTCGATGGCGGCGCGGGCGATCAGGTCGCAGTACAGGGCGATGGCGCGGCCGGCGTCATCGTTGGCGGGAACGACGTAGGTGATGCCGTCCGGGTTGCAGTTGGTGTCGACGATGGCCGCCACCGGGATCCCGAGGCGCTGGGCCTCCTTGATCGCCAGCTGCTCCTTGTTGGTGTCGATCACGAACAGCAGGTCCGGCACGCCGCCCATGTCCTTAATGCCGCCGAGCGCCTTCTCGAGCTTGTCCTTCTCGCGGGCCAGCATCAGGCGCTCCTTCTTGGTGAGGCCCTGGGCCCCGCCGTCGAGGGTCTCGTCGACCTTGCGCAGGCGCTGGATCGAGCCCGAGATGGTCTTCCAGTTGGTCAGCATGCCGCCGAGCCAACGGGAGTTGACGTAGTACTGGGCCGAGCGCTTGGCCGCCTCGGCGATGGTGTCGGCCGCCTGGCGCTTGGTGCCGACGAACAGCACGCGGCCGCCCTTGGCGACGGTGTCGCTCACCGCCTGAAGGGCCTGGTGGAGGGCCGGCACGGTCTGGGCGAGATCAATGATGTGGATATTGTTGCGCGTCCCGAAAATGTAGGACTGCATCTTCGGGTTCCAGCGGTGGGCCTGGTGTCCGAAGTGGGCGCCGGCCTCGAGAAGCTGACGCATGGTGAAATCGACGGCCATGTCTTTTGTACTCTCCGGTTGGTACCGCCGCGGAGGAAGCGATCGCGCCCGAGGGACGACGACCACCGGAAACGCCTCATTCAGGCATGAGGCCGGCTCCGCGTGTGGAATGGGCGGGGCCTTAACAGAGCCCGGCCGCCGAGGCAAGGTTCGCCGGGGCGGTCGATCTCACCGGATCGACGCCGCGATCGCCTGCTGGATCGCCTGGATGTTGGCGCCGCGCTTGAGGGTCTTGCGGATCGGCTCGCCCCGGCCCGACACCCAGATCGCCAGTTCAGAATCGAGGTCGAAGCTGCCCGCCGTCTCCACCGAGAACGACGTGATCGCCCGGTAGGGCACGGTCAGGTACGAGACCTTCCGGCCGGTGAGGCCCTGCTTGTCCACCAGGATCAGGCGCCGGTCCGTGAACACGATGAGGTCGCGCAGGATCCGGAAGGCGACCTGCACCGGCTCGCCCTCGGTGAGGATGCCGGCCATCTGCTGGTTGACCTCCGCCGGCGAGAGATCGCTGCCGTGGCCGAGCAGTCCATCGAGAAAACCCATCGCGCGCCGTATCCCCCTGAAGCCTCGCCGCACCTATGTAGGGGCGCGTCCGCCGTTCCGTCAGGGCGCCACGCCCGTGCCCGGAGTCCGCCTCCATGTCCTTTCCTACCTCTCGGCCGAGCCGCCTCCGGCTCGGCGTCAACATCGACCACGTCGCGACCGTGCGGAACGCCCGCGGCGGCACGGCGCCCGATCCGATTCGCGCGGCCCGCGAGGCGGTCGCGGCGGGAGCGGATGGGATCACGGCGCATCTGCGCGAGGACCGGCGGCACATCCGCGACGCCGACATGGAGACGCTGGCGCGCATCCTGACGGTGCCGCTCAATTTCGAGATGGCGGCCACCGACGAGATGATCGCGATGGCGATCCGGCTGAAGCCGCATGCCGCCTGTCTGGTGCCGGAGAAGCGGGCGGAGCGCACCACCGAGGGCGGCCTCGACATCATCGGCGGCCATGACGCCCTGCAACCCCGCATCGCCCGCCTATCCGAGGCCGGCATCCGGGTCTCGCTCTTCGTCGAGCCGGACGAGGCAGTGATGGAGGCGGCCCGCCGGCTCGGGGCGCCGGTGGTCGAGCTCCATACCGGCAGCTACTGCGAGGCGGTGGCCGAGGGCGACGCCACGCGCACGGCGCACGAGCTCGACCGCATCGCCCGGGCGGCCACCTACGGGGCGGGACTCGGCCTGGAGGTCCATGCCGGTCACGGCCTGGCCCTCGACAGCGTCGGTCCGGTGGCGGCCCTGCCGGAGATTGCCGAGCTGAACATCGGCCACGCGCTCATCGGCGAAGCGATCTTCGTCGGCCTGCCCCAGGCGATCCGCGACCTGCGCGCTGCCATGGACGCGGCCCGGGCATGATTCTCGGCATCGGCTCCGACCTCTGCGACATCCGCCGGATCGAGAAATCGCTGGACCGTTACGGCGAGCGCTTCACCCATCGGGTCTTCACCGATGGCGAGCGCGCCAAATGCGATGCCCGCGCGGCGCGGGCCCCCTCCTATGCCCGCCGCTTCGCCGCTAAGGAGGCCTGCGCCAAGGCGCTGGGCACCGGCATCGCCCGGGGCGTCTTCTGGCGCGACATGGAGGTGGTGAACCTGCCCGGCGGCCGTCCGACCCTCCGCCTCACCGGGGCGGCCGCAGAGCACCTCGCCGCGATGGTCCCGGCCGGCCACGTGCCGAAGCTGCACATCACCCTCACGGACGACCCGCCCATGGCTCAGGCCTTCGTGATCATCGAGGCGGTGCCGGACAGCACGCCCGGGACTTAGCCGATAGCCCCCTGCGTTGCGGCGCCTTTCCGCATGGTCTATGCCGCCGGTCGACCGTCAACGACGGAAGCCGCCCGGAATCCGGGCGCGAGCGTCGGACCGGAGATGGCAGCCAGATGGAACGTGCCCGCGTGGACCAGCAGACGAAGCGTGACCTGAAGGCTGCTGACACCGGCACCTGGGCGAGCATCAAGGAGACGCTGAAGGTCGGCGGCCAAGCGCTGCTGATCGCGCTGGTGGTGCGCACGCTCCTGTTCCAGCCGTTCAACATCCCCTCGGGCTCCCTCGTTCCCACGCTTCTGATCGGCGATTACCTGTTCGTCTCAAAATATTCCTATGGCTATTCGAAGTACTCCCTGCCCTTGAGCGAGTACCTGCCCTTCACGGCCGATGGCCGGATCTGGGGCGCCGAGCCCAAGCGCGGCGACATCGCCGTGTTCAAGCTGCCCAAGGACAACGCCACCGACTACATCAAGCGCGTCATCGGCCTGCCCGGCGACAAGATCCAGATGAAGGCCGGGCTGCTCTACATCAACGACGTGCCGGTGAAGCGCGAGAAGATCGCGCCCTTCGAGACCACCGGGCCGTACGGCGAGCAGGCCAAGGCCGAGCAGTACCTCGAGACCCTGCCCAACGGCGTCACCCACCGGGTGATCGAGCGCGACGGCGACAACGGCTACTGGGACAACACCGAGCCCTACACCGTGCCGCAAGGCCGGTTCTTCATGATGGGCGACAACCGCGACAACTCGACGGATTCGCGCGATCTCGCCAATGTCGGCTTCGTGCCGTTCGAGAACTTCGTCGGCCGCGCGGAGATGATCTTCTTCTCCATCGACGAAGGCACGCCGGCATGGCAGATCTGGAACTGGCCGGCGAAGGTGCGCTGGAACCGGCTGTTCACGACCATCCACTAGGACGTTATCCATCGTGACCGAAGAGGCGCGTCCCTCCAGCCGGGCGCGGCGCGCGCCCCGTCCGAAGCCCGACCTCGCGGTGCTCGAGGCGCGGGTCGGCCACGTCTTCGCCGACCCGAAGCTGCTGGTCCAGGCCCTCACCCACGTGAGCAAGGCCGGCGGGAACGGCCGGCTCGGCAGCTACCAGCGCCTGGAATTCCTGGGCGATCGCGTCCTCGGCCTCGCCATCGGCGACCTCCTCTACGAGGCGTTTCCGCAGGCCGACGAGGGCGAGCTGTCGCGGCGTCTCGCCGGGCTCGTCCGGCGCGAGACCTGCGCCGCAGTTGCGACCACCTGGGACGTCGGCCCGCATCTCGCCCTCGGCCCCGGCGAGGTTCAGAGCGGCGGACGGCGCAACCAGACCATCCTGGCGGACGTGTGCGAGTCGATCCTCGGGGCGGTGTTCCTCGATGCCGGCTACGAGGTCGCCAAGGGCATCGTCAACGCGGCCTTCACCCCCGACACCGACACGGCGGCCCCCCGCGGCCGCGACGCAAAATCGGCCCTGCAGGAATGGGCCATGGCCCGGGCCCTGCCGATCCCGTTCTACGAAGTGGTCGAACGCTCGGGCCCCGACCACGCGCCGGTGTTCCAGATCGCCGTCCGCGTCGAGGGACTGGAGGCCGGCATCGGCATCGGCCCCTCGAAGCGCCTCGCCGAGCAGGAGGCCGCCCGCCTCGTGCTGGAGCGCGAGATCACCGGCCCCGTTCCCTCCCGAACCCAGGAGACGTCGGCGGACGTCGCTGAAGGACATGCCCCCGATGCCTGACGCCGATGTGCCCGACGACGATTTCGACGGCGACGACGACTTCGCCCCGCCGCCGCTGCAGCCGCTTCCCGCGGTGACGATGCCGGAGAACACCACCGCGGGGTTCGTCGCGTTGATCGGCATCCCCAATGCCGGCAAGTCGACGCTGCTGAACAGCCTCGTGGGCACCAAGGTTTCGATCGTCTCCCGCAAGGTGCAGACCACCCGCGCCCTGGTGCGCGGCATCGTCATGCACGACACCGCGCAGATCATCCTCGTCGACACGCCGGGGATCTTCGCCCCCAAGCGCCGCCTCGACCGCGCGATGGTGCATTCGGCCTGGAGCGGCGCCTCGGATGCCGATGCGGTCTGCCTGCTGATCGACGCCCGCAAGGGCGTGAGCGAGGAGGTCGACGCGATCCTGGCCAAGCTGCCGGACGTGAAGCGCCCCAAGGTGCTGATCTTGAACAAGATCGACCTGATCCCGCGCGACCGCCTGCTGGCCCTCGCGGCCTCCCTGAACGAGCGGATTCCGTTCCTGCACACCTTCATGGTCTCGGCCCTGAACGGCGACGGCATCGAAACGCTGAAGACGACGTTGGCCGGCATGATGCCGAAGAGCCCTTGGCTCTACCCGGAGGACCAGGTCTCGGACGCGCCGATCCGGATGCTCGCCGCCGAGATCACCCGCGAGAAGCTCTACGACCGCCTGCACGAGGAACTGCCCTACCGCTCCACCGTCGAGACGGACCAGTGGCAGGTGCGTCCCGATGGATCGGTCCGCATCGAGCAGACCATCTTCGTGGAGCGCGAGAGCCAGCGCTCCATCGTGCTCGGCAAGGGCGGCCAGACCATCAAGGCCATCGGCCAGGCGGCCCGCCACGAGATCGCGGAAGCGGCCGAGCAGACGGTGCACCTCTTCCTGCACGTGAAGGTGCGCGAGAACTGGGCGGACGATCCGGCGCGCTATCGGGAGATGGGTCTGGAGTTCCCGCGCGGCTGAGCATGAGCTATGAGAACGGGAGATCGACGCCGCGGCGATTCTTGTCGCGCGCTGGCCGAGCCTCCCGATTTCCTGTCACGCCCTGAGCCGTCGAGGCGCGCGCGCCGTCGCGCCGGATCCCGTCACGATGTCCACCATGCCTGTCTCGGAAGCCGTCTACGGCGCGCCGCCCCTGGAACTGGTGGAGGTGCCCCCGCACGCGGTCCAGGTCTCGCCACTGAGCCCCGGCGCGGCCCGCCTCGAGGATCTGGAGCCCGGGCGCCTGGAGCGGCTCGACATCCTGGCGCCGGCCGGGACGATCGAGCGGCGCTACGTGCTGGCACTCGGCCTCAAGGCCCTGCAGCCCGGCGGGCGTCTGACGGCGCTGGCCCCCAAGGATCGCGGCGGCAGCCGCCTCGCGAAGGAACTCGCCGGGTTCGGCTGCGCGGTTCAGGAGGAGGCGCGGCGCCACCACCGGATCTGCGTCGGCACGCGCCCGGAAGCGATCAGCGGTCTCGAGGACGCCCTCCACGAGGGCGGTCCGCGCCACATCGACAACCTCGCCCTCTGCACGCAGGCCGGGATCTTCTCCTACGACCGCCTCGATCCCGGCACGGCCCTGCTCCTCGCCCACCTGCCGCCCCTCGCCGGCGCCGGCGCCGATTTCGGCTGCGGCCTCGGCATCCTGGCCCGGGCCGTCCTCCATTCGCCGAAGGTGACGGCCCTGACGCTGATCGACCTCGACCGGCGCGCCATCGAGATGGCGACGCGCAACGTCGGCGATCCGCGCGCCACCCTGCGCTGGGCCGATATCCGCGCCGGCGGCCTCGGCCTGTCGCGGCTGGACTTCGTGGTGATGAACCCCCCCTTCCACGACGGCGGCGCCGAGGACCAGGCCCTCGGCCAGGCCTTCATCGCCCGGGCGGCGGAAGCCCTGCGCCCGGGGGGCAGCCTCTGGCTCACCGCCAACACCCACCTGCCCTACGAGGCGCCCCTGAAGGCGGCCTTCAAGAGCGTGACGCTGAAGGCCTCGGCCGGCGGCTACAAGATCTACGAGGCGCGCCGATGACGCGGCCGGCCAAGATCGCGCAGCTGCGCCTCGACCGCCTGCTCGCCAATATGGGCTACGGCTCGCGGCGGGAGATCGCGCTCCTCACCCGCGCCGGCCTCGTGGTCCTCGACGGCTCGCCCCTGCGCGACGCGGATCAGCGCATCCCGGTGACGCCGGACCTTGCCCAGCGGATGACCGTCGACGGCGCCGCCCTCGACCCGCCGCCGGGCCTGACCCTGATGCTGCACAAGCCCCTCGGCGTGACCTGCTCGCACAAGGAGGCGGGCCCCCTCGTCTACGGTCTCCTGCCCGATCGCTGGCGCCGGCGCGACCCCGCCCTCTCCACGGTCGGCCGCCTGGACAAGGAGACCTCCGGCCTCCTGCTCCTCACCGATGACGGCGCCCTCCTGCATCGGATCATCGCGCCGAAGGCCAACGTGGCCAAGCGCTACCGCGTCGCCCTGGATCGTCCGCTGAAGGGCGACGAGGGCACGGTCCTCGCCTCCGGCACGCTGATGCTGGAAGGCGAGGAGAAGCCGCTCCTGCCGGTCGGGTTCGAGGCCAAGGGCGAGACCGGCGCCGTGGTGACCCTGCACGAGGGGCGCTATCATCAGGTCCGGCGCATGTTCGCCGCTCTGGGCAACCACGTCACCGCCCTTCACCGCGACCGCGTCGGAGGCCTCGGCCTGCCGGACGACCTCGCGCCAGGCGAATACCGCGTCCTCGGCCCGGCGGAGATCGCCGCGATCTTCGCGGGCGAGGCGCCCTGACCGGTCCGGAACCGGACCCGGCGCGACCTGTTGGATCGGCGAACGCCAACCCGACGGGTGATCCGCAATGAACCGGTTCTCGACGCTCCTCCTCGCCCTCGCCCTCAGCACCGGCCCGGCGAGCCTCGCCCTGGCCGACACGCCGGGCGCCGACTGGATGCCGGCCGATCAGGTCAAGCAGAAGCTGATGGCCGCGGGCTACACCAGCATCACCGAATTCGAGGCCGATGACGGCCACTGGGAGGGCGAGGGCGTGAAGAACGGCGTCAAGATGCAGTTCCACGCCGACCCGAAGACCGGCGCGATCCTCTCGGAGAAGCCGGACAAGTAAGCCGGTCCCGATCGGTCGATCGGTCGCGAACGCCGCGATCGGCCTTCCGACCCGGCCCGCCGCGTCGCGGACTCATCCCGGCCCGCCCGCGTTGCGGGGTCGACCCGCCGGCCCGGGTGACGATCCGTTCGAAGCGGATCAGGCTCCGGGCGGCGGCTCGGACAGCCCCCCGCGTCCGCCCCCGCTTGCCAATCCCGACCGACTCGTTTATCCGCCACCCCTCGCGTTCGCTCCGGCTGGGGGCTGAACGGACGGTGTCGATTCTTTCGGCACAGGGTGAAGCCTCGTGAAGGGCCGATCCCGTCGTCCCGTGTCTCCGCCTTCGATCAACCGCTCGGGCCTTCAAACGGCTCGAAGGGCTTGGCGCCGGGCGATTGCGGATGAACCGGCCCGACGCTTCCTTTCCCGCACGTTTTTCGTGCCGTCGGGTCCCTTTGAATATGAAGGGCCCGTTAATGCCTCTCTACGAACACGTCTTCCTGGCGCGCCAGGACGTGACGGCCCAGCAGGTCGAGACCATGGTCGAGACCTACAAGGGCGTCATCGAAGCCAATGGCGGCAAGGTCGAGAAGATCGAGATGTGGGGCGTGAAGTCCCTCGCCTACCGCATCAAGAAGAACCGCAAGGCGCATTTCACGCTCCTCAACGTCGACGCCCCCCCGGCCGCTCTGGCCGAGATGGAGCGCCAGATGCAGATCTCCGAGGACGTCCTCCGCTTCATGACCGTCCGCGTCGAAGAGCTCGAGTCCGAGCCGTCGGCGATGATGCAGAAGCGCGACCGCGACGACCGCAAAGATCGTGAGCGCGGCCGTCGTCGGGACGACGAAGGCTTCGGCGGTGGTGGATTCGGCGGCGACCGCGATCGCGGCGACCGGGGTGATCGCGGCGACCGGGGCGACCGCCCCGAGCGCAGCTTCGGCGGGGAGGCTTAAGTCATGGCATTTGGTGCTGGACCCGGTGCACCCGCCGCTGGCGGGGCTGGTGGTGGTGCGGGCGGCGGACGCCGTCCCTTCTTCCGTCGTCGGAAGACCTGCCCCTTCTCGGGCGCGAACGCGCCCAAGATCGACTACAAGGACGTCAAGCTCCTGTCGCGCTACGTCTCCGAGCGCGGCAAGATCGTGCCGTCGCGCATCACGGCCGTGTCGGCCAAGAAGCAGCGCGAGCTCGCCCAGGCGATCAAGCGCGCCCGCTTCCTCGGCTTCCTGCCCTACGTGATCAAGTAAGCGCCCCGGCGCTCGCCCCGGCCCGTCACCACGGGCCGGGGCCTCACGCCGCTCGCGCGGCACACAGGTTCGTACCGGCCGATCCGACAGGTGGGCCGGGAATCGTTGGGGCCGGACGTGCCTCTAACCCTGCCCGGACCGGGACAGTGGGACAGCGGGATTGATGACACAGTTTCTCGGCATCGGTATCGGCGCGGGCCTCGTCTCCGCCCTCCTCTTCGGCGTCCTGCTGAAGGCGACGGCGCTCGCGATCCTGCTCTACCTGCTCGCCCCGCTCCCGATCCTGATCGTGGGCCTCGGCTGGAGCCACCGGGCCGCTCTCGTGGCCGCCGTGACCGGCGCCCTGGCCCTCGCCCTCGTGGTCCAGCCCTTCCTCGGCCTCGGCTTCTTCGCCTATCTCGCCCTGCCCGCCTGGTGGCTCGCCTATCTGGCGCTGCTCGGACGGCCGGGCGCCGACGGCACGATGGAATGGTATCCGACCGGGCGCCTGCTCGCCTGGACCGCCGGGACGGCCGGCCTCGCCTTCGTGGCCATCGCGGTCATCGCCGCCCCGAACTACGAGACCTTCCAGTCCCAGCTGCGGGGCATGACCCGGACGCTGATCCAGGTCCGGGCTGACCGCGCCGCCAATCCGGCGCCCCCCGCTCCGAAGCCGGACGCCCCCGAGGCAGACGCCAAGCCTCCGGCCGAGGCCCCGGCCGAGCCGGGTCCGCAGGATCCCGCCGAGGCGACCCGGACGGAGGTCGCCAACGCCCTCGCGGCCATCGCGCCCGGGCTCGCCACCCACGGCCTCACGGTCCTGCTGACCTTCTATCTCTGGGCTGCCGCCCGCATCGTGCGCATCTCCGGGCGCCTGCTCCGCCCCTGGCCGGACCTCGCCGCGACGATGATGCCGCGCCGGGTGCTGGCCGTGCTCGGGGGTGCGGTGCTGCTCGCCCTGGTGCCGGGCTATCCGGGCGTGCTCGGCGTCGCCGTGGCGGGGGCGCTCAGCGCCGCTTTCGCCATCCAGGGCCTCGCCGCCTTCCACGACCGCAGCCGCGGCCGGCCCGGGCGCCTCGCCCTCCTGCTCGGCCTCTACCTGATCCTCTTCTTCACCCAGGGCGTCGCTCTCGTCGCCCTGACCCTGTTCGGCATCGCCGATACCGCCCTCGACCGCCGACGTCCCCGCGACGCGGCCGGACGACCCTGATCCTCCCCCCCAACCGAAGGACCAACACCATGGAAGTCATCCTCCTCGAGCGCGTCGCCAAGCTCGGCCAGATGGGCGAGACCGTGAACGTGAAGCCGGGCTACGCCCGCAACTTCCTCCTCGCCCGCGGCAAGGCCCTGCGCGCCACCGACGGCAACAAGAAGCACTTCGAGACCCAGCGCGCCCAGCTCGAGGCCCGCAACCTCGAGCGCAAGTCCGAAGCGCAGTCCGTCGCCGAGACCCTCGAGGGCAAGAGCTTCGTGCTCATCCGCCAGTCGGGCGAGACCGGCGTGCTCTACGGCTCGGTCTCGACCCGCGACCTGGCCGACGTCGTCACCGCCGACGGCTTCACCGTGGGCCGCGACCAGTTCGCCCTCAACCAGCCGATCAAGACCCTGGGCCTGCACACCGTCCCGGTCGTGCTGCACCCCGAGGTGGAGGTCTCGATCACGGTGAACGTCGCCCGTTCGCCCGAAGAGGCCGAGCGTCAGGCCCGCGGCGAGTCCACCACCGAGCGCGAGGCCTTCAACCTCGACGACCTCGGTCTCGAGGTCGGTGCCGCCCTCGCCGAGGCCGGCGACGACCGCGAGTAATCACGCCACAGGACGGTGAAGAATGGGGACGACCGGCCTTAACGGTTGACTAGTTCCGCATTTGTTCCAGCATGGACGCCCGTCATCCGCGAGGATGGCGGGCGTTTCTGCGACCGCCCTCCCCGTCCGCGCGTCCAAAGAATGCGGCCGCGACGGAACGGGAAGCCGCAAAGCGCGAATCGGCTAAGGTTCGGCTAACCATGCCGGCGCCATGGTCGGGCGATAGCGACGTGCGGCGGCGGACCACCGCGCGGACGATGAATCGACGAGTCGGAGCCTCGAATCAGCCCATGGCCCTGCCCAACGCCCTGACGGCCAACCTTCAGCCCGTCGCGCAGGAATTCCGCGTCGCGCCGCACAACATCGATGCGGAGCAGGCCCTGCTCGGCGCGATCCTGGTGAACAACGACGCCTATTACCGGATCTCGGACTTCCTCCTGCCCGAGCACTTCATGGAGGACGTCCACCGCAAGATCTTCGAGGTGGCCTCGCAGCTCATCAAGGCGGGCAAGCTCGCGACCCCCATCACCCTGAAGACCTACCTGGGCGACGCCGACCTCGGCGGCCAGACGGTGATGCAGTACCTGGCGCGCCTCGCCGCCGAGGCCACCACCGTCATCAATGCCGGCGATTACGGCCGCACCATCTACGACCTCGCCATCCGCCGCCGCCTCATCACCATCGGCGAGGACCTGGTGAACGGCGCCTACGAGGCGCCGGTGGAATCCTCGCCCCGCGACCAGATCGAGGGCACCGAGCGGCGTCTCTACGAGCTCGCCGAATCGGGCAAGTACGATGGCGGCTTCCAGAAGTTCTCCGACGCCCTCACGGCCGCGGTGGACATGGCGGCCAAGGCCTACCAGCGCGAGGGCAAGCTCTCGGGCGTCGCCACCGGCCTGTCGGACCTCGACGCCAAGATGGGCGGCCTGCAGCGCTCGGATCTGATCATCCTCGCGGGGCGCCCGGCCATGGGCAAGACCTCGCTCGTCACCAACATCGCCTTCAACGTCGCCAAGGCCTACCAGTCGGAGAAGCTGCCGGACGGCCGGACCGAGACGAAGAACGGCGGCATCGTCGGCTTCTTCTCCCTCGAAATGTCGGCCGAGCAATTGGCGACCCGTATCATCGCCGAGCAGTCGGGCGTGCCGTCCTACAAGATCCGCCGCGGCGACATCCAGCCGGCGGAATTCTACAAGATCACCGATGCCGCCCGGGACATGCAGACGATCCCGTTCTACATCGACCAGACCGGCGGCATCTCCATCGCGCAGCTCGCCGCCCGCGCCCGGCGCCTCAAGCGCCAGAAGGGCCTCGATCTCCTCATCGTCGACTACCTGCAGCTGCTCTCCGGCTCGGGCAAGCGCAGCGACAACCGCGTGCAGGAGATGACCGAGATCACCACCGGCATGAAGGCGCTGGCCAAGGAGCTGGCGGTGCCGATCATCGCCCTGTCCCAGCTCTCCCGTCAGGTCGAGAACCGCGAGGACAAGCGCCCGCAGCTCGCCGACCTGCGCGAATCGGGCTCGATCGAGCAGGACGCCGACGTGGTGATGTTCGTCTTCCGCGAGGAATACTACGTCAACAACAAGAAGCCCCGCGAAGGCACGGAGGAGTTCTTCGCCTGGGAGGCCGAGATGAACCGCGTGCACGGCAAGGCCGAGGTGATCCTGGGCAAGCAGCGTCACGGCCCCACCGGCACCGTCGAGCTGCAGTTCGACGCCAACATCACGCGCTTCTCGGATCTCGCGCAGTCCGACCGCCTGCCGGAGCAGATGTAGGCGGACGGCTTCTGGCCGGGGCCGCCTGCGCGCCGACGCGCCTCGCGGACGATCCCGGAATCCTGTAAGATCGCCCGCATTCGTGAACCGTCGCACTCGGACGCGAGAAGGAGCGACCGTGGCACATCCCAAGCGCGTCGAGGCCGAACCGCGCCTCGGCGCCTCCTATGACGGCGATCTGGCCGCCTGGTCCCTTGAACAGGCCGGACATCTGCGTCAGCGCGCCTGGGCGAAGCTCGACATCCCTCATCTGATCGACGAGGTGGAATCGGTGGCGCGCGCGGAACGGAACGCCCTGACGAGCGCACTTCGGATCATCCTGCTGCACCTTCTGAAATGGGACCATCAGCCGGACATGCGAAGTCGGAGCTGGACGACCTCCATCCGCGTCCAGCGCCTCGCCGCACTGGAGCGGATGGAGGACAGTCCGAGCCTCGGAGCGCAGATGGAGGACCTCCTGGCCCGTGCCTATCGACGCGCACGGATCGAGGCGGCGGCCGAGACGAATCTCCCAGAGGCCACCTTTCCCGAGACCTGTCCCTATTCCGCCGACGCGGTGCTGAACCGTGACATGCCCTGGCCCCAGGCCGCCAACGAGAAGGCGGGCATCTCATCCGAGCCCTGAATGATTTGGAACGGCGCCCGATGCTCGAAGGCACCCACGGCGCCCGCCTCACCATCGACCTGGCGGCCATCGCGGAGAACTGGCGGCGGCTCGGAGCGCAGGCGCCGGGGGTGGCGTGCGCCGCCGTGGTCAAGGCGGATGCCTATGGCTGCGGCCTCGCCCGGGTCGCGCCCGCTCTGTGGGCGGCCGGGTGCCGGACGTTCTTCGTCGCGCACCTGAGCGAGGGGATCGCGGCCCGGGCCATCCTGCCCGAGGCGACGATCTACGTGCTGAACGGCCTCCTGCCCGGCCTCGGCCCGACGCTGGCGGCGCATGCGCTGCGGCCGGTCCTCGGCAGCCGGGAGGAACTCGCCGAATGGGCCGCCCTGGCGGAGGCCGCCGCCGCCCCCCTTCCGGCGGCCCTGCACGTGGACACCGGCATGAACCGCCTCGGCCTCTCGGTGCCCGAGGCCCTGGCACTCTCGGGCGATCCGCTGATCGCGCGCGCCGGCATCGCGCTGCTGATGACCCACCTCGTCAGCGCCGAACTGGCGAGCGACCCGGTCAACACGCGCCAGAGGGCGGATTTCGCGCGGGTTCGGGCCGCGCATCCCGGACTGCCCGGCTCCTTCGCCAACTCCTCCGGGATTTTCCTCGGGGCGGCGGCGCATCACGACCTGCTGCGGCCCGGCTACGCCCTGTTCGGCGGCAACCCGACCCCGTGGAAGCCCAACCCGATGCGGCCGGTGGTGCGGTTGGACGCGCAGGTCGCGCAGATCCGCGACGTCTCGCCGGGAGAGACCTGCGGCTATAACGGCCGCTGGCGGGCCACCGAGCCGCGGCGGCTGGCGACCCTCTCGATGGGCTACGCGGACGGCTATCCGCGCGCCGCGAGCGGACGCGGCATCGCCTTGGTCGACGGCGTCCGCTGCCCCATCCTCGGGCTGATCTCGATGGACCTCGTCATCCTCGACGTCACCGACGCCCCCGAGACCCGGCGCGGCACGACCGCGACCCTGATCGGCGATGCCCTCGACGTCGACACGGTCGGACGCGCCGCCGGCACCATCGGCTACGAGATCCTGACGGGTCTGGGTTCTCGCTATGTTCGCCATTATGTGACAGGAACCGGGGGCTGACCTCCGCCTGATCCGGGCGAGTCCTCCGGCTCCTCCAGCGGAATCGCGATGGCCAAGATCCAACAGAGCTTCGTCTGCCAGTCCTGCGGGGCGGTCTACAACCGCTGGCGCGGGCGCTGCGAGGCCTGCAACGGCTGGAACACCATCGTGGAGGAGACCGGGGCCACCGGTCCCCAGTCCGGGCCGGTCAAGACGCGGCCGAGCCGGGCCCGCGGCCGCGTCTTCGCCCTGGAGGGCCTGACCGGCGCGGTGAAGGAGGCGCCGCGCATCCCGTCGGGGATCAACGAGCTCGACCGCGTCACCGGGGGCGGCTTCGTGCGCGGTTCGGTGATCCTCCTGGGCGGCGATCCCGGCATCGGCAAGTCGACCCTGCTGATGCAGGCCTCCGCCGCCATGGCCCGCACGGGCGAGCGCGTCGTCTACATCTCGGGCGAGGAGGCGGTGGCGCAGGTGCGCCTGCGGGCCGAGCGCCTGGGCCTGACCTCGGCGGCGGTCGAACTGGCGGCCGAGACCAATGTCGAGGACATCGTCGAGACCCTGTCGCAGGGGCGCCCGCCGGCGCTCGCGATCATCGATTCGATCCAGACCATGTGGACCGAGACCGTGGAATCCGCCCCCGGCACCGTCACGCAGGTGCGCGGCTCGGCCCAGACCCTGATCCGCTTCGCCAAGACCAGCGGCACGGCGGTGATCCTCGTCGGGCACGTGACCAAGGACGGTCAGATCGCCGGCCCCCGCGTCGTCGAGCACATGGTCGATGCCGTCGCCTCCTTCGAGGGCGACCAGGGTCATCACTTCCGCATCCTGCGCGCGGTGAAGAATCGCTTCGGGCCCACCGACGAGATCGGCGTGTTCGAGATGACCGACATGGGACTGGCCGAGGTTCCGAATCCGTCCGCGCTGTTCCTCGCCGGCCGCGACCACGCGGCCCCCGGCACCGCGGTCTTCGCCGGCATGGAGGGCACGCGCCCGCTCCTCGTCGAGATCCAGGCCCTCGTGGCGCCCTCCTCCCTCGGGATGCCCCGTCGGGCGGTGGTCGGCTGGGACCCGAACCGCCTGTCGATGGTGCTGGCGGTGCTGGAGGCCCATGGCGGCATCCGCCTGGGCACGCACGACGTCTACCTCAACGTGGCGGGCGGCCTGCGCATCTCGGAGCCCGCCGCCGATCTCGCGGTGGCCGCCGCCCTGGTCTCGTCCCTGTCCGGGGCCACGCTGCCGCCCGAGACGGTGTATTTCGGCGAGATCGGGCTCTCCGGTGCGGTCCGCCCGGTGGCCCAGGCCCCGGCGCGGCTCAAGGAGGCGCTGAAGCTCGGCTTCGCCAAGGCGGTGATGCCGCAGGGGCGCGGCGAGGGCGGCGACGGCGCCCTCTCGACGGAGGCCCTGCGCCACATCGCAGACATGGTGGCGGGCATCGCCAGCAACGGTCCGCGCCGGGTCGCGCAGCGCCGCGGCCACAACCCGCCCGATTACGGCGACGACGATTAGGCCCTCGGCCGCACGGGCGGCCCGGTGAGCGGGCCTCGCTCGAGACCTCGGATCAGGTCTAGCGCCGGCCCGAGCGGAGGGCCGACAGACGATCCCGGCCGGGCGGAAGGTCAGGCCCGCGATCCCGGCGATGTGTTTCGGCGCAAAACCAGAAGACGGCCGGCACGCCGCCGAGCAACGCGGCGCTCGGCCGGCTTTCTTGCCGTCGGAAACGGCCGGAAGACGTCGTCATGGGGCCGGGCGTCACGCCGGACCCGCACGAGCACCGGGCGGGAATGGGCCTCCACGCCAGGGTGACGGCCGAGTTTCCGCACGATATACAGGGCCGCGGCCGGGGGAAGCCGCACGATCCGGTCATCGTCGCCGCTCCGCCCCTTGAAGTGACAATCGTCAGAGATGCCGTTCTCCGTTCTCGATCTCGTCGTGCTGGGTATCGTCGTGGTCTCGGCGCTGTTGGCCGCCGTGCGCGGCGCGACCCGCGAAGTGCTCGCCATCATCGCCTGGGTCGCCGCCGCCGCCATCGCCTGGAAATTCCATCCGCTCCTGCTGCCCACCGTCAGCCAGCACGTGACGAATGCCACCGTCGCCCTGGTGGCCTCGATCGCGGCGATCTTCCTGGTGACGCTGATCGTCGTGTCGATCATCACCGTGAAGGTGTCGGACATGATCCTCGATTCGCGCATCGGCGCGATCGACCGTTCGCTGGGCTTCCTGTTCGGCGCCGGCCGCGGCTTCCTGATCTGCGTCATCGGGTGGGTGTTCCTGGCCTGGCTCGTGCAGGGCAAGATGCCGCCCTGGGCGTCCGAGGCCCGCAGCCGCCCGATGCTGGAGAAATCCGGCGAGGCCCTGGTGGCCCAGCTGCCCGAGAATCCGGAAGGCTTGCTGAAGCAGTTCAAGAAGCCCAAGACCGAGACGCCGGCCGATCCCGTCGAGCCGCCGGAAGGAGAAGTCCCGGCCCAGCGCCGCACCGAAGCGCCAGCCACGCCTGCCCCGCGACGCTGATCTGCGCGTCTACGCGCTTGGTTGCAGCGCGAAGGCCGACTACATGACGGCTTCTTGACGGTGCCCGCCCGGGATTCGCGCGGGGCCAAGCAGGGAACGACATCATCATGTCTGTAGCCAAGTCGAGCGCCCGCCCCCCTGTCGAGGTCGTGGACGGGCTCGACCGCGACGGCGACACGCTGCGCGAGGAGTGCGGCGTGTTCGGCATCTTCGGCCATCCCGATGCCTCCGCCATCGTCGCCCTCGGCCTGCACGCCCTGCAGCATCGTGGCCAGGAGGCGGCCGGCATCGTCTCCTTCGACGGGGCGGTCTTCCATTCCGAGCGCCGGCCCGGCCTCGTCGGCGATTCGTTCTCGGATCGCTCGACCATCGAGCACCTCGAAGGGCCGGCCGCCATCGGCCACGTCCGCTACTCCACCACCGGCGGCACCATCCTGCGCAACGTGCAGCCGCTCTTCGCCGAACTCGCCAGCGGCGGCCTCGCCGTGGCCCACAACGGCAACCTCACCAACGCCCTCTCGATCCGCCGCGACCTCGTGCGCGACGGCGCCATCACCCAGTCCACCTCCGACACGGAGGTGATCCTGCACCTGGCCGCCCGCTCCCGGGCGCCGCGCATCGTCGAGCGCTTCACCGAGGCCCTGCGCCAGATCGAGGGCGCCTACGCCATCGTGGCGCTCACCAACAAGAAGCTCATCGGCGCCCGCGATCCCATGGGCATCCGCCCCCTGGTGCTCGGCGAGCTCGACGGCCGCTACATCCTGGCCTCCGAGACCTGCGCCCTCGACATCATCGGCGCCAAGTTCATCCGCGACATCGAGAACGGCGAGATCGTGGTGATCTCGGAAGAGGGCATCGAATCGCTCCGCTTCGCCCCGGCCCAGCCGATGCGGCCGTGCATCTTCGAGTACATCTACTTCGCCCGGCCGGATTCGGTGGTGAACGGCAAGAGCGTCTACGCCGTACGCAAGAACATCGGCCACGAACTGGCCCGGGAATCGGCAACGGAGGCCGACGTGGTCATCCCGGTGCCGGATTCGGGCGTACCGGCGGCGCTGGGCTTCGCCCAGGAGACCGGCCTGCCCTTCGAGATGGGCATCATCCGCAACCACTATGTCGGGCGCACCTTCATCCAGCCGACCCAGTCGGTGCGCGAGCTCGGCGTCCGCATGAAGCACTCGGCCAACCGCGCGGTGGTCGAAGGCAAGCGCATCGTGCTGGTCGACGACAGCCTCGTGCGCGGCACCACCTCGGTGAAGATCGTGCGCATGATGCGCGAGGCCGGCGCCCGCGAGGTGCATTTCCGGATCGCCTCGCCGCCGATCACCTACCCGGACTTCTACGGCATCGACACGCCGGAGCGGGAGAAGCTGCTCGCCGCCACCCACGACCTCGAGGGCATGCGCCGCTACATCGGCGCCGATTCTCTGGCCTTCCTGTCCATCGACGGCCTCTACAAGGCCATGGGCGAGGCGCGGCGCGACGAGGCCTGCCCGCAATACACCGACCATTGCTTCACCGGCGACTATCCGACGGGCCTGACCGACCTCGCCATCGCGGGGCCGCGCCGCCTCGCCATGCTCGCCGAAGCCGATTGAGCGCACGATGAGCCACCCGACCCAGCCGCTCGCCGGACGCATCGCCGTCGTCACCGGCGCCTCCCGCGGCATCGGCCGCGCCGCCGCCCTCGCCCTGGCCGAGGCCGGCGCGCACATCGTCGCGGTCGCCCGGACGCAGGGCGGCCTGGAGGAGCTCGACGACGCCATCCGGGGTCTTGGCGGCAGCGCCACCCTGGTGCCCCTCGACCTCACGGACTACGACGCCATCGACCGCCTGGGTGCGGGCATCCACGAGCGCTGGAAGCGCCTCGACATCCTGGTCGGGAATGCCGGCATCCTCGGCAACCTCACGCCGATCGGGCACGTGACGCCCAAGACCTGGGCGCAGGTGA
Source organism: Methylobacterium sp. Leaf465 (assembly GCF_001424705.1). GTDB lineage: Bacteria > Pseudomonadota > Alphaproteobacteria > Rhizobiales > Beijerinckiaceae > Methylobacterium. The sequence continues at coordinate 198,757 of NZ_LMRA01000048.1, forward strand.
TGGAGATCAACGTCACGGCGAATTACCGCCTGATCCGCTCGTTCGACCCGCTGCTGCGGGCCTCCGATGCGGGCCGGGCCATCTTCGTCACCTCCGGCGCGGCGCAGAAGTGCCGGGCCTACTGGGGGCCCTATTCCGTCTCGAAGGCCGCCCTCGACGCCCTGGTGCGGACCTACGCGGCCGAGACCGCAACGACGCCCGTGCGGGCCATGCTGCTCAATCCCGGCCCGCTGCGGACCGCGATGCGCAAGGCCGCGATGCCGGGCGAGGACGCGATGACCCTGAAGACGCCGGAGGATCTCGCGCCGCACTTCGTGCGTCTCGCGAGCCCGGATTTCTCGGAGTCCGGCAAGATCTACGACTTCCCGAGCGACCGGATCCTGACGCCGCAGATGGCGAGCTGACGCCCGGACGCCGCTCCCCCCTGCTCCCGTTTCCCGAGACACCCATGATCGACGTTCGCTGCATCTGCGCCATCGGCCTCCGCGGACAGCTCGGCCTGAACGGGCACCTGCCCTGGGAGGGCAACACCGATCCGCTCTTCGTGGAGGACGTCACGCGGTTCTTCGCCATCACCATGGGCCACGTGCTGATCGCCGGGCCGAAGACCGTCGCGTCGGTGCCGGACTTCGCCTTCAAGGACCGGACCATCGACGTCATCCGCAGCCACGAGGACCCGGAGGCCGTGCTGGCGCGCTATCCCGGGCGGCGTATCTTCGTGGGCGGCGGCATCGCGGTCTGGGACGTCTACGCCAAGTACATCCAGCACTGGGACATCACCCGCCTGCCCTATGACGGCGAGGCCGACCGCTGGTTCGACCCGGCCTGGCTCGTCGGCGGCCCCGCGCGGGCACAAACCGTCTCCTGACGGGTTGAGGGGAGCGACCATTCCACAAGGCTCCCGATGACCTCAGCCCCCTACCGCTTCGGCATTGAGGAGGAATACTTCCTGGCGGATGCGGAGACGCGCGGCACCCCGCGTCGTTCGGTGAAGCCGTTCCACGTCCAGGCGGGCGAGGAACTGCCCGAGATCGGGCGCGAACTGCTCCAGTGCCAGGTCGAGGTCTGCACCCCGCCCTCCACCGATTTCGCCCAGGCGCGCGACGTCCTCGCCCGCCAGCGCTCGGCCCTGGGCAAGCTCGGGCGCGAGCACGGCCTCCTGGTCTTCGCGGCCGGCACCCATCCGGTGGCCGACTGGGCCCGCCAGCTCCCCACCAAGGGCGACCGCTATCGCGGCATCCTGCGCGACGTCGGCCTCGCCGGGCGCCGCAGCCTGATCTGCGGCATGCACGTCCACGTCGAGGTGCCGGACCCCGACGCCCGCATCGACCTGATGAACCGGCTCCTGCCGTACCAGCCGCTGCTGCTCGCCCTCTCGGCCTCCTCGCCGTTCTGGCAGGGCAAGCCGACGGGCCTCAGCGCCTATAGCCTGAGCGCCTTCGGCGAGCTGCCGCGCACCGGCCTGCCCGATCTCTTCACCGACACGGCGGCCTACGAACGCTACGTCCGCATCATGACCCGGGCGGGCTCGATCCAGGATGCCAGCTTCCTGTGGTGGTCGCTCCGCCCCTCGATCAAGTTCCCGACGCTGGAATTGCGGATCGCCGATTCCTGCTCCCGGCTGGAGGACGCGCTCACCATCGCGGCGCTCTACCGCTGCCTCGTCCGCCTCGTGGTGCGCCGGCCGGACCTCAACGCGAACCTCGACGGCGTCTCGCGGGCGCTGGCCCAGGAGAACCTGTGGCGGGCGCAGCGCAGCGGCACCGAGGCCGAGCTGATCGACGAGGCGAGCGAGGAGGCCCTGCCCTTCGCGCAGGCCCTGGACACCCTCCTGGCGCTCATCGCGGAGGACGCCGCCGCCCTGGGCTGCGAGCCGGAGGTCGCCCAGGCCCGGAGCATCCTCACGAACGGCACCAGCGCCGAGCGCCAGATCGCGACCTTCGAAGCGACGCGCAACGGCGACACCTCCAACCGCCAGGCCCTCGACGCGGTGGTGGACTGGCTGTCGGAGACGACCTGCGGCACCGCCTGAGCGGTGCGCCCGAGCCTCAGCCCTTGTTCTCGCGGTCGAACGGGTTCCTCGAAGTCCGCAGCGAGAGCCGGATCGGCGTGCCCGGCAGCGCGAACGATTCGCGCAGGCCGTTGACGAGGTAGCGGGTGTAGGATTTCGGCAGGCCGTCGAGCTGGTTGCCGAACAGGGCGAAGTGGGGCGGGCGGCTCTTCACCTGGGTGGCGTAGCGGATCTTGATGCGCCGGCCCGAGACCGCCGGGGGCGGATTGCGCTGCAGCGCCTCGCTGAGCCAGTCGTTGATCCGCGAGGTCGAGACGCGGGTGCTCCAGGTCTCCTCGGCGTTGGTCACCGCCTGCATCAGCTTGTCGATGCCCTCGCCCGCGAGACCGGAGAGCGGCACCACGGCGACGCCGCGGACCTGGGGCAGCAGGCGGGTGCAATCCTCGCGCAGCTTCTTCAGGAGACCGTTCTGGTCGGCGACGAGGTCCCACTTGTTCAGGCCGATGACGAGGGCGCGGCCCTCGCTCTCGATCAGGTCGACGATGGTCAGGTCCTGCTTCTCGAACGGGATCGTGGCGTCGAGGAGCACCACCACCACCTCGGCGAAGCGCACGGCGCGCAGGCCGTCCGAGACCGCGAGCTTCTCGAGCTTGTCGTCGATGCGCGCCTTGCGACGCATGCCGGCGGTGTCGTGGAGCTTGATCCGGCGGCCGCGCCATTCCCAGTCGAGGGAGATTGAGTCGCGGGTGATGCCCGCCTCGGGACCCACGAGGAGGCGCTCCTCGCCGAGCATACGGTTGATCAGCGTGGACTTGCCCGCATTGGGGCGGCCGACGATGGCGACCTTGAGGGAGCGGTTCGACGGATCGTCGTCGTAGTCCTCGTCCTCGTCGTCCGGCTTCGGTAGGGATTCGATCAGCGCGTCGTGCAACTCGCCGATGCCCTCGCCGTGCTCGGCCGAGAACGGGATCGGGTCGCCGAGGCCCAGCGAGAACGCCTCGTAGGCGCCGGACAGGCCGGCACCCCCCTCCGCCTTGTTGGCGATGAGGATCACCGGGCAGCCGGCGCGGCGCACCATCTCGGCGAAGGGCTGGTCGGCCGGGAGCACGCCCGCGCGGGCGTCGATCACGAACAGCACCACGTCGGCCTCGAGGATCGCGGCCTCGGTCTGCGCACGCATCCGGCCAATCAGCGAGCCGGGATCGGCCTCTTCCAGGCCGGCGGTGTCGATGATGCGGAAGACGAGACCACCGAAATTGACGTCGCCCTCGCGCCGATCGCGGGTCACGCCGGGGCGGTCATCCACCAGGGCGAGCTTCTTGCCCACGAGGCGGTTGAACAGGGTCGACTTGCCGACGTTCGGCCGTCCGACGATCGCGACGGTCGGCATATCCATGGTGTGCTCGTTTCGATCAGGCGTCCGGGAGAAGCGGGTCGAGGGCTCAGCGCGTGACGGGTGGGGGAGCGGCCGGGGCGGCGGGAGCCGCAGCGGTCACGGTGACGGGTCCGCCGGCCACCAGGGCCGCGTAGACCTCGATGCGCTGGCGTAGGTTCTGCGGCGTCTGCGGGTCGGCGTTGATCTGGTCGAACCAGCGGCCGGCGCCGTCGTAGTCGCCGCGCTTCAGGGCGACGAGCCCCAGCATCTCGCGGGCGGTGTGGCGGAACGGGCCGTTCGGCGCGGCGAGGCCCTGGAGCGTCGCCAGGGCGGCGTCGGGCTCCGTGCCGTCGAGGCGCAGCAGGGCCGAGCGCAGGCGGGCGAGGTCGCGCAGGCCGGTGCTCACCTTGGTGTCGTTGGCCAGGGCGTCGTACTCGGCGGCACCGGCCTTCGGATCGCCCTTGGCGGTCTCGGTGGCGGAGCGGAAGCGCGCCAGGAGGGCGTAACCCGAGGGCGCATCGCTCTCGATCGCCGCGAAAGCCTTGTCGGCCTCCGCCGTCTTGCCCTCGCGGGCGAGGCGGTTGGCGACCTCGAAGCGCTCGGACGCCGCCTCGGCGCGCACGCGCTGGTCGTGCTGCCAGTAGCGCCAGCCGCCGACGGCGGCCACCACGAGGATCGCCAGGGCGATGATCACGCCGCTGTAGCGGCGCCAGATCTCGGCGACCTGATCGCGGCGATAGTCCTCGTTGACCTCGCGGATGAACTCGTTGTTTTCGGCCATGTCGTCTCACGCCGATCGGGAACCGAGCGGCCGCTGCATGAAGATGAAGGCCTGCGCCTATCACAGGCGCGGGCCGTTGGCGACCGGCTTCCACGCGAGGCCCTTCGGTCCGGACGCGTCTCAGGCCTGGCCCGGCCAGGCGGCGACGCCGATCAGGAGCGGGTGCAGGTAGCGCGCGAACGCGAACCAGACGCCGAGGCCGATGACGACGGCCAGGGCGTCGTTGCGCCAGCCCGCCGGTGCGGCGGCGGGGCCGCCATGCTGCGCGGCCACGGCCCCGGGGGCGAGGGCCCGCCGCTTGGCGCTGATCCGGGCCATCACCGCCCAGGCGAGGAAGCTGCCGAACAGCAGGATCGAGCCGAGGTCGCCATTGGCCAGCAGGTGCGCGGTGGCCCAGATCTTCACGGCCAGCAGCATCGGGTGCTTGGCCCGGGCGCGGATGTGCCCCGGCAGGTAGGCCGAGGCCAGGGCGACGAAGGCCAGGGCGGTCAGGAGCAGGGCGAGGTGGCGGGTCCAGACCGGCGGGTCCCACACGGCGATGTAGCCGGACTGGCGATAGAGGTGGAAACCGTAGGCGATCAGCACGAGGCCCAGGAGGGAGGCCAGGGTGTAGGCGAGCTTGTAGCGGCCCTCGCCGACCTGATCGATCACCCGCGCCCGCCGTGCCCGTGCCATGGAGAAGGCATGCGTGCCGAGGAAGAGCACGAGCCCGAGGATGAGGAGGAGCATGGAAGGCCTTCGCGGGAGGGCGTCGGGGATCTGTGGACAGGGCCGGAATCGGACGCGTGCGCACAATCGAACTGTAACGGTTCAAAACCCAATCTGCGGCCGATGTCCAGGGACTCCCGATGACGCGCCCCCTTCCCCTCGCGGCCCGGCTCCTGCTCGCGCTGGTCTGCCTCGGCGGCCCGGCGCGCGCCGCCGCGGAGCCGCCGCTCTCCGCCCTGACCCTGGTCGGCCCCCCGGTGGTGATGTTCAAGGCCGGGCGCGACGCCTGCGACGGGGTCGACGTGCCCGACGCCTCGGCCCGCGCCTTCCGCGAGGCCTCCGGCGCCGTCGCCCTGTTCGGCATGCACTACCGGAACCGCACCTTCCGCGGTCCCCGCCTCGACGCCCTGAAATTGGACTGCGCGGTGGTGCTCGAATCCGGCGGCAAGGCCGATCCGGCCGCCTACGACGACGCCTCGTGGATCACCGCCACCTGGACCGAGGACGGCCGCGCCGTCGCCGCCCTGGTCCACCACGAGTACCGGGCCAACGAGCATCCGGGCCGCTGCCGCGCCAAGGAGTACATGGCGTGCTGGTACAACAGCGTGGTGGCGGCCGCCTCGACCGATAGCGGACGCAGCTTCACCCGCGCGACCCCACCGGTGGTCGTGGCCGGCGCCCCCTTCCGCCAGGAGGTCGGGCAGGGCAGCCATCGCGGCTTCTTCAATCCGTCGAATGTCTTCTCGGACGGGACCTGGCGCTACTTCCTCGCCTCCACCACGGGCTGGACACAGCCGGGCAGCGACCAGTCCGCGGGGGTCTGCCTGTTCCGCACCCGCGATCCCGCCGACCCGACGCAGTGGCGCGCCTGGACCGGCACCGGCTACACGGCGGCCTTCCCCGACCCCTACGCGAAGCCCGCCAAGGCGGCGGCGACCTGTGCGCCGGTCGCGCCGTTCCCGACACCGGTCGGGGCCGTCGTGCGCCACCGGGGCAGCGGCGCCTGGATCGCGATCTTCATGGCCAAGGCCGGGCCGGGCTTTCCGCAATCCGGCTTCTACTGGACCACCTCCCGCGACCTGCTGAACTGGGACACGCCGCGCCTGCTCCTGGCCGGCGCCACCCTGTACGACGATCCCTGCCGGGCGCCCGGCGGACTCATCGCCTATCCGTCGCTGCTCGATCCCGACGCGCAGGGGCGCAACTTCGACGACACCGGCGACACGGCCTTCCTGACCTACGTGACCCTGCGCACCGAGGGCTGCACCATCACCTCCGACCGCGACCTTCTCCGGCGCAACCTCGCGATCAAGGTGTGGCCGTGAGCCCCGCCTCCGGCCGCCGCACGAGGTCGATGAAGGCCTGCAGCGGCGGGGGGATCTGGCGCCGGCCGGTATAGTACAGGAACAGCCCGGGGAAGCTCGGACACCAGTCGGGCATCAGGCGAACGAGCCGACCGGACGCCAGGAGGTCGGCGACGCTGTCCTCGAAGACCAGGCCGAGGCCGAGCCCCGCCAGGGCCGCCTGCACGATCATCTCCTGTTCGTTGACGACGAGGGGACCGTCGACGGAGACCGCCAGCGCCCGCCCGTCCTTCTCCAGTTCCCAGCGATACACCGCACCGCCGGGAAAGCGCTGCCGGATGCAGCGGTGCGCCACGAGATCGGCCGGGCTCTCGGGCGTCGGCCGTCCGGCCAGATAGGCGGGGGCGCCCACCAGGGCGAAGCGCTGGGGCCCTCCGAGGGGCACCGCGATCATGTCGCCGGCCAGGTGCTCGCCGAACCGGACGCCGGCATCGAACCCGCCGGCCACCACGTCGGTCAGCGCATCGTCCCCCACGACCTCGACGCGGACGCCGGGATAGAGCGCGAGGTACCGCGCCACCAGCGGCATCAGGACGAGGCGGCAGGCCGCGCGCGGCGCGTTGATGCGCAGGGCGCCACCGAGCGTGGCGCGGAACGCGCCCGCGGCTCCGACCGCCGCGGCGATCTCGGCCAGGGCCGGCCCGATCCCCGCGAGCAGGGCCGCCCCCGCCTCGGTCGGCGCGACGCTGCGGGTGGTCCGGTGGAGCAGACGCACCCCCATCCGGGTCTCCAGGCCCCGCAGGGCGTGGCTCAGCGCGGAGGGGGACACCCCGAGTTCGAGGGCGGCCCGCCGGAAGCTGCCGTGACGGGCGATGGCCGCGAACGCCGCGAGGTCCGCGAGGTCGGCCCGCTGCATTGATGAGCCTCGCTCAACGGTTCGTCCAGGAGTGTCGATCTTATCGCCGATCCGGCCCCATGGCACACCGATGCGGCGAATTTCGAACCCAGGCACCGCGATGCGACAGCACCCCCTCGGCCAGACCGGCCTTACCGTCTCCGTCCCCGGCCTCGGCTGCATGGGCATGTCCGAATTCTACGGGCCGGCCGACGAGACGGAGTCCCTCGACGCCCTCGCGGCGGCCCTCGACCTCGGCTACGACTTCCTCGACACCGCCGACACCTACGGGCTCGGCCATAACGAGACCCTGCTGGGCCGCTTCCTGAAGGGCCGCCGCGACCGGGTCGTGCTCGCCACCAAGTTCGGCATCGTCCGCCCCTCCCACAGCCCCGACGACAGCGCGAAGCGGCGGATCGACAACACGCCGGCCTATCTCACCGCGGCCTGCGAGGCGTCGCTGACCCGGCTCGGCGTCGAGACCATCGATCTCTACTACTGCCACCGCCGCAACCCGAAGACCCCGCTGGCCGAGATGATCGGCGCGATGGCGCGCCTAGTCGAGCAGGGCAAGGTGCGCGGACTCGGGCTGTCCGAGGTCTCGCCCGAAACCCTGCGGGCCGCCCACGCGATTCATCCGATCGCGGCGGTCCAGAGCGAGTATTCGCTGTGGAGCCGGGGACCCGAGGACGAGATGCTGCAGACCTGCCGCGACCTCGACGTCACCTTCGTGGCATACGCACCGCTCGGACGCGGGTTCCTCACCGGCAGCCTCGATCCAACGCGGCTCGCCGCGGACGATTTCCGCCGGGGAAATCCACGCTTCCAGGCCGACGCCCTGACCCGGAATCAGCGCCTGCTCGACGGGCTCAGCGCCATCGCGGCGCGCCGGAACGCCAGCTCCGGCCAGATCGCCCTCGCCTGGCTCGTCGACCGGGCACCGGGCGTCGTCCCGATCCCGGGGACGCGGCGGGTGTCCCGCCTCGCCGAGAACGCCGCGGCCATGGACCTCGCGCTCACCCCCGGCGAGATCGCCGAGCTCGACGGGCTGTTCCCGCCCGGCGCCGCCGCCGGCGCCCGCTATGCCGCAGGAGGAACCGCCGGCATAGAGGTTCTGTGACGACCGCCGTCAGAACTGGCGCAGATACGGAGCCGGCTTCTGGCCGAGGATCCGCCAAGTCCCTGCCAGACCGAGGAGAATCGCGAAGGCGACCGCGAGGGTCGCCGCGAGGATCGCCCCCGACAGGTCGAGGGTGAACTCGAGCTTCATCACCCGGGTGACGATGACCCAGCCCGCCAGGGTGCCGGCGGCGAGCCCGAAGATCGCCGTGGCGAGGCCCAGGGCGCCGTATTCGAGGGTGTAGGCCGCCAGCAGCCGGCCCCGCGTGGCGCCCAGGGTCTTGAGCACGACCGCGTCGTAGAGCCGGGCGCGGTGCCCGGCCGCGAGGGCGCCGGCCAGAACGAACAGACTCGCCACCACGGCGACGCCGCTGGCGCCGCGAATGGCCAGGACCAGCTTGGCGACGATGTCGCTCACGGCCTCCAGGGCCTCCTTCACCCGCACGCTGGTGACGGAGGGGTAAGCCTTTGCCACGTCACGCAGAATTTCCGCCTCTGCCTTAGCGTCGGGTCCGTTCGGCAGGGTGAGGGTCGCCAGATCGGAGTGCGGCGCGCCCCGGAACGTCCCCGGCGAGAACACCATGACGAAGTTGATCCCGAGCGAGCGCCACTCGACCTTGCGCAGGTTGGCGACCCTGGCCGTCAGCGTCCGCCCCAGGACGTTGACAGTCACGTTGCTGCCGACGGCGAGGTTGAGCTTGCCCGCCAGTTCGGCATCGAAGGACACAAGCGGCGTCCGAGCCTCCTCGGGGGTCCACCAGTGACCGCCGACCAGAGACGAGCCCTCGGGAAGGTCGTCGGCGTAGGTGATGCCGCGGTCCCCGTCGAGCACCCAGGCAGCATCCTCGGGCGCCTTGATCTCGCCGGCCGGAACGCCGTTCAGGGCGGTGATCCGACCGCGCATCATCGGAACGCGTTCGATCTTCGCCCCCGGCGACAGTCCGCCTAGGAAGGCGTGGAAGGCGTCCGCATCGCTGGACGGGATGTCGAGGAAGAACAGGTTCGGCGCCTTAGCCGGCAGGGAATTCGTCAGCGTCCGCCGAACGTTGGCGTCGATCAGGCTCAGGGTGACGAGAAGGGTCACGCCGAGGCCAAGGGAGAGCACGATGGCGGGCGTGAGCGCTCCCGGCCGATGCAGATTCGCCAGGGCCATGCGGGGAGCCGCCATGCGCGGGCGCGGGAGGCGTCGCGCCACCGCCATCAGCCCGAGGGCGACGAGGCGCAGCAGCCCGAAGGCGAGCCCGGCGGCAACGATGAAGACGAGCGCCAGGCGCCGGTCGAAGGCGGTGACCAGGGCCAGCCCGATCAGCCCCACGAGGGCGGCCGCCAGGATCAGGCGATAGCGCAGGCGGGTGCGGGCGGAACCCGGATCGACCACGTCCCGGAACAGCCCCGAGACGGGAATGTCGTGGGCGCGCCCCAGGGGCTGGATGGCGAAGGCGACCGCCGTCAGGAATCCATAGGCCGCCGCGAGCGCGAGCTCGCCGGGCGCGATGGTCGGATTGAGCGGCAGCGGCAGGGCATCGTGGAACAGCGCGTCGAGGCCGAAGGGCAGGAGCGCGCCCACCGCGAGGCCGATCGCGATCCCGAGGGCAGCGATCAGCAGGACCTGGGTCAGGTAGAGCACCACCACCTGTCCGCCCGGCGCACCGACGCTCTTCAGGGTGGCGATGGAGCCGCGTTTTCGCTCGACGAAGGCCGCGACCGCATTGGCGACCCCGACGCCGCCGACGATGAGCGCCGTCAGGCCGACCAGGGTGAGGAACTGGGTGAAGCGCTCGATGCTCTTGGCAAAGCGCGGATCGGCGTTGGTGCGCGCCCGCATCTCCCAGCCCGCATCCGGAGCAGCCTTGGCGATGGCGGCGGCGCGCGTCTCGAGATCGGCGTCTCCGACCCCCGGGATCTGCAGGCGATAGCTCCAGCGGTTCAGGCTGCCCGGCCGGATCAGGCCCGAGGCCGTCAGGGCCTTGTGCGTGATCAGCACCCGGGGGCCGAAACCGATACCGTTGGCGATGCGATCGGGCTCCGACACGAGGGTGGCGCGGATCGCGAACGGCTTGCCCGCGATGGTGATCCGGTCACCGACCGTGAGGTCGAGGCGAGTGAGCAAGGCCGGGTCCGCCACCGCGCCGGCAGCGCCGTCGCGTTCGGCCAGGAGATCGGCGAGGGGTTCGGCCGGTTCGGTGACGAGTTCGCCCGTGGTGGGGTAGTCGGCGCCCACCGCCTTCAGCTCGACCAGGGCCGCGCCGGTCTCTCCGGCCACGGCCATGGCGCGCAGGGTCGTGACCACGGAGACGCGACCCTGCGCATCCAAGGCGGCGCGCTCCTCGGGCGTCGCCTCCCGGTTGATCAGGCTGTAGGTGAGATCGCCGCCGAGGATGCGCGCCCCCTCGCGGCCGAGACCGTCGGTGAGGGAGCGCGAGATCGAGGCGACGCCGGCGATGGCCGCGACGCCGAGGGCGATGCAGGCGAGGAACACGGTGAAGCCCGCCAGCCCGCCGCGCAATTCGCGAAGCGCGAGGCGCAGGGTGAGTGGAACGTGCCCCCCTGAGGAACGTCCGCTCGGCTTGGGAAGGGTGCCATGCATCGGGTCAGGCCTGGACCGGCACCGGCGCTTCCACCCGGCCAGAGCGGAGGCGGACGGTGCGGTCACAGAGACGCGCGAGGCCGGGGTCGTGGGTGACGAGGACGAGGGTCGCGCCGCGGTCGCGCTTCAGGGCGAAGAGCAGGTCGACGATCTGGCGACCGGTCGCCTCGTCGAGGTTGCCGGTCGGCTCGTCGGCCACGAGGATTGCGGGGTCGGGCGCGATAGCCCGCGCGATGGCGACCCGCTGCTGCTCGCCACCCGAGAGCTGGGCCGGATAGTGGTGCAGACGGTGGCCGAGCCCGACCGCCTCCAGCTCGACCTGTGCCCGGCGGTGCGCGTCGGGCTGGTCGGCGAGTTCGAGGGGCAGCGCCACGTTCTCCAGGGCGGTCATCGTCGGGACGAGGTGGAAGGCCTGGAACACGATGCCGATGCGGCGCCCGCGAAAGCGCGCCAGGGCATCCTCGTCGAGGCTTCCGAGATCGGTGCCCTCGACCAGGATGCGGCCCGAATCCGGCCGTTCCAGGCCCGCCATGACCATCAGCAGAGTCGATTTGCCGGAGCCGGAGGGACCCACGAGACCGACCGCCTCGCCCGGCGCCACGTCGAGGGAGATGCCGCGCAGGACATGGACGCGCGCCGCCCCACGGCCGAGGCTGAGGTCGATGTCGGAGAGGGCGATGGTCTGCGCCGTCGGCGCAATGGGGTTGTCGGACTTCAACGGGCGACCGATCTGTGTGCAGCTGTCGTCATCGTGACGGCGGGCAAGGTGGATGCAAGGGTCGGGGTTGTGATCGAATGGGTCTGTGTGGAGTCTCACGCTTCGCCGATATGGTCCGCTCACGGGCGGCGCGCCATGCCCGGGTCGGCCTCGCCGCTTTGATGACGCTCTTTGCCGCACTCGGGCTCGGCACGATGCCATCGCGCGCCACGCCCGACGTGCCGCCGGTGAAGTTGGTGGCCTTCGGCGACAGCCTGACCGCCGGGTATCGCCTGCCCGCGAACGCGGCCTTTCCGGTGGTGCTGGAGCGGGCCCTGAAGGCACGCGGACGCGTCGTCACGGTGGCGAATGCGGGTGTCTCGGGCGACACCACGACCGGAGGCCTTGATCGCCTCGACTGGTCGGTCCCCGACGACACCAACGGCGTCATCCTCGAACTCGGCGCCAACGACATGCTGCGCGGCACCGACCCGGCGGTGACCCGCAAGGCCCTCGATGCGATGATCGAGCGGCTCAAGGCACGCGGCATTCCCGTGCTGCTTGCGGGGATGAAGGCCTCCCCCAACCTCGGGCCGGACTACGCCGCGCGCTTCGACGCGATCTACCCGGACCTCGCCAAGCGCTACGACCTCGTCCTGTACCCGTTCTTCCTCGACGGCATCGTCGGCGACCGGCAGGCCCACCTGGACGATGGCCTGCATCCGAACGCCAGGGGCGTCGAAACGATCGTGGCCGGCATGTTGCCGACGGTCGAGACCTTCCTCGACCGTCTCCATCCGCAGGCGCGCTGAGCCCGTGCCCCGCCTATTCACCGGCCTCGAAGTTCCCCCCGACCTCGCGCAGGCGCTCGCCCTGAAGCGCGGCGCTCTGCGCGGAAGCCGCTGGATCGAGCCCTCGGACTATCACATCACCCTGCGCTTCCTCGGCGATGTCGAGATCGACCTCGCGGAGGCGCTGCACGAGCGCCTGATCGAGGCGCGACCCCGGTCCCCCTTCCCCGTGACCCTCGACGGTATGGCGAGCTTCGGCGGCGACAGGCCGCGCGCGATCCTCGCCACGGTGCTGTCAACCCCGGAGCTTCTCGACCTTCAGGCCGAACAGGAGCGCCTGGCACGCCAAGCCGGGGCCGAGCCGGAACGGCGCAAGTTCACGCCGCACGTCACGCTCGCACGCCTCCGACGCGAGGCCGGCGCGGAGGATGTCGCGGCCTATCTGGGCGAGCGCGGCCTGTTCACGTCCCTCACCTTCACGGCGGAGCGTGTGGCGCTGTTCTCGGCGCGGGAATCGAAGGGCGGCGGTCCCTACGTGGTCGAGGCAGCCTACCCGCTCGGATAGGGAACGGGCGCGCGGAGACGTCAGAGGCGGCGCAGTGCCACCGACTCGATGCGGTGGCTGGCCCCCTTGGCGAGGATCAGGCTGGCCCGCTGCCGGGTCGGCAGGATGTTGTCACGCAGGTTCGGCAGGTTGATGGTCGTCCAGAGCGTATCGGCGATCTCGATCGCCTCGGATTCCGTTACCTCGGCGTACTTTCGGAAATAGGAGAGCGGATCGCGGAAAGCGGTCTGGCGCAGGCGCAGGAAGCGATTGACGTACCAGCGGTGCAGGTCGTCCTCGTGGCCGTCGAGGTAGATCGAGAAGTCGAAGAAGTCCGAGACGAACGGGATCGCGGTGCCGTCGCGGGGCAGGCGCGCCGGCTGTAGGACGTTCAAGCCCTCGACGATGAGGATGTCGGGCGATTCGATGATCCGCTCCTCGCCCTGCACCACGTCGTAGACGAGGTGAGAGTAGAGCGGCGCCGCGACACGCTTCTTGCCGGCCTTGATGTCGGTGAGGAAGCGCAACAGCGCGGCCGTGTCGTAGCTTTCGGGGAAGCCCTTCCGCTCCATCGCGCCCATCCGCTTCAGCTCGGCATTGGGCAGCAGAAAGCCGTCGGTGGTGATGAGGTCGACCTTGGGGGTGTTGGGCCAGCGCGCGAGCAGGGCGGCGAGGACACGGGCGGAGGTCGACTTGCCCACGGCCACAGATCCGGCGAGGCCGATGATGTACGGTACCTTCGTCTCGTGCTCGGCGAGAAGGAAGCGCTGGGTCGCCTTGAACAGGCCTTGCGTCGCTGCCACGTAGAGTGAAAGCAGCCGTGAAAGCGGCAGGTAGATCGCCTCCACCTCCTCGACCGAGATCGGATCGTTGAGGGATTGCAGGCGCGCCACTTCCTCCGCCGCCAGGGTCAGGGGGGTGTCGGCACGCAGCTGAGCCCATTCTTCTCGGGTGAACAAGCGGTAAGGCGACAGCCGCTCCGAGCCCTGGCCGGTGACTGGGTCCTGGCCCCGGGCGGTCGGGCGTTCGATCACGGCAGGCGGCATCGTGAAAAGCGATTCGGCGTTCACGCGGGGCTCCGGGAGGCCTTCTCCGCGATCCCGCTCTGAACCGTTCGCCGCTCGAGCTCGGCCAGCACCTCGTTCAAAGTCACGCCACCGACCCGCAGCAGGACTAGGAGATGGTACAGCACGTCCGCGGCCTCGCTGATGAGGCCGGATCGGTCACCCTGTACGGCGGCGATCGCCGCCTCGACCGCCTCCTCGCCGAGCTTCTTGGCCGGTTTGGCCGGGCCGCCGGCTACGAGCTTTGCGGTGTAGGAAGTCTCGGGAGACGCTGCCGCACGATCCGCGACGAGGGCTTCGAGATCGCTGAGAGTGAACTGGGTCATACAATCCTGGTCCCGGCGAACCGGGCCTATCGTGCCGTGCAACCAAGCGTGCGGCACGATGGATCATGACGCAAGGGCTGCGAAGGTCCGCCTCAGAGATCGAGGCGCATGGAGAGACCGGCCGCGGCCATGTGGACCTTGGCCTCGGATACCGTGTGCTGCCCGAAATGGAAGATCGAGGCCGCCAGAACCGCACTGGCACCGCCTTCGCGGACTCCCGCTACCAGGTCGTCCAAGCCGCCCACACCGCCCGAGGCGATGACCGGCACCGTGACGGCATCGGAAATGGCCCGCGTCAGGCCGATATCGTACCCGGAGCGCATCCCGTCGCGATCCATCGAGGTCACGAGCAATTCACCGGCGCCGCGGGCCGTGACGGTGCGGGCGAAGGCGATGGCGTCGATGCCGGTGGGCTTGCGCCCGCCATGGGTGAAGATCTGCCATTCCGGCGCCTCGCCGGGACCGGAGGTCCGCTTGGCATCGATCGCCACGACGATGCACTGGCTACCGAACTTTTCCGCACCGCGGGCGACGAAATCGGGATCGTTCACGGCTGCCGTGTTGATGGAAACCTTGTCGGCCCCGGCCAACAGGAGAGTGCGGATATCCGCCACCGTACGGATGCCACCACCGACGGTGAGCGGCATGAAGCAGGCTTCCGCCGTTCGGCTGACGACGTCGAGGAGCGTCCCGCGATCCTCATGGCTCGCCGTGATGTCGAGGAAGCAGAGCTCGTCGGCACCAGCCGCGTCGTAGGCCTTAGCCGCCTCAACGGGATCGCCGGCATCGCGCAGTTCCAGGAACTGGACGCCTTTCACGACACGGCCGTCCTTGACGTCGAGGCACGGGATGATGCGAGTTTTGAGCACGAATAACCTCGGATGCGTCAGGCCGCCGGAGCCGCATCGGGCGCACCGGTCGCGCGCCGGATGGCCGCCAGGGCCTCGCGCGGGTCGATCCGCCCGTCGTAGAGGGCACGGCCTGTGATGGCGCCGGCGAGGAGCGCGCAGTCCGGTTCCAGGATGCGGTGGACGTCATCGATCGAGGCAAGGCCACCGGAAGCGATCACCGGGATGGTCACCGCGCGAGCAAGGCCGAGGGTCATCTCGATATTGAGGCCCTTCAGGATGCCGTCGCGGGCGATGTCGGTGTAGATGATGGCGGCAACGCCGGCATCCTCGAAGCGACGCCCGAGTTCCTCAGCCGTCATGCTGGAGGTGGTGGCCCAGCCCTCGACCGCGACGCGGCCGTCCTTGGCGTCGATGCCGACCGCGATCTTGCCCGGATAGAGGCGGGCGGCCTCGCGCACGAAGGCGGGATCGCGTACGGCGGCAGTGCCGATGATGACGCGGCTTACGCCCTTGGCGAGCCAGGCCTCCAGGGTCCGCATCTCGCGGATGCCGCCGCCGAGTTGCACCGGAAGCTTGGTCCGCGCCAGGATCGCATCGACGGCATCCGCGTTCATCGGCGCGCCCGCGAAGGCGCCGTCGAGGTCGACGACGTGAAGCCAGGAGAAACCCTGCTCCTCGAAGACCGCCGCCTGCGCCGCAGGATCGTCGCTGAACACGATGGCCTGGGCCATGTCGCCCTGAACGAGGCGGACACAGCGCCCTTCCTTGAGATCGATGGCCGGAAACAGGATCACGCGTCGGTTCGCTTTCGGGTGGGACGGGTCACAGGTGGGGTCTGCGCCTCAGGGATGCCAGCGGAGGAAGTTGGCGAGCAGTGCGAGGCCGAGCCGTTGGCTCTTTTCCGGGTGGAATTGGGTGCCGGCGACGTTGTCGCGCGCCACCATCGCGGTGACCGAACCGCCGTAATTGCTGTGGGCAATGCGATCTTCCATCCGCTCAGGCGACAGCGCGTAACTGTGTACGAAGTAGGCGTGCAGTCCGCCCTCGCCCGTCGGGATCTCCGACAGCAAAGCGTGTGGCCGGTCGATCTCGAGGGTGTTCCAGCCCATGTGGGGTACCTTGAGGCCGGGATCGTTCGGCTGGATCGGACCGACATCGCCGGGAATCCAGCCGAGGCCCGCGGTCGTGTCGTATTCCAGGCCGCGCGTCGCCAGGAGCTGCATGCCGACGCAGATGCCGAGGAACGGGCGACCCCGCTCGTGCGCCGCATGGGTCATCGCCTCGACCATGCCAGGTACGGCGTCGAGACCGCGGCGACAATCGGCGTAGGCGCCGACACCGGGCAGAACCACCCGGTCAGCCTTGGCGACCGCCTCCGCCTCGCTCGTCAGGACGATGCGCGTCGCGTCGAGGCCGGCCTCCCGAGCCGCCCGCTCGAACGCCTTTGCGGCGGAATGCAGGTTGCCCGAGCCGTAATCGATGATCGCGACGGTCTCTGCACTCACCGCCGACCCTCGCTGAATGGGAACATGCCGATGGCAAGGTCACTCGGCGGCACCGAGATGCCGATATGGGACGCTGGTCCGGTGCGCCCTGTGGGAACACCGTCCAGCCAGCGTGCAGCAGCCTTCATTTCGGCCTCCTCGGCATTCGCGGCCGTCACGGCGTCGCGCACCGGACGCCCCGCCCGGGCGTAGGTCCACCGTCGGAGGGAAGAAGCCTCCAGTCCGATCAGGAGCGAAACGAGGACCGTGATGACGAAACCGGCGATCGGCGTCAGCCCGAGGAACCGCCCCCCGAACGCCACCACGGCCAACAGAGCAAGAACACCGAGGCCGGCGAGCCAGAGCCGGTGAAAGAAGAACCAGAGCGGCCCGAAAGCGAAAGCCGGCCAGGAGAAGCCATCCGGCACGAGGTGCGCCCGCTCGAGACCGTGTGCCTCGCCGACGAGGGCCCCCTTCGCGGGGTGCAATGTGTAGGTGCGCATCACGTCTAGCATCCTCCCTGCCGACCCGACGGGCGGATCAGAGCGATCCCTTGGTCGAGGGAACACGGCCGCCCTCGCGGGGATCGATCGACACTGCGTGCCGCAAGGCGCGGGCCAAGCCCTTGAAGCAGCTCTCCGCGATATGGTGAGCATTCTCACCGTAGAGCGTCTCGACATGCAACGTAATGCCAGCGTTCATGGCGAAGGCCTGGAACCACTCGCGGACGAGTTCCGTATCGAACTGTCCGATTTTTTCGACCCGAAACTGGGTTCGGAACACGAGGAACGGGCGGCCCGAGATATCGATGGAGACCCGCGTTAGGGTCTCGTCCATCGGCAAATGGATGTCGGCATAGCGGCCGATGCCGCGCTTGTCCGCGAGGGCCTGCGCGAAGGCCTGTCCCAGGGCGATGCCCGCATCTTCCACCGTATGATGGTGATCGACATGGAGATCACCCGTGACCGCCACGTCGAGGTCGAACAGCGCGTGGCGCGCGAACAGCTCGAGCATGTGGTCGAAGAAGCCGACCCCCGTTGAGACCTGAGCCCGCCCCGTCCCGTCGAGATCGAGCGCGACCTGCACGTCGGTCTCCGCTGTCTTGCGGCTGATGCGGGCGGCGCGCTTGGCCTCGTGGGTCACGGTTCGGTTCCGGTTTGGGGAAGAACCCGCCTTCTAGAGGGAAGACAGGGTCGCGGAAAGGGTGGACGGAGCTGATTTCACCGGCGCTCCCGGCTACTCAGCGGTGCAGGACTCGGCCCGCCACCGCGTCGAGCTTGGCGAGTAGGGCTGGGTCGCGCTGCGCGGGAGCGGTCATGATGGCGCCGTCGAGGGCGTGCTCCGTACCGACGGGGCAGGGCTCGCGCTCGGCCGGGAAATCGCGGGCGAGACGGGCGACGAGGCGCGCGGCCTTGTCGGCATTGGCTCGCGCCACCGCCACCACGGCAGCGACGTCGACGGCATCGTGGGTCGGGTGCCAACAGTCGAAATCGGTCACCATCGCGATCGTCGCATAGGTGATTTCGGCTTCGCGGGCGAGCTTGGCCTCCGGCATGTTGGTCATGCCGATCACGTCGTAGCCGAACGCCTTGTAAGTGGTCGACTCGGCATAGGTGGAGAATTGGGGACCCTCCATGCAGACATAGGTCCCGTCGCGATGGACCGCGATATCCTCCGCCTGTGCCGCCGCAGCGATGCGCGCCTGCAGTGTCGGTCCGACGGGATGCGCCAGGGAGACGTGGGCGACGCAGCCATCGCCGAAGAACGAACCGGCGCGGCCGTGGGTGCGGTCAACGAACTGATCGACGAGCACGAAAAGACCGGGATGCAGCTCGGCTTTGAACGAGCCGCAGGCCGAGAGCGAGACGAGGTCGGTGACACCAGCCCGCTTCAGCACGTCGATGTTCGCGCGATAGTTGATACCCGATGGCGAGAAGCGGTGCCCGCGGCCGTGGCGGGCGAGGAACACCACCTTCGTCGCGCCGATGCGGCCGATGCGCAGCGCGTCTGAAGGCGCGCCCCAGGGGGATTCGATCCGCTCTTCGCGGACATCCTCCAGGCCGGGCAGGTCATAGACCCCGGACCCGCCCATCACGCCGAGCACCGCTGCCGTCATCCCGATCTCCAAAAGTTAGCGCCGGTCGCCCTTCCCTGGGACGCCGGCGCGGGTGGTGTCAACGGAGGACGGGCAGCCCAGAAGGACTGCCCGAACCGGATCAGTAGGTCTTGTGCAGTTCGGGCTGGAGTCCGTGGACCTCGCCGCCGACCTTCGCCCAGATCTTCTTCTTCACGTAGTAGAGCAGACCGGAGAGCACGAGCAGGAACAGGATCACCCGTAAGCCGAGAGCCTTGCGCGCCATCATGTGGGGCTCGGCCGCCCAGGCCATGAACGCCGCGACGTCGCGGGAATACTGCTCCGTGGTCTCCGGCACCACCGGCTCGCCCTTGTCGTTCTTCGCGTAGGTCACCTGCCCATCGCTGATCGGCTTCGGCATCGCGATGAGGTGACCGGCATAGTACTTGTTGTAGTAGGTGCCAGCCGGAATTTCCTTGCCGGCCGGCGGATCCTCGTAGCCGTTCAGGAGCGCGTGAATGTAGTCAACGCCCTGCTCCGAGAAGCCGATGAACGGCATCGCGTCGAAGACGAACCACGGGAAGCCGCGCTCGTAGGTGCGGGCTTTGGCCAGCACGGAGAAGTCCGGCGGCGCCTTGCCGCCGTTGGCGGCGGCCGCCGCCTTCTCGTTCGGGAAGGGCGACGGGAAGGCGTCGGCAGCGCGGGCGGGACGGTCGACGTCCTCGCCGGCATCGTTCTGCTCCTTCACCTTGTACTGGGCGGCGAGTTCCTTGACCTGCCCGGTGGTGAAGCCAGGCCCCCCCTCCTCCGAGAGGTTGCGGAAGCGCACCAGGCTCATGCTGTGACAGCTCGAGCAGACTTCCTTGTAGACCTGAAAGCCGCGCTGAAGCTGAGCTTGGTCGAAGCGGCCGAAGGTGCCAGCGAAGCTCCACTTCTCACGGGGCGGATGGGGAGTTCCCTCATCTGCCGACGCGACGGTGATGCTCATGACAGCCGCGAGCAGGGTTGCGGCGAGGACGCGGGTCGTTTTCATGGTTCTCAAAAGTCCCCTGCCTTCAACCCTTGGAGGACGGTGCGGCTGCGGCGCCGACCGGCATGCCGGACCCGCCCACCTGCTTTCCGGGACCCGTCACCGTCTCGAGGATCGAGCCCGGAAGAGCCTTCGGCGTCTCGAACAGGCCGACCAGCGGCATCACGAGCAGGAAGTGCAGGAAGTAGTAGGCCGTGCAGATCCGGGCGGCGATGACGTAGCCACCCTCCGGCGGCTTGGCGCCGAGCCAACCGAGCACCACGCAGACCACCACGAACAGCCAGAAGAACTGCCGGTAGATCGGGCGATAATTACACGAGCGAACCCGGGACGTATCGAGCCAAGGGGCCAGGGCCAGGATGAGCACGGCGCTGAACATCAGAATGACGCCGCCGAGCTTGTCCGGCACGGCGCGCAGGATCGCGTAGAACGGCAGGAAGTACCATTCCGGAACGATGTGGGCGGGCGTCACCGCCGGGTTGGCCGGCACGTAGTTGTCGGCGTGACCGAGATAGTTCGGCTGGTAGAAGATCCAGTAGGCGAAGAAGGCGAAGAACACGACCGAGGCGAAGACATCCTTGATCGTCGCGTAGGGCGTGAAGGCCACCGCGTCCTTGCCCGACTTGATCGGAATTCCGGCCGGATTGTTCTGCCCCGTCACATGCAGCGCCCAGACGTGCAGGATCACCACGCCGGTGATCATGAACGGCAGGAGGTAATGCAGCGAGAAGAACCGATTCAGGGTCGGATTGCCGACGGAGTAGCCGCCCCAGAGCAGGCTCTGGATCGTGTCACCCACCACGGGGATCGCGGCCAGGATGTTCGTGATGACGGTGGCACCCCAGAAGCTCATCTGGCCCCACGGCAGGGTGTAGCCGAGAAAGGCGGTCGCCATCATCAGGAGGTAGATGATCACGCCGAGGATGTAGAGCACCTCGCGCGGCGCCTTGTACGACCCGTAATACAGCGCCCGGAAGATGTGGACGTAGACCGCCACGAAAAACATCGATGCGCCGTTGGCGTGCATGTAGCGCAGCAGCCAGCCGTAGTTCACGTCGCGCATGATGTGCTCGACGGAGTTGAACGCATTAGCGGCCGACGGGTCGTAGTGCATCGCCAGCCAAACGCCGGTGACGATCTGCGACACCAGCATGGCGATCAGGATCGCGCCGAAGGTCCAGAAGTAGTTCAGGTTCCGCGGCACCGGGAAGGAGACGAAGGACGAATGCACCAGCCCGATCAAAGGGAGGCGCGATTCGAACCACTTCGCCAAGGCGCTCTTGGGAACGTAGGTATTGCCGTGTCCGCTCATGGGGCGACCCGCTCCAAATCCTGTTTCAGGGTGTCAGGCGACGGCCTTGCCGCCCTCCTCGCCGATCCGGATCTTGGAGTCCGACTCGAAGACGTAGGGGGGGATCGGTAGGTTCGTCGGGGCGGGACCCCGGCGTACCCGGCCCGACGTGTCGTAGAGGGAGCCGTGACAGGGGCAGGACCAGCCCTCGTACTGTCCTTGATGGCCGATCGGCACGCAGCCGAGATGCGTGCAGTTGCCGTAGACGACGAGCCACTTGGCGTGGCCTTGCTTCACGCGAGCCGAATCGGGCTGCGGATCGATCAGATCGGTGAGCTTCACCTCGGAAGCTTCCTTGATCTCTTTCTCGGAGCGACTGCGCACGAAAATGAGCTTGCCGCGCCAGAACACGTTGACGATCTGGCCTTCCTGAATTGGCGTCAGGTCGACTTCGAGGGGTGCGCCGGCCGCAATGGTCTCGGCATCGGGCGCCATTGAGGCGACGAAGGGCCAAGCCAAGGCACCGGCCCCGACGGCCAGTCCCGCGCCCGTCGCGAGGAACATGAAATCGCGACGCGTGCCGTCCGGCGCGCCGTGGGAGCTGTCGGGATCGGCTGCCGTGTTCGCCAAGTGTCAAACTCCAAGCATGATTGCGCCGGGCGACCCTGATCCCAACCCTGCGTCCAGGGCCGGCCGGGACCTTAGAGGCTTTAAAAGGAATGTCATCCCGGCGGGACGGAAGCACCATCCCACATGATTGTGCAATGCGACCCCGCGTCACCCGAAGTCAAGGCGCGAAGCCTTTCAGAACGTGCGGTTTCTATTCGTGGAGCGACCCCGTCGCGGGGGTGGCGCAGGAAGACCACAGAAGACATGCGCACACGCGCGGACCAGCTCGAATCCCGCCGGCGGCCATGCACATGCCGGGGGTATCGACAGCGGCACTCCACTGGGTGGAATTTGGAAGAATATCTCCGACCGCCGGTTCCGCGGGCGGACGCTGTCCAGCAGCGTGCCGGCTCGAAGAGCTCGCATTGCAACCGGCACAAGCTCTGGATCCGAAAGCGGCGCTGACTTTACGCGCTCCGGTTGCATGCCTTCCGCCGATCCTTCACCTTACCCCGCCTGGGCGCGATCGGCCGGATGGAGTACCTCGGCCGGACTGACTCGACAGCTCTGTCGGGGCGCTCGGTCCGGGCAGAAGCGCCGAAAGATTCGATGGATACCCCTGATCTGCAGTCCCCGCAGGCCGTGCTGCTGCGCATCTTCGCCGCCCCGGTGGTCTTTTCCTGGCGGACGACGCCGCGTCTGCGGATTGTCGGCGGAACTCCCCCGATGATCGCGGCGAACCTCGCGGGCGGTGAGGACGAGGCGCATCCGAATGCTACGGAAAGCGTGACCCGCTGGCGCGCGTTCCAGACCGTCGCAGGCACTGACGTGGCGATGAACCTCGAAAACGTCGTCGCGGACGCGGCGGCACGAAAGGGCCTACCATCCTGTTCCTCTTCCACCGCGCGCTCTCGTTTCTCCTCGTCGTTTCGGGAGCCGCCCCGCGGGTCTCGATTGACGGCAGGGCGATCGCCACCGATTCCCTCGCGGTGAGCACGATCTCGAAACACGCTCAGTCGACGACCATGGCGGGAGCCGCAGGCGCCCGCCTAGCGGAAGGTATAGGCTGGCTCTACTCGCGACATCGGACGGCGCAGTTCGGAGGTGCGATGTGAAGGGAGCACTCCAAGGGCTTCAAGTCATCGGACGGATGCTCCAGCGCAGAAGGCGTGATGCGCCAAAGCGGGTGCTTCTCGACGCCGAGGTCCTGCGCGACGCGTTCGAGGCCTTTCCGGATCCGCAATTCATCGTCGCGCTCCGACCCGGCGACGAAGTTCGGCTGGAGGACTGGAACGCAGCGGCGCGAAACCATCACGACAGCGCCGACGCCATGGGTCGCGCATTTGCCGATCTACTGCCTGCAAGTCAGGCGGCGCTGTTGCGCGCCGGCGTCGAGCGGGCGGCCACGACCGGTGCGAGTCTTCGCATTCGGAGCGAGGCCGCGGGTGTCGAAGGTCAGAACGCGTACGAAGCGACCTTCGTCCCGCTTCGGGTGACAGGTGCGCAGGCAGACCGACGGGTCATGGTCAGCCTACACGACCTCGGACCCTCGAGGCAGGTGGACTCTGGGCCGCCGGGGCCCGATCGGCTCACCGGCGAGGCCGGGTCTTCGGCTCTTCGAGGACAGGGACCCATCGAATCCGATCCCGACCGCCCCCCCACCGAATCGGCTTCGAAGCGAATCGGATCGGATCGCCGCCCGGCTGAGGCGCCCCCGGCCTCGGTTCGAGCGGATCTGATGGAGCGGCGGCCCGCTAATGAGCGCGTGCGGGAAAGCGAGGCGCGCTATCGCCTGTTGGCCAACTACACCTCGGACCTCATCGTCCTCGACGATGTCAGCGGCCGACATCTCTACATCTCGCCCGCGGTGACGAGCATGCTCGGCTACACCGTGGACGAGGCCAATCGCATGGGTCTTCGGACGCTCGTCCATCGGGAGGACATCGCAAACCTCTCGGCAATTCTGCATGCTCTTGGGCTCGGGCAGCCGACCGGATCGGTGATCTACCGGATGCGGCACCGTTCCGGGCATGACCTCTGGGTCGAGGCCGCCTTTCGGCGAATTGAGGAGCAGGGCGAGATCCAGGTCATCCAGGCGATCCGCGACGTCACGCAGCGACAGAGACAGGAGGCCGACCTGCACAGCGCTCGCATCGCAGCCGAGGCCGCCGTGCGTGCGAAAGCTGAATTCCTGGCCACCATGAGCCACGAGTTGCGCACACCGTTGGCGGGCATCCTCGGCGTGCACGACCTTCTCCAGGGCGATGCCAGCCTCAACCGAAACCAGGCACGCCTCGTCGGTCTCGCGCAGGAAGCGGGGCGCTCGCTCCTTACCATCGTGAACGACATCCTCGATGTCTCGAAGATCGAGGCCGGTCGCCTCGTGATCGAGTCACTCCCCTTCAGCCTGGCCGGGCTGATCGAGGGCTGTCGGGAGCTCAGCGTCGAGATCGCACAGGGCCGCGAGATCCGCGTTGCCACGCAGATCGGACCTGATGTCCCGGACTGGGTCCTGGGCGATCCGACCCGATTGCGCCAGGTCATCCTCAATCTCACCGCCAACGCCATCAAGTTCACGCCCCAGGGCTCCGTCACCATGCGCGTGGCCTGGAGAGCGGCATCGAACGGCGGTCCGAGGCGGCGACCGGCCCTGCGGATCGAACTCATGGATACCGGGATCGGCATCCCGGAAGATGTCCTGCCCCACCTGTTCGAGCGTTTCGCGCAGGCGGACGGATCGATCTCGCGACGCTATGGTGGAACCGGTCTCGGCCTCACCATCTGCAAACGCCTGGTGCACCTGATGGGCGGCGAGATCGGTGCGCTGAGCCGGGTCGGCGAGGGCTCTACGTTCTGGTTCGAGGTGCCGCTGCGGCTCGCCGAGGCGGAGAACGATGTCGAGCACTCGCGGCTCGCCACTCTCAGCCGACCATCGCCGCAGCGCTGGCGCATCCTGTTGGCGGAAGACAATTCGATCAACCAGGAGATCATCGGGACGGTGCTGCGCCACAAGGGTCACACCGTCACGGTGGTGGATGACGGAGAGCAGGCGGCGACGGCGGCCTTCGGCCATGAACGTCCGGACCTGATCCTGATGGACGTGCAGATGCCGGGACTGGACGGTCTCGCAGCGACCCGCGTGATCCGCGCCCGGGAGCGGCAGGAAGGGCATTCTCCCACCCCGATCATCGCACTGACCGCCAATGCCATGCCCGAGGAGATGGAGCGGTGCCGCGCCGCCGGTATGGACGCACATGTCGCGAAGCCGATCGAGTGGCCGATGCTGTTCGAGACCGTCGAGCGCCTGGCGGCGCGGGTCGAACCAGCCGACCGCGGGGACATGCTCGCCCTCACAGAGGAACGCCCCGCCCCGTGAGGGGCGAGGCGTTCGAACGCGCGACGATGGTGTGTCGGCTCAGTACGCGGCCGGGTCGGCACTATCGCTCGGCGAGACGAAGGCTTTCGCCATGGCCTCGCTCATCGGCAGGTTCAGGTTGATGCCGCGCGGCGGAATCGGCTTCGTGAACCACTTGTCGTAAAGCGCCTTGCCCTCGGGGCTTTTATAGAGCTTGGCGGTGGCTTCGTCGGCGACGGCCTTGAAGGGCGCGTCATCCTTGCGCAGCATGATGCCGTAGGGCTCGGGTTTCGAGAGCGCCTCGCTGGAGATCGCGTAGGCACCCGGGTCCTTCGAGCTGGCGGCCAGCGAGGCCAGCAGTACGTCATCCATGACGAAGGCGACCGCGCGGCCAGTCTCGACCATCAGGAAGGCTTCGGCATGATCCTTGGCCGGCAGGATGGTCAGGCCGAGATTGCGTGCAGTGTTCGCCTCGTTAATCTGGCGGATGTTGGTGGTGCCCGAGGTCGAAACCACGGTCTTGCCCTTCAGATCGTCGATCTTGTCGAGCTTGGCCGACTTCTTGGCGACGAAGCGAGTGGCCGTCAGGAAGTGGGTGTTGGTGAAGGAAGCCTGCTTCTGTCGGTCGGCGTTGTTCGTCGTCGAACCGCACTCGAGGTCGATGGTGCCGTTGGCGATCAGCGGGATACGGGTGGCCGAGGTAACCGGATTCAGCTTCACCTCAAGGTTCGGAAGCTTCAAATTCGTCTTCACGGCCTCGGCGATCTTCTGACAGATCTCAAGGGCGTAGCCGACCGGCTTCTGGTCGCCGTCGAGGTAGGAGAACGGAACCGACGCGTCCCGGTAGCCGATGGTGATCGTATTGGTTTCCTTGATCTTCTTCAGGGTTCCGGTGAGCTCTTGCGCCTGGGCGCTCCCTACCGCGAGTACCGACAGCGCGAAGCTGACGGCAACGGCGGATAGGGTGGATCTCTGGTGACACGAACGCATCTGCGGGCTGACTCCGGAAGGTCGATCACGGTTCGGCGATCGACAGGACTGACCTGGGCAACGTAGCAGCGGCACGAGCCGCCGCAATCGTTGTTTTTGCGCTGTGCAAGCTGGCAACGCCCCCGCCCCTGGCAAAGCCCGTGCCGGATAATCCCGCTGCGTAGATTTCGTCAGGTCTCGCCCATGCAGATCAACACTCGGTACGCAAAAAGGCCCGACTTCTCAGCCGGGCCAGTTCGCATGTCTCGAAGATTCGGATCTGTGAGGATCCGGGCTCGCAAGGAGCCCGGATTGAGCCGCTCTGCGGCCTTAGAAGTCGCGCTGAACGCGGCCGCGGATCTGGAAGGTGTCCGATGCAGTCACAGTGCGCACTGCTCCGCTGGCGATGGAAGCAGCGGTGACGTTACCGGTGGAACGGGTCTGGTCAACGACGCGACCGTCCTGAACACCAACCTTGGTGTAGAAGCCTTCCAGACCGATATCGAGGTCCTTAACCGGCGACCAGATAATGCTTCCACCAGCAACAATCTGGTAATTGTCACGCAGGACGGGGCTGACGGCGAAGGACGCCTGACCCGGAATACCGGTGAACTGACCAGTCGAACCCAGCGTCTGGAACACGGCGGCGTTGGCGGCGCGGGCACCGTTGGCAAAGTTGAGCTCGCCGTAGCTGGCGAACACGGCCGAACGCCACTCAGGCGACCAGTAGTGCAGCAGCGAACCGACCACCGTGAAGCTGGTGGACAGCTCGATCTTGCCCGTGAACGGGTTGAGCGTCGCATCGGACATGTAGGGGTCGAACGCAGCGCCGTTGATGGTGCTGGCGCGCGAGGCATAGCTGCCGTTGTACGAGGAGTAGCCAGTGTAGAGGGTCGCACCCTCGCCATAGGCACCCTGCAGGTACAATGTGTCGCCCGGGGCGATGAAGGGCAGGTTGATCTTGGCACCGGCCTGCACGGCCCAGCCGTACTCGCTGGGCGGACGCTGGTTCACGATCGCAGCGCCGGTCACGCCCGGGATGAAGGGCGCGGTCAGGATGCCGCCGTTGAAGTTGGTTGCATTGCCGGCGATGGCGTTGCCGGTGTTCAGCTCCTTGACGGCAGCAGAGAGCTGCATGGAGCCCCAGGCCGCATCGTAACGAAGCACACCGACGAAGTCAGGCATGCGGTTACGCTGGGCCACGTCCACGTTGCCGTAAGTGCCGACGCCGGTCACGTTGTTGATGCCGATGAGCACCGGCGAAGTCGCACCCGAGAAGGCAACATTCTGAGACTGTGAGCCGGCCGGAGCGAAGTTGGCATTCGCACCGAACTGCTGCGAATAGATCGTGTTGCGACGGAAGGACGGATCTTCCAGCGAGATCGTCGCCGAGAGGCCGCTGTCGCCGAGCTTGCTCGTATAGGCGAGCAGGTTGGTGGACTGCAGATCCGAGTTGGCGGTCGCGCCGGCGAACTCGAAATCGTGAGCGTAGAAGTCGAAGAACGAGGAAGCGCGACCGGCGGTGAGACCGGCGAACTGGATGAAGGCTTTGTCGGTGTTCACGAACTGCTGGACACGGCCGGCCTGATCCTGGCCGGTCGCACCAAACGCGTTGCCGATACGCTCCTGGGTGCCGGAGCGGAGGCCGCCGGTAGCGCCGGTGCGCGAGGCGAACTGGAGACGCACGAAGGCGCGCAGGGTGCCGTAGGCGGTCTGGGTGCGGGCATCGACGTTGATGCGGGCGAGGCCGATATAGCCGGTGGTGTCACCGTTCGTGCCTGAGCGGCTGTCGGTCGGCTGGTAGCCGACGTCAAGGCGAGCGCGGCCCGAGAGACGGATGCAAGTATCGGTGCCCGGGATGTAGAAGAAGCCGGCGCCGTAGGCGGAGCAGACACGGACGTACTCGATCGGAACAGCTTTCTTGACCGGAAGGTCGGCTGCCTGTGCTCCTGCGACCGCAGCAAAACCTGCCGCGGAGGCGAGAAGCGAGCTCTTCAAGAGCTTCATTGATATCTCCAAAAGCTTCGAGACCCGAGGGAAGGCTTACTGCGCCCGGGATCTCTATGGATCCCGGTGTCGCGTGGCCCTTTGTTCTTGAATGACCGAGCGTTGACCGCTGGAAATTGACTTGCTGCTCTGGCGTTGACCCCAGCGCAGGATCACTCTGTGCGAGGCGGTTCCTCGCGGCAACTCGGAATCGTGATCGGCGAAACGGTTCCAAGGCGCTGTTGCGGCGCTGCAACGTTCCGCAGGCGACTAAGTAACTGTTCTGTGGGCAGGTTTTCAGCGCTCCGGCCACCGTTCTACAGTTCGCTCCTAAGGACGCAGAGACCGGCAAGTCCTCGAAAATACGAAATAATCTGTGATTTTCGACACATTCCGAGACCACGGCGTTCGTGGACTATTGCTCGGAAGCGTGCACAGCCCGCCAAGCTGCCAGGCATACCATCCGGTATGCTGTGGATCGCCGCCTGAGACGGATCTGCCGCTGCGCCTCGCGGCGGACGCGTCCCGACAACCGGCGCCGAATCGGGTCGCGCGGCGACAGAAGCCCGTGGCGTCCGTCCGGGATCGACCAAGCGGTCAATCCTGCAGGCCGATCACCTCAAAGTTGGTGCGAAGCTCATCGAACATCGGCACATCGAGACGGATGCCGGTCGGCAGGCGCTCGAGGAACCAGCGCTTTTAGATCCAGCGCAGCTCGCGGGATTCGGTAGGACGCTGCAAGGTTACGCTGACGAAGCCGGCGAGTTGCGGAACATCAGCCCGTAGGGCTCGAACGAAAACTTGTCGGGCCCGACCGTGTCGGCGGAGCCGCCCGGCCCCGCGGCGGCGATCAAGCCGTAGAGCTGGACATCGTCGGGACCGAGGGCATCCGCATGCCTGTCCCGGACCATCGCGAAGGGTTCGGCATGGTCGTGCCCAGTCCTTAGGGTGACAGGGATGCCGAGACGAGCGAAGAGCGCGCACACCACACCCCGTTGGTGGTACCGGCGGTGACCGCCACCGTCCGGTCGGCCAGATCGCGGAATGAACCGACCGGAGCACCGCGCTCCACCAGAAGCTTGATCGCGCTGACATAGGTTATGGGCGAGAAGGCCGCCATCTTCCGCCGCTCGGCATTGTCCGTGGTTGAGCCGCACTCGAGGTCGATCCGCCCGGACGTCACCGCCGCGATCCGCGTCTCCGACGTCACCGGCTCATACAGCACCTTCAAATTCCAACGCCCGAGTTCCGTCCCGATGTCGTCGACGACCTCCAGGCAGAGGTCGGGGGCGTAGCCGACGGGTTGGCCGGACGGGTCCCTGAAGGAGAACGTCAGGGCGTTCTCTCGATTAGCGAAGGCGGACGGTGGCGGTCCCGCCGATCGTCTTTAGGGAGCCGGAGAGAACGTCGATCGCCTAGGATGGATCGTCGCTGGCCAGCAAGCCGACGCTGGCCAGGACTCCCACGAACGGTGCGACGTGCTGACATATGAGTCCTCGCCACGAAGCGGTACCGATGCATCGGACGTCGCCCCGCGACGCTTGCGACCGCTTGCTACGCGACCGGTTCCGGCAGTGGACTGACTTAATGATCCAGACGCTGGTCGGTAAACGATAGTTGCCCTTCTTACTTGGCCACCGCCACGGTCGCGACGCTGTTGCGCAGCACGTTGATGGCCGAGCGGCCCTCGCCGGGCCGGAGAATGAGGACCATCACCAAACCGAGAAGCAGCGAGAAGAGCGAGGCCCCCACGAACCAGAGCATCGCCTTACCCCCGACGCGACCCACCGAAGCCGTGTCGCCCCTATGTGCGATACCCGCGACGAGCCTCGAGAGGACGAGCGGCGCAATGATCATCTAATCAAGCGCAGGAAGACATCACTGATCAGGGCGCAGAATCCGGAGATCTCCTTCGAGGTCTGCAGGTCAGGCCACGTGATGCTGCACAGCTACCCACCAGCGATCTCGAGCAACATTTCGTTGAGGAGGGAGGTGGTGAGCCTGGACTGCATCGCTTCCCCCCCAACCGCCGCGCCTGATGGCGCTCCGCACCGGAAGCTAAGCTTCTGGTTCACCCGACACAGTTGAGCACAGGGCGTGCGAGGCTTGAGGTCGCGCCGTCGGCCAGAGAATGAAACTCCGGGCCGGACCATGCATTTCAGGCCCTCGTCGCAGAAGACTAACCTTTTTCCGGCTACAGCAAAGTGCGTCAATCGGCCGAGAAATCGTCAGGCGCCTCGCAGGCGCAGGGCCGCCTCGGCCGAGCGCCGGATGAGATCCGGCTCCGGTGCGCCCGGCGGGACGACCCAGCTTCCACCGACGCAGAGCACCGGCTTCAGGGCGAGCCAGTCCGTTGCAGTTGCTTCGGAGATGCCCCCGGTCGGGCAGAACCGGACCTGCCCGAAGGGACCGGCGAGCGCCTTGAGTGCCTTGATGCCGCCAGCGGCTTCGGCCGGGAAGAACTTGAACCGGTCGAGGCCATGGTCGAGCCCTCGCATGATGTCCGCCGCATTGGCGACACCCGGCAGGTAGGGCACCCCCCGCGCGAGGGCGGCGCGGGTCAACGGATCGGTCAGGCCGGGGCTCACGATGAACTGCGCACCCGCCTCCATCGCCGCGTCCAGGTCGCGCGGGTTCAGGACCGTCCCAGCTCCCACCACGGCGCCTTCCACCCGCGACATGGCGCGGATCACGTCGAGGGCCGCCGGCGTGCGCAGGGTGACCTCCAGGGCGGTCAAGCCGCCCGCCACCAGGGCACGGGCGATCGGCTCGGCCTGGGCGACCTCCTCCACCACCAGCACCGGGATGACGGGAACGGAGTGCATCAGGGCATCGATGGTGGTCATGGGCAGCGTCCTTGGCGGGGTAGGCGGAGGATTCAGAGGCCGGCGGCCGCGAGCATGGCGGAGGCGCCTTGCTCGGCCCCATCGGCACCGTGGCGCATGAAGGCGAAGAGCTCGCGGCCTGTGCCGAAGGCCGGCGGCGGCGCGGCGGCGGCGTCCCGCGCGTTCCAGTCGGCGGGGTCGACGAGGACCTCCAGGGAGCCCTCCTCCGCGCTCAGGCGCACGACGTCGCCGTCGCGGATCTTGGCCAGGGGACCCCCGCCGAGGGCTTCGGGGCTGAGATGGATGGCCGCCGGAACTTTGCCGGAAGCGCCCGACATCCGGCCGTCGGTCACGAGGGCGACGCGGAAGCCGCGATCCTGCAGAACGCCGAGCTGCGGAGTCAACTTGTGCAATTCGGGCATGCCGTTGGCCCGGGGCCCTTGGAAGCGCACCACCACCACCACGTCCCGATCGAGTTCACCGGCCTTGAAAGCCGCCATGACGTCGTCCTGGTCGTCGAAGACGCGGGCCGGCGCCTGGACCGTCCAGCGCGCGGGGTCGACTGCGCTGGTCTTGAAGGTGGCCCGGCCGAGATTGCCCTTCACCAGGCGCATACCGCCGTCCGGCTGGAAGGCGTTGGCCGGACTGCGCAGGATGCTCTCGTCGTGCGAGCGCTCCGGAGCCTCCTCGAAGACGAGGTCGTCATCGATCAGCTTCGGATCGCGGGCATGATCACGCAGGCGCGTGCCGGCTACGGTGAGGATGTCGTCGTGCAGGAGGCCGGCATCGATCAGGCTGGCGATGACGTAGGACATGCCGCCGGCCGCGTGGAAGTGGTTAACGTCGCCTGAGCCGTTCGGGTAGACCTTGGCCACCTGCGGAACTACAGCCGAGAGGTGGTCGAAATCCGCCCAGTCCAGGATGATGCCGGCCGCCCGGGCGATGGCCGGCAGGTGGATGGCGTGATTGGTCGAGCCGCCCGTGGCGAGCAGACCGACGACCGCGTTCACGATGGCCTTCTCGTCGATGCAGCGCCCGAGCGGCCGATAGTCGTTGCCCGAGGCGCCGATCTCGGAGAGGCGGTGCACTGCCGCCCGCGTCACAGCCTGGCGCAGCTTCGTGCCGGGATTGATGAAGGAGGCGCCGGGCATGTGCAGGCCCATCACGTCCATCATCATCTGGTTCGAGTTGGCGGTGCCGTAGAAGGTGCAGGTGCCCGCGCCGTGATAGGACGCCGACTCGCTCTCCAGCAGTTCATCGCGGCCGACCTTGCCCTCGGCGTAGAGCTGGCGGATGCGCTGCTTCTCCTTATTGGCTAGCCCCGAGGGCATCGGGCCGGCCGGAATCAGGATCATCGGCAGGTGGCCGAACCGAAGCGCCCCGATGAGGAGGCCGGGCACGATCTTGTCGCAGATGCCGAGCAGGGCCGCGCCGTCGAACATCCCGTGGCTCAGGGCTACCGCGGTGGAGAGCGCGATCGTGTCGCGCGAGAACAGGGACAGCTCCATGCCGCGCTGGCCCTGGGTGACCCCGTCGCACATCGCCGGTACGCCGCCGGCGACCTGCGCGGTCGCGCCGACCTCACGGGCGAACAGCTTCATCTGTTCGGGATAGCGGCCGTAGGGCTGATGCGCCGAGAGCATGTCGTTGTAGGCGGTGACGATGGCGATGTTCATCGCCCGGCCGGACTTGATGACGGCCTTGTCCTCGCCGGAGGCCGCGAAGCCGTGGGCCAAGTTGCCGCAATTCAGCATCGGGCGCTGAACGCCCGAGTCGCGCTCGCGGGCGATCAGGTCGAGATAGGCCTTGCGGGTTGGTCCGGAGCGTTCGATCACGCGCGCCGTAACGGCCGCGATTTCCGGGTGAAGCGCGCTCATGGCCAATTCCTCCTCGAATTCGGGCGATGCCCGACGCCCGCTTGCGCCGGGGGCGGCGGCCCGCGCCTGCATCAACCTATCGCGCCAGCACGACAGGGGCGCGAAAGCGGGGCCTGATCGCAATCGGACCCACGCGCCGTCAATGGCATCCGGGCGGCGGCCTGGCCAGCACCTCCTGCAGGTTGCGGGCCAGGCCGTTCGTTAATGACTGCCAGCCGCGAGGGTTGCGCCGGGCTTGTGGTGGGTACCCAGGCGCTCGACCATCGTGGCCGTGGCGGCGTTCATGCCGACGATCTCCACAGCCACACCGTGGTGCCGGTACTTGAGCACCACGCGGTCGAGGGCATTGACCCCGCTGATGTCCCAGAAATGGGCCGCCGTGAGGTCGAGGACGATCCCCGTCAGCCCGGCTTCGCGGAACTCGAAGGCGCCGTGGAAGGCTTCCGCCGTGGCGAAGAAGATCTGGCCGGTCACCCGGTAGGTCCGCACCGTGTCGGTCCGCTCGGAGGCCACCGCGAAGTAGCGCGTCACCTTGTGGGCAAAGAACAGACCGCTCAGCACCACACCGAACAGGACGCCCTTGGCGAGGTCATGGGTCGCCACCACCACGGCGACGGTGCCGAGCATGACGACGCTCGAGCTCTTCGGATGCGTCAGGAGGGTCCGCAGGGAGCCCCATTGGAAGGTGTTGATCGACACCATGATCATCACCGCCACCAGGGCGGCCATGGGAATCTGGGCCACGTAGGGGCCGAGCACGACGATCAGGAAGAGCAGGAAGACGCCAGCCCAGAGCGTGGAGAGCCGGCCCCGCCCCCCGGACGAGACGTTGATGACCGATTGTCCGATCATGGCGCAGCCCGCCATTCCGCCGAACAGGCCGGCGCCGATATTGGCGATCCCCTGCCCGGCACATTCGCGGTTCTTGTCGGAGCCCGTATCCGTCATTTCATCGAGGATCGCCGCCGTCATCAGGCTCTCCAACAGCCCGACCATGGTCAGCGTCAGCGCGTAGGGCAGGATGATCCGCAAAGTCTCCCAGGTGAACGGGACCTCCGGCAGGGCGAAGACCGGCAACTCGGTGGGTAGGGCCCCCATGTCGCCGACCTTGTGGATTGGCAGGCCCAGGGCCATCGAGAACGCCGTCAGGACGAGGATCGTGATGAGCGGCGAGGGTACCGCCTTGGTCAGGTACGGCAGCCCGTAGATGAGGCCGAGACCGACCGCCGTCATCAGGTAGACCGTGCTCCCCTGCCCGATCAGTTCCGGCATCTGCGCCAGGAAGATCAGGATCGCCAGCGCATTGACGAATCCCGTCACCACGGAGCGCGAGACGAAGCGCATGAGATTTCCCAGGCGCAGGAGGCCGGCCGCGATCTGCAGCAGGCCGGTGAGGATCGTGGCGGCGAACAGGTAGCCGAGGCCGTGCTCCTTCACCAGCGACACCATCACGAGGGCCATCGCCCCGGTCGCGGCGGAGATCATCGCCGGGCGTCCTCCCGCGAAGGCGGTGATCACCGCGATGCAGAACGACGCGTAGAGGCCGACCTTCGGGTCCACCCCGGCGATCAGTGAGAAGGCAATCGCCTCCGGGATCAGGGCCAGGGCGACCACGGTGCCGGCCAGGATTTCACGCGTGATATTGGGAGCCCACTGGCTCCGCAGGTTGGTCAGGGTCATGGAAATGGGACATCCAATCGTTCCCGCGCGCAGTCGGGCGGCCGGGAATCGAGACGGGGAATGCGAGACAGGCCACCCGACGCGCATCGCGGGGCAGCCATCATGGAACCCGAACGTAAGGCGGGCGCCGAGGAGAGCGGAGCTACGGCGGCGTGGGCCGTGCGTACAATCTGGCTCGATCCTTCAACATGTGGTGGGTCTTAACAGGATTCCGCCGCGGTGCAATGGACGCCGAGTCCGTGCCGGGAGGGGCCGACGCTCCGCGCGAGGCACGAATGGCGTTTACGCGCATGCAAGCAAGGCGCGTATAGGCTCTGCTCGATCGTCGGTGAACGCGCCTCATGTCCGAAACGAATTCCAGCCTGATCGAGGCTGCGCGCCGCAGACCTTGGCACCGTCTGCGGCTGCCGAGAGACCTCGAAGCACAATTCACCGAGACGACGCGCTGGTCCCGGGCGACCTACATCCAGTCTTGGCTCCTAATTTTCATCGTCTTCAATGTTCTGTCGCTGAAGATGGACTTCGACCTGCTCGGTCCAGAACAATTTGTGGTTCCGGCTTTCCTGACCCTGGGCGTGTTCCTGCCTGCGGGATTCGCGGCGATCACAGCGCTGCGCGGCATCACCAGTGCCCGGCGCCAGGCCGGGATCGTCATCGGCATCTCCGTGCTCGACATGGTGATCGTCCTGAACAGCGCCCGGATCGCGCCGCGGACCCATGCGGACACCTACCTGATCCTTGCGGTGATCGTGCCCATGGTGGTCGGGATGATCGCGCCGCTCTCGTTCCGGCACAGCCTCGTCCTCTGCGGAAGCGCCTTCTGCCTCTACGCGGCCTACGCCGTCGCATTCGTTCTTCCGCGCAGCGAGGCGACCGGATTGCCGCTGCTGATCGCGAGCCTCACCCTCGTCCCCATCAAGCTCGCCTATACCCGCGAATGGACGCGCAAGGAGGCCTTTCTCCTGACCCTGGAAAAATCCGCCCGCGACGTCGATCTGGCGGCCGCCAACGCGCGCCTGACGGTCCTGTCCGAGACCGACAGCCTCACCGGGCTCCGCAATCGGCGCAGCGCCACGGCCCAGGTCCAGGCCGGATGGGGCGAGGCTTGCGCAGGCGGCGCCTGGGCCACGCTGGTGCTCATCGACATCGACGCCTTCAAGCGTCTGAACGACACGGCCGGCCATCCCGAAGGCGACCGCTGCCTGAGACAGGTGGCCGAGGCGCTCGCTGCGGCGGCAGCCCGCCACGGCGCACAGGCGGCCCGCTACGGGGGCGAGGAGTTCATCGTCTTCCGGCCCGGAGCGGACCCTTCGGAGGCGGCGCGGATCGGGGAGAGTCTGCGACTGGCGATCCAGGCCCTGGCCTATCCCCATCCGGCTCTTCCCGACGGCGCCTGCATCACCGTCAGCATCGGGGTCGCGACGGCGCATGGAAGCCTGGGAACTCCCGCGATCACGGCCGCCGATCTCCTCAAGGCGGCGGACGATGCCCTCTATCGGGCCAAGCGCGGCGGACGGAACCGGGTCGAGAGCACAATTCTGGCGCCGGCCTCGGCCACATCCGAGGCGGCGCGGACCAGCGCCTTCGGCTGAGGGCGCCAAGCAGCGAGATCCATCGCTTGGTTCGACCCGCCTAATCGAGACCGTCACCGACGAAATAGGCGTCACCGTCCCCGGCCGGTTCCCGGAAATCATAGACGGGGGCGCGGCGCGACACCAACCCGACGGCGACGGCCGGCCGATAGGCTGCGGAGGGCTCGCGCCCCATCTGCATGCCGGCGGACATCACCCCGTCTCCGTCGCCGCGGCGGCGCCGCGACGCCATCACGGAACTGCCCTCGATGACCACCCGGGTCTTGCCCATGCCCTCAGCCTTGACGATGCTGAACAGGGTCGCGGCATTCTTCGGGGCGAGCCGGACACAGCCGTGGGAGGCCGCGCTGCCGAGGCGACGGGTGTGATTGGTCCCGTGGATCGCGTGGCCCTGCCCGGTGAAGAAGATCGCGTTCGGCATCGGCGCGTCGTCGAACTCGCGCGAGAAGTGCGTGCGCTCCATCCGGAACGGACGATGGGCTCCGCTGGGCGTGTCGTAGCCATCCACGCCCGTGGAGACGGGCCAGTCGTAACGGGTCCGCCCATCGACCGTCACGGTCATGCGCTGCGCGTCCTTGTCGACGGCGATCAAAACCTCCGCCCAGGCAGGACAGGTCAAGAACGTCGCCAGGGCGAAACCGGAGACCAGTGACGTCAGACGGGAACGCATCGGAATCCTCGAAAACACAAACAAAGCCTGACCGCCTACGCTTGCCGCGCGCGTTGGTTCCAGCGCAGCGCGGATCAGGCGTCGGCGGTCGATTCCGGTCGACGAACCTCGGCAGCCGCCGCCTTCATCACATTTGCCACGATCGCATAGGTTTCCACCCAGGCCTCCCGGACCGCGGGGGTAAAATCCGGGCCCAGGCCCTGCTCCAGCGCCCAGAGCAGGGCGGCGCCCACCGGTTCATAATGCGCGGCCTGGGTTCCGAACGAGACATGCTGTCGGCCCAAGGTCTGCAGCGCCGGCACCACCATCTCGGGCTTATGCAGGTTGGTGACCGCAAGCCCCAGCATCGCCATCAGTTTTTTCTTCTGCTCGCGCATGTCATCCGGAAACATCGGCCGAACCTGCGGAGCGATCTCGAACAGGCGTCCGTAGAAAAGGTCTGCCGCAGCGCCGGCGATCGGCCGAACTTTGGCGAAACTGTCCTGGACGAGAACAACTTGTTCCGGGGTCATGCGGAGCTCTACGCGGGAGGAAGGGATTGCGGCGCGAACGCCGCGTATGACGTTCTTGCCCCGGCAGCGACATCCCACAAGAGAGAACCCTGTCCTAACCTGCGATAGGGTTGATTTGCGAAGGGGCATTCCCCGCGACGGACGTTTCTCCGATGAAACTGAACGGATGCCGCCAACGCGCTTCAGCCTGGGTGCAGCGCCGCTTTGGCAATCTCCTCCTGAACAGCCGGGACAGCACCGGTTGGGCCACCGAGACCGCGCACGATGCCGGCCTCCTCGACAAAGCAGGGGATGGGCGATGAAGACGTTGGCAGCTTTCACAGTCGTTGCGCTCTTGGCGATGGGCACGTTCGGAACGCCAGAGGCGCAGGCCCGGGGCCAGGGCGGCGCCATCTTGGCCGGCGTGATCGGGGGGCTCGCGGCGGGCGCTCTCCTGGGAACCGCCGCCTCGGAAGCTCACGAGGCTCCTGCCTACGGCTACGGTTACGGCCCTCCCGAACCCCGCTATGCCGACGACGATGAGGCTCTCATCGTGCGCGACCGCCCGGCACCGCTGGTTCGCCACTACGGGTACGACGAGGCCCCGGTCTATCGCAGATCGCGTACCGTGGTCCGAACCTATGGTGAGGAATTCGGTGGATATGGCTATCGCCGCGCCGGATACGGGGATCGTCCGGACTGCGACCGTCCCTACGGCCGTGGCGGCTGGTAGTCAGGCTCCTGTCGAAGGCCGGCCGGGCGAACCGGACGGCCTCCTTCCAACGTAACCAGAGACGCCGGCGCAACCGTCTGTGCCGAGTCGCGTTGTCACTATTCGCGGGTAGATAGACTATCCGTCAGCGAACGGCGCCGTAGCCGACTGTTAGGATGGATTTCGAATACCTCTATCTTTGCTTTCCTCGCCCCGACAATTGCAATCGGACGCCCTTTCGAGTCGGGGTCGACCGCGCCTTGGCGCTCTCGTTTCCGCTTCAAATGGAGGGAGACCTTCCCGATCGGCTGATACACGCTCTGGAAGCGCTGATCGCCGTCCTCTCGCCGCACTATGAAGGGGGCGGGCGATCACGACCGAGCTAGCGTCCCGGCGTAGCCGAGGGCGCAGCGCCGGGCGTGTGAGGTTCATCGCAGAAGCCGGCCGAAGGCGGGAAACCATCCCGCGGATTCAACCCATCGACACGCATGACGCCTCGGTAAGCGAAGATGCGCCCTTTCCTTCGGAACCGACCTGGGTGGGCGTGGTACCCGACGATTTCGGGCGGCGCCCGGCGCGAGGGATGGTCATGGTCGCGCATGACAGATGGACCTCCGGGTGCTGCCGAAGCGTTCCCCCGAGTGTACGTCGATGTGGAGTGCAGGACCTTGGCGCATGACCTCAGCTATCCGCCCCTGAACCAACCGAAGGAGGTGGCGGACGGCGTCTGGATCGTCGATGCCGCACCGATTCGTGCGGGCGGCATTCCACTCCCTTTGCGGATGACGGTGCTGCGACTGGCCGGCGGTGAACTGTTGCTCCACTCGCCCGTTCCGCACCACCCGGGCCTTCAACGTGCCGTGGAGGGACTCGGGCGTATCGGGCACCTCGTAGCGCCGAGTGTCGGGCATTGGATGTTCCTGAAGGACTGGCAGACCGCTTGCCCCAACGCGATCACCTGGGCGGTGCCGGGGCTCGAAGACCGGAGCCAGGTGCGCCGATCTGGCCTCGCAATCGATGCGGAATTGGGAGACCAGCCGCCACGCGTCTGGGCGAACGAGATCGATCACGTCCTCGTCGCCGGACCCGTGTTCCAGGAAATTTGTCTGTTCCATCGCCCAAGCCGGACCCTCCTGCTGACGGATCTCATCATCAACCTCGAGGGCGACCTTCTGCCGGTCTTCGCGCGCGCCCTGGCCCGTCTGCTCGGCATCGTCGCCCCGGATGGCAAGGCACCGCTCTACCTGCGAGTCCTTCTGCGCCTGAACCATCGGGACACGGTCCGCGCCGCGCAGCGTCTCGTCGGCTTTCATCCGGACCGGGTGATCTTCGCGCACGGCCAATGGTTCAACCGCGATGCCACCGATGCACTCCGGCGCTCGCTCGCCTGGATCCTCGACGAAGACCGCGCCTCGGCTCGACTGTCTGCGGACGGCGAGATGTCCACCCGAGCGCCCCTGCGTTCGACGGCCCTCGCGGGCGTGGCCCTCGCGGGTGTCGTGGGGCTTTTCGTCTATCTCCGTCGGTCGCGGCGCTGATCGTCGCTGCAAGCCGATGAGTGCAGAGACAGGATCGCGTGAGTTGGTGCGGACGGCGGGAGACCCTGCTTACCACTCCAGACCGTTGTAAACGCTGATGTTTTTCGGACAATTTTGGAGGGCTTTGTAGCGGCTTTTGTAGCGGTTAGCGAGAGACTTAGCTGATCACAGGCTCCTGAACAGGTTGATGAGCAAAAGGTTGCCACGTGTGTTTGCGAGACCGCGAAGCTTGACCCTCCTGCTCAGCCGAACCATGGGTGGCGACACACTGGGATGACCAGAACGCTCGGCGCGAAAATCGGGGGGCAGCTACGAATGACTGGCTTATTGAAGGGATGCCGCGCCAAAATTGAGCGAGCCAGGGAAAGTATAAAAAATCTCAACAGTGAGATAATCACCTTTATGTCTGCCAATCCTCCGCCCTTCGCTCTATCTACTGATCTTCAGAACGATGCAAAAGAGTATCTCTTCTTCGTAAGAAAAACTCGACCTATTCCAGATAGATTCTCAGTGCTTGCCGGAGAAGTAATTCAACACATGAGGGCGAGTCTCGATTACCTATTTTGTGGCCTTGTGGAACGAGCTGGAAACAGCGTTTAGAAGAGACATCATTTCCCAATCTACATTGCAACTAAAGAGTATAGAAAGGCTGTTGAAAAAGGGCTGTTCAATGACATTACGGCGACAGCGGCAAAAATTATAGATGATGTACAGCCGTGTCATCAGCTGACCCCAAGAGATACAGTACTTGCAGCTATCAGACAGCTTAATGACTTCGACAAGCACCGGTTACCCATCATCGTAGCTTCCGCCGCTTCTCTAGGCGATCAAATATTGATTGGAAGAAGCGACTCCGAACCTTTTCAGACAAATTCTGGGAATCCTTGCAGCATCGTGTCATTAGGCTCGCCGGCCACTGTGGAAATCACGGATGAAAAGGTAGCCTACTTCAGTATCACCCTCGGTGAGTCGACACCGAACTTTGAAGCTAAAGCCGACATCGCTGTTGAGGTAGCGTTCGCACAGTGTGGGCTCGCCAAGCTCGTACCAGTCACTGAAACGCTTGACGGGATGCTCGCGGGCACGGTCCATACGATCAACGCTCTTAGTGGTGAGTTCGCCGCAGACGATTAACCCTCGAATTTTCTCTAGACCATCGGTCGAGTTAGCAAGGGCATTCGGCGCGCGTAAGGGATTTGTCGGCCATTGATTGCGTGGGAAGTAAGCCCTATCTCCGCTTATTGTCAGCAATCAACTGAGGGTCGCATGCCTAACTTATCCACTCCTCTAGTCTTTGGAGTGGGAAGGAGTTCCCCGGAAGGCGTTAGGCTTTTAGGTACTTGCTTCCCAGTTGCTCCAAACTGTCTGTCGTCAGATGATTTGGGACATTCAGCGGTGTTCAGGAGCGGAGGCTCTGGTCCATCTGGGGTAAGAGGTTAGGCAGCCTGCGCGTGATGGCG